>NZ_CP049738.1:0-4651948 GCF_024181025.1 Citrobacter sp. SX206
GTGTCACTTTCGCTTTGGCAGCAGTGTCTTGCCCGATTGCAGGATGAGTTACCAGCCACAGAATTCAGTATGTGGATACGCCCATTGCAGGCGGAACTGAGCGATAACACGCTGGCTTTGTATGCGCCAAACCGTTTCGTGCTCGATTGGGTAAGGGATAAATACCTTAATAATATTAATGGATTACTCAATAATTTTTGCGGAGCGGATGCCCCACAGCTGCGTTTTGAGGTTGGCACTAAACCCGTTACGCAAACGCTGAAAACGCCGGTCAACAACGTTGTGGCGCCCGCCCAAGTGGCTCAGCAAGTGCAACCGCAACGTACCGTACCGGCAGCGCGCCCTGGCTGGGATAACGTCCCGGCTCCGGCTGAACCTACCTATCGCTCTAACGTCAACGTCAAACATACGTTTGATAACTTCGTTGAAGGTAAATCTAACCAACTGGCGCGCGCGGCGGCACGTCAGGTGGCGGACAATCCAGGCGGCGCCTACAATCCGTTATTCCTTTATGGCGGTACGGGTCTGGGTAAAACCCACCTGCTGCACGCTGTCGGTAACGGCATTATGGCGCGTAAGCCGAACGCAAAAGTGGTGTATATGCACTCCGAGCGTTTTGTGCAGGACATGGTTAAAGCCCTGCAAAACAATGCGATCGAAGAGTTTAAACGCTATTACCGTTCCGTTGATGCGCTGCTGATTGACGATATTCAATTCTTTGCTAATAAAGAACGTTCACAGGAAGAATTTTTCCACACCTTTAATGCCCTGCTGGAAGGTAATCAGCAGATCATCCTGACCTCGGATCGCTATCCGAAGGAGATCAACGGCGTTGAAGATCGTCTGAAATCTCGCTTCGGCTGGGGACTGACTGTCGCGATCGAGCCGCCTGAGCTGGAAACACGCGTCGCGATCCTGATGAAAAAGGCTGACGAAAACGACATTCGTCTGCCGGGTGAAGTGGCGTTCTTTATCGCCAAGCGTCTACGCTCTAACGTGCGTGAACTGGAAGGCGCACTGAACCGCGTGATCGCTAACGCCAATTTTACCGGCCGGGCAATTACTATCGATTTCGTGCGTGAAGCGCTGCGCGATTTGCTGGCTTTGCAGGAAAAGCTGGTCACCATCGACAATATTCAAAAGACGGTGGCAGAGTATTACAAAATCAAAATTGCGGATCTGCTTTCTAAGCGTCGATCTCGTTCGGTAGCACGTCCGCGTCAGATGGCGATGGCGCTGGCAAAAGAGCTCACTAACCACAGTCTGCCGGAAATTGGCGATGCGTTTGGTGGGCGCGATCATACTACCGTGCTTCATGCCTGCCGTAAGATTGAGCAGTTGCGTGAAGAAAGCCATGATATTAAAGAAGATTTCTCCAATTTAATCAGAACATTATCTTCGTGACGCTATGAAATTTACCGTTGAACGTGAACATTTATTAAAACCGCTTCAGCAGGTCAGCGGCCCGCTGGGTGGACGTCCTACACTGCCGATCCTCGGAAACTTGCTGCTGCAGGTTGCTGACGGTGCGCTTTCTCTGACCGGTACCGATCTCGAAATGGAGATGGTGGCGCGCGTGGCGCTGATCCAGCCGCATGAACCTGGTGCGACCACCGTTCCGGCGCGTAAATTCTTCGATATTTGCCGCGGGTTGCCGGAAGGCGCAGAAATTGCCGTTCAACTGGAAGGCGACCGTATGCTGGTGCGTTCTGGCCGCAGCCGTTTCTCGCTGTCCACGCTGCCTGCCGCCGACTTCCCGAATCTGGACGACTGGCAGAGCGAAGTCGAATTCACGCTACCGCAGGCGACGATGAAGCGTCTGATTGAAGCCACGCAGTTTTCAATGGCGCATCAGGACGTGCGTTACTATTTAAACGGCATGCTGTTTGAAACCGAAGGGGAAGAGCTGCGTACCGTGGCGACCGACGGTCACCGCCTGGCGGTCTGTTCAATGCCTGTCGGTCAGCCGTTGCCCAGCCATTCGGTGATCGTACCGCGTAAAGGCGTGATTGAACTGATGCGTATGCTCGACGGCGGCGATAACCCGCTGCGCGTGCAGATTGGCAGCAACAACATTCGTGCGCACGTGGGTGATTTCATCTTTACCTCCAAGCTGGTTGACGGTCGTTTCCCGGATTATCGCCGCGTACTGCCGAAGAATCCGGACAAACATCTGGAAGCAGGTTGCGATATCCTCAAACAGGCGTTTGCTCGTGCGGCGATCCTCTCTAACGAGAAATTCCGCGGCGTGCGTCTGTATGTCAGTGAAAACCAGCTGAAAATCACCGCTAATAACCCGGAGCAGGAAGAAGCCGAAGAAATTCTGGATGTCTCCTATCCTGGTACAGAACTGGAAATCGGCTTTAACGTTAGCTACGTACTGGACGTTCTGAACGCGCTGAAGTGCGAGAACGTGCGTATTCTGCTGACCGATTCCGTCTCCAGCGTACAAATTGAAGATGCAGCCAGCCAGAGCGCGGCTTACGTTGTTATGCCAATGAGACTGTAATGTCGCTGACCCGCCTGTTGATCCGCGATTTTCGTAATATCGAAAACGCGGATCTCGCTTTATCTCCCGGCTTTAACTTCCTGGTAGGCGCTAACGGCAGCGGCAAAACCAGCGTGCTGGAAGCTATCTATACGCTCGGCCACGGTCGGGCGTTTCGCAGTTTGCAAATTGGTCGCGTGATCCGCCACGAACAGGAATCGTTTGTTTTACACGGGCGTTTGCAGGGTGATGAGCGTGAGACGTCGATTGGTCTGACGAAAGACAAACTGGGCGACAGTAAAGTGCGCATTGACGGCACTGACGGGCACAAGGTCGCGGAACTGGCGCACCTGATGCCGATGCAGCTGATCACGCCCGAGGGGTTTACTTTACTCAATGGCGGCCCCAAATACAGAAGAGCATTCCTTGACTGGGGATGCTTTCACAATGAAGCCGGATTTTTCACCGCCTGGAGCAACCTGAAGCGCCTGCTCAAGCAGCGCAATGCGGCACTGCGCCAGGTAAGTCGTTATGAGCAACTCCGCCCGTGGGATAAAGAACTGATCCCGTTGGCGGAACAAATCAGCACCTGGCGCGCGGAGTACAGCGCCGGTATCGCGCAGGATATGGCGGATACCTGCCAGCAGTTTCTTCCCGAATTTTCTCTCTCCTTCTCTTTCCAGCGCGGCTGGGAGAAAGAGACAGATTACGCCGAAGTGCTGGAACGCAGTTTTGAACGCGATCGCATGTTGACCTACACCGCGCACGGCCCGCATAAGGCGGATTTCCGCATTCGCGCCGACGGTGCGCCGGTGGAAGATACGTTGTCGCGTGGGCAGCTCAAGCTGCTGATGTGCGCCTTACGTCTGGCGCAAGGGGAGTTTCTGACCCGTGAAAGCGGGCGGCGCTGCCTGTACCTGATAGATGATTTTGCCTCTGAACTGGATGACGCGCGTCGCGGACTGCTGGCCAGCCGCTTAAAAGCCACGCAATCTCAGGTCTTTGTCAGCGCAATCAGCGCTGAACACGTTATAGACATGTCCGATGAAAATTCGAAGATGTTTACCGTGGAAAAGGGTAAAATAACGGATTAACCCAAGATAAAATGAGCGAGAAACGTTGATGTCGAATTCTTATGACTCCTCCAGTATCAAAGTCCTGAAAGGACTGGATGCGGTGCGTAAGCGCCCGGGTATGTATATCGGCGACACGGATGACGGCACCGGTCTGCACCACATGGTATTCGAGGTGGTAGATAACGCTATCGACGAAGCGCTCGCGGGTCACTGTAAAGATATCGTGGTAACGATTCACGCTGACAACTCCGTGTCCGTTACCGATGATGGCCGTGGTATCCCAACCGGTATCCACCCAGAAGAGGGCGTTTCGGCAGCGGAAGTTATCATGACCGTTTTGCACGCAGGCGGTAAATTCGATGATAACTCCTATAAAGTTTCCGGTGGTCTGCACGGCGTAGGTGTTTCCGTCGTTAACGCCCTGTCACAGAAGCTGGAACTGGTGATTCGTCGTGAAGGCAAAGTGCATCAGCAAACTTACGTGCACGGTGTGCCGCAGGCGCCGCTGGCAGTAACTGGCGAAACAGAAATGACGGGGACTCAGGTCCGTTTCTGGCCAAGCCACGAAACCTTTACCAACGTCGTTGAGTTCGAATACGACATTCTGGCGAAGCGTCTGCGCGAGCTGTCATTCCTGAACTCCGGCGTGTCTATTCGTCTGCGCGATAAGCGCGATGGCAAAGAAGATCATTTCCACTACGAAGGCGGCATCAAGGCGTTTGTTGAATACCTCAACAAAAACAAAACGCCGATCCACCCGAATATCTTCTACTTCTCCACTGAAAAAGACGGTATCGGCGTTGAAGTTGCGCTGCAGTGGAACGATGGTTTCCAGGAAAACATCTACTGCTTCACCAACAACATTCCGCAGCGTGACGGCGGTACTCACCTTGCAGGCTTCCGTGCGGCGATGACCCGTACCCTGAACGCCTACATGGACAAAGAAGGCTACAGCAAAAAAGCGAAAGTCAGCGCCACCGGTGACGATGCCCGTGAAGGCCTGATTGCCGTTGTTTCCGTGAAGGTACCGGATCCGAAATTCTCTTCCCAGACCAAAGACAAGCTGGTCTCTTCTGAGGTGAAATCGGCGGTAGAACAGCAGATGAACGAACTGCTGAGCGAATACCTGCTGGAAAACCCGTCTGACGCGAAAATCGTCGTCGGCAAAATTATTGATGCGGCGCGTGCTCGTGAAGCCGCACGCCGCGCGCGTGAAATGACCCGCCGTAAAGGTGCGCTGGACTTAGCGGGTCTGCCGGGCAAACTGGCGGACTGTCAGGAACGCGACCCGGCTCACTCTGAACTGTACCTGGTGGAAGGGGACTCAGCGGGCGGCTCTGCGAAGCAGGGACGTAACCGTAAAAACCAGGCGATTCTGCCGCTGAAGGGTAAAATTCTTAACGTTGAGAAGGCGCGCTTCGACAAGATGCTCTCTTCTCAGGAAGTGGCGACGCTGATCACCGCACTGGGCTGTGGCATCGGTCGTGACGAGTACAACCCGGACAAACTGCGTTATCACAGCATCATCATCATGACCGATGCGGACGTCGATGGCTCGCACATCCGTACGCTGCTGTTGACCTTCTTCTATCGTCAGATGCCGGAAATCGTTGAGCGCGGCCACGTCTACATTGCGCAGCCGCCGCTGTACAAAGTGAAGAAAGGCAAGCAGGAACAGTACATCAAAGACGATGAAGCGATGGATCAGTACCAGATCTCTATCGCCCTTGATGGTGCTACGCTGCACACCAATGCCCACGCGCCGGCGCTGGCGGGTGATGCGCTGGAAAAACTGGTTTCTGAATACAACGCCACGCAGAAAATGATTGGCCGTATGGAACGCCGTTTCCCGAAAGCGCTGTTGAAAGAACTGGTTTATCAACCGACGCTGGCTGAAGCCGATCTCACTGATGAAGCGAAAGTCACTGCCTGGGTTTCCCAACTGGTTAACGTGCTGAATGAAAACGAAATGCACGGCAGCACCTGGAACAGCTTTGTGCGTAAAGACGCTGAACTGAACCTGTTCGAGCCGGTGATCCGCGTGCGTACCCACGGTGTTGATACCGACTATCCGCTGGATCACGAGTTTGTGACCGGCGGCGAATACCGTCGTATCTGCACGCTGGGTGAGAAACTACGTGGCCTGATCGAAGACGATGCGTTTATCGAACGTGGCGAGCGTCGTCAGCCGGTTGCCAGCTTCGAGCAGGCGCTGGACTGGCTGGTGAAAGAGTCCCGTCGTGGCCTCGCGATTCAGCGCTATAAAGGTCTGGGCGAGATGAACCCGGAACAGCTGTGGGAAACTACCATGGATCCGGAAAGCCGCCGTATGCTGCGGGTTACCGTGAAGGATGCGATTGCCGCTGACCAGTTGTTCACCACGCTGATGGGTGATGCTGTTGAACCGCGTCGTGCATTTATCGAAGAAAACGCCCTGAAAGCGGCGAATATCGATATCTAACATGTACCTCAGGCCTGCTCCTGTAGGCCTGATAAGCGAAGCGCCATCAGGCAGTTCGTCTGCGTTTGCCGGATGGCGGCTCAGGCCCTATCCGCCCTACCATCGATTGTCAAAAGGGGAATCCCGATTCCCCTTTCCATCCCCCTTTTCGTAGCTGTTTTTTGAGCGGAATCGCGTTAGCATGAGGATGGACTCATTTAATCCGGGGAACTCATGGCTATCAAACTTATTGCTATCGACATGGATGGCACACTTCTGCTGCCCGATCACACCATTTCACCAGCGGTCAAAACGGCGATTGCCGCGGCACGCGCGCGAGGTGTGAATGTGGTGCTGACCACGGGGCGCCCGTATGCTGGCGTCCACAGCTATCTGAAAGAACTGCATATGGAACAACCCGGTGACTACTGTATTACCTACAACGGTGCGCTGGTGCAGAAAGCCGGAGATGGAAGCACCGTCGCGCAAACCGCGCTGAGCTATGATGATTACCGCTTCCTGGAACAACTCTCCAGGACGGTCGGCTCGCATTTCCACGCACTCGATCGCAATACTCTGTATACCGCCAACCGTGATATCAGTTACTACACGGTGCATGAGTCTTTTGTCGCGACCATCCCGCTGGTGTTCTGTGAAGCAGAGAAAATGGACCCGGCGACCCAGTTCCTGAAAGTGATGATGATTGATGAACCAGAAATCCTCGATCAAGCCATCTCACGTATTCCAGCAGAGGTAAAAGAGAAGTACACCGTACTGAAAAGTGCGCCGTATTTCCTCGAAATTCTGGATAAACGCGTTAATAAAGGCACTGGCGTGAAATCGCTGGCCGATGCGTTAGGAATTAAAGCCGAAGAGGTGATGGCGATTGGCGATCAGGAAAATGATATCGCGATGATCGAATACGCAGGCGTAGGCGTTGCAATGGATAATGCTATTTCGTCGGTGAAAGAAGTGGCTAACTTCGTGACGAAATCCAATCTTGAAGACGGCGTAGCCTGGGCGATTGAGAAATACGTTCTCTCCTGATACACGTATGCCTGGCTTCGGCCAGGCATAAAACATTAAGAATGTTATAAAAATCATGTTTGTATTATCAGATGTGAAATCGCACATTAATCCCCCCACTTAGCACGTAACTTCTATACTCTCCCCCCCCTTCTTTTATATTCGGGCGATTCCTGCCTGCAACTATGTTTCCTTATGACTAACACACGCATCCGCCTGGTGTTGATGACGTCTTCCTGTTTGGCTTTTCAGGCCTGGGCTGCGACGGATTCTGGCTCAACATTGACACCGCTGTATGACTATCAGGACGATGGTCAGGCTACTTCTTTGCCGACAAAACCCGCGGCTAAACCAACCACAAGCCACTCTGTTTTGCCGTTTTTAGGTGAGGAGGCACATAAACGTGGCTACGACCTGCCTGAGCCGTTTGGCGTGAATATTAACTACATGAATATCAGGCAAAACATTAATGTAGACAGCATCAATTTCAACGGTCTTTCCCTGCGCGGTCACTCGTTGGATAACGCGTTTAAAATCAACGTCGGCAACACCCGGGAGAGAAGTAAAACCGAAACCTTAAAACTGGATGCCTGGCTGCTGCCCTTTATGAACGTCTATGGTCTGATTGGCTATACCGACGGACACTCTGTTTCGCAGATAGGTGTAGGAATCAAAGGACCACGTAAATACCGTACACCAGCCAATTTGCAGAATCTGGCATTTCAGCTCGACTTTAAAGGCACAACCTACGGTGTAGGAACGACTCTGGTTGGTGGAGTGGGCAACTGGTTTACGGCTTTTGATGCCAACTATACGCAAACACAGTTCGATATCCTTGATGGCAGTATTAATGCCTTTACCATCTCTCCGCGTGTAGGTTATCGCTTTACCACTCCCGGCATGGAGACCCTGCACATGCCATCCGGTAAGTTAAATCTGTGGGTGGGCAGCATGTATCAGGATGTGCAGCAAGAATTTAGCGGCAGCCTGAACGATCTCACGATGCCTTCTGCGGCGCTGCAAAAAATGGTGGATATTGCGAACAAGGATAGCAATGGTCGCTTCGATGTTAAACAACACCTGCAATCCCCCTGGAACGTGCTGGTAGGCGCGCAATATGAGTTGACCCGCAACGTTAATATCACCACCGAAATTGGCTTCGCCGACCGTAATAGCTTCTTTGCTGCGGGAGAGTATCGTTTTTGACGCGCATCGGCCTGCTTCTGTTTTTCTGCCTGTTTGCCGGATACGTTCAGTCGGCGCTGCCGACCCGCAATGAGATTGACGGCTGGCTGAATAAACTGGGCGCCAGCGATAACTTTAACGCCACTAAAGGTATCGACTGGGGAGTGATGCCTGGGCCGTTTTATACCCCAGAACTGGGGCTGGGGATCGGGACGGCGGTGGTGGGGATGTATCGACCCGATCCGAACGATACGGTGAGTCAAAACTCGACGCTGACGTTGAGCGGCTACTTTAGCTCAACGGGGGCCTTTGGCATCACGATGCAAAATTATGCTTTTTTCGCCGACGATCGCTGGCGTTTCTTTCTTAATGGCGCATTAACAGATACCCCAACCTACTACTGGGGGCAGGGTTTTAGCGCCGGAGATAAAGATAGCCAAAAACAGCAATATACCGCTCAGGTCCTGGATTTGCGTCCAACGCTATACCGGCGGTTAGCGCCTAACATCTATCTGGGGGTCGGCTGGTCGCTGAATACCCAGCATGCTGCCCAAATGGACGACAACGATCCGCCGAAAATTGAAACTACGCCGCAGGGGGCATCGGTTCTCAGTTCCGGGAGTAGCGTGGAACTGAGCTGGGACGATCGTGATTTCGTACCCAATCCGCGTAAAGGGCAGTATGCCGATGTGCGCTACACCCGCTTTACTCCTGAGGTGGGGAGCGATACCCGGTTTGATGAATACCAGTTGCATTACAGCCGTTACCACTCGCTGGACGATAAAAACGTGCTGGCATGGGAGGCAGATGGCACGTTTACCCAGGGAGCAGTGCCGTGGAGCACGATGCCGCTGCTCGGTAGCAATCAACGCATGCGCGGTTATTACGAAGGGCGCTATCGGGACAAGAATGTCGTCAGCGGGCAACTTGAGTATCGCCGCAAGCTCGATTGGCGGCACGGCGTGGTCGGTTGGCTGGGTGCAGGGACTATGGGGCCATCATTTAGTGCGCTGGACGACGGACGACTCCTGCCCTCGGCAGGAGTCGGTTATCGCTTTGAATTCAAGCCGCGCGTCAATGTACGCCTGGATTACGGCATCGGCAAAGGCAGCAGCGGTTTCTATTTTCAGGTCGGAGAGGCATTTTGAGCAGGTTGCTGAAAACTATGTCGTTACTGGCATCACTTCTCGCAGGCAGCGCTGGGGCGGCACTACCAGTGGCATTAGATCTGTCTCCGCAGGTAACAACGAGAGCGACCACCGCGTGGCCTGCTATGCCGCCACAGCCACTGCCTAAAGGGTTACGTCCTTGCTGTGCATTTGGCTACAACTTGCATGCGGAATTGCTGGGCATGCCGGTACCGTTTTATCAGCTGGATAACGTGGTCCCGGCGAGCCACCTTGGATTGCATCAGTACAACGATAGCATGCTGGCCGGGCTGGAAAACCTGACCGGCTTAAGCCGTGAAAATAACGGCATTCTCTACACCACGCACGGTGGCTTTATTGATACCGCCCACGTGCGTGATACCGCTGATATGACGGTCTATATCTTTAGTCAGATCCTGCCGAAACTGGGACAGGCTTTTACGCTCGATCTGGATAGCGAACTGGCCCAGCGTCGGTTAGTGTTTAATGCCTTTACACTACCAACCGATCCTGTCGCGCGTTACACGCTGGCAGCCTGGCTGGCCGCTCATCTGGCGTTTCAGGTCGCGGAGTGGCATGAAATTGCGCAATGGTACGGTTTTGAGTCTGTTCCCGGATTTTCTGAAGGTGTTTCTGCATTTTCGCCAGAGGATCTTTACTCCAATCTGCTTGGTGCCCGCCTGGCGGTGTCGCTGATTCTGGAGGGGCAAACAGTTTCTCAGGGGGTTTACGAGGTGGCGATGGGGACGGCACTTCGCCAGGCACTTGTCCATCTTGGCGCTCTGTCGCCGGAACTCACCCGTTTCCATTTCGATATGCTGGACGGCCGCTGGTGGAACAGTCGGCGTCGGGTGCCGGAAAAGTATCTGGTGCTGCGGCGTAACTATCAGATGGGGGATAATCGTTTGCCGACACGCGTGCCTGGCGAGCGGGCTGTTCTGCAGCGACTGGCGCTGCCGCACCACTGGCAGGGCGTTGATCTCAATGCTGTCGGAGAGTTGCAACTGTGGCCGGGTACAGCAATGGAGCAGTTACCGCCACCCATTCGTTACTATACGTTCGAGGACTTCCCCGCTTTGGCTGTGAACGCTCAGCAAGCTGATGCGCTTGCGGCCCGCTAAAGGCTTATGGGATACGCGCTGTGCGTGGTAAAAAGGAGCGGTATTTTTCGTCCGGGACACCACCATGAAACAAATCACCTTTGCAGCGCGTAATCATCAGCTTACCAATATCAACACCTGGACACCGGACAGCCAGTGGCTGGTCTTTGATGTGCGTCCTTCCGGTGCATCGTTTACCGGAGAGACGATTGAACGCGTCAATATTCACACCGGTGAGGTGGCGGTGATTTACCGTGCTACGCAAGGCGCACACGTCGGCGTGGTGACCGTTCATCCAAAAGCTGAAAAATATGTGTTCATTCATGGACCAGAAAACCCTGATGAAACATGGTATTACGATTTTCATCATCGCCGTGGAGTGATTGCTACGCAGGCAGATGTGGGGAATCTGGATGCGATGGATATTACTGCGCCGTATACCCCAGGCGCGCTGCGCGGAGGTAGTCATGTGCATGTTTTTAGCCCAAACGGCGAGTTTGTCAGTTTCACCTATAACGATCACGTGCTACATGAGCGCTCACCGGCGCTGGATTTACGTAATGTCGGCGTTGCTGCGCCGTATGGGCCGGTGAATGTATCTGCGCAGCATCCCCGTGAATACAGCGGGAACTCTTGGTGCGTGCTGGTGAGCCAGACGACACCAACGCCAAAACCGGGGAGCGATGAGATTAACCGCGCTTATGAAGAAGGCTGGGTGGGGGATCATACGCTGGCCTTTATCGGCGACACGTTGTCTGTCAGTGGCGAAAAAGTACCGGAACTGTTTATCGTTGATTTGCCACGCCATGAAAGTGGCTGGAAACAGCCTGGCGAGGCACCTCTGGAAGGAACGGAAGCAACAATGCCTGCGCCACCAGCCGGCATCGTTCAGCGCCGTCTGACGTTTACTCATGATCACGCCTTCCCGGGGCTGGTGAATCAACCGCGGCATTGGGTGCGCAGTAATCCAACGGCAGCCGAAATTGCGTTTCTGATGCGTGATGACAACGGTATCGTGCAGTTATGGTTGATTTCCCCACAGGGAGGAGAACCGCGTCAGCTTACCCGCTGTGACACGGATATTCAGTCAGCATTCAACTGGCATCCGTCGGGAAAATGGTTGGGATTTGTACTGCAGAACAGAATCGCTTGTTGTGATGCGCAGACGGGAGAGATTGAATTTTTAACGACCAGCCATGGCAACCCACCTTCAGCAGATGCGATCGTCTTCTCTCCTGATGGCCGACAGGTTGCATGGATGGAAGACGTCGACGGTTTCCGCCAGCTATGGGTGACAGAAACCAGACGTTAACTTAAGGCGCAGGCATTTGAGCTGGGGGGATAACGGCGTTGGTGGCTTGCGTTCTCTCCTCGCTCTTTTCTACGCGAGATCGAACCGAGTTATCTTTGCGAAAGAGATCCCACGGAAGCAGTACCGTATCCAGAACCGCGGTAAAAGGCATATCCAGAATCGCCAGCGACTTTGTTCCCCAGTTTGTATCACTTTCGCTAATCATTGTGGCGCTGGCGCGCGTGCCAGGATATATCCCTTCTTTCCCTCCGGTATGTGACATCACGCTGGAACAGCCGCTGATAAAAACCATCCCGCTGCACATCATCAGTGTTAACACTATTTTTTTTATCATCATTATTTCATCTGCTAATCATCGTGTTTGCAGGGTGAGTTAAAGCGATCCGTTGCGAAAATAACATCACCATCTTGTCGCACTGTGGCGGCAATCGCGATTTAACGATAACGACTGCTCCCCCCAGTGTATGCAATAGACAACAAACTGCAAAAAAAGTCAGAGGAGTACGCTTGAAAAGTTTGTATTAAGACCCATTTTTAGGGTGTAGACAAATGAAGGGCATGCCTGATGGGTGTCCTGGCTACCTGACCTGTCCAAGATGGAAGGTCCAACATTCTCGCTGATTTCAGGAGCTATTGATTATGCGTAACTTTGATTTATCCCCGCTATACCGTTCTGCTATTGGATTTGATCGTCTGTTTAACCTGCTGGAAAACAACCAGGGCCAAAGCAATGGTGGCTACCCTCCGTACAATGTTGAGCTGGTAGACGAAAACCACTACCGCATTGCGATTGCCGTTGCGGGCTTTGCTGAAAGCGAGCTGGAAATTACCGCCCAGGATAATTTGCTGGTGGTGAAAGGCGCGCATGCGGACGAGCAAAAAGAACGTACTTACCTGTACCAGGGTATTGCCGAACGCAACTTCGAACGCAAGTTCCAGTTAGCGGAGAACATCCACGTTCGCGGCGCAAACCTGGTAAACGGTCTGCTGTATATCGAGCTTGAGCGCGTGATTCCTGAAGCGAACAAACCGCGCCGCATCGAAATCAACTAATTTATCTGTCGGGCCGCTTGCGCGGCTCTGCTAAGCACAGGCTTGCCGTCAGGGAGCCGAAAGGTACTTACTCGCTTCTTAGAAGGAGAATATTATGCGTAACTACGATTTATCCCCACTGCTGCGTCAATGGATCGGTTTTGACAAACTGGCCAATGCATTACAAAACGCTGGTGAAAGCCAAAGCTTCCCACCCTATAACATCGAAAAGAGCGATGATAACCACTACCGCATTACCCTTGCGTTAGCCGGTTTCCGTCAGGAAGATTTGGATATTCAACTGGAAGGCACGCGTCTGACCGTAAAAGGTACGCCGCAGCAGCCGGAAAAAGAGACCAAATGGTTGCATCAGGGGCTGGTCACTCAATCATTCAGTCTGAGCTTTACGTTGGCTGAAAATATGGAAGTCTCCGGCGCAAGCTTCACCAATGGCTTACTGCATATTGATTTGACCCGTAATGAACCTGAAACCATTGCTCCACAACGTATCGCCATCAGCGAACGTCCCGCATTAAATAGCTAAATAGCTCCAGGCCTTTGCCCCGCCAGAAATGACGGGGCTTTTTTGTGCTTTACCCCCCATACATTGCGCTTGTACTCTGCGAGAATCCATTTACTTAATGATGTTATTCACAGGGAACAGAAGAATGAGTGATATAGCATTGACGGTCAGCGTTCTGGCATTGGTGGCGGTTGTCGGGTTATGGATCGGCAACATTAAAGTACGGGGCGTTGGTTTTGGCATCGGAGGCGTACTGTTCGGCGGTATCATCGTCGGACACTTTGTCGATCAGGCAGGGATGACCCTGAGCGGCGATATGTTGCATTTTATTCAGGAATTTGGCCTGATACTCTTCGTCTATACCATCGGCATCCAGGTAGGGCCGGGTTTCTTTGCCTCACTGCGTGTTTCGGGACTGCGTCTGAACCTGTTTGCAGTGCTGATCGTGATTATCGGGGGGCTGGTTACCGCGCTTCTGCATAAGATCTTCGCTATTCCGCTGCCTGTGGTGCTGGGGATCTTCTCCGGCGCGGTCACCAATACGCCCGCACTGGGTGCCGGGCAGCAAATTCTGCGCGATCTGGGTACGCCGGGGGATGTGGTCGATCAGATGGGGATGAGCTATGCCATGGCTTATCCTTTCGGTATTTGCGGCATTTTGCTCACAATGTGGCTGATGCGCCTCATTTTCCGCGTGAACGTTGAGTCCGAAGCTCAGCAGCATGAATCAACGCTGACCAACGGTCATACGCTGATTCAGACGATGAACATTCGTGTTGAAAACCCGAACCTCAATAATATGGCGATTCAGGATGTCCCCATTCTGAACAGCGACAAAATCATCTGTTCACGCCTGAAGCGAGATGAAACGTTGATGGTGCCGTCGCCGGGGACGATTATCCAGATGGGCGATCTGCTTCACCTGGTCGGACAGCCTGGCGATCTGCATAATGCGAAGGTGGTGATTGGGCAGGAAGTGGACACTTCGCTGTCAACGCGGGGTACGGATTTGCGTGTTGAACGTGTCGTTGTGACCAACGAACAGGTGCTTGGCAAGCGGATCCGTGACCTGCACTTTAAAGAACGTTACGACGTGGTGATTTCCCGTCTGAACCGCGCGGGCGTTGAGCTGGTCGCCAGCAGCGATGCCAGCCTGCAATTTGGCGATATCCTCAATCTGGTGGGGCGTCCTTCGTCGATTGATGCCGTTGCCAATGTTGTGGGTAACGCACAGCAAAAACTGCAGCAGGTGCAGATGTTGCCGGTGTTTATTGGGATCGGGCTGGGGGTGTTGTTGGGTTCAATCCCGCTGTTTATCCCCGGTTTCCCGGTGGCATTAAAACTGGGGCTGGCCGGTGGACCACTGATTATGGCGCTGATTTTGGGGCGTATTGGCAGTATCGGTAAGCTGTACTGGTTTATGCCTCCCAGCGCGAACCTGGCGTTGCGAGAGTTGGGTATCGTACTGTTTCTCGCGGTGGTTGGTCTGAAGTCAGGCGGTGATTTTGTTCATACCCTGACGCAGGGCGACGGTCTGAGCTGGGTGGGCTACGGTATTTTTATCACCGCAATCCCGCTGATTACCGTCGGTCTGCTGGCGCGCCTTCTCACCAAAATGAACTACCTGACGCTGTGTGGCATGTTGGCTGGCTCAATGACCGATCCTCCTGCGCTGGCGTTTGCTAACAACCTGCATGCCACCAGCGGGGCGGCAGCGCTCTCCTACGCCACCGTTTATCCGCTGGTCATGTTCCTGAGGATTATCACCCCACAACTGCTGGCGGTGCTCTTCTGGGGATTAGGTTAAAACTGACCTATCCAGTCAGCATATCCAGGAATGCCTGATGCGCTGCGCTTATCCGACCTACATCGTTCACTGTAGGCCGGATAAGGCGCCAGTCGCCATCCGGCATTTCAAAGCACATCTCTCTTTTCCATTGTCTCATCACATTACACTCCCTTTCGTTTGCGAATCAGGTTCATACTCTTTCACTGTTCCGGTATAACGACCAGACTACAATATTGAAGGAGTCGCCATGAAGATTTCCCGCCTTGGAGAAGCGCCGGATTACCGCTTCTCACTGGCAAATGAGCGTACGTTTCTGGCGTGGATCCGCACTGCGCTGGGTTTTCTGGCGGCGGGCGTTGGTCTTGATCAACTGGCCCCGGACTTTGCTACGCCAGTCATCCGTGAGGCACTTGCCTTGCTGCTGTGTCTGTTTGCGGGTGGTCTGGCGATCTACGGTTATCTGCGCTGGTTGCGAAATGAAAAGGCGATGCGTCTGAAAGAGGACATGCCGTACACCAACAGCCTGCTGATTATCAGCGTCATGCTGACGCTTGTGGCGGTGATTGTTATGGCGCTGGTGCTGTATGCCGGGTAGTCGTAAGGCCCGTCGCCAGTCCGATCCTGGTCTACAACCGGAACGGACATCGCTGGCCTGGTTTCGCACGTTGCTAGGCTATGGCGCACTGATGGCGCTGGCGATTAAGCATAACTGGCATCAGGCGGGAGCGTTATTCTGGGTTTCAATAGCGGTGCTGGCAATTGTGGCGATTATTCTCTGGCGCTACACCCGCAGCCGTAACCTGATGGATGTTACGCATAGCGATTTTTCTGAATCTCGTGCGGTGCGTGACAAATTTATGATCTCCCTCGCGGTGTTATCCCTTGCAATACTGTTTGCTGTAACACACGTTCGCCAACTTATCGTATATATCGGGAATTTTGCATGACAGTATGTGAGGACATGGATGTTAGTGAGGGTATTTTAAAGGTGGTGATTGATCACCAGAAGAGTTTGCAACCTATTGAACTGTACCGTGATTTACGACAAGGCGATGTTCGTCTCGTACAGTTTATCCCTCTGATTAAGCGCGATGAAGCAGGCAACCTGACGGCTGAATCTGTCACACCAGAAGGGTGGGGGCAGTTTTTAAATACGATATTTGATATCTGGGTTCGTGAAGATATTAATCGGGTATCTATTCAGCTTTTTGATAAAACTCTGCGTCGATGGTGTGGTCTGGCGGTTCAAATTGAACGGCAATCGACCTCACAGCAGAGCGTGCGTTGTCGGTCATGTTCCTTATCGCAATTTTACCGTGGTGATTGCCCGGTGCATGGGGATACTCACGGGGAAAATGTGCTGTGTGCGGGATATCAGGCCTTCTTTGAACACTCATCACCCCATATGCGCGTCATGCGCGATCTGATTAAACAGCATCGCTCACCGATGGAGCTGATGGCGATGCTGCGTTGAGATCAGAGGGGGTTAGCGCCCTTTCGCCAGGTATTGCGCCATCTCGGTTTCCGGCACCATGCCGCCGCCGGTCGCCCACACCAGGTGCGTGGCGTTATTGAGCTGATCCGCGCTCAATCCTTGCATCTGCTGGTAATTCGTGGAGGCGCAAACGTGCTGAGGGCCAGCCATGCCCGCCAGCGCCGATGGCTCAAGGCGAATACCTTCTTCCTGCGCCAGCCAGCCCAGCATATCGTACATAGTCTGATCGTCCAGGGTGTACAGTCCGTCGAGCAGGCGTTCCATCGCCCGGCCAACAAAGCCCGAGGCGCGACCGACTGCCAGCCCATCTGCCGCCGTCAGATTATCGATGCCGATATCCTGCACGGAAATGGTATCGTGCAGCCCGGTGTAAATCCCCAGCAGCATGCACGGGGAGTGGGTTGGTTCTGCGAAGAAGCAATGAACGTTGTCACCGAATGCCAGCTTCAGACCAAACGCCACGCCGCCAGGGCCACCACCCACACCGCATGGCAGGTAAACAAACAGCGGATGATCGGCATCCACCACGCGCCCCTGCTGGGCAAACTGCGCCTTCAGACGCTGTCCGGCCACCGCATAGCCTAAGAACAGCGTGCGGGAATTTTCATCATCGATAAAGAAACAGTTTGGATCGGACTGTGCCGCCTTACGACCTTGTTCAACCGCCACTCCGTAATCTTCTTCGTACTCCACCACCGTCACGCCGTGGCTGCGCAGCCTGGATTTTTTCCACGCGCGGGCATCGGCAGACATATGGACCGTAACGTTAAAGCCGATCCGGGCGCTCATGATGCCGATAGACATCCCCAGGTTGCCAGTTGAACCTACTGCGATGCTGTACTGGCTGAAGAACTGTTTGAACTCAGGAGAAAGCAGAATGCTGTAATCATCATTTGTCGTTATCAGACCCGCTTTCAACGCCAGTTTTTCAGCGTGGGTCAGGACTTCATAAATGCCACCGCGGGCTTTAATTGAGCCAGAAATTGGCAAGTGACTGTCTTTCTTCAGCAGGATTTCGCCGTTAATGTGCTGCCCGAACTCTTTTTCCAGCCGTTTTTGCATGGCCGGGATGGCGGCCAGCTCAGATTCGATAATGCCCCCAGTAGCGGCAGTTTCCGGGAAGGCCTGCGCCAGATACGGTGCGAAGCGCGTCAGACGCGCGTGGGCATCCTCAACGTCGTGTGCTGTCAGGCCAACATACGGTAAACCTTCCGCAAGAGAGGTGGTGCCAGGGTTAAACCAGGTTGTCTCTTTCAGAGCCACCAGATCTTCCACTAAAGGATGCTGGGCGATAAGTGTTTGAATGTTTTCCATAGTCAGTCTCTTCGCGCTTAGATAATAAAGGAAAGCAGGAATGTGCAAGCCAGTGCAATAACGGACGCGATAAATGTCGCGGTCGTATAGTATTTGAACGTTTCATTCAGGGTGGCGCCGCAATACTGCTTCACCAGCCAGAACAGGGAATCGGTGACGATCGTGCAGCCAATAGCGCCGGAACCGATGGCAATGGCGATGATCTCCGGGCTAACGTTGGGGTACAGCGGTAGCATCGGGGCAACGATTGCCGTCGCGCCCATCATCGCAACGGTAGCTGAGCCTACCGCCGCATGCAGAATCAGTGCGACCAGCCATGCCAGCAGAATCGGGTGCATATGCATGTTTGAGAGGATCAGCGCCAGAGTATCCGCCAGCCCGCTGCTCTTGAGGATAGCGTTGAATGCGCCGCCTGCACCGATAATCAGCAAAATGTTAGCAATCGAGCCAAAACCGTTTTCGGTGTGGGTCAGCAATGCCCCCATACCAATGTGCTGACGCAGACCGAGAATGTAATAGGCCACGAAAACGGCAATAAACATCGCGGTGATCGGGTTACCGATAAACTCCAGCAGCGTATACAGCGTACCGCCTTTTGCCATGTTCAGTTCCGCGACGGTTTTGACCAGCATCAGGCCAATTGGCAGCAGCACGGTAAACAGCGTGGCGCTCAGCGATGGCAACGTACTTTCATCGCGTACCTTGAGATCGGAAAACTCAGCCGGTACCGGTTTAAATGGCAGACGGTTACCGAGGAATTTCAGATACAACGGCCCGCCGATTAGCGATGCCATCAAGCCCACCAGTAAGCCGTAGACAATCACGGTGCCAATATCCGCGCCCAACTTGTTCGCCACGAACAGCGCCGCCGGATGCGGAGGTACGACGCAGTGCACCGCCATCAGCGCCGTACACAGCGGGATCGCCAGCTTCAGCAGCGAAGTGTTGGTCTTTTTGGCAATAGAGAATGCCAGTGGAATTAATAGCACCACGCCCACTTCAACGAACAGTGTGATCCCACAAATCAGCCCGACCAGCACCATAATGACGTCGGCGGAGAGCCAGCGGCAGCGCTGCAGCGTCAGACCGATGCGTTCGGCCGCGCCGGACACTTCCATCATTTTGCCCAGAATGGTCCCAAGGCCAATAACCGCCGCGAGGAAGCCCAGCGTACCGCCGATGCCGCTCTCAATGGCATTGACCATATCCAGCGGCCCCATCCCCATCATCGTACCCACGAAGAAACTGGCTAACAGCAGCGCCAGAAACGGGTGGAATTTGAACTTCACGATGGTCAAAACGATTAACACGATGCTTATCAGCAGCGTGCTCACAACCCAGATTTGAGAGTGCATAGCTCACCTTGCCCTGTGATTAATATAAGGTTATTGGACAAAATAAGGCACCGTCTGACAAACGATATAAATCTCCTTTCACATGAGCCAGATTGCATCAAATGAGTGATTTACGTCTAATTACGCTGCATTTATGCGATATGATTCACTTTGATTCATCTTTGTGCTGATTTTTACAGCGAACTTTTTTACACTCCGGCGCATGAATCAGGAGGACTGGAGGTGAGTTTGGATCCCCTACGCGAGGTCAGAAACCGGCTGCTCAATGGCTGGCAGCTGTCAAAGCTGTATACCTTTGAAGTGGCGGCCCGGCATCAGTCGTTTGCGCTGGCGGCAGATGAGCTGTCGTTAAGCCCCAGCGCCGTCAGCCATCGCATTAATCAGCTGGAAGATGAGCTGGGCATTCAGTTGTTTGTCCGTTCACACCGTAAAGTGGAACTCACCCACGAGGGTAAGCGGGTGTTCTGGGCGCTGAAATCGTCGCTGGATACGTTGAATCAGGAGATCCTCGATATTAAAAATCAGGAGTTGTCCGGGACGCTCACCGTCTACTCGCGGCCTTCTATCGCCCAGTGCTGGCTGGTTCCGGCGCTCGGCGACTTTACCCGTCGCTATCCGTCGATTTCACTGACCATCCTGACCGGCAACGACAACGTCAATTTACAGCGTGCCGGGGTCGATTTGGCTATCTATTTTGACGATGCACCCTCCGCGCAGCTTACGCACCACTTCCTGATGGATGAAGAGATCCTGCCGGTATGCAGCCCGGACTACGCTCGCCGCCATGACCTTACCGGTTCGCTGGTGAATTTGCCGCACTGCACCTTGCTGCATGACAGACAGGCATGGAGTAACGACTCAGGAACCGATGAATGGCACAGTTGGGCGCAGCATTTTGCCGTGAATTTGCCGACATCATCGGGTATCGGCTTTGATCGTTCTGATTTAGCGGTAATTGCCGCCATGAACCATATCGGCGTGGCGATAGGCCGAAAGCGGCTGGTGCAGAAACGTCTCGACAGCGGGGAACTGGTCGCGCCTTTCGGTGATATGGCGCTGAAATGCCATCAACACTATTACATCACCACGCTGCCCGGCAGGCAGTGGCCGAAAATTGAGGCGTTTATTGGCTGGCTTCAGGAGCAGGTTAAATAAGCGGGCCGCGAATATTTTTTACGCTTTCTCTCTACACGGAAAGTGAAAAAGCATGCTAAATACGTGATATCACTCCTGATGATTTGCGTAAGGACGACCGTGTTAAAGCCGATTGTTTCCCTTTTACTGTTAGCCAGCGCCACCGTGTATGCCGCGCCCCCTGTGCTGACGGCGGCGCTGTATGCGCAGCAGCTTGGCGTTGGAATGGACGTAGACTGGGCTCGCACAGATCGCGGTATCCGCGAGTTCGATCCGCTGGTGGTACGGGATTTCAAGGCGAAGGGGATCTCTCATGTGCGTATTCGTGTGGCTGGTGAGCCAACAGAAGCCAGGCTCATCCATTTGCGCAAGCTGGTAGAGGCTTGCGAGCAATACGGCGTGATCCCGATAATCGCCTATCAGGCTGACGAATATAAAAAAGACCCCAGCGCCGGTAACGAAAAAGAGGTGGTTAACTGGTGGGTGGCGGTGGCGCATTACTTTGGTCAAGGCTCGCCGTTGCTGGGTTTCGACCTGATATATGAGCCTGCCGATAAGCTTAATCACAATCAGACTTCGCTCAATCGGGTGTACGACAAAACGATTCGCACAATCCACGCCATTTCACCGCAGCGGATGATTTTCATTGCTCCGCGACTGCGCGCGGCACCGGAAGATTTGCCTAATCTGAAATTACCGCCGCAAAGTCAGAATACCGTTCTGGCTGAATGGCATATCTTCCCGTGGGGGCCGCTAAAAAATAACGGTAAGTATCCCTGGACGTCGGGGACTGCGGCAGAAAAAGCCGCCATTCGCGCCCGTATTAATACGGCCATTCACTGGCAACAGAAAACGGGTCATCTCAGTTGGGTGGGGGGCTGGTCGCCGGGAGAGACCATCAAAAACGCGCCTTCTGCCGCGCAAACTGCATTTGCACGGTTTATGGCATGTGAACTGCGCAAGGCGAAAATCCCCTATGCTATCAATGCGGATATGCAGTTCTATGATGGCGAAGAAGGGGCCTGGCGTCCGGCGCTGGAGCCGTTGCTGACGACGATGATCGCGCCAGAATGCGAAAAGCCCGGCGATAAGCCGGGCCATCATACGCTTAAACCGCCTGTCCCTGATGCGACACGCGTGATGCCAGCGGAAGCCAGCAAACAAAAATCAACAGCCCCATAAGGGTCATCAGCAGGCCCAGACTGGCTTGCCCGGTCTGCGGCAGCATGGCAGAAAACCATGCCAGCACGCCGGAACCAATGTTCTGTAATCCCCCAACCAGTGCGCCGGCAGTGCCTGCCAGGAACGGGAAAGGCTCCATTGCACCGCTGGTTGCCAGCGGAAACAACATTCCGGCACCGAAGAAAAACAGTGCGGCAGGAACCAGCAGCGTCCAGACGTTCATCACGTCAAACAGCCCTGGGAGCCACATCATTAAACCCGCTACCAGACAGCAGGTCACCGACTGCCACATTAGCGTCGAGAAACGCTTATTAGGGCGACCGGCGAACCATGCGCCGAAAAACGCCGCCGGGATGGGCAGTATAAACAGGATACTGACCACCATGCTGCTTAGACCGAGCCGTGCGCCTAACAATACCCCAGAGCAGGCTTCGAAGACCGCAACGCCCGCCAGGCCGCCGATCAACATCAGCACGTAACAGGTGAAAGCGCTATTACCAAACAGGGTTTTGTAGCTGGCGATCAGCCGTGGACGCGGCGCACCCGCAGGCCGTGTTTCCGGCATCCAGCGCGCCATGCTAAACGTCACACCCGCACACAGAATCAGCAGGAAAATATAGCAGGCGCGCCAGTTCCACACTGTATCCAGCATGCCGCCAATCAGCGGAGCTAACAGCGGACTGACCAGAATCCCCATGTTTAACAGACTATTGGCGTGGCGCAGTTGCGTGCCTTCGTACAGATCGCGCGGTAACGTTCGCGCCATCACACCGCCGACGCCCGTTCCCATCCCCTGGATTGCGCTGGCGATAATCAGTACCGTCAGGCTATGGGTGGTAATGGCGACCAGCGTGGCCAGCATAAAAATAGACATCCCGGCGAGGATCACCGGGCGGCGCCCTACGCGGTCTGAAAGGGGACCGTAAACCAGTTGCGACACGCCGTAGGTCAGCAGGTAGGCAGCCATTACGCTTTGCACCGCGCCTTCGCGAACGTTCAGTTCACGCGCCATATCAGCAATCGCGGGGATATAAATGGTTTGCGCCATTTGACCTACCGCCACCAGTAATACCAACATCAACAACAAATTGACGCTTCTATGCCTTTTCATTTCGCTGATTACTTTTAAAAAAGAGAAAAAAGAAGAATAAGGTGCTGCACTTTCCCGTAAATGCGCGTGGAATCTACCACAACAGAAAAAGAAGGCCAGATAGTGGGCTGGAATGTTTATGTGCTGGACGGCAGGAAATGTAAACAAAATCCGGCAACAAATGTTGCCGGATTGCATCGGGTTTACAACGACATCATGATAAGCGGAGTAAAACTGCGCCGGCGGCAATACCTCCGGCTGCGATAAGACGTATTCCGGCAACCTTTTCTTTCAGCAGCAGCCACGCGAGCAGTGCGCCAAACAGAATGGATGTTTCACGCAGCGCCGCGACCACCGCCAGCGGGGCCTGAGTCATCGCCCACAGTGCCAGGCCGTAAGACCCCATCGTACCAATCCCGCCAAGAATACCTTTTTTCCACTGCTGTACCAGATAACGTGACGCTTCCCGGCGTCGGGCGAACATCGCCCAACCCAGCAGGCAGGAGCCGTTCAGAAAGAAGGTCCACAGCGTGTAGCCCAGCGCGGTTTCTGAAAGCCGAACACCGGTGCCATCAACCAGCGTATAACCGGCGATAAAACAGGCATTAATGAGTGCCAGGATAATCCCACGTTGCGAGCCGCAGCGTCCGTTAAATGCCATCCCGAGAATAGCCAGACAGATGGTGGCAATCCCCACCCAGGCGAGTAGTGAGAGGCTATCGCCAAGAAACAGGACGCTGATAATCGCGACCAGCAGCGGCGCTGTGCCGCGCATCAGAGGATAGGTCTGGCTCATATCCGAAACCTGATAGGTTTTAGCGACCAGGACGGTATAGACCACCTGTAATGCGGTTGAGACAGCTAAAAACGGCAGGCTGGCGGCAGAGGGTTGCGGCGCAAAGGGTAAACAAATCAGCGCCATGATCGCAGCGGTTCCGCTGACGCTTATAGCCGAGTACAACTTGTCGTTTCCCGCTTTTACGATGGCATTCCAGCTGGCATGCAGCAGTGCGGCGAACAGCAAAATGCAGAAAACAGAAAGCGTCATGGCGGAATTCTTCCCTGAGGATGTCATAAAAACGTAACACATTGGCACGACACAAGCACCAGGGAGAAGGTGAAAGGGGAGCGGAGTGTTACCCGCCCCCCTTAGGTGCGACTTGAATCTGAATTACTTAACGTATTTCAGAACGGCATCAAGGAGTTGCAGTGCTGCAACAATGAGTTTGAGGATAAGAATAGCGATATCCACGAGGCTCATACGCTCTCCTTTTGGTACAAGGAGCACGGTGCTGGCGTACCTCGCCGCTGCCTGTTGCCAGCACCTTTGTTGACGTAACACAGTGTGCTCACTTAGGGGGTTAAGGCGCTGACGGCACCACCCGTTTCAGCCAGGACTTTGATGCGCCGGTAAAACAGCGGCCCCCTCGCGCACTGCGAACATTTACAGTATAGATATATACTGTATGTATGAACAGTATTTTATGGACAAAATCCGCAAAGCGATCCATACTCAGAAACGTCAAAATCCGTGCCTTAAATTGCGCGTTCGTTCCCGATCGCGTATACTTCTTGCGTTGACGTAACACAGTGTGTTCTGCGGTTACCAGCCGCAAACCCTGAAAAAAACCTCGCTCCGGCGGGGTTTTTTGTTTTTACATTGCGTACAGATAAACGTGATCTTTGGCGCATTTTTGCGCAGATGAAAAATTTTCCATTGTCACGCTGAAAAACCTGTGTTTGTATAAATCCTGTTAACCAACAAACAGACAAGGCCCCTAATGAACCATTCCATGCTGACTGCGACCCTACTAAAAACTGCGCCATCTCGCGCAGCGGTCGTCGTGCGTGTGGTGGTCGTCGTCGGCAATGCGCCGTAGGGTCCGGAACAACACACGATTCCAAAACCCCGCCGGCGCAAACCGGGCGGGGTTTTTCGTTTCAGAGACCTGCCCGGAGCAAAGGCCCAGAATAAAAGGACTGGAGCATGGCAAGTTCGGGCATAACATCCAAGCGTACGCGTTTTACGGGCGCAGAATTCATCGTTCATTTCCTGGAACGTCAGGGAATTAAAGTGGTCACCGGTATTCCTGGCGGCTCAATTCTCCCCGTCTACGACGCCTTGAGCCAAAGCACGAAAATCCGTCATATCCTGGCGCGCCACGAGCAGGGTGCGGGGTTTATCGCCCAGGGGATGGCACGAACCGAGGGTAAACCCGCCGTCTGTATGGCCTGTAGCGGACCGGGCGCAACCAACCTGGTGACCGCTATTGCCGATGCGCGCCTGGATTCCATCCCGTTGGTGTGTATCACCGGTCAGGTTCCGGCCTCGATGATCGGCACCGACGCCTTCCAGGAAGTCGACACCTACGGCATCTCTATCCCCATCACCAAACACAATTATCTGGTTCGCCATATCAATGAATTACCGCAGGTCATGAGCGATGCCTTCCGCATTGCGCAGTCAGGACGCCCTGGCCCGGTGTGGATAGACATACCTAAGGACATTCAAACAGCCGTATTTGACATTGAAGAGATGCCGGAGCCTGCAGAAAAAGCCCCTGCGCCAACCTTTAGCGCGGACAGCGTTCGCGATGCTGCCGCCATGATTAATGCGGCACAACGTCCGGTGTTGTATCTCGGCGGCGGCGTGATTAACGCACCTGAGCGCGTACGTGAACTAGCGGAAAAAGCGATGCTGCCCACCACCATGACCTTAATGGCGCTGGGCATGTTGCCAAAAGCGCATCCACTGTCGTTAGGTATGCTGGGCATGCACGGCGCGCGCAGCACCAACTTTATTCTGCAAGAGGCTGATTTACTGATTGTTCTTGGCGCACGTTTTGATGACCGGGCAATTGGTAAAACCGAACAGTTCTGCCCGAATGCCAAAATCATCCACGTGGATATTGACCGCGCGGAGCTGGGTAAAATCAAACAGCCGCACGTGGCCATTCAGGCAGATGTCGATGAGGTGCTGGAACAGCTGATCCCATTGATTGAGGCACAACCGCGGGACGCGTGGCATCAGATGGTGGCCGATTTACAACGCGAATTCCCTTGTACTATTCCACAGGAAAGCGATCCGCTCAGCCATTATGGGCTGATTAACGCCGTTGCCGCCTGCGTGGACGACAGCGCGATTATCACTACCGACGTCGGCCAGCACCAGATGTGGGCGGCGCAGGCTTACCCGCTGAACCGTCCGCGCCAGTGGCTGACCTCCGGCGGTCTGGGAACCATGGGCTTTGGCCTGCCTGCGGCGATTGGTGCGGCGCTGGCGAACCCGGACAAGAAAGTGCTGTGTTTCTCCGGCGACGGCAGCCTGATGATGAATATTCAGGAAATGGCGACTGCCAGCGAAAATCAGCTGGATATTAAAATTATCCTGATGAATAACGAAGCACTGGGTCTGGTGTATCAGCAGCAGAGCCTGTTCTATAAGCAAGGCGTGTTTGCTGCGACCTATCCGGGGATGATTAACTTTATGCAGATTGCCGCCGGTTTTGGTCTCGAAACCTGCGATTTAAATCATGAAGCGGACCCACAGGCGGCGCTGCAGGAGATAATCAATCGTCCAGGACCCGCGCTGATCCACGTACGTATTGATGCAGAAGAAAAAGTGTATCCGATGGTACCGCCGGGTGCGGCAAACACTGAAATGGTGGGGGAATAAGCCATGCAACAGCAGACTCATGACAACGTAATCCTGGAACTCACCGTACGCAACCACCCGGGTGTAATGACCCACGTTTGTGGGCTGTTTGCCCGCCGTGCGTTCAACGTGGAAGGTATCCTCTGTCTACCGATTCAGGACAGTGATAAGAGCCGTATCTGGCTATTGGTGAATGATGACCAGCGTCTGGAGCAGATGATAAGCCAGATCGACAAACTGGAAGATGTGGTGAAAGTGGCGCGCAACCAGTCCGACCCGTCGATGTTTAACAAAATCACCGTCTTCTTTGAGTAGTTCGCTCAAGGCTTGAACGGTAGAGCGCTTATCGTTAAGGTAAGCGCTTTTGCCGGATGGCGGCATAAATGCCTTATCCGGCCTACAGCGGCACCCGCCCGTAGGCCTGATAAGCGCAGCGCCATCAGGCGTTTTCCAGCACCAGGACATAACCCATGATTACCGTTGCCCTTATCGACGACCACCTTATCGTCCGTTCCGGGTTTGCCCAACTGTTGGGGCTGGAACCCGATTTGCAGGTTGTGGCTGAGTTTGGCTCAGGTAGCGAGGCGCTGGCAGGATTGCCGGGGCGCGGCGTGCAGGTCTGTATCTGTGACATCTCCATGCCTGACATTTCCGGCCTCGAACTGTTAAGCCAGTTGCCAAAAGGCATGGCGATTATCATGCTCTCCGTCCACGACAGCCCGGCGCTGGTGGAGCAGGCGTTGAACGCAGGGGCGCGAGGCTTCCTCTCAAAACGCTGTAGCCCGGATGAGCTGATTGCCGCGGTGCGTACCGTGGCAACCGGCGGCTGCTATTTAACGCCGGACATCGCCGTCAAACTGGCGGCCGGGCGTCAGGACCCGCTCACCAAACGCGAACGTCAGGTGGCAGAAAAACTGGCGCAAGGGATGGCAGTCAAAGAGATTGCGGCTGAACTGGGCTTGTCACCAAAAACGGTACACGTGCACCGCGCCAACCTGATGGAAAAGTTGGGCGTAAGCAACGATGTTGAGTTGGCTCGGCGGATGTTTGACGGCTGGCAATGAACACGTTCTTTTCCCGGTTAGTCACCATTGTTGCCTGCTTTTTTATCTTCTCTGCCGCATGGTTTTGCCTGTGGAGCATCAGCCTTCATCTGGTTGAACGCCCGGAGCTGGCAGTGCTGCTGTTTCCATTCGGCCTGCGCCTGGGCTTAATGCTGCAATGTTCGCGCGGCTACTGGCCGGTACTGTTGGGTGCGGAATGGCTGCTTCTGTTCTGGCTGGCGCAGGAAGTGGCGCTGTCCCATCTGCCGCTTTTGGTGATCGGTAGCTTTCTCACCTTACTTCCCGTCGCACTGACCTCACGTTTCCGCCATCAGCGTGACTGGCGCACATTGTTATTACAGGGGGCAGCGCTGACCGCAGCGGCACTGCTGCAATCGCTACCATGGCTTGGGCAAGGTGAAGAGGCGTGGACCGTGCTGCTGCTGACGCTCACCGGCGGATTAACGCTGGCGCCGATCTGCCTGGTGTTCTGGCACTATCTGACCAGCACCACCTGGCTGCCGCTGGGCCCTGCGGTGGTGTCGCAGCCGGTGAACTGGCGCGGGCGGCATCTGGTCTGGTACCTGCTGCTGTTTAGCGTCAGCCTGTGGCTACAGCTCGGTTTACCCGCCGAGCTTTCGCGCTTCACACCGTTTTGCCTCGCGTTGCCGATCATTGCGCTGGCCTGGCACTACGGCTGGCAGGGGGCGCTGATTGCGACGCTGATGAACGCCATCGCGCTGATTGCCAGCCAGACCTGGCACGATCATCCCGTCGACTTGCTGCTCTCCTTGCTGGTGCAAAGCCTGACCGGGCTGCTGCTCGGCGCGGGCATTCAGCGTCTGCGTGAGCTTAACCAGTCGCTGCAAAACGAATTAGCGCGCAACCATCGTCTGGCTGAACGCCTGCTGGAGACCGAAGAGAGCGTGCGCCGCGATGTGGCGCGTGAACTGCACGATGATATCGGCCAAACCATCACCGCCATTCGTACCCAGGCGGGTATTGTCCAGCGCCTGGCGCCGGAAAACGCAGGGGTGAAGCGTAGCGGGGCACACATCGAACAACTTTCTCTCGGCGTGTACGATTCGGTGCGTCGCCTGTTAGGCCGCCTGCGACCACGCCAGTTGGACGATCTCACGCTGGAGCAGGCCATCCGCTCATTGATGCGTGAAATGGAGCTGGAAAGCCGCGGCATCGTCAGCCATCTCGACTGGCGAATTGACGAATCTGCACTCAGCGAAAGCCAGCGGGTGACGCTGTTTCGCGTCTGCCAGGAAGGGCTGAACAACATCGTTAAGCACGCCAACGCCAGCGCGGTGACACTTCAGGGCTGGCAACAGGATGAACGACTGATGCTGGTGATTGAGGACGACGGCAGCGGCCTGCCGCCGGGGTCGAATAAGCAGGGATTTGGCCTCACCGGGATGCGTGAGCGCATTACGGCCCTCGGCGGTAAGCTTTCGATATCCTGTACGCACGGTACGCGGGTCAGCGTCTCTTTGCCTCAGCGTTATGTGTAAGGAATGGCAATGTTTCAGTTTCTAAAAGCCCCGGCTAATGCGCCACACATTACCAATAAAAGTGAGGTAGATGCCCGTTATCGCTACTGGCGGCGGCATATTCTGACCACCATCTGGCTTGGCTACGCGCTGTTCTATTTCACGCGCAAAAGCTTCAACGCTGCGGTGCCGGATATCCTCACCAGCGGTGTGCTGACCCGCAGCGACATTGGCCTGTTGGCAACGCTGTTTTACATCACTTACGGCCTGTCGAAGTTTGTCTCTGGTATCGTCAGCGATCGTTCCAACGCCCGCTATTTTATGGGCATTGGTTTGATTGCCACCGGCGTGGTAAACATCCTGTTCGGTTTCTCGACCTCGCTTTGGGCCTTTGCGCTACTGTGGGCACTGAATGCGTTCTTCCAGGGCTGGGGGTCGCCGGTCTGTGCGCGTTTATTGACCGCATGGTATTCGCGTACCGAACGCGGTGGCTGGTGGGCGCTATGGAACACCGCGCATAACGTCGGCGGGGCGCTGATCCCGATGGTGATGGCGGCGACGGCGCTGCATTATGGCTGGCGTGCAGGAATGATGATTGCCGGAATACTGGCGATTGTGGTCGGATTTTTCCTGTGCTGGCGGTTGCGCGACAGGCCGCAGGCGATTGGCTTACCTCCGGTTGGCGACTGGCGACATGATGAGTTAGAAATTGCCCAGCAGCAGGAGGGCGCAGGCTTAACCCGCAAAGAAATTCTCACTCGCTATGTGTTGCTGAATCCCTACATCTGGCTGCTGTCGTTGTGTTATGTGCTGGTGTACGTGGTACGTGCGGCGATCAATGACTGGGGTAATCTGTACATGTCAGAAACGCTGGGGGTCGATCTGGTGACCGCCAACACCGCGGTGACCATGTTTGAACTGGGCGGGTTTATTGGGGCTCTGGTGGCGGGTTGGGGGTCAGATAAGCTGTTCAACGGCAATCGTGGGCCAATGAACCTGATTTTTGCCGCCGGGATTTTGCTTTCCGTCGGTTCGCTGTGGCTGATGCCGTTCGCCAGCTACGTGATGCAGGCAGCGTGCTTCTTCACCACCGGATTTTTCGTCTTTGGCCCGCAAATGCTGATTGGTATGGCGGCGGCGGAGTGCTCGCACAAAGAGGCGGCTGGGGCGGCGACCGGGTTTGTCGGGCTGTTCGCTTACCTGGGCGCTTCGCTCTCCGGTTGGCCGCTGGCGAAGGTAATGGAAGTCTGGCACTGGACCGGATTCTTTGTGGTTATCGCCATCGCGGCGGGGATCTCCGCGCTGTTGCTGTTGCCGTTTTTGAATGCCCAGGCGCCGCGTGAGCTTGGTGAAGCGTGATGTACCTCACCTTTTTGCCCCGAGTGGGGTAAAACTAAGAAATTTTCCCGGTTTCACCTGGACGCTGTCTCAGGCGTGATCCCCGGCTGATTTTTACAATGCCTGCTATTCGCAGGTATAAAAATTAGCTCGGGAGTGTCAAATGCTGGCCTTTCTCAACCAGGTGCGCAAGCCGACCCTGGATCTGCCGCTCGATGTGCGGCGCAAAATGTGGTTCAAACCGTTCATGCAGTCTTATCTGGTGGTTTTCATCGGCTACCTGACCATGTACCTGATCCGCAAAAACTTCAACATCGCGCAGAACGACATGATCTCCACCTACGGGCTGAGCATGACGCAACTGGGGATGATTGGCCTGGGCTTCTCCATCACCTACGGCGTGGGAAAAACGCTGGTTTCCTACTACGCGGACGGCAAAAACACCAAGCAGTTCCTGCCGTTTATGCTGATCCTCTCTGCCATCTGTATGCTCGGCTTCAGCGCCAGCATGGGCGCGGGTTCAACCAGCCTGTTTCTGATGATCGCCTTCTATGCGCTGAGTGGTTTCTTCCAGAGTACCGGCGGCTCGTGTAGTTATTCCACCATCACCAAATGGACGCCGCGTCGCAAGCGGGGTTCTTACCTCGGTATGTGGAACATCTCCCACAACCTCGGCGGTGCGGGTGCGGCAGGCGTGGCGCTGTTTGGCGCTAACTATCTGTTCGACGGTCACGTCATCGGGATGTTTATCTTCCCGTCGATTATCGCGCTGATTGTTGGTTTTATCGGCCTGCGCTACGGCAGTGACTCCCCGGAATCTTATGGTCTCGGTAAAGCTGAAGAGTTGTTCGGCGAGGAGATCAGCGAAGAAGACAAAGAGACCGAAGAAAACGAGATGACGAAATGGCAGATCTTTGTTGAGTACGTGCTGAAAAACAAAGTGATCTGGTTGTTATGTTTCTCGAACATCTTCCTGTACGTGGTGCGTATCGGTATTGACCAGTGGTCCACCGTCTACGCTTTCCAGGAGCTGAAGCTCTCCAAAGAAGTGGCGATTCAGGGCTTTACCCTGTTTGAAGTGGGCGCGCTGGTCGGCACGCTGCTGTGGGGCTGGCTCTCTGACCTGGCGAATGGTCGCCGTGCGCTGGTGGCCTGCGTGGCGCTGGCGTTGATTATCGCCACCCTGGGCGTTTATCAGCACGCCAGCAACCAGTACGTTTATCTGGCTTCGCTGTTTGCGCTGGGCTTCCTGGTGTTTGGTCCGCAGCTGTTAATCGGCGTTGCGGCAGTCGGATTTGTACCGAAAAAAGCGATCGGCGCAGCCGATGGGATTAAAGGCACCTTTGCTTATCTGATTGGTGACAGCTTCGCCAAGCTTGGTCTGGGAATGATTGCCGACGGCACGCCGATTTTTGGCCTCACCGGCTGGGCAGGAACCTTCGCCGCGCTGGACACCGCCGCCATCGGTTGTATCTGTCTGATGGCCATCGTGGCCGTGTTTGAAGAACGTAAAATTCGCCGCGAGAAAAAGATTCAACAATTGAAAGTCGCTTAAGTTAAGTGTGCATTGGTAACTTTTGCCCGCCTTAATGGCGGGCTTTTTTATGCCTTAAACTGGCTGGTTTCATGTACCAGATTACGTAGCCACTGATGAGCGGCATCGCGGTGCGTGCGTTCATGCCAGGCCATGCTTTTTGTAAAACCGGCAATGGGCAGCGGGGGCGGCAAAACGCACATTCGTGTCTCGTCATATGCCAGACGGGCAGGAACCACGGCAATCATATCGCTGATGGCGAGGATGTCCGGCAATACCAGGAAGCTGCTAACCGACAAACCAATCTGCCGTTGGCGTCCGACGCTTGCCAGTGCCTCATCGGTGACGCCCCAGAAACTTTCACCCTCATAAGAAACCAGCACATGCTCCAGCGCGCAGAAGCGATCGAGCGTCAGCGTTTTTCCCGCGTCAGGATGCTCATGACGCATGAGGCAGACGTACTCTTCATCATATAACCCCCGACTGTGCAGGTTATCGGGCGTTGTATCCGGCGTCAGTAACGCCAGGTCGACTTTCCCCTGCTCAAACTGCGTGGTAAGTAGCGCTGGCTCAACCGGAACCACCCGCACACGGATGCCTGGGGCGCGCACGCGAAGCGCGGCAATAAACGGCACGATCACTGCTTTGAGCGCGTAATCCGTAGCGGCGACGGTAAAGGTGAGCGCTGCGGTGAGCGGGTCAAACTGTGTCGGTTTAAGCAGGGTATCGATGTCGCTGAGGATCTGTTTGACCGGGGCGGCCAACTGTTGGGCACGCAGCGTCGGGACAATGCCGTGCGGCGTGCGACTAAATAGCGGATCGTCAAAATAGTCGCGTAGGCGGTTGAGCATACCGCTTACCGCAGGCTGTGTGAGCGACAGCCGCTGTGCCGCCCGGGTTACGCTGCGTTCATCCAGCAGGGCATCCAGCGTTTTTAACAGATTAAGATCGAGCGTTCTGATATCAGATATCATGATGTCTGCCTGCGAGTTCAATAAGTCACATTATGACACGTTCAGTCGTCGACAGAGGTGAATTTGCCGCTATGATGGGCGTCCTGTCTGGTAATGGATGTGCGCATGATTTGGATAATGCTGGCCACGTTGGTGGTTGTTTTTGTGGTGGGATTTCGGGTGCTAACGTCCGGGTCGCGGCGGGCAATTCGCCGTCTGAGCGAGCGACTGAACATTGATGTCGTGCCGGTAGAATCGATGATCGATCAGATGGGAAAAGTACAGGGTGAGGCTTTTTTACAGTACCTCCACCGCCCTGATGAATCACATCTGCAAAATGCCGCCCAGGTGCTGTTGATCTGGCAAATCGTGATTGTCGACGGCAGTGAGCAGAACCTGTTGCAATGGCACCGCTGGCTGCAAAAAGCCCGGCTGGCTGCACCTATTACCGATGCGCAGGTACGTTTGGCGCTTGGTTTTCTGCGCGAGATGGAGCCGGATATGCAGGAGCTTAATGCGTTTCAGATGCGCTATAACGCCTTTTTCCAGCCCGAGGATGGCGTGCACTGGCTGCACTGATATCAAAATTTATGATGACGATTATTTTGAATCGTCATTATCTTTATATCTTACGCGAAAGCATGATGTACCTCGTTAACTCACACGACGAGGTACATCATGAATCAAGCGACTCAACAAAGTGCAATTATCTGGCCTGAAGCGTATCTGCCGGGGACGACCGATAACTTTGCCTCAAATGAAATTATCGTTGCCGGACTGAGCGCCCGTGCCGTCTGGGCACAGCTTAATGACACAACGCGCTGGCCAACGTATTACAGCAACGTGGCGGATATCCGGTTTCATGACGGTTCCGGTCCGTTGTTAAGCATGAATGCCCGTTTTCGTTTTACGACTTTTGGTTTCCCAATCGAAGCGCAAATCACCGAGTATGTGCCGCCGGTTGACGGCCAGGCCGCGCGTGTTGCCTGGCATGGCTGGGCGGAAGGTGATGCCACTACACGTCTGGATGTGATCCACGCCTGGCTCTTTGAGGATTTACCCGGCGGGCGCGTACGTATTCTGACCCAGGAATCACAAATTGGCGTTCCGGCACAAGAACTGGCGCGTACGCTGCCCAATCCGATGATCAACGGTCACCAGGAGTGGATAACCGGCCTGGCCCGGGCTGCGCGTGACGCTAAATTGAGCCAGTAAGGGTGCTCTGTCCTGGGCCGGATAAGGTGCAGCCGACATCCGATGAATAGTTGTCAAAACGTTAAATTCGTCACAAATTTAATGCTACACTGCGTAACTTTTCTACAATAACCCCACGCAGGTAACAAAATGAGTGAAGCTGTTGAACAAAAATCCCGCGCTGAGGCAAATTCCCGACCTAACTGGTCGGCGGTATTTGCCGTGGCGTTCTGCGTTGCCTGCCTGATAACCGTTGAGTTTCTGCCCGTGAGCCTGTTAACGCCGATGGCGCAGGATCTGGGGATTTCTGAAGGTGTGGCGGGGCAATCGGTGACCGTGACGGCATTTGTCGCCATGTTCGCCAGCCTGTTTGTGACGCAAATTATTCAGGCGACCGATCGTCGCTATGTGGTGATCCTGTTTTCGGTGCTGCTGACGCTTTCCTGTCTGCTGGTTTCCTTTGCCAATTCTTTTTCGCTGCTGCTCGTTGGCCGCGCCTGCCTCGGTCTGGCGCTTGGTGGCTTCTGGGCGATGTCGGCGTCGCTGACCATGCGTCTGGTTCCCGCACGTACGGTGCCGAAAGCGCTGTCGGTGATTTTTGGCGCAGTCTCCATCGCGCTGGTGATTGCCGCGCCGCTGGGGAGCTTTTTAGGCGGCATTATCGGCTGGCGTAACGTATTTAATGCGGCGGCAGTCATGGGCGTGCTGTGCACGATTTGGGTGGTGAGAGCGCTGCCATCGCTGCCCGGTGAGCCGTCGCACCAAAAACAAAATATGTTCAGTCTGCTGCAACGTCCGGGCGTGATGGCCGGGATGATTGCCATCTTCATGTCCTTTGCCGGACAGTTCGCCTTCTTTACCTATATTCGCCCGATCTATATGAATCTGGCGGGCTTTGACGTTGATGGCCTGACGCTGGTGCTGCTGAGCTTCGGTATTGCCAGCTTTGTTGGTACGTCGCTTTCGTCGATGATTTTGAAGCGTTCGGTCAAACTGGCGTTAGCCGGCGCGCCACTGGTGCTGGCGCTCAGTGCGCTGGTCCTGATTCTGTGGGGCAGTGACAAAGTGGTGGCGGCGGGTATTGCGATTATTTGGGGACTGTTGTTTGCGCTGGTACCGGTCGGCTGGTCGACGTGGATCACGCGCTCGCTTGCCGATCAGGCAGAAAAAGCCGGATCCATCCAGGTCGCCGTGATCCAGCTTGCCAATACCTGCGGGGCCGCGGTGGGAGGCTATGCGCTCGATACTCTCGGACTGCTGTCACCCCTGATGATTTCCGGCAGCCTGATGCTGCTGACGGCGCTTCTGGTGGCAGCAAAAGTTCGCATAAAGGGTATGCAATAAACTAAAGCTCGGTATGCCGGATCGCTATCCGGCATCCTGGTTATTTTTAATTAAAACCATTGTTTTCGGCAGTATGGGCAAACCATTCGCCGCTCTTTTTCACCGTACGTTTTTGCGTTGCTAAATCTAACTGAACAAAACCGTAGCGGTTTTTATATCCGTTGAGCCAGGACCAGTTATCAATAAAAGTCCACATATGGTAGCCAAGACAATTACAGCCTTCGCTGATGCCTTTATGTAGCCATTTTAGATGCTCAGAAACAAATTCAATACGATAGCTGTCGTTGATCTGGTCATGCTCAACGAAACGCTGCTCATTTTCCACACCCATACCATTTTCAGAAATAAAGCAGCGTGGGTTGCCGTAATTATCACGCAGATTAGTAATAATATCGTAAATACCTGGCTCATAAATTTCCCAGCCACGATAAGGGTTCATTTTCCGCCCCGGCATTTCGTAATAATCAAACAGCCACTCCGGCATAAACGGCGCGTTTGGATTGACGGCAGTATCACGACATTTCACGCGGCGCGGCTGATAATAATTGATACCGAGCAGGTCGATTTTCCCCTCGGCGATGAGCTGACTGTCGCCCGGCTGGCATACCGGTAACTGATCGTACTCTTTCAGCAGTTTGACCAGATCCGCCGGATATTCCCCTTTTAGTACCGGGTCAAGGAAGCTGCGGTTAAACAGCAGATCCGCATGGTGCGCGGCTTTCACATCCGCCGGGTGCTGAGAGCGTGGATAAGAGGGCGTCAGATTTAGGATCACACCGATCTCACCGCCGTAGTTTCCGGCGCGATACGCCCGCACCGCCGTGGAATGCGCCAGTACAGTGTGATACGCCACGGTGGCCGCGCGTTTGAAATCCACCACGTTTGGGTAATGGAAGTCATACAGATAGCCGCCTTCTACCGGAACAATCGGTTCGTTAAAGGTGAACCAGTGCTTCACCCGGTTGCCGAACAATGTAAAACACGTCTGTGCGTAGCGGCCAAACGCCTCAACCACGTCACGGTTTTCCCAGCCGCCTTTCTCCTGCATCACCATTGGCATGTCAAAGTGGAACAGGGTGATAAATGGCGTAATGCCTTGCGCCAGCAGCTCGTCGATGACGTTGTTATAGAATTCGACGGCTTCCGGATTAACCTCGCCGGTACCGTCCGGGATCAGGCGTGACCAGCTCAGAGACGTACGGAAGCTGTTGTGCTTCAGCTGCTTGAGCAGTGCGATGTCCTGTTTCCAGTGCTGATAAAAGGTTGAGGTGTTTGCCGGGCCAATCCCCTGATGGAAGCGCCCTGGCTGACGGTCGAACCACTCGTCCCACGTGGTCTGGCTTTTGCCGCCGTTCAGGCTATCCCCTTCGGTTTGCAGTGCCGAGCAGGCACTGCCCCACCAGAAGTTTTCTGGAAAACGGTATCGCATTGTTGTTGCTCCATTGCTATTTATACGTTCTGGCAACAATACGTGTTTTTGCGACACGGAAACCGGTTACAGTGCTCATTTTACAACAAGATGCTTATAAATCCGGGCATTCCACTTTGCCAAGTGCTTCCCAGTAGTTGTTCTGATTGTTTCTTTGAATTGCCAGAATGGCTTCGTGGATGTGCTGTTGGTTACGCGTATCAGCCATAATCGTTTTTTCCCACACCTCATCAGATGGCGAGCCTTGCGGGGTGCAAATTTTACGTAAGTCCTTCAAAACGGTATTTTTTTCGTGTACAGCCTGCAGACTGCCATATGCCGAGTCGGCTTGCGCCAGACCGGGTAGTGTGAAAAGGATGGCAATAATCGGAAAAATGACTCGTTTCATGTTAATAATCCTTGTTGTCTATGCGCATCATCTCAAGAGTAAGTGTAGACGGCATACGACTCACTCATCACCCTGTGTTAATGTCTAAAAATAAATCAGCCAGAAGTTGTAGTTATTTCAGGAGGATAGGATGCAAATACAGATTACGGATACGATTACCGAAGACGATCAAAATGCCCTGCTTGCCGGATTGCGCGCCTACAACCGCCAGTTCCTGAGAACCACCAATTTTGGCGACCTGGCGGTGTACTGGCGCGATGAAAGCAATGAAATTCTGGGCGGGCTGATTGGCAAAATCAAAGGCGAATGGCTGTGTATTGATTTCCTGTGGATGCATGATTCGCTGCGTAAAGGCGGTTACGGCACAAAATTGATGCAGGCTGCCGAGCAGACAGCGCGTGAGAGAGGATGCCTGCATGCGCTGGTGGACACGATGAGTTTCCAGGCGCTGCCGTTTTATCAGAAAAACGGCTATCAGCTGCAAATGACCCTCGATAACTTTCCGGAAACCGGCTCAGCGCGGCATTATTTGTCGAAAACGTTTTGATGACCGGAAGGTCTGGACGCCGCCTCACTGTCTTGCGTAGCAGAATAGTGTATGTTCTGAACAATCATTTATTTCTTAAGCGGTAAAGAGATGAGACGGATTGAGATAATACTGGGGGAGCTGGAACGGCTGACGCGAGGACTGAATCTTGCCCATCTGGCGCAGGAAACGGCGTTCACAGCGGAAGCTATCGGCTTTAACCTCGGACTGGCGCGCAACTCGGTCAGTAAAGATCTCAATCAGCTCTGGAACGACGGCCTGGCGATTAAAAGCCGCGGACGCCCGGTATTCTTTCTGCATCGTCAGGCGATTGAAACGCTGCTGGGGCGCAAACTGGATGAGTCCGAGCGCGAAGTGCAAACCGTTGCCGACCTGTTGCCTGTTCAGGAAAACCAGGCGACAGACGATCCCTTTTCCGGCCTGATTGGTTACGATCGCAGCCTGCGCGATGCGGTGGAAAAAGGCCGCGCGGCAGTGCTGTATCCCCACGGGCTGCACGTTCTGCTGACCGGCCCCTCCGGCGTCGGCAAAACCTTTTTTGCCGAACTGATGCACCGTTTCGCCTGCGAACGTGCAGCGGGAACGCCCCCGCCGCTGGTCTATTTCAACTGCGCGGAATATGCCCATAACCCGGAGTTGCTCTCTTCGCATCTGTTTGGTCATCGACAGGGAGCGTTTACCGGCGCAAACGAAAATAAACCGGGTCTGGTCGAGCAGGCCGACGGCGGCTATCTGCTGCTCGATGAAGTGCATCGCCTACCGTATGAAGGTCAGGAAAAGCTGTTCTCTATTCTCGACAAAGGTGAATATCGGCCGCTGGGCTCAAGCGCCGTGGCGCGGTCAATCTCGGTTCGCCTGATATGTGCGACCACCGAACCGGTAAGTTCGGCGTTGCTGCGCACTTTCCAGCGACGTATTCAGGTATGTATCGATTTGCCCGGCATCCGCCAGCGTTCGGTGGAAGAGCAGGTTGAACTGATCGTTGGCTTCTTACAGCGTGAGAGCCGCAAAATCGAGCGTACGATAAGCATCGACCGTACCTTGCTGCTCTGGCTGCTGAACAAGCCGCTGGAAGGCAACATTGGTCAGCTTAAAAGCGATATTCAGTTTCTCTGCGCCCAGGCCTGGGCTTCGGGAATGACGGAGCACAGCGATACGCTACAGCTGGATAAACGTCTGACAGAGATCCCCTTTAACGCCACGCCGGAACAACGTCTGCTGGTTGGCGCACTGTTCGAAGGCAAAGAGCATTTAAGCATCGATGCCCGCACGCTGCCGGCGCTGAAAAATTCGCTGGCCACCGGAGCTGAAATTGAAGAGAGCGATCTTTTCTACAGCTTCCTGACCCGCGAATATATCAACCTGCGTAACAGCAACGTGCCGCCAGCCGAAACGCTGGCAATCCTCAAAAACAAGCTCAGTTCGATATTTGAATATGGTCTCTATAGCCGCGACAGCGTGGCGCATCCTCCGCGCTATGGCGATCAGATTGAAGAGCGCGTCACGCTGCTGATCGGCTGCGTTGAGCAGGTGCTTGGTTTTACGCTGCCGGAAAATCTGGTTAACCCGCTGCGCAAACACTTCCTGGCGCTGATTGGCTATGTGCAGCGCGGCCTTATTCCGCAACTTTATTCTTCCAGCCTGATCCTCGATCGCTGCAAAGATGAATACGAAAACGCTACGCTGTTATGCCGAAAAATCAATGAACTGCTGCATATTCAGTGTCCGGCGACGGAAGTGGTCTGGCTGTGCCTGTTCCTCAAAGAGTGTCGCCATTACCGCCAACGGATTGACGCCAGTCCGGACTGCGGGGTGATTTTGATTGCCCACGGTGCGACGACGGCGACAAGTCAGGCGCAGTACGTGAATCGCGTGCTGGAGCGCGAGGTGTTCAGCGCTATCGATATGCCTTTCGAGCAGTCGGTGCATGACACGCTGGAAGCTTTGACACAGATGATCCAGACCCGAAAATATCGCCGGTTGATCCTGATGGTGGATATTGGCTCGCTGGTCCATTTTGGCAGCACGATCAGTAAGTTATTCCAGATAGACGTACTGCTGATGCCCAATATCACGCTCACCAGCCTGCTGGAAATCGGGCTGGATTTAAGCTACGAAACCAGCGACTTGCCGCAGCTGGCGGCGTTGATGCAGAGCAAAAATATTCCCTGTCAGCTGTGTACTCCGCAGCAGGAAAACAGCGGTAAGGTGCTGGTTATCTCCTGCATCACCGGAATGGGAACGGCAGAAAAAATCAAAAAGGTGCTGGAAGAGAGCTTCGGTGAGTTGATGTCGCAGGATACGCGGATGGTGATCCTCGATTACAACGAAGTCCGCAGTCTGGAGCGCGTGCAGCAGGCGATTAACGCCAGTGAACGCCTGGCGGGAATAGTGGGCACTTTCCAGCCAGGACTGCCGGATATTCCGTTTATCTCGCTTGAGGAGCTGTTCTCTGAACAAGGCCCCGAGCTGGTACTCAGCCTGCTGACGCCAGATCTCTCCAGCAGCGAACGCCGTCTGGAGATGGAGCGCAGCGCGATGCGCTTTATCAGCGCGTTGACCATGGAGAGCATCATTAACCATATTTCGGTGCTCAACCCGCAGCGTATTCTCAAAGAGATGGAAGGCGTGTTGAATCATCTGACCACCGCGCTTTCGCTCAAACCGAGCCGTCAGGTGACACTGCGCTTCCTGATCCACTGCTGCTGTATGGTCGAGCGTATCGTGATTAACCGCAAACCGTTACAGATGGCGCTGGAGAACAAGCCGGATCTGGATAATCGCGCGTTTAGTGTCATTAAATCCGCTTTCCTGCCGATCGAAGAGGCCTATGCCATTCGCTTATCGGACGCGGAATATTTTTATATCTACGAACTGTTGTATAGCTAATCCCTTTGCTGGCGCGGCTTTCTGCCCCGTCAGCACTCCTCTCTTCCCTGCGTGACACAAATTCTGGCACAGCCTTTGCTCTGTTTACTTATGTCTATGTAATCGAGCCAGGAGGCCATTTTGACTACCACTGAATCCTTGCCCCAGATCCTGCTGCTGACCCATGGCGGCTGGGGGCAACAGCTTTGCAACAGCCTGCGCATGGTGATGGGTGAAATCAAAGGCGTGACGGAAATTGCGCTGATGCCCGTTGATACACTCGGCGAGTTTTACCAGCGCGTTGAAGCTGTGGTGAAAACCATGCCGGAAGGTTCACTGATCCTGACTGATTTTATTGGCGGCACCACCTCTAACGTGGCGGCGCGGCTGAGTGCCGATTACCCGGTGGCAGTGATTTCCGGGCTCAATGCCTCTTTGCTGCTGGAGGCGCTCGACAAACGCGAGCATGGCCAGTTGACCACCTGCGTGGCTGAACTGGTCGAGGCCGGGCGTAGCAGTTGCCTGGACGTTGTCGCCCACGTGCGTCAATTACAACAATCACAATAAGGAATAAACATCATGGCAAACATCGTCTTATGTCGTATCGATAGCCGTCTGATTCATGGACAAGTGGTGACTAAATGGGTTGGACAATCTCAGGCCAACCGGATTGCGGTGGTCAGCGATGAGCTGGATGCCGATCCGTTTATGAAAAATATCTACCTGATGGCCGCGCCGCCGAACATCAAAGTGGATTGCTTCGGTAACCAAAGTTTTGCGGCAGCCTGGAAAGAAAACCAACTTGGTGACGGCAAAGTTCTGGTGCTGTTCCCTTCTCTGGCGGCGGTTCAGGAAGCGGTCCAGTTGGGGTTTGACGTCACTACCATTCAGGTCGGTGGACTGGGCGGCGGGCCAAACCGCAAAGCGGTATTCCAGAACATTACGCTGGATGAAAAAGACGTCGGCATTCTGAGCGACCTGAAAAATCGTGGGATTCAGGTGTTCTTCCAGACTATCCCGGAAGATAAGCCTCAGTCGCTGGACGATATCCTGAAAAAATTCTAACTCTTTGATAACAGGGTAACTAATTATGGATACTTTAGTCTTCGCAAGCCTGATGGGGTTGTATTACTGGTTTGCCCGTTTACGCCTTGGCTACACCTTCTCCGCCATGCTGCTACAGCCCGTCGTGATTGCCGTATTCGTTGGCCTGCTGTTAGGCAACATGGAAACGGCGATGATCATCGGTGCAGGCATGCAGCTGGTTTATCTCGGCGTGACCTCTACGCCAGGCGGTAACGTCCCGTCGGATCCTGCGCTAGCTGCCTGTATTTCAATTCCTATCGCCGTGAAGGCCGGAATGGATCCGAACCTGGCTATCGCGCTGGCGATCCCATTCGGCGTCATCGGCGTGTTCCTCGACCAGCTGCGCCGCACGTTAAACGCAGCGTGGGTGCATATGGCCGACAAGCATGCGGAAACGGCCAACATGGCGGGCATTATGCGCTGTGCATTCCTCTACCCGGCGTTGCTTGGCCTTGTACTGCGTTTCCCGGTGGTTTTCGCCGCCAACTATTTTGGTCAGGACGTGGTGGAAAGCTTCCTCAAGCTGATGCCGCACTGGCTGACGCACTCCTTTGAAATTATGGGCGGCATTCTGCCAGCGCTGGGCTTTGCCATCACCATTATGGTGATCGGTAAAAAGAGCCTGCTGCCGTGGTTTATCGGCGGATTCTTTGCGGTGCTGTACCTGAAGGTAGACATCATGGCGATGGCAATCTTTGGTACCTGCGTGGCCTTCCTGATTAAAGGTCTGGCGAAAAATGAAGGAGCAGCATGATGAGCAGCGACGTAATGCAACATGAACTGGTGGAGCGTGCGCGTGAAAGCGGTACGCTGACCAAAGCAGACATCACCAAAGCCTGGTTTATCTACTGGCTGGGCGCGGAAGTTTCCAGCTCCTATGAGCGTTTGCAAAGCCTGATTTTCTGTGCCTCGATGACGCCGATCATCAAAAAGCTCTACCCGCAAAAAGAGGAACAGGTAGAAGCGCTGAAACGCCATCTGAACTTCTTCAACTCAGAGCAGACGTTCGGGGCGGTAATTCAGGGGATCTCCATTGCGATGGAGGAGCAAAAAACGCGCGGTGAGCCGATCAGCGACGCCTCCATCACCGGGATAAAAACGGGCTTGATGGGGCCGCTGGCGGGGATGGGGGACTCGATCATCTGGGCCGCAGTGATGCCGCTGTTAATTGCTATTTTCATCCCATTCGCCGCCAATGGCAGCGCGATGGGCGGAATTGTACCGTTAATCCTCTACCCGGCCATTACGCTGGCAATCAGCTATGGCATGGTGCACAAAGGCTACACGCTGGGGCGTGACTCGATAATTGGTCTGCTGCAGGGAGGGCGAATAAAGGAACTTATCTACGGCGCGAACGTGCTGGGCCTGATCATGATGGGCGCGCTTTCTGCGAGCTACGTCAAGATCACCACACCGTTAAAACTCAGCGCCCTGAAAGGCTCTGAAGTGGTGGTCCAGCAAATCCTCGACTCTATTGCCCCCGGTCTGCTGCCGCTGGCGGCGGTGTTCGCCATCTACTTCTATCTGGTGAAGAAAGGACCGCGTTACACCACGATTTTGCTGTCGATTGTCGCGCTCAGCGTGGTCTGTTCGCTGCTGGGAGTGTTGTAAGCCATGACACAGAATATCTATCAACAATTGGGGCTAAAACAGGTGATTAACGCCTGCGGCAAGATGACGATTCTGGGCGTTTCCAGCGTCGCGCCGGAAGTGATGCAGGCCACCGCGCGGGCAGCTTCGGCCTTTGTTGAAATTGACCGGCTGGTGGACCGTACCGGTGAATTGGTTTCCCGCTACACCGGCGCGGAAGACAGCTATGTTACTTCGTGCGCCTCGGCGGGTATTGCGATTGCCGTTGCCGCGGCCATTACCCGCGGTGACCAGGCGCGAGTCACGTTGATGCCGGATAGCGCGGGTATGGCTAATGAAGTGGTCATGCTGCGCGGGCATAACGTTGACTACGGTGCGCCCATCACCAGCGCGATCCGCTTAGGGGGAGGGCGGGTGGTGGAGGTTGGCTCAAGTAATCTGGCGGCCTGCTGGCAGCTGGAGAGCGCGATTACCGACAACACTGCCGCGCTGCTGTATGTGAAATCGCACCACTGTGTGCAGAAAGGCATGTTGAGCATTGCAGACTTCGTACAGGTTGCGCAGGCTCACAACCTGCCGCTGATTGTCGATGCCGCCGCCGAGGAAGACTTACACGCCTGGGTGGCGAGCGGGGCGGATATGGTGGTCTACAGCGGGGCAAAAGCCTTTAACGCGCCGACCTCCGGGTTTATCACCGGGAAGAAACAGTGGATTGCCGCGTGTAAAGCACAGCACCACGGAATTGCCCGGGCGATGAAAATCGGCAAAGAGAATATGGTTGGGCTGGTGTATGCCCTGGAAAACTATCATCAGGGGCAAACCGTAGTCACCGCCGAAGAACTGCAACCTGTGGCGCAGGCGATTTCAGCGATTCGCGGACTGGATGCGGATATTGAGCAGGACGAAGCCGGGCGCGCCATCTGGCGGATTCGTATTCGGGTGAATGCACAAGAGCTGGGGATGGATGCTTACGCCGTAGAAGCGCAACTGCGAGAGGGTGATATCGCGATTTACACTCGCCGTTACAACCTTCATCAGGGCGTCTTTAGTCTTGACCCGCGTACGGTCGCAGAAGGGGAAATGGCACTGATCGTGGCGCGACTAAAGGAGATTGCAGACTATGCAGCACATTAATTTTTATCGTAATAAAGTGGCTATTAACGTGCTGGCGAAGGATATCGCCAACGCCCGGGAAATCTATGACGCTGCTGAAGGTCACGCGGTGATCGGCATTCTTTCGGCGCAGTTCTCCTCGGTTGAGGAAGGGGTTAAGGAAGTAAAACGCTGGATGGTCGACGTGCCGTCGATTTCCGTGGGGTTGGGGGCCGGTGACCCGGCGCAGTATTATAAAGCGGCGATGATTGCCTCACGGGTCCATCCGGCACACGTCAACCAGACCTTTACCGGTTGTGGTTTTGCGGCAGGCGCGCTGGCCGCAACGGGCGGTGAGCAGACCCATATCAACGCGTTAGTCAGTCCGACTGGAATGCCTGGAGAGGTGTTGATCTCCACCGGCGTCAGCAGCAGCCAGGGCACGCCAGCCCGCGTTTCCTGTGATGCAGCGGTACGTATGATGCTGGACTCTGGCGCGCATGCGGCGAAGTTCTTCCCGATGGGCGGTGAGAAATCGTTGCCTGAGCTGTACGCGCTGGCGACAACCGCGGCGCGCAACGGCATGACGTTGATTGAACCGACCGGCGGTATCGATCTCGATAACTTCGGCATTATCCTACAATCCTGTCTGGAAGCAGGAGTACCGCGCGTCATGCCGCATGTGTATAGCTCGATTATCGACTCGCAAACCGGTAATACCCGGCCTGAAGATGTCGCCAGGTTGATGGAGATAGTCAAAACCCTGGTGTGATGCCGCCATCGTTGGAGAGAGAAAAGAGAATGCCCGGAGGTGCTCACGCCTACCGGGCATTTTTGCGAACATCATTCATGGAAAATGAATGCATTGCAGCAGCATCTATTTATCCTCGAAAACGCCTCGCAAAGGGGTAATTTCCCTGATGTCGTCTGTAGCACTGGCGAGTAATGTCCCGTCATCTTGTTCTTCTGGTGACGGATCGCCATGCAAAAACCAACAACCTCTACGCCGCATGATGCGGTATTTAAAAAGTTCCTGGGCCATCCAGATACGGCACGGGATTTTCTTGATACCTATCTTCCGGCGTCATTACATGAGCTTTGCGATCTGGACACACTGAAGCTGGAACCCGGGAGTTTTATTGAAGAAGATTTGCGAGCGTGTTATTCCGATGTGCTGTGGTCGCTGAAAACGACATCGGGTAAAGGCTATATCTATGCGTTGATTGAGCACCAAAGCTCGCCAGATGCTCATATGGCATTCCGGATGATGCGTTACGCCATTGCCGCGATGCAGAAGCACCTTGATGCAGGACACAAAACGCTGCCGCTGGTGGTGCCGATACTTTTTTATCATGGCGTTGACAGCCCGTATCCATACTCGCTGTGTTGGCTGGATGAATTTGACGATCCACAAACTGCGCGGCAGCTTTATGGTTCTGCCTTCCCGCTGGTAGACATCACGGCGGTGTCTGATGATGAGATTATGCAGCATCGGCGGATGGCGCTACTTGAGCTTGTCCAGAAGCATATACGTGAACGTGACCTGATGGTGCTGGTGGATAACCTGGTTGCTCTGCTGGTTAAGGGATACGCTAATGACAGCCAGGTAGAAACGCTATTTAATTATCTGATGCAGTCTGGCAGCGCACCGCGTTTCGAAGCGTTTATTCGCGAGGTGGCTTTACGCGTTCCCCAACACAAGGAGAGATTAATGACGATTGCAGAATGTTTACGTGAATCAGGGCGAAGAACGGGTCATTACAGTGGCTTACAAGAGGGATTACAAAAGGGCAAGATTGAAGGCAAACAAGACGAAGCGTTGCGGATAGCCCATGCCATGCTGGAGAAGGGGATCGATCGTGAACTGGTGCTAATTATCACCGGGCTTTCAAGTGATGAACTAACGGCATCTTCCGACTAATGTATCTTTTTCCCGTTATGCTTTTTTCTTCTTGCTGATGCTTTTTCGTTTTTTAAACCGCAGCGGCCTTGCCGCTATAGTCATTTCATTACTCATCAGGCGGTTATTACAAAAGGATAAAACGTGAAACTGAAGATACCTCATTTCGGGGCCGGGGCGGCAGTATTGCTGGCGGGATTATTGCTGGCAGGATGCGATCAGCAGAGCAGCGATGCAAAGCATATCAAAGTCGGCGTGATTAACGGCGCAGAGCAGGATGTGGCGGAAGTCGCGAAGAAAGTGGCTAAAGAAAAATATGGGCTGGATGTCGAACTGGTAGGGTTTAGCGGTTCCCTGTTGCCTAACGATGCCACCAATCACGGTGAACTGGATGCCAACGTCTTCCAGCATCGCCCATTTCTTGAACAAGATAATAAAGCGCACGGCTATAAGCTGGTAGCCGTGGGTAATACCTTTGTGTTCCCGATGGCCGGTTATTCGAAGAAAATCAAAACCGTTGCGGAGCTTAAAGACGGTGCGACGATTGCGATACCTAACGATCCAACCAACCTCGGGCGGGCGCTACTGCTGCTGCAAAAAGAAAAGTTAATCACGCTGAAAGCAAATACAGGCCTGCTGCCCACGGCGCTGGATATTACTGATAATCCGCGACACCTGAATATTATGGAACTGGAAGGCGCGCAGCTGCCGCGCGTGCTGGACGATCAGAAAGTGGATGTGGCGATTATCAGTACCACCTACATCCAGCAAACCGGGCTTTCTCCGGTACATGACAGCGTATTTATTGAAGACAAAAACTCACCCTACGTGAACATCCTGGTGGCGCGAGAAGACAACAAAGATGCCGGGAATGTGAAAGAATTCCTGCAATCTTATCAGTCACCGGAAGTGGCAAAGGCGGCAGAAACTATCTTTAACGGCGGCGCGGTTCCTGGTTGGTAATCGTGACCCGTTGCCGCGCCGGTTGGGGTTAAACCGCTCTGGCGCGGCGACGTGAGTCCATTGAGATCAGTATTACCGATGAGAGGATCAAAAGCGTGCCCAGCCAGTCTGGCAGGGTAAAGGTAATACCTAACAACAGTAGGGACAGCAACGCGCTGCTCAACGGTTCTGCGCAGCTCAAAATGCTTGCTTTCGGTCCGCCAATCATCTGCGCGCCTTTCAGGTACAGGCTAAACGTCAGTGACGTGCCGATGACCACCAGATAGAAAAACGCCAGAATCAAACTGCCATTCACCACGAAATTAGTGCCCTGTCCGGCATAAAACGGCAGCAGGATCATGCCGCCGATTAACATACTCCAGCCGACGACCGGCAGCGTGCCGTAGCGCGCGATAAGCGTTGAGGGGTAGGTGGTGTAGAACGCGGCGGCAAACGCCGAGGCAATTCCCCAGAACAGCGCGGCAGGTGAAATAGACAGCGACGTCGGGTTACCGTGAGTGACCAGTAAGAAGGTGCCGATAAGCGAGGTGAAGATCGCCGTCAGCACTAAAATCCCCGGTCGCGCTTTGCGCACTACGGAAAACCACGCCACGATAATGGTCGGTGACAAAAATTGCAGTACCGTCGCGGTGGCGGCGTTGGATTTTTCAATGGTCAGCAGGAAGGTGAGCTGTACGGTGAGCGCTCCAACTACGGAAAAAATCAGCAGGCTGATGGCATCTTTGCGATTTTTGATAATGGAGAACACTTTGTCGCCGTGAACGAAAGAGAGCATCAGCAGAATCAGCCCGGCGAAAATCAGGCGCGTCATGGTCAGAAACTGCGACGACATCTGACTTTGCTCCATGATGTACTGCGCGCAAACGCCCGAACTTCCCCACAATACGGCAGCAATCAGGACGTTCATCATCCCTCTTCTGGTGGAACTCATCTTTCCCTCGGCATGTTGTTTTGTTTTATTTGTGTGCAGGCATCATAGCAGAGATAGCGAAGCGAGTGAGACATGACTGGTGCAGCCCCCCACGTGGCAGGGGGCTTCGGCAGTTATTTTATGGCGCAATCGGCGTCAGATAATCCAGCCGTAGCGGTTCGGCTAGCAGATCGTTCATTTGTAGAATGAACGCCTGGAAATGTGGCAGAGCGATATGCTCGTCCAGACCGGCCTGACTGTGCCAGGATTCGCGCACGTAAAACACATCCGGCGTGTCGCGTAACTGGTACAGCTCATACTCAATATTGCCCGGCTCCCGGCGAGTGGGTAACAGCAGAGCCTGCAGCGCCTGTTTCAGTGCGTCGATCTTCCCGGGTTGGGCTTTCAATACCGCAATAATTGAAATCACTTCTGAATCAGACATGTTAAAACCCCTCCAGCACAATCTTGCCGACCGAACGACCGGTTTCAATTTGCGCGTGGGCTTTTTGCAGATTCGCCGCAGTGATAGCGCCAAAATGCTCGCCCAGCGTGGTGCGGAGGGTATTGTCGTCGATCAATTGCGCCACGCGGGTCAATAGCTGGTGCTGCGCGATGATATCGTGGGTGGTAAACATCGAACGGGTAAACATAAATTCCCAGTGCAGCGAAATGCTTTTGGCCTTCAGCGGACGGGCATCGAGGAATTCAGGATCGTCAATCAGCGCCAGTTTACCCTGTGGTGCCAGTGCGGCAATAATTTGTTGATAATGCTGCTCAGTGTTGTTCAGGCTGGCAACGTGCGTCACCGCCTTAACCCCTATCCGTGCCAGCTCTTCCGTCAGCGGCTTGCTGTGGTCAATGACATGATGAGCGCCTGCTTCACGTACCCATTTCTGGCTTTGCGGACGTGATGCGGTGCCGATGACGGTCATTTTAGTCAGCTTACTGGCCAGTTGCGTCAGGATAGAACCGACGCCGCCAGCCGCGCCAACAATCAATAACACATCATCTTCATTGCTATTTTCCTCAACGCCCAGACGGTCGAACAGCATTTCCCAGGCGGTGATGGCGGTCAGCGGCAGCGCTGCAGCAGAAGCATTATCTAGTGTTTTTGGCTTCAGCGCGGTAATACGTTCATCAACCAGCTGAAATTCACTGTTACTGCCAGCGCGGCCCAGCGCTCCGGCGTACCAGACTTCATCGCCAGGTGTGAACAGGGTGACGGCTTCACCCACGGATTTCACCACGCCCACGGCATCCCAGCCCAGAACGCGCGGCACATCGGCGTTAAAACCTTCGCGGACCTTGGTATCAACGGGATTGACGGAAATGGCTTTCACTTCAACCAGCAGATCGTGCCCGGTAGCGACTGGCATGGGTAGGTCAATCTCTTGTAAAAATTCAATGTTATTGCCGTCGGTCGCGGCGCGGGTAATAGCGATGGCTTTCATGGTCTCTCCGGTCACAGGAATCAGTTGAATAATTCGATGGTAAACCGGTAGCAGAACGGGAAAAATAGCCCTACGGCGACAGGACTTATACTCGGGGAGTGAAAATGTTCCGGCTTGAAGATCTCACGTTGTTTGTCCGCGCCGCGGCGCTGAATAGTTTTAGCGATGCCGCGCGCGAAGTCGGCGTTCAGCCTGCTCAGGTCAGTTCAGCTATCAAGCGCCTGGAGTCTACGTTGGCTATCCGCTTGTTCGCCCGCTCCACGCGCAGCCTGCGCCTGACGCCGGAGGGCGAGGTCTGGCTACCCTATGCCCGCCAGATGCTGGACGTGATGCATGCCGGGCTGCAAAAAATACAGACCCCGGAAGATGAAGTGTCTGGCACGCTGCAAATTGCCGTGCCTTCCGATCTTGGTCGCAACCTGCTGCTGCCGGTCTTTCAGTCGTTTCGACGCCGCTATCCCGCGCTGCGCCTGCGGATTTTTTTCTCTGATCAGGTGACGGATGTCTTTAAAGACCCCGTCGATGTTGCGTTTCGCTATGGCAATACCGAAGACGCGTCATACATTGCGCTGCCCGTTGCACCGAGTAACCGACGTGTGCTGGTGGCATCACCGGAATGGGTTGCGCAAAACGGCGCGCCGCAAACCCCGGATGATTTAACACAGCTCAACGCCATGACCTTCGTATTACGCGGCCGTCTGCACGATCGCTGGACGTTTACGCGCAACGGCGAGGCCAGTAGTGTGCAGGTTAACGGCACCATTATGAGCGACGATGCGGAAGTGATCCGACGGCTGGCGATTGCCGGGGAAGGTGTGGCGTACAAGTCGTGGCTGGATGTCAGCGAAGATGTGCGTGACGGTCGATTACAACTGCTGATGCCGGATTATCAGGGAGAGACCGTTCCGCTGAATATGATCTGCCCGCATCGGCAGCAGCTTTCAACGGCAGTCCGTCTGCTGCACGACGCAGTGAAGGCGCGGTGTGAAATGCTGGCGCAAAGCTAATAAGCGCTTTACGCCAGAATACTATCGCGTCGTTACTCAGTCTTTTTTCGCTGCGTTGGCAAAGAAGATATCAGACTGAATGTCTTTGGTGCGGATGGTAAATAGCTGATTAGTCAGATCTTCCGTCAGCTTCTCGGCGTCGGCCATGATGCGCAGGTTGAAGTCATTCAGCATCTTATCGGCGGCTGGTTTATCGGTTTTCGCCATCTTCAGATACTCTGCTTCGACCTCTTTTTGCTCCTTCGCCACTTTGTCTTCCCATGCTTTGTAGGCTTTTTTGACGATTGGCGCGAGCTTCGGATAATCGGTCATCGTCAGCGTTTGTAATTTACGATATTTCCAGTAGATAGACTGATCGTCCGCTTTATCGGTGCCCATCGTATAGTTAGCCGGATACGCCTTCAGGCCGCTGTAGTACGGAACAAAGGCGGTGAGATCGGCCATGCCCAGACCAATGTAGGTCGTTTCACCGATCTCTTTTGGCAACCACGGACGGACCTGCATAACATGCGCTTCATAGGTGCGGAAGACGCTGACCGGACGCCATGGCTCTTTGCCGTTCAGACCGTTGGTGTAGGGGTCATGGCTGGTGCCTTCGTAATGGTTACGCAGTACGGCTTTCACATCGTCCAGCGTCATTTTCTTCTCTGGCGTCATGAAGACCGGGAATTCACGCCCTTTGGCCATATCCTGGTTTACGGAAGGATTGAACTCTTTCTGGATGGTCCAAACGCGAGGGTCGTTATACGTGCGGTCACGCTCGTCATCACGGGTATAGGCTTTGGAGAAGTTGAATTTGCCATCTTTCGCCGGTTCGTACAGACCCTTTTCGGTCGCAAATTGAATCAGGTTTTTTGACGCCATCATGTCCGGGTTTTTCGGATCGTAATCCTGTAAGCGGCCCTGGTTACCGGTGGCAAAATACTGGTTATTTGGCAGACGCTGCGCCATCCACTGATGGCCGCTGCCGGTTTCCAGATACCAGATCTCGTTATCGTCGACGACGGCAACGCCAAAGCCTTCGCCTGCGCCGACGGTCTCAACGATATGGCCCAGTAGCGCCACGGCTTCACGCGCGGTTTTACTCTGCGACAGCAGAATATCCGGGATATCGTCTTCGGTGATCCCTTTATCCTCAACGTACGGGTCGGCGGCCAGCGCTTTTGGTGAGGCAAAAATAGATTCTGTGCCGCTCACTCCAACGCCCAGCTCGTTAAATCCGGTCGCGCCGTGCAGTTGGGTTTTCCAGTTTGGAACCGTGGTATAACGCAGCGAGTTTTTGGGGAGCGGCCAGGTAAAGTCATTCGCGCCGTTATGTGCTTTGGTGCTGTATACCCCGGTCTGATTCTGTTTTGCCGGGTGAATGACAAAATGTTGCGCTTTCAGGGCATCGCTGTCAGCGCTACGCGCTACCAGCATGGAGCCGTCCGCTGATGCTTCGTTACCGACCAGCAGGGTCGTACAAGCAAAACCTGATGAAACAACGGCCAAATTTATAGAAAGTGCAATCAGGCACTTTTTAAAAGTAAACATTACGTATCCCTCATATGTACGCCAAAAATACACCGGAAACACACCGTTTCCTGAAATGCGATAACGCCTGAACCTTCAGACATTGCTCGCGAGAGAGATAAACGCCCCTGCCCACGTCTTCTCCAAATATCCATCCATAGGTTGAAGTCTTCTGGGCAAAATAAAACGCCCATTTCGCTTAATTGTTACGCAATGGATATTGTGGTATTCAGGATGTTTCCTGATTCGGGGAAAAGAATAGCAATGGGATATGAATGGATTCAGTGACCCATGTCGCGTAAGTCGATGATGACAAATATGAATTCCTGCGTGGGGGCACTCTTTTTGTATCCGGATATGACGTTACCTTTTACGGCAGTACAGCGAAGGAACAGTGGAACTCGCCACTATCCACGCCCCTTTATACTCCTCCATGACCAGACTCAGGCGCTGCCCGGTTTCGCGATAAAAACTGGGCAACGTCCCGTTGATATCGTCTTTATCGGCGGAGTCTGAGAAGGTTTTTACCAGTTGCGTCGACTGCAGCACGCGCGCGTCGTGGTGCTGGGTATAGGTAAAATAGATGTTTCTACTGATACCTGTGACGTGACGTCCGTACAGTTTGCCGGTTAAGGTTGCCAGCCCCTGATGGTCGTACAGCCGATACGACACCGTGCCGGTAAAGCGGTTGCTGCCAATATTCCACTCCACGTTACCGACGCAGTTCAACGGTCTGTCGGCGTAGCGTGAATACCATAGCCAGGCGCCTGAACCCAGCATCAATACCACGCCAATCGCCAGCAGGATAAGATTGTGTATTTTGTTCATTTCCCGCGCATCCAGTAGTAATGAGTAGAACAAAACGCGTGAACATCTATCCGCGCATCCTTATCGCATACAAAGGCCACCATCCTCTGTGCCTTACGGTAACCTGAAAGAAACACATGTTTGTTATATTCACAAAGATCGGGATGCGATTGCATCAGGCTGAAATAGCTTTCCAGATTGTGTTCATTCGGTGAGTAATAAATTTTACAGTTTTCCTGTGAGGGAATTTGCATAGAAACCGACACGAATTTACTAAACGGCATGACAGGGCGAGTCTGATACCAAACCAGCCAGATAATCAGAGTAGTAATAATCACTCCGGTGGTTAAGAAAATGTTCCACCAGGGAATCGACGTTGCTACTTGTGGTGGAGAGGGCATTACCTCGGGATCGTTGTTTTCCTTAATAAATGGTGCTAAAGGGGGCTCAGTTTGGGAATGTGTGATCGTCTCCACATGCGTACTCTCATTTAATCTGAGTCCTCGCCGGGAAATAGTTTTGACTGTATCACGGGGCAACCCGACATCCGCCAGTGCATTGCGCAACGTCAAAATTGCCTGGTAAAAAGTATTGGTCGTGGTCACATTGTTTCTTTCTCCCCAACCGACTTTGAGCAGCGTGTTCTGAGAAACAATGTCACTTGCGTGAGTAATTAAATAGAGAAAACAGAGCGAGGCTGGGATCTGCAGTTGAATTGCTCGCCCTGTCTGTCGATTGACCAGGCTTTTGTTATCAGGATTAAATTCGACCAACTGGTTGATAAGGTACAATGCCCGGCCCTCAGTAACGAAACGTCTCATATGTTGCATCAACATACCCATTTAATATTACATCGAAATGGATAAGACGCCTCTACCTTTGTACTTGATCAAAGATAAGAGTTTTACTCTTAAAAATTAAATCCTTTTAATACAATGACTTATAGTGCCTATATCTTAGGTGATAATTAACTAAGGTTAAATAATGAGAATTAATTACAGGTTTATCTGATTAGCTATTATATTTATCCCACAACATCACAAAGGTTTCTGGTTTTTAGGAATTTTGTGATTTACTAAAATCATTTCGCAAGGTTTTGTTTTAGCAAATAGTGCTGTATTTACGTTTACCGTGATGTCTGGATTTGTGTATAAAACTCCTAATATATGGGATTTTAATCTGAGATAAAGCTCCGTAATATTTATCAACATAACGATATTTACAGTTGGAGATTATTTTTCTATAGGATTTTATAACATTTTTACCACTCGACTGTTATTAGCGAAAACGGATTTCACCACCTGTCGGATTGACACATTTATTTACCGATGAAATATTTATGGAAAATAACAGGGGCATAGTAGATGAAGAGAAAGCCGCTACAGAGTGTTCGTTGCATAAGCTGTGAATTATCCTGTGAATTATTTCCGGATGCTGCCGTACGCGCACAATACTGCCACCGTGCCGCTTTTGCTGTCTGGCCAGAGGGTAATGATTATTTGAAAAAAGGCATTATTGAAAAGCTTTTACTTAATAATCACAATCATTTATCCCATGGATTTATTTTTATCGATTTTTCATTCCCGAATTTGCGTCTGTTCACCGATCCGCAATGGGTGGATCGCCTGACGCAGAGTGGTATGCATATTGTATTGATAGCGGATCGGATCCTGACGCCGTTAGCCAATTACTGGTTATCGAAAAGCAATAAAATTCAAGGGATTATTTATTCCAGTGATAGTGATGAAGTTCAGCATCAGAAAATACGTCGCTTATTCCGGGGGCATCTCGCCAACAGCAAACGTGGGCGTTCATTGAATTATACGGAAATGATATTACTCAAGCGATTTATTTCAGGGATAAGTATTCAGCAAATTACCCGAATAGATAATATTGATGTTAAGAGAATATATGTCTACAAACTTCGACTTGAAGATAAGTTAGGCCTAAGTATTCATAAAATACTCTCTAACATTTTATAGCTGATTCTCATTTTTATTATTTCCACATCATCGCGATGTGGTGGACGCCCTACGCCCGAAAGCAGGAGGCTATTATGAAAAAACCTAAGCATTACTCACGCATTGCTATAGCGGTATCAACCGCGCTAACGTCAATGGTATTTTCAACCCACGCGGCCTGGATTGATATTGACAGTTTGCCTTCCAGTGGACTGGTGAACAGTCTTTCGCCAGAGTTGCAGGCTTTATTTCCTGCACAGGCGAATGCCAGTTTCGCTAAAACCAGCGCTACGCCGAATTATGTTTATCAGTGGAGTGCCGGCACCATTCCTGTTTTTGGCCATGGATTAACGCTGAATGGGCCAGGAGCAGAAGCCTTCGAACACACCATTACCGTTATTCAGAACAGCGCGACGGGTAGCCCGGGCGTTATTTTCGGTGATGACCTGACGATCCGCACACAGTCGAAGAATGCCGCTAATAATGGTAAGGATGTTGATGGTATCCGCACACACGGGGTCAATTCACCGGATAACCCGGTCTTTATCATCACCGGAGATCGCACCAGCATTTATGTGGACGGTCAGGATGGCGACGGTATAAACGCCGGTTACAGCGCCTATAATCAGGGGCAGGGTTGGAAAGGTTCGGCCAACATTTACGTTGGCGACGATCTGTATATTCAAACCACCGGTTATCAGGGGCGCGGTATCACTGCAAACGCGATGAGAGACGAAACGCAGGCCAAAAATACGATTGTCGTCGGCGACCGGGCACACATTGTGACGATAGGTGACAGTTCAGAAGGTCTTCGTACCGGGCAGAGCGGCTCCTCGATCCGCCTTGGTGATGACGCCACTATCGAGACGTCGGGTGCTTCCTCAACAGGGATCTATGCCGCCTCATCTTCCAAAACGGAACTGGGCAACAATGCCACGATTACGGTCAACGGCGTCAGCGCACATGCGGTTTATTCCACCAATGCGACGGTGAATCTCGGCGAAAACGCGACGATCAACGTAAACAATTCGGCCAAAGCGGCGTCATACAGCAAAGCGCCACGCGGCCTGTATGCGGCTTCACGCGGTGCGATAAACCTGGCGGGCGGCGCTGCCATTACCATGGCAGGCAATCACAGCAATGAAAGCTACGCCATCAGCACAGAAACGGGCGGTATCGTCGATGGCTCCGCTGGCGGGCGTTTTCTCATCGACGGCGATCTTCACGCCGCCGGCGCGACTGCCGCGAACAGCAGCCTGCCGCAGCAAAACAGTGCGATTAAACTCAACATGACCGACAACTCGTTGTGGAGTGGGGCGTCATACATCACCAGCGTCACGGCCGGAACGGGCGTTATCTCGCTGCAAATGAGCGATGCGACCTGGAATATGACCAACAGCTCAACGCTCACTGATCTGACGCTGAACAGCGGGTCCGTCGTGAACTTTGGCCATGCTGACGACGAACCGTGGCAGACGCTTACCATTAATGAAGATTTCACCGGCAACGGCGGCAAACTGGTTTTCAATACCGTCCTGAATGACGATGCCTCCGAAACCGACAAGCTGAAAGTGCTCGGCAATACCGCCGGTAACGCGTTTGTGGCGGTGAATAATATTGGCGGAACCGGGGCACAAACTGTTGAAGGTATTGAGATTATCGAAGTGGCCGGTAATTCTGACGGTACGTTTGAGAAAGCGGGTCGTATTGTTGCCGGTGCGTACGACTATAACGTAGTGCAGAAAGGTAGTAACTGGTATCTGACCAGCTTTATTCCTGCTCCGCCGGATCCGGAAGACCCGGACCCGGTAGATCCCATCGACCCAGACCCTGTTGACCCGGATCCGGTTGACCCTATTGACCCAGACCCGGTCGATCCGATAATCCCTGAGCCGGAAATACCTGTCGCACCTCCGGTCACCGAGCAGCAATACCGCCCGGAAGCAGGCAGTTATCTGGCGAACAACTACGCCGCTAATACGCTGTTTATGACCCGACTGCACGATCGTCTGGGTGAAACGCAGTACGTCGATATGCTGACAGGCGAGAAGAAAGTTACCAGCATGTGGATGCGTAACGTCGGGGCGCATACCCGCTTTAAAGACGGTAGTGGGCAGTTGAAAACCCAAAGCAACAGCTATGTGATGCAGTTAGGCGGCGATCTGGCGCAGTGGAGTAGCGACGGTCTCGACCGTTGGCACATCGGCGCAATGGCAGGTTACGCCAATAGCCAGAACCGCACGCAGTCCAGCCTGACCGGCTACCATTCACGTGGTCAGGTTACCGGTTACAGCGTGGGGCTGTACGGCACCTGGTATGCCAATGACGCCGACAAGACCGGCACCTACGTAGACACCTGGATGCTGTACAACTGGTTTGATAACAAAGTGATGGGCCAGGAGCAGGCGACAGAGAAATACAAATCCAGCGGGATAACAGCCTCTGTTGAAGCGGGTTACAGCTTCAAACTGGGTGAAAACGAGCGCAACAGCTACTGGCTGCAACCGAAAGCGCAGGTGGTATGGATGGACGTGCAGGCCGACAGCCACCGCGAAGCGAACGGTACCCGCGTGAAAGACAACACCGATGGTAACCTGATGACCCGTCTGGGTGTGAAAGCCTTTATCAACGGTCACAACGCCATCGACGACGGTAAATCTCGTGAGTTCCAGCCGTTTGTTGAAGCCAACTGGATCCACAACACCCAGACCGCCAGCGTGAAGATGGACGATGTGAGCAATGACATGCGTGGCACGAAGAACATTGGCGAGCTGAAAGTCGGCGTTGAAGGTCAAATCACCCCGCGCCTCAACGTGTGGAGCAACGTGGCTCAACAGATCGGCGACAAAGGCTACAGCGATACCCGCGGTATGCTGGGCGTGAAATATAACTTCTGACGGGATTGTAAGTAACAGAAAAGCCGCTGATTAATAGGTCAGCGGCTTTATTTTTTGGGGAAGCGGTAGGTCGGATAAGCGTTAGCGCCATCCAGTAAATAAGCTGCGTACAGCGCTAGCTATTACTATTTTTGTTACAAGCAAGTTCTTTGCCCAAAGCAATCATGGCCAATTCAGAAGGACTGTATTTTGTTCGTTCTTTAGGATGGGTCTGGAGGTAATTACCAACAATATCAGCTTCCTGTCCAATGGTTATGCTTTCATTACAGATGATATTTTCTTTTGATAGTGTCCCCGCTACACCGGCAACAAAAGACATATACATCACTGCTGTCTGTTCATCCCGAACATTCAAATAATCAAAACCTTTCTCATACAACTGATAACCGTGATAAAGCGAGTTGCCGTCGATATTCAATGTCGATTTTGCCAGTACAGGCGTTGAAAAACAGAGCAATAACAAGACAGGAATGGCAATTTTACTGATCATACGAGCACCAGCCGCCCTTATGGTGTGAGCCAGTACCGCCGTGCGGGTGTTCTCCTTTCGGGCATGCGAAAACAGTAGATGATGCGGTGATAGTGACGAGAGCGATAACCATTGCCATGAATACGTTTTTCATATGTAACCCAATAATCTAATTTATTAGAAACGAGGCTGTCCCTTCCTGATTAAAGAAAAAGGATGCCTGTGTATTTTTAGCGGGATTATAATATGGTGTTTATTGTGCTGTCATGTTTATCGTTTGGCATAGGCCATCAGGATAGTATTTTTATTATGATTTTTAGTGTAGTGATTGAATCATTTCTAATGCGTTTCTGATTCATGAATAATGAGTTGCTGCTTCAAATATCATAATTATTGATTATTGCCCGTAAGTTTATATTGCTTTTTTCATTTATCAGGCTCCATTAATTCATCAAAGAAATTATCGCCGTTAACAATATTATCAGAATGAATATCACATTGTGCACATTGAATCTTGGCTTTCAGTAACTGAATTTTTATTTCTTCGACTTTTTCATCGTCGTCAATCGAAAAGATGGTGTCTGGTTTTTCGTGGTGATTCATTTGTTTGGGTTCCCGTTACACTTTGGCTTCATTTTCCAGGAGAGTAGGCCGGATAAGCGTAAGCGCCATCCGGCACCAAGTGAACCTGTAAGTACTGCTTGCAGGTTCAGCTGTACTTCACTGGAGAGTCGCCAACGTGCTCTCAATTCTTTTTAACTTCTGATTTGCTTCTTGCAGCTCATCCTGCAACCGTTGTTCCTGCTCGCCGTAGACCATCAGGACGATACAGCCGTTCATCACTTTTACGCTAATCTGTTGCCCGGTATCAAACCCCGCTTCGCGTAGCCACTTGCCGGAAAGAATAATTTTGGGTGTGGATTTGTCGAAAACATTCGGGCGATATCCCACAATTACCGAACGTTCGGTTCCGGATTGGTCGGTGTCTGGGGTAGAATGCGAATCAGCCATAATCAACTCCTTGATAGTTGGTGAGGTTAGCTCTCGTCGGGTACTGCGAATACCGGGCGAGGGCGTTTATAAGTCAGGTCGTCAGGTGTAAAGGTACGTACCTGATTGGTGATATATTGTGCTTGTAGGTACGTACATGTCAACGGCTAAACGCGACCCAAATCAGTCCAAATCCGGAAAGGCTCCAACTTTTCAGATTCGTATCACGCCTGAGTTAAAGGCGCAGTTCGAGGCTGCGGCAAAGGCTGAGGGGATGAGTTTGGGGAACTGGCTCAAAACCTTGGGGAGAAGAGAACTGGCAAAATTGGGTATTGAGCCACAGGATAAGTAGAGAATTGATTAATTTTCCTGTCTATTCGGAATATTTATGATTTCCATTTTTAATGCATCCTGCCCAGAAAAAATTGCAGCTAGGCCCTTCCTAATTTTTAACTGAACGTTTTCTATTGCTCCGTGAGCTACAGGAGAATATATGGCTGTAATTGCACTCGCTCAAAGTCATAGCCAATATCTTTTGCGATTTCTGATAATAGGTCTAAGAAAAGATTGTTACTTGTTTGGTTCCATATGGCACCTAAGGTGTTATCGTTATCAAGGTAAGGTGTATTTAAATGTGCAAAATATAGCTTCCATGAGGATAATATATTACCTTCAGAAGCACTTCTTTTGGCTTTTCCTCTTTTAATTTTCCCGTAAAATGCTAAGTCGATCATGTTTAGTGCACGAACATGTTCACTTGACAGTCTGGCACTCTGAGATCTGGTAGCCATAAGCTGTTTGAATATGTCAACTTTTAATGATTTTTCTGGGAATATCTTTCTATAAATTTTTGTGTCTGAATGGCTAATAATGGGCTAATTACAGTAGCAGCAATAGCCATAATTGTAAGAGCAGTGTTCATATTAGATTCTCGCTATGAAAACATTTGGGCGAGGATCATAAAGGAATTTGTGTGCTGAAAAGATATTGCAAATGACTGGGATAAGGTAAGGATTTTGGCGGAAGATCACAGGAGTCGAACCTGCCCGGGAACGCTGGCGTCCCCAACTGGATTTGAAGTCCAGCCACCTCACCGGAGATGACGATCTTCCGCGCCTCGATTGCTACATGGAGGCGGGGCGCATTATAGCTACTTCCAAACGTTTCCACACCCCCTCACTCACTTTTTTAACTTCCGTTTATCTATACCATGACCAGTTTCATATAAATCCTCAATAAATCCGTTAGTTACATTTCATCACATTTTTTCGACGCTACCCCGATCACAGAAAACAAGAATCGTAATTTGATAACGAGATATCGGAATACCCGCGCTCACAGGGATGGTTTACAAGAACTGTAACCGGTATCAGTGCGTGTGAAAGTGCTAACAAGGATGCGTAATGAAAAGTGAGATTCTGTCTGTTAAAGAGAAGATTGGCTACGGAATGGGCGATGCTGCCAGCCACATTATCTTCGATAACGTTATGTTATATATGATGTTCTTTTATACCGATATTTTTGGTATTCCGGCCGGATTTGTCGGCACCATGTTCTTACTGGCGCGTGCGCTGGATGCCATCTCAGACCCTTGTATGGGGCTGCTGGCCGACCGCACCCGCTCGCGCTGGGGGAAATTCCGCCCGTGGGTGCTGTTTGGCGCGCTCCCGTTTGGTCTGGTGTGTGTGCTCGCCTACAGCACGCCGGATCTCAGCCTGCATGGCAAAATGATTTATGCCGCAATCACCTACACGCTGCTGACCCTGCTTTATACCGTGGTGAATATTCCCTACTGTGCGCTGGGCGGTGTTATCACCAATGACCCCACGCAGCGTATCTCCCTGCAATCATGGCGCTTTGTGCTGGCGACGGCGGGCGGCATGCTCTCCACCGTGCTGATGATGCCGCTGGTGGATCTGATTGGCGGCGAGGATAAAGCGTTCGGCTTTCAGGGCGGGATTGCCGTGCTCTCGGTTGTGGCCTTCCTGATGCTGGCGTTTTGCTTTTTCACCACCAAAGAACGCGTGGAAGCGCCGCCGAGTACCACCTCGATGCGTGAAGACCTGCGCGACATCTGGCAGAACGATCAATGGCGCATCGTCGGCATGCTGACCATCCTCAACATCCTGGCCGTCTGCGTTCGCGGCGGGGCGATGATGTATTACGTCACCTGGATTTTGGGTACCCCGGAAGTGTTTGTCGCTTTCCTTACCACCTATTGCGTCGGCAATCTTATCGGCTCTGCGCTGGCAAAACCGCTGACCGACTGGAAATGCAAAGTCAGCGTCTTCTGGTGGACCAACGCCGCGCTGGCGGTCGTCAGTCTGGCGATGTTCTTCGTACCGATGCACGCCAACATCACCATGTTCGTCTTCATCTTCGTGATTGGTGTACTGCATCAGCTCGTGACGCCAATTCAGTGGGTCATGATGTCCGACACAGTGGATTACGGCGAGTGGTGCAACGGAAAGCGTCTGACGGGGATCAGCTTTGCGGGCACGCTGTTCGTACTCAAGCTGGGTCTGGCGCTTGGCGGGGCGATGATCGGCTGGATGCTGGCGGGCGGGGGCTACGACGCCGCAGCGAAAACCCAGAACAGCGCCACCATTAGCATCATCATCGGGCTGTTCACCATTGTTCCGGCTATTTGCTACCTGCTGAGTGCCGTGATTGCCAAACGCTTCTATACCCTTAAAACCCCGTATCTGACTGAAATCATGAGCCAACTGGCTCAGGGGGCGCGCCGCAATCAGCAGGATTTCACGACGAAAGAATTACAGAACTAAGGAACCGACAATGAAAATTAGCGATGGAAACTGGCTGATTCAGCCCGGTCTGAACGTGATTAACCCGATTCAGGTGTTCGAGGTTGAACAGCAAGGAAATGAGATGATTGTCTACGTTGCGCCACGCGATGTGCGTGAACGTACCTGGCAACTGGATACCCCATTGTTTACCCTGCGCTTCTTCTCGCCGCAGGAAGGTGTGGTCGGTGTGCGTATGGAGCACTTCCAGGGGGCGCTGGATACCGGTCCGCATTACCCGCTCAATGTGCTGCAGGATGTGAAGGTCGAGATGCACAACACCGCCGAATTTGCTGAGCTGAAGAGCGGTAACCTGAGCGTGCGCGTGACTAAAGGTGAGTTCTGGTCGCTGGACTTCCTGCGTAACGGCGAACGTATTACCGGCAGTCAGCTGAAAAATAACGGCTACGTGCAGGATACTCACAGCGGGCGTAACTATATGTTTGAGCGCCTGGATCTCGGCGTCGGGGAAACGGTATACGGCCTGGGCGAACGCTTTACCGCGCTGGTGCGTAACGGGCAAACGGTAGAAACCTGGAACCGCGACGGCGGCACCAGCACCGAGCAATCTTACAAGAACATCCCGTTCTATATCACTAACCGCGGCTACGGTGTACTGGTGAACCATCCGCAGTGCGTGTCGTTTGAAATCGGCTCTGAGAAAGTGTCGAAAGTGCAGTTCAGCGTGGAAAGCGAGTATCTGGAATACTTCGTTATCGACGGCCCAACGCCGAAGGACGTGTTGAACCGTTATACCCAATTCACTGGCCGTCCCGCGCTGCCGCCTGCCTGGTCGTTCGGCCTGTGGCTGACCACGTCGTTCACCACCAATTATGACGAAGCGACGGTCAACAGCTTTATCGACGGGATGGCCGAGCGCAATCTGCCGCTGCACGTTTTTCACTTTGACTGCTTCTGGATGAAAGCCTTCCAGTGGTGCGACTTTGAGTGGGATCCGGTGACCTTCCCGGACCCGGAAGGCATGAACCGCCGCCTGAAAGAGAAAGGGCTGAAGGTTTGCGTGTGGATCAACCCGTATATCGGGCAAAAATCACCGATTTTCAACGAGCTGAAAGAGAAGGGGTATCTGCTCAAGCGGCCGGATGGTTCCCTGTGGCAATGGGATAAATGGCAGCCGGGCCTGGCGATTTATGACTTCACTAATCCGCAAGCCTGTGAGTGGTATGCCAACAAGCTGAAAGGTCTGGTGGATATCGGCGTTGACTGCTTCAAAACTGACTTTGGTGAACGCATTCCTACTGACGTTCAGTGGTTTGACGGTGCCGATCCGCAGAAAATGCACAACCATTATGCGTACATCTACAACGAACTGGTGTGGAACGTGCTGAAAAAGGCTGTCGGTGAAGAAGAGGCGGTCCTGTTTGCCCGTTCAGCTTCGGTCGGCGCGCAGCAGTTTCCGGTGCATTGGGGCGGCGACTGCTATGCCAACTATGAATCGATGGCCGAAAGCCTGCGCGGCGGGTTGTCCATTGGTCTGTCCGGATTTGGCTTCTGGAGTCACGATATTGGCGGCTTTGAGAATACCGCCCCTGCGCACGTCTACAAGCGCTGGTGTGCGTTCGGGCTGCTCTCCAGCCATAGTCGTCTGCACGGGAGCAAATCCTACCGTGTGCCGTGGGCGTACGATGACGAATCCTGCGATGTGGTGCGCTATTTCACCGAGCAGAAATGCCGCATGATGCCGTACCTGTATCGCGAAGCGGCGCGCGCCAATGAGCTCGGAACGCCGATGATGCGCGCAATGATGCTGGAGTTCCCGGACGATCCGGCATGTGATTACCTCGACCGCCAGTACATGCTGGGTGATAGCGTGATGGTTGCGCCGGTGTTTAGCGAGGCGGGTGATGTGCAGTTCTACCTGCCGGAAGGACGCTGGACGCATCTGTGGCGTAACGACGAGGTGGCGGGCAGCCGATGGCATAAGCAGCAGCATGACTTCCTGAGCCTGCCAGTCTACGTGCGTGAGAACACCCTGCTGGCGCTGGGCAGCAATAACCAGAAGCCGGACTACGCCTGGCACGAAGGAACCGCGTTCCAGCTGTTCCATCTGCAGGAGGGCCGGGAAGCGGTGTGTGAAGTGCCTGCGATGGACGGCTCGGTTATCTTCACGCTGAAGGCGACGCGTGTAGGTAATACCATCACTGTGAAAGGGAACGGTGAGGCACGTAACTGGACGCTGTGCCTGCGAAATATTCAGAAAATTGGCGGCATTAAATGCGGGTCGCATATGGGCAGCGAGCTGGGTGTAGTTATTACTCCACAGGGCAGTGAGCTGACGATTACCTTGTAAGCATGTGTCGACGTGGTGCCGGATGCGTTTTATCCGGCCCACGCTGCGAGCAGCATTCCAGATCTGAAAATCCAAAACATCCTGAATTAAATTTTTATCTCTGCATATTTGCGAGCGGTATCACTCTGATTCCCGCGAAAAATGTGATCTGCGCCGTAAATATCTCACTATTTCCTCTTTTTGTCTTATTTCTGTCCGGATTACTGGACACGATTTAGTATTGTTGGCGCATCGTAGTCCTCTTATATTTATCATCACGGATTACACGTGGAGCATAAATGCTTCTTTATAACCTAAATAATTCGAGTTGCAGGAAGGCGGCGACGCAGCGAATCCCCTGAGCGTACATAAGTACGTGACTGGGGTGAGCGAGGAAAGTCAACGCACATGCAGCTTGAAGTATGACGGGTATAGATATTTAATCTGGTATGTAATAAGGGTAAATAATGCAAATGATTACCTCGCGACAAAACAGATTATTAAAATTTCTTCTGTCCCGGAAGGAATATGTCACGCTGCTGAAAATTGCCGAGTACTTATCTGTTTCAGAGAAAACTGTGCAGCGCGATCTGCGCTTACTGGAACCATGGTTATCAGAATGGAAAATAACCATCGATAAACGTGCTGGTGCTGGGGTGATATTAAGTTCCGATAATATTACCGACCTTTTATATATGGACCAGTTATTAGGATCGGAGGGTGATGATACTGACGGCATGATGAATAATTCACGGCGAGTCAAGATAGCCTCACAATTATTAAGCGAAACGCCGCATGAAACGTCGATCAGTAAATTATCCGAACGTTATTTCATTAGTAGCGCATCGATTGTTAATGATCTGAAAGTAATTGAATCCTGGATTACCCCACTGGGCCTGTCGTTGATTCGCAGTCAGAGCGGCACGCATATCGAAGGCAGCGAGAGCGGTGTACGCCAGGCGATGGCGTCGCTGATTAACGGCGTGATTAACCATAATGAGCCTGGTAACGTGGTTTATTCACGTCTTGACCCGGGCAGTTATAAAGCCTTAGTGCATTACTTTGGCGAAGAAGATGTTTTATTTGTCCAGACGTTATTGCAGGAAATGGAGAACGACCTGTGCTGGTCTTTGGGCGAGCCTTATTACGTCAATATCTTTACCCATATTTTGATCATGATGTACCGCATCACGCGGGGCAATGCGCTACCGAGAAAAGATGAAAATATCACCTCATGTGACGAGAATATTTTTTCCATTGCCAGCCGGATGATTCTACATATTGAAAAACGCATTGCCCACCCGCTACCGGAAGACGAAGTCTGGTTTATATATCAATACATTATCTCCTCCGGCGTGGTAATTGAAGAGCATAACGACGTGAGCGTGATTGGCCATATGCACTCCAGCGACGAAGCGCGTTTGATTACCCATCGGTTGATTGCCTCCTTTGCCGAGATGGTCGACAGCGATCTTAGCCAGGACACGGCGCTGTATGACGGATTGCTGATCCACATTAAGCCGCTGATTAACCGCCTGAACTACCAGATCCGCATTCGTAATCCGCTGCTGGAGGATATTAAAGGCGAGTTGCAGGACGTGTGGCGTCTGACCCAGTGCGCGGTGAATCGGGTGTTTAGCGGTTGGGGCGAGCGGTCCGTGTCGGAAGATGAGGTGGGATATTTAACCGTGCATTTTCAAGCCGCAATGGAGCGGCAGATAGCGCGTAAGCGCGTGCTGCTGGTCTGCTCAACCGGTATTGGCACCTCTCACTTACTCAAAAGCCGTATTCTGCGCGCCTTTCCGGACTGGACTATCGTCGGCGTGGTATCGGCAGGCAGCCTGCCCTCCGTACTGACGGACGATATTGAACTGGTGGTATCGACGATAAATTTACCTGCCGTTGCTATGCCGGTCGTGTATGTCACCGCCTTTTTCAATGATGCAGATATTAAGCGGGTAACAGAAACGGTTATTACGGAAAAATTACATCGGGCGACGTCGCTGGTCGTCGAAAATTAATGTCTGAACTCCATGAGGTATGATTGATGGACATCACGAAAATACTCAATACAAATCGCGTTATTTTGGACATGAAGGCCACAAACAAAACGGAGGCTATTGAGGAACTGACGGATATTCTGCAAAAAGATGGGGCAATTAGCTGTCGGGAAACGTTTATTCAGGATGTCTGGCAGCGTGAATCAGAAGGCTCGACCGGCTTCGAAAATCATATTGCGATCCCGCACGGGAAATCCTCGGCAGTGGTCAATACCACGCTGGCAATTGGGCGTACCCGTCAGGATATTCCCTGGGAAACCCTGGATGGCAGCAACGTGCGCTGCATCATTCTGTTTGCCGTACGTCTTGAAGATCAAAACACTACACATATTCGTCTGCTTTCGCAGGTTGCCGGCGCGTTGGCGGATGACGACATTATTGAACAACTGTTAGTCGAAAGCAGTCCACAGAAAATTATTGAGCTTTTTAGTCAATATGCTGAATCCAATGTCTGCTAAATAAAAAGTGGAGCATGTTATGAATATTGTTTGTGTTGCCGCCTGTACGGCGGGTATTGCGCACACCTATATTGCTCGTGAGAAGCTAATTAAAGGTGCTAAAGCGCTTGGTCATAATATAAGAGTTGAAACCCAGGGAACTATCGGCACGGAAAACGAACTGCTGACAGAGGATATTTCTGCAGCTGATGTCGTAATTCTTGCTGTCGATGTCAAAATAAAAGGGGAGGAACGATTTTCAAATAAACGCATTGTGCGAGTGAAAACCGAAATCGTCATAAAATCGCCCATTCAGTTTCTTGAAAAGGTCGAAAAATCATTAGTTAATAATAACCAGTAGCGATCCTCATTCTGGAGGGATTTCACATGAGTGAAAATAAAATTCCGCTATCTCAGGAAATAAAAAGACATTTATTAACGGGGATTTCGTGGATGATCCCGTTAATTGTCGCCGCCGGGATCTGTATTGCTCTCGGGCAAATACTTGGCGGCACTAACGTGGGTGAAAAAACAGGAACCATACCCTGGATGCTCAACCAGATTGGCGGCTGGGGGATGGGGTTAATCGTACCGCTGATTAGTGCGGCGATTGCGTACTCCATTGCCGATCGTCCCGGATTTGCGCCGGGCCTGATTGTCGGCTTTGTTTGCGGCGAAATTCATACCGGTTTTATCGGCGGGATGTTGGGCGGGTTCCTGGTCGGTTATACCGTACTGCTTCTTAAGCGCTATATCCGTTTGCCACAGTCGATGCAGGGGCTGATGCCCATCATGGTGTTGCCGGTACTGAGTACCGTCATTGGCGGCCTGTTGATGATGACGCTGATTGGCAAGCCGATAGCCTGGCTGCAGGACGCGTTGATTCATCTGCTGGAGTCCATGCAGGGCGGATCCCGCTTTCTGATGGGCGCTATCCTCGGTGCGATGGCGACATTCGACTTCGGCGGACCGGTGAATAAAACCATGTCGCTGTTTGCTGACGGCATGCTGGTCAGCGGTGTGTACGGTCCGGAAGCGGTGAAGTTTGTTGGCTCGATGATCCCTCCGTTCGGCATTACGCTCTCTTTCCTGCTGACGCGTCACAAATACACCCGTGCGGAGCGCGAGGCGCTGAAAGCGGCATTCCCGATGGGGATCTGCATGATTACCGAAGGGGTCATTCCGATTGCAGCGCGCGACCTGTTGCGTGTGGTGGGCTCCTGCGTGGTGGCCTCGGCGATTGCGGGCGGCCTGATTATGGTGTGGGGTGTCGAAAGCCCAGTACCGCACGGCGGCATGTTTGTGGTCCCGCTCTTTACGCATCCGCTGCTGTTTTGCCTGGCGCTGGGGATCGGCACAGTGATTTGCGGTGTCATGTTGTCGCTGTGGAAGAAACCGGTGACCGAGCGTGACGAAGAGTTTGATGAACTCAGCGATCAAAAACTGAAAGACGAAGAGATCACCTTCACCCTGGAATAACCGGAGGCCGTATGTTTGCCGATATGAAAAGCATGGTGGCGAAAGCCTGGCGCGAGCAGTACGCGCTGCTGGCCATCAACTGCATGAACCTGGAAAGCGCCCGCGCGGCGGTTCGGGTGGCAGAGAAACACCGTGCGCCCATCATTCTGAATCTGTATCAGGGGCATCTGGAGCATTTTCCGGCCCCGATAGCCGCTGCGGTCGTCAAAACGCTGGCAGAGGAAGCCTCGGTACCGGTCGCGCTGGCGCTGGATCATGGAAAGGATCCTGTACGCATTCGCCAGGCTTTTCGCGCCGGATTCAGCGGGTTAATGATCGATGCCTCCGCCTTTGCGCTGGAGGAGAATATTCGCCAGACCCGTGCAGTGGTTGAGCTCGCAGCCAGCGTTTCTCTGTGCGTGGAAGGCGAGCTGGGCCATCTGGCCGATGCTCCGCGCTATGACCATGCCGCTAACGCTGATTTGATGACTCAGGCCGCCGACGTGGAACCCTTTATCCAACAGACCGGGATCGATTTGCTGGCGGTGTCGGTGGGTACGGCGCACGGCATGTACGCGCTGGGCGTTACGCCAGCCATTGATTTCCAGCGGCTGGAGGAAATTGCCCGGTTATCAACGGTACCTCTGGCGCTGCATGGCGGCAGCGGGACGCCGTTTGATCAGCTACAGCGCTGTCCGATGTTTGGCGTCGCCAAGATAAACGTTGGCGCAGCGGTCTTTGAAGCCGGAAAGGCTGCGCTGCTGCATACCCTGTGTCGTGACACATCCGGTGAACTCGTTGATGCCCTCGCCCTGATGGAGCAGGCCTGCGAGGAAGCCATTATTCCGTACCTGCAGGCCAGCGGCGCTATCGGCAAAGCCTGATTCATTTTCTGTAACGCCTTCTATGCCTCTGCGATGACGCACTGGCAGGGCTTTCTACACCCTGAAACTGGAGAATTAACATGTTAGTTTCGATGAAAGAATTACTGCAACCTACCCGTCAGCACGGTTTTGCCATCGGCGCATTCAACGTGGCGGACAGCTGCTTTGTACGTGCAGTTGTGGAAGAAGCGGAAGCGACCAACACCCCGGCGATTATCTCCATTCACCCCAGCGAACATGATTTTGTCGGCGATGCGTTTTTTAGCTACGTCCGTGATATCACGATGCGTAGCCCAGTGCCGTTTACTCTGCATCTGGACCACGGCGCTTCGGTTGAGCATGTGCTGCGGGCGATTCAGTGTGGGTTTACCTCGGTGATGATTGATGGCTCGCTGCTGCCGTATGAAGAGAACGTGGCGCTGACCCGCGAAGTGGTCAAGCTGGCGCATGCGGTAGGTGTTTCTGTGGAAGGGGAGTTGGGTACGATTGGTCAGACCGGGACGTCAGTGGAAGGCGGCGTGTCGAAGGTTACTTATACCGATCCTGCTCAGGCAGAGGATTTTATCGCCCGAACCGGTGCAGACACGCTGGCGGTGGCGATTGGAACCGCGCACGGGATCTACCCGAAAGGGATGCAGCCAGAGCTGCAAATGAACATCCTGCGCGACATCGCCGGGCGTGTGGATATTCCGCTGGTGCTGCACGGTGGTTCCGCGAATCCGGATACGGAAATTGCCGAATCCGTCACGCTGGGTGTTGGCAAAATCAACATTTCCAGCGATATGAAATATGCCTACTTCCAGAAAGTCCGCGAAATCCTGGCGAAAGAAACCTGGTGGGACCCGAACGTAATCTACCCAGAAGCCATTAGCGCCGCGCGTGACGTGATCCGCCACAAAATGAAATTGTTCGGTTCAACCGGCAAAGCATCACTTTACTAACGGCATGCAGGCGGGGCGACCCGCCTCTTTCGCAACAAGGAAAAGTGGAATGAAGCGTTCACATATTAATTATGCCGTCGATAAAGCGCATGCCATCGCCGAGACTTTTCGGGTCTGTCTGCCTGATTTTGCATATTTTACGATCGATGCCTGGCGACAACAGGATCAATCTCTGTGGCGTGAAGTGTGCGATCTCCAGCTGGGCTGGGATATTACCGACTTTGGGCGTGGAGATTTTGCGCAAACGGGACTGACGTTACTGACGTTGCGCAATGGTCAGCCAGGCTCAGCAAATTACCCCAAACCGTACGCCGAAAAGATGCTGCAAATTCAGCAGGATCAGCAAACGCCATGGCATTTTCATCGCCATAAAATGGAAGATATCGTTAATCGCGGCGGCGGTGACTTATGTATGCAGCTGGCATGGGCCACGCCTGATGACGGGTATGACGCACGGCGTATTGTTGAAGTTAGCGTCGATGGTCAGCGGCGTACCGTTGACGCTGGCGAGACGCTGGTATTGAAACCGGGACAGGGGGTGTGCCTGCCGCCGCGCTTGTATCATCGCTTTTGGGCGGAGAAGGCGTTCGTGCTGGGCTGGGAAATCTCGATGGTCAATGACGACCTGCATGACAACCACTTTCTGGAACCTGGCGGTCGCTTCCCGGCGATTGAAGAGGATGAGCCGGTGAAGTGGCTGTTGTGCAGTGAATATATTCGTTTATGAGCGTGAGTAGGCCCGGTAAGCGAAGCGCCACCGGGCAATAAATTATTGCGCAGGTGGTGGTGCTGTGACTTCACTCCCTGAAACCACGCCCGCCTGCATGGTCTGCGTGACCTGCTGTTTCTCCACGTTCACCGCATGCAGTTGGCCGCTGACCGTTGGCTTGAGCGGCGCATCGGCCTGAATATTGCCGCTGGCGGTAAGCTGAATATTACCATCGCCGGAAAGCGGCAATGCGGGCCAGCCCCACTGCTGCAGGATCGTCATTGGCACGCCGCGTCCGTTCAGGCTGATCTGAGCCTGGCGCTGAGGCAACTGCGAAATGCTGGCGGTGGCCTCCAGCAGCCCTTTTTCCGTATAGGCGCTCAGTTCGCTGATATTGATGGTGCTGTTGTTCGCCGTCAGCGCCAGCGAAGGACGACGTACATCCGTGCGGTTAAAGGTAGCAGCAGCGGCGTTGAGGGCGGCGCTCCCGCTCCAGATCCCCCACTGATTGTTCTGTACCAGCCCGAGGTTAGCGCCGTAACCGTCAAGCGCGGTGAGCTGCCACGGGAAACTCGGGTCGATATCAATTACCAGATTGCGGCTGGCGCTAAATTTCTTCAGCGTCAGGCTGTTTAGCCATGTTGGCAGAGGTTTCATCCACTGCTGCTTCCAGTTTTCCGGCAGCGTGTATTCCAGACCGGCAATAGCGGCATCATCGAGAACCAGCGCTTTGTTGCTGCGTAGCCAGTTTCCGGATGTTCTGACCATACCGCCTTCCCAGCGGGTGGTGAACTGGCGCAGCGCAATGCCCTGGGGTGAGAACTCGGCGTTCAGAATCGGATCGAAGAAGTGCAGAGAGCCGTAGATAAACTCGCTGGCGTTCATCGACAATTTTCCTTCCTGAGTTTGCCAGTCGTCCTTGCTGAAGGTCATGTTGCGCAAGCTCAGATCGAGATCCGTCACCGCCCAGTCGGGGCCTTGCAGACGGGCATCCGTTACTTCCAGACGACCAATTTGCAGGGAAGGAATGGTGCTTAACGGGGCAAAAAAGTCGGCCAGCGATTTGTCGCTTTGCAGCCGGATATCGTTCAGGCGCAGATTCTCCACTACCCAGCTCCCGTCGGCATTGCGTTGCGCTACGCCGGTTAATGCTCCACGCGCTACGTCTGCGCCAATATTGCTAAGCGTCACCCGGTCATGGTCAATGCTGCCTTCAATCAAGACGTTGGTGGTCGGGACATCGTTGAGCGTCAACGAACTGGCGCTGAGCTGAATTTGCGCTTTGCTGCCGAGAATTTTACCTGCCTCAGGGCTCCAGGGAATGACGCCGCCGTTAACGCGCTGGGCGCTGAGGTTCCACTCGCTACCGGGGCTGTTAAGCGCCATATCCTGCAATTGCAGGCGATCGGCCTGAAACGGCAACGGCGCGGTTTGCTGGGAAAGATTCAGCGTGCCGTTTTGCAACAAAATGGTGTCTACGTGCAGCGGGTCGGTGATTTGTCGGCTACTGAGTCCAATATCGACCGTTTTGGCGACCAGCGTGGCGGGCTGACCATCCCGGCCAAAGGTGACGTTTTCCAGCAGAATATGGGAAGGGGAAGAAAACCGGTGATCGATGGCATCAAAGGCCAGATGGTAGCTGCTGTTCTGTGAAACCCAGGCGCTGACGTGCTCTGCGCCCCAGCGGGTTTGCAGTAGAAAATAAAGGCCGAGGATCGCCACTGCAAGGGCGATCAGCACGTAAAGAAGCAGCTTTCCAATAAATTTCATGGTCTTCCATCCCGCGAAGTGCACATAGTCAAGTTATGCACGATTTAGACGCAATGCTCAAGGCGGGAATGGTGAAAGAGCGTTACAACGGCGTTGATTCTGAATCAACGCCGCATTTTGCTTATTGCTTTTCTGGTGGGAACACCAGGTTCAGAACGATAGCGGTAATACCGCCTGCGGCAATGCCGGAAGAGAGCAGGTTTTTCACCCAGTCCGGGGCGAACTGCAGGATCAACGGCTGCTGGGAGACGCCCAGGCCGACGGCCAGCGACAGCGCGATAATCAGAATCGCGCGACGGTTCAGCGGCTCGCGGGACACAATACGCACGCCGGATGCGGCGATAGTACCGAACATTACCAGCGTTGCCCCGCCCAGTACTGGCTCAGGAATATGCTGTACAAAACCGCTGACCGCCGGGAACAGGCCCAGCGCGATCAACATCAGCGCCACCACAAAACCGACGTAGCGGCTGGCAACGCCCGTTAACTGAATAACCCCGTTGTTCTGTCCAAAACAGGAGTTCGGGAAGGTGTTGAACACAGCGGAAACAAACGAGTTCAGACCGTTCGCCAGCACGCCGCCTTTCAGGCGTTTCATATACAGCGGACCAGAAACCGGCTGCTCGGAGACATCAGAGGTGGCCGTAATATCGCCGATGGTTTCCAGCGAGGTGATCATAAAGACCAGCATCAGCGGCAGCAGTAAACTCCAGTCGATACCCAAGCCATAATACAGCGGCGTTGGCACCATTAGCAGGTCCTGGCTTACCGGTGCGGTATTTTGCGGCAGCATGTCCATAAACCAGGCCAGCAGATAGCCTGCCGCCATCGCAATCACCAATGACGCAACACGCAGGTAAGGGTTGCGTTGACGGTTAAGCAGGATGATTAGTGCCAGCACCACGCCTGCCAACAGTAAATTCTTCGGTGCACCAAAGGTGTTGTCGCTCATTGCGGCATAGCCACCACCAATTGATGTCAGACCCACCTGAATCAGCGACAGGCCGATAATCATCACCACCACGCCTGAGACCAATGGGGTAATGATCCGCCGCGCCAAATGCAGTACGCGTGAGATAACCATCTCGGTGCAGCTTGCCAGCATCAACGTACCGAACAGCGCCGCCATCATGGTTGGGACATCTGCGCCACCGGTTTTTAGCGCCGTACCGCCCATAATCAGTGGCGCAACAAAGTTAAAGCTGGTGCCCTGAATGGATAGCAGCCCTGAGCCTACCGGCCCCCAGGCTTTGATCTGAATGATAGAAGCTACACCGGAGGCGAACAGCGACATACTGATAATGTGTTGAGTATCCTGAGCCGGTAAACCAAGCGCCTGGCAAATTAACAGAGCGGGAGTAATTACCGCGACGAACATGGCCAGCAGATGCTGACAGGCGGCAAACAAGGTCTGGGCTAACGGGGGGCGATCTTCAAGACGGTAAATCAGTTCACTGTTGTGAGTCTGCGCAACCGGTTGCGCATTTGTTGACTCTACGGCGTTAACGGACATCAGAGGCAATCCCATGGTGGAAAAGCGGTGATTTTATCTGACCAGGGCAGAAAAGCAAACGTTTGCTAGCAGGTGTTTTTAATATTTAAAACGGATAAACAAACATTTTTATATAACTTTTCATCATTTTCTGCTTAAAATCCACCCCGAAAACTCAATAAGAGCTAAAAATCGGTCTGGAATGCATCGTGCGTGATTGTGCTAAACGCACTAATGGAGCTGTAAATGTTTTATCTCGATACGTTATCAACGCTGGTTGCGGCAACCCTTGTGTTGCTGCTGGGACGTAAGCTCGTCCAGTCTGTTTCCTTCCTGAAAAAATACACCATTCCCGAACCCGTAGCGGGCGGCCTGCTGGTGGCGATTGCGCTGCTGGTGCTGAAAAAAAGCATGGGTTGGGAAGTTAACTTCGATATGACCCTGCGTGATCCGTTGATGCTGGCCTTCTTCGCCACTATCGGTCTGAACGCCAATATCGCAAGTTTGCGTGCTGGCGGCCGCGTGGTGGGTATTTTTCTGATTGTGGTTGTTGGCCTGTTGCTGATGCAAAACGCAATCGGTATTGGTATGGCGACCCTGCTGGGTCTGGACCCGCTGATGGGTCTGATCGCTGGCTCGATCACCCTCTCTGGTGGACATGGAACCGGGGCAGCATGGAGCAAGCTGTTTATTGAACGTTATGGCTTCACCAATGCGACTGAAGTGGCGATGGCTTGCGCAACGTTTGGCCTGGTGCTGGGTGGGCTGATTGGCGGTCCGGTGGCGCGCTATCTGGTCAAACACTCCACCACGCCAGACGGTATGCCGGACGATCAGGCTGTGCCGACCGCATTTGAAAAGCCGGACGTTGGGCGCATGATCACCTCACTGGTGTTGATTGAAACCATCGCGCTGATCGCTATCTGTCTGACGGTGGGTAAAATCGTTGCGCAAATGCTGGTTGGAACGGTGCTGGAACTGCCGACCTTCGTTTGCGTGCTGTTTGTTGGGGTGATCCTCAGTAACGGTCTGGCACTACTGGGCTTTTATCGGGTGTTCGAGCGTGCGGTTTCTGTGCTGGGTAACGTTAGCCTGTCGCTGTTCCTGGCGATGGCGCTGATGAGCCTGAAGCTGTGGGAGCTGGCTTCTCTGGCCTTGCCGATGCTGGCAATCCTGGTTGTGCAGACCATTTTCATGGCGCTGTATGCGATATTCGTTACCTGGCGCATGATGGGTAAGAACTACGATGCCGCTGTGCTGGCTGCCGGACACTGCGGTTTTGGCCTCGGCGCGACGCCGACGGCGATTGCCAACATGCAGGCGATTACCGAACGCTTTGGGCCATCCCATATGGCGTTTCTGGTGGTGCCGATGGTGGGGGCATTCTTTATCGATATCGTCAACGCACTGGTGATTAAGCTGTATCTGCTGTTACCGATTTTTGCGCAATAACGGCTGTGCGGCGGGGTAACATCCGCCGCCGCTATGAATCGACTATGCGTTGGAGTAGCGTTCGGTTTCCGGCATCCAGCGCTCTATTAGCGCCACGGCCTGTTGCGGATAACGTTCGTGAATATGGCGAGCAATGCGCTGAACTTCCGGGATAATCGCCTGATCACGCAGTAAATCTGCGACCTTGAATTCTGCCGTTCCGGTCTGGCGAGTACCTAACAGCTCGCCGGGGCCGCGGATCTCTAAATCTTTTTGCGCAATCACGAATCCGTCGTTGCTGTCGCGCAGAACCTGCAGGCGTTTTTGCGCAGTTTTTGACAGCGGTGATTTGTACAGCAGGACGCAGTGGGAGGCCACCGCGCCACGACCTACGCGGCCACGTAGTTGATGCAGCTGGGCCAGGCCCAGGCGCTCCGGGTTTTCAATAATCATCAGGCTGGCGTTTGGCACGTCCACGCCCACTTCAATCACCGTGGTGGCAACCAACAGATGCAGTTCACCCTGCTTAAAGGCCGCCATTACTGACTGCTTCTCGGCGGGCTTCATACGGCCGTGTACCAGGCCAATATTGAGTTCTGGCAGCGCAATCTTAAGCTCTTCCCACGTTGCTTCTGCTGCCTGAGCTTCTAACAGATCAGACTCTTCAATCAGCGTACAGACCCAGTATGCCTGGCGCGCTTCGTGGGTACAGGCGTTGCGCACGCGATCAATAATATCGCTGCGGCGGGTATCCGGAATGGCGACCGTGGTGACCGGCGTACGTCCCGGAGGCAGTTCGTCAATGACCGATGTGTCGAGGTCAGCATAGGCCGTCATCGCCAGGGTGCGCGGAATCGGCGTGGCGGTCATGATGAGCTGGTGCGGGTGGAAACCCTGCTGCTGACCTTTTTCCCACAGCGCCAGACGTTGATGCACCCCGAAGCGGTGCTGTTCGTCGATGATAACCAGTGCCAGACCGTTGAACTGAACCTGTTCCTGGAAAATTGCATGAGTACCGACAATCATCTGCACCTGACCGCTGGCGATGGCTTCCTGTTGCGCCAGACGCGCTTTGCCTTTCTGTTTGCCCGCCAGCCAGCCCACTTCAACGCCCAGTGGCGCGAACCAGCTGCGGAAGTTATTCGCATGTTGTTCAGCCAATAATTCGGTGGGGGCCATCAGCGCAACCTGCTTACCATGTGCGATAGCTCGCAGGGCGGCTAACGCTGCAACCAGGGTTTTACCGGAGCCGACATCGCCCTGCACCAGGCGCATCATCGGCACATCCAGCGCCATGTCGCGTTCTATCTCCGCGGTGACGCGGGCTTGCGCGCCAGTAGGTTTGAACGGCAATGCTGCCAACAGCTTATCTTTTAGCGCGTTGTTAGCACTTAACGGCTGGGCATGAAAACGCTGCGCCCCGGCGCGTAATGCCAGCATGCTGAGGTTATGTGCGAGCAGTTCTTCGAGAATCAGACGTCGCTGCGCCGGATGTTGTCCTGTTTCCAGATCGCTGAGTTGCAGCGACGGTGGGGGGCGGTGCAACGTGCGCAGTGCTTCGGGCAGGCTCATCATGCCCTGTAACAGCTCTGGTGGCAGCAGTTCGGCAATGGCGCAGGTATCGAGCAGATCCAGTGCCTGATCGGTCAGCTTGCGCAGCGTGGCCTGCTTCACGCCTTCGGTTGTCGGGTAAACCGGAGTGAGAGTTTCCTGCAATTCCGGCGTGCTGAGATCGCCCTGCACGCGGTATTCCGGGTGGATCATCTCTGCGCCGTATTTCCCGCGTTTGGCTTCGCCATAGGCCAGTACCCGACGCCCGGTGGCGAGACTGTTTTTCATTGCTGCGCTGAAATTGAAAAAGCGCATGGTGAGAATGCCGGAACCATCGCTGATCTGACAGGTCATCATCCGGCGACCGCCGAAGGTGATATTGCAGTTCAGCACTTCGCCTTCAACGGTGGCATAGACGCCCGGCAGCAGTTCGCCAATTGGGTACAGATGGGTACGGTCTTCGTAACGCAGGGGGAGGTGTAGCAGGAGGTCCTGTACGGTGTGCAGGCCAATTTTCGCCAGTTTACTGCTTTGCGCTGCGCCAACGCCGGTCAGAGAGTTGAGTGGGATGGCATCCAGTAAACGGCCTTTCATCGCGTTTATCTCGCAGACTGCATAGTGGCCCACCACGTTGCATCGGCTTCAATTTCGCCCTGCGTGTTTACGTGAGGGTAGGGAAGGCCTTTGCGCTTAGCGACATTCGCCAGCACCGGATAGCCGCCTTCAAACAGTAAGCGCTGCTGCTCGTCTTGTGGCAGCATGCTGTTTTCTCGTCGGTACATCCCAGCGTTTTGCCGCTGGCGCTGTGCTTCGTACAGAATCAGCGCGGAGGCGACCGAAACGTTCAGCGACTGCACCATGCCAGTCATGGGAATGATGATGTCCTGATCAGCCAGATCCAACGCTTCCTGAGTGATGCCGGTTTTCTCCTGGCCCATCAGGATGCAGGTGGGACGCGTGTAATCAATCTCGCGAAAATCCACGGCTTTATCTGACAGATGGGTTGCCAGGACCTGCATGCCCTGGCTTTTTAAATGTGTGACCGCATCGCCAATGGTAAGGTGAGTTTTCACCTGCACCCAACTGTTGCTGCCTGCGGCAGAAGAGGCCATGGTGCGCATACGACTACCCGGCCAGACGGCGTGGACTTCATGCACGCCGACCGCATCTGCAGTACGAATAATCGCAGAAACGTTATGAGGTTTGTGAACCTGCTCCATGCAGACGGTCAGATCGGGCTGACGACGTGCGAGCATCTCGCGGATACGTGCATAGCGCTGTTCATTCATATACACATCATCCTTCAAATTGCCTCGGCGTTAGCTGCTCTCACTCACCCCAATCACGTACTTTAGTACGCTCATGGGGATTCATTCGTTTGCCGCCTTGATGCAATTCGAATGATTTCGTGTAGAAAATTAGTTTCGGTTACGGGTGACTTTTATCACGTCCGGCATGACGCGAATTTTGCGCATGATATTCGCCAGGTGCACGCGATCGCGAGCGGTCAGGCGAATAAAGGCGCTATAAACGCGGCCATCTTTCTCTTCCGTATTCAAACTTTGAATATTGGAGGTGGTCGTGTTAATTGCCGCCGTCAGGTTCGCCAGAGCACCCTGGTGGTTAAACATATCCACCTTAATCTCGGTGATGAATTCCTGCTCTGTTTCTTTATCCCATTCCACCGCCATAAATTTCTCTGGCTCTTTCTGGTAGCCACGAATATTACGGCAGGACTCATGGTGAATCACCAGACCTTTGCCCGGACTGACGTGGGCAATGATGGGATCGCCTGGAATTGGACGGCAGCATTTCGCGAAGGTGATCAGCACGCCGTCTGCGCCTTTGATCGGCAGATGACCATGGCCAGATTGTGCTGGGACGTTCGCTGTTGCTTCGCCCTGCTGGAGGTTTTTCGCTACCACCACGCTCATGGCGTTACCCAGACCGATTTCTGCGAGCAGATCGTCAAGCGTGGCGAGCTTCATGCGCTCAAGCTCACGCTGGATGCTCTCTGGCGGGATCTCAGCCAGTTTACGGCTACCGCCCAGTGCATGGTTGAGCAGTCGACGACCCAGACTCACGGAATCATCGCGCTTGAGGTTTTTCAGCAACTGGCGAATTTTGGCGCGCGCTTTCGAACTGACGACGAAGTTGAGCCATGCTGCATTCGGGCGCGCACCCGGGGCGGTAATAATCTCAACTGTCTGACCGCTAAAGAGCGGTTGTGAAAGCGGGTAAGGCTGTCTGTCGACGCGCGCGCCGACGCAGGCGTGACCGATATCGGTATGCACGGCGTAGGCGAAGTCGACAGGCGTTGCACCAGCGGGCAGTTCGACAATGCGCCCTTCCGGTGTGAAAACATAAATCTCATCCGGGAAGAGATCAGATTTGACGCTTTCAATAAATTCAAATGAGCTACCGGCGCTCTGCTGCAGTTCCAGCAGGCTTTGCATCCAGCGCTGAGCGCGGATTTGCGCAGTGGTGCTGCTTTCGCCGCCGTGTTCTTTGTAAGCCCAGTGCGCTGCGACACCCATCTCTGCCATCTGGTCCATGTCTTCAGTACGAATCTGTACTTCAACCGGAACGCCGTGAGGGCCGATCATTGAGGTGTGCAAAGACTGATATCCGTTCGCTTTTGGAATGGCGATATAGTCTTTCACGCGACCAGGACGTGGTTTGTACAGGCTATGCATCTGGCCGAGTACGCGATAGCAGGTATCGGAATCATGAACGATAACGCGAAAAGCGTAGATATCCATGATGGAGTGAAAACGCTGCTCTTTGAGCACCATTTTGCAGTAGATAGAGTACAGGTGCTTCTCACGCCCGCTTACGCGACACGGAATGCCTGCCTCTTGCAAACGCCCTTCGATTTCCGAGAGGATTTTTTGGATCATCTCTTTACGGTTACCGCGAGCGGCTTTAACCACTTCTTTAATCACGCGATAGCGGTTCGGGTACAGCGCTTCAAAACCCAGCTCTTCCAGCTCGGTTTTAATGTGATGAATACCTAAACGGTGTGCCAGCGGACTATAGATTTCGAGGGTTTCACGGGCGATGCGGCGACGCTTGTCCGGGCGTAATGAGCCCAGCGTGCGCATATTGTGGGTACGGTCAGCAAGTTTGATGAGAATGACGCGGATATCCTGCACCATCGCCATAATCATCTTGCGAAAGTTTTCAGCTTGCGCCTCTTTCTTATCGCGAAACTTAAGCTTATCAAGCTTCGATACCCCCTCTACCAGCTCTGCAACGCTTTTACCAAAAAGCTGCTCCATGTCCTGGTAGGTGGCTGGGGTATCTTCAATCACGTCATGCAGCAGCGCAGCCATCAGCGTTTCGTAGTCGAGTTTCATCTCGGCCAGAATGCAGGCTACCGCTACCGGGTGCGTGATATAGGGTTCACCGCTTGAACGTGTCTGGCCCTCGTGAGCGTCACGTGCAACGAGATACGCCTGCCGAAGACGCTTAATCTGGTCTTCCGGCAGGTAGTTTTGAATCAGTTGATTCAGGCTTTCAAACAGATACAAGGGCGACCCGCTTTGTGATTAACGACGACCTTCAGCAATAGCGGTAACGGCTTGTAATTCAGCGGCTTCCTGCTCTTGCTGTTCCTGGCGCTCACGCACGTCGAGGATCTGGTTGTTGATCAGACCTTCTTCGATTTCGCGCAGCGCGATAACGGTAGTTTTATCGTTTTCTTCCGGTACGAGCGGATCCTTTCCGCCTACCTGCATCTGACGAGCGCGACGCGCGGCGACCAGTACCAGGTCAAAACGGTTACCAATTTTCTCTACAGCGTCCTGAACAGTTACGCGTGCCATACTTAAAATGCTCCACAGGTGAAGAAATGACTGGGCATGATACTGAATGTGGGTTCAGTCTGCCAACAGTTTGCTGATTAAAGCGTCATGACGCTGCTTTTGGCGGTTCATGCGCAGACGTTCGGCGCGAATGATGGTTTTCAAATCGCCCAGGGCGGTATCGAAATCATCGTTCACAATAAGATAATCATATTCGGCGTAATGGCTCATTTCTGCAACAGCTTGCGCCATACGTTTTGCGATCACGTCTTCGCTATCCTGACCGCGGCCACGCAGACGGCGATCCAACTCAATCTTAGATGGCGGCAAAATAAAAATACTGCGCGCATGCGGCATTTTTTCACGAATTTGCTGCGCACCTTGCCAGTCGATATCTAAAAAGACGTCTACGCCGGATGCCAATACTTGCTCAATGGTTTCACGTGAGGTGCCGTAGTAATTACCGAAAACCTCCGCGTGTTCCAGGAACGCGTCTCTGCCAATCATGGTTCTGAATTCATCATGGTTCACAAAGAAATAGTGTTCACCGTGCACTTCCCCCGGTCGCGGTGCGCGCGTGGTGTGCGAAACAGAAACCTGGGTGTCATACAACGGTTGGGTCTTTAATAAAGCCTGAATCAGGCTGGATTTACCCGCGCCACTGGGGGCAGAAACAATATAAAGCGTGCCTTGAGCCATGAGTATCTTAATGTATGTGATTGTCGAAAGAGAGCCTACATACGGGCTTATTATACACGTAGCCGCTTTGCTACGTAGCCTTTGTCACACTTTTTGCGCATGTTTATTGCGTTTTGCGTACCAGTTTCCTGTTTTATCCGCGATTTGCAGCAATACGTGCAAATGTCAGGAATGCTGCCCGCAGAGTGAATATTTGCCGCTCTGCTTCCCTTTCACTTCGCGCTATATCTGCCGGGAAATGCAGTGTTCAGCGGAGGTAGCATGGGATCATGGAAATGCATAGGGCTGGTTTTGCTGGTCTGGAATTTACCTGTATGGGCGGTTTGCCCCGTCTGGTCGCCTGCCCGGGCAAATGAGGAAATTTCACGACTACAGCAGCAGATAACACAGTGGAATGACAGTTACTGGAAACAGGGTGAAAGTGCCGTAGACGACGGCGTTTATGACCAGCTCAATGCGCAACTCATCCAATGGCAACGTTGTTTTGGCGATGAAGCCAAAACAGATCTGTCTGCGCCCCCAATAAGTGGCACCGTCTCGCACCCTGTTCCCCATACGGGAGTTCGAAAACTTGCCGATAAGCAAGCGCTACAGCAATGGATGAAAGCCCGCAGCGATCTCTGGGTACAGCCGAAGGTGGATGGTGTGGCGGTGACGCTGGTTTATCGCAATGGCAATTTGGTCCGGGCGATTAGCCGTGGTAACGGCCTGAAAGGTGAAGACTGGACGCAAAAGGTTCTTCAGATCCCTTCCGTACCCCATATCACCAAGGGACAGCTCGCTAACAGTACTCTGCAGGGTGAGATATTTTTACAGCAGGAAGGGCATATCCAACAGCAGAGAGGGGGAATGAACGCCCGTTCAAAAGTTGCTGGAATGATGATGCGCCAGAGCAATCCGGAAATGTTACGCTCGCTGGCTATTTTTATCTGGGCGTGGCCCGATGGACCGGCTGCCATGTCGGAAAGACTGGAACAACTCACTGCTGCCGGTTTCAGTTTTACGCAACATTTTACCAGGGCCGTGAAGAGTGCAGATGATGTCGAGCAAGCACGCGCCAGTTGGTGGAGTTCAGCATTACCTTTTGTGACGGATGGCGTAGTTGTGCGAACGGGAAAAGAGCCGCAGGCGCGATACTGGCTCCCTGGACAGGGAGACTGGCTGGCAGCGTGGAAATATCCTCCCGTGGCCATAGTGTCTGAGGTGACGGGTATTCAGTTCTCTGTTGGCAAAAGCGGGAAAATTGCCGTTGTTGCTATGTTGAAGCCCGTCATGCTGGATGATAAGCGGGTGCAGCGCGTCAATATTGGCTCTGTCCGACGCTGGAATGAATGGGATATCGCACCTGGCGATCAGATTCTGATAAGCCTTGCCGGGCAGGGGATCCCCCGTATAGACGAAGTCGTCTGGCGCAGTACTCAACGTACTAAGCCAACGCCACCTGAGGGTCGCTTCAATTCATTAACCTGTTTTTATGCTACCCGGGAGTGTTATGCGCAGTTTGTCGCAAGGCTGGTCTGGCTGGGGGCCAAAGAGGTCTTAGGGCTCGAGGGCATCGGCGAGGCGGGATGGCGGGAGCTCCACCAGGCGTATCGCTTTGAGCATATCTTTTCCTGGCTCGGGCTAACTCAGGAACAACTACAATCCACATTTGGTGTAAGCAAAGGGGAGAAGTTATGGCATCAATTCAACCTGTCACGCGATCTTCCGTTCACGCGCTGGGTGATTGCCATGGGAATACCGTTAACACAGGCAACGCTGAATGCCTGCAGGGATGGTTCGTGGCAGCAATTGCAAGAACGCGATGAACAAAGCTGGCGGCAGCTTCCTTTCATGGGGGAGCGGCGGGCTCGGCAGGTGATGCAGTGGCTGGAGAATAGGGAGATCACAGCGCTGAGCAACTGGTTAGCTGCTCAGCGGATCGCGGGCTTTATGCCTTAATGGCCTTCATGGCGATAGTAAAATACCGGCAGACCTAACTTCAGGCGCAGCGCCAGTAGTCGGGCGGTAAAGCCGAAAAGCAGGGTGGAGATAACTACTACATCGTGGCTGGAGACATAATGCTGCAGCACGATGTACAGCACGGCAGCGGCAAATGATACGCCGGCATACAGTTCTTTCTGGAACACCAGCGGGATGCGTTTACAGAACATATCGCGTAATACGCCGCCGAAAACCCCGGTAGTGACCGCAGCGACCACGGCGATAATCGGACCATGGCCCATATCCAGCGCCACCTGAGCGCCAATAATAGAAAAGACCACCAGGCCCAGCGCATCCAATACGAGGAATATTTTACGCAGATAGGGCATAACGGGAGCAATAATGGTGGTCAGTACCGCGGCAGTGGCTACGATAATGACGTATTCAGGGTGCTTTACCCAGCCGAGCGGATAATGGCCGAGAAGAATATCGCGTACTGAACCACCGCCAATGGCTGTCGCGGTGGCAATGATAATGACGCCAAATGTATCCATACGACGACGCCCAGCCGCAAGCGCACCGGTCATGGCTTCGGCAGTAATACCAATTAAATATAAAACGTGTAACAGCATGTATTCCCCCTGATTTGCTGGGGGCTAAGGTTAACGATTTGTGCGCACTGTCACGATTGAGATTTTCTAAGGTGAAGTGATTTTAATAACTACAGCTAATGCGAAATTGTTGTAAACACGTTATGGCATGCGCTTTGTGATATGGGTGGTGATGATAAATGATGAGAAAATATAATTCTGGTCGCATAGATGAGAACTGAAGCGTCGGGAAAGGCACGTAGCGCCGCCGTTTATTGACGGGCTACGTGAGATGGTGACTTACTCGATATTCTGAATCTGTTCGCGCATTTGCTCGATCAATACCTTCAGTTCAATCGCGGAATTAGTCACTTCGGCATTGATAGACTTTGATGCCAGAGTGTTCGACTCACGGTTGAATTCCTGCATCATGAAGTCCAGACGACGGCCAACGGCCTCTTTTTTCTTCAGGATGTTGTAGGTTTCTTTGACGTGGGCTTCCAGGCGATCCAGTTCCTCAGCCACGTCGATACGCTGTGCCATCAGCACCAGCTCTTGCTCAAGGCGGTTATTTTCCAGCTGCACCTGAGCATCTTCCAGTTTGGCTACCAGACGCTCGCGCTGCCATTGCAGGATTTCCGGCATATGTGCGCGCACTTTGGTGACTTCAGCGCTGACGCCTTCCAGACGCTGCTCGATCAGCGCTTTTAGCGCCTGACCTTCGGTTTCACGCGCGACGACGAAGTCATCCAGCGTACCGTCAAGCGCGGCGAGGATTTCGGCGGCAATGGCGTCCAGATCTTGCTCCTGGGCTGCCATTACGCCAGGCCAACGCAGGATATCAACCGGGTTAATTTCACCTTCATCACTCTGCATTTTGACCCAGTTAGCAGCGCTAACGAGCTGTTTAGCGAGTTTTTCATTCAGAATCAGCTCGCCCTGAGCGCTGGCATCAGGCTCAAAACGCAGCGTACATTCGACTTTACCGCGCGTCAGACGCGTGCGAATACGTTCGCGAACTACGGGTTCGAGACTACGGAACTGTTCCGGCAGGCGAAAATAAGTTTCCAGATAACGCTGGTTTACCGAGCGCATTTCCCAGGTAGCGCTACCCCATTCACCCTTGATTTCACGCCGGGCGTAAGCGGTCATGCTGCGGATCATAGACGTTCCTGTTTTTAAAGATGAGATGGGAGGATTATAGCCATCCACGTCTTGTCAGGATAGGAATAACAGTCGGAAGTCCGTATAATGCGCAGCCACATTCGTTTCAAGCCGGAGATTTTATCATGCGTCCAGCAGGTCGTAGTGCCAATCAGGTGCGTCCCGTCACCCTGACCCGTAATTATACAAAACACGCTGAAGGCTCCGTGCTGGTCGAATTTGGTGATACCAAAGTGCTGTGTACCGCTTCTATTGATGAAGGCGTACCGCGTTTTCTGAAAGGTCAGGGCCAGGGTTGGATCACCGCAGAATATGGCATGCTGCCACGCGCCACGCACACCCGTAACGCCCGTGAAGCGGCAAAAGGTAAGCAGGGCGGTCGTACCATGGAAATCCAGCGTCTGATCGCTCGCGCGCTGCGCGCCGCTGTTGATCTGAAGACGCTCGGTGAGTTCACCATTACGCTGGATTGCGATGTTATCCAGGCAGATGGCGGTACGCGCACCGCATCAATTACCGGTGCATGTGTTGCGTTAGCTGATGCGCTGAACAAGCTGGTCGCGAGCGGTAAACTGAAAACTAACCCGATGAAAGGGATGGTTGCAGCGGTTTCCGTGGGGATTGTTAACGGTGAAGCGCTCTGTGACCTCGAGTACGTTGAAGATTCTGCCGCAGAAACCGACATGAACGTGGTGATGACTGAAGACGGCCGTATTATTGAAGTACAAGGCACGGCGGAAGGCGAGCCATTCAGCCATGAAGAACTTCTCACCCTACTGGCGTTGGCCCGAGGGGGAATCGAATCCATTGTAGCGACGCAGAAGGCGGCGTTAGAAAATTGATTTTAAAGGCGACTGATGAGTCGCCTTTTTTTTGTCTGTAATAAAGTGAGATGAGGAGCGAATCCATGAAACCGTATCAGCGCCAGTTTATTGAGTTTGCGCTTAGCAAGCAGGTACTAAAGTTTGGCGAGTTTACGCTGAAATCCGGGCGTAAAAGCCCCTATTTCTTCAACGCCGGACTGTTTAATACCGGGCGCGACCTGGCTCTGTTAGGCCGTTTTTACGCTGAAGCGCTGGTGGATTCCGGTATTGAGTTCGATTTGCTGTTTGGCCCAGCGTACAAAGGTATTCCGATTGCGACTACAACGGCCGTTGCGCTGGCTGAACACCACGATAAAGATTTGCCGTACTGCTTTAACCGTAAAGAGGCGAAGACCCACGGTGAAGGTGGCAATCTGGTCGGTAGCGCACTTGAGGGGCGTGTCATGCTGGTGGATGACGTGATCACTGCCGGTACTGCGATTCGTGAATCCATGGAGATAATCCAGGCAAATGGCGCGACGTTGGCAGGGGTACTCATTTCTCTCGATCGTCAGGAGCGCGGCCGCGGCGAAATTTCAGCGATTCAGGAAGTGGAACGCGATTATGGTTGCAAGGTGATTTCTATCATTACCCTGAAAGATCTGATTGCTTATCTGGAAGAAAAACCTGAAATGGCAGAACACCTGGCCGCAGTACGGGCGTATCGCGAAGAGTTTGGGGTATAAGAACTGCCGGATGGCGCTGCGCTTATCCGGCCTACGCACTTACCGGGCCTACGGCTTACGTAGGCCGGATAAAACGAAGTCGTTACTGCAACTGTGCGGCAACCAACGGCCAGCGGGTGTCAAAGTCATCCGTTGGACGGTATTTAAATTCGCTGCGCACGAAACGAGATAACATACCTTCACAGAAAGCCAGTAACTGACTGGCCAGCAGCGTTTCATCTACGGCGTAACCTTCGCCTTCACGCATTCTTTTTTCTCGCAGAACCTGGCGCAACTGTGCCTCAATACGTTCAAAAAGCTGGTTAATACGGCCTTGCAGACGATCCTGTTCAAACATGAGCGCATGCCCGGTCAGAATGCGCGTCAGACCGGGGTTACGTTCACCGAACCCTAAAATCAGCAGAACGATCAGACGCAGACGTGCGCCGGTGTCCTTTTCATCTTTTAAGATCAGATTGATACGGGTAATCAGACTATCTTCGATAAACTCAATCAGGCTATCGAACATGCGGGTCTTGCTGGGAAAATGGCGATACAATGCCGCTTCGGAAACGCCCACAGAGGCTGCCAGTTTTGCTGTCGTGATACGCTGGCTTCCATCACTGGATTCCAGCATCAGCGCCAGCGACTGAAGTATTTCTTCGCGACGATTCCTTTTCGCAGTTTGCTTTTCTACCATGTTACAAAATACCCCTGAAAATAAGCACTTGCCAGGCAGGCATCCACACAGCGACCGCAAACGACTGTTTGCGGTATGTTATTGCGTTATTACGCTACGGGATGCTTCTTTACGGGTTACTTGCGCCCGGAATGGCCGAAGCCGCCTTCGCCACGATCGGTGGCTTCAAACTCTTCCACCAGATTAAATTCAGCCTGCACAACCGGTACAAAGACCATCTGTGCAATACGTTCACCTGGTTCAATGGTGAAGCTATCCTGGCCACGGTTCCAGATGGATACCATCAGCTGGCCCTGATAGTCGGAATCAATCAAACCGACCAGGTTACCCAGTACGATACCGTGCTTATGACCCAGACCAGAGCGTGGCAACATCACCGCGGCCAGTGAGGGATCGGCGATATGGATGGCTAACCCAGTTGGCACCAGCGTCGTTGCGCCAGGCGCCAGTTCTACGGCGTCATCAAGACAGGCACGCAGGTCAAGTCCGGCAGAACCAGAGGTGGCGTACGTCGGGAGCGGAAATTGTTTCCCTACGCGCGGGTCCAGAATTTTAACGTCGATTTTTTTCATCATAACGGGTCACGATCTCGTCGAGTAATAATTGGCCCAGGAGTTCTTTGCGCTCAAGCGGTAAGACTTTATCTCCATCCTGCCAAAAAAGGTGTAATGCGTTGCTATCGCTGTTAAATCCTTGAGTAGAAAGCGAAACATCGTTTGCACAGATCACATCAAGGTTTTTGCGGAGGCGTTTTTGCCGGGCATATTCTTCCACATTATTTGTTTCGGCGGCAAACCCAACGACAAAGGGACGGTTAGCATCCAGTGCGGCAACGCCGGCAATAATATCCGGGTTTTTGACCATTTTTACTGTTAATTCATCGCCCTGCGTCGCCAGCTTTTTGATTTTTTCGTGGGCGACAGTTTCAGCGCGGTAATCCGCGACTGCGGCGCAGCCGATAAAAATATGCTGTTGTTGCACCGCAGATTGCACGGCGGCTTCCATTTCCAGTGCGGTCACCACATCAACGCGCTGGACAAATGGCGGTGTGGGTAACGAAACCGGACCCGACACCAGCGTGACGTTTGCTCCGCGCTTTGCGGCCGCGGCCGCGATAGCAAATCCCATTTTTCCGGAGCTGTGGTTGGAAATATATCGCACGGGATCAAGCGGTTCACGCGTCGGGCCCGCCGTAATCATGATGTTGAGATGTTGCAGGGAGTTGACAGGTGAAAAATGTTCTGCCGCCATATCCACAATCGTTAACGGATCCAGCATACGTCCAGGACCGATATCACCACATGCCTGGCTACCGCTGTCAGGGCCCCAAATGAGCAAACCGCGCGAAGCAAGAATGCCCAGATTGTGCTGGGTCGCGGCAGCGCGATACATCTGCTGGTTCATGGCCGGCAGCACGGCAACAGGCGCGGGTGTTGCCAGACAAATCGTAGACACCAGATCGTTAGCCATACCGGCGGCAACGCGGGCAATCAGGTCTGCCGTCGCAGGGGCCAGGATAACCAAATCGGCCCATTTCCCCAGCTCAATATGGCCCATCGCGGCTTCGGCAGCGGGGTCGAGCAGGCTGTCAGATACCGGATAGCCCGAAACTGCCTGTAAGCTCAGGGGAGTAATAAAGGCTTTTGCCGCTTCGGTCATCGCCACGCGGACGTCTGCGCCGCGTTCCCGTAAACGACGCACCAGCTCAGGGGTTTTGTACGCAGCAATACCGCCACTGACGCCAAGTACGATTTTTTTACCGGCCAGGCTCATCATGATCTTTCCTGTTGGGTTACACCAGAAGGCGGATATTTTATCACACTCCATCATTTATCGTGCTTTTGACCGTGATCCACTTTGCGAAGCGCCACGAGGAATGGAGAACAGAACGTCGATCTGCCGCTGGTGTTATGCCACCATGCGGATGCGAAAGGAGGGGAAAGCATGGAAAATACAGGACGTATAATGCCTCGGGAAAAGCTGTTGGCGCAGGGGGCAGGCTCGCTGACCGACGTTGAGCTGCTGGCGCTTTTTTTACGCACCGGGATGCTGGGTAAAGATGTCCTGACGCTGGCGAAAGAAATGCTACAACAATTTGATTCGCTTTACGGTCTGTTGTCGGCTGACTACATGGATTTTAGCCTGGTCCAGGGCATTGGCCTTGCGAAGTACGCTCAGCTTAAGGGAATTGCTGAGTTGGCAAGACGTTACTACGACGTGCGGGTGATAGAAGAAAGGTCGATACTTAGCCCGGAAATGGCACGTGAGTTTCTGCAAAGTCAGCTGTCGCAAGAAGAGCGCGAGATCTTTTTGGTGATCTTCATGGATTCACAACATCGAGTGATAAAACACAGCAAACTTTTTTCCGGGACGCTTAGCCATGTAGAGGTGCATCCGCGAGAAATTGTCCGCGCAGCGATAAAAATGAATGCTTCCGCGGTGATCCTTGCGCATAATCACCCTTCGGGGTGTGCAGAGCCGAGCAAAGCAGATAAACTCATCACCGAGCGTGTTGTGAAATGCTGTCAGTTCATGGATATCCGGGTGCTTGATCATCTGATAATTGGGCGCGGAGAGTACGTTTCTTTTGCGGAACGCGGTTGGATTTAACACACTTTACGCGATCCATCGGGATCTTTGTCTGTTCGGGACTTGAGCATAACGCCGGGTCAGCGTATACTACGCCACCTTTGAGAATCTCGGGTTTGGCATTTGGGCCTGGCAATCGAGAGTTCACTTAGAACTATGCGATGACCGGGCTGTAAAGCCTGACGAGGCGCCGATACCCCATACGAAGCTCGAGCTAATTTGATTTTTGGAGAATAGACATGTCCCGAGTCTGCCAAGTTACTGGCAAGCGTCCGGTGACCGGTAACAACCGTTCCCACGCACTGAACGCGACTAAACGCCGTTTCCTGCCGAACCTGCACTCTCACCGTTTCTGGGTTGAGAGCGAGAAGCGTTTTGTCACCCTGCGCGTATCTGCTAAAGGTATGCGTGTAATCGATAAGAAAGGCATCGATACAGTTCTGTCTGAACTGCGTGCCCGTGGCGAAAAGTACTAAGTACTTAAAGAGGAAATAAATCATGGCTAAAGGTATTCGCGAGAAAATCAAGCTGGTTTCTTCTGCTGGTACAGGTCACTTCTACACCACCACGAAGAACAAACGTACTAAGCCGGAAAAACTGGAACTGAAAAAATTCGATCCAGTTGTACGCCAGCACGTACTGTACAAAGAAGCGAAAATCAAATAATTTTCGTTTTGATGTAAAGAAAAACCCTGCCTCGGCGGGGTTTTTTGTTTTCTGGCCGTCCCCATATTAATGAGACCTGATACAGCGCCGGAGATGCTATGCCTGAATTACCTGAAGTCGAAACCAGTCGCCGTGGTATTGAGCCGCATCTGGTAGGGGCGAAGATTTTACACGCCACTGTGCGTAATGGTCGTTTGCGCTGGCCGGTATCCGAGGAAATCTATCGCCTGAGCGATAAACCTGTCCTGAGCGTACAGCGCCGTGCGAAATACCTGCTGCTGGAGCTGACGGATGGCTGGATTATCATTCATCTGGGGATGTCGGGTAGTCTGCGTATTCTTCCTGAAGAACTTCCCGCAGAAAAGCATGATCACGTCGACTTAGTGATGAGTAATGGCAAAGTTCTGCGGTATACCGATCCTCGGCGTTTTGGCGCCTGGCTGTGGACAAAAGAACTGGATGGACATAATGTGCTCGCTCATCTTGGCCCAGAGCCGCTGAGCGACGATTTCAACACTGCTTATCTCCAGCAGAAATGCGCAAAGAAGAAAACGGCGATAAAACCCTGGCTGATGGATAACAAGCTGGTGGTGGGGGTGGGAAATATCTACGCCAGTGAGTCTCTCTTTGCGGCTGGTATTCATCCTGACCGCCTGGCATCATCGCTGTCGAAAGATGAGTGTGAGCTGCTGGTACGCGTTATTAAGGCTGTATTGCTGCGCTCTATCGAGCAGGGTGGAACGACGCTGAAGGATTTTCTGCAAAGTGACGGTAAGCCAGGCTATTTTGCTCAGGAGCTGCAGGTCTATGGGAGAGAAGGCGAACCCTGTCGCGTATGCGGAGCGTCAGTCATTGCGACAAAACACGCTCAGCGTACAACGTTCTACTGCCGTCGCTGTCAGAAATAATATTCATTGCAGGCCGGATAAACCTTGTTGGCTTACCCGGCTAAATGCGCTACTTCAACTTATCCATTAGCGCCTGGTGAACATTTTTCGGCAGGAAGTGGGTTACGTCACCCTGGTGGCGGGCGACTTCTTTAACCAGTGATGATGAAATAAACGACCACTCTTTAGATGGCATCAAAAAGACGCTTTCCAGTTGCGGCATGAGATGACGGTTCATATGGGCCAGCTGCATTTCATACTCAAAATCAGCCACGGCACGCAGGCCACGAATCAGAATATTAGCCTGATTATCGCGGGCAAAGTTTGCCATTAAATCGCTAAATCCCATGACTTCTATATTACCCAGATGCGCCGTTGCCTGCTGTGCCAGCTGAACGCGTTCTTCCAGCGTGAACATCGGTTTTTTACTGGGGCTTGCGGCAATTGCCAGGATCACGTGATCAAACATGCTCGTCGCACGTGTCACGATATCAAGATGGCCGTTAGTTATGGGATCGAAGGTTCCTGGATAAATCGCCCGTTTTTGCATGACAGCCCTCAATGCGTTTTGGGTGGCAGGTAAGGTTCCAGCAGCTGCAGCAGACGCTGTAGCGCGCCCTGATTTTGGTACAGTACTTCAACAGCATGGCGACCATAAAAATTACGATAATCTTCATCGGTCAGAAGGGACGAAACCTCTTTCACCAGCGTGGTGACGTCAGTGACGGTGATCAACCCACTTGCCTGTTCCAGTCGGGCGCAAATGTCTTTGAAGTTAAAGGTATGCGGGCCCATCAATACGGGAATGGCATGTGCCGCTGCTTCCAGTGGGTTGTGTCCACCACGCTCAACCAGAGAGCCACCGACAAAAGCAAGATCGGCAATTCCGTACAGTAGCATCAGCTCACCCATCGTGTCGCCAATAACCACCTGGGTACTTGAGGACGGCACTTCGCCTGAAGAACGTGTGGTAAAGCTTAGACCAGCCTGGCGTACGAGGTTAATGGCATCCGGGAAGCGCTCAGGGTGTCTGGGAACCAGAATCAATAAAAGATTCGGGAACTGGTGTAACAGCGCCTGATGAGCAGCGATGATGATGCTTTCTTCCCCGTCATGCGTGCTGGTCGCAATCCATACCGGGCGATGCGGTGCCCACTGGCGTCGCAACGTAACTGCTTTAGCGGCCAGCTGTGGGGTGACAGAAATATCAAACTTCAGGCTACCGGTGACGGTGACCTGATTGCTTTTGGCACCCAATGTAATGAAGCGAGCGCCATCCTCTTCGTTTTGCGCAGCAATCAGCGTAATGCGGCGTAATAGCCTGCTAACAAATTTTCCTAATTTAGCGTAGCCAGCGGCTGAACGCGCGGAAAGGCGCGCGTTGGCGATGACCAGCGGGATATGGCGCTTATGCAGTGCAGCGATCAGATTTGGCCAGAGCTCGGTTTCCATAATTAACACCAGTTTGGGGTCAACTTTATTCAGGAAACGGTTCAACGCATCCGGTAAATCATAGGGAAGATAAATATGTTGAACGTCTGTGCCAAAAGCAGATTGCACGCGCTCTGAACCGGTTGGCGTCATGGTGGTTACCGTGATCGGCAAATCCGGGTAACGATGTCGCAGAGCGCGGACTAATGGGATTGCTGCCAGCGTTTCACCCACGGAAACTGAATGGAGCATGATACCGCCTGGTTTCAGTGGGCGGCGATAAAAACCGTAGCGTTCACCCCAGCGTTTACGGTACGCCGGAGCTTTACGTCCGCGCACCCAAAGCCGTATCCAGATCAAAGGCTGAATAAGGTAGAAAAGGGCGGTGTAAAGCAATTCTAGCATAATAGTAGCTGGCTTATGGATGTGCTGGGGATTCTATGTATTTAACTATGGCTTTACCATCATTTTTGCTGATTTTTTGAGGAAACTGTACGGATCACGAGAAAGGGGGCCTGAGTTGTGTTGTCCCGCTTGGTAATCTCAGCAGTGGAAGGCTAAAAACGGAATGGTTATGGTCATAAAAACCGATCTTTTTATGGAATATGCCAGAAACATAACCATTCCTAAAAGACAATAATATCAATGCATTAGCGTTTTTTCTGTGTTTGGTATTTCTTAACTAAATACTTTACATAGAAAATAAAAGCACCGAAGAGTTGCCCATTGTGTTTTAAATGTGTGCTTTTTCGTGATAGCTGTTTATACGTAGTGGGTGCCAATAAAGGAATATCTTTCCACGGCGAATTCTCTCTGGCTATTTTGAAGTATTCGACTTCAGCATAATATTGTGCCCAGTCATGCCAGGGTTTAGTGACGCCGACATAGTGAATGAATACCGTTTGTGATGTGATTTTAAAGGCATCACCCCCTTTCCTGGCTAACGTATCGATGTTAAAGAATGAATTGAATTTATGGTCCAGGATTTTTACGTGATCATTGAAGAGGACGTTCAACGCATCCTGATCGGGATGTGAGAAACGGTTTTCATTAACCTTTGAAATGACTTGCAGAGTCAAATTAGTATCTTTTAATTCTGAAAGGTTAAAATACATGAAGCCTGAGTTGAAGTACCGGCCTGGATTTATGCCGACAACAGCAGATGTATCGACAAAGCTATCATGGACAGCCATTAATACATTGCCATTAAATTCTTCCGTGAGTAACGAGGCAAGGCTTCCTTTACATATAATATCAGAGTCAAGATATATAATGCTGCTGAGCTTATCGGCAAAGTAATCTATTGCAATAAGTCTGAAATAGATTGAATAATTCCATGCCTTAGATGCAGTAGGTAGATTTTTTAATTCATTATCATCCAGTACATAAAACGTAATGCGGGTATTATATTGGCTTGCCAGGACAGAAAAAAGATGAAGTTGATGTTCGTCAAGATAATTAGTGAAAATATGGAAATGGAAGTTCAGGTCCCGATTATTTAAAAGTACCGATGTAATTGAAACGCCCGTACCGTAAAGAAAGGGTCTGTCAGCGCCATAGGTAATATTGATACATGTGTTTTTTTTATCGTCATTTTCAATATGTGCATTCTTAATATATTTTATTATATTTTCTTTCACATCTTTTTCCTTTTGATTCTTTCAGAGTGCACGCGTGTTTATGTAAGACAAAATGGCGCTCCTGTCGGCATAGAATAGAACAAACTGTAAAGGAAGGAAAGAGATACTTGGTGATTAAATTTCTTTATTAATCATTATGTTATGTGAAAATATTTTTGTGATTAGAGTGAGGGTACACAGTGAGAGGAAGAGACTAAAATTAATGGGGGATTTTTACGATGTTATATAATAAGATATGCCCCATAAATCGTGCTAGCGAGTGTTTGTTGTTGATTAACAAGGCAATTTGAAGAAGTGAGATTTGAATTTTATGAATCAAGTAAGATACAGTCAAAATGGTAATATCTTGATTTTAAGCAAAGTTGTATTGGTTTTAATGATTTTTGGGTTATTTACGATAGATAATCAAGGGGTGCTAAATATGACCTCTTTGCTCGCTGTAGTTTTATCTATTTACTATATTAAAGCCAATAAAATAGATATTAAAAACATTGTGCTCGATCTCATGCAGAAGAGAAAACTATTGTTACTCTTCACGTTGTGGTGTGTTTTTTGTATTGTATTTTTCACCTATGAAGATAAATCTCTTGATGCCTTTATCATATTGATAAAAGACTGGCGTTACCCGTTAGTGATGATGTTATTTTTTGGAGCATTCAGTAAGCATATAACCTCACTGAGACAGGTCTTTGTCATTGGGGCGATACTTACTCTATCCTATATTGTCTTAGTAGTGCCGATTTTAAGAATTATAAAAAATAACCAGCAGGAACTGTATCTACAGCTTCGCTATGGTTTCGCATTCTATGTTGTTATGCTATTTCCTTTTGTATTAACAGGAGCGATTTTATTCAAGAATCACTTCCTGAAAACAGTATTATATATCATTTCTGCGCTTGCATTCGTCTTTTTATCATACACCGGGAGCCGCGCAGGGATCTTGGCAGTTGTTGTAGAGATTTTCCTGATTTCATTTCTGGTGAGTAAAACCATCAAGAGATTTATGGCTGCTACCTGTGGTTTGCTATTTATAATGGCTGCTTTGCTTATCGGGGTCTACAACACAGTGGGTCAGGTAAAAATGAAAGTCGATCAAACTCTGCAAATGAATAACGTCACATCCAGTCGTGATGAAATCATCTTAGACCGTTTCCCTTTAGTAATGGAGAATATCAACAATGCCATCTTTGGTATTGGATATGGGAATTCTACATACAATCAGTATTTAGAGGACCATAATGCGCCGAAAAATGGCGGGGTATATTCTGAGCGAAATAACGGCTATAATATAGATGAACCATTTTTTATGATAATTCTTTATAATGTTGGGGCTATTGGTCTCTTCTTATTTACTGCGGCTTTTTTCATTACATTTAAAGACATATATATCCGAGCCAGAAGCCAAAAAGATATTTTTAGCATTTCATTACTGTGCTCTCTTGTTGGCTATATTCTGGTATATTGTTTATTTGAAAAGATGTTCATAAATGTCTTTTTATTATACAGCATAGCCATCCTGATGTTGTATGGCAAAAATGAGCCAGGAAAAATAACAAATTAACATCAAAATGAGCCTATGTGATGTCGTTGAGAATATAGGCTCAATTTTCATAATATGATAAATAGTCTCATATATTGTAAATATTAATTTTCCTCTAATTCACATAGAAAATTTCCATAGATATCGAATTGTCAAGTGAATAGTGGTATAATATAAGCGATAAAATAAGATGGTGTGATCTGCAGTACACAGGTAGCTGTTGAGCCTGGGGCGGTAGCGTGATTTGAAAATTAACAATAACCTGAAAGGGTATAGTGTGAAAAAGATCCTGGTAATAAAAATGCGCTTTCACGGCGATATGTTGCTAACCACACCGGTCATCAGCACGCTTAAAAAAAATTATCCTGATGCTGATATTGATGTTCTACTCTACGAAGATACCATTCCTATTTTATCTGAAAACCCCGATATCCATGCTTTGTATGGCATAAAAAATAAAAAGAGCTCTGCTTTTGAGAAAGCAAAAAATTTCTTAGCGCTGATCAAGGTACTACGTGGCAATCATTATGATTTAGTGGTCAATCTTACCGATCAGTGGATAGTTGCTTTATTGTGTCGTTGTTTGGATTGCCCAATAAAGTTGACACATGATTTCTCACACAGAAATAAAAAATTCTGGCGCGACAGTTTTACTCATCACGTTCCTCTAAGTGGCGATCATTGGGTTGAACGCAATTTGTCTGTGTTGATGCCATTAAATTTAAAAGAATCAGTCCCGGTACTGAAAATGGTTTATGGTGAGCAAGTCTGGCAATCTGTTCGGAAAAAACTTCCTCAGGTTGATACCCAGAAGTATGTCGTTATACAGCCTACGGCGAGACAAGAATTCAAGTCGTGGGAGAATGATAGATTCTCCCTGGTGATTGATGCGATACATCATTTGGGGTATCAGGTTGTACTGACTTCTGGACCCGGTGCCAGCGATATTGCCTGCGTCGATGAGATTGCCAGGGCATGTGAAACCAAACCTTTACCTGAAATTGCCGGGAAGACAACATTCCCTGAGCTTGCTGCATTAATTGATCATGCTGTACTTTTTATTGGTGTCGACTCTGCCCCGATGCATATTGCTGCAGCTGTTAAAACCCCCATCATTTGCCTTTTCGGCGCCACCGATCATATCGCCTGGCGACCATGGTCTGATGATGTGGTTCAATTTTGGGCTGGTGATTACCAACCAATGCCAGTGCGTGAAAAACTTGATCGAAGTAAGAAATATTTATCTGCTATACCTGCGGAAGACGTGATTGCAGCCATAGCGTCACGGTTACCTAAACTCGACTAATAAAGCATCCGGATATATAAAATGGTTATTGCTTTCTGTTTGTATAAATATTTCCCTTTTGGTGGGTTACAGCGTGATTTTTTGCGTATAGCGTCGACAGTCGCATCACGTGGACATCATGTTCGGGTTTACACACAATCATGGCAAGGAAATATTCCAGACAGCCTGGAGATCATCATTGTTCCTGTGAGGTCATGCTCCAACAACGGGAAAAATGCTGAGTATCATCGGTGGGTAAGTAAACATCTTGAGAGTAATCCAGCAGATCGGGTTGTTGGGTTCAATAAAATGCCTGGATTAGATGTTTATTATGCTGCTGATGTCTGCTACGCAGAAAAAGTCGCGCAAGAAAAAGGTTTGCTCTATCGTCTGACACCACGATACCGACATTATGCCGCCTTTGAGAAAGCAACATTTGCTGAGGGAAAATCAACACAGCTGTTGATGCTAACAGATAAGCAAATTGCGGATTTTCAGAAGCACTATCATACTGAGTCAACGCGTTTCCATATCCTTCCGCCGGGGATTTATCCTGACAGAAAATACAGCTCTCAGGCAGCAAATTGCAGAGCTAGCTTCAGGAAAGAAAATGATATCAGTGATTCCCAGTATTTAATTATACAAATCGGTTCTGATTTTACCCGTAAAGGTGTCGACAGAACTATCAAGGCGATTGCTTCCTTACCGGAAGCTGTCCGCAAACAAACGATTCTATTTGTTGTGGGTCAGGATAAGCCTGATCGCTATATAAAGCTGGCAACAGAGAATGGTGTTGCTGACAATATCAAGTTCTTCCCTGGCCGTAATGATGTCTCAGAGTTAATGGCAGCGGCCGATCTATTGATTCATCCGGCATACCAGGAAGCCGCAGGGATCGTGCTGGTTGAAGCAATTGCAGCAGGTTTACCTGTCATAACAACGGCAGTTTGCGGATATGCTCATTATGTTAAAGATGCTGAGTGCGGCATTGTTATTGATGAACCGTTTGAACAAAAATTATTAAATGAAGCTGTTTATTTTTCTTTAACTGACTCAGAGCAGAGAAATGCATGGAAAGAGAATGCACGACACTTTGCTGATACTCAAGACCTTTATAGTCTACCTGAGAAAGCAGCTGATATTATTATAGGTGGTGCCCATGGTTGAATTAAAAGAACCATTTTTATCCTTGTGGAAAGGGAAAGATGCTTTTTCTGAAGTGCAGAAGCTGCAGGGAGAAACATTTAGACAGCTCGAAACGCGTAGAACGATAAGGTTTGAGATTGCAGGTAAAAGCTATTTCCTGAAATGGCACCAGGGAACTAAACTGAAGGAAGTTATCAAAAACTTGTTCTCTTTACGTTTGCCGGTACTCGGAGCTGATAGAGAGTGGAATGCTATACACCGTTTGCAGGAACTGGATGTTGATACAATGCACGGTGTTGGTTTCGGGCAACAAGGTATAAATCCGCTCAACCGTATCTCATTTATTATAACTGAAGATCTGAGCCCGGCGGTTAGCCTGGAAGACTATTGCGCAGATTGGTTGGTGAATCCACCTTCGCGGAAAATTAAAATGGCATTAATTGAGCGTCTTGCCATTATGGTCAGAAGAATGCATCAGGGAGGCGTTAATCACCGTGATTGCTATCTCTGCCACTTCTTATTGCATCAACCGGCCAATTTTGAGGATAATACGTTCAAACTGTCGGTTATTGATCTGCACCGAGCTCAGATAAGAAATGCGGTTCCTGTTCGTTGGCGCAATAAAGATCTGATTGGTTTGTACTTCTCCTCGTTGAACATCGGGTTAACGCAAAGAGACTACTTCAGATTTTTGAAGATATACTTTGAAAAAGACATTAATAAAATTATTCGTGATGAGTCTGATCTCTTTGCAACCTATGCAAAAAAAACTGATAAAATTATTAATCATACATCAAAGAATAAACTATAAATATGAAATAATAGACTTTGTATAGCTACATAGAATAGTTAATTAAGTTTATTCAGCTGGCCAGCAATTGTTAACCTTTATTTCACGATGACTGTGCTGGCTTAATTATATTAGAGGGTTTGAACTCATGTACGTGCTGGTCATTTCGCTTCCTTTTGACGATGCCCGACGAAAACGCGTATCAGATATAATGAATGAATTAAATATCGAGTATTCGTTCGTTGATGCTATCTATGGGAAAAATTTGTCTGCCGAAGAAAAGCGCAAGATACCGTTAACTGACTTTCAGCACAGGGAAAACCATACGCCTACTGATGGTGAACTGGGTTGCTCACTAAGCCATATGAAGGCATTTAAACAGTTTGGGCAGAGTGGACAAGATTGGGTTTGTATTCTTGAGGATGACGCAATAATCGATCAGAATTTTAAGGAATTTATATCGACAATTGATGAAAGTGTTCTCAATAAAGATGCGTTATACCTACTTGGTGGGCAAGATGGTTTAAGGTATAAGAATAAAGTTGTCTTAAATTTGCTTAAACTCAAAAAAATTGGTGGCCAGACCTTCGGCAAAGTCATATTTGGTCATGGATATGTTTTGCGAGCCTGCGGTTATTTGATGAATTCGGTAACTGCTCAAAAACTTGTTTCCCGTTTTGAAAATAACTTTTTCATCATAGATGAATGGGCATATCTGATGCGTCAGGGATATTTTTCTGATATATACTTGGCAAACTTTGTCCATCATCCTGAAGAGTTGTCCGGGAGCTGGTTAGAGAAAGAACGTAAAGAGATAAAGAGTCACAAGAAAAAGCAGAAATCACTTTTCAGACGTAAAATTTCATCCTCATACTGGCATGCCCGACGAATTATTCTTGGATTATGTTGGTGGAAGTAGATGAACGCAATAATGCTTAATCGTGGATGAAATACGATATAGTGCATAGTTTTAGTCAGCTGCAGATATGTTAAATAGCAAAGCGACTGTATAAGAACGAATTTAACATATCTGCGATACCTGAATAATTACAGCAGCGCTATGTGAGAATAAACTTGAGTGGGTTCAAGCAAAGCAAGCTTTCCTTCCGGGGCACGACATGTGACCTGATTCTTCCCGTATCCCCCAATCAACCCCGGGTCCGTAGGGCCATATAGCGTAACATTTGGCCGATCCAGTGCGGCGGTCAAGTGGCTTAATCCGGTATCAACGGATACCACAAATTTAGCGCCGGCTAATATCCGGGCTACATCCCCAAGACTCATTCGCGGTAAAACATCTACGTAATCAAATCCTTCTGCCAGTCGTCTGGCTCGCGCTTCTTCATGCGGAGCCCCCCAGGGGAGCTTAATACGTATTTCTGCTTGATTTAATAAGCCAATGAGCTCCCGCCACTTCGCTTCCGGCCAGTGCTTGTCATCACGAGTGGTGGCGTGCAGGAAGACGGCATACTGCCCTGCATCGACATTGCGTTCATTCAGAAAATGCTGCGCAATAGCGTAATCCCCCTGCGACTGGGATTTGATATATCCCAGACTTTTCGCGAACAGCTCACGAGTACGTTCAACAGCATGCTGTTGTTTGGCGATATGATGCTTACGGTTATAAAACAGACTCGCCAGCGGTTCGCGCGCGGTACTCCAGTCCATACCATGCTTAATGCCATGCGCCAGACGTGTGACCAGCGCGGCGCTTTTTACCAGCCCCTGCGCATCGATAACCACGTCATAGTTCTGTAAACGCACCGCCTCGCGAAAAGCTTTGCGCTCAGCTTTAATGGGGGCGGAAAACCAGGCTTTACGCCAGCGGCGAATCGCCACCGGGATCACACGGTCAACGGTCGGATGCCAGGAGGGGATTTGAGCAAACCCTTCTTCCACTACCCAATCAAACTGAATATCCGCAATGGCCTGCTGCGCATCGGTTAATGCGGGCAACGTATGCAGTACATCGCCCATTGACGATGTTTTAACGATCAGAACCCGCATCCGTCAGACTTCCTCTTGTAACAACAGGTCATTCAGTTCTTCCAGTACGCGCTGAGGTGTGATGTCAATCAGGCTCTGGTGATACCCTTGTGCAGCATCCCCCCTACGCACTTTATGATAGCCCGTAATCAGGCGAATCACGCGAGCTTTGTGGGAGAGTGGTGGAGTGAAATCCGGGCTACTAGGGCCATACAGAGCGACCAGCGGACGATTTAGTGCGGCAGCCACGTGCATCAAACCGGAGTCATTGGTGACCACGGCTTTGCAGGCGGCGAGCAGAATAACGGCCTGCTCCAGCTGCGTTTCGCCCGCCAGATTACGACACCAGGCCTGCTGCTCAACGCTTAACGTTGCCAGGATTTCATTTCCGGCTTCATGATCTTTTGCCGAGCCAAACAGCACAATCTGATGACCTTCGTCGATCAGCTGTTTTGCCAGTTCAGCATAATGGTAGTGTGGCCAGCGTTTCGCCGGACCAAATTCCGCACCAGGGCAAAAACCGATGATGGGGCGTTCGGCAGAAAGGGAGAACTGACTACAGGTCAGAGACTTTTCACCTTCACTGACCTGCAATTGTGGCCACAGCAGAGGCTGCGGCAAATCTTTAGCCGACAGCATCACGCCTTTATCGTAGGCCAGGGCCACATAGCGTTCGACCATCAGCGGCCATGCATCTTTATCCAGCACACGCGCATCGTTCAGCAGACCATAGCGCATTTCGCCACGCCAACCGGTACGATGAGGAATACCCGCGAAGAAGGGTACCAGTGCGGATTTAAACGAGTTCGGCAGGACATACGCGCGATCGTAGCGTTTATCACGCAAACTGTGGCCCAGTTTGCGGCGCTCGCCAATCTCCAGCGCGCCGTGTCCCAGCGGCATGGCGATGGCGTCGTTGACTTCAGGCATACGCGACAGCAGCGGACGGCACCATGCAGGTGCCATCACGTCGATTATGGCCTGGGGATAGCGCGCCTTGAGCGTGCGATAGAGACTTTGCGACATCATCATGTCGCCCACCCAGGACGGGCCAACCACCAGAATCCTCATAGATTGCCTGCCTTAAGCGTCGCGGTTCAGCCAGGCCATATATTCCGTTACGCCTTCAGCAACGGTCTTAAACGGCTTGTCATAGCCCGCAGCGCGCAGGTTAGTCAGATCCGCCTGAGTAAATGCCTGATAGCGGCCCTTCAGTTTTTCCGGGAACGGAATGTACTCAATGCTGCCTTTTTTGTGGTATGCCAGCGTGGCATCCGCGACGGCCTGGAAAGACTCTGCGCGACCAGTACCGAGGTTAAAGATGCCGGAAACCCCGTTTTCCAGGAACCACAGGTTTACTGCTGCAACATCGCCGACATAGACGAAATCACGTTTGAAGTTTTCACTTCCTTCGAACAGCTTGGGTGTTTCGCCGTTATTGAGCTGAGTATTGAGATGGAAAGCGACGCTCGCCATGCTGCCTTTGTGACCTTCGCGCGGTCCGTAGACGTTGAAATAACGGAAGCCAACGATCTGAGAATTTGCTTCTGGCAGGATCTGGCGTACATATTCGTCGAACAGGAATTTTGAGTAGCCATAGACGTTCAGCGGCTTCTCATATTCACGAGATTCGATGAAGTCAGAGGTACGACCGCCGTACGTTGCTGCAGAAGAGGCATACAGGAAAGGAATTTCACGCTCCAGACAGTAGTGCAGCAGCTCTTTGGAGTATTGATAGTTGTTGTCCATCATATACTTGCCATCCCACTCGGTAGTGGAAGAGCACGCGCCTTCGTGGAAAATCGCTTCGATATCGCCGAAATCTTCCCCGGCCATAATCTGGATCAGGAAGTCTTCCTTGTCCATATAGTCAGCAATATTCAGATCTACCAGATTCACAAACTTGGTGCCGTCTTTCAGGTTGTCCACCACCAGAATATCGGTGATGCCTTTGTCATTCAGGGACTTAACGATGTTGCTGCCGATAAAGCCCGCGCCGCCGGTAACGATGATCATAAATGTAACCTTCGAATTATGGAGTCAGAGACAATCTCAGACACGAATACCTCTAATCATATCACTACATGGCTTCGGCTTCAGCAGTACGTCGCGCCATGTGGCGTGTGACATGTGTACTGATTATTGCTTCAGTCATTCTTAATTGAAATAGTTAGGGTCTGGTGGTGTATGATTCACGTCGTAAATGGATGTTCAGGCGCGCGGTGCCGGCTTTTTCGGAGCCATCAACGAATGAATAAGCAAGGTAAAGCACTGTGTTGGGACTGACAATAGTCGTTGGAATGAAAATAATATATGCAACTTAAGAAGATAATTATTACAGGTTATGAAACCAGTGGCCTCGGAGGTATGGAGACGGTATGTATTAATTTGGTGAAGCTGCTGCGAACGCAAGACCCTGATATTGATGTCTCTTTTGTTTTTTTTAAGAAAAATAATAATAGCAATGTCAATAATGACTGGCTCACAGGGCAGCGCTATTGTCATCTATCTTCTAATATAAAAATAACTAAATTAAGAAGACTAAGTTTTGCTTATGGTTTGCGAAAAATTATTCTTCAGGAAAGTCCAGATATAATTGTTTCCCTGGATACGCTTTCATGTTACATCAGTCACGTTGCAAGGAAATATACAAGCAAGCAGGTGAAAATATTTTCATGGTTTCACTTCTCTATTTTTAACTTCTACAAAAATAATTATAAGAAAAAAATCAAGTATATTAATAAAGCTGACTATCATCTTTCAATTAGCTCAGGGATAACTCAGCAGCTCATTGAGATGGGAATAGAAAAAAGCACTATTGCAACGATTTACAATCCCGTTGCGCGATGCGATATCCGTATCCCTACCCCTGAGAAGCATGCCCGGTTTGTGTATGTAGGCAGGGTTGTGGCAGATGGACAGAAAAATGTACGCAGTCTTTTCAACGGGTTGGCTAAACTAAAAGGGAAGTGGTCCTTAGATATTGTCGGCACCGGCCCGGATGTTGATACCTTAACGGCATTAGCTGAAACGTTGGGGATTAGTGGAAATATTCACTGGCATGGTTGGCAGAAATCACCATGGGAATATATTCAAAATACGCTAAAAAATATCACCTGCCTGCTGCTAACTTCTCATTTTGAAGGTTTCGTTATGGTTTTGGTTGAAGCCAGTGCTCACGGTGTTTATGCCATTAGCTCTGATTGCGAAACGGGGCCTGCAGACATTATCAAAGAAGGGATAAACGGTAATTTATACCCTACTGATGAACCGGAAAAATTTGTTTCCTTGCTACAAGGTATTGTTGATGGAAAAACGTTGCCTGCCGGCGAACAGATTCAGCAGGCGATTGAGGAATTCTACGAAGATAACTATATCATTAAGGTTAATAAGGCCTTTGCTATGGCAGGATTTACTCTGGCACCGTCATCAGCGTCTCAGGCCATTGATGACGCGACAACGTAAGTCAGGTTGTGATGCCAGGTCTGTCATTCCTGAAAGGTTATGTGGGTACACGTGATTTATGCTGCATTTTAGACAAGTCATGATGAGTCATCTCGTACAAACCAATAGCATTGGGTAATATGTGCTGAAATTTGCCCAGTCTGGAGAATTGCAATGCGTGGGAATTTTTATAAGCAGTTAACGAACGATCTGGAAACCGCACGCGCGGAGGGGTTGTTTAAAGAAGAGCGCATTATTACGTCTGCTCAGCAGGCTGATATCACCGTGGCTGACGGAAGCCATGTTATTAACTTTTGTGCGAACAACTACTTAGGGCTGGCTAACCACCCGGAACTGATTGCAGCGGCAAAAGCGGGTATGGATTCTCACGGATTTGGTATGGCCTCGGTGCGCTTTATTTGTGGCACTCAGGACACCCATAAGCAACTGGAGCAAAAACTGGCGGCATTCCTCGGTATGGAAGATGCCATTCTTTACTCTTCTTGCTTTGACGCCAACGGCGGCCTGTTTGAAACGCTGCTGGGAGCAGAAGATGCCATTATCTCTGATGCTCTGAACCACGCTTCTATCATTGATGGCGTTCGTCTGTGTAAAGCGAAGCGTTTCCGCTACGCCAACAACGATATGCAGGAACTGGAAGCGCGTCTGAAAGAAGCACGTGAAGCGGGCGCTCGTCATATCCTGATCGCCACTGATGGCGTGTTCTCTATGGATGGTGTGATCGCTAACCTGAAAGGCGTTTGCGATCTGGCGGATAAATACGACGCGCTGGTCATGGTTGATGATTCCCATGCCGTCGGTTTTGTCGGTGAAAATGGTCGTGGCTCCCATGAATACTGTGACGTGATGGGTCGTGTGGACATCATCACCGGCACGCTGGGCAAAGCACTCGGCGGCGCATCTGGTGGTTACACTGCGGCACGTAAAGAAGTTGTTGAGTGGCTGCGTCAACGTTCCCGTCCGTATTTGTTCTCTAACTCACTGGCTCCGGCAATTGTTGCTGCTTCCATTAAGGTGCTGGAGATGGTTGAGGCGGGTAGCGACCTGCGCGATCGTCTGTGGGCGAATGCGCGTCAATTCCGTGAGCAAATGTCCGCAGCAGGCTTCACGCTGGCAGGGGCCGATCACGCGATTATTCCGGTAATGCTGGGTGATGCGGTTGTTGCGCAGGCGTTTGCCCGCGAACTGCAAAAAGAGGGGATTTACGTTACTGGATTCTTTTATCCAGTGGTTCCAAAAGGCCAGGCGCGTATTCGTACCCAGATGTCTGCGGCACATACCCCTGAGCAGATTACGCGTGCAGTCGACGCGTTCACACGCATTGGTAAACAACTGGGCGTAATTGCCTGAGGATGTGAAATGAAAGCGTTATCCAAACTGAAAGCGGAAGAAGGCATTTGGATGACCGACGTTCCTGAACCGGAAGTCGGCCATAACGATTTGCTGATTAAAATCCGTAAAACAGCCATCTGCGGGACTGACGTTCACATTTATAACTGGGATGAATGGTCGCAAAAAACCATCCCGGTTCCAATGGTTGTAGGGCATGAATATGTCGGTGAAGTTGTTGGCATCGGCCAGGAAGTTAAAGGCTTCAAAATCGGCGATCGCGTTTCCGGTGAAGGCCACATTACCTGCGGACATTGCCGTAACTGTCGCGGTGGCCGTACTCACCTGTGCCGCAATACCACCGGTGTCGGCGTAAACCGTCCAGGCTGTTTTGCACAATATCTGGTGATCCCGGCGTTTAACGCCTTTAAAATCCCGGACAATATCTCCGATGATTTAGCTTCCATCTTCGATCCATTCGGTAACGCGGTACACACGGCGCTGTCGTTTGATTTGGTTGGCGAAGATGTGCTGGTTTCCGGTGCGGGTCCGATTGGCATTATGGCTGCAGCGGTAGCGAAGCACGTTGGTGCTCGCCACGTAGTGATTACAGATGTTAATGAGTACCGTCTGGAGCTGGCGCGTAAAATGGGCATTACCCGCGCAGTCAACGTCTCGAAAGAGAACCTGACCGACGTGATGGCCGAGCTGGGGATGACCGAAGGGTTCGATGTGGGTCTGGAAATGTCTGGGGCGCCGCCAGCGTTCCGCACCATGCTGGACACCATGAATCACGGTGGCCGTATTGCTATGCTGGGTATTCCGCCATCTGATATGTCCATCGACTGGACGAAAGTTATCTTTAAAGGACTGTTTATTAAAGGTATCTACGGTCGTGAGATGTTTGAGACATGGTACAAAATGGCTGCACTGATCCAGTCTGGTCTGGATTTGTCGCCGATCATCACCCATCGATTCTCCATCGATGAATTCCAGCAGGGCTTTGACGCGATGCGTTCAGGCCAGTCAGGGAAAGTGATCCTGAGCTGGGATTGAATGCGCAAGGTGCATTCAATGTTAATTACGGCCAGATATCGCTATCTGGCCGTATAAACCATAGATTTTATTTTCCGCGGATCTTTCTGGATAACGATCTTATATTTTCTTTAAGCAGGATGAGTTTATAAATTAACCCTCTGCCTTTAACGTTAATATTATATTTTCGTTGTAATGCCAGAATGTCATTTGCCTGGCAGACCTTCATATTTCCCTTACAGGACAGGTCAATAATCCTTAACTCACCCGTTGGTGTGCGAATGAAATTCCCTGGGTGAATGTCATTTGATGCCAGTCCTGCCTTGTGAAGACGCAGTACGCATTGCTTTACCTCGTCAGCATTCTGCTGGTTAATTTCCCTTAAAGGAACCCCTTCAATATATTCATGAATAGTATAAACATCATGGCACTGGCGAAAACGTGTTTTCTCAGCAGCATAGTAGAGATCGGCAGTGCAGATGCGCATTTCCGGCGGGAGCCTGTCCAGCTTCCTGATCAGTCGGGAATAGAAAGGGCCGGAGGTAAAGTTCTGTAATTTTTTCTCAAATCGTGGATCAACTTCACGGTCGTTTTTGATGATAAATTTTTGTGAGTTGTACTCGACCAACTCCACGCTGCGCAATGCGTTACCACTGCTCAGCGGTTTGCCACTGATTTCTTTTTTGATGTATTTATTCATCAGTGACTTAAGATCTTTTCTGGTCTCTTTGCAATAGACCGTAAAACCTTTTTCGTGTGTCTTACTGATGGCCATCTTTTCCCTCAATATCAGCCTATAGAGTACGTTAATTCATAGGGATAGAGTATACAGGTTGTGTACCTCAATATGTAGACGATCTGAGCTATCATCAACCTGCTGAACGCAGGCGTAGCAGGGTATCTTTCTCAAACCGGACGCTTTCGCTGCAGCGTTTCTGCCCATAAATACGTTCTAACCTTAATAATTCCTTAATGAAACTGTAGTAAAAGTCATCAGCGTAATGACAAACCTGGGTTAGCTGATGAGAAACTGCACAAATATGTTGAGTGTTATTATTCCGTTATATAACGTGGGTGATAGTTTTCGGGATTGCATGGAATCTTTGATCGTACAGACATGGACTGCGCTAGAGATCATCATTGTGAATGATGGTTCAACGGATAACTCTGTTGATATTGCACAACATTATGCGGATAACTATCCCCATGTGCGGTTGTTGCATCAGGCTAACGCAGGGGCATCCGTAGCGCGTAACCGTGGCCTGGAAGCGGCCAAAGGGGATTATGTTGCATTTGTCGATGCCGATGACCTGGTTTATCCCAATATGTACGAAACCCTGATGACCATGGCAATTCAGGATGACCTGGATTTAGCTCAGTGTAATTCCGACTGGTGCATTCTTGAAACGGGGCACACCTGGCAATCAATACCGACGGATCGTCTTCGGTCTACGGGGGTGTTGACCGGCCCTGACTGGTTACGTATGGCGTTGGCTTCACGCCGCTGGACACATGTGGTCTGGATGGGAATTTATCGCCGGGATGTTATTGAGAAAAATAAAATAACATTTATTCCGGGGTTACATCACCAGGATATTGTCTGGACGACGGAGTTTATGTTTAACGCTGTACGAGTGCGATATACCGAGCAATCTTTATATAAATACTTCTTACATGATCAATCAATCAGCCGTCTTAAACGACAAGGTTTAAAAAATCTCAACTACCAGCGGCACTATATTAAAATTACGCGGTTATTGGATAGGTTGAATCGTGAATATGCCGATCGGATTACTATTTATCCGGAATTTCATCAGCAAGTTACCTATGAAGCATTGCGCGTATGCCATGCAGTCCGTAAAGAACAGGATGTGCATATTCGTCAGCGTATGATCGCAGAGATTTTTGTCTCTGGTATGTATAAGCGCATGATAACTAACGTCCGCAGTGCCAAAGTATTGTACCAGGCACTGCTATGGTCATTCCGTCTATGGAAATGGCGCGATAAAAAATCAACGCCTTCGCGTATTGCCCGAAAAGCGCTTAATCTACGTTAGCGTTCATGGTGCTGGGTGAAGATGTGTTCCCCCAGCCTTGCCACTGCAGTCTCATATACTGCACCAGCGTGCTTTGTGTGATGCTTTCTCCTAGCACGCTAAAGAATCGGCTGGCGTAAACCGGCTCTAACGGCTGCTTCGGCTTGCATAATTTCACCCCGCGGAAAGGATTACGCGGCGCATCTGGCGTACCGTTTCTCGGTGGAGTGAGATTAGGTCTGGAAGTATCTACCTGCGGCTCATTAAGCAGGCTGCTCGGACGAACCAGCATAATATCGGCTGGCAGGCTATACAGCATCTGCTGCAACACTCGTACCGTAGAAGGGTGGGGGTGCCCGATGGCAATCGCTGACCCGTTACGACGCGCAAGTTCGACGGCACGATTAAACTGACGGCGAATATCCGCTTCGTTTTGTGTATCGTCGAGGAAGACTTTGCGTTTGATGACCTTCACCCCGGTTCCTGCCGCCGCGCGCATGGCCTGGCTGTTGCCGATGGTCATACTGTCGAGGAAGTAGAGGTCGTAGCGCTCCAGAGCTTGCATCACCTTCTGCATGCCGAACAGGCTGGACGTCATCGCACTCCCCATGTGATTGTTCAGTCCCACTGCATACGGCACTTTGCTTACCGCGTCGCGAATAATCCGTTCAATTTCTTCGCTGCTCATCTCCGGGCGTAACGTGTCTTTTTCCAGCGGTTGCTTGCTCAGTGGGGCCATCGGCAGATGGATCAACACTTCATGTCCACTGTTATGCGCTTTAGTCGCCATTTCACGCGCATGTGGCGCGTTTGGCAGAACGGCAACAGAGACAGTGGAAGGCATTGCCAGCACCTGATTTTCTGTGTGCGGACGGTAGCCGAAATCATCAATAACGATAGCAAGTTTGCCGGCGAAAACAGGTGTTGCGAATGCCAGCAGGCTGGCGAGTGAGAGCAAAGTACGACGAAACTGAGGCAAAACTTATCTTCCCAACCACGGCTGTGGATTGACCGCCTGACCCTGGCGACGAATTTCGAAATAGAGCGCCGGCCTGCCCTGACCGCCGCTGCTACCCACAAGTGCAATAGGCTGCCCGGCGCGAACCTGCGTACCGACGCTGACCAGCGCGCTCTGGTTATAACCGTAGAGGCTCATATCGCCTTTACCGTGCTCAACGACGACCACCAGGCCATAGCCCTGCAGCCAGTCCGCCAGAATGACGCGACCATCGGCGATGGCTTTGACTTCGGTACCTTCGGATGCGCCAATAACCATCCCTTTCCAACGTAGCTCACCTTGCAGCTGTTCGCCATAGCGATGCAGCGTTGGACCACGAACGGGCCAGAACGCCTGACCGCGTGGTGAACCTAACCCGCCGGTACGAGACATCAGTGATTTCTCGCTTTCGGTTGGCTTATAGGTCGAGCCTTTGCGTGATGCTTCCTGTTGCTTATCACGTACAGCCTGCGCCTCACGTGCTTCACGCTCTGCGCGTGCTTTGGCTGCGGCTTCGGCGCGAGCAATGCTGTTGCGCAGGCGGGATTCGTTGGCGCGCATCTCGCCTAACTGCTGCTGACCTTGTTGAATCGACGACTCCAGACCCGCGAGCGTTTTTTGGCGTTCATTTCGCGCCTGCTCCAGTTTCGCCTGCTGTGCACGCTGTTCGTACAACAGCGTCTGCTGTTCGCTTTGCTTATCTTCCAGCTCGGCTTTCTGCGAGTCGACCTCTTCGCGGGTTTGCTTCAGCTGTGCGATAGTCTCCTGGCGCGCCTGGTTCAGATAGCCGAAATAGGCCTGCAGGCGTTGCCCGCGCTGAGTCTCTTCACCGCTGAGGATGAGCTGAATACCAGTATGTTCACCCTGGCGAAACGCAGCATCCAACTGGGCTGCCAGACTGCGCTCTTGCGCTGCCCGCTGCTTTTCCAGCTTCGCGAGTGCGGCATTCATCTCAGCGATTTGCGCATTCAGCTGTGCCAGGGAGTTTTGCGTTTCGCGCAGCTGCCTTGCGGCAACGGCGATAGCCTGTTCCTGAGCTTTAAGCTGAGCAAGGAGGGTGGCGCGTTGTTGTTGCTGTTGGCGTACCGCGCGTTCTTTTGCCGCGATATCGGCCTGAATAGATTTGAGTTGATCGCGTTCGTCCGCGTGGGCGGAAAAGGCGCACAACAATACGCCAGCGCTAAGCGCGCTGGCGTAGAACAAGGACCTGACTGAAAACTTACGCAGTTTCACGGCCCGAGTGATGGTATTAATCGCCTTTCCCCTCATGGGGAGGGATTATTCCACGATGAACAGCGGCTTACCAGTCATCTCTTGCGGGATTTCCATACCCATCAGCGTCAGCATGGTTGGGGCGATATCAGAAAGTTTGCCACCTTCAACTGCTTTGACGTTTTTACCACCGACATAAATCAGTGGAACCGGCAGGTTGGTGTGCGCGGTATGCGCCTGACCGGTGGACGGATCGCGCATTTGCTCTGCGTTCCCGTGGTCAGCGGTGATCAGCAGCTGGCCGCCAACGGATTCAACCGCTTTAGCCACCTGCTCAACGCAGTGATCCAGCGCTTCAACCGCTTTAACCGCTGCTTCCATCACCCCGGTATGGCCGACCATGTCGCCGTTCGGGTAGTTACAAATGATGGTGTCGTATTTCCCGCTCTCAATCGCCGCAACCAGTTTTTCGGTCAGCTCTGCGGAGCTCATTTCCGGCTGCAGATCGTAGGTGGCGACTTTTGGCGAGTTGATCAGAATACGGTCTTCGCCTTTGAACGGCTCTTCTACGCCGCCGTTAAAGAAGAAGGTTACGTGCGCGTATTTTTCGGTTTCGGAAATACGCAACTGCGTTTTGTCATTCTTCGCCATCCACTCGCCAAGGGTGTTGGCCAGAGATGCTGGTGGGTAAGCAACCGCAGTTTTGATGTCTGCCGCGTATTCGGTCAGCATTACAAAGTTGAGGTTAACGACTTTCTTACGGGCGAAGCCGTCGAAATCAGCGTTAACAAACGCACGGGTGATTTCACGCGCACGGTCAGCACGGAAGTTCATGAAAATCAGCGTATCGCCATCTTCCATAGCAGCATCTGCCTGACCTTCGGCACGGATCACGGTCGCTTTGACGAATTCGTCGTTTTCATCGCGGGCATAAGCAGCCTGCAGACCTTCAACCGCCGTAGCGAACTGGAACTCGCCCTTCGCCAGCGTCATCAGATCGTAAGCCTGTTCCACGCGATCCCAACGGTTGTCGCGGTCCATAGCGTAGTAACGACCGATAATGGACGCTACGCGGCCTTTGCCCAGCGCGGCAAATTTCTCTTCGAATTTCTGCAGTGAATGTTCAGCGCTGCGCGGCGGGGTATCACGACCATCAAGGAAAGCGTGCAGATAGATTTTCTCAGCACCGCGTTCAGCTGCCATTTCTACCATCGCCATGATGTGATCTTCGTGGCTGTGTACGCCACCGGCAGACAGCAGACCCATGATGTGTACCGCTTTGCCGCTATTTTTTGCCTGATCAACTGCGGCGGTCAGCACCGGGTTAGCGAAGAAAGTACGTTCTTTAATTTCCACATCCAGACGGGTCAGATCCTGATACACGATACGGCCCGCGCCCAGGTTGACGTGACCCACTTCGGAGTTGCCCATCTGGCGATCGGGCAGGCCGACTTCCAGGCCAGACGCATCAATCAGGGTATGCGGACGTTTTGCCCACAGAGCATCCATTACCGGGGTTTTGGCATTAAAAATAGCGTTATCCTGGCTGTCTTCACGATAGCCGTAGCCATCCAGAATCACCAGTACCATAGGCTTTTTAGAAACCGACATTGCGACAACCTCACACTTAATAGATAAAAAATAATTGCGTAATTTTACTACAGCTGAATCGATAAAGTAGCCCCAGAAGATCAAATAATGAGGGATCGCGTGCCAGGGGGAACACTGATTTACATTTTTTTTTCCGTAGCGCCCCGCAAAAATGCAATCCAATGCACGCTCTGGCTGTATTTGCGCCAACGCGCAGGTATACTCCTTTCCTGGTTTTTTTAATCACTGAGTCGGGAGTTGTTACCCCCCATGCAAGAAATTATGCAATTTGTTAGCCGCCACCCTGTCTTGAGTATCGCCTGGATTGCGTTACTGGCGGCGGTATTGTTTACCACGTTTAAGAGCCTGACCTCAAAAGTGAAGGTGATTACACGCGGCGAAGCGACACGTCTCATCAATAAAGAAGATGCGGTGATTGTTGATTTACGTCAGCGCGACGACTTCCGCAAAGGTCATATCGCAGGCTCCACGAACCTGCTGCCGAGCGAAATCAAAGCCAACAATTTTGGCGAGCTGGAAAAACACAAAAACAAACCTGTTATTGTGGTTGATGGCTCTGGTATGCAGTGCCAGGATTCAGCAACTGCGCTGATTAAAGCCGGTTTTGAGCAGGTATCTGTACTGAAAGACGGCGTAGCGGGCTGGAGTGGCGAGAATCTGCCACTGGTTCGCGGCAAGTAATTTACCCGTCTTCTTTCGTACCGCTGGGTAAAAGAACACTGGAGATAAGTCATGGCCAATATTGAGATCTATACCAAAGCAACCTGCCCGTTTTGCCATCGCGCAAAGGCGCTGTTGAACAGTAAGGGTGTGAGTTTCCAGGAACTTCCGATTGACGGCGATGCCGTGAAGCGTGAAGAGATGATCAAGCGCAGTGGCCGTACAACGGTTCCGCAGATTTTTATTGATGCACAGCACATTGGTGGTTGTGACGACTTGTATGCGTTGGATGCGCGTGGTGGACTGGATCCCCTGCTGCGTTAAGGCGTACGGATAGTATTTAAAGGACAACACTAAAGGGTTTTCTCAACATGTCAGAACAAAATAACACTGAAATGGCTTTCCAGATCCAACGTATTTATACCAAGGATGTGTCTTTCGAAGCGCCAAATGCACCGCATGTTTTCCAGAAAGATTGGCAGCCAGAGGTTAAACTGGATCTAGATACCGCATCTACCCAACTGGCAGATGATGTGTATGAAGTAGTGCTGCGTGTCACCGTAACGGCTTCTTTGGGTGAAGAAACTGCGTTTCTGTGCGAAGTTCAGCAGGGCGGTATTTTCTCCATCAGTGGTATTGAAGGGACTCAGATGGCGCATTGCCTTGGCGCATACTGCCCGAACATTCTGTTCCCGTATGCCCGCGAATGCATCACCAGCCTGGTTTCACGCGGTACATTCCCGCAACTGAACCTTGCGCCGGTCAACTTTGATGCGCTGTTCATGAACTATTTACAGCAGCAGGCTGGCGAAGGTACTGAAGAACATCAGGATGCCTGATGAACCAAAGTAATGCTTCAATGACTGTGATTGGTGCCGGCTCGTACGGCACCGCTCTTGCTATCACCCTGGCAAGAAACGGCCACCAGGTTGTCCTGTGGGGCCATGATCCGAAACATATCGCGACCCTTGAGCGCGATCGCTGCAACGTCGCGTTCCTCCCTGATGTGCCTTTTCCCGAAACGCTGCGCCTGGAAAGTGATTTAGCCACTGCGCTGGCCGCCAGTCGTAATATTCTGGTGGTGGTGCCGAGCCATGTCTTTGGCGAAGTGCTGCGTAATATCAAACCGCTGATGCGTCCTGACGCGCGGCTGGTCTGGGCGACAAAAGGTCTGGAAGCGGAAACAGGGCGTCTGCTGCAGGACGTCGCGCGTGAAGCGCTGGGGGACTCCATTCCACTGGCGGTTATTTCCGGCCCGACGTTCGCTAAAGAGCTGGCTGCGGGCATGCCGACGGCGATTTCTCTGGCCTCGACGGACGACGCCTTTGCTGACGATCTCCAGCAGTTGCTGCACTGCGGCAAAAGCTTTCGCGTTTACAGCAACCCGGATTTCATTGGCGTGCAGCTTGGCGGCGCGGTGAAAAACGTCATTGCGATTGGCGCGGGGATGTCTGACGGCATCGGCTTTGGTGCAAACGCACGAACGGCATTGATCACCCGTGGGCTTACCGAAATGTCTCGCCTTGGCGCGGCGCTGGGTGCCGATCCTGCCACCTTTATGGGGATGGCGGGTTTAGGCGATCTGGTGCTGACCTGTACCGACAACCAGTCGCGTAACCGTCGTTTTGGCATGATGCTCGGCCAGGGTATGGACGTGCAGGGCGCGCAGGACAAGATTGGTCAGGTGGTTGAAGGCTACCGCAATACGAAAGAAGTTCGTGAATTGGCGCACCGTTTTGGTGTCGAGATGCCAATAACCGAGGAAATTTATCAAGTATTGTATTGCGGAAAAAATGCGCGCGAGGCAGCATTGACGTTATTAGGTCGTGCGCGCAAGGACGAGCGAAGCAGCCACTAGCCGTAAGGAACCGTTTCAATCTAACGACCCGACCCGCGAAGAACGGGTCGGTCGTTTTGCTACCTTCTGGAGTACGCAATGCCGTGTGAAGAACTGGATATCGTCTGGAAAAACATTAAAGCGGAAGCCCGTGCACTGGCGGAATGTGAGCCAATGCTGGCCAGTTTTTACCACGCAACGCTGCTCAAGCATGAAAACCTCGGCAGTGCGCTGAGCTATATGCTGGCGAATAAACTCGCCTCTCCGATCATGCCTGCTATTGCGATTCGCGAAGTCGTGGAAGAGGCCTACGCGGCCGATCCTGAAATGATTGCCTCGGCGGCTTGCGATATCCAGGCGGTACGTACGCGTGACCCGGCAGTCGATAAATATTCCACCCCACTTCTGTACCTGAAAGGCTTCCATGCGCTGCAGGCATACCGCATCGGCCACTGGCTATGGCATCAGGGGCGTCAGGCACTGGCGATCTTCCTGCAAAATCAGGTCTCTGTTACCTTCCAGGTGGACATCCACCCGGCAGCAAAAATTGGCCGGGGGATTATGCTCGATCACGCCACCGGTATTGTGGTGGGCGAAACGGCGGTCATTGAAAACGACGTCTCTATTTTGCAATCCGTCACGCTTGGCGGAACCGGTAAAGCAGGCGGCGACCGTCATCCGAAAATTCGTGAAGGCGTGATGATTGGCGCTGGCGCGAAAATCCTTGGCAATATCGAGGTTGGACGCGGCGCGAAGATTGGCGCAGGTTCCGTCGTTTTACAGCCGGTACCCCCGCATACAACCGCCGCAGGCGTTCCGGCGCGCATCGTCGGCAAGCCTGACAGCGATAAGCCATCTATGGATATGGATCAGCATTTCAACGGGATTCATCATACGTTCGAGTATGGCGATGGCATCTGATTTCGAGCTATGCCCGGCGGCGCAGTGCTTACCGGGCCTACAAACCTCGTAGGTCGGATAAGGCGTCAACCGCCATCCGACATAAATCAACTGCGTAATACCGCGCCAGGATAACCTAACTGGCGCCAGGCCTCATACACCACTACTGACACCGCGTTAGACAGATTCATGCTGCGGCTGTCCGGCATCATCGGAATACGAATTTTTTGTTCGGCAGGCAACGCGTCGAGGATGCTGGGTGGCAGACCGCGAGTTTCCGGGCCAAACATCAGATAATCCCCATCCTGATAGCTTACCGCGCTATGCGCTGGCGTACCTTTGGTGGTCAGGGCAAACAGACGTTGCGGATTTTCTGCGGCGACGAAGCTGGCGTAATCAGGGTGGCGCAGCACGGCGGTAAACTCATGGTAATCCAGCCCCGCGCGACGCAGGCGCTTGTCGTCCCAGGTAAAGCCCATTGGCTCAATAATATGCAGACGAAAGCCGGTGTTGGCGCAAAGACGGATAATATTGCCGGTATTTGGCGGGATTTCTGGTTCGAACAAAACGATGTTAAGCATACTGCCCCCTTGATAGCGGGGGGCAGAATAGCAGAAAGAGCGGGTACTATGCGACGGTCAGCGCGTGAGGTTTATAGCGTTGCAGCTTGTAAATCGTCGCGGCAGCGGCGGCCAGCGCCGGAACGCTGAGGAACATCAGTATGCTATCAGCCTGCCATTGCATAGACAGCAGTTGGGCGCTGGTCATGGTCCCGGCGACGCCGCCAAAGCGGCCCACGCCCTGCATCCAGGCAATGCCCGTTGCGCGGCAGTGGGTTGGATAAAACGTGGCGGCTAGCGTCTGCAGTCCGGACTGCGCGCCGTTCATGGTAATTCCCATCAGGAAGATCAGCGCGCCGAACAGGATGATGTGGTTATGTTCAAACCCGAGAGCGAGGGCAAACAGCATCGTCAGAATAAAGCCGAGTGACACCACTTTATGCGCTTCCCAGCGATCCATTAACCAACCGGCCAGCAGGATCCCTGCGGTACCGCCGAAGGTAAATAGCGACGTCAGCCAGGCGGATTCGGCCAGCGGATAGCCCATTCCCAGCATCAGCGTTGGCATCCAGCTCAGCAGCACGTAATAGATAACCAACCCCATAAAGTAGGTCATCCAGAGCATCAGCGTTCCCGGCAGCCAGGGCATGCTGAATAGCTGTGCCACGCTGCCTTTTTTGACCGTGACGCGGTCTTCATCCAGATAAAACTGGGTTACCTGTTCCAGGCTTCCCGATATAAAGCGTTGAGCAATGCGTTTAACCTGTGCTACCCCTTTACCGCGATGAACCAGATACTTAACCGATTCCGGCAGGAACAGTACCAACAGTACGGTAAGAGCCAGCGGGGCGATCGCGCCAGCAAGCAGGACGCTGTGCCAGCCGTAGTTGGGGATAAGCCAGGAGGAGATCACCCCGCCGCCCGCAGCCCCTAACGGAAAGCCGCAGTACATGGTGTTAATCGCCATTGAACGACAGCGTTTTGGTGCAAATTCTGAGACCAGGGTGATGGCATTGGGCATTGCCGCGCCAAGGCCCAGGCCGGTGAGAAAGCGCCAAAATGTGAGCATATTCAGCGTCTCGGCATAGGCAGTACCCAGACTGGCGAGGCCAAAGAACAGACAGGAAAAGACCAGCACGCGCTTACGGCCCAAACGATCGGAAATCGGCCCGGCCAGCAGGGCGCCAAAGGAGAGGCCCAGTAGTGCGGCGCTTAACACCGGTCCAAGATCCTGCTTCTTGATGCCCCAGTCGGCTGAGAGCGTGGGGGCAATATAGCCCATCGCCGCCGTATCGAAGCCGTCAATGGCTAAAACCAGAAAGCCCAGGACAATAATGACCCAGTGGAAGCGCGAAAAAGGACTGTCATCTATCGCCTGCTGGATATTCACTTTGCCGGAATAAGCCATGTCACCCTCGCCCGTTATGATGGAAGTTATACGTGTGAATTGTTGTTGTATTAGCTTGTATATACATTTGGCAGGTGGATAAAAAGTTGTCAAATATATTGGTTGTAAGTGTTAACCAATCGTTATTTTTCGAATAAAAAATGGTCGGGCTGGAAACAGGCCGACCATTGAGAAAAAGGGGGGTTACGGGGGATTGTTACGCTGCGCTACCCTGGGCCAGGGGAGCCAATGCGGCAGGCAGGCTCTTGCCCAGTTCCTGTACCAGCGAATCGCGGCTGATTTCGCTAATGGTTTTTGCACCGGTCAGGGTCATTGCCACCTTCATCTCTTTCTCGATCAGGTTCAGCAGATTCGCCACACCAGCCTGTCCGTGTGTTGCCAGCGCGTACAGATAAGCACGGCCCAGCAGCACGCTATCGGCACCCAGTGCAATCATACGCACCACGTCCAGGCCGTTACGGATCCCGCTGTCGGCCAGAATAGTGATATCGCCCTTCACCGCATCGGCAATGGTGGGCAGTGCGCGGGCGGAAGACAGCACGCCATCTAACTGGCGCCCACCGTGGTTAGAAACAACGATGCCATCTGCGCCAAAGCGTACGGCGTCGCGGGCATCTTCTGGATCGAGGATCCCTTTGATCACCATCGGACCCTCCCAGAATTCGCGGATCCACTCGAGGTCTTTCCAGGAGATGGACGGATCGAAGTTATTCGCCAGCCAACCGATGTAATCCTCAAGGCCGGTGGGTTTGCCAAGATACGTCGAAATATTGCCTAAATCATGCGGCCGACCGTTCAGGCCAACGTCCCATGCCCATTGTGGATGGGTGACTGCCTGCCAGTAGCGACGCAGTGCCGCATTTGGACCGCTCATACCGGAATGCGCGTCACGGTAACGTGCGCCGGGCGTGGGCATATCGACGGTAAAGACCAGCGTGGAGCAGCCCGCCGCTTTGGCTCGCTCCAGGGCGTTACGCATAAAGCCGCGATCGCGCAGGACATACAGCTGGAACCACATTGGACGCTTGATGGTCGGGGCGACTTCTTCAATTGGGCAGACGGATACCGTCGAAAGCGTAAACGGAATGCCTTTAGCATCAGCGGCGGCGGCGGCCTGAACTTCGCCCCGGCGTGCATACATGCCGCATAAACCGACAGGCGCGAGGGCCACCGGCATCGACAGTTTTTCGTTAAACAGGGTGGTTTCCAGACTGAGATCTGACATGTTCTTCAGCACGCGCTGGCGGAGTGCCACCTCTGATAAATCTTCCACGTTACGGCGCAGGGTATGCTCCGCGTACGCGCCACCGTCAATGTAGTGGAACAGGAAAGGGGGCAGAATGCGCTGGGCTGCGGCGCGATAATCGCTGGCTGCTGAAATAATCATGTGTTGTTCTCCCTGCTAATTTCATTATGGTCACCGGGCAGACGGGTGATACGCGCCTGGCGGGCCTGGTCTTCATCAAAGCGTTTAATGGTGGTATGGACAAAACTGAGGTGCGCCATCATCGCCTTACGCGCGCCATCGGCATCCCCGGCGACAATCGCGTCCAGCACAGCAAGGTGTTGTTCTGTGAGCTGTGAAAATACCGGTGGCACCAGGTACATACGCTGGCGACTCTGTTTTACCGAAGACTGCAATACGTCGAAGAAACCGCGCATGGTCTGTAGCAGCACCACGTTGTGCGAGGCTTCAGCGATGGCAAGGTGAAAGCGAACGTCTGCTTGTGAAGCGAGATCCGGATCTTCACTTTGCGTGGCCTCGAAACAGAGCCTGATTTTCTCTTTGTCGGCGGCTGTGGCGCGCATGGCGGCGTGCCAGGCGGTGCTGGCCTCAATGGCGTGGCGGGCTTCGAGAATATCGAAGCTGTAATCAGGGTCGTCCGCCATCAGGCTTTTCAGCGGCTGAACGATGTTTTGTTCGGACCACGCTTCATGCTGCCAGCGGATAAACGTCCCACCACCACGACGGCTAATCAGCACGCCTTCACTTACCAGCTTTGCCAGCGCCTCGCGCAGCGAATTGCGCGACACGCCGAGCTGTACGGCCAGCTGGCGCTCGGCGGGCAACTTCATGCCCGCTTCCAGCTGTTGTTCTTCAATCAGCGCCCGCACACGAGATGCGACCTCGTCTGACAGGCGTCTGGGCATCACAATCATGGAATCATCCAGGTTAAGACATAGGCCTGCAGCGTGGTAATCACACCCACCATGCAGGTGAAAATCAGGCTGTGTTTGACGGTGAAGCGGAACAGATCAGACTCTTTGCCAACCAGTCCCACTGCCGCACAGGCGATGGCGATAGACTGCGGAGAGATCATCTTTCCGGTCACGCCGCCGGTGGTATTTGCAGCCACCATCAATACGTCAGAAACACCGATTTGCTGCGCTGCCGTTGCCTGTAGCGCTGCGAACAAGGCGTTTGACGAGGTATCAGAGCCCGTCAGGAATACCCCCAGCCAGCCGAGGAACGGCGAGAAGAAAGTGAACGCGCTGCCCGTGTGAGCCAGTGCTAACGCCAGCGTTGAAGACAGCCCGGAGTAATTAGAGATAAAGGCGAATGCCAGCACCATTCCGATGGAGTAAATAGGCAGCGCCAGATCTTTCAGCGTACTGCCAAAGGTCTGCAGAGCGGCGGAGGGTTTCATCTTCAGCCAGACGATAGACAGCAGCGCGGCAAACAGGATGGCGGTGCCGGTTGCCGAGAACCAGTCGAACTTGTACACCGCCGCGTAGGCTGTGGCTTCGTGTACCACCGGCGGCATGCGGGCTACCAGCTTATCGAGGAACGGAACCGGAATGTTGACGACCCAGTGGTACATCGCCCCGCCAGGGGCAAACAGCGCTTTAAACGGCGGGATGCTCCACAGTGTGACGGTGGCGGTCAGGAACAGGAACGGCGACCAGGCGCGGATGATTTGCCCGGCGGTGTAGCGGGTGCGCGACAGGTCCATATCGACCTGTGAAGCCCCCATATCGCCAAAACGGAAGATGCGTACCGGCTGCCAGCGCTTCAGGAACAGCGTCAGACACACCAGAGAAACCAGAGAAGAGATGATGTCCGGCAGTTCCGGCCCGATAAAGTTAGAGCTGAGGTACTGCGCGATAGCAAACGAGCCGCCCGCGACCATCACCGCAGGCCAGGTCTCTTTCACGCCGCGCCAGCCGTCCATAATCGCCATGATCCAGAACAGTACGATAATCGTCAGGAACGGTAGTTGGCGGCCAACCATCTGACCAATCTCAAAGCTGTCCAGCCCGGTGACCTGACCGGCAACCAGAATAGGAATTCCCATCGCGCCAAACGCTACTGGCGCGGTGTTTACGATCAGGCACAAACCTGCTGCATACAGTGGGTTAAAGCCAAGGCCAACCAGCAGCGCGGCGGTTATCGCCACCGGCGCACCGAAGCCCGCGGCCCCTTCGAGGAATGCCCCAAAGGAGAAACCGACAATCAGCATTTGCAGACGCTGGTCTGGGGTAATCGAGAGTATCGAGGAGCGGATGATGTCGAACTGCCCGGTCTTTACCGAGATTTTATAGACGAATACCGCGGCGATAATGATCCAGGCAATTGGCCACAGACCGTAGAAGAAACCGTACACCACGGAGGCCAGCGCGTGATCGACCGGCATTTTGTAAAACAGCAGGGCGACCGACAAAGCGATCACCACCGTCCATGACGCCGCAACGTAGCCTTTCAGCTTGAGCTTAATCAGGGCGAAGAAAAAGAACAGGATGGGGAGCGATGCGATCAGACTGGAAAGCCAGATGTTACCGGCCGGGTCGTAGTTTTGTTGCCAGAGATTCATTGCAGGTCTCCTGGGGGCCGCTGACATAATGCAATGAGTCTGTGCTCATCTCTTCGTCACACTATGTGTAAAAGTGGCCCTGCCAATATTGTTGTGTAGGGGTAATGACAATGAATGGTTAATCAAATGTTATTTATTGGCAACGGTATTGTACGCACATTTTAATGAAATGTGAGGTATTGGTAGGATCTGACTGAAATTGGTAGGGCCAATTACGAAGGGAAGTTAAGGACCGGGCAAGCGAGTGTTGCCCGGTGACAGATTAGAACTCGCTTTTCGCGAAGCCCGTCATCTCTTTCAGGCCCATTTCACGGCCAAGCTCGGTCATCGGGTGAACGACGATCAGGCCGCGCACGCTCTTCTTCAGCTTGCCCATGTCGGCCTGTTCTTTTTTGGTGATGGCACGACGGAACGGGAGTTTGCTGAGCTTTTGCGCTTCTTTGCTCAGCTTCTGGCCGTGTACTTCACGCAGTCGTGCGATCTCAGTTTCCAGAGTTTCTTTCTCTTGCTCCAGCTCGGCATATTTGTCGGCGGCTTCAACCAGGGACAGGTCAGCCTGCTGGTGGCGGATAGCGTCAAGACGATCGCTCAGGCGTTTAATTTCGTTTTTTTCGACTTCTTTCATAGGATAGCTTCTGATAAAAATAGGATGAATATCCTATAGTATGCGCGCAGAGCGGGATTATTCACAACTAATCGAAGATAAATAATCAAATGCCGCAAGTATTATTAAGCTAATGGTAATGCTACTTTTTTGATTAATAAGGAATTTTAAGCGATAAGATTGGCCATGGCGCTTTTTATTGGCGGGTTTATAGCGAAGCACGTTTTCCTCAATATAATCGCCCAACCGATCCTAAACTTAAATGAGCAACCGCACAGGCTGAGCGCGGTTAATACATGGAGGAGGGAAGATTATGGCGAAAATAGGTGAGAACGTTTCGGTTCTGATTGATAAGACGGTCGATTTTATGGCTTCCAGCCAGGCTTTTCGCGAATATCTGAATAAAACACCGCCGCGCGACGTAGTCCCTTCTGAAATACCACAGGAGAACGCGCAGCTGTATCTGCAACGTCTGGCGTACTATCGGCAACTGTATCGACCGCAGCAGGAAGAGAAGTAAGCCTGCAGGGTCTTATTTTTGAAAGGCTTTTTTTAAGCTGATTTTAGAAATCAGCTCGGTCAGGGAAAGTACCATCGTGGAGCGTACCATTTGCTGGTAGCGCTGGATTTGCATGGCGTGCAGACCTGAGTCTGAGGTATCAAACTGCGGTGGCGGCGGGAGTGCTGCTACGCAGTGAAGTTCGCCAAACGGACCAAGAATCTCATCGTCGGTGAACGCGTATTCATTGCCGTCATGGTTTAACTCTTCCCGCAGCGCCATCAGTAGTTCCGCATCTTCATACTCCGGGCGGCTGAGTACGCCCAGACCGTAGATGAGCTTGAGACGAACGGAAAGATCGCCCAGCGGACCGTCGCCGTCGAGCAACGGTTCTACGGCATATTTTACCGCATAGTCATCTTTGCGAAATACCTGAAGCACAAGGATATTCACCGCCTCGGTGAGCAGTTCTACGGCGGTGATGAGGAAGCTGCGTACGGTTTTGCCAGCATTCAGACGCTCAAGCACACGATTTTCAAAGGCCTGCGTTTGTTCCATTATTGCCTGCATATCTGACAATCTGTCATTTGGGCGCAGGCAGACCTGCGCCACATTCTCAATCATTTGGTCGCGTTATATGCGTTAACCGCCTCCGCCACCACATCACTATTGGCATCCAGACCGGAAACCTGCGCCAGCGCGGCCTGCGGACCTTTTTCGTCAATCAGCGCGGCCAGTTCCTGTGCCTGCGGATCTTCTTCGCTGCGATAGTGCATTGCTGCCGCAATACCGATAACCAGATTCGTGTGCGGCAGGCCGTACTCCAGCGTGCCCAGCAGCGGTTTAATCAGACGGTCGCCCGCGCTCAGTTTACGCAGTGGCTGACGGCCAACGCGCTCAACGTCATCTTTCAGATACGGGTTTTCAAAGCGACCGAGGATTTTCTGAATATATGCTGCATGTTTTGCCGCATCAAAGCCATAGCGTTTGATCAGTACCGCGCCGCTCTCTTCCATCGCACCTTTTACCACTGCGCGGATTTTCTCGTCGAGAATCGCGTCACGGATGGTCTGATGACCGGTCAATTTTCCGAGGTACGCGGTTATAGCATGCCCGGTGTTCAGCGTGAAGAGTTTACGTTCGACAAATGCCATCAGGTTATCAGTTAATTCCATTCCCGGGATGTTTGGCAGTTCGCCTTTAAATTGCGTTTTGTCGACAATCCACTCGCTGAAGGTTTCGACGGTGACTTCCAGCGGATCGTTGGTCGCAGAAGCGGAAGGGGGAACGATGCGGTCTACGGCGGAATCGACAAAACCAACGTGTTCTTCGACCCAGGCTTTGTCTTCATCTGCCAGCGCGTTCATGACGTGGCCTTTCAACTGGGTCGTGCCGCGCACCATGTTCTCACAGGCGATGATATTCAGCGGAGTCGCGATGCCTTGCGCCTTGCGTTTAACCAGCCCTTTAGCGATGGCAGGTGCGATGCGCTCAAGCACGACCGGACCAACGGCGGTGGTGACTAAATCTACGTGGGCAATCAGTTCAACGACATCATCGCCGATGCTGCTCACCGCGTTGACGCCGGAAACGGTATCAACCTGCTCGTTTTCACCGACCACATGAACCTGATAGCTATGACGGGCATTCAGGGCATCGAGCACGACCTGGTTTACATCCGCGAACGTCAGCTGTATCCCCGCGTCCGCCAGCAGTTTGCCGATAAAGCCACGACCGATATTACCTGCGCCAAAATGTAATGCTTTCATAGTATTAACCTTCATTAATGTTTTTACCCAAGAGGGCTGGGGTGAGGCTTTTCCCTCAACCTAACCCTCTCCACAAGGGAGAGGATATCGCCTTCATATTTCGAACTGCAGATGCGTTGGCTCTCCTCGCTCACCCCAGTCACGTACTTATGTACGCTCCTGGGGATTCACTGCGTTGCCGCCTTCCTGCAGCTCGAACTATTTTGGAGATACTTAACCGTTAAGCTTTTTTACCCGCCAGCAGCGCCAGAACTTCATCCACGCTGGTGGTATGAGCCAGACGTTCGATCACGGATTCGTCATCCAGCGCGTTGGTCAGGCTGGTAATCACCTGGATGTGCTCGTTGTTACGTGCAGCGATACCAATGACCAGACGGGCGATATCGTCTTCTTCTTCGCCGAAGCGTACGCCTTGCGGATACTGGCAGAACACCACGCCGGTTTTCAGCACGCGGTCTTTGGCTTCAACCGTACCGTGCGGTACAGCGATGGACTCGCCGAGGTAAGTCGGGGTCAGTTTTTCGCGGTCCAGCATCGCCTCGACGTACTCTGGCTCAACATAGCCGCCTTTCACCAGTTGCTCACCGGCAAAGCGAATCGCTTCTTCTTTGTTGGTGGCTTTACGGCCCAGGAAGATATTCTCCGCACCCAGTTTGAACAGGTGGGTATCACCCTCTTCAAAGCTGTCTTTCAGGTGGTCGCGGACTTTCTCTTCGTTTACGTTGTGGCGCTGTGCAGCGACCAGACGTTCGGTCAGATTGGAGTACAGACCGCTGTCGAGGAAGTTGGTCAGCGAAATGTGCTGTGCCTGCGGAACCTGGCGCATAGCGCGTTCGGTCAGGTCACGGTGGGTAATGACCAGATCCACATCCGGCGGCAGATTGTTAATCGCGCTGTTGGTGACGGAAATCTGCGACAGGCCGGCATCCTGCACTTTCTTACGCAGTACGCCCGCACCCATGGCACTGGAACCCATGCCGGCATCGCAGGCGACGATGATTTTACGCACATGGCTCAGGTCGTTGGTTACGTCGCCCGCTGCTAGCGGAGATGCGCCTTTGGATTCCGCTTTCATGTCGTTCATACGACGGGTTGCGGCTTCAATGTCATCTTCTTCTTTCACTTTGCTGGTTTTCAGCAGAATCGCCGAGACCACAAAGGAGACCGCCATTGCCGCACAAATTGCCGCGATGTTGGCGAAGTAAGCGCCCTTCGGCGTCATTGCCAGTACGGCCAGGATAGAACCCGGAGAGGCCGGAGACACCAGACCACCGTTCAGGATAGTCAGCGTAAATACGCCAGTCATACCGCCGAGGATAACGGCCAGGATCAGACGCGGGTTCATCAGCACGTACGGGAAGTAAATTTCGTGGATACCACCCAGGAAGTGGATGATAGCCGCGCCGCCTGCAGACTGCTTAGCGCTGCCGCGACCGAAGAACATGTATGCCAGCAGAACGCCCATACCCGGACCCGGGTTAGCTTCAATCAGGAAGAAGATGGATTTACCCATCTCATGGGACTGCTGAATGCCCAGCGGTGAGAAAATACCGTGGTTGATGGCGTTGTTGAGGAACAGGATTTTCGCCGGTTCAACGAAGATAGACGCCAGCGGCAGCATGTCATGGACAACCATGAAGTTAACGCCTGCCGCCAGGATTTTGGACAGTGCTTCAACCAATGGGCCAATGCCAAGGAATGCCAGAATGGCGAGGATCATCCCGATGATGCCAGCGGAGAAGTTATTCACCAGCATCTCAAAACCGGACTTGATCTTACCGTCTACCCAGCCGTCGAAATGCTTGATAGCCCAGCCGCCCAGCGGACCTGCGATCATCGCACCGAGGAACATCGGCATATCAGCACCGACGATCACGCCCATGGTGGTAATCGCGCCCACTACGCCGCCGCGTTCGCCGCCAACCAGCTTACCACCGGTATAACCGATCAACAGCGGCAGCAGATAGGTGATCATCGGGCCGACCAGCTTCGCCAGCGTTTCGTTCGGCAACCACCCTGTCGGAATGAATAATGCGGTGATAATACCCCACGCGATAAACGCGCCGATATTTGGCATCACCATGTTGCTGAGGAATCGACCAAAGCTTTGCACCTTGATCTTAATATCGGATGACATAAAAACACCCCTTCTTATGTTTGCTATCGCGCAGGCTGAAAGCCCGAGGTTTGTTAATGTAGCGGCAGGAGGTAGCCGGACCCTGTAGATACTGCGAAATCTGGCACTGAATCGTTCAACTGTCCAGTCGATGACTTTTAATGTGATCAATGTCACGTAAATATAGGGTTTACGGCATCACTTAATGTGATTTCGATCACAAAACACCGGTATAAAAAAACATCATTACGCGGAAATAGGCTGGAAAAGGCACTTAAATGTGAAGTTGTTCACGTTTTTGCTTTGGCTGTTTGTTGGGTATTTGTGATCTACTTCGCAATAAATATTTGCCAGGATTTCTCCTGATGTGATCTGAGGCGGATTCTGTTTCATCTCCCATTTCTTGCTGCTACCCCGCGAGTCGTTCACCTGCAAATTTATACCCTGGTGGTATGGCGGAAATGACTAACTGCAATTATGTTCAAATTACCAGCCATGACTCCTTTCGGCTGCCTGCAATTGAAAGCTCTGATTAGCGTGAATACGAGGCGGGTATGTTTCTAAACTATTTCGCGTTAGGTGTGCTGATCTTCGTTTTTCTGGTTCTGTTTTACGGAATCATCGCCATCCATGATATTCCCTATAACATGGCTAAGAAGCGCAACCATCCCCATGCCGATGCCATCCATACGGCAGGTTGGGTGAGCTTATTTACGCTGCACGTTATCTGGCCGTTTCTGTGGATCTGGGCCACGCTCTATCAGCCAGAACGAGGCTGGGGGATGCAGTCACACATTACGCCGACCGGAAAGGAACAAGACCCTGAAATTGCCGCGCTGGCAGCGCGCATTACCCAGTTAGAAAAAAGGCTGGCTGGGGAGAAAAAAGACGATAACTCCACCTTTCCGGAGATTTGATCATGGATTTGTTGATTGTCCTGACTTACGTGGCATTTGCCTGGGCCATCTTTAAAATATTCCGTATTCCGGTAAACCAATGGACGCTTGCCACAGCCGCATTAGGTGGGGTGTTTATTGTGGCGGGACTCATCTTATTAATGAACTATAACCACCCGTATACCTTTACGGCGCAAAAGGCGGTTATTTCAATACCTGTTACCCCGCAGGTCACTGGAATTGTGAGTGAAGTGACAGATAAAAATAATCAACTGATTAAAAAAGGCGAGGTGTTATTTAAACTCGATCCCGTGCGTTATCAGGCGCGAGTGGACCGACTGCAAGCCGATCTGGTGACCGCCACGCACAATATCGACAATCTGAAAGCCCAACTTTCTGAAGCCGTCGCCAATACCACCCGCGTTTCCGCTGAACGCGACCGCCTGTATAAAGATTATCAACGCTATTTGAAGGGCAGCCAGGCGAAGGTTAATCCCTTCTCTGAAAGCGATATCGACAACGCCCGGCAGAACTATCTGGCACAGGACGCGCTGGTAAAAGGCTCCGTCGCCGAACAGACGCAGATTCAGAGTCAGTTAGACAGCATGGTCAACGGAGAGCAATCTCAGGTTGCGTCCCTGCGCGCTCAGCTCGCTGAAGCCAAATACAATCTTGAGCAGACTATCGTCCGAGCCCCCAGCAACGGCTATGTTACGCAGGTGCTTATTCGGCCCGGAACCTACGCCGCCGCGCTGCCTCTGCGCCCGGTGATGGTGTTTATTCCGGAACAAAAACGGCAAATCGTGGCGCAATTCCGCCAGAACTCGTTGCTGCGTCTTAAACCGGGTGATGAAGCGGAAGTGGTCTTCAACGCGCTGCCAGGCCAGGTATTCCCCGGCAAGCTCACCAGCATTCTGCCGGTTGTACCGGGCGGTTCTTATCAGGCCCAGGGAGCATTGCAGTCTCTGACGGTGGTGCCGGGTACCGATGGCGTGCTGGCCACGATTGAACTGGCTCCCAATGCAGATGTGGATGCACTACCGGACGGTATCTATGCCCAGGTGGCGGTCTATTCCGACCATTTCGCCCACGTTTCGGTGATGCGTAAAGTGCTGCTGCGTATGACCAGTTGGATGCATTATCTTTATTTGGATCATTGAGACCAGCATCACCTGCCATTTGTCGTGGCCTGAGCCATACTAAGCGGTGTCCAGATATTCGTTGGACATCGCTTTTTTGTTGGCAAAAAGGACACGGCATGAAACTCATTGGCAGCTATACCAGCCCTTTTGTGCGTAAAATTTCTATTCTGTTGCTGGAAAAGGGCATCACCTTCGAATTCGTTAATGAACTCCCCTATAACGCGGATAGCGGCGTGGCGCGATACAATCCATTGGGAAAAGTGCCCGCGCTGGTCACCGATAAGGGAGAGTACTGGTTTGATTCTCCGATCATTGCTGAATATATAGAGTTGTTGGATATTGCACCCGCAATGCTGCCGCGTGAGCCGCTGGCGGCACTCAAAGTTCGTCAACTGGAAGCGCTGGCCGACGGTATTATGGATGCGGGATTAGTCTCGGTGCGCGAACAGGCTCGCCCCGCTGCGCAGCAGTCAGAAACTGAATTGCTACGCCAGCGAGAAAAAATTACCCGCAGCCTGGATGTGCTGGAAGGTTATCTGGCGGACGGTACGCTGAAAACGGATACGGTTAATCTGGCAACGATTGCGATTGCCTGTGCCGTGGGCTATCTCAATTTTCGTCGGGTTGCGCCTGGCTGGTGTGTGGACCGTCCACGTCTGGTCAAACTGGTGGAAACACTCTTTCAACGCGAAAGTTTTGCCCGTACGGAACCGCCAAAGGCTTGATGCAGATAATACCCGCCTGAGCAAAGTCACGGTACAATCCTTCCTATATCGATATCCCTCTCCACGGTGGAGAGGGCCACCAACAGCCAGGCCCTTTCATGACAACCGACATGCGTTCACTCTACAGCCAGCTTCCTGCTATCGATCGTTTACTGCGCGATAGCGCTTTCCAGGTCTTACGTGAGTCCCACGGTCATACCCGCGTGGTGGATCTGCTGCGTCATATGCTCGATGAAGCCAGAGAGGCGATTCGCGACACGCAGGCGCTTCCAGCATGGGGGGAAGACTGGGCGCAAGAGGCCAGCGCCCGGCTGGAACGAGAATCGCAAAGCGCGCTACGTCCGGTGATTAACCTGACCGGAACGGTGCTGCATACCAATCTTGGGCGTGCATCACAAGCTGAGGAGGCGATTGCTGCGGTGGTGCAGGCGATGCGTACGCCGGTGACGCTGGAATACAGCCTGGATGATGCCGGACGTGGACATCGGGATCGGGCGCTGGCGGATCTACTCTGCCGCCTGACCGGCGCGGAAGATGCCTGTATTGTCAATAATAATGCCGCTGCGGTTCTGCTGATGCTGGCCGCCACGGCCAACGGCAAAGAGGTGGTCGTTTCGCGCGGCGAGCTGGTAGAAATTGGCGGCGCGTTTCGTATTCCCGACGTGATGTGCCAGGCCGGATGTATCCTGCGCGAGGTTGGCACCACCAACCGGACCCATGCGAAAGATTACCGTCAGGCGGTGAATGAAAACACCGGTCTGCTGATGAAAGTCCATACCAGTAATTACAGCATTGAAGGCTTTACCAGCTCGGTTGATGAAGCTGAGCTGGCCGCCATTGGTCAGGAACTGGATGTGCCGGTAGTGGCGGATCTCGGCAGCGGCTCGCTGGTCGATCTCAGTCAGTATGGTTTGCCGCAGGAACCGATGCCGCAGCAGCTCATTGCCGCAGGTGTGAGCCTGGTGAGTTTCTCTGGTGACAAACTGTTGGGCGGGCCGCAGGCCGGGATTATCGTCGGTAAAAAAGAGATGATCGCCCGCTTACAGAGCCATCCGCTGAAACGCGCGTTACGGGCTGATAAAATGACGCTGGCAGCGCTGGAAGCAACGCTGCGGCTCTATCTGCACCCGGAAGCGCTGGCGGAGAAGTTGCCGACGTTACGCCAGCTCACCCGCACGAAAGAGGCTGTCCACGCGCAGGCGCTACGATTACAAGCACAATTGACAGAACATTATGGTGCCGAGTTTGCGTTGACTGTCATGCCTTGCCTGTCGCAGATTGGCAGCGGCTCGCTACCAGTTGATAGGCTGCCGAGCGCGGCATTAACCTTTACCCCCCATGACGGGCGTGGAAGCCGCCTCGAAGCGCTGGCCGCCCGCTGGCGTTTGCTGCCCGTGCCGGTCATTGGGCGAATTTATGATGGCCGCTTGTGGCTGGATCTGCGCTGCCTTGAAGACGAGACCCGGTTTATGGAGATGATGCTGAAATGATTATTGCAACCGCCGGACACGTTGACCACGGAAAAACAACGTTATTACAGGCGATTACCGGCGTGAATGCCGACCGGCTGCCGGAAGAAAAAAAGCGCGGTATGACTATCGACCTCGGCTATGCCTACTGGCCGCAGCCGGACGGGCGGGTACTGGGATTTATCGATGTCCCTGGTCACGAAAAGTTTCTGTCCAACATGCTGGCGGGTGTCGGTGGTATCGACCACGCGCTGCTGGTGGTGGCGTGTGATGACGGCGTGATGGCGCAAACGCGTGAACACTTGCAAATCCTGCAACTGACGGGCAACCCACAGCTTACCGTGGCGCTCACAAAAGCCGATCGCGTCGATGAAGCACGCATTGACGAAGTACGTGCCGAGGTGCAAACCACGCTGGGTAACTATGGTTTTGCCGATGCGATACTGTTCGTAACTGCCGCCGGTGAAGGCCGTGGTATCGAAGCGCTGCGTGACCACTTGCTGCAGTTGACGCCGCGTGAACTGGCTCGCGATCACACCTTCCGCCTGGCGATTGACCGCGCTTTCACGGTAAAAGGCGCAGGTCTGGTCGTAACGGGAACGGCGCTCAGCGGAGAAGTGAACGTCGGGGATGTGTTGTGGCTTACGGGCGTCAACAAACCGATGCGCGTACGTAGCCTGCATGCGCAAAATCAGCCGACCGAATACGCTCACGCCGGACAGCGAATTGCGCTGAACATTGTCGGTGATGCGCAAAAAGAAGAGATTAACCGTGGTGACTGGCTGCTTGCAGATGCGCCGCCAGAGGCCTTCTCACGCGTCATTGTCTCTTTAGAACACTCGGCTCCGCTGATGCAGTGGCAGCCGCTGCATATCCACCACGCGGCCAGCCACGTGACCGGACGTATCTCACTGCTCGAAGGGACGCTGGCGGAACTGGTATTTGATACGCCGCTGTGGCTGGCTGATAACGACAGGCTGGTGCTGCGTGATATTTCTGCCCGTACGACGCTGGCAGGCGCACGTGTCGTGACGCTGAATCCACCGCGTCGTGGGAAGCGTAAGCCGGAGTATTTACAGTGGCTGTCGGCGCTGGAAAATGCGCAGAATGACGGCGAAGCGCTGGCATTGCATCTGACTCGCGGGGCGGTGAATATTCCCGATTTCGCATGGGCACGCCAGCTCAATGGCGACGGCATGCGTTCGTTGATTGAGCAACATGGATTTATTCGCGCCGGGTATAGTCTGTTGAATGCGCCCGTTGCTGCACGCTGGCAGCGTAAGATTCTGGATACGCTGGCGACCTACCATGAACAGCACCGTGATGAGCCGGGACCTGGACGTGAACGCCTGCGTCGTATGGCCCTGCCGATGGAAGATGAAGCGCTGGTCCTGCTGCTGATTGAAAAGATGCGCGATAGCGGCGCTATTGATAGCCATCATGGCTGGCTACATTTGCCGGATTATAAGGCCGGTTTTAGCGATGAGCAGCAGGCTATCTGGCAAAAAGCAGAACCGCTTTTTGGCGATGAGCCGTGGTGGGTGCGCGACCTGGCGAAAACCACGGCTACGGACGAGCAGGCGATGCGTCTGGCGCTACGGCAGGCGGCGCAGCAGGGCATTATTACGGCGATCGTCAAAGATCGTTATTACCGTAACGATCGGATTGTGGCCTTTGCCAATCTGATCCGCGAACTGGATCAGGAAAGAGGATCGACCTGCGCTGCCGATTTCCGCGACAGGCTTAACGTCGGGCGTAAATTGGCTATTCAGATTCTGGAATATTTTGACCGTATTGGTTTTACGCGTCGTCGGGGAAATGATCATTTATTACGCGATGCATTACTGTTTCCCGAAAAGTAATGAAACAATTAATTCAAAAATTAAATGAATTAATACAAAATAGATATTGATTGAAATAAGCACATTAGATTATGAACCTAATGTGCTTTTTAATTTTCAATGTTATTAAAATAACAACCACGATCATATTTTGTTGGGATTATCACTCGTATGCTTCCTGCCTCTTTTGAGTAATTAAGGATCGTACAATGGCTGCTTCAACATTTTTTATTCCTTCCGTGAATGTAATTGGCGCTGGTTCATTAAAAGATGCAATGAATACAATGGCGGAATATGGTTTTCGTCGTACGTTAATTGTCACGGATGCCATGCTGGCGAAATTAGGTATGGCGAGTGAAATTCAAAAAGCGCTGCAGGAACGTGATATTTTCAGCGTAATTTATGATGGTACGCATCCTAATCCGACAACCAGCAACGTTGCCGCAGGTCTGCAAATGCTGAAAGAAAATGCCTGTGATAGCGTAATTTCCCTCGGTGGCGGTTCCCCACACGATTGTGCGAAGGGGATTGCGCTGGTGGCGGCTAACGGCGGCGATATTAGTGATTACGAAGGCGTCGACCGTTCTGCAAAACCGCAGTTGCCGATGATTGCCATTAACACGACGGCGGGAACGGCATCTGAAATGACCCGTTTTTGCATCATTACCGACGAAGTACGCCACATCAAAATGGCGATTGTCGATAAGCACGTTACACCGCTGCTGTCCGTCAATGATTCTTCGCTGATGGTCGGTATGCCGAAGTCCCTGACAGCGGCAACCGGTATGGATGCGCTGACTCACGCGATTGAAGCGTATGTCTCCATTGCGGCAACGCCGATCACCGATGCGTGTGCGCTTAAAGCCGTGACGATGATTGCCGAGAACCTGACGATCGCCGTGGAAGATGGCGCCAATGATCAGGCACGTGAAGCGATGGCTTACGCACAGTTCCTCGCAGGTATGGCATTCAACAACGCCTCTCTGGGTTACGTTCACGCAATGGCGCATCAGTTGGGTGGTTTCTACGACCTGCCGCACGGTGTCTGCAATGCGGTACTGCTGCCGCACGTTCAGGTCTTCAATAGCAAGGTGGCCGCAGCTCGTCTGCGCGATTGTGCTGCGGCAATGGGCGTCGACGTGGCTGGATTGAACGATACGCAAGGAGCCGAAGCCTGTATCGCGGCAATCCGCGAACTGGCGCAGAAAGTGAATATTCCGGCAGGTTTGCGTGAGCTGAACGTTAAGGAAGAAGATTTTGCTGTTCTGGCGACCAACGCTCTGAAAGATGCCTGTGGTTTTACTAACCCGATCCAGGCGACCCATGAAGAAATCATGGCGATCTATCGTGCAGCCATGTAATTCGTGATACCTGTCGTAAAGCAGTAAAAGGCTGGCGAATAATTCGCCAGCCCCGTCTACCCTTGTAGTACCCCTACAGCAAGGAGACGGTCATGACCAACAACCCCCCTTCAACGCGTATTTATCCCGGCGAGTATGGTTACCCTCTGAAGTTAAAGGCCCGATACGATAACTTTATCGGCGGCGACTGGGTTGCACCAGTGGACGGTGAGTATTACCAGAACCTGACGCCAGTTACCGGGCAATTACTGTGCGAAGTGGCCTCTTCCGGCAAAAAAGATATCGATCTGGCACTGGATGCCGCGCACAAAGTAAAAGACAAGTGGGCGCAGACATCCGTGCAGGACAGGGCGGCGATTCTGTTCAAAATCGCCGACCGTATGGAGCAAAACCTGGAACTGCTGGCGACGGCAGAAACCTGGGATAACGGTAAACCCATCCGCGAAACCAGCGCGGCAGACGTGCCGCTGGCGATTGACCATTTCCGCTATTTCGCGTCCTGTATTCGTGCGCAGGAAGGGGGGATCAGCGAAGTCGATAGCGAGACCGTGGCTTATCACTTCCATGAACCTCTTGGCGTGGTCGGGCAAATTATCCCGTGGAACTTCCCCCTGCTGATGGCCAGTTGGAAGATGGCGCCTGCGCTGGCGGCGGGTAACTGCGTGGTGCTCAAACCTGCGCGCCTGACGCCACTGTCCGTGCTGTTGCTGATGGAAGTCATCGGCGATCTGCTGCCGCCTGGCGTGGTGAACGTGGTCAACGGCGCGGGTGGGGAGATCGGTGAGTATCTGGCGACGTCTAAACGCATTGCGAAAGTGGCGTTTACCGGCTCAACGGAAGTTGGGCAGCAGATCATGCAGTACGCTACGCAGAACATTATCCCTGTGACGCTGGAGCTGGGTGGGAAATCGCCCAATATCTTCTTCGCTGACGTGATGGATGAAGAAGATGCGTTTTTTGACAAAGCGCTGGAAGGTTTTGCGCTGTTTGCCTTCAATCAGGGCGAAGTGTGTACTTGTCCGAGTCGGGCGCTGGTACAGGAATCCATTTACGAACGTTTTATGGAAAGAGCCATTCGCCGCGTGGAGAGTATCCGCAGCGGCAACCCGTTAGACAGCGTGACGCAGATGGGGGCGCAGGTATCGCATGGTCAACTGGAAACCATTCTGAATTACATTGATATTGGTAAGAAAGAAGGGGCGGATGTTCTCACCGGCGGGCGGCGCAAGCAGCTGGATGGCGAGTTAAAAGAGGGTTACTACCTCGAACCGACCATTCTGTTTGGCAAGAACAACATGCGGGTTTTCCAGGAAGAGATCTTCGGACCGGTGCTGGCCGTCACGACCTTTAAAACCATGGAAGAGGCGCTGGAAATCGCCAATGACACTCAATATGGACTGGGCGCTGGCGTCTGGAGCCGTAACGGAAATCTGGCGTACAAGATGGGTCGTGGGATTCAGGCGGGACGCGTCTGGACCAACTGCTACCATGCTTACCCGGCGCATGCGGCGTTCGGCGGCTATAAGCAGTCGGGCATCGGGCGCGAGACGCATAAGATGATGCTTGAGCATTATCAGCAAACCAAGTGCCTGCTGGTGAGCTACTCGGATAAACCACTGGGACTGTTTTAATTTCTCGTCACTTATTGCCCGGTTTTTCGCCGGGCATATCTTTATTCTGCAGTTATATAAAAACCCATATGTCGTTATATAAACAAGATAATTGCACTCCATGTACATATTCATCTACTATCCTCCAATCTATTTTTAAATCCAAATAGAATTCTTATTTGTTATTTCAATCTCTGAGGCAAATATGTTTCTTGATTATTTTGCATTAGGAGTGCTTATTTTTGTATTCCTGGTCATTTTTTATGGGGTTATTATTCTGCATGATATTCCCTATCTCATTGCAAAAAAACGTAATCATCCTCATGCCGACGCAATACATGTTGCGGGTTGGGTGAGTTTGTTTACCTTACATGTTATTTGGCCCTTTTTATGGATCTGGGCAACGCTTTATCGCCCGGAGCGCGGATGGGGCATGCAGAGCGCGGATTCTTCCCTGATCCAGTTGCAGGCAAGGGTTGCCGATCTGGAAAAAAAATTGGGTGAGGTGAAGACCTCTGCGGCGGAGTAATATCGATGGATTTACTGATTGTTCTGACCTATGTAGCGTGTGCATGGTCAATATTTAAGATTTTTAAAATTCCTGTCAATAAATGGACAGTACCTACCGCAGCATTGGGCGGTATATTTATTGTGTGCGGACTGATATTACTGATGAATTATAATCATCCGTATACCTTTAAGGCGCAAAAGGCGGTAATTTCTATTCCCGTAGTGCCGCAGGTAACGGGTGTCGTGACGGAAGTGACAGATAAGAAGAATACACTGATCAAAAAAGGCGAGGTGCTATTCAAACTTAATCCGGGGCGTTATCAGGCGCGGGTCGATCGTCTGAAAGCCGATATTGTCACCGCACAGCATAAAGAGCAGGCTCTTGCTGCGCAACTGGATGAAATGCAAGCCAACACGCAACGGGCAAAGGCTACCCGTGACAAGCTGGCGAAAGATTATCAGCGCTATGCGCAGGGAAGCCAGGCGAAGGTGAATCCTTTTTCTGAACGCGATATCGACGCGGCGCGGCAAAACTATCTGGCGCAGGAAGCATCGGTGAAGTCCTCCATTGCGGAACAACAGCAAATCCAGAGTCAGTTAGACAGCCTGGTGCTGGGGGAAAATTCACAAATTGCCAGCCTGAAAGCACAGTTAGCAGAAGCGGAGTTCAATCTGGACCAGACCGTGGTTCGCGCGCCCAGCGATGGCTATGTGACGCAGGTGCTGATGCGCCCGGGAACCTATGCCGCCGCACTGCCTATGCGCCCGGTGATGGTGTTTATCCCGGATCAAAAACGGCAAATTATCGCCCAGTTCCGTCAAAACTCGCTGCTGCGACTGGAGCCAGGCGATGAAGCGGAAGTGGTGTTTAACGCCCTGCCGGGTAAAGTATTTAGCGGTAAACTGGCTGCTATCAGTCCGGCCGTACCGGGTGGTACATACCAGTCGAACGGGGCGCTGCAATCCTTAAACTCTACGCCCGGTTCTGAAGGGGTGATCGCCACGATTGAGCTGAATGATAATGCGGAGGTTAGCGCGTTACCTGACGGGATTTACGCGCAGGTCGCCGTATATTCTGACCACTTCGAACATGTGTCAGTCATGCGCAAAGTCTTGTTGCGAATGACCAGTTGGGTGCATTACCTGTATCTCGATCATTAAACCCAGGCTGTTTTGCTTGCTCAGTCTACTGCTCCAGCGACTGAGTAAGCTGCCGGCGAATCTCAGCCAACATCTCATCAAGAATATACTGCACCCGCCAGGGCTGATACTCACGCTTGCGGAAAATCGCTACCAGATCCAGCCACCATTCATGTTGTTCAGAAAAACACGGAACCAGCAACCCGACCTGAACATCCTTTTGCACGCTCGTATTCGGCGCAAAAACAATGCCCAGATGGTTTCGAGCCAGCGCCAGTGCAGACTGTGTGTTGTCGCAGACGTAATTTCCCGTCACGCGGTAGTCGTGCATCTCTTTGCCACCGGTGGAGGTAAATCGCCAAATATTGGCATCGTCGATCATCATGGAATCAATCAGAATACAAGAGTGCTGTTCAAGATCTTCAGGGCCGCTTATAGGATGAGTGCTAATATATTCCGGGCTGGCAAAGGCAGTTACTGCATATTTAGTAATAAAACTGGCGACCAATGATTCGTCTTTGGGATGCGCATAGGTGATTAAAACATCACAATCATCAGGAAAGTCGACGCCTTCATAAAATGCTTTCCGTTCAAGATTACATGTTTTCAGTGAGAGGCTAATGTCGCCGATATTCTGAATTTTTGCGATAACATGTTGCGACAGGTAAGCAATAATCCCGGTTGGCGCATATACCGTTACCCGGCCGCGTTTTTCGTGCTTATAATCAGCAATGAAATTATTCAACTGATCGTTTCGGTCTAGCATGTCATTGATGTAAGGGAGCAGCGCAGTACCAAACGGCGTGAGGGTCAACTGTCGGGTGGTGCGGTCAAACACCTTTAATCCAACCTTTGATTCAAAATCAGCAAGATACTTACTGACGTTGGCTTGTGCAATGCCGAGGATGGTCGCTGCGTGGCTGATGTTTTCACTGGCAGCGATTACCGAAATAATCTTCAGTTCCCGGTGTTTAAGTTGTAATTTATTCATCGCCAAGCCCGATATATATAATTTTTTATATATTACTATATAAATATGGATGTTGCACCGATGAAATTGTAAGCATTATTATGCACGCGCTTTGTAGCTTATTTTAAAATGGAATGTTGGCATGTTAATTAAACGCAATATTGTGGCACTATTTGCCTTTTCTTTTATGGCGAGTGCGACAGCCGCAGAATTTTCTATTGGCGGTGGCGCTGTATATAATGAATCTCCTTATCGTGGATATAATGATAATGTTCACGCAGTACCGCTTGTCAGTTATGAAAGTGAATCATTTTATTTTAGGCAAACAACGTTAGGTTATATTCTTTCAAAAAACGAAAGCAATGAATTTAGCATTACTGCCTCATATATGCCGCTTGAGTTTGATCCAGGTGATAACGACGACCAGGCGATGAAAAAGCTGGATAAGCGTGACGCTACCGCGATGGCGGGTGCAGCATGGTATCACCATGAAAAATGGGGCAGCGTGAAAGTCTCCGCGGCGGCAGATGTGCTGGACAACAGCAACGGTTGGGTAGGAGAAGCGTCTCTGTTCCGCCAAATGCCGATGGGCAAGCTGACGCTGACCCCGGCTGTTGGCGTGCTCTACTATGACGAAAACTTTAACCAATATTATTACGGCATCTCTGGCAATGAATCCCGCCGTAGCGGGTTATCAAGTTATTCCCCTGGCGATAGCTGGACACCGTATGTTGGCTTGTCCGCTAAATATGCATTGACCAGCAACCTGACGCTGTTGGCCAGCGCTAACTATAGCGTGTTGCCGGATGATATTAAAAATAGCCCGATGGTCGATCGCGATGACAGCTTCACTTTCCTGTCAGGGGTGAGCTGGCGCTTCTGATTCTCACCCGTTTGTCCTCATGGAGGAGGGCAATTTTTTCAGTGTTGCAGGCCGGATAAGACGTGAAGCGTCGCCATCCGGCACGTTTTCACTTACCGCTCATTTACCCAGATACGCATTTCGCCTTCACCACGGTTCGCCCAGCTAAACCACGGAATAAACGTCAGGGTATGCGCCTGACGCGAAGCCGGTGAAACATCATAGTGCCACAAGGATTGCTGCGTCGCGTCGGCGCGACTTTGCTTCACACCTTCAGCCTGAATTAACATCTTATGGCTGAACAGCCCCTTACCCTCGAATACTCTGAACTCACTCTCTTTTGGTAGCCACAAGTTATGCAACTCCTCGCCGTTGTCGGCCTGCTCCAGGCAATACACCAGCGGCCCACGTTGAATAGCGACCTTCCCTGCCACATGGCGTACCAGTGGATTTCCGTACACCCGGCGCACCGGCATCGGCAGGGTCAGACTGAGCGTATCGCCTTCCTGCCAGGTCCGGCTGATGTGCAAGTAGCCTTTGCGAATATCCTGCTCAACCGGCTGACCATTCAACAAAACCTGTGGCGCGGAGCACCAGTCTGGCAGGCGCAGAGCGAGGGTGTGATACACCGACTGCGGTGATTCGATGGCGATTTTTACCTGTTCATGCCATGGGTAATCCCCGCTAATACGTAGCTTAAGCGAGCCATTTGCAACAGGGACCTCCATGCTATTGCCCACGTACATATTGATATACAGCGCGTCCTGACGTGGCGTGTAGAGGTAATGACCAATTGAGGTTAACACACGGGCGATATTCGGTGGACAGCAGGCGCAGCCGAACCAGCGCTGACGAACGGGCTTCACGTGGTCATAAATATGATTAAATTTTAATGATTTAGGATGCACTTCCAGCGGGTTAACGTAGAAGAAGTGCTTGCCGTCGAGTGCCATGCCGCCAAGTACCGTATTGTACAGCGCGCGCTCCATCACGTCGGCATACTGACTGTCGGCCTCCATTTCCAGCATTCTGCGGGCGAACATCATCAGACCGATTGAGGCGCAGCTTTCCGCGTACACGGAGTCGTTGGGCAGATCGTAATCGCTGCTAAACGCCTCACCACTGCTTTGCGAGCCGATCCCGCCGGTAATATACAACTGGCGCTGGGCCATGTTTTTCCACAGACGCAGGCAATCCTGACGCTTGCCTTCGTCCTGGCTTAAGCGTGCCAGATGCGCCACGCCGGTCATCAGGTAGACAAAGCGTACCGCATGACCGATAGCCGTTTGCTGTTCTGAAATAGGCTGATGTGCCTGGCTGTAGGGCTTGTCCTTCACCATCCACGCCGGGCCGTAGGTGTGCCAGTAAGAGGTTTTTCCGCGTTTTTCGTACTCTTCGTCGTAGAAATGAGGCTGTGCGCCGCGCTGCTCAACAAAGTAATTTACCAGCGCCATATAGCGAGGTTGCTGGGTCACTTCGTACAAGCGCATCAGCGCCAGCTCGATTTCCGGGTGTCCGGGGTAGCCGCGCAGTTGATTCTCCCCGAGTCCAAACACGCTGTCGATGTGATCCGCCAGGCGACACACCACCTCTAACAAACGGCGTTTTCCCGTCGCCTGGAAGAACGCGACGCCCGCTTCAATTAAATGACCGGCGCAGTACAGCTCATGACACTCGGCGAGGTTGGTCCAGCGTTCATTCGGGGCTTTCACCGTGAAGTAAGTATTGAGATAGCCATCTTCACACTGGGCGGCCGCCACCAGTTCAATGACTTCATCGGCCGTTTTCTCAAGTTCCGCATCGGGTTTCTGGCACAGCGACCAGGCAACGGCCTCCAGCCATTTCGCCACGTCGCTATCCTGAAAAACCATGCCGTAAAACTCGCCATCCTGCAGACCTGCGGCGATACGGAAATTCTCTATCGCATGGCTGGGTTCCGCCTCTGCAATGCGGTCATTGAGCGCATCCCACTGATAGGGGATCACTACATCGCGCACCAACTGCTGATATTGTCCGAGGAACGGATCGCTGACGGTGAGCTTATGCAGGTCGACTTCCAGTACGTTCATTTCGTGCTCCTTAAGGCTGTACATGACGCTGACGCAGATCGGTGGAAATACGCGACATCATCGGGTTATTGAGTTTGCAGATGCGGACAGATAGCGCCAGCAGCAGGTGGAACAGCGCGGGCAGCAGCGTTTCCATCGCAGTAATCCCTTGCAGCGAACTGGCGGTTTGATTACCGGCGCCCGGCTGATAGGCGACAAAAATAAACAGCAGGCTGATGATCCCCGCACTTGAGGCCCAGGCCAGCTTGATGAAGAACAGATTGAAGGCGAAATTCATGCCGGAGGAACGCACGCCGGTTTTCCACTCGCCGTAATCGTCGGCGAAGGCCATCAGCGAGAAGTGCAACGGCAGCGTGAAGCCTAAAATAATGCCATTACCGAGGATCACCGCCAGCCACAGCGTCTGATAAGCTGGGCCGGTTGGCAGGAACCACATCATTACCGCCAGCGCGGCCAGTACCAGGTTGGTGTAGTAATAGAGTTTGACGGTATCGATGCGACGGGTCAGGGGGCTGACGATCACTGAACCGATGATGGACGCAAAGGTCACCATGGTGAAAAACAGCGACGTATAAGCGGTGCTGCCTTCCAGCACGTAGGTAATAAAATACATGTACCCGCCGCCGCGAATATTAAAGACGTTGATCAGCAGGAAAGACATCACCAGCATCAGCAGCAACTGGTCATTTTTGCGCAGTCCACCAATGTGTTCACGCAGGGTAAATTTTCCCATCATTGCCAGTGGCACACGCTCGCGCACCCAGAAGAAGCAGCACAGGAACATCACCACCGCGATGGTGCACAGGATGCCCACGCCAAACTGATAACCCTGTGCGGCATTGCCCTGACCCAGAATATCCACCATCCACGGCAGACCAACGGAAACCAGGAATCCCGCCACGCCGCACAGCACAAAGCGCCAGGACTGACAGGCGATCACCTCGTTATGGCGGGTCGTCATCGTATTGATCAGCGCACAGTACGGCACGTTGATGGCGGTATAGCCGACGGAGAGCAGCAGATAGGTACCGAATGCCCAGGCGATCTTGACCCCCATGCTGGCGTCCGGGACGGTAAAAGTGAGCACGCCAATAATACCGATCGGAACCGCGACCCACAGTTGCCACGGGCGAAAGCGCCCCCAACGGCTTTGTGTGCGGTCGGCCAGCACGCCCATAATGGGGTCGGAAATGGCGTCAAATACACGCAAAGCAATAAATAATGTGCCGACCAGCGCAGGCGTTAACCCGAAGACATCGGTGTAGAAAAATGTCAGGAAGTTCATGATCAGGCAGGTAATGACCGTCCCACCCGCATCGCCTAATCCATAACCAATCTTTTCACGCAGAGATAATTTATCGTCTTGCGCACGATGCGCTAAATCGCTTGTCGTAATCGGAGCCGAAGTCATAAATAACTCCCGGAGAGGATGTTCAGAAAGTGTCCCGCTACATTGCGGGTTTTTTAGTGGTAATTTGCAAAGTACGTTATTTATTCTGCACGAAATGTTTAGCGCAACAAGGGAAGGGAAAAGTATAAAAAGATGACAATTCCGACTTTATAATGAAAATGTGATTTCGATCCGGTGAAAAGTAATTTTATGATTAATAATCAATGATAAAGGTATTTTGAATAATACGAAAAGTGGGAATTTGAATATATATGCTCGAATTGTCCATGTCTCTTCCGATTAAAGTGCAAAATGGTGGGTTATTTATTTCCCGAGGCGTGGGTAGCCATCCGGCGCGGCAATTGCACTCCTGGGAGATTATCTTTGTTGAAAAAGGGACATTAACGATTCGCGAAGACCATACAGTTTTTTGCGTGAATGCTGGGGAAAGTTTGCTGCTGTGGCCGCAGCGCTTGCATATTGGCGTTGGGCAATTTCCGGCTGATTTGAAATTTTACTGGCTGCATTTTGAGGTGACGGCAGAAAACGACGCATCAATAACGGAACCGTTACTTGCTATCCCTCAACATACCCGGGTGAGCGAGCCACAATATATTATTTCGCTGTTTCGCCAGTTCTTACGCGAGCAGGAAAATATACATCGCAGTATCGCGCTGGAACTGATCCTGCTGCTGATTTTGCAGCAAATATCCGCAGCCGCCAGCGAGCAACCTGTCGACAGCCCCGGGAATGCGTTGGCCTGGAAAGCGCAGCAAATCATTCACACCCGGTTCCACCTGCCGATTTCCGCCTCAACGTTGGCGAAAGAGCTGCATTGCAATGCGGATTATCTGGGGCGCGTTTTCCGTGGCGCTTTCCGGCTGACGCTAACCGAAGCGTTGCACCGTCAGCGGGTAAGGGCGGCAGAAAAACTGTTAATCAGTGACTCGCTGTCGCTAACCGAGGTGGCAATGAAATGTGGGTTTAATGACGTGGGTTATTTTCGCAAAATATTCCACAAGCACACCAGCCTGACGCCCGCGGCGTGGAAACGGCGCTATTGCAAAGAACATATCAATAGCGCCTGACCCGTTATTGCCCGTAATAGGCATTCGCTCCGTGTTTACGCAGATAATGTTTATCCAGCAGCTCAGACTGCATATCCGGCAACTGCGGGGCTAACTGGCGAGAGAACAACCCCATGTAGGCGCACTCTTCGAGCACCACAGCGTTATGCACCGCGTCTGCCGCGTCTTTACCCCAGGCGAACGGTCCGTGGGAGTGCACCAATACCGCCGGAACCTGCAGCGGATTGAGATCGCGCTGCTCGAAGGTCTGAATGATCACCTCTCCGGTTTGATATTCATATTCGCCGTTGATCTCTTCAGCGGTCATCAGACGCGTACACGGAATAGAACCATAGAAATAATCGGCATGGGTGGTGCCCCATGCCGGGAGATCCAAACCCGCCTGCGACCAGATCGTCGCGTGGCGAGAATGGGTATGGACGATCCCGCCGATCTGGGGATAACGACGATACAGCGCCAGATGTGTTGGCGTGTCGGACGACGGTTTTTTACTGCCTTCCACCACGTTGCCGCTGGCAATATCCACCACCACCATATCGTCGGCGGTCATCACCTCATATTCCACGCCGGATGGCTTAATCACCATCAGTTTACGCGTTTCATCCACTGCGCTGACGTTGCCCCAGGTAAAGGTCACTAAACCATGTGCCGGAAGCGCCAGATTGGCCGCCAGCACCTCGGCTTTCAGTTGTTCTAACATGGAAATCCTCCTTCCTGCATGCGTGCTTCTATCCAGCGCCGTGCCTGGATAATTTCCAGTACCGGCTCTTTCGCTTTTTCAGTCCACATTTCAATCAGAAACGACCCGCGATAGTTCAGCTGATGCAGCGTTTTGAAGATGCCAACAAAGTCCACGCACCCTTCGCCAAACGGCACATCGCGAAACTGGCCCGGATGGGTTTCGGTTACCGGCAGCGTGTCTTTCAGGTGGATAGCAGCGATGCGGTCAATGCCCAGCGTCAATTCGGCAGTGACATCATTCCCCCAGGCGCTTAGATTGCCCACGTCCGGATAGACGGTGAACCACGGTGAGGACAACATCTGGTCCCACTTTTTCCATTTGCTGATAGAGTTCATAAACGCGGTATCCATGATTTCTACCGCCAGCATCACCTGTGCGGCGGCGGCCTGCTCGACTGCCCATGCCAGCCCTTCGGCAAAGCGCTGCTGCGTGCCTTCGTCATGTTCTTCGTAATAGACGTCGTAACCAGCCAGTTGAATAGTGCGGATACCTAAATCGCGCGCCAGACGAATGGCTTTGCTCATTATTTCTCGCGCCCGCTCACGCACGGCTTCATCGCGGCTGCCAAAAGGAAACCGGCGGTGGGCCGACAGGCACATTGACGGGATCGCCACGCCGGTTTCCAGCATCGCACTCACCAGCGATGCACGCTGAGCAGGGCTCCAGTCGAGGCGCGACAAACGTTCATCGGTTTCATCCACCGACATCTCGACGAAATCAAAACCGCAACTTTTTGCCAGCACCAGCCGTTCTGGCCAACTGAGGTCTTTCGCCAGCGCTTTTTCATAGATACCTAATGGATGATTACGCATGCTGTGTTCCCCAGATGGCGTCGATTTGCGCATGGAATTCAGCGGCAACCTGCGCTGGGTTTTGCGCTCCTGCCAGCGCGCGCCCGGCAATAAAAGCTTTGACGTTAATATCGCGAAACAGCGGCAGATCGGCGGGCGTGATCCCACCGGTAATCGACAGTTCCAGACCAATATCAGAAAGCGCCTTCATGCGCGCCAGGTCTGCTTCTCCCCACTGTTGTCCGCTGGCCTGCGCATCGCGGCCACGATGGTAAATCGCCTGGCGAACGCCAACGCGATACCAGTCGCGGGCATCATCCAGCGTCCAGTTACCAAACAGCTCCATCTGAATTTCGCCGCCGCAGGACTGCGCGACGCCATGGCCTTTCTCTACCGTCGCCAGCGGGGCGGCGCAGATGATGGTCATCCAGTTAGCTCCAGCGCCGAACGCTTGTTGAGCGAGGGTTTCGCCCGCATCGGCCACTTTCCAGTCGGCGACGATGATTTTATTCGGGCACTGGGCGCGCAGGGCTTTCACGGCGCTCAGCCCTTCGGTTAAGCAGAGAATCGTCCCCGCCTCAACGATATCAACGCTCTCTTGTAGCAGCGCGACGTCGCGTTGTGCGGCTTCAAGGCTGGTGTGGTCGAGCGCCAGTTGCAGTAATGGTCGACTCATCATTCGTGCTCCTTAATGCGGGCGTGGTAGCCCTGTAGTGCGGTAATTAAATCCAGGTATTGGCGGTATTTACGCTGGTAGCTCGCCTGCGCGGCGGTGTCCGGCAAAAGTGTGCGCACCGGGTGCTCCAGGCTGCGCTGGGCGTCGCTGAAGTTGGAATAAACGCCGGTGCCGACGCGGGCGGCGAGCGCAGCGCCAAAGCAACCGGTCTCTTCAATCTGCGGCAATTCGATACGTAAACCGCTGACGTCTGCCAGCATTTGCATCCAGATGTCGGAGTGCGCCGGGCCGCCGGTGACGCGCAGGGTATGCGCCTGCGTAAAGCGTTCGCGCATGCGGTTGAGGTGGGTCATGTGGCTAAAAACCACGCCTTCGTAGATGGCCTGCAATAAGTGGGCGCGAGTGTGTATTGCCTGCATGCCATAAAAGCCGCTGGTCATCTCCAGCCCGGCGTTGCTGCCGTACAAAAAGGGCAGGAAGAAAAGATCGCTGCCGGCTTTCGGTAAGCTGGCCACGGCCTGGTTGATCTCAGCAAAAGAGAGTTCGCTCCACTGGGCGGTAAACCATTCCAGATTGCCGGAAGAGGTCGGGCTGGCTTCGTGAACGATGTACTGCCCGTCGTTGACATAGCGCCCATAGACATAGGGATGGGCCTCGTGGTCGCGCAGGCCGTGCGCGATCCCGCTGGTGACCGCCCAGGTCCCCATTACCGCGTTGAGGGTGTGTTCATCTTCGATACCGGCGCAGAGTGCGGTGGAAACCACATCAAACAGTCCGCCGACGACGGGCGTGCCCGCCGCCAGACCGGTTATGGCGGCTGTCTGAGCGGTGATTTCCCCGCATATTTCTGCTGAGCCGACAATCGGCGGCAGCGCATTGTCGATCTCACTGATGCCCAGCCACTGGGTCAGGCGCGGGTCGTACTGACCCGTAGTCATGTTGTAGAGGTTCGACTCGGAGATATTGCTTTCTTCGCAGCCTTTAACACCGGTTAAGCACCAGCGCAGATAGTCATGGCCCATCATCACGCAGCCAATTTGCGCGTAACGTTGGGGTTGATTCTCTTTCACCCAGCGCAGCAATGATGCCGGGTGCCCGGTCCACAACGTCTGGCGGGTAACCGGGTAGAGCTGCTCAGGGATCCCATCCTGCTGCCAGCGCTGAACGATGTCCATCGCCCGGCGGTCGGAAGAAAGGATGGCATTGCCCAGCGGTTTATCCTGCTTATCGAGGAGGAACAGGCCTTTGCCCTGAGCGGAAATACCGACGCCTTTGATTTGATCGCCGCAGACGCCGGTGCGCGCTAACAGCCCGGCGATCGTGGCGACACACTGTTGCCACAACTGGTGCATATCGCGTTCGGCGTAACCGGGCAATGGCGATGCGGTCTGCAACGATTGCCGGTTAATGCCATGTTCATGACCTTTGGCGTCATACAACCCGGCTTTCAGATACGTACCGCCACAATCAATACCCAGCCAGAAGGTCTCTTTCTCACTCATCTTGTTATCTCATTTTTGCCGGATGGCGCTGCGCTTATCCGGCCTACGACGGTTGCTACGTGTAGGCCCGGTAAGCGAAGCGCCACCGGGCATTGTTTTACGCTGTACGTTTATGTGGATTCAGTGTCTTTAGCGGAGCGGCACCGGCGTCGCATTTGGCTGGCAGCAGCAGCGCCATCAGCGCGGCCAGAGCCAGTGAGATAGCCAGGCAGTAAACCCCCGCATCTTTGCTATACAGGGTGATGAGTACGCCGACCGCATAAGGACCGCAGAAGCCGCCGAGGTTGCCCAGCGCGTTGATGACTCCACGCGCGCCACCGGCCATTTCCGCACTGAACAAACGCGCCGGAATGGTCCAGAACACGCCCGCTGCCGATTGCAGGAAGAAGCCGCAGCCGACCAGCGCGGCATAAGCCAGCCAGACGTTATTTTTCAGCGCCACGGAGAGGAACATGCACAGAGCAAAGCCAATCAACGGCAGGCAGACGAACAGCTTGCGTTTGCCGGTGCGGTCAGAGAGAGACGAGAACAGGAACATCCCGGCAATGGCCCCGACGTACGGCAGAATGGCGAGCATACCGACCTGTCCCATGCTGCTGTGCGTCAACTCTTTGAGGATGGTCGGCAGCCACAGGGTGTAACCGTAAATCCCGGTCTGATAGAAGAAGTTCAGCGCGATGAGCTGCCACATGGTTTTATCGGAAAGCACCGCGCCCAGAGAGGCATTTTTGACTTCCGTTCCGGCAATGGCTTTTTGCTCGGCGGCCAGCGTTTCGACCAGGTAATTTTTCTCGGCCTCAGAGATCCAGCGTGCCTCCTGCGGACGGTCGTAAACGGTATAGGCCCACAGCACCAGTACAACGACGGAAAGCAAACCTTCAATGATGAACAGCCAGCGCCAGTCGAGAACGGTGATAATCCAACCCGAGAGCGGAGCGGTGATGATCCCGGCAATCGGCACAAACATAATCACAATCGCATTGGCGCGACCGCGTTCGGCATCGGGGAACCAGTTACTGATCATCGTCAGCACCACCGGCAGCATGCCGCCTTCGGCAACGCCGAGTAAAAAGCGCAGAACCAGCAGTTGGTACTGATTAGTGATTAACCCCGTGAGGACGGAAATAACCGCCCAGGCAACCAGCGACCAGCCAATAAATTTCTTGCCGCTGCCGTGAACGGCAATTTTTCCGCCGGGAACCTGTAAAAACAGATAACCGATAAAGAAAATACCGCCAGCCAGTCCTGCCATGGTGGCGGAAATACCTAATTCGGCGTCCATTCCGCCCGGCATCGCGAAAGCGATATTGACGCGGTCCATATAAGAAATAATACAGGCGATGAGAATAGGTGGAATAATCCGCAGCCAGCGCTGACGGGGTATATCTTTGAGTGTAGGGCGAGAGGTCATGTTCATATTAATATTCTCGTAGAGTAGTATTTTATTTTTATAGTTTTGCTTTATTTAATGCGGCGATACCGTCGCGCAATATTGCTACGCGATGGTTCACATCTGCATTGGCGTTTATTTCCAGCAATTTAATACCGGCAAATTGCAATGGTTCGGTACTCGCGCAGACGAATAATTCGCGGGCATGGTCGGTGGTCATCAGGCTTTGTGGGCAGAACGGAGCAAACGGGGCGTGTAAGTCCTGCCACTCGCCGTAGTCTCCCGTTATTGTGGTGCCGGAGAACATCAGCGCGCCCAGTTTTCCAGCCCGTTTGGCCTGCTGCGTGTGGGCCAGCGCCAGGGCGGGATTCTGCCCTTCAATGGCCGATCGCGCCCAGTTAATGCACACGCTGATGTCATACCCGGCAATGACCTCCAGCACGTTGTCTAACGGCAGAAAGCCTTTGCGCGGCGCAATGCCGGTCATGGCGTCGCAATGTTCCAGCACCAGATCGCAGGACCAGTCCCAGGAGGTAATCTCTTTCAGCGAACGGGCAAACGCGTCGGTGGCCTGTGCAACATTTGGGTTGCTGGCATTGGGGGCGGCATGCAGCTCCAGTGCAATCACTTTTCCAGCGTGGATCGCATTGATATGGTTGATTTTCTGCTGCAGATGACGGTAATACGCTACGCAGGCTTTACGCTGTTCTTCGTCGCTGGAAGCCAGCCCAAAAGCGCTGTTTGCGCCGCGATGGCGCATGGTTTCCATAATGGCGGTGACCACGATTTGCCAGTCGCCCGGCGTATGACGTAATAACCATTCGTCGCCTAACGGGTGAAGATGTTCAAGGCAGGGCTGCTCCAGCCCGCGAATATCCGGGGTATCGGCGAGCTGTCGCCAGAATTCCTTCTCTTCCTCTTCACTCTTTTGGTGAAATGAGGGTGCACAGGGGTACGCACCGATAATATAACCGGCATTATTAACGCTCATGTTGTGCTCCTTTTTATAAAACTGAAATAGCGACCTTCACGACTATTTTGCGGATCGGCGTGGCGACAGTTTTATGACATGCAGGGCGGTGAACATCCTGCGGGAAAAATATGGCGTAGCTTCCCGGAATCATTTCAATAAACGATTCATGTTCGCTGGCGTGATAAAAAATAATATCGCGCTGTTCTAATAACGATTCACTGATTGGGTTATTCCCGGTATCAATGGCGATACCGATTTTTTCTTCACCCCAGGCCAGAAATTGAATATCCAGATAGCGGCGATGCACTTCCGGGCGATTTTCGGCAACGTCACGCGTGGTTAAATCAATAACCTGCGCGAAGATATTTTTACCGTCGATCTCCACCACGCCCGGCTCCAGTTTGCGAAAATCTGTGGTGCGCAGAAAGTCGAGCGCCCTTTCAATCGCCGCGGGTAAACGACATGGGTTAGGCTGAGCGATATGTCCAAAGATCATATTCTGACTCCTTACAACGCCTGAATTTTGGCCCAGACGCTGTCGTCAACGGTGATACTGTTGCGGCGGTTTTCTTCCAGCAGCCTGGTAAACTCGTGCCCCGGGAGGCGGACAGGCGTGTTTTCATCTGCGCGTTCGGCGGTGGTGATGAAATCCATAATCCGCTGTAGCTTGGCATCACGGGTGGCGCCATCGATCAGCTTGTCTACTTCAATGGCGATGAAAATCTGTGAAACGCCATATTCATCGCTGTTGTCCTGGGTGACTTCGGCCACGGAAGAACCGTCTGAAAGCAGGGTGGCAATCATATCCAGCACAATCGACAGGCCTGAACCTTTCCAGTAACCCATTGGCAAAATACGGCGATTTTTCTCGATAACGCCAGGTTCTCTGGTGAGATTACCTTCGTCGTCGAATCCGCCGTCCACCGGCAGTTCACGGCCCGCCAGACGGTTAACTTCCAGCATGCCGTAGGAGAACATCGACATCGACATATCGACCATGGTGATTGGCGTGGAGGGGATGGCAACAATCAGCGGGTTAGTGCCGATGCAGCACTCTTTAGAACCCCATGCAGGCATCACGGCAATGGAGTTGGTCCAGCAGATACCGATGTAGCCTTTCTCCGCCGCCTGCCAGCCATAGCTGCCGCCGCGCATCCAGTGGTTGGCGTTACGCAGCGCGACCAGGCCAATACCGTGATCGGAGGCCAGTTCGATGGCACGGTCCATCATCTTTTTCGCCGTCAAATTGCCGATCGAACGTTGGGCATCCCACTGCTCAATTGCCCCCAGGCTGGTAATGCGCTGCGGTTTGGCCTCAGGAAGGATGTCGCCGTTATCCAGTTGCTGAATGAAACGGGGAAAACGGTTAACACCGTGCGAATACACACCGGATTCGGTGGTACGGGCAAACATTTCGGCACAGGCATCGGCGGTTTCAACGGCGATACCGCGTGCCAGCAGTACCCGATTGAACGCATCTTTCAACTGCTCAAAAGTGACTTTCATTCCTGTTTCCTTGTTTAAATTTGATCGCTTTTTTATCTCTAAATTTCACTATGCGAAATCTGATTTCAAATATAGCGATCAAATTTTGACAGATCAACGGGGCACCATGTTTTTTAAAATCATGAAAATCAAATGGTTGTGTTTTTTCGGTTCAGATCGTGAACTGAAACACACTTTGCGCTACCATCAGAGCGCGACGAAAAGGGGAGCGGAAACGATGGGCACAAAAGAGAGTGAGATGACGCAAGACAAAGAGCGGCCAGCCGGAAGTCAGAGCCTGTTCCGTGGTTTGATGTTGATTGAGATTTTGAGCAACTATCCGAATGGTTGCCCGTTGGCGCATTTGTCTGAACTGGCAGGGCTGAACAAAAGTACTGTGCATCGACTGCTGCAAGGGCTGCAATCCTGCGGATATGTCACCCCCGCGCCCGCGGCAGGGAGTTATCGCCTGACCACCAAATTTATTGCCGTGGGTCAGAAGGCGCTGTCGTCACTGAACATCATCCATGTTGCTGCGCCGCACCTTGAAGCGCTGAATATCGCCACCGGTGAAACCATCAACTTCTCCAGTCGTGAAGACGACCATGCGATTTTGATTTATAAGCTGGAGCCGACGACGGGCATGCTGCGTACCCGCGCTTATATCGGTCAGCATATGCCGCTGTATTGCTCGGCGATGGGCAAAATTTATATGGCGTTTGGTCATCCGGACTATGTGGAATCTTACTGGCAGAGCCATCAGGATCTGATTCAGCCGCTGACCCGCAATACGATTACTGGTTTACCGGCCATGTACGATGAGTTGGCGCAGATCCGCGAAAGCAGCATGGCAATGGATCGGGAAGAGAACGAGCTGGGGGTTTCCTGCATCGCCGTGCCGGTGTTTGATATTCATGGGCGGGTGCCGTACTCGGTATCGATTTCACTTTCTACCTCGCGCCTCAAGCAGGTCGGAGAAAAGAATTTACTCAAGCCGCTGCGCGAAACCGCGCAGGCCATTTCCAATGAGCTGGGCTTTACCGTTCGCGATTAGGCGCATGCCTGACGTCGTTCAGGCACCTGACACTATTTAACCGTTTCCCCTGTCCGATCAAAGCGACGGGGGGAATCTCTCTGGCACTCTGTGGTTTTCACGCAGAGGGAGGGGGCAATGAACGCGTTTATTATGGCGGATGCGGCAAAATGTATTGGGTGTCGTACCTGCGAAGTGGCCTGTGTCGTCGCGCACCAGCAAAACCAGGACTGCGCGTCGGTCTCTTCTTCTGCGTTTATACCGCGGATTCGGGTAATCAAAGATGACGCCTTTACAACGGCGGTCGCCTGCCATCAATGCGAAGACGCTCCCTGTGCGAATGTTTGTCCAACTTACGCCATTCATCGTGAACATGGGCATATCTTCGTTGAACAGACACGTTGTATTGGTTGTAAAAGCTGTATGCTGGCCTGCCCGTTTGGGGCAATGAATGTCGTTGCCCGTTCGTCGCGGGTGCAGGCGATAAAATGCGATTTGTGCTGGCATCGTGAGACGGGGCCTGCGTGTGTAGAAGCCTGCCCGACCAGCGCGTTGCAGTGTATTGATGCCGTCAGTATTCAGCGACAGCGTCTGCGTTCACAACCGCTGTGAAGTGAGCCCAACCCGCACTTGGGTCGGGTTTGCGTTAGCCTTCCAGCCAGGCGCGTTCGATCTCTTCAGCCAGAATCTTCACGCCAGCTTCGATTTTCTCTGGTTCTGGCACGTAGTTCATCCGCATGCACTGATGGGTATGCGGCCAGGGTTTATCCAGCCCCGGGAAGAAGTAGTCACCGGGAACCATCAGTACGCCGCGCGCTTTCAGGCGCTGATACAGCAGTTCAGTAGTAATGGGCAAATCTTTGAACCAAAGCCACAGGAAAATCGCGCCCTCTGGTTTATGGATAAGGCAGCGATCTTCTGATAAGTAGCGGCGAATAATCGCAATCGTCTCCTGAACGCGCTGATAGTAAAACGGTTTAATAACCGTTTCGGACAGGCGCAGTAGATCGTTACGTTTAATCATCTCGCACATCATCGCCGGTCCCATCCCGCCAGGAGCAAGGCTGATGATGCCGTTCATATTGGTAATCGCAGTGATGATTTTTTCATTGGCGATAATGATGCCGCAGCGGGAACCTGGCAGACCCAGCTTGGAAAGGCTCATGCACAGCACAATGTTAGGGTTCCACAACGGGCGTGCTTCGCTAAAGATGATGCCGGGGAACGGTACGCCATAGGCATTATCAATCACCAACGGGATCCCATGCTGGTTGGCCAACCGGTCCAGCTTCATCAGCTCTTCATCGGTGATCACGTTGCCTGTTGGGTTGGTCGGACGTGACACGCAGATCATGCCCGTCTCTTCACCGATGTGCAGGTGTTCAAAATCAACGTGATACTTAAACTGACCTTCCGGTAACAGTTCGATGTTTGGGCGTGCTGAGACAAAGAGATCTTCTTCCAGGCCGGAATCGGCATAGCCAATATATTCCGGGGCCAACGGGAACAACACTTTTCGGGTGGTTCCATCGGCGCGACGTCCGGCGAAGAGGTTGAATAAGTAGAAAAACGCGCTCTGACTGCCATTTGTCAGTGCAATATTTTGTGGTTCGATATCCCAGCCCAGCTTCTCACGTAGTAATTTCGCCAGCTCAGACAGTAGCTCGGTTTTACCTTGTGGACCGTCATAATTACAAAGCGCATCAGTGGCTTTGCCGTTTTCCAGCATTTCTGCCAGCAGAGACTGAAAGTAATTTTGCATCTCTGGTATTTGCGCCGGATTACCGCCACCGAGCATGATAGCGCCTGGGGTGCGTAAGCCGTCGTTGAGGTCCTCCATCAGGCGTGTGATGCCTGAATGGCGGGTAAATTTGTTGCCAAAAAGTGAGAATGTCATAGCAGGTGATCTGTCGAACTCAGTATTAAAGTGGCTAACCATAGCGCTACCTATGGCGGGGTGCAAATCAGGCCCATGGAGCAGAATTGATGTTTTGTGCTGCAGATTTTTTTCTGGATAGTTTTTTATATTGAATCTGGCTTCCCGTGCCGTTGAGCATGAGAAGCCTGTTGGGATCAGGGTTGACCGGCCCACACCACCATGGCTTTATCGTCGCCATGTTCGCGGATAAATCCATATCCCTGTTTCAGAGTTAGCGTGGTTTGTTTACCGGCACCAATGGCGGGATGTCTGGCCCTGAACTGGCTGATGCGCTGCCAGTGCGCGACGCTGGCGGCAGATTTTCCGCTAACGTCCTGCCAGTTCATCTGCGAGCGTGTACCCTGTAACGGATCTGAGCCGGTTGGGCCGAAAGGTCGTGCCGACTCGTCGCCATAAAAGAGTTGTACCGCGCCCGGCGCCAGCAGCAATAGCTCGGCGGCTTTATCTCCACCTTCGCGGAACAAACGCGTATCGTGCGAGGAGAGATAGCTCAGGACGTTGAAGTCCTGCAGTTTATCCGCCATCTGCTGCCAGGTGAGATCCATATTTGCCAGACAATCGACGGCCTTTGCCGCCTGCTCCTGATAGTCGAAATTGATCATCGCGTCGAAGCCGTGATGGTAATAATCGCTTTGCATGACGCCGTGACCCCAGGCTTCGCCGGTCATCCAGAAGGGTTTATCATCCAGCGCTTTATCCGGGTTGGCTTTCTTCCATTCGACTAACGCCGCGCTGGCCTGTGTTTTTAGCTGCTGCCAGGCGGGAAGCTCGACGTGTTTGGCGGTATCGACCCGAAAACCGTCAATCCCGTAATCACGTACCCACTGACTGAGCCAGTGCGTCAGATAATCCCGGGGCGTGTAACCAGCAATGGCTTTGGCGTGCGTATCCGGCTTGTGCTGATAAAAGTTTGGCAGTCCGGAAGGTGTGGTGGATTCGGTTTTCAGATCGGGCAGGAACGCCAGCGACATGGTCAGGTCATCAAAGCCAGGATTGTCGTAATCGCCAATATCGGTGCGGATCCAGTTTTTCCCCCACCATTTTTCCCAGCCGGCTTTATCACTGAAATTGATGTAATCATTAAAACTGTGCCAGCTCTGCCCGGCAGCGGGTTTCCAGTCCGTCCAGCGTTCACCGAGCGTTTTTTTCAGCTCATCGCCCGATAAGTACAGCGCCCCAAACTGATACTCCTGCATATCCGCCAACGTGGCGTAGCCGGTATGGTTCATCACCACATCAAACAGGACACGGATACCGCGCTGGTGTGCGCCATCTACCAGCGCACGCAGATCCACTTCGTTACCCATGTTGGCATCAATCGTTGTCCAGTCCTGGGTGTAGTAGCCGTGGTAAGCGTAGTGGGGAAAATCGCCTTTGGCGCCACCCCCAACCCAGCCGTGGATTTGCTCAAACGGTGCGCTGATCCACAAGGCGTTGACGCCCAACTGTTGCAGGTAGTCGAGTTTACTGGTGAGTCCGCGCAAATCGCCACCGTGGAAAGTGCCAATTTCCTGCATGCCGTCGTTGCGACGTCCGTAGCTGTGGTCGTTGCCTGGGTCACCATTTACAAAGCGATCCGTCAGAACGAAATACACCGTAGCGTTATGCCAGTCGAAAGCAGTCGGGGCATCGGTTTCTGCCCGTTCCAGCAGCAATAGCCCGTTACTGGTTGCGGCGGGCTGTAAGGTAATCGACCCGTTTTTCACCGTTGCCGTTTGCTGACTGTAGAAATCGCGCACCACGGCGCCTTCCGGGAAAGTCTGGCTCACGTCCAGTGTTAACGGCGAACCATCCCATTTCGGGCACTGGCGAATCTGGGTCGTGACAGGGTCTGCGTCGCTTTTTACCGAGAGCATCAACGTTGGCGTTCCGGAGCGGGTATCGACTTCCAGCGTGTAATCGCCGTCTTTGAATAAACGCCACTGCGGCGGCACGCCTTCACACGGTTTTAGCGACAGCATCTGGTTGAGTTTTATCGCATCAGCAGGCTGCCAGCACTGTTGGTCAAAATTCAGGATTAAAGGGCGAGTACCCTTCGTCAACGCTGCATGGCTGACGAATTTACCCGTACCTTCCGCTTCGAAGGTGGGAAGTTCTGGAGAAGTCCATGATGAGGCGATGGCAATGCCGGGTATCAGCGCCAGCGCAACGGCGGCAAGTTTCATAATGCTGTCCTTGATGCTGCGATTTACGCCAGTTTGCCAGTGAAATCAGAGCGGAAACTCATCCTTAGCGTCGATTCCGCCCGGATGAGAGATGAGGGTGAGCGATCACGCGCAAAAAACGACCTAATTTTGCGATAACCTCCACATTTTCTTCGAATTAACCGCACCCGGAACGGTTTGTACGTGACATAGTTTCAGAATTGGACTATTCCTTTGGGTGCTCTTGACGGCTATTTTTGATATGATTTGAGATTCATCTCTCATTTTTGTGAAAAATATAAGGTGTTGGAATGTTTAAATCCGACCAGGAGACCTAATGATATTGACTCCCATTCGACGATATGGGGCAATGATTCTTATGTTACTCACCATTGCATTTTCGGGTGAGGTGCTGGCAAAGACACACACGGCGACAACGAGTCATAAGCCCCAGGTAATCAAGGCAAGTAATACACAGGTAAGCAGTAAACAAGAGTATTCTCGCAATAGTGCAAAGAGTAGTTCACTTCCTGATTTGCGAAAATACCCTTCCGGAACACCAAGGAAAAAAGCGTTTCTCCGGACGGTTATGCCTTATATTACCAGTCAAAATGCTGCCATTACGGCGGACCGTAACTGGCTGATCTCAAAGCAGTACCAGAATCGCTGGTCACCGACTGAGCGTACGCGTATGAAAGACATCGCGAAACGCTACAAGGTGAGCTGGTCTGGCAACACGCGTAAAATTCCATGGAATACGCTGCTTGAACGCGTAGACATCATTCCTACCAGTATGGTGGCGACTATGGCTGCGGCTGAAAGCGGTTGGGGCACATCGAAACTGGCGCGTAGCAATAACAACCTGTTTGGCATGAAATGTGTCAAAGGCCGCTGCAACAATGCACCCGGTAAGGTGAAAGGCTACTCACAGTTTGAATCGGTAAAAGAGTCGGTGAATGCCTATGTCATTAACCTGAACACGCATCCGGCATACTCTTCCTTCCGTAAATCGCGCGCGCAGTTGCGTAAAGCTGATCAGGAAGTGACAGCGACCGCGATGATCCATAAGCTGAAGGGGTACTCCACCAAAGGACAGAGTTACAATAACTATCTGTTCGCGATGTACCAGGATAACCAGCGTTTAATCGCCGCGCATATGTAATTTCCACAGGCCTGATGGCACGACGCTTATCAGGCCTGTGAGCCGCTCTGCAGGCCGGATAAGGCGAAACCGTCATCCGACACAATTCCCCTACAGCAACACCTCACTGTTCATGTCACGGTACTCTTTTGGCGTCGTGTCGTATTCTTTCTTGAAAACGGAATAGAAATACTGCAACGACGGGTAGCCGCACATTTGTGAAATTTCGTTTATCGCGAGCGTCGTGGAGATCAACAGGCTACGCGCTTTTTCCAGTTTTTCGGCATGAATCACGGCGTGGATGGTTTCCCCGACCTCGTCTTTAAAGCGCTTCTCGAGATTCGAACGTGAAATCCCTACTGCATCCAGCACTTGCTCGACTTTGATGCCTTTACAGGCATGGTTGCGGATAAAGTGCATTGCCTGAATGACAGCGGGATCGGTCAGTGAGCGATAGTCGGTTGAACGACGATTCACGACGCGTACCGGAGGCACCAGAATACGTTGCAGCGGCAGTTCTTCATTCGCCAGTAAGCGGTGCAGAAGTTTTGCTGCCTGATAGCCCATTTGTCGCGCGCCCTGAGCAACGGATGACAGTGCGACGCGGGACAGGTAACGGGTGAGTTCTTCGTTATCGATCCCAATAACACACAGTTTTTCCGGCACCGGGATATGCAAATGCTCGCAGGCCTGCAGAACATGCCGCGCACGCGCGTCGGTCACGGCGATAATACCGGTTTGCGGGGGTAAAGTTTGCAGCCAGTCCGCCAGTCGATTTTGGGCGTGTTGCCAGTTTTCTGGTGCGGTTTCCAGCCCCTGATAGACAACACCACGGTACTTCTCTTTGGCGACCAACTGGCAAAAGGCATATTCACGCTCGGCAGCCCAGCGCTTGCCGCTGGAAGAGGGCAGACCATAAAATGCGAATCGGTTGACCCCTTTTTCTTTCAGATGCAAAAAAGCGCTTTCCACCAGTGCATGGTTATCGGTCGCAATGTAATGGACGGGTGGATAATCGCTTTCAAGATGGTAGGAACCCCCAACGCCGATGATCGGAACATCGACATCGGCAAGTAATTGCGCAATGTCATCATCGTCATAATCAGCAATAACACCGTCGCCTAACCAGTCTTTGATATTATCAATACGGGCACGGAAATCTTCCTCAATGAATATATCCCACTCGGATTGCGATGCCTGTAAATATTCACCTACGCCCTCTACCACCTGACGGTCATAGGCTTTATTAGCATTAAATAATAGGGTGATGCGGTGTCGTTTATCAAACATAAGAGCCTGTCCTGAAAGGTTAACGTGGCCTGTCAATACTACCAAAACCGCAGGTGCGACTACTTGATGAAGCGTGACAAATTTCTTATTTGCGTAACGCTACGCAAAATTCACACACCCCGACCAGGAAGACAATTGTCATTTCTTATCTGTGTATTACGGTTTTTTGTTTATTGATGAAGAGCCGATCGCGATCGCTTTTTTAATTGCTTATTCAGTGTGCATTTTTGGGAGCCAGCGCACATTTGGGTATTCTCTTAATGGCGGTGTGAAATAACGTAATTGAGCAATAAATCAGGAAATTCCAGTATGACTGTATCGCAGTTTACTTGCCGTATTACCTGATTATGGAGCTTATTATGCAGGCTTATTTTGACCAACTCGATCGCGTTCGTTTTGAAGGTACAAAATCCACTAACCCACTCGCATTTCGCCATTACAACCCTGATGAAATCGTGCTGGGCAAGCGCATGGAAGAGCATCTGCGCTTTGCCGCCTGCTACTGGCACACTTTCTGCTGGAACGGCGCGGATATGTTCGGTATGGGGGCATTCGACCGTCCCTGGCAACAGCCGGGTGAAGCATTGGCGCTGGCAAAACGTAAAGCGGATGTGGCATTTGAGTTTTTCCATAAGCTGAATGTGCCTTACTACTGCTTCCATGATGTTGACGTCTCGCCTGAAGGCGCGTCACTGAAAGAGTATAAAAATAACTTTGCCCAGATGGTGGATGTGCTGGCGGCAAAACAGGAACAGAGCGGCGTGAAACTGCTGTGGGGTACGGCAAACTGCTTTACTAACCCACGTTATGGCGCAGGTGCGGCGACTAACCCGGATCCGGAAGTCTTCAGCTGGGCGGCTACGCAGGTCGTGACTGCCATGGATGCCACACATAAGTTAGGTGGCGAAAACTACGTCCTGTGGGGCGGCCGTGAAGGTTATGAAACGCTGCTTAATACCGACCTGCGTCAGGAACGTGAGCAGATTGGCCGCTTTATGCAACTGGTGGTCGAGCATAAACACAAAACAGGTTTTCAGGGCACCTTACTGATCGAACCGAAGCCGCAGGAACCCACTAAACATCAGTATGACTACGATGCCGCGACTGTTTACGGATTCCTGAAGCAGTTCGGTCTGGAAAAAGAGATCAAACTGAATATTGAAGCAAACCATGCCACGCTGGCAGGCCATTCGTTCCACCACGAAATCGCTACGGCGATTGCTCTGGGGCTATTTGGTTCCGTCGATGCGAACCGTGGCGACGCGCAACTGGGCTGGGACACTGACCAGTTCCCGAACAGCGTAGAAGAGAATGCGCTGGTCATGTACGAAATCCTGAAAGCGGGCGGTTTTACCACTGGAGGCCTGAACTTTGATGCCAAAGTCCGTCGTCAGAGTACTGATAAATACGATCTGTTCTATGGTCATATTGGTGCGATGGATACCATGGCGCTGTCGCTGAAAATTGCGGCCCGTATGATTGAAGACGGTGGCCTGGATCAGCGCGTGGCAAAACGTTATGCCGGTTGGAATGGTGAGCTGGGCCAGCAAATTCTGAAAGGTCAGATGACGCTGACGGAAATTGCGCAGTACGCTGAACAACATAACCTGGCACCGGTGCACCAGAGCGGTCATCAGGAATTGCTGGAAAATCTGGTAAACCATTATTTGTTCGACAAATAACGGACTGCTGAGTACGTCCGTAAGCCCGGATAGCGATTTGCTACCGGGCCTTTCTTTAAGGAACGATACCCTATGTATATCGGGATAGATCTTGGTACATCAGGCGTAAAGGCCATTCTGCTCAACGAGCAGGGCGATGTGGTGGCCTCGCACACGGAGAAACTGACCGTCTCGCGCCCGCATCCGTTATGGTCGGAGCAGGATCCTGAACAGTGGTGGCTGGCGACGGATCGGGCTGTGAAAACGTTGGGCCAGCAGCATTCGCTTCGCGAGGTGAAAGCGCTGGGGATTGCCGGACAGATGCACGGTGCGACGCTACTGGATGAGCAACAGAAGGTTCTGCGTCCGGCAATCCTGTGGAACGATGGTCGCTGTGCTGAAGAGTGCGTCATGCTTGAGGAGCGGGTTCCGCAATCGCGTGCCATCACCGGCAACCTGATGATGCCTGGCTTTACCGCCCCTAAATTGCTGTGGGTGCAGCGCCACGAACCGGACATTTTCAGCCGGGTTGATAAAGTTCTGCTGCCGAAAGATTACCTGCGTCTGCGTATGACCGGAGAGTTTGCCAGCGATATGTCGGATGCCGCAGGTACGATGTGGCTGGATGTCGCGAAACGTGACTGGAGTGACGTCATGTTGTTTGCGTGTCAACTGACTCGCGCACATATGCCGACCTTGTACGAGGGCAGTGCGATTACTGGAACGCTGTTGCCTGGTGTCGCGCAATCCTGGGGCATGTCAGAGATTCCCGTAGTGGCGGGTGGCGGTGATAACGCGGCGGGGGCGGTTGGCGTCGGCATGATGAATGCCGGTCAGGCTATGCTCTCGCTGGGGACTTCCGGGGTCTATTTTGCGGTCAGCGACGGTTTTCTCAGCAAACCGGAAAGCGCAGTCCATAGCTTTTGCCATGCTCTACCTGAACGGTGGCACCTGATGTCCGTGATGCTAAGTGCGGCATCCTGCCTGGACTGGGCGGCAAAACTAACCGGGATGGCAAGTGTACCTGCGCTGATTGATGCCGCACAGCAGGCAAATGAGCAGGCTGAACCGGTCTGGTTTTTACCCTATCTCTCAGGTGAACGTACGCCGCACAACAACCCGCAAGCGAAGGGTGTCTTTTTTGGTCTGACGCATCAGCATGGTTCGGCAGAACTGGCGCGAGCGGTACTGGAAGGTGTGGGATTTGCCTTAGCCGATGGTATGGATGTGGTACATGCCTGTGGCGTGCAGCCCGCCAGCATTACACTGATTGGCGGTGGGGCGCGCAGTGAATACTGGCGTCAAATGCTGTCTGACATCAGCGGATTGCAACTGGATTACCGTACCGGCGGTGATGTTGGCCCTGCACTCGGTGCGGCGCGCCTGGCGCAAATTGCCATCAATCCGCAACGGCCATTATCTGACCTGTTGCCTCAGCTTACGCTGGAGCAGGCGCATTATCCTGACGCCGGGCGTCATGCTCTTTACCAACAGCGTCGAGAAACCTTCCGCCGAATCTATCAGCAATTACAACCACTGATGTCCTGACCCTAAATCCCCTCTGGTAAACAGAGGGGATTTATCAAATATATATTTCAATCTAATAAATAATTGGCGTGCATGAATTTATTCTGAAAGTCCGGCGTAGTGGCATTTTTCTGTGTTGTCTTTAGCGGGTTATTCATATTGTATCCATGATGGATAAGGAGATCCCAATGAAGACGACAAGGCTGTTGCCCTGGATATTATTCCTCTCTGGCGCGCTGATTTACGTTATTGGCTTTTGGCAGGCATGCCCGTTATTGAGTGGCAAAGGCTATTTTTTCGGCGTGCTGATGGCGGGAATGTTTGTGACATATGTTTATCAGCGTGGTGAAAATCTCAATCAGAGCGACGAACGCTTCGCCTCTGTGTGTCAGATGGTGGCACTCATCACGATAGGATTGCTACTGGTGGGGGTGTGGAACGCTCCATTAGCGCCCATTGAAAAGGCGCTGTACCCAGCGGCATTCTTTATTTGTTTATGGGGGCAAATTTTATTGTTGCGCTCATCAGAAAATACACCTAAAGGACAGGAACTCTGAATGGATAACAGAACTTCAACGTATTCTCCCGCATTTAGCATTATGTCATGGATAGCGCTTTTCGGCGGCATTGCGACGTATCTGCTGGGGCTGTGGAATGCGGATATGCAGTTGAATGAAAAGGGGTATTACTTTGCTGTGTTGGTGCTTGGTTTGTTTTCTGCTGCGTCGTATCAAAAGACGGTACGGGATAAATATGAAGGTATCCCTACGACGCCGATTTACTATGTAACCTGTCTGGCCACGTTTGTTATCGCGGTAGCATTACTGGTTGTTGGTTTGTGGAACGCCACGCTGTTACTTAGTGAGAAAGGGTTTTACGGTCTGGCTTTCTTTTTGAGTCTGTTTGGCGCAGTTGCCGTGCAGAAAAACATTCGCGATGGTGGTTTTGAACGTTCAAAAGAAACTGTGGCGATTGCAGAAGAGTTTACGGAATAATCGGTAGCCCCCCGTTCGGTAACGAGCGGGGGTTTTTCATTTTAACTTACCAGCCTGTGCGTATCGATGCGCTGCAACAATATGGACAACAGTAAACTTCCTGCCAGCGTGGCGCTAAAAATCCACAATATATCCAGCGGCGGCCAGTTCTTGAGTTCTATGCCGTTGGTGCGCAGCGCGTGAATGATCAGCGCATGAAAGCCATAGATGCCCAATGAGTGGCGGGAAATAAGGCCCAGTACTGGCAAAGTGCGCGTGCTGAGCGTATTTTTGACCAGCGTCAGAAGTGAGGCGGCACAGATAAATACCGCTGGTCCGCAGTAGAGATACCAGGTATCGGCAAAATTGCCTCGCCACTGGAGCTCATGCAGCGTCCCGCGGGAAATAACAAACACGGCGACGATACACAACGCTGCGCAGAGCCAGGTGAGTGAGCGCTTTTGTGTCTCCATCATACCAATTGCCCGGCCCAGCATGCCGTATAGAATGTAGTAGAACGTATCGCCGCTGATGTACAGGTTGATGGGAAGCCACTCAAAGCCGCCAATTTTTTGCGAGACGGTATTGGGATTGGCAATCACGCCTATCACCACCATCAATGCCAGCAGCATTTTTCCGCTGACATTTTTCACCTGAATAAGCGGGGATACCAGGTAGATAACGGCAATAGCGAAGAAAAACCATAGGTGGTAGAACACCGGCTTTTGCAGCAGGTTCTTCAGCGACAGCTCAGCGTTGATCGAGGTAAACAGCAGGATGTAGGCCAGCGCCACGCTACTGTAAAACAGAATGCAGAGCGCGATGCGCGTGAAATGGCGCGGTTTGGCGCTGCGTTCGCCGAAAAAGAGATAACCCGAGATCATAAAAAACAGCGGGACGCTGACGCGAGAGGCGGAATTGAGCACGTTGGCCAGATCCCAATTTACCGGGCTGACGCTTTGCGCATTGGTGATGTACCAGGTCGTGGTGTGAATCATCACAACCATTAAACAGGCGATCCCGCGCAGATTATCAATCCAGTAAATTTTGGGCTGCATCAGTTCCTCTGTTTTCATTAAAAAAAGTCTGACCAGTATTTGCGAACATCGCTCACTGGATTAATCCGAGTTATTACGCTAAAGCTTGTGATGGCCTGGGGAGATTCTCACAATAGGATCCGTTCCAAGACACTAATAATAAGACTGACCAGCAAACCAGGCGGTAATAAAATGATGATGAGGTATTTCTTTCCCGCAATCCTCACGCTGCTGCTGGTGGGATGCGCCGATCCACAATCGTCAACACCCGTGCAGAAAGCGCAAAAGGGCAAAATTACTGCCACGCGTTCGCTGGATATGGAGTCATTGTGCAAAAGTGAAGCATCGGAGCTTTATAATACGGGTGCCCAGAAAATTGCTATCACCGGTCTTGAGCAATTTCAGGGTAGCTATGAGATGCGCGGTTCTACCTTCCGCAAAGAGAGTTTTGTCTGCTCATTTGACGCAGACGGGCAGTTTTTGCACCTTTCCATGCGCTAAGTTCCCCCTTTTTCCCGTTTCGTACTGTATATCTTGCAGCCAGCGGGTATACTGATCGCTTCCTTTAAATCCACACGTATCCAGCACGAAATAATATGCAAAAGTTTGATACCAGGACCTTCCAGGGCTTGATCCTGACCTTACAGGATTACTGGGCTCGCCAGGGCTGCACCATCGTTCAACCATTGGACATGGAAGTCGGCGCGGGGACATCTCACCCAATGACCTGCCTGCGTGCACTGGGGCCGGAACCGATGGCGACTGCTTATGTGCAGCCTTCTCGTCGTCCGACCGACGGGCGCTATGGCGAAAACCCGAACCGCTTACAGCACTACTATCAGTTCCAGGTGGTGATTAAGCCGTCACCGGACAATATTCAGGAATTGTACCTGGGTTCTCTGAAAGAGCTGGGTATGGACCCGACCATTCACGATATCCGTTTCGTGGAAGATAACTGGGAAAACCCAACACTGGGCGCCTGGGGTCTGGGTTGGGAAGTGTGGCTGAACGGCATGGAAGTCACGCAGTTCACCTACTTCCAGCAGGTTGGTGGTCTGGAATGTAAGCCAGTTACCGGGGAAATCACCTACGGTCTGGAACGTCTGGCCATGTACATTCAGGGCGTAGACAGCGTTTACGACCTGGTCTGGAGCGACGGTCCGCTGGGCAAAACAACCTACGGCGACGTATTCCATCAGAACGAAGTGGAGCAATCCACCTACAACTTCGAATACGCCGATGTGGACTTCCTGTTCACCTGCTTCGAGCAGTACGAGAAAGAAGCGCAGCAGCTGCTGGCGCTGGAAAACCCGCTGCCGCTGCCTGCGTATGAACGTATTCTGAAAGCCGCCCATAGCTTCAACCTGCTGGATGCGCGTAAAGCCATCTCCGTCACCGAGCGTCAGCGCTACATCCTGCGCATTCGCACCCTGACCAAAGCAGTGGCAGAAGCTTACTACGCTTCCCGTGAAGCCCTTGGCTTCCCGATGTGCAACAAAGACAAATAAGAGGCGGCCATGTCTGAGAAAACTTTTCTGGTGGAAATCGGCACTGAAGAGCTGCCACCAAAAGCACTGCGCAGCCTGGCTGAGTCCTTTGCTGCGAACGTTACCGCGGAGCTGGACAACGCTGGCCTCGCGCACGGCAATGTTGAGTGGTTTGCCGCTCCACGTCGTCTGGCGCTGAAAGTCGCTGCCCTGGCAGAATCTCAACCCGATCGTGAAGTTGAGAAACGCGGGCCGGCCATTGCCCAGGCGTTTGATGCTGAAGGTAAACCGAGTAAAGCGGCAGAAGGTTGGGCGCGCGGTTGCGGTATCACGGTTGATCAGGCTGAGCGTCTGACCACCGACAAAGGCGAGTGGCTGCTGTATCGCGCGCATGTGAAAGGCGAAAGCGCTGAAACGCTGCTGCCGAACATGATCGCCACTTCGCTGGCGAAGCTGCCGATCCCGAAACTGATGCGCTGGGGCGCGTCTGACGTTCACTTCGTGCGTCCGGTTCACACCGTGACCCTGCTGCTGGGCGACAAAGTCATTCCGGCAACGATTCTGGGAATTCAGTCCGATCGCGTGATCCGCGGTCATCGTTTTATGGGCGAACCGGAATTCACCATCGATTCTGCCGATCAGTACCCGGAAATCCTGCGTGAGCGCGGCAAGGTGATTGCCGATTACGCCGAGCGTAAAGCGAAAATCAAAGCCGATGCTGAAGAAGCGGCGCGTAAGATTGGCGGTAACGCTGACCTGAGCGAAAGCCTGCTGGAAGAAGTCACCTCGCTGGTAGAATGGCCGGTCGTGCTGACCGCGAAATTCGAAGAGAAATTCCTCGCGGTTCCGTCTGAAGCGCTGGTACACACCATGAAAGGTGACCAGAAGTACTTCCCGGTTTACGCGAACGACGGCAAATTGCTGCCGAACTTTATCTTCGTGGCCAACATCGAATCGAAAGATCCGACCCAGATTATCTCCGGTAACGAGAAGGTGGTTCGTCCGCGTCTGGCGGATGCCGAATTCTTCTTCAATACCGACCGTAAAAAACGACTGGAAGATCATCTGCCGCGTCTGCAAACCGTGCTGTTCCAACAGCAGCTGGGTACGCTGCGCGACAAGACTGACCGCATCCAGGCGCTGGCGGGCTGGATTGCTGGTCAAATTGGCGCTGACGTTAACCACGCAACGCGTGCTGGCCTGCTGTCCAAGTGCGACCTGATGACCAACATGGTCTTCGAGTTCACCGACACCCAGGGCGTGATGGGTATGCACTACGCGCGTCACGATGGTGAAGCGGAAGATGTTGCTGTGGCGCTGAACGAGCAGTATCAGCCGCGCTTTGCCGGTGATGACCTGCCGTCTAACCCGGTGGCTTGTGCCGTGGCGATTGCTGACAAGATGGACACCCTGGCGGGTATCTTCGGTATTGGTCAGCATCCGAAAGGCGACAAAGACCCGTTTGCGCTGCGTCGTGCTGCGCTGGGCGTGCTGCGTATCATCGTTGAGAAGAACCTGAATCTGGATCTGCAAACGCTGACGGAAGAGGCTGTTCGTCTGTATGGCGATAAGCTGACCAACGCGAAAGTGGTTGATGACGTTATCGACTTTATGCTTGGTCGCTTCCGCGCCTGGTATCAGGACGAAGGTTACACCGTCGATACCATTCAGGCCGTGCTGGCGCGTCGTCCGACTCGTCCGGCTGATTTCGACGCACGTATGAAGGCGGTTTCACACTTCCGTACGCTGGAAGCTGCTTCTGCACTGGCTGCCGCGAACAAGCGCGTATCAAATATTCTGGCGAAGTCTGAAGAAACGCTGAATGACCGTGTGAATGCGGCAACGCTGAAAGAGCCGGAAGAAATTGCGCTGGCGATGCAGGTTGTGGTGCTGCGCGATAAGCTGGAGCCTGTCTTCGCTGCCGGTCATTACCAGGAAGCGCTGGTTGAGCTATCTGCGCTACGTGAACCGGTCGATGCGTTCTTCGAGAAAGTGATGGTCAACGTGGAAGATAAAGATCTGCGTATCAACCGTCTGTCCATGCTCGAAAAACTGCGTGAACTGTTCCTGCGCGTGGCGGATATTTCGCTGCTGCAGTAACGGTCATGAGCTGACTTAGAAAATGCCGGATGGCGGCTTCGCCTTATCCGGCCTACGAGATAAACACCAGTAGGCCGGATAAGCATTGCGCCATCCGGCATTTTTTTATGTTGTTAGCGCAGCTGTAATTTAGTCAGACAGGTCTGGCTGTCTTCCATGGTCTTAATGGGATACTCCGCTGTTTTGCCGTTGTAGCTTACTGCGATGGAGCCTGCCATATTGCGCGGTAGCCAAACCCCGACGAAGCCATTTCGACCGCTCTTCATCTCTTTTTGTAGCACTACATCACCCTTGTTATCCGTCACTTTGACATTGAATGTCTTCTCCGGCATTTCGCCCTGGCAACCGGAAAGGCTGTGGTTGAAGCAAGGATGTGTTTGCCATTCATAAGGGGCAAATGACAGATAGAACTTGTCACCGAGCGGCAGGGTATAGATCTGATCGCCTGAAGAGAGCTTCAGTTCAGTGCTGGTGACGGATGCCGAGTAGGGCAGTGGGCGGCTCTGGGGAGACTGGTCAATGGCCTCGACGATTTGCTCGACGGATTTTCCGCTGAGCCCGTGTTCCGCCAAAAAGGTGGCTTCAGGGGTTGCGGCGAACGCGCTACCGGTGGTGAGTAAACCTAAAACCAGCAGCAATGAGGATTTCGACATAGCTTCAATTCCTTGTGAACGTTGTGGAATACAGACTGGCTCACTATAAAGCTTGCCCTTAGGGAAAGGTCAAAGGGGCGGCGGGTAAAGTAATGCAAAGACGCGTGTGGGCGAGGCGTTTTTCGAAGTACAGATAAAAAAAATCCCCGCCGTTGGGCAGGGATTCAGAATTTTGAGCTTTTTAAGCTTACAGGCTGGTTACGTTGCCAGCTGCCGGGCCTTTAGCGCCGCTTTCGATGGTGAAGGAAACTTTCTGACCTTCGTCCAGAGATTTGTAGCCATCGTTCTGGATAGCAGAGAAGTGTACGAACACGTCTTTAGAGCCATCGTCAGGAGTGATGAAGCCGAAGCCTTTGTCAGCGTTGAACCATTTTACGATACCAGTCATTTTACCGGACATAGTGTATTACCTTTTAAAAAATAAGTGTGCCTTTCGGCGATATGGCGTGCTTTACAGATTTTTTAACAGTAAAGGAAATGCTCACTACGAGGGTATCAACGATAACTCTTGAAGGGACTTGCCTTACTAACTGCTGTAATGGTCTGTACGTCAAACCGTTGAGGGCATTAACTCATTTTACGCAGGTGGATGCAACTACTATTTTCTTTTTTGCGGATATTGGCAGTGGAGGAACGGCCCTTCTGCAGGACCGCTCTTATGTCAAACTTGAAAATAACTTAATCCATCAACTGCTTACTTAATCGTGGGTCTGCCTGAATCAGGCGCATCAACTTCAATTCGGTACTGGATGGCTTCACTCGTTTAGACTCCCATTCATGAACCATCGCGACCGTTACGCCCATCACCCGGGCGAAATCATCTGTTTTTAAACCTGTCCCTCGTCGTAGTTGTTCAAATTCAGCGAAAGGGTTGGTTTTTTGCGTCTGGGTAACCGTCTGCGATACATCTTTAAAAACAATCTGCTCCAGACTGCTTAGCAGTTCAAACATAGGATCTTTGTATTCCATTGAGAACTCCTATAAATCACACAGCGGGATCGTGAATTTCATCGAAGCTCATTAAGCGTAGTCGGAAAAAATGAAGGCGAATTTAAGGTATGCGTTGTGGATTCGTTTCAGCGAATCGCGGGTGACAACCTTTAGTTGGCTAACGAACTGATAAAGGTCGGGATCTCCGATCGAACCATTCCAATTGTAAAGATGACTAAAATAGAGTGCCGCTATGTGAAGGGAGCATTGTTGAGCAAAACACAGGGCGGCGGAAACCGTTATTTTCCCCCACAAGATTACGCGGAAAGGGTATCTTGCGGGGCTGACCTGGACTATCCTTGTCAACGTCAGGCACGCGGGTGTCGTTGTGCGCATTTTTGGGTGAAAGGAGTATTAAAATGGCGACAGGTAAGTCCTGCTCTCGCTGGTTTGCGCCTGTTTTGGCGCTCTTAATGGTAGTTGGCCTGAGTGGGTGTTTTGATAAAGAAGGCGATCAACGCAAAGCGTTTATCGATTTTCTGCAGAATACTGCAATGCGTAGCGGAGAGCGTTTACCGACGCTGACTGCCGATCAGAAAAAACAGTTTGGCCCGTTTGTGTCCGATTACGCGATTCTTTATGGCTATTCACAGCAGGTTAATCAGGCAATGGACTCCGGTCTGCGCCCGGTTGTTGATAGCGTAAATGCAATCCGTGTTCCTCAGGATTATATGACTCAGCGTGAACCGCTGCGTCAGGCAAATGGCGCGCTGGGTGTGTTAGGACAACAGTTGCAGAATGCGAAGCTACAGGCAGATGCTGCCCATGGCGCGCTGAAGCAGGGTGATGACCTGAAACCTGTCTTTGATCAGGTTTACAGCAAAGTCGTGACCGCACCGGCAGAGGCGTTACAGCCGCTGATCCCAGCCGCGCAAGTTTTCACGCAGCAGTTGGTGCAGGTAGGCGATTTTATCGCGCAGCAGGATACGCAGGTGAGCTTTGTCGCCAACGGCATCCAGTTCCCAACCTCACAACAGGCCAGTCAGTACAATACGCTGATTGGCCCGCTGGCGGCGCAGCATCAGGCATTTAATCAGGCATGGACTGCTGCGGTGAATGCCGCGCAGTAATCGTCGTACGGTAAGACACATTAAAGGCCGGGTGAGCATCAATGCTACCCGGCCTTTTGTGTTATTTGGCCACTTGCGGATTCACGCAGTTCTTCTCAACTTTCCCCTGCAGTGCGTCAATTAAGTTATCCACAGCACAAGCCGCCATGTTATAGCGCGTTTCATGCGTGGCTGAACCAATATGCGGTACCGCCACCACATTCGGCAACGACAGCAGCGGTGAGTCTGACGGCAACGGCTCTTGTTCAAACACATCCAGGCCCGCGGCATGAATCTCCCCGCTTTGCAGTGCGGCGATCAGTGCGTTTTCATCCACCACCGGGCCACGCCCAGCGTTAATGAAAATGGCAGAAGACTTCATTTTGGCAAACTGTTCGGTACTGAACAGATGGTGGGTTTCGTCCGTTAACGGCAGAATCAGGCAAACAAAATCCGCTTCCTGCAGCAGCGTATCCAGGTCGCAGTAGCGCGCGTTGAAACGTTCTTCCGCTTCCTGATGGTGACGACGCGCGTTGTAGAGAATCGGCATGCTAAAGCCGAAATGCGCGCGTTGCGCCAGCGCCAGCCCAATGCGTCCCATGCCGACAATGCCCAGCGTCTTGTGGTGAACATCGGTACCAAACCAGTCGGCTCCGATGCTTTTTGTCCATTCGCCTGCCTTCACGCGCTCGGCGACTTCCACCACGCGGCGAGCGGTGCTTAACACCAGCGCCATTACCGTGTCTGCCACGGTTTCTGTCAGCACCGTTGGCGTGTGCATCAGCAGCACCTTACGTGCGTTAAGGGCATCGACATCGAAGTTGTCATAGCCTACGGAAATGGTGGAGGTCGCGCGCAGTTTCGGCATTTTCTCCAGCAGGGCGGTATTGACGGCTTCACTGGAGCCCAGCAGGCCTTCCGCGCTGGCAAAGGCTTCGGCGTGCTGTGCTACGGTTTCTGAACGCAGGTTAGGCACCTGAGTGACAGTAAAATGCTCTTCCAGGCGATGCAGTAAATCGTCAGGTAACGCTTTATAGAGAATAATGGACGGCTTCATGCGAATCTCCGTAAGTTAAAATTTAAGCGTGGCGTGCGCCAATAGGTAGCTGTTGATTATTAGCAGGCTTAACGATCAGAGTTAGCCATACTGAGACAAAAAGCGCTACCCCCATAAAAATGTATGAGGCGGACGGGCTGCCGGTGGTGCCATTGAGGTAGCCGACAAACCAGGAACCAAAGAATGAGCCTAATGCGCCCATGCTGTTGATTAATGCCATTGCTCCCCCAGCGACGTTGCGCGGCAACATTTCAGGAATGATGGCGAAGAAGGGGCCATAAGGGGCGTACATGGCCGCACCGGCGATAACCAGCAGTGTGTAAGAAATCCAGAAATGGTCTGCGCCAACGGCCCAGGAGCCAATAAAGGCGAAAGCGGCAATCAGCAGCAGTGGCCAGACAAACAGCTTACGGTTTTGCAGTTTATCGGAAGCCCATGAAACCAGGATCATCGCCGCCGTTGCGGCCAGATACGGAACGGACGAAAGCCAGCCGACCTCTACCATACCCAGGTTGGCACCGCCGCTGCGGATAATTGACGGCAACCACAGAACAAAACCGTAGACGCCAATACTCCAGGCAAAGTACTGCATGCACAGCAGAATAACGTTACGTGAACGGAACGCTTCGCCGTAGTTACGCACGGCTTTGATACCCTGCTGTTCTTTTTCTAACTGGGCCTGCAGCGCGGCTTTTTCGGATTCTGACAACCAGCCTACCTGCGACGGTTTATCTTTTACCAGTACCCACCAGCAGAACGCCCAGATGATGGCCGGAAAACCTTCAATGATGAACATTTCACGCCAGCCCAGCGCCTGAATCAGGTATCCGGACACGACGGACATCCATAGGACGGTGACGGGGTTACCGAGGATCAGGAAGGTATTAGCACGCGAACGCTCGGACTTCGTAAACCAGTTACTGATATAAATCAGCATTGCGGGCATGACCGCGGCTTCAACGACGCCAAGAATAAATCGGATGGCGGCAAGCATTGGAATGTTGCTGACCATCCCGGTCAGTGACGCGCAGGCGCCCCACAGAATCAGGCAGATAAAAATCAGTTTACGTACGCTGCGGCGTTCGGCGTAAATTGCGCCTGGGATCTGGAAGAAGAAATAGCCAAGAAAAAACAGAGCCCCCAGCAGGGAAGAGATCCCTTTGGTAATACCGAGATCCTCGTTGATGCCGGCGGCGGAAGCGAAGCTGAAGTTCGCGCGATCAAGGTACGCCAGGCTGTACGTGATAAACACGATTGGCATGATGTACCACCAGCGTTTTGCTGCATTGGTTGAGCTATTCATAGACTGCCCTCTGGTTATGCTGATACGCCGCCTCTGAATGTAGGGTACAGAGACAGAGTTGGCCGGGAATTTATTCCCCTAATTGTTCACGTGTGGGTAATCCTTCGCTGTCGCCCTGGACCTGAATGGCCAGAGCGCCAATTTTATTGCCCCGGGTCACCGCCTGATGCAGCGAGCGCCCTTCCAGCAGGGCGCTGATAACGCCGACGGCAAAGCCATCACCCGCACCGACGGTATCGACCACATTGTCGACTTTCACCGGTGCGACGCAGCCTTGCTCGCCGCTCGCTGCTTTGTACCAGGCCCCATCAGCCCCGGTTTTGATAATCACGGCCTTCACGCCATGACGCAGATAAAAGTCGGCAATGGCTTCTGGTGTCTGCTGACCGGTTAAAATCATGCCCTCTTTTAACCCCGGCAGTACCCAGTCAGCCTGGAATGCCAGTCGGTTGAGTTTTTCCACCATCTCGCCTTCGCTTTTCCACAGCACTGGGCGTAAATTCGGATCGAACGAGATGGTCTTCCCTTGCGTTTTTAGCGTGCGGGCGGTGTGCGCCAGTAGTTCATATGAACTGGCAGACAGCGCAGCTGCAACGCCGCTCAGGTGCAGGTGGCGTGCGCTGGAGAAATACCCATCGTGATAATCCTCAACGCTGAGATGGCTGGCAGCAGAACCTTTGCGGAAATATTCCACAATGGGATCGGTTCCATTTTCGACTTTAGATTTAAGTTGAAAGCCGGTAGCGTAACGCCCGTCCTGGGTGACTCCCTGCGCATCAATCCCTTCTTTTTCCAGCGACTTAACGATAAAACGGCCAAAACTGTCGTTGCCTACACGGCTTACCCAGCCTACGTTCAGACCCAGGCGAGCAAGTCCGGTTGCGACATTAAGTTCAGCGCCTGCAACGCGTTTAATAAACTGCTCCACGTCCGCCAAATCACCGGTTTGCGTGGCGACAAACATCGCCATCGCTTCACCAATCGTTACCACATCCAGTGAATTTTTCATGCGTTACTCCTCGCGTAACAACTCGACGTAACGGCGGGTAACCGCCGCCAAATCCTGCCCTTCCAGGGGAAACTCAATGCCGCGCGGAACATCTGCGGGCAACGTGTCCAGCAGCGCCAGCCAGCGTGGTTCCGCGTGATCAGGCGGCACGGCACGGTAACTGTCGCGATGTGATGTGGCGGCTTTCACATGGATATACCCAACGGTTGACGCCAGTTTCTGCGCCGCCTGTTCCGGGGAGTCGCCCACCCACAGCCAGTTGCCCATATCGAAGGTCAGAGATATCGGCAGATTTTGCGTCTGGCAGGCTTCGTTAAAGCGCTGCATCGGCTTCAGGCGTCCGCAGGACGTTTGATCGTTTTCGACAACCAGCTCCATCCCGCTGTTGTCCAGCCATTCACGTAACACGTTGAACTGTTCGGTATGGGAGAAATGGCCGAGGGAGACTTTTAGCCACAGCGCCTGCAGGGCCTGTGCTTCTTCAAGTAGCGCAGGAAGTCGGGGATTGAGGCTACCGTCCTCAAGGAACAACGGCTCAGGCGCTGAGTAACAGGCCAGCAGGCCGAAGATTTCGATAGCAGAGGCCATGGTTGGCAGTGTTTTTAGCTCGGCGTCGGTCAGCATCTCGCGACGGATTTCAACCCCGTCAGCACCGGCTTCGGCAATGATAGGCAGCAGGGCGGTTTGCCCACCTGCGGCGCGTACCTGGTCGTAGCCGTAAGCGGCAGTGACCACCATAATTTTTCTTTTCATGGAAACTCCAAAACTAGCGTTCTTGCTATAACGCTAGATGGAACCGGTTCCAAAGAAAAGGCTATGATGTTGAATTTATGATCACCATCACGAAGGAAATTTAGCGGGCGGTTGAGCCACGGACGATCAGTTCGCCGGAAAAAACCTGTTCCTGGATTGTGTCTGAGTCGCCATCGATCCGGCGTACTACCTGTTCGACGGCGGTGTAGCCAATCTGCCAGGTGGGCTGTTTTAGCGTGGTGATGCCGACGCCCGCCAGCTCGGCCCATTCCAGCTCGTCAAACCCGAGCAGACCGATGTCGCTGCCCCAGTTGAGGCCAATACGCTTTAGCGCACGGGCAACCTGCAACGTCAGGGCGCCATTGGCAGAGATAACGGCTTTGCGCATCCCACGATGCTGCTGGTGAAACTGGCGCAGTGTGTCATCGAGTTGCGTATTGTCCGTTAGCGGGACTTCCGCATTTTGTGCGATAACGCCGGGGTACTGTGCGAGGGTGGCGCGAAAAGCGCTCAGGCGCTCGCGGCGGGTATTCACCATGCCGAGTGGTTCGCTGAGGAACAGGATGGCTTCAAAACCTTGTTCGACCAGATGTTCCGTGGCAACCGTTGCCGCCTGGGTGTTATCCAGACCGACCATATCACAGGCGAAATCGGGAATTTTACGGTCAATCAGCACCATCGGCAGCGCAGACTGCTGCAGACGGTTCAGTCCTTCTTCACGCATCCCGACGGCGTTCACCACGATCCCTTCGACCTGGTAGCTGCGCAGCAGGTCGAGATAATGCAGCTCCTGATCCACTTCGTTGTTCGTGTTACAGACCAGCGGGGTAAAACCTTTGTCACGACAGGCGGCTTCAATACCGCTTAACACGTTGACGGAGTAGGGGTTAGTTATGTCAGCGATAATCAGGCCAATCAGGCGGGTACGCCCATGCTTCAGGCCTCTGGCCATCAGGCTTGGACGGTAGTCGAGTTCGGCAATGGCTTTTTCAATGCGGGCTAACAGCGCGTCGGATAGCAGATGCTTTTCACCGTTGAGGTAGCGTGAAATGCTGGTCTTGCCGGTTTTTGCGGCCTTTGCCACATCGCTGATGGTTGCCCGTGTTGATTTGCTCATCGCTGATTTCCCTGAATTTCGTGTGAATACCTTAGCGGGAAAATCTGACGAAGCAAGTAATTTGCCCGGTGGCGCTGCGCTTACCGGGCCTACATGTCGAACGTAGGCCGGGTAAGGCGAAGCCGCCACCCGGCTCAACGATTACTGCACAGGACTCAACGTAATCTCTACGCGACGGTTCTGCGCTTTACCTTCCGCCGTGCTGTTGCTGGCGATGGGGTTCGCCGGACCCATACCCTGAGTGCGAATGCGGTTCGCTGCTACGCCCTGGGTAATCAATGCACTGGCGACGGAGTCGGCACGCTGCTGTGACAGACGCATGTTCAAATCCTGGCTGCCCGTGCTGTCGGTGAAGCCCAGCACGTTGACGGCTGTTTTATTGTACTCTTTCAGTACCATTGCCACGCCGGTCAGGGTGTTGGCACCAGCAGGTTTCAGGTTGGCGCTGCTGCTGTCGAAGGTGACGTTATTCGGCATATTCAGAATGATGTTATCGCCACTACGCGTCACGCTGACGCCCGTTCCCTGCATTTTTTCGCGCAGTTTGGCTTCCTGCACGTCCATGTAATAACCGATACCGCCACCCACAGCCGCACCTGCCGCTGCACCAATCAACGCGCCTTTGCCGCGATCTTTCTTCGAAGAAGAGAGTGCGCCAATGCCCGCGCCGACCAGAGAGCCAATACCCGCGCCAATGCCGGATTTACCCGCTTCGCGTTCGCCGGTGTAAGGGTTTGTTGTGCAGCCAGAAACCGCCAGGGCGCCGCTCACGATGGCAGCAATAACAAAAACACGTTTCTTCATCTTAATTCCTTAATGACTTTTTCTTCTTTGCCACAGCGACCGTGGCGGTTGATTATGACGTGTGAACATGAAGAAAATTCCAGGGAAGACTCTGAAATTTGTAAGTAACATTGAACGGCATAATAAATAAGCCGTCACATCGCATTCAGGAGCGCCATCTTGGCTAATTCACCCGCACATTACTCGGTGTTAACCGCCGCCCACTGGGGACCCATTCTCGTCGACACCGATGGTGAGACGGTTTTCTCCTCGCGTGGCGCGCTGCCCACTTCCCATCCCAACTCCTTGCAAACCGTGGTGCGCGACCAGGTTCACAGTAAAACGCGGGTACGTTTTCCAATGGTGCGTAAAGGCTTTCTCGCCTCGCCGGATAATCCGCAAGGCGTGCGCGGGCAGGATGAGTTTGTTCGCGTCAGTTGGGACGACGCGCTGAATCTTATCCATACGCAGCATAAACGCATCCGTGACAGCTACGGTCCGGCCTCGATTTTTGCCGGTTCCTACGGCTGGCGATCTAATGGCGTGTTACACAAAGCGGCAACCCTGCTACAGCGTTATATGGCGCTGGCGGGGGGGTATACCGGACACCTGGGGGATTATTCTACGGGGGCTGCACAGGCCATCATGCCGTATGTGGTGGGGGGCAACGAAGTTTACCAGCAGCAGACCAGTTGGCCGATGGTGCTGGAGCATAGCGATGTGGTGGTGCTGTGGAGTGCTAACCCACTGAATACACTGAAAATTTCCTGGAATGCTTCTGACGAACAGGGTATTGCTTACTTTGAAGCGCTGCGCGATAGCGGTAAGCGATTGATCTGCATCGATCCAATGCGATCGGAAAGTGTGGCGTTCTTTGGCGACAAAATGGAATGGATCGCCCCGCATATGGGAACCGATGTAGCGTTGATGCTGGGTATCGCGCATACGCTGGTGGAAAACGACTGGCACGACGAGGATTTTCTCGCCCGTTGTACAACCGGATATGATTCGTTCGCCGACTACCTACTGGGTGAATCCGATGGGATAGCGAAAACGGCAGAATGGGCTGCTGAAATTTGTGGTATTCCGGCAGCGAAAATACGCGAACTTGCGGCAATATTTCACCAAAATACCACCATGCTGATGGCCGGCTGGGGGATGCAGCGTCAGCAGTATGGCGAGCAAAAACACTGGATGATCGTCACGCTGGCCGCCATGCTCGGTCAAATTGGCACGCCCGGCGGTGGCTTTGGGCTGTCGTACCATTTTGCCAACGGCGGGAACCCGACACGTCGTGCAGCGGTACTGGCTTCGATGCAAGGGAGCCTCAAAGGCGGTACCGACGCGGTGGATAAAATCCCGGTGGCGCGTATCGTTGAGGCGCTGGAAAACCCCGGCGGTTTCTATCAGCATAACGGTATGGATCGGCATTTCCCGGACATCCGCATGCTGTGGTGGGCGGGCGGCGCCAACTTCACGCATCACCAGGATACCAATCGTTTGATTCGCGCCTGGCAAAAACCGGAGTTGGTAGTTATCTCTGAGTGTTTCTGGACCGCTGCGGCGAAGCATGCCGATATCGTGTTACCTGCGACAACCTCTTTTGAACGTAACGATTTGACCATGACCGGAGACTACAGCAACCAGCATCTGGTGCCGATGAAGCAGGTCGTGCCGCCACAGGCTAAAGCACGCAACGATTTTGATGTTTTTGCCGAGCTTAGCGAGCGCTGGGAACAGGGCGGTTACGAGCGATTCACCGAAGGTAAAAGCGAACTGGTGTGGCTGGAAACTTTTTACGACATTGCCGCGCAGCGTGGTGCCAGCCAGCAGGTTACACTGCCGCCATTCGCTGAGTTCTGGCAAAAGAATGCACTGATCGAAATGCCGGAAAACGCCGCCAATGCGCAGTTCATCCGTTTTGCTGATTTTCGCCGTGATCCACAGGCGCATCCGCTGAAAACGGACAGTGGAAAAATTGAAATCTATTCTGCAAAAATTGCAGGTTACGGCTATGCGGATTGTGCAGGACACCCGATGTGGCTGGAGCCGGATGAGTGGTTCGGCAATGCCGAACCCGACCAACTGCAGGTGCTTTCCGCCCATCCGGCTCACCGTTTGCACAGCCAGCTCAACTACAGTGCGTTACGCGAACAGTATGCGGTGGCGGATCGGGAGCCGGTAACAATTCATCCGCAGGATGCGCAAGCGCGGGGGATTGCCGATGGCGATACGGTCAGAGTGTGGAACCACCGCGGGCATATCCTGGCGGGTGCTGTCGTGACGACAGGGATCAAACCTGGCGTGATTTGTATTCATGAGGGGGCCTGGCCTGATTTGGACCCGGCCGCCGACGGGATTTGTAAAAATGGTGCTGTCAACGTGCTGACCAAAGATCTCCCCAGCTCGAAGCTGGGGAACGGCTGTGCGGGCAATACTGCGCTGGCGTGGCTGGAGAAGTACAGTGGGCCCACGCTGACACTTACCGCGTTTGATCCGCCTGCCAGCCCATAATCCAGGTTGGATGGTGAGTCTCTTCCTGCCATGCGCTGTCTTCAATGCGAAAGCCCAGTGCGTGGTAGAAGTTTACCGCTGATTGGTTCTTCTGGTAGACCTCCAGGCTGAGCAACGAAAAGCGCTGCTGCACATGTTGCACCAGCGCTTTACCGATACCGCTTCTGATGGCGGCAGGCGCGACAAACAGCGCGCCTAAAAAGCGCTCTTCCATCACGCTGGCAAAACCTTTGAGCACACCGTTTTCTTCCCACACCCAGGTTTGCGCAGCGGGCAGGTAGACATCACGTACGATAGGCTCACTCTCGCGCCAGTAGCGTTCTTCGATAAAAGGATGGGCAAAAATGGTGCTTTCCATCCACAGTGCCAGAATTGGTGCCAGATCGTCAGCGTTGGATTCACGAATCATGTTGTTCTCCTGGGTAACAGATGCAGCCGGTGACATGGTCGTTGACCAGGCCGCATGCCTGCATAAAGGAGTAACAGATAGTGGTGCCAACAAACTTAAATCCACGTTTTTTTAACGCTTTAGAAAGTGCGTCAGAGGCGGGCGTTGAAGTAGGGATATCGCTCAGACTGGCGGCACGGGTTAACTGCGGTTGGTTATCGACGAATGACCAGACGAACTCGCTAAACGGCTCACCGTTTTGCTCCATTGCCAGCCAGGCGCGGGCGTTGCCGATAATGGCCTGAATCTTTCCCCGATGGCGGATAATACCGGCATCCAGTACCAGCCTTTCTACATCCTCTTCGGTCATCGCCGCAACGGTGGCAGGATCGAAGTGGTGAAATGCCTGGCGATAGTTTTCCCGTTTTTTCAGCACCGTTATCCACGACAGCCCAGCCTGCTGCCCTTCAAGGCAGATCATTTCGAACAGCTTTTTACCATCGGTTTCCGGGACGCCCCATTCCTTGTCATGATAGGCAATGTATAGTGGATCCTGACTGACCCAGCCGCAACGTTGCATACTCTTCCTCGCTGTTTTTACTGGCGTAAAAATTTCATTCGGCCCGCCTTGACGCGCCCGCTAAAAAGACAATATTTAATACAGGGCCTCATGTGCCCGATATCCTTTAAACAATGACAATAATATCGCCGTATTCGGCTCTTTTCTGGAGTCGCGTTGATGATTATAAGAAACAGTAGTGGTCGTCAGAGGTTAACTCTGGCGAACGTCATCGTCTGTGCGCTGTTTGCCAATACGGCATATGGCTGGCAACAAGAATATATCGTTGATGCGCTGTCCGGTCATACGTCGGAACGCTATACATGGGACAGCGATCACCAACCACGTTATAACGACATTCTGGAAGAGCGCATTCGCTCCACCCAGAACGTGGCGGGGCCGGTGGTGAATCTGGCGGACCAAACGGCTCTGGATGCGACCAGCGGTATGAGCGTGGGCTGGAATTTTCCCCTTTCCCGTAAGGTGACGACGGGACCCGTCGCAGCCCTGCATTATGATGGTTCAGCCACCTCTACCTACAACGAATTTGGCGACAGTGTGACTTCGCTAACGCTGACCGATCCGATGTGGCATGCCAGCGTCAGTACCCTGGGCTGGCGGGTCGACTCGCAGTTTGGCGATGTACGGTCATGGGCGCAAATCAGCTATAACCAGCAGTTTGGCGAGAATATCTGGAAGGCGCAATCGGGTCTCAATCGTATGGCGGCGGCGAGTCAGGATGGTAACTGGGTCGATGTCACTGTCGGTGCAGATATGCTGCTGAATCAGCATATGGCTGCCTATGCGGCACTTTCTCAGGCAGAAAATAGTACGAATAACAGCGATTATCTGTACACCATGGGAGTGAGCGCTAAATTTTAACGAAAGAAAGCCGGGATAAAACATCTCTGTTACATATCGGGATCAATAATCACACGCATTCCAGCGATAGCGTGCACTAACTCCAGCAATAAAATTCAGTAACCCGACTTTTTGTCTCGTCATTCATTCCGCAATCCAGGCATTTCATTCCGTCCTGATGGCATTTCATGCCGTTTTCTCCTGGTCATAAAAGCACTTCGGTATGGTTGTCGGCAGAGAATTTCCCATTTTGTTTATGCAGGAAGACTGCCATGAAAACTTCTGATTATCAGCGTACCCGGTGGCTGACACTGATCGGCACCATCATTACCCAATTTGCATTAGGTTCTGTTTATACCTGGAGCCTGTTTAACGGTGCGCTCTCTTCTAAGCTTGATGCGCCGGTGAGTCAGGTTGCATTTTCCTTTGGTTTGCTGAGTCTGGGTCTGGCGATCTCTTCTTCCGTCGCCGGGAAGCTTCAGGAACGTTTCGGTGTGAAACGCGTCACCATGGCATCGGGTATCTTACTGGGTGTGGGCTTCTTCTTAACCGCGCATTCTGACAGCCTGATTATGCTGTGGCTGAGTGCCGGTGTACTGGTTGGTCTGGCTGACGGTGCAGGGTACCTGTTAACCCTGTCCAACTGCGTGAAATGGTTCCCTGAGCGTAAAGGGCTGATTTCCGCCTTTGCGATCGGCTCTTACGGCCTGGGTAGCCTTGGTTTTAAATTTATCGACAGCCAACTGCTGAGCACTGTGGGTCTGGAAAAGACCTTTATGATTTGGGGCGCGATCGTACTGGTGATGATTGTCTTTGGCTCCACGCTGATGAAAGATGCGCCAAACCAGGAAGTTAAAGCCGTAAATGGCGTGGTAGAGAATGACTACACGCTGGCACAATCCATGCGTAAACCACAGTACTGGATGCTGGCAGTGATGTTCCTGACGGCGTGCATGAGCGGGCTTTACGTGATTGGTGTCGCGAAAGATATCGCCCAAAGCCTGGCAAAAATGGATGTGGCAACAGCGGCGAATGCGGTAACCGTTATTTCTATCGCGAACCTGTCAGGTCGTCTGGTTCTGGGTATTCTGTCCGACAAAATTTCCCGTATTCGCGTTATCACCATTGGTCAGGTTGTTTCGCTGGTGGGCATGGCGGCGCTGCTTTTTGCCCCGCTGAATGAAGTGACATTCTTCGCAGCCATTGCCTGTGTTGCCTTCAACTTCGGTGGCACCATTACGGTCTTCCCGTCACTGGTGAGCGAGTTCTTCGGCCTGAATAACCTGGCGAAAAACTACGGTGTTATCTATCTTGGCTTTGGTATCGGCAGTATTTGTGGTTCGATTATCGCTTCGCTGTTTGGTGGGTTCTATGTCACCTTCTGCGTTATCTTTGCGCTGTTAATCATCTCGCTGGCGCTTTCTACCACCATTCGCCAGCCGCAACGTAGCGTATTTACTGAGGCTCACGCCTGAATCTATTAGCGGTCTGATTAATACCCGGCGCATATATTTACAAAAATATATGCGCCGTTTGCATTCACCATAAGCACTTTTCTCCCCTCCTGTGGTCTACTTAGCCGCGCCCGTAGACATTTCATCTCTGCTGTTGTCGCATTTTCCCCTGTTTGGTCGATTGACCACTTCACAGGGTGTTTTTATCCCGATTCCCAGGGTTTTTTTGCATGAGATACATTAAATCGATGACGCAGCAAAAGCTTAGCTTCTTGCTTGCGATCTATATCGGTCTGTTTATGAACTGCGCAGTTTTTTATCGCCGCTTCGGCAGCTATGTGCAGGAATTTACCGCGTTGAAAGGAATCTCTGCGGTTGTTGAATTGGCCGGCACCGTGCTGGTTACCTTCTTTTTACTTCGTCTTCTGTCTCTGTTTGGTCGGCGGGCCTGGCGCGTACTGGCTACCTTGGTGGTGCTGTGTTCCGCTGGTGCCAGCTATTACATGACCTTCCTGAATGTGGTCATTGGCTACGGCATTATTGCCTCGGTCATGACAACCGATATTGATTTATCAAAGGAAGTTGTGGGCTGGCATTTTATCGTGTGGCTGGTGTCGGTCAGCATTTTGCCGCTGCTGCTTATCTGGAGTAACCGTTGCCGCTATACCCTGCTAAAACAAATACGTACGCCAGGTATGAGATGGCGTAGTGTGGCCGTTGTTCTGCTGGCTGGCTTGATGGTGTGGGCGCCGATTCGTTTACTTGGAATACAGCAAAAATCAGTTGAACGGGAAACGGGTATTGATTTGCCCAGCTACGGTGGCGTAGTGGCAAATTCATATTTGCCTTCAAACTGGCTGTCCGCGCTGGGTCTGTATGCCTGGGCGCAGGTGGATGAATCTTCAGATAACAATTCGTTGATGAATCCGGCGAAGAAATTTACCTACGTCGCCCCCAAGAATATTGATGATACCTACGTCGTGTTTATTATCGGCGAAACGACCCGCTGGGATCATATGGGCATTTTTGGCTACGAGAGAAATACTACGCCAAGGCTGGCTCAGGAAAAAAACCTGGCCGCGTTCCGCGGATATTCGTGTGATACGGCAACCAAACTTTCGCTACGCTGTATGTTTGTTCGTGAAGGTGGGGCGAGCGATAACCCGCAGCGTACGCTGAAAGAACAAAACGTCTTTTCCGTACTCAGCCAGCTAGGTTTTAATACCGATCTCTACGCGATGCAAAGTGAGATGTGGTTTTACAGCAACACGATGGCGGAGAACATCGCCTATCGTGAGCAGATTGGCGCTGAGCCGCGTAACCGTGGCAAAACGGTTGACGATATGCTGCTGATCTCTGAGATGCAGCAATCAATCAAACCGGACGATAATGGTAAACACCTGATTATCCTGCATACCAAAGGCTCGCACTTTAACTACACGCAGCGCTATACCCGTGAGTACGCCCAGTGGAAGCCGGAGTGTGTCAATGTTGATAGCGGTTGTTCGAAAGCGCAGATGATTAACTCATTTGATAACTCGGTAACCTATGTTGACCACTTTATCACCAAAGTGTTTGACCAGCTGCGCGATAAGAAAGCGATTGTGTTCTATGCTGCCGATCACGGTGAGTCGATCAACGAGCGTGAGCATCTGCACGGTACGCCACGTAAAATGGCACCGCCAGAGCAGTTCCGCGTTCCTATGATGGTGTGGATGTCTGATAAGTATCTGGAAGACCCCGATCATGCGAAAGCCTTCGCCCACCTTAAGCAGGAGGCTGATATGAAGATTCCGCGTCGCCATGTTGAACTGTACGACACCATTCTCGGTTGCCTTGGATATACCTCGCCAAACGGCGGTATAAATGAGAATAACAACTGGTGTCATGTCCCGGACGACAAGAAGATTGTAACCCAGTAATGGGCTGCTGACTTTCTCGCCGATCGAATGGCATTTTGATACTAAGGGATTGACGGGCGCGCAGCTGAGCAGTAAGATGCGCCCCGCATTCGGTGATTGGCGCAGCCTGGTAGCGCACTTCGTTCGGGACGAAGGGGTCGGAGGTTCGAATCCTCTATCACCGACCAAATTAGAAAAGCCCGCTCTTTGAGCGGGCTTTTTGCTTTCCGGAATCCACGAGGATGAGAACCTCCGGGGGCAAGAGGTTCGACTCGAGCGGAGCGAGAGAACGTTGCGTCAGCAACGGCCCGTAGGGCGAGCCACGCAGTGGCGAGTAATCCTCTATCACCGACCAAATTAGAAAAGCCCGCTCTTTGAGCGGGCTTTTTGCTTTCCGGAATCCACGAGGATGAGAACCTCCGGGGGTAAGAGGTTCGACTCGAGCGTAGCGAGAGAACGTTGCGTCAGCAACGGCCCGTAGGGCGAGCCACGTAGTGGCGAGTAATCCTCTATCACCGACCAAATTCAAAATCCTGCTCAGCGAGCAGGTTTTTTTTGCTTTGTAGGCCTGATAAGCGCAGCGCCATCAGGCAAAACATTGCAGCATTTTGGCATTGCCGGATGGCGGCGCAGACGCCTTATCCGGCCTACAGGCTCAGTTTCATCCCGGCGTGTATGGTGTTATTCCAACCCCACCTTTGACCTTCATTTTATCTGCAAAAATTGTGCACCACTTCCCACTGACTGTTAACGATTCTGTGACATATTCCATTGCCTTTTTTTATATTTGCTTGAATCTTTTTTTGCGTTACTTATGGCTGAACCCAGCATTTTCCGCTGTGCGTTTTAACGTTCATGGTATTAATCGCTCAGATATGCAGCATGTGTTGAGAAAATTTTCATAATTTGCATAAATGTTAATCACCAAATGTTTCTGAATATGAAGATATTTATTCTGGCATAGTGCGCGTAGCACAAATTTCCCTGCTGAAAATACCCGCCTGCACTTTTTTTAATCTTTGTTTGCCAATTCTCACCGTTGGTGTAAATCGCGGTTACCTGTATTGACGTTTTCACATTCTGTTGACAGATTGTAGGGCATGAGGGGCATTTCATGGAGAATCCGCGCTGCAACTCAGTCGCTTATGTGAACGGAATCCCCATCCTCTTAACGCCGACCCGGCCGGGTAAAAAACAAAAAAGGCCAGGCGGTGCAAACCCACTGCAAAGGGTAAAACAACAAACATCACATTTGGAGCAGAAGAATGAGTATTTCCTTGAAGAAGTCAGGGATGCTGAAGCTTGGTCTGAGCCTGGTGGCTATGACCGTCGCAGCAAGCGTACAGGCTAAAACTCTGGTTTATTGTTCAGAAGGATCTCCTGAAGGCTTTAACCCGCAGCTTTTCACCTCTGGTACCACCTATGATGCCAGCTCCGTGCCGATCTATAACCGCCTGGTCGAGTTCAAAACCGGCACAACTGAAGTGATCCCGGGACTTGCTGAGAAGTGGGAAATCAGCGAAGACGGTAAAACCTATACCTTCCACCTTCGCCCTGGCGTGAAGTGGCAGGACAACAAAGATTTCAAACCGACGCGCGATTTCAACGCCGATGACGTGGTGTTCTCTTTCGATCGTCAGAAAAATGCCCAGAACCCGTACCACAAAGTTTCTGGCGGCAGCTATGAATACTTCGAAGGGATGGGCCTGCCGGATCTGATCTCCGAAGTGAAAAAGGTGGATGATAAAACCGTTCAGTTCGTGCTGACTCGCCCGGAAGCACCGTTCCTGGCTGACCTGGCGATGGACTTCGCTTCTATTCTTTCCAAAGAATATGCGGACAACATGCTGAAAGCCGGTTCCCCGGAGAAAGTGGATCTGAACCCAATCGGTACCGGTCCGTTCCAGCTGCAGCAGTACCAGAAAGACTCCCGTATTCTGTATAAAGCATTCGAAGGTTACTGGGGCACTAAGCCGCAGATCGACCGTCTGGTCTTCTCCATTACGCCTGACGCTTCCGTGCGTTATGCCAAGTTGCAGAAGAACGAGTGCCAGGTGATGCCGTACCCGAACCCGGCAGACATCGCGCGCATGAAGCAGGATAAAAATATCAACCTGATGGAGCAGGCCGGCCTGAACGTTGGCTACCTCTCTTTCAACACCGAGAAGAAACCGTTTGATGACGTGAAAGTCCGTCAGGCGCTGACCTACGCGGTAAACAAAGACGCGATCATTAAAGCGGTTTATCAGGGTGCTGGCGTTGCCGCGAAAAACCTGATCCCACCGACCATGTGGGGCTATAACGACGACATTAAAGATTACACCTACGATCCTGAGAAAGCCAAAGCACTGCTGAAGGAAGCCGGTCAGGACAAAGGCTTTACCGTTGAGCTGTGGGCTATGCCGGTACAGCGTCCGTATAACCCGAACGCCCGTCGTATGGCGGAAATGGTTCAGGCTGACTGGGCGAAAATTGGCGTTCAGGCCAAGATTGTGACCTACGAGTGGGGCGAGTATCTGAAACGCGCCAAAGCGGGTGAACATCAGGCGGTGATGATGGGCTGGACCGGTGATAACGGGGATCCGGACAACTTCTTCGCCACCCTGTTCAGCTGTGCGGCAGCGAAAGACGGTTCTAACTACTCTCGCTGGTGCTACAAACCGTTTGAAGACCTGATCCAACCGGCGCGTGCGACCGACGATCACAACAAACGTATTGAACTGTACAAGCAAGCTCAGGTTGTTATGCACGACCAGGCTCCGGCTCTGATTGTTGCTCACTCCACCGTGTATGAACCAGTGCGTAAAGAAGTAAAAGGCTATGTGGTTGATCCATTAGGCAAACACCACTTCGAAAACGTCTCTGTCGAATAATTAAAAGCAATCAAGGAAACGCTGCGCCCCGGTATTGTGTAGGCCGGATAAGCGCAGCGCCATCCGGCGTAATGCTTTACCCACGATGCAGTTTGCGTGGGATAAGATTTGTGAGCAATACAGACTCACGGTTCCAGGCCGTGCGTCATTAGAGAGAATCCGGGTTATGTTGCAGTTCATTCTCCGACGTTTGGGACTCGTCATCCCCACGTTTATCGGTATCACTCTTCTCACCTTTGCCTTCGTCCATATGATCCCCGGCGATCCGGTTATGATCATGGCGGGTGAACGTGGGATCTCCCCTGAGCGTCATGCTCAACTGCTGGCTGAACTCGGTCTGGATAAGCCGATGTGGCAGCAGTACCTCCACTATATCTGGGGGGTTATGCATGGCGATTTAGGTATCTCGCTGAAAAGCCGCTTACCGGTGTGGGAAGAGTTCGTGCCTCGCTTCAAAGCGACGCTGGAACTCGGCGTCTGCGCGATGATTTTCGCCGTCGCAGTAGGTATCCCGGTGGGTGTTCTTGCTGCCGTTAAGCGCGGCTCCATTTTCGATCATACCGCCGTTGGCCTGGCGCTGACCGGTTACTCCATGCCGATCTTCTGGTGGGGCATGATGCTGATCATGCTGGTTTCCGTGCAGTGGAACCTGACGCCAGTTTCTGGGCGGGTGAGCGACATGGTATTCCTTGATGATTCCAATCCGCTGACCGGTTTTATGCTGATCGACACCGCCATCTGGGGTGAAGAGGGCAACTTCATCGATGCGCTGGCGCATATGGTTCTGCCGGCAATGGTGCTGGGCACTATACCTCTGGCGGTCATTGTGCGTATGACCCGTTCATCGATGCTGGAAGTGTTGGGTGAGGATTACATCCGCACCGCGCGCGCCAAGGGGCTGACCCGGATGCGCGTCATCATCATTCATGCTCTGCGTAACGCGATGCTGCCCGTTGTAACCGTTATCGGCCTGCAGGTCGGTACGCTGCTGGCCGGGGCAATCCTGACCGAGACTATCTTCTCGTGGCCGGGTCTGGGACGCTGGTTGATAGATGCGCTGCAACGCCGTGATTATCCGGTAGTGCAGGGCGGGGTACTGCTGGTCGCGACGATGATTATCCTCGTCAACCTGCTGGTAGACCTGCTGTACGGCGTGGTGAACCCGCGTATTCGGCATAAGAAGTAAGGGGCCATCATGTCACAGGTTACTGAAAATAAAGTTATTGCTGCACCGGTGCCGATGACGCCGCTGCAGGAGTTCTGGCACTATTTTAAACGCAACAAAGGTGCGGTTGTTGGGCTGGTGTACGTTGTGGTGATGATCCTGATTGCGGTCTTTGCCAACGTTCTCGCGCCGTACAACCCGGCAGACCAGTTCCGCGATACGCTGCTGGCTCCGCCGGCATGGCAGGAAGGCGGTTCCATGGCGCACCTGCTTGGTACTGATGATGTGGGCCGCGATGTGCTGTCCCGCCTGATGTACGGGGCGCGTCTGTCGCTGTTGGTTGGCTGTCTGGTGGTGGTGCTTTCCCTGCTGATGGGCGTGGTTCTCGGGCTTATCGCCGGTTACTTTGGCGGGATTGTCGATAACGTCATCATGCGCGTGGTTGATATCATGCTGGCGCTGCCGAGCCTGTTACTGGCGCTGGTGCTGGTGGCGGTATTTGGTCCCTCGATTGGCAACGCCGCGCTGGCGCTGACGTTCGTGGCATTGCCGCACTATGTGCGTCTGACGCGTGCCGCCGTACTGGTGGAGGTGAACCGCGACTATGTCACCGCATCCCGCGTGGCCGGAGCCGGTGCGATGCGCCAAATGTTCGTCAATATTCTGCCTAACTGTCTTGCGCCGCTGATTGTTCAGGCGTCGCTTGGCTTCTCTAACGCCATTCTCGATATGGCTGCCCTCGGCTTTCTGGGGATGGGCGCACAGCCGCCGACGCCAGAGTGGGGCACCATGCTCTCTGACGTGCTGCAGTTCGCTCAAAGCGCCTGGTGGGTCGTGACCTTCCCGGGGCTGGCGATCCTGTTGACGGTGCTGGCATTTAACCTGATGGGTGACGGTCTGCGTGACGCGCTCGATCCCAAACTGAAGCAGTAAGAGGTTCGAGATGGCGTTATTAAATGTAGATAAATTATCGGTGCACTTCGGCGACGTAGGCTCCGAATTCCGCGCCGTGGACCGTATTAGCTACAGTGTGAACCAGGGTGAAGTGGTTGGCATTGTTGGGGAATCTGGTTCTGGTAAGTCCGTCAGCTCGCTGGCGATTATGGGGTTGATTGACTACCCAGGCCGCGTTATGGCCGAAAATCTGGAGTTTAATGGTCGCGACCTGAAGCGCATCTCTGAGAAAGAGCGTCGCCAGTTAGTTGGCGCGGAAGTGGCGATGATCTTCCAGGACCCGATGACCAGCCTTAACCCGTGCTACACCGTCGGCTACCAGATTATGGAAGCCATCAAGGTGCACCAGGGCGGCAATAAAAAAACGCGTATTCAGCGGGCGATTGACCTGCTGACGCTGGTGGGGATCCCCGATCCGGCCTCGCGCCTGGATGTCTATCCGCACCAGTTGTCCGGTGGGATGAGCCAGCGCGTGATGATCGCGATGGCGATTGCCTGTCGTCCGAAGCTGCTGATTGCCGATGAACCGACAACGGCGCTGGATGTGACCATTCAGGCGCAGATCATCGAGCTACTGCTGGAATTGCAGCAAAAAGAGAACATGGCGCTGGTCTTGATTACCCACGATCTGGCGCTGGTGGCCGAAGCCGCGCACAAAATCATCGTGATGTACGCCGGGCAGGTAGTGGAAACCGGGGCCGCGCAGGATATCTTCCGTGCGCCGCGTCATCCGTATACCCAGGCATTGCTACGTGCGTTGCCGGAGTTTGCACAGGATAAAGCGCGTCTGGCCTCACTGCCGGGCGTGGTTCCCGGTAAATATGACCGTCCGAGCGGCTGTTTGCTGAATCCACGCTGCCCCTATGCGACCGACAAATGCCGCGCTGAAGAACCTGAACTGAACCTGCTGGAAGGCGGTCGTCAGTCGAAATGCCACTACCCACTTGATGATGCCGGGAGGCCTGGGCTATGAGTACGCAAAAGGCCGCCGTGCAACAGCCGCTGTTGCAGGCAATTGACCTGAAAAAACACTACCCGGTGAAGAAGGGCATGTTCGCCCCGGAACGCCTGGTGAAAGCGCTGGATGGTGTTTCCTTTACTCTGGAGCGCGGTAAAACGCTGGCGGTGGTCGGTGAGTCGGGCTGTGGAAAATCCACCCTTGGCCGTCTGCTGACGATGATTGAAATCCCGACCGGCGGTGAGTTGTATTACCAGGGACAGGATTTACTCAAGCACGACCCGCAGGCGCAGAAGCTGCGTCGGCAGAAAATCCAGATAGTGTTCCAGAACCCCTATGGTTCCCTGAACCCGCGTAAAAAAGTAGGGCAGATTCTGGAAGAGCCGTTGCTGATCAACTCCACGCTCAGCAAAGAGGAGCGCCGTGAAAAAGCGCTGGCGATGATGGCGAAAGTGGGACTGAAAACCGAGCACTACGACCGCTATCCGCATATGTTCTCCGGCGGCCAGCGTCAGCGTATCGCCATTGCCCGCGGTCTGATGCTTGACCCGGATGTGGTGATTGCCGACGAACCTGTCTCGGCGCTGGACGTTTCCGTACGTGCGCAGGTGCTGAACCTGATGATGGACTTGCAACAGGAACTGGGGCTGTCATACGTCTTTATCTCGCACGACCTGTCGGTGGTAGAGCACATTGCCGATGAAGTGATGGTGATGTATTTAGGCCGCTGTGTGGAAAAAGGAACCAAGGATCAGATCTTCAATAATCCACGGCATCCGTACACTCAGGCGCTGCTCTCCGCAACGCCGCGCCTGAACCCGGACGATCGCCGCGAGCGTATCAAGCTGACCGGTGAGCTGCCAAGCCCGCTGAATCCACCACCAGGTTGCGCATTCAACGCCCGTTGCCGTCGTCGCTTTGGTCCGTGTACTCAGCTTCAGCCACAGTTAAAAGACTATGGCGGTCAGCTGGTGGCCTGTTTCGCCGTTGACCAGGACGAAAACCCACAGCAATAAACGTGGGTTATGACCCGATAACCGGAGCCTTGTGCTCCGGTTTTTTTATAATTCGTTTTTACTCCCACAATGTGAGTCCATTGGCAGAACATTATTCCATAGTGTCTAGAATATAGTCAGATTTTTGGACGGCACAGAAATATCTACTTCGCAGTTGCTAACTACCAGGAGCAAATGTGGTCACGATACGCTGGGATATTAAAACAATTGATCGTCTGTCGATGGTTGAGGATGTCCTGAAGGAATTTTCCTGTTGTGATATCAATATCATCTCCATGAAAGTCACACCTGGACGGATCCTGATTAAATCCTGGTGTCGCCAGTTACAGGATATTTCCTGCGTGCAATCCTGTTTAAGCCGACGCGCCGATATTATTAACGTCGCTTACCTGTGTGAAGAGATAAGCGAGTTGTCGATGTCTGAGCCGGAACGCCCGCGCTATTTCTCTGACATTATTTGCAGCAGCCAGAGCATGCACTCGCTTATCGAAAAGGCGATAAAAATTGCTGACAGCAAATATACCGTTCTGATCCGTGGTGATACGGGCACTGGCAAAGAATTGCTGGCCCGGGCTATCCATAATTCCGGTCAGCGGCGTTTTTATCCGTTTATTCCGGTTAACTGCTCTGCGCTACCTGAGTCGTTGATGGAGAGTGAATTCTTTGGCTATGAGAAAGGGGCTTTTAGCGGCGCAGACTGTAAAGGTAAAAAAGGGTTGTTTGAAATGGCCGAGAAAGGCACCCTTTTTCTCGATGAATTTGGTGAAATGTCGCTGGGCTTACAGGCTAAATTATTGCGCGTCCTGCAGGATGGCGGGATCCGTCGCGTTGGCGGGGCGCAAATTATTCCGGTTAATGTACGCATTATTGTGGCAACCAACGCCAATCTGGAAGAGATGGTGGAGCAACGCCTGCTGCGCGCCGATCTCTATTACCGCATCAATGTACTTTCCCTGACTATTCCACCCTTGCGGGAACGCCCACAGGATATCAGTCTGTTGATTCGCCACTTTGTGCAGAAATACGCGAAGGAATTCCAGCGACGGATCATTCTGGATAAAGCTTGCTTTGATACCCTGCATCATCACAGTTGGCCGGGAAATGTGCGCGAACTGGAAAATACCATTATTCGCCTGATGCTAATGGCGGAGTCCGATGTCATAACGCGGGAAGAATTAGGAATAGTGAATTTTCCCGCCGTTAAGCAAGGCCCGACAGAACGTCCTTTTAAAGAGCAGGTCCAGTGCGCCGAGCGTCAGTTAATTGAACAGATGGTGGAGGAGAATGTGTCGTCACGGCATATCGCCAAAGCGCTGGGGGTGTCACATACCACGGTACTGAATAAAATTCGCAGCTATCAACTGGAGAGTGTGAGCTAAGCGCCGCCAGGTGTTGACGGCGCAGTTTACGCGGGTTATTCAATCAGCTTCAGTAATGGCGACAGGCACAGCAGGATCCCGTACAGCAGGATTAGCCAGGTTTTCAGCCCGCGCAGTTTTTCCAGCTGTGTGACTTTATAGATCAGGAAAAACGGAATAATACATGACACAATCCCGTACAGCGGGCTGCCTAACTGGAAGAACACCAGTACCGATACGCGAAACGATACCCAAATAACCAGCGTAATAACGATAAATGTGCAAATACCCAGCGTAAGCACCAGAGGATTAATTTTCTCCACGTCAATAACGCGGCTCAGAACGTTAAGAATAATTCCTTTAATCGCCTCGTGGAATCCCAAATAAATACCAAAGAATGCGGTTAATACAGCGAAGATATTTAACACCGTTGAGGTGATGTGAATAATCTGACCAGGAATAACCTGCGCCGCCAGAGCCAGTGCAGAAATATTCTGTTCGAAGGCTGAAACGGCCTCTTCGTGGCTAATCGAAAAGGTAAAAGAGAAGGAGAAAAACAGGATGACCGCAATCAGCGTAATGTAACTGATCCGATGCGTGCGTATAGCCATACGTGTGGCCAGCACCCGGTCCGCCACCCGTTTGCGGTAGGCAATGTTCATGGGGTTCAGCACCTGAATAAACACCGCCGAGAAGAAGCAGAATGGTATAGTCAGCAGCACATCGCGAAAGAACACCGATGCTTCAGGAAAGGCGCTGATATTGCTGAAGTTCCAGTGCGGAACCATCGCAAAGCCGAAGATGATGATAATGCCGACTTTTACCACCACCATCGGACCGGAGATTTTGAACAGTAGCTTTTCTCCCCCGGAAGCAATGGCTACCAGTACGGCAAAAATGGCCACTTTGTAGATGATTGACTGCGAAAGGTCGGTATCGGTTAGCCCAAAAGTTTTGATATACGAGGCGCTGTCAAAAACCACCGATAATGAATAGATGAATATTCCATGAATAATCATCAAAAAGTAAATCACACCGAGGAATACACCCCAGTTTTTCCCAAGGTAATGACTTATAATATCGGTGTAGTCATTGCAGGTTTCACTTTCGGATAATGTTTTTAAATAAATGTCCTGCACAATGTACGTTGCCGGGTAAGCGATAATAAAGGCGACAATAAAAACCCAAATGCCGGTTAAGCCAATTTGTACCGGCATCAGAACTGTACCCGCACCAATTGCCATGCCGATGCAGAGTAATACCCAGCCAAAATCGTATTTTGTAAACGGTATTTTCTTTGAGAATGGTACGGCGGTTGCTGTATTGTTGCTTAATTGTATTGTGTTGTCCTGCATAGAACCCCCTGCCCAAAATACCCGTTCTCCCCAAAAAAGGAGCGCGCGTATAGCCAGACTGTTGTGCCTTGATGCTCAACGACCTGAACCGAGCGTCGTCGGTTCAGGCCGTAATGGTCAGAATGTTGCCTTTCTGATGGCGTGTTCAAGGTCGTTAATAATATCTTCTGGATCTTCAAGACCCACAGAAAGACGGATAAGCCCGTCGGTAATACCTGCTTTAAGCCGTTCCTCTGGCGCAACGGGCGAATGTGTCATAGACGCTGGGTGCTGAATGAGGGTTTCGGTATCACCGAGACTGACCGCGAGGAGGCACAATTCTACAGAATTGATCATCCGTCTGCCAGCCTCGAGGCCGCCGGCGATTTCGAAGCTGATAATTCCTCCTGGCAGGCTCATCTGCCGCTGGCCCAGTTCATACTGCGGGTGCGAAGCCAGGCCAGGGTAATAAACGCGGGTAATGGACGGATGCCCTTCGAGGAAGCGGGCGATTTTTAGCGCGTTTTCACAGTGACGTTCCATACGAATGCCCAATGTTTTAACGCCGCGCAGCGTCAGCCAGGCGTTGAAAGGGCTCATACAGCCACCGGTAATATCCTTCAAACCGACAAACCGCGCCTGGTCGATAAATTCCTGTTTCCCGACAATGATGCCGCCAATCACGTCACCGTGTCCGTTGATATATTTGGTGACGCTGTGCACCACGATGTCTGCGCCCAATTGCAGAGGCTGCTGACAATATGGCGACATAAAGGTGTTATCCACCACCAGCAATGCGCCTTGCTGATGGGCGATACCGGCTACCGTTTCAATGTCGACCAGCGACAGCGTCGGGTTAGCGGGCGTTTCGATATACACAACTTTGGTTTCCGGGCGCATGGCGGCGCGGATTTCTTCCGGTTTCGCGGCGTCGACAAAACTCACGTTAATGCCGAACTTCGGCATGCTGTGCGACAGAAATGCGTGAGTACAACCATAAATCGCGCTGGCGGAAACGATATGGTCGCCCTGCTGGCACAGCGTCAGCAGCGTTGTGGTGATCGCAGAAATACCGGACGCGGTAGCCAGCGCGGCTTCACCTCTTTCCAGCACCGCCAGCTTTTTCTCCAGCGCATCGGTGGTAGGGTTGCCTAAACGGGTGTAAATGTACCCGGACTCTTCGAGCGCAAAGCGGGCGGCACCTTGTTCGGCGCTGTCAAAAACAAACGTTGAAGTCTGGAAGATAGGCGTACTGAGCGCGCCAGTTGAAGGGTCGGGTTGTTGCCCCGCGTGAACGATCTGGGTATTGAATCCGTAAGTACGACAGTCAGACATGATATCTCCTTTTATTCGGAACAGAACAGCTCACAGTCAAATAGCAATCGCTGTGCCAGAAAATAAACAAATAGATATCAATTGGTTATTTATATTCTGACATTAATTGTCGGCAGGAATGTTGCCAACTGGCAAGAATCTTTCCAGCGTACTGGCGAGAAAACCGGTGAAATGCGAAGCGCTACGCAGAGCGCAATATTGCGCAGTGATATGGCGAGTGGGCTACCGTAGAATCAGCGGCAAGCCGGGAGTTCCCGGTGAGGCGCAATGTTGCGGGGGCTTGATCCCCGGCGGCATCGGTTGCTGGAAAGAGAAAACCCCCGCACGTTGTTCGGTATAAACCAGGCAACTAAACGGGGGCTAACTTGACTCCAGACAAGTTAAGAATAGCCGCGAACAGTTGCCATTGCAACACAGGCGGCTATATGACGCTCACACAGTTAGGTGTGGCTTTCTGGCACGATTTAGCGGCTCCAATTATCGCTGGCATTATTGCCAGCCTGATTGTGAACTGGCTGCGTAACAGGAAGTAATGCACTTTGCGGGTGTCTGCCTGCCGTAATGGCAACATGCGCCCGAACCAGGCCGCAGGGGTTAACCTTGCGGCCTTTTTCGGCTTAAATGCAGATAAATCTCGTCGCCAGGTGCCTATCCTGTCGCGATAATGCACGCTGGGAAGTTTTCAGATACCGCCTCTCTTAATACCGCTACGATCGGGTATACTCTGACGGCTGTTTTTGTCTATCCGTGGAGAGTCAGTTTGCGTGTCAGTCGCTCGTTAACAATAAAGCAGATGGCGATGGTTGCGGCCGTTGTCATGGTGTTTGTTTTTATTTTTTGCACCGTTTTGTTGTTCCATTTGGTCCAGCAGAACCGCTATAACACGGCTACGCAACTGGAAAGCATCGCTCGCTCCGTCCGTGAACCTCTGTCGGCTGCCATCCTGAAGGGGGATATCCCCGAAGCAGAAATGATTTTAAGCCGTATCCAGCCCGCTGGCGTGGTCAGTCGCGCGGATGTGGTACTGCCCAACCAGTTTCAGGCATTGCGGATGAGCTTTATCCCTGAACGCCCCGTTCCGGTTACGGTGACCCGACTGTTTGAACTGCCGGTGCAGATTTCGCTCCCGGTCTATTCTCTTGAGCGCTCTGCCAACCCACAGCCGCTGGCGTATCTGGTGTTACAGGCGGATTCATACCGCATGTACAAATTCGTGACGAGCACGCTTTCAACGTTAGTGACCATTTACTTACTTTTGTCGTTAATCCTGTCGGTAGCCATCTCCTGGTGTATTAACCGCCTGATTGTGCACCCGTTACGCAAAATTGCTCGCGAACTGAACGATATTCCGCAGCAGGAGCTGATCGGCTATCAACTGGCATTACCGCCTATGCATCAGGATGATGAGATTGGGATGCTGGTGCGTAGCTACAACCTGAATCAGCAACTGGTCCTGCGCCACAGTGAAGAGCAGAACGACAATTCGATGCGCTTTCCGGTCTCTGAACTGCCAAATAAGACGTTCTTAATGGGGCTACTTGAGCAGATTGTTACTGGCCCGCAAACAACTGCGTTGATGATTGTCACCTGCGAAACCCTGCGTGATACAGCCGGTGTATTGACCGAGACCCAGCGGGAAATCCTGCTGTTGACGCTGGTTGAGAAACTGAGATCGGTGCTGGCGCCCAGAATGGTGCTTACTCAGGTGAGCGGCTATGACTTCGCGATTATCGCGCACGGTGTGAAGGAACCCTGGCATGCAATCACATTAGGTCAGCAAGTACTTACTATCATGAATGAACGGTTGCCCATTCAGGGTATTCAGCTTCGCCCGAGCTGCAACATTGGGGTGGCGATGTACTACGGCGATTTGACGGCGGAACAGCTATACAGTCGCGCGCTATCGGCAGTGCTAACCTCGCGTCGCAAGGGTAAAAATCAGATCCAGTTCTTTGATCCGCAGCAAATGGAAGAAGCACAGCAACGTTTGACCGAAGAGAACGACATTCTGACCGCGCTTGATCACCAGCAATTTGCGCTGTGGATGCAGCCGCAGGTAGAGATCGCCAGCGGCAAGATGTTGAGTGCTGAAGCTTTATTGCGGATGCAGCAGGCAGACGGAAGCTGGGAATTACCGGAAGGGTTAATCGACAGGATTGAATCCTGCGGTCTGATGGTGACGGTTGGATATTGGGTGCTGGAGGAGTCTTGTCGCCAGCTTGCGGCCTGGCAGGAACGTGGTCTGATGTTACCGCTGTCGGTGAATCTGTCTGCGCTACAGCTCATGCACCCCAGTATGGTGTCGGATCTGCTGGAGTTGTTAAACCGATATCGCATTAAGCCCGGTACCTTGATTCTGGAAGTTACCGAAAGCCGGCATATAGATGATCCAAACGCCGCTGTCGCTATCCTGCGCCCGCTGCGCAATGCGGGGGTACGCATTGCGTTGGATGACTTTGGTATGGGCTATGCGGGTCTGCGACAGTTGCAGCACATGAAGTCACTGCCAGTTGATGTGCTCAAAATCGATAAGATGTTTGTTGAAGGCCTGCCAGAAGATAGCAGTATGATTTCTGCCATTATTCAGCTGGCTCACAGTCTCAATTTGCAAATGATTGCGGAAGGCGTTGAAACCGAAGCGCAACGCGACTGGTTATCACAGGCAGGGGTGGATGTCGCGCAAGGATTCCTGTTTGCCCGTCCGGTTCCGGCAGATATCTTCGAAGAACGCTATTTAGCGAAGGAATCAGCTGATTACAAAAGTTAAAAAAGGTAGCGCTTGTGCGAGCCAGTTCAAAATTTTTAACAAATTTGTATCAATTATGATCCAGGTGCATTTCTGTCATGTTGTGTGGGTGTTACTTTAAGGCCGCAGGTTAAACAAAACCTTACAAGACCTGTGGTTTTTACTTTAAGGACACCCTATGAAAACCTCTATCTTCAAAAGCCTTTACTTTCAGGTCCTGACAGCAATTGCCATTGGTATCCTCCTTGGCCATTACTACCCTGAATTAGGCGCCCAAATGAAACCGCTTGGCGACGCGTTCGTTAAGCTCATTAAGATGGTCATCGCACCTGTTATCTTCTGTACTGTCGTTACCGGCATTGCAGGTATGGAAAGTATGAAAGCAGTTGGCCGCACAGGTGCGGTTGCACTGCTTTATTTTGAAGTGGTTAGTACGATTGCGCTGATCATTGGTCTTATCATTGTCAACGTGGTGCAACCCGGCGCCGGGATGAACGTCGATCCGGCAACGCTGGATGCCAAAGCGGTAGCGATCTACGCCGAGCAGGCAAAAGACCAGGGGATCGTGGGCTTCCTGATGGATATTATCCCGGGTAGCGTCATTGGCGCGTTCGCCAGCGGCAACATCCTGCAGGTATTGTTGTTCGCGGTGATGTTTGGTTTTGCTCTGCACCGTCTGGGCAGCAAAGGCCAGATGATTTTCAACGTAATTGAAAGTTTCTCGCAGGTTATTTTCGGCATTATCAACATGATCATGCGCCTTGCGCCGATAGGTGCTTTCGGTGCCATGGCCTTTACCATCGGTAAGTATGGCGTCGGAACGCTGGTGCAACTGGGTCAGTTGATTATCTGCTTCTACATTACCTGTATCCTGTTTGTGGTCGTGGTTCTGGGCTCCATTGCTCGCGCAACCGGCTTCAGCATTTTCAAATTCATCCGCTATATCCGTGAAGAACTGCTGATCGTACTGGGGACCTCTTCTTCCGAGTCAGCGCTGCCGCGTATGCTTGATAAGATGGAAAAACTGGGCTGCCGGAAGTCGGTTGTCGGGTTGGTTATACCCACGGGCTACTCGTTTAACCTTGATGGGACATCGATATATCTGACTATGGCGGCGGTGTTTATCGCGCAGGCCACCAATAGTCATATGGATATCTTCCATCAGATAACCCTGTTGGTGGTGCTGCTGCTCTCCTCGAAAGGCGCAGCGGGCGTGACCGGAAGTGGCTTTATCGTGCTGGCAGCGACAATTTCCGCAGTAGGGCATCTGCCGGTAGCGGGTCTGGCGCTCATCCTGGGTATTGACCGCTTTATGTCTGAAGCGCGTGCGCTGACTAACCTGGTCGGTAACGGGGTGGCAACGGTCGTTGTGGCTAAGTGGGTGAAAGAACTGGACCACAAAAAGCTTGATGATGTGCTGAATAATCGTGCGCCGGATGGCAAAACGCACGATTTATCCTCTTAATCTCTCCACTTATGCCCGTAGTCCCTTCCAGGACTGCGGGCGTTTGCGCATAATTACTCCCTGTGCCTGAAACTGTCTGTTCGACGGTTTCGGGATTTTTTCACTTCTTCCGTGACATTTTTATGTTCTTGCGGTCTAACACGAAGTGTTTTTAACGTCATATTCAGAGGGTCCTTCTCAGGGCTGTCTTTTTATTTCCAGGATAGTTGATCAGGGGTTCACATGCAGGGCACAAAAATTCGACTTTTAGCGGGCGGCTTGCTGATGATGGCCACTGCCGGCTATGTGCAGGCAGATGCGCTCCAGCCTGACCCGGCGTGGCAACAGGGCACGCTGGCAAATGGTCTCCAGTGGCAAGTGTTAGCCACTCCCCAGCGCCCCAGCGACCGTATTGAGGTCCGCCTGCTGGTTAATACCGGTTCACTCACCGAAAGTACGCAACAGAGTGGTTTCAGCCATGCGATCCCACGTATCGCGCTGACGCAAAGCGGTGGCCTTGATGCCACGCAAGCCCGTTCATTGTGGCAGCAGGGGTTCGATCCTAAACGCCCCATGCCGCCCGTTATCGTTTCCTATGATTCCACGTTGTACAACCTCAGTCTGCCAAACAGCCGTAACGATCTACTGAAAGAGTCACTTTCTTACCTGGCGAATATTTCCGGCAAGCTGACCATTACCCCTGAAACGGTTAACCATGCGCTGAGCAGCGAAGATATGGTGGCAACCTGGCCGTCAGATACCAAAGAGGGATGGTGGCGTTATCGTCTGAAAGGCTCCACGCTGTTAGGGCACGATCCTGCCGATCCGCTGAAAAAGCCGATTGATGCAGCAAAAATTCAGTCGTTCTACCAGAAATGGTATACCCCGGATGCGATGACGCTGATTATCGTCGGTAACGTTGATGCGCGCAGCGTGGCTGAGCAAATCAATAAAACCTTCGGTGAGTTAAACGGAAAACGTGAAACGCCGGCTCCGGTGCCTACGCTCTCTCCACTGCGTGCGGAAGCTGTAAGCATTATGACCGATGCGGTACGCCAGGATCGTCTTTCCATCATGTGGGACGCGCCGTGGCAACCTATTCGTGAATCCGCCGCGTTGTTACGCTACTGGCGTGCCGATTTAGCCCGTGAAGCGCTGTTCTGGCATATCCAGCAGACGTTATCCAGGAACAACGCGAAAGACATCGGCCTCGGCTTTGACTGTCGGGTGCTGTTCCTGCGTGCACAGTGCGCTATTAACGTTGAATCGCCGAACGATAAGCTGAATGCGAACCTGGGCACGGTGGCTCGCGAACTGGCGAAAGTGCGGGACAAGGGCCTGCCGGAAGAAGAGTTCAATGCGCTGGTAGCGCAAAAAAATCTGGAATTGCAGAAACTGTTTGCCACCTACGGCCGCACCGATACCGATATTTTGATCAGCCAGCGTTTGCGCTCGTTGCAAAACCAGGTGGTGGATATCGCGCCAGAACAGTATCAGCGTTTACGGCAGAACTTCCTTAATGGCCTGACCGTTGAGATGCTGAATCAGGATTTGCGTCAGCAGCTATCGCAGGATATGGCTCTCATTCTGCTTCAGCCGAAAGGGGAACCTGAGTTCAACATGAAGGATCTGCAGGCGACATGGGATAGCATAATGGCGCCGGTTAGCGCAGCGGCAACGTCGGCTGAAACGGATGAATCACATCCTGAAGTGACGGATATCCCGCCAGTACAGTAACCTGTAGGCCGGATAAGGCGGTTACGCCGCTATCCGGCATTGGAGATGCCGGGGGCGCTTTGCTTGTCCGGCCTACGGTATGCAGACCGGATAATCGACGTTACTGCGGCATGGCATCGCGTGGGATAATCGCCCCGCGATGCTGAATAACGGTGCTTGCTGTCAGGTGGCCGCGTTTTGCGGCTTCAGCGGCATCGCCACCGGTTAAACGCACTGCCAGATACCCGGCACTGAATGAGTCTCCTGCCGCCGTGGTATCGATCACTTTTTCTTTCGGTAATTTTACAGCCGGTACATCGATAAGTCCTTCACCCTCGATGGACACCAGGCAAGAGTCTGCGCCGCGCTTCACAACCACTTCCTGTACGCCAGCTGCGTGAGTCCGGGCAATTACGTCCTCTACGGGTTTTTCACCCCACAGCGCGTCTTCATCGTCCAGCGTCAGGAACGCAATATTGGTGCACTCCAGCATCTGCTGATACACCTGCTGAGTTTCTTCTTTGCTGCTCCACAGACGCGGGCGGTAGTTGTTGTCAAAAATGACCTTGCCGCCGTTGGCGCGACACTCGCGCAGCAGCGACAGCAGTTTGTCACGGCTGGCCGGGCTTAAAATCGCCAGGCTGATTCCGCTCAGGTACAGGTAGTCGAATGTCGCCAGCGTTTTGCAAATGGCGCCGGATTGTTCGCTCTCCAGCCAGAATTTTGCCGCCGCTTCATTACGCCAGTAATAGAAGGTGCGCTCGCCAGTACTGTCAGTCTCAATGTAATAGAGACCCGGCAGACGGTTTTCCATACGCTGGGTTAATGACGTATCGACGTTTTCTCCCTGCCAGGATTCCAGCATTTGCTGGCTGAAACTGTCAGTGCCCAGCGCCGTGACGTAATGTACGGAAAGGGCCGCAGAATCGACCTGACGGGCAATATAAACGGATGTATTCAACGTGTCGCCACCGAATCCGCGCTGAACGTCGGCGCCTTTCTGTGACAGCTCAATCATGCATTCGCCAATCACGGCAATCTTCCTGGACATAGTCGTAACCTGCTCTGAAAAAAATTAGCGTTAGTGTGCGCTGTGGGTGTTAAGTGGTCAACTATATTAAAACAACGTTCCATTATTTTTTTGAGCCAGAACGTGTTCTGTGTCGTTTTTACCGCTGTTTTTATTTTGCGTACTGCTGAACGTAAAGTTCTGCGCCTGAGCGCCGATAACCTTTGACGAGTCCGGTCAGTCACACTCTTATTTACAGGACACCTCAGATGATAAAGCAGGTCACCCAGCAGCTAATTACGCCAGATGCGAGTATCGAATGCTTGCAGGAGCGACGCTATTGGCTGCAGTGCGAGCGTGCTTACACTTATCAGCCCATTTACCAGACCAATGGTCGGCTGATGGCCGTAGAGCTGCTAACCGTCGTGAGCCATCCTGATAACCCTGCTCAACGCATTGCGCCAGACCGTTATTTTGCTGAAGTTGCTGTTCGGCATCGCGTTGAGGTAGTGAAAGAGCAGCTTGAACAACTTGAACTGAAAAGTGATTTTTTCAGAGCCCACGATCTGCTGGCCTCCGTCAATGTCGATGGCCCGACGCTCATTGCGATGCGCCAGGACCCCGAGATCCTGAAAATCATTGAATGCCTGCCCTGGTTACGCTTTGAGTTGGTAGAGCATATCCGCTTACCGAAGGGATCGTCGTTTGCCTCAATGTGCGAGTTCGGCCCGCTCTGGCTGGATGATTTTGGTACCGGGATGGCCAATTTCTCGGCTCTTAGCGAAGTGAGTTACGACTACATCAAAGTGGCGCGGGATCTGTTTGTCATGCTGCGTCAGACGCCGGAAGGCCGTAACCTCTTCACTTTGCTGCTCCAGCTTATGAACCGCTATTGCCGTGGCGTGATTGTCGAAGGTGTTGAAACCCTGGAAGAGTGGCGCGATGTGCAAAACTCACCGGCTTTTGCTGCTCAGGGCTATTTCCTCTCTCGTCCGGTGCCACTGAGTACCCTGGAAGAGGTGATTCTGTCGCTTTGATGCGGATGTAGCGTGCCTCCTTTTCGCCCTGCTGGACTATCTTTAGGACAGGCAAGGGAGGAAGTCAGGAGGAAAACGTGACGAAAACAGGCAAAATAGCCGCATCCGTAGTAGGGTTTTTCTTGTTGCTGATCGTCGTGCTCATCATTGTGATTGCGACATTTGACTGGAACCGGCTCAAACCGACCATCAACCAGAAAGTCTCTACTGAACTCAACCGTCCATTCGCCATACGCGGTGATCTGGGCGTCGTCTGGGAACGCCAGAAGCAGGAAACCGGCTGGCGCAGTTGGGTTCCGTGGCCGCATGTTCATGCTGAAGATATTATCCTCGGCAACCCGCCAGATATTCCCGACGTTACCATGGTGCATCTCCCGCGTGTTGAAGCTACGCTCGCCCCACTGGCACTGCTGACAAAAACCATCTGGCTCCCGTGGGTCAAGATGGTGAAACCCGATGCGCGGCTCATTCGGTTGTCGGAGAAAAACAACAACTGGACCTTTAACTTCGCCGGGGATGAAAAACGCGATCCCAATGCGCCGCCACCCGCGTGGTCTTTCAGGCTGGATAACATTCTGTTCGATCAAGGGCGTATCGCTGTTAATGATAAGGTGACGAAGTCGGAGCTTGAGATCCTGGTCGATCCACTAGGCAAGCCGCTACCGTTTAGCGAAGTGACAGGCACCAACAGCAAAGAAGGGGGCACCAGCGTTGAGGATTACATTTTTGGTCTGAAAGCCCAGGGCCGCTACAACGGTGAGCCGCTAACCGGAACGGGAAAAATTGGCGGGATGTTGGCGTTACGTGGCGAAGGTACCCCTTTTCCGATACAGGCAGACTTTCGCTCGGGCAACACGCGCGTGGTATTTAGCGGCACGATAAATGACCCGATGAATATGGGCGGTGTCGATCTACGGCTTAAATTCTCTGGGGATTCACTTGGGGATTTATACGATTTGACCGGTGTGCTGTTACCGGATACACCACCGTTTGAAACGGACGGGCGTCTGGTGGCGAAAATCGATCCGGAAAAGTCCTCTCTTTTTGAATACCGCCATTTTAATGGTCGCATTGGCGATAGCGATATTCACGGGACGCTGGCCTACACCACCGGCAAGCCGCGACCCATGCTGAAGGGCGATGTGGAATCACGCCAGCTGAGGCTGGCTGATTTGGGGCCGCTGATCGGTGTGGATTCAGGCAAAGGGGCAGAACGGGCAAAACAATCTGAACAGCGCAAAGGTGAGAACAGTGCGCAACCCGCAGGCAAAGTCTTGCCGTATGACCGTTTTGAAACCGATAAATGGAACGTGATGGATGCTGATGTGCGTTTCAAAGGACGGCGTATCGAACACGGCAGTAGCCTGCCAATCAGCGATCTCTCCACCCATATCCTCCTGAAAAATGCTGACTTGCGCCTGCAGCCACTGAAATTTGGCCTCGCAGGGGGCAGTATTGTTTCCAGCATTCATCTGGAAGGGGATAAAAAGCCGATGCGGGGGCAGGCGGATATTCAGGCTCGCCGCCTGAAGCTAAAAGCACTGATGCCGGACGTGGAGTTGATGCAGAAAACGCTCGGTGAGATGAACGGTGACGCCAGGTTGAGCGGTAGCGGAAATTCAGTGGCTGCGCTGCTGGGTAACAGCAACGGTAACCTGAAGCTATTGATGAATGATGGATTGGTCAGTCGCAATCTGATGGAGATCGTTGGGCTGAATCTGGGTAACTATATCGTCGGACAAATATTCGGTGATGACGAAGTACGGGTGAACTGCGCAGCGGCAAATCTGGATATCGTCAATGGCATCGCGCGCCCACAAATTTTCGCGTTCGACACAGAAAACGCGGTGATCAACGTGACCGGGACTGCAAGCTTTGCATCTGAGCAACTGGATTTAACCATCGACCCGGAGAGCAAAGGCATTCGTATTATTACCCTGCGTTCGCCGCTGTATGTCCGTGGGACCTTTAAAAATCCACAGGCTGGCGTGAAGGCCGGGCCGCTGATTGCACGCGGTGCGGTGGCTGCCGCGCTGGCAACGCTGGTTACGCCAGCGGCGGCGCTGCTGGCGCTAATTTCTCCGTCTGAAAACGAAACGAATCAGTGCCGGACAATCCTGTCGCAGATGAAGAAGTGATGAGCGCGCCGGATGCGGTGTAAACACCTTATCCGGCTTACGGGGGATTGCAGTCTGTAGGCCTGATAAGCATAGCGCCATCAGGCAATCAAATTACAGCGATTGATGCCGTGTCTCATGGGTTAACAGCAGCGCAATCAGCGTTAAAGCCGCCATCGATGCCAGATACGTACCGACCGCCGCCAGACCGTAGTTCCCCTGCAGCCATGCGGCAATATAAGGGGCAACAGAGGCACCGAGAATCGACGAGACGTTATACGAGAATGATGCGCCCGTATAGCGCACTTCAGTCGGGAACAACTCCGGCAGCAGTGCCCCCATCGGGCCGAATGTCAGACCCATCAGGCTCAGGCCAAGCAACAGGAAAGCGAACACCAACACCGGATTGCCAGAACCGAGCAGCGGTTTAAAGGCAAAAAGCGCAAACAGAATGATAAGCGTGGTGATGATGAGCATGCTCTTGCGACGACCAAACGCATCGGCCAGCAGGCCAGCCACTGGTACCATAACGCCAAAGCCAATAACCGCCATCATCAGCATCCACAACACTTCATTACGCGGCAGGCCAAGCCCTACGGGGGCTGCGGCAGTGCTGAACGTCATCGAATAGACGGTCATGATATAAAACAGTGTATAGGTCGCCAGCATGATGAATGTGCCAAGGATCGTCACACGAACATGTTTTGTCAGCAGAGTACCCAGCGGGATTTTCACCTGTTTTTTCGCTGCGGCGACTTTGGCAAATACCGGCGATTCGTGGAGAGAAACACGGACGTAGAGACCGATAATGACCAGTACGGCAGAGAAGATAAACGGCACGCGCCAGCCCCAGCTCATAAACTGTTCGTCGGTCAACAGCCAGGAGAGCAACAGGAACGTGCCGTTAGCGAAGAAGAAACCGATAGGCGCACCCAACTGCGGGAATGAACCGTACAGCGCGCGTTTACGCGGTGGTGCGTTTTCCGTTGCCAGCAACGCCGCGCCGCCCCATTCACCGCCCAGACCTAAACCCTGACCAAAACGCGCCAGCGCCAGCAGCAAGGGGGCGAAAATGCCGATTGTTTCATAGCCCGGCAGTAGGCCAATCACAACCGTTGAAATCCCCATGGTGAGCAGTGAAGCAACCAACGTGACTTTACGTCCAACACGATCGCCGAAATGGCCGAATACGGCGGAGCCGATCGGGCGGGCCACGAAGGCGATAGCAAAGGTAGCCAGCGACTGTAGTGTGGCCGCCGTGGGGTCACCCTGCGGGAAGAAGATGTGGGGGAACACGATCACCGCCGCGGTCGCGTAAATATAGAAGTCGAAGAACTCAATGGCAGTGCCGATGAGCGAAGCGACGACGACTTTATTGCGCGAATTGACCGGGGCGTGTTCTTGTTCGTTATCGAATGTTGTGGCGGTTGCTTGCATAATATTTTCTTATTTTGGGTCGAACGAAAGGCCATATTACGCACAGCAAAAGAGACATTTCAATCTGTAACAAACTTTGAGATCGGTCAAAAATGGAGCAAAAAGGGGATAGTTTTTAGGCTTGAGATTTCACTTCCATGAAATGCTTCGCACAATTTAAAACTTAGTTGATAAAACTGGTTTTTGGTTAAATAAAAGTTACGTTCTGGATTTATTCACTAAATCGGTGAGAGCAGGCGGCATTATAATTGCCGGATGGCGCTGCGCTTATCCGGCAATTCACAACTAATCCGGCGGTGGCTATTGCGTTTTCCCCGGCATACGCGGGTCGTCTTTGTATTCCGCTGTGGCAATCCAGGCGGCGCAGAACAGGGTCAAACGCGCGAAGAAGTAAAAGAATGCCATCAGCCCAAGCACCGAACCAAACGCCGCGCCGGAGGGGGATTTTACCAACGATGGCAGCGTGTAGGTCATGACGATCTTAATCACCTCAAAGCCAATAGCCGCAATAAATGTTCCGCGAATCAGCGCCTTCTTACGCGGTCGGTGACGCGGTAGCCGCCAGAAAATCCAGAAGAACAGCAAATAGTTGGCGAAAATGGAGATCGCCAGACCAATCAATCGCCACGCGGGTTTCAGCCACTCAATACCGTCGAGATACAGTGCCGAGATGATCATTTGCTGGGCAGAACCGGCAATGGAGGTAATCGACAGCGTAACGATCAGCGCAATCAGCAATCCAATCAATGAGACAAAATCACGCAGGTATTTAACCCATATTTTTTCCTGATCCTGCGGTGTGCGTTCCCAGAGGTCCCGCGACTGTGCACGAATCGCTTCGCGCAGGTTTCCCATCCAGTTAATACCAGAGTAGAGGGCGATGCCAAGCCCCACCAGACCCACGGTGGTACGTTGCTGAACGGCAGTATTGATGGTGTTTTTCAGCGTCGAGGCCAGCGTCGGATCGCTAACGTTGAGCAATATTTTGCTGAAGATATCCTGTAATAACGTGGGGTGTGAGGCGAGAATAAAACCGGCCGCCGCAAACGACACCATCAGGATAGGGATCATCGACAGGAACGAGAAATACGTGATGGCTGCGCCAAACTGATTTCCCATTCGGTCATTAAAACGCTCTGCTGCGCGGATCAGGTGGGCGATAACAGGTTGACGTTGAATTTTTTCAGCGAAGGTCAGGGCAGTTTTCAACGCCTGGTTCGCTGTGGCGTTTTTCACCGGCGTTGTGGCGGTTTGCTGTTGTTCAGGCGTAGGGTGCTTTGCGTGGTGTTCCTGCGTCATCCGATCGGTAGTCCTTATTTTGTTTACTCATGACATTATAGCCGCTCAGACCCACTTCCCGAAAAATGGGCTAATCCACATAGTCTTTCATCACACCGGTCAACCATTCCATGAACAGATGTACCCGGCGGGAAAGGTTCCGGCGATGTGGATAGAGCAAAGAAACGGGCATGGGTTCGGCCCGATATTGCGGTAACACTTCAACCAGAGTACCGGCGCGAAGGGCTTCACGCACCCCGACGCGTGGTACCTGAATAATGCCCAGCCCGGCAAGACATGCCGCATGATAGGTTTCTGTGCTGTTCACGGTCAGCATGCCGCCCGTTTTTACCCATGCAGTCCCATTGTCTGTAGCCACCTCGAAGCCCTGTGCGCGTGTTCCCAAATTGACCGAATAATGCACCACGGCATGTGAGGCCAAATCCTCCAGGCTTTCCGGATAACCAAAGCGGGCCAGATACTGTGGACTGGCACAGTTAATCTGCGTGAGTTTCCCCAGCGGTCGGGCAATCAGCCCCGAATCTTTCAGTGTGCCAACGCGTACGACGCAGTCGAAACCCTCACGAATTAAGTCTACCAGGCGGTCACTGCTGCTGAGTTCAAGCTCCAGCCCTGGATACTGATGCAAAAAGACGGGCAGGCGGGGCATGACCAGATTTCTCGCCACGCCAACCGGCATATCGACGCGTAGCTTACCGCTGATACTGGCTGGATCGTGATGGAACAACCCATCCAGTTCATCCAGATTGCTCAACAGATCTTTTGCACGTTCGTAATAGATCATGCCGTCTTGTGTGAGCTGAACGCGGCGGGTAGTGCGGTGCAGAAGCTGCGTACCCAGATGATTTTCCAGGGCCTGGATTTGGCGCGATACGCTACCTTTAGGAAGTCCAAGGGTGTCTGCCGCACGCGAAAAACTCTCCAGTTCTGCGACGCGGATGAACAACTGCATTGCGTGAATTTTATCCATTCCCATGCCCTATTGTTGTTCTGAATGAAACAGTAATGCGCAATTAGCGATATTTATTGTTCTTCTACCACCTAATAAGCTTTGTCTCAATCATCACAACATCTGAAATGAGGTTTCTTATGACGCAACGTATCGCATTAGTGACCGGTGGCGGTCGTGGGCTCGGTAAAAACGCGGCACTTAAGCTGGCGAACAAAGGAATAGGTATCGTCCTGACGTGGAACAGCAATGAAAAAGAGGCGCAGCAGGTTGTGGATGAAATTCGGCAATCTGGTGGAAAAGCAGCGGCATTACCGTTAAATGTCGGGGATATTTCAACTTTCCCATCCTTCGTTGAACAGATGAACCACACCTTAAAGGCACAGTGGCAAAGCGAAGGGTTTGATTATTTATTGAACAACGCCGGAATCGGCATTACTGCGCCGTACTCTGCATTCACCGAAGCGCAATTTGACCAATTGCTGAGCATCCAGTTTAAGGGGCCATTTTTCCTGACGCAGAGTCTTCTTCCGCTGATGAACAAGGGGGGAAGGATCCTCAATGTCTCGACCGGCCTGGCGCGTTTTGCTCTACCGGGCTACAGCGCCTATGCCGCCATGAAAGGGGCGATGGAAGTGCTTACCCGGTATCAGGCTAAAGAGTTGGGGGAACGCGGTATTACGGCAAATATTATTGCGCCGGGCGCGATTGAAACTGATTTCGGCGGTGGGAACGTGCGTGATAACGCGCAACTGAATGCATATATTGCCTCGCAAACGGCGCTGGGACGCGTCGGGTTACCGGATGATATCGGTGATGCCATCGCCGCGTTGCTCAGCGATGAACTCGCCTGGATGACTGCACAGCGTATTGAGGTATCTGGCGGGATGTTCCTGTAACGTGCAACGTGCTTATTCAATAGGCTGCGGTAGCTGTTGAATGAGCACTTAATGCTATATTGTAATTTGTAACATATTTATTATTTTTTCAGGATATCTTATTTTTAGCTAAAAATGTATTCTCTGAAAATTAATATTAATAAGGAATTCTGACCCTCGATAAATGAGGAATGTCTCAGAAATCTATCCTGTTCTGCCCGCTTTGTGTAATCCTTTTTCTTGAGCTGTAACTATTCATAACTCTTGCTTTTTTATTCTTCGCTTATCGGTAGAATGACCCCTGCCAAATGGTGAGTTATTATTTTTCCTCGTGAAGAATACCCTTTCGCGTCTCAAGACTACTATTTTTTAGACGGAGAGTTAATAATGCAGGTAATAATGTTTGACAGGCAGTCAATATTTATTCATGGAATGAATATAAGTTTGCAGCAACGAATTCCAGGAGTGAATGTTCAGGGTGTCAGTCAGGCAGATGACCTTTGGCAAAAACTGGAAAATACCCCAGATGCGCTGCTCATGCTGGACGGTGATCTCGACGGTGAGTTTTGCTGCAGCTTGCTGCAACAGATTGCACACTCTTTTTCAACGGTGAAGGTGCTGATCTCTGCCACTGATTGCAGTAAGAAATGGCTGCAGGATGTGACGCAATTAAACGTGCTGGCCATTGTGCCGCGTGACTCTGATGCAGAAACCTTTACTCTGGCGCTTAACAGCGTTGCGATGGGCATGATGTTTCTTCCCAGGGATCACTTAGCGACAAACGATAGCAGTCGGCAAAATATAAAAACATTAAGCGCCCGCCAGCGGGAGATCCTGACCATGCTGGCGGCTGGTGAGTCAAATAAACAAATTGGTCGGCTGTTAAATATCAGTACCGGAACGGTAAAAGCCCACCTTGAGTCACTTTATCAGCGCCTGGAAGTTAAAAACCGTACTCAGGCAGCAATGATGTTAAATGAATTTCTATAATTGATATTTATTTCACGGTCAGACGCTATCTGGCTGTGAAATATTAACCGGCCACCTTTCTGCGTGACAAAAGCGCGTTATCCCAACACTTAGCATCCACGCAATAAAGACTTCTTGTTGAAACGGGTCGTTAAGCTGAGGTTTATTTGTGCGTATTAATGCTTGGCAGATATCCAGATCTGTGAGCAGCAGGGATTCTGCCTGCGCCATTGAAATGGGGGCAATAAAGGTTTCATCGGGTGTAATTTCATGCCCGTAGCCAATGACCCATACACCATTTTTATCCTGATACTTTTCCAGCGACAGGCCCTGCCATTGCTTGATAAATGCAATACCGGCGGAGGTAAAATGAGCGGCGCAATGCGGCATAATGATTTCTCTTAAAAGAAAAACAGTATAAAGATAATTATCAGCAGACGTAGTTGCCATATGGCCATTTTTGGCCATAAACGCCTTACGACTTAAGGGGCGGCATTCACGTTTTAACCGGCTAAACATCCTGTCATCTCAGGCACTTTTCCCGATATGCTATTGCGTATCGCCAGGCATAACCAGTCACCCTCCGTCATTGAGGGGCAGTCGCGCTGTTTTCAACACCGACACGGATTTATCTCCAGAATAAATTTCAATGATTTTGCCGTTGTCACTGCAAAACGCATTTATTTGTTATATGAATGTGTTCTAGTCTACAGCGGCACAATTCTGCGCTGTGCCACGTTTATAAAAAGATAACGAAATACATCGTGAGGCCGCACCTTTCTGGGCTCTTTTAGGGAAGATAATGACCAATAGCGCGTTACAGGCGACATGTGCGCCATTTGAACACTGTTTGGGGATCATCCGTCAGGCGTCGGTGGAAATTTTGCTGCTGTTAGGCGTACATGTGGCAGAGGGCAAAGATCCGCGTTGGTTTCTGGAGCAACTCGATCAGGCCCGACTGAATCTGGGCGGTTGGGGGGCTGTCGCCAGACGCTTGCAGATGAATGATGCGCAACTCAGCCAGTTCACGTTGCGTTTACGCCATCTTCAACAGAGTGTGCCTCAGTATGAAAGCGGTCAGGATGTCAGTGAAAACCAGCTGATTTCCGCGCTGCGTTTTGTAGCAGCACTGGAGCAATTACGCCAGCAACAGCCGCTCCTGAACTATCAAACCGATATCGACATCGGGGGGCAGGATGCGCAGATGCGGGCGCAGCGTCAGCTTCGCGCAATAGAGTTAACGCTCAAAGCCCTCGTCGCACGGGTATGGCCAGATCAGCATCCGCTAAACAGTTTTCTGAAGCAGCACTTTGGTGCCGAACGCTTGCGTCGCTGGTTAAAGCTGGGCGAAGGACGTGATGCGCTGGACGGCATGCTGTTTAGCGAACTGGCGTTGATGGTGGTCGATAAGAAACTATTTGTTCGCCACTTTACGCAGATTTTTAATGATACGTCAGTGTTGATGCTGTTTGTCGAACCGCGCTTAACGCTGCGAATGTTTCTGGATGATTGCCGACAGGCGCGAAACGCTGTCATTGCTCAGCAACCGCTGACGTCAGTACAGCTGATGCTGTTAAATTACCAGTACCAACAAATTACGCATTCTGTGCAGCGAGCGTTTGAAGAGCGCCGAACGCGTATCAATCCTGCATCGTATCTGGAATCTGATGAGTCGACGGTTCGTCAATTCTGGGAAACGGCAAGGCAAAAAGACGAGCAGGCTGGAGGCGATAAAAAGGAAATTGCTGACAGTATCGATCCTCCTGAGAAGCGAGCGCAGCGTACGGCCGAAGAGCGCGAACAGCTGATTTCCGGCATGTTGTGGGTGGCTGTCGGTGTTATGGTTCTGGCGATCTCGCTGGGCGCTTTCTGGCTATTCAATGCACCTGCACCGCAAGCATCTTCAGGGCAAACTGTTGAGATAGTGCAGGAAGAGCCGCGGCGTGATGCACCTTCTGCGCGAGAATCGGTGACCCGGATGGGCATTACATGGGATACCTTTAATATGCGGGCGGCTATCGATCGCAACGATACCCGCGTCACGTCGCTGTTCCTGCAAGGAGGTATGGACTGGAAGCTGGCGTGGACGGAGCAGGCATTTTCCGCGGGGAACACCGCAGTTCTGAAGCTGCTGCTGCGGTATCCCTCACAGATGGATGAGGCTAAACCCTGCCAGCAGTTTATGACTACGCTCAGTCATGCCATGTCGAATGGCGCATCACTGACGTCACTGCATAAAAGCTACCTACAAAGTTTCTGCTCGACACCGGAGGTCGTTGCTCGTCAGCAGTATGATATGGAACAGGCCCAACTGCGTGTGCGCGCAGATCCAAATGCAGAGAACAAAAAATGGCAGAAAATCCACACCGCGCTGTACGATGCCATTAACTAACGGCCCGATGCATTTCGTGGCATCAGGCCGTCAGACATTTACGGTTCACCGTACAAACCGATTAATCGGCGCACCACGCCATTCGTCCAGCCAAATCCGTCCTGCAGCGGATATTCCCCGCCGCCGCCTTCGCGCGGCGTGCCGTCAGCGATATGGTACTTTTCAATTAGCTTGTGGTGTTCATGATAAAAAACATTAACTGTTTTCAGCCAGTTACGGGCAATTTCATCACCGAGATGGTCATCGCCATACAGTTTAAACCCCTGAATCGCCATCCACTGCAGCGGTGCCCAGCCGTTGGGTTTATCCCACTGCTCGCCGGTTTCATACTCGGTTGCTAAAATCCCGCCTGGCGTGAGTAAGCGGCTGCGTACCGTGTTGGCGAGTCGGTCGGCTTGTTCATGTGTTGCCATACCGACATACAGCGGCACAATACTGGCAGCAGAGAAAAGGGCCATTTGTTCGCGCCGCCAGTCGTAATCGCGATAGCAGCCGTTTTCATCGTCCCACAGATAGCGGTTCACCGCATCGCGGCGGTCACTGGCTTTCTGGCGAAACTGCGCTTCCGTTTCTTTGTCGCCTTTCAGCGCGGAAATATTGGCGATGGTGCTTTCCAGCTTGTAGAGGAAGGCGTTCAGATCAATCGGGATGAACTGAGTGGTGCGTATGCTGGCAAGGCGGCCTGCATCGCGTAGCCAGCGCGAGGAATAATCCCAGCCGGAGGCCGCGCCCGCGCGCAAATCCCGATACACCTCATTGGGCGGGCGACCTGAATGCTTGGCGGTCTCGACGTCTTCAAGCCATGATTCATCACGCGGCGTATCACGATCGTCCCAATAGCGGTTGAGCAGAGAGCCGTCCGACATTCTGATCACGTGACGGTAGGCCTGGTTGAGCACCAGGGAATCGGCGCCATCCATCCAGAATGCGTATTCCATTTTTAGATGTTCAAGGTAGCGACGCGCGCCGCGCACGCCATCCTCTTCAAACAGTTCCACCATCAGCGCAAAGACCGGTGGCTGCGAACGGCTCAGGTAGTAGGTACGGTTACCGTTGGGGATGTGACCATAGTTTTCAATCATCCAGGCAAAGTTATCCGCCATACACTTCAGCAGATCTTCGCGGCCGCTCTCTGCCAGACCCAGCATGGTAAAGTAGGAATCCCAGTAGTAGGTTTCGCTAAAACGTCCACCGGGCACAATATATGACTGCGGTAACGCCAGCAGCGAAGACCAGGGAATATGATCCTGCGGCTCGCGCGTCAGCACAGGCCACAGTTGATCGATATGCTCTTTCAGCGAGCTTGCCGGATCGGACACATATTCACTGGAGGGCGTTTCCGGTAGCCAGAAATGGTTCTCGACAAAGCGTCGCAGATCAAAGTCGCGGTGGCGTTTAACTTTGCGATAGCGGATCAAAATGTCCAGTGGGTCCATTTTGGGCGCACAATCAGGGAAGGTTTTGCTATCAGCAAATAGTTTGGATGACTGGACGTGTTCAAACAGCTCGAGGTAACGATCGGCGGGGGTTAACGCATCTGACGCGGGTAACCCTGCAATCATCTCCGGCTCTGGCTCTGCCTCAATCATTTCATCCAGCTTTAACTCGCACGGATCCATTTCATAAAGCAGATCGATATCGATCGTCATTTCTTCTGAAGGGGCGTGGGGTAGTTTCTGGTTGAGCATAATGAGAAAGACCTCCGATGGACGTTGAAAGATTAAGGCTATTGCCCGGTCGTCAGTTAAGCGTAGACATTCGCTTCGGTGTCTGGTGAGTAAAGCGTGCGGTTGATCACATTTTAGTGCTGCATATTATTTAGAAAATAAGACTATCCCAATGAATATAATGAGGAATTCATAATTCTGTGTGACCTGAAGATATTTCATTTTCAGAACATTCGATTGCAACGAGGTGTGAACAGAACCCGGTAACGGCTTATCTTCGTAATAGGCACAGGCTATTCTATCGATAGTTATCCCCCATCTAATTGCTTGATACTTATCAAAATAATAAATCCCCTACTTTCTATGATGGTTAAGTCTGATAAAGACTATGCACTCATTATTCTAATTTTTCTGGGTCACAATAACTCACAACGGTGAGGGTAAAATAATGAAAATCATTACCCGTCTTACCGCGATAGCCATAGCTGGCGTCGTGATTTGTTATTTTGGATTATCCGGTTATGTGTGGTATCACGATAATCAACGGAGTAAACAGGCAGATGTTCAGGCCTCTACGCTGGAAGAAAATAATAAAGTACTAGGGTTTTTACGCGAAAAAGGATGCGATTATTGTCACACGCCTTCAGCTGAATTACCTTTCTATTCTTCTTTTCCTGTCGCTAAGCAGTTGATGAATTACGATATTCAACTGGGATATAAATCCTTCAATCTTGAAGCCGTGCGTGCGGCACTGGTCGCGGATAAACCCGTTTCGCAAAGCGATCTGAATAAAATTGAATGGGTGATGCAGTACGACACCATGCCGCCAACGCGTTATACCGCGCTGCACTGGGCTGGCAAGGTAAGCGATACGGAGCGAGCAGAGATCCTGGGCTGGATTGCGAAACAGCGCGAGCAGTATTACGCCAGTAACGATACCGCCGCGCAGCATCGTAATGAGCCTGTGCAGCCGATACCGGAAAATATCCCGACCGATGCCCGCAAAGTGGCGCTGGGCTTTACGCTTTACCACGACCCGCGTATTTCCGGTGACAGCACGATTTCTTGCGCGCACTGCCACGCCCTGAACGCGGGCGGCGTGGATGGTCGCAAAACGTCAATCGGCGTAGGCGGCGCGGTTGGCCCTATCAATGCGCCGACGGTATTTAACTCGGTCTTCAACGTGGAACAATTCTGGGATGGTCGAGCACCAACATTGCAGGCGCAGGCAGGCGGCCCGCCGTTGAACCCTATCGAGATGGCGTCTAAATCCTGGGATGAAATTATTCAGAAACTGGATAAGGATCCGCAACTCAAACAAGAGTTTATCGCGGTTTATCCGCAGGGATTCAGCGGAGATAATATTACCGATGCGATTGCTGAGTTTGAGAAAACGTTAATTACGCCAAATTCGCCGTTTGATAAATGGCTACGCGGCGATGAAGCGGCGTTAACTGCCCAGCAGAAACATGGCTATCAGTTGTTTAAAGATAATAAGTGCGCGACCTGTCATGGCGGTATTATTTTAGGCGGACGCTCATTTGAGCCATTGGGTTTGAAAAAGGACTTTAATTTCGGCGAGGTCACTGCCGCAGATATTGGCCGCATGAACGTCACTAATGAATTACGTGACAAGCTGCGTCAAAAAGTCCCTGGCTTGCGTAATGTTGCGCTGACTGCACCTTATTTCCATCGCGGTGATGTGCCAACACTTGATGGTGCGGTAAAACTGATGCTGCGTTATCAGGTGGGTAAAGAACTGCCGCAGGAAGATATTGACGATATCGTGGCGTTCCTTGAGAGTCTGAACGGGGTGTATACGCCGTATATGCAGGGTAAATAGACTTTGCCCTGGTCCTGATTCGGACGTAAAAAAACCGACTTCACGTCGGTTTTTTTACGCTTCAGCCCGAGTTGGTGGCTCTGGCCGAAGTGAGATAGTTATCATCTAACGCTTCAATCCTATTACCTTAACGGTACTATTGCAAGAATGCGCTGGCAGTTACGATTAAAAGAACTGTATACTTATCCAGTTAGCTCTGTAACTTATCCCTTCCGGACGCGCGCTAAACGCTTTCTAAGTCCTGATCGGCGAAACGGGTGGTGCCGTTGGCCGATGCTCTGGCCGGGGTGAGATAGTTATCATCTAACAATGGAGCATGCCCCGTGACAGGCAATGGATGAGTAAGCGGGTGCATTCTCACTCCATCTGATGGAGAAAACGGGTGATTGATAAAGCAATCATCGTTCTGGGAGCGTTAATCGCGTTGCTGGAGCTGATCCGCTATCTGCTGCAACTTTTGAACTGATAGCGGAAACGTAACTAAGGGCAAAGAGCTAACCCCTCTTTGCCCTTTAACACTCATGAAGTGCAATTAACGCATGGTAACGAATTCTTCTGCCGCCGTCGGGTGAATCGCGACGGTGTTATCGAAGTCTTTCTTGGTTGCGCCCATTTTCAGTGCGACCGCGAAGCCTTGCAGCATTTCATCCATTCCAAAACCAATACCGTGAATACCGACAATCTTCTCTTCCGGACCGACGCAAACCAGCTTCATGCGGCACGGCTGACGATGTGAAGTGACAGCGGTATACATCGCGGTAAATGATGATTTATACACTTTCACCTGGTCATCGCCGTGCTGTTCACGAGCCTGCTGCTCGGTCAGGCCCACGGTGCCAATTGGCGGATGGCTGAAGACCACGGTCGGGATGTTGCTGTAGTCCAGATGTTCGTCCGGTTTGTTGTTAAACAGACGCTCGGACAGGCGACGGCCCGCGGCAACGGCAACCGGCGTCAGCTCAACGGCGCCGGTATTATCGCCGACGGCATAAATACCCGGCACGCTGGTGTTCTGATATTTATCAACGACGATGTAGCCTTTTTCGTTGGTTTTTACGCCAGTAACTGCCAGGTTGAAGTTATCGGTGGCTGGTTCACGACCAATTGCCCAAATCAGGCAATCTACCGTTTCGCTACGACCATCTTCCAGTTGCAGGGTCAGGCTGCCGTCAGCGTTTTTAACGACCGCTTTCGGAATCGCGTGAGTATGCAGAGTCGGGCCTTCGGCGTTCATCACCTCGACCAGCGTGTCGACGATCATCGGGTCGAAGCTGCGTAGCGGCGCGTGTTTACGCACGAACAGATGCGTTTGGGCACCCAGGCCGTTAATCACGCCTGCCAGCTCAACGGCGATGTAACCTGCGCCGACGACCGCAACGCGCTTCGGCAGCGCGGGCAGCTCAAAGAAGCCATCGGAGTCGATCCCGTATTCCACACCCGGAATGTTCGGATGGCTCGGGCGACCGCCGGTAGCAATCAAAATATGATCGGCAGTAATAGTTTCACCGTTCACTTCAATGGTTTTGGCATCCACAAAGCGGGCAAAACCTTTAATCACATCGACATTATTTTTGCCCAGCACATTGTCATACGAGGTATGAATACGATCGATATAAGCGGTACGCGTGGCGATCAGTTTATCCCAGTCGAACTTATTGATGGTGGTGTCGAAACCGTAATCCGGCCCGAACATGTGGATCGCTTCGCGAACCTGGGCGGCATGCCACATCACTTTCTTTGGTACGCAGCCCACGTTAACGCAGGTGCCGCCTAACTCTTTGGCTTCAATCAGTGCGCATTTCTGGCCGTACATTGCTGCACGGTTAATGGAGGCAATACCGCCGCTGCCGCCGCCAATAGCGATGTAATCATAGTGCTTGGTCATGACCGCTCCTTCATGTTCATTGTAGGGCGGAGAAGCGTTACGCCATCCGCCAAAATATTCGCGATTGTATACCTGATATTAAAAGGTTCCACCGATGGCTGCGATTACTCCGGCACGATCCAGCTTACCGAGGTATGACCGGTTCCTGCCGGAACCAGTTTGCTATGCAACCACGGCAGAACGTTGTTCATCTGCTGCTCCAGCTTCCACGGCGGGTTAATCACAATCATGCCAGACGCTGTCATACCGCGCTGATCGCTGTCCGGGCGCACCGCCAGTTCAATTTGCAGAATTTTGCGGATGCCGGTGTCTTCGAGATCGTGGATCATGCGCTTGATTTGTTGGCGCAGAACCACCGGATACCACAGCGCATAGGTGCCGGTCGCGAAACGCTTGTAGCCTTCGTTAATACCGGTGACCACCGCCTGATAGTCGCTTTTGATTTCGTAGGGTGGATCGATAAGGATCAGCCCACGACGTGAAACCGGTGGCAATTTTGCTTTCAGTTGCTGATAACCATCGGCTTTGGCCACGCGCGCGCGCTCATCTTTCTGGAATTCGCCGCGCAGCAGAGGAAAGTCGCTCGGGTGCAGTTCAGTTAACTGCAGGCTGTCCTGCTCACGCAACAACTGGCGGGCAATCAGCGGAGAGCCCGGGTAGTAGCGCAACTGACCGCTGCGGTTGAAGTGCTGCACCACGCCAATGTAGGGTTCCAGTTCGGCTGGCAAATCGTCCTGCTGCCAGATACGGGCGATCCCTTCCAGATATTCACCGGTACGTTCGGCATGCTCACTGCTCAGCTGATAACGGCCAGCGCCAGCATGGGTATCCAGATAGAGAAACGGTTTTTCTTTCTCTTTGAGCGACTCGATGATCAGGCTCTGGACGGTGTGTTTCAGGACGTCGGCGTGGTTGCCTGCGTGATAACTGTGGCGATAACTGAGCATGGGTAATGAAATTCCGCTGAAATGACGATTTGCCACAGTTTACAGCAGATCGGCACAGATTACCCGTAGGCCCGGTAAGCGCAGCACCACCGGGCGTCTTTCCGTCACGGTTAGCATTGAAATCCTCTACACTTAACCCCATTGTACAAATTAATATGCACAGCGCCGGATACGCGCTTCATTCACTCTTTTCAACAGGACCGCGCTAATGACCAATCCATTGCTGACTCCCTTCGAACTGCCGCCGTTTTCTAAAATTCAGCCTGAGCACGTTGTGCCTGCCGTCACTAAGGCGCTGAACGATTGCCGCGAAAACGTTGAACGCGTGGTTGCGCAGGGCGCGCCGTACACCTGGGAAAATCTCTGCCAGCCTCTGGCGGAAGTTGACGACGTACTGGGGCGTATTTTCTCTCCGGTCAGCCATCTGAACTCGGTGAAAAACAGCCCGGAACTGCGCGAAGCCTACGAACAAACGCTGCCACTGCTGTCTGAATACAGCACCTGGGTTGGACAACATGAAGGCCTGTACAAAGCGTACCGCGACCTGCGTGATGGCGATCATTACGCCACCCTGAACACCGCACAGAAAAAAGCGGTCGATAACGCGCTGCGCGATTTTGAGCTTTCTGGTATTGGTCTGCCGAAGGAAAAACAGCAGCGCTATGGTGAAATCGCCACGCGTCTGTCTGAGCTCGGCAACTTGTACAGCAATAACGTCCTTGATGCCACGATGGGCTGGACGAAGTTAGTCACCGATGAAGCCGAGCTGGCTGGTATGCCGGAAAGCGCGCTGGCTGCGGCGAAGGCTCAGGCGCAAGCCAAAGAGCAGGAAGGCTATCTGTTAACGCTGGATATCCCAAGCTACCTGCCGGTGATGACCTACTGTGACAACCAGGGGCTGCGTGAAGAGATGTATCGCGCTTACTCCACGCGCGCGTCTGACCAGGGGCCGAATGCGGGCAAATGGGACAACAGCCCGATAATGGAAGAGATCCTCGCGCTGCGCCACGAACTGGCACAGCTGCTGGGCTTTGAAAGCTACGCCTTTAAATCTCTGGCCACCAAAATGGCGGAAAACCCGCAGCAGGTCCTCGACTTCCTGACCGATCTGGCGAAACGCGCCCGTCCGCAGGGGGAGAAAGAGCTGGCTCAGCTGCGCGCCTTCGCGAAAGCGGAATTTGGTGTTGATGAGCTGCAGCCGTGGGATATCGCCTACTACAGCGAGAAACAAAAACAGCACCTCTACAGCATCAGCGACGAGCAGCTGCGCCCATATTTCCCGGAAAACAAAGCCGTTAACGGTCTGTTTGAAGTGGTTAAACGTATTTACGGCATTACCGCCAAAGAGCGCACCGATGTTGACGTCTGGCATCCGGAAGTTCGTTTCTTCGAGCTGTATGACGAAAATAACGCGCTGCGCGGCAGCTTCTACCTCGATCTCTACGCCCGTGAACATAAACGCGGCGGGGCGTGGATGGACGACTGCGTCGGCCAGATGCGTAAAAGTGACGGCACGTTGCAAAAACCGGTCGCCTACCTGACCTGTAACTTTAACCGTCCGGTGAACGGCAAACCTGCGCTGTTTACCCACGATGAAGTGATCACCCTGTTCCACGAGTTCGGCCACGGTCTGCATCATATGCTGACCCGTATCGAAACCGCGGGCGTTTCCGGTATTAACGGTGTGCCATGGGATGCGGTCGAACTGCCGAGCCAGTTTATGGAGAACTGGTGCTGGGAGCCACAAGCGCTGGCGTTTATCTCCGGTCACTTTGAGACCGGTGAACCGCTGCCGAAAGAATTGCTGGATAAAATGCTGGCAGCGAAAAACTACCAGGCGGCGCTGTTTATTCTGCGTCAACTGGAGTTCGGTCTGTTCGACTTCCGCCTGCACGCGGAGTTTAACCCACAGCAGGGGGCGAAAGTCCTTGAGACGCTGGCGGAAATCAAGAAACAGGTCGCCGTGGTGCCGGGCCCAGCGTGGGGCCGCTTCCCGCATGCCTTCAGCCATATTTTTGCAGGGGGCTACGCGGCGGGTTACTACAGCTATCTGTGGGCCGACGTGCTGGCGGCAGATGCCTTCTCTCGCTTTGAAGATGAAGGGATTTTCAACCGCGAAACCGGACAGTCGTTCCTCGATAACATCCTCACCCGTGGCGGTTCTGAAGAGCCTATGGCGCTGTTCAAACGCTTCCGTGGCCGTGAACCACAGCTGGATGCGATGCTTGAGCATTACGGGATTAAAGGCTGATTTACCCGTCATACTTCAAGCTGCCTCTTCGGCAACTGCGCTCACTCACCCTGGTCACGTACTATTTGTACGTTCCCAGGGATTCCTTCACTTGTTGTCTTGATGCAACTCGAATTATTTAGGGTAAAGCGGAATTGAAAATCTGCTTAATTGATGAAACAGGCGCCGGAGACGGCGCCTTATCTGTTCTGGCCGCCCGCTGGGGGCTGGAACACGATGAAGATAACCTGATGGCGCTGGTAATGACGCCGGAACACCTGGAGCTGCGCAAGCGTGATGAGCCGAAACTCGGCGGCATTTTCGTTGATTTTGTCGGCGGTGCGATGGCCCATCGGCGCAAATTTGGCGGTGGCCGCGGTGAAGCGGTGGCGAAGGCGGTCGGCATTAAAGGCGATTACCTGCCGGACGTGGTCGATGCGACCGCCGGGCTGGGACGCGATGCGTTTGTACTGGCCTCGGTGGGCTGCCATGTACGGATGCTGGAACGTAATCCGGTGGTGGCGGCGCTGCTCGACGATGGCCTGGCGCGCGGCTATGCCGACCCGGAAATTGGCCCGTGGTTGCAGGCGCGTTTGCAGTTGATTCACGCCTCAAGCCTGACGGCGTTAACGGATATCACCCCGCGCCCGCAGGTGGTGTACCTCGACCCGATGTTCCCACATAAGCAGAAAAGCGCGCTGGTGAAAAAAGAGATGCGCGTGTTTCAGTCGCTGGTGGGGCCAGACTTAGATGCCGATGGTTTGTTGGCGCCAGCACGTCAGCTGGCGACTAAACGTGTCGTGGTGAAGCGCCCGGATTACGCGCCGCCGCTCGCTGATGTGGCGACACCCAATGCGGTAGTCACGAAAGGGCATCGGTTTGATATTTATGCGGGAACGGCATAGGCCAGATGGTGAGCTATAGTGCCCGATGGCGCTGCGCTTATCAGGCCTACAGTTCGGTGCCGTTAGTAGGCCGGATAAGGCGGTAGCCGCATCCGGCGATTCGACTACACGAATGGAGCCAGCGGATCGGCAATCTCAAACGCTACCGCGCGGTCCGCCTTCGGCGGGTAAATCAGCTCACTGACAATAGATACCTTCAGCTTTTTCGCTTCTGCACGCGTCAGTTTCACCTGCTGATCCCATCCTTCGGTATACACCGCACCCCATGCGCCAAGATCCAGACAGGTGACGTAGTTTTCCTGACGGTACGGCAGTGGCGCAACGTTTAGCAAGCTGGCTGCCGCGTTATTTCCGGCAAATTTGCCCAGCAAAATAGCGTGCTGGCAGGTCATCAGCGCGTGATTACCTTTATCATCGGTGGCGGCGTAAGCCACATCGCCAGTGGCGTAGATATCATTGTGACCCACCACCTGCAGATTGGCATTTACATGCAGACGGCCCTGACGATCGCGCGGTGCGTTAATCTGTGCTGTCAGGCTATTAGCCTGAACGCCGACGGTCCAGATAACGGTCTGTGAGGCAATGGTCTGCCCATCTTTCAGCGTGACGCCGGACGCATCTACGCACTCTACTTCCGCATTGACCAGCCACTCGACGCCCAGTTCAGCGGAGGCTTCGATAATCACGTCACGTAATTCCTGGCTCCAGCGTCCGCCCGGCTGAGCGCCGCGTTCAACTACGACAACTCTGGTCTTAGCATCAGCGCCCAGTATTTCGCGCAAACGACCTGGTAATTCCAGCGCCATTTCAATGCCGGTAAAGCCGCCGCCGCAGACCACTACCGTATTGCGAGCCTCACTTTCCGGTTGTAATGCCAGATCGTTAATGTGCTGCTCCAGTACGGCGGCGCTCTCAAGTTGGTCGAGGTCGAATGCATGTTCGGCGGCACCGGCAACGATATCGCGGTTGACGTGGCTGCCGCTGGCAAGCACCAGACGGTCATAACGGCGCAGACGCACTTCACCGTTCTCGTCTTTCCAGCTCACCTCTTTAGAGTCCGGGAGGATCTGCTCGACGGTGCCGCGCAGGAATTTAACGCCGGTGACGTCGAACAGCGGCATCAGTGGCGAAACCAGCGTCTGAACGTGGCTTTCATAAAAACGCGGACGAACGCGCAGCTCCGGCTGTGGCGCAATCACCGTAATATCAACGGCCTGCTGGTGTTTGTCTGCCAGACGCGCGGCGCTTAGTGCTGCCCACATACCGGCAAAGCCGGCGCCCACGATCAGAATTTGTTTATGCATTGGTTTTTTCTCACTGGTGACTACGAATCATTTACTCGGATTTTATTTGTCGTAGTTAAGGATTGCAATGCGATCTTGATCCTTTTTTCAGTATTACGCCAGGGTGTTTTATTATCTGTTTGATAAATATCTATTTATATTTTTATGTTCATGCGGGGTTGCTCTGTTATCTGGAATGCCTTAGATGAAAAAGCTACAATAAACTCAGATTCATTTTGGCTGAGATAAAAAATGGCATTTTACAGTTCCGGGGTTGAGTACGGCATCCATAGCCTGATGTGTATGGTCGATAGCAAAGGCGACGCGCGGGATATGAGCGTGCGGGAAATTGCCGAACTACAAAGCGTGCCGTATGACTATCTGGCAAAAATCTTCACCCGTCTGTCGAAAGCAGGTCTGGTGCGCAGTATCGAGGGTAAGGGCGGCGGGTTCCAGTTGGCCAAACCCGCGGAAGACATCACTGTGCTGGATGTGGTCAATGCTATTGATGGCGATAAGCGTATTTTTGAATGTCGTGAAATTCGCCAGCGGTTGGCGGTATTTGAGGAGCATCCGCCCCAGTGGGCTTGTGAAGGCATTTGTGGTGTGCGTTCGGTAATGGACATGGCACAGCAGCGCATGGAAGAAGCGCTCGGCCAGCATACGATTCTGGACTTGGCGCGCAAAATGTACCGCAAAGCGCCAGATACCTTCGTGGTGGAAGTACAGGAGTGGATTGATGCTCGCAAAGGATAGCGAGTTAAAATGCCCGATAGCGCAAGGCGATCGGGCATATTGAATGTAGGCCGGATAAGGTAATAGCCGCCATCCGGCACTGAAGGTTATTGCTCGGTGCTCGGTGTATTAATCATGCGGTTCAGCCATGGCACCATAATCGCCATTACAACCGTTACCGCCAGGGTCACCAGGCCTATCTTACTGAACACGTTAGTATAAATAGGCAGCGTCTGGAGTGGGTCGGTAATGTTTTCCGGTACTGCGGTAAACGTTGCGACGTAACCCCCCATCAGGAAGGCTGCTGCCTGCGTCAGGAACCACATCCCAAGAATAAAGCCCATCAGGTGTTGTGGCACCAGCGCGGCGACCATAGCCAGCCCCAGGGCGCTAATCAGCAGTTCACCCAGGCTCTGGAACAGATACACCAGCACGATAAACCACGGCGACGTCAGCCCCTGAGCATCGGCAAACCACATCCCGGCTGCGGCGGCAGTCAGGAAGCCTAGTGAGCACAGGAACATGCCAAGCGTAAACTTCATCGGCATGGTCAGGTCTTTGCCTTTGTTTCCCAGACGGGTATAGATAGCGGCCAGCACCGGACTCGCCAGTACCACCCAGAACGGGTTCAGCGCCTGGAAGCTTACCGGGTTGATGGCGAAACCAAGAATTTCATGGTGCACGTTATTGATAGCAAAGAAGTTCAGCGAAGTTGGCATCTGCGCGTACAGCACGTAGAACACCACCGCTTCCAGCATCAGGATAAAGGCCACGAACATCTTGTTGCGCCCGGTTTTATCCAGTTTGAATGCCTGGCGGAAGAAGATGATAGTTACGGCAATCGACAGGACGATCAGCACCAGGTTGGCAACCTGTACATTGTGCATCAGCCAGGCGCAGATAAAGACCATCACAACCGTACCGGCCAGCACATAGAGCAGGTTACGGAAATTCAGCGGCTTATGGTCCGGCTCTGAACCGATATTCTTCACCATGCCACGACAGGCAAAGTAGACCAGTAGTGCAACGATAAGCCCGGCTCCGCACAGGTTGTAGGTCACTGCGTAGCCAAACTTATCGGCAATCACCGGCGCCAGTGACAGTGACAACAGCGAACCGATGTTAATCGACATATAAAACAGGGTGAAAGCACCGTCCAGACGGGCGTCTTTCGGCGGATAGCATTTTGACAGCAGGCTTGCCGGGTTGGCTTTAAACAGCCCGTTACCGACGGCAATGGTACCCAAAGCAATAAAAATCAGGTCGGGCTTAAGCAGTGACATCCCGGTCATGAAGTAGCCGATCGCCAGCACAATGGCGCCGAGTACCAGCGTGCGTTTGGTCCCTAAGAGATGGTCGCCGACGTAGCCGCCGATGGATATCAGGCCGTATACCAATGCCGCAAACGCGCCAAAGGTGACAAATGCCTGTTCCTGAGAAAATCCGAGTTGCTTAACAAAAAATACCGCCAGGATGCCCTGAACGCCGTAATAGCCAAATCGTTCCCATAATTCCACAAAGAAGATCATGAAGAACGGACGAGGTTGCTGCAGCAAGCCCGTAGGTGCAGTAGTATTCATATTCCTTCGCCTTTCAAAGCCATCCCGAAAAGTATGAACGCGTATGCTTAAACGCGCCGAAAAAGTCTTATTTTGTTATAGACTGCGGCGATTAGCCGTAAGGGTAGATTATTATAGAGATAGTTTTCGATCCAATTAGTTGATCACACTAATTATGATTTATTTGTTGGATTGATGTACTAATTGTGTCTGAATGATAAAAACAAAAACGCCCGCGCAGGCGGGCGTTTACAGGCTTAACGACTTGCAGCGCGCCGGGTTATCTCCCGACGGCCAGCGTTTTATGCTTCTTCGTCGTCACGCAGCGGAACAATCAACATGTCGACGTGAACAGTGTTGATCAGTTGACGCGCGGAGGACATCAGTTTGCTCCAGAAATCCTGGTGATGACCACAAACGACCAGATCCATGTCGTATTTTTTGATGGCATCAACCAGAACCTGACCCAGGTCGCCGCTACCGCTCAGGGTTTCGGTGATAGGGTAGCCTGCGTTGGTGGACAGCTCGGTTAACGCGTGGTGGGTTTCTTCAGAAATGCGTTTCTGCATGTCGCCCAGATTCACGTCGATTAGCCCGGTGTACAGGTCGGAATAGTTTACGTCAACGTGGATAAGGGAGACTTTCGCATTGTAAGGCCGTGCCATAGAGACCGCTTTTTCAACCAGAACTTTGCTTTCTGGAGAAAGATCAACCGCGATAAGAATGTGTTTATAAGCCATAGTGTTACTCCTTCCATAAGTTGTCGATGACTAGCCTGCTGGCGTTCATTTGCCGCCGCGTCATCCGCGTCCTGCGAACTTTATGCGCGGGGCTAGCCCAGTCGTAAAAACGTACCTTTTAAGGACTATCCTTACATTATAGCGACCGGGATAATCCGTCAATCCGCCTTGCTTGCCAAGTAGTTAAACAAATTTTTTAGTTAATTGCATTGATAGTGATTAACCTTCTGGCAAAAAAATTAACTAATCTCCTACACTATTTAGAGAGGCGCTCGGATGCGTGACACTAACACGAGCGGTTTCGGTTGTACTCTTCACTGAATGGTTTGGCAGGGTATCGGGGAGCGGTAGTCCCGGAAAGGCGTTCCGTGGGCGGGTCGCCGGGGAGGAGATATGATAAGCACCATTGCGTTATTCTGGGCTTTATGTGTCGTTTGCATTGTTAATATGGCGCGTTATTTTTCTTCGCTACGCGCACTGTTAGTGGTACTTCGTGGTTGCGATCCATTACTTTACCAGTATGTCGATGGGGGCGGCTTTTTTACCTCGCATGGGCAACCTAACAAGCAGATGCGTCTGGTGTGGTATATCTACGCTCAGCGTTACCGCGATCATCATGATGATGAGTTTATTCGCCGCTGTGAGCGGGTTCGCGGCCAGTTCATTCTCACCAGCGCGCTATGCGGCCTGGTGCTGATCAGCATGGTTGCGCTGATTATCTGGCACTGATGCCAACGACAGATATAAAAAAAGCGGGTCAGTTTCCTGACCCGCTTTTTTACTGTGCATGCATTTAGATTAACTTCAGGGAGAGCCAGTACAGGACCCCGGAAAGGATAATCGCTGCTGGCAGGGTGAAGACCCAGGCCATCAGAATGCTGGTTACCGTTTTACGCTGCAAACCGCCACCGTCAACAACCATCGTCCCTGCAACAGAAGAGGAGAGAACGTGAGTGGTGGAAACAGGCATACCGGTGTAACTGGCGAGACCGATAGAGACTGCGGCAGTCATCTGTGCCGACATCCCCTGAGCATAGGTCATGCCTTTCTTACCGATTTTCTCACCAATAGTGGTCGCCACGCGACGCCAGCCAATCATCGTACCGCAGCCCAGAGCCAGAGCAACAGCCATGATAATCCAGACGGGTGCGTACTCAATGGTGCTCAGCATGTCGGTTTTCAGTTTCTTCAGCAGTCGCTGATCGTCGCTGCTTACGCCAGGCAGTTTCACGACTTTATCGGTGGTATCAGAGATGCACAGCATAATGCGACGCAGCTGGCTACGCTGCTCAACGCTTAACTTGTCGTAGGTTTCCAGGTTCGCCAGCATACCTTTTGCACGCTCAAGCGCGTTGATGGTATTTGCCGGGTGACAATGGAACTCTGCCGGTGTTGTTGTCGCCGTTTCCGTCGGAGACGGAACCAACTGATCAACGCCGGTCGCCTGTTTGAGCAGATCAGGACGCTGCTGGAAGTAGGTTTCGACGTTATTGATAGCATCACGGGTACGCGTAATTTCGTAACCAGAAGCATTCATATTCACCACGAAGCCTGCAGGCGCTACGCCAATCAGTACCAGCATTACCAGACCAATACCTTTCTGCCCATCGTTAGCGCCATGAGAAAACGCCACACCGATAGCGGAGAGGATCAGCGCGATACGCGTCCAGAACGGCGGCTTTTTCTTACCGTCTTTCTTTTCACGCTCTGCTGGCGTCAGGTGAATACGTGCCCGCTTCTTGGTGCCGTTCCAGTAACGACGCAGCAAGAAGATCAGACCGCCAGCGAACACCAGGCCGACAATAGGGGAAATGATCAGCGAACCGAAAATATTGAGCACTTTCGGGATGTTAAGTGCATCCACCACTGAAGTCCCGTTCATCAACGCATTGGTTAAACCAATACCAATGATCGCGCCAATCAGCGTGTGGGAGCTGGATGCAGGCAGACCAAAGTACCAGGTACCGAGGTTCCAGATAATTGCCGCCAGTAGCATGGAGAACACCATGGCGAGGCCATGTGAAGAACCCATGTTGAGCAGCAGATCCGTTGGTAGCATATGCACGATGGCATAAGCTACGCTGAGACCACCCAGCAAAACACCAAAGAAGTTGAACAACGCAGCCATGACCACCGCCAATTGCGAACGCATTGCACGGGTATAGATCACGGTTGCAACAGCATTGGCTGTATCGTGGAAGCCGTTAATTGCTTCGTAGAACAGCACAAAAGCCAGAGCAAGCAATAATAAAAGCCCGGTATGTAAATCCAGGCCAGCAAACAAATGTAGCATAGGACGTTACGCCATTTTGAGGACATGAACGCGGCGCATTATCAGTGACTTTGGCGGCGCGGGCAAAGTGAAATATAGAGTTTTTTTGATTTGTCTCCTGCTTTGTTTTACACCACTAAAGAATTATCCTATAGAATTCAGGTAAATACCTATTATTGATAGTTTGGTGCTGGTGCGACCACTGAGGAATCTTTACAATTCACGCCCGCTTTTTAGAGAGGATCGCAACGTGGAAAGGTTTGATACCGTTATTATAGGCGCTGGCGCAGCGGGTATGTTCTGTGCCGCGCAGGCAGGGCAAGCAGGCAGTCAAGTACTGCTGATTGATAATGGTAAAAAGCCTGGACGTAAGATCCTCATGTCCGGCGGAGGGCGCTGTAACTTTACCAATCTTTATGTGGAACCGGCTGCATATTTGAGTCAAAACCCGCATTTTTGCAAATCGGCGCTGGCTCGCTATACGCAGTGGGACTTTATCGATTTGGTGGGTAAACACGGCATTGCCTGGCATGAAAAAACGCTCGGCCAGCTGTTCTGCGATGATTCGGCCCAACAAATCGTCGATATGCTGGTGGCCGAATGCGAAAAAGGTAACGTTACGATGCGTTTACGTAGCGAAGTCCTGAGCGTCGCACAGGATGATGATGGCTTCATTCTGGAACTGAACGGGATGACGGTCGGTGCGAAGAAATTGGTTATTGCCTCCGGTGGGCTTTCCATGCCGGGTCTGGGAGCAACGCCGTTTGGTTATAAAATTGCCGAACAGTTTGGTCTGAAGGTTCTGCCGACCCGTGCCGGTTTGGTGCCTTTCACGCTGCATAAGCCACTGTTGGAGCAGCTTCAGGTACTCTCAGGCGTGTCTGTTCCTTCCGTTATCACCGCTGAAGACGGCACCGTATTTCGTGAAAACCTGCTCTTTACGCACCGTGGGCTTTCAGGCCCGGCCGTTTTGCAAATTTCCAGTTTTTGGCAGCCCGGCGAATTTGTCAGCATTAATTTGTTGCCGGATGTTGACCTTGCGAGCTTCCTCGATGAACAACGAAGCGCACATCCAAATCAGAGCTTAAAGAACACGTTAGCGATGCAGTTGCCGAAACGTCTGGTGGAATGCCTGCAGCAATTAGGGCAAATCCCGGATGTGACGCTGAAACAACTTAACGTGCGCGATCAGCAATCGCTGGTCGAAACGCTGACCGAATGGCGGGTGCAGCCGAACGGTACCGAAGGGTATCGCACAGCGGAAGTCACGCTGGGAGGCGTGGATACCAACGAACTGTCTTCGCGCACGATGGAAGCCCGCAAAGTGCCAGGGCTGTACTTTATTGGTGAAGTGATGGATGTCACCGGCTGGTTGGGTGGGTATAACTTCCAGTGGGCGTGGTCGAGCGCCTGGGCATGTGCACAGGATTTGGTGTCTGAATAAGTGAAAGACTCTGTCTGCACATAATAAGAAAAAATATCATAGTGATGTGTGATACATGAACTGACTCTGACGTGCGTTTCTTAACTCCAGGAATGATATGATAAATCAGTTAAAAATCGCACAGATAAGAGAACGGGAGACACATGGTTATTCCTGAGGTAAAACAGGAGCGGCTCTATCAAAAGATAGCCAATCTCATCATTAAGCTCATCAATGATGGTATTTTTCCGCCGGGAAGCTTCTTACCACCCGAACGTGAGCTGGCGAAGCAACTCGGTGTAAGTCGCGCATCGCTCAGAGAAGCGCTGATTGTGCTGGAGATTTCCGGATGGATCACCATCCAGTCAGGTAATGGTGTGATTGTTGCTGATAAAAAGCATTCCACCAGTGATTATACGATTGAAGAAATCCTCTATTCGCGTGAGTTGGTCGACAGCCATTGTGCGCGCCTTGCTGCTCAGGCCGGGAAAGAAGATCTAATTAGCCAGCTTGAAGCACTGCATCTCAGCATGGAAAAGGCCATTAGCGAAAACAATGTGCATGGTTTTTATTCCCTCGATAAGCAATTCCATCTAACAGTATCAGAAGCCAGCCAGAACCGCGTACTGCTTGATATGTCGCGAATGCTGTGGGAGCAGCGCGTTAACATCCCGTATGCCGGACTGGACAAACGTTCCGGCAATCGGGATGTATTAACCAGCATGAATACACAGCATAAAGCGATTGTGGATGCGATCCGCCAGGCTGATGCTGACGGTGCTTACCAAAAATCGCTGGAACATCTGGCCTATGTCAGACAGATCGTGGGTCTTTAATAACACCACGCTATTGGCTCAGAGCGGCTACCGCTGCACGTGCGCCTACGCTGTGCAATTGCTGACAGGCAGCGGTTACGCGTTCGATAAAGTCTGTGTTCTCGCAAAGGTCTCGCCCAAAGATAGTGTCAATTGCTAACAGCGCCCGGACACGTTCTTCTATTGATGGATACTGTTGATAAATAGCCTGATACTGTGCTGACAGCGGATCTATCACCTCAATCGGATGACCTTGTTCATCCACACCGCTGATGTAGCGCATCCAACCGGCGACTCCCAACATCAGATGGCGAGCATCTTCGCCTTTTTTCAGATGGAGTCGAATGGGGTCCAGCAAGCGTTGTGGTAGTTTCTGGCTGCCATCCATCGCAATTTGCCAGGTTCGGTGCTTCAGTGATGGATTAGTAAAGCGCGCAATCAGCAGCTCTGCATAAGCCGCAAGGTCTGTTCCTTCCGGCATTGACAGTGTCGGCGCTTGTTCATTGAGCATCAAAGCACGCGCAGCGTTGCGATACGCCGGGTTGGTCATCGTATCGGCAATCGTTTCATAACCGCCCAGATAACCAAGGTAGGCCAGGAAAGAGTGGCTGCCGTTGAGCATGCGTAACTTCATCATCTCAAATGGCACCACATCTGCTACAAACTGTACGCCCACGCGATCCCAGTCCGGGCGTCCATTGACAAAGTTATCTTCAATCACCCACTGACGGAACGGCTCACAGGCAATGGCACAGGGATCATCTACCCCCAGCTGTTCTGCGATTTGCGCTAACGTCTCTTCTGTCGCTGCCGGAACGATGCGGTCTACCATCGTGCATGGGAACGTTGCCTGTTCGGCAATCCACTCAGCCAGTTGCGGATCGCGCTCGGCGGCTAAACCCAGGACAGCGGTTTTTGCGACGTGGCCATTTTCTCGTACGTTATCGCAGGACAGCACAGTAAAAGCCTTCAATCCCTGCTGACGGCGTAGCGCGAGGGCTTCGACGATATAACCCATTGCTGATTTGGGGGACTGTGGGTGAGCAATGTCGTGCTGGATAAACGGATGATTCAGATCCAGCTCGCCGCTGGCGGCATCTGTGCAATATCCTTTTTCGGTGATGGTCAGCGAAACGATGGCCGTTTCGGGACGTGCCATTGCGTGGATAATGGCTTCACAGCCGTCAAATTCAGGATGCAGCGCTTCTTTCATCGCGCCAATGATTTTAAGCTCTGTCGTTTGTGCTCCGCGCTCGGCAACGGTGTACAGCAGATCCTGCGCCTTCAGGTTTTGAATCAGTGTGGCATCGTTTCCGGGCATCAGGTTGACCTCACAGATACCCCAGTCGCTGTCACTGCTTTCCAGCAAATGATGTGTATAGAGCGCCTGATGAGCGCGGTGAAAAGCGCCGCAACCAAGATGTACGATGCGCGAAACGAGGCGTGAACGATCCCAGCGTGGTCGTGGGGTGGAAATCTGGGCGGTGGCGAGATTCTTGTCCATGACAAACTCCTGTCATTGATGATCTTCTTTGATAATGCGCTATCAAAGACCGGTCCTGACTGAAAGTGAAAAACCGCATGGCAGGGATACCATGCGGCAATGTGGTTACTGATTGAAGAAGGCGCGTTGGATAGCCAGTTCAACGCCGCGTACTTCAGCCAGGCCCTTAAGGCGACCAATAGCGGAATACCCTGGGTTGGTTTTCTTTTTCAGATCATCAAGCATTTGATGACCATGGTCTGGTCGCATGGGGATAAGTGAGGCGTTGCCTTCAGCTTTACGTCGCTGTTCTTCTTCGACTATCGCTTTCACTACGCTGTACATATCGACATCCCCGGAGAGATGTGCCGCCTCATGGAAGGTTTTGGGATTCTCTTCACGTTGTGTGGAACGCAGGTGCGTAAAGTAAATCCGTGGGCCGAACTGTTTGATCATATCAACCAGATCGTTGTCTGCGCGTACGCCGTAAGAGCCTGTACACATCGTAAAACCGTTGGCTGTACTGTTTACGGTATCCACCATCCACTGCATATCTTCTACAGTAGAAACGATGCGCGGCAGGCCAAGAATTGGGCGCGGTGGATCGTCCGGATGAACCGCCATACGTACACCCACTTCTTCCGCTACCGGAATAATGGCTTTCAGGAACCAGGCGAAATTTTCCCGTAAGGCCGCTTTGTCGATATCTTTATAGGTTGCAAGGTGGCTACGGAATTGGTCCAGCGTATAGCCTTCCTCAGCACCTGGCAGACCTGCAATGATATTTCGCGTCAGCCGAGCTTTGTCCTCTTCGCTCATATTCACAAAACGCTGGTGCGCCTGTGCAATTTCCTCTGCGCTGTAGTCCGCTTCCGCACCGGGACGCTTGAGGATATGCAGTTCAAAGGCGGCAAACTCAATCTGGTCAAAGCGCAGAGCCTTTGAACCGTCGGGTAGCACATATTCCAGGTCGGTACGGGTCCAGTCCAGAACCGGCATGAAGTTGTAGCATACGGTAAAGATGCCGCATTGGGCGAGATTACGCAGCGTCTGCTGGTAATTCTTGATCCACAGATCGTACTGGCCCGTGTGGGTCTTGATGTCTTCATGGATCGGCACGCTTTCCACGACCGACCAGACCAGACCGGCTTTTTCCACGATCGCTTTGCGTTTGAGAATTTCTTCTACGGACCAGACTTCACCGTTTGGAATATGGTGCAGCGCAGTTACCACACCCGTTGCACCGGCTTGACGAACATCGGACAACGACACGGGATCATTCGGGCCATACCAACGCCAGGTTTGTTCCATCGCTTTATCTCCTGGAAAAATTAATGAAAGGTCACATTGATCTTCAGATAGCGTTCCGGGTATTGATCGAGTTCCTTCACGGCGTCAGGCACATCATCAATATTCACCACCTTGCTGACGACATCCGCAGGATTAATGTTCAGCGTAGCCAGCATCTGTAACGCTTCTTCGAATTCGCCAGCACTGGTACGTGATCCGCGCAGATCCAACTCTTTAAACGTGATCAGGTTAGTGGGTAACGATGTCTCCTGTTTTGGCCAGCCGGTGAAAGCAATACGACCCGCAAACGAAGCAAGATCCAGCGTTTCGCGAATTGCACTGTTGGCACCAGATGCTTCGACGACAACCTGTGCCATCGTCCCCTGTGTGATATCTTTTATCGCCTCAACAACCTGGGTGTTCGACGGATTGATGACGTAAGGCACGCCCAGCGATTTTGCGTACTGAAGTCGTTCGTCCACGATATCGATCAGAATTGGCGTCGCACCGTAGCGCAATGCGCTCAATGCTGCCATCAGACCAATCGCACCGGCTCCAATAATGGCGATATGCTCCCCGGCCGTCAGTTTGGCGCGATGTAGCGCATGCAGTGCGATAGTCAGTGGTTCAGCCAACGGAGCCATCTCAGTGGCGACGTCATCCGGGATTTTGTGAATCAAATGCGCGGGGTGAGCAACCACCTCCTGCATCGCACCATCAATATGTACGCCAATTACCTTCAGGTTTTCACAGCAATTTGTTCTCCCCACTGAACAGGGGTAGCAATGGCCACAATAAATATAAGGATCAACAATAACGCGGTCACCTTCCTTAATATTTGCTGGCATGCCATTGCCTTGTTTAATAACAATACCAGTGACTTCATGTCCAATAATACGTGGATAGGTCACCAGGGGATTAGTGCCGCGAAATGCACCTATATCAGAGCCACATATTCCAGCAGCATCAACTTTTATTAATACTTCATTATCTTTCTTTTCTGGATAATCAACCCAACGGGTTTCAATTTCACCAGGTTTATTGATGTAGACAGCTTTGACTTTCATTTGTTTTTAATCCTTTATTTTTGACAAATACGAATACCAGACAGCTGGAAACAATCGCAATAGCACCAGCCAGATAGAATGCGTAATCATATTTACCGCTGAACTGAACAATAAATCCGGTGACCAGAGGGCCAATGATTCCGGAGATATTTGCCAGCCCATGCATGGCGCCACCGACGCTACCCACTTTATCTTTGTGTACGACATCCTGAATAACTGCCCAATAAATAGGTCCAGTTAAATACAACAGGAATAACGAGACTGACATCAATCCAACGGCACTGCCGATAGTGGTAACTGTTCCAGAAACCGCTACACAGATTGCCGCTCCAGCCAGGCAAACACCGAGAATGAGACGGCGAGAAAGCAGGGCATTGCCCGTTACCCGATAGATAAAGTCAGAGCATACGCCACCCAATACCATGCCGATTGCACCAATCACCCAGGGGATCACCGTTGCAATACTGATTTCTTTAATATCAAGGTGTAGCGAGTGGTTCAGATAGCTTGGGAACCAGGTCAGGAAGAAAAAGAGTATGTAGTTATAGCTGAAGAAGGCCAGCGTCGTTGCCCACACCATCGGCTGCTTCATGTAGTAGCCGAGAGAAGGCATCGCTTTACCGTCATCCGCTAAAATGATGTCATCATGGTTTTCAAAATCGACACGTTCTTCCGGGGCGAGGTGTTTACTTTTTGAGGGTTTATCACTGGCAATGAAATACCAAAGTAATACCCAGGCTAAACCAAACAGGAAAATAATACCGAACGCCGGACGCCAGCCTAATGAAAGAGCCAGCAGGCCAACTACCGGACCGGAAATTGCGCCACCCAACGGCGAGCCAGCGCTGAAAATACCGATGGCAGTGGCAGATTCTTTACGCGAAATCCAGTTATTGATAATTTTATTACCTGCAGCACTGACCGGCCCTTCAGCCATGCCGAATAATACGCGGACAGCCAGCATAGTCCATAATCCAGTAACCAGACTGGTCATCCCACAAAATACTGACCAGAGTAACGCGGCGACCAGAAATACTGTTTTGGGACCAAATCGGTCACTGGCCCAGCCACCGATAAAGTTAAACAGTGCATAACCAACAAAGAATGCGCTGAATATCATACCCATCTCAGCAGCATTGAATCCTAATTCCTTTTCGATGAGTGGAGCGGTGATCGACAATGCTGAACGATCCATATAGTTAAGCATGTAAACTATAAAAAGAAGAAAAACGATAAGCCATCCCATTGTTTTTCTTTTCATGATATATCCTCTTATTGTGGTCTAGCGGCCTGACCACAATATTTAAAACCTATTTTAAGATCACCATTCTTTTGATGCGAATGTGATCAACATAACGAAAAATTAGTGCTTTAAATAATCACGATCAAATGTGTGTTAGCGTATATTTATGAATTTTAAGGTTTTTGTTGTGAGCGGTAAAATTTAGGATAAAAGCGAACTTGGTATTCAACACCTATTTTGGATGGATATTGCAATAGCGTCGTACAGGGAGAACGGCGAACGTTCAGCGCAAATCAGGCGGCTACGTACAGTCACAGTGGTATCCCACCCGCTGAGAACAGAAAAATGGCTCATAACGACCTCATTTTGTAATTATTCATTAACATTTGGGCTACATGTCACAGAATCAACGACGAGACTAAAAGTCGCTTTGACACGCTTTGGGTTACCTTCTAGAGTGGAAAAATACAGATTTTAGATAAGAGACTATCTGTGAAATTAAGATGGTCTCTTATTGCATTTTTTTAGCTAATGGCGACCTTCTTCCGAATATTATGAAGGGGAAAGCCATGTCCGCATGTTCATTCTCAAATCCGATAAAAATCCGCGGTGTAGATGATGTCATTAATTGCATCGATGCCAGGGGAAAAATCAGTGGCAGAGCTGGCGTTATTTGGTGGTTGGCACTAGGCGGCCTTTTTCTTGATGCTTTTTCAAATTCAGCTCTCAGTGCTGGATTAAACCCAATGACCCGCAATTTAAATCTTACTGCGACCGAAGTTGCACTGCTTACCTCATTTTCATCCTGGGTCGCCATATTATTTAACCCGATTGGCGGCTGGATAGCCGATCGCTGGGGTCGTGTGCCACCGCTGATCATTGCCAAAATAATGGCGGTGATTGGTGCTTTGTTGGTGATGTCATCCTCCAGTTTTAGCACGATAATCGTGGGTCGCTTCTTTGTTGGCGTCTCTTACGGGATGGACTTTGCTGTGGCAATGGCCATGCTGGCAGAGTTCACGCCTGTGAAACTCAAAAGCCGTCTAAATACCTGGCAGGGTGTCTGGTATGTTGCCGTTTGTTTAAATTTGGTATTAGCGCTGATGTTTTACTCATGGGACGTAGGTGATGCCATCTGGCGTTATTCCATTGCTGTAACGGCGTTATGTGGAATCATCGTTCTGTTTTTCCAGTTCCGTTATTTAGTGGAAAGCCCGGTTTGGCTAGCAAGGAAATCCCGATTACCTGAAGCTATCGTTGCCATGAATAAAATATATGGTGAACAGTTTATTCTGGCGCCGAAAGCAGAACAGAAACCCGTTATTGGTCAGGCTGAAAAAGGCGCAAGAAATGTGCTGTTAATATTCCGTGGCGTCTATTTACCACGTACGATTCTGGCTTCGACCGTTCAAATCTGCCAGTCAATCCAATATTTCGGTGTGGGCTGGTATTTACCGGTTATTAGTGCTGCGATGTTTGGTAAAAATTTTGTTTACGCAACCTTATGTTCACTATTTTTTAACGTTTTCGGTATCGTCGGCGGTTTCTTATCTCCCGCGATTGGCCGCCGTCTGGGATTGCGCCGCTCCTCGGCGATCGGTTTTGCCGTGGCCTTCCTCGTGCTACTCACGCTGGGTCTGTTCAGTGACACTATGCCACTTTGGGCCTCTTTGCTGGTCCCTGCTCTGTTTATTCTTTGCCACTCTGGCGGACCTGGTGCAAACGGGAAAAGCCTGTCGTCACTCTCTTTTCGCAGTGAACTGCGGGCTGGCGCGAACGGCGTGGTCGGTGCGCTCGGGGCAATAGGTGCGGCGCTCGGGCTGTTTATTTTCCCGGTATTCCGTGATTTGTATGGCCTGCAAACGACCTTCCTGATCATGTCTGCCGTGCCGCTGTTTGCGAGCATTATCTGTTTTGTTATTCCGTGGGACCCCACTCGCACCACTATTCAGCCGGATAACGAGCCAGGTGCGCCGCAGTTCGAATCACCCCATTCACCTTATCCAGAGTCGATGACCCCAGAATCAAACAGGAGTACGAAATGAGTGAATACGAAGATGTCATTCTGGCTATCGATGAAGGTACATCGGGGACCCGTGCGGCAGTTGTTGCACAAAATAGCCAGGTTCACTGCCTGGAATACCAGCCGCTTCAGGTCAGCAGTCTGCGTCATGGTGTGGTGGAACAAGATGCTGATGAGGTCTTGCAGGCCACTATTGAGGTTTGTCGCAAAGCGATAGCTAACGCGCAATGCAACAAGATGCGCATTGTGGCGCTGGCGATTGCGACCCAACGCTCAACGGCAGTGCTGTGGGATGCGCAAACGGGTAAGGCATTAACTCCGGCGATGGTATGGCAGGATGCGCGTTTCACGGATGAACTGGCCCAGTTAGCCCCTGAATGGGATGCAAAACTGCTGCCGCGGATTGGGCGACCGGTTGGGATACGCTCTCCTTATCTTTGGGCGTCGCGCCATCTTGCCAATACGCCTGCGGTGGCGAAGGCGTATCAGGCTGGAACGCTGGTCTTTGGTACCGTTGATAGCTGGTTGCTTTGGCACTTGGCGCAGGAGAAAAAAAGTGTCACCACACCGACAAATGCCACCTCCGCTGGCGCGTATTGCCTCAAAGAGCATCACTATCATTTGCCATGGCTACAGACTCTGGGCTTCCCGGCGTCATTGCTGCCTGAATTACATGATGATGCCGATGACTTCGGCACCACTCATGAAGATATTCTGGGGATAAGCGTGCCGATCCTGGCCTGCGCAGGGGATCAGTTTGCAGGGGCTATTGGGCTGGGGTGTACCGAGCGAGGACAGGCTTTTTGTATGCATGGCACTGGCAGCTTTGTTGATTTAATGATGGGGCCAACGGTACCAACCTTGCAAAAGGGCTGTGAAAGTACGCTCACCATGACGGCGCGCCGCCAAAAAGGGCTTTCGCATTTCTCTGTCGAAACCTTTGTCCCCACTACCGGTTCGGCGCTCAACTGGGTGTGCGAAAAACTGCATTGGTTTGACTCACCCGAACAGATCAGCGAACTGGCCGCGCAGGCTAGCGACGCGGGGGGCGTGAGTTTTATTCCGGCGCTAACGGGGCTACGCGTACCCCATCTCCAGCCTCATGCCCGTGCGTCCCTGAACGGTATCTCAATCTCGACCACGCGCTCGCAGGTGGCCTACGCGATTCTGGAAGGGATTGCGCATTCGGTCGCGGCCTGTATTCGCGCAAATGAAGCGGCAACCGGGATCCCCACAAAAGAGTTGGTAGTCGGGGGAGGGTTATCCAATAGCGATACGTTATTGCAAATCCAGGCCGATCTTAGCGGTATTCCCGTGCGGCGAATGGCCGAAACGGCGCGGGCAAGCTTACGTGGCGTTGCGTTTTTGGCTGGTGCCGATGGGCTGCTGTGGGACTCGCTGTCGGATGCCTGCGCCATGCTAAAAACCGCGCGGCTATTTGAGCCGAAAATCAGTCATGACCTTCGCGAACAAAAAATTAACCGCTGGGCGATGCGTATTGCACTCGAAATGGAAGCCGCCGACAGCCTCACCTCAGCTAATCAGGAGCATACTTACTCATGAAGTTTTTCCCTTCGCGAAAGCCCAACAAAACCTGTAGTGAGATGTACGGTGCAGAGCCATTACGTCTTCAGCGCGCTGAACAACTGGATCGACTGGAAAGCGACACCTACGACATTCTGATTGTCGGTGGTGGCGTAACCGGAGCCTACGCGGCGTTGGATGCCAGTCTGCGTGGCTACCGGGTGGCGCTGATTGAGAAAAGTGACTTTGCCTCAGGCACGTCATCAAAGTCATCGAAAATGGTACACGGCGGTCTGCGCTATATCGAACAAGGGAATCTGGGGCTGGTTCGCCACTCTTTACTCGAACGCCAGCGTATGCGGAGGAATGCCCGTCATCTGGTGCAACGGTTACCCTTTTTATTCCCGGTACTCGATAAAAATGGCGTATTCGACAAGCGGATGTCTGCTGCATTTGAAAGCCTGCTCTGGACCTACGACCTTGCGGGAGGATGGCGGGAAGGCATCCTTCACCAAAAACTTACCCCTGCGGAAGTGCTGTCGCATTGCCCGACGCTCAAAGAAGAACAGCTATCCGGTGGTTTTATGTATTTCGATGCCCGTGTCGACGATGCCCGACTTACGTTGGCATTGGTGCGCACGGCGGCGTTTCATGGCGCGGTGGTGACCAACCATGCGGAAGTCATCGAAACCACGCGCGACCAGCACGGCAAAGTGAATGGGGCCATCGTCTATGCCGATGGCAGAGAAATTCAGGTCAACGCGCGGGTTGCCATCATGGCGACGGGCGTCTGGCTGCGTGACTGGAATGGGCTGAAAAAAGGTGACGCATCACCGCTGAATATCCGTCCTGCCAAGGGGGTACATGTTGCTATTCCGTGGATGAAGATCCGCAATGATTGCACGGTGACGATCCCGGTTGCCGGGCGCAGCCGCCGCGCGACGATCACCCGTTGGGGCAACGTTTCCTATTTGGGGACCACGGATGAGGATTATCAGGGCGATCTCAATGATGTTCACTGCAATCGCGCTGAATTGGACTTTCTGCTGGAAGGTGCGAATTCGGCATTGAAAACCGATCTCCGCCCGGAAGACGTGGTGGGTAGTATCGCCGGTTGCCGCCCTCTGGTGGGGACGGTGGGAGGCAAGACCGTTGAAATGAAACGTAATCATGAAATCACGGTTGCGGCAGATGGTCTGATTACGATTGTCGGCGGCAAGCTGACGACATCACGTCATATGGCAGAAGAGACCATCGATGCCGCCAGCAAAATACTCGGCCGTAAAAAGGCCTGCTCAACTAAAACCGCCTGGTTGCTGGGGGCGGCGGGCTATGACCCGCAGGCGATTCTGGCATCGGGCGGTTTGTCTGCGCACCTGGGGGAGCGCTACGGGACTGAAGCGCATTTTGTCAGTGACCTTATCCAGTCCAATCCCTTACTGGCAAAGCCAATTGTGGAAGGGCTTCCCTATACCGAAGCTGAAGTGGTGTATGCCGTGCGCCATGAACTCGCCAGCACCATTGATGATGTGTTATCGCGCCGAATTCGTGCCCGTCTGATGGCTCGTGATGCGTCAGCGAATGCTGCGCAACGCGTGGGGGAAATTCTGCAACAAGAGCTTAAGCTTCAGCCTGAACAGGTGGCCCGGCAGGTAGCCAGCTATCAGACGGCAATTAAACATGAAAAATCAACACTTATGGGGACATCCGAATGATCAGTAAAGAAGCGATTAAACGCGGTTACAACCGTGGAAATTATACTGTAGGTGCACACACGCGCCCGGCATGGGCGACGGATATCAAAAGCAGCGGTGGCGCGAAAGGGATGCAGATTGATCCGGTGGCGATGAGCGAAGCGACGTTTGATCGACTGCGGGTCATTGCAGATGAGGTGCTGACATCGGAATCTGATGTGATTACCTGGACCCGCGACTGGTGGGCCGGTTCGATGATTGCGGAAACCCAGGGCGCACCGGCCACGTCAAAAGGGGCGATTGTACGTGTCTCTACGGTAGAACAAATTCAGGATGTGATGCGTCTGGCGAATGCGTTGGCAATCCCGGTCACGGTTTCCGCCGGGCGCAGTAACGTCACTGGTGCCGCATTGCCGTTGCGGGGAGGCATTGTGCTGGACGTTTGCGAACTCAACAAACTTATCGACTTCGATCCACAAAGCCAGATTGTTGACGTTGAAGCCGGCATGTTCGGCGACATTTTTGAACAAACTATCCAAAAAGAGTACGGCATGACGATGGGCCACTGGCCGTCATCGTTTGGTATCAGTACCGTGGGCGGTTGGGTGGCCTGTCGTGGCGCGGGACAGCTGTCGACCCGCTACGGCAAAATTGAAGATATGATCTATGGGATGGATGTCGTCCTTGCCGATGGCCGCTTAATCACCGTGGGTGGCTATGCGCGTAGCGCAACGGGGCCTGATCTACAGCAGATGTTTATTGGTTCTGAAGGCACATTGGGTGTGATTGTCCGTGTGCGTTTGAAGCTTCATCGCCTGCCGGATTATGGCCGCGCCATCGCCTGGGGTTTTTCCAGCTTCGCCAGTGGACTGGAGGCATGTCGCGAAATCTTACAGCATGGGGCGAATCCGGCGGCACTGCGTTTGTACGATAACCTGGAAAGCGGCGTGCAGTTTGGTCTGCCAGAGACCAATGTCCTGTTGATTGCGGATGAGGGGGAGCCTGAGATTGTCGATGCAGTAATGGCTATCAGCGAACGTGTGTGCCAACGCGGCGGACAACAACTCGACGGCGAGGCTATTTTTGAACGCTGGCTGGACACCCGATATCTGACCGGAAAAAGTGCTGAAGGCTTTAAAAAGAGCCCGGGTCTGGTGGCGGATACGCTGGAAATGGTGGGACGTTGGCGCGATCTTAGCGACGTGTATGATGATGTGGTGGCCGCTATTAACGCCGTACCCGGCACGCTGGCCGGTTCGGCGCATCAGTCTCACGCCTATATCGACGGCGCATGCCTCTATTTCTCATTGCGCGGTGATGTGGCGATTGAGCAACGTGCGGCCTGGTATCGTGCGGCATGGGATGCAGCGAATGCGGTGCTAATTAAGCACAACACCTCCCTTAGCCACCATCATGGTGTTGGTCTCCTGCGTTCGCCTTATATGCAGGCTTCTTTAGGCGAATCGCTTTCCGTTCTGGCGGATATCAAATACGCGCTGGATCCGAAAAACATTCTTAACCCAGGCAAACTGGGGTTAAGCGTCGATCTTCCTTCACATCAGGCAGGTCAGTAATGATCAAAAATCTTGGCGTGCTCCTGGCACGCCAGCCCGTCATTATGGCGATTTACGGTATTGAGCAATTGAAAACCGCGCTGTCCAGCAAGGCGGAAGTTTGCATTATTGCCAATATTGACCTGATTAAGCTCCATCCGGTGATAGAACTGCTGTCGCAGGCGGGGAAGTACGTCATCGTGAATATCGACAGCTGCAATGGGCTGTCCCAGGATAAGGGCGGCATTGATTATGTGGCCGAAACGGGAGCGATGGGGTTGCTCTCGACGCGTTTGCAAACCGTACAGCGAGCGAAAAAGTGTGGACTGGTGACGATGCAGAAAATCTTTGTCACCGACCGTTCTACCTGGCTACGCAGCCTGAAAGCCGTAGAACAAAGCGAACCCGATTACGTGCAACTGATGCCCGCGCAGATGTTGCCGCTACTCTCACAGGCTGACCGTAATGTGTTGCCGCCAATAGTGGCATCAGGCTTCGTCTGTAACGAGGAACATGCTCAAACGGCGCTGTTACACGGCGCGATAGCCGTTTCGAGCAGTGATAGCGCGTTATGGGATATAGACCTTCACCGTTAGAACACCGGGAGCCCGACCATGGAGAATTCACAACTTTTTGTTATTGCACATTATTTTTCTCGTAAGGGAATGGGAGACAAGGTCAATGATGCGCTCAGACTGCTTGCCCAGGCCTCGCGTCAGGAGCCTGAAAACATCACCTATGAGTTTTTCCGTTCTACGGAAGACGGCGATCGCTTTGTGATTATTGAAACCTATCGTTGTCCTGAGGGTCTCGAACTTCATCGACAAACGGAGCATTTTCAACGTATTGGCGTTGGGATTATCAACCCGTTGCTTGAGCGTAAAGAGGTGAAAAGCTTTCTCACTCATGCCGATACACCGCGTAGTTAAAAGCTGGCCATTTTTACTACCAGGAGTACATCAATGAACAATGTCATGAAGGATTTTACGTTTTCAACTGTACCGGAAATTATCGTCGAGTGGGCAGGAGCATCACGAGCAGGGGAGATTATTCAGCCGCGATTTAGCGCGCGTCGCGTGTTGTTGGTGACCGACCCCGGACTGGTCAAAGCAGGGATTCTGCCGCCTGTTTTGCATAGCCTGCAAGAGGCAGGGTTTCAGGTGACGGTCTATGATCGGGTCCAACCCGATCCGCAGGAACGTCTTGTCCGGGAAGCCTTACAGGTTGCTCGTGATGACCATTGCGACATGGTCATTGGTCTGGGCGGCGGCTCCTCGCTGGATGTCGCGAAGCTGGTGGCCGTGTTAATCAACTCTGAGCAAGATCTGCAGGCGCTTTACGGTATTGGCAAAGTTTCCGGGCAGCGTCTGCCGCTGATTAACATCCCTACCACGGCAGGGACGGGCTCAGAAGTCACTAATATTTCGATTTTGACGACCAATGATGACAGCAAAATGGGGATTGTCGCACCACAGCTATATGGCGATTTGGTGCTGCTGGATGCGCAATTGACGCTTGGACTTCCTCCGGTTCATACGGCGGCGGCTGGCATCGACGCGATGGTGCATGCCATTGAGGCTTATACCGGTAAACATAAGAAGAACCCCATTTCGGATGCGCTGGCGCGGGAAGCATTACGCTTAATTAGCCGCCATCTGGTGACTGCCTGTCGTGATGGGAACAACCGTGAAGCGCGAGAAAATGTTCTGCTGGGCGCGATGCTGGCAGGCCAGGCTTTTGCCAATTCCCCAGTGGCCGCAGTGCATGCGCTGGCTTATCCCCTTGGCGCACGACACCATATTCCACATGGGTTGTCGAATGCGCTGATGCTGATTCCGGTGCTGCAGTTTAATGCGCCAGTCGCTGCGCCGTACTATGCCGAGCTGGCTGCTGTTATTGGCGAGGAGGTGTCGGGGAATATGGAGAAAGATGCCGCGATATTTATTGCTGCGATGGTACGCATTATTGCTGAATCGGGTGCACCGAAAAAGCTGCGTGATGTCGATATACCTGCTGAAACGCTGGCGATATTGGCTCAGGATGCCATGCAGCAGACTCGTCTTCTGGATAACAATCCTGTTCCGCTCACGGCAGATGATGCGTTGCGGCTATACCAACACGCGTTTTAAACAGAACACTCGCCAAAAGCTTGTCCGGCGAGTGGATTGCCGGACACTGTTTTGCCCGATGACATCGCGAGAACAACCGAATAGACATATCGAATCCAGGTGTTAGTATTCAATAGATAGCAGTTATGAGTATGCGTGTTTCATTTCCGGCCAGGAACGCTGATGATGACAACATTACTACCCGATTTCACAGCATTTTCGTCATTCACTTCCTTCGCGGTATGCGTTGCTATAACGCCTGTCCGCTCTTTGGCCATCGTTTATCATTCCTTCTCATCCCGGATGGAATCTCTCACTGAATAGCAGTTCAGTGGGTTTTGTGACACGCATCGTTTGATAACAGGGATTACGGCGGGTCGAATATGGATAAGATTAAGCGTCATCTGGTGTGGTGGGGCGCGGGTATTGTGGTAGTGGTTGCTGCAATAGCATGGTGGATGTTGCGTCCTGCGGGGATACCGGAAGGGTTTGCCGCCAGCAACGGCAGAATTGAAGCCACTGAAGTGGATATTGCCACCAAAATTGCCGGACGTATTGATACGATCCTCGTATCGGAAGGGCAGTTTGTCCGTCAGGGCGAGGTGCTGGCGAAAATGGATACCCGCGTGCTGCACGAGCAGCGGCTGGAAGCGGTCGCGCAAATCAAAGAAGCGGAAAGTGCGGTTGCGGCGGCACGGGCGTTGCTGGAACAACGGCAAAGTGAAATGCGCGCCGCGCAGTCGGTGGTAAAACAGCGCGAGGCGGAACTGCAGTCGGTCTCTAAACGTCACGTGCGCTCCCGTTCACTGTCCCAACGTGGTGCGGTGTCTGAGCAACAGCTGGATGACGACAGGGCTGCGGCAGAAAGTGCGCGCGCGGCGCTGGAATCTGCAAGGGCGCAGGTCTCTGCGGCAAAAGCCGCGATCGAAGCCGCCCGTACCAGCATTATTCAGGCGCAAACCCGCGTGGAAGCCGCGCAGGCCACCGAACGACGCATTGCGGCAGATATCGATGACAGCGAGCTGAAAGCCCCGCGCGATGGTCGCGTGCAGTACCGTGTCGCCGAACCGGGCGAGGTGCTTTCTGCGGGCGGGCGCGTGCTGAATATGGTCGATCTCAGCGATGTCTACATGACATTCTTCTTGCCGACCGAACAGGCTGGCCTGCTGAAGATTGGCGGTGAAGCTCGCCTGGTGCTGGATGCCGCGCCGGATCTGCGTATTCCGGCGACCATTAGCTTTGTGGCTAGCGTGGCGCAGTTCACGCCGAAAACGGTCGAAACCAGTGATGAACGGCTGAAGCTGATGTTTCGCGTCAAAGCGCGTATTCCACCAGAGCTGTTGCAGCAGCATCTGGAGTACGTGAAAACCGGTCTGCCGGGCATGGCCTGGGTGCGTCTGGATGAAAATCGCCCCTGGCCTGACGACCTGGTGGTGAGGTTGCCGCAATGACGCATCTGGCGCTGGTTCCCGTTCCTCCCGTGGCGCACCTTGACGGCGTGAGTCAGCATTACGGGACAACGGTCGCGCTGAACAATATCACGCTGGATATCCCCGCCCGCTGCATGGTGGGGCTGATTGGCCCGGATGGCGTCGGAAAATCGAGCCTGCTGTCGCTTATTTCCGGTGCGCGGGTGATTGAACAGGGCAACGTGATGGTGCTGGGTGGCGATATGCGCGACCCGAAGCATCGTCGTGATGTCTGCCCGCGTATTGCCTGGATGCCGCAAGGGCTGGGTAAAAACCTGTACCACACGCTGTCGGTGTATGAGAACGTCGACTTCTTTGCCCGGCTGTTTGGTCATGACAAAGCGGAACGCGAAGCGCGGATTACCGAGCTACTGAACAGCACCGGACTGGCGCCGTTTCGCGATCGTCCTGCCGGGAAACTCTCGGGTGGGATGAAGCAAAAGCTGGGGCTGTGCTGCGCGTTAATCCACGACCCGGAATTGCTCATTCTTGATGAACCCACCACCGGGGTAGACCCGCTGTCCCGCGCCCAGTTCTGGGATCTGATTAACAGCATTCGCCAGCGTCAGACCAATATGAGCGTGCTGGTCGCCACCGCCTATATGGAAGAAGCCGAGCGCTTTGACTGGCTGGTGGCGATGAACGCGGGTGAGGTATTGGCCACCGGCAGCGCCCAGCAGCTACGAGAACAAACCAACAGCGCCACGCTGGAGCAGGCGTTTATTGCGTTGTTACCTGAAGCGCAGCGTCAGGCGCACAAACCGGTGGTGATCCCGCCGTATCACGCTGAGCAGGAAGAGATTGCCATTGAGGCGAAAGACCTGACCATGCGCTTCGGCAAGTTTGTCGCCGTTGACCACGTTAACTTTCGTATTCCCCGCGGGGAGATCTTCGGCTTTCTCGGCTCCAACGGCTGCGGTAAATCCACCACCATGAAGATGCTCACCGGTCTGCTACCCGCAAGCGAAGGTGAGGCGTGGCTGTTTGGGCAAGCGGTTGACCCGAAGAATATCGATACCCGCCGCCGGGTAGGCTATATGTCGCAGGCGTTTTCGCTCTACAGCGAGCTGACCGTGCGGCAAAACCTTGAGCTACACGCGCGACTGTTCCATATCCCCGAAGCGGAAATCCCCGGGCGGGTACAAGAGATGAGCGAGCGCTTTTCGCTGACCGATGTCGAAGACACGTTGCCCGGTGCGCTGCCGTTGGGGATCCGTCAACGCCTGTCGCTGGCGGTGGCGGTGATCCATCGCCCTGAAATGCTCATTCTTGATGAGCCGACCTCCGGGGTCGATCCGGTGGCGAGGGACATGTTCTGGCAACTGATGGTCGATCTGTCGCGTCAGGATAAAGTCACCATTTTTATCTCCACCCACTTTATGAATGAAGCGGAGCGCTGCGACCGTATGTCGCTGATGCACGCCGGAAAAGTACTCGCCAGCGGCACGCCGCAGGAGCTGGTGAAACAGCGTGGTGCCGCCAGCCTGGAAGAGGCGTTTATCTCCTGGTTACAGGAAGCGGCAGGCCCGGCACCGGAAGCTCAGTTAGCGCCAGCCAATGTTCCGATAGCGCATGAAAACAGTCAGCCGCCGCGGCAGGGCTTTAGCCTGCGGCGCTTGTTCAGCTACAGCCGCCGTGAAGCGCTGGAGCTGCGGCGGGACCCGGTGCGTTCAACGCTGGCGCTGATGGGGACGGTGATCCTGATGCTGATCATGGGCTACGGCATCAGCATGGACGTGGAAAACCTGCGTTTTTCGGTGCTCGATCGTGACCAGACAGTCAGCAGCCAGGCGTGGACGCTGAATCTGGCGGGATCGCGCTATTTTATCGAACAGCCGCCGCTCACCAGTTATGACGAGCTGGACAAGCGAATGCGTTCGGGTGAAGTGGCGGTAGCAATAGAGATCCCGCCAAACTTTGGCCGCGATATCGCGCGTGGCACGCCGGTGAAGATTGGCGTCTGGGTCGATGGCGCAATGCCGAGCCGCGCTGAAACGGTCAGAGGTTACGTGCAGGCGATGCACCAGACCTGGCTGCAGGATGTGATGGCGCGTCAGCCCAATGCCAGTGGGCAAAACGGGCTGATGACCATTGAAACTCGCTATCGTTACAACCCGGATGTAAAGAGTCTGCCGGCGATTGTTCCGGCGGTTATCCCACTGCTGTTGATGATGATCCCTTCCATGCTCAGCGCACTCAGCGTAGTGCGCGAGAAAGAGCTCGGATCGATTATCAACCTGTACGTCACGCCCACGACCCGCAGTGAGTTTTTGCTCGGCAAACAGTTGCCTTACATCGTGCTGGGCATGCTGAACTTTCTGCTGCTGTGCGCGCTGTCGGTGTTTGTGTTCGGCGTGCCGCATAAGGGCAGCTTTATGACCCTGACGCTGGCCGCGCTGCTGTACGTCACCATTGCCACCGGGCTGGGGCTGTTAATCTCCACGTTTATGAAAAGCCAGATCGCCGCCATTTTTGGTACGGCGATTATCACGCTTATCCCGGCGACGCAGTTTTCCGGGATGATCGATCCGGTCGCCTCGCTCGAAGGGCCGGGCCGCTGGATTGGCGAAATCTACCCGACCAGTCATTTTTTGACCATTGCGCGTGGAACGTTCTCTAAAGCGTTGGATCTGACGGATCTCTGGCAGCTGTTTATGCCGCTGGCAATCGCCATTCCGGTGGTGATCGGTCTGAGCGTATTACTGCTGAAAAAACAGGAGGGGTGATGCGCCGATTACGCAATATTTATAACCTCGGCATCAAAGAGTTACGCAGCCTGCTGGGCGACAAAGCGATGCTGACGCTGATCGTCTTTGCCTTCACGATTTCGGTTTATTCTTCCGCGACCGTCCTGCCGGGTTCGCTGCATCTGGCGCCGATTGCTATTGCCGATATGGACCAGTCACAGCTGTCGAATCGGATTGTGAACAGCTTTTATCGCCCGTGGTTTTTACCGCCGGAGATGATCACCGCCGATGAGATGGATGCCGGGCTGGATGCCGGACGCTACACCTTCGCCGTGAACATTCCGCCTGATTTTCAGCGCGATGTGCTGGCAGGAAGACAGCCGGATATTCAGGTTAACGTCGATGCCACGCGGATGAGCCAGGCCTTTACCGGCAACAGCTATATCCAGAATATCATCAGCGGCGAGGTGAACAGCTTTGTGGCGCGTTACCGTGACAACAGTGAGCCGCCGGTGGCGCTGGAAATGCGCATGCGCTTTAACCCCAATCTGGAACCTGCCCGTTTTGGCGCGGTGATGGCAATCATCAACAACATTACCATGCTGGCGATTGTGCTCACCGGCTCGGCGCTAATTCGCGAACGTGAGCACGGGACCATTGAGCATCTGCTGGTGATGCCGGTAACGCCGTTTGAGATCATGATGGCAAAAATCTGGTCGATGGGGCTGGTGGTGCTGGTGGTTTCCGGTTTATCGCTGATGCTGATGGTAAAAGGTGTGCTTGGCGTACCCATTGAAGGTTCGATACCGCTGTTTATGCTGGGCGTGGCGCTGAGCCTGTTCGCGACCACCTCGATCGGTATTTTTATGGGCACGCTGGCGCGCTCCATGCCGCAACTGGGATTGCTGATGATTCTGGTGCTGTTGCCGTTACAGATGCTCTCCGGCGGCTCTACGCCGCGTGAAAGCATGCCGCAGGCCGTACAGGACATCATGCTGACGATGCCGACCACCCACTTTGTCAGCCTGGCGCAGGCGATTCTTTATCGTGGCGCAGGGTTCGGCATCGTCTGGCCGCAGTTTCTGACGTTGCTGGCGATTGGCAGTGCGTTCTTCCTGATAGCGCTGCTGCGCTTTAGAAAGACGATTGGCACGATGGCGTGAACATTATTGCCGGATGGCGGCTACGCCTTATCCGGCCTACAAACGAGAACGGGTGTAGGCCGGGTAAGCGAAGCGCCCCCGGCAACGAAACAGGTAATTACTCTTCTTTCGGCAGGCACTGCAAATGACCGTGGCGCACTCCGCGCTGGGAAATCACATCATCGGCAAAATGCTGAACATCGCCCATGTCGCCTTTTAGTACGGCGATTTCCAGGCAGTCGTCATGGTTGATGTGAACGTGTAGCGTAGCGACCGATAAATCATGGTGATGGTGCTGCGTCGAAACAATGCGGCTGGCCAAATCACGCTTCTCATGTTCATAAACATACGAGAGTACCGCGAAGCCCTGAGTGCCATGCTCCTGGGTCGTTTCCTGCGCCAGCGCACCACGCAAAATATCGCGAATCGCTTCAGAACGGTTGTTGTAACCACGGCGCTGGCTCAGGCTATCCAGCGTTTCCAGTAAATCGTCATCGAGAGTAATGGTGACTCGTTGCATCTGCAGTTAACCTTTCATGTCGCGCGTCGGCGCACAGGGAATGCGGGAGTTACAGCCTCTGCACGGCGTCGGCTGTCAGGGTAAATGGCGTTGGCGTGCACACGGCCAGACTCAGGGTTTCGAGCTGGCACTGGCTAACGGAGAGCGAGGATGTCAGTGTAGTGCTATCGACGCTGACAATTTGCCAGGCGCTGCCGCCACGCTGCTTAACGATGGCTTCTTTGCGCGTCCAGATGCGCCAGAAAGCCGCCAGTTGGTGTTCCGGATGTTCTGCTTCGATTTCGGCATGTTCCCCAAGACTGAACACCGTATTCGCCAGCGTCTTCCAGTTTTCGCGCGGGCGCACGACTTCAATATCGCAGCCCACTTCCCCTTCGTCGCTAAGCAGCAGAGCAATGTCATCACCGCTGTGGCTAAGATTGAACCACAGCGGCGTGTCGGCCGAAAAGGCCGGTTTTCCTTGCTCGCCGTAGACGATATCAGGCAATGGGGAAAGGGCATGGGAAAGCAGCACGCGGCCAGCCAACCAGCGTGCGCGGCGAGCACCCTGCGGTGCCTGCTCATAGAGCGCATGAGGCAGCACGCCGGTGCTTAAATCAGAAACTTTCCCTAGAACGATCCGGTACATATCACGGCCAACGTTTGATGATGATAGAAGTATTGATGCCGCCAAACGCAAAGTTATTGCTCTGCAAAAACTCGCAATCAATCTTGCGGGCTTCACCCATAATGTAATCCAGCGCGCCACAATTGGCATCTGGCTGACTCAAATTCAGCGTAGGCGCAAACCAGCCTTCACGCATCATTTGCAGACTCATCCAGGCCTCCAGTGCGCCACAAGCGCCAAGGGTATGCCCAAAATAGCTTTTAAGCGAGGATAGCGGCACATTATCACCATAAATTGCGGCAGTCGCCTGACTTTCTGCAATATCGCCACGATCGGTAGCGGTACCGTGCGCTGAAATATAGCCGATATCCCGGGCGCTAATACCGGCCATGCTCAGCGATTTTTCCATGCAAATCTGCATTGTCTCACGCTGTGGCTGGGTGATATGGGCAGCATCGCAGTTAGTGGCAAAGCCGACGATTTCACCGTAAATCGTTGCTCCGCGCGCTTTAGCGTGTTCCAACTCTTCCAGCACCAGCGTACCAGCACCTTCCCCGATGACCAGACCATCGCGTTTTTCATCGAATGGGGAGGGGGTGGTTTTCGGTTCGTCGTTGCGCTGGCTGGTGGCGAACAGCGTATCAAATACGGCGGCTTCGGAAGGGCACAGTTCTTCTGCACCGCCGGCAACCATCACCGTTTGATAACCGTGTCGGATGGCTTCCCATGCGTAACCAATTGCCTGGCTACCGGAGGTGCAGGCGCTGGATGTCGGGATGACTCGCCCACGCAGGCCGAAAAACAATCCAGTGTTAACAGCCGTGGTGTGCGGCATCATTTGCACGTAGGTCGTGCCGGTGATGTTATTGGTGTGCTTCTCGGTCAGCATGGTCGCGAACTCACTCACCGGCCCGGTGCTGCCTGTGGAGGAACCGTATGCTATTCCGGTTTCACCGTTGGTCAGTACCCGATCGCCAATCAGTCCGGCTTGTTCTAACGCCAGTTCTGATGCGCGAGTGGACATCAGCGACACGCGACCCATGGCGCGAATGCGCTTGCGGGTATAGTGTTCCGGCAGAGTGAAGTTATCGATCGGCGCACCCAACAGCGTGTGCAGTCCGTCATAAACCTGCCACTCCGGCATTTTGCGTACCGCATTTTCATACGCCAATAGCCTGGCTGAGACATCCTGCCAGTTTTCCCCAAAGGCGGTGACGCCGCCCATGCCTGTAATCACGACACGACGTGTCATAACATCCCTCCATTGATGGAAATCACCTGGCGAGTGACATAGCCCGCCACATCCGACATTAAATAACTGGCAAGCCCGGCCACTTCTTCAGCCTGACCTATCCGTTTCATGGGGATCATCGACATCGCCTCTTTCAATGCGGCTTCTTCCATCTCGATCATCCCGGTATCAATCAGTCCTGGTGCAATACAGTTTACGGTAATTTTGCGTTTTGCCAGTTCGATGGCCAGCGCTTTGGTGGCGCCAATAATACCGGCTTTTGCTGCACTGTAATTAACCTGACCGCGGTTGCCCATCACGCCGGATACCGAAGACAGTGTGATGATACGACCCCCCTGGCGTGCGCTAATCATCGGCATAATGCACGGATGAATGACGTTGTAAAAGCTGTCGAGGTTAGTGTGGATCACCGCATCCCAGTCGTTATCGCTGAGCGCAGGGAAGGCGGCATCACGCGTTACCCCGGCGTTGCTGACAATGCCGTACCATGCGCCGTTAACCTCAATATCGTGCTCCAGTACTTCACGGCATTGCTCGCGATTGGCAACGTCAAACGTCAACAGACGCCCTGCGCCGCCAGCGGCGAGGATAGCCTCCAGCGTGTCTTGTGCACCTTGTGCATCGCGATGATAGTGCACGCCGACCACAAAGCCGTCTGCCGCCAGTTGTCTGGCGATGGCGCGACCGATACCTTTGCTGGCACCCGTAACTAAAACTGAACGACTCATGTGGACGCTCCTTGTTGAAATAGCGTGTTAATTTCTTCTGTTGTCGGCTGGAAGGTGTTGACGCGACCGGTTGCCAGCGTCTTGTTGTCTGCCTGAATGACGCATTCAAAGCTACCGAATCGTGCATCCTGCATCAGCAATTTGACATGAATGCTCAGCCGCTTTCCGGCAGGCAGAACACCCGCAGCACAGACTAACTCGCGTGCGCCCAGCACCATACCTAATGCAATACTCGCCTGACCGTGTTGCTGTCGGTGCCAGCCAGACCAGACGCCAATGGTCTGCGCCATTAATTCCAGTGCGAACCAGCCGGGCAGATTGCCATCGGGGTCGAGGAAAGGGGCCAGTACGCTGTTTGCCGATACCGTCACGTGGCAGGTGGCGGTTTCGTCCGCCACACTGACGACCTCTTCAAGGAGCAGCATCGGCGCGTCATGCGGTAAATAATCGCCCGGTGATAAATAGTGGCTCATGAGATTCTCCCGAGCAGGATGCTGGCATTATTACCGCCGAAGGCGAACGAGTTAGATAAGATTACCGGGCGAGTCAGCGGCTGCGGTTGTTCAATGATGCCGCAGGGTGGCAATGTTTCATCGCGCGGCGACTGGCTAAAATCCTGCGGTGGCAGGGGCAGGTTGCGTTGCAGAATCAGCATACTGATTGCTGCTTCGGTGATCCCCGCCGCGCCCAGCGTGTGCCCGGTCAGGTGTTTGGTTGAACTGCATGGGACCGTGTCGCCAAATAGCGTGCTTACGACGTTGGACTCAATCTGATCGTTGAGCGGAGTGGCCGTTCCGTGCAGATTGATATAGCCCACGTGTTCCGGTGTCATTCCTGCGTCGTTAAGTGCCTGGCCTATGGCGCGAATGGCACCTTCTCCCTGCGGGTGGGGAGCCGAAATATGGTATGCATCGCTGGATTCGCCGACACCCAGCAGCGCAATGGGCTGTGGCTCGCGGGTTAATACCATCAATGCGGCGCCTTCGCCGATGGTGATCCCACTGCGGTCGCGGCCAAACGGCTGACATCGCGTTGGGGAGAGCGATTCCAGACTGTGGAAACCGTTGATGGGCATCCGACTTAGCGTATCGGCACCCCCGACAATGGCAATATCCACCAGACCAGATTCGATTAAGCGACGCCCGCTCATGATAGCCCGTGCACTGGACGAGCAGGCGGTTGAGAGCGTAAAGGCCGGGCCATCCAGCGCCAGCCAGTGGCTAAGAAAACGCGATGGATCGCCCAGTTCCTGCTGCGGGTAGCGCCAGTCGGTGCTCTCTTTGTCGTTGAGCATCAGATCAACGTGAACGTCACCTTCATTCAGACCGGAGGTGCTGGTGCCGAGAACGACAGCAATACGATCGCGGCCAAACCGGGCGATAGCGTCGTCTACCTGTGGCTGGATTTGTGCCAGTGCAGCCAGCAGTAGCTGGTTATTGCGCGAACGATGTGCGCTAAATTGCTGAGGGATCGCGGGCAGATCACCGTCAACGCCTGCTAATACGGCGGGTGGATGTCCTTGTAGCCAGTTCGCGCGCGGACGCATTCCCGGCGCTATGCCACGTGTGAGGTTGGCGGCGATTTCATCGGTGTTATTGCCCAACGCGTTAATCATGCCAACGGCAGAAATGTAGATCATCTCAGTCACCCAGGTATTGAATGGTGATGTGGTATTTAAATACGTGCTGCTCAATGCTGATCGGTTCGCGTTTTCCTTTGCGATTCAGATACGTGATTTCCGTGACCAGTTTGCCGCGGCTATTGCGCAGTTCACGTGTATCGCCCGTATCGACGAGCGTCCAGCCTTGAGGTAATTGCGGTTGCCAGGCGCTAATTGGCCAATGACTAAGCATCACGTCAGCCAGCACCTGGCTTGCGGGCGGCAGTTGCGGAACGATGATCGATTGTTCGGTGTGCAATCCTTTTTCATCGTAAGTCACGAGGAACAGGCGAATGCCAACTGATGACAACCCGGCCAGTGTGATTTTCTTATCATCAGCATTAAGCATGACCAACAGCGACTGCGTTTTGCCGTTAAAACTTCCGGTCAGCAGCTGTTGTGAATTCACCGCGGGAGAAATCCCCGGAGCAGGTAGCGTCACACGTGTTCCCGGCTCTAACCAGGCTTGCGGGCGGCCTTGCTGTTCCGGCTGTGTGTGGCTGCAACCGGCAAGAATCAGTGCGGCGAGCGCTATCATTAACGGCCTGATAAGGCGAATCCGCCACCCGGCAAAAAATGTCGATAACATCATCTTTTTTTCTTCTCTCTTTTCGTTGGCATCGCCAGCGGTGACAGCAAAAATGCAGTGAAAATACCGCTCACCAATACAATGCCAAAACTGCTGATTGCCTGAGTGGCGCTAAAGACCAGCATGCCGAGCGTCAGGAGCGTAGTCATCATCGCCAGTGTGATAGCCAGTAGCGACGTTAGTGGCGTACCGCGTGGATTACTGAAAAACAGCGTGTAGTTAATGCCAATCCCCAGCACCAGCACCAGTGCCAGCAGCGAGAACAGGTTGAGCGCGTGCCCACTCAGAGCCAGTACCGCCAGACCACAACCTAAAGACAGCACCGAGGGGACCAGGCTAATAAAGCCTTTACGCCAGCCAAGTCGAATGACGGCGCCACAGGCAATTACTGCCAGCGCAACGCATAGCAAGCCCGTCAGAATATGGCGATACAGCGCAAACAGAGTGTCAAAGCTGCTCTTACGATCCACCCACGCAACGCCGGAATATTTCGTGCTGAGCGTGTTTAAAGCATCACTTTGTTTCACCCCTTCAACGGGAACCAGCACGCTGCTTTCACCGTCTGCCAGCGACAGCCACAGTAAGCGCCAGCCTTCACTGGCCGGGCTGGAAAGCCAGGCATCGACGGTGACCGGCATAGCGCTAAGATCGGGTTTCACCGTTGTCAGCCCGGCGCTGTTTAAGGCTTTTGTGACGGCGGGCGCGGCATCTTTTAACAGGGTGAGATCCTGCTGCTGCCGGGCGAGCGAATTTAACGGAATAGTGCGATATCCGCTGAGTAATCCGTCTTTTTTTGCATCTTCCAGCGCGGGAGTAAAGGCTTCCAGTCGCTCCAGCGTTTGTTGAGCGGATTTGCCGTACACGACAAACCACTTCTGGTCGACGCTTTGCCCGGTCAGGGCGGTAATTGCTTTTTCCTGAGCGAGAATGTCCTGCGGCAGCGCCTGTAACTGGGAGATATCATCGTCTACGCGTAGCGTTGCCATGCCTGCCAACGAGAACAACGCGAGCGCCACCGGTAGGCCAACGGATAATTTCTTATTCCGCCGCCAGGCGGCAAGCCAGCGTAGCATGAGTACCATTGCCGGAACCGGGCGCACCGGCAACCTGTGACACAACCATGGGTGCCAGAAAATGACCGTCAGGCACGAGGCACTCAGACCCACCGCCGCGAATACCGCCATCTGGCGAATACCGGGGAAGGGGGCCAGCATCATAATCAGATAAGCCGCCACGGTAGTGAGCAGTGCCAGGAGCAGGGCATTGCGTACTTTGGCAAGGCTTTGCCATGGCGATGTTTCTGCACCGTGCACCATCCGCTCGGTCAAATAGTAGAGCGTATAATCGGCGGAAATACCGATGATGCTCATGCTCATCACCAGCGTCATCAGATGGAGTTCGCCAAAAATCAGCAACGTGACGACGGTTCCCGCCAGCGCGCCAATACCAATCGAAATCAGGCACAGCAGCAGCGGACGCAGCGAACGAAACACGGCCACGATGAGCAGGATCACCCCGATCACGGTCGCTATGCCGAGGGTCGAGATATCCTGTTTCGCCTGCTGGCTGGCGTAATCGCTGTAGAACAGCGTTCCGCGAGACAGTAATTGTGCCTGCGGATAGTGGGCTTTGAACTCACCTTCCAGCGTATTCAGCGTGGTGACCAATTGGTGCGTCTGTTGCATATCAAACGATGAGCCGGTCAGCTCGCCATGTAACAGATACCAGTAGTTGCCTTGCTCGTCCTGAGTGACCAGCCAGCCGTCCATCAGGCGTAAACGCTGGCCATTTTTGGCCATGGCCAACTGCGAGCCGCGCATCAGCATGAGGGGATCGTTTTGCAACTCTTTGCCGCTGACACCGGAGAATGCGGAGTAAAGCTGGGACAGGATCCACTGGGCCTGGGCTTCGCCGCCGTTTTGCAGACGAGCGCGGGTATCGTTATCTATCAGGCCGTTACGGTGTTTCCAGAAGAAAGCCCCCCATGCCTGCTGGCTGTCGGCGTCCATCGGGCCTTTCACCTGGGCCAGCGCGTGCGATTTTTGCAGCAGCGTCAGCCAGTCTTGCGCCGCCGACGGGTCCGGTTGCTTACCGGAACTCACCAGCCAGACCAGTTGCCGGTCGAGGCGCTGCATAAAGCCTTCGTTCAGGCTCGGGGGAATGTCGCCCATTGCCTGTTTTGGCAGCATGGCCAGCACGCTGCTATTGAGCCTGGCCTGCGGGAGTAGCGTCAACAAGACGCCCAGCATAATCAGGCAGGCGAGCCCCCATAACAGCGCGGGACGTTTACTGGGCGGCAAAGCGTTGGCGTTCATCATCGGTCAGTTGCGCTGGCGTCAGTTGGTGTTGGGAAAGCGCGATATCGGTGCGATCGCCCTGCTTGTCATTGAGCTGAATGCTCTCCAGGTAGGTCTTGCCGGCTAAATCAATCGTCGCGAAAATCTTATCCAGTGGCGTGGTGATTGGCGTCAGGCGTAACGTCCAGCGCCCCTCCCCTACGTCGGTAAAGGTCACGCGGAAGTTTTGCTCCAGCACCTTACGATCCGCCTGGAATAATGCACGTAGCAGATGATTGAACTGGAACATTTGCGGGTTGTTTTCGGCGGTGATGGTCTGCGGTGGCTGACCGTTAATCACCTGAACCATCCGCTTATCATCAAGCAACAGTTGCATCGGGAACGGCGCGGTTTGGTCCCACAACAGACCCTGGTCACGGGCGATCAGCATTTTGCCCTGAGACCGCAGCGGCTGCGGCAGATCTTTTATCGTCCGGGTTTGATCGAAATGGGCGCGAACGACCGGCTGTTCGGTAAAACGCTGTTGCAGGTCATCAAGCGTCAGGGCGCTGACAAAAGGGCTGATGAGCAGCACCAACAATGGCCATAATTTCATGGCGTCACTCCCATTCGTTCAAACAAAACATCCGGGCTGACAAAGCACAGCTCACGGCTTTTTTCGTCCACGGCGACCTGGATGGTATAGCCCGTTGTGGCGCGTTTTCCTGTTTCAGCATCGAAAATGTCGTAGTCGATACGCAGGCGATTTTCGAACTCTTTAATACGGGCACGCACACGGATACGCTGCTCGAAAGTCAGGGCGTTGCGATACTTCACCCGGGTGTCGACCACGGGCCACAAATAGCCGGACGCTTTCATCTGCCGATAACCGTAATTGAATTGGTTCAGCAGTGCCTCGCGGGCAATCTCGAAATAGCGGAAGTAGTTGCCATGCCACGCTACACCCATCATATCGACGTCGTGAAACGGAATAGTCAGCTCGACTTCAGCCGTAAAGCGGGGATCGTTAAGCACCCTTTACTCCTTGTCTTTGGTGTCCGGCAACTGCCAGAAATCGAAAAAGTTAAACCAGTCGAGTGGCGACTGAAGTGCATAGTGCTCAAGGCGTTCGGCGTAGCGATCGACGGTATTCTGTAATGCCTGTTGTCGGGTGGCACGCGGCAAGAGCAGAGGGTCAGCAAATGGTTCGCAGTGGATGCGTAGTTTCTCCTGCTGGCGCAGGGCGAAAATCAGATCCACCGGACAGCGTAAAATAGACGCAAGAATGAACGGGCCCTGTGGGAAGGGCGCAACTTGCCCCATAAAGCGGCTCCAGCAGACACGCCATTCGCCGCCACGTTGGGTAGTGACTGCGATGCGATCGCCAACGATGGCGATCCATTCGCCACGATCCAGTTTCTCTTTGAGCAGAATGGCGGTATCCGGGCCAATATCGTTCACCGGTAGCAGGTTTAACCCGGCCTGCGGGGCCATCTCTTCCATAATTTTTTTAAAGCGTTGGGCGTTATCGCTAAATACCAGCGCATTGATTGTTTTACTGCCCTGTAGCTGGGCGAGTGCCCGACAGGCTTCGACATCGCCCAAATGTGAGGCCAGCAGCAGTTTTCCTCGCGGGTCGCTGACATTTAGCGTCTCTTCTGCGCCTGGTGCAAAAACAACATCGCGGCCGAGGTGCAGTTCACCGCGCCAGCTGGCAATTTTATCCAGCATCGCGCCGCCAAAACGCAGGAAATGCTGATAACTGGTCAGGTTTGACGGTACTGGCATCCGGCGTGCGATCAGTTGCGCCCGTACGCGGCGAATCCAGCTCTGAGAGGCTTTTCGGGCAGTTGATGCGGTGAGCCAGTAAACGCCGACTACCGGATACAGTAGCAGGGAGAAGGCTTTGCGACCCAGTAAACGCCAGACCAGCAACATCAGACGCATTCCCCACAGCCCTTTGACTTCCTGCTGCTGCGCCCAGTGTGTTGATGAACGACGAAAAAGCAGGGAGGGGATGCGTGGCAACATGCCAAAAAACAGGCGAGTGTGCATTAATGAAATGCGCAGATTGTCTTTGAGCGCGTCAAAATGGGATAGCCCGTCCTGCGGATAGATGACTCGTGTGGGGATAAAATAGCTGGGGTTGCCTTGCCAGTAGAGACGCACCATTACTTCTGTATCAAAATCCATCCGTTTGCCGAGCGTCACGCGCTGTGCCAGTTGCAGTGTAGGTGTCACCGGATACACCCGGAAGCCGCACATGCTGTCTTTTAGCTGCATCGAGAGCGTTTCTATCCACACCCAGATGTGGGTTACCCAGCGTCCGTACAGGCGCGAGCGAGGGACAGAATCATCGTAAATCGGTTGCCCGGAAATGAGCGCTGCCGGATGTTCTTTTGCCAATGCAAGTAGTCTGGGAATATCTTCAATGGCATGCTGACCGTCGGCATCGACCTGCACGGCATGACTGAACCCGGCATCTGCCGCCGCCTGAATTCCGCTAATCACCGCCGCGCCTTTGCCTGCGTTGACCGGCAGGCGAATTAACGTCAGATTGCCGTATTCTGCCGCCAGGCGTGCCAGTTCATCTTGTGTGGTCTTGTCGCTGCCATCGTCCACCACAATGCAGGGGAGATTGAATGGCTGAAGACGATCCAATACGCCCGACATCATTGCGCCGTGGTTATAGCAGGGGATCAACACGCACGGGGAAAACGTCAGCGACATAACCGAATCTTCCCGCTGCTGGCGGTATGGCGCGCTTCACCGTCGTGGCGCTGATAACTAAAAGAGAGTATCTGACGTTCTTCCTGCCAGCTCAGACTCAGGGTGATGGTGGTTCCAGGCAATAGCGGTGACTGGAACTTCACGTTCTGAATACTGTGAAAACGCCAGCCAGGGACCAGCAACGTGGTGGCGTAATGCATCGCCCAATCCAGCTGTGCAACGCCTGGCAGTAGTGGCTGCACGGCAAAATGCCCGCTGAACCAAAACAGCGAAGGGTCGAGATGTAAAACAATCTCAGCCTGTTGAGGCTGTGCCTGATGGCGCTCGATTTCATGGGGTTTCATGAAATAACTCCTGTAATTGCGCATAGACACGCTTGTTCATACTGTTGACCGGAATCTCATCAATCACCCGCCAGTAGCGGGGAACGGCGACCGGCTCCAGCCAGGGCAACAGCGAACGTCGCCAGGTCAGTTCTTGCTGTTTTCCTCCGCATGCGAGCCAGCGTTGGTGGGTTTTGTCATCCAGTACCAGCAGGACGCCAACACCCTGGCGTCCCCCGCGCGAGACCGGCAATGCCGCGACATCACGGATACCGTCCAGTGCCAGCAAGCGTTGCTCCACTTCGCTGAGTGAAATGCGTTTCTCTTCAATCTTGACGACTCGCCCGCGCCTGCCCATCAGGCGAAACTGACCATTTTCGGTAAATTGCAGAATATCATCCAGCAACAGGCCATCATCAGCGGTAATTAGCGGTGAAAATACACGAAACGCGTCATTTTCTGGCTGAAATCTGACGCCGGGAAAAGGCCGCCATGCCACATCATCTTGATGGCGATAACGCCACGCAAGGATCCCGGTTTCAGTGCTGCCGTAGATCTCATCGGGCCAGACATTCAGCCAGTCAGCAGCCTGTGCAACGTCCTGCCAGGGCAGCATACCGCCCGCAGACAGAATCAGTTCGACCGGCGGCGGTGCCAGATGGTGGTCGAGGCGTTTCAGAAACGCCGGACTGCTGATAAACGCATACCGATGCTCATGGCTCAGCGCCGCCAGTTGTTCGGCATACCATAGCATTGCCGCGTGCAGCGGCAGACCTAAGGCCATCGGCAAGAAGATACGAAACGTCAGACCATACAGATGTTGCGGAACCACTGACGCGACCACCCGGCAACCTGCGAGACGATCGGCAAAGCGCGTCGCGAGCAATGCCGCTTCGCTATCCAGACGAGCGATCGGTTTGATCACGCGTTTCGGCTGGCCGGTCGAACCGGAAGTGAACAACTCCACAAAGGCGTCGCTGCGTATTGCCGGAAACGTGATGTCGTGGGTCACGGATGTCATGGCAGAACTGACCACCCGTAGCGTTCCCTGCCACTCCAGCGTTTTATCGCTCAGTACGCCGTCAAACAGCCTGTGCTGCTCGTTTAACAACGAAACGCGACAATGCCCTGGGATCACCGGCGTTTTGCCAGCATGTAGCGTGGCCAGCAGCGCGACGATAAATAAATAGCTGTTCTCGAAGCACAATGCCCAGCGCTCACCTTCCTGCTGCTGCAGGTATGTTATCAACTGGGCCACATCATGGCGCAGATGACCCAGCGTCCAGGTATGCTCTTCCTGCCACGCAACAGGGACGTCGTTCGGGCGTGGGTCACAGAGCCATTGCGCAAGTGTGAGGGGCTGCTTCATTGGGTATCTCGTTTTATCACCAGTTGGCGAACTAACCACTCGCCGGCCATCAATGTTCCCATCAGTAAATAGGAAACCATACCGTTCCAGGTCGTCCACAGGGTCATATCGCCATTCAGTGCGGTAAAGAGCGCAACGCTGCCGTTGATGATGAAAAAGGCGCACCAGATTTGTGTCACACGGCGTGTGTAGCGTACTCCTGCCTCGGGCAGATTTGGGTCGCGCAGCCGCGCCAGGCGTTCAACAATGGGCATCGCGGACCAAAGCGATCCGCCAAAAACCGACAGCATCACGGCGTTTACCACTACCGGATAAAACAGCAGCAACTGATGTGTTTTGAGCAGATAACTGGCAATGCACAACGTGATACCCGCAACCGCCACGACCTGTGTTACAACGCGCAACGGCCCCGCCTGTCGCCGGGTCTGGCGAAAGCGTAAAAAAAGGAGTAGCGCCATCAACGGTAGCAACCAGTGCAGACTGTTATGCGCAAGGCCAAACCAGATCAAAAACGGCCAGGCCAACAACAGTAGGCCTGTTAGCAGTTGTACGACTGGCAGCGAGCGAGTGCCCGACACGGTGAATTACGCTTCTTTGAGAAGGCGTTCTACCGCGTCGACGACATCTTGTACGGTGCGTACTGCTTTAAACTCTTCCGGTTTAATTTTCTTACCGGTTTTCTTTTGCAGATGCACGATCATGTCGACGGCGTCGATGCTGTCGAGTTCCAGATCTTCGTACAGGCGCGCCTCAGGCTTAATGTCCTGCGGGTCGACTTCAAACAGCTTGACCAGCAGTGAGGAGACTTCTTCGTAAATGGCTTTTTGTTCGGTCATAACGGACTATCCTCAGGCACGTTGCGCGTGAATGAACGATGCCAGCGTGGCGACGGAGAAGAAGTGCTGGCGCATTTCTTCGCTCTCTGCTGAGAGGACCACGCCATACTCGTTTTTTACCGCCAGCCCAAGCTCCAGGGCGTCGATTGAGTCCAGACCTAATCCATCGCCAAAGAGTGCCGCTTCGGTATCAATATCGTCAGCTGTCAGTTCGTCGAGATTCAATGTCGTTATAATGAGATTTTTGATTTCAAGATAAAGCGCTTGCATCATTAATTCCTGAAAGAGGTAAAGTACCTGGTTGTAATTGAAGCAAAAGATGCCGGTTCAACTGCCTTGCGGCCAGCGCCGGTTCTTGTGAATTTGCGTCGTAAAATTGGTCGATCTTAACCCGTTCGTGTACTGAAACGGTAAACATGGGCTTTATCGATGGGACGTCGTACCATTTGCTTTCTTTATCCAGCATTTGTTCGCTGCAGCTTATGGTTACGATGCGTAAATCGCTGCTGCAGCGTACGGCGATATTCGCCGCACCACGCTGTAACGTCATTTCCTCTCCGGGGCGTGTACGGGTTCCCTCGGGGAAAATTAAAATGGTATCGCCTTGTTCCAGACGTTGCTGGCACGCGGGTAACAGCGCATCAGCCTGACTGTTAATCAGATAATCTGCTGCCCGGACCACGCCGCCGAGAAACGGGTTTTTTAGTAATGCGCTTTTCACCAGACAGTCGGTTTCTGGCATGACCGAGGCCAGTAGCACGTAGTCAATGAGCGTCGGATGATTGGCGACGACCAGGCACCCTTGTTCGTTGCGTAAAATGTCTCGTCCTGCAATCTGGTAATCCAGCACGCCAAGTCGCTTCGCCACCGTTAAAAAGAGGCGAAAACTGGCAGCAATGCTGCGTCTGGCGATACGCCGACGTCGGGCTTTATCCCATACTGCGATGAGCAATACGTTAAACCAGACAGTAGAAAGGAGCAGTCCGCCGAGGCCAAACAGGGCAAAGCAAAAACCGGTCATCACCAGTCGCCATACCCAATTAAGCCGCAGGAAAATCGTGTTCATCCCTGACTCCACTGCCACTGTACGCGCTCGCCTGGGAGGGTAAACGCCGCGGTATCTTGCAAATAATGTTGTAAAAACAACAGGCTTTGTGGCAATGGCGTCTCACCTTGCGCGCAGTGTGGACGGGTTTCGCATTGCCAGCGATCACCGGATTCAATAACCAGCGCGACGGCAAACGGCCATGTCGGCATATCAGGCGGCAACTGTGGATGATAAAACTCGGGCAGAAAACCGTCGAAATCGACCATCAATACGCGCTGATATCCCGCCTGCAACAGCCCGATGACTTCGCATAGCCCCTGCTGGAACGTATCCCTGCCAGCGGAAAGTGAGGAGGAGACAATCGGCTTTTTCGCGGCGATGGTCAGGTTTCCCACTGCAGAATTATGCACAGAGAGGGCGAAATCGGTTGGTGAGAGAGCCTGCTCAGTCGCCAGGGCGTGCAGGATCCTGTAGTTACGCTCCAGTTCACCATGGCGGCTGGTGTACAACACGGCATCGATATCATGACGGCGTAGCATCGCCAGCCCGCAATCAACGGCCAGTTTGCTACCGGAGCTGAGGCGGCGAGCCGTCATCATCGGTAACTCGCTGAGTTTAGCCAATGGCGCGGTGGGATCGATGGCGTGCGAAAACCGTGACCATTCATGCCACTGTTCTGTTTCGCTTAATCCTGGCGCCTTGGCCTGCCAGTCGATAATGTTGAAAGCAAATTTCATCAACGCGTATCCGCGGTAAATCGGTTGTTCCGATTGTTTCTTATTTTTTCTTCTGACATATCAATAAAGTATGTCCAACACCTAAGTTGTCGTGGCGTTCATCTACCTGAAAACCTGCCTGATTCAGATAGTGATAAAACTTCTCTACGCTGTAGAAACGGCTGTTGCCATTCGCCATACAGGTAAAATAAAGCGAAGACGCATTCAGGCTAAATGAGGCCGCTTCAAATTTTTGGGCATCCCAAAACAGTTCCATAATGCACAGCTTCGCGCCCGGTTTCATCACCCGAGCAATGTTGCTCAGAATGGCGATAATTTGTTCCGGGGAAAAACAGTCCAGAAATTGGCTCATCCACCAGATATCTGCCTCTGCGGGTAAAGGCGAGTCGCTAAGCATATCCACAGCATGGAAATTTATGCGATGGGATAATCCCGTATTTTCGATATTTTCGCGGGCAAGTGCAATTTGTTGCGGCAAATCTAATAGAGTGACTGCAATATTGTCATCATGTTGACAACAACGTAATGCCCATTTCCCGGTATTTCCGCCGACATCGTACAGGGTTGCAGGGGCGCTGGCGAATACATATGGCAATGCGGCATCAAATGCGCCATCTGAATAGTAATGATCGAAAGCGAACCAACTTTCACGCGCAGCCAGGGGTAATTGCGACAGTGCAGGATAGATTGTTGGCCAGTCGCCAAAAATTTTTAATCCCGCGGGCTTCCCTTCTTTCAGCGCATTCTCCAGATAGAACAGTCCCTGATAACAAACATCCTGGGTGAAATCCATATTCACACGCGTCATCGTGTCATGTAAAAGGAAGTGGCCGACTTTAGCGAGGTAATAATATCCTTCTTTGTGGGTAATAATTCGCCCACTTAACCCCATATCCAACAGGATGCTGGCGGCATATTCGTTGATGGTGCTGTTTTCGGTAATTTCGTCGAGCGTGGCGCCGCGTTTACCTTGCTTGTCCAGCCAGGTGAGTACTCCCGCATTTCGCAGACACAACGCGGTTTGAAAAAGCATAGGGGCAAAGGCGATACGTTGTGCTTCAGTAATGGCATCCAGTGCGCTAAGCGAATCCTGTTCGTACATGTGGGGACAACCTGTTAAATGGCAGAGAGTAAGAGTATCGGGCCTTTTCGGCCCGACTTTAGGCGTAATTACAGATTGGCACCGGCTGACAGATTGAGCTGGATGTCTTTATCCAGATTGCGTACCCAGCGGTTGTAGTTTTTATGAATTTTTCCACCAGAAGCCTGCAGGTTAAGGCTGCTGTCGTATTTAATGTCATAGCTGGTGGCGGTATAGGTGATACGGACTTCAGCCACATGATCTCGGGTTTGTTGGCGTGCTTTAATGACACCAGGACCGGCTTCAGACATGACCCATTGGCGTTGAATGCCCGCTTTCAGAATGGCGGTTTTAACCTGATCCTGAGTGTGCCCCGCGCTTACGCTGGTGTGAACTTGATCGATCGGCGCAGTACGTGCACATCCCGCCAGCGCACCGACAACGGCAATGGCCGCAAACCACTTAATATACTGTTTCATTAAAACTCCCTCTCAAAGTACTGTTTATACGTGTTTAATAATAAGCTTCGAAATAATGATCACCCTGCAGCTCCCGTGATTTTGTTTAAGCTAAATCAGCATTTTATTTCACGTGTCCGATAGCAAGGCGATGAGGTTGCCGGATGGTAATATTCGGTGACTTTCTTCAACGGAAATTTTTCAGCGTAATCATCGGCGAGAAGTATAGATTTTTAGATAAAACGTATCAAATAAAATAACCTTTAAATATAGGCAGATAGTTTGAGTTAAATGCTGTGGGGGGATTCATTATTCTTATGTGGTTTGGCAAAGACATCCATACGTTGACTTATGTATTTTCTTTATTAAAAAATGAAATCCTTTTCACTCTTTATTTAAGATAAATTGCGATATATACCTGTATGGATATCAGTTTAACGGGCATATAAAAAGATAAAAACTACCTCGGTTGGTAGTTTTTCAGGGTAGCCGACTTTTGGGTCTGCCGGGACCCAGCAAAATGGCCAGTTTGCTGCCACCGGTGGTGGTTTCCATCCAGATTTTACACACGCTGGTTAACGGCACAGAGAGCAGCATGCCTACCGGGCCGAGCAGCCATCCCCATACCAACAGAGAGAGGAAGACGATTAGCGTCGATAATCCCAGGCGATGCCCCATCATGCGCGGCTCGAGGATATTGCCAATCACCATATGCACCACCAGAAACAGCGCGCCGACCAGTACGCATTCGTAAATGCCGTTGAACAGCAGCGCCTGAATCATGGGCGGCACGGCGGAAATAACCGAGCCTATATTGGGCACATAATTGAGCAGGAAGGCCAGCACGCCCCACATCAGAGCAAACTGAATCCCCATCAGCGCCAGTCCCAGCCAGACGATAGCGCCAGTCCATAGGCTGAGCAACGTTTTCAGTGCCAGATAGTGAGATACGCCCTTGAGCGCCCGATGCAGCCCTGCAATATGGATTTGTGGGTTGTTCAGCGCAAAGCGCAGCTTATAAGGAACATGGCGCACCTCAAACAGCATAAAGACGACCGTCATCACCAGCAGAACGACGCTGGCCATGGCGCCAGAGAGGCTGGTCATCAGTGTGGTGGTGAAGGTCATGAGTTTATCGGAATCGATACGTTGCAGGATGCGCTCTGGCGACATATGCAAATTCAGAAAGGGCACCATCTCTTGCAGATACAGGACTTTGCGCGTCAGCTCCTTATTGTATTTGGGTAGCATAGCCATGAATTCCGTGATCGAAGACGCCAGAACGCCGATCAGTGCCGTGAGGACGAACAGCATGACCACCACTACGAGCGTAATGGCAACCGGGCGGCGTACTCCCCGGCGAATAAACCAGGTGACCAGCGGATTCAACACAATGGCAAAAAAGAGAGCCAGCAGCAGTTGCACAATGATATCCGCCGCGGCATGAATACCGGCGAGGATCACCACCAGCGCGGCCAGTTTAAGTAAAATGTGCAAACCTGTTTTGTCAGGCTGAATGGTTGTCATGTCTTCTTCCTGTGTGCATTTTTGCATTAAGTGTAGCGGCTGGCTTGCTGCCGATATTCCTAATCTGGTTACTGATTTCTGGGCTGCAACATGGTAGAAATGAAACACTGTTGTGAATATGTGGTGACCCTCCATGCCCGAACCCGTCGCTGAACCGACGCTGAGCGGTTTACGCCTTAACCTGCGCATTGTCTCCGTGGTGATGTTTAACTTCGCCAGCTATCTGACCATCGGCCTGCCGCTCGCGGTATTGCCGGGCTACGTCCATGATGTGATGGGATTCAGCGCCTTTTGGGCTGGACTGGTCATCAGCCTGCAATATTTCGCTACGCTGCTGAGCCGTCCACATGCCGGTCGCTATGCCGATTTGCTGGGGCCGAAAAAGATTGTGGTATTCGGACTGTGCGGCTGTTTTTTAAGTGGTCTGGGCTATTTACTGGCGGGCTCAACGAACGGCTGGCCGTTGGCCAGTCTGCTGCTGCTATGCCTGGGTCGCGTGATCCTTGGGATCGGGCAAAGCTTTGCCGGGACTGGCTCTACGCTGTGGGGCGTAGGGGTTGTGGGTTCAATGCACATTGGACGGGTGATTTCATGGAACGGTATTGTCACTTATGGCGCGATGGCGATAGGCGCCCCGCTGGGCGTACTGTTTTATGCCTGGGGTGGCTTACAGGGGCTGGCGCTGACGGTAATGGGCGTGGCACTGCTGGCAATATTGCTGGCGCTCCCTCGTCCGGCGGTAAAGGCCAGCAAAGGCAAACCGTTGCCGTTTCGCGCGGTGCTCGGACGCGTCTGGTTGTACGGCATGGCGCTGGCGCTGGCCTCTGCCGGCTTTGGGGTGATCGCCACGTTTATTACCCTGTTTTACGACGCTAAAGGCTGGGACGGCGCGGCTTTCGCGCTGACGCTATTTAGCTGCACGTTTGTCGGTACTCGTCTGCTATTCCCAAATGGCATCAACCGGTTAGGCGGGCTGAATGTGGCGATGATCTGCTTTAGCGTCGAGATTGTTGGGTTGCTACTGGTCGGGATGGCTTCCATGCCGTGGATGGCGAAAATCGGCGTTCTGCTGGCTGGGGCCGGGTTCTCGCTGGTTTTCCCGGCGCTGGGCGTGGTGGCGGTAAAAGCGGTCCCACAGCAAAACCAGGGCGCTGCGCTGGCGACCTACACGGTATTTATGGATTTATCGCTGGGTGTTACCGGGCCGCTGGCTGGGCTGGTAATGACGTGGGCGGGCGTGCCGGTTATCTATCTGGCGGCAGCAGGGCTGGTGGCGGTGGCGTTATTGCTGACCTGGCGGTTAAAAAAACGGCCTCAGGTGGTGTCACCGGAGGCCGCGTCATCGTCTTAACCGTTACTGGATAACCAGCGTGTTAATGATGTTTTCTGCGGTAGTCTGCGCTTTTTGCTGATCGTCAGCAGGCAGCGTGATTTGCAGGGTCAGCAGTTGGTTATCCACTTTGCCCAACACCACAGAAGAGTAAGCGGTCTGGCCTTTAGCCGAGATGATGCTGTCTAACTGCTGCAGCGTGTGGCCTTTCAGCTCAATGGATTTATTGGTGACGACCTGCAACTGCGGGTCACGGCTACGCTGCTGATCTTCCAGACGTTTTGCCAGCACAGCCAGGTCTTCGTTGGTGTTGTCGCCAACAATCACAATCACTGCTTTCTGGCCGGTTGCGTCAGAATAGACGTGCATATTGTTCGCCTGAGTGCCCAGCTTGCCGCTCTGATCGGTCATATCCGCTGGCAGGGAAAAACTGAGTTTGCCGTCCAGCAGGCTGACCGGTTGTCCGCTGGCGCTACTTTCTGCGGCAGCACCCTCGGCTGGCGCTTTTGTATCGCTATTATCACAGGCTGCAAGCCCCATAACCAGCAGGCCAATACCGACATATTTAACCAGATTGCGCATTGACTTCTTCCTTTCGATAAACGGCCATAACGGCTCATTCGTCCATCTTATCACAACTCGGAAAATGAACCTTTAACTCGTCTGCAATGCAGCGATTTCGGATTTATCTGCCAGCCTTTTCAGCAACATATTCAGCAGCACGCCGTACATCGGCAGGAAGAAAATAATGCTGATCAGCACCTTGAAACAGTAATCGACCAGCGCGATTTCCATCCAGTGCTCGGCCATAAAGGCATCCGGGCTGCGCCAGAAAGCGATAAAGAAGAAGGCCAACGTATCGCTGATATTGCCAAATAGCGTGGATGCCGTCGGTGCCAGCCACCAACGACGGTTCTGGCGCAGGCGGTTAAAGACATGCACATCCAGAATTTGTCCCAGCGCGTAAGCCATAAAGCTGGCGGCGGCGATACGGGCAACAAACAGGTTAAAGTGCAGCAGTGCGCCAAATCCCTGCCACGATCCCATATAAAACAGGGACGAAACGACATAGGAGATCAGCAACGCGGGGATCATCACCGCAAAGATGATACGTCGAGCCAGCGGCGCGCCAAAAATACGCACGGTCAGGTCGGTCGCGAGGAAAATAAACGGAAAGCTAAACGCGCCCCATGTGGTATGGAAACCAAAAATGGAGATTGGAAGCTGCACCAGATAGTTGCTGGAGGTGATCACCAGCAGATGAAATAGCGATAGCCAGAACAACGCTTTTACGCGCTGAGTTTGTGTAAACGGAGTCATATTGTGACCTTTTTGTTGGATGGGGTGAGGGAACCCAATAAAAAACCGTCGCATGATACTGCTTTAAGAGCACATTGCAATGGTTGTTTTTCACGCAATCGTTAACCTGATTGGCTTACGCCACAACAGAGCGTAAAATAACGCCGTTTTTGTATGAATGAGACGACGATGAGCGACCTGTTTACTTCCCCCGACCATACTCTTGATGCCCAGGGACTGCGCTGCCCGGAACCGGTGATGATGGTGCGTAAAACCGTACGTGGCATGCAGGCCGGTGAAACACTGCTGATTGTCGCCGACGATCCGGCAACAACCCGCGATATTCCTGGCTTCTGTACCTTTATGGAGCATGAGCTGGTGGCTAAAGAGACCGACTCGCTGCCGTACCGCTATCTGCTGCGTAAAGGTCACTAGTTTTGTTTGCCGGATGGCGCTAACGCTTATCCGGCAAACAAAGAACGTGTAACCCGTAGGCCGGATAAGGCAACGCCGTCATCCGGCAAAAAACTATCCTTTACGTAACAACCGCAGCGCGTTAGCGGTCACCAGTACCGTTGCCCCTGTATCCGCCAGCACTGCCAGCCACAATCCGGTTATCCCGAGCAGCGTGGTGACGAGGAAAATCCCCTTCAGGCCCAACGCAATCGCAATGTTCTGGCGAATATTGGCGTGGGTGGCCCGCGCCAGTTGAATCATTTGTACCAGACCGCGCAGGCGGTTGTGGGTCAGGGCGGCATCAGCGGTCTCCAGCGCGACGTCGGTTCCGCTCCCCATGGCAATACCGATGGTGGCTGCTTTCATCGCCGGAGCGTCGTTGATGCCGTCGCCAACCATCGCCAGCGGCGACTGTTGGTTAAGATGGGAAACGGCCTGCACTTTATCTTCCGGCAATAGCCCCGCTTTGAATTCAAGGCCCAGTTCGCCGGCAATGGCGGCGGCCGCACGTGGGTTATCACCGGTCAGGATCACGCCTTTCACGCCAATCTGATCAAGCTCGGCGATAGCGCTGCGAGCGTCGTCGCGCAGCGTGTCCTGTAGGGCCAGCACGCCGAGTACAGTATCGTTACGCAGCACCAGCACCACCGTTTGGCCCGCGCTTTCCAGCTCGCTTATCTGCCCGGCAAAGGCATCAGCAGGCTGCTTACCGGCGGCGCAAATCAGCACGCGCTCGCCGTCGACCAGCGCTTCAATTCCAGAGCCAACCAGAGCCCGTTGCTCTCTTGCGACAGGAATAGTCAGTTCGCGTGTTTGTGCTTCCCGGACAATCGCTTGTGCCAGCGGGTGTGTCGCACCTTGCTCTACTGCTGCCGCCAGTGCCAGCAGTTCAGCCTCGCCAATACCGCTTGCCGGGTGAATCGCTGTGACGCGCGGTTTACCCACGGTCAGAGTACCCGTTTTATCAAACGCGACCTGCGTGACTCTTCCCAACTGTTCCAGCGCGGCCCCGCCTTTGATTAGCGCGCCACGACGCGCCGCGGCGGCAAGACCAGAGGTAATGGCTGCGGGGGTTGAAATTACCAGTGCACATGGGCAGCCAATCAGCAGCAGCGTCAGCCCTTTATAAATCCACTCCTGCCAGGATGCGGCAAACAGTAGCGGTGGTACAAGGGTAACCAGCAGCGCAACCGCCATAATGGCTGGGGTGTAAATCCGGCTGAAACGGTCAATAAAACGCTCAATGGGGGCGCGACGTTCATCCGCTTCTTCAATCAACTTCAAAATACGGTCAATGGCGCTGGCGCCCGGTTCGGAGAGCACTTCCAGCGTAACCAGACGATCCACGCTGGTGGCGCCTGCCGGGACTTTCTCGCCGGTGGCGCGTTCAACCGGGATCGATTCGCCGGTCAGGGCGCTTTCATCAAAACTGGCAAAGCCGGAGACCAGTTTGCCGTCGGCAGGTAAACGCCCACCCGCGGCCACTTCGATAACATCGCCAGGGCGGAGGCTATTAATAGCCACCTCTTCGCGCTCGCCGTTACGCAGGCGCGTGGCGGTTTCCGGTTTGAGCGCCATCAGCGCGCTAACCCCTTTACGGGCACGGCTGGCAGCCCATCCTTCCAGACGCTCGCCGATTAAAAACAGCAGCAGTACCATGGCGGCTTCCGCTGTCGCGCCGATAAACAGTGCGCCGATGGCGGCCACGCTCATTAATGTTTCAATGGCAAAGTAGCTGCCGGTTTTCATCAGACGCAGAGCCTGACGGGCAATGGGGTACAGACCGACCAGGGTGGTGGCGATAAACGCTATCTGACCGAAGGGATGATTGAACTGCTCCAGCCCCCAGCTAATCGCCATCATGATAATCAGCGAAATCAGTGGCAGATTTTCTTTAAACCGCGATTCGGGGGCTTCTTCTGGTGCCTGCTCATCACGCAGGGTATAGCCTGCTTTCTGCACCGCGTTTTCAACTTGCTGGCGGATATCGGAACCGGCGTCGACCACCAGTTTTTCGGTGGCAAACAGCACCTGGACCTGGTTGACGCCGCTGACCTGGCGGACCGCATTCTCTACTTTTCGGGCGCAGGCCGCGCAGTCCATGCCTGCCACTTTCCAGGAATAACGGGTACCTAGTACGGTATCGGATACGGGTGGCGTAGTGGAGCAAGTTCCTTCGCAGCAGCAGTCATCAGCCTTCTTTGGCGCAGGCGCTGGCTTGAAAGAAGAGAATTGTGGGGCTTTTTTGCCACTGGTATCAGGTGTCGACATGGCATCCTCCGGTTGATAATCATTTCGTATTAACCGGAGGATACACTCTGGAGTCGACTCCAGAGTCAAGCATTTTAAAGATACAACGAACGAACAATCAGGAAATGTCCGGCGAAGTAGCAGGCGGCGGCAATGGCATTATCGGCGCGGAAGCGGCGACGGTAATGGCTACCCAGCCAGACAATATTGCCGATGAACAGGAGCGATGCGCCCATAAATGCCGACAGCGCCGGAGCGGTCGGGCGGAAGAACCACAGTTCGCCAGCCATCCAGACCATCATCAGCGTGATGCCAATAAAGGTGCAGATAGCGACACGCAACTCTTCCAGGCGCGTCCAAATCACAGCAATCAGCAACGCACCTAACACCAGCAGCACCAGCGGTAAAGGCCAGAAGAACGACAGCGTCATTTGGCTGGCGAAGTAAATGGTATACAGCAGGTGTGACAGGAAGAATGCCCCCACTGCGTACAGCAGGCGTTGGCGCGGCAATAGCGTCAGCGCGTCGCCCAGCAGCGAAGCCAGCAAGCCGGCCAGTACCAGGTAACTGATAGCGTTAAACATTGGCGCCTGCCAGGCCAGCAGCGCCAGCAGGAGTAACGTCAGGGGTTTAAAGACCCAGCGTTGCCAGGCGGGCCCACGATAGGAAGCATCCACGAACAACCATGCGGAAAGGCAGACAGCGATAAACGACCAAAGCATCTTAGTTCCTTGAATTCGTTATTTTTTCGTAAGCGGGGTGCTCACGGCTCTACTGTCCAGTGTAGAGGTCGATACTGCCAGATGACAACACCATAACGGGCAATGTATGCTTATTTCCGCATTTTCTGATGGGTTAATAATATGAGCAAACCACCACTTTTTTTCATTGTTATCATTGTCTTAATCGTTGTCGCCGCGTCGTTTCGCTTTGTTCAGCAGCGACGTGAAAAAGCGGATAATGATGCCGCGCCGCTGGTGCAAAAGCAGGTGGTGGTGACGAATAAGCGGGAAAAGCCGCTAAACGACCGACGCTCCCGTCAACAGGAAGTGAGCCCAGCGGGCACCAGCATGCGCTATGAAGCCAGCTTCAAACCGCAAAGCGGCGGCCTGGAGCAGACGTTTCGTCTGGATGCTCAGCAGTACCATGCGCTAACGGTCGGGGATAAAGGCACGCTGAGCTACAAAGGTTCGCGTTTTGTTGATTTTACGGCTGAACGCTAAGGTTTCATTTGGCTGATGCCGGATGGCGGTTTACGCCTTATCCGGCCTCCTGGTTTTGTCGTCCCGGCTCGCTATGCGATACCAGGCAAAGTGAGCACCATTACTTCTTCAACTGGTCTTTAATCTTCTTCTGCCATACCAGCAGTTCAAATACGCCGAACAGAAAAATACGCACTTTCTCGCCGCTGGTCATTTGCGGGCCATCTTTCGGCATGGTTGATTTCAGCAGCGCCAACTGCATGCCGTGCATCAGCACCATAAACACCAGAGCCACATTTACGAAGATATTGAGCGGACGTGGGAAGGGTTGGAAAATATTCAGTAGTAAAAATGCCCAGACGCACAGCATCAGCAGGCGTCCCAGGTTAATCAACATCGTGTTCTCCTCGTGCTTCACGTTGGTACAGGCGATAGGCGACCTGTCCGGCAACTTTCTCACGGTATAGCGACCAGTTCACCGGAACCGGCGGCAAACCGTTTTCTACTTCGCTTTCAACGTAAATATACGCTTCATTTGCCAGCCAGCCATGAGTTTCCAGAAGTGTTAATGTTTCTTCCAGTAACCCTTTGCGAAACGGCGGATCCACAAATACCACGTTATGCGGCGTACCCGTCTGAGCCAAAAATGTCAGCGTATTGGTATTGACGACGCGGGCATGGGAGGCTTTCAGCGTGGCGAGATTCTTTTGTAGCTGCTGAGATACCGCGCGATCCATCTCCAGAAGCGTCGCATTTGCCGCATAGCGAGAGAGGGCTTCCAGCCCCAGCGCGCCGCTGCCGGCGAAGCAGTCCAGACAGTGAGCATCGACCATTACCGGGGCCAGCCAGTTAAACAACGTTTCGCGCACACGGTCGGTGGTCGGACGCAGGCCGGGGCTGTCCGGAACCGGGAGTTTACGGCCACGCCATTGTCCGCCAATAATGCGGAGCTGGCCGCTACCAGAGTGATTCGGTTTTTTCATTTCAATTATTGCTCAATCCGCTGCTGACGTGTCATTCCAGGCGGTGATGTGAGTTAAGTTAAGTGATAGACTATTTCATCATTTTTTTAGCTGCTATGTACATAGCGTTGACGCTGTGCCATGAAGCAACAGCGGGGGAGTGTAGTCGCAAATGGCGAAAGAGAAAAAACGTGGCTTTTTTTCCTGGCTGGGCTTTGGTCAAAAAGAGCAGGCACCGGAAAACGAGACAGAAGTAAAAAACGAAGAACAACAACCGGTTGCTGAAGAAACTACCGTCGTTGACGAACAGCCGCACGTCGAGGAAACCCGTAGCGAGGCGGAAACGCAAGCCTTTGCTGCTGAAGTCGTTGAAGTCACTGAACAGGTTGCGGAAATTGAGAAACTGCAGCCGGAAGAAGAACCTGTTGCCGAACAAGCGCAGCCGGAAATTGAGCCGGTTGTTGAACCCGTTGCTGAAACTGTAATGGAAACGCCAGCAGCGGTAGTTATCGAACGCGAAGAATTACCGCTGCCGGAAGAGGTGAAAGCCGAAGACGTTTCTGCCGAAGAGTGGCAGGCCGAAGCGGAAACCGTAGAAATCGTTGAGGCGGTTGAAGAAGAAGCCGAAAACGAACCGCAACTGACCGACGAAGAGCTGGAAGCGCAGGCGCTGGCCGCTGAGGCCGCTGAAGAAGCCGTCATAGTGGAGCCGCCAGAAGAACCTGCTGTAGAAGAATCGGCAGAAGAAGAGGTGGTTCAGGAGCAGGAAAAACCAACCAAAGAAGGTTTCTTTGCGCGCCTGAAGCGTAGCCTGCTGAAAACAAAAGAAAACCTCGGTTCCGGATTTATCAGTCTGTTCCGTGGTAAAAAGATCGACGATGATCTGTTTGAAGAGCTGGAAGAGCAGCTGCTGATCGCCGATGTGGGCGTAGAAACAACCCGCAAGATCATTGCAAATCTGACAGAAGGCGCCAGCCGCAAGCAGCTCAAAGATGCAGAAGCGTTGTACGGCCTGCTGAAAGATGAGATGGGTGAGATTCTGGCGAAGGTTGACGAACCACTGAATGTTGAGGGTAAGACGCCATTTGTTATCTTAATGGTTGGCGTTAACGGCGTGGGTAAAACCACCACTATCGGTAAGCTGGCGCGTCAGTTTGAGCAGCAGGGTAAATCGGTGATGCTGGCGGCGGGCGATACTTTCCGTGCGGCGGCGGTAGAACAGCTGCAGGTCTGGGGTCAGCGTAATAATATCCCGGTGATTGCTCAGCATACCGGCGCAGATTCTGCGTCCGTTATCTTTGACGCCATCCAGGCGGCGAAAGCGCGTAACGTAGACGTGCTGATCGCTGATACCGCAGGGCGTTTGCAGAACAAATCGCACCTGATGGAAGAATTGAAAAAAATCGTTCGCGTCATGAAGAAGCTGGACGAAGATGCGCCGCATGAAGTTATGCTGACTATCGACGCCAGCACCGGGCAGAATGCGATAAGCCAGGCCAAACTGTTCCATGAAGCGGTGGGCTTAACCGGTATCACTCTGACCAAGCTGGATGGTACGGCGAAGGGCGGGGTCATTTTCTCGGTTGCCGATCAGTTTGGCATCCCTATCCGCTATATCGGTGTGGGCGAACGTATCGAGGATTTACGTCCGTTTAAAGCGGGCGATTTTATAGAGGCACTTTTTGCCCGAGAGGATTAACAATGATTCGCTTTGAACATGTCAGCAAGGCCTATCTCGGTGGGAGACAAGCGCTGCAGGGAGTCACATTCCATATGCAGCCTGGCGAGATGGCGTTTCTGACCGGCCACTCCGGCGCGGGTAAAAGTACCCTGCTGAAGCTGATCTGTGGAATTGAACGGCCCAGTGCCGGGAAGATCTACTTTAGCGGGCACGACATCAGCCGTTTGAAAAACCGTGAAGTGCCGTTTCTGCGTCGCCAGATCGGCATGATTTTTCAGGATCACCACCTGTTGATGGACAGAACCGTCTTCGACAACGTGGCAATCCCACTGATCATTGCGGGTGCCAGCGGGGACGATATTCGTCGTCGCGTGTCAGCGGCGCTGGATAAGGTCGGGCTGTTGGACAAAGCGAAGAACTTCCCGATTCAACTCTCCGGCGGTGAACAGCAGCGTGTGGGCATCGCCCGCGCGGTGGTGAACAAGCCTGCGGTACTGCTGGCGGATGAACCGACGGGGAACCTGGATGACGCGCTGTCAGAAGGGATCCTGCGTCTGTTCGAAGAGTTTAATCGCGTCGGGGTAACGGTATTAATGGCGACGCACGATATTGGGCTGATCTCCCGTCGTTCTTATCGCCAGCTTGTCCTGAGTGACGGACACCTGCATGGAGGCCTGGCGCATGAATAGGCGTGACGCTATCAATCAAATCAAACAGTTCGGTGGACGACTGGATCGCTTTCGTAAATCGGGCGGCGCGCCGGGTGATGGCGGTCGCAACGCGCCAAAACGTGCGAAAGCGTCGCCAAAACCGAACTCGCGTAAAACCAACGTCTTTAACGAGCAGGTACGTTATGCGTTTCAGGGGGCGTTACAGGACCTGAAAAGTAAACCGTTGGCGACATTTCTGACGGTGATGGTTATCGCTATCTCACTGACGTTGCCAAGTGTTTGTTACATGGTCTACAAGAACGTGAACCAGGCGGCAAGCCAGTATTACCCGTCCCCGCAGATCACCGTATATCTGCAAAAAACGCTGGATGATGATGCGGCGGCACGTGTGGTGGGGCAGTTACAGGCCGAACAGGGCGTGGAGAAAGTGAATTACCTCTCCCGTGACGATGCGCTGGGCGAATTCCGTAACTGGTCTGGCTTTGGCGGCGCGCTGGATATGCTGGAAGAGAACCCGCTGCCCGCCGTGGCGGTGGTGATCCCGAAACTGGATTTCCAGGGTACGGAGTCGCTAAACACGCTGCATGACCGTATTGCACAAATCAACGGTATCGATGAAGTACGCATGGATGACAGCTGGTTTGCACGACTGGCGGCGTTAACGGGCCTGGTCGGACGCGTTTCCGCGATGATTGGCGTGTTGATGGTGGCGGCGGTCTTCCTCGTCATCGGTAACAGCGTGCGTCTGAGTATTTTTGCGCGTCGCGATACCATTAACGTACAGAAACTGATTGGTGCGACGGATGGATTTATCCTGCGTCCGTTCCTTTACGGCGGCGCGCTGCTGGGTTTTTCCGGCGCATTTCTTTCACTGATTTTGTCAGAAATTTTGGTGATGCGACTGTCATCAGCGGTGACTGAAGTGGCACAGGTTTTCGGAACGAAGTTTGATATCAACGGCTTATCATTTGATGAGTGCTTGCTACTCCTGCTGGTATGCTCAATGATTGGCTGGGTGGCAGCCTGGCTTGCCACGGTTCAACATTTACGCCACTTTACCCCCGATTAAAAAATCTCTGGTATAATCTTTCCCTGCACTGAGTAGTTCGCTCTGCAGGGAAAGAGCCCTGTTTTCTCTTCCCGGCGCATTCATCGTGATGTCACATTTTGTGCGTAATTTATACACATTACGACATGGAACTTGTGGATAAAATCACTGTCTGATAAAAGATTGAATGATATTCTCGTTGCTCATAAGCTCTGGCATGGTTGTTGCTATTGGTTTTTACCAACGCCAGATGACAAAGATTGAGAGGATTTGAATGACCAAAGAAATGCAAAATTTAGCTTTAGCCCCTGTTGGTAACCTGGAGTCTTACATCCGGGCTGCGAACGCGTGGCCGATGTTGTCGGCTGACGAGGAGCGGGCGCTGGCTGAAAAGCTGCATTACCAGGGCGATCTGGAAGCAGCTAAAACGCTGATCCTGTCTCACCTGCGCTTTGTTGTTCATGTTGCTCGTAACTACGCGGGCTATGGCCTGCCGCAGGCGGATCTGATTCAGGAAGGTAATATCGGCCTGATGAAAGCCGTGCGCCGTTTCAACCCGGAAGTGGGTGTGCGCCTGGTTTCCTTCGCCGTGCATTGGATCAAAGCCGAGATCCACGAATACGTTCTGCGTAACTGGCGTATCGTGAAAGTCGCGACCACTAAAGCGCAGCGTAAGCTGTTCTTTAACCTGCGCAAAACCAAGCAGCGTCTGGGCTGGTTTAACCAGGACGAAGTTGAAATGGTTGCTCGCGAGCTGGGTGTTTCCAGCAAAGACGTGCGCGAAATGGAATCCCGTATGGCGGCACAAGACATGACGTTTGACATGTCTTCAGACGATGAGTCTGACAGCCAGCCGATGGCCCCGGTGCTGTATCTGCAGGATAAATCTTCTAACTTTGCCGACGGCATTGAAGAAGACAACTGGGAAGATCAGGCCGCGAACAAACTGACCCACGCAATGGAAGGTCTGGACGAGCGTAGCCAGGACATCATTCGTGCCCGCTGGCTGGACGAAGACAACAAGTCGACGTTGCAGGAACTGGCCGATCGCTACGGCGTTTCCGCTGAACGTGTTCGTCAGCTTGAAAAGAACGCCATGAAAAAACTGCGTGCGGCGATCGAAGCGTAAACTTTCTGCCAAACTGAAAATGCTGATAAACCCTGGATGAAAATCCGGGGTTTTTTGTTTTTATCTCTCCTGCTCTCTCCTGACGTTCTATGCTTTTTGTCATCAAGTTGTTATCTGCATGTCAAATTTAGCTATTCCAAAATAATAAAAATCGGGTATGTTTTAGCAGAGTATGCTGCTAAAGCACGGGTGGCTATCCAATAATCGAAATAAAGTGCTGAACAACAACATCACAACACACGTAATAACCACAATAATGGGGATTGTCAGGATGAATATGAAGGGTAAAGCGTTATTGGCAGGATGTATCGCCCTGTCTTTGAGCAATATGGCGTTTGCTAAGGATATTAAAGTTGCTGTCGTCGGCGCGATGTCCGGTCCGGTAGCGCAGTATGGCGATCAGGAATTTACTGGCGCAGAGCAGGCGATTGCAGATATCAATGCCAAAGGCGGCGTGAAAGGCGACAAACTGGTCATGGTGAAATATGACGATGCCTGTGACCCGAAACAAGCGGTAGCGGTTGCTAACAAAGTGGTCAACGACGGGATTAAATACGTTATCGGCCACCTGTGTTCTTCCTCCACTCAGCCTGCGTCAGATATCTATGAAGACGAAGGCATTCTGATGATTACCCCAGCGGCAACGGCGCCAGAGCTGACCGCACGCGGCTATAACCTGGTGTTACGTACCACTGGTCTGGATTCCGATCAGGGCCCAACGGCCGCCAAATATATCGTTGAAAAAGTGAAGCCGAAGCGCATTGCGATCGTGCATGACAAACAGCAGTACGGTGAAGGCCTGGCGCGTTCCGTGCAGGACAACCTCAAGAAAGCTAACGCTGACGTGGTGTTCTTTGACGGGATCACCGCCGGTGAGAAAGATTTCTCTACGCTGGTGGCGCGTTTGAAGAAAGAGAACATCGATTTCGTTTACTACGGCGGTTACCATCCGGAAATGGGGCAGATTCTGCGCCAGTCTCGTGCCGCGGGTCTGAAAACTCAGTTTATGGGACCTGAAGGGGTAGCGAACGTGTCGCTGTCTAACATCGCGGGTGAGTCTGCAGAAGGCTTACTGGTAACGAAACCGAAGAACTACGATCAGGTTCCGGCAAACAAACCGATTGTGGATGCGATCAAAGCCAAGAAACAGGATCCGAGCGGTGCATTCGTATGGACCACCTACGCCGCGCTGCAATCCTTGCAGGCTGGTCTGAACCAGTCTGACGACCCGGCTGAAATTGCCAAATACCTGAAAGCAAACTCAGTGGAAACCGTAATGGGGCCTCTGTCATGGGATGCGAAGGGCGACCTGAAAGGCTTCGAATTTGGCGTGTTTGACTGGCATGCCAACGGGACGGCGACAGACGCCAAGTAATTTTCCCGGCGCCTTTTGCGCAGCAGGTGCGTTGGCTGTGTTATTCAACCCCGGTCACTTACTTATGTAAGCTCCCGGGGATTTCATAACTTGCCGCCTTCCTGCAACACAAAATTCTTGGGAAAATGCGAGTAATACAACTGGCTGGGGACTGTTTTTTAGCGCTTCTCCCAGCCATTTTCCTGGGCCGTAAACCCTAACGCCTGCATAAACGCGGCCATCACGCTGCGGTCTTCAACGCCGACGTCGGCCATCCACCATGAACTCACGTCAGGGTTTTCCCGGATCACTTCTTCGATCAAATACTGGCCCACACCACGACGACGGGTGATATCGCGTACACGTAAGGAATCCAGTGCACCTTGCGTACCGCTCAGGGTGACACGTACTGCGCCAAGCAGGCGCTCGTTAAAGCGCGCGGCGTAGATCCGGTGCGTTTCATCTACGCTTAACGATGAGGGGGAATATTCCGGCCAGATTTTGCCCAGATCAATCTGGTCCTGGTCGCTAAAGTTATCTAAACGAACGATGGTCAGCTTCATTAACAGCATGTCCAAATCACAAAAGATGGAATCAGTGTACCGAAATAATTCGTCCGGATGCTTTCTCTTTTTTATGTGAATAACCAGATTAATAATTTTGTAACAACAGTAATGACAGTTTGAAACCGTAGAGATTGAAAAACAGGCAGGATAATACCCTGGAATGCAGCATTTTATTCGGCTCTTTGTACCGTTATTTTATGCTGACAAACGTGCTTTTTTTTGTTTATCTATAGTGAAAAGCAGAATATTATCTTTTCTTAATCGACTGAAAAATAGAGATTTTAGCCTGATTTTGCTTAAATGACTGCGCTAAACCATTAATGAGACTGGTAAAAATAGTGCAGTTCAAAAAAAGCACAGACTGCTTTTTAACCACATAAATACAAAATATTAATTACGTCACGAATGGGGATTCAGGTAATGAAACGGAATGCGAAAACAATCATCGCAGGGGTGATAGCACTGGCAATGTCGCACGCTGTCATGGCGGAGGATATCAAGGTCGCTGTTGTTGGCGCGATGTCAGGTCCGGTCGCGCAGTGGGGCGATATGGAATTTAATGGCGCACGTCAGGCGATTAAAGATATCAATGCCAAAGGTGGGATCAAAGGCGACAAGCTGGTCGCCGTGGAATATGACGATGCCTGCGATCCGAAACAGGCTGTTGCGGTAGCGAACAAAATCGTCAACGACGGCATTCAGTACGTAATTGGCCACCTTTGTTCTTCATCGACTCAACCGGCATCAGATATTTACGAAGACGAAGGCATTCTGATGATTTCTCCGGGAGCGACTAACCCGGAGCTGACGCAGCGTGGTTACGCTCACATCATGCGTACCGCGGGTCTGGACTCCTCTCAGGGGCCGACTGCCGCGAAATACATCCTGGAGAAGGTGAAGCCGCAGCGTATCGCCATCATTCATGACAAACAGCAGTACGGTGAAGGCCTGGCGCGTTCGGTGCAGGACAGCCTGAAAGCAGGTAAAGCCAACATCGTTTTCTTTGACGGTATCACCGCCGGGGAAAAAGATTTCTCTGCGCTGATCGCTCGCCTGAAAAAAGAAAATATCGACTTTGTTTATTACGGCGGCTACTACCCGGAAATGGGGCAAATGCTGCGCCAGGCACGTTCCGTCGGGCTGAAAACCCAGTTTATGGGACCAGAGGGCGTCGGCAATGCGTCGCTGTCTAACATTGCCGGTGATGCCGCTGAAGGCATGCTGGTGACCATGCCAAAACGCTATGACCAGGATCCGGCGAATAAAGCTATCGTCGATGCGCTCAAAGCTGACAAGAAAGATCCAACTGGACCGTACGTGTGGATCACTTATGCAGCCGTCCAGTCATTGGCGACAGCAATGGATCGTAGCGGTAGCAAAGAACCGCTGGACCTGGTGAAAGATCTGAAAGCACACGGGGCTGATACCGTGATTGGGCCGCTGAAATGGGACGAAAAAGGCGATTTGAAGGGATTTGAGTTTGGTGTCTTCCAGTGGCATGCGGACGGTTCATCGACCGTCGCGAAGTAATACCTGAAGACGAGTTATCCCACCGCCCGTGTAAAACGGGCGGGTTAAGAAAGGTTACCTTATGTCCGAGCAGTTCCTCTATTTCTTGCAGCAGATGTTTAACGGCGTCACGCTGGGAAGCACCTACGCGCTGATCGCCATTGGCTACACGATGGTGTACGGCATTATCGGCATGATCAACTTCGCCCACGGCGAGGTGTATATGATCGGCAGTTATGTCTCCTTTATGATCATCGCCGCGCTAATGATGATGGGCATTGATTCCAGTTGGCTACTGGTCGCGGCGGGCTTCGTCGGCGCGATTGTGATTGCCAGCGCCTACGGCTGGAGCATTGAACGCGTGGCGTATCGACCCGTGCGCAGCTCTAAGCGCCTGATCGCGCTGATTTCCGCTATCGGGATGTCTATCTTCCTGCAAAACTACGTCAGCCTGACGGAAGGTTCGCGCGATGTGGCACTGCCCAGCCTGTTTAATGGCCAGTGGACCGTTGGCAGTAGCGAAAACTTCTCTGCTTCCATCACCACCATGCAGCTGGTTATCTGGATTGTAACCTTCCTGGCGATGCTGGCGCTGACGCTGTTTATCCGTTATTCCCGTATGGGGCGCGCCTGTCGTGCCTGCGCGGAAGACCTGAAAATGGCCAGCCTGCTCGGCATCAACACCGATCGCGTGATTGCGCTGACTTTTGTGATTGGCGCGGCAATGGCGGCGGTCGCAGGCGTGCTGCTCGGTCAGTTCTATGGCGTAATTAATCCCTACATCGGCTTTATGGCCGGGATGAAGGCGTTTACCGCCGCGGTGCTTGGTGGCATCGGTAGCATCCCCGGGGCGATGATCGGCGGCCTGATTCTGGGCGTCGCGGAAGCGCTTTCCTCTGCTTATCTGAGTACTGAATACAAAGACGTGGTGTCGTTCGCGCTGCTGATTCTGGTGCTGCTGGTGATGCCGACCGGTATTCTGGGTCGCCCGGAGGTAGAGAAAGTATGAAACCGATGCATTTTGCAATGGCGCTGCTCTCTGCCGCCATGTTCTTCGTCCTGGCGGGCGTCTTTATGGGCGTTCAGTTAGAGTTGGACGGTACCAAGCTGGTGGTCGATACCGCCTCGGATATTCGCTGGCAGTGGGTGTTTATTGGTACTGGCGTGGTCTTCCTCTTCCAGTTGCTGCGTCCCGTTTTCCAGAAGAGCCTGAAGAGCGTCTCCGGGCCGAAGTTTATTCTGCCGGCGATTGACGGCTCCACCGTTAAACAGAAGCTGTTCCTGGTGGCGCTGTTGGTCATTGCTGTCGCATGGCCATTTATGGTGTCGCGCGGCACGGTGGATATCGCCACGCTGACGATGATTTATATCATCCTTGGCCTCGGCTTAAACGTGGTGGTGGGGCTTTCCGGCCTGCTGGTGCTGGGCTACGGCGGCTTCTACGCCATTGGCGCCTATACCTTCGCGCTGCTGAACCACTATTACGGCCTCGGCTTCTGGACCTGTTTGCCGCTGGCGGGACTGGTATCGGCGGCGGCAGGATTCCTGCTTGGCTTCCCGGTTCTGCGTCTGCGCGGCGACTACCTGGCAATAGTGACCTTAGGCTTTGGCGAAATCGTGCGTATCCTGTTGCTCAATAATACTGAAGTCACCGGTGGCCCGAACGGTATCAGCCAGATCCCGAAACCGACCTTTTTCGGTCTGGAGTTTAGCCGTACCGCCCGTGAAGGAGGCTGGGATACCTTCAGCAACTTCTTTAACGTCAAGTACGATCCCTCTGACCGCGTCATTTTCCTCTACCTGGTGGCGCTGCTGCTGGTGGTCTTCTCGCTGTTTGTCATCAACCGCCTGTTGCGTATGCCGCTGGGCCGTGCATGGGAAGCGTTGCGTGAAGATGAAATCGCCTGCCGTTCACTGGGCTTAAACCCTACGCGCATCAAGCTGACCGCCTTTACCATCAGCGCCGCGTTCGCCGGTTTTGCCGGTACGTTGTTTGCCGCGCGCCAGGGCTTTGTCAGCCCGGAATCCTTCACCTTTGCCGAGTCGGCCTTTGTGCTGGCGATTGTGGTACTGGGCGGAATGGGCTCACAGTTTGCGGTGATCCTGGCGGCCATCCTGCTGGTGGTGTCACGCGAGCTGATGCGTGATTTCAATGAATACAGCATGTTAATGCTGGGTGGTTTAATGGTACTGATGATGATCTGGCGTCCGCAGGGCTTGCTGCCGATGACCCGTCCACAGTTGAAGCTGAAAAACGGGGAAGCAAAAGGAGAGCAGGCATGAGTCAGCCATTATTATCGGTTAGCGGCCTGATGATGCGTTTTGGCGGCCTGCTGGCAGTCAACAATGTGTCTCTGGATTTGCATAAAAAAGAGATAGTCTCCCTGATTGGCCCGAACGGCGCGGGGAAAACCACGGTCTTCAACTGCCTGACCGGGTTCTATAAGCCGACCGGAGGGACGATTAAGCTGCGCGACCAGCACCTTGAAGGGCTGCCGGGCCAGCAAATTGCGCGTATGGGCGTGGTGCGTACCTTCCAGCACGTGCGTCTGTTTCGCGAAATGACGGTGATTGAAAATCTGCTGGTGGCGCAGCATCAGCAACTGAAAGCTGGGGTTTTCTCCGGGCTGCTAAAAACCCCTGCTTTTCGCCGCGCGCAGGATGAAGCGCTGGAGCGCGCCGCCACCTGGCTTGATCGTATCGGCCTGCTGCAGCATGCTAACCGGCAGGCGAGCAACCTGGCCTATGGCGACCAGCGCCGTCTTGAGATTATCCGTTGCATGGTCACTCAGCCGGAAATTCTGATGCTCGATGAACCTGCTGCGGGTCTTAACCCGAAAGAAACCAAAGAGCTGGATGAGCTGATTGCTGAGCTGCGCGATCATCACGACACCACCATCCTGCTCATTGAGCACGACATGAAGCTGGTGATGGGCATTTCAGACCGTATTTACGTGGTGAACCAGGGGACGCCGCTGGCGAACGGGACACCGGAGCAGATTCGTAACAACCCGGACGTGATCCGCGCCTATTTAGGCGAAGCATAATGGTGGTGAGGCATAAGATGGAAAAAGTCATGTTGTCTTTTGACAACGTCAACGCCCACTACGGCAAGATCCAGGCTCTGCACGATGTCAGCTTGTATATCAACCAGGGTGAAATCGTGACGCTTATCGGTGCCAACGGTGCGGGGAAAACCACGCTGCTCGGGACGCTGTGCGGCGATCCTCGGGCAACAAGTGGGCGTATTGTCTTTGATGGTAAAGATATTACCGACTGGCAGACGGCAAAAATCATGCGTGAAGCGGTGGCGATTGTCCCGGAAGGGCGTCGCGTGTTTTCCCGTATGACGGTGGAAGAGAACCTGGCGATGGGTGGTTTCTTTGCCGAGAAAGGCCAGTTTCAGGAACGTATCAAGTGGGTGTATGACCTGTTTCCTCGCCTGCATGAGCGCCGTATTCAACGTGCGGGAACGATGTCCGGCGGCGAACAGCAGATGCTGGCGATAGGCCGTGCGCTGATGAGCCAGCCGAGGCTGCTACTGCTTGATGAACCGTCGCTGGGTCTGGCGCCGATTATCATCCAGCAGATCTTTAACACCATTGAGCAACTGCGCGAGCAGGGGATGACGATTTTCCTCGTCGAACAAAACGCCAACCAGGCACTGAAACTCGCCGACCGTGGGTACGTGCTGGAAAACGGCCACGTGGTGCTGGAAGATACCGGTGATGCATTGCTGGCTAACGAAGCGGTGCGTAGCGCTTATTTGGGCGGTTAACAGTTATCTAAATAGACAAGGGGCTCATCAGGCCCCTTTTTTATTGCGCTATGTTATTATTGATAATGATTATCAATAATAAAAATGAACATGGAGAAAGGATGACACGTTCAGGTGCCTGTATGGCTATTGGAAGTCTACTATTGGCCGGCTCATTCAGTGCGCAGGCAGTGAAAGAGCAAACTTTCGATCCGCGCGATCCTGCAATCTGGCAAGAAAAGCCGGTCAACCCGTCAGCACAATCCAATTCACCCTGCGAGGTATTCAGCAGTTCTGTGTGTCCGGGCTGGGAAGATGAAAAATCGGATATCCAGCGTGACCGTGAGCGGCGGGAACAGCAGCGTTTACAGAACGAATATGAACGCCGCTGGCGAAGAGAGTAAGACTGGAAAGGCAATCATTCATACCTGCAAGGATTGCGAGTTCTGTCCCAGCATTTGTGCACTATATTCTGTATAATCAATAGCTTGATTTATATTTTATATCAATGGTAATTGCATGAATGATTCACCGCATCAAACTAATGTGCAGCCCATGCCCGCAATTGATGGCGTCACGGTTTCCTTTAATGGGCTGAACTATCTGCGTCCAGAACTCCTGCTGGATTTTGTCAGTATTAGTCCATCACCATTGCTCGCCGTAACGCCTGTAGCGCTGCTGTATTCCTCTGTGGGCGTGCTTCAGCAAGTCGATTTGCGCAAGCTGCCGGTGGAAGTCTGTGGGCGCGTGGTTTATCCCATCTCTTCGCTGAAGCTTCCTGCATTACGGGGAAAACTCATCATCAACGCCCAGTCACGGCGACTCAAGTTTCTGGAAAGCCTGGTGGCGATATCTCCGGAAGATAACATTCATGGTATGCAGATCCTGGGTCTGGCGCTGGAATTCACGTTTGCACAGCCTGCCTGATCTTACCAGGGTGACAAAACCTTCTTTATTCACCGGGTAAAGCATACCGCTACCCGGCTTTGTTGTGCACCACTCCGCATTTTCCTGTCACTACGCTTTCACCGCCTTGCCATCTGTTTGTCGCCTTACTATCTTTTTTTTGTAATAAAAAAGTTATTTTTCTGTCATTCGAGCATGTCATGTTACCCCCGCGAGCATAAAACGCGTGATATCGCGCATCCGGCACAACAAGAGAGATAACCGATGATATCGTTACGACATACAGCTTTAGGACTGGCACTTAGCCTGGCGTTTGCAGGTCAGGCACTGGCGGTCACCACCATCCCATTCTGGCACTCAATGGAAGGCGAACTGGGTAAAGAAGTTGATTCTCTGGCGCAACGTTTTAATGCCGCCAATCCCGACTACAAAATTGTTCCGCAGTACAAAGGCAACTACGAGCAGAGCCTGAGTGCAGGAATTGCCGCTTTCCGTACCGGAAACGCGCCCGCGCTGCTACAGGTTTATGAAGTGGGTACAGCAACGATGATGGCTTCGAAAGCCATTAAACCGGTCTATGAAGTATTCAAAGAGGCTGGTATTAACTTCGATGAGTCTCAGTTCGTACCGACGGTATCCGGTTATTACACCGACTCTAAAAGCGGACATTTGCTTTCTCAACCGTTTAACAGCTCCACTCCGGTGCTGTACTACAACAAAGATGCCTTTAAAAAAGCTGGTTTAGACCCTGAGCAGCCGCCGAAAACCTGGCAGGACCTGGCGGAGTACACCGCGAAGCTGAAAGCGGCAGGCATGAAGTGCGGTTACGCCAGCGGCTGGCAGGGATGGATTCAGATTGAAAACTTCAGCGCCTGGAACGGTCTGCCGGTAGCAACCAAAAACAACGGTTTTGACGGTACTGACGCAGTGCTGGAGTTCAATAAACCGGAACAGGTAAAACATATCGCTCTGCTGGAAGAGCTGAACAAAAAAGGCGATTTCAGCTACTTCGGGCGTAAGGACGAATCCACTGAGAAGTTCTATAACGGGGATTGCGCCATTACCACCGCGTCTTCCGGTTCTCTGGCTGACATCCGCCATTACGCGAAATTCAACTATGGCGTCGGGATGATGCCGTACGATGCCGATGTGAAGGGCGCGCCGCAGAACGCCATTATCGGTGGAGCCAGCCTGTGGGTGATGCAGGGTAAAGACAAACCCACCTACGAAGGCGTGGCGAAGTTCCTCAACTTCCTGGCGAAGCCTGAAATTGCTGCCGAATGGCACCAGAAGACTGGCTATCTGCCGATCACCACCGCGGCCTACGATTTGACCCGTGAGCAGGGCTTCTATGAGAAGAATCCGGGGGCGGATATCGCTACGCGTCAAATGCTCAACAAGCCGCCGTTGCCGTACACCAAAGGGCTGCGTCTGGGCAACATGCCGCAGATCCGCACCATCGTGGATGAAGAGCTGGAAAGCGTCTGGACCGGGAAGAAAACCCCGCAGCAGGCGCTGGATGCCGCCGTTGAGCGTGGCAATCAGTTACTGCGTCGCTTTGAGCAATCGACCAAATCGTAATGTGAAATGCCGGGTGACGGCTGCGCCTTACCCGGCCTACAAATGCGCGTAGGCCGGATAAGCGTAGCGCCATCCGGCGCTGTTCAGGAATCAAACTTCCATGTCTTCATCCCGTCCGGTGTTCCGTTCGCGCTGGCTTCCCTATTTACTGGTGGCTCCGCAGCTGGTTATCACCGTTATTTTCTTTATCTGGCCTGCCGGTGAAGCGCTGTGGTACTCGCTACAATCCGTTGATCCGTTTGGTCTTTCCAGCCAGTTTGTCGGACTGGAAAACTTTGTCGCGCTGTTTCATGACCCGTACTACCTCGACTCATTCTGGACCACCATTAAGTTCAGTACGTTAGTCACGGTAAGCGGTCTGCTGGTGTCGTTATTTTTTGCGGCGTTGGTGAATTACGTGGTGCGCGGCAGCCGTTTTTACCAAACGCTGATGCTGTTGCCTTACGCCGTTGCGCCCGCCGTTGCTGCCGTATTGTGGATCTTCCTGTTTAACCCCGGGCGCGGGTTGATTACCCATTTTCTCGGTGAGTTTGGCTATGACTGGAACCATGCGCAAAACAGCGGTCAGGCAATGTTCCTGGTGGTGTTTGCGTCGGTCTGGAAGCAGATTAGTTACAACTTCCTGTTCTTCTTTGCCGCACTGCAGTCTATTCCTCGCTCGCTGATCGAAGCCGCCGCGATTGACGGTGCGGGGCCGGTTCGCCGCTTCTTTAAACTGGCGCTGCCGCTCATTGCCCCGGTGAGCTTCTTCCTGCTGGTGGTGAATCTGGTGTATGCCTTCTTTGACACCTTCCCGGTGATTGATGCTGCCACTGCAGGCGGGCCGGTACAGGCGACCACGACGCTGATTTATAAGATCTATCGCGAAGGTTTTGTCGGGCTGGATCTGGCTTCTTCCGCTGCACAATCGGTGGTGCTGATGTTCCTGGTCATTATTTTGACGGTGGTGCAGTTCCGCTATGTGGAAAGTAAGGTGCGTTACCAATGATTGAGAACCGTCGTGGGCTGACAATATTCAGCCATGCCATGTTGATTATGGGGATCATGGTGATCCTGTTTCCGTTGTACGTCGCGTTTGTCGCGGCGACGCTGGACAACAAAGCGGTGTTTGAGACGCCGATGACACTGGTTCCCGGCTCGCAACTGCTGGAAAACATGAAATACATCTGGGTCAACGGCGTGGGCGTCAACAGCGCGCCGTTCTGGCTGATGATGCTCAACAGTTTCATCATGGCGTTCAGCATTACGGTAGGGAAAATTACCGTCTCTATGCTCTCCGCATTCGCCATCGTCTGGTTTCGCTTTCCGCTGCGCAACCTGTTCTTCTGGATGATTTTTATCACCCTGATGCTACCGGTTGAGGTGCGTATTTTCCCGACGGTAGAAGTGATCGCCAATCTGAAGATGCTCGACAGCTATGCGGGTCTGACACTGCCGTTGATGGCATCTGCGACAGCGACTTTCCTGTTCCGTCAGTTCTTTATGACCCTGCCGGATGAACTGGTTGAGGCGGCGCGTATTGACGGCGCGTCACCAATGCGTTTTTTCCGCGATATCGTACTACCGTTGTCAAAAACCAATCTGGCGGCGCTGTTCGTTATTACCTTTATCTACGGCTGGAACCAGTATTTGTGGCCGTTGTTAATTATTACCGACGTCAATTTGGGCACTGCGGTGGCGGGTATCAAAGGCATGATTGCCACCGGTGAAGGCACAACGCAGTGGAACCAGGTAATGGCAGCCATGCTGCTGACGCTCATCCCTCCGGTAATCATCGTGTTAGCCATGCAGCGTGCCTTCGTACGTGGCCTGGTCGATAGTGAGAAATAAAAATGGCTGGTTTAAAACTACAGGCAGTAACCAAAAGCTGGGACGGCAAAACCCAGGTGATTAAACCGTTGACGCTGGACGTCGCGGACGGGGAATTTATTGTGATGGTTGGGCCATCCGGCTGCGGTAAGTCTACGCTGCTGCGGATGGTGGCCGGGCTTGAACGGGTAAGCGGCGGCGATATCTGGATTGATAATAAACGCGTCACCGAGATGGAGCCGAAGGATCGCGGCATTGCGATGGTCTTTCAAAACTATGCTCTCTACCCGCATATGAGCGTGGAAGAAAACATGGCCTGGGGGCTGAAAATCCGCGGGATGGGCAAGGAGCATATTGCTGAGCGGGTAAAAGAGGCGGCACGTATTCTCGAGCTGGGTGAGCTGCTCAAACGTCGTCCGCGCGAACTTTCCGGCGGCCAGCGCCAGCGCGTAGCGATGGGACGAGCGATTGTGCGTGACCCGGCGGTATTCCTGTTCGATGAGCCGCTTTCTAACCTTGATGCCAAGCTGCGCGTACAGATGCGTCTGGAGTTACAACATCTGCATCGCCGACTGAAAACCACCTCGCTGTACGTGACGCACGACCAGGTTGAAGCGATGACCCTCGCCCAACGGGTGATGGTGATGAACAAAGGCATTGCCGAGCAGGTAGGGACGCCGGTTGAGGTGTATGAAAAGCCTGCCAGCCGCTTTGTGGCGAGCTTTATCGGCAGCCCGGCGATGAATCTGCTCGACGGGCGCATCAGCGCTGCGGGTACCCATTTTGAGCTGGAGGGCGGCATGACGTTGCCCATCGGAAGAAGCGCCAGGGAGTGTATTGGGCGTAACATGACGCTGGGTATCCGCCCGGAGCATATTGCGCTAAGCTCGCAGGCTGAAGGCGGCGTGCCGCTGGTTGTCGACACGCTGGAAATGCTGGGTGCGGATAATCTGGCACATGGACGTTGGGGTGAGCAAAAGCTGGTGGTGCGGTTGGCGCATCAGCATCGCCCGACGGCAGGTAGCACGCTGTGGCTGCATCTGCCAGAAAATCATCTGCATCTTTTTGATGGCGAAACAGGACAACGTGTATGAGTAACTGGCCTTACCCCCATATTGTCGCCCATCGTGGCGGCGGTAAGCTGGCACCGGAAAATACCCTGGCGGCGATCGACGTGGGGGCGCGATACGGGCATACCATGATTGAGTTTGACGCTAAATTGTCGAAAGACGGTGAGATCTTCTTACTGCATGACGACAACCTGGAACGCACCAGCAACGGCTGGGGCGTGGCTGGCGAATTGAACTGGCAGGATCTATTGCGCGTGGACGCCGGCGGCTGGTTTAGCGGTGAGTTTAAAGGCGAACCGTTGCCGCTGCTCTCGCAAGTTGCTGAGCGCTGTCGCCAGCACGGCATGATGGCAAATATTGAGATCAAACCCACCACCGGGACGGGGGCGCTCACCGGGAAGGTCGTGGCGCTGGCCGCGCGGGAACTGTGGGCGGGAATGACGCCACCACTGTTGTCATCCTTTGAAATTGATGCGCTAGAAGCGGCGCAGCAGGCGGTGCCTGAACTGCCGAGAGGTTTGCTGCTGGATGAATGGCGCGAAGACTGGCGCGAGCTGACCACGCGGCTTGGCTGCGTCTCTATTCATCTTAATCATAAGCTGCTGGATGAGGCGCGCGTGGATGCGCTGCGCGATGCGGGGCTACGTATTCTGGTGTATACCGTCAACCGACCCCAGCGCGCGGCGGAACTGCTGCGCTGGGGTGTGGACTGCATCTGTACCGATGCCATTGATACGATTGGCCCGGATTTCCAGCCCTGTTAAGGCCCAATCGTTTTTAACGGAACGTTAGGCTGCGGCGTGCTGGAGGGCTTCAGCATGTCGCCGTTCTTTTTCTCCGACAGCATATGTTGCTTATTGAGCGAGCTGTCCGGATTACGGGTTCCACTCAACATCCCACCGTTACTGTTAGGCAGCATTTGCTGCTGTCCAGGATTCAACTCGCCCGGCTGAGACTGCAGCACGCGCTGGGTGTTCGTGTTGATTTGGTTTTCCATATGCTGTTGCTGCATGCGCGTCTGCGTTTGCAACTGCTGGTTGAGCATCCCTTTCTGCTGAATCTGCTGTGATTGCATTTGGGTTTGCATACGCTGCTGACTCGGGATCTGATAACCGGGTTGATTCGGGTTATTCATGGTGTTGATGGGCTGTGCAAAGCCAGCAAACGGCAAGAGCATGGCTAAAAGTAAGAGTCGTTTCATCGCTTTTCTCCTCTCGGGGATCGTTTAAGTTTACTCCTTTCTCGCCGTTACGATGATTATTTCAGAGTTATGCACCAGGCTTATTGGGGGCCGACCCCGTACATCTGGAGAATAACGATGATAAAACCGACGTTTTTACGCCGGGTAGCCATTGCTGCTCTGCTCTCAGGAAGTTGTTTTAGCGTGGCTGCCGCACCGGCTGCGCCACCGCCGGTATCCTACGGCGTTGAGGAAGATGTGTTCCATCCCGTTCGTGCTCAGCAGGGGATGGTGGCTTCCGTGGATGCTTTAGCCACCCAGGTTGGGGTGGATATTCTTAAACAGGGCGGGAATGCCGTTGATGCCGCCGTTGCCGTTGGCTACGCGCTGGCGGTGACGCATCCGCAGGCGGGCAATCTGGGCGGCGGTGGGTTCATGCTGCTGCGAACCAAAGACGGAAACACCACGGCGATTGATTTTCGTGAAATGGCCCCTGCTGGCGCGACCCGCGATATGTTCCTTGATGAGCAGGGTAACGCCGATGCGAAAAAGTCGCTGACGTCGCATCTGGCATCAGGTACGCCGGGTACGGTGGCGGGTTTCTCGCTGGCGCTGGAGAAATACGGCACGATGCCGCTGAACAAAGTCGTGCGCCCGGCAATGAAGCTGGCGGAAGAAGGCTTTGTGGTTAACGACGCGCTGGCTGACGATCTGAAAACCTATGGCAGCGAAGTGCTCCCTAATCACGAGAACAGCAAAGCCATTTTCTGGAAAGACGGCGAGCCGCTGAAAAAGGGCGACAAGCTGGTGCAAACGAACCTGGCGAAAAGCCTGGAGATGATTGCCGAGAACGGTCCGGATGCGTTTTATAAAGGGGCAATTGCCGATCAGATAGCCGGGGAAATGCAGAAAAACGGCGGGCTGATGACCAAAGAGGATTTAGCCAGCTATAAAGCCGTGGAGCGTACGCCGATTAGCGGCGACTATCGCGGATATCAGGTCTTCTCCATGCCACCGCCGTCCTCTGGCGGGATTCACATCGTGCAGATCCTCAATATTCTCGAAAACTTCGATATGAAGAAGTACGGGTTTGGCAGCGCTGATGCCATGCAGGTAATGGCTGAAGCGGAGAAATATGCCTACGCCGACCGCTCGGAGTATCTGGGCGACCCGGATTTTGTGAAGGTGCCGTGGCAGGCGCTGACCAACAAAGCCTATGCCAAATCGCTTGCCGATCAGATTGATATCAATAAGGCGAAGCCTTCCAGCCAGATCAAGCCCGGCAAGCTCGCGCCGTATGAAAGTAATCAGACCACCCATTTCTCGGTGGTGGATAAAGACGGTAATGCCGTGGCGGTGACGTATACGCTGAACACCACCTTCGGCACCGGGATTGTGGCGGGTAACACCGGCATTCTGCTTAATAACGAAATGGACGATTTTTCCGCCAAGCCGGGCGTGCCGAACGTTTATGGGCTGGTGGGCGGTGATGCTAACGCGGTTGGGCCGAAGAAGCGTCCGCTGTCATCAATGTCGCCGACTATCGTGGTAAAAGACGGGAAAACCTGGCTGGTTACCGGCAGCCCTGGTGGGAGCCGAATTATCACTACCGTGCTGCAAATGGTAGTCAACAGCATTGATTTTGGAATGAACGTCGCCGAAGCGACCAACGCGCCGCGTTTCCACCATCAGTGGTTGCCCGATGAACTGCGCGTTGAGAAAGGGTTTAGCCCGGACACCATTAAGCTGCTGGAGCAGAAAGGGCAGAAAGTCGCGCTGAAGGAAGCGATGGGCAGCACGCAGAGCATTATGGTAGGACCGGATGGCGCACTGTATGGCGCGTCCGACCCGCGTTCCGTGGATGATTTAACGGCGGGATACTGATGGTATTGCCGGGTCTGCCGTTGATGCAGGCCCGGCGAGTGCTTCCTGACGGTTTCTTACCCGTTATTTCACGCGCGCCATAAAGTAGGCATCAACATACTCACCGTTGCGCAGGCCGTATTTCTTACCGGTGCCTTCGATTTCAAAGCCGTACTTCTTATAGACTGCTACAGCAGGCTCATTATCAACAAATACCGTTAGCTCAATACGCTCGACACGTAGCCAGTTGTCGCACATGTCGATCATCGTGCGGATGAGGGCGCTGGCAACGCCGCGATTGTGCCACCGGGCATCCACGCAGATACCAAAATCGGCCACGTGGCTGCGGCGCGGGCGCTGAGCAACGTCGATGCAGAGATGTCCCACGACGATATCGTCAATGCAGGCAACCAGCTGTTTAACCCCGGCTTGCTCGGTTAGCCGCGCTTGCCACATTTCGAGGGAAGGATGAGGAACCTGTAGCGTGTTGTGGTACACCTCCGGCTGGGCGTGGATCTGACGAATTGCGTCGTAATCTTTCGGTTCAGCGTGGCGTATCACTATCTCACTCATTCCTTATCTCCTTCAGGGTTAATTGAGTCTTTACCCTCGCTGAGAAAGAAAATTCCGTCAACTGCATTTTTTTTGCAAAAAGAAGTAGACAAGTGCGAATGAGAATGATTATTATTGCTCTGCATTCAGGGGAACCCCTACGGAGAACCTGAAAGCACGACATTGCTCACATTGCTTCCAGTATTACTTTAGCCAGCTTTTGCTGGCTTTTTTTTTTGGGGTTTTGTTTCAGCCTGGCTTACTTGCCATTTTGTCCCCGGGAAGTGCTCGTGCTCCTCACGTACATTTAGTACGCTCCGGGCCCTGCGCGCTTGCCGTGAACAAACTGCCTGCGACGCCGACGGCCGATCTTGAGGCGTCTGCTTTTGTAGGCCGGATAAGGCAACGCCGCATCCGGCAAAGAATCCAACATTCAGTCTCCAGCCGCTTTGCGCTATGGTGTAGATAATCATCTTCAAAAGGACTGTCTCATGACCTTACACTGCGCATTTATTGGTTTTGGTAAAAGTACCACTCGCTACCATTTGCCGTACGTCCTCAACCGCAAAAATAGCTGGCATGTCGCGCACATCTACCGTCGCAGCGCCAAGCCGGAAGAGCAGGCGCCGCAGTATTCGCATATTCACTTCACCAGCGACCTCGACGAGATCTTAAACGATCCGCAGGTGAAGTTAGTGATCGTTTGTACCCATGCTGACAGCCATTTTGACTACGCCAAACGTGCGCTGGAGGCGGGTAAAAACGTGCTGGTTGAGAAACCGTTCACGCCGACGCTGGCAGAAGCAAAAGTGCTGTTCGAACTGGCGCAAAGCAAAGGGCTGACTGTTACGCCGTACCAGAATCGTCGTTTTGACTCCTGCTTCCTTACCGCCAAAAAGGCGATTGAGAGCGGCAAGCTCGGCGAAATTGTTGAGGTTGAAAGCCATTTCGATTACTACCGTCCGGTGGCGGAAACTAAGCCGGGATTGCCGCAGGACGGCGCATTTTATGGCCTGGGCGTACACACCATGGATCAGATTATCTCGCTGTTCGGCCGCCCCGATCATGTGGCCTATGACATCCGCAGCCTGCGTAATAAAGCGAACCCGGATGATACCTTTGAAGCGCAACTGTTCTACGGTGACCTGAAAGCCATTGTTAAAACCAGTCATCTGGTGAAAATCGACTATCCGAAGTTTATCGTTCACGGCACCAAAGGCTCGTTTGTGAAGTACGGCATCGACCAGCAGGAAACCAGCCTGAAGGCCAATATCATGCCGGGTGAGCCCGGTTTCGCTGCTGACGATTCCACCGGGGTATTGGAGTACGTCAACGATGACGGCCTGACGGTGAGAGAAGAGATGAAACCGGAAGTCGGGGACTATGGTCGCGTCTATGATGCGCTATACCAGACGCTGAACGCCGGTATGCCTAATTACGTCAAGGAATCTGAAGTTCTTACCAACCTGGAAATCCTCGAACGCGCCTTTGAACAGGCAACGCCTGCCACGATAACCCTCGCCAAATAGCGTTAAACGACTCCTCTGGGCTTGTTCATATTTTTTGAACAGAGGAGTCAATTTTCACCCTCTATGATCCCAGGCAGATTGAGTCCACACTTACTCCATCGAAAACATCTGGGGGTGAACACAATGATCTATTTACGCAAAGCTAACGACCGCGGTCATGCGAATCATGGCTGGCTCGATTCCTGGCATACCTTCTCTTTTGCCAACTACTATGACCCGAACTTTATGGGGTTCTCGGCACTGCGCGTGATTAACGATGACGTGATTGACGCAGGCCAGGGCTTTGGCACTCACCCCCATAAAGACATGGAAATCCTGACCTACGTGCTGGAAGGCGCGGTAGAACATCAGGACAGCATGGGCAACAAAGAGCAGGTTCCTGCCGGTGAGTTCCAGATTATGAGCGCCGGGACGGGGATCCGTCACTCGGAGTACAACCCGAGCAATACTGAGAAGCTGCATCTGTATCAGATCTGGATCATGCCGCAGGAAAACGGTATTACGCCGCGCTATGAACAGCGCCGTTTCGATGCCGCTCAGGGTAAACAACTGGTGCTGTCGCCTGATGCCCGCGATGGCTCGCTGAAAGTGTACCAGGATATGGAGCTGTACCGTTGGGCGTTACTGAAAGATGAGCAGTCGGTGCATCAGATTGCCGCTGAACGTCGCGTCTGGATCCAGGTCGTTAAAGGCAACGTCACCATTAACGGAACCAAAGCGACCACCAGCGATGGTCTGGCAATCTGGGATGAACAGGCAATTTCTATTCATGCCGACAGCGACAGCGAAGTGTTACTGTTTGACCTGCCGCCTGTATAAAAATACACGGCATCCTTCAAGCCGCATCTGTGTTGGCTTTCCTCGCTCACCCCGGTCGCGTACTTAATGTACGCTCCCGGGGATTCACTACGTCGCCGCCTTGATGCAACTCGAATGATTTTGTGTATTTCTCACAATAAAAACTCCTTTTTTTCTCTGCAAAGGTTCATGCACGTCCGTGGTAAACTGGGGGAATCTATCCCTTTTTAACGCTTCAGGACGATGAAAAAGAAAAGACCCGTACTTCAGGATGTAGCCGACCGCGTGGGCGTGACCAAAATGACGGTCAGTCGCTTTTTGCGTAACCCGGAGCAGGTCTCCGTGGCGCTGCGGGGCAAAATTGCCGCTGCACTTGATGAGCTGGGTTATATTCCCAATCGCGCTCCTGATATCCTTTCTAACGCTACCAGCCGTGCTATCGGCGTGTTGTTACCGTCTCTCACTAACCAGGTTTTTGCTGAAGTGTTACGCGGCATTGAGGCCGTCACCGACGCCCATGGTTATCAAACTATGCTTGCGCACTACGGCTATAAGCCAGAGATGGAACAAGAGCGCCTGGAATCGATGCTGTCGTGGAATATCGATGGTCTGATCCTCACCGAACGTAGCCATACGCCTCGTACGCTGAAAATGATTGAGGTCGCCGGTATCCCGGTGGTTGAGCTGATGGACAGCCAGTCCCCGTGTCTGGATATCGCCGTCGGTTTCGACAACTTCGAAGCCGCACGCCAGATGACTGCCGCTATCATCGCCCGCGGGCACCGTCATGTTGCCTATCTTGGCGCACGTCTTGATGAACGTACTATCATCAAACAGAGAGGCTACGAGCAGGCAATGCGCGATGCCAATCTGGTGCCGTACAGCGTGATGGTGGAACAGTCTTCTTCCTACTCATCCGGTATTGAACTCATCCGTCAGGCGCGGCGCGAATACCCGCAGCTCGACGGCATTTTCTGTACCAACGATGACCTGGCGGTAGGGGCGGCCTTCGAATGCCAGCGTTTAGGGCTGAAAATCCCGGATGACATGGCGATTGCCGGATTCCACGGTCACGACATCGGGCAGGTGATGGAGCCGCGTCTGGCGAGCGTGCTCACGCCGCGTGAACGGATGGGCAGCATTGGCGCTGAACGTCTGCTGGCGCGCATCCGTGGTGAAGCAGTCACACCTAAAATGTTAGATTTAGGTTTCACCTTGTCACCGGGCGGATCTATTTAAGCCAACAAGTTTGAAGTAGCTCACACTTATACACTTCGAGCACGAATGGATATTGCTTCTCTATTTATCCGGCTGGACAATGTTACCGATAACAGTTACCCGTAACAATTTCCAGATTCTTGTACCAGTGGGGGCAACGCTTTGAGCACGACTAATCATGATCACCACGTTTACGTTCTGATGGGCGTATCGGGCAGCGGTAAATCTGCTGTCGCCAGCGAAGTGGCGCATCAACTGCAGGCCGCGTTTCTTGATGGCGATTTTCTCCATCCGCGCAGCAACATCATGAAAATGGCTTCCGGTGAGCCACTCAACGATGATGACCGTAAACCGTGGTTACAGGCGCTGAATGACGCCGCTTTTGCGATGCAGCGTACCAACAAGGTTTCGCTGATCGTCTGTTCCGCTCTGAAAAAAGTCTACCGCGACCAGCTGCGCGACGGTAACCCGAACCTCTCTTTCATCTATCTGAAAGGGGATTTTGACGTTATCGAAAGCCGCCTGAAAGCGCGTAAAGGCCACTTCTTCAAAACGCAGATGCTGGTGACCCAGTTTGAAGCGCTGGAAGAACCGGGTGCAAATGAAAACGATGTACTGGTGGTCGATATCGATCAACCACTGGACGGTGTGGTCGCCAGCACCATTGAGGTTATTAACCAGGGCAGTAAGTAGTGAGTACATTAACGCTTGTTTTAACAGCAGTAGGGTCCGTTTTATTACTGCTGTTTTTAGTGATGAAGGCGCGTATGCACGCCTTCCTTGCTTTGATGGTGGTGTCTATTGGTGCAGGTCTCTTTTCCGGTATGCCGCTCGATAAAATCGCCGCGACTATGGAAAAAGGGATGGGAGGCACGCTCGGTTTCCTGGCGATTGTTGTGGCGTTGGGGGCGATGTTCGGCAAGATTTTGCATGAGACCGGCGCAGTCGATCAAATTGCCGTCAAAATGCTGAAATCCTTCGGCCACAGCCGCGCGCATTACGCGATTGGCCTGGCCGGTCTGATTTGCGCGCTGCCGCTGTTCTTTGAGGTGGCGATTGTGCTGCTGATCAGCGTGGCGTTCTCGATGGCGCGTCACACCGGTACCAACCTGGTTAAATTAGTCATTCCGTTGTTTGCAGGCGTAGCGGCGGCTGCGGCGTTTTTACTGCCGGGGCCAGCGCCGATGTTGCTGGCTTCGCAGATGCACGCTGACTTTGGCTGGATGATCCTGATTGGCCTGTGTGCCGCGATTCCGGGCATGATTATCGCCGGACCGCTGTGGGGCAATTTCATCAGCCGTTACGTTGAGCTAAACATTCCTGATGACATTACCGAGCCGCATCTGGGCGAAGGTAAAATGCCGTCCTTCGGCTTTAGCTTGTCGCTGATCCTGCTGCCGCTGGTATTAGTTGGTCTGAAAACCATCGCCGCGCGCTTTGTGCCGGTTGGTTCTTCAACTTACGAATGGTTTGAGTTTATCGGTCACCCGTTTACCGCGATTCTGGTTGCCTGTCTGGTGGCGATTTACGGTCTGGCGATTCGCCAGGGTATGCCAAAAGACAAAGTGATGGAGATCTGCGGTCATGCGCTGCAACCAGCGGGGATTATCCTGTTGGTGATTGGTGCAGGTGGCGTGTTTAAACAGGTGCTGGTTGATTCCGGCGTCGGTCCGGCGCTGGGCGAAGCGTTAACCGGAATGGGGCTGCCGATTGCCATTACCTGCTTCGTACTGGCGGCGGCGGTGCGTATCATTCAGGGTTCCGCGACTGTGGCCTGCTTAACGGCGGTCGGTCTGGTGATGCCGGTGATTGAACAGCTAAACTTCTCCGGCGCACAGATGGCGGCACTGTCTATTTGTATCGCAGGCGGCTCGATCGTGGTCAGCCACGTTAACGACGCCGGTTTCTGGTTGTTCGGTAAATTTACCGGCGCAACGGAAGCACAAACGCTGAAGACCTGGACGATGATGGAAACCATCCTCGGCACGGTCGGCGCAATTGTCGGTATGATTGCTTTCCAGCTGTTGAGCTGAGTCCTGTTGCCCGGTGGCGCTTGCGCTTACCGGGCCTGAATTCATTGCACACCGTAAGCCGGGTAAGCGTCACCCGGCTTTTTTACAGCATTACCATGCCTTCATCTGTTTTTAACCAGCGCGGCGCTTTCAGCGTGTCGGCGAAATAACCCACCAAATCCTGCAGCAAATCACCTGCTACTCGCTCCATATCATCAGAAAGCGTTTTGCTCATCAGCAAATGCGTCAAAAGCTGGCAGTAACGCCCCATCTGGTCTGGCTCAGGCTCGAAAAGGGGAAAACGGGTCGGGAATGTTTCTACCGTCAGACTGGCCTGCAGATGCTGCGGTACAGGCTCCGTTAAGGTCGGTTGCAATAACGCGAGACAGGCCGACAGACGTGCACAAATCGCCAGTTTTTCAACCGGGTCATGGCATTCAACCAGTCCTTCGACAAAACGCTCGCAGTTATCCGCCAGTTCGGTGAAGTCCGTGGCATGGCTAAAGGGCAGGGTAAATAAAGAGTGTGAAAAGAGAGGGGTAGTCGCCATAGGGCAGCCTCCAGTATGTTTTATTTAAACCACCACCGGAGAGGCTAATCTCGCGGGTGGCAGAATCGAGCGGAGTTAGCCTTACCGGTCATACTGGATACCGGCGCGTCTTGCGACGCCCCCGCTCGACCCGCCATTGAGACGAAATCGGTCGCACGACATAGAAGTATATGTCGCCAGTATGATTTTCAGAAGGCTAATTCTGACACCTGATTTTGCAGGTGCAGCGAGAAGATAAGGCTAATTCACGATGCTGACAAGAGGGCATTCCGGAAGGCGCTCCGCAGAAATGAAAATACGTTATATCAGCGACTTAAAAGCATAAGGAATACCTGAAATTACAGCGCAATGCCGTTCAGTTAAGCATGTAGGGTGAACATGTGATTATTGCTCAGGTTTCCGTTCACCTCAGTGGTGTCATTTCTTTGAAGCGCTGATACCCGTGAACGTGCAAGGGAGGCTCACCGCCGCCTCCCTTGCAACCCAGGCTCCCGGCGGGAAAATCGTCGCTGCGCGAGTTATTCGTCTTATTCCGTCTGCCTGTCGGGTCGGGGCCGAGCCTGCGTCCCTGCAGGCCGTCCCCTTTGCCCGCATCCTTGCGGGCAGACCCGGTCAGCCGTCAACGCCTCATCGATTTTCAGCCGGACCGGTGTCATCGCTTCAACGCTCTGACTTCCAGTTAAATTTGTTTTGCTGTCCAAACCTGTTCAAATAAAAACGCAGATGGTCAGGTGTGGGCTGGTCCGGCTGAAAATTGCCGACGTGTTTCCGTAAGGCCGGGAGAACCCGCAGGGATGCGGGTTCAGGGCGCGTTTTGCATGGACGCTGCCTCGCGCCCGGCCCGGTAGCCTGGAGGAATAAGTGGAGGGAACCACGAAGTGGCAATTTTCCTGCCGGGAGCCGGGATTGTTAAGGGGGCTGCGTAGCCCCCTTAACACGTTCACCTATGAAGAAACTCCAGAGAAGCAACGAACATAACGTGAACGGAACCGTTCTCCGGGTAACATGGTATTTGCTCCAAAAAGGAGAAATTACCCCTTCATCCACATCCGTACGCCATCGAGGAACATCTGGGTGGCCATCATCACCAGAATCAGCCCCATCAGGCGCTCCAGCGCGTTCACCCCTTTCTCCCCCAGCAGACGTAAAAACAGCGACGACTGCAACAGAATCACAAACGTACCGCCCCAGGCGATCAGCAGCGCAATCACCAGATGCCCCATCTGGTTCGGGTACTGATGCGACAACAGCATTAATGAGGCCAGGATTGTCGGACCGGCTACCAGCGGGATCGCCAGCGGCACGATAAACGGCTCTTCACCCGCCGGAAGCCCGGTGCTATTCCCGGTGGCGCTGGGGAAAATCATCTTAATGGCGATCAGGAACAAAATGATGCCCCCGGAAATCGACACGGTTTCCGCGCGCAGATTCAGAAATGCCAGAATTTTCTCGCCCGCAAACAGGAATATCAGCATCACCAACAGCGCAATGAACAGCTCGCGAATCATAATCGCGCGGCGGCGTTTTGGTTCGGTATGTTTCAATACGGACATGAAAATGGGCAGATTTCCGAGTGGATCCATAATCAGGATCAATAAAACTGCCGCTGAAATGATTTCATTCATAACTCAAATTCCCTGATAATTACCACGGACTTTCTGCTTGCTTGCGCAGCGGGATAAGTCGCATTACTGATGGCTTCGCTATCATTGATTAATTTCACTTGCGACTTTGGCTGCATTTTGTATGGTGAAGGATATGCCACCAGGACACTGGCATACATACACAGCACACATCTCTGCAGGAAAAAACGCTATGAAAAATGTTGGTTTTATCGGCTGGCGCGGTATGGTCGGCTCTGTTCTCATGCAACGCATGGTTGAGGAGCGTGACTTCGACGCCATTCGCCCTGTTTTCTTTTCTACTTCCCAGCTCGGGCAGGCGGCACCGACATTCGGTGGAACCGCGACCGGCACGCTTCAGGACGCTTTTGATCTGGATGCGCTGAAGGCGCTCGATATCATCGTGACCTGTCAGGGCGGCGATTATACCAACGAAATCTATCCAAAGCTTCGTGAAAGCGGTTGGCAGGGTTACTGGATTGACGCGGCCTCTTCGCTGCGTATGAAAGACGACGCCATCATTATTCTCGATCCGGTTAACCAGGATGTCATCACCGATGGCCTGAATAAAGGTATTAAGACCTTTGTCGGCGGTAACTGCACCGTTAGCCTGATGCTGATGTCCCTTGGTGGCCTGTTTGCCAATGACCTGGTCGACTGGGTCTCCGTGGCGACCTATCAGGCGGCTTCCGGCGGCGGCGCGCGTCATATGCGCGAGCTGTTGTCTCAGATGGGTCATCTGTATGGCCATGTGGCCGAGGAGCTGGCGACCCCTTCCTCTGCTATTCTCGACATCGAACGTAAAGTGACGACCCTGTCCCGTAGCGGTGAACTGCCGGTTGATAACTTTGGCGTACCGCTGGCCGGTAGCCTGATTCCGTGGATCGACAAACAGCTCGATAACGGTCAGAGCCGTGAAGAGTGGAAGGGACAGGCGGAAACCAACAAAATTCTCAACACGTCTTCCGTGATCCCGGTTGATGGTCTGTGCGTGCGCGTCGGCGCGTTGCGCTGCCACAGCCAGGCGTTCACCATCAAACTGAAAAAAGATGTGTCTATTCCGACCGTGGAAGAACTGCTGGCGGCGCACAACCCGTGGGCGAAAGTAGTACCAAACGATCGTGAAATCACCATGCGTGAGTTAACCCCGGCGGCCGTTACCGGCACGTTGACCACGCCAGTAGGTCGTCTGCGTAAGCTGAATATGGGACCGGAGTTCCTGTCAGCCTTTACCGTAGGTGACCAGCTGCTTTGGGGTGCTGCGGAGCCATTGCGCCGCATGTTACGTCAACTGGCGTAATGGTTTGTTAATGATCAAAGGGTGCTGAGTCACCCTTTTTTTTGCGTAATACAGGAGTAAGCGCAGATGTTTCATTTTTTACCAGGAGTAAGATAAAGCATTGGCTATTCTTTAAGGGTGACTTAGTACCGGAGGTATTAAGTTGTTGCCTGAAGGTGGGACGACGCAGAGAGGATGCACAATTGTGCTGCGCCGTTCAGGTCAAAAAAAGTGTCGCTACCTGATGTCGAAAATCAGTTGGAAGGGGTGACACCATAAAACAGGAAGACAACCATGTCCGTTCGTATCGATAGAGACGTGATTAATGCGCTAATTGCAGGCCATTTTGCGGATCCTTTTTCCGTACTCGGTATGCACCAAACTGACGCTGGACTTGAAGTCCGCGCCTTATTACCTGACGCCACCGAAGTGTGGGTGATCGAACCCAAAACCGGACGCAAAGTCGGCAAGCTGGATTGCCTCGACTCTCGTGGCTTTTTCTGTGCAGTACTTCCCCGCCGTAAAAATTTCTTTCGCTATCAGTTGGCCGTTGTCTGGCATGGACAGCAGAATCTGATTGATGACCCTTATCGTTTTGGCCCGCTGATCCAGGATATGGATGCCTGGCTGTTATCTGAAGGTACGCACCTGCGACCTTACGAAACGCTGGGTGCGCATGCGGATACCATGGATGGCGTCACCGGTACGCGCTTCTCCGTCTGGGCGCCTAACGCGCAACGCGTGTCAGTGGTGGGGCAGTTCAACTACTGGGATGGCCGCCGCCACCCGATGCGCCTGCGTAAAGAGAGCGGTATCTGGGAGCTGTTTATCCCCGGTGCCCAGCAGGGTCAGCTGTATAAATATGAGATGATCGATGCCAACGGTAAGCTGCGAATCAAAGCGGACCCTTACGCGTTTGAAGCGCAAATGCGCCCGGAAACCGCATCGCTTATCTGTGGTTTGCCGGAAAAAGTGGTGCAAAGCGAGGAGCGTAAAAAAGCCAACCAGTTTGATGCGCCGATTTCTATCTATGAAGTGCACCTGGGGTCATGGCGTCGTCATACCGATAACAACTTCTGGCTGAGCTACCGCGAGCTGGCGGATCAGCTGGTGCCTTATGCCAAGTGGATGGGCTTTACCCATCTCGAACTGTTGCCGATTAACGAACACCCGTTTGACGGCAGTTGGGGTTATCAGCCTACCGGCATGTACGCGCCGACCCGCCGTTTCGGCACGCGCGATGACTTCCGCTATTTTGTCAATGCCGCGCATCAGGCGGGGCTGAACGTCATTCTTGACTGGGTTCCGGGCCATTTCCCGTCGGACGACTTTGGTCTGGCACAGTTTGATGGCACTAATCTATACGAGCACAGCGACCCGCGTGAAGGGTATCACCAGGACTGGAACACGCTGATCTACAACTATGGTCGCCGTGAAGTCAGTAACTATCTGGTGGGCAACGCCCTGTACTGGATTGAGCGCTTTGGTATCGATGCGCTGCGCGTCGATGCCGTGGCATCGATGATTTATCGAGACTACAGCCGTAAAGAAGGGGAATGGGTTCCGAACGAATTTGGCGGTCGTGAAAACCTCGAAGCCATTGAGTTCTTGCGCAATACCAACCGTATTCTTGGCGAACAGGTGCCTGGTGCGGTGAGCATGGCGGAAGAGTCCACTGATTTTGCTGGCGTTTCAAGACCGCAGGACATGGGCGGTTTAGGGTTCTGGTATAAGTGGAACCTCGGCTGGATGCACGACACGCTGGACTACATGAAACTGGACCCGGTTCATCGTCAGTACCATCACGACAAGCTGACCTTCGGTATGCTGTACAACTACACCGAAAACTTTGTTCTGCCGCTGTCGCATGACGAAGTGGTACACGGTAAAAAATCCATTCTCGATCGCATGCCGGGAGACGCATGGCAGAAGTTTGCCAACCTGCGCGCCTACTACGGCTGGATGTGGGCCTTCCCGGGCAAGAAACTGCTGTTTATGGGCAACGAGTTTGCTCAGGGACGCGAATGGAACCACGACGCCAGCCTCGACTGGCACCTGCTGGAAGGCGGCGACAACTGGCACCACGGCGTACAGCGTCTGGTGCGCGATCTGAACCACACCTACCGTCATCACAAAGCGCTGCACGAGCTCGACTTTGACGCCTATGGCTTTGAGTGGCTGGTGGTGGATGACAACGAACGTTCGGTGCTGGCTTTCGTGCGTCGTGACAAGGTCGGCAATGAAATCATCGTGGTTAGTAACTTTACGCCTGTGCCCCGCCACGGCTATCGCTTCGGTATCAATCAGCCGGGGAAATGGCGTGAGATCCTCAATACCGATTCGATGCATTACCACGGCAGCAATACCGGCAATGGTGGGGCAGTGCACAGTGATGAAATCGCCAGTCATGGTCGTCGGCATTCACTGAGCCTCACGTTGCCGCCGTTGGCAACGATCTGGCTGGTTCGGGAGGGGGAATGACGCAACTGGCAACCGGCAACGCCACCCCCCATGGTGCAACGTATGACGGCCATGGTGTCAATTTCACACTCTTCTCGGCCCACGCTGAACGCGTTGAATTATGCGTATTTGACGAGGACGGTTGCGAACTCCGCTACGACCTGCCGGGGCGTAGCGGTGATGTCTGGCACGGCTATCTGGCCAACGCCCGGCCCGGTCTGCGCTATGGCTATCGCGTCCATGGCCCATGGCAACCGCAGCAGGGCCACCGGTTTAACCCAGCCAAGCTGCTGCTCGACCCTTGCGCGCGTCGGGTAGAGGGCGAGTTAAAAGATAACCCGCTGCTGCACGGCGGGCTAAATGAACCGGATCACCGTGATAACGCCGCCATCGCGCTGAAGGGCGTGGTGGTGTCCGACCATTATGACTGGGAGGATGATGCCCCGCCGCGCACGCCGTGGGGCAATACCGTGATTTACGAAGCGCATGTCAAAGGGCTGACGTATTTGCATCCTGACCTGCCGGAAGAAATTCGCGGAACCTACAAAGCGCTGGGGCATCCGGTAATGATCGACTATTTCAAGCGTCTCGGCATTACCGCGCTGGAGCTGCTGCCGGTGGCGCATTTTGCCAGCGAACCGCGACTTCAGCGGCTGGGCCTGTCGAACTACTGGGGCTACAACCCGGTGGCGATGTTCGCGCTGCATCCGGCCTATGCCTGCTCGCCAGAGAGTGCGCTTGATGAGTTTCGCGACGCGGTAAAAGCGCTGCACAAAGCGGGGATTGAGGTCATTCTCGATATCGTTTTGAACCACAGCGCCGAGCTGGATCTCGACGGTCCCGTCTTCTCGCTGCGCGGAATTGATAACCGTAGCTATTATTGGATCAGGGATGATGGCGATTACTACAACTGGACCGGTTGTGGGAACACCCTAAATCTGAGCCATCCTGGCGTTGTGGAATACGCATGTGAATGCCTACGTTACTGGGTTGAAACCTGCCATGTGGATGGTTTTCGCTTTGATTTGGCTTCCGTCATGGGGCGTACACCTGCGTTTCGTCAGGATGCGCCGCTGTTTACCGCGATCCAAAACTGTCCGCTGCTCTCACGCGCTAAGCTGATTGCGGAACCGTGGGATATTGGTGAAGGCGGGTATCAGGTGGGGAATTTCCCCCCTCCGTTTGCCGAGTGGAATGACCATTTCCGCGATGCGACGCGACGCTTTTGGCTCCAGCGTAATCTCTCGTTGGGCGAGTTTGCCGGGCGTTTTGCCGCATCCAGCGATGTGTTTAAACGCCAGGGTCGCAAACCCAGCGCCACGGTCAATCTGGTGACCGCGCACGACGGTTTTACGCTACGCGACTGTGTGTGCTTCACAAATAAGCACAATGAAGCGAATGGTGAGGAAAATCGCGACGGCACTAGCAATAACTACAGCGACAATCATGGTAAAGAAGGATTAGGCGGCACGCTGGACCTGATTGAACGGCGGCGCGACAGCGTTCATGCGCTGTTAACCACGCTGTTGCTCTCCCAGGGGACGCCGATGTTGCTGGCGGGCGATGAGCATGGTCATAGCCAGCACGGCAACAATAACGCTTACTGTCAGGATAACGCCTTAACCTGGCTGGACTGGCAGCAGGCAAACAGTGGGCTAACCACATTTACTGCCGCGCTGATTCATCTGCGCCGGCAAATACCCGCATTAACGGGTAATTGCTGGTGGGAAGAGGGCGATGGCAATGTTCGTTGGCTGAATAAGTACGCACAACCCTTAAGTGCGGATGAGTGGCAAAACGGCCCGAGGCAGATGCAAATCCAGCTTTCAGACCGTTTTCTGATTGCAATAAACGCCACGCTTGAGGTGACAGATATCGTTTTACCTGAAGGGGAATGGCACGCCATTCCCCCATTTGCCGGAGAGGATAATCCGGTGCTTACGGCTGTCTGGCAGGGACCTGCGCACGGACTGTGTGTGTTCCAGAGAAGATAAAAAGGAGTTAGTCATGGTGAGTTTAGAGAAGAACGATCGTGTAATGTTGGCGCGCCAGCTGCCATTAAAATCTGTTGCCCTGATCCTGGCCGGTGGCCGCGGAACCCGTCTGAAAGATTTAACCAACAAACGAGCCAAGCCTGCCGTGCACTTTGGCGGTAAGTTCCGCATTATCGATTTTGCTTTATCCAACTGTATTAACTCCGGGATCCGCCGTATCGGCGTGATCACTCAGTACCAGTCCCACACGCTGGTGCAGCATATTCAGCGCGGCTGGTCGTTCTTTAGCGAAGAGATGAACGAGTTCGTCGATCTGCTGCCTGCCCAGCAGAGAATGCAGGGTGAAAACTGGTATCGCGGCACGGCGGACGCGGTGACCCAAAACCTGGATATCATTCGACGCTATAAAGCGGAATATGTGGTGATCCTCGCGGGCGATCATATTTATAAGCAGGACTACTCACGCATGCTGATCGACCACGTCGAGAAAGGCGCGCGCTGCACCGTGGCCTGTATGCCTGTGCCGATCGAAGAAGCCAGCGCGTTTGGCGTGATGGACGTGGACGACACCGATAAAATTATCGAGTTCGTTGAAAAACCCGCCAACCCGCCAGCGATGCCTAACGATCCGACCAAATCGCTTGCCAGTATGGGGATCTACATCTTCAACGCCGATTATCTGTATGAACTGCTGGCGGAAGATGATCTCGATGAAAAATCCAGTCACGATTTTGGCAAAGACATCATTCCAAAAATCACCGAAGCTGGCATGGCATATGCGCATCCATTCCCGTTGTCCTGCGTGCAGTCTGACCCGGAGTCCGAACCGTACTGGCGCGATGTGGGGACGCTGGAAGCCTACTGGAAAGCGAACCTCGATCTGGCTTCGGTGACGCCTGAACTGGATATGTACGACCAGGACTGGCCAATCCGTACGCATATGGAATCGCTGCCGCCGGCGAAATTTGTTCAGGACCGTTCCGGTAGCCACGGAATGACGCTGAACTCGCTGGTTTCTGGCGGATGCATAATTTCAGGTTCGGTGGTGGTGCAGTCCGTTCTGTTCCCGCGTGTGCGGGTGAATTCATTCTGTAACATTGATTCGGCAGTGTTATTACCTGAAGTGTGGGTGGGACGTTCATGCCGCTTACGTCGTTGCATTATTGACCGCGCCTGCGTTATTCCTGAAGGCATGGTAATCGGTGAAAACGCGGAAGAAGATGCACGTCGTTTCTACCGTTCAGAGGAAGGTATTGTGCTGGTCACGCGTGAAATGCTGCGCAAACTGCAAATCAAACAGGAGCGATAATGCAGGTTTTACACGTTTGTTCAGAGATGTTCCCCCTGTTAAAAACCGGGGGACTGGCGGATGTTATTGGGGCGTTACCTGCGGCACAAATTGCGGACGGTGTGGATGCCCGCGTATTGCTTCCGGCGTTTCCTGATATTCGTCGCGGCATTCCCGATGCGCAGGTCGTGACGCGTCGGGATACCTTCGCCGGACGGATAACGCTGTTATTCGGACATTACAACGGCGTCGGCATTTATCTGATTGATGCGCCACATCTCTATGACCGTCCCGGGAGCCCGTATCACGATACGAACCTGTTTGCGTATACCGATAACGTGCTGCGTTTTGCGCTGTTGGGTTGGGTCGGCTGTGAAATGGCCTGCGGCCTTGATCCATTCTGGCGCCCGGATGTGGTGCATGCGCACGACTGGCACGCTGGCCTGGCGCCGGCGTATCTGGCGGCGCGCGGCCATCCGGCGAAATCGGTGTTCACCGTACACAACCTGGCGTATCAAGGCATGTTTTATGCAAAGCATATGGATGACATCCAATTGCCATGGTCGTTCTTTAATGTGCACGGGTTGGAGTTTAACGGCCAGATTTCGTTCCTGAAGGCCGGGTTGTACTACGCCGACCACATTACGGCGGTCAGTCCGACCTACGCGCGGGAAATTACCGAGGCGCAGTTCGCCTACGGCATGGAAGGTTTGTTGCAGCAGCGCCATCGCGAAGGGCGTCTTTCCGGCGTGCTGAACGGCGTTGATGAAAAAATCTGGAGCCCGGAAACCGATCTGCTGCTGGCGTCGCGCTATACGCGTGACACGCTGGAAGATAAGGCGGAGAACAAACGGCAGCTACAGATCGCGATGGGACTTAAGGTTAACGATAAAGTGCCGCTGTTTGCTGTCGTGAGTCGCCTGACCAGCCAGAAAGGGTTGGATCTGGTGCTGGAAGCGTTGCCGGGGTTGTTAGAGCAGGGCGGACAACTGGCGTTGCTCGGCGCGGGCGATCCGGTTTTACAGGAAGGTTTCCTCGCCGCGGCGGCGGAACATCCGGGGCAGGTGGGTGTGCAGATCGGCTATCACGAAGCCTTCTCGCACCGCATCATGGGTGGGGCCGATGTCATTTTGGTTCCCAGCCGTTTTGAACCGTGTGGCTTAACGCAGTTGTATGGACTGAAATACGGCACGTTGCCGCTGGTGCGACGTACCGGTGGGCTGGCTGATACGGTGTCTGATAGTTCGCTGGAGAACCTGGCGGACGGTATCGCCAGTGGGTTTGTATTTGAAGATAGTAATGCCTGGTCGCTGCTACGGGCGATCCGGCGTGCTTTCGTATTGTGGTCCCGGCCTTCGCTGTGGCGGTTTGTACAACGTCAGGCCATGACCATGGATTTTAGCTGGCAAGTCGCGGCGAAGTCATACCGTGAGCTTTACTATCGCTTGAAATAGTTATCCAGGAATCACCTATATGAATGCTCCATTTACTTATGCATCGCCCACACTCAGCGTAGAGGCACTTAAGCATTCTATTGCCTACAAGCTGATGTTCACGATTGGTAAAGACCCGGTCATTGCCAATAAACATGAGTGGCTGAACGCCACATTGTTCGCGGTGCGCGATCGTCTCGTGGAGCGCTGGCTGCGTTCTAATCGTGCGCAATTATCCCAGGAAACTCGTCAGGTCTATTACCTGTCTATGGAGTTCCTGATTGGCCGCACGCTTTCCAATGCACTGTTATCGTTGGGGATTTATGACGATGTCAAAAATGCGCTGGAAGGCATGGGGCTGGATCTTGAAGATCTGATCGACGAAGAAAACGACCCGGGTCTTGGCAACGGTGGCCTCGGGCGCCTGGCGGCCTGCTTCCTGGACTCGCTGGCAACGCTGGGACTGCCGGGACGTGGCTACGGTATTCGCTATGACTACGGCATGTTCAAGCAAAACATTGTTGATGGCCGACAGAAAGAGTCGCCGGACTACTGGCTGGAATACGGTAACCCATGGGAGTTCAAACGCCACAATACGCGCTACAAAGTGCGTTTTGGCGGGCGTATTCAGCAGGAAGGCAAGAAAACGCGCTGGATAGAAACTGAAGAGATCCTCGCGGTTGCCTACGACCAGATTATCCCCGGTTACGACACTGATGCCACCAACACGCTGCGCCTGTGGAATGCACAGGCCAGTAGCGAAATCAACCTTGGTAAATTCAATCAGGGCGATTACTTTGCGGCGGTGGAAGATAAAAACCACTCCGAGAACGTTTCCCGCGTGCTGTATCCGGATGACTCCACCTATTCGGGACGCGAGCTGCGCTTGCGTCAGGAGTATTTCCTGGTCTCCGCCACGGTGCAGGATATCCTGAGTCGTCATTACCAACTGCACAAAACCTACGACAACCTGGCGGACAAAATTGCTATTCACCTCAATGACACCCATCCGGTGCTGTCGATCCCTGAGCTGATGCGTCTGCTGATTGATGAGCACAAGTTTAGCTGGGACGATGCCTTTGAGGTGTGCTGTCAGGTCTTCTCGTATACCAACCATACGCTGATGAGCGAGGCGCTGGAAACCTGGCCGGTGGATATGCTGGGTAAAATTCTGCCGCGCCACCTGCAAATCATCTTTGAGATTAACGATTACTTCCTGAAAACGCTGCAGGAGCAGTATCCGAGCGATACGGGTCTGTTGGGGCGGACGTCGATCATCGATGAATCCAACGGCCGCCGGGTGCGTATGGCATGGCTGGCGGTGGTGGTGAGCCACAAGGTTAACGGCGTGTCGGAACTGCACTCCAACCTGATGGTACAGTCGCTGTTTGCTGACTTTGCGAAGATCTTCCCGACCCGCTTCTGCAACGTTACCAACGGCGTGACGCCGCGTCGCTGGCTGGCGCTGGCTAACCCGCCGCTCTCTGAGGTGCTGGATGAGAATATTGGCCGCACCTGGCGTACCGATCTCAGCCAGTTGAGCGAGCTTGAACAGCACTGTGATTTCCCGTTGGTGAACCAGGCGGTACGCCGAGCGAAGCTGGAGAACAAAAAACGTCTGGCCACGCTCATTGCCCAGCAGCTTAACGTGGTAGTGAATCCGAAATCGCTGTTTGATGTGCAGATCAAGCGTATTCACGAATACAAACGTCAGTTGATGAACGTGCTGCATGTGATCACTCGCTACAACCGCATTAAGGCCGATCCTGACGCTGAGTGGGTGCCGCGTGTGAATATCTTCGCCGGTAAAGCGGCTTCGGCCTATTACATGGCGAAGCACATCATTCATCTGATCAACGACGTCGCGAAAGTGATCAACAACGATCCGCAAATTGGCGATAAACTGAAAGTGGTGTTTATCCCTAATTACAGCGTTAGCCTGGCGCAGGTGATTATTCCTGCTGCCGATCTGTCTGAGCAGATTTCACTGGCCGGGACCGAAGCCTCCGGGACCAGTAACATGAAATTTGCGCTGAATGGCGCGTTGACCATCGGTACGCTGGATGGTGCCAACGTCGAGATGCTGGAACATGTGGGCGCAGAAAATATCTTTATCTTTGGTAATACGGCGGAAGAGGTTGAAGCCTTACGTAGTCAGGGCTACAAGCCGCGTGAGTATTATGAGAAAGACGAAGAGCTGCACCAGGTGCTGACGCAGATTGGCAGCGGCGTATTTAGTCCTGAGGAGCCGGGACGCTATCGCGACCTGGTGGACTCATTGATCAACTTTGGCGACCACTATCAGGTGCTGGCGGATTATCGCAGCTATGTTGATTGCCAGGATAAGGTTGATGAACTGTATCGTCATCCGGAAGAGTGGACCACCAAGTCGATGATTAATATCGCCAACATGGGCTACTTCTCGTCGGACAGGACGATCAAAGAGTACGCCGAAAACATCTGGCATATTGATTCGGTGCGGTTGTAAAACACGAGGCCGGGGGCGCTTCGCTTGCCCGGCCTACGTTTATGCACTTTTGTAGGCCGGATAAGGCGTCGCCGCCATCCGGCATTTTTATCAGGACGCCAGCGACAGCTGGTGCTTCTCAATGTATTCAGCCAGCCACTGGGTCATGCGTGACTGCTGCTCAGCGTTCAGCCACATACCTTCTTTCGTGCGACGCCACAACGCATCTTCCGCACGACGAACCCATTCGTGATCGACCAGATATTTCAGCTCGGCCTCATAAAACTCATGGCCAAAGTCTTCACCTAACTCGGCAAGCGAGGTGGCTTCGCCGATGACCCATTCGGTGTTGCTGCCGTAGGTGCGAGAATAATGGCGCGCCAGCGACTCGGTCAGGAACGGGTAGCGACGGCGCAGTTTGGCCGCGTAGTCTTCGCGATCGCCGCCAATGTCACCGCCTGGCAGAATGCACTCTTTGGTCCATGCAGGCCCAATGCCCTGATAGTACGACGCCAGTTTTTCCATCGCATGTTCAGCCAGCTTACGGTAGGTCGTCAGCTTGCCGCCAAAGACCGACAGCAGCGGCGCTTTGCCGTTTTCATCATGGATATCCAGCGTGTAATCACGGGTGATAGCCTGCGGCGAGTCGGACTCGTCGTCGCACAGCGGGCGCACGCCTGAGTAAGTCCAGACGATATCATCACGGCCCAGCTGTTTCTTAAAGTGCGCGTTGTAGACCTTCAGCAGGTAATTGATTTCACTCTCATCAATTTTCACCGCTTTTGGGTCGCCTTTGTATTCGACGTCGGTCGTCCCGATGATCGAGAATTCGTCCATCCATGGGATGACAAACACAATACGTTTATCTTCGTTTTGCAGGATGTAAGCCTGTTTCTGGGTATGGACGCGCGGCACCACGATGTGGCTGCCTTTAATCAGGCGAATACCGTACGGCGATGGCAGGTGCATGCCGTCGTCGAAGAACTCTTTCACCCACGGGCCGGTGGCGTTGACCAGACCGCGCGCCTGCCAGGTGTGCTTTTTGCCGGTATCGATATCTTCGGCTTCAACAATCCACAAACCGTTTTCACGGCGAGCGGAGGTGGCGCGCGTGCGGGTTAACACTTCTCCGCCTTTGCGTACGACCATTTGGGCATTTGCCAAAACCAGTCGTGCATCGTCTACCCAGCAGTCAGAATATTCGAAACCGCGCACAATCTCGGGTTTCATTACGGAATCCGCGCCAAAACGCAAACCGGTAGAACCTGGCAAACTGGTGCGTTTGCCCAGATGATCGTACATAAACAGACCAATACGGATCATCCACGCCGGACGCAGGTGCGGGCGATGGGGCAGACGAAAGCGCATTGGGAAGGCGATATGTGGTGCCATTTTCAACAGCACTTCACGTTCGGCCAGCGCTTCGCTCACCAGACGAAATTCGTAGTGTTCCAGGTAGCGCAGGCCACCGTGGATGAGTTTGGAGCTGGCGGAGGAGGTCGCGCAGGCTAAATCCTGTGCTTCCAGCATCAGTACGGATAATCCGCGTCCAGCGGCATCTGCCGCGATACCGGCACCGTTGATGCCTCCACCTATCACAATCAGATCTTTGGTTTCCATGCTGGCCTCTCGCACTTTCGTTATAGCTCATTAATGTTCGTTATCGAGCATAATAGCAAAGAATCGCGCCATTGGTAACATCGGATAAACAATTTACAGTGATACATATAACATTATGGTGTTTAACTGCCGTCGGGACGTACACTAAGAAGTAACATGTTCGAAAAGCGTCACCTGCTAATAAAGAAGAGAGAGCAATGGATCAGTTTGAATGTATTAATGTCGAAGAAGCGCATCAGAAGCTGCATCAGGGAGCTGCGGTGTTAGTGGATATCCGCGATCCGCAAAGCTATGCCATGGGGCACGCCCCGCAGGCGTTTCATCTGACGAACGACACGCTGGGGTCATTTATGCGTGAGCATGATTTCGACACCACCGTGTTGGTGATGTGTTATCACGGCAACAGCAGTAAAGGCGCGGCGCAATATCTTCTGCAGCAGGGTTATGACGCGGTTTACAGCGTTGACGGCGGCTTCGATGCCTGGCATCGACATTTTCCGGCAGAAGTGGCATACGGTTCGTAAGCTAACAAAGATGCAGCCTGAAACGGGCAGGATATATATACTGTCCTCTTTTGTGTGGATGAAGCGACAGCAACCATGTTGATGATTACCTCTTTTGCTAACCCCCGCGTGGCGCAGGCATTTGTTGATTATATGGCGACACAGGGCGTTATCCTGACGATTCAACAACATCAGCAAACGGATGTCTGGTTGGCGGATGAGTCCCAGGCTGAGCGCGTGCATGCTGAACTGGCGCGATTTCTGGAGAACCCGGGCGATCCGCGCTATCTGGCGGCAAGCTGGCAGTCAGGGCAGACCGACAGCGGTTTGCGCTATCAACGCTATCCGTTTCTTGCCACGTTGCGCGAACGTGCGGGTCCGGTGACCTGGGCGGTGATGGCCGCGTGTGTGCTGGTGTTTATCGCAATGAATGTGATGGGTGACCAGGCGGTTATGCTCTGGCTGGCATGGCCGTTTGATCCTACGCTGAAATTTGAATTCTGGCGTTATTTCACCCACGCGTTTATGCACTTCTCACTGATGCACATTCTGTTCAACCTGCTGTGGTGGTGGTATCTCGGCGGTGCGGTTGAAAAGCGTCTGGGCAGTGGAAAACTGATTGTTATTACCGTGATCAGCGCCCTGTTGAGCGGTTATGTTCAGCAGAAATTTAGCGGCCCGTGGTTTGGTGGATTGTCTGGCGTGGTATATGCGCTGATGGGCTACGTGTGGTTGCGCGGCGAGCGCGATCCGCAGAGCGGTATTTTCCTGCAGCGTGGTTTGATTATCTTTGCGTTGATGTGGATTGTTGCCGGCTGGTTTGATTTGTTCGGCATGTCGATGGCGAACGGCGCGCATATCGCCGGGCTGGCCGTCGGTCTGGCAATGGCATTTGCTGATACTATTCATGTGCGAAAACGAACGTAATTTCAGGGAACCATAATGAAGCAAACACAACGACATGACGCGATCATCGAACTGGTAAAAAAACAGGGATACGTCAGCACCGAGGAGCTGGTGGAGCATTTCTCCGTCAGCCCACAGACGATTCGCCGCGATCTCAACGATCTGGCCGATCAGAACATGATTTTGCGCCATCACGGCGGCGCGGCGCTGCCCTCCAGCTCGGTCAACACGCCATGGCATGACCGTAAAGCGACGCAGACGGCGGAAAAAGAGCGCATTGCCCGCAAAGTCGCCACGCAGATCCCGAATGGCTCCACGCTGTTTATTGATATCGGCACCACGCCGGAAGCGGTCGCTCATGCGCTGCTTAATCACAGCAACCTGCGCATTGTGACCAACAACCTCAATGTGGCGAATACGCTGATGGCAAAAGAGGATTTCCGCATTATTCTGGCCGGTGGCGAACTGCGTAGCCGTGACGGCGGTATTATGGGCGAAGCGACCCTCGACTTTATTTCACAGTTCCGTCTGGACTTTGGCATCTTAGGGATAAGCGGTATCGACAGCGATGGTTCGCTGCTGGAATTTGATTATCACGAAGTTCGCACCAAACGCGCCATTATTGAGAATTCACGTCATGTGATGCTGGTGGTGGATCATTCGAAGTTTGGGCGTAATGCGATGGTGAACATGGGCAGTATCAGCATGGTGGATGCAGTATATACCGACACGCTACCGCCTGCTGGCGTGATGCAGGTCATTGCTGACCATCATATCCAGTTAGAGTTGTGCTAAGCGGGTTCCAGGCCTGATACGCATAGCGCATCAGGCGTTAACTAAACGCCATACCCCATCATCTTCAGCAGTTTCTGCGCATGTTGCACCGCATCCTGGCGGTGCGCCACGCCGAGCTTTTGGTACAAATTGCGGATGTGCGTCTTAATGGTCGTCGCGGCAACAGCCAGCTCACCGGCAATCTGCTCGTTGCTGTAGCCAGAATAAATCAGACCGAGAACCTGCCATTCACGCTGGGTCAGCGGGCTGGTACGGATCAGCTCCGGGACGTCCGGGTGGGTGAGCAGGCGTTCAACGAATCCTTCATCAAAGTGGGCGAATTTGTGGCGGTGATGCTGGTTAATCTCGCGCAAAATACGCTGCGCACGATGCTGTTCAAGTTCCGGTAATGTGTTGAGCTGAATCAGCTGGCGTAACTGCTGCGCCATGGCCTCGCCTTCGATCACAAAGTGGCTGATGAACCCGGTGCGGTTCGCCAGTTGCAGGGCGTCGAGCAACACCCGCTGTGCGTCATTTTTGCGCCCCGCCTGCCAGTACAATTGATTAAGCAGCAGCAGGTTACGGTTCAGATCGCTCATCAGGCGCAGATTGCGCGCATTTTCATTCAACTCTTCCAGCACAATCTCAGCCGGTTCAAACTCGCCCAGCAGGATCTGCGCACGGGCGATGTTGCGCCACTGTCCTTGCAGGAAGTGGTTATTGGCGAATTCCGGTTTCGGCGTGTGGCGCAGCCAGTTGGCGGCTGAATTTTTGTCGCCGACCATTTGCCAGTAAATCACCCGGACTTTATCAGCGTTCGAGATCCAGTCGCTGTGATAGTGGCCATTACCCAGCAGGTTTTCCAGACGGTTGAGCAGGCTACGCGCGTTGTCCAGATCGCCACGCGCCAGCGAACACTGAACCTGCAGCGCCAGACACTGTAGCTGCTGCTGCGGCTGGAAGGTGGAAAGTAGTTCAATACCCGAGCGAGCAGACGCTTCCGCTTCGTCCAGGCGCGCCCATGCCCACAGGAGCTGCGCACGAATGCGCACCAGGAACTCGTGCATCGGCAGCTGTTCGAGGTGCTGCTCTTTGATCAGTTGGAACGCTTTTTCCTGGATTTCCCAGGCGGCCTGCAAAAAGCCCTGGGCAAACAAGATTTCACTTTGCTGAATAAGACTCCACAGGGCGTAATGCCAGACGTCATGATGGCGCGCCATTTGTTCGGTTTGCTGCATCAACGCCAGAGAACGCGTGAGGTCGCCCTTACAGTGCAGAACTTCGCCGTGTACCGAGGTGGCGACAATTCGGCTATAGAACCAGGCGATGGGTAATTCATCCAGCGCCAGTTTCGCCAGACGCTCGGCTTCATCAGGATTTCCGTCGTTAATCGCGACCTGCGCTCGCAGGGCGTTAAATTCAGCATGTAGCGTCTGTTCCATATCGCCTTTCATTTCCTGCTCAGCGCGCGCCAGCAGGGTATTCACCTCGCCGTAGCGGTGCTGGCTTTGCATCAGCCAGGCTTGCAGCAGAACCAGACGCGGATTTTCCAGCAGGCTTTCCCACGGCAGAGCTTTCAATGATTCTTCAAGTAATGCCAGTTCGCTGTGGTTAAACAGCCCCCACGCATGATTGAGCAGAATGTCGCGCAGCATATGGGCGTCGCCTGCCGCCAGCGCGTGGTGGATGGCTTCGGTCGGAAAACCTTGCGCCATCCAGCTTTCAGCGGCGGCGCGGTGTATTTCGGGAAGTTCGGTAGCTAACTCCCACTGGCAACGCTGGCGTAAAAAGCTGCCAAATAGCGGGTGATAGCTAAACCATTCGCCGACATCATCCATCCGCTGCAGGAATAATCCCTGGCGCTCAATTTCCTCCAGCCGCATTTGGCCGTTTTCTTCGCCCGTGACCCGAACAATCAGCGCATCGTTCATCGAGCGCAGGATGGCGCTTTTTAGCAGGAAATGGCGGGTTCCGATATCGACGCTGTCCAGGACTTCATCGACCAGATAATCGGATAAATGGCTGGCGTTGATACCGGCCAGACGTCGTGCCGACTGGTGGGCGGAATGGTTGTTCTGACGGGCAGATAAGGCGATCAGCTGTAACGCCGTGGCCCAGCCTGCAACGTCATCGCACATGCGGCTACTTTCCGCAGCCTCAATCGGGGAGGACAGGCGACGGTCAAAGAATTGTTTGGCTTCCTGGTGGTTAAACGCCAACTGCTGACTGCCGATTTCCAGCAGTTGATCGCGTACGCGCAGGTTGGCAATGCCCAGTTGCGGTAGGTTTCGCGACAGCACGACTAACGTCAGATTCTCCGGCTGATGGCGCAGGAAAAAACGCATCGCTTCGTGGATGGCTGGATTGGAGATCAGATGATAATCATCCACGACCAGATAGAGTGGACGATGCCACTCTGCCAGTTCAATGAACAACTGGGCAAACAGTGAAGTCAGGCTGGCATACTGGCGTTTTTGCACCATGGCTTCGCTGGTGGTGCAGTGCCCACCGGTCGCCTGTTGGATTGCCGCAATCAAATAGCTGGCGAAGCGCTCTTGCTGGTTATCGCCTTCATCCAGGGAATACCAGCCTAATTCGTTCTTCCCCGCCGCCCATTGTGAAACAAGCGTTGTTTTTCCATAACCAGCAGGACTTGTTATCAGGGCAAGCCTGAAATTGTTCGCGCCGGAAAGTTTAGCCAACAGGCGCTCACGAACCACCGTATGGTCGAGTCGAACCGGACGACTTAATTTAGACGGAATCAACATAAGTTAGTCACTTCACTGTGTGAATATGGGGGAAAACGATTTTTTTTGCGCTTCGTAATTAATAGATATAAGGTCGGCCAGAACGGGATTTATTGCAAGCTAAGCGGACTTTTTGTGTGTCTGATTTTGCACTATGTCACAAATCTATACATCTATTGCAATAATTGTTTTAAAGAGTCGCAACAGGCATGGTGACTGGATCCAGCGTTATTTTTACGGGGCGGAATAACTCCTCTTCTTTTATATGGTTACTGTGGTGATGAATAAAAGTCGATGAATTTTGTGCTCGACTTAAAACTTTCATGTGAAATATCTCAAGCAGAATGTGTATTTCAGGTTAGAAACTATTTCTCCGTTTACATATTTTTTCTAAATGTCATCTTCCTGTTTGATATTGTCTGGATAATCCCTTTTGATTAATGCGAAAACCGCGATGCATTTCAGGGGTATGCGCAGAGCCTGCGTATTTATCAGCCATAATACCCCTCGTAAAGTGGCGGCGATCACATTTTAACGCTCATCCCCGCTCCTCCTCCCTACCTAATCCCTGGCAGGATGAGGAAGGTCAACAACGAGCCTGGCAAACTAGCGATAACGTTGTTTATTACCTAAGGACCTGGAATCCCTATGTCACAGCCTACTTTCAACAAAGATCAATTTCAGGCTGCCCTGACGCGTCAGTGGCAGCGCTTCGGTTTATCGTCGGCTCACGAAATGACGTCGCGCCAGTGGTGGCAGGCCGTGAGTGGGGCGTTGGCTGAGTTACTCAGCGCCCAGCCTGCGGTGAAACCGGCAAAAAATCAGCGCCATGTTAACTATATCTCAATGGAGTTTTTGATTGGCCGTCTGACGGGGAACAACTTGCTCAACCTGGGCTGGTATCAGGCGGTGAGCGACGAGCTGAAAGCACACGACATCAACCTGACCGACTTGCTGGAAGAAGAAACCGATCCGGCGTTGGGGAACGGGGGGCTGGGCCGTCTGGCTGCGTGTTTCCTCGACTCGATGGCAACGGTTGACCAGTCGGCGACGGGCTATGGCCTCAACTATCAGTACGGCTTATTCCGTCAGTCATTTGTTGATGGGCAACAGATGGAAGCTCCGGATGACTGGCATCGCGGCAGCTACCCGTGGTTCCGCCACAACGAAGCGCTGGATGTGCAGGTAGGGATTGGCGGCAAGGTCAGCAAACAAGGCCACTGGGAGCCGGGATTCATCATCACCGGTCAGGCCTGGGATCTACCGGTTCTCGGCTACCGCAACGGCGTGGCGCAGCCGCTGCGTCTGTGGCAGGCCAGCCATGCGCATCCGTTTAACCTGACCAAATTTAACGACGGTGATTTCCTGCGCGCCGAGCAGCAGGGTATCGACGCTGAAAAACTGACCAAAGTGCTGTACCCGAACGACAACCACACGGCGGGTAAAAAGCTGCGCCTGATGCAGCAGTACTTCCAGTGCGCCTGCTCCGTAGCCGATATTCTGCGCCGCCATCATCTGGCGGGACGTAAACTGCACGAACTGGCCGACTACGAAGTTATTCAACTGAACGACACCCACCCGACTATTGCGATCCCTGAACTGCTGCGCGTGCTGATCGATAAGCACCAGATGAGCTGGGACGATGCGTGGACGATCACCAGCAAGACGTTTGCGTATACCAACCACACTTTGATGCCAGAGGCGCTGGAGTGCTGGGATGAGAAGCTGGTGAAAGCGCTATTACCGCGCCATATGCAAATCATCAAAGAGATTAACGACCGCTTTAAGACGCTGGTCGATAAAACCTGGCCGGGTGATGCTGAAGTCTGGGCGAAGCTGGCGGTGGTGCACAACAAACAGGTGCGCATGGCCAACATGTGCGTGGTCAGCGGCTTTGCGGTTAATGGTGTGGCGGCGCTGCACTCCGATCTGGTGGTGAAAGATCTGTTCCCGGAATATCACCAACTGTGGCCGAACAAATTCCACAACGTCACCAATGGGATTACCCCACGTCGCTGGATTAAGCAGTGCAACCCGGCGCTGGCTGCGCTGCTGGATAAATCGCTGAAAAAAGAGTGGGCCAACGATCTCGACCAGCTGATTAATCTGGAAAAATACGCTGACGACGCGAAGTTCCGTCAGCAGTATCGTGACATCAAGCTGGCGAACAAAGAGCGCCTGGTGAAGTTTATTAAAGCGCGTACCGGTATTGAAATAACGACTAACGCTATCTTTGATATTCAGATTAAACGTCTGCATGAGTACAAGCGTCAGCACCTCAACCTGCTGCATATTCTGGCGTTGTACAAAGAAATCCGTGAGAACCCGCAGGCAGATCGTGTGCCGCGCGTATTCCTGTTTGGTGCGAAAGCGGCTCCAGGTTACTACCTGGCGAAAAATATCATCTTCGCCATCAACCAGGTTGCACAAACTATCAATAACGACCCGAAAGTTGGCGACAAGCTGAAGGTCGTGTTCCTGCCGGATTACTGCGTCTCGGCGGCGGAAATGCTGATCCCGGCGGCAGATATCTCTGAGCAGATTTCAACCGCAGGGAAAGAGGCTTCCGGCACCGGTAACATGAAGCTGGCGCTGAACGGTGCGTTAACCGTCGGTACGCTGGATGGCGCAAACGTCGAAATCGCCGAAAAAGTGGGCGACGAGAATATCTTTATCTTTGGTCATACCGTGGAAGAGGTGAAGGTGCTCAAAGCCAAAGGCTACGACCCGGTGAAATGGCGTAAAAAAGACAAAGTGCTGGATGCTGTCCTGAAAGAGCTGGAAAGCGGGAAATACAGCGACGGAGACAAGCATGCCTTTGACCAGATGCTGCACAGTATCGGCAAGCAGGGCGGCGACCCGTATCTGGTGATGGCGGACTTTGCGGCTTACGTTGAAGCGCAGAAGCAGGTTGACGTGTTGTATCGTGACCAGGAAGCCTGGACCCGGGCAGCGATTCTGAATACTGCCCGTTGCGGCATGTTCAGTTCAGACCGCTCCATCCGCGATTATCAGGCGCGTATCTGGCAGGCGAAACGCTAAGGAATCGCGATGGAAAGCAAACGTCTGGATAATGCCGCGCTGGCGGCGGGGATCAGCCCCAATTACATTAACGCTCACGGCAAACCGCAGTCTATTGGCGCCGAAACCAAGCGGCGTTTGCTTGACGCCATGCATCGCACCACCGCTGCCACTCAGGTGGCGGTAACTCCGGTGCCGAATGTCATGGTTTATACCGCCGGTAAGAAAATGTCGCTGGCGGTTGAGGGAAGCGGAGAGTTTAGCTGGCTGCTGACCACTGAAGATGGCGTACAGCACAAAGGGCATGCCATCGGCGGCAAATCTTTTCACCTTCCGACGAAACTGTCGGAGGGCTATCACACGCTGACATTGACGCAGGGCGAGCTGCGCACCCACTGTCGTGTCATTGTGGCGCCAAAGCGCTGCTATGAACCGCAGGCGCTGCTGGAGGGGCAAAAACTGTGGGGCGCATGCGTTCAGCTCTACACCCTGCGTTCAGAGAAAAACTGGGGGATTGGCGACTTTGGCGATCTCCGCGCCATGCTGGTAGATGTGGCGCAACGCGGCGGCGCGTTTATCGGGCTTAATCCTATTCACGCGCTGTATCCGGCGAACCCGGAAAGCGCCAGCCCGTACAGCCCGTCATCACGTCGCTGGTTGAACGTCATATATATCGACGTCAACGCAGTGGAAGATTTTCATCTGAGCAAAGAGGCGCAAAGCTGGTGGCTGAAGCCCACAACTCAGCAAACCCTGCAACGTGCGCGCGATAGTGAGTGGGTTGATTATTCTGCTGTTACCGCACTGAAGATGACGGCGCTGCGCATGGCGTGGAAAAATTTCTCTGCACGTGACGATGAGCAGATGGCGGCATTTCGCCAGTTTGTGGCTCAGGAAGGAGTTAGCCTCTACTGGCAGGCAGCCTTTGATGCGCTGCATGCGCATCAGGTGAAAGAGGACGCATTGCGCTGGGGATGGCCGGTGTGGCCGGAAGCTTTCCAGTCAGTGGACTCGCCAGAGGTAAAACGCTTTTGCGAAGAACATCGTGACGATGTGGATTTCTACCTGTGGTTACAGTGGCTGGCGTATACCCAGTTTGCTGACTGCTGGAAAACCAGCCAGAGTTTTGCGATGCCGATTGGACTGTATCGCGACCTGGCGGTTGGTGTGGCAGAAGGTGGGTCAGAGACCTGGTGTGACCGTGAACTGTATTGTCTGAAAGCCTCAGTTGGCGCGCCGCCGGATATTCTTGGGCCGCTTGGGCAAAACTGGGGGCTGCCGCCGATGGATCCGCACATCATTACGGCACGCGCCTACGAACCGTTTATCGAACTGCTGCGCGCCAATATGCAGAACTGCGGCGCGCTGCGTATCGACCATGTTATGTCGATGCTGCGTCTGTGGTGGATCCCCTACGGTGAAACTGCCGATCACGGCGCTTACGTGCACTATCCGGTCGACGATCTGCTTTCAATTCTGGCGCTGGAAAGTAAACGTCACCACTGCATGGTAATTGGTGAGGATCTGGGTACCGTTCCCGTGGAGATCGTCAGCAAGCTGCGCGACAGCGGCGTGTACTCCTACAAAGTGCTTTATTTCGAGAATGACCATGAGAAAAACTTCCGTGCGCCGAAAGCGTACCCGGAACAATCAATGGCAGTCGCGGCGACGCATGACCTTCCTACGCTTAAAGGTTATTGGGATAGCGGCGATTTGACGTTGGGTAAGGCGCTGGGCCTGTACCCGGATGAAGTCGTGCTGCGGGGGTTGTATCAGGATCGGGAGCTGGCGAAACAGGGGCTGTTGGACGCGCTGCACAAATACGGCTGCCTGCCAAAACGTGCTGGTCACAAGGCGTCACTGATGTCGATGACGCCGATTCTTAATCGCGGCATGCAACGCTACATCGCTGACAGCAACAGCGCGTTGCTGGGCCTGCAACCGGAAGACTGGCTGGATATGGCTGAACCGGTCAACATTCCGGGGACCAGCGACCAGTACAAAAACTGGCGGCGTAAGCTCACCGCCACGCTGGAGCAGATGTTTGCAGATGAGGGCGTGAACAAGCTGATTAAGGATTTGGATAAGCGGCGAAAAGCAGCGGCGAAGAAGAAGTAAAGAAATTAAGCCGGGTAGGCGCTAGCGCCACCCGGCTTTTTTACATCAGATTGCCATATTTAACAGCAGGCACCCTACCAGGCCGCATACTGAAATAATGGTTTCCAGCATTGACCATGACTTGATGGTTTCACCGATAGTCAGGTTGAAGTACTCCTTGAACAGCCAGAAGCCAGGATCGTTCACGTGGGAGAAAATGACAGAACCGGAACCGACTGCAATAACCATTAGCTCAGGGCTTACGCCGGTCGTTGCAATTAGTGGTGCCACAATCCCGCCAGCGGTGATTGCCGCAACGGTTGCTGAACCCAGTGCGATACGCAGGACCGCCGCAATAGACCATGCCATCAGCAGTGGAGACACGTTAGAGCCATGCATCATTGAAGCGATGTATTTGTCCACGCCGCTATCAACCAGGACCTGTTTGAAGGCACCGCCACCACCGATAATCAACAGCATCATCGCGATGATTTTGATTGAGGACACCAGCGTGTCGTTAATCTGATCCATCGAACGTCCACGGTTCAGACCAAACGTGAACATAGCAATCAGCACCGCGATAAGCGTTGCCATAACCGGGTCACCGAGGAATTCTGCAACAGTCAGGAAAGCATGTCCTTTCGGCAGGATCATCTCTGCCACGGCGCGCATCGCCATCAGGATCACCGGGACCAGAGAGGTCCAGACGCTGACGCCAAAGCCTGGCATCTCTTCTTCAGTGAAGGTTTTCGCGCTGTACAGACCTTCCGGGATCGGCTTATCGATACCTTTCAGGAAACGTGCGTAAACAGGACCGGCGAGAATAACGGTCGGGATTGCCAGAATCGTACCAAACAGCAGGGTTTTACCCATATCTGCATGGAAAATAGTGGCGATAGCAGTCGGACCCGGGTGCGGCGGCAGGAAGCCGTGCGTTACGGACAGCGCGGCAGCCATCGGCACGCCAACGTACAGCAGCGGGATATTGGCAGCAGCGGCAATGGTGAACACCAGCGGCAGCATCAGTACGAAACCAACTTCGTAGAACAGGGCAAAACCAACGGTGAAGCCGGTTAATACTACCGCCCACTGAATATGTTTTTTGCCGAATTTAGCAATCAGGGTGGTTGCGATGCGCTGTGCGCCGCCGCAGTCCGCCAGCATTTTGCCCAGCATGGCGCCAAAACCCATAATCAGGGCGAGGCTGCCAAGGGTTCCGCCGACACCGGCTTTAATCGAACCAATGACTTTATCCAGTGGCATCCCTTGCATCAATCCGACAGCAAGCGCCACCAGGACGAGAGCGATGAAACCGTTCATTTTGAAACGGATCATCAGGAGGAGTAACAAGATTACACCGATAGCAACGATGACTAATGGCATGATTTACCTGGCCTTTACTTTGTTATGGGTAACGTCAGTGTTTAGATGACAAATTCAGATTGTCCCGACCGGGAACAGCGTATTCACAGCACCAATGCTGATTGCCCGTAAAACTAATCAGTTTCGCTGGCTGTTATGTGCGTCTTGGGTGCTGATACGAATGATACGGGTAACATACTGCGCTTGAGAATCACCTGGACAGGCAAAATTTAAATTATGAGAGGCTGGTCAAATTATGAGGGGGATTGTTGCAGGGTACGTGCAGAGAAATGTAAGGGCGTAGGCCGGATAAAGCGTTTACGCTGCTATCCGGCATCAATGCCCGATGGCGACGCGGATGCGTCTTACCGGGCCTACAAGTCTGGTCGCTAGTAGTAAGAGTGCTCGCCACGCTGGTGTTCGGTTAAATCGCGAACGCCTTTCAGTTCCGGGAATTCAGCCAGCAGCTGCTTCTCGATACCTTCTTTCAGCGTCACATCGACCATTGAACAGCCGTTACAGCCGCCGCCAAACTGCAGAATGGCGTAGCCTTCATCGGTGATTTCCATCAGAGAGACGCGACCACCGTGGCCTGCCAGCTGCGGGTTGATCTGCGATTGCAGCATGTACTCCACGCGTTCCATCAGCGGTGCATCATCGGCAACTTTACGCATTTTGGCGTTTGGCGCTTTCAGGGTCAGCTGGGAGCCTAACTGGTCGGTAACGAAATCGATTTCTGCATCTTCCAGATACGGTGCGCTCAGTTCATCAACATATGCGGTCAGCAGGTCAAATTTAATGGCGGTGTCGGTTGCTTCCACGGCGTCCGGCGGACAATAAGAAACGCCGCATTCAGCGTTAGGCGTGCCGGGATTAATCACAAATACGCGGATTTGTGTCCCTTCTTCCTGATTTGCCAGCAGTTTGGCAAAGTGCGCTTGTGCAGCATCGGAAATATGGATCATAGTAATGGCCTAATAGTTGACTATTTTACTTGGTTATAATACGCCCATCATCGAGGCTCTACAAGGTTCGACACAGGCACCATACCTGGACAGTCGCCGCGCCGTTGCGTAAAAGCAGCTGCGCGATTTCCGCGACGGTACTTCCGGTAGTGACGACATCATCCACAATAACCATATGGAGTCCCTGCACCGGCAATTCAAGGCGAAAGGCGTTTTTCAGGTTACGTTTACGCAATCGGGCGCTGAGATGGTGCTGTGTGGCGGTTGCCCGAACCCGCGATATGGTCCGGCTGTCCCAGTCGCAGCCCAGCCAGCGCGCCAGTGGGCGACACAGTAATTCGCTCTGATTAAACCCCCTGCGCCAGTGCCGTCGCTGCCAGAGCGGTACGCTGATGAGCCTGTCTGGCAGAGGAAGACCGCTGACGCGCCGTGCCTGCAATACCTCCAGCAACAGCAGACGTGCCAGCGCAGGGGCTATTTCGCTGTACCGTGAAAATTTAAGCTGGTGGATAAGCCCGCTTACTGGCGGAACATAATCGCTGACTGAAACCAGGCGCTGCCACGGCGGTGGTTTTTGTAGGCAACGACCACAGGGAAGCGAGGTGTGAATGGCCGGTAGCCCGCACTGTGGGCACAGGCTGTCATGCTGGCGTACTGCCCGTGTGCAGACAGAGCAAATTCCCCAATGCCCCAACCTCAGCGGCATTCGGCATAGCCAGCATAATCCTGGTACTGTTAGCATAGAGACATCCTTGTTAGCTAAAAGAGAACAGTAACTGATGAATGACATCTGGTGGCAGACCCAGGGTTCGGGAAATTGCCATCTTGTGCTGCTGCACGGATGGGGACTGAATGCAGAGGTGTGGCATTGCATAAGCGAGGAACTGAGCTCGCATTTCACGCTGCATCTTGTCGACTTACCGGGATTTGGCCGCAGCCAGGGTTTCGGCGCGATGTCGCTGGAAGAGATGGCTGAGCGAGTATTAAAACAGGCACCGGAGAAAGCTATCTGGCTCGGCTGGAGTCTGGGCGGGCTGGTCGCGAGTCAGGTAGCGTTAACCCATCCTGAGCGTGTTCAGGCGCTGGTGACCGTCGCGTCTTCCCCTTGCTTTAGCGCGCGGGATGAGTGGCCGGGTATCAAGCCAGAGGTGCTGGCAGGCTTCCAGCAGCAGCTGAGCGAAGATTTCCAGCGTACAGTGGAGCGTTTTCTGGCGTTGCAAACGATGGGCACGGAAACCGCACGTCAGGATGCGCGAGCGCTGAAGAAAACGGTGTTGGCATTACCCATGCCGGACGTCGAGGTACTTAATGGCGGGCTGGAGATCCTGAAAACGGTCGATTTGCGTGAGCCGTTGTGCTCGGTGGAAATGCCTTTCCTGCGGTTGTACGGCTATCTTGACGGGCTGGTTCCGCGCAAAGTCGTCCCAATGCTCGATGCCCTCTGGCCGCAGAGCGAGTCTTTGGTGTTTGCTAAGGCGGCGCATGCACCGTTTATCTCGCATCCCGCCGAGTTCTGTGCAGCACTGGTGGCGTTAAAACAGCGGCTATAAATCCGCTGTTTTGCCCGGTAGAATCATGCTGCCGGGCTGGGGATTAATGGCTGCACGTAGCCAGATCCTCAGCAGTCAGGCCGGTGATTCTGCAGATAGTCAGCGGGTCTATGCCATCAACCTGCATGGTTGTTGCAATGCGCAGAGCTTCCTCACGTTAGCCTTGTTGCAAACCCTCTCGTAACCCCTCTTGTAATCCCTCTCGTAACCCTTTCCTGTGACCTTCCTGAAGACCATTAAGGTGCCCTTCCTGACGTAATCTTTCGGCAATAGTCATCAACTTTTCCTTGTGTTGAGGTAAACGTTCGGCGACCTGGTGAATAAATTCGCTAAAACGCGCGGTGTCTCCGGCTTGCATCAGGTAATTAAACAGGGCTTTCAACTGGTTGTCATTAGCGTGTCCTTTAACAAGCAGGATGGCCAGTTTTTCTACCAGCCCCATCAAATCGCGTTTACGGATATGTTTTTGGATGAGTTCCAACAGCGCCATCCGGCGATGCTGCATAATCTCGTCATCGGACACAACGGTGATATCGATCAGTGGAAACGCGGTGCTATAAAGTTGTCTGGCGGACTCCGGGTCATCAAACTCGTCCAGCCAACAAAGTGAATAGGGGTATGGGCTTGCTGAACCATGATAAAAAAGCATGGGTATCACCAGCGGGAGTTTCTTGTGGCCTGCAGCCAAATGACGATGCATTACCGCAATAGCATAACGCATTAGCCGAAATGCCATGTGAGCATTGGCGCTGCTTTGATGTTCAATAATGGTGTAAATGTAACCATCACCTTCGCGGGTAGCTGGCTGGAGGATAGATCTTTTTTGCTGAAATAATGAAATCTATGTGGAATCCATTACGCAAAAAAGCCGGATATCTGCATAAACGAATTATCCGGCCTGGACGTTTGCACCATTTGTAGGCCGGATAAGCGTAGCGCCATCCGGCAAAGAGCATCTGATTAGCGTAAAGCCCACCATTCGCGCAGGCAGGCTTTGCCTTCCGGGCAACTCTTGCAGCTTCCGGAAAGACACCCGTCGGCATCCTCCTGAATCCGCACCGCTTTGCCCATTTTTTCTAACTGATTCAGCATGGCGTCAATCATCGGCTGCGGGGTGTGCAGCGTGTGGCTAATTTGTGTTGCCTCCATACGCCCCCGCAAAGCCAATAAGTCACGAACCTGAATAAGTGATGCCATTGTCGATAACCTTAGTGGCAATCGCCAGTGGTGCTGGAGCAGCAGGAACTTGCCGTTCTGTTGGTCGCCAGCAGTGCGAGGTCTACGCGGCTACGAGCTCGACGCAGCAGGCCCAGCAGCACGATGTTAAACAGGATGACCGCTAAAATGCACACCAGGCTGTAGGTCGGGTGTTCCTTGTAGCTGACCGTCTGATAAAACAGCGTCGACAGCGAATAAGCGATATTCAGCCCCCACAGAACCGAGAAGCCCATCCAGCCACGGCTGGATTCACGTGCGATAGCGCCCATCACTGAAATGCACGGCACATACAGCAGAACAAAGATCAGGTAGCTGTACGCGGCGGCGGCGCTGCCAAATTTCTCGCCCATCACGCCCATTGCGCCCGTCGCCATTTCGCCGTCGCCCTTGCTGGCTTCGATAGGGTTAGCCAGTACGCTCAGGCTGAAGGTGTCTTTCAGGCTTTGCCAGGTTTCATCCACCGCACCGAGCAACTCGTCGCCAAGATGGAAATCTGCCGGATTGAACTCTTCTTCCTGAATGTTTTCTGCGGTATAGAGCGTGTTCAACGTACCCACCACCACTTCTTTCGCCATCGCGCCGGTGAACAAACCTACGGTTGCCTGCCAGTTATCTTCGTGAACGCCAATCGGTTTAAACACAGGGGTAATAACGCGGCTAACGGAGGCCAGAGCAGAGTCGTTGATGTTGTCGACGATTTTCCCGCTCAGCGAGAAGCTGTTAAACGCGCTGAGGAAAATGCTGACGATGATGATGACTTTACCCGCACGCAGAACGAAGCCTTTCAGGCGTTGCCAGGTCTGAATGATCAGACTCTTGATGTGCGGCACGTGGTACACCGGCAGCTCCATCACGAACGGTGTTGCTTCACCACGCATGATGGTGTGTTTGAGCATCAGGCCGGTCAACACCGCCATCACGATACCCAGCACATACAGTGAGAAGACCGCCAGCGCGCCGTTCTGACCAAAGAACGCCGCGGCAAAGACGGCGAAAATCGCCAGACGTGCGCCGCAGGACATAAACGGCGCCATCATGATGGTCATCAGACGTTCACGCGGGGCGTCCAGCGTACGTGCGCCCATCACGGATGGTACGTTACAACCAAAGCCGACGATCAGCGGGACAAACGATTTGCCCGGCAGTCCCAGCGCCTGCATCAGACGGTCCATCACAAACGCGGCGCGCGCCATGTAGCCGGAGTCTTCAAGGAAGGAGAGGAACAGGTACATCATGCCGATTTGCGGTACCAGCGGCAGCACGGTGTTAATCCCGCCGCCAAGGCCCTGGGCCAGGAAGATAGTAAGCCAGTCCGGGAAGTGCAGCGTGTAGCCAATCCACTGAATACCATGAATAAAGAGCGCTACGGAGCCGACGTCAAACAACGGTTGCAGCGCGCCGCCGATGTTAATGGCGAGCAGGAACATCAAGTACATCACGAACAGGAAGATCGGTAGCCCGAGGAAGCGGTTGAGAACGATTTTATCTACCGCGGTGGTGAAACGGCTCGGTTCTGCCGTCAGAGTATTGCTGACGGTATCGCAGATAGCGGCAATACACTGATAGCGCGCATCGGCGATGTGTAGCGCCGGATCGTCCATAGTCTCGCTCAGGCGTGCGATGGAGGCATCGAGATTTTGCGCGGCGTCACCCGCATAGGCGCGGCTGTAGATATCGCCTTCCAGCATCTGCAGGCCCAGCCAGCGGCGCTGTTTGAGCGGCATATCTTTGGCCATCGCGTCGGCAAGAGAGTCCGCTTCCTGCAGCAACGGCTGGGCATAATGGACCAGCTCGACGGTGTCGTTTTCTTTGTAGCGGTCGATCGCCAGCTTCAGCGCTTCAATGCCGCGGGCGCGGGTGGAAACCAGCGGGACCACCGGGCAGCCAAGACGTGCTGAGAGGGCGTCGATATCAATACGGATTTGCTGCTTTTCAGCGATATCCAGCATATTTAACGCGACGATGCAGGGGATGCCCAACTCAAGCAGTTGCAACGTCAGGTAGAGGTTGCGTTCAAGGTTTGAAGCATCGACCACGTTGATCAACAGATCTGCGTCGCCGCTCAAAATATAGTGACAGGCAATCTGCTCATCGAGAGAGGTCTGGGATGAGATTGTCGTCAGAGAATAGGTGCCAGGTAAATCCACCAGTGTGACCTGATGGTCCGTTGTGGCGAAATGGCCTTCTTTACGCTCAACGGTAACGCCAGCCCAGTTGCCTACACGCTGGCGCGCGCCGGTGAGTTGGTTGAATAAAGTTGTCTTGCCGGAATTAGGATTACCAATTAAACCAATGGTTAGTTTTTTCATTTTTATAGACTCACTGTATTAACAGGAAACCGCTTCCACTTCTAATAACGCCAGATCTTTCTTACGCAATACCAGACTTACGCGACGCGTTTCGATATGGATAGGATCGCCGAGCGGGGCGACGCGTACCACGTTGAAGGAGGAGCCGGGCAGCATGCCAAGTGACAACAGTTTCTGACGATAAGCTGGGCTGATTTCACGGGCAAAGCCGGTAATTTTCCACGCACTGTCAGGAGTGAATTGCATAGGGACCTACTTATATCTCGCTAACTGGATGATTACCTCATGGGGCGACAGGGCGGCATGAGACCAGATGATTAGCCAACGTAAGGAAAGAGTAAATAATCAACAAAACAATGATAATGAGAATGGTTTCTATCATCAATAGAATAAATGTGACGGAATGTACAATTGGATAATAATTTGAGCCAATTTTGATATTCCTCAATATTTATTCTGGTTGGGAACGAATGGTTCGCGGAGGTAATTATTGAGAATCTTAATGTTTAATTAAGGTTTCATCTGTTAATAAAGTGATAAATATATTGTAGTGAAAAGCGGGGAATATATTAAATATGCCGGATAAGGTGTTGAAACCGTTATCCGGCACAAAGGTCACACTAGCGTTTTTTACCCATTGCCGCCGCCAGCGCATCCATCATGGCGCTGTTGCCCGCAGGTTGGGCGTCACGACCGCGAGGTTTCGCGGCTTTAGGGGCCGGACGATTGCCCTGAGCGCGATCGTTGTTCCCGCCGCCGCGACGCGCATTGGTTTCACCCGGCTGCTCGTCCAGACGCATGGTCAGCGCGATACGCTTGCGTTGCAGGTCAACTTCCAGCACTTTCACCTTCACAATGTCGCCCGCTTTCACCACGGTGTGTGGATCGTCGACGAACTTAGTCGACAATGAAGAGATATGCACCAGACCGTCCTGATGAACGCCGATATCGACAAACGCGCCGAAGTTGGTGACGTTGGTGACGGCCCCTTCCAGAATCATCCCCGGCAGCAGATCGTTCATGGTTTCGACACCATCGGCAAACTGTGCGGTTTTAAATTCAGGACGCGGGTCGCGGCCCGGTTTTTCCAGCTCTTTGATGATGTCGGTGACGGTCGGCACCCCGAAACGTTCATCGGTGAAATCGGCAGCTTTCAGATTGCGCAGTTCGTCGCTGTTGCCCATCAGGTCACGCAACGATTGCTCGGTGGCGGCCAGAATGCGTTCCACGATCGGGTAGGCTTCCGGGTGAACGGTGGAGGCATCCAGTGGGTTATCGCCATGGTTGATGCGCAGGAAGCCCGCGCACTGTTCAAAGGCTTTTGGCCCCAGACGGCTGACTTTCAGCAGTTGCTGACGGTTCTGGAACTGACCGTTCTCATCGCGCCAGGCGACGATGTTTTGCGCCATCATGCGCGTCAGGCCGGCCACGCGGGTCAACAGCGGAACGGAAGCGGTATTGAGATCGACGCCGACGGCGTTTACGCAGTCTTCCACCACCGCATCCAGCTTACGCGCCAACTGCGTCTGGCTAACGTCGTGCTGATACTGGCCCACACCGATGGATTTCGGATCGATTTTCACCAGCTCAGCCAGCGGATCCTGCAGACGACGGGCGATAGACACTGCGCCACGCAATGAAACGTCGAGATCCGGGAATTCCTGCGCCGCCAGCTCGGAAGCAGAGTAAACCGATGCCCCGGCTTCGCTGACGATCACTTTCTGTGCGGTGACTTTCGGGAACTGTTTCTGCACGTCGAGGAAGAAACGTTCGGTTTCACGCGACGCCGTACCGTTACCAATCGCCACCAGTTCAACGTTGTATTTTTCACACAGCGCCGCTACAGCAACGGCGGCTTTGGCGGCCTGACCGGTGTGTGGATAAATGGTGTCGGTCGCGACCAGCTTGCCGGTGCCGTCAACAACCGCCACCTTCACGCCGGTACGCAGACCGGGATCGAGGCCCATGGTGGCACGCAGACCCGCAGGCGCGGCCATCAGCAGATCGTGCAGGTTACGGGCGAAGACGTTAATCGCTTCATCTTCGGCACGTTCACGCACGGTGCCCATCAGCTCGGTTTCGAGGTGCATCAGCACCTTAATTCGCCATGTCCAGCTGACCACGCCTTTGCGCCAGCTGTCGGCTGGGGCGTTGTTCAGGCGCAGTCCCAGGTGATCCTGGATAATCTGCTCGCCGTGGCTCTCTTTTGGCGGCTCATCGAATTGCGGATCGGCATTCAGCGAAAGCTGAAGCACGCCTTCGTTACGGCCACGGAACATGGCCAGCGCACGGTGAGACGGCACGGTAGAGATCGGTTCGTGGTGATCGAAGTAGTCGCGGAACTTCGCGCCTTCCTCTTCTTTACCGCTTACCACGGTGGAGACCAGGTGGGCGTTTTTCCACAGGTAATCACGCACTTTCGCCAGCAGGGCGGCGTCTTCTGCGAAGCGTTCCATCAGAATGTAGCGTGCGCCGTCGAGTGCGGCTTTGGTATCCGCCACGCCGTTGTCGGCGTTGAGGTATTTAGCGGCTTCCGTTTCCGGGTCGTGAGACGGCTCGTTCCACAGCAGGTCTGCCAGCGGCTCAAGGCCTGCTTCAATGGCGATCTGCCCACGGGTACGGCGCTTAGGTTTGTACGGCAGATAGAGATCTTCGAGTTCGGTCTTACTTAACGTGCCGTTGATCGCTTTCGCCAGATCGTCGGTCAATTTGCCTTGCTCGCCGATAGATTTCAGGATTGCCTGACGGCGGTCTTCCAGTTCACGCAGATATCCCAGACGGGTTTCCAGATTACGCAGTTGCGTATCGTCCAGACCGCCGGTGATTTCCTTACGATAACGTGCGATAAACGGCACGGTGTTCCCTTCGTCAAGCAAGCGAACGGCAGCTTCTACCTGTTCAGCACGAGCCTGAATTTCACCTGCGATAATGCGGCAGAAAGAATCATTCATCATGGATAGCTTCGTCTATAGGATAAAAAATCAGGGGATAGTTATACGGATTGACTGGCAAAAATGCCAGTCATCTACGGGGGCTTCGGATTGTTCCGGTCTCATTTAACGTATTCAATCTCATTTAACGTATTCAATCTCATTCACGTACCAGTTGGCTTCCCCGCCAGGGGTGTTCACCACCGCGAGATCGCCGACCTCTTTTTTCAGCAGCGCCCGCGCCATCGGCGAATCGATAGAGATGTAATCTTTACGGCCGAAGATCTCATCGTAGCCGACAATGCGGAATTTGCGGATGTCGCCATCGTCATTTTCAATCTCAACCCATGCGCCAAAGAAGACTTTGCCTTCCTGCTGCGGGGAGTAATCGACGATTTTCAGATTCTCCATGCACTTGGTCAAATATCGGACGCGGCGGTCGATCTCACGCAGGCGCTTTTTATTATACTGGTAGTCGGCATTTTCGCTGCGGTCACCCAGACTTGCGGCCCAGGTAACTTTTTTGGTGACTTCCGGGCGCTCTTCACGCCAGAGATAATTCAGCTCTTGTTTGAGTTTTTCATACCCTTCACGGGTTATCAGGGGCGTTTTCATCTTATTGTTTTACCTTCGACTCTGTGATGATGCGCACAATTAGTATTACGCGAGCATATCAACAGAATAAATAATGTATTGCGAGAAACATTGTATACTTAAGCTGCTGTTTAATATGCTTTGTAACAATTTAGCCTGGAATTCATACCAGAATTCGCTGGTGACTCACGCTAGCTTTCTTAAGAATATACACTTAATTGTTGCGAACCTTTGGGAGTAATAACAATGCAAGAGAACTATAAGATTCTGGTGGTCGATGACGACATGCGCTTGCGTGCGCTTCTGGAACGTTATTTGACCGAGCAGGGCTTCCAGGTTCGAAGCGTCGCAAACGCTGAGCAGATGGATCGTCTGCTGACCCGTGAGTCTTTCCACCTGATGGTGCTCGATTTAATGCTGCCGGGAGAAGATGGCCTGTCTATTTGCCGTCGCCTGCGCAGCCAAAGCAACCCGATGCCGATCATTATGGTGACGGCGAAGGGCGAAGAAGTGGACCGTATCGTTGGACTGGAAATCGGCGCTGACGATTACATTCCGAAACCGTTTAACCCGCGTGAACTGCTGGCGCGTATCCGCGCTGTACTGCGTCGCCAGGCGAACGAACTGCCGGGCGCGCCTTCCCAGGAAGAAGCGGTCATTGCGTTTGGTAAGTTCAAACTGAACCTCGGTACGCGTGAAATGTTCCGCGAAGATGAGCCTATGCCGCTCACCAGCGGTGAATTTGCGGTGCTGAAAGCGTTGGTAAGCCACCCACGTGAACCGCTGTCCCGCGACAAGTTGATGAACCTCGCCCGTGGTCGTGAATATTCTGCGATGGAACGTTCTATCGACGTCCAGATTTCCCGTCTGCGTCGTATGGTGGAAGAAGACCCGGCGCACCCTCGTTATATTCAGACCGTATGGGGTCTGGGCTACGTCTTTGTTCCGGACGGTTCTAAAGCATGAGGCGAATGCGCTTCTCGCCACGAAGTTCGTTTGCTCGCACGTTATTGCTTATCGTCACCTTGCTGTTTGCAAGCCTGGTGACGACCTACCTTGTGGTGCTGAACTTCGCGATTCTGCCGAGCCTCCAGCAGTTTAATAAGGTCCTGGCCTACGAAGTCCGTATGCTGATGACTGATAAACTGCAACTGGAGGACGGTACGCAACTGGTAGTGCCACCTGCATTTCGTCGGGAAATTTACCGTGAGCTCGGTATTTCCCTCTATTCCAACGAGGCCGCTGAAGAAGCCGGTCTGCGTTGGGCGCAACACTATGAATTCTTAAGCCACCAGATGGCGCAGCAACTGGGCGGCCCGACGGAAGTCCGCGTTGAGGTGAACAAGAGCTCGCCGGTCGTGTGGCTGAAAACCTGGCTGTCGCCCAACATCTGGGTACGCGTGCCGCTTACGGAAATCCATCAGGGTGATTTCTCACCGCTGTTCCGCTATACGCTGGCGATTATGCTGCTGGCTATCGGTGGCGCGTGGCTGTTTATCCGTATTCAGAACCGACCGTTGGTGGATCTTGAACATGCTGCGTTACAGGTGGGGAAAGGCATTATTCCGCCGCCGCTGCGCGAGTACGGCGCCTCTGAGGTGCGCTCTGTTACGCGAGCCTTCAACCATATGGCCGCCGGCGTAAAACAGCTGGCCGATGACCGTACGCTGTTAATGGCGGGCGTGAGCCATGATTTACGCACCCCGCTGACGCGTATCCGTCTGGCGACGGAAATGATGGGCGAAGAAGACGGATACCTCGCGGAGTCCATCAATAAGGACATTGAAGAGTGTAATGCCATTATCGAACAGTTCATCGATTATCTGCGCACGGGTCAGGAGATGCCGATGGAGATGGCCGATCTGAACTCGGTATTAGGTGAAGTGATCGCGGCAGAAAGTGGTTACGAGCGTGAAATTGATACTGCATTACGCCCAGGCGTCATTCAGGTGAAGATGCACCCACTGTCTATCAAGCGCGCGGTTGCTAATATGGTGGTTAACGCCGCTCGCTACGGTAATGGCTGGATTAAGGTCAGTAGCGGTATGGAAGCGCATCGCGCCTGGTTCCAGGTCGAAGATGACGGGCCGGGTATCAAACCGGAACAGCGTCAACACCTGTTCCAGCCGTTTGTGCGCGGTGACAGCGCGCGTAGCACCAGCGGCACGGGCCTGGGACTGGCGATTGTACAGCGTATTATTGATAACCATAACGGTATGCTGGAAATTGGCACCAGTGAGCGAGGCGGGCTGTCGATACGCGCCTGGCTTCCGGTTCCATTCACGCGCACGCAGGGGACAACGAAAGACGCGTAGAAAAAAGGGAGGCTAAATGCCTCCCTTTTTATTTCGCTAACCGACTGATGTCGCTGCGCTTATCAGTTGCAGTAGGCCGGATAAGGCAAAGCCGCCATCCGGCACTTTTCGTTACAGCTTCGGTCCGGCGCTAACCAGCGCTTCGCCCGCAGGGGTGTCGGTGTACTTCTCGAAGTTCTCGATAAACAGTTTCGCCAGTGCGTTGGCTTTTTCTTGCCACTGCTCCGGGGATGCGTAGGTATTACGCGGATCGAGAATACGCGTATCCACACCCGGCAGCTCGGTTGGGATTGCCAGGTCAAACATCGGCAGACGGAACGTTTCCGCGTTATCCAGAGATCCGTTCAGGATGGCGTCGATAATCGCACGGGTATCTTTGATTGAGATACGCTTGCCGGTGCCGTTCCAGCCGGTATTCACCAGATAAGCCTGTGCACCAGCCGCCTGCATGCGTTTCACCAGTACTTCTGCGTACTGCGTTGGGTGCAGCGACAGGAATGCCGCGCCGAAACAGGCAGAGAAGGTTGGCGTAGGCTCAGTGACGCCACGCTCGGTGCCAGCCAGTTTGGCGGTAAAGCCAGACAGGAAGTGGTACTGGGTTTGGTCCGCCGTCAGGCGAGAAACCGGTGGCAGTACGCCAAATGCGTCGGCGGTCAGGAAGATGACTTTGGTTGCATGACCCGCTTTTGACACCGGCTTAACGATATTGTCGATGTGATAAATCGGGTAGGACACGCGGGTGTTCTCGGTTTTGGAACCATCATCGAAGTCGATAGAACCATCTTCGCGCACGGTGACGTTTTCCAGCAGGGCATCACGGCGGATTGCGTTGTAGATTTCCGGCTCAGCATCTTTAGACAGTTTGATGGTCTTCGCGTAGCAACCGCCTTCGAAGTTAAATACGCCGTCGTCATCCCAGCCGTGTTCGTCATCGCCAATCAGGCGGCGTTTCGGGTCGGTGGACAGCGTGGTTTTACCGGTACCGGACAGGCCAAAGAAGACCGCCACATCCCCTTTTTCACCGACGTTTGCCGAGCAGTGCATGGATGCAATGCCTTTCAGCGGCAGCAGGTAGTTCATGACGGAGAACATACCTTTCTTCATCTCGCCGCCGTACCAGGTGCCGCCAATCAGCTGGATACGCTCAGTCAGGTTGAAAGCCACGAAGTTTTCGGAGTTCAGACCCTGCTCTTTCCATTGTGGGTTGGTGCACTTAGCGCCGTTCATCACGATGAAATCCGGTTTGAAATCAACCAGCTCTTCGTCGCTCGGGCGGATGAACATATTTTTGACAAAATGTGCCTGCCAGGCGACTTCGGTAATGAAGCGCACGGAAAGACGGGTATCCGCATTAGCACCGCAGAAAGCATCAATGATAAACAGACGTTTGCCGGAGAGTTGATGGGTGACTAACCCTTTCAAATGCTGCCAGGTTTCCTGGGAAAGCGGTTTGTTGTCGTTCTTACCTTTACCTTTGTCGGACCACCAGAGTGTATCTCGTGTGGTGTCGTCACGGACAATGTACTTATCCTTTGGCGAACGTCCGGTAAAGATACCGGTATCAACTGCAACGGCGCCCAGATTCGTTAACACGCCACGCTCATAACCTTCCAGGTTTGGATCAAGTTCTTCCTGATAAAGCGTGTCGTAGTCTGGATTGTAAACGATATCCTGAACGTCATTGATACCATAAGCCTTGAGATCTTGCGGGGTTAAACTGTTGTTCACACGCATTTCACTGCTCCTTAGCCAATATGTATTACCTGGAATAGTAAGGTTTTTTAGGGATTGCTAACCGCGACAAGGCTCATAGATTTACGCATCCGGTGATTCCACGAATAACCGAATACGCTGCGACTCCTGTCACAAAGAGGCGGATATTATGGCAGGAAACCCTTTTTTGTTGTGGAAAATGTTCTTAAAACGTTAATAGAGAGTGTTTTTGGCGGGAATCTTGTGAGTGTAATCGCATTCATGTAAGAAAAAAACGTAACTCAAACATAAACAATATCGATTCACCTCGCGCAGCTGGGCTCCGAAATGGACCGACAAATACTCATATTTGTGAAGTTGATGCGATAATTAGATTTTCTCTTCTTTCTGGAAAACGACATGGACAGTGTTGAGCTTTCACCAACGACCCGCTGGGGCATGATCTTTATCGGACTGCTACAAGGGTGTGTGTGCTACCTGCTGATGGCGTATCTTGCGCCGCAGAACAGTGACTGGCTGTTCTACGGGATGCCCGTAACGATTGCGCTCTCCTCTGCGCTTTTGCTGACTGTCGTCTCATTTAAGCAACGTGCTCTATGGTGCTGGATGGCGTTGATCTGTGTGGTTGTGCTGGCGATGAGTGTGTGGCTGAAGTGGAGTGTGGCAGACAGTGACAGATGGCGGCAGGATGACATTTTTTTTGCCTACGGCTGGCGCTTACTGTTGATGGCGATGCTGGCTTTGCCGTGGATTCAATATCAACTTCACGCCCGTCGTGAACAGGCTCGCTATCCGCAGTTTTATACCTACCTGTGGCTTAACTCGCTGACGCTGCTGATCGCTTTTGTGGCCAACGGCCTGTTCTGGCTGGTGCTCCTGCTGTGGAGTGAAATGTTTCAACTGGTCGGAATCACCTTCTTCAACACGCTTTTCTTTGAGACTGACTGGTTTGTTTATTTGGCTTTAGGTCTGATCACCGCACTGGCAGTAGTGCTGGCACGTACGCAGTCGCGTCTGGTTGCTGCGGTGCAAAAGTTGCTGACGTTCCTTGCCACAGGTTTACTCCCGCTGGTTGCACTGTTAGCGCTGATGTTTATGCTGACCCTGCCTTTTAGCGGACTGGACGCTATCTCACAGCGCGTGTCAGCGGCTGGCCTGATGTCCACGTTGACGCTGATCTTCCTGTTGCTGATGGCCATTGTGCGCGAGCCGCACAAAGAGGCGTTACCTTATCCTGGCGCATTACGTTACTTGATTAACGCTTCACTGGTTGTTGCTCCTCTCTATATGCTGATTGCCGGTTGGGCCATGTGGCTGAGAATTCATCAGTATGGCTGGACGCCTGAGCGTTTGTATGGCGCATTGGTGGTCTTTGTATTACTGGTGTGGTCCCTCGGCTATCTGGTCAGTATTTTGCGCGCTGGAGGCAACCCGCTCGATATTCAGGGAAAGGTCATTCTTGGCGTTTCGCTCCTGACATTGGGCCTGTTGATTCTGCTGACGTCGCCGGTCATTGATGTCTGGCGTATTAGCGTCAACAGCCATATGGGGCGCTACTACAGCGGGAAAATTACGGCTGACCAGGTCAGTCTGTATATGCTGGATCACAGCGGAAAACCCGGTCGCGCCGCACTGGAAGCATTGCAAAAAGACGATGCATTCAACAAAGACAGCAAGCGCAGGCGTGATTTAAATGCCATCCTGCGGGGGCATCGCGATCCGGTAAATGAGCTGACGGCAACGCAGTTAGCGCCGAAGGTGATGATTGCACCGGGAAGCAAGAAGCCCGATGACGCGTTTTGGACGTTTTTAAAGGGGCAGCGCTACCGGATCGCCTCCTGTATTGAGCAGGATGCGTGTGTGTTGGTGGATCAGGATCTCAACGCGGATGGGCAGCCCGAGCAAGTATTGTATGCTTTTGGCGATGGGGAGAGCCTGGTCTTTGGCGTTAAGGAGAACAAATGGGTGTTGATCGCGACAGCCCGGCTACCGGAGGGATTCAATAAGGATCAACTGCTGCAGGCGCTGGCGAATCATCAACTGGATTCGGCTTCAAGAGTCTGGCGGGATATCACCATTAATGGCAAACGACTGCCGATGACTTATTACAATGAGTGAATCTGTTGCCGGATGGCGGCGCGAGCGCCTCATCCGGCCGACAAAAGTTTTACCGTAGGCCCGATAAGCGTTGCGCCACCGGGCAAAACGGGGATTAATGCACCTGTGGATCGGCAGGGGAGGCGTTGCTGCGGATCTCTGCAATATCCATGGCGTTAAACAGATAGTGGCTACCGCAATAATCGCAGTGCATATCGATTTCACCTTCTTCTGCCAGAATGCTGTCAACTTCTTCATCCGGCAGCGTTTTCAGAGCGCCCGCGCAGCGTTCGCGTGAACAGGTGCATTTGAACTCAACATCCTGAGGATCGTAGAGGGTGACTTCTTCTTCGTGGTACAAACGCCACAGAACTTCGTTGGCTGGCAGCGTCAGCAACTCTTCGGCTTTGATGGTTTCTGTCAGTGCGGCAAGGTGATCGAAATCATCTGCCTGTGCGTTTTGCGCTGGCATGACCTGCAACAGCATACCGCCAGCAGCAGGTTTACCGTCGACGTCGCCAGTGCGGATAAACAGACGCGTCGGCAGCTGTTCTGAACGCATGAAGTAATCTTCCAGGCAGGCCGCCAGCGTGTCACCTTCCAGACCGACCACGCCCTGATAGCGTTCGCCTTCTTCCGGTGTAATAGTGATCACCAGATAGCCGTTGCCAACCAGTGTTTTCAGATCGGCATCTTCAGGGATATCGCCTTGTATACGAGCCACGCCGCGCATCTGCTGGTTGTTGTTGCCGTTAATGACCGCCAGGCTCAACGGACCGTCGCCCTGCAGCTGTACGGTGATATCACCGGCAAACTTCAGCGTCGCGGTCAGCAGGCTGGTGGCAACCAGCAGCTCCGCCAGCACGGTTTTGACCGGCTGTGGGTAAGTATGATTTTCGAGGATCTGTTGCAGGGTTTGCGAAACGGTTACCAGTTCGCCGCGCACGGCAAAGTTTTCAAACAGATAACGATGTAATTGGTCATGTTGCGGCATAATCATCTCTCTTGCAGGTGACAGTCACTCGCTGTCGCCATGTTTAAATCGTAACAGGTCGCGGCGCTCTTTTTTGTCCGGTCGCCTGTCCGGGTGCGGCATGGTTAACGCGTTAAGTTTACGCGCCAGCGCCATTTTTTCGCGTTTTTCCACGCTTTCTGCGGTTTCTTCATACAGCATAACGGCTTCAGTTGCCGGGCGGCGCTGCTCGCTAATGGCTTTAATAATGACCGTTCGTTCGTCATTTCCCTGGCGCAGGGTGAGGGTGGCATTTAGCTCGACAATCTTACTCGGCTTGCTGCGCTGCCCGTTGTAATGCACCTTACCGCCTTCAACCATTTCGCGGGCGACTGCGCGCGTTTTATAAAAGCGTGCTGCCCACAGCCATTTATCCAGCCTGACTTCGACAGGGGGCTTCTCTTTCATGGCGTCTCCTTCACATCAGTGAGGGGATCAGTCGGCGGTAGTCATTCAGTGACGGATGGCGTGCGTACTGTTTTTCCGCTGTACCTGAGTCGGGATTGGTTACGCCGAAGCAGTAACGAATGCCGAATTGAGCAGCGGCGTCGAGAATTGGTTCGCTGTCGTCAATAAACAACGTCTTCTCTGCACTCATTCCCGTTTCTTCAGCGACAGCGTGCCATAACCGCTGATCCTCTTTGGGATAACCAAATGTGTGGGTGGAAAGTAATAAATCAAGGTGTGAGGCCAGACCGGTATGCTGAAGCTTCACCGCCAGGTTATGCGGATGCGCATTGGTGAGCAAAATACGACGTTTGCCGCTCGCTTTTAGGGCATCAAGGAACGGTACCGTATCTTCACGCAGTACGGCGCGTGGTCCCTGTGCGGTTGTCATGGCGCATATATCCAGACCCAGGCGTTCGCTCCAGTAATCCAGGCAGTACCAGTTTAGCGTATGCTGTACGGCATGATACTGCTGACGAATAAATTCCTGGGCTTCCTGGGGAGAGATACCCTGCTGCGCGCCGTAGGTTTCCGGCACCAGTTTTTGCCAGAAATAGTTATCGAATGCCAGATCGAGCAGCGTACCGTCCATATCCAGCAGAACGGTGTCGACGTCCTGCCAGGCAATATCTATGTGCATGGAAACTCCCCAGAGGAAAATAAGATGCGCGACAGGGTAGCATATTCCGTCGCGCGGGCGTGTTATCGAATCAGGCTTTCTGGGTCTTCAAGCAGCGTTGGATTCAGGCAACTCTCGTAATATTCCTGAATTTCCGCGATGCGCGAACGATGACGCTGGTAGCGTCTGAATGCCTGAACGCTGTTGTAGATAGCGCATCCCAGCATGGAGAGCATCAGCAGCGTGGTGCCAAGGTAACGCCATAAACCTGAACGATCCGGGATCCGGTGCAGGCCAATGTGCTGGGTACCGTTGGCGTCGGTCGAGATGTTGGTGACAATCCCTTCAGCGCGAAATGGCGTTTGCATCAACATCTGGGCAAGGCGCTGGAAAGCGTTCCATTGCTCTTGTGGCGGATAGTCGTACAACGAGGTCGCCGGCCAGGGCTGATCAACCAGGTCGCTGCCTTCGTCACTGATAATCAGGAAACCACCGGGGGCAGGGCTATTCAGTGCCTGAGCCGCCCGGGCGGTCTCGCGTGAAATGAACGGTGCCGTAGAAGTATTCACCAGGTTATCCAGTGATTCGGCGCTTACCGGGCGCAACAGCACATTCACACCATCCAGTTTCCCGGCGTTTGCTCGCTTAACCAGAGCGTTCCAGTCCTTACTGTTACCCAGGTTAACCAGGGCATTTTTCAGGCGTACGCATTCATCTTCGGCGGCACACAAATCGGCGGTTTTCAGGACAATATCGCCAAAATCATCCAGCAATACCATGCCGGACTTCTGAATGGCTGAGCGTAATGATGAGCTGACGCGAGAGTCATCGTCGGGTTTGGGATGCAGTTGGCGGCTAACGCTTTGGGTCAGTGCGGTCGCCTTATTGACCAGGTCTGACTCAGGCAGCGGCAGGGCGCGCGCGTCATTCCAGATAATCTGCGAACAATCAAATGGCATAAAAGGTGTCGCGGGTTGTGCGTTCCAGCTCCCCTGAGTGTGGATGTTACACATCCCTGTGCCACTCAGATGCAGCGTGTCGCCCACGCGAACGCCTGCCTTTTCCAGTTGCTTTACGCTGGTGGCCTCAACAGTTTGCGCCCCTTTCATCCAGGAAAGCGTAAGTTTAATTGGCATATCCAACGGGACCCAAAACAGCAGCATTAGCAATACCAGCAACGAACCGCCGGCAACGACGGCGCTGCGTAGCCAGTGTTGCAACGGGAAGTTTTTCACCTCGTCATGCAAAGATAAAAAACGCCCCTGGCGGACAACATGGCGATCCAGATAGATATCAATATCCGTTTGCTGGCCAAGGTCCTGTGCAATGTAAGGTTGCCAGTGTGGTGGATAAATCAGGTCAATAATACCCAGGGAGATATTATTAATTTGCTCCTGATCGTTTTCACCAAACAGCCCCCAGCGACGTGGAGTGCCACGCAGACAGTGGATTTCTCGTAGAGCCGTTTTAGACGGTGGTGCAAACAGGCCCCACAGGCCCGCAGCCAGCAGCAACACCGCGCCACCGGCGGTCCACGGTACGAACGTGTCTGGCATGATTAAACAGAAAAAGAACAGCAGGAATGAGGCAGCAATCAGTAACGCTTCGCGCAATCCCGACGGGCGGCTGAGAGCATATTCTTCATGCGTTTCCTGACGAATATTCAGCAGTTCAATCTGCTCGCTTTCTTCACCACGAATAGATGCCTGAGTAGACGCGGTGTGCTGTAGGGCGTAGCCGCGCGCTTCCTGCATATACTCTTTCAACGTATGACCGTTCAACGAGATAACCAGCGGCAGCGTATTGGTGTGGATCAGCTCAACGCTGTTTTCGTCATTGATGTATTGTTCCCAGAAGGGAGGCAAATGCACTTCGACGGAGTCGAGATAGTAGCGCCATTTATTCGGATCGTCGGTGGTGATGCCATAGCGCGTAATTGAATGCGTCAGTACGATGACGCTATTACTTTGGGCATTCAGGGTTAACGATACCGGTGCCGAACTGGCACCTGTTGGGCCAGGTACTTGCTGAATTTGACTGAGGTTTTCGAGATAGTTTTCGACCGCGCCACGTTCTTCGGGTGTTAGTTTACGCTTAGAGGCGTCAGAGAAGACGTTGCTCAACGGTAATTTTTGTTGTCTGAATTTTGATCTGAATCGCCACCCTGCAAGCAATGAGCAGGCCAGCAAAGCAGCTAAAAAAATCAGAATGGTGCTCATGCTTTCCCCATCTTACTTAGTCTGTCAGGCGTGGTCAGTCGCACCCTGTTCAATATTCGTGATTCTGTGGTTGGCTATCGGCAAGTGTGGAGTTGAACTTGAGCATCTTTAAGTACAGCCCAATAAATGCGAATAATAGCAAAATCACCAAAAACGGAATATCAGCAAATTCCTGGAGTTATTTCAACCTATTGACTTTTAATTTGAAATAGGGATTAACTTTTAGTACGTTACATAAATGTAAATAAACGGCAATTCACATTGCCGAAACCGTGCTGTATATCGCACAATAACCCCAGATTTCACAGCAAAGATCCTCATGATGAGCAAATCATTACAAAAGCCCACGATTTTGAAAGTGGAAACCGTCGCACAATCCCGGCTATTTAAAGTCGAAAGCGTGGACCTTGAGTTCAGCAACGGCGTACGTCGTGTTTATGAGCGTATGCGCCCATCCACGCGCGAAGCGGTAATGATTGTGCCGATTGTGGATGACCACCTGATCCTCATTCGCGAATATGCGGTCGGAACTGAATCCTACGAGCTTGGTTTTTCCAAAGGGTTAATCGATCCGGGTGAAAGCGTGTTTGAAGCGGCTAACCGGGAACTGAAAGAAGAAGTGGGATACGGTGCGAAGGACCTGACGTTTTTGAAAAAACTCAGCATGGCGCCTTCCTATTTCTCCAGCAAGATGAATATTGTGGTCGCTGAGGATCTTTATCCTGAGTCGCTGGAAGGTGATGAGCCCGAGCCATTGCCACAGGTGCGCTGGCCGCTGGCGCATTTGATGGATCTGTTAGAAGACCCTGACTTCCACGAAGCGCGTAATGTCAGTGCGCTGTTCCTGGTACGCGAATGGCTGAAAGGGCAGGGGCGGTTTTAATCGACATTGCCGGATGGTGGATGTCGCCTTATCCGGCCTACAAAATCCAGCAATATCAAATAATTGTGCCGAAAATGTAGGCCGGATAAGCGAAGCGTCATCCGGCAAAAGATTAGAACAACTCGTGCGTCTCACCATTATCAATAATGGTTGTCCCCACCTCATGTACCGCCTGTTGCGTTGGCTGAGTACCTTCAATGAAATACTCTGCACGGCTGTTACCGCCGTTTGCCAGTTGGCCGGTGCTACGATCGATATTGACCGTAACGATACCCGGTGGTGGTGTCAGCGGCTGCTCAGGAACACCTTCTAATACACTCTTCATGTAGGCATCCCATGCAGGCTGCGCACTCTTGGCACCGCCTTCGTAGCCGGAGATTTGGTCTTTGATCGCGCCGGATGCCGTCGTATGTCCGAGATCGCGGCGATGATCATCAAACCCGATCCATACCGAGGTCACCACCCCTGGGCCGTAGCCGGAGAACCATGCATCTTTCGAGCTGTTGGTTGTCCCGGTTTTCCCGCCGATGTCATGGCGCTGTAAATCGCGTCCTGCACGCCAGCCGGTTCCCATCCAGCCTGGTTCACCAAAGATATTGGTGTTCAACGCGCTCTTGATCAGGAAGGCCAGCGGCGTGTTGATGACGTGCGGTGCGTATTCTTGCGTGCCGCTTTGTGCGACCAGCGCCTGGTTAGCTTGCTCAAGCTGTGGCATTGGCACGGCGGCGTTTTGTTGTTCCTGAGATACCGCAACATCTTCAACGTTACTGTTTTCCAGCACGTTAGACTTCTGCGTATCGCCGTAAATTACCGGGATATCACATTCCGGGCAGGCAATTTTTGGCTTCGCCTCAAAGATAACGCCACCCATATCGCTTTCAATCTTACTGATGAAATACGGGTCGACCAGGAACCCGCCGTTTGCCATTACCGCGTAACCGCGAGCAACCTGCAGCGGAGTGAACGAGGCTGAGCCCAGCGCCAGTGATTCAGTATGCACAATATTCTGTGCCGGAAAGCCGAAACGCTGCAGATACTCTGCCGCGTAATCCACACCCATTGCGCGCATGGCACGAACCATCACCACGTTTTTCGACTGGCCGAGCCCCTGACGTAAGCGGATAGGGCCAGCATATTGCGGCGGTGAGTTTTTTGGCTGCCAGTCAGAACCTGCACCGGCATCCCAACGGGAAATCGGTACGTCATTCAGCATACTTGCCAGCGTCAGGCCTTTATCCATCGCGGCGGTATACAGGAAAGGTTTGATGTTAGAACCCACCTGGCGTAACGCCTGGGTGGCACGGTTAAACTTGCTCTGGTTGAAATCAAAACCCCCCACCAGTGCCAGCACTGCGCCGTTTTGCGGGTTAATCGAAACCAGTGCGGAGTTAACGTCCGGCACTTGCGCCAGCCACCAGGCATCTCCCACCTGGCGTACCCAGATTTGCTGGCCAGTCTGTACTACGTCGGTCACTTTACGCGGTGTTGGGCCTTGTTGAGTATCCGAACGATAAGGACGCGCCCAGCGCATACCTTCCATACGTAATGACACCGATGTTCCATCCGCCAACGCAGCGGTCGCTTCCTGTGGGTTGGCGCTGGTGACAACCGCGGGCAGCAGCGGGCCGTAGGTCGGTAGCGCTTTTAGCGTATCGGTGATTTTTTTGCTGTCCCAACTGCTTTCGCCCACTTTCCACAGCACGTTCGACGGGCCGCGGTAGCCGTGGCGCATGTCGTAATCCATCACGTTGTTGCGTACTGCCTGCTGAGCTGCCTGCTGTACTTTGCGTGTAATGGTGGTGGTGATGCGATACCCGTCTTCATAGGCTTTCTCACCATAACGGTTATACATCTCCTGGCGCACCATTTCAGACAGATACGGTGCAGAGAAAGCGATTTCCGGCGCGTGGTAGTTGGCGTCAATGGCCTCGCCTCGCGCCTGATCGTACTGGGCCTGGGTGATGTAGTTTTCGCTCAACATACGCGACAGTACAACGTTACGGCGCGCAGTTGCCCGGTCCATCGAATAGAGCGGGTTGAAGGTTGACGGCGCTTTTGGCAGACCGGCGATCACCGCGATTTCACTTAAGCTGAGTTGATCAACTGTCTTGCCGAAATAGACCTGCGCGGCAGCACCCACGCCATAGGCGCGATACCCCAGATAGATCTTGTTCAGATAAAGCTCGAGGATCTCGTCTTTACTCAGCAATTGCTCAATACGAATAGCCAGGAACACTTCTTTGATCTTACGCATCAGCGTACGTTCCGGACTCAGGAAGAAATTTCTCGCCAACTGTTGGGTAATGGTACTGGCCCCTTGTGAGGCGTGGCCGGAGAACAACGCGACGCTGGCCGCACGGAAGATCCCCACCGGGTCCACCCCGTGGTGCTCATAGAAGCGGCTGTCTTCTGTGGCGATAAAGGCTTTAACCATTACCGGCGGCATTTGATCCAGCGTAACCGGAATTCGACGTTTCTCGCCATATTGCGCGATGAGTTCGCCGTCAGCACTGTAAACCTGCATTGGGATCTGCAGACGCACATCTTTTAGCGTCGCGACGTCAGGTAATTGTGGCTCGATATAGCGATAGAGGCCATAGATCGAGCCTGCTCCCAGCAGGATGCAACATACTGCAAGGATTAATAAATACTTTACGAACTTCACTGGAGATTTCCCATTTAGTGGCATTTGGGCAGTTTATAAACAAACGCGCGGTAGTATAAAGGCAAGCCAGACGCATTGATATACCCGTTGAAGGAACGGGTGATAAGGAGATCATCAGCAATGGCTTTTCGTATATGGAAAATTGGTCTGCATATTCAGCAACATGATGCGCTGGCTGTCGCTATCGTTCGTGACGCATCCGGTTGGATCCTACAACGCTGGTGGCGTATGCCGCTGGCACATCAGGTTGTCGTCGATGGGCACATTCGTGAGCCGGAACAGCTTACTGCGGTGCTCCTGCCGTGGAGCCGTGAACTACCGCACAGGCACCATATTCACCTTTCTTTTCCTGCCAACAGGACGTTACAAAAAAAGTTACCCCGTCCAGCAATGACCCTACGCGAACCAGAGCAAACGGCATGGTTGTCTGGGGCAATGGCTCGCGAACTGGATATGGAGCCGGAAGCGCTGCAGTTTGATTATAGCGAAGACACGCTAAGCCCGGCGTTCAACGTGACGGCGGCACAAAGCAAAGAAATATCGGCACTCCTGACACTGATGCATCCCCTGAAAGTACAGGTTACGGCCATTACGCCGGATGCCAGCGCCTTGCAGCGATTAATTCCTTATTTACCCGTGCATCAATCGTGTCTGGCATGGCGTGACGATACCCAATGGCTCTGGGCGAGCCGCACGGCATGGGGACGTAAATCGACGGGGGAAATTGACGATATTGACGCGCTTGCCGCGGCATTATCTCTTTGCCCTGTGGATATTGCGCTATGTGACGCTGGTGGCTTTGATCCCTTTAATGCGGTGTCCGTCCGCCAGCCACCGATTCCAACGGAAAGCCACAATTTTGCTGTTGCGCTTGGGCTGGCGATGGGAGGTGTGTACTGATGACGGCGAACATCAATCTTTTGCCCTGGCGTCAGTCGCGGCGGTATGCCCGTCTGCAATGGTGGGGAGCATTATTGAGTGGATCTTTACTGGTTATTGTGGGTATCGCGTTGGGTTATTACGCACTTTCTCGGGTAGATAATCGGGTCGATTTACTGCTGGCTGATGCCGAAAAAAAGCGGGCTGAAACCCTGATAGCGCTCAAGCCGCGCCTGCAACAGCGTCAACAACAATGGCAGCAGGCGCAACAAAGAGAAAAACGGCGTGAACAGATGCGAAGCTGGCAGTCTGTTTTACAAGGGGTGGCCGAGTTGCTGCCAGAACAGGCGTGGTTAACAGGAATGACCTGGCAGCAGGATACGCTGGAGCTGACAGGGCTGACGCTGAACGTTGCTGCGCTTCATAGACTGGAGACGCAATTACGTAAACACCCTGGGTTTCAGTTGGGAAGCTCAGGGGAAACGCGACAAGATGCGCAGGGACACTGGCAGTTTCACTATCGTCTGATACGGAGTGTTATGCATGCAGGCGCTTTGTGATGGCTGGTTAGCGCAGACGCCGCGGTTTCGACTTTTGTGCTGGGGCGGCTGGATGTTGGTTCTGATCGCGGCTGCGCTGTTGTGCCTTTATCCTGTAGAGCAACAACGGAAAGCGCAGCAGGCAGCATTAGTCCGTCAACGCGTGGCGATTCAAGATCAATGGCGCAATCTGTATCTGCTGGCGTCATCGGTTGAACAACCCTTTTCTCCCTCTGAAGCGAGGCCGGTTCCTTTTTCCCCATTGGTATATCAAAGCTCTCTTACACGTCTGATCCACTGGCAGCCCTCCGTACGGGGAGGCGAACTGGCGCTGAAAACTGCGTGGGATGCAGTCCCACACGTGTTTGCCCTACTGGCGGAACAGGGAATGAGTACGAGTCAGTTTTCTCTTAGTGCAGAAGATGCTGATGTGTTGTTGACGATACACCTGGAGCGTCTGAATGATGACTAAGCGCTGGCTGTTCGCGTGTTTTAGCGTGCTGTTGTTGACCGGCATGCGCAATCCCTTTCAGCCGCCAGAGGATCTCTGCCGGATGGCTGAGTTGTCGGCATGGCGTTATCAGGGGGCGGTGATCCAGGGAGGACGCTCAATTGGTTTTATGCAGGATGGTCAACACAAATGGCGGAGGGTCGAGCAGCGAGATGTTCTGAATGGCATCTGGAGGGTATCTCAGGTGACAGCCCAAAGCGTAACTATCGACACAGGGAATGATTGTGAGCCATCACGGTGGCAGTGGCAACGACAAGGAGAGGCGAATGAAGCGGTGGATAGTCATCGTGCTGATGACCGTAATACCCAGCGTGCTGGCTGGGAAAGCACAAAACGTGACGCTGGTGGTCGATGATGTGCCCGTTGTACAGGTGCTGCAGGCGCTGGCGGTGCAGGAGAAGAAAAATCTGGTGGTGTCACCGGATGTTAGCGGTGTGCTGTCATTGCATCTGACGAATGTGCCCTGGAAACAGGCCTTGCAGACGGTGGTGAAAAGCGCCGGGCTGGTATTACGCCAGGAGGGTAATATTCTGCATGTGCATTCTGTTCAATGGCAGAGTGAAAATGCGGCCCGCCAGGAAAACGAGCGGGCACGGATTCAGGCCAGCTTGCCGCTGGAACATCGCAGCATCATTTTGCACTATGCCGATGCATCCGAGTTGGCCAAAGCCGGTGAAAAACTGCTGAGTACTAAAGGAAGTATAACGGTCGATAAACGTACCAACCGCTTACTGCTGCGAGACAATTCTGTTGCGCTAAACACACTGGAACAGTGGGTGGCGCAAATGGACTTGCCCGTTGAACAGGTCGAGCTGGCGGCGCATATCGTCACGATTAATGAAAAAAGTTTGCGTGAGCTGGGGGTTAAGTGGTCGCTGGCAGATGCACAATTGCCAGGGGCGGTGGGGAATGTCACCACGCTTGCCAGCGACCTTTCTGTGTCTACTGCAACATCGCGGGTGGGATTTAATATTGGCCGCATTAATGGTCGTTTGCTGGAGCTTGAGTTGTCCGCATTGGAGCAAAAACAGCAGCTCGACATCATTGCCAGTCCTCGATTACTGGCTTCTCATCTGCAACCTGCCAGTATTAAGCAGGGCAGTGAAATCCCGTATCAGGTCTCCAGCGGTGAAAGCGGCGCGACTTCCGTCGAATTTAAGGAAGCGGTGCTGGGGATGGAGGTAACGCCGACCGTGCTGCAGAAAGGGCGGATCAGACTGAAACTGCATATTAGCCAGAATGTCCCCGGGCAGGTGCTACAGCAAGCGGATGGCGAAGTGCTGGCCATCGATAAGCAGGAAATTGAAACCCTGGTGGAGGTTAAGAGCGGTGAAACGATCGCGTTGGGCGGGATTTTTTCACATAAAAATAAATCAGCAGCTGACAGTGTGCCGTTACTCGGCGACATTCCGTTGCTCGGTCATTTTTTTCGTCATGATGGTAAAGAAGATGAGCGGCGTGAGTTAGTGGTTTTTATCACGCCCAGACTGGTCCCAACAGAATAACTTATGCATGAAAACCCGTTGTTTTCGCGCTGAACACGTTTCAGGGATTTGACGTGCGGGTGTATTTAGCATACAAGGAGTACCGATTTGAGTGTCGGGACTTTTCTGTACTTATGCAGCAGTGAATACGCTTCGCCTTTCCGGTGGTGTGTCATAGGCTTATTTGGCGTCATTTGGCTACACGATACGTCATCAGGTCAGATGTTTGCAGGGTAGCATGCCTGCCACGACCAGAAATGCGTAAGGTTTGGTGATTTATTCAGTTGCCAAACCCGCTTGAGTATTGAGATAATTTTCAGTCTGACTCTCGCAATATCTTATGAGGTTTCAGTTCATGTCCTGCTGCGCTGGGTGTCTGCGAAGCGGGTTTACCATTAACGAATAGTCTTAGTAGTACCGAAAAAATGGCAGAGAAACGCAATATCTTTCTGGTTGGGCCTATGGGTGCCGGAAAAAGCACTATTGGGCGCCAGTTAGCTCAACAACTCAATATGGAATTTTACGATTCTGATCAAGAGATTGAGAAACGAACCGGAGCTGATGTGGGCTGGGTCTTCGATGTAGAAGGTGAAGACGGCTTCCGTGATCGCGAAGAAAAAGTCATCAACGAGTTGACGGAAAAACAGGGTATTGTGCTGGCAACTGGCGGTGGCTCTGTAAAATCACGTGAAACACGTAACCGTCTTTCCGCGCGTGGCGTCGTGGTCTATCTTGAAACGACAATTGAAAAACAGCTTGCACGTACTCAACGTGACAAGAAACGCCCGCTGCTGCAGGTAGAATCGCCGCCGCGTGAAGTTCTGGAAGCATTGGCCGATGAACGCAACCCTCTGTATGAAGAGATTGCCGACGTGACCATTCGCACCGACGATCAGAGCGCGAAAGTCGTAGCAAACCAGATTATTCATATGCTGGAAAGCAACTAATTCTGGCTGAATACACACTCGTCTGCGGGTACAAGTAACTAAGGTGGATGTCGCGTAATGGAGAGGATTACAGTCACTCTCGGGGAACGTAGTTACCCTATCACCATCGCGGCTGGTTTGTTTGATGAGCCAGCTTCATTCTTACCGCTGAAATCGGGCGATCAGGTTATGTTGGTGACCAACGAAACCCTGGCTCCCCTTTATCTCGATAAGGTTCGCGGCGTACTTGAACAGGCGGGTGTTAACGTTGATAGCGTTATCCTTCCCGATGGCGAGCAGTATAAAAGCCTGGCGGTGCTGGATACGGTCTTCACTGCGTTACTGCAAAAACCGCATGGTCGCGATACCACGCTGGTCGCACTTGGCGGCGGCGTGATTGGCGATCTTACCGGTTTTGCAGCAGCCAGCTATCAGCGTGGTGTTCGTTTTATTCAAGTCCCGACAACGCTGTTGTCGCAGGTTGACTCCTCCGTAGGCGGTAAAACCGCCGTAAACCATCCCCTCGGTAAAAACATGATTGGCGCGTTTTACCAACCTGCTTCCGTGGTGGTGGATCTCGACTGTCTGAAAACGCTTCCTGCGCGTGAATTGGCATCGGGCCTGGCGGAAGTGATCAAATACGGCATCATCCTTGACGGTGAATTTTTTAGCTGGCTGGAAGACAATCTGGATGCGTTGTTGCGTCTGGATGGTCCGGCAATGGCGTACTGTATTCGCCGTTGTTGTGAGCTGAAAGCAGAAGTTGTCGCAGCGGACGAGCGCGAAATGGGCTTACGTGCTTTACTGAATCTGGGACACACGTTTGGCCATGCTATCGAAGCTGAAATGGGTTATGGCAATTGGTTACATGGTGAAGCCGTCGCAGCAGGTATGGTAATGGCTGCCCGCACGTCAGAACGTTTGGGCCAGTTTACCTCCGCTGAAACGCAGCGCATTATTACGCTGTTGCAGCGCGCAGGTTTACCGGTGAATGGGCCGCGTGAAATGTCTACACAGGCTTATTTACCGCACATGCTGCGAGATAAAAAAGTGTTGGCGGGAGAGATTCGTTTAGTGCTTCCGCAGGCGATAGGGAAGAGTGAAGTGCGCGGCGGAGTGTCGCACGAGGTGGTTCTTAACGCGATTGCTGATTGCCAGCAGGCGTAACAACAAGAAAGGTCAGGCTTGCGTTGTAAAGCGTAAGTCTTTTAGCTTCAGGTTATGTGCAAAGTCGTAAGCATTAACCTTTGAGTGGGGTGTTAAATGGATGAATTCAAACCAGAAGACGAGCTGAAACCCGATCCCAGCGATCGTCGTACTGGTCGTTCTCGTCAATCGTCTGAACGCGATAATGAGCCGCAAATCAATTTTGATGATGTTGATCTGGATGCCGACGATCGCCGTCCTGCGCGGGCACGTAAAGAGCGTGATGAAGAGCAGGACATTGAAGAAGACTATGAATCTGATGACGATGTTGTGGATGAAGAACGTGTAGAACGTCGCCCACGCAAGCGTAAAAAAGCGGTCAGTAAACCAGCCTCCCGTCAGTACATTATGATGGGTGTGGGTGTTCTGGTACTGCTGCTGCTAATTGTCGGTATCGGTTCTGCGCTGAAGGCCCCCTCATCTTCCTCTTCCAGCGAGCAGGCTGCGTCTGGTGAGAAGAGCATCGATCTTTCTGGCAGCAATGCGACGGATCAGGCGAACACCACAATGCCTGCGACGGGTGCTGAGCAGACCGCTGGCAATACGCAGCAGGATGTTTCTCTGCCGCCGATTTCCTCTACCCCGACTCAAGGCCAGGCACCTGCCACAGCGGAAGGTCAGCAGCGCGTCGAAGTTCAGGGCGATCTGAACAATGCACTGACGCAGCCGCAAGGTCAGGCACAGGTTAACAACGTCGTAGTCAACTCTACGCTGCCAACTGAACCTGCTACCGTAGCACCAGTTCGCAATGGCAATGCAGGGCGTCAGACTGCGAAGACTGAGCCAGCAGAACGTACTGCAGTTGCACATCAGGAACGCAAACAGGCTGTTATTGAGCCGAAGAGCAAGCCGCAGACCACGGTAAAAGCGACGCCGACAGAGCCAAAACCTGTTGCCCAGGCGAAACCAACCGCAACTGCGCCGACGACCACAACCAAAGCGCCTGTGGTAACCGCTACGCCGAAAGCGACTGTTGAGCCGAAAGCAACCGCGACGACGCCAGCCCAGACTGCAACACCTGCACCAACGACAGCAACACCGGTTGCGGGTGGTGCGAAAAGTGCAGGGAACGTTGGCGCGTTAAAATCAGCGCCATCCAGTCACTACACGCTGCAGCTCAGCAGTTCCTCTAACTACGACAACCTGAATGGTTGGGCGAAGAAAGAGAACCTGAAGAACTACGTGGTGTACCAGACGACGCGTAACGGTCAACCGTGGTATGTTCTGGTGACGGGCGTGTATGCGTCTAAAGAAGATGCAAAACGTGCAGTGTCTACGTTACCCGCCGACATTCAGGCGAAAAACCCGTGGGCAAAACCGCTGCACCAGGTTCAGGCCGATTTGAAGTAAGATAGGATATGTTCTGCAATGGTTTGCTGTTTCGCCCAATTGCGGGACAAAGACTAAAGCGCAGGATGCTGTCGGAGCTTTCTCCACAGCCGGAGAAGGTGTAATTAGTTAGTCAGCATGAAAAAAAATCGCGCTTTTTTGAAATGGGCAGGGGGGAAATATCCCCTGCTTGATGACATCAAACGGCATTTACCTCAGGGTGAATGCCTGATTGAACCCTTCGTGGGTGCAGGGTCGGTGTTTCTCAACACCGACTTTTCTCGTTATATTCTTGCCGATATCAACAGCGACCTTATCAGTCTCTATAACATCGTGAAGACGCGTACCGATGAGTATGTGCAGGCTTCACGTGAGCTGTTTATGCCTGAAACGAATCAGGCTGAGGTGTACTACCAGTTCCGGGAAGAATTTAATGCCTGCCAGGACCCGTTCCGACGTGCAGTGCTGTTCTTATATCTCAACCGTTTTGGCTATAACGGGTTATGCCGTTATAACCTGCGTGGTGAGTTTAACGTCCCCTTTGGTCGTTATAAAAAACCTTACTTCCCGGAAGCCGAGTTGTACCATTTTGCTGAAAAAGCGCAAAATGCAGAGTTCCATTGCCTCTCCTATGAAGAGTGCATGGATCGCGCGGATAGCAACTCTGTGGTCTACTGTGACCCGCCATATGCACCGCTCTCGGCGACGGCAAATTTCACCGCGTATCATACCAACAGCTTTAGCCCGAAAGAGCAGGCGCATCTGGCCGAGATGGCAGAAAAGCTGGTCAGTAAGCAGATCCCGGTGTTAATTTCGAATCATGACACGCCGGATACCCGCGAATGGTATCGAGCGGCGAAACATTTTCAGGTCAAAGTGCGGCGCAGTATAAGCAGCAACGGCGGCACACGTAAAAAGGTGAACGAACTGCTGGCACTATACAAACCAGGAGTCGCAACGCCTGCGGAAAAATAATTCTCAAGGAGAAGCTGATGAAACAGTATTTGATTGCCCCCTCAATTCTGTCGGCTGATTTTGCCCGCCTGGGTGAGGACACCGCGAAAGCGCTGACCGCGGGTGCTGATGTCGTTCACTTCGACGTCATGGACAACCACTACGTGCCGAACCTGACCATCGGCCCGATGGTACTGAAATCGCTGCGTAAATATGGCATCACCGCTCCGATTGATGTTCATCTGATGGTGAAGCCCGTTGATCGTATTGTCCCGGACTTCGCCGCCGCTGGCGCCAGCATCATTACTTTTCACCCGGAAGCCTCCGAGCATGTTGATCGCACTTTACAGCTGATCAAAGAGCATGGCTGTAAAGCGGGGCTGGTGTTCAACCCGGCAACACCGCTGAGTTATCTGGACTACGTCATGGATAAGCTCGACGTGATCCTGCTGATGTCCGTTAACCCAGGCTTTGGTGGACAGTCCTTTATCCCGCAAACGCTGGATAAGCTGCGCGAAGTGCGCCGTCGCATTGATGAATCTGGCTATGACATCCGTCTGGAAGTGGACGGCGGCGTTAAGGTGAACAACATTGGTGAAATCGCGGCTGCCGGTGCGGATATGTTTGTCGCAGGCTCTGCTATTTTCGACCAACCAGACTACAAAAAAGTCATTGATGAAATGCGCAATGAACTGGCGAAGGTAAGTCATGGATAAATTTCAGGACATTCGGGGCGTAGCATTTGACCTCGACGGTACGCTGGTTGACAGTGCGCCGGGATTAGCCGCAGCGGTGGATATGGCGCTGTATGCGCTGGAACTGCCGGTTGCCGGAGAAGAACGCGTTATCACCTGGATTGGTAACGGTGCAGACGTACTGATGGAGCGCGCGCTGGCGTGGTCTCGTCAGGAGCGCGCGACATTACGTAAAACGATGGGTAAACCGCCCGTTGATGATGATATTCCCGCTGAGGAACAGGTCCGGATTTTGCGTAAGCTGTTCGACAGATACTACGGCGATGTCGCAGAAGAGGGGACATTCCTGTTCCCTGATGTTGCCGACACGCTGGGCGCGCTGCATGCGAAAGGATTGCCGCTGGGTCTGGTGACCAACAAACCGACCCCGTTTGTCGCGCCATTACTCGAAGCATTAGATATCGCCAAATACTTTAGCGTGGTCATCGGTGGTGACGACGTGCAGAATAAAAAACCGCATCCGGATCCGCTGCTGCTGGTGGCAAGCAAGCTTGGCATCAAGCCTGAGCAAATGCTCTTCGTAGGGGATTCACGCAATGATATTCAGGCGGCAAAAGCTGCTGGCTGTCCGTCCGTTGGCCTGACCTATGGCTACAACTACGGTGAGTCGATCGCGCTGAGCCAGCCCGACGTTATTTACGACCGTATTAATGAACTACTGCCCGCTCTCGGGCTTCCGCATAGCGAAAATCAGGAATCAAAAAATGACTAAGCCCATCGTTTTTAGTGGCGCACAGCCCTCAGGTGAATTGACCATTGGCAACTATATGGGTGCGCTGCGTCAGTGGGTGAGCATGCAGGATGACTACCATTGCATCTACTGCATCGTTGACCAACATGCTATCACCGTTCGTCAGGACGCTCAGCAGTTGCGTAAAGCAACGCTGGATACGCTGGCGCTGTACCTGGCATGCGGTATCGATCCTGAAAAAAGCACCATTTTCGTCCAGTCTCATGTGCCGGAACACGCACAGTTAGGTTGGGCGCTGAACTGCTACACCTATTTCGGTGAGCTGAGCCGTATGACCCAGTTCAAAGATAAATCCGCACGCTATGCGGAGAACATCAACGCCGGGCTGTTTGATTACCCGGTGCTGATGGCGGCGGATATTCTGTTGTATCAGACCAACCAGGTACCGGTTGGTGAAGATCAGAAACAGCATCTGGAACTGAGCCGTGATATCGCTCAACGTTTTAACGCCCTGTACGGCGATATCTTTAAAGTGCCTGAGCCGTTTATTCCGAAATCCGGTGCGCGCGTCATGTCGCTGTTGGAGCCGACGAAGAAAATGTCCAAGTCGGATGACAACCGCAATAACGTGATCGGCTTGCTGGAAGATCCGAAATCAGTGGTTAAGAAAATCAAACGCGCGATGACCGACTCGGAAGAGCCGCCTGTTGTTCGTTACGATGTGAAAGAAAAAGCGGGCGTCTCCAACCTGCTGGATATCCTCTCTGCCGTTACTGGCCAGAGCATTCCTGAGCTGGAACAGCACTTTGAAGGCAAAATGTATGGTCATCTGAAAGGTGAAGTCGCAGAAGCTGTCTCCGGCATGCTGACGGAGCTTCAGGAGCGCTATCACCGTTTCCGTAACGATGAAGCCTTCCTGCAGAAAGTGATGAAAGAGGGCGCGGAAAAAGCCAGCGCGCGTGCCTCTGTTACGCTGAAAGCCGTGTATGAGGCTATTGGCTTTGTTGCCAAGCCGTAATACTTTTTGCATTGCTGAAAAAACCGGGAATTTCCCGGTTTTTTTGTATCTGCGCAAAGAGATTTATTGATTATTCAGCCACTGCGCCGCAACCGCCAATCATTTTAGAAATTGAAATAGCCGGGTGCAGCAGGTAATCATACGAGCAGGTTTTATTACGGTTTTCAATATGACCCGTACAAGCGGTCAACGTCGTCAGAATCCCTGCCACAAGGGCAATTTTTGCAATCTTAAGCATAACGAAATCCTTGTAGATATAACTATTTATATATATGAAAAAAATGGAAAAAATCCATTTTCCGCCGGTGAAAATATCAAGTAATGGAACAAGGAGGTAGTCCAGATAAGGACTACTCAAAGACAAGGAAATATGCTTTGAAAAACAGGTGAGAAATAAAAACGGCAGTCAGGAAAGAGATTCCAGGACTGCCGTTTGTGTTAATTAGCGGAACGATTTCAGAACGGTATACCGTTGGTTATTTCGCTGATGTGAATCAATGGTTCGAGAACCAGTTCAGCTTATCGCGTAATCCCACTACACGACCCACGATAATCAGCGCCGGGCTTTCAACCTGTTTTGCCAGTTCACCGAGCTGTGTCAGCACACCACTGACGACGCGCTGTGTTACGGCAGTACCATTCTCGACCAGAGCAACCGGCATATCGGCTTGCATACCAAACTCGATGAGTTTTTCCTGAATCGTTGCCGCCTGATTCAGTCCCATATAGAACACCAACGTTTGTTTCTCTGCTGCCAGGTTCTCCCAGTCCAGCTCACCGCCTGTTTTCAGGTGCCCGGTGACCAGGCGTACGCTCTGCGCATAATCGCGATGAGTCAGTGGGATACCGGAATAAGCAGAACAGCCAGAAGCCGCTGTAATGCCTGGCACGACAGAGAATGGAATACCGGCATGACACAGGGTTTCCAGCTCTTCGCCACCGCGGCCAAAGATGAATGGGTCACCGCCTTTCAGTCGCACCACGCGCTTGCCTTGTTGCGCTTCACGCAGCAGGATCTGGTTGATCTCTTCCTGCGGAACGCAGTGATAACCCGCACGTTTGCCTACGAACACACGATCTGCATCGCGGCGTACGAGGTTCATGATGTCGTCAGAAACCAGACGGTCATATACCACAACATCAGCTTGCTGGATCTGCTGTAGCCCTTTCAGCGTCAGCAGGCCGGCATCGCCAGGACCGGCGCCAACCAGCACCACTTCACCACGATGGTCCAGAGGTTCACTGAGCAACTGCTCGGTGGTTTCCTCGATGGCTTTCTGATCGCTATTCGCAAGCGACTGCGCCAGGCGGTCGTTAACGAACAATTTTTCCCAGAAGCGGCGACGTTCACCCATGCTGGCAAACTGTTGCTTCACCCGGGAGCGCAACTTGCCGGCATATTGTGCGACCTGGCCCAAATGCTGAGGCAACACGGATTCGAGTCTTTCACGCAGCAGGCGGGCAAGAACAGGGGATGTACCGCCTGAGGAGACCGCCACCATCAGCGGAGAGCGGTCGATAATGGAGGGCATGATAAAACTGGCCGCTTTTGGCGCATCGACCACGTTACAGAAAATACGGCGTGTCTCTGCGGCATTGCTGACGCTAAGATTAACGGCATCGTCGTCAGTAGCGGCGATAGCCAGCCAGCAAGAGTCGAGCAGGGCTTCATCGAATGGCCCCTCAACCAGCGTCAGCATGCCTTCATTTGCCCATACGGTGAACTGCGGAATAAACGCCAGCGCATTAACCGTTAAACGGGCGCCAGCTTCCAGCAGTAACCGCGCTTTGCGTTCTGCGACATCACCACCGCCGACGATCAAGCAGTCGCGGTCACGTAGTTGACAAAATATAGGCAAATGGTCCACGACATTACCCCTTAATTAATTATTGGCAGCAGCCTCAGAATCTACCCATTAGGCTATCTTATTTGTCAGTTTGCCCCTGGGCAGTGCTCACAATCCTCACGTACTGCATGTACGTTCCGGTTGTTCCGCGCTGTCCGTGTTCAAACTGCCTGCATCGAATACGCCTACTGGGCAAGATTTTCAGCTTGATTGATTTTTGCCGGAGCCGGACGCTCCGATTTTGGCGTAGCATACCAATAACCCAATCCCATGAATACGACACCGGACAAAGTATTACCGAGTGTCACCCACAGAAGGTTATGACCAATTCCGGACAGGGTATAAGCTTCGCTGTGATGGCCAAACCAGGAAAGGGCAAACAGCGTCATATTGGCAACGGAGTGTTCATAGCCGGACGCGATAAACGCCAGCAGACACCACCAGATAGCGAGGAATTTTGCCGCGCCTTCGGTACGGATTGCCATCCATATTGCCAGACAAACCAACCAGTTACACAGTGCGCCTTTAAAGAACAGCACCGTTGCAGGCGCGGTGGTTTTCGCCAGCGCGACCGAATGGACGATGCTGGTATCGACCGGCAGCAGACTGCCGCCTCCCCAGCTATAAAGCAGGGCGACAAACACGGATCCGACCAGATTTCCCAACCAGGTTTGCGGCAGGATAGCCCACATTTGGCCGTGGCTGATGGTGCCCGCTTTGACGCCGAGCGTCAGGAACATGGTGTGACCGGTAAACAGCTCTGAACCGGCAATAATAACCAGCGTTAAGGCGATACCAAAGGTTGCACCCATCACCAGCGGACGCACGGACGGGTCAAGCAGATTACCGAGCGTAAAAATAAGAATGATGCCGAGGCCAACGTAGGCCCCCGCCATTGCCGAACTGACCCAGAATCCGAGCGGGTTATTAGCCGACAGGCGTGCGATGCGCGCAGCGTTAGCTGCACACTTATTGATAGTGTCTGTGAACATGTGTTGATTATCCTTTTCTCACTTCATCCTTTGCACTGCGTCTTTGTTGGCTACTGAGTTACTCGTCTCGTCCTGAGACTCGCCCTTACGGGCCGTCGCTGTGCGACGTTCAAATCTGTTCCTGACAGATTTGTCGCTCACCCCAGTCACATAGTGAACTATGCTCCTGGGGGTTTGCTCAGTTGCCGCCGCGATGCAGCACAAATGATTTTGTGATAACAATTACAATGAAAAAAATACAAAAAAGGGGAGGCGTTGCGCCTCCCAAAAATTAATTAACCGCGCAGTTGTACCGTGCCGTCTTTCACTCGCGCTTCGTAATGTTTCACGGAGAATTGTTCGTCTTCCATGCACAGCCCATCGCTTAAACGAAAGCGTTGTTTCTTCAGCGGACTGGCGACCCACAATTCGCCCTGATGTTCAGCAATCAACCCACGCGACAGTACGCTGGACTCAAAGAATGGGTCGATATTGCTGATCGCAAACACCTGATCGCTGTGATACGGGCGGAAAATAGCAACCTGCTCAGTACCTAACAGGGCGCAGACGCCTGTCGCAGGCAGAATGTCATCGATTTTGCAGATGTTTTTCCACTGGCTCATGCGTTTTCCTCCACCAGAGTCACCGGAATACGCTCATAAGGCGTAGCCGGACGATGTTGTTCGCGCTCAGGTACAACCTGAACATTCGGATCGCGTTGATCGCTGTTGATAAAGTGTTTAAAGCGAACCTGTGCGGATGGGGTGTTAACGGTTTCTGTCCACTCGCAGACCACCGCTTCACGCAGACGAGCCATCTCTTCTTCCAGGTGCTGGTTCAACCCCAGTTTGTCGTCGATGATGACTGATTTCAGATACTCGATGCCACCTTCCAGGTTATCTAACCACGGTGCAGTACGGGTCAGTTTGTCCGCAGTACGGATGTAGAACATCATAAAGCGGTCAAGGTACTTGAGCAGCGTTTCACGATCGACATCGGCCGCCAGCAGGTCTGCATGACGCGGTTTCATCCCGCCGTTACCACAAACGTACAGGTTCCAGCCTTTCTCAGTGGCGATGATACCCACGTCTTTGCCCTGAGCTTCCGCACATTCGCGGGTACAACCGGAGACGCCGAATTTCATTTTGTGCGGGGTACGAATGCCTTTGTAGCGATTTTCCAGCTCCACGCCGAAACCGACGCTATCGCCGACGCCATAACGACACCAGGTGCTACCGACGCAGGTTTTCGCCATACGCAGTGCTTTGGCGTACGCATGACCGGTTTCAAAGCCCGCTTCAATCAGCTGACGCCAGATTTCCGGCAGGTCATCTTTCTGCGCGCCGAACAGACCGATACGCTGAGAACCGGTGATTTTGGTGTATAGGTTAAATTCGCGCGCAATACGACCGACAGCCACCAGGCCTTCCGGGGTAATTTCACCGCCCGCAGAGCGCGGGATCACGGAGTAGGTACCGTCTTTTTGGATATTGGCCAGGAAGTTGTCGTTGGTGTCCTGCAGCGGCGTGTGCTGTGGTTTGAGGATGTACTCATTCCAGCAGGACGCCAGCAGGGAACCGACGGTAGGTTTGCACACTTCACAGCCGTAACCTTTACCGTGTTTAGCCAGCAACTCTTCGAAAGTTTTAATGCCTTCTACGCGGATCAGGTGGAACAGTTCCTGACGTGAATACGGGAAGTGTTCACACAGGTTGTTATTCACTTCGATACCCTGTTTCGCCAGTTCGGCGTTCAGAACCTGCGTCACCAGCGGGATACAACCGCCGCAGCCGGTACCGGCTTTGGTTTCGGCTTTCAGCGCCGCAACGGTGTGACAACCTTTGTTGATAGCGGCAATCAGCATGCCTTTGGTGACGTCAAAACAGGAACAAATCTGCGCGCTGTCCGGCAGTTTATCCACGCCGATAGACGGCTTACCGCTGCCCGCGTGTGCTGGCAGAATCAGTGAGTCCGGGTTTTCTGGCAGTTCGATGGCGTTCAGCACCAGCTGTAGCAGGTTGCCGTAATCGCTGGTATCACCGACCAGAACCGCACCCAGCAGGGTTTTGTTATCTTCACTAACGATGAGGCGTTTGTAGACTTCTTTGCTTTCGTCGAGGTAAACATAGCTACGCGCTCCCGGTGTACGACCGTGCGCATCGCCAATCCCGCCGACATCCACGCCGAGCAGCTTCAGCTTGGCGCTCAGGTCCGCGCCTTCAAAAGCGTTTTCGGTTTCGAGAATATGGTCAACGGCAACCTGTGCCATTTTGTAGCCCGGGGCCACCAGACCATACACGCGGTTGTTCCAACTGGCGCATTCGCCAATCGCATAGATATCCGGGTCAGAGGTCTGGCAAGAATCGTTGATCACGATCCCGCCGCGCGGCGCGACGTCCAGGCCGCACTGAGTTGCCAGTTTGTCGCGTGGACGAATACCGGTAGAGAAGACGATGAAATCAACTTCCAGTTCGCTACCGTCGGCAAAACGCATGGTTTTGCGCGCTTCGGTGCCTTCCTGGACGATCTCTTTGGTGTTTTTGCTGGTGTGCACACGCACGCCCATGCTTTCAATTTTGCGACGTAACTGCTCGCCACCCATATGATCCAGCTGTTCAGCCATCAGCATCGGGGCGAATTCAATGACGTGAGTTTCAACGCCGAGGTTTTTCAGGGCACCAGCGGCTTCCAGACCCAGCAGGCCGCCACCGACAACGGCGCCGCGTTTGCTACGGCGCGCGCAAGATTCAATGGCGTTGAGGTCTTCAATGGTACGGTAAACGAAGCAGTCCTGGGTTTCCGAACCTTTAATCGGTGGGATCCACGGGTAAGAGCCCGTCGCCATGATCAGCTTATCGTAATAGACCGTACGACCTGCGCTGGAGTGGATTACCTTCTCCTGGCGGTTGATGGTAATTGCGCGTTCGCCCACTAACACCTTAACGCCGTGCTTCTCATAGAATCCTTCACGCACCAGAGAAAGCTCTTCGGCGGTGTGGTGGGAGAAGTAGGAAGACAGGTGTACACGGTCGTACGCTTTGCGGGGTTCTTCACAGAAGACGGTAATATCAAAATTGGCAGCGTCGGATTTATCAAGAAGATCCTCAATAAAGCGATGGCCGACCATACCATTACCGATAATAGCGAGTCTGACTTTGCTCATTTTTGCCTCGATTTCTTTTCTATTACTGCCTACCTTAACGATTCAGCAACCGCACTTATTGATACAAATCAAATTCGGCCTTATATACTCCTTAAGGGGTATATGACTGATTTAACTGCATTTTTATAAGTTACGGAATTAACTGGCTTTTCGTGTTTGTATAAAAAGCGCACAATTTAAGGGGTTTTTGTAAGAATTGGCCTACATGACCAGTGAAAGGAAGAGGGCGCGAGAGTGTGCCGGATAGCACAGATATCATCCGGCAGTGAGATTAATGCGTGGCTGGCGCGTTATGCTGGCGATGACGCGTGACGAACCCAAGAATAAAGCACATCACGAATACGACGGCATACAAACCGTTCGCCGTCTGCAATGCCGCCAGCGGGCCGCTGTGCGCCACAATAGGACCGGTGACCACGAAGGTGAGCATAGTACCGATGGTGCCGCAGGTCAGAACGAAGTTAACCAGTTTTGGTGAGGCGACCTTCGTCTGCTGTGAGCCGAGGGTAATAATGGTGGTATAAATCGCGCTGGAGAAGAAGCCCAGCGTCAGAATGAACCACGGCATATGTTCCGGCGTACCCGTGATAAACAGATACATCAGCACGGTGGCCAGACCCGCCAGTACGGTCAGGATGCGTTGCAAATCGAAGAAACGCAGAATGAAGCTAAACGCCCACATGCCAACCATGTAAGACATCCAGAAGTCGCTGACCAGTTTACCTGCGTCGTTCAGGCTCATACCCAGGCTTTTGGCGTATTCCGGAACCCAGGAGATAAAGCCCAACTGACCGAGGATGTAGCACAGCGCGGCGATCGCCAGGAACAGCACACCAATCCCCCATTTTTCTTTCACTACCGGCGCGTCCGGTTGCTGCGCGTGTTTACCCAGTGCCGGGAATTCACAACCGAAGGTCAGCAGGAAAATAGCGACGTAGACCAGGCCGATGCAGGCATAGACCCAATACCACTCGATGCTACGTGCTAACAGATATGCTGCCACCATTGGGAAAATCATGCCTGCCATGCTGAAGAAGGAGTCGGTAAACAGCAGGCGGGAACCGCGCTGGCGACCTTCGTACATCTGGGTCACCAGGAATGTACCAATCGACATGGTGATACCACTCACCACACCCAGCACAAACATGGCCGCAGAGAACAAGGCCAGGCTGTGGCTGAGCATCAGTCCGGCGACCGCCAGGACCATCAGGATGAAGCCAAAACGCAATTGCGTTTTCAGCGGCACGATTTCCATCAGCCAGGCATTCAGAAAAATAGAGATCAGGATACCTGCATTCAGGAAGGTGAAAGTGTTACTCATACTGGAAACGGGCAAATGGAAATAGTCTGCGATGTTTCCCATCACCATCCCGGTGACAATGACCAACGCACCTGTCAGGGCGTAGGAGAGAAAGCTAATCCATGTGAGCTTAATGCGATTGCTGTTAGTCATGACTGGCCTGTATAGAAGTGTAAGGCGCATTAACGGCGCCGTGAGCGGGCAGATTTTAGGCGTTTTAGTGATGTATTTAAATGTTTTTTGGTAATTACTGAGTCTGTTACATTTTTGTATGTGATCGTGATCACATAGGTATTTACGGCTATGAGGTTACATTTGTTTCAAGTACGTAAAATTAGGTAAAGGGATGGCCTTGTTCATGAAGGCTCTTTAGAATCAATCCACTTGCTTCATTTCTGCTCTTGTTAAGGAATTCTCATGCTCAAATCGACTCTGGCGGCTGTTGCAGCTGTTCTCGCTCTTTCTGCTCTCTCTCCCGCAGCGCTGGCAGCGAAAGGGGATCCGCATGTCCTGCTGACAACCTCTGCTGGTAACATTGAGCTGGAGCTGAACAGTCAGAAAGCCCCGGTTTCAGTGCAAAACTTTGTCGATTATGTCAACAGCGGTTTCTATAACAACACTACGTTCCACCGTGTGATCCCTGGCTTCATGGTGCAGGGTGGTGGTTTTACCGAGCAGATGCAGCAGAAGAAACCTAACCCGCCAATCAAGAATGAAGCCGATAACGGACTGCGTAACACCCGTGGCACGATTGCTATGGCGCGCACTGCGGATAAAGACAGCGCGACCAGCCAGTTCTTTATCAACATTGCGGACAATGCATTCCTCGATCACGGCCAGCGTGATTTTGGCTACGCTGTCTTTGGTAAAGTTGTGAAAGGTATGGATGTCGCGGATAAGATCTCTCAGGTTCAGACCCACGATGTCGGTCCTTACCAGAATGTTCCGTCAAAACCGATTGTTATCCTTTCAGCCAAAGTCCTGCCGTAATCGTATTTTGCGCGGGCAGCGCTTGCCCGCGTTCTCTCCCTTCTCTGCGTAACCCGAAATTGCTGCTTATACTTGTGGCAAGTGTCGGCTCATTCAGGGAGGTCACGTGAAAAAACTCACCGATAAACAAAAGTCCAGGATCTGGGAACAACGGCGAAATGCCAATTTCCAGGCAAGCCGGCGACTGGAAGGCGTGGATATTCCACGGGTTACTCTGAGCGCTGAAGACGCCCTGGCGCGTCTTGAAGAATTGCGGAGGCACTATGAGCGATAAATTCGGTGATGGACGTGACCCCTATTTATATCCGGGCCTGAATGTCATGCGTAACCGGCTGGGGGTTCATCAGGCGCAGCGTCTGGCGCAGGCAGCTTATGAGTTGACGGCGCTGCGCGCGGCAACTATCGAATTGGGCCCGCTTAAACGGGGTTTGCCGCATCTGTGTGCTATTCATCGCCAACTCTATCAGGATATTTTTGACTGGGCGGGACATCTGCGAGAAGTCGATATCTACCAGGGCGATACCCGCTTTTGCCATTTCGCTTATATCGAGAAAGAGGGCAATGCACTGATGCAGGACCTGGAAGATGAGTCCTGGCTGGTGGGATTACCGGAAGACAAGTTTGTCGACCGCCTCGCACACTACTACTGTGAAATTAATGTGCTGCACCCGTTTCGCATCGGCAGTGGTCTGGCGCAGCGTATTTTCTTCGAACAGTTGGCGATTCATGCCGGGTATATACTCAACTGGGAGGGCATCCAGGTTGAGGAGTGGAACCAGGCAAATCAAAGCGGTGCCATGGGGGACCTGTCCGCACTGCAGGCGATATTTCGTAAAGTGGTAAGCGAAGCCCTGGAAACTGAGTAGAATAGCGCGGTTCTTCTGTACCGGAGCCGCCATGATCCTGCTTATCGATAACTACGATTCTTTTACCTGGAACCTGTATCAATACTTCTGCGAACTGGGCGCAGATGTCCTTGTCAGGCGCAACGACGCGCTGACGCTGGCGCAAATTGATGCGCTGAATCCGCAGAAAATAGTGATTTCCCCGGGACCCTGTACGCCGGATGACGCCGGTATTTCGCTGGAGGTTATTCGCTATTTCGCAGGGAAGATCCCTCTGCTGGGTGTTTGTCTGGGCCATCAGGCGATGGCGCAGGCCTTTGGCGCGACCGTGGTGCGGGCGGCGAAAGTGATGCATGGTAAAACGTCGCCGATTACGCATAACGGGCAGGGCGTTTTTCAGGGGCTCGCCAATCCATTAACGGTAACGCGCTACCATTCGTTGGTGGTCGCACCTGAGACGTTGCCTGAGTGCTTTGAGGTGACCGCCTGGAGTGAAACGCAGGAGATCATGGGTATTCGCCACCGGGAGTGGGATATGGAAGGGGTGCAGTTTCACCCGGAGAGTATTCTCAGCGAACAGGGGCATCAGCTGCTGGCTAATTTCCTCAACCGGTGATTTGTGGTTGCTATTCAGTGATTTTTTATTCATATTTTGTGATTATAATTTCACTAGCATTTCTGCTTAACAGGGTGGTAATGACATGGCAACTGAACAAACTGCAATTACACGCGCGACATTCGATGAAGTGATTCTGCCGATTTATGCACCGGCTGAGTTTATCCCTGTAAAAGGGAAAGGGAGTCGAGTATGGGATCAACAGGGTAAAGAGTACGTTGATTTCGCGGGTGGTATTGCAGTTACCGCGTTAGGGCATTGCCATCCGGCGCTGGTTGAGGCGTTAAAAACTCAGGGCGAAACCCTGTGGCATACCAGCAATGTTTTTACCAACGAACCGGCGTTGCGCTTAGGCCGTAAAATCATTGATGCAACCTTCGCCGAACGCGTACTGTTCATGAACTCCGGTACCGAAGCTAACGAAACCGCCTTTAAGCTGGCGCGCCACTATGCCTGCGTGCGCCATAGCCCGTTCAAAACCAAGATTATTGCCTTCCATAACGCGTTTCACGGTCGTTCGCTGTTTACCGTATCCGTCGGCGGGCAGCCGAAATACTCCGACGGCTTTGGACCCAAACCGGCGGATATCATCCATGTACCGTTTAACGATCTGCATGCGGTCAAAGCGGTGATGGACGATCATACCTGTGCGGTGGTGATCGAACCTATTCAGGGCGAGGGTGGCGTTACTGCGGCAACGCCGGCATTCCTGCAAGGTTTGCGTGAACTTTGTGATCAGCACCAGGCATTGTTGGTATTTGATGAAGTACAGAGCGGAATGGGGCGTACCGGCTCACTGTTTGCCTATATGCACTACGGCGTGACGCCGGATATCCTGACCAGCGCCAAGGCGCTCGGCGGCGGCTTCCCGGTGAGCGCGGTACTGACCACCCAGGAGATTGCCTCCGCGTTCCACGTGGGTTCACACGGCTCCACATACGGCGGTAACCCGCTGGCCTGCGCGGTTGCGGGAGCTGCGTTTGATATCATCAACACGCCGGAAGTGCTGGAAGGTATTCAGGCCAAACGTCAGGCGTTTGTTCAGCATTTGCAGAAAATTGACCAACAGTTCGACATTTTCAGTGATATTCGCGGGATGGGATTGCTGATTGGCGCCGAACTTAAGCCGCAGTTTAAAGGCCGGGCGCGTGATTTCTTGTACGCCGCGGCGAATGAAGGCGTGATGGTACTGAATGCCGGGCCGGACGTGATGCGTTTTGCGCCGTCGCTGGTGGTGGAGCAGGCTGATATTGATGAAGGGATGCAGCGCTTCGCGCAGGCCGTGGCGAAAGTGGTGGGTTGATGGATTGCCGGATGGCGCTACGCTTATCCGGCCTACGAATCACACCTTACCCCGTAGGCCGGATAAGGCGTTACGCCGCCATCCGGCAACTCTCTTAACCCTTCATATCCCGCAGTCGGCGGCTCAGCCAGATCCCGTGATGCGGTCGCTGACGCCATGCTACCGACGAAATGGTGTGCATGGTATTCAGATGCCCCAATATCCGCTGTAGGTGCTGCTCAAGGGTGCTTAAAGGCCCATGGGACAGCATCTCTGGCGCCTCGAGAATATTCACATCGCCGGAGCTTCCGGGGCCGTCATATTCCAGCCGCTGCTGACAGCGCTGGATCGCAATTTCGCAGGATTCCAGATACCGCTGCGCCAAATCCGGCGTCAGCATCGTATGTTCCCTTGCCAGCGTAGTCATTGCGTTGATGTGTTCGACGATGAACTGGCTATGCGTAACCCACAGTTTCATGTCCGCCAGATAGTGCGAGTTGAACCCAGGCTCCTGCATCGCCTGGTTAAGTGAGTTGAACAGCGTGTTATGCGCCTGGTTGACCCGCATGCGTTGATACGCCAGCGGTGTGGCCTGGGGATCGTTGCTCAGGATCAGGCGAATGGCCTCCTGATCGGCTTCTAACGCATCGTGGGCGTTTTTACGCAGTAAACCGCTCTGCCACTGCGGCCACAGCCAGAGCATCCCGCCAAAAGCGATCAGGCAGCCAGTGATCGTATCGATAAACCGCGGCACGATAAACTGTTCCCCGTTCAGCGTCAGCAGTTGCAGGGTATATACCGCGGTGACCGTAAAGCCGACGGTAGCCCAGCCGTAGTTTTTGCGGATGGTCAGATAACTCACCAGGGTTATCAGCAGCATGCCTGCCAGCGTGTAACCTTCCTGAATATGAAAGTGCAGCGTGACGCCAGCGATCACCAGGCCGACGAGCGTCCCTACTGAACGGTGTAAAATACGTACCCGGGTTGCCCCGTAGCCATTTTGCGTGACGAACAGGATTGTCATCAAAATCCAATAGGGTTTTGGCAGGTGTAAGGCGCTGCCCATCAGGCTGGCAATGCTCAACATGACGCTGATGCGTCCGGCATTACGCAGCGCAGGGGATTTCAACGACAAATAGCTTTTCAGGGCAGGGATCAGCGGCAGCCGACGCTGCTTGTCAGCCATTAAATCACGGGCATACAGTGGTCGCTGGGTGCGTAGCACACGGGCAATACGGCTGAAGTGCCAGTAGCAAAATTGACCTACCGGATTGTCCGGATGCTGGTTGGCGATTTTCTCCAGCGTGCCAATCTGCTTTTCCATTGAGAAACGGGTCGGTAAGCGGTGATATAAAATATCATCGGCCAGTACGCGAAGGCGTTCGGCGACGGTGCGCGCATTCCAGCGAATCACCTGTTCGGCGTGGCTACGTTCAACCAGCTTTTGCACTTCTTCCGGCTGGTGGAGGCTAACGGAAATATGTTCCTGTAAATCGAGCGCCTCCTGAAAGGCACGTAGCAGGCGCTTATAATCGTTGTTGCGATGCGCCGACAGCATATGCATTTGCTGATAGCACTGGGTAATTAAATCCACCGCTTTTTGTTGGCGCACCAGCAGGGGAGGAAGCGCTTTTTCGGGATCGGCATGCTGGGTCAGCATGCTGTACTTGGCCTCACAGTAATCGGCTAATTCGCGGTACAACAAACTGAGCGATTCACGCAGCGGCTGCTCGCGCCACATCCAGAACCAAAACCAGTTGAACAGGCCGTACCACAATGTGCCCAGCGCGTAGATCAGCAGTGGCTCCCAGACGGGCATGTTCCCGGCCAGGCTGAGCGTGAAAATTGCCGCGATAAGCGAGGCAGGTAGTAGTCGCGCATGCAGAGGGCCTAATTCTGCGGTTACACCAAGAATTAGCGTCAGGCCGGTGAGGATCAGCGGCAGCGGTATATCTTTTGCCAGCAGTAACTGCATGATCAGACTGCATCCGGCAAACAAAGACGCGCCAATCACTAAGCGTTTGAAAAAGCGCTTATGCGGGGTATCAAGACCGGCAATATTGCAGCAGGCAGGGACGAGGGAGAATAAGAGCCCCAGATGAAGCTGACCAATGATAAGGCCGACAGCCACAGGTAAACATAGCACCAGCGTCTGTCGTAGTGCGTAGTTGATCTCGGGGTGATAAATCAGTCTTCGCCACATCGGAGCAAACAAAAATGGCGCATTACTACGTAACACGCCATGTCGATGGGATTAACGCGTGCCGTAGACGACGATGGTCTTACCATGCGCGGAGATCAGATTCTGATCTTCCAGCATTTTCAGGATACGACCAACGGTTTCACGGGAACAGCCAACGATCTGGCCAATTTCCTGGCGGGTAATTTTAATCTGCATGCCGTCCGGGTGAGTCATTGCGTCAGGCTGTTTCGCCAGATTCAGCAGAGTCTGGGCGATACGACCAGTTACGTCGAGGAAGGCAAGGTTGCCTACTTTTTCAGACGTTACCTGCAGACGACGAGCCATCTGAGAAGACAGACGCATCAGAATATCTGGGTTGACCTGGATTAATTGGCGAAATTTTTTGTAGGAAATTTCAGCGACTTCACATGCGGTTTTGGCACGTACCCAGGCGCTACGTTCCTGGCCTTCTTCGAAGAGGCCTAATTCACCAATAAAATCGCCCTGATTCAGATAAGAGAGGATCATTTCTTTCCCTTCTTCATCTTTGATCAGCACTGCCACTGAGCCTTTAACGATGTAATACAACGTTTCCGCTTTTTCACCCTGGTGAATCAGCGTGCTCTTCGATGGGTACTTATGAATATGGCAATGAGACAAGAACCATTCGAGAGTCGGGTCTGTTTGCGGTTTGCCAAGCACCATGCGCGGTTATCCTCTGTTATAAGCTGTCTCCAGAGCCAAAAAACAACCTGTCTCTGGGTTTGCAAAAATGTGCTTCCCGCTACCTGGGAAGGGGGCTGTCAATACGTGCGACGGCCTGTAATGTGATGTCCTCTGCATACATGCAGTACGTCAATGTATTACTGTAGCATCCTGACTGTTTTAGCATAGCTTTCGCCGTGTGTCTCCTGGTGTCTCGCTTCAGCATGACGCAGGTCGCCTTCCATTGCGAGAATTGTTATGTACGCGTAATCTGTCAGGAAAATTGAAACATTGGAGTTACGAAATATGCAAGCGCGTGTAAAGTGGGTTGAGGGGTTAACCTTCCTCGGTGAGTCCGCCTCAGGCCACCAAATTTTGATGGACGGTAACTCTGGTGATAAAGCGCCGAGCCCGATGGAAATGGTCTTAATGGCTGCGGGCGGTTGCAGCGCAATTGATGTGGTGTCGATCCTGCAAAAGGGGCGTCAGGATGTGACCAACTGCGAAGTGAAGCTGACCTCCGAGCGTCGTGATGAAGCGCCGCGCCTGTTCACCCATATCAACCTGCATTTCATTGTAACGGGTAACGACCTGAAAGATGCGTCTGTGTCTCGCGCAGTTGACCTCTCGGCGGAGAAGTATTGTTCCGTAGCGCTGATGCTGGAAAAGGCGGTGAACATTACCCATTCTTATGAAGTCGTTGCCGCGTAATTGCTGATGCCGGATGGCGGCGTTGCCTTATCCGGCCTACAGGATGATGTTGAGTCGTAGGCCGGATAAGCGAAGCGCCATCCGGCGCTTTCCACATATCACTCTATCTTTTTACCTTCCATCAGTCGCTGGACCAGCGGTAGCATAATCAATTCCATCGCCAGACCCATCTTGCCGCCCGGCACGACCAACGTATTGATATGCGAAATGAATGAGCCCTGCAGCATGGCCAGTAGCCAGGGATAATCGATGCCTTCCAGATTACGAAAATGAATCACGACAAAGCTTTCATCCAGTGACGGAATGCTCCTGGCGGCAAAGGGATTAGAGGTATCGACGGTCGGTACGCGTTGGAAGTTAATATGCGTGCGGGAAAACTGTGGGGTGATGTAATTGATGTAATCGTCCATTGAGCGCACCACCGAGTCCATTACCGCTTCACGTGAATGCCCGCGTTCGCTGGTATCGCGGGTCAGCTTCTGGATCCACTCCAGGTTTACGATCGGCACCACGCCAACCAGCAGATCGACATGCCGGGCCACGTTTTGCTGTGGGGTGACAACGCCACCGTGCAGTCCCTCATAGAACAGGACATCCGTCGGTTCAGGCAGCGGCTGCCAGGGCGTAAATGTCCCCGGAACCTGATTCCACGGTACGGCCTCATCGTAGGTGTGCAGATATTTACGCGACTGACCTTTGCCCGTCTGGCCGTATTCAATAAAGGTTTGCTCCAGCAGACCGAAGTCGTTAGCTTCGGGGCCGAAATAGCTGATATGCCGCCCGGCATCGCGTGCTTTGCGAATCGCCATGTCCATTTCCGGACGGGTATAGCGATGAAAACTGTCACCTTCCACCTCGGCGGCGCGCAGATTTAACTGCGCGAAAATTTTACGAAACGCAAGGCTGGTGGTGGTGGTCCCCGCGCCGCTGGATCCTGTTACCGCAATCACCGGATGTTTGGCAGACATAACAACTCCATGAAATGGTTGTAATTATAGTAAAGTCGGCCGGCGGCTACGGGTTACTCGTGAATCTGCTTCCTCGGCATAATGTTGACCGTTTCATGCAGTTCGGACCACACCAGCACGGCCTCACCTGATTGTAGTTGGCGTTTGACGTCGGCGACTTTTTGTTCGAGCGAGCGTTCATGTTCACCATAATCGGTGCCTTCGCGCAAGACAAAGCTTTCAATCAGATTGTCCAGCGAGTCCGGGGAGATGTCTTGCCAGGGGATGATCATGATGACGCCTCCAGATACGTTGTCAGCCAGTCCGGGATTCTGGATTCCAGCCACATCTCCGGATGGCGTATCGTACCACCAATGAATCCGACATGGCCGCCGTGTTCGGTGAGCTGATATTCCACCTGTGAGGGCAGATTTTCCGGTTCAAGGATCACATGACTATCCATAAACGGATCGTCCTTGGCATGAATAATCAGCGTGGGTTTGGCTATCTGATTAAGCAGCGGCATGGCGCTACACTGACGGTAATAGTCTATCGCATCGGCGAAACCGTGAATTTTGGCGGTGATCAGATCGTCAAAATCGCGAATGCGACGCAGAGATTTCAACTGGGCCAGACTCACCGGCAGCGAGCCAGGATAAGCCTCAAGCTTACGCGAGGCATTGGCTTTCAACAGGTTAAGCAGGTAGCGCTGATAGACCTTGGAGAATCCTTTGTCCATATGGTAACTACAGGCTTCCAGCACGAAAGGCGCGGAGACGATAACCGCGGCATCAATGGGGATCGTGTTCCCTTCTTTTGCCAGCAGGCAGGCCAGCATGTTTCCACCGAGCGAATAGCCAACCGCAGCGGTGGGTACACGACCGAACTCACGCTCCAGCCAGTGTAAAAACCAGGTGCCGTCTTCTGTTTCACCAGAGTGATAAATACGATTCAGGCGATTTGGCTCGCCGCTACAGCCACGAAAATGCATCACCACGCCCAGCCAGCCGCGCTTTTGTGCTGCTTCAATCAGGCCGTGGGCGTACGGGCTGTTCAGGCTGCCTTCCAGACCGTGAAAAACCACCAGGCGCGGCTTGTGTTTCGCCTGTTGCGGATCTTCGCTCCATGCCAGATCGACGAAATCGCCGTCGGGCAATTCCAGACGCTGCCAGTGGGCATCGAACTTCACCTTGCGGCGAATTAAACGCGGCAGCATCGTCTGTAAATGACGGTTACTGATACCGCGCATCGGGCGGAATTCTCGCGAATCGTCGGTAGGTGGGGTCATTTCTGTGGACGTGATTTCAACCATAACACCAGAGCAATTAATAATCGGAAAGAATAACTATACCGTGCGCAGCGCGTGCGGGTTAGCCAATATGTGATTTTGTGCTTACTCGGCCAGCATCTGCTCAAGCTGCTCCTGCGCGTCCAGCCAGGCCATCTCACACTCTTCCAGCCCGGACTTCGCGCTTGCCTGTTGTTGCAGACATGCCGTGAGCTCAGCTTTACGGCTTTGGTCGTACAGTTCGCTGTCGCCGAGTTTCTCTTCCGCCTGTGCCAGCTGTGCGTGCAGTTTCTCCATCTCTTTTTCCAGACGAGTAATCTCTTTACGCAGCGGTTGCGTCAGGGTGCGCAGTTCCGCTTCGCGACGCTTCTGGTCTTTACGCGCCTGGGCGCTGTTAACGCTCTCTTTCGCCGGTTCGTCGCCCTGGCTTTCCTGTTTTTGCACATCGCTCAGCCACTGCTGATAATCCTCCAGATCGCCGTCAAACGGCTCGACTTTCTTGTCGTGTACCAGATAGAGGTCGTCGGTGGTGGAGCGAATCAGGTGACGGTCGTGCGAAACCACGACCAGCGCGCCTTCAAAATCGATCAGCGCTTCGGTCAGCGCCTGACGCATATCTAAATCCAGGTGGTTGGTCGGTTCATCGAGCAGCAGTAGGTTCGGGCGCTGCCAGACGATCAACGCCAGCACCAGACGCGCTTTTTCGCCACCGGAGAAGCGACGGGTTTCTTCGCTGACTTTATCGCCCTGGAAGCCGAATCCGCCGAGGTAGTCTCGCAGTTTCTGCTCAAGCTCCTGCGGCGCCATGCGCGCCAGGTGCTGGATAGGCGATTCATCGGCGCGTAAAAACTCCAGCTGGTGCTGAGCGAAGTAGCCCAGCTTGATGCCTTTCGCCAGGCCAATCTCGCCGCTGATGGGGGCCAGTTCGCCGGCCAGCAGCTTAATCAGCGTTGATTTACCCGCACCGTTGCGGCCTAACAGGCCGATGCGAGAACCCGGCACCAGATTCAGTTTGATAGAGTCGAGGATTGTGCGATCACCGTAGCCAGCACTCACTTTTTCCATTTTCAGCAGCGGATTAGGCAGGCTTTCAGGTTCACGGAAGCTGAAATGGAACGGGTTATCGACATGGGCTGGAGCGATAAGCTCCATACGCTCCAGCATTTTGATACGGCTCTGCGCCTGCTTTGCTTTGGTGGCTTTAGCACGGAAACGATCGATATAGCTTTGCAGATGCGCCACACGCTCCTGCTGGCTTTCGTACATGGCCTGTTGCTGCGCGAGGCGGGTCGCACGCTGGATTTCAAACGCGCTGTAGTTGCCGGTGTACTCGAACATGGTTTGTTGTTCGATATGGATAATTTTATCCACCACCGGATCGAGGAAGTCGCGGTCGTGGGAGATCAAAATCAGCGTGCCCTGATAGCTTTTCAGCCATCTTTCCAGCCAGATCACCGCGTCGAGATCGAGGTGGTTGGTCGGTTCATCGAGCAGCAGCAGGTCTGAACGGCAAATCAGCGCCTGTGCCAGGTTGAGACGCATACGCCAGCCGCCGGAGAAGTCGCTGACCGGGCGCTCGAGCTGCTCGTTAGAGAAACCGAGGCCGTGCAGCAGGCTGGCGGCGCGTGAACGTACGGTCCAGGCGTCAATGGCATCCAGTTTTCCATGGACGGTGGCAATGGCGTGTCCATCGTTACGTTCATTGGCATCGTTTAACTGGGCTTCCAGTTGGCGATATTCGCGGTCGCCATCAATCACGTATTCCAGCGCAGGCTGTGGTAACGCAGGCGTTTCCTGATTCACCCATGCGAGCTGCCAGTTTCCCGGGAACGTAAATCCGCCGGCGTCAGCGCTGATTTCATTTTTCAGCAATGCCAGCAGGGTAGATTTACCGCAGCCATTTTTACCCACCAGGCCAACCTTCTGCCCGGGATTAATGGTGGCCGTGGCATTGTCCAGCAAGACGCGCACGCCGCGACGAATTTGTAACGATGAGAAAACAATCATAAGGCGCCGTATGTTCAGACTATGTTAATTTATCATTATGATAATGTAATGTGTGGGCCGTTTGCCGCACCGAGGCGCAATGGTAGCCCAAAACGCCGAAAATAGACAAAAGACAAAACCGGGAGGGGGATGATGTCCCAGCCAGCGAAAGTGTTGCTGCTGTATGCCCATCCGGAATCTCAGGACTCGGTCGCGAACCGGGTTCTGCTTAAACCGGCCATACAGCTCAGTAATGTTACCGTGCACGACCTATACGCGCACTATCCCGATTTTTTTATCGATATTTCTCACGAGCAGGAACTGCTGCGTGAGCATGATGTGATTGTTTTTCAGCATCCGCTTTACACCTATAGCTGTCCGGCGCTGTTAAAGGAGTGGCTTGACCGCGTACTGAGCCGCGGGTTTGCCAGTGGCCCCGGAGGGAATCAACTGGCGGGAAAGTACTGGCGGAGTGTGATCACTACCGGCGAACCGGAAAGCGCCTACCGCTATGACGCGCTAAACCGCTATCCGATGAGTGATGTGCTGCGCCCTTTCGAGCTAACGGCAGGAATGTGCCGGATGCACTGGATGAGCCCCATCATCGTTTACTGGGCCAGACGGCAAACGAAGCAGGAGCTGGACAGCCATGCGAAAGCGTATGGTGACTGGCTGGCGAATCCGATCCCTGTGGGAGGCCGCTGATGGAGGGTTCTGATTTATTGACTGCAGGAGTGCTGTTCCTTTTCGCGGCGGTGGCTGCGGTGCCGTTGGCATCGCGGCTGGGTATTGGACCGGTGTTGGGTTATTTGCTGGCGGGGATCGCTATTGGCCCATGGGGACTTGGATTCATCAGCGATGTGGATGAAATTCTGCACTTCTCCGAGCTGGGCGTGGTCTTCCTGATGTTCATCATCGGGCTGGAACTTAACCCGGCCAAACTATGGCAATTGCGGCGTTCAATTTTTGGTGTCGGTGCCGCGCAGGTGTTACTTAGCGCGCTTGTCCTGGCAGGGTTATTGATGCTCACTGACTTTTCCTGGCAGGCGGCAGTGGTTGGCGGCATTGGTCTGGCGATGTCATCGACCGCAATGGCGTTACAGCTGATGCGGGAAAAAGGGATGAACCGCAGCGAATCCGGACAACTGGGCTTTTCGGTGCTGTTGTTCCAGGATCTGGCGGTGATCCCGGCGTTGGCGCTGGTTCCGCTGTTAGCAGGATCAGCCGATGAACATTTTGACTGGATCAAAGTGGGCATGAAAGTGTTGGCTTTTGCTGGCATGTTGATTGGCGGACGCTATCTGCTGCGTCCTGTATTTCGCTTTATTGCGGGGTCCGGCGTGCGGGAAGTGTTCACCGCTGCGACGCTGCTGTTGGTGCTGGGTTCTGCTTTATTTATGGATGCGCTGGGGCTGTCGATGGCGCTGGGAACGTTTATCGCTGGCGTGCTGCTGGCGGAAAGCGAATACCGACATGAACTGGAAACGGCGATTGATCCCTTTAAAGGGCTTTTGCTCGGGTTATTTTTCATCTCTGTGGGGATGTCACTTAACCTTGGCGTGCTTTATACCCATATTTTGTGGGTAGTGGCGAGCGTGATAGTACTGGTCATCGTGAAGACGCTGGTGCTCTATGTGTTGGCGCGGCTGAACGGCATGAGAAGCTCGGAGCGGATGCAATTTGCGGGGGTGCTAAGCCAGGGTGGAGAATTTGCCTTCGTGCTTTTTTCAACAGCATCTTCCCAGCGGCTGTTTCAGGGCGATCAAATGGCACTTTTGCTGGTAACCGTCACGCTGTCGATGATGACCACGCCACTGCTGATGAAGCTGATTGATAAATGGCTCTCCCGCCAGTTTAACGGCCCGGATGAAGAAGATGAAAAACCCTGGGTGGAAGACGATAAGCCGCAGGTGATTGTGGTGGGGTTTGGGCGCTTTGGTCAGGTCATCGGTCGCCTGTTAATGGCCAATAAGATGCGTATTACCGTTCTGGAACGGGATATTAGTGCGGTGAATCTGATGCGTAAATATGGCTATAAAGTCTATTACGGCGATGCCACACAGGTGGAGCTTTTACGTTCCGCTGGCGCAGAGGCGGCGCAGTCTATTGTGATCACCTGCAATGAACCTGAAGACACGATGAAGCTGGTGGAATTGTGCCAACAACATTTTCCGCATTTGCATATTCTTGCGCGAGCGCGCGGACGTGTAGAGGCGCATGAGTTATTACAGGCAGGTGTCACGCAGTTTTCCCGTGAAACTTTCTCGAGCGCACTGGAACTGGGGCGCAAAGCGCTGGTGTCGTTGGGGATGCATCCGCATCAGGCGCAGCGTGCCCAGTTGCATTTTCGTCGACTCGATATGCACATGCTACGGGAATTGATCCCAATGCACACCGATACGGTGCAAATCTCTCGTGCCAGAGAGGCCCGACGCGAGCTGGAGGAGATTTTCCAGCGGGAGATGCAGAAAGAACGGCGCCAGCTGGATGGCTGGGATGAATTTGAGTAGAGGATAACCATGGCAATTCGTAAACGTTTTATTGCAGGCGCAAAATGTCCGTCCTGCCAGGCGCAGGATTCGCTGGCGATGTGGCGTGAAAATAATATCGATATTGTTGAGTGTGTTAAGTGCGGTCATCAGATGCGCGAGGCTGATAAACAGGCCCGCGAGCACGTTCGCAAAGAAGAGCAAGTGATCGGGATTTTTCATCCGGACTAGCGATATGCCGCAGCTTTTTTTAAGCTAGAGGGTACACGGGTGCAGAATTCCGCTACAATCTGCGCCACTATTCTTTCCATGCTCAGGAGATATCATGAAAGTAGCAAAGGACCTGGTGGTCAGCCTGGCCTATCAGGTACGTACAGAAGACGGTGTGTTGGTTGATGAGTCTCCGGTGAGTGCACCGCTGGACTACCTGCATGGTCACGGTTCCCTGATTTCTGGCCTGGAAACAGCGCTGGACGGTCATGAAGTTGGCGATAAATTCGACGTTGCTGTAGGCGCAAACGACGCTTACGGTCAGTATGATGAAAATCTGGTGCAGCGCGTTCCTAAAGACGTCTTCATGGGCGTTGACGAACTGCAGGTTGGCATGCGTTTCCTGGCTGAAACTGACCAGGGGCCGGTACCGGTAGAAATTACCGAAGTGGAAGACGACCACGTTGTGGTTGACGGTAACCACATGCTGGCTGGCCAGAATCTGAAATTCAACGTCGAAGTTGTCGCGATCCGCGAAGCGACCGAAGAAGAACTGGCTCACGGCCACGTTCACGGTGCGCACGGTCACGACCACGATCATGACCACGGTCATGACGGTTGCTGCGGTGGTCACGGTCACGACCATGGTCACGAGCACGGCGGCGAAGGCTGCTGCGGCGGTGGCGGTAAAGGTAACGGCGGCGGTTGCGGTTGCCACTAATACCCTTCGTCTTTCAACTCACAGCGGTGTTGGCTGCGCTTTCAAATCCCGGTCGCATAGTTATCTATGCTCCCAGGACTTCCTCAAGCTTGCCGCCTTGCTGTGATTTGAAATTCTTTGGGTATATGTGAGTAGATCCGATAAGCGTTATCGCCTTCGGACACAAAAAGCGGGGATATCCCCGCTTTTTTTACGTCTCAATAATGTGGCGGAGGGGTCTCTTCAGACTGCGACGCGATGTGGGACGGTTGCGTTGCTTTGAGCTTTTCCGTCAGCAGACGCAGATGGTCGCGCAGTTTGGCCATTTCCAGTTCATGCGCGGTCACCGTCACGTTGAGCTCTTCAATGGTTATCTCCTGAAATGCCAGGCGACTTTCCAGTTCAGCCAGGCGAGTTTCCATTGTTGTATCCTGCATGATTCACCTCTTTCTTTTTTCTCCGGCAGATCGCGGACTGCGGCGAATTCTACTTAACTTTGCCTGTTTGCACAGCACTCAATCTTCGGTAACGAAACTAATTTAAACAAAAAGAGTCTGAAAAGTGGTGATAATAGGGCGTGCCTGTATGTTGATTTGTTCTGCAACGCTTTATAGTACATTTTTATGTTAGTTAACCCTGGGGTGAGATGCCCCGGCCCTGGAGATATGGATGAAATCACTGTTTAAAGTAACGCTGCTGGCGACCACAATGGCTGTTGCTCTGCATGCCCCGATCACCTTCGCTGCTGATGCTGCGAAACCAGCCGCTACTGCTGACAGCAAAGCAGCATTCAAGAATGACGACCAAAAAGCCGCTTACGCGCTGGGCGCGTCCCTGGGTCGTTATATGGAAAACTCCCTGAAAGAACAGGAAAAACTGGGCATCAAACTGGATAAAGATCAGTTGATCGCGGGTGTTCAGGATGCGTTTGCAGATAAGAGCAAACTGTCTGACCAGGAAATCGAACAAACTCTGCAGGCATTTGAAGCGCGCGTGAAGAGCTCCGCTCAGGCAAAAATGGAAAAAGACGCGGCTGACAACGAAGCCAAAGGTAAAGTATACCGCGAGAAATTTGCTAAAGAGAAAGGCGTTAAAACCTCTGCCACTGGCCTGGTCTACAAAGTAGAGAAAGAAGGTACCGGTGCCGCTCCGAAAGACAGCGATACCGTGGTTGTTAACTACAAAGGTACGCTGATCGATGGTAAAGAGTTTGATAACTCTTATACCCGTGGTGAGCCGCTCTCTTTCCGTCTTGACGGCGTGATCCCGGGCTGGACTGAAGGCCTGAAAAACATCAAGAAAGGCGGCAAAATCCAGTTGGTTATCCCACCGGATCTGGCATACGGTAAAACTGGCGTTCCGGGCATCCCGGCAAACTCCACGCTGGTCTTTGATGTTGAGCTGTTAGATATCAAACCGGCACCAAAAGCCGATGCGCAGCCAGAAGCTGCACCGGCTGATAAAGCTGCAGACAGCAGCAAAAAGTAAGAGAACAAAAACCGCCGCCCACAGGGCGGCGGTTTTTTATTATCGACAGGATATAATTAATACTGGAAAGCGCCTTGTGCGCTGTATTACTTTAGATGCCCCTATAATAGTGATGAGCCTGCCCTGACAACATAACGACAGGCTCCTGAAAAGGAGTGCTTTTTTTCATGTCCAGGTCGCTTTTAACCAACGAAACCAGTGAGCTAGATTTACTGGATCAACGTCCTTTCGATCAAACCGACTTCGATATCCTTAAATCCTATGAAGCGGTAGTGGACGGGTTGGCGATGCTCATTGGTTCCCATTGTGAAATCGTATTGCACTCTTTGCAGGATTTGAAATGCTCGGCCATTCGCATCGCTAACGGTGAACACACGGGCCGTAAAATTGGCTCGCCGATTACCGACCTTGCGTTGCGTATGCTGCATGATATGACGGGTGCGGATAGCAGCGTGTCGAAGTGTTATTTCACACGCGCGAAAAGCGGTGTCTTGATGAAGTCGGTGACGATTGCCATTCGCAACCGTGAGCATCGCGTGATTGGTCTGCTGTGCATCAACATGAACCTTGATGTTCCTTTCTCGCAGATAATGAATACCTTTATCCCACCGGAGACCCCGGAAGTGGGATCAGCCGTGAACTTCGCGTCCTCAGTCGAAGATCTGGTGACGCAGACGCTGGAGTTCACCATTGAAGAAGTGAACGCCGATCGTAATGTCTCCAACAATGCCAAGAATCGTCAGATTGTCCTGAATTTGTATGAGAAAGGCATCTTCGATATTAAAGATGCGATCAATCAGGTCGCCGATCGTCTGAACATCTCTAAGCACACGGTCTACCTCTATATTCGCCAGTTCAAAAGCGGTGATTTCCAGGGGCAAGATAAGTAATGCGTTTTGCCATCATGGTAACCGGGCCCGCCTACGGCACACAGCAAGCGAGTAGCGCATTGCAATTTGCGCATGCGCTACTCGAAGAAGGACACGAGTTGTGTAGCGTTTTCTTTTATCGTGAGGGCGTGTATAACGCGAACGTTCTGACATCGCCCGCCAGTGATGAATTTGATTTAGTTCGAGCCTGGCAAAAGCTTCACCAACAGCATGGTGTGGCGCTGAATATCTGTGTTGCGGCAGCCTTGCGGCGTGGTGTTGTTGATGAGACTGAAGCAACACGGCTAGGGTTGTCTGGTGCTAATTTACAATCAGGATTTACTCTCAGCGGTCTTGGATCGCTGGCTGAAGCATCCCTGACGTGCGATCGCGTGGTGCAGTTTTAATGAAACGTGTTGCCTTTGTTTTTTCTACTGTGCCGCACGGCAGCGCATCCGGCCGCGAAGGACTGGATGCTTTACTGGCGACATCTGCATTAACGGAAGACCTCGGCGTGTTTTTTATCGGCGATGGCGTTTTTCAAATCCTCCAGGGACAACAACCGGATGCCGTGCTGGCGCGAGACTATATCGCGACCTTCAAACTGTTAGGGTTGTACGATATCGATCAATGTTGGCTCTGCGCTGCCTCATTACGCGAGCGGGGCTTTCAGCAGGGGAGTAATTTTGTGATCGATGCGACAGCGCTTGAACCGGAAGATTTACGCCGTGAGTTAGGCAACTATGACGTCATTTTAAGGTTTTGAGACTCCCATGCTGCACACACTACATCGCTCCGCGTGGCTTACCGATTTCTCCTCTCTTCTTCGTCTGATTGATAAAGACGATGAACTTTTATTGCTCCAGGATGGCGTGACGGCAGCAATCGAAGGAAGCCGTTTCCTTGAAAGTCTGCAAAATGCCTCCATTAAGGTCTATGTACTGGAAGAAGACATTAAGGCTCGCGGGTTGAGTGGTCAAATTTCAGACAGTGTCGTCAGGGTTAGCTATACTGACTTCGTCAGACTTACGGTGAAGCATCCCAGCCAGATGTCCTGGTAATTGTGGGATCGTTGTATATTTCTTGACACCTTTTCGACACCGACCTAAAATTCTGCGTCCTCATATTGTATGAGGTCGTTTTATTACGTGTTTACGAAGCAAAAGCTAAAACCAGGAGCTATTTAATGGCAACAGTTAACCAGCTGGTACGCAAACCACGTGCACGCAAAGTTGCAAAAAGCAACGTGCCTGCGCTGGAAGCATGCCCGCAGAAACGTGGCGTATGTACTCGTGTATATACTACCACTCCTAAAAAACCGAACTCCGCACTGCGTAAAGTTTGCCGTGTTCGTCTGACTAACGGTTTTGAAGTGACTTCCTACATCGGTGGTGAAGGTCACAACCTGCAGGAGCACTCAGTGATCCTGATCCGTGGCGGTCGTGTAAAAGACCTCCCGGGTGTTCGTTACCACACCGTTCGTGGTGCGCTTGACTGCTCCGGCGTTAAAGACCGTAAGCAATCACGCTCCAAGTATGGCGTGAAACGTCCTAAGGCTTAATGGTTCTCCGTTAAGTAAGGCCAAACGTTTTATATTAATGTCAAACTAAACTCTTAGAGTTTTGGACAATCCTGAATTAACAACGGAGTATTTCCATGCCACGTCGTCGCGTCATTGGTCAGCGTAAAATTCTGCCGGATCCGAAGTTCGGATCAGAACTGCTGGCTAAATTTGTAAATATCCTGATGGTAGATGGTAAAAAATCTACTGCCGAAACTATCGTATACAGCGCGCTGGAGACCCTGGCTCAGCGTTCTGGTAAAAACGAACTGGAAGCTTTCGAAGTAGCTCTCGAAAACGTGCGCCCGACTGTCGAAGTTAAGTCTCGCCGCGTTGGTGGTTCTACTTATCAGGTACCAGTTGAAGTCCGTCCGGTCCGTCGTAATGCTCTGGCAATGCGTTGGATCGTTGAAGCTGCTCGTAAACGCGGTGATAAATCCATGGCTCTGCGCCTGGCGAACGAACTTTCTGATGCTGCAGAAAACAAAGGTACTGCAGTTAAGAAACGTGAAGACGTTCACCGTATGGCAGAAGCCAACAAGGCGTTCGCACACTACCGTTGGTAATCCCTTCGGAGTTTTAGTCACCAGGCGGGCGCTTCTAGTAAGCAGCCCGCTTTGGGCTACTTAAATTGAACGCCTAAAAGATAAACGAGGAATCAAATGGCTCGTACAACACCCATCGCGCGCTACCGTAACATCGGTATCAGTGCGCACATCGACGCCGGTAAAACCACTACTACCGAACGTATTCTGTTCTACACCGGTGTAAACCATAAAATCGGTGAAGTTCATGACGGCGCAGCCACCATGGACTGGATGGAGCAGGAGCAGGAGCGTGGTATTACTATCACCTCCGCAGCGACTACTGCATTCTGGTCTGGTATGGCTAAGCAGTACGAACCGCATCGCGTAAACATCATCGACACCCCGGGGCACGTTGACTTCACAATCGAAGTAGAACGTTCCATGCGTGTGCTTGATGGTGCAGTAATGGTTTACTGCGCAGTTGGTGGTGTTCAGCCTCAGTCTGAAACCGTATGGCGTCAGGCAAACAAATATAAAGTTCCGCGCATTGCGTTCGTTAACAAAATGGACCGTATGGGTGCGAACTTCCTGAAAGTTGTTGGTCAGATCAAAACCCGTCTGGGCGCGAACCCTGTTCCGCTGCAGCTGGCAATTGGCGCTGAAGAAGCGTTCACCGGTGTTGTTGACCTGGTGAAAATGAAAGCCATCAACTGGAACGAAGAAGATGCAGGCGTAACCTTCACTTATGAAGATATCCCGGCTGACATGCAGGAACTGGCTGAAGAATGGCACCAGAACCTGATCGAGTCCGCTGCGGAAGCTTCAGAAGAGCTGATGGAGAAATACCTGGGTGGTGAAGAACTGACTGAAGAAGAGATCAAAAAAGCTCTGCGTCAGCGTGTTCTGAACAACGAAATCATCCTGGTAACCTGTGGTTCTGCGTTCAAGAACAAAGGTGTTCAGGCGATGCTGGATGCGGTAATTGATTACCTGCCATCCCCAGTCGACGTACCTGCGATCAACGGTATTCTGGACGACGGTAAAGATACTCCTGCTGAGCGTCATGCTAGCGATGACGAGCCGTTTGCTGCTCTGGCATTCAAAATCGCTACCGACCCGTTCGTGGGTAACCTGACCTTCTTCCGCGTGTACTCTGGTGTGGTTAACTCCGGTGACACCATCCTGAACTCCGTGAAAACTGCACGTGAACGTTTCGGCCGTATCGTACAGATGCACGCTAACAAACGTGAAGAGATCAAAGAAGTTCGCGCGGGCGATATCGCTGCTGCTATCGGTCTGAAAGACGTGACCACTGGTGACACTCTGTGTGACCCGGATCACCCGATCATTCTGGAACGTATGGAATTCCCTGAGCCGGTAATTTCCATCGCGGTAGAACCGAAAACCAAAGCTGACCAGGAAAAAATGGGTCTGGCTCTGGGCCGTCTGGCTAAAGAAGACCCGTCATTCCGCGTATGGACTGACGAAGAATCTAACCAGACCATTATCGCTGGTATGGGTGAGCTGCACCTCGACATCATCGTTGACCGTATGAAGCGTGAATTCAACGTTGAAGCGAACGTCGGTAAACCTCAGGTTGCTTACCGTGAAGCGATTCGCGCGAAAGTTACCGATATCGAAGGTAAACACGCTAAGCAGTCTGGTGGTCGCGGTCAGTACGGTCATGTTGTTATCGACATGTACCCGCTGGAGCCGGGTTCAAACCCGAAAGGCTACGAGTTCATCAACGACATCAAAGGTGGTGTAATTCCTGGCGAATACATCCCGGCCGTTGATAAAGGCATCCAGGAACAGCTGAAATCTGGCCCGCTGGCTGGTTACCCGGTTGTTGATCTGGGCGTGCGTCTGCACTTCGGTTCTTACCATGACGTTGACTCCTCTGAGCTGGCGTTTAAACTGGCCGCTTCTATCGCCTTCAAAGATGGCTTTAAGAAAGCGAAACCAGTTCTGCTTGAGCCTATCATGAAGGTTGAAGTAGAGACTCCGGAAGAGAACACCGGTGACGTAATCGGTGACTTGAGCCGCCGTCGTGGTATGCTTCGTGGTCAGGAATCCAACGTCACTGGCGTTGTTATCCATGCTGAAGTTCCGCTGTCTGAAATGTTCGGATATGCAACCCAGCTGCGTTCTCTGACCAAAGGCCGTGCTTCTTACTCCATGGAGTTCCTGAAGTACGACGATGCGCCGAACAACGTTGCTCAGGCCGTTATTGAAGCCCGTGGTAAATAATCCACAGGATTAAAACCTAAGTCCCGTGCTCTCTCCATAGGGGAGAGCACTATAGTAAGGAATATAGCCGTGTCTAAAGAAAAATTTGAACGTACAAAACCGCACGTTAACGTCGGCACCATCGGCCACGTTGACCACGGTAAAACTACCCTGACCGCTGCAATCACTACCGTACTGGCTAAAACCTACGGCGGTGCTGCTCGTGCATTCGACCAGATCGATAACGCGCCGGAAGAAAAAGCTCGTGGTATCACCATCAACACTTCTCACGTTGAATATGACACCCCGACTCGCCACTACGCACACGTAGACTGCCCGGGCCACGCCGACTATGTTAAAAACATGATCACCGGTGCTGCGCAGATGGACGGCGCGATCCTGGTTGTTGCTGCGACTGACGGCCCGATGCCGCAGACTCGTGAGCACATCCTGCTGGGTCGTCAGGTAGGCGTTCCGTACATCATCGTGTTCCTGAACAAATGCGACATGGTTGATGACGAAGAGCTGCTGGAACTGGTAGAAATGGAAGTTCGTGAACTTCTGTCTCAGTACGATTTCCCGGGCGACGACACTCCGATCGTTCGTGGTTCTGCTCTGAAAGCGCTGGAAGGCGAAGCAGAGTGGGAAGCGAAAATCATCGAACTGGCTGGCTTCCTGGATTCTTACATCCCGGAACCAGAACGTGCTATCGATAAGCCGTTCCTGCTGCCAATCGAAGACGTATTCTCCATCTCCGGTCGTGGTACCGTTGTTACCGGTCGTGTAGAACGCGGTATCATCAAAGTTGGTGAAGAAGTTGAAATCGTTGGTATCAAAGAGACTGCCAAGTCTACCTGTACTGGCGTTGAAATGTTCCGCAAACTGCTGGACGAAGGCCGTGCTGGTGAGAACGTTGGTGTTCTGCTGCGTGGTATCAAACGTGAAGAAATCGAACGTGGTCAGGTACTGGCTAAGCCGGGCTCTATCAAGCCGCACACCAAGTTCGAATCTGAAGTGTACATTCTGTCCAAAGACGAAGGCGGCCGTCATACTCCGTTCTTCAAAGGCTACCGTCCGCAGTTCTACTTCCGTACTACTGACGTGACTGGTACCATCGAACTGCCGGAAGGCGTAGAGATGGTAATGCCGGGCGACAACATCAAAATGGTTGTTACCCTGATCCACCCGATCGCGATGGACGACGGTCTGCGTTTCGCAATCCGTGAAGGCGGCCGTACTGTTGGTGCGGGCGTTGTTGCTAAAGTAATGAGCTAATTATTGATTAATTAGCTTTGAGCTTAAAAAGGGCGCTTCGGCGCCCTTTTTGCTGCCTGCAATTTAGTAGCTGTCATATTTATTCGCATTTTTTATTCATTCTCCCGCCGCGTAAATAACGTTGCGCTATTGTAATCATAACTATTCTCATTTACACTTTGCACAGAAATTGAACGGGAGCGATCATGTACGTTTGTTTGTGTAATGCGATAAGTGATAAAAAAATACGTCAGGCTGTTCGCCAGTTTCACCCTCAGTCCTTTCAGCAATTACGTAAATTTATTCCTGTAGGAAATCAATGCGGTAAGTGCATTCGTGCTGCTCGTGAAGTCATGCAGGATGAATTAACGCAAATGCCAGAATTTAAAGAGATCGCCTAAGTCACACTCTTTTTTTTGACATCCCTGTAGCCCCATCTACGCTCTAAGAGTGGAAGCGGAGGGACTATAAAATGAAAGGTGATGTTAAAATCATAAATTATCTCAATAAACTATTGGGAAATGAGCTTGTCGCGATCAACCAGTATTTTCTCCATGCTCGTATGTTTAAAAACTGGGGACTGACTCGCCTCAATGATGTTGAGTACCATGAATCTATCGATGAGATGAAACACGCTGATAAATATATTGAGCGTATTTTATTCTTAGAAGGTCTCCCAAACTTACAAGATCTAGGTAAGTTGGGGATTGGTGAAGATGTTGAAGAGATGCTGCAATCTGATCTTCGACTCGAGCTTGATGGTGCGAAAGATTTACGCGAAGCCATTGCTTACGCCGATAGCGTTCATGACTATGTTAGTCGGGACATGATGATTGAGATCCTGACCGAAGAAGAAGGGCATATCGATTGGCTCGAAACGGAGTTGGATCTGATTGGAAAACTTGGATTGCAAAACTATCTGCAATCGCAAATTAAGGTCAGCGACTAACCGCCCTGTATCAGATTTAGCCAGCCAACAACAAAACCCGCAGCCGCCAGATATGGCCCAAAAGGCAGCGGGTTTTTTAGTTTCTTTTTTCCATGCGTTATAAATGCTACACCTGTCATGCAGCAAGCCAGCCCGGCGGCAAGTAAGATCAACAGAGGTAATGAGTCCCATCGATGCCACGCGCCAAGTGCGGCGAGAAATTTTACGTCTCCATAGCCTAATCCTTCTTGATGCCATGCCAGGCGGTATCCCCAATAGAACAGAGAAAATACACCATACCCTGCAATGGCTCCCCAAAGTGCATCGGACAACTGTGTGGGGTTGCAACATTGATGAAAAAGAAGACCACTCCAGAGAAGAGGGCAGGTGAATTTGTCGGGCAATAGGCCAGTACGCAAATCCTGAACCCCAAGCAGTCCGGATAGAGAGATATAAATCAGCAAAAAGGGAAGTTCAGTATTCATGTCTCAATCCGATGCGAGAAAGAGCTAACTATCAGGCAAGTAGCGCTAACTGCACAACGCCCGAATATCCATTTTGCTGGCGTCTTTCCAGGGAATTTGCGCCGCGTAAAAGCGTATACAATCAGAGTGGAATAGCACTCGCATCTGCGTAAGAGTGATTAATTTCTACGCGGCACTTGCTTAAGACTGAGATTTACGTATAATGCGCGGGCTTGTCTAATATTGACAGCGGTTCGATATGAGCCACCGGTACTGCGAAAGCAATACCAGACAATGTTCCCAATCGGGGAACTCTGTAAGAACGGTTACACTCTCCCATCAATCGTAATGGGTTTGAGGAGTAACTATTTCGTCTATAAAATAATTGGAGCTCTGGTCTCATGCAGAACCAAAGAATCCGTATCCGTTTGAAAGCGTTTGATCATCGTCTGATCGATCAATCAACCGCGGAAATCGTCGAGACTGCCAAGCGCACTGGTGCGCAGGTTCGTGGTCCGATCCCGCTGCCGACCCGCAAAGAGCGTTTCACCGTTCTGATCTCCCCGCACGTCAACAAAGACGCGCGTGATCAGTACGAGATCCGTACTCACAAGCGTCTGGTTGACATCGTTGAGCCAACTGAAAAAACCGTTGATGCTCTGATGCGTCTGGACCTGGCTGCCGGTGTAGACGTGCAGATCAGCCTGGGTTAATCAGGTCATCGAGCGATTGAGAGGTTGATACAATGATTGGTTTAGTCGGTAAAAAAGTGGGTATGACCCGCATCTTCACTGAAGATGGCGTATCTATCCCAGTAACCGTTATCGAAGTTGAAGCAAACCGCGTTACTCAGGTTAAAGATCTGGCTAACGATGGCTATCGCGCTGTTCAGGTTACCACCGGTGCTAAAAAAGCTAACCGCGTAACTAAGCCGGAAGCTGGCCACTTTGCTAAAGCTGGCGTAGAAGCTGGCCGCGGCCTGTGGGAGTTCCGTCTGGCAGATGGTGAAGAATACACCGTTGGTCAGAACATTAGCGTTGAACTGTTTGCTGACGTTAAAAAAGTTGACGTAACCGGTACCTCTAAAGGTAAAGGTTTCGCTGGTACCGTTAAGCGCTGGAACTTCCGTACCCAGGACGCTACTCACGGTAACTCCTTGTCTCACCGCGTTCCGGGTTCTATCGGTCAGAACCAGACTCCGGGCAAAGTGTTCAAAGGCAAGAAAATGGCAGGTCAGCTGGGCAACGAACGTGTAACCGTTCAGAGCCTGGACGTAGTACGTGTTGACGCTGAGCGCAACCTGCTGCTGGTTAAAGGTGGTGTTCCGGGTGCGACCGGTTGCGACCTGATCGTTAAACCAGCTGTGAAGGCGTAAGGGGATAGCAATGGAATTAGTATTGAAAGACGCGCAGAGCGCGCTGACTGTTTCCGAAACTACCTTCGGTCGTGATTTCAACGAAGCGCTGGTTCACCAGGTTGTTGTTGCTTATGCAGCTGGTGCTCGTCAGGGTACTCGTGCTCAGAAGACTCGTGCTGAAGTAACTGGTTCAGGCAAAAAGCCGTGGCGCCAGAAAGGTACCGGCCGTGCGCGTTCAGGTTCTATCAAGAGCCCGATCTGGCGTTCAGGTGGCGTGACCTTCGCTGCTCGTCCACAGGACCACAGTCAAAAAGTTAACAAAAAGATGTACCGCGGCGCGCTGAAAAGCATTCTGTCCGAACTGGTACGTCAGGATCGTCTGATCGTTGTCGAATCATTCTCTGTAGAAGCGCCTAAAACTAAGCTGCTGGCACAGAAACTGAAAGACATGGCTCTGGAAGATGTGCTGATCATCACCGGTGAGCTGGACGAAAACCTGTTCCTGGCTGCGCGCAACCTGCACAAGGTTGACGTACGCGATGCAACTGGTATCGACCCGGTTAGCCTGATCGCCTTCGACAAAGTCGTAATGACTGCTGATGCTGTTAAGCAAGTTGAGGAGATGCTGGCATGATTCGTGAAGAACGTCTGCTGAAAGTGCTGCGCGCACCGCACGTTTCTGAAAAAGCGTCTACTGCGATGGAAAAAACTAACACCATCGTTCTCAAAGTTGCTAAAGACGCGACCAAAGCAGAAATCAAAGCTGCTGTGCAGAAACTGTTTGAAGTCGAAGTCGAAGTCGTTAACACCCTGGTAGTTAAAGGGAAAGTTAAACGTCACGGACAGCGTATCGGTCGTCGTAGCGACTGGAAAAAAGCTTACGTCACCCTGAAGGAAGGCCAGAATCTGGACTTCGTCGGCGGCGCTGAGTAAGTCGGAGGAGTAATACAATGGCAGTTGTTAAATGTAAACCGACATCTCCGGGTCGTCGCCACGTTGTTAAAGTGGTCAACCCAGAGCTGCACAAGGGCAAACCTTTTGCTCCGCTGGTTGAAAAAAACAGCAAATCCGGTGGTCGTAACAACAATGGCCGCATCACCACTCGTCACATCGGTGGTGGTCACAAGCAGGCTTATCGTATTGTTGACTTCAAACGCAACAAAGACGGTATCCCGGCAGTTGTTGAACGTCTTGAGTACGATCCGAACCGCTCCGCGAACATCGCGCTGGTTCTGTACAAAGACGGTGAACGCCGTTACATCCTGGCCCCTAAAGGCCTGAAAGCTGGCGACCAGATTCAGTCTGGCGTTGATGCTGCAATCAAAGCAGGTAACACCCTGCCGATGCGCAATATCCCGGTTGGTTCTACCGTTCATAACGTAGAAATGAAACCAGGTAAAGGCGGTCAGCTGGCACGTTCCGCTGGTACTTACGTTCAGATCGTTGCTCGTGATGGTGCTTATGTCACCCTGCGTCTGCGTTCTGGTGAAATGCGTAAAGTCGAAGCAGACTGCCGTGCAACTCTGGGCGAAGTTGGCAATGCTGAGCATATGCTGCGCGTTCTGGGTAAAGCAGGTGCTGCACGCTGGCGTGGTGTTCGTCCTACCGTTCGCGGTACTGCGATGAACCCAGTCGACCACCCACATGGTGGTGGTGAAGGTCGTAACTTTGGTAAGCACCCGGTAACTCCGTGGGGCGTTCAGACCAAAGGTAAGAAGACCCGCAGCAACAAGCGTACTGATAAATTCATCGTACGTCGCCGTAGCAAATAATTTTAGAGGATAAGCCATGCCACGTTCTCTCAAGAAAGGTCCTTTTATTGACCTGCACTTGCTGAAGAAGGTAGAGAAAGCGGTGGAAAGCGGAGACAAGAAGCCCCTGCGCACTTGGTCCCGTCGTTCAACGATCTTTCCTAACATGATCGGTTTGACCATCGCTGTCCATAATGGTCGTCAGCACGTTCCGGTATTTGTTTCCGACGAAATGGTCGGTCACAAACTGGGTGAATTCGCACCGACTCGTACTTATCGCGGCCACGCTGCTGATAAAAAAGCGAAGAAGAAATAAGGTAGGAGGAAGAGATGGAAACTTTAGCTCAACATCGCCATGCTCGTTCTTCTGCTCAGAAGGTTCGCCTTGTTGCAGACCTGATTCGCGGTAAGAAAGTGTCGCAGGCCCTTGATATTCTGACCTACACCAATAAGAAAGCGGCTGTACTGGTTAAGAAAGTCCTGGAATCTGCCATTGCTAACGCTGAACACAACGATGGCGCTGACATTGACGATCTGAAAGTTACGAAAATTTTCGTAGACGAAGGCCCGAGCATGAAGCGCATTATGCCGCGTGCAAAAGGTCGTGCAGATCGCATCCTGAAGCGCACCAGCCACATTACTGTGGTTGTGTCCGATCGCTGAGACTCTGGAGACTAGCAATGGGTCAGAAAGTACATCCTAATGGTATTCGCCTGGGTATTGTAAAACCATGGAACTCAACCTGGTTTGCGAACACCAAAGAATTCGCTGACAACCTGGACAGCGATTTTAAAGTACGTCAGTACCTGACTAAGGAACTGGCGAAAGCGTCTGTATCTCGTATCGTTATCGAGCGTCCGGCTAAGAGCATCCGTGTGACCATTCACACTGCTCGCCCGGGTATCGTTATCGGTAAGAAAGGCGAAGACGTAGAAAAACTGCGCAAAGTCGTAGCGGATATTGCTGGCGTTCCTGCTCAGATCAATATCGCCGAAGTGCGTAAGCCTGAACTGGACGCAAAATTGGTTGCTGACAGCATCACTTCTCAGCTGGAACGTCGCGTTATGTTCCGTCGTGCTATGAAGCGTGCTGTACAGAACGCAATGCGTCTGGGCGCTAAAGGTATCAAAGTTGAAGTTAGCGGCCGTCTGGGCGGCGCGGAAATCGCACGTACCGAATGGTACCGCGAAGGTCGCGTACCTCTGCACACTCTGCGTGCTGACATCGACTACAACACCTCTGAAGCGCACACCACTTACGGTGTAATCGGCGTTAAAGTGTGGATCTTCAAAGGCGAGATCCTGGGTGGTATGGCTGCTGTTGAACAACCGGAAAAACCGGCTGCGCAACCTAAAAAGCAGCAGCGTAAAGGCCGTAAATAAGGAGCGTCGCTGATGTTACAACCAAAGCGTACAAAATTCCGTAAAATGCACAAAGGCCGTAACCGCGGTCTGGCTGCTGGCGCGGATGTTAGCTTCGGCAGCTTCGGTCTGAAAGCTGTTGGCCGTGGTCGTCTGACTGCCCGTCAGATCGAAGCAGCACGTCGTGCTATGACCCGTGCAGTTAAGCGTCAAGGTAAGATCTGGATCCGTGTATTCCCGGACAAACCGATCACTGAAAAGCCGCTGGCAGTGCGTATGGGTAAAGGTAAAGGTAACGTGGAGTATTGGGTTGCCTTGATTCAGCCGGGTAAAGTCCTGTATGAAATGGACGGCGTACCGGAAGAGCTGGCCCGTGAAGCATTCAAGCTGGCAGCAGCGAAACTGCCGATTAAAACCACCTTTGTAACTAAGACGGTGATGTAATGAAAGCAAAAGAGCTGCGTGAGAAGAGTGTTGAAGAGCTGAACACCGAGCTGCTGAATCTGCTGCGTGAGCAGTTCAACCTGCGTATGCAGGCTGCAAGTGGCCAGCTGCAACAGTCTCACCTGTTGAAGCAAGTGCGTCGTGATGTCGCACGCGTTAAGACTTTACTGACTGAGAAGGCGGGTGCGTAATGACCGATAAAATCCGTACTCTGCAAGGTCGCGTTGTTAGCGATAAAATGGAGAAATCCATTGTTGTTGCTATCGAACGTTTTGTGAAACACCCGATCTACGGTAAATTCATTAAGCGTACGACCAAACTGCACGTACATGACGAGAACAACGAATGCGGTACTGGTGACGTGGTTGAAATCCGCGAATGCCGTCCGCTGTCCAAGACCAAGTCCTGGACGCTGGTTCGCGTTGTAGAGAAAGCCGTTCTGTAATACAGTAGGCATTCTCAACGAATAAACGGCTCAGCGATGAGCCGTTTATTTTTTCTACCCATATCGTTGAAGCGGTGTTATAATGCCGCGCCCCCGATATGGGGCTTTTTTAACGACCTGATTTTCGGGTCTCAGTAGTAGTTGACATTAGCGGAGCACTAAAATGATCCAAGAACAGACTATGCTGAACGTCGCCGACAACTCCGGTGCACGTCGCGTAATGTGTATCAAGGTTCTGGGTGGCTCGCACCGTCGCTACGCAGGCGTCGGCGATATCATCAAGATCACCATCAAGGAAGCAATTCCGCGTGGTAAGGTCAAAAAAGGTGATGTGCTGAAGGCGGTAGTGGTGCGCACCAAGAAGGGTGTTCGTCGCCCGGACGGTTCTGTCATTCGCTTCGATGGAAATGCATGCGTTATTTTAAACAATAACAGCGAGCAACCTATCGGTACGCGTATTTTTGGGCCGGTAACTCGTGAACTTCGTAACGAGAAGTTCATGAAAATTATCTCTCTGGCACCAGAAGTACTCTAAGGAGCGAATCATGGCAGCGAAGATCCGTCGTGATGACGAAGTTATCGTGTTAACCGGTAAAGATAAAGGTAAACGCGGTAAAGTTAAGAATGTCCTGTCTTCCGGCAAGGTCATTGTTGAAGGTATCAACCTGGTTAAGAAACATCAGAAGCCGGTTCCGGCCCTGAACCAACCAGGCGGCATCGTAGAGAAAGAAGCAGCTATTCAGATCTCTAACCTTGCTATCTTCAACGCGGCAACCGGCAAGGCTGACCGTGTAGGCTTTAGATTCGAAGACGGCAAAAAAGTCCGTTTCTTTAAATCTAACAGCGAAACTATCAAGTAATTTGGAGTAGTACGATGGCGAAACTGCATGATTACTACAAAGACGAAGTAGTCGCTAAACTCATGACTGAGTTTAACTACAATTCTGTCATGCAAGTCCCTCGGGTCGAGAAGATCACCCTGAACATGGGTGTTGGTGAAGCGATCGCTGACAAGAAACTGCTGGATAACGCAGCAGCTGACCTGACAGCAATCTCCGGTCAAAAACCGCTGATCACCAAAGCACGCAAATCTGTTGCAGGCTTCAAAATCCGTCAGGGCTATCCGATCGGCTGTAAAGTAACTCTGCGTGGCGAACGCATGTGGGAGTTCTTTGAGCGCCTGATCACTATTGCTGTTCCACGTATCCGTGACTTCCGTGGCTTGTCCGCTAAGTCTTTCGACGGTCGTGGTAACTACAGCATGGGTGTCCGTGAGCAGATCATCTTCCCAGAAATCGACTACGATAAAGTCGACCGCGTGCGTGGTTTGGATATTACCATTACCACTACTGCGAAATCTGACGAAGAAGGCCGTGCTCTGCTGGCTGCCTTTGACTTCCCGTTCCGCAAGTAAGGTAGGGTTACTGAATGGCTAAGCAATCAATGAAAGCACGCGAAGTAAAGCGCGTAGCTTTAGCTGATAAGTACTTCGCAAAACGCGCTGAACTGAAAGCTATTATCTCTGATGTGAACGCGACCGACGAAGATCGTTGGAACGCAGTTCTCAAGCTGCAGTCTCTGCCGCGTGATTCCAGCCCGTCCCGTCAGCGTAACCGCTGCCGTCAAACAGGTCGTCCGCATGGCTATGTGGGCAAGTTCGGGTTGAGCCGTATCAAACTGCGTGAAGCCGCCATGCGCGGTGAAGTACCAGGCTTGAAAAAGGCTAGCTGGTAATTACCAATTGAATCACGGGAGTAAAGACAGATGAGCATGCAAGATCCGATCGCGGATATGCTGACCCGTATCCGTAACGGTCAGGCCGCGAATAAAGCTGCGGTCACCATGCCTTCCTCCAAGCTGAAAGTGGCAATTGCCAACGTGCTGAAGGAAGAAGGTTTTATTGAAGATTTTAAAGTTGAAGGCGACACCAAGCCGGAACTGGAACTTACTCTCAAGTATTTCCAGGGTAAAGCTGTTGTAGAAAGCATTCAGCGTGTCAGTCGCCCAGGTCTGCGCATTTATAAGCGTAAAGACGAGCTGCCGAAAGTTATGGCTGGCATGGGTATCGCAGTTGTTTCTACCTCTAAAGGTGTTATGACTGATCGTGCAGCGCGCCAGGCTGGTCTTGGTGGCGAAATTATCTGCTACGTAGCCTAATCGGAGGAAAAAATGTCTCGTGTTGCTAAAGCACCGGTCGTTATTCCTGCCGGCGTTGATGTAAAAATCAACGGTCAGGTTATTACGATCAAAGGTAAAAACGGCGAGCTGACTCGTACTCTCAACGATGCTGTTGCAGTAAATCATGCAGATAATGCACTGACCTTCGGTCCGCGTGATGGTTACGCAGATGGATGGGCTCAGGCTGGTACCGCGCGTGCCCTGCTGAACTCAATGGTTGTCGGTGTTACCGAAGGCTTCACTAAGAAGCTTCAGCTGGTTGGTGTAGGTTATCGTGCAGCGGTTAAAGGGAATGTAGTAAACCTGGCTTTAGGTTTCTCTCACCCAGTTGACCATCAGCTGCCTGCGGGAATCACTGCAGAATGTCCGACTCAGACTGAGATCGTGCTGAAAGGCGCTGATAAACAGCTGATCGGTCAGGTTGCAGCAGATCTGCGCGCCTACCGTCGTCCTGAGCCTTATAAAGGCAAGGGTGTTCGTTACGCCGACGAAGTCGTGCGTACCAAAGAGGCTAAGAAGAAGTAAGGTAACACTATGGATAAGAAATCTGCTCGTATCCGTCGTGCGACCCGCGCACGCCGCAAGCTCCAGGAGCTGGGTGCAACTCGCCTGGTGGTACATCGTACCCCGCGTCATATTTACGCACAGGTAATTGCACCGAACGGTTCTGAAGTTCTGGTAGCTGCTTCTACTGTAGAAAAAGCTATCGCTGAACAATTGAAGTACACCGGTAACAAAGACGCTGCTGCAGCTGTAGGTAAAGCTGTTGCTGAACGCGCTCTGGAAAAAGGCATCAAAGATGTATCCTTTGACCGTTCCGGGTTCCAATATCATGGTCGTGTCCAGGCACTGGCAGATGCTGCCCGTGAAGCTGGCCTTCAGTTCTAAGGTAGAGGTGTAAGATGGCTCACATCGAAAAACAAGCTGGCGAACTGCAGGAAAAGCTGATCGCGGTTAACCGCGTATCTAAAACCGTTAAAGGTGGTCGTATTTTCTCCTTCACAGCTCTGACTGTAGTTGGTGATGGTAACGGTCGCGTTGGTTTTGGTTACGGTAAAGCGCGTGAAGTTCCAGCAGCGATCCAGAAAGCGATGGAAAAAGCCCGTCGCAATATGATTAACGTCGCGCTGAACCACGGCACCCTGCAGCACCCGGTTAAGGGTACTCACACGGGTTCTCGTGTATTCATGCAGCCGGCTTCCGAAGGTACCGGTATCATCGCCGGTGGTGCAATGCGCGCCGTTCTGGAAGTCGCTGGAGTTCGTAACGTTCTGGCTAAAGCGTATGGTTCCACTAACCCGATTAACGTGGTTCGTGCAACTATCGATGGTCTGGAAAATATGAAATCTCCGGAAATGGTCGCTGCCAAGCGTGGTAAATCCGTTGAAGAAATTCTGGGGAAATAAACCATGGCAAAGACTATTAAAATTACTCAAACCCGCAGTGCAATCGGTCGTCTGCCGAAACACAAGGCAACGCTGCTTGGCCTGGGTCTGCGTCGTATTGGTCACACCGTAGAGCGCGAGGATACTCCTGCTGTTCGTGGTATGGTCAACGCGGTTTCCTTCATGGTTAAAGTTGAGGAGTAAGAGATGCGTTTAAATACTCTGTCTCCGGCCGAAGGCTCTAAAAAAGCGGCTCGCCGCCTGGGTCGTGGTATCGGTTCTGGCCTCGGTAAAACCGGTGGTCGTGGTCACAAAGGTCAGAAGTCTCGTTCTGGCGGTGGCGTACGTCGCGGTTTCGAGGGTGGTCAGATGCCTCTGTACCGTCGTCTGCCGAAATTCGGCTTCACTTCACGTAAAGCAGCGATTACAGCCGAAGTTCGTCTGTCTGACCTGGCTAAAGTTGAAGGCGGTGTTGTAGACCTGAACACGCTGAAAGCAGCCAACATTATCGGTATCCAGATCGAGTTCGCGAAAGTGATCCTGGCTGGTGAAGTCACTACTCCGGTAACTGTTCGTGGCCTGCGTGTTACTAAAGGCGCTCGTGCTGCTATCGAAGCTGCTGGCGGTAAAATCGAGGAATAAGTAGCAGATGGCTAAACAACCGGGATTAGATTTTCAAAGTGCCAAAGGTGGCTTAGGCGAGCTGAAACGCAGACTGCTGTTTGTAATCGGCGCGCTGATTGTGTTCCGTATTGGCTCTTTCATTCCGATCCCTGGTATTGATGCCGCTGTACTTGCCAAACTGCTTGAGCAACAGCGAGGCACCATCATTGAAATGTTTAACATGTTCTCTGGTGGTGCACTCAGCCGTGCTTCTATCTTTGCTCTGGGGATCATGCCGTATATTTCGGCGTCGATCATTATCCAGCTGCTGACGGTGGTTCATCCAACGCTGGCAGAAATTAAGAAAGAAGGGGAGTCTGGTCGTCGTAAGATCAGCCAGTACACCCGTTACGGTACTCTGGTGCTGGCTATATTCCAGTCGATCGGTATTGCTACCGGTCTGCCGAATATGCCTGGTATGCAGGGCCTGGTGATGAACCCAGGCTTCGCATTCTATTTCACCGCTGTTGTAAGTCTGGTTACAGGGACGATGTTCCTGATGTGGTTGGGTGAACAGATTACTGAACGTGGTATCGGCAACGGTATCTCAATCATTATCTTCGCCGGTATTGTCGCGGGACTCCCGCCAGCCATTGCCCATACTATCGAGCAAGCGCGTCAAGGCGACCTGCACTTCCTCGTGTTGCTGTTGGTTGCAGTATTAGTATTCGCAGTGACGTTCTTTGTTGTATTTGTTGAGCGTGGTCAACGCCGCATTGTGGTAAACTACGCGAAACGTCAGCAAGGTCGTCGTGTCTATGCTGCACAGAGCACACATTTACCGCTGAAAGTGAATATGGCGGGGGTAATCCCGGCAATCTTCGCTTCCAGTATTATTCTGTTCCCGGCGACCATCGCGTCATGGTTCGGGGGCGGGACTGGTTGGAACTGGCTGACAACAATTTCGCTGTATTTGCAGCCTGGGCAACCGCTTTATGTGTTACTCTATGCGTCTGCAATCATATTCTTCTGTTTCTTCTACACGGCGTTGGTTTTCAACCCGCGTGAAACAGCAGATAACCTGAAGAAGTCCGGTGCATTTGTACCAGGAATTCGTCCGGGAGAGCAAACGGCGAAGTATATCGATAAAGTAATGACCCGCCTGACTCTGGTTGGTGCGCTCTACATTACCTTTATCTGCCTGATCCCGGAGTTCATGCGTGATGCAATGAAAGTACCGTTCTACTTCGGTGGGACCTCACTGCTCATCGTTGTTGTCGTGATTATGGACTTTATGGCTCAAGTGCAAACTCTGATGATGTCAAGTCAGTACGAGTCTGCATTGAAGAAGGCGAATCTGAAAGGCTACGGCCGTTAACAGTCGCCCGAGAAGTTACGGAGAGTAAAAATGAAAGTTCGTGCTTCCGTCAAGAAATTATGCCGTAACTGCAAAATCGTTAAGCGTGATGGTGTCATCCGTGTGATTTGCAGTGCCGAGCCGAAGCATAAACAGCGCCAAGGCTGATTTATTCGCATATTTTTCTTGCAAAGTTGGGTTGAGCTGGCTAGATTAGCCAGCCAATCTTTTGTATGTCTGTGCGTTTCCATTTGAGTATCCTGAAAACGGGCTTTTCAGCATGGTGCGTACATATTAAATAGTAGGAGTGCATAGTGGCCCGTATAGCAGGCATTAACATTCCTGATCAGAAACATGCTGTGATCGCATTAACTTCGATCTACGGCGTCGGCAAGACCCGTTCTAAAGCCATTCTGGCTGCCGCGGGTATCGCTGAAGATGTTAAGATCAGTGAGCTGTCTGAAGAACAAATCGACACGCTGCGTGACGAAGTTGCCAAATTTGTCGTTGAAGGTGATCTGCGCCGTGAAGTTAGCATGAGCATCAAGCGCCTTATGGATCTTGGTTGCTATCGCGGTTTGCGTCATCGTCGTGGTCTCCCGGTTCGCGGTCAGCGTACCAAGACCAACGCACGTACCCGTAAGGGTCCGCGCAAACCGATCAAGAAATAATCGGGGTGATTGAATAATGGCAAAGGCACCAATTCGTGCACGTAAACGTGTAAGAAAACAAGTCTCTGACGGCGTGGCTCATATCCATGCTTCTTTTAACAACACCATCGTTACCATTACTGATCGTCAGGGTAACGCACTGGGTTGGGCAACAGCCGGTGGTTCCGGTTTCCGTGGTTCTCGCAAATCCACTCCGTTTGCAGCTCAGGTTGCAGCAGAGCGTTGCGCTGAAGCCGTAAAAGAATACGGTATCAAGAATCTGGAAGTTATGGTCAAAGGACCGGGTCCAGGTCGCGAATCTACTGTTCGTGCTCTGAACGCCGCTGGTTTCCGCATCACTAATATTACTGATGTGACTCCGATCCCTCATAACGGTTGTCGTCCGCCGAAAAAACGTCGCGTATAACGCTGTCGTTTCTAGGATTGTTGGAGAAAGAAAATGGCAAGATATTTGGGTCCTAAGCTCAAGCTGAGCCGTCGTGAGGGCACTGACTTATTCCTTAAGTCTGGCGTTCGCGCGATCGATACCAAGTGTAAAATTGAACAAGCTCCTGGCCAGCACGGTGCGCGTAAACCGCGTCTGTCTGACTATGGTGTGCAGTTGCGTGAAAAGCAAAAAGTTCGCCGTATCTACGGTGTGCTGGAGCGTCAGTTCCGTAACTACTACAAAGAAGCAGCGCGTCTGAAAGGCAACACCGGTGAAAACCTGTTGGGTCTGCTGGAAGGTCGTCTGGACAACGTTGTATACCGTATGGGCTTCGGTGCCACTCGTGCAGAAGCACGTCAGCTGGTCAGCCATAAAGCAATTATGGTAAACGGTCGTGTTGTTAACATCGCTTCTTATCAGGTTAGTCCGAATGACGTTGTTAGCATTCGTGAGAAAGCGAAGAAGCAGTCTCGCGTGAAAGCCGCTCTGGAGCTGGCTGAGCAGCGTGAAAAGCCAACCTGGCTGGAAGTTGATGCTGGCAAGATGGAAGGTACGTTCAAGCGTAAGCCGGAGCGTTCTGATCTGTCTGCGGACATTAACGAACACCTGATCGTCGAGCTTTACTCCAAGTAAAGCTTAGTACCAAAGAGAGGACACAATGCAGGGTTCTGTGACAGAGTTTCTAAAACCGCGCCTGGTAGATATCGAGCAAGTGAGTTCGACGCACGCCAAGGTGACCCTTGAGCCTTTAGAGCGTGGCTTTGGCCATACTTTGGGTAACGCACTGCGCCGTATTCTGCTCTCATCGATGCCGGGTTGCGCGGTGACCGAGGTTGAGATTGATGGTGTACTACATGAGTACAGCACCAAAGAAGGCGTTCAGGAAGATATCCTGGAAATCCTGCTCAACCTGAAAGGGCTGGCGGTGAGAGTTCAGGGTAAAGATGACGTTATTCTTACCTTGAATAAATCTGGCATTGGCCCTGTGACTGCAGCCGACATTACCCATGATGGGGATGTCGAAATCGTCAAGCCACAGCACGTGATCTGCCACCTGACCGATGAGAATGCATCTATTAGCATGCGTATCAAAGTTCAGCGCGGTCGTGGTTATGTGCCGGCTTCTACCCGAATTCATTCGGAAGAAGATGAGCGCCCAATCGGCCGTCTGCTGGTCGACGCATGCTACAGCCCTGTAGAGCGTATTGCCTACAATGTTGAAGCAGCGCGTGTAGAACAGCGTACCGACCTGGACAAGCTGGTCATCGAAATGGAAACCAACGGCACAATCGATCCTGAAGAGGCGATTCGTCGTGCGGCGACCATTCTGGCTGAACAACTGGAAGCTTTCGTTGATTTACGTGATGTACGTCAGCCGGAAGTTAAAGAAGAGAAACCAGAATTCGATCCGATCCTGCTGCGCCCTGTTGACGATCTGGAATTGACTGTCCGCTCTGCTAACTGCCTCAAAGCAGAAGCTATCCACTATATCGGTGATCTGGTACAGCGTACTGAGGTTGAGCTTCTTAAGACGCCTAACCTTGGTAAAAAATCTCTTACCGAGATTAAAGACGTGCTGGCTTCCCGTGGACTGTCTCTGGGCATGCGCCTGGAAAACTGGCCACCGGCAAGCATCGCTGACGAGTAACCGGATCACAGGTTAAGGTTTTACTGAGAAGGATAAGGTCATGCGCCATCGTAAGAGTGGTCGTCAACTGAACCGCAACAGCAGCCATCGCCAGGCTATGTTCCGCAATATGGCAGGTTCACTGGTTCGTCATGAAATCATCAAGACGACTCTGCCGAAAGCGAAAGAGCTGCGTCGCGTAGTTGAGCCGCTGATTACTCTTGCCAAGACTGATAGCGTAGCTAATCGTCGTCTGGCATTCGCCCGCACTCGTGATAACGAGATCGTGGCAAAACTGTTTAACGAACTGGGCCCGCGTTTCGCGAGCCGCGCCGGTGGTTACACTCGCATTCTGAAGTGTGGTTTCCGTGCAGGCGACAACGCGCCGATGGCATACATCGAGCTGGTTGATCGTTCAGAGAAAACAGAAGCTGCTGCAGAGTAATCTGTAGTAACGTAAAAAAACCCGCCTCGGCGGGTTTTTTTATATCCGTCATATCCCCACTTATCTACAATATCTGTACTCTTTTTGTTCATCCCCTGGAGTGTTGTATGTGGTTACTGGACCAGTGGGCAGAGCGCCATATTATTGATGCACAATCTAAAGGTGAGTTTGATGATTTACCGGGAACGGGCGAACCGCTGACTCTTGACGATGACTCCCATGTCCCGCCTGAACTCCGAGCCGGATACCGTTTATTAAAAAATGCAGGTTGCCTCCCTCCTGAGCTCGAGCAACGCAGAGAAGCAATACAGCTGCTTGAAATACTCGCGGGGATCCGCAAAGATGATCCAAGTTATCCGGAGGTGAGCCGAAGACTGTCGCTGCTGGAACTTAAACTTCGGCAGGCTGGACTCAGCACCGAGTTTTTGCGCGGTGACTACGCAGATAAGCTGCTAAAAAAGATCAACGATGAATAGCGGAGAGAGCATGTACCGAATTGGTGAAATAGCGAAACTGGCTGACGTGACGCCAGATACTATCCGCTACTATGAAAAGCAGCAGATGATGGAGCATGAAGTGCGTACTGAAGGCGGATTTCGCCTCTATACAGAAAGCGATCTTCAGCGCCTGAAGTTTATTCGTTATGCCCGCCAGCTTGGTTTCACTCTGGAGTCGATCCGCGAATTGCTTTCGATCCGTGTTGATCCCGAACACCATACCTGTCAGGAATCAAAAGGGATCGTCCAGGAAAGACTGCAAGAAGTCGAAGCACGTATTGCCGAACTTCAGACGATGCAGCGGTCTCTGCAGCGATTGAATGATGCATGCTGCGGCAAGGCACATAGCAGCGTGTACTGCTCTATTCTTGAAGCTCTTGAGCAAGGCGCCAGTGGAACAATATCAGGCTGTTGATTTCTTGAACTGCCGGGTCTACACTCGCGGCGTAAATTACTACAAACTGGAGATATTATGAGTCGTTATCAGCACACCAAAGGGCAGATAAAAGACAACGCCATTGAGGCGCTTCTGCATGACCCACTGTTCAGACAGCGCGTTGAGAAGAATAAAAAAGGTAAAGGTAGTTATCTGCGTAAAGGTAAACATGGCAATCGGGGTAACTGGGAGGCCAGTGGCAAGAAAGTGAATCACTTTTTTACCACTGGCCTTCTGGTTTCAGTGAGTGCTTAAGAACGGTTATTTTGTTCTTTCAGCAGGTCACGAATTTCACTCAGCAATACTTCTTCTTTCGAGGGAGCTGGCGGTGCAGTCGGCTCTTCCGCTTTTTTACGATTCAGTTTGTTGATCAGTTTGATTGCCATAAAGATAGCAAACGCCACAATAATGAAATCAAATACGTTCTGAATAAATACACCGTAATGCATAACGACAGCCGGGATGTCTCCCTGCGCATCGCGTAATGTCAAAGCAAACTGTTTAAAATCGATCCCACCAATTAACAACCCCAGTGGCGGCATGATGATATCGGCAACCAGCGATGAAACAATCTTACCGAATGCCGCACCAATAATGACACCCACTGCCAAATCGACAACATTCCCGCGCATCGCGAATTCGCGAAACTCTTTAATAATGCTCATTTTATTCTCCCTATGCAGCTGACGTTTATAAGTTTAACAAATGTTTAGGCAATTTCCATTTATGTATTGCCGAAAGGAAAATTTATTAGACCATGAAATATAAAGGGAAATAAAAAGGGCGCTGTATTCGCGCCCAAATTATTACAGGAAGAAAGGACTTGGCTGGAATAGTCGCTCGACGTCAGTAATAAACTTTTTGTCTGTCAGGAACATGATAACGTGATCACCCTGCTCAATACGCAGGTTGTCATTGGCTATCATCACGTCGTTACCTCGCACTACCGCACCAATAATGGTACCGGGTGGAAGTTTAATTTCATCAATTGAGCGTCCCACAACCCGAGATGTTGTTTCATCCCCGTGTGCGACGGCTTCAATGGCTTCCGCGACGCCACGGCGTAGTGAAGAAACGCCGACAATGTCAGCTTTACGTACGTGACTGAGCAGCGCGGAGATGGTCGCCTGCTGTGGTGAAATAGCAATATCGATCACGCTACCTTGCACCAGATCGACGTATGCTCTGCGTTGGATTAACACCATCACTTTCTTGGCACCCATCCGTTTGGCAAGCATCGCCGACATGATATTCGCTTCATCATCGTTGGTCACTGCGATAAACAGATCAACTTGATCAATATGTTCTTCAGCCAGCAGCTCTTGATCCGAGGCATCACCGAAAAAGACGATCGTATTTTGCAATTTCTCCGCAAGCTCGGATGCCCGTTGCTGATTGCGCTCGATCAGTTTGACGCTGTAATCTTTTTCCAGACGTCGGGCCAGACCAGCACCGATATTACCGCCACCCACTAACATAATACGCTTGTAGGGTTTTTCCAGACGCTGCAGTTCACTCATTACGGCGCGAATATGCTGTGATGCCGCAATAAAGAACACTTCATCACCCGCTTCAACGATCGTAGAACCTTGTGGACGGATTGGTCGATCATGACGGAAAATCGCCGCAACGCGGGTATCGATGTGTGGCATATGTTCACGCATTGTCGACAGTGCATTGCCGATCAATGGTCCGCCGTAATAGGCTTTTACTACTGCCAGACTGACTTTACCTTCGGCAAAATTGACTACCTGTAATGCACCCGGATATTCAATCAGTCGATAAATGCTATCGATAACCAGTTGCTCCGGCGCAATCAGGTGATCGATAGGTACCGCATCGGATTGGAATAGCTTGTCCGCATCACGAACATAATCCGGTGAACGAATACGGGCGATGCGATTAGGCGTATTAAACAGTGAATAAGCTACCTGGCAGGCAACCATATTTGTTTCATCTGAGCTGGTTACGGCAACCAGCATATCGGCATCGTCGGCCCCAGCTTCACGCAGTACGCGAGGATGTGAACCGTGCCCTTGCACGACGCGGAGATCAAACTTGTCCTGCAGGCTGCGCAGGCGTTCACCATTGGTATCGACTACCGTGATATCGTTGTTTTCTCCGACCAGGTTTTCAGCCAGCGTACCGCCAACTTGCCCTGCGCCCAGAATGATAATTTTCATCAGTCGCGACCCGTTATCTCATCACTTTTTGATTAGCTTAGCGTAAAAGAAGCCATCGCCATCTTCCGCACCTGGTAAATTCTGACGTCCGGGTTTTTCCGGCGTACCGGTTTCGCTTAATACCGCATCCGGCGTGCGTGCCAGGAAGGCGGTAATTTGCTGCTGGTTTTCTTCTGGCAGGATAGAGCACGTTGCATAAACCAGCGTGCCGCCAGGTTTAAGATGTAACCAGGTTGCATTCAGGATCTCGGCCTGCAATTGGGCAAGTTCGGCAATATCCCGGTCGCGGCGCAGCCATTTGATATCCGGATGGCGACGAATCACCCCGGTGGCAGAACACGGAGCATCCAGCAAAATACGGTCAAACTGTTGTTCGCCACACCATTGTTGTGGATATCGACCATCACCCTGTTTTACGGTTGCATTCATGCCGAGGCGTTTCAGATTGTCGTAAACGCGCGATAAGCGTTTCTCATCGACATCGACGGCCATCACGTTAGCTTGCGGAGCAACTTCCAGAATGTGCGTCGTTTTACCGCCCGGCGCGCAGCACAGGTCGAGGATCTGTTCACCGTTCTCCGGCAACAGATAAGTTACACATCCTTGAGCTGAAGCATCCTGGACGGTTACCCAGCCTTCATCAAAGCCTGGGAGGGCGTGTACAGGAGCCGGCGTTTCCAGACGCACTGCATCCGGATAATCCGGATGTGGGAAGCCGGTTAATCCTGCTTCGCTAAGCAGGTCCAGCCAGGCGTCGCGCGTATGGTGGTTACGATTGACACGCAGCCACATCGGTGGTCGCTGATTATTGGCTTCAAGAATAGCTTCCCACTGCTGTGGATAGGCATTTTTGATACGCTTAACCAGCCATGAAGGGTGTAAAAAACGCAGTTCGCTTTGCGCAAATTCGGTGAGCAACTCTTCCTGGCGGCGCTGAAACTGGCGTAATACACCGTTAATTAGCCCTTTCAACTGAGGTCGTTTGATAATGACTGCACCTTCGACGGTTTCAGCAAGCGCAGCATGTGGTGGAATACGGGTATGCAGTAGCTGGTAGAAGCCCACCATGATCAGATAGTGAACGGTGCGCTGTTTGCCCGTCATTGGACGTTCCATCAGCTGCTGGATCATCCACTCCAGTTGGGAGAGCGTGCGTAATACGCCGAAGCAAAGTTCCTGCAACAGCGCCTTATCTTTGTCGGCTACTTTTTGCTGCATGGCGGGCAGTACGTTACTCAACGATTGGCCCTTTTCGACAACCTGTTCGACAGCCTGGGCCGCCATACTGCGTAAATTAAGATGTTTTTTCATAAGCGCAAAAATAAAAATGCCCGGAGGCTCCGGGCTTTAAAAGAGATGAACCGTCAGATCAGACGATTCCCGGGCACAAACCACTCCCGACGCGAATTGAGCAGATCCTGTGCGCTCATCGCTTTCTTACCGGCAGGCTGTAAAGCGATGAGATTCAGGATGCCGTCGCCTGTTGCGACCTGGATGCCCTGCTTTGTCGCCTCGAGGATGGTGCCTGGTGCAGACTGTGTGTTCACAGCAATAACAGAAGCTTGCCAGACTTTCACCGGCTGACCGTCGATTTCTAGCCAGCTCATTGGCCACGGATTAAAGGCACGAATGCAACGTTCCAACTGAGCAGCAGAAAGCGACCAGTCGATACGTGCCTCTTCTTTGCTGAGTTTTTCTGCATGTGTCACCAGAGATTCATCCTGAACAACTGGTTTTATTGTGCCAGCAGCAAGCTGTTTTAGCGTTTCAATCAGCCCCTGAGGCCCCAAATCTGCCAGTTTATCGTATAACGAACCGCTGGTATCTTCCGCCGTAATCGGGCAAGACAGCTTAAGCAGCATATCTCCGGTGTCGAGGCCAACATCCATCTGCATGATGGTTACACCTGTTTCGGTGTCGCCTGCCCACAATGAACGCTGGATCGGTGCGGCCCCACGCCAGCGTGGAAGCAGAGAACCATGAACGTTGATGCAACCCAGACGCGGCATGTCCAGTACGGCTTTTGGCAGAATCAGGCCATATGCCACCACCACCATTACATCAGCGTGCAGATCAGAAACCAGTTGTTGGTTTTCCTGGGGACGAAGAGATACAGGTTGGAAAACGGGTATCCCTTTTTCTTCCGCCAGCACTTTTACCGGGCTGGGCATCAGCTTTTTACCACGTCCCGCAGGGCGGTCCGGTTGGGTAAACACCCCAACGACGTTATGTCCAGAAGACAACAGCGCGTCGAGATGACGCGCTGCAAAGTCAGGTGTACCCGCAAAAATAATACGTAGTGAGTCTGACACGTTGATTCTTGTCCTTAAGCTCGGGCGTTCAGGCGGTCGAGTTTTTCAACTTTCTGACGAATACGTTGTTGCTTCAACGGAGACAGATAATCGATAAACAGTTTACCGACCAGGTGATCCATTTCATGTTGGATGCAGATAGCCAACAGGCCATCGGCCTCCAGTTCAAAAGGCTTACCGTCGCGATCGAGCGCACGAATTTTTACTTTTTCAGCGCGCGGTACTAATGCACGTTGTTCAGGAATAGACAGGCAGCCTTCTTCAATGCCCGTTTCACCGTCTTTTTCCAGCAACTCTGGGTTAATGAGTACCAGACGCTCGTCACGGTTTTCAGAGACATCAATAACAATGATGCGCTGATGAATATCGACCTGTGTTGCGGCCAGACCGATACCTTCTTCGGCGTACATCGTTTCGAACATATCATCAACGATACGCTGAATTTCTGCATTCACTTCTTCAACCGGCTTTGCGACTTTGCGAAGACGCTCGTCCGGAATATGTAACACTTGCAAAACTGACATAGTTATCCAGAGTTGTGTTCAGGAATTGGAAAGATTATTACCTCTATTCTAGACAAAACCCGCTCTGATTGACAGCATCAGTGACCAATCGCAAAGATTGCCAGGACTGCTTGTGGCAGGGGAACAGGGATGACCCATATTGAGATTTGGTTACGTTTAGCACAAGTGAATGAACTGTATGGTGATGAGATGGTGCGCACTGCTCGCTGGCTTATCGCTCAACCGAGTATTAACAATACGGTACTTCGGCATGCAGGGTTCACTCCTCGCCAGGTCGAACGTTTTCTGGCCTTTTCTGAACAGTCACTGGAAAAAACGCTGCGTTGGCTTGAGTTACCCCATCATCATCTGGTTTTTGCCGACAGCAAGTATTTTCCGCCGCAACTGCGTGCTATTGAGGATTACCCTGGCGTACTTTTCATTGCTGGCCGCCCTGAGTGTCTTCACTCATTTCAAGTTGCTGTTGTCGGCAGTCGGCAGTACTCCTGGTATGGCGAACGATGGGCGCGGTTGTTCTGCGAAAAGCTTTCAGCATGTGGTGTGACGATCACTAGCGGACTGGCTAAAGGGATTGACGGTGTGGCGCATACTGCAGCGATAAACACACACGGGGCCAGTATTGCGGTACTGGGAAATGGTTTGGAAACTATATATCCACGGCGACATGTTCGTCTTGCCGAAAGTTTGATAGAGGCCGGAGGTGCTCTGGTGTCCGAGTTTCCTTTGGATATGCTCCCTTTACCGCGTAATTTTCCCCGACGAAATCGCATTATTAGTGGTCTAAGTAAGGGAGTACTGGTTGTTGAAGCGGCACAGCGTAGTGGCTCATTAGTCACTGCACGCTGTGCGCTGGAACAAGGACGGGAGGTTTTTGCTTTGCCTGGACCGATAGGGAGTCCGGGAAGTGAAGGTCCCCATTGGCTCATTCAGCAGGGAGCCATGCTTGTGACGGCACCAGAGGAAATACTGGAAAGTTTGCAATATGGGCTGCAATGGCTGCCAGATGAGCCTGAAAAATCAATTTATTCGCCGGATCACGAAGAGGTGGCATTGCCATTTTCAGAGCTCCTGGCTAACGTAGGAGATGAGGTAACACCTGTTGACGTCGTCGCTGAACGTGCCGGCCAACCTGTGCCAGAGGTAGTGGCTCAACTGCTCGAACTGGAGTTAGCAGGATGGATCGCAGCTGTACCCGGCGGCTATGTCCGATTGAGGAGGGCAAGCCATGTTCGACGTACTAATGTATTTGTTTGAGACATATATCCATAACGAAGCTGAGCTGCGTGTGGATCAGGACAAACTGGAACGGGATCTTACCGACGCTGGTTTTGATCGTGAAGACATCTACAACGCGTTACTGTGGCTGGAAAAGCTTGCTGATTATCAGGACGGCCTTGCAGAACCTATGCAGCTTGCATCAGATCCCCTTTCTGTACGTATTTATACTGCAGAAGAGTGCGATCGGCTGGATGCGAGCTGTCGGGGGTTCCTGCTATTCCTGGAGCAGATTCAGGTGCTAAACCTCGAAACGCGAGAAATGGTGATAGAGCGCGTACTTGCGCTGGATACGGCTGAGTTTGATCTGGAAGACCTGAAGTGGGTGATCCTGATGGTTCTGTTCAACATTCCAGGCTGCGAAAATGCCTATCAGCAAATGGAAGAATTACTCTTTGAAGTGAATGAAGGTATGCTGCATTAATCAATCTTCATTCAGTATGAGTTGTTATGGCTAAATCAGCACTGTTTACGGTGCGTAAAAACGAGCCCTGCCCACAATGTGGGGCTGAACTGGTTATTCGTTCCGGGAAACACGGCCCGTTTCTTGGTTGCTCACACTATCCAGAATGCGATTATGTCCGTCCGCTGAAATCATCTGCGGACGGACATATAGTCAAAGTTCTGGAGGGTAAATTCTGCCCTGCATGTGGCGCTGAACTGGTGCTGAGGCAGGGACGATTCGGTATGTTTATTGGGTGCAGTGATTACCCTGCCTGCGATCACACTGAGCTTATCGATAAGCCTGATGAAACCGCAGTAGTGTGCCCCCAATGCCAGACGGGCCACTTGGTTCAGCGGCGTTCACGTTATGGCAAAACCTTCTACTCCTGCGATCGCTATCCGGAGTGTCAGTTTGTCATTAACTTCAAACCGTTAGCGGGAGAGTGTCCAGAGTGCCACTATCCGCTACTCATCGAAAAGAAAACCGCGCAGGGTGCGAAGCATTTCTGTGCCAGTAAACAATGTGGAAAGCCGATCCCGGCGGAATAAAAAGTGAATAAAAACCTGCCTACGGACCCCATCGCTGCCGCGATAGAGGTTCTGCAACAAGAAAATGTCATCGCTTATCCAACAGAAGCCGTTTTTGGTGTCGGTTGCAATCCTGACAGCGAAACGGCGGTAATGCGTCTGTTGGAACTCAAACAACGTCCAATTGATAAAGGTTTGATTTTGATTGCAGCAAGCTTTGATCAACTCAAACCGTATATTGATGACAGTATGCTCACCGATGCTCAACGTGAAGCAGTTTTCGCTCGCTGGCCTGGCCCTGTCACTTTCGTTTTCCCGGCTCCTGCGACAACGCCGCGTTGGCTAACCGGTCGTTTTGATTCGCTCGCCGTGCGCGTCACGGATCACCCGCTGGTGGTTGCATTGTGCCAGGCTTATGGCAAGCCATTAGTTTCTACCAGTGCCAATCTGAGTGGACTGGCACCCTGCAGAACGGTAGAGGAAGTACGAGCGCAGTTCGGGGAAGATTTTCCAGTGGTTGAAGGTAATACCGGCGGACGTTTGAATCCCTCGGAAATCAGAGATGCTTTGACGGGTGAACAGTTTCGACAGGGGTAATATGAAAGAAGCCTATGCTGTTTTTGGTAATCCGGTAGCACACAGCAAATCGCCTTTTATTCATCAGCAATTTGCAGAGCAGCTGAAGATTGATCACTCTTATGGTCGGGTGTTGGCGCCGATCAATAACTTTGTGAATACGCTCAATGCCTTTTTTGCTGATGGGGGGAAAGGGGCTAATGTTACCGTTCCTTTTAAAGAAGAGGCTTTTGCGCGTGCTGATGAACTAACAGAGCGGGCATCGCTGGCTGGGGCGGTCAATACTCTAAAACGGCTGGAGGATGGGCGTTTACTGGGTGATAACACCGATGGTATCGGCCTGCTTAGCGATCTTGAGCGTTTGTCTTTCATTCATCCCGGGTCTCGTATCCTGTTGATTGGGGCTGGTGGAGCGTCCCGTGGCGTGTTGCTGCCTCTCCTGTCTATGGATTGCGCGGTGACTATTGTTAATCGCACCGCCTCACGTGCTGAAGAATTGGCGCAGATCTTCTCCCATACCGGCAGCGTTCAGGCGGTAGGAATGGATGAGCTGGATAATTACACCTTCGATCTGATCATCAACGCAACGTCCAGTGGTATTAGCGGTGATGTTCCAGCCATTCCTGCATCGCTTATTCATTCTTCGGTTTATTGCTACGACATGTTCTATCAAAAGGGGAATACTCCGTTCCTTTCCTGGTGCGTATCGCATGGTGCAAAACATTGTGCTGATGGTTTGGGAATGCTGGTGGGGCAAGCGGCACATGCTGTTTTGCTCTGGCATGGTGTACTACCGGAGATTGAGCTTGTGATTAAAACACTGCAACAGGAACTTTCTGCATGAATCAGGCGATTCAATTCCCTGATAGGGAAGAGTGGGTGGCGGATATTAATTCCGTCGTCTTCCCGGCGATGGTTCATGGTATGCAGCTAAAATGTGCCATAAAAGGAGAGACGCTGGCGCATCGCTTTGGCGGCGACACGCCTGAACAGTGGCTTGAAACTTTTCGCGAATATCGCTGGGATCTGGAAGAAGAGGCTGAAGCATTGATCCAGACCCAGCAGGAAGATTCTCAAGGTTGGGTCTGGTTATCCTGACCTAAATACTCATCTTTCCACTTCACGTAGTTGTCAGCAGAATACTGTAGGCCTGCTTTCTCTTCATCAGTTAGTGGGCGGATTTGTTTAACCGGGCTTCCCAGATACAGATATCCGCTTTCCAGGCGTTTGTTTTGTGGAACCAGGCTCCCAGCCCCAATCATAACGTCGTCTTCTACGACTACGCCATCCAGCAGAATCGATCCCATACCGACTAAAACGCGGTTGCCAATGATGCAACCGTGTAGCATGACTTTATGACCAACCGTAACGTCCTCACCCACGATCAGTGGATTACCCTGCGGATTAGACGTGGATTTATGCGTGACATGGAGAACGCTGCCGTCCTGGATGTTTGTACGGGCACCAATTTGTACATAGTTAACGTCGCCACGAATGGCAACCAGTGGCCAAATCCCGACATCATCAGCCAGACGAGCATCGCCAATGACAACACTACTACTATCGATCATGACGCGTTTGCCGATCTGTGGGAAAAGATCCTTATAAGGACGCAGTACATCAGACATGTTTACCTCAATGAAAATAGGGCGGTAATGAAGACTTTGGTTGGATTATTGAGACTGTGCAAGTGGTTTAGCTATCAAAAATCAGCCAAATTGCACAGGAATGTAGCGAAAGGAGTGAAAAACAAGCATTCGGCAAAAAAGATCCAAAAAACACTTGTGCTAAAAAATGGGATCCCTATAATGCGCCTCCATCGACACGGCGGATGTGAATCACTTCACACAAACAGCCGGGCCGGTTGAAGAGAAAAACCTGAAAATGAGGGTTGACTCTGAAAGAGGAAAGCGTAATATACGCCACCTCGCGACAGAGCGCTAAAGCGCGTCGCAACTGCTCTTTAACAATTTATCAGACAATCTGTGTGGGCACTCGAAGATACGGATTCTTAACGTCGCAAGACGAAAAATGAATACCAAGTCTCTGAGTGAACACGTAATTCATTACGAAGTTTAATTCACGAGCATCAAACTTAAATTGAAGAGTTTGATCATGGCTCAGATTGAACGCTGGCGGCAGGCCTAACACATGCAAGTCGAACGGTAGCACAGAGAGCTTGCTCTTGGGTGACGAGTGGCGGACGGGTGAGTAATGTCTGGGAAACTGCCCGATGGAGGGGGATAACTACTGGAAACGGTAGCTAATACCGCATAACGTCGCAAGACCAAAGAGGGGGACCTTCGGGCCTCTTGCCATCGGATGTGCCCAGATGGGATTAGCTAGTAGGTGGGGTAACGGCTCACCTAGGCGACGATCCCTAGCTGGTCTGAGAGGATGACCAGCCACACTGGAACTGAGACACGGTCCAGACTCCTACGGGAGGCAGCAGTGGGGAATATTGCACAATGGGCGCAAGCCTGATGCAGCCATGCCGCGTGTATGAAGAAGGCCTTCGGGTTGTAAAGTACTTTCAGCGAGGAGGAAGGCGTTGTGGTTAATAACCGCAGCGATTGACGTTACTCGCAGAAGAAGCACCGGCTAACTCCGTGCCAGCAGCCGCGGTAATACGGAGGGTGCAAGCGTTAATCGGAATTACTGGGCGTAAAGCGCACGCAGGCGGTCTGTCAAGTCGGATGTGAAATCCCCGGGCTCAACCTGGGAACTGCATCCGAAACTGGCAGGCTAGAGTCTTGTAGAGGGGGGTAGAATTCCAGGTGTAGCGGTGAAATGCGTAGAGATCTGGAGGAATACCGGTGGCGAAGGCGGCCCCCTGGACAAAGACTGACGCTCAGGTGCGAAAGCGTGGGGAGCAAACAGGATTAGATACCCTGGTAGTCCACGCCGTAAACGATGTCGACTTGGAGGTTGTGCCCTTGAGGCGTGGCTTCCGGAGCTAACGCGTTAAGTCGACCGCCTGGGGAGTACGGCCGCAAGGTTAAAACTCAAATGAATTGACGGGGGCCCGCACAAGCGGTGGAGCATGTGGTTTAATTCGATGCAACGCGAAGAACCTTACCTACTCTTGACATCCAGAGAACTTGGCAGAGATGCTTTGGTGCCTTCGGGAACTCTGAGACAGGTGCTGCATGGCTGTCGTCAGCTCGTGTTGTGAAATGTTGGGTTAAGTCCCGCAACGAGCGCAACCCTTATCCTTTGTTGCCAGCGATTCGGTCGGGAACTCAAAGGAGACTGCCAGTGATAAACTGGAGGAAGGTGGGGATGACGTCAAGTCATCATGGCCCTTACGAGTAGGGCTACACACGTGCTACAATGGCGCATACAAAGAGAAGCGACCTCGCGAGAGCAAGCGGACCTCATAAAGTGCGTCGTAGTCCGGATTGGAGTCTGCAACTCGACTCCATGAAGTCGGAATCGCTAGTAATCGTGGATCAGAATGCCACGGTGAATACGTTCCCGGGCCTTGTACACACCGCCCGTCACACCATGGGAGTGGGTTGCAAAAGAAGTAGGTAGCTTAACCTTCGGGAGGGCGCTTACCACTTTGTGATTCATGACTGGGGTGAAGTCGTAACAAGGTAACCGTAGGGGAACCTGCGGTTGGATCACCTCCTTACCTTAAAGAAACGTTCTTTGTAGTGCTCACACAGATTGTCTGATGAAAATTAGCAGTAAGAAAATCTCTGCAGGCTTGTAGCTCAGGTGGTTAGAGCGCACCCCTGATAAGGGTGAGGTCGGTGGTTCAAGTCCACTCAGGCCTACCAAATTCGCTGCCGTGCTGCGTTGCGGCGACGCTCGCATACTTCAGTATGCTTCGTGTCACCACGCCTTGCCCGACACCGAATTAACGGTAACAGAGAAAACAGTTTTACGATGGGGCTATAGCTCAGCTGGGAGAGCGCCTGCTTTGCACGCAGGAGGTCTGCGGTTCGATCCCGCATAGCTCCACCATCTTTACTGCAAAAACACAAGAAAACTTCAGAGTGTACCTGAAAAGGTTCACTGCGAAGTTTTGCTCTTTAAAAATCTGGATCAAGCTGAAAATTGAAACGACACACTGTTTCATTTCTCCGTAATAAGAAATGAAAAATGGTGTGTTCGAGTCTCTCAAATTTTCGCAACACGGTGGTGTTTTACGAAACATCTTCGGGTTGTGAGGTTAAGCGACTAAGCGTACACGGTGGATGCCCTGGCAGTCAGAGGCGATGAAGGACGTGCTAATCTGCGATAAGCGTCGGTAAGGTGATATGAACCGTTATAACCGGCGATTTCCGAATGGGGAAACCCAGTGTGTTTCGACACACTATCATTACGTGAATACATAGCGTAATGAAGCGAACCGGGGGAACTGAAACATCTAAGTACCCCGAGGAAAAGAAATCAACCGAGATTCCCCCAGTAGCGGCGAGCGAACGGGGAGCAGCCCAGAGTCTGAATCAGCTTGTGTGTTAGTGGAACGGTCTGGAAAGTCCGACGGTACAGGGTGATAGTCCCGTACACCAAAATGCACAGGTTGTGAACTCGAAGAGTAGGGCGGGACACGTGGTATCCTGTCTGAATATGGGGGGACCATCCTCCAAGGCTAAATACTCCTGACTGACCGATAGTGAACCAGTACCGTGAGGGAAAGGCGAAAAGAACCCCGGCGAGGGGAGTGAAAAAGAACCTGAAACCGTGTACGTACAAGCAGTGGGAGCCTCTTTATGGGGTGACTGCGTACCTTTTGTATAATGGGTCAGCGACTTATATTCTGTAGCAAGGTTAACCGAATAGGGGAGCCGAAGGGAAACCGAGTCTTAACTGGGCGTTAAGTTGCAGGGTATAGACCCGAAACCCGGTGATCTAGCCATGGGCAGGTTGAAGGTTGGGTAACACTAACTGGAGGACCGAACCGACTAATGTTGAAAAATTAGCGGATGACTTGTGGCTGGGGGTGAAAGGCCAATCAAACCGGGAGATAGCTGGTTCTCCCCGAAAGCTATTTAGGTAGCGCCTCGTGAACTCATCTTCGGGGGTAGAGCACTGTTTCGGCTAGGGGGTCATCCCGACTTACCAACCCGATGCAAACTGCGAATACCGAAGAATGTTATCACGGGAGACACACGGCGGGTGCTAACGTCCGTCGTGAAGAGGGAAACAACCCAGACCGCCAGCTAAGGTCCCAAAGTCACAGTTAAGTGGGAAACGATGTGGGAAGGCACAGACAGCCAGGATGTTGGCTTAGAAGCAGCCATCATTTAAAGAAAGCGTAATAGCTCACTGGTCGAGTCGGCCTGCGCGGAAGATGTAACGGGGCTAAACTGTGCACCGAAGCTGCGGCAGCGACACTATGTGTTGTTGGGTAGGGGAGCGTTCTGTAAGCCGTTGAAGGTGTGTCGTGAGGCATGCTGGAGGTATCAGAAGTGCGAATGCTGACATAAGTAACGATAATGCGGGTGAAAAACCCGCACGCCGGAAGACCAAGGGTTCCTGTCCAACGTTAATCGGGGCAGGGTGAGTCGACCCCTAAGGCGAGGCCGAAAGGCGTAGTCGATGGGAAACAGGTTAATATTCCTGTACTTGGTGTTACTGCGAAGGGGGGACGGAGAAGGCTATGTTAGCCGGGCGACGGTTGTCCCGGTTTAAGCATGTAGGCGGAGGTTCCAGGTAAATCCGGTACCTTTTTAACGCTGAGGTGTGATGACGAGGCACTACGGTGCTGAAGTAACAAATGCCCTGCTTCCAGGAAAAGCCTCTAAGCATCAGGTAACACGAAATCGTACCCCAAACCGACACAGGTGGTCAGGTAGAGAATACCAAGGCGCTTGAGAGAACTCGGGTGAAGGAACTAGGCAAAATGGTGCCGTAACTTCGGGAGAAGGCACGCTGATATGTAGGTGAAGTGATTTACTCATGGAGCTGAAATCAGTCGAAGATACCAGCTGGCTGCAACTGTTTATTAAAAACACAGCACTGTGCAAACACGAAAGTGGACGTATACGGTGTGACGCCTGCCCGGTGCCGGAAGGTTAATTGATGGGGTTATCCGTAAGGAGAAGCTCTTGATCGAAGCCCCGGTAAACGGCGGCCGTAACTATAACGGTCCTAAGGTAGCGAAATTCCTTGTCGGGTAAGTTCCGACCTGCACGAATGGCGTAATGATGGCCAGGCTGTCTCCACCCGAGACTCAGTGAAATTGAACTCGCTGTGAAGATGCAGTGTACCCGCGGCAAGACGGAAAGACCCCGTGAACCTTTACTATAGCTTGACACTGAACACTGGTCCTTGATGTGTAGGATAGGTGGGAGGCTTTGAAGTGTGGACGCCAGTCTGCATGGAGCCAACCTTGAAATACCACCCTTTAATGGCTGGTGTTCTAACGTGGACCCGTAATCCGGGTTGCGGACAGTGTCTGGTGGGTAGTTTGACTGGGGCGGTCTCCTCCTAAAGAGTAACGGAGGAGCACGAAGGTTAGCTAATCCTGGTCGGACATCAGGAGGTTAGTGCAAAGGCATAAGCTAGCTTGACTGCGAGAGTGACGGCTCGAGCAGGTGCGAAAGCAGGTCTTAGTGATCCGGTGGTTCTGAATGGAAGGGCCATCGCTCAACGGATAAAAGGTACTCCGGGGATAACAGGCTGATACCGCCCAAGAGTTCATATCGACGGCGGTGTTTGGCACCTCGATGTCGGCTCATCACATCCTGGGGCTGAAGTAGGTCCCAAGGGTATGGCTGTTCGCCATTTAAAGTGGTACGCGAGCTGGGTTTAGAACGTCGTGAGACAGTTCGGTCCCTATCTGCCGTGGGCGCTGGAGAATTGAGGGGGGCTGCTCCTAGTACGAGAGGACCGGAGTGGACGCATCACTGGTGTTCGGGTTGTCATGCCAATGGCATTGCCCGGTAGCTAAATGCGGAAGAGATAAGTGCTGAAAGCATCTAAGCACGAAACTTGCCCCGAGATGAGTTCTCCCTGAGACTATAAGTCTCCTGAAGGAACGTTGAAGACGACGACGTTGATAGGTCGGGTGTGTAAGTGTAGCGATACATTGAGCTAACCGATACTAATGAACCGTGAGGCTTAACCTTACAACGCCGAAGATGTTTTGGCGAAGAGACAGACATCAGATTCAGCTTGATTACAGATGACATCAGAACGCAGAAGCGGTCTGATAACAGAATTTGCCTGGCGGCTGTAGCGCGGTGGTCCCACCTGACCCCATGCCGAACTCAGAAGTGAAACGCCGTAGCGCCGATGGTAGTGTGGGGTCTCCCCATGCGAGAGTAGGGAACTGCCAGGCATCAAATTTAGTGTGCTGATATGGCTCAGTTGGTAGAGCGCACCCTTGGTAAGGGTGAGGTCCCCAGTTCGACTCTGGGTATCAGCACCAGTTTTTCGGGTTAAAGTTTGGCACTTAGTAAAGAATTTGCCTGGCGGCTGTAGCGCGGTGGTCCCACCTGACCCCATGCCGAACTCAGAAGTGAAACGCCGTAGCGCCGATGGTAGTGTGGGGTCTCCCCATGCGAGAGTAGGGAACTGCCAGGCATCAAATAAAAGCGAAAGGCCCAGTCGAAAGACTGGGCCTTTTTGCTTTTTTAACGTATCAGGGAAAATAGGCCGGATACGCGTAAACGCTTTACCCGGCCCACGAGGTTGATATTTCTGTCGGTCTGATACGTGCAGGCAATTGGGCGTTAATGTATAACCTGCGATAAAAAGGCACGGGTTCGTTCGGATTTAGGATGGGCAAAAAATTCATCTGGAGGCGCCTGTTCGACAATCTCTCCAAGATCCATAAAGATCACCCGATCCGCTACCGTGCGGGCGAACCCCATTTCATGTGTTACACACAGCATTGTCATTCCCGATTGCGCCAGGCCAATCATCGTATCCAGCACTTCCTTTACCATTTCGGGATCTAACGCTGACGTGGGTTCGTCAAACAGCATGATTTTGGGTTTCATACACAGCGAGCGCGCAATAGCGACACGCTGTTGCTGACCACCGGAAATTTGCCCGGGATATTTATGTGCATGTTCAGCAATGCGGACCCGCTCAAGGTAGTGCATTGCCAGCACTTCGGCTTCTTTCTTCGGCATCTTTTGCACCCAAATAGGAGCCAGTGTGCAGTTTTGCAGAACCGTTAAATGAGGGAAGAGATTAAAGTGCTGAAAGACCATGCCAACTTCCTGTCTGACACGTTCGATATTGCGGATATCTTCGTTGAGCTCGATTCCATCCACGACAATACGCCCTTGCTGATGTTCTTCCAGATGGTTAATACAGCGAATAGTCGTCGATTTTCCGGAACCAGAAGGCCCGCACAATACGATACGTTCTCCCTGTTTTACCTGCAGGTTGATATTTTTCAGGACATGAAACTGCCCATACCATTTGTTGACGTTTTCCAGCGTAATCATCGCGTCAGTGGACGGCATTACTAGTTGGCTCATAAATTCCTCAGTGCGGTGTACGCCCGGTGTTAAAACGTTTTTCCAGATGCTGGCTATAACGCGACATGCTGAAACAGAAAACCCAGTAAATCAGTGCAGCGAAAACATATCCTTCTGTCGACATTCCCAGCCAGGCCGGGTCGACAGTTGCTTGCTGGACGCTGCTAAAGAGATCAAACAGGCCGATGATAATGACCAGGCTGGTATCCTTGAATAGCGCGATGATGGTATTGACCAGGCCGGGAATGACCAGCTTCAGCGCCTGGGGAAGAATAACCAACCCCTGCGTTTTCCAGTACCCAAGCGCCAGTGATTCAGCCGCTTCATATTGACCTTTTGGTAAGGCCTGTAATCCTCCGCGTACCACTTCAGCAACATAGGCTGACTGGAAGAGAATGACACCAACCAGTGCCCGAATAAGTTTGTCGATAGTTGTACCCTCCGACATAAATAGCGGGAGCATGACTGAGGACATAAACAGGACGGTTATAAGCGGCACACCACGCCAGAACTCAATGAAAATGACCGATAAAACACGCACGATCGGCATATGAGAACGGCGGCCTAACGCCAGTAAAATGCCCCACGGAAGCGCGCCTGCAATACCCACGGATGCGATGATAAGCGTCAGTGTTAATCCACCCCACTGGCGAGTTTCTACGCGCTCAAGCCCGAAAAAACCCCCGTACATTAGCCACCAAACCACCACTGGATAAATGACGGCCCAGACGGCGATATAGCGGCCACGGTGAGGGATGATTTTCAAGAACATCGGGATGAAGGAAAGCAGACCAATAATCAGAGCCAGATTGACGCGCCAGCGTTGATCGTGTGGATACAGTCCATACATAAATTGCCCGAAGCGTTCATGGATGAAAACCCAGCAAGCCCCTGCTTTTGTACAATCGGCCCGGCTAGAACCGACCCAGTTGGCCTGCAGGAATGCCCAGTTCAACAGCGGGGGAAGGAACGACCAAATAAGCCACACGCATAGCAATGTGAGCAGGCTGTTTGACCAACTAGAGAACAGGTTTTTACGTACCCAAAATAGAATGCGACTTGCCTGGTTACTGCTCGGGCGCGCGGGGCGAGACAGCAGTGCTTTTGTCATCATGGCTCCTTAGCGCTCAATCAGTGCGATGCGGCGGTTATAAATATTCATCAACAGAGAAATGCTCAGGCTGATGATCAGGTACACCGACATGGTGATGGCGATAGTTTCGATGGCCTGTCCTGTTTGATTGAGCACAGTACCGGCAAACAATGACACCATATCCGGATAGCCAATGGCGGCTGCGAGAGAGGAGTTCTTGACGATATTCAGATACTGGCTGGTCAATGGGGGAATGATGACGCGCAGCGCCTGTGGGATGATCACCTGGCGCAGCGTTACCGGATTTGGCAGGCCCAGCGAGCGTGCTGCTTCATGTTGGCCATAAGGAACAGCCTGAATCCCCGCCCGGATAATTTCAGCAATAAACGCTGAGGTATACACCGAAAGCGCCAGCGTCAGGGCAGCCAGTTCGGGAATAAGCACCATACCGCCACGGAAGTTAAACCCGCGTAGTTCAGGGATATCCCAGTGCAGCGCCGCACCGAAAATCCAATGTGAAATCATCGGTAGAAACACGATTAGCATCAGGGCTGTTGGCCATGTTCGGCGCAACTGGCCTGTTTTGGTCTGGTGCATTTTGTTGAAGCGAAATAACCCAATGGTGATGATGACGGCAAGCATGATTGCGGCACAGAAGGTAATCAGGCCTTCTCCCATCTGTGGTGCCGGAATGTAGAGCCCGCGATTGCTCAGAAAGACCAGATCCAGGGCACTAACAGCCTGCCGCGGTCCGGGCAAATTCCGCAATACGGCAAAATACCAAAAGAAGATCTGCAGCAATGGCGGGATATTGCGGAACGTTTCGATATAAATCGTAGAGAGCTTTCGTAGTAACCAGTTATCCGACAGCCGTGCCAACCCGAGAAAAAAGCCGAGAAATGATGCGAAAACAATGCACAACGCAGAGACTAATAGCGTATTAAGCAGACCGACGATAAAGACGCGGCCATATGTATCGCCTTGCTCGTAATCAATCAGATGCTGGACGATACCAAATCCGGCACTGCGTTCGAGAAAAGAAAATCCCGAGGTAATACCGCGACTGCTCAGGTTATTAATGGTGTTATGAATGAGATAGATCGCAATGCTAACGACCGCAATCACAGCGAGTATTTGAAATAACCAGGCGCGGACCGCAGGGTTAGAAAAGGATAACGATCCTTTTACGTTTGAGCGGCGATGGGACATAAGAAAACCTCGGTAACTATGACTCTGGGCTGAGCGCCGCAGTTGCGGCGCTCGTTGCATCACTGCGCATTAGCGCACGGGTGGTGCATACTGAATGCCACCGTTATTCCAGAGGTTGTTCTGCCCACGCTTGATCTTCAGCGGGCTTTCCGATCCAACGTTACGCTCAAAGATCTCCGAGTAGTTACCTACCTGCTTGATAATGTTGTAAGCCCATTTGTTATCAAGTTTCAGATCCTTGCCATAATCCCCCTCTTTACCTAGCAGGTGCGCCATATCCGGTGTTGCAGGATTTGCCGCTTTTTCGTCAACATTTTTCGAGTTAACCCCCATCTCTTCGGCGTTCAGCATAGCGAACAACGTCCAGCGAACAATCGAGAACCACTCGTCGTCACCACGACGCACGACTGGCCCCAGTGGCTCTTTAGAAATAACTTCTGGCAGTACAATCCATTCTGCGGGGTTGCTCAGTTTGATCCGCAGGGCGTACAACTGAGACTGGTCGGAGGCAAGCGTATCGCAGCGCCCTGATTCGAGAGCTTTAGCGGACTCATCAGAACGGTCAAAGGTGACAGGGGTATACTTCATTTTATTGGCTTTAAAGTAGTCGGCCACATTCAGTTCAGTATCTGTTCCTGCCTGAATACAAACCGTTGCGCCATCCAGCTCTTTAGCGCTCTTCAGGCCCGCTTTATTGTGGGTAAGAAAACCGATGCCGTCGTAATACGTTACGCCAGTGAAAGACATTCCCATTCCGGCATCGCGAGAAGAGGTCCATGTGGTATTACGGGAAAGCATATCGACCTCACCAGACTGTAACGCGGTGAAGCGTTCTTTGGCTGTGAGTGGGGTATATTTTACTTTGCTGTCATCACCAAATACGGCAGCGGCAACGCCACGACATACATCGACATCAATACCTGAGAACTTACCGCTTGCATCAGCGTAAGAAAAACCAGGCAGGCCATCACTGATACCACATTGCACAAAACCCTTTTTCTGTACGGCATCGAGAGTTGCGCCGGCATGTGCCTGATTTGTAACCGCAAGCAGCACGCCGGCCGCAGCCAGGCTGGCTATTATCATCTTTTTCATAGAGCATCCTGTGTGGAGGAATTATTGTTATGGAAACGTTCTTAAAACGTCTTTTACCTGTCTGTGGCTATGGCCATACTCTTCTAAGCAAAGGTAGTGCCAGGTTTTTGCGCACGATTATTCGACGCAATATGCAGAGTGTAGACAGGAAAGAATAAATGCAGCGCCCTGAAGTGGTGCAAAATTGAAACGTAAGCCACATTTCGGCGCAAAAAATTTAAAAATAAGACAGGACGCATGATAACGATTTCGGGCGTGAATATCCGTAGCGTGAGAATAATGAAAGGGATGTGCGTTATAACGAAGAATACAGAAAATGCTAATTTGAGTTCATGGATATGTGAAGCGAATCTATAATAATTTTATTTTATGAATGATGCCATGAACTAACATTTTGTCTTATATTAAGATTTAATTCGTATTGCTAAAAGCGCGGTAACGGCCGCGCTTTTATGATTTTTTATTTCGTCAAGGCAACTATCCCAAGCGTCAAGCCGGCAACAGCGGCTGCACCACCGGCTATCGCTCCTGCAGTTTCCCAGTTATCCTGCGTGGTGCCTTTCATACAGGTATTGGTATGAACCAGACGCCCTTGATCGTCATAGACAGGCACACAAGGGGAATCGTGTGCACAGCCAGCCAGTAATGCGGTAAGCAGTGCAACGGGTATTAATCTTTTCATGGTGTTACCTCAAAAATAAGCGTTTCGCTAATTGAGCAAAGGTAAACGCTCAGCCATCTGCGAACTCGACTGCTATTTTACCACTGCTTAAAAAAAGACTGACATGAGGAATAATCTCAATTCATGTGGATTGTAAAAATAATGGATAAAATGGGGCACCTGAAAGTTTGTTCTGCAATGCTTCAGCAAAATTAAATGTCTATCTCATTAATAAATAAAGAACTCATCATCATGTAAAAAGGCGTCTATGGACGCCTTTATTTTACAAATTATTCGTGGTGCCGGCTAAAACGCCGTTTAACGACAACGAAGAAGACGGGAACGAAGAAGATCGCTAACAATGTTGCGGTGAGCATCCCCCCCATAACACCGGTACCAACAGCATTCTGCGCACCGCTACCTGCACCATGGCTGATAACCAGAGGCATAACCCCCAGAATAAACGCCAGGGATGTCATCAGGATTGGACGAAGACGCATGCGCGATGCCTCCAGAGTGGCTTCTATCAATCCTTTGCCCTCTTTATCCATCAGGTCTTTGGCAAATTCGACGATCAGGATGGCGTTCTTCGCCGAGAGGCCAATAGTGGTTAACAGACCCACCTGGAAGTAGACGTCGTTATTCATCCCACGCACTGATGCAGCTAACAGTGCGCCTACCACACCGAGCGGTACAACCAGCATGACGGAGAAGGGAATCGACCAACTCTCATACAACGCGGCCAGGCAAAGGAAGACGACGATTAGCGAGATGGCATAAAGTGCAGGTGCCTGGTTACCCGACAGTCGTTCCTGATAAGACATACCCGTCCAGTCATGACCAATACCGTTTGGCAGCTTTTCTGCGAGGCTTTCCATTAGTGCCATTGCTTCACCCGTACTTCGACCCGGCGCGGCTTCCCCCAGTATTTCCATCGATGGCATGCCGTTGTAACGCTCCAGGCGCGGTGAGCCGTAAACCCAATGCGATGCGCTGAACGCAGAGAACGGAACCATTTCGCCATTGGCACTGCGGATATACAGATTACTGATGTCCGTTGGCAGCATGCGGTATTTAGCATCCGCCTGAACGTACACTTTCTTCACTCGGCCGCGGTCAATAAAGTCATTGACGTAATAGCCGCCCAACGATGCAGAGATGGTCTCGTTAATGTCCGACAGCGAAACGCCCAGTGCTTGTGCTTTCTCCTGATCGACATCCAGTTTGAACTGAGGGGTATCTTCCAGGCCGTTCGGACGCACGCGGACTAACAAATCTGGGTGTTTAGCCACCATACCCAGCAGTTGGTTACGGGCTTGCGTTAATGCCGTATGTCCCAGACCGCCCTGATCGATCAGCTCGAAGTCGAAGCCGGTTGCAGTACCCAATTCAACAATCGCCGGCATGTTGAAGGGGAAGACCAGGCCATCGCGGATTTGGCTGAAGGCGCGAGTGGCGCGTGCAATAACCGCTTCGGCGCTGTTTTCCTCTCCGCTACGCTCATCCCAGGGCTTGAGGCTGACGAACGCCAGACCTGAGTTTTGTCCCTGACCGCTGAAGCTAAAGCCGTTAACCGTGAAGACGCTTGCGACGTTAGCTTTCTCATTGTTCAGATAATACTGGGTGACCTGATCCAGCACTTTCTGGGTGCGCTCTTGTGTTGCCCCCGCCGGGAGCTGAATCATAGTCATAAATACGCCCTGATCTTCTTCCGGCAGGAAGGAGGTCGGCAGACGCATAAACAGCACCGCCATTCCGATCACGATGATCAGGTAGACAACCAGGTAACGCCCGGTTTTACGCACAATACCGCTGACACTATTGGTGTAGTGGTTGACGCTGTGATCGAATTTGGCATTAAACCAGCCAAAGAAACCGCTTTTTTTCTCGTGATGTTCAGCCGATACCGGCTTCAGCAGCGTTGCGCAAAGCGCGGGAGTCAGGATCAGCGCGACCAGAACAGAAAGCGCCATGGCGGAAACAATGGTGATGGAGAACTGCCGGTAGATAGCACCTGTCGACCCACCAAAAAAGGCCATCGGGATAAAGACCGCAGACAGCACCATAGCGATGCCGACCAGCGCTCCCTGAATTTGTGACATGGATTTTTCCGTCGCCTCTTTAGGCGGCAGATTATCTTCCATCATCACACGTTCGACGTTTTCCACTACCACTATCGCATCATCGACCAATAGACCGATGGCGAGCACCATCCCGAACATCGTCAGGGTGTTTATTGAGTAGCCAAACGCGGCAAGTACGGCAAATGTGCCTAACAATACGACGGGGACAGCGATGGTTGGAATGAGCGTTGCCCGGATGTTCTGCAGGAACAAATACATGACCAGGAACACCAGCACGATCGCCTCAAACAGCGTTTTTACCACTTCGTGGATGGAGATGGTCACAAACGGCGTGGTGTCGTACGGATAGACCACCTTCATTCCCTGCGGGAAGAACGGTTGCAACTCAGCCAGTTTGGCTTTGATAGCGTTAGCGGTATCCAGCGCGTTTGCCCCGGTTGCCAGCTTAATACCGAGGCCGGACGCAGGCTTACCGTTAATACGCGCCACCACGTTGTAGTTCTCACCACCCAACTCGATCCGTGCAACGTCCTTCAGGTGAACAACTGAACCATCGCTGTTTACGCGTAAAGTGACTTTGCCGAACTCTTCAGGATCTTTCAGTCGCGTTTGCGCAATGATAGAAGCGTTAAGCTGCTGGTTAGGTAATGCTGGCGTACCGCCTAACTGACCTGCGGCGATCTGATCGTTCTGGACCTTCAACTGATTGATCACATCAACCGGCGTAAGTTGGTACTTGTTCAGCAAGTTCGCATCCAGCCAGATGCGCATAGCATACTGTGCACCAAACAGCTGTACGTCACCCACGCCATTAAGACGACTGATTGAGTCTTTAACGTTAGAGGCAACGTAGTCGGAAATATCATCCTGTGTGGTTTGCGGGTTATCAGAAACAAACCCCGCGACCATTAAAAAGCTGCTGCTGGATTTCTCAACGCCGATCCCCTGCTGCTGGACTTCCTGCGGCAGTAAAGGTGTGGCGAGCTGCAGTTTATTTTGCACCTGAACCTGGGCGATATCGGGGTCGGTACCGGACTGGAAGGTCAGCGTGATGGTCACACTTCCAGCGGAATCGCTGGTGGAGGACATATACATCAGGTTATCGATACCGTTCATATTCTGTTCGATAACCTGCGTAACAGTATCTTGTACCGTCTGCGCATCCGCACCTGGATAGGTTGCGGTAATAGCGACCGCAGGAGGTGCAATGGTTGGGTACTGCGCCACGGGGAGCTGCATGATTGCCAGAGCACCCGCCATCATCAGAATGATGGCCAGTACCCAGGCAAAGATAGGACGCCTGATAAAAAAGTTAGCCATGTCCGGTTACCTTATTGGGCTTTCGTGGCAGAGATTTCGGTGTCGGCAGTTGCTTTAACCTGGACGCCAGGGCGTGCTTTCTGTAAGCCGCTCACGATAACTTTGTCACCCGGTTGCAGACCTTCGCTGATGAGCCACTTGTCGCCAATGGCTTGTGCGGCAACAACGGCGCGAGACTCAACCTGACTTTTATCGTTAACGACCATCACGGTGGCATCGCCGCGAGGCGTACGCGTTACCCCCTGCTGCGGAACGAGAATGGCATTTGGCTGAACACCTTCATCAATGCGCGCACGCACGAACATGCCCGGCAGCAGCGTGTGCTGCGGGTTAGGGAAGACGGCCCTGAGGGTGATGGATCCGGTACTTTCATCAACCGTCACGTCAGAAAATTGCAAAGAGCCTTTCAGCGGGTACGACTGACCATTTTCCATCACCAGTTCGACGGTACTGCTGGCGCTGTCTTTATGCAGGCTCCCTTGCTCAACTGACTGTTTGAGGCGCATAAAGTCATTGCTGGACTGCGTTACGTCGACGTAAATAGGATCAAGCTGTTGAACGGTAGCAAGCTCAGTCGCCTGGCCATTCGTGACTAATGCGCCTTCGGTGACGTTAGATTTACCGATCCGTCCGCTAATGGGCGATGTCACTTTGGTGTAGGCCAGGTTAATACGTGCGCTTTCGACCGCGGCTTTTGCTGCGATTACGGAAGCATCGGCCTGGCGGGCATCAGCAATGGCCTGATCGTACTCTTGCTGGCTGATGTACTTAGTGCCTACCAGCGGAACATAACGTTTTACCGTTAAATGCGCGATAGCTGCCGCCGCTTCACTCTTTGCCAGCTCGCCTTTGGCGCTGTCATAGTCAGCCTGGTAAGTCGCGGGGTCGATCTGATAAAGCGACTGACCGGCTTCAACATCGCTTCCCTCAGTGAAATTCCGTTTAAGTACAATCCCGCTAACCTGAGGACGGACTTCTGCGATACGAAATGCCGTTGTGCGCCCGGGTAATTCGGTCGTCACGGCTAAGGGCGCCTTTTCGACGACATGGACAGTCACCTGCGGCTCTGCGGGATGAGCTTGTGTTTCTCCCTGATCGTTACAACCGGCGAGTAATGCAGCGGAGATGATGATGAATGAGGGCAGGAGTGAAAACCTGGCATTTTTCGTCATTTCTATTCCTTAAAAAACCGAACGCTCGTTATTAACCGGGTAACGCAGAGGCGATAACGCGCACAAGAAAAATAATAGTTGGCTATCCTACAAATTATTAGCTTGCGATGTAAGCAATACTTATTTATGGGCGCGGCACACGGCACATAAAAACAAAAAAAGATTAATCCTCTGCTGTTTTATTATGGTGTTAATAGCAATACTATGATGCGCATAAATACATATTGAAATAAGTATTTGGTTGGTGAATGTATTTAAGGTTTTTATATGCTTTGTTTATTCGTGTGCAATGTCAGCAATTAACGCTTTTAGACCTCGTCTAAATAAACGCTAAGTGATACATTTATTTCGTTTAGCAAATATTAGATAAGAAAGTTAATCATTCTCCACTCTACTCCGGACAGTCGGAACCATGGCCAGAAGAACGAAAGCTGATGCTCTCAAAACGCGGCAGCACCTGATTGAAACAGCGATAGCGCAGTTTGCCGCGCGCGGCGTAAGCAATACGACGCTCAACGACATTGCTGATGCGGCCAACGTTACGCGGGGAGCGCTCTATTGGCATTTCGAAAATAAAACGCAGCTTTTTAATGAGCTTTGGTTACAGCAGCCGCCCTTGCGCGATCTTATTCAGGAGCGGCTCGTGGGCCGTTGGGGAGATAACCCACTACAGCGGCTACAAGAAAGATTAGTTGTGGGTTTGCAATATATTGCTGAGAATCCTCGACAGCAGGCATTAATGCAGATTTTATATCATAAATGTGAATTCCATAATGATATGATATCGGAACAGACTATTCGTGAAAAAATTGGTATCAACCATCTGGGTATGCGCATTGCCTTGCAGAAATGTATGGACGATGGGCTTATCGCAACCAGCCTTGATTTAGACGTTATAATAATTATTCTTCATGGGAGTTTTAGTGGCATTGTTAAGAACTGGCTCATTAATCCAATGAGTTATGATCTTTATAAACAAGCGCCAGTATTAGTTGATAATGTATTAAAAATGTTAAGCCCTGATGGCTGCATGCTGCAATTGATTCAGGGTGAGGATCAGGCTGGCTAGTTTCTGCCGCCATGGACTGACGGCAGTTGCAGAACGGTAAGTCACCGGACGTACTATTCGAGGTCGATACAGTTGACCAGCTTGAGGGGATTTACTGAGTTCATATTCCGGCACTTATCGTGCTCTGTTGTCATCAACTCTATCCACTGAATGAGTAGCGCATCAAAAAGAAAAACAAAGACAGCAAAAACAACCAGCCACCAATACTTGCGAATCATTACCAAATCCTGTGTATTCATGCCCAAGCGTGCAGGGAATATACACGAAATCTAAAAGCTGAAAAGCAGACTTACAATGCTTTTACTTTGCTGAAATTCCACCGCTCTTTTCCGGTAATCGACTCTTTTTAGACAGGTTTTTCGTCTTGCGCTTTTTCACCTTTGCAAGCTCATTCTCTGAAAAATGAGAACCAATACTCAATCTTCTGAGCCCCATTTTTACGTATTCGGCATTGATTTCAATCCCGACAAACTTGCGACCTAATTCCATGGCAGTGGCACCGGTTGTGAAGCTACCGGCAAACGGATCCAGCACTTTGTCATCTGGGTTGGAGGAAGCCAGAATGATGCGCTCCAGCAGGGCTTTGGGTTTCTGCGTGGGGTGGTTTTCGTATTCATCCATCAGGTAGCGAACACGTGGAAACTCCCAGACATTACCGGGTACTTTTTTATGATTGTAGGGCTGAGGTGGGTTTTTTCTGTAGTCTATTAGCGCGCGTTTCGCCCCGGTTTTCGCTTCAACCAAAATATCATCACGGTTAAATGTATAACTTTTTGGGTCTTTGACCATCATCAGGATCGGTTCATACATGGAGCCAAAGTACTTTTTGGCCTGTACCCCTGAGCTATCATAGGCCCACACAATACGGCTCTTGATGGTAAAAAGCTGTCGACATTTGAGGTCGATGTACGGCATGTTCTCCGTACTGTTCATGATGTACATGGTGCCTTGTGGCTTTAATATTCGATGGCATTCATCAATGCACTCGAACAGCGAGGCCAGAAAGCTCTCTTCGTCCCAGGATTCTACCAACCCGTCAAAGTCTTTCCCGATGTTATAAGGTGGGTCGGCAAAGATCAGATCGATGCTTTCAGACGGCAGCTTTTTCAGTTCAGTCAGCGCATCACCCTGGATTATCTTTTTTGATTCATCACCAAAGTAGACAGGTTCACATCTCGCTTTCATCACCAAAGCCTCCGCGTGACGCGAATAAAAAAGGCGCTTCCCCATGCCGAGTAGCGCCTTTTAAAACAAACATTTCGCTGATTAGTATCAGTTCATGCCGTATTTTTTCAGTTTTTTACGCAGCGTACCACGGTTGATGCCCATCATCAGGGCAGCACGGGTCTGGTTACCGCGGGTGTATTGCATCACCATGTCCAACAGGGGCTGTTCTACTTCAGCCAGTACCAGCTCATAGAGATCGTTAACATCCTGACCATTCAATTGAGCAAAATAGTTCTTCAGTGCCTGTTTAACCGAGTCACGCAGGGGCTTTTGAGTTACCTGGTCCTGAGAGTTAACGGTAGAAACGGTCAGTACGTCAGAATTTACGCGTTGTTCGAACATAGTTCTGTCAGCTCTTTATTTCTGTTTACGCAAAATTTTCGAAGTATGCCTCCAACGCCGCCAGCTGTTCGCTGGAGTCTTCAATGGCGTTGAATGTGCGCCGAAACTGGTCATCCGGAGCGTGTTCCTGGAGATACCAGGATACGTGTTTACGCGCAATTCGGTACCCTTTTGCCTGACCATAAAAGTCGTGCAATTCCCGAACATGCGCACAAAGCAAGCGCTTCACCTCTGCCAGAGGCAGCGGGGGCAGCAGCTCCCCAGTGTCCAGATAATGCTGGATTTCCCGAAAGATCCAGGGTCTTCCCTGAGCTGCACGTCCTATCATCAGGGCATCCGCCCCCGTATAGTCGAGTACAGCTCTGGCTTTATGCGGGTCAGTAATGTCGCCATTCGCGATAATCGGAATGGAAACTTTCTGCTTAACTGCCCGAATACTGTCGTACTCAGCATCTCCATTGAACAAACAGGCGCGGGTGCGTCCATGAATGGTCAGAGCCTGAATGCCACAGTCTTCAGCCAGTTGGGCAATCTCTACGCAGTTACGGTGTTCCGGAGCCCAGCCGGTGCGAATCTTGAGTGTGACAGGAACGTCCACTGCATTGACGACCTCGGTTAGTATCGATTTCACTAAATCCGGGTACTGCAAGAGGGCTGAACCTGCGAGCTTGCGATTCACTTTTTTAGCCGGACACCCCATATTGATATCAATAATCTGGGCGCCGCTTTCCACGTTAATACGTGCGGCATCAGCCATCTCAACAGGATCGCTACCGGCAATTTGCACCGTGCGAATTCCTGGCTCATCAACGTGCACCATACGTAAACGAGATTTGTCGCTTTCCCAAACCTGCGGGTTAGAAGACATCATCTCGGATACCGTCAATCCTGCTCCCATCTCATAGCACAGCGTCCTGAATGGTCTGTCAGTGATGCCAGCCATAGGTGCTGCGATCAGGCGATTTCTGAGCTGGTATTGTCCGATGCGCATGAGTTAAGAAATGACCATACTGTGACTGCAAGGCGGCGTATATTACGCATTTTTTGCATGAGATGAAAGGCCAAACTTTGACCAATCCACTGAGGTGGATCAATGAATTGCTGACTAAGTACACAGTTTCAAATTAAAAGCTTTAATAATCATTTGGATACGTAGTTGCGCTAATTTATCATCCGTTTATAAATTCCGAAAACTTCTCTTTTTTTATTGCGCTCAGGCTCAGGACATCAGGATAAAAAGCTGTTTTTGTGTACAAATAGTGACTTTGTAATGCGATCTCGCTCTCATTTCCGCAAATCATTTTGCGAAAACGAAAGCGATTTTGGGGTTAGCGATAGTAACGCGTGACGATTATTTTTTCTGACCGGTAATACGGCACCACTCTTCTTTTTCGATGACCGGATCGAGTGTAAAGAGATCGGCATAGGCCTCACAGACGCTTTCCGCCTGGCTGGCAAGAATGCCCGAAAGCCCCAGTAGACCGCCCTCAACGGGCAGTACGCTGATTAACGGCGCCAGTTCACGTAATGGGCCCGCGAGGATGTTGGCGACCACCACGTCGGCTTTCATGGCTTCTGGCTGGTCTTTCGGCAGATAAAGCTCCAGACGCTCAGAAACGCCATTACGCTGGGCGTTATCACGGCTGGCCTGAATCGCTTGTGGATCGATATCCACGCCGATGGCTTTCGCTGCGCCCAGTTTCAATGCCGCAATGGCCAGAATGCCGGAGCCGCAGCCAAAGTCGATAACCGTTTTGCCGTTAAGATCGAGACCGTCCAGCCATTGCAGACACAGAGAAGTAGTAGGGTGAGTACCAGTACCAAACGCCAGACCCGGGTCCAGCATTACATTGACGGCATTCTCATCCGGGACATCGCGCCAGCTCGGGCAAATCCACAGGCGTTCGCCAAAGCGCATCGGATGGAAGTTATCCATCCATTCGCGTTCCCAGTCTTTATCTTCAAGCTGTTCGATTTTATGCGCGAAGCCTTCACCCAGCAGCGGATGCTGCTCCAGAATGGCAACGACTTCTTTCATGTCGGTTTCTGCGTCGAACAAGCCGATAACATCGGTATCGCCCCACAGGCGAGTCTCGCCCGGCAGAGGCTCGAACACCGGCGTATCATGCGTATCCTGGAAAGTGATGGAAACGGAGCCCGCTTCCATCAGTGCATCGCTTAACTCTTCTGCGTTAGCACCCGTTGTGTTCAGTTTCAGTTGGATCCATGGCATGGCAAAACTCTTTATTTATCAGTAGTCAATATGGCAGCTTGCGGGACGGTAGAACCGAAACGGTTTCCGACCAGGAAAGCCAGCAAACTTATCAGCAACGAGGGCACGATCGGATGGAAGCCCAGGTACTGAACGTTAAAGGTAGCAAGTACGGCATACAACACGCCGCCGACAATCATCGCGCTCAATGCGCCAGTCGCGTTTGCTCGCTCCCAGTACAGGCCCAGCACCAGCGGCCACAGGAAGACCGCTTCCAATCCGCCAAACGCCAGCAGGTTGAGCCAGATAATCATCTCTGGCGGTTTCCAGGCGGCCAGCAGCAGTAACGCGCCGAGCAGCAGGGTAATCACGGCCGACATGCGTTTCAGCCGGGTTTCGTTTTTCAACTGTTCCGGACGAAGGTTCAGGTACAGATCCTTAATGATCGTAGCGGAACTTTGCAGCAATTGGGCATTGATCGTTGACATGATCGCGGCCATGGGTGCCGCGAGGAAGATCCCGGCAGCTACCGGTGGCAACACTTTGACCATCAGGGTCGGGATCACCAGATCCGGTACCGTCAGGTCAGGGATCACCGCACGTCCCAACGCACCCGCCAGATGCATGCCAAACATCAGGATCGCCACCACGATGGTGCCGATGATAATCCCACGGTGTACCGCTTTACTGTCTTTATAGGAGATACAGCGTACCGCCGTATGCGGCAGTCCAATCACGCCGAAACACACCAGTACCCAGAATGAGGTCATAAACGTGGGTGACAGAATGTCATCCGCGCCCTGCGGTGAGACCAGTTTCGGATCGATGGTTTGCAGGGTTACTACCGCATTGCTAAGGCCGCCGGCGGCATGAACGACGCCGACCAGCAGAACGATAGTCCCAATCAGCATTACCATGCCTTGCATGGTGTCGTTCAGTACGCTGGCGCGAAATCCGCCGAATGCCGTATATAAAGCGATACTGACGCCAAAGATCAGCAGACCGGTTTCGTAAGGAATACCCGCAGCCGTTTCCAGCAAACGTGCGCCGCCAATAAACTGTACGGTCATTGCTCCGACAAACGCGACCAGCAGGCTAAGACTTGCCAGCCACACCAGTAGACGGCTCTGGTAGCGGGCAAACAGCATGTCGTTAAGGGTAACGGCATTATAACGGCGCGCCAGAATGGCGAATTTCTTCCCGAGGATCCCCAAAGAGAGCCAGACGGCAGGCAACTGGATCATCGCCAGTAATACCCATCCCAATCCGTATTTATAAGCCGCGCCAGGGCCGCCAATAAACGAACTGGCGCTAATGTAGGTTGCCGTTAGCGTCATGGCTAACACGACCCCGCCCATCGAGCGGCTGCCGAGGAAATATTCGTTCAGGAAAGTACCGGTCGATCTCTTACGCATAGCGTAAACAGAGAGACCGAAGACCACCAACAGATAGGCGACCAGCGGCAAAATAACTTCAAGCTGCATCGTCATCCTCCAACGGAATGTCGCGATAGATAAACTTCACCATCGCCCAGCACAGTACGATGAAAACCAGCGGCGTTAGCAGGCAGGCCATTTCGAACCAGTGCGGTAAGCCGGTAAAACCGAGCGTGGAATCTGGTAAGTAAGCGGTTACTAACCATGTGGCAAGATATAAAAGGGTCAGCCACAGCGCCCAGCGCGCCTCTTTATGGGCCTGAACAAAACGAGCGTCCATTTTTTGTCCCTTGTGGATAAAGAAAGCGGGGATTGTACCTTATGGCGCGTTCGGGAGGGGAGAAAAACAAAAGGCCGGAATTTCCGGCCTTTTCGGTTAACGCATGCTTACTTTTCCTGAAGTCCGAGTTTTTTCTCCAGATAGTGGATATTGGTTCCACCATGCTGGAAGTGCTCGTCATTCATGATGCGGATCTGCAGATCAACGTTGGTTTTGATACCGTCGATGATCAGTTCCTGCAATGCGTTTTTCATACGGGCGATCGCTACGTCGCGGTTTTCGCCGTAGCAAATCAGCTTACCGATCATTGAGTCATAGTACGGAGGTACAGTGTAGCCTGCGTAAATATGAGACTCCCAGCGCACACCAAAGCCACCCGGCGCGTGGAAACGCGTGATTTTACCCGGGCTTGGCAGGAAGGTGTTCGGGTCTTCGGCGTTGATACGGCATTCTACCGCATGGCCTTTAACCACAACTTCATCCTGCTTGATGGACAGCGGTTGTCCTGCCGCGATACGCAGCTGCTCTTTGATCAGGTCAACGCCGGTGATCATTTCGGTTACCGGGTGTTCAACCTGAATACGGGTGTTCATCTCAATGAAGTAGAACTCGCCGTTTTCGAACAGGAACTCGAAAGTACCTGCCCCGCGATAGCCGATATCAACGCACGCTTTGGCGCAACGCTCGCCGATGTAGCGACGCAGTTCCGGGGTAATACCCGGCGCAGGTGCTTCTTCGACGACTTTCTGGTGACGACGCTGCATGGAGCAGTCACGTTCAGCCAGATAAATCGCGTTACCCTGACCGTCAGCCAGCACCTGAATTTCGATGTGGCGTGGGTTTTCCAGGTACTTCTCCATGTAAACCATGTCGTTGTTGAAAGCCGCTTTCGCTTCCGCTTTGGTCATGGAGATGGATTGTGCCAGTTCGGCATCGCTGCGCACGACGCGCATACCGCGACCGCCGCCGCCGCCGGAGGCTTTGATGATAACCGGGTAGCCGATACGTTTAGCATGAGCGCGGTTAGCGTCCATGTCATCGCCCAGCGGGCCGTCAGAGCCTGGAACGGTCGGTACGCCAGCTTTCTTCATCGCGGTGATCGCGGACACTTTGTCGCCCATCAGGCGGATAGTGTCGGCTTTCGGGCCGATGAAGATAAAACCAGAACGTTCTACCTGTTCAGCGAAGTTGGCGTTCTCAGAGAGGAAGCCATAACCCGGGTGGATTGCCACTGCGCCGGTGATTTCAGCGGCGCTAATGATTGCCGGGATGTTCAGATAGCTTTTTACGGACGCAGCCGGGCCAATACAGACCGTCTCATCCGCCAGCAATACGTGTTTTAAATCGCGATCCGCGCTTGAGTGCACGGCGACAGTCTTGATGCCCAGTTCTTTACAGGCACGAAGAATACGCAAGGCAATCTCGCCGCGGTTAGCGATGACAATTTTATCCAACATGTTCGCCTCGTTATTCGATGACGACCAGCGGCTCGTCAAATTCTACCGGTTGACCACTTTCTACCAGAATCGCTTTCACTACGCCGGATTTGTCGGCTTCGATCTGGTTCATCATTTTCATGGCTTCAACGATGCACAGGGTATCGCCCGCATTCACTTTCTGGCCGATTTCGATGAACGCTTTAGCATCCGGGCTCGGGGTGCGGTAGAACGTACCAACCATTGGGGAGCGTACGATGTGACCACTGATTTCCGCTGCTGCCGGCGCTTCCATACTTGGAGTGGCAGTTTGTGCGACAGCGTTAGACAGAGCTGGCTGCTGCATCACTGGTGCAGCATAAGCCTGTTGCATCATTGGAAAACTTGCAGCTGGCGCTGCACGGCTGATGCGTACAGACTCTTCGCCTTCAGAAATTTCCAGTTCGGAGATGCCTGATTCTTCAACCAGCTCGATCAGTTTTTTAATCTTACGAATATCCATGAGTGGGTTCCGTACTCTTTGTTTAGTGAGATTGTGACAGGCGTTTTACCGCCGTCTGTATAGCATTTTTATAACAGTGAGTGACAAGATGCCACGCATCTCAGGCGTTGCACTGCGTGCTGCGGCCATTATATGAGATTGCCAGACTTGTTAGTCATTGTGCGGCTATCTTCTGCCATTTTCGGGTAAAAGACAAAATATACCTTCAATATGCGATTGTCACCCTTTCTGCGCTGTAAAAACGCTACCGGGGAGAGCAAAGGCGCACATTATAACTATTTCGTAGCAATTGGCAGCTAAATACTGGTCTTATCAGGGAAGATAATCAACCGCTGGCATGTAAAGAACATGGGTTCGTCTGTGTTTTGCAACGTACTGCACATATCGTGTAACTACCGCCACCACTGGCGAAACTTCTTGTAGCGGCAGGCTAACAGCACCGCTGCAAGTGCGGCATAAATAATCGGTTGCGGAGAGATAATTTTTACCGACCACAAATAATGTATGGGTGCCAGGATCGCCACAAGATAGACGAAGTTGTGCAGATACTGCCAATATTTACCCAGTTTTCGCTGGGCTGCCTGTGTAGAGGTCAAGGCGAGGGCGAATAAAATGACCCAGCTGAAAATACCCAGCATCAAATAAGGTCGAGTAGTAAGTTCCCGCCCCAGCAATGCCAGGTTATTAATGCCTAATTCCAGTAGCGCATAGCTGGTTAAATGTAACGTCGCCCAGGCGAAACACCATAGCCCTAACAGGCGACGAGTGCGTATCAATAATGGCTGTTTAGCGTAGCGCGCCAACGGCGCCACCAGCAAGGTAGCCAGTAGGAATTTCAGAGCTGTCCGACCGGTAAAGTGCTGAATGTCTTTGACCGGATCGGCGCTCAGTCCCCCATGATTTACCGCCCAAAATAGCCAGAGAAACGGTAAAAGTCCGGTAAGGTGCAGGCAAACTTTCAGCCAGGTAATCTGTTTTGCAGTCAGGCGCACTTAAAAATTCTCCCGCAGATCGAGACCTCGGTACAGGGAAGCGACTTCCTTTGCATAGCCGTTAAACAGCAACGTGGGCTGGCGCTGTACATCCAGTATGCCGCCCGCGCCGATGAAGCGTTCAGTCGCTTGTGACCAGCGGGGATGATCGACATGAGGATTCACATTGGCATAAAAACCGTATTCATCGGACGCAGCCATATTCCAGGTGGTTGGCGGGCGTTCACGCGTCAGTTTAATACTGACGATCGACTTAATGCCTTTAAACCCGTATTTCCATGGCACCGTTAAGCGAATAGGGGCACCATTTTGTGGTGGAAGTGCCTTGCCATACACGCCCACTGTAAGCAGCGTGAGCGGGTGCATGGCCTCATCCAGACGTAGCCCTTCAACATAAGGATATTTTAACCCACCGCCAATAAAGCGATCTTTCTGTCCCGGCATCTCTTCAGGGGCATAACGTGTTTCGAACGCGACATATTTTGCATTGCTGGTGGGTTCAACCAGCGCTAACAGTTTATGTAAAGGAAAACCAATCCACGGTACGACCATCGACCAGGCTTCAACACAGCGCATTCGATATATACGCTCTTCCAGTGGGAAGCGGGTGGTTAAGGCATCATGATCGAGCGTCAACGGTTTAGCGACTTCACCGCTGATTTTCAGCGTCCAGGGATCGGTTTTCAGACTGCCGGCATTGGCTGCAGGATCGGCTTTGTCGAGGCCGAATTCGTAGAAGTTGTTATAGCCAGAAACCTTATCTTCTGGTGTTAAAGGAAGTGTATTTTGCCAGGCTGCCGGCTTGGTGAAATCAAGGGGTTTACCGGCAGGCGCGGGCGGACGGTCATTGCCTTTAAACCAGCTCAGAAGATCGGCCTCGGCAGAAAAGGGCAAAGACAAAGCGGCGGCGCTGATACCCAGCGCTTTCAGCACCTGGCGGCGCTGCATAAAAAAAGCCGACTCGGCTGTTACATCGGCTTCAGTGAATGGACGTATTTTCTTCATAACGGACTCCCGACATACGCGCAAAGGCTCATACTGGCGCGTAGTTACTATGGCAGGGAGTCCGTCAATGTGCAGAGAAATTTAGTTAATTAAATGTAAATTTGTATCTGCAAATTGTTTTATTTCACTTTCACCAGCGTACGGCCCTGCACCTGGTTATTGATGATGGCATCGGCGAACTTCGGCGCATCGGCAAGCGTGATTTCTGTCGCTGCCTGGGTAAAGAACGACTCTGGCAGGTCGTTAACCAGACGTTGCCAGGCCTGTGCACGACGATCCGGAGGCGTCATCACGGAGTCGATGCCCTGTAAGCGCACGTTGCGCAGAATAAACGGCATCACCGTGGTGGGTAGCGCAAAACCGCCAGCCAGGCCACAGGCGGCAACGCAGCCGCCATAGTTCATCTGCGCCAGTACTTTTGCCAGCACTTTGTCGCCAACGGTATCAATGGCACCCGCCCACAGTTGCTTTTCCAGCGGACGAGATTCAGCAAACTCATCACGACCCAGAATGCGGTTGGCTCCCAGGCTTTTCAGGTAGTCGTGGGTGCTTTCGCGGCCCGATACTGCCGCAACCTGGTAACCCAGTTTGTGCAGCAGCGCAACGGCAGTACTGCCTACGCCACCGCTGGCACCAGTGACGACGATTTCGCCGTCTTCCGGGCGGATACCGGCATCTTCAAGCGCCATGACGCACAGCATGGCAGTAAAACCGGCGGTACCGATGACCATGGATTTGCGACCGTCCAGTCCTTTTGGCAGCGCAACCAGCCAATCGCCTTTCACACGAGCGCGTTCGGCCAGTCCCCCCCAATGATTCTCACCCACGCCCCATCCGGTCAGTAAGACTTCCTGACCTGCATGAAAACGAGGATCTTCACTTGTGCGTACGGTTCCGGCGAAATCGATACCAGGAATCATCGGAAAATTGCGGATAATTTTACCCTTACCGGTGATGGCGAGGGCATCTTTATAGTTCAGGCTCGACCAGTGAACATCCACCGTCACATCGCCTTCAGGTAGCTGATTTTCGTCGAGGGGTTGAACGGATGCGAGGGTTTTTCCGTCCTGCTGTTCTAAGATCAAAGCCTGCATAACCTGTCCTCAATTCGTATAGTGGATTGGAAAATTATCTGTGAAGACTATACTCGCTAATTAAAACATGATGCCGATTCTGCGCAATAAATTGCCAGATATACCTGATTTGGTAGTATGCCCACATTATTTGTGTAAATTGACGGATTTCGCGTTCAGTTTTGCATTTTCGTGTCGCTTTTTCACTTTCACACCTGATTCATCACTGTCGGAGTTAACACAAGGATGCGATTAACGACGAAATTTTCAGCCTTTGTCACGCTGCTTACCGGGTTAACGATTTTCGTGACGCTGATAGGTTGCTCGCTGAGTTTCTATAACGCTATTCAATATAAGTTCACCACCCGCGTCCATGCCGTCGCGACGGCGATCGATACCCATCTGGTCACCAGGGATGTCGTGTCCTTAACGCCGCAAATTGATGAACTGATGATTTCGGTTGATATCGTCCGTATTGAATTGCTTCAGGATGACCGCGTTGTTTATAGCCATTCCCGAACCAGTAGCTACCGCCCGGCGGGGACGAATAACCTTTATCGCAATCTCACCGTGCCATTGGTCAAGCATCCGGGGATGTCGCTGCGTATGGTTTACCAGGATCCGATGGGCAACTATTTCCATTCGTTGATGACTACGGCACCGCTCACGCTATCGATAGGCTTTATTATCCTGATGCTGTTTTTGTCGGTGCGCTGGCTTCAACGTCAACTTTCCGGACAGGAATTACTGGAGATTCGTTCAACGCGGATCCTCAACGGTGAACGCGGGCCAAACGTGCGGGGAACGGTCTATGAGTGGCCAGCGCGTACCAGTAGTGCGCTCGACATGCTACTGACCGAAATTCAAAATGCTCGTGAGCAGCGCAGCCGCCTGGATACGCTGATTCGTTCCTATGTCGCGCAGGATACAAAAACGGGGCTGAGCAACCGCTTGTTCTTTGATAACCAACTGGCAACGCTGCTGGAAGATCAGGAAAAAGTCGGCTCGCATGGTGTGGTGATGATGGTTCGTTTGCCGGACTTTACGCTGCTACGCGAGAGCTGGGGCATTACCCAGGCGGAAGAACAAATTTCAACGCTTATCAATTTGTTGTCTACTTTTATGATGCGCTATCCGGGCGCACTGTTAGCGCGTTACCACCGAAGCGATTTTGCCATCCTGCTGCCACACCGCACGTTAAAAGAAGCGGAAAGTATCGCGGGGCAACTCTTAAAGGCGGTGGATGCACTTCCGGCTAACAAAATGATCGATCGTGCCGATATGGTTCATATTGGCATTTGTGTCTGTCGCAGCGGTCAGTCGACTGAACAAGTTATGGATCACGCTGAAGCCGCCACCCGGAATTCAGTATTACAAGGCGGGAACAGTTGGTCGGTGTATGACGACTCTCTGCCGGAAAAAGGCCGGGGCAATGTGCGCTGGCGAACGCTGATTGAACAGATGCTCAGTCGGGGCGGACCGCGAATTTATCAAAAACCTGCCGTAACGCGTGAAGGGCGGGTGCACCATCGCGAGCTGATGTGCCGTATTTTCGATGGCAGCGAAGAGGTTATTTCGGCGGAATATATGCCGATGGTGCTGCAATTTGGTCTGGCGGAAGAGTATGACCGTCTGCAAATCAGCCGTTTGATCCTGTTGTTGGGGTACTGGCCGCAGGAAAGCCTGGCGATGCAGACGACGGTTGAATCGCTCATTCGCCCACGTTTTCAGCGTTGGTTGCGAGATACTCTGATGCAGTGCGAAAAATCGCTACGTAAACGCATAATTATTGAACTTGCTGAGGCGGATGTTTGTCAACACATCAGCCGGTTACAACCGGTTATCCGATTGATGGATGCGCTTGGCGTACGTATTGCCGTTACGCAGGCCGGTTTAACGTTGGTGAGTACCAGTTGGATCAAAGAGCTGAATGTCGAATTGTTGAAGCTTCATCCCAGTCTGGTGAGAAACATTGATAAGCGAACGGAAAATCAGCTGCTGGTTCAAAGCCTGGTAGAGACGTGTACCGGAACGCCAACGCAGGTTTATGCCACGGGCGTACGTTCGCGCAGCGAGTGGCATACCCTGACAGAACGTGGAGTCGCGGGTGGGCAGGGTGATTTTTTTGCCGCATCACAGCCACTTGACACAAACGTGAAAAAATATTCGCAAAGATACTCGGTTTAACCTGCCGTTTAATTTGTTTTCACGTAGAATAACGCGCGCTGTGCCTTCTGGGGGTGTGCTTGTCTGCTCGCCAGGTTGTAACAGCAAACATGCAGGTGAATGACCTTTGACAGGTTGCAAACAAAAGCGAGGACTGCTGCTGAGTTTTTCAGCCCTGATGGACTCAGGCCGGTTTTGTAACAAAGGAAACGAACTGCACTAATTTTCACCGTAGCAGATGATTTTTGCGCCTTGTCGCTGCTGCGTGTGGTTGGTAAAGTAAGCGGATTTTGTTTTCCGCCCCAGCTTTCAGGATTATCCCTTAGTATGTTGAAAAAATTTCGTGGCATGTTTTCCAATGACCTGTCCATTGACCTGGGTACCGCGAATACCCTTATTTATGTAAAAGGACAAGGCATCGTATTGAATGAGCCTTCCGTTGTGGCCATTCGTCAGGATCGTGCCGGTTCGCCGAAAAGCGTGGCTGCAGTAGGTCATGATGCGAAGCAGATGCTGGGTCGTACGCCGGGCAATATCGCTGCAATTCGCCCAATGAAAGATGGCGTTATCGCTGACTTCTTCGTGACTGAAAAAATGCTCCAGCACTTTATTAAACAAGTGCACAGCAATAGCTTCATGCGCCCAAGCCCGCGCGTACTGGTGTGTGTACCGGTTGGAGCAACTCAGGTTGAACGCCGTGCCATCCGTGAATCCGCTCAGGGTGCAGGTGCACGTGAAGTGTTCCTGATCGAAGAGCCGATGGCGGCAGCGATCGGTGCGGGCCTGCCAGTTTCTGAAGCAACCGGCTCAATGGTTGTCGATATCGGTGGTGGTACCACAGAAGTCGCCGTTATCTCTCTGAACGGCGTAGTTTACTCCTCCTCCGTGCGTATTGGTGGTGACCGCTTCGACGAAGCCATCATTAATTATGTTCGCCGTAACTACGGCTCTCTGATCGGTGAAGCTACCGCGGAACGTATTAAGCACGAAATCGGTTCTGCTTATCCTGGCGACGAAGTACGCGAGATCGAAGTTCGCGGTCGTAACCTGGCAGAAGGTGTTCCACGTGGCTTTACCCTGAACTCTAACGAGATCCTTGAAGCGCTGCAGGAACCCCTGACCGGTATCGTAAGCGCGGTGATGGTTGCACTGGAACAGTGTCCGCCAGAACTGGCGTCTGACATCTCAGAACGCGGTATGGTCCTGACCGGCGGCGGTGCGCTGCTGCGTAACCTTGACCGTCTGTTAATGGAAGAGACCGGTATTCCAGTTGTTGTTGCCGAAGATCCGCTGACCTGTGTGGCTCGCGGTGGCGGTAAAGCACTGGAAATGATCGATATGCACGGCGGCGACTTGTTCAGCGAAGAGTAATCGGATGCAGGAAGGGTAGCCCTGGGTTGCTCTTCCGCTCTGATGCGAGAATACGCATAGACTATGAAGCCAATTTTTAGCCGTGGCCCGTCGCTACAGATTCGCCTTATTCTGGCGGTGCTGGTGGCGCTCGGCGTTATTATTGCCGACAGCCGCCTGGGTACGTTTAGTCAAATCCGAACGTACATGGATACCGCCGTCAGTCCTTTCTACTTTATCTCTAATGGTCCCCGTGAATTACTCGACGGCGTGTCGCAAACGCTGGCTTCTCGTGACCAACTCGAACTTGAAAACCGGGCGTTGCGTCAGGAACTGCTGCTGAAAAACAGTGAACTGCTGATGCTGGGGCAATATAAACAGGAGAACGCGCGTTTGCGTGAGCTGCTGGGATCGCCGCTGCGCCAGGACGAACAAAAAATGGTGACGCAGGTCATCTCAACGGTTAACGATCCTTACAGCGATCAGGTGGTGATCGACAAAGGGAGTGTTAACGGCGTTTATGAAGGTCAGCCAGTCATCAGCGATAAAGGCGTAGTGGGCCAGGTTGTTGCGGTGGCCAAACTGACCAGCCGCGTACTGCTGATTTGTGACGCGACGCATGCACTGCCAATCCAGGTATTGCGTAACGATATTCGCGTGATCGCTGCCGGTAACGGCTGCACGGACGATCTTCAGCTTGAACACCTGCCGGCTAATACTGACATTCGCGTTGGCGATGTGCTGGTTACCTCCGGTCTGGGTGGGCGTTTCCCTGAAGGCTATCCAGTCGGTGTCGTTTCCTCTGTGAAGCTGGATACCCAGCGCGCATACACCGTGATTCAGGCGCGCCCGACGGCGGGTTTACAGCGTCTGCGCTATCTGCTGCTGCTGTGGGGAGCCGATCGTAATGGTGCTAACCCGATGACGCCAGAAGAAGTGCACCGTGTAGCTAATGAACGTCTGATGCAAATGATGCCGCAAGTCCTGCCGGCACCGGATGCCATGGGGCCTCCTGCGCCAGTTCCTGCTCCGGCGACAGGTGTAACGCCGGTTCCTGCAACAACCACGCCGTCACAACCTGCTCCGCGTAAGCCGGGAGGGCAGTAAGTGGCAAGCATCCGTCACCAGGGACGTTGGGTCATTTGGCTCTCGTTCCTAATTGCATTTCTGCTGCAAGTCATGCCCTGGCCGGACGAGATCCTCGTTTTCCGGCCGAACTGGGTGCTGCTCATTCTGCTGTACTGGATCCTGGCGCTGCCGCATCGCGTAAATGTGGGCACAGGATTTATCGTGGGTGCCATACTGGATCTCATTAGCGGCTCTACGCTTGGTGTGCGGGCATTGTCGATGAGTATCATTGCTTATCTGGTCGCACTGAAATTTCAGCTCTTCCGTAACCTCGCGCTCTGGCAGCAGGCGCTGGTAGTTATGTTGTTGTCACTGGTCGTGGATATTATTGTTTTCTGGGCCGAGTTTTTAGTGATCAACGTCTCTTTCAGACCTGAAGTGTTCTGGAGTAGTGTAGTAAATGGTGTGCTTTGGCCATGGCTATTCTTACTGATGCGTAAAGTCCGTCAGCAGTTTGCGGTGCAATAAGGTTGATATGAATACTCTGTATCTTGCTTCAGGTTCTCCACGTCGTCAGGAGTTGCTCACTCAGCTTGGTGTTACGTTTGAACGACTGATCCCTGGGATTGAAGAACAGCGGCACCCGCAGGAAAGCGCCCAGCAGTACGTTTCGCGTCTGGCGCGCGAAAAAGCGCAGGCTGGTGTAGCGCTGGCACCGCGCGATTTGCCGGTATTGGGTGCGGATACCATCGTTATCCTTAATGGCGAAGTGCTGGAAAAACCGCACGACGCTGCCCACGCCGCAGCAATGCTGCGCAAACTGTCGGGCAAAACGCATCAAGTTATGACGGCCGTGGCACTGGCCGATTGCCAGCACAGTCTGGACTGCCTGGTAGTGACGGAAGTGACATTCAGAGCACTAACCGATGAGGACATCGCGGGTTATGTTGCCAGCGGTGAACCAATGGATAAAGCAGGTGCATACGGTATTCAAGGGTTGGGTGGCTGTTTTGTCAGGAAGATAAATGGCAGCTATCACGCCGTAGTCGGCTTACCGCTGGTAGAAACGTATGAGTTGCTGACCAATTTTAACGCACTGCGTGAGAAAAGGGATAAACATGACGGCTGAATTGTTGGTAAACGTAACGCCATCGGAAACTCGGGTGGCTTACATTGGTGGCGGTATTCTGCAGGAAATTCATATTGAACGTGAGGCGCGACGCGGAATCGTAGGCAATATCTACAAAGGTCGTGTAAGTCGTGTGCTTCCGGGTATGCAGGCGGCTTTTGTAGATATTGGACTGGATAAAGCCGCATTTCTTCACGCTTCTGACATCATGCCGCACACCGAATGCGTGGCGGGTGAAGAACAAAAACAGTTCACCGTACGCGACATTTCTGAACTGGTGCGCCAGGGTCAGGATCTGATGGTGCAGGTGGTAAAAGATCCTTTGGGAACGAAGGGCGCACGCCTGACGACGGACATCACGCTTCCTTCCCGTTATCTCGTTTTTATGCCGGGGGCCTCGCATGTTGGCGTATCCCAACGTATCGAAAGCGAAACGGAACGCGAACGTCTGAAAAAAGTGGTGGCGGATTACTGCGATGAGCAGGGTGGCTTCATCATTCGCACGGCGGCAGAAGGCGTATGCGAAGAGGATCTGGCCTCGGATGCTGCCTACCTGAAGCGCGTCTGGACAAAAGTCATGGAGCGTAAAAAGCGCCCGCAAACGCGCTACCAGATGTACGGTGAACTGGCACTGGCACAGCGCGTGTTGCGTGACTTTGCTGATGCCCAGCTTGACCGCATCCGCGTCGACTCCCGTCTGACCTATGAGGCGTTACTGGAATTTACGGCGGAATATATCCCGGAGATGACCAGCAAACTGGAACATTACAGCGGACGCCAACCGATTTTCGATCTCTTCGACGTTGAGAATGAAATCCAACGTGCGCTGGAGCGTAAGGTTGAGCTGAAATCCGGCGGCTATTTGATCATCGACCAAACCGAAGCGATGACTACCGTCGACATCAACACCGGCGCATTTGTTGGGCATCGTAATCTCGACGACACTATCTTTAATACTAATATTGAAGCAACGCAGGCTATCGCACGTCAGCTGCGTCTGCGTAATCTGGGCGGCATAATCATTATCGATTTTATCGACATGAATAATGAAGATCACCGCCGCCGGGTGCTGCACTCTCTGGAGCAGGCGCTGAGCAAGGATCGCGTAAAAACCAGCATTAACGGTTTTTCACAGCTGGGTCTGGTAGAGATGACACGTAAGCGCACGCGTGAAAGCGTGGAGCATGTGCTGTGTAACGAGTGCCCAACCTGCCACGGACGTGGCACGGTGAAAACGGTCGAAACCGTATGTTATGAAATCATGCGTGAAATCGTCCGCGTGCACCATGCTTACGACTCCGATCGTTTCCTGGTGTATGCGTCTCCGGCAGTGGCTGAAACCCTGAAAGGGGAAGAGTCGCATGCGCTGGCGGAAGTGGAAATCTTTGTCGGCAAACAGGTCAAAGTACAAGTCGAACCGCTCTATAACCAGGAGCAGTTTGACGTGGTAATGATGTAAATCGTGTAGTGGCACCCGCGCATGTAGGCCGGATAAGGCACAAACGCCGCTATCCGGCAATATTCACTCAAGGGGTGTGAGTCACATTTTTTGGCAGACAAGGAGAGGCGCGTGAGGCGATTGCCGGGGATTTTACTGCTCACTGGAGCCGCATTCGTTGTCATCGCAGCGCTGCTGGTCAGTGGGCTGCGCCTTGCTCTACCGCATCTCGATAGCTGGCGTCCGACCATTCTGGGCAAGATCGAATCTGCCACCGGTATGCCCGTTTCCGCCAGCCAGCTTTCTGCTAACTGGCAAAATTTTGGCCCTACGCTCGAAGCTCGCGATATTCATGCACAGCTGAAAGACGGTGGCGAATTCTCGGTAAAGCGTGTCACGCTGGCGCTGGATGTCTGGCAAAGTTTGCTGCACATGCGCTGGCAGTTTCGTGATCTCACCTTCTGGCAACTGCAGTTGCGCACCAATACACCGATCCAGCGCGGCGATAGCGGCGACGGGATTGAAACCGGCCACATCAGCGATCTGTTCCTGCGCCAGTTTGATCATTTTGATCTTCGCGACAGCCAGGTTAGTTTTTTGACCCTGTCAGGCCAGCGTGCGGAACTGGCGATCCCTCAGCTAACCTGGTTGAACGGTAAAAACCGGCATCGTGCTGAAGGCCAGGTCAGCCTCTCCAGCCTGACCGGGCAGCACGGTGTTATGCAGGTGCGTATGGATCTGCGTGATGATGACGGCCTGCTGAATAATGGTCGAGTCTGGCTGCAGGCTGACGACATCGACGTTAAGCCGTGGTTGGGAAAATGGATGCAGGACAATGTTGCGCTGCAAACTGCGCGCTTTAGCCTGGAAGGCTGGATGACGCTCAACAAAGGCGAAATCTCTGGTGGCGATGTCTGGTTGAAAAAGGGCGGCGCAAGCTGGAAGGGAGAGAGCAACATCCACACGCTGTCCGTCGATAACCTGACTGCGCATATCAGCCGTGAGCACTCCGGTTGGTTGTTCGCTATCCCGGATACGCGCATCACGATGGATGACAAACCCTGGCCGAGTGGGGCATTAACGCTGGCCTGGTTTCCCGGGCAGGAAGTGGGGGGCGCCAATAATAAGCGCAGCGACGAATTACGTATTCGCGCCAGTAACCTGGAGCTAGCCGGGTTAGAGGGGCTACGCCCGATGGCCGCTAAGTTATCTCCGGCATTGGGTGATATCTGGCGGGCCACGCAACCGAGCGGCAAGATAAATGTGTTGGCGTTGGATATCCCATTACAGGCGACCGAAAAAACCCGTTTCCAGTCCTCGTGGACCGATCTGGCCTGGAAACAGTGGAAGCTGCTGCCGGGGGCAGAACATTTCTCCGGTACATTGTCTGGCAGCGTGGAAAATGGCGCATTAACGGCCTCCATGAAGCAGGCAAAAATGCCGTATGAAACCGTCTTTCGTGCCCCGCTGGAGATAGAAGATGGCGTGGCAACGCTCAGTTGGCTGAAGAATGAAAATGGTTTTCAGCTAGACGGGCGCAATATTGACGTTAAAGCGAAAGCGGTACATGCGCGCGGCGGTTTTCGTTATCTGCAACCAACCGGTGATGAACCGTGGCTGGGGATTCTGGCGGGGATTAGCACTCACGATGGCTCCCAGGCCTGGCGCTATTTCCCGGAAAATCTGATGGGAAAAGAGCTGGTTGATTATCTCAGTGGGGCAATTCAGGGCGGTGAGGCGGATAACGCAACACTGGTTTATGGCGGTAACCCACATCTGTTCCCGTATTTGCATAACGAAGGTCAGTTCCAGGTGCTGGTGCCGCTGCGTAATGCAAAATTTGCCTTCCAGCCGGACTGGCCCGCACTGACTGACCTCAATATTGAACTGAACTTCATTAACGATGGCCTGTGGATGAAGACGGATAGCGTCAATTTAGGGGGGGTAAAAGCCACTAACCTGACGGCAAATATCCCTGACTACGCAAAAGAAAAACTGCTGATTGATGCCGACATCAACGGGCCGGGCAAAGCGGTTGGGCCTTATTTCGACGAAACACCGCTGAAAGAGTCGCTTGGTGCCACGCTGGAACAGCTGCAAATTGACGGTGATGTGAGTGCTCGCTTACATCTTGATATCCCGTTAGATGGTTCGCTGGTTACGGCCAAAGGCGACGTGAACCTGCGTAATAACAGTCTGTTTATCAAGCCGCTCGATAGCACGCTGAAGAATTTGAACGGTAAATTCAGCTTTATCAACGGCGATCTCAAGAGTGAGCCGATGACGGCGAACTGGTTTAATCAGCCGCTGAACGTCGACTTCTCCACCACCGAAGGGGCGAAAGCCTATCAGGTAGCCGTGAACCTGCAAGGCGACTGGCAGCCAACCCGCATGGGGATTTTACCAGCGCAGGTCAACGATGCCTTAAGCGGCAGTATGGCGTGGAACGGTAAGGTTGGCATTGACCTGCCATATCATGCCGGAGCGACCTACAACATTGAGCTAAAAGGCGACCTGAAAAATGTAAGCAGTCACTTACCTGCTCCGTTAAACAAAGTCGCCGGTGAGTCGCTACCGGTTAATGTTAAGGCAGATGGTAACCTGCGCAGCTTCGATCTGACCGGTAACGCCGGAAGCAAGAACCACTTTAACAGCCACTGGTTGCTGAATCAGAAACTGACGCTTGACCGCGCAATCTGGACTTCGGAAAGCCGTACCGTGCCAGCGCTTCCTGACCAGCAGGGCATCGAACTTAATCTTCCGCCCATGGACGGTGCGCAATGGCTGGCATTGTTCCAGAAAGGCGCGGCAGATAACGTCGGAAGTAATGCGAACTTCCCGCAGCGTATTGCGGTGCGCACGCCTTCTTTATCCCTGGGCGGCCAGCAGTGGAATAACCTGAGCATTGTGTCTGAACCTGGGCTTAATGGTACCAGCGTACGGGCACAGGGGCGTGAGATTAACGCCACATTGGCTATGCGCAATAATGCTCCGTGGCTTGCCAATATCAAGTATCTGTATTACAACCCGAACGCTGCAACGTCATCGCCAAATACAACGCCAGCCTCGCCGTTCTCTGCTATCAGTAACGTCAGTTTCCGTGGCTGGCCGGATGCGCAGATACGCTGCGAAGAGTGCTGGATGTGGGGGCAAAAGTATGGGCGCATTGATGCCGATGTCGCGATAAAAGGTGACACATTAACGTTGAGCAATGGTCTGTTGGATACCGGGTTTGCCCGGCTGACCGCCGATGGCGAATGGGTCAATGTGCCGGGCAAGGAGCGTACGTCACTGAAAGGAAAGCTGAATGGCAACAAGATTGATTCAGCCGCGGGTTTCTTTGGCGTATCTACCCCGATTCGTAACTCTTCCTTTAACGTCGAGTACGATCTGCACTGGCGTAATCCGCCCTGGGATCCGGATGAAGCTTCACTGAATGGGATTTTGCGTACCCGTTTGGGCAAAGGTGAATTGACTGAACTTAGCACCGGACATGCGGGACAACTGTTACGTCTGCTGAGTTTTGATGCGCTATTGCGTAAACTGCGTTTTGATTTTAGCGATACGTTCAGCGAAGGTTTTTACTTTGACTCTATCCGCAGTACGGCGTGGATCAAAGACGGTGTGATGCACACTGATGATACGCTGGTGGATGGCCTGGAAGCTGACATCGCCATGAAAGGTTCGGTGAATCTGGTGCGTCGCGAACTGGATATGGAAGCCGTTGTCGCACCTGAAATTTCTGCCACCGTTGGGGTGGCCGCGGCGTTTGCCGTCAACCCAATTGTCGGCGCGGCGGTATTTGCCGCCAGTAAAGTTTTGGGACCGCTGTGGAGCAAAGTTTCAATTCTGCGCTATCGCATTACCGGTCCGGTCGATAAGCCACAGATCAACGAAGTTCTGCGCCAGCCGCGCAAAGAAAGCCAGCAATGATTTGACGGGGGCGAGTAATTGCCCCAATCTCAACATAGAACTTCTACCGCAGTCCGTAGGCCGGATAAGGCGTTTACGCCGCCATCCGGGCATTGAAGCGCCTGATGGCGACGCTGGCGCGTCTTATCAGGCCTACAACAGTAACTAATGAGTAGCAAAACGATGAGTCTGAACCTGGTAAGTGAACAATTGCTAGCGGCGAATGGCCTGAAACATCAGGATCTGTTTGCCATCCTGGGCCAACTGGCCGAACGCCGTCTTGATTACGGCGATCTCTATTTTCAGTCGAGCTATCACGAATCCTGGGTTTTAGAAGACCGCATCATTAAAGATGGTTCTTACAATATCGATCAGGGCGTTGGCGTGCGCGCCATCAGCGGCGAAAAAACCGGGTTTGCCTATGCAGACCAGATTAGCCTGCTGGCGCTGGAGCAAAGTGCTCATGCCGCGCGTACTATCGTGCGCGACAGCGGTGATGGCAAAGTAAAAACGCTGGGGGCGGTAGAGCATCAGGCGCTTTATACCTCAGTAGATCCCCTGCAGAGCATGAGCCGCGAAGAGAAGCTGGATATTCTGCGCCGCGTAGACAGCGTGGCGCGTGCCGCCGACAAGCGTGTGCAGGAAGTGACGGCGAGCCTGACCGGTGTGTATGAACTGATTCTGGTGGCGGCGACCGACGGTACACTGGCCGCTGACGTCCGTCCTCTGGTGCGTTTGTCCGTAAGCGTACAGGTTGAAGAGGATGGCAAACGCGAGCGTGGCGCCAGCGGTGGCGGCGGTCGTTTTGGCTATGACTATTTCCTTGGCGACCTCGATGGCGAAGTTCGTGCTGACGCATGGGCGAAAGAGGCCGTACGCATGGCGCTGGTCAATCTCTCTGCGGTAGCCGCGCCTGCCGGTACGCTGCCGGTGGTACTCGGCGCTGGCTGGCCGGGCGTTCTGCTGCATGAAGCGGTCGGTCATGGTCTGGAAGGTGACTTTAACCGCCGTGGCACGTCGGTATTCAGCGGTCACATGGGTGAACTGGTGGCGTCAGAATTGTGTACAGTGGTGGATGATGGCACGATGGCGGATCGTCGTGGGTCGGTAGCTATCGATGACGAAGGTACGCCGGGTCAGTACAACGTGCTGATTGAAAACGGCATTCTGAAAGGCTACATGCAGGACAAACTCAATGCGCGCCTGATGGGCGTGGCGCCAACGGGTAACGGTCGTCGTGAATCTTACGCGCATCTGCCGATGCCGCGTATGACCAACACCTATATGCTGCCGGGGAAATCCACGCCGCAGGAAATCATCGAATCCGTTGAGTACGGTATTTATGCGCCTAACTTCGGCGGTGGCCAGGTGGATATCACCTCCGGTAAATTCGTGTTCTCTACCTCCGAAGCGTATCTGATTGAAAACGGTAAAGTGACCAAACCGGTGAAAGGCGCGACGCTGATAGGCTCCGGTATCGAAGCAATGCAGCAGATTTCGATGGTGGGTAACGACCTGAAACTGGATAACGGCGTGGGTGTTTGCGGTAAAGAAGGACAGAGTCTGCCGGTTGGCGTGGGCCAGCCGACGCTGAAGGTGGATAACCTGACCGTAGGTGGCACCGCGTAACATCATGATTCAGGCCCGATAAGCACTAGTGCTATCGGGCATCTTGCCAGATACGGCGTCAACGCCTTATCTGGCCTGGACTCTTTTTATTTCTCTTTTCCCCGACCGTACATTCCCTGAAACAGCTGCGCCACATCGACGAAATAGTCTGTCAGATAGTTAATCACCACCTGCACCTTGAGCGGCAGCTTATCCTTTTCGGTATACAGCGCATACACCGGACGCGGATCCGACTGGTAGCGGGGGAGCAGGATCTCCACTTCGCCACGATTGATCTCATTGATCACCCACATCAGCGGTACATAGGCAATGCCCGCGCCTGCGGCCAGCCAGCGCACCAATGTCATCGGATCGTTGGTCACAAAACGTCCCTCTGGGATCAGACGGGTAGAAATCCCCTCCGGGGCAATTAATTCGAACTCATTATCCGGACGAACGCTGTATTCCAGCCACGAATGATTGCTGAGATCGGCGGGTTTCTCCGGGACACCAAACTGGGCGAGATAACTTTTTGCCGCGCAGACCACCATCGGCATAGCCCCCAGACGACGCGAAAAAAGGCTGGAGTCCTGCAGGGCACCCACGCGGATAACCACGTCCAGACCGTCGGCAATCAGGTCGGGTGCCGGTATTCCCGTCACCAGATTTACCGTCAGCCCAGGATACTCTTTGAGCATTTTTGCGGTCAGTCCGGCGAGGACATTTTGTGCCATGGTTGAAGAACAACCAATGCGCAGCGTGCCAATGGGCGTGTTGTTAAAAGCATACAGTTGCTCGTGAACATCCTGCGCTTCGTGCAGCATCCGGCGGCAGCCCTGATAATAAATTTTACCGGCTTCAGTTAGCCCAATGCTACGCGTGCTGCGGTTTAGCAGCTTGACCTGTAGCTCATCTTCCAGTTTTGAGACCGTCTGGCTTATCGATGAAACGCTCATTTGTAGCTGTCTTGCGGCGGCGGTGAAGGAGCCCAGTTCGACAACTTTGGCGAACACCGACATACGTTTTAATCGTTCCATTGTTCACTCTGGCTTAAAAGTGATTTAGATCACATAATATAGATAACAGCATAACAGTTACGTTAATATATTATTATTCAAATAACGGCTATGTCGCTCTCGCCTGGCTCATCCTTGCCCTTCTCTGCGGTGACATACGCTAGAAAATCTATCATCTGCACTCTCTTACGTTACCAAGGTCAACATGAGTCTGTTTCCCGTTATCGTGGTGTTTGGTCTGTCCTTCCCACCGATTTTTTTCGAATTACTTTTGTCACTGGCGATTTTCTGGCTGGTGCGCCGGGTGCTTGTTCCGACTGGCATCTATGATTTTGTCTGGCATCCGGCTCTGTTTAACACTGCGCTGTATTGCTGTCTGTTCTATTTAATAACGCGCCTGTTCGTTTGAGGTTGAAGTGAAAACACTAACAAGAAAACTCTCCCGCACGGCCATTACCGTGATACTGGTCATTCTGGCCTTCATCGCTATTTTCCGCGCATGGGTGTTCTACACCGAGTCGCCGTGGACGCGTGATGCGCGTTTCAGCGCCGATGTCGTCGCGATTGCGCCGGATGTTGCGGGGCTTATTACCAACGTTAACATCCATGATAACCAACTGGTGAAAAAGGATCAGATCCTGTTCACCATCGACCAGCCACGCTATAAGAAAGCCCTTGAGCAGGCCGAAGCTGACGTCGCTTATTATCAGGTTCTGGCGCAGGAAAAACGCCAGGAGGCCGGTCGTCGTAACCGACTGGGCGTGCAGGCTATGTCTCGCGAAGAGATCGACCAGTCAAACAACGTCCTGCAAACCGTATTACACCAGCTTGCAAAAGCACAAGCGACCCGCGACCTGGCAAAATTAGATCTGGAACGTACCGTTATCCGTGCGCCTGCAGACGGATGGGTGACTAACCTGAACGTCTATAGCGGTGAATTTATTACGCGCGGCTCCACGGCGGTGGCACTGGTAAAACAGCACTCATTCTATGTACTGGCGTATATGGAAGAGACCAAACTGGAAGGCGTTCGCCCAGGGTATCGCGCTGAAATCACCCCGCTTGGCAGTAATAATGTGCTGAAAGGCACCGTTGATAGCGTGGCGGCTGGCGTAACGAATGCCAGCAGCACGCGGGACGCAAAGGGTATGGCGACCATTGATTCCAATCTTGAATGGGTGCGTCTGGCGCAGCGCGTGCCGGTGCGAATTCGTCTTGATGAGCAGCAGGGAACCTTGTGGCCTGCCGGGACGACGGCGACCGTCGTCATTACCGGCAAGCAGGATCGCGATGCCAGCCAGGAATCTTTCTTCCGTAAAATGGCACACCGCCTGCGCGAGTTTGGTTAATCGCGATGGGTATTTTCTCCATTGCCAACCAGCATATCCGCTTTGCGGTAAAACTGGCCTGCGCGATTGTACTGGCGCTGTTCGTTGGCTTTCACTTCCAGCTTGAGACCCCTCGCTGGGCGGTACTGACCGCAGCCATTGTGGCGGCAGGCCCGGCCTTTGCCGCTGGCGGAGAACCTTATTCAGGCGCTATCCGCTATCGCGGCATGTTGCGTATTGTCGGGACATTTATCGGCTGTATTGCCGCACTGATCATTATCATCAGCATGATCCGCGCCCCGCTATTGATGATCCTGGTGTGTTGTATCTGGGCCGGTTTTTGTACCTGGATCTCTTCACTGGTAAAGATCGAAAACTCCTATGCCTGGGGGCTTTCGGGTTACACGGCTCTGATTATCGTCATTACCATTCAGGCGGAGCCTCTGCTGACGCCACAATTTGCGCTTGAACGCTGCAGCGAGATTGTGATGGGGATTGTCTGCGCTATCATCGCCGACCTGCTCTTTTCGCCCCGTTCAGTGAAACAGGAGATAGATGTCGAGTTAGACAGTCTTCTGGTGGCGCAATATCAGCTTATGCAACTGTGTATAAAGCATGGCGATAGCGAAGAGGTGGACAAGGCCTGGGGCGCTTTAGTTCGTCGTACGGCGGCGCTTGAAGGTATGCGCAGCAACCTGAACATGGAATCCTCACGCTGGGTGCGCGCCAATCGTAGACTCAAGGCATTGAATACGCTGTCGCTCACACTCATCACGCAGTCCTGCGAAACCTATCTTATTCAGAATACGCGACCAGAACTGATTACAGATACCTTCCGCGAGTTGTTTGATACGCCGGTTGAAACGGTGCAGGACGTACATAAACAATTGAAGCGGATGCGCCGCGTGATTGTCTGGACCGGTGAGCGTGATACGCCAGTGACGATCTATAGCTGGGCCGGCGCGGCGACGCGCTACCTGCTGTTGAAACGCGGTGTGGTCAGCAATACCAAAATTAGCGCTATTGAAGAAGAGATCCTGCAAGGCGAACCGGTGGTGAAGGTGGAATCCGCCGAACATCACCATGCGCTGGTCAACTTCTGGCGTACTACGCTGTCCTGTGTGCTGGGAACCTTATTCTGGTTGTGGACCGGCTGGACATCAGGTAGCGGCGCGATGGTCATGATAGCAGTCGTCACCTCGCTGGCCATGCGTTTGCCTAACCCCCGCATGGTGGCCATCGACTTTATCTATGGCACGCTGGCAGCATTGCCGCTGGGGGCGCTCTATTTTCTGGTGATTATCCCCAATACCCAGCAAAGCATGTTGTTGCTGTGTCTGAGTCTGGCGGTGCTGGGATTCTTTCTGGGTATTGAGGTGCAGAAGCGGCGTCTGGGCTCAATGGGGGCGCTGGCGAGCACCATTAACATTATCGTGCTTGATAACCCGATGACGTTCCACTTTAGTCAGTTCCTCGACAGTGCACTGGGGCAGATTGTTGGCTGCGTATTGGCGTTTATCGTTATTCTGTTGGTGCGGGATAACTCGCGTGACAGAACAGGTCGTGTGTTGCTTAACCAGTTTGTGTCGGCAGCGGTCTCCGCAATGACCACCAATGTCGTGCGCCGTAAAGAAAACCACCTTCCGGCGTTGTATCAGCAGCTGTTTTTACTGATGAACAAATTCCCCGGTGATCTGGCAAAGTTCCGCCTGGCACTGACGATGATTATTGCTCACCAGCGTTTACGTGATGCGCCTGTACCGGTAAACGACGATTTATCGGCGTTTCATCGCCAGCTTCGCCGTACCGCCGATCAAGTTATTTCTGCAGTCAATGATGACAAACGCCGACGCTACTTTGGCCAGTTGCTGGAGGAGCTTGATATCTACCAGGAAAAATTAACGCTTTGGGAAGCCCCGCCTCAGGTGACGGAGCCAGTGAAACGACTCACGGGAATGTTGCACAAATACCAGCATGCGCTGACCAGCAATTCATAACTCATCTAACCGGAAGAGGATATCTCTTCCGGTTTCAGTTTTACCGCCCCTGTAATGTCATGATAAACGCGTTCATTAATGTGGAGAGCTGTTCGTCGTACCAGTAGGCATAAAGATCGGCTGGAATAGGGTCATTCAACGGTAAGAAACGAACGCCTGGCCAGTGGATCAATCCGCAGGTTTCTGGCAGCAAAGAGAGACCAATTCCTGCGCTAACCAGCGCCAGCGCTGTTTGCGGTTCGTTAACCTGGTGGGTAATCAGAGGATAAAATCCTACCTCAACACAGCGGTCATGTACCTGACGGGCGAAATTGCTTTGATTGAATGAAAGCGAAATGATGGGGCGTTCAGCGAGCATCGCCAGTGAGACGCTTTGGTGTTGGCAGAGAGGATCGTGTTCAGGTACGGCGAGAGCAACCGCTTCGCGGGAAATCAATTGGCTACGAATATTCGTCTCGGATTGGGGCAGTACGTTCCGGCTAATCGCAATATCAATCGTCCGGGCATGCAAGGCTTCAATTTGCTGATGTTGGGAAAGCTCCTGCAAACTCCAGTTTACGTACGGCTGTTGCTTCTTAAAGTCCTTTAGACGTGTCAGCAGCGTTCCCCACAATGCGCTACCGACTATCCCAATGTTGAAATGCTGATGTTCGCTACGGCCAATCTGTCGCACATAATTGAGGGATTGATCGGTGGTACTCAGGATACGATCGACTTCCGTTTTCAATACCTGCCCGGCTCGCGTGAGAACCACTTTACGGCTGGTACGTTCAAATAGCGTCGTTTCAAGGATCTCTTCCAGTTCTTTAATCTGCATACTCAACGGCGGTTGAGAGATGTTTAACCGGGCCGCGGCCCGGCCAAAGTGCAGCTCGTCAGCGAGAACCTGAAAATAACGCAATGTTCGAAGACGAATTCGGCTATTGGCCTGGAGATCAATCATGCTGGTTACGCGTAAGAGAGGGAGAGAAACGGCATCATGCCGTCCTCCCCAAAGCTTGTCAAACCGCAGCGGATGGCGGGCGGGCGAGACGCTCGGCCTGGCTGCAGGTGACAGCGATAACCAGCGTCAGCAGTAACACACAATAGGCGACAGTTGACGTATTCACCGCCCCCTGCAGACCAAAGTGGCTGTTTACCATGGAGGAGACGCTGGCAAACAGTAGCGTGCCCACTGTGCCGCACGTCAACAAGGCGGAGATCAAGGTTGGTGAACTGCGACTCACCTGCAGTGAACCATAGCTCATCAGGCCGGAGAATAAACCGGAGTTAAAGAAACCAAACACGCCGCACGCTATCAGAATCAGCGTGGTATTGTTGCTGTTGGCAATCAGCGCAATAGAGACCAGACCAATGCTTGCGCAGATCAGCAGGAAAGTGCGCAGTTTCATCCATTTCACGGTGAACTGATTCAGGAACAGGCCAATGGCTTTCGTCACCCAATACACAGTAGTGAATAGCGCGGCATCCTGCGCCTGAAGTGTAAAACGCGATTGCAGGTAGCCCGGTGTCCACATGGTAAAAATGGGTTCAGCCAGCAGGAAAGCAAAGAGAGTAAAACAGATCAAATAGACAGAGATCCCCCAGGGTTCTGACTCTTCCGTTTTCTCGTGTTGCTGCGGCTGCGCAGCCTCTGTCGATGGGAAGCGACAACGCAGGGTAAGTGCCAACATCAACGCGCCCAGACCGCCCATAATCCCATACATCGCAATCCAACTGGCACCCAGTTTAAACATCCAGGCTAACAGTAAGGAAAGGGTTGCTCCGGCAAAGCTGAAAAAGAAATCGGTAAAAATCAGGCTGGAAGAGCGGCTCTTTTCATCGGGATTAATACGGACCACCAGATAACTGCCGATGGTCATAAACACGCCCCCGCAGGCACCAATTCCGGCCACTGCAACGCTAAACAGCGTTAAGGTTGGTTGGATAAAAAGTACTACGCTGATAATCACGGTGAGCGTTGCAGCAATAACTAATGGTTTTTTCAGCCCCCATTTTTTCATCAGAATGCCGCCAAGCATAATAGGCACAAACATTCCGATGTTCATCAGAGTAAAGACCTGCCCGATAAAGCTGGGGTCTTTATGAAAAGCGGCACAAAGTGGCCCAAGCACAATCCCCAGTGTCGACACCAGTGCGCCAACAAAGTAATAGCTCAGGTACGAAACGGCATTGAGATTTGCGCGAGAAAACTGATTGTCTGGCATAACTTTTCTCCAGACGGAGCAGGGCGACCTGTCCGTCTACGGAACCACGATCAGGCGTACTGCTTGAGGAACTGGCTGATCAAACGAATAAAATCTTCGGTTACCATGGCAGCGCATTTCAGCGTTTGTTCATGGGAAAGCTCAACATCACTGAGACCTTCAGCCATATTTGTGATGGCTGAAACGGCCAGTACTTTCAGGCCACAGTGGCGTGCAGCTATCACTTCCGGTACCACCGACATACCGACGACATCGCCGCCCATACGCTGCATCATGCGAATCTCCGCAGCCGTCTCAAAATTAGGTCCAGGATAAGAGACAAAAACCCCTTCATGAAGCGTGATACCCAACTGCTCTGCGGCACCGTGAAGCTGCTGGCGCAGTTCGCGATCGTATGCGTTAGCGAGGCTAAAGAAGCGAGGACCAAAGCGTTCATCGTTCGGCCCGACAAGTGGGGTAGATGGCATGGTGTTGATGTGATCGTTGAGGGCGACCAGACTACCTGCAGGAATATCTACGTTCAGCGAACCCGCGGCGTTGGTACAGAATAAAAATTCGCAGCCCAACAGTTTAAAGGTACGTACGGCATGGGTCATGATGCCCATTCCCAGCCCTTCATAAAAATGCCCACGTCCCTTCATGCAGATGAGGTCGATACCATAAAGCGTTCCCATCACCACTTCCCCGGCATGGCCGATTACGGTGCTGACCGGAAACCCAGGCAATTGTTGATATGAAAGCGTGGTTTTATTTTCCATGCGATCGGCAAGAGCCCCCAGACCTGACCCAAGTATCAGAGCGATACGTGGATGAAAATTGGGTTTTGCAGAACGCAGAATTTCAGCCGCTTCATACGGGGTATCGTTGACAACAGACATGGACATATCGACTCCAGAGACTATTCAGTTGCATGCATTTTGTGGAGGCTTCAATTACAAATCCAATATGATAAATGCGGTTATTGATATGATTTTTATATTGAAAAAATCAGATAAATATCGGATCTATTATTTTTCAGAAAGTTATGGCCAACCTGTTTCATACTGTTTCCGAAACGCAGTCATAGGATTGCACAAAAATGTGATGTATCTCTCTTTGTCTAAACGATGAACAGTTCATTCCTGACGTATTACGCACACTGAGGCAGGGCTATACTTAAGACGAGTATTTAGCTGGGGGTGGTAAACGATGCCTGGACCGCAGGAATATAAAATTTTGCTGGCGGGATAGGGGAAACAGGTTGAGGAAGACCCTGCATATCGGTGGTCTGTGGAGTAACTGGCGTCGGGATGGTGGCTATAGATGAATATCTATACGTTTGATTTTGACGAGATTGAAAATCAGAGTGATTTCTACCGTGAGTTTGCACGTACATTCGGTCTGGCCCGGGAAAAGGTGGTTGATTTAGATTCTTTGTGGGAGGTTGTGGTTGGGGAAATCTTGCCTTTACCTCTGGAAATCGAATTTGTTCATTTACCGGATAAGTTACGCAGGCGATATGGCGCGCTGATTTTACTGTTCGATGAAGCAGAAGAAGAGCTCGAAGGACAGTTACGCTTTAACGTTCGTCACTCAAAACAGGTATAAAAAAGCCCCCGGCAGGCGGGGGCAAGTCGTCGGACTAGACGACGAGGGTTTATTTGTACAATTCTGCGGTTGCATGCCAGTGAGCACCTTCACGGAGTTCAGTGACACGATAGCTGCTGGCGCCCGCTTTTTCTGCTTTAGCGGCGATTGCCTGACGCATATCCATTGGTGAGCTACCGATCTGAGATACAGAGATGGTACCCATGGATTGCAGATTCTGTGCTTCTTGCGAGTTCACCTGATTAACAGCGGCGCTTGCACCGAAAGAGAGAACTGAGAGAAGGCTTAAAGTTGCAACAGTGGTTTTGATTTTCATGATACTTACCTCGTCGAATTCTTTTACTAGGGGTCTTTGTTTCGTGACCCTCATCACAAAATCAAGTATACACTAATCACGCGATAAATTAATACCACGCTAATTGTTTCTATGGTAATCAAGTGTTAAAAAAATTATTTTTTATAACTATATGGAATTAAAAATACAGGTTAGAACTTATTTTTGAAAATAAAATCAATAAATTCATTAGGATATGATATTTTGCAAATTGTGCGTTTTTGATTGGGATCATTCACTGTGTGAATGTATTTTGGCGGTGAAACGCACTATTTGTTAAATGTTCGGTAGTGGAAAGTTGAGAAGGGGAGCAGAAAAGAGAGATTTTTCCCCGCCACAGGGCGTGACGGGGAAGGGGATTACAGTTCTTGTTCAAACAGTTCCAGAATGGCTTCGTACAGGTCTTTGACCGTAAAACCTTTGGCCGGTGTGGTGAAGATGGTATCGTCACCAGCAATCGTTCCAAGAATACCTTCTGCTTTACCCAGTGAATCCAGCAGGCGGGCAATTAGCTGCGCAGCGCCTGGGCTGGTATGAATAACGACAACGGCATCGTTGTAGTCGATATCCAGCACCAGATTTTTCAACGGGCTTGACGTTGTCGGGACTCCCAGCTCTGCAGGCAGACAGTACACCATTTCCATTTTCGCATTGCGGGTACGCACGGCACCAAACTTGGTCAGCATGCGTGAAACCTTGGACTGGTTGATATTATCAAAGCCCTGATCCTGCAACGCGAGGACGATTTCGCCCTGAGAGCTGAATTTTTCTTCTTTAAGCAGCGCTTTAAACGCCTTTACTAATTCTTCTTGTTTTGCCGAGCTTCGCATAAGTCACCCGTAATATGGCGGTAGAAACAACATTATTGTGCATACAGATGAATTTTTATGCAAACGGTCTGCCTCGTTCAAGGCTGAAATAATGTTATGAAAGAGCGGAATTTTATCAAATTTCGTTATCAAGAAACATGCCTGTGTCACGGCTCGCAAATAAGATTAAAAGTAAATTAAATGTTATCAAATTGATGTTGTTTTGAGATGGCTGTAGGGTATATTGTCAGCACCTGTTGGAAAGTTGCTCTACTGTGCGAGTGGTTTTGAATTACGTAACTTAGGTTTTATTTTACGTAAGTTAAATGCATAAAAGCCAAATTTGCGTGACTACGCATTCTTGACGCGTGGTTATTGAATTCGTTGGATTTGTGAATTAAGGTCGCCGCCGCGGAGCAATAGACATTTTGCTTATCAATATAATAAGGAGTTTAGGATGAAAGTTGCAGTCCTCGGCGCTGCTGGTGGTATCGGTCAGGCGCTAGCATTACTGTTAAAAACCCAACTGCCTTCAGGTTCAGAACTCTCCCTGTACGACATCGCTCCAGTAACGCCTGGTGTGGCCGTTGATTTGAGCCATATCCCTACTGCTGTGAAAATCAAAGGCTTCAGCGGTGAAGATGCGACCCCTGCACTGGAAGGTGCTGACGTGGTGCTGATTTCTGCGGGTGTTGCACGTAAACCAGGTATGGACCGTTCTGACCTGTTTAACGTGAATGCTGGCATCGTGAAGAATCTGGTGCAGCAGGTTGCTACAACTTGCCCGAAAGCGTGTATCGGTATCATCACTAACCCAGTGAACACGACCGTTGCTATTGCTGCTGAAGTGCTGAAAAAAGCAGGCGTATACGATAAGAACAAACTGTTTGGCGTAACTACGCTGGACATCATCCGCTCCAACACCTTTGTGGCGGAACTGAAAGGCAAGCAGCCTGGCGACGTTGAAGTCCCGGTTATCGGTGGACACTCTGGTGTGACCATTCTGCCGCTGCTGTCACAAATCCCTGGTGTAAGCTTCACTGAACAAGAAGCGGCCGACCTGACCAAACGTATCCAGAACGCGGGTACTGAAGTTGTGGAAGCAAAAGCCGGTGGCGGGTCTGCAACCCTGTCTATGGGTCAGGCTGCAGCACGTTTCGGTCTGTCACTGGTTCGCGCGCTGAGCGGCGAAAAAGGTGTGGTGGAATGTGCTTACGTTGAAGGCGATGGCCAGTATGCTCGCTTCTTCTCTCAGCCGCTGCTGCTGGGCAAAAATGGCGTAGAAGAACGTCAGTCCATCGGTAAACTGAGCGCGTTCGAACAAAGCTCGCTGGAAGGCATGCTGGATACGCTGAAGAAAGATATCACGCTGGGCGAAGAGTTCGTTAAATAACTCTTTTCGGTAGGCCTGATAAGACGTTTTGCGTCGCCATAAGGCATACAGATGCCGGATGCGGTGTAAACACCTTATCTGGCCTACAAGCCCATCGAAATGTTAAAAAAACCGGATGATTTCCGGTTTTTTTATATCCGCGTTAGTTCGTCGCCGGATATTCCTGAATCGTGACCTGCAGCGTCAACTGCTTGTCATCGCGCATCACGACCACGGAGATAACCGAACCGGGGCGAATCTCAGCGACCTGATCCATGGTCTCCAGCGCTGATACTGCCGGTTTATTATTTACCGAAATGATGAGGTCGTTGACCTGAATTCCGGCCTGGGCCGCCGGGCCATCCGGTGCCACTTCGTTCACGACAATCCCCTGAATTTGATCCATGCCGCTACCTTGTGCATGCAGCGGTGCAATTTCACGCCCGCTGATGCCGATGTAGCCACGAATAACGCGCCCGTCGCGGATCAGCTTATCCATGATTTTCGTCGCCAACTGAAACGGAATGGCAAAGCCAATCCCTTCCGGCGTTTCACCATCATTGCTTTTATCAAACGACAGTGTGTTAATCCCCATCAACTCACCCAGAGAGTTAACCAGCGCACCGCCAGAGTTACCATGGTTAATGGAGGCATCCGTTTGCAGGAAGTTTTGCCGGCCCGTTGGGTTCAGGCCAATACGCCCCGTGGCGCTGATGATCCCCTGAGTGATGGTTTGCCCAAGGTTGTACGGGTTACCAATGGCAAGCACGACATCACCAATATGCGGTACACGTTTGTTATTAATCGGGATCGTCGGCAACCCGCCTGCTGCGTTGATTTTCAGCACCGCAAGGTCGGTTAAGGTATCGGAGCCAACAAGCAGCGCTTCAAAGACACGCCCATCCTGCAATGCGACGATGATTTGGTCGGCATCATTAATGACGTGCTTGTTGGTAATGATATAGCCGCGCTGATCCATGATCACGCCTGAACCGAGCGTGCGGATCTCAAGCTGGTTATGCGTCGTGCTGTTCATACTGCGGTTGTACACGTTGACCACGGCAGGCGCAGCACGGCGAACTGCCGGGTTATAGCTGGCAGGTGTTTCATCTGTGCTGTCGAACTGTGGTGCGGTAAGCGTATTAATTTTGCGCAGAGAGGGCATCGCGGCCAGCAGAATGGCGCCGACGATTAAACCAATCGCGACCGAACGTAAAAGCTTCACAAACATGATGGCGGCGTCATTAAAAAAGGGAACGGCAGCAGCATATCACGAGTTTACCGGACATCACATGGGGGGCTGATGTCCGGTTGTCCAGGTTAACGCAAAAGCAGGTAAATACTCTCGTTTCCACGAACGACCTGCAGAGCAATGATTGACGGTTTCGTTTCCAGCACTTTACGCATTTCGGCAATCGAGTTCACCCGATCGCGGTTAACGGCGATGATGACGTCATCTTTATGCAGGCCGGCCTGTGCGGCTGGGCTACTTTTTTCAACGTTATCAATTCGAATACCTTTGGCACCGTCTTTTAGCTGCCCGTCGCTGAGCGTGGCCCCTTGCAACGCCGGTGCAATCATTTCCGCACTGGCGGAAGATGATGTACTGGTATCCAGCGTCACTTCAACTTCCAATGGTTTACCGTTACGCAGCAGGCCCAGTTTGACTTTGGTCCCCGGTTCGGTTGTCGCAATACGTGACCGCAGTTCGGCGAAACTACTGAGCGGTTTGCCGTTAAGACTGGTAATAACATCACCGGATTTCACGCCCGCTTTTGCGGAACCTGAGTTAGGCAGAACTTCGCTGACAAACGCGCCACGTTGTACATCCAGTTTGAATGCTTTAGCGATGTCAGCGGTCATTTCAGTACCTTTAATACCCAGCAGGCCGCGTTTGATTTCGCCAAACTGCATTAACTGCTGCGCCAGCGTACGCGCCATGTTACTGGGGATAGCAAAGCCGATCCCAATGCTGCCGCCGCCAGGCGCCAGAATGGCGGTATTGATACCAATCAGCTCACCGTTGAGGTTGAGCAACGCACCGCCAGAGTTACCGCGGTTAATAGACGCATCGGTCTGAATAAAGTTTTCCAGACCTTCCAGGTTCAACCCGCTACGACCCAAAGCCGATACGATGCCGGAGGTGGCAGTTTGCCCCAAACCAAACGGGTTACCCACGGCTACCGCGAAATCACCCACGCGGAGTTTGTCGGAGTCGGCAATGGCAATTTGCGTCAGGTTGCTGGGATGTTGAATTTGCAGCAGAGCGATGTCGCTCTGATCGTCGCTGCCGATAAGCTTAGCGTCGAACTCGCGGCCATCGTTCAGCTGAACGCTAATTTTCTGTGCCTGATTAATAACGTGGTTGTTGGTCAGAACATAGCCTTTGGCAGCGTCAATAATGACCCCGGAACCTAACCCTTCAAAAGGTTGGGAAGGTTGATCGGGCAGTTCATCACCAAAAAACTTTTTGAACTCTTCCGGGACTTTCTGCCCCTGAGTGGCGGTACCTTCGACTCTCACGCTAACCACGGCTGGTAACACTTTTTCCAGCATCGGGGCGAGGCTGGGAAGCGCTGCCTGTCCGGGGACCTGACCGGGAATCGACGCAATGGCCTGGAATGGCGCCGAGAGAGTTAACCCGACACTTAACGCTAATGCACTCAACAGCTGGGTTTGTTTTTTCATGGATCCTGCTCTCGTACCTTGAGTAAACGGAAGATGATTCAAAACAGTTTGATGTTATTGAATTTTCGGTTTGGTCACAATGAGGCTAACGACTAAATAATAGCTGGGACGGGAAGAGAAGCAGAGGGCGCAATTGCTGCGCCCCATAAATTTCTTAACGATGTGCAGTTAGTCGCGCTTTGCGCCACTACGCAGCAGGCCGGAAGCCCCTTCGGAATAGTCACGCGGCATCTGAACCGGCGCCTGATCGTTACCCGCTTCAGACTCAGCCAGACGATTGCGGAATGGGTTATTTTCCGCTGACATGCCCGGCAGCAGGTTGCTGGAGCTTTTCGCCATATGCTGGTAGATCTGACGATAATCGTCCGCCATGTTATCCAGCAATTCAGCGCTGCGGGCAAAGTGGCTCACCAGCTCTTCGCGGTACTCTTCCAGTTCAGCTTTGTTCTTTTCCAGTTCGTACTGTAATGCCTGCTGTTGGCGTAATTTACGATTACCAAAACGCATGGCTACAGCACCAATAATGATACCGACGACTAACCCAATTAGCGCATATTCCCAGGTCATGAACATCTCCCGTTGTCTTTTGTTTCCGTAGGGTGTTGGCTTTAGGCTCCATGCCTGCGCCTGATTATGCCACTATAACCGCTAATCCCGTAGAAGTGGAATCCCGTGTTTATATCACGTAATGTAGAACGGCCTTTTTTTCGTCAATCGTGAGCGACGGCACATCGATTCTCAAGGAATAACAATAACATCATGCAAAGCCTTTCCCCGACATCGCGATACCTGCAGGCCCTTAACGACGGCAGCCATCAACCCGACAACGTACAACAAGAAGCGGTGAATCGACTGGAAACGATTTACCAGGAGCTCACGACGATTACGCCTCCAGCGGCGCAGGAGAGTGGACTGATGGCCCGCTTTGGTAAATTGCTGGGTAAGCGTGAGCCGAAGGAAAACACGCCGGTGCGTGGTCTGTATATGTGGGGGGGCGTAGGGCGTGGAAAAACCTGGCTGATGGATCTGTTCTACCATAGCCTGCCGGGCGGACGTAAACAGCGTTTGCACTTTCACCGTTTTATGCTGCGCGTCCATGAAGAGCTTACCGCCCTGCAGGGGCAGAGCGATCCGCTGGAAATCATTGCCGACCGTTTTAAGGCCGAAACGGACGTGCTGTGCTTTGACGAGTTTTTTGTTTCTGACATCACCGATGCCATGCTGCTCGGCGGTCTGATGAAGGCGCTGTTTGCCCGTGGCATTACGCTGGTCGCGACCTCCAATATTCCGCCAGATGAACTGTATCGTAACGGTTTGCAACGTACGCGCTTCCTTCCCGCTATCGAAGCCATTAAACAGTATTGCGACATCATGAACGTGGACGCCGGCGTTGACTACCGGTTACGTACGTTAACTCAGGCACACTTATGGCTGGCCCCGCTTAATGATGAAACGCGGCGGCAGATGGATAAGCTCTGGCTGGCCTTGGCGGGCGCGAAAGGTGATCACGCGCCGACGCTGGAGATTAACCACCGCCCGATGCAGACGCTGGCCGTTGAGAACCAGACGCTGGCGGTATCGTTCACTACGTTGTGCGTCGATGCTCGCAGTCAGCACGATTACATCGCCTTGTCGCGCCTGTTCCACACGGTGCTGCTGTCTGATGTACCGGTCATGACGACGCTGATGGAGAGTGAGGCACGACGCTTTATCGCGCTGGTGGATGAGTTCTACGAACGCCACGTTAAGCTGGTGGTCAGCGCCGCAGCGCCTTTATATGAAATCTACCAGGGCGAGCGCCTGAAGTTTGAATTCCAGCGTTGTTTGTCGCGTTTGCAGGAGATGCAAAGCGAGGAGTATCTGAAGCGGGAACATTTAGCTGGTTAAACCTGCCGCAAATCACATAAAGGGGTCGATCTTTGACCCTGACTTCTCTATAATCTTGCGACCCCACGTTACGAGAGAGTTTTTTTCCCAAAACTTTCTATGCGCCGGCATAGGCTATTCGAAGGGGTAGGTTTGCTGGACAATGTCGTGTGAACCTCAACTGACAAAACGTTTGGGTGTTCACCAACGTGTAACTTATTTATTTGGGTAAGCTTTTAATGAAAACTTTTACAGCTAAACCAGAAACCGTAAAACGCGACTGGTATGTTGTTGACGCGACCGGTAAAACTCTGGGCCGTCTGGCTTCCGAACTGGCTCTGCGCCTGCGCGGTAAGCACAAAGCGGAATACACTCCGCACGTAGATACCGGTGATTACATCATCGTTCTGAACGCTGACAAAGTTGCTGTAACCGGCAACAAGCGTACTGACAAAGTGTACTATCACCACACCGGCCACATCGGTGGTATCAAACAAGCGACCTTTGAAGAGATGATTGCTCGCCGTCCTGAGCGTGTGCTTGAAATCGCGGTTAAAGGCATGCTGCCAAAAGGCCCGCTGGGTCGTGCTATGTTCCGTAAACTGAAAGTTTACGCTGGCAACGAGCACAACCACGCGGCACAGCAACCGCAAGTTCTTGACATCTAATCGGGATTATAGGCAATGGCTGAAAATCAATACTACGGCACTGGTCGCCGCAAAAGTTCCGCAGCTCGCGTTTTCATCAAACCGGGTAGCGGTAAAATCGTAATCAACCAACGTTCTCTGGAACAGTACTTCGGTCGTGAAACTGCCCGCATGGTAGTTCGTCAGCCGCTGGAACTGGTCGACATGGTTGAGAAACTGGATCTGTACATCACTGTTAAAGGTGGTGGTATCTCTGGTCAGGCTGGTGCGATCCGTCACGGTATCACCCGCGCTCTGATGGAGTACGACGAGTCCCTGCGTGGCGAACTGCGTAAAGCTGGCTTCGTTACCCGTGATGCTCGTCAGGTTGAACGTAAGAAAGTCGGTCTGCGTAAAGCACGTCGTCGTCCTCAGTTCTCCAAACGTTAATTGTACTCTGCTCCGGCAGACGACAATTTGCGAAAAAACCCGCTTCGGCGGGTTTTTTTATGGTTATTTTCTCCGCGTAGAACCACGGTAATTCGCTGATTGCCACCTCTTTTTCCCCATTTCCAGAATCGACTCACCACAAAGGTCACAAAATCTGGTAAACTATCATCCAATTTTCTGCCCAAATGTCCGGTATCGCTCATTTTTTGTTTGTATTTTGAACAGTAATGGCTTTCCCGAATCTGGGTGACATCACTTCTGGCTGGTCACATAGTGGCTGGTAGCAGTAAAAATTCTGAATATACCTGGAGGTTTTCATGGCTGTCGCTGCCAACAAACGTTCGGTAATGACGCTGTTTTCTGGTCCTACTGACATCTATAGCCATCAGGTCCGCATTGTGCTGGCTGAGAAAGGTGTTAGTTTCGAGATTGAGCACGTGGAGAAGGATAATCCACCGCAGGATCTGATCGACCTCAACCCGAATCAGAGCGTACCGACACTGGTGGATCGTGAGCTGACCCTGTGGGAATCTCGCATCATTATGGAATACCTGGATGAGCGTTTCCCGCATCCTCCGCTGATGCCGGTTTACCCGGTTGCGCGTGGTGAGAGCCGCCTGTACATGCAGCGTATTGAAAAAGACTGGTACACGCTGATGAACGTCATCGTGAACGGTTCCGCATCTGAAGCCGATGTTGCACGTAAACGTCTGCGTGAAGAGCTGCTGGCAATTGCCCCAGTCTTTGGTCAAAAACCGTATTTCCTGAGCGATGAGTTCAGCCTGGTCGATTGCTACCTGGCGCCGCTGCTGTGGCGTTTACCGCAGCTGGGTATTGAATTCAACGGTGCAGGTTCGAAAGAACTGAAAGGGTATATGACCCGCGTCTTTGAACGTGACTCTTTCCTGGCTTCTCTGACTGAGCCTGAACGTGAAATGCGTCTGGGCCGGGGTTAACCTGTATGGATTTGCCACAGTTAACGCCACGCCGTCCGTATCTGCTGCGCGCATTCTATGAGTGGTTGCTAGACAACCAGCTCACGCCGCACCTGGTGGTGGATGTGACGCTCCAGGACGTGCAGGTTCCGATGGAATATGCACGTGACGGGCAAATTGTTTTGAATATTGCGCCGCGTGCCGTGGGCAATCTGGAACTGGCAAACGACGAAGTGCGCTTTAACGCGCGCTTTGGCGGCGTGCCGCGCAACGTTTCCGTACCACTGGCGGCGGTACTCGCGATCTATGCCCGTGAAAACGGCGCAGGAACGATGTTTGAACCTGAAGCGGCCTATGACGAAGATGTCGACAGCCTCAATGATGACGATGTCGCGCCTGAGAGCGAAAACGAAACGGTGATGTCGGTGATTGATGGCGATAAACCGGATAATCACGATGACGATCCTGACGACACACCGCCGCCTCCTCGCGGTGGGCGTCCGGCGCTACGCGTAGTGAAATAATCAAACAGGCCCTTGCGGGCCTGTTTTGCATTCTGCGTCAGATATCAATAAAACAGCGCGATAGTGGCAATCATATTGACCACAAATCCTATCGCCATTGGGATGGCTGTCCGTTTTACTACCTCAAAAGGCGACACGCCAGCAATACCGGATGTCACGACAATCACAGCGGTAATCGGTGAAACCGCACGTGCCAGCGTGGTGGCGAAGTGCATCGGCATAATCATCACAACCGCAGGAATATGCAGCCCCGCAGCAATATCCGGGATCAGACTGGCGAATGACATAAACGGTGCATTCCCGGATCCCATCACAATTGCGCAGGCGGCGATAACCACGGCCATAATGATCATCACACCGATACCGCCAAGCCCGGAGTGTTCCGCACCTTTAATCACCGCATCGACGGTGCCGATAGTGGTTAAACCCTTGGCAAAGATCTCACCGGCCACCACCAGTGTGACGACGTTGGCAAACTGTGTTCCCATGCCGTCAAAAAACGCCTGCACATCATCCATAGTCTCACGCAGATTATGTTTATGAAAAAACTCCACAAACATGGTCAGCGACAAACTCATTAGCATCACCACCACCAGATTCAACTCTGCCTGCATTAATCCCATATGCGCCAGCAACAGCGAGCCCAACATCAGGAGCAGCGGCATCACCGGTAAAATGGCGTAATAGAGTGGCGGCACATCTTCCAGCGTCTTTTGTTCATTGAAGCCTGTGCTGTCTGGTTGTGTTTTTTGATCAAACCGGCGTTGAACGAAGAAGTGTGCGATGGCGACGGCGATGATGACGCAGGATGCGACAGGAAGTTGGTAGTGGAAGAAATAAGTGGCTATTTTCATCCCCGCAACCTGTGCGGCGAAAATTGAGTTAGTTTCCAGAATGCCCCATTCAATCGACATCGAAGTGGCAATGACCGCTACCGCGGATAAACGGCTCACGCCCAGGCTGACCAGCGTTGGGAAGAGCGTAACCATCAGCAGCATGCCCAATCCGGAAGCACTGGTGATGAACTGTGCCATGATTTGACCAATTACATACGTCGCGGCAAGCACAATATAGGGTGAGTGGATGTGCTTAAGTGGGCGGCTCAACAGGCTGACCATTGCCCGGCTGGCTCCCATTCTGTCCATATAGCGGGCATAACCGCCCACCGCCATGATGGATAACCCCAGTCCGGCCGCCCGGTTTGAAAGCATACGAAGAATTTCATTATAAATATCGACCAGCAGATAACCGCTGCTTTTGTCGCTGGCGACCAGTGCGCCGTACCCCAACCAGACGCCGCAGATCATCAGGAAGATCCCGGCTGCTGCCAGTACTACCTGTGGTTTGTAGTTTTTGAGGATCAGGTAACCCATCGTTAATAAAACGATGACAGAGATAATAATGCCGAACATTTTTTCACTCCATGCCAGAGAAGAAGATAAATCCGGTAATAACGCTGTTTTAAATGCGGATGTTATATTTTTTCTGGCATGTGTTTTGGAGTGGACATCGTGTTTTTATAATCGAGATTTGGTTATTTTTCGTTTTAAAATAGTGGCTTATGATTTATTTTAAAGATGATATTCGCAGATTTCATAAAGTTAGTTTTATCCCATGGTAATAAAAAACTGTCCGCTCAATCATTCATATTTAAATATATGAATTTTATATATCATCGGTATGAGCATATCCCCCACAGACCACCATTTCACCCTGCTTTCGATCCTGTGTTACGATGAACTCGCTGTTATTTGTCACCACGACTTAGCTGAATGGACCCTATGAACGCATTTGATTCGCAAGCTGAAGACTCTCCATCCACCATTGGCCGTAGCTTACGCAGCCGCCCGCTGGCGCGTAAAAAACTGTCTGAAATGGTTGAGGAAGAACTTGAACAGATGATTCGCCGTCGGGAATTTGGCGAAGGGGAACAGTTGCCGTCAGAGCGAGAACTGATGGCTTTTTTCAATGTTGGCCGTCCTTCTGTACGAGAAGCGCTGGCGGCGTTAAAGCGTAAAGGTCTGGTGCAAATTAACAACGGTGAACGCGCCCGCGTTTCACGTCCTTCGGCCGATACGATTATCAGCGAACTGTCCGGCATGGCGAAAGATTTCCTCTCACATCCTGGTGGTATTTCCCATTTTGAGCAGCTGCGATTGTTCTTTGAGTCCAGCCTGGTGCGTTATGCCGCAGAGCATGCCACTGACGAGCAAATCGACAGACTGGCGAAAGCACTGGAGATCAACAGTCAGTCGCTGGAAGACAATGCGCTCTTCATCCGTTCAGATGTTGACTTCCACCGTGTGCTGGCAGAGATCCCGGGCAACCCCATCTTTATGGCGATCCATGTTGCGCTGTTAGACTGGTTAATAGCTGCCCGTCCGGCCGTCGCCGATCAAGAATTGTATGAGCACAATAACGTGAGTTATCAGCAGCATATCGCTATTGTCGACGCGATTCGCCAGCGCGATCCTGAAGAAGCAGACCGCGCACTGCAAGAACATCTCAATAGCGTTTCCGCAACCTGGCACGCCTTCAGCAAAAGTAAAAAATTGCGTAAGTAATCGCGATCCTGACGATCTTTTAGTGAAGCAGATCGCACTATAAGCGTTCTGTATTGTATTGCTGCTTATTTGATCTGGTATAACAGGTATAAAGGTATGTAGTCAGACAACACTAATCATCTTCAGAGGTCGTTATGGCAAGAAATTTAAAAGGCGTAATGCCAGCGTTATTAACTCCATTCGATAACCAGCAGAAACTGGACACCGAGAGCTTGCGCCGTCTGGTGCGTTTTAACATTGGGCAGGGCGTTGATGGGCTCTATGTCGGTGGCTCAACGGGTGAGGCCTTTGTCCAAAACCGCGCTGAAAGAGAGCAGGTGCTGGAAATTGTTGCTGAAGAAGCGAAAGGTAAAGTGACCTTAATTGCCCACGTTGGCACGGTGAGCACTGAAGAGAGCCAGCAGCTGGCGAGCGCTGCGCATCGCTACGGATTTGATGCGGTTTCGGCCGTTACGCCGTTTTACTATCCGTTCAGCTTTGAAGAGCACTGCGATCACTACCGCGCAATTATTGATTCCGCCGATGGCTTACCGATGGTGGTCTATAACATCCCGGCACTGAGCGGCGTAAAACTGACGCTGGATCAGATCAACACGTTGGTGACGTTGCCGGGCGTTGGCGCGCTGAAGCAAACCTCAGGCGATCTCTATCAAATGGAACAGATCCGCCGCGCTCACCCCGATCTGGTGCTTTACAACGGCTATGACGAGATCTTCGCTTCTGGGTTGCTGGCCGGTGCGGATGGTGGGATTGGCAGTACTTACAACATCATGGGATGGCGTTATCAGGGAATTGTGAAAGCGCTCAAAGAAGGCGATATCCGGGCTGCACAAAAGCTGCAAACCGAGTGCAATGAGGTTATCGATCTGCTCATCAAGGTTGGCGTATTCCGCGGTCTGAAAACGGTACTGCACTATATGGATGTGGTTTCTGTACCTCTGTGCCGTAAACCGTTCGCTCCGGTAGATGAACAATATTTGCCAGAACTGAAAGCGCTGGCGAACCAACTGCTGGCGGAAAAATCGTAACCGCGGGTCGCCGGGGGCGCTTCGCTTGCCCGGCCTGGATTTTTCGACCGTAGGCCGGATCGGGCAAAGCCGCCATCCGGCTCAACAACAAAGATCGTCGGGAGAGTAAAATGAGTACTTCTACCCAGAGCATCCCGTGGTATCGCCATCTCAATCGGGCACAATGGCGGGCATTTTCCGCCGCCTGGCTGGGGTATTTGCTTGATGGTTTTGATTTTGTATTAATCGCCCTTGTACTGACCGAAGTACAAGGCGAATTCGGACTGACGACGGTGCAGGCGGCCAGTTTGATCTCCGCCGCCTTTATCTCCCGCTGGTTTGGCGGGTTAATGCTGGGTGCGATGGGTGATCGTTATGGACGTCGCCTGGCAATGGTCACCAGCATCATTCTGTTCTCAGTGGGGACGCTGGCCTGTGGCTTCGCGCCAGGCTACACCACCATGTTTATCGCCCGCCTGGTAATCGGTATGGGAATGGCAGGTGAGTACGGTTCCAGCGCGACTTATGTTATTGAAAGCTGGCCTAAACACCTGCGAAATAAAGCCAGCGGCTTCCTGATTTCTGGTTTCTCCGTTGGCGCGGTGATCGCTGCGCAGGTCTACAGCCTGGTGGTTCCGGTCTGGGGATGGCGTGCGCTGTTCTTCATCGGCATTCTGCCGATTATCTTTGCCCTCTGGCTGCGTAAAAATATTCCGGAGGCAGAGGACTGGAAAGAAAAACACGCAGGTAAAGCGCCAGTGCGCACTATGGTGGATATTCTCTACCGGGGCGAGCATCGGGTAATTAATATTCTGATGACGATCGCCGCTGCAACCGCGCTGTGGTTCTGCTTTGCTGGCGACCTGCAAAATGCGGCTATCGTGGCGGTCCTCGGCCTGATATGTGCGTTTATTTTCATTAGCTTTATGGTGCAAAGCAGCGGTAAACGTTGGCCGACGGGTGTGATGCTGATGGTTGTCGTGCTGTTCGCATTTCTCTACTCGTGGCCGATTCAGGCGCTGCTGCCAACGTATTTGAAAACTGAACTGATGTATGACCCTTCAACGGTTGCCAGGGTCCTGTTCTTTAGTGGCTTTGGTGCGGCGGTTGGCTGCTGCGTCGGTGGTTTCCTTGGCGACTGGCTGGGTACCCGCAAGGCTTATGTGTGCAGTCTGCTGGCTTCGCAGTTGCTGATTATCCCTGTGTTTGCGATTGGCGGGGCCAACGTCTGGGTTCTGGGTTTGCTACTGTTTTTCCAGCAAATGCTTGGGCAGGGGATCTCCGGGATCTTACCAAAACTTATTGGTGGTTATTTCGATACCGACCAACGTGCCGCGGGACTGGGGTTCACCTACAACGTAGGGGCACTTGGTGGGGCACTGGCACCGATCATCGGGGCGCTGATTGCACAACGTCTGGATCTGGGCACAGCGCTGGGATCGCTCTCTTTCGGCCTGACATTTGTGGTGATCCTGTTGATTGGCCTTGATATGCCGTCTCGTGTACAGCGTTGGCTGCGGCCTGAAGCACTACGTACACATGATGCCATTGATGGTAAACCGTTTAGTGGAGCCGTGCCGTTTGGCGGCGATAAAAGCACCATGGTGAAATCAAAAAGTTAATCCGCTTGCCCGGCGTTGAGCCGGGCAAGATTCGAAAGGGAAGATGTATGTCGTTACTTGAGCTACTGGATAAAAAGATTGCCGCTGATGGCGGACTGATTGTCTCCTGCCAGCCCGTTCCTGACAGCCCGCTGGATAAACCTGAAATTGTCGCCGCCATGGCGCTGGCAGCCGAGCAGGCTGGTGCGGTGGCGCTGCGTATTGAAGGCGTGGAAAACCTGCAGGCGACCCGGGCGGTCGTTTCGCTGCCAATTATAGGTATTCTGAAACGCGATCTTGCTGACTACCCGTTACGCATCACTGCATTTTTAGGTGATGTCGATGCGTTGGCGCAGGCGGGAGCTGACATTATAGCGATTGATGGTACAGACCGCGTGCGTCCTGTTCCCGTCGCCGCACTGTTGGCACGAATTCATCAACATCACTGTCTGGCCATGGCCGACTGTTCGTCGCTGGAAGACGGCCTGGCCTGCCAGCAACTCGGCGCGGAAATTATTGGTACGACGCTGTCGGGTTATACGACACCAGAAACACCAGATGAGCCTGATCTGGCGCTGGTGAAAGCGTTACGTGATGCCGGGTGTCGGGTGATTGCCGAAGGACGTTATAACACGCCAGCACAAGCAGCTGAAGCCATGCGCCACGGGGCCTGGGCGGTGACAGTGGGTTCTGCTATTACCCGACTGGAACACATTTGCCAGTGGTACACCACGGCGATGAAAAAGGCCGCGCTATGACCACCCTGGCGATTGATATCGGCGGTACTAAACTGGCCGCTGCACTGGTTGATGGTCGCCTGCAAATGCGTGACCGTCACGAACTTCCGACACCCGCCAGCAAAACACCACAAGCGCTGCGAGCTGCACTGGAAGCGCTGATTGAGCCGTTGCTGGCACAGGCTCAGCGCGTGGCGATTGCCTCAACCGGCATCATCCGTGAGGGCGCGCTCCTGGCACTGAATCCATTAAATCTGGGGGGATTGATGCATTTCCCGCTGGTGCAAACGCTGGAGTCATTCACCGGTCTACCGACGTTGGCGGTGAATGACGCACAGGCCGCTGCGTGGGCTGAATATCATGCACTTGGCGGGAAATACCACGATATGGCGTTTATTACTGTATCGACCGGTGTTGGTGGCGGCGTGGTTAGCAACGGAAAGTTGTTAACCGGAGCCGGGGGGCTGGCGGGGCATGTAGGTCATACACTGGCGGACCCGTATGGTCCGCAATGTGGTTGTGGACGAGTGGGGTGCGTGGAGGCTATCGCTTCTGGCCGTGGGATTGCAGCGGCAGCCGAAGGCTCACTTGCTGGATGTGATGCAAAAACTATTTTTAGCCGGGCCAGACAAGGGGATGAACAGGCGTGTCAATTGATCCAGCGATCGGCATGCACGTTGGCACGTCTGATTGCCGATGTGAAGGCGACAACCGACTGCCAGTGCGTTGTTATTGGCGGAAGCGTCGGGTTGGCTGAAGGTTATCTGGCGCAGGTGAAAGCCTGGCTGGCACAGGAACCCGCGACTTATCACGTGAAATTACTGGCGGCACATTACCGTCATGACGCTGGACTACTGGGGGCCGCGCTGTTGGCCCAGGGAGAATGATGATGATGTCAGGGGATTTACAGTCTCAGCTTTCTGCTGGATTGCATCCAGTATTGCAGCAGGCATTAACGCAGGCTGTTGCGGCAAAACCGCAGGATAAAGCACCGGGGCGCTATGAGCTGCAAGGTGAGAATGTCTTTATGAACGTCATGCAGTTTGTTACGCAACAACCGGAGCAAAAGAAAGCGGAGTTGCACGAGCAATATATTGATATTCAGGTACTGCTGGCGGGTGAAGAACGTATTCTGTTTGGTATGACGGGGTCTGCCCGGCAGTGTGAAGAGATGCATATTGCAGAGGATTATCAGCTGTGCGGTGAGATTCATGATGAACAGGCCATTACGCTCATCCCTGGTACGTTCGCAATTTTCATGCCCGGTGAACCACATAAACCGGGCTGTGTGGCGGGGACTCCAGCGGAAATCAAAAAAGTGGTTGTGAAGGTGCGCGCCAGTTTGTTAGCTGCCTGACAGAAAATATTTCGCCATAAGTTTTTGCCGCAGGCTGTGAGTCTGCGGCTATTTCCGAAAAGAAAATCTAGCGCTTAAACGTTACTGCTTCCGGCTGCGTCAGATGCAGCGTGGTCTGGCTTGGCACTGTCTCGGCAATAACCCGCCCATGGCGAATTGAATAACGTGCAGGTGTCTGGCGGCGAACCGCATCAAATCCATTTTCTGCAGGTAAAATCACCAGGTTAGCGGAATTCCCAATACTTAAACCGTAGTCCTGTAAGTGTAGGGTTTTCGCGCTGTGGGTGGTGATGAGATTTAGCCCATCATTGATTTGTCCGTACCCCATCAACTGACACACATGTAATCCCATATGCAGAACTTGCAGCATATTCGCGGTTCCCAATGGGTACCACGGGTCAAAAACGTCATCATGGCCGAAGCAGACGTTGATGTCCGCTTCCAGCATCTCCTTGACGCGGGTGATGCCACGGCGCTTAGGATAGGTGTCAAAACGTCCTTGCAGGTGAATATTCACTAGCGGATTCGCGACGAAGTTAATACCTGACATTTTTAACAGACGGAAAAGGCGGGAAGCATATGCGCCGTTGTAGGAATGCATCGCTGTGGTGTGGCTGGCTGTCACGCGCGATCCCATGCCATCGCGATGTGCCAGCGCCGCGACGGTTTCAACAAAGCGCGATTGCTCATCATCAATCTCGTCACAGTGCACATCGATAAGTCGGTCATACTTCTGTGCCAGGGCGAAAGTTTTGTGCAGCGACTCTACGCCATATTCACGCGTGAATTCAAAGTGAGGAATTGCGCCAATGACGTCGGCACCCAAACGCACAGCTTCTTCTAGCAGCGCTTCGCCGTTGGGATAAGAAAGAATACCTTCCTGTGGGAACGCCACAATCTGCAGCTCCACCCACGGTGCCACTTCTTGCTTCACTTCCAGCATGGCTTTCAGCGCCGTCAGCGTAGGATCGGAAACGTCTACGTGAGTTCGGACATACTGGATGCCGTTGGCCATCTGCCACTTGAGAGTCTGCATGGCGCGGGTCTTCACGTCTTCGTGGGTGAGCATCGCCTTGCGTTCGGCCCAGCGCTCAATACCTTCAAACAACGTACCCGATTGGTTCCAACTGGGCTCCCCTGCAGTTTGCGTGGTGTCCAGATGGATATGTGGCTCAACGAACGGTGGAATGGCCAGCCCGCCTTCAGCATCAAGCACCTTGCCCTGTGGCGCAGATGCTGTTTCCTGGGGATCAATACGGCTAAAACGCCCGTTTTCAATCGTGATTTGCCACAATCCTTCACGCCCCTGCAGACGGGTTTGAGTTAGAGTGATGGTGTTATTCTGCATGGCTGACCTCCGGGGATTTAGCAAGGCTGCGATTGAAAAGTGGGTTCAGCAGGATATAGCTGAATACGCCGCCAAGTACGGCGTTGACCGGCACAATACCGGGAATATAGTGACCTGCGGCAATGCCTAATGCAACGGACAAGATAGCTATCCAGTTGACGGGAATAAACTGTGCTGTGTTGAAGTTGGTGTACCGGCGGTGGTTTAACAGATAATCGGCAATAATCACTCCGCCAATAGGCGGGATGGCCGCCGACAGGAATGTCAGCCAGCCGACAAAGTTATTGTAAAGCCATAATGCGCACAGTGTGCCGATAATACCGTTGGCCACGGACAATGTGCGGCTGGAAAGGCCGGTAATATTGGCAAATCCCAGACCGGAGGCGTACAGCGCGTTGTCATTGGTTGTCCAGATATTCAGGCCGAGAACGATGATCGCGGGCAGCAGCAGTCCCTGGGCAATCATCACGTCAGAGATATCCGCCTGTCCTACCGCGGCGGCTCCGGCGGCTCCGAAGATAAACATCAGCGAGTTGCCAAGGAAAAACGCCACCATGGCGATCAGCACTGCGCCTTTGGCGTTGCGACCAAAGCGAACGAAGTCGGCGGTTAATGTTCCTGCGCTGACAAACGATCCGACGACCAGCGCCAGTGCTGTGGAAAAATTCAGCGGTGTCTGCGGCACAATTGCTTTTAAATGATCCAATCCCCCCACATCGCTCACTGCCAGCCAGACAGAGTAACTGCCAAGAACGACGATGGCGGGGACGGCGATGATGGACAAAATGGTGAGTGCCGAGATACCAAAGAAGATGGTCATGGTCATCAGCAGACCGGAAACTGCAATCAGGATGTTGACGTCAATTCCCGTCGCTTTACCCACCGGGATGGCGAACATTGCCACGCCGACGCCAAACCAGCCCACCTGTGTGCCGCCTAGTAGCATTGAGGGAAGCCATGAACCTTTTATGCCAAATGAGTAACGTGCGAGGAGGTGGGTAGAGAGACCTGTTTTTGCGCCAATATAACCGAGAAATGCAGTGTAAATACCGAGGAGAAGATTACCGAAGAGAACTGCCAGGAAGAAATCATTATAGGAAAGACCGGTACCGAGTGTGCCACCGGTCCACATACTGGCGGAAAAAAATGTAAGCCCCAACATGACAAATGTTAGTGGAACCACGCCTTTCCGCGCTGCCAGAGGGACGGGGCCCTGGCTATAATTGTTGTCCTGCGACACAACGCCTCCTTGAATTTTGCCCAAAAAATCCGCCGCATCATATACAGTTCTCAGAATAAAGCAAACGATTACGTATAATCTTTACATGGTTATTATTTATGGTGTTGATGATTGCGTTGATTTTTGGGCTCGACATTTTTAACCGATAAGAAGCGGACAAACGCCGACCAGGGTAGTGGAAAAGATTAAGTCAGTTACGCCAAATGGTAAGATTCTGCAGACACTGTCTGCGGAATTTCAATGTACTGAATATACAGCTGTATTTGTGAGCGGCTTTCGAAAAATGATTCCGCATGTATTTAGTGGAGGAATATTGGCTCCCCATCCATCAGCGTCAGGGGAGCCAGAAGTATTACACTTCCAGGTAATTCAGGATCCCGTCTGCCGCTTTACGACCTTCGGCAATCGCGGTGACCACCAGATCCGAACCGCGCACGATGTCGCCACCGGCGAAGATTTTCGGGTTGCTGGTCTGGAAAGCGTTGTCGCTACGTTCCGGGGCAATGATGCGGCCCTGTGAATCCAGTTCGACGCTGTGCTCTTTCAACCATTCCATGCTGTGCGGGCGGAAACCAAACGCCAGGACCACGGCATCAGCCGGAACAACGTGCTCGGAGCCAGCGACGATCTCCGCACGGCGACGTCCCTTCGCATCCGGTTCGCCCATTTCAGTGCGCGCCATTTTCACGCCGCACACTTTCCCGTTGGCATTCACTTCCACACCTAACGGCTGGACGTTGAACTGGAACTCGACGCCTTCTTCGCGCGCGTTTTTCACTTCGCGTTTCGAACCCGGCATGTTCTCTTCGTCGCGACGATAGGCGCAAATGACGTCTGCAGCATTCTGGCGAACCGAAGTGCGCACGCAGTCCATCGCGGTATCGCCACCGCCGAGTACGACGACGCGTTTGCCTTCCATGCTGATGTATGGCTCGTTGCTGCTTTCGCCAAAACCCATCAATTGCTTGGTATTAGCAATCAGGAACGGCAGGGCATCAAACACGCCCTCAGCGTCTTCGTTTTCCAGCCCGCCGCGCATCGACTGATAGGTTCCTACGCCAAGGAACACGGCGTCGTAATCCTTCAGCAAATCGTTGAGCTGCACATCACGGCCCACTTCCACGTTGAGTTTGAACTCAATGCCCATGCCGGTGAAGATTTCACGGCGACGGGTCATGACCTCTTTTTCCAGCTTGAAGGCTGGGATACCGAAGGTCAGCAAGCCGCCGATTTCCGGGTGACGGTCAAATACTACCGCTTTCACGCCGTTGCGGGTCAGCACATCGGCACAGGCCAGGCCCGCTGGCCCCGCGCCGATAATCGCCACGCGCTTGTCCGTCTGGCGAACGCCGGTCATATCCGGACGCCAGCCCATCTCGAAGGCTTTATCGTTGATATAGCGCTCGATGTTGCCGATAGTTACCGCGCCAAACTCATCGTTCAGCGTACAGGAACCCTCACACAGACGGTCCTGCGGACACACGCGCCCGCAGACTTCCGGCAGGGTGTTGGTCTGATGTGACAGCTCAGCCGCTTCAAAAATACGTCCCTCATTCGCCAACTTCAGCCAGTTCGGGATGTAGTTATGCACCGGGCACTTCCACTCGCAGTACGGGTTACCGCAGGACAGGCAGCGATCTGCCTGTGCTTTGGCTTGGCCTTCGGAAAACGGCTCGTAAATCTCGATAAACTCGATCTTGCGGATCTTCAGCGGCTTCTTCGGCGGATCAACACGCTGCAGGTCGATAAATTGGTATACGTTCTGACTCATTGCTGCTACCCCTTACTGCGCCTGCACACGCAGCTCTGCTGCGCTACGACTACGGTGACCCAACAGTGCTTTCACATCACTGGATTTTGGTTTTACCAGCGCGAATTTCGCCGAGAATGCTGGCCAGTTCGCCAGGATCTCTTCGCCGTGAGAAGAGCCGGTATGCTGTACGTGCTCGGTAATCAGGCCGCGCAGGTGCTCTTCGTGGATCGCCAGCGAGTCCACGCTCAGCACTTCGACCAGTTCCGGGTTTACGCGTTTGCGGAATTCACCGTCTTCGTCGAGCACGTAGGCGAATCCGCCGGTCATGCCCGCGCCGAAGTTAACGCCGGTTTTGCCGAGAATACAGACGATGCCGCCGGTCATGTATTCACAGCCGTTGTCGCCAATTCCTTCAACCACGGTGATTGCGCCGGAGTTACGCACCGCAAAGCGCTCACCCGCACGACCTGCCGCGAACAGGCGACCACCGGTGGCGCCATACAGGCAGGTGTTACCGATGATGCTCGCCTCATGGCTACGGAAAGCTGAGCCAACCGGAGGACGTACCGCCAGCAGACCGCCCGCCATGCCTTTACCGACATAGTCGTTGGCATCGCCGGTCAGATACAACTCCACGCCGCCCGCGTTCCACACGCCAAAGCTCTGGCCTGCAGTACCGCTGAAGTGCGCTTTGATCGGGTCAGACGCCAGCCCCTGATCGCCATGCGTCTGAGCGATATAGCCCGACAGCGATGCGCCGACGGAACGGTCGGTGTTGCGGATATCGAACCAGAAGGTTTTGCTCTGGCGCTCGTCGACGAACGGCTTCGCCTGCTGTAACAACTGGGCGTTCAGCACGCCATTATCAAACGGCGGGTTGTTCTCGGTGCAATGCAGCGCTTTACCAGGATGCGGTTCGGCTGTTTCCAGCAGACGAGACAGCTCCAGCTTCTGCTGCTTGGCGGTGAAGCCATCCAGCTCTTTGAGCAGGTCGGTGCGACCAATCAGATCCACCAGGCGGGTAACGCCCAGCGAGGCCATCAGCTCGCGCACTTCACGGGCGATAAATTCAAAGTAGTTGGTCACTTTAAACGGCAGGCCGTGATAGTGGTTCTTACGCAGTTTCTCATCCTGAGTTGCAACACCGGTTGCGCAGTTGTTCAGGTGGCAAATACGCAGATATTTACAGCCCAGCGCCACCATCGGGCCGGTACCGAAGCCAAAGCTTTCTGCACCCAGAATTGCCGCTTTAATGATATCGACGCCGGTTTTCAGACCGCCATCGACCTGCAGACGAATCTTGTGACGCAGACCGTTAGCCACCAGCGCCTGCTGGGTTTCCACCAGGCCGAGTTCCCACGGACAGCCCGCATATTTCACGGAGGAGAGCGGGCTTGCGCCAGTGCCGCCATCGTAGCCAGCAATGGTGATCAGATCCGCATAGGCTTTCGCTACGCCAGTGGCGATGGTACCAACGCCTGGTTCGGAAACCAGTTTCACCGAGATCATCGCCTTCGGGTTGACCTGTTTCAGGTCGAAAATCAGCTGCGCTAAATCCTCGATAGAGTAGATATCGTGGTGCGGCGGCGGGGAGATCAGCGTCACGCCCGGTACGGAATAGCGTAGTTTGGCGATGTACGGGGTGACTTTATCACCCGGTAACTGACCACCTTCGCCAGGTTTCGCGCCCTGAGCGACTTTAATCTGAATGACATCGGCATTGACCAGGTATGCCGGGGTTACGCCAAAGCGACCGGAAGCAACCTGCTTAATCCGTGACACTTTATTGGTGCCATAGCGCGCCGGGTCTTCGCCGCCTTCACCGGAGTTCGAATTGCCGCCGATGCTGTTCATGGCTTCGGCCAGCGCTTCGTGTGCTTCCGGGCTTAATGCGCCGATAGACATGGCGGCGGTATCAAAGCGTTTAAACAGTTCGGTCGCGGGTTCTACTTCGCTAATGCTTACGGCTTCATCGCCAGGCGTAATCGCCAGCAGATCGCGCAGCGTAGCCGCCGGACGCTCATTAACCAGCTTGGCGTATTCCTGATAGTCGCTGTACTCGCCGCTTTGTACCGCCTGCTGCAGAGTGCGTACCACGTCCGGGTTGTAGGCGTGGTATTCGCCGCCGTGGACGTACTTCAGCAAACCGCCCTGGCTGATAGGTTTACGCGCCAGCCATGCATGTTTGGAGAGGTTCAGCAGATCCTGCTGGAAGTCGGTAAATCCTGCGCCGCTGATGCGGCTAACCACGCCCTGGAAGCACAACGCAACCACATCATCGTGCAGACCGACGGCTTCAAACAGCTTCGAGCAGCGGTAAGAGGCAATGGTCGAGATGCCCATTTTGGACATGATTTTGTACAGACCTTTGTTGATGCCGTTACGGTAGTTCAGCATCACGGTCCGGTAATCTTTGGCAATCGCCTGAGTGTCGATCAGACGTCCCAATGTTTCATACGCGAGATACGGATAAATGGCCGTCGCGCCAAAGCCGAGCAGGACGGCAAAATGGTGCGGATCGCGGGCACTGGCGGTTTCAACGATGATGTTGGCGTCGCAGCGCAGGCTTTGTTCTACCAGACGCGTTTGCACTGCGCCCACGGCCATCGGCGCCGGAACCGGCAGACGATTTTTAGCGATGTTGCGGTCAGAGAGTACCAGCAGCACCGTGCCGTTGCGCACCATCTGTTCCGCCTTATCGCACAATGCTTTGACGGTCTCTTCGAGCGTAGTTTCGGTCGCGTCAAAGGTGATATCCAGACGGTCAGCGCGATAATGCTCCTCTTTCATGGTGGTGAGCTGGGTGAAATCGGAGTACAGCAGGATCGGCGATTTAAAGCTCAGGCGGTGTGCCTGACCTTCAGCTTCGCAGAAGACGTTCATCTCACGACCGATGCTGGTGGCCAGCGACATGACGTGCGCTTCACGCAGCGGGTCGATCGGCGGGTTAGTCACCTGCGCGAACTGCTGGCGGAAGTAGTCATAAATGATGCGCGGCTGGCTGGAGAGTACGGCAAACGGGGTATCGTCACCCATTGAACCGACCGCTTCCTGGCCATTTTCGCCGAGCACGCGGATCACGGAATCCAGCTCTTCAGCGCTGTAGTTAAACTGTTTCTGATAGCTGGCGAGGGTGTCATCGTCCAGTTCACGGCTGCCGACCTGATCGTCAGCCAGGTCTTCGAACGGCACCAGACGGCGGACGTTTTTCTCCATCCACTCTTTGTATGGGTGACGGCTTTTCAGGTCATCATCGGTTTCGGCGGAGTGGAGAATGCGCCCGCTGCGAGTATCGATAACCATCAGCTCGCCAGGGCCGACGCGGCCTTTCTCTACCACTTCATCCGGCTGATAATCCCAGATCCCGACTTCAGAGGCGCAGGTAATCAGCTTGTCTTTGGTGATGACGTAGCGTGCCGGACGCAAGCCGTTACGGTCAAGGTTACAGGCGGCAAAGCGGCCGTCGGACATGACGATGCCCGCCGGGCCGTCCCACGGTTCCATGTGCATGGAGTTAAAGTCAAAGAACGCGCGCAGCTCCGGATCCATATCCGGGTTGTTCTGCCATGCCGGTGGAACCAGTAAGCGCATGGCACGGATGATGTCCATCCCGCCTGCCAGTAGCAGTTCCAGCATGTTATCCATCGAACTGGAGTCTGAGCCGGTTTCGTTAACAAACGGCGCGGCGTCGTGCAGATCCGGGATCAACGGGGTCTGGAACTTATAGGTACGGGCGCGCGCCCATTGGCGGTTGCCGGTGATGGTGTTGATTTCACCGTTGTGCGCCAGATAGCGGAACGGCTGCGCCAGCGGCCAGCGCGGTACGGTGTTGGTGGAGAAGCGCTGGTGGAACAGGCAGATGGCCGATTCCAGACGCAGGTCTGCCAGGTCCAGGTAGAAGCGCGGCAGATCCGCCGGCATACACAGACCTTTATAGATATTGACCAGGTTCGACAAGCTACAGACGTAGAAATCTTTGTCTTGCAGGAGGCGTTTTTCGATACGACGACGCGCGATGAACAGGCGACGCTCCATATCACGCGGACGCCAGCCCGCAGGGGCGTTAACAAAAATTTGCTCGATACGAGGCAGGGAGGAGAGCGCAATTTCACCGAGAACACCTTCGTTGGTCGGCACGTCGCGCCAGCCGACAATCGACAGGGTCTCCTGCTGTAATTCTTCTTCAACAATGCGACGAGAAGCCGCAGCCAGTTCAGGGTCTTTATTTAAAAAGATCATGCCGACGGCGTAGTTTTTGGCTAAACGCCAGCCGCGCTCTTGCGCCACGATGCGGAAAAAGCGGTCAGGTTTTTGTAACAGCAGGCCGCAACCATCGCCGGTTTTTCCATCGGCAAGAATTGCGCCACGGTGCTGCATACGGGCCAGTGCGTGTATGGCGGTACGCACTACCTTGTGGCTAGGTTCGCCTTCTATGTGGGCGATCAGGCCGAAACCACAGTTATCCCTCTCAAGGGATTTATCGTACAACATATCAGTGAACCTCCCCAGGCTCTGAGGGATTCCCATCTGGACCGTTGCGCACGGGCACACCAAGAGCATGGCGACGGGGTTTGCGTGTCATACGCTTACCTCGCATTCGCCCTCTTTATCCTTTTCGCACAGGTCAAACAAGTTTGAGGACTTGCTTCAGAGGGAATCTCAATTACTGCATAAATATGATGAGCAGACTGCTCATCCAGAAAGCTTCCAGCGGATTTCCAAGTTATCGGGAATCCACACACAGGTCAAATGGCAATCTTATTTATGCAAAAATGTGCTATAGGGCAATTAACTTTATGAAAATGTTGAAATAAAAGGATTTTTTACATTGATTTAACCTAAGAGGAATCCCCCTGGAAGTGTGATCTGTCTCACTGTCAGAAAGGCTGGATATCCCTCGTCCTCCCTTTATTTATCGAGATGACTGGCATTTTATGCTGGTTTTTAGAGTTCAGGCGTCTTAAAGATACTGTTTTTACGCTCAGAGTATAAGAAGATAAAAAAAACCGCTGAATATAAGGAAAAGTAATTAGATTTTGAGTGAATGAAATTTCAATTATTTTGATTTGTTATGCAATAAATAAAGGCTCGCCAGGGCGATTGATCCAGGTCATCGCCGACTGGGGCAAAAAATGGCAGGCTTTGGCCTCTTTTCAAGGCGCGGTCTACCAGATTATGCAGTTACAGAAATTAGTCAATATGTTTGGTGGGGATCTTTCTCGCCGTTATGGGCAAAAGGTTCATAAACTCACGCTGCACGGCGGCTTTAGCTGTCCAAATCGTGATGGCACCATCGGACGTGGCGGATGTACTTTCTGTAATGTCGCCTCGTTTGCCGATGAAACTCAGCAGCATCATTCCATTGCCGAGCAACTTGAGCATCAGGCGCAGTTGGTCAATCGCGCCAGACGCTATCTGGCCTATTTCCAGGCCTATACCAGCACCTTTGCTGAAGTACAGGTGCTGCGTTCGATGTACCAACAGGCGGTTAGTCAGGCCAGCATCGTCGGGTTATGCGTTGGCACGCGCCCCGACTGCGTGCCGGATGCGGTACTCGATCTGCTTTGCGAGTATAAAGACCTGGGCTATGAGGTATGGCTGGAACTTGGTCTGCAAACCGCGCATGACAAAACCCTGCACCGTATTAACCGCGGTCATGATTTTGCCTGCTACCAGAACACCACGCGACTGGCGCGTGAACGCGGGCTGAAAGTGTGTTCACACCTGATTGTCGGCCTGCCTGGTGAAGGGCAAGCGGAATGCCTGCAAACCATGGAGCGTGTGGTGGAGACGGGTGTTGACGGTATTAAGCTGCATCCGCTGCATATTGTGAAAGGCAGTACGATGGCGAAAGCCTGGGAAGCCGGGCGGCTGAACGGAATTGAACTGGACGATTATACGGTTACCGCCGGAGAGATGATCCGCCATACGCCGCCAGAGGTGATTTATCATCGCATTTCTGCCAGCGCGCGTCGCCCAACGCTGCTGGCACCGCTATGGTGTGAAAACCGCTGGACCGGGATGGTTGAACTGGATAAGTACCTTAATGAGCACGGCGTGCAAGGCTCGGCGCTGGGTACGCCGTGGGTGCAGCCGGGGATCTAACCCTCCGTAGTCATGTAGGCCTGAAAGCTGCGCGCCATCAGGTGGCCCGGCGCACATTGCCGGATGGCGGCTATGCCTTATCCGGCCTACCGCCTACCCAGTCATTTCACCGATAACCCCCGCATTTCTTGCACAATCTTCAACGTCACGCTGAGAATTGAGTATTATTGTGCCAAGTTGTCGTGAAGGAACCCTCTATGAAGCAAATTCGTATGCTGGCGCAATACTATGTCGACCTGATGATGAAGTTAGGTCTGGTGCGCTTTTCGCTGCTGTTGGCGCTAGCTTTGGTTGTGTTGGCAATTGTGGTGCAGATGGCTGTCACCATGGTGCTGCATGGCCAGGTAGAAAGCATTGATGTCATCCGTTCTATCTTTTTTGGCCTGTTAATTACCCCCTGGGCCGTCTACTTCCTTTCTGTGGTGGTGGAGCAACTGGAAGAGTCCCGGCAACGCTTGTCACGACTGGTACAAAAGCTGGAAGAGATGCGCGAGCGCGATCTCAAGCTCAATGTGCAGTTGAAAGATAATATTGCCCAGCTCAACCAGGAAATTGTCGAGCGCGAAAAAGCCGAAGCGGAGCGCCAGGAAACGTTCGAACAACTGAAGGTTGAAATCAAAGAGCGCGAAGAAGCGCAGATCCAGCTCGAGCAACAATCTTCATTTTTACGTTCTTTCCTTGATGCTTCACCGGATCTGGTTTTTTATCGCAATGAAGATAAAGAATTTTCCGGCTGTAACCGTGCTATGGAGCTGCTGACCGGTAAGAGCGAAAAGCAACTGGTGAATCTAAAGCCGGCTGATGTGTATTCGCCAGAGGCGGCTGAAAAGGTGATTGAAACCGACGAGAAGGTATTCCGTCATAACGTCTCGCTCACCTATGAACAGTGGCTGGACTACCCGGATGGGCGCAAAGCCTGCTTTGAAATTCGTAAAGTGCCTTACTATGACCGCGTAGGTAAGCGACATGGCCTGATGGGCTTTGGGCGCGATATTACCGAGCGGAAGCGTTATCAGGACGCGCTTGAGCGCGCCAGCCGTGATAAGACCACTTTCATTTCCACCATCAGCCACGAGCTGCGCACTCCGCTTAACGGCATTGTCGGCTTAAGCCGGATCCTGTTGGATACAGATTTAACCGCTGAGCAGGAAAAATATCTCAAAACTATCCATGTTTCCGCCGTGACGCTGGGGAATATTTTCAACGATATTATTGACATGGATAAGATGGAGCGGCGTAAAGTCCAGCTCGATAACCAGCCTGTTGATTTCACCAGTTTTATGGCGGATCTGGAAAACCTCTCCGGCTTGCAGGCGCAACAAAAAGGATTGCGCTTTGTGCTTGAGCCGACGCTACCGCTGCCACATAAGGTCATCACCGACGGAACGCGTTTGCGCCAGATTCTGTGGAATCTGATCAGCAACGCCGTGAAGTTTACTCAGCAGGGGCAGGTGACCGTACGGGCGCGCTATGACGAGGGAGACATACTGCATTTTGAGGTGGAGGATTCCGGGATCGGTATTCCACAGGATGAGCAGGATAAAATTTTCGCCATGTACTATCAGGTGAAGGACAGCCATGGTGGTAAACCGGCAACGGGAACCGGGATTGGACTGGCCGTCTCGAAGCGTCTGGCGAAAAACATGGGCGGTGATATTACGGTTTCCAGCCAGGCCGGAAAAGGCTCCATCTTTACGCTAACCGTGCATGCTCCTGCCGTGGCAGAAGAAATTGAAGATGCTTTTGAAGACGATGAAATGCCGTTACCAGCCCTGAATGTGCTGCTGGTGGAAGACATTGAACTGAACGTTATTGTTGCGCGTTCGGTGCTGGAAAAGCTGGGCAACAGCGTGGATGTCGCCATGACCGGGAAAGCCGCGCTGGACATGTTCAAACCGGGTGAATATGACCTGGTGCTGCTGGATATTCAGCTACCGGATATGACCGGTCTGGATATCTCACGCGAACTGACGCAAAAATACGCCCGTGAAGATCTGCCGCCGCTGGTGGCTCTCACCGCCAACGTACTGAAAGATAAAAAAGAATATCTGGATGCAGGAATGGACGACGTGCTGAGTAAGCCGCTGTCAGTTCCGGCGTTAACCGCCATGATCAAAAAATACTGGGATACCCGAAACGAAGAGGAGAGCACTGTGACGTCTGAAGAAAGCAGTAAATCGCAAGCGCTGTTAGATATTCCCATGTTGGAACAATACCTCGAACTGGTCGGGCCGAAGTTGATCACCGACGGTCTGGCGGTGTTTGAGAAAATGATGCCAGGATATTTGAGCGTGCTGGAGTCTAATCTGACTGCCCGTGATAAAAAAGGCGTGGTTGAGGAAGGCCATAAAATTAAAGGTGCAGCCGGATCTGTCGGTCTGCGCCACCTGCAACAGTTGGGTCAGCAAATTCAATCACCCGACCTTCCTGCTTGGGAAGATAACGTGGCTGAATGGATTGAAGAGATGAAGCAGGAGTGGCAGCACGACGTGGCGGTGTTAAGAGCCTGGGTTGCGAGCGTGGAAAAAAAATGACCCCGGCTTGACCGGGGTGCGCGAATACTGCGCCAACACCAGGGAAATCGTGGCTGCGCCGTAAATTATTATCATTGTTTACAAGGGCGCAGCCCTAATTTTCAGGCCGCACGCAGTTAAGATAGCAAATCTTAAATAATTTGTTACATGAATCAGTTAAATGTGTGAAGCGTGGCATTCTAATCAGAATTATTAATATGCTTCAGTCAGTTGCGAAAGGAGTATCACGATGAAAAAAGTTGGCGTAGTGCTCAGCGGATGTGGCGTGTATGACGGTGCAGAAATTCACGAAGCCGTACTCACGCTGCTGGCTATTGCCCGCAATGGCGCTCAAGCTATCTGCTTTGCCCCAGATAAACAGCAGGCGGATGTGATTAATCATCTGACGGGCGAGCCGATGCCGGAAACGCGCAATGTCCTGATTGAAGCTGCGCGTATTACGCGTGGTGATATTCGCCCCCTGGCCCAGGCGGTCGCAACGGAGCTGGATGCGCTAATTGTGCCTGGCGGGTTTGGCGCAGCAAAAAATCTGAGCAATTTTGCCAGCCAGGGCAGTGAGTGTCGGATTGATAGCGACTTAGCTGCTCTGGCGAAGGCGCTGCATCAGGCCGGTAAACCTCTTGGATTCATGTGTATTGCTCCTGCTATGTTACCTAAGATTTTTGACTTCCCGCTGCGTCTGACCATTGGCACTGACATCGATACAGCGGAAGTACTGGAAGAGATGGGCGCTGAACATGTGCCTTGCCCGGTCGATGACATTGTGGTTGATGAAGATAATAAAGTTGTCACCACGCCTGCTTACATGCTGGCGCAGGATATCGCTCAGGCGGCGAGTGGGATCGACAAACTGGTCTCGCGTGTTCTGGTACTGGCTGAATGAGAAAAGGGGCTACCGCCTTTCTGCGACGTCTGTTTCTGCGGGCGGTTATTGTCCTCGCCGTGTTTTGGGGCGGGGGTATAGCGCTCTTCAGCGTGATGCCCGTTCCTTTCTCAGCGGTGATGGTTGAACGGCAGCTTGGTGCCTGGATACAGGGTAATTTCGGCTATGTGGCGCATTCTGACTGGGTCAGTATGGATGAGATATCACCGTGGATGGGGCTGGCGGTCATTGCTGCTGAGGACCAGAAATTTCCCGATCACTGGGGATTTGATGTCTCAGCGATAGAGAAAGCGCTGGCGCATAACGAACGTAATGAAAACCGTATTCGGGGCGCTTCGACGTTATCGCAACAAACGGCAAAAAACCTCTTTTTGTGGGATGGGCGTAGCTGGGTGCGCAAAGGGCTCGAGGCCGGGTTAACGCTGGGGATAGAAACCGTCTGGAGCAAGAAACGAATCCTGACGGTTTATTTGAATATTGCGGAGTTTGGCGATGGAGTATTCGGTGTAGAGGCTGCATCACAGCGCTATTTCCGTAAACCCGCCAGCCGTCTTAGCCCGTCTGAAGCGGCATTGCTGGCGGCGGTGCTGCCCAATCCGTTACGTTTTAAGGCGAGTGCGCCTTCCGGCTATGTACGCAGTCGTCAGGCGTGGATCATGCGCCAAATGCGCCAGCTGGGCGGTGAGTCGTTTATGCGTGAAAATAAGCTGTATTAGTCGATGCTGCCCTAATCTTCATCAAACCCCGAATTAAACAGCGCAATCACGGCTGCCAGAGCCTCAACCTCCTGCGGACCTGTGGCTTCAACTTCTATCTGGCGTCCTTTGGCGGAATCCAGCATCAGCAGAGCGATAACACTGTTTGCCTCGGCTTCCGTCCCTTCATCATTACGCAGCAGAACTTCTGCTTCAAAACCCTGCATTAGCTCAAACAGTTTCATTGCCGGCCGGGCATGCATGCCCAGCTTATTCGTGATTTCAACAGTTTGCTTCACGGTCATGATTTGCGTTTTTCCAACGTACGATGGCGTGACTGCACGTTTTTACCGCGTGAGCGGAAGTAGTCTGCCAGTTGCTCTGCAATATACACCGAACGGTGTTTCCCGCCGGTACAGCCGATGGCTACAGTGAGGTAGCTGCGGTTGTTGGTCTCCAGCATGGGTAACCATAGCTCAAGATAGCTGCGAGTCTGGTAGATAAAATTGTGTACTTCTGTGTGTCTGTCGAGGAAGGCCGCGACGGGCCTGTCCAGACCGGTCATCGGACGTAGCTTTGGATCCCAGTGCGGGTTAGGCAGGAAACGGACATCAAAGACGTAATCCGCATCAATAGGGATTCCGTGTTTAAAGCCAAAGGACTCAAATACCATCGTTAATTCACGTTCACGTTTGCCCAGCAGTCGGGTACGTAACATTTCCGCCAGCTCGTGCACAGACATTTCAGAGGTGTCTACGATCAGGTCAGCGCGTGAACGCAACGGCTCCAGTAAATCGCTTTCTTTATCGATAGCGCTTTCCAGAGACAAGTTCTTGCTGGACAGCGGGTGTAAACGGCGCGTATCGCTGTAGCGGCGAATTAGCGTGTTACGGTCGGCATCAAGGAACAGCAGTTGCGGTGAGAAGCCTTCAGGCAGGTTACTCATGGCCTGCTCAAAAATCTCCGGGGATTCGGGCATGTTGCGCACATCAATGCTGACAGCCGCAGATATCTGGCGATCGGCGAGGGTTCGAGCCAGTTCGGGCAACAACACGACGGGAAGGTTATCCACGCAGTAAAAACCCATATCTTCCAGCGCACGCAGGGCGACAGACTTACCTGACCCTGAACGACCGCTGACGATCATCAGTACCATGTACTGTTTCTCCTCACAACGACAGAAAAGGATGCCATTGGGTTGTTATGCTTCATCCTGTCCACCTTCGGTGTCAGTGATGATTTGATACAACTCCTGGTCACTCTGTGCGGCGCGCAGGCGACGACAGATGGTTTTATCTGCCAGGCGTTTGGCAACCAGTGACAATGTATGCAAATGCGTCTTGGTTTGGTCCGCCGGGACCAGCAGGGCGAAAAGCAGATCGACGGGTTGATTATCAATGGCATCGAACGCGATTGGCGTTTCAAGTTGAACAAATACACCAACCGCACGCAGGGTGTCTTCTTCCAGCTTTCCATGCGGAATGGCAATACCATTGCCAATACCGGTACTGCCCATTTTTTCGCGCGTCAGAATGGCTTCAAATACCACCTGAGGAGGCAAGCTGAGTTGTTTGGCCGCCAGTTCACTGATGATTTCCAGTGCGCGTTTCTTGCTTTGGCAGTGAACGGCCGCGCGCGTACATTCCTGGTTAAGAACATTGCTCAGTTGTAGAGTCGTATCGTTATTTGTCATAATTTCACCTAAGCGCTAACTGTACAAATGGCCCGTTGTGCTGCACAACAGGCCGTCCTGCACCCGCTAACTGCCCGGACAAGTTAGTGCTGTTTCAGTTTATCTTTATGTTTTGTTAACTGCCGAGCCAGTTTATCAATTAAACCGTCAATGGCGGCGTACATATCCTGACCTTCCGCGCTGGCATGAATTTCGCCACCGTTCACATGCAGTGTTGCATCCGAGATGTGTGTGACCTTCTCCACTTTCAACACAATATAGACCTGATTAATCCGGTCGAAATATTGCTCAAGCTTGGCAAACTTTGTGGTGACAAAGTCGCGCAGGGCCTCAGTGATTTCGACGTTATTTCCAGTGATGTTGAGCTGCATAGTGTCTTCCTTATCGGTTGGGTCAAACCAGCTGTTTGCGCTGGTTAGACGGCGGAATGGATAAAGACTCTCGGTACTTCGCAACGGTGCGGCGTGCCACCATGATACCTTGTTCTGACAGCATAGAGGTTAACTTGCTGTCACTCAGCGGTTTCGCGGGGTTTTCCGCAGCAATTAATTTCTTCACCAATGCGCGGATAGCTGTAGAAGAGGCTTCGCCTCCACCTTCAGTGTTAACGTGACTGGAGAAGAAATACTTCAATTCAAAAATGCCGCGCGGACTGTGCAGATACTTTTGCGTGGTCACTCGGGAAATGGTCGATTCATGCATCTCGACGGCCTGGGCGATATCGGCCAGAACCATCGGTTTCATATACTCTTCGCCTTGCTCAAAGAAGGCTTGCTGTTGCTCAACGATACAGCGGCTAACGCGCAATAGCGTGTCATTGCGGCTTTCCAGACTTTTAATCAGCCATTTTGCATCCTGCAGGTTGCTACGAATGAACTGGCTGTCAGCATCATTGCGCGCGTTATTGCACAGGGCGGCGTAGTGTTGGTTGATCTGTAAACGCGGAATGCTGTCACTGTTGAGTTCGACTACCCAGCGATCGTTATGCTTACGCACCAGCACATCCGGGATGACGTACTCTGGTTCACCGGTCTGGATAGATTGTCCAGGTCTTGGGTCAAGCGACTGGATAAGATTGACGGCTTCTTTCAGCACATCTTCTTTCAGTCGGGTTACGCGCATCAGGGTGCGGAAGTCGTGGTTGGCGAGCAGATCAAGGTGATCGCTGATGATCAGGCGTGCTTCTTCCAGCCACGGCGTGACTTTATCAAACTGTGAAAGTTGGATCAGTAAGCAGTCGCGGAGATCTTTGGCTGCTACGCCCACGGGATCAAAACGCTGAACGCGTTTAAGCACGGCTTCGATTTCATCGATACCGATGTCGTCATCGCCCATGCTGTCGAGAATGTCGTCCAGCGTGACGGTGAGATAGCCCGTTTCGTCGACTGCATCCACAATTGACGTGGCAATAGCACGATCGGTATCTGAGAATGGGGTCAGTTCCACCTGCCACATCAGGTAATCTTGCAGCGATTGCGTGGTTTCACCCTGATACACAGGCAGTTCGTCGTCAATGTAATCCCCGCTGGTGCCAGACGGCGTCCCTGCGGTGTAAATCTCATCCCAACTGGCATCCAGCGGCAGCTCTTCTGGCATCTCTTTTTGTTCGAGTGCGTCAGCCGTATCGAGGGATTCGCTATCCTGCTTTTCCTGGGTATCAATTTCGTCGTGAAGATCGGTTTGCTCGAGCAGTGGGTTACTTTCCAGCGCTTGCTGAAGTTCTTGCTGAAGTTCCAGCGTGGACAACTGCAACAGACGGATAGCCTGTTGTAGCTGAGGCGTCATCGCCAGTTGTTGGCTAAGCCTGAGTTGCAAACCTTGCTTCATGTTCAGAGTTGTTGTCTCCTGCGGTGACGTGAAGTCTACTACCCTATCAGAGTCTGAAGTCTTCCCCAAGGTATACGCGTTTAACGTGCTCGTCCTGCAGGATTTCTGTCGGCGTACCGTGTGCAATCAGGTGTCCCTGGCTCACAATGTAGGCGCGCTCACAAACAGCCAGCGTTTCGCGCACGTTATGGTCGGTAATCAGCACGCCAAGCCCGCTGTCGCGCAGGTGTTCAATAATACGTTTGATATCAATGACGGAAATTGGGTCAACACCGGCAAAGGGTTCATCCAACAGGATAAATTTAGGATTAGCGGCCAGTGCGCGGGCGATCTCCACACGGCGGCGTTCCCCACCGGAGAGTGCCTGTCCAAGGCTGTCACGCAGATGTTCGATATGGAATTCTTCCATCAGCTCATTGGCGCGATCTTCACGCTGCTCGCTGGAAAGATCGTCACGAATTTGCAGTACCGCCATCAGGTTATCAAATACGCTCAGGCGACGAAAAATAGAGGCTTCCTGCGGTAAGTAGCCGATACCGCGACGGGCACGCGCATGCAGGGGTAACAGACTGATATCTTCGTCATCAATGATAATGTTGCCCGCATCGCGCGGGACAATGCCGACAACCATGTAAAAGGTTGTTGTTTTGCCCGCACCGTTAGGGCCGAGCAGACCGACGATCTCCCCGGAGTTGACGGTCAGGCTGACATCTTCCACCACACGACGGCCTTTGTAGGCTTTTGCAAGATTCTTTGCAGTTAATGTTGCCATAACGAATCAGTTACCTTTTTTCTCTGCCGGAGCCTTGGTCTTGTTTTTGTCCTGCAATTGCGACGGAACCAGAACGGTGGTGACGCGTTTGCCTTTCTCACTGAAGGCCTGCATTTTCTGTTCTTTTACCAGATAGGTGATCTTATCGCCCGTGATGTTGCTATCGAGTTGTTCCAGATAAGCCTTACCGGTAAGGACGACGAAATCTTTTGCCAGCTCATAGTGCATCTGTGAGGCGCGGCCTTTAACCGGTTTACCATTGTCCTGCATCTGGTAAAAGGTCGCCGGATTGCCATAACCGTCAATCACTTCTTTACCGTCTTCACCGCCCGGACGCGTGACGACGACCTTATCGGCATTAATTTTGATCGTGCCCTGAGTCACGATGACATTGCCGGTAAACGTCACCACGTTGCCCTGCATATCCAGAGACTGCTGGTCCGATTCAATGTGGATCGGCTGCTCGGTATCGCCAGTGACGGCGAATGCCGGAATGCTGGCGGCCAGAAGTGAGCTGGCAAGCACAAGATTAAGGCTGAGTTTGTTTGTTTTGGATTTCATATGAGGTTCTAACCTTTTCAATCAGCTCGGCGTTCTTGCTGCGTAAGTTGCCGCGCATCTTCAGTCCGCTGGAGTTAAATGTTGTTCCATACAACGTGACCAGATCATCGGAAGTGACATCTTGCGTCACAAGGTTGATCTGCGCGTTATCGGTAGTAATTCTGCGTAGTTGAGAGTCAGGCACCAGCGCGTTAACCTCAACATGGCCATACAGGTACAGCATCCGATCGTTGGTCAATTTGGCTTTATCGGCCTTGATTGACCAGGTCGGTACTTTGTCCTTATCAAACGTGGTTAACACCGGTTGAGTGAACCACGAAACTGCTTGATCTGAATAATATTCAACGTGTTGCGCGATCAAATGATAGCTCAGCGCGCCCTCAGGGCTGTACACGACGGTGTCGGTATGCTCGCTCTTATAGGTTGGCTCGTTGTTATTAACGACAACCTGAGCGGTGTCGTCTTTGTCTGCCAGGTTAATACCAATCATCACAAGGACAGCCAGCGACAGTAGAATGATAACCCAACGTCTGGTTTTGCTCATATCGATTGCCCTTTGGCCTCATCCAGTTTGCCCTGCGCCAGCAGTAATAAGTCGCAGACTTCGCGCACTGCGCCGCGTCCCCCGTCGATACGGGTGACGTAATCGGCCCGCGGGATCAGCAACGGATGAGCATCCGCTACCGCTACGCTTAATCCCACTTTTGCCATCACCGGCCAGTCGATCAGATCATCGCCAACATACGCCACATTCTCAGGCGCGATCGCCAGTTTGCTAAGCAGATCGCCAAAGGCAACCAGTTTGTCCGACTGCCCCTGATACAGATGTGTGATCCCTAATGTGGCACAGCGATCTTCTACAAGTTTAGCCTTTCGTCCGGTAATAATGGCAACCTCAATGCCGGAAGTGAGCGCGCAGCGAATTCCGTAGCCATCGCGGACGTTAAACGCCTTCAGCTCTTCACCGTTGTTGCCCATATAAATCAGACCATCAGACAGTACGCCATCCACATCAAGGATCAGCAGACGGATGTTTTCTGCCCTGGTGATGACGTCAGTGCTGACGGGTCCATAACAGGTCGCAAGCGACGCACCTGCTTTACTCATTTTCGTTATCCTTGAGTTTCTTACACTACACCTGCACGCAGCAGATCATGCATATGTAACACACCCAGTAACTGGTCGCCATCAGCAACCATTACCGAGGTGATATGGCGGGACTGCATTAAGTTCAGGGCATCAACGGCAAGAATCCCTGGACGCACGCGAATGCCCCCAGGGGTCATCACATCCGCAATACCTAACTGGCGTACATCAACGCCCATATCGAAGACACGACGTAAATCGCCATCCGTAAAGATGCCGTCAATCTTCATCGCGTCATCGCAAATGACGGTCATGCCGAGGTTTTTCCGCGTGATCTCCAGTAAGGCGTCACGCAGGCTGGCGCTTTTGGTCACATGCGGGATTTCGTCTCCCGTATGCATAATATCGTTAACGCGCAGTAAAAGCTTACGCCCCAATGCGCCACCAGGATGAGATAACGCAAAATCTTCTGCGGTGAAGCCGCGTGCTTTTAGTAACGCAACGGCAAGCGCATCGCCCATCACCAGCGTTGCGGTCGTGCTGCTGGTCGGTGCCAGACCTAATGGGCAGGCTTCTTTGGGCACTTTAACACACAGATGGACATCTGCTGCACGCGCCATACTGCTTTCCGGACGACCCGTCATGCAGATAAGGGGGACATGCAGGCGTTTTAACACCGGAATTAACGCTGCAATCTCATTAGATTCACCGGAGTTAGAAATGGCAATCACGACGTCCTGCGGTGACACCATACCCAGATCGCCATGTGCGGCTTCGCCAGGATGCACAAAAAATGAGGGCGTGCCGGTACTGGCAAACGTAGCGGCCATTTTGCGCCCGATATGCCCTGATTTTCCCATTCCCATCACCACGACTTTGCCCGGGCAACTGAAAATCTTTTCACAGGCGAGGGTAAAGTTCTGGTTGATGTACTGATCAAGCTCCGCCAGGCCTTCACGTTCAATTGTCAGGACTTCCTTGCCTGCTTGCTGAAAGTCAAAACCCGGTTGCAACTCTAAGTGCGACATAATGCGTTTCCAGTTATCCAACGAGAAGTGGCGATAACCAATACAGCATCGCCAGCCATATGATAAAACCGCTGGTCAGAAGCGCCCCTGCGCCACGACCAATCTGGCGCGGACGTCGCCAGCAGAGTAATGCAAAAATAACGCTCACCAGCAGCATGACGCTGTAGTCCCGGACGAAGGCCATCGGGTTGACCTCGCCCGGTGTAATCAGTGCAGGTAACCCAAGAACGATAACAATATTAAAAATGTTAGCGCCGATGATGTTACCGACGGCAATATCGCTTTCACCTTTACGCAAACCTGCAATGGCGGTTGCCAGTTCTGGCAGGCTGGTACCAATGGCGACGACCGTCAAACCGATAGTAAGCTCGCTCATGGCAAAGTAATTTGCCAGTACAGTGGCGTTATCAACCACCATACGCGTTGCCATTGGCATAATGATCAGCGCTATCCCCAGCCATAAAAATGCGACAGGCAATCCGCCTTCGCGAGGCAGTTCCGCAACTTGCTCCCGAGTCAGGCTGTCATTGCCCTGGCGTTCTGCCAGACGGGCGATTTTAACAATGAATAGCAGCCATAGCACGGCCAGAAGCAGAAGAAAGAGGCCATCACTGCGGCTTAACTGCCCGTCATACAGAACGGACGCGGCCAAAATGCTTACCAGCAACATTAACGGTAATTCACGACGCAGAACATCGGAATGCACGGTAAAAGGATGAATGAGTGCTGACAGGCCTAAAATAAGAAGAATATTGGTGATGTTGGAGCCGATGGCGGTACCGACGGCTAAATCGAGCTGCCCATTCATTGATGCCGCAACAGAGACAATAATCTCAGGTAGGGATGTGCCGATGCTGACGACCGTCATTCCAATAATGATGGGGGGGATACCGAAGGTGCGGCATAAAATAGATGCAGCAAATACCAGACGGTCGGCACCGTAGACCACCAGAAGTAAACCAATTATTAACAGTGCCGTCGCTAAAAGCATCTAAAGTCCTTTCTTCAGGTATACTCGCCGGTCCACTTGAAGGATCTTCTGGAAGCCGTAACGAATTCTTAATTTTGACTTTATGCGGCTAAAAAGTAAAACAAATGCCAGCTTTCGCTAACCAGGACAGGCAATAATCTGTAAATATGTCGAGTTCAGGGCTAAATTGAGCGCCAACTCTTCGATCAACGAGGCAATAGTAAAGGATGAATCAATGGGTCAGTCTGTGGCGAATCTAGTCGATATGCGCGATGTCAGCTTTTCCCGAGGTGACCGCTGCATCTTTGATAATATTTCCCTGACGGTGCCGCGCGGTAAGGTGACGGCGATCATGGGGCCATCAGGCATCGGCAAAACGACGCTGTTACGTCTGATTGGCGGGCAGATCCCGCCAGATAAGGGCGAAATCCTGTTTGACGGCGAAAACGTCCCAGCCATGTCTCGTTCACGTTTGTACACCGTGCGTAAGCGCATGAGTATGCTGTTTCAGTCCGGGGCGCTGTTTACCGACATGAACGTGTTTGACAACGTCGCTTATCCACTGCGTGAGCATACGACGCTGCCCAAGGCGTTGCTCAAGAGCACGGTGATGATGAAGCTGGAAGCTGTCGGCCTGCGTGGTGCGGCAAAACTCATGCCTTCTGAATTATCCGGGGGGATGGCGCGACGTGCGGCATTAGCACGCGCCATTGCGCTGGAGCCAGATCTCATTATGTTTGATGAACCGTTCGTCGGTCAGGATCCTATCACCATGGGTGTGCTGGTGAAGCTGATTTCAGAACTGAACAACGCGCTGGGCGTCACCTGCGTGGTGGTCTCTCATGATGTGCCAGAGGTACTGAGTATTGCGGATTACGCCTATATTATGGCGGACAAAAAGATAGTGGCCTACGGTAGTGCTCAGGCACTACAAGAAAATGCCGATCCGCGCGTGCGTCAGTTCCTCGATGGTATTGCCGATGGGCCGGTTCCGTTCCGCTACCCAGCGGGCGACTACCACACCGATTTACTCAAAACAGGGAGTTAAGCCACCCATGTTGTTAAATGCGCTGGCATCACTCGGACATCGGGGAATAAAAACCCTCAGGACGTTCGGGCGAGCCGGATTAATGTTGTTCAATGCGGTAGTCGGCAAGCCGGAGTTTCGCAAACATGCGCCGCTGCTGATCCGCCAGCTCTATAATGTCGGTGTCCTGTCGATGCTGATCATTATCGTTTCTGGCGTGTTCATCGGGATGGTGCTGGGATTGCAGGGATACCTGGTCCTGACAACCTACAGCGCAGAAACCAGTCTCGGTATGCTGGTGGCGCTGTCCTTGCTGCGAGAACTGGGGCCGGTTGTTGCGGCGCTGCTGTTCGCCGGGCGAGCCGGATCGGCGTTAACCGCGGAAATCGGCCTGATGCGGGCAACCGAACAGCTTTCCAGCCTGGAAATGATGGCGGTTGATCCTCTGCGTCGAGTGGTCTCTCCGCGTTTTTGGGCGGGTGTCATTTCATTGCCGCTGCTGACGATTATTTTTGTCGCCGTGGGGATCTGGGGTGGTTCACTGGTTGGCGTAAGCTGGAAAGGTATTGATGCCGGCTTTTTCTGGTCGGCTATGCAAAATGCCGTCGACTGGCGTCTGGATCTGGTCAACTGTTTGATTAAGAGCGTGGTGTTCGCCATTACGGTCACCTGGATTGCATTGTTCAATGGTTATGATGCGATTCCGACCTCCGCCGGAATTAGCCGGGCTACGACACGCACCGTTGTGCACGCCTCTCTTGCCGTTCTGGGGCTGGATTTTGTGCTGACCGCACTGATGTTTGGGAATTGAGTTCATGCAAACGAAAAAAAATGAAATTTGGGTTGGGGTATTCCTGCTGGTTGCGCTGCTGGCGGCGCTATTTGTCTGCCTGAAAGCGGCTAATGTGACCTCCATGCGTACTGAACCAACCTACACGGTTTATGCGACCTTTGATAATATCGGCGGCCTGAGAGAGCGCTCTCCCGTGCGGATTGGTGGGGTTGTTGTGGGGCGAGTTTCGGATATCTCGTTAGATCCCAAAACTTACCTGCCACGCGTAACGCTGGACATCGAATCGCGCTTTAACCATATCCCGGACACCAGCTCGCTGAGCATCCGCACCTCTGGTCTGCTGGGTGAGCAGTATCTGGCATTAAACGTGGGTTTTGAAGATCCTGAGCTGGGAACGTCTATCCTCAAAGATGGCAGTACGATTCAGGACACGAAATCTGCGATGGTGCTGGAAGATATGATTGGTCAATTCCTCTACAACAGCAACAGTAAAGGTGATGACAATAAGAATTCTGGCGATGCGCCAGCCGCAACTGAAGGCAATAATGAAGCCACTACGCCTGCGGGCGCAACGAAATAATCTCAGGAGAATCGACGTATGTTTAAACGATTGATGATGGTGGCTATGCTGGTCATTGCCCCACTTAGCGTGGCAACCGCAGCGGACCAGACTAACCCGTATAAACTGATGAATGAGGCGGCGCAGAGAACTTTCGATCGTCTGAAAAACGAGCAACCTAAAATTCGTTCCAACCCGGACTATCTGCGTCAGGTTGTCGATCAGGAACTGCTGCCTTATGTGCAGGTTAAATATGCTGGCGCGCTGGTACTGGGTCGTTACTACAAAGATGCCACTCCCGCTCAGCGTGACGCCTATTTCGCCGCATTCCGTGAATATCTGAAGCAGGCTTACGGTCAGGCGCTGGCGATGTACCACGGTCAGACCTATCAGATCGCGCCGGAACAGCCGCTGGGTGATGCGACGATTGTGCCTATCCGCGTAACCATCATCGATCCAAACGGACGTCCGCCGGTGCGTCTGGATTTCCAGTGGCGTAAAAATTCTCAGACCGGTAACTGGCAGGCGTATGACATGATCGCCGAAGGCGTAAGTATGATCACCACTAAGCAAAATGAGTGGAGCGACCTGCTGCGCACGAAAGGTATTGATGGCCTGACCGCGCAGCTGAAATCTATCTCTCAGCAGAAAATCACCCTGGAAGAGAAGAAATAATGACGCAGTCACTCACCTGGACGCGTGAAGGTGACAAGCTGACGCTCGCGGGAGAGCTGGATCAGGACGTGTTAAATCCGTTATGGGATGCACGTATTGAGGCGATGAAAGGGGTCACCTGCATCGATCTGAGCCAGGTTTCCCGGGTTGATACCGGTGGTCTGGCATTGCTGTTGCATCTGGTTGACCAGGGCAAGCAACAGGGGAATCGCGTTTCGCTTACCGGTGTTAACGATAAGGTTTACACCCTGGCACAGCTTTACAATTTGCCTGACGACGTCCTTCCGCGTTAATTTTTGTAGGCCGGATAAGGCCTTGTGCCGCCATCCGGCAAAACCCCTGAAGGGGATCTGCCGCCAAAGCCTTGTCTGATTTATCAGCGAGGCTTTTTGCTTATTTATGACAGCGCCACTTTGCTCTAAGATGTTGGGCTGTTTTCACTATCTGACGAATGAAGAGCCCATGGAAAATAATGAAATTCAGAGCGTGCTGATGAACGCACTCTCCCTCCAGGAAGTCCACGTTTCTGGTGACGGCAGTCACTTTCAGGTTATTGCCGTGGGTGAGATGTTTGACGGCATGAGCCGGGTAAAGAAGCAGCAATCGGTCTATGGCCCATTGATGGAGTATATTGCGGATAACCGCATTCATGCTGTGTCGATTAAAGCGTTTACCCCAGCGGAATGGGCGCGCGATCGCAAACTTAACGGTTTTTGAGCTACGGGTGATATGCCGGTAGCGAAGATGAATTCTTAACAGAGAACAGAATAATGGATAAATTCCGTGTTCAGGGGCCAACCAAGCTCCAGGGCGAAGTCACAATTTCAGGCGCTAAAAATGCCGCACTGCCGATCCTGTTTGCGGCGCTGCTGGCTGAAGAACCTGTAGAAATTCAAAACGTCCCAAAACTGAAGGACGTAGATACCTCCATGAAACTGCTGAGCCAGTTGGGGGCGAAAGTAGAGCGTAATGGGTCTGTGCACATTGATGCGCGTGACGTTAACGTCTTCTGTGCACCGTACGATCTGGTGAAAACCATGCGTGCGTCTATCTGGGCATTGGGGCCACTGGTCGCTCGCTTTGGTCAGGGTCAGGTTTCTCTGCCGGGCGGCTGTACTATCGGCGCGCGCCCGGTTGACCTGCACATTACCGGTCTGGAGCAGTTAGGTGCCACCATCAAGCTGGAAGAAGGCTATGTGAAGGCGTCCGTTGATGGCCGCCTGAAAGGCGCGCACATCGTGATGGACAAAGTAAGCGTCGGTGCGACGGTCACTATCATGTGCGCGGCAACGCTTGCCGAAGGCACGACCATCATCGAAAACGCCGCACGTGAGCCGGAAATTGTGGATACCGCGAATTTCCTGATTGCGCTGGGTGCGAAGATCACAGGGCAGGGTACCGACCGTATCACCATTGAAGGCGTTGAACGCCTCGGCGGCGGGGTGTATCGCGTTCTGCCTGATCGTATTGAAACCGGGACGTTCCTGGTGGCGGCGGCGATTTCTCGCGGCAAAATTATCTGCCGTAATGCGCAACCAGACACACTGGATGCTGTTCTGGCGAAGCTGCGTGATGCCGGTGCGGATATCGAAGTCGGTGAAGACTGGATTAGCCTCGACATGCACGGCAAACGCCCTAAAGCGGTTAATGTGCGCACTGCGCCACATCCGGCTTTCCCGACCGACATGCAGGCCCAGTTCACGCTGTTGAACCTGGTGGCCGAAGGGACAGGCTTCATTACGGAAACCGTGTTTGAGAACCGCTTTATGCACGTGCCTGAACTGAGCCGTATGGGGGCTCACGCGGAAATCGAAAGCAATACTGTGATTTGTCACGGCGTTGAAACGCTCTCCGGTGCACAGGTAATGGCGACCGATCTGCGCGCGTCAGCAAGTTTGGTGTTAGCGGGATGTATCGCTGAAGGCACAACGGTTGTTGACCGCATTTATCACATCGATCGCGGCTATGAGCGCATCGAGGATAAATTGCGTGCGCTGGGCGCAAACATAGAGCGCATTAAAGGCGAGTAATCGCCTACGCGTGTTGTAACCCCCAGGATCGTTGATCCGGGGGTTGCTGTTTCACCACTACTCAAGACGCTTTTTTTCTTTCCGTACTCTCATCATCCGCGTTCTGTCGATGAATTCATGCGTCCTGGTGTCATGGTAGCGTGACGGCCAAATTACCCACGGGTCTGTTCCCAGTGCTCTCGCGATAATCAATTCACCTTTCGGCCATGGCCGGGTTAACGCATTTGCCAGCGTTGATGAACTCAAGCCATTCTTACGTGACTCAGCGGCCATTGACGTGCCTTTCTTACGTAGCCCCGCGATGATGTCAGCCGGATGCCAGTCAATGAATTTGCTTTCCATAGTTCCACATCTCCTTTGGTTAACCAGTTACGGTTTCACAATCAGCCTGTGGAGTTACTATACGCCTCGAGAACGAATGTTCTAAAATGTTCTCGTAAAGTGCTTACATATTCAGAATATGTCAAGGTCATACATGTTGTTTGATTGTTTTTGTGATTTTTTGAGAGCTTATAAGAACATCCCGTGTGCTGCACGGGATGCTGGGAAGCGAGACGAGGGAAATTAACGGTCGCGCTGTACGGCGATATGCGCCAGGCCAATCAGGGCTTCTTTCCACGGAGTATCTGGAAGTACCTGAAGCGCCGCGATGGCTTTATCGGCTTCTTCTTCTGCACGTTGACGGGTCCATTCCAGTGATCCGCAAGCGTTCATTGCTTCCAGAACCGGCTCCAGAAGGTGGCGACCATTACCTTGCTCAATCGCCTGGCGAATCATTTGCGCCTGCTCAGGAGTGCCGTGACGCATCGCATGCAGTAGCGGTAGCGTAGGTTTACCTTCGTTGAGGTCATCCCCGACGTTTTTACCCAACTGCTCGCCATCTGCGCTGTAATCCAGTAAATCGTCGATAAGCTGGAAAGCGGTGCCAAGGTAACGGCCATAATCCTGCAGGCCTTTCTCTTGCTCATCGCTACAACCTGCAAGGATACCTGAACATTGGGCCGCGGCTTCAAACAGACGAGCCGTCTTGCTGTAGATAACACGCATATAGTTTTCTTCGGTGATATCCGGGTCATTGACGTTCATTAACTGCAGGACTTCGCCTTCAGCAATAACGTTGACCGCTTTAGACATCACTTCCAGCACTTTCAGCGAACCGAGGCTGGTCATCATCTGAAAGGCGCGGGTATAGATAAAATCGCCGACCAGAACGCTGGCCGCATTACCAAAGGCTGCATTCGCCGTGGCTTTCCCACGGCGCATATCGGATTCATCCACTACATCGTCATGAAGCAGGGTCGCGGTGTGGATAAACTCGATTAAGGCAGCGATCGTGACGTGGGCATTTTCCTGATAACCAACAGCGCGCGCCGCGAGTACAGCGATCATTGGACGAATGCGTTTTCCGCCGCCGCTCACGATGTAGTACCCCAATTGATTGATCAACTGGACGTCGGAATTGAGCTGTTCAAGGATTGTCGCATTGACCCCCGCCATATCTTGCGCGGTTAACTCATTGATTTTTTCTAAATTCATCGCAAAAGCCGGGCTTCTCGCCCCGATTACCTCACTATTTGAGAAGGTAACGTCGGGTTTAGGGTTAGAAATATATGCTGATTGTACTGAAAAAACGCCGCAGATAAACGTTACGGTACACGTTGTGTTTTTTTTCTTCATGTATTGACGGTAGCACTTGTCAAAGGCTCGCGTTTTGCGTAATATTCGCGCCCTATTGTGAATATTTATAGCGCACTCTGAATCATCAAAAAGGTGTGCGCGGAAGCGGAGTTTTTTATGTACGCGGTTTTCCAAAGTGGTGGTAAACAACACCGAGTAAGCGAAGGTCAGACCGTTCGCCTGGAAAAGCTGGACATCGCAACTGGCGAATCTGTTGAGTTCGCTGAAGTTCTGATGATCGCAAACGGTGAAGAAGTCAAAATCGGCGTTCCTTTCGTTGATGGCGGCGTTATCAAAGCTGAAGTCGTTGCTCACGGTCGTGGCGAGAAAGTTAAAATTGTTAAGTTTCGTCGTCGTAAACACTACCGTAAGCAGCAGGGCCATCGTCAGTGGTTCACTGATGTGAAAATCACTGGCATCAGCGCTTAAGTTAAGGGGAGCAGATTAAATGGCACATAAAAAGGCTGGCGGCTCGACTCGTAACGGTCGCGATTCAGAAGCTAAACGTCTGGGCGTAAAACGCTTCGGCGGTGAAACAGTTCTGGCTGGTAGCATCATCGTTCGTCAACGTGGTACTAAATTCCACGCTGGCTCCAACGTTGGTTGCGGCAAAGACCACACTCTGTTTGCTAAAGCAGACGGTAAAGTGAAATTTGAAGTGAAAGGCCCGAAAAACCGTAAATTCATCAGCATCGTTGCTGAATAAGTTTTTCGCGTCCCGGTAACGGATAAAAGCCCCGCAACACGTTGCGGGGCTTTTTACATTCGACGGCCGGTAAATACGCTCGTCGCGCGTGACAACCCGGAAACGAGCCCTTGCAGGGAATACGGCATGAAGCAGCAGGCAGGCATTGGTATTCTGTTAGCACTCACAACGGCAGTATGTTGGGGGGCCTTGCCAATAGCAATGAAGCAAGTGCTGGAGGTGATGGAGCCTCCTACCGTGGTGTTTTACCGTTTTTTAATGGCAAGTATTGGCCTTGGCGCTATTCTTGCGGTTAAAAAAAAGCTCCCTCCATTGCGTATTTTTCGCAAAGCGCGTTGGCTGGTACTGCTGGCTATCGCTACCGGTGGGCTGTTCGGTAACTTCATTCTGTTTAGTTCATCCTTGCAATATTTGAGCCCAACGGCTTCGCAGGTTATCGGTCAACTGTCACCGGTTGGCATGATGATCGCCAGCGTCTTTATCCTGAAGGAGAAGATGCGCGGCACGCAGATTATTGGCGCTATTATGCTTCTGAGCGGATTGGTGTTGTTTTTTAATACCAGTCTGATCGAAATTTTTACCCGGCTGACCGATTACACCTGGGGTGTGATCTTTGGTGTCGGTGCCGCGACGGTTTGGGTGTGTTATGGGGTCGCGCAAAAGGTGTTATTGCGCCGCCTGGCATCACCGCAGATCCTGTTTTTGCTGTACACTTTATGTACGATAGCGTTGTTGCCGCTGGCTAAACCCGGTGTAATAGCGCAACTCAGCGACTGGCAGCTGGCATGCCTCGTGTTCTGCGGCCTGAATACGCTGGTAGGATACGGTGCCCTTGCGGAAGCAATGGCTCGCTGGCAGGCGGCGCAGGTGAGCGCCATAATTACGCTCACGCCGCTGTTTACGTTGTTATTTTCAGATTTATTATCACTGGCCTGGCCCGATTTCTTCGCCAGACCGATGCTAAACCTTTTAGGTTATCTCGGTGCGTTTATCGTGGTTGCGGGCGCGATGTATTCCGCCATTGGTCATCGAATTTGGGGCGGTTTACGTAAGCATGAAACGGTGGTTTCGCAACCCCGCTCAGGCGAATGATTTACGGAGAGTAAAATGAAGTTTGTTGATGAAGCATCGATTCTGGTCGTTGCAGGCGATGGCGGTAACGGTTGTGTCAGCTTCCGCCGCGAAAAATACATCCCAAAAGGCGGTCCGGACGGTGGTGACGGTGGTGATGGCGGTGACGTCTGGCTGGAAGCCGACGAAAACCTGAACACGCTGATCGATTACCGTTTTGAAAAATCATTCCGTGCGGAACGTGGTCAGAATGGCGCGAGCCGTGATTGCACCGGTAAGCGTGGTAAAGATGTCACGATTAAAGTGCCTGTCGGTACGCGTGTTATCGATCAGGGCACGGGCGAAACTATGGGCGACATGACCAAACACGGTCAGCGTCTGATGGTCGCTAAAGGCGGCTGGCACGGTCTGGGTAACACCCGTTTTAAATCGTCGGTCAACCGTACCCCGCGTCAGAAAACGATGGGTACACCTGGCGATAAGCGTGACCTGATGCTGGAGCTGATGCTGCTGGCAGACGTGGGTATGCTGGGTATGCCAAACGCCGGTAAATCGACGTTTATCCGTGCAGTGTCTGCGGCGAAACCGAAAGTGGCGGATTATCCGTTCACCACGCTGGTACCGAGCCTCGGCGTTGTGCGTATGGACAACGAAAAGAGCTTCGTGGTTGCCGACATTCCGGGTCTGATTGAAGGCGCGGCTGAAGGCGCTGGTCTTGGTATCCGCTTCCTGAAGCACCTGGAGCGTTGCCGCGTGTTGCTGCACCTCATTGATATCGATCCGATTGACGGTTCCGATCCGGTAGAAAACGCCCGTATCATTATTGGCGAACTGGAAAAATACAGTCAGGATCTGGCGTCTAAACCACGCTGGTTAGTGTTCAACAAAATTGATTTGATGGACAAAGCTGAAGCGGAAGAAAAAGCGAAAGCCATCGCTGAAGCGCTGGGCTGGGAAGGTAAATATTACCTGATCTCTGCTGCCAGCCAGCTGGGTGTGAAGGATCTTTGCTGGGATGTAATGACCTTTATCATTGAGAACCCAATCGTTCAGGCTGAAGAAGCGAAACAGCCGGAGAAAGTTGAGTTCATGTGGGATGATTATCACCGCCAGCAGCTCGCTGAAGTCGAAGACGAAGCGGAAGATGACTGGGATGATGATTGGGACGAAGACGACGAAGAAGGCGTTGAGTTCATTTACAAGCGTTAATCCCAATAAAAACCCCGGCCATGTTGCCGGGGTTTTTGTTTCCAGGACGCGCTGTAGGCCGGATAAGGCGCGTTTGCGCCGCCATCCGGCAAACATACTCAGTTATTTTGATATATATCTTTGTACAGCCGACTCTCGAAGCGCACCAGTGGAATACGTCGGTTGCGCTGGTCTGCAGGCTCTACCGCATAGCCAGACAGATACTGCACGAACGCCATGCGTTGCCCGCTGGCGGTGGTGATGAACCCCGCGAGGTTGTACACCCCTTGAAGTGAGCCTGTTTTCGCTGAAACCTTACCATCAACACCAGCCTGATGCAGGCCTGCACGGTATTGCAGGGAGCCATCGTGCCCCGCCAGCGGCAGCATAGTGATAAAGTTCAGCTCGTCATCGTGTTGAGCGATATATTGCAGCACCTGCATCATGGTGGCGGGGGCAATCAGGTTATGGCGAGAGAGGCCAGAGCCGTCGGCAATAATCGTGTTGCCAATATCGATGCCCGCCTGCTGACGCAGGATCTGACGTACGGCATCTGAACCTGCCCGCCAGGTGCCCGGTACGTTAAATCGCGCATGGCCAATCATGCGAAAAACGGTGTCGGCAATCATGTTGTCTGATTTTTTCAGCATAATCTTAAGCAGATCATGCAACGGTGCTGATTGTTTGCTGGCGACTACGGTTCCCGGTTCGTTGACCTGCGTCTGGCGCAGCAGAGTACCGCTGTAAGTGATCCCTGCTTGTTTTAGCTCATCTTTGATAATCGCCCCGGCATAGCTGGCTCCGTCCTGAATGGCGAACGCCAGCGGCAGCGGATCGGCTCGTTGGGGCAGGCATCCGGTCAGCGTATAGCGGTTGAGATCGCCGGGAACCACATCCAGTTCACAATATTGCGCTTCCGCAGAACCTCGGGCGAGAGTACGCACCTGGCTGAACATGGTGACCGGGTAATAAGATGCCACGCGAATAAAGGCGAGATCGTTGGGTTTTTGCGCGCTGTAGAGTGAAACAGAGAAACAGTTACGATCGACAATGGCTGCTGCGGGCGGTGCGCTAAAACACTGCGTCATGTCGTTCCAGGGCCAGCCAGGGGCTTTATCATGACTGGCGAAAATAGAGGTGTCGATCAGGACATTTCCGGCAATTTGCGTCACGCCTGATTTTTTCAGGGTTGCCACCATATTGCGGATATCCTGACGTTTTAGCGTCGGATCGGCACCAAATCGCGCCACTAAGTCACCTTTTAATACCCCGCCTTCCACGTTGCCTTTCGTCTCAAGCGTGGTGGTAAAACGAAAGTCCGGCCCGAGCTGAATCAATGCCGCCAGCGCGGTGATCACTTTCTGGGTACTGGCGGGGAGTGCCATCTGCTGGCTATGAAAATCAATAGCAGGAGCAGGAGCGCCAACCTTCTGTACCATAAGGGCGAGGTTGGCCCCGGCAGGGAGTTGATTGATATACTCGTCGACGTTCGCAGCCTGAACGCTGAACGCTATACTGGCAGTCAATCCAATGGTAAATCTGGAAAATCGCATAATCTCGCGCTAACAACCTGGAAACAGGCCGTCATACTACGGCGCAACGCCCCAAAAAGTAAACGATGACCCATAGGGAACTCCAGGGTAAAATGAACATCAAATGGAGAATTGTAGCTGACCTGGGACCTCGTGCCCCGGGTCGGTATTTTTTTGCTTCTGACTCTGGCATGGCGTATGCCAGGGTGGGCTTAGCAGCCGGGGTGAGGACAACCACCCCCTACAGGAATGTTCAAGAGGTATAACAAATGCAAGCTATCCCGATGACCTTACGTGGTGCTGAAAAACTGCGCGAAGAACTGGATTTTCTTAAATCTGTGCGTCGCCCTGAAATTATTGCCGCGATCGCGGAAGCGCGTGAACACGGTGACCTGAAAGAGAACGCGGAGTATCACGCGGCGCGTGAACAGCAGGGATTCTGCGAGGGTCGCATTAAAGATATCGAAGCCAAACTGTCTAACGCGCAGGTTATTGACGTCACTAAAATGCCAAATAACGGCCGCGTTGTGTTCGGTGCGACGGTTACCGTTCTGAATCTTGATAACGATGAAGAGCAGACCTGGCGCATTGTGGGCGATGATGAGGCCGATTTTAAACAAAACCTGATTTCGGTGAACTCACCTATTGCTCGTGGCCTGATTGGTAAAGAGCAGGATGACGTGGTGGTTATCAAAACGCCGGGCGGCGAAGTTGAGTATGAAGTGACGAAGGTCGAATACCTGTAAGAATTTCCCAATACTCAAGATGTTGATGTATTGTAAAGAAAGGAAAAAGGCCGCATAGCGGCCTTTTATCAACGAAGAGAGCGTGGCATTTTGCTCTCCTGCTAGCGGAAATTCCCGCGTTTTACACAAACTTCGTGTTCAACTTTGGGATATTCTTAGCGTGGCAGCGAGATTTTACGTTCTTTAGTCGGGCGATACAGTACCAGCGTTTTGCCGATGACCTGTACATTGCAGGCGCCGGTTTCGCGTACGATAGCTTCCACGATCAAGGTTTTAGTATCGCGATCTTCCGAGGCGATTTTCACCTTGATAAGCTCATGGTGCTCTAACGCTTGTTCAATCTCGGCCAGTACCCCTTCGGTCAAACCATTATTGCCAAGCATAACTACAGGCTTGAGCGGATGTGCCAGACCTTTCAGGTGCTGTTTTTGTTTAGTACTCAGATTCATCGTATATTTTTGCTTACGTTGGGATTGAAAACGGGTCATTCTACCGCCATCTCCCATATATCGCCAAATAGCTGTGTAGATATTTACACCATTGGTTACGATGAACTGCCCGATGGGAAAGTGAAATGACAGGTAAAAAGCGTTCTGCCAGCTCGAGTCGCTGGCTTCAGGAACACTTTAGCGATAAATATGTTCAACAGGCACAGAAAAAGGGGTTACGTTCCCGTGCCTGGTTTAAACTTGATGAAATACAGCAAAGTGACAAAATTTTTAAACCGGGGATGACGATTGTTGACCTCGGCGCTGCACCCGGTGGCTGGTCGCAATATGCGGTTACGCAGATCGGAAACAGCGGCCGCATTATCGCTTGCGATCTTTTACCTATGGATCCAATCGTTGGTGTGGACTTCCTTCAGGGCGACTTTCGTGATGAATTAGTCCTGAAAGCGTTACTTGAGCGTGTAGGTGACAGTAAAGTACAAGTTGTCATGTCTGATATGGCGCCAAATATGTGTGGAACACCGGCGGTGGATATTCCCCGGGCCATGTATCTGGTTGAACTGGCACTTGGAATGGCTCGTGATGTATTAGCGCCAGGTGGTAGTTTTGTAGTGAAGGTGTTCCAGGGCGAAGGCTTCGATGAGTATCTAAGAGAGATTCGCTCCCTGTTTACGAAGGTCAAAGTTCGTAAGCCGGACTCTTCTCGCGCCCGTTCGCGTGAAGTGTACATTGTAGCGACCGGGCGTAAACCATAACCGGTAGATTTCAAACGAAAGTTTGAAAGACACTGGATATAGAGTATCCTGACGCTGTTTTTAACACAGTTGTAATATGAGGTTAATCCCTTGAGTGACATGGCGAAAAACCTAATACTCTGGCTGGTCATTGCCGTTGTGCTGATGTCAGTATTCCAGAGCTTTGGGCCCAGCGAGTCTAATGGCCGTAAGGTTGATTACTCTACCTTCCTGCAAGAGGTCAATCAGGACCAGGTTCGTGAAGCGCGTATCAACGGACGTGAGATTAACGTTACCAAGAAAGATAGTAACCGTTACACGACCTACATTCCGGTTAACGATCCGAAGCTGCTTGATAACCTGCTGACCAAAAACGTCAAGGTTGTTGGTGAGCCGCCTGAAGAGCCGAGCCTGCTGGCTTCTATCTTCATTTCCTGGTTCCCAATGCTGCTGCTGATTGGTGTCTGGATCTTCTTTATGCGTCAAATGCAGGGCGGTGGTGGCAAAGGTGCCATGTCGTTCGGTAAGAGCAAAGCGCGCATGTTGACCGAAGATCAGATCAAAACCACTTTTGCTGATGTCGCGGGTTGTGACGAAGCGAAAGAAGAGGTCGCTGAACTGGTTGAATACCTGCGCGAACCGAGCCGTTTCCAGAAGCTGGGCGGTAAGATCCCGAAAGGCGTCCTGATGGTTGGTCCTCCGGGTACAGGTAAAACCCTGCTGGCAAAAGCCATCGCGGGTGAAGCGAAGGTTCCATTCTTCACAATTTCCGGTTCTGATTTCGTGGAAATGTTCGTTGGTGTGGGCGCATCTCGTGTGCGTGACATGTTCGAACAAGCCAAGAAAGCGGCACCGTGTATCATCTTCATCGATGAAATCGACGCCGTAGGTCGCCAGCGTGGCGCTGGTCTGGGTGGCGGTCACGATGAACGTGAACAGACGCTGAACCAGATGCTGGTTGAGATGGACGGCTTCGAAGGTAACGAAGGTATTATCGTTATCGCGGCAACTAACCGTCCGGATGTTCTTGACCCTGCGCTGCTGCGCCCAGGCCGTTTTGACCGTCAGGTTGTGGTGGGGCTGCCAGACGTTCGCGGTCGTGAACAGATTCTGAAAGTGCATATGCGTCGCGTACCGCTGTCTCCGGATATCGATGCGGCAATCATTGCTCGTGGTACGCCTGGTTTCTCCGGTGCGGATCTTGCGAACCTGGTGAACGAAGCGGCACTGTTTGCAGCGCGTGGTAACAAGCGTGTTGTATCGATGGTTGAGTTCGAGAAAGCGAAAGACAAAATCATGATGGGTGCGGAACGTCGCTCCATGGTGATGACGGAAGCGCAGAAAGAATCTACCGCGTATCACGAAGCTGGCCATGCAATCATCGGTCGCCTGGTGCCGGAGCACGATCCGGTGCACAAAGTGACGATTATTCCGCGCGGTCGTGCGCTGGGTGTCACCTTCTTCCTGCCTGAAGGCGACGCAATTAGCGCCAGCCGTCAGAAACTGGAAAGTCAGATCTCCACGCTGTACGGCGGTCGCCTGGCGGAAGAGATCATCTACGGTGCTGAACATGTTTCTACCGGTGCGTCCAACGACATTAAAGTCGCGACGAATCTGGCGCGTAACATGGTCACTCAGTGGGGCTTCTCTGACAAACTGGGGCCGTTGCTGTACGCGGAAGAAGAAGGCGAAGTGTTCCTCGGTCGTTCTGTTGCGAAAGCAAAACATATGTCCGATGAAACCGCGCGTATTATCGATCAGGAAGTGAAATCACTGATTGAGCGCAACTATGACCGTGCTCGCCGTCTGCTGAACGATAACCTGGACATTCTGCACTCGATGAAAGATGCGCTCATGAAATATGAGACCATCGATGCACCGCAGATTGATGATCTGATGGCTCGCCGCGATGTGCGCCCGCCAGCGGGTTGGGAAGAGTCTGGTTCATCTAACAACTCTGGCAACAATGGCACCCCGAGTGCACCGCGTCCGGCTGAAGAGCCGCGTACGCCGAACCCGGGCAACATGTCAGAGCAGTTAGGCGACAAATAAGTTATCGTCATCTGATGACCATGTTTTAATTGAAAACCCTGGGGCTTGCTCCGGGGTTTTTTTATTTATCAACTTATACCCAATGAATTTCGAATTGCATCAAGGCGGCGACGCAGGGAATCCCCTGGAGCGTACATCAGTACGTGACTGGGGTGAGCGAGGAAAGCTAATGCAGATGCAATTCGAAATTCATTGGGTATATACCAGGGATAACACTATGAAACTCTTTGCTCAGGGATCTTCGCTGGATCTCAGCCATCCCCACGTCATGGGGATTTTAAACGTCACACCAGACTCTTTTTCTGATGGCGGGGCGCACAACTCTCTGGTTGAGGCGGTAAAACACGCAAATCTGATGATTAACGCAGGGGCGACTATCATTGATGTGGGTGGTGAGTCTACGCGACCGGGAGCGGCGGATGTTAGCGTGGAAGAAGAACTGCAGCGAGTGATCCCGGTGGTGGAGGCAATTGCTCAACGTTTTGAAGTGTGGATTTCGGTAGATACCTCAAAACCAGAGGTCATTCGTGAGTGCGCCAGAGTGGGCGCACATATCATTAATGACATTCGCTCACTCTCGGAGCCGGGCGCGCTGGAAGCTGCGGCAGAAACTGGATTGCCGGTTTGCCTGATGCATATGCAGGGGCAGCCGAAAACTATGCAGGAAGCACCGAAGTATGAGGATGTATTTGCTGAGGTAAATCGTTACTTTGTTGAGCAAATAGCACGTTGTGAACGGGCCGGAATCACAAAAGATAAATTGCTACTCGACCCAGGATTCGGATTCGGTAAAAATCTTACTCACAACTACACATTGCTGGCACGTCTGGCGGAATTTCATCATTTTAATCTGCCGCTGCTGGTAGGGATGTCACGAAAATCAATGGTTGGCCAATTGCTCAATGTGGGTCCATCTGAGCGTTTGAGCGGCAGCCTTGCATGCGCGGTCATTGCCGCAATGCAGGGAGCGCAGATTATTCGTGTCCATGACGTCAAAGAAACCGTAGAAGCGATGCGTGTGGTGGAAGCCACATTGTCTGCAAAGGAAAACAAACGCTATGAGTAATCGTAAATATTTTGGCACCGATGGGATTCGTGGTCGTGTAGGCGACGCTCCAATCACTCCTGACTTTGTGCTCAAGCTGGGCTGGGCGGCAGGAAAAGTGCTGGCACGTCATGGTTCACGCAAAATCATTATCGGTAAAGATACGCGTATTTCCGGCTATATGCTGGAGTCCGCGCTGGAAGCGGGCCTGGCTGCCGCGGGGTTGTCAGCTTCTTTCACCGGCCCCATGCCAACACCTGCCGTTGCTTATCTGACGCGTGCTTTCCGTGCTGAAGCCGGGATTGTTATCTCCGCTTCTCACAACCCATTTTATGACAACGGGATTAAATTCTTCTCCATCGACGGGACCAAACTGCCGGATGCAGTTGAAGAAGCAATTGAAGCGGAGATGGAAAAAGCAATCACCTGCGTGGATTCGGCCGAACTGGGTAAAGCCAGTCGTATTGTCGATGCTGCCGGTCGTTATATTGAGTTCTGCAAAGGCACATTCCCGAATGAACTGAGCCTGAACGAGCTTAAAATTGTGGTGGACTGCGCTAACGGTGCAACGTACCACATTGCGCCAAATGTACTGCGCGAGCTGGGTGCTAACGTCATTGCGATTGGCTGTGAACCGAACGGCGTGAACATCAATGAAGAAGTCGGCGCGACCGATGTTCGTGCGCTGCAGGCGCGCGTAATCGCGGAAAAAGCCGATCTGGGTATTGCGCTGGACGGCGATGGCGACCGCATCATTATGGTTGACCATGAAGGTAATAAGGTCGATGGCGATCAGATCATGTACATCATCGCCCGTGAAGCTCTGCGTCAGGGACAGCTGCGTGGTGGTGCGGTAGGTACACTGATGAGCAACATGGGCCTCGAGCTGGCGCTGAAACAGCTGGGTATTCCGTTTGCCCGTGCGAAAGTTGGCGACCGCTATGTGCTGGAAAAAATGCAGGAAAAAGGCTGGCGTATCGGTGCCGAAAACTCTGGTCATGTGATCCTGCTGGACAAAACCACTACCGGTGACGGCATCGTGGCGGGCCTGCAGGTGCTTGCGGCGATGGTGCGCAACCATATGAGTTTGCACGACCTGTGCAGCGGTATGAAAATGTTCCCACAGCTGCTGGTTAACGTACGTTACACCGCAGGTAGCGGCGATCCGCTGGAACATGAAAGCGTGAAAGCGGTGATGGCAGAGGTTGAAGCGGCACTGGGTAACCGTGGACGCGTACTGTTGCGTAAGTCGGGCACTGAGCCATTAATCCGTGTGATGGTTGAAGGTGAAGACGAAGCACAGGTTACGGAGTTTGCGCACCGCATTGCGGATGCAGTGAAAGCCGTTTAACCCTTTCCGTAAAGTGTAAGAGCCGGAGTCTGAGAGACTCCGGCTTTTTTTTACTGTACTGCCAGCGGCTGTTTACGTCGGCGCTGCCAGAAGTAGCCACCGACCATCAATAGCACGAGGACGCTCAGCCACGGGAGAACCGCCAACAAGTGCCCGGATCGGGCGAATGTCAGCGCAATCATCAGCAGCCATCCTCCCAGCATCGGAATTGCGGTGCGTTTAACGATATCCACCGGTGATACACCTGCGATCCCGGCGATGGCGATAATCACGCCGGCAATAGGCGACAATGTCCGTCCAATGCCCGCTGAGATCTGAATCGGTAGCATCATAACCGCCACGTCGCTGCCGATATGGCGGCTGATATCCGGCACCATCGGGGCGAAGGAGAAAAATGCTGCATTTCCGGAGCCCATCAACGCTGAAATCGCAAAGGTGATTAGCGTCATCAGCAAGATTATGGAAGCTGCGCTGAGGCCAAATTCTCCTGAGAGTGACAGCAGCGCATCAACCGCACCAATCGCTTTCAGACCGGCGGAGAAGACTTCACCGGCGATAATCAGCGTGACTACCGTGGCAAACACACTGCCCATGCTGTCGAAGACTTTTTGTACGCCAGCCATCACGTCGCGAGCTTTACGATGGCGGCAATATTCGCAAATCAGGGTAATGGCCAGGCTTATCAGTACGGCGGTATCGAGCGTAATTTTGAGTGAGCTGAATACTAAATCACTGCACACCAGCATCAACACCAGCGGTAACATCGGCAGGAATAGCCAGGCAACCGGCGCTTCAGCTTCTTCGGTTGAGGTTAATGTCTGCATTTGCTGCGCGGTATTGTCATCGCTCTCCCGGCGATCGAAAAAGCGTTGTACAACAATATGCAGCAGGGCGATGAACAGAATAACGGGGACAACGATCGGTAACTGATCCTGAACAAAATAGTTAACTCCCTCGATACCCGCCGTTTTAGCGGCGAGAACTGAGTTCCCGGAACCCGGGCCAAATTCAACGGCACAGGTACTGGCGATAACTGCAGCAACGGCGGCGCGGCTGCAGCCAAGACGGGTCAGCAGGGGGTAAAGCGTTGCCATCAATAGCAGACCCAGTCCGGTGGCGCTACTGATAAATAGCGACAGAAATTGGCCCAGCAGCAAGGCCAGCCCTAGCAGCAGGTAAGGGGAGTTCAGACGTTGCAAGGGGCGGGATGTGACGCGCACCAGCACCTGACTTGCGCCAATGGCCGACATATAGGTGGCAAAGCCACCTATCAGCATGATTTGTAGCCCGAGACCGCCGAGACGCACGCTCAGGGTGTCGCGAATAAACTCAAAGGCGTCAAAGGGGCCAAATCCGGTGCTCTTTTTTACCAGACTACTGAGCGTGGTCATCCCGCTAAAATGCGCGACAAGCAGTAGTACGATCCCGGTTAAGAGCAACACCGACTGAGGGTGGTACTTTTTCAGGATCAGACGTCCGGCAAAAATGATGGCGAGTAGCGCCAGTAATAATGACATTCTCGCCCCCTTACTCGAAGTTGCCGGTAACCAGACACTCACCATCACGCAGTAGCGGCTTTCCAGCGGCAAACAGGTGGGCCAGTGAGAGGTCGTCATTGAGCACGCAAATATCAGCACGTTCTCCTGCGCAAAGTACGCCGCCAGAAATACCCAGTGAGCGTGCGACGTTCGCCGTCAACATCGCGATCGCCTGAGACACTGGAATACCGACATCAATCAGACGAGGCAGCAGGTTGAGGTTGCCAGCTACCGGCGCGGCGCTTAACCCTTCTACGATGCCTTGCGCATTAAAGCGCGGCACGCTGCCATTGCCATCAGAGCTAATGGTGATGCGATCGGCCGGAACCTGTGATTCCAGCGCGTGGAGAATCGCTTGCTCCTGGGGCATAAATCGACTGCCGCCAGACGTCACGTCGATATGGCCACCGCGATGTGCGAAAGCGATAGCCTGTTCGAACAATGCTTCTGTCCTCGCGACATGCGTCGGTGAAATGTGATGAATTGGAATACCGGCATCACACAGTTCCATCAGCTGTGACATCCCTTCCGGCAGATTGCCCAGGTGTACGTGCAGCAACCCTTTTTTTCCGGCCAGCAGTGAAGCCACGCGGATATCACTGACTATCCTCAATAATTCCTGGAAAGAGGGGTAAGAGCCACGGTGGTCGGCGAGGGCGATTTTGACACCCAGGATTGCCGGGATAAATGCCATATCATCGCGAATGGATCGTGTAATTGTCGGGCTGGGTACCGCGTAGGCTCCGGTATGCATATACGCACGCAGGCCTTCCAGATTGAGGGACTGCATTTTGGCGTAAAGATCTTTCGGGGAGCGGGATATCGCATCAGTACCCAGCACGCCGACGACCGTCGTAATACCGGCCTGAATCAGATCGCGCAGCTTGACGGCTGGCGTCCGGCTGGCAAAGCCGGCTTCACCGCCGCCGCCGGTAAGATGAACATGCTGATCGATAATTCCGGGAATTACCCACTTACCGCGGCAATCGATGACCTCTTTGACACCATCAAAGAGTGCAATATCTTTTTCAACAGCCACAATGCGATCGGCATGTATGAGCAGGGAACAGAGGCCTAAATCCTCCGGAGAAAAAACGCGGGCATTGGTCAGTAAAGTAAACATATCGGTCCTGTCAAACGTCGAGGGTGAGAGTCGGCAGGTGAAACAGAATATTGTTGTTATGATGCCCACATTAAAGCCATTACTATAACTGTGACTATTGCCGATTTGTCATCGGTGGATACGGTTATGGCATGATGGGGAATGAGACGTGGATTCGAAGTGGTTAGAAGATTTTCTGGCGTTGAGCCAGTATGGGAATTACTCCCAGGCAGCGATACAGCGGCATATCACCCAACCCGCGCTAAGCCGACGTATAAAGGCTCTGGAGGAGATGTTGGGGGTCCCGCTGTTTGACCGCACCACGACGCCCGTTACACTAACCTGTTATGGCGAACGCTTTGAACCTTATGCCAGGCACGTCCTCAGCACGTTAACAGAGGCGCGCCACGAGCTGTCGGCGATGATGCCAGCAACGGACAATACGCTGGTAATGGTTAGCCTGCATACGCTGTCGGTGAATATCTTGCCGGATATGATCAACTATTTGCGCCAAAGTGAACCGCAATTAAACTTCACGGTAAATGCCAGCATCCAGGGGATTGATAATCACTTTAATGCCCTGATAAACCGGCAAATTGATATGCTGGTGACGTACGATTTACCCTCTTCACAACCGGGGCTGGAGATTGCCGGAGGGCTGAAACGTTCTTTATGGCGATATGAGCGTTTTATCCCGGTGGTTTCTGCGCAACTCGCGGACAAACTGGATGATCCGCATACCGCGATCCCCTGGCTATGCTACAGCGACTATACCTTTGTCAGACGTATTATTGATCCGGCAGAACAACGAGTGCGCCCACGGTTGAAAAAAGTGTTTGAGACTGGGCTAAGCGAAACAATACGAGAAATGGTACTGCGCCATATGGGAATGGCATGGTTACCTGAATCAATGGTGGCTGAGGAGCTGGTGAATCAGGAGATCATTCAGTGTTGGCCAGAAAATTCGGATCTGGTTTGTGAGATCCCAATTGTTGTTTGGGCAAACCTTGACGATCAGCGGTCAGTAATGCAGCGATGCTGGGATAAGTTGCTGCGTTTTTGATTGATGTGGCGATTTTTTCCGCACTTGATACAATGCTAACAAATTGCCCTTGCGAAGGTTATTCGCTTTGGTTAGTATTCACACCCGCTTCAGTGGGAAACAGTAAATATTCCCGCTTTAATGGTCGAAGCATTGTACGCGGCAACTCCGCAAGGAACAGGTTGATTATGCACGAAGCTCTTTTAGTAGTTTTCCTTATTGTGGCAATTGGCCTGGTAGGCTTGATCATGCTGCAGCAAGGCAAAGGCGCTGATATGGGAGCCTCTTTTGGCGCAGGCGCTTCTGGTACACTGTTTGGTTCAAGTGGTTCTGGCAACTTCATGACCCGTATGACAGCTGTGTTAGGAACTCTGTTCTTCATTATCAGTCTGGTGCTGGGTAACATGAACAGCAATAAGACCAATAAAGGGAGTGAGTGGGAAAATCTGAGCGCACCGGCGAAAACCGAGCAAACTCAGCCAGCTGCTCCGGCTCAGCCGACCAGCGATATCCCGCACTAAGTATTCTGTACCGAGGTGGTGGAATTGGTAGACACGCTACCTTGAGGTGGTAGTGCCCTAACGGGCTTGTGGGTTCGAGTCCCATCCTCGGTACCAAATTCCGAAAAAAGACGCTGAAAAGCGTCTTTTTTTTCGTCTGTCATTTGTGGCTGTAGGCCTGATAAGCGTAGCGCCATCAGGCGTTGTAATAATGTCGGATGGCGGCGTAAACGCCTTATCAGGCCTACATCTCTCATATTCCGCGTATAAAAAAGGCCGCTTTCGCGGCCTTAAGACGATGAATGATTATTTCGCCTTGTTTTCCAGATTCTCAACCTGCGGCAGGCCGGTTGCGGAAGAGGCGGTGAGCAGGCCAGACTGCGCGTAGCCAAACAGCTTCTCGCGGGTATCGGTGATATCCAGATTACGCATAGTCAACTGACCGATACGATCGTCTGGCGAGAATACCGAATCACCTTTCTCCATGGTCAGACGTTCTGGCTTGTAGGTCAGGTTGTCAGACACGGTGTTGAGGATTGAATAGTCGTTACCGCGACGCAGTTCCAGCGTGACTTCACCGGTGATCTGGCTGGCAACCCAACGCTGCAGACCATCACGCAGCATCAGCGCCTGAGAGTCGAACCAGCGGCCCTGATACAGCAGACGACCCAACTGGCGACCATGTGCGTGATACTGCTCAATGGTGTCTTCGTTGTGAATACCGGTCAGCAGACGCTCGTAGGCGATGTGCAGCAGTGCCATCCCCGGGGCTTCATAGATACCGCGGCTTTTTGCTTCAATGATACGGTTTTCAATCTGGTCGCTCATACCCAGACCATGACGGCCGCCGATACGGTTGGCTTCCAGCATCATCTCAACGTCGTCGCTGAAGGTCTTACCGTTCAGGGCAACCGGATGGCCTTGTTCAAAACGCACGGTCACTTCTTCTGCCGGGATCTTCACGCTCTCATCCCAGAACTTCACGCCCATAATCGGGTTGACGATTTTGACGCTGGAGTTCAGGAACTCGAGGTCTTTAGCTTCGTGGGTCGCGCCGAGCATATTGGAGTCGGTGGAATACGCTTTTTCGACAGACATCTTGTAGTCGAAACCACAGGCAATCATAAATTCGGACATCTCATGGCGACCGCCGAGTTCGTCGATGAAGTCGGTATCCAGCCATGGTTTGTAAATCTGCAGTTCGGCGTTGGTCAGCAGGCCGTAACGATAGAAACGTTCAATATCGTTCCCTTTATAGGTGCTACCGTCACCCCAGATATTTACGCCATCTTCTTTCATGGCAGCAACCAGCATGGTGCCGGTGACTGCACGACCCAGCGGGGTGGTATTGAAATAGGTCAGTCCGCCGGTGGTGTTGTGGAATGCACCGCACTGAATGGCAGCGATCCCTTCGGCAACCAGCTGCTTACGGCAATCTACCAGGCGAGCATTCTCAGCACCATATTCCATTGCACGGCGAGGGATGGCGTCATAGTCATCCTCATCCGGCTGGCCCAAATTCGCAGTATATGCATATGGGACAGCCCCTTTTTGTCGCATCCACAGCAGTGCTGCACTGGTGTCCAGGCCGCCGGAAAAAGCGATACCAATACGTTGACCTACCGGGAGATGCTTGAGAATCGTCGTCATAAAATAAAACCCTGCTTGATAGACTGGTGAAGAGGTCGGCTTATTATACTAATTGCATTTTTATGCAAAATAAATGAGTTTTCATTTAATCATCTTTTCTGGGTGACAGGAAGAGTTTAGTGATAATTTCGTTAAATAACGGCGTGGATGGCATATTTATCTTGCTGAACATCCACGGGCCAGCATTCATTGATTTGCATAGTCGTAACAAGGTTGACATAACGCATAGTGAATCAATATACTGTGCGCAGATTTTACGTCCCGTCCTCGGTACCAAATCCCAGCAGTATTTGCATTTTTTACCCAAAACGCGTAAAATTTGCCACGTTTCAGGCGCGGGGTGGAGCAGCCTGGTAGCTCGTCGGGCTCATAACCCGAAGGTCGTCGGTTCAAATCCGGCCCCCGCAACCACTTTCCCTTAGAGTTCTTTTTCAAATATACTGTGAAGACTTAGGCCTTCGTAGCTGGATTTGAAAAAAATTCTTTCGGAAGGTTTTCCGAACCGCAGGTGCGGTTATAGGGTTCAGTTATCTAAAGCCCCGATTTATCGGGGTTTTTTGTTATCTGACTACAGAATAACTGGGCTTTAGGCCCTTTTTTTATGTCTTGGGGGTGGGCTTGTCCACATTAGAGCAAAAATTAACAGAGATGATTACAGCGCCGGTTGAAGCCCTGGGCTACGAACTGGTCGGCATCGAATTTATTCGCGGTCGCACATCCACACTGCGCATCTATATTGATAGTGAAGATGGCATCAATGTTGATGATTGTGCTGATGTGAGCCATCAGGTAAGCGCCGTGATGGATGTCGAAGACCCAATCACCGTTGCCTATAACCTGGAAGTCTCCTCTCCGGGTCTCGACCGTCCTCTGTTCACAGCTGAACACTACGTGCGTTTCCTGGGTGAAGAAGTCACGCTGGTTCTTCGTATGGCGGTACAAAACCGTCGTAAATGGCAGGGCGTTATCAAAGCGGTGGACGGTGAGATGATCACGGTCACAGTCGAAGGCAAAGATGAAGTGTTCGCGCTGAGTAATATCCAGAAGGCGAACCTGGTTCCCCACTTTTAACAGTCTGGATTGAGGTGAAAAGCCCGCGATGAACAAAGAAATTTTGGCTGTTGTTGAAGCCGTATCCAACGAAAAAGCGCTGCCACGCGAGAAAATTTTTGAAGCGCTGGAAAGTGCGCTGGCTACAGCAACAAAGAAAAAATATGAGCAAGAGATCGACGTTCGCGTAGAAATCGATCGTAAAAGCGGTGATTTCGATACCTTCCGTCGTTGGGTAATCGTAGAAGAAGTTACTCAGCCGACCAAAGAAATTACGCTGGAAGCGGCACGCTTCGAAGACGAAAGTCTGAACGTGGGCGAATATGTTGAAGATCAGATTGAATCTGTCACCTTTGACCGTATCACTACCCAGACCGCGAAACAGGTTATTGTACAGAAAGTACGTGAAGCTGAACGTGCAATGGTTGTTGATCAGTTCCGCGAGCACGAAGGCGAAATCGTTACTGGCGTGGTGAAGAAAGTAAACCGCGACAACATTTCTCTGGATCTGGGCAGCAATGCTGAAGCCGTGATCCTGCGTGAAGACATGCTCCCGCGTGAAAACTTCCGCCCAGGTGACCGTATTCGTGGCGTTCTGTACTCTGTACGCCCGGAAGCGCGCGGTGCGCAACTGTTCGTAACTCGTTCCAAACCGGAAATGCTGGTTGAACTGTTCCGCATTGAAGTGCCAGAAATTGGCGAAGAAGTGATCGAAATTAAAGCGGCTGCTCGCGATCCAGGATCGCGTGCGAAAATCGCCGTTAAGACCAACGACAAGCGTATTGATCCGGTCGGCGCGTGTGTTGGTATGCGCGGTGCGCGCGTTCAGGCGGTTTCTACCGAACTGGGCGGCGAGCGTATTGATATCGTCCTGTGGGATGATAACCCGGCGCAATTCGTGATTAACGCAATGGCGCCAGCAGACGTCGCTTCTATCGTGGTGGATGAAGACAAACACACCATGGATATCGCGGTTGAAGCCGGTAACCTGGCGCAGGCGATTGGACGTAATGGTCAGAACGTCCGCCTGGCTTCACAACTGAGCGGTTGGGAACTCAACGTGATGACCGTTGATGACCTGCAGGCGAAGCATCAGGCAGAAGCACATGCAGCCATTGACACCTTCACCAAATATCTCGATATCGATGAAGATTTCGCGACCGTTCTGGTGGAAGAAGGTTTTGCGACGCTGGAAGAACTGGCCTACGTGCCAATGAAAGAGCTGCTGGAAATCGACGGCCTGGATGAACAGACCGTTGAAGCGCTGCGCGAGCGTGCTAAAAACGCACTGACCACTCTGGCACTGGCCCAGGAAGAAAGCCTCGGTGATAACAAACCGGCTGACGATCTGCTGAATCTGGAAGGATTGGATCGTGAGATGGCCTTCAAACTGGCTGCCCGTGGTGTTTGTACGCTGGAAGATCTCGCTGAACAGGGCATTGATGATCTGGCTGATATCGAAGGGTTGACCGACGAAAAAGCCGGTGAGCTGATTATGGCTGCCCGTAATATTTGCTGGTTCGGCGACGAAGCGTAATAAACTGTAGCAGGAAGGAACAGTATGACAGATGTAACCGTAAAAACACTGGCTGCAGAGATACAGACCTCCGTGGATCGCCTGGTACAGCAATTTGCTGATGCAGGTATCCCGAAGTCTGCTGACGACTCTGTATCCGCACAAGAGAAACAAACCTTACTGGCGCACCTGAACCGTGAAAACGGCTCAGCGCCGGATAAGTTGACATTGCAGCGTAAAACGCGCAGTACTCTCAATATTCCAGGTACCGGTGGGAAAAGTAAATCGGTACAAATCGAAGTCCGCAAGACACGCACCTTTGTGAAACGCGATCCGCAAGAGGCTGAACGCCTTGCCGCGGAAGAGCAGGCGCAGCGTGAAGCGGAAGAGCAAGCCCGTCGTGAGGCAGAAGAAGCTGCCAAACGCGAGGCGCAACAAAAAGCCGAACGTGAGGCCGCAGAACAAGCTAAGCGTGAAGCCGCTGATAAAGCGAAACGTGAAGCTGCGGAAAAAGACAAAGTGAGCAATCAACAGACCGACGATATGACTAAAACCGCCCAGGCCGAAAAAGCCCGCCGTGAAAATGAAGCCGCTGAACTGAAGCGTAAAGCGGAAGAAGAAGCACGTCGCAAGCTTGAAGAAGAAGCGCGCCGCGTAGCGGAAGAAGCTCGCCGTATGGCGGAAGAAAATGAGAAAAATGGTGTGAATAACGCTGAACCTGTTGAAGATACCAGCGATTATCACGTCACCACTTCCCAGCACGCTCGCCAGGCTGAAGACGAGAACGATCGTGAAGTCGAAGGCGGCCGTGGTCGTACTCGCAGCACGAAAGCAGCGCGTCCGGCGAAGAAAGGCAACAAACACGCTGAATCTAAAGCTGACCGTGAAGAAGCGCGTGCCGCGGTTCGCGGTGGTAAAGGCGGTAAGCAGCGTAAAGGTTCCGCTCTGCAGCAGGGCTTCCAGAAGCCAGCTCAGGCCGTTAACCGTGACGTTGTGATCGGTGAAACCATCACCGTTGGCGATCTGGCGAACAAAATGGCAGTTAAAGGCTCTCAGGTCATCAAAGCGATGATGAAACTGGGCGCAATGGCGACCATTAACCAGGTCATCGACCAGGAAACCGCACAGCTGGTTGCCGAAGAGATGGGCCACAAAGTTATCCTGCGTCGTGAAAACGAGCTGGAAGAAGCGGTAATGAGCGACCGTGATACCGGCGCTGCGGCTGAACCGCGCGCACCGGTAGTCACCATCATGGGTCACGTTGACCATGGTAAAACGTCTCTGCTGGACTACATTCGTTCCACGAAAGTGGCCTCTGGCGAAGCAGGCGGCATTACTCAGCACATCGGTGCGTACCACGTTGAAACTGACAACGGTATGATCACCTTCCTGGATACCCCGGGTCACGCCGCGTTTACCTCCATGCGTGCTCGTGGTGCTCAGGCAACGGATATCGTTGTTCTGGTTGTTGCAGCAGACGACGGCGTGATGCCGCAGACTATCGAAGCAATCCAGCACGCGAAAGCGGCAGGTGTGCCGGTAGTGGTTGCAGTCAACAAGATCGATAAACCAGAAGCGGATCCTGATCGCGTTAAAAACGAACTGTCCCAGTACGGCATCATGCCGGAAGAGTGGGGCGGCGAGAGCCAATTCGTTCACGTTTCTGCGAAAGCGGGTACCGGTATCGATGAGCTGCTGGACGCTATCCTGCTGCAGGCCGAAGTACTGGAACTGAAAGCTGTGCGTAAAGGTATGGCGAGCGGTGCGGTTATCGAATCCTTCCTGGATAAAGGTCGTGGTCCGGTTGCTACCGTACTGGTGCGTGAAGGTACGCTGCACAAAGGCGACATCGTACTCTGTGGCTTCGAATACGGTCGCGTTCGTGCGATGCGTAACGAATTGGGTCAGGAAGTCCTGGAAGCAGGTCCATCCATTCCGGTGGAAATCCTCGGTCTGTCCGGTGTTCCGGCTGCAGGTGACGAAGTTACTGTCGTTCGTGACGAGAAGAAAGCCCGTGAAGTTGCACTGTATCGTCAGGGCAAATTCCGTGAAGTTAAACTGGCTCGTCAGCAGAAATCTAAACTTGAAAACATGTTCGCTAACATGACTGATGGTGAAGTTCACGAAGTGAACATCGTCCTGAAAGCCGACGTGCAGGGTTCTGTCGAAGCGATTTCTGACTCTTTACTGAAACTGTCTACCGACGAAGTCAAAGTGAAGATCATTGGTTCTGGCGTAGGTGGTATCACCGAAACCGACGCGACTCTGGCAGCGGCATCCAACGCGATTCTGGTTGGCTTCAACGTCCGTGCTGATGCATCTGCACGTAAAGTTATCGAATCTGAAAGCCTGGATCTGCGTTACTACTCCGTCATCTATCATCTGATCGACGAAGTGAAAGCAGCGATGAGCGGCATGCTGTCTCCGGAGCTGAAACAGCAGATCATTGGTCTGGCTGAAGTGCGTGATGTGTTCAAATCACCGAAATTCGGCGCTATCGCAGGCTGTATGGTTACCGAAGGTACGATTAAACGTCACAACCCAATCCGCGTACTGCGCGACAACGTGGTTATCTATGAAGGTGAGCTGGAATCCCTGCGCCGCTTCAAAGATGATGTCAACGAAGTCCGTAACGGCATGGAATGTGGTATCGGCGTTAAGAACTACAACGACGTTCGCGTTGGCGATATGATCGAAGTGTTCGAGATCATTGAGATCAAACGTACCATCGCATAATCTTCGTCGTCTTTTGGGCCGCAACTTGCAGCCCAAAATCCTGAGAAGATGATTAAGCGTAGGCCGGGTAAGCGAAGCGCCACCCGGCAAGAAATTTAAAAAGGGGCTTATTGCCCCTTTTTTGTCTTTATTCTGGAGAATTTATTATGGCGAAAGAATTTGGTCGCCCGCAGCGCGTCGCGCAGGAGATGCAGAAAGAAATCGCACTCATCCTGCAGCGCGAAATCAAAGACCCACGCGTGGGCATGATGACTACCGTGTCTGGTGTTGAGATGTCCCGTGATCTGGCGTATGCCAAAGTATTCGTGACGTTCCTGAACGACCAGGACGAAGCTGCCGTTAAAAATGGTATTAAGGCGCTGCAGGAAGCTTCTGGTTTTATCCGCTCTCTGCTGGGTAAAGCCATGCGTCTGCGTATCGTGCCGGAACTGACCTTCTTCTACGACAACTCGTTGGTCGAAGGGATGCGCATGTCCAACCTGGTGACCAGCGTGGTGAAACATGACGATGAGCGTCGTGTGAACCCAGCGGACGACAGCAAGGAGGACTGATGAGTCGTCCTCGTCGTCGTGGTCGCGACATTCACGGTGTTCTGCTGCTGGACAAACCGCAAGGCATGTCCAGCAATGACGTACTGCAAAAAGTAAAGCGCATCTACAATGCCAACCGCGCGGGACATACCGGCGCGCTGGATCCGCTGGCGACAGGCATGCTGCCGATTTGCCTCGGTGAAGCGACGAAGTTTTCACAGTATTTGCTGGATTCTGATAAACGCTATCGTGTGGTTGCCCGTCTGGGCCAGCGTACTGACACCTCGGATGCTGATGGGCAAATCGTGCAGGAACGTCCGGTAACCTTCACCGCTGAGCAGCTTGCAAGCGCGCTGGAGACTTTCCGCGGCGATATCGAGCAGATCCCGTCAATGTATTCGGCGCTGAAGTATCAGGGTAAGAAGCTGTACGAATATGCGCGTCAGGGCATTGAAGTGCCGCGTGAAGCGCGCCCGATTACCGTCTATGAGCTGCTGTTTATTCGCCACGAAGGTAACGAGCTGGAGCTGGAAGTTCACTGCTCCAAAGGCACCTATATTCGCACCATCGTTGACGATCTCGGTGAGAAGCTGGGCTGCGGCGCGCACGTAACGTATCTGCGTCGTCTGACGGTCAGCAAGTATCCGGTGGATCGTATGGTCACGCTGGAGCATCTGCGTGAACTGGTTGAGCAGGCAGAACAGCAAAATATTCCGGCGGCGCAGTTGCTTGATCCTTTGCTGATGCCAATGGACAGTCCGGCATCAGACTATCCGGTAGTTAATTTACCTTTAACATCGTCGGTTTACTTTAAAAATGGTAATCCGGTACGGACGTCAGGTGCGCCGCTGGAAGGACTGGTGCGCGTGACGGAAGGTGATGAAGGCAAGTTTATCGGCATGGGGGAGATGGACGATGAAGGTCGTGTCGCCCCCCGTCGCCTGGTGGTTGAGTATCCTGCATAGCGCTCTCTGTCTTGCGATAAAAGGGCGCTGCGAGTAGAATACTGCCGCTTAACGTCGCGTGAATTGTTTAACAATCTGCGTGGCGTATACACAAAATCATTCAAGCTGCATCAAGGCGGCAAGTCTGAGAATCCTCAGGAGCTTACTCAGGTAAGTGACTGAGGTGAGCGGACGCAGCCAACGCAGAGTCAGCTTGAAGGATGAAGTGTATACACTGGGATAGCTGAATTAGAGATCGGCATCCTTTCATTCTTAACACTTTGGAGTTTTAAAATGTCTCTAAGTACTGAAGCTACCGCTAAAATCGTTTCTGAGTTTGGTCGTGATGCAAACGACACCGGTTCTACCGATGTTCAGGTTGCTCTGTTGACTGCACAGATTAACCACCTGCAGGGCCACTTTGCAGAGCACAAAAAAGATCACCACAGCCGTCGTGGTCTGCTGCGCATGGTTTCTCAGCGTCGTAAACTGCTCGACTACCTGAAACGTAAAGATGTTGCACGTTACACCGCGCTGATCGAGCGTCTGGGTCTGCGTCGCTAATTCTTTCGAGTTTCAGAAAGAGGGGGCCTTCATGGCCCCTTTTTTCCAGCAGATGGCAGCAATTCGCTGGAAACTAATGTATTGTTGCTATGAATGATCTTCCGTTGCAGAGGTTCGCGCGGCTAATGAGAGGCTTTACTCATGCTTATGGGTTAGGGTTGTCATTAGTCGCGAGGATGCGCAGAAGATCGGGTATTAACGATGGCGCAAAATGTGCCGTCAAAAAAATAGAGAAAGGATATTATTTTGCTTAATCCGATCGTTCGTAAATTCCAGTACGGTCAGCATACCGTTACGCTGGAAACCGGCATGATGGCGCGTCAGGCGACTGCCGCTGTTATGGTTAGCATGGATGACACCGCGGTATTCGTTACCGTTGTTGGCCAGAAAAAAGCGAAACCAGGCCAGGACTTTTTCCCGCTGACCGTTAACTATCAGGAGCGTACCTACGCTGCTGGCCGTATCCCGGGTAGCTTCTTCCGTCGTGAAGGCCGTCCGAGCGAAGGCGAAACCCTGATCGCGCGTCTGATTGACCGCCCGGTTCGCCCGCTGTTCCCGGAAGGCTTCGTTAACGAAGTTCAGGTTATCGCGACCGTTGTTTCCGTTAACCCGCAGGTTAACCCGGACATCGTGGCAATGATTGGTGCATCTGCTGCGCTGACGCTGTCTGGTATTCCATTCAACGGCCCGATCGGTGCTGCACGTGTTGGTTACATTAATGACCAGTACGTACTGAACCCGACTCAGGACGAACTGAAAGAAAGCAAGCTGGACCTGGTTGTTGCGGGTACAGAAGCTGCCGTACTGATGGTTGAATCCGAAGCTGAACTGCTGAGCGAAGACCAGATGCTGGGCGCTGTGGTGTTCGGTCACGAACAGCAGCAGGTCGTGATTCAGGCTATCAACGAGCTGGCGAAAGAAGCTGGCAAACCGCGTTGGGACTGGCAGCCAGAAGCCGTCAACGAAGCGCTGAACGCACGCGTTGCCGCACTGGCAGAAGCTCGCCTGAGCGATGCTTACCGCATCACTGACAAACAAGAGCGTTATGCTCAGGTTGACGTAATCAAATCTGAAACCATCGCGACTCTGGTGGCTGAAGACGAAACCCTGGACGCTAACGAACTGGGTGAAATCCTGCACGCTATCGAGAAAAATGTTGTTCGTAGCCGCGTACTGGCAGGCGAGCCGCGCATCGATGGCCGTGAAAAAGATATGATCCGTGGTCTGGATGTGCGTACTGGCGTTCTGCCGCGTACCCACGGTTCCGCACTGTTCACCCGTGGCGAAACTCAGGCGCTGGTTACTGCGACCCTGGGCACCACTCGTGATGCACAGAACCTCGACGAACTGATGGGCGAGCGTACTGACAACTTCCTGTTCCACTACAACTTCCCTCCGTACTGCGTAGGTGAAACCGGTATGGTCGGTTCTCCGAAGCGTCGTGAGATTGGTCACGGTCGTCTGGCGAAACGTGGCGTACTGGCAGTGATGCCGGAACTGGATAAATTCCCGTACACCGTGCGTGTGGTTTCTGAAATCACCGAATCTAACGGTTCTTCTTCTATGGCTTCCGTATGTGGCGCTTCCCTGGCGCTGATGGACGCAGGCGTGCCAATTAAAGCCGCCGTTGCGGGTATCGCGATGGGGCTGGTGAAAGAAGGCGACAACTATGTTGTTCTGTCTGACATCCTGGGCGACGAAGACCACCTGGGCGATATGGACTTCAAAGTGGCGGGTTCCCGCGACGGTATCTCTGCACTGCAGATGGATATCAAAATTGAAGGTATCACCAAAGAAATCATGCAGGTTGCTCTGAACCAGGCTAAAGGTGCGCGTCTGCACATCCTGGGTGTGATGGAACAAGCGATCAACGCACCGCGTGGCGATATCTCTGAATTTGCTCCGCGTATCCACACCATCAAGATCAGCCCGGACAAGATCAAAGACGTTATCGGTAAAGGCGGTTCTGTTATCCGTGCTCTGACCGAAGAAACCGGCACCACCATTGAAATCGAAGATGATGGTACCGTGAAGATTGCTGCGACCGACGGCGAAAAAGCGAAATATGCTATCCGTCGTATCGAAGAGATCACCGCAGAGATCGAAGTAGGCCGTATCTACAATGGTAAAGTGACCCGTATCGTTGACTTTGGCGCATTCGTTGCCATCGGTGGCGGTAAAGAAGGCCTGGTACACATCTCTCAGATCGCTGATAAGCGCGTTGAGAAAGTGACCGATTACCTGCAGATGGGTCAGGAAGTACCGGTCAAAGTTCTGGAAGTTGATCGCCAGGGCCGTGTACGTCTGAGCATTAAAGAAGCAACTGAGCAGTCTCAGCCTGCAGGCGAACCGGAAGCTCCGGCAAGCCAGGGCGAGTAAGGTTGCCATTGCCCTCCATGAGAGCGGAGGGCCTTTAACCCGGCAGGATGCCTTGTTAGCAACCGGGGAACCTGGACGTTCATTCAATCGTTGTCTTCGGGAGTGGGAAATGAAGCCTTTTTTGCGCTGGTGTTTCGTTGCGACAGCACTCACGCTGGCTGGATGCAGTAATTCCACCTGGCGTAAGAGTGAAGTCCTCGCAGTACCATTGCAACCGACTTTGCAGCAGGAAGTGATTCTGGCACGTATGGAACAAATTCTTGCCAGTCGGGCTTTAACCGATGACGAACGCGCACAGCTTTTATATGAGCGCGGAGTGTTGTATGATAGTCTCGGTCTGAGGGCACTGGCGCGAAATGATTTTTCACAAGCGCTGGCAATCCGACCAGATATGCCTGAAGTATTCAATTACTTAGGTATATATTTAACGCAGGCAGGCAATTTTGATGCTGCCTATGAAGCGTTTGATTCTGTACTTGAGCTTGATCCAACTTACAACTACGCGCACTTAAATCGCGGTATCGCATTGTATTACGGCGGTCGCGACAAGTTAGCGCAAGATGATCTGCTAGCGTTTTATCAAGACGATCCCAATGATCCTTTCCGTAGTCTGTGGCTTTATCTCGCCGAGCAGAAGCTCGATGAGAAGCAGGCTAAAGAAGCGTTAAAGCAACGCTTTGAGAAATCGGATAAAGAGCAATGGGGATGGAACATTGTCGAGTTCTACCTGGGCAACATTAGCGAAGCAACGCTGATGGAACGCCTGAAGGCGGACGCAACGGATAACACCTCGCTCGCTGAGCATCTCAGTGAAACCAACTTCTATTTAGGTAAGTACTACCTAAGTCTGGGGGATTTGGACAACGCTACGGCATTGTTCAAACTGGCGGTGGCTAACAACGTTCATAACTTTGTTGAGCACCGATACGCATTGTTGGAATTATCGCTCCTGGGCCAGGACCAAGATGACCTGGCAGAATCGGACCAGCAATAGCTGACGTACACATCAGCCCGTAATCTTTTTTGATTGCCATCACCTTCACGGGTGAGGGCGTTGTTGTTCGTTAATACACCTACTTTGAGCCGGTTCACACTTTTCAATGAAAATTGCAGATCAATTTCATGATGAGTTATGTAGACTGGCCGCCATTAATTTTGAGGCACACGTACTACATGGCTGAATTCGAAACCACTTTTGCAGATCTGGGCCTGAAGGCTCCTATCCTTGAAGCCCTTAACGATCTGGGTTACGAAAAACCATCTCCAATCCAGGCAGAGTGCATTCCGCATCTGCTGGGCGGTCGCGATGTTCTGGGTATGGCCCAGACAGGTAGCGGCAAAACTGCAGCGTTCTCTTTACCGCTGCTTAACAATCTTGATCCTGAGCTGAAGGCACCTCAGATTCTGGTGCTGGCACCGACCCGCGAACTGGCGGTTCAGGTTGCAGAAGCCATGACGGATTTCTCTAAACACATGCGCGGCGTGAACGTGGTTGCCCTGTACGGCGGCCAGCGTTATGACGTGCAATTACGTGCCCTGCGTCAGGGACCACAGATCGTCGTCGGTACGCCGGGCCGTCTGCTGGATCACCTGAAGCGCGGGACTCTGGATCTCTCTAAACTGAGCGGTCTGGTACTGGACGAAGCAGACGAAATGCTGCGTATGGGCTTCATCGAAGACGTTGAAACCATCATGGCGCAGATCCCGGAAGGTCATCAGACCGCTCTGTTCTCGGCGACTATGCCGGAAGCGATTCGTCGTATTACCCGCCGCTTTATGAAAGAGCCGCAGGAAGTACGCATTCAGTCCAGCGTTACCACGCGTCCTGACATCAGCCAGAGCTACTGGACTGTATGGGGCATGCGTAAAAATGAAGCGCTGGTGCGTTTCCTGGAAGCAGAAGATTTTGATGCGGCGATTATCTTCGTTCGTACCAAAAATGCGACCCTGGAAGTGGCAGAAGCGCTGGAACGTAGCGGTTATAGCAGCGCTGCACTGAACGGCGACATGAACCAGTCCCTGCGTGAGCAGACTCTGGAACGTTTGAAAGATGGCCGCCTGGATATTCTGATTGCAACCGACGTTGCGGCCCGTGGCCTGGACGTTGAGCGTATCAGCCTGGTTGTTAACTACGACATCCCGATGGATTCCGAGTCTTACGTTCACCGTATCGGCCGTACTGGTCGTGCGGGTCGTGCTGGCCGTGCGCTGCTGTTCGTTGAGAACCGTGAGCGTCGTCTGCTGCGTAACATCGAACGCACCATGAAGCTGACGATTCCGGAAGTAGAACTGCCGAACGCAGAACTGCTGGGCAAACGCCGTCTGGAAAAATTCGCCGCTAAAGTACAGCAGCAGCTGGAAAGCAGCGATCTGGATCAGTACCGTGCTCTGCTGGCGAAAATGCAGCCGGAAGAAGAGCTGGATATCGAAACGCTGGCAGCCGCACTGCTGAAAATGGCTCAGGGCGAACGTCCGCTGATCCTGCCGCCAGATGCGCCGATGCGTCCGAAACGCGAATTCCGCGACCGTGACGATCGTGGTCCGCGTGACCGCAACGATCGTGGCCCGCGTAATGACCGTGGTGGTGAAGATCGCCCGCGTCGTGAACGTCGTGACGTTGGCGATATGCAGCTGTACCGCATTGAAGTGGGCCGTGATGACGGTGTTGAAGTCCGTCATATCGTTGGTGCTATTGCTAACGAAGGTGATATCAGCAGCCGTTATATCGGTAACATCAAGCTGTTTGCTTCCCACTCCACCATCGAGCTGCCGAAAGGTATGCCGGGCGACGTGCTGCAGCACTTTACCCGTACTCGCATCCTGAACAAGCCGATGAATATGCAGCTGGTTGGCGATGCCGTTCCACACACCGGTGGTGAACGTCGTGGCGGTGGCCGTTTCAGCGGCGAGCGTCGTGAAGGTGGTCGTGGCGAAGGTCGTGGTTTCAGCGGTGAGCGTCGTGAAGGCGGTCGTGGCGATGGTCGTCGTTTCAGCGGCGAACGTCGTGAAGGCAACCGTGGTCCGCGTCGTGACGATTCTTCTGCTCCGCGTCGTGATGACTCCGCTGGTCGTCGTCGTTTCGGCGGTGACGCATAAGCCTCACGGTATAAAAGCGTAAAGTAATATATACAGCCCCGATCTCAACAATCGGGGCTTTTTTTATTTCATTTGTACTCGTGTACTGGTACAGTGCAGCACATTGAGATGTAGTCACAATATAAATGACTGGAGAGATGGCTAAATGGCAACACTAACCACCACCCAAACATCACCTTCGTTGCTCGGCGGCGTGGTGATTATCGGCGGCACCATTATTGGCGCGGGGATGTTTTCTCTGCCAGTGGTCATGTCCGGGGCGTGGTTTTTCTGGTCAATGGCAGCGCTGATCTTCACCTGGTTCTGCATGCTGCACTCCGGGCTGATGATCCTTGAAGCTAACCTCAATTACCGCATTGGTTCCAGCTTTGACACCATCACGAAAGATCTGCTGGGCAAAGGCTGGAACGTGGTGAACGGCATCTCGATTGCTTTCGTTCTCTATATTCTGACCTACGCGTATATCTCAGCGAGCGGGTCGATTCTGCATCACACCTTCTCGGAGATGTCGCTGAATGTTCCGGCGCGCGCGGCGGGTCTTGGCTTTGCGCTGTTGGTGGCATTTGTGGTGTGGTTAAGCACCAAAGCGGTTAGCCGCATGACGGCGATTGTGCTGGGTGCGAAGGTAATTACCTTTTTCCTGACCTTCGGCAGTTTATTGGGACACGTTCAGCCCACAACGTTGTTTAACGTGGCGGAAAGCAATGCTTCTTATACGCCGTACCTGCTGATGACGCTGCCGTTTTGCCTGGCGTCGTTCGGCTACCACGGTAACGTCCCGAGCCTGATGAAGTACTACGGTAAAGATCCGAAAACCATTGTGAAGTGTCTGGTGTATGGCACGCTGCTGGCGCTGGTGCTGTATACCGTATGGTTACTGGGAACGATGGGGAATATTCCACGTCCGGAGTTTATCGGTATTGCGCAGCAGGGCGGTAACATTGATGTGCTGGTACAGGCGCTGAGCGGCGTACTGAACAGCCGCAGCCTGGATCTACTGTTAGTGGTGTTCTCTAACTTTGCGGTGGCGAGTTCATTCCTCGGCGTCACGCTCGGTCTGTTTGACTATCTGGCGGATCTGTTTGGCTTTGATGACTCGGCAATGGGGCGTTTTAAAACGGCATTGCTGACGTTTGTGCCGCCAATTGTGGGTGGATTGCTGTGGCCGAACGGTTTCCTGTACGCCATTGGCTATGCAGGACTCGCGGCAACCATCTGGGCTGCCATTGTTCCGGCGCTGCTGGCCCGTAAATCCCGCGAGCGTTTCGGTAGCCCGAAATTCCGCGTCTGGGGCGGCAAACCGATGATTGCGCTGATCCTGGTATTTGGTATCGGCAACGCGATTATCCATATTCTGTCGAGCGTTAATTTGTTGCCTGTATACCAGTAAAACCGTTGCCCGGTGGCGCTGCGCTTACCGGGCCTACAGTACCGTGTAAGCCGGATAAGGCGTAGCCGCCATCCGGCACAAACCGCGCTACCCCAACAATTCCTGCTTCACATCCATCGCCAAATCAAACGAATGAAGACGTGCCTGATGATCAAAAATCTGGCCGTTAACCATAATTTCATCGGCCTGGGTTTCACGCAAAATGGCATCAAGACCGTGACGCACTTTTGCCTTATCACCAACCAGCGACATGCTCAGCGCCTGTTGTACGCCGTACTGTTCAGAAGCGGACCACAGCTGATGCATATTCTCTACCGGCGGTGGTAGCTGGCCGGTTTCGCCACGACGCAGTTTCACAAACGCCTGCTGCATCGAGGTGAAAAGAAACTCGGCGTCGCGATTGCTGTCAGCGGCAATGATGTTGATGCACACCATCGCATACGGCTTTGCCAGCCGCGCTGAGGGTTTGAACTGGGTGCGATACAGATGCAGCGCCTGATGCAGCATATCCGGAGCAAAGTGTGAGGCGAAGGCAAACGGCAGGCCGAGCTGGGCTGCCAACTGTGCGCTGTACAGGCTGGAGCCCAATAACCAGACCGGGATCTGCTCGCCGTAGCCGGGAACCGGGCGCACATGAGGGTTAGGATCGCGGGCGTCGAACCAGTCCACCAGTTCAGCTACGTCGCGTGGGAAGTTATCGATATCACCGCTCATGTGGCGGCGCAGCGCACGCATCGTTGGCTGATCGCTCCCCGGCGCGCGGCCAAGCCCAAGATCGATGCGTCCCGGATACAGCGTATTCAGGGTACCGAACTGCTCGGCGATCACCAGCGGCGAATGATTAGGCAGCATAACGCCACCGGAACCGAGATGCAGTGTGGTGGTATTGGCAGCCAGATAGCCAATCAGCACTGAAGTTGCCGCGCTGGCGATACCGACCATGTTGTGATGTTCTGCCAGCCAGTAGCGGTGGTAGCCGCGCTTTTCGGCCAGTCGGGCGAGATCAAGCGAGTGTGTGAAGGCCTCTTTTGCCGAAGAACCTTCAGGGATCGGTGCCAGATCCAGCACCGAGAACGGAATAGTTTTGTCAGTCATAACGGCTCACTTTGTTACCGGTTAATCTTTTAATACTGCATTAAAATTTGATTACCGTTGTTAACAAAGTGAGCTTTTTTACGCCCGCAGCTCCAGACCAGCCAGTCGCTTCCAGTAGCCATTGCAGTCACTGTGGGCGGCAAGAGGTAATGGGGCCGTGCCATTTTCATTGGCGCGGAAGGCGTCGAGCATGGCGAATGTTTCAGTGCCTGAAGGGGACAGACGCACAATATCAACCAGACCCTGCATCGATGTCAGCTCGTTGCCGAGGTTGTAGACATAGCCGCTCATGGTCTGGATCCCGTTGAGGACAAAGACCTGCTGATTCTCCTGCGACAGCACATCGCGTCCGTTCGGGTATTTGATGCAGCAGGTTTCACATTCGTCTTTGGGACGATCTTCAGAGCGTGCGGTAAAGCAGCGGGCGGAGTATGCCAGCGGCAGATGCCCGTAGCTCAGCACCTCTACTTCAAACTGATTGCGAATACCCAGCTCATCACACTGGTTGAGCAGGTTTACCAGCCAGTCGCGGGACAACTCTACCGGCATACACCAGCGCACCATGCCCTGCTTGAGCAGTAAACGCAGGGTTACCGCGTTGTAGCAGTTGAGCGCATGCCCGGCGACAAACGGCAGCTTACGCTCGGCGCACATGTTTACCACGCCGAGATCGCTGGCTTCCAGCAGGAAGTCGCCATTTTCAACATAGCGCTTCAGTTCTCCCAGCTCAGAGGAAGCTTGCACCAGCGCCAGCGTCGACAGCACCACCTGTTTACCGCTGCCCGCGAGTGATTTCGCCATATCCAGCCAGTCGCCCACTTTGGTGGCGCGACGTTTACTGCATACCGCTTCGCCAAGATAGATAACGTCGGCCTGGCTTACGGCGGCCTGCTGATAAAAATCTTCCAGCGTTTCTTTCGGCCAGTACCACAGCACCGGCCCTAAGGAATATTTCATTGCTTCTCTCACTGCCATTTACGGTGATACGCGCCAAGCGTGGTCTGCGTGCCTTCGGACATTGAACCGAGCGTTTCCATCCACGCGTCCTGCGGGGCGTAGTTTTGCGGGTCGGCCATACAGCGGTCGATCGCCTGACGCCACACTTTCGCCACCTGGCTGACATAAGCCGGGCTGCGCTGACGTCCCTCGATTTTGACCGAAGCAATATTGGCGGCCAGTAAGTCGGGCAGCAGTTCCAGCGTGTTCAGACTGGTAGGCTCTTCCAGTGCATGATAGCGTTCGCCATCAACCAGATAGCGGCCTTTGCATAACGTCGGATAACCGGCGTTTTCTCCATCCTGATAGCGATCGATCAGAACTTCGTTTAGGCGGGATTCCAGCCCTTGCGGGGTCTGTTGCCAGCGCACAAAGCGAGCAGGGGAGCAGGCACCCACGGTGTTTGGCGATTCGCCTGTCAGATAAGAAGATAAGTAGCAACGACCTTCTGCCATAATGCACAGACTGCCGAAGGCAAACACTTCTAACGGAACTGGGGTTACGCGGGCTAATTGCTTCACCTGATGAATCGACAGCACGCGTGGCAGTACGACCCGCGCAACGTCAAAGTTGCGATGGTAGAAATTAATTGCCTCTTCGTTAGTCGCAGATGCCTGAACGGAGACATGGCGCTCAATATGGGGATAGCGCTCTGCGGCATACTCAAGCATGGCGAGGTCGGCGAGGATCAGCGCATCCGCCCCCAGTTGCGCTGCCATATCAACGGCACGCTGCCAGCGTACATACCCATCCGGATGGGCAAAGGTGTTAATCGCAATGTGCAGCTTACGGCGGTGCTGATGAACGAAACTCACCGCTTCCTGCAATTTTTTCTCGGTAAAATTAAGGCCGGCGAAATGACGGGCGTTGGTATCATCTTTCAGCCCGATGTAGACAGCATCAGCGCCGTTCTCGATGGCCGCCTTAAGCGCCGGGAGGTTTCCGGCAGGGCAGAGCAGCTCCATAATTTATCCTGAACGTTGCGCCATGTCGGGCGCAGAAATGTTAACGAAGAGGGATTTTAGTTAACCTTGCTGAGACAATTTTTGATTTGAGGCAGTTAAAGTCGTATTGGTGACACCAATAAAGAGGTAACAATTTCGTAGCGAATTGTTGATTTATGCCGCTATGTCGTTTATTTGATATGGCAAAATAGCAGGACTATTGAAACAGGGAGTAAAGCTCGTGTTGGATAAACTGCGTTCACGCTTAGTACATTTAGGTCCTTCTCTGATGAGTGTACCGGTTAAACTGACGCCCTTTGCGCTGAAGCGCCAGGTTCTGGAGCAGGTCCTGAGCTGGCAGTTTAGTCAGGCGCTGGCCGATGGGGAGCTGGAGTTTCTCGACGGTCGCTGGCTGAGCATTCATGTGCGTGACATCGGCCTTAAATGGTATACCTCTGTTCAGAACGATAAACTGATCGTCAGCCAGAATGCAGATGCGGATGTCAGTTTTAGCGCCGATGCCAGCGATCTGCTGATGATCGCGGCGCGTAAACAGGATCCGGATACGCTTTTCTTCCAGCGTCGCCTGGTGATTGAAGGTGATACAGAATTAGGGCTGTATGTTAAAAATCTGATGGACGCCATCGAACTGGAGCAGATGCCGAAAGCGTTACGTGTCATGCTGCTGCAGTTGGCGGATTTTGTTGAGGCGGGTATGAAAACGTCGCCAGAAACCAAACAGACCTCGGTAGGTGAGCCATGCTGATTCGAGTTGAGATTCCCATTGATGCCCCTGGTATTGATGCATTGCTGCGCCGTTCATTTGAGAGCGATGCGGAAGCAAAATTAGTCCACGACCTGCGTGAAGATGGTTTCTTAACGCTGGGTTTGGTTGCTACCGATGATGAAGGTCAGGTAGTGGGTTACGTCGCGTTCAGCCCTGTCGATGTGCAGGGTGAAGATCTGCAATGGGTCGGCATGGCGCCGCTCGCGGTGGATGAAAACTACCGGGGACAGGGCCTGGCGCGTCAACTGGTCTATGAAGGACTCGATTCCCTGAACGAGTTTGGCTACGCCGCGGTGGTTACGCTGGGCGATCCGGCACTGTACAGCCGCTTTGGCTTTGAGCTGGCAGCGCATCATGACCTGCGTTGTCGCTGGCCGGGCACCGAAAGCGCGTTCCAGGTTCATCGCCTGGCGGATGATGCGCTGGAGGGCGTGACGGGCCTGGTGGAATACCACGACCACTTCAATCGTTTTTAACATGCGGGGCTTGCAGGCTGCTCAGTAGAGCCTCAAGCCCTTCGCCTTCTACAAGGCGCTCTTTCTGACGCTTTGTGAGCTGTTTGACGCGATACTCTATGCGCAGGGCCAGCGAACGGTCGCCAACCTGCGCCGCAAATGCCAACGTGAGTTCCCCCTTTCCACGTAGCGCCTTCGCGCCTTTCCCACTTTGATGCTGCTTATAGCGGCGCTGCACATCGGTGGTTATTCCGGTGTATAAGGCGTTGTCAGCGGTACGGATCAGGTACAGATACCAGGGTGTCATTGTCACCATCGACGTGATAATTTTCAGGCCTACAGTATAAAAGAGAACAGAAATGGAAACACTGACTGCGGTGTCTCGCTGGCTGGCAAAACAGCACGTCGTGACCTGGTGTGTACACCATGAAGGTGAATTGTGGTGCGCTAATGCGTTTTACCTGTTTGATGCGCAGAAGATGGCATTCTATGTGCTGACCGAAGATAAAACGCGCCATGCGCAGATGTCGGGACCGTGTGCACCGATTGCCGGCACGGTAAATGGTCAGCCCAAAACGGTCGCCCTGATTCGTGGCGTGCAGTTTAAGGGGGAAATTCGCCGTCTTGAAGGGCAGGAGAGTGAAACCGCGCGTAACGCCTACAACCGCCGTTTCCCCATCGCCAGAATGTTGCCAGCGCCCGTGTGGGAGATTCGACTGGATGAAGTCAAATTCACTGACAACACGCTGGGCTTCGGTAAAAAGATGCACTGGCTACGTGATCTATAGTTAAAAGAGTGATTGAAGCGTCAGGGGAAAATAAACGATGAGCCAGGTATTAATAACCGGTGCAACGGGTCTGGTGGGTGGACATTTATTACGGATGCTACTGAATGAACCCCGGATCAATGCCATTACGGCGCCGACGCGTCGACCGCTGGCTGATACGGTTGGCATCTATAATCCCCACGATCCGCAGCTAACCGATGCTCTGGCGCAGGTTACCGATCCGGTCGATATTGTCTTTTGTTGTCTGGGAACGACCCGACGTGAAGCGGGCAGCAAAGAAGCATTTATCCACGCTGACTATACGCTGGTAGTGGATACAGCTCTGACGGGGTGTCGGCTGGGGGCACAGCATATGCTGGTGGTGAGTTCGATGGGCGCTAATGCCAATTCACCGTTTTTTTATAACCGGGTGAAAGGTGAAATGGAGCAGGCGCTGATCGCGCAGAATTGGCCCCGGCTGACGATTGCCCGGCCTTCAATGCTACTGGGTGATAGGGACAAACAGCGGGCGAATGAGATGTTTTTAGCACCGTTGTTCAGGCTGCTGCCGGGTAACTGGAAGTCGATTGAAGCGCGCGATGTTGCGCGGGCAATGTTGGCAGAAGCGCTGGCGCCTGGGCATGAAGGGGTTTCGATCCTGACCTCTTCCGAGTTACGCGAAAGGGCTAAATAAAATGTCGGATGGCGCTGACGCTTATCCGACCTACAAACGATAACGTCCTGTAGGCCGGATAAGACGCCCATGCGTCGCTATCCGGCATCAGTATTACTTAATAAACGTAAAGGCCGTCGTGACGCGTTTCACGCCGCTTACCCGGCTGGCGATGTCTGCCGCTGCCTTCGCTTCGCGTTCGGTCACCAGACCTAACAGGAACACTTCTCCATTCTCGGTCGTGACTTTCACGTTAGAGGATTTCACCTGATCGCTGGTCAGTAACTGGGAACGTACTTTGGTGGTTATCCAGGTATCGTTGGACGCATCGCCCAGACCGATTGGCTGGCCCTGACGGATCTCATTAAAGACCTCAGTCGTACCTTCTACGCCCATCGCAATCTGTTTTGCTCGTGCAGACAGTTCGCTATTCGGCGACTGACCGACCAGCAGCACTTTACCCTGATATGCGCTCACGTTGATTCGCGCTTCTTTCTTGATCTGGGCATCTTTCGACAACGCCGTATTGACGCGTAATTCCAGGGTCCCATCATCTACCTGGGTGCCGACACTGCGAGGATCCGTCGCGGCTTTGGTGCCGACAGCAGCAGTTCCGACAACGGCAGCAGCGACACAGCCTTGCAACAGCAATGCTGAGAGAACGACGGCGAGCGGCGAAAATGCCTTCATGTGTACTCCTTAATCATCCTGGTGAGGGAAAAGCGTGTTATCAATGAGATCGCAAAGGCAATTGACCGTCAGCATATGCATTTCCTGAATGCGGGCGCTGTGGTGTGACGGGATGCGGATTTCAACATCCTGTGGCCCCAACAACCCGGCCAGCTCCCCTCCGTCATAACCGGTCAACGCAACGATCGTCATGTCGCGCGTAACGGCTGCTTCAACGGCTTTTACGATATCGCGGCTATTACCACGCGTAGAGATTGCCAGCAGAACATCTCCTGCATGTCCCAGCGCACGGACTTGTTTTGCATAAACTTCGTCGTGCAGGCGATCGTTGGCAATCGCAGTTAAGACCACATTATCAGTGTTTAGTGCAATCGCAGGTAAACTTGGGCGTTCTGTTTCAAAACGATTGATCATGCTGGCAGCAAAATGCTGTGCGTTGGCAGCGGACGTCCCATTACCACAACAGAGAATTTTGTTGCCATTGAGCAGGGACTGAACCAGCGTCATGGCGGCACGGGAGATCGCATCCGGAAGTGCTTCAGCCGCAGCTATCTGAGTTTGAATGCTTTCTGTAAAGCAGACTTTAATTCTATCTAACACGCTAATCCTTAAGAACCAGGCTCTGAATCTTCAACTATGAGCGGTCGTTGAACGCGTCCTTAAACCACTCAACATCATTTCCGGTGAAGGCTAACACATCGAACCGGCAATCCACAGTATCAAAACTCCCATTGTGGCGCGCAAGCCACAAGCGGGCGGTCTGTAATAATTTGTGTTGTTTGCTCCGGGTCACACTCGCCGCTGCGCCGCCAAACTGGGCCGAGCGCCGATAGCGAACCTCAACAAAGACGGTGGTGTTGCCTTCACGCATTATCAGGTCGATTTCGCCGCTACGCTCACGCACGTTAGCGGCGATAAAATGCAGTCCCTTGCTTTGCAGCCAGTCACGCGCGGTGGATTCCCACGCGTCACCGGTCTGTTTACTCGTTAGCTGGCGGGGACGACTTGTCCTTGCTGGTATTTGAGCCATGATAACTTCCTGTTAATCACACAATCCGGCGTTGCGGTTAAGGCCCCGGTGTTGCCGTTAATTTCGAAACCCTGTACCTGACGCATTTGCGAGAAGTGGTTGGCAAGTGACCAGGCATCGACGCCCATCGCATACATACGTGCCAGTGAGTAGTCGTTACGAACCGCGCCAAGCGCCTGCTGCATGAGAGTAGCGTTAGCACCTGCCAGCATCGGTATTTCGCTGTACTGCAAGCCTTCCATCTCCAGACGGAAATCCGGGCCAGCAGTTCCCTGCGCGCTACGGGAGCTGGCGTACAGCGTCGCTCCGCTCTGGCTGCCGTTGCGCATAGCGATCATCGGCTTAATAAAGGCAATTTCTTCCGGCGTCGCCAGAATATACACGGCATCAACACGACCGCTGCCGCCGGTTATCTGCGCATCTGTAGGCGCAGCCGGTATCGTCAGACCGCCAATCGTCACGCCAGGTTGCGCAGGTACAGAGGAGGCCACCGGGCTGCCAGTCAGGGAAATTCCCGAACCGCCGTTGACGCCCATTTTCAGCTCGGCGGTGGAGCCGAACTTCTGCTGCAGCACCATGCCGCCGCCCAGTTTTTGCCATTCCTGAGCAAAGGCATTGGCAACGCGATCGCCTAACGAACTCCGCGGGATCAACAGCAGTGGTGCTTGTTTTCCTTGTTCACGGATGTGGCGTGCGGCATCGCGCGCTTCATCTTCTGGCGACAAAGCGAAGTAGCAGACGTTCGGCAGGTTTTTCACCGACTCCGGCTGATTAAGCGCCAGCACATTTAATGGCGTGTTGCTTTTCATCAGCTCTTCAACATTGTTTTTCAACAGCGGACCAACCACGATGCTGGCGCCATCCTGCTGAACCTGAGTCAGGATCTGATTCAGCGGCTGTGACGACGTGTCGTAGATTTTCAGCTCTGCAGACGGATTCGCCGGTGCGCTGGCGGTGGTTGGCTGAGCGGATGCTGCGGGCTGCGCAGCAGGTGTTTCTGGCTGAGCTGGCGTCTCGTTGGTCAGATCGCTTACTGACGCCTGAGAAGGGCTGGCAACACCGTCAGTCGTTTGCGGCTGTTCCGTGGTCGTCGCAGCAGTTGTATCCACAGCAGGCGCAGCTACAGCAGGGGCCGATACGGGTTGAGTACCCATATTTTTCGCCGCTTCAAAGCCTTGCTGAATAGTCCGGCCAAATACAGCGGCCTGACCGTTCAGCGGCAGCAGCAGCGCAATTTTGCTGGTGGAGGCGGGCTTAAAGCTCTGCACGTTAACCAACTGCGTTGGCAGCATTTTTGCGCCCGGGTTTTGCGGATAACGTTTCTGCCAGTCAGCAATACCGGCTTTCATCATGTCCGGATCGTTACGGTTATCGAACCAGACGCGCTGGAGATCCAGCCAGCCTTGCAGCACGTTTTCATCCGCATTGATGACCAGCGCCTGCGCTTGTTCCTGGGTCATGGATGACAGCGCCTGCCATGTGGCATCGATGTTTTTCTGCTTAGCATTCGCGGGCAGCAGCGGTTCCTGGGCGATCAGGGCGCGCAGTAGCGTCAGTGATGGGCGCCCCTGGTTGACGTCGATTTGCGCCTGCCAGTATCTGGCCTGCTGGTTTTGATCGAAATCGGCAGGAGTGAGTTTATCCAGCAGGGCCTGAGCGCCAGCGATATCTTTCTGCGCGAGCTTGATCTCGACGGCCAGCAGCGACTGCTCACGACGCTGAGTATCGCTGAGTTTCTGCGGTAGCTGGTTGAACAGCTCGATAGCCTGCTGGCTCTTGCCTTCTTTCAGCAGTGCACGAATGGCGAGTAATTGCCAGTTGGTCTTGCTATCATCTGAGCTTTGCTGCATTTGTTGCAGATAAAAGCCGGAATCAGCCTGCGCAGTGCCCTGCATATGGGCTGCACTCTGGTCTGGCGCCTGGGTGCCACAGCCTGCGAAAATCAGTGCAGCCAGAATGACTGGCAGCGCGCGCGCGGCTTTCAAACGAGAAAATGTTGAGGGTACCATACTGTATCCAGTGATATTTTTTTACTCAATGCTCAATATTAAATCGGCAATACGGACGACACAATGAAACAACACGAATCGGCGGATAATTCTCAAGGCCAACTCTTTATTGTACCTACTCCTATAGGAAATTTGGCTGATATTACCCAACGAGCGCTCGAAGTTTTACAAGCCGTTGATTTGATTGCCGCTGAAGACACCCGTCATACAGGATTGTTGTTACAACATTTCGCGATAAACGCCCGTTTGTTTGCGTTGCACGATCACAATGAGCAACAAAAAGCGGAAACGCTGGTGGCGAAACTCAAAGAAGGGCAAAACATTGCGCTGGTTTCCGATGCCGGAACGCCGCTGATTAACGATCCTGGCTACCATCTGGTGCGCACCTGTCGCGAAGCGGGGATCCGCGTTGTTCCCCTGCCTGGTCCTTGTGCGGCGATTGCTGCCCTGAGCGCTGCTGGTCTGCCTTCAGACCGTTTCTGCTACGAAGGCTTCCTGCCTGCGAAATCCAAAGGCCGCCGTGATGCGATGAAAGCCATTGAAGCTGAACCGCGTACGCTTATTTTTTATGAATCTACCCATCGCTTGCTGGATAGCCTGGAAGACATGGTTGCCGTTTGGGGCGAATCCCGTTACGTGGTACTGGCGCGCGAGCTGACCAAAACCTGGGAAACCATTCACGGCGCACCGGTTGGCGAGCTGCTGGCGTGGGTCAAGGAAGATGAAAATCGTCGCAAAGGCGAAATGGTGCTGATTGTTGAAGGGCATAAAGCGCAAGAAGACGATCTGCCTGCCGATGCGCTGCGGACCCTGGCGCTGCTGCAAGCCGAACTGCCGCTGAAAAAGGCCGCCGCGCTGGCTGCTGAAATCCACGGCGTGAAAAAGAATGCGCTGTACAAACACGCGCTGGAACAGCAGGGAGAGTAAGAGAGGCTGGATTAATCGCCAGCTTGTCGGAAGAACGCGCTGAAAGCGTTGCAGCAAAAAGGAAAGTTGCAACGCGTTGGTGCGAAGAAAAGCGGGATGTGGCGGGTAAAAAACTAAACGATCAGTAACTCAACGCCTGTTTTAGCCAGCGCTGATTTGTCCTGCTTGCTGATGCTATCGTCGGTTATCACGCAATTAATCTTCTCCATCGGCAATACCTGATTAAAGCCACGGCGATTGAACTTTGTCGCGTCCAGCACCGCGATGACCTTATGTGCGGCAGCTGCCATGACGCTGCTAATGGAGTAGCCTTCGTTAAATGTCGTAATGCCATTTGTGGCATCAATCCCATCGGCACCCACAAACATCAGGTCAGCGCTGATCCCTTGTAGGGAACGTTCAGCGATAGTGCCATGCATTGAATGCGTTTTATGGCGCACGGTTCCACCGCAGACGACCAGCGTAATGTCTTTGTTTTCCGACAACGTGAATGCGGCGGGTAGGCTATTGGTAATAACGGTGATATTACTTTTTCGGTTTAACGCCTCCGCGATAAGCAAGGTGGTGCTTCCGCTATCGAGAATGACGGTCATGCCTTCTTCGACCATTGCGGTCGCGGCCTGGGCGATCCTTTTTTTCGGATCGCTGGCAAGTTGATACCGCTCTTCCAATATCACTTCCTGATTGTCGCCTTCAGCCAGGTGGCTTCCTGGTTTTGCCGCTCCGCCGTGAAAACGGGTGACAAGACCTTTCTCCTCTAATAACCGCAGGTCGGCGCGAATAGTCACTTCAGAAATACCAAAGGTATTCGAAAGGTCCATTACCAGCACGCTGCCTTGCGTATTAATCAGGTCGACAATTTTGTTCCTTCTCTCAAATGAGTTCATATTGATTTACCTGATAATTTAACTATCACTAGTTTAATCGAAGGATTGCGAAAGGTGAACGCTAAATTTCGAAAGGAAATGTGAGCCAGCGCAGGTTGCTGGCTCGTGAGGTCAGGCAAATTTGAGCAGAATTTTTCCCTGCATCGGTGCGCCATTGAGTGATGTTACCGCTTTGGCAAAACTGTCAGCATCGCCGCTATGGGCAATTAACGGCTCCAGCTGTAAACGTTTTTCGGTCAGCAAGCGTGCAGCGGTTTCCCACTCCTCTCCTGGCCATGGGCTGGAGTAGTTCATCCAACTGCCGAGAATCGTTAATTCCTTACGCAGTATTTGGCCAAATACACTGGAAGTCAGCGTCAGGTCCTGATGCAATGTACCCACTAACGCTACCTGTGCGCGAGGGCCTGCAATTTCTACAGACAGGGCTACGGTTTGTGGTGTTCCTGCTGTCTCCAGTACAAGCTGATCGAACTGCATATCGGCCAGTGCAGAATAGATTTCCGCCGCGGCCATCTCCCGGCTATTGAATACGTGAGTGGCTCCCAACTCTTTCGCTAACGTCAATTTTTGTGGGTTGATATCAATTGCCGTGATGCTTTTGGCGCCGAGTTCGCGGGCGCATTGCAGTGCCAGTAAACCGATAGTACCCGCGCCCACAATAATCACGTTTTTACCTTCACAACCCTGCGCCAAATGAAACGCATGCAGGCCGACGGTGATGGGTTCAATGAACGCGCCATCTTCAATCGGCATATCTGAAGGCAGGCGGAAAAGATTAGCGCGTTTCACCACCACATATTCTGCGTTGCCGCCTTCGCTACGTGAACCGACAAACTGATACTGCTTACACAACGAAAAGTAACCACGCTCACACTGAGGACAGTGGAAGCAGGGGAGCAGCGGCACGCAGGCAACGGCGTCGCCTGGTTGCATATCAGTAACGCCAGTGCCGTAGGATTCAACATAACCGCTAAATTCATGACCCAGCGTTATTGGGTAATAATGCGCACCATGAGAGAAAATACGCGGGATATCAGAACCGCAAAGTCCTGAACTAACCACCCTGACCAATACATCGTTATCGGCTTGCAGTTGGGGCATGGGACGTTCTTCAACGCGTACGTCTCCCTCAGCGTGAATAACCACTGATTTCATAAGAGTCTCCAGAAATGTGAAGGGGAGCAAATGCTCCCCAGAAATTAAGATGTGGGCTGGCTTTCTGAGATAGCGGCTGCTTTTTCGGCGGCGACGAAATTACGTGCCCGGTGCCAGGTCAATAGCACACCTGCGAAGTAAATGATGGCAATAACTGCAAACGCCACGACGTTTTGCCAGGTAAAGAGCTGAATCAGTAACCAGGTGATCGGCGAGCCCCCCTGGTCCAGAGAGGCGACCATTCCACCTGCTTTCAGTGCCCCGGCGTTGGCGGCAAGCTGAGTGTGTAAGCCGATGGTCTGGGTGGCGATCCACAAGGTGATGCCCATGATGATGACGCCAGAGATCAGCGTGCGGAACAAGTTCCCCTGATGAACGGCTACCGCCATGGCAACAAAGAAACCAATGGTCGCGAGATCGCCGAAGGGCAGTACCTGATTACCTGGGACCAGCACGGCAATCAGGATGGTCAGCGGGATAAAGATCAGACTGGCAGAAACTACCGACGTATGACCGAGAAGCAGCGCAGGGTCCAGACCAATTAAGAACTCCTGACCGCCAAATTTTGCCTGCAGGCGTTTGCGGGCATGCTTCGCGATAGGTGTTAAGCCATCCATAATCGGTTTAATCACGCGTGGCATCAGCAGCATCACGGCAGCCGTTTTCACGGCCAGTTGCAGGACGCCTTTCACGTCATATCCTGCCAGCATACCGATAACCAGACCCATAACGAAGCCGACGGTAACCGGCTCGCCAAAAGGTCCGAAGCGTTTCTGTACATCGTCTGCACTGAAGTGAATACGATTCAGACCCGGGATTTTTTCAATGATCGTATCAACCAGGACCGCTATTGGCCCCAGATAGGCTGATGAGCCGTGTGGGATGGCAATACCTTCGAGACCGAAAAAGTCGCGCGTGTCTTTCGCAAACCAGTCGCCAAGTTTGTAGACAAATGCGGCGTGAACAACCACGCCGAGAATGCCCAGCCAGTATGAACCGGTTGCCAGATGCAACATGGCGCCGGTAAACGTCATATGCCAGATATTCCAGATGTCGACGTTCACCACGCGGGTCATGCGGGTAACCAGCATCAGGATATTCACACCAATGGCGACAGGAATCGCAATTAGCGCAATTTGCGAAGCCCAGGTCATTGGTGATGAACCCGGCCAACCAACATCAATGACATGCAGGTTGATTTGAAACTGCTCCGCCATTGCTTTTGCGGCAGGCCCGATAGAATCCAGCATCAGGCCAATAACCAGACCAATGCCGACGAAGCCGATCCCAATATGCAGACCAGATTTAAAACAATCCCCGAGCTTCATCCCCAATAGTTTTGAGAAGATGATGATCACGAGCGGCAGCATAACCGTTGGACCTAAATCGAGGATATAACGCATTATTTCGCTAAACATGGCGTTACCCCACGAGGATAGTCAGTATTTTTTGCTGCAACGCTTCGATACCTACGCCTGAAACAAAAGGCATGCCGTGGACCACAGGGATATCGCCAAAAGTACGGTCAACACGGGCGGTGGTACAGATAAGATCTGCTCCATCCATATAGGTTTCGATTTCCGTTACCCGGCACTGAACCAGGTCGAGTTGGATATTGTTGGCTTCACACAATTCTTTAATTTCTTCTGCTGCCATTGTTGAAGTTGCTACAGCACCGCCACAAGCCACAATTACTTTACGTTTCATAGGGTATTCCTTTTATTATCAGTTTTTTATCAAGCCTGGGCGCAAGGCTCAGACTCAAGGATTTTTTCCCGAAAGAGCATTGCCAGTTCAGCATCTGGCGCATTCAATAATGCTTCAATGGTGTTCGGGTTTTGCAGCTCACTAAACAGACGACGCAGGAGCTTCAGCTGCGCCGTCGGGTTTTCAACGATTAAGGCAATAATTAAAGAGACCGCTATCTCTTCATCATCATCTGCCTGCTGAAAGTTGACAGGCGTCTCTGGGCGAATCAGATAGATAGCTGGCGATTTCGCATGAACGGCTTCACAGTGCGGGATCGCAACGGCATGATGTTCCAGCGCGATTCCAGTTGGAAAGGTTGCTTCACGCTCAATCAGGGCCTGCGGGTAGCTTTCATGCACGACCCCTTTGGCCAGCATCTCTTCCCCAATGTGCACCAGCGCATGCTGACTCGAGCTAAAGTTAATTCCGGTTCGGACAAAGAGTTGGCTCATATATTCTCCAGATTTCAGGCGATAACTGGCGCGCAGCCAAAGCGATAGGCACGCAGAACGTCCTGGATTTTGTCGATAATCAGATTATGTGGTGTAGCCGTGAGCGTTCCTTCTGACAGGCGCTCAAACTGCACGGGCATAAACTGGCTAATTAGCCCCAGCGGTAATGCCACACCGTTCAGGTTGGCAATTAACTTTTCTACGCTTTGACGAATGCGCGGATGAGGCCAGTAGTAGCGAATACGGTCAGACAAGCTGAAGTGAATATCGACCATCGCCTGGCTCCAGGTTGGACGATAGTATTTTTTCCAGTAGTCCGGCTCATTCAGCATGACTTCATCAATCACCTCCAGCACCCGGCTCCGTTGTTCCGGAGAGATCAGCTCATTTTCCATTTGTGCCAGCGCAAAAATAGCTTCGCGAAGGGCGAAAGTCAGCGCGGGACCGACTTTCAGAATCGCATAGTGGTCACGTACCAGGTCACGATAGGCCTGACGGGTTTGATAATCTGTGGAGTGCGCCTCGTAGACCATCGGCGTCTCTTTGATCCAGGCGGAAAGCGCTTGTGCGGCTTGTGGTTGATAGTGAATGATCTGTGTGTGATCAAACTCTACGCCTGGCTGGACGACAATGGCGATCACACGGGTTAATGCTTCTTCAAGCCCTAATGCGCGAAAAGCGACCTGGTGTGTTTCCAGAGTACGGGCAGCATCTTCTTCGCGGGTAACATGTACGGTACCAATAGTACTGGCTTCTCCGCCAGGTACAGGAACTTCTGTCCCTATAACGTAAGTTAATTGGCGTTTCTGTTCTTCAGTGGCTGTTGCTTCTGCGGCCTGGCATAACACAGCGGCGCGCTCGGCGACAACCATTGGATCCAGCGGTGTGGGATCGTCAGCACAGGACATAGAGGCATCAAGATGGATTTTACTGAATCCAGCGGCGACATAAGCTTTAATTAAATCTACGGATTTCGCCATTGCCTCTGCTGCCGGTTCATTTTGCCAGCAGTTAGGACCGAGGTGATCGCCCCCGAGAATCAGTCTTTCACGAGGGAAACCGACTTGTTCTGCAATGTTATACACAAAGTCACGGAAATCGGCAGGCTTCATCCCGGTATAGCCGCCAAACTGATTTACCTGATTAGATGTCGCTTCGATCAGCACTTTACTGTCTGTATTGAGATCAAAACGTAATGCGGATTCAATCACCAGCGGATGGGCTGAACAAACAGAACAAATGCCCAAATGTTCACCCGCTTTATGACGAGAGATTATTTCTTTCACTTCTATCTCCGATATCTTTTGTTTATCTTCATAATATTTTTGGATTGAAGGCAAAGGGTAAAAGCATCTTTCGTGATCCAGCTTTAAAAACAAACCTTTGTCAGCACCCGTGCAATTCAAATTAATGAAGGACTTACAGCTTTCCTTCGCAGCCGCAGTCGGCAATGACTTTACGTACCACCTCTTTCATCGCTGTTTTTGCTGGCACCATGTAGTGCCGTGGATCGTTCGCATCGATGTGGGCGCTCAGGTAGTTTTTGAGTGCGTCAGCAAAGGCGATTTTGAGTTCGGTAGCGACGTTGACTTTGCAGATCCCGAGAGTGATTGCGCGTTTAATATCCTGAGGGGGCAGGCCGGAAGCGCCATGTAAAACTAAAGGAATATCAACGCATTGACGAATTTCTGCTAACCGTTCAAAGTCCAGTTTTGGTTCTGCGGTGTACAAGCCATGGGCAGTGCCAATGGCGACTGCCAGTGAGTCGATACCTGTTTTTTCTACGAACTCTCGAGCCTGCTCAGGGTGGGTATAAAGTGCATCCTTGCCATCCACGATCAGATCATCTTCTTGCCCGCCCAGGCGTCCCAGTTCTGCTTCAACGCTGACGTCATAGCGGTGGCAGTAATCCGTCACGCGTTTGACTAACGCGATGTTATCGGTAAACGGTAAATGGGAGCCGTCGATCATGACAGAGCGAATCCCTGCGGAGACTTTCGCTTCAATATCGCTGACGCTTTCATGGTGATCGAGATGAATTGCCAGGGGGTGGTTCCAGCTTCTGGCCAGCTCGCTGGCGATAGCGACTATATTACCTACACCAGCGTAGCTAAAAGTACCTGGCGTTCCGGCGACGATCAACGGAGAACGTAGCTCGGCAGCCGTTTCCACGACAACCTGTAAGGTCTCGAGATTGTGGATGTTAAACGCGGGGACGGCGTAGCCTTCTTGTTGAGCCTTCTTCAGCATCGTTTTGCTTGAAATGATAAACATACTTCCTCCGAAGTCTTTCGATTTCTTTCTTCGAAATAAAGTATAGGGTTTCGTAATGTTTTTTTGTGATTTCGATCTGAAAAATGAAAGTTTCGAAAGTAATGGGAGGGTTGCGAAAGTTTATGCCAAAAAAAAGAGCATGCCCGTAGACATGCTCCTGAAGAAAAAACAGTGAAAAATCAGGTTACCGGTGCCGGGTTAAATACCGCCAGCTGGTTATGTAATCCCCACTGATCTGAGAAGGTTTTCTTACGACCGCTGGCCACGTCGAGAATGAACTTGAATAGCTTTAACCCTACTTCTTCGATGGTTTCTTCTCCGGTCGCGATGGTGCCTGCGTTGATGTCCATCAGGTCAAACCAACGATTAGCCAGTTCAGTTCGCGTCGCCATTTTTATCACCGGCACGGCCATCAGACCGTACGGCGTACCGCGACCGGTGGTGAACACCTGCACGGTAATGCCGGAAGCAACCTGCTGCGTACCACAGACAAAATCGCTTGCCGGGGTGGCGGCATAAATCAGGCCGCGCCTGGTTGGACGCTGACCCGGCGACAATACTTCGACAATCGCGCTCTTGCCTGACTTGGCAATAGAACCCAGCGCTTTTTCCACCACGTTTGCCAGACCGCCTTTCTTGTTACCCGGAGAGGGGTTAGCGCTGCGGTCAGTTTTTCCCATATCGAGATAGTTGTCGTACCAGGCCATCTCTTCGAGCAGACGCTTGCCCACCTCTTCGTTAACTGCCCGTGGGGTCAGAAGATGGATCGCATCGCGGACTTCGGTCACTTCCGAGAACATCACGGTCGCACCGCAGCGAACTAGCAGGTCGGAGGCATAACCTACCGCCGGGTTGGCCGTTACGCCAGAAAACGCATCGCTGCCGCCGCATTGCATGCCGACAACCAGTTCTGATGCCGGACAGGTTTCGCGCTGGCGCTGATTGAGCTTTGCCAGGTGGCGCTCAGCGACCTGCAAAATGTCTTCTACCATGGATTTAAAGCCAACGTGTTTTTCATCCTGCAGGCTGACGATACTGGCGCTGTCTACCGGAATACTTTTCACATCGTGAGTACCTTCCAGCAGGCGCTCAGGCTGGAGTTTTTCGCAGCCAAGGCCGATGACCATTACTTCACCGCCGAAGTTCGGGTTCAACGCAATATTATGGATTGTACGAATCGGCACGATGGCGGCTGGGGCATTGATCGCCACGCCGCAGCCGTACAAGTGATTGAGCCCCACCACGCCGTCGACGTTCGGATATTTGGGCAGCAGATCGCGCTCAATGATTTTCACTACATAGTCCACCACGCCCGCCACACAGTGCACGCTGGTGGAGATGCCGAGCAGATTCTTGGTGCCGACGCTGCCGTCAGCATTGCGGTACCCTTCGAAGGTATACCCCTCCAGCGGCGGCAGCGGTTCCGGGACTTTGGTTGCCAGCGGTAATGTTTCCAGCGGCGGGGCTTTTGGTAGTTCAACCATCGATTCATCGATCCAACTACCGCGGGGGATATTGCGAACGGCATAGCCTATCACTTCGCCATAACGCACGATTTCGCCGTGAACAGGAATGTCCACGAGCGCCACTTTATGACCCTGGGGAATATGTTCAATTAGCTCCAGTCCATCCGGAAAACGTGTCCCGGCTTTCAGACCATTGTCATTGACAATAATCGCCACATTATCTGTGTCGTGAACTTTAATATAAAACGCCGTTGGCGATTCTTGTCTAATTTCGATGTCGGCCATTGTCCAGTATTCTCCAGCCAGGTGGTGATAATAATTGTATGGGTGTTGTTATATTGCAGCTAATTAAAAGCAATAAAAACTTGGTATTGTGAAATAAGAATGTCAGGAGATTAAATCTGAGAATGTGACCATGATCACTTAAACTCAGGTACATCATGCTGCCAGAGGTGGCAATACGTAAATGTGTGCATTAGCGCCCATGCTTATGTGCATTTGCCCAGGATAATATTCTAACGCATTTTCTTTAGTGAGCATTTGCACAATGATTAACCTTGTCGTGCTGATTATACTAAATCACGGTTTCATAGCACCTGATAAATTATTGCGTATTTTTATTGGTGGTAATTAATTCTTAAAAATGCCTGCCGAATAATAAAAGACATGTACCCGAGGTAACCTGAGGTAAATAGTATGATACTGGATACGGTGGTAGAGAAAAAGAAAGGTACGCACACTCGTTATTTAATATTGCTGATAATCTTTATTGTTACCGCCGTTAACTACGCGGACCGTGCGACGTTGTCTATTGCCGGTACGGAAGTGGCGAAAGAGTTGCAGCTCAGCGCCATCTCAATGGGTTACATTTTCTCCGCCTTCGGCTGGGCTTATCTGTTGATGCAAATCCCCGGCGGCTGGCTGCTCGATAAGTTCGGCTCGAAGAAAGTCTACACTTACAGCCTGTTTTTCTGGTCGCTGTTTACCTTCCTGCAGGGATTCGTGGATATGTTTCCGCTGGCCTGGGCGGGTATTTCAATGTTCATCATGCGTTTCATGCTGGGCTTCTCGGAAGCGCCGTCCTTCCCGGCGAACGCCCGTATTGTGGCGGCCTGGTTCCCGACGAAAGAGCGCGGTACGGCATCCGCAATTTTTAACTCCGCACAATATTTCTCTCTGGCGCTGTTTTCGCCGCTGCTGGGCTGGCTGACCTTCGCCTGGGGTTGGGAGCACGTCTTTACCGTGATGGGCGTTATCGGTTTTGTGCTCACCGGCCTGTGGGTAAAGTTTATTCATAACCCAACCGATCACCCGCGTATGTCGCAGGAAGAGCTGAAGTTTATCTCTGACAACGGCGCGGTTGTGGATATGGATCACAAGAAGCCGGGCGCTGCGGCATCTGGCGGTCCTAAGCTGCATTATATCAAGCAGTTGCTGACTAATCGCATGATGCTTGGGGTGTTCTTCGGACAGTATTTTATCAATACCATCACCTGGTTCTTTCTGACCTGGTTCCCGATCTACCTGGTGCAAGAAAAAGGCATGTCGATTCTGAAAGTGGGTCTGGTGGCGTCGATTCCTGCGCTGTGCGGATTTGCCGGTGGCGTGCTCGGCGGTGTGTTCTCTGATTATCTGATTAAACGCGGCTTCAGCATCACCCTGGCACGTAAGCTGCCGATTGTGCTCGGAATGTTGCTCGCGTCGACCATTATTCTGTGTAACTACACCGATAACACTACCCTGGTCGTCGCGCTGATGGCGCTGGCGTTTTTCGGCAAAGGCTTCGGCGCGCTGGGTTGGCCGGTGATCTCCGATACCGCACCGAAAGAAATCGTCGGTCTGTGCGGGGGGGTATTTAACGTATTTGGCAACGTCGCTTCCATCGTCACCCCGCTGGTGATTGGTTATCTGGTGAGCGAGCTGCTCTCATTTAATGCTGCGCTGATGTTTGTAGGATGCTCGGCGCTGATGGCGATGGTTTGCTACCTGTTTATTGTCGGTGACATTAAACGTATGGAATTGCAGAAATAAACAAAGGTATAGGCGATGAATAACACGATTTTTCCGAATAAGTTTAAAGCGGCCCTCGCGGCGCAACAGATTCAGATTGGCTGCTGGTCTGCATTAGCCAACCCAATCAGTACCGAGGTTTTAGGCCTGGCAGGTTTTGACTGGCTGGTGCTGGATGGCGAACACGCGCCGAACGATATCTCGACGTTTATCCCGCAATTGATGGCGCTGAAAGGTAGCGCCAGCGCGCCAGTCGTGCGCGTACCGACCAACGAGCCGGTGATTATCAAGCGCCTGCTGGATATTGGGTTTTACAACTTCCTGATCCCGTTCGTTGAGACACAAGAAGAGGCGGTGAACGCCGTGGCATCGACCCGCTATCCGCCGGAAGGTATTCGCGGCGTGTCCGTCTCCCATCGCGCCAATATGTTTGGCACCGTACCGGACTACTTTGCGCAGTCGAATAAGAACATCACCATCATCGTGCAGATCGAAAGTCAGCAGGGCGTTGATAACGTTGACGCTATCGCGGCGACCGAAGGCGTAGACGGTGTCTTCGTCGGCCCAAGCGATCTGGCTGCGGCGCTAGGCCACCTCGGCAATGCGTCGCATCCTGATGTGCAGAAAGCTATCCAGCACATTTTTGCCCGCGCGAAAGCACATGGCAAACCAAGCGGCATTCTGGCCCCGGTAGAGGCGGATGCGCGTCGTTATCTGGAGTGGGGCGCGACCTTTGTTGCTGTTGGCAGCGACCTTGGCGTGTTCCGTTCAGCCACGCAGAAACTGGCTGATTCTTTTAAGAAATAACCACCATCGACAGTAGAGAGATAAAGACATGACAATGAAAGTTGGTTTTATTGGCCTCGGTATCATGGGTAAACCAATGAGTAAAAACCTCCTCAAGGCAGGTTACTCGTTGGTGGTTGCTGACCGTAACCCGGAATCCATTGCACAAGTCATTGCCGCTGGTGCAGAAACCGCCGCCACGGCGAAAGATATTGCTGAACAGTGCGACGTGATCATCACCATGCTGCCGAACTCTCCGCATGTTAAGGAAGTGGCGCTGGGTGAAGGCGGAATTATTGAAGGGGCGAAACCGGGCACAGTGCTTATCGACATGAGCTCCATTGCACCGTTGGCCAGCCGTGAAATCAGCGAGGCGCTGAAAGCGAAAGGCGTGGATATGCTGGATGCGCCGGTCAGCGGCGGCGAGCCAAAAGCGATTGATGGCACGTTGTCGGTGATGGTTGGCGGTGATAAAGCGATTTTCGACAAGTACTACGATCTGCTGAAAGCGATGGCAGGCTCCGTGGTGCATACCGGTGACATTGGCGCGGGTAACGTCACTAAGCTGGCGAACCAGGTGATTGTGGCGCTGAACATTGCCGCGATGTCTGAAGCGCTGACGCTGGCGACCAAAGCGGGTGTGAACCCGGATCTGGTGTATCAGGCGATCCGTGGCGGATTGGCGGGAAGCACCGTACTGGACGCGAAAGCGCCGATGGTCATGGACCGCAACTTTAAGCCGGGTTTCCGTATTGACCTGCATATCAAAGATCTGGCCAATGCGCTGGACACTTCTCATGGGGTTGGCGCGCAGTTGCCGCTGACTGCAGCAGTCATGGAGATGATGCAGGCGCTGCGTGCAGATGGGATGGGCACCGCCGATCACAGCGCGCTCGCATGCTACTACGAAAAACTGGCGAAAGTGGAAGTCACACGCTAACAAGAAGGGCGCGGATGTGCGCCCTGTATTTCTTGCCTTGCGCGGCACAGTCAGGCTACATAACTATGAAAATCGTAATTGCCCCAGACTCTTATAAAGAAAGTCTATCTGCCACTGAGGTCGCTCAGGCAATAGAAAAAGGATTTCGGGAAATATTTCCCGATGCGCAATATGTTTCAGTTCCGGTGGCCGACGGCGGCGAAGGAACGGTCGAAGCCATGATTGCCGCCACGCAAGGGAGTGAATATTCCGCGTGGGTGACGGGGCCGCTGGGTGAAAAAGTGAATGCCTGCTGGGGCATGTCCGGTGACGGTAAAACCGCGTTTATCGAAATGGCTGCAGCCAGCGGCCTGGCGTTGGTTCCTCCTGAAAAACGCAATCCATTAGTGACAACGTCTTGTGGTACCGGAGAGTTGATTTTGCAGGCGCTGGAAAGCGGTGCGAAAAGTATCATTATCGGCATTGGCGGTAGCGCGACCAATGACGGCGGCGCGGGTATGGTGCAGGCACTGGGAGCAAAACTCTGTGATGCCAACGGTACTGAAATCGGTTACGGCGGCGGTAGCCTGATTTGCCTCAATACCATCGATGTTTCGGGGCTGGATCCGCGCTTAAAAACCTGTTCAATCCGTGTTGCCTGTGATGTGACGAATCCTCTGACGGGCGATACTGGCGCATCCCGCATCTTTGGGCCTCAGAAAGGGGCGACTGAGGAGCACATTGTCGAGCTGGACCGCAATCTTTCCCACTATGCCGATATCATTAAAAAATCGCTCAGGGTGGATGTGAAAGACGTACCTGGCGCGGGAGCGGCTGGTGGTATGGGGGCCGCGTTAATGGCTTTTTTAGGCGCGGAGCTGCGCAGTGGTATCGAGATTGTGACTCAGGCGCTCAATCTGGAAGAACATATTCACGATTGTACGCTGGTGGTCACCGGTGAGGGACGTATCGACAGCCAGAGTGTACATGGCAAAGTGCCGGTGGGCGTGGCGAGCGTCGCGAAGAAGTACCATAAACCAGTAATTGGTATTGCCGGTAGCCTGACACGCGATGTGGACGTGGTACACCAATATGGCATTGATGCGGTGTTTAGCGTATTAACCCGGATCGGCACGCTGGAGGACGCTTTCCGCGGGGCATCGGATAATATTTACCGCGCTTCAAGGAATATCGCTGCCACGCTGGCGATCGGAATGCGTAGTGCGGGGTGACAAAGGCGCACGAACCCTCTATACTGCGCGCCGAAGCTGACCAGACAGTCGCCGCTTCGTCGTCGTCCTCTTCGGGGGAGACGGGCGGAGGGGAGGAAAGTCCGGGCTCCATAGGGCAGGGTGCCAGGTAACGCCTGGGGGGGAAACCCACGACCAGTGCAACAGAGAGCAAACCGCCGATGGCCCACGCAAGTGGGATCAGGTAAGGGTGAAAGGGTGCGGTAAGAGCGCACCGCGCGGCTGGTAACAGTCCGTGGCACGGTAAACTCCACCCGGAGCAAGGCCAAATAGGGGTTCACAAGGTACGGCCCGTACTGAACCCGGGTAGGCTGCTTGAGCCAGTGAGCGATTGCTGGCCTAGATGAATGACTGTCCACGACAGAACCCGGCTTATCGGTCAGCTTCACTCTTTATAGAACCCCGCTTCGGCGGGGTTTTTGCTTTGTGAGACAGAATAGATGAATGACTGTCCACGACGCTATGCTCAAAAGAACGCGGCTTATCGGATAGCTTCACTCTTTATAGAATCCCGCTCCGGCGGGGTTTTTGCTTTGTGTGGCGTAGCCCACAGGAAGTCATCATTCTGTCCGTTGTAACATAAATTATGTTCTCTCCTTTGAATTGCCATCTTCTACTTTATTCATATCAGAAATACCCGTTTTTGGCGTGATAAACAGGGTGTCTTTAAATTACTCATGATCTTTAACATTAAAGCAATACCATCAACAAAAAATTACATTATTAATAAATGATCGTCGTGATTTTTTTCTGATTATTTTAGTGTCGCCTTTTCTTTATTCAGGTCGAATAAAAGGGGACAGAGTCAATTACTAATAAAATGGTTAAAAAGTGAGCGGAAAAACCGCTCAAAAAAAATTGATTCATTATTATTTTTGATTGTTGTCACAATAATGGACATTTCTATTCATAACAATGACCCACGAATTCAGTACGAATTTCCACTTATTGCAAAATTTTAAATTAATAGGAAACCATTATGGGAACAGTAAGCTCAGGCTCTGCTCATAAAATGGGAGTCATTGCCCTAACGTTAGTGACTGCATCAAATATGATGGGGTCTGGCGTATTTATGTTGCCAACTAATCTCGCAGGCATAGGCTCCATCTCAATATGGGGATGGGTATTTACCATCATCGGTGTTATTGCACTTGCATTAGTTTTCGCTAAAACCAGTTTAATTACACCTCGTACCGGCGGTATCGTTGCTTATGCCAGTGATGCCTTCGGCCCATTCATTGGGTTTCAGACAACAATGTGCTATTGGATCAGCGCATGGGTAGGTAACGTTGCATTATTGGTCGCAGGTGTCGGCTATCTCAGTTTCTTTTTCCCGGAGCTTAAAAATCCAACTTACGGTTGTATTGCCGCAATTATTATTCTGTGGGCATTTGTTTTCCTTGCTAGTTTTGGTGCCAAAGTTGCGGGGCGGGCACAATCCTTTACCGCAACCTGTGGGTTAATCGTAATATTAGGCGTAGGATTTATTGGGTGGTTCTGGTTTAACCCGTCGCTCTATACTGAAGTTTATAATGGAACGGGACATAGTGATTCCTCGGCAATTATTTCTGCTGCGTCGATTGCGCTATGGGGCTTCCTTGGTATTGAATCTGCAGTCGTTTCTACCGGTCAGGTCGAAGATCCAGAACGCACGGTTCCTCGGGCTACCGTTATGGGGTTATTAATCGCTTCCGTATGCTATGTTGGTAGCTGCACCGTTATTATGGGGTTGGTACCACATAATGTTCTGGTAGATTCAGCCGCACCTTTTGCTGATGCCGCACGCTATATGTTCGGTAATACGGCAGGGAACATTGCTTCCGCACTGAGCATCATTGCCTGCTTTGGCTCAATTTCAGGTTGGTTGATACTTCAGTCAGAAGGCCCGCGCGCAGGTGCTCAACAAGGACTTTTCCCGAAATTCTTTGAAGAAACCAACAAGCAAGATGTCCCGATGAAAAGCCTCGTTTTTACCGGTGTATTAATGAGTATTGTCTTGCTTCTGACGGCATCTCCGAATCTGGCGAAACAATTCCAGGCTGTAATCTTAATGTCGGTATTTGCTTCTCTTCTGCCATATATGTACGCCCTGATTTCGCTTCCAATTATCCTTGTTTCAAAGAAAGCCAATCGTGGAAGATCGTTTATGTTTTACTGCACGTTGGTTGTTATTGGCATGATTTACTGCATTTTTGCTTTGCTTGGTTCTGGCAGCGACTCCATATTCTGGGGCATCTTGATGATGATGGTAACCATTCCATTGTTCTCATTTGTTGCTGCCGGGCGTAGTAAGAAAGGTCAGGATATTCTTTATTTAGATAAACGTATCTAAACGTATCCAACTGTATTGGTTTTATCCACGGGAGTTTAAAATGACATTATCTATTGTCGATCAGAATAAGCTAGATGCTTTTTGGTCATATTGCGTAAAAAATCAGTATTTTAATATAGGTTATCCGGAGTCAGCCGACTTCGATTACACGATACTGGAACGGTTTATGCGTTTCTCCATAAATAATTGTGGTGACTGGGGGGAGTATTGCAATTATTTGCTGAACTCGTTTGATTTTGAAAAAGAAGTAATGGAGTATTTCGCCAGTATTTTCAAAATCCCATTTGAAGAAAGCTGGGGTTACGTTACCAATGGGGGAACTGAAGGCAATATGTTTGGCTGCTATCTGGGGCGTGAACTGTTTCCAGAAGGTACGCTTTATTACTCGAAAGATACTCATTATTCCGTTGCGAAAATTGTTAAGTTGTTGCGCATTAAATCAAGTCTGGTGGAATCACAGCCGAATGGTGAGATGGACTATGATGATTTGATTCGTAAAATTCAACGCGATAACGAAGAACATCCGATTATTTTTGCAAATATCGGCACAACCGTTCGTGGCGCTATTGATAATATTGCTGAGATCCAACAACGGATTGGTCAACTGGGTATCAAACGTGACGATTATTATCTACACGCTGATGCTGCGTTGAGCGGTATGATTTTGCCGTTTGTGAACGATCCGCAGCCTTTTAACTTCGCTGATGGTATTGATTCTATTGGCGTTTCAGGTCACAAAATGATTGGTTCGCCTATTCCCTGCGGCATCGTGGTAGCGAAAAGGAAAAACGTTGACCGGATTTCTGTCGAAATTGATTACATCTCTGCACACGATAAAACCATTTCTGGTTCTCGTAACGGCCATACACCGCTAATGATGTGGGAAGCTATTCGCAGCCATTCCTGGAGCGACTGGCAACGCCGCATTGAACATAGCCTGAATATGGCGCAGTACGCAGTCGATCGCTTACAGGCTGCTGGTATTGATGCCTGGCGCAATAAAAACTCTATTACCGTGGTTTTCCCTTGTCCGTCAGAAGCCGTCTGGAAGAAGCACTGTCTGGCCACCTCCGGTGACATCGCTCACCTGATTACCACTGCGCACCACCTTGACTCCAGCAAGATTGATGAGCTGATTGACGATGTGATTGCTGACCTGAACCAGCAGGCCGCATGAAGAAAGGGCAGTGATAATCATCACTGCCCTCAGGGGCGGCGCAACCGATGCCGAGACCAATCATTATCGGTTGCGTCTATCAGGCTCTGTTCTTACAGAGCCTTCAACGAGATTAACGCTTTACCGATGGGTTGTAACGACAAACTTTGGCCCTGGACATGCGCGGGAGGAGTCCCGTTCATCTCACTATGATCTATTAAATGAGGACTGGCATGGATAAATGTTGCGCGAAGACAAACCAAATGGGTCTGCTTGCGCTGACCATGATGACAGCATCAAATATGATGGGTAGCGGTGTGTTTATGCTGCCTGCCACGCTTGCGAGAATAGGTTCAATCTCTGTCTGGGGATGGGGACTCGCGTTTTTAGCGATTGCTGCCCTGGCACTCATTTTCTGCAAAATGAGTGAGTTATTTCCGCGCAATGGCGGCATCATAGCCAGTATTACTGCCAGCTTTGGCCCCTTTATCGGCCTACAAATGACATTGTTCTATTGGTTGTCAACGTGGATTGGCAACTGCGCGCTGCTGTTAGCCGGCGTGGGATATCTCTCTTTCTTCTTCCCGGTATTACACAACCCACTTTATGGTACGACAGCATGCATAGTGCTGCTTTGGTGCTCTGTTCTTTGGGGACTACGTGGAGCGAAACGGGTTGGCTATATGCAAATGTTCACGGGCAGCTGCATGGTGCTGGTGATCCTCAGCATCGGCGTCATGGGCTGGGGACATTTTGACGTTGCGCGTTATCAGGCAGCCTGGAATCTTAGTGGCGTCAGTGATCATCAGGCAATCATTAACGCGGCAACTATCTCATTATGGGGTTTTCTGGGCATTGAATCTGCATCTGTCTCGTTTAGCCAAGTGAAAAACCCACGCCGCACAATACCTCTGGCCACCTTGTTAGGGCTGGGGCTCGCTGGGTTATGTTATGCCAGTTCAACCAATGTCATGATGGGGCTACTCCCCCATGATGTGCTGATGAACTCCTCCTCTCCTTTTGCCGACAGCGCAAAAGCAATGTGGGGAAGTACGGTTGGGGCGATTATTTCAGCCATGGTCGTTATCGCTTGCCTCGGGGCGATGCCTGGTTGGCAAATCCTGCAAACTGAAGTGCCCAGGGCTGCGGCGGAAGATAATTTACTCCCTGCTTTTTTTGCCCGTACTAACCGCCATGGTGTTCCCTGGTGTGGGTTGATTTTTACTGCAGCGCTGATGACTGCGCTCCTGCTATTCACATTGTCGCCAAATCTGCAGAACCAGTTCCAGAGCGTGATTACATTGGCCATCTCTGCCAGCTTACTCCCCTATGCATTTGCTGCAGTATCACTGCCGGTCATGATAGTTGTTCATCGCCGGGGAGGTGATGCCAGTTTCTGGAGTTATTGCTGCCTCAGCCTGGTTGCGTTGAGCTTTATTGCACTGGCGCTAATGACAGAGAGTGCCTCTACCGTGGTATGGGGCATTATTTTACAGATGATCACCATCCCTCTTTACCTTCTTTATGTTGCCCGGCGCCATCGTCTGAACAAGGGTGTCCCGCAGCACAATTTGACTGAACAATCTTTTTCTTTATTAAGCAAGGAGTTGTCATGAGCAAAATTCAGGCTATACGAGGTATGCGCGATGTGCTGCCTGACGAAACACCAATGTGGCAGTGGCTGGAGCGTAAATTACATCAAATGGCGTTTCGTTATGGATACCAGGAAATGCGTCTGCCGCTCCTGGAGCCCGTTGCGCTCTTTGAACGTGCGGTGGGTGAAGCGACCGATATCGTCTCAAAAGAAATGTACGATTTTACCGATAAAAGCGGTGAGCATATTACCTTGCGTCCGGAAGGGACCAGCGGATGTATGCGTGCGGTCCTGGAAAATAACATGTGTTACAACAAGTCACAGCGTTTGTGGTATCAGGGACCGATGTTTCGTTACGAGCGTCCGCAAAAAGGGCGGTTACGCCAGTTCACGCAGTTTGGCGTCGAAGCCTTCGGAATGTCCGGTGCCGATGTTGATGCTGAACTGATCTTTATGGTGCGCGATCTATTTGAAGATTTAGGCATATCACAGAACGTCCGGCTGGAAATTAACTCATTAGGGACGCCGGAAGAACGCCAGGCACATCGCAGGGAACTGGTGAGTTGGTTTACTCAACATAGAGACTTGTTGGACGAAGACAGCATCAAGCGTCTGGACGTAAACCCTCTGCGTATCCTCGATAGTAAAAACCCTGAAATGCAAGAAATGATAGAGAACGCACCTCGTTTACTGGATTTTCTGGAGGATGATTCACAGCGGCATTTCAATACGTTGCGGACTCTGCTCGACAATGCCAATATAACCTATCACATTAATCCACGCTTGGTGCGCGGGTTGGATTACTATTCACGCACTGTTTTTGAATGGATTACCGATGACTTAGGTTCTCAGGGGACAGTCTGCGGTGGTGGTCGTTATGATGGTCTGGCTGAGTTATTTAATGGTAAGAAATTGCCCGCCTGTGGGTTTGCCATAGGTATCGAGCGATTGTTGCTTCTGCTGCAGACTGTTTATGACGGTCTGAATCCTCAGTGGCAATTCCATCCTGACGTTGTGATTACCAGCGAGCTGGAGGATGGGGGCATACAGGTGCAAGTGCTGGCTTGCGCGCTTCGTCGAGACTTGCCTGGTTTACGTGTCCTCACTGATTGTAGCGGTACCAAACTTAAACGACAGCATCAAAATGCCCTTAAGAGCGGTTGTCGTTTTATTCTGACCATTAATGCTGATCAACAAATTCGTCTTTGGGATTTACAAAATAACCAGCAAAATTTACTAGCGATTCAAGATATTGCATTACGACTTGATGAGCTTAACCAGAAATAAGTGAACTGGGCTATCAAAAGGTCATCTTGTTGTCTTTTGGTAGCTCCTGTAAGATTCTCTAGAAATCCTAATATATTAACAGACGTGGCTTATGCACTAATAAAAAACACTATTTAGCCAACTTAAATATTATTTAAACATTATTCCTATGCCACGAAAAAACCGATTATTTATCGATGGAATTCCTCACCTCGTGCAATTGTGCGGGCATAATGATGAAACTATTTTTAAAGGTGAAGAAGATTACCAGTATTTTTATCAATGCGTCGATACTGCAATGAGTATCTATGCGGTAAGATTACATGCGTATTCACTTTCATCAAAGAAAATATTTTTATTTCTGTCCGCTCCTGATAAAGAATGCCTCGGGCGTTTTATGCAATATATCGCCAAAGGTTACACCCACTACTTCAACCACCGTCACCAACGCCATGGCACGCTTTGGGATAGTCGATACAATTGCTGCCCCGTCGAACCCAACGCCTATTTCTTACTGACAAAAAAATACGTTGAATGCCATTGCGTGGATGAAACTCCGCATCATAGTTTTGCTGATTCCCCCGAAGTGCGGATCACTCCCCATGAAGAGTACCTGCGCCTCGGAGAAAATGCGGCGCAGCGTTCCGGTGCCTACCAGCGCTTTTGCCTGGGGATGATTGTTCCGGCAGTCATTACGCGTATTGAGTCATCACTGGCGCAAAACTGCCTACTGGCAACGACACCTTACTCTCAGTCGCTGGAAGAAAAATATCAGCGGAATCTGCGGCCGCGAAAAAGTGGTCGTCCACGTAAGCATTACCAGAACCCCGCCGCGGACTGGGAGTGGCTGGAAAAAAAAGCGGAGTATTTATTGCAGCAGTATTGCTACAAGGAGATCCGCATGCCGCTTCTTGAAAGGCTGGAAGAAAACGCTACGAGGTCTTTTTCCGGTGAAAGTGATGAGCTAATGCTTAATCATCAGGCGTTATTTCGCGGTGATGGAACGATGGGCTGTCTACGGCTTTTATCGCAATATCAGAATTTACAAATTGGCACACGATTATGGTATCTGGGGGCAATGTTCCGCCGTCAGAACCAGCAGAACATCAGCCAATTTCATCAATTGGGCGTGGAAGCGTTTGGCTATCCAGATATTGGCATTGAGATTGAACTCATTTCCTTACAGTACGATTTTTTCAAATCGCTACAACTGTTGCCGTTTGTCGAACTCAAAATCAATACATTAGGCAATGTCGAAGAGTTCACTCAATTTCGCCGTCACTTGCAGCAATACTATCAGTCGCTGGCATCACTGCTTAATGCCAGACAGTTAGCTTGCCTGGAGCAACATCCTGAGCGCTTACTGAGTGATAAAGATAATTTGATGCTGCGGCTGGCAGAAAAGGCACCGCAACTTGAAGCATGCCTGTCATTACAATCCCGTCAGCGTTTTACGCACCTTTGCGACTCACTGACTGCACTGAATATCCCTTTTACCCACGATAAAAATCTCTTCCCCGTAAATGACTATAACGACCAGCTTTTTGAATGGTATGCGGATTCGTTGCATCACAATAAATTACTGTGTCGGGGCGGGCGTTACGACAATAGCGCCAGTCGGCTAATTGGGCATCCTGTCTCTGCATGCGGCTTCGCTTTCATGCTGGAACCGATTATGCAGTTGCTTACCGCTACGAAAAAAAGCAGCGATTATGCTAAGCATGTCGATGTTGTCATCATACCCAGCCAGGAACGGGCACGGGATCAGGCAATACTACTTGGCCGCCGGCTCAGGCGTAATTTCCCGCATTTGAGCATTGTCAATGACTGCTCCACGCTACGCTTATCGACCCGGCAGAAGAACGCGCAACGCCAGGGAGCACGTTTTATTTTGCTTATAGACGGCAGCGACAATGAGGTCACTTTTTGTGATGAAGAAAACCATTGCTGGGTGCAAATCCCCCTTCATGAAGTGACAGCGCATTTAAGTATGGCGTTAATGATGTAACCCGGTGGCTCGCAATGAGAAGTGGCCTTCCCTTTATTGAAGGGGATAACGTTCTTTATCTGGTAAAAGGTACTGGTGGATATTTCCCGTTTTGTGACAACCAACACAAAACGCTGTGCGATACGTTTCTCTCGAGAATAAATGAACGCAATCGATCGCCATCACAAAATTACTCGCTGATAAATCGCACAAAATCAGTGTTAATACAATGTTGCATATGATAATTTTATGTGTGATTTGGTTTAAATATTAATAAATGCAATGTTTCTTTACAAACAAATAAGGCGAAAAAATGTGATGCATGGCGTTATTTATTCATGGTTACAATTAAAATATAATTAAATTTGATAAGTTGCTTATTAAATTTAAGCATCATTTTGCCGGATAATTGCTCTGTAATTGATTGAAATATAGCCTTTCACGATTTTTGGAAATAGCGGGAAAAACAGGTGTGTTATTGCCATAAAATTCCGTTATCCCCCCATCTTTTTTTGATTAAAGTCAGGTTAAAGTGAGATCGTGTTTTTGTAATTTGTTGATTATAAAGAGTTTTATTGTTTAATAATAATCTTACAAAATGTAAGTGAAGGGGATTTGTGAGTGGTCGCACATATCCTCGATTGCTTAATTTGGTACACTTCCTGCCGTCAACAAAGTAATTAACGCAGGTCGATATGAATACTATTACTCTCCCTAAAACACAGCATTTAGTGGTCTTTCAGGAAGTCATTAGAAGTGGTTCTATCGGCTCGGCTGCAAAAGAATTAGGTTTAACTCAACCCGCTGTCAGCAAAATCATTAACGATGTTGAGGCTTATTTTGGCATTGAGTTAGTCGTACGTAAAAATACCGGTGTGACACTGACCCAGGCAGGTCAGGTGATGCTTTCATGGTCTGAATCCATTACCCGCGAAATGAAAAACATGGTTGATGAGATGAACAGCATGACCAGCAACGCGGTCGTTGATGTGTCGTTTGGCTTCCCTTCACTGATCGCCTTTACCATCATGTCCGGCATGATAAAAAAATTTAAAGAGGTGTTCCCGAAAGCGCAGGTTTCCATGTATGAGGCTCAGCTCTCCTCTTTCTTACCTGCGGTACGCGATGGGCGTCTGGATTTCGCCATTGGTACGCTAAGTGATGAGATGAAACTGCAGGACCTCCATGTTGAGCCGCTTTTTGAGTCAGAGTTTATTCTGGTGGCCAGTAAGTCCCGAACATGCACCGGCATCACCTCGCTGAGCGCGTTGAAAAACGAACAGTGGGTGTTGCCACAAACGAATATGGGTTACTACAGCGAACTTCTCACCACGTTACAAAATAATGGCATCAGCAGTGAAAACATCGTTAAAACAGACTCCGTTGTCACGATTTATAATCTTGTTCTCAATGCTGATTTCTTAACAGTAATTCCCTGTGATATGACCGCCCCATTTGGTTCAGACCAGTTTATTACTATCCCGGTAGAAGAAGCCTTACCGGTTGCACGTTATGCCGCCGTTTGGTCTAAAAATTATCGAATAAAAAAAGCAGCATCTATTTTGGTTGAATTAGCCAAAGAATATTCATCATATAATTCTTGTAGGCGAAAGCAATTAATTGAAATTGATTAAAGATTGAACTTGTTTTAATGAGAAATTAACGCCATCGGTCTATATCAGACGTTGGTCACGGCTATCTATTTACTTTAATACCCAGGTAAGAGGTTCTAATGCACATTACATACGATCTCCCAGTTGCAATTGAAGATATCCTCGAAGCGAAAAAAAGACTGGCGGGGAAAATTTATAAAACGGGAATGCCTCGCTCTAACTATTTTAGTGAACGTTGCAAAGGGGAAATTTTCCTCAAGTTTGAAAACATGCAGCGTACCGGTTCATTTAAAATCCGTGGCGCTTTTAACAAGCTCAGTTCCTTAACTGAAGCAGAAAGAATGAAGGGTGTGGTGGCTTGCTCTGCAGGTAACCATGCGCAGGGCGTTTCTCTCTCCTGCGCTATGCTCGGTATCGACGGCAAAGTGGTGATGCCAAAAGGCGCGCCGAAGTCTAAAGTGGCGGCAACCTGCGATTATTCCGCAGAAGTTGTGCTGCACGGCGACAACTTCAACGACACCATCGCGAAGGTCAGCGAGATTGTGGAAACGGAAGGCCGTATCTTTATTCCGCCATACGATGACCCGAAAGTTATTGCGGGCCAGGGAACGATTGGCCTGGAAATTTTAGAAGATCTGTACGATGTCGATAACGTGATTGTACCAATTGGCGGTGGCGGACTGATTGCGGGTATTGCCGTAGCAATTAAATCTATCAACCCAACAATTAGAATTATTGGTGTGCAGTCTGAAAACGTTCACGGCATGGCGGCATCTTTCCACGCTGGAGAAATAACCACGCACCGAACGACCGGCACCCTGGCGGATGGTTGTGACGTCTCTCGCCCGGGTACTTTAACGTATGAAATTGTTCGTGAGTTGGTGGATGACATTGTCCTGGTCAGCGAAGATGAAATTCGCAACAGCATGGTGGCATTAATTCAGCGAAATAAAGTTGTGACTGAAGGTGCCGGTGCGCTGGCATGCGCAGCATTATTAAGCGGGAAATTAGATAGCTATATCCAGAACAGAAAAACAGTCAGCATTATTTCTGGCGGTAATATCGACCTTTCTCGTGTATCTCAAATTACTGGTTTAGTTGACGCTTAATATACTTCGTTGAGGATAGGATATGAGTACTACTGATAGCATTGTATCCAGCCAGACAAAACAGTCGTCCTGGCGCAAATCGGACACCACCTGGACACTGGGTTTATTTGGTACAGCCATCGGCGCAGGGGTGCTGTTCTTCCCTATCCGCGCAGGTTTTGGCGGACTGATCCCCATTCTGATCATGCTGGTGTTAGCATACCCCATCGCCTTCTATTGCCACCGTGCGCTGGCACGCCTGTGTCTTTCCGGTTCTAATCCTTCCGGTAACATCACAGAAACGGTTGAAGAGCACTTTGGTAAAACGGGCGGCGTGGTTATCACGTTCCTCTACTTCTTTGCGATTTGTCCGCTGCTGTGGATTTATGGCGTCACCATTACCAACACCTTTATGACCTTCTGGGAAAACCAGCTGCAGATGCCCGCGTTAAACCGTGGCTTCGTGGCACTGTTCCTGCTGCTGTTGATGGCATTCGTCATCTGGTTCGGTAAAGATCTGATGGTTAAAGTGATGAGCTACCTGGTATGGCCGTTTATCGCCAGCCTGGTGCTAATCTCTCTGTCACTGATTCCTTACTGGAACTCTGCGGTTATCGATCAGGTTGATCTCAGCAATATCGCACTGACTGGCCATGACGGCATCCTGGTTACCGTATGGCTGGGTATTTCCATCATGGTGTTCTCTTTCAACTTCTCGCCAATCGTTTCTTCCTTCGTGGTCTCTAAACGCGAAGAGTATGAGAAAGATTTCGGTCGCGAATTTACCGAGCAGAAATGTTCCAAAATCATCTCCCGCGCCAGTATGCTGATGGTTGCCGTGGTTATGTTCTTCGCCTTTAGCTGCCTGTTTACGCTGTCTCCGGCAAATATGGCGGATGCGAAAGCACAGAACATTCCAGTACTGTCTTACCTGGCGAACCACTTCGCGTCACTGTCCGGTACGAAGTCCACCTTCGCGACCGTTCTGGAGTACGGTGCTTCTATCATCGCCCTGGTCGCTATCTTCAAATCTTTCTTCGGCCACTATCTGGGTACGCTGGAAGGTCTGAACGGTCTGGTGCTGAAGTTTGGTTACAAAGGCGATAAAACGAAAGTTTCCGTCGGCAAACTGAACACCATCAGCATGATCTTCATCATGGGCTCCACCTGGGTTGTGGCTTACGCCAACCCGAACATCCTGGACCTGATTGAAGCAATGGGCGCGCCGATTATCGCCTCACTGCTCTGCCTGCTGCCGATGTATGCCATCCGTAAAGCGCCGTCACTGGCGAAATACCGTGGCCGTCTGGATAACGTGTTTGTTACCGCGATTGGTCTGCTGACCATCCTGAACATTGTCTACAAACTGTTTTAATCCTTAAGCTCAGGATGAGCGGAGTAGTGAAATGAATGAGTTTCCGGTAGTACTGGTTATTAACTGTGGTTCATCCTCCATTAAATTCTCAGTGCTGGATGCAGCAAACTGTGATGTTTTAATGGCGGGAATTGCAGACGGTATTAACTCTGAAAATGCGTTCATAGCAATTAATGGAGGAGAGCCAGCTAAGCTGGCTCACCACAGCTACGAAGACGCATTAAAAGCCATTGCCGTTGAACTGGAGAAACGTAATTTAATGGACAGCGTGGCCTTAATTGGCCACCGCATTGCCCACGGCGGAAATATCTTTACCGAATCAGCCATTATTACTGATGAAGTTATCGAAAATATCCGCCGGGTATCGCCTTTAGCGCCTTTACATAATTATGCGAACTTAAGCGGAATCGAATCTGCTCAGCACCTTTTCCCAGGCGTGCAGCAGGTTGCGGTATTTGATACCAGCTTCCACCAGACGATGGCGCCTGAAGCGTATATGTACGGTTTACCGTGGAAATATTTTGAGGAGCTGGGCGTTCGTCGTTACGGCTTCCACGGCACGTCGCATCGCTATGTTTCTCAACGTGCGCATGAGCTGCTTGAGCTACCGCACGATGATTCTGGCCTGGTTGTGGCTCACCTCGGGAATGGGGCGTCTATCTGTGCGGTGCGTAATGGACAGAGCGTGGATACCTCGATGGGGATGACGCCGCTGGAAGGCCTGATGATGGGGACACGCAGCGGTGATGTGGACTTCGGTGCGATGGCGTGGATCGCCAGTGAAACCAACCAGACGCTAAGCGACCTTGAACGCGTAGTGAATAAGGAATCTGGCCTGCTGGGTATTTCCGGTTTGTCGTCCGACTTACGTACGCTGGAAAAAGCCTGGCACGAGGGACATGAGCGTGCGCAACTGGCGATTAAAACGTTTGTGCATCGTATCGCGCGTCATATCGCCGGGCATGCCGCATCGCTGCATCGTCTTGATGGGATTATTTTCACCGGTGGAATAGGTGAAAACTCGGTATTAATTCGCCGCCTGGTGATTGAGCACCTTGCTGTTTTAGGTGTGAATATCGACAGTGAAATGAATAGTCTGCCAAATTCCCATGGCGAAAGAATTATCTCCAATAAAGATGCTCATGTTATTTGTGCGGTTATTCCCACGAATGAAGAGAAAATGATTGCGCGTGATGCCATTGCGTTAGGCAAAATTAATACACCAGTAGAATTTGCATAATTAATTTTCAGCAGAGAGATTATTTTTCATGAAGGTAAATATCGATACCAGCGATATGCTGTATGCCGAAGCCTGGAATGGCTTTAAAGGTACGGACTGGAAAGAAGAAATTAATGTCCGTGATTTTATTCAGCACAACTATACACCTTATGAAGGGGATGAATCTTTCCTCGCCGAAGCCACGCCTGCGACCACAGCATTGTGGGAAAAAGTCATGGCGGGCATCCGTATTGAAAACTCGACGCATGCGCCGGTTGATTTTGATACCAATATTGCGACGACAATTACCGCACACGATGCGGGTTATATTGAACAGGAACTGGAAAAAATCGTCGGTCTGCAAACGGATAAGCCACTCAAGCGTGCTCTGCATCCGTTTGGCGGCATCAACATGATCAAAAGCTCTTTTGATGCTTATGGCCGTGAAATGGATGCTGATTTTGAGTACCAGTTTACTGAACTGCGTAAAACCCATAACCAGGGTGTATTCGACGCCTACTCTCCGGATATGCTGCGCTGCCGTAAATCCGGCGTGCTGACCGGTCTGCCGGACGGCTATGGTCGTGGCCGTATCATCGGTGACTATCGCCGCGTCGCGCTGTACGGTATCCGCTACCTGGTGCGCGAGCGTGAACTGCAGTTTGCCGATCTCCAGTCGAACCTGGAGTGGGGGCAGAATCTTGAAGCCACGATTCGCCTGCGTGAAGAGCTGTCTGAACATCGCCGCGCCCTGCTGCAAATGCAGGAAATGGCGGCGAAATATGGCTGCGATATCTCCCGCCCGGCGCGTAATGCGCAGGAAGCGGTGCAGTGGGTGTACTTTGCTTATCTGGCTGCGGTGAAATCGCAGAACGGCGGCGCGATGTCGCTGGGTCGCACCGCATCGTTCCTCGACATCTACATTGAGCGCGATTTCAAAGCGGGAATTTTAGACGAGCAGCAGGCGCAGGAGCTGATCGACCACTTCATTATGAAGATCCGTATGGTACGCTTCCTGCGTACGCCGGAATTCGACACCCTGTTCTCAGGCGACCCTATCTGGGCGACCGAAGTTATCGGCGGTATGGGGCTGGATGGCCGCACGCTGGTGACGAAAAACTCGTTCCGCTACCTGCATACGCTGCACACTATGGGCCCGGCACCTGAGCCGAACCTGACGGTGCTGTGGTCTGAACAGCTACCGATAGCCTTCAAAAAATATGCTGCCCAGGTGTCTATCATCACCTCGTCTTTACAGTACGAAAACGACGATTTGATGCGTGCCGACTTTGACAGCGATGACTATGCCATTGCCTGCTGCGTCAGCCCGATGGTTATCGGCAAACAAATGCAGTTCTTCGGGGCGCGTGCCAACCTCGCCAAAACGTTGCTGTACGCAATCAACGGCGGTGTGGATGAGAAGCTGAAAATCCAGGTCGGGCCGAAAACGGCACCGCTGATGGATGACGTGCTGGACTACGACACGGTGATGGAGAGCCTGGACCACTTTATGGACTGGCTGGCCGTGCAGTACATCAGCGCGCTGAACATCATCCACTACATGCACGACAAGTACAGCTACGAAGCTTCGCTGATGGCGCTGCACGATCGTGATGTCTATCGCACGATGGCCTGCGGCATGGCGGGTCTGTCCGTAGCGGCGGATTCTCTGTCGGCTATTAAGTACGCCCGCGTGAAACCGATTCGCGATGAAAACGGCCTGGCAATTGATTTCGAAATCGAAGGCGACTATCCGCAATACGGCAACAACGACGAGCGCGTGGACAGCATTGCCTGCGACCTGGTCGAACGCTTTATGAAGAAAATTAAGGTGTTGCCAACTTACCGTAACGCGGTGCCGACGCAGTCCATCCTGACCATCACTTCCAACGTAGTGTACGGACAGAAAACCGGTAACACGCCGGACGGACGTCGCGCAGGTACGCCGTTTGCGCCAGGGGCGAACCCGATGCATGGCCGCGATCGTAAAGGTGCGGTGGCGTCGTTAACCTCGGTCGCCAAACTGCCGTTTACCTATGCCAAAGACGGTATCTCGTACACCTTCTCCATTGTGCCGGCAGCGCTGGGCAAAGAGGACAGCGTACGTAAAACCAACCTGGTCGGTCTGCTGGACGGTTACTTCCATCATGAAGCGCATGTGGAAGGCGGGCAGCATCTGAACGTTAACGTCATGAACCGTGAAATGTTGATGGATGCCATTGAGCACCCGGAAAACTATCCGAACCTGACGATCCGCGTGTCTGGCTATGCGGTGCGCTTCAACGCGCTGACCCGCGAACAGCAGCAGGATGTTATTTCACGTACTTTCACCCAGGCGCTCTGACGCCGGAGGGACTATGAGAAAAGTTATTGCAACCGAATGTGCGCCAGGGGCGATTGGGCCTTACGTACAGGGTGTGGATCTGGGCAGCATGGTATTGACGTCAGGTCAAATCCCGGTGTGTCCACAGACCGGTGAAGTGGCGGAAAACGTAGCCGATCAGGCGCGTCAAAGCCTGGAGAACGTGAAAGCGATTGTCGAGTCTGCAGGTTTGAAAGTGAGCGATATCGTGAAGACCACCGTTTTCGTTTCCGACCTGAACGACTTCGCCACCATCAATCAGGTGTACCAGCAGTTCTTTGATGAGCACAAGGCTATCTATCCTACGCGCAGCTGCGTGCAGGTCGCTCGCTTACCAAAGGATGTGAAGCTGGAGATTGAAGCCATCGCCGTACGTGGCGACATGCTGTAATCCCTTGCGGGGCGATCTCAGGATCGCCCCGATCCTTAATGAGTGTGAAACCTGGTCTTCACTGAACGGCAATCCGAGGGTGTGGATATGATTAGCGCATTCGATATTTTCAAGATTGGCATTGGACCTTCCAGCTCCCATACCGTGGGGCCAATGAATGCAGGTAAAAGCTTTATTGATCTGTTGGTCAGCAGCGGGGAACTTCCCAGGGCCACACATATTGTGGTCGATCTTTATGGATCGCTTTCCCTGACCGGAAAAGGTCATGCGACAGATGTCGCCATCATGATGGGGCTGGCCGGTAACAGTCCGCAAAACGTTAATATAGATTCAATCGCTGGTTTTACTCAGGAAGTAGCCCGTACCGGACGTTTACCGGTGGCAGAGGGCACGCATATTGTCGATTTCTCCCCAGACGAAAATATTCTCTTTCACGCCGAAACGCTGCCGCGCCATGAAAATGGTATGCGTATCACCGCGTGGAACGGCAGCGAGACGCTGTTAAGCAAAACCTATTACTCCGTCGGCGGTGGTTTTATCGTTGAAGAGGAGCAATTTGGTCAGGCGCATGATGTTGAAGCACACGTGCCCTACAATTTTCATTCCGCCAGCGAACTGCTGAAACTGTGTGAGCGCAACGGGCTATCTGTTTCCGGCCTGATGATGCAAAACGAACTGGCGATGCGCAGCAAAGAAGAAATCGATGCTGGCTTTGCTGCCATTTGGGACGTCATGCATGCCGGGATTGAGCGCGGCATGAATACCGAAGGTGTGCTTCCGGGCCCGCTTAATGTACCGCGTCGCGCCGTGGCACTGCGTCGGCTGCTGGTTTCCAGCGACAACCTGTCCAGCGACCCGATGAACGTCATTGACTGGATCAACATGTTCGCGCTGGCCGTGAGCGAAGAAAACGCCGCCGGGTGTCGGGTGGTGACCGCACCGACCAACGGTGCATGCGGGATTATTCCCGCCGTCCTGGCCTATTACGACAAGTTCCGCCGTCCGGTGAATGCCAACTCCATCGCCCGTTATTTGCTGGCCGCGGGGGCGATAGGTGCACTGTATAAGATGAATGCCTCGATTTCGGGTGCCGAAGTCGGCTGCCAGGGGGAAATTGGCGTAGCCTGTTCAATGGCGGCTGCCGGGCTGACAGAGTTGCTTGGCGGTAGCCCGTCTCAGGTGTGTATTGCGGCGGAAATCGCTATGGAGCATAACCTGGGCCTTACCTGCGATCCGGTGGCCGGGCAGGTGCAGATTCCGTGTATTGAACGTAATGCGATCAACGCAGTGAAAGCCGTCAATGCCGCCCGCATGGCGCTACGTAGGACGTCAGAGCCACGCGTTTCGCTCGATAAAGTGATCGAGACCATGTATGAGACGGGCAAAGACATGAACGACAAATACCGTGAAACTTCACGTGGAGGCCTGGCTATCAAAGTGATTTGCACTTAACTGAATTTGTGTTTATTTCTCCTTTGGGCGCACTTGAGTGCGCCCTTTTTTTTGTTGTGATCTGCTTCAAAAATAGAAAATAATTCCATTTTGTAAATATAAAATAGAATAATTTTATTAAACATCATGAAATGAAGGGGTATTTATGTGAAGTTTTTCTCTGACCCTCGGCGTATGATTTCTCCATTCTAACGAACTCGCCTGCACGACTCGTACCGCGTATCGCATTGATGCGGAACGGAAAAATAATAAAACCTTACCCTACATTTTGAGCGAGATTTTTATGGAAACGGCAACGAATAACAGCGTAATACTCGACGCATCAGCGCCTGCGCGTCGGGCGGGAATGACCGAAAGCGAATGGCGGGAAGCTATTAAGTTCGACAGCACGGATACCGGCTGGGTCATTATGAGTATCGGTATGGCGATTGGTGCGGGGATTGTTTTTCTTCCTGTCCAGGTCGGGTTGATGGGGCTGTGGGTGTTCTTGCTGTCCTCTATCATTGGCTACCCAGCCATGTATCTGTTCCAGCGCCTGTTTATTAACACGCTGGCGGAATCTCCAGAATGCAAAGACTACCCGAGCGTAATCAGCGGCTATTTGGGTAAAAACTGGGGCATCCTGTTAGGCGCATTATATTTTGTGATGCTGGTAATCTGGATGTTCGTCTACTCCACGGCTATCACTAACGATAGCGCCTCTTATCTGCACACTTTTGGCGTTACTGAAGGTTTACTGTCCGACAGCCCGTTCTATGGCCTGGTGCTGATTTGCATCCTGGTGGCTATCTCGTCACGCGGAGAAAAACTGCTGTTTAAAATCTCCACCGGCATGGTGCTGACCAAGCTGCTGGTGGTGGCTGCGCTTGGTGTATCGATGGTGGGAATGTGGCATTTGTATAACGCGGGCTCACTGCCGCCGATGGCGCTGCTGATCAAAAACGCAATTATCACGCTGCCGTTTACCCTGACTTCAATTCTGTTTATTCAGACGCTAAGCCCGATGGTTATTTCGTACCGCTCTCGTGAGAAATCGATTGAGGTGGCACGCCATAAAGCTCTGCGTGCTATGAACATCGCATTCGGTATTCTGTTTGTCACCGTCTTTTTCTACGCCGTTTCCTTCACGCTGGCGATGGGGCATGACGAAGCGGTTAAAGCCTATGAGCAGAACATTTCCGCTCTGGCGATTGCTGCGCAGTTTATCAGTGGTGATGGTGCAGGTTGGGTGAAAATCGTCAGCGTTATCCTGAACATTTTCGCCGTGATGACCGCCTTCTTCGGTGTTTACTTAGGCTTTCGTGAAGCGACTCAGGGGATCGTAATGAACGTGCTGCGCCGCAAAATGCCAGCCGAGAAAATCAACGAAACCCTGGTTCAGCGCGGCATTATGGTTTTCGCCATCCTGCTGGCCTGGAGTGCAATTGTGCTCAATGCGCCGGTGCTGAGCTTTACCTCTATTTGTAGCCCAATCTTCGGCATGGTGGGCTGCTTGATCCCGGCATGGCTGGTCTACAAAGTTCCTGCATTGCACAAATACAAAGGCGCCTCTCTGTACCTGATTATCGTCACCGGCCTGTTGTTGTGCGTTTCTCCGTTCCTGGCATTTTCCTGAGTTATCTGAGCAAGGGTTGTTGTTATGTTTGAGACTACATTGAATCCATTATGGGATAGTTTTATTCGCGCGGTGCAGGAAGAAGTAAAACCTGCGCTGGGTTGTACTGAACCTATCTCTCTGGCTCTGGCGGCGGCCGTCGCTTCTGCTGAGCTGGACGGCGCGGTGGAACGCATTGATGCGTGGGTCTCACCAAACCTGATGAAAAACGGCATGGGCGTTACCGTGCCGGGTACCGGAATGGTCGGGTTACCTGTCGCGGCAGCGCTGGGTGCGCTGGGGGGAAATGCCCGTGCCGGTTTAGAGGTACTGAAAGACGCGTCGCCACAAGCGATTGCTGATGCGAAAACGATGCTTAACGCAGGGAAGGTTGCTGTGATGCTGCAGGAGCCTTGCGAGGACATCCTCTTTTCCCGAGCGAAGGTTTACGGTGCTGAAGGATGGGCGTGCGTGACGATTGTCGGCGGTCATACCAACATTGTACACATCGAGACCAATAACGGCGTGGTGTTCACAACAGAACAGAACGCTGAGGAAGAGAAGCAAGAGTCACCGCTGGCGGTACTGTCTCACACATCGCTGGAAGAGATTCTGGCGTTCGTAAACGCGGTACCGTTTGAGTCAATCCGCTTTATTCTTGATGCGGCAAAACTGAACGGTGCGCTGTCTCAGGAAGGACTGCGCGGCAACTGGGGCTTGCACATCGGAACTACGCTGGAGAAGCAGTGCGCACGTGGTCTGCTGGCGAACGATCTCTCCACTGCCATTCTTATTCGTACCAGCGCGGCATCGGATGCGCGAATGGGCGGGGCGACGCTGCCGGCGATGAGCAACTCCGGTTCTGGTAATCAGGGGATTACCGCCACCGTCCCAGTGATGGTGGTAGCTGAGCATTTTGGCGCAGATGAGGAGAAACTGGCGCGTGCGCTGATGCTGTCTCACCTGAGCGCTATTTACATCCATCATCAGCTTCCGCGTTTGTCTGCGCTGTGCGCGGCAACCACGGCCGCAATGGGCGCCGCGGCGGGGATGGCATGGATCGTGGATGGTCGCTACAACACCATCGCGATGGCGATCAGCAGCATGATTGGCGACGTGAGTGGGATGATTTGCGATGGCGCCTCGAACAGTTGCGCAATGAAAGTCTCTACCAGTGCGTCAGCAGCCTGGAAAGCGGTACTCATGGCGCTGGACGATACCGCAGTGACGGGGAATGAAGGCATTGTGGCGCATAACGTGGAGCAATCTATCTCTAACCTGTGTGCGCTGGCGTGTCGTTCGATGCAGGAAACCGACAAGCAGATCATTGAGATCATGGCCAGTAAGGCACATTAATCTTCAGGCCGGGTAAGGCGGAGTCGTCACCCGGCCTAAGTCAAAGCCGCCTTTTCAGGCGGCTTCTTCGTCTTCCAGCCGTAGCTCGGCATCGGCCACAATCGCTTCCAGCTCTGTCAGCATTTCTTCATAGCCGAAGGGAACTGTCTCCCGTTTTTCCGGCGCAGCCTGCGGCTGGCGTTTTTTTGATGACTTCTTGCTCAATAGTCGTACTCCCTTGATTCCAATGACTATACGGGCAAATCTATCAGCAAAGCGCGCAATGGGGTATCGGCAACTAACGTTATGTTAGTTTCATCACGAATAAATGCGCCATCACCGCAGGTAAGCGCCTCTTTTTCGGCACCTGAAGTGACCGCGTGGAACGTGCCATGGATCGACTGCAAATACGCGCGAGGTCCATGTAACTGAAAACTCAGTGATTCACCTTTTTGCAACTCAACATGATGTACCCAGACCTGCTGGCGAAGATGCAGGCTACCCTGTTCACCGTCAGGTGAAGCAAGCAGTTGATGTTTGCCGGCATTCAGCGTCGCTTTTTGCACGCAGGTGTTTTCGCGCTGCGGGCAGGCGTCCAGCCATAGCTGCATTCTGGTCAGGGGCTTATCTTTGCTGATATTGTGCTCGCTGTAGCTGATCCCAGGTTGCGTAGCGAGCAGTAACACCTCTCCGGCTTTGGCCTGAATATGGTTACCTTCGCTGTCGCGATACTCTGCTTCCCCTTCGAGGATCAGATTGACGATATCAACCTTTGGATAGGTACGTGGCTGGAAAGAGGCCCCCGGTGCCAGAACTTCCTGGTTCAGAACACGCAGCGAGGCATAACCCAGCAGTTTAGGATCAAAATAGTGTCCAAAGGAGAAGGTATAACGGGCCTGCAGCCAGCCGTAGTCTGCTTGCCCGCATTGTTTGGCTGTACGGGTAGTAATCATAGTTCTTGACCTCTCTTTACTTCCTTTTATGTTAAATGGCTAGACGCTGCATTGTTAGCCAGATATTCTGCCCGGTATGTTCAAATTTCCTGAATGAGAACGAGATGGCCAAAGAACGGGCTTTAACGCTTGAAGCGTTACGCGTCATGGACGCAATAGACAGGCGCGGCAGCTTTGCCGCCGCGGCAGATGAACTGGGACGCGTACCTTCCGCCCTCAGCTACACCATGCAGAAACTGGAAGAAGAGCTGGACGTGGTGCTGTTTGACCGCTCAGGTCACCGCACAAAATTTACCAACGTCGGGCGTATGCTGCTTGAACGTGGCCGCGTGTTGCTGGAGGCTGCGGATAAGCTGACTACCGATGCTGAAGCACTGGCCCGTGGTTGGGAAACGCATCTGACGATTGTCACTGAAGCGTTGGTGCCAACGGCGGCATTCTTCCCGCTTATCGACCGCCTTGCCGGAAAGGCGAACACGCAGCTTTCCGTCATCACTGAAGTGCTGGCCGGGGCGTGGGAGCGTCTGGAGCAGGGCAGAGCGGATATCGTGATTGCGCCGGATATGCATTTCCGCTCATCCTCAGAAATTAACTCGCGCAAGCTGTACTCGCTGATGAACGTCTATGTGGCGGCGCCGGATCACCCGATCCACCAGGAGCCGGAACCGTTGTCAGAAGTCACTCGTGTGAAATACCGGGGCATAGCGGTGGCGGATACTGCCCGTGAGCGCCCGGTGCTGACAGTTCAGCTTCTCGATAAACAACCACGCCTGACGGTGAGTACGATAGAAGATAAACGCCAGGCGCTGTTGGCTGGACTTGGCGTGGCGACGATGCCATACCCGCTGGTGGAAGCGGATATTGCGGCTGGCCGGCTGCGTGTGGTTAGCCCGGAATCGACAAACGAAATAGATATCATCATGGCCTGGCGTCGGGACAGTATGGGCGAAGCGAAGTCCTGGTGTTTGCGGGAAATCCCCAAGCTGTTTGCCGGGAAATAAGAAATACGCCCCTTCAACGGAAGGGGCGTATTTAAATTCAGGACAACTGTTTGGGGTCAACGCCGAAGCGGTTGCTCCCCGGTGTGCCGTTTTGACAGTTGAAAATAATGATGACCAACCAGCCGACGATCGGGATCAGCAGCACCAGTAGCCACCAGGCTGAACGGTCGGTGTCATGTAAACGCCGGAACTGTACCGCCCACCACGGTATAAAAACCAGAATTGCATAAATCGTTGTTAATACGCCTTCTCCCCCGGTGCGTTGCCAGCCAAACATCCTGTCTAACACGCTCAGCACGAACGTAAAGATGATGTTGACCAAAATAAACATCCAGTACTCTTTGCGCCGTGCACGACCACCAAAACCAAAGTAGTTCTTTAATACGTTTAAATACCAATCCATTTTCGCCTCGTTCTGCGTTCAATTACTTGTTTTTAAAGCAATCAAATTAAGAATAGCTGCGAATGGAATGCTGGTAAATGTTTGTAGTATTAATTATTTGGCCTGCAGATGGGTAATGCTATTCAGTTAACGCCTCAGTTTCAGAAAGTATCGCCTGTGTGGGTAGAAGTTATGAATATGCTCTCTCAGAGAAAGGGTTCCGTTCACCTCATGTTCATAGTTTCTCTGAAACACCGATTCCTGTGAACGTGTAAAGGGCGTTCTCCGCCACGCCCTTTACATTCCCGCCGGGAGCCTGGGTTGCAAGGGAGGCGGCGGTGAGCCTCCCTTGCACGTTCACGGGTATCAGCGCTTCAGAAAAGTGATACCGCTGAGGTGAACGGAACCCTGAGTCGAAATCTCATGTTCTGCAGAATGCTTAACTGACAAGCATTCCCCCCAAGGAGACCTGTGTAAATTATGCAAAACGGCTGTCACGTCCATGAGGTTCGCTGAGGTCCTGCCACGGGCCGATTGAAATAATGCCGGTCGGGTTGATCGTTTTGTGGCTACGGAAGTAGTGATTGCGGATGTGATCGAAATTGACGGTCTCCGCAATGCCTGGCATTTGGTAGATATCACGCAGAAAACCGTACAGATTCAGGTAGTCACTGATGCGGTGTTTGTCGCACTTGAAGTGGGTGACATAAACCGGATCAAAACGTACCAGCGTGGTCCACAGGCGAATATCGGCCTCGGTTAGCTGGTCGCCGGTCAGGTAGCGATGCTGACCCAGGATCTGCTCCAGCCGCGCCAGCGATTGAAAGACTTTTTCTACGGCGTCGTCGTAAGCTTCCTGGCTGGTGGCAAACCCGGCTTTATATACGCCGTTATTGACGTTGTCATAAATCCAACCGTTCAGATCGTCAATTTTACTTTGCAGAGTCGGTGGATAGTAATCCCCGGCTTTCGCGCCCAGCGCATCAAACGCAGTGTTAAACATGCGGATGATTTCTGCAGATTCGTTGCTCACGATGGTGTGATTTTTTTTATCCCACAGCACCGGAACCGTTACCCGGCCGCTGTAGTGCGGATCGGCGTGTAAATACAGTTGATAGAGAAACTCGTGCTGGTAAAGCGTATCGCCGGTGGCCGCTGGGAAGTTGTCATCAAAGGTCCAGCCGTTTTCCAGCATCAGCGGATTGACAACGGAAACGGAAATAAACGGTTCCAGCCCTTTGAGTTTACGCAAAATCAGCGTGCGATGCGCCCACGGACAGGCCAGAGAAACGTACAGGTGATAACGATCTTTTTCGGCGGCGAAGCCACCTTCACCCGTTGGGCCTGGGGCGCCATCCGCGGTGAGCCAGTTACGGAAAGCCGATGCAGAGCGTTGAAATTTCCCCCCGGTTGATTTGGTGTCGTACCAGGTGTCATGCCAGACGCCGTCAATGAGTTGTCCCATAATTTTCGCTCCTCAGATAGCAAAAGCGAGGAGATATCTCCTCGCTTTTTGATGTGTTCAGTATAGTTTGCTTACCACTTTTTATTCAGTACGCGGTCAATACTGAATGCGCCCGGACCGGTGATAGCCAGCAGCAGGAAGCCGCCTGAGATGGTCAGGTTTTTCATAAACATCAGAGAGTTCACACCTTCCGCAAAGTTGCTGTGGAAGAGGAATGCCGTCAGCAGCGTGAAGCCTGCGGTGAACAGCGCGGTAGTACGGGTCAGGAAACCGAACAGAATTGCCAGACCGCCGCCAAACTCAAGCAGAATCACCAGCGGCAACATAAATCCTGGGACGCCCATGGCTTCCATGTACTGTTGGGTACCCGCATATCCGGTGATTTTTCCCCAACCTGCGGTAATAAACAGGATTGGCATCAGAATGCGCGCTACCAGTACACCAACATCTTCTAATTTCTTCATCATACTCTCCAGGAAACCACTCAGGCGGCTTATTGTGTTTTTTTGTGCAACGACGCCGCAGAGGGCGTCATTGCTGTCGATGAAGAGAATAATAAACGTGGCTAATGAGAATTGTTAGCAAGGAAAACTGTCAGAAATTTTCAAAAAATTTGAGGTTAGGTGGAAGGTGAGGGGATCAGCCGCGCAACTGCTGTTGTCTGATGGTCGATTTCACCAGACGCCAGATGCTCCAGGCGCTAAAGCCGCGTTTGGCCCAGCGTACCAGCAGGTTCGGATTACGGATGGTGCGAACCGCCATAATACTGCTCCCGACTAACACCCAACCACGCAGGTTCAACAGCGTTTTCCAGCCGCGATCGTAGACTTCAGTAGCCTCCAGCCAGTCGCGGCGAGTGGCTGACAGATCCAGCCGTTGCTGCTGGATCTGTCCAAGCAGTTGCGCCTTACGCTGTAGACGTTCGACTTTACTGCTCATTAAGCATCATCCTCCAGGGCCTTCCTGTCGTTAGCGAGTTCATTGCGCGTATGGCGCAGCAGCGTTGTTTTACGCGCTTTTCGCAACGTCCATAGCCCACCGATAAGTGCTAAAAGCAACAGCACAACGGTAGTGGCAATCATGGCGTTCAGGCGATATTGAGGGTCGATGGCCCAGATGATAAGCACCATCAGGCTCATCAGACCAAACGCCGCAAACAGCATGGTCAGCCCAAGCATCAGCAGGATCTGGATGAGATTGGCTTTTTCCTCTTCCAGCTCAACGACGGCCAACCGCAGCCGCGTCTCTACGATCTCAACAAAAATCGTCAGGACCCGTTGTCCAATCCCCAGGACGCTTTTGCCTGGACCTTGTGCGTGTTGAGAGTCAGCCATTGTTAGCGGCGCGACAGCAGTACACCAAGCACCACACCGACCGCAGCGCCAATGCCGACGCCTGTCCATGGGTTTTCGCGCACATAGTTGTCGGCTTTAGCGGCCGCTTCACGGGTTTGCTTAGCAATCACATCGCTGGTCTCGCTCAGACGATGGCGGCTCTCGCGCAGCGCATGTTCGGCTTTGCTGCGAATTTTACTCATCTCTTCCTTCGACTTATCGCCAGAGGAGCTCAGTACTTCTTCGAGCGTATCCGCAAGGGATTTCAGTTCAGCGCGCAGATTTTCCGTAGCGTTATCTTTTGACATAGTTTTCTCCAGGTGAGTGGGTAGTTACCTTACTTAGTAATCGCGGGTCTCAAGTTCTTTCAGCTCTTTCTGAGCTTCTGCAAGCTTACGTTCGCGTTTTGCGATTTTATCCGCATCGCCTTTTTGCTTAGCTTCGGCTAAATCACGCTGACGTTCGGCTATCTCATTTTTCTGCTCTGCGATTTTTTTCTGGTGATTCGCGCGCAGTTTGCTGTCAGTACAGTTTGCCCGAACTTCACTAAGCGCTTTGTTTAACCCATTGATGCGGCTCTGATTATTGTGCTTTTCGGCATAACTAATTTCCCGCTGAATATCTTGTTCTTTTTCCTGACAGAGGGTGGACGCGTAGCTGCCGGCGCTGAGTGCGAAAAGGCTAATGGCCAAAGCGATGCGGTATTTCATTCTTGAACCTTCCATTGTGATGCGACCCGATGTTTTGTGGTCGATGCTCCAGAATAATAAAGCTGTAGGTCATAACTTCAGTTTATTAATCATAGGCACTAAACGGTGAAATCACCAAAGTGAGTGATCTAATTCAGATTCCTGGAGATTAACCAAAGCGGTGCGGTGTATCCCGTAAACGAGATAACCACTGCACTGCCTGATTGTCATCATCCTGTTGAGCGATAACGAAGCCGTGTGGCAACGTTCGGTCCAGCACGACCTTTGCGGCTGCGCTCTGCGCGCTGGAATCAAAGGTGATCAGCAGCGCGTCATTTTGCGGAGTAATGCTTTTAAAGCGAATGCCGTTGGCGTCCAGGTGATGCCAGATAGAGAAGCCATCAGGCATGCTGGCTCCCTGGTTTACAGCACGAATGGCAAGCGTTGACTCCTGCTGGCGGATGACCGACCAGGTCAGGAGCAACGCGCCGATAAACAACATAAAGGTGGTGGACCAGGCCAGTCGTCGGATCGTTATGCGTGATTTCAGCATAATTTACCCTCGGTTCCCGTATTTCTTTTTCCAGAGTACAACCAGTGAACCGGCCAGGCCAACCACCAGTAATACGACAGGAAGCAGCATCAGGCAAGACATCAACTGATCTTCATACTTAAGAAAAACAGGTGTTTTGCCCAGTAGATAGCCTAGCGTGGTCAGAATCAGTACCCACAATAGCCCGCTCATCCAGTTGAAGAACTGAAAACGTGCATTATTCAGGCCTGACAGCCCGGCAATGGTCGGCAGTAATGTTCTGACGAACGCAATGAAGCGACCGACCAACAGCGCGGATAAGCCATGCTTGTGGAAAAGATGATGCGCGCGTTGGTGATAATGAGCCGGAAGATGTGAAAGCCAGTTCTGCACAGTGCGGGTATTACCCAACCATCGGCCCTGAATATAGCTGAGCCAACAACCGAGGCTGGCTGCGGTGGTGAGTAGCAGTACCGTTTGCGGAAAACCCATTGCGCCTTTGGCAATAAGAACGCCGACCAGTACCAGCAAACTGTCACCAGGTAAAAAGGCCGCGGGTAGCAACCCATTTTCCAGAAACAAAATTGTAAACAGTACAAAATACAGCATACCAATCATGGAAGGATTGGCCAGAGTTTCAAAATCCTGAGCCCATAAAGCATTCAATAATTGAGTCAGTAGTTCCATTCAATATTCCTGGAGAATCGGTTGTTGTCATGCCGGTTTTCTGGAGTTTGTAACGCCGCAATTTTATTGGTGTTTTTTACATGGTTCGCGGTCTGACACAAATTCACGGCCTGAACTATTCCCTGTAAAGTTGTGAAGTAAGCAAGCTCTCAAACATAAAAATTCAAATAGCATCTAATTGTAACAAAGGTCAACGTTGTCCGTTATATAAATTACGGTGGTTGAACTCTGATTTTGCTGATCGCAAGGAAGTGAGGCGAGAGGATTTACACAGGCTGACACTTTATACCTAATGCTTACTGAGTGTCAGAAACAGGCGCTGTTATCGCGCCTGTGAAAGTCAGAACGTTTATTTTGTGCTGTTTGCCGCTGTATCCAGATGAACGACCGGATTTTCCGTGAAAAGGTAACGATCCGCGTTGAACTCGAAATCATCGCTGGTTTCGTTAAACAGCATCTGTTTCGTGTTCTCAAGGTGCTGCCACATCGCCAGCTTGGCTGCATGCGGATCTTTGCGAATTAATGCCCGCAGGATCTGGTCATGGTCATCACACCAGTTGTCTACCGTGCGCAGATCAATGTGATCGTGCAATTTCTTCCAGTAGGGGTTGTGAACGCGCTGAGTCCACATTTTTTCAACAATGGCGGCCAGAGCTGAGTTTTGCGTCGCTAGCGCGACCTGAACATGGAACTGCAGGTCCCATTCGGAGTCACGAAAGCTTTTTTCGTTGCGCGACTTCTCCTGGATTTCCATCAGTTTCATGATGTCCTGCTTGGTCACCTGGGTGGCGGCAAACTCGGCGATGTTGCTCTCAATAAGCTGACGCGCTTGCAGCAATTCAAAAGGACCGTAGCTGGCGAATTCCAGACCTTCGTCGGGAGCAACATAATGTTTGGGTTGGTTAGAGATGACGTGGATACCTGATCCTTTACGCACCTCAACGTAGCCTTCAACCTCGAGCATGATAATCGCTTCACGAACCACGGTACGGCTGACATTCTTTTCATCGGCAATAAAGCGCTCGGCGGGAAGTTTATCGCCCACCAGATAGACGCCTTGCTCGATGCGTTCTTTTAGATCGGCAGCAAGTTGTTGGTACAAACGTCGTGGTTCAGTGATTTCCATATGCACTCCAGGCATGATACAGCAGACTATATTTGTTATACCACTTTTGCGATGGCGGCTCTACTCGCACCGACAAAAAAGCCGCCAGTTAACTGGCGGCTCTGCATTATATACCTATGACGACTAGCGTCAGGTTAATTTTGCGTAGCGGGAGAGCCGGTTTGCGGACCTGAATCAATCTCGCTTGCCGATTTGTTCTGCAGTACCGTCCAGATGACTAACGCACCGAGCAGGTCGAATACTGCCAGTACGGCGAACAGCGGGCTAAAGCCGATGGTATCAGCCAGGGCGCCAACGACCAGGGCAAACAGAGTACTCGCCAGCCAGGCTGACATCCCCGTCAGGCCGTTAGCTGTCGCGACCTCATTGCGGCCAAATACGTCAGAAGAGAGCGTAATCAGCGCGCCAGACAGTGCCTGGTGAGCAAAACCACCGACACACAGCAGGGCAATAGCAATATACGGGCTGGTAAACAGACCAATCATCCCTGGGCCAATCATCAGCAGTGCACCCATGGTGACGACCATTTTACGGGACACGATCAGGTTTACGCCGAACCAGCGCTGGAACAGTGGCGGTAAGTAACCCCCGATGATACAGCCCAGGTCAGCGAACAGCATTGGCATCCACGCGAACATCGCGATCTCTTTCAGGTTAAAGCCGTAGACTTTAAACATGAACAGCGGGATCCAGGCGTTGAATGTCCCCCAGGCTGGTTCTGCCAGAAAACGTGGCAGTGCGATACCCCAGAACTGGCGGTTACGCAGGATCTGGCCAAGCGACATTTTCTTCGCTGTGCTGTTTTTATGCTGTGATTCCTGACCGTTAAGGATGTAATCACGCTCTTCGTCAGACAGTTTTTTCTGGTCGCGCGGGTGCTTATAGAAGACAAGCCAGGACATCGCCCAGATGAAGCTCAGGGCACCAGAAATAATGAACGCCATCTGCCAGCTGTGCATGACGATAGCCCATACGACCAGCGGCGGAGCGATCATCGCGCCAATAGAAGAGCCGACGTTAAAGTAACCTACGGCAATCGAACGCTCTTTTGCCGGGAACCATTCTGAACTGGCTTTCAGACCCGCAGGGATCATCGCGGCTTCTGCGGCACCGACTGCGCCTCGTGCCAGTGCCAGTCCACCCCAGCTACCAGCCAGAGCCGTGGCACCACAGAAGACGGCCCACAGAACGGCGAACATCGCGTAGCCTACTTTGGTGCCGAGCACATCCAGCACGTAGCCAGCAACGGGTTGCATTACGGTGTAAGCAGCAGAATACGCTGCGATGATATAGGAATACTGTTGAGTGGAGATGTGTAACTCTTCCATCAGAGTTGGCGCAGCTGCCGCCACAGTGTTACGTGTCAGGTAACCCAGCACGGTGCCAAGCGTCACCAGTGCGATCATGTACCAACGTAACCCTTTAATTTTACGCATGTAAAACCTCATCGTTTTGTTATGTCCGCTAACGAGCGGTCATCTTCCAGTCCAGGGCGGAGGATGTTCTTTTACGAAGGGCGTGACCGAAAAAAAACCGGCACTGCCCCGAACTTTGCCATGTCAATGATTGTGCTAATTCGGTTTCCGTACCGGTCAATCCGATGGCGGACCATCGGTAATTTGCATTCCGTCGGCTTATGTATCGCGACGGCAAAAAGATAACTTGTCATACAGCTTTAAAAGGTGAGTGCCATCACAAAAGTGTGAATCTTCGTGTGGTCATTAATTCGATTCAGCAAAGCCAGTGCTGGCGCGGCTTGCCGTGAGTTTCACCTCTTTGAGAGTAATTTTTTTGTCATCATTTGTTGATCTAACTCACGAAAATATCTTCAGCGCATGGAAATTGGTGTGATAACTTTGACAACATCAAAACATAAGCAATCTGACGCACTCGCTGAGAGGAAGACGATAATGACCCCGTTTATGACTGAAGATTTCCTGCTGGATACCGAATTTGCCCGCCGTCTGTATCATGATTACGCTAAAGACCAGCCAATCTTCGACTACCACTGCCATTTGCCGCCGCAACAAATCGCGGATAACTACCGTTTTAATAACCTGTATGACATCTGGCTGAAAGGTGATCACTACAAGTGGCGCGCCATGCGCACTAACGGCGTCGCTGAACGCTTGTGTACCGGTGATGCGTCCGATCGCGAGAAGTTTGATGCATGGGCCGCGACGGTCCCACACACCATCGGTAACCCGCTCTACCACTGGACGCATCTTGAACTGCGTCGCCCATTTGGTATTACAGGTAAGCTGTTGTCTCCTGCAACTGCCGATGAAATCTGGAATCAGTGCAACGAATTGCTGGCGCAGGATCGGTTTTCCGCACGTGGAATCATGCAGCAGATGAATGTGAAAATGGTCGGCACCACCGATGACCCGATCGATTCTCTGGAGCATCACGCAGCGGTCGCGAAAGACAGCACCTTTGCTATCAAAGTGCTGCCAAGCTGGCGTCCGGATAAAGCCTTCAACATTGAACTGGCGACCTTTAACGATTACATGGCGAAGCTCGGTGAAGTGTCCGACACCGAGATCCGCCGCTTTACCGACCTGCAAACCGCGCTTACTAAACGTCTTGATCACTTTGCTGCGCACGGCTGTAAAGTCTCCGACCATGCGCTGGATGTGGTGTTGTTTGCCGAGTCTAACGAAGCTGAACTGGATAACATCCTGGCGCGTCGTCTGGCGGGTGAAACCCTGAGCGAGCATGAAGTTGCCCAGTTCAAAACTGCCGTACTGGTGTTCCTTGGCGCTGAATACGCACGTCGCGAATGGGTGCAGCAGTACCACATTGGCGCACTGCGAAATAACAACCTGCGTCAGTTCAAACTGCTGGGCGCGGATGTCGGTTTCGACTCCATTAACGATCGTCCGATGGCTGAAGAACTGTCCAAACTGCTAAGCAAGCAGAATGAACAGAACCTGCTGCCGAAAACCATCCTGTACTGCCTGAACCCGCGCGATAACGAAGTGCTGGGCACCATGATCGGTAACTTCCAGGGCGAAGGTATGCCGGGCAAAATGCAGTTCGGTTCCGGCTGGTGGTTCAACGACCAGAAAGACGGGATGGAACGTCAGATGACCCAACTGGCACAGCTCGGTCTGCTGAGCCGTTTTGTGGGTATGCTGACTGATAGCCGCAGCTTCCTGTCTTACACGCGCCATGAATACTTCCGCCGTATTCTGTGCCAGATGATTGGCCGTTGGGTTGCCGCCGGTGAAGCACCTGCCGACATCCAGCTGCTGGGTGAGATGGTGAGAAATATTTGCTTCAACAATGCGCGTGATTACTTCGCCATTGAACTGAACTAAGAGCCTATCCATTAGGCTATTTTACTTGCCAGTTTGAACCTGGGCAGTGCTCAAAATCCTCACGTACTGCGTGTACGCTCCGGTTTTTGCGCGCTGTCCGTGTCCAAACTGGCTGCGACAATATACGCCTACTGAGATAGGCTCTAAGGTCCGGGTTGATATGCAATACATCAAGATCCATGCGCTGGATAACGTCGCGGTAGCGCTCGCTGATTTGGCTGAAGGGACGGAAGTTACCGTTGATGGTCAGGTCGTCACCCTGCGCCAGGCGGTGACTCGCGGTCATAAATTCGCTTTACGCGATATTGCGAAAGGCGAAAACGTCATTAAATACGGTTTGCCAATCGGCCATACGCTGGCGGACGTTGCGGCGGGTGAGCATATTCATGCTCATAACACGCGCACCAATCTGAGCGACCTGGACACGTATCGCTACCAACCTGATTTCCAGCCGGAAGTCGCGCAACCTGCCGATCGCGATGTGCAGATTTATCGTCGCGCGAACGGTGACGTTGGGGTGCGTAATGAACTGTGGATCCTGCCAACCGTAGGCTGCGTCAACGCCATGGCGCGCCAGATGCAGAACCGTTTCCTGAAAGAAACGAATGACGCTGACGGTATCGACGGCGTGCATCTCTTCAGCCACACCTACGGCTGCTCGCAGCTTGGCGATGACCACATCAACACTCGCACCATGCTGCAAAACATGGTGCGTCACCCGAATGCGGGGGCGGTGCTGGTGGTTGGCCTCGGTTGTGAAAACAACCAGGTGGATGCTTTCCGCGAAACGTTAGGGGAGTATGATCCTGACCGCGTTCACTTTATGGTCTGCCAGCATCAGGAAGACGAAGTGGAAGCAGGGATTGAACATCTCCATCAGCTGTACAACGTGATGCGTAACGATAAGCGCGAGCCGGGTAAGCTCGGCGAGCTGAAGTTTGGTCTGGAATGTGGCGGATCTGACGGCTTGTCCGGGATCACCGCTAACCCGATGCTGGGACGTTTCTCTGACTACGTGATCGCCAACGGCGGGACTACCGTGCTGACTGAAGTTCCGGAGATGTTCGGTGCCGAGCAGCTATTAATGGACCACTGCCGCGATGAAGAAACCTTCGGTAAGCTGGTGACCATGGTCAATGACTTCAAGCAATACTTCATTGCTCACGACCAGCCGATCTACGAGAACCCATCGCCGGGGAACAAAGCGGGTGGTATCACCACGCTGGAAGATAAATCACTGGGCTGTACACAGAAAGCGGGTTCCAGCAAAGTTGTCGATGTACTACGCTACGGTGAACGCCTGAAAACGCCTGGTCTGAATCTGTTAAGTGCTCCGGGTAATGACGCCGTTGCGACCAGTGCGCTGGCGGGGGCGGGCTGCCATATGGTGTTGTTCAGTACCGGGCGCGGTACACCGTACGGCGGTTTTGTACCGACGGTGAAAATCGCGACCAACAGCGAGCTGGCCGCGAAGAAAAAGCATTGGATCGATTTTGATGCCGGGCAGCTAATCCACGGTAAAGCGATGCCGCAATTGCTGAACGAGTTTGTCGATACCATCGTTGAGTTTGCTAACGGCAAGCAAACCTGCAATGAGCGCAACGATTTCCGGGAACTCGCGCTGTTTAAGTCGGGAGTGACGCTGTAATAAATCCCTGATGGTGCCTGCAGGTCTGCGCAAACCGTAGGCCTGATAAGCGTAGCGCCATCAGGCACAAACCGTTGCCGGATGCTGGCGAACGCGCCTTATCCGGCCTACAAAATGGAGTTGGGGTTGCTTGCATGACCGCGTATTGGCTGGCCCAGGGCGTAGGTGTCATCGCCTTTCTGATCGGTATTACCACTTTTTTTAATCGTGACGAGCGCCGGTTCCGGCTACAGCTCGCCGTCTATAGCGCCACCATTGGCGTGCATTTTTTCCTGATGGGGGCCTGGCCCGCGGGAATGAGCGCTGAGCTTAATACCATCCGCACGCTCGTCTCAATGCATACCCGCAAACTGTGGGTAATGACCGTTTTTATTGTCCTCACGCTGGTTCTTGGGTTGGCAAAATTGCAGCATGCTATGGAGCTACTGCCTATTATTGGCACGCTTGCCAGTACCTGGGCACTGTTTCGTTGCAAAGGGCTAACCGTGCGCTGTGTGATGTGGTGTGCAACCGCCTGCTGGGTTGTTCATAATTTCTGGTTAGGATCGATTGGCGGGACGATGATCGAAGGCAGCTTTCTGGTGATGAACGGCCTGAACATTATCCGCTTTCGGCGGATGCAAAAGCGCGGAATTGATCCGTTCAAAATTGAAAAAAGCGTACAGCAAGATAACCCCTCCGCCCGCTGACGGAGGGGAGAAACGATTAGCCGCGCAGGGCGTTGTTTGCCAGACGTTCGTCTTCAGCCTGGCAGGCTGCTGCGGTAAACAGCACGTCAGTAGAAGAGTTCAGCGCCGTTTCACAGGAATCCTGCAATACACCGATGATAAAGCCAACGGCAACTACCTGCATGGCGATGTCATTCGGGATACCGAACATATTGCACGCCAGCGGGATCAGCAGCAGGGAGCCTCCTGCGACGCCTGACGCGCCGCAAGCACACAGCGATGCCACCACGCTCAGCAACAGCGCCGTCGGTAAATCAACCGGGATCCCCAGCGTATTCACCGCCGCCAGCGTCAGTACGGTAATGGTGATCGCCGCGCCCGCCATATTGATGGTGGCGCCCAGCGGGATAGATACCGAGTAGGTGTCACGGTCCAGATTCAGCTTCTCACACAGCGCCATATTCACCGGAATGTTGGCGGCAGAGCTGCGGGTAAAGAAAGCGTACACGCCGCTTTCGCGCAGACAGGCCAGCACCAGCGGATACGGGTTACGGCGAATTTTCCAGAATACCAGCAGCGGGTTGACCACCAGCGCCACCAGCAGCATACAGCCGACCAGCACGGTCAGCAGTTGAGCGTAGCCCCACAGCGTGGCAAAACCGGTGGTTGCCAGCGTGGAGGAGACCAGACCGAAGATGCCGATCGGGGCGAAACGAATCACCAGCTTCACCATAAAGGTGACGGCGTTGGACATATCATTGACCAGATTTTTGGTCGTTTCATTACCGTGGCGCAGCGCAAAGCCCAGACCGACGGCCCAGACCAGAATACCGATATAGTTGGCGTTAACCAGGGCATCAATGGGGTTAGAAACCATGCTCATCAGCAGGCTACGCATTACTTCAACAATGCCGGACGGCGGCACGATATCGCCAGCGCTGCTGGAAAGGTGCAGTGTCGACGGGAAGGCGAAGCTGAAAACGACGGCCGCTAACGCGGCTGAAAACGTTCCGAGCAGGTAGAGGAACAGAATCGGGCGGATATTGGTTTTTTGCCCGTGTTGGTGGTTGGCGATAGAGGCCATGACCAGCATCAGAACCAGAATTGGCGCGACGGCTTTTAATGCGCCGACGAACAGCGTACCCAGCAGACCAACGGCTTCTGCCGCAGGTTTTGACACCAGTGCGAGTAAAATCCCTAGTACCAGGCCAATCAAAATTTGTTTAACCAGGCTCCCTTGCGCCAAACGCGAGAGTAGCCCCGATGAACGTTGCGTAGTCATGTCGTGATCCTTTCATTGTGTTGTTGCTCATCCATCCTGCGCTCTTACGACGCATCTTTCTGGATGTAACAAAGTGTTTGCGCGGTTGAGTATAAGGAAAGATAACGCTTCGGGAAGAGAAATATCCTGGATTCCCCGTTGAGATCATATTTTATAACTTTGAATTAACATTGTTTTGACATGATGAACAAAAAGCCCGACGCACATAGTGTGCCGTCGGGCTTTTCAGCTAGCAGATAACGTTACTGTATTTGCTGCTTTTTATCGTGCTGGTGGTTGACCCACGCGTTCACAATCAGCGTTACAAACAGAATACCGAACACTACGCCTAACGAAATAGCGATCGGGATATGGTAGAAATCGACGATCAGCATCTTGATACCGATAAACACCAGGATGATCGACAAACCATATTTCAGCATCGAGAAACGCTCCGCCACACCTGCCAACAGGAAGTACATCGCACGCAGCCCCAAAATAGCAAACAGGTTCGAGGTCAGCACGATGAACGGGTCGGTGGTAACGGCAAAGATAGCCGGAATACTGTCGACGGCGAAAATCACGTCGCTCAGCTCAACCAGAATCAACACCAACATCAGCGGCGTGACAAACAGCAGACCGTTTTTACGCACGAAGAATTTTTCATCTTCGATGGTATCGGTCATGCGTAAATGGCCGCGCAGCCAGCGTACTAACGGTCTGTCGCCGATACCGGAGGCATCTTCTTTCGCCAGCGCCATCTTCACGCCGGTAAACAGCAGGAACGCGCCGAACACGTACAGCAGCCACTCAAACTGGGTGATAAGCCAGCTGCCGGCGAAGATCATGATCGTACGCAGAACAATTGCTCCCAGCACGCCATACACCAATACCCGGCGCTGCAATGCAGGGGGGACGGAGAAGTAGCTGAACAGCATCAGCCAGACAAAGACGTTATCTACTGCCAGCGATTTTTCAATTAAATAGCCGGTAAGGAACGCCAGCGCCTGCGGGTCGGCAACGGCGCGGCCCTGAGTCTCAGCCAGGTACCACCAGAATGCCGCGTTAAACAGCAACGACAACGTTACCCAGACGATTGACCAGGCCGCGGCCTGCTTCATCGACATCGTATGTGCGCCACGACGACCCTGTAGCAGCAGATCGATGGCCAGCATAATGACCACCACAACAGCGAAGCCACCCCATAACAACGGTGTGCCGACAGTATTCATTTTATTTCCCCATGCATAAAAAAACGGCCAACGCCGAATGACGTTAGCCGCTGCTTTTTATGCATAGACCTTGCCATTCGGCAAGGTCTCACTTACAACAACAAAGGAATACGATGGCGTATTCCTTTGTTATCGCCCGGTGACCGGATGTGGTTTTTCACACATCGTAATGACGATCAACCGACAACGAAGTTACTCCCCTTTGCGGGTTACAAAATATTACAGGCCATGTTTTCAGTCAATGGCCTGCAACATTCCATTTACACACTTTTACGCAGTCAGCGGGATTACCGTTTCGTCTGCCGGGAAAACCACGCCGGTCTGGCGGCGAATTTCCGTTTGCAGTTTAGCGGTGATACGACTGACGGCCAGTGCCGGGTGATCCACTTCGCCGGATTCAACCAAATGGGCAAACGCCTCTGCCTCATACAGCATAGTATTGATGTGCTGAGGCACCGTAAGATCCTGCGTTTTGCCCCCGCGCGGAATAAAGCACACTTTCTGACACTCGGAAATTTTCTCGACAACCAGTGACCCTGATTCGCCCTGAATTTCGCTGGCCAGTACGGAATCACTGACTTTCGAGTGCTGCAACGTGACGCTAAAATCGCCGTAATTGAGTACGACCACGCCGTGGGCATCCACGCCGCTTTCCAGTAGGCTGGCGCTGGCCTGAACGCTCTGTGGTTCGCCCCACAGCGCAACCGCCGAGGCCAGGCAGTAAAAACCGATATCCATAATCGAGCCATTGGAGAACGCCGGATTAAACGTATTGGGATTTTCACCGTCGAGATAGCGTTGGTAACGCGAGGAGTACTGGCAGTAATTGATAAACGCTTTTCTGATTCTTCCAACTTTGGGAAGAGATTCCTGTAACAGCAGGAAGTTAGGCAGGCTGGCGGTCTTAAATGCTTCAAACAGCACCACCTGGTTTTCACGCGCGCAGGCGATAGCGGCTTCGGCTTGCGCCAGGTTTGAGGCCAGCGGTTTCTCGCAAATGACATGCTTTTTGTGCTGTAGAAACAGCGTTGTCTGCGGGAAGTGCAGAGAGTTCGGACTGGCAATGTAAACGGCATCAATCGCGTCGCTTTGCGCCATGGCCTCCAGCGAGGTAAACAGATGCTCGACGGGGTAATCGTTGGCGAAGGTCTGCGCCTGCTCAAGGCTACGGGAATAGACTGCGGTTAACTTATACTTGCCGGTTTCATGGGCGGCATCGACAAACTGGCGGGTGATCCAGTTTGTGCCAATTACTGCGAAACGTATCATAAAGGCCTTCAGGCTGCGAAAAGGGATCCTTGCGTCAATTTAGCATGCCCTGAAGACAAAGCCAGTGCGCTACGGCGCAGTTTGCTTTAACGATTGTTGCGTTAACCACAGGCGGGTATCGAACTCCAGTTGGTGATACTGAGGCTCCATATGGCAGCAGAGCTGGTAAAACGCTTTGTCGTGCTCTTTTTCTTTCAGATGCGCCAGTTCATGCACGACGATCATGCGTAAAAAGGGTTCGGGGGCATTGCGAAAAACGGTCGCCACGCGGATCTCCGCTTTAGCCTTTAGCTTACCGCCCTGCACGCGGGAGACGGCGGTATGCATCCCCAGCGCATTTTTCAGCACGTGTATCTTACTGTCATACATGACTTTATTCAGCGGCGGGGCGTTTCGCAGAAACTGATTTTTCAGATCCTGGGTATATTGCCAGAGCGCTTTGTCGGTCGCGAAGTCATGCGTACCCGGATAGCGCTTCTCCAGCACCGCCCCCAGACGCTGTTCAGCAATCAGCGTACGAACCTGGGAAAGTAAATTCTCCGGGTAGCCTTGCAGATAGGTCAACTGACTCATTAGTGCCCCATATAAAGTATAAAAAGTGTATACTCACGCACCCTTTTCAGGGATACGCCGAAATTTTACCATTCAGGAGGGCCGATGAGCCACATAGACAACGGTTTCCGTTCGCTGTCACTTAAACGTTTCCCGGAGACGGATGACGTTAACCCGCTGCTGGCGTGGGAAGCTGCAGATGAATATCTGCTGCAACAGCTGGACGATACCGAGATTAGCGGCCCGGTGCTTCTCCTGAATGATACTTTCGGCGCGCTGGGCTGTGCGCTGGCGGAACATACGCCGTATAGCATTGGCGACTCTTATCTCAGCGAGCTTGCCACACGCGAGAACCTGCGTCACAACGATATTGCCGAGTCGAGCGTCAAATTCCTCGACAGTACCGCTGAATATCCGCAGGCGCCGGGCGTGGTGCTGATTAAGCTGCCAAAAACCATGGCGCTGCTGGAACAGCAACTGCGCGCGCTGCGTGAAGTGGTGACGCCACAAACGCGCATCATCGCGGGCGCGAAGGCGCGCGATGTGCATACCTCGACGCTGGAGCTGTTCGAAAAAGTGTTGGGGCCAACCACCACGACGCTGGCGTGGAAAAAAGCCCGTCTGATCAACTGTACGTTCAGCAAACCTGAGCTGGCCGCTGCCTCGCAAACGTTGAGCTGGAAGCTGGAAGGCACCGACTGGACCATCCACAACCACGCCAACGTCTTCTCCCGTACCGGGCTGGACATCGGCGCGCGCTTCTTTATGGAACATCTGCCGGAAAACCTGGAAGGCGAGATTGTCGATCTCGGTTGTGGCAACGGCGTGCTGGGCATGACGCTGCTGGCGAAGAATCCAGAAGCCAGCGTGGTGTTTGTTGATGAATCACCGATGGCGGTCGCTTCCAGCCGTCTTAACGTGGAAACCAACCTGCCGGACGCGCTGGATCGCAGCGAATTTATGATTAATAACGCGCTCTCCGGCGTAGAACCGTTCCGCTTCAACGCGGTGTTCTGCAACCCTCCATTCCACCAGAAGCATGCGTTGACCGATAATATCGCCTGGGAGATGTTCCACCACGCGCGCCGCTGCCTGAAAATCAATGGTGAACTGTACATCGTGGCCAACCGCCACCTCGACTACTTCCATAAGCTGAAGAAGATTTTCGGCAACTGCGTGACCATCGCCACCAATAATAAATTCGTGGTGCTGAAAGCGGTCAAAACCGGTCGTCGCCGCTAATCGCGTGTGCCGGATAGCAGCTAACGCCTTATCCGGCCTACGAAAGACGTGACGTTAAATTTCCAGTGCCAGTCGGGTGCCTTGTGCAATAGCGCGTCGGGCATCCAGTTCCATTGCCACATCGCAGCCGCCGATCAGATGCACCGTTTTACCTGCCGCGTGCAGCGGATCGACCAGTTCACGGCGTGGCTCTTGTCCGGCGCAAATCACCACGTGATCCACATTCAGGATCTGTAGCTCGCCGTTGATCATCACGTGTAACCCGTCATCATCGATCTTCTGATAGCTCACCGCCGGGATCATTTTTACGCCGCGTGAAAGCAGGGTAGCACGGTGGATCCATCCCGTTGTTTTGCCTAAACCTTGCCCTGGTTTACTGGCTTTACGCTGCAACATCACTATCTGGCGTGGGCTGCGGGGTAGATGTGGGCCTTCCGGACGTAAACCGCCGGGCTGTTGCAGACTGGTGTCGATTCCCCATTCCACGCAGAACTCGGCAATGTTCTGGCTGGTGGGATCGCCAGGCTGGCTCAGATACATGGCGGTATCAAAACCGATCCCGCCACAGCCAACGATCGCCACGCGTTTACCCACTGGCGTCTTATCGCGCAGGACGTCGAGATAGCTCAGCACTTTAGGGTGATCGATCCCCTCGATCGGCGGCATGCGCGGCTCGATCCCGCTGGCGAGGATCACTTCGTCGAAGGTGTGCAGATCGCGTGCGCTGACAAAGTGATTCAGTTTCAGGGTCACGCCAGTCACGTCGATCATCCGGCGGTAGTAGCGCAGGGTTTCATAGAATTCTTCCTTGCCGGGGATCTGTTTGGCGATATTAAACTGCCCGCCAATCTCGCCATATGCGTCAAACAGCGTAACGTGATGCCCGCGCGCGGCGGCATTAATGGCGAAGGCGAGACCCGCAGGGCCCGCGCCGACCACCGCCAGATTTTTCGGCTGAGTGGCCGCAACGATCGGCATTTTGGTTTCATGGCAAGCGCGCGGATTGACCAGGCAAGAGGTGACTTTGCCGACGAAGATCTGATCCAGGCAGGCCTGGTTACAGCCGATACAGGTATTGATCTCATCCGCTCGTCCGGTTTGCGCTTTTGACAGCAGTTCGGCATCGGCGAGGAACGGGCGAGCCATCGACACCATATCGGCATCGCCACGGGCCAGAATATCATCGGCGACTTGAGGATCGTTAATGCGGTTGGTGGTGACCAGTGGGATCGTCACATGCCCTTTCAGCTTTCGCGTCACCCAACTAAACGCGCCGCGCGGTACCGGGGTCGCGATAGTGGGAATGCGTGCCTCATGCCAGCCAATACCGGTGTTAATAATGGTGGCGCCTGCAGCTTCTATCGCCTGTGCAAGCTGGACGGTTTCGTCGAAGGTTCCGCCGTTTTCCACCAGGTCGAGCATCGACAGGCGGAAGATAATGATAAAGTCATTGCCGGCGCGCTGGCGTACCGCCCGTACCACCTCAACGGCAAAACGCATGCGGTTGGCATACTCGCCGCCCCATTCATCATTACGCTGATTGGTGCGCAGAGTCAGGAATTCGTTGATCAGATACCCTTCGGATCCCATCACTTCCACGCCATCGTAGCCCGCTTCCCGCGCCAGTTGGGCGCAATGGGCAAAATCTTCAATCAGTTGCAGCACTTCATCGTGCGTCAGCTCATGCGGCGTAAAGCGGTTAATAGGGGCCTGAATGGCTGAAGGCGCAACCAGATGCGGTTGATAGCTGTAGCGACCAGTGTGCAGGATTTGCAGGGCGATTTTCCCGCCTTCATCGTGAACCGCATCGGTAATGACGCGATGGTGTGCGAGCTGGCTGGTGTCGTTCAGCATCGCCCCGCCTTCCATACCCACGCCCGATAACGCGGGCGCAATTCCTCCGGTCACAATCAGGGCTACGCCGTGACGAGCGCGTTCAGCATAGAACGCGGCCAGCCGTTCTGCACCATCAGGATACTCTTCCAGACCGGTATGCATTGAACCCATCAGCACGCGGTTTTTAAGCGTGGTGAATCCCAAATCGAGCGGGGCGAACAGCGACGGATAGCTCATAAAGGTGTCCAGTATGTAAAATTATTGTTATGTGGTCGGATGAGTTACTAATTTAGCCGTCGCCGCGTAAAAGGGAAAAGGGGAATGCCGTGATTGTGATGGGATTCAAAAAAGAGGCTCTCCTTTTCAGGAGAGCCAATCGACGTTACTGCTGTTTAAGAAAATCGTTATACAGCATGTAGAGATGCGCGGCGCTCCAGGAGAAGTTAGGTGCGCCCTGCTGTGCGCCGGTCAACGGGTTGTAGTTTTCCTGAATTGGACCTTCTGCCGTCAGCCCTTTGGCATGCTGGAAGAAAGTATCGGCCAGTTTTAATGCTTCAGCGCGATAGCCATAACGCGCCATCCCTTTTAGCCCGAACCAGAACTGATCCACCCAGACGCGTCCGCGCCAGTATATGTCCGCGCCGAAGGCTGGATTGGTCAGTGCTGCGGTGCCAAGTGGGACATATGTGTTGAACTCTTTCGGATCGAGCATCACGCTAACTACCGCATCCGCATGGGATTGTGTGGCCGCACCGTTAAACAGCGGTGACCAGCCTTCCGGTCCTTAACCGGCCTACAAAGGAGGTCCTTTAGTAGACCGGATAAGATACGTTAGTATCGCCATCCGGCAGTGGTTACACCTGCTCCACGCTCACCCGTAATGCGGCCAGGGCTTTGCGGGTTGATCGCAATACCAGTTCGCATTGCTCGATCGTTAATGTTAACGGCGGTTCGATACGGATCGTCTTCGCGTTATTCAGTGTTCCGGCGACCAGCACTCGCTGACGGAACATTTCACTGGCAAAGCTGTAGCCAATCTCATTATCGACAAACTCAATCGCCATCAGCATGCCTTTGCCGCGAACGTCGTGTACCAGATCCGGATATTCACGCGCCAGATGACGGAAACCATCCAGCAACATATCGCCTTTCTGCTCTGCCTGAGCGGGTAAATTTTGCTCCAGCAGGACGTTAATGGTCGCCAGCGCCGCCGCGCATGAGAGCGGGTTGCCACCGAATGTGGTGGTATGCAGGAAAGGATTGTCGAACAGGACGGAGAACACTTCTTCAGTGGCAATGGTCGCGCCAATTGGCATTACGCCACCCCCAAGCGCCTTGGCCAGACACAGAATGTCAGGCTGCACGTTTTCATGTTCGCAGGCGAACATCTTGCCGGTGCGCCCCATGCCGGTTTGCACTTCGTCGAGGATCATCAGCGCGCCAAACTCATCGCAAAGTTTACGTACCGCGGTTAAATACCCTTGCGGCGGCAGGATCACGCCTCCTTCCCCCTGGATTGGCTCCAGAATCACGGCGGCAACATCGTCGCCGGTCTTTTTGCATTCGCTCAGGACGGTGCGCATGGCATCAATATCGCCAAAAGGAACATGGCGGAAGCCCGGCAGCAGCGGCATAAACGGTTTGCGGAAGGTTGATTTAGCGGTGGCGGATAGCGACCCCAGCGATTTACCGTGGAAGGCTCCGCTGGTGGCAATAAATGTAAATTTACCGCGCGGCGATTGATACGCTTTCGCCAGTTTTAGCGCCGCTTCAACCGACTCGGTCCCACTGTTACTGAAGAAACTGTATTTCAGCTTTCCGGGAGCCAGTGCAGCAAGCGTTTTTGCCAGCATGGCCCGTAATGGGTCAAGTAATTCCTGGCTGTGCAGAGGTTGTTTCGCGAGTTGATTCTGTACGGCGGAGACCACTACTGGATTACGGTGCCCCACGTTGAAAATTCCAAAACCTCCCAGGCAATCGACAAACTCCTGTCCCTGGGTGTCGACAAGCGTATTCAGGCTTCCCGCTTGCCACTCTACGGCTCCGTAATCCCCGCCGGCAGTTACAGATTTTCTATACTCTAAGAACCCCGGATTGACATGCTCTTTGAAGTAATCAATCACCTCTCGGTTTAGTGCTTTCATTTCCTCATGATCAAGCGTTCGCTTCTCGATGAGATTCAGTGCGTGTGCGCTGCAGGCCAGAGCCGATGCGCTGGAAGGTAACCTGTTCAAAATATGCTCCCGGAGCTCGCGTATCACATGATACTGAATTAAGTATTGCAGGGATTGCGCCATCCCGACGCGCTTAACGAAAATCGGGATAAACACCAGGGAAGATCTTGCTTGTACAACATTTAATCTCAAACATTAACATTTGCTGGCATTTTGCCCAGGTTTACGCGCGTAAAACCGACGAGAAAAACGCGTTATTGCGCTAAAAGTGGGCGAGAATTGCACTATTGCGGTGCGCTGAGTGAAGGTGCGTTGAATAGTTACGCAATGAAAGTATTTTAAATCAATGAATTAGAAAACATACAAATTTTGAGGTTTAATCGCAAATTGCGATCTAAATCAAATTTAACAACTAAAGTTAAAAAGATTAGCGCCGAAATAACATAAGCCGAAAGAGTTAACAACCAGATAACCTGCACAGGACGCAACCATGTCTTCTCATCCCTACGTTAGTCAGCAAAATACACCGCTGGATGATGATATCACCCTCATGTCGACCACCGATTTACAAAGCTATATCACCCATGCGAACGATACCTTTGTTCAGGTCAGCGGCTATCAACTGAATGAATTGCTTGCTCAGCCGCACAACCTGGTTCGTCACCCGGACATGCCGAAAGCGGCGTTTGCGGATATGTGGTACACCCTGAAACAGGGGGAACCGTGGAGCGGTATTGTGAAAAACCGGCGGAAGAATGGCGATCACTACTGGGTGAGGGCCAATGCGGTGCCGATGGTGCGGGAAGGACGCGTAACCGGGTATATGTCGATCCGTACCCGGGCGACGGAAGCGGAAATCGCGGCGGTCGAACCTTTATATAAAGCACTCAATGAAGGCCGTTGTCATCGGCGCGTCCATAAGGGGCTGGTGGTACGTAAAGGCTGGTTGGGTAAACTCCCGTCGCTTCCGGTTCGCTGGCGGGTACGCAGTGTCATGGCTTTTATGTTTGTCATCCTGGCAACTGCGCTACAGCAGATGGGCTCTGAATGGCCGCAACTGTTGGTGAGCGCGCTGGTGATGATGCTGGCGACGGTTATTTTCGAATGGCAGATTGTGCGTCCCATTGAGAATGTTGCCCAGCAGGCACTGAAAGTCGCGACCGGTGAGCGCAACAGCGTGACCCATCTTAACCGTAGCGATGAACTGGGTCTGATGCTACGGGCGGTGGGGCAGCTAGGGTTAATGTGCCGTTGGCTTATTCATGACGTGTCGAGTCAGGTCAGCTGTGTGCGTAACGACAGTGAAACGCTGGCGAAAGGCAGCGATGATTTAAACAAGCATACGCAGCAGACGGTAGAAAATGTGCAGGAAACGGTCACCACCATGAATCAGATGGCGGCATCGGTGAAGCAAAACTCTGCGACAGCAGCGGCGGCTGACAAGCTGTCTATTGCCGCCAGCAGCGCAGCGACACAGGGCGGTGAGGCGATGGATACAGTCATTAAAACAATGGACGATATTGCCAACAGCACCCAACGGATCGGCACTATCACGACCCTGATTAACGATATCGCCTTCCAGACAAATATTCTGGCGCTGAATGCGGCGGTTGAAGCGGCCAGGGCTGGTGAACAAGGAAAAGGATTTGCGGTGGTGGCCGGAGAGGTACGCCATCTTGCCAGTCGTAGTGCAAGCGCAGCAAATGACATCCGTAAACTGATTGATGCCAGCGCCGACAAGGTGCAGTCTGGCTCCGATCAGGTTCATGCCGCAGGGCGGACAATGGATGATATTGTGGCGCAGGTCCAGAATGTGACGCAGTTGATTGCTCAAATCAGCCATTCAACGCTGGAGCAGTCAGATGGTCTTTCCAGCCTGACCCGTGCCGTAAATGAGTTGAGCAATATTACGCAGAAAAATGCCGAACTGGTCGAAGAGAGCGCGCAGATTTCAGCAATGGTGAAACATCGTGCCGGTCGCCTGGAAGATGCGGTGACCGTGCTGCATTAATTCTCACCCTATCCCATTTTCCCGCCAAACGCTTATCGTCCCCGGTAGGCGTTTTTGTAATGATTTTGTTAATCATATATTAAATAATACCACTTTGGTATTACGATTCTATTTTCCTTATTCCGTTCTGACCGCGAGTGTCCTGTTTTTAAATATTGTTAAATATCGCTTATATAACGATCGGTCTTGCTTTATTCATCGTCAAAAACTATTTCGTAACATTGATGAAAATTAAAAAACGATCAATATCATAAAGTTAGGTGAGTGTTGACCGATAAGGATTTCTGTCTGAAGAAAACTGTCTCCAGGGAGAAAATATGTTCTTGCATAACGTAAAGATTCGCTCGAAATTATTTATCGCGTTTGGTTTGTTTATTGTACTGATGATGGTGAGTTCGGGCCTTTCGCTGTTGAGTCTGGATCGTAGTAACAGTGGGATGCAGAACATCATTACCAATGACTATCCGATTACGGTAAAAGCCAATCTGCTCATTGATAATTTTCAGGAGTTTGTCAGTACTCAACAATTGATGTTATTGGATGAGGAAGGCAAATGGACCCAGGCGTCCCAGAAAAAGCTCGATACCATCAGCCAGCAAATTTCTGCTCTGCTGGATGCGCTGAGTGCTGCACCTCTCAATGATGCATCCAAAAAAATTGTTGCGGATATCCGCGATGTGCGTGAGCAGTATCTGGCTTCCCGATTCCGCATTCTGCAGGCGCTGCAGAATCACGATCGCTCCGGTGCGATGCACGAGATGATGACCCGCACGGTGAATGTGCAGCAGGCGTATAAAGCAAAAGTGCAGGAATTGATCGCCATTGAAGATGCCCAGATGCAGAAGGCGGGCGCTCAGGTGGAATATGATTTCCACACCAATCGCGCGCTGTTGATTACTCTGGCGCTGATAAGCATTGCCGCCGGTTGTGTGATGGGGTGGTATATTGTGCGCTCAATTACCCGACCTCTTAATGAAGCCGTGCAGTTTGCCGAGGCGATTGCGCAGGGCGACCTTACTCGCAACATCAGTATGGAACAGAAGGATGAGACCGGTGTGCTGCTGCAAGCGCTGATGGCAATGAAAACCCGACTGTTAGAGATTGTCGAGGAAGTGCAAAACGGCTCCGAAAATATCTCTGCGGCGGCGGCGCAGATTGTCGCGGGTAATCAGGATTTGGCTGCGCGTACCGAAGAACAGGCAAGCTCGGTAGAACAGACTGCGGCGTCAATGGAACAAATTACCGCGACGGTCAAAACGACGGCAGACCATACCCATGAAGCGACGAAGCTGTCTACGGGAGCGGCGGCGGTGGTGAAAAACAACGGTGAGATGATGAATCAGGTGACGCAGAAAATACGCGTGATTAATGAAACCTCTAACCGTATGTCAGAGATTATCAACCTGATAGATTCGATTGCTTTTCAAACCAATATTTTGGCGCTGAATGCGGCTGTCGAAGCGGCGCGCGCCGGTGAGCATGGACGTGGTTTCGCGGTAGTAGCCGGAGAAGTGCGTCAACTGGCGCAAAAAAGCGCATCGTCTGCCAGTGAGATCCGCAATCTGATTGAAGACTCCACCAGTCAAACCCGGGAAGGACTGGTGCTGGTTGAAAAAGCCAACGCGTTGATCAATGGAATGGTCACTAACGTTGAAGAAATGGATGTGATATTGCGGGAAATCGGTCAGGCCAGCCGCGAGCAGACGGACGGTATTTCGCAGATTAACAGTGCGATTGGCCTTATCGACACCACCACGCAACAGAACTCCTGTCTGGTAGAGGAGTCCGTTGCGGCAGCGGCGTCATTAAACGAACAGGCATTACACTTAAAAGAGATGATTAAAGTGTTCCGCGTACGTAAAGAGGACGCGCAGCCTGCTTAATCAAGCTGGGTGATGTCCAGTGATGCGCGATCGATAATACCGATGATCTTCTTGATTTGCGCTTCGCTGGTGTCACCGTGATTGACCCGCAGATCCAGCACGGCTTTAAAATTCTCCAGTGCTCTTTTCATCTGTGGATTCTTGCGTAATTCAAAGCCGACACAGCGTGCTTTAATACGTTCGTGGATATGTTCCAGATGTTCCTGGTTCTCTTCCAGCCATTGCAGGCCTTGCTCGGTGATTGTGATTTGCTTACGTCCGCCTTCCTCGTCACGGATGGCGATAAGCGACTGATCCTGCAAGAAATCCAGTGTCGGATAAATCACGCCCGGGCTTGGGGTGTAATTACCCTGAGTCAATGTTTCAATGGCTTTGATTAGCTCATAACCGTGACTGGCATCGCGGGTCAAAATATCGAGAATCACCAGCCGTAATTCGCCGTGGCCGAAGAAACGCTGACGTCGACCGCCACCGCCGCCGCGACCGTGGCGGTGTCCGCAGCCATGCTCATGATGGTGTTCTTTGTTACAGCCTTCGTGATGACGTTCTTCACCTTTACAGCAACCTTCGTGGTGTTCGCTGTGATGACCTTCGTGGCGATGTCCTTCACCCTTACAGCAGCCTTCGTGCTGGTGTTCTGCATGTTTGCAGCACCCTTCATGATGATCTTGCATCATTCATCTCCTGATGTTATTTAGATATATCTAATTTATATCTAAACTTTTTCTATTTGCAAGTGCATGCAGGAATATTAATTTAATTCATTGATTTATATATATTTATTTTTTGTTTCGCGTTTGGGGTGCGCTATCCATACTCTATCAAAAAAGTTCTTGCAATATTCTCAATTAGCAATCATTATCATTTAAAATTTATTTAGATATATCTAATCTCTGTCACGAAGGCGAAAAAATGACAAATAACACTCCACGCTATCCACAGCGCGTTCGCAATGAGCTGCGCTTCCGTGAACTGACCGTCCTGCGGGTTGAACGTATCAGCGCGGGTTTCCAGCGCATTGTACTGGGCGGTGACGCTCTGGATGGTTTTAGCTCACATGGTTTTGACGACCACACCAAGGTCTTTTTCCCTGAGCCGGGCAGTCACTTTGTGCCGCCCGTAGTGACGGATGAGGGGATTGTCTGGCCGGAGGGTGTGCGTCCGGTATCCCGTGATTACACGCCGTTGTATGACCAGGCACGCCATGAACTGGCGCTGGATTTTTATATCCACGACGGCGGCGTGGCGAGTACGTGGGCGATGAATGCGCGTGAAGGTGACAAATTGACGATTGGCGGACCGCGTGGCTCGCTGGTGGTACCAGAAGATTATGCGTACCAGGTCTACGTGTGTGATGAATCTGGAATGCCTGCACTACGTCGTCGGCTAGAGGCGATCGGTCGTTTAGCGGTACGTCCAAACGTGACGGCGCTGGTTAGCGTACACGATGCAGCGTATCAGGATTATTTCGCTCATCTCGACGGTTTTACGATTCAGTGGTTTGTCGGCCATGACGAACAGGCAGTGAATGATCAGCTTTCACAGCTGACCGTACCTGCACAGGATTATTTCATTTGGATAACTGGCGAAGGAAAAGTGGTGAAAAACCTGAGCGCCCGCTTTGCTACTGAGGCTTTCGATCAGCAGTTGGTGCGTGCCGCGGCTTACTGGCATCAACGTCGGAACGTTAATTAATAATGTGACGGTGAAACGCCAAACGCCTGGCGGAATGCATAACTAAACGCTGCGGTGCTTGAATATCCCACATCGAGCGCCACGGCGGTTACGCTTTTATTTTTCTTCAGCATGAGTACAGACTCCAGAATTCGCATTTTTTGCTTCCAGACGCTGAAGGGTAATCCGGTTTCTTTTTTGAAATGACGCGAAAAGGTACGGGCAGACATACCCAAATGTTGTGCCCAATACTCTACTGAATGTTCCAGCGCCGGTGACGCTTGTATTGTTCGGCACACATGGGTTAATTCACGATCCTGCGGCCAGGGTAATACAAAGGCGACCTCTGGTAATTGCAGAATAATGTCAACCAGCACACTGACCAGTTTGCCTTCTTTTGACTGGCTATCATAATGGCCTGAAATTGAATTCGTGGCGTAATGAATAAACTCTCTGGCGAAATCACTGATCGCCACGACTTTACACTCATGGATACTTTCTTCGAGAAAACCCGGTGTAATATCCAGATTCTCTAAATGCACATCATCCAGCGCCCAAACTGCATGCTCAGTATTATTGGGGATCCAGATGCCGTAATGCGCGGGGATTATCCAGCACTTGCCGGCGACATCAATGCGCATACTGCCTTTGCGGGCAAAATGAAACTGCATAAAAGCGTGTGAGTGCTGCGGAACATGGTGGTTGGCTTCCAGGACATAAGAGCGAAAGTAAACGTCCTGCGGCAGTTCTGCCATGGAATCGTCCGGGAAGGAATTCCAATGTTTTTGCGCGAGAGTTTCCATAAATAAATCGTCAATGCTCCCGGTGGTGTGGCCGCTGTTCGATAGATCTTGTCCGCAAATCATAATACATACATTCTTTTTTCCATAATAATCTTGCGTAATAATTAATAGCCCACTTTTGGTAAATACCATGAACACGCTTTGTTCAGATGCTGTCATCGTCAATGAAACAAATGATAACTGGACCCGAATGGGAAAAGAGCTGCTCCAGCAAGCAGATATTCAGATCAATGGTTCCCGCCCCTGGGACATTCAACTTCATCATGCCGGTTTCTTTAAACGGGTGCTGCAACAAGGCTCCCTGGGGCTTGGCGAAAGCTATATGGAAGGCTGGTGGGACTGTGAACGCCTCGATGTTCTGTTTTGCAAAATTCTGAAAGCAAAACTCGACCAGCAAATGCCGGGAAATCTGAAAGATATATTACGTATTGCCAGCGCCCGCCTGTTTAATTTGCAGTCTCGCAGTCGTGCGTGGATTGTCGGTAAAGAACACTACGATATTGGCAACGATCTCTTTGCACTCATGCTGGATCCCCACATGCAATATTCCTGTGGCTACTGGAAAGAGGCAACCACTTTAGAAGACGCGCAAAACGCCAAATTAAAAATGATTTGCGAGAAGCTGCAACTGAAACCGGGTATGCGTTTACTCGATATTGGTTGTGGCTGGGGCGGGCTGGCCGAATATGCGGCGCGTCATTACGGCGTGGCGGTAGAAGGCGTCACTATCTCGAAAGAGCAGCAAAAAATGGCGCAGCAGCGCTGTGAAGGGCTGGACGTTAATATTCTGCTGCAGGATTATCGCGACCTCGATAAACACTACGATCGTATTGTCTCCGTGGGGATGTTTGAACACGTAGGGCCGAAAAACTACGACACCTATTTCAGCATCGCCGACCGTTGTTTAAAACCGGATGGGCTGTTCCTGTTACATACTATTGGTAGCAATAAAAAAGGGATGAGCGTCGATCCGTGGATCAATAAATATATTTTCCCGAATGGCTGCTTACCGGCGATTTCTCATATTGCTGAAGCGAGCGAGTCGCGATTCGTGATGGAAGACTGGCATAACTTTGGCAGTGACTATGATAAAACGCTGATGGCCTGGCATGCGCGGTTTAATCAGGCGTGGCCGGAGCTGTCATCGCGTTATTCCGCGACTTTCAGAAGGATGTTCAATTATTACCTGTGCGCTTGTGCTGGTGCGTTCCGCGCCAGAGATATTGAGCTGTGGCAAGTACTGTTTAGCCGGGGCGTAGAAGGCGGGATCCGCGTTTATCGTTAACGTTCCGCCGGATGTCGGCGTTGCCTTATCAGGCCTACAAAGCTTTGCACTCGTAGGCCTGATAAGCGCAGCGCATCAGGCACTTATGGCTTATCCCAACTCACTCTCTGCCAGTGCTTTAAACACCATCGCTACGGCGTGCGCGCCGGGGTCCATATTGCCCAGCAGGCTTTCGCCGCTGAGATACGATGCGCGGCCCGCATTGGCTTTGCTCGACAGACAGGTACGTTCTGCGCCTGCCTGTGCGGCGTCAAAAGCGGCTTGCAGGTTTTGCGGTTGTGCCAGCAGAGACGTCAGTGCGGGTTGCAGCGCGTCAATCATCGTACGGTCACCTTCGTCTGCACCACCGTAGAACTTCATCTGCGCCAGGCCCGTATTCAGCGCCTCGGCAACGTTAGCCCCTTGTTCGAGTTTCTGCCCGGCGGCGGTAAAGAAGATGGACATCAGTACGCCGCTGGACCCGCCCATCACCACGGTCAGGCGTTCGCCGATCAGGGCGAACAGCGTGGCAAGGTTATCCAGTGGCAGTCGCTGACGATGCAGCAGGTCAGCGATTTCACGTGCACCAGCGGCAAAAGTTGAACCCGTATCACCATCGCCTACTTTGGCATCCAGCGCGTTGAGGTGTGTTTCCAGATCGGAAAGCGTTCCGGTGACCTGCTCAATAATCCCGGCAACCAGCGTGTTGGCTGAGGGCTGAAATTCGACACGCGCGCTGCGCTGCGATGACGGCACACAGTTGATTTCGCGTGGTGGGACCGGGGTTGGCCAGCTGCTGGTTTCTACTTCGGTTAACAGTGCTTTTTCGATGCTCTCTTCCAGTACGATGGCGGTCAGCGAGAAACCTTTCATATCCAGGGCGGTGACCAGCGAGGCCGGGCCAATCAGCCAGTCGATACGCGGATGCAGTGGGCTGTTTGCCAGTTCCCGAGTGATAATAGCCATTTCAGCAACGGACACGCCGCCCAGGTTATTAATCATTACTGCCAGACGGCCGGTTTCGGGCAGTGCCGCCAGCAGTTTATCCACCATCAAATTCACCACCTGCGCACTGTTTTGCGTGTCGATAACCGAAGCACCTGGTTCGCCGTGAATGCCCATGCCCAGTTCAGCATGGCCCGCATGATGGCGCGGTGCGGCGTCGGTTTCCTGCGGCAGGTGACAACTGGAAATGGCGACGCCCAGGCTGAAGGTGTTACTTGCTGCATACTGCGCTTCACGCAGGACGGTAGCGAGGTTGTAGCCGCGTTCAGCGAAATAGCCTGCGATTTTATGCACCAGGATGGTTCCCGCAATGCCGCGTGGGTGTTTGTTATCAGGCAGGGAGATGTCGTCGCCAACAATCAGCATTTCAACGTTGTAACCAAGGCGACGGGCTTTCTCGGCGGCGAGACCGAAATTAAGACGGTCACCGGTGTAATTTTTAACGATCAATAAACAGCCCGCCTCACCGGTCACCGCCTGAATGGCGGTCAGTACCGCATCCACGCTCGGGGAGGCGAAAACGTCGCCGCAAACCGCAGCGGTGAGCATGCCTTTACCGATAAAACCAACGTGCGCAGGTTCGTGTCCCGAACCGCCGCCAGAAATGACCGCCACGTTATCTTTGTTGAGATCGCGACGTACCACGATGCGAATAGCCGGATCGCTTTCCAGACGCGCCAGATTGTTCCACGGACTGGTGATAATCGTACCGTCGATGACGTCGTTAACGAGTTGGGTACGCTGATTAAAAAAGAATTGAGACATAACGGCTCCTCGAGGTTGAGTGTAAGACAAACCCCCGAATGCATTGTCATGGTGCGGAGGCGATGGGGAGATTCTGGCGGAGTCAGCGTGGAAAAAAACAGCGGCAAAATGGGTTTCATTACGGAACGTAATTGTTATTTTTTGTTCCGTAATGGAACGCATTTGTGAGATGAACGATCACAATGCGAGCCCGCTCGACTTTTTTATCGCCTTTTCAGTGCTGGCCACACCGCACAGTAAACGTTTTGTTACTGCTTTTAACGGCGTCAGAGAGGGGCAAAGGGAATTTGATTTTCGCGTTCTGCAAGGATTTGTCGGAAAATGAACGGATCGGGATCGCAAACCTTAGTATTTTCAGGGTTAACCGTTTCAATATGGAACGCATGTCATTTTTATCTGTTTCATATCAGAACAAAAAGACGAATGATTTTTTTGTTCCCGCCTCGCCATACAGTTATTGCATCGCTCCGGTCTCCCGTTTTCGCCGTTCGCAATAGGCTAAACAGGTTAACGCCAGGGCTCACCATGTAAAAACATGTACTTATTTGAGGATGAAAGGAATGCTAAAAGTTATTCAATCTCCAGCCAAATATCTCCAGGGTCCTGACGCTTCTACCTTATTTGGTCAATACGCTAAAAATCTGGCAGACAGCTTTTTCGTGATTGCAGATGACTTCGTCATGAAACTGGCGGGAGACAAAGTACTCAATGGCCTGCACAGCCACGGTATTAGTTGCCACGCGGAACGCTTCAATGGCGAATGCAGCCATGTTGAAATTAATCGCCTGATTGCCATTCTGAAGCAGCACGGTTGCCGTGGTGTGGTTGGGATTGGCGGTGGGAAAACGCTGGATACAGCCAAAGCGATCGGTTACTACCAGAAACTGCCGGTGGTGGTGATCCCAACTATCGCCTCAACTGATGCGCCAACCAGTGCGCTGTCTGTTATCTATACCGAAGCCGGTGAGTTCGAAGAATATCTGATCTACCCGAAAAACCCGGATATGGTTGTCATGGATACGGCAATTATCGCCAAAGCGCCGGTACGTCTGCTGGTAGCCGGGATGGGCGATGCGCTCTCGACCTGGTTTGAAGCAAAAGCGTGTTTTGATGCCAGAGCGACCAGCATGGCGGGAGGACAGTCCACGGCGGCGGCCCTGAGCCTGGCGCGCTTGTGCTATGATACGTTGCTGGCAGAAGGTGAAAAGGCTCGCCTGGCGGCGCAAGCTGGCGTGGTGACCGATGCTCTGGAACGTATCGTGGAAGCGAACACCTATCTCAGCGGCATCGGCTTTGAAAGCAGTGGTCTTGCGGGTGCACACGCCATCCATAATGGCTTCACCATTCTGGAGGAGTGTCACCATTTGTACCACGGTGAAAAAGTGGCGTTTGGTACGCTGGCGCAACTGGTGCTGCAGAACAGCCCGATGGAAGAGATCGAAACGGTGCTGAATTTCTGCCAGAAAGTAGATCTGCCGGTAACGCTGGCGCAAATGGGCGTGAAAGACGGCATCGACGCTAAGATTATGGCCGTTGCGAAAGCCACCTGCGCGGAAGGTGAAACCATTCACAATATGCCGTTCCCGGTGACGCCTGAAAGCGTCCATGCCGCTATTCTGACGGCAGACCTGCTGGGACAGCAGTGGCTGGCACGTTAATCAGACGTCGGTAAGCCTTTTATTTGGCATCTTCTCCCCCTCTGGCAGTCTCTGCCGGAGGGGTTGTCTATGGTAAAACAGCGGAAATGGATATGACGGCGCACACTCATGGCATCGGGAAGGAAGTCTCTTCGGTCATTGCTCAGTCATGGCATCGTTGCAGCAAGTTTATGCAGCGGGAAACCTGGCAGGCACCGCATCAGGCACAGGGACTGACTTTTGCGTCGATTTGTCGCCGTAAGACTGCGCTACTGACGATTGCTCAGGCTGCGCTGGAAGATGCCTGGGAGTTTATGGATGGACGTCCGTGCGCACTGCTGATTCTGGATGAATCGGCTTGTATTCTCAGCCGGTGCGGCGATCCGCAGACGGTGGAACAGCTGGCGGAACTTGGCTTTCGTGACGGTAGCTACTGTGCAGAAAGCATTATCGGCAGTTGTGCGCTATCGCTGGCAACGATGCCAGGGCAGCCGACAAAAACCTCTGGCGATCAGCATTTTAAGCAGGCGCTGCATCCGTGGTCGTTCTGCTCGACGCCGGTCTTCGATAACCATGGTCGACTGTTTGGCTCTATTTCTTTGTGCTGTCTGGTAGAGCATGAGTGCGTTTCTGATTTGTCCCTGACGCTGGCGATTGCCAGAGAAGTCGGCAACTCTTTGCTGACTGATAGCCTGCTGGCCGAATCTAACCGCCATCTGAATCAGATGTACGGACTGCTGGAAAGCATGGATGATGGCGTGATGGCGTGGAACGAGCAGGGCGTTCTGCAATTTCTTAATGCCCGTGCCGCTTTGCTTTTACATCTGGATGCACAGGCCAGCCAGGGTAAAAACATTAATGACTTGCTCAATCTGCCCATGCTGCTGCGCCGGGCGATCAAACATGCCCGCGGCCTGAATCACGTCGAAGTCACCTTTGAAAGTCAGCATCAGTTTGTTGATGCCGTCATTACCCTGAAGCCGATTGTTGAAGAGCAGGGCAACAGCTTTATTCTGCTGCTGCACCCGGTCGAACAAATGCGCCAACTGATGACCAGCCAGCTCGGAAAAGTCAGCCACACCTTTGAACAGATGTCGACGGATGACCCGGAAACCCGTCGGCTGATCCATTTTGGTCGCCAGGCGGCGAGAGGGAGTTTCCCTATTCTGTTGTGTGGTGAAGAGGGAGTGGGTAAAGAGCTATTGAGCCAGGCTATTCACAATGAAAGTGAACGTGCCAGCGGGCCGTATATCGCCGTGAACTGCCAACTGTATGCCAACAGCGTGCTGGGGCAGGATTTTATGGGCAGTGCGCCAACCGATGATGAAAACGGTCGGCTGAGCCGCCTTGAACTGGCGAACGGCGGTACGCTGTTTCTGGAAAAAATTGAGTATCTGGCACCAGAGTTGCAATCCGCGTTGTTGCAGGTTATCAAGCAGGGCGTATTGACCCGCCTTGATGCCCGCCGCCTGATCCCGGTAGATGTCAAAGTGATTGCTACTACCACGGTTGATCTCGCCAACCTGGTGGAGCAAAACCGCTTTAGCCGCCAACTGTATTACGCGTTACACTCCTTTGAAATTGTTATTCCACCGCTGCGGGCACGGCGTAACAGCATTCCGGCGCTGATTCATACACGCTTAAATAGCCTGAAAAAACGCTTTTCATCCAGCCTGAAGCTGGACGATGACGCGCTGGCGCAACTGGTGGCCTACTCGTGGCCGGGCAATGATTTTGAACTCAACAGCATTATCGAAAATATCGCCATTAGTAGCGACAATGGCCATATTCGCCTGAGTAATCTGCCGGATTATCTGTTTGCCGAACGTCCGGGTCTGGAAGCAGCATCTTCACTGCTGCCAGCCAGCCTGACGTTTACCGCCATCGAAAAAGAGGCGATTATCCATGCCGCCCGCGTCACCAGCGGACGTGTGCAGGAAATGTCGCAACTGTTGAATATTGGCCGCACAACCTTGTGGCGCAAGATGAAGCAGTACGACATCGATGCCAGCCAGTTTAAGCGCAAACATCTGGAGTAGTTTCTTCGATTCTGGCCATCGAAAACAGCGCATCTGACAGACGATTGATATAACGCTTAAGCTCATCACGCAGCGTCAACGTTCTGTCCATGGCGATGAGGAGTCGCTCCAGCCGACGCGCCAGCGTGCGCGCAACGTGTAGCTGTGCCGATGCGAGGTTTTTCCCCGGAATAACAAACTCTTTTAGCGGACCGCTTTGCGTCATATTGCGATCAATAAGCTGCTCCAACGCCTGAATATCCTCGGGACTAATCGTCTGCGTTAAGCGAGCAAGACCCTTCTCATCGCTGGCAAGTTCCGCGCCGAGCACAAACAGCGTCTTCTGGATGGTATGTAAATCCTGGCGAAGCTCTGCCAGTCGCGTGCTGGCGTAGCAGACGCCAAGCTGGGAAATCAGTTCGTCCACGGTGCCATAGGCATTCACGCGGATATCGTCTTTGTCGATACGGCTGCCGCCAAACAGCGCGGTTGTGCCCTTATCACCAGTGCGGGTATAGATACGGTACATTTATGTTATCTCGCTGAAAGGAAGCACTTTGACCAGTTGACCGGCATTGGCGCCAAGCGTGCGGATCTGCGCCATTCCGGTGGCGATATGACCACGGATCAGCGCCCGATCCTCGGGCAACTGGGCGTGGGTTAAAGCAATATCACCCGTGGCGTTAAGACCAAGACCGACACGCAGCGCGGAGCTTTTGGCCGCAAGTTTGCTCAACGCCAGCGCACAGTCATTCTCGTCGCAACAGACCGTCCGGCATGGGACGCCTTGCTCTTCCAGTCCCCAGCACAGTTCATCAAGCGCGCGGGTATCCTGCCAGCGTGGGTGATAAAACAGATGTACGCCCGGTGATGAAAGTGACATTGCGCCCCCTGTACTATCAGAATGCCTGACGGAAGATCTCGGCAATTTCTTTCTCGTTCCCTTTGCGCGGGTTAGAGAAGGCGTTGCCGTCCTTCAGCGCCATTTCCGCCATGTACGGGAAATCGGCTTCTTTGACACCCAGATCGCGCAGATGCTGCGGAATGCCGATGTCAGCAGAGAGACGAGCAATGGCGTGAATGGCCAGTTCGGCGGCATCCATGGTGGAAAGTCCGTCAGTGTTTTCGCCCATAAACTCAGCGATATCGGCAAATTTTTCCGGGTTAGCGATCAGGTTATAGCGCGCCACGTGCGGCAGCAGTACGGCATTCGCCACGCCGTGCGGCATGTCGTACAGACCGCCAAGCTGATGCGCCATCGCGTGAACGTAGCCGAGATTGGCGTTGTTGAAGGCCATACCTGCCAGCAGCGAAGCATAGGCCATATTTTCACGGGCTTTCAGGTTGCTGCCCAGCGCTACGGCCTGACGTAAATTACGCGCGATCAGGCGGATCGCCTGGATAGCGGCGGCATCGGTGACCGGGTTGGCATCTTTGGAAATATAGGCTTCCACGGCGTGGGTCAGGGCGTCCATCCCGGTGGCGGCGGTCAGCGGGGCGGGTTTACCGAGCATCAGCAGCGGGTCATTAATGGAAACCGACGGCAGGTTACGCCAGCTGACGATCACGAATTTCACTTTGGTTTTGGTATTGGTCAGCACGCAGTGGCGGGTGACTTCGCTGGCCGTACCGGCAGTGGTATTCACCGCGACAATCGGCGGCAGCGGGTTGGTCAGGGTTTCAATCCCGGCATAGCTGTAGAGATCGCCTTCGTGCGTGGCTGCGATACCGATACCTTTACCGCAGTCATGCGGGCTACCGCCGCCGACAGTAACGATGATATCACACTGCTCTTTACGAAAGACCTCCAGACCGTCGCGCACGTTGGTATCTTTAGGGTTCGGCTCTACGCCGTCAAATACGACCACCTCAATCCCGGCTTCACGCAGATGTGCCAGCGTTTTATCTACTGCACCGTCTTTTATCGCCCGCAGACCTTTATCGGTGACCAGCAGCGCTTTTTTTCCGCCTAATAGTTTGCAACGTTCGCCGACAACGGAAATAGCATTTGGGCCAAAAAAGTTAACATTCGGCACAAGGTAATCAAACATACGATAGCTCATAATATACCTTCTTAGATTTAAATTATAATTCAGAGAAACAATTCAATGCGGTCTCAGCCAATAATCTATCTTGTTCCACAGTGCCGCCACTAACGCCGACGGCACCAATTAATTGACCGTCAAATACAACAGGTAAACCGCCACCAAAAATAACGATTCGCTGTTGGTTGGTGAGCTGTAAACCATATAGAGAAGCACCTGGTTGTACTGCATCGGTAATTTCATGGGTGCCCTGCCGCAGACAGCAGGCGGTCCAGGCTTTATTGAGAGAAATATCACAACTGGTGACAAACGCCTCGTCCATGCGCTGCATCAGTAGCGTGTTTCCGCCGTGGTCGACCACGGAAAAGACCACCGGAACGTTGATTTCAATCGCTTTTGCCTCGACGGCAGTCGCCATTTTCTTTGCGGCCGCCAGCGTAATGGTGGCGATTTGTTGGCTCTTATTCACAGTATCTCCTGACAAGGTTGTAGGGCTGAGGTCGCAAAAAATATCGCGCTACAGCTATTTTTTCTCATTGGGTTTTCTGTATTTTCTCGCGACGCGTTATTAAGTCAATAGTGTGGATTTTTCTAAAATATTAATTTAATTCCCTGCGTTCGGCATTTGTTGATAATGATCATTTAAGCGCGTCACAATTCTTTATGGATATTCCTGTTGACCGTTTCAATATGAAACGCTGACATTTAAATATGTATCAAATTGGAACGTAATTAATTTTATTTTTTTATCGGCCTGCTCATTTAAAGTTCGGCTATTGCTGATAAAGGCGATTGCTGGGGGGATAGAGCACCAGCGATACAGCCTGGCGTCCCTATTATTTATCTTTTGAGTCTATAAACTATGAGAAGATCAAAACGATTCGAAGTCCTTGCGAAGCGCCCTGTAAATCAGGATGGGCTTATTGGCGAATGGCCGGAAGAAGGTCTGATCGCCATGGAAAGTCCCTACGATCCAGCCTCTTCTGTGAAGGTGGAAAAGGGTCGTATCGTTGAACTGGACGGCAAGCGCCGCGCCGAGTTCGACATGATTGACCGCTTTATTGCCGACTACGCGATAAACGTGGCTGAAACCGAGCGTGCCATGCAGCTCGACGCACTGGAGATCGCCAGAATGCTGGTGGATATCCACGTCAGTCGCGAAGAGATCATTGCCATTACCACCGCTATTACCCCGGCGAAAGCGGTGGAGGTGATGGCGAAAATGAACGTGGTAGAGATGATGATGGCGCTGCAAAAAATGCGCGCCCGACGCACCCCCTCTAACCAGTGCCACGTGACCAACCTGAAAGATAATCCGGTGCAGATTGCCGCCGATGCCGCTGAAGCGGGGATTCGTGGTTTTTCCGAGCAGGAAACGACGGTCGGGATTGCCCGCTATGCGCCGTTTAACGCCCTTGCGCTGTTGGTCGGTTCTCAGTGTGGTCGCCCTGGCGTACTGACACAATGTTCTGTTGAAGAGGCTACTGAGCTGGAGCTGGGAATGCGTGGGTTAACCAGCTACGCCGAAACGGTGTCGGTCTACGGAACGGAATCGGTATTCACTGACGGCGACGATACGCCATGGTCAAAAGCGTTTCTCGCCTCGGCCTATGCGTCCCGCGGCCTGAAGATGCGCTATACCTCCGGTACCGGTTCGGAAGCCTTGATGGGCTATTCCGAAAGTAAATCGATGCTGTACCTGGAGTCGCGCTGCATTTTTATCACCAAAGGCGCGGGTGTACAGGGGCTGCAAAACGGCGCGGTTAGCTGTATCGGCATGACGGGCGCAGTGCCGTCGGGGATCCGCGCGGTACTGGCGGAAAACCTGATTGCGTCGATGCTCGACCTTGAAGTGGCCTCGGCTAATGACCAGACCTTCTCACACTCCGATATTCGCCGTACCGCCCGCACCCTGATGCAGATGCTGCCCGGCACCGACTTTATCTTCTCTGGCTATAGCGCCGTCCCCAATTACGACAACATGTTTGCCGGTTCTAACTTCGATGCTGAAGACTTCGATGATTACAACATACTGCAACGTGACCTGATGGTTGACGGCGGCCTGCGCCCGGTAACCGAAGAAGAAACCATCGCTATCCGTAACAAGGCGGCGCGGGCTATCCAGGCGGTATTCCGCGGACTGGGCCTGCCGACTATCAGTGATGAGGAAGTGGAGGCTGCCACCTACGCTCACGGCAGCAAAGACATGCCTGCGCGCAATGTGGTGGAAGATCTGGCGGCAGTGGAAGAGATGATGAAGCGCAACATTACCGGGCTGGATATCGTCGGGGCGCTAAGCGGTAGCGGATTTGAAGATATCGCCAGCAATATTCTCAATATGTTGAGACAGCGCGTGACCGGTGATTACCTGCAAACATCGGCCATTCTGGATCGTCAGTTCGACGTCGTCAGCGCCGTCAACGACATCAATGATTATCAGGGACCCGGCACCGGCTATCGCATCAGTGCCGAACGCTGGGCAGAAATTAAAAATATTGCGGGCGTGGTTCAGCCCAGCTCGATTGAATAAGGCGGTACACCGTGGAATGCACAACTGAACGTAAGCCCGTTTTTACCTTGCAGGTCAGTGAAGGCGAGGCGGCAAAAGCAGACGATCGCGCTGATGAAGTGGTGATTGGCGTCGGGCCGGCCTTTGGCAAGCACCAGCATAAAACCCTGATTGATATGCCGCACAACGCGATTCTGAAAGAGCTGGTGGCAGGGATTGAAGAAGAGGGGCTGCATGCGCGAGTGGTGAGAATTCTGCGCACCTCTGATGTCTCTTTTATGGCGTGGGATGCGGCGAACCTCAGTGGCTCCGGCATCGGGATTGGCATCCAGTCGAAAGGGACCACGGTGATTCATCAGCGTGATTTACTGCCCCTGAGTAACCTTGAACTCTTCTCTCAGGCCCCGTTGCTGACGCTGGAAACCTATCGCCAGATTGGAAAGAACGCTGCGCGCTATGCACGCAAAGAGTCGCCCTCGCCGGTTCCGGTGGTCAATGACCAGATGGTGCGCCCCAAATTTATGGCCAAAGCCGCGCTGTTTCACATTAAAGAAACCAAGCATGTGGTGCAGGATGCTGCGCCTGTCACGCTGCATATTGCATTAGTAAGGGAATGACAATGAACGACAACATCATGACCGCGCAGGATTATCCTTTAGCTACCCGCTGCCCGGAGAAAATCCTGACCCCCACCGGGAAACCGCTAACCGATATCACCCTTGAGAATGTGCTGGCGGGACATGTAGGGCCGCAGGATGTGCGTATTTCTCAGCAAACGCTGGAGTATCAGGCGCAGATTGCCGAACAGATGCAACGTCACGCCGTGGCGCGCAACTTCCGCCGCGCGGCCGAACTGATTGTCATCCCGGATACCCGCATTCTGGAAATCTACAACGCGCTACGTCCGTTTCGCTCTTCATTCGCGGAGCTACAGGCGATCGCTGATGAGCTGGAACATACCTGGCACGCGACGGTGAACGCCGGATTTGTGCGTGAGTCGGCAGAGGTGTATCAGCAGAGAAACAAGCTGCGTAAAGGCAGCCAGTGACGGAGGGAATATGCCGTTAATCGCAGGGATTGATATCGGCAACGCCACCACGGAAGTGGCGTTGGCGCAGCATGACCGGTTTATCGCCAGCGGGATTGTCGCGACCACGGGCATGAAAGGAACGCGGGACAATATTGCCGGGGTGGTCGCTTCCCTGCAGCAGGCGCTGGAAAAAACGCCATGGTCGCTTAAAGATGTGGCAAAAATCTGTATCAATGAAGCCGCACCGGTGATTGGCGATGTGGCGATGGAAACCATCACGGAAACCATCATTACCGAATCAACGATGATAGGGCATAACCCACAAACGCCCGGCGGCGTTGGCGTGGGAATGGGAACCACCATTGCTGTGCAGAAGCTGGCGGCATTGAGTGAGGATCGATTTGCTCAGGGCTGGATCCCATTGGTGGGTGAGGTAATGGATTTTCTCGAGGCAGTTTGGCTCATTAATGAGGCACTGGATCGCGGAATCAACGTGGTGGCGGCCATCCTGAAAAAAGATGATGGCGTGTTGGTGAATAATCGCCTGCGTCGGCCAATGCCGGTGGTTGATGAAGTCACCCTGCTGGAGAAGGTGCCGGAAGGCGTGCTGGCGGCGGTGGAAGTGGCGGCCCCGGGACAGGTGGTGCGGGTGCTGTCGAATCCTTACGGTATCGCTACCTTCTTTGCCCTGACGCCGGAGGAAACACAAACCATCGTCCCTATTGCCAGAGCGCTGATTGGTAACCGCTCCGCCGTGGTGCTAAAAACCCCGCAGGGCGATGTGCAATCAAGAGTGATCCCGGCGGGTAAGATCTTTATCCGTGGTGAAAAGCGCGGCGGTGAAGCCGACGTAGCGCAAGGTGCGCAGGCCATTATGCAGGCGATGAACGCCTGCGCGCCCGTGCGCGATATTGGTGGGGAAGCTGGTACGCACGCAGGCGGCATGCTGGAGCGAGTGCGAAAGGTGATGGCCTCGCTGACTGGTCATGATATGAACGCGGTGCATATTCAGGATCTGTTGGCGGTTGATACGTTTATTCCGCGCAAGGTGCAGGGCGGCATCGCCGGGGAGTGTTCGATGGAAAATGCTGTCGGCATTGCGGCGATGGTGAAATCCGATCGTTTACAAATGCAGGCTATTGCCAGCGAGTTGAGCGCGCGATTAAACACCTCCGTTGAAGTAGGAGGGGTAGAGGCCAATATGGCCGTGACAGGTGCGTTAACGACGCCTGGATGTGCTGCACCGCTGGCGATCCTCGATTTAGGCGCAGGTTCCACTGATGCAGCCATCATCAATAGCGAAGGGACAGTAAAGGCGGTACATCTGGCCGGTGCGGGTAATATGGTCAGCCTGTTGATTCAGACGGAGCTGGGTCTGAGCGATCCGTTTCTGGCCGAGGAAATAAAAAAATACCCGCTGGCGAAAGTAGAGAGCCTGTTCAGTATTCGTCATGAGAACGGTGCGGTGGAGTTTTTCCGCGAACCGCTCAGCCCATCAGTATTCGCCAAAGTGGTGTATCTGAAAGATGGCGAGCTGATCCCGGTAGATAACCAGACTTCGCTGGAAAAAATTCGTCTGGTGCGACGTCAGGCCAAAGAGAAGGTTTTTGTGACCAACTGCCTGCGTGCATTGCGCCAGGTGTCTCCCGGCGGATCCATTCGCGATATCTCTTTCGTGGTGCTGGTGGGCGGTTCCTCGTTGGATTTCGAAATCCCACAGATGATTACCGACGCGCTGGCGCATTACGGGGTTGTCGCCGGACAGGGCAACATTCGTGGTACCGAAGGGCCGCGTAATGCGGTGGCAACCGGGCTGGTTTTGGCCGGAATGGCGAATTAATTGTGCAGAAAACAGCCGCCGCAAGCGTTTAGCTGCGGGGTAAATCAAATAAAGGCAACGTTCTCTTTGATATCCCGGCGGAGTTGGGTACATAGTATAAATGTGTCTCTCACGTGGTTAATTTTAAGGATAAGAGCATGCCAACAGCAATTGAGAAAGCATTGGATTTTATTGGTGGTATGAACACTTCGGCGTCAGTACCCCATTCAATGGATGAAAGTACCGCTAAGGGAATCCTAAAGTATTTGCATGACTTAGGTGTGCCAGCGAGTCCGGAAGTTGTAATGGCACGGGGTGAGCAGGAGGGATGGAATCCTGAGTTCACGAAAAAAGTAGCCGGATGGGCAGAAAAAGTCGCCTCCGGTAACCGTATCCTTATCAAGAATCCAGAGTATTTTTCGACCTATATGCAGGAGCAGCTCAAAGAACTCGTGTGAGCTGACTATCGAATAAAACGCTAACGGACGTTTCCATCTCTGATGGTAGCGTCCTAATGGCATGCCAGCAATATGGGCTGGCGTATCGCATGATATACCTTATTCCCCGCGTGGCGTGTTCCCAGAGACCATTACACATCCCGAACTACTCAATTATTGGTTTGCCAACAATTGAATATATTTCCCATAACAAAAAGGACCTGCGATTTCTCGCAAGTCCTTGTTTTATTTGGTGGCCCCTGCTGGACTTGAACCAGCGACCAAGCGATTATGAGTCGCCTGCTCTAACCACTGAGCTAAGGGGCCGTGGCGGTGGATTATAAAGTAACTCCGCGTTGCAATCCAGACATAAGCGTACGGATGCTGTTTTTATAAACAATGTATTTTCAGTCCGTTATACTTGTCCCTTGATGTATTGTTCGGAGTAATTATGGTTAAGGACATACTGGCACCGGGGCTGCGGGTAGTATTTTGCGGCATCAATCCGGGGCTCTCTTCTGCGGGTACAGGATTTCCCTTTGCGCATCCCGCGAATCGCTTCTGGAAGGTTATCCATCAGGCGGGATTTACCGATCGCCAGCTTAAACCTGAAGAGGCACAGCATCTGCTGGATTTCCGCTGCGGCGTGACTAAGTTTGTCGACAGACCAACGGTACAAGCCAATGAAGTGAAGCTACAGGAAATGCGTAGCGGCGGTCGTCTGCTTATTGAGAAAATAGAAGAGTATCAGCCAGCCGCGCTCGCAATCCTCGGTAAGCAGGCCTTTGAGCAGGGCCTTAGCCAGCGTGGGGCGCAGTGGGGGAAGCAGACGTTGACCATTGGCGCGACGCAATTATGGGTATTGCCGAATCCCAGCGGGTTAAGCCGGATCACGCTGGATAAACTGGTGGAAGCGTATCGGGAAGTGAACGACGCCCTGCTCAGGCGGGGACTATAAAGAAAAACGCCACCTTGCGGTGGCGTTTATGCTTATGTGGCGAGATTAATCGTCGAGGAAGCTACGCAGTACTTCAGAGCGGCTCGGGTGACGCAGTTTACGCAGCGCCTTCGCTTCGATCTGACGGATACGTTCACGGGTAACGTCGAACTGTTTACCCACTTCTTCCAGCGTGTGGTCAGTGTTCATATCGATACCGAAACGCATACGCAGAACTTTCGCTTCACGAGCGGTCAGGCCAGCCAGAACGTCATGCGTTGCGGCACGCAGGCTCTCGGTGGTCGCGGAGTCCAGCGGTAGCTCGAGGGTGGTATCCTCGATGAAATCACCCAGATGCGAATCTTCATCGTCGCCGATCGGCGTTTCCATGGAGATAGGCTCTTTCGCGATCTTCAACACTTTACGGATCTTATCTTCCGGCATCAGCATGCGTTCAGCCAGTTCTTCCGGCGTCGGCTCGCGGCCCATCTCTTGCAGCATCTGACGGGAGATACGGTTGAGCTTGTTAATGGTCTCAATCATATGCACCGGGATACGGATGGTACGCGCCTGATCCGCGATCGAACGGGTGATCGCCTGACGGATCCACCAGGTTGCGTAGGTGGAGAACTTGTAACCACGACGGTATTCAAACTTATCAACCGCTTTCATCAGACCGATGTTACCTTCCTGAATCAGATCCAGGAACTGCAGGCCACGGTTGGTGTATTTTTTAGCGATAGAGATAACCAGACGTAAGTTCGCTTCAACCATCTCTTTTTTCGCACGGCGGGCTTTCGCTTCACCGATGGACATGCGACGGTTGATATCTTTAACCTGCTCGATGGTCAGGCCGGTTTCTTCTTCAATCTGCTGCAGTTTCTGCAGGCCGCGGTGAACGTCATCTGCCACATCGTGCAGTTTTTCAGACCACGGCTTGTTCATCGCGATTGCCGCGTTGAACCAGGTTTCGCTGGTTTCGTTGCCAGTAAACAGGGTGATGAAGTTTTTCTTCGGCATTTTGCACTGCTCAACGCAGAGCTTCATGATCAGACGTTCCTGAGTACGCACGCGGTCCATCATGACGCGCATGCTGTTTACCAGGTAGTCGAACTGCTTCGGTACCAGGCGGAACTGTTTGAACACTTCGGACAGCTTCTGAATTTCTTCCTGCGCGGCTGCATGGCTGCGGCCTTTCGCTTTGATAGTGTCGCGGGTGATTTCGTACTGAGTACGCAGTTCACCGAATTTTTCACGCGCTAATTCAGGGTCGATGCTGTTGTCGTCATCGCTGCTGTCGTCGTCTTCTTCTTCATCTTCGTCTTCATCGTCGTCCATCTCTTCCTGAGAGAGTTCAGAACCGACGTGCGTCGCCGTTGGCGCCATGTCTTCTTCCGCGTTCGGATCGACAAAGCCGGTGATCAGATCGGAAAGACGTGCTTCTTCAGCTTCAACGCGATCGTACTGCTCAAGCAGGTAGGTGATAGCTTCCGGGTATTCGGCAACGGAGCATTGAACCTGGTTAATCCCGTCTTCGATGCGTTTAGCGATGTCGATTTCGCCTTCACGGGTTAACAGTTCAACGGTACCCATTTCACGCATGTACATGCGGACCGGGTCAGTTGTACGACCGATTTCGGACTCAACGCTGGACAGAACCTGGGCAGCCGCTTCTTCCGCGTCTTCATCGGTGCTGTTGGAGGTTTCAGCAAGCAGCAGATCATCGGCATCAGGTGCTTCTTCCATCACCTGAATACCCATGTCATTGATCATTTGGATGATGTCTTCGATTTGATCTGAATCGACGATATCTTCCGGCAGATGGTCATTGACCTCGGCATAGGTCAGATAGCCTTGCTCCTTACCACGTTGGACAAGAAGCTTCAGCTGTGACTGCGGGTTTTGCTCCATAAGACGGTATCCACACTTAATTCGTTTGATTGGTGTTGGGCGGTAAAACCGCCAACGGCAAAACGAGGGCATACTTATATTTTGCCGCTGCCTCTCCGTGCGGCTGTCGGGGGCTTCCCGATCGATATTCGGCAGTTAAGCCGTTAAATACTTCATCTTTCACGTTGTCTCTGCGTTAGCTGCGTTCGTTTACTTGCTGCCTTGATACAACGCGAATGATTTTGTCTTTCTCTTATTTCCTGGCCAGTTCCTGGTTCAGCGTCCAGAGTTCCCGGCGTTCTTCGCTGCTTAAACCGTGTGTGCGCTCACGAGCTATCAACTCTTCCTGGCGCAGTTCAAGCATCGAATCAAACATATGGTTGAGTGAGTCGGTGAAGGTTTTTTCTGCGATATCTTTATCTGCTATATCGTCCCACATCGACAGTTTTTCAAGGGTTGCAGCATCATTTGTACCGCGATAGTGCTCTAAAAGTTGTCCGGTGGTCAGACCTGGCTGAGCCAGACAAGTGTTGACCAGTTCTCTGAATAAGCCAAGTCCAGGCAGCTTATTGCTATCCAGTGCGCCTAACGGTGGAACCAGCGGGGCGAGCTCCGGGTTTTGCACCAGTAACCCTATAAGTATACGCATGGTCGTACGTTTTAGCTGTGGAACCGGGCGGGAAGCCCCATTTTCTGCCAGTTTTGGCATTAAACGTTCAAGCTGGCTGTCATCCAGAATGCCGAGCTTGTTTCCCAACTCCTGTCGCAGGTAAATGCGCAACGTTTCGCCTGGTACCTGAGTAATCAGCGGTAATGCCAGCGTGCTGAGCTGTGCGCGTCCGTCTGGGGTACTCAAATCCACCTGCGGCAACAGGCTGTTAAATAAAAACGCAGAGAGCGGCAGCGCCTGCTCCATCCGGGCTTCAAAGGCCTCTTTCCCTTCTTTACGCACCAGCGTATCGGGATCTTCGCCGTCAGGTAAAAACATAAAGCGTAGCTGGCGTCCGTCTGTCATATAGGGCAGTGCGGTTTCCAGCGCGCGCCATGCTGCGTCGCGCCCGGCGCGGTCGCCGTCGTAACAGCAAATTACATTGTTCGTCGCGCGGAACAACAGCTGAATGTGATCGGCGGTGGTGGATGTCCCAAGGGATGCCACGGCGTAGTTAATGCCGTATTGCGCCAGCGCCACCACATCCATATAGCCTTCTACCACTAACAGGCGCTGCGGATCGGCGTTATCCTGCTGGGCTTCATAAAGGCCATACAGCTGGCGACCTTTATGGAAAATATCGGTTTCCGGGGAGTTCAGATACTTCGGCAGGGCATCGCCCAGCACGCGTCCACCAAAACCAATGACCCGACCACGTTTGTCGCGGATGGGGAACATCACCCGTTCGCGAAAGCGATCGTAACTGCGTCCCTGATCGTTGGTAACCAACATCCCCGCATCGACCAGCGATTTGCGATTCTCAGCATTACCGCCAAACCGTTTCAGGACGTTGTCCCAGCCGGGGGGCGCAAAACCAATAGCAAAACGGGTGATAACGTCGCTACTTAATCCTCGCTTTTCCAGGTACTGGCGCGCAGGGGTAGCGGCGGGCTGCATCAAAGACTGTTGATAAAAAGTGTTCAGGCCGTCCATCAATTGATAAAGGCTTTGCCGTTGATGGCGCTCTATCTGACTGGGGCCACTGCCTGCTTCATAGGGCACTTCAAGGTTGTGCATTGCGGCCAGTTCTTCGACGGTTTCCACAAACTCGAGCTTGTCGTAGTTCATGAGAAAGTCGACGGCGTTGCCGTGCGCGCCACACCCAAAGCAGTGATAAAACTGTTTTTCACCGTTTACGGTGAAAGAGGGGGTTTTTTCGTTATGGAACGGACAGCACGCGTGATAATTTTTGCCCTGCTTTTTCAGCTTTACCCGCGCGTCGATGAGATCGACGATGTCGGTTCTTGCCAGCAGGTCATTGATAAATACGCGTGGAATTCGTCCAGCCATATGCCCCTTTTATACACTTCATCCTTCAGCCTGCCTCTGTGTTGGCTGCGCTCGCTCACCCCTGTCACTTACTTATGTAAGCTCCGGGGCTTCACTCACTTGCCGCCTTGATGCATACTGAATGATTTTGTGTATATGCCAATGCATAAACGAAAATAAGCCGCGCATTCCTTCCGGAAGCACGGCCTTACAACTACAACTCAGTCTGAATTGAGAGCTTTGGCTCTCAATAGATTAGTACAGACGAGTGCGGCGTGCGTTTTCGCGAGCCAGTTTCTTCGCGTGACGTTTCACAGCAGAAGCTTTAGCGCGCTTACGTTCGGTAGTCGGTTTTTCATAGAACTCACGACGACGAACTTCCGCCAGAACACCTGCTTTTTCGCATGAACGCTTGAAGCGACGCAGTGCTACGTCGAACGGCTCGTTTTCACGTACTTTAATTACCGGCATGTAACTCTCACCTTTAATAAATTCGGTTTGCCGCTGGCATCAACGCCAGCTTATTTCAAAATGGTGCGGAATTTTACTGCAATTGCTGCTGCTTTGTAAAGCACCGACGCGATTTTGAAAGGGACTTTTATAAGGACAAGGAGTATACACGAGCGGAACTCCTGGGGCGAACAAAGTTTTACATCAACCCGCATTGGTCCTACACTGCGCGGTAATAGAGCGAGGTAAAACAAGTCATGCGTGTACTGGGTATTGAAACATCCTGCGATGAAACCGGCATCGCCATTTACGACGATGAAAAAGGTCTTTTAGCCAACCAATTGTATAGTCAGGTGAAATTACACGCTGACTACGGCGGCGTAGTGCCAGAACTGGCCTCGCGCGATCACGTACGTAAAACCGTACCGCTGATCCAGGCCGCGCTGAAAGAGGCGGGACTGACGGCAAAAGAGATTGATGCGGTAGCGTATACCGCAGGTCCTGGTTTGGTTGGCGCGCTGCTGGTTGGCGCAACCGTAGGACGTTCGCTGGCGTTCGCCTGGGGCGTACCAGCAATTCCTGTGCACCATATGGAAGGGCATCTGCTGGCGCCGATGCTGGAAGATAATCCCCCTGCGTTCCCGTTCGTCGCGCTGCTGGTTTCTGGTGGTCACACGCAGCTTATCAGCGTCACCGGTATCGGTCAGTATGAATTACTCGGCGAATCGATTGATGATGCTGCTGGCGAAGCGTTCGACAAAACCGCCAAGCTGCTGGGGCTGGATTACCCTGGAGGTCCAATGCTGTCAAAGCTTGCCTCGCAAGGCGTTGAAAAACGCTTTGTCTTCCCGCGCCCGATGACCGACCGTCCGGGGCTGGATTTCAGCTTCTCCGGGCTGAAAACCTTTGCCGCGAATACCATTCGTAATAACGAAAATGACGATCAGACGCGCGCAGATATCGCCCGAGCCTTTGAAGATGCGGTAGTTGATACGCTGATGATCAAGTGCAAACGCGCGCTGGATCAAACCGGTTTTAAACGTCTGGTGATGGCGGGGGGCGTGAGCGCGAACCGTACGCTGCGCGCAAAATTGGCCGAGATGATGCAAAAACGTCGTGGCGAAGTATTTTACGCGCGTCCGGAATTTTGTACCGACAACGGGGCGATGATCGCCTACGCGGGCATGGTGCGTTTTAAAGCAGGCGCAACGGCGGATCTTGGCGTAACCGTGCGCCCACGCTGGCCGCTGGCGGAATTACCGGCGGCGTGATTTTTTGCCCGGTGGCGCAATGTTACCGGGCAAGACGCTACATCCGCAGCATTCCCTTCTCTTCCAGAAACGCGATAATTTTTTCCAGACCCTCTCCGGATTTTAAATTACTGAACGTCCACGGACGCTCGCCGCGCATACGTAGGGTATCGCGTTCCATCACCTCCAGCGAGGCGCCGACGTAAGGGGCCAGATCGGTTTTATTGATAACCAGAAAATCGGATTTAGTGATCCCCGGGCCTCCCTTACGCGGGATCTTCTCGCCTTCGGCAACGTCGATCACATAGATTGTCAGATCCGCTAATTCCGGACTGAAGGTGGCGCTCAGGTTATCGCCGCCGCTTTCCACAAAAATCAGATCCAGATTGCCGAATTTCTCGCTCAGCGCCTCTACGGCAGCCAGATTCATCGACGCATCTTCGCGGATGGCGGTATGCGGGCAGCCGCCGGTTTCCACACCGACGATCCTGTCTGGCTCCAGTGCGCCCGCCTCGGTGAGAATGCGCTGATCTTCTTTGGTGTAGATATCGTTGGTGACTACCGCCAGTTGATAGCTGCTGCGCATAGATTTGCATAACGCTTCCAGCAGCGCCGTTTTGCCGGAACCGACCGGGCCGCCAACGCCTACGCGCAGGGGATGCTTGCTGTTACTCATTTTTTCTCCTCAGGAGCGGAATAATCGGGAATATTGGGTTTCATGCCGGGCAGACGCGATAGCGGCCAACGGCGTAGCGGAGCCGAGACTGGCGTCAGGCGTCGCCAGCGCCTGTGCCAGACCCTGCGCATAGCGATCGCAGAGCGCAATAATCAAACGCTGGGCCGCCTGTTGTCCAAAAGGAACCAGCTTGACGCCAGCCATCACAGCGCTCTCAATCCAGCTGTAGCCGAGGCTTAACGCCAGCTCGGTCAGGGGAATTCTCCACCGCACGGCCAGCCAGGCCATGCCGCAAAGCTGGCTGTCGGCGAAGAGAGTGCGCCACTCTCGCGAGCAATCCGCCTCCCAGTCGGTGACCAGCCGCGTAAACGCCGCGCCCCGACTGCGTTCTTCATCCCGCAGTTCGCGGGTTTCCCGGCAGGCCAACAGGTAAGCGCTCCAGCGGCGTGCGGCATCGAGATCGTCCTGCTCGCAGGCGCGATACAGTCTCGCCAGCAGCGGTAGGTCGACGGTAAAAAAGTTTTGCTCCATCTGTTGAATTTGCCAGTAAGAGAAGTCATCGACGCTTTTCACCCAGCCAATCTCCACCGCCCACTCCAGACCCTGGGACCAGGTAAACGACCCCACCGGGAGTGCGCTGCTGGCAAGCTGCATCAGACGCAGCTGTTGGGTGTTATGCATCAGTGCGCATGGCCGTGATGATGCCCGTGTGATTCACTGGCATAAGCGCCTGCTTCCGGTTCAAACGGTAGTTGAGCGAACGTCACCTCGAGGTTGAACTGACGCAGCATGGCGTCCAGCACATGATCGTGGTGGTAACGCAGTTCATCCGGCAGAATTTGCAACGGAACGTGGCGATTGCCGAGGTGATAACAGGCTTTGGCGAGCAGGAAAGGATCGGCGCAGCGCACCACGGAAACCGACTCCGGCGCGGCGATCACTTCGATCACCTCGCTGCCATCGTCGGTGGTCAGCAGGTCGCCACCGCGTAACAGCAAACCGCGCGGTAGCATCAGCCCGGCTTCGCGACCGTCGTTCAGCGCCACTCTGGCACGACTTTTTACCCGCATATCAATGGGTAGCGTGACGCTTGCGGTGACGCGGTGAGCGTGGTCAAGGCGTTGGGTCAGGTAGATCATCGTCACTCCTAAAACAGAAAATAGCGTTGTGCCATCGGCAAAACGTTTGCCGGTTCGCTGGTAATCAGTTCGCCATCAATACGCACCTCGTAGGTCTGAGCATCGACGGTGATATTGGGTTGCAGGTCGTTGTGGATCATGTTGGCCTTTTTCACTGTTCTGCAGCCTTTAACGACGGCGATGGCGCTTTGCAGGTTGAGCTGCTGCGCGATGTTTTGCGCATCAGCGGCCTGCGAAATAAAGGTCAGCCGGGTGTGATGCCGCGCTGCGCCAAGTGCGCCGAACATCATGCGGTAATGCACCGGCTGTGGGGTGGGAATCGAGGCATTGATGTCGCCCATCGGCGCACAGACGATCATCCCGCCTTTAACGATCGTCGCCGGTTTTACGCCAAAGAATGCCGGTGACCACAGCACCAGATCGGCCAGTTTGCCAGGCTCAACGGAGCCGACTTCATGGGCGATACCGTGGGTTAGCGCCGGATTGATGGTGTATTTGGCGACGTAGCGTTTAATGCGCAGGTTGTCGTTGTCACCGGTTTCTTCTGCCAACGGGCCACGCTGAACCTTCATGCGGTGCGCCACCTGCCAGGTGCGCAGGATCACTTCGCCCACGCGCCCCATTGCCTGTGAATCGGACGAGGTCAGGGAAAAGGCGCCAATGTCATGCAGCACATCTTCGGCAGCGATCGTTTCCCGGCGAATGCGTGATTCGGCAAAAGCCACGTCTTCGGCGATATCCGGATCGAGATGGTGGCAAACCATCAGCATGTCGAGATGCTCGTCGATGGTGTTGATGGTATAGGGCAGCGTCGGGTTCGTAGAGGAGGGCAGGATATTCGGATGCGCGCAGGCGGTGATGATATCCGGTGCATGACCGCCGCCCGCGCCTTCGGTGTGAAAAGTATGAATGGTGCGATCGCCAATCGCCGCCAGCGTATCTTCCACGAAACCGGACTCATTGAGCGTGTCGCTGTGCAGCGCGACCTGGATGTCCATCTCGTCGGCCACGGTCAGTGCGCAGTCGATGGCGGCAGGCGTGGCGCCCCAGTCTTCATGGATTTTCAGGCCAATGGCGCCCGCGGTGATTTGCTCGCGCAGGGCGTCAGGATTTGAGCCGTTACCTTTGCCCAGTAAACCGATGTTAACCGGTAACGTGTCTGCCGCCTGCAGCATGCGAGCGATGTACCACGGACCCGGCGTACAGGTGGTGGCGTGAGTGCCCGCGGCCGGACCGGTGCCGCCGCCGATCATCGTTGTCACACCGGAAACCAGCGCCTCTTGCGCCTGCTGTGGGCAGATCCAGTGAATATGCGTATCCACGCCGCCTGCGGTGACGATCTTGCCTTCCCCGGCGATGACTTCAGTTCCCACGCCTATCGGGATCGTAACGTTGGGCTGAATATCGGGATTACCTGCCTTGCCGATGGCGAAGATCCTGCCGGCTTTGATACCGATATCCGCTTTCACGATCCCCCAGTGATCGACGATCAGCGCGTTGGTTATTACCAGATCCACACATGCATCGGTGCGCATTTGCCCCTGGCCCATGCCGTCGCGGATCACTTTGCCGCCGCCGAATTTGACCTCTTCGCCGTAGGTGGTGAAGTCTTTTTCCACTTCGATCCACAGGTCGGTATCCGCCAGGCGCACTTTATCGCCGGTGGTTGGGCCAAACATGTCGGCGTACGCCTGCCGGGAAATGTCACTCATTATCTGCCTCCAGCGCGCCCATCACTTCGCTGCGAAAACCCACGATCCTTTGTGCGCCAGCAACGCGCACCAGTTCGACTTCGCGTTTTTGTCCGGGCTCAAAACGCACCGCTGTGCCCGCAGCAATGTTCAGACGAAAGCCGCGTGCGGCCAGCCTGTCAAAGTGCAGCGCCGGGTTCACTTCGAAAAAGTGATAGTGCGATCCCACCTGGATAGGCCTGTCGCCATGATTTTCCACCACGATCGTGCAGATCTCCCGCCCCTGATTAAGCGCGATATTGCCTTTTGCGATCTGATATTCACCTGGGATCATTGCCGCTCCTTAGACGATCGGATTGTGGACAGTGACCAGCTTCGATCCGTCCGGAAAGGTGGCTTCAACCTGAATATCCGGGATCATTTCCGGTACGCCTTCCATCACCTGATCGCGGCGCAGCACGTGACGCCCGTCCTCCATCAGCGCGGCCACAGTTTGCCCGTCGCGCGCCCCTTCCATGATGAAAGCGCTAATCAGCGCCACCGATTCCGGGTAGTTCAGCTTCAGCCCGCGGGCCAGACGACGTTCCGCCACCAGTGCGGCGGTAAACAGCAACAACTTATCTTTTTCTCTGGGGGTCAGTTCCATAAGGGTTCTCTTAGGTTTGCCAGATTCGCGGGAGTACGGGCACTTTGTGTGTCAGTAGCGGGCGCAAAAACTGCCAGATGTCACGCATAACGCGTTGAACAACCAGGTTGTCGTTAGCAAGAAAACGGATTGTCAGCAGCGAGTCGTTAAGTGTTGCCCCGGCGTAATCGCCAAGCGCCATAAGCCGCTCCCGCGTGCCCTCCAGCATGTGTTCGTTGGCCGGATAACACAGCAACGTGCCGACCCAGGGATGATGCGCGACGCCGCTCAGATTCCCCTCCTGCAATATCAAGCGTTCTATCAGCAGCGGCTGCCCATCTCGCCACACTTCCAGGCGATTTTGCAGCATGCCGTGGCTGAAAGTTTCCTGCATAACCGGTCGGCCAAGACACAGCAGATCCCAGGCCAGCAAGCGGCTCTCTGATGCGATGTGAAATACAGACTGAATAACAGCATTGGCACCGGGAAAGAGGATTGTATCCTGCGGCAGCCACTCCAGCGTGGCGTGCGAGGCGAGGGTAAAGTGCTGGCGCAGCAACGCTTGTGGCCCTCGGCTGCGATAAAACTTGCCCGCGCCGGGCTGGGTGATTAACGCATGGCTGTTTTCGTCGAGCGTGACGGCAATATGAAGCTCGTCCCCGCCAACGATCCCCGCAGGTGGATGCAGCAAATAGAGGTGACAGACCTCCTCTTCCGGGTAAAACGGACGCTGAACCGTCAATGGACCATGATGACGCGCCGAGGCGAGCACCGTTTTGTGCCCGGTGCGGGTAAAATGCAGATCCAGTTCGGCCTGCCAGCCCCGTGTGAGTGTCTCGTGCGCAACCGTGTCCAGAGCGTTTCCCTTATCAGCATGAGGGTGTTTGCATACAAAAAAGTATGCCTCAGCGCATCGGGAAAAGGGTCATATGAGAAGCTTATGGAAAAAGGGGCGACAATACGCCGCCCCAATGGGGTTTACAGTAAAACGAGGGGCATCCAGAGCAGACCGGTGATCACCAGCAGCACGAGGAAAATCAGGCCAAAAATAGCGCCGAGCCGCCAGTAATCCACCGTCGGCAAATAGCCGCTGCCGTAGTAGATAGGGCTGGGACCGGTGGCGTATGGGGTCAGAATGCTGCCCAGACCAATGGCGGCGCCGACCATCAGGCAGAAGACCGGTAATGGGATTTCCGGCATTGCCAGCGCGGCGGCAATCATCATTGGCGCGAGGGCAGAGGTATAGGCCGTGGCGCTGGCAAAGAAGTAACGCAGCAGATAGAACACCACGATCAGCGCTACCATCACCATCACCGGCGAATAGCCACTCAGCCCGTTTGCCAGCAGCTTGCCGAACCAGGTAATAAAACCGGTGTTATTGAGCCCGGTGGCCAGCGTGATCAGCGAGGCCAGCCAGAAAAAGACGTTCCATGCGGCTTTATTGCTGACGATGTCATCCCAGCTAATGATGCGTAGTACCAGCATCAACGCCACCACGCTGTATCCGACCATTGCGGCGTCAATGTAGTCGCCACCGAAGATCCACAGCACTAACGCGCCGACCATCAGCACCAGCATCTTTTTCTCGCGAGCGCAGAGCGGTCCCATCGCTTTTAGCTCTGTATCCGCCCAACGTGGAACCTGATCGCCGGATTTCAGCACCGGTGGATACAGCACGTACGCCAGCCACGGCACGATCAGCACCAGTAAAATGCTCAGCGGCAGCATGCCTAAGAACCAGTCGCCCCAGCTCAGCGCCGTGTGGGACGCGCCTTTCATCAGGCCGATCAACAGCAGGTTCGGTGCCATCGCCGTTAAGAAAATAGCGCTGGTAACGCAGTCAGCGACAATGCCCATCCACATGATGTACGAGCCAATGGAGCGTGAACTGGCGCTATTGGGCTGCGAGTTATACAGCGGCGGCAGGTTGCGGATAATCGGGTAGATTATTCCGGCTCCGCGCGCGGAGTTGGAAGGCGTGACGGGAGCGAGGATAAGTTCGGAGAACATCACCGCATAGCCGAGAAATAACGTCCGGTGCCCCATCTTTTTCACCAGCATCAGCGCGATTCGCCGACCAAGGCCGGTTTTCTCATAGCCGGTACCAAACATAAAGGCCGCGAAGATCAGCCAGATAACCGAGTTTGAAAAGCCCGATACCGCCCAGGACAGCGATTTGGCGGTAAATTTAAAACCGTCCTGCGCGAGTTGCTCCGGGCTGAACAGCAGCCACGGCGAAAGGACGGCGATGATCGAAATGCCAATCATCGCCACCACCGCGCCCGGTACAGGTTCCAGAATAAGCCCGACAATCACACCGGTAAAGACGGCAAAATAGAGCCAGGTGTGACTCTCAAGACCGGTGGGGACGGGCAGAACAGCAATAATGGCGATGACCACCAGCGGAGCCAGGTATCGCCACCAACCAGCTAAAGGTGCCATTGTTGTATCCCTGCGAAGAGGGAGAGGCGTTACGCCCCTCCGGGAGGGTTATTTGATGTAGTGCACGTGCTCGCAGATTTCTTCGACGATAGGATCGCGACGTTCAGCGAACAGCTTTTTGTTTTCGGCAATCAGGTTATTACCGTGGGTATCGATGGAAACGATCAGCGGGCCGAACTCTTTTACCCGGCATACCCACAGAGATTCCGGCATGCCGAGTTCGGTCCAGTGTACCTCTTCAATTTCTTCAACCTGAGTTGCCGCCACGACCGCACAGCCAGCCGGGAAGATGACGTGCAGCGCTTTGAACTGTTTACAGCCTTCTTCCGTCAGCGGTCCCATGCCGCCTTTGCCGACCACCAGCTTGACGCCCGTCTGCTCGATAAAGTCTTTCTCAAACGCTTCCATACGCATGCTGGTAGTTGGGCCGACGGAGACCATCTCCCATTTTTCACCGTTCTTACGGACGATCGGGCCCGCATGGAAAATGGCTTTGCCGTTCAGGTCATAAGGAATCGGGCGCTTCAGTTCGATCAGGCGGCGGTGGCAAACGTCACGGCAGGTCACCAGCGTGCCGCTCAGGTAAATGACATCGCCAACGCGAATGTCAGCCAGATCTTCGGCTTTGATCGGGGTTGTGAGGATCTTTTTCATAACGCGCTCCGGGTGTGAGACAGGTTTTCGAAGGAGAGGTCGGCATGAACCAACAGCGTGCCGCGACGATGCGCCCAGCAGCCGGTAGAGACGGCAACGCCGATAGTTGACGGGTGGCGCGCGGCGGATTCGATATGTACGCCCATCACTGAGCTATTCCCGGTCAACCCTTGCGGCCCAATGCCCAGACGGTTAAGCCCTTCTTCCAGGCGCAGTTCCAGTTCGGCCGCTTTTGGGTTTGGATGGCGTGATCCGATTGGGCGCAGCACCGCTTTACGAGAAAGCACGGCAGCGGTTTCTACAGAGGTGGCAATACCCACGCCCACCAGTACCGGCGGACAGGCGTTGACTGCCAGCGTGGAGATATTTTCGAAGACAAATTTCACCACGCCTTCATAGCCTTCAGAAGGCATTAACACTTTCGAGCGCCCCGGCAGCGTACAGCCGCCGCCTGCCATGTAGACTTCGATTTCCGCGTCATCGTTATCAGGGATGATGTCCCAGGTGACCCACGGCACACCGGTGCCGGTATTTTTTCCGGTATTCACTTCGTCAAAAATCTCAACCGCGTTATGGCGCAGCGGCGCTTTTACCGTGGCGTCTTCAACGGCCTGTTTCAGAATGCTTTGCAGTTCGCCGAGGTGTGGAAAACGGGAACCGACCTTCACAAAAAACATGATTTCACCGGTGTCCTGACAGGCCGGACGATTCAGGTCGATAGCTTTCTGCATGTTGTCAAACATGGTGTGGTAGATGATTTTACCCATCTTTGATGTTTCGCCTTCACGCAGCTGTTTTAATTTATCCACAACATCGTCAGGCATGCGGGTAGAAATCATGGCGGTAAAGTCGGCGACAATGTTCGTCAGCGTAGTTATCGCATGTTGGTTATTTTGATTGCTCATCTTATTAACTCCAGTTCTTTTATTTGTCTGGAAATAAATTCTCCGTCACAAACTACCACTAAAAATGTGGTTTTATATTATTTGGCACTGTGAATATCTAATTAACAGTTCGTGAATGATGTCCAGATAAGGCAATAAAAATTGCGCCAGGGCAGGGTTTAATACGTATGGGAGAATTACACTGCGGTTAATCACATTACGGATTACCGATCATGCTGAACACGTATCCCCTGGCGAAAGACCTGCAGGTGCTGGTTGAAATTGTGCATAGCGGCAGTTTCAGCGCCGCCGCTGCGACGCTGGGGCAGACGCCAGCGTTTGTGACGAAACGCATTCAGATCCTTGAGTCTACGTTGGGGACGACGCTGCTAAGCCGCTCTGCGCGTGGCGTAGCGCTCACGGAGAGTGGTCAACGTTGCTATGAACATGCGCAGGCGATCCTCGCAGGTTATCAGCATCTGGTCGATGACGTTACGCAACTCAAAACGCGTCCGGCAGGGATGATTCGTATCGGCTGTAGCTTTGGTTTTGGGCGCAGTTATATTGCACCAGCAATTACCGAATTGATGCACAGCTATCCTGAATTACAGGTACATTTTGAACTTTACGATCGGCAAATTGATTTGGCGCAGGATAATATCGATTTGGATATTCGTATCAATGATGAAATTCCTGATTATTATATTGCTCATTTGTTAACGAAAAATAAAAGGATATTATGCGCAGCGCCGGAGTATTTACAAAAATACTGTGAGCCGACGACGTTACAGGAATTAATTCGGCATGATTGTCTGGTCACCAAAGAACGGGATATGACTCACGGGGTGTGGGAACTGGATAACGGCCAGGAGAAAAAGTCGGTTAAGGTGGCGGGACATCTTTCCTCTAACAGCGGTGAGATTGTGCTGCAGTGGGCGCTGCAGGGAAAAGGGATCATGCTGCGTTCTGAATGGGACGTACAACCGTTTCTGGCTAGCGGTGAACTGGTGCGGGTGCTACCGGACTATGCGCAAAGCGCCAATATCTGGGCGGTTTATCAGGAGCCGTTGTATCGCAGCGTGAAGCTTCGCGTGTGCGTGGAGTTTCTGGCGACGTGGTGTCAGAACCGATTAGGCAAACCGGTGGAGGGGTATCACATCCCCGAGGCCGGATAAGACGCCGACGCGTCGCTATCCGACAATAAAATCACTCGGGGTCTTTTTCGCGTTTTTTCTTTAGCTTGGTCCAGATCTTCGGCTCCTGACGACGCCACAGACGCTGAATGTTGTCATGGTGACGAAGCAGAATTAAGCACGACAACATGGACACCGGGAAAGTGAACTGGGGATTGAACCACCAGACGTAAAAAGGGGCGATCAGCGCACTGACGATAGCGCCTAACGACGAATAGCCGCTTAACAGGACGGTTAGTAGCCAGGTTCCGGCCATCACGCCGGTTAAGTCCCAGCCAATCGGCGCAATTGCGCCAAAGGCGGTGGCAACGCCTTTTCCACCTTTAAAGCCGAAAAATACCGGCCAAATGTGTCCCAGACAGGCGGCGATTGCGATCAATCCCAGCCAGAAGGGGCTGACGCCTAGCGCATAGGCACCCCAGACGGGTAACATACCTTTCAGGACGTCGAAAATCAGTACCGCGACGGCGGCTCCCTTGCCACCGATGCGCAGCACGTTTGTCGCGCCCGGATTCCCAGAGCCGCTGTCGCGCGGGTCCGGCAATCCAGCAAGGCGGCATACCAGAATAGCACTGGAAATTGAGCCACAGAGGTACGCGAAGATAATCATTCCAGGCGCGATTGCACTCATAAGCTGTTCCGTTTTGAAAATGTCGTGTAAAACGCTACTTCTGTGGATAATACGCATATTTCGCCGGAAGTGGTATCCGGGTTAGCCAAAAAGCAGGCAGGTCGTGATGGATATTGTATTTATAGAGCAACTTTCTGTAATCACCACTATTGGTGTTTACGACTGGGAACAAACGATCGAACAACGGTTGGTGTTCGATATCGAAATGGCATGGGATAACCGCAAATCAGCTAAAAGCGATGATGTGGCTGATTGCCTGAGCTATGCTGATATTGCTCAAACGGTTGTTAATCATGTGGAAGGTGGGCGTTTTGCGCTGGTAGAACGTGTGGCGGAAGAGGTGGCGGATTTGCTACTTAACCGCTTTAATTCTCCGTGGGTGCGCATCAAGCTGAGCAAACCTGGTGCGGTGGCCCGTGCGGCAAACGTCGGGGTCGTCATTGAGCGTGGCAATAATCTGAAAGAAAATAATTAATTTAATAATTTCTAAATCAAACGGGTATAAAAGAGTCCTGACGTCGGCTCTTTTTTGCCGTGCTTTTTCTCTTTCGTTAGGGGTTTATTGATGAGTGATATGCACTCGCTGCTGGTGGCGGCAATTTTGGGTGTGGTCGAAGGGCTGACGGAGTTCCTACCCGTTTCCAGTACCGGCCATATGATAATTGTTGGCCACTTGTTAGGTTTTGAGGGCGATACCGCAAAAACGTTTGAAGTCGTGATCCAACTGGGTTCCATTCTGGCGGTAGTGGTGATGTTCTGGCGACGTCTGTTTGGTTTAATTGGCATTCACTTTGGCAAGGCCCCGCATGAAGGTACTGGTAAAGGTCGGCTGACGCTGGGGCATATCCTGTTGGGGATGATTCCAGCCGTTGTCCTTGGGCTGGTCTTCCACGACACCATCAAGTCACTGTTTAATCCGATCAACGTGATGTATGCGCTGGTGGTGGGGGGCGTGCTGCTGATTGTCGCAGAGTGCCTGAAACCGAAAGAGCCGCGCGCGCCGGGTCTGGATGATATGACATATCGCCAGGCGTTTATGATTGGCTGTTTTCAGTGTCTCGCGCTGTGGCCGGGTTTTTCTCGTTCCGGTGCGACGATTTCTGGCGGTATGCTGATGGGGGTGAGCCGTTACGCGGCCTCTGAATTCTCTTTCCTGCTGGCGGTGCCGATGATGATGGGCGCGACGGCGCTGGATCTCTACAAGAGCTGGTCGTTCCTTAGCGCATCAGATATCCCAATGTTTGCCGTCGGCTTTGTGACCGCGTTTATTGTGGCGCTGGTGGCGATCAAAACCTTTCTGCAGCTGATTAAGCGTATCTCGTTCATTCCGTTTGCGATTTACCGCTTTGTTGTGGCGGCTGCCGTTTACGTCGTGTTCTTCTGATGACTTACCGTGGTGCCGGATGGCGGCGTTTCGCCTTATCCGGCCTACGGGTGATATCCGTTCAGGCGGTGGGTTTAGGACACCGCTTCTCCTTCCAGTTGGCCACCGCCGCGATGCGACGTCGGGTCAGTTCTTCACGAATTGCCTGACCTTTGAATCCCGCTTCCACGACATCTTTCGTGGGTACCGCCTGCGCAACCTGCCAGGCTTCGCGCAACAGCCTGCCTTGCGGGTAATCCGCCGCTTCAAAACCGGTTCGCCCACGCACGTCGGCCTCACTGGTCAGGGCGATTTGCTCCACGCGCTGCGGTTTGCGCCACGCATCGATGGAATCAAACAGCTTAACGATGGTTTTCGGTTGCAGGATCGGGAAGGTATGAATCAGGTCGTGGAACTCGGCTACCAGTTTGGCTAAGTCGCGGATGTCATTCGGCACGCGCAGGCGCTGACACAGTTGCTCGACCAGCTTAACGCCCGCCGGACCGTGGCCGTGGTGGCGCGGCCATAGCGCTTTAGGCGTTAATGCTTTACCGAGATCGTGACACAGCGTGGCGAAACGTACGTCGACCTCCGGACTTAACATGGCTGCCATCGACAGCGTCATCAGCGTGTGAATACCGGTATCAATTTCCGGATGCCACTGCGCGGGCGCGGGAACGCCGAACAGAGCATCTACTTCCGGGAACAGCACGCGCAGGGCATCGCAATCGCGCAGGACCTGAAAAAATACCTGTGGGTTGCGGGTGGTTAAGGCGCTTTCTGTCTCTTTCCACACGCGTTCTGGCGTCAGGTGTTCCAGCTCTCCAGCGGCGGCCATGTTGCGCATCAGCGTCATGGTTTCATCAGCAACACGAAAGCCAAGGTGCGCATAGCGAGCAGCAAAGCGCGCCACGCGCAGAACGCGCAGTGGATCCTCGCTAAAAGCCGGGGAAACATGACGCAGCAGGCGGTTTTCCAGATCGTCGCGTCCGTTATACGGGTCGATAATCTCCCCGTTGTCATCGCGGGCCATTGCGTTGATGGTCAGGTCGCGCCGCTGAAGATCGGCTTCCAGCGTCACATCTGGCGCGGCATAACAGGTGAATCCGGTGTAACCTGAGCCCGATTTTCGTTCGGTGCGCGCCAGCGCATACTCTTCCCGGGAGTGTGGGTGGAGAAACACGGGGAAATCGCGGCCTACCTGCTGATAGCCCGCGTCAAGCATCTCCTGCGGCGTGGCACCGACAACGACCCAATCTTTATCTTTAATCGGTAGCCCTAATAACGCATCCCGAACAGCACCACCGACCAGATAAATCTTCACGCCACTTTCCTTTTGAAAAAAACATCCCTTAATCATATGTCAGTGTGGCGGAGAAGGCGATTCAGTTCATCCAGCGATCTTTGCGTTTACGGCTTGGGATCATGTGCGGCAGAACCAGACCGAGCAGCAGACCAAGACCCAGCACGCCGCCGCCATACATAAACCATTGCATGATGATAGTACGCTGTTTGTCATCAAGCTGAAGGTTGGCTGCGCTTACCTTCTTTTGCGCCACGATAAGCTCGTTCTTCAGCTTCTGGTTTTCTTCCTTCAACCCGTCGATCACGCTGTCGCTTTGCGATACTTTTTGCTGCATATCGGCGGTACGCTGATTCCATGTGGTATCGATATTATTGAGCTTATCGGTCAGTGTTTTAACCTGGTTTTCCAGATCGGGTACACGGGTACGCAGGCTTGGCGTACTGTTCAGCTCTTTCAGTGGGATCCAGGCGGTACGTCCGGTGCTGTCTTTCACCTGGGCGTAGTTGGTGTTGGCATCGGTCTGTAATAGCGTGACTTCCTCGCCGGCGTTAACCGTACCCACGAGGCGATAATTATCTCCCGGACCGCTGCGGACCCAGGTGTTCAGTTCGTCAGAGACATAGCGCTTCTCTTCGGCATGAGAGACTGCAGTGGCGCTAAGTGCGAGTAAAGTTAATCCAATCAGGCGTAATTTTGGCATCAGGCTGTCGTTATTGTCATAGAAAGTGGAACGATAGTAGTGGCATCAGTGTCTCTACGCAAAGCATTCGACATCAATCGGAATCATCTGTGTCCTTTTTGCCACCACCCGAAACTTTTACGCCCGTCAAATTGCTCGTTGCATGGCAATTTGGCGCAAAATACTATCTACTGACCATAAAGAACGAACTTAGTTCGCAGTCAGTTTTCTCAACTGTGACATAACCCATAAGTACAAGACCATGGCCCAGGAAATCGAATTAAAATTTATCGTTAATAGTGACGCTGTAGATGCGCTGCGTGAACGTTTGAATACGCTGGGGGGAGAGCATCATGCGCCCAGCCAGTTGCTGAATATTTACTACGAAACGCCGGATGCGTGGTTGCGTGGTCACGATATGGGGCTGCGTATTCGCGGTGAAAACGGTCATTACGAAATGACCATGAAAATTGCCGGACGCGTGACGGGCGGACTGCACCAGCGGCCGGAATATAACGTTGCACTAAACGCGCCTGAGCTGGATCTCACCTTGTTCCCAACGGAAGTCTGGCCTGATGGCGAGCTGCCCGCTGAACTTGCTTCTCAAGTGCAGCCGTTGTTCAGCACCGATTTTTACCGTGAGAAATGGTTGGTTGATGTTGATGGCAGCCGGATTGAAATGGCCCTCGATCTGGGGGAAGTGAAAGCGGGCGAGTTTGCAGAACCTATCTGTGAGCTTGAACTTGAACTGCTAAGCGGCGATACCCGTGCGGTACTGAAGCTGGCAAACCAGCTGGTTTCGCAAACCGGTTTACGCCAGGGCAGTTTGAGCAAAGCAGCGCGCGGTTATCATTTGGCCCAGGGGAATGCGCTGCGCGAACTCAAACCGACGCGGATTTTGAAGGTTCCGGCGAAGGCGAGCATTGAGCAGGGGCTGGAAGCGGCGCTGGAGCTGGCATTATCACAGTGGCAGTATCACGAAGAGCTGTGGGTACGCGGCGTGAAAGGGGCGAAAGCCGAGGTGCTGGCGGCAATGGGTCTGGTGCGTCACATACTGATGCTGTTTGGCGGTAATGTGCCACGAAAAGCGAGCGCTCACTTACGTGATTTGCTGACCCAATCGGAAGCGATCATTGCGTCGGACGTTTCTGCTATTTCGGCGGTTTACAGTACGCAAACGGCAATGGCCAAGCTGGCGCTGACCGAATGGCTGGTGACCAAAGGATGGCAGCCGTTCCTGGAGGCGAAGGCGCAGGGCAAAATTGCCGACTCCTTTAAGCGCTTCTCTGATACCCATCTTTCACGCCATGCCGCTGAGCTGAAAACCGCTTTTGCGCAGCCGTTGGGCGATCAGTACGCCGATCAGCTTCCACGTTTGACGCGCAACATTGATAGCATGCTGATGCTGGCGGGATACTACGACGAAAATGTCGCATCGGAATGGATCGCTACTTGGCAGGGCTTACGTCGTGCCATTGCGGCCAACCAATATATTGAAATTGAACACTTCCGTAACGAGGCGATTGCACTGGAACCGTTCTGGCTGCACAGCGGAAAACGATAATCAGGGCCGAGGCCGGGATGCCTGATGGCGCTGCGCTTATCAGGCCTACGCGATGTGTGTAACTGTCATGTAGGTCGGATAAGGCGAAAAGACGCATCCGGCACCATTCAAAGGATAACCCGTAAATGAAGCAGCTCTCTTCACCGTTACAGCAGTACTGGCCGACCGTTGTTGAGCGGCTGCCAGCAGCAATATCTGAGTCCTCGCTTAGCGTTCAGGCGAAGTCAGTACTCACATTCAGTGATTATGTCCGTGACAGCATTATTGCCCATCCCGAATGGCTGGCTGAGCTGGAAAGCGCTCCACCCCTGGCGGATGAATGGCAACACTATGCCAACTGGTTACAGCAAGCATTGGCTGACGTTAGTGACGAAAACACACTGATGCGTGAGTTACGCCTGTTTCGCCGTCGCATTATGGTGCGTATCGCCTGGGCACAGACGCTGTCGCTGGTGACCGAAGAGAGTATTTTGCAGCAGTTAAGCCATCTGGCTGAAACGCTGATTATTGCCGCTCGAGACTGGTTGTATGACGCCTGCTGTCGTGAGTGGGGAACGCCCTGTAGTTCTGAAGGTGTTGCGCAGCCGCTGCTGATTTTAGGCATGGGGAAACTGGGCGGTGGCGAGCTGAATTTTTCCTCCGATATCGACCTGATTTTTGCCTGGCCGGAACACGGCAGCACACAGGGTGGGCGCCGCGAGCTGGATAACGCCCAGTTCTTTACCCGTATGGGCCAGCGGCTTATCAAAGTGCTGGATCAGCCCACAATGGATGGGTTTGTCTATCGGGTGGATATGCGTTTACGCCCGTTTGGCGACAGCGGCCCGCTGGTGCTGAGCTTCTCCGCGCTGGAGGATTATTACCAGGAACAAGGGCGCGACTGGGAACGCTATGCGATGGTTAAAGCCCGCATTATGGGCGATGCCGACGGCACATACGTCAGCGAGCTTCGTGCCATGCTGCGGCCTTTTGTCTTCCGTCGCTATATTGATTTCAGCGTGATCCAGTCGCTGCGTAACATGAAAGGGATGATTGCGCGTGAAGTGCGCCGTCGTGGCCTGAAAGACAACATTAAGCTGGGGGCGGGCGGCATTCGTGAAATCGAATTTATCGTGCAGGTATTCCAGCTGATTCGCGGTGGGCGCGAGCCATCGCTGCAATCCCGCTCGCTGTTACCGACGCTTAGCGCCATCAATGCGCTGCACTTGCTGTCTGATACCGACGCGGAACAACTGCGCGCAGCCTATCTCTATTTACGCCGCCTGGAAAACCTGCTGCAAAGCATCAATGATGAACAGACCCAAACGCTGCCAGGCGATGAACTGAATCGCGCGCGACTGGCGTGGGGGATGAACGTTGATGACTGGCAGCAATTAACCGATGTGCTGGCCAATCATATGGACAACGTACGCCGGGTATTTAACGAGCTGATTGGCGATGACGAGGCCGAAACCCAGGAAGAGTCGCTCTCAGAACAGTGGCGTGAATTGTGGCAGGACGCCTTACAGGAAGATGACACCACGCCAGTGCTGACGCATCTGGCGGATGAAGATCGGCGGCGCGTGCTGTCTCTGATTGCTGATTTCCGCAAAGAGCTGGATAAACGCACCATTGGCCCACGCGGACGACAGGTGCTGGATCATTTAATGCCGCATCTGCTGAGCGATGTCTGTACGCGTGACGACGCCTCAGTCCCGCTGTCACGCATCACACCGCTGCTGGTGGGTATTGTGACTCGCACGACCTATCTGGAACTGCTGAGCGAATTCCCCGGGGCGCTGAAGCATTTGATTTCGCTCTGTGCGGCCTCGCCGATGGTCGCCAGCCAGCTGGCGCGGTATCCGTTGTTGCTCGATGAACTGTTGGATCCGAATACCCTGTATCAACCTACCGCGACGGACGCCTACCGTGATGAGCTGCGCCAGTATTTGCTGCGTGTGCCGGAAGATGACGAAGAGCAGCAACTGGAGGCACTGCGCCAGTTTAAGCAAACGCAGCTACTGCGTATTGCCGCGGCTGATATCGCCGGTACGCTGCCGGTGATGAAGGTGAGCGACCATTTAACCTGGCTGGCGGAAGCGATTATTGATGCGGTAGTCCAGCAGGCGTGGACGCAGATGGTTGCTCGCTACGGGCAACCGACTCATCTTGGCGAACGTGAGGGGCGCGGTTTTGCCGTCGTCGGCTATGGCAAACTGGGCGGCTGGGAACTGGGCTACAGTTCGGATCTTGATTTGATCTTCCTGCATGATTGTCCGATGGACGTGATGACGGACGGTGAGCGTGAGATTGATGGGCGACAGTTCTATCTGCGTCTGTCGCAGCGCATTATGCACCTTTTCAGCACCCGCACCTCGTCCGGTATTTTGTACGAAGTGGATGCGCGGCTGCGTCCATCCGGCGCGGCGGGAATGCTGGTGACATCAACCGACGCTTTCGACGATTACCAGCGCAACGAAGCCTGGACATGGGAGCATCAGGCGCTGGTGCGTGCTCGTGTGGTATATGGCGACCCGCAGTTGACCTCTCAGTTTGATGCGATTCGTCGCGATATCATGACCCTCGTCCGTGATGGGAAAACCTTGCAGACCGACGTGCGTGAAATGCGTGAGAAAATGCGCGCCCATTTGGGCAATAAGCATCGGGATCGTTTTGATATTAAAGCGGATGAGGGTGGCATTACAGATATTGAATTTATTACGCAATATCTGGTGCTGCGCTATGCGCATGAAAAACCGAAGCTGACGCGCTGGTCGGATAACGTGCGCATTCTGGAATTGCTGGCGCAAAACGACATTATGGATGAGCAGGAAGCGCTGGCGCTTACCCGCGCTTATACAACGCTGCGCGACGAACTTCACCATCTTGCCCTGCAGGAACTTCCGGGCCATGTAGCGGCGGAACACTTCAGCGCTGAACGTACGCTGGTGCGTGACAGCTGGCAGAAGTGGCTGGTTGCCGAGTGAAGTGTGCTATTATCGCGCGCAAATTTTAAGACCCTCAGAGAATCTCTCAGGAGACAGGAATGAAAGTAACGCTGCCAGAGTTTGAACGTGCAGGAGTCATGGTTGTCGGTGATGTGATGCTGGATCGCTACTGGTACGGCCCTACCAGCCGTATTTCACCTGAAGCGCCGGTTCCGGTGGTGAAGGTCGATACCATCGAAGAACGTCCCGGTGGCGCAGCAAACGTGGCGATGAACATTGCCTCTCTGGGCGCAAATTCTCGTCTGGTGGGTTTGACTGGTATCGACGACGCGGCGCGTGCGCTGAGCAAAACGCTGGCGGATGTGAACGTAAAATGCGACTTCGTTTCCGTGCCGACGCATCCGACAATCACCAAACTACGCGTACTTTCCCGTAACCAGCAGTTGATTCGCCTGGATTTCGAAGAAGGTTTTGAAGGCGTAGATCCGCAACCGCTGCACGAGCGTATTAATCAGGCGCTGGGTTCTATCGGCGCTCTGGTGCTCTCTGACTACGCCAAAGGCGCGTTGGCAAGCGTGCAGCAAATGATTGCTCTGGCGCGTAAGGCTGGCGTGCCGGTGCTTATCGATCCGAAAGGGACCGATTTTGAACGTTACCGCGGCGCAACGCTGCTAACGCCGAACCTGTCTGAGTTTGAAGCGGTCGCCGGTAAATGCAAAAGCGAAGATGAACTGGTTGAGCGCGGCATGAAAGTGATTGCTGATTTCGACCTTTCCGCACTGCTGATTACCCGTTCAGAACAGGGGATGACGTTGCTGCAACCGGGCAAATCGCCACTGCATATGCCGACGCAGGCGCAGGAAGTGTATGACGTGACCGGTGCGGGCGATACGGTAATCGGTGTGCTGGCGGCGACGCTGGCGGCGGGTAATTCGCTGGAAGAGGCGTGCTATTTTGCTAACGCTGCAGCCGGTGTCGTGGTCGGTAAACTGGGAACCTCCACCGTTTCTCCGATTGAACTGGAAAACGCCGTGCGTGGTCGGGCTGATACTGGTTTTGGCGTGATGAGCGAATCTGAGCTGAAACAGGCCGTCGCCAGCGCCCGCAAGCGCGGTGAGAAAGTGGTGATGACTAACGGCGTGTTCGACATCCTGCATGCGGGCCATGTCTCCTATCTGGCAAATGCGCGCAAGCTGGGCGATCGCCTGATCGTGGCGGTAAACAGCGATGCGTCGACCAAACGTCTGAAAGGCGAAACGCGTCCGGTCAACCCGCTGGAACAGCGCATGATCGTGTTGGGCGCGCTGGAATCCGTCGACTGGGTGGTCTCTTTTGAAGAGGATACGCCGCAGCGTCTGATCGCTGGCATCCTGCCGGATCTGCTGGTCAAAGGCGGCGACTATAAGCCAGAAGATATTGCGGGCAGCAAAGAGGTATGGGCCAACGGCGGAGAAGTGCTGGTGCTGAACTTCGAAGATGGTTGTTCGACGACCAATATCATCAAGAAGATCCAGAAAGACAGCGATAAATAACAAATGCTGGAAACGGGTCAAACTTTTCGTTTCTGTGCGTTTCCCGCTGTTGACGCTGCTGTTTTTTCGACCTAAAGTACAGGAATAAGGGTGAGAGGGGATTTCTCCCCCCTCTGATTGACTGTTAGTAAGCGTGGAAACTTAACAGTAACAGCACAACCAGTATGATGACTCGCTTCATCATAACCCTTTCCTTATTAAAGCCCCTTCTTCGAGAGGGGCTTTCTCGTTGCAGCCCCTTGCTGACCAAGCGATTGTTAGTGAGCGACCTGACAGGCGCAAGGGCTTTCTCCCGCAGGTTTTTTATTGCTGGAGCATCCACGCAAAACGGCGCGCCAGAATAAAAAATCCCCGGCTTTATGGGCCAGGGACGGGGGACATAAGGCAGAAGTCGTTATTCTTCTTTTATCGTTGTCTGATGGTTAACGTCGACTGTTGTCGTGGCGTTTAACGGAGTGGTAAGCGCATTTAGCGAACCGCCGGACAAACCAATTTCATTTAACAGCGAGTCAATCAGCGGCGCTTGTGTACGATAGGCAAGGGCGGCTGATAATGCCTGCTCAGCCAAATTTCCACCGCTTACGTTACCTGCGTTCACTTCACCGACGGCGCCACCACGATTCAGGCCATCAACCTGGATAATCTTGATTCCGTCGATAGACTTCATTGGCTCAACGGATTTCTCAATAACCGCTGGCAGAGACTGCAACAGAGCCAGCTTAAATTTCAGGCTGGTCTGTTCGTCGGAAAGCACGTTGATGGCATCGTTGAGCGCACGCTGGGCTTCGGCTTCTGCGAGACCTTTTTTGCGCGTCGCTTCGGCCAGTTCAACAATTGCCGCCGCCTGCAATTCTGCGGCTTCTTTTTCGGCTTTTGCCCGCACGGTCAATTCAACGGCCTGGGTTTCTGCATCCTGCGCCGCGGCGATCAGCGCGACCTGTTTGGCACGATCCGCTTCTGCGGTCTGGCGGGTGGTTTCTACGTTCTGCTGGGCGCGAACCGCTTCGGCCAGGGCATCGTTAGCTCGCGCTTCAGCCTGAGACTGTTGCTCGGACTTGGCAGCAATGGCGATGGACTTGGTTTGGTTGGCTATCTCCGTTGCCTGCTGCTGTTCGATCTCTTTGATACGAACTTCACGCTCGGCCTCGACTTTTCTGGATCGCACCGCCTGCTCGCGCTCGATTTCTGTTTCCTGAATCTGGCGTTCGGCAAGGATACGCGTCTGTTCAGCTTCACGATGACGTTCGGCTTCGAAGGCGGCGATTTTGGCGTTTTGCTCGGCCGTGCGGGTTTTCACCTGCTGCTCCTGCTCGAGCGTCATGAAGGCTTCCTGCTGTTCGATCTCCAGCTTGCGCGACAGCGCATCACGGTTTTTCTCACGTACCGCAACTTCAACGTCCTGTTCGACTTCGTTACGTTCGCGGCGACGGCGTTCTGTTTCCTGGGTCAGCTTGGTCAGACCCTCGGCATCAAAGGCGTTATTCGGGTTGAAATGGACTTTTTCGGTCTGGTTAAAGTTGGTGAGTGAAACGCTCTCCAGTTCCAGGCCGTTTTTGGACAGGTCTTCCGCGACGGTATTTTGTACGCCCTGAACGAAGTTTTCACGCGTATCCTGCAGTTCATGCATGGTCATCTGCGACGCAGTGGCACGCAGGGCATCGACAAACTTATCTTCTATTAGCACACGTAAATCCTCTGGTGACAGCGTCCGCTGCCCCAGGGTCTGTGCGGCGGTAGCAATCCCTTCAATAGACGGTTTTACACGCACGAAAAAGGCGACGACGACATCCACACGCATACGGTCTTTAGTGATGAGGCTGTCGACAGTCGAACGGCTCACCTCAAGTTTGAGGGTGTTCATGTTGATAGGAATAATTTCGTGGAAGATGGGCATGACAATTGCGCCACCGCTCATCACCACCTTTTGCCCGCCAAGTCCGGTACGTACAAACGCCTGTTCAGCTGACGCGCGGCGATACAGGCGGGCAAAGATAATCCCGATAATTAATAAAACGACCACCGCCACAATAGCGGTAAACATCCATGAAGGTAACATGCCAAAAACATCATCCATTGTGTTATTCCCTTAAAGTAAAAATTACAAAACATTTGGCCAGGGGTTTAGCTCGGCCAGGTAACGCGTTGCGGAGAGTCGGCAGATAATCAGCACCTTGTCTCCTTTTTTGAATTCTTTGCCTGCTTCAGGCTCTAGTAGCACATAGTGGGTCTGCCCGAACTTATCGGTAAATTTCCCTTCGCATGGGGTTCCGGCACTTGCGGAATGTCCGGTAATAATCGCCATGCTGCCGATAAACTCATCTTCTGCGAGAGCGGTGGTTTCATCCCGTGGCAGCCAGGGAGCAATGATTTTTCCGCTGTAATGCACGGCGAAGACGGCAAGAATAAAACTCAGCGGAGCAAGCAGCAGGTTGCTGAGCGGAGCTTGCCACAGTGTGACCGAACCATGTTGAAGAAGGATGCCGAAGAGTCCAAAGAAGCCAGCGAGTAAGCACAGCACGATCAGTGCGGGAATACGTCCGATATTCAAATAGTGCAGCGCTTGTCCAATATTGCCTGAAGTCAGGGCATCGTAGTGATCGAGATGCGCATCCAGTGCGCCCGAAAGGAAGTGCCCGAAAACAAGAGAGATGACTTCCAGTAAGCCAATCAGCAGGACAAATGAAATAGCAAACAGGTAGGGTCCGTTATAATCCGTGAATAAAACCAACTTTCTTCCTCCTGCGACCGCGTTCCCTGATAGTGTCAAAAGTAATGGTTTCACCTCTTACTTTTACATGACGTTACAATAACATGCGTCCTCCTGGTCTTGAATCCGAAAAGAGGCTCATCCCCCTCTTAGATTTCGTAGGAAACTGTGAAGCTGAAGGTTTTTTTGCGCACAATATGTGCAGAATATCTTCGCATCCAGGGAAATACTGAAATCAGAAAAAGCATATGGCCTTAGCAGATATTCAATAACTGGAGGGTATGCTCATGAACAGCAGTATGTATTCAATGAATAATTTCGATTTCCTGGCCCGAAGTTTTGCCAGGATGCAGGCTGAGGGCCATCCCGTTGATATCCAGGCGATAACTGGGAATATGGATGAAGAACACCGTAGCTGGTTTTGCAAACGCTATGCACTTTACTGCCAGCAGGCGACGGAGGCCAGGAAGCTGGAACTGGAACACTAACAGAGAAACGGGCCTTGCGGCCCGTTGTCGTTTTTACTCTTGCGGATCGACTGATGGGATCGCCGGGGCAGGCTTAACTTCTGCCGTTGTTTCACGCGATTCCAGCTCAGTCAGGCGTTGCTCAAGCAGCGCCAGCTTCTCACGAGTACGCAGCAAAACCTGAGTCTGTACATCAAACTCTTCACGGCTTACCAGATCCAGACGGGTCAGCTGTGACTGAAGCGTTTGACGAATTTTCTTCTCGACGTCTTCGCCAAACTCGCGGATCCCTTTCGGCATCGACTCGTGAACCTGACGAGCAATCTGCTCAATTTTTTTCGGGTCAATCATTGTGGTTTCCCTGAACTGGTACGTGTTGCTGCATATTGTAGTGCGAACTGGCACAGGCATAAACCAGAATTGTGTGAAGCTAAGACGAGCAAAGGCGTTGATGAAGGTAATCAATAGCGTTATAGTTAACTCGCTTATTCTCAGGGCGGGGCGAAATTCCCCACCGGCGGTAAATCAACTGATGTTGAAAGCCCGCGAGCGCTTTTCGTGAATGCGAAAAGGTCAGCAGATCCGGTGTAATTCCGGGGCCGACGGTTAGAGTCCGGATGGGAGAGAGTAACGATCCAGTCGGGCATGGACCCGCTCACGTTATTTTTTTGCCGCTTTGACGGCACTCCTAAGACTGCCCTGATTCTGGTAACCATAAATTTAGTGAGGTTTTTTTACCATGAATCAGACGCTACTTTCCTCTTTTGGTACGCCTTTCGAACGTGTTGAACATGCGCTTGCTGCACTGCGTGAAGGACGCGGTGTGATGGTGCTTGACGATGAAGACCGTGAAAACGAAGGTGATATGATTTTCCCGGCAGAAACCATGACCGTTGAACAGATGGCGCTGACCATCCGTCACGGTAGCGGTATTGTTTGCCTGTGCATTACTGAAGACCGACGCAAACAGCTCGATCTGCCGATGATGGTGGAAAATAACACCAGCGCTTATGGTACGGGTTTTACCGTGACCATTGAAGCTGCAGAAGGTGTGACTACCGGTGTTTCCGCAGCAGACCGTGTCACTACAGTTCGCGCGGCGATTAAAGATGGCGCTAAACCTTCCGATCTGAATCGCCCGGGTCACGTTTTCCCGCTGCGTGCTCAGGCTGGCGGTGTGTTAACTCGCGGTGGCCACACCGAAGCCACCATCGATCTGGTGACGCTGGCTGGTTTTAAACCGGCTGGTGTGCTGTGCGAATTGACTAATGATGATGGCACCATGGCGCGTGCGCCACAGTGCATTGAGTTTGCCGGCAAGCACAATATGGCTGTAGTCACTATCGAAGATTTAGTGGCTTATCGTCAGGCGCACGAGCGCAAAGCCAGCTAATAGACTATTACCACGTTAGTTGTGGTAAGCATAAAAAACCGAAGCCGTCTTCCTGGCTTCGGTTTTTTTGTTTCTTGCTCCAATTATTTGGTTCTGGTCAGTTTTAAAGCCCAGGCTCCACTCATTATCACCAGCAGTAGTAAACATAAACCAAAGGCCAGCAAACAGGCCTGTGCCATGTTCATAAAATGCCACGGCGGGAGCAGATACCAGCCTTCAGACTGTTGGTATAGATCGATAAACCACTTTTGCGTACTGCTGAGCGCTACGCCATCGGGAACCACGGGGGCGTCATAGCCGCAATCTCCTGTGGGCTTAAACCACTCCGGAGCCCAGTTTGCCAGCGGCAAATTGAAAGGGAATATCGGATCGGTGGAACATCCCTGGACGCCAAACAGCGAGTCCGGATCCGGGTTATGTACAGCATAATGAATGCCGTTAAGTTTGATGGAGAACTTAATGCCCATGATGCTGCCATAAAATGCCGCGATGCAGCCAATAAGCTTCAGAGCAACATTTTTGGGATTTATTGCCGCGATCAATCCACCGAAAACCATCACAAACATGGCGAAGCGAATGTAGACACACTGCTCGCAGGGAGCCATATAGAGATAGATTTGAAAGAATGAGTGCGCCAGTATTATTAACCCGCCCATCGCGCACGCCATCAGTAGCCACAGAAAGCGCCGTTCCTGCCATCTCACCAGCGTATCAACTGGCGTGGTACGTAAGTCCCGCCAAAATCCTTTTATGAAAGCCATAGCCTGGTCCCTGTTTATTTTGTCGCCAGCTCTCTGACAAGCTCAGCCATGGAGTCAATGGATTTGATACTTTTGGTGTAGATCAGGTATTTACCGTTAACGACGTAAGCCGGAACCCCCTGAATTTTGGCGACGTCGTATGCCGCTTTCCATTTCTCCAGCGTTTGCTGAACGGTGGGATCTTGCAGCGCGGCGTCAAAATCTGTCTGGCTCATGCCTGCAGCATCCAGACCTGTTTTAATGAATGCGGCCGGATCTTTACCATCTGACCAGCGCTCTTTCTTGTCGTGGTAAGCAGCGTAATAAGCGAATTTCGCTTTTTTGAACTGCGATTTGGCATCAAATAATGAAATCCCTGCGGCCTGATCTTTAGCAATCATTACTGCAAAAACTTCACTGGCCTGTTTACCATATTCCCCTTTGGTTTCCAGATGAAATGGTGTGAAGGTGACGAGATCGGCCACTTTTTCAGAAACCGGGCCAGTCACGGCTTTATCATATTTGTAACAGAACGGACAGGCGTAGCTAAATACTTTGATTAACGTTTTATCAGCATTCGGAATCGGTTTCTCTAAAACCATATAATCAGTGCCTTCTGTAAAAGCGGAGGCGGCAAACGACGTGGCAAGCGCTGCAGTTAATATCACGCTTTTAAATAATGAAGTAATCCATTTAGATGACATAATTAATCCTTAATCTAACGCGATTATTTAAATATGTGTTGTGGGCGGACCAGTAATGCACGGTAGTGAGTTTGGTTTGGCTTATCTGAAAGGACATCAATCTCAACTTTGACTTCTTTGGTCTTGTAGTCAATTTCATTGATTTTGCCAATGGTTGGTTGCCCAACGTCAAATAAATTAATTGAACCACCAAAGCCAAACATGGTGTCACGGTCTTTCTGATATTCGATAACCGAGGTGATGGGACTATAGAAGTCGTAACCGCGATCTTTGCCGTATTCCCAGATTTGCTGAACGGTACCTTTTTTCTCGTCAATTTTATATTCGACGAAACGGGAATATTTCATCGTCGGCAATGCTGGTTGTTCGAGCCCACGACCATCGCCGTTGTCAAAGATGGTTAATGTCCCTTTGCTCGAGAGCCATGCGGTGTGCTGTGTATAAGTAAAATCGAAATCGGTGTTTTCGCACTTGCCGTTTTCGTCACATTTTAGCGCGTTGCCTTTACCATCAACCGGTTTTAACAGCTTGCTTGCCAGCGCCTTATTCCAGCCTTTCGACGGAGCGAGGATCCATTTCACCTGTTTATCGCGACCGATTTTAACGACGCCCTGATGGCGGGAAGAGATAATAATGGAGTCATCTTTGGCATCATAGGCAATGGAGTTAACGTGCGCCCAGTTACGACCTGCACCCACCCCGAGGGCGTCACCGTAAGGTGTATCTGGCTCCAGTTTCGCCTGTTGACCGGCATGAGCGAGGTCAACGTTGACGCATACCGCGCCTGCGTCCAGTGCACCCAGAAGCGCATCACGCATCGGATCGAGTATTTTTGTCAGATCCCACACGTCAACCACACGGCCGGACTTGTCTACTTCAATTATCTGATCACGGATGGTTTGCACATGGATGCCATCTTCTTTGCGATAATCGCGTTTGCCCACGCGAAGCAGCACGGTGTCGTTGATTGTTTCGATCGATTCATGCGATGCGTCAAGGAATCCGCGCGGTAGCTTATGATCGGCCAGAATCTGCCCCATCATATCGAATTCGTACCAATGCTGACCCTGAACGGCTGTGAAGGTGCCGCGCGGCGTTTCCCGGATACCCATCAAGTAACCGCGCTTATTGATATCCATGTCATGGCCATCGTAGAAGGTATCTTGATCCAGCCACCAACGATATTCACCTTCCGTATCGACGATAAAGGTGAAGGGGGCAATGTCAAAGGGTAATGCCCCGCCCGCAGGACCCGCATCCAGGATGCCGGCATTTTTATCTTTTTCGCCATGCCAGTGGAATTCCGCCCCTTGTGCCGTGAAGGTATGGGTATTCACCAGATAGAGACGGTCTTCAAAACCAGGCGCTACCTTAATCACTTTCGTTTGCTGTAAATCGGAAATTGAACGGTTATCCATGTAGTGATTAACGATGGTGGACGTTTGCACCACATAATCATCCTTCATGGCTTTGCCATTTTCTTTATATTCAACGGTGACCTTATTAGCAAACTTTTGATAAAGACCAAAAATAGGCACGCCGTCATAGGTTGCTAACGATTCTTTGCCAACAGTATAAGTAACAGGAACTCCTTTCTCGCCTTTGCCATGAACGGTGACTTTAACATCTGAGATAACGTGACTGTCTAATTCCACTAACGCGGTAAGCGGGGCGTTTCCATAAGGATCAACGACTATTGCGCCCAGTTTTCCTGCGGGTTGGGCGGGTTGAAAACCCGCGGCAAAAGAGTTTCCGACTGTTAATCCAAACGTCAGTGCCAGAGTGCCTGCGAGAAGCGTTTTTCGATATTGTATAAACATGGATATATCTCCTTATATTACCTATAAATATAATTATGCTGAATATATTATGTTTTCATAGTGTCGATAAAATATAAAATGGTGTTACTGATTCAACTATTATGGTGAATATATTAATATTGATAAAATGTATTATTTGTGGAAATTATTTTTTATTATTTCCGATAGTATGAGTGAGATATTCTGAGAACAATATTTATTATTGCGTAGTGTGATCTTGTCGACATTGTTTTATTTTCTATAGCGAGTTTGACTATTGGCTTAGCCGCTGGTTTATATGATCGAAATCATATATTTGTTTCTGGAATATGCCACTATAGGAGTATGTCAGAATAAGCTTGTGTAAAATTTTAACGTTAAATGTTTAATGATGTTAAATGTTAAGGGTAAAAGAATGTTTATTGCCTGGTATTGGATCGTATTAATTGCATTCGTTGCATTGGGTTATTATTGCCATATGAAGCGTTATTGCCGGGCATTCCGGCAAGACAGAGACGCATTGCTCGAGGCGCGAAACAAACTCTTTCGTCGCTCTGGTGAAGATAACAGCGTGATTAAGGAACAGGAATAGTCCTTCACGTTCTGCTATGGATGAGCGGATGCTGTAAATGAGCAGGGTGGCATCCGCCCTCTGGATTATCCGATTCCCATGGACTGGAGGATGACGAGGCTTAACCCCATCACCGACATTCCGCACAGGACCCCATAGCTGGGATTATTATTTGGGTCGATCTCTTTTGCCAGTGGCATCAATTCATCGACTGACAGCGCCACCATAATTCCGGCGACCGCGGCCATAATTGCTGCCATCACCACGGGCGAAATCAAACTGCCCAGAATTAACCATGCCAGTACCCCACCTAATATTTCCGTCATTCCCGAGATCCCGGCCCAGAATATAGCGGTACGTTTGGAGCCCGTGGCTGCATAGACCGGACCTGCAACGGCTAATCCTTCAGGAATATTGTGTAATGCGACGGCAAGCGCGATACCAAAGCCCAGTTCGAGGTTGCTGCTGGCGGTAACAAAAGTTGCAATCCCTTCCGGGAAGTTGTGCAGGCTGATACCCAGAGTTAATAAAATCGCAGTACGCTTAATGGAACCGGGTAACGGTTGTGTGGTTTTTTGGACTAAATCCTGAGGGTGAGCGTGCGGCAGCAAACGATCCAGGCCAAAGTAGCCCAGCAAACCAACGATAAACATCCCGTAACCCAGCACCGGCGACATTCCCTCTGCTGCCAGTGCGGCTGGCAACATTTCCATCAGGGAGATCAGCAACATGATACCTGCGGCAAAACCCAGAGAAAACGCGAGAACGCGGTTAGAGGGTTTTTGTCCCAGCACGCCGAGAAATGCACCGATAAATGTGGCGGCGCCTGCCAGTAAGGTCAGAAGTAAAGGTACTGACATCGACAAATAAAACTCCTTATCAATCTGCTGTTCGGGGCGGATCGTCAAAATAACTGATGATCTTCATCATGGTTATCTGAGTTCTTCATCAACCGAAAAAGCGTATTGTGGTGATATCAAAATGACTCCCTCAGTAAGGATATCATCATGTCTTCAACTCGTATGCCAGCATTGTTTTTGGGACACGGCAGCCCAATGAATGTTCTGGAAGATAACGTTTATACCCGTGCCTGGCAGCAACTGGGGGAAACGTTGCCGCGCCCGAAAGCGATTGTTGTGGTATCGGCACACTGGTTTACACGCGGTACTGGCGTAACCGCGATGGAAGCACCTAAAACTATCCACGATTTTGGTGGTTTCCCGCAGGCACTGTATGACACGCATTATCCGGCCCCGGGCTCGCCAGAACTGGCACAGCATCTGGTTGACTTGCTTGCTCCTGTGCCCGTCGCCTTAGACAAAGAAGCGTGGGGTTTTGACCACGGTTCATGGGGTGTGCTAATCAAGATGTACCCGAACGCAGATATCCCGATGGTGCAGTTGAGTGTCGATAGCACCAAACCTGCGGCGTGGCATTTTGAAATGGGCCGTAAGCTGGCAGCGTTGCGCGATGAAGGCATTATGCTGGTGGCCAGTGGCAACGTAGTGCATAACCTGCGTACAGCACGCTGGTATGGTGAGAATACACCATACCCGTGGGCGACCTCATTTAACGATTATGTTAAAGCCAACCTGACATGGCAGGGACCGGTTGAACAGCACCCGCTGGTTAACTATATGGATCATGAAGGCGGATCGCTGTCGAACCCAACGGCGGATCACTATCTGCCGCTGCTGTATGTCCTCGGCGCGTGGGATGGCAAAGAGCCGGTGACGATTCCTGTTGATGGGATTGAGATGGGTAGCCTGAGTATGTTGTCAGTACAGGTGGGATAAAAACGTAGGCCCGGTAAGCATTAGCGATACCGGGCACAACGAATTACTCGACAAAAATATGCGGATAGAAGCGCGAGAGATCCTGGGTGATCAACGCTCTGTCTTCGCGAATGCCGATCCCGGCAGGTTGATCGTTAATCAGCCAGCTGCCGATCAGCATATAGCTGTCGCCAAACTTCGGTAGCTGATGGAACTGCTGCACGATCATGCCTTCTTCACCGTATGGCCCTTCCACGGCTTCGATCGTTTTACCGTTCTCAATGATGGAAACGTTAGCGCCTTCACGCGAGAAGATCGGTTTCACGACAAACTTATCCATCTGCGGATAGTCGTCTTCGGCGAAGTACGCCGGCAGAAGATTCGGATGGTTCGGGAACATTTCCCACAGCAGCGGTAACAACGCTTTGTTGGAGATAATGCTTTTCCAGGCCGGTTCCAGCCAGCGGACGCCAGCGTCTTCCAGCTTGGTGGAGAACATTTCACGCAGCATAAACTCCCACGGATAGAGCTTGAACAGATTGGCGATCACCTGGTCCTGCATGTCCGTGAACTGACCTTTTTCACCGAGCCCGATATCCTCGACATAGAGAAATTCAGTGGCAATTTCAGCCTCAGCCGCGCAATCCTGCAAATACTGGATCGTTCCACGATCTTCGACCGTATCGCGACAGCAGGTCAGATGCAGCAACTGAAAACCGTACTGCTCGCGCAGCGCAGTGAAACGTTCGATCAGCTTTTCCTGCAGGCTGTTGAACTGATCGCTGCCTTCCGGCAGGTTGCCCGCATTAAGCTGATCTTCCAGCCAGATCCACTGGAAAAAGGCGGCTTCGTACAATGAGGTTGGCGTATCGGCGTTGTTTTCTAAAAGCTTAGGTTCACCGGTACCGTCCCACGCCAGATCGAGACGGGAATAGAGCGACGGTTGCTGTGTCAGCCAGGACTGGCGGACAAAGCCCCAGGTATGCTTTGGAATGCGAAACTTGGTCATCAGCTCATCGCTGGCAATGACCTTTTCCACCACTTTGAGGCACATCTGATGCAGCTCTGCGGTGACCTCTTCCAGCTTTTCGACCTGAGCAAGCGTCAGCTTATAGTACGCGTCTTCACACCAGTACGGCTCGCCGTACATGGTGTGAAAGTTGAAACCGTATTCGGTGGCCTTATCGCGCCAGTCCGGGCGCTCAACAATACTGACTCTTTCCATGACGATCAGCCACCCATCGAACGTGTGGTGGTGCCGCTTGCGCTACGCTGCATGGTGCTCTGTTTGGCGACTGACTCACCAAATCCGCCGCGGGTTACGGTAGAGGTGGTGGCAGGTTTCGGTGCCATGGCGGTTTTTGGTACGGTCATGGTGCGGCCCGGCGTTGCTGCGCCGTAGTTTTTGCCGCTGGCGTCAGTATATTTGCCGTATGCAGGGCTGGCCGGGTTTTTCGAGCTGAACAGCGGTTGCTGAGCGCCCATTCCGCCGCCCATCAGTCGGCCCATCATGTAGCCTGCCATCAGCGGCATCCAGAAGCTGCCGCTGCTTTGATTCTGCGCCTGAGCCTGGCCTTCGCCGGTCGGTGCCATGCCCGCCTGCGCAGGTGCCTGCTGGCACTGGCCTTCGCCGAATTCAGCAATACAGTCTTCACGCGTGGCGTATTTTGGCGCGGTGCGTTCAGCTTCTTTCAGCGCGTTGTTAAACGCGGTGGTGCATTCGGCGCTTTTACCCGGATTCGCCGCAGAGCAGTCGTCCGCGTTCTGATAAAGCGAAACCGTTTCGTCACTCTTTTCACAGCCCGCGAGCATAAACACTGCGGTAACTGCCAGGGCGACAGGAGTCAGGTGGCGCGCGCTCCAGCTTTTGCGGAACGAGGCATGATGTATCGATTTTGTCCGTTTCATTTTTGTCTTCCAGGACCCAGTGGTAAACACAGTAAATAATGCTCAGGATAGAGGATGACTGGTCGAAATTGAAGCGGGAAGAGGCGAGAATGCGCAGGAAGGGGCAGATCTTTACGTTGCCTTACGTTCAGACGGGGCCGAAGCCCCGTCTACAGCATCAATTACGGAACGGGTTGTTGCCGTTACTGCTGCTGGTTGTACGTGCTGTTGCCGGTTTGACCGCTGGTGCCGCACTGTTGGCAGTATAACCATCTGCTGCGGCGTCTTGCTGGGTGTTTTCCGGCGCAACGGCGTCAGGCGCGGTGGAAATAGGTTTACCCAGCGTATTGTTCAACGCCACCAGATCCTGCTCGTTAAGCGTACCGAGCGCAGACTTGATGTTTAACTGGTTGATCAGATAGGTATAACGCGCATTTGCCAACTGCTGCTTAGCGTTGTACAGCGTGGTAGTAGCATCCAACACGTCCACAATGGTACGTGTACCTACAGAATAGCCGGCTTCCATCGCATCCAGGGAGCTTTGGGCAGAGACAACCGCTTGTTTGTACGCATTAATGCTACTGATAGACGCATTAATGTTGTTGAATGATGAACGAACGGTCTGTACTACGCTGCGGTGCGCGCTTTCCAGTTGCTCACTGGCGCCAACAAAGTTGTACTGCGCTTGTTTCACCTGCGAGTTAACCATCCCGCCCTGGTACAGCGGCAGCGAGAAGTTCAGACCAATTTTATTTTGACCTTCATTGCTATCGTCATAGCGTGTACCTGCATCACTGGCACGAGTTTTAGATCCGCTGTAAGAGGTATCAGAAACACCAGTAGAGGCGGTTAAACCCAGCGTCGGCAGATGACCGTCCTGTGCCAGACGAATTTGCTCACGCGCCAGATCCTGGCTTAAACGTGCCTGCAATAACGTCAGGTTGCGGTTTTCTGCTTCTTTCAGCAGTGAATTCACCGCCTGCGGTTTGTTGGTTTTAAAGCCATCAACATTCAGCGAAGCCAGTTCCGGGTAGTAGTTGCCGGTGACCTGACGCAGCTGTTCAACGGCGTTGTCCAGGTTGTTACGCGCGGTAACTTCATTCGCCAACACGGTATCGTACTGTGAACGGGCGTTCTGTACGTCAGTGATAGCAACCAGGCCAACGTTAAAACGCTGGGTCGTCTGATCTAACTGACGATAAACGGCGTCTTTTTGTGCCTGGGTATAAGAGAGCACGTCAATCGCGTTCAATACGTTAAAATAGGCCGTGGCGGTATTCAGGATCAGCGTTTGCTGATCGGTCTGATAGGTCACGTCCTGGATGCCCGCTGATTTTTCTTGCAGCGTCAGGGCACGCCATTTTGACATATCGAACAGCGTCTGAGTCAATTGTAATGACGCGCTGGTGGCGTTGGAGTTGATACCATTTGAATCACGGTAGCCATTGCTGTAGGTGTAATCGGCACCTAAGCCCAGTTGCGGCAGTAAAGGACTACGCGCTTCGTTAATTTTTTCGAATGCAGCATCGCGATCGGCGGCGGATTTACGCAATTCCGGGTTGCTCAGGCGTGCTTGCTGATAAACCTGCATCAGGTTTTCTGCCTGGCTCAGAGTACTGAACCCCGACAGGCTCAGGCCGATAAGGATGGGGAGCAATTTCTTCATTTGCATTCCTTGTTGTGAAGCAGTATTTAGCGCTGATCAAATTGTAAAAATAATTGCTGATTCTAGCAGAATCCGCCACTTCAAAAAGTTGGCGTTACGTGCCATACGGCGTTAATTTGCATCAATTTAACACAAGGGCGCTCAAACAGCAGTCAAACGACCTTGAAATTCACATTTTAATCACTATTGGTACCAGGACAGCACAATGCGTAAACCAGACAACTTGCCAATGACATTCACTAAAAATGATGTAGAAATTATTGCACGAGAAACACTATACCGCGGTTTTTTTTCACTGGATCTTTATCGCTTCCGTCATCGCCTGTTTAACGGTGGTATGAGCGGTGAAGTGAAGCGTGAAATTTTTGAGCGCGGACACGCGGCAGTCTTGCTACCCTTTGACCCTGAGCGGGATGAAGTTGTGTTGGTCGAACAAATCCGCATCGCGGCCTATGACACCAGCGAAACGCCGTATCTACTGGAAATGGTAGCCGGAATGATTGAAGAAGGCGAAACCGTTGAAGATGTGGCTCGCCGTGAAGCAATGGAAGAAGCCGGACTGGACGTTAAACGTACGAAACCCGTGCTGAGTTATCTGGCAAGCCCTGGCGGCACCAGTGAGCGCCTGTCTATTTTGGTAGGTGAAGTGGACGCTTCGACCGCAAATGGTATCCACGGTCTGGCGGATGAAAACGAAGATATTCGTGTTCATGTGGTGAGTCGGGAACAGGCTTATCAATGGGTAGAAGAGGGGATAATCGACAACGCGGCTTCTGTCATCGCCTTGCAATGGTTACAGCTGCACTATCAAGAGTTAAAAACTGAGTGGAAAAAATGAAGCGTTACACACCTGACTTCCCTGAAATGATGCGCCTGTGCGAAACCAATTTTTCGCAGTTGCGCCGCCTGTTGCCACGCAATGATGCAGCCGGTGAAACAGTGAGCTATCAGGTAGCAAACGCACAATATCGGTTAACGATCGTTGAATCGACCCGATACACTACGCTTGTCGCGATCGAACAAACGGTGCCGGCTGTCACTTACTGGAGCCTGCCGTCATTGACCGTGCGTCTGTATCATGACGCAAGGGTGGCTGAAGTGTGTTCAAGTCAGCAGATCTTTCGCTTCAAAGCGCGGTATGATTATCCAAATAAAAAGTTGCATCAACGCGACGAAAAGCATCAAATTAATCAGTTTTTGGCCGACTGGTTACGGTACTGTTTAGCACATGGAGCGATGGCGATTCCGGTTTATTAGCGTCGTGAAACCTAAGGACACCATTTGGAAAGCCTGTTAACCCTTCCTTTGGCTGGTGAGGCCAGAGTCAGGATCTTACAAATTACAGACACTCACCTGTTTGCCGAAAAGCATGAAACCTTACTGGGTGTGAACACCTGGGATAGCTACCAGTGCGTACTGGATGCCATACATGCAGAGTCGCCTGAGTACGATCTGATCGTTGCGACTGGGGATTTGGCGCAGGATCAATCCGCTGCGGCCTATCAGCATTTTGCTGAGGGCATCGCAAGCTTTCGTGCGCCCTGCGTTTGGCTACCGGGCAATCACGATTTTCAGCCGGCAATGTACAGTGCGCTGCAGGATGCGGGAATTTCCCCTGCCAAGCGTGTTTTCATCGGCGAACAGTGGCAAATTTTGCTGCTCGACAGCCAGGTGTTCGGCGTTCCCCACGGTGAATTAAGTGAATTCCAGCTCGAATGGCTGGAGCGTAAACTTGCTGATGCACCAGAGCGTAATACCTTGTTGCTTCTGCATCATCATCCTCTGCCTGCGGGCTGTAGCTGGCTCGATCAGCATAGCCTGCGCAATGCCGCTGAGCTGGATAACGTGCTGGTGAACTATCCGCGCGTGAAATATCTGCTGTGCGGGCATATTCATCAGGAACTGGATCTGGACTGGAACGGACGCCGCCTGCTGGCGACGCCGTCGACCTGCGTGCAGTTTAAGCCGCACTGTTCCAACTTCACATTGGATACCATCAGCCCCGGCTGGCGGACGCTGGAGCTTTTTGCTGACGGGACGTTGCAGACTCAGGTACGTCGTCTGCAGGGTAATCGGTTCCACCCTGATACCGCTTCAGAAGGCTACTGATGTCTACGCTTCTCTATCTTCACGGATTTAACAGTTCTCCTCGCTCGGCGAAGGCGTGCTTGCTGAAAAACTGGCTGGCGGAGCATCATCCGCATGTAGAGATGATCGTGCCGCAGTTGCCGCCGTATCCGGCCCAGGCCGCAGAGATGCTGGAATCGATCATTCTTGAACATGGCGGAGAGTCGCTGGGGATTGTCGGCTCCTCATTAGGAGGCTATTACGCCACCTGGCTGTCGCAATGTTTTATGCTGCCGGCAGTGGTGGTGAACCCTGCTGTACGGCCTTATGAACTGCTGGTCGACTATCTCGGTCAAAACGAGAACCCCTACACGGGGCAGCAATATGTGCTAGAGTCACGCCATATTTACGATCTTAAAGTCATGCAGATTGACCCGCTGGAAGCGCCGGATTTGATCTGGCTGCTTCAACAAACGGGCGATGAAGTGTTGGACTACCGCCAGGCGGTGGCGTATTACGCCTCCTGCCGTCAGACAGTTATTGAGGGCGGAAACCACGCATTCACGGGCTTCGAAGATTATTTCAACCCGATTGTCGATTTCCTTGGACTGCACAGTTTCTGACGATCAATTCGAATTGCTTATTTAAACCATGACGCAAACTTATAACGCTGATGCCATTGAGGTACTCACTGGGCTTGAGCCGGTACGCCGTCGCCCTGGGATGTACACCGATACGACCCGTCCGAACCATCTTGGACAGGAAGTGATTGATAACAGTGTGGATGAAGCACTGGCGGGCCACGCGAAACGCGTGGACGTGATCTTACATGCCGACCAGTCTCTGGAAGTCATTGATGACGGACGCGGCATGCCAGTAGACATTCACCCTGAAGAGGGTGTTCCGGCGGTTGAGCTGATCCTCTGTCGTCTGCACGCGGGCGGCAAGTTCTCCAACAAGAACTACCAATTCTCCGGGGGTCTGCACGGTGTGGGTATCTCCGTTGTTAACGCCCTGTCCAAACGTGTGGAAGTGAACGTACGCCGCGACGGACAGGTATACAACATCGCGTTTGAGAATGGCGATAAAGTGCAGGATTTACAGGTTGTCGGTACCTGCGGCAAACGCAATACCGGGACCAGCGTGCACTTCTGGCCGGATGAAAGCTTCTTTGACAGCCCGCGTTTTTCTGTTTCGCGCTTAACGCACGTACTGAAAGCCAAAGCGGTACTGTGCCCGGGCGTTGAGATCACCTTCAAGGATGAGGTCAACAACAGCGAACAGCGCTGGTGCTACCAGGATGGTCTGAATGACTATCTGAGCGAAGCGGTAAATGGCCTACCGACGCTGCCGGAAAAACCGTTTATCGGTAATTTCAGCGGTGAAACAGAAACCGTGGACTGGGCGCTGCTCTGGCTGCCGGAAGGCGGTGAGCTGCTGACCGAAAGCTATGTGAACCTGATCCCAACTATGCAGGGCGGGACGCACGTCAACGGTCTGCGTCAGGGTCTGCTGGATGCGATGCGCGAGTTCTGCGAATACCGCAATATTTTGCCGCGCGGCGTGAAGTTGTCGGCGGAAGATATCTGGGATCGCTGCGCCTACGTGCTGTCGGTAAAAATGCAGGATCCGCAGTTTGCCGGACAAACCAAAGAACGCCTCTCTTCGCGTCAGTGCGCGGCGTTTGTTTCAGGCGTGGTGAAAGATGCCTTCAGCCTGTGGCTGAACCAGAACGTACAGTCAGCCGAACTGCTGGCTGAGATGGCGATTTCCAGCGCCCAGCGTCGTCTGCGTGCGGCGAAAAAAGTGGTGCGTAAAAAGCTGACCAGTGGTCCGGCTCTGCCGGGGAAACTGGCGGACTGTACCGCGCAGGATCTTAATCGCACCGAACTGTTCCTCGTCGAAGGTGACTCGGCGGGTGGATCGGCCAAACAGGCGCGCGATCGTGAATATCAGGCGATCATGCCGCTCAAAGGTAAGATCCTCAATACCTGGGAAGTCTCTTCCGATGAAGTGCTGGCTTCGCAGGAAGTGCACGATATTTCGGTGGCGATCGGTATCGATCCGGACAGCGACGATCTGAGCCAGTTGCGTTACGGTAAGATCTGTATCCTGGCGGATGCGGACTCCGATGGTCTGCACATCGCCACGCTGCTATGCGCACTGTTTGTGAAACACTTCCGCACGCTGGTGAAACACGGTCACGTGTACGTGGCGCTGCCGCCGTTATACCGTATCGACCTCGGTAAAGAGGTGTATTACGCGCTGACGGAAGAAGAAAAAGCGGGCGTACTGGAGCAATTAAAGCGCAAGAAAGGTAAGCCGAACGTGCAGCGCTTTAAAGGACTGGGTGAAATGAACCCGATGCAGTTGCGCGAAACCACGCTGGATCCGAACACTCGTCGCCTGGTGCAGCTCATTATCGATGATGAAGACGATCAGCGTACCAACGCAATGATGGATATGCTGCTGGCCAAGAAGCGTTCTGAAGACCGTCGTAACTGGTTGCAAGAGAAAGGTGACCTTGCGGATCTCGAAGGCTAATTGCATGTAGAAAAGCCGGAGAGGGGCGTAAAATGCCTTATCCGGCTCTCATCTGACGAAGCGATTATATGCCGGATAGCAAAGCCTCATCCGGCAAATCGACAACCTTAAATACCCGATTCCAGAATACGGATATTCATGTCCAGCACGTCGCCTTTCACGGCTTCGCTGTAGGCTTTCATATGCGGGGTCTGCAAATGCGCTTCAAGGTGCGCGATGCTTTCCCACTGTTCAACCATCACGATTGAGTCTGGTGCTGTGGTCTGAAAACTCACACCTGCTGCATGATCGACCATTGGCGCATAGCCGTGGCAGCCTTCTTCTTTCAGTACAGTCGGAACGATTTTAGCAAACTGATCCAGTACCGCCTGGCGGTGATGTTGACCTGGACGTGTACGGATTTCTGCAATAACGGTAAGCATGGTTAACTCCTTCTAATTCCAGGTGACTAGTTAACCAAAAATTTCGGTCAGATGCTTGCGATATTCTGCGATATAACGTGGAACATCTGGCATTTTAATCACGTCATTGGTGATAAAGGTCGGCAGCGCTTCCATTCCCAGGAACTGGTTTGCTTTATGGAACGGGAGATAGACGCCATCAACACCAACGCCATGGAAGAACTGGTCTTTTTCAGTGAAGGCTTCCATTGGCGCGTTCCAGGTCAGGGACAGCATGTATTTTTTGCCCTGAATCAGCCCGCCTGAGCCGTATTTTTTAGAGGCATCTGAACGTGTACGACCATCGCTGGCATACAGCGTACCGTGACCTTCGGTAAACACATCATCGATGTATTTTTTCACGGTCCACGGTGCACCCATCCACCAGCCCGGCATTTGCCAGATAACCGCATCGGCCCAGACAAAATTCTGCACTTCTGTTTTTACGTCATAATCGCTGTCCGCGCGTACGACTTTAACATCATGCCCGAGGTCGCGCAGGATACCGTCCGCGACCTCGGTCAGGGTGTCGTTTAACTGACCGTTAGAGTGGCCGAATTTTTTCGCACCATTGATAATCAGAATGTTGCTCATTTTGTGTCCTCAAGGAAATACGTTTGAGGACGATTTTACCCCCACGGGTGGTGCGGTGAAATTAGCAAAATGTGCAAAGTCTTTTGCATTACTAGCAATAATGCGGTCTTTACCAGCTGATTTTGGCCTCAAACCCGCCTTGCGGAGCATTACCAAACGAGGCAGACATCCCGTGTAAGGTCGCTATACGACGAACGATCGACAGGCCCAGACCACTACCGGTAACACTTTGTCCCGGCGGACGATAAAAGCGTTCACCGATGTGCGTCAGGATTTCCGGCGCAACGCCAGGCCCGTTATCCTTGACGCTGAAATTGCGGGCATTGAGCGTCACTTCCACAATGCTTCCCTGTGGGCTGTAGCGAATCGCATTATCCAGCAGATTACGGACCATCAGGCTGAGTAACAGCGGTTGTCCCGTGTGCGTGATGTGGTGCGCGTTAATCTGCAACCGCACATCGATGTGCGCCTGCTGTGCCGGATGGTAGATATCCATCACCGCGGATTGCAGAAGCTCCTCCAGCGAGATTTCCGCCACATCCTGAAGATTGTCGAGGGAGTCGAGGCGCGAAAGCGTCAGGAGCTGATCAACCAGTCGGGTAGCGCGGTCAATTCCCGTCTGCATCTGCATTAACGCTTTTTGTCGTGCCTGCGGATCATCGTCGGACAACTGCGCGACTTCGGTCTGTACCTTCAGTGCCGTCAACGGACTGCGCAGTTCGTGGGCGGCATCAGAGGTAAAGCGCCGTTCGCGAACCATCATCGAATGTGTGCGGATAAACAGTTGATTGAGCGACTCAACCAGTGGGCGAACCTCGCCAGGAATACCTTTCAGGCTCAGTGGTTCTTCAGATTCCGGATCCCGCACACGTAAAGCCTGCGCCAGCTTTTTTAGCGGCTTAAGTTCAAGGCTTAACAGGACAATCAGGATCAGCAGCATCAGCGGCAGGGCGACCAGCCACGGCACCAATTGGGCCGTCACGATCGCCAGGGCCATATCTTCGCGATATTCCCACTCCTGACCGACCACGATCCGGTACTTTTTATCCGCTGAAGTTAGCCAGATAAAGCGCCATTTATCGTTATCACCGTTCAGATAACCATCGTCAAACCCTTCCCGACGATAGCTATAGGGAATGTACTGACCATTGTCACCATCATGAAGAACCATTTTTCCATCCGGCGTGTAGACCGCAAAGGTCAGTACATCGTCGTCAATATGGCCATGTTTGAACTTTTTCGGTGTCTGCGCGATGCGCTCAGAAGCTTTTAGTTCATCAAGATCCAGCGTGACCAGCCGTTTGGCAAACAGCATCAGCTGCGTGTCAAACATCTCGTCAACGTTATCGGTGGTTTGTTTCCAGGCGACAAAACTGGAAATCAACCAGGTTACCAAAACCAAAATGATAAATATAAGCGTAAGTCTGATGCGTAGACTCAGGCGTTGTGTGAGTTTCATGCGTCACCCAGGGTGTAGCCAATGCCATGTACCGTGCGGATAAAGTCGCTGCCGAGCTTACGGCGCAAGTGATGGACGTGGACCTCCACCGCATTACTGGAGACGTTTTCATCCCAGTTATACAGTTTTTCTTCAATCAGCTTGCGGGGCAGGACGCGCCCTTTGTTACGCATCAGCAGTTCCAGCAGCGCGAACTCTTTTGGCTTAAGCGATAACAGCTCACCCGCGAACGTGGCGACCAGCGCGCCAGGATTAAGCGTTACCTGACCATGGCGCAGTTCGCTGGTGGCCTGGCCGCTGGCGCGGCGTACCAATGCTTCCAGTCGGGCGGCAACTTCGATCAGCGCAAAGGGTTTACACAGATAGTCATCCGCGCCCAGGCGCAGACCTTCCACGCGTTCTGTCAGCGCGTCACGAGCGGTAAGAATCAGCACCGGCTCCTGCTTCCCGTTGGCTCGCCATTCGCGCAGGATATCGCGCCCGTCTATGCCTGGCAGCGTCAGGTCGAGGATCACCGCATCATAAGGGGCGCTGTACAGTGCTTCTTTCCCCTGGCGACCCTCGGTAAACCAGTCGATGCTGAAACCCATTTTACTCAGACCTGTTTTCAGGCCGTCGCCAATCAGCGTGTCATCTTCTACCAGTAAAATACGCATATGTTCTTCCCTGCGGTCGCTCTCATTACCGTCAAGTAAACCTGTGGCTACAGCCTCTGTACAGTAAAAAAAGTATCTTTTTTTGCCTTAAGAACTTGTTAAGGATTAACTTATTTAATAGTCGTAAACCAACATGAAAGGGAGACATGACGATGAAAAAATTAGCTGCAATGGTTGCCGTAATGGCACTGTGTTCCGCACCTGTTCTGGCAGCGCAGCAGGGCGGCTTCTCTGGACCGACGACGACAACACAAAGCCAAAATGGCGGCTTTGTTGGCCCAAACGGTAGCAGCACGACGGTAGAAAGCGCCAAATCGCTGCGTGATGACACCTGGGTTACCCTGCGCGGGAACATCGTTGAGCGTATTTCCGACGACCTGTATGTGTTTAAAGATGCAACCGGCACAGTGAACGTAGATATCGACCACAAACGCTGGAACGGCGTGACCGTCACGCCGCAGGATGTGGTTGAAATCCAGGGTGAAGTGGATAAAGACTGGAACTCCGTTGAAATCGACGTGAAACAGATTACCAAAGTTGCCAAATAATCCTCATCAGGGCCGCAGTCGCGGCCCTTTTCTTTGTGACTCAACACGCCAGATGGGGTAGTATCTGCGGCAATATTGCCCTTCAATAGAGGGGTACAAAGTTGAGGAACCACGATTAATGAGCGATATGGCAGAGCGCCTGGCGCTGCATGAATTCACGGAAAACGCCTATCTGAACTATTCCATGTACGTCATCATGGACAGGGCGTTACCGTTTATTGGTGATGGTCTGAAACCTGTTCAGCGTCGCATCGTTTACGCGATGTCCGAACTGGGGCTGAATGCCAGCGCCAAATTTAAAAAATCCGCCCGTACCGTCGGTGACGTATTGGGTAAATACCATCCGCACGGCGACAGCGCCTGCTATGAAGCGATGGTGCTGATGGCCCAGCCCTTCTCTTACCGTTATCCGCTGGTTGACGGGCAGGGGAACTGGGGGGCACCAGACGATCCGAAATCCTTCGCCGCGATGCGTTACACGGAATCCCGCCTGTCTAAATATGCGGAAGTCCTGCTGGGTGAACTCGGTCAGGGCACGTCAGACTGGGTGCCAAACTTCGACGGTACCATGCAGGAGCCGAAAATGCTGCCTGCGCGTCTGCCGAATATTTTGCTAAACGGCACGACCGGGATTGCCGTGGGTATGGCGACGGATATTCCACCGCATAACCTGCGTGAAGTGGCCAAAGCGGCAATTACGCTGATTGAGCAGCCGAAAACGACGCTGGATCAACTGCTGGATATCGTACAGGGGCCGGATTACCCGACCGAAGCGGAGATTATTACGTCGCGTGCGGAGATTCGTAAGATTTACGAAAACGGACGCGGTTCCGTACGTATGCGTGCGGTATGGACGAAAGAAGACGGCGCGGTGGTGATTTCCGCGCTGCCGCACCAGGTCTCCGGCGCAAAAGTACTGGAACAGATTGCGGCTCAAATGCGCAATAAAAAGCTGCCGATGGTCGATGACCTGCGCGACGAATCGGATCACGAAAACCCGACTCGTCTGGTGATTGTCCCGCGGTCGAATCGCGTAGATATGGAACAGGTGATGAACCATCTGTTTGCTACCACCGATCTGGAAAAAAGCTACCGTATTAACCTGAACATGATCGGTCTTGACGGTCGTCCGGCGGTGAAAAACCTGCTGGAGATCCTCACCGAATGGCTGGCGTTCCGCCGCGATACCGTGCGCCGTCGCCTGAACTATCGCCTGGAGAAAGTACTCAAACGTCTGCACATTCTTGAAGGTTTGCTGATAGCGTTCCTCAATATTGACGAAGTAATCGAAATTATTCGTCATGAAGATGAACCTAAACCCGAGCTGATGTCGCGGTTTGGTATTTCAGAAACTCAGGCGGAGGCCATTCTTGAGCTGAAATTACGCCACCTTGCCAAACTGGAAGAGATGAAAATCCGCGGTGAGCAGGACGAACTGGCGAAGGAGCGCGATCAACTGCAGGGCATTCTGGCCTCTGAACGCAAAATGAGTAACCTGCTGAAGAAAGAACTGCAGGCTGATTCGGATGCCTATGGTGACGATCGCCGTTCTCCACTGCGCGAGCGTGAAGAAGCGAAGGCGATGAGCGAGCATGACATGCTGCCGTCTGAGCCGGTGACTATTGTGCTGTCCCAGAGTGGCTGGGTGCGTAGCGCGAAAGGCCACGACATCGATGCGCCAGGCTTAAGCTATAAAGCGGGCGACAGCTTTAAGTCGGCGGTGAAGGGTAAGAGCAACCAACCGGTGGTGTTCGTTGACTCAACCGGGCGTAGTTATGCTATCGACCCAATTACGCTGCCGTCGGCGCGTGGTCAGGGGGAGCCGTTGACCGGGAAGCTCACGCTGCCACCGGGCGCGACGGTTGAGCATATGCTGATGGAAGGCGACGATCAGAAGCTGCTGATGGCATCTGATGCCGGTTACGGTTTTGTCTGCACCTTCAATGACCTGGTCGCGCGTAACCGTGCGGGCAAGGCATTGATTACGCTACCGGAAAACGCGCATGTTATGCCGCCGGTGGTGATTGAAGATGAAACCGATATGCTGCTGGCGATTACCCATGCGGGCCGCATGTTGATGTTCCCGGTGAGCGATTTGCCGCAGTTGTCGAAAGGCAAAGGGAACAAGATAATCAATATTCCTTCTGCGGAAGCTGCGAAAGGCGAAGATGGTCTGGCACAACTCTACGTGCTGCCGCCGCAAAGCACGCTGACTATCCACGTCGGGAAACGCAAAATTAAACTGCGCCCTGAAGAGCTACAGAAGGTAACCAGCGAGCGTGGTCGTCGCGGTACGCTCATGCGCGGTCTGCAACGCATCGACCGTGTTGAGATTGACTCGCCTCGACGCGCCAGTCACGGCGACAGTGAAGAATAACGCCAGCGTCTGGCTCTCCCTGTTTTCGCACAGGGAGAGCTTGTTTTAAAAATTCCCGTGAAACCGTTGTTTATTCGTGCGTTGCGATTAACAATACGCTTTTCCAGAGAGCCACTCTTAACAATGCCCTAACCTGATGCAGTATTCGGAATCAGGTGACGTAGAATGCCAGGCTCTTAGGCCTTTAGAGGTTGTTATGCTATATATTTTTCGTTTAATTATTACTGTTATTTACTGCATTTTGGTCTGTATTTTCGGTTGCATATACTGTCTGTTCAGCCCAAGAAATCCAAAACACGTTGCGACGTTCGGCCATATGTTTGGTCGCCTGGCTCCCCTGTATGGCCTGAAGGTCGAGTGTCGCATGCCGCCTGACGCGAAGAACTATGGTAATGCTATCTATATTTGTAACCACCAGAATAACTATGACATGGTTACCGCAGCGAATATCGTTCAGCCACCGACGGTCACAGTAGGTAAAAAAAGCCTGTTGTGGATCCCTTTCTTCGGACAACTGTACTGGCTCACCGGTAATCTGTTGATCGACAGAAATAACCGCGCCAAAGCGCACAGCACTATTGCGGCGGTGGTGAACCACTTTAAAAAGCGTCGTATCTCTATCTGGATGTTCCCTGAAGGAACGCGTAGCCGCGGTCGCGGTCTGCTGCCGTTTAAAACCGGTGCGTTCCATGCGGCAATTGCTGCGGGTGTCCCGGTTATCCCTGTTTGCGTTTCAACGACCTCTAATAAGATCAAATTGAACCGACTCAATAATGGGCTGGCGATTGTAGAGATGCTGCCGCCGGTGGATATCAGTCATTTTGGTAAAGATCAGGTTCGTGAACTGGCAGCGCATTGCCGCACGCTGATGGAACAAAAAATCGCAGAACTCGATAAAGAAGTTGCTGAGCGGGAAGCTGCCGGTAAGGTTTGATTCGCTCATTTCGGGTTTGTTACAGGAAATGATTTCCTGCGTGTTAATCGCCAGTTTTTCATGGAGCTTATATGTCATTCAGTCGGCGTCAGTTCATTCAGGCATCGGGGATCGCACTGTGTGCAGGTGCTGTCCCGCTGAAGGCTAATGCTGCCGGTCAGCAACAACCGCTACCTGTTCCCCCCCTGCTGGAGTCCCGTCGGGGACAGCCGCTATTTATGACGCTGCAACGTGCGCACTGGTCGTTTACGCCGGGCACGCGCGCACCCGTCTGGGGTGTTAACGGGCGCTACCTGGGGCCGACAATCCGCGTCTGGAAAGGTGATGACGTCAAGCTTATCTACAGCAACCGTCTGACAGAAAATGTCTCAATGACCGTTGCCGGGTTACAGGTCCCAGGTCCTCTTATGGGGGGGCCGGCGCGTATGATGTCGCCTAATGCGGACTGGGCGCCCGTGCTGCCGATTCGCCAGAGTGCTGCAACCTTGTGGTATCACGCCAACACGCCAAATCGCACTGCCCAGCAGGTCTATAACGGCCTTGCCGGGATGTGGCTGGTTGAAGATGAAGTGAGTAAATCACTGCCGATCCCTAACCACTACGGCGTGGATGATTTTCCAGTCATTATTCAGGATAAGCGTCTGGATAACTTCGGTACGCCAGAATATAGCGAACCGGGCAGTGGGGGGTTTGTGGGGGATACTCTTCTGGTCAACGGGGCGCAAAGTCCGTATGTCGAAGTGTCCCGCGGCTGGGTGCGTTTGCGTTTGCTGAATGCCTCAAATTCGCGTCGTTATTTGCTGAAAATGAGCGATGGTCGTGCGCTGCATGTTATCTCAGGCGATCAGGGGTTTTTACCCGCGCCGGTTTCGGTGAAGCAGCTATCGTTGGCGCCAGGCGAGCGTCGTGAGATTCTGGTCGATATGACCAACGGTGATGAAGTTTCGATTACCTGCGGCGAGGCGGCCAGTATTGTCGACAGGATCCGTGGTTTCTTTGAACCTTCCAGTATCCTGATCTCCACGCTGGTACTGACTCTGCGACCAACCGGCCTTCTGCCGCTGGTAACGGATAGCCTGCCAATGCGTCTGTTACCCACCGAAATTTTGAGCGGCTCGCCGATTCGCAGCCGTGATATTAGCCTTGATGACGATCCCGGAATCAATGGCCAACTGTGGGATGTCAATCGCATGGACATCACGGCGCAGCAGGGATCCTGGGAGCGCTGGACGGTGCGTGCAGATATGCCGCAGTCGTTCCATATTGAAGGCGTCTCTTTCCTGATCCGTAATGTGAATGGCGCGATGCCGTTCCCGGAAGACCGTGGCTGGAAAGATACCGTCTGGGTTGATGGGCAAGTGGAGTTGCTGGTCTATTATGGGCAGCCTTCCTGGGCGCATTTCCCGTTCTACTTCAACAGCCAGACGCTGGAAATGGCAGACCGTGGTTCTATTGGCCAGATGCTGGTGAATCCGGCACCGTAATAGATATTCCTGTGCCGGGTGGCGGCTTCGCCTAACCCGGCCTGGACCGTGCGAAAGCACAGGAACGGTCAGCGTAGCGCCAGCAGAGATGAAATTTAACATCCTTACAATACTCCTTCATTTCCCTTGTTGATCCAGCGTATAATCCCCGGCCTTTGATTATTTTTTTACCATTTTTTTGGAAGCATTATGAGCGCAATATCCCTGATCCAACCGGACAGAGACCTTTTCTCCTGGCCGCAGTACTGGGCCGCCTGCTTTGGGCCGGCACCATTTTTGCCGATGTCACGCGACGAAATGGATCAACTTGGCTGGGATAGCTGCGACATCATTCTGGTTACCGGCGATGCGTACGTCGATCACCCGAGCTTCGGCATGGCTATTTGCGGCCGTATGCTGGAAGCGCAGGGCTTTCGCGTGGGGATCATCGCCCAACCGGAGTGGAACAGCAAAGATGACTTTATGCGTCTGGGCAAACCTAACCTGTTCTTCGGCGTAACCGCAGGCAACATGGACTCGATGATCAACCGTTATACCGCCGATCGCCGACTGCGCCATGACGATGCCTATACGCCGGACAACGTGGCGGGTAAACGCCCGGACCGTGCGACGTTGGTTTATACCCAGCGCTGTAAAGAAGCCTGGAAAGATGTGCCGGTTATTCTCGGCGGTATTGAAGCCAGCCTGCGCCGTACTGCGCATTACGATTACTGGTCAGATACCGTACGCCGTTCCGTGCTGGTGGATTCAAAAGCTGACATGCTGATGTTTGGCAACGGCGAACGCCCATTGGTGGAAGTCGCACACCGTCTGGCGATGGGCGAAACCATTGATCAGATCCGCGACGTGCGTAATACCGCGATTATGGTTAAAGAAGCGCTGCCGGGCTGGAGTGGAGTGGATTCCACACGTCTGGATATGCCCGGGAAAATTGACCCCATCCCCCATCCGTATGGCGAAGACTTACCGTGTGCTGATAACAAACCGGTCGCACCGAAAAAACAAGAAGCGAAAGCGGTAACCGTACAGCCGCCGCGTCCGAAGCCGTGGGAAAAAACTTACGTACTGTTACCGTCTTTCGAGAAAGTGAAGGGCGACAAAGTTCTGTACGCCCATGCGTCGCGTATTCTGCATCACGAAACGAACCCAGGATGCGCGCGTGCGCTGATGCAAAAGCATGGCGATCGCTATATTTGGGTTAACCCGCCAGCGATCCCGTTGTCGACTGAAGAAATGGACAGCGTCTTTGCTCTGCCGTACAAGCGCGTACCGCATCCGGCGTACGGTAACAGCCGTATTCCCGCCTATGAGATGATCCGTTTCTCGATCAATATCATGCGTGGCTGTTTTGGTGGTTGCTCGTTCTGTTCGATCACCGAGCACGAAGGGCGCATTATCCAGAGCCGTTCCGAAGATTCGATCATCAATGAGATCGAAGCCATTCGCGATACCGTTCCGGGCTTTACCGGCGTGATTTCCGATCTCGGCGGTCCAACTGCAAACATGTATATGCTGCGCTGTAAGTCTCCGCGTGCAGAACAGACCTGTCGTCGTCTGTCCTGCGTTTACCCGGATATCTGCCCGCATATGGATACTAACCACGAACCGACGATTAATCTCTACCGCCGCGCGCGTGATCTGAAAGGCATTAAAAAGATCCTTATCGCATCCGGGGTGCGTTATGACATCGCCGTGGAGGACCCGCGCTATATTAAAGAGTTGGCAACTCACCATGTGGGTGGCTACCTGAAGATTGCGCCGGAGCATACAGAAGAAGGCCCATTGTCGAAGATGATGAAGCCGGGTATGGGCAGCTACGACCGCTTTAAAGAGTTATTCGATACCTACTCTAAACAGGCCGGTAAAGAGCAGTACCTGATCCCCTATTTTATCTCTGCGCACCCGGGTACGCGTGATGAGGATATGGTGAATCTGGCTCTGTGGCTGAAACAGCGTCGTTTCCGTCTGGATCAAGTGCAGAACTTCTACCCATCACCGCTGGCAAACTCTACAACCATGTATTACACCGGGAAAAACCCGTTGGGCAAAATTGGTTATAAGAGTGAAGATGTGGTAGTGCCAAGAGGTGATAAACAGCGCCGTCTGCATAAAGCACTGCTGCGTTACCATGATCCTGCTAACTGGCCGTTAATCCGTCAGGCGCTGGAAGATATGGGGAAAAAGCATCTGATTGGCGGTCGTCGCGAATGTCTGGTTCCGGCCCCGACGCTGGAAGAGATGCGTGAAGCACGTCGTCAGAACCGCCATACCCGTCCGGCACTGACCAAGCATACGCCAGTCGCGCACCAGCGTCAGACACCTGCGGCGAATAAAAAACGCGGGAAAGTCGCGGGGCGCTAATCTGTCTTGCCCGGTAGTGAAATGCTTACCGGGCCAGACAGACCGTAGGCCGGATAAGGTGCTTGCACCGCCATCCGGCAGACATGCTCAGTATTTATGCCTCACGAATTCTGGCCGCTAATGCGGCCAGTTTTGCATCATCCGCCCGTTCATGATCGTGTGATGACAGATACCCTTCATACTGCTCGAAAAATTTAGTCTGCCGGGACTCAATCGGTTTCCAGTGCGTCAAATCACCTGTGCCATGCATAGGGCTGAGCTTACTGTGCACATGATCCACGCCAAACCCTTCGAAAAACATCCCCGTACGACTGACATCCGGGAAAGCCTTATCCAGTTTTTTCGCCACCTTTTGGGTCGCCAGCATCAGGTCTGCCAGCGCCTGTGGCGGCATATCAAATGCATAGCTTGGGTAGTGCTTTTTCGGGATCACCACGGTAAAACCGTCGGTGTTTGGGAAAATCGACAGAAAGGCCAGGTGATGCTCGTCTTCCCAGACTTTATGGCAGGGCGCTTTACCTTCAACAATTTGACAGAAAATACAGGTCATTCCTTTTCTCCGTAGATAAGACGTTTCGTCAGGACGCAGTGAGTTTAGTACAGACCCAGCATCTTCCACCACATCAGCCCTACAGTGATAAAGACGGCTTGATTGAACAGGCTGATGATGAATCCCGTTCGCCACCAGACTCCCGTCGGTACGTACCCGGCACCAAACAGAATCGGCCCGCGAGCGTGAGTGTACTGAGTGAGGGAACAGTACAGGCTGCTGGTGAAGGCCAGCATCAACGCCGTAGGGGCAGCGGGAATGTTCAAATGCAGGCCGACGCCGAGGAAAACGGCATACAGCGCCGCAATCTGCGCATTACCGCTGGCAAAAAAGTAGTGGGTATAAAAGTACGCGGCGTTGAGCAGCAGCAGGACAACCACCCAACTGGTTCCATGCATAGTACTGCTCAGGCTATCGCCAATCAGGTTGCCAAACCAGGTGGTAAAACCCAGTTTTTTCAACTGATTTGCCATCATCAATAGTGCGGCAAACCAGATCAGTGTATCCCACGCACCTTTCTCGCTTTTGACATCTTCCCAGCTCAGAACGCCGCTGAGCAGCAAGATGGATAAACCAACAAATGAGGCGGTGGTGGCGTCGACGCCCAGCGTATCACCAAAAATCCACAGTACCAGCAGGACGCCGACGGTCGCCAGCATCAGCCATTCCCCGCGTGACATACGGCCCATTTCCGCCAGTTCTTTACGCGCCAGATTAGGGGCATCCGGCGTGTGTTTAATTTCCGGGCGCACAATCCAGTAGACCAGTAATGGAACCAGCAGTAAGGAAACCAGGCAAGGCAGCAATGCCGCCATAAACCAGCTGCCCCAGGTCAGAGTGACCCCCGCATTGGCCGCCAGCTTCACTGCCAACAGGTTGCCGGTATATCCGGTCATAAAGAGCGCGGCGGTGACGTCGTTGACGTTGCCAATACAGGTGATAAGAAAGGTGCCGATTTTACTGCGGGATTCATCTTCCGGGTTCGAGTGGAAACTGCGCGCCAGGGAGTCGGCAATGGGATAGATGACGCCGCCGCAGCGGGCCGTGTTGCTTGGCATTGCGGGGGAAAGTATCAGGTCCGCAAACGCCAGTCCGTAGGCGAGTCCCAGCGTGCGCTTGCCGAGCAGGCGGATCATCTGCAGCGCAATACGTCGTCCGAGGCCCGTTTTGATAAACCCGCGGGCAATCATAAAGGCGACGACAATCAGCCAGATCAGAGAACTGTTCAGTTCGCTCAGTGCGGTGGTAATAGCGCCGCTGGCGGTTTTATCCCCGGCAGCATAAGCGAGGGCAAAAACGGTAATACCGATAATGCCGACTGCGCCAATAGGCAGAACTTTTGCCACGATAGAAGCAATGGTAGCAACGAAGATAATGGCTGAATGCCAGGCTGGCGCACTTAACCCACTGGGTGGGGTAAGCTGCCAGAGCCCGGCAGAAATAAATAGTATAAGAATCAATGGGAGCCATTTGACGCCTTGCTGTGTTTTTTCCGCCATGGTCACGCACCTATAGATATTTGTGATGTGTTCATTAAATCAATATTATTACTGAATAATTAGTAAGTTATATTGCGTAATGCTGCACGTGGATGTGCCATAAATACATCAATAGTTGCGCGTTTATTGTTTCTTAATATTTCGACAGGAGAAAAGCCCGACGGGAATGCCGGGCTGGAGAGGAGAGATTAACCGCCGAACTGATCCGGGTCAGGGCCAAGGCGTTTACCTTGATCGAGTTTTGCTATTTCACCGAGTTCATCTTTGTCCAGGCGGAAGTCCCAGACATTGAAGTTCTCGGCGATACGGGCAGGGGTGACGGATTTCGGGATCACTACCAGGCCGCTATCCAGATGCCAGCGAATGACGACCTGCGCCGGTGATTTGCCATATTTTTCAGCGAGGTCGCGAATGATCTTTTGATCAAATACGTCTTTGCCGCCCTGCGCCAGCGGGCTCCAGGATTCGGTCTGGATTTTATGTGTGGCGTTCCAGGCGTGCAACTGGCGCTGTTGCATCAGTGGATGCAGTTCTATCTGGTTAATCACCGGCGGGACACCTGTTTCATCCATCAGGCGCTGGAGATGATTGATCTGAAAGTTGCACACGCCGATGCTCTTAATCAGCCCCTCTTTTTGCAGGTCGATCATGTTTTCCCACGCTTCAACGTAGTGATCGATCGCCGGAACAGGCCAGTGCATCAGGTAGAGATCGAGGTAATCGAGCTGGAGTTTCTCCATGCTTTCGAGCAACGCTTCCCGTGGGCGTTTCTGATCATCATTCCACAGCTTGGTGGTAATGAATAACTCTTCGCGCGGTACGCCAGCATCGCGTATTGCTTTGCCGACACCTTCTTCGTTTTTGTACGCCGCAGCGGTATCAATTGAGCGATACCCTACTTCCAGCGCTTTATGAATGGCGGTGATGACTTCTTCGTTGCTTGCCTTCCAGACCCCCAGGCCCAGTTGCGGCATGACGTTACCATCCTGTAGTTTGATAATGGTTGGAGTGGTCATAATTCCTCCCCTTAATGACTGTCACCGGAACATACTCCGGTGACATAGGTGTGACTTAAGCCTGGTATAAATAGCCAAAAACGAAAGTCGGAGGTTAAAAAACCTTAGCGGGCAGCTTCGTAAATCCGGCGGCTGACGTCCAGCGTAATGTCCTGATGTTCACCCAGTTTCGTGCCGCCATGCGCTTGCAGTTTTTCCAGCAGTGCCGGGATGGAACTGCCATCCAGACCGTAGTCAGACAGGCGAGTCGGTACACCCATTTGTTCGAAGAATTGACGGGTGGCGGCAATCGCGGCATCAATGCGCTGGTCTTCGGAGCCTTCGGTGATATTCCAGATGCGTTCTGCGTATTGCAGCAGTTTGGCACGCTTGGTATCGCGTTTTTCATTCCACAATGCAGGCAGGACGATTGCCAGTGTCTGAGCGTGGTCAAGTCCGTGCATTGCCGTCAGTTCGTGACCCAGCATATGGGTTGCCCAGTCCTGCGGTACGCCTGCGCCAATCAGTCCGTTCAGCGCCTGAGTGGCTGCCCACATGACGTTCGCACGCACATTGTAGTTTTCCGGCTCCTGCAATGCTTTCGGACCGTCTTCTATCAGCGTCAGCAGAATGCCTTCGGCGAAGCGATCCTGAATTTTCCCGTCTACCGGATAAGTCACGTATTGTTCTACAGTATGAACAAAAGCATCTACCACGCCGTTGGCAACCTGACGTGGCGGCAGAGTATAGGTGTAAACCGGATCGAGTACAGCAAATACCGGCTGGACAAACGGGGTCATGAAGGCCAGTTTGTCGCCAGTCGTTTTGCGCGAAATTACCGCGCCAGAGTTAGATTCGGAGCCAGTTGCCGGCAGAGTTAATACGGAGCCCATTGGAACGGCGCTTTGTACGTCGTTACCGCGTGTTTCCAGAATGCGCCATGGGTCAACACCGTCAGCGTAATGTGCTGCTGCGGCGATGAATTTTGTGCCATCCAGAACAGAACCGCCGCCTACCGCCAGCAGGAATGTCACCTTCTCATCACGCACGATTTTTACCGCGTTCATCAGCGTTTCATAAGACGGGTTCGGCTCAATACCGCCAAATTCCAGCACGTCCAGGCCTTTCAGTGCATCCTGAACCTGTGCCAGAACGCCGGTTTTTTTCACGCTACCACCGCCGTAGGTAATCAGTACGCGAGCATCCTGTGGGATTTGGTCGCGCAGTTCTGCAATCGCGCCTTTACCAAACAGAATGCGGGTTGGGGTATGGAGATTAAAGTTGTTCATTGCTCGTTACCTTGTGTGGGTAAAAAAGAGGGGAGGCGAGTGCCTGCCTGATGGTGAACATTGTGGTCGTCAGAAGCGTTCCTCTCAATGCTCATTTCTGCCAATGTCTTGCCCATTTCTACAGACTACTGGAGAAAATGGATAAAAGTCCGCACTATATCAGGGTTGCAAATCAATGATGAAATGGTGCCCTATGAACCGTGATGAGATCTGTCTCCTGCTGACAGATAAAATTAAACAGCTGAAAAATAATGAAAATAAATTAAATGATCTGCTGCCTGATATTCGCTTACTGTACGGCTCTGAACCTGGGGTGCGCACACCAGTGATGTATCAGCCTGGCATTATATTTCTCTTTTCAGGATATAAAATTGGTTATATCAACGAGCGTGTCTTTCGCTATGATGCCAACGAATACTTACTGCTCACAGTACCTTTACCCTTTGAATGTGAAACGTATGCGACACCGGACGTTCCGTTGGCTGGTATCCGCCTGAACGTCGATATCCTGCAATTGCAGGAATTGCTGATGGATATTGGTGAGGATGAGCTGTTCCAGCCTGCAATGGCGGCAAGCGGGATCAATTCGGCGACGCTATCCGATGAAATTCTCTGTGCTGCGGAACGCCTGCTGGATGTGATGGAGCGGCCATTGGATGCACGTATTCTGGGAAAACAGATTATTCGTGAGATCCTCTACCACGTACTGACCGGGCCGCGTGGTGGCGCGTTATTGGCGCTGGTCAGTCGCCAGACGCATTTCAGTTTGATAAGCCGTGTGCTGAAGCGAATTGAAACCAAGTACACCGAAAATCTCAATGTTGAGCAATTGGCGGCAGAGGCCAATATGAGCGTGTCGGCGTTCCATCATAATTTTAAATCGGTGACCAGTACTTCACCGTTGCAGTATCTGAAGAGCTATCGATTGCATAAAGCGCGGATGATGATGATTCATGACGGGATGAAAGCCAGCGCGGCGGCCATGCGCGTAGGTTATGAGAGTGCATCGCAGTTTAGTCGGGAGTTCAAACGTTACTTTGGCGTCACGCCAGGAGAAGATGCAGCCAGAATTCGGATGATGCAGGGGGGGTGATTTCTTGTCGGCCTTAACGCTGCGCGCCATCAACGAAATGCCGGAGTGACTCCGGCATACGGCTAATACTCAGGCGCTACAGTATTTTTTTTTAATCACCACGAACAGCGTTCCCAGCAGACCTGCGGTTAACAGGGCAACAGGCAGGATCATTAAAAAGGTCATCACCTGATCTTCGTGGCGTTTAACAAACGGGATCATGCTGAGCGCATAGCCGAAACTGGTGACCACAGTTACCCACAGCAGCCCGCTCAGCCAGTTAAAAAACTGGAAGCGACGGTTAGGCAGCCCTGAAATCCCCGCCATGGTTGGCAGTAAGGTACGTACAAACGCCAGGAAACGTCCGGCGAGTAGTGCCATCAACCCGTGTTGGTCAAACATACAGGTAGCACGCTGATGATATTTTTCAGGTAATTGTGCCAGCCAGCCTTTTACCGTCCGCGTGTTGCCCAGCCAGCGCCCCTGAATGTAGCTCAGCCAGCAACCGAGACTGGCAGCGGCAGTCAGAATCGCTATGGTAGGTAAAAAACTCATCACGTCCTGAGCAATCAGCGCTCCTGCCAGTAATAGCAGGCTGTCACCGGGCAAAAAGGAGGCGGGCAGCAGGCCATTTTCTAAAAACAGTGTGGCGAACATCACGAAGTACACCACGCTCACGACGTGTGGGTCCGCCAGCGCGGCAAAATCGTGTTGCCAAAGCGCGGAGATAATATCTTGAATGACTACCATGGACTTTCCTGTGGAACAGCGTTTATGAGTGGATTGTACTCCTGAATTGTCCGGGATGCCTTGATCCCGGACGCAACAATTGCAGACTTTTCCACCAGAAGTGTCTGCATATATGTCCATCTGCGGCAATGTTACTCGATTCGGGCAAATCCTGCGGCTAAATCGGCAATCAGATCGTCAACATTCTCTAAACCGATATGCAAACGGATGAGCGTTCCGCTGAAGTCCACTTTGCCTTGCGGACGGATTGCCGCGATATGTTCCGGTTGGTTAGCCAGAATCAGTGATTCAAAACCGCCCCAGGAATAGGCCATGCTGAACAGGCTGAAGTGATCCAGGTACGCAGACAGTTCTTCATTATTTAGCTTCTTATTCAGAACAAATGAGAACAGACCGCTGCTACCGGTAAAGTCACGTTTCCAGAACTCGTGTCCCTTGCTGCCGGGAAGTGCCGGGTGATTCACGCGGGCAACCTGCGGATGGGCAGACAGCCACTCGGCGACTTTTAAACTGCTTTCATGGTGTTGGCGCAGGCGAACGCTTAACGTCCGCAATCCACGGCTGGTCATATAGGCGGTATCGGCGTCCAGCATTTGTCCCATCAGATAGGCGTTTTCACGCAGTTGATCCCAGCAACGGGCATTGGATACCGCTGTCCCAGCCATGCCGTCGGAATGACCAATCAGATATTTCGTCCCTGCCTGAATTGAGATATCGATACCGAAATCCAGCGCGTTGAACAACACGCCCGCAGCCCAGGTGTTATCAATCATGATGATCGCGTCAGGCACTACGCTTCTGACGGCGGCAACAATGGCTGGAACATCATGAACTTCCATGGTGACAGAACCTGGAGATTCAAGAAAAACGACTTTAGTGTTCGGCTGTATATGCTTCACAATATCCGCGCCAATCAGCGGATCGAACCAGCCGGTTGTCACGCCAAGCTTGCCCAGCACCTTAGTGCAAAAATCCTGGCTGGGTTCATAGGCGGTGTTGGTCATCAGCACATGATCGCCTTGTTCAACAAAGGCAAGGATGGTGTTGGCAACGGCTGCTGCACCGCAGGGGAACAGGGCGCAACCGGCCCCGCCTTCCAGTTCACACATCGCTTCCTGCAGTGAGAAATGCGTCAGCGTGCCGCGACGGCCATAGAAAAGGGCACCGTTTGCGCGGTTATGCGTCGCCTGTTTTTTCGCCTCAACGGTGTCGAATACCAGTGAAGACGCGCGCTGGATCACGCTATTTACCGAACCCAGCGTGTATTTTTTACTACGCCCGGCGTGAACGAGTTTGGTCTCAAGCTGCTTATCTGCCATGTTGTATTACCTATTTTTATACGTCTGGATGTCTAAACTAGCATGAATCTCATCTGCCGCGTCCTGCAGAACAGCCATAAAGTACAAAATATTCTCAAATCGATTTCTGGTGACTTTTTTACTGCGTGAGCGCAAGGAAAAGAAACCAAAGGTGCGGCACTATGTAAATAGTAATGAGAACGACTATCAATTCGACGTCGTTTTGATATGATTACGCTCAGATTTTGTGATTTGCGTCCTGGAGATACAGAGTGGGTAATAATTTGATGCAGACGGACCTTTCCGTCTGGGGTATGTATCAGCACGCCGATATCGTGGTTAAGTGCGTGATGATTGGGCTGATTTTGGCGTCAGTGGTCACCTGGGCTATCTTCTTTAGTAAGAGCCTTGAGTTCTTTACGCAGAAGCGCCGTCTTAAGCGTGAACAGCAAATGCTGGCAGATGCCCGCTCTTTAGATCAGGCAAGTGAGATTGCCGCTGGATTCGATGGCAAAAGCCTGGGCGCTCTGTTGATTAACGAAGCACAGAACGAGCTGGAACTGTCAGCAGGCAGTGATGACAACGAAGGGATCAAAGAGCGTACCGGTTTCCGTCTGGAACGTCGCGTTGCCGCCGTTGGCCGTCAGATGGGGCGGGGTAATGGATACCTGGCAACCATCGGGGCTATCTCTCCATTTGTCGGGTTGTTTGGTACAGTATGGGGCATCATGAATAGCTTCATCGGTATCGCACAAACCCAAACCACCAACCTGGCTGTTGTTGCTCCAGGTATTGCAGAAGCACTGTTAGCAACCGCGATCGGTCTGGTCGCGGCAATCCCTGCTGTTGTTATCTACAACATTTTTGCTCGTCAGATCGGCAGCTATAAAGCGATGCTGGGCGATGTCGCGGCGCAGGTACTGTTGCTGCAAAGTCGTGACCTGGACCTGAGTGCAAGCGCGTCTGCACACCCGGTACGTGCTGCGCAGAAATTACGTGTAGGATAATGTTCCATGGCAATGAGCTTTAATGAAAACCTGGACGATAACGGTGAAATGCATGACATCAACGTGACGCCGTTTATCGACGTCATGCTGGTATTGTTGATCATCTTTATGGTGGCAGCGCCACTGGCAACCGTGGATGTGAAGGTCAATCTCCCTGCATCCACCAGTACGCCGCAACCGCGTCCGGAAAAACCGGTTTACCTGTCAGTAAAAGCCGATAACACCATGTTTATTGGTAACGATCAGGTCACCGATGAGACGATGATTAACGAGTTAAACGCGCTAACTGAAGGCAAGAAAGACACCACCATCTTCTTCCGGGCAGATAAAACCGTCGACTACGAAACTATGATGAAGGTTATGGATACGTTGCACCAGGCGGGTTACCTGAAGATTGGTTTGGTCGGTGAAGAGACCGTGAAAGCCAAATAATCCTTGTTGCCGGGCACAGGTTTGACCTTACCCGGCAAGCTTCTCCTGACATCACTCCTCTGCAAGTCTTTTGCCTTATCTGTTCTCGTCCAACGCCACCGTAGTGATTTTTGTGGGCTCATAGTTCCCATCGGATAGCTTGCGGGTCAGGCGCAGTGTGGCAGTTTCACGTGCAAGCAGATGCTGGTATGTGCTTTCCAGACGGGCCATTATTTTGTCCCGCAATTCTGGTTGCTGAGCGATGATGGCCTCGATAGTGGCACCGTAAATCTCTTCTTTGGCTTGCAGTGCGTAGATTTCATGACGATTTTGCCATTTCATCCGCACCAGTGCGGCGGGTATAGAAACCATCTCTTGAGCAAGGCTTTCCAGCGTCGTGTTTTTATTGGCTATCAACACAGACAGATTTTGTTTTAAGACAAACTCATCGCTTTTGTGGTTATCTAAAGCCAAATAAACATTATTATCTTCAACATCTTTCATTTTATTTCTCTTCCAGAGAATAAAAAATAGGATCGTTGGTTTCGCGAGTAATTAAATTAAGCCAAATTTTGTTGCCTTGTTCATTTATCATGGCTGTTTTTTTGGCCAAAATTTTACTTAATTCCTGGGCGTTAATGTCGCCTTCCGCCTGTAATGAATTGAGCAGACGAGTAAATGACTCAATTTTTGCGGCGCGGAAAAGGCGCTCTTTTAAATGACGATCGCACTCTTCAAATAACATATTCCGGGACTGGCCGGTAGCTACGGAGCTAATCAAAATTTCTGATTCGTAATCACTTAGTTTTATCTTTCCCTGAGTCAAATTTTCACTATTTTCTGTGGTATTTGTATTGTCCGGGGTTGCGGATAAATGAAAACGAGAGGGAACAAGATGCTCGGGAAGCATGTTGAAATATCCTTTGCTGCCAATAATATGATGTTTTTAATAAGGTAGGCCGCGTTGACAATAGCATGGGGTAATTTTAAAATCAAAAAAAATGGAGCCCGCTATGAACAGTATATTTTATTCTGTTATTACCCTGCTATTGCTTACCTGCGGGGTACTTTTGCTAATGCGTAGTGCAAATAAAAACCGTTATGCAGAAGATGTTAACGCACAGCGCCAGCCGGAAATGCTAAGTAAAGAAGAGGGAGAAGATCATTTTTCTGCCCTGATGAATTCGATTACTCCGGTATGGTATTGGCGAGTCAATCACGAATATATTGATTTTATCCACTCCACAGTCAAGAGGATGACAATGGTGGAGCTGAATGAAACGCCCGGGCTCTTTGACGCGCAGCGGCGCTGTAGCGATCTTAACTCTGCGGTTTATAAGTATTATGACAATATTAAAAAGCGCTGCCTCAGCGGGGAGAAAGTCCCGCACGCCGATCTGGATGTGCTTAACTTGCGGCAGTGCTTCAGGGAGTTCAGCCTGGAAGCCTATCCTGCACTTGTCGCACTGGTATGGCCGGAATACCAGCGTCCGTTGATTAAAGAGGACGAGGTGTGAGGCGAGATTTACTTGCCACTCTCATCAGCAGGCCATTAAGGCCGGGTAGGACTACACCCGGCGTAATGTTCAGATCGTTATTTGTCTGATGAGGCCTGCCACAGATTGAGCTTGCCGTCCGCGACATGTTTATCAATCTGTGCCAGTTCTTCGGCGCTGAATGTCAGGTTTGCCAGTGCCTGAACGTTCTCTTCCAACTGCTCAGGTCGGCTGGCACCAATTAATACCGATGTGACCCGGTTATCTTTTAGTAGCCAGCTTAACGCCATTTGCGCCATCGACTGCCCACGTTGTTGGGCCATCTCATTGAGCAAACGCAGACTGTTAAGATTTGCTTCCGTCAGCATATTTTCCGTCAGCCCACGGACTTTTTTCCCTTCACGCTGCATGCGGGAACCATCAGGAATACCGTTGAGGTATTTCCCTGTCAGGAGCCCCTGCGCCAATGGGGTGAAGGCAATACAGCCCATCCCGTTGGATTCCAGCGTATCCAGCAATCCGCTGCTGTCTACCCAGCGGTTAAGCAGGTTGTAGGATGGCTGGTGGATAAGCAGCGGAATTTTCCATTCCCGCAGCAGTTCGGCCATCTTCTGCGTGCGCTCTGGCGAATAAGATGAGATACCGACATACAGTGCTTTGCCACTTTGCACAGCATGGGCCAGCGCGGAAGCGGTCTCTTCCATTGGCGTATTTTCATCAACGCGGTGCGAATAGAAGATATCGACGTAGTCGAGACCCATGCGCTTGAGGCTCTGGTCGAGGCTGGCCAGCAGATACTTGCGTGAGCCGCCAGAACCGTAAGGCCCCGGCCACATGTCGTAACCCGCTTTGGTCGAGATGATCAATTCATCACGATATTGTGCAAAATCCTCGCGCAGCAATCGACCAAAATTCTCTTCAGCACTGCCCGGAGGTGGCCCGTAGTTATTGGCTAAATCAAAATGAGTGATCCCTAAATCAAATGCTTTTCGCAGCAGTGCTCGTTGTGAATCCAGAGCGTGAACGTGTCCAAAACTGTGCCATAAACCCAGCGACAGCGCGGGCAGGCGCAAGCCGCTGCGCCCACAGTAGCGATAGAGCATTTGCTCATAACGTTCAGGATTGGCAAACCAGGCCATGAGATCTCCTTAGTGCAGGTGAATTTCAAAACAACGTTTCTATTCTAGCGGGTTCGTGGTGAATATCCCGTTCACCAGGTCACATTGGGATGAAAAACTGGGCAAAAACAGACCGCTGTGCTTTGCTTAAAAAAACATCACTCAGGAGTGCGACCATGCCGCGTCTGACTGCTAAAGACTTTCCGCAGGAGTTACTCGATTACTATGACTATTACGCCCATGGCAAAATTACGAAACGCGAGTTTCTGAATCTGGCGGCGAAATATGCGGTAGGTGGCATGACGGCACTGGCGCTATTCAATTTGCTGAAACCGAACTATGCCCTGGCAACGCAGGTAGAATTTACCGATCCCGATATTCTGGCAGAATACATTACCTATCCATCGCCTGATGGGCATGGTGATGTGCGAGGTTATCTGGTGAAACCCGCGAAGGTGACGGGGAAGGTTCCGGCGGTGGTAGTGGTACATGAGAATCGTGGGCTGAATCCGTATATTGAGGATGTAGCACGGCGGGTGGCGAAGGCGGGTTATATTGCGCTGGCACCCGATGGATTAAGTTCACTGGGCGGTTATCCCGGCAATGATGATAAAGGCCGGGAATTACAGCAGCAGGTTGATCCCGTTAAGCTGATGAATGATTTTTTTGCCGCTATTGAGTTTATGCAGCGTTATTCGATGGCGACAGGAAAGGTGGGGATCACCGGATTTTGCTACGGTGGTGGTGTGGCGAATGCAGCGGCTGTTGCTTTCCCTGAACTGGCATGTGCGGTGCCCTTTTATGGTCGTCAGGTTCCTGCTTCTGATGTCCCTAAAATTAATGCGCCTTTATTATTACACTATGCAGAACTAGACACACGAATTAATGAAGGCTGGCCCGCTTATGAAGCTGCACTCAAAGTGAATAAGAAAATCTATCAAGCATATATCTATCCCGGTGTTAATCATGGTTTTCATAACGATTCGACACCCCGTTATGATAAAGCAGCTGCTGATTTAGCCTGGGAACGCACTCTTGCCTGGTTTGATAAATATTTGTTATGAAAAACAACGCATTACTTGCAGCTTTAGGTTAATTATCTGAATAATAATGCTACCTAATTTCATTAACATTCATATTGATATGACCAGCAGGGATAATAGATAGACTTAAAAAAGTAAAAAAATAAAGAACGTATTATATCTTCTTCATTGCCTGCCGATAACAAGGGGAAGTATCGCCTGATGGCGAATTCCTCATCAATGGCAAGGAAATTATTATGTATTTGCTGAAAAACTTCACTATTCGTATTGTCATGCTGGCGATACTGGGACTTTTTTGCCTGCTCTGGTCGGGCGTGGGTTTATTCAGTCTTCATGCTTTATCAAAAATATCAGAAGGCAACGATATTGACCGTCATCTTGTCAAACAGATGACGGTACTGAGTCAGGGGAACGATCAGTACTTTCGCTTTGTGACACGCCTGAGCCGTGCTGTGGATGTCAAAATTGGTGGTGAAACGCCTGATTTTGCACCTGCCCAGCAATCGCTGGATAATCTGAGCCAAAAGCTCCAGGAGATGAAAACATTGTCTCCAGGACCGATGGACCCGGAAATTTCAGCAACAGTGCTGGCCAAGTGGCAAGCTTTGCTGGATAAAGGCGTGATACCGCAAATGCAGCTGGCGCAGCAGGGCTCGCTTACGGCGTTTTCGGAACATGCCAGCACGATTACGCCCGCACTGAGCCGTGAATTTGGTGCCAGCGCTGAGCTGTTTAATACCACCGCCGGAAAGAGACTTGATGCGACGCGTATCATGGTAGACGGTAAAACGTCGATCATTCGGACACTGATTATTACTGCCGTTATCCTCGGGATTGCCCTCCTGTTCTTCACCGATCGTTACCTCGTTACCATGATGGTGAAACCTCTCGGTCGCATTCGCTTGCAGTTCCGCCAGATTGCCCAGGGCGATCTCAGCCATCCAATTGAAGATTTTGGGCGTAACTGCGTGGGCCAACTGGTCCCTTTATTGTGCGCAATGCAGGACAGCCTGCGTGAAGCCGTAAGTACGATTCGTTCAGGCAGTGACAACATCTGGCGAGGCGCTACGGAAATTTCTACCGGCAATAATGATCTCTCTTCCCGTACTGAGGAGCAGGCCGCGGCGCTGGAAGAGACCGCTGCCAGCATGGAGCAACTGACCGCCACGGTAAAACTTAACGCCGAAAATGCGCGTGAGGCCAGCCAACTCGCCGATACGGCGACAGAAACGGCAGGTAAAGGCAGCTCGCTGGTTTCAGAAGTGGTTGAGACGATGGACGGTATTGCCGCCAGCTCTAAACAGATCGCAGAAATTACCTCTGTCATTAATAGCATTGCTTTCCAGACCAACATTCTGGCGCTCAACGCCGCCGTTGAAGCGGCCAGGGCTGGTGAACAGGGACGTGGTTTTGCCGTGGTAGCAGGGGAAGTACGTAATCTCGCCAGCCGTAGCGCCGGTGCGGCAAAAGAGATTGAGACATTAATCGGTGAATCGTCGCGTCGTGTCGAACAGGGCGCTCGTCTGGTTAAAGAGACGGGATTAACCATGGAAGCGATTCTGCGCGGTGCCACCGAAGTGACCGTTATCATGAAACAAATTGCCTCTGCTTCTGAAGAGCAGAATAAAGGTATCTCGCAGGTTAGTGTTGCGATCACGCAGATGGATAGCGTGACGCAACAGAATGCCGCGTTGGTAGAACAAGTATCCGCTGCGGCAGTGGCGCTGGAACGGCAAACGGAAGAGCTACAACGCTCGGTGCAACAGTTCCGCCTGTCTGCGAATGATGTGCAATACGCCGCTGCCAATACCGCTTCCCCTTCCACAGAAAGCAGAACCTCTGCAGCACCTAAAACGGACGAGTGGGTGTCCTTTTAATCTGGCACAAAAAAGTGCGTGATACCTCTGGCCTTTGCTTAAAAAATCGCTATATAATTTGTTATATAGCGATTGGAGGTTATGCATGGACAACCATTTTGGAAAGGGCCTGATGGCCGGATTGAACGCCTCAAGTGCGGACAGTGCTCGTTCAGTGGCGAATTTTTGTTCAGATTATAAACGCGGTTTTGTTCTGGGTTTTTCACATCGAATGTTTGAAAAAACGGGTGACCGACAGCTCAGCGCATGGGAAGCGGGGATCCTGACGCGTCGTTACGGGCTGGATAAAGAGATGGTGATGGATTTCTTCAAAGAGAACCAGTCGAGTACAACAATTCGGTTTTTCATGGCCGGCTATCGGCTCGAAGCTTGATCCAAAAGGGGTATTATCTTGCTTTAATTAATTACACTATTGACCTACGCCTTCGTTTTGTTGCTCCGCCGAAGTATTATAATGCACATAACCATATAAAAAGTGTGGTAATGGCGCGCCGATCGCAATATGCAACATGCGAATGGTGCAAAATAAAAGCCAGGTCTTCGCAACGGAATAACAATAAAATGACTGGAGATAATTCTCTCATCAATTCGAACGGCATCAATCGCCGTGATTTCATGAAGCTTTGTGCAGCACTGGCCGCTACTATGGGGCTCAGCAGCAAAGCCGCCGCAGAAATGGCCGAATCAGTTTCTCGTCCTCAGCGCCCGCCGGTTATCTGGATTGGTGCTCAGGAGTGTACGGGTTGTACTGAATCGCTGCTTCGTGCGACACACCCTACAGTGGAAAACCTCGTTCTGGAGACTATCTCTCTTGAATATCATGAGGTGCTCTCTGCCGCCTTTGGCCACCAGGTCGAAGAGAACAAACATAACGCTCTGGAGAAGTACAAAGGGCAATATGTTCTGGTGGTAGATGGTTCTATACCACTAAAAGATAATGGTATTTATTGCATGGTTGCCGGTGAGCCAATTGTGGATCACATCCGCAGAGCGGCCGAAGGTGCAGCAGCTATCATCGCTATCGGCTCTTGTGCCGCATGGGGTGGTGTGGCTGCCGCTGGCGTGAACCCAACGGGTGCAGTCGGCTTGCAAGAAGTTCTGCCAGGCAAAACCATCATCAACATCCCAGGCTGTCCGCCTAACCCGCATAACTTCCTCGCCACGGTCGCGCATATCATCACTTACGGTAAGCCGCCGAAGCTGGATACCAAAAACCGTCCGACATTCGCCTATGGCCGTTTGATTCACGAACACTGCGAACGTCGCCCGCACTTTGATGCCGGTCGTTTTGCTAAAGAGTTCGGCGATGAAGGCCATCGTGAAGGTTGGTGCCTCTATCATCTGGGCTGTAAAGGGCCAGAAACGTACGGCAACTGCTCAACATTGCAATTCTGCGACGTTGGCGGCGTGTGGCCGGTAGCTATTGGTCATCCTTGCTACGGCTGTAACGAAGAAGGCGTCGGTTTCCATAAAGGCATTCACCAACTCGCCCATGTGGAAAACCAAACCCCGCGTTCAGAGAAGCCTGATGTCAACATGAAAGAAGGCGGCAACATTTCAGCTGGGGCTATTGGGCTGCTTGGCGGCGTAGTAGGACTGGTTGCCGGCGTCAGCGTGATGGCGGTACGTGAACTGGGGCGTCAGCAGAAGAAAGATAACGCTGACTCACGGGGAGAATAACCGTGAACAGACGTAACTTTATTAAAGCAGCCTCCAGCGGGGCATTGCTGTTGGGCGCCGCGCCGTCCATCAGCCATGCGGCTGCAGAAAACCGTCCGCCGATCCCGGGTTCTCTTGGGATGCTTTATGATTCGACGCTGTGCGTAGGCTGCCAGGCCTGCGTCACCAAGTGTCAGGATATCAACTTCCCGGCGCGTAACCCGGAAGGCGAGCAAACCTGGTCGAACAACGACAAATTGTCACCGTACACCAACAACATCATCCAGGTGTGGCGTAGCGGAACAGGCGTTAACAAAGACCAGGAAGAAAATGGTTACGCATACATTAAGAAACAGTGCATGCACTGTGTCGATCCAAACTGCGTCTCCGTTTGCCCGGTCTCCGCGCTGAAGAAAGACCCGAAAACCGGCATCGTCCACTATGACAAAGATGTCTGTACCGGCTGCCGTTACTGCATGGTCGCCTGTCCGTACAACGTCCCTAAATACGACTACAACAACCCGTTTGGTGCGCTTCATAAATGTGAACTGTGTAACCAGAAAGGCGTTGAACGTCTGGACAAAGGCGGTTTGCCGGGATGTGTTGAAGTGTGTCCTGCCGGTGCAGTGATTTTTGGTACCCGTGAAGAGCTGATGGCTGAGGCGAAAAAACGTCTCGCACTGAAGCCTGGCAGCGAATACCACTATCCGCGTCAGACAGTGAACGCTGGTGATACTTATTTGCATACGGTACCGAAGTACTATCCGCACCTGTACGGTGAAAAGGAAGGCGGTGGTACGCAGGTTATGGTGCTGACGGGTGTTCCTTACGAGGATTTGGATCTGCCAAAACTGGATGATCTTTCAACCGGTGCGCGTTCCGAACATGTTCAACATTCCCTGTACAAGGGCATGATTTTACCCCTGGCTGCGCTGGCGGGCTTAACCGTGCTGGTTCGTCGTAACACGAAAAACGACCATCACGATGGAGGAGACGATCATGAGTCATGATCCTAAACCGCTGGGCGGAAAAATAATCAGCAAACCGGTCATTATTTTTGGGCCGCTTATCGTCCTGTGTATGCTCCTGATCGTGAAACGTCTGGTCTTCGGATTGGGTTCAGTCTCCGATCTGAACGGCGGTTTCCCGTGGGGCGTATGGATCGCGTTTGACCTGTTGATTGGTACTGGCTTTGCGTGCGGCGGTTGGGCGCTGGCGTGGGCGGTGTATGTTTTCAACAGAGGACAATACCATCCACTGGTACGTCCGGCGTTGCTGGCAAGCCTGTTTGGTTACTCGCTGGGTGGTTTGTCGATCACCATTGACGTCGGTCGTTACTGGAACCTGCCGTACTTCTACATTCCGGGTCACTTCAACGTGAACTCGGTACTGTTCGAAACGGCGGTCTGTATGACCATCTATATCGGCATCATGGCGCTGGAATTTGCGCCAGCTCTGTTTGAACGTCTGGGGTGGAAAGTTTCTCTCAAGCGTTTGAATAAAGTGATGTTCTTTATTATTGCCCTCGGCGCGCTGCTGCCGACCATGCACCAGTCTTCAATGGGTTCATTGATGATTTCTGCGGGCTATAAAGTACATCCGCTCTGGCAAGCTTATGAAATGTTGCCGCTTTTCTCGGTATTAACCGCCTTTATAATGGGCTTCTCGATCGTCATTTTTGAAGGCTCACTGGTACAAGCGGGTCTGAAAGGTAACGGTCCGGACGAGAAAAGTCTGTTCATTAAGCTGACGAATACCATCAGCGTGCTGCTGGCGATTTTCGTGGTCCTGCGCTTTGGCGAGTTGATCTACCGCGACAAGCTGTCGTATGCGTTTGCAGGCGATCTTTACTCCGTGATGTTCTGGATTGAAGTCGTGCTGATGGTCTTCCCGCTGGTGGTGCTGCGCGTCACTAAGCTGCGCAATGACTCGCGCATGCTGTATCTGTCTGCGCTGAGCGCATTGCTGGGTTGTGCGACATGGCGTCTGTCCTACTCGCTGGTGGCATTCAATCCTGGTGGTGGCTACCACTACTTCCCGACCTGGGAAGAACTGTTGATTTCTATTGGTTTTGTGGCTATTGAGATTTGTGCATACATCGTACTCATTCGTCTACTGCCGATACTTCCTCCTTTAAAACAAAACGATCAAAATCGTCATGAGGCGAGCAAAGCATGAGCCAGAGAATTACTATTGATCCGGTAACCCGTATTGAGGGTCATTTACGCATCGACTGCGAAATCGAAAATGGCGTGGTATCTAAAGCATGGGCTTCCGGTACCATGTGGCGCGGCATGGAAGAGATCGTGAAAAATCGCGATCCGCGCGATGCCTGGATGATTGTGCAGCGTATTTGTGGTGTTTGCACCACGACTCACGCTATCTCTTCCGTTCGTGCAGCTGAAAGCGCGCTGAATATTGATGTTCCGGTAAACGCACAGTACATCCGTAACATCATTCTGGCCGCGCACACCACGCATGACCATATTGTTCACTTCTATCAGCTGTCTGCGCTGGACTGGGTGGATATCACTTCTGCGCTGAAAGCCGATCCAGCGAAAGCATCTGCCATGCTGAACGGCGTGTCCTCCTGGCACCTGAACAGCGCAGAAGAGTTCACCAAGGTTCAGAACAAGATCAAAGATCTTGTTGCCAGCGGTCAGTTAGGCATTTTTGCTAACGGTTGCTGGGGTCACCCGGCAATGCAGCTGCCGCCGGAAGTGAACCTGATTGCGGTCGCTCACTATCTGCAGGCGCTGGAATGCCAGCGTGATGCCAACCGCGTTGTGGCGCTGTTGGGCGGTAAAACGCCGCACATCCAGAACCTGGCGGTAGGTGGGGTTGCTAACCCGATTAACCTCGACGGTCTTGGCGTGCTGAACCTTGAACGCCTGATGTACATCAAGTCTTTCATTGATAAGCTGAGCGACTTCGTTGAGCAGGTTTACAAGGTAGATACCGCGGTTATTGCTGCATTCTATCCTGAGTGGCTGGAGCGTGGTCAGGGCGCGGTTAACTATCTGAGTGCGCCGGAATTTCCGACTGACGGTAAAAACGGCAGCTTCCTGTTCCCGGGTGGTTACATTACTAATGAAGATCTGTCGACCTATCGTCCGATCACCTCTCACTCCGATGAGTATCTGATCAAAGGGATTCAGGAGAGTGCGAAACACGCGTGGTACAAAGACGAAGCGCCGCAGGCTCCGTGGGAAGGCACAACGGTTCCTGATTACACCGGTTGGTCAGATGACGGCAAGTACTCCTGGGTTAAAGCGCCGACCTTCTACGGGAAAACGGTTGAAGTGGGTCCGCTGGCTAACATGCTGTGTAAACTGGCGGCCAAACGCGAGTCTACCCATGCCAAGCTGAATGAAATCATCGCGATTTACACCAAGCTGACCGGTAAAACTATCGAAGTGTCGCAGCTGCACTCTACGCTGGGTCGTATTATTGGCCGTACCGTTCACTGCTGTGAACTGCAGAACGTTCTGCAGGATCAGTACAACGCGCTGATCGTGAACATCGGTAAAGGCGACCACACCACCTTCGTGAAACCGGATATCCCGGCAACGGGCGAATTCAAAGGTGTCGGTTTCCTCGAAGCGCCGCGCGGTATGCTGTCTCACTGGATGGTGATTAAAGATGGCATTATCAGCAACTACCAGGCGGTTGTTCCGTCAACCTGGAACTCTGGCCCACGTAACTTTAATGATGAAGTGGGACCGTATGAGCGCTCGCTGGTAGGAACGCCGATTGCCGATCCAAACAAACCGCTGGAAGTGGTTCGTACCATTCACTCCTTCGACCCTTGTATGTCATGTGCGGTGCATGTGGTGGACGTTGACGGGAACGAAGTGGTCTCAGTTAAGGTTCTGTAATGCGGATATTAGTCTTAGGGGTTGGCAATATTTTGCTGACCGACGAAGCCATCGGAGTACGTATCGTTGAGGCATTAGAGCAACGGTACATCCTGCCAGACTTTGTTGATGTTCTGGACGGTGGTACGGCTGGGATGGAGCTTCTCGGCGATATGGCGAACAGAGATCATCTGATCATTGCTGACGCCATTGTGTCGAAGAAAAACACGCCAGGAACGATGATGGTTCTGCGGGATGAAGAGATCCCGGCGCTGTTTACCAACAAAATCTCACCGCACCAGCTTGGCCTGGCCGACGTTTTGTCGGCCCTGCGTTTCACCGGCGAGTTTCCGAAAAAGCTGACGTTAGTCGGCGTTATTCCGGAATCGCTGGAGCCGCATATCGGGCTAACGCCAACGGTCGAAGCGATGATTGAACCTGCGCTTGAGCAGGTTCTTGCCGCGCTGCGCGAGTCTGGCGTTGAAGCTATTCCACGGGAGAAGGCACATGTCTGAGGAGTTCTTAGGCTTTCAGACAGCCCCGAAGCAGCAAATTCAGGCCGCGTTTGAAGAGGTTGCCCGGCGTTCGATGCACGATCTTTCTTTCCTGCATCCGAATATGCCGGTATATGTCTCTGATTTTACGCTGTTTGAAGGACAGTGGACGGGGTGTGTTATCACACCCTGGATGCTCAGCGCGCTGATTTTCCCCGGGCCGGATCAGGTCTGGCCGGTGCGTAAAGTCAGCGAAAAAATCGGGTTGCGTCTGCCGTATGGCGAAATGACCTTTACCGTGGGTGAACTGGAGGGTGTATCGCAATACCTCTCCTGTTCGCTGATGTCGCCGCTTTCGCACAGCATGTCTGCGCAAGAAGGTGTGCGCCTGACTGACGATTGCGCACGAATGCTGTTATCGCTGCCGGTAAGCGATCCAAATGCGCCGCAGCTCAACCGCCGCGCGCTGCTGCTGGGTCGTCGGAACTGCGAAAATGCATGAGCTGTCCCTTTGTCAGAGCGCGGTTGAGATTGTTCAACAGCAGGCAGAGCAGCACGGTGTCAAACGTGTAACCGGCGTTTGGCTGGAAATCGGGGCGCTCTCCTGCGTTGAAGAGAGCGCCGTGCGTTTCAGTTTCGACATCGTCTGTCAGGGGACGCTGGCCCAGGGTTGTGAGCTGCATATTGATTACAAACCCGCCCAGGCGTGGTGCTGGGATTGCAGTCAGGTCGTAGAGATCACCCAGCATGATGCGCAGTGTCCTCTCTGTCAGGGCGATCGTCTGCGGGTAGATGCTGGCGATTCACTGAAAGTGAAAAGTATTGAAGTCGAATAGCCCATAGGTTGCTATGGGGCGGAGTCAGATATGTGTATTGGAGTCCCTGGTCAGGTTCTGGCCGTTGGTGAAGATATTCACCAGCTTGCGCAGGTTGAAGTGTGCGGCATCAAGCGTGATGTCAATATTGCCCTGATATGTGAAGGCGAGCCTGCCGAACTGGTCGGGCAATGGGTGCTGGTGCACGTAGGGTTCGCCATGAGCATCATTGATGAAGATGAAGCTAAATTCACATTGGATGCACTTCGCCGCATGGAGTATGACGTCACCAGCGCTTGATTTTATGCCGGATGGCGGCGCAAACGCCTTATCCGGCCTACGCCAGGGCGTCTTTGTAGGCCTGATAAGACGCCCCGGCGTCGCCATCAGGCATTTTAAGCCTGTCGCTTATCTTCAGTATTGGTATCGAAGTCGCTGGCGTCATGGCGTTCATGAAGCTGCTCGTTCAGCGGTCCGTTAGTGCGATTTACAATACGGCCCCGCTTTACTGCCGGACGTGCCGCAATCTCTTTTGCCCAGCGCTGCACGTGCTTGTAGCTTGCTGCATCAAGGAACTCTGCCGCTTCGTACACGTTACCCAGAACCACATTGCCAAACCATGGCCAGACCGCCATATCGGCAATGGTGTATTCATCTCCGGCGACAAACTGATGCTGTGCTAACTGTTTATCCAACACGTCGAGTAAGCGTTTGGCTTCCATGGTGAAGCGGTTGATCGCGTACTCAATCTTCACTGGCGCATAGTTGTAGAAGTGGCCAAAGCCACCGCCGAGGAATGGGGCTGCGCCTTGTAGCCAGAATAACCAGTTCAGCGTTTCGGTGCGTTTTGGTAAATCCTGCGGCAGAAAATAGCCATACTTTTCCGCCAGATAGAGCAGGATTGCGCCAGATTCGAATACGCGAACCGGTGGGTTTTGCGAGTGATCGCGTAGCGCCGGGATCTTCGAGTTCGGATTCACCTCCACAAAGCCGCTGGAAAACTGATCGCCATCGCCGATGCGGATGATCCAGGCATCGTATTCCGCGCCCTTCACGCCCTGCGCCAGCAGCTCCTCCAGCATAATTGTCACTTTCTGCCCGTTTGGCGTACCCAACGAATAGAGCTGCAGCGGATGCTTGCCAACTGGCAGCGTTTTCTCGTGTGTAGCGCCGGAAACAGGGCGATTGATATTGGCGAATGCGCCGCCGTTCGATTTTTCCCACGTCCAGACTTTCGCGGGCTGATAGGTATTGTCTGACATAGTGACCTGCCTTCTGAGTGGTTGTTTGATGCAGTGTAGCAGCCAGGTAGAACTCAATTTAACAGATTGGGACTTTATGCCGTTTTGTGCTGAAAGGGGAAGATAAATCTAACCCGTTCATTGTACCTGGCCCGTACTCCATGAAGAGGAAATCAATGTTGGACGGAAATTGCTACCGTATTCACCATCAAAAATTGGCGGTGAATAAGCAGTAATAATGAAAAAGGGTGTTCCAGGAGTAAGCGGTTATCAGGGCCCGGCGGGTGGGTGGGGCGCGGTAAAAGCCGTCACTGCTTCGTTGTTTTCGCAAAAGGCTGTCGCCCGCGACATTATCGCGATGTTTAAAATGAACCAGGTGAAAGGGTTCGACTGTCCGGGCTGTGCATGGCCGGACCCTGGCCATCGGGCACCGATGGAGCTGTGCGAAAATGGCGTTAAGGCGGTCTCCTGGGAGACAACCAGCAAGAAAGCGTCACCGGAATTTTTCAGCCGTCATCCGGTTTCTACGCTCTGGCACTACAGCGATTATGAACTGGAAAATATCGGTCGTTTGACGCATCCAATGAAATACGATGCAGCGTCCGATACCTGGCAGGCGGTGGATTGGGATATCGCCTTCCAGGAAATCGGCGAGCGTCTGCGCAGTTATGATTCAGCCCAGCAGGTTGAGTTTTACACTTCTGGCAGAACGTCAAATGAGGCGGCGTTCCTGTATCAGTTGTTTGCCCGCGAATATGGCAGCAGCAACTTCCCTGATTGCTCAAACATGTGCCACGGACCGACCAGCGCAGGGCTAACGCCGGCCATTGGCCTTGGAAAAGGAACCGTTGAACTCGATGATTTTGACCACTGCGATCTGGTGATTTGTATCGGGCATAACCCTGGCACTAACCATCCACGTATGCTCACCACGCTGCGCGATGTTGCCAGACGCGGGGCTAAGATTATCTCCATCAATCCGCTGACCGAAAGAGGGCTTGAGCGCTTTAGTTTTCCGCAAAGTCCGAAAGAGATGTTCACCGGCCAGGCGACGGCGCTGAGCCACGACTACTACCAGGTCAAAATGGGCGGTGACGCCTCGCTGCTTAAAGGCATCATGAAGGCGCTGATCGAAATGGATGAAGCGCGGATCTTACTGGATCAGCAGCCAACGCTCGATCATGCGTTTATCGATGAGCACACCGCCGGATATGCCGCGCTGTATGATGACTTACGCCAGCGTAGCTGGGCGGAGCTGGAACAGGACTCGGGACTGACGCGCAGTCAGATGGAAGATCTGGCGCACAGTTACAGTAAATCCCGCGCCACGATTGTTTGTTATGGTCTGGGCATCACCCAACATAAAAACGGCACTGAGAACGTCCAGCAACTGGTAAACCTGTTGCTGCTGAAAGGCAATATAGGTAAGCCTGGGGCGGGGATCTGCCCGTTGCGCGGTCATTCTAACGTGCAGGGTGACCGTTCGGTGGGGATCAACGAGGCAGCATCAGAAGATTTCCTGCAACGCCTTGAGACGTATTTTTCTATCCGTGTACCGCGCAAACATGGCCGCTCCAGCGTGGAAAGTATTCGCGCCATCGAGCGGGGCGATGCAAAAGCGCTCATCTGCATGGGCGGCAATCTGGCGGTGGCGATGCCACAGCCGCAGCGTACTTTTGCGGCGATGAAAAAGCTGGATCTGCAGGTTCACGTTGCGACCAAACTGAACAGATCGCACCTGCTGCTGGCAAAACATAACTACCTGCTCCCCGCGCTGGGCAGAACCGAGCGCGATCTGCAGGCGACGGGCATTCAGTCGGTGACCGTCGAAGACTCGATGTCGATGGTCCACGCGTCCTGCGGGGCACTGAAACCGGCCTCCCGCTGGCTAAAATCAGAGCCCGCGATTGTGGCGGGCATAGCACGCGCCACGTTGCCTCTTTCGCCGATCAACTGGGAAGCGTTAACCGGGGACTACGCGTTGATCCGTGACGCCATTGAAGCCGTGATCCCGGCGTTCCACGATTACAACGCGCGTATTGCTGAACCGGGCGGATTTCGTATGGATACCCCTGCATCGCGCCGTGAATGGCGAACGGTAAATGGCAAAGCCAACTTTATCGTCAGCCATCAGCGGGCGGTAGAGCGGGAAAATCAGCCTGCTGATGCGCTGGTTCTGGCGACGCTACGTAGCCACGATCAGTACAACACCACGATTTATGGTCTGAACGATCGCTATCGCGGCATTACCGGTCGTCGGGATGTGGTGTTTTTAAGCGCCGAAGAAGCGATGAGCCGCGGTCTGAGCCAGGGTGATGTGGTCAACGTTCAGGCGCTGGACGACAACGGTCAGCCCTGCGCGGATCGCATCATGTACGGCTTAACGGTGGTGATTTACAACATGGCGGCGGGCTCAATTGGCGCGTATCTACCTGAAGCGAATGTCCTGCTCTCGTTGGACGCGGTAGATACACAAAGTTTGACTCCGGCCTATAAAAGCGTACCGGTCACCCTGACCAAAGCGTAGTTCCTGCTGTGAATTTTTCGCCTCTGAGCGCCAGCAGCTGCGTTGAGGTGTATGATGATGTCGACCTCTGTCCGGTTAGTGTCGCAGAGCAGGCAACCAGAGCGAAAAATTCACGCCAACCTGCTCAGGCTGTATTGTTTTGAGGTAAGGTGCATGAGCAAAGGAACGACCAGTCAGGATGCCCCATTCGGGACATTATTGGGCTACGCCCCAGGCGGCGTAGCAATCTACTCTTCAGATTACAGCTCCCTTGACCCACGGGACTACGACGATGATGCGGCATTTCGCAGCTATATCGACGACGAATACATGGGCCACAAATGGCAGTGCGTAGAGTTCGCACGCCGCTTTCTTTTCCTAAACTATGGCGTGGTCTTCACCGATGTAGGCATGGCCTGGGAGATTTTCTCCTTACGCTTCCTGCGTGAAGTGGTAAATGACAATATCCTGCCGTTACAGGCATTTCCCAATGGTTCACCCCGCGCACCGGTAGCAGGCGCGTTGCTTATCTGGCAAAAAGGCGGCGAATTTAAAGATACCGGGCATGTGGCGGTCGTTACCCAGTTGCTGGAAAACAAAATCCGTATTGCCGAACAGAACGTGCTCCATACGCCGCTGCCTCCCGGACAGCAGTGGACCCGTGAACTGGAGATGGTGGTTGAAAACGGTTGCTACACCCTGCGGGATACCTTTGACGACACCACCATACTTGGCTGGATGATCCAGACCGAGGATACCCGTTACAGCCTGCCGCAGCCGGAGATCGCCAATGACTCGCTGAAAATTGGCGGCGCACGTCTGGAAGATAACGGACAGTTTGACGGTAAATGGCTGGATGAACAGGATCCGCTGCAAAAAGCCTACGTGCTGGCGAATGGGCATGTGATTAATCAGGATCCGCATCAGTACTTCACCATTACCGAGAGTGCCGAGCAGGAGCTGATCAAAGCCACCAACGAGCTGCACCTGATGTATCTGCACGCGACTGACAAAGTGCTGAAAGACGACAACTTGCTGGCGCTGTTCGATATCCCGAAAATCCTCTGGCCGCGCCTGCGCCTTTCCTGGCAGCGTCGTCGGCATCATATGATTACGGGTCGTATGGATTTCTGTATGGATGAACGTGGACTGAAGGTGTATGAGTACAACGCCGATTCCGCCTCGTGCCATACCGAAGCTGGCTTGATTCTCGAAAGATGGGCCGAGCGGGGCTACACAGGGCAGGGACACAACCCGGCTGAAGGGTTGATCAACGAACTGGCAGGTGCCTGGAAGCACAGCCGCGCACGTCCGTTTGTCCACATCATGCAGGATAAGGATATCGAAGAAAACTATCATGCGCAGTTTATGCAGCAGGCGCTGCGTCAGGCCGGGTTTGACAGCAAAATTCTGCGTGGCCTCGATGAGCTACGTTGGGATGATGCTGGTCAACTGATTGACGGTGACGGTCGCCTGGTGAACTGTGTCTGGAAAACCTGGGCGTGGGAAACCGCGATTGAGCAGGTGCGAGAGGTCAGTGAAACGGAGTACGCCGCGGTACCAATTCGTACCGGGCATACGAATCAGGAAGTGCGTTTAATCGACGTGTTGCTGCGCCCGGAAGTGCTGGTCTTCGAGCCTCTGTGGACGGTGATCCCTGGCAACAAAGCGATTTTGCCGATTCTGTGGCAATTGTTCCCGCACCACCGCTATCTGCTTGATACCGATTTCACTGTTAATGATGAGCTGGCGCAAACCGGTTATGCGGTGAAACCTATTGCAGGACGTTGTGGCAGCAACATCGATCTGGTGAGTCATCAGGAAGAGCTGCTGGATAAAACCAGCGGTAAGTTTGCCGAGCAGAAGAACATTTATCAGCAGCTTTGGTGTCTGCCAAACATTGCCGGTAAATATATTCAGGTTTGTACCTTCACCGTAGGCGGTAACTACGGCGGTACCTGCCTGCGCGGCGATGAGTCGCTGGTGATTAAGAAAGAGAGCGATATCGAGCCGCTGATTGTGGTGAAGGAAGAGTAATCTTTTGGCATGTTCTTGATTGAAATACGAAAAGCTGGAGTATATCTCCGGCTTTTTTATTTATAGTTAAATTGGTGCTGATTAACTTTAAATAAGTTTCGTGATGTATATATATGGGCTTAAATATTTTTAAGGCTAATGTCTTATAACTTAAATGCATTCGTTTAATGAATGTATTCACCAATGATTAATTTTCGTCGCTTGTATCAGATAAATATTTTATTGATTTTAATTTTAAATAATAAACACTAATGTGTTATTTGGCTGATTAGTGATATCGATCATGTTTTCTCCCGTGGAATATATCGGATTCCGACTGCGTACTAATTATAATCATTAATTGTCATTAACAGTCATTATTGACTGCCCACAGAAATGACGTTGTAAGAAACACGTTGAGCGATTAGAAAATGCTCCGTCAGGAAATGCACAATATCGGCAGGAATCGCCGGTCTGAGAGGGACGTATGGGTGACAGTTTTCAGAATGAAGTGCCGACGGCACGCGTTAATATCAAGTTAGATTTACATACCGGAGGCGTGCAAAAAAAGGTTGAATTGCCGTTAAAACTTTTGACCGTGGGGGATTTCAGTAATGGTAGAGAACAACGACCATTATCGGAGCGCGAAAAGGTTGATATTAATAAGAATAATTTTAATGATGTGTTAGCTAAGTTCTCACCAGTAGTTAATTTGAGTGTTAAAAATACGTTGGCTGGTGATGACAGAAAGGACGATATTAACCTTACCTTTAAAAATATCCGCGATTTCGAACCCGAACAGGTCGCAAGAAATATCCCACAATTACGCGTTTTGTTAGCTATGCGTAACTTACTGCGTGACCTGAAATCTAACTTACTCGATAACGCCGCTTTTCGTCGCGAGCTGGAAATCATCCTTAAAGATCCGGACTTGAGTCAGGAATTGCGTGATGAACTGGCAACGATGATGCCGGAAGAGATTTAAGGCTATACAGGGTTTCCTCCGCTAAATCGGCAGGAATAGTAAAGGATCATAAAAGGAATATGTTGATGTCTGTTCAGGAACATACCTCTTCAGTCGCCACCACCACGACCAGTGAACGTAGCGTTTATCAATCCCTCTTTGACAAAATTAATCTTGCCCCGGTTTCGACATTAAAAAACGTCGATGCGTGGCAGAGCGATGAAGCGCTATCTGATGCCGCTCCGGCTGAACGCGTGACCGCTGCGATTCAGGTTCTGGTCTCATGTCTGGCGGATGCTGCGCAGCCCCTGGAACGTCTGGATAAAACGCTGCTCGATGAGCAGATTGCTCGCCTGGATAAGCAAATTAGCGACCAGGTTAATGAAGTTATGCACCATGCTGAATTTCAAAAACAAGAATCGCTCTGGCGTGGTTTGCATTCGATGATCACCGGCATCGATTTTCGCCGAAATGTCCGTGTAGAAATGATGGATATCAGCAAGGATGCGCTGCGTGATGATTTTGACGACGCGCCGGAGCTTATCCAGAGTGGGTTATACCGCCATGTTTATATTGAAGAATATGATCAACCAGGCGGCGAACCCATTGCGGCAATGATTTCAGCGTACGAATTTGATAACAGTCCGCAGGATATTGCACTGCTGCGCAATATTTCTGGCGTGTCGGCTGCTTGCCATATGCCGTTTATTGGTGCCGTGGGGCCGAAATTCTTCCTGAAAGAAAATATGGAAGAAGTCGCGGCCATAAAAGACATCAATGATTATTTCGAACGTGCTGAATACATCAAGTGGAAAGCATTTCGTGATAGCGATGATTCACGCTACATCGGGCTGACTATGCCGCGTGTGCTGGGTCGCCTGCCGTATGGCCCAGATACGGTGCCGGTACGCAGTTTTAACTATGTTGAAGAAGTTAAGGGGCCGGATCACGAAAAATATTTGTGGACCAGTGCCTCTTTCTCTTTCGCTGTGAACATGGTGAAAAGTTTTATCAAGAATGGCTGGTGCGTCCAGATCCGTGGGCCACAGGCGGGCGGCGCGGTTAAAGATTTGCCTATCCATTTGTACGATTTAGGTACAGGTAATCAGGTGAAAATCCCGTCTGAGGTAATGATTCCGGAAACCCGCGAGTTTGAATTCGCCAACCTCGGTTTTATTCCGCTTTCTTATTATAAGAATCGTGATTACGCCTGCTTCTTCTCTGCTAACTCGGCTCAAAAACCTGCACAGTTTGATACTCCGGAAGCGACGGCTAACAGTCGGATTAACTCACGTCTGCCGTATATCTTCCTGCTTTCTCGTATCGCTCACTACCTGAAAATCCTGCAGCGAGAAAACATTGGCACGACTAAAGATCGCCGTCTGCTTGAGCTTGAACTTAACAACTGGCTGCGCAGTCTGGTAACCGAAATGACCGATCCTGGCGATGATTTACAGGCATCACACCCGCTGCGTGATGGGCGTGTCGTGGTGGAGGATATTGAGGATAACCCCGGTTTCTTCCGCGTGCGCCTGTACGCTATTCCGCATTTCCAGGTTGAAGGTATGGACGTCAGTCTGTCGTTAGTTTCACAAATGCCTAAGTCGAAATCTTAACGACGCAGCGCACAGGAGGTGCGATGAAGATCTATCGTCCGTTATGGAGCGAGGGGGCCTTTCTGGCTCCCCAGCAGTTTCAGCAACAGACTCGTTGGGATGCCTATGTCGCTGACGTTGTGGCTCACATGTCACTTTCATCACCGTGGGGCGTCATCAGCGCGGAGTTTGACGAAAGTGCGCTAACGGTTTCCCGTTTGAATCCCGTTAATCTGGTGGTGCGCTTCCCTGACGGTACGTTAGTGGATACAGGTATTTCAGATAACCTGCCTCCGGCGTGTGATTTATCGCACCTTACTGGTTACAACAGCGTTGATATCGTGCTGGCATTGCCGCTGCTTTCGGCTAATGGCGGTAACCTTTCATCAGGCAACGGCGTTAGCCGCCCGTGTCGCTGGCAGCAGGAATGGCTGCCAGTGCAGGATCTCGCAGGCCAGGAGCAGACTGATATGGCGGTGCTGCGGCATGCTATTACCCTCCGGTATGCCCACGACGATAACAGCGCTTATCTCACCTGTCCGGTAGCTTGCCTTATTCGTAATGCTCAGGGGCAATGGGAATTAGGGCACGATTTTTTACCACCCTCGCTTTCACTCTCAGCGAGCCCCTCATTAATCAATTCGCTCGGTGATTTGGTACACCGTATCCAGGCCCGTTGCCGCCGTCTGATGGCCTTGCGCCGTGAAAGTAATGAACGAATGGCGGATTTTGCGGTAGCAGACGTTTCATTGTTTTGGCTGCTGAATGCGCTTAATAGCTCGGAGCCTGTTCTGAAAGAAATGCTGCAAAACCCAGGTCGTCACCCCGAGCTTTTGTGGCGGGAGTTGGCGCGGTTAGCCGGCAGCCTGCTGACCTTTTCATTAGAAAATGATGTCAGCGTTGTACCTCCATACCAGCACGCAAATCCGCAGCAGGTATTCCCGCCACTGTTTGCACTGCTGGTGGAACTACTGGAAGCCAGCCTGCCATCTCGCGTTGTCGCGATTGAACTGACGCAGGAGCGACAGTTCTGGTATGGCGCTCTGTCGGATACAGCGAACACAGCGTTGAGCACATGCTCTATAGCCGGGGTAAATATGTGGTGGCGCCCACCGATGACGGCACGATACGTATAGAAAACCGCAAGGGCATCAACATTGCCACTGAGCTGGATACTGAAGAGTATGCCAAAAAGACAGGCTCAACCCTCAAGTGGCTATCCCCGCTTCCACGTGATTTCCGTCCCCCCAATCCGCTGGGGATTTACGACATGGCCGGAAACGGCTGGGAGTGGATGAAGGACTGGTATGACCCGGAATACTACAGCCATTCGCCGGTAAAAGACCCGCAGGGCCCGGAGCAGCCGGTATTCAAAGACCCGGACGGGTACTACACGCGGGTGCTGCGCAGCCAGGACTTCTCAGGGCCGGGGCGCGGACTGACCATGGTGCGCTATAAAGCGGACCCTGAAAGCAGACCATATCTGCCAACCGACAAAACCGTGCGCTGCGCCGTTAACCACCCGAGTCCGGTGAAGTGAGGTCTGTGATAATGAAAAACGACAGGTTGTGGCTGTGCGCCATTGCGATAGTCGCAGCAGCTGGCTGCGATCAAAACCCCGCCTCAGTCAAACCCCTGCACAGTGCGGAAGACCAGGCCCGGCTGCAGGAGTTTGTGGCGCAGATAAAGTCAGAGCAGGTATTTGTGGAAGGCGGTGAATATCTGATGGGGGATTTTGGCGAAGAATATGGCGTGGAAAAACTGCAGTACGACGGGCATAAAGACAGCAAGCCTTTGCACAGGGTGGAGTTAAGCAGCTATTCGCTGAGTAAGTTTAAAACCAGCAACCAGCAGTACCAGTTTTATCTGGCCTGGAATGGCCTGAAGGGCCGGGAGGTCAAGGGGCGTTTGAGCGGGAGGGACTGGAATGACAGGAGACGGATCCCGGATACGCCAGCCCGCGTGGACTGGAACGAAGCGGAGCGGTACTGTGCGTGGCTGGGAGGGGTAACGGGCCTGCCGTTCTCGCTGCCGACGGAGGCGCAGTGGGAATACGCGGCGCGTAGCCGGGGTAAATATGTGGTGGCGCCCACCGATGACGGCACGATACGTATAGAAAACCGCAAGGGCATCAACATTGCCACTGAGCTGGATACTGAAGAGTATGCCAAAAAGACAGGCTCAACCCTCAAGTGGCTATCCCCGCTTCCACGTGATTTTCGTCCCCCCAATCCGCTGGGGATTTACGACATGGCCGGAAACGGCTGGGAATGGATGAAGGACTGGTATGACCCGGAATACTACAGCCATTCGCCGGTAAAAGACCCGCAGGGCCCGGAGCAGCCGGTATTTAAAGACCCGGACGGGTACTACACGCGGGTGCTGCGCAGCCAGGACTACTCAGGGCCGGGGCGCGGGCTGACCATGGTGCGCTATAAAGCGGACCCTGAAAGCAGATCATACCGGCCAAGCGACAAAGCCGTGCGCTGTGCAGTGAACCACCCGAGTCCGGTGAAGTGATAATTTATTAATTTATGCATCTGAATAATCAGGGAAAAGATTATGAGCGGTTCAAACACGCCAGCAGCAGATCATCAAACGAGTAAGGTTGAGTCAAATGTAAAAATTGTGATTGTCAAATCTTGTCAATGCTATTTCAGGATTGACAAATTACAATTGATTTTTATTGATGAAGCGGATGCCAGCGTGTTTGAAGTTGCTATGAGCAAACTGAGCGACCTGGTAAATAAACAACATATTGCAAAAAATAAATACTCTCAGGCTATTGAAAAATATGGTGTGCAGTTAAAGGATACTGCCAATAAGGACAGGTTGCCCGAACTGGAAAATGAAATATCAAAGGCTGAAGGTGAGCTACAAACGGCAACTAAAAATCTACAGCAGGAGTTGGGGGATTTCAATGAACAAAGTGGGTATAAACCTATAGTTGAGCTAATACCCATTGAAGATATTAAGAAGCGAGCTTTTGGTCGATTTTATTCATATGTTAAAGAAGAAGACTATAAGAAGTTTGAAACAAAATTCACAGTGATTTCCGTGGATGATTTTAGTGGTGATAATATTTTCACCAAAGATGAAGATAATAATATTATTGGTATCGATATAAAATCTTTATCAGAGAAGTTGAAAACAGCCAAGGAGAAGATTAAACAAATGATGGATCGCACAATGACTGTCGGTGCAAACATCAAATTTGAGAAGACATTAACAGAATGGGCCGAGGTATGGAACGATAAAAAGTATAAGCACACGGGTGAATATATTGATGTTTCTGCGGGTGCTCAATTTATGCGTTTGACAGCGAATGCCTCCACGCTTAATAGCTGGGACCCTGATACCGGACAAGTGAAAATAAAAGGTGAGGCTCAAGCTGAATTAACCGTTTTCTCTGGAAAAGTAAACTCCACACTTTTTGTTCCCGACCGGACCGGCTGGCCGCTTAAATTTATGATTAATGATAAGGAAGAAGCCAATATTGGTGTCCTGAGGGCAAAAATAGAAGGGAAATTGACCGGGTATGTTGGCGCATCAGCCAAGATAGAAGCCAATCTGCAGTTTGTGACATACAACCAAAAACAGTTGCTAATGGGGAATCGCACCAAAAGTTCAACATTTGTTGAACGAAAAGAAGGCGTAAAAGTTAAGGGCAATAAAGGCAAAGCAAAAAAAGGACTGGAAGTAAAAGCGGAAGCCTTTGGTGGTGCTAAAGTTGGCGCCAGTTTAGGTGGAACATTACAGTGGCTGAAACCCTTTACTTCACTGGTGGCGGAAATCCCGGCCATGTTAAAAAAATTAGGTCTTGAACCAGACTTAATGCTTGACGCCTCGGCAATGGATAAATTAATTCAACTGCAAAATCAAAAAGAAAAGAATAAAAAGAAAGAAGAGCATTTAGGTGATTTCCAGGATTTTGGTTCGCTTAAAGTCGGTGGCGAGGTTCAGTTAGGCGCTGGGGCCAGCGGTGAGTTTAGGGTTCGTTTTGTTAAAGGAAGATTCAGGTTCCATATGCATGGCAGTTTGTGTTTGGGCCCCGGCGCGAAGGGACTTGTGGAGGGTGAGATTACTCCCGAGCTGTTTATGGAATTCGCCGTATGGGTTATCTATCAACTCTATGGCATGGACTATAAGCACTGGGTGATTATTGAGGAGGAGGCGTTTAATGCCTTGTGGTATATTTTATTGATGGATAAGGAGAAAAAATACAAAGAGTATTATGATAAGATGAAGGCTGATTTTGATGATGTTCTCAAAGATTTCTCTGGGTTTATTAAATCAACGTTTACAGAAATTATGACGGCAAGAGACCAGTCGGCAAAGCGCAATAAATTTGCGCTTAAAATTAATAGCAACCCTGGCAATGTATATCTTTATTCGCCTGAGGCAAAAGGTGCTACCCTGTATCTCCTGACCTTAGACGGCGCCTACGATCGTATTGATATCAATAACCAGGGTGATGGTATTATCCCGGATACCAACCATGAACGAAAAAAAGCGGTATTGTTTATTTTGTCCAGTATTCAAACCAAACGGGAGTGGAAAAAGGTGTTGACGCGTATTACTGCAACGGGAACGGTGTATCCCGGTAATGAGGACGCGATTGTAAAAATGGCGCAAAAGAATATCCGGATATTCCTGCAGACGGGCATTGATAGTGATGACGAGCTGGATAATATCATCGATAAACTAGAGTTGCGAGATTTCGATGAACTGGTGTCGCGTTTAAAGGAAAAACCAACCTACGGTTATTCTTTTTCGCCAAATTGCAGCAAACAATACAAATTACATTGTGATGATAATCCATTTTATAGGTCACTGTGCCATTTTGTGCCGGTTGATCCTCAGTATCAGCAAAAATGGGAGAGTAACGATTAATGGAAAAAAAACGAATTTATAAATATAGCCTGGCGTTGTTGCTGTTGCTGAGCGGTTGCGATAAACCGGAGCCTGCGGCGCAGGATAACGCTGAATTAGCACACTACCTGCAACGCATCACCGGCGATCTGGTGTTTATTCCGGGCGGCACGTTCTGGATGGGGGATTTTTGCTCCCGCACGCACGGTGAGGGGGCGCGCTGTTCACCGGAAAAAGATACCAAACCCGTGCATGAAGTGACGCTGAACAGCTATTCCATCGGTCGTTTCAAGGTGACCCATGAGGATTACGCTTTTTATCTGAAAATGGCGGGATTACCTGCCCAGCAGTTTGATAAAGAATGGCGGAATAAAATCCTGGCGGACATGACCCATTTTAAAAACAGTCCGGCGGTGGTGTCATGGACTGAGGCCGAGAATTACTGCCGCTGGCTGAAAAAGAAGACGGGGCTGCCGTTTTCCCTGCCGACGGAAGCGCAGTGGGAGTACGCGGCGCGTGACCGGGGTCAGTATATTCTGGTGGCAACGGATGACGGCGACTGGCGTGAGGATGAGAAAACCGGGCGGGGGGAAAACTACGCCACCAGCGAGGACCGGCAGGCTACGGAAGAGGCGACCGGCGTGGAAAGTTCCTTGGTGCGTTATGCCGTCGATCGCTATCCGCCGACCCCCGGCGGGCTGTACGGCATGGCAGAGAACGGCTACGAGTGGGTGAGCGACTGGTATGACCCGGACTATTACGCGAAATCTCCGCGCCAGGATCCGCAGGACCCGGAGAAGGGCGTCATCCTGGATGAAGATAATGGGCAATACATGAAGGTCCGCCGCGGAGGTTAGCTGAGCTTGTGCAAACGTGTCAGAGATAAATCCGGGCGTATTCGTGGGAATATTTATGCCCAGCACGATGAGCCGCTGGGGTTGTTTGACGCGGAATATTTCGATCCTGGTTGGCTTGATGCTGTTGCTGATGCCTGCCGACACACCAATAAAACGATACGCCTGACAGCGCTGGCCGTTTTGCAGGATATCAAATCCGATAGCCGTATGCGTCACCGACACTCACGTGTTGCGCTGATAGAAGCCCGGTTATCCGCGCCACAAACTCCGCGGGAAATGGTGTTATCACGGCAGAAGAAAATCCCCAGTTCTGAAACCGAACCAGGTCAAAATACACAGAGTTCGGAATCCGAACTTGGCGTTCTAAAAGGGGATATTTTACCGGGTTCGGATTCCGAACTAAGCCGGAAGTCAACGGATGGCGGCTTAGTTCGAAAATCGAACCGTTACGTACGTAGTTTTACACAGAGTGTAAAAGATACGTACGTAGGGAGCGAAAGTCGGTTGTCATGGCCGACGGTGGTAATCGAACGGCTGAACACGACTGACCGGGGTATGCTGGAGCAACAACTTAGTGCGTTATCTGACGGACTGGGACAGCGGATGTTGGACGATCTGGCTGGCCGTATGAAAGCGACAGAGGTCAGGAATGTCACGGCCTACCTGCTGGCGAATCTGAAGCGGGCAAGGGAAGGGCAGTTTAACGTTGGTGATACGGGGGCAGTACATCCGCCTGCAAAGCCAAAATCGGTTGTAGTGCCACCATCTGCTGGGAAAAAAGAGGTCAAACGTGCCCGAAGAGAGTTTGTATCCGGTGTGATGGCTGAGATCCGGGAGCATTATTTCAGGTCATAATATGAACAGTATTGACAGTGTTGACAGTGTTGACAGTGTCAACAGTGGTAGTTGTTGAGCTTTACCTCGGGATGTATCATTCCAAAGACTGCTGTGAAATGACGACGTACATAATATATTTATAAGGAAAAAAAGTGAGTAATTCGACCAAATATCATTGGACTGAGGAATATCATGACACTTTGAAGGATATGAATCCTAATGATGCAATTAAAGATGTCGAGAGTATGAGTGATCATGACGTACTATATAGAGTTAATATGCGAAAGTTTCAACAGGACTATATAGCGGATTATCTTGAGTATTTATGGGAACTCAGCCCTAAGGATTTCTGGCGTCATATTGAAATTATGTTTTCCGATGAAACAGAACTTCTATTATCTGATAATATGAATTTTGTTTCTATTTTATGTAATGAAGTTGCCCCTGTGTCAGTAATAAATAGTGTTGTGAAATATACTGTGGATAAATGGATTTGTGATGGATTCGAGACGATTAATGAATCTTTATATAAGGATGTTTTATCTGAAATAATCCAAGAGCAAAATAAACTTTCAATTTCAGGTATTAAATTAATAGATATCTACCCTAGTGATCAATCAGGAATGGATGAGTTAGAGAAAGCATTCAATGAAATAATTGGTAGAGAAATACGAAACTCCTATAAAAATTGGTGATATCATGGTTCAATACAACTCATTCACGATTGATTATATCTCTGGGGTAATTAATTGTCTTGATATAGAGTTAGATAATGATGGGAATGCCATTATTTTTCCTGATGATGTGTCTGTTGATAAGTTGAGTGCCTTGAAAGAACATTTCAGTTCTATATGGGAGAGGGCGAATAGTGCTATAGATATATGTGTTCAAAAGCATGATGCTAAGATTCAATCTGGAATGTTCGGGTTGGTTAATGATTTTAAAAAGGCAATGCAGATTGGTTTTTTAATATCGGATCGTGTCGTATTAATTGATTACTTATATGAAAGAATATTAAATAGAAAAGATTTGGCGAAAGTTAATATTCCTCATTTATGCACTGTCGTTACTGAGCTCGCTAGCTTACTACCTCTTGCTCAGACTGGTCGTGTCGTTATTATACCCTCTCCTTTTCAGTGGCATGAAGAATCGAAGAGAATGATGGTCGAATGCATTAAAAATGATGTAGAGATTAATGTAAATATTATGTCATTTATTAACTTGTGGTCGATTACTAAAAAATGCAACTTACACCCTTATACGATTGCTGAATCTAAAGATAACTATGATGAATTGATGTCAGTCAATATTACATCTAGTAAAATACTAACAAAAACCTCATTAGATTATGCATACAAAGGTCTGTTAGGCGCTCTTCTAACAGAAAGTATGTTAGTGAAAGAGGGGTTTGTTACTATGGATAGTATTTCTCTTTCTGACTTTCAAGAGATAGTGCAATCTGAAAAGAAATTTCATTATGAATTTCTTAATAAAATAACCTCTGGAGGAGAAATTGATCTTAATGAAGTCGCTAATGATATAGAAGATGCTATTGCTGAAGAGATAAAAAATGCAGATAAAAATGTATTGAAAAAATATCTTCCCCAAGCAATTGCGGCCTCTTCTATCGGTAGTTATGGCTTGGCTTATTTTTGTGCTGCGTCCTTGCCTCTGACTGCAATGGGGTCGGTGCTGGGTATTTCTTCTACGATTCTTGGGTTATTAAATAGAAATAGTGAAAATAATGATCCTATTGTTAAAGTTTTTTGCGAGTTGAGAAAGCATGGGTTTTAGCTTACGCGAAAAAATAATATCAAATATAATTGAAATGGTTATGTAGGTAAAGTTAATGGGGTGTTCTATGGGCGATATGATTTTTATTGCCCATATATTTTGAACTATTTATTATTCGGAGTTTTTTTATGTTCGTCAAGTAAGTCAAGACATAACTCTGCACAAATGATTGCATGTTCAGCAGCATCTTGCTCGATGGCTAGAATATTATGCGCAGCACTATTCCCCTCCTCCCTTAAACTATCGGCTATATAAAAAAGATGATGCTCAAATTTTTCTACATCAATATGTTTGTATACATTATTTCTGTCTATATCTTCCCTTTTCTTTTTATTGTTCCTGATCTCTGGTACTAATAGATCTTCAAGCCTTTTTGCTAATGAAGGTATTTTGTTTTCCTTATCAGATTTATCCGTGTTATAAGGGTTTTTTATTCTCCATATTTTTTGAGTCTCAATATCAATTATCTTTCTACAGACGATACCAACAGCATCCCACGCGCTAATTTTGAAACAACTTTTGGCTTGGGTCAGAAGATCATATGGTGACGTAACTGGAGGGGATTCGAAATATTGGGGTGGTTCAATAGGTGGAATATCAAAATCAATAATAATATCGTCATTTTCCGATAGTGTGAGTGTTTTGTTAGCATAACTTTCAAGTTTAGATTCTTGGGTAATCTTATCATTATTGATTGAAATATTTGCGGTGACGTAATTTTTACAATGGTCACAGTAGGTTGCAACTGAGAAAGCGTGAAAACAAAATGTCTTCCACTCATCATGATGAAAAATATCGTACGCCAAAGCACTATTTTCAGAACTGATTGCTAAAGCTACAAAACTTTGTTTTTGACTGCACTTTGGGCAAGTTGCATTAAAATTCAATTTCATTATTCAAAACCCCATGTAAAGAAACATGCTCGACCATCTTTACTGTAACTGATATCTATCCGTGAGGAATTAGTTATTATTTGTTTATGGTTTTTTATTGTGATCAGTTTCAAAAATCCCTGACTATTTCCATTTCGTACCCCCTTATCGGATGGATTCCTATGTCAGACAAGTCAGAAAAGAAAGCCGGTGCACTGTATTCTGAGTTGCGCATCGAGCTACACACTCAATACGCCATTAGCACCTGGAGCGGGCGACCAGCCTCGGATGGTAAGCCTTCTCTCATCGGAATGCCGCTATTTTTCCGGCTCATTTCCCGGATTAACCGCGATTCACTGACGGATAATCCGTGGGCAGATGCGGCCCTGGTGGAAGTGGAAACACTGCTGGAGACAGCCAGCCAACAGCTCCAGACATGGCTGAACGATATTGATGCCCTGATGGCAATGCTGCCTGCTAACGCTTCTGTTTCCGGGGTCACCTCTACCGCACCGCTGAATATCGGCGTTCACAGCCATACTCCTCTGGGATACCGCTGCGTTTATCTCCTTGTTGGATTCGACCAGCTTATTCTGCGTGTCTTTCAGGCTCACCATTACGGTCTGATGTCGCTGAAAGAGCGCAAAGCCTGGCTACATCGCGGTAGCCATCAAATTCGCCGTATCTTCTCGGTTGCCCTGCGTTACCGTTCTCAACCCGTTACCCGCCAGGATATTGCCTCAAATAATGATGTTGCCCGACAGGCTATCGAACAATTGGGGGATCTGGACAGGGCGATCCTGCTGGGAACCCGACGTTCTCGCTTTTCTCCGACAGTAAGCGCCGAAAGTATTAAGGCGCTGAAAGCCGCTTTCAAACGTCAGTCACGCAAGGACAAAGAAACAAAGCAGGAGGTGCCGGATGATCAGCAATAAAACTGCTTTTACTGGGTTGTTCATCCTGAGTACCTGCCTGAGTGGCTGTGCGAGTGTTGACAGTGTCAACAGTGCGATAAACCAGATTAGTAGTGGGATATTCTCAGTCGGTTCCGCACCTGCAGACAATGGTCCGGTAGTGTTGTCGAAAGGCATACCGCAGGCCAGCCACAAAATAGCGCAGGAATACCGTTTTCCTGTTGACGTTGATACGGCAGCGGCGCGGGTAAAACGCTACTACGGATTTATCTCGGCTGAAGAAGTGGCGCAGCTGCGTAACAACGGTACGCAAAGTGGAGGATGGACTGCCGCTTCAGCAGTCGATGGGGCATGGGTATGGGATGGGCAACCCGGGAGCTATTACAAAATGGGCCGTGACTGGGGAAGTGAGAATTCCAGCGACAGCATTCAGGTCGAGCTGGAGAAAAACGGTTCCGGTAGCCGCATGTATATCACCTTTCGTTCCGGTCTGGTCTCTCATGCCACGGCGGCGTACACCTGCAAATTATTTGAGAATATGAAGGGCGTAGCGGAAGGGACGACTCGATGAGGCTATTTTTGTGTGAAAAGCCCAGTCAGGGACGGGATATCGCTGCGGTACTCGGTGCGACAAAGAAAATGCCGGGCCATCAGACCGGAAACGGTGTGTGTGTGACCTGGGGTTTTGGTCACCTGCTGGAACAGGCCAGTCCGGACGCCTATGGTGAACAATTCGGTGTGCCGTGGCGTACTGACGTGTTGCCGGTATTGCCGACAGCGTGGCAAATGCAGATTAAACCTGATGCCGCAGCCCAGTTTGCCATCATCCAGAAACTACTGAAACAGGCTGATACGGTAGTGATCGCCACCGATGCGGATCGGGAAGGCGAGGTGATTGCCCGTGAAATCCTCGATTACTGTCACTATCAGGGGAAGGTTGAGCGGTTATGGCTCTCGGCGCTGGACGAGGCCAGCGTTCGCGCTGCGCTGACGGCGATAAAACCAGGCAGTGAAACGCAACCGTACTATCTGGCCGGATTGGGCCGTGCCCGGGCTGACTGGCAAATCGGCATGAATCTGACGCGTCTGTATTCGGTAAAGGCCCGGGAGAACGGCTATGGCAGCGTGTTATCCGTGGGGCGGGTACAGACTCCGACGCTCAACCTGATTGTGGAGCGGGATCGCGATATTGCGCAGTTTGTTCCGAAACCTTACTGGAATGTTGCGGCACAGCTGGCTGCGGGAGGGCTCGCATTTCAGGCGCAATGGGTGCCCGCGACAGCGTATTGTGACGAGGAAAAACGCTGTATCAACCCAACAGCGGCGCAGCAGGTGGTCCAGCTTTGCCAGAAAACCGGGCAGGCGAAGGTGACAGACGTGGAAACTAAAAGGGAAACCGAATCCGCGCCGTTGGCATTCGATCTCGGTACGTTACAGCAAGCCTGTTCCCGCCGTTTTGGCTATGGTGCTCAGCAGGTTCTGGATATCGCCCAGGCTCTGTATGAAACCCACAAAGCGACGACATATCCTCGTACTGACTGTGGCTATTTGCCGACATCAATGCGTGGAGAAATCGGGCAGGTGATGGCCTCGGTACAGCAAAGCGATCCTGCTTTATCTGCGATTATCTCGAGGCTTGATGTACAGCATGTTTCCCGCATCTGGAATGATAAAAAGATCACCGCACACCACGGCATCATCCCTACAAAGCAGCCTTGTGATCTGGCGAAAATGAGTGAGCAGGAGCGCAACGTTTACCAGCTTATCCGGCTGCATTATATGGCTCAGTTCCTGCCAAACCATGAAGTGGATGCCACTCGGGTTTCGCTGAATTGTGGTGGGCAGTTATTTAAGGCCAGCGGTAAGGTTGTAGTGGTTGCTGGCTGGAAGAGCCTGTTTGGTAAAGATGCTGAAGAGGATACAGACGCTGCTGGTGACAAAGCCCGATTGCCTGCAATGGCTAAAGGGAGTGCATGTCAGGTCACCGGCGCGGAAGCAAAACCACAGCAGACAAAACCGCCTGAGCATTATACGGAAGGGACGTTAATTGCGGCGATGAAGAATGCGGCGCAGTTTGTTACCGATCCGCGTCTTAAAAAGATCCTCAAAGAGAACGCAGGGTTGGGAACGGAAGCGACCCGGGCTGGCGTGATTGAAACGCTCCTGAAACGTGTCTTTGTGGTGAAGAAGGGCAAACACCTGCTGGCGACACCTATAGCTGGTGATCTGATGGATGTGTTACCGGCACAGCTTAAAGATCCGGGAATGACGGCGCTTTGGGAACAGTCTCTGGATTATATCGCTGAAGGGCGGATGTCGCTGGATGACTTTATGGCAAAACAATCAGCCTGGACAACGCAACTGGTGGCAAAGGGGCGGCAGCAGACGGTGAAGATCACGTTGCCGCCGTCTCCACCGTGCCCGGTTTGCGGTGGGGCGACTCGTCAGCGCACAGGGAAATCAGGCACATTCTGGGGATGCGCCAGCTACCCTGATTGCAATGGGATTGTGAACGTTGGGGCGAAGAAGCCCGCTCGTCGGCGGAAAAGTCCGGCAAAGAAAAGTGTCTGACTGGCTTTATGTTTTTGGTTGGAAGCGTGGCGTGAATTTGCTATTTTGCTGATGGCTTTGAAGTACCCCGCGACTGCGGTAATCCGATTTTTCGTTCCTACAGGCGGACGACTGGACAGTATAGCGACCCATTTTGTTACCTGGATGAGGTTGTAAGGCGTGACCCTCCGTGAAATTACACGTCGGCCAAAAAAGGCTCTGGCCCGGAGAAGTGACATTGACGATGAACCCGTGGTACAGGTTCAGAGGCTCGATACCAGGATGGGATTGGGCCTTTTTGTTTATAACGAGGTGGATCATGGAACGTTTGATAAAATCAAATTTACTAAAGGCTGATTTGATTGAAATTGATAAGCAATTTCAATCTGGTGGCATTAAAGGTATGACCGGAATCATACTCTTGAAACACTCATTTTTAACAATATCAAATGTCGTTGATTTTGAGAATACCATCCGAACTGTATATCGCCATCATCGTGGGCTATCAGAAATATATAAAAATTCAGAGGATGGGTATCTTTTTGTAAAATACTTAAGAAATAAGTTTATCGGGCATGTACAAAATGAGCTTTTAACAAAATCTATAGAGTGGAAACCTGAAATTAGGTATGTTTTGGATAAGCTTGATAATCCTGAAGTGATGTATGTGCTTAATCTATGGGTGCTGGAAACCGCCATTAACACGTATGTAAAGGAAGATGAGGCTAGAACTCATTATATATTTGAATCTGAAACGGATTTAATGTACCCGCCAGATATGGAGCGGTTTCTTTTATTTTTAGCCAAGGTCATTAAGTCTGCTATTGACTATTTAGATGCGCTAGGTGTGGCTTTGAACAGCGATTTGGCTATTCAAGATAATACAGAAGTTAATCTGGATTATTGGATGGTAGCAGGGAAGACAGAATTTCAACGTATTAAAAAATGATGCAATACCTTTACTTTTTTACATTGCTTTTTTGGGGGAAGTTGTGAACAATTATTACTCTTACCCCGTTGTCACCGACAACAGCCAATGTCCCGGTAATCTGAGAGGGACGCCTTCGGGTGATTGCCAGCCAAAATCGTCGTGACCTGAGAGACGATGCCTTCGGGCGGTAACCTTGCTTAACCTTTGAAAGCAGGGATCGCGGCAGCGATAAAGGTATACTTCAACCACAGACCGTCAGCGTCATACATTCGTGTATATCTGTCTGACACCCCAGCGGGAAAACATCCGACTGGGATGTTTCTCCGTCTATCGAATTTTTCCAGGAGAAACATCATGTCTACAGCATCTAAAACCACCACCGCTAAAGCTAAAAAAACAGTGCCAGCAAGAATGCCCCGGCTCCAGTTCCTGCTCAATCAGCAGCTCCGGCACCGATACAATCCAAACCACAATCCAGCTACTTTAATTTGCATATTGATGGGCTGGGTTACCTGAGCAATATTCGCGAAATTAATACCGCTACGGGTTCATTTCTGAGCTGTACGATTAACGCGTTACATGGCTCAACTGAAAAACCGGATTATGGCTACAACCCTCGACCAGATTCATCTGTTACTCACCATCCCTTTCAGCTCCACCACCGATTTTACGGTGTTAGCCGGGCACTGCGAAAACTTTGCTGAGGCTCTGATCGAATGCGATGACCCGGTGCTGAAAATGGCGCTCTGTGGCAGGATCAACACCTGCCTGACGTTGCTACAGCCCACACTGCTTGAACCTGTTCCTCCCCATCTCGTTGAAAGTCTCACTGTTGATACTCTTCCTGCCTGTTCTTCTGGTTTCGGGCCTGAATGCACAGAGGTTTGCCAGTATTGCCTCGCTCTGACGCAAACACTCTCCGGGCAGGGGTTCTCCTCTGAAACGGAGAAATACCTTAGCTGGCTATTGTTCGACCTGATCCATCACTTCGTAGCGGAAATAAAAGCCCCACGCTGGATACGCACTGCTGAGGGGGTGAAGTTTATCGATGAGGTAGCCGCATGATGTACCAGGACAAGGGACGCTGTTGGATGAGTTGGCATCTGACACTTGCCAGTAAGATTTTTACAGGCGATAACAATCCTGAGGATGACTTGTTACTTATTGTTATATAAGGATATTCTTATGGATGGTATTTCCTTTGGGCTTCTTACTGAACAGTATTTTTACAGCAAATCATTACGACCGGCGACGGAGTGGAGCTACCAGAAAGTGGTTCGCTCATTCGAAGGATTCACATCGTTTAATCCGACTAAGATCGATCACCTGACGGTGCTGAAATGGCGTCATACGGTGCTGAATGACCATAACTGCGCGACCCGAACGTGGAATAACAAAGTTGCCCACATGCGGGCGTTGTTTAATTTTGGCATCAAGCAGGGGCTTTTGCCGCAGACTGAAAATCCCTTCAATGGCGCGGTTGTTCGCCCTGGCACGAAAAAGAAGAAGACGCTGACACAGACGCAAATGGACGCGATGTACCGACTGATGGAACAACATCTGGACGCTGAGACAGGGAAGGGGAACAGCTGCATGTTCAATGGTCGCAGAAATGCGCTACTCCCGGCGTGGTTCTGGCTGACGGTGGTAAATGTTTTTCGTTATACCGCGATACGGCAAAACCAGCTTCTGCATATCCGGCTGGGCGATATCAATCTTGAGGAGAAGTGGATTGATCTGAATATCGAGGGAGCGAAAAACCATCGCGAGCATCGGGTTCCGATTGTTTCGTCGTTGTATCCATCGCTGGAGGAACTGGTGAGAAAAGCCGGTGAGGCAGGGATGGAACCGGGTGATCAGGTGTTCAATGTGGGTTGGTTCGACCTGATGAGAAAAAGTAAGTACCCGGAGGTGATGAACGAGTACCCGCTGAGAGCGTTCTTCCGGCGCTTATCACGGGAGTGTAAGTTTACGATTACGCCGCATCGGTTCCGCCATACGGTAGCAACACACATGATGAAATCACCTGAACGTAATTTGTACGCGGTGAAGAAACTGCTGGGCCATGTCAGCATCACATCGACGCTGGAATACATTGACGAAAGTGTTGATAGTCTGCGGGATATACTCGAAACCGAATTGATGTAGTGAGAATGGATTCAGGAATGGTGTCAAACGCTTACATTATTTGACATTGAAATGATTTCTTGCAAATATCAGACGCGAAAAAAACAGACTTGCTACAACAAGTCTGTTTCTCAAGAGCCTATTTTCAACAGCAAGTAACAGCGTTACATCGTGTTTTTACTGGCTCGTCTTCGTGTCCGTCAGTATTGCATCTTGCAAATCTGACCAACCGGCTTTGAATAGTGGTGCCCGGACTCGGAATCGAACCAAGGACACGGGGATTTTCAATCCCCTGCTCTACCGACTGAGCTATCCGGGCAACGAGGCGCATTAAACCCGATTCACTTCGTTTCGTCAACGAAATTTCTTCAAATCAATGCAGACTGCACAATCTATCACCACATTGCTGGTATTGCACGCATTCTCAGGCAAAAAATGCCGTCCATGCTGCGGAAAGCGGCATTGCCAGCAGCAGGGCGGGAAGCATATTCACCACCGCAAACATTTTGATTCCGCAAATACGTAGACCCGTCGCCAGCAACAGCAGTCCGCCTACCGCGCTGAAATCGGCCATCATGGCGGGCGTCGTCAGGGGGAAAATCAGTGTGGCGCAGGTGGCAAGCGTTAGCTGGATTGCCAGCATCGGCACGCAAATTGCCGATACCGCGATTCCTAATGAACAGGCAAAAATGATGGCCGTGAAGAAATCCAGAAATGACTTGGCGATTAAAATATTAGGATCGCCGGTCATCCCTTCATGGATCGCCCCGAATATCCCGGTCCCGCTGGCGCAAAACAGCACGATGATGGCCACATAGCTTTGGATAAAGGATTCGTGTGTTGCATTGACATCCGATTTGGTGAAAAGCTGTTGCGCTTTGGCAACCGCGGCATTGATTCCTTTTTCCAGATGGCAGAATTCGCCAATTAATGCACCGACCAGCGTCGCCAGAACCATCACCGGCAAGTTAGCGCATTTGATAACCAGCAGGATACCAATCCCCAACGAGCACAACCCGAATATTGAGGTCATTGAGATCCGAATACGTTCGGGTAAGTGCTGGCTGAGCAGCGCGCCAAGAACGCCACCGAGTAAAATGGCGCTGGCATTAATAAAGGGTCCGATTACCACGTTAGCTCCTGCATACCTATTATCGTATTGATGTTAAAGGCAATTACCTAGGTGAAATTATGTTTCAGATTGCATTATTATGCCGCTATTTTCAGACGAAATGTTTGTTTATCTGTGAGGTTTAAGCACAGGATTTTATCTTGCGCCTGTAGGTGAAAGGTGCCATGATTGCGCGAATTTTCTCCTGTCTGAATGGGGCTGCCTGGGATGACATTACTCCCCCTACATCGCCTTCAATATCGCCTTTTTGCGCGACGTTTGCCCCTTCCTGCGACTTATCTATACTCTCCCACCATGCGGTGAGGGCAGCGCACGCTCACTGCAGGATAACAGTAAAATCAGAGGCTATCTGCTTTTACTGATGTCTGGCGGTCGGGGCTGGTGACCAGTTTGACCTGTCATTTCGTGGGGCATAGCAATGCGGCTTTGCCCGGGACTTTTGATTCTCCCGATACGGGTTTTTGCGCTTATGAAATCAATGAATATTGCCGCCAGTGGTGAACTGGTTTCCCGTCTGTCTACTCATCGCAAGGTGGTGACGCTGGACAGTACCGATTTTACTGACGTCGCGGCAGTCGTCATTACCGTTGCGGACAGCCGCAGTGGGATCCTGGCTTTGCTGAAACGCACTGGTTTTCATATACCGGTGTTTTTGTTCGCAGAGTCTGATGTCGATGTACCTGCGGGCGTTAACGCGGTGATTCGCGGTCAGGCTCAGGACTGGCTGGAGCTGGAGTCTGCTGCCTGTCAGTATGAGGAAGAGTTGCTGCCGCCGTTCTATGACACGCTTACCCAGTATGTCGAAATGGGGAACAGCACGTTTGCCTGCCCGGGGCACCAGCACGGTGAGTTTTTTAAGAAGCATCCGGCGGGTCGACATTTCTACGAGTTCTTTGGCGAGAACCTGTTTCGCGCGGATATGTGCAACGCTGACGTTAAGCTGGGAGATCTGCTGATTCATGAGGGATCAGCGAAACATGCGCAGAAATTTGCCGCGAAAGTTTTCCACGCGGATAAAACCTACTTTGTGCTGAACGGGACTTCTGCGGCGAATAAAGTGGTGACCAATGCGCTGCTGACGCGCGGCGATCTGGTGTTGTTTGATCGCAACAACCATAAGTCCAACCACCACGGCGCGCTGATCCAGGCAGGCGCGACGCCGGTTTATCTGGAAGCAGCGCGTAATCCGTTTGGCTTTATTGGCGGCATTGATGAGCGCTGCTTTGATGAGGCGTATCTGCGCCAGCAACTGCGTGAAGTTGCGCCGCACAAGGCTGACCAGCCGCGCCCGTTTCGTCTGGCTATCATTCAACTCGGTACCTATGACGGTACGATCTACAATGCCCGGCAGGTGATCGACAAGATCGGTAGCCTGTGCGATTACATCCTGTTTGATTCTGCCTGGGTTGGCTACGAGCAATTTATCCCGATGATGGCCGATGGGTCACCGCTGCTACTGGAGCTCAATGCTGACGATCCGGGGATCTTTGTCACCCAGTCGGTACACAAACAGCAGGCCGGATTCTCGCAAACCTCGCAGATCCACAAAAAGGATAACCATATTCGTGGTCAGGCGCGATTCTGCCCGCACAAGCGTCTGAACAATGCGTTTATGCTGCATGCTTCCACCAGTCCGTTTTACCCGCTGTTTGCGGCGCTGGATGTGAACGCCAAAATCCATGAGGGCGAGAGCGGTCGTCGGCTATGGGCGGAGTGTGTGGCGCTGGGGATCGAGGCCCGTAAAGCGATACTTACCCGCTGTAAGCTGATTCAGCCGTTTATTCCCCCGGTAGTCGATGGCAAACCGTGGGAAAGCTATCCGACGCCGGTGATTGCCAGCGAGCGCCGCTTCTTTAGCTTTGAACCGGGTGCTAAATGGCATGGTTTTTCCGGCTACGCGCGCGACCAGTACTTCGTTGATCCCTGCAAGCTGTTGTTAACTACTCCGGGCATTGATGCGCAAACCGGGCAATATACTGAGTTTGGTATTCCGGCGACGATTCTGGCGCATTACCTGCGTGAAAACGGCATTGTTCCGGAGAAATGTGACCTTAACTCGATTCTGTTCCTGCTGACCCCGGCAGAAAGCACCGGGAAACTGGCGCAACTGGTGGCGATGCTGGCGCAGTTTGAGCAGCATATTGAGGACGATACGCCGCTGGCAGATGTGCTGCCCACCATCTTCAACAAGTATCCGGTACGCTATCGGGATTACACGCTGCGTGAACTGTGTCAGGAGATGCACGATTTATATGTCAGCTTCGATGTGAAGGATCTGCAAAAAGCGATGTTCCGCCAGGAGAGTTTGCCTGCCGTGGCGATGAACCCGCAGGATGCGAACCGCGCCTTTATCCGTGGTGATGTGGAACTGGTGCGTATTTGTGATGCCGCAGGTCGCGTTGCGGCAGAAGGTGCGCTGCCTTATCCTCCGGGCGTGCTGTGCGTGGTACCGGGTGAAGTCTGGGGCGGGGCGGTGCAACGTTATTTCCTGGCGCTGGAAGAGGGCGTAAACCTGCTGCCGGGCTTCTCACCGGAGCTGCAAGGTGTTTACAGTGAAACGGATGCCGACGGTATTAAGCGTTTGTATGGATATGTTGTGAAGTAAGCGCAAAAAAAGCGGGTTACCTTTTGGCAACCCGCTTTTCTCTGCGTAAACGTTAGTGTGCGATAGTCTGCGTGCCAGTCGGAACGCGTACGTGTTTGTATTTAAACAGCGCCACGAAGGCAAAAGCCAGTACCAGCGAGTAGCCAGCGAAGATCAGCCACACGGTCTGCCAGTCGGTAATACCGTTCAGCGTATAGTATTCAACCACTTTACCGCTCACCAGACCGCCAAGAATACAGCCGAAGCCGTTGGTCATCATCAGGAACATACCCTGTGCGCTGGCGCGGATTTCAGGGCGAACCTCTTTCTCCACGAATACCGAGCCTGAGATGTTGAAGAAGTCGAAGGCGCAGCCGTAAACAATCATCGACAGAACCAGCAGCACGGTACCGAACGGTGTCGGATCGCCGTAGGCAAACAGGCCGAAGCGCAACATCCACGCCACAATACTGATAAGCATCACGTTCTTAATACCGTAACGGCTCAAGAAGAACGGGATGGTCAGGATAAACAGCGTCTCGGAAATCTGCGAGATCGACATCATCACCGAGGCGTGTTCAACGATGAAGCTACCGGAGAACAGCGGGTTGTTATCGAAGCTGTGCAGGAAGGTATTACCGAACATATTGGTAATCTGCAGCTCAGCGCCCAGCATCATTGAGAAGATAAAGAAAATCGCCATACGCTTGTTTTTAAACAGCGCGAAAGCATCCAGGCCCAGCATGGACGACCAGCTCTGGTTTTTCTGCTGGTTAGCCACCGGAATATGCGGCAACGTCAGCGTGAACAGCGCCAAAACAACGGACAGCGTCGCACCGATATACAGCTGCATATGACTCAGCTCGAAGCCGGAGAAGCTCACGCCCCACATCGCCATAATAAAGCCAATGGTGCCCCAGATACGGATTGGCGGGAAGTCTGTAACGATATCCATCCCGGCTGACTGCAGGCGATAGTAAGAGATGGTGTTGATTAACCCCAGCGTTGGCATATAGGCCAGAGAGTTAAGCAAGATTACAAAGAACATGGCGCCTGGGGTGGTGACTTCGGCTGCGGCGAACAGCGTTGCTGCGCCGACCAGGTGACAAATGGCGTACACCCATTTCGCACTGATCCATTTGTCGGCCACGATCCCTAACAGCGTAGGCATAAACACGGCGGCGATCCCCAGCGAGCTATACACTGCGCCAATGGATGCACCATCGAATTTTAGGGTGACAAACATATAGGAGCCGAGGGTAGTGAGCCAACTACCCCATAAGCAGAACTGCAGAAACGAGAGCACTTTCAGCTGCAGCTTAAGATTCATGTTAATTTCCTCACACCGTGATGCGGATGAATGTTTTAAAAGGCACATTTGCCGGGGCTTGATGATGTGATTCTATCAACGAGAGACACTCTTTTTTTGTTACCTGTGACAAATATTTGCAAACAATTTCTGATTGCAAAGCAAAAGAGTGATGGGGTTAACACTTTACCCTCTTCCGGGCCCCGTTTACCGGGGCAGAAGAGGGATATATTAGCGGCGTCGATATGATTTTTGGGCGGAATTGACCTTGTAAAGGTATCGGCGTGATTCAGCAGACGGATGTCGGGTGGTCAGCGTTTGATAAACGTCCCCCGGGGTCATGCTGTTGATAATATTCGCAGCCTGAATTTTATCGTTCGAGAAAACGCGCAGCACGCTGCCCGCACCGCCGTTATACGCCGTGATCACCGCGTAGCGTCGGGACGTTGGATTATCAATGCCGCCTAAATAGACATTGTTGAGCATAGCCAGATAGGCGGTACCGGTATCAATGTTGCTGGCCGGGTCAAACAGGAAGCTACGGCTCGGTGTGCCGGAGCGCCCTTGCGAGCGAAACACATCTTTCCCGGCGCTGTGCTGTACCACCTGCATCAGTCCCAGCGCATCGGCATGGCTGACCGCATACGGGTTAAATGAGGATTCGGTTTGCATGATGGCCAGAATCAGCGACTCATCGACGCCATACTTACGCGAAGCCTGACGCACCATGCCGACGTATTTATGTGCGCGCTTATCAAGGTGGTTCGGTACCAGGTTGATGGTCACGCTATAGATGATGCGAATACCGTTGCTGCGGCTTTTCAGGCGTGTTTTCAGCAGATAGTCAGCGAAATTGGTGGCGCGTCCCTCCCAACGAATGGGCTGGCCGGTATTATCGACCACCTGCCCGTACAGGAACGGCTCTTTGGAAATCTTGATGTCGTCGACATCGGAATAGAGATCGATAGAACCCGGATCATCCCCCATCAGCAATGTCTTGATAATCGCCCGACGCAGGTGTCCGGCGGGATCTGTCCCGGCAATGGTCTCGACGGTTATCGTACCGTCATCAAAGTTGATATGGCTGCGGGTTTGATACTGATCGGTATACTTTACGTAGTCCTTCGGACCCGCAATCAGCACTTCCTTAAACCCCCACAGATTCTCAATGTTATGGGCAAATTGCCCCATCAGAATATCAAAACCGTTGGTATCCTTGACCCAGGCTTCGTTATAAGAATCGCCTTTTTTGGTCGAACTGGAACAGGAGATGAGCAACGGCGCAATAACGGCAAGCGCGAGAAATTTTTTCATCATTCCGGGAGTGCGTGTTGTGTTTGTTATTTGCAAGGACCAGATTAAATCGTAGGCCGGATAAGCGCAGCGCCATCCGGCAACGGTTCTTAAGACTCTGGTGTATAGCCTTCAATATGCACATCTTTGCCTTCAAACAGGAAGTTGATCATCTCCTGCTCAAGCAGCTTACGATGCTCAACGTTCATCATATTGAGCTTCTTCTCGTTAATCAGCATGGTTTGCTTATGCTGCCATTGCGCCCATGCTTCTTTAGAAATCTCGTTGTAGATGCGTTTCCCCAGATCGCCCGGGTACAGCTGAAAATCCTGGCCTTCTGCTTCGCGTTGCAGGAAAGTGCAAAAAATCGTTCTGCTCATAAAAAATCCTCTCTATCGACCGGTACGTTAAACGTGTGTACCGGCACGTAATTGCTGTAACAAACGCTCCACGGGAGCCGCCAGTCCGACCGACGGCGGTTGCGCTAAGTTATACCAGAGCGCGTTGCCTTCATCCATGCATGAGCCCAATGAAGACACAGGAAGCCACATAGGCACAATGTCTAAGTGGAAATGACTAAAGGTATGGCGAAACGCATTAAGTTGGGTCAGATTATCTGCGTTAATTTGCCGTTGCGCCAGCCAGTTGCGCAGTCCATCTTCGTCGTCAAACTGTGGAAAACAGTATAAACCACCCCATAAGCCGCTGGGTGGTCGCTGTGCGAGCAGCACTTCGTCATCATGCTGCATCAGTAAAAAATAGCCCGTTCGTTCCGGCAGCGTCTGTTTCGGTTTTTTACCCGGGTATAACGCCCAGCTTGCATTGGCGCTGGCCATACAGCCATTTTCCAACGGACACAGCGAACATTTAGGTTTTGAGCGCGTACAAACCATGGCGCCTAAATCCATCATTGCCTGATTAAAACGCGCAACACCCTGGGCCGGCGTAACTTGCTCGCTCAGCTCCCACAGCTTCTTTTCGATCTCTTTTTTACCCGGCCAGCCGCTTACAGCATAACAGCGAGCCAGCACGCGTTTGACGTTACCGTCGAGAATCGGAAAATGCTGACCCAGAGAGAGGGAAAGGATCGCGCCTGCGGTTGAGCGACCGACGCCTGGCAGAGCAGCCACCTCATCAAAAGTTTGCGGAAATATACCGCCATGCATCGTCACAACCTGCTGCGCGGCTTTATGCAGATTACGCGCTCGGGCGTAATAGCCAAGGCCGGTCCATAAATGCAAGACTTCATCCAGCGGCGCATGGGCTAAATCGCTTACCGTTGGGAAGCGCGCCATAAAGCGCTCAAAATAAGGGATAACGGTCGCAACCTGAGTTTGTTGCAGCATCACCTCAGAGAGCCATACTTTGTAAGGCGTCTTATCAATTTGCCAGGGCAGCGTTTTCCGCCCGTATTTGTCGTACCAGCTCAACACCTGAGCCGAGAATTGAGACGCTTGCATGATTACCGTTTCATTATTGCCGGGGGCAAGATTGCAGCACAGCGGCAACGGGGTGTAAACCGGAACTTTCCGCTGCTCACTTTCTTCCTTTACTTGCATCCGGCAACTAACTTTGGATAATGCCCGTTTTCAGAACTCAAACACAGCAGACTAAACTTTTATGAAGAACGACGTCATTTCACCGGAATTTGATGAAAACGGCCGCCCTCTGCGCCGGATTCGTAGTTTTGTTCGTCGCCAGGGGCGACTGACGAAAGGGCAGGAACACGCGCTGGAAAACTACTGGCCGGTGATGGGCGTTGAGTTCAGCGAAGAGCCTGTAAATTTCGCAGAACTGTTTGGCCGTGATGCGCCAGTCACGCTGGAAATCGGTTTTGGTATGGGAGCGTCGCTGGTCGCAATGGCGAAAGCGCGTCCGGAACAGAATTTCCTCGGCATTGAGGTTCACTCGCCGGGCGTTGGTGCGTGTCTGGCTTCAGCCCATGAAGAGGGTGTCGAGAACCTGCGCGTCATGTGCCATGATGCCGTTGAAGTCCTGCATAAAATGATTCCTGACAATTCTTTATCTATGGTTCAGCTGTTTTTCCCTGACCCGTGGCATAAAGCACGTCATAATAAACGCCGTATCGTTCAGGTACCGTTTGCTGAGCATATCTTAAGTAAGCTGAAGCTGGGCGGCGTATTCCACATGGCAACCGACTGGGAAGCGTATGCGGAACATATGCTGGAAGTGATGTCCTCCATTGACGGGTATAAAAACCAGTCCGAGAGTAACGATTATGTACCGCGCCCACAATCGCGCCCGGTAACCAAATTTGAACAACGTGGTCATCGTCTTGGCCACGGCGTATGGGACTTAATGTTCGAGAGGGTGAAATAATGGCAAAGAACCGTAGCCGTCGTCTGCGTAAAAAGATGCACATCGAAGAATTCCAGGAAGTAGGATTTTCGGTTGCATGGCGTTTCCCGGAAGGTACATCTGGAGAGCAGGTCGATCAAATCGTTGATGACTTTATCAATGAAGTTATCGAACCGAACAAGCTGGCTTTTGACGGCAGCGGCTATCTGGCCTGGGAAGGTCTGATCTGTCTGCAGGAAATCGGCAAATGCACCGAAGAACACCAGGCAATCGTGCGTAAGTGGCTGGAAGAGCACAAACTCGAAGAAGTGCGTACCAGCGAACTTTTCGATATTTGGTGGGACTAAGTAGCACAGGGTCGGCAAATGCCGGCCCGATTTGTCTTGAGGGAAAGATATGATGCGCAAAACGCTGCTGGCGGCGGTCCTGACGTTCACGGCGATGGCCGCACATGCAGATTACCAGTGCAGCGTCACCCCGCGTGACGATGTGATTTTGAGCCCACAAACGGTGCAGGTGAAGGGCGAGAACGGCGACCTGATTATTACCCAGGCCGGCGATGTCACCTTTAACGGTAAACAGTACAACCTGAACGCCGCACAGCGTGAGCAAGCCAAAGATTATCAGGCGGCGTTGCGTAGCAGCCTGCCGTGGATTGACGAAGGTGCCAGAGCGCGCGTAGAGAAAGGTCGCGTGGCGCTGGATAAAATCATCGCCAAAGAGGTCGGTGAAAGCAGCAACATGCGTGGCCGCTTAACCAAGCTGGATGCGCAATTGAAAGAGCAGATGAACCGCATCATCGAGCATCGAACTGATGGCCTGACCTTCCATTATAAGGCGATTGATCAAGTCCGCGCGGACGGACAACAGCTGGTTAATCAGGCGATGGGCGGTATTTTGCAGGACAGCATCAACGAAATGGGTGCCAAAGCCGTGCTCAAAGGCGGTGGTAACCCGCTGCAGGGCGTGCTCGGTAGCCTTGGTGGCTTGCAAACCTCAATTCAGAACGAATGGAAGAATCAGGAACAAGACTTCCAGCAGTTTGGCAAAGATGTTTGTGCCCGCGTCGTGACGCTGGAAAACGATCGTAAAACGCTGGTTAGCACTCTGAAATAATCTTCACCTCTGTTTAACGGCGCAGAAACATTCTGCGCCGTTTTATTTTGTACTTTTCTGTTTTTTTGATATCCATCTCTAAGAATAACAATTTGATGGAGATATAAATCTGGTTAATTGGATCTCGTCACATTATTCATCTGTGAGATAGACATAATGCTGCAAATTCAAGTAACTGGAGAAATAACATGGAGTTTTTCAAGAGAACGGCACTTGCCGCACTGGTTATGGGTTTCAGCGGCGCGGCGCTTGCACTGCCAAACATCACCATTTTAGCGACCGGCGGGACGATTGCTGGTGGCGGTGATTCCGCGACAAAATCTAACTACACGGCAGGCAAGGTTGGCGTAGAAAATCTGGTTGAGGCCGTACCTCAGTTGAAAGATATCGCCGTGGTTAAAGGTGAGCAGGTGGTGAATATCGGCTCCCAGGATATGAATGACGACGTCTGGTTAACGCTGGCGAAAAAGATTAATACCGAGTGTGATAAAACCGACGGCTTCGTGGTAACGCATGGTACGGATACCATGGAAGAAACCGCCTATTTCCTCGACCTGACCGTCAAGTGCAACAAACCGGTGGTACTGGTAGGTGCGATGCGTCCGTCTACGGGGATGAGCGCTGATGGCTCGTTCAACCTGTATAACGCCGTGGTAACCGCCGCAGATAAAGCCTCTGCCAACCGCGGTGTGCTGGTGGTGATGAACGACACCGTTATGGATGGTCGCGACGTGACCAAAACCAATACCACTGACGTAGCTACCTTCAAATCCGTTAACTACGGCCCGTTGGGTTACATTCATAACGGTAAAATCGACTACCAGCGTACGCCTGCGCGTAAGCACACTACATCCACGCCGTTCGATGTTTCTAAGCTGACCGAACTGCCGAAAGTTGGGATTGTTTACAACTATGCTAACGCCTCCGATCTGCCGGCAAAAGCGCTGGTAGATGCGGGTTACGCAGGGATCGTTAGTGCGGGTGTAGGTAACGGTAACCTGTATAAAACCATTTTCGATACGCTGGCAACTGCCGCGCATAAAGGAACCGTTGTCGTACGTTCATCCCGTGTACCGACTGGTGCTACTACCCAGGATGCTGAAGTTGATGATGCGAAATATGGCTTTGTCGCGTCTGGTTCGCTGAACCCGCAAAAAGCGCGTGTTCTGTTGCAGCTGGCGCTGACGCAGACCAAAGATCCTAAGCAGATTCAGGAAATGTTTAATCAGTATTAATGGCTGAAGGTGGCTGCGCTTATCGACCTGACCCTGTAGGCCTGATAAGCGCAGCGCCATCAGGCAATTTGCCGGATGCGGCTCAAAGCCTTATCCGGCCTGGATCGTTACCGTATTACTCCGCCAGAAACAGCTCCAACAGAGAATTCAAAAACAGCTTACCGTGTTGAGTAATCTGCCAGTATTCATCGCATTCACTCAGGTAGCCCTGGGAAATAGCCTCATCGATCTGTCGACGAATAACGTCCTCGGTAAGCCCGGTATATTGTGTGAACTCCGCGCGAGGTGCGGCCTCAAGCAACCGGAAACGGTTCATAAAGAACTCGAACGGCTTATCGGCTTCGGCGACATCACGCTGGCTTTCGAGATAACGCCCTTGCATGTAGCCACGCGGATGCCGCGTTTTTGTGGTACGCAGAATGCGCCCGTCCGGGAACGTAATTTTGCCGTGCGCGCCGCAGCCAATACCGAGATAGTCGCCAAAACGCCAGTAATTAAGGTTGTGCTGACACTGATAGCCTGGCTTCGCATAGGCTGAGGTTTCGTACTGCTGATATCCCGCGGCGGTCAGTAGCTGGTGGCCTTGCTCAAAAATATCCCACAGCGCATCATCGTCCGGTAAAACAGGCGGTCGGGAACCGAACAGCGTGTTGGGTTCGATGGTCAACTGATACCAGGAAAGATGCGGTGGATTGAGCGCGATGGCCTGCTGTAAATCGCCCAGCGCCTCTTCCAGCGTCTGATCCGGCAAACCATGCATCAGGTCGAGGTTAAAGCTGCGTAGCCCCAGACCACTCGCCAGGTGTGCTGCTCGTTTGGCTTCTTCCGGCCCGTGAATACGTCCCAGACGCTCGAGTTTGGCGGAGCTAAAGCTCTGTACGCCAATCGAGATACGGTTGACGCCAGCGCGTTGATAATCAACAAAGCGATCGGCTTCCACCGTCCCGGGATTCGCCTCCATGGTGATTTCTGCATCTGCGGCCAGATTCAGCCGTGCGCGCACGCCGTCGAGCAGCGTTTGCATTGCCGGGCCAGAAAGCAGGCTCGGCGTACCACCACCGATAAAAATCGTCTTTACTTCACGTCCCTGAGCGTGTGCAACCTCAGAATCAAGATCGCTCAGCAGGTGCTGAACATAGTCGTCATGAGGAACCTCGCCCTTAAGTGCATGCGAGTTAAAGTCGCAGTACGGGCATTTCTGCACGCACCACGGGATGTGAATATAAAGACTTAGCGGCGGAAGGTTAACCATTACGCAGGGCATCCAGCAGCAGCTTCAGTGCCTGTCCGCGGTGGGAAATCGCACTTTTTTCTTCGCGGGTCAGCTCAGCAGCTGTTTTTCCTTCGGACGGCACAAAAAAGATTGGGTCGTAACCAAAACCACCGTTTCCGGCCGGTTCACGGGTAATCACGCCCGGCCAGCTTCCGTGGCACACTAAAGGCGTGGGATCGTCCGCATGGCGCATATACACCAGCACGCAGTGGAATTGCGCCTGACGCTGGTCATCCGGGACATCCCGCAGGGTGTACAGCAGTTTTTCCAGGTTCTGCTGATCGGTCGCATCTTCGCCGGAATAGCGGGCTGAATAGATACCCGGCGCGCCGCCAAGGGCATTTACTGCCAGACCTGAGTCATCAGCAATGGCTGGCAAACCCGTAATTTGTGCGGCATGACGCGCCTTCAGAATGGCGTTCTCAATAAACGTCAGCCCGGTCTCTTCTGCAGAATCAACACCCAGATCCGTTTGGGCAACAACATCAAGACCGAAATCACTCAGAAGAGAGGCGAGTTCACGCACTTTACCGGCATTGCCGGTCGCGAGGACAACTTTTTGCATGGGATACCTAATCAGTTAGCGCCGCAATTTCGGGCGGGATCTGTTGCGGATGAATAATTTTAACCTGTTTATGGCGGCCAAGCTCGCCCTTCTCAATAACGACCTGGCTTTTCGCTACGCGGAACTGTTTGCCGAGAAACTTCACCAGATGGCTGTTGGCTTGTCCATCAACCGGCGGGGCGGTAATGGCGACTTTTAGCTCGTCGCCATGTAAACCCACAATGCTGTCACGGCTGGCTTTCGGCTGAATATAGAGCCGTAAAACCAGACCGTCGTCGCAGGGTGTAACGGCACTCATAGCGCCATCCACAGCCCCGGCAGCAGCATGTTGCCTGTCGCCTGTAACACTTCCGCGATCCCCATGTTAATGACATAGAGCAGCAGAACCAGAATCATTGGGGAGAAATCGATCCCGCCCATGCCTGGAAGTATGCGACGAATAGGACGCAGCAGCGGATCCGCCAGTTGGATCAGCACGTACTCCACCGGGCTGCGGCCCTGGCTGACCCAGCTCATAATCGCCATCACCAGCAGTACCCAGAAAATCAGCAGTCCGATGGTTTTCAGGACAATCAGCACGGCGGCGATCCAGATGATCGGCTGGAACGTCACCACCTTAAACAGCACGATGGCTTTGATAAAGCTGAGAACGAGCGCGACTAATGCTGATGCGCTGTCGATCGGTCCCATCGGGGGGATAATGCGGCGTAACGGCCCAATAATGGGCTGAGTGATTTTCACAATAAACTGCGAGAACGGGTTGTAGAAATCGCAGCGAGACCATTGCATCCACACGCGCAGTAGCAGCGCCATGGTATACAGCTCAATTACCGTTGAGAGCAGGAAGGTCAACGTATTCATGGTGTTCCTTAGTTTTCCTTATTTTTTAGTGTAATCACGAGCACCAAAAATGGCAGTGCCGATGCGCACCATCGTGCTACCCGCCGCGATAGCGGCATCCATATCATCAGACATCCCCAGCGAGAGCGTATCGATATTTGGGTAGCGTGTTTTCAACCCGGCAAATGCTACAGCCATTTGCTGTGCAACTTCAAACTGCCTTACATAATCTGACTCAGGAGCGGGAATAGCCATCAAACCACGCAGGGTAATGCGCGGCAGCACAGCGACTTCAGCGGCCAGGGCATCAAGCTCTGCCAGCGGAATCCCTGACTTACTGTTCTCATCGCTGATATTAATCTGGATCAGCACATTCAGCGGCGGCAGGTTTGCCGGGCGCTGTTCGCTCAGACGGGCAGCGATACGTAGACGGTCGATCGTATGGCACCAGTCAAAATGTTCTGCGACCAGACGACTTTTGTTGGACTGCAGCGGGCCGATAAAGTGCCACTGCAGATCGTTGACGCCTTTTTCCTGAAAGTAGCGGATTTTATCCACCCCTTCCTGGACATAGTTTTCACCGAAGGCTCGCTGCCCTGCGGTAATGGCTTCTTCGATGGCGCTCGCAGGTTTGGTTTTGCTGACTGCAAGCAACGTAACTTCTTCTGAAGACCGCCCGCAACGCGTCGCGGCGGCTGAGATTTTGTCCCGGACATGTGCCAGGTTATGCGCGATATCGTTCATTTTCCGAGGATGTTCATATGAATATGGAAGAAATAGTGGCCCTTAGTGTAAAGCATAACGTGTCGGATCTACACCTGTGCAATGCATGGCCTGCGCGTTGGCGCAGGCGTGGAAAAATCGAAAACGCGCCATTTACCACGCCTGGTGGGACTGTGGATGTGCTGAGTACAAAATGTGAGTCTGTAGGAGGATGTAAACAGATTTAACAAATAGAATTTTTAATTCGTTTTTATTTAGCTCAGGCTTGCTTTAATTTAAAGGTTTAAAGTAATAAAAATAGGTGTGAAATTATATCTCTAATGAAATTAAGCCATTGCATAATTGATGGGGTAAATATTGTTACTGATTTTATAACTAAACGATAATACACATTGCAAATATAAGTTTGGGACATGGTGATGATGTCAATAAATGGAGTTAGAAGCATTTAATGTTCATGCTAATGGTTCGCTTTGTGATATTTCATATTCTTCGTTTATAAATGAAGTGTTGTAAATGTGGAATAAAGAAGCCGCTATAAATTTTGTTAGACATAATGCTTATCCACACGCTACGGGTTATTGTGCCAGGGCAGTAACAGCAGCTATCGAACATGGCGTCTACCCCGGACCTGGTTATCGTAAAAGTCAGTCTTCGTATAAATTATATAGGCACAACTGATGAAGCGATTAATATTATTTACTTTTCTATTCTCATCATTTGCTATGGCAGAAATAGTTCCTGCTGATACGCAAGCATTAAAATTCAATACCTGGTATATAAAGCAGATTGCTCATAATGTCATCCCAGTTGCAGATAACCCGACGGCATTAGAGCCTTTCGTTAGTATTGATACATTGAATAAATTAAAACAAGCTTATATGAATAATGAGCTTGAAGAGGATTATTTTCTAAAGGTTCAGGATTTTGCAGATGAAGACTGGAGTAAGCATATTAGTATTGATCTGACTATAACTGATCCTATTTGTACCAATGTCTATTTGACATTTGGAACAGGTGAGTCATCTCAAAAAGTCATTGACTGCATGGTAGAAGAAAATGGTGTATGGAAAATCAAGAGCGTGGCTACTCGCCATTAGTTATTGTTTTCACCAATTGAAAATAATCCTGCGGTAATGGCTTCTTCGATGGCGCTCGCAGGTTTGATTTTGCTGACTGCAAGCAACATAACTTCTTCTGAAGACCACCCGCAACGCGTCGCGGCGGCTGAGATTTTGTCCCGGACATGTGCCAGGTTATGCGCGATATCGTTCATTTTCCGAGGATGTTCATATGAATATGGAAGAAATAGTGGCCCTTAGTGTAAAGCATAACGTGTCGGATCTACACCTGTGCAATGCATGGCCTGCGCGTTGGCGCAGGCGTGGAAAAATCGAAAACGCGCCATTTACCACGCCTGACGTAGAGAATCTGCTGATGTGCTGGCTCAGTGAGCAACAACAGGTACAGTGGCGGGAGCAAGGGCAGGTTGATTTTGCCGTTACCCTGACGGACTCCCGGCGGCTGCGCGCCAGCGCATTTGCCCATCAGCAAGGAACGTCACTGGCGCTAAGACTGCTACCGCTGGATTGTCCTCATTTAGACGATCTCCAGACTCCCGAGGCCATACCTGAACTGCTGCGCAGTGAAAATGGGTTAATTCTGGTGACAGGTGCCACCGGCAGCGGTAAATCTACGACCCTGGCGGCGATGGTGGAGTATCTTAATCAGCATATTGAGGGACACATTCTGACGCTGGAAGATCCTATTGAATACCGCTACGCCAGCCAGCGTTGTCTCATTCAACAGCGGGAGGTGGGCGTACACTGCGTCTCTTTCGCCGCCGGTTTGCGCGGTGCGTTACGCGAAGATCCCGACGTTATTTTGCTGGGCGAGCTGCGCGACGTGGAAACCATTCGGCTGGCATTAACGGCGGCGGAGACCGGACATCTGGTGCTGGCAACGCTACACACGCGTGGGGCTGCACAAGCCATTGCGCGGCTGGTGGATTCCTTTGCTGCATCAGAGAAAGATCCGGTGCGTAATCAACTGGCAGACAGCCTGCGGGCGGTTCTTTCGCAAAAACTGGAGGAGGATAAGCAGGGGGGACGCGTGGCGCTATTCGAGCTGCTCGTTAACACGCCCGCCGTGGGCAATTTGATCCGCGAAGGGAAGAACCATCAGCTACCCGGCGTGATTCAAACCGGGCAGCAGACAGGTATGCAGACGTTTGCACAAAGTTTGCAGCAGCTACAGGCGCAGGGGCGGCTTTAATAGCCCTGCTCGAAATAGCTTTCCAGGATAATAACGGCAGAAGCGGAGTCCACTTTGCCTTTATTCAACGCCCGGTAACCGCCTTGCTCAAACAGGCCTGAGCGGGCTTCGACGGTGCTCAAACGTTCATCGTGCAGCGTTACGGTTACGCCAAAGCGACCATGAATGCGGTTGGCGAATTTACGCGCGCGCGCGGTAAGAGGTTGTTCGGTACCGTCCATGTTGAGCGGCAGGCCGACGATGATCTCATCTGGTTGCCACTCTTTTAGCAGGCGTTCAATCGAATTCCAGTCCGGCGTACCGTCCTGCGCTTTGATGGCGGGCAATGGCCTGGCCGTACCGGTAATGCGCTGACCTACGGCGACGCCGATACTTTTCGTACCAAAATCAAAAGAGAGTAATGTTCCGCTCATCATGCGTGTCCCGCCACGCCGGGCATGGTCTGAATATCTATTCCGATAAGTTTGGCAGCGTCGCGCCAGCGGTCGGCAATCGGCGTTTTAAACAGAATGTTGAGATCGGCGGGGGCGGTGAGCCAGGCGTTATCCAGTAGCTCTTGCTCCAGTTGACCTTTTTCCCATGATGAATAACCCAGTGCAACCAGCACTTCGGACGGTTGTTCTTGTGTGCCCAGGGTTTCTAATACATCGCGGGAGGTTGTGATGATGGTGTTATCAGAAATGCGAATACTGGACGCAAAGCGCGACGGTGGGGTATGAAGTATAAATCCACGGTCTTCTGCCAGCGGGCCGCCGAGCATCACGGGCTTATCCAGACGAATGGCCGGATCGCGTTCTTCTGGGGTAATCTTCAGCTTTTCCAGAATCCCTTCAATTTGTAAGTTTTCCAGAGGCTTATTAACGATAACCCCCATTGCTCCGTTCTCATTATGTTCACAGATGTACACCACGGAACGGCGGAAAATTGGATCCTGGAGAGCAGGCATGGCAATTAGAAAGTGATGCTGTAAATTCATTGTCAGAGGTTCTGTTTCCTGGTTCAAAAAAGCAACAGCGCCCAGTATGCGTACAAACAGGAGCGCTGTCACTATTAGTATTGGTAGGGTCCCTTCTACCGGCGAGTTCTTTTATTTTTGCAGGCGCGCTTCAATGGCATCCATCAGCATACCGGTAATCGAAACCGGGAACTCCGCTTCAATTTCACGAATACAGGTTGGGCTGGTGACGTTAATTTCCGTCAGACGATCGCCAATGATGTCCAGACCGACAAAAATCAAACCTTTCGCTTTCAGCGTTGGCCCAATGCGACGTGCAATTTCCCAGTCGCTGTCGGTCAATGGACGCGGCTCGCCACGACCACCAGCAGCCAGGTTGCCACGGGTTTCGCCGCCCTGTGGAATACGCGCCAGGCAGTACGGAACGGGTTCACCATCGACCACCAGCACGCGTTTATCGCCATCTTTAATGGCCGGCAGATAGTTCTGCGCCATGCAGTAGCGGGTACCGTGCTCTGTCAGCGTTTCCGCAATAACGCCAAGGTTCGGATCGCCTTCCTTCACGCGGAAAATAGAGGCCCCACCCATGCCGTCCAGCGGCTTAAGTATGATGTCGCTGTGTTTTTGCCAGAAGGCTTTCAGCTGCGCTTTGTTACGCGTGACCAGCGTTTCCGGCGTCAGATCGGCAAACCATGCGGTGAACAACTTCTCGTTGCAGTCGCGCAGGCTCTGCGGTTTGTTGACGATCAGCGTTCCTTTTTCTTCTGCACGTTCCAGAATATAGGTTGCATAAATGAACTCGGTATCAAACGGCGGATCCTTACGCATCAGAATAACGTCCAGGTCTGCCAGCGGGAGATCCTGCTCGCTCTTGAACTCATACCATTTGTCGTAGTTCTGCTCTACGCTCAGGGTACGCGTATGGGCGCGGGCTTCACCGTTGATCAGATAAAGATCGGCCATCTCCATATAATGAATTTCGTAACCGCGGCGTTGCGCTTCCAGCAGCATAGCGAAGCTGGAATCTTTCTTGATGTTGATGCTTGCGATGGGATCCATCACGATGCCGAGCTTGATCATTGTTTTTCTCCGTTAGCCCAGATCGCCAAAACGCACCTGTAGCGCGGTAATGGCGGTGAGCGCAGTTGTCTCAGTACGCAGAACGCGAGGTCCTAACAGAATATCAGTAAACTGATACCGTGCGGTCATGGCAATTTCATCTGCCGATAGCCCACCTTCCGGGCCAATCAGCAAGCGGATGCGCTCCACCGGGAGCGGCAGCGTGTTGATGCTGGCGCTGGCGCGAGGATGCAGATTGAGTTTCAGACCTTCGTCCTGTTCTGCACACCATGCTTCCAGATCCATTGCCGGGCGAATTTCAGGTACCCGATTACGACCGCACTGTTCGCAGGCGGCAATGGCAATTTTCTGCCACTGCTGGAGCTTCTTGTTCAGGCGTTCACTGTCCAGTTTAACGCCGCAGCGCTCAGAAAAAAGTGGCGTAATGAGGCTTACACCCAGTTCGATCGATTTCTGGATAGTAAATTCCATTTTTTCACCGCGCGACATTACCTGGCCCAGGTGGATATACAACGGTGATTCACGATCGTCGAGCTCGGCGTTAAGTACCTTCACGTCCACGCTTTTCTTACTGGCATGGGTAATTTCGGCGTCGAATACCTGATTGCTGCCATCAAACAGCTGTAGCGGCTGGCCTGGCCCCATACGTAGTACGCGGCCGATATGGTTGGCGGCATCCTCACACAATGAAATTTGGCTACCGGAAGTGATTGGCTCAGGGTGATAAATGCGGGGAATGCGCATAGTTAAACATCCGCGTCATGGCCCTGAGCTATTAAAGGCCAGGGCATGGTTAAAAATATTGCCGCTAGTGTAGGTTAGCTCTTTTGCGCCTGGCAAGCGCGTTGCACATAAGGGTTATGATTCCCCTGTACCTTCGCGATGCGTTCGTCGCGCTCACACTCCCAGTCGGTGACCGGATACTGCTTATTCCAGGCATTAAAAAGCTGGGTTTGCTGGCGGGAGAGCGTCAGGTTGTATTGGTCGCGCATATAAAAATAGGTACGCGCGATGGCGCCACGTGCGCGGGCAGGCGGTTCGGCAACTTTCTCTTTGAAATCAACCTTCATCGCGCACTGTCCATACTGGCCTTCGCCACCGTTCCACTGGCTGTACATAAAGTTTGCGCGATCGCCATTCACTTCACCTACCGCAGGCTGCAGGTTATGCATATCGCTTTCCATTTTGCGATAGACCGGATCTTTAGCGCAGTTTTTACGCCCCCCGTCCTGCCAGCACTGGCGCTGATGACCAAACTGCCAGGCGGGGACAACGTGTTCCCATTCAATTCGACTGGCGCGGTTTTCGTTTTTTCGCACTTTATAGCCGCAGGATTCGAGGTCCACGACCCCTTTTTTGCCTTGCCAGTTAATTTTACAGCCACAATAGAAATCGCCCGGCGCATCGGCGTTAACTTTGACGCCCGCAGCTTTTGCCTGGGAAAAACTATTGATGCCTTCGGCTAAAACCGGACCTGAAAACGCAGCGGCTAACAGGGCGGCTGCAAAAGAAAAATTACGGTACATCACGAACTCCGTGTCAAAACGAGCCCGCAACGTAGCGAAAGTCATTCCTGTATGCAATCAGTTAGATCAGAAAAGTTCCTGATAATTCTGAAGATTATTCTGCAATCAGTGGTTCGCCGCAGTGAACGCAGCGGTAGGTGGCTTCACCGCGTACCACGCGGTTATGGCGGCGTACGGTCAGTTGGTGTTCCTGACATTTGCAGCGGTAAGTAAAGGTCTTACGCTGCACGGATTGCAGTTCGAACTGATGCGTGCGTCGGGCTGGCACGCCCAGCACGCTCTCCATCATCCATTTCCACTCTTTGCCGTGCGGCGGCACGCGACCAAAGTATTTCCACACCAGTAAATGCGCCAGTTCATGGGGCACCACCTCATTCACGAATGCGTCGACATTTTCCATCAGCAGTACCGGATTGAGGCGGATTTCGTAGGTTTGTAACCACGCGGTGCCTGCAGCGGTGCCGCGCTGTTGGTACACCAGCTTAGGTTCCGGATAATTACGCTCGAGCTTAAGATTGGCCTGTGCGAGTTTTTCCCGCAGGCTGCGCATAACGGCTTGCTGGATGGCGATAGGGAGACGGGAGGTTTTCATAACGCCAGAGGATAGTGCGACAGGGAAGGGACTGCAAGAGGAAGGCTTCCTCCCGCGGGGGAGGAAGCTTTTCGTGATTAGTCGTGTGCGCCAATTTCGCGCAGTTTACGACCTTTCATCAGGTTACGTTCAATGTGTTCCAGAGAGACATTTTTAGTTTCAGGTATCAGCCACAGGGTCAGGAAGATGAACAAGACGTTCAGACCACCGTAGACCCAGAAAGTATTGGCGCTTCCCAGCGAGTTCAGCATCGTCAGGAAGGTAGCGCCGACAATCATGTTGGCTATCCAGTTGGTTGCGGTAGAGCAGGTGATACCGAAATCGCGACCTTTCAGCGGCTGAATTTCAGAGCACAGTACCCAAATCAGCGGACCGGCACTCATGGCGAAACCAACAATAAACATCAGCAGCATCAGTACAGCGAAGTATTGCGCGGCTGCCGAGTGAATACCCACGTGCATCATCGTGCCCAGTACGCCCATACCGACGGCCATGACGATAAAGCCGAGGATCAGCGTAGGCTTGCGGCCCCAACGGTCAACCAGACCAATGGCGATAAAGGTTGCCAGCACGTTGGTCAGACCGACGATAACCGTCCCCCACATCTGCTCGGTGGTGTTGGTGTAGCCCGCCAGCTCAAAGATTTTCGGTGCGTAATACATAATGACGTTCATCCCGGTGAACTGCTGCATCACCTGTAACAGGACGCCAAGGAATACCGCGCGGCGGAAGTTGCTGTTCTCTTTAAACAGCGCCCAGCCGCTCTGCTTCACCTGCAGACTTTCACGAATTTCATCCAGCTCGCGTTTGGCTTCTGCGCTGGTATCACGCAGACGCAACAGAACACGTTCAGCATCGACAAAACGACGTTTAGCAGCAAACCAGCGTGGGCTGTCCGGCAGGAAGATAACGCCAACCAGCAGCAGCAGGGCAGGGATGATGATCACGCCCAGCATCCAGCGCCATGCACCGCTGTAGCTAAACGCCGTATCGGAAAGATACGCGCCTAAAATACCGATGGTGATCATCAACTGATACATAGAGATCATGCTGCCACGAATTTTTTCCGGGGCAATTTCAGACAGGTACAGCGGCGCGGTATAAGACGCAACGCCCACCGCCAGGCCGAGCAGTACGCGGGAAACCAGCAGCACTTCAACGTTTGGCGCCGCGGCGGAGAACAGTGAACCGGCAACAAACAGGATTGCGCCGATCATCAGACTCTTTTTACGCCCCAATTTGAAGGAGAGCCAACCGCTGCCGACGGCACCCACGGCAGCACCAAACATCATCGAACTCACCACCCATTCCTGAGTGTGGGGGGTAATTTGGAACTCGTCGGTGATGAACGGTAAAGCACCGGCAATAACACCGATATCCAGGCCAAAAAGTAATCCAGCCAGGGCTGCAAGAAAGCAGACAAAAAATGTCATGGCTTTGTTGGAACGCCCCGTTTTTTTATTGTCAGGCATGATGCCCTCCGGTTGGGTAGCTAGTTTTGTTGATGTTAAGGGTAGGTGAGTACGGGGTAAAAAAATGCGAATCACATCACATTAGTGTAATCGGTTACACTGACATTTATCACGATTATCGATTAACCATTTGAAAATTAACATTTTATAATACGATTAAATATGGTTAATTGCCTGGAATTAAGACGATCCTGAAAAATAATGTAACAGTGACGCAAGCTTGACGGAAAAGAGATGTTAACTTGTTGTGGATATAAAATCGGTGCTATGTAATCGCTTTCATTGTTGTTAGAGGACCGCTTCACTGCATTGTTCAGGTGACGAGGCGTTGGGGGGAAAATTGGGGAATAAAAAAAGACCAGCACGAGGCTGGTCTTACTAAGCGGACAGTCTTCAGTAAATTACTTCAGACCGGCAGCTTCACGCAGCAGAGCGGCTTTGTCGGTTTTTTCCCATGGGAAATGTTCGCGGCCAAAGTGACCGTAAGCTGCGGTTTCTTTGTAGATCGGGTGCAGCAGATCCAGCATCTGAATCAGGCCATACGGACGCAGGTCGAAGAACTCGCGCACCAGCAGGGTCAGTTGCTCAGAAGGTACTTTTTCGGTACCAAAGGTTTCAACCATGATAGAGGTCGGTTCAGCCACGCCGATGGCGTAGGAAACCTGAATCTCACAACGGTCAGCCAGACCAGCGGCAACAATGTTTTTCGCGACGTAACGAGCTGCATAGGCTGCGGAACGGTCAACTTTAGATGGATCCTTACCAGAGAATGCACCGCCGCCGTGACGCGCCATGCCGCCGTAGGTATCAACGATGATTTTACGACCTGTCAGGCCACAGTCGCCCATCGGACCGCCGATCACAAAACGACCCGTCGGGTTGATGAAGAATTTGGTCGCAGCGCTCAGCCATTCAGTCGGCAGTACCGGCTTGATGATCTCTTCCATGACAGCTTCTTGCAGAGATTTCTGGTCGATATCTTCAGCATGCTGAGTCGACAGAACCACGGCATCAATACCGACGATTTTGCCGTCGTCATACTGGAAGGTAACCTGGCTTTTTGCATCCGGGCGCAGCCACGGCAGAGTACCGTTTTTGCGTACTTCAGCCTGACGCTGTACCAGACGATGCGCGTAGGTGATTGGCGCAGGCATCAGCACGTCGGTTTCATTGGTTGCATAACCAAACATCAGGCCCTGGTCGCCAGCGCCTTGTTCCAGCGGATCCGCGCGGTCAACACCCTGGTTGATATCCGGAGACTGCTTACCGATGGCGCTCAGAACCGCGCAAGAGTTGGCGTCAAAGCCCATGTCGGAATGCACATAGCCAATTTCGCGAACCGTGTTACGCGTGATCTCTTCGATATCTACCCAGGCGCTGGTAGTGATCTCACCGCCAACTAAAACCATACCGGTTTTGACATAGGTTTCGCAGGCTACGCGTGCTTTCGGATCCTGCTCGAGGATTGCATCCAGCACGGCATCAGAGATTTGGTCAGCGATTTTGTCAGGATGCCCTTCTGATACGGACTCGGACGTAAAAAGGTGTTTTGCCATATTTAATTTCACCTAAGGAATATTTAGTTAGCTCAAACTGTCGAGTGGAATAGCCATGTGTAGAAGATTCTACCATGAGTCTGCAGATGACGGACACTGGCAGTCTGAGTGTTAATCGGTATAGATGGATTAACATCTGGACGGCTATTTTAGGACAGTTCTTCGCCTGATTTCCAGCTTTTTTTGATTGAGGTCGCATTGTACTGAAAATGTAACTGGAAATTTTTCCTGACGGTGCTGGCAATGTACGTATTTATCTTTTGCATTTTCGTACTGTTGTCGGTATAAAACGCGGCGCGCGGCTCATACAAAAAGCACACGACGTTTTCATCGTGTTGCCACTTCCAGCCGGGTTAACACTTTAGCTTTGGCTTGTGGGTTCGTTCCGTCAGGAGCAACCGTGGAGGTGATACGAGATAATGAACCGTTGTATTCTGCTGAATCTGTCGCACCGTTCTGGTGTACATATGTCCCCCGCAATCTGCATCTTGCATACCTGCCGATGTTATACCCATCTCGGCGCTTCTCAGGACTCAAGAGCCGGTAACGGTCACTAAGAACTGAACAAGGGCGCTCTTGGTAAACAAGAGTTTTCTCGTGGTTTCGCCGAACCGTCAGCATTAAGTTCGGTTACGTGTTTACATTGATATGAAAAAGAAACCGGTCGCACAGTCGGAGCGTCAGCACTATCTGCTGGAAATTCTGCCTGTATTTGGGTTGTTATCGCGTCTATGGATTGCGATAGTAGTCAACTGTTTTACACTTGTTAATAAAATTGAGGTTCGCTATGTCTGACGACATTTCTTTGGGTTCGCCTTCGTCAGCAGGCGAACACGGTGTACTACGCTCCATGCAGGAGGTTGCAATGAGTTCCGAGGAAGCCAGCAAGATGCTGCGTACTTACAATATTGCCTGGTGGGGTAATAACTACTATGACGTCAATGAGCTGGGCCACATCAGCGTGTGCCCGGATCCGGACGTACCAGAAGCGCGCGTTGACCTTGCTGAGTTGGTGAAAGCCCGTGAAGCGCAGGGCCAGCGTCTGCCTGCATTATTCTGCTTCCCGCAGATCCTGCAACACCGACTGCGTTCGATTAACGCCGCGTTTAAACGCGCCCGTGAATCTTACGGTTACAACGGCGACTATTTCCTCGTTTACCCGATCAAGGTCAACCAGCATCGTCGCGTGATTGAATCGCTGATCCACTCCGGCGAACCGCTGGGGCTGGAAGCCGGTTCCAAAGCTGAACTGATGGCCGTTTTGGCCCATGCCGGAATGACCCGTAGCGTGATCGTGTGTAACGGCTATAAAGACCGTGAATACATCCGTCTGGCGTTGATTGGCGAGAAGATGGGCCATAAGGTCTATCTGGTCATCGAGAAGATGTCTGAAATCGCTATCGTGCTGGATGAAGCTGAACGTCTGAATGTGGTTCCGCGTCTGGGCGTGCGTGCGCGTCTGGCGTCGCAGGGGTCCGGTAAATGGCAGTCTTCCGGCGGCGAAAAATCCAAGTTCGGCCTGGCGGCAAACCAGGTGCTGCAACTGGTGGAAATACTGCGCGAGCGCGGTCGTCTGGACAGCATTCAGTTGCTGCACTTCCACCTCGGTTCGCAGATGGCGAACATTCGTGATATCGCCACCGGCGTACGTGAATCAGCGCGTTTCTACGTTGAGCTGCACAAGCTGGGCGTGAATATCCAGTGCTTCGACGTCGGCGGTGGTCTGGGCGTGGACTACGAAGGTACCCGTTCGCAGTCTGACTGCTCCGTAAACTACGGCCTGAACGAATACGCCAACAATATCATTTGGGCGATTGGCGATGCCTGTGAAGAGCATGGTCTGCCGCATCCGACGGTCATCACCGAGTCTGGTCGTGCGGTTACCGCGCATCATACTGTGCTGGTGTCTAACATTATCGGCGTTGAGCGTAGTGAACATACCGAAGCCACACCGCCGGCTGAAGATGCACCGCGTGCCCTGCAAAGCATGTGGGAAACCTGGCAAGAGATGCACGAGCCGGGAACCCGTCGTTCGCTGCGCGAATGGCTGCACGACAGCCAGATGGATCTGCATGATATTCACGTGGGTTACTCTTCAGGCACCTTCAGCCTGCAGGAGCGTGCGTGGGCAGAGCAGTTGTATCTGAACATGTGCCATGACGTGCAGAAACAGCTCGACCCGAGCAACCGCGCGCACCGTCCGATTATCGACGAACTGCAGGAGCGTATGGCGGATAAGATCTACGTCAACTTCTCCCTGTTCCAGTCGATGCCGGATGCATGGGGGATCGATCAGCTGTTCCCGGTACTGCCGCTCGAAGGACTGAATCAGGTGCCAGAGCGTCGTGCGGTGCTATTGGATATTACCTGTGACTCCGACGGTGCTATCGACCACTACGTTGACGGTGATGGCATTGCGACCACCATGCCGATGCCGGAATACGACCCTGAGAATCCGCCGATGCTGGGCTTCTTTATGGTGGGTGCGTACCAGGAGATCCTCGGCAACATGCACAACCTGTTTGGTGATACCGAAGCGGTTGACGTGTTCGTCTTCCCCGACGGTAGCGTGGAAGTTGAGCTGTCCGACGAAGGGGATACCGTGGCGGATATGCTGCAGTACGTGCAGTTGGATCCGAACACCCTGCTGACGCAGTTCCGTGACCAGGTGAAAAAAACCGATCTGGATGCTGAGCTGCAACAGCAATTCCTCGAAGAGTTCGAAGCGGGTCTGTACGGATACACTTATCTCGAAGACGAGTAAGGCTGCTCGGGTTCGCTTGAACCTGGGCAAATTAACGGCGATAATTCGCCCATACAAGTAGTCACGTAAATCAATCCCTTCCTCGTCGGGCTTAACGACGCGGAGGGGATTTTTTTTCACCGATTTTAAAAGAGGTCAGTACATGAGCACCTTAGGTCATCAATACGACAACTCCCTGGTTTCTAACGCCTTTGGTTTTTTGCGTCTGCCGATGAACTTCATGCCTTACGACAGCGACGCCGATTGGGTGATCACCGGCGTACCGTTTGATATGGCAACGTCAGGTCGCGCGGGCGGCCGCCATGGCCCGGCGGCGATCCGTCAGGTTTCCACCAACCTGGCCTGGGAGCACAACCGCTTCCCGTGGAACTTCGATATGCGCGAGCGCCTGAACGTGGTGGACTGCGGCGATCTGGTTTATGCGTTCGGGGATGCGCGTGAAATGAGTGAAAAACTGCAGGCGCATGCTGAGAAGCTGCTGTCTGCCGGTAAGCGCATGCTCTCCTTTGGCGGCGACCACTTCGTCACGCTGCCGCTGCTGCGCGCGCACGCTAAACACTTTGGTAAAATGGCGCTGGTGCACTTTGACGCCCACACCGACACCTACGCGAACGGCTGCGAATTCGACCACGGCACCATGTTCTACACTGCGCCGAACGAAGGTCTGATCGATCCGAATCACTCTGTGCAGATCGGTATTCGTACCGAGTTCGACAAAGACAACGGCTTTACCGTGCTGGATGCGTGCCAGGTTAACGACCGCAGCGTTGATGACATCATCGCTCAGGTTAAGCAGATTGTCGGTGATATGCCGGTATACCTGACTTTTGATATCGACTGTCTGGATCCGGCGTTTGCACCGGGAACCGGTACGCCAGTGATCGGCGGCCTGACGTCCGATCGCGCGATAAAACTGGTACGTGGTCTGAAAGATCTGAACATCGTCGGGATGGATGTTGTTGAAGTGGCTCCGGCCTACGATCAGTCAGAGATCACCGCACTGGCGGCGGCAACGCTGGCATTAGAAATGCTCTATATCCAGGCGGCGAAAAAAGGCGAGTAACGGTTTCGGGCTATTTTACTCGCCATTTTGAACCCGGGCAGTGCTCGCCATCCTCACGTACTACGTGTACGCTCCGGTGGCTGTGCGCTGTCCGGTCTCAAACTGACTTCGCCAATAACGCCCGATCGCTGGACTAAATTTGTCATTCTGTAGGCCGGATAAGGCGTTCACGCCGCCATCCGGCACTGTTCGAAGATTATTTGATCCCGTCTGCGCTCATGCGATCGCGAATATGTTGCGCACGTTCTGCGGATGCCGGGTGATCGTCAAACATTGAGCTTTGACGTCCTGCTTCCAGTTTTGCCAGTTTCTCAAAACTGGTGGCTAAGCCTGCCGGATTGATCCCTCGTTTGCGCAACAGATCATACGAGTAATCATCCGCTTCGGATTCCTGACGCTGGGAGAACTGCGAGTTCACCAGTTTCTCGCCAAGATCGCCCAATTGCGACTGCGACAAGCTGCCGACAATACCGCCAGCGGAAGCCGCAGCTGCGCGCACGGCGTTCGTACCCAGCGCAACCTGCATCCCTTTTTTCACGTGACCCAGCGCAACGTGACCCATTTCGTGGCCGATCACCGCTTCGACTTCGTTGTCGGTCATCATATCCATCAGGCCGCTGTATACGCGGATACAGCCGTTCGCCATGGCAAAGGCATTCACATCTTTCGCCATATACACTTTGTAGTTCACCGGCTGGCCGTTAATGTTATCGCCAAGCGCGGCGGCGATTTTGCCAAGACGCGTTGCATACTCGCTGCCAGCCGGGGCGATGGTAGCTTTGCTGTCCATATCCTTACAGGCCTGATCGCTCAGCGCTTTTACCTGCGCATCGCTCAGACTGTAGGCCTGGAAAGCCTCTGCGCCTGAGGAAAGCAGTCCGTTTGAGTCCATGTTCTGGCAGCCGGTCAATGCCGCCGCCATGCTCGTAGCAAGCAGTAAAGCGCGAATTTTCATTTTTTCTCTTCCGCACAAGGTCAGGATTATTCTAAAAAATGCGTCGTTTACAGGTGAACCGACGCTCGGCCTAAGTATAAAGAAAAGAACAATAAGCGGGCGAGAAGATTGCGCAACTTGCGCGCATGATCCAGAGATTTCTGAAGCGGCAAAAGGATGCTCCATGTACATGACACGCGGCTTGGGTTACATTGTTGGCACTTTTTTCCGGCGTAGCCCAAAACGCGCTGTCGTCAAGTCGTTTAGGGCGTGGCCTTCATTATCCGATCTGGAGTCAAAATGTCCTCACGTAAAGAGCTTGCCAATGCTATTCGTGCGCTGAGCATGGACGCAGTACAGAAAGCCAAATCCGGTCACCCGGGTGCCCCGATGGGTATGGCTGACATTGCCGAAGTCCTGTGGCGTGATTTCCTGAACCACAACCCGACTAACCCGTCCTGGGCTGACCGTGACCGCTTCGTGCTGTCTAACGGCCACGGTTCAATGCTGATTTACAGCCTGCTGCACCTCACCGGCTATGATCTGCCGATGTCCGAGCTGCAGAACTTCCGTCAGCTGCACTCCAAAACGCCGGGTCACCCGGAAGTGGGTTACACCGCGGGTGTTGAAACCACGACCGGTCCTTTGGGTCAGGGCATTGCGAATGCAGTGGGTATGGCTATCGCTGAAAAAACGCTGGCGGCGCAGTTTAACCGTCCTGGTCACGACATCGTTGACCACTTCACCTATGCTTTCATGGGCGACGGCTGCATGATGGAAGGTATCTCTCACGAGGTATGTTCTCTGGCCGGTACGCTGAAACTGGGTAAACTGGTTGCGTTCTATGATGACAACGGCATCTCTATCGATGGCCACGTTGAAGGCTGGTTCACCGATGACACCGCGAAGCGTTTCGAAGCTTACGGCTGGCACGTGATTCGTGGTGTAGATGGTCACGATGCTGACGCAATTAAGCGCGCAGTAGAAGAAGCCCGTGCAGTGACCGACAAACCGTCCCTGCTGATGTGCAAAACCATCATCGGTTTCGGTTCTCCGAACAAAGCCGGTACCCACGACTCTCACGGTGCGCCGCTGGGCGATGCAGAAATCGCACTGACCCGCGAACAGCTGGGCTGGAAATACGCGCCGTTCGAAATCCCGTCTGAAATCTACGCGCAGTGGGATGCGAAAGAAGCCGGCCAGGCAAAAGAAGCCGCCTGGAACGAGAAGTTCGCTGCTTATGCCAAAGCTTTCCCGCAGGAAGCTGCTGAATTCACCCGTCGTATGAAAGGTGAAATGCCGTCTGACTTCGACGCGAAAGCCAATGAGTTCATTGCTAAGCTGCAGGCTAATCCGGCGAAAATCGCCAGCCGTAAAGCGTCTCAGAACGCAATTGAAGCCTTCGGTCCTTGGCTTCCTGAATTCCTCGGCGGCTCCGCTGACCTGGCACCGTCTAACCTGACTCTGTGGTCTGGTTCTAAGGCCATCAACGAAGATACTGCCGGTAACTACATCCATTACGGTGTACGTGAATTCGGTATGACCGCTATCGCCAACGGTATTTCCCTGCACGGTGGTTTCCTGCCGTACACCTCCACCTTCCTGATGTTCGTGGAATATGCCCGTAACGCGGTGCGTATGGCTGCGCTGATGAAACAGCGTCAGGTGATGGTCTATACTCACGACTCCATCGGTCTGGGTGAAGATGGCCCGACTCACCAGCCGGTAGAGCAGGTTGCTTCTCTGCGTGTGACCCCGAACATGAGCACATGGCGTCCGTGTGACCAGGTTGAATCCGCAGTAGCATGGAAATACGGTGTTGAGCGTCAGGACGGCCCGACCGCGCTGATCCTCTCCCGTCAGAACCTGGCACAGCAGGAACGTACCGCAGAGCAGCTGGCGAACATCGCTCGCGGTGGCTACGTGCTGAAAGATTGCGCGGGTCAGCCGGAACTGATCTTCATCGCCACCGGTTCTGAAGTTGAACTTGCCGTGGCTGCCTGGGACAAACTGACCGCTGAAGGCGTGAAAGCGCGCGTGGTTTCCATGCCGTCTACCGATGCATTCGACAAGCAGGATGCGGCTTACCGTGAATCCGTACTGCCGAAAGCCGTCTCTGCTCGCGTCGCTATCGAAGCTGGCATTGCTGACTACTGGTTCAAATACGTGGGCCTGAACGGCGCTATCGTCGGTATGACTACCTTTGGTGAGTCTGCACCGGCAGAACTGCTGTTTGAAGAATTCGGCTTCACCGTAGACAACGTGGTCGCGAAAGCAAAAGAACTGCTGTAATTTCGATTACAGGTGAAAACGGGTCGCTCAGGCGGCCCGTTTTTTTGCTTATCAGGGTAGTTACGTGCGTAGCTGACCTGCTTCAAGACGTACTACGCGCGAAAAATGGCGCTGCGTAAATGCTGCGTCATGACTGATCGCCACAACGCTGGCGCCACGCGTACGACACACTGCGAGCCAGTTTTCGAAGACGCCAAGCCAGTGCGCATCAAAATCCCGGCTGGGCTCATCCAGCAGTAGAATAGCGGGTTCGAGGGCTTCCAGACTGGCGACGGCAACCATACGTCGTTGTGCAGTATGCAGATCGAGCGGGTGCGCGTCGGCGACATCCTCTAACTGACATAATCGCAGCGCCGCCATCGTGCGTTGCGCAATTTCAGTCGCCGGAAGCTTCTGTAGCCGTAATCCGAAGGCCACTTCCTCTGCAACCTTGCTGTGAAAGATTTGATTCTCCGCCTCCTGAAACAGTACGCCGAGCACCCTGGCGCGCTCCCGGTTTTTCAGTTGCGCAATCGCACGATTTTGAACGGTTATTGTGCCGGATGAGGGCGTCAGTAGCCCGGCCATGATGCGCAAAAGCGTGGATTTTCCTGCGCCATTATCGCCCGTTAGCGCCAGCCATTCCCCCTCCTGGAGTTCCAGCGAAATATTGCGTAAACAGTCATCGGCGGCGTTCGGCCAGCGATAGCTGACCTGGTTTAGCGTTAGCATAGTGATGACAATGCTCCGTCGCGCAGCTGCCATGCCTGCTGGCAGTAGCTGAGAAAAGGTGAAGGGTTGCGTTCGAAAAGTATCACCAAAGCATGCTGTTCCTGTGCCCACTGCTGCAGTCGAGCCAGCAGCATTGCCGTGGCTTGCGCCGTCAGGCGACTGAACGCTTCATCCAGAATCAATATTTTCGGCTGCATGGCGAGTGCGCTGGCAATCACCACCCGCTGGGTTTCCCCGCCGGAAAGGGTGCCGGGATGACGATGGCGCAGAGGCTGACATTCCGTCAGCGTAAGGGCGGCATCTATGCGCTGCATAATTTCAGTCTCGGTAAGGCAGAGATTTTCCGGGCCAAACGCCACTTCTTCCTCCACGCTGAAAGTACAACCTGAAAGCTGCAGGTAAGGTGACTGCTGCACAAGCTGGATGGTACTCGACTGCTCGACCAGCGACAGTTTCCCGATGGGATTACCCAGTAGCGTGCCTGTGCCCTCAATTTCTCCCGGAAGGAAGTCGGGGTACCAGCCAGCCATCAGCTGTGCCAGCGTACTTTTCCCGCTGCCGTTCTCACCAAAAATAGCCACCATACCAGGCCTGGCGTAATGGAAATCGTAACAGGCGGATGGCCGCATAGCGTGCGTCGGAATATAGCGAAACTGCTCTAACGTAACCATATCCAGACTCCTGTCTCAACCGCCATTAGAACCACCATACCGTAGCGGGCCAGACGTTGTAAGGTGCTGTCTGGTGGCGCCCACAGCGTGGTGCGAGTGCGATGCAGGCGAAATCCGCGCATATCGAGTGCTGCACCGCGAACGGCCAGGTCATTGAGCGCGTTATGGGTGAGCGGCACAATTAATGCCGGCATAGCGCGTAAACGTTGGTACCAGGATTCATCCAGCGGTACGCCGCGTGCGCGCTGAGCCTCGTGAATAATCGCCAACTGGCGTTTGAGCTGTTCAACCACCAGCAGCGGGCCTGCAAACAGATAGGCAACGCCTGGCGGCAGGCGTGAAGCAAACAGGGCGCGCATAAAACGCGCAACCGGCACGTACTGCATCCACATCTGCGATGTCGACACAATGGCCAGGATCCGCAGCCAGAGCGTAACGGCATCGGCCCAGCGTTCTGGTGCGCGCGGCTGCCCGCTAATCCACTCGGTAAGCCATCCGCCGTGTACCAGCCATAGCCCCAGTCCTAAGGGGATCATCAGCCAGAGTACGTATTTCGCCCGCGACCGCGTAGCCTTCATACATAGCAAACCGACAAACGTCGCGGCGCTGTACAAGCTGAGCGGCACTCCGGCTGGCAGCAGGAGCGTGGAGCAGGCGGCAAGCGCCCACAGAGTTAACGACGTAAACGGATGCATTTAACGCACGGCAGACATCGTAGGGAAATGGCGCGTGGTGCGCAGCGGAAGTTGTCGCAGCAGCACCCAGACGATGATTGCCGTAAGGATTTTATCGACCAGATTCGCTCCGATGACGGTAATGGCGACGGACTCCACCAGGTTCTGACCGACCGAGTGCATCCAGGCGACAAAAAGATCCGCACCGCTGCCGGTGACACCGCCGAACAGAGTCGTGCGAATCGGCACGGCAACGAGGGTCACGGCAAGCGTGATAATTACGCCGCTGACCACGACTTTGGGTAAGGTGCGAAACCATCCTGCCCGTGCCAGCCAACCGGCGACCAGTCCAATAACCATGGCGACGGGCGCAAAGGCGGCGGCGATCGGATCGGTCAGTAACCCCCACAACAGGTTAGTGAGTAATCCGGTTAGCATCCCCACAACCGGGCCTAACAGCACCGCGCTGATCAACGTGCCAATCGAGTCGAGAAAAATAGGTAATTTCAACATGCTGATAAGCTGCCCGCCGACCATGTTGATGGCGATAGCAATGACAATAAGAACCAGAGACTGGCTGGAAAATTGGCGACGCGCCATAAAAGACCTCGTATAAGTGAAGCGTTAGCGGGATGAAATAACCAGTTCGTCATAACCGGAAACGGCGCAGGGCTGACGGCTGAATGCCAGAGACGTCAACTCGCCAATCACCAGTTCCAGCGTGGTTCGCACGGTACAGCCCGGCATCATGTGTCCACCCAGCATCGTGCCGTGTGGGTCAGCAACCGCCAGATGGAGATGCTCGCCGGTAAGTTCTAGTGTGCCGTTCAGAGAGATAATTTCCCACGTACCCGTAAGTAATGTGGTTTCTTCACGTCCGGCGAAGCGCAGAGCAATGTTGGTCAAACTGCCGGTGCAACCCGCTATCCAGGCTGCCTGTAGCTGATGTTGCTGGATAAAAGCGTGTAGCGCTGAAAAGACTTCCTGGCCCGGTAATAAACGCAGCGCATGAAAGCGAGCTTCAGAGGGTTGGGGATAGAATGTTGCCATAGTTGAGGGACTCCGAGACTCGGACGTTGCGCTGATAATATAGACGCGGGTTAGGGAGCTTTCTGATATAAATCAGGATTTGTGACATGGCAACGAAATAATCTTGCTACGGTTATTCGTAATTCTGGAATATGGAATAAAAGTCGCGTTGAAGGACGTTAAAATGTGACGTAAGTCAGATAACTGTGTTCTGTTGCTGGACAATCATTCCTTTTATTCCGCGTTTCGCTTATTCTAGCTGAAGCGTTTCAGTCGATTAAATGTTCGACAATTAACCAATTAGTCGCAGTTTGCGACAGGTAAGGTTTCCCTGAGCGATTTGCTGCATTACTCTGTCTGCCACATCGTTTCTGAGAAATCCTTGCAGGAGACCTATGACCGTACGCGTAGCGATTAATGGTTTCGGTCGCATCGGACGCAACGTGGTTCGTGCTTTATATGAATCCGGGCGTCGGGCGGAAATCACCGTGGTGGCAATCAACGAACTGGCGGATGCTGCAGGCATGGCGCATTTGTTGAAATATGACACCAGCCATGGGCGTTTTGCCTGGGATGTTCGTCAGGAACGAGACCAGCTCATCGTTGGCGATGACGCGATCCGTATTCTGCATGAGCGAACGCTCGATGCGCTTCCGTGGCGCGAACTGGGTGTCGACGTTGTGCTGGATTGTACGGGGGTTTTCGGCAATCGCGAACATGGCGAGGCGCATATTGCCGCCGGCGCAAAGAAAGTGCTCTTTTCACATCCTGGTAGTCACGACATCGACGCAACCGTTGTGTTTGGCGTTAATCAGGATCAGCTGCGCGCTGAGCACCGGATCGTTTCCAATGCCTCCTGCACCACGAATTGCATAATACCCGTCATCAAATTGCTGGATGATGCTTACGGCATTGAGTCTGGTACCGTCACCACGATCCACTCCGCGATGCACGATCAGCAGGTTATTGATGCTTATCATCCTGACCTGCGTCGCACGCGAGCGGCCAGCCAGTCGATCATTCCGGTTGATACCAAACTGGCGGCGGGCATCACGCGAATTTTCCCGCAGTTTAACGATCGTTTTGAAGCGATAGCGGTGCGTGTACCGACCATAAATGTGACGGCGATCGACTTAAGTGTGACGGTGAAAAAACCAGTAAAAGCCAGTGAAGTCAACCAGTTGCTGCAAAAAGCAGCACAAGGTGCATTTCATGGTATAGTTGACTATACGGAATTACCGTTGGTCTCAGTAGATTTTAACCACGACCCGCACAGCGCCATCGTTGATGGCACGCAAACGCGCGTGAGTGGCGCTCACCTGATCAAAACGCTGGTCTGGTGTGATAATGAATGGGGCTTTGCTAACCGTATGCTCGACACGACGTTAGCGATGGCTGCTATTGGTTTCAGGCTCGACGCTTGAGCGTCGACAAAACTTTATGAATCAACGAGAGGATTCACCATGTCTGTAATTAAGATGACCGATCTGGATCTGGCTGGTAAACGCGTTTTTATCCGTGCGGACCTGAACGTACCAGTTAAAGAAGGGAAAGTAACCAGCGATGCGCGTATCCGTGCTTCCCTGCCAACCATCGAACTGGCCCTGAAACAGGGTGCTAAAGTGATGGTAACTTCCCACCTGGGTCGTCCTACCGAAGGCGAGTACAACGAAGAATTCTCTCTGCTGCCGGTTGTTAACTATCTGAAAGATAAACTGTCTGCTCCGGTTCGCCTGGTAAAAGATTACCTGGACGGCGTTGAAGTCGCTGCCGGTGAACTGGTTGTTCTGGAAAACGTTCGCTTTAACAAAGGCGAGAAGAAAGACGACGAAGCGCTGTCCAAAAAATATGCTGCTCTGTGCGACGTATTCGTAATGGATGCTTTCGGTACTGCTCACCGTGCGCAGGCGTCTACTCACGGTATCGGTAAATTCGCCGATGTCGCTTGTGCAGGTCCGCTGCTGGCTGCCGAGCTGGATGCACTGGGTAAAGCACTGAAAGAACCTGCTCGTCCGATGGTTGCTATCGTTGGTGGTTCTAAAGTTTCTACCAAACTGACCGTTCTTGATTCTCTGTCAAAAATCGCTGACCAGCTGATCGTTGGCGGTGGTATCGCGAACACCTTCGTTGCTGCTCAAGGCCACAACGTGGGTAAATCCCTGTACGAAGCAGATCTCGTTGACGAAGCTAAGCGTCTGCTGACCACTTGCGACATCCCGGTCCCAACCGACGTTCGCGTTGCAACTGAATTCTCTGAAACCGCACCGGCAACCCTGAAATCCGTTAGCGATGTAAAAGAAGACGAGCAGATCCTGGATATCGGCGACGCTTCTGCACAGCAGCTGGCTGACATCCTGAAGAATGCGAAAACCATTCTGTGGAACGGCCCGGTTGGCGTGTTCGAATTCCCGAACTTCCGCAAAGGTACTGAAATCGTTGCTAATGCCATTGCAGACAGCGAAGCATTCTCTATCGCAGGCGGCGGTGACACCCTGGCAGCAATCGACCTGTTCGGCATTGCTGACAAAATCTCCTACATCTCTACTGGCGGCGGCGCGTTCCTCGAATTCGTGGAAGGCAAAGTCCTGCCAGCAGTAGCCATGCTCGAAGAGCGTGCTAAAAAGTAAGACTTTAATGGGCAGGGAAACCTGCCCTTATTTCAGCGCGCTTTAGAGCACGCTTCAATTCTTTACACAAAATCATTCGAGTTGCATCAAGGCGGCAACAGAGTGAGTTCCCGGGAGCTTACTTACGTAAGTGACTGGGGCGAGCGAGGGCAGCCAACGATGAGGCGGCTTGAAGGATGATGTGTACAACGGCCGAAGATACAGGACTCGTAATATGTCTAAAATTTTTGATTTCGTAAAACCAGGCGTAATCACTGGTGATGACGTACAGAAAGTTTTCCAGGTAGCTAAAGAAAACAACTTTGCTCTGCCAGCTGTTAACTGCGTGGGTACCGACTCCATCAACGCCGTTCTGGAAACTGCTGCAAAAGTTAAAGCGCCGGTAATTGTACAGTTCTCCAACGGTGGTGCTTCTTTCATCGCGGGTAAAGGCGTGAAGTCCGACGTTCCTCAGGGCGCTGCAATCCTGGGTGCTATCTCTGGTGCACATCACGTTCACCAGATGGCTGAACACTACGGTGTTCCGGTTATCCTGCACACTGACCACTGCGCGAAGAAACTGCTGCCGTGGATCGACGGTCTGCTGGACGCGGGTGAAAAACACTTCGCAGCAACCGGCAAACCGCTGTTCTCTTCTCACATGATAGACCTGTCTGAAGAGTCTCTGGAAGAGAACATCGAAATCTGCTCCAAATATCTGGCGCGCATGTCCAAAATGGGCATGACTCTGGAAATCGAACTGGGTTGCACCGGTGGCGAAGAAGACGGCGTGGACAACAGCCACATGGACGCTTCTGCACTGTACACCCAGCCGGAAGACGTTGATTACGCGTACACCGAGCTGAGCAAAATCAGCCCGCGTTTCACCATCGCAGCTTCCTTCGGTAACGTACACGGCGTTTACAAGCCGGGTAACGTCGTTCTGACCCCGACCATCCTGCGCGACTCTCAGGATTATGTTTCTAAGAAACATAACCTGCCGCACAACAGCCTGAACTTCGTCTTCCACGGCGGTTCCGGTTCTACTGCTCAGGAAATCAAAGACTCCGTAAGCTACGGCGTAGTGAAAATGAACATCGACACCGATACCCAATGGGCTACCTGGGAAGGCGTTCTGAACTACTACAAAGCAAACGAAGCTTACCTGCAGGGCCAGTTGGGCAACCCGAAAGGCGAAGATCAGCCGAACAAGAAATACTACGATCCGCGCGTATGGCTGCGTGCTGGTCAGGCAACCATGATCACCCGTCTGGAACAGGCTTTCAAAGAACTGAACGCGGTTGACGTTCTGTAATTTACGCCGTTCCATGTGACATGAGGCCCGCAAATGCGGGCCTTTTTTATTGCTATGTCAATGTACTGCTGGCAGAGAATTCTGTGATCTGTTTGGCAAAATCCGGGTTTATTGTTTACCCTTGTCAGGTTGCCAGTCCCGTCAGGGCGGCTTTATTTCTCCCGTTTGGGTAAGCAAAAAAGGAATAGTGAATGGAAGATTTGAATGTTGTCGACAGCATAAACGGTGCGGGCACCTGGCTGGTGCGTAACCAGGAACTGCTGTTGAGCTATGCCGTCAACATCGTTGCGGCCATCGCGATTGTCATTATCGGTATGATCGTGGCGCGCATTGTATCAAATACCGTTAACCGCCTGATGCTGGCGCGTAAAATTGATGCCACCGTTGCCGACTTCCTCTCTGCACTGGTGCGTTACGGTATTATCGCGTTCACGCTGATTGCCGCGCTGGGCCGCGTTGGGGTGCAAACTGCCTCCGTGATCGCCGTTCTCGGTGCCGCAGGTTTAGCCGTCGGTCTGGCGCTGCAAGGCTCCCTGTCTAACCTCGCCGCAGGTGTCCTGCTGGTAATGTTCCGTCCGTTCCGTGCGGGTGAGTATGTCGATCTCGGCGGCGTGGCCGGAACCGTGCTCAATGTGCAGATTTTCTCCACCACTATGCGCACCGTTGACGGTAAGATTGTTGTGATCCCAAACGGTAAAATTATTGCCGGGAACATCATTAACTTCTCTCGCGAGCCGGTTCGTCGTAACGAATTTATTATCGGCGTGGCTTATGACTCCGATATCGATCAGGTGAAAAAAATCCTCACTGATATCATTCAGTCGGAAGATCGCATTCTTAAAGACCGTGAAATGACGGTGCGCCTGAATGAGCTGGGGGCTTCCTCAATTAATTTCGTCGTACGCGTCTGGAGCAACAGCAGCGATCTGCAAAGCGTCTACTGGGATGTGCTGGAACGCATTAAGCGCGAGTTCGATGCCAATGGTATCAGCTTCCCGTATCCGCAGATGGATGTGAACTTCAAGCGTGTGAAAGAGAGTACGGCAGAGTAATTACGCGCCCGGAGGCGCTTTTGCTTTCCGGGCCGATAAAACTATCTTTCCATTAATTTCCCTAATCTGCGATTAAAATTATCAATTTCCGCTAATGATTTTCCCGCGCTATAGTCTGCTCCTAAGAGAAACAGTTCGGGATGATTAACGTGCTATCGTATTATTTTCAAGGGCTTGCACTTGGTGCGGCCATGATACTTCCGCTTGGTCCACAAAATGCCTTCGTGATGAACCAGGGCATTCGCCGCCAGTATCACATCATGATTGCTTTACTCTGTGCTATCAGCGATTTAGTGCTGATCTGCGCCGGTATCTTTGGCGGTAGCGCTTTGCTGATGCAGTCGCCGTGGTTGATGGCGCTGGTCACCTGGGGCGGAGTGGCGTTTCTGCTCTGGTACGGTTTTGGCGCGTTAAAAACGGCGATGAGCAGTAATCTGGAACTGGCCAGCGCCGAGGTAATGAAGCAGGGGCGTTGGAAAATCATCGCCACCATGCTGGCGGTAACCTGGCTAAACCCACATGTTTATCTGGATACCTTTGTGGTGCTGGGGAGTCTGGGGGGCCAACTGGACGTTGAGCCTAAGCGCTGGTTTGCGCTGGGAACCGTCAGCGCTTCGTTCCTGTGGTTTTTTGGTCTGGCATTGCTGGCGGCCTGGCTGGCTCCGCGTCTGCGTACTGCTAAAGCGCAGCGCATCATCAATACGCTGGTAGGATTAGTGATGTGGTTTATCGCTTTTCAACTGGCAAAAGAAGGTGTTGCGCACGTTCATGCGTTGTTCAACTAAGTGTTGTCTGATGGACAACGCAGCGAGATCGGCTAAGCTTGCCTGCATGTGCCCTGAGTTTCGGGGTAATTAATGAAACATGGAGGAACGACCGTGAAGTTCAAAATAATGGCCCTGGCGGCATTAGTCGGATTCAGCGCACTATCGGTACAGGCAAATGAGTTGCCAAATGGACCGCACATCGTGACTTCCGGAACAGCAAGCGTGGATGCGACACCAGACATCGCCACGCTGGCAATTGAAGTGAACGTTGCTGCCAAGGATGCGGCTTCAGCGAAGAAGCAGGCCGATGAGCGCGTGGCGCAATATCTGTCCTTCCTTGAACAGAACCAGATAGCGAAGAAAGATATTAACGCTGCAAACCTGCGTACCCAGCCGGACTACGACTACCAGAATGGTAAAAGTATCCTCAAAGGGTATCGTGCGGTGCGCACCGTTGAAGTCACGCTGCGTCAGCTGGACAAACTCAACGCGCTGCTCGATGGCGCGCTGAAGGCGGGTCTGAATGAGATCCGTTCGGTATCACTGGGCGTAGCCCAACCGGATGCTTACAAAGATAAAGCGCGTAAAGCGGCAATTGATGATGCCATTCATCAGGCTGAACAGCTGGCCGCGGGCTTTAACAGCAAACTGGGTCCCGTATACAGCGTGCGCTACCACGTTTCCAATTATCAGCCGAGCCCGATGGTTCGGATGATGAAAGCAGATGCCGCACCTGCGACCTCTGCTCAGGAAACCTACGAACAGCCGGTTATTCAGTTTGACGATCAGGTTGATGTCGTTTTCCAGATTGAGCCGACGGCAGGGCAGCCCGCCGCAACGCCTGCCAAAACTCAGTAATTGTTGCAGACCCGGCTTTCCAGCCGGGTTTTTTCTGTGAGCAACTGTAAAAATGAGACTTCACATCCGGTCTTTTTTTTCGCCGTAATGAGGATAGGCCATAGCGATTTTTAAGGGGACGCTATGGATATTTTTATCTCGAAAAAGATGCGTAATTTCATTCTGCTGGCGCAAACCAATAACATCGCCAGAGCGGCAGAAAAAATACATATGACCGCATCGCCCTTCGGTAAAAGCATTGCCGCACTGGAAGATCAAATCGGCTATACGCTGTTTACCCGCAAAGATAACAACATCAGCCTGAATAAAGCAGGACAAGAGCTGTATCAGAAGCTATTTCCCGTTTATCAGCGCCTCTCTGCCATTGATAACGAAATCCATAACGCCTCTCGCCGCTCGCGGGAAATCGTCATCGGCATCGACAATACCTACCCAACGATTATTTTTGACCAGTTGATTAGCCTGGGTGATAAGTACCACGGCGTGACGGCTCAGGCCGTTGAATTCAGTGAGAATGGGGTGATTGATAACCTGTTCGATCGCAAACTGGATTTTATTATCTCGCCACAGCACGTTTCCCCCCGCGTGCAGGAGCTGGAAAATCTGGCGATCAGCGAACTGCCTCCGCTGCGCCTGGGGTTTCTCGTTTCCCGGCGCTATGAAGAAAAACAGCCGCAGGATCTGCTGCGCGAGCTGCCCTGGCTGCAAATGCGCTTCCAGAATCGCGCCAACTTTGAGGCGATGCTGGATGCCTACATGCGACCCTGCGGGATCAACCCGACGATAATCTATCGTCCGTACAGCTTTATGGCCAAGATTAGCGCGGTGGAGCGCGGGCAGTTTTTGACGGTGATCCCGCACTTCGCCTGGCGGCTGGTGAACCCGTCGACGCTGAAATATTTCGACGCGCCCGGCAGTCCAATGTATATGCAGGAGTTTCTCTATTCGCTGAAAAATCATCGCTATACCGCCACCATGCTCCAGCATATTGCTGAAGATCGTGACGGTAGTGCAAGTTAACCTAGCATCGAGCCTGTTTCGAGAAGGTTGCGATGCAGATCGAACGCATGGCTGAGATCGTGATGGATATGCCCGCCGGGCGCTTTTTCCAGATAGCGGTGCAAATAATCTCTGTAAAGCGGATGCGCACAGTTATTGATAATCGTGTACGCCCGCTGCATCGGAGATAGCCCACGCAGATCGGCAATCCCTTGTTCGGTCACGATCACTTTAACGCTATGTTCGCTGTGGTCGACATGGCTGCACATCGGTACGATGGTTGAGATTTTCCCGCCTTTGGCAATCGACGGCGCCATAAAGATAGACAGGTAGGCGTTGCGCTCGAAATCCCCGCTGCCGCCGATGCCATTCATCAGGTTCACCCCCGCAACGTGCGTGGAATTGGCATGACCGTAGATATCAAACTCCAGACCAACGTTGAGCGCAATGACGCCCAGCCGACGAATGATTTCCGGGTTATTGGAAATCTCCTGCGGGCGCAACACAATCCGGCTGGCGAAGAAGTCCATGTTGTCGTAAATCTTCTGTAGCGACGGGGCTGAAATGGTCAGACTGGAAGCGCTGGCACCGGTTATCTTGCCCGTTTCCAGTAGATGCACTACCGACTCCTGCAACACCTCCGAATACATCATAAAGGGCGGGATATCCGGGTTCTCGCCCAGTCGCGCCATTACCGCGTTGTTGATATTACCCACGCCGCTTTGTAAGGGCAGAAACTCAGCTGGAATGCGTTTGTGCGCCATTTCTGCCAGCAGAAAGGTGACCACGTTATCGGCAATTTGTTGGCTGACCGGATTGGTTTTATCCGATGCATTTCCGGCATCGGGCAGTTCGGTATCCACCACCGCAACCACCTTTTTGGGGTCTATCTGTACGCACTGACTGCCTACGCGATCCATGGTATGAAAAATGGGTACGCTGTTACGCCGCGGCGGCGCACCGGGTATCACGATGTCGGCAAACTCCGCCACACGCGGATTATGGTAATGATTCAATTCAATGATCACTTTTTTCGCCCGCAGCAGCCAGGTGGGGGCATTACCGATACCGCTGGACAGCCAAATCCGGCCATCCGGCGCGATGGCTGAGGCTTCAATGACGGCAACGTCGATCTCGCCAAAAAAGCCGTAATTAACCATTTGCGCCACTTCGCTCAAATGGAGATCGACAAACCTCACCTGGCCCTGATTAATTTTCTCGCGCAGGCCCGATGACGTTTGATAAGGTGCACGCCAGGAAACGGCATCCGCCGCGGATAGTGCATCATCAGCGGCGGCGCCAATTGATGCTCCGGTCAGCAGGCGGACCTGAAAAGGCTGTCCGTTCTGATGCTGTTCGCAGGCGCGTTGGGCAATTGCGGTGGGCAACGCTTTTGGCGAACCCGCGGGGGTAAAGCCGCTGAACGCCACCATATCATCGTGCTGGATAATTTCTGCCGCCTGTTCGGCGCTCATCCGTTTCATGGCCGTCTCCTTCCTCGGACGTGATTAATGGCCGACAAAATTAGGTTTACGTTTTTCCATAAACGCGTTCATCCCTTCCTGATAATCCTCGCTGTCGTACACCGCGCGGCGCATGCCCTGAATGCGCTCGAACTCATCGGAATTCATGGTGTGCGCTTCCCCCAGCACGCGCAGCTCTTCTTTAATGACGGCGATCGCCAGCGGCGCTTTCTCCGAGATGTGGTGCGCCATTTGCAGGGTGAAATCTTCCAGTTCGTCTACAGGAACCACATGGTTGAGGATCCCGACCGCCATGGCGCGTTGAGCGGTGATGGGCGAAGCGGTAAAAATCAGCTCTTTAACGATGTGAAAACCGGCGTCGCGAGTCAGGTTGTGGATGCCGACCAGGTTATACGGCACGCCAAGGTTGACCGGGGTCATCGAGAAGGTGGATGTTTCAGCGGCGATGATCAGATCGGAACTCATGATCATCTCAAACGCGCCGCCCCAGACGCTGCCTTCGACCATGGAGATCACCGGTTTCGGATATTTTTGGATCATGCGGGTTATCTGACGCAGCGGATCGTCATAGGAGAGCGGATCGCGACGTCCGGTCGGGAGTTCATGAATATCATGCCCGGCGGAGAAAACTTTGGCTCCGCTCGGTGCGCGCAGAATGATGCAGCGAATGTCCGCACGATTGAGATCGCTCAGCGCCTGCATCAGATCGTCAATAAACACTTTACTCAGGGCATTGAGCTTGCGGGCGTAATTGAACTCAATAACCGCGACTTTCTGGATGATGACCACGTTGACGTATTGATAAGACATAATGTTCTCTTTATTGAAAGTAATGATGCTGGATAAATTCGCTGATGTGCCGCAGACCGGTGCGCGGCGACAGATCGTTATTTTTGACGGCCTGTAGCGTCTGCTGGAAATAGCGGTCGAAATCAGTCCGCGCAAACAGCAGATGTAGGGCTTCTTCTTCAGCCTGCTGGTGTAACCAGTCCACCGCCTGCTGCTGGCGGACTTTTTCCAGTCGACCGCTGGCGGTAAGGCACGTTTTAAAGTCGGTTATCGCCTGCCAGACCTCCTCAATACCGCGTTTTTCCAGTGCGCTACAGGTCAGAACCTGCGGCTGCCACTCGTCATATTTGCGGCGCAGAATATGCAGGGCGGATTCGTACATATGGCGGGCGATGGCCACGTTGGTATGGTTCTCACCGTCGTCCTTGTTGATGACGACCAGATCCGCCATTTCCATCAGGCCTTTCTTGATGCCTTGCAAATCGTCGCCACCGCCAGCGATTTGCAGTGAGATAAAGCAATCCACCATGCCTGCGACTTCGGTTTCTGACTGCCCAACGCCGACGGTTTCTACAATCACCACGTCGAAACCAGCCGCTTCGCAAAGCAGCATTAATTCGCGGGCGCGCTGGCTGGCTCCGCCTAAATGACCGCTGGAAGGGACCGGGCGAATAAACGCAGATTCTGCGCGGGCCAGTTCCGTCATGCGGGTTTTATCTCCGAGAATACTGCCGCCGCTGACCGGACTGCTGGGATCGACGGCGATCACCGCCACCCGTAATCCGTGACGGATTAACAGCATGCCGAAGGCTTCCAGAAAGGTGCTTTTCCCTGCGCCCGGCGTACCGGTTATCCCCAAACGCAGGGCGTTACCGGTGAACGGCATAATCGCGTCCAGCAATTGCGTACTGAGCGGCTGGTGGCGCGGGTGGTTGCTTTCTACCAGCGTCATTGCCTGGGCGAGCGTAGCCCGTTCGCCAAGTCGCAAGCGACGAACGGTATCCTCAAGCGTGGCGGCGTTAATCATGATGCTGGCTGATACGGGTTAATACGTCGCGAACGCTGTCGAGCATTGGCGTGCCGGGGCCATAAATGGCGGCCACGCCATGCTCGTGCAGGAAGGCGTAATCCTGTGGCGGAATAACGCCTCCTGCTACCACGCAGATATCTTCACGCCCCCATTTTTTGAGCGCGGTAACCAGTTCCGGGATCAGCGTTTTATGACCTGCCGCCAGTGACGATGCGCCTATTACATGCACATCGTTTTCTACCGCCAGACGGGCGATCTCTTCTGGTGTGGAGAACATCGGACTGAGGTCAACATCGAAGCCGAGATCGGAGTAGGCGCTGGCGATCACTTTAGCGCCGCGATCGTGGCCATCCTGACCCATCTTGGCGATCAGAATGCGCGGTCGGCGGCCATTTTCCGCGAGGAACTGTTCGGTTTGCGCAACGATGGCGTCGAACTCATCGGCGGATTTTTCGGACTGGTGATAGCTTTGCGCAATCACGCCGGTGACGCACTGGCTGGGAACCAGATAGCGGTCAAAAGCGGTTTCCAGCGCGTCGGAGATTTCACCGAGCGTGGCGCGAACGCGGGCGGCGTTGACGGCGGCTGCCAGCAGATTTTCATTATGCTGTGCGGCATGGGTCAGCGCCGCGAGTGCGGCATTGACGGCATCAGTGTCGCGAGTTGCACGGATATGCTGCAACGAGGCAATTTGCTCGTTGCGCACCTTCACGTTGTCGATTTCCAGTACCGACGTTTCGTCTTCTTTATCCAGCTTGTATTTGTTCACGCCGACGATAACGCGTTTACCCTGGTCGATCAGCGACTGCTCGCGCGCGGAAGCTTCTTCGATCATCCGTTTAGGGAGCCCGGCTTCGATCGCTTTCGCCATGCCGCCTGCCTCATCAATTTGTTTGATGATCGTGCGCGCCTGCTTCACAATTTGATCGGTGAGCGATTCGACGTAATACGATCCGGCCAGCGGATCGACGGTGCGGCAGATCTCTGACTCTTCCTGAATGATGATCTGTGTATTACGCGCGATGCGGGCGGAGAAATCGGTGGGTAGCCCGAGCGCTTCATCAAAGGCGTTGGTATGCAGAGACTGGGTGCCGCCAAGCGTAGCGCCGAGCGCTTCAATGGTCGTGCGGATCACGTTGTTGTAAGGATCCTGCTCGGTCAGACTCCAGCCGGAGGTCTGGCAGTGGGTACGCAGAGCGAGAGATTTCGGGTTAGTCGCACCAAAACCGCTGACTGCTTCACTCCACAAATAGCGAGCCGCGCGCAGCATGGCGACGTTCATAAACAGATCCATGCCGATGCCGAAGAAGAATGACAGGCGCGGCGCGAAGTCATCAATTTTCAGCCCGGCAGACAGCGCGGCTTTGATGTACTCAATGCCGTCAGCCAGCGTAAACGCCACCTGCTGGACGCAGTTCGCCCCGGCTTCCCCCATGTGATAACCGCTGATACTGATGGTGTTATAGCGCGGCATATTGGCGGAACACCAGGCGATGATGTCGGCGATGATGCGCATTGAAGGTTTTGGCGGGTAAATGTAGGTGTTGCGGCACAGGTACTCTTTCAGAATATCGTTCTGAATGGTCCCGGTGAGTTGCTCCGGCGTTACGCCTTGTTCTTCTGCAGCGACGATATAAAACGCCAGTACTGGCAGCACCGCGCCGTTCATGGTCATTGATACCGACATCTTATCCAGCGGGATCTGGTCGAACAGCACCTTCATATCTTCGACGGTATCGATCGCCACGCCCGCTTTGCCGACGTCACCTGCCACGCGCGGGTTGTCAGAGTCATAGCCGCGATGGGTGGCAAGGTCAAAGGCGACGGAAAGCCCTTTTTGCCCGGCGGCGAGATTGCGGCGGTAAAAGGCGTTGGACTCTTTGGCGGTAGAGAAACCGGCGTACTGGCGAATGGTCCACGGCTGCGCGGTATACATGGTGGCGCGCGGGCCACGCACGTAAGGCGGCAGACCGGGGAGGGTGCCCGTGACTTCCAGATTATCGAGGTCCGCTTCGGTGTACAGCGGTTTGATGGCAATCCCTTCCGCCGTCTGTCTTTCCAGCGATTCGACGGTTTTTTCCCGTCGACTGAGTTCTTTGTTGGCGAGTGTTTGCCACTCCTGCACGTTTGCCATTTTTTGCTCCGTATTACGCAATAAGTTGAATCTTTGCGAATACGGTGTGCTTTTTCATTTGGCTTGTCGCCAGCAAAAAATAGCCAACAGGACGTCGTTTTTTGCCGCGTGGCGTGTTTTATTTTGTGATGTATTTCAAAGACGTGGCGGGAATAGCATGAAAAGAGGGTAAAGGCTTGTAGGCCGGATAAGGCGTTACGCCGCCATCCGGCACTCTGGAGCAATACACGGTTTAATCCTGACGCAACACCTTGTGCCCGTATTCCAGCAGCGCGTCGGTAACGTTGCGCATCATGCGGCTTTCCGGGGCAAAACGGTGCCAGTACAGCATCCGGCGCTGGAACAGGCCCGGCGTTAAGTCGATCAGCTCGCCGCTTTCCAGCTCTTTCTCAATCTGTAAGTGCGGGATCATGCAGCAGGTGGTTCCCTGGCGCGCCAGTTGGACGAAGGCTTCAGACGAGTTAACGATATGGCACGGCACGCTGCCCGGCGGCAGGTCGAAGTTTTGTTGCAGGAACGCCTGGTGCATATCATCAAGATGGTCAAACGCTACCGCCGGGGCTTTCAGCAGGGCGGAGCGGGTGACGCCGTTAGGGAAATAACGTTCGGCGAAAGGTTTGGAGCCAACAAACAGGTAGTCCAGCGCGCCGAGTTTATCCACCAGACAGCTTGGCAGCGCCTGATGTTGGATACTCACCGCACCGACCACTTCACCACGACGCAGACGTTCCTGGGTGCGGGTTTCATCTTCAACCTGCAGATTCAGGCGAATCGGCGAATTGGCCAGTACCGGGGCTAACGCCGGAAGTAACCAGGTTGCCAGGCTGTCGGCGTTCACCGCCAGAGAAAGCAGCAGCGGCGTCGAGCCGGTTTGTTCATCACCCAGCCACTCGTCTTCCAGCAGTTCAACCTGGCGCAGAAGTGCCAGAAGCTTTTGTCCTTGTTCGGTAGGGCGCGGGGGGACGGTACGCACCAGCAGCGGTTGTCCGAACATATTCTCAAGCTGTTTTATGCGCTGTGAAACCGCGGATTGCGTGATGCACAGCTTTTGCGCCGCGCGCTCAAATCCTCGTTCACGAATAACCGCATCCAGTGCTTGTAGTGTTCTGTAGTCCGGACGTTTCATTGCTTTGACGCACTCCTGAAAATTTTGCTTGTTCTGCACTATGACACAAATTTAGGTTGGGTAAAGACGAAATCCGCCGCTTGCGAGCGGGTGTGGGAACATTTTTCTGCACAATGTTCTATAATGCGCGTGAATTTTCCCACCATATTCACACCACAGGCGAAACGATCATGACGCAGGATGAACTGAAAAAAGCAGTAGGATGGGCGGCACTTCAGTATGTACAGCCCGGCACCATTGTGGGCGTAGGTACCGGTTCAACAGCCGCACACTTTATTGATGCGCTGGGCACAATGAAAGGTCAGATTGAAGGCGCAGTGTCCAGCTCGGACGCCTCGACCGAAAAACTCAAAAGCCTCGGTATCCACGTGTTCGATCTTAACGAAGTTGATAGTCTCGGCGTATACGTTGACGGCGCGGATGAAATCAACGGCCACATGCAGATGATCAAGGGCGGCGGTGCAGCGTTGACCCGTGAAAAAATCATTGCTTCGGTGGCGAAGAAATTTATCTGCATCGCGGACGCGTCCAAAGAAGTCGATATTCTTGGTAACTTCCCGCTACCGGTTGAAGTGATCCCAATGGCGCGCAGCGCAGTCGCGCGTCAACTGGTGAAGTTGGGCGGCCGTCCTGAATACCGTCAGGGCGTGGTGACGGACAACGGTAACGTGATCCTCGATGTGCACGGTCTGGAGATCCTTGACGCCGTGGCGCTGGAAAACGCCATCAATGCGATTCCGGGCGTAGTAACCGTAGGTCTGTTCGCCAACCGTGGTGCGGATGTGGCGCTGATCGGTACCCCAGACGGCGTGAAAACTATCGTAAAATGATCTGATGGGAGTGTCTTCTCCCGTTAAAAAAATTTTGGCAGGGCAAATTTGGTGACTTGTGTCACGTTTATAATATTGTCCTGCCGATCCCTCCAAAGAAAAAGTTATCGCCAGTATATTCCTCTGACAATTCCCGCTGAATGACATTTCCTCAGCACGGCGACGCAAACGTTCATATTGCCGCAATATTATTTTTTGATATGTTGAAGAGGAGGATGAAAATCCCACACACAACACATCAGTTTGAACAAAAAAGACAGGGTCGGGAAATGGCAAAGGTATCACTGGAGAAAGAGAAGATTAAATTTCTGCTGGTTGAAGGCGTGCATCAAAAAGCGCTCGAAAGCCTTCGTGCAGCAGGTTATACCAACATCGAGTTTCACAAAGGCGCTCTGGACACTGAGCAACTGAAAGAGTCCATCCGTGATGCCCATTTCATTGGCCTGCGATCCCGTACCCATCTGACTGAAGATGTGATTGACGCCGCAGAGAAACTGGTCGCGATTGGCTGCTTCTGTATCGGCACCAACCAGGTTGATCTGACCGCTGCGGCAAAGCGCGGGATCCCCGTGTTTAACGCGCCATTCTCTAACACGCGTTCCGTTGCGGAACTGGTGATTGGCGAACTGCTTCTCCTGCTACGCGGTGTACCTGAAGCGAACGCCAAAGCACACCGCGGCGTGTGGAACAAACTGGCTACCGGCTCATTTGAAGCGCGTGGCAAAAAACTGGGGATCATCGGCTACGGCCACATTGGTACTCAGCTAGGCATTCTGGCGGAATCGCTGGGGATGCATGTCTATTTCTATGATATTGAAAATAAACTCCCGCTCGGCAACGCCACACAGGTGCAGCATCTTTCCGACCTGCTCAATATGAGCGACGTGGTCAGTTTGCACGTACCGGAAAATGCCTCCACCAAAAATCTGATGGGCGCGCGTGAGATTGCGTTGATGAAACCAGGCGCGCTGCTGATTAACGCCGCACGTGGTACGGTTGTTGATATTCCTGCGCTGTGCGACGCGTTAGCGACCAAGCATCTGGCTGGGGCGGCAATCGACGTATTCCCAACCGAGCCGGCAACCAACAGCGATCCTTTCACTTCGCCGCTGTGTGATTTCGACAACGTGATCCTGACGCCGCACATTGGTGGTTCAACGCTGGAAGCGCAGGAAAACATCGGTCTGGAAGTGGCTGGGAAACTGACCAAGTATTCCGACAACGGCTCTACGCTATCTGCAGTTAACTTCCCGGAAGTGTCGCTGCCGCTACACGGCGGTCGTCGTCTGATGCACATTCACGAAAACCGTCCGGGCGTACTGACCGCGCTGAACCAGATTTTTGCCGAGCAGGGCGTCAACATTGCCGCACAGTATCTGCAGACTTCCGCACAGGTAGGTTACGTGGTTATTGATATTGAAGCGGATGAAGATGTGGCGGAGAAAGCGCTGCTGGCGATGAAAGCCCTCCCGGGTACTATTCGTGCTCGTCTGCTGTACTGATTTCCTCTACATGGGCAGGCGGTTGACCTGCCCATCTTTCCTCTGATTTTCCTGCCTTACTATCTCTTTGTGTAACGCATACATTCTGTTTTCGGCTCTTGCCGCAATTGGTAATTAAAGGCTGCGCTCTGCGTTGTACATCAATAAAAGGAATTTACGATAGGGGCTCAGCATCGTGCTGAAACGGGAAAGCCCCTACCGAAGCAGGGGCTTTAAAAAGGAAAGGGACGATGATGAGATACGTCATCATGCTGCTGATCCTGTTAATCATCGCTTACCCAGCATATTAACAGAGAGTACGCAGGAGGGAGGTTAGCCTCCCTCACCCTTCACCGAGGAATTTAGGTCAAAAAAACGACGCTGTCAATCGCTAAAAAACGGCTACCATTGCCAAATTTTTGACGGCGTCACCACCGCAGGCAGCGGGATATCCCACTCTTCAACCGGCAACTTCTCGACTAACTGACAGTCGTGCGCGTAGCCTACTGGCTGGATCTTATGCTGCTGCCAGTTTTGTAACGTGCGGTCATAAAATCCGCCGCCCATCCCCAGGCGCTGTCCATCCTCGTCAAAAGCCACTAACGGCGTAATCAGTACATCCAGCTTTGACAGCGGCAATACGTCACGCACATCAAGCCGTGGTTCCTGGATCTTTAAGCGATTGGTTACCAGGTCGCTGTGCGGATGATAGTGCAGGAACAGTAAATTACCGGGGCTGAAGGGATGAAGCACTGGAAGGTAGACACACTTGCCCGCTCGCCACAGCTGTTCGATCAGCGGCTGGGTATCGAGTTCGCCATCGAACGAGAGAAACACCGCCACCGTATGAGCGAGTACAACAGGGGGAAAGCTGAGCATTCGGGTCGCGGCTTGCTGACCGTATTGTTGCTGCTGTTCGAAGGTAAGCGCACGCCGACGCTGACGAATCAGTTGACGAATTTCTTGCCGGGATAAAGGGAGTTCAGAAAGTAATGTCATGGCTGTTGCCAGGTAGAAGGGAATCTCCGAGATGCCGCCGCAGGCTGTAACCCTTGAACCCTTGGTTCAAGGTGAATGCGTCGTCACAGTTTTAAGGCTTCTCGGACGGGCCGAGCATGCTCACCAACCGTGGAGCGCCACATTCTTGTGGTATGAAATATCGGCTCAGGGGACTGGCCCGCTTGCAAACATCTCAGAGAAATTTTGTCTTCACGGTCACTCTACCACAGTAAACCGAAAAGTGTTATTCAAAGTTTTGGCCCGTTTTTTCGGTTATGCGACCCTGATCAAGCAACGCCTGTTCGATGGTCTGTTGTAGCATCCGAATACGTTGTTCCATGCTCGCCGCGTACTCACGCGTCTTCGCTTTTTCCTGAGTTAATTCATAGCTGATGTTCAACGCGGCGATGAAAACCAACTGCTCAGTATTTGTGACTCTAGTGCGAACTTTCAGATCTTGCAATCGCTGATTGAGATCGTCCGCAGCCTGATTCAACGCATCCCTTTGTTCAGGCGGGCAATTCACTCGCAGTGAACGGCCAAATATTTGGATATCGACGGGTTGTGCAGACATGCCACCTTCCTGCTGATTGACTGCGCTGCCTTCGTCTCCAGACCGTGGGTCCGCGAAGGGGCGACACTATAGCTACCCTGGTATCAAGATACAAGCCCTTTTCTGGTTCACCAGGGTCCAAAGTGGTAGCATACCATGAATATTCCTCCCTTTGATGACGAATGCTTATGTCTATACAGAACGAAATGCCTGGCTACAACGACGTTAGCCAGTTTTTGAACCAACAAGGGGCTGGATTAACCCCGGCCGAAATGCACGGCTTAATCAGCGGAATGATTTGTGGCGGCAACAACGACAGCTCATGGCAACCGCTGCTGCACGACCTGACGAACGAAGGTCTGGCCTTCGGTCACGAGCTGGCTCAGGCGCTGCTGAAAATGCACTCTGCCACCAGCGATGCGCTGGAAGATGATGGTTTCCTTTTTCAGCTTTATCTGCCTGAAGGCGATGACGTTAGCGTGTTCGATCGCGCCGATGCGCTGGCTGGTTGGGTAAACCACTTTTTGCTGGGCCTCGGTGTGACACAACCGAAGCTCGACAAAGTGACCGGCGAAACCGGGGAGGCGATTGACGACCTGCGTAATATCGCTCAGTTGGGATATGACGAAGACGAAGATCAGGAAGAGTTGGAAATGTCGCTCGAAGAGATCATCGAATACGTGCGCGTAGCCGCCTTGCTGTGTCATGACACGTTTACGCGTCAACAGCCGACCGCGCCTGAAGTCCGTAAACCGACTCTGCATTAAGAACAAAACGCCAAGGAGAGTGTGATGAGCGAAATATCTCAGCAAGAATTCCAGCGCCGCCGCCAGGCTTTACTGGCACAAATGCAGCCCGGCAGCGCCGCGCTGATTTTTGCCGCGCCTGAAGCGACGCGCAGCGCGGACAGTGAATACCCGTACCGCCAAAGCAGTGATTTCTGGTACTTCACCGGTTTTAACGAACCTGAAGCCGTGCTGGTGCTGATTAAAAGCGATGACACTCATAACCACAGCGTTTTGTTTAATCGGGTTCGCGATCTGACGGCGGAGATCTGGTTTGGCCGTCGTCTTGGTCAGGATGCCGCACCGGCAAAACTCGGCGTTGACCGGGCGCTGGCCTTCAGCGAAATTAACCAACAGCTGCACCTGTTGCTCAATGGCCTGGACGCGGTGTACCACGCACAGGGCGAATATGCCTGGGCCGACGAGATTGTGTGCACGGCGCTGGATAAACTGCGTAAAGGTTCCAGGCAAAATTTGCGCGCGCCTGCCGCGATTATCGACTGGCGTCCAATGGTGCATGAGATGCGCCTGTTCAAATCAGCGGAAGAAATTGCGGTCATGCGCCGTGCCGGAGAAATCACCGCGCTGGCGCATACCCGTGCGATGAAAAAATGCCGTCCGGGAATGTTTGAATACCAGTTAGAAGGGGAGATTCACCACGAATTTACCCGCCATGGTGCGCGTTATCCGTCCTATAACACGATTGTCGGCAGCGGCGAAAACGGCTGTATCCTGCATTACACCGAAAATGAAAGTGAAATGCGCGATGGCGATCTGGTGCTGATTGACGCCGGGTGTGAATACAAAGGCTATGCGGGCGACATTACGCGTACCTTTCCGGTAAATGGCAAATTTACCCCTGCACAGCGTGAAATCTACGACATCGTACTGGAATCCTTAGAGACCAGCCTGCGCCTGTATCGTCCCGGGACATCCATCCAGGAAGTCACCAGCGAAGTGGTGCGTATCATGATTACCGGCCTGGTGAGGCTTGGCATTCTGCACGGCGAGGTCGATCAACTGATTACCGAAAATGCACACCGACCTTTCTTCATGCACGGGCTTAGTCACTGGCTGGGTCTGGATGTACACGACGTCGGCGTTTATGGTCAGGACCGCTCACGTATTCTTGAGCCGGGAATGGTGCTTACCGTTGAACCGGGACTCTATATCGCGCCGGACGCCGACGTACCGGCTGCCTATCGTGGTATCGGCATTCGTATTGAAGATGACATCCTTATCACGGAAGACGGCAATGAAAACCTGACCGCCAGCGTGGTGAAGAAAGCGGATGACATTGAAGCCCTGATGGCTGCGGCGCGACTGCAATGAGCGTGATTATCGTCGGTGGTGGCATGGTCGGCGCGACGCTGGCGCTGGCCATTTCCCAGCTTAGTCATGGGACGCTGCCAGTTCATCTGATAGAAGCAAGCGCGCCTGACAACGATCGCCATCCGGGGTTTGATGCCCGGGCGATCGCGCTGGCGGCAGGGACCTGCCAACAGCTGGCGCGAATTGGCATATGGCAGGCGATTGCCGATTGCGCAACGGCGATCAAAACTGTTCACGTCAGCGATCGCGGCCATGCCGGATTTGTAACGCTGGATGCGCAGGAATACCGTATTCCTGCGCTGGGGCAAGTTGTAGAGCTGCACGATGTCGGGCTACGTCTGTTTGCGCTACTGCGTAAAGCGCCGGGCGTCACGCTGCACTGCCCCGACCGCGTAGCCAGCGTGTCACGCACGCAGGAGCGCGTGGAAGTTACGCTGGAAAATGGTGAGATGATTGATGGTCGCCTGCTGGTGGCCGCCGACGGTACGCGCTCCGCACTGGCTACCGCCTGCGGCGTTGACTGGCAGCAACAGCCCTATGAGCAACTGGCGGTAATTGCCAACGTCACAACCTCTGTGCCGCACGACGGTCGAGCGTTTGAACGTTTCACGCAATATGGCCCGCTGGCAATGCTGCCCATGTCTGATGGTCGCTGCTCGCTGGTGTGGTGTCATCCGCTGGAGAAGCGTGATGAGATTATGGCCTGGTCCGACGAACAGTTTTGCCGTGAACTACAAACCGCTTTTGGCTGGCGACTGGGACGTATTACCCAGGCCGGTAAACGCAACGCCTATCCGCTTTCGTTAACCTCGGCGCAAAAAGCGATTACCCATCGAACCGTGCTGGTAGGGAACGCAGCCCAGACGCTGCACCCCATTGCCGGACAAGGTTTCAACCTTGGTCTGCGTGATGTGATGAGCCTGGCTGAAACGTTGACCCAGGCGCAGAACAGCGGGGAAGATGTCGGTGATTATGCGGTGCTGGCACGCTATCAGCATCGCCGCGAACGCGATCGCGAAACGACGATTGGCGTGACTAATAATTTGGTGTATCTGTTTGCCAATCGCTGGGCCCCGCTGGTTGTTGGACGAAATGTCGGGCTGATGGCGATGGAATTATTTACCCCTGCGCGCGATGCGCTGGCGGAGCGAACCCTCGGTTGGGTTGCGCGATAAATATGACCTGTAGGCCGGATAAGGCAAAGCCGCCATCCGGCAAGGGTCTCCGCAAAAATGCCTGATGGCGCTGCGCTTATCAGGCCTACGGATTACAGGTTTCGAGGTATAAACAGTGCAAAGTGTTGATGTAGCAATTGTGGGTGGCGGCATGGTGGGACTGGCGGTTGCCTGCGGCTTGCAGGGCAGCGGGTTGCGCGTTGCGGTGTTGGAACAACATGTCCCGCAGCCGTTGGCGGCGGATGCTCCTCCTCAGCTTCGTGTTTCGGCCATTAATGCCGCCAGCGAAAAACTGCTGACCCGTCTTGGCGTCTGGTCCGACATTGTTGCCCGTCGCGCTTGCTGCTACCACGGCATGGAAGTCTGGGACAAAGACAGCTTTGGACGTATTGCGTTTGATGACCAGAGCATGGGCTACAGCCATTTGGGGCACATTGTCGAAAACTCAGAGATTCATTATGCGCTGTGGCAAAAGGCGCAGCGTTCAGCGGATATTACGCTGATGGCACCTGCTGAATTACAGCAGGTGGCCTGGGGTGAGAACGAGGCATTTCTGACCCTGAAAGATGGCGCAATGTTGACGGCCCGCCTGGTCGTCGGTGCTGATGGTGCTAACTCCTGGCTGCGCAACAAAGCGGATATTCCGCTCACCTTCTGGGATTATCGTCATCATGCGCTGGTGGCGACAATCCGTACGCAGGAAGCCCACGGTGCGGTTGCGCGTCAGGCGTTTCATGGTGAGGGTATCCTGGCATTCCTGCCGCTCAGCGATCCACACCTGTGTTCTATCGTCTGGTCGCTCTCGCCGCAGGAAGCAGAACGTATGCAGCAGGCAAGTGCAGATGATTTCAATCAGGCGCTGAATATCGCTTTTGATAATCGCCTGGGGCTGTGCAGCCTTGAGAGCGAACGCCAGACGTTTCCGCTGACTGGACGCTATGCCCGCCAGTTTGCCGCCCATCGTATGGCCCTGGTGGGTGATGCGGCGCATACCATCCACCCGCTGGCGGGCCAGGGGGTGAACCTTGGCTTCATGGATGCGGCGGAGCTGATCGACGAGCTTAAGCGGCTACAGCGTCAGGGCAAAGATATTGGTCAGTACCTCTATCTGCGCCGTTATGAACGTAGCCGTAAGCACAGCGCAGCGCTGATGTTGGCGGGGATGCAGGGTTTCCGTGAACTGTTTGCTGGCGAGAATCCGGCTAAAAAACTGCTGCGTGATATTGGTCTGAAACTGGCCGATACCCTGCCAGGCGTAAAACCGCAACTCATCCGCCAGGCGATGGGACTGAACGATCTTCCTGAGTGGCTACGCTAGTGTCCGTAAGGACAATCTTAAGAGTTTGAAACCCGTCACACTTTCCTCTCCCGGCCTGCGCGCCGGGATGGTTCTCTCATTTGAAATAATCTAATTCCACGCCTTTTTTCGCATTAGTTTTTTTAATATTACGTTTTTTTCATAACGCCATTTTTGACATTTTTTCCACATTTAATATGGATTGATACGGCTTAACTTCGCTTATATATGTCTGTTGTTCTGATGTATTGGCATTTTACTGGTTTTTTATGCTGTCGTCGATCTGGTCATTTTTAGTCATAAGCTAATGTGATGGTTAATTTTGCCTTATGGTTTAGCGTCTGTTTCGGTGGTAAGTTCAGGACAAAGAGAACGTTTGCGTCGCAGCCCCTGGAGCGGCTGTGGTGCTGGGTTTCGTGGCGACAATTTCACCGCGAAAGAGTTGATAGCCCCGCTTATTCAACGAGGAAAAGATGGCTCAACAGACTCCTTTGTACGAACAACACACGCTATGTGGCGCGCGCATGGTTGATTTCCATGGCTGGATGATGCCGCTGCATTACGGCTCTCAGCTCGATGAGCACCATGCTGTCCGCACCGATGCCGGTATGTTCGATGTGTCGCATATGACCATCGTCGACCTGCGCGGCAGCCGCACCCGGGAGTTCTTGCGTTATCTGCTGGCAAACGACGTCGCGAAGCTAACGAAGACAGGCAAAGCCCTCTACTCCGGTATGCTCAACGCTTCGGGCGGCGTGATAGATGACCTGATTGTCTATTACTTCACTGAAGATTTCTTCCGCCTCGTTGTAAACTCCGCCACCCGCGAAAAAGACCTCTCCTGGATTACCCAACACGCTGAACCATACGCTATCGACATCACCGTTCGTGACGACCTGTCGCTGATCGCGGTGCAGGGACCAAACGCGCAGGCAAAAGCAGCCACCCTGTTTACTGACGAGCAACGCCATGCAGTTGAAAGTATGAAACCTTTCTTCGGCGTTCAGGCGGGTGACTTGTTTATCGCAACCACCGGTTATACCGGCGAAGCGGGATATGAAATTGCCATGCCGAATGAAAAGGCCGCGGATTTCTGGCGTGCGCTGGTACAAGCAGGTGTCAAACCTTGCGGTCTCGGCGCACGTGACACGCTGCGTCTGGAAGCGGGCATGAACCTGTACGGTCAGGAGATGGACGAAGGCATTTCTCCGCTGGCAGCTAACATGGGCTGGACCATCGCGTGGGAACCGGTCGATCGCGACTTTATCGGTCGGGATGCGCTGGAAATGCAGCGTGAAAAAGGCCACGAACAGCTGGTTGGGCTGGTGATGACCGAGAAAGGCGTGCTGCGTAATGAACTGCCGGTGCGTTTCACCGATGCTTCCGGCAACCAGCAGGAAGGCATTATCACCAGCGGGACATTCTCCCCAACCCTGGGTTACAGCATCGCGCTGGCTCGTGTCCCTGCGGGTATCGGCGACACGGCGATTGTGCAAATTCGTAACCGCGAAATGCCAGTTAAAGTCACTAAACCTGTTTTTGTGCGTAACGGCAAAGCCGTTGCGTAATTCATCCTTTTTTGGAGATTGATTGATGAGCAACGTACCTGCAGAACTGAAATACAGCAAAGAACACGAATGGCTGCGCAAAGAAGCTGACGGCTCTTACACCGTTGGTATCACCGAACACGCTCAGGAGCTGTTAGGTGACATGGTTTTCGTTGACCTGCCAGAAGTTGGCGCCACCGTCAGCGCGGGCGATGATTGTGCCGTTGCGGAGTCCGTAAAAGCGGCATCCGATATCTATGCGCCAGTAGGCGGTGAGATTGTGGCGGTTAACGACGCGCTCAGCGACTCCCCGGAACTGGTCAACAGCGAACCGTATGCGGGCGGCTGGATTTTCAAAATCAAAGCCAGCGATGAAAGCGAAATTGAATCGCTGCTGGATGCGACCGCATATGAAGCATTGTTAGAAGACGAGTAAATACGCTTCATCCTTCACGTTGCAGGTGTGTTGGCTTCCTAGCTCACCCCAGTCACTTACTTATGTAAGCTCCTGGGGATGTGCTGCGTCGCCGCCGTCCTGCAACGCGAATTATTTTGCGTATTCAGGTAAGTAGAGACACCTACGATTCACTGCACGTTTCAGGAACCATCGCCCATGACACAGACGTTAAGCCAGCTTGAAAACAGCGGCGCTTTCATTGAACGCCACATCGGACCGGACGCCGCGCAGCAGCAAGAGATGCTGAATGCGGTTGGCGCCGAGTCGTTAAACGCGCTGATCGGCCAGATTGTGCCGAAAGACATTCAGCTCGCAACCCCGCCACAGGTGGGCGAGGCGGCGACCGAATACGCTGCGCTGGCTGAATTAAAAGCCATCGCTGGGCGTAACAAGCGCTTCACGTCCTACATTGGCATGGGCTACACCGCCGTGCAGCTGCCACCGGTAATCCTGCGCAACATGCTGGAAAACCCAGGTTGGTACACCGCATACACGCCGTATCAGCCGGAAGTCTCTCAGGGGCGTCTGGAAGCTCTGCTGAACTTCCAACAGGTCACACTGGATCTGACGGGGCTGGATATGGCTTCCGCTTCTCTGCTGGATGAAGCCACCGCGGCCGCTGAAGCCATGGCGATGGCCAAACGTGTCAGCAAACTGAAAAACGCCAACCGCTTCTTCGTTGCGGCTGATGTTCATCCGCAAACGCTGGACGTCGTGCGTACCCGTGCACAAACCTTTGGTTTTGACGTGATTGTTGATGACGCGGCGAAAGCACTGGATCACCAGGATGTGTTTGGCGTGCTGTTGCAGCAGGTTGGCACCACCGGTGAAGTGCATGACTACAGCAAACTGATTAGCGAGCTGAAATCCCGTAAAGTTGTGGTCAGTGTCGCTGCCGACTTTATGGCGCTGGTACTGCTGACTGCTCCGGGCAAACAGGGCGCGGATATCGTTTTCGGTTCTGCACAACGCTTCGGCGTACCGATGGGTTACGGTGGCCCACACGCGGCATTTTTCGCCGCTAAAGACGAATTCAAACGCTCCATGCCAGGCCGTATTATCGGCGTCTCCAAAGATGCGGCGGGCAATACCGCACTGCGCATGGCGATGCAGACTCGTGAGCAGCATATCCGCCGCGAGAAAGCGAACTCCAACATTTGTACCTCGCAGGTTCTGCTGGCCAACATCGCCAGCCTGTATGCCGTTTATCATGGTCCGGTTGGCCTGAAACGCATTGCTAATCGCATCCACCGCCTGACTGATATCCTGGCAGCCGGTCTGCAACAGAAAGGATTGAAGCTGCGTCATGCGCATTACTTCGACACCCTGTGCGTTGAAGTAGCCGATAAGGCCACAGTGCTGGCGCGTGCCGAAGCAGCAGAAATCAACCTGCGTAGCGATATCCATAACGCGGTAGGTATTACGCTCGATGAAACCACCACCCGTGAAAACGTGGTGCAGTTGTTCAATGTTCTGCTGGGCGACAATCACGGCCTGAACATCGATACGCTGGATAAAGACGTGGCGCTCGACAGCCGTTCTATTCAGGAAAGCATGCGGCGTGACGATGCGATCCTCAGTCATCCGGTGTTTAATCGCTATCACAGCGAAACCGAGATGATGCGTTATATGCACTCGCTGGAGCGTAAAGATCTGGCGCTGAATCAGGCAATGATCCCGCTGGGTTCCTGCACTATGAAGCTCAACGCCGCTGCCGAGATGATCCCTATCACCTGGCCTGAATTCGCTGAGCTGCATCCGTTCTGCCCGCCAGAGCAGGCTGAAGGTTATCACCAGATGATCGGCCAGCTTTCCGAGTGGTTGGTTAAACTGACCGGTTATGATGCTGTCTGCATGCAGCCGAACTCCGGTGCGCAGGGCGAGTATGCGGGTCTGCTGGCGATTCGTCATTATCACGAAAGCCGTAACGAAGGTCATCGCGATATCTGCTTGATCCCGGCTTCTGCCCACGGTACCAACCCGGCGTCTGCACAGATGGCGGGTATGCAGGTAGTGGTTGTCGCCTGTGATAAGAACGGCAACATCGACCTGGACGATCTGCGAGCAAAAGCAGAACAACATGCCGACAACCTTTCTTGCATCATGGTGACCTATCCATCCACCCACGGCGTTTATGAAGAAACGATCCGTGAAGTGTGCGACGTTGTGCACCAGTTCGGCGGCCAGGTTTACCTTGATGGCGCGAACATGAACGCTCAGGTTGGGATCACCACGCCGGGCTTTATTGGCGCAGATGTCTCGCACCTCAACCTGCATAAAACATTCTGCATTCCGCACGGCGGCGGCGGCCCAGGTATGGGACCGATCGGCGTGAAATCACATCTGGCTCCGTTTGTACCGGGCCACAGCGTAGTGCAGATTGAAGGGATGCTGACCCGTCAGGGCGCAGTTTCTGCGGCGCCGTTCGGTAGCGCATCCATTTTGCCAATCAGCTGGATGTACATCCGTATGATGGGCGCAGAAGGTCTGAAGCAGGCCAGCCAGGTGGCGATTCTTAACGCTAACTACATTGCCAGCCGTCTGAAAGATGCTTATCCGGTACTGTATACCGGTCGCGATGGTCGCGTGGCGCATGAATGTATTCTCGACATTCGCCCACTGAAAGAAGAGACCGGCATCAGCGAACTGGATATTGCCAAGCGTCTAATCGATTACGGTTTCCATGCTCCGACTATGTCATTCCCGGTCGCGGGTACCCTGATGGTTGAACCGACAGAATCTGAAAGCAAAGTGGAACTGGATCGCTTTATCAATGCGATGCTGGCAATCCGCGCTGAGATCGATCGCGTGAAAGCCGGTGAATGGTCACTGGAAGATAACCCGCTGGTTAACTCACCGCACACGCAAAACGAGCTGGTCGCGGAGTGGAATCACGGTTACAGCCGCGAAATCGCCGTCTTCCCGGCGGGTGTGGCGAACAAATACTGGCCAACCGTGAAACGCCTTGATGACGTTTACGGTGACCGTAACCTGTTCTGCTCCTGTGTACCGATGAGCGAATATCAGTAATCTGCTGATTCGACTATCTTTTAAAGGCGCTTCGGCGCCTTTATTTTTTGGGAGAAACGTTATGGCTATAGCATTGGTGACGGGCGGCAGTCGTGGCATTGGTCGAGCAACCGCGCTGCAACTGGCGCAAGAGGGTTACACGGTCGCCGTGAATTTTCATCACAATATTCGTGCGGCAACCGAGGTGGTGAACAACATCGTCGCTGCAGGCGGTAAAGCATTTGCTTTGCGTGCGGATATCAGCGATGAAAGCCAGGTGGTGGCAATGTTTGAGTCTATTGACCGTGAAGGCGAGCAACTGACTGCCCTGGTGAATAATGCCGGGATCTTGTTTGAGCAAAGCACGGTCGAAAACTTAACCGCCGAACGAATTAATCGCGTACTGGCAACCAACGTTACCGGCTATTTTCTGTGCTGTCGGGAAGCGGTAAAGCGAATGTCGTTTAAGCATGGTGGTCAGGGCGGGGCGATTGTGAATGTCTCTTCAGCGGCATCGCGGCTTGGTGCGCCATTCGAATATGTTGATTACGCGGCCTCGAAAGGTGCTGTGGACACGCTCACCACCGGCCTGGCGCTGGAGGTTGCGGCGCAGGGCATCCGCGTGAACTGTGTGCGACCGGGTCTTATCTACACTGAAATGCATGCGTCAGGCGGCGAGCCGGGAAGAGTCGATCGCGTGAAATCTATGTTGCCTATGCAGCGTGGCGGGCAGCCGGAAGAAGTCGCGCAGGCAATTACCTGGCTGTTGAGCGAGAAGGCATCTTACGTAACGGGCAGTTTTCTGGAACTGGCGGGCGGGAAGTAGGGATTTAATTGCCGGATAGCGCTGCGTTTATCCAGCCTACGGGAGTATAACCTGTAGGCTGGATAAGGCGTTTACGCCGCCATCCGGCAAAAATTACAGATTCTCGCCGTTGCTGGCAATAACCTCTTTGTACCAGTCAAAACTCTTCTTTCGTGAACGCGACATATCGCCGGTGCCGTCGTCATGTTTGTTCACGTAGATAAAGCCGTAACGTTTGCTGTACTGACCGGTGGTAAACGATACGCAGTCGATGCAGCCCCATGGCGTGTAGCCCATCAGGTCTACGCCATCATAGGTCACCGCTTTCATCATTTCTTCGATGTGGGCGCGCAGATAGTCGATGCGATAGTCGTCGTTGATGCTGCCGTCTTCTTCTACTTTGTCATAAGCGCCAAACCCGTTTTCAACGATAAACAGCGGCTTCTGGTAGCGTTCATACAGCTCACATAAGGCATAGCGTAGACCGACGGGGTCAATCTGCCAGCCCCAGTCGGAGGCTTTTACGTGCGGGTTCGGTACGCTGCCCTCAAAACCAGAAATGGCATCGCCGCTGCCGCCTTCCGCTTTTACCGCGTTGGTCATGTAGTAACTGAATCCGAGATAGTCACAGGTGCCTTCACGCAGGATTTGCTCATCGCCGGCCTCCATTCGGATGTTGAATTCGCGGCGTTCCCACTCGTTCAGTACATATGATGGATAGTAGCCGCGCAGCTGAACGTCAGTGAAAACGTAACGCTCACGCATCGATTCCTGCGCGAACATCACATCTTTAGGCTTACAGGAGAACGGGTACAGTGGCACCATCGCCAGCATGCAGCCGACTTTCATTTCCGGGTTGATGCGACGTGCGGCTTTTACTGCCAGAGCGCTGGCCACGAACTGGTGGTGCAGCACCTGGTACATAGTCTCTTCCGGGTTTTCATGCTCGGTATACACCACGCCGGAGCAGCAATAGCCAAACAGCGGCGCGCGCCAGTTACGCTGGTTGTTGATCTCATTGAAGGTCATCCAGTATTTGACCTTGTGCTTATAGCGCTCAAAAACGACTTCAGCAAAACGGACAAAGAAATCGACGACTTTACGATTGGTCCAGCTACCGTACTGTTGAACCAGGTGCAGCGGCATTTCGAAGTGGGAAAGGGTGATGACTGGTTCAATGTTGTACTTCAGCAGTTCATCAAACATGTCGTCGTAGAATTTTAACCCTTCTTCATTTGGCTGGGTTTCGTCCCCTTTCGGGAAGATGCGGGTCCAGGCAATTGACGTACGGAAGCATTTGAAGCCCATCTCGGCAAACAGCTTGATGTCTTCTTTGTAATGACTGTAAAAATCGACAGCTTCGTGGTTGGGGTAGTACTTACCGGGCTCAACTTCCTGAGTGATTTCTCGCGGAACGCCGTGTGCCCCTCCGGTCAGTACGTCGCAAATGCTGGGGCCTTTGCCACCTTTGTTCCAGCCGCCTTCAACCTGATGCGCCGCCACCGCGCCGCCCCATAAAAAATCGTTTGGTAAGGTAAGTTTTTTCATCTGCGCTCAGTCTCAAATTAATACAATCTGATTTTGAGTCTAACAAAAGAAAGATAAATGTCACGATATAACAAAATAGCGTAAATGTGATTTGTTACATCAAAAAAACAGAGTGTTTTTTTACGCTATTCTTTTCGCCAGCTTGCGACCGAGTGATTCCAGAATATAAATAACGGGGATCTGCGTGGTTATATCGTATACCCCGGCAATACGTGTTTGTGGAACATGCCAGGAGAGATTAAAGTCGGCGAGTTTCGCCAGGCGAGAGTGTTCATGGCTGGTGACCGACAGAACCTTACAGTTGTGCAGACTGAACTGGCTGGCAAAGCGCAGGATCTCTTCTGTTTCACCAGACACGGAAAGCACGATCGCCAGCGCGTTTCTGGCCATGTCGTTAGTTACCGGGAAATAAGGATCGTCAATGTGATTACTGAATTTACCGACGTTTGAGAAAAAACGTGCGCCATATTTTGCCAGCGCTCCAGACGTTCCCGCTCCGACGAATATAATACGTTCGGACGATAATATAATATCAACAGCCTGATCGAGCAGTTTATCGAACTCGTCGTTATTGACGCCTTTAAAGAAACTGATAATTTCGCTGGCACCGAAATTAGCCTGTTGCGGTTCATTCTGCTCTAAATATAATTTGAAGCGTAAGCGAAATTCTGAGTAACCCTCACACTTAAGCTTGCGGCAAAAGCGCAGTACGGTGGTGGTGGAAACGCCCACGGCATCAGCCAGTTCGCGAATGGTCATGTACATGACTTTGTCACGGTTTTTGATGACATAGTTGTAGACCAGCATCTCAAGATTGTTGAGACTGGCGATGGCAGCGTGGGAGAACATACTCACAATGGCAAAACTCACTCATCAGACTTTATCTACAGGGAATAATAACATGCAGCCAAATGACATCACTTTTTTTCAGCGTTTCCAGGATGACATTCTGGCCGGACGCAAAACCATCACCATTCGTGACGAGTCCGAATCACACTTTAAAGCCGGGGACATTCTACGGGTTGGACGCTTTGAAGATGAGGGCTACTTCTGCACGATTGAAGTTGTCGGCACCTCAACGGTTACGCTGGATACGCTAACGGAAAAACATGCCCAGCAGGAAAACATGGCGCTCGATGAGCTTAAACAGGTGATCGCCGAGATTTACCCGGATCAAACGCAATTTTATGTGATTGATTTTAAATGCCTTTAACTTTACAGGTACAGCTGTTAGCTGAAATATAAAATGCAATTATATGATTTTTATTAATTATTTATTATTTGATAAATATTTTAGCTAACATGTGTTCACTGGAACCATTCTCAGTTACGCTAGAGGCGCAATAACGAAAGTGTTCGTTTCTGGGGAGTAACTTATGGTTCAGAAGCCATTAATCGCGCAGGGATATTCGCTGGCAGAGGAAATAGCCAATAGCATCAGTCACGGTATCGGGCTGGTGTTTGGGATTGTCGGACTGGTGCTGTTACTGGTTCAGGCAGTGGATACCAACGCCAGCGCCATGGCTATTACCAGCTATAGCCTGTACGGCGGCAGCATGATCCTGCTGTTCCTTGCCTCAACCTTGTATCATGCGATCCCCCATCAGAGAGCGAAAGTCTGGCTGAAAAAATTCGACCACTGCGCGATTTATCTGCTGATTGCCGGGACCTACACGCCATTCCTGCTGGTGGGGCTGGATTCGCCGCTGGCACGCGGACTGATGATTGTTATCTGGAGCCTGGCGCTAATCGGTATTTTATTCAAACTGACTATTGCGCACCGCTTTAAGGTTCTGTCGCTGGTGACCTACCTGACAATGGGCTGGCTATCGCTGATAGTGGTGTATCAACTGGCGGTTAAGCTGTCGGCGGGTGGTGTGACGTTGCTGGCCGTTGGCGGCGTCGTGTATTCGCTGGGCGTTATTTTCTACGTCTGTAAGCGCATTCCTTACAACCACGCGATCTGGCATGGCTTTGTGCTGGGCGGCAGCGTTTGCCACTTCCTGGCAATCTATCTGTACGTTGGTCAGGCTTAACCCTTGATGCCGGATGGCGGCTAGCGCCTTATCCGGCCTACAAAACAAAAGCCAGCATGCCTGATTGACGCATCGCAATCAGGCATTATTCATTTATTCTTCCAGCGAATACGGCAGCGGTACGATATGTAGCGTTTTTGCATCGTCGCGAACGCGGAACACGCTGTCGGCTTCCATGTCGTTATTCATCACAACCTGCACCAGCACTTGTCCATCAGCCAGCTGTACCGCGGCGAGTACGGTGCCGGTACGACGCCAGTTCTCGCCCATTTTCAGCTCCAGGTCTTCACCCGCTTCCGGCACCCGACTGGCCGCACCTGCCAGAGTCCACATGGCGCGTTTATTGGCGCCGCGGAATTTTGCGCGGGCAACCATTTCCTGACCGGTATAGCAGCCTTTTTTAAAGCTGATACCGCCCAATGCCTGCAGATTGGTGGCCTGCGGAATAAACTGTGCGCTGTTGGCAGTATCAATAACCGGAATACCCGCTTCGATATCCAGCGCCAGCCACTGTTGGCTGTTATTCAATTCTGCTTCGCCACGCAGTTTCTCCGCAATCATCTCAGCTGTTGCGACATCAACGATCAGCAGGAAGCGTTCAGATGGATGCTCGAACCACAGCAGGGTGGAAGCGCCGTGGGTAACGACCTGCTTATCGCTGGTTGGCAGTTCGTTAAAGAGATTGGCTAGCGCCGCGCGCGCCTGGAAGCCCGCTACGCCCAGCAGGACGCGCTCGTCATCCGGGGCAATCACGACCTTCGAGAAGACGGCGTATTTTTTCAGTTCGGTCAATTGGGCATCACGCAGGCTACGGCGTTCAAGCCAGGCAAAACCATCAGCCTGACGGAAGAGACGCAGGTTGCTCCACATTTTACCTTTGGCATCGCAGTGAGCTGCCAGCAGGTGTTGCTGTTCGGTCATCTGGCTGACATCAGCGGTGACCTGGCCCTGGATGTACTTTTCACTGTCGACGCCGGTAATGGTGGCGAGAGCCCAGTCGTCGAGCGTCATTAGCGTCAGAGGCAAACGTGCCGACGCACACGGCTGGCGAGGAGGAAACGATGTAAAAGCCATAATAATGTCCTGATTTGCTTAACGCAGTGATAATGACTAATGGTAAAAGAGCTATAGGCTATTGCAAGCGGTTTAAACATCCTGTTTGTGCCTTATATTAAGCTTTGCGAGGAGACATCCAAAAAAGTGAACCCTTTGACTTAATGTGGTTTTATTTAGCGATCGCGCTTCCGTTTACTGATATTCCCGTAAAAGAGCGTGAAAAACACGTTACAATAGCCGGATACTTCGTTTTCGCGAGACAGGGAAAAGAACATGGATATTAACAACAAAGCACGTATTCATTGGGCATGCCGCCGCGGTATGCGTGAACTGGACATCTCTATCATGCCGTTTTTCGAACATGAGTATGACAACTTAAGTGACGAAGAAAAACGCATCTTTATCCGTCTGCTGGAATGTGATGATCCAGACTTATTTAACTGGTTGATGAATCATGGGAAACCGGCTGATGAGCAGTTGGAGCAGATGGTGCGACTCATCCAGACACGGAATCGGGAACGTGGTCCAGTGGCAATCTGATTTACGCGTTTCATGGCGCGCACAGTGGCTCTCTCTGCTCATTCATGGGCTGGTTGCGGTATTCATTTTATTGATGCCCTGGCCATTGAGCTACACCCCATTATGGTTGGTGCTGCTCTCTCTGGTGGTGTTTGATAGCGTACGCAGTCAGCGTCGCATTAACGCTTGTCAGGGAGAGATTAGACTGTTAATGGACGGTCGCCTGCGCTGGCAGGGGCAAGAGTGGTCTATCGTTTGTGCACCCTGGATGATTAAAACGGGCATGATGCTGCGTTTGCGTTCAGATGCGGGAAAACGTCAGCATTTGTGGCTGGCAGCGGACAGCATGGATGACGCTGAGTGGCGGGATTTGCGGCGGTTAATGCTGCAACAGGTAAAGCAGGGTTAACGCCGGCGAATGACTGATGACGAGCAGCTACGGTTTAGCGCGCTATGTAAGCCGGAGAAGGCATTCACGCCGTCATCCGGCAAACTGGCTATCAGGACCAGTGTTCGGCCATTTCACCGAGAATTTGCTCACACCATGCCTGGATACGTTCATCGCTGAGGTCGTACTGGTTCGTTTCATCCAGAGCTAAACCGACAAACAACTGCCCATCGGCAATCACGGGTTTATCACTGGTGAATTCATAACCTTCTGTTGGCCAGTAACCGACAAACTTAACGCCTTTGGTGACCAGTTTATCATGCAGCATACCCAGTGCATCAAGGAACCACTCACCGTACCCCAGTTGATCGCCCATGCCGTAAAGCGCGACAATCTTGCCTTCCAGGTTGAGGTTGTCCAGTTGATCCCAGACCGCTTCCCAGTCTTCCTGAATTTCACCGAAATCCCAGGTTGGAATACCCAAAATGAGCACGTCATACTGCTCCATTAGAGCCGGGGAATCATCCTTGAGATTGTGCAGTGTCACCAGTTCGGGACCCAGGATATCGCGGATTTTTTCTGCTGCCATTTCGGTGTAGCAGGTGCTGGAACCGTAAAAAAGACCCATGTTCATGACGTAAACATCTCAATTCTGCTGTAGCGTTGCGGGTAGTGTAACAGAATCGCCGCAATCCCGGCACAATGAGGCATAATGCATCAAAAATGAGAGTGGAATAAGGGGCGCGAGTGGAACAGGATCTGGCGCGCATCGAGCAGTTTCTTGATGCACTGTGGCTGGAACGAAATCTGGCAGAGAACACGTTAAGTGCGTATCGTCGCGATCTGACAATGCTTGTTGAATGGTTGTACCATCGTGGCATTTCACTGGCGACGGCGCAGAGCGATGATTTGCAGGCATTGCTGGCTGAGCGGATGGATGGCGGGTATAAAGCCACCAGTTCAGCACGTTTGCTCAGTGCCATGCGGCGTTTTTTTCAGCATCTTTACGGCGAAAAATTTCGCGAAGACGATCCAAGCGCCTCGCTTGCTTCACCTAAACTTCCGCAGCGTTTGCCAAAAGATCTCAGCGAAGCGCAGGTAGAACGGCTGCTGCAGGCCCCGCTTATTGACCAACCGCTTGAGCTACGCGACAAAGCGATGCTGGAGGTTTTGTACGCTACGGGGTTGCGCGTATCAGAGTTGGTGGGGCTGACGATGAGCGATATTAGTCTGCGCCAGGGCGTTGTGCGGGTGATTGGTAAAGGCAACAAAGAGCGGCTTGTGCCGTTGGGCGAAGAAGCCGTGTACTGGCTGGAAACATACCTGGAACACGGTCGTCCGTGGTTGCTCAACGGCGTATCGATTGACGTACTGTTTCCCAGCCAGCGTGCGCAGCAGATGACCCGTCAGACTTTCTGGCATCGTATTAAACACTATGCTGTGTTAGCAGGGATCGACAGCGAGAAACTGTCACCGCACGTATTGCGGCATGCTTTTGCCACACATCTGCTCAATCACGGCGCTGACCTGCGCGTGGTGCAGATGCTGCTGGGGCATAGCGATCTCTCGACTACGCAGATTTATACACATGTCGCAACGGAGCGCTTGCGTCAACTACATCAACAGCATCACCCACGAGCGTGAGTGCTGACAGTAAAGGATAGGTTATGAAGAAACGTTTTATGATGCTCACCCTGCTGGCTACAGCGTTTTCAGGCATGGTGCATGCAGACGATGCAGCTATTCGCCAGTCATTAGCGAAGCTGGGCGTGCAGAGCACCGAAATTCAACCTGCTCCGGTTGCGGGCATGAAAACCGTACTGACCAATAGCGGTGTGCTGTACGTGACTGAAGACGGCAAGCATATTATTCAGGGGCCGATGTATGACGTAAGTGGCGCAAGTCCGGTAAATGTCACTAATCAACTGCTGATGAAGCATCTGAATGCGCTGGAAAAAGAGATGATCGTCTACAAAGCGCCGCAGGAAAAACACGTCATCACCGTTTTCACCGACATCACCTGTGGTTACTGCCACAAGTTGCATGAAGAGATGAAAGACTACAATGCGTTAGGGATCACCGTCCGTTATCTGGCCTTCCCTCGACAGGGGCTGGAAAGCCAGGCCGAGCAGGACATGAAGTCAATCTGGTGTGCAAAAGATAAAAACAAAGCCTTTGACGATGCAATGGCGGGCAAGGGCGTGAAAGCGGCGACCTGTGATGTGGATATCGCGAATCATTACGCGCTGGGCGTGCAGTTTGGCGTCAGTGGCACACCGGCGATTGTCCTGAGCAACGGCTATGTTGTTCCGGGCTATCAGGGGCCGAAAGAGATGAAAGAATTCCTCGACGCACACGAAAAACAGACCAGCGGTAAATAATTCGCGTGAAACAACAGATACAACTTCGTCGGCGTGAAGCCGACGAGACCGCCGAGCTACCAGCCGACTTGCCGCCGCTGCTGCGTCGTTTGTACGCCAGTCGCGGCGTGCGCAGCGCGCAGGAGCTTGAGCGTAGCGTGAAAGGCATGCTGCCGTGGCAGCATTTGAACGGCGTCGAAAAAGCGGTTGAGATCCTCTATAACGCCTTTCGCGAAGGAACCCGCATCATTGTGGTGGGGGATTTCGATGCCGATGGTGCGACCAGCACGGCGCTGAGCATCCTGGCAATGCGTGCGTTGGGCTGCAGCAACGTTGACTACCTGGTGCCTAATCGTTTTGAAGACGGCTATGGTTTAAGCCCGGAAGTCGTGGATCAGGCCCATGCCCGGGGCGCTCAGCTAATTGTCACCGTAGACAACGGCATCTCGTCTCACGCGGGAGTCGAACATGCCAGAACGTTGGGGATCCCGGTCGTTGTGACCGATCACCACCTGCCCGGTGACACGCTGCCGGGCGCAGAGGCGATCATCAACCCTAACCTGCCCGACTGTGAATTCCCGTCGAAATCGCTGGCAGGCGTTGGTGTAGCCTTCTATCTGATGCTGGCGCTGCGTACTTTCCTGCGTGACAAAGGCTGGTTTGATGAACGTGGTATCGCGCCGCCGAACCTGGCAGATTTGCTTGATCTGGTTGCTTTGGGCACAGTAGCAGACGTGGTGCCGCTGGATGCCAATAACCGTATCCTGACGTGGCAAGGTTTAAGCCGCATTCGTGCTGGAAAGTGCCGCCCTGGCATTAAGGCGCTACTGGAGATTTCCAATCGTGACCCGCTCAAACTGGCCGCCAGTGATTTAGGTTTTGCGCTTGGCCCTCGGCTGAACGCGGCAGGTCGTCTGGATGATATGTCCGTCGGCGTGGCGCTGCTACTGTGTGACAACATTGGTGAAGCGCGCGTGCTGGCCAATGAGCTGGACGCGCTAAACCAGACACGAAAAGAGATTGAACAGGGGATGCAGGCAGAAGCACTGACCCTGTGTGAAAAGCTGGAACGCAGTAGTGACACACTCCCAGGCGGCCTGGCAATGTACCACCCAGAGTGGCATCAGGGCGTGGTGGGGATTCTGGCGTCGCGCATCAAAGAGCGCTTCCATCGTCCGGTGATTGCGTTTGCGCCTGCCGGTGACGGTACGCTGAAAGGCTCCGGACGTTCGATCCAGGGACTGCATATGCGTGATGTGCTGGAGCGTCTGGATACGCTTTATCCCGGCATGATCATTAAGTTTGGTGGACATGCGATGGCAGCAGGTCTGTCGCTGGAAGAAGCGCAGTTTGAGCATTTCCAGCAGCGTTTTGGCGAACTGGTAACAGAATGGCTTGACCCCGCTTTATTACAGGGTGAGGTAGTCTCTGATGGTCCGCTGAGTGTGGCAGAGATGACCATGGAGGTCGCGCAAATGCTGCGCGATGCCGGCCCGTGGGGACAAATGTTCCCGGAGCCGCTGTTTGACGGGCATTTCCGCCTGCTTCAGCAGCGCCTGGTCGGTGAGCGTCATCTGAAGGTGATGGTGGAGCCTGTTGGCGGCGGCCCACTGCTGGACGGAATTGCGTTTAATGTCGATACCACATGCTGGCCGGATAACGGTGTTCGCGAAGTTCAGCTTGCCTACAAACTGGATATTAACGAGTTTCGCGGCAACCGCAGCCTGCAGATTATAATCGATAATATCTGGCCACTTTAGCGTCACAATACACATAATCATTCAAGCTGCATCGAGGCGGCAAGTGAATGAGTCCCCAGGAGCGTACAACGAGTACGTGACTGGGGTGAATTCGCGCAGCCAACAAAGAGTCAGCTTGAAGGATGACGTGTATATTCGCTATAAAAAAGGGTGTGGATTGGTTACAATCCCGCTCTTATAACCGCATTTTGACTCGTTCAATAAAAGAAATCAGATCATGTTTGAAATTAATCCGGTAAATAACCGCATTCAGGACCTCACGGAACGCTCAGACGTTCTTAGGGGGTATCTTTGACTATGATGCCAAGAAAGAGCGTCTGGAAGAAGTAAACGCCGAGCTGGAACAGCCGGACGTGTGGAACGAACCCGAACGTGCACAGGCGCTGGGTAAAGAACGTTCTTCCCTTGAGGCCATCGTTGATACGCTCGATCAGATGAGCCAGGGCCTGGAAGATGTCTCCGGCCTGTTGGAACTGGCTGTAGAAGCCGATGACGAAGAAACCTTTAACGAAGCCGTAGCAGAACTCGATACGCTGGAAGATAAGCTGGCCCAGCTGGAATTCCGTCGTATGTTCTCCGGTGAATATGACAGCGCAGATTGCTATCTCGATATCCAGGCGGGTTCCGGCGGTACGGAAGCGCAGGATTGGGCCAGCATGCTGATGCGTATGTATCTGCGTTGGGCTGAAGCGCGCGGCTTTAAGACCGAAATTATTGAAGAGTCTGAAGGTGAAGTGGCGGGTATTAAATCCGTGACCATCAGAATTGCTGGCGAGTATGCTTACGGTTGGCTGCGTACTGAAACCGGCGTACACCGTCTGGTTCGTAAGAGTCCGTTCGACTCCGGCGGACGTCGCCATACGTCGTTCAGTTCGGCGTTTGTTTATCCGGAAGTTGACGATGATATTGATATCGATATCAACCCGGCGGACCTGCGTATTGACGTTTACCGTGCCTCCGGTGCAGGCGGTCAGCACGTTAACCGTACGGAATCTGCGGTGCGTATTACCCACATCCCGACCGGGATTGTGACGCAGTGTCAGAACGACCGTTCCCAGCACAAGAACAAAGACCAGGCCATGAAGCAGATGAAAGCGAAGCTTTATGAACTGGAAATGCAGAAGAAGAATGCCGAGAAACAGGCGATGGAAGACACCAAGTCAGATATCGGCTGGGGTAGCCAGATTCGTTCTTATGTCCTTGATGACTCCCGCATTAAAGATCTGCGTACCGGGGTTGAAACCCGTAACACGCAGGCGGTGCTGGATGGCAGCCTGGATCAATTTATCGAAGCAAGTTTGAAAGCAGGGTTATGAGGAACCAACATGTCTGAACAACACGTACAGGGCGCTGACGCGGTAGCCGACCTTAACAATGAACTGAAAACGCGTCGTGAGAAGCTGGCGAGCCTGCGTGAGCAGGGGATCCCGTTCCCGAACGATTTCCGTCGCGATCATACCTCAGACCAACTGCATGCTGACTTCGACGCAAAAGAAAACGAAGAGCTGGAAGCGCTGAACATTGAGGTATCCGTTGCTGGCCGTATGATGACCCGTCGTATTATGGGTAAAGCATCATTCGTTACGCTGCAGGACGTTGGCGGCCGTATTCAGCTGTACGTTGCGCGCGACGACCTGCCGGAAGGCGTCTACAACGAGCAGTTCAAAAAATGGGATCTGGGCGATATCCTCGGCGCGAAAGGTAAGTTGTTCAAGACCAAGACCGGTGAGCTGTCTATCCACTGCACCGAACTGCGTTTGCTGACCAAAGCGCTGCGCCCGCTGCCGGACAAATTCCACGGTCTGCAGGATCAGGAAGCACGCTATCGTCAACGTTACCTGGATCTCATCTCTAACGATGAATCCCGCAATACCTTTAAAGTGCGTTCACAGATTATGGCTGGCATCCGTCAGTTCATGGTTGCTCGCGGCTTTATGGAAGTAGAAACCCCGATGATGCAGGTGATCCCAGGCGGTGCGGCAGCGCGTCCGTTTATCACCCATCATAACGCGCTGGATCTGGACATGTACCTGCGTATTGCGCCGGAACTGTACCTCAAGCGTCTGGTGGTGGGCGGTTTCGAACGCGTATTCGAAATTAACCGTAACTTCCGTAACGAAGGTATCTCTGTTCGCCATAACCCAGAGTTCACTATGATGGAACTCTACATGGCTTATGCGGACTACAAAGATCTGATCGAACTGACCGAATCGTTGTTCCGTACGTTGGCGCAGAACGTTCTGGGAACAACTAAAGTGCCTTACGGTGAAGAAGTCTTCGACTTCGGTAAGCCGTTCGAAAAACTGACCATGCGCGAAGCGATTCAGAAATACCGTCCGGAAACCAACATGGCCGATCTGGATAACTTCGACTCTGCAAAAGCGATTGCTGAATCTATCGGCATCAAAGTTGAGAAGAGCTGGGGTCTGGGTCGTATCGTGACCGAGATCTTTGAAGAAGTTGCAGAAGCGCACCTGATTCAACCGACCTTCATTACCGAGTACCCGGCAGAAGTTTCTCCGCTGGCGCGTCGTAATGACGAAAACCCGGAAATCACCGATCGCTTCGAATTCTTCATCGGCGGACGTGAAATCGGTAACGGCTTCAGCGAGCTGAACGATGCCGAAGATCAGGCGCAGCGTTTCCAGGATCAGGTTAACGCCAAAGATGCGGGTGATGACGAAGCGATGTTCTACGACGAAGACTACGTTACCGCTCTGGAACACGGTCTGCCGCCGACTGCGGGTCTGGGTATTGGTATCGACCGTATGGTTATGCTGTTCACCAACAGCCACACCATCCGCGACGTGATCCTGTTCCCGGCAATGCGTCCGGTTAAGTAAGATGTGAACTGCCGGATGGCGGCTGATGCCTTATCCGGCCTACGCGGAAGACGATTCGTAGGCCGGATAAAACGCGTTTGCGTTGTCATCCGGCAATTAATGACCGCTGGAAAATGCGCGCAACAATTTTCGCGCCTTATCGTCTGAAACCTGCATTACCATCCACGGGCTGAAGGCCCACGGTGTAGCGTCAATCCCGCATAACACATCCTCAAGATTGCTCCACCGATAATCCATCACTTCCTCCGCGTTCGGCTGCAGCGTGCTGATTAGCTGTGCGGCGTATACCGGACAAACTTCATTTTCCACAATTCCACTGGGATCTGCGGCACAATAGCGAAAATCAGCGTATACGGGCGTGAGTGCGCGAATGTCAGCTCCCAGCTCGAAGCGGGCGCGACGGATAATGGCGTCTTCAGTTGTTTCCCCTGATTGTGGATGACCGCACACCGAGTTTGTCCAGACACCCGGCCAGGCTTTTTTATGCAGCGACCGGCGGGTGACCAGTAGTTGCCCCTGCTCGTTAAATATCCAGCATGAGAAAGCGGAGTGCAGGGGCGTTGTGGCGGTATGCGCCGCATACTTTTCCAGCGTTCCACAGGGTTGGCCCTGTTCGTTCAATAAAATGACATGTTCCTGTCGCATTGCGTCCACCCTCAATCTTAAGCGCCTACATTATATGCTTAATTAAGTCATATTGATTAACAGAGGGTGTGAAATGCCAGAGCCGACGCTTCGTTACGCGATATGATTTGGCATCCGGTTTCTGGCTGCTATGATAAAGCGTCTGAAAATGTTGCGAGGTATTGTTTTGAGTGCAGGACGCCTGAAGAAAAATGGCTTGGGTATCGTGATGCTGCTGTGTGCCGGTCTGCTGTTAGCGGGCTGTTCCGGGAGTAAGTCGTCTGATACAGGAAGTTATTCCGGCTCCGTGTATACCGTGAAGCGGGGAGATACGCTATACCGTATTTCGCGCGCCACCGGCACCAGCGTGAAAGAGATTGCCCGTCTGAATAACATTTCACCACCCTATACCATCGAAGTAGGGCAAAGGCTGAAGGTCAGCGGCGGCGCGAAAACCAGTTCAAGCTCTGGCAAAACAACCAAGAAATCCTCGACTAAAACGGCAACTGTTAGACCATCTTCATCCGTGCCGCAGTCATCCTGGCCGCCGGTGGGGCAACGCTGCTGGTTGTGGCCTGCCAGCGGTAAAGTGATCCTGCCTTATTCAACGGCGGATGGCGGCAACAAGGGTATTGATATCTCAGCTGCGCGCGGCACACCGGTTTATGCGGCGGGAGCAGGGAAGGTAGTTTATGTCGGCAACCAGCTGCGGGGCTATGGCAACCTCATCATGATTAAGCACAGTGAGGATTACATTACCGCTTATGCGCATAATGATACGCTACTGGTGAACAACGGGCAGAGCGTGAAGGCCGGGCAGAAAATTGCCACCATGGGTAGCACTGATGCGGCATCTGTACGCCTGCACTTCCAGATTCGCTATCGCGCAACGGCGATTGATCCGCTGCGTTATTTACCGCCGCAGGGGAGTAAACCTAAGTGCTAACAGGCTATTTTATCAGCAGTTAGCATAGTTTGGGCTTGTCAGAGGGTGCGTAAGGTCTATAATGGCCCACGCACCTCTTCGCGGGCGTAGTTCAATGGTAGAACGAGAGCTTCCCAAGCTCTATACGAGGGTTCGATTCCCTTCGCCCGCTCCAAACTCAAGTCTACTGAAGTCTACCAAACTCAATTTTCTCTTGATAAATCAGCAGTTATAGCATTCTATTAGTCTATTGAACTCAATTGTACTCCCTCAGGGCGACTGAGTGATTTCACTATGGGATATGCGCTTTACGGGGTCGGCTTGCACTTTGGCTATTAAGGTATTTTTCCTCCATGGTGAATAAATAAAATACCGGCCATAGTGGCCGGTATTCAGCATTATTATCTATTTTTTAATAATGTCTCTGGTGAGTGGAGTAGAGGGGTTAATATTCCACACCGTTAACCCAAAGTATGCTCTTATTCTTCCAGATCACGTAAGGTCAACAATTTGGTTTTTTTCACCTGCTCGATATCTTTGGTTCCACCGAGCATCATATTGATGACTAATTCTTTGTTGAGTTGCTCGACAACAGAAGCAACACCCTGAGCCCCGCCAAGGTTTAGACCGTACAGGACAGGACGCCCAATAGCCACGATATCAGCGCCACTAGCGATAGCTTTAAATACATGTGAGCCACGACGTACACCACTATCAAAAATAATGGGTACGCGTTTATTTACCACTTTTGCGATAGAGGGCAATACATCAAATGAGGATGGCCCACTATCGAGTTGCCTTCCCCCGTGGTTAGAAACCCAGATAGCTGCAGCTCCGGCCTTAATAGCAATTTCTGCATCTTCCGGCGATTGAATTCCTTTCACAATGACCGGCAAACCGGAGATTTGGTGAACGTATTTAATATCTTCCGGTGTGAAGGCTTGTTTGGCTTGTGCGTAAATTTCGCTGATACCAGAACCTTTGCCTGTTTTTGAACCGTCATCACTCTGCTTCGCAAACATCTCAAGATTTGCAAAGCCGAGAGGGAACTGGAAATTATTTTTTATATCGTCTTCACGATATCCACCAACAGGTGAATCGACTGTCAGAATGATCGCTTTTGCACCATGCTTAACTGCTTCACTCAGTATAAATTCGTTAAACTTATTGTTTTTACTCATATAGAGCTGGAAGAAAAACGGATTTCCCTCTGATGCCCTGGAAACGTCTTCAATGGTTTTATTTCCGTAGGTGCTTAAAGAGAAAATTGAACCTACCTGGGCCATTCCTCGGGCTGTGGCAAGTTCACCGGCTTCGTGCGCCAGACCCTGGGCTGCCATTGGCGCCTGGATTATGGGGGTTTTTAGCGGAATGCCCAGCAAGCTGGTTGAAAGATTGATATTTTTTAATTCAATACCTTGCAATACTCGAGGAACGATAAATTTCTTATCAAAGCTCTCGGTATTGCTGCGCAGATTATTTTCATCTTCCGCGCCTCCACGAATATAACCAAATGCTCCCTTTTCCATTCCGGCTTTTACTTGATCTTCAAGAGCGTCAATGTTGACCATTTTAATGGGGTGCTCTTCGGTGCTGGCTTTATATGCTTCGGCTTGCGCCATACCCGATGAAATCATCATAGCCATAGAGGCTATGGCCAGAACTGTTTTATTCACTTTCACTCTTACTTCCTTGTTATTGGCGTATTGCTTCAGCCTGAATACTAATATCAACTGTTTTGCTCATTCCTATGTTGACGAGATAATCAACACCCCATAGGGTACGATCAATTTTTGCAGAGAAATCGCCACCGCAGACCTGAGCATTGAAAACCGGACTCATATAGCAGCCGAATTTGGTCGTCGTTAACGTGACAGGTTTAGTAACACCCTTCATCGTCAACATCCCTTCAATAGAGGCGGGTTTGCCCTCAGAGAAGTTCCATTTTGTTGATTTGAATACAATATTCGGATGTTTTTCTGCATCGAGTATATCGCTGCTACGGATATGTTTATCAAATGCTTCCAGACCGGTATTTAGAGACTTAACAGGAATGGTTACCTGCATTTCACCTTGCTGTTTCTCTGGAAGATATTTCACTTCTCCGCTGATGGAGTAAAAGCCACCATGGTTGGTTGATGTCTGAAAATGGTCGATATTAAATGTCGCATTCGTATGCGTACTATCCAATTTATATACTTCGGCATGTGCAATATTCACAAAACCTAATGCGCATATTGCGATCAATATGTTCTTGTTCATGGTGTAACCTCAGAGATAAAAAACAGATGCATTTATAATTCATGTGTTATAACCCGTCCAGATTGAAAAGTGGGAAGCAGTGTCCCATTTATAGAACGATAGGGAGATGCAGGGGGACTATTCTCTATTGAATAATCCCCCTGCATCACTTTGGAATTATAAGGATATATTGGATTTAATATTACCCGCTCAATCTCTGATAACACTTATAAAAATTAAGTTATCCTGCGATAACAGGTTATCCTTGCATGAGATATTCTCTATGTTCCAAAATTTTTTCCACCAGTAGATTCACTCCATTGTCGTTCGCGATATCTATCAGCGGCACTGAAAATCCGATACCGCGAATTTGGTTATTGTCAGAAAATTGTACTTTGGAATGGGTATCAGGATAGCCCTCATAGCTGTCCCACATCTCTTCTGGAGAGGAATACGGTGTGTCATTGTTTGCTGCTGAGAAGAGATAAATATTCAGATAACTTTGGGATTTGTCGGCGGGTGTTTTCAGTTGGGTTGCCAGTGGTTCTTCATCTTTTGGGTACTGTGATGTGCGCTGGTGATATTCTAATTCGCTGTCAGTAACCAATTTAAAATCAATCACATAGTCGGTCATCAACATCGGTAAAGAAGGCTGCTTTTGTTTGCCAAAGACGAATGATACATCCATCATTGGCAGGTAGTCCCATTTCCAACTCTCCAGTGGATTCACGCCGCGACGAGGAGGTTTATTGAAACTCCATGTATCCCAGAGGAGAAAAGAGGTTTCTATTTTCTGCGCAACCTCATTGATCATTGGCAGAATTTGCTGGTAATACGCCCCGCAGATGCGGTGAGCCTGACGAACCTGAGCAAAGGGATCATGTGTCATTATTGTTCCTTAATAAGTGATAAATCGCCGGAGAGGGGATTCTCTGTCAGAAATTGACTAAATCTGTGCCATGGAAGTAGTGATTCGCGGATGCCGTACAGAGCAAGGGCTTTCAGGCAATCAGCAACGATGCGCTTATCCTGAGGGGCATTCCATTCTGAATGCTGGAAAATTTCTCTGAGTCTACGCCATTCCAGTCCATGAAATTCAACCTGGGGAAACTCTGTCGCTAATTCGTGAAACCAGGTTTTTGCGGCGGCGGGCAAGTTGCCCAGAGCTAAAAAATGGACAACAGGTTTGGCGTCATCATCGTGTAAATAAGTATAAAGTTCTTTTCGCCATTGCTGTTGATATTGCATCCCTCCAGCAGGTGGTTTTACCTCGACAATCAGTGCCGCATGTTCGAAAGTGATGACCACATCCGGTTCAGAAAATTGTTCCAGACCAGATGTGTATGGCTGCATTTTTTCATCAATGGAATCGGGAAAAGCGAATTTTGGCCAGAAAGCGATAGCTTCATAAGCTCCCCAATCATCCCTGGATTTCCCGGTCAATGCAGAAAAGAAATGACTCATTGCAGCAGGTGATAAATAGTTAACCCGGCTCCAGATTGCAGCTGTGAGTAGATCTTCATAGGACTGAAAAACAGTTCGCCAGCTTTGTCGCATCCCTTCATTTAGCGTTATTCTTCCCGCTTTACCTTCCAGAATGGCATTTAACATCCCATATTCCTTAATGTGGCTTAGCTAATAAAATTAGTCGGTTAGCTTTATTTTCTAATCGTTTATACTGACATGTTCAAGCGTAGCAATCATCTACCTTATCATTCCATCTTGCCAGTCCTGCACCACAGAAATCTATCTGATGAAACCCCTCTGGGTATCGTGTTGTTGTGCGCAAAAAGGCATTTTCGTAAAGGAAGATGGCGAGTAGCAGGTAGATAAAGCAGGCAAACGACTAAAATAAGTATTAAGGGGGGCTCCTCCGTTTTCCCTCAGAGCATCATGCCAGCGTCGGGCGGCAGTGTGCTGTTACCTTCACCCAGATTACGTTGTAGCAATACGGTATCGAGCCAGCGACCATGCTTGAAGCCAATATTCTTTAGCGTGCCGACCTCCATAAATCCGACCTGCTGGTGGACTTTCAGCGATCCCTGATTATTGCTGTCGCCGACGATGGCAATCATCTGTCGGTAGCCGTGTGTTTCTGCCCATGTAATGACATGGTGTAGTAGCGCTTTGCCCGCGCCCTGACGTTGTGCTGTCGGATCAATATAAATCGAGTCTTCGAGCGTATAACGGTAGGCATAGCGTTCACGGTAGCGAGTGAGATAACAGTAGCCGATGACTTTTTCGTCCTGCAGGGCCACAACCCACGGCAACCCCAGCTCGCGGATCTTAGTCAGGCGAACAAGCATTTCGCGAGAATCTGGCGGGTTAGTCTCAAAGCTGGCCGTCCCGTGAAGAACATGATGTGCGTAGATAGTATGGATAGCGGGGATGTGCTTTTCTTCTGCGTTAACGATTTTCATTGACCAGTTCCCGTTGGCATCTTTTGCCAGATTACCTGAAAGAATGCGGAAAGGGTAAGCGTAAAAGCTTATGGCTCAATGGACATCATTCAATAGTATTAGGCTTGTATTTTGTAAGGGTAAAATTGATTGTCGTTGATATCGCCAATAATTTAACAAATAGATAAGTACAGTTTTACGGAATGATAAATACACTTGGGCGTAGTGGAATTAACAATTGCCTGTGGTAGTTCATTGAGGTATTCCACAATGCCATTTTTGGTAGGTGATAAACATACTGCTCATAAAGCCCTTTAATTTCATTTTGTTATATCTTTATCTAATTCTTTTTGCCTGGTGTTATGTTGCCGATTTAACCCTGAAACTTAGCCGTTTAAAATTAACTGATGTTATTTATAGTGTTATCAGTTACTGTTAATTATCAGGTTTTTCCTGTCAATTTTCAAAATGCTTATCAGGCAAACAGTTACCTGGTGTTTCTATATTTGCTGATAATAGTTATCATCGTTACGTGGTTTCGTCACGGAAACTTAATCTAAATCCAGTATTCGATCCCAAGAGTATTAGGATAATTTGGTTTAAAATACTTTTTTTGCCTAAGAGTTTTCTTATAACATAGCAAGACCCCACACTGAGTGATAAAATTCCTGAGCTTTCGCCAGCCTCTCAACGACGAGTGGACGAGTCATAGGGAGTCAATAAGACGAAAGAATTAAATGATTTTTAGCCATATTACGAAATAAGCGGCAGTGCACTTTACATGGTCGGCAACCGTCATGGAATGACTATAACTTATTGAAAACGCTTATTTTTACTATGATGTAAGATATAAGGGCAGATATGTTCAGTATGCGTCGACATGCCAACTTTATTAAACGCTTCAAGTCAGTAACCTGTTTATTTACGGCAAGCGTTCTTTTCCCAATGCAAGCCTCTGCAGCAGTATCAGATTACGATGCGTTGATTATTGAAGCGCGAGGTGGTAATAGCACACCGTTATTGCGCTACCTTGAGGAGCAGGGAAAGAAAAGTGCGTTAACGCCAAATCAGGTGGCTGACTGGCTGCAAGTATCCAGTTGGGTTGATAACAACGATAAAGCAACCATTGATATCTGGCAAAGGTATCGTGGACAGATGGAAGTGCCCGCACGCGGCAAAGTGGCCGCTGCACGTGCGTATCGCAATCAGAAGAGCTGGAATGAATCATTAGCGCTCTGGGAGAGCGTTGTACAGGAAGAGCCTGAGAACGCCGATGTGCGTACTGGCTGGATCATGACGCTGGCGGATGCACGTTACAATCAGCAGGCCCTGACTGAAGCGAATAAATGGGCACGTGCGCATCCGGGGGCTGACTCTGATGCACTGCTTGCCTATGTGTATCATTCACAGGGTAAAAACTGGGATGCGCTGTTAGTCGCCAGCCAGGCGGATGAAGTTGATCCGGGTAACAAAAATGCGAAATCCACGCTGTTGTCAGCGCTGTCAGCCAACCGTGTTGCTGAACCGGCGTTGGGACTGACGGAAGTGGTTCCGACATCTGACCCCGTTAAGCGGCGTCTGGCGCTTGATGCTGCAGCCGAAAAGGTGCGCGCTTCTTATACCTCTGCACGAAATGAAGATGAGCGTTTTATCGTGGCGGATAAAGCGCTTGCCCGCTATGACCAGTTGCTGGCAGCCTGGAAAGATGAACCCGCAGCTCAGGGGGATGTGCGTCGGGCGAGGATTGACCGCATGGGGGCCCTGCTGGTGCGTAAGCGCACTGCCGACGTGATTCAGGAGTACGAATCCCTTTCCGCGGACGGTGAAGTGCCCAACTATGCCAAACGTTGGGTGGCTTCAGCGTGGCTCAGCGAACGTCAGCCGGAAAAGACCGAAGCAATGCTGGCGAGCATCTATTATCCGAACGGACCTATCCCTGTTACGCCGCTCAGTCCTGAAGATCAACAGGATCTGTTCTATGCGCATATTGATAATGAAAACTTTGATGCCGCTAAAAAACAAGTTGATGACTTGATCAAAGAGAGCCCGTATCTGCGTCGTATCTACGGCTCGCCAACGCCACAGCCTAACGATAACTGGCTGCTCGGGCAGACGCTGCTGACGCAATATCATCTTGCTGCCAATGAACTGCCTGAGGCAGAAAAACTCTCAGAACATCTGGCACGAACGGGGTCCGGTAACCAGGGGTTGCGCATAACCTATGCTTCCGTTTTGGAAGCCCGTGGATTGCCACATGCGGCGGAAAAAGAGTTAAAGCTTGCGGAAGTGATCGAGCCCAGCAACCTGGAGCTGGAGCGTCAGCAGGCCTATGTGGCGCTGGATCTTCAGGAGTGGAAACAGGCCGATGAGCTGACCGATGATGTCATCGCCCGTAGTCCGGATGACGAAGCGACGCTGCGCCTGGCACGGATCCGTGATGTGCACAAAATGTCGGAAGTGCGTATCAGCGGTACGCAGGGGATCTCCTCCGATAGTCCGGTCAGCGGTAAGAATGACTTCAACATCAATACTGCGATTTACAGCCCGCCGATTAATGACAACTGGCGACTGTTTACCGGTTTCAACTTTGCCACCGGCGAGTTTGAAGAAGGAAAGGGCATCAGCCGCGATCTGGCGGCTGGTGCTGAATGGACTTCACGTGATTACTGGGCCGAAATGGAACTGTCTGGCCGTAATTATGGCGACGGGCAGAAAATGGGGGGCCGTCTTTCAGCCTGGCATGACTTCAATGATAACTGGCGTGTGGGTGGGTCAGCAGAGCGTCTTTCCCGCAATACGCCACTGCGTGCGCTGCGTAGCGGCGTATATGCAAACGGCGGCGACATGTATGTCCGCTGGTACCAAAACGAACGGCGAGAGTATCAATTGTCGTTTGCGGCCTCACATTTCTCGGATGGTAACGATCGTCTCGAATACGGGCTTAGCGGAAAAGAGCGTATGTGGACGACACCGCGCTTCACGCTGGACTTTACCCCGGGTATCGGCGGTAGCACCAACACCAAAGAGAATGTGCCGTATTACAACCCCAAAAGTGATTTCTCCGTAGTTCCCGGCTTGACCGCGGAGCAGGTGCTTTACCGACACTATGACACCGTGTGGACACAGCAAGGAGTGGCTGGTGTGGGCGGCTACTGGCAACAAGGTGAAGACGCAGGGGCTATTGTCCAGTTGGGTTACGGTCAACGGCTTAAATGGAACAACGTCGTAGATGGCGGGGTGATGCTGGTGTGGGATAAACGCCCCTACGACGGTAAACGTGAGCGGAATATCTCCCTCGCTTTCGATTTGAATGTCAGGTTTTAAGGATTGTTCATGCTGAAAAGATGCCTATGGCTTAGCGCACTCATCGCTGGCTGGTTGATGATTACCGCGTGCAGCAGTGCGCACAATACGACGCCTCGCTACGTTCCTCCTGATGAGAGAACGCCGCTGACGGCCGATCACCCGTGGCCGAAAAATAGTTTTTTGGTTCTGGGTTATCACGATGTAGAGGATGATGCAGCCGATCAGCGCTACCTCTCTGTGCGTACCAGCGCGCTGAGCGATCAAATAGCCTGGCTCCGTGATAATGGCTATAACCCGATCAGCGTTCAGCAAATTCTGGATGCTCATGACGGTAAAATCGTGCTGCCGGAAAAAGCGGTTCTGCTCACCTTTGATGACGGGTATAGCAGTTTCTATACCCGCGTCTGGCCGCTGCTGAAAGCTTACAACTGGCCAGCCCTTTGGGCACCGGTTGGAAGCTGGGTGGATGCCCCTGCGGACAAAAAAGTCGATTTTGGTGGCCTGATGACGGCGCGCGACAAATTCGCCACCTGGAAGATGGTCGAGGAAATGGGCAAATCGCCGTTGGTGGAAATCGGCGCGCATACCTGGAACTCGCATTTCGGTGCTGAGGCGAACCCGCAGGGAAGTAAAGAACCTGCAGTGGCAAACCGTCTCTACGATAAGAAAACCGGCACTTACGAAACGGACGAGCAATACTATCGCCGTATTAATACCGATATCTCTTTGATCACCAATAAAATTAAAGCGGTAACGGGGAAATCGCCACGTGCGTGGGTATGGCCTTACGGTGCCGCCAGCGGTACGACCTTAAACCTGGCCAAAGAGCAAGGTTATAAGATGGCGTTTACGCTTAATGAAGGGCTGGCGAATGCGGCATTCCTTGATGATATCCCGCGTGTACTGATTTCTGATAACCCATCGCTCAAGCGTTTTGCCAGTCAGGTTGCTCAGGTGCGTGAACCGCAGACGATGCGCGTGATGCATGTCGATCTGGATTACGTCTATGACAAAGACCCCGCCCAGCAGAAGCGCAACATCGATAAGCTGATCCAGCGTGTCTACGACATGCGTATCTCTCATGTCTTCCTGCAGGCGTATGCCGACCCTAAAGGCGACGGGAACATTCGCGAGGTCTATTTCCCTAACCGCTGGCTGCCGATGCGCGCCGATCTGTTTAACTATATCTCCTGGCAGTTACAAACCCGTGCAGGGGTTACCGTGTACGCCTGGATGCCGGTGCTGGCTTTCGATCTGGATGCCTCAATTCCGCGTGTAACGGCATGGGATCCGAAAACCGGACGTACTGCGATCAACCGCGAGAACTATGTCCGTCTTTCACCCTGGAGCAGTGAAGCGCGTCAGCGCATTACCGAGATCTACGAAGACCTGGCGAAGCACGCCAGCTTCAAAGGCATCTTGTTCCATGACGATGCCTTCCTGACGGATTTTGAAGATGCGTCGCCGGAGGCGTTAGCCGCCTACCGTGCCGCAGGACTTCCGGGAAGCATCGAGCAAATCCGTAATAACCCTCAGGCGTTTGAGCGCTGGACGCGCCTGAAAAGTAAGATGCTGATCGACTTCACCAAACAGCTGACTCAGTCTGTGCGTAATATTCGCGGTCCACAGGTGCAAACTGCGCGCAATATTTACGCCATGCCGGTACTGGAGCCTGAAAGTGAAGCCTGGTTTGCGCAAAACCTGAATGATTTCCTGAATACCTATGACTGGACGGCACCCATGGCGATGCCATTTATGGAGCAGATCCCGGCCAATGATGCTAACGCCTGGCTTGATCGACTGGTGAATGCTGTCGCACAGACGCCCGGCGCGCTGGATAAAACCGTGTTTGAACTGCAGGCACGCGACTGGCGTAAATCCGGGGAACAGGCCGAAATCAGCGGTAAACAGCTCGCCGAATGGATGCGTCAGCTTAAGTTAAGCGGCGCAGGCAACTACGGCTATTACCCGGATGATTTCATCAGCGATAAACCTGAGATGTCAGAGATTCGTTCGACGTTCTCCTCATACTGGTACCCGCAAAAATGACCGATCGCATAATTGCTTTCCTGATACTTTGCCTGATGTTCAGCCTGCCGTTTGGCGTGGCTGTCGTCTTCACGGGTGAAGTGATGTTGAACTTTGTCTTCTTCTGGCCCTTGTTCATGTCTGCATTGTGGATAAGCGGCGGGGTCTATTTCTGGTTTTACCGTGAGCGTCACTGGAAATGGGGAGATGAAACGCCGCCGCCTACTTTGGAGGGAAATCCGCTGGTCTCGATTTTGATCCCGTGTTTTAACGAAGGGATCAACGCGCGCGAAACGATCGAGGCCGCACTGGCCCAGCGATATAAGAATATTGAAGTTATTGCCATCAATGATGGTTCGACGGATGACACGCACGATGTTCTGGAACAGCTGGCAACAGAGTACCCAAGCCTGCGAGTGATTCACTTAGCGGAAAACCAGGGGAAAGCCCTGGCTCTTAAGACCGGCGCAGCTGCAGCGCGCAGTGATTACCTGGTGTGCATCGATGGGGATGCGTTACTGGATCGTGATGCCGTCGCCTATATCGTGGCTCCGCTTATCCAGTTCCCGCGCGTTGGTGCGGTGACCGGTAACCCGCGTATTCGTACCCGCTCGACGTTAATTGGCCGCGTACAGGTCGGTGAGTTCTCGTCGATTATCGGCTTAATCAAGCGTACCCAGCGAGTCTACGGGCAGATATTTACCGTTTCAGGTGTCGTTGCCGCGTTTCGTCGCCGGGCGTTGGCTGAAGTTGGCTACTGGAGCCCGGACATGATCACCGAAGATATCGACATCAGTTGGAAGCTGCAATTACGCCACTGGTCGGTATTCTTTGAGCCGCGCGCGCTGTGCTGGATCCTGATGCCTGAAACATTGAAAGGACTGTGGAAACAGCGCCTGCGCTGGGCACAAGGTGGTGCGGAGGTGTTTATCGTTAACATGCGCCGCCTGTGGTCGTGGGAATTCCGCCGTATGTGGCCGCTGTTCCTTGAGTTCTGTTTCTCTACCGCGTGGGCATTTGCGTATGCGGTTAGTATCGTGCTGTTCCTGTTAGGGCTGCTATTCCCGATGCCAGACACGCTGTATGTTCAGCATCTGTTCCCGCCAGCCTTCACTGGACTTATCCTCGGCGTGGTCTGCCTGTTGCAGTTCGCGGTGAGCCTGATGATTGAACGGCGCTATGAAAAAGGGATTGGGGCCTCATTGTTCTGGATCATCTGGTTCCCGGTGGTGTACTGGATGCTGAGTCTGTTCACCACGCTGGTGGCGTTCCCCAAAGTGATGCTCAAACGCAAACGCGGCAGGGCACGCTGGGTCAGTCCTGATCGCGGTATCGGGAGGATTGAATCATGAACCAACCGCTGATTTTTACCGAACGGCGTCTGCTGCCGCGGGTGATCGACGTCGTGTTGACGCTTATTGCCTGGATTGGGTTCTTATACCTGATTTATAAAGGGTTGATCGTCGCACTGGCGCATTCACCGCATATAGGGGTTCGCCCCTTTTTCACGACCCTGGATACGGTGACGTTTTACATTCTTATTGCCCTGGTCAATGGTCTGGTGCTAATTGGTTGGGCTAAGTACAACCAGTTTCGTTTCCGGGTGGAACGCCGCAGTCGCAGACCGGGTCTGGAAGAGCATGAGCTGGCGGAAAGTTTACGCATTACCCGCGAGCTGGTGACCGAGCTGAACAAGGCGAGGGTGCTGACGGTTCACCATCATGAAAGTGGTGAGATCAGTCATATCGATGTGGACAGGGATATCGCCGATAACCGTCTGCCGCCACCGACGCCTGCGATGCTGGAGTATTTGCCACCAGAGCAGCAGCCGTCGTGGCAGAGACGGTCTGAGTGATATTTCTGCTTTCAGCGGCTTCCTTCAGCCTCGCATCGGTCTATGATTAGACCCAGACAATAAAAAAATGTGAGGCAATGTCGTGGATAAGGAACTACTGGATGCAGGTTACCGGGCCTATACCGGCGAGAAGATTGATGTCTATTTCAACACGGGGATGTGCCAACATTCGGGTAATTGCGTACGAGGAAGCGCAAAGCTTTTTAACCTGAAGCGTAAACCGTGGATCATCCCGGATGAAGTCGATGTTGCGACGGTTATCAGGGTTATTGATACTTGTCCGAGTGGTGCACTGAAGTATCGCCAGAAATAAGTGAGGGAACCATGGAAATTCTTGCAGGCCACAACAAATTTTATGTGAACGATGCTGAAGGCAAGCAGGTCGCCGAGATTGTTTTTGTGCCGACGGGCGAGCATCTGAGCATCATTGAGCATACCGATGTCGACCCCAGTCTGAAAGGTCAGGGCGTGGGTAAGCTGCTGGTAGCGAAGGTGGTGGAGAAAATGCGCGCTGAAAACCGCAAAGTTATTCCGCTGTGCCCGTTTGCCAAACATGAGTTCGATAAAACTCGCGAGTACGACGATATTCGCGCCTGATTATCACACGAGCGCCGGAACGCATCCCCGCTATCCGGCGCATCACTGCCGATGCAGCAGATCCTGATAAATCCCCGTCAGTACCCCTTGTGGGCCAAACTCTTTTTTAATCCACTGCGTTACACGACCGGTTGCCGAATGCTGGGTTGCCAACAGCATGCGTGAATCCTGACGCGGGTTGTGGATCTGCCGCGTGACCAGCAGCGACTTTTCCATCGCTTCGCGTACCATATAGTCCGGTAAAAAGCCGATGCCTTCACCCAGAATCTGGCACTGACACTTGGTATTAAAATCAGGAACCAGAATCGACTCCTGTCCGTGTAACAGCCAGCCGACCTTCTTGTTGATGGTGTGTGCGGTGTCTTCCACCATGATGTTTGGGTACAGGCGTAACTGGCTCTCAGAAATGGGTTCCGGCATAAAGGCGAGGGGATGATCCGGGGCAATCGCAAACGACCAGCGGATCGCGCCGATCTCAGTGTAATCAATGCCGCCGCCATCCAGTAACGTATCAGGCGCGCCAATGGCGATATTAGCCAGGTTGTTGATGATCGAATCCCAGACGCCGTTATACACCTCGGTGGTGACGGTTATCTGGCAGGTCGGAAACTGCTTTTTGAGTACCTGTAACAGCCGTGCAGTATGCTGTGGGGTATACAACAGCTGGTTAATGCAAATGCGTACCCTCGCTTCAATTCCCTGGGCGATAGTATCGATGCTGCGCTTGATGGCGTGGAAGTCATTTAGCAGGTCGGTTGCTTTGCGAAAGAAGTAGCGACCGGACTCGGTGAGCTCAATGCTGCGGGTACTGCGAGTAAACAGCACCACATCGAGCCCCATCTCCATACGTTTGATGGTGTAGCTGATGGCCGACGTTGTTAAGCCAAGCTCCTCAGCGGCCTTGCTGAAACTGCTGTAGCGCGCTGCCATCGTAAAGGCCAGCAGGTTTTCCTCGGTAAAAATTGAATTCATCCGTTCTCCCCTCAGACCATGCTGCGATGTCTACGATACGATGATTGTTGAATGTATTTGTAATCCTTATCGAGAGCAATCAGTTTTGAACAGAATTTAACACTAGGGTTACATTTGATTTGAAGGCAATCACACTTCTGTATTTTAGTTGCGACCCGCTATCCGTGCTGCATACCGCCTGATTTCCCCAGGCTCTGATTCATCGCTAAAACGGCTTCCGTCATAAGGGAAAGATTGCACTACAGCACGTTTTACTCTCATTATTAAATTTGATTCAACAATCGACACGCTTACGATGAATGAAATTTAAGCGGATGTTATTCTCTAAACTCTGTTGCTATTCTCAGGTTATCGGAAATATGAAGAGTCTAAAAAACTGCAGGAGAGTGATTATGTCAGAGAAAGAACTTATTACTGAATTTCTGCTGGCGGCAGAACAGGGTAACGTCGAAGGATTAAAATCCTGTCTGGAAAAAAATGTGGATATTAATGCCACCAACCGTCAGGGCCGTACTGCCATAATTATTGCCAGCCTGAATAAGCATTACGATTGTGTTTCTTTATTGATTGCCGCCGGTGCTGATATTAATAAGCAAGATCAAACCTGCTTTAATCCATTCCTGATTAGCTGCCTGACAAATGACTTAACGCTACTGCGTTTGGTATTACCGGCTAACCCGGATCTTGAGCGTCTGAGTCGTTTTGGCGGTGTCGGTATTACGCCAGCCAGCGAAAAAGGTCATGTTGAGATCGTGCGTGAGCTGCTGCTGCGTACCGATATCAATGTCAACCATACTAATTTTGTTGGCTGGACGCCGCTGCTGGAAGCCATCGTACTTAATGACGGTGGCGCGAAGCAGCAGGAGATCGTTAAGCTGCTGCTCGACCATGGCGCAAATCCGCACATGACGGATAAATACGGTAAAACCCCGCTGGAACTGGCGCGAGAGAAAGGGTACCACGAAATTGCCGAGCTGCTGATTGCGGCCGGAGCCTGACAGAGGAGCGCCGCTATCGCCACGCCATCACGGCGATGCGTACGGGCGCTAACCGCCGACGGCGCGTTTCTTTCATTCCGGGGAACCGGGCGAGTAGAACAGGTTTTTTCCCGCGCGGTGAATCTGTTCATACCTGAGCAGCAGCGATTACTGACGTTACTGAGTGAAGGCTGTGATAACGCGCCCAATAGCTGTCGGCTGGCGCTGACGCATTGTGAAGACCTGTTTCATCCCGGTGAGCCGGTCAGTTTTACCGAATCAGGGATTGTCGTTGGTAAGGATAAGTGGATAGAGACTTCCGGGTGCCTGCTGTGGCGAATACCACGGTGGACATCTGATGCAGCAAGTCTTGCCGCAGTCGGCTGGCAGCATTGGGAAGAGGTTATCCGCCAACAGCTAAGAAACGACGACACATTATTTTTGTATCAGGGTGACAATCCGTTTTTTCAGGAAATCACCCGTCAATTACGCAACCGCCGACAAACATTACTGACGGCGTTGCGTACAGGAGAAAATATCTCTACAGCGGTCAGCCATTTAATTGGTCTGGGGATTGGGCTGACGCCATCATCGGATGATTATTTAGTTGGTCTAAGTACTATATTATTTATTCCAGGACACCCGCTGGGAAAATATCGGGGAGAGTTTTTAGCCGCCTTGCAGCGTGACGGAAATAATACGACATTACTCAGTAAAATTACGCTGGAGGAGGCTTTTCATCAGCGCTATCGGGAAAGTGTCGCACGACTGCTGAACCATATTATTAATGAGCAACAACCCGTTTCTACGCAATATATAACTGATATTAAAAATATCGGCTCAAGTTCTGGCTGCGACATGCTGTACGGCATGGCAGATGCCTGCGCCCTGAGCCACAGGTCCGGAGGGAATTATGTCGATCAGGATAGTTGTTAAAAAGAATACGTACTTTGATTCGGTCTCACTGATGTCTATTTCAACACGCGCAAATAAGCTCGATGGTGTGGAGCAGGCGTTCGTGGCTATGGCGACAGAAATGAATAAGGGCGTGCTGAAGAATCTCGGCCTGCTCATGCCTGAACTGGAAGAGGCGAAAAGTGGCGATCTGATGATTGTCATTAAAGGCGCCAGCGAAGCGGCGAACGAGCAGACGCTGGTGGCGATTGAGGATCTGTTCACGCATAAAGAGCAGGGTGGCCAGCACGAAGCGCGCTATGCCACGCTCGCCAGCGCGAAGAAGCACGTTCCCGACAGCAACCTGGCGGTGATCTCGGTCAATGGCCTGTTTGCCGCGCGTGAAGCGCGTCAGGCGCTACAAAATAACCTCAACGTGATGTTGTTCTCTGACAACGTCTCTCTTGAAGACGAGATGATGCTTAAGCAACTGGCGCACGAAAAAGGGCTGTTGATGATGGGGCCAGACTGCGGAACCGCCATTATTAACGGCGCGGCGCTGTGTTTTGGCAACGCAGTGCGTCGCGGCAACATCGGAATTATTGGTGCGTCCGGTACCGGTAGCCAGGAACTGAGCGTACGCATTCACGAGTTTGGCGGCGGGATTTCCCAACTGATTGGCACCGGTGGACGCGATCTGAGTGAAAAGATTGGCGGCCTGATGATGCTTGACGCGATTGGCATGTTGGAAGCCGATCCGCAAACCGAAATCATTGCACTGATCTCCAAACCGCCTGCACCTGCGGTGGCCCGCAAGGTACTGGAACGTGCACGCGCCTGTCATAAGCCCGTGGTGGTGTGTTTCCTTGGACGTGATGCCGCGCCTACGGATGAAGCGGGGCTGCAGTTCGCACGTGGCACCAAAGAAGCTGCGCTGAAAGCGGTACTGCTGACAGGCGTGAAAAAAGAGAGTCTGGATCTGCATCCGCTCAACTGGCCGCTGATTGAAGAGGTTCGCGCCCGTCTGACGCCACAGCAAAAGTATATTCGTGGGCTGTTCTGCGGCGGCACGCTGTGCGATGAAGCGATGTTTGCCGCCATGGAAAAACATGCTGAAGTGTACAGCAACATTCATCCGGACCCGGCATTCCGCCTCACGGATCTCAATCGCAGCGTCGCGCATACCTTCCTTGATTTCGGTGATGATGATTTCACCAACGGTAAACCGCACCCGATGATCGATCCCACCAACCGTATTAGTCGTCTGTTGCAGGAAGCGCGCGATCCTGAAGTTGGCGTGATCGTGATGGACTTCGTCCTTGGTTTTGGATCGCATGAAGATCCGGTTGGCGTGATGCTCGACGCGATCGTTGAAGCCAAAGCGATCGCCGCCGCAGACGGTCGTCCACTGGAGATCCTCGGCTATGTGCTGGGAACCGATCAGGATACGCCGTCACTGGAAAAACAGTGCCAGATGCTGACCGATGCTGGCGTCATCTGGGCGAGCAGTAGCACCAACACCGGATTGCTGGCGCGTGAATTTATCTGTAAAGGGGAGGAAGCCTGATGAGCCAGACACTGTTTAACCAGCCGCTGAATGTGATTAATGTCGGTATCGCGATGTTCAGCGATGACCTGAAAAAGCAGAACGTTCCCGTGACCCAGCTCGACTGGACGCCGCCGGGCCAGGGCAACATGCAGGTGGTTGCGGCACTGGACGAGATTGCCGATTCGCCGCTGGCAGACAAAATCGCTGCCGCTAACCAGCAGGCGCTGGAACGTATTATCCAGTCGCATCCGGTGCTGATTGGCTATGACCAGGCAATCAATGTCGTGCCGGGGATGACCCGTAACACCATCCTGCACGCCGGGCCGCCAATCCGCTGGGAAAAAATGTGCGGCGCAATGAAGGGCGCGGTCACTGGGGCGCTGGTGTTTGAAGGCCTGGCGAAAGATCTGGATGAAGCCGCCGAACTGGCCGCCTCGGGCGAAATTATCTTCTCTCCGTGCCACGAGCATGACTGCGTTGGCTCGATGGCGGGTGTGACGTCAGCATCCATGTTTATGCACATCGTTGAGAACAAAACCTACGGCAACCGCGCATATACCAATATGAGCGAGCAGATGGCGAAGATCCTGCGTATGGGCGCGAACGATCAGAGCGTTATCGATCGTCTGAACTGGATGCGTGATGTGCTGGGACCGATGCTGCGCGACGCCATGAAGCTGGCGGGCGAAATCGATCTGCGCCTGATGTTGGCGCAGGCGCTACACATGGGCGATGAGTGCCATAACCGTAACAACGCCGGGACGGCGCTGCTGATTCAGGCGCTGACGCCGTGGATTATTCAGACCGGCTATCCGGTTGAGCAGCAGCGTGAGGTGTTCGAGTTCGTCCTCAGCAGCGATTACTTCTCCGGACCGACCTGGATGGCGATGTGTAAAGCCGCAATGGACGCCGCCCACGGTATTGAATACAGCACCGTGGTGACGACGATGGCGCGAAACGGTGTTGAGTTCGGTCTGCGTATCAGCGGCTTACCGGGTCAGTGGTTTACCGGTCCGGCGCAGCAGGTGATTGGCCCGATGTTTGCGGGCTACAAGCCGGAAGATTCCGGACGTGATATTGGCGATAGCGCGATCACCGAAACCTACGGCATTGGCGGTTTCGCTATGGCGACGGCGCCGGCCATCGTGGCACTGGTGGGCGGTACGGTCGAAGAGGCCGTTGATTTCTCGCGCCAGATGCGTGAAATCACTCTCGGCGAAAACCCCAACGTCACCATTCCGCTGCTTGGTTTTATGGGCGTACCGACCGCTATCGATATTACGCGCGTGGGCAGCACCGGCATTCTGCCGGTGATTAACACCGCAATTGCGCACAAAGATGCGGGGATCGGCATGATCGGTGCCGGAATAGTCCACCCGCCGTTCGCCTGTTTTGAAAAGGCGATCCTCAACTGGCGCGACCGCTACTGCCAATAACAACAATCGGGGCTGACGCGGTTAGCCCCACAGTAGCGAAGCGAAAAATGTTGCTTACCTGCAGGGCTGGGCGATCTTCGCGATCGCAAACGATGCTTAACCTGTTAAGGATATTCCATGAACAGCATAAAACTAGAATGGAAACGTGGTGACTGGGCAGCTTACTTTGGGCTGATGACCAACAACCTGACTAACCTGCTGACAATGATGGGGCTGCTCATTTTTGTCGTCGGGATCCCTACCGAAATTGTCTATGGTCGCATTGCGCCTGCCTTTGGTCTGGCGGTGCTGGTGGCCAGCGTCTGCTACGCCTGGTTTGGCCTGCAGATGGCAAAGCACACCGGGCGTAAAGACGTGACGGCGCTGCCGTCCGGACCGAGCGCACCGTCAATCTTTACCGTCACCTTCCTGGTACTGATGCCGGTTTATCAGCAAACCAAAGATGCCAACTTTGCTATCCAGATAGCGCTGGTATGGTGCTTTGTCGAAGCGTTGATCCTGGTCGGCGGCTCCTTCCTGGGCGAGACCATCCGCAAGATGATCCCACGTACGGTACTGCTTTCTTGTCTGTCCGGCCTGGGACTGTTGCTGCTGGCGATGAACCCGATGCTGCAGGCATTCGAAGCGCCGACCGTCTCTTTCATCGTGCTGTTGCTGATCTTCATTAACTGGTTCGGTAAGAAGCCGATTTTTGCCCGTATTCCTACCGGTTTGCTGCTGCTGATTGCCGGTACGGCCCTGGCGTGGATCTCCGGTTTACAAAGCCCGGAAGCCATTAAAGCGTCGATGTCTTCCTTTGGCTTCAACCCGCCGGAAATTCATGTCGACAGCTTCCTGCAAGGTTTGCCGCACGCGCTGCCGTATCTGGCTTCTGCGGTTCCTTTGGGTCTGGCGAACTACATTTTTGACCTCGAGAACATTGAAAGTGCGCACGCGGCGGGGGATGAGTACAACACCCGCAAGGTGATGATGGCGAACGGTTTTGCCTCCATGCTCGGCTGCATGCTGGGCAATCCGTTCCCGGTGACCGTGTATGTTGGGCATGCGGGCTGGAAAGCGATGGGCGCCAGCATCGGCTATACCCTGGCATCTGGTATCACCATGTTCCTGGTACCGCTGTTTGGGCTGGGCGCGTTTATGCTCGCCATTATTCCGATGACTGCGATAGTGCCGATTCTGGTGTTTATCGGCGTGGTGACCGCCAACCAGGTGGTACGAGAAACACCCAAAGTAGAGGTTCCCGTCATCTTCATCTGTCTGTTCCCGTGGATTGCCAACTGGGCATTGACCATCGTTAACAGCGTGATGGGCGCCGCCGGAACCTCTGCGGGGAAACTGGGCAGTGACCTGCTGCACAGCAAAGGCGTCTATTACGACGGACTGGTGCATCTGGGAAGCGGCGCGCCGCTGGCCAGCATGCTGTGGGGCTGTGTCGCTATCTTCGCCATTATGAATAAGCCGTTACGCGGGGCGATTGCCGCAGCCTTTGGGGCACTGCTGTCGCTGTTTGGCGTGATCCACTCCCCGGCAGTTGGCTTTGCTGAGGGCAGCTCGATGATGTTTGTTGTGGCCTACCTGATGATGAGCGGCATGTTTGTCGTCAAACATATTCTCGACAGTCGTGAAGCGGCTACTGCGCCTGAGCAGGAACCGACGAAAACAACCTGAATCGCCTGCATGCGGAAGAAAATACGATGAAAGAACTTGTGGTCGTTGCCATTGGCGGCAACAGCATTATCAAAGATAACGCCAGCCAGTCGATTGAGCACCAGGCTGAAGCGGTGAAGGTGGTGGCGGACACGGTGCTGGAGATGTTGGCATCGGACTACAACATTGTGCTGACACACGGTAACGGGCCGCAGGTGGGGCTGGATCTCCGGCGTGCTGAAATCGCGCACGAACGCGAAGGTTTGCCGCTTACCCCGCTGGCAAACTGCGTTGCCGATACTCAGGGCGGTATCGGTTATCTGATCCAACAGGCGCTGAATAACCGTCTGGCGCGGCGCGGTGAGCAGAAGGCAGTTACGGTGGTCACGCAGGTGGAGGTCGACAAAAACGATCCGGGCTTCGCTAATCCGACCAAGCCTATCGGGGCGTTCTTTAGCGAAGTGCAGCGCGATGAGCTGCTGCGGGTCAATCCGGGCTGGCGCTTTGTCGAGGATTCGGGGCGCGGCTACCGGCGGGTTGTGGCTTCCCCTGAACCCAAACGTATTGTTGAAGCAGAGGCCATCAAAACGCTGACCCAGCAGGGGTTTGTGGTGATTGGCGCAGGCGGCGGCGGGATCCCGGTGGTGCGTAGCGAGCACGGGGATTATCACAGCGTGGATGCGGTGATTGATAAAGATCTCTCCACGGCGTTGCTGGCACAGGAGATCCGCGCCGACATTCTGGTGATCACCACCGGCGTAGAGAAAGTGTGTATTCACTTCGGCAAACCCAACCAGCAGGCGCTGGATACGGTGGATATTGCGACAATGACCGGCTACATGCAGGAAGGTCACTTCCCGCCGGGCAGTATGTTACCCAAAATCGTTGCCAGCCTGACGTTCCTGGCGCGCGGCGGTAAGCGGGTAATCATCACCACGCCGGAATGCCTGCCCGCCGCACTGCGCGGTGAAACGGGCACCCATATTGTCCATTCCTGAGAGGAGATGCGAATGAAGGAAAGTAACAGCCGCCGCGAGTTTTTAAGTCAGAGCGGGAAAATGGTCACTGCTGCTGCGCTGTTTGGCGCAGTGGCTCCGGTCACGTATGCTGCTAATCCTGTCGGGAACACCTGCGGGTCGAAGAGCACTATGACGATTAACGATAAGCACTATTACCTGGATAACGTCCTGCTGGAAGCGGGGTTTGATTACGAAAACTCGGTGGTGGTACATACCCGTACCGCGCTGCAAACCGTTGAAATCCAGGACGGGAAAATTGTTGCGCTGCGCGAGAATAAGCAGCATCCGGATGCGGCGCTGCCGCACTACGATGCGGGTGGAAAGCTGATGCTGCCCGCCATGCGCGACATGCACATCCATCTGGATAAAACCTTTTACGGTGGTCCCTGGCGTTCGCTGAACCGTCCGGCGGGTACCACCATTCAGGATATGATCCGCCTGGAACAAAAGCTGCTGCCTGAACTCCAGCCTTATACGCAGGAGCGGGCGGAAAAGCTTATCGATCTGCTGCAATCAAAAGGCACCTCGATTGCCCGCAGCCACTGCAATATAGAACCGGTTTCCGGACTGAAAAACCTGGAGAACCTGCAGGCGGTGCTGGCGCGTCGCCAGCCGGGTTTTGCCTGTGAAATTGTGGCATTTCCACAGCATGGTCTGCTGTTATCAAAATCTGAACCGTTAATGCGTGAAGCGATGCAGGCGGGAGCGCAGTATGTCGGCGGTCTGGACCCAACCAGCGTGGATGGGGCGATGGAAAAATCCCTCGACACCATGTTCCAGATTGCGCTCGATTACAACAAAGGCGTGGATATCCATCTGCATGAAACCAGTCCGGCGGGCGTGGCGGCGGTGAATTACATGGTAGAAACGGTGGAGAAAACGCCGCAGTTAAAGGGAAAACTGACCATCAGCCATGCATTTGCGCTGTCTACGCTGAACGAGCAGCAGGTGGATGAACTGGCAGCCCGCATGGCGGCGCAGCAAATTACCATTGCCTCGACGGTGCCGATTGGCACGATGCACATGCCGCTAAAACAGCTGCGCGACAAAGGCGTGGAAGTGATTACCGGCACCGACAGCGTGATTGACCACTGGTCGCCGTACGGGCTGGGCGATATGCTGGAAAAGGCGAATCTGTACGCGCAGCTCTATATTCGCCCGAATGAACTCAACCTGTCGCGGGCGCTGTTTCTCGCTACCGGTGATGTGCTGCCGCTTAACGATAAAGGTGAGCGCGTCTGGCCGAAAGCGCAGGATGAAGCCAGCTTTGTGCTGGTGGATGCCTCCTGCTCGGCGGAAGCGGTCGCGCGAATCTCCCCACGCACTGCGACCTTCCATAAAGGGCAACTGGTGTGGGGGAATGTCGCAAGCTAGCCTGGTTCTACGCGCAGCGGCTATCGCTGCTGCGCTCCCATATATTAACCGACGATCCCCATATAGCCGTGAATCCCCATATATACGCCGACCATCGCGATGAGCACGCTGGAAAAATAGGGCGCTTTGCGTGCCAGCGTGTTAAATCCGCTCCAGCGTTTGGCCGCCTGCTGCACGCTGATTGCCGCGCCCACGCCCACCGTTACCAGCGTTATCGCCAGCCCGAGGCTAAAGCACAGCACCATCGTTGCCCCCAGCGTAAAGGCTTTGAGCTGGATACAAATCAGCAGTACCGTAATGGCCGCAGGACACGGGATTAACCCGCCGGTCAGGCCAAACAATAAAATTTGGCCGTTGGTGACCTCTTTGCCCGCAAAGCGGCGCTGAATATCGGTGGCATGTGCGCGTTCGTGCGCGTCCTGATACTCTTTCGAACCCTCGCTCAGCCCTGCTAACGCGGCATGGTTATGATCGTGGTCATGGTGATGGTTATGATCGTGGTCATGGTGATGGTGATGATCGTCATCGTGGTCATGATGGTGGTGGTGATGATCGTCATGATCATGGTGGTGGTGATGCCCGTGATCGTGGTCGTGATGCGTCTGGGCCAGCCAGTTCTGCTCTCCCTGCCAGGTCCGCCAGAACATCCAGAATGCGGTCCCGAGAATAATTATCGCCGAGACAAACTGCAGCCAGGGCTCCACGGCCTGGGCTGTAAACGCTTTGCTGATATACATCCCGCCGAGCGCAATCAACCACACCACAGCGGTATGCGACAGGGTAGCCGCCAGCCCCAGCATCACCGCCTGCTTGATAGTCCCCTTTATGGCGATAATAAAGGCCGCCATCATTGTCTTGGAATGCCCCGGTTCCAGACCGTGTAACACGCCCAATAAGATCGCGCTGGGAATGAAAAACCAGGCGTTGCCTTGCTGAAGAAGCGTCGAAAACTCACCCATGAGAATGATTCTTAGTTGTTTTGTTTCACCGGATTCTACTCCCCCCCAGTATCAAATACTACCCCCCAGTAGAATGTCGATGGTATTGTCGCTACAGACAGACGTTAAAAAAGGTATTGCAATGTCACATACGATCCGCGACAAACAGAAGCTGAAAGCCCGAACCAGTAAGATTCAGGGCCAGGTAGCGGCGTTGAAAACCATGCTGGATGAACCGCATGAATGCGCGGCGGTATTGCAGCAAATAGCGGCGATCCGCGGTGCGGTAAATGGATTAATGCGCGAAGTGATTAAAGGTCATCTGACCGAGCACATTGTGCATCAGGGCGATGAAATAAAGCGTGAAGAGGATTTGGACGTTGTCCTGAAGGTACTGGATTCGTACATTAAGTAAGGCGGAGGGCGGCTCATCCACGCACTGATGAATGAGCCGTTGATAACGTCATTTAGCCAAAAAACATCACGGATACGCACAACAGACCGACAATCAACGTTATCAGGTTACCCACTGAACGGTACGGCTTCAGCGCCGGGATCAGATAGGTCGATAACGTCGGCATGATAAACAGAATCATGGCAATCAGCGGCCCACTGATCGCGTAAATCATTGAAATGGCATTAGGGTTAATGCAGCAGATGATAAACGTGATGCTTGAGACCAACATAATGGACAAAGCGCGGTTAAAGGCCCGGCTTTTCTTCACACCCACCTGATGCAACGATGTTTTTACTACCTCCGTTGCCCCTTCAATCACGCCAAAATAGGTGCCGAGGAACGATTTTGACATCGCCACGACGGCAACGATGATCCCGGAAATCGACAGCCATGCCGGTGCGTTAGGCATCATCGATAGTGCTGACAGAATGGTCACGCCTTCATTTTTTGCATCCTCGATATAGTTTGTCGGAATCGAAAGCAAACAGCTGAAAACGAAAAACAGCACGCTCAGGCAGATGATGACGTAGGCTACCTTCATGATTTTTTTGCATTTACCCATGGCCTGCTCGCCATATTTCTCACGTCGATCAATGGCGAACGTGGAGATAATTGGCGTATGGCTAAAAGCGAAAACCATCACGGGAATAGATATCCAAACCTGATGAAGCGTGTGCTGATCGACAGACATCTGGCCGGTGAGTAGCGTTGGCTGCCAGCTTCCGGTCAGGTAGAGCGAAAGGAATAAAAAATACGCGATGAGCGGGAACACCAGAAAGCCCATTACCCGGATGGTGGCCTGGCGACCCATCAGAAAAATTAAATTCAGCACCAGTACCACGCCGAGACTTACCAGCATGCGAATGCGTAGATCAATCTCGATATGTTTTGCCAACTGTTCGGTGAGTGAATTGGTTATCGCCACGGCGTAGATCAGCACCACCACAAAGAAGGCAATAAAATAAAGCGTCGTGATCAGGCTGCCTATCTTCTTGCCATAGTAGTGGGTGACCGCGCCGGTGATCCCTTCACCTGCAGAGGTTTTTGACGACAGGATAAACTGGCACAGCGCCTTGTGCGGCCAGTAGGTTAAAGGCCAGGCGACGAGTGCGGTGATAAACAGCACCACCGCGCCTGCAGAACCCAGCTGTATGGGAAGGAAGAGGGTTCCTGCGCCGACGGCAGTCCCATATAGTGCGAAGCTCCAGAGAGTCTCTTCTTTTGACCAAAATTTCGACATTATTTGAACGTATCAACTATAAAATAAACAAAAAGAAGCGCAATTTACCACAAATGAGAGGGGCTGGGGGAGGTGTGAACAAGTGGGCTGGTGAATGGATGAATAGCCGGAATTGAGAAAATTCCGGCTATTGTTTGAATTATCAGGCAGTAACGCGCTGCTGGCGACGCTTCATAACACGCTCGCGTAACGTGTCATATGCCCAGTTATAGAACATGGTGTACGGCAGGAAGAACAGGAAGAAACCTATTTCCAGCGTGAATGCCTGAAACAGGCTGACGTTCAGCACATACGCCACGATGCTCACCCCGATCACAATAAAACCACTCTCAAAACCTAACGCGTGGAATGCGCGTACTTTCGCCGTACGTTTCACCAGATGTGACGGCCATAAGCGGTCAAACAGGGCGTTATATATGATATTCCAGATCATCGCTGTCGTTGCCAGCAGAATGGTCAGCCCGCCCATTTCCAGTACCGAGCGCTGCATCAACCATGCGGTGGTTGGTGCGAGAACAGCGGTGGCAATGCCTTCAAAGCAGACGGCATGAAAAATGCGCTCCATTAACGAGCGACGTTGGACTGTATCGTGTTGCATAACCTAAAACCTTCTTTGATGCCCGGATAACGGAATGGTGGCAATTTTATCGTTTTATGTGATATCTAAAAGATAGTATCCATCGATAAAGTAGATAGTTCATGCGTTACTCTCCTGAAGCGTTAACGGCATTTGTAGAGACCGTTTCCTGCGGCTCATTTTCTGCTGCGGCTCGTCGGTTGCGCAAAAGCCAGTCCACCATCAGTACGGCCATTGCGCATCTGGAAGCCGACCTTGGTTTTGCGCTGTTTGACCGTTCATCACGCCAGCCAACGCTGACCGAAGAAGGTAAGCGGGTGCTGGGTTATGTGCAGGCCATTCTGTCAGCGAGCGATCGTCTGGACGAAGCGGCGATTTCGCTGTCGGGTGAAACGGAAGCGCGTTTGACCTTCGTGTTGTCAGATACGCTGCATCCGGATGTGCTGGAAGAACTGATGGTGCAGTTTGACCGTAAGTTTCCCCATACCGAGTTTGAATGTCTGATTGGTGAAGACGAGGACGTGATCGATCTGCTGCAAAAAGGACGTGCTCAGGTGGGGTTGATCGAAGCGCGGGAGGATTACCCGACCGACATGGGCGTCACGCGCCTGCCGATGCAAACCTGGATGGGATTATATGTTGCGGCTTCGCATCCGCTGGCGGCGCAGGAAAAACTGCAGTGGGAACAGCTGCATACCTGGCGCGAGCTGCGTCTGAACACCTATCTGGAAAGCCGTACCAACGTGGCGCGCGGCCCTGTGTGGTCTGCTCCCAACTATTTGTTGCTGCTGAGTATGGCGGTTCAGGGATTCGGCTGGTGCGCGCTGCCTTGCGCGCTGGTAGAAGAATTTGCCGCAGAAAAGCCGCTGGTTCCATTGACGCTGCCCGGTTGGCCAAAGGCTATCTCTATCGATCTGTTGTGGAATAAGAAATCCCCGCCAGGCGTGGCGGGAAGTTGGCTGCGCGACCATTTACAGCAGAGTGGCGTTCAGATGACCAATAAATGATACGAATTTCCTTTGTGATAAAAATCACCGTTTTTAAACAACCTTGATAACTCTTTTTAACAATCATCTACTATTGCGGTGTTATTTTGCGCTGAGGTGGTGATGAAAGAGGTTGTGATAGTCGGGGCGTTAAGGACACCGATTGGCTGCTTCCAGGGGACGCTGGCGCGCCACTCTGCCGTTGAATTAGGCAGCATGGTAGTCAGGGCGTTACTGGAACGCACGGGCGTGGACGTTCACGCCGTGGATGAAGTGATCCTCGGACAGGTGCTTACCGCAGGTGCCGGGCAGAACCCGGCGCGTCAGTCTGCCATCAATGGCGGGTTGCCTAATACCGTTTCCGCCATCACCATTAACGATGTCTGCGGTTCGGGTCTGAAAGCGCTGCATCTGGCGACCCAGGCTATCCAGTGCGGCGAAGCTGACATTGTGATTGCGGGTGGGCAAGAGAATATGAGCCGCGCCCCGCATGTCCTGACTGACAGTCGCACCGGGGCACAACTGGGTAACAGTCAACTGGTCGACAGCCTGGTGCATGACGGTCTGTGGGATGCCTTCAACGATTATCACATGGGCGTTACCGCGGAAAACCTGGCACGGGAATATGGTATCAGCCGCGAATTACAGGACGCCTACGCGCTTCATTCGCAGCACAAAGCGCGGATGGCAATTGATGCCGGGCGCTTTAAAGATGAGATCGTGCCGGTAGTGACCCAGCGTAACGGGCAATCCTTTGTGGTGGATACCGACGAGCAGCCGCGCACCGATGCCAGCGCCGAAGGGCTGGCGCGTCTGGATCCTACCTTCGACAGACTCGGTTCGGTCACGGCGGGCAACGCGTCATCTATCAATGATGGCGCTGCCGCGGTGATGATGATGAGCGAAGCCAAAGCGCAGGCGCTGAATTTACCCATACTGGCGCGCATTCGCGCCTTTGCCAGCGTCGGTGTCGATCCTGCGCTCATGGGGATAGCTCCGGTATACGCGACGCGTCGCTGCCTTGAGCGCGTCGGCTGGCAACTGGCGGATGTCGATTTGATTGAAGCCAATGAAGCCTTCGCCGCGCAGGCATTATCCGTTGGGAAAATGCTGGAATGGGACGAGCGTCGGGTGAATGTGAACGGCGGAGCCATTGCGCTCGGTCATCCGATTGGCGCATCAGGCTGCCGGATTCTGGTTTCACTGGTACATGAAATGGTGAAGCGTCGGGCGCATAAAGGGCTGGCAACGTTATGTATCGGCGGCGGCCAGGGGGTGGCACTCGCTATCGAACGAGATTAACGATCTTACATTTACCGTCTTAAACGCCTTTCTAAGTGTTTTCCCTGCACCTGTAAAAAAGCCCTCCAGCAGGAGGGCAAGGCCAGTTACAGAAACATACACTCTAAACACAGTCAACTTATCAAAACATTGTTTCATTTCATGTGATTAACTGCGCACTTTGTTAGAAAAGGTGTCTTATCGGCCTATAAACTCGGCTGAATTTTCCATTTTTTATCCCCACCTCTAGTGAATGAATAAATTTATCTTATTGTTATTAAATGATTTTATTTAAACCTATTTCGCTATTTATACGCGCTGGCGTGATCGCACTTACACTTTTGATAATAAGATGCGGAAAAAGTGAAACATCGTTTTAGTTATAATTGAAAACCCGTCCCGGGAGGGATATCATGAACGCATTAGGTAAAACGGAACGGCGTTTTGCTATCGCTCAAGAATTCACGGTCAATTTATCACTGGAGGTAAATGTGGACGTAAGACAAAGCATCCATAGTGCGCATGCGAAAACCCTGGATACCCAGGCGCTGCGTAATGAGTTTTTGGTAGAAGAAGTGTTTGTCGCAGATGAATACACCATGGTCTACAGCCACATCGACCGCATCATTGTTGGCGGCATTATGCCTGTGGGCAAAACCGTCTCTGTGGGTGGTGAAGTTGGCAAACAGCTGGGCGTAACCTACTTCCTGGAGCGTCGTGAGTTAGGCGTGATCAACATCGGTGGACCGGGCACGATTACCGTTGACGGTCAGTGCTATGAAATTGGTCATCGCGATGCGCTGTATGTCGGTAAAGGGGCAAAAGAAGTTGTTTTTGCAAGCATTGACCCTGCAAAACCCGCCAAGTTCTATTATAACTGCGCGCCGGCACACATGACTTATCCAACCAAAAAAGTGACCCCAGCCGACGTTGCGCCAGTGACGTTGGGTGATGATCTCACGAGTAACCGCCGTACCATCAACAAGTATTTTGTGCCGGACGTACTGGAAACCTGCCAACTGAGCATGGGCCTGACCGAACTGGCACCGGGTAACCTGTGGAACACCATGCCGTGCCATACCCATGAACGCCGTATGGAAGTCTATTTCTACTTCAATATGGAAGAGGACACCTGTGTCTTCCACATGATGGGGCAGCCTCAGGAAACGCGTCATATAGTGATGCACAACGAGCAGGCGGTGATTTCTCCGAGCTGGTCAATTCACTCCGGCGTCGGCACAAAAGCGTATACGTTCATTTGGGGCATGGTCGGCGAAAACCAGGTCTTTGATGATATGGACCATGTTGCAGTCAAAGATCTGCGCTAGTTGCGGGCGACAGCCTTGCCTGCCTGTGGCGGGCATTATAAAAATTTAAGGATTTACAATGATTTTGAATGCATTCTCTCTTGAAGGTAAAGTCGCCGTTGTGACGGGTTGTGACACCGGTCTGGGTCAGGGTATGGCGCTGGGCCTGGCGGAAGCGGGCTGCGATATCGTGGGTATCAACATTGTTGAGCCGACTGAAACCATCGAACGTGTTACCGCCCTGGGCCGCCGTTTTTTAAGCCTGACCGCCGATCTGCGTCAGATTGATGGTATTCCGGCACTGCTGGAGCGTGCGGTCGCAGAATTCGGTCATATCGACATTCTGGTCAACAACGCCGGTCTTATCCGTCGTGAAGATGCTATCGACTTCAGCGAAAAAGACTGGGACGACGTGATGAACCTGAACATTAAGAGCGTGTTCTTCATGTCTCAGGCGGCGGCGAAGCACTTTATCGCGCAGGGTAATGGCGGCAAAATTATCAACATCGCCTCTATGCTCTCCTTCCAGGGCGGCATCCGAGTGCCGTCTTACACCGCGTCTAAAAGCGGCGTAATGGGCGTCACCCGTCTGATGGCCAACGAGTGGGCAAAACATAACATCAACGTGAATGCGATCGCGCCGGGTTATATGGCGACCAATAACACGCAGCAACTGCGTGCTGATGAGCAGCGTAGCGCCGAAATTCTCGATCGTATCCCGGCGGGCCGTTGGGGTCTGCCAAGCGATCTGATGGGGCCAGTAGTGTTCCTGGCGTCCAGCGCATCTGACTATATCAACGGCTATACCGTTGCGGTAGACGGCGGCTGGCTGGCGCGTTAATTTACCGTCCAGCATCAACAAACCCTGCCAATGGCAGGGTTTTTTTTGGTGTTAAGTTATTTTAGTCCATATTCTGTTTATAAATTAATCCATACATAATTATATATATATGGGTTGGCAATAATTAATACTCTTTAATATCAGTGCATTAAATTTAATTGAGTAATTAGCGATAAATTTTAAAATTGGAATATCCATCACATAACGATGTGGTGCAGCAATTTTATCCATGTTTTTGCCGTTTCCCGCCTGACGCTTCCTGCAAGGGATCCCTTACTTTCATCGACATGGCTTACTCTGTATCTGGCAGGAAAAAATGGTCTCAATAAATAATGATGCTGCTTTAGCGCCGCGCCCAGTGCGCGATACGCGACGTATGAATATGTTTGTTTCTATCTCTGCGGCTGTCGCAGGGTTGTTATTCGGCCTGGATATCGGCGTGATTGCCGGGGCGTTGCCTTTCATCACCGATCACTTTGTGTTGACCAGCCGCCTGCAGGAGTGGGTGGTCAGCAGCATGATGCTGGGCGCGGCAATTGGTGCGCTGTTTAACGGTTGGCTGTCATTCCGCCTGGGACGTAAATACAGTCTGATGGCGGGGGCGATCCTTTTCGTCGTCGGATCTCTGGGCTCGGCGTTTGCCTCCAGCGTAGAAATGCTCATTTTTGCCCGCGTGGTACTGGGCGTTGCGGTGGGGATCGCCTCTTACACCGCGCCGCTCTATCTCTCTGAAATGGCGAGCGAAAACGTGCGTGGCAAGATGATCAGTATGTATCAGCTGATGGTGACGTTGGGCATCGTTCTGGCCTTTTTGTCTGATACCGCGTTCAGCTACAGCGGTAACTGGCGCGCTATGCTGGGCGTGCTGGCGCTTCCGGCGGTGTTACTGATTATCCTGGTTGTGTTCCTGCCAAACAGCCCGCGCTGGCTGGCGGAGAAAGGCCGCCACATCGAAGCCGAAGAAGTATTGCGCATGCTGCGCGATACCTCAGAAAAGGCCCGTGATGAACTGAACGAAATTCGTGAAAGCCTGAAGCTGAAGCAGGGTGGTTGGGCGCTGTTTAAAATTAACCGTAACGTGCGCCGCGCGGTTTTCCTTGGGATGTTGTTGCAGGCGATGCAGCAGTTCACCGGGATGAACATCATCATGTATTACGCGCCGCGCATTTTCAAAATGGCGGGTTTTACCACCACAGAGCAGCAGATGATTGCCACGCTGGTGGTTGGCTTAACGTTTATGTTCGCTACCTTTATTGCCGTCTTCACGGTCGACAAAGCAGGACGTAAACCGGCGCTGAAAATTGGGTTCAGCGTAATGGCCATCGGGACGCTGGTGCTCGGATATTGCCTGATGCAGTTTGATAACGGCACGGCTTCCAGTGGACTATCCTGGCTGTCAGTTGGCATGACGATGATGTGTATTGCAGGCTATGCGATGAGCGCCGCGCCGGTGGTGTGGATCCTGTGTTCGGAAATTCAGCCGCTGAAATGTCGCGATTTTGGTATTACCTGCTCCACCACCACCAACTGGGTGTCGAACATGATTATCGGCGCAACGTTCCTGACGCTGCTCGACAGCATTGGCGCAGCCGGTACGTTCTGGCTTTATACCGCACTGAACGTCGTATTTATTGGTATTACCTTCTGGCTTATTCCTGAAACCAAAAACGTTACGCTTGAGCATATCGAACGTAAGCTGATGGCTGGCGAGAAGTTAAGAGATATTGGGGTGTAAGTAGTGAGGCGCAGTGTCGGATGACGTCTCGTGCAGGCCGGGTAAGCGTAAGCGATACCCGGCATTTTTGTATAACAAGGTTCGAGAATAGAGAGATTACGCCTGCAGGAAGTCTTCGCGTACCGGGGTGAAGGTATCGAGTAATGTTCCCGGCTGTAAACAGACGCAGCCGTGCATAATATTGGGTTGCTTGTACAGGGTGTCTCCTGCACTGACGACATGCTTTTCTTCCCCAATCGTAAATTCAAACTCGCCCGATAAAACGTACGTGAGTTGTTCATGCGGATGGCTGTGCATCGGGCCAACTGCGCCCTGCTCGAAATTGACTTCCACGGCCATCATTTTGCCATCGTGAGCCAGAATACGCCGGGTAACGCCGTTACCCAGATCTTCAAGCGTGGTTTCTTTATGAAAAATAAACATTCGATATCCTTGCAATAAAATGAAACATTATTTCATTAAATTTATATCAGAAAATAAAAAAAGGAAATGTGCGCCGGCAGATGTGGAAAGTTGATCACATCTTTGGTTCACTGGGAGGACAACCACGAATAAGGGTAAATGATGAAAACGATCGGTCTGTTAGGCGGAATGAGCTGGGAATCTACTATTCCTTATTATCGTCTGATTAATGAAGGGGTTAAGCAGAATCTGGGCGGTCTGCATTCTGCGAAAATTCTGCTGCACAGCGTCGATTTCCATGAGATTGAAGCGTGTCAGTCGAACGGTGACTGGCAGCGGGCAGGGGAGATCCTGGCGCAGGCAGCGGTGGGGTTACAGCAAGCGGGAGCTGAGGGAATTGTGCTGTGTACCAACACTATGCATAAAGTGGCCGAGGCCATTGAAACGGCCTGCGATGTCCCGTTTTTGCATATTGCCGATGCAACAGGTCGGGCCATACAACAACAGAAGATGAGTAACGTCGCGCTGTTGGGCACGCGTTACACCATGGAACAGGATTTCTATCGTGGGCGTTTACAGATGGAATTTGGCATTAGCACGTTAATCCCTGACGCTGACGACCGACAGAAAATAAACCAGATTATTTTCGAGGAACTGTGCCTTGGTGAATTTAGCGAAACTTCCCGCGATTATTACCTGAGCGTGATTGAGCGACTGGCTCGTCAGGGGGCACAAGGGGTGATCTTTGGCTGCACCGAAATTGGCCTGCTGGTTCCCACTGAAATGAGCCCGTTGCCGGTCTTCGATACCGCGGCGATCCATGCGCAGGATGCCGTGACGTTTATGCTTTCACCTGAGATTGCAAAATAGCCTCCAGCGGGTCAGTAAGCCGGTGGAGATGGGCCTGTAGATGTGCTGTAAAAGCATCAACCAGCGCGGATGCCGGGCGATGCAGTGGATGGATCAGGCTGACGGTAAAAGGCACCGAGACACTAAAACGCCGGATTACAATCCCGCTGCCTGCGTAATCCAGGGCGGTCAGCGGGTTCACTACCGAGATCCCCACGCCGGCACGTACCATCGCACAAATTGATGCGGCACTGTGCGTTTCTATGACCATTCGGCGCTTGACCTGATGATCATTAAACAGGGTATCCAGCAACTGGCGATAACTGTCGGTGCGCGACAGGCTGATATAGTTTTCCCCCTGAAAATCTTGCGGTGTTAATACTGCTTTCCCGGTCAGCGGATGTCCCTGCGGCAGCACGCAAACTTCATCCAGCGACAGTAATTCTGTGCGTTTAGTCCCGGCGGGGGTATGCAGGGTCTCAGTTAACCCGAGATCGTGGCGCTGTGCCGACAGCCACTCTTCCAGCAGCGGTGACTCCTGCGGCACTATCTGAATATTGACCTGCGGATAGCGCTCGAGAAATGGCTGCAGCAGCGGCGGTAAAAAGGACTGTGAGAACACTGGCAGGCAGACAATCGACAGCTCACCCTGACGAAATTCACGCAGGCTTTCGGCGGCGCTGACGATCCGGTCCAGGCCATACCACGAACGTTGCACCTCTTCAAACAGGCGTAGCCCCTGCACTGTGGGATGCAGCCGGCCACGCGTGCGTTCAAACAGCGTTAATCCCAGTACTTTCTCGAATCGGGCTAGTTCCCGACTGACGGTAGGCTGCGACGTGTGCAGCATCCGTGCGGCTTCCGTCAGGTTGCCTGCTGTCATAATGGCGTGAAAAATTTCAATGTGGCGCAAGTTAACGGCAGGCATCGGCGATCCTCAAATAAGCATTCCATATCATTTTTGCATAGACTCGCGATAAAACGATATTTTTTATTCTCTTCGGGCTGTGGCGTAATCATAAAAAAGCCAATACCGGAGCACGCCATGCCACGTCCACTCAACAGCACTGATACTGACCTGACCGCAGATAACCTGCTGCGTCTGCCCGCCGAATTCGGCTGTCCGGTATGGGTTTACGATGCGCAGATTATCCGCGCGCAGATAGCCAAACTGAGTCAGTTTGATGTGGTGCGTTTTGCCCAAAAGGCCTGCTCGAATATTCATATTTTGCGTCTGATGCGTGAGCAGGGCGTGAAGGTGGATTCCGTCTCGCTGGGTGAGATTGAACGTGCGCTGGCAGCAGGTTTTGTGCCGGAGAATGATGAAATCGTCTTTACCGCCGATATGATTGACCAGGCGACGCTGGCCCGGGTGCATGAGCTACGTATTCCAGTAAACGCCGGGTCGGTTGATATGCTGGAACAGCTGGGCCAGGTTTCGCCAGGGCATCGTGTATGGCTGCGCGTCAACCCCGGTTTTGGTCACGGGCATAGCCAGAAAACCAATACCGGCGGCGAGAACAGCAAGCACGGTATCTGGTATAGCGACCTTCCGGCGGCGCTGGAGGTGATTCAGCGTTATCAACTGAAACTGGTGGGCATTCACATGCATATCGGCTCCGGTGTGGACTACGGCCATCTGGAGCAAGTGTGTGGCGCGATGGTGCGTCAGGTTGTTGAATTAGGTCAGGATCTGGAGGCTATATCTGCGGGCGGAGGTTTGTCGATCCCATATCGCGAAGGAGAAGAGGCGATCAACACCGATCACTACTTCGGGCTGTGGAACGCCGCACGAGAGCAAATCGCCAAACATCTGGGGCATCCGGTGAAGCTTGAGATCGAGCCAGGACGTTTTCTGGTGGCCGAAGCGGGTGTGCTGGTGGCGCAGGTGCGCAGTGTGAAAGAGATGGGCAGTCGCCACTTCGTGCTGATCGACGCGGGCTTCAACGATCTGATGCGGCCAGCAATGTACGGCAGCTATCACCATATCTCCGCATTGGCCGGGGATGGTCGCTCGCTGGATAATGCGGCGCAGATTGAGACGGTGGTTGCCGGGCCGCTGTGCGAATCGGGCGATGTTTTTACCCAACAGGAAGGCGGTAAAGTCGAAACCCGTCTATTACCTGCGGTAGTGCCGGGAGATTACCTGGTATTGCATGATACCGGTGCGTATGGCGCGTCGATGTCGTCGAACTACAATAGCCGCCCGCTGCTGCCGGAGGTTCTGTTCGATAACGGCGTGGCGCGACTCATTCGCCGTCGTCAGACTATTGATGAGCTGTTAGCGCTGGAATTAATCTGAATACAGCGTTATGAAACGCCGGATGGCGCTATGCTTATCCTGCCTACGAAATAAACGGTGGGGTCTGTAGGCCGGATAAGCCGAAGCTGCCATCCGGCATCTGATTACGTGAAGTTCGGCCCCGTTGTCACCGATTCCCGTAACACCAGTTTGCCGGTAAACGGTGGGATCGGCTCCACGCTTTCGCCGTTGGCCAGACGGATAGCCTGATCGATTGCCGTGGTTATCATGGTATCGATCGGCAGATAAACGGTAGACAGCCCCGGCTCCAGCCATTTCGCGCTGGGCGCATCATCAAAACCAAACAACGAAACATCCTCGGGGATCTTTAGTCCTGCCTGATGTAATGCTTTCGATGCACCTAACGCCATGTCATCGTTACAGGCGAACAGCGCGCTGAATATCACTCCTTCATCCAACAGTTCACGACAGGCTTCATAGCCTCTGGTCATCGTTGAATCACCGTATTTGACCTTGGCGGGTTCCCAGGGAATACCGTTTTTTTCCAGCGCCTTACGATATCCCATTAACCGAGATTTACCGGTTGGTGTATGGCCGGGTACGGTGATGCAGGCAATATCACGATGTCCTTGCGAGATGAGGTAATCGACGGCCTGAAACGCCGCGTCTTCCTGTTCAAAGAAAATTGCGCGGTCGCGGGCCTGGCTGACGTCGCGGTTAATGACCAGCAATGGCATATCAATGCGGCTCATCAGCGACATAATCGCCTTTTCGCTCATGTAGCGGGTGTAGAGAATAATGGCGTCGCACTGTCGGTCGGCCAGCATTTGAACGGCTTCCTGCTCACGCTCTGGTGTGTCATGGCCGTCGGTGACAATCAGCTGTTTACCGTGAGACTCCGTCTGGCGCGATGCCTGTTGCAGCAGGCGACCAAAGTAGAATCCATCAAATGTAGATACCACTAAACCAATGCTGTTGCTGGTGCGGTTTGCCAGTGAGCGCGCTAAAAAATTAGGCCGATAATCTAATGCCTGCATGGCGTTGAAGACTTTCTGGCGCGTGCTTTCTTTAACCTGCCCCGTACCATTCAGTACGCGTGAAACGGTCGCTTTCGATACGCCAGCATGTCGTGAAACGTCTAACATCGTTGTCATGACGCAATCCTGATTAATCGTTTGACAAAGAATTTCCCGGCTCAGTCAGCGCCGAAACGGAATGCCGACGTACCAGCGTTGGGTTAAAGACGTGAGTGATTTCCGGGACCGGGCGTTTTTCGGCCAGCGCCAGCGCCAGTTCGGCGGCCTGGGTTGCCATCGTCACGATAGGGTAGCGTACCGTCGTCAGCCGTGGGCGCACGTAGCGTGAAACCAGTACATCATCAAAACCAATCAGCGAGATTTCTCCCGGCACATCAATGCCGTTATCATTTAATACACCCATAGCGCCCGCCGCCATTGAGTCGTTATAGCAGGCGATAGCCGTGAAGTTTTTGCCGCGACCAAGCAGCTCAGTCATTGCCTGCTCGCCGCCGCTTTCATCGGGCTCGCCAAACGTGACCAGTCGATCGTTTACCGGAATATTGCTTTCCGCCAGCGCGTCGTAATAGCCTTGCAAACGATCTTCCGCATCTGAAATGCTGTGGTTGGAACACAGATAACCGATGCGCGTATGGCCCTGCTGAATAAGATGACGGGTTGCCAGCCAGGCACCGTAACGGTCGTCCAGCGCAACGCAGCGTTGTTCGAATCCCGGTAAGATTCGATTGATCAGTACCATCCCGGGGATTTGTTTCATCAATGATGTCAGCTCGGCATCCGGGATAATTTTAGCGTGGACCACGAGGGCTGCGCAGCGGTGGCGAATAAGCTGCTCAATCGCCTGACGTTCCTTTTGCTCGTTATGGTAGCCGTTGCCAATCAGTAAAAAGTTACCGGTGTTATAGGCCACCTGCTCGACAGCTTTAACCATTGCCCCAAAGAACGGATCGGACACATCACCGACTACCAGACCGACGGTTTCAGTAGATTGTTGTGCCAGCGCACGCGCGTTGGCGTTGGGGTGGTAGCTGAGTGATTCCATTGCACTCATTACAGCCAGACGCGATGCTTCGCTGGCTTTGGGGGAGTCATTGATCACTCGAGAAACGGTGGCGACTGATACACCAGCTAGTCGGGCTACATCCTTTATGGTCGCCATGATAGTACCTGTTGTGGGTAAACGCTTACATCCCGCCAGTGTTACGGAAAACGGCTGTCTGTTCAAGCAGATTGCCCGTCAGGACGTCGCAAATGTGAGCGGACACGAGCGAAGTAAGACAGAAAATAGAAAATGAAAACCTTTGCTTACACTTTGCGATGTGCTGTTGCGATTGTTCGCTGGTGAGGGGAGAGAGCGGATTGATAGAGTTGGGATCCCAGAGGTATTGATAGGTGAAATCAACTTTCGGGTTGATCACAAAATTTACACCAGCCTGCGCAGATGCGCAGGTTTTTTTTTGCGTACGGCGTATCTGTAACAGTAACCGATAATTTACACAACTCGTTGCACTTGGGTTCATTCCTTTGCGTTTTCCAACTGGCGGAACGGTGCGGTGACGACCACAATCAAGATCCCAGAGGTATTGATTGGTGAGATTATTCGGTACGCACTTCGTACCTGTCTCTTGCACCGACCTGCGCGGATGCGCAGGTTTTTTTTCGGATTCTATTTACCCGTTATCTGTCGCGCCCATTCCCCAACTCGTATACTCTCCCATCATTGATGTTTATATAATTAATGGCACAGGGAGTTGAGATGCTATTTGGTTTTTTTCGAAATCTGTTTCGCGTGCTGTTTCGTGTTCGCGTCACGGGCGATGTCAGCGCGCTACGGGGAGAACGCGTCTTAATCACGCCCAACCATGTCTCATTTATCGATGGTATCCTGCTGGCGCTCTTTTTACCGATTCGCCCCGTTTTTGCCGTTTACACCTCGATCAGCCAGCAATGGTATATGCGCTGGCTCACTCCACTGATTGATTTCGTACCGCTAGACCCAACCAAACCGATGTCGATTAAACATCTGGTACGCCTGGTCGAGCAGGGGCGCCCGGTGGTTATTTTCCCGGAAGGACGTATTTCGACCACCGGTTCACTGATGAAAATCTACGATGGTGCCGGGTTCGTTGCCGCAAAATCAAAGGCGACGGTGGTGCCTGTGCGTATTGAAGGCGCGGAACTGACCCAATTTAGCCGCCTGAAAGGTCTGGTTAAACAGCGATTTTTTCCGCGTATTCAATTGCATATCCTGCCGCCGACCCAAATGCCGATGCCGGAAGCGCCGCGTGCTCGCGATCGCCGCAAAATCGCCGGTGAAATGCTGCACCAGATTATGATGGAAGCGCGTATGGCCGTCCGCCCGCGTGAAACGTTATACGAGTCGCTACTGGCGGCAAAATACCGGTTTGGCGCAGGCAAAAACTGCATTGAAGATGTTAACTTTACGCCGGACAGCTACCGCAAACTGCTGACGAAGACACTCTTTGTGGCTCGTATTCTGGAGAAATATAGCGCGGAAGGTGAAAAAATCGGCCTGATGCTGCCAAATGCGGGGATCAGCGCGGCGGTCATTTTTGGCGCCATTGCGCGTCGACGCATCCCGGCGATGATGAACTATACGGCGGGCGTGAAGGGATTAACCAGCGCCATTACAGCCTCTGAAATCAAAACGATCTTCACTTCCCGACAATTTCTCGATAAAGGCAAACTCTGGCATCTACCGGAACAGCTCACCCAGGTGCGCTGGGTGTATCTGGAAGATCTGAAGGCCGATGTGACCTTTGGCGATAAGCTGTGGATTTTTTCTCATCTGTTGGTGCCGCATCTGGCACAGGTGAAGCAGCAGCCGGAAGAAGCTGCGGTGATCCTCTTTACCTCAGGATCAGAAGGCCACCCGAAAGGTGTCGTACACAGCCATAAGAGCATTCTGGCGAACGTCGAGCAGATTAAGACGATTGCCGATTTCACTGCCGACGATCGCTTTATGTCAGCATTGCCGCTATTTCACTCTTTTGGCCTGACGGTAGGGTTATTCACGCCGTTGCTGACCGGTGCTGAAGTGTTTTTGTACCCCAGTCCGCTGCATTACCGCATCGTTCCTGAGCTGGTATATGACCGTAACTGCACCGTACTGTTTGGTACCTCAACGTTCCTCGGCAATTATGCGCGGTTTGCTCATCCGTACGATTTCCACCGTCTGCGCTATGTTGTTGCCGGAGCCGAAAAGCTGCAAGACAGCACAAAGCAGTTGTGGCAGGAGAAGTTTGGCCTGCGCGTCCTTGAAGGCTATGGCGTGACGGAATGTGCGCCGGTGGTGTCGATTAACGTACCGATGGCGGCGAAATCGGGAACGGTAGGGCGCATTCTGCCTGGTATGGATGCCCGACTGTTGGCGGTTCCTGGTATTGAAGATGGCGGGCGTTTACAGCTGAAAGGCCCTAATATTATGAGCGGCTATCTGCGCGTCGAAAAGCCAGGTGTACTGGAAGTCCCAACCGCAGAAAATGCGCAGGGTCAGATAGAACACGGCTGGTACGACACCGGTGATGTTGTACGCTTTGATGAAAATGGCTTTGTACAGATTCAGGGGCGTGCCAAGCGCTTTGCCAAAATTGCCGGTGAGATGGTGTCACTGGAGATGGTTGAACAGCTGGCGCTGGCAGTATCTGCTGACAAAATGCATGCCACGGCTATCAAGAGCGATGCCAATAAAGGGGAAGCGCTGGTGCTGTTTACTACCGACAGCGAGCTGACCCGTGAAAGATTACTCCAGTATGCGCGCATCCACGGCATTCCAGAGCTTGCCGTACCGCGTGATATCCGCCACCTGAAACAACTCCCTCTGCTCGGCAGCGGTAAGCCAGATTTTGTGACACTGAAAAACTGGGTCGATGAACCGGAAAAACAACATGCGTGAGTCAGTACACACTAGCACGTCAATCTGGTCAAAAGGGATGATGTCCGTTATCGCCGCGCAGTTTTTGTCAGCGTTTGGCGATAACGCGTTGTTGTTTGCTACCCTGGCTTTGCTCAAGGCGCAGTTCTACCCGGACTGGAGCCAGCCAATCCTGCAAATGGTGTTTGTGGGCGCTTACATTTTGTTTGCGCCGTTTGTTGGACAGGTGGCGGATAGCTTTGCCAAAGGCAGAGTGATGATGTTCGCCAACGGTCTCAAGCTGCTGGGCGCGGCGAGTATCTGTTTCGGCGTTAACCCATTTCTCGGGTATACGCTGGTGGGTATTGGCGCTGCGGCGTATTCTCCGGCCAAGTATGGCATTCTCGGTGAACTGACCACCGGCGACAAACTGGTGAAAGCCAACGGCCTGATGGAAGCTTCCACCATTGCCGCGATTTTGCTCGGTTCTGTCGCCGGCGGCGTTCTGGCCGACTGGCACGTGATTGCCGCGCTTTCTGCCTGTGCGCTGGCCTATGCTGGCGCAGTGGTCGCTAACCTGTATATCCCGAAACTGACCGCGGCTCGCCCTGGCCAGTCCTGGCATCTGGGGAAAATGACGCGCAGTTTCTTCTGTGCCGCCTCTTCGCTGTGGCGCAACGGTGAAACACGCTTCTCGTTGGTGGGAACCAGCCTTTTTTGGGGGGCGGGCGTTACGCTGCGTTTTCTGCTGGTACTGTGGGTTCCGGTGGCGCTCGGCATCACCGATAACGCCACGCCGACCTATCTCAATGCCATGGTAGCGATCGGGATTGTCGTCGGCGCGGGGGCGGCTGCGAAGCTGGTGACGCTGGAAACCGTGTCGCGTTGTATGCCTGCGGGGATCCTGATTGGCGTCGTGGTGCTGATTTTTTCTCTTCAACATTCGCTGCTTCCGGCCTACGCATTGCTGATGCTTATCGGCGTGTGTGGTGGGTTCTTTGTGGTGCCGCTGAATGCGTTGCTGCAGGAACGGGGTAAGAAAAGCGTCGGCGCAGGTAATGCGATTGCGGTGCAAAACCTGGGTGAAAACAGCGCGATGCTGTTGATGTTGGGTATTTACTCACTGGCGGTGCTGGTGGGGATTCCGGCGGTAGCGATTGGTATTGGGTTCGGTGCGCTGTTTGCGCTGGCGATTGCGGCGCTGTGGATTTGGCAGCGCCGCCATTAGTCTGTTATATGCTGTTGCAACCAGGCCTACAGGGAACGCTGTCTGTAGGCCTGATAAGCGCAGCGCCATCAGGCGCTAACTGTTAAGGTGCAGGATAGGTATACACCTGATGCACCGCTTCAATCTCTGCCAGCACTTCCTCGCTCAATTCCAGATACAGGCTTTCAACGTTGGTTTTTAGCTGCTCCATCGTCGTGGCACCCAGCAGTGTGCTGGCGACAAACGGCTGACGACGCACGAATGCCAGCGCCATTTGCGCAGGATCGAGGTTATGGCGTTTGGCGATATCCACATAGGCAGCTACCGCTTTTTGCGTTTGTTCGCTGCTGTAGCGCGTAAAACGGCTAAACAGCGTATTGCGTGCGCCGGCAGGTTTCGCACCGTTCAGGTATTTACCGGTTAAGGTGCCAAAACCAAGGCACGAGTAGGCCAGTAGCTCAACGCCTTCATACTGGCTCACTTCGGCCAGTCCAACTTCAAAGCTGCGGTTTAGCAGGCTGTACGGGTTCTGGATAGTGGCGATACGCGGCAGGTCATGTTTGTCTGCCAGGTGCAGATAACGCATTACGCCAAACGCGGTTTCGTTGGAAACACCGATGTAACGAATCTTACCTGCACGCTGAAACTCTGCCAGCGCGTCCAGCGTATCCAGTAGGGAAACGACCGGCGCGGAGTCCGTCCAGCTATATCCCAGCTTACCAAAGCAGTTGGTCGGACGCTGCGGCCAGTGGACCTGATAGAGATCGAGATAATCGGTCTGCAGTCTTTTCAGACTGTCGTGCAGTGCCTCACGGATGTTTTTACGATCCAGCGCCTGATTCGGTCGAATGCCGCTGTCGTTGTTACGTGATGGTCCACTGACCTTCGACGCCACGATTAGCTTTTCGCGGCTGCCGTGTTTGGCGAGCCAGTTGCCCACGTAAGTTTCGGTGAGTCCCTGGGTTTCTGGACGAGGCGGTACCGGATACATCTCGGCAACGTCGATTAAATTTATGCCTTGTGCAACGGCATAGTCGAGCTGTGCATGTGCGTCGGCTTCGCTGTTTTGTTCACCAAACGTCATTGTGCCCAGCCCCAGTGTACTGACTTCCAGCGAGCTGTGGGGTATACGGTGATATTGCATAGCCGTTTCCTTTTTATAATCACGACATAAGGATTATAAAAATGGCTGAGGGAAGGGAAAAAGGGAAGCAAAATTGTTAAGGCCAGCGCGCTGCTGACCTTAACCATCAACGCTCAATGATTTGAGAGACTTCGTCGCGGTTAATTTGCATCGCATTGCCTTGCTGATCGTGGTAACTCACCAGACCGGTATCATCGTCAATTTCTGGTTTACCATCGGTCAGGATCATTCGACCATCTTTTGTTGCCATCACATAATCACTGCTGCATCCGGAAACGGCAAAAGCCAGCCCGACGGCGGAAATTAAAACTGCCCATTTTTTCATCTGCTTATCCTCACATGGCCTGCGTCTGACACTAGTTTAGTAATAACGCGAAGTTGTGCAGGACGAAAGCAGTAAAATCTTAATCTGTGAGAGAAGGAAGGTGCGCGGGGAGTATTCGCTCCCCATGGGGGGAGCGATAGTGTCAGTCAGAGTGGATTTTTTTTATTGCGCCACAGGTTCAGGGTCTCTACAGCGATAGAGAAGAACATAGCGAAGTAAATGTATCCTTTCGGAACATGGACATCGAAGCTTTCCAGGATTAGCGTGAAGCCAACCAGTATCAGGAAAGAGAGTGCCAGCATTTTTACCGAAGGGTGACGATCAACAAACTCACCGATTGGGCGGGCTGCAAACATCATTACGCCCACGGCAATCACGACGGCTGCCATCATAATAAACAGATGATCGGACAAGCCTACTGCGGTGATTACTGAGTCCAGACTGAAGATAATATCCAACAGCATGATCTGCACAATCGCGCCCAGGAAAGAAGAGACGCGGGTTTTCAGTCCTTCCTCTTCGCCCTCAATGGACTCGTGGATCTCTTTACTCGCTTTCCAGATCAGGAACAATCCGCCGAGCAGAAGGATCAGATCGCGTGCTGAAATCGCCTCGCCAAACAGTTCGAATAACGGGTTAGTGAGCCGCGTTACCCAGGCGATGGATGCCAGCAGCGCCAGACGCATCACCATCGCTGCCGCCAGCCCGATTCGTCGGGCATGATTGCGTTGTGCTGTTGGGAGTTTTGCTACAACCAGAGAAAGGAAAATAATATTGTCGATCCCGAGAACGATCTCCAGCAGCGTCAGCGTACCGAGCGCCAGCCAGGCGTTAGGATCGGTTATCCATGCAAATAACATCAAACAAAGTCCTGCCAAAAAAAAGAAGCGGTAATTATAGGCGCGTAACGCGACGGGCGAAAGGTCAGGGTGTGTTATTGAGCCTGGAATAGAAAATGCCGTTCCAGCAATGCGCGGGTGAAGTTCTTTTTCAGGTAAAACCCGCGGGGCAGAGTCAGGATCGGTTCGCCATGGGCGCCAATGGCCTCGGTCAGCGCCCGGGCGTTAGCGGCTTTAGGACGCAGTTGCAGCACTTCCCCATGGCGAGCGGTGATGCGTTCGACGTGGCCTAGCACTATCATGTCCATCAACTCTTCCCAGTCCAGACGCAGTTGTCGATCTTCCTCTTCATTCGGACTCCACAGCAACGGAGAGCCAACGCGCCGTTCAGCCACAGGGATGCTGCGTTCACCTTCTACGGGTATCCACAACACGCGTTTAAGCTTGTGTCGAACATGGCTGGTTTCCCAGGTCACGCCGGTATTACCGGTTAACGGTGCCACGCAGACAAAGGTCGTTTCCAGCGGTCTGCCAAGGCTATCTACAGGGATCGTTTTTAACTCCACACCCAGCGCGGCAAAATCCTGCTCCGGTTTACTGCCCGCACTGGCCCCAAGCCAAATTTCCAGCAGCACGCCAATCCAGCCTTTGTCCCGCTTCAGATCCTTTGGCGCGACGAGTCCTGCCATCGCCGACAGTTCTCCCAGCGTGTAGCCCGAAAGTTGCCGTGCCTGGTGCAGCAACTGGGCTTCGGATTCAGGCGGAGAAATCAATGGATGGAGTTCTGGCATCAGGGTTACCCTTGGGTTAAAAAATGAGCAATGATTTTATACCGTGTGGACAGAGTTTATCTTTTTCCACATGCTTTATCCAATTGCATGATTTATAGTGGTTTTTATATTTTGATGTAAAGGGTTGCGCAACAGAAAACCGGGTTTTCCAATTCTGGTCACTGACAATGAACAGGATCTTACACCATGTTATCCACAGAAAGATGGGATAACTGTGAAAAACCCCCACTACTGTTTCAATTTACAGCCTTGACGTGCGACGAAAATCGAATTTTCACACAAATTGTGCCTAACTTATTGGCATAATCTGTGGATAAAACCAACGCTGGTCGATCTTTCATCAGCTCGAAGATCGTATGCGTGACGTGCATCACATTTCTGCATGTTTAGCTACAGTTGTTGCTTTTAACTTAATGAATATATAAGACTATTTTTTGAGTGTGACGGATGTCTTATTCAGACTGCTCCGGGTTTTCCCATAGTAATTCCGTACTTCTTCACAACTATATCCACAGAAAAGGTGAATAAAATCGCCTATGTAGCATATCTTCTGTTTATAACTCGGCTCTTTGCTGTGAGTTATTCAATTGTTATTAGAATATCGCGCCCTTAACAGAGTGGTTTACCGCCCCTCTGGAGTGTGAAACAATCGTTTGTATATAAGGTTTATGTTGAGGTAGTCCGGTGATTGATGACGATGGCTACCGCCCGAATGTAGGGATAGTAATTTGTAACCGCCAGGGGCAGGTCATGTGGGCCCGGCGATTTGGTCAGCACTCCTGGCAATTCCCGCAAGGCGGGATAAATGCAGGAGAGACAGCAGAGCAGGCGATGTACCGGGAACTCTTTGAAGAAGTAGGTCTGAGTCGTAAAGATGTGCGGATCCTTGCTTCTACTCGTAACTGGTTGCGTTACAAGTTACCGAAACGTTTGGTGCGTTGGGACACAAAGCCGGTTTGTATCGGCCAGAAACAAAAATGGTTTCTTTTGCAGTTGGTCAGTAGCGATGCTGAAATCAATATGCAAACCAGCAGTACACCTGAGTTCGACGGCTGGCGCTGGGTGAGTTACTGGTATCCGGTTCGACAGGTGGTGTCATTTAAACGCGATGTCTATCGCAGGGTGATGAAAGAATTCGCAAGTGTTGTGATGGCGCTTCAGGAGAGCACTCCTAAGCCGCAAAGCGCACCTGCGTACAGACGTAAAAGAGGTTAAGCTACGCAAATTATGCTCACCCGCCTGCGCGAAATAGTCGAAAAGGTGGCCAGTGCCCCACGTCTCAATGAGGCGTTGAATATTCTGGTTACTGACATCTGTCTTGCGATGGATACAGAGGTCTGCTCGGTCTACCTGGCCGATCACGACCGACGCTGTTATTACCTGATGGCGACCCGAGGACTTAAAAAACCACGCGGTCGCACTGTTGCACTGGCGTTTGATGAAGGGATCGTTGGCCTGGTTGGCAGGCTGGCGGAACCTATCAACCTTGCCGATGCGCAAAAACACCCCAGCTTTAAATATATTCCTTCGGTGAAAGAAGAACGCTTTCGTGCGTTCTTAGGCGTACCGATCATCCAGCGACGCCAGTTATTAGGCGTCCTGGTGGTACAGCAACGTGAGTTGCGCCAGTACGACGAAAGCGAAGAATCTTTTCTGGTCACGCTTGCCACACAAATGGCCGCTATTCTGTCTCAGTCGCAGTTAACCGCGCTATTTGGGCAATACCGGCAAACGCGTATCCGCGCATTGCCTGCCGCCCCCGGCGTGGCGATCGCTGAAGGCTGGCAGGATGCCACGTTACCGCTGATGGAACAGGTGTATCAGGCTTCAACGTTGGATCCAGTGCTTGAGCGTGAACGTCTGACTGGCGCACTGGAAGAAGCCGCAAATGAATTTCGCCGCTACAGTAAGCGTTTTGCTGCCGGGGCACAGAAAGAGACGGCGGCAATTTTTGATCTCTATTCGCACCTGCTCTCCGATACCCGTCTGCGCCGCGAGTTGTTCGCGGAAGTGGATAACGGCTCGGTGGCCGAGTGGGCGGTTAAAACGATCATCGAGAAGTTTGCCGAACAGTTTGCCGCGCTAAGCGATAACTATCTCAAAGAACGCGCCGGGGATTTGCGCGCGTTGGGGCAGCGTCTGCTGTTCCATCTTGACGACTCTGTTCAGGGGCCGAATGCCTGGCCGGAACGTTTCGTGCTGGTGGCGGATGAGCTGTCTGCCACTACGCTGGCGGAACTTCCCCAGGACCGGTTGGTAGGGGTTGTCGTCAGGGATGGTGCCGCCAACTCTCACGCGGCGATTATGGTTCGTGCGCTGGGTATCCCGACCGTTATGGGGGCCGATATCCAGCCGTCGGTGCTGCATCGCCGCACGCTGGTGGTGGACGGTTATCGCGGTGAACTGCTGGTCGATCCGGAACCGGTATTGATTCAGGAATACCAGCGTCTTATCAGTGAAGAAATTGAGCTGAGCCGCCTGGCGGAAGACGACGTCAACCAGCCTGCACAGTTGAAAAGCGGCGAGCGCGTGAAGGTGATGCTCAATGCGGGTCTCAGCCCGGAACATGAAGAAAAGCTGGGTAGCAGGATCGACGGTATTGGCCTGTATCGCACCGAAATCCCGTTCATGCTGCAAAGCGGTTTTCCTTCGGAAGAAGAACAGGTTGCGCAGTATCAGGGTATGCTGCAGATGTTTAACGATAAGCCCGTAACTCTGCGTACGCTGGATGTCGGTGCCGATAAACAACTGCCCTACATGCCCATCAGTGAAGAGAACCCGTGCCTTGGCTGGCGAGGGATCCGCATAACGCTCGATCAGCCAGAGATCTTTTTGATCCAGGTTCGCGCCATGCTGCGTGCCAACGCGGCAACCGGCAACCTCAGCATTTTGCTACCGATGGTAACCAGCATTGATGAAGTGGATGAAGCGCGACGCCTGATAGAACGTGCCGGACGCGAAGTGGAAGAGATGATCGGCTACGAGATCCCAAAACCACGCATTGGCATCATGCTGGAAGTTCCGTCGATGGTGTTTATGCTGCCGCATTTAGCAAACAGGATCGATTTTATTTCGGTTGGGACCAACGATTTGACCCAGTATATTTTGGCAGTCGATCGGAACAACACACGCGTTGCCAGTATTTATGACAGCCTGCATCCGGGGATGTTACGTGCGCTGGCCATGATTGCGCAGGAGGCGGAGAAAAGCGGCATCGATTTGCGATTGTGTGGTGAAATGGCGGGTGACCCGATGTGTGTCACCATCCTTATTGGGCTTGGTTTCCGTCATTTATCGATGAACGGGCGTTCTGTAGCACGTGTGAAATACCTGCTGCGCCATATCGATTTTGACGAAGCGCAAACGCTGGCGCAGCGCAGCCTGGAAGCGCAACTGGCGACGGAAGTACGCCATCAGGTGGCGGCCTTTATGGAGCGCCGTGGCATGGGAGGATTGATTCGCGGAGGATTGTAGGCCTGATAAGCGTAGCGCCATCAGGCAATACGGGGGGTAAAGATTACCTATACAGATCTTTTACATCTTCCCGGCATCCGCTGCGATCCCCTTGTGCTATCATTCGCACCTTTGGAGCGCCTGCATTATGCAGGCGCGCTTATCAATTGCTGTCTGACTTCAGCGAAATAACAAGAACTTGTGGTGACAGATGACCAGTAGCTATCTGCATTTTCCGGATTTCGATCCGGTCATTTTCTCAATTGGACCCGTCGCGCTTCACTGGTACGGCATGATGTATCTGGTGGGGTTTATTTTCGCGATGTGGCTGGCGACGCGCCGGGCTAATCGCCCGGGCAGTGGCTGGACCAAAAACGAAGTAGAAAACTTACTTTATGCAGGCTTCCTCGGGGTCTTCCTCGGCGGGCGTATTGGCTACGTGCTGTTCTATAACTTCCCGCTGTTCCTTGATAACCCGCTGTATCTGTTCCGCGTCTGGGATGGGGGCATGTCCTTCCATGGCGGGCTTATCGGGGTGATTCTGGTGATGATTATCTTCGCCAAACGCACCAAGCGTACATTCTTCCAGGTCTCTGATTTTATTGCTCCACTGATTCCGTTTGGTTTGGGCGCAGGCCGCCTGGGTAACTTTATCAACGGTGAACTGTGGGGACGCGTTGACCCTAACTTTAAGTACGCCATGCTGTTCCCTGGCTCCCGCACTGAAGATATTTTATTGCTGCAAACCAATCCGCAGTGGCAGTCTATTTTTGACACATACGGCTCTTTGCCTCGCCATGCCTCACAGCTTTATGAGATGGCGCTGGAAGGGGTTGTGCTGTTTATCATTCTTAACCTGTTTATTCGCAAACCTCGTCCGATGGGCTCGGTTTCCGGTCTGTTCCTGATTGGCTATGGCGCGTTTCGTATTATCGTCGAATTCTTCCGCCAGCCGGATGCGCAGTTTACCGGCACATGGGTCCAGTACATCAGCATGGGGCAGATCCTGTCTATCCCGATGATTGTCGCAGGTATTATTATGATGGTTTGGGCGTACCGTCGCAGCCCGCAGCAACACGTTTCCTGAGGAACCATGAAACAGTATTTAGAACTGATGCAAAAAGTGCTGGATGAAGGCACACAGAAAAACGACCGCACCGGAACCGGAACGCTTTCCATTTTTGGTCATCAGATGCGTTTTAATCTGCAGGAAGGGTTCCCGCTGGTTACGACTAAACGCTGCCATTTACGCTCGATCATCCATGAGCTGTTGTGGTTTTTGCAGGGCGACACCAACGTTGCCTACCTGCATGAAAACAACGTCTCAATCTGGGATGAATGGGCTGATGAGAACGGTAATTTAGGTCCGGTGTACGGTAAACAGTGGCGTGCATGGCCAACACCGGATGGCCGCCATATCGACCAGATCACGACGGTGCTGAACCAGTTGAAAAACGACCCGGATTCCCGTCGTATTATCGTTTCCGCGTGGAACGTAGGCGAACTGGATAAAATGGCGCTGGCGCCGTGCCACGCGTTCTTCCAGTTCTACGTGGCGGATGGCAAACTCTCTTGCCAACTGTATCAGCGTTCATGCGATGTGTTCCTCGGTCTGCCGTTTAACATTGCCAGCTACGCCTTGCTGGTTCACATGATGGCGCAGCAGTGCGATCTTGAAGTCGGTGATTTTGTCTGGACAGGCGGTGACACGCACCTGTACAGCAACCATATGGATCAAACACATCTGCAGCTTAGCCGCGAGCCACGTGCGCTGCCGAAGTTGGTTATCAAGCGTAAACCAGATTCAATTTTCGACTATCGTTTCGACGACTTCGAAATTGAGGGTTACGATCCGCACCCAGGCATTAAAGCACCGGTCGCTATCTGATCGAGGCTAATCCTGTCACAACCGGCGCCTTATGCGTCGGTTTTTTTTTGCCTTACATTCTATTCTGCGGCGTTGATTCCTGAAATTTTGCAACGTGATGTAATGCGATAAATATTCTCCGTAGCTTGCCGAAGAAGCTGAATTTCCCCCTCGTTATTAATTTCTCTCACGCCATACTGGCGACATGAAAAAACAACAAGGCTACACGCTTCTCGAAACCCTGATTGCAATGCTGATTATCGCGGCGCTTGGCGCATCAGGGTTGTACGGTTGGCAGCGCTGGCAACAACAGCAGCGGTTATGGCAAACAGCCAGCCAGGTGCGGGATTACCTGCTGCAATTGCGCGAAGATGCTAACTGGCGTAATCGTGATCACGTCATCAACGTGCTCCGCGATGGAGGAACATGGTGTCTGGCAAGCTCAGCGACGTCACAAACTTCGTGTCAGCCGGTTTCACCGTTGATTTTTACGCCACTCTGGGCTGATGTCGAGATGGCAGAGATAACACCGTCACTGGCTTTTTTTGGCTTACGTAATACCGCATGGGCCGGGCATATCTACCTGAAGAATGCTGCAGGTGAATGGCGTGTGGTGGTGTCTGGTTGGGGACGAATCAGACTTTGCGAACGCGGTGAGGCGGATCAATGTCGGTAAGTGAACGTGGCTTTTCACTGCTTGAGGTGCTTATCGCTATGGTGATAAGCAGCATTTTACTCCTCAGCGCTGCGCGATTTTTACCTGCGCTGCAGCGAGAAATTTTGCAGAACACTCGTCAGCTAGTGCTTGAAGATGAGCTCTGGCAGCGGATCTATACCGTGGCGAAGCATCTCCAGCGGGCTGGTTATTGTCGGGGAAACTGTATCGGAGAAGGGCTGATGATATCAGCCGCGGGAGACTGTGTGATTGTACGCTGGGATGCCAATAGCAACGGTGTTTGGGACGATATTCCGACAAAGGAGGCCGATGCCGTTGGGTTTCGTGTTCAAGATAAGGTGCTGGAAACCTTGCGTGGCGCAACAACCTGCGTGGGAAAAGGTTGGGATAAAATGACCGATCCGGATTCTATTCAGATTGAGGTATTTCAGGTGGAGCGCCTGAATATCAGCGGATTTGCGCCAGTGCTTTCGTTGCACCTGCGCGGGAGAAGCAACGCCGAACCTCAAAAGGTCATTGAGGTATTCTATGACGTCACAGGATTCAACCTGTGAACCGTGAGCGAGGTGTTTCATCGCTTGCAATGGTGCTTTTACTCCTGGTACTTGGCAGTCTGTTGCTGCAAGGCGTAAGCCGACAGGAGGCGAGTTTTGCGTCGCGGGTGGCAACGGAAAGCCAGTCGCTACAACATCAGGCAGTGGTGCAATCCGCCATGGAATGGGCACGTATGCAGCCCTGGAGTTTGCAGATGGCAACGCAGTGTCGACGCTATTCCACACAGGGTGCGACAGTCTGCCTGCGTGTGCTCGACGACGATCTTGTGCTGCTTATTGCGCAATATGAAGGTATATCGCTATGGCGTCAGGGGATGATTATCGAGGGTACTATCGAATTCTCAGCGCATGGCTGGAGCGATTTCTGCCCGTTAAAGGTGCTGGCGTTATGTCTGATACCCTGAACAGACAGCGTGGTTTTAGCCTGCCGGAAGTGATGCTGGCAATGGTGCTGATGATTATGATCGTGACCGCGCTTTCCGGATATCAGCGGGCGCTGATGAAGAGCTTTTTAGTCAGAAGCCAGTATCAACAATTGTGGCATCACGCCTGGCAGCAAACGCAGTTGCATATGTATTCACCACCTTTAAACTGGCAAATTAACCGAATGCAGACAACGATAGCGGGATGTGTCAGCATCAATGTTAAAATTACTTCCCCTCTGAGCAGGCAGGGTCAGATGACACGACTGCACTGCCCAAATCGTCAGTAGTCAGGAGTTGCTATGTTAAGGGTCTACCACTCCAATCGTCTGGATGTGCTGGAAGCGTTGATGGAATATATCGTTGAGCGCGAGCGGCTGGACGACCCCTTTGAACCCGAGATGATCCTGGTTCAAAGCACCGGTATGGCGCAGTGGTTGCAAATGACTCTGGCACAGAAGTTTGGTATTGCCGCTAACATTGATTTCCCGCTGCCAGCGAGTTTTATCTGGGATATGTTTGTGCGTGTATTGCCGGATATCCCAAAAGAGAGCGCATTTAGCAAACAGAGCATGAGCTGGAAGCTGATGACGCTGCTACCTCAATTGCTGGATAACGACGATTTCGCACTGCTACGCCACTATCTCACCGACGACACAGACAAACGTAAGCTGTTTCAGCTTTCATCACGCGCTGCGGATCTGTTCGACCAGTATTTAGTCTACCGTCCTGAATGGCTGACGCAGTGGGAGGTGGGGCTGCAGGTGGAAGGACTAGGAGATGCTCAGGCCTGGCAAGCGCCATTGTGGAAAGCACTGGTGGAATACACGGCTGAACTGGGACAGCCAGGCTGGCATCGTGCCAATTTATATCAGCGGTTTATTCAGACCCTGGAGAATACGTCTGACTGCCCACAAGGCTTGCCCTCGCGCGTCTTTATTTGTGGTATCTCCGCGCTACCGCCCGTGTATCTGCAGGCATTACAAGCGCTGGGTAAGCACATTGATATTCATCTGCTTTTTACCAATCCCTGTCGTTACTACTGGGGGGATATTAAAGACCCCGCTTATCTGGCTAAACTGTTGGCGCGTCAGCGTAGGCATAGCTTTGAAGAACGACATTTACCGCTGTTTCGCGATAGTCAGAATGCTGAAGGACTGTTTAACAGCGATGGTGAGCAGGATGTGGGGAATCCGATGTTGGCCTCATGGGGAAAACTAGGACGTGACTACATATATCTGCTTTCGGAATTGGAAAACAGCCAGGAGCTGGATGCGTTTGTCGACATTACTCCTGACAATCTTTTGCATAATATTCAAGCGGATATTCTGGAACTCGAAAACCATGCGGTGGCGGGAGTCAGCCTGGAGGAGTATTCGCGTAGCGACAATAAACGGTTGCTTGAGCCGAATGATACTAGTGTGACGTTTCATGTCTGTCATAGCCCACAACGCGAAGTGGAAATACTCCACGACCGGTTGCTGGCAATGCTGGAAGCGGACCCAACACTGACGCCGCGCGACATCATCGTGATGGTGGCGGATATCGACAGCTACAGTCCATTTATTCAGGCTGTCTTTGGCAGTGCACCGGCCGATCGTTACCTGCCGTATGCTATTTCCGATCGCCGGGCGCGTCAGTCTCATCCCGTCTTACAGGCGTTTATTAGCCTGCTTTCGCTACCGGACAGCCGTTTTGTCTCAGAGGATGTCCTGGCATTACTGGATGTGCCTGTGCTGGCTGCGCGTTTCAACATCAATGAAGAAGGGTTGCGCTATCTTCGTTTGTGGGTCAATGAATCTGGAATTCGCTGGGGCATTGACGACGACAACGTGCGCGAACTCGCGCTTCCTCCAACTGGCCAGCATACCTGGCAATTTGGTTTAACACGTATGCTGCTGGGCTATGCGATGGAAAGCGCACAGGGGGAGTGGCAGTCGGTATTGCCCTATGATGAGTCCAGTGGTTTGATTGCCGAGTTAGTCGGGCATTTGGCCTCGTTGCTGATGCAGCTAAACATCTGGCGCAGAGGGTTAGCACAGGAACGCCCGCTGGAAGAGTGGTTACCCGTTTGCCGGGACATGCTTAATGATTTCTTCCTGCCGGACGCGGACACCGAAGCGGCGATGACGCTGATTGAACAGCAGTGGCAGGCCATTATCACTGAAGGTTTGGGGGCCGAGTATGGCGAGGCCATACCGCTGTCTCTGTTACGTGACGAACTGGCGCAGCGTCTTGACCAGGAGCGCATCAGCCAGCGTTTCCTGGCAGGGCCTGTCAATATCTGTACGCTGATGCCGATGCGCTCTATCCCTTTCAAAGTGGTGTGCCTGTTGGGCATGAACGATGGCGTTTATCCGCGCCAGCTTGCGCCGCTGGGATTTGATCTGATGAGCCAAAAACCGAGGCGTGGTGACCGAAGCCGCCGTGATGATGACCGCTATCTGTTCCTCGAAGCCCTGATTTCGGCGCAACAAACGCTCTATATCAGCTATATCGGCCGCTCAATCCAGGATAACAGTGAACGCTTCCCGTCGGTGCTGGTGCAGGAACTTATGGATTACATTGGGCAAAGCCACTATTTGCCGGGCGATGAATTACTCACTAGCGATCAAAGTGAAGCGAAAGTAAAAGCGCACATTACCCGTTTACATACCCGTATGCCCTTTGATGCACAAAACTATCTGCCAGGTGAGCAGCAAAGCTATGCCCGGGAGTGGTTGCCAGCGGCAAGCCTGTCAGGCAAAGCGCACACGGATTTTGTCCAGCCGCTCCCCTTTACAATGCCTGAAACCCTGACGCTGGAAACGCTGCAACGCTTTTGGGCTCATCCGGTGCGGGCGTTTTTCCAGATGCGCCTGAGGGTAAATTTCCGCTCTGAAGAGAGCGAAATCCCGGAAACAGAACCCTTTATCCTCGAAGGGCTCAGCCGCTATCAGCTTAATCAGCAGTTGCTTAATACCCTGGTTGAAGAGAACGACGCTGAACGATTGTTTCGCCGTTTTCGTGCGGCGGGTGCGCTTCCCTATGGGCCATTTGGTGAAATTCTGTGGGATACGCAGCGTCAGGAGATGCAGACGCTGGCTGAACGCATTATCGCCTGTCGTCAGCCTTGTCAGAGCATGGAAATCGATCTTACCTGTAACGGCGTGCAAATCACCGGTTGGTTGCCGCAGGTACAAGAGGACGGTTTGTTGCGCTGGCGCCCATCTTTGATCAGCATTGCGCAGGGTGTGCAACTTTGGCTGGAACATCTTGTCTATTGTGCGAGTGGCGGTACGGGAGAAAGCCGGTTGTTCTTACGCAAAGACGGCGAGTGGCGTTTCCCTCCACTGGAGGCCGAACAGGCGTTACAGTATCTGTCGCAACTTATTGAGGGATATCGGGAAGGCATGTCATCGCCGCTACTGGTATTACCGGAAAGTGGTGGGGCGTGGATAAAAACCTGTTATGACGCCGTAAATGATGCCATGTTAGATGACGATGATACGTTGCAAAAAGCGCGCAGTAAGTTTCTGCAGGCCTATGAAGGCAACATGATGGTACGCGGTGAAGGTGATGACATCTGGTATCAACGTCTGTGGCGTCAACTGGATGCTGATACGCTGGAGACCATTGTTTTACAGTCTCAGCGTTACCTGTTACCGATTTTTCGATTTAATCAGTCGTGATGATTGTATAAAAATTGCGCAATTTGATGGCTTCCACTATGATGCGCTTTCTGTCACGGACTGATTCTTACAAAGAGAAGAGGCTGACGCGTTCAGCACAGAGTCTTGCCCTGTTCAGAACACGCTTAATGCGTTGTTTGCAGTGAACAGGTGAATACGTTAATGATGAGGTTTGTGAATGCCCCGCAGCACCTGGTTTAGCGCATTACTGTTGTTCGTCGCCCTTTGGGTTCCCGTAAGTCAGGCTGATACCGGTTGGCAGCCTTTAGCTGAAACCATCCGTAAAAGCGATAAAGACACCCGTCAGTATCAGGCCGTGCGCCTTGATAACGGTATGGTCGTATTGCTGGTATCCGATCCGCAGGCCGTGAAATCCCTTTCTGCACTGGTGGTCCCCGTGGGTTCGCTGGAAGATCCGGACGATCATCAGGGGCTGGCGCATTATCTCGAACACATGTGTCTGATGGGGTCGAAAAAATACCCGCAGCCGGACAGCCTGTCTGAATTTCTGAAAATGCACGGCGGCAGCCATAATGCCAGCACCGCGCCTTATCGTACGGCTTTCTATCTTGAGGTTGAAAACGACGCGCTGGTGGGGGCTGTAGATCGCCTGGCAGACGCTATTGCCGATCCGTTACTGGATAAAAAATATGCCGATCGCGAGCGTAACGCGGTTAACTCCGAGCTGACGCTGGCGCGTACCCGAGACGGGATGCGTATGGCGCAGGTGAGTGCGGAGACTATTAACCCGGCGCACCCTGGTTCGCGCTTCTCCGGCGGAAATCTGGAAACATTAAGCGATAAACCGGGTAATCCGGTGGTACAGGCGTTACACAAATTTCATGAAAAGTACTACTCCGCGAACCTGATGAAGGCGGTGATTTATAGCAATAAACCATTGCCAGAGCTGGCGCGGATAGCGGCTGACACCTTTGGTCGCGTGCCAAACAGAAATATCGAAAAACCGGAAATAACCGTCCCGGTTGTCACCGACGCGCAAAAGGGCGTCATCATCCACTATGTTCCGGCAATGCCGCGTAAAGTGCTGCGCGTCGAGTTTCGTATTGATAACAATAGCGCGCAGTTCCGCAGTAAAACCGATGAGCTGGTGACCTACCTGATTGGCAATCGTAGTCCGGGCACATTGTCTGACTGGTTGCAAAAGCAGGGGCTGGTTGAAGGTATTCGTGCGGACTCCGATCCGGTGGTCAATGGGAATAGCGGCGTATTAGCCATTTCCGCGACGTTAACCGACAAAGGGCTGGCGAATCGCGATGAAGTTGTTGCTGCAATCTTTAGCTATCTCAACCTGTTACGTGAAAAAGGTATCGATAAACGCTATTTTGACGAACTGGCGCACGTGCTGGATCTCGATTTTCGTTATCCCTCTATCACCCGTGATATGGACTACGTTGAATGGCTGGCGGATACCATGATCCGCGTTCCCGTCGAGCATACTCTGGATGCGGTGAATATTGCCGACCAGTACGATGCCAAAGCCGTTGAGCAACGTCTGGCAATGATGACGCCGCAGAATGCGCGTATCTGGTATATCAGCGCGAAAGAGCCGCATAATAAAACTGCTTACTTTGTCGATGCGCCTTATCAGGTAGATAAAATCAGCGACAAAACCTTTGCCGACTGGCAGCAAAAAGCGCAGGGCATTGCGTTGTCATTACCGGAGTTGAACCCCTACATTCCTGATGATTTCACGCTGATTAAGGCGGATAAAAAATACGCTCACCCGGAACTGATCGTTGATGAGCCGGATTTACGCGTGGTGTATGCGCCGAGCCAGTATTTTGCCAGCGAGCCAAAGGTTGATGTCAGCGTGATACTGCGTAACCCGAAAGCGATGGACAGCGCCCGCAATCAGGTCTTATTCGCCCTGAACGATTATCTGGCGGGTATTGCACTCGACCAGTTAAGTAACCAGGCCGCAGTGGGAGGTATTGGTTTTTCTACTAACGCGAATAACGGCCTGATGCTTAACGCCAACGGCTATACTCAGCGTTTGCCGCAGCTTTTCCAGGCGCTGCTGAGCGGTTATTTCAGTTACACCTCAACAGATGAACAGCTGGAACAGGCGAAATCCTGGTACGCCCAGATGATGGACTCGGCGGAGAAAGGCAAAGCCTACGATCAGGCGATCATGCCGGTTCAGATGCTGTCTCAGGTACCGTACTTCTCACGCGATGAGCGCCGTAAGCTGCTGCCTTCCATCACCCTGAAAGAGGTAATGGCCTATCGCGACGCCTTGAAAACCGGGGCGCGTCCCGAATTCCTGGTGGTCGGTAATATGAGCGAAGCTCAGGCGAAAACCATGGCGCGGGATATCCAGAAGCAGCTTGGTGCGAACGGCTCACAGTGGTGCCGAAACAAAGATGTTGTGGTAGACAAGAAGCAGTCTGTCATCTTTGAAAAAGCGGGCAGTAGTACGGATTCCGCGCTGGCGGCGGTATTTGTGCCAACTGGATACGATGAGTACACCAGTTCAGCCTATAGCGCCATGTTAGGGCAGATTGTTCAACCGTGGTTCTACAATCAACTGCGTACTGAAGAGCAATTAGGTTATGCCGTCTTTGCTTTCCCAATGAGCGTTGGCCGCCAGTGGGGAATGGGCTTCCTGTTGCAAAGCAGCGACAAGCAACCGTCCTATCTCTGGGAACGCTATAAGGCATTTTTCCCCACGGCGGAAGCGAAGCTGCGGGCGATGAAACCTGAAGAGTTCGCACAAATTCAGCAGGCGATTATTGCGCAAATGCTCCAGGCCCCGCAAACGCTTGGGGCAGAAGCCTCGCAGTTAAGCAAAGATTTTGATCGCGGCAATATGCGCTTCGATTCACGTGATAAAATAGTGGCTCAGATTAAACTGCTGACGCCGCAAAAGCTTGCCGACTTCTTCCATCAGGCGGTGGTTGAGCCGCAAGGCATGGCGATACTGTCACAGGTTTCCGGCAGTCAGAACGGGAAAGCAGAATATGTGCACCCGGAAGGCTGGAAAGTGTGGCAGACCGTCAGCGCGTTGCAGCAAACCTTACCCCTGATGAGTGATAAGAATGAATGATGCCGCTGAGTCCCTTGATCCACTCCGCTTGCCCCTGACGGGCGAGCGCCTGATTGAAGCCTCTGCGGGCACCGGTAAAACCTTTACCATCGCCGCCCTGTATTTACGTTTACTGCTTGGACTGGGCGGCTCTGCCGCCTTTCCTCGTCCGCTGACCGTCGAAGAACTGTTAGTGGTCACCTTCACCGAGGCGGCTACTGAAGAGCTGCGCGGTCGAATTCGTAGCAACATCCATGAACTGCGTATTGCCTGCCTGCGTGAAACCACCGATAACCCGCTATACGCCCGTCTGTTAGATGAAATCGCCGATAAAAAACAGGCCGCCCAGTGGCTGCTATTGGCAGAAAGACAGATGGATGAAGCGGCGGTGTTTACCATTCACGGCTTTTGCCAGCGTATGCTCAGCCTCAACGCTTTTGAGTCAGGCATGCTGTTTGAGCAACAACTGATCGAAGATGAATCGCTGCTGCGCTATCAGGCCTGTGCGGACTTCTGGCGTCGACACTGCTATCCGCTGCCCCGTGACATTGCGCAGGTGATTTTTGAAACGTGGAAAGGACCGCAGGCGCTGCTGAGAGATATCGATCGCTATCTGCAAGGGGAAGCACCGGTTATCAAGGCTCCACCGCCCGATGACGAAACACTGGCAACCCGGCACGAACAAATCCTCGCGCGCATTAATCAAATTAAGCAGCAATGGCGCGATGCCGTTGATGAGCTGGATGGCCTGCTGGAAGCCTCCGGGATCGACCGGCGTAAATTTAATCGCGGTAACCAGGGTAAGTGGATCGAAAAGATCAGCGCGTGGGCGCAGGAAGAAACCCAAAGCTATCAGTTGCCTGATGCGCTGGAGAAATTCTCCCAGCGCTTTTTAGAAGAGCGAACCAAAGCGGGCGGCGTAACGCCTCAGCACCCGCTTTTCGTCGCTATTGATCAACTGCTTGGCCAACCGCTGACAATCCGCGATCTGGTGATCACCCGGGCACTGGCGGAGATCCGCACGGCGGTTGCCGAGGAGAAACGCCGCCGCGGCGAGCTGGGTTTTGACGATATGCTCAGCCGTCTGGATGCGGCGTTGCGCAGTGAAAGCGGTGATGCACTGGCGACGGCTATTCGTACCCGTTTTCCGGTCGCGATGATTGATGAGTTCCAGGATACCGACCCGCAGCAATACCGTATTTTCCGCCGTATCTGGCAGCATCAGCCGGATACCACACTTCTGCTGATTGGCGATCCGAAACAGGCGATTTACGCGTTTCGCGGCGCGGATATCTTTACCTATATGAAGGCGCGCAGCGAAGTCAGCGCGCACTATACGCTCGATACTAACTGGCGTTCGGCTCCTGGCATGGTCAATAGCGTGAATACGATTTTCAGCCAGATGAACGACGCCTTTATGTTCCGCGACATCCCCTTCAGCCCGGTAAAATCCGCAGAGAAAAACCAGTCGCTTCAGTTTGTTTTACACGGTGAAACGCAGCCAGCCATGAGTATGTGGCTGATGGAAGGGGAAAGCTGTGGCGTCGGCGACTATCAGAACTACATGGCGCAGGTGTGCGCCACGCAAATTCGCGACTGGCTTAAGGCCGGGTATTCTGGCGCTGCGCAACTGGTCAGCGGTAAAACGTCCAGGCCGGTACGCGCCTCGGACATCAGCGTACTGGTTCGTAGCCGTCAGGAGGCGGCGCTGGTCCGCGATGCGCTGACGCAACTGGCCATTCCCTCTGTTTATCTCTCCAACCGTGACAGCGTGTTTGAAACGCTGGAAGCGCAGGAACTGCTGTGGGTGCTGCAAGCGGTGATGACGCCGGAGCGTGAGAACACGCTGCGTAGCGCGCTGGCAACCTCAATGATGGGGCTGAATGCGCAGGATCTCGAAGCGTTAAATAACGACGAAAATGCCTGGGATGCGGTGGTCGAGGAGTTCGATGGCTATCGTCAGATCTGGCATAAACGCGGCGTGATGCCGATGCTGCGCGCGCTGATGTCAGCCCGCCATATTGCGGAAAACCTGCTGGCGACGGCGGGAGGCGAACGCCGCCTGACCGATATTTTACATATCAGCGAACTGCTCCAGGAAGCCGGATCGCAACTGGAAAGCGAGCATGCGCTGGTGCGCTGGCTATCTCAGCATATTCTTGAACCCGACAGCAATGCGTCCAGTCAGCAGCTCAGGCTCGAAAGCGACAAGCATTTGGTTAAAATCGTCACCATCCATAAATCGAAAGGGCTGGAATATCCGCTGGTCTGGCTGCCGTTTATCACTAATTTCCGCGTCCAGGATCAGGCTTTCTACCACGATCGCAGCTCCTTTGAAGCGGTGCTGGATCTCAGCGATGCCGCGGAGAGCGTTGAGCTGGCCGAAGCGGAACGTCTGGCAGAAGACTTGCGCTTGCTCTATGTTGCGCTCACCCGTTCGGTATGGCACTGCAGCCTTGGCGTGGCGCCGTTGGTACGCCGTCGGGGCGATAAGAAAGGGGATACCGATGTGCATCAGAGCGCCCTTGGCCGCCTGCTGCAAAAAGGCGAGCCGATGGATGCCGCGGGTCTGCGTGGCGCTATTGAGGCGCTGTGCGGTGAGGATATCGCCTGCCTGACGCCAGCTAAGCCTGACGGCGAACCCTGGCAGGTTGCGCAGGCTGTTAGCAGCGAACTGAGTGCAAAAATTCTGCAGCGTACGCCTGGTGACAGCTGGCGCGTGACCAGCTATTCCGGTCTGCAACAGCGTGGGCATGGTATTGCGCAGGATCTGATCCCGCGACTGGATATCGATGCCGCAGGCGTCGGTGAGGTTATTGAAGAGTCAGGACTCACGCCGCATCAGTTTCCGCGCGGCGCTTCGCCGGGTACATTTTTGCATAGCCTGTTTGAAGATCTCGACTTCACCCAACCGGTAGAGCCGCATTGGGTCGAAGAAAAACTGGCGTTGGGCGGTTATGATGCACACTGGACGCCGGTTTTGACCGCATGGTTGGACGCCATTTTGCAGGCGCCTCTCAACGAGACCGGCGTGAGTTTGAGTCAGCTTTCCGCGCGTGAAAAACAGGTGGAGATGGAGTTTTATCTGCCGATTTCGCAGCCGCTGATGGCCAGCCAACTTGATGCGTTGATCCGCCAATACGATCCGCTTTCGGCTGGCTGCCCGCCGCTGGACTTTATGCAGGTACGCGGCATGCTGAAAGGGTTTATTGACCTGGTGTTCCGCCACCAGGGGCGTTATTACCTGCTCGACTACAAGTCAAACTGGCTGGGCGAAGACAGTTCTGCGTATACCCAGCAGGCAATGGCCTCTGCCATGCAGGCGCATCGCTACGACCTGCAGTATCAACTTTATACCCTCGCGCTGCATCGCTACTTGCGCCATCGCATTGCTGATTACGATTATGAACGCCATTTTGGCGGCGTTATTTATCTCTTCCTGCGTGGCGTTGACCGTGAAAATCCGCAGCAGGGAATTTACGCTACCCGACCCGATGGGGAATTGATCTCGTTGATGGACGAGTTGTTTGCAGGTGCGGCTCTGGAGGAGATGCAATGACAATCCAGAAACGATTACTGGAGGCCGTGGAACAAAAACAGCTCCGCCCTCTGGATGCCCAGTTTGCACTGACGGTTGCCGGAAATGATAACCCTGCCGTTGCGCTGGCGGCGGCGTTGCTCAGCCGCGAAGCAGGAGAAGGGCACGTCTGCTTACCGCTTTCGCGGTTATCCCGAAGTGAGGACGCCCATCCTCTGTTAAGCGCCTGGCTCGCTGAAGCGGGAGAGCCCGAAGACTGGGCGGAATGCCTGCTGGCCTCCGGCGCGGTAAGCCGTGGCGAGCAATCGACGCCGATGGTATTGTACGGCGATCGCCTGTACCTGAACCGCATGTGGCATAACGAACGCGCGGTAGCGCGCTTTTTCGGTGAAGTTAACCACGCCATTGAGGTGGATGAACAACGGCTGACCCACACGCTGGCGGCGCTGTTTCCACCCGTTGAAGGCGTTAACTGGCAAAAAGTGGCGGCTGCTGTGGCGCTGACCCGCCGTATATCGGTGATCTCCGGCGGGCCGGGGACCGGAAAAACGACAACGGTGGCGAGGCTTCTGGCGGCGTTGATTCAGATGGCGGACGGTGAACGCTGTCGTATTCGTCTGGCGGCGCCAACGGGAAAAGCGGCAGCCCGTCTGACCGCCTCGCTGGGCGCGGCGCTGCGAGAACTGCCGCTGACCGATGAGCAAAAGAAGCGCATTCCCGATGATGCCAGTACATTGCACCGATTATTGGGCGCTCAACCTGGAAGCCAACGCCTGCGGCATCATGCAGGAAACCCACTGCATCTGGACGTGCTGGTGGTGGATGAAGCCTCGATGATCGATTTGCCGATGATGTCGCGCCTTATCGATGCGCTACCGCCACATGGGCGGGTGATTTTTCTTGGCGATCGCGACCAGCTCGCTTCCGTTGAAGCGGGGGCGGTGCTGGGGGATATCTGTGCTTTCGTCGGTGATGGCTTTACCCCGGAGCGTGCCCGCCAGCTTAGTCGCCTGACTGAAACCACTATTCCGGCAGGTTCGGGAACTCAGGCGGCTGCTCTGCGCGACAGTTTGTGCCTGCTGCAAAAGAGCTACCGTTTCGGTAGCGATTCCGGAATCGGCCAGTTGGCTGCGGCGATTAATCGTGGTGACAAAGCCGCGATAAAAACGGTCTTCCAGCAGGGATTTGACGACATCGAAAAACGCGCTCTGCACAGCAGCGAAGATTACGCAGCGATGCTGGAGGAAGCGCTGGCGGGTTATGGACACTATCTCGATTTACTGCGCGAGCGCGCCGAGCCGGATGCTGTCATTCAGGCCTTCAATGAGTATCAGCTATTGTGCGCCCTGCGGGAAGGCCCGTTTGGCGTGGGTGGCTTGAATGAACGCATTGAGCAGGTGATGGCGCAAAAGCGCAAAATTCACCGTTCGACGCATAGCCGCTGGTATGAGGGAAGGCCGGTAATGATCGCGCGCAATGACAGTTCGTTGGGATTATTTAACGGTGATATTGGTATTGCCCTCGATCGTGGGCAGGGCCTGAGAGTGTGGTTTGCGCTGCCGGACGGTTCAATCAAATCGGTCCAGCCCAGCCGCTTGCCGGAACATGAAACGACCTGGGCAATGACCGTCCATAAATCGCAGGGATCTGAGTTTGACCACGCGGCGTTAATTTTACCCAACCAGCACTCACCCGTGGTGACCCGTGAGCTAGTCTATACCGCCGTCACCCGCGCACGCCGTCGTTTGTCACTGTATGCCGATGAACGGATATTGAGTAGCGCCATTGCCACCCGAACCGAACGCCGCAGCGGATTGTCGGCGCTGTTTAATCAATAATATTTGCTGGCCGGATAAGGCAGTTATGCCGCATCCGGCAACCACTCTTATGCCAAATCCGCCATCAGCACTTTTGACCGCCGCTGATAGTTGTACATCTCTTTTTTGCTTTCCGGCAGCAGATCGATATCGACCGGCGTGAAGCCGCGCTCCTGGAACCAGTGAATGCTGCGCGTCGTCAGCACGAACAGCTTGCTAAGCCCCATTTGCCGGGCTTGCACGGCGATCCGCTCCAGCAAAACTTCGCCGCGCGAAGAGCTTCGATAGTCAGGGTGTACCGCCACGCAGGCCATTTCGCCAATTCTTTCTTCCGGGAAGGGGTACAGGGCGGCACAGGCGATGGTCAGGTTATCGCGCTGAATAATGGTGAACTTGTCGATCTCCATTTCCAGCTGCTCGCGGGAGCGACGAACCAGAATACCTTGCTGCTCCAGCGGGCGGATCAGCTCCAGAATCCCGCCGATATCATTGATGGTGGCGCGACGGATCTGCTCGGCACTCTCCATCACGATTTGCGTCCCTATCCCATCGCGTGAGAACAGTTCCTGCAACAGCGCACCGTCTTCCTGATAGCTAATCAGATGGCAGCGACGTACCCCACTGCGACAGGCTTTGACCGCACCACGCAGGAAGCGCACGGTGCCAGAGCTGTAATCGCCGATCTCTTCCTGTGCTTCAACGCGTGCCTGGGCCTCGTTGGGGAACAGTTCGGAAATAATATCGCCATCATCGTTGGTGACACCCTGAGACGAGCAAAAACCGATCATCTTTTCTGCTTTCAGTTTGATCGCCAGCTGCGTGGCGACCTCTTCTGACGTCAGATTAAAGCTCTCACCAGTGACGGAAACGGCGACCGGGCCCATCAACACAATCGCGCCGCTATCTAACTGGCGGTGAATGGCATCTTCATCGATGCGACGAATACGCCCGCTATGGCAGTAATCTACGCCGTCATCAACGCCCAGCGGCTGGGAGATAATAAAATTACCGCTGACCACATTGATGTGTGCACCCTGCAATGGCGTATTATTCAGGCTCATCGACAGGCGGGCGGTAATATCAAGCTGAAGTAGCCCTGCAGCCTGTTTGACCAGCTCCAGCGTTTTCGCATCGGTGACGCGCGTGTTTTTGTGGTACACCGGCTCATGATGATGCGCCGCAAGATTGGCATCAATCTGCGGTCGTGCGCCATAGACCACGACCAGGCGGATGCCGAGGCTATGAAGAAGACCAATGTCATTGACGATACTGGAAAAGTTTTCATGCTCGATGGCTTCGCCGCCCAGCATAATGACAAACGTTTTTCCCCGATGGGTATTGATATAGGGAACAGAATGGCGGAATCCCTGTACCAGTTCGGTTCTACGCTCCTTCACCACGGCACACCCTCATTGCATTATTATTCGTAATTTGTGTATTTTTATTCTGTTTTGGTTCTGTGCGCAAGCGTAATTTTTACCCATACCGAAGATTTTTATCAGTAATACCGTGAATATAAAAAGAATGTTTACCCTTTTATAGATGACAGATTATGCGTCATTCGCTAAAGTTTCCGGTCAATTCGGACGTTTTACGTATTACCTCAATACAGATTTCTTTTGCTCGGGAGAAGCATGTCGGGATCCAACTCAGCAATCAGTCGCCGCCGTTTACTGAAAGGTGCGGGTGCTATGTGGCTTTTAAGCGTCAGCCAGGTTGGTCTGGCTGCCGTGAGTCAGGTCGTTGCGGTGCGCATCTGGCCTGCATCCAGCTATACCCGCGTCACGGTAGAATCTAACCGTCTGCTGAAATACAAACAGTTTGCCCTGAGTAATCCTGAGCGTGTGGTTGTGGATATTGAAGACGTTAATCTGAACTCGGTGCTCAAGGGCATTGGGACGCAGATTCGTCCTGACGATCCGTATATTAAGTCGGCGCGCGTAGGCCAGTTTGATCCAAAGACCGTGCGGATGGTGTTCGAGCTGAAACAGAATGTGAAGCCGCAACTTTTTGCGCTGGCTCCGGTGGCAGGCTTTAAAGAACGTCTGGTGATGGATCTCTACCCCGCGAATGCCCAGGACGTTCAGGACCCGCTGCTGGCATTGCTGGAAGATTACAACAAGGGCGATCTGGATAAACAGGTGCCACCTGCGCAAAGTGGCCCGCAGCCGGGTAAAGCGGGGCGCGATCGTCCCATTGTCATTATGTTGGATCCAGGCCACGGCGGAGAAGACTCCGGTGCGGTGGGGAAATACAAGACGCGTGAAAAAGATGTGGTACTGCAGATTGCCCGCCGCCTGCGAGCCCTCATAGAGAAAGAGGGCAACATGAAGGTCTTTATGACACGAAATGAAGATATCTTCATTCCGCTTAAAGTCCGCGTGGCGAAAGCGCAGAAGCAGCGTGCAGACCTGTTTGTCTCGATTCACGCCGATGCCTTTACCAGTCGACAACCCAGCGGTTCTTCAGTGTTTGCGCTCTCGACCAAAGGCGCGACCAGTACCGCAGCGAAATATCTGGCGCAGACCCAGAACGCCTCGGATCTCATTGGTGGCGTCAGTAAGAGCGGTGACCGTTACGTCGACCACACCATGTTCGACATGGTGCAGTCGCTGACCATCGCCGACAGCCTGAAGTTTGGTAAAGCGGTATTGAATAAGCTTGGTAAAATCAACAACCTGCATAAGAATCAGGTTGAACAGGCCGGGTTTGCGGTACTAAAAGCGCCGGATATCCCGTCCATTCTGGTCGAAACGGCATTTATCAGTAACGTTGAGGAAGAGCGCAAACTCAAAACGGCGACCTTCCAGCAGGAAGTTGCAGAGTCGATTCTGGCAGGGATTAAAGCCTATTTTGCCGATGGGGCGACGCTGGCGAGAAGGGGATAAATACACGTCCTGGCATTCTGATGCGATATAAAGAATGATTGTCCAGGACGAAATATTATAGTGGGAATATTTACTGGTTCATCTAATATTATCGGATAAATTACCGATAACGTATATTCATAAAGTATCTGGTTGATTATATAATTTTAAAATTAATATATCTGTTTGAAGTTTATTTTTAATTATTTGGCGGTGTTATTTTATTTATTAATTGATAATTATTTTATATTGATGTTTTCCTAAAAATAAATCTGATGATGTTTTCTGGCACATAGTGTCTCTTCACTTGGGATATAATTTTATCGCATTACCTCTGGCAGGAATGCAGACACCATAAATTATGGTATTGGATATTTATCACCAAGGGAAAAAAATGAAAAAATTCACTATTGCAGCCATTGCTATGGCATTTGCAGGAAGCGCTTTTGCGGGCGATCAGGACTCTGCGGATATTCATTTTGCAGGTGAAGTGCAGACTAATATCTGTACGGCGGAGCTTTTAGGGGGAGGAACTTCAGTGCAACTGGATCCGACTGACGTTAAAACCGTAACGGCAGCCACCACTGACTCGGTAATGAAAAAAGACTTCACTGTCTCTCTGGATTGTACTGCTCAGGGCGCTAAAGACAAAATTACCGGTGCGAGCTATGCCACTGTAACAGGCTATCTGGCGGCGGCAAAAGGTACAGCGGTTAATGCCAGCACTTCTGCGCTGGATAACACTGACGTTACGGCTGCGGGTGCGCAAGGGGTTGGTTTCCAGGTGCAAAACAAAGACAGCAGCAATGCAGTCCAGACGTTTACCACCGCTGATCGCCAGGCGAAAGTGATCGATACTGCGGCGCCAATGCTGTTTAACTACAACGTCGGCTACCTGAAAACCGGCACCGTCAGCGGCGGTTTGGTTGCAGCTGACGCCATGTTTATCGCAACGTATCAGTAATATAAAAATAATGCCAGGCAGGGCCGTTGAGCCCTGCTTTTTCATCCAGGAGGGAGGGCGTATGCGTAAAGGAAAACCGTTATTGTTGCTCCTGATGATATTCGGCCTGTTAAGCGGGCAAATATCTTTGGCTGCTACCGGTGCCGAATTTATCGTACGGGGGAGTATTTATAAAACGACCTGTACCGTACAAACGCCGGGAGACGGTACTTCGATAGCGTTGGAGGAAGTGACCACACAGGCATTACTTGATGCACGAAGCTTTCCTGTTTCGCCGAAGGAATTTACCATTAATATCAGTTGTTCCACGCCTTCCGTGTGGCATGAAGTGACGGGCAAATTTACTACTGACGGGGAGATCGAAGGTTCCAATGTTTCTGCTCATTTAAAAAATACGATTACCGATACGACTGGCGCAAAATATGTCGGTCTACAAATTAAAGATAAAATTACTGATACTGTTGTTGATTTTAGTGCAACGCAGCAGTTCACGTTAGCTTTTAGTAATGAGAACAGCGCCTCATTTAAGTTTGAAGTGGGTTATATGCCTTATGGTGTACCGGAAAAAGGCGATGTACATGCGGCGGCGACCTTTACCCTGACCTATGCCTGACGGAGCGTCTGTGAATAAATTAATTGTTCTGATGCTGTCTGGGCTGACGTGGGTTAATTCAGCGGGTGCTGCTGATACGCTGGAATATGAATTTACCGGTCGGGTGACGGAGTCAACTTGTAAGGTGGAACTTTACTCGTGGGGAAGCGTAGTAGATAGTATTATTGGTAGTTCGAGCATCATGGTCAATACTATGCCAGCCATAGGCGATATTAGGTGGTTATCGAAAATGGGAGAGTATTATTTCCGCGTTTCCTGCCCGTCCGGGTATAAGGCGTCAGCAGTGACCGGAAAAATAAGTACATCGCAGGAGGTTGATGCCGCCACCCTCGCAATAAAATCTGAAGATAGAAATAATCAGTTTGGCTTCGTTTTTAAAGATACCGATCAGAATGTGATGATTGATTTTAGCACGGTGGAAAATACGCAGACCCTTGTCCAGGATGGCGATGTAAAAAGGGCTGATTTTAATTTTATCGTGGGGGTTGTGCCTTATGGTGTGAACGTGAACTACGGTGAGCTGCAAGCTTCTATTATGTTTACTGCCACATTTCAGTAATCGGGGAAGAAAATGAAATATTTATCATTCCTTTTTTCTCTGCTGGCCTTCAGTGCTTATGGCACCGTGACGATTGACGACACGATACAGACGCCTGAAATTGTTGTTTCGGCTTTCGTCGAGCCTATGCCCACACAATGTAAAGTATGGGTCGAGGTGGATGGCGTGAGCAGCACCACTATTGCGTTAGAGACGGCTTCCCTGAAGGAACTTCAGGGGGCGACTTCAGGCGCGCTGCATCAAAAGAATTTCGCTATACGTTCTGAGTGCACTCATGCCGAGGCCTATCAGCCGAATATTCGTTGGGTGACGAGCGGAGAGACCGACCCTGCAACCTATGCGCTAAAAAATACTACCTTATCAGGCGCGGTAAACGTTGGTTTCCTGGTACAGGATCAATCAACACCACCGGGCTCAGTCGTGAATTTCCAGACGGGTAGCCGAAAAGATTATGAAATAGTAGGTAGCGGCCGTTGTTATAGAATGTCTGACGATAGGGAGGGGTGCTATAACTGGGCGTCAACCTATTCCGTTGGTTATATCGCCTACGGTACTCCCGGCGCGGGCATTGTTACTGCCGATGCTACCGTAATTATTAATGTTGAATAAAATAGCTAAAATATATTTGGTTGGCTTATATATCAGCTCTACATAGTGTAAAAATATTGTTTCTGTCAAAGGGATTTATATGAAAAGGTATTCATGTTCGTTATTTATTGCGTGTTTAATGACGCTTACTACAACTTCATCACTGGCCAGCGTGGTGATTCAGGGAACGCGGGTTATTTACCCTGAATCGGCGAAAGAAGTAACGGTGAAAATGGTCAATGAGGGTAAGTCGCCTTTATTGGTCCAATCCTGGCTGGATGACGGTAATGAAAACGGCGACCCGGCCAAAATGAAGCTACCGTTTATTGTCACTCCCCCCGTCTCGCGTCTTGACCCACAAAAAGGCCAGAGCGTGCGTATTACCTGGACCGGTCAGGCGTTAGCGCAGGATAAAGAGAGTATTTTTTGGTTTAACGTGCTGGAAATTCCGCCTAAAGATAAGAATGCGGAAGGGAAAAGCAAGCTTAATCTGGCTTTACGTTCGCGGATTAAATTCTTTTATCGTCCGGCCTCACTGAAGGGCAGTTTTATTGATGGTTTAAATAATGTTAAGTGGTCGCTGGTTAATGACGCGGGTAACGTGGCGATCGTCCTGAAAAATGAATCGCCTTATTATCTCTCGCTGATTGGTGGCGCGGTATGGGCTGGGGCGAAAAAATATGACTACAAACCGAAAATGTTGAGCCCTTTTAGTGAGGAACGCTTTGTCGTACCGCAATTAACCACAACTTCCATTAATAAAGTGTCATGGGTTGCGTTGAATGATTACGGCGCGGATGCGGAAGTTGTCAAAACGGTTAAATAAAAAATACCCGCAGAGTAACAGGATTATTAATTAAAAGGGAATGATGGTGCGCCGATTATCGCGATCTATTTATTTATCGACGTTTCTGACTGGCTTTTTTTCGCTGACATCCGCACAGGCAGATGAAGGTACGCCCGATGAAAGCGCCAGCACCGAGATGGTGGAGTTTAGTGACGCCTTTTTAATGGGTGATGCGGGCAGCCAGCTTGACCTGAAGCGTTTTTCACGTGGTAATCCTGTTCTTGCCGGAACATACAACGTTAAAGTTTTCCTTAATGGCAAGGAAATGTTCAAAACTCCGCTGACTTTTCACGAAAACAATACGGATTATGCGTCGGCGTGTTTTACCCATGCGCTGCTGGAACAGCTCAATGTGGATCCCGAGTCGCTAAATCAGGAGGATGAGGATGGCTGTTATGATCTGGCCGCCACCCTGCCGAAGTCTTCCAGCCGCTACGACCCATTGACGCAGGAGCTGAATGTAACCATCCCGCAGGTCTATCTGGTCAGTCATCCTGCCGGCTATATTCCTCCTTCGCGTTGGGATTCCGGGATCCCGATGGCGCTGCTCTCCTATAACGCCAACGCCTGGCATTCCAAAAGCGACAATACCACGCAGGACACCTTTTACTCCGGGTTGATGTTGGGTTTGAACCTTGGCGCATGGCGTTTACGCTCAAATGGCGCATACAACTGGGATAACGATAACGGCGGAGAGTACAGCAGCTACGATCTTTTTATTGCACGCGACATTGTGCCGCTGCGTGCAAAACTGGAAGCCGGGGACGTACGCACCAACGCCAACATGATGGATTCCATTTCGCTGGACGGTGTGCACCTTTACAACGATGCGCAGATGGACCCCTCGGCTAACAGCTATGTGCCGGTGATTCGCGGCGTCGCGAACAGCAATGCCAAAGTAACGGTACGCCAGGAAGGTCGTATTGTTACGCAGGTCACCGTCCCGCCGGGGCCGTTCGCCATCAGCGACTACTATGCCGCACAAAACGGCAGCGATCTGGATGTTACCGTTGAGGAGTCTGACGGTAGTACGCGCGTATTTTCTATGCCCTATGCCTCTATTGCCCATTTGCTGCGTCCTGGTGAAGTGGACTGGGATATCGGTATCGGCACGGTGGATAAAGACACAGTTGATGAAACCCTGTGGGCGGGAGTCGCCACCGCCTCTTACGGCTTGAGCAATATGTTTACCGCCTACGGCGGCGTACAAATGGCAGAAAACTTATACACCGCCGGAATGCTCGGCATGGCAATGAATACCAGTATCGGGGCGTTTTCATTCGACGTGACGCACTCACAAACCACCGCCGATGACGTTGGCACCTTAAAAGGGCAGAGCTACAGCCTTAACTACAGCAAAAATTTCACGGCGACGGGGACCACCTTCAGCGTGGTTGGCTATCGTTTTTCCTCTGAAAACTACATGTCGATGAACGATGCGCTGTCACTCAAAAATACGCTGAATAATTATGCTTCCGATAAAAACACCACGACGCAGGAGGCGTATCACGCCTATACACGTACGCGCAACGAGATACAGGCCAACGTCTATCAGGATGTGACTATCAATGGTGAAAGTTATGGCTCGTTTTATCTGAATGGAACCTGGCGTAGCTATTGGGGCGATGATGGCAATACCTCGCAGTATTCCGTAGGTTATAGCAACTCTGTGGGGAGCGTGAGTTACAGCATTTCCGCCCAGCGCAGCTATGACGAATTTGGCGAAGAAGACGATAGCATCAACCTCGGTTTCTCTATTCCGTTGGGGTCAGGCTCCAGCGTGGACTATCGTCCGTTCTCCAGTATGAGCGTCAACAGCAGTAGCGACTTTAAAGGTAACGACAGCGTCAGCGCGATGGCGACAGGGAGTTCTCGGGACAATATGTATAACTACTCCCTGAACACCACGAGCAGCCGCAACAAAGACAGCGAAGACCTCACCACGATAGGCAGTTGGGTGACGCGCAACGGCGCGTACAGTACCACCTCATTGTCGGCGACGCAGGGGCTTAACGGCGATCAACAGTACTCGCTAAGTACAACCGGTGGCGTGGTGCTGCACAGCGGCGGGCTGACGCTGGCCTCCGGCTATTTAACGCCAGACTCGACGATGGCGCTGGTGCACGCCAGCGGGGCGAAAGGCGCGTCCGCCTCAATGGGCAATGGGCAGATAGACGGTTTTGGCAATATGGTCGTCACCAGCCTGAGTCCCTACCGGGAAAACACCGTCGGTCTGAATATTGACACGATGGAAAACGATGTGGCGATTAGTAATACCACCGGTGTCGTGGTGCCGACCAGCGGGGCGCTGGTGCGTGTGGATATCGAAACCGACGCCCGTAAAGCGTTTATGCTGGAACTGATGCGCGACGATGGCGGGTTTATTCCGCTGGCGGCAGATGTGCAGGATGGTGCTGGCAGCTCGGTCGGCACCGTAGGCCAGGCGGGGATTGCCTTTGTGCGCGGCATGGATGACAGCGGTACGCTCTCCGTCATTTGGGGCAGTGGCGCAGAAAGCCGCTGTCAGGTGAGCTATCAGTTAGATGGCAATGCCAGCATGATCGGTAAAACGCCGCTTATCTCCGGTCTGCGCTGCCGGATGTCCTCAACCAGCGTGAAGGTGACGCCATGATCCATCATCGAATTTTTCGCCATGTAGTATTAGGCCTGTGTTCATTTTGCTTTAGCGCTGCTGCTTTTGCTGATTGCCTGGCAAAAAGTGATCCGTTGAAATGTATGGGGAGTACCAAGACGGTTGATGTAACCTTTACTGCAACTCTTCAAACTCCTTCGTGCAATGTTTCTTTAGGGGGAGAGAGTAATCTGGGAGGAAAGTCTCTCGTTATTGATTTTGGTCAGATTATAGCGCGTGATCTGGATGTTAATGATGAACGTTATAACCGTCCTTTAGGTATATTTTTAACTGGTTGTGACAATATGCTTAATAAAGCAAAGGTGACTTTTTCCATAAATAGTGCTGATCTCTGTCCAGATCTCTATAAAACATGCCAGGGGACGGGGACAATGTTGGGATTAAAAATTAAGGATCGAGTCAAGGGAGATTTTATTGCATTCAACAGCGAGAGGGATATGACGTTGAATAGTAATGGTGAGGGGTATTTCACGATTTACGATATATATATTATGGCAGCCTTTGGGGGTGCTACAAGTCATTCTGGTTATTTCGAGGAATCGTTTCAAATCATTGTCCGTTATAACTAAATACCTGGGGTTATCATGCGCTATTATCTTCCTTACCTGTTCACGTTAATCCTGTCTTCTCCAGCGCTGGCGGCAGAAACGTTTATTGTTGCACCTACGATGGATGTTACTGTAACGGCAACAACCGTATTACCCGTATGTAATGTTAGTGTTGCACAGGAGATAACCCTTCCTGATACAGATATAAGCCAGTTTGCTGCCGGCGGTGTATTGAACGCTTTAGCTCCTACTGATTACAGTGGAGGAGATATCTATACGCCGTTTAATATTACGCTCACCAACTGTGGCAGCGAAACGGCGTCAATATCCAGAACAATGCGTTTAACGCTTCGTAATATAGGTGCCGAACCTATTATTGATGGCGTATTCAGCGATTATTTACAAAACAGTACCAACGTTGGCATTGTTATTTTTAATACGGATGGCGCCAGCGCAAGAAATGTCCTGCTGGATGAAATTATATTCACTAATCAAATTGCTACGAATAGTGAACAAGTCTTCCATTTCGCGACGCGTTTTCAGAAAGTGGGCAACGGCGAAAGTGGCGTCGCAAGCGGATTGTATGCAGCGAAAGTTTCCGTGACCGCAGCGTATGAATAAAAAGGATATGTTATGCTGAAAAAATATGGATTTATCATGCTGTTATTGCTGGGCTTATGTGGTGTTCGCGGCGCATTGGCGAGTTGTGCATTTACCACGCCAACGGGAACAAATATTGAGCAAACTATGGCATCGTCGCCCGTAACGGCGGTCATGCTGACAAGCACAAATTTGCAGCAGTTATTCCAAAGTTCATTACTGGCCGGTGGGCCGATTATTTCCACCTGTAATCCGTCCACGGGATCTGCCATCACCGTATCGGGGGATACTTTTTCTGCGGCTCCACTGTCTGAAACGATGCCTGATGGTGGTTTGCTGCTTTACACTAGCGCCAATGGATTTGGTTATGGATTCTGGTACACCGTGACCTATGGCGATGGCAGTGGAAGCGTTTCGGGGCATCTTAAAAAAGGGGGGATGTTCAGTGCGACGCCTGCCCAGCTTAATGGCGCCAGGTGGGAGTTTCAGGCCGAATTATGGTATGCGGGGGGATACTATAGCGATCGGGTTAAAGCGAGTCAGATTGCGGCAGAGAATATTACGTATTTTAAAGTGGGCTTTAGTAATGTTATGAAAGGGTTTCATTTTAATTCCCCTGCCATTCCGATTACGCCAACCACTTGTAACTTGTCTATTGACAGGTCAAAAGTCGATTTTGGTTCGTTTAACTTTCTGCTCTATGGCGGAACGGGGGGAGTTAAAAATGGGCCGTATCAAGAGATAAGTGTTAGTAACAATAACTGCAAGATGACGACTAAAATTGAGACTCGTATACTGAGTAATGGGAATCCGGTGAGTTCTGACCAGCATTTGTTGCTAAACAAACTGGCTGGTGATGATGCCGCCAGCGGTTTTGGTGTGGCGCTTTATACTTTTTACAATCCCCTTATCATTGATGCTCTTTCGGGGAACGGAGACATTCGTGGCCCGTTCACTTCCGCGCCGAAAGAGTTTGATACCTCTGGTCCTATTTACTTATATCTTGAGCCAGACGGTACGCCGCTAAGGAATGGGAAATTCGAGGCTACCGCTACTATTAACGTCAGCTACTATTAACCCCAATGAACGACCACTGCCTGTGTCTTTGATCGATACGGGCGGATGACAGAACGGCAGACACAAAAAAACCGCATAAAGCGAAACGCTTTTGCGGTTTTATTTTTCAAGGTCTTATTAAATGACCTTAACAGAATATGTTGGTTGCGGGGGCCGGATTTGAACCGACGACCTTCGGGTTATGAGCCCGACGAGCTACCAGGCTGCTCCACCCCGCGTCCGTCTTTTTGCTTCGTATTTCAAACCACATCTGCGTTGGCTTTCCTCGTTCACCTCAGTCACTTACTGGAGTAAGCTTCTAAAGATTCACTGCGTCGCCGCCTTGCTGTGCTTTGAACTACTTTGCAAAAATATTACATCAGATTTTAATTGGTTGCGGGGGCCGGATTTGAACCGACGACCTTCGGGTTATGAGCCCGACGAGCTACCAGGCTGCTCCACCCCGCGTCCGTTTTTTTGCTTCTTATTTCAAACCACACCTGCGTTGGCTTTCCTCGTTCACCTCAGTCACTTACTGGAGTAAGCTCCTAAGGATTCACTGCGTCGCCGCCTTGCTGTGATTCGAACTACTTTGCAAAAATATTACATCAAATTTTAATTGGTTGCGGGGGCCAGATTTGAACTGACGACCTTCGGGTTATGAGCCCGACGAGCTACCAGGCTGCTCCACCCCGCGTCCGTGGATGCGCACTATACTCTGCTAACGATTTCATGCAACCCTTTTTTCACCTTGATCACGTTTTTGAGGTGAAGATGAACAAAAACAACACCCTTTGGACTATTTTTTGCGCAAAATTTGCGTTGGGGTATGCATTCGCATTTCATTAGGTTCAGGGGTTTGTTATCTTCGTCTCGCATTCGGGCAACATAAGACGAGAACAATGAAAGGACGTTGGGCAAAATATCTTCTGGCGGGAGCAGTCGTCGCGATGCTCGCCGCGTGTTCCTCAAAACCCACCGATCGTGGGCAGCAGTATAAAGACGGGAAATTTACCCAGCCTTTCTCACTGGTGAACCAGCCTGATGCGGTTGGCGCGCCAATTAACGCCGGTGATTTCGCCGAGCAGGTTAATCAAATTCGCAGCGCATCGCCACGTTTGTACGGTAACCAGAGTAACGTTTACAACGCTATCCAGCAGTGGCTACGTGCGGGCGGTGATACGCGCAGTATGCGCCAGTTTGGTATTGACGCCTGGCAAATGGAAGGGGCGGACAACTACGGTAACGTTCAGTTTACCGGTTACTACACACCGGTTATTCAGGCGCGCCATACGCGCCAGGGCGAGTTTCAGTATCCTATCTATCGTATGCCGCCAAAACGTGGGCGCTTACCAAGCCGTGCCGAGATCTATGCTGGCGCGCTGAGCGACAATTACATTCTGGCGTACAGCAACTCCCTGATGGATAACTTCATTATGGATGTTCAGGGCAGTGGTTACATCGATTTTGGCGATGGCAGCCCGCTGAACTTCTTTAGCTATGCCGGGAAAAACGGTCATGCCTACCGCAGTATTGGTAAGGTGCTTATCGACCGTGGCGAAGTGAAAAAAGAAGATATGTCGATGCAGGCCATTCGCCATTGGGGTGAAACGCACAGCGAAGCCGAAGTGCGTGAGCTGCTGGAGCAGAACCCATCGTTTGTCTTCTTTAAACCGCAATCTTTTGCGCCGGTGAAAGGGGCCAGCGCGGTACCGCTGATTGGTCGCGCATCCGTGGCTTCTGACCGCAGCATCATTCCTGCGGGCACAACGTTACTGGCGGAAGTCCCGTTACTGGACAATAACGGCAAGTTTACCGGTCAGTACGAACTGCGCCTGATGGTGGCGTTAGATGTGGGGGGCGCGATCAAAGGGCAACACTTCGATATCTACCAGGGCATTGGCGCAGACGCCGGACACCGTGCGGGGTGGTATAATCACTACGGACGCGTGTGGGTGCTGAAAACAGCGGCCAACGCGGGTAACGTATTCAGCGGTTAATTGCCGGATGGCGCTTCGCTTATCCGGCCTGGATTATTGAGTAGGCCTGATAAGGCGTAGCCGCCATCAGGCAGTGATGCAGTCATCAAGGGCGGCATTTGTCCGCTCTTTTTGTTTTCTATATCTGAGGTTCTATGTCTGTGGTTATAAGTGATGCCTGGCGTCAGCGTTTTGGCGGTACGGCGCGTCTGTATGGCGAAAATGCGCTGCAACTGTTTGCTCAATCGCACGTTTGCGTGGTTGGGATTGGCGGAGTGGGGTCATGGGCGGCGGAAGCGTTGGCGCGAACCGGCATTGGCGCCATCACGCTTATCGATATGGATGATGTGTGTGTCACTAATACTAACCGCCAGATCCATGCTCTGCGCGATAACGTTGGCCTGGCAAAAGCTGAAGTGATGGCTGAACGTATCCGTCAGATTAACCCGGAGTGCCGGGTGAACGTAGTTGATGATTTTGTTACGCCAGATAACGTTGCAGAGTATATGAACGCGGGCTTTTCGTATGTCATCGATGCTATCGACAGCGTGCGCCCGAAGGCGGCGCTGATCGCTTATTGTCGGCGCAATAAAATTCCGCTGGTGACCACTGGTGGTGCGGGCGGGCAGATTGATCCTACGCAGATTCAGGTGGTTGATTTGGCAAAAACCATCCAGGACCCGCTGGCGGCGAAGCTACGTGAGCGACTGAAAAGCGATTTTGGGGTGGTGAAAAACAGCAAAGGCAAACTGGGCGTGGACTGTGTGTTCTCGACCGAAGCGCTGGTGTATCCGCAGGCAGATGGCTCGGTATGTGCAATGAAGGCTACGGCGGAAGGGCCGAAGCGTATGGATTGCGCATCCGGATTTGGCGCTGCCACCATGGTGACGGCGACATTTGGTTTTGTTGCGGTCTCTCACGCGCTGAAGAAAATGATGGCGAAAGCCGCGCGTCAGGCCTGATTGTATCGGATGGCGTGACGCTTATCCGACCTACGGTTCACGCAGCGTTGTAGGCCGGATAAGACGCATCAGCGTTGCCATCCGGCATCCTGAGCTGCCTCAATGAGCGCATTCAGCCCCTGACTACGTGACGCGCTCAGTTGTGCGCTTAAGCCCAACTCATCAAATAACGCCATCGGCGAACGCGTCTGTAACTCCGCGGTAGTTTTACCTTCGATAGCCGTGAGTAGTACCGCCAGCAGGCCGCGCACAATTCGGCCTTCACTATCACCGAAGAAGTGAAGTGTGCCATTCTCATGCAGACTGTACCCCAGCCAAACGCGGTTTTCGCATCCGGCAATCTCTTTTGCCTGCGCTTTCAGATCATCTGAAAGGGCCGGAAGTTGCTTGCCCAGTAAAATAAGTTGACGATATTTATCTTCCCACTGGGTGAGCGGGATAAAAGTATTCCGTAACGTCTCTTCCGTTACGATTGTGCCAAACGGGTGTCCGGCGAGCAGAGGGCTTGTCATTAGTCCACCAATATTTCCAGTGCGCGGTCAACGGCTGCGACCAACGCATCCACATCGCTTTGCGTATTATAAGGTGCAAATGAGGCGCGCAGCGTCCCGGAGACGCCCAGCTCCGCCAGCAGCGGTTGTGCGCAGTGCTGCCCCGCTCGCAGCGCAATGCCATATTCGGCCAGTAGCGTCACCATGTCGCTGTGATGAACGCCTGCGAAATCAAAGGCTAACAGACTGGATTCCTGGCAGCGGAAGGAACGAAATCCTGGCCGCTTTGCCAGCATATCTTCTGCCAACGTCGCCAGACTGCGGCTCCAGTTTTCGGCTTGCACGATATCAATATCCGCAAGCCATTCAAGCGCCGCACTTAATCCAATGACGCCCGCAACGTTCGGCGTGCCTGCCTCAAGCTTCCACGGTGCCGCTTGTGTGGAGAAACCATCAAAGCTGACTTCGCTAATCATTTTACCGCCGCCGAGCCACGGTGACATGGCCTCCAACAGTTCTGGTTTACCATACAATACGCCAATGCCCGTCGGACCATATAATTTGTGTCCGGAAAAGGCATAGAAATCAATATCTAACTGCTGAACGTCAGCGGGGAAATGTACAATTCCCTGAGCGCCATCCACCATCACCACCATGCCTGCCGCATGAGCAAGCGTAATCGCGCGGGCTAAGTCAGGGCAGCCACCGGTGACGTTCGACATCTGACCGAGAGCCAGAATGCGACTGCGTGGGGTGATGAGGTCCGCCAGACGCTCAGTGTCAGGCAGCAAATGGGCATTGAGCGGAAGCTTGATGACGTTGGCCCCCGTTTGCTCCGCCACCATCAGCCAGGGAACCAGGTTGGCGTGATGTTCCGCTACGCTGACGATAATCTCGTCGCCCGGTTGTAAGCGCGGACGCGCATAACTTTGGGCAACCATATTGATAGCTTCCGTCGTGCCACGGGTCCAGACGATTGTTTTGTCATCCGGCGCGTTAATCAGCCGTGCGACTTTTTCCCGCGCGGCTTCATAGCGCGCGGTCAGACGCTGGGCTTCAGCAAACTGGCTGCGATGGACGTTCCCGGCGCTCAGACTATAAAACTGATGGGTCGCCTCAATCACCGCCAGCGGCTTCAATGCCGTCGCGGCGCTGTCGAGATAGACACCTGCATCGTTGAGTGCGGGAAATTGTGCGCGAAACTGCGTGGGGTTAAAAGCGTTCATGGTATTCCTCAGTTCAGTAAACGGATCGTGGCGCAAAAAGGGCGCAGACACAAGGGTTGCGCTAACCATCGGAATCCTCTGGATATCCCCGCAAAGTCTGTGCAGTGTCTTATGCTAGATAGTGTTAGGCGAATAATTTTGCCTGTTATGAAATTCGTTTTATCTGGCATAAATTGCTGTGAGGAGAAGAATATGAAAAAGACTACCGCCATAATCTCTGCCTGTATGCTGACTTTTGCCCTGAGCGCATGTTCCGGTCCGAATTACGTGATGCACACCAACGATGGCCGGACAATCGTGTCTGACGGTAAGCCAAAGACCGATAATGAGACAGGAATGATTTCGTATAAAGACGCTAACGGCAACAAACAGCAGATTAACCGTACCGATGTGAAAGAGATGGTAGAACTGGAGAAATAGCCGGTCGTCATTGGCAGACACACGGACAAAAAAAAGCACCGCAATTTGGCGGTGCTACATTAATCACTATGGACAGACAGGGTAAATGTACAGGAAGTGAAAAAGGGTAGCTTTGCTACCATGGTCTGAATCGCAGACCAATTGCAAACACAACAACACAACATCACAACCGTAAGCCAAAAGCCCACCAGAACACGCATTCCGATAAAACTTTTCGTTCCGGCTTCAGGAAGTGCCGCCACTATAGGTATTTGCTGGTAGAACCTCAACGGACAATTTATAATGGCTCAGATAAAAAAAACTAATAGGTTACAGCCTGTTAGCTAATTGTTAAATTCATTTAACATCAAAGCCTAAAAGTCATGTCAAAACGATTACCACCCTTAAATGCGTTGCGTGTTTTTGATGCTGCAGCGCGTCATTTGAGCTTTACTCGCGCAGCAGAAGAGCTTTTTGTGACGCAGGCCGCAGTAAGTCATCAAATCAAGTCTCTTGAGGATTTCCTGGGGCTGAAGCTATTTCGTCGACGCAATCGATCTTTGCTGTTAACGGAAGAAGGTCAAAGCTACTTCCTCGACATCAAAGAGATTTTTTCGCAATTAACCGACGCGACGCGTAAACTTCAGGCACGTAGTGCAAAAGGTGCACTTACCGTCAGTTTATTGCCCAGTTTTGCGATCCAATGGCTGGTGCCCAGACTCTCTAGCTTTAACTCAGCTTATCCGGGAATCGATGTCAGGATCCAGGCGGTGGACCGTCAGGAAGACAAACTGGCGGACGATGTAGATGTGGCGATTTTCTACGGACGCGGCAACTGGCCGGGTCTGCGCGTTGAAAAATTGTACGCAGAATATTTATTGCCGGTCTGCTCGCCGCTATTACTCACCGGTGATAAGCCGTTGAAGACGCCCGACGATCTGGCTAAACATACATTATTGCACGATGCGTCGCGCCGTGACTGGCAAGCCTATACGCGCCAGCTTGGACTGAATCATATCAACGTACAGCAGGGACCTATCTTCAGCCATAGCGCCATGGTGCTACAGGCTGCTATCCATGGACAGGGCGTTGCGTTGGCCAATAACGTTATGGCGCAGTCCGAAATTGAAGCCGGACGTCTGGTTTGTCCATTTAATGATGTTCTGGTCAGCAAAAACGCATTTTATCTGGTTTGTCATGACAGTCAGGCAGAACTGGGTAAAATAGCCGCCTTCCGTCAGTGGATACTGGCGAAAGCGGCCACGGAACAAGAAAAATTCCGCTTTCGTTATGAACAATAATTTACGTAGGGTATTAACATGACCAGCCGTTTTATGCTGATTTTTGCCGCCGTCAGTGGCTTTATCTTTGTAGCTCTGGGAGCCTTTGGGGCACATGTTCTGAGTAAAACCCTCGGCGTTGTTGAAATGGGGTGGATCCAGACTGGCCTTGAGTATCAGGCATTTCATACGCTGGCTATTTTTGGTCTGGCCGTCGCCATGCAGCGACGCATCAGCATTTGGTTTTACTGGAGTAGTGTGTTCCTGGCATTAGGGACTGTGCTGTTTAGCGGCAGTCTGTATTGCCTCGCGCTTTCTCATTTACGCCTGTGGGCGTTTGTTACCCCTGTCGGTGGTTTTAGCTTCCTTGTAGGCTGGGCACTGATGTTAGTGGGCGCTATTCGATTGAAACGTAAGGGCGTAAGCCATGAATAAGGTTGTATTGTTGTGTCGCCCGGGTTTTGAAAAAGAGTGCGCTGCAGAAATTACGGATAAAGCAGGGCGTCGCGAAATCTTTGGTTTCGCCCGCGTCAAAGAAAATGCGGGTTATGTCATCTTTGAATGCTATCAGCAGGAAGATGCGGAAAAGCTGGTTAAAGAGTTGCCGTTTAGCTCGCTGATTTTTGCCCGCCAAATGTTTGTTGTCGGCGAGCTACTGCAATATTTGCCGCCGGAAGACCGCATCACACCGATCGTCGGTATGCTGCAGGGCGTGGTGGAGAAAGGCGGCGATTTGCGTGTCGAAGTTGCCGACACGAATGAAAGCAAAGAGCTGGTTAAGTTTTGCCGCAAATTTACCGTACCGCTGCGCGCCGCGCTGCGTGAAGCGGGCGTGCTGGCAAAACATGAAACGCCAAAACGTCCGGTAGTTCACGTCTTCTTTATTGCGCCAGGCTGTTGCTATACCGGCTATTCCTGGCCTGACAATAACTCCCCGTTCTACATGGGGATTCCGCGTCTGAAGTTCCCGGCGGATGCGCCGAGCCGTTCAACGTTGAAGCTGGAAGAGGCGCTGCACGTGTTTATCCCTGCCGATGAGTGGGATGAGCGTCTGGCCAATGGAATGTATGCCGTTGATTTAGGAGCATGTCCTGGCGGTTGGACCTATCAGCTGGTTAAACGCAACATGTGGGTGTACTCGGTGGATAATGGTCCGATGGCGCAAAGCCTGATGGATACCGGGCAGGTCACCTGGCTGCGGGAGGATGGATTTAAGTATCGCCCGAATCGCAACAACATCTCATGGATGGTGTGCGACATGGTGGAGAAGCCAGCGAAGGTTGCCGCGCTGATGGCACAATGGCTGGTCAACGGCTGGTGTCGTGAGACGATTTTCAACCTCAAGCTGCCGATGAAAAAACGCTACGAAGAGGTATCACAGAACCTGGCTTACATTCAGGCCCAGCTTGATGAACATGGCGTAAATGCCCAGATTCAGGCGCGTCAGCTTTATCACGACCGTGAAGAAGTCACCGTGCACGTGCGTCGTCTGTGGGCTGCCGTCGGCGGTCGTCGCGACGAACGATAATACTTATATGCCGGATGGCGGCGTGAACGCCTCATCCGGCGTGGGTTGTTTCAATCATTTCTGTATCTGAAATAATATGCGTCACATTTTCCAGATGCCCAATCTGCGTCTCACCCGAGCGATTAAATTTACTCTTATCAATCAATAATAATGACTGCGCCGCACGCTTAAGCAGGATGGATTTAAAATCGGCGTTGGTAGCGTTGGAATCCCAAAGTGTACCGCCACGGTCGATCCCCTCGCAGGAAAAGATGAACAGGTCGATATCAAGTGACTTTAGCTGTGAGATGAGCGATGGATTAACGTAGCAACCGTATTTACGCTCAAGGCGACCGTCGGAACTGATCAACTGAATATTTTCACGTTTACCCAATTCGAGGCAAATCGGTTGGCTATTCGTAAATACGTGAATGTTAATGTCTGGCAACAGGCGAGCCAGGTACCAGCAAGTAGAACTGGCATCCAGCGCGATCACCATACCTTCCTCTATCCACGTTAACGCGTCTCTGGCGATATCTGCTTTGTGGGAATAATGGCTTTTCAGTCTGATATGAAACGGCTCGCCGCAGTCCTGGTTTACCCGATGTATCACTTTGGCGCGCCCGTGATTACGCAGTACCTTACCCTGCGCCTGCAGTTGCGTAAGATCGCGACGGATAGTTTCTTTACTGACATTGAGCTGTGAGGATAAGGTTTCAGTCGTCAGACTTTTATGGTTGCTCAACAGATCCAGGATTGCTTGCAGGCGCGCTGCTTTCATGTTTTCTCACCCCATCATGCGATGAATGCCCGTACCTGTCGGGCATTCAGGTAAGAGATTATGGCGTTACCCCTTTTTTTAACAGGATATTTCCGTACTTTGCCCGCTCCCCTGTAATAACGATTGCGAATACTTTTTGTGCGCGTTCATAAAATGCATAACGGTCAATGCGAGTGATGTCCGGGCAAGGTGTTTGTAATGACAGTGCCTGCCGATATCGCGCTTCTACGTCGAGGTCGAGCGAGTCTCCTTCGACGGCGGCCATCATCACGAGTGGTGGGGCGTAACTGTCCAGTTCAAACAGTGGAATAATCGCCTGCAGCAGGTCGCTGACCAGCAGGCCGTCGGCGCGAATCACCTGCGGTCCCATGCTGTGGGCCGGGAAGTGGGCATCGGAAAAGATAATCTCATCGCCGTGACCCATTTCCGCCAGCACCTTCAGCAGGTCGGGCGAAATTAAGGGAGATATCGTTTTGAGCATGTTACTCGACTCCTGTCAGTTCGGATTCGGTTTGCGGATAAAAGTAACGGTACTGATACCGCACCTGTGCACGGGCCTGTTCCGGTGAGGTAAATTCCCTAATACCTGACCAGGCAAACATCGCGGCGCCCGCCACGGTGGTTTCGGCATCATCCAGCACTTTGACCGGGATTTTGAGCACGTTCGCTTTGATCTGATTCCACAATGCGTTGCGGCTTCCCCCGCCAACCAAAAGCAGCTCGGTCGCCTGGAAGTGACCGATTTTTTCCAGCGAGTGCAGATTTCGCTGCAGTTGTTCTGTCAGCCCTTCCAGCGCGGCGCGATAAAAATGCCCGCGGGTGGTATTGAGCGTCACGCCTTGCCAGCCCGCGTTCGCGCCGGTGAGCAGATCGCACTGCATTTTTACCCCATCAGCCCCTGCCGGAACGGCCTGCGCTTCATCGATTAGCGTTTGCCAGGGCGTATCGGTAGTCCATAACAGCTTACGTACCCATTCGAGGACGCCGGAAGCCAGCCACTGCATGCCGGGGTTATTGAGTCCTGGCTGGCTATCCAGTTCACAGGTGGAACCCGCATAATGGCTAAGCTGGGCGGTGTCCACCTGCGCACTGCGCACCATCAGAATTTCCCATGTGCCGGAAGAGAGCACCGGTTCGTCTGGCTGAGCTCCCGCGCCAAATAGCGCAAACTGCGTGTCGTGTCCGGCAGAGATGACCGGAATACCAGCGGGAAGACCGAGCAGGCTGGCGGCCTCGTGTTGCAGTACCCCAATCTGTTCGCCCGCTTCCACCAGACGTGGAAACAGTCGGCGCGGTATGCCGGTTGCCTGCAAAATGTCATCACTGAAATCGCGCTGCTGGATGTTTAGCATCTGGCTGGTGCCCGCCATGGTAATATCGGTGGTGAACTCGCCGGTGAGGCGATGGTTGAGCAGTGATGAAATAAATAGCCAGGCGTGTGCCTGTTCCAGCAATTGTGGGTGATTCTCTTTAAGCCATACCAGCTTGTACAGCGTGTTGAAGCTGAACGCGCCGACGCCGGAAATTTCCTGCAGCTGCTGCGGTGACATGTAGCGGTGGATATTCTCCATGACCGCCGTGGTACGTGGGCATTTCCAGCTGATCACCGGATACAGTTGCTTGCCGTTTTTATCAACCAGCGCGCCGTCTACGCCAAAGGTGGTGACTGCGATCCCGCGAACCTCGCAGGCGGTCAGTTGCGCAGAGAGCCGCTGACAGCAGTCGGCAAAACGTTGCAGAATGGCCTCCAGCGACCACTGATGCCAGCTACTATTTTCTGTGGCGATATCACTGGAATTGGGGGTTGAGGCGCGGGCAACGATTTTTCCCTGAGGGTCAACGGCGATAGCCCGCACGTTGGTCGCGCCACAGTCGAGGACCAGGATAACGTCTTGTTTCATAATTGCTCCCCAAACGTAGCCGGATGGCGCTGCGCTTATCCGGCCTACAAAACCTTCCACTTCGTAGGCCTGATAAGACGTGTAAGCGTCGCCATCAGGCAATCGCTCGATGTTTAACGCTTATACAGCGGGCCATAGTTCTGGCAGGCGCGGTAATCCTGGCCTTCGCTGTCCATACCGTGGGCTGCCCATGCGGAAGGGCGGTAAATTTTCTCTTCTTCCACGTTGTGCATACACACCGGAATACGCAGCATGGCGGCGAGCGTAATAAAGTCTGCGCCGACGTGACCAATCGTCAGCACACCGTGGTTTGCGCCCCAGTTAGCCATCACGGAATAGACATCGCTGAACGGGCCTTTACCGGTTAAGCGTGGAGCAAACCAGGTGGTCGGCCAGGTGGAGTTGGTGCGCGCATCAAGCTGGTCATGCATGTCTTTCGGCAATTCCACGCTCCAGCCTTCGGCGATTTGCAGCACCGGTCCCAGGCCTTTGATGATGTTGATGCGGGTCATGGTGAATGGCACGCCGCCCTCGGTCAGGAAGCGAGAAGAGTAGCCGCCCCCGCGGAAGTATTCGTGAATAGCCGGGCACCATTCGGTTGCCGCCAGGCAATCATCCGCTTCTTTCTGCGAGATTTCCCAGTGCGGCTTCATGGTTGGTTTCCCTTCGCCGTCGCGCTGTTTGCAGGAGCCGTCCAGCGCTGCTGAACCGGAGTTAATCAGGTGAATAATGCCGTGCTCAGCAAGGCCGGTCAGCGGTTTACCCGTGACGCGTTCTACCGCCTCTGGCGACCAGTAGGTACGCACATCGGCAAAGACCTGTGCCGTGCCGGTGAGCTGGTGGCCAAACAACATTGCGACACCGTTCAGGCTGTCGTTCTCGGTGGCGACGACATACGGTTCGCGCACGCCATTCCAGTCAAATGAGCTGTTGAGCAACGCTTCGGCGGTGTCGCCGTTTGGATATTGATCCGTCCAGTGGCGCTGGCCCTGGAAACCGGCGGCAATCGCGTTGTACCCCATCGACTCTTCAACCCGGCCTTTCTCTGCCAGTTTCTGGTTACCCTGCATCATGTCGCGAATGCACATGGCCATCAGCAGGCTCTCTTTCAGCACTGCACGGCTCTGTTCTTCATTTCGCTTATACTGTTGTGCGTTCTGATCCTCGCCATAACGGAAATGTTTATCCGCCCATGCCAGGGCAATTTCCAGCTCCGCTTCGTCATAGATCTTCTGGTCAATGCGACGACGCAATTCGGTCATATCAACAGGTTGAACCTTCATTCCCAGCCAGGATTCAAAGAAGTTATGGTCGACAATAGAGCCTGCAATTCCCATTGAAACGCCGCCGACGGACAGATAGCTTTTACCTTTCATGCTGGCAACGGCTAAACCTGCCCGAGTGAAACGCAGCAGTTTTTCTTCAACATCGGCAGGGATAGTGGTATCACCTGCATCCTGCACGTCATGACCGTAAATAGAGAAGGCGGGAAGCCCTTTTTGATTATGTGCAGCCAGTGCTGCAGCCAGATACACGGCACCTGGACGCTCCGTCCCGTTGAAACCCCAGATGGCTTTCGGGCGCATAGGGTCCATATCGATAGTTTCGCTGCCGTAGCACCAACACGGCGTGACGGTAATTGTCACGCCGACGTTCAGGCTACTAAATTTTTCTTCACAGGCGGCAGATTCAGCCAATCCGGCAATACAGGTGTCTGCGATAACGCACTCGATCTGTGCCCCGCAGGCATGACGAAGTTTCTCGGAAATCAGTGCGGCAGTGGCTTTTGCCATGTTCATGGTTTGTTCTTCGAGCGACTCGCGTACACCCATACGACGCCCATCAATCACCGGACGAATACCGATTTTCGGTAAACTATTTTTTTTCATTCGAGGTTCCTCATCTCACTTTATGCCGTGCTGCAAAAGCGGATGTCGGACACCACTGTCGCAGTTGGCTGAATTACCCATTTTTGCTAACTCGAGTTAGCTTAGGTATTAGAGAGTTTTTTGCACAACTTTTTTGTTATGGAACTGTGAGAAGCCTCACGAGAAGTGGTTAAAATTCGATCTGCGTCAAATAAACAAATACAGTTTTTTTCATTAAATTCTTTTTAAATTAATAAGATAAAATAAATTGTCTGTTCAGTGTCACAGTTTTAAACCAAATGATTTGGCTATTTTTGGCAGCTAAAATAGCTTTAAAAGGCAATCGCTAACTCGAGTTAGCATCGTTGATAAAACGCATATGATCTTGTAGACACATTCGCATTAACGGTGACGATGGCTTCCTGGCAACGCTGTTTTTCGCCTGATTCACTGATTACAGTTTCTGTATATTGAGGAAAGCAGCAATGTCTGAAACATTTTTACAGATGAGTCATATTACGAAACGTTTTCCCGGCGTATTAGCGTTGAGTAATGTGGATTTTACTTTACGCAAAGGTGAGGTTCATGCGCTGTTGGGGGAGAATGGCGCGGGAAAGTCTACCCTGATGAAAATTTTATCCGGTGTATATCAACCTGATGAAGGGGATATTATTTTTGAGAACCAACCCGTTTCGTTTGCAAACCCATTGAGCGCACAAAGCGTAGGTATCACCATTATTCATCAGGAGTTTAACCTTTTTCCTGAACTGACGGTCGAAGACAATATATTTATTGGCAGGGAGTTTTGCAAAAATAATCGCTGGCGTCTGGATGAGAAACAACAGCGGCAGGCTGCGATCGATATTTTGCAAAAATTAAACCTGAATATCTCCCCAGACACGATGGTTGCCGATCTTACTGTTGCTCAGCAACAAATGGTTGAGATTGCGAAAGCGATATCGGTGAATGCCAAGATTCTTATTATGGATGAACCAACGGCGGCGTTGACGGAAACCGAAATTGACAGTTTATTCCGGGTTACACGCTTACTTAAAGAACAGGGAACGGGCATCGTTTATATCTCGCACCGACTGGAGGAACTGGCGCTGATAGCCGATCGCGCTACCGTCATGCGTGATGGACAGTTTATTGCCACCGTGGATTATGACTCGGTCAAAATCAGCGACCTGATTGCCATGATGGTTGGGCGTGACCTTGGCAATATCTATCCCCGTCGGGAGCCGCAACCCCAGCGTAAACCGGTGCTGGAAGTCAGTGGCCTGACGCGCAAAGGCGTACTGAACAATATCGATTTTACCTTGCATCAGGGGGAAATCTTAGGTTTTGCTGGGCTGATGGGGGCCGGGCGTACTGAGCTGGCACGGGCTATCTTTGGTGCCGATCCTATCGACAGCGGAACCATCAAGTTGAACGGTAAAGAGACGGTAATCAAGGATATTCCTGATGCCATCCAGCAGGGTATTAGCTACTTAACCGAGGACAGAAAAAAAGAGGGCCTGGCATTAGGATTGTCCGTTGAACGCAATATTATGCTAGGAAATTACCCCGAATATTCCAACCGATATGGCAATGTGGACAGCAAACGTTGTCAGCAAACCAGCGAAGAGCAGGTGAAAGCACTGCGTATTAAGACGCCGCATCTTGAACAGGCTGCGTTGAATTTAAGTGGCGGTAATCAGCAAAAAATTATTATTGCCAGATGGGTATGCAAAGACACCGACATTCTCATCTTTGATGAACCCACCCGCGGTATTGATGTGGGAGCCAAACTTGAAATTTATGAATTAATGAATCGACTGGTGGCAAAAGGGAAATCAATTATCATGATTTCCTCTGAATTACCGGAAGTGCTGGGTATGTGCGATCGCATTTTAGTTATGCGTAATGGGCGTATTACCGGAGAGTTAGCTTCTGATGACGCCACACAAGAAAAAATCATGCAATATGCGACGTTAGAGGACTAATTTATGACTATCTCTGTAACCTCTTCAGACAGCAATAATAAGAAAATAAAAATTAACAAAGAGCTTTTAATGCGCCTGGCGCCGCTTTTGAGTCTGATTATTCTGGTGATATTTTTTAGTTTTGGATCACCTTTCTTCTTTAACACTGAAAACATTATGACAATTGCCCTGCAAACCTCGGTGATTGGCATCATGGCGATTGGCGTTACCTTCGTCATTATCACTTCAGGAATCGACCTTTCTCTTGGCTCGGTAGTGGCCTTTTCTGGTGTTGCGGTAGGTATCAGCGCCACGCTGGGATTACCTCTGCCCGTATGTATTTTGGCGGGTGTGCTGGCGGGTGGATTATGCGGCTATATCAATGGATTGCTGGTCACTAAAATGACTATTCCGCCCTTTATTGCCACCCTGGGTCTGATGATGTCCGTCAGAGGCATCAATATGGTAATGACTGACGGCCGGGCAATTTACTTTGCTGATTATCCCACATTCAAGATGCTGGCGCAGGGACGCTTGTTCGATGTGCTGCCTTACCCCGTTTTTTACCTCGTGGTTGTCGCACTGATCGCCGCATATATCCTCAAGAAAACGGTGATTGGCCGCTATGTCTATGCCGTGGGCAGTAATGAGGTTGCTGCACATCTTTCCGGGATTAAAGTCCAGCGCGTGAAAATTTTCGTCTACGCATTTTGTGGTCTGCTGACCGGGATTGCCGGGGTCATTCTGGCCTCTCGTTTGAACTCGGGCCAGCCGACCGTCGGCGTGGGCTATGAACTGGAAGCCATTGCTGCGGTGGTCATTGGCGGTACCAGCCTGATGGGGGGGATTGGCACTATTGGCGGCACCATTATCGGCGCATTCATTATGAGCGTGTTGAAAAATGGTCTGAACCTGATGGGCGTCTCGCAGTTCTGGCAAATGGTGGCCATGGGCGTAGTCGTTATCGCCGCGGTTTATCTCGACACTTTACGCAAAAAAATTCGTTGATTTACGCACCCGGAAGTCACGGGACAACATAACCCTGACGTTTAGGGTGACTCACTCAGAACGGAGTAAAACAATGAGAACCAGGAATTTTGTCTATGCGTTATCCCTGCTGGCCTGCATGACATCCAGCGCACTGGCTAAAGATATGAACCTTCCTGTGGTCAGTAAAGGCTTCCAGCATGAATTCTGGCAGACCGTAAAAATGGGTACCGAAGCGGCAGCGAAAGAGTTGGGCGATAAGACCAGCTATGTTGGGCCTGCCGATGAAACTCAGATTGCCGAGCAGATTCAGTTGGTTGAAAACGCAATGGCGCAAAAACCTAATGGGTTGCTGTTGGCGGCATTAGACGCCAATGCGCTTGCGCCATTAGTGGAAACAGCGAATTCACGCGGCATCAAGGTGGTGACGTTTGACTCAGGCGTAAATTCTGACATTCCTGTCAGCTTTGTGGCAACGAATAACCGTAAAGCAGGGGCTGAAGCGGCAGATGCTCTCGCTGCACAAGTGGGTAGCAAAGGGAAAGTCGGCATTATTGCGCACGTGGCTGGAACCTCTTCCGCAATTGAACGTTCGGAAGGTTTTGTGGCCAGAATGAAGGAAAAATATCCGGATATCAAAGTTCTGCCGGTTCAGTACAGTGATGGCGATCCGCAAAAAGCGATGGATAAAACCATCGATATGATCCAGGCAAACCCCGATATTGCCGGGATCTACGGCACCAATGAAGGCTCAACGCTGGGTGTGGCGAACGCCATTGATAGCCAAAACCTGAAAGGTAAAGTGAAGGTGATTGGTTTTGATAGCACCGAAGCAATCATTGCCTTCTTGAAATCTGGCGTGATCCAGGGCTTTGTTGTACAGGATGCGTACCAGATTGGCTATCAGGGTATTAAGACGCTGAATGCGGCCGTGTCAGGTCAGTCAGTACCGAAAGAAATTGATATTCCGGTGAAATTTGTTAATGCGCAGAACATTGATACACCGGAAATCGACAAGCTATTGCACCCATTCGGTAAAAAATAAGACCGCGGGGGCGGTACATTCGCCCCATTATTAGCCAGCGTCAGGGAGCTACTATGAGCAGTGGATATTTCCTCGGAGTGGATGTCGGTTCCGCCAGTGTCAGGGCTGGTGTTTTTGATGCCAGTGGCAAACGGCTGGCTTTTGCGACATTCCCTATCTCGCAGTTTCGACCAGGCCCCGAGCGGGTAGAGCAGTCATCTGCCGAAATCTGGCAGCAGGTTTGCCATGCCGTGAAGGAGGCTGTGTCGTCAGCCGGGGTTGGCGTTGAGGAGATCCGCTCGCTGGGGTTTGATGCCACCTGTTCGTTAGTGGCTCTGGATGAACAGGGGCAGGGGCTGGCGGTTTCACCTGGTGAACCGTCAGACCACAACATCATCATGTGGATGGATCATCGTGCGGTGCAGGAGACGCAGCGTATCAACGCTACACAGGACCCGGCGTTGCGTTATGTCGGTGGTGAAGTCAGTGTCGAAATGGAACTACCCAAAGCGTTGTGGCTAAAAAACCATTTCCCCGCGACCTGGCAGAGTGCACACCGCTTCTACGATCTGGCGGATTTTTTGGTCTGGAAAGCCACCGCTTGTGATGTTGCTGGTCTGTGTACTTTAACCTGTAAATGGAACTATCTGGCACATGAGCAACGCTTTAGCCACTCCCTGCTGGATGCGGTTGAATTAACTGATTTACTCAACAAAATTCCGTCACGGATCCTGCCCCCGGGCGCGGCCGTTGGGACGCTCAGCCCCGATGCGGCACAGGCGCTGGGATTGACGACAGCGGTGGTAGTCGCCAGTGGCATGATTGATGCGCATGCGGGTGGCGTGGCGCTTGCCGGTGCCGAGCCTGCGGGAACATTGGCGTTGATCAGCGGAACATCAAATTGCCATATGCTGTGCAGCGAGCAGGAGATTCATACATCGGGTGTATGGGGGCCGTACTGGTCCGCTATGCTGCCTGGTTACTGGCTGACGGAAGGGGGGCAAAGCGCGGCTGGGGCGCTGGTTGACTGGACGCTTCAGGAGTCGGGTGCCAGCGCTGAGCTGTTTCACAAAGCTGAGGCCCGGGGTTGCCATCCCATCGTTTTAGTTAATGAATGGGTTGCCGCACTTGAGGAGCAGGAGTCTGAGCCTGGTCGTTATCTGCATGTGCTGGCCGATCACCACGGTAACCGTTCCCCGCGTGCACGACCCGATGCCCGGGGCAGCGTTTGCGGTTTGACGCTTGAACGAGGTGAGATGCAGGTTGCTCGTCTGTATCTGGCGACATTACAGGCGATTGCCTGCGGCACGCGACACATTATGGAAGTGATGCGCGAAAACGGTCATACCATTTCTCGACTGACGCTATGTGGCGGTGCAACACACAATCCTCTGTGGTTGCGAGAGTATGCAGACGCCACCGGATGCGATATTCATCTTATGCAGGAAGAAGATGCGGTGACGTTAGGTGCGGCTATCACCGGTGCAGTGGCCAGCGGGGTGTGGGCAGATGTTCCCTCCGCCTGCCGGGCGATGGTTTGCCCAGGTGGGGTGATTAAAGCGAATCCGGCACGACAGGACTTCTATGACCGTAAATACCAGGCATATCTGATGATGTGGGATCAACAGCAGGCGCTTAACCAGGTTATGCAGTAAGACAAAAGTTTAAAATACTTTTATGATTGTGAATTGACGTTTTTGGATGTGAACTGGGACATATAAATGGCTAAAACAGTAGAACAGATAGCCAGCGATCTGAATTTATCGGTGACGACCGTGCGACTGGTGCTGAACGGGAAGGCTGAGCAATATCGTATCAGTGTCAAAACCCAAACGCGTATTAATGAATACGTTGAACGGTATGGTTATGTCATAAACCATTCAGCCCGCAGCCTGAAACTGAATAAAACAGATACGTTGGGGCTGATTGTACCCAATATATCTAACGTCTTTTTTGCCACACTGGCCGAGAAACTTGAACAACGTTGTCGTCGTTCTGGATATCAATTAACGATTAGTTGTACCTACGATGATGTTGATTACGAAAACAAATTAACGAAAGCGTTAATAGCTCGTAATGTTGATGGCCTGTTTATTGTTCCTTCAACATTAGAGAATCAGCAACACCATTTGCGTCAGGTCAGAAAACCGATGGTGCTACTCGACAGGGATTTTAAGTATACCGATAACGCGCTGGTTGAAAGTCATAACATTTTAGGCGGTGAAAAGCTGACGCAAAGTTTGTTTGATGCAGGCAAATCTCCGATCTGGTTTTTAGTCGGGGATACCGGATTGCCCAGTATTGGCGATCGTTTAAAAGGTTACCTTAACGCGTTGAACAATAATGGAATTTCTCATCGTGACTGGGTGCGTGAAGGTCCGGATAATACGCCGGATGGTGGTTATCGGTTGATGGATAAATTGATCAACGAACAGGGCTGTCCGCAGGCGTTTATTGCCTCATCATTACCTGTACTGGAAGGTGCCGTCATTGCTATTCGCAATCGTTTCGGTGTGATTCCACCGGATATTAATATCGGGACATTTGATGAACATCCCATGCTGGGATTCCTCGCGAATAATGTCTGGTCGATGCAGCAGGATGAAAATGTCTGGGCGGAAAAAGCTTTCGCTATGATGATGAGTGCTATTGATGACCAGCCCATTAAAGAAACTGTAAAAGTTGAGATGAAACTAATTAAGCGCGTAAGACAACAATAATTCGTCGCACTAACTAAATCGGCCAACTGAATCTGAATAAATGTGTTCAGTGGCTGCTCATACCTGAAACCTGACCCGTCTTACTCTGCGGCTGCATTTTTTCGCAATAAAGACGAGGGGCAACTGTACCCGGAGAATCATTATGGAAAGAATGCGTTTATCACGTGAAATCATCGAAACCTGCCTTGAAATGACCCGTCTTGGGTTGAATCAGGGGACCGCAGGAAATGTAAGTGCGCGCTATGAAAATGGAATGCTGATCACACCCAGCGGTATCCCTTACGAAAGACTCACTGAAAACATGATCGTGTTCGTAGATAACGACGGCAAATATGATAAAGGACAATTACCTTCCAGTGAATGGCGTTTTCACCTGGCGGCTTATCAGACGCGCCCGGATGCCAATGCAGTCGTTCATAACCATGCGATTCATTGCACCGCCGTGTCGATTTTGAACCGTCCTATTCCGGCAATCCATTACATGATTGCCGCGGCTGGGGGGAACTCTATCCCGTGTGCGCCGTATGCGACGTTTGGTACACGAGAGCTGTCAGAGCATGTGAGCGTCGCGCTGAAAAGCCGTAAGGCAACGTTGTTGCAGCACCACGGGTTGATTGCCTGTGAAGCGAATCTGGAAAAAGCACTATGGCTGGCGCATGAAGTCGAAGTCCTGGCCCGCCTTTATCTAAGCACCCTGGCGATTGTCGACCCGGTGCCGGTGCTGGATGACGAAGAGATCGCCATTGTGCTGGAGAAATTCAAATCTTACGGATTACGAATTGAAGAGTAATTTCGCATAGCGAAAAGGAGAAATACGATGGCGAACAGAATGATTCTGAATGAAACGGCATGGTTTGGCCGGGGAGCTGTTGGGGCATTAACGGACGAGGTCATCCGTCGGGGTTATCGCAAGGCTTTGATTGTCACCGATGCAAACCTGGTACAGTGCGGCGTTGTCGATAAGGTGACATCCCGTATGGATGCCGCCGGTTTGCCGTGGGAAATCTATTCCGGTGTGATCCCAAATCCTACAATTGCAGTGGTGAAGGAGGGATTGGAAGTCTTTCAGCAAAGTGGCGCAGATTATCTGATAGCTATAGGCGGCGGCTCCCCGCAGGATACCTGCAAAGCGATTGGCATTATCCACAATAACCCTGAGTTTGCCGATGTACGCAGCCTTGAAGGGTTATCGCCAACACGTGCTGCGAGCGTACCGGTGATGGCAATCCCTACGACGGCAGGGACGGCGGCGGAAGTGACCATTAACTACGTGATCACGGACGAAGAAAATCGGCGTAAATTTGTCTGTGTCGATCCGCATGACATTCCGCAGGTGGCGTTTATTGATGCCGATATGATGGATGGTATGCCTGCCGCGTTAAAAGCGGCGACCGGGGTCGATGCGTTGACCCATGCTATTGAAGGTTATATTACGCGGGCGGCGTGGGCACTCACTGACGCGTTGCACATCAAAGCCATTGAGATCATTGCCGGGGCGTTGCGCGGCTCTGTTAATGGTGACAGCCAGTCTGGTGAGGCAATGGCGCTGGGTCAGTACGTTGCCGGAATGGGATTTTCAAACGTCGGTCTGGGGCTCGTGCACGGGATGGCACACCCGCTAGGGGCCTTTTATAACACTCCGCACGGCGTCGCCAATGCCATTTTGTTACCGCACGTGATGCACTACAACGCCGAATACACCGGAGAGAAATTCCGCGATATCGCCCGGGTGATGGGGGTGAAAGTGGAAGGTTTAACGCTGGAAGAGGCGCGTAAGGCTGCGGTAGATGCTGTGTTTGCGCTTAACCGCGATGTGGGGATCCCGCCGCACTTACGTGATGTGGGGGTACGTAAGGAAGATATTCCTGCGCTGGCGCAGGCGGCATTTGACGATGTTTGCACTGGCGGTAATCCGCGTGAAGCAAGCATTGCCGATATTGTCGAGCTTTACCATACCGCCTGGTAATCACCTGGCGTTTATCCGGCCTACTGGAGGGACGATGCGTAGGCCGGATAAGCGCAGCGCCATCCGGCAATAAGACTACCGTGCCAGCCGTAGCTGCTGGAGATTTCCGTCAATATGTAAGTCCGTTTGCAGCCGCGCGATATCACGGCACAGAAACGCCATCTCCTGGTGCATCTCCAGTTTCTTGCGCCACTTTTCCGGCACGTCTTCCAGATGTGCGTAAATCCCTTCCAGATGCTGAAACTGCATGAGTAGCTGTGTTGCACTCTTGGGACCAATACCTGCAACGCCCGGCACTTTTGAGCTGCTGATCCCGGCCAGTCCCCAATAATCTGGCAATTGCTGAGGCATTACACCAAATTCTTTCTCAATGAACGGCGCGTCCAGCCAGCGCTTCTGGAAATAGTCGCGAATGCGTAATGTTGGGGAGAGCAGTTGGCAATAACCTTTATCTGTCGAAACGATGGTGGCCTGATGTCCCGCCTGGGTGACTTTCACCGCCAGCGTTGCGGCTAAATCATCGGCTTCATTCCCGCTCGAGACCCAACAACAGACGCCGTGTTGTTCAAAAGCGGCGCGTAAGGCGGGCATTTCCTTGTGTAAATCGTCAGGCATTGGCGGGCGACCGGCTTTGTAGTCAGGTAAGCGTTGGTGACGCCAGCCGCTGTTGCGCGCTTCGTCATCAAATACCGCCACGGCGTGTGTGGGCTGACTGTGCACAATCAACTGATCGAGCGCGTGCTGGCACGTCTCCACGCAGGGCGACCCCTGGACGGCGTGAATGCGACGAATGAGATTGAGTGCATCGACAATGAGCAGATGGACGGCCACGGTGTTCTCCCTGATAAATCAGGCTGTAGGGTAACATTCACAGTGGGGGGAGGCGAAGATCTGAAACAACATTTTGCCGGATGGCGGCTGACGCCTTATCCGGCCTACAAATGACTGTGGCACTGTAGGCCGGATAAGTTTGCGCCAGGGATTAATCGCAGGTAACGATCTTCATCGCCAGACCGCCACGCGAGGTTTCGCGGTATTTGGCATTCATATCTTTACCTGTCTCGTACATGGTCTCGATAACTTTATCGAGGCATACACGAGGCTCGCTGGTACGGCGCAGCGCCATACGAGCAGCGTTCACCGCTTTCACCGATGCAATGGCGTTACGCTCAATGCACGGAACCTGAACTTGTCCGGCAACTGGATCGCAGGTCAGACCCAGGTTGTGTTCCATACCGATTTCTGCGGCGATACATACCTGCGTCGGGCTACCGCCCAGCAGTTCTACCAGACCCGCCGCCGCCATAGAACACGCCACGCCGACTTCACCCTGACAGCCCACTTCAGCACCCGAAATTGAGGCATTCATCTTGTACAGGGAACCGATGGCGCTCGCGACCAGCATATAGCGTGCCAGTGAGTTAGCGTTCACTTCGCGGATAAACTTGTCATAGTACGCCAGCACTGCAGGAACAATCCCGCATGCGCCGTTCGTCGGGGCGGTAACTACACGTCCACCGGCAGCGTTCTCTTCGTTCACGGCCAGCGCAAACATGTTGATCCAGTCTACAACCGCCATCGGGTCAGTCGTGGTTTTGTCACTGCTAACCAGCATACGACGCAGTGCTGCCGCACGACGCGGAACGCGCAGTTTGCCCGGCAATACGCCTTCGGTGGTGATACCGCGTTCAATTCCACTGCGCATCACTTCCCAGACGTTTGCAAAGTGCTGTTCCAGCTCTTCTTTGCTGTGCAGGGCTAGTTCGTTCTGCATCATCAGGCCGGAAAGTGATAGTCCGGTTTCCTGACAGTGTCGTTGCAAATCGGCTGCGGATGTATACGGATACGGCACGTTTACCGGATTGTTATTCGGCAAACCAAAGTGTTCTTCATCAACGATAAATCCACCGCCGATGGAATAGTACGTCTGGCTGTAAATGGCTTTTTCGCCTGCCAGTGCGGTAATACGCATCCCGTTTTCGTGCAGGGACAGATTGTCCGCATGGAAATTCATGCACTTATCAACCGGGAATTCGACCTCATGTTGACCGTCCGCCAGCAGCAAACGTCCATGAGTATTCACATCCTGGATAAAGGCCGGGATAGCATCAATGTCTACGGTATCCGGCAGATTACCCGCCAGGCCCATAATAATCGCGATGTCGGTATGGTGACCTTTCCCGGTCAGGGACAGAGAGCCATAGACATCAACCACTACGCGGGTTACGTCAGTGAGAATTCCGCGTGCAATCAGGTCATCCGTGAATTGTTTGCCTGCTTTCATCGGGCCAACAGTATGGGAGCTGGAAGGGCCAATGCCGATTTTGAAAATATCGAATACGCTAATCATGAGGCGTCCATTGTGTATCGAGGTGCGCCGCCCCGAAGAGCGGCGCAGGGGAATTAACTGAACAGAGAGTAGAAAATAGCGGAGATAGCGATCAGGCCCATAATCACAACGAACACGTTGCTGATATGGCCGCTGTATTTACGCATTGCCGGTACTTTCTGAATCGCATACATCGGCATCAGGAACAGAATCATCGCGATGATTGGGCCACCCAGGGTCTCAATCATACCGAGGATGCTCGGGTTCAGCGTCGCCACAATCCAGGTGGTTACCAGCATGAACAGTGCAGTGATTTTGTTCAGTTTGTTGATTTCGATGGATTTGCCTTTGCCGCGCAGAGACTTAATCACCATCCCGTTGAAGCCTTCACGTGCGCCCAGGTAGTGGCCGAGGAAGGATTTGGTGATAGCGATAATCGCGATGATCGGTGCCATCCAGGCAATAATCGGTGCGTTAAAGTGGTTTGCCAGGTAAGACAGGATAGAGATGTTCTGTTCTTTCGCTGCAGCCAGATCCGCCGGAGTCAGGCTGAATACGCAGCTGAAGACGAAGAACATAACGGTCAGTACCATCATGATGTGAGCGAATGCCAGAATCTTGGAGCATTTCTTCTCTGCTTCATCACCGTACTCTTCACGCTTCGCCACGGCGAAGGAGGAGATGATCGGGGAGTGGTTGAAGGAGAACACCATTACCGGAATCGCCAGCCACAGGGTCAACAGCAGGCCGTTGCCGGTGGTTGCCGCAGAGTCAAAAGACATGGTTTCCAGAATCGCACCGCTCCACTGAGGGATCAGGTACAGCGCCAGCAGCATCAGAGCCGCAACGAACGGGAATACCAGGATGCTCATCGCCTTAACGATCATCTGCTCACCGAAGCGCACGATGGTCATCATGCCGACAATCAGGATCAGAGAGAGGATTGCACGCGGCGGCGGCGTAATCGCCAACTGGTGAGTCAGGAAGCTTTCAACGGTGTTGGTGATTGCTACGCTGTAAACCAACAGAATCGGGTAGATAGCGAAGAAGTAGAGCAGAGTAATCAGTTTACCTGCGCCAACGCCAAAGTGTTCTTCTACAACTTCAGTGATGTCTTCACCCGGATTTTTACCGGACAACACGAAGCGGGTCAGACCACGGTGAGCAAAGAAGGTCATTGGGAAGGCAAGAATGGCCATGATGATCAGCGGGATCATACCGCCAACGCCTGCGTTAATTGGCAGGAATAATACACCCGCGCCAATCGCCGTGCCGTAAAGGCCCAGCATCCACATGGTGTCTGTCTTGCGCCATGCGCTGCGGGTCTGGCCCGTAACGATAGTGCTGGTTTGCGTGTTTTCCATCTGTTTCTCCTGGAGGAAGCTTAAAAAGTCGGGTTTGGGTTCAATCCAATGAAAAAATACCCGACTGTAAAACGAAATTCGTTTAGCGATTTTTATATAATTTTTCGCCGTAATAATTTTCGGGCGGAAAGATACATTTAAGTAATGAATGTATCAGTGATCGCGATCTCAAATGCAATAATCCACCTTTTATGTGGATAAATTTGGACCATTAATCTGTTAAAAAATAGTCAAAGCGAATTTACGGGCGTGAAGGCTAACATTAACGACATATGGCATGAAAGACAGGGCGCGAAGATACGAGGGTTGCGCTATAAAAACTGTTGTTTTTAGTGAATTCTGATGACTAATTATAATTTGCGGTGATAAATCACGGTTTCCCCTGGGAGGTAATCGTTTGCGTTTTGGGGCTCGCCAGACGAAAGATAATTGATATTTATGTTATTGCGTGAGCTATGTGACTGGTATCACTAAAAAAGCCGGTTGGCTGATGCGCCAAATCCGGCTTTGATATGGACAAAACTGTCACCGCTATAGCGCTGCTAGCGGGTGTTGAAGGTTATGCGCAGATCTCGTAGCACGGGATATACGCAGTGCCCGGTAACTTCATACGATGTTGTGCAACAAAGCCCTGCAGGAGATCGTCCATGCGGCGCATCATCTCAGGGTCACCGTGGATTTTGTACGGGCCAAACTCTTCAATGGCGCGAATGCCGACTTCTTTCACGTTCCCCGCGACAATCCCGGAGAATGCGCGACGCAGGTCTGCAGCCAGCACTTCAACAGGCTGGTCTGGATACAGTTTCAGATTCGCCATGTTTTCGTGGGACGGTTCGAACGGCATCTGCAAATCAGGTGCGATACGAATTGACCAGTTAAAGCTGTAAGCATCACCTGTGTCGCGACGGTTTTCTTTCACCAGCGGCATCGCTTTTTTCATCAGACGAGCGACTTCCGCTGCATCGTCAATGATAATGCGATAGTGACGGCGCGCCTCTTCTCCCAGCGTGTGCACGATAAATTCGTCCAGCACGCGGAAGTAATCGGCGCTCTCTTTTGGCCCGGTCAGGATCAATGGCAGAACTTGATCTTTGTTGGCCGGATTCATCAGGATACCCAGCAGATACAACAGCTCTTCTGCTGTCCCTACGCCGCCCGGGAAGATGATAATGCCGTGAGCGATACGCACGAACGCTTCCAGACGTTTTTCAATGTCCGGCATGATGATGAGTTCGTTAACCAGCGGGTTTGGTGGTTCCGCCGCGATAATTGACGGCTCGGTCATACCAATAAAGCGGCTGTCTTTGTAGCGCTGCTGAGCGTGGCCGACCGCGGCGCCTTTCATTGGCGCTTCCATCGCGCCCGGACCACACCCGGTGCAGATGTTCAGTTCACGCAGGCCTAACTGAGTGCCCACGCGACGCGCATACAAGTATTCGTTCTCGTTGATGGAGTGACCGCCCCAGCAGACGACCATGTTCGGCGCTTCACCGACGTGAAGCGCCCGGGCGTTACGCAGAATGGAGAAGACCAGGTTGGTGATGTGAACCGAGCTTTCGAGATCCAGATGCTGGAAACGACCCGCGTTATGGATCTGGCCATTGACGAAAAGAATGTCGCGCAGTACGGCAAACAGGTTGGCCTGCAGCGCGCGAATGATGCGCCCATCGACAAACGCGTCTTCAGGTGGGTTGATCAGTTCCAGCTTCACGCCGCGTTCACGGCGCAGCACGTTAATGTCGAAACTTTCAAAACGAGACAGCAGCTCTTTGCTGTTGTCTGTCAAACTGCCGGAGTTCAGAACGGCAAGCGAACAGTTACGAAACAGTTGATACAGGTCGCTGCTGGCCGTGCGTTTAAGCATATCGACTTCCAGCTGCGACAACATGTCCATTGAGCCAAGCGGGCTAATATGTGTAATCAAGTAAACTCCTTACGGGACGAGAGATATCATCCTCTACTGATTACAATAGCCCTGGCTTATGACCTTTCACAACCTTGCGCGCGGAATCCGACACGCAAAATTGAGAAAAAAGATTACTGACGCACCAGTCTGCCTGTTGCGGGGGTGAAATCTGTGTTGGTGCGCCATGGGTTGATATCGAGGCCGCCGCGTCGCGTGTAGCGTGCGTATACGCTCAGTTTCTCCGGCTGACAGAAACGCAGCAGGTCATTGAAAATGCGTTCCACACACTGCTCGTGAAATTCATTGTGGTGGCGGAAGGAGACCAGATAGCGCAGCAACTTTTCCCTGTCGATTTTGCGACCGCGATACTGAATTTGTATGGAACCCCAGTCAGGCTGGTGGGTGATCAGGCAGTTGGATTTTAGCAGATGGCTGACCAGCGTCTCTTCCACCGCTTTTTCACCGCTTACGGCATTTTCCAGATAGTCGGTGCTGAACTGGTAGTTATCGATGACGATATCCTGATTGTCGATACAGGTGCCATTGAAGTGGGCTATCGGCTGCCCTTCCTGTTCGTCAAGACGATAGAGCGCTACGCTGACATCACCTTGCGCGCAGGCGCGTAGATCGTGTTCCAGCGTCTGACGGACGTGTTCCCATGAGTCAAAACGCGTCTGATTAAAACTGTTCAGATACAGCTTAAAACTTTTTGATTCAATCAGATTAACGCTGGTGTAATCCAGCTCCACATGGCCGACCGCAACCTGCGGTAAGCCGTTGGCATTCAGCCATGACAGTTCATACAGCGTCCAGATATCGGCGCCGTGAAAAGGCAGATTATCGGCCTTTAGATCCAGCGGGTCGCGGTTCAGGCTGCGCGGAACACCCTGCAGCAGGCTGGCGTCGTAAATATCCCGGTAATCCGTTGATTTTCCGAGAGTCAGGCCGTCAAGCGCCTGATGATTTTCATAAGAGGACATGTTTCACCGTCATAAACCAGATACACTATGCGACAAGTGTATCCTGGCTTTTGTGAAGAGAGAAATCAGTGGACGAATTGACAGCACAGGCGTTGGCAGCCTTTACGACGCGTTATTGCGATGCATGGCATGAAAAAAACGGCAGCTGGCCGCTGAGTGAAGAGCTGTATGGCGTACCGTCTCCGTGCATCATCTCCTCCACGAACGATGCGGTGTACTGGCAACCGCAGCCTTTTGTGGGCGAGCCGAATGTAAACGCGGTTGAACGCGCCTTTGATATTGTGGTACAACCCGCTGTTCATGCGTTTTATACCACCCAGTTTGCCGGGGACATGCACGCACAATTTGCGGATGAGAAACTTACTCTGCTGCAAACCTGGTCTGAAGATGACTTCAGGCGCGTACAGGAAAACCTGATCGGCCACCTGGTTACGCAAAAACGCCTTAAGCTCTCTCCTACACTTTTTATTGCCACACTGGACAATGAACTTGATGTTATTTCAGTGTGCAACTTGTCTGGGGAAGTCTGCAAGGAAACGCTGGGAACCCGTAAACGGACGGTTCTGGCGGCCTCGCTTGCGGAATTTCTTACTCAACTTAAGCCTGTTCTGTAATCCAGTTTGCCCTAGGGCGTGTGAGAGATCTCTTACAAACCCTGTAGGAGATTGCCAGGTGTTCAGTAAAGACTTCATCGACCGATATAATGTTAACTATTTATAATTCAATTGGTTAATGTTTTATTGATAACTTTCATATGAAAATAATCATTAGGGTATGTCTGTAAGTGTCTTGTAAGACAATGCGAAACAGGCGATTCTATCTCTGTCGACAAGGAGTCGCACAACGAAGTGAACATCAGGATGATGACACTTCGGCAGGACACACCAGGACGGTGCTGCAAGGACAGGTTTCAGGATGAAGCAAAGAGGAAAACGCGGGAAGCGTTAAAGGACACCTCCAGGATGGAGAACGAGAGCCGGTCAGGATGTTCGGCGGGTCAGGATGGCCAGGACACTTCAGGATGAAGTTTTCACATCGGGGTGATGTGAGCAGGATGCAAAAGTTCAGGATGAACGCGGTCGCAAGACCACAGGAAAAGTTGTCACGGATGAGCAGGGAGCACTAAAAGTAGCTGGAATGCTGCGAAACGAACCGGGAGCACTGTTTTTACAGTGCTCCCTTTTTTTTATTTCCTTTCTACTGGTGCTATTCTTCGCGCCAGATTTTTCATCATTGAGGTTAATTTCATGACGACTCATGACCGTGTGCGCGAGCAGTTGCATGCGCTTGAAGCACTGCTGCGTGAACATAATCACTGGCGGATGGATGAGCCAGAAGCGCATCTGTTTTCCAGCACGCAGCCTTTTTGTATGGATACCATGGAGCCGGTTGAATGGCTGCAGTGGGTGTTGATTCCCCGCATGCATGCGCTGCTTGATAATGCGCAGCCACTTCCAGAAGCGTTCGCTATTGCGCCATATTATGAAATGGCGCTGGCAGCCGATCATCCACAGCGCGATGTGATCCTGATTGCATTGCAGGATCTGGATGCGCTATTTACCAGTGATAACGCCTGATGCTGGAGATTCTCTATCTGGACCAATGGCTGGTTGCAGTCAACAAACCTTCGGGCTGGCTGGTTCATCGTAGCTGGCTCGACCGCGATGAGAAAGTGGTGGTCATGCAAACGGTGCGCGACCAGATTGGTCAGCACGTTTTTACCGCCCACCGACTCGACAGACCGACATCCGGTGTGCTGTTGATGGGGCTGTCCAGCGAGGCCGGACGACGGCTGGCACAGCAGTTTGAGCAGCATCAAATCCAAAAACGCTATCATGCGATTGTGCGTGGCTGGCTGATGGATGATGCCGTGCTGGATTATCCTTTGGTGGAAGAGCTGGACAAGATTGCCGATAAATTTGCCCGTGACGACAAAGGCCCACAGCCTGCGGTAACCCATTATCGCGGCCTGGCGACGGTTGAAATGCCGGTGGCGACCGGACGTTATCCGACCACCCGTTACGGGCTGGTGGAGCTGGATCCTAAAACCGGTCGAAAACACCAGCTCAGACGTCACCTGGCGCATTTGCGTCATCCGATTATTGGCGACAGCAAGCACGGTGATTTGCGACAAAACCGCAGCGCCGCAGAGCATTTTGGCTGCCAGCGCCTGATGTTGCATGCCAGCCAGCTTGAACTTACGCACCCCTTCACCGGTGAACCTCTGGTTATTCGCGCCGGGCTGGATGACGTCTGGATGCAGGCGCTATCACAGTTTGGCTGGCGTGGACTTCTCCCTGAGAATGAAAGGGTTGAGTTCAGCGAGCTGTCAGGTCAGGATAAGCAGATAGATTCTTAAGTCCCAGGAGATTACGGTTATGGCGGAAATTGGAATTTTTGTCGGCACGATGTACGGAAACGCGCTGCTGGTTGCCGAAGAGGCCGAAGCTATCCTCGCAAATCAGGGGCATAAAGCTACGGTTTATGAAGATCCGGAACTGGCTGACTGGGAAAAGTACAAAGACAAGTACATCCTGGTCGTAACGTCAACGACGGGACAAGGCGATCTGCCGGACAGCATCGTGCCGCTGTTTCAGGGAATTAAAGACCAACTGGGTTTTCAGCCCGACGTTCACTACGGCATTATTGCGCTCGGTGACAGTTCATATGCCAATTTCTGCGGCGGTGGTAAGCAGTTTGATGCGCTTTTGCAGGAACAGAGCGCCCAGCGTGTAGGTGAGATGCTGCTGATTGATGCCGGTGAACATCCGGAACCGGAAAGCGAATCCAACCCTTGGGTAGAACACTGGGCAACGCTCCTCAAATAGAATATTACCCAACCATCCGCACAGTTCGAATCATAAGCCGGGTAAGGCGTCGCCATTACCCGGCAATAAATCCCCCTCAAACGCCAATTTCGTGAAGCATCTTCCATTCCCTTAGGCTTATGCCATAAACAACCTCATTCACCCCTCGCAATGTTGTGTTTTTGCACGGTGAGGGTAAGAGGCACTCCTTCATATACTTTTCCCGTCAGTTCCCGAAAAGGCAGCGAGTCAGAATAAAACGGCCCTGAGCTGTACCAAAACTGCCACACACTAACCTCTCATTCTGATCACCCTACAGGTGCTGTACAGAATGAACTGGCGAAAGCCACGATTCAGGAGTGCAACAATGAGTTCATTAAGTCAGGCGGCGAGCAGCGCGGAAAAACGCACTAACGCTCGCTACTGGATAGTGGTGATGTTGTTTATCGTCACATCCTTCAACTACGGCGATCGCGCCACCTTATCCATTGCCGGTTCGGAGATGGCCAAAGACATTGGCCTTGATGCCGTCGGGATGGGGTATGTATTTTCCGCTTTTTCATGGGCCTATGTTATCGGCCAGATCCCCGGCGGCTGGTTGCTTGACCGCTTTGGTTCAAAACGCGTTTATTTCTGGTCCATCTTTATCTGGTCCATGTTTACCCTGCTGCAGGGCTTTGTCGATATCTTTAGCGGCTTCGGCATTATCGTTGCGTTGTTTACCCTGCGCTTCCTTGTGGGGTTAGCTGAAGCGCCATCCTTCCCCGGCAACAGTCGCATAGTTGCTGCATGGTTCCCGGCACAGGAGAGGGGCACGGCGGTCGCAATCTTTAACTCTGCGCAGTACTTTGCCACCGTTATCTTCGCGCCAATCATGGGCTGGCTGACCCACGAAGTAGGCTGGTCACACGTATTCTTCTTTATGGGCGGACTCGGGATCATCATCAGCTTTGTCTGGCTGAAGGTGATTCATGAACCAAACCAGCACCCGGGTGTAAACCAAAAAGAGCTGGATTACATTGCCGAAGGTGGCGCACTGATCAACATGGATCAGGCAGCCGCTAAAGCTAAAGTTCCGTTCAGCGTGAAATGGGGACAAATCAAACAGTTGTTGGGTTCCCGCATGATGATTGGTATCTACATCGGTCAGTACTGTATTAACGCGCTGACCTACTTCTTTATCACCTGGTTCCCGGTCTATCTGGTACAGGCGCGCGGTATGTCGATTCTGAAAGCGGGATTTGTCGCGTCGGTCCCGGCTATTTGCGGATTCGCAGGCGGCGTGCTCGGCGGCATTATTTCCGACTGGCTGATGCGTCGCACCGGTTCGCTGAATATCGCCCGCAAAACGCCAATCGTGTTGGGTATGTTGCTGTCAATGGTGATGGTGTTCTGTAACTACGTCAACGTTGAGTGGATGATTATCGGCTTTATGGCGCTGGCTTTCTTCGGTAAAGGTATTGGTGCACTGGGCTGGGCGGTAATGGCAGACACGGCCCCCAAAGAGATTAGCGGCCTGAGCGGCGGTCTGTTCAACATGTTCGGTAATATCTCCGGCATCGTGACACCGATTGCTATTGGCTACATTGTGGGCACGACGGGGTCGTTTAATGGTGCCTTGATTTACGTTGGGGTGCATGCGCTGATTGCTGTGGTGAGCTATCTGGTGCTGGTCGGTGATATTAAACGTATCGAACTGAAACCTGTCGCAGGACAATGATGATGACAACACAATCAAGCCCCGTTATTACCGATATGAAGGTCATCCCGGTGGCCGGGCATGACAGCATGCTGCTCAATATTGGCGGTGCGCACAACGCATATTTCACTCGCAATATTGTGGTTCTTACCGATAACGCCGGTAATACCGGCGTCGGTGAAGCGCCGGGCGGTGAAGTGATTTATCAGACTCTGGTTGACGCTATCCCGATGGTATTGGGTCAGGAAGTGGCCCGCCTGAATAAGGTGGTCCAGCAGGTACATAAAGGCAATCAGGCTGCTGACTTTGATACTTTCGGCAAAGGTGCCTGGACATTTGAGCTGCGCGTCAATGCGGTGGCGGCACTGGAGGCCGCGCTGCTGGATCTGCTGGGCAAAGCGCTGAATGTACCGGTCTGCGAGCTGTTAGGTCCGGGTAAGCAGCGTGATGCAGTGACCGTGCTCGGGTATCTGTTCTATGTAGGTGATCGCTGCAAAACCGATTTGCCGTATCTGGAAAGTACGCCGGGTAAACATGAGTGGTATCAATTACGTCACCAGCAAGCGATGACCAGCGACGCGGTGGTGCGTCTGGCGCAGGCGTCACAGGATCGTTATGGCTTTAAAGATTTCAAACTGAAGGGCGGTGTGCTGCCGGGCGAGCAGGAAATCGACACCGCTCGTGCGCTGAAAAAATGTTTCCCGGATGCGCGTATTACCGTCGATCCAAACGGTGCCTGGCTGCTGGATGAAGCCATCTCCCTGTGCAAAGGCCTGAATGATGTGCTGACCTATGCCGAAGATCCGTGCGGCGCTGAACAGGGCTTTTCCGGGCGCGAAGTGATGGCCGAGTTCCGCCGCGCGACTGGTTTGCCGGTGGCGACCAACATGATTGCTACCAACTGGCGCGAAATGGGCCACGCGGTAATGCTGAATGCAGTCGATATTCCGCTGGCCGATCCGCACTTCTGGACGCTTTCCGGCGCGGTACGCGTGGCGCAGTTGTGCGATGACTGGGGCCTGACCTGGGGATGCCATTCTAATAACCACTTTGATATTTCGCTGGCGATGTTCACCCACGTCGGTGCGGCTGCGCCGGGTAATCCAACGGCTATTGATACCCACTGGATCTGGCAGGAGGGTGATTGCCGCCTGACCAAAAATCCGCTGGAGATTAAAAACGGAAAAATTGCGGTACCCGATGCGCCCGGTCTGGGCGTGGAACTGGACTGGGATCAGGTGCAGAAAGCGCATGAAGCCTATAAGGCGCTGCCCGGCGGCGCGCGTAATGACGCAGGCCCAATGCAGTATCTGATCCCCGGATGGACTTTTGACCGTAAACGTCCCGTTTTCGGCCGCCACTAATTTTGAATAAGGACTTAATTATGAGCGCACAATTTTCTACCCCACTGGTTACCTCTATGCAGGTTATTCCGGTTGCGGGCCACGACAGCATGTTGATGAACCTGAGCGGCGCACATGCTCCGTTCTTCACGCGCAATATTGTGATTATTAAAGATAACTCCGGTCATACCGGCGTGGGTGAAATTCCCGGCGGAGAAAAAATCCGTAAAACGCTGGAAGATGCGATTCCGCTGGTGGTGGGCAAAACGTTAGGTGAATACAAAAACGTGCTGAATGCGGTACGCAATACTTTTGCCGATCGTGATGCGGGCGGTCGCGGTTTGCAGACCTTTGATTTACGTACCACTATTCATGTGGTTACTGGGATCGAAGCGGCCATGTTGGATCTGTTAGGTCAGCATCTGGGCGTAAACGTCGCCTCTCTGCTGGGTGATGGACAGCAGCGTAGCGAAGTAGAAATGCTGGGTTACCTGTTCTTCGTGGGTAACCGTAAGGCAACGCCGCTGCCGTACCAGAGTCAGCCGGATGAGACGTGCGACTGGTATCGTCTGCGTCATGAAGAGGCGATGACCCCGGATGCGGTTGTGCGCCTGGCTGAAGCCGCGTATGAAAAATATGGCTTTAACGACTTTAAACTGAAAGGTGGCGTGCTGGCAGGGGAAGAGGAAGCGGAATCTATCGTCGCGTTGGCGAAGCGTTTTCCGCAGGCCCGCGTAACGCTCGATCCCAACGGCGCCTGGTCGTTGAATGAAGCGATCAAGATCGGTAAGTATCTGAAAGGATCGCTGGCTTATGCTGAAGATCCATGTGGCGCAGAGCAGGGGTTCTCTGGGCGTGAAGTGATGGCGGAATTCCGCCGTGCTACTGGCCTGCCGACGGCGACCAATATGATTGCTACCGACTGGCGTCAGATGGGGCACACGCTGTCGTTGCAGTCTGTGGATATTCCGCTGGCTGACCCGCATTTCTGGACCATGCAGGGGTCTGTTCGCGTAGCGCAGATGTGTCATGAGTTTGGCCTCACCTGGGGTTCACACTCTAACAACCACTTTGATATTTCGCTGGCGATGTTCACTCATGTGGCTGCTGCTGCGCCGGGTAAAATTACGGCCATTGATACCCACTGGATCTGGCAGGAAGGTAACCAACGCCTGACCAAAGAACCGTTCGACATTAAAGGCGGCATGGTACAGGTACCAGCGAAGCCGGGTCTGGGTGTAGAACTGGATATGGACCAGGTGATGAAAGCGCACGAACTGTACCAGCAACATGGCCTGGGAGCGCGTGATGACGCGATGGGAATGCAGTACCTGATCCCGAACTGGACCTTCGATAATAAACGCCCATGCATGGTGCGCTAAGTGTTATGCCGGTTCTGACAGGAACCGGCACATCTCCAGGTGTATGATTAACAGAATCAACATGCGTAAGGACGGCTTATGAAAATAGTAATTGCACCGGATTCTTATAAAGAGAGTTTGAGTGCGCTTGAGGTGGCAACTGCCATTGAGCAGGGTTTTCGTGAGATCTGGCCTGATGCGGATTACGTAAAGATACCGGTCGCTGATGGTGGTGAAGGAACGGTCGAGGCGATGGTTGCCGCTACGGCGGGCCACCTTGTGCATGTTGATGTTACGGGGCCCCTGGGAAGTAAGGTACAGGCATTTTATGGGGTATCAGGAGATGAGCGCTCAGCGTTTATCGAGATGGCGGCCGCCAGTGGGTTAGAGCGAGTTCCGGCAGGGTTACGCGACCCGCTGAAAACCACCTCATGGGGGACCGGAGAGTTGATTCGCCATGCGCTGGATGCGGGTGTAGAACACATCATCATCGGGATTGGCGGTAGTGCGACCAATGATGGTGGTGCCGGTATGGTGCAGGCACTGGGCGCCAAATTGCTTGATGCACAGAATAACCAGATTGCACAAGGCGGGATCGGTCTGGAAGCGCTCACCAGGATCGATATTTCAGCGTTAGATAAGCGCCTTGCCACCTGTCGTATCGAAGTGGCCTGTGATGTCACGAACCCGCTGACCGGTAAAGAGGGCGCTTCTGCAGTATTTGGCCCACAAAAAGGGGCAACGCCAGAGATGATCACCCGTCTGGATAATGCGCTGACGCACTATGCACAACTGATTGCCCGCGATCTGGACGTTAACGTGCTGGATCTGGCCGGTGGAGGCGCTGCCGGAGGCATGGGAGCTGCACTGTATGCGTTTTGCGGCGCGCAGCTACGCCGTGGTATCGAGATCGTGACGGATGCGTTACACCTCGACGACTGCGTTGCGGATGCAGATCTAGTTGTGACCGGGGAAGGGCGTATTGACAGTCAGACGATCCATGGCAAAGTCCCGGTAGGCGTAGCGAACGTTGCAAAGCGATATAATAAGCCCGTCATTGGTATTGCAGGCAGCCTGACGCCAGATGTTAGCGTGGTGCATGAGCATGGAATTGATGCTGTTTTTAGCGTGATTTATACCATTTGCACGCTGGATGAGGCGCTGGATAATGCGAGTGAAAATGTGCGGATGACGGCACGAAACGTGGCCGCAACGCTTAAAGCAGGGCAGCAATTACGCTGAGTTGTAGGTCGGAGAAGGCGTTTACGCCGCTCCGGCGATGTGCCCGATGGCGCGACGCCTATCGGGCCTACGGTAAACAGCGAAACCTGTCGGCCGGATAAGGCGTTTACGCCGCATTCGGCGAATATCACCCCAATATCCGTTTCGCTTCTCGCCCGACGTTGTCCATCTCATCAAGAAGCTCTAAAAACTCTGGTTCCAGATCTTCTTCTTTGGTCCCGCTACGTAACTGCTGTTCAATAAGCTGGCACAGGTTTTTCATGCGGGGAACCCCGCTGTAACCGCAGCTGCCGTGTAGTTTATGAATCAAATCCACCAACCCTTCAGGGTTTTCACCCACCAGTTGCTCTTCAATTCTGTTACGGACTTCAGGCAAGAAATCGATCAGCATTTGCAGCATATCCCGCGCCAGATCGTTTTTACCGGCAGCCTGTCTCAAAGCCAGTTGCCAGTCGAGGGTCGTATTCGGGTTGACCACGGGGTCAGGGGGGGCCGCCACGATAGCCCGGGCTGATGTGCCGGCACCGGGCTTATAGCGCAACAGCAAACTGTGCAATTTATCTTCTTCAATCGGCTTAGCCAGGTAGTCATTCATTCCGGCGCTGAGTAACTTCTCTTTTTGCCCTGCCATGGCATGTGCTGTTACCGCAATAACCGGTGTCTGCTGCTGGTGTGGAAGCTGATGGATCAGTTCGCAGGCACGAATACCGTCCATGTCTGGCATCTGAATATCCATCAGGATCAGATCAAACTGCATTTGCTTGGCTCTGTCCACCGCCTGCTGCCCGCTGTCGCACAGCTCGACGTGCTGAACCTTATCTTCAAGTAATGCGCCGATAAGCTTCAGGTTCGCCGGGTTGTCGTCCACCGCCATCACGGTCATCGCAATCTTGCTTTCATCTAACAACTGGCGTTCTGCACCCTGGTTCAGGTGGCAATATTCGGTTAACGCAGGCAGCAATCGGGTTGAGGTGAGCGGTTTTAACAGACATGCCGCCGCGCCGCCTTGCTTTAATTTTTCAGCGTTAATCTGCGCATGGCAAGGCAGCGCCAGCAACAGGAAATCGGTCATTGCGGCTGCGCTTGCCAGACGTTTATGCTGCATGGTGAGCGGCTCGTGGAAAGTGACGGGGACACCAAGTAGCAGAATATCGTAGTGTTCTGCCGGTAATGCAGAGAATGAAGGACTGTAAATCACCTCCAGCGGCGTTTCACTCAAGATATCTAACGTGCATTGCGCGGCGGTAGCATTTGGTTCAACGTAAGCTAGTCGTTTTCCGGCCAGACAGCGGGTGGTTGAACGATCGCTGATAACATTAGGATTGAGATCAAGACTGATGTGGAACCAGAAAGTGGAACCGCGATTGGGTTGGCTATGGAACGAGATATCCCCACCCATTTCATTGACCAGTTTTTGTGTGATCACAAGGCCAAGTCCGGTACCGCCGTGACGGCGCGAAATGCTGGCATCAGCCTGACGGAAAGCCTGGAACAGACGGGACTGATCGCGTTCCGGGATGCCAATACCGGTATCGCGGATTTGAACTTCAATCTGGACTTTGGTGTTACTGAGCGCGCGTTTTTCAACCAGAATGTCGATATTGCCGCTCTCAGTAAATTTGATGGCATTGCCGACCAGGTTGGTAATGACCTGTTGCAGGCGCAGCGGATCGCCAATCACATTGTCCGGAACGTCATTTTTAATATTCAGTGTTAGCTCCAGCCCTTTGTCATGGGAGGAGTGCGCTAACAGCGTTACGACGTCATCCAGTGTGCTGCGCAGCGGGAACGGTATGCTTTCCAGAATCAGTTTACCCGCTTCCAGTTTAGAGAAGTCGAGCACATCATTGATGATAGCAAGCAGGTTGTTAGCAGAGCGCTCAATTGTATTCAGGTGATCGCGCTGGGTGGTATTTAACTCGGTTTTCAGTGTCAGGCGTGTAAAGCCAATGACACCGTTTAGCGGTGTACGTAGCTCATGAGACATGTTCGCCAGGAACTCTGATTTAATACGTGCAGCTTCCTGGGCGCGTTTCTTCGCCAGATCCAGTTCAACGTTCTGGATTTCCATCTGCTCCAGCGTTTCGCGCAGATCTGAAGTCGCCTGATCGATATTGTGCTGCATCTCTTCATGGTAGGCGGCGAGAGACATTGCCATCGAGTTGATGCCATTCTTCAGCATATCCAGTTCGCCCAACATGAAACCTTCCACGCGGCTATCGAGCTGACCTCTACGTATTCGGTCAACGGTATTCACCATGTTGCGAATTGGTCCGGTCACGTCGCGCATCAGACGCCAGCCGAAAATTAACGCAATGCCAATACAAAACAGCATCATGACGCTGGAGATAAAGATCTCTTTGTACTGCTGTAATCGCACGGACTTGAGGTCCAGCTCAAGCGCCACATACCCCAACATATTTTTGGTGTTTTTGGCATCGCTAACGGCAGATTCATCAGGTGAATAGCTTTCCGATATAATAGGGGTACGCAGGATCATGATATCCCCGTGCCGGGTTACGCTCAGCTTTCGCGGAAACGGCGATCCGGTAGCCAATTGCATCTCTGACGGATCAAGATGAAAGTTGGAGGTGACGAACAGTTGGTTATTTTCGTCATAGACGGAAATTGCCCGCACAATATCGGAATGGCGACGATGCAACACGCTGATAAGCTGGCCGATGGATTCCCGGTTTTGCAAGTTCATGCCGTATTCGCTGGAAACCGCGAGTGGCTCGATGATGCTGGCACCAGCATCTTCCAGTTGACGCTGCAAGTCGTTATAGCGATGCACAACAAAAAAGATACTGAGCAGCAAACCTATCAGGACGGTCGGGGCCAGGATCAGAATCATCATGCGTGCGCGCAGGCTGTAGTTGGTCATGGAGTTCCGTTATGGGACAATTAGGGTCACACTGTTAAATAGAGAAATATCTCGTCGATGGCGCAATTCTACTCTGCAAAACGACGCGTGACGACGCGTCAGATCATAACCGTTACCGTCAATGACCTTGATTCTTTTGGTCAGGGCGTTGCTCGTCATAACGGGAAAGCCCTGTTTATACCGGAATTGCTGCCTCAGGAAAGCGCAGAAGTGGTGATAACTGAAGATAAAAAACAGTTCGCCCGCGCGCAAGTCAAACGTCGTTTAAACGACAGTTCGGAACGTGAAGTGCCACGTTGTCCACATTTTGGGGTCTGTGGTGGCTGTCAACAGCAGCACGCCAGCATCTCGTTGCAGCAGCGTAGCAAAAGTGCAGCGTTATCGCGTTTAATGAAATGTGAGGTGACAGAAGTTATCGCCGATACCCCGTGGGGCTATCGACGCCGCGCGCGTTTAAGTCTGAACTATCGCTCGAAAGAGCAGCAATTGCAGATGGGATTTCGCAAGTCCGGCTCCAGCGACATTATTGATGTGAAGCAATGCCCTATTTTGGTGCCCCAACTTGAGGCGTTGCTGCCTGAAATTCGGGCATGCCTGCAGAGTCTGCAGGGGCTGCGTCACTTGGGGCATGTCGAATTGGTGCAGGCTGGAAGTGGAACTCTGATGATTTTGCGCCACACCTCACCATTGAGTGCCGCGGATAAAGAAAAACTGGAACACTTTTCGCATTCTCAGGGACTGTCTTTGTTTCTGGCTCCGCAAAGCGAGATACTGGAATCAAATTCAGAAGAATCGCCCTGGTATGATTCAAATGGACTACGTTTAACCTTCAGCCCGCGTGATTTTATCCAGGTCAATGAAGGGGTAAACCAAAAAATGGTTTCCTGTGCGCTGGAATGGCTGGATGTGCAGCGAGAGGACCGGGTGCTCGATTTGTTCTGTGGTATGGGGAATTTTACGTTGCCGTTGGCCGTACGAGCAGCGAGCGTTGTGGGTGTTGAAGGTGTCCCTGCGCTGGTGGAAAAAGGCCGGGAAAATGCGCGGAATAACGGACTACACAATGTGACATTCTTTCATGAAAACCTTGAAGAAGATGTCACCAAACAACCATGGGCAAAGAACGGATTTGATAAAGTATTGCTCGATCCTGCGCGTGCGGGGGCTGCCGGCGTGATGCAACATATTATAAAGTTAAACCCTGGCCGCGTTGTTTATGTATCCTGTAATCCTGCTACGCTGGCTCGTGACAGCGAAGCGTTACTCAATGCAGGATATACCGTTCGGCGACTGGCGATGCTCGATATGTTCCCGCACACTGGACATCTGGAATCGATGGTCCTGTTTGAGCGTTTGTAATGAATTTTATACCCATTGGATTTCGGGTTGTAATGCAACGTGAAAGACAATGGGTACGGCTTGTCGACTTCGACAGGCCATGCCCCTTAAGGAGAGGACGATGGTTGCGGTAAGAAGTGCACATATAAATAAAGCTGGTGAGTTTGATCCTAAGAAATGGATCGCGAGTCTTGGGATCTCCAGCCAGCAGTCGTGTGAACGCTTAGCCGAAACCTGGGCGTATTGCCTGCAGCAGACACAGGGGCATCCGGATGCGGATCTGCTGCTGTGGCGTGGCGTCGAAATGGTGGAAATACTCTCCATGCTGAGCATGGACATCGACACGCTGCGAGCGGCGATGCTGTTCCCTCTGGCGGATGCCAATGTGGTGAGTGAAGACATCCTGCGCGAGAGCGTAGGCACGTCAATCGTTAACCTTATCCATGGTGTGCGTGATATGGCGGCGATACGCCAACTTAAAGCCACGCATACCGATTCAGTCTCTTCCGAGCAGGTCGATAACGTTCGTCGCATGCTGCTGGCAATGGTCGACGACTTCCGCTGCGTGGTCATCAAGCTGGCGGAACGTATTGCCCATTTGCGAGAAGTGAAAGATGCGCCGGAAGATGAACGCGTACTGGCGGCAAAAGAGTGCACCAATATCTACGCCCCGCTGGCTAACCGATTAGGCATCGGGCAATTAAAATGGGAACTGGAAGATTACTGCTTCCGTTACCTGCACCCGGCTGAATACAAACGTATTGCCAAACTGCTGCATGAACGTCGTATCGACAGGGAACATTACATTGATGAATTCGTCGGTCATTTGCGCTCAGAGATGAAAACGGAAGGCGTCAAAGCCGAAGTTTACGGACGTCCGAAGCACATCTATAGCATCTGGCGCAAAATGCAGAAAAAGCAGCTGGCTTTTGACGAACTGTTCGATGTGCGTGCGGTGCGTATCGTGGCTGAGCGTTTACAGGATTGCTATGCCGCGCTGGGGATTGTGCATACTCACTATCGCCATCTGCCTGATGAGTTCGACGACTACGTTGCCAATCCAAAGCCTAACGGTTACCAGTCAATCCATACGGTTGTGCTGGGGCCTGGCGGTAAAACCATTGAAATCCAGATCCGTACCAAACAGATGCACGAAGATGCTGAGCTGGGTGTTGCCGCGCACTGGAAGTACAAAGAAGGTACTGCTTCAGGCGCGGCGCGCTCTGGTCATGAAGACCGCATTGCGTGGCTGCGTAAACTGATAGCCTGGCAGGAAGAGATGGCGGATTCCGGTGAAATGCTGGATGAAGTGCGTAGCCAGGTCTTTGATGACAGAGTTTACGTCTTTACGCCAAAAGGCGATGTTGTGGACTTACCGGCGGGCTCAACGCCGCTCGATTTTGCTTATCACATCCACAGTGATGTGGGGCATCGTTGCATTGGCGCGAAAATTGGCGGGCGCATCGTACCGTTTACCTATCAGCTGCAGATGGGCGATCAAATTGAAATCATCACTCAGAAACAGCCAAACCCAAGCCGCGACTGGTTGAACCCTAACCTGGGCTATGTGACCACCAGCCGGGGGCGCTCGAAGATCCACGCCTGGTTCCGTAAACAGGATCGCGACAAAAACATCCTGGCGGGCCGCCAGATCCTCGACGATGAGCTGGCACATTTAGGTATTAGCCTGAAAGAAGCGGAAAAACATCTGCTGCCGCGCTATAGCTTCAATGAGCTGGATGAGCTGCTGGCGGCGATTGGCGGAGGAGACATCCGCCTCAACCAGATGGTGAACTTCCTGCAGGCGCAGTTTAATAAACCAAGCGCTGCCGAACAGGATGCCGCCGCGCTGAAACAACTTCAGCAGAAAACGCAGGCGCCGCAGAGTCGCCGAAAAGACGACGGTCGCGTGGTGGTTGAAGGGGTGGGTAACCTGATGCACCACATCGCTCGCTGCTGCCAGCCGATTCCCGGCGATGAGATTGTCGGGTTTATCACCCAGGGACGCGGTATTTCCGTCCACCGGGCGGATTGCGAACAGCTGAATGAACTGCGCTCGCATGCGCCGGAACGTATTGTTGACGCGGTTTGGGGCGAAAGCTACTCGGCAGGGTATTCGCTGGTGGTTCGCGTCCAGGCTAACGATCGCAGCGGCTTGTTACGTGATATCACGACGATTCTTGCCAACGAAAAGGTGAACGTGCTGGGGGTTGCCAGCCGGAGTGATACCAAACAACAGTTGGCCACCATTGATATGACCATCGAAATCTATAACCTGCAGGTACTCGGACGTGTGCTCGGCAAGCTGAACCAGGTGCCGGATGTGATCGACGCACGCCGTCTGCACGGTAATTAATTATTTTGTAGGCCGGATGATCTTGCAGGCCTGATAAAACGCGTCAGCGTTGCCATCAGGCATTGCTATATCGCCGGATGTTGGCTGTCGCCTTATCCGGCCTGCCATATTGAAATTTCAGGATATTCCAATGAACCAAATCGATCGACTGCTCGGTATTATGCAGCGCCTGCGCGACCCGGAAAACGGTTGTCCGTGGGATAAAGAGCAGACATTCGCCACTATTGCCCCTTACACCCTCGAAGAAACCTATGAAGTACTTGATGCCATTGCGCGCGAAGACTTCGACGATCTGCGTGGTGAATTAGGCGATCTGTTGTTCCAGGTGGTGTTTTACGCCCAGATGGCACAGGAAGAAGGGCGCTTCAACTTTGATGATATCTGTGCTGCGATAAGCGATAAGCTTGAACGCCGCCACCCGCATGTTTTCGCAGATGTTTCTGCCAGTAACAGCACCGAGGTGCTAACCCGTTGGGAGCAAATCAAAACAGAAGAACGTGCCGAGAAGTCACAGCATTCCGCGCTGGACGATATTCCCCGTAGTTTACCGGCGCTAATGCGCGCCCAGAAAATCCAGAAACGTTGCTCAAATGTTGGCTTCGACTGGAAAACATTAGGGCCGGTTGTCGACAAGGTTTACGAAGAGATTGACGAAGTCATGTTCGAGGCGAAGCAGGCTGTCGTTGACCAGGCTAAACTGGAGGAGGAAATGGGCGACCTGCTGTTTGCCACGGTCAATATGGCCCGTCATTTAGGCACTAAAGCAGAGACTGCTTTGCAGAAAGCGAATGAAAAATTCGAGCGCCGTTTTCGTGAGGTTGAGCGAATTGTGGCTGCCCGCGGTCTGGAAATGACAGGTGTTGATCTGGAAACAATGGAAGAAGTCTGGCAACAGGTAAAACGACAGGAAATTGATCTCTAAGGGATTTCGTCGGTCAAGGGCGATTTGTGTGATTTTTTAAATAACAAGCGCTTGATTTACGTCAAAAACATTTACCCCAAAGGGGCTATTTTCTCACTCCCGATGTTAATGTGAGCCTGGTGAAGAGGAGGAATAATGAAAGTTTGTGGCGCTCGTCATGTTCGGGTATACTACTTTCCCGTCTTGGTAATTCCATCGTTTCACCCTAACTTCTCAGGTCCAGCATGACAACGAACTATATTTTTGTGACCGGCGGGGTCGTATCCTCTCTGGGAAAAGGCATTGCCGCAGCCTCCCTGGCAGCCATTCTTGAAGCCCGTGGCCTCAATGTAACCATGATGAAACTGGATCCGTACATCAACGTCGATCCAGGTACTATGAGCCCTATCCAACACGGGGAAGTGTTCGTTACCGAAGACGGCGCTGAAACCGACCTGGACCTGGGTCACTATGAGCGTTTCATTCGTACGAAAATGAGCCGCCGTAACAACTTCACCACCGGTCGTATCTACTCCGACGTTCTGCGTAAAGAACGCCGTGGCGACTACCTGGGCGCGACCGTTCAGGTTATCCCGCACATCACGAATGCCATTAAAGAACGCGTTCTGGAAGGCGGCGAAGGTCATGATGTTGTTCTGGTTGAAATCGGCGGAACCGTTGGCGATATCGAATCTCTGCCGTTCCTTGAAGCGATTCGCCAGATGGCCGTAGAAATTGGCCGTGAGCACACGTTGTTTATGCATCTGACGCTGGTTCCGTACATGGCGGCGGCAGGTGAAGTCAAAACTAAACCGACTCAGCACTCGGTAAAAGAGCTGCTTTCTATCGGTATTCAGCCAGATATCCTGATTTGTCGCTCCGATCGCGCAGTTCCGGCTAATGAACGTGCGAAAATTGCATTGTTCTGTAACGTTCCGGAAAAAGCGGTGATTTCTCTGAAAGATGTCGATTCCATCTATAAAATTCCGGGCCTGTTGAAATCTCAGGGCCTTGACGATTATATTTGTAAACGATTCAGCTTGAACTGTCCGGAAGCGAATCTGTCAGAATGGGAACAGGTTATCTACGAAGAAGCGAATCCGGCAGGCGAAGTGACTATTGGTATGGTCGGCAAGTACATTGAACTGCCGGATGCCTATAAGTCAGTTATCGAAGCGCTGAAGCACGGTGGCTTGAAGAATCGTGTCACCGTCAACATCAAGCTGATTGATTCGCAAGATGTCGAAACGCGCGGCGTTGAGATCCTGAAAGGTCTTGATGCAATCCTGATTCCTGGCGGCTTCGGCTACCGTGGTGTTGAAGGTAAAATCGCGACAGCGCGCTTTGCGCGTGAGAACAATATTCCTTATCTGGGCATTTGCCTGGGTATGCAGGTTGCGTTGATTGAGTTTGCTCGTAACGTCGTGGGAATGGACAACGCCAACTCCACAGAATTTGTGCCAGACTGTAAGTACCCGGTGGTGGCCCTGATTACTGAATGGCGTGATGAAGACGGCAACGTCGAAGTCCGTACCGAGAAGAGCGATCTGGGTGGCACAATGCGTCTTGGTGCGCAACAGTGTCAGCTGAGCGATGAGAGTCTGGTTCGTCAACTGTACGGTACGCCGACAATTGTTGAACGCCATCGCCACCGCTACGAAGTCAACAATATGCTGTTGAAACAGATTGAAGCTGCGGGTCTGCGTGTTGCAGGCCGTTCCGGTGATGATCAGTTGGTCGAGATCATTGAGGTACCGAATCATCCGTGGTTCGTGGCCTGTCAGTTCCACCCGGAATTTACTTCCACGCCACGTGATGGACACCCGCTGTTCGCCGGCTTTGTGAAAGCCGCCAGTGAACATCAGAAGCGTCAGGCGAAGTAAGAAGTAAAAAGTTAGAACGGCAATGCACCCATCAGGGTGCATTGTTTGTCTGGAGTTTTAGTTTAACTTGTACTGAGGAAAACCTAATGTCCAAAATCGTTAAAATCATCGGTCGTGAAATCATCGACTCCCGTGGTAACCCGACTGTTGAAGCCGAAGTACACCTGGAAGGTGGTTTCGTTGGTATGGCAGCAGCTCCGTCAGGTGCTTCTACTGGTTCCCGCGAAGCACTGGAACTGCGCGATGGCGACAAATCCCGCTTCATGGGTAAAGGCGTACTGAAAGCTGTTGCAGCTGTTAACGGCCCGATTGCTCAGGCTCTGCTGGGTAAAGATGCTAAAGATCAGGCTGGCATCGACAAGATCATGATCGATCTGGACGGTACTGAAAACAAATCCAACTTCGGTGCAAACGCCATCCTGGCTGTGTCCCTGGCGAACGCCAAAGCAGCAGCTGCTGCTAAAGGCCTGCCGCTGTATGCACACATCGCTGAACTGAACGGCACTCCGGGCAAATACTCCATGCCGGTTCCGATGATGAACATCATCAACGGTGGTGAGCACGCTGACAACAACGTCGACATCCAGGAATTCATGATTCAGCCTGTTGGCGCTAAAACCCTGAAAGAAGCTGTACGTATGGGTTCTGAAGTGTTCCACAACCTGGCTAAAGTTCTGAAAGCCAAAGGTATGAACACTGCAGTGGGTGACGAAGGCGGCTATGCGCCGAACCTGGGTTCCAACGCTGAAGCTCTGGCGGTAATCGCTGAAGCGGTTAAAGCAGCTGGCTACGAGCTGGGCAAAGACATCACTCTGGCGATGGACTGTGCAGCGTCTGAATTCTACAAAGACGGTAAATACGTTCTGGCTGGCGAAGGCAACAAAGCATTCACCTCCGAAGAATTCACTCATTTCCTGGAAGAACTGACCAAACAGTACCCGATCGTGTCCATCGAAGATGGTCTGGACGAGTCTGACTGGGACGGTTTCGCATACCAGACTAAAGTACTGGGCGATAAAATCCAGCTGGTTGGTGACGACCTGTTCGTAACCAACACCAAGATCCTGAAAGAAGGCATCGAAAAAGGCATCGTTAACTCCATCCTGATCAAATTCAACCAGATCGGTTCTCTGACCGAAACTCTGGCTGCGATCAAAATGGCGAAAGACGCTGGCTACACCGCTGTCATCTCTCACCGTTCTGGCGAAACTGAAGACGCTACCATCGCTGACCTGGCTGTTGGTACCGCTGCAGGCCAGATCAAAACAGGTTCTATGAGCCGTTCTGACCGCGTTGCTAAGTACAACCAGCTGATTCGTATCGAAGAAGCTCTGGGTGAACAAGCTCCGTACAACGGTCGTAAAGAGATCAAAGGTCAGGCGTAATCCTGTTCTTTCTCTGATTTAAAAATGCCAGCCTTCGGGCTGGCATTTTTTTGCCTGCACAATAGCAACCTATTTAAAGTCCACTGCCATTTGCTGTGGAATAGTCAGCCCACGTGTCGTCTGTACACAGCGCTCAATGTAATCGGTAAAACGCGGCGGCTTCGGCATCCCCATGCTGAGCAGCTTATCATTGCTGAATCGCACGTTCAGCGTTGCGAACGCGCCGTAAAGACGCATGGCTTTCAGCATTAGTCGTTCGTTGCAGGGGCCAAAAATATTCTTCAGTTCACGGCGCATTTGGACCAGCGTTTCATAGCTGACCTGTGCGTATTTATTGCCGACGGGAGCTTGTTCCAGCGCAGATGCCATCGCGTTATCAATATCTGCAAACCTCACGCTATTTTCTTCTCCTGCTGAGATGTGCACCACTTCACCGCGAGCAAGTGGACTGCTCAGTAACATCAGCAATGCATCGGCGCAATAATCAACCGGGATCACGTCAATACGGTCTTCCATCGAACACATAAATTTTTGTAGCATCAGACCCATGCTGAATACCCAGAAAATACTGCTGGAGGGTTTACAGCCGTGATGAGTATGGCCAACAACGATCGAAGGCCGCGCGATAACCAGTGGTAATGTTGGGCATTCCTGTTGTATCAGACGTTCTATCGTGGATTTAGAGTGCGTATACTCAACCAGATGCTCAGCACGCTCGCGAAACTCTGCACTTTCGGCCACCAGTGAATCGGGGTCTGGGGAGCATGACATTGCTGTACCAACGTGAAGAAAACGCTGCAGGCTGCCGACACAGGCCATTCTCCGGGCGAACTTCAGCGTTCCTTCGACATTGACTTTCCAGATAAGCGGGTTGTTGCCAAAAGAGGCGACGGCGGCGCAATTGATGACATGAGTAACCTGGCCCAGACGCGGGTCGTTAAGAAACGCTTCAGGTTCTACTAAATCACCCAACAGGATATTCCGCGGGCTAAGTGTTGCCAATTTTTCTTCTGCAATATTGAATTTGCGCAGATTTTCCTTTATCCGTTCCAGCGCAGATACATCATTACTGGCACGAACTAAAAGCAGCAGATTAAATCCATTTGTCTGATTCAGAATGTTTTCTAAAACGGCTCCGCCCAAAAAACCGGTTGCGCCAGTAATTAATAGTGTATTCATGAATGCAGTCTCATTAGGGGTGGTTGACTGGATTCTAGGCGCGGATAATTAAACGGAGATTAAATGGAAAATTAGCGTAAGTTTAGGTTTCTTAAGCCTATTCTAATATAAAAAGATACCGCGGATCGAATTTGACTATGCGTGATGCTAATAAATTCATAATTTCATGTTTCCGTTTGTACATGCTTGAAATATTTTACTTTTAAAATATTTATACTATTTTTATAAGGTTATTATCAATAATATTTTGTTACATCAAAACGCTGCCTGAACAGCTATGAAATTAGATCACAGCTCTTCGATCATTGCAGGTGCAAACACGAGATCATGTTTCATGATTTTTAACTCAGGGGACAGCGCAGCCGGGGGCAAGACCTGAGCGTGCAAATCTGCAATAATACGCGTCCATAACCCTAAACAGAGATGACTATGCAGTACCCGATTAACGAGATGTTCCAGACCCTGCAAGGTGAGGGTTACTTTACCGGCGTCCCCGCCATTTTTATTCGTTTACAGGGATGCCCGGTTGGCTGTGCCTGGTGCGATACCAAACACACCTGGGATAAGCTTGAGGATCGGGAAGTCTCCCTGTACAGCATCCTGGCTAAGACGAAAGAGAGTGATAAATGGGGTGCGGCGAGCAGTGAAGATCTGCTGGCTGTTATTCAGCGTCAGGGCTATACCGCCCGTCATGTGGTGATAACCGGTGGTGAGCCCTGCATTCATGATCTGATGCCGTTGACTGACCTGCTGGAAAAGAACGGCTTTAGCTGCCAGATTGAAACCAGCGGCACCCATGAAGTGCGCTGTACGCCGAATACCTGGGTGACCGTATCGCCGAAGGTAAATATGCGCGGCGGTTATGATGTGCTGTCGCAGGCACTGGAGCGCGCGAATGAAATCAAACATCCGGTTGGTCGCGTTCGCGATATTGAAGCACTGGATGAACTGTTGGCCACGTTGAGCGACGAAAAACCACGCATCATCGCTCTACAGCCAATCAGTCAGAAAGAAGATGCGACGCGTTTGTGTATTGATACCTGTATTGCGCGTAACTGGCGTTTGTCGATGCAAACCCACAAATATCTGAATATTGCCTGATAAGTTTTGCCGGGGCGCTTCGCTTGTCCGGCCTACGCTTGCTAATAAGGTAGGCCGGGATCAGTCGCGGTGCGTCGCCATCCGGCAAGGTCGGGATCACTCGCCGCGATACACGCAGCCTGCTGTGCAGGTTTCTTTTACCATTACTGCGCTCAGCAGTGGAACCACCGGTTTAACCTGCTCCCAAATCCATTTTGCCAGCACTTCACTGGTTGGGTTTTCGAGGCCCGGAATATCGTTCAGATAGTAGTGATCGAGTCTGTCGTAGGTCGGCTTAAACGCCGCTTTTAACTCAGAAAAATCCATGATCCAACCGGTATGCGGATCGACTTCACCGGTAATTTCAAGACGCACCATAAATGAGTGACCATGCAGGCGGCCACATTTATGCCCTTCTGGTACATGCGGCAGGCGGTGAGCGGCTTCGAAGGTGAAATCTTTAAACAAGGTGGTGGACATTTTTTACTCTCAAGAATGCGAAAAACCGCCGTAGGGTACCGTAAAGTACAATTTTTATCATTAGTTAAAAGGGCGCTAAGCATCAGAACGTCATATTTACGCTGTTAATGTTTGATAACTATTTATATATCATATAGTTATTAAATCGTTTTTGTCGTTAATGACTATAACTAAAACAGGTTAGTCCATTTGGTTATTTGTTATTTCTATCCCTTCTTTAATTGTTACTATCCCCGCCGTTAACCTTATCTTCAGTTTGGGTTTTATTGCTGAAATCCGCTTTGCTTACTGGAACATGACAACGCATGACGACACAGGCCCCACCTTCCGCTTTGCTACCGCTAAATCCGGAGCAACTGGCACGCCTTCAGGCAGCCACGACTGACTTCACTCCCGCACAGCTCGCGTGGGTTTCTGGCTATTTCTGGGGCGTGCTGAATCAGCAGCCTGGCAGCAATGCGGCGGCCCCTGCGCCTGCTGCTGAAATGCCCGGTATTACGCTTATCTCCGCCTCGCAAACCGGTAATGCGCGTCGTGTGGCGGAAGCCCTGCGCGATGATTTGATCGCTGCGAAGCTCAACGTTACTCTGATCAACGCTGGCGACTATAAATTCAAACAAATCGCCAATGAAAAATTACTGATCGTGGTGGCGTCGACGCAAGGGGAAGGTGAGCCGGCGGAAGAAGCCGTGGCGCTGCATAAATTCCTGTTTTCGAAAAAAGCGCCGAAGCTTGAGAACACCGCTTTTGCCGTGTTTGGTTTGGGCGATACCTCCTATGAGTTCTTCTGTAAGGCGGGGAAAGATTTCGACAGCAGGCTGGCGGAACTGGGCGGCGAGCGCCTGCTGGATCGGGTGGATGCGGATGTCGAATACCAGGCCGCTGCCGCGCAGTGGCGTGAGCGTCTGGTTGAGGTTCTGAAAGCGCGTGCGCCGTCTGCACCGTCTGTGCAAGTTGCTGCGAGTGGTGCGGTAAACGAAGTACACACCAGCCCGTATACCAAAGAAGCGCCGCTGGCGGCGTCACTTGCGGTGAATCAGAAAATCACCGGTCGCGACTCGCTAAAAGATGTGCGCCATATCGAAATCGATCTCGGCGATTCCGGCCTGCGCTACCAGCCGGGCGACGCGCTGGGCGTGTGGTATCAGAACGATCCTGCGCTGGTTAAAGAGCTGGCAGAGCTGCTGTGGCTGAAGGGTGATGAACCGGTCACGGTTAATGGCAAAACGCTGCCGCTGGCGGAAGCCTTACAGTGGCACTTTGAGCTGACGGTCAACACCGCCAATATCGTGGAAAACTACGCCACGCTAACGCGCAGTGAATCGCTGCTGCCGCTGGTGGGCGATAAAGCGCAGTTGCAGCATTACGCCGCCACCACGCCAATCGTCGATATGGTGCGTTTCTCCCCGGCACAACTGGACGCTCAGGCGTTAGTTGATCTTCTGCGCCCGCTGACCCCGCGTTTGTACTCCATTGCTTCCTCCCAGGCGGAAGTCGAAAGTGAAGTGCACGTGACTGTTGGCGTCGTGCGTTACGACATTGAAGGCCGCGCCCGCGCCGGTGGTGCCTCCAGCTTCCTCGCCGATCGTGTGGAAGAAGAGGGCGAAGTTCGCGTCTTCATCGAACATAACGACAACTTCCGCCTGCCGGCGAACCCGCAGACGCCGGTTATCATGATTGGCCCGGGTACCGGTATCGCACCGTTCCGTGCCTTTATGCAGCAGCGTGCTGCCGATGGCGCAGAAGGTAAAAACTGGTTGTTCTTCGGCAACCCGCACTTCACCGAGGATTTCCTGTATCAGGTGGAATGGCAGCGCTACGTCAAAGAGGGCGTGTTGAGCCGAATTGACCTGGCCTGGTCTCGCGATCAAAAAGAAAAAATCTACGTACAAGACAAACTGCGCCAACAGGGCGCGGAACTGTGGCGCTGGATCAATGACGGTGCCCACATTTATGTCTGCGGCGACGCTAATCGCATGGCGAAAGACGTTGAGCAGGCATTGCTGGAAGTGATTGCTGAATTCGGTGCAATGGACATCGAAGCGGCGGATGAATTTTTAAGTGAGCTGCGCGTTGAGCGCCGTTATCAGCGAGATGTCTACTAATGAGCGAAAAATACCCAGGGCCTTTAGTGGTCGAAGGCAAACTGACTGACGCCGAGCGCATGAAGCGTGAAAGTAATTTCCTGCGCGGCACCATCGCGGAAGACCTGAACGACGGTCTGACCGGCGGCTTCCACGGCGATAACTTCCTGCTGATCCGTTTCCACGGCATGTACCAGCAGGACGACCGCGATATTCGCGCCGAACGTGCCGAGCAGAAGCTGGAGCCGCGCCACGCGATGCTGCTGCGCTGCCGTCTGCCGGGCGGGGTGATCACCCCAACCCAGTGGAAGGCCATCGACAAATTTGCCGCTGATAACACCATTTACGGCAGTATTCGTCTGACCAACCGTCAGACCTTTCAGTTCCATGGCATTCTGAAGAAGAACGTGAAGCCGGTACACCAGATGCTGCATTCGGTGGGGCTGGACGCACTGGCGACCGCCAACGATATGAACCGTAACGTGCTGTGCACCTCCAACCCGTATGAATCTGAGCTGCACGCCGAAGCCTACGAGTGGGCGAAAAAGATCTCCGAACATCTGCTGCCGCGCACCCGCGCCTATGCAGAGATCTGGCTTGATCAGGAAAAAGTCGCGACCACAGACGAGGAGCCGATCCTCGGTCAAACCTATCTGCCGCGTAAGTTTAAAACCACGGTCGTGATCCCACCGCAGAACGATATCGATCTGCACGCCAACGATATGAATTTCGTGGCGATTGCCGAAAACGGCAAGCTGGTAGGCTTTAATCTGTTGGTCGGCGGTGGTTTGTCGATTGAGCATGGCAATAAGAAAACCTACGCCCGTACGGCGAGCGAATTTGGCTATCTGCCGCTTGAACACACGCTGGCGGTGGCGGAAGCGGTGGTGACGACGCAGCGTGACTGGGGCAACCGTACCGACCGTAAAAACGCTAAAACCAAATACACCCTTGAACGCGTTGGTATCGACACGTTCAAAGAGGAAGTGGAGCGTCGTGCGGGGATCAAATTTGAGCCGATCCGCCCATACGAGTTCACCGGTCGTGGCGACAGGATTGGTTGGGTGAAAGGGATCGACAATAACTGGCATCTGACGCTGTTTATTGAAAATGGCCGTATTCTGGATTACCCGGGCCGTCCGCTGAAAACCGGCCTGTTGGAGATCGCGAAGATCCACAAAGGCGATTTCCGTATTACCGCTAACCAGAACCTGATTATTGCCGGTGTACCGGAAAGCCAGAAAGCGAAGGTAGAGAAGCTGGCGCGCGATCATGGGCTGATGAATTCGGTGAAACCGCAGCGTGAAAACTCGATGGCCTGCGTGTCGTTCCCGACCTGTCCGCTGGCGATGGCCGAAGCCGAGCGTTTCCTGCCGTCGTTCACCGACAAAGTGGAAGCGATTCTGGAAAAACACGGCATTCCTGACGAGCATATTGTGATGCGTGTGACGGGATGCCCGAACGGCTGTGGCCGCGCAATGCTGGCCGAGCTGGGGCTGGTGGGCAAAGCGCCGGGGCGCTACAACGTGCACCTGGGCGGTAACCGCATGGGAACACGTATTCCGCGTATGTATCGCGAAAACATTACGGAATCGGAAATTCTCGACGCCGTTGACGAACTGGTTGGGCGCTGGGCGAAAGAGCGTGAAGCGGGTGAAGGCTTCGGCGACTTTACGGTGCGTGCGGGCATCATTCGCCCGGTGCTCGATCCAGCGCGTGATTTCTGGGAATAACATGAATTGCCGGATGGCGGCATAAATGCCTTATCAGGCCTACGCAGACGGTAGGCCTGATAAGCGCAGCGCCATCAGGCAAGGCATACAGCGAGGAACTTATGTCCAAACTCGATCTAAACACGCTGAATGAACTGCCGAAAGTCGAACGCGTATTAGCACTGGCAGAAACCAACGCCGAACTGGAAAAACTGAGTGCCGAGGATCGTGTGGCGTGGGCGCTGGAAAACCTGCCCGGCGAATATGTTCTGTCATCAAGCTTCGGTATTCAGGCGGCGGTCAGCCTGCATCTGGTGAACCAGGTTCGCCCGGATATCCCGGTGATCCTGACCGATACCGGTTATCTGTTCCCGGAAACCTACCAGTTTATTGACGAGTTAACGGACAAACTCAAGCTGAATCTCCAGGTTTATCGCGCGAAAGAGAGCGCCGCCTGGCAGGAGGCACGCTACGGTAAGCTGTGGGAACAGGGCGTCGAAGGCATTGAGAAATACAATGACATCAACAAAGTCGAACCCATGAACCGGGCGCTGAAAGAACTGAATGTACAAACCTGGTTTGCGGGTCTGCGCCGCGAACAGTCCGGTAGCCGTGCACATTTACCGGTATTGGCTATTCAGCGTGGTGTATTTAAAGTGCTGCCGATTATCGACTGGGACAACCGTACGGTATACCAGTATCTGCAAAAACACGGTCTGAAGTATCATCCACTGTGGGATCAAGGCTATCTGTCAGTCGGCGATACCCATACCACCCGCAAATGGGAGCCGGGGATGGCGGAAGAAGAGACGCGGTTCTTTGGGCTGAAAAGAGAGTGCGGGCTGCACGAAGGGTAACGGCTAAAAGCCCGGTAACGTTTACATTTTACCGGGCTTCTTCTTCAGGATTTACCTGCTTTCGCCAGTTCTTTTACCAGCGGCAGCATGATGCGTACGACGTCGCGGCTGCGATGTTCAATCCGGCCTGGAAGCGCTTTATCAATATGCTGCTGGTTGTCCAGACGCACGTCGTGCCAGCTGTTACCTGCGGGGAAAGAGGCGGTTTTAGCGCGTTGCTGATAGCCGTCTTTTTTACCCAGGTTCCAGTTGGTTGCTTCTACCGAGAGCACGGCGATTCCCGCTTTGTCGAAGACCTCGGCATCGTTACAACATCCGGTTCCTTTCGGATAGTCTTTGTTCAGGCCCGGGTTGGTACTGGCGACGATACCGCGGCTGTGTGCAATTGCCAGCGCCCGGTCGCGCGTCAGTTTTCGTACGGCTTCCGGGGTTCTTTTCCCACTATTGAAGTAGAGCTTATCCCCGACGATCAGGTTATCGAGGTTGATAACCAGCAGCGTATTTTTCTTCTCAGCCGCACTCATGCGCTTGAGGATATTTTCTGCGCCGAGTTTGCCTTCTTCCTCGCCGCTGGTGGCGATAAACCGAATGCCGTACTGTGTCGGCACATTTTTAAGTTTTTCAGCCAATTCCAGCATGACACCCAAACCTGCGGCGTTATCGTCGATGCCCTGTAAGGTTAATCCGCCCAGATTAGCATCGGAATCGGCATCGCTCAGCGCGGCGTAAGTGTCGAGGTGCGCCATGATAATAATCTGCTGCGGCGCTTTGCCTTCATGCGCTGCAATGACGGTGCTGCCCGTAACGTTATGCCAGTTCTTACGGTTGTCTTTGGCGGTATAAACATAACGGCTATTAAACGTCCGAATATCACTGCGATAGCCCATCTGCTGAAATTGCTGACGTAAATAATCAGCAGATAGCATTTCTGCCGGAGAGCCCGTCACGCGGCCAGGGAAGAATGTTGCGATATATCGGGCCTGAGTATTTGCGATATCTCCAGGTCTGGAGGATGTTGCCTGTGCAGGAAGGATAAAACACGCGCCGAGCGCCATGGCAGCAATAAGGTGGCGCGTTGCGGAAAACATAATGAGTCCTTAAATACCAAGCAGAAATTTTCAGCCGCTAGTATGAAACTGTGATCGAGGTAAAACAATTTCATTTGCTCCTAAATGCCCGAAATCCGGCGGCTTAAGCACTTTTTGAACTTTGCTTTTCCAAATCGTTATTCCTTTGAGGAACTACTCATTCCAATTCGTAATTTCATTCGCTCTCTTGCCCTCCCTATAGTCAGGTTATCTGAACTTCGTTAGCAAAATAACGGCAATACATAGGAACGGTTATGGATCAAAAACGACTTACCCACCTGCGGCAACTGGAAGCGGAGAGCATCCATATCATTCGTGAGGTGGCCGCCGAGTTTTCGAATCCGGTGATGATGTATTCCATCGGCAAGGATTCCAGCGTAATGCTGCATCTGGCGCGCAAAGCGTTTTATCCTGGTTCACTGCCGTTTCCTCTGCTACACGTTGATACCGGCTGGAAATTCAGCGAGATGTATGAGTTTCGTGACCGTACGGCAAAAGCCTACGGCTGCGAACTTCTGGTGCATAAAAACCCGGAAGGGGTGGCGATGGGCATCAACCCGTTTGTCCATGGTAGCGCCAAGCATACCGACATTATGAAAACCGAGGGGTTGAAGCAGGCGCTGAACAAATACGGTTTTGACGCAGCATTCGGTGGCGCGCGCCGTGATGAAGAGAAATCGCGCGCGAAAGAGCGCATCTATTCCTTCCGCGATCGTTTTCATCGCTGGGACCCGAAAAACCAGCGTCCGGAGCTGTGGCATAACTACAACGGCCAGATTAACAAAGGCGAAAGCATTCGCGTATTCCCGCTCTCTAACTGGACGGAACAGGATATCTGGCAGTACATCTGGCTGGAGAACATCGACATTGTTCCGCTGTACCTTGCCGCAGAGCGTCCGGTGCTTGAGCGCGATGGCATGTTGATGATGATTGATGACGACAGAATCGATCTGCAACCCGGTGAAGTGATTAAAAAACGCATGGTGCGTTTCCGCACGCTCGGCTGCTGGCCGCTCACTGGCGCGGTGGAGTCAGACGCGCAGACGCTGCCGGAAATTATCGAAGAGATGCTGGTCTCAACCACCAGTGAACGTCAGGGGCGCGTGATTGACCGCGACCAGGCGGGCTCCATGGAGCTGAAGAAACGTCAGGGGTATTTCTAAGGAGCCGCCATGAATACGACACTTGCACAACAAATTGCTAATGAAGGCGGCGTTGAAGCCTGGATGGTTGCCCAGCAACACAAAAGTCTGCTGCGCTTTTTAACCTGCGGTAGCGTGGATGACGGGAAAAGTACCCTGATTGGACGTTTGTTGCATGATACCCGACAGATCTACGAAGATCAGCTTTCATCGCTGCACAATGACAGTAAACGTCACGGTACCCAGGGCGAAAAGCTCGATCTGGCGCTGTTGGTTGATGGCTTGCAGGCCGAGCGTGAGCAGGGCATCACCATCGACGTGGCTTACCGTTATTTCTCTACCGAGAAGCGTAAATTTATCATTGCGGATACCCCCGGCCATGAGCAGTACACCCGCAATATGGCAACCGGTGCGTCGACCTGCGATCTGGCGATCCTGCTGATCGATGCACGTAAAGGCGTGCTGGATCAGACGCGTCGTCACAGCTTTATCTCCACGCTGTTGGGAATAAAACATCTGATCGTTGCGATCAACAAAATGGATCTGGTGGATTTTAGCGAAGAGACATTTAACCGGATTCGTGAAGATTATCTGACCTTTGCAGAGCAGTTGCCGGGCAACCTGGATATCCGTTTTGTACCGCTTTCAGCACTGGAAGGTGACAACGTGGCGTCGCAAAGTTTCAGCATGCCGTGGTACAGCGGCCCGACGCTGCTGGAAGTGCTTGAAACTGTTGAAATCCAGCGCGTTGTCGATACTCAGCCGATGCGATTCCCGGTGCAGTATGTGAACCGCCCAAATCTTGATTTTCGTGGTTATGCCGGAACGTTGGCCTCCGGTAGAGTGAAGGTGGGACAGCGCGTCAAAGTGCTACCGTCCGGCGTTGAGTCCAGCGTAGCGCGGATCGTGACCTTCGATGGCGACTTGCAGGAAGCGCACGCGGGTGAAGCCATTACCCTGGTGCTGAAAGATGAGATCGATATCAGCCGTGGCGACCTGTTACTTGATGCCGGTGAAGCGTTGCCGGCGGTACAAAGCGCTGCCGTTGATGTGGTGTGGATGGCGGAACAACCGTTGTCGCCAGGGCTGAGCTATGACATCAAAGTGGCGGGCAAGAAGACGCGTGCGCGTGTTGATAGCGTGGAGTATCAGGTCGATATTAATAACCTTACCCAACGTGACGTTGAAGCGCTGCCGCTAAACGGCATCGGCCTGGTTAATCTGACCTTTGATGAACCGCTGGTGCTGGATACCTATCAGCATAATCCGGTCACGGGCGGCCTGATTATCATTGACCGTCTGACTAACGTTACCGTCGGGGCTGGACTGGTACGCGAGCCGATCGTCCAGGAGCAGGCCACGACATCCCAGTTCAGCGCGTTTGAGCTGGAGCTTAATGCGCTGGTGCGTCGCTATTTCCCACACTGGGGTGCGCGCGATCTGCTGGGAGGAAAATAATGGCGCTGCATGACGAAAACGTCGTCTGGCATGCCCATCCTGTTACGCCGCAACAGCGGGAGCAACACCACGGGCATCGTGGTGTTGTGCTGTGGTTCACCGGACTCTCTGGTTCGGGTAAATCCACGGTGGCGGGAGCGCTGGAAGAAGCGTTGCACAAGCTGGGGGTTAGCACTTATCTGCTGGATGGCGATAACGTGCGCCACGGTCTGTGTAGCGATCTTGGATTTAGCGATGCCGATCGTAAGGAGAATATTCGTCGGGTTGGTGAGGTGGCTAACCTGATGGTGGATGCGGGCCTTGTGGTGTTGACCGCCTTTATTTCACCGCATCGCGCCGAGCGCAAAATGGTTCGTGAGCGGGTTGGCGAAGGGCGTTTTATAGAGGTGTTTGTCGATACGCCGCTGGCGACCTGTGAATCACGTGATCCAAAAGGGCTGTATAAAAAAGCGCGGGCGGGTGAGTTGCGCAATTTTACTGGCATTGATTCGGTATACGAAGCGCCTGAATCGCCAGAAATTCATCTTGATGGTGAACAATTGGTAACAAATTTGGTACCCCAATTATTAGACCTGCTGAGGCAGGAAGATATTATCAGATCCTGAGACACCCGAGCTCACATGCCCGGTCAGTCACGGTCACAGGATTAGATATGCGTAACAGCCATAACATTACTATTACAGAGTCAGATACCTTCGCCGCCGACGACGAAACCACCTGGTCACTACCGGGGGCCGTGGTCGGTTTTATTGCGTGGTTGTTGGCGCTGGGATTCCCGTGTCTGATGTATGGCCCTAATACACTGTTTTTTTTCATTTATACCTGGCCCTTTTTCCTCGCGTTGCTGCCCGTCGCCATTGTGGCGGGTATTGCCCTGCATTCGCTTATGCAGGGACGGCTGCTGCTAAGCGTTACGTTTACCCTGCTGGTGGTCGGGTCGATGTTTGGCGCATTGTTCCTGTGGCTGCTGGGCTAGGTTCACTTCCCTTTTTTCATGGTGAGTGGTGCCGCATAACGGCAGCTCTAATTCAAACCGTAACCAACAATGAGATTATGTTCTCCTTACACGGGGTATACGTAACAACGGGCAAATGTGGTACATTTGCCCGCGTTGTCGCGGCATTCCCGACCGTTGATGTAAAGTTGTCTGCGGAAGTTATGGGATGTAAATGCCGTTTTTCAGGGGGCAGGATGGGTAAACTAACGCTGCTGTTGCTGGCTTTATTAGTCTGGCTGCAGTATTCGCTGTGGTTCGGTAAGAACGGCATACATGACTATAGTCGCGTCAACGATGATGTTGCTGCGCAGCAAGCTACAAACGCGAAACTTAAAGCGCGTAACGATCAGCTCTTTGCTGAAATTGACGATCTCAATGGCGGACAAGAGGCTATTGAGGAGCGTGCGCGCAACGAACTCAGTATGACTAAGCCGGGCGAAACCTTTTATCGTCTGGTGCCTGACGCGTCTAAACGTGCTCAGACTGCAGGGCAAAACAATCGATAAACCGTCCAGGGATTTAACATGGCAGCCACTTTATTGGACGTTTGCGCCGTGGTGCCGGCTGCCGGGTTTGGCCGCCGAATGCAAACAGAGTGTCCTAAGCAGTATCTCTCTATTGGCAATAAAACCATTCTTGAACACTCGGTGGATGCGCTGCTGGCTCATCCCCGGGTGACGCGAGTCGTCATCGCTATCAGCCCAGGCGACAGTCGCTTTGCCCAACTTCCACTTGCTGCGCACCCGCAAATTACCGTAGTGGATGGCGGCAACGAGCGTGCTGATTCTGTCCTTGCCGGTTTGCAAGCCGCAGGGGAGGCTCAGTGGGTACTGGTGCATGATGCCGCACGTCCGTGCCTGCACCAGGATGATTTAGCCCGCTTACTGGCAATAAGTGAAGCCAGCCGTATCGGCGGTATCCTGGCGGCTCCCGTACGCGACACAATGAAACGTGCCGAGCCTGGTAAGACCGAGATTGCTCATACGGTCGAACGCACCGATTTATGGCACGCGTTGACGCCGCAGTTTTTCCCACGCGAGCTGTTGCACGACTGCCTGACGCGAGCGCTCAACGAAGGCGCAACCATTACGGATGAGGCTTCGGCACTGGAATATTGCGGCTTTCATCCGCTGCTGGTCGAAGGACGCGCTGACAACATTAAAGTCACCCGCCCGGAAGATCTGGCGCTGGCGGAATTTTATCTGACCCGAACTATCTAGACACCTCATCCTTCACGCTGCAACGAGGCAGCCTGCAGGATGTTGTGTATACCAGGAGAAGACATAATGCGAATTGGACACGGTTTCGACGTACACGCTTTTGGCGGCGTTGGCCCAATTATCATTGGTGGTGTGCGCATTCCGTATGAAAAAGGTTTGCTGGCGCATTCTGATGGTGATGTTGCGTTACACGCGCTAACCGATGCTCTGCTGGGCGCGGCTGCGCTGGGGGATATCGGTAAGCTATTCCCGGACACCGACCCGGCCTTTAAAGGCGCAGATAGTCGTGAATTATTGCGTGAAGCCTGGCGGCGTATTCAGGCCAAAGGCTATACGCTTGGTAATGTAGATGTGACGATTATTGCACAGGCGCCGAAGATGCTGCCGCACATTCCGCAAATGCGGGTGTTTATTGCCGAAGACCTCGGCTGCCATATGGATGATGTTAACGTGAAAGCGACCACCACGGAAAAACTCGGTTTTACCGGGCGTGGGGAAGGGATTGCCTGTGAAGCGGTGGCGTTACTCATTAAGGCAACGAAATGACTGCGTTTGAAGACCTGACCTATCTCCATGGTAAACCGCTGGGCCATGGCGTTCTGAAAGCGAATCCGGAAGACTTTGTCGTCGTCGAAGATTTAGGCTTTGAACCCGATGGCGAAGGCGAGCACATTTTGGTGCGTATCCTGAAAAACGGCTGTAACACCCGTTTTGTCGCTGACGCGCTGGCGAAATTCCTGAAAATTCACGCCCGGGAAGTTAGCTTTGCTGGCCAGAAAGACAAGCATGCGGTCACGGAACAGTGGCTGTGCGCGCGTGTACCGGGCAATGCGATGCCTGATTTAAGCAAATTTGAGCTTGAAGGCTGTAAAGTGCTGGAGTACGCGCGCCACAAGCGTAAGCTGCGTTTAGGGGCGCTGAAAGGCAACGCGTTTACGCTGGTGTTGCGTGAAGTGAGCGAGCGTGATGATGTTGAAGCGCGTTTACAGGCGATTAGCGAGCGCGGCGTACCGAACTATTTCGGCGCTCAGCGTTTTGGTATCGGCGGCAGCAACCTGCAAGGGGCGTTGCGCTGGGCGCAAAGCGATGCGCCGGTGCGCGATCGCAATAAACGCAGTTTTTGGTTGTCGGCGGCCCGTAGCGCGTTGTTTAATCAGATAGTCAGTGAACGCCTGAAAAAAACAGACTTTAATCAAGTTGTTGACGGCGATGCGCTACAATTGTCGGGACGCGGAAGCTGGTTTGTCGCCACACAGGAAGAACAAACTGAATTACAGCGTCGCGTCGATGAGAAAGAATTGATGATAACAGCGGCATTGCCGGGCAGCGGTGAGTGGGGAACTCAACGCGATGCGCTGGCGTTTGAAGAAGCCGCTATTGCTGACGAAACCGCGCTGCAGTCTCTGTTATTGCGCGAGAAAGTCGACGCGTCGCGCCGCGCTATGTTGCTGTATCCACAACAATTAAGCTGGAACTGGTGGGATGACGTAACCGTTGAGTTGCGCTTCTGGCTACCGGCAGGTAGCTTCGCCACCAGTGTTGTAAGGGAACTTATTAACACAATGGGTGATTATGCGTATATTGCTGAGTAACGATGATGGGGTCCACGCGCCCGGTATACAAACGCTGGCGAAAGCGCTGCGTGAGTTTGCTGACGTACAGGTGGTTGCCCCGGATCGTAACCGCAGTGGCGCGTCTAACTCGCTGACGCTGGAGTCTTCACTTCGCACGTTTACCTATGATAATGGCGATATCGCTGTACAAATGGGGACACCCACCGACTGCGTCTATCTGGGCGTGAACGCATTAATGCGTCCGCGTCCGGACATTGTCGTTTCTGGTATTAACGCGGGTCCTAATCTGGGTGATGATGTTATCTATTCTGGTACCGTGGCGGCGGCGATGGAAGGTCGTCATCTGGGGTTCCCTGCGCTGGCGGTCTCACTCGATGGGCATAAACACTACGATACTGCTGCCGCAGTAACCTGCCGGATTTTACGCGCGTTAAGCCGCGAACCGCTGCGCACCGGTCGCATTCTGAATATCAACGTGCCGGATTTACCCCTGGATCAGATCAAAGGTATTCGCGTTACCCGCTGCGGCAGCCGCCATCCGGCGGATCAGGTGATTCCACAGCAGGACCCCCGCGGCAATACGCTGTACTGGATCGGACCACCGGGCGAAAAATGCGATGCCGGTCCGGATACGGATTTTGCTGCCGTTGATGAAGGTTATGTTTCCATCACGCCGCTGCATGTCGATTTAACCGCATATGGCGCGCATGAGGTGGTTTCTGACTGGTTAGACAGCGTGGGAGCCGACACGCAATGGTAAGCAGACGCGTACACACTCTTCTTGAACAATTACGTGCGCAGGGCATCAGAGATGAGCTTGTTCTCGATGCACTTGCCGCCGTGCCGCGTGAAAAATTCATTGATGAGGCGTTTGAACATAAGGCCTGGGACAATATTGCCCTGCCGATTGGTCAGGGGCAGACCATCTCACAGCCCTATATGGTGGCTCGCATGACCGAGCTGCTGGAGCTAACACCGCAGTCTCGGGTGCTGGAAATTGGTACCGGCTCTGGCTACCAGACGGCGATCCTGGCTCATCTGGTGCAGCACGTGTGCTCTGTTGAGCGCATTAAAGGTTTGCAATGGCAGGCGCGTCGTCGCCTGAAACAGCTTGATTTACATAATGTTTCGACCCGTCATGGTGATGGATGGCAAGGCTGGCAGGCGCGAGCGCCGTTTGACGCTATCATTGTGACGGCAGCACCGCCGGAGATCCCAACGGCATTGATGATGCAGTTGGATGAAGGCGGCATTCTCGTCTTGCCCGTGGGCGATGAGCACCAGTTTTTGAAACGGGTGCGTCGTCGGGGAGGCGAATTTATTATCGACACCGTGGAGGCCGTACGCTTTGTTCCCTTAGTCAAAGGGGAGCTGGCGTAGCTAACGCTGCTGAATACCTGGAGTTTTCCTGGATATTCTGGAATTAGTAAGCGTATCGTGGTCACGTTTTCCAGTGTCCAGTCCGATGCCTTGCACGGTGATTACGTCACTGGGTATTAACCAAATTTTCCTGGGGGATAAATGAGCGCGGGAAGCCACAAATTTACCGTTCGCCGCATGGCGGCATTGTCACTGGTTTCGTTATGGCTGGCAGGTTGTTCAAACACCTCGAATCCACCAGCGCCAGTCAGCTCTGTTGGCGGCAATGCATCATCGAACACCAGCTCCGGCATGCTGATCACGCCTCCACCAAAAATGGGATCAACGGCGACAGTACAACAAACGCCACAGATCCAACCGGTGCAACGCCCGGCGACTCAGCCAACACAGGTTCAGCCGGTTGCAGAACAGCCTGTCCAGATGGAGAACGGGCGGATTGTGTACAATCGTCAGTATGGGAATATTCCGAAAGGTAGCTATACGGGTGGCAGTACCTATACTGTTAAGAAAGGCGACACGCTTTTCTATATTGCCTGGATTACCGGGAACGATTTCCGTGACCTCGCACAACGCAATAACGTTCCGGCCCCGTATGGCCTGAATGTCGGACAAACTCTGCAAGTGGGCAACGCGTCGGGTGCACCGATTACCGGTGGTAATGCCATCACCCAGGCGGATGCAGCACAGCAAGGAGTTGTGACCAACCCTGCACAAAATTCCACCGTTGCTGTTGCTTCGAAACCAACAATTACGTATTCTGAGGATTCAGGTGAACAAAGTGCTAACAAAATGTTGCCGAACAACAAGCCTGCTGGGACCGTCGTCACAGCGCCTGTAACGGCTCCGGCAGTTAGTGCAACCGAATCGACTGCAAGCTCAACTTCTACCAGTTCGCCGATTTCTACCTGGCGCTGGCCGACTGACGGCAAAGTGATCGAAAACTTCGCAGCTACCGAAGGTGGCAATAAAGGGATCGACATTGCAGGCAGCAAAGGACAGGCTATTGTCGCGACCGCAGATGGACGCGTCGTGTATGCCGGTAATGCGCTGCGTGGTTACGGTAATCTTATTATCATCAAACACAACGATGATTACCTGAGTGCCTACGCCCATAACGATACAATGCTGGTCCGGGAACAACAAGAAATCAAGGCGGGGCAGAAGATAGCTACCATGGGTAGCACCGGAACCAGTTCTACACGCTTGCATTTTGAAATTCGTTACAAGGGGAAATCCGTAAACCCGCTGCGCTATTTACCGCAGCGATAATTCGGCGGAACCAGGCTTTCACGTGCTAGTTCCGTTAGGGATCACGGGTAGGAGCCACCTTATGAGTCAGAATACGCTGAAAGTTCATGATTTAAATGAAGATGCGGAATTTGATGAGAACGGAGTAGAGGCTTTTGATGAGAAAGCCTTGAGTGAAGAGGAACCCAGTGATAACGACCTGGCTGAAGAAGAGCTGTTATCGCAGGGGGCCACACAGCGTGTGTTGGACGCGACTCAGCTTTACCTTGGTGAGATTGGTTATTCGCCACTGTTAACAGCCGAAGAAGAAGTTTATTTTGCGCGTCGCGCACTGCGTGGAGATGTCGCTTCTCGCCGCCGCATGATTGAAAGTAACCTGCGTCTGGTGGTGAAAATTGCTCGTCGTTATGGCAATCGTGGTCTGGCATTGCTGGACCTGATTGAAGAGGGCAATCTGGGGCTTATCCGTGCCGTCGAGAAGTTTGACCCTGAGCGCGGGTTCCGCTTCTCAACATACGCAACCTGGTGGATCCGCCAGACGATCGAACGGGCGATTATGAATCAAACCCGTACGATCCGACTGCCGATTCACATTGTAAAAGAGCTGAATGTCTATCTGCGTACCGCGCGTGAGTTGTCGCATAAACTGGACCACGAACCGAGTGCAGAAGAGATTGCGGAACAACTGGATAAACCGGTTGATGACGTCAGCCGTATGCTCCGACTCAACGAGCGCATTACTTCGGTAGACACCCCGCTGGGTGGCGATTCCGAAAAAGCGTTGCTGGATATTCTGGCCGACGAAAAGGAAAACGGTCCGGAAGACACCACGCAAGACGATGATATGAAACAGAGCATCGTCAAATGGCTGTTCGAACTGAACGCCAAACAGCGTGAGGTGCTGGCACGTCGTTTTGGTCTGCTGGGGTACGAAGCTGCGACACTGGAAGATGTGGGCCGTGAAATTGGCCTGACCCGTGAACGTGTTCGTCAGATTCAGGTTGAAGGCCTGCGTCGTCTGCGTGAAATCCTGCAGACACAGGGGCTGAATATCGAAGCGCTGTTCCGCGAGTAAGCACAAGTTCTATCAAGAAAGGCCAGTCTCGGTGAGGCTGGCCTTTTTCTTTGTTTGTTGCCTGATGGCACTGCGTTTATCAGGCTCTACGGAGAGCAGGGCTTTGTGGGCCGGATAAGACGTTTACGTCGCCATCCGGCAAATCAGTTCATCATCTTACGCACCAACTGCGTAAACTGTTCGCGCTCTTCCCCGCTAAGTCGGCCCAGAAACTCATCATCCACGCTATCTCCCAACGGGGTTGCGCTGGCCAGTAACGCTTCTCCTTGCGCGGTCAAATAAACAAACCGCCGACGCTTATCCGCCGGGTCGTGCTCACGCCTGACCAGATTGCGTTTTTCCATCCGGCTCAGCATTTCCGCAAGCGTCGCCTTGGTACAGACTGCAGCCTCGGTCAGGGTAACCTGCTCAATGCCGGGCTGTTCAGCGATGGCCCGCATCACTGCGTACTGAGGTTTGGTCAGTTCCGGTAATGCATGCTGCCAGCGAGCCGTATGCTTTTGAAAAAGCTGACGTAGTAAGTGAAACGCGGTATTTCGTAACTCCATGGGAACTCCGGGCAAACGATCGGTCTCTATCATAGCGGGTAACGCGTGATTTTTTAATAAGCGCGACTTTAGCTATCTGTGCCAGGTGTCCTTGCCCGGAGTCGGTTGTGGGAGTATGTTATGCAAAATGTTCGTACACGAACAATATTGAGAGGTTGAATGAGACTCATCGTAGGAATGACCGGGGCAACGGGAGCGCCGCTTGGTGTGGCGCTACTACAAGCGCTGCGGCAAATGCCGGAAGTGGAAACGCATCTGGTGTTATCGAAGTGGGCTAAAACGACGATTGAGCTCGAAACGCCGTACAGCGTTAACGATGTGTCTGCGCTGGCGAACTACTGCCACCATCCGGCGGACCAGGCAGCGAGTATTTCCTCTGGCTCGTTTCGCACTGACGGCATGATCATTATCCCCTGCAGCATGAAAACCCTGGCCGGTATTCGCGCAGGCTACGCGGAAGGCCTGGTGGGGCGCGCCGCTGATGTGGTGCTGAAAGAAGGGCGCAAGCTGGTGCTGGTTCCGCGTGAAATGCCGCTGAGCACCATTCATCTGGAAAATATGCTCGCACTTTCCCGTATGGGCGTCGCAATGGTTCCGCCGATGCCCGCGTTTTACAACCGTCCGCAAACGGTCGATGACATTACGCAGCACATTGTCGCTCGCGTTCTCGATCAGTTTGGTCTGGAACACCCAAACGCCCGTCGCTGGCAGGGGTTACGGCAGGCGCAGAATTTTTTACAGGAGAATGAGTAATGGCATTTGATGATTTGCGTAGCTTTTTGCAGGCGCTGGACGACCAGGGACAATTGCTGAAAATCAGTGAAGAAGTGAACGCCGAACCGGATTTAGCAGCGGCTGCCAATGCCACCGGACGTATTGGCGACGGGGCGCCTGCGCTGTGGTTTGACAACATTCGTGGATTTACCGATGCCCGTGTGGCAATGAACACTATCGGCTCCTGGCAGAACCATGCAATCTCGTTGGGTTTACCACCGAATACGCCGGTGAAAAAACAGATCGATGAATTCATTCGCCGCTGGGATAAATTTCCGGTTACGCCGGAGCGTCGTGCCAACCCGGCGTGGGCGGAAAACAGCGTCGACGGTGACGATATCAACCTGTTTGATATTCTGCCGCTGTTTCGTCTGAACGATGGCGACGGTGGTTTCTACCTTGATAAAGCCTGCGTGGTTTCGCGCGATCCGCTGGATGTCGACAATTTCGGTAAGCAGAACGTCGGTATTTACCGTATGGAAGTAAAAGGCAAGCGTAAGCTGGGCCTGCAACCGGTGCCGATGCACGATATTGCGCTGCACCTGCATAAGGCTGAAGAGCGCGGCGAGGATCTACCGATTGCGATCACCCTTGGCAACGATCCGATCATCACTCTGATGGGGGCAACGCCGCTGAAGTACGATCAATCTGAATACGAAATGGCGGGGGCGCTACGAGAAAGCCCGTACCCGATCGCCACCGCACCGCTCACCGGTTTTGACGTACCGTGGGGTTCAGAAGTGATCCTCGAAGGGGTCATTGAAAGCCGCAAGCGTGAAATAGAAGGGCCATTTGGTGAATTTACCGGGCACTACTCTGGCGGGCGCAACATGACTGTGGTGCGCATTGATAAAGTCTCTTATCGCAGTAAACCTATTTTTGAATCGCTGTATCTCGGGATGCCGTGGACGGAAATCGACTATCTGATGGGGCCAGCAACCTGTGTACCGCTGTATCAACAGTTGAAGGCAGAATTCCCGGAAGTGCAGGCGGTGAACGCCATGTACACCCACGGTTTGCTGGCGATTATCTCCACCAAAAAACGCTACGGCGGCTTTGCCCGTGCGGTAGGGTTGCGGGCGATGACCACGCCGCACGGTCTGGGTTACGTGAAAATGGTGATTATGGTTGATGAGGATGTTGATCCGTTCAACTTACCGCAGGTGATGTGGGCGCTGTCGTCGAAGGTTAACCCGGCGGGGGATCTGGTGCAATTGCCGAATATGTCGGTGCTGGAGCTTGATCCGGGTTCCAGTCCGGCGGGGATTACCGACAAGTTAATTATTGATGCCACCACGCCGGTCGCGCCGGATAACCGTGGGCACTACAGCCAGCCGGTATGTGATTTACCGGAAACGAAAGCCTGGGCTGAAAAGCTGACCGCCATGCTGGCTAACCGTAAATAAGGAGTTGTAGATGATTTGTCCACGTTGTGCCGATGAACATATTGAAGTGATGGCGAACTCGCCGGTAAAAGGCGTCTGGACGGTATATCAGTGCCAGCATTGTCTGTACACCTGGCGTAATACTGAACCGCTACGTCGCACCAGCCGTGAGCACTACCCGCAGGCGTTTCGCATGACGCAGAAGGATATTGATGAAGCACCGATGGTGCCAAGTATCCCCCCTCTGTTGGCGGAAGATAAGCGCTAATCAAAAATGCAGGCGAGGCGAAGCCCCGCCCGGTAAATTTGCCCGATGGCGCTGTGCTTATCGGGCCTACAAATCAGGCCGTAGGCCGGATGAGACGGAGCCGTCATCCGGCATCACGAGTATTACACCAGACTCTTCAACCGATAGATCCACTCCAGTGCCTGGCGCGGCGTCAGCGAATCCGGGTCAATATTCTCCAGTGCTTCAACGGCAGGTGATGTCTCTTCCGGTGCACTGAGCAGTGACATCTGCGTCCCATCAACCTGCGTTGCCGCGGCGTTTGGCGTGATGCTTTCCAGCTCGCGCAGTTTTTGCCGTGCGCGTTTGATAACCTCTTTCGGAACGCCAGCCAGTGCCGCGACCGCCAGACCATAGCTCTTACTCGCCGCGCCATCCTGTACGCTGTGCATAAAGGCGATGGTATCGCCATGCTCTAACGCATCCAGATGTACGTTCGCTACGCCTTCCATTTTTTCCGGTAACTGAGTCAGTTCGAAGTAGTGGGTAGCAAACAGCGTGAGTGCTTTGATTTTATTCGCCAGATTTTCAGCACAAGCCCAGGCCAGAGATAAACCGTCATAGGTTGAGGTCCCGCGCCCAATCTCATCCATCAGCACCAGGCTGTTCTCAGTGGCGTTATGCAGAATATTGGCCGTTTCGGTCATTTCTACCATGAAGGTTGAACGACCGGATGCGAGGTCATCCGCTGCGCCCACACGGGTAAAGATACGGTCGATTGGACCTATTTCTACCTTTTGTGCCGGCACATAGCTACCGATGTAGGCCAGCAACGCAATCAGCGCGGTCTGGCGCATATAGGTGCTTTTACCGCCCATATTTGGCCCGGTGATAATCAGCATCCGCCGCTGCGGGGAAAGGTTAAGTGGGTTGGCGATAAACGGCTCACTCAGCACCTGTTCCACCACCGGATGGCGACCCTCTGCAATACGGATACCGGGCTTATCGCTGAATGTCGGGCAGGTGTAGTTCAGGGTATAAGCGCGTTCGGCCAGGTTGACCAGCACGTCAAGCTCTGCCAGTGCGCTGGCGCTCTGCTGTAAATCAGCCAGATGCGGCAACAGCATGTCGAACAGCTCGTCATACAGCTGTTTTTCCAGTGCCAGCGCTTTGCCTTTTGAGGTCAGAACTTTGTCTTCGTACTCTTTCAGCTCAGGAATAATGTAGCGCTCGGCATTTTTCAGTGTCTGACGGCGTACGTAGTTAATCGGTGCCAGATGACTCTGTCCACGACTGATCTGAATGTAGTAACCGTGGACGGCGTTAAATCCAACTTTCAATGTGTCCAGGCCGGTGCGCTCGCGCTCGCGGATCTCCAGTCTGTCCAGATAATCGGTTGCGCCATCAGCCAGCGCTCGCCATTCGTCCAGCTCTTCGTTATAGCCCGGTGCGATAACGCCACCGTCGCGTACCAGCACTGGCGGGGCATCAACCACGGCACGCTCCAGCAGTTCACGCAGTTCCGTGAACTCGCCCATTTTCTCGCGCAGCATCTGTACGGGAGCGCTGTTTACGTTTTCCAGTTGAGCGCGCAGTTCCGGTAATTGCTGGAAGGCGTGACGCATCCGCGCCAGATCGCGTGGGCGCGCGGTACGCAGTGCCAGACGTGCCAGAATACGTTCCAGATCGCCCACCTGACGTAGTACGGGTTGCAATTCGCTGGTGGAATCCTGCAGCGCGCCGATGGTCTGCTGGCGCTCGATCAGTATCTGCGTATCGCGGACTGGCATATGCAGCCAGCGTTTGAGCATACGGCTACCCATTGGCGTCACGGTGCAATCGAGCACCGATGCCAGCGTGTTTTCTACGCCACCGGCCAGGTTCTGGGTAATTTCCAGATTGCGGCGCGTGGCGGCATCCATAATGATGCTGTCCTGCTGGCGTTCCATGGTGATGGAGCGAATATGTGGCAGTGAGGTGCGCTGGGTATCTTTGACATATTGCAGCAGGCAGCCGGCAGCGCATAATCCACGCGGCGCGTTTCCCACACCAAAGCCGATCAGATCCCGTGTGCCAAACTGCAGGTTTAACTGCTGGCGGGCGGTATCAATTTCAAACTCCCACAGCGGACGACGACGCAGGCCGCGACGGCCTTCGATCAGCGACGTTTCTGCGAAATCCTCGGCATACAGCAATTCGGCAGGATTGGTGCGCTGTAGTTCCGCAGCCATCGTCTCACGGTCTGCGGGTTCACTGACGCGAAAACGCCCGGAGCTGATGTCCAGTGTGGCGTAGCCAAAGCCTTTACTGTCCTGCCAGACGGCGGCCAGCAGGTTGTCCTGACGTTCCTGTAAAAGTGCTTCATCGCTGATGGTGCCCGGTGTGACGATGCGTACCACTTTGCGTTCAACCGGCCCTTTGCTGGTTGCTGGATCGCCAATCTGCTCGCAAATAGCGACAGATTCCCCCTGATTGACCAGCTTAGCGAGGTAGTTTTCCACCGCATGGTGGGGAATGCCCGCCATCGGGATGGGCTCGCCTGCCGATGCGCCACGTTTGGTCAGCGAGATATCGAGCAACTGCGACGCACGTTTCGCGTCGTCATAAAACAGTTCGTAAAAGTCGCCCATGCGGTAAAACAGCAGGATCTCCGGGTGCTGAGCCTTCAGCTTGAGATACTGCTGCATCATGGGGGTGTGAGAGTCTAGATTTTCTATTGTACTCATTGGAGTGTGATGTCCATATTTCTTAATTTTTAATGAGTTAGTGAATTTTATGGTTATCATTAGGTTTCACGTTGTCTCATCGAATATCATGAAATCCTACAGTTAACAGTAGGAATTCATGACTGCATAAGGTGCATGATAACGGAGTCTTTATGGTAGTAAAACAAGAGGGAAAGCCACTTTCGTTTAAAGCGGTAAAAATGATGAAGCCTGGTGGCAAAGATGAAGCTTACGTGGGCGAAAATCGTGGTTTACGTCTCTCATGTGGTGCCACCGGGATGAAGTCTTTTTCCTACCGTTACGCGAGTCCCCGACTGGTAAACTTGTTCAGTTTAAAATTGGTAACTTTCCACAACTTCTCTCGTTTGCTGCACGTTTTAAACTCCACGAATTAAAGCTTCTCCGTCGGGCCTGCCGGAGTCTGAACCAGAACTGGTCTGTCGACTTTATGCCTGATACCCAGGTCTGTGGCCGTCGTTTTCGCACGTTCAATGTCGTTGATGACTTTAACCGTGAGGCGTTGTCGATTGAAATCGAACTGAATCAGCCAGCTCTGCGCGTGGTCCGTGTGCTCGACAGGATCGCGGCAAATCGCGGCGATCCGGTCACGCTACGCATGGATAATGGTCCGGAATTTATCTCACTGGCACTGGCTGAATGGACAGAGAAACATGCAGTAAAACTGGAGTTTATCCAGCCGGGTAAGCCGACACAGAACGCTTTTATTGAGCGCTTTAACCGAACATACCGTACAGAAATACCCGATTTTTATCTGTTCAGAATGCTGAATGAAGTGCGGGAAATCACGGAGAAATGGTTATCTGAATATAACTGTGAACGCCCGCATGAATCACTGAACAATATGACACCGGAGGAATACCGACAGCACTATTATCTGGCCGGGATCTCAAAAAATGCCTGGAACTAAAACGGGTCTATTTACACCACACCCCAATGTACCATTGAAGTGTGGCTGGTGAAGTTTGTATCAAATTACTCATTCATTTCGTGGTTGCTCTTTTTTATCTTATTGAATATCGATAATACTCGTCAGGATGCGGAAACGAGGTTTTAGAGGCATAAGCATCATTAGCTGACATATCATGAAGCATTATTTATACATCATGCAGCTGAAGTTGATTCTCTAAACGCCGATCGCGCAGCGTTGAATAAATAAAGGTGATGACAAACAGCAGGGAAAATAAAACGACTATGGTCGGCGCGGGGGCACTGTCGATGAAAAATGACAGGTATACACCCAGAAATGACGTTGCAACCGATATGGCGGTAGCCAGTAATAATGCCTGGGCGAACCTGCGCGTCATTAAAATCGCAATCGCACCGGGGGCAATCAGCAAGGAGATCGACAAAATAATACCTACCGACTTTAGCGTCGCGACGATAGTCAGGGCTATCATACACAGCAGACCATAATGCAGCAGTGTGGTGTTAAGACCGCTGGCCTTTGCCTGGTGCGGATCGAACGCATGCAGTAGCAGATCTTTCCATTTAAGCCCGATGATAAGCGCTATCCCCAAAGCGATAACCGCAGTCTGCGCAATGTCGCCCAGCGAAACGCCCAGCATGTCACCGAACAAAATATGGTCCAGATGAATTTCAGACTGGATTGACACATACAGCACCAGTCCGGCGCCAAACATACCGGAAAAGACGATCCCCATCAGGGTATCGCGCTTGATACGGCTATTATCGTCAAGATACCCGGTGGCGACCGCGCAGAACAATCCGGCGACAAAAGCGCCAATCGCCAGCGGAATACCCGCAATCCAGGCCAGTACAATCCCCGGAAAGACCGCATGGCTCATGGCATCCCCCATCAGCGCCCAACCTTTCAATACCAAAAATACCGACAGCAGCGCGCAGGGGACGGCGACGATAACGGAGATGGTCAGCGCGTTGACCATAAAGCTGAACTGAAAGGGTTCCAGTAATGTGGTTAAGAACATGAGGACTCCTTGTTCACCAGTCGGGCGCGTCGGCGATTCGCCAGCAGACCATGTTTTGGTGCGAAGACAAATGCCAGCAGGAACAGCAATGTTTGCAGAACGACGATAATTCCGCCGGTTGCGCCGTCCAGCCAGTAGCTCAGCCAGGCACCAGAAAAGCTGGTCAGGCTGCCGATAGCTACGGCGATGGTGAGCAGGCGTGGAAAACGATCGGTCAACAGCCAGGCTGTGGCGCCGGGCGTGACCACCAGGCAAATGACCAGAAATGCGCCGACGGTTTGCAGTGCAGCAACGGTGGAAACGGAGAGCAGCGTAAAAAATAGCAGCTTCAGCCGACCAGGATTCAGACCAATAGAGCGTGCATGGTTTTCATCGAAAAAGACCACCATCAGGTCTTTCCACTTCAGCAGCAGGATAGTCAGTGAGATGACGCCGATGATCGCCAGTTGCAAAATATCTTCCGGCGCAATCGCCAGCACGTTACCGAGAATAATGGTCTGGATGTTCACCGACATCGGATTGAGCGACACCATAAACAGCCCGATACCGAAAAAAGACGAAAAAATCAGTCCGATAATCGCATCTTCTTTCAGGCGTGAGCGCTGATTGAGAAACAGCATACTGCCCGCAGCCAGTCCCCCGGAAAGAAATGCCCCCAGCGCGAAGGGAAGCCCTAACATATATGCCCCGGCAACACCGGGGACGATGGAATGCGATAGCGCATCGCCAATAAGCGACCAGCCTTTGAGCATCAGGTAGCATGAGAGGAACGCGCACAGGCCGCCGACCATCGCCGAAACCCACATGGCGTTGAGCATGTACTGGTAACCAAAGGGTTCTGTCAGCCAGTTCATGACTATTCCCCCTCGCGTGCCGCGCGGCGCGAAATAAACGGGCGCTCATCATCGGTAATCACATGCTGCTCACCCCCACTCAATGCGACGTGACGCAGAACGCCGCTAAATGCCTGTTCAAGGTTCTCGGTGGTAAAGGTGGTGTCAGTTGGACCGCTTGCCAGCACGGTGCCTTTAATCATTACCGTGTAATCACAAAACTCGGTGACCGAGCCCAGGTTATGGGTGGAGACCAGCATGGTTCGGCCCTCATCACGCAATTCGCGCAGCAGGTCGATGATACGGGCCTCGGTTTTTACATCCACGCCGGTGAAGGGTTCATCCAGTAAAATGACCTGCCCATCTTGTGCAATGGCCCTTGCCAGGAAAACGCGTTTTTTCTGACCACCGGACAGTTCACCAATCTGGCGATGGCGATATTCCAGCATATCGACCCGCGCCAGTGCAGCATCCACGCAGGCGTGATCGTGCGCCTTTGGCCGACGCAGCCAGCCCATATGGCCAAAACGTCCCATCATGACCACATCTTCCACCAGTACCGGAAATGACCAGTCCACCTCTTCAGACTGGGGCACATAAGCAATCAGATTCTGTTTTAGCGCCTTGTTGACCGGCTGTTGCAGGATAGAGATTTCCCCCTGTGCCAGCCGGACAAACCCCATCAACGCCTTAAACAGTGTTGATTTCCCGGAACCGTTGACACCAACCAGCGCGGCAATCGAGCCGCCCGGAACCTGAAACGTAGCATCCCGCAGTGCGGTGTGGCCGTTGCGATACGTCACCGTAACCTGATTCACGGTAATCGCAGATTGACTCATGGTTGACTCCCAAGGCCGTTATTGATGCCGTTAACAATGGTTTGTGTGGTGACGCGCAGTAGATCCAGATAGGTCGGGACCGGGCCGTCGGCAGCGCTGAGTGAATCGACGTACAGCACGCCGCCGTAATGTGCGCCAGACTCCCGGGCTACCTGACGCGCGGGTTTGTCGGACACGGTACTTTCGCTAAATACCGTGGGGATCTGATGCGCACGTAAGGTATCGATCACCTTGCGTACCTGCTTCGGCGTACCTTGTTGATCGGCGTTGATCGGCCATAAGTACAGTTCTTTCAGGTCGTTATCGCGCGCCAGATAGGAGAACGCCCCTTCGCTAGTGACCAGCCAGCGTTTATCGGCAGGAATTTTGGCAAGTTCGGCCTGGAGCGGCGCGAGCGTTTGCTGAATTTCTGCTTTATAGCGATCGGCATTCTTCTGGTAGGTCGCTGCGTTTTCCGGGTCATATTTCATTAACGCATCGCGAATGTTATCCACGTAAATCAGTGCGTTGTCTGCTGACATCCAGGCATGCGGATTGGGTTTTCCATTGTATGGCCCTTCGCTGATGCCCATCGGTTTTACGCCGTTTGAGACCATCACTTCCGGTACGCCGGACAGATGTTGGTAGAAGCGGGTAAACCAGAGTTCCAGATTGAGACCATTAGAGAGAATTAACTGCGCGCCCTGCGCCCGCTTAATGTCGCCTGGCGTGGGCTGGTATTCGTGAATCTCTGCCCCGGGTTTGGTGATTGAACTGACGTCTGCCGCATCGCCTGCCACATTGCTTGCCATATCAGCAATGATCGTAAACGTCGTGATGACCTTGAACTTTTCTTTCGCCCAGGCAGGCGACAGCGTAAGTGCCGTCAACAGGCTGGCAAGGAGAACTGACTTCAGACGAGGCAGATGCGGCATAGTATCCCTCACAACAAAGTGGTTAATTTATCATCGAATATAGCCTTTGCTATGTTATATAGCACATGGCATAAATAAATGAAAATAATTCTTATTTGCGTAGGGTGCTAAGGAATAGATGGGGGATAATGTGTTTTACGCCGGTACGATTGCCGGCGTGTTGGGAACGAATAACCCGGTGATTATGACTTTTGGAACTCGGTGACGGTTTCCCATGCTACCTGTTGTAACACTTTGGCGGTGGCTGGGGTCATGTCCGTATCAACAGGGAGCGCGCCGCCGACTGGAGACTGGTTATACAGGGTAGCGAAGAATACGCAGGCAGCGAGATACGTTCCAGAAATCGAAGGATGTACACCATCATGATAATACAGGTTAATTTCTGGGTGCGTTTTACGTGCTTTCTCGAAAGCCAGACCTACCGGAGCCACATATCCCCCCGTTTTTTGCGCAATCGAGATATAAGCATCTGCCAGTTTTTGGCTATCTTCGGGTTTGTCTTTTTTCGGCCAGGTCATGAAATAGACAACTTTTGCACCGGCTTTATGCGCCATCTCAGCCATTTGGGTTGCAGAGTCCACGAAGTTTTGTCGGGTACTTTCTTTCTTTGAAATCGTTTCTGTTGAGTTCCCCTGCAGGATGACGACATCCCATTTCTGTAGCGTGTTCTGATAGCGCATATTCTCAATTTGCCAGCCTAAATGACCGCTGGAAATCGTGATCCCCCGATACTTATAGCCTTTGGCATGGTCTGGCAGTAGGGACTGCGTTAAATCCCGCAGGCGGGTATTAATATTATTGTTATAGAAAGTGAAAGAGTTACCATAAAGCGCGACAATTTTATTCTCGCCATCCATTTTCGCATGTGCGGAAGGTGCTAATAACGTATCCGCGTGAGCACAGAGACTACTTAATGCGAGGGTCGTCGCTGCGGCAAGCAATGTTATCTTTTTCATTTTTTATCTCTTAGAAATCATAACGGAGCCCAACGATGAGCGCGTCATCATTGGTTTTTTTGTTCTTACTGGCGAACTCTTTATCGTAAGTAAATGATAACCACGTATCTTCAGCCAATGTTAATTGCGCTTCAGCACGCCAGTCTTCTTTTTCAGCAATATCTTTACCATCTTCATTTAAAAAACTATATCCGGTGAGAACCTTGACGGTGCCAAAATTGTAGGAAATGAGTGAATCCATCCCTTTATAATTATTATCGCTTTTGTTATCGCGAGAAATAGAAGTACGCAATGCGGTTACCGCGACTTCATAGGCTTTATAGCTGAGTTGTAATCCTCCCATAATTTGATCGTTTTGATTACGCCCATCGGTGGTCACTACGCCATCCTGTCGTTTGTAACGACTGGCCGCTATCGCAGGTGTAATCCTAAAATCGCCAAATTTGAAAGACTTACGATAGCTGGCCATTGCCCCGTAATCCAGCGCTTCGTTATCACTGTTGCCGTTACCGGAGACCCATGCCAGCTGGATTTCGTTACCGGCAAATTTGGCGTTCCACTGAACGGTGCCGTCCTGTCGGTTGAACTGGTAAGAATCATCAATGGTTGTAATACCATAGCTGTAGATATTGGGGGTGAAGTTTTTATACTTATCGGTCATTTTCATCACCTGATACAACGGGTTCTTGGTTCTCCCGGTGATCAGCTCGCCCCATGTTTTATTTGACAGGCCGACATAGGAATAACGGGCCTCCATATCGCTTTCACCGGTATTGTTATCATTTTTTTCGGTACGCACCTGCCATTCCAGGCGCCCCACGATTTTAGTTTCTGGCAGAAGGTCCAGATCCCGGGTGAGATAAATACCGACACGGCCACCCAGATCGCTTCGGCTTTCGCTACCAGCAAATGAATTCTGGCCACTCGCAATTTTTCCCTCAACGCGGCCATAAATATCCAGCGTATTTCCGTCCTTATTATAGACGTTTAAGGCGAACGCCGAGGAACTCATACCCATTAGTAATATTAGTGAATAATTTTTTAGCTTCATGTCATCCCTCAAACTTGCATTAATTTCCTGACCATAAAATAAAGTTCACAGCGGGATAATTGTTTGTGGAAAAGGAATGGCAGCGGTATGGGAATCATTTTTTCTCGTAATGAAATGTGATTATTCACGCATAAATATCTCTATATTTGCTATTATATTAATGATTCTAATATTTTATGAACGATTCTTTTGAAATATTACGGCTATTTGATCTACATTTTAAAAATTACTGTGAAGTGCATCGCATTTCTACTGGATAGAAAAGCTAAAATGGGAAAGTTGTATTCTCATAATTATTTTTGGGGTGGGAATACTATTTTCCCCTATAAATTGGCAGACAGATCCCGCAAAATTGATTAATCACATTTTCGATTATCACGCATTCATTGGCCGGAGAGGCGCTGTATGTACGGGAAGCAAACAACGGTATTTGATTCTGACCTTTATTCATCATTGTTCACTCAGGCCAGGATGCGGGAAATATGGTCTGACGACAATCTGCTGCGTTGTTGGTTGCGCTTTGAGGCGACGGTCGCTCGCGTGCAAAGTGAGTTGGGGATTATCCCTGAACAGGCGGCCGTTGAAATTGAACAAACCTGTCGGGAAATACAGATAGACTGGCCAGCGCTGGCGCAGGAAACACAGACGGTCGGCATGGCGATAAAACCGCTGATCGATCAGATCTCCGCCAGCGGAACGCCGCTGGTAAGTCAGTTTCTGCATTGGGGATGCACCACTCAGGATTTACTCGACTCAGGCATGGCGATGAGATTGCAGCAAACGCTGCGGCTATTGCGTGAGCAATTGCTTGATGTTGGCGAAACCATGAAAACGATGGCGTTACGACATGCTCGTACGGTAATGGTTGCTCGCACCAATTCGGTGGATGCCTCTGCAACGACGTGGGGGCTGCATGTTTGCAGTTATCTGGCGGAGATAAACCGCCACCTGACAAGGCTCCAGCAGCTGTATCCGCGCGCCGTTACCGGACTCTTTGGCGGTGCGGTAGGCAACCTGGCTTCTGTGGGCGAGCAGGGAATGGAAACGCGCAAGCGGCTGATGTTAGCGCTGGGTCTGAACGTGCCCTGCGGGATTAATAATGCCAGCCAGGATGCGGTTGTTGAGGTTGTGCAGTTTTTTGCTCTTATCCACGGCACGCTGTGTCGCCTGGCTAACGATGTCGAAACCATGGGACGCACGCCGATTGCCGAAGTGCTTGAAGGAGAAGGCGGCGGCGGGTCAAGCACGATGCCGCACAAAGTGAATCCGCGCGCCAGTAACATGATGCAAACGTTGGCAAGGATGGGGTGGATGTATGCTTCCGGCGCGCCAGCAATGCTGGATCAACAGGATGTGCGAGCCGCCTCAATGCGGGTACTGAACTGGACGATCCTCCCGGAGGCCTCTAATGCGTTATCGACCAGCCTGATGCGCGCAAAAAATCTGCTTTCGCATCTCATTGTTAATGAAGAGAAGATGCGCGCTAATTTTGACTGCTCGAAGCACTTTATTATGTCGGAATCGCTGACGATGAAACTTGCCGCCAAAATTGGCAGAGAGTCCGCTTATAACCTGGTGAAAAACCTGCTGAAGCATGCAACCGGCGAGCACTGCTTCATGGAGATCGTACAGGCTAGCCCGGAAATCCGCGCGTCATTGTCTGTGGCAGAAATTACCGCCGCCTGTGAGCCGCTGTCATATATCGGGGCTAACGATGCGCTCATTGCGGAAACAATTGCTGAGTTCGATCGCGTGAAAACCGCAGAGATTGCCTGATTCGTCATGCTGCCGGGCGGGATAACTCTCCTGGCGGCTGGCAGCGCTAAGTATTATGAGCCGATGCAGAAAATGTTTCGAAGAAGACGAACAATTCTTCCAGTTGGGCAAAATTCCCCTCGCTATCTCCTTTCTCATAAGCCAGATGCAGAATGAGTTCGATAAAAAAGAAGCCAAGAATACGGCTTTGAAAAATGGAATGTACGTCGCTTGGGAGAACAAACTGCAGATCGCAGAACTTACCGTAAGGGTTCGCCTCTGAGTTGGTCACCAACACTACGACGGCATTCTTTTTTCTGAACCATTTTGCAATATTGAGCGCGACCCGGTTAAATCGATAGTAAGAGAACACAATCAGGACGTCCTCCTCCTTGATATTGATGAGGCATTTGGGGAGTTCGCTGATGTCTGTTGGTAATAGGGTAATATCGCTGCGAAAGTACTTTAGCAACGTACAAAAATGCGTCGCCATGGCATGAGAAGATGAAGGACCGACGACATAAATATGGCGTTGATTGTTTAATACCAGATCGATAAACGCATTCAGGCTTTCAATATCGATATTATTTTTAAATTGACTAAATAACGTTGATATTTTATGCGTGAAATCAGTAACAATACTTTCTGTCGTGATGCTGGAATTGTTACGCAGTTTGATGTTTTTCTCAAAAGGTGCTGATAGTTTATTTTTTGACAGTGTAATGTCTAATGCTTTACGGAAAGCGGCATAACCGGTAAAACCTATTTTATTCAGGAATCGACCGATAGTAGCTTTACTTACCATCGCATTCTGCGAGAGATCAACAATGCCATGATAGGGGAGTTCATTGAAGTGCTTATTAATGTACTCATTAAGTCGGCACTCAGATTCTGTAAGATCGCCCATATTAAGAGTAAGTGAGTTATACTCATCCAGACTTAACGTGTTTTTTTTGTACATAGATAACACCCGATGGCTGTTGTATATCAACGCTGTTATAGGGTAATACGCTTTCGACGTCAATCATTGAATGAATATCCTGGAAACCCGCATCCAGCCTTTTTTGGAGGATGTGACCGTATTCAGATGAGTTGCGATCTTACTCACAAAAAGAGGTGGGAAAACACCTTTCCCGTATTTTACAACCACACAACCCATTACAATTAAATCTCAATATTTGAGTATGTAATACGATAAATTTACGTACATATTATAACTGCTTATATATGGATGTGATTTCCCGGTATCCTGCATAAGCTATGATGATATGACGGGTAACCCTACCAGATTTGTATGGCATAGGAATTGTTATTATGACGGCGTTTATTATAGCAATAGTGATAACAGTTATTGCTGCATGGTTAATTGTTAAAAATTATCAGCCGCAAACTGTTTTATTACTCGCTGGACTGGCATTATTGACCATCACAGTACTGTTTTATCCAGAAAACAGCATTCTCTATGATAAAGCGAAATCCACGGGGTCAACCTGGCTGGATATCTTTAGCTTTGCCAAAGAGTCGCTTACCACACAAATTGCGGGTATCGGTCTTATCATTATGGCGGCGGGGGGATTTGCCAGCTATATGGATCACATTAAAGCGTCGAATGCGATGGTCAATATGTGCATTCGTCCGCTACAGGTGATTAAAGCACCTTACCTGATCCTTGCGCTGGGGTATATCTGCGCGCAGCTTCTGCACGTGGCAATTTCAAGTGCGGCGGGGTTGGCGATGTTGCTGCTGGTGACATTCTTCCCGGTTCTGGTTCGCCTCGGGGTCAGTAAAGCCTCTGCGGCCGCGATGATTGGCCTGTGCGCGTTTATGGATTTGGGGCCTGCGGTAGGCACGGCGAATCTGGCGGCGAAGCATGCCGGCATGGAAAGCGCTATCTATTTCGCGCATTACCAGATGCCGGTTGCGGTGGCGGTTATGCTGGCCGTGGCGGTGGTGATTTACTTCACCGCGAAGTATTTCGACAAAAAAGATGGCTTCGTACCGGGCGAGCAAAGCGTCGCGCAAGCGGAAGAAGAGGGCCGCAAAGTGCCGGCGATTTATGCGCTGCTGCCGGTCCTGCCTGTGGTGCTGGTGCTGGTCTTTAGCCCTTTGGTTATCAAATCCATCAAAATTGATGTGGTCACGGCGATGATCCTCGGCGCAGTTGTCGCATTTTTCTTCGAACTGGCGACCACTCGCGATTTTAAAAGCTGCTGTAAAGGAATACAGGTCTTTTTCAAAGGCATGGGCAGCATGTTTACCAGTATCGTTTCCTTGCTGGTATGTGCGGATATCTATGCCCAGGGGCTGCAGAAAATTGGCGCGGTGGACTACCTGTTGCAGTCAGTGCAAAACGCAGGTCTGGGCTTTACCAGCATGACGCTGGTGATGACCGCGCTGGTGGGCGTCACCGCCGTCCTGACCGGCTCTGGTGTTGCCGCCTTTTTCTCCTTCTCCGGACTGGCCCCCTCCATTGCAGCAAAATTTGGTGAGAGCGCCGTCAATATGATCCTGCCTATGCAGTTAATGGCGGGAATGGGGCGCTCAATGTCCCCAGTGGCTGGAATCATTATTGCGGTGAGTAAAGCAGGAGAATGTTCACCGTTTATGATCGTCAGAAGAACGCTGCTTCCAGCGCTGGCCGGTATTGCGGCGATGCTGGTTGCCAACTATGTCCTAATTTGAATCCCGAGAGCCTGCTAATGCAGGCTCTTATTTTTTATCTGGTTGTAATTTATGGATGGCAACGTGACAAACGATGTTTTATACGTCCCGTTTACGGGGAAGTTACTGCTTGAATCTCCGTTATTAAACAAGGGAAGCAGCTTCACGCAGCAAGAAAGGCACGACTTTAACCTGAGTGGGCTACTGCCTTGCGCCATTGAGAATATTGATGAACAAGCCGAACGGGCGTATCAACAATATCTTGAGGCTGAGTCCCACAACGCTCGACATATTTACCTGCGTAATATCCAGGATACCAACGAAACGTTATTTTATTACCTGCTGAAAAAGTATCTTCCAGAGATGCTGCCCATCGTTTATACCCCGGTAGTCGGGGCCGCCTGTGAAAAATTCTCGTGGATATATCGTCGTGCGCGCGGTGTTTTTATCTCCTGGCCCGATCGCGATCGTATTGACGATATTTTGCATGATATTCCACGGCACCATATCAAGGTCATCGTCGTCACCGATGGTGAGCGCATTCTGGGGCTGGGCGACCAGGGCGTTGGCGGTATGGGAATTCCTATCGGGAAACTGTCGCTCTATACCGTCTGTGGCGGGGTAAATCCGGCGAATACGCTACCTATTTTACTGGATGTCGGCACGAATAATGCGCGACTGCTGGACGATCCGCGCTATATCGGCTGGCGTCATCCGCGCATAACTGGTGAAGACTATTTCGCATTTATTGGAATGTTTATTGCTGCCGTAAAACGGCGCTGGCCTAACGTTCTGCTGCAGTTTGAAGATTTTGCCCAGCATACCGCGGTACCGCTGCTGGACCGTTATCGCGATGAGCTGTGCTGTTTTAACGATGATATTCAGGGCACGGCGTCGGTGGCTCTGGCGACTTTGGTTGCTGCCTGCCGAGGCAGCGGTCGTGACTTCCGTCAGCAATCAATCGTAATTGTGGGGGCGGGGGCTGCGGGATGTGGGATTGCCCGGCATATTATTGCCTGTCGCATCAGTGAAGGAATGAGCCAGGCTGAAGCCAGACGGACCATTTTTATGGTGGATCGCGACGGTCTGGTGATGACCACCAATAATGCCTTAGCTGATTTCCAGCAACCGCTGGCGCAGTCGCCCGAGGAAATTTCTGACTGGCAGTATGAGGGGCCGGCACCGTCGTTACTGGAGGTGATCCACAATGCCAAACCGGCGGTTATGCTGGGGGTGTCGGGTCAGGCTGGATTGTTCTCGCAGGAGGTAATTAGCACGATGTACCAATACTGCGACCGTCCGATTGTTATGCCGTTGTCGAATCCCACTTCGAGAATGGAAGCGCGACCAGAAGATATCATTCGCTGGACCGAGGGACAGGCCATCATTGCGACCGGCAGTCCCTGCGGTGTGATTGAATTTAATGGACGCTCCATTCCGGTGGCGCAGTGCAATAACGTGTATGTTTTCCCGGCCATCGGTCTGGGGGCTATCGCCAGCGGCGCGACACGCGTAACAGAGGCTATGCTGATGGCGGCAAGCCGTGCGCTGGCCGATGCTTCCCCGTTGGTGCGTAACGGGGAAGGCGCTCTGTTGCCGGAGATTGGGACAATCTGCGAGGTGACCCGCAGCATTGCCTTTGAGGTCGGTAAGGCGGCACAGCAGTCGGGTGTGGCAGAGAAGATGAGCGACGACGCGCTGTCGCAGAGTATTAAAGATAACTTTTGGCTACCGCACTACCGTCCTTATAAACGCAGGGCTATTTAGCCGTTGTGACGAGTAAGCGGTACTCGGGTCTTGGTTGCCTTCATGATTAAGGTGTATTATTTATGCAACTTAATTATGGAGGCATCATGTCCGGCAAACGTATTGCTCGTGAAAAAATGACGATCCAAAAGATGATCTCGCTGTACGAAAGCCAGTGTCCGGAAGCTTCAGATGAACAGGGGCATTACGATGCGTTGTTTGCTTATGCGCAAAAGCGCCTGGACAAGTGCGTGTTTGGCGAGGAAAAACCGGCCTGCAAACAGTGTCCGGTACACTGCTATCAACCTGCTAAACGCGAAGAGATGAAGCAAATTATGCGTTGGGCCGGGCCGAGAATGCTCTGGCGTCACCCGATTCTGACCGTTCGCCATCTGATTGATGACAAGCGTCCCGTCCCGGAATTACCTGAGAAATATCAGCGCAAGAAGTAATCTGGTTATTTTGTGCCGGATGGCGGCGATGCCTTATCCGGCCAGCAAGCGCAGGCTCACCTATCGCGTAGGCCCGATAAGCGTAGCGCCATCGGGCAATTTAACTATCCGGTACCGGATGGCGGTTACGCTTTGGTGGCAATAAGAATGGCCGAGGCTTTGATCAGCGCGATGACCCGGCTTCCCTGGCTCAGTTTCATCTCTTGCTGACTTTCGTTCGTCACGACCGCGACAATGTCAAAACCGGCATCAGTTTTGATGTGTACGGTGGCGTTAACGGCGCCTTCGGTTACCTGTGAAACGCTACCGGCAAATTGGTTACGGGCAGAGAATTTCAGGCCACAGTCTTCAGTTGCCAGCGTCACCCACGGCGCTTTAATCAGCGCAATGGCTTCTTTTCCTTTCGCCAGACCCAGTGCCTGCTGGCTGCTATGGGTCACAATCGCGACCAGTTTTGCGCCGCCAGCCAGCGTCAGTTCAACTTCATCATTCACTGCACCAGTGGCAACTGCACTGACTGTACCGGTTAATTGATTACGTGCTGATACCGCCATACTGCCTCCTTTCGTTGAGTTATCACCCAGTATAGCCACAATGGCTAAACCAGCGCATCCTTATCAATACCTAATCGCTTCATACGCGACAACAACGTGGTTCGTTTTAGCCCCAATCGCTGCGCAGCACCTTTAGGACCGGCAACCACGCCGTTGGTCTCTTTCAGGACGCGCATAATCAACTGGTATTCATCTTCGCCGTCCTGCGCAACTTCGGTGGCTACCGGCGGTGCGGACGGCGTCAACGCGGCAATATCCGGCAGGGACAGCTGTAGCACGTTGCCTCGGGTAAGCAGAACCGCGCGCTCCACCACGTTTTCCAGTTCGCGCACGTTACCCGGCCACTCCATGCTGCTCAAGGTACGAAGCGCTTCCGCAGGAATACTGTCGATATTGCGTCCCATCCGGCGAGCAATTTTAAAGGTAAAGGCTTTCACCAGCAGTGGGATATCTTCCGGGCGCTCGCGCAGCGGAGGTAAATGGATTGGGAAAACGTTCAGCCGGTAATACAGATCGTTACGGAATTCCCGATCGGCAACCATCTTTTTCAGATCGCGGTTAGTGGCGGCGATCAACCGAACGTCGGTTTGGATCAGCTTGTTGCTGCCCAGGCGTTCAAATTCCTGCTCTTGCAGTACGCGCAGCAGCTTAGGCTGTAGCTCCAGCGGCATGTCACCTACTTCATCGAGGAACAGCGAGCTTTTATCCGCCAGTTCAAAACGCCCAATTCGCTGTGTGCTGGCCCCGGTAAACGCGCCGCGTTCGTGACCAAACAGGTCGCTTTCCAGTAATCCGGCAGGCATTGCCGCGCAGTTCATCTTCACCATCCGGCGGGCGTTACGGCCACTCAGATTATGAATCGCTCTGGCGATCAGCTCTTTACCCGTACCTGTCTCACCCAGAATCAATACGGTGCTGTCGCTCTGCGCCACCATTTCGACCTGTTTGAGTACGCTGTACATGGCTTCGCTGCGACCGATAATTTCGCCGAACTCACTGTCCACATTGTTCAGTTGCTCGGTCAGCGCCAGGTTTTCATCGACCAGACGTTCTTTCAGGCGATGTATCTCCTGATAGGCAAGCGCGTTATCTACCGCAATGGCTACGCGTTCGGCAATCTGGCGCAACAGTTTCAGGTTGGCGGTGGTGAAAACTTTTTCTTCACACTGCGCCAGTTTGAGCACGCCAAGCATCGTGTTGCCGGACATCAGCGGCAGCAGGCACAGAGTCTGTAGCTGGTTGCCCCAGGTTTCGAACAGCATCCGTTCGTAAGGGGCGAGCGTATCGCGTTCGCTCAGATTAATCAGCAGCATCTCTTTGCTTTTGAAAACGCGTTCAGAAAGCGTACCTGCTTCATCCACTTCACTTTGTTCGTGCGCCGGATGATGTTCATCCAGATAGTGGGTGGAATAAATGCTGAGCTTGTTTTTGCGATCGCTGCGTAACACGATGCTGATGGCATCAATGTCGAAGTAGTGATGGATCTCTTTGGCGACTTCGCTGACCAGCTCGTCAATGTCCAGGCGGGAGAGCACCGCATTGGTGATGGCGACGAGGATACGAAAGTTGTCACGTTCGCGACACAGCAAATCGTAATCGACGTTGTTGCTGACTCTGCTCTGAATTTGTTCCGCAACGACGCCGACTATCTGGGTAAAGGTCTGCAGCCGGTTGTACTCTTTTTCACTCCACGGACGATCTTCGTTGCGGATGAATTCACAGCCGCCAAAGATGCGTCCATCCGCCGCCAGCGGCAGCAGGCAGTAGTGGCCAAATTCAGAATACAGTCCACCTGAAGCCAACTGTGGCCAGGTTTCCGTAAACTCATGATAGTTGCAGTGCAGCGCATCGGGGCGAGACAAAATACGGCGTACCGGGCCATGGGCCAGTACCGTTTCATCTTCATAATCGATGGGTTTACCATTTTCACGCGTCGCAAAATAACGCGCACGCTGCGTTTGTGCCTGCCATAACACAATAGCCGCGCAGTCGGCCAGCGCTGAACGCTTGACCAGCTGCGAAAGCGCCTCGCTGAGAGACGGGAGATCGGGCTGCTGTAATAATGTACGAGTAATATCGAACAGGCCTTGCTGTCCGAGGTCACTCATCGGTGTATACGACATATTGCTTTTCCAGGAAAAGCACCGCAGAACGGTGCGAAAACGGTAAATGAATTATAGGTATAAGTCGTAAATTGTTGCCGGATAGCGATTTCAGCTTATCCGGCCTACACGTTGCCGCTAATGGGCTATTAGCATATACGAGGTAAGGGTTCGGCGTGTGGTAAATCGAGTGTTCGTTTCACGCCGTACAGTCCGGCAAGACGCACACCCTTGCGTTCTACCACTTCGCCAATCATTGCGGCATCGCGTCCTAACGGATGCGCGCGCAGTGCGGCAAGTGCCGTTTCAGCGGCCTGACGCTCAACGGCAATCACCAGCTTGCCTTCGTTAGCAAAGTTGAGCGCATCCAGACCCAGCAGTTCGCAAACGCCACGCACCGCGGGCTTCACGGGCAGGGCCGCTTCAGACAGCTCAATGCCGAATCCGCATGATGCGGCAAATTCATGCGTGACCGCATTCACGCCGCCACGGGTCGCGTCACGCAGCGCCTTCACGCCGGGAATATCACGTAGCGTCTGGATAAGCGGCGTCAATACCGCGCAGTCGCTGGCCAGCTCGCCATCAAGACCCAACTGTTCGCGCAGGTTAAGGATAGTTGCACCATGATCGCCAAGCGTACCGCTGACCAGCAGCACATCGCCCACGCTCAGGGTCTGGGCACCCCAGTGAATGTTAGCCGGGATCGCGCCCATTCCGGCGGTGTTGATAAACAGTTTGTCCGCCGCGCCGCGCTGTACAACCTTGGTGTCGCCGGTGACGATGGCAATGCCCGCTTCGCGCGCGGTGGCCGCCATGCTGTTAACGACGGTTTTCAGCGTCTCCATTGGTAAACCTTCTTCGAGGATAAAACCGCAGGAGAGATAGCGTGGGATCGCGCCGCTGACCGCCACGTCGTTAGCCGTACCACAGATAGCCAGCTTGCCGATATTGCCACCAGGGAAGAACAACGGATCGATAACGTAGCTGTCGGTTGAAAACGCCAGACGATCGCCTTCCGCGACCAGTTGCGCCAGTTCCAGACGCGCCTGATCTTCTTGTTCCGCCAGCCACGGATTCGCAAATGCTTCCATAAACAGACTGTTGATCAACTGCTGCATAGCCTGACCGCCGCTACCGTGGGCGAGTTGTACGCTGTTCATGCTTCACACTCCTGCTGACGATACTGATACCAGGCGGCACATGCGCCTTCGGAGGAGACCATCAGGGCACCAAATGCGGTCTCCGGGTTACAGGTTTTACCAAATAATGGGCACTGATGCGGTTTGCATCTGCCGGTCAATACCTCTCCGCAACGGGCGCGCGGATCGTCATAGACCTGCTGCGGCGCAGGCTGGAAATGCGCTTCGGCGTCAAAACGCTGATAGTCAGGCGTCAGGTGAACGCCTGATGATTCAATGACGCCCAGACCTCGCCATTCGCTGTCACCGTTGACACTGAATACGTCGGCGATAGCCTGCTGGGCTAACGCGTTACCGGCATCCGGTACCACGCGGCGATACTGGTTCTCAACCTGGCTTTGAGCCGCTATTTTCTGCTCAATCAGCATCACCACGCCTTGCAGTAGATCAAGCGGCTCGAAACCGGCGACCACCAGCGGGCGATGGAAATCTGAGGCAATGAAATTATAGGCGTCAGTGCCAATCACCATACTGACGTGACCCGGCGCCAAAAAGGCGTCGATACCGTTGTCCGGCTGTTCCAGCAGACTGCGCAGCGTTGGGATCAAGGTGATGTGCTGGCAGAAAAAGTAAAAGTTCTGCACATCGCGCTGTTTGGCCTGCTGCAGAGTGATGGCGGTTGTCGGCATGGTGGTTTCAAAACCCAGGCCAAAGAACACCACTTTGCGCGTTGGGTTTTCCTCGGCCAGCTTCAGCGCATCCATTGGGGAATAGACGATACGGACATCCGCGCCGCGCGCTTTGGCCTGTAGCAGTGAGCCCTGTTTTCCTGGGACACGCATCGCGTCGCCAAAGGTGCAGAAAATCACTTCCGGGTGGCTGGCGATTTCGACACAGCTGTCAATTCTGCCCATCGGCAGAACGCACACCGGACAGCCTGGACCGTGAATAAACTCCACGTTTGCGGGCAGAAGCTGATCGAGACCGAATTTAAAGATAGCATGGGTATGGCCACCACAAACTTCCATAATGCGCAGTGGGCGTTCAGCGGTGTAGGAGAGGTGAGCGGCACGTTCGCACAGATGCTCTATCAACTGCATCACCTGTTCTGGTGCGCGATATTCGTCAACAAAACGCATTTATTTTTCCTCGCCATACAGCAACGCGCCGACATCCGGCTCAACGTCAAACATGTTTTGCAGCGCGTCGAGCGTGTCGCGCGCTTCAGCTTCATTAATGATGCTCATGGCGAAACCGACGTGAACCAGTACCCACTGGCCGAGGCGCGGTTGGCCATGTTCATCACAGCTACCGACCAGCGTCAGATCGACGTCGCGCTGAATACCGCAAACGTCGACCTTAGCCTGGTTGCCATCAATGGTGCGGATTTGACCCGGAACACCTATGCACATCGCTGATTCTCCAGCCATGACAGCCATTGATCCATCCCTTCACCACTGGTGGCGGAAATCAGGATGATTTCAATATCCGGGTTCACTTCCCGGGCGCTGGCGATGCACTTTTCAACATCAAAATTGAGGTAAGGCAGCAGATCCACTTTGTTGAGCAGCATCAGTGATGCAGCCGCAAACATATGCGGGTACTTCAGCGGCTTATCTTCGCCTTCGGTAACAGAGAGCACGGCGACTTTATGACGCTCGCCAAGGTCAAAGCTGGCCGGGCAGACCAGGTTACCAACGTTCTCAATGAACAGAATGCCGTTGTCATCAAGCGGCAGACGTGGCGCGGCATCGGCAATCATTTGCGCATCGAGGTGACAACCTTTACCGGTGTTGACCTGGATTGCGGGGGTGCCGGTGGCGCGAATACGGGCGGCATCGTTAACCGTCTGCTGGTCGCCTTCAATGACGGCACATGGCACGCTGTCTTTCAGCTTCATCAGCGTTTCGGTCAGCAGCGTCGTTTTACCGGAGCCAGGGCTTGAGACAAGGTTCAGTACCAGATGCTGACGGGCAGCAAAGCGGGCGCGGTTGCGCTCGGCCAGACGATTGTTTTTGTCCAGCACGTCTATTTCGACTTCCAGCATGCGGCGCTGGCTCATGCCTGGCGCGTGGGTGCCTGCTTCACCGTGACCGTAGTGCAGATCGCCTTCAGCGGTCTGGCTCGGTGCGAAACTGGAGGTTTTCACACCGGTAATATTCAGTGCCGGGCGAGCCGCCGGGGCAAATGGCGCGCTGCGGAACGCCGAGTGGGGGTTATGTTCATCACCCTCTATATATAGGTTGCCTTCAGCGCAACCACATGTCGTACACATCGCTCACTCCTGATCTTTATCTTGCGGTATATCTGTTGCCGGGTGGCGGCTTTGCCTTATCCGGCCTGGCAGGTGTCACCGGAATTAGTCTTCGGCGTCGCCTATTTCAATTCTTCGAATCTGTAAGCCATCGTCGGCCACAATTCTCAGCATATCGCTATTGCATTGCGGACACCGACGCACGCGCTGCGTCAGCAACGTGACGTATTGCTGACAAGATTCGCACCAACATTCGGCTTCTTGTTCTTCGAGGTGGAGTTTACAACCTTCTGCAAGGGTGCCACGGCATACCAGATCAAAACAAAAGGCGAGAGCGCTGGTTTCTACGCAAGAAAATGCGCCAATTTTGAGCCAGACCCCAGTTACCCGCTTTGCGCCGTGTTGGGTGGCCTGTTGTTCAATCAATTCCAGTGCCCGTTGGCAGAGGGTTATTTCGTGCATATCGCCTCCTAAGATGTTGCCGTTTTAAAAGCAATAAACATGCCAGGTTGAATTTTCACGTTCGTGACAATGTCGACGATGACGAAATGACATGTCGTCATCGCACCATGAATCCATAACCATATGAAAATAAACAATATTAATTTTGGCATGAAATGTGCTTAAGGCTGTTCATCTCTGCTAAACGGGTAACCTGACATGACTATTTGGGAAATAAGCGAAAAAGCCGATTACATCGCTGAACGGCATCGTCGCCTACAGGACCAGTGGCGTATCTACTGCAACTCGCTGGTTCAGGGGATCACCCTGTCAAAAGCGCGTTTGCATCATGCGATGAGCTGCGCGCCGGACAAGGATTTGTGCTTTGTCCTTTTTGAACACTTCACTATCTACGTCACGCTGGCGGACGGCTTTAACAGCCACACCATCGAGTACTACGTTGAAACGAAAGACGGTGATGATAAGCAACTGATTGCACAGGCAGAGTTGACCCTCGACGGTAAAGTCGATGAGCGCATCAGCAACCGCGATCGCGAGCAGGTGCTGGAGCACTATCTCGAAAAAATCGCCAGCGTCTACGACAGCCTGTACACCGCGGTTGAAAACAATATGCCGGTGAATTTAAGCCAGCTGGTTGAAGGACATAACCCGGCTTAAGCCTCGGGTGTTGCCCACTTGAGTCATGATGCGGTTTGTTCTGCATCACGACGGTTTAGGGAATGGGCATGTCGAAAAATGTCGAAATGACATTTTACAGACATGTTTTCGTCAAAAATGACTATCACCTGAGGAATGCCTGGTGAATCGTTTTGTAATTGCTGACTCCACTCTTTGTATTGGCTGCCACACATGTGAAGCCGCCTGCTCAGAGACACATCGCCAGCATGGCCTGCAGTCAATGCCGCGCCTGAAAGTGATGTTAAATGAAAAAGAATCCGCGCCGCAGCTTTGCCACCAGTGTGAAGATGCGCCTTGCGCCACCGTGTGTCCGGTTAATGCCATTAACCGCGTTGATGGCGCCGTACAGCTGAATGAAAGCCTGTGCGTAAGCTGCAAACTGTGCGGGATCGCCTGTCCGTTCGGCGCGATTGAGTTTTCCGGCAGCCGTCCGCTGCACATCCCGGCGAACGCCAATACGCCAAAAGCGCCTCCGGCTCCGCCAGCGCCTGCGCGTGTGAGCACGCTGCTGGACTGGGTTCCGGGCGTTCGCGCCATCGCGGTGAAATGCGATCTGTGCAGTTTTGACGAGCTTGGTCCGGCCTGCGTGCGCATGTGCCCAACCAAAGCCCTGCACCTGGTGAGCAACATGGATATCGCCCGCGCCAGCAAACGTAAGCGTGAGCTGACTTTCAATACCGATTTCGGCGATCTCACCTTGTTTCAGCAGGCTCAGAGTGGGGATGCAAAATGAGCGCAATTTCACTGATTAACAGCGGCGTGGCCTGGTTTACAGCGGCTGCGGTTCTGGCTTTTCTGTTTTCATTTCATAAATCGCTGAGCGGCTGGATTGCCGGGGTTGGCGGTGCGGTAGGCAGCCTGTGTACCGCAGCCGCCGGTTTTACCGTTCTGACCAATGCGCTGGCGGTGACTGGCGTGATGCCGTTTATCGGTCACAGTCTGCAAGTGACGCCGCTGAATGCTATCTGGCTGATTACGCTGGGCCTGTGCGGCCTGTTTGTCAGCCTGTACAACATTGACTGGCATCGTCATCCGCAGGTGAAGGCTAACGGCCTGCTGGTGAATCTGCTGATGGCCGCGGCAGTGTGCGCAGTGGTTGCCAGCAACCTCGGTACGCTGGTGGTGATGGCGGAAATCATGGCGCTGTGCGCGGTGTTCCTGACTGGCTGCAGCAAAGAAGGCAAGCTGTGGTTTGCGCTGGGGCGTATCGGTACGCTGCTGCTGGCGCTCGCGTGTTATCTGGTGTGGCAACGCTACGGCACCCTCGAGCTGCGTCTGCTTGACCTGCGTACCCAGGAGCTGCCGCTCGGCTCCGATATCTGGCTGCTGGGCGTGGCGGGCTTTGGCTTGTTGGCAGGGATTATCCCGCTGCACGGTTGGGTGCCTCAGGCACATGCTAACGCCAGCGCGCCGGCGGCGGCATTGTTCTCTACCGTGGTTATGAAAGTCGGTTTGCTGGGCATTCTCTCCCTGTCGCTGCTGGGCGGTAACGCGCCGCTGTGGTGGGGCGTTACGCTGCTGGTGTTAGGCATGATCACCGCGTTTGTCGGTGGGTTGTATGCGCTGATGGAACATAACATCCAGCGTCTGCTGGCGTACCACACGCTGGAAAACATCGGCATTATTCTGCTGGGGCTGGGCGCTGGCGTGACCGGGATTTCCCTCAATCAACCGGCACTGATTGCGCTGGGTCTGACCGGCGGTCTGTATCATCTGGTTAACCACAGTTTGTTCAAAAGCGTCCTGTTCCTGGGCGCGGGCAGCATCTGGTTCCGTACCGGTCATCGTGATATCGAAAAACTGGGCGGGATCGGTAAACGCATGCCGGTGATTTCTCTGGCGATGCTGGTTGGTCTGATGGCGATGGCAGCACTGCCGCCGCTGAACGGTTTTGCCGGTGAGTGGGTTATCTATCAATCCTTCTTTAAGCTCGGCAACAGTGGCGCTTTTGTCGGCAGTTTGTTAGGGCCGTTGCTGGCGGTCGGGCTGGCGATTACCGGCGCACTGGCGGTGATGTGTATGGCGAAAGTCTATGGCGTTACGTTCCTTGGCGCACCGCGCACGAAGGAAGCTGAAAACGCCTGCTGCGCGCCAATCCTGATGGGCGTGAGCGTGGTTGCGCTGGCTATCTGTTGCGTGATCGGCGGCGTGGCTGCGCCGTGGCTGCTGCCGATGATTTCCTCTGCCGTTCCGCTGCCGCTGGAAACTGCGAACACCACCGTTTCTCAGCCAATGATCACGCTGCTGCTGATCGCATGTCCGCTGCTGCCGTTCATCATCATGGCAATTTTCAAAGGCAACCGTCTGCCGTCGCGTTCACGCGGTGCGGCATGGGTGTGTGGTTACGATCACGAGCAGTCAATGGTCATTACCGCGCACGGTTTTGCCATGCCGGTGAAAGAAGCCTTTGCCCCGGTACTCAAACTACGTAAGTGGTTGAATCCGGTATCACTGGTTCCGGGCTGGCAGAATGCGGCTGCGCCGGTGCTGTTCCGTCGCCTGGCGCTGATTGAGCTGGCGGTGCTGGTGGTGATTGTGGTTTCACGAGGAGCCTGAAAATGAGTGTTTTATATCCGTTAATTCAGGCGCTGGTGTTGTTTGCCGTTGCGCCGCTGCTGTCCGGCGTTACCCGCGTGGCGCGCGCGCGTTTGCACAATCGCCGTGGTCCGGGCGTTTTGCAGGAATACCGCGACATTATCAAACTGCTGGGCCGTCAGAGCATTGCGCCTGCGGATTCCAGCTGGGTCTTCCGCCTGACGCCGTTTGTGATGGTGGGCGTGATGCTGACTATCGCCACTGCGCTACCGGTAGTGACCGTTGGCTCACCGCTACCACAACTGGGCGATCTGATCACCTTAATTTACCTGTTCGCCATTGCCCGTTTCTTCTTCTCTATCGCGGGACTGGATACCGGTAGCCCGTTTACCGCCATTGGTGCCAGCCGTGAAGCGATGCTCGGCGTGCTGGTTGAACCTATCCTGCTGCTGGGGCTGTGGGTAGCGGCACAGGTTGCGGGTTCAACCCATATCAGCAACATCGCCGATACCGTTTACCACTGGCCTGCTGCGCGCAGCATCCCGCTGATTCTGGCACTGTGCGCCTGTGCTTTCGCCACCTTTATCGAAATGGGCAAACTGCCGTTCGATCTGGCGGAAGCCGAGCAGGAGCTGCAGGAAGGTCCATTGACCGAATACAGCGGCAGCGGTTTTGCGGTGCTGAAATGGGGCATTAGCCTCAAGCAACTGGTCGTTCTGCAAATGTTCGTCGGTGTGTTCCTGCCGTGGGGACAGATGGAAACCTTTACCGCAGGTGGACTGCTGCTGGCGCTGGTGATTGCCATCGTCAAGCTGGTCCTCGGCGTGCTGGTCATCGCCCTGTTCGAAAACAGCATGGCGCGTCTGCGTTTTTGCGCCACTTCACGCGTGACCTGGGCCGGTTTTGGGTTTGCGTTTTTAGCGTTCGTCTCCTTGCTGGTGGCGTGATTTAAGAGAGTTTGAGCATGTCTGAAGAAAAATTAGGTCAACACTATCTCGCTGCGCTGCACCAGGCCTTCCCGGGTGTGGTGCTGGATGAAGCCTGGCAGACCAAAGATCAGCTGACGATCACCGTCAAGGTGAACTACCTGCCGGAAGTGGTGGAATTCCTGTACTACAAACAGGGCGGCTGGTTGTCCGTGCTGTTTGGTAACGACGAGCGCCAGCTGTGCGGCCATTACGCTGTTTACTACGTGATGTCGATGGAGCAGGGCACCAAATGCTGGATAACCGTCCGCGTTGAAGTCGATGCCAATAAACTGGAGTTCCCGTCCGTCACGCCACGCGTTCCGGCTGCGGTCTGGGGCGAGCGCGAAGTGCGCGATATGTACGGTTTAATCCCGGTTGGTTTGCCGGATGAGCGTCGCCTGGTACTGCCGGATGACTGGCCGGACGAACTCTATCCGCTGCGTAAAGACAGCATGGATTATCGTCAGCGTCCGGCGCCGACTACCGATGCGGAAACCTACGAGTTCATCAACGAACTGGGCGACAAGAAAAATAACGTGGTGCCGATTGGCCCGTTGCACGTCACCTCCGATGAACCCGGTCACTTCCGCCTGTTCGTGGACGGCGAGAACATTATCGACGCCGACTACCGCCTATTCTATGTCCACCGCGGCATGGAGAAACTGGCGGAAACCCGTATGGGTTACAACGAAGTGACGTTCCTGTCAGATCGTGTGTGTGGCATCTGCGGCTTTGCGCATAGCACCGCCTATACCACCTCCGTTGAGAATGCGATGGGCATCGTGGTGCCGGAACGTGCGCAGATGATCCGTGCCATTCTACTGGAAGTTGAGCGTCTGCACTCGCACCTGCTGAACCTCGGCCTGGCCTGTCACTTCACCGGTTTTGACTCCGGCTTTATGCAGTTCTTCCGCGTGCGTGAAACGTCGATGAAGATGGCGGAGATCCTCACCGGGGCACGTAAAACTTACGGTCTGAACCTGATCGGCGGTATCCGTCGTGATCTGCTGAAAGAAGATATGATCCAGACCCGTCAACTGGCGCAGCAGATGCGTCGGGACGTGCAGGAACTGGTCGATATGCTGCTCAGCACGCCGAATATGGAACAGCGTACGGTCGGTATTGGTCGTCTGGACCCGGAAATTGCTCGTGACTTCAGTAACGTCGGCCCGATGGTTCGCGCCAGCGGCCACGCGCGCGACACCCGCGCCGATCACCCGTTTGTCGGTTATGGTCTGCTGCCGATGGAAGTTCATAGCGAGCAAGGCTGCGACGTTATTTCTCGTCTGAAAGTTCGTATTAATGAAGTCTACACCGCACTGAATATGATCGACTTTGGTCTGGATAACCTGCCGGGCGGCCCGCTGATGGTGGAAGGCTTTACCTACATTCCTCACCGTTTCGCACTGGGCTTTGCTGAAGCGCCGCGTGGAGATGACATCCACTGGAGCATGACCGGCGACAACCAGAAACTGTATCGCTGGCGCTGCCGTGCGGCGACCTACGCCAACTGGCCGACGCTGCGCTACATGCTGCGTGGTAATACCGTTTCCGATGCGCCGCTGATTATCGGTAGCCTCGATCCTTGCTACTCCTGTACTGACCGTATGACCGTGGTCGATGTACGTAAGAAGAAGAGCAAAGTCGTGCCGTACAAAGAACTTGAGCGCTACAGCATCGAGCGTAAAAACTCGCCGCTGAAATAAGGAATCGCCATGTTTACCTTTATCAAAAAAGTCATCAAAACCGGGGCGCCGACGTCGTCGTATCCGCTGGAGCCGATTGCGGTCGATAAAAACTTCCGTGGCAAACCGGAACATAATCCGCAGCAGTGTATTGGCTGCGCGGCCTGTGTGAATGCGTGCCCGTCGAACGCGTTGACGGTAGAAACCGATCTGGCCACCAATGAGCTGGCGTGGCAGTTCAATCTCGGTCGCTGCATCTTCTGCGCCCGTTGCGAAGAAGTTTGCCCGACGGCGGCAATCAAGCTGTCGCAGGAGTATGAGCTGGCGGTGTGGAAGAAAGCGGATTTCCTGCAGCAGTCTCGCTTTGCGCTGTGTAATTGCCGCGTATGTAACCGCCCGTTTGCGGTACAAAAAGAGATTGATTACGCCATTGCGCTGCTAAAGCACAACGGTGATAGCCGCGCGGAAAACCACCGTGAAAGCTTTGAGACCTGCCCGGACTGTAAGCGCCAGAAATGCCTGGTGCCGTCTGACCGTATTGAACTGACTCGCCATATGAAAGAGGCCAGCTGATGAGCAATTTATTAGGCCCACGTGACGCCAACGGTATTCCGGTACCGATGACGGTGGATGAATCCATTGCCAGCATGAAAGCGTCGCTGCTAAAAAGCATCAAGCGTTCAGCGTACGTTTACCGTGTGGACTGCGGCGGCTGCAACGGTTGCGAAATCGAAATCTTCGCCACGCTTTCTCCGCTGTTTGACGCCGAACGTTTTGGCATCAAAGTGGTACCGTCCCCGCGCCATGCGGATATCCTGCTGTTTACCGGCGCGGTAACCCGTGCCATGCGCTCTCCGGCGCTGCGCGCCTGGCAGTCTGCGCCAGACCCGAAAATTTGTATCTCTTACGGTGCTTGCGGTAACAGCGGCGGTATTTTCCACGACTTATACTGCGTATGGGGCGGCACGGACAAAATCGTACCGGTGGATGTGTATATCCCTGGCTGCCCGCCAACGCCTGCAGCCACGCTGTATGGTTTTGCCATGGCGCTGGGTCTGCTGGAACAAAAAATTCACGCGCGTGCGCCGGGTGAACTGGACGAACAGCCGGCGGAAATTCTGCATCCGGATATGGTTCAGCCGCTGCGCGTGAAGGTGGATCGCGAGGCTCGCCGTCTGGCGGGATACCGCTACGGTCGCCAGATTGCTGATGACTATATGACGCAGTTAGGGCAGGGCGAGCATCAGGTGGCGCGCTGGCTGGAAGCGGAAAACGATCCGCGTCTGACCGAGATCGTCACGCATCTTAACCATGTTGTCGAAGAGGCGCGTATCCGATGAGTGAAACGGTGGTGTTCAGTCAACTGAGCCGTAAGTTTATTGATGAGAACGATGCGACGCCCGCTGAGGCGCAGCAGGTTGTCTATTACAGCCTGGCGATTGGTCACCACCTTGGGATCATCGATTGCCTGGAAGCGGCGTTAACTTGTCCATGGGATGACTATCTGGCATGGATTGCTACCCTTGCTGAGGGAAGCGAAGCCCGCCGGAAAATGGAAGGTGTGCCGAAATACGGCGAGATCGTTATCGATTTCAACCATGTGCAAATGCTGGCACGCGCGTTCGATGATGCGCGTGCCGTACAGACCCCGCAGCAGCAGGAGTGGAGTAAGCTGATGCTTAGCATGCTGCACGACATACACCAGGAAAGCGCCATCTATCTGATGGTGAGGAGACACCGTGACTGACGTTTTATTATGTGTGGGTAACAGCATGATGGGCGATGACGGCGCGGGCCCGCTGCTGGCTGAAATGTGTGCTGCAAATCCTCAAGGCAACTGGGTTGTCATCGACGGCGGTAGCGCGCCGGAGAACGATATTGTCGCCATCCGTGAACTGCGTCCGCAACGTTTGTTGATTGTTGATGCCACCGATATGGGGCTGAACCCAGGTGAAATCCGCATTATCGATCCCGATGACATTGCCGAGATGTTCATGATGACCACCCATAACATGCCGCTGAATTACCTGGTCGATCAGTTGAAAGACGACGTTGGTGAGGTGATTTTCCTCGGCATTCAACCGGACATCGTCGGTTTTTACTACCCGATGACACAGCCGATCAAAGATGCTGTTGATACCGTCTATCAGCGATTAGCCGGTTGGGAAGGACACGGTGGATTCTCCGAGCTGGAAGCGCCAGAAGAGTAAACCGTATCAGTGCCGGATGTGAGTGACATCCGGCCTGTTTCCCGCCTTCCTCGTTACTCAATGGCCTGCTCTATAATTAATTTCCCCTGCATCACTGACACACTCACTGCCGTACCGGTAGGAAACCCTGCTTGTTCCAGCCAGTCGCCGTTCAGCGTGAGTGAGGCGTGCCGACTGATTCGTCGCGTGTAACCCGTTTTGGGATCTTCATGGCGTTTTCTGACATAGCCAACTTTCAATCGACGTACGGGTTTAGTGATAGCCACTGCTGTTGTGCCATTTTTATCAGACATGCACGTTTCCTTGTGGTGAACGGCCAGGATTAAAAACTACTGAATAAAATGCCAGTAAAAAAAGATGAGGGCAAACCTGAAACTGGAAGGACGATTCCACATCTGGAATGTAATAAATGAAATGAAAATATGTAATTCTGCCGGAAGGCTGTAACCCCCTCCGGCAGATCTGTTATGCCAGATCGGCGCCGTTACTGGCGATCACTTTTTTGTACCACCAGAATGATTTCTTACGGGTGCGCGCCAGCGTGCCGTTGCCCGCATCATCGCGGTCCACATACACAAAACCGTAGCGTTTGCTCATCTCACCGGTTGAGGCAGAAACCAGGTCAATACAGCCCCAGGTGGTGTAACCCATCAGCGGCACGCCATCTTCAATCGCGTCTGCCATGGCGCGAATGTGCTCGCGTAAATAGCTGATGCGATAGTCGTCATTGATCTCGCCGTTAGTATCAATTTCATCTTTCGCCCCCAGCCCGTTCTCCACCAGAAATAGCGGTTTCTGGTAGCGGTCATACATCATATTCATGGTGATGCGCAGACCGAGCGGATCGATGCCCCAGCCCCATTCGCTGGCGGCAATGTATGGATTACGTAGCGATTTCACCACGTTGGCGGCGCTGGTATTGCCGGTGTTCATTTCCGCCGAGGCGCAGCGCGATGCGTAATAGCTGAACGAGACGAAATCGACGGTGTTTTTCAGGATGTCGTCATCTTCCGGGGCTTTTTCTATGACCACGCCTTTTTCGCGAAACACGCGGGCAGAATAAGCCGGGTAGGCCCCGCGCGCCTGCACATCAATAAAGAACAGGTTTTCGCGGTCTTTTTCCAGCGCGGTCCACACATCTTCTGGTTTACAGGAATAAGGATAAAAATTACCGCCAGCCAGCATACAACCGACCTGGTTTTGCGGATTAATTTCATGGGCTATTTTAGTCGCCAGGGCGCTGGCTATCAGTTCGTGGTGAGCGGACTGATATTTCACCTGATCCTGATTTTCACCTTCTTCAAATACCAGCCCGGCGCCTGAAAAGGGGCTGTGCAGCATAATGTTGATTTCGTTGAACGTCAGCCAGTACTTCACCAGTCCGTCAAAGGCCTCAAAGCAGGTCCGGGCGTAGCGGGTAAAGAACTCCACCATTTTACGGCTACGCCATGAACCGTACTCGGTGACCAGATGCATTGGCACATCGAAGTGACACAGCGTGACCAGCGGCTCAATACCGTATTTTTTACACTCGGCAAACACCGCCCGGTAAAATGCGATACCCTCTTCATTCGGCGTCAGCTCATCGCCGTTAGGGTAGAGACGGCTCCAGGCAATGGAAGTACGAAATACCGTAAAACCCATTTCCGCCATCAGCGCGATATCTTCTTTATAGCGATGATAAAAGTCGATCGCCTGATGGCTGGGATAAAATTCGTTATCCCGCAACGTAAAGCGCTTTTCCTGTCCCAGTTTGACGGGCATGCGACTTGTGCCGTGAGGGATCATATCGACGGTCGTCAGCCCTTTGCCACCTTCCCGGTACGCCCCTTCAGACTGGTTGGCGGCCAGTGCGCCGCCCCATAAAAATCCTTGCGGAAAAACAGACATAATTAACCTCAGTTCATACCAGTCAAATGCTGGCTCCATTGATATTGCCCGGTTGTGCGGCCTGATTTTTTCTGGCCTGCGCGGCGGCATCTTCGACAGGAATATCTTCAAAGCCGAGAATCAGTGTTAATACAAAGGAAAGCACCACAGCCAGCGCCATCACGCCAAACACCCATACGATAGTCATCGGATTGGCCGGATCGAAAAACTGTACGCTGGTGAACAGACCTGGAGCCGCCATGGAGTGGCTTGCAAGTCCGGCCATGCCGGCAACGGCACCGCAGATAAAACCGCTGATAAGACTCGCAATCAGTGGTCGTTTCAGGCGGATCGCCACGCCATACAGCGCGGGTTCGGAAATCCCTGCCATGATGGCAGAGGCGGCTGCCGCTAACGCCGTCTGACGCAGTTCCGGGTTTTTGGTTTTCCATGCCACTGCCAGCGATGAACCGCCTAACGACAAGTTGGCGCCGATTTCCGACGGCATCACCATGCCTTCTTTTCCGGTTTCGGCAATGGTCTGAATAATGGTTGGCGTAAAGACACGGTGCATACCGGTCATCACCAGCAGCGGCCACAATGCGCCCATAATGGCCACTGACAGCCAACCGAGATAGCCGTGAATGGTATACACCAGCGCTGAAATCGCGCTACCGATCCAGATACCGATCGGGCCAATGATGACGATGGCGAGCGGCGAGGCGATCAGCACGATCAGCATTGGTTTCAGGAAGTTTTTGGTGACTGCCGGAGTGATGCGATCGACCCAACGTTCGATGTATGACAGGCACCAGGTCATCACCAGCGCCGGGATCACCGTGTAGGTATATTTCACCGCCGTCACCGGGATCAGGGCAAACTCAACGTGCTCACCCTGCGCGGCCTTCGCCATCAGATCGATGAAGCTGGGATGCACCAGTACACCCGCGATGGCGATTGCCAGTGACATGTTGGTTTTGAATTTGATAGCGGCCGATGCGGCGACCATCAGCGGCAGGAAGAAAAATGCGCCGTCGCCGATCATGGTCAGAATAGTGAGCGTGGACGATCCTTTCTCCAGCACGCCGGTCATTTCGAGGATCATTGCCAGCAGCTTGAGCATTGATCCGCCGATAATCGCCGGGATCAACGGAGACATGGTGCCGATCAGCGCGTCGAGGATCCCCGCGCCAATCCGCTTCAGCGTCAGTCGGGGTTTGGTTTGCGGCTCAGCGGGCTGCATATTGGCAGGCAACAGGCTGACCACTTCGCGATACGCCTGCGAAACGGTATTGCCGATGATCACCTGACACTGGTTATCGCTACGCACCACGCCAAGCACGCCAGAAAGCGTCTTCAGCGTCGCGCTGTCGACCTGCGAGTCATCTTTGATAACGAAACGCAAACGGGTCATACAGTGGGTCACTGCTGTGATGTTGTCAACGCCTCCCAGAGCCGTCACAACGGAGCGCGCCAGCGCTGCATAATTCTTGGACATCGGATTTAATCCTGTTTTATCAGTAGGGTACGTTATGTTTTATCCGTTTACGTTGGGTCGCTTTTCTGGGTTATGAAACGCAGATAGGAAACCGGTTCCACAAAAGAATGTTTAATTTATTTATATTGAGCAAGATTTAATTTTGATCATTTATTGTAATTGTGATGTTTGTCACTGGATGTTGGCGTCTGCGATGTAGCAGCAAGGACAGCGGCGAAACGGTGCAGTACACTGCGTCACATTGAGAGAATAGGGATGAGTAATATGACCACGATGCTGGAGGTGGCGAAGCGTGCCGGGGTGTCGAAAGCGACAGTTTCCCGGGTGCTTTCCGGAAACGGTTATGTCAGCCAGGAGACCAAAGACCGCGTGTTTCAGGCCATTGAAGAGAGTGGTTACCGCCCAAACTTGCTGGCGCGCAGTCTGGCGGCGAAAACCACGCAGACGCTGGGACTGGTGGTGACGAACACCCTTTATCACGGCGTCTATTTCAGCGAACTGTTGTTTCATACCGCACGCATGGCGGAGGATAAGGGGCGTCAGCTGTTGCTGGCTGACGGTAAGCACAGCGCTGAGGAAGAACGCCAGGCGATCCAATACCTTCTGGACTTACGCTGCGACGCGATTATGATCTATCCGCGTTTTCTCAGTGTGGATGAGATAGACGATATCATCGACGCCCATACTCAGCCGATTATGGTGCTTAACCGACGCCTGCGGAAAAACAGTAGCCACAGCGTATGGTGTGATCAAAAGCAGACCAGCTTTAACGCCGTTACTCAGCTCATTGCCGCCGGGCATAAAGAGATTGGTTTTATTACCGGCTCGATGGATTCTCCAACCGGCGTGGAGCGACTTTCAGGTTATAAAGACGCGCTGGCACATCATGGTATTGCGCTTAATAATGACTTGATTGTTAAGGGAAAGTGGACGCCAGCCTGCGGTGCTGCGGGCGTTGATGCGTTGCTTTCACGTAAGGTCAATTTTACCGCGCTGGTGGCCAGCAATGACGATATGGCGATCGGCGCGATGAAGCAGTTACACGCCCATGGTGTGCGGGTGCCTTTACAGGTGTCGGTGATTGGCTTCGATGATATCACCCTCGCACCATACACTATTCCTGCGCTTTCCAGCGTAAAAATTCCGGTAACAGAAATGATTCAGGAAACGATTGGGCGCCTGATCTTTATGTTGGGTGACGGGGCGTTTACGCCGCCAAAGACTTTCACCGGTGAACTCATCCAGCGCGACTCTGTTGCGCCGCCCGCTTAGCGCTGACGGCTGTCATTTGTCATCGTCACTAGTGACGATGACACGCCATCTTTGTATTCATTATAATAAAAATCCTTTAATAACAGTAAATTAAATTCTGGCACGATTTATGAATGCTTCGGCAGATATTCTGTCATTGCTGGAGAAATTGATGAACCGTTTCATCATTGCAGACGCCAATAAATGCATTGGTTGCCGTACCTGTGAAGTGGCCTGCGTGGTATCCCATCAGGATAACCAGGACTGCGCATCGCTGACCCCTGAAACTTTTTTACCCCGCATTCACGTCATCAAAGGCGTTAATGTCTCCACGGCGACGCTGTGCCGCCAGTGTGAAGACGCGCCGTGCGCTAACGTCTGCCCGAACGGTGCGATCAGCCGTGATAAAGGTTTTGTTCACGTAATGCAGGAACGCTGCATTGGCTGTAAAACTTGCGTTGTGGCTTGTCCTTACGGCGCAATGGAAGTAGTCGTGCGTCCGGTTGTGCGTAACAGCGGCGCGGGTTTGAACGTCCGTGCAGAAAAAGCTGAAGCCAATAAGTGCGACCTGTGCCACCATCGCGAGGCCGGTCCTGCCTGTATGGAAGTGTGCCCGACTCACGCGCTGATTTATGTAGATCGCAATAAGCTTGAGCAACTTAGCGCGGAAAAACGCCGTCGCGCGGCGCTGGATTCCACCGCATCTTTGCTGTTCTGATATCTGAAAATCCGCGTAAAATACGGTAGTACTTATGCCGGATGGCGGCTTCGCCTTATCCGGTCTACTGTTCGCATCCCCGTAGGCCTGATAAGCATCGCGCCATCAGGCTAACCGGGATTGATGACTGCGGGAATAATCTAATGACAATAAACACCCTCTCCGGCGTACAGTTGCGTATTCGCGGCAAAGTACAGGGCGTCGGATTTCGCCCCTACGTCTGGCAACTGGCGCAGCGGTTACAACTGCATGGCGATGTGTGTAACGACGGTGATGGTGTGGTTGTGCGTTTACAGGAAGATCCGGCGGAATTTATTGCGCAGTTACATCAACACTGCCCACCGCTGGCGCGCATTGACAGCGTTGAGAGCGAAGCAATCGCCTGGACGCAGCAGCCTGCCGATTTCTCGATTCGTCAAAGTGCTGGCGGTACGATGAATACGCAAATCGTTCCGGATGCCGCGACTTGTCCCGAATGCCTTGTTGAAATGAATACCCCCGGCGAACGTCGCTACCGATACCCCTTTATCAACTGCACCCACTGTGGTCCACGCTTTACGATTATCCGCGCCATGCCCTATGACCGCCCGTTCACCGTGATGGCGTCGTTCCCACTCTGTGCGCAATGTGACAAAGAGTATCGTGACCCGTATGATCGTCGCTTCCATGCCCAGCCCGTTGCCTGTCCGGCGTGCGGCCCTCATCTTGAGTGGTTCAGCACGGATGAGCGGGCGGAGAAAGAAGAGGCGCTGCAGGCGGCGGTATCGCGACTGAAAGTAGGCGGTATTGTGGCGGTTAAAGGCATTGGTGGGTTTCATCTGGTGTGCGATGCGCGCAATGATGACGCCGTCGCGCTGCTTAGGCTGCGTAAACACCGTCCGGCGAAACCGCTGGCGGTAATGCTGCCAGGTGATGACGGACTGCCTGAACCCGCGCGTCGTTTACTCACAACCCCCGCCGCACCGATCGTGCTGGTGCAGAAACGCTATGTCGCTGCATTGAGCGAGGGCATTGCGCCAGGGTTAACGGAAGTGGGCGTCATGCTGCCCGCGAATCCATTGCAGCATTTGCTCTTACAAGAGATGAATTGTCCACTGGTGATGACCTCCGGCAACCTCAGCGGCAGGCCTCCGGCCATTACCAACGCCCAGGCGCTGGAAGATTTAAGTGCGATTGCTGATGGTTTCCTGCTGCATAACCGCGAAATTGTGCAGCGGATGGATGACTCCGTGGTGCGTGACAGTGGGGAAATGCTGCGTCGTTCCCGGGGTTACGTGCCGGATGCGGTCGCGCTGCCGCCAGGATTTCGCGACGTGCCGCCGATGCTGTGCTTAGGCGCGGATCTGAAAAATACCTTCTGCCTGGTGCGTGGCGAACAGGCGGTTATCAGCCAGCATTTAGGCGATCTCAGCGATGACGGCATTCAGCAGCAGTGGCGTGATGCGCTACGCCTGATCCAGAATATTTATGATTTTACGCCACAGCGTATCGTGCATGATGCCCACCCTGGCTATGTTTCCAGCCAGTGGGCCAGCGAAATGAATCTGCCAACCGAAACGGTATTGCATCACCATGCTCATGCCGCCGCATGTCTTGCCGAGCACGGCTGGCCGCTCGATGGCGGCGATGTGATTGCTCTGACGCTGGACGGTATCGGCATGGGGGAAAATGGCGCGTTGTGGGGCGGCGAATGTCTGCGGGTCAACTATCGTGAATGCGAACACCTTGGCGGCTTACCGGCGGTAGCGCTGGCGGGCGGCGATTTAGCGGCAAAACAGCCATGGCGCAATCTGCTCGCGCAGTGCCTGCGTTTTGTTCCTGACTGGCAGCGTTACCCAGAAACATCGGGGCTACAGCATCAAAACTGGAACGTACTGGCGCGCGCCATCGAGCGGGGAATCAATGCCCCGCTGGCATCGTCGTGCGGACGACTGTTTGATGCGGTTGCCGCCGCGTTGCATTGTGCGCCGGAATCGTTGAGTTATGAAGGTGAGGCGGCCTGTGCGCTGGAGGCGCTGGCATCGCAGTGTGCAGGTGTTGATCACCCTGTTACGGTGCCGCTTAATGGCAATCAACTGGACTTAGCAATTTTTTGGCAGCAATGGCTGACCTGGCAGACCGCCCCTGCAGAAAGAGCGTGGGCGTTTCACGACGCGCTGGCGTGTGGTTTTGCCACGCTGATGCGTGAGCAGGCCGAAGCGCGCGGAATTAAAACGTTAGTATTCAGCGGTGGCGTGATGCATAACCGCTTATTGTCGGCCCGTCTGGCGTTTTATCTGCGTGATTTTACCTTACTGTTCCCGCAGCGTTTACCGGCGGGCGACGGCGGGTTGTCATTGGGGCAGGGCGTGATTGCCGCGGCGCGGGTGTTGATGCAAAAATAAAAAAAGCCCCGGGACTGGCGGGGCAAGAAAAACATGTCGGGGCATACCGACAAGTGGCAACGCACATCCATGTGCGTGAGGTTAATAAATCAGTAGCAGCGTTGCCGGGCAAAGTCATAGGCCGGATAAGACGCGAAGCGGCGCCATCCGGCATCACAGACTTACACGGGCAACGTTTTCAGCAGCGCAAAGGCCTCTTTCATGCGGTCTTCACTGACGACAAATGCACACAGCTGGCCTTCGTCGTTCATCCCTCTGGCTACCATCCCCTGTGCTTCGGCGGCGATGTGCCAGTTCAGATCGCGGCGCTGGGTTTCCCCGGCCAAATGTAAAGGCAGTTCTGGCGTTTTGACTTTTACCAGCATGGCTGGCAGTTTCAATGGCGCATTGCCGCCGAGCAGGTTTTTCGCCAGATACATGGCGCTCAGCTGAATCGGCTGCAGGAACGGGAGCACCTGACCGTTAATCTCCGCACAGTCGCCGAGAGCATAAATGTCCGGGTGGCTGGTTTGCAGGTAGCTGTCGACGCAGACGCCACGATTGATGTTCAATCCGGCGCGACGCGCCAGTGCGGTTTCCGGTCGCAGTCCGGTGGCGGCAATCACCGCATCGACTTCTACGTTGCGGCTACGATCGAGCGTGGCGCGAATACCGGTGCTGGTTTTCTCCAGGCTCTGAAGCTGTGATTTCAGCAGCAGGTGTACGCCCATATCGGTCAGACGATGCTGTAAGCGACTGCTGACTTCTGGCGGCATCAGCGAAGCCAGAATGCTGGCGGCGTTGTCGATAAGCGTTACCGCTTTACCGGCACGACAAAAATCCATCGCCAGTTCACTACCAATCAAGCCGCCGCCGACAATCAGCACCCGCTGGGCGTCACGCAATTGCGTTTCACAAGCGCGATACTCTTGTTGGCTGTTCAACGTGAGCATTAACTCACGTCCGGTAACCGGCGGTACAAAGGCTGAAGCGCCCGTCGCCAGCACCAGCTTGTCGTACTGCCACTGCTTGTCCTGACTTTTCACTACGTGGGCATCGGCGTCGATGTCGGTTACCCAGGTATGTGGAAACAGGCGCAAATTAAACTGTTCGGCAAACTCCCCCGCCGACTGGCGGGTGAGGTCGTCTGCACGCTGTGACTGACTGATAACGTGGCTGAGATCGGGCTTGTTGTACTCATCCATGCTGTCCGCGGCAATCAAGGTCAGCGGAACATTCGCATCCTGCTTACGGATATTTTTGACTAACTGGCGGGCGGCGAAGCCCGAACCAATGATGACAATGCCGTGACTCATTTTGCCTCCGTTGCCAGTACGTCGAAGACGTCTTTACCTAGTGAGCATTCCGGGCACAGGAAGTTGTCCGGAACTTCGCTCCATGGCGTACCCGGTGCAACGTCCTGCAACGGTTCGCCTTTCGCCGGATCGTAAATCCACTGGCACACGCTGCACTGCATGCTTGGACCAAGATCGGCGGCAGCCGCAGCGGCACATGCACAGGCTTCTTCCTGGGCTACGGCTTTCACGGTTGTTTCCGGCAATGGAGCCAGCGCCCACTGACGCGCGATTTCACGGCCGTGCTGGCGGCACAGTTCCAGTGCATCCTGGTCCGGACGCCATTTCGCTTTCAGGCTCAGTGACATCTCGAAACCTGCATCCTGCAAACGCGTGGACAAACGGTCTACTGCACCGCCGCTCCAGCCGTGTGAACCAAAGGCGCTGGCACGCTTGTTACGAAAACGCAGGCCGGTCATCTCTTCCACCAGACCGGCGATTTTCGGCATCATCACGTTGTTCATTGTGGAAGTCCCGACCAGCACGCCTTTAGAGCGGAAGACGTTGGTCAAAACTTCGTTTTTGTCGCTGCGGGCGACGTTAAAGATTTTCACCGCTACATTCGGGTCAACTTCGTTGATGCCCTGGGCAATCGCGTCCGCCATCATGCGGGTGTTGTTGGACATAGTGTCGTAGAAAATGGTGATGCGGTCTTCCTGATAATCTGCCGCCCATTTCAGGTACAGCTCAACGATTTGTGTCGGGTTGTCGCGCCATACCACGCCATGGGAAGTGGCAATCATATCGACCGGCAGGTTGAAGCCGAGGATCTCAGTAATTTTCGGTGTAACCAGACGGCTGAATGGCGTCAGGATGTTGGCGTAGTAACGCTGGCACTGTTCGAACAGTTCAGTCTGGTCAACTTCGTCGTTAAACAGACGTTCGTCGCAGTAGTGCTGACCGAAGGCGTCGTTACTGAACAGCACCGCATCGCCGGTCATGTAGGTCATCATACTGTCCGGCCAGTGCAGCATCGGCGTTTCAACGAAGATCAGCTGCTTGCCGTTACCAATGTCCAGCGAATCACCGGTTTTCACCACGTTAAAGTTCCATTCCGGGTGATGGTGGTGCCCGTTGATAGAGTCAATGGCGTTGGCTGTGCAGTAAATCGGCGTGTCCGGGATGCAGGACATCAGCTCGGTCAGCGCCCCGGCGTGGTCTTCTTCTGCATGGTTAATGATGATGTAGTCGATATCCGCGAGGTCAATTTCACTGCGCAGGTTCTGCACGAATTCACGGCTAAACTTGTGGTCTACTGTATCGATCAGGACATTTTTTTCTTCACGGATGAGATAGCTGTTGTAGCTGCTGCCGCGCAGCGTTTTGTATTCAGTTCCGTGGAAATCACGCACTTCCCAGTCACGTTGGCCAACCCAATGAATGTTATTTTTAACCAGAATAGACATAGCAACCTCAATTAATTCAGCGTTTTTCAAAAAAGATGTTTTGCTAATTGCAGGTTGCGTGCCAACTTTTTATTTGTTTGATTTTAAAGGATTAGTTGTTTTACCACCTATAAGGTGGTAGTCAAAATGACTATATTTTTTATTGTCAATATGACAATATGAATTGTCAAAATGACAATGAGGTAGCCATGAGCTTTTCCGTAGACGTGCTGGCGGGCATCGCCATTGAATTACAAAGCGGTATTGGGCATCAGGACCGTTTTCAACGACTGATAACCACCTTGCGTCAGGTGCTGGAGTGCGACGCGTCGGCACTGCTGCGCTACGAGTCGCGACAGTTTATTCCACTGGCAATCGATGGGCTGGCGCAGGATGTTCTCGGCAGGCGCTTTACGCTGGAAGGGCATCCGCGTCTGGAGGCGATTGCCCGCGCCGGGGACGTGGTACGTTTTCCTGCCGACAGCGATTTGCCCGACCCGTATGATGGTCTGATTCCGGGGCAGGAGAGTCTGAAGGTGCATGCCTGTATTGGGCTGCCGTTGTTCGCCGGTCAAAATTTGATTGGCGCGTTAACGCTGGATGGCATGGAGCCCGATCAGTTCGATGTTTTCAGCGATGAGGAGCTTAGGCTGATTGCCGCGCTGGCGGCTGGCGCATTGAGCAATGCGTTGCTGATTGAACAGCTGGAAAGCCAGAATATGCTGCCAGGTTCGTCAACCAACTTTGAGCAGGTGACGGAAACCCAGATGATTGGCCTGTCGCCCAATATGATGCAGTTGAAAAAAGAGATTGAGATTGTGGCGGGGTCCGATCTCAACGTGCTGATTAGCGGCGAAACAGGGACCGGGAAGGAGCTGGTGGCTAAAGCTATCCATGAAGGTTCGCCGCGCGCGGTGAATCCACTTGTGTATCTGAACTGCGCGGCGTTGCCGGAAAGCGTTGCCGAAAGCGAACTGTTTGGTCACGTAAAAGGCGCGTTTACCGGGGCTATCAGCAATCGTAGCGGTAAGTTTGAAATGGCCGACAATGGGACGCTATTTCTCGACGAGATAGGCGAACTCTCGCTGGCGCTACAGGCTAAGCTGCTGCGCGTATTGCAGTACGGTGATATTCAGCGCGTGGGTGACGATCGCAGCTTGCGCGTGGATGTGCGAGTGCTGGCGGCGACGAACCGTGATTTACGCGAAGAGGTGTTGGCCGGGAATTTCCGTGCGGATTTGTTCCACCGGCTGAGCGTCTTTCCCCTTTCGGTACCGCCTCTGCGTGAGCGCGGTGAAGATGTGGTTTTGCTGGCGGGTTATTTTTGCGAACAGTGTCGGCTGCGGCTGGGACTTTCCCGCGTGGTGTTAAGTCCTGGCGCGCGTAGTCATCTGTTGAGCTACGCCTGGCCCGGGAATGTGCGCGAGCTGGAACATGCCATTCACCGCGCGGTGGTTCTGGCAAGGGCGACCAGGGCAGGGGATGAAGTGGTGCTGGAGGCGCAGCATTTTGCCCTGCAGGATGAAGCGCCAGTAACACCGGCGGCGGAAGTTGTTGCGGAGATCCCACAGCATCACAACCTGCGTGAAGCAACAGAGTCGTTCCAGCGGGAGATGATCCGCCGGGCGCTGGCACAAAATAACCATAGTTGGGCGGCAAGTGCGCGGGCGCTGGAAACAGACGTCGCCAACCTGCACCGGCTGGCGAAGCGTCTGGGGTTGAAGGATTAGATAATACCGGCCTGATAGAAATCCTGCAGGTTGATAGCACCGGTGAGTTTACCGTTTTCATCGACCACCGGTGCGGCAGTAATTTTGCGCTTCATCAGGATCTCTTTGGCGTCAATCGCGCGGCTCTGCGCCTGCAGTGTAATGCCATTCTGGGTCATTGCTTCGCTAACCTGAGTGGTGAGCGCTCCGCCGCCAACCAGCCAGCGGCGCAGGTCGCCGTCGGTAAAGACCCCTTTCACCAGTGACTGGTCGTCGCAGACAGCGACCAGGCCAAGACCCGTGCGGCTGAGCTCCAGCATCGCGTCCATGACGCTGGTGGTAAGCGTCACCTGCGGGATGGCATCGTCACGGCGCATCAGATGATGCACTTTATTTAACAGACGAGCGCCCAGCGCACCTGCCGGATGCGAGCGGGCAAAATCTTCTTCGTTAAAGCCGCGCGCCTGCATCACGGCGATGGCCAGCGCATCGCCCATCATCAGCGTGTTAACGGTGCTGGAGGTCGGCGCCAGGCGCATCGGACAGGCTTCGCGCTCAACGGAAATATCCAGTACGGCTTTGGCCGCCAGGCCCAGCGGTGAGGTCGGCTTTCCGGTCATTGCCAGCAGGGCGACGGATTTGTCTTCCAGGCGCGGAATGATGAGATCCAGCTCCTTCGCACCGCCGGAATAGGAGATAAACAGCATCACGTCACGGCTTTCAATCATGCCTAAGTCGCCGTGCAGCGCTTCTGCCGGATGCACAAAAAAGGCAGGCGTGCCGGTACTGGCGAGGGTCGCCGCAATTTTTTTGCCAATATGACCTGATTTACCAATCCCGGAGACAATGACTTTGCCTTCACAGTGGATGATAGTATTGGCAGCGCGGACAAAATCATCGCCCAGTCGCTCAGGCAAACGGCTGGCTTCCTGTAGTTCCAGCATTAACGTCTGACGGCCCGCGTTCAGTAGTGCATCACTCATTGGTTTCTCCGGTTATGATCACTTCAATCCCTTTTGCTTCCAGCGCCTGACGAAATGCAGGGTCGATACCCGCATCGGTAATCAGCTTGTCGACGCTTTCCAGACTGCATACAACATTAGGGCTTTTGCGCCCAAATTTTGACGAGTCAGCCATCAGAATCACTTCGCGAGCGGCATTACACATCGCTTTACTGACGCTAAACACCTCATTAAAAGTGGTCACGCCGGCATTGAGGTCAATGCCGTCGGTGCCCATGAAGAGTTTATCAAAGCTGAACTGCTCAAAGGCGTTTTCTGCCAGCTGACCGTGAAATGACGCAGATTTTTTGCGAAAGGTCCCGCCGGGCATCAGGATGGTTTGCTCGTTGTCCAGCTCCGAAAGGGCGTTAACAATGTGCAGGCTGTTGGTCATAACGGTGATGTTGCTAAAGCGCGTGAGCATTGGCACCATCTGCAGTACGGTGCTGCCCGCATCCAGAATAATCGAGTCGCCATCGTGTATGAAACGGACGGCGGCTTCGGCAATCCGCTCTTTTTTATGCGTGTTGATTAGCGTTTTGTGATCGATTGGCGGGTCGGATTCGTCTTTATTTAATACCACGCCGCCATAGGTACGAATGACGGTGCCGGCATTCTCCAGAATGACCAGGTCTTTGCGAATGGTCGTGCCGGTGGTGTCAAAGTAGTGGGCCAGTTCTTCAACCGAGCATTTTCCCTGCTTTTGCAGGTGCTCCAGTATGGCAGCCTGACGCTGACGAGGTTTCATAGGCGTGATTACCCTGACTATAGGTTGCAAAATGATAATTTCGCAAGCTATTAGCATTCACAACGAAATTACCCATGTTTCAGTTTAAGCGCTAATGATAGTGCATTCTGCGATAGCGGATCATGGGGAAAGATCACATCAGGCTGTAATTCATCAAGATGTTTGCCCATTATTGTGGCAATTTTGCCGGGTCTGGCGAATACCGTAAGACCTTTCATAAATAACGTATCGGTAACCCGCTGCTGCTCATCTAACGCAATGGCGATCACCACGCGGGGTTTAAAACGTCCGCCGGAGCGCCCCACGCCAACCCGACCCCGTTGGCAGAGCTTATCGAAAGCCCGATTAAAGCGGGATATTTGCCAGCCACCGAGCGCCAGTTGCAGGCACCAGGCGATAGCGGCGACGGTAATCAGTGCGGAAACCATAATGTACTCCTTTGATTTTGCCGGATAAGCGTAGCCGCCATCCGGCAATTCAACATTAAAACATCACCTGACCGCCGGTCACGTTGATGGACTGCCCGGTGCAGTAAGAGGCTTTTGGACTGGCGTAAAACAGCAGCATGTTCAGCACGTCCTGATAATCGCAGCCGCGTTTGAGTGGAACCTTATCAATGTAGTACTGCTCAACTTCGTCTGGCTTAAGGCCAAGCTTGGTCGCATATTGCGGTAGTAACGACTGGAACATCGGTGATTTCAGCAGGTTGCCGAGCATCAATGAATGCACGGTGATCCCGTATTCCGCCAGATCCAGCGCCAGCGACTGGGTTAAGCCCACGCCGCCAAATTTTGCCGCGCTATAGCCAGAGTTGTGTTTACTGCCCACTTTCCCTGATTTGGAGTTGATCTGGATAATGCGCCCCTGAACGCCATCGCGGATCATCAGGCGTGAGAACTCACGTGCGCAGAGGAAGTAGCCGACCAGATTCACCTGCAGCGAGCGGTCGAAATCCCCAAGCTGAAAATCACTAATAAATGCGGCTTTAGCGATACCGGCGCTGTAAACCAGCAGATCGACACGGCCAAATATTTCATCCACTCCGCGTGATAGCGCCAGCACGCTCTGTTCGCTGGTGGCATCTGCGCCAAAACCGTAGGCGGTGCCATCGCCAAACTCGGCGTTAATTTCTTGCGCCACGTTGGCGGCTTTATCGCTTTGAATATCCACCACCGCGACGCGGTATCCTTCTGTCGCAAGCCCACGGCAAAGGAATGCCCCAAGGGTCTGGCCTCCACCAATGACAACGGCAACCTGATTCATCTTTATCTCCTTCAATCTTAAGCAACAAACTTCAAAATACAGCCCGGCGCGATACCGTCCGGTACGGGGCCTGCAACGTGTACGGTGCCGGGGAATTCCGCTTCGCTCAGTCCGTCAAAACGCAGGGTGATATGCCCCAGTTCACGTAAATTTTGTTCCGCTACGCTGCCAACGGCGGTGACCGGGTAGTGATGCTGGCCCAGTTCAAACTGGATCCCGGCTTGCAACGAACCGTTCAGCTCGCCGTGGCAATGAATGAAGCAAAACTCCTCGATATCCGCTGGCGCGCCTTCACGAAAGGTAATCAACATCTGGTCGCTGAGTGCATCCGGGGCGCTCTGGCCGATACGGGTGATGGTGGTCTGATAAATCACGGTCATTTTTGAGTGCCTCTTATTGGTAAATAAAGCCGGAAACAAACCAGGCGATGAGAACGGTAGGCGCGCCGGTGAGAAAACGACTCACCAGAACGGATGGCACGCCGACGCGAACCGTGTCCTGACGCGCTTCGGCCAGCGACAGCCCGACAGGAATAAAGTCGCATGCAGCCTGAGCGTTAATGGCGAACAGGGCAGGTAGCGCCAGATGAGGGGGAATATTCCCCAAACCAATCTGTACGCCGATCAAAACGCCGATAACCTGGGCGATAACCGCACCGGGGCCGAGGAAAGGCGACAGCAGCGGGAAAGAACAAATCAGCGCCAGGGTCACCAGCCCCAGCGGATGGCTGGCTAACGGTGCGAGTCCATGGGCTATCCAGTCACCCAAACCGGAAGCCATAATGATGCCAATCAGTGCCGAGACAAACGCCATAAACGGCAGAATGGTTTTCAGCACAGTATCAATCGTGTCGCGCCCGGACTGGAACAGCACTGCAACGGCTGAACCCATGCCCATTCCCACTTTTGCCAACAGGCCGTCGCTTTGTTCGGTAATCTTTTTGCTGGTATCGTAATCGCGACCGATAGTGCTGCTTGCCGGCGTTGGCGTAGCGGATGCTTCACCGACAACGGTGATATTTTCTTCTTTCACGCCAGAGACATAGATATCTTCAATAATGTATTGTGCCAGTGGACCGGATTTCCCGGTCGCGTGAATATTCACCGTCGGGATACGACGTTTTGGATAGATCCCGCAGCGCAGTGTGCCGCCGCAGTCGATGATCGCTACACCGATTTCATTCTCTGGTGGTTCACCTTCTTTGAAGCCATCAACGGCCTGCCAGCCGGTCAGATTCGCCAGCTTGTCGACAATCGCCGGGCGCGTTCCGGCAGTGATATAGACAATTTTCTTCCCGGGCGTTGCTTCCAGTTCAAGCGGACCACCCCAACCACCGGTGCCTTTTTCAATACGAATACGCGTCATGATGTTGCTCCCGCCAGATGCACTTTCTGCTCAAGTTGAATGCCCATTTTTTTCTCAAAGATGGCGGTGGTGAAATCGGTCACCCAGCCACGGAAGAAGTTGGTCACCAGACCGACCAGCAAATAGCTCACCGCGAGCGGGCCGAGCGGGAGGCCCAGCGTCGTCAAGCCGCTGGCAATCCCCAGATAGACAAACAACTCTCCGGGGTTAATGTGTGGGAACAAGCCGTTCATTGAGTGGCAGCTATAGGACGCTGCTGCGTAATAGCTGGGCTTATATCTCTCTGGCATAAAACGGCCCAGGCTCAGCGTCATGGGGTTACAAAAAACGAATGTGCCGATGCACGGCAGCAGCAGGTAGCGGGACAATGGGTTTCCGGCGCAGCGCTGGGCAAAACGTTCAATACGCTGCTGGCCAATAAAGTTAATCAGCGCATTCATGATGACCAGCAGGCTAATCAGCAGTGGAAGAATACCGGTCACCATGCCGGTAAAGACCTCTCCGCCTTTCTGGAACAGCCCGATAAACCACTCCGCACCGAGTGTGATGGTGTCGATCATTATTCTCTCCTGTAGGGATTTTAGTTACCTTGCCAAACGGTAACCAATTTTAATCAGATCGAAAGATTTAAAAGTGTTATTTTGATCTCAAAATGAAAGTAAAATATTTTAATTTGAAAGTTATTGCGTGAGTGCTCGCAAATGTGCGGCTCAGAGATGAAAGGGGATGTAAATTCTGTGAAGGAGAGCGACTACCGCTTCCTTGTATGACGGAGGATGCTTTACCATACTTCCCCCAGGCTGAATTTGTTTAATGGATGTCTCATGTTCAAGCGTCGTTATGTAGCGTTACTCCCCCTTTTCGTACTGCTTGCTGCCTGTAGCAGCAAACCCAAACCTTCAGAGACTCAAACGACTACGGGTACGCCATCCGGCGGCTTCCTGCTTGAGCCGCAGCACAACGTCATGCAAACAAGCGGCGACTTCGCCAATAATCCGAATGCACAGCAGTTCATCGAGAAAATGGTGAACAAGCACGGCTTTGACCGCCAGCAATTGCAGGAGATCCTGTCGCAGGCCAAGCGTCTGGACTCGGTATTGCGTTTGATGGACCGCCAGGCGCCGACGACGCAACCGCCAGCCGGACCTAACGGCGCATGGCTGCGGTATCGTAAACAGTTCATCACGCCGGATAACGTGCAAAACGGCGTGGCGTTCTGGAATCAATACGAAGATGCGCTGAACCGCGCGTGGCAGGTATACGGCGTACCGCCGGAAATTATCGTTGGTATTATTGGCGTAGAAACTCGCTGGGGCCGCGTGATGGGTAAAACGCGGATTCTGGATGCGCTGGCGACGCTGTCGTTTAACTATCCTCGTCGGGCGGAATACTTCTCTGGTGAACTGGAAACCTTCCTGCTGATGGCGCGAGATGAAAGCGACGATCCGCTCGATTTGAAAGGTTCTTTCGCGGGGGCAATGGGCTACGGCCAATTTATGCCGTCTTCCTATAAACAATATGCCGTTGATTTCAATGGCGATGGGCACATTAACCTGTGGGATCCGGTTGATGCCATCGGTAGCGTGGCGAACTATTTCAAAGGTCACGGCTGGGTGAAAGGCGATACGGTCGCGGTTCCGGCAAATGGTCAGGCGCCTGGGCTGGCTAACGGCTTTAAAACCCAGTACAGCATTTCTCAGCTTGCCGCCGCGGGCCTGACGCCGCAGCAGTCGTTGGGGAATCATCAGCAGGCCAGCCTGCTGCGCCTGGATATCGGTACCGGCTACCAGTACTGGTATGGGTTGCCGAACTTCTACACCATCACCCGCTACAACCACAGTACCCACTACGCGATGGCCGTGTGGCAATTGGGTCAGGCGGTGGCGCTGGCGCGCGTGCAGTAATCGCTCCCCCGGCCTACCGGAGGATATCTCTTGTAGGCCGGAGAAGATGCCCTGACATCCCCATCTGGCAGATCTTATTTGTGCAACGGAGCAATTTTTGGAATCCTCCTCGTAAAACGTTCTCCCCATCCCCATATTGGTTATGAAAGTGCTATCTTGTCCGGCATATTTTTTAACTGACAGAGGCTGAAATGACCGACAGTGAACTGATGCAGTTAAGCGAGCAGGTTGGCCTGGCGCTGAAAGCGCGCGGGGCAACAGTGACGACGGCGGAATCCTGTACCGGCGGCTGGGTAGCCAAAGCGATTACGGATATTGCCGGAAGCTCCGCCTGGTTTGAACGCGGGTTTGTGACCTACAGCAATGAAGCCAAAGCGCAGATGATTGGCGTGCGCGAAGAGACGCTGACCCAGCATGGCGCGGTGAGTGAACCGGTGGTCGTTGAAATGGCGATTGGCGCGCTAAAAGCCGCCCGTGCAGACTTCGCCGTCTCGATTAGCGGTATCGCAGGACCCGATGGCGGTAGTGAAGACAAGCCCGTGGGGACGGTATGGTTTGCCTTTGCCAGCGCAAGCGGCGAGGGGATTACCCGCCGGGAATGCTTTATCGGCGATCGCGATGCGGTACGTCGACAGGCGACTGTCTACGCGTTACAAACCCTGTGGCAACAATTTCTACAAAACACTTGATACTGTATGAGCATACAGTATAATTGCCTCAACAGAACATTATCTATCACGTTTCGCGGTTTAACCCGAAAGCGGCATGACAGGAGTAATTAATGGCTATCGACGAAAACAAACAGAAAGCGTTGGCGGCAGCGCTGGGTCAGATCGAAAAGCAATTCGGTAAAGGCTCCATCATGCGCCTCGGTGAAGACCGTTCCATGGACGTGGAAACCATCTCCACCGGTTCGCTTTCTCTGGATATCGCATTGGGCGCGGGCGGTTTGCCAATGGGCCGTATCGTCGAAATCTACGGGCCTGAATCCTCCGGTAAAACAACGCTGACACTGCAGGTTATTGCCGCCGCACAGCGCGAAGGTAAAACCTGTGCGTTCATCGATGCGGAACACGCGCTGGACCCTGTTTATGCCCGTAAGCTTGGCGTTGATATCGATAACCTGCTGTGTTCTCAGCCGGATACCGGTGAGCAAGCGCTGGAAATCTGTGATGCGCTGGCGCGTTCCGGCGCGGTTGACGTTATCGTGGTCGACTCCGTTGCCGCATTGACGCCGAAGGCTGAAATCGAAGGCGAGATTGGCGACTCTCACATGGGCCTTGCGGCACGTATGATGAGCCAGGCAATGCGTAAACTGGCCGGTAACCTGAAGCAGTCCAACACGCTGCTGATTTTCATCAACCAGATCCGTATGAAGATTGGCGTTATGTTCGGTAACCCGGAAACCACCACCGGTGGCAACGCCCTGAAATTCTATGCGTCTGTTCGTCTGGATATCCGTCGTATTGGCGCGGTGAAAGAAGGCGACAACGTGGTAGGTAGCGAAACCCGCGTTAAGGTCGTGAAAAACAAAATTGCAGCGCCGTTTAAACAGGCTGAATTCCAGATTCTTTACGGTGAAGGCATCAACTTCTACGGCGAACTGGTTGACCTGGGCGTGAAAGAGAAGCTGATTGAAAAAGCGGGTGCATGGTACAGCTACAACGGTGAGAAAATCGGTCAGGGTAAAGCGAACGCAACCAACTGGCTGAAAGAAAACCCGGCAACCGCGAAAGAAATTGAGAAGAAATTACGTGAGTTACTGCTCAATAACCAGGATTCAACGCCTGATTTCTCCGTTGATGACAGTGGTGAAGACGTAAAAGAAACGAACGAAGATTTCTGATAACCTGTTTTGAATCGCATATAGTAAAGGGCTGCATATCATGCAGCCCTTTTTCATTTCTGAAGGCTCACTATGACAGATTCAACTTCCCGCCGCTCTGCTTACTCCCGATTACTTGACCGCGCCGTGCGAATACTTGCGATGCGCGACCACAGTGAGCAGGAACTGCGGCGTAAGCTGGCCGCTCCGGTGATGGGAAAAAATGGACCGGAAGACATTGATGCTACGCCGGAGGATTACGACAAGGTCATCGCCTGGTGTATTGAAAGTCGCTATCTGGATGATGACCGCTTCGTTCAGCAGTTTATCGCCAGCCGCAGTCGTAAGGGCTACGGACCTGCCCGCGTGCGTCAGGAATTAAATCAGAAAGGGATCGCGCGTGAGTCCATTGAGCGTGCTATGCGCGAGTGTGAAATTGACTGGGCAGTGCTTGCGCGCGAGCAGGCCGTCCGGAAGTACGGTGAACCTTTACCTGTGGAATTTTCAGATAAGGTAAAGGTCCAGCGTTTTTTGCTCTATCGCGGCTATCTGATGGAAGATATTCAGGCAATATGGCGAAATTTTGACGATTGAGCGCATACGGGATTTTACTTCCCAGTAAAGAAAACTTATCTTATTCCCACTTTTCGATTGCCAGAGGCGCAGTTTACGTGCCGATGCTGGTAATGACATTTCGTTAGCTTGATTTCTTCAGGATAATTATGAGCAAGAGCACCGCTGAGATCCGTCAGGCGTTTCTCGATTTTTTCCATAGTAAAGGACATCAGGTAGTTGCCAGCAGCTCCCTGGTACCGAACAATGACCCTACTTTGTTGTTTACCAACGCCGGGATGAACCAGTTCAAGGATGTTTTCCTTGGCCTCGACAAGCGTAATTATTCCCGCGCAACCACCTCGCAGCGTTGCGTACGTGCGGGCGGTAAGCACAACGACCTGGAAAACGTCGGTTACACTGCACGTCACCATACCTTTTTCGAAATGCTGGGCAACTTCAGCTTCGGCGATTACTTCAAACACGACGCCATTCAATACGCATGGGAACTGTTGACCGGTGAAAACTGGTTTGCCCTGCCAAAAGAGCGTCTGTGGGTCACCGTCTATGAAACTGACGATGAAGCCTATGAAATCTGGGAAAAAGAAGTCGGTATTCCGCGCGAACGTATCATCCGTATCGGTGATAACAAAGGCGCGGCTTATGCTTCCGACAACTTCTGGCAGATGGGTGATACCGGTCCTTGCGGTCCGTGCACCGAAATTTTCTACGACCACGGCGACCACATTTGGGGTGGCCCTCCGGGAAGCGCGGAAGAAGATGGCGATCGCTACATTGAGATCTGGAACATCGTCTTCATGCAGTTCAACCGTCAGGCTGACGGCACCATGGAACCGCTGCCGAAACCGTCCGTGGATACCGGTATGGGTCTGGAGCGTATTGCGGCCGTGCTGCAACACGTTAACTCCAACTACGAAATTGACCTGTTCCGTTCACTGATTGAGTCCGTGGCGAAAGTCACCGGCGCGACCGATCTGAGCAATAAATCACTGCGCGTTATCGCCGACCATATCCGTTCCTGTGCGTTCCTGATTGCCGATGGCGTTGTTCCGTCTAATGAAAACCGTGGCTATGTGCTGCGCCGTATCATTCGTCGCGCAGTTCGTCATGGCAACATGCTGGGCGCGAAGGACACCTTCTTCTACAAGCTGGTTGGTCCGCTGGTAGATGTAATGGGTTCCGCGGGCGAAGAGCTGAAGCGTCAGCAGGCTATGGTTGAGCAGGTTCTGAAAACCGAAGAAGAGCAGTTTGCACGTACTCTGGAGCGTGGTCTGGCGCTGCTGGATGAAGAACTGGCAAAATTGTCTGGCGATACGCTGGACGGCGAAACCGCATTCCGTCTGTATGACACCTACGGTTTCCCGGTTGACCTGACGGCAGACGTTTGCCGCGAGCGTAACATTAAGGTTGATGAAGCCGGCTTTGAAGCCGCAATGGAAGAACAGCGCCGTCGCGCACGTGAAGCCAGCGGCTTTGGTGCAGACTACAATGCGATGATTCGCGTTGATGGTGCTTCTGAATTTAAAGGCTACGAGCACCTGGAACTGAACGGCAAAGTCACCGCGCTGTTTGTTGATGGTAAAGCGGTAGACGCCATTAACGCAGGTCAGGATGCCGTTGTCGTTCTTGACCAGACACCGTTCTATGCGGAATCTGGTGGTCAGGTTGGCGATAAAGGCGAACTGAAAGGTGCGGGCTTCGCGTTTGCCGTTAGCGACACGCAGAAATATGGTCAGGCGATTGGTCACATCGGCAAACTGTCTGCGGGCTCTCTGAAAGTTGGCGATGCCGTGCAGGCAGATGTGGATGAAGCGCGTCGTGCGCGTATTCGCCTGAACCACTCCGCAACGCATCTGATGCACGCGGCGCTGCGCCAGGTTCTGGGCACGCACGTGGCACAGAAAGGTTCGCTGGTTAACGATAAAATTCTGCGCTTCGACTTCTCTCATACCGAAGCGATGAAGCCTGCTGAAATCCGTGCCGTTGAAGATCTGGTGAATGCGCAAATTCGTCGCAACCTGCCGATTGAAACGAACATCATGGATCTTGAGGCGGCAAAAGCCAAAGGTGCAATGGCGCTGTTTGGTGAGAAATACGATGACCACGTGCGTGTACTGAGTATGGGTGATTTCTCTACCGAACTGTGTGGTGGTACTCACGCCAGCCGTACGGGCGATATCGGTCTGTTCCGTATTATCTCCGAGTCTGGTACTGCTGCGGGCGTTCGTCGTATCGAAGCCGTGACCGGTGAAGGTGCTCTTAATACCGTGCATGCTGAAAGCGATCGCTTAAGCGATATTGCGCAGTTGCTGAAAGGCGATAGCCAGAATATCGGTGACAAAGTTCGTTCCGTACTGGAACGTACGCGTCAGCTCGAAAAAGAATTGCAGCAATTGAAGGAACAGGCCGCAGCGCAGGAAAGTGCGAACCTTTCCAGCAAAGCCGTTGATATCAATGGCGTGAAGCTGTTGGTCAGCGAGCTTGCGGACGTTGAACCGAAAATGCTGCGTACCATGGTTGATGATCTGAAAAATCAGCTGGGTTCTACTGTTGTCGTACTGGCAACAGTTGCTGAAGGTAAGGTTTCTCTGATTGCGGGCGTGTCTAAGGATGTGACAGACCGCGTGAAAGCAGGGGAACTGATTGGGATGGTCGCTCAGCAGGTAGGCGGCAAGGGTGGTGGTCGTCCGGACATGGCGCAAGCCGGTGGTACGGATGCTGCGGCTCTGCCGGCAGCGTTAGCCAGTGTGAAAGGCTGGGTTAGCGCAAAACTGTAAAAATTATAAGCGTAAGCCGACGCTGCGGACTTCAATCCGCAGCGTTTGCGTCAACGCTATCGACAACGATAAAGTCAGGTTGAAGTTGTGTATATCGGCTAAACTTAGGTTTAACAGAATGTGATGCCGTGACTGCTTACACTTAGGTGTTTGTCATCGCTTACTTTTTGGCGTTATATGATGGATAATGCCGGGATACAGAGAGACCCGACTCTTTTAATCTTTCAAGGAGCAAAGAATGCTGATTCTGACTCGTCGAGTTGGTGAGACCCTCATGATAGGCGATGAGGTCACCGTGACAGTTTTAGGGGTGAAGGGCAACCAGGTGCGCATTGGCGTCAACGCCCCGAAAGAAGTTTCTGTCCATCGTGAAGAGATCTACCAGCGTATCCAGGCTGAAAAATCCCAGCAGTCCAGTTACTAAGGTTTTCGCGTCTCACCTTTCTGGTGAGGCGCAACCTGATTGAGTTACCCTTTTTCTTCTCTGTTCTTCTTCGTCCTCCCCATTTTTTCGATTCCACTGGGCGTAATGCCTTTCCCTACGAAGTTTCCGTTTGTTCACTGCTTCAGGAAATTGCCAATTTATCTGTTGATAAAACACTCTTTTTGCCGTTTTTGCAGACTAATTGCGCGTGAAATGTGCAAACGATAAAAGCTCTGGAAAAATTGTTTGACTTATAAGTCCCAGAAAGTAATATGTGCGCCACGCAGCGACGATGAGCAGAAACAAGTTCTTCGAAGCACTCGCAAGAGGCGTGTTGGTGAGGTGGCCGAGAGGCTGAAGGCGCTCCCCTGCTAAGGGAGTATGCGGTCAAAAGCTGCATCCGGGGTTCGAATCCCCGCCTCACCGCCATTTGCATCCGTAGCTCAGCTGGATAGAGTACTCGGCTACGAACCGAGCGGTCGGAGGTTCGAATCCTCCCGGATGCACCATCTTCTCTGCAATAACGCATTAGCGTTGTTACGGAAATCGATATCACTTTAGCAGCGATATCAAATCTGCAGTAAGTAAGTTTTCCTGATGCATCCGTAGCTCAGCTGGATAGAGTACTCGGCTACGAACCGAGCGGTCGGAGGTTCGAATCCTCCCGGATGCACCATCTTCTTTGCAGTATCAGTAGTAATCAGCAATTCCCGATGCATCCGTAGCTCAGCTGGATAGAGTACTCGGCTACGAACCGAGCGGTCGGAGGTTCGAATCCTCCCGGATGCACCATCTTCTTTGCAGTATCAGTAGTAATCAGCAATTCCCGATGCATCCGTAGCTCAGCTGGATAGAGTACTCGGCTACGAACCGAGCGGTCGGAGGTTCGAATCCTCCCGGATGCACCATCTCCCCCTTTAAATTATTTCCACATATTCTCTGAATGCCCCTCAATTCGCTGTCAGCGACAAAATCAATCAATTACGATAAAATAACGTCTGGTCATTCGGCTTGTGAGAAGACGATGTACGAACGTTATGCGGGTTTGATTTTTGATATGGATGGCACCATCCTGGATACCGAGCCAACGCACCGTAAGGCGTGGCATGAGGTATTGGGGCATTATGGGCTGCGTTTTGATGAACAAGCCATGGTCGCCCTCAACGGCTCCCCAACGTGGCGTATTGCCCAGTCGGTAATTGAATTGAATCATGCCGATCTCGACCCCCATGCCTTAGCGCGTGAAAAAACCGACAAGGTGAGAAGCATGTTGCTGGATAGCGTCCAGCCTCTGCCGTTGGTTGACGTCGTGAAAGCCTGGCATGGTCGTCGGCCTATGGCGGTAGGAACGGGGAGTGAAAGCGCGATTGCAGAAGCGCTGCTTACTCACCTTGGGCTGCGTCGTTATTTTGATGCCGTGGTGGCGGCCGATCACGTACAACGCCACAAACCGGCTCCTGATACGTTTTTGCTCTGTGCTGAACGTATGGGCGTTGAACCGGCGCGTTGCGTCGTGTTTGAAGATGCCGATTTTGGACTTCAGGCGGCGCGTGCCGCAGGAATGGACGCCGTGGATGTCCGGTTATTGTGAGTGATGGACTGTCGCTCCTCTCGCTGTTTGCCAGCAGCTTTCTCAGCGCCACGCTATTACCTGGAAATTCTGAAGTTGTTTTAGTTGCCTTACTGGTTTCTGGAGCGAGTCATCCCTGGGTCTTAGTTTTAACAGCAACAATGGGTAATAGCCTTGGAGGGTTAACTAACGTTATCCTTGGGCGTTTCTTTCCGTTGCGTAAAACATCGCGCTGGCAAGAAAAAGCCACTGGCTGGCTGAGGCGCTATGGCGCTGTCACACTATTATTAAGCTGGATGCCGGTTGTGGGTGATTTACTGTGCTTGTTAGCGGGATGGATGCGCATTTCGTGGGGCCCAGTTCTCATTTTTTTATGTCTTGGCAAAGCGCTGCGCTATGTTGTGGTCGCGGCGGTTACGACGCAAGGCATTATGTGGTGGCACTAATTGTGTTGTGGAATAACCTGCAGGTTGACCAATACCATTATGCTAATTAAAACGATTTTGACAGGCGGGAGGTCAATTTGATCCCGGACGTATCACAGGCGCTGGCCTGGCTGGAAAAACATCCTCATGCGTTAGAGGGGATTCAACGCGGGCTCGAGCGCGAAACGCTGCGTGTTAATGCTGATGGTTCATTGGCAACGACAGGCCATCCTGAAGTGTTAGGCTCAGCGCTAACGCATAAATGGATAACCACTGACTTTGCCGAAACACTGCTGGAGTTTATTACTCCACCGGGCGATGACATTCACAAAATGCTCACGTTCATGCGCGATCTGCATCGCTATACTGCCAGGAATCTTGGCGATGAGCGTATGTGGCCGTTGAGCATGCCTTGCTATATTGCCGAAGGTCAGGATATCGAGCTGGCGCAGTACGGTACGTCGAATATCGGTCGTCTGAAAACCCTTTACCGTGAAGGCCTCAAAAACCGTTACGGCGCGTTGATGCAGACTATCTCCGGCGTACACTACAACTTCTCGCTGCCGATGGCTTTCTGGCAGGCGAAATGTGGCGTAACAGATGGCGATGAAGACGCTAAAGAAAAAGTGTCAGCAGGGTATTTCCGTCTGATTCGCAACTACTACCGTTTTGGTTGGGTGATCCCGTATCTGTTTGGCGCCTCTCCGGCCATTTGTTCCTCCTTCCTGCAAGGAAAACCGACAACGCTGCCGTTTGAAAAAACCGATTGTGGTATGTATTACCTGCCTTATGCCACGTCGCTGCGTCTGAGTGACCTGGGTTATACCAATAAGTCGCAAAGCAATCTCGGAATTACGTTTAACGATTTGCATGAGTATGTGGCAGGATTGAAGCGCGCGATTAAAACGCCTTCAGAGGAGTACGCGGCGATCGGTCTGGAGAAAGACGGTAAGCGCCTGCAAATCAACAGCAACGTTTTGCAGATCGAAAATGAACTGTATGCGCCAATTCGTCCGAAACGCGTGACTCGCAGCGGTGAAACGCCGTCTGATGCGCTTCTACGCGGCGGCATTGAGTATATCGAAGTGCGTTCGCTCGACATCAACCCCTTCTCGCCAATCGGCGTAGATGAACAACAGGTGCGCTTCCTCGATTTGTTCATGGTTTGGTGCGTTCTGGCTGATGCCCCGGAAATGAGTAGCGACGAGCTGCTGTGTACGCGTAAAAACTGGAATCGCGTTATTCTGGAAGGGCGCAAGCCAGGCCTGACGTTAGGTATTGGTTGTGAAACGGCTCAGTTCCCGTTGCCTAAAGTGGGTAAAGATCTGTTCCGTGATCTGAAACGTGTGGCACAAACGCTGGACGGCATTCACGGAGGAGAGGAATATCAAAAAGTATGTGACGAACTGGTTGCCTGCTTTGATAATCCTGAGCTGACATTCTCAGCGCGGATCCTGCGGTCTATGATTGATACTGGTATCGGTGGCACGGGTAAAGCGTTGGGTGAAGCGTACCGTAACCTGTTGCGCGAAGAGCCGTTGGAAATATTGCAGGAAGCTGAATTTATTGCTGAAACCGAGGCTTCGAAGCGTCGTCAGCAGGAGATTGAAGCGGCAGATACTGAGCCGTTTGGTGTGTGGCTGGAAAAGCACGCCTGATACAAAAGAAAAAGGCCACTCGGGAGTGGCCAAAATTTCATCTCTGAAAACAGGGATGATGATAACAAATGCGCGTCTTTCATATACTCAGACTCGCCCCGGAACAAAGAGTTCAGAATATTTTAAAAAAATTTATCGGAGGTGGCTAAATGCCGTTGTTAGATAGTTTTACTGTCGATCACACCCGGATGGAAGCTCCCGCGGTCCGGGTTGCAAAAACGATGAATACCCCGCATGGCGACGCAATCACCGTGTTTGATCTGCGTTTTTGCATTCCGAACAAAGAAGTGATGCCTGAGAAAGGTATTCATACGCTGGAACACCTGTTTGCTGGTTTTATGCGTAACCACCTGAATGGCAACGGTGTCGAGATTATCGATATTTCGCCAATGGGTTGCCGTACCGGCTTCTACATGAGCCTGATTGGAACGCCGGACGAACAACGCGTAGCTGATGCCTGGAAAGCGGCAATGGCAGATGTGTTGAAAGTGCAGGATCAGAATCAGATCCCGGAACTGAACGTCTACCAGTGCGGTACGTATCAGATGCATTCCCTCAGCGAAGCGCAGGACATTGCACGTCATATTCTGGAACGTGATGTCCGCGTTAACAGCAATGAGGAGCTGGCGCTGCCAAAAGACAAGCTGCAGGAACTGCATATTTAGTTGTCATGCTGGATGGTGACGCTCACGCTTCTCATCTGGTCTACAAATAATAGGCTCCAGCCGGTATAAAAAAGCCAGTTCAGATGAACTGGCTTTTTTTTATCAATGCGCGTGACCATCGCACCTTTAAATGACATCGTCAGAATGTAGTTGCAAGCGCTATTGAGTTTTACCTTTATGTTTTATTAAAAATAACATCAATTAATTTACCAAACTCTCTATAAAAAGAAGTATATTGTCCAAAGATTTCTACGTCTTCTAAGATTTCTGGGGTTATTACACTGACATTGGTACAATAGTCATATTTCCCCATCATAATCTCACCTTTGTCCAGTATTTTACAATAACTCTCTTGGCTAGTGATGTTAAAGGATTCCAGATCATCTTTTAGATCCTTGATGAAATCCTTGTACTCTGTGGTCGTACTGAGTCCTCTCGAAAGTAGTGCCATTTTATCTGCATCAAAGTAACCGGATTGTACGGCTTCATTCCATTTATCTAGAGTTGTTATTTTCCTAAGGCTTGATTCGGCAGGAATGATATCTTTATATACAGCAGGTTGTTCAAAAAAGAGTTTTGAAAATTTGTCGATAACTTGCTTTAAGTTACCCATTCCTGCTTCTGAAAATTTCTGCATGGTATAATGCAATATTGATTCATTAGCAATAATGTTTCCTGCGATTGAATATGAAACCATCATGTCTGAATCTTTTTCTTCAATCAATGTTTTACTAAACAATTGTTGACACTCTGGTTTAGCCATATTCTTAATGGATTCGAATAATTTATTATTTTTACTGAAGATATTTTTTCCCAACAACATTATCTCATTCAACCTTGCTGCTGCTTCAGGCTGACTATCTTCGCTAAAATTGTCACGTATTAAACTAGTATCAAGTAGTTGTTCAGTTGCTATACTTGTTCTACTTAGATTTGCCTCGGAAAGGTCAGCATTACTCAAATCTAAATCGCTCATATCAAGTTCGCTTAAATCTTCCCCTGATAGATCGAGACATCCAGTATCAATATATTTTTGTTGGGCTTCTGATAGATTGTTTTTATCCAGAAAATATATGGTACTAAGATATCTGGCCCCTGATATGAACTGCGCTTCACTTAATTGTAACTCTAATGGTTCAGATACGTTTTCTTCACTAATATTCAGTGAGTATGCTCCATCCGTGTCCTTACTTATACATAATTCATATTCACCTTGTAGCGATTTTTCTGACTTATCAATAGTGAATCTAATAGAAATGTCGGGGTTATCAATAATACTGTTCAGTGTTTTTCGCGGGGACATACCCTCGGAAGCCAAAGAGCTCGCGAGACTATTGATGACTGACTTAAGACGCTTCTCCCCTGAGTCCTTAATTCCAAAAGTAAAAATGTACTTCAGACACTCGACTACGCCATGTAGTTTAGTTGCTTCTTTGTGCAATGTTTTATCGTCTGGGCTCATTGCAGCGCTTACCAGTATATCTATATGTTTTTGTGCTAAAGCATTAATGTTGTCCATTGACATCGCCTTATTGATTGGTTTATCACTAAGGCGATTCTCTTACTAAGAGACAACGAAAAATATCAAAAACTGCTCTGGTTTAGCATTAATTTATATTGAATGAGTCAATGAATTGAACCCAATATAGATTCAATATCTATATTGGGTTTTGATTCTCAGTACCGACAAATCGCTATTAGTGCGCGCCGCCGCCGCCGCTGCCTGCACCGAATGGCGGTTTGGCAAACCATACCAGGCCGAGAAGCACGAGGAAAATCCCTGCAGACATCCAGAAGATTTCGTTAGCAGAAATAATCAGCCCCTGGTTGGTGATTTGCTGCGCCAGCCAGCCGGATGCCTGTTCTTTGGTCATCCCTAATCCCTGCAGCTGGTTATACATGGCCTGTGCATTAGGATTATAAGGGTTTACTGACTCCGTCAGTTGCGCATGGTGCAGCGACTCACGGCTAGTCCACATCGTTGTGGTGATCGATGTGCCAATAGAACCCGCCAGCGTTCGCGTAAAGTTAGACAGGCTCGATGCTGCCGCCATTCGTTCAGGCGGTAACCCCGATAGCGTGATGGTGGTCAGTGGCATAAAGAAGCAGGCTACCGCGAACCCCTGAATAAACTGCGGCCAGGCCGATGCGCCAAAATCCATACCGGGTTCGAATGTCCACGCACGCCAGTAGAAACAGACGGCATACATGATGAAGCTGAACGTGACCAGCCGACGCATATCCAGCTTGTGTGCGAAACGGCCGATAATCGGCGACAGGATCACCGGAATCACCCCAACCGGCGCAGACGCCAGACCTGCCCAGGTTGCCGTATATCCGTACACCTCCTGCAATAACTGCGGTAACAGGACGATTGCGCCGAAGTAGAGCATATAGGCCAGACTGATACACAGACAGCCGATGGTAAAGTTGCGCGACTTAAACAGCGAGAGATCGACAATGGGGTGCTCATCGGTAAGCTCCCAGACGATGAGGAAGCTGATTGCCACCACGGCGACAACCGTCAGGATAATAATTTCCTGCGAGGCGAACCAGTCCAATTCTTTGCCGCGGTCGAGCATAATCTGCAAACTGCCGATACCAATGACCAGCAAAGCCAGACCAATGGCGTCGATACGCCGCTGCTCGGTTTTGGTTTCCCGACCTCGCAAAGTTTGCAGCGTCATTAATACCACTACAGCACCGATTGGCACGTTGATAAAAAATATCCAGCCCCAGTGATAGTTGTCGCTGATATAGCCCCCCAGAATAGGACCACATATCGGGGCAACAATCACCGTCATCGACCATAGCGCGAGGGCGATGGAACGCTTGGCGGGTGGATAGTTATTCAATAACAGGCTTTGTGACAGCGGAATCAATGGACCAGCGACAATACCCTGAATGACGCGGAAGAAAATCAGCATGTTCAGGCTGGTGGACATCCCGCATGCCCACGACGCAATGACGAAGGCGATAGTTGACCACATGAATAGTCTGACTTCGCCAACGCGTTTGGCCAGCCAGCCGGTGATCGGAATTGAGATAGCGTTCGCCACCCCGAATGAGGTGATCACCCAGGTTCCCTGGCTCAGCGAAGAGCCGAGGTTCCCGGCGATAGTGGGGATCGCCACGTTAGCAATGGTGGAGTCCAGCACCTGCATGAATGTCGCCAGGGACAGCGCAATCGTCATAATGACGAGCTGCGCGCCTTCAAGCGGTTTTTGCTGTTGCATCACACGCACCTTTAAATTAGCCCGCGTTGGCCTGCACGATCTCTTCGATCATCTTATTGACCGGATCAAGGTTGATTTCACGTGCATTACTTTCTGATACTGGCGTGGTGCGGACCTGGCTTGCCAGGATCTGCCCGTCACGATTAGCGGTATCTACCGTAACCAGTGTTGACAAACCAATACGCAGTGGATGTTGTGCCAGCTGCTGCGCATCCAGTTCGATACGTACCGGCAAACGCTGGACGACTTTGATCCAGTTACCGGTCGCGTTTTGCGCCGGCAGCAGGGAGAACGCGCTGCCCGTACCCATATCCAGGCCGACGACTTTCCCGGTGTATTTCACGTCATCGCCGTAAATATCACTGATAACGGTCGCCGGTTGGCCAATACGCATGTGCGCCAGCTGTGTTTCTTTGAAGTTGGCATCCACCCACAGGTTAGTGGCCGGAACAACCGCCATCAGTGGCGTAGTCGGGCTAATTTGCGCGCCAGGCTGCACGGCACGACGGGAAACATAGCCGGTCATCGGGCTAACAATTTTGGTACGTTCCAGTGCCAGCCAGGCATTACGCACTTCGGTGGCAGCCTGTTGTACAGCAGGTTGATCTTCCAGCTTGCTACCCAGAATCATTGCCTGGTTCGCATTATATTGTTGGATTGCGACATCAAGCTGAGCCTGAGCGCTGGCGACGGCATCGCGGGCATGTTGCAGTTCTTCGCGGCCAATCAGGTTGGCATTACCCAGCGGGACACGGCGATTAAAGTCGCTTTGTGCCTGGGCCAGTGCAGTTCTCTGCACTTCAATGCTGGCCTGCAGTTGCTTGCTGTTGATCATCAACTGGTGCGTCTGGCGCACGCTGGAGGCCAGCGCAGTTTTGGCTTTTTCAAATGCCTGTTTGGCATCTGTCTGGTCGAGAGTGACCAGCACATCGCCCTGTTTTACAAAGTCAGTGTTATCAGCCCAGACTTTCGTCACGCTGCCTGATACCTGCGCCATAATTTGAACCTGGTTCCCTGCCACGTACGCATCGTCTGTCTCTTCGATATGACGCAGTACTAAAAACCAATAAATCCCATATGCCACGGCAATGATAATAAAGAGCAAGGTCAGCAGGAGTAGCATACTTTTACGTTTGCCATTCTTCTTGACCGGTTGCTGCGGGGTTTGAGTCTCCGCATTTGCGCTCATGTTGTTCTCCACGATCTTATTTTTTCACATCGGCTGAGCCGACCTGTTTATCAGACAGGCCAGCAGTATGCGTGCTGGCCTGTCGGTTTTTCATTTATAAATCTGGATTTCTGAGCGAGTCAGCGCGTTAGCGCAGCGCTTCTAACACCGCGCCATCCTGCTCCATCTGATCAAGACGGGTCAGAAGTTTACGGGTGATATGCTCAAGTTGATCTTTTTCGGTGGTGCTGAGAGATGACCAAAGCTGATGAAGGCAGTTATGCTGAGGCGGTAATACCTCCTGCAAAAAAGCATGGCCTTTTTCGGTCAATTGCAGATGCAGACAGCGGCGATCGTTATCGCTTTCGCGGCGCTCGATCCAGCCACGCTTTTCTAACTCATCCGCGATACGGGTGGCGTTAGTCCGTGACGAGCCAAGTGCGCAACTCAGTTCAGAAGGCTGAATACTGTGGTTTTCCTGAGACTCCAGCGTAATCAACGCCATAAACAACGTCTCGTTAATCCCTTGAGCTTTCAGCATCTTATTGCGGTTTTCCAGCAGCTTGCCCTGCATATGCATGCAAAGACGAGTCAGAAGCACTTCCTGATAAGGGAACTCTTCGTAGCGGCTGGCGCGAAATTTTAGCATTTGTTCAATGGGCGTAAACGAACTATCCATTTGGGTATAACCTCATTAATTTCAGCCGATATAGTAACGACAGTGACAAATAAAGTAAATGTATTATTTATTTAAAATGATTATTTTAATCTATAAGACAAACAACATTTTCCAGGCTAATCCATAGCCCAGGGCACTCAGTAAGGTCGGAATGATGATGCTGCGGGTCTTATAGAAGCTTGCACCCAGTACCACAAACCCCACCAGCGTAGGCACAAAACGACGGGCGTCGTGCATCACTTCTGGCGCAGTAGACACCACCAGCAGGGCGCAAATTGATGCAATACCGATGGTGTCGAGTAATATTCCAGTGGCTCCGCGTTTTGTCGGGCGCACATTCCCCATTCGCAAACGCAGTGGTAAATAGCGAAAACAGTAATTGACGCAGCCGACCAGCAGGCCGAGCAGCAGAACCTCATAACTCATCAGGACCTCCCTGCCAGAACGACTGAATGAGCGCGGTCAGGCATCCACAGGCTATGCCCGCCAGGATGGCCGCCGGGATAGAGAACAGCGTCACGCCAGCCAGCGCACCGGCTAATGCCGCCGTGACGCATAGCGTTTGCTTACGCTGGAAAGAGGCCAGCAGAAAACTCATAAACAGTGCCGGGAGCATAAACCCCAGCGCCGCTTCTACCGCCGGGAACCCCTTCAGTAAGCCAGTGCCGGAAAACGCGCCGAGCACCGTACCAAACACCCAGGAGGCCCAGGAGCATAGCGCAATGCCGATCATCCAGTTTTCACTCCAGCGCCGGTTATCCCGCACCAGCTTCGCCGTTGCCGCGGCAAAGACTTCGTCGGTGAGGCCAAAGGCCCATAGCGCGCTTTTAGGTTTGCTTAGCTGTCGGGCGATACGGCTACGCAGAGAAGAGCCGTACAAAACGTGGCGAACATCCATCGCCATGACGGTCAGAGCCGCGACCCACAGTGAGCTGCCTGCGGCGAGCATGGTTGTGATGACAAACTGGCTGGCGCCGGCGTAAATGATGCAGGAGAAAAAAATGCTTTCAACGGGAGTAAAGCCCAGGCGAGTCGCATTCATACCAAATGCAAATGCGACCGGAATATAACTGATAACTATCGGTAGGCTGTCTTTGAATCCTTCAGTTAACGTTGCAGAACGGGATTCAGACTGGGGAACAGGGCTTTCCATAGGATTATAGGCTTCATTACCGAAATTAAAATAACCTGGCTCAATGCGTTATAACCTTAGCAGACTGATGGGCTCCTTAACACCCTGAGGAGCCCAATCAAAGATAAACAGACGTTATACGCCTAATTTACGGCTTCCTGGCGGTGAAAACCTCGCCACCAGACCAGCAGGTTGAGTACGGCAACAGTCACACCTGCCAGACAAACGCCAGCCCAGCCGGCATGCTGCCAGGCTGAAGCTGAAATCAGCGAACCTGCCGCACCACCAATGAAATAGCTGGTCATGTACCCGGCAGTCAGGCGATTACGTGCGTCCGGGTGAATGCGATAGATAACGGTCTGGTTGGTGATATGTACCCCCTGAACGGTCAGATCCAGTACCAGGATACCGATAATCAGCATCGGCACTGAAGTATGTCCGAACCAGATAGCCAGCCAGGAGAGCAACAGTAGCAGCAGGCCTGCGGTAGTCGTGAGGTGTGATTTACCCTTATCGGCAAAACCGCCCGCCGGACGAGCGCCTAACGCACCGGCGGCCCCGGCCAGACCGAACAGACCAATCATCCCCTCTGAATAGTTAAACGGCGGTGCGGCGAGTAAAAATGCCATCGATGTCCAGAGGATACTGAAGTTGGCAAAGGTCAGGCAGCCCAGCATCGCGCGGGTGCGGAGTAATTTATCGTGGATAAACAGGCTAAACACGGAGCCCAATAGCTGCGGGTAGTTAAGATGGGTCTCTGATTTCATCTTTGGCAAACCACGCCACAGGGCAATCGCCATCAACGCCATCAATACTGAGGCCACCCAAAACACGGTGCGCCAGCCGCCGAGATTCGCCAGCAATCCTGCAACCGTTCGCGCCAGCAAAATCCCCAGCAACAGGCCGCTCATAATCGTGCCGACAACCTTACCGCGCTTGTCTGGCGTGGCGAGCGTCGCCGCCAGCGGAACCAGGATCTGTGCGACAACTGAGAACAACCCGGTTAGCGCAGTACCGAGGATCAGCATGCCCAGCGACTGACTGCTGGCAGTAATCAACATGCCACCTGCTGCGAGCAACGTCATGGAAACGATCAGCCTCCGACGCTCAAACATATCGCCAAGCGGTACTAAAAACAGCAGGCCAGCCGCGTAGCCAAGCTGTGCGGCGGTGACAATAAACCCTGCGGTACTGGCAGACAGCGAAAAGTTACGCGCGATGGTGTCGAGCAGCGGCTGGGCGTAATAATTACTGGCAACGGCGAGGCCGGTCGCCACAGACATTAAAACAATCAGTGCCGGGCTAAGCCCGTGAGTGGGTTTGGTCATTGTTTTCAACTGAATAATGGGGTGCAGAAAACAATCATAACGGAAGTGATTAAATGTTGCTGATTTGTTGGGTGATGGATTGTGCGGTGAGGGAGGGGCGTGTAGACCGGATAAGGCGCATCACGCCACCATCCGGCATTGGTGTGGTTACCGGGCCTGATAGCGCTATGCCTATCAGGCCTACGGGGGGTTATTTCTGCGCAGCCAGCGCTTCTTTCACCCAGCCGTCGAACTGCTGCTGGTGGGCTTTGATCCAGCCGTCAACGTGGCCCTGAACGTCAGCTTCTGAGGCTTTCCCATCATGCATCATTGCGTTCTGCGCGTTGATATCCGCCAGCGGCAGCTTCATGATGGCAAACAGTTTCGCTGCAGCCGGGTTTTTCTCCGCCCAGGCTTTATTGGCGACAATATGCATCGTGTTCACCGGGAAGCCGTAGTTGGCGCCGTTGGGCAGTTTGGTATCAATGTCTTTCTGTTCGCCAGGCAGGGAAGAGAACGGCACCTGCAGCCAGACGACATCTTTGCCCGGTTTCATCACGTCGCTCACCCAGTATGGTGTCCAGGTGTAGTACAGGATCGGTTTGCCTTCTTTAAAGCGGGTAATGGTATCGGCCATCATCGCCGCATAGTTACCGTGGCTGACCTCGACTGTTTTTTCCAGATCGAAGGCTTTGTTCTGGTGGTTAATAACCGCTTCGCAGCCCCAGCCCGGTGAGCAGCCCATCATGTCAGCTTTACCATCGCCGTTAGTATCAAAGATTTTGGCGATCTTCGGATCTTTTAGCTGGGCAATATTGGTGATTTTGTACTGCTCAGCGGTTTTCTTATCGATCAGATAACCCTGTGCGGCACCCGTAACAAATACCCCCTCGCGATAAAACTTTTTGTCTCCGCCCGCTGCGGCGTACATATCATCATGCAGCGGCTGCCAGTTCACGGCGGTAAACGTCGCATCGCCAGAGGCAATAGAGGTATAGCCGACGTTGTAGTCAACTTCGCTGGTTTTGTTAACGGTGTAACCCAGTTTCTCCAGCGCACGGGCGACTAACTGCGTCTGGAAGGACTCTTCAGAGATGGTGCTCTGGATTGGCTGTACAGTGATGCCTTTGCCCGGCAGGTCGGCAGCGAAAGTGCTGGTGGAGACAAGGGTGGCAAACGCTGTGGCAATAATGATTTTCTGTCGCATCGTTGTTCCTTATTGCACTTCATCCTTCAAGCCGCCTCTTTGTTGGCTGCACTCATGCACCCCAGTCACGTACTACTTGTACGCTCCTGGGGATACATTCGTTTGCCGCCGCGATGCAACTTGAACGATTTTGCGCAAGTTAATGAATTGTCGGCCCGGTAAGCAATGCGCTACCGGGCAACGGGTGAATTACTTCGTGAAAGGGCGAGTGATAAGCCCAACAGGACCGGTGGTGTACCAGCGGCGGTTGCCACGGCTACGCGAGTCGCGACCGACGGCCTGCGTCAGGCGGTCAAGAATGATGGCGAGGATCACGATCCCAACCCCGCCGACGGTGGCAAGCCCCATATCCAGACGACCGATACCGCGCAGAACCATCTGACCCAGTCCGCCGACGGCGATCATCGACGCGATAACCACCATGGAGAGTGCCAGCATCAGCGTCTGGTTCACCCCGGCCATAATGGTGGGCATCGCCAGCGGGAGCTGCACTTTAAACAGCATCTGACGCGGGCTGGCACCAAACGAGCGCGAGGCTTCAATCAGATCGGCTGGCACCTGGTTAATCCCCAGAATAGTCAGACGCACAATTGGCGGCAGGGCGAAGATAATCGTCACCACTACGCCCGGGACGTTACCAATACCGAACAACATGACAATCGGCACCAGATAGACGAACGCAGGTGTGGTTTGCATCGCATCCAGCAGCGGGCGAACAATTTTTGCTGCCCGAGGGCTACGCGCTAACCAGATCCCCATTGGCAGGCCAATCACCACGCAGAACAGCAGCGCGGTCAGTACCAGCGCCAGGGTGATCATGGCTTGCGACCAGGCACCGATAGCACCGATCGCAACCAATGAAATCAGCGTGGCGACGCCCATTCCGACGCCAGAAATTTGCCACGCGATAAGCGCAAAAATGATGATGGCGACCGGCGCAGGCATACCCAACAGCAGTTGTTGAAAGCCGTTGAGAATGTAATCCACCGGGACACGAATGCCCTGGAAGACCGGACGGAAATGGGTGACCACCCAATCAATCCCTTCGGTGACCCAGCTATCCAGCGGGATCAGCGTTTTATGGAATGGATCCATAATATTGAAATGCTCTGGTGCCGGCGCGGGGGCGCTGGTCAGCCAGTCTGCGCTACCACCGTCGGCAGGCGTGCCTGCGGGCGTCCCCCAGGCATCAGCAGATTGCGCGGCGCTATCGGCCGCAGGTGTGGTATCCCACGGATTAGTTTGATCAGCCATTGTTTACCCCCTCACGATCTAAAGCCTGTAACAGCATGCGTTTTGAAATGACGCCCACATACTGCTGTTCCTCATCAACAACCGGCACCGCGCACGGGGCCTGGCCGACATGAGAAAGCAACTCGCTGAGAGGAGTTTGTGCATCTACGGCTAACGGCTCATCGATCAATGCCGCTTCAATACCTTGCGCCTGACTTAACGCTGTTTTTAAGGAGTCGATTGAAACAACACCAACGAATTTATTACCGCGTTCGATCACGTAACCATATTCGCGATCTTTGTCCTGCAGTAATTGCAGGGCTGAACGGGGGCCGACGCCTGGTGTTTTACGAATTAGCCCTTCAGGGCTACGACGGGATATATCTTTCGCACTGAAGACCTGGCTAATATCAACGCCGCGGAAGAAGGTGCGTACATAATCATTGGCCGGATTATTCAGGATTTCATCCGGCGTGCCGACCTGCACCACTTCACCGTTTTGCATAATGGCAATTCTGTCGCCAATACGCATGGCTTCGTCGAGGTCGTGCGAAATAAAGACCACGGTGCGCTGATGCTTCGCCTGTAGTTTTACCAGTTCATCCTGCATTTCGGTACGAATTAAGGGATCGAGGGCTGAGAAGGCCTCATCCATTAATAAGATGTCAGGATTAATGGCTAATGCACGGGCGAGGCCCACACGCTGGCGCATCCCCCCGGAAAGTTCATCCGGGTAGCCGTGAGCATAATTCTCCAGACCAACCTGACGTAGCGCATCTAACGCTTTTTCACGACGTTCATCCGCACCAACACCGGCTAATTCCATGCCGAATGCCGTATTGTCCAGCACCGTCATGTGTGGCATCAGGGCAAAGGACTGGAACACCATCGCAATCTTTTTTCTGCGCACCTCGCGAAGCTCAGCATCGGATATCCGGGCGATGTCTACGCCGTCAATCAATACCTGCCCGCGGGTGGGTTCAATCAGGCGATTGAGAAGGCGTACCATTGTGGATTTACCCGAACCGGATAATCCCATGATGACAAATATCTCGCCTTCTTCAATGGCCAGACTGGCGTCTTTAACGCCAAGCGATAGCCCTGTTTTATCCAGAATCTGCTCTTTTGAAAGTCCTTTTTCAATATATTTGAAGGCTCTCTGCGGATGCTCTCCAAATATCTTATAGAGATTTTTAACTTCTAATTTAATTGCCATGCAATAGAATGATTCCTGTTATTTGTTTATATCGATATATTACCTGATGGAAATAGTGACCTTTTTCTACCCTAACATACTGAGAATCTGAGACAACCCTGAATTTGGTTGTGGCATGAATATTGCCAAAGGCCAGATGGCGGGACTTCCCGTGATATAAGGGCTGAGCGCGAATGTGAACGGGTTAATATTTTTTGTAAATGGCAATGAAAAATCGCCTGAATTGTTGGAATGCAGGCGAATAATGCGGCTGATATTGAGTGTAGATCACACAATTATATTTGCACGACAAAAGTGTGATCCTGTTAAAATATTTCCGCGAAAAATGTACGGTATTTCCCGTAGGAATGATTGCTAGAAATTCCAGTCGTCATCTTCGGTTTCGACCGCTTTACCCATCACATAAGATGACCCTGAACCGGAGAAGAAATCGTGGTTTTCGTCAGCATTGGGTGAGAGTGCAGCGAGGATTGCCGGGTTCACATCCGCCATTTCTGCCGGGAACAGGGCCTCATAACCTAAATTCATTAACGCCTTATTGGCGTTGTAGCAGAGAAAGGCTTTGACGTCTTCCTCCCACGGGGTTTCCGCATACAATTCCTCCGTATAACGCGCTTCGTTATCATATAATTCCATCAACAGATCGAGGGCATAATTCTGTAGCGCTTCACGCGTAGAGGGTGAAACGTGCTCCAGACCTTTTTGATATTTATAGCCAATGTAATAACCATGAACCGCTTCATCACGAATGATCAGGCGGATAAGGTCAGCGGTATTCGTCAGCTTGCCGCGGCTGGAGAAATACATCGGTAGCCAGAAGCCGGAATAGAACAGAAAGGATTCCAGAAATACGCTGGCTATTTTCTTTTTCAACGGCTCCGCGCCGGCGTAATGCGTCAGAATTATCTGTGCCTTGTGCTGGAGTGGAGTATTTTCTTCACTCCAGAGGTAAGCCGCATCCACATCTTTGGTCTGACAAAGCGTGGAAAAAATAGAACTGTAGGAACGGGCGTGCACGGCTTCCATAAAGCTGATATTCGACAGTACCGCCTCTTCATGTGGCGTGATTGAATCCGCCATCAGCGCGGGGGCTCCGGCGATATTCTGAATCGTGTCGAGCAGCGTCAGACCGGTAAATACGCGGATAGTGAGCTGCTGCTCGGCAGCGCTCAACGTTTGCCAGGCCGGGATATCATTGGAAAGCGGGACTTTTTCCGGTAGCCAGAAGTTACTGGTCAGGCGATTCCATACCTCAAGATCTTTATCATCTTCAATCTTGTTCCAGTTGATGGCGCTGACGCGAGATAGTTTCATTTGGTTCTCCTTACAGTGCGCATGACACGCAACCCTCAATTTCGGTTCCTTCCAGCGCCAACTGGCGTAACCGGATGTAGTACAACGATTTGATACCCTTACGCCAGGCGTAGATCTGTGCCTTGTTGATATCTCGAGTGGTAGCGGTATCGGGGAAAAAGAGCGTCAGTGAGAGTCCCTGATCAACATGCCGCGTCGCTTCGGCGTAGGTATCAATGATCTTTTGTGGGCCAATCTCGTAGGCATCCTGATACAAGGCCAGATTCTCATTGGTCATAAACGGGGCAGGGTAGTAAACGCGCCCGGTTTTGCCCTCTTTGCGAATCTCCACTTTCGATACAATCGGGTGAATGCTTGACGTGGCATGGTTGATGTAGGAAATGGAACCGGTGGGCGGAACCGCCTGTAAATTCTGGTTATAAATACCGTAGCGCATCACATCTTCACGCAGTTGCGCCCACATCTCGCGCGTCGGCAGCGTAATGCCGCTGGCGGCGAACAGTGAGCGTACCTTGTCGGTTTTTGGCTGCCAGTCGCCCTGCAGATACTGGCTAAAATACTCGCCGCTGGCGTAGCGTGACTGTTTGAATCCGGCAAAGGTTTTACCGCGCTCGCGGGCGATCTTCATTGACGTATTCAGCGCATGCCATGTGATGGTGTAGAAATAGAGATTGGTGAAATCCAGCCCTTCTGGCGAACCGTAGGCAATCCCTTCCCGCGCCAGATACCCGTGCAGGTTCATCTGCCCAAGGCCAATCGCGTGCGACGCGCTGTTCCCGGCTTCAATTGAGGGTACGCTGCGGATATGGCTCATGTCCGAAACGGCGGTTAAGCCACGAACTGCCGTCTCCACGGTGCGGCCAAAATCGGGTGAATCCATGGTATGGGCAATGTTCAACGAGCCGAGATTGCAGGAGATATCGTGCCCGATCTGCTCGTAATTGAGATTTTCATCGTAGGTGGAGGCGCTGTTAACCTGCAAAATCTCTGAGCACAGATTGCTCATATTGATCCGACCGGCAATCGGATTGGCACGATTCACCGTATCTTCAAACATGATGTATGGGTAGCCTGACTCAAACTGGATCTCGGCCAGCCGCTGGAAGAACTCGCGGGCGTTAATGTATTTTTTGCGCACGCGTTCGTCGGCCACCAGTTCGTCATACCGCTCACTCACGGCGATATCACCGAACGGTTTGCCGTAAATCCGTTCCACGTCATACGGCGAGAACAGCGCCATCCGGGCATTTTCTTTCGCCAGTCGAAAGGTAACATCCGGGATCACCACGCCAAGCGAGAGCGTTTTGATGCGGATTTTCTCGTCGGCGTTTTCGCGCTTGGTATCGAGAAAACGTAAAATATCCGGATGGTGTGCGTGCAGATACACCGCGCCTGCGCCCTGACGCGCGCCGAGCTGATTCGCATAAGAAAACGCATCTTCCAGCATTTTCATGACCGGGATCACCCCGGAAGACTGGTTTTCAATACGCTTAATAGGCGCACCTGCCTCGCGCAGATTCGAGAGTAAAAATGCCACGCCGCCGCCGCGTTTAGAGAGCTGCAGCGCTGAGTTAACCGCCCGACCGATGGACTCCATGTTGTCTTCAATGCGTAGCAGGAAGCAGGAAACCAGTTCGCCACGCTGTTGCTTACCGCAGTTTAAAAAGGTTGGCGTGGCGGGTTGAAAACGACCAGAGAGCATTTCATCAGTGAGCTGCATGGCAAGCACTTCATCGCCCTGCGCCAGCGTGAGCGCCACCATCGTCACCCGATCCTCAAAATTTTCGAGATAGCGCTTACCGTCGAACGTTTTCAGCGTATAGCTGGTGTAGAACTTCCATGCGCCAAGGAACGTCTGGAAACGGAATCCACTGGCGTGGGCATGGGCGAATAGCTTCAGCACGAACGCGCGATCGTAGCGGGCTAACACGCTGGCATCGTAATAGCCTTCATCCACCAACGTTTCCAGGCGCTGCTGTTGGCTGGCAAACGCCACTGAGTTGGGGCGGACGTGGGCGGCAAAGAAAGCCTCTACCGCCTGATGATCTTTATCGAACTGAATACGCCCGGCTTTATCGTACAGATTTAGCATGGCGTTCAGGGCGTGATAATCCAGTGCGGGCTGGATTACGCGTTCTGCGGTTGTCGTTGCCAAAATTCGCTCACTCCTTTTCGAACGTTTTCGATATCGCTTTGGGTGCCCATTAGCTCAAAACGATAAAGCCACGGCACGCCGCATTTTTGTGAAATGACATCACCCGCGCGACCGTATGCATCACCGAAATTGCGGTTGCCGGAGGCGATCACGCCACGGATTAATGCCCGGTTATGAGGATCGTTTAAAAAGCGGATCACCTGACGCGGGACTGCGCCTGCCGTACCGCCGCCGCCGTAAGACGGCACGATTAAAATGTAAGGCTCGTCCACCTGGATCCGCTCGCGTTCATTAAGCGGAATGCGGATGGCAGGTAACCCCAGACGCTGCATAAATCGGTGCGTATTTTCGGAGCTGCTGGAGAAGTAGACGAGCGTCGTCATGCGCTGGCCACGCGTGGTTCCGGATGCAGACGGTTGATCATGTCCGGGCGAAACCCTGACCAACTGGTTTCACCCGCGACTACGACCGGTAACTGGCGAAAACCTTGCTCGCGCAGGCTATCTGCCAGTTCAGGCTGCAAATCGACATTCACCATCTCAAAGTCAAAACCACGGCTTTCCATTGCCCGTTTGGTGGCATGGCACTGAACACAGTTATTGCGAGTGTAAATAATAATACGCATGATTCGTATTTCCATTTAAAAATAAAAGATCGGCGCGATAGAGGGCGTCGGGTTGTGTGTGTCCTGATAGGAAAGATACTAGATGTAGTTTTAAAAAGATTCAACCATACAAGATATGGGAATTTTAGATTGATGATACCCAGGGTGATGAGCGGGGCGGGGGAAGGTTAACTGGCGGTTCTAAATTGCCCGAAGGCGCTAAGCTTATCGGGCCTACGGGCAACAGGAGAGCACATCCCAGGTCGGATAAGGCGTTTATGCCGCCATCCGGCAGCGCAAAATTACATACGCATTCCCACCGCCAGACGGTTAAAGCAGTTCATCAGGCTAATGGCAAACGTCAGGTCGCTAATTTCTTTCGCGCTAAAATGGTCGAGCAGCGGCAGATAAACATCATCTTCGGCATGGGTGCTGGCGATATCGGTGACGGATTCGGCCCACGCCAGCGCCGCACGTTCCTGCTCGCTGAAGTGGTGACTCACCCGCCAGCCTGCCAGCGCATCCAGTTTGGCCTGCGCAACACCGGATTTGCGCAGCGCTTTACTGTGCATTTCCAGACAAAAGGCGCAGCCGTTGATTTGCGAAACTCGCAGGTAAATCAGTTCCGTCAGCGTGGGTTCCAGCGCGCAGTTCTCCAGCGCTTTGCTTGCCTGAACCAGGGCGTTATAGACTTCAGGGCTGAGTTCATAATAGGGCTGGCGTAACATGGTCATAGTATTTCTCCTCGTTTGGATGACCCGCAATGTAGCACTATAATGGACTGCTATAGAGAGCCATATTGTTGCCAAAAAAGCAGACCATAAATGCCGCGTTATCAGCACATCGCCCGTCAGTTAAAAAACGCAATTGAGAAAGGTGAACTCAAACCCGGAACCCGATTGCCATCAAGTCGGACCTGGGCCCAGGAATTGGGTGTGTCACGCTCGACGGTGGAAAATGCCTACGCCGAGCTGGTGGCGCAGGGCTGGCTCGCGCGGCGTGGGCAGGCCGGAACATTTGTCAGTGAGCAACTGCGACCCGAAAGGGCGCCTGCGTCTCCCGCGATCTTCGCCGGAGAAAACCCCAGACCGCACCCTTTTCAAATGGGATTACCCGCACTCGATCTCTTCCCGCGTGACGTCTGGGCGCGGGTGATGGGACTGCGTTTACGCACTCAAACGCGTTTTGACCTTGCGGTGGGAGATGTTTGCGGCGAACGCGCGTTACGTCAGGCGATTGTGGATTACCTGCGCGTTTCACGCAGCATTGAGTGCCAGCCGGAGCAGATTTTTATTACGTCAGGCTACGCGGCATCAGTGACGTTAATTCTGCGCGCCCTGTCTCAACCCGGTGAGGGAATGTGGGTCGAAGATCCCGGCTTTCCGTTGATTCGGCCCGTGGTGGCTCAGGAACGCATTGAGCTGATGCCGGTGGCGGTTGATGCCGATGGTCTGGATGTCTGCGCCGGGATCCGCGACTTTCCACAGGCGCGTTTTGTCATGCTCACCCCCGCACACCAAAGTCCGCTGGGCGTGGCTCTGTCATTAGATCGCCGTCATCGGTTGCTGGAGTGGGCGACTCGCGAACAGGCGTGGATTATTGAAGATGATTACGACAGTGAATTTCGCTACCACGGTAAACCGTTGCCGCCGCTTAAAAGTCTGGATGCGCCCCAGCGGGTGATTTATGCCGGCACGTTCAGCAAATCGATGTTTCCGGCGTTGCGCACGGCATGGCTGGTGGTACCCCTGACCCAGGTTGAACGTTTTCGCCAGCAGGCGTCGCTAACGGCCTGTAGCGTTCCGGTTTTATGGCAGCAAACGCTGGCGGATTTTATGCAAGACGGTCATTTCTGGCGGCACTTAAAACGAATGCGACAACATTATGCTGAACGAAGACAATGGATGGAAAACGCCCTGACCGAACAAGGATTTAATGTCATTCCTCAGGAAGGGGGGATCCAACTGGTAATGACCGTAGACGGCGATGATGTTGCGCTAGTGTGCAAAGCGAATCAGGCCGGGCTGGCGGTTCAGGCCTTAAGCCGTTGGCGAATGACTTCAGCAGGGAAAGGGGGGATCTTGCTGTCATTTACCAACATCAGCTCGGTTGCAATGGCGCAGCAGGCGGCGTACCAACTGCGGATGGCGCTGACATAAATCTATACCCGTCATACTTCAAGTTGCATGTGCGTTGGCTGCGTTCGTTCACCCCAGTCACTTACTTTAGTAAGCTCCTGGGGATTCGCTCTCTTGCCGCCTTCCTGCAACTCGAATTATTTAGGGTATATACGGTTCTTAAGATATTCGTCCCATCGTGTTCACTCGTTTATGGACTTTTCTGAAAGCGTTGCTAATGCTGAATCAGGTAAGGTAAGCCCGCAGTAAAAGATAACGAGGAAAATAATATGTATTTACGACCTGATGAGGTGGCGCGTGTACTTGAAAAAGTGGGCTTTACCGTTGATGTAGTCACACAGAAAACATACGGTTATCGACGTGGTGAGAATTATGTATACGTTAACCGTGAAGCACGTATGGGACGTACCGCATTAATTATCCATCCCACGCTAAAAGAGCGCAGCTCTTCGCTGGCAGAACCCGCGACGGATATTAAAACCTGCGATCACTATCAGCAATTCCCACTGTATTTAGCCGGTGAGACACACGAGCATTATGGTATTCCGCACGGCTTTAGCTCGCGTATTGCGCTTGAGCGTTATCTGAGCGGGTTGTTTGGCGACGTTAATTCTAACTAATAACGCGACTGGCAGGGCCAGTCGCGAAGAAGCGTGTCAGGCTTTAGCCTGATGATAGCTGCTGACCTTAAACAAGCGGCGGCAATAATCAAGGAAGTAGCCATACACTGCACCCATCAGCATTGAGACCACGATGTTGGAGCTTACCGCAGCTGTGATCTGGTGCCAGTCTGCGCCAACCGTCAGCAGAATAATCACATATACCGGTGACTGGAACGTGACATAGGCCAGCACATCCGCCAGGTTTTTCCCCCATCCTGCCTGCGTGGCTTTGCGTGCCGCGCGCATAAACAAATCGCGGTACATACCGTATGGCCAGGCGATCAGGATGTTGACGGGGATAGCGACCAGTCTGGAGTACAGTGACTGTTCGAAACTCATTCCTGAAAGGAATATCTCGATCAACATGTTCACGACAGAACAATAAACAACCATCGCGAACGTGTCTGCTACTGCATGACGCAAGCGTGACTGCGGAGAGAACATGTTAATGCTCCTTGTAAAAAGGGGGAAAAAGGTTTTCAATACCTTCTTGCTAGTGATTTGTCTTGCTGCTTTCGCGTTTGAGTAGGATATCTGCCTGGATAATAACTATCAACTAGCTTAAAATTTTTATTTATTGCCTTTTTGTCGATAAAATGCTCTGCAGTGGTTTGTTTTTTGTTCGTTTTGGTGTTTTCGTTGTCATGAAAATTAAAACCATTAAAAATCAATAGGTTGTTTTGACTTGTTTTTCTGAACTTTTTGCGCTCCTTTTTGAATGTTGACGAATATTGTGCATATCTACCGCAACGCCTGCGCGATGCCTGTATTGGTTTATCTGGTGCGGCAGCGAGATATCCAAAGTCTATTTATTCTGGTTGCTGGCCGAATATAAAATATCGCTGACTAAAGATCACCGTATGACAAGATAAATAATAATAGCGATTGTCGTTTTAATATCTTGCGACAAAAAAGAGACTGGAAAAAGAAAAAACACTCGCATACAATTTGCTTCGTAATACCTATTTCTGTTTTTGCGTTAAAGAGGTTTTATTAATATGAGTTCAATGTTAAAAAACTTAAATAATATTCGATCGCTACGGGTCATGGCGCGTGAATTATCCGTCGAGGTTCTGGACGATATGCTGGAAAAACTTCGGGTAGTCACCAAAGAACGACGTGACGAAGAAGAACTGCTGCAGCGCCAACGTGCAGAACAGCAGGAAAAAATTAATACACTGCTGGCGATGATGAGAGCTGATGGGATTGATCCTGAAGAACTGTTGAGCATGTCGGCGGCAACATCGCGTTCGGTTAAGAAACGTCAGCCGCGTCCGGCGAAATATCGTTTTACGGATACTAATGGTGAAACAAAAACATGGACAGGACAAGGCCGCACGCCAAAGCCGATTGCACAGGCGCTGGCTGCCGGTAAATCTCTCGATGATTTTTTGATCTAATATCAATGCGGTGAGGGGAACCTCACCGCTTATTTTCAGCAGACGCCGAAATCGCCTTCTTCAGAATATCGCGTGACATCAGCAACTTTTAGGGTGTATTTTTCGCCACTTTCATTGCTGGCTTGTACCGCCACAATTTGATCGTCATTGACTTCAACAACCTTCAGTTTTGGACCGCCCATACGCGGTTGAACCAGATCGCCAGGTTTAAACATATTGTTGCGCTCCTTTATTTATCATTTATCGCAGAACTCACCATAGATCACGTCAACCGGCGGGTACAGTGCTGTTTCAATGATTACTGCTTAATGAGTACGTCGGTTCCAGGGCATTTTGTCCAGCAGACGCGCCATGCCGCAAAAGCCGGTCACGCCAGCGAGAATCAGCCCCGCACCGACAAAACCGCTGAGTAAGAAGAAGCCGCTGTTAACGGCGTAACCGAGAATGACGCCAAGCAAGGCAAGGCTACCTGCGGCTATCTGCACCTGACGCATCAGCGGTAACGGTTGTGAACTGTCTTTCGCCACCGGCAACCCTGCGGCTTTCCAGCCGTCAATTCCACCTTCCAGCAGCCAGACCTGCGCGGGCGCAGCAATGGCGCTCAGTTTTGTTGCCGCATTTTGTGTACGTTTGCCTGACTGGCAGTGAAAAATCACCTGCTCGGCGCGTAAATTCGCAGGCAGCGATCCCTGCTCAAGCGCGGGCAACGGTGCCAGATGAGCCTCAGGAATATGCTCGTGCAGATACTCGTCAGCGTCGCGGATATCAATCAATTTTGCACCCTGTGCGACCAGTGTCTGCGCCTCGCGCGGGGAAATCGTCCCAATAGTCATGATGGCTCCTTATGGGCAATACAGTGTTTTTAATGTAGCGATCAGCGAATTCACGGCCGCATTTTTAATGGAGTAGAGGATGCGCTGGGCATCGCGCTGGCTTGCTATCAGACCTTCTTCACGCATACGCGCCAGATGCTGGGAAGTGGCGGAAGGGCTAAGGCCGGTAACACGGGCTAACTCGCCTGCGCTGGTACCGGGTGAACCGCAGAGCATGCACAAAATCAGCAACCGTTTCGGGTTACTCATCGCTTTTAGCAGGGCGGCAGCTTGTTCAGCGCTGGCCTGGAGTTGTTCAAGTTCAGTCATATGTATTTAAGCATAATCTAAATTAAGCATATTCTAAAATAAACAACCAACGTACGCCAGCGTAAAGAGCGTAAAGGAGGGTAAAACAGCCGCGGAATGCTGGCGGAGTTGGGTAGAATGGCTACTCTTAGAGATAAAATCTCTTTTTAAACAATGATTAATTTTTTGCTTGTAGGGAGTGTGTATGGGTTTCTGGAGAATCGTTTTTACTATTATTTTGCCTCCGCTCGGCGTGTTGCTGGGTAAAGGATTCGGTTGGGCATTTATCCTCAATATCGTTCTGACGCTGCTGGGCTACATCCCAGGTCTGATCCACGCCTTCTGGATACAGACGCGTAACTAATTCCCCTTCTACAGCGGCGCTTTGGCGCCGTTTTCTTTGCGCCTCGTTCTCCTCTGCTACACTTTTGGGGTTGATTGTTAATTACCGAGGTGGATATGGGACTCTTCAATTTTGTAAAAGATGCGGGTGAAAAACTGTGGGATGCGGTCACTGGAAATCATGACACAGCCGATCAGGCAAAAAAAGTGCAGGAACATCTGAATAAAACCGGTATTCCGGATGCGGATAAAGTGGACGTCCAAATTAACGAAGGCAAAGCCACCGTTTCTGGTGATGGATTAAGTCAGGAAGCGAAAGAAAAAATCCTGATTGCGATTGGTAATATCTCTGGTATCGCCAGCGTCGATGATCAGGTTAAAACCTCTGCGCCCGCGAGCGAAAGCCAGTTTTATACCGTGAAATCAGGGGATACCCTGAGCGCGATTGCCAAACAGGTTTACGGTAACGCCAATTTGTATAATCAAATATTTGAAGCCAATAAACCGATGCTGAAAAGCCCGGATAAAATTTATCCCGGGCAGGTTTTACGTATTCCGGAGCAGTAATATTATTCAGGCTTATTCCGTCAGCAATTTACCGGACATCGCCTGTTGAATAATCGGAATCGGCGTCAGCAGGTGCTGGCGCATTAATTCGCTGGCGCGCGCGGCATCGCGTGCCAGAATAGCTTCGGTCAGTGTTTGGTGCTGATCGTGTTTGTCTTCCAGCATCTCCACCGACAGCACCGTTTTTCGCAGCCAGATAAACCGGTAGCGCGCCGCCAAATCGAACAGTCGTTCGCGCATTTGCAGCAGATATTGTGAACCGCAACCGGCGACAATCGCCGAGTGAAACGCCTGATGGCGCTGATCCCACTCGTCGAGCATCTGTTCGCTGGCATCAATGGCTTCAAGCTTACTAAGCATATGCGCGCGCGCCAGAATTTCAGCCTCCCAGGCGTCGTCGCCGCGTTCAATGGCCAGCGCGACCAGCATGGCTTCCATATTGGCGCGGGCATCGAAAATATCGAGCAACTCCTGCTCTGACATCGGGGCGACACGATACCCTTTCTGATTCACCACCGTCACCAACCGCTCGGCAACTAACTGCGAAAGCGCTTCGCGCAGTGGCCCAACGCCAAGATCATAACGCGAGGTCAGCAGGCTCATACGCAGTTTTTCATCAGGCTGATACACACCGCGGATGATGTCGTTCTTCAGCCAGCGGTATCCATCAATGGCCGTCGGTTGGGGAATGGCGGTCATGGTCATACTCCTGAAAGGATTTCCCGGCCTGCGCCGGGAACAGGTTTAATGCGTATTTTGCAATGGTGCTTTTTGCCACGATAGCAGTTTTTTCCAGCGTGACATAATGGGCACGGTGCAAATAATTCCTATGGCTAACAATCCGGTAGAGATAACTTCCAGCTGTTGCGCCGGGCGAAACAGCATCACCACCAGCACAAAGATAATAAACGCGATCACCAGCCAGGTAAGCCACGGATAGAGCCACATTTTCAGTTTAATTTCGCCGCCTCGCGCCAGCAGGATTTTGCGCATCCGCAGTTGAGAAACGGCAATGACCAGATAGACCAGCAGTGCGATGGCACCGGAACTGTCGATCAGGAATTTAAACACCTTGGCCGGGGCGTAATAGTTGACGATGACGGTGAGGAATGCCGCCCCGGTAGACAGCAACACCGCCACATACGGCGTTTTACTGCGGTTTGTTTTACCCATAAAGGCGGGGGCATCGCCACGACGGCTCAGGGAATAGAGCATGCGTGATGATGTATACAGCGCGGAGTTGAGACAGCTAGTCACCGACAGCAAAATGACGCAATCCATGATCAGTTTCGCGTGTGGGATATGCAGTAGCTCCAGCACCGAGCGGTAAGAACCGACTTCTTTCAGTCCCGGCATGTTCCACGGGATCAGTGCCACCACCACAAAAATAGAGCACAGATAGAAGATGGAGATACGCCAGATAACCGAGTTGGTGGCGCGAACGATATGTTTATCCGGGGTATCGGATTCGGCGGCGGCGATGGTAACTATCTCTGCGCCCATAAAGGAGAACATGGTGATTAACATTGCGCTGATCACGGCGCCAAAACCGTTGGGCATAAAGCCGCCCTGATCCCACAGGCGCGAAACCCCGCTGACCTCAGCGTAGGGATAGAAGCCGCTAATCGCCGCTGCGCCGAGGGTGATAAACGCCAGAATGGCAATCACTTTGCACAGCGCCAGCCAGAACTCGAACTCACCGTAATTTTTGACGCTCAGCAAATTACTGCCGGTTAATGCCAGCGTGATAACCAGAGAAAACAGCCAGATAGGAATGCCAGGCACCCAGGAGTGAAGAATGATGGCGGCGATATTCGCCTCCAGCGGGATAACCAACACCCAGAACCACCAGTACAACCAGCCGATGGTGTAACCCGCCCAAGGGCCGATGGCCTTATCGGCGTATGTGGAAAAAGAACCGGTATCCGGTGTGGCGACGGCCATTTCGGCCAACATGCGCATAATCATCACCACCAGCAATCCGGCGAACAGATAGGCTAATAATACTGCGGGACCGGCTTCTGCAATCGCCACGCTTGAACCGACAAACAGACTTGCGCCGATTACCCCGGCAATAGACAGCATGGTGACGTGGCGTGATTTCAGCCCGCCCCCTAAATCATGTGATTGTGACAGTTGCCCCATCTTTAAACCTCTCGAAAGTATTTCACTTGGGAGAGCACCCCGGCATTCCCGCGCCGGGGCACGCGTATTATTGTTATTGACCCTGTTTGCCGGATGGCGGCTCCGCCTTATCCGGCTTAAAACTCCCCGTTTTGATACGGGTTTAACCCTGTTTTGCCTCGGCAAAACACTGGGCGATAATGTCCAGCCCCTGGCGGATTTGCGCATCTTCAATGGTCAACGGGACAAGTATGCGCAGCACGTTGTAGTAAGGCCCGCAGGAGAGCAGGATCAGCCCTTTATCTCGCGCACGCGCGACAATTTCGGCGGTCAGTTTAGCGTCTGGTTTCGTGTGGTCGCCATCTTCGAACAGTTCGATAGCAATCATCGCGCCCAGCCCGCGTACGTCGCCAATCTCGCGGTGGGTTTCCGCGATAGCCAGCAGGCCTTCACGCAGGGTTTGCCCCAGCTCGTTGGCTTTTTGCAGCAGATCTTCCTGCTCGAAAATGTTCAGTACCGCCAGCGCAGCGGCACAGGCAATTGGGTTACCGGCATAGGTACCGCCCAGACCGCCCGGTGGAATAGCGTCCATGACGTCGGCGCGTCCGGTCACGCCGGCCAGTGGGAAGCCTCCGGCGATGGATTTAGCGAAGGTGGTGAGATCGGGCGCAACGCCCATCTGCTCCATGGCAAACAACGTACCGGTACGACCCGCGCCGCTCTGTACTTCATCGGCAATCAGCATGATCCCGTGTTCGTCACAAATGGCGCGCAGGCGCTGCATAAAGGCCGGCGAGGCGGCGTAAAAACCCCCCTCGCCCTGAACGGGTTCAATCACGATGGCGGCAACGTCTTCCGGCGCGGCATCGTTTTTGAAGATGCGATGAATGCTGGCGATAGCATCGTCGTCACTGATGCCGTGCAGCGGGCACGGGTAAAGCGCGCGATACACGTGGCCCGGCATCAGTCCCATTCCGGCAGAGTATGGGTTCACTTTCCCTGTCAGCGACAGGGTGTAGTGGGTACGGCCGTGGTAAGCACCGCTAAAGGCGATGGTCCCGGTACGTTTGGTGGCGGCGCGAGCGATTTTTACCGCGTTTTCCACCGCTTCGGAGCCGGTGGTGACTAGCAGTGTTTTCTTGGCGAAATCACCCGGCACTTTCTTGTTCATGATTTCGCACAGCTCCAGGTATGGCTCATAGGCCAGTACCTGGAAACAGGTATGGGACAGCTTTTTCAACTGCGCTTCTACCGCAGAGACAATCTGCGGATGCAGGTGCCCGGTATTCAACACTGCAATACCTCCGGCAAAATCGAGGAATTCACGGCCTTCAACGTCCCAGACCCGACAGTTTTCTGCACGCTCGGCGAAAATTGGATGGATCTGGCCTACGCCACGGGGAACGGCGTTGCTGCGACGTTGCATGAGTTCTTTGTTGGTGCTCATCAGGTGTTCTCCAGTATTTATTTTATTAAAGGCCGATACACATATATTTGATTTCTAAGTAGTCTTCGATGCCGTATTTTGATCCTTCACGGCCAAGACCGGAGGCTTTGATTCCCCCAAACGGGGCAACTTCATTTGAGATGATGCCGGTATTAATCCCGACGATGCCGTACTCCAGCGCTTCGCCAACGCGGAAGACGCGGCTTAAATCTCGGGCGTAGAAGTAGGCCGCCAGCCCAAATTCGGTGTCGTTGGCCTGAGCAATGACGTCCGCTTCATCTTTAAAGCGAAACAGCGGCGCCAGTGGGCCAAACGTCTCTTCTTTGGCGACTTTCGCGTTGTCAGGCACATCTACCAGAATGGTGGGCTGGAAGAAGTTACCGCCGAGCGCATGAGGTTTACCGCCCGCGATAATGCGCGCGCCTTTATCCAGAGCATCAGCGATGTGTTCCTGCACTTTGGCAACCGCTTTATCGTCGATCAGCGGTCCGGTAGTGACCTCTGGTTGCAGACCATCGCCGAGATGCAGTTTGCTCACCGCCTGCTGAAGTTTTTCGGCAAAACGCTCATACACGCCGTCCTGAACGTACAGGCGGTTGGCGCAGACGCAGGTTTGCCCGGCGTTACGGAATTTCGAGGCCAGCGCACCTTCCACGGCTTTATCAAGGTCGGCATCGTCAAAGACGATAAATGGCGCATTGCCGCCCAGTTCCAGCGACACCTTCTTGATATCTTTGGCGCACTGTTGCATTAGCTGACGGCCAATTTCGGTTGAGCCGGTAAACGACAGCTTGCGTACCAGCGGGTTGCCAGTCAGCTCATTACCGACCGCGCTCGCAGAACCGGTCACCACGCTGAAAACACCTGCCGGGATCCCGGCGCGATTAGCCAGCTCTGCCAGCGCCAGCGCGGAGAATGGCGTCTGGCTGGCGGGTTTAAGCACCATCGTGCAACCTGCTGCCAGCGCCGGACCGGCTTTACGGGTGATCATCGCTGAGGGAAAGTTCCACGGCGTAATCGCGGCGGTAACGCCGATCGGCTGCTTAATGACGATCAGGCGTTTGTCGGCCTGATGACCAGGGATCGTATCGCCATAAATGCGTTTGCCCTCTTCGGCAAACCACTCAATAAAGGAAGCGGCGTAGGTGATTTCGCCTTTGGCTTCCGCCAGCGGTTTGCCCTGTTCCAGGGTCATCAGACGGGCGAGATCGTCCTGATGTTCAATCATCAGGTTGAACCAGCGGCGCAGGATGTTGGCCCGCTCTTTGGCGGTTAGCGCCCGCCACGCGGGCAGGGCGCGATTCGCGGCGTTAATCGCTTCGCGGGTTTCATCCGCCCCCATTTTCGGTACGCTACCTAATTTCTGACCGTTGGCGGGGTTGGTCACCGCGAGGGTCTCGCCGCTGTTGGCGTCACGCCAGTGGCCGTCGATCAGTGCCTGCTGGCGAAACAAGGTGGGATCGTTAAGTTGCATAATTGCTTCCTGTCTTAAAAAGGTTAACGGGTGAATGCGGCGTGTAATGTCTCCACGCTACGTGCCGCACGCAGCGTGCGTCCGGGATTACTCTGGTTCTCCAGCAGCGCATGAACTTTGCTGACAATATGTGCACCGATAGGGATTGCCGATGTTGCCGCCGGAGAAGGCGCGTTACAGGTGTGAATTGAGCGTGGCGTGGTGACAAACAGAAAATCGTCAATTAGCTTGCCATCAGGTGATACCGCCTGTGCCCGCACGCCCGCAGGCCACGGTTGCAGATCCTTAAGCGTCAGGCTCGGGCAATACTTTTGCACCAGCCGCAAATATCCGCTTTTGCACAGCGAGTTCTTCATTTCGCCAAGCCCGGATCGCAGGTTGTTTTGCAGCACGCGGCGAATACCAGAAGAGCCGAGGATCTCCAGCGTATCGCTGAGCGAGAAGTCACGCTTACGGTAGCCTTCACGTTTAAATGCCAGCACGGCGTTGGGGCCGACCGTGACGCTGCCGTCAATCATCCGGGTCAGATGAACACCGAGAAACGGCATCGCCGGATCGGGGATGGGGTAGATCAGATGGTTAACTATCTGATTATGTTCTGGCGCCAGACGGAAATATTCGCCACGGAACGGACAGATGATAAAGCCAGGTTCAACGCCGAGCATTTTCACCAGTCGGTCCGCCATCAGGCCAGAACAACTAATCAGCGTCGCGCCTTCATATTCCTGGCCCTGACGGGTATGGACAATCACGCCCGCAGCGTGCTCTTTCAGCGCGCTGACCTCGGCGTTGTAAATAATCTCACCGCCTTTGGCCTGGAAAATCTTCGCCATCGCGGCGGTGACTTCGCGGTAGCTGACGATCCCGCTCGACGGGACAAAAATCCCGCCCAGCCCGGTAATGTTTGGCTCACGCTCATGCAATTCTTCGGCGTTTAACCACTCGCGCTCTAAACCGTTAGCGGCAGTGCGATCCCATAACGCGCGCATCCGCTCCATTTCCAGCTCTGAGGTGGCGACCAGCATCTTTCCGCAGACGTCATAGCGGATGCCGTTTTGGTCGCAAAAGGCTTTGGTGGCGCGATTTCCGGCCAGGCAAAACTGCGCCTTCAGGCTGCCGGGGGTGTAATAGACCCCGGCATGAATGACACCGCTGTTGTGGCCCGTCTGGTGGCAGGCCGGGCCGGACTCTTTTTCCAGTAGCGCGATTCTGGCGTCCGGATAGACATCAATCAGTTGCATGGCGGTCGACATGCCGATAATGCCGCCGCCAATAATCACAAAATCATACATCCGCTTTTTTCCTTCGCGCTTACTGATGAGTCTGGTAGTGGTTTGTCGCGTAAGCGAAATAGCCACGCTGGCGCATCAGTTCGCGGCGCAGGTCTGGGTGCGAGGTGAAACGATCGCGACCGTGCAGCCAGAACAGGTTGTTGATCAACAGGAATTTACCCACTGAAACCGGTACGGAAATAATACTTTTGCTGGTTTCCAGCGCGTCGGACAGGTCGCTCAGCCAGACGCCTTCTTCATAGTCTTTTGGCTGGACGAACTGGTCGATGTAGCGCATCACCGGACGACCCTGCTGGTCAACGTCAAATACCGGATGGAACACGTCCTGGCTCACGTTTTTGCTTGGCGGCGCGGCAAAGCGCATGGGGCGACGCGCCAGCGGGTGGGTAAAGTACTGATCCAGATGTTCCCAGTCGTCAAGGTGCAGCAGCAGCGAGTTACCGCCGGTCATGTTCTGCTCGTCAATTTTCATCATCAGCACATAGTCGGTGATTTCTTCGAGGTAGGTTCCGTCGTTATGTAGCTCCATAACACGGTGCGGCTGGCGCAGATAGCTGTCTGAGTTATCAACGTTTTTCACCACAAAACGCGCATAGTATTGCCCGCTCATCGCATCAAAATTCGAGCGTCCGATAAGATGCGCTACCGCCGTGGCCAGCTTGACCATCTCTTCCGCCTGCGCCACATCATCCACGCCCACGGCATTGATCAGCAGTGCGCCTTCGGCACGATCGAGCAACGTTTTCAGCAACAGAGGCTGCAACTGATTGCCGCACAGGTCATCGAGGATTTTGCCGACTTTGAAGCGCAAGAAAGATTTGTATTCCAGGGCCTGTACCGGCCACTGCGCCACGGCCTGCAGAAATTGCTCAGTGGTCTCAGCGGAAAAAGTCAGCTCCAGCAGGCGTGGGGACTGGGCTGATGGTTTCAGCGTGAAACCGCTGTAGTGCTGGGCTGGATCTTCAGCGTTCGGTTTTACGGCAGTCAGTGCGTTCATCAAATCGTTCCTCTCAGTAGATTGTCAGGGAGATATGGCGCAGCTCGTTTCGTAGCCATAAATTAAAAATATCTACATTTTTGAAAAACGCGCACATAATGAGCTTGTTTGTTTATTATTTGTGATCAAAAGCAACAAATATTTAACATTATAAAAGGTGAGGTTAAATGAAAAACGCGGGAGATAAACTGGAGAATGTTATTTAGAAACAGAGGATTAATAATACTGCCGCTGCAGGGGCACAGCGGCAGTAAAAATGTTAGTAACCGACTTTATAAATACGTCCGGTTTGAATGCCTTCCACGCTGCGGCGGTAAGCGTTGGCCACAGTTGCCGCTGGCACACTTTCAAAGCCTGGGAAGAATCCATCGTAGGCTTCAGCAGATTCACTCAGTACGGTCGGGCTTATCAGGTTAATACGCTGACCACGTTCCAGCTCACAGGCAGCCGCGCGCACAAATCCTTCCAGCCCGGCATTGATCGTTGCCGCATTTGCCCCCTGGGCAATGGGCTCATGGGCGATAATGCCGCTGATAAGCGTAATGGAACCGCCATCATTCAGGTAATGTTGCCCGGTTAAGGCCAGACGCACCTGGCCTAACAACTTATCCTGCAGGCCCTGATTAAATTCACTGTCGGTCATCGTTGATAGCGGGCCAAAGAACAGATTGCCGGTGGCGGAAACAATCGCATCCACGCGTCCTGTTTTTTCAAATAGCGCCTGTACGCTCTCTTGTGAGGTGATATCGACCTGGTTATCACCCTGCGTGCGGCCCACGCGGATAACCTCATGTTTACGGCTCAACGTCTCTGTGACTGCACGACCCACTGTACCGCTGGCACCAATAATGACGATTTTCATAACCACCTCCGCAATAGTGTGAGTCGCTATTCTTTAATGAAAATGAAATCAGATAAACTGGTTAAAAGTTAGATGATTGCTAACCAGAGGTTTGTAATATGGATAAGCTGCGCAGCATGGAAACGTTTATCGCGGTGGTGGAAAGTGGAAGCTTTACCGGTGCGGCAACGCGACTGGAGATATCTGCGGTGATGGTGGGGAAATATATCGCCCTGCTGGAAGCGCAGCTCGGTACGCGTCTGCTGGAACGTAACACACGCCGTCAGAGTCTGACCGACGCCGGGCGCGTCTATTTTGAAGAAGCCCGTCGCGTGCTGGAGCAGGTATCGATAGCCGAACGTTCGGTAGAGCGTCTGCGGCTGGCACCAGCAGGGACGCTACGCATAAGCGCGCCCACGTCTTTTGGCGCCTGTGTTATCTCGCCGCTGGCCGCGGGTTTTTTGCAAACCTGGCCAGAGGTACGCATTGAGTTAGATCTGACTAACCGAATGGTGGATCTGGTCGATGAAGGTGTCGATCTGGCGATACGTATTGGTGATATTCATCAGACGGATGTGGTGGCGAAATATCTGTGTCCGTACCGTATGGCCATCTGTGCGTCGCCGGACTATCTTGCCCGATACGGCACTCCTCGAACGCCCGTGGATCTGGTGGATCATCTGTGTTTGTCGCATACCGTGTGGACGGCACGTAATGAATGGAAACTGCCGGGTGTGGTGGGTGAGGTCAGGTGGAAACGTGATGCGATTCTACGCTGTAATGATGGCCACGGCCTGCGTATGGCGGCGGTAGCGGGAGCCGGGCTGCTGTTACAACCAGAGGTTTTATTGGCAGAAGAGCTCGCGAATGGTCGGCTGGTCCGGGTGCTGGAGGGGTTTACGCCAGAGCCGCGGCCAATTCATTTGTTGTGGCGCCAGGATTTGCGTCCACTGCCCAAGTTGACGCAGTTTGTTGAACATGTGCTGGAAGGAACGCTGGGGCTGCGCGGAAAATAAAAATGCCGGATGGCGTTGCGCTTATCCGGCCTACAACCGAGCCAAATTGTAGGCCGGATAGGGCGCAATAGCGCCGCCATCCGGCAATTTGTTAGCCGATGTCCACCTGCGGCTTATTGTTGCGTTTGCGGATCAGGCGCAGCACTGGCGGGATAACGATAACCATGACCGCCATCACCAGCAGGACTTTCGCCACGCCGCTGGCCCACAGAATATCCATGCTGCCATTACTGATGGACAGGGCGCGACGCAGGTTCTGCTCCAGCATTTCCCCGAGCACAAATCCGAGAATTAACGGAGACATCGGGAAGTGCATTTTACGCAAAATGTATCCCAGTACGCCGAGACCGACCATCAGTACCAGATCGAAGGTCGTACTGTGGACGGCATACACGCCGACCGCCGAAACCGCCGCAATGGCCGGAACCAGGAACCACAGCGGAATGGTCAGCATGCGGGTGAACAGACCGATTAACGGAATGTTCATCACCAGCAGCATCACGTTGGCAATCAGCAGCGCCGCGATCAGTCCCCAGACGATATCCGGTTGTTCGGTGAACATTGCCGGGCCTGGCGTGATGTTGTACAGCGTCAGCGCACCCATCATTACCGCCGTGGTGCCCGAACCTGGTACGCCGAGCGTCAGCATTGGGATAAACGAGCCACAGGCCGAGGCATTGTTGGCCGCCTCAGGTGCGGCAACACCACGAATGTCCCCCTTCCCAAAGCTGTCGCTGTTACCGCTGAGCTTCTTCTCGGTCATGTAGGTGATAGCACTGGCGATGGTGGCCCCTGCGCCGGGCAGGACGCCGACGAAAAAGCCAATCACCGATGAACGCAGGGTGGCCCCTACGCACTGCGCGCCTTCTTTGGCGTTGAACAACATACGGCCCGTTTTACGTACCAGCGTCTGACCACTGCTGGTATGTTCCAGCATTAATAATATTTCTGAGACAGAGAACAGCCCAATCACTACCACGATAAATTGCACACCGTCGGAGAGATGAACACTGTCAAAGGTGAAGCGATAAACCCCGGTGTTGGCGTCTACGCCGACGGTCGCGAGTCCGAGACCGATAAGCGCTGCCAGAAATGATTTCAGTGGGTTCTGCGCCATCATGCTGCCGAGACAGGCAATGGCGAAGACCATTAAGGCAAAGTATTCTGCAGGACCGAATGACAGCGACCATTGTGCTAACGCCGGGGCAAACAGAATGATGCCGCCGATAGCGATAAGCGAACCGAAGAAAGAACTGACCGCTGAGATAGAAAGCGCCACGCCGCCGCGTCCCTGTTGGGCCATTGGATAGCCGTCAAGGGCGGTCATAATGGCTGCCGCATCGCCAGGAACATTGAGCAGGATAGAGGAGATGCGCCCGCCGTACTCGCAGCCGATATAAACAGTCGCCAACAGGATCAGCGCAGATTCCGCAGGGAGATGCAAAGCGAAGGCCAGCGGCAGCAGGATCGCCACGCCATTGATCGGCCCCAGGCCCGGCAGCAACCCAACGATGGTGCCGACAAAGCAGCCGATCAAGGCAATAACCAGGTTTTCCGGTGTCATCGCCACTGCGAAACCCTGAGAAAGATAAATCCAGGTATCCATCGTTTCTCCGTTAACCCAGCCAGGCGCCGAGTGGTAAGGTGACGTCAAGCAGTCGGTCGAAGGCGTACCACAACAGAATGCCGAGAACCGAACCGGAAATGCCCGCTGCCGGGATGGTTGCGCCGAACAGCATGCCAATCACCACGGTGAGAATGGCAGTGGCAATGGGAAAGCCCAACCATTCAAACCCCCAGGCGTACATCAGCAGCACAATCACCATCGTGAGCAACTTTTTCAGCACGTGGCGGCGAGGCCAACTGATGGTGTCCGGGTGGCGCAACAGCAGCGCGACGGCACACAAGAGCATCAAGCTAATAATGCCAAGCGGAAAGGGACGCGGCCCAACGGGTTCATAGCTGTATTCGCTGCTGATTTGCCAGGCCACGAACAGCCCGGCTATACAGAGCAACAGCCAGATACCCGCGAAAATACGATCGCTCATCATCTTTGCCCCCGGGCTTATTTCGCCAGACCGAAGGCTTTTGCCTGCTCACGATAATCGGTGACCTGTTTCTTCACGTAGTCATCGAGTTGCTTACCGCTCATGTTGAACTCGAACAGGCCACGCAGATCACGCTGCTTTTTAAATTCGTCGGTCTGTTGGAGCTTATTAAAGGCATCAACCCACCACTGGTAATCCGCATCGCTCACTTTTGGCCCAACGTAGAAGCCACGAATAATCGGCCAAACAAGGTCATAGCCCTGCTCTTTGGCGGTAGGGACATTGGCTAACTGGCCCGGCAGACGTTCATCAGAGAACACCGCGAGTACGCGGATCTTGTCGCCGCTGAGATAGGGCACCATTTCACTGAGATCGCCGGAAACCACCTGGACGTGATTGCCCATCAACGCGGTCACCGGTTCGCCACCCCCCTCGAAGGCGACGTAGCGCATTTTGTGCGGATCAACGTTGGCTTTTTGCGCCAGCAGCGCCGACTTCATCCAGTCCTGGCTACCGATAGAAGCACCCGCGCCAATCACCACGCTGTTGGGATCTTTCTCCATGGCAGTCAGCAGGTCTTTCAGCGTCTTCCAGGGGGAATCACTACGCACGGCAATCATGCCGTAGTCAGTGCCTACACTTGCCAGCCAACGCACGTCATCGACGCCATAGCGGCCGAATTTACCTTGCGACAGATTTAGCAGGGAGCCGCCGGAGAAGGCCACGACGGTTCCGGCTTCGGCAGGACGTTGCGCGACGATAGCGTTATAGGCCACGGCACCCACGCCACCGGGCATATAGGTCACGCGCATCGGTTTTTCGATGGCGCCAGTTTCCATCATGCTCACCTGAATCAGCTTACAGGTGAGGTCGAACCCACCGCCGGGTTTTGCCGGAGCAATGCATTCGGTGCGCGATGGCGCTTGTTCGGCTAAAGCAGAAGTACTCATCAATAAAATGCTTGCAGTAAGGGTACGAAGTAATTGTTTTTTCATTGTTTATCCTCACGCCGGAAAACCGGATTTTCGGGTACGGAAGAAGATTTTTGTGATTATGTGAGCCGATGTGTAGCAGTTCGGTTGCGTGATTGTTAAAACATTAACCTTTCAATTCCCTTTCAATGCGGCAGAAACTTTACAGGATGTGATATGCGTCTCTTATTAGCGGAAGATAACCGTGAGTTAGCTCACTGGCTGGAGAAAGCGCTGGTGCAAAACGGTTTTGCCGTCGACTGCGTGTTTGATGGCCAGTCGGCCGATCATCTTTTACACAGTGAAACCTACGCGCTGGCGGTACTGGATATCAACATGCCGGGGTTGGATGGTCTGGAAGTCGTCCAGCGCCTACGCAAACGCGGGCAGACGCTGCCGGTTTTGTTGCTGACGGCGCGCAGCGCGGTAGCCGATCGGGTGAAGGGACTGAACGTCGGGGCCGATGATTATCTGGCTAAGCCGTTTGAGATTGAAGAGCTTGATGCCCGGCTGCGGGCCTTGCTGCGGCGTAGCGCAGGCCAGGTGCAAGGGATACAGCAACTGGGGGCGTTAGCGTTTCATGATGAAGGTTACTTTCTGTTGCAAGGACAACCGTTGGCGCTTACGCCGCGTGAGCAGGCCCTGCTGACAGTCCTGATGTACCGTCGACTGCGTCCGGTTTCACGTCAACAGTTGTTTGAGCAGGTGTTCAGTTTGAGCGATGAGGTCAGCCCCGAAAGCATTGAGCTGTATATCCATCGGTTGCGGAAGAAACTGCAAGGGAGCGACGTGCGTATAGCCACGCTGCGTGGCCTGGGTTATGTGCTGGAACGCTGCGATGAGATGGGTTAAGCCCCAGTCGTTGTACCTGCAACTGCTGATGTTTCTGGGGCTACCGCTGCTGTTGCTGTGGGGACTCTCGGCGTTTAACAGCTACGTTAGCGCATTACAGGCCGCGACGCAGGCGTATGACCGGACGCTGCTCTCATCGGCCAGAACGGTTTCTGAGCGGCTGGTGGTGCGCAATAAACACCTGGAAGTCAACGTGCCGTGGGTGGTACTGGACAGCTTTGAACTGAACATGAACGACAGGCTGTATTACAAGGTGGTCGATCCGGCGGGGAAGGTTATCTCGGGCTATGACGATTTACCGGCCATGCCGCCCGCGACCTCGCGTACCCGGCTGTATCCGGCGTTAGCGTGGTTTTATCACACGGAATATCGCGGTGAGGCGATCCGCGTGGCACGCCTGCTCCAGCCGGTCAATGAGGGCGGTATTGTCGGCATGGCTGAAATTTATGTCGCCGAAACGCTGCAATCGCGGCGCTATCTGGCGCGACAGCTGCTGTTTTCCTCGTGGGTTTCGCAAGGGCTGCTGGTGCTGCTCACCTTGGTTCTGGTCGGCTGGCTGCTGCGCCGGGTGTTACGCCCGATGCGCCAGCTGTCTTCGCTGATGGTGCGTCGTGAGCCGGGGCTACTGACGCCGCTGCCTGAGCTGCTGCCGTGGTCGGAAACCCGTTTGCTGATTGTCGCGTTCAACCGCTATATCGATCGACTGCGAGGGCTTATCTCCCGCCAGGAACGCTTCAGCGCAGATGCTTCCCATCAGCTCAAAACACCACTGGCAGTGCTGAAAACTCAGGCGGCGGTGGCTCTCGCCAGTCAGCAGCCGCAGCAGTGGTACGAGAGTCTGCAAGCCATGAGTACCACGCTGGATAACACTATTCAGCTGACGGAAAGGTTGTTACAGCTTTCAGCGGTGAAGCGTAAAGAGCAAGGGGAAAGGCACTTTTCGCCCGTTAATCTGTATGACGTGGTGCAAACCAGCTGTTTTACCCGTCTGGCGCAGGCGCGCAGTAAAGCTATCGATCTGGGGTATGAAGGGAAGCAGGAGGCGCTGTGGATTGAAGGGGATGAGGTGCTACTCGGTGAACTGTGCGGAAATCTGCTGGATAATGCGCTGAAATATACGCCAGCGCAGGGCGTGGTGACGGCGCGTTTAATGTGCGAGGGAGAAGCTGTGGTGCTGGTGGTTGAAGATAGCGGGCCAGGTATTGATGCACAACAGGTGCATCAGGCGTTACAGCCCTTTCATCGTCTGGATAACGTCGGCAACGTCCCGGGGGCAGGGATAGGCCTGGCTCTGGTCAACGATATTGCGCGTCTACACCGTACACACCCGCAGTTGTCGCGCAGCGATACGTTAGGAGGACTGAGCGTACGAGTACGATTTTTAAGCATCACGAACTGATATCTTTATTTCACTGGTGCAGATTATTCTTAAGAAAATTACAGATAAGAAAGCCGATCATTATTAATAATAACGGAAAGTGATTTATTGATCTCATCTGTATTGCGGTGCAGTTAATTAATTTCAACGGCTATTTAGGGGAAAAAGAGAAACGATTTATGCTATTCGTCATACATATAACGGCTTTTCATAGTCTACGAAGTGCTATCTGTCAATAACGGTTGTGTTGTAAATTCTCATCTTTTTTGGCGGTGGTGATAAAACGTTCATTCGGAAATTAATGATGAAAATCATAATGATATAAATGGAACGTGGGTGATAGTCACACTAGTCAACATTATTTTTTACATTTACTGACAATGTACCATTGCGTTTTTTAGACTTGTGATATAATTAGCAACATGAAAAGAGAAAAAAACAATTAAATATCAATAAATAATGGGCTGAGATATGCTTAAAAATTCGCTAAAGATTAGCAGTCAAGGATATCCAGTCTTTTTAAAACTGGTCGATTTTATTGTAATCAATATTACATTAATTTTTAGCGCCCATCTGTTAAATATGGTGCCGTTTAAGACCATTGTCATTCTGAGCATCCTCTTCTCAGTGTTTTTCCTGTTGCTTGCTGAATACACAAAAATGTACCAGCAGAAGATAAAAACCATCGGCATACGTAACCAAAAACGGCTGCTTTTCTGTACGCTGCTGGCAATCTCGTTCAACGAAGTGATCAGCATGACGGTGGCCGAACCGGAGTCACTTGGATACCTGACAAGTCTGACACCGTCATTTTTATCCCCTATTGTTTACTGGTATTTCATTCCTTTACCTTTTCTTTATTTTATTCGCTTTTTCATTTTTAAATATTCAACGAAAAAAAATATTCGTGTGGCGATTATTGGTCTTACCGACAACGGCGTGGCAGCAGAAAATGCATTGATAGCTGAATACTCCAATATCAAATTAGATTTGGCTTTTTATGATGAACGCGCGTTGTCCCGCTGTGGTGATATCGTGGATAAGATAAAAAGTCCCTTTCGCGGTCCTGTCATTAATCTGGTTGAAGAGGCTAAGCAAGGGAATATCGACGAGATCTATATCGCATTGCCGATGGTGGCATTACATCGTATTCGTCACTTTTTGGCCATGATGTCAGATACCACGGTAGATACCTATATTGTTCCTGATTTTTATACCTACAGTAACAATATGTCCAAGCTGCGCTCGATCCACAACCTGCAAACCATTGGCATTTTTAGCTCACCGTTTGAAGGGGCCGGTTCATTTATTAAACGTGCGGAAGACCTGATTCTCGGTAGTATCATTATGGTGATGATCTCCTCACTGATGTTAGCGATTGCTATTGGTATTAAACTTACCTCCCGTGGTCCGGTGTTTTTCAAACAAGATCGATACGGCCTGAGCGGACAAAAAATTAAGGTATGGAAGTTTCGCTCGATGCGAGTTATGGAGAATTCCGATACGGTTATCCAGGCCACTAAGAATGATCCGCGCGTGACAAAATTTGGTAGTTTCTTGCGACGCACCTCTCTTGATGAACTCCCGCAATTCATTAATGTATTGCAGGGAAGTATGTCTATTGTCGGTCCCAGACCTCATGCGGTTACGCATAATGAACAGTACCGCAAACAGGTCGAAAATTACATGATCCGCCATAAAGTTAAGCCGGGGATCACCGGGCTTGCGCAGATTAACGGTTTCCGTGGGGAAATCGATGCACTTTATAAGATGGAAAAGCGCGTTCAGTATGATATTGAATATATTCAAAACTGGTCGTTATGGCTGGATATAAAAATTATTATTAAAACTATTTTCAAAGGATTTGTCGGTAAGAATGCATACTAAATTAATAGTTATTACCGGAATCGTGATATCGCAGTCCGCATGGGCTGATCTAACACCGAAATCACACATTGGCTTTGCGGGGATCGACTTCCAGGGCCAAACTGCTGTGGATTACGGTTATGATGATAACGTAACTTATCAGCCCCATAACCGCGATGCGATAGGTTCAGCGTTCCAGAGCGCGGCACCTGTGTTTAGTATGATCGGTGAGCGCGGTCAGGATAAGTATTTGCTAATGTATTCAGGCGATTATCGTAACTACTCAAGCGATTCTGCCGATAACTATAACGACCATTTTTTCCGTTTTAACGGTGCCTGGCGTTATGGGCAAATGCACGGCTTAACCCTGAATCTGGAAGATTCAATTGGGCATGAATCTCGTGGCCGCGATATCACAGAGGGCTTTTTGCCCAACCAGTTCCGCCAGTATGGAATTAACTCTCCACTGACGAATAATTTTATCAACAGTGAGTTGCGCTATAGCTATGGCGCACCAGATGGACGCGGCAAAGCGGAACTGGCACTGTTATATAAAAAACTGACGTTCGGGAATACCTCGGATGTGCAGGATACCAGCCCGGATTTTTACAATTATATTCAGCAGCAGGAATGGCATGAAAATAGTCTGGTGGCTGAAATTTTTGACCAATACACCTCCAGAACGCGCTTTCGCTATAGTTTTATTACTAATCAGCGTCACTATGATAACAACTCAGAAAAAGACAGTAATGAATACTATTTGCTTTACGGTCTGAAATCGCAGTTGACGGGGAAAACCAACGTCGACATGAATATTTCATGGCTGTACAAAACATTTGAAAATGCCGCAAACTCGAGTGATTTTAATGGTCTAAACTGGGATATAAAGGGGGAGTGGAAGCCGTTAAATCAGTCAGTCTTCACCGCCCATTCTGCTCAAAGTATTAAAGATCCCTCGGAAGTTGGGGGGTATATCTTAGTGACTGAGTATGGGATTTCTTACCAGCATTTCTGGCTGGGCAATCGTTTTTCTACTTTGCTGGACTACTCATACACCACGGAAGACTATAAAAAACAGAACAAGGATCGACATGATAAAAATGGTGTATTTAGTGTAACCATGAGCTATGACTACACGCCGTCTGTCAATTTTGAGATTAAATATCAATTAGATACCTTGAATTCAAATAAGGATACTGATTCGTTTTATATCGGTCCCGACGACAGTAAGGAAGTCATTAGAACGTTGGGTTATGATAATTCTATGATTATGCTTAAAGCTAAGGTTCAGATCTAAAATGAAAATAATAGAACTGTGCGCGTTTTTGCTATTCAGTATCCTGTTGGTCGGATGCACAACGTCCAGGCCACCATTAATGGACGATCCTGCTGCGGTGGCAGAGGATTACCGAATTGGGGCGGGGGATACTGTCAATATCGTTGTTTACGGGGAACCCGAAATGACGATGAAATTTATCGTGGATAAGAGTGGAACAATAAACTTCCCTTATATCGGCGTGCTGGGTTTAAAAGATAAAACACCAGAACAGGTGAATATTGAATTAACACAACGCTTGCGCAACGGGTACATGGTTAATCCCATGGTGACCGTGAGTCTTGCCGAGTTCCGCAAATTCTACGTGTCAGGGGAAGTAAAAAGCCCGAATGGATTCGCCTGGGAGCCGGGACTTACCGTAGAGAAAGCTATTGCTCAGGCGGGGGGATTTACTGACCGTGCAGATCGCAAAGATATCAACATTCGCCTCTCCGGTAGTAATCAGCTACTTGAGAATGTTGATTTAACGCACTCTGTTCGTCCTGGGGATGTCGTGATTATTGGCATGGGGTTCTTCTAACGATGAAACTATCTATAGTGGAAAACGGCAAGCAACGAGAAAACTCCGTCGATTTCTCCCGCTTTGCCAAAGAACTGAAAAAGAATGCCTGGAAAATCGCGCTGGCCGGCATTATTGCCGGGGTAGTGGCGTATCCCTTGATCAGCATGATGTCATCAAAATATGTCTCGACGGCGACGGTGCTGATTAAGGCACAAGCCGATAACGTTTCGCCGTTTCCACAGGTGGATGGTTTTGATTCAACGCGTAGTGGATATTACGAAACGCAATATGCGCTGATGCAGTCACGCATTATCCTCGAGCAGGCGGTCCGCGATCTGAAGCTGGATGAAAACCCGGATTTTACCGGGGCGAAGCCCGGCTCTGGTAGTGAAGATCAGCAACTGAGGGTTGATCAGGCGCTGAAAACATTGTCGAAAGATCTGAAGGTCATCGGTATCCGTACCACTAATCTGGCCTCTATTTCTTATGAATCTTCATCGCCTCAACTTTCAGCTGAGATAGCCAATGGCGTCGCTCAGGCCTTTATCAACTACACGGTAGAACAAAAGCGTCTGAAAGCAGAGCAGGCTCGCAATCTCAACTTTGAAAAAATGGAAGAGATTCAGAAATCGATAGCGAAACAAAAAGAGGAAATGGATAGCTACCTGAAAAACTCTGGGCTGCTGACCTTCCGTGGTATTGATGGTTTTGAAACAGAGCAGTTAAGCATTGTGACCAACCGTCTTGCCGATGCGACCCAACGCCGTGTCGCCGCGGAGTCTGTTTATAATGAAGTAAATAGCCGAGGGAAATCTTCAGGCGATATCATTTCGCTGCCATCAGTTTCTGATCATGCGCAAATTCAGGATTTACGCATTGCGCTGATTCAGGCGCAGCGCACGTTGTCGGAACTGCGCAAAGTGTATGGGCCTAAAAGTGCCAATATTTTAAAAGCAGAAGCCGATGTGCAATCAATCCAAAATCAAACGGGTCGGGTACTGGGTGAGTTAAAACTTGGCTTACGTCAGCAGTATTTGGCTGCGCTGGCCGATGAAAAGAATTACCAGCAGCAGGTTGCTGAGCAAAAAGAGATCTTCCAGAAGATGGCATCAAAACGGGATGCCTGGAACAGCCAAAAATTGGCGTTAGATAAAATGGAAGATCTGTATAAGACGCTTTATCAGCGGACTCAGGAATTGTCGCTGTCCGGGGTTAATGCGGATGCGGTGCTGTATGATCCAGCCGTTCCCCCGTTAAAGCCGTCTAAGCCGAATAAATCGTTGCTGCTCGTGATGGTGGTGATGTTGGTTGTGGTATTCAGCATCATGTATTTCATCGTCAAAGCGGCAATGGATAATTCAATTAGTACCCTGAGCCGTCTGAAGAAACGTCTCAATGTCGAGCCATTGGGCGAAATTCGTCGATTTACCGGCACTTCGGGACGCGCGCAGGTGCGGGATATGATACTGAAGAACCCGCTGAATGCCGATATCATCCACGGTATTCGCACCCGAATTATGCTGGATAATCGATCGCTGCAGACGGTCGCTATTACTTCGGCGGAGCAGGGTGAAGGGCGCTCCCTGTTGGCGAATCTGTTGGCCAGTTCATTCAGCTTCGATCAGAAAACGTTGCTTATTGATGCTGATTTCTTCAATACCAACGGCCTGTCTTCTGAACTGGCATCAGCGACTTCTGCTGGTGTGGCGGAGCTGTTGCAGGGAGAGGCTCCGCTAGAAAAAGTACGGGTTAAGATCACTGAAAATCTTGATTTCATTCCCCACGGTAAGACGACCATTTCCTCTTTACTGATGCTGTCGTCAGAGCGCGTTGAACCCGTGATGCGCGAACTGAAGTCGCAGTATCAACGCATTATTATTGACGTTGCAGCGGTGAATCAAAGTCAGGATATCCAACTGATCAAACGAGCCGTTGATGGGGTTATCTTCATCGTGAAAGCCGGGACCGGTTCTGCGGAGAATATCGCCAGCGCACTGGATAAGATTGAGGATAATCAGGGCGTGGTGATTGGCGCAGTGTTGAATGCGGTCGAAGAAAAAAACCTTGAAACGCAGGAAGGGTTGCGCTCATTGAACTTCAATACTGACCAACTGATGACTACGCCAGGTCGTGTATGAGTTTACTGAAGAGCGCTTCTACGATAGCCAGTTCATCAGTCGTTTCGCAGCTGATTGGTGCGCTGTCTATCTGGTTGATCTCACATAAGTACGATATGGCAGAGGTTGGGCTGTATGCGCTCAACTACAGTATCGCGGTGGTGGGGGCTCAGGTGTGTACCTTTGCCTCCCAGTTGTTGATTCCCAAACAGCAGGATGACGAGCTGGCGCAAAATGTGGTGTTCTGTTTGCTGCAAAGCGCGCTCATTGCGTTACCGTATGCCGTCCTGACCGCGTGGTTGTTTCACCAGAACATACTGTTTCTCTATTTGCTGACGCTTTCAACGGCGTGGGCGTTAATATCGGAAAACTTATCGCTGCGGACAGCCAACTTTTATTTTCTAATCTTTCAGCGTATTTCTGTCTCCGTGGTGGTGGTGCTCTCGGTACTGCTCACGCACCAGGTACAGACATTTTACTGGTCGTGGGCCTGCGCCATGATTTTGCTGACCACTAGCTGTATTTTTCATTCGTTTGATATTCGTTCGGTGACGTCGCAGCATTTGCGCCCGGCAAGTAATTTGCGATTTTTTAAACAGAATATTCATCATATCACTAAAGTTGGTAGTGCTGAGGTGCTGGCAATGGCGAGCAGTAACTTGCCTATTATGCTGATTAACTTCTGGTTTTCGGCGCTGACGGCGGGATATTTTTCCGTTGTAAGCCGGTTCTGTCTGGCACCGGTAGTGATTATCGGCAACGCGGTACGCAATACCATTTTTTCTAAATGGTCCATCGACTTTAGAAATAACACCTTCAATTATCAGGAGTATACGAAGGTGCGTATGCTGCTGCTAGTGCTGGGGGTTGTCTGTACCTTAGGCGTCTTTATTTTCTATCCCATTGTGATGCGCCTGGGTTTTAGCGAAGACTGGATTAACTCCATTGAGACGTCGCGCTACATGCTGCCCTATTTGTTCCCGGCGCTGGCGATAAGTCCTTTAACGGTGATTGAGCTTATTTTTGGCTCGCACCGCTATTTTCTGCGTATCCAACTTGAACAGTTGGCGATTGTGCTACTGGCGTTTGTGGTTGTTCCCTATTTTTACCATGATTATGCGGCGTCAGTAATATTGTTCTCTTCACTGACATTTATTCGCTATGCGTTCATTTACCTGAAAATGAACAAGCGGGCCAATCTCCTGAAAAACAAGCCGGTGACGCCATGACACTGAATACCGGAAATTATTTACAGGTCTACACCTTTATAACGCTGATCCTGTGTGGTCTGGTGCAGTATTTCACCGGCATGCAGTCCGTGTTGTGGATCCCGTTTTTCCTGACATTGCTGATGGTGGGATTACTGGTGATGCAGACGCGAGATGGGGCGCTGCGTCTGGATGCACAGGAAACCATTATCCTCGCGCTGTATTTTTCCTTTCTGGTGCTGGCGGGAACATCGACCCTGATTCAGGGCGGGGTCACCGTGGCAATTGTGGCCTTCAAAAACGAAATCGCGTTATCACTGGTGATGGTTTGTTTGCTGTTAGGTTTTTGCCGTGAATCGCAGATATATCGGGCGACGCGCTATCTGTACTGGGTGTTCTATGCGCAAATCCCGGTGATGATTTATCAGGTTTTGCTGGTTGTTCCTCAGCGTGTGGCCGTACGCGGGGAAGATGAAAAATGGGACTCCGTGGTCGGAACATTCGGCGGAGACCCAATGGGTGGCGGCAATACGGCGGCGATGGGGTTATTTTGCCTGTTAATTATGTTGCTGAAACTCTCTGAATATAAGCACGGGCTTGCGACGTTTAAATCCGCAGCGCTGCATATCATCCTTGGAATAGGGTTATGCATCATTGGCGAGGTCAAGTTTGTCATCCTGCTGTCACCGATATTTCTGGCGTGGGTGTGGATATCGCCGAGCTATGTTAAAGATGTCAGTAAGGTAAACCTGAAGACGTTATTTATCATTGTGGCAGGAATGCTGGTGCTCATCGGCCTGTCGATTATGATACTGGCCTGGTACTACTCTTCCGCTTTTGGCAGCGATCCGACAAAAGGCTCATTAAGCATTTTTATTGATTCATTGAGCTATATCTTTGATCCGAACTACATCATGTCGACCGGAGAGTTGGGGCGTTTCACAACGTTTCTGTTCTGGTTAAAAAATAACGATCTATGGGGACTGTCGGGCACATTATTTGGCTATGGGCTTAATGCCACAAACAGTGGTAGTACGGTCTCCCCTGGGTTTTTGAACATTATCTATAACCTGATTTTAGACTCGACTGCGCTGAGTATGCTGCTGTGGGAAGTTGGCATTATTGGCACGCTGCTGTTTATTGGCTTGTTTATTTATATTCTGAAAGTATGTCAGCCAAAACCAGTATTGATGCTTGAACAGCTGGATAAACAGGATCTGCAGTTACTGAGCTTTGCGCCCGCGTTTAACGCTTTCGCTATCAGTTGTTTAATCAGCTTACCTTACAGCCAGATATTGATGATTACGCCGATGTTACAGTTCCTGTTCTATTTATCGCTGGGGGCGAGCTTAGTGATTCGTCGAACCGTACTTCGCAGTGCAGGGGGATGGTATGGACAATAAGCCATTTATTTCAGTGAGTATTAAGACGCTCAACGAATCTAAAGGTATTGAGAAAACGATCGACAGCATTCGGCGTCAGTTGGTCGGGTATCCGCATAAAATTATTGTGGCTGACAGTCTGTCGACAGATAACACCCAGCAGTTGGCAGCCAATAAAGGCGTCACGGTAGTGTCACTCACCGATCCAGGCGATCGCTGTTGTGGGGTGGGCCATCAGTTGGGCTATCTGTACAGCGAAGGGGAATATTTATTACTGATGGATGGAGATATGGAGCTGGAAGATGGCTTCATTGACCAGGCTGTTGCCTTTTTGCAGGCGGAACCGGACTATGCCGGGGTGGCCGGTACCGTCGAAATGGATGATGCCGTTAACTATGAGTTTAAGTCTCGTAAGCAGCGGATCAATAAAATCTATCCTCTTGGCGATAGCGATCATCTGGGAGGCGGTGGACTGTATCGTCGGTCGGCAATTGAAAAAATTGGTTATCTGACCAACCGTAATTTGCACGCTTATGAAGAAGCTGAGCTGGGTCTGCGTTTAATCGAAGCGGGTTATAAACTGCGGCGTTTGGATATTCCTTACTTCAGCCATACGTCACACACGCTGTCGACGTTTAAGATGCTGGCGCGCCGCTGGACCAGCGGTTATTACCAGGCTCCGGGTGAGCTTTTGCGTTGTAGTTGGGGGAAACCCTGGTTTTCCCAGTCATTCAACATCGTGAGGAATGAGGCGGTATTTGCGCTCTACCTTATTCTCTTATTTGTTGCGCTGCTCACCTTTAATATCAACGTGTTTGCCGTTGCGCTTCTACCCTTACTGGCATTTGCCTTGTTGAAGATTGTGCAAAACCGCTCGTTAACAGATGGGCTGCAAAGCGTTATTAATTTAATCGTACGTTCAGCGGGGTTGATCAAAGGTATTTTTTATCCGGTACGCGATCCGCTGACTCCGCCCAGCAATAAAATCATTCATGAATAACCGGGGCAGGCGCCATGAAAGTATTATTAGTTAACAAGTTTTTTTTCATCAAAGGCGGCGCGGAAACGGTTTATTTTCAAGAACGCGACATGCTGAAACAGGCTGGTGTGCAGGTCATTGATTTTTCCATGCAGCATGAGAAAAATTTCCCCTCTGATTATGCGGATTATTTCGTCAGCAATGTCGATTACCATAAAGAGAGTAATCTGTTGGGGGGCATCAAAACCGCGGTTAACTTTATTCATAACACCCAGGCCTGCAAAAAAATGCTGGCGCTTTTACAAAAAGAACGCCCTGATATCGTTCACTTTCATAATATTTACCATCAGTTGACGCCGGCGTTGATTAAAGTGGCGCGCAATTTTGGCTGTAAAACGGTGCTGACGGCGCACGACTATAAGATTGTCTGTCCTGCATACTCTATGTTACGCGATGGGAAGGTGTGTGATGCCTGTATCACCGGTACCGTTTTCAATGCCTTCCGCTATCGCTGTCAGGAAGGCTCTGCCTCTAAAAGCTTGCTGCTCTCGTTAGAAGCGACCTGGCAATACATTGCCCAAAATTATCAGGCTCTGGATGTCATTGTTTCACCGAGCGTCTTTCTACGCGGCGTGTTACTCCGCACGTTGCCGAAATCACGAATCGATGTGATCGTCAATGGTGTTGATGATAGCCAGCCCATCGATGAGGTCGTCGATGACGGTTATATACTGTACTTCGGCCGCCTGAGCCGTGAAAAGGGTGTGGCAACGTTGCTGGCCGCTCATCAGAAAATGCGTAACCCGGCTCCGCTGAAAATAGTGGGGCACGGTCCGTTGCATGACGAGTTAGTGGCGAAATACCCGGAAGCTGAGTTTTTAGGTTATGTACAACAAGGGGATGCCCTCAATCAGCTCATTAAGCATGCCCGTGTGGTGATCCTCCCCTCTGAATGTTATGAAAACTGCTCAATGGCGGTGCTGGAGGCGATGTCTTTCGCGAAACCGGTGATCGGGGCGCGCATTGGCGGGATCCCCGAACAAATACGTGACGGTATTGAAGGGGTTTTATTTGAGCCGGGTAATGCGCAGGAACTGGCGAAGGCGATGGATACTCTGGTTGATGACCCGGATAAAGCTCGTGTCATGGGCTTACGGGGGCGCGCACGCCTGAGTGAAAAATATGCGCTTAGCAAACATATGGATACCTTACAGGCGTTATATAAAGAACTTCTGGGCAGGCCATAGAATGAGTAAAAAAATAACGGTTTTTGGAACCCGCGGTATTCCGGATGTATTGGGCGGTGTGGAAACCCACTGCCAGAATCTTTATCCGGCGATTAAACAACAGTTTGACGTTGATATTTGTGTTATCGCCCGCTCGCCGTATGTTAGCTACAAACGATCTTCTTATAAGAAAGTTGAGACCTATGCGCTGTGGGCTCCCAAAAAACGGTCACTGGAAGCGATTGTGCATTCCGTTTTAGCGGCGTTTAGAACCTGTGTCGACCGTTCTGATATTGTGCATGTCCATGCGATAGGACCGGGTTTGGTGATCCCATTATTACGCGTGTTAGGTAAGAAGGTGGTTTTTACCCACCACGGACCTGATTACGATCGTCAAAAATGGGGATTCGTCGCCAAAAAAATATTGCTGCTGGGTGAACGCTGGGCGGTGAGATATGCCAATGAGGTGATAGTGATTTCTGAGGTTATTAACCAACTAATTCAGAAAAAACATGCTCGCTATGATGCGCATTTGATTTTCAACGGCGTCAATAAGCCCCGTCCGTTGTCAGATCAAACCCTTCATGCCACGCTTTCCCGCTTTGGACTCGAGGCGAAAAACTATTTCGTGGTGGTCGGACGGTTTGTGGAAGAAAAGGGGATGCATGATGCCATCTCTGCGTACAAACTAAGTGGTTTGCAACAGCCGCTAGTGCTCATTGGCGATGCAGATCACCCAACGGAATACAGTATTCGACTCAAGCAACTTGCCGCTGATACCCCTGGTGTGGTGATGACCGGGTTTTTAAGGGGAGATGAACTTCAGGCGGTGTTTTCGCAGGCCAGGCTGTTCGTTATGCCTTCCTACCATGAAGGGCTACCGATTGCACTTCTGGAGGCGATGTCGTATTCCCTTCCGGCGGTGGTGAGCGACATTCCCGCAAATTTGGAAGTGCAGTTGCCGTCTGAGGCCTATTTTCGGGTCGGCTCATTGTCCAGCCTTGCTGAGAAATTAACCGCCTGGGCCAGCGCAAATAGCGTGGACTATCGTGTCTATTTGCAAAATTATGACTGGCAGGAAATTGCCAGAAAAACAGTCAATGTCTATCACTCAATTGATAAAGATATAGGTTAATTTTGACCAGTCCTCAGAATCGCCCCCCCGTCATCGAACGATTTTATGCGCAACTTGATGAGCATATATCGGAGGGACTGACTCCGGAACAAAAAGACGGGATCGAGAAAGCGATCGTCGCCAGCACTCTGGCATCAAGACATCGGATCGATATTCGCAGAAGTTTTCCATTTTTCGGTAAACGCTTTTATCTGGTTTTTTTATTCGGCAGAGACTTACGTCAGCGGCATCGTCAGGAGTCGACCTTATCGACCATGTTGCTCACTTTTTTGCTGCTGCTAGGCACGTTGTTTGTCACCTGCTGCGTATTACTGACGCTATATATGATCAAATCCGCATTGGGTATTGATGTATTCCAACATTTTCACGTTGGTATCTGGGACTGGTGGTTAAGCCTGAAAGACCGCTAGTGTTATCAAACCTGTGGAGGGCGTCACTGCGATGAAGTGTAAATGGTTTTCTGCGCTGTTGTGTCTGTTCTGTCCGCTGACGGTATTGGCCGCATTAACGACCGTAACCCCCAAAGCATTGACGGGCCCACTGACAAACCCAGGTATCGGGGTCGCCAGTTTTCATCAAGGATATGGTGAAACGCTTGGACTGGCGGATTATCCCGACACCGGCTTTGAATATGAGCGCTTTTACTGGCGTGACCTTGAGCCTGTCGAAGGCCAGTACAATTTTGCACTGGTTGATGACGCTTTTAAGTATGCCGCGGCGCATCGACCGGCGATGAACGTCGGACTGCGGTTTATGGCGCTTGCTGAGCCGGAAACCGGTTCACAAATTCCTGACTGGTTGATTAACAAAGGCGTAAAGGGAACCTGGACGCCTGACAAAAAAACCTTTATCCCTGATTTAGACGATCCCCTATTTATTGAATATAGCCAGCGCCTGCTGAACGCGATGGGTAAACGCTATGATGGTAACGAGAACCTGGCTTTCGTGGATATCGGCATGGTGGGGGCGTGGGGAGAGTGGCATAACAGCAACTTCCCGATGCTGAAGCCATTGCTGGAGCGCTATACCACGGCGCAGTTGGACCGCTATGTGACGATGCATTTTACGGCTTTCCCCAGTACGCCAAAAATCATGCTGATGAGTGGTGGGCAAAGTCTGGCGAATGCGGTCGCGCGCGGGGCAGGCTGGCGTGCGGACTGCCTGGGCGATCTCCGCGTGTTTTCTGCTTCCTGGAACCATATGGCGGATGATTATCCGCAACGGCTGCAGGCCGCACAGAAAAGCTATTCAGGATTTAATGATGCCTGGAAACATGCGCCAGTGAGCTTTGAGATCTGCTCGTACATGCAGGACTGGAAAAATACGTTTCACTATACGCGAGCGGAAGTGCAGGGGATTTTTGACTGGGCGGTGAAGCAACATACCAGTACGATTAACCTGAAATCGAGAACAGTGCCCCGTGAGTATCGTCCGATTGTCGACGAGGCACTGACAAAACTGGGCTATCGGTTTCGCTTAGCATCTCTGAGCCACGAGTCCGTCTGGGAAGGTGGACAAGAATTCACCCTGACAAGCACCTGGTATAATGAGGGTAACGCGCCGATTTACTTGCCCTACACGCTGGCATTTCGTCTGGTCGATGAGGCCAATAAGGTGGTGGCACAAGGGAATGCCCCGGAAGATATACGTCACTGGCTGCCCGGAAAGTACTCACTGAGTTACCCGATGCCGATGCCCGGGACGCTGCCGAAAGGGAAATATGCTATTGAGACGGCGATAGTGGATAAAACCGGTGCGGCAAGAATTCACTTTGCCAATGAAGGGAAGCAGAGCAACGGTTGGTATCGCGTCTCTGCGGTAACGGTGAAATAGCCTGCCATAGTAAGGAGCCTGGTAACCAGGCTCCTTATCGTTAAAAATTAAACGTGATAGCCATCTGGATTGTTTTTTTGCCAGTTCCAGGTGTCGCGTATCATTTCATCCAGGGTGTAGATGGCCTGCCATCCCAACTCTTTTCGTGCTAACGACGGGTCTGACCAACACTCGGCAATATCCCCGGGCCTTCTGGCCACAATCTTATAATTAATGCGGGTTTGCGCCGCTTTCTCGAAGGCTGCAATCAGGTTAAGTACGGAATACCCGATACCGGTACCGAGGTTGATGACTTTGTATGCCGCACCTTTTTCCTGGCAATCCAGTGCCGCTAAATGGCCAGTTGCCAGATCCATCACATGGATGTAATCACGCACACCGGTGCCGTCAGGGGTTGGATAGTCATTTCCATAGACCGACACGCTTTCCAGCTTGCCAATCGCCACCTGAGAAATATACGGTACCAGATTGTTGGGGATACCATTCGGATCTTCGCCAATCCTGCCCGATGGATGCGCGCCAACTGGGTTAAAGTAGCGTAGGCAGGTGATTCGGAAATCGGGCTGTGCGCGGGAAAAGTCTGCCAGAATTTGCTCGACCATGAATTTTGATGTGCCATACGGATTGGTGGTACCACCGGTTGGCGATTGTTCACTTAATGGAACGCTTTCCGGGTTGCCGTATACCGTGGCGGAAGAGCTGAAAATAAAGTGCTTCACCCCCGCAGCTAACATCTCACGCAGTAAAACCAGCGTGCCGGTGACATTATTGTCATAATAGGCAAGCGGCTCTTTTATTGATTCTGAAACTGATTTTAATCCAGCAAAATGAATGACATCGGTGATGTTATGGTTAGAGAAAATCGTTTTCAGAATATCGTTGTTCAGCACATCAGCAATATAAACAATGGGCGCTTTGCCGGTCAGTTCCGCAACCCGGTCCAGGGATGTTTGTGAGGAGTTGGAAAGGTTATCGATGACCACAACATCATCACCTCTTTCCAGAAGCGTCAGCACGGTATGTGAACCAATATAACCAGCACCACCAGTGACTAAAATTGCCATACAGTCTCCAGATATTTTTTTGCAAACAATCATTAATTCATTAATGCCACCGGCATAAATAAATGTTATTGGCGGCGTCGGTTAAGGTAATAATTCCGGTATTTCACCCTGCATTTATAAGATATTTTTTTAAGTATAGAAAACAGGCTGAATTTGCTTATCTTACTATCATACACGATATAGTTATCGGTGAAGTTCAGCGTGTGGACTCCCTCGCTTTGGTTGATGCTGGCATCGATCTGCGCAATCAAATGCTCATCAAAGCTGGATGCATTAATCGTGATTAACTCTTTGATATAAACCGACTTTCCGTACGTCTCTGGTGTGCATTCCTGGGTGAGGAAATAGAGTCTATTCTCAACGCAATGTGGTGCGCCAGCGCCTCGGGGGTGTTGATTCGACAGGTTAAGCGTTGGCACTATTTTTTGCCATGGCCCGGTTACATCATTGGCTGTATGGATAACTAACTCATCTTCCATCGTGGTGGATAAAAGATAAAGATTTTCATGCAACGAAACGACGACGTTATCGGTGAGCGCCTGATCAGGTACTAATACTTTTACCTGTTTCCAGCGCGTAGGGAAATCTATCGACTGGAATAAGATAACCTCTTTCCTTTCTGAAGACTCCGGGATCATGAAAAGCTGATCGTTGTTGTAAAATAAAAAAGGAAATGATAGATGGCATTTTAGGTTATCAAAACCGTCGAGTTTCACATCCTCAAGCTCAACCAGGTTAGCATCAAGGATACGGCAGCGCAGGATACCTTGCGAATTACGAAAGCTTAATGCTTCATAAAACACATAAACTTTATTGTCTTTTTCAATAATGAAAGGATCGGCCTGAAAGGTATATTTCTTTTTGAGCTGTTGGGCTCGGGTGCGGTTTAGAATGTCCAGCGTGTTAGTGGGAAAGGTATGCGAACCATTACTTTTCAGGATCATAATATCCCACGACTCATGAAAAAATAACATATTAATCAGTCTGTTATTTTTCGTTCGCATGCGTACCTGCTCCTTTTTATCGCTTAATCTATTGCGGGTTCCACGACAGCCACACCGATGGCTAGTGTAAAAGCTAGTCGCATGAGGGGTGTTTGTCTACTAACAGAAATCGTAGTGAGAGGATTGCCAGAGCATCCGTGCTCCAGTGCAGCTTTACTCGAAATGGACGTGTGGATTATCGGCCAGTGAAACGTAAGTCTTGCTGTTCTTATCCAGAGTACGAATTTCTCCGCTTTCGATGTCGTAGACCCAGCCGTGCAGACGAATCGCGTTGTTGCGCAGGCCAACAGCCACGCAAGGATGCGTTTTAATGTTGTTCAACTGGGCAATTACGTTTTCTTCTACCATGGCATTCACTTTATCGATTTCGTTAGCCCAGGTTTTCTTTTCAACCACGGCTTTCGCGGCATCGGCATAGTGCAACCAGTGGGCGACAGCAGGCATCGGATCCAGGGGTTGGCTTTCTGCGATGGCTTTCATCGCGCCGCAGTTGGAGTGACCACAGATAACGATATCAGTCACGCCTAGAGCAACGACCGCGTACTCAATGGTAGCAGACACGCCACCAGGCTCCGGGCCAAAAGACGGTACGATATTACCGGCGTTACGGATAACGAAAAGCTGTCCTGGCTCTTGCTGCGTCACTAACTCTGGCACCAGACGGCTGTCAGAACAGGAGATGAAAAGCGCTTTAGGATTCTGGCTGGATGCCAGGCTGCGGAAGAGTTCCTTACGTTGAGGGAAAATCTCTTTTTGGAAGTTGAGGAAGCCCTCAATGATATGTTGCATAGCAGTGTCTCTTTTCTCTGTTTAAGCAGGTTATGATGAAGATCACACTTTCCAGTTTAACACCAGCCGACAGAAGGGAAAGACTTTATAGCAGTTCGGTCAATATCTTTGGGCAATTTTGCCCTGACGAAGCAGGGCAAGCGTAGCGGCCTGCGTTATGCGTTCAGCCGTTTCTGGTATGCCGCTTTTAGCCTGTTCATCGCCTCTACCAGTACGGCGCGCGGACAGCCAACGTTCAGACGCATGTGCCCCTCTCCGCCTGGACCATATTGTGACCCTGGTGACAGGCCAAGTCTGGCTTCATGGACAAAAAAATCGCTTAGCTGCGTCTCGCTAAGCGCCATTTTTTCGGCATTCAGAAAGAGCAGATAGGATGCGCCACCATAGACAATTGAAATCAACGGACAGTGCATTTCGATTTCATTTCTAACAAATGCCACGTTATCAGCCAGATAAGCCAATAATTCCCGGTGCCAGTCACCGCAATGGGTATAGGCGCTATAAATCGTTGCCTGTTGCAGTGAGTGAGTCTCTGCAAGATAACAGTTATCGAGAAAATGATAGAACCGGTGACGCAGTTCATCATTCTTTATAATGGCTATCCCTCCCTGTATCGCCGCCGTGTTGAAGGTCTTGCTGACAGAGGTCAGTACGATTGACTGACACCCTGCTGCGTCATCAAGGGTAAAAAAGGGCCGGTGTTGCTTACCTGGCAGGGTTAAATCGCTATGCACTTCATCGGAGAGAATGATGACGCCGGCCTGCTGGCAATAGTGACTGATCTTTTCAAGCGTTTCCCGTGACCACACCATTCCACCAGGATTATGTGGCGAGGGAAAAAGAAACATTTTGCACTGTTTAAGTTTCTCGCTGAAATCTTGCCAGTCAAATTCATAGCAACCGTCTTTTTCAATGAGGCGGGTCTGGAGTAAATGTCTGCCGCTGGTTTTCACCAGGTTAGGGTAGGGGTCATATATTGGGGTACAGGTTAATATATTGTCTCCCGTGCGGGTGAGTGCCAGCAAGGACATGACAATGGTTTTTATGACACCGGGAACAAAATGCAGCCAGTGCGATTTAATCTTGGCATCATATTGTTTTGCGTACCACTGGACAACGGATTCTTTCCATTGCGGATAATCCAGGTTATAGCCCTGAACAGGCCGCTCTACTACTGTGCGTAATGTATCCATGATGGGTTCTGGCGTCACAAAATCCATATCCGCAATCCATAGTGGTAATACATCGCTGGTACCGTACATTTGTTGTAATTGTCCGTATTTACGACAATTAACATCCCTTGTGACAATATCATCAAACAAAGACATTGCTAACTCCTGGATAGTCTCTGAAATAAATAATTTAAGCCGCGTGAAATAAACCAGAGATTTTTATGCACACGTCATGTACATATCTGGTTGATATAGTAAAATACCCTTGGTGATAGCTGTCTTTAGCTATTTATCACTTTATGATTCTTGTTCAACTCTATTGGTAGTCAGTTCATTAGACTCATATTTAGCAATGCCAATACCGGTTGCTGCCCACAGCAATGCAAAGATGACGCCGCTGTAACATAGAATTGCCCATGGCAGGTAATCAAGAGTTGTCACGCCCAGCATCGTGGCGCAATAAACACCAGAAGCAGACCATGGAATAATAGGTTCGACAACGGTTCCGGCATCTTCGGTGGTTCGCGAAAGGTTCTTCGCGGCCAGTCCACGTTTTTTGTATTCATCTTTAAAGGCATCGCCGCACAATAACAACGGTAAGGTTCCATTGGCGGTACAGGCGCAGATGGTGAACGTCGTAACAATGGTGGTAGCGACCAGGCGGAATGTTGATTTAACCCCTTTTGTCAGCGCGTTAATAACCGTGTGCAGGGATCCAGTCGCACTCATGGCACCAGCAAAACTAAAGGCGCTGAAGACGGTCACAAAACTGCTGAACATAGAGATTGCGCCGCCTCGCTCTAATAAGCGCGAGACATCAGATGACAGTGCAGGAACAGGGTCTCCGGTAAGCATCGCGAGTTTAAAGCCGCTGACCACGGATTCACCGACCGAAGATGCGCTGAATTGTTGAAAAACCAGAGCCAGAATCATTGATACGATGGTGGACAAAAACAACATCGGGATAGGCGGTTTTTTCGATAGTGAGCCGTACAAAACTATAATCGGTGGTAGCAACAACAGAAGGTTGAACTGATAAATTTGGCCGATAGCGTTCATTAACTGGGTGATATTTTCTGGTGTACTGACAGCGGCATCAATGCCCATTCCCATATAGCTATAAACCACGCAGCAAATAATGAATCCCGGACCGGTAGTCCACAGCAAATGGCCAATATGGGAGTACAGATTTACACCGGCAGCCAGTGCCGCCATATTGGTTGAATCAGAGACCGGCGAGAGTTTATCGCCAAACCAGCAACCTGAAACAATGGCTCCAGCGGCGATGGGCAGAGAGACATTAAGGCCAATGGCGACACCAATCATGGCAATTCCGACGGTACCAATGGAACCCCATGAGGTGCCGGTACACACTGAGATCAATGCCCCCAGCATAAATGCTGAAATATAAAAATACTGAGGGTTAATCCACTTCAAACCATAATAGATCATCATCGGGATGGTACCTGATACCATCCAGGAGCCAATCAAAAACCCGATACTGGCGACAATCAGAATGACTGGCAGTGCTTCTGATATTTTATTGCAAATCGATTGCAGAATATCATCCCATGTATAACCATGAGCAATGGCGATAAATGAAGCGGCTGCCGTTCCCATCAGGATCATAGGTTCGGCACGAATATTGAATATAAAATATCCTATGCTAATCCCGCCCAGCATGATCACCATAGGTAATACTGACCAAAAGAAAGAGAGTTTTTTTCTGTAGTGTGAGGTACAGCTATTTTGTTCCATAATTCCATCCCAATCGTTAACGGTTGAACAAGCCAAAGAAATACCTGCTACAGGCCAATCAATAATGGAGTGGCGTAGTTACGTGAGTTGTTGAACGAACTCTATTTTATTAACTGTTTCAGGCGATCTTTTCTGGCCTGCTGTTATGATGTTCATATTTCAGCAGTAAAATAAGAGATAGATTTGATAGTCAATTATCCCTCCGCATAAGGTGGATGATTTCGGCGTTGCTGGCTGAGCTTGCGATACTGCTGAGGCGGCATACCGACGTATTTATGAAATGAGCTATAAAATCGACTGCTGGAGCGAAAACCCGCAATCATCGCGATATCCAGAATGGTTTTATCGGTGTCGCTGAGTAATGCCCGTACATGGTTGATGCGCATCGCCGTAATATATTGTTTCATCGTCAGTTGCATTACGCGATGAAAGATACCCATCGCATAATTAGGATTAAGTTTGACGTGATCGGCAATGGCCTCGACGGTCAGCAATTTGTCACAGTTGGCGGCAATAAATTCCAGCATCTGGCTGACGTAAAATTGTGAATGCCGCGAAATGCTATTCTTCTGGGTTCGTGCAGTTTGGTTTCCCAATACTGTCCGCCAGCCTGAGAGGTTAAACCGCTTGAGCATCAGGGCGATTTCATCAATGGCTAACTGACGAATCTGTTCGTTATCGCTGTTGAGTTCATTTTGCCAACGTTGAACCTCAAAAACGCTAAGCTGCTGGGATGCCGATGAGGTAATCACCCTGCCGTGCGTTACGTGATTAATCAGCTCTCTATCCAGCGGCCAGGACAAAAATAAATGCATGGGCAAGTTGAAGATAGCCATTTGCTTACAGTGCCCGGCATTCGTGAGCTGATGAGGGGTACACGCCCAGAATAGTGTGATAAAGCCTTGTTTGCTCTGTACCACTTCGTCATTGAACAGGTACTCAACATCACCATCAAATGGCACATTCACTTCAACCTGGCCATGCCAGTGACTGTAAGTCATGGCCAGCGGCTCCCGCAACTCGACATCCATACGCTGATACTCTGAATAGAGTGCCAGTGGGCTACGAGTCTTTTTTTCATAGCTGCGACACATATGGGGATCATGCGGCAGCTGCGGAATACTTTTAGCCATTACGGGTTGGTTCCTGAAGAGTGAATTTGACCTTGTGGTAGCGCCAAAGCATGCACATAGCTTAACCGAAAAAAATCACCGTTTTCTCTCCATTTTCGCGAAATTATTCCCAAAAACTCAGATCCTGTGCCTGTTGATTGCCGATCTGAGATAGCGGGAATGGCGAGTTTTAATTTTAAAAGCGCTCAACCATAAGGGACTTTGCTGTACCTGTGGGATGGCGGCTCTGACGCCCTATCCGGCCTACTAAAGCTTGTAAGACGTAGGCCTGATAAGCGAGCATTGATGATCGGCAGTATTGGATAATGCAGATTTTGTCGTTGAGAAGGCGAGGCTCATAAGCCATAGAGTTTTAGTTTTCGGTACAGCGTCGCAATGCTGATCCCCAGTTCTGTCGCGGCTTGTTTCTTACCCTCAACGCTTGAACCAAATCGCTGTATGACGTTTTCAATGGCATCTCTCTCTGCTTGTTTGCCCTGGTGGGCAAGCTGGCGAGGTTGCGCCATCATTGTGCTTTTTCTGCCATCGGCTGCGGTAAGCAGGTAAGGGGGCAGATGGCTGGCGTTGATCCCGGCGGCTTCTCCGCGCATGACAAAAATGTACTCGATGACATTGCGCAGTTCACGGATGTTGCCCGGCCAGTGCCAGGCATAAAGGCGGTTAATAACATCATCGGGAAGTTTTTGCGGCGGTCGCTGGTAGCTTAGCGAGAATTCATCGGCAAAATATTGTGCCAGGACGGCGATATCCGCCCGGCGTTCACGCAGGGAAGGAAGTACCAGAGGGACCACGTTCAGGCGATAGAAAAGATCTTCACGAAACTGATTATTCTCGACCATCGCGCTGATGTTTTTGTTGGTTGCGGCAATAATCCGCACGTCAATATTGATGGTGTTGTTAGACCCCACACGGGTGATGGCTTTTTCCTGCAGCACCCTGAGCAGCTTGGCCTGCAAATGCAGTGGCATATCGCCAATCTCGTCGAGGAACAGGCTACCCCCATTGGCCAGCTCAAATTTCCCCACACGGCCTTTGGGATCGGCACCGCTGAATGCGCCGCGTACGTAGCCAAACAGTTCGCTTTCCAGGAGTTGTTCAGGGATAGCGGCGCAGTTGATGGTCACGAAAGGGGCGGCTTTACGCGGGCTGCTCTGATGAATAGCAAATGCCACAACTTCTTTACCTGAACCACTTTCCCCGGTGATCAGTACACTGGCATAGCTGTTGGCGATTTTGCTAATGGTACTTCTGAGTTGTTCCATTGAGGGGGAATGGCCAATAAGACGTACCTGTGTGTCAGACTCATAGGGCGAGGGAGCAATCGTGCTCAGATAGTCGTGCGCATCGCGAAAGATAACCATAGTTAATCGGTCGTTATCCAGTGACGAGAGCGAGATTTGTTTACACAGCACATGGTGTTTTTGCCCTTCAAGCGTCAGCCATGCTTCCTCATCGCCATACAAACTGTCTCCGGTCGTTTCAATGGTCAGAGGTAATCCCTGAACTTCACGGTTAAGTATGCGATCTGCTGAATGGTTGGCATGCCAGATGCGGCCCTTGCCATCGATGGCCACAACGCCGCGATCCATTGCATCAATCAGACGACGAAAGGCACCGAGCGTCTCCTGCGCGCGTAAGCGTTCCAGGCATTCAAAGACCTTACTGGAGATCATGACGGCAATTTGCTCTATAAACGTGACAAATTTATCGATCTGGCTAAGCAAAGTGTCACGCTGTGTTTGCGTTGAGCAAATAATGCCGATCACCCCAATGACGCGGTTATTGAGAAAAATAGGGGCGTTCAAATCCAGCATTTCAGAGCAGTAATGGTGTTTTTCACACAGTTGACATAGAGGATGTTCACCGGGGTTTTTGATCAAAACCGTCTCACGGACCTGCAAAACATGCCGATAGATATAACCATTTTTTGCCACGTTCTCATTGAGCATATGTCGGTATTTACCGGTGCCAGCAATGCGCATTAAAGATTCATCAATGATTTCTACATCAGTCCCGGTAATGCCGGAAATAGCGTCGGCATAATTGCATATATCATCCTGGATATTGCTCAGTACTGAAATCATGATACTTCTCCGGTAAGGTGTCTCATTTCTCAAGGAAAATGATAAATAGGCGAACCATTGCAAAATTGATTTGCGAAAAATCAATCTAGCGTATTGTTTTTGGATGTTTTTTTAATTTTATCCTTCGTGATCACACTATTTATCATTTATGAGAATTTATCAAAACCAGGCGATAAACTAATGACGGCTGTTTTTACCTTGCTACCATTAAAAGTTGATTAATTTATTGAAATAAAAGAATTTATTAAATTATTTCTAGTTTTTTCCTCATTCTCTAAAAAACTGGTAAGCATTTTGCTTTTATGGATTACCGATAGCGTAAATAACTCTGTATTACACCGATTACAGGGAATGAATTACCAGGATAATGAGGTTTTATGATGCAGCAAAACTTATCATTTTTTATCAACCAGACGCCGTTTACCGAGCACCCTAACGCACCTCTGGCCCCCTTTAGTCGCCAGGAACTGGTAAAAGCGTTGAATTTTCATCGGTCTATTCCGGGATACGCTCCAACACCGCTGTATACGTTGCCGGCACTTTCACAAAAACTGGGCGTAAAAAATATTTACCTCAAAGATGAGTCTCAACGTTTTGGCCTGAAAGCGTTCAAAGCGCTGGGCGGCGCCTACGCGATGGCATGCCATATCGCGGAATTAGTGGGGAAGGATATCAGTGAATTGCCGTTTGATGTCATGACCAGTGAAGCAGTACGCCATGACCTGAAGACCGTGACGTTTGCCACCACCACCGATGGTAACCACGGGCGCGGAGTGGCGTGGATGGCGCGCCAGCTAAAGCAAAATGCGGTGGTTTACATGCCGAAAGGATCTTCACAGCAGCGGCTGGCATCTATCCGCAATGAAGGCGCTACCGCTGAAATCGTGGATATGAACTATGACGATGCCGTGCGTATGACCGCAGATCAGGCGCAAAAGTATGGCTGGATCGTTGTGCAGGACACGGCCTGGGAAGGGTACGAAAAGATCCCGCAGTGGATTATGCAGGGCTACGGCACGCTGATGCTGGAAGCGATTGATCAACTCCATCAGGTCGCCCCGACGCATGTTTTCGTTCAGGCCGGTGTGGGTTCATTTGCGGGAATGGTGCAGGGTATGGTGACGGCCGCATGGGGCGAAAATCGTCCGAAAGTGATCGTCGCCGAAGCGTTAATTGCCGACTGTCTCTATCGTTCAGCCCGTGCAAAAGAGGGGGATGCTGTTGCGGTAGGCGGCGATTTACAGACCGTGATGGCGGGTCTGGCCTGTGGTGAGGCAAACAGCATTGGCTGGAAGTTACTGCGTGATTATGCCACCGCATTTGCTTCCTGCCCTGATGAAGTCGCGGCGCTGGGCATGCGTATGTTGGGCAACCCGCTGGCGGGCGACCCACAAATTATTTCAGGTGAGTCTGGGGCCGTCACGACAGGTCTTCTGGCGCTGTTGATGACCTCCCCGGATTTGGCCCAAACCCGTGAGCAACTGGGTCTGGATGAGCATTCCCGCGTGTTGCTGATAAGTACTGAAGGTGATACCGACCCGCAACAATATTTGGATATTGTCTGGGGCGGTCAGTACCCGGGCATCAATAAATAATTTCCTGATTGAGAGTATTAACGGAGAAACCCCATGTTATCTGCAACCCGTATTGAAGAAGTTATTAAAAATTGCCAGGCGCTGATCCAGCAAAAAAGTTATTCAGGTCAGGAAGGGGACGTGGTAAATGCCATAAAAATAATGATGCAGCATTACCAGTTCGACGACATCCATGTTGATAAATACGGCAATATCGTTGGCGGTATTGTGGGAAATCAGCCGGGGAAAACGCTGGTTCTGGATGGTCATATCGATACTGTGCCGGTGAACGAAGAGAAGTGGACCCGCAACCCGTACGGCGGTGATATTGACGATGGCAAAATTTATGGTCGTGGCACCACCGATATGAAAGGTGCTGTTGCTGCGATGATCTCTGCCGTAGGTTTTTTCGGCCAGGATACTCAGCGTAATTTCGCCGGGAAAATTTACGTCGCCTGTATCGTTCATGAAGAGTGTTTTGAAGGCATTGCCGCTCGTCTGGTCAGTGAGCGCTATCAGCCTGATTACGTCATTATTGGCGAAGCTTCTGAACTGAATCTGAAAATCGGCCAGCGTGGTCGTGCTGAAATTGTGGTTGAAACCTTTGGTAAACCTGCCCACTCCGCCAACCCGCAGGCAGGAATTAACGCGGTGTACAAAATGGCGCAGTTGATCGACAAAATTCGCACCATTACTCCGCCAACCCACCCGGTTCTTGGCCCCGGTATCCTGGAACTGACAGACATTAAATCGTCGCCGTATCCTGGCGCATCAGTGGTGCCGGATTACTGCCGCGCCACTTACGATCGCCGCTTGCTGGTGGGCGAAACCAAAGAAAGTGTTATTGCGCCACTGGAAAATGCACTTGCAGAGCTAACCGCCCAGGACCCGCAGTTCAAAGCCCGCGTCTCTTACGCGGTTGGCAAGGAGTCTTGCTATACCGGAGCCACCATTGAGGGTGAGCGTTTCTTCCCTGGCTGGGTTTATGACGAGTCTGACGAGTTCGTGCAGGCAGCGTTGGCGGGTGTTCGCGAGGCTGGCTTTAATCCAACCATTACGCAGTACTCATTTTGTACCAACGGCAGCCACTACGCGGGGGAAGCGGGGATCAAAACCATCGGGTTTGGGCCGTCGCGTGAAAACCTGGCGCATACCATCGACGAGTATATCGAGATTGATCAGTTGACCGGATCGGCCCGCGGCTATTACAGCATCATCCAGACACTCTATCGCCGTTAAAAAATAAAGATAAATACCTCTTACCTTACAGGTGGTGCTGCTACGCGGCACCGCAATGGAGAATAACGATGAAAACCATTTTTAAAAACGGAAATGTGATTGATGGAACGGGTAATCCAGGCCGAATTGCCGATGTAATGGTTGATGAAGGGCATATTGTCGAAATTGGTCAAATTGATGTTGGCGTCAATGAACAGGTTATTGATGCAACAGGGAAAATTATTTGCCCGGGCTTTATTGATACTCACACACACTCTGATCTGTCAGCCATTATTAATCCTGCGCTGTCAGCGAAAATCCGCCAGGGGATTACTACCGAGTTGCTGGGGCAGGATGGCGTAGCGCTGGCACCATTGCCGGAGGAATATATTCCGGCATGGCGTAAAAATATTGCCGGACTGGACGGCGACACCGACAAAATTGACTGGAAATATAAAAACACGGACGGTTATCTCAACCTGTTGGCATCCCGACATCCGGCGACAAACCTGGCATATCTGGTGCCACACGGTAACGTACGCATGGAAGCGATGGGCCTGGATGGACGCCCTTCCACGCGTGAAGATGTGGCGAAGATGTGTGAAGTCCTTGAACGTGAGCTAAAAGCCGGGGCGTTTGGTCTTTCAACTGGGCTTATCTATATGCCGTGTGCTTTTGGTGATACCGCTGAAATGATTGAGTTGTGCAAGGTCACGGCGAAATATGACGGGATCTTTGTGGTACACCAGCGCAGTGAGGCTGACGATATCATCAGTTCAACGCAGGAACTGATCGATATCGCTAAAGCTACCGGCGTCTGGTTGCATATTTCACATATGAAGGTCTGTGGGAAGAAAAACTGGGGGCTGATTGACCAGATGTTGGGCATGCTGGAGCAGGCCCAGGAAGAGGGGATCCGTATCTCTTACGACCAGTATCCGTATGTGGCGGGCAGCACCATGCTCGGCGTGATCCTGCCTCCGTGGGTCCACTCTGGCGGGACGGACAAATTACTTGAGCGTCTGGCCTCGCCTGAATTGCGCGCCAAAATGATAGAGGATATCCAGCAGGGCATTCCTGGTTGGGATAACTTCATTGATTTTGCAGGCCTGGATCAGATTTTTGTCACCAGCGTCAAGACAGAGAAAAATCAGGATGCTGTTGGTCTGAACCTTGTTCAACTGGGGGAATTGCGCGGTAAAGATCCGTACAACGCTACCTTCGATCTGTTGTTTGAAGAAGAAAACGCCGTTGGCATGGTCGACTTTTACGGCACTGAAGAACACGTCATTAAGTTTCTCTGCCGGCCGGAACAGAACGTGTGCACTGACGGACTGATGGGCGCGGGTAAACCACACCCACGTGTGTTTGGCGCCTTCCCGCGCGTGCTGGGTAAATACGTGCGTGAAGAAGGATGCCTGAGCTGGGAAGCGGCAATCCGCAAGATGACAGGCAAACCCGCTGAGGTGTTGGGTCTGCAGGATCGCGGACTACTGAAGGTAGGGTATGCGGCGGATATTGTGATGTTCGATCCCAAGACTATTGCGGATAAGGGGACATTTGTTGAACCGAATCAATATCCGGAAGGGATTGAAATCGTGATGGTTAATGGACGCATAGCCTTAATTAATGGCACGGAAAGTTATGCCTGTAGCGGTACTGTTATCAGAAAACAATATTAATAAATAACGCTAAACACGCATGGATCTATCGCGACCATTTATGGCCGCGGTAGATCACTACACCCCAAGGACATCACAATGAACCTACAAACATCTTTACCTTCAGGTAAACCTAAGACCTGGAAAGCAAGATATACCGTCCTGACATTAATCTGGCTGGCATGGCTACTCTCGTTCCTCGACAGAATGGTCATGAGCGTTTCGTTGCCTTATATCGGCAAAGATTTAAATCTTGATACAACTCAACAAGGTTTAATTATTAGCGCCTTTTTCATTGGTTACGCCGCGTTCCAAATCCCCGGTGGTTTACTGGCGGATAAGTTTGGCTCACGTAAAATTATGGCTATTGGTATTGCCTGGTGGTCAGTTTTCACCAGCTTAACCGGTGCGGTATTAACGCTGCCGTTGATGCTGGCTGTTCGCTTCTTCTTCGGTATTGGCGAAGGGTGCTTCCCATCAGCTTCCTGGAAAATGATTTCCACCTATTTCCCTTCGAAAGAACGCGGTCGAGCTACAGCAATTCAGTCAACGGTAAATACCTTAGGCCCCGCACTGGCGGTAGTGGTCGCGGCAAGTATTATCGGGGCGTTTGGCTGGCACATGGTTTTTATTGTGCTGGGGATCCCGGGCCTGTTTATTGCTGCGGGTATCTACTTATTCACACGTGACAACCCGAAAGATCACCCTGCGATTACGCAACAGGATCTGGCCGATTTAGCCGCTGACGATCAGGGCGGCCTGCAAAATACGAGCGCTATCGCGTTTAAAGACGTGCTCAAGATGCCGGTGCTCTGGCAGATGGCCAGTATCTGGTTCTTGTTTGATATCACCTTCTGGGGGTTTTCAACCTGGTTGCCAAGCTACCTGATTACCGTGCGTGAATTTTCACTGGCGAAAACGGGAGTGATGGCGGCAATTCCGTTCCTGTTTGGCGCGGGTGGGACATTAATCGGCGGATATTGCTCAGATAAATTCAAACCGATGCGCAAGACGTTGTATGTCGTGACGTCGGTTATTGCGGCGGGCTTCCTGTATCTGACCTTCAGCGTCAGCAGCGCGGATATGGCGGTGGTTTATCAGTGTATCTCTGCGCTGTTTATGTTTTTTGCCATGGCGACATTTTGGGGCATTTTAATGGATACCATCCCCAGCAATATCATGGGGCGGGCTTCCGGTATTGTTAACTTTGGCGGTCAGATGGCGGGGGTAGTTTCTGCGCCGATTATTGGCTGGCTTATCCAAAGCAGCGGCGGAAGTTACAACAGTGCATTTATCTTTATGATCGCCGCCCTGTTATGTTCCGCTGTGGTGACGTTGACCGTAAAAGGTTCGCATGCCGTAGGTGCAATACCCAGTAAAGCCTGATTAGTGTCAAACGCCTGTGGCTCTGCTGTTCCAGAGCCACAGGATTTACAGTTATGCTGTTAAATTAAACCTTTAATCGCTCTCTCTAAGAAAAACAATAGTAGTTTTTTTAAACTGCAAAAATAAGATGTCTTACTGTTTATTTCTCCTGGGTCGGGATAGGTGCATATAACATTGTTATTAGGGTAACAATTTGTATAGGCGTCAAGGTGATTTAAAACTCTGGCTATTTTATATATCTCTTTGGTGGATGAACTACATTTAGAACAATTGCATTGTCACTCGATATTTTCAGGGTTAATTATTAATAATAAAACAGGAGACTATGACAAAGCCAGGGCTGCGTAAGTTGCTATTCCGGCACCCTGTTTTTCTCCTTTATGTGTGAAAGTAACGCGTTAATGTTGGGAAAACATCCCGCCTGGTTACACTATTATTTCACTACCCAGCTCCTCAAACATCTCCAGATCGCCAGTTAGCCAAATTGATATCACCCAAAATTATGAGAAAGTATATTTACTGATATATTATCTCATGCCGCACCGATGCAACCCGGCGGCTTGTTTAGAGGTCGCTCCGGCAATATAGAGATGCAAAACAAGTGTAGGGACATTTTATGTGAAAATAAAACTCATGAGCAGTAAGATATATGCAACGTGTTGAAAATTAATGTTTGTTTATTGATGGGAAGTTTAAAATATATGAATATATCACTTTTTAGCGTAGCGGGTATTTGGTCTCAGAAATCTGATGATTTCGGATTCTGCGGCTTTGCGAAACAGAGCCGCAGACGATGTGTTGAAAAATGAAGGTACAGTACGGGGGGATGTTTACATAGAACTACCCGATTAAATGGGTATTATTTATTTTACATACGGTACTCGATCATCCCACTCTTGCTGGCAACCCAGTCATAAAGGCGCTGACCGCGGAGGTTTGTTTCATGTGTGTGCCAGTATAATCTTGCCGCATGGCGCTTGCGGGCGTGTTTTTGAACATACTCGATAAGCTGCTTGCCGATGTGTTTGCCCCGGGTTTCTTCACTAACAAATAAGTCCTCCAGATAGCAATAATCAGACTCCGCCCAGGTTGAGCGGTGAAAGAGATAATGTACCAGACCGACAATTTTACCGTCAGATTTTGCGACAGCACAGAAAACAGGCTCCACAGGATTGAGAAAACGCCCCCAGGTTAATTGTGTGACCTTGTCTGAAATTTCAGTACGGTAAAAAATCTGGTAATTTATCCAAAGCGGTAGCCAGCCCGCGTAGTCTTGCTGGGTGACGGGTTCGATAGTAATCGGTGCAGTTGTGTTTTGGTTACTCATAGGTCTCCTGATAATTTTAGTCAGAGTGGTTTTCTATGGCGGTTATCCTAAATATTGCATAAGCCACCGCAAAGAGACACTTTGCAAATATTTCCAGGATCCACTTTTAACGTAAGAGTGAGTGCAATGAAAAAAAATAGTGCACCTTTATTTCAGGAGCTTTTTTTAGAGCAAGGCGTTATTAAGGAACAGGTGTACCATGCGCTACGCAACGCAATCGTAGAAGGCCGTTTGCCGCCAGGGACAAAGATACCCTCAACCCGGGGACTGTCCGAGATGATGTCAATTTCACGGAACTCGGTAATTGCGGGTTATGACCGGCTGTTAGACGAAGGGTATATTCAGACGCGCAAAGGCGCTGGAACCTTTGTCACGCCAAGTCTTCCTGACCGCAGCATCAGCGGTCTCTATCCTGAATTACAGCAAGGGGATGAACTGCCTGTTGATGGGCAGCTAAATGCGGATATCGTATCCGTTCGTGGTTTATGGTCTGGCGATGTTGAAGGGCGTGAAATGAACCGTCTGTTTGCCGTCGGTGTGGGCTGTACCGATCTCTTTCCTCATTCATTATGGGGCAAGTTACTGGGACGAGTCTGGAGACAATCCCGGCATCAACTCGGCTCTCATACCAGCCCCTGCGGTTTTTATCCCTTACGGAAAGCAATTTGTCACTACGTGAAAACAACGCGAGGGGTTAACTGTAGTGAAGATCAGATAATTATCGTAAACGGTATTCAGCAGGCGTTAAATATTACTGCCCGGGCGTTGCTTACAAAAGGAAATGACGTTTGGCTGGACGACCCTGGTTATAAAGGTGCGCGCGGGGTATTTATGTCAACAGGGGCAATTGTGAGACCTGTGCCGGTGGATAACGAAGGAATGAATGTTCGATACGGCATTGATTATTTCCCTCATGCGAAACTGGCCTATGTTGTTCCTTCCGATCAGTACCCGCTTAGCGGGACACTCAGTTTATCCCGACGACTTGAGCTACTGGAATGGGCTCGGGTTAACCGGGCATGGATATTTGAAGATGATTACAATAGTGAGTTTCGTTATACCGCACGCTCTTTGCAAGCCTTGCAGGGATTAGATCAGCATCAGCGGGTAATATATTCAGGGACATTTTCAAAAATGATGTACCCAGAATTTCGTTTAGGTTTTTTAGTTGTTCCGCCAGGATTAAAAGAACAGTTTATCGTGACAAAATATTTTTCCGATATTGGCTCCAGTTATCTTGAGCAGGCGGTACTGGCGAGTTTTATTGAAGAAGGACATTACGCCAGCCATGTACGACGGGTTCGTAAGGCATGCTACGAGAGGCGAACGGCGTTGGTCAATGCTATTCAATGCTATCTTGCCGATAAAATGACCGTTCAGCCTTCTGATTCTGGGGTGCATATTGTCTGCTGGTTGCATGCCGGGTTGACCGGAGATGAGGTCGAACTGAAAGCCAGAATGCTGGGGATGGGGATTCAATCATTGAGTCATTATTATCATGGTGATATCTCCCGGCAGGGGATTATGATCGGTTTTGCGAATCACCCGCCAGAGGTTATTGTTGAGGGAATTCGTCGTCTTGCCCATGCCATGTAGCGTCGCTTTGATGCTGATAGCGATGGCACGTAATAATGTCAGTATTTCTTATTTCCACAACAGTGGCATGACCGGCATTTTTTAATTGCGGATAAGCAATACGGTGCTGATGTTCGGTATAGCATCGTCATGTGGATCTGTTAAAAACATCCATTGTGGTTCTTTTTACCCTGTCAGTTGTCTCTTACTCTGCAGTCATTTGACACTCTATTATGAGAGGTAAATAGCATGTCATCCACGTTTAATGAATTCCAGCAACCCGTTGGTTTAGCGTTACCTGACTGGCAAGGTGCGCGATTTCCTACGGCTCAGCAGATCACCGGTCGTTATTGCAAACTTGAGCGTATTAACGTCGAACGCCACGCAAAGACGCTTTATGACGCCTATTGCGATACGCCTGACTCTCGCGACTGGACCTATCTCGCGACAGGGCCATTCACGACCTTTGATTCTTTCTTAAGCTATTTAACGAAGATTGCGGCGCAGACCGACCCCATGCATTTTGCTGTAATCGATTTGGCCAGCATGCAGGCTGTCGGCACGCTGGCACTTATGCGCATTGATGCATCGAATGGCGTAATAGAAGTGGGTTGGGTGACCTATTCATCACGCATGAAACGTTCGCGGGTTTCAACGGAGGTCATGTCGCTGCTGTTAGACTATGTTTTTGAGGGGCTGGGGTATCGCCGCGTTGAATGGAAATGCGATGCGCTTAATGCGCCTTCTCGTGCGGCAGCAACACGCTTTGGTTTTACCTTTGAAGGCATATTCCGGCAGGCCGTTGTTGTGCACCAGCGTAATCGGGACACCGCGTGGTATTCGATCATTGATAGTGAATACCCAGCGCTACGCGAAGCGTTCACTCTGTGGCTTGATGAGGGTAATTTTGATAGCAAAGGACAACAGATTAAGCGCCTGACAACGTTGATAAACAATGAAAGCACGACGGCATAGGTGCCAATTTTCTCTGGATTTGGCTGGATGTTCTCGGTCTGTAACGGGTACAAAAAAGCCCGCAGGGCTTGCGCCGTGCGGGCTATTGGGACTTCATCGGATGACTCTGGTAATCACCGATGGAGAATTTTGGGCTGGCGGGAGTTGAACCCGCGTCCGAATTTATGTAACCTGTTGTTTATAATTAATTTAATTTATCTAAAAATTGCCGTGTATCTTCTGCGTATCCTTTCAAGTGCTACTGCTGTCTTGCTTTGAACTGGAGCGATTGTAAGAGTGAATTCCATATCGTAGCCATTGTCACCAATTTTTACGTTCGTATTTTTAAATGTAGAAATGAAAATATTTGTTGTTTTTGTACCAGTGATATCTTCATATCTAATTATTAGTTTGGGACCTTGTTTTGAACGAAACATATCAATAATATCTATATTGTCACCTACGCATTCACGAGTTAATAAAATTAACATTAGGTTGGGGATATCTAGTTTGACTTCTTCCTTATGAACAGCCCAAGGTAAAATGTAGTCTATATCTTTATATTTTTCTGTGCGGAAAATCCAGTCTCGATCTTTATTATTTAAAATATGAATGTACTGCAAACCAAACTTGTCATATTTATAGACATAATTCCCTGAGTTTAATTCATCTAGGTTTTTATTTGGGTCTGTGCTGTCCCATTTTTTAAGACCACTACTTATAAGTGATTTTTCGTAATCAAAAACCCAATCATATTCAATTTTTATTGCAGGTCCTAGTCCGACATTTATTACTGGTAATTTTGATTTAAAAATCTCTGAGAATCTGTCTATTTTTATAGAATTTCTGGATTTTACTTCAGGCACATGAATTATAATGTTTTTTGTTATTAATTGAACTTTGTTTGCAATTTTACGCTGTATAATCGTTTGCCTTATTGCAAGGTAGGCTGCAATTGCTGAAAAAACACTCGCAATAAGTCCACCTAAACCGACCCATGTTGGCTCTGCCATTTTGTAATCCCTGCTTCTCATAGAAACAGGGATTATTTGCCACTAGAGTGTTTTTTTCAATGGATTCATTGATGTGTTGTTATCGTATTCTTTCAAATACCTACCATAGTGCCTAAAAAGCATTTCAGGGCCCTTATGCCCCATTTGAGCAGCCAGCCAGAACAAGTTAGCTCCGCAGCTGATTAGGCGTGTCGCAAAAGTGTGGCGTGTCTGGTATGGGTTGCGATACCTAATACCAGCTTTACGTAATGTAGGAATCCGACCTCCAGCCAGGTACGATTGACTATGAGCGTCACCGCCTCACCCGGGCGCAGGCAGACGCCCAGGAACTAAAAAATGCAAAAGATTCCGCTGAGGTGGTGGAAACCGCATTCTGCACGTTCGTGCTGTCGCGGATGGCCGGAGAAGTAGCCAGCATTCTTGATGGAGTTCCTCTGTCGGTTCAGCGGCGCTTCCCGGAGCTGGAAAACCGACATATTGATTTCCTGAAGAAGGACATCATTAAGGCCATGAACAAAGCAGCTGCGCTGGATGAAATAATACCGGGGTTGCTGAGTGAATATATCGAACAGTCAGGTTAAGGGGCTGCAGCACTCTGCGCGCGCGGGGCTACTTTCGCTGTACCGGCCTGAGCCGCAAACGGCGGTTGAATGGGCAGACGATAATTACTATCTCCCCAAAGAGTCGGCCTACCAGGAAGGGCGCTGGGAAACTTTGCCGTTTCAGCGCGCGATTATGAATGCGATGGGTAACGATTACATACGTGAAGTTAACGTTGTTAAGTCTGCCCGTGTTACGTCAAGCCCAAGCACGAGGTAAACCCGCAGATGACGCTGCGCCGCCTGCCGGATGAAGACCCTCAAAATCTGGCTGACCCGGCCTACCGCCGCCGTCGCATTATCCTGCAGAACATGAAGGATGAAGAACTGGCGATTGCCCAGGTGGAGGAGAAGCAGGCAGTGGCTGCTGTCCTCAACGGTAAATACACCATGACCGGCGAAGCGTTTGAGCCGGTTGAAGTGGATATGGGACGCAGTGCCGGAAACAACATCATCCAGGCAGGTGCTGCGGCATGGAGCACCCGCGACAAAGAAACTTATGACCCCACTGACGATATTGAAACCTATGCGCTGAACGCCAGCGGCGTGGTCAATATCATCGTCTTTGATCCGAAGGGCTGGGCGTTGTTCCGTTCATTCAAAGCGGTAAAAGAGAAGCTCGACACCCGCCGGGGTTCTAACTCTGAACTGGAAACGGCGCTGAAGGATCTGGGTGAAGCAGTTTCCTATAAGGGAATGTATGGTGATGTGGCCATTGTCGTCTATTCCGGGCAATACATTGAAGATGACACCAAAAAGAACTACCTGCCGGATTTGAGTATGGTGCTGGGTAATACCCAGGCGCGCGGTTTGCGCACCTACGGCTGTATTCAGGATGTTGATGCCCAGCGTGAAGGCATTAACGCCTCCGCGCGCTATCCGAAAAACTGGGTACAGACAGGCGATCCGGCGCGTGAGTTCACCATGATTCAGTCTGCACCACTGATGCTGCTGGCTGACCCGGATGCATTCGTGTCTGTCAAACTCGCCTGATGTCCATTCTGTGGCCCTGCGGGGCCCTGTTCCGGAGTTGTTCTTATGACAGAAAAAGAAAAGTTGATTGCGCGGCTTAATGAGCTTGGCGTGCAGCTTGGTCGGGAAGTGAATACCAGTGGCACCATTCAGGAGCTCTCTATGCGCATTGCAGAGCTGGAGGAAGAACTGAATGACGGCACGGATAACGGCACGGAGCCGCGTTATGTCTGCAACGTGTATGTACAGGACAGGAATGATGCTTACACCGTGCTGCGCGACTTCGCGGCTATCTTCCGCGGGATGACCTACTGGGGCGGGGATCAGATCGTCTGTCTGGCAGATATGCCGCGTGACATCGATTACAGCTACACCCGGGCGAATGTCATTGACGGCAAGTTCACCTATTCCAGCAGCACGACCAAAACGCGTTACACCACGGCACTTGTCTCCTGGTCCGATCCGGATAATGCCTACGCTGATGCGATGGAACCGGTATTTGAGCAGAATCTGGTGGCGCGCTACGGCTTCAACCAGCTGGAGCTGACTGCCATCGGCTGCACCCGGCAGTCAGAGGCAAACCGCAAAGGGCGCTGGGGGATCCTGACCAACAACAAAGACCGGGTGGTGTCGTTTGGTGTGGGGCTGGACGGTAACATTCCGCAGCCTGGCTATATTATTGCGGTCGCGGATGAAATGCTTTCCGGTAAAGTCACTGGCGGGCGTATCAGCGCGGTAAATGGCAGGGCTATCACCCTGGATCGCGTTGCTGATGTGGAGCCCGGCGGCCGACTTATTCTCAATCTGCCATCAGGGGCTTCTCAAAGCCGTACCGTGCAGGCGGTCAGCGGCAGGGTTGTGACGGTAACCACGGCCTATTCCGAGACACCGCAGGTGGAATGTGTGTGGGTGGTCGAATCCGATGAGCTCTACGCCCAGCAGTACTGGTTGCGAACTCTACCGACTTCACCGCCATATCTAATCAGGCCGCGCTGATGACCTGCGCCTGGTCCGGGCGCATCAAAGTTAACGGTATCGCATCGCTCCCGGTTGGCGGCATCCCTTTTGGGAAATGGGATAACCCGAATGTATCGGTGGGGTTTGATGGTGGCAGCATTATTGTTCGCGATATCTCGTATACAGGCAGGGATGACGTGGCCGGAACGGCGACAATTGACCTGGTGATATTCAATCAGACAGCACCTGTTGGCGGTGACGGTATCACCATGACGAACGCCGCTGGCCAGGTGACATTCTCCACGCTGAAGCGGCCTTTTGTATATGACCGGCAAATTCAGATTACCGATGCGTTCCAGAACATTGGCGGCGGGTTCTGTCAGATCGTTTATACCGGTGCGCAGGTCCGTATGGACGGCGGTTACGGCAATCTCCGAATGAAGGGTGTCGTGATGTCCGGGGGGAGTGTCAGGTCTGCATACAACCGGGTTTTTGGTAACTATGCCAGCAAAGGCTGGGATATGACCCGAAACAGAAATATCACCATGCCCATTCTCGTTCTCCCAAATATGTACTGAGGAAAATTTTATGTCAGCAGGAACACTCACCCTGACGAATAACTCTGCCCAGGTATCAGGGGCTGGGACTTCATTTACTACCGAACTCGCGGTAGGCGATTTTGTTGTTGCTACTGTAGGCGGCATTCCATATACGCTCCCGGTCAAAACAATCGAAAGCAATACAGGGCTGACGCTGGTCAGTAACTTTACCGGTCCCACGCAATCGGGTGCAGCATGGTCAGCAGTTCCACGTGTGGCACTGAATATGGTTACTGCCGCGCTGGTGACCCAGAGCGCGGAGGCGCTTCGCGGCCTGAACTACGACAAACAGAACTGGCAGCAATTTTTCACTGCAGATGGTGATGTAACCATTACGCTCCCTGATACCAGCCAGACAACAGGACCATCAGCGAAAAAGTTAATCAGTAGTGTAAACCTTAAGGCGGATAAGTCTGCTCTCAATGATTACGCCAAAAAAGGGGCTAACTCTGACATCACCAGTCTGGAAGGACTCACTATCCCCCTGAGTATTACGCGTGGGGGAACTGGAAGTAATAGTGAATCCGGGGCGAGAACTAAACTTGGTCTGGGAACCTCGGCAACCAGAAATGCGGGCACAGATGACGGAAATGTACCTATTGTAGGGAGTATGTGGGGTTTTGGGCATGGAACAGCGGGGCATATTGTTATAAATGCCACTTCGAATAATGACATCTATTCGGCACTTATTAATTATGGAAGTTGTGTTTTCAGAAACAACGCATCTATCACTTCCACATCTTCTACAACATACGGTGCTGGTATCTGGTTACAAACAGGGGATACGGCGGGAGCGATTCAGATACCCTACTCTCCAGGGGGGAGCGTCACAGTCGTATCGGCCCAGGCAGGTGTCGGAGTATTCTCGCGGACAATGTACGACACTGCCAACACCACAGTGGACGGTAATGGTTTCATTAAAAAAGCATCTCCGATTGTTAAACTGAAAGGCGACGGATCGGCGGAAGTTAACTACCAGGCAGAGGGGGCCTTCACAGAACGTCTTGACGTTGGCGTTTATCGTATTTCTGGCGTTTTGGGCTTCAACTCAGCTCCAGCATGGGGGGGTATCGATGGCGGCATTGAGATACCGCTCGACCGAAACAAACAGCCCCTGTTGTGGGTGGATTATAAAGTCGAGTCAGATGGTTCCATTCTGCTGAAAACGTACCACCGGACACATCCATCGGCACCGGAGTTTGCCCGTAATTTAATTGGCTACGTATCTGATAATGAAACTTTTATTGAAACCGTAAAAGACGGGGAACCTGTCGATATCCCTGCTGGGCGCTGGGTGGATCTGCGTGTTGAAATGCCTGCAGACAGTATCTTTAATCAACGTCAGGAGGAAATGAGGATAGCAATGGAACAGGCTGAGCAGGCTCGTTCTGAAAATCAGCGGGAGCCTCAGCAATAGATCGTTGCCGCAGCTGCGTCGCATGCAATGACGTCACTGCGGCATATTGCCCCTTAATCTGACACCTGCCACATATCAGCCTCTTCAAACATTTCCTGAACAGTCCGGCTTATCTGTTCTTTCTCATGCTTGCTGGCGTCAGTGTTGATCGCCGGCAGTGTCATCATCGGTTTTACACGGACATCAGCATCCGGGAAAATCCGGTGAACCCTCTTGCTAAGTTCGCCCAGAATGATGTCTTTTGCACCCGGCAGACCATCAAAATTCCTTTTGTCATAAACGAGTTCCACGAACATGCTTTAGCTCCTCTTTACTGTGTATAATGACAGTATATACTGTATGTATGAACAGTATCAATGCGAGTGAGTTTATTATGAAGTTTTATTCACCAGTCGAGCTACGTCAGATAGTTGCGCTTCCTTTATTTGGCGATTTGGTTCCATGCGGATTTCCTTCGCCAGCGCAGGATTATGTTGAGAAACGTATTGATCTCAACGAGCTGTTAGTGCAACACCCAAGTGCTACCTATTTCGTAAAATCATCTGGCGATTCCATGATCGGTGCGGGTATTGGTAATGGCGATTTGCTGGTCGTCGATCGGTCAAGAAAGCCTGTACATGGAGATATTGTGATAGCTGCCATTGATGGCGAGTTTACTGTTAAACGTCTGCAGTTAAACCCGGTCGTTATGCTTGTTCCTGAAAACAGTGCTTATGCACCCATTATGATAAACAGCGAAGATACGCTGGATATCTTTGGCGTTGTAACGTTTATCGTGAAAACGGCAAGCTGAACATGTTTGCTCTGGTTGATGTGAACTCGTTTTATGCCAGTTGTGAGACTGCATTTCGGCCAGACCTGAAGGGAAGGCCGGTTGTGGTTCTCTCAAACAACGATGGCTGTGTTATTGCCCGTAACGCTGAAGCCAAAACGATTGGTGTGAAAATGGGAGACCCATATTTCAGGCAAAAGGACTTATTCCGCCGATGTGGTGTTGTTTGCTTCAGCAGCAATTATGAACTGTATGCGGATATGTCCAGCAGGGTAATGGCCACACTGGAGGCATTGTCACCACGATGCGAAATTTATTCGATAGACGAAGCTTTCTGTGACCTTTCCGGTGTGAGGAATTGCCGCGTTCTGGAGGATTTTGGGCGTGAGTTAAAAGATGCGGTTTATCAAAATACTGGCCTGGCGGTCGGCGTTGGCATTGCTCAGACAAAAACGCTGGCCAAGCTGGCAAATCACGCCGCAAAAAAATGGCAGAAACAGACGGGTGGAGTGGTGGATTTATCTAACCTCGAACGCCAGCGCAAACTTATGTCTGCACTTCCGGTTGATGAGGTCTGGGGTATCGGGCGGCGTATCGGCAAGAAGCTGGAGGCCATGGGGATTAAAACAGTTCTTGAGCTGGCTGATACTGATATACGTTTTATCCGGAAGCACTTCAATGTTGTCCTGGAGAGAACTGTGCGCGAGCTTCGTGGAGAGCCATGCCTTGAACTGGAGGAGTTTGCACCAGTAAAGCAGGAGATTGTTTGTTCCCGGTCGTTTGGGGAACGCATTACCAATTATGACGCTATGCGGCAGGCCATCTGCAGTTATGCGTCGCGCGCTGCGGAAAAGTTGCGTGGCGAGCATCAGTTTTGCAGGTTCATATCGGCCTTTGTCAAAACGTCACCCTTTGCGCTGAACGAACCGTACTACGGTAACAGTGCGTCAGTGAAGCTGCTCACCCCGACACAGGATAGTCGGGACATTATTGCAGCAGCGACGCGAAGCCTGGATGCAATATGGAAAGACGGGCACCGATATCAGAAAGCAGGAGTCATGCTGGGAGACTTCTTCAGTCAGGGCATCGCCCAGTTGAATCTGTTCGATGATAACGCGCCTCGCCGGGACAGTGAGAAGTTGATGGAAGTTTTGGATCATCTGAACGCGAAAGATGGAAAGGGCACGCTCTACTTTGCTGTACAGGGTATACAGCAGCAGTGGCAAATGAAGCGTGAGATGCTTTCGCCTCGGTACACGACAAGATTCTCGGATTTACTCATCGTTAGTTGAATTGTAAATAGCACATGATATATATTTTAAATATTTCATATGGTTATGGTGAGTGAAATAATGAACGAGTGGATGTTTAAGGATGAGCTGTGGAAGACAATTGTCGCGGCATTGCCAGTGATTGCCGCATTATGGAAAACTTGCGAATATATTTATAAATTTTTACGAAGTGGTAAAATTTTAAAACTTCGGCATTATTATAAAGAGTATGGCGAACATTTAGGAGTAGAAGATAAACAATTCATTACTAATCTAATAAGAAATAAAATAATGACTCAATTAACGGGAGTGTCCAATGATAGCACTAGGAATAAATTGCTATACATCTCAAATAGATGTGATTTGAGACTTCCAACTAGGAAGTTGGTGATCTTGAGTCGGTACTTAAAATATGATGGTAAGTATTTCTATTTCTTAATAGATAAAAAATACATAAGAAAACGGCGTTCAGCTTGGATTGCGGCAGTAGCCTACATGGCATATGCCATGGCTCCTATAAAAGTATATTATGATGGAGCACTGGATACGTTCCAGATTTTGCTTGCTATATTTTTCTCAGTTATTTGTATTCTACTTTCATCATTTCTAATGACGGCTTATCCCACAGTGAAAACAATTCAAGGATTAAATGGAAGGATGTTAAAAGTGAATGGCTCAAAATTCAGTGAAGTTTAGTAGAAGCTTTACCCCATACATGTATCACTTGATTGGACATAATATATGTGATCCTTGATTATTAACATTCCCAACGGCGCGCGTCACGGCGTGCCAGATAAATTTTTCAGCCGGCACGGCACCGTCGACTGCAATTTTCGCAGCTTCTTTCCCTCCAACATCCTGCCTCATCCATTCGCGAGCTGCATCTGGCGATAGTACTAGCGGTCGCCTGTCGTGAATATCTACCAGTCCTTTGTCGGCAGCAGCCGTCACTATCAGAAATCCTTCTGCATCGTCTTCACGTTCGAATGGTGTGCTGCCGATCGCAGCCATGAATATCGGCTGACCATCGGCGCGGTGAATAAAATAGGGCTGTTTTTTGTCGACTTCCTTCTTCCACTCAAACCAACCATCAGCAAAACAGATCGCACGACCATGTTGCCACAATGGTTTAAACATCCGACTTGTGGCCGCAGTCTCGGCGCGTGCGTTAATTAGCGGCGGTTTATCCCACCATCCAGGGGCGTATCCCCAAAGCACGGGATCAAGATGCAGTTGTTCATCACGTTCACACAGAAGCAGAACTTTGGTGCCTGGCGCTACGTTGAAACGTCCGATGGGTTCTGGATCGTATGGTATGTCGAGTTCGGCTTCTTCAGCGAGAATGGCGAGATAATCTTCACGCGTCATTGACTGTGAAAAGCGTCCACACATAGAAACCTCCAGCCATATGTCAGACTGAAAGTATAGGGTAGTAAGAAAAAGTGGTGCGCACCGTTAAAGATTTAAAAGGAGCTTGTAAGGTAAATCGGAATGATGGTTTTGTGAATTGATGAATTCCGAAAGTGAAAAACATTTGACGAGTTTTTCCCCCTTAATTCCCCGTGCACAAAGCAGGCATAAAAAAACCAGCCATAACAGGCTGGTTTTTAAAGGAGTTTGGGTCGGCACGAGAGGATTTGAACCTCCGATCCCCGACACCCCATGTTAGTGCGTTCCATCCTCAAGAGCTAAACGGCGGCAGAGGGTATCGTAAAAACTAATAATATCTTCAGTGACTTTCGAAATCTCAAGCTCATCCATCTGGGCAATAGTTGCTTGAACTTTTCCTTCTTGTCCGGTCGGATCAACGCTGGTCAATGTATCACAAAGATTTTCGAATTTTTCACGGAGGTCTGCAGGGATGTCTTCTGAAGTTTTAATATGTCCAATGCTAAAAATATAGGCATTTGACAAACGTTCCTTAGTGCTGCCAGTTCCAGCTAGAGTGAGAACTGCGATATGAAATTTTTCCCAAGCATAACTTAATGACATAGCCTTCTCCTTTACCCTTTGCATAAAAAAGCCCGCATCAGCGGGCTTTCATGTCACTTGGGAGCCGCGGCTCCTTTGCGTATCCTTTTTTGTCTCATCACCGTCTGGTCGGTGTCCTGTTGAGACTGCTAACTTCCTGTTTTTGCTAGTGCTGTCCTGGCACTGTCCAATCATGATTGGTGGAGCTGGCGGGAGTTGAACCCGCGTCCGAAATTCCTACATACTATATTTTAGCTATCTAAATCATGGGTTTATCAATATTATCAATAAGATGGTTTTAGTCTGTGTTAGGCATTTTTACCTCGTTAAACTTCTTTGTCGCCATTTTGCCGCCATTGGGAACTACTGTAACATCAGGGGTTGTATATTTATCCCAATGAGGAGAATAAATCGGACAATCCAGTCTAATATATTTATCAAAATGAAATCTAAAGTCTGTTTCATATATATAATTGACTATATGTTCATACGGGGCTAATTCGTCACCATAAATTATGGTTTTAATTTTTCTTGTTAGATATATACTTGCTTCAACAAATTCAAGAAATGAATTTTCTTCGTGAGCAAAAGTAATAATGCTGTTTCCTTTGATCGATATTTTATATCTTGCTCGCATGATATTATCGATGCAAAGTTTTTCGAAAATAATAACTATTTTGTTAGAAACTGAATTTATTATTCTAAGGTACTCTAGTGGTTTGTTTTCTGGATCCAATTCCCTTGGTTTTAATGAATTATTTATATCTTTAAGTAATATCTCTATTTCTTCTAGGAATTTGCTGTTTGGTTCGAAGTTGGATAAAATGTGTGTCGCTGAGTTGGGGTATATTTTTTTATAAAGTAAATAAGGGTTTGTAATTTTAATTTGGTCGGTTGTTGCTATTTTTTCATTACTGGTTGCGATGGATGAAATAATATTTCCGTCGTTGTTTGATAGGTTTAAGATTGTGAATGTAGATAAGTGGTTTATTTTTTCAATAAAGTTTTTTTCATGAGCAAAATGTCTGTCAATGGCATTTTTGCTATCAACTGCTTGTATTTGTGCTTCAGTTTGAATTGTGCGATGAATATTGTTTACTATCGATGCGAGAGGAACGGAACTTGCCAGTAGTAATAAAGGAAATTTACTGATCTCATAGAATCTATAATATCCGTGAGCGTTGAGGACAGGCGTTTTTCCACTCCATGCAAAGTAACCAAAGAAAAAAAATGAAAAAACAGGAAGTAAAATAGATAACCAAAATAACTTTTGGTGGTATAGGTTCCTTTTATCTAACTTGTACCATTCTCTCCATATGGAAATGATTAGAATTAAAATCATTATTGTTGCATAAATAAATATGTATATATAGTCGGGGTGTGTTTTCATATGTAATTTATACTATTCAGTGGGTTTTTGGTTACAGCATCTTCAAGATGTTCTGGGGAAAAGTGCGCATATACCATGGTCATCTTGATATCTGAGTGACCCAATATGTCTCTCAATACTAGGATATTTCCGCCATTCATCATAAAGTGGCTGGCGAATGTATGGCGCAGTACGTGGGTGCATTGGCCTTCAGGCAGGTCGATACCAGCGCGTTTCACTGCTCGCTCAAAGGCTTTTCTGCATGGCGTGAATAACTTCCCTCTGTTTTTGGGGAGTTCGTCATACAGATCCTGAGATATTGGCACGGTACGGTTTTTCTTGCCCTTGGTCTTGGTATAGGTGATTCGATATTTCGATAACTGATGGCCCTGCAGGTTTTCGGCTTCACTCCAGCGGGCGCCGGTGGCTAGGCAGATTTTTGCAATCATCAGCAGGCTGGGGCTTTGAGATTCTGCGCAGGCATCTAGCAGGCGTTTAATTTCTTCCGGGGTCAGGAACGCCAGTTCTCCCTCTGCAATTTTGAATGTTGGCAGTCCGGCGAGCGGATTGGGCGCTGACCAGTGGCCCAGCTTTTTCAGTGTGCCAAAAACTGATGATAGGTTGCGCTGTTCAAGGTTTACCGTGCGGGGCTTAACAGGTGACATAAGCGCGCCATCTTCATTTCGCACTTCACCTTTTAGCCGCGCTTCGCGGTATTTCGTAAAGTCACCGGCGGTCAGTTCTGAGGCGATGGGATCACTCAGACCATTACAGATAATTCTAAGTTTCGCCATCAGGCGTTTGGGGTCTGCAAGCGTCTGCCCGTAGAGTGAGTGCCATTGCTCTATCACCTCTGACAGATGTCGCCGATCCTCTTTTTCTCCTAGCCATGGTTTTTTGTTCACTTCATCCATGGTGAAGTTTTCGAATGCTATGGCCTCACCTTTTGTCGCAAATTGTTTGCGCACACGCTTACCGTCGCGCCCATTCGGGTAGCACTCGCACAACCATTTTCCGTTTGGTTGCTTTCTGATGGTCATATCAAAGGCTCTTAATTATTTTTAATGCGCGGCCTACAACCTCGATATCATCAAGGTTGCACTCAAAGGATGATTCGTCTTGATGGACCACCAATCTGTTTCCAGGAAGCCGTGTTAACTTCACGATACTTTTTATTCCGTCGATATCTACCAACCACATACCGTTAACTGGAGGTGTTTGGCTGCGGTCCACTAAATAAGAATCTCCAGAAGTATTCACCAGTAATAGGTTGCGTGAGTCTGAGGGGAGCAGGCTGGTATCAATGATTGCTTTCCCTGCCTCGACCAATAATCCACCGCTGAGAGTTGCCTTTTCAATTTCAGGGGAGACAAGTTCCGAAAGAGGTTTAACTTTGCCGGAGTTCACGAAATTGATATCTTTTTTATGGTCAATATTTGAACCTGGCTCTCCCTGCCCGGTAGTGAGCCACAGTAACGAAACTCCCGTTTCTAAAGCACACTGAATCACCCATTCCGCCGGAAAACTATCTCTTAAGTATCTGTTTGCCATGGTGCTTTTTGATGCACCTAGGTGATCACACAGTTGTTGTCTGGACTTAAAATCGTAGGCAGCCATTAGTCTATGGATAGCCTCTCTTCCCCCGGTATTCTCGCCAGCTTTCACCTGTATCATTTTTCAATCCTATTGACGTATCAAATATTGGATCGTAGTATCTCGATGTATCAATTATTGAATCAAATAAAACAAGATAAAACGACGTAAACCAAACCTTAACCGAGAGATATTGCACTATGAGCACTGATATTTCAATTCGTGTACCAAAAGAGATGGCTACGCCTGCAGAGTTCGCGGAATGGGAAGGTATCTCCCGTGGCTCCGTTTACCAGAAAATTCACCATGGTCAGCTTGCTAAGTACATGGTCAAGAAAGAAAAAAACAAAGGTCGCGTAAGCCTGCGTTACCTGATGTACAAAACCGACCAGGTTCGTGAATCCCTCGGTCATTCCAACTTTCGTGTCATTGTTGGTCAGTAAGTTCAATTATGAGAACTTTTTGAGAGGGGCACATGTTTGATTATAAGATTTCCAAACATCCACACTTTGACGAAGCCTGCCGGGCTTTCGCGCTGCGTCACAACATGGCGAAGCTGGCAGAACGCGCAGGAATGAATGTCCAGACGCTGCGCAATAAGCTGAACCCGGAGCAACCGCATCAACTTACGCCGCCGGAGATCTGGCTGCTGACTGATATCACAGAAGACTCAACGCTGGTTGACGGTTTTCTGGCTCAAATCCATTGCCTGCCGTGTGTGCCATTGAATGAAGTGGCAAAAGAGAACCTGCCGCATTACGTCATGAGTGCAACTGCGGAGATTGGGCGAGTAGCTGCAGGCGCAGTATCCGGTGATGTAAAAACCAGTGCGGGCCGCCGCGATGTTATCAACAGCATCAACTCTGTCACGCGCCTGATGGCACTCACCGCAGTTACATTACATGCGCGTTTGCAGGCGAATCCGGCGATGGCAAGCGCAGTAGATACCGTGACGGGCCTCGGCGCTTCGTTCGGTCTGATCTGAGGTGGTTATGCTGACTAAAGAACCATCTTTTGCATCACTGCTCGTTAAGCAAAGTCCTGCAATGCACTGCGGTCATGGCTGGATTATGGGGAAGGATGGCAAGCGCTGGCATCCGTGCCGCGCTCAGGATGCGTTGCTGGCTGAGCTGTCCACTAAAAAGCAGGGGAAACCATGGCTATTGAAGGCGATGCTGCGACTGTTCCGCTAAGCGCTGGCCTCCGCCTTAATGGGTTAAACCACATCGCGGAATTAAGGGCGAAAGTGTTTGGCTTAAATATTGATTCAGAGCTGGAGCGCTTTATTAGCGATATGCGGGACCAACGGGATATTAACCATGAGCAGAATAAACGCGCATTAGCCGCAATATTCTTTATGGCAAAGATTCCGGCGGAACGTCATAGCGTCAATGTTAGTGAGCTGGCGACTGACGAAAAGCGGGAGCTGATTAAAGCAATGAACCATTTCCGTACAGTGGTGAGTTTATTTCCAAATCGGCTAGCCATGCCGAATTAATCCACAACCGAAATTAAAGGCGTAAACCCGCCGGGCATCTTATTGCCCAAATTCAGGAGAAACAACAATGCGAAATATTGAAACCCGAATCACCAAAACAGGACCAGATGATGCTGGCCTTAACCAGATGCTAACTGATGCACGGATGGAAGAACGCCGGGCACGTGCTGCAGCAATGGCAGCCCGCCTTGATAGCCTGGCTTGCCATATCACGTCACGTCAGCTTAACCACGTTGAAGCGGCAGAGCTGCTGCGTATTGCGGCTGAAAACATTCAGAACGAAGCGCAGGAGATCCATTGATGGCTGATTCAATGGACCTTGTACAGCTGCGCGTTGAAGAAGAACGTCAGCGCCACATCCACACCGCCCGCAACAGAACGCCGGGCGTTTCTCGTGTTCTCTGCATTGATTGCGATGCACCGATCCCGCCAGCACGCCGCCGCGCCATTCCGGGCGTGCAGTGCTGTGTCACTTGTCAGGAGATTGCGGAGCTGAAAGGCAAACATTACGTAGGGGGTGCTGTATGAGCACTATCCTGAAATGGGCGGGTAATAAAACCGCCATCATGGCAGAACTGAAAAAACACCTTCCAGCAGGCCCGCGACTGGTTGAACCTTTCGCGGGTTCATGCGCTGTGATGATAGAGACAGACTATCCTCATTATCTTGTCGCGGATATTAATCCAGACCTGATTAATCTCTATCAGGTGATTAAGAATGATGTTGAATACTTCATCAAAGAGGGCAGATATCTTTTTGAAGCCCGTAATGATCCAGAGGCATATTATAAGACGAGACAGGAGTTTAACTTGCGCCATGGTGGCGCAATTGAACGCGCATTGTATTTCTTATATTTAAATCGCCATGGTTATCGCGGACTGTGTCGCTATAACTTGGACGGTTATTTTAATGTTCCTTACGGTAATTATAAAAAGCCGTACTTCCCTGAAAACGAAATACGCACATTTACAGAAAAAGCAAAACGCGCAACGTTTATCTGCGCCAGCTATGACGAGACACTTGCGCTGTTGCAGACGGGGGATGTTGTTTATTGTGATCCGCCATATGACGGCACGTTTAACGGATATCACACAGCAGGTTTTACAGAGGATGATCAGTACCATCTGGCGTCTATTCTTGAACGCAGGGCATCAGAAGGCCATCCGGTTATCGTGTCCAACAGCGATACGTCTCTGACCCGTTCGCTTTATCGTGATTTTACCCGCCATCGTATAACCGCTAAGCGCAGCATGGGCGTGGTTGCCGGTGATAGTAAAACTGCAGTAGAAATCATCGCCACAAAATCGGCATGCTGGTTTGGTGTTGATTTAGCGTCCGGTCCTGATATCTCGGTGGAAACTGAGGTGCGGGCGTGGCAGTGAGTAAATTCACATTACATCATGCACAAACCACCGGCGGCTCGAATGAGGCCGCCGTGGTCTTTCCATGGAATGCCCCAAAAAAAGCGGTTAACCCGTATCTGGATCCGGCGGAAGTTGCGCCGGAGTCTGCGCTTTCAAACCTCATCACTCTGTACGCTGCGGATAACGAGCAGGAGCATCTGCGCCGTGAGGCGCTGAGTGATAAGGTTTGGGAACGTTATTTCTTCAATGAATCCCGCGATCCTGTCCAGCGTGAAATGGAGCAGGATCGGCTGATTAGCCATGCCAAAATGGCCCGCGAACAGCAGCGCGTTAATCCCGATTTGGTGATTATTGCCGATGTAAGCGCCATGCCTGCCCATATCAGCAAGCCTCTGCTGGAGCGAATTAAATACTTCCATAGCTTGGGCAGGGCTAAAGCTTATTCCCGCTATCTGCGCGAAACAATCAGACCGTGTCTTGAGCGGCTGGAGCGCGTGCGTGACAGCCAGGTGTCTGCGTCTTTCCGGTTCATGGCGAGCCAAGAAGGGTTGGAGGGGTTGCTGGTACTGCCTGAAATGAATCAGGATCAGGTCAAGCGCCTTTCCACGCTGGTTGCGGCACATATGAGCATGTGTCTTGATGCGGCCTGCGGTGATCTGTTTGTCAGTGACGATGTTAAACCAGAAGAAATCCGCCAGGCATGGGAAAGGGTTGCTGCAGAAGCCATGCGCCTTGAGGTCATCCCGCCTGCCTTTAAGAAGTTGCGCCGCAAAAAGCGTCGCCGCAAGCCGGTGCCTTATGAATTGATCCCACCGTCGCTGGCGCGCATGCTGTGTGCGGACTGGTGGTATCGCAAATTGTGGCAGATGCGCTGCGAGTGGCGGGAGGAGCAGCTGCGTGCCGTCTGCCTGGTCAACAAGAAAGCGTCCCCGTATGTCAGCTATGAAGCGGTGATCCATAAACGCGAGCAGCGCCGCAAATCGCTGGAGTTCTTCCGCTCGCATGAGCTGGTCAACGAAGACGGCGACATGCTGGACATGGAAGACGTGGTGAACGCCAGCAACAGCAACCCGGCACACCGCCGTAATGAAATGATGGCCTGTGTTAAGGGACTGGAGCTGATCGCGGAAATGCGCGGAGACTGCGCGGTGTTTTATACCATCACCTGCCCGTCACGCTTCCACGCAACCCTCAACAACGGCAGACCTAATCCGAAGTGGACCAGTGCCACTGTCCGGCAGAGCAGTGACTACCTGGTTGATACGTTCGCCGCTTTCCGCAAGGCCATGCACAAGGCCGGGCTGCGCTGGTATGGCGTTCGCGTTGCAGAGCCGCACCATGACGGCACCGTGCACTGGCATCTTCTGTGCTTCATGCGCAAAAAAGACCGCCGTTCCATCACCGCACTGCTGCGTAAGTTTGCCATCCGTGAAGACCGCGAGGAGCTGGGCACCAATACCGGGCCGCGCTTCAAGTCCGAGCTAATCAATCCGCGCAAGGGAACGCCGACCAGCTATATCGCCAAATACATCAGTAAGAACATCGACGGGCGTGGGCTGGCTAAAGAAATCAGCAAAGAAACCGGCAGATCACTGCGTGACAGCGCCGAGCATGTCAGCGCCTGGGCGTCACTGCACCGTGTTCAGCAATTTCGTTTCTTTGGTATTCCTGGGCGTCAGGCATACCGCGAGCTGCGCTTGCTTGCTGGTCAGGCGGCGAGAGTGCAGGGCGAACGCAAAGCGGGTGCGCCGGTACTGGATAACCCGCGTCTGGATGCGGTACTGGCAGCTGCAGATGCGGGTTGCTTTGCCACTTACATCATGAAGCAGGGCGGTGTACTGGTTCCCCGCAAACATCACCTTGTCCGCACGGCTTATGAGCTTAACGACGAACCGAGCGCCTACGGCGATCACGGTATCCGTATCTATGGCATCTGGTCCCCGATTGTTGAGGGCAAGATTTGCACGCACGCGATGAAGTGGAAAAAGATTCGTAAGGCCGTTGACGTTCAGGAGGCGGCAGCCGACCAGGGCGCTTGCGCCCCTTGGACTCGTGGCAATAACTGTCCCCCTGTTGAAAATCTGAACAAATCAGGGGGTGATTTACCCGATATTAAAACCATGGATGAGAAGGAGCTGCAGGAATATCTCCACAACATGGGCCAGAAGGAACGGCGGGAGCTGACAGCCAGGTTGAGACTGGTAAAACCGAAGCGGAAAAAAGCATACATACAGAGTATTTCGGAGCAGCAGCGCCTGCAGCTTGAGGCAGAACTGACTACCAGGGGGTTTGAAGGTAGTGCATCTGAGATTGATTTGCTTCTGCGTGGCGGCAGCATTCCATCCGGTGCCGGTTTACGTATTTTTTACCGTAACCAGAGGCTGCAGGAAGGTGACAAATGGCGTCAATGGTACTAAGGCTGCTGTTTAACATTTCGTGCTTTATTGACCGACATCAGTACATCCAATTAACTGACAAAAAAGAGTTTTACATTTTTTCTTTCCTACTGTACTGTTTATATAAACAGTGGATATATATACAGTGGTTGTGTATCCGTGTAATGATAGGAGGGAAGATGCAGGACTATCTTTTGGAGTCATTGAAGCTCCAGCGTATTGATTTTTTTATCAAGCTTGTAGCGGCTAGTGAGTGCAGCGACGAAGAAAAGCGGCTGGCTATCCAGTGGGTGTCCGAACTGACAGACGAGTTGATGGCGAAAATTCGCAGCCATGAATACAGCCGGTCAATGGACGTTACCAGTTAAAGGGAATCTGTATGCGCATTGAAATAATGATCGATAAAGAGCAGAAGATTAGCCAGGCCACACTGGAAGCCCTTGAATCCGAGCTTTACCGTAATTTGCGCCCTCTGTATCCCAAAACAGCAATTCGTATCCGCAAGGGCAGCGCCAATGGTGTTGAACTGAGTGGGTTAAAACTGGATGAAGACAAAAATCGAGTGATGGAAATTATGCAGCAGGTCTGGGAGGACGATAGCTGGCTGCATTAAGAAACATTGCAGGCGTCAGAACTTGATTCTGACGCCTGCTAGGTTGAACAACGAATAAGGCGAGGCGTTAGGTGAAGGAACTCCTTATAAGCCATCTATGAATGAAGGGTGACTTTTTTTAACGTATCAAAAACGATTTTCGTAAACTCATTTTCATTTCTAACATCAATATAAGCAAGGCCGCTATTGGTGATCTTGAGCTTACCGGAATACTCTAATGAATTAACAGAGCAAACCAGCCTGTCAATTCGTATTTTTTTACCCTCTAATTCCTCTTTATAATATTTTCTAAGGTCACTGCTGCCAATTATTTGCATTTTAGCCGTGGCGTAATCAGAGACTCTAACCCTTGAAATATCAAGCTGTGTTAAATTTATATTTACACTTGAAGATATTTCATTAAGCCAGTCTATAGGGTTTATGTCAATTTCTTCCAAACTGACACCTAAGCCAAGATTTTTTACCAAAGCCTGCGAGAAAGGCTTTAAAGTTCTGGGGGGGTTAGTAATCTGCATTACAGGAAGAGAGTCTAAAGCCACACTGAAATTTGTAGTGCGATATTCGATTCTTTCAACGGTAGTTTCACTTCCGTCAAAGCTTGATATTTTATCGTGATAAACAATACGCTCGACAAAACGCCCATTTGCAAAGTCATGGCGTATTTTGTCAAAAATGAATCCTTTCCCTTTATCCTCTGTAAAAGAATCAAGGGAAAGACGTCTAACGGCTGTTTCAAACTCAAGCCGTATGTTTAACTTAAGCCATTTAACCTTTTTCATCTTCGTTCACCTCTGACCCTATTATTATATTATAGGCATTTTCAGCGGCGGACTCAATTAATTCACTAATATGTTTTTTCTCTTGTGCCGTTGCCGCGCGAATAGTAACATTGAAACCATCTTCTTTTTGATTGTTTATCCCTTTAATTTGATAGGCAAAGTCACAGCATTTCTCTGAGTCTTTGAAAAATGCTTCGACGTTGATTCTATCTCCAATTCCACTTGTCGGTTTTGAAGACCATGCAATACGCCCGATATAATAACCCTTCTCATGTAATTGAGAAAATATAGCTGAACTATTTACCCCTTCACCATTCAGGACTGCTCTCTTAACAAATCCGGTATCAATAGTTTCTTCCTTGTCTTCATCTTCACTAGCATCAGTACTGCGATTTAATTCGACTTTTGTTACGTCATCAGTCTCATAACCACGTAGGCCATTCATTAATTCTTGAAAGAACTGGCTTCGCAATGTAGGATCAGTTATTGCTAGTAATGATATTTCGAAGCGTTCGATAGGCTCGGATTTGATTTTAGATAGCTCGTTTTGCAAGCTCTCAATAACTTTTTTTGCCTCGGGGTTTTGAGGCATACGTACTTCAACTTTGTCAGTTCCAGGGCGAAGTTCTATTATAACATTCCGCTTGTCGATCTGGCGTAATGCAGTTTTAGACAGGTCTATTTCTTCATATTTGTATTCTACTGTAAGCGAACCATCTTTTTTAGCTACAATATTCAGGCTTTGACCTTTACTAGGGGAGCATGTTTTTTTCAGTGCTTCAGCAGCACTTTTTAACTCAGCCTGATTTGTTGAGGTTTGGAAGCTTACACTAGTAGTACTTTCTCTTGGGTCATATGTTTTGACCAGTTTTTTTATGTGTTCTAATTCATTGAATCCGTGAGGAAGTTTAGATATTTCCTCAATTAGTATTTCCTTGTCGAGTTCTGGTGATAAAAACACACCTCTATTCAACAATAATTCATGTAACTTTGCAGCGGTTATCCTTTTATGATGCAATGCATCATAAATATTTTTGTCAGTTGCGAAGTATAGTTTTTTAGCCATTATCGTTGCTCCATGCCGATTTGTTCAAGATTATATTCAACAACAATTTTGTCCGTTTTGTCGAAGTCAATTTTAAGAAAAAGTCTTTCATCCTCGCCTAAGAGCCAGTCTGTACTGTATTTCTTTTTCGCTCTTTCAAAGTGATGAATGGCATTTTCATTTGGATGAATGTGACAATGGCGTAATACGATTGGTTTACCTTCGGTTAGTATTTGATAAGTTGATAACATATCAAAGAAGTAAACAAATTCGTCTACTGAATCCCCCGGTTGATTGTAATAAACAACATATCCCTCAGGGTTTTTATCTCTGAGCCAACTAAAAGCCTCATGTTTTATTATAATATATGGTGATGTTAATAATTCAATTGTTGCAGGTGTTGTCTGATTAATAGGGTGTTTTATTCTTGTTAGGGAAAGATCTGGGTAATAATATGTGAACTTATCTGGCTGGGGAAGCTTGCCTGAACCAATTAATTTGGTTATGTCAGAAGATATGTTTATCAAATCTGATATTTTATAAGGGTCAAGTAAATGTAGTTTGATGTTTGGAGGGCAATTTATAGATGAGTGATCTAATTTTTTTGTGATATTCTCATAGAAGTCCTTATCATATAAATTATCATGGTTATATAAGAATAACAACCCTCTGACGTTATAACCTAAAGAATCATCATGAACATATTTCAATCGCCATTCTTCACTCACATTTGCACACTCGGTAGCTAAAGCAAGCGATGTTAAAGCTCCCTCGACTATTTTTTTCCCAATAGTACCTTCTGCATAACTTTTGAGGTCTGTGTTGAGATAGACCATTTCCTCCTCATATGGATCAATGTAGAAAAATACAACATCGCTTGGATGCGTTTTCTTGGAATGAGCCTCTTGGCAACAGTCCCAGTTCATGTCCGCTCTAGCGGCACGATCCCATTTGAACACTGAGAAAATATCATCAGAAATCTTACCCGCGACTCGTTGTATAGCCGAAGTCTCTCCACCCATTTCAATCTCGCTCCTTTACAATTGCTGTGGCAATCTACCTGAAAATCCATCTGACTTGATGAGTAATCTAACCATATGGTTCGTATGCGTTTGTTGCATGACTATAGCGCATGAAAATGAATGATCGCAAAAGGATCGTTTTTGCTCAGGCCCGCCAGTTCTGGCGGGCTTTTGCTTATGCCATGCAGGTGCATGAAAACCACTACACAAAGCGGGCAGGCGTGGCGGGGATACGAGCGCGCGGTTTTGGGGTTAATCGCGGTTTTGGGGCCTCAATGTTGGGCGGGCATGGTCATTTTTTGGGGCTGGTCGTGCGCGCCTGCGTCGTGATGAGGCGCTGCGTTTCGTCGTGAGCTATCAGGTGGCGAAAGCGCAGGAGCGCTCAGCGAAGCGCTGAGGCGCTCTGATGGTGGGGCAGGGCGTAAGGGAATAAAAAACCGCCCGGAGAAGGGCGGTTGATATTAAAGGTTGGTCGGCTGAGCGTCAGTCTTCATCGGTCAGGTAGGGGTTAAAGCGTATCACCTCATCACCCAGCCACTCGTTAACTTCTGTGATACGGCCCTGCAGGGGGGTAAGTTCGTTGCGAACGAAAACGCGCGCCGCTTTTTCCACATCGCCAAACCCGCCGGTATTCGTTGGAATGATCCCCATCAGCTGCGGCGGCACGCGGTGAGCTGCCAGCATGTCATCACGGCTCACATTCTTGATGTTCAGAAACTCATCTTTCGCTGCGACTTCTGACAGCGGGATGATCTGAATGCCGTCTTTCTTGCCGTTCGGGCTGTACATAAACAGGTTGCGGAAGTTGCCTGGCCCTTTCGATTTTTTAAGTGCTTCGCGTATGTTGTCCACATCTTTCTGGTCGGCGGCGGGGTCGCTCATGTACATGATGAAACCAGCATGGCTACCGTTAAGGTAATATTTACGGCGAAACAGCGTGGCCGATTCATTCAGCAGGGCGGAGGGAATGGCGGAGAGGTATTCCGGCATCCCGTAAAGCTCCTGGTTAACGTCGGGTTCCATCAGATGAAACACGCTTCCCTCATCGAACTGATAGGGCTGCGAGTTGTAGCCATACTGTGCAAACCAGTAGGTGTCCTGGTCAATGCCACGACGGGTATATTTGGCAAGCGAGGCGCGCAGCTCCATGATCTGCCCTAACCGGTTCATGCGTTTTTCAAGGTAGGCATTACCGAATACCAGAAAGTCCTGGGCGAACCGGGAAAAGGCTTGTTTAGACAGCCAGCGGTGAGGGATGAAGGTACTGGTAAGAATATTGCGTTTTACCTGAATGGCACTGGAGTGATGCACGGCAGCTCGGTAAGTTCGCGCCAGGCCATCCATGCTGATCGGTGGTTCGTACCAGCGGTCCACCTGCACGCACTCCAGGTAGTCAAATAACTCCCGGCGGTCCATTACGGGGATCGGGTCACCAAAGCTGAATGCTTCCGCTGCGGGACCGGCTGGTTTAGCGTTGTGCTCTACTGATGTGCGGTTATGTTTATTTTTACGTTTGCTCATGCCGCCTGCTCCTTATCAGCCTGGGGCCATTCGCACATAAACAGCATTTTCCAGTGCTCTGCAGATAATTCTTTTTTCATGTCATTCAGCCACTCATCATCAAAGAGTTCGGCTCCGGTTGCTGCCGCGTCATCTGCGGTAAAGGTCATGATGGTTGTGCTGTTACGGGCAATCAGCTTTTTGTATTCCTGCCATGCTTCCAGGCTGGGGCTAGGGGTGGTGTAGTAGGTAGCGTGATAGCGCGCGTGCATGGACATACTTTTGGCGAGAGCAATCATATTTTTAGGGGAATCTGCCCAAGCATACTCTAATACGTAGACGTTCCCATTAAGCGCGGCGCATAGGCTTTTTGGACCGACAAAATAAATTTTCGAACCGTTTGGTAGTTCCAGATGCGCTTTACCTGATTTTATTTTCCCCAGATGCGTGTGGGCTGCGGCCTGACTTAAAAAAGCTGAAATATAGGCTTTGACTGTCAGGGCCGATGCCGGGCTGCAGCCCAGAAAAATCTGGTTGCGTCCGGTATGCAGTGCATCGTTTAGGGCTTCGTAGGCGAAAAAATAATCTGCGCCCGCCTGGCGCATTTTTGTTAGTACGCGGTTCCTGCTGCGTGCGGCACTGTTCCATCCAAGCTGGAAAGCTAAGAAAGGGCGATCTACTGGCAGGCTGGCGCTGGTCATGAGGTTGGTCGGGGTTGAGTGCATTAGAAAATCTCCACGATGTTGCTGGTACTGGCGGAGGCTCCTGCCAGTGGTTCGTTATAAAGTGCGTGCATTGTTGCCCAAGCTAAATCCGCGTGGCTGGCTTCCTCTGTGCGAGCTGCTTCGTAGGTTGGCCGGTTGCCGCTGGCGGTGGTTGAACGGCGAATGGACATAAAGGACTGCGCGATATCCAGCATCCCCGCGTCAAACTCCAGGCGGCGTCCGCTGATGATGTCGTAGGCTTTAAGCACCAGGGCATTTTTTACGGTCGGGTTGTAGACAAACTCACGTGCGGCAGGGAAGAACTGCTTAACCGTTTTGTAAACGCCATCGCCAACGCCGGTCGAGTCAATACCGATGTAGGTCACGTTGTAGCGTCTGGTTATTTCCTCAATCGCTGAGGCCTGGGCGCGAAAGTCCATCCCGCGCCACTGGTGACGCTCAAGGATACGGAATTTACCGCCGGGGACGACGGGAGGCGCAATGACCACGCAACCGGCGCTGTCACCGTTCTGCGTTCCTTTTGCCGGGTCATAGCCGATCCAGACAGGGTGGTATGCAAACGGACGTAGTAAAAGCGGTTCGAAATCGTCCCACACATCCCAGCTGTCAACCATGCAGGACTGCAGCAACGCCAGCGGGAACACGGACGCTAGGTCGTCAACAAACTGACACATCAGCAGGTTGTTGTATTCGTCCGGGCTGTACTCCAGGCGCAGCTGGTCCAGGTCGAAAAGGTTACACCCGCCGTTTACGGCATCTTCAATGGTGACTATCTGGCGGTACTGGCCGTCAGGGCATAAAACGCCGTGCGCCAGGCTACTGTGAGAAAGGTCAAATTCTACCCTGTCAGCTTTCGGGCGCCCTTTATTAAACAGGGCACCAGACCAGAACGGGTAGGCGCTGTGCGTCAGGCTGGAAGGTGTAGAGAAGTAGGTCTGACGCCATTTTTTGTGCAGCGCCATACCGGAGGCCACCTTGCGCAGCTCCTGGAATTTCGGTATCCAGAAATACTCATCAAGATACAGATTGCCGTGGTAGCTCTGCGCGGTACGGGCATTTGTACCGAGGAAGTAAAGACAGGCGCCGTTAGGCAGCACCATCGGATCGCCTTTCAGCTCAACATCCACCTCTTTTGCGAAGTCGATGATGTACTGTTTAAAAACGTGCGCCTGAGCTTTACTCGCTGACAGAAAGATTTGATTTCGACCCGTGGTGAGCGCGTCTATCAACGCTTCACGGGCGAAATAGTAGGTTGCACCGATCTGGCGTGACTTTAAGAGATTGCGGATACGGTGCTTGATGCCAGCGTCCCACCAGTGGCGCTGGTACTCGAACATCCCGGCGCGGAAAATTTCTTCCAGCTTTTCGATCTGCTCGTCGGTAAACAGGTTTTTTTCCGGCGGCTTGCGCGGGCCTTTATTGCGGTTGGACACGTTGGGATTCAGGTCTGCTTCATTCCCGCCATTGTTAAATTTGCCGATTCTGGCCTGTCGTTCGGACTGACGCGCCAGCAGGTCAATTTCTTTAAAATCCTTTCCTTCCTTCTGCTCCTTCATGACGAGCTGGCAGTAACGTGCGGCGGTGGTGAGCTGCATCTGATCCAGTGGGCCATATTCGCCCCACTTATCGCGTTTTTTCCAGCTGTGAACGGTTGCAACTTTCTCGCCCAGCATTTCAGCAATGCGGGCTACGCGGTATCCCTGAAAGTACATCAGCATTGCCTGACGACGGGGATCGAGGTCTGCGGAGGTCAGTGTTGTCATGGCACAAACATACGGCCTCAAATCAGCACTTTCCCCGGCTTCGCATTGTGTGGGAGTTCGCACAAGCCCAACGCGTTGTTTACACGCGCCTATCACCGCAAACATAAGGCTCTGAACGTGTTACGAACTAACTAACCGGAGCCGGACCGATGGCAAAAAAATCTAAGCGTTTTCGTATTGGGGTCGAAGGGGCCACCACTGACGGGCGCGTTATTGAACGTGACTGGATCACCCAGATGGCGGCGAGCTATAACCCGCAGGTATACACCGCGCTGATCAATATGGAACACATCAAGGGTTTTACCCCTGATGGGCCTTTCCGTCGTTTTGGCATGGTGGAAAAGCTGGAAGCGGAAGAAATCACCGAAGGGGCTTTGTCCGGGAAGATGGCGCTGTATGGCTGGATTGCCCCGACGGACGATCTGATCACCATGACCAGTAACTGGCAGAAGCTTTTCACCTCAATGGAAGTTAACACCAGCTTTGCCGATACCGGCTCCGCTTATCTGGTTGGTCTGGCGGTTACTGACGATCCGGCAAGCCTCGGCACTGAAATGCTGCAGTTCAGTGCCAGCGCAGAACATAACCCCCTGGCGCGCCGCAAGCTGGACAAAGACAACCTGTTTACCGCTGCTCTTGAAACGCTGATCGAGTTTGAGGACGTGCCGGAAAAAATCAGCCTGTTTACCCGCGTGAAAGAGCTGCTGTCTCGCAAAGGCGCCGATGATAACGCCCGCTTTGCTGATGTGAATCAGGCTGTTGAAACCATCGCACGTGAGCATCAGGCGCTGGCGGAGCAGGTCAGCGCCCATCAGACCGATTTCAGCAACAAGGTGAGCGATATGCAAAAGGTTGTTGATGAGACAACCAGCGCACTCTCCACCCTGCGTGAGCAGCTTTCCACTCAGGACAGCCGCAGCGAACGCCGCCCTAATGCGACCGGCAATAACGGCGCAGAACAAACCACCGATTGCTGACGGAGCAAAAGCACAATGAAAAAAGAGACACGTTTTAAATTCAACGGCTATTTGACGCAGCTCGCCAAACTCAACGGCGTATCTGTGAGCGATATCGCCTCGAAATATACGGCTGAGCCGTCAGTGGCGCAGACGGTGGAAACGAAAATCCAGGAGTCTTCCTCGTTCCTGCAGAAAATCAACATTGTCCCGGTTGATGAACAGTCCGGCGAGCGTCTGGGGCTGGGTATTGGTTCCAGTATTGCCGGAAATACTGATACCACCCAGAAAGACCGTGAACCCGTTGACCCGACTTACATCGACGGTGAAGGGTACAAGTGTACCCAGACCAACTCTGATACGGCGCTGCCCTATGCGAAGCTGGATTTATGGGCCAAATTCCAGGACTTCCAGACGCGCATCCGTGACGCCATCATTACCCGCCAGGCGCTTGACCGCATCATGATCGGATTCAACGGCGTGAAGCGTGAGAAAACGTCAGACCGCGCGACCTATCCACTGCTGCAGGATGTGAATATCGGCTGGCTGGAAAAAATCCGCAAGGAGAAACCCGTTCAGGTAATGGATAAGATCGTGTCCGAAGGCGAGGTGATTTCTCAGACTGTCCGTGTCGGTAAAGGCGGTGATTTCCTGAATCTGGACGCGCTGGTTATGGGCGCCGTGAATGAGAAAATCGCGCCGTGGTATCAGGAAGATACGGAGCTTGTGGTTATCGTCGGGCGCCAGTTACTGGCGGATAAATATTTCCCGATCGTCAACCGTGACCAGCCAAATAGCGAAGCGCAGGCGGCAGATCTTATCATCAGCCAGAAGCGTATCGGCAACCTCCCGGCCGTTCGTGCGCCGTTCTTCCCGGCGAATGCCATGCTGATCACCCGCCTGGATAACCTGTCTATTTACTGGCAATCAGGCTCCCGCCGCCGTTCAGTCATCGACAATCCGAAGCGTGACCGCGTGGAGAACTTCGAGTCCGTTAACGAGGCGTATGTTGTCGAAGATTACGACGGCGTTTGCCTGGTTGAGAACATCGAACTGTTGCCCGTGCAGGCAGGTGGCAATGCCAGCCCAGCGCTGACAACTGAAACCATCCAGGAAATCGTCACGGCAGCGGTGAAAGGTGCGCTTGATGCGCAGGCAGCTGGCGGTGCTGGCGCCGGAGCGTGATAAATGAATCCGTTCCGTGCTCACACTCAGTATGTACAGGCACAGGATGCCGCCCGTCAGGGCGGCAGTAATGCCAGCCTGACAGGCTACAACCAGATGCTGTTACAGCTGACAGAACACCGCAGGCGCCTTAAAACCGTCCAGTCAAATGAGCGCAAGGCTCAGCTCAAACGTGAGTTTCTTCCCGCTTATGCCTCATGGATTGCCGGTTTACTGGATGCTGACGCGTCAGGCCAGGACGACGTGGCGATGTACGTCATGATCTGGCGCATTGATGCCGGAGACTATACCGGCGCGCTGGACATTGCCCGTCATGCCATTAAACACGGCTGGGTCCTGCCGCAGCGATTCAACCGGACCTGTGGGACCGCTGTTGCGGAAGAGTTTGCCGACGCGGCAATGCGCGCTTTTTCTGCCGGTGAATCATTCAGTGCCGCCATTCTTACCCAGGTGCTCGATATCGTTGAAGGTCAGGATATGCCGGATCAGTCCCGCGCCAGACTTCATAAGGCGATGGGCTACGCGCTGCGGGATAACGATCAGGCAGTGGCGGCACTTAACCATCTGAAGCGTGCCCTGCAGCTGGATAACAGTTCTGGCGTCAAAACCGAAATCAACAAGTTAGAAAGCCGATTGCGACAGGCAATGTCGGCTTAACGAATCGTGCCAACGCGCGGGGCGGCACGGGGTGGCGACAGGCTTTATGCCGCGTCAAAACCCCGTCCACCGCCCAACTATTTGGGAGTGCCAGAAATATGCAATTCGTTTCGCCGGAACAGGCCGGGGAAAGTACCCAGGACGTTATTAAAAACACCAGTTTCTGGCCTGATGTCAGGGTTTCAGAGTTCCGCCGTGATATGCGCATGGATGGGAGTGTCACCGATCCACGCCTGCGTCTGGCGTTGCTGACAGCGATTGCTGAAGTTAACGCCGATCTTTATGAGTTCCGAGAGAAACAACGGGAGCAGGGGTATGCGAGCCTGGCCGACGTCCCTGCTGATGTGATCGACGGCGAAAGTCAGCGGCTCATGCTGTATCGCCGTGCGGTGTTTTGCTGGGCAAAAGCAAACCTGGTTGAGCGCTATCGCGATTTTGACGCAACCGGCGACGGAAGCAAGAAAGCCGAAGATATCGAAACAACCTTAGGCGAGCTGTGGCGCGATGTGCGTTGGGCGGAGTCCCGCCTGCGCGATATGCCACATATGACGGTGGAGCTGATTTGATGAAAGTGCGTGCGCATCAGTATGACACGGTGGACGCGCTTTGCTGGCGTCATTACGGGCGCACGCAGGGGGTCACTGAGCAGGTTCTGAAGGCAAATCCGGGGCTGGCAGAGTACGGCCCATTTTTACCGCACGGGCTGCAGGTGGAACTGCCGGACATTACGGCGTCAACCACGGCGCAGACCGTCCAGCTATGGGACTGAATTATGACGCTTGAACGAATCAGCGCCTTTATTACTTACTGCATCGCCGTGCTGCTGGCATGGCTGGGCGATCTGTCGCTCAAGGATGCATCAACGGTTGGCGGCGTGCTGATTGGTGTGCTGATGCTGGCTATCAACTGGTACTACAAACACCAGTCTTTCAGGTTGCTGCGCGATGGAAAAATTTCACGGGGGGAATATGAATCCTTCAATCGTTAAGCGCTGCCTTGTCGGGGCGGTGCTGGCTATCGCCGCCATGCTGCCCGGTTTTCAGTCGCTCAAAACCTCCGTTGAGGGGCTGAAACTGATTGCCGATTACGAGGGATGTCGCCTGCAGCCGTATCAGTGCAGCGCGGGTGTCTGGACCGACGGGATCGGCAATACGTCCGGCGTGGTACCGGGGAAAACCATCACGGAACGGCAGGCGGCGCAGGGGTTAATAAACAATGTACTACTGACTGAAAAAAGGCTGGATGCCTGCCTGACGGTTAAGCCCCCGCAACATGTCTACGATGCGCTGGTGAGTATTGGTTTCAATGTGGGGACCGGCGCGATCTGCAGGTCAACCATGGTGTCATATATCAATCGCCAGCAGTGGTGGCAGGCATGCAACCAGCTACCGCGCTGGATTTACGTTAACGGTGTGAAAAATAAAGGTCTGGAGAACCGCCGCGCGCGGGAACTGGCCTGGTGCTTAAAAGGAACTGGGGCATGACGCGCTTGCTGGCGGTAGTGCTGGCGCTGGCTTTTGCGGTGCTGGGCTGGCAGTCGTGGCGGCTTAACAATGCCAGTCACACCATCAAGGCGCAGGGCGCGGCGCTGAAAAGCAAAACGCAGGAACTGACGAAGAAAAACAGTCAGTTGATCAGCCTGTCCATTCTGACCGAAACCAACAGCCGGGAGCAGACACGGCTTTATGCGGCAGCGGAACAGACCACCGCGCTGCTGCGAAGCCGCCAGCACCGGATCGAGGAACTGAAACGTGAAAACGAGGATTTACGCCGCTGGGCTGACGCTCCTTTGCCTGCTGACATTATCAGGCTGCGCGAACGTCCGGCCCTCGCCGGAGGTGCAGCTTACCGTGAATGGCTGTCCCAGAGTGACGCAGTGCCGCCTGGAAAGGTCAGCGCCGCGCAGTAATGGCGATCTGAATGCGGCGCTGGATGAAACAGAGGCCGCCTGGGCGGCCTGTGCTGACAAAGTCGATACGATAGTTGCGTGTCAGGAGAGAAACAGTGAACAAACCGCAGTCCCTGCGCAGCGCCCTGAATAAAGCGGTGGCGTATGTCCGCGACAACCCGGATAAGCTGCACCTTTTCGTTGATAACGGCTCACTGGTGGCAACCGGGGCCAGCTCTATGTCATGGGAATACCGCTACACCCTGAACGTGGTGATCGAGGATTTCAGCGGCGACCAGAATCTACTGATGGCCCCCGTGTTGCTGTGGCTCAGAGAAAACCAGCCGGACGCCATCAACAACCCGGAGCTGCGCGAAAAACTGTTTACCTTTGAAGTGGATATTCTGCGTAACGATGTGTGCGATATCAGCATGAACCTGCAGCTGACGGAGCGTGTGCTGGTCAGCACTGACGGCAGCGTGTCAAGCGTTGAAGCGGTGCCGGAGCCGGACGAACCCGAAGAAATGTGGACGGTGAAACGTGGATGAACTGCAGAGGGTGGATGACTGGCTGACGGCGCTGCTGGCAAATCTGGAGCCTGCAGCCCGCAGCCGTATGATGCGGCAACTGGCGCAACAACTGCACCGGACGCAGCAGCAGAACATCAGGCTGCAGCGTAATCCTGACGGCAGCGGCTATGAGCCGCGCCGGGTGACAGCCCGCAGCAAGAAGGGGCGCATCAAGCGCCAGATGTTCGCAAAGCTTCGCACCACAAAATACCTGAAAACCGCCGCCAGTGCGGACTCCGCCAGCGTGCAGTTTGATGGCAAGGTGCAGCGCATTGCCCGTGTTCATCACTACGGCCTGCGTGACCGCGTCAGCCGCAAAGGCCCGGAGGTCCGCTACGCAGAGCGCCGCCTGCTGGGCGTGAATGATGAGGTGGAAACCGTTACCCGTGACACTCTGTTGCGCTGGCTGGCGGGGTGATCTTTGTTTCATCGCTGGTACAACCGCCAGAACTGCCTCCCTTTTCCCACTGATGGCAACCTTTCGTTATGAATGCACAACTGACCGAAATCATGCGCCTTATCACCAATCTGATCCGCACCGGCACTGTGACCGAAGTGGACCGGAAAAAGTGGCTGTGTCGGGTGAAAGTGGGCGAGCTTGAAACCAACTGGATTAACTGGCTGACGCTTCGCGCCGGTGGTGCCCGTACATGGTGGTGCCCGTCGCCGGATGAGCAGGTGGTGGTGCTGAGCATGGGCGGCAATCTGGAAACCGCTTTTGTGCTGCCCGCCATCTACTCCAATCAGTTTCCGTCGCCGTCGGATTCCGTGGACGGCTGCGTGACGGAGTACCCGGACGGGGGATGGTTTGAGTATGAACCCGCTACCGGACGATGGCATGTCAGGGGCATCAAATCCATGGTGATCGAGGCATCAGACAGCGTCACCTACAAAACCAGTGAGTTTGTGGTGGAGGCTGACACCACGCGCATTAACAGCGAGGTGGTGATCAATGGCGGCGTCACCCAGGGCGGCGGCGCAATGAGTTCTAACGGGATCGTAGTTGATGACCATGAGCATAGTGGTGTTCTGAAAGGCGGCGACAACACGGGAGGTCCGGTATGACGTTATATATCGGTATGAGCAGGAATGACGGGCAGGCCATTGCAGATACAGACCATCTGCGCCAGTCGGTGCGGGATATTCTGCTGACGCCGCAGGGCAGCCGTCTTGCCCGCCGGGAATATGGCTCCCTGTTGTCTGCCCTGATTGACCAGCCGCAGAACCCTGCACTGCGTCTGCAGATTATGTCTGCAGTCTATGTGGCGCTGAACCGCTGGGAGCCGCGCCTTACGCTGGACTCCATCACCATCAACGGCAATTTTGACGGCTCTATGGTGGTTGAACTTACCGGACACAGCAATAACGGCGCGCCGGTTTCCCTTTCCGTATCAACAGGAGCAGACAATGGCAGTCATTGACCTTTCCCGGCTACCGCCGCCGCAGATTGTGGACGTGCCGGACTTTGAGGCATTGCTGGCAGAACGCAAGGCCGCCTTTGTGGCCCTCCATCCGGCTGATGAACAGGAAGCCGTTATGCGCACGTTAGCGCTGGAGTCAGAACCTGTCACCAAACTGCTGCAGGAAAATACTTACCGCGAAATCCTGCTGCGTCAGCGAATTAATGAGGCTGCGCAGGCGGTCATGGTGGCCTATTCCATGGGAAATGACCTTGAACAACTGGCAGGTAACTGCAACGTGAAGCGCCTGACGGTAGTCCCTGCAGATAATGACGCGGTGCCGCCGGTCGCCGCAGTAATGGAAAGTGATGAAGCATTACGCCAGCGCATTCCTGCAGCATTTGAGGGGCTGTCCGTTGCAGGGCCGACGGGGGCCTATGAGTTCCACGCCAGAAGCGCCGACGGGCGGGTGGCTGATGCCAGCGCAACCAGTCCTGCACCGGCAGAGGTGGTGCTTACCGTGCTGAGCCGCGAGGGTGACGGTATGGCAGGGGCTGACCTGCTGGCGGTGGTTGAGCAGGCGCTTAACAGTGAAAAGGTTCGCCCGGTGGCAGACCGCCTGACGGTGCGCAGCGCTGAAATTATTCCGTACAGCGTGGATGCGACGATCTTCCTTTATCCGGGGCCGGAGGCTGAGCCGGTGATGGCAGAAGCGAAAGCCAGCCTGCAGAAGTATATCGCCAGTCAGACTCGGCTGGGACGTGATATCCGCCGCAGCGCCATTTATGCCGCGTTGCACGTGGAGGGCGTTCAGCGTGTGGAGCTGACCTCCCCTCTGGAGGATGTGGTGCTGGATAAGACGCAGGCGGCATCCTGTACTGAATGGAGCGTCACCAACGGGGGCACGGATGAATAGTCTGCTGCCGCCGGGTTCGTCGCCGCTTGAGCGTAGACTTGCGCAGACCTGCAGCGGAATTTCCGATCTGCAGGTATCACTGCGAGATTTGTGGAACCCGGCAACCTGCCCGATCAGGTTCCTGCCTTATCTGGCCTGGGCGTTTTCTGTTGACCGCTGGGATGAGGGGTGGACAGAAAGCGTCAAGCGCCGCGTTGTGCAGGATGCTTTTTATATCCATCAGCACAAGGGGACAACCAGCGCCGTGCGGCGTGTGGTGGAGCCGTTTGGCTTCCTGATCCGCATCATTGAGTGGTGGCAGACCGGCGAAACGCCGGGGACGTTCCGTCTGGATATTGGCGTGCAGGAGCAGGGCATAACAGAAGAAACCTATCTGGAGCTGGAGCGCCTGATCGGTGACGCCAAACCGTGCAGCCGTCATCTGGTTGGCATGTCCATCAATTTGCAGACAGGTGGTCCGTATTTTGTGGGTGCAGCCACCTACATCGGTGAAGAAATCACGATCTATCCGTACATCAACGAAACCATTATTTCCGGCGGCACCGCTTATGAGGGTGGTGCGGTCCATGTTATTGACACGATGAGAGTGAACCCATGAGCGCAAAATTTTACACCCTGCTGACGGATATCGGCGCGGCGAAACTGGCTAGCGCCGCCGCGCTCGGTATCCCGCTTAAAATTACCCAGATGGCGGTGGGTGACGGTGGTGGAGCGCTGCCCACTCCCAGCGCACAACAGACCGCGTTAGTGGCTGAAAAGCGCCGCGCAGCGCTGAATATGCTGTATATCGACCCGCAGAACAGCAGCCAGATTATTGCTGAGCAGGTGATCCCGGAAAATGAGGGCGGGTGGTGGATTCGTGAAGTCGGCCTGTTTGATGAAACCGGTGCGCTGATTGCTGTGGGAAACTGCCCGGAGAGCTATAAGCCGCAGTTGGCGGAGGGCAGCGGACGCACGCAGACCGTACGCATGGTGCTGATTACCAGCAGCACCGATAACATCACCCTGAAAATTGACCCTGCTGTGGTTCTGGCAACCCGCAAATATGTGGATGACAAGGTGCTGGAGCTTAAGGTGTATGTGGATGACCTGATGGCAAAACATCTTGCTGCTGCAGATCCACATACGCAATATGCGCCAAAAGCCAGTCCGACATTCACTGGTACGCCAAAAGCACCGACGGCAGCGGCAGGCAATAATTCCACGCAACTTGCTAACACGGCTTTTGTGCAGGCGGCAATTGCCGCACTGGTGGCATCTTCTCCAGCTGCACTCGATACGCTTAACGAACTGGCGGCGGCGTTGGGAAACGATCCTAATTTTGCCACCACCATGACAAATGCGCTTGCCGGAAAGATGGACAAGGCAGCCAATGGAAAAGACATTGCTGATGTTTCGGAGTTTCTCAAAAACCTTGGTTTGCACGAAACCGGATTTGCCACCCTAACGACGAGTGGAAGCTTCACTGTTCCTGTGGGCGTTACTGAACTGTGTATCTCCGCTGTTGCGGGTGGAGGTGGTGGCGGTTCTGGTGGTGGCGGTGATTCATCATTCTTTGGTGGTGGTGGTGGCTCTGGTGGGGCTGGCGAGTCCATTGTAAAAAGGAAATTTGCAGTTACACCGGGAACGGTTATCAACATCACCATTGGTTCTGGCGGGATTGGTTCAATTGCCAGTGCCGCAACCGGGTCTGCACCTACCGCTGGGGGTAATACGGTTATTGGTTCTCTGATTACACTGCATGGTGGCCAGCCAGGAATAAATGCCGGCAACGGACAAACTACTGCACCCGGTGGAGGTTACGGGCAGGGTTTCCCGACCGGAAGCTATGGTGGAGATGGCAGTTTAAATGTCGGCTCTGGTAACGGATCGCCGGGAGCCTCATCGCCGTTCGGTGGTGGCGGTGGTGCTGGTCGTGCGGGAACAGATCAGGGAACTGACGGCACGGCGGGTTCCGGGTATGGCTCCGGTGGCGGTTCTGGCGGTGGTAAATATGGTACTGCCCCCTTAACTGCTCGCGGTGGAAATGGCGGTAACGGTGCACCTGGTATTGTGATGATTGAGTGGTGATGCGATGAGCAAAACATACGCAGTAATTGAAAATAACACCGTCGTAAACGTCGTCTTATGGGATGGTGAATCAGAATGGTCGCCTGATAATGGTGTCGCAATACCTGCTGCTGATGGTGTCGGGATTGGCTGGTCATATGCTGATGGCGCTTTTACGGCTCCTGATATTCCCGATCCGGTAAAGTCTCACGCTGAATTAGTCGCACAGGCTGAAGCAGAAAAACGCGCCCGTATTGATGCGGCGACCACCAGAGTTGTCGTCTGGCAGACAAAGTTGCTGATGGGGCGCAAGCTTACGGATGCTGAATCCGCAAGCCTTAACGCCTGGATTGACTATATCGATGCGGTGACAGCAATAGATACCAGCACCGCACGGGAAATCAACTGGCCTGTTCCCCCGGAGGTGTAGGCCAGTCAGGTTTTGACGTATCAACCCGCATCAAATCCAACCGGTAGTCCTGCCAGTTTATCAGGCCGGCGGATTCTTCAGCCGTCGCTTTGCCTGCATCGACCGCGTACTGTAGAGGTCCAATTCGATTGGTTGCTTCTGACAACAGTGACTGTTTTTTGGATTCAGCAAACCACCGCTGCTCTTCTTCAGTTAATTCCGGGACGTAATCTGCGGATGGGATGATCACCGGCATTCCATCACTTCCCGGTCTGATTACGCCGCCTGCGTTCTGGGCGGTAATTAACTCAGTTCGGAGCGACTCAGCAATTTCGAGCGCATCTGCGGGAAGAGTCTGGTTATCATCATAAAAACCGTTCTGGCTGGCACTGTAAAAAACTTTCATGTTTATCTTCCTTCTGCTTTCCAGTGAAATCCAATGGCTGCAGCGATAGGTGTTGCCCCTGCGTTTGCCCCTGTCAGATATAAACGCACCCCGGTTGTTGTAATAGTTCCTACCGTCACGATGTAGTTTGCGGGTTGTTGAGATGTTGGCGTCGCCGTTACGTTGAGATTGCTAGTCGTGGTAAATGCTTTCGGGAATACGATATCGGCTATTCCGGAACTGTTAGCAGCGCCAGATCCGTGCTGAAAAATATGCTGTCCATCACCTAAAGTCTGGTATTGAGGAAAACTTCCAAAACCAACGTTTAAGAAAATGCAGTTTTATAGTCTGACTGGCATCATTTGGGCTTTTGCATAAGGGAAAGTGAATGCTGGTTGGGTATGTGCGTGTATCAACAAATGAGCAAAACACGGCGCTGCAGCGTGACGCGCTGGAACGGTAAGGATGCGAGCTGATTTTTGAAGATAAAATGAGCGGTAAAACGTCAGAACGTCCAGGGTTAAAAAAGCTGCTTAAAACCTTGTCGCCGGGGGACACGCTGGTTGTCTGGAAGCTTGATCGACTTGGGCGCAGTATGCGGCATCTGGTGGTTCTCGTTGAGGAGCTGCGGCAGCGGGCTGTTAATTTCCGCAGTTTGACGGATAGTATTGATACCTCGACACCCATGGGGCGCTTTTTTTTCCACATCATGGGCGCCCTGGCTGAAATGGAACGTGAACTGATTGTGGAAAGAACCCGTGCGGGATTGGCTGCAGCAAGGGCGCAAGGGAGAATCGGTGGGCGCCGTCCAAAGTTGTCGCCGGAACAATGGGCGCAGGCCGGGCGGCTACTGGCTGCAGGTGAAACACGTCAGCGCGTGGCGCTGCTTTTCGATGTGGGTATTTCCACGCTGTATAAGAAATTTCCCGCCAGCCAGCCAGCCAGCCAGGCTGAAAACCCCGTTATTGTGTCAGTGATGGCACAGGGATAAACGCGTGCGCCGCGTGTGTATCAACCAGAACATAAGGCATCCCTGTCAACCGGAGATAATGCCTTATGGCTCAGGATTACCACCACGGGGTGCGCGTTGTTGAAATCAACGAGGGCACCCGATCCATTACCACGGTGAGCACCGCCATCGTGGGCATGGTCTGCACCGGCGATGATGCTGATGCGTCCATGTTTCCCCTCAATAAGCCGGTTCTGTTGACGGATGTGCTGACCGCCAGCGGTAAAGCGGGAGAATCCGGCACGCTGGCCCGTTCGCTGGATGCCATTGCCGACCAGGCTAAACCCGTGACCGTCGTTGTGCGCGTGGCGCAGGGCGAAACCGAAGCGGAAACCACCTCTAACATTATCGGCGGCGTGACTGCTGACGGTAAAAAAACGGGCATGAAAGCGCTGCTTTCGGCGCAGTCGCAACTGGAAGTCAAGCCGCGCATCCTCGGTGTGCCGGGACACGACACGCAGGCGGTTGCTACTGAACTACTGAGCGTGGCGCAGAGCCTGCGCGGGTTTGCCTACCTGTCCGCCTACGGCTGCAAAACGGTGGAAGAAGCGACTGCCTACCGTGACAATTTCAGCCAGCGAGAGGGGATGCTGATCTGGCCTGACTTCATCAACTTTGACACTGTGCTGAATGCAGATGCGACGGCCTACGCCTCCGCCCGTGCGCTCGGACTGCGTGCCAAAATTGACGAGCAGACCGGCTGGCACAAGACCCTGTCCAACGTGGGCGTGAACGGCGTCACCGGCATTTCCGCCGATGTGTTCTGGGATCTGCAGGACCCGGCAACCGATGCGGGACTGCTCAACCAGAATGACGTCACCACGCTTATCCGCAAAGACGGCTTCCGCTTCTGGGGTTCCCGCTGCCTCAGTGACGATCCGCTGTTTGCTTTTGAGAACTACACCCGCACGGCGCAGGTGCTGGCTGACACAATTGCCGAAGCGCACATGTGGGCGGTGGATAAGCCGCTTAACCCGTCACTGGCCCGCGACATTATTGAAGGTATCCGCGCCAAACTGCGTAGCCTGGTGAATCAGGGGTATCTCATCGGCGCAGACTGCTGGCTGGATGAGTCCGTGAACGATAAAGACTCCCTGAAAGCCGGGAAACTCACCATCGACTACGACTACACGCCGGTGCCGCCGCTTGAAAACCTGATGCTGCGCCAGCGTATCACCGATCAGTACCTTCTGGATTTCTCCAGCAAGGTCAGCGCGTAAGGGGACACCATGGCTTTACCACGCAAGTTAAAACACCTGAACCTGTTCAACGACGGGAACAACTGGCAGGGGATCGTTGAGTCTCTGACCCTGCCGAAATTCACCCGCAAGTTTGAGAAATATCGCGGCGGCGGTATGCCAGGCGCGGTGGATGTGGACATGGGGCTGGATGACGGCGCACTGGACACGGAATTTTCAATCGGCGGCACCGAACAGCTGTTATTCAGGCAGATGGGCAAGGCAACCGTTGACGGCATCCAGCTGCGTTTAACCGGCTCCATTCAGCGTGACGATACCGGCGAAGTGCAGGCCGTTGAGCTGGTTGTGCGCGGGCGTCATAAAGAAGTGGACTCCGGCGAGTGGAAAACCGGCGAGAGCAGCAGCACCAAGGTCAGTAGCACCAACAGCTACGCGAAGCTGACCATTAACGGCGAAGTGCTCTATGAGGTCGATCTGGTCAACATGGTTGAAATCGTTGACGGCGTGGACCTGATGGAAGAACACCGTAACGCCCTCGGCCTCTGATTAACCTTAACGGCGCGGGCAGCCGCGCCAGTAGTTTATTAACAGGAAACGAACATGAGCGACAAACTGACTGAAAAGACCGTAAAACTGGATACCCCCATCATGCGCGGTAAAACTGAAATTACCGAAATTGTGCTACGCAAGCCGCAGTCCGGCGCACTGCGTGGCACCCGTCTGCAGGCCATTATGGATATGGACGTGGGGGCTATGATGACAGTGATCCCGCGTATCTCCACCCCGACGCTGACCGCACAGGAAATGGCAGAACTGGACCCCGCCGATCTCACCTCGCTGTCGGTAGAGGTGGTCACTTTTTTGTTGAAGAAGTCGGTACTTGCCGGTTTACCGACAGCCTGACGGTTGATGACCTGGTGGCGGATATCGCCACCATCTTTCACTGGTCGCCGTCCATCACTGACGTTATGCCGCTGACTGAGGTGCTGGAGTGGCGGCACAAAGCGATTCAGAGAAGCGGGGCCAGCGATGAGTGACAATAACCTGCGTCTGCAGGTGATTCTGAATGCGGTTGACAAGCTCACCCGCCCATTTCGATCCGCGCAGGCCAGCTCGAGGGAGCTGGCTGCTGTGCTTCAAACCACCCGGAACAGCCTGAAAGAACTGAATAAACAGGCCGGGCGTATTGATGAATTCCGTAAAACCAGGTCACAGCTTGCTATTACTGCAAAAAATCTCAACGCCGCACGCGAAGAAGCCGCAAAACTTGCTATTCAGTTTGCTGCAACAAACCGCCCAACCGCTGCGCAGGCCAAGTTATTTAGCCAGGCGAAAACCCGCGTACAGGAACTGCAGCAGACATACAACGGTCTGTTGGGTTCGGTACAAAGACAGCGGCAGGCGCTGAAAGAATCTGGGATCGATACTAAACAGTTAAGTAGCGCACAGCGGGAGCTGCGGAAAAATGCAGATGAAACAAGGCAGGCTCTGGAGCGTCAGCAGAAATCCCTGAAACGTCTGGGCGAACAGCAGGCGAAAATGAATGCTGTCCGTGAGCAGTATTCCCGCCGTCTTGAGGTTCGTGATCGCATTGCGGGCGCTGGGGCGACCACGGCAGCCGCCGGTGCTGCGATGGGTGCGCCGGTTGTGGCGGCGGTCAGGAGCTATGCCAGCATGGAAGATGCCATGAAAGGCGTGGCAAAACAGGTCAATGGCCTGCGGGACGACAACGGCAACCGCACAAAGCAGTTTTATGAAATGCAGGACGCCATCAAAGCTGCCAGTGAACAGTTGCCGATGGAGAATGGCGCGATTGACTACGCAGCACTGGTTGAGGGTGGCGCCCGCATGGGCGTGACCAATCAGGATGATCCGTTTGAGGACCAGAAGCGCGATTTACTGGCCTTTGCCTCAACGGCAGCGAAAGCGGCAACCGCTTTTGAACTGCCCGCCGATGAACTGGCGGAGGGGCTGGGGAAAATTGCGCAGTTGTATAAAGTGCCGACGCGCAATATTGAGCAGCTGGGCGATGCGCTGAACTACCTGGACGATAACGCCATGTCAAAGGGCGGCGACATTATCAACGTCCTGCAGCGCATGGGGGGCGTAGCTGACCGCCTCGACTTCCGCAAAGCGGCGGCGCTGGGTTCAACCTTCCTTTCTCTGGGCGCTGCGCCTGAAATTGCCGCCAGCGCTTCCAATGCCATGGTGCGCGAACTGTCCATTGCCACCATGCAAAGTAAGCGCTTCTTTGAAGGTATGGACCTGCTGAAACTCGATCCGGAAGTGATTGAAAAGCAGATGACCAAAGATGCCATGGGCACTATTCAGCATGTGCTGCAGAAGGTTAACAGCCTGCCGAAAGACAAACGGCTGTCTGCAATGACGATGATTTTTGGTAAGGAGTTTGGGGATGATGCGGCAAAGCTGGCTAACAACCTGCCGGAGCTGCAGCGCCAGCTTGAACTCACATCAGGCAGTGGTGCTAATGGCTCCATGCAGAAAGAATCCGACATCAACAAGGATTCATTGTCCGCGCAGTGGTTGCTGGTTAAGACGGGCGCGCAGAACGCTTTCAGTAGCCTGGGGGAAACCCTGCGGCAGCCACTGATGGACATTATGTCCATGGTTAAGAACGTGACCGGGGCGCTGCGGCGCTGGGTTGAACAGAATCCTGTGCTGGCTGGCACGCTGATGAAAGTGGTTGCAGCCACGGCAGCGATAACTGTTGGGCTGGGCACGCTTGCGGTGGCGGTGGCTGCAGTGCTGGGGCCGATTGCGGTGATTCGGTTCGCGTTGTCGATGCTGGCGGTTAAGGCGTTACCTTCTGCCGCTGCAGCGACGACCCGCACCGGCGGCGTGCTGCGTTTACTGGTTTCTGGCCCGCTGGCGTTACTCCGTGTGGCGCTGTTCACAGTGGGGAGTTTGCTTGGGGCGCTGCTGAGTCCGATCGGCCTGGTTGTGGCGGCGCTGGCTGGGGTGGCACTGGTGGTCTGGAAATACTGGCAGCCTATCAGCGCCTTTCTGGGTGGCGTGGTGGAAGGGTTTAAAGCGGCAGTTGCGCCAATTCTGACAGCATTTGCACCATTAATGCCCATCTTTCAATGGGTAGGGGATAAGGTCCGGGAGCTATGGGGGTGGTTCACTAATCTGCTGACGCCGGTCAAATCGACGGCGGCAGAGCTGCAGAATGCGGCATCAATGGGGCGGTTGTTCGGGGAGATGCTGGCGGAAGGGCTGAACATGGCGCTGCATCCGCTGGAGTCTCTGAAATCCGGCGTGGTCTGGTTGCTTGAAAAGCTGGGCCTGGTCAATAAGGAGGCAGCCAGCACCCGGTTGCCAAATCAGACGCCTGCCACGGTAGGCGGTAACGGCAGCGTGATGTTACCGCCCGGCGGGTTCCCGGCTTACGCGGGGATGTACGACACGGGCGGGAGCATTCCACGCGGGCAGTTTGGCATTGTTGGAGAAAATGGCCCTGAAATTGTGAACGGACCGGCAAATGTCACCAGCAGGCGGCGTACTGCTGCGCTGGCCTCTGTCGTTGCAGGCGTGATGGGGGTAGCTGCTACACCTGCAGAAGCGGCTCCGCTTCATCCGTTCAGTCTGCCTGCCAGGGCATACCAGACGCAGCCAGTTAAGGCTGACAGCCCGCCGTCAGTTATTCGTTATGAGATAAATGCGCCTATTCATATTGTCGCGCAGCCGGGACAGAGTGCGCAGGATATTGCCCGTGAAGTGGCACGCCAGCTTGACGAGCGGGAACGTAGGGCCAGGGCAAAAGCGCGGAGCAATTTCAGCGATCAGGGGGGGTATGAGTCATGATGATGGTGCTGGGTTTATATGTATTTATGTTGCGCACAGTCCCTTATCAGGAGCTTCAGTATCAGCGTAGCTGGCGACATGCAGCCAACAGCCGGGTGAACCGCCGCCCGTCAACGCAGTTTCTTGGCCCGGATAATGATTCACTGACACTGTCCGGGGTTCTGCTGCCGGAAGTGACCGGAGGCAGGTTGTCATTGCTGGCGCTGGAGTTGATGGCAGAGCAGGGCAAAGCCTGGCCTTTGATTGAAGGCAGCGGAACCATTTACGGCATGTTTGTTATTGAAAGTCTGAGCCAGACAAAGACGGAGTTTTTTGCAAGCGGAATGCCCAGGCGCATTGAGTTTACGATCACCCTCAAACGGGTTGATGAGTCGCTGTCTGACATGTTCGGGAGTCTGAGTGACCAGCTCAGCAACCTGCAGGACTCTGCAGCTTCTGCTATTGAGGGGATTAAAAACACGGTTGGAGGATTGCTGCAGTGAACGTTAATTCTGATCTCCTGAATCTGAACAGTAAAAGCCCGGCATTCAGTGTCGTCATTGAAGGTAAGGACGTGACGACCGTGTTGGATACCCGCCTGATGAGTCTGACGCTGACGGATAACCGGGGCTTTGAAGCGGACCAGCTTGATCTGGAGCTGGACGACGCCGACGGTCTGATTGCTCTGCCGCGACGTGGGGCAGTGATTCAGCTGGCGCTGGGCTGGAAAGGCCGGCCGCTTTTCCCTAAAGGGGCTTTTACCGTGGATGAAATTGAACACAGCGGTGCCCCTGACCGGCTGACCATCAGGGCGCGTAGCGCAGATTTCCGTGAAACCCTCAATACACGGCGCGAAAAATCATGGCATCAGACAACGGTGGGAGAGGTGGTAAAGGAAATCGCCGCCCGGCATAACCTCAAAATGGCGCTGGGTAAAGACCTGACGGATAAGGCGCTGGATCATCTGGACCAGACCAATGAAAGCGATGCAAGCTTTCTGATGAAACTGGCGAGACAGTATGGGGCGATTGCTTCCGTTAAGGACGGGAACCTGCTGTTTATCCGCCAGGGGCAGGGAAGAACGGCAAGCGGCAAGCCGCTGCCGGTTATCACCATCACGCGCAAAGCCGGTGACGGTCATCGGTTCACCCTTGCTGATCGTGGTGCCTATACCGGTGTTATTGCCAGCTGGTTGCATACGCGTGAACCCAGGAAAAAAGAGACAACCAGTGTTAAGCGTCGTCGAAAGAAAACCACCACCCCCAAAGAGCCGGAAGCAAAACAGGGCGATTATCTGGTGGGAACGGATGAAAACGTGCTGGTTCTTAATCGTACCTACGCCAACCGGAGCAATGCAGAGCGCGCAGCAAAAATGCAGTGGGAACGTCTGCAGCGTGGGGTTGCTTCATTTTCCCTGCAGCTCGCTGAGGGGCGGGCTGATCTCTATACGGAAATGCCGGTGAAGGTGACGGGATTTAAGCAGCCGATTGATGATGCAGAATGGACCATTACCACCCTGACGCATTCTGTCAGCCAGGATAATGGATTTACGACCAGCATGGAGCTTGAAGTAAAGATTGATGATTTAGAAATGGAATAAATAAGTTCTCAATATTGGTTATTTGTGTATCATTATTGAGATTTTAAAGGTGACGGAGAATTGAAAATGATGAATTGCCCAAAGTGTGGACATGCGGCGCACACCAGGAGTAGCTTTCAGGTTACTGATAGCACGAAGGAGCGTTACTGCCAGTGCCAGAACATTAATTGCGGCAGCACATTTGTCACCCATGAAACGGTTGTACGATTTATCGTTACACCGACAATAATCAATAATGCCCCGCCACACCCTACGCCGGGTGGTCAAGGGCACATGAATTTTTAAAACAAGAACCTGCAGCGGCAGGTTTTTTTATGTGTCAGGAATTTCACCTGTTTCTATAAAATGCGCAAAACTTTCTTCATCAATGATGATCGTACCCTTCATGCGTGCAGCATTTACTTTGGAAGGACCGGCATTGTACCCGCAACAGAGCATCTGCAGATTTTGAGTAACTGAACTTCTCACTGTCAGGCTGTGCGCTTCGGCAACTTCAATCAAACGTTCTTTATCTGCCTTTTTGAAACCTGTAAAGCAGACGTCAAAAGTGAGGGTTTTAGGCTTGGTTGCCTTGGTTAGATGAATGTAATTTTCTGGTAGGAAGGACTGACAGGCTTGCTCTGCTTCCTCAGCAGATGTGCATTCTTGAAGTATTCTATCTTTACGAAACGTTCTTATTGAATGGGCTGATTGGCATATACCCTGAATGTGGGTATCGCTGTGGCTAACACTGCTTATTGAATGGGCACCAATACGCGCATTCGCATTGATGTAAACAAAGTGCATTTCTTCCATGTGAATCACCTTTATTACACAAACGGCTAAGACGTTAATGAACGGTGGGCAAATTGGCTGCCGCCATTTTGCCGCCACAGCCAAACAAAAAGGGGTTACGTTTGCACGTAACCCCTTGTTTTATTTGGTGGAGCTGGCGGGAGTTGAACCCGCGTCCGAAATTCCTACATCCTCGGTACTACATGCTTAGTCAGTCTTTACATTCGCCTGGCACCTGCGGACAGACACGCCACTACCAGACTAGCCTGATTAGTTTTAACGCTTCAACCCCAGGCAGGGCATCCACGCGATCTCTTTTGGGTTTGACCTCTCTTTGATCCCCGTCTTAAGAGCGGAAGCTAGGGAGAGAGGGCTCAGAGCAGGTTATTAAGCTGCTAAAGCGTAGTTTTCGTCGTTTGCGACTATTTTTTTGCGGCTTTTTACGAGGCCAACCGCCCCTCGGCATGCACCTTGGGTTTCGCGAATCCCGTCGAATCCAGAATCAGCCCCAATGTGTTAGAACAAGTATAACAGACTTGTGACACGCGTGACCAGCCCCCACAACCCTTTAACCGCAAGGATTTACCGCTCGCGCAGTGCTTCTTTTGCACGATTAAATGGTTTGATTAAATAGTCGACGATGGTTTTTTCACCTGTTTTTATATCCACAGTGGCAATCATGCCCGGTACGATAGAAAAATGGCGTCCCAGCTTGTTCTGCAAGAAGTCCTGATGGGTACGGATAAACACGCGGTAGTAGAAAATTTCCGGTTTCACTTTGTCCTGAATGGTGTCCGGGGAGATGGTTTCGACCACGCCCTCCAGCCCTCCGTAAATGGCGTAGTCATAGGCAGTAATCTTCACCAGCGCCCGCTGTCCGGGGTGGATAAACGCGATATCGCGCGGTGACAGGCGGGTTTCAATCAGCAAATGATCGTCTACCGGGACAATCTCCATCATTTCGCCGTTAGGAGGGATCACGCCGCCAATCGTGGTGACCTGGATGTTTTTTACGATACCGCGCATCGGGGCGCGAACGGTCAGGCGGGTGACGGAGTCTTCGCGACCTTTTAAGATAGCCGCCAGCATATCTACCTCGGCGTTGGCCTTCGACAGCGCTTCACGCGCCTGCACGTAATATTGCGAGCGCAGATCGGTTATTTTGAGTCCAAGATCACTTTTTTGTCGTTGCAGGCGCAGCACTTCTACGTGGCTGGCGGCACCGCTTTTCTCCAGCCGCTGAGTAATGGCCAGTTCTTTATTTACCGAGACCAGCGCATCCTGTAGTTCCGCCATAGAATCAGCAAGCTGCGCGCGACGGCTTTTATACAGACGCGTTTCAGAGGCGATAAGATCCGGCCAGGCCTGCAGCGAGCTGGGGAACGTTAGCGGCAAATCGTTAACTTCGGCATTGAGCCTTGCGCTGGAGGCCAGTGATGCGCGATAGCGGGCGGCGCTTTCCCCCACGTTGGACTCCGAACGCGTTGGGTCGAGGCGGGCGACAATCTGGTTGGCCTGAACTTTATCTCCTTCGTGCACGCTGAGTTCGGCGAGGATCCCTCCGTCAAGCGACTGCAATACCTGTTCGCGCGAGCTGGGGATTACTTTCCCGCTGCCCGTTGAGACTTCATCCAGCTTGCCGAAATATGCCCAGATCCCCAGGGCGGCAAACAGCAGCGTGCTGAGCAGAATAATGCGGCTGGCCCCGGAAAAACGGTGCTCGCGGCGAATATCGAGGTCGTCCATGGCGGCGTCATGCGGATTGGTTTTCATTTTTCCACTCCCGACTGTGAGTAGGGGCAGGTGCCCGGCTCGCATTCAACGCCTGCGCTTTCGGGGCATCCATGACCAGTTGACCCTCTTTCAACACCACCACGCGTTCGACCAGTTCCAGAACCGGAACGCGATGGGTAGCAACAATCAATGTGCGGTTACCCAGCCACAGGTTCAGACGCTGAATAAACTCCCGTTCGGTGTGTTCATCCAGAGAGGCGCTGGGTTCGTCGAGCAGGACAATATTGGGTGAGCGTAGCAGCATTCTTGCCAGCAGGATCGACTGCCGTTGGCCGCCGGACAGACCGTTGCCGCCTTCCATAATGGGGTGCGCCAGCCCTTTGGCGAGTTGTTTAACGAAAGCCGCCGCGCCGCTGACCTCCAGCGCGTCGAAGATCTGCGCGTCGCTGGCATGCGGTGCGCCGAGGGTCAGGTTCTCGCGTAGGGTGCCGAAAAACAGCCGCGCATTCTGGCTGAGAAAACCGATGTTGCGGCGTAAATCGGCCATATCGATCTGCGCCAGGCTCAGGTTGTCGAGCCGGACATCGCCCTGGATAATCTCCACACCACCCGCCATGGCCTGCAGCAGCGTTGATTTCCCGGCGCCGTTACGCCCGAGGATCGCCACCCGTTCGCCGGGCATGACCTCCAGACGCGAGATGCGCAGCGGAACGCGCTGATCGTCGCTGTGGTAGCGAAAGTGTGCGTTCTCAAACAGATAATGGCCGTGAAAAATCTCCTGGTGTACCCGGTCTTCATCGTGCTGCGTCTCGGTGGGAAGTTGCATAATGCTGTCCAGCCCCATTTTGGCTGCTTTGACCTGCTGCCAGCGGGCCAGCACACCACACAGGTTTGCCATCGGGGCGATCATTCTGGAACCGAGCATTGAAGCCGCCACCACGGCCCCGGTGGTCATCGTGCCTTCAATAACCATCGGCGCACCAAACATAATGATGGCGGCGTAAACCAGGCTTTGTACTGACATCCCCCAGCCGATCAGCCCCTGGGTAAGCTTGCGTGTGCGTAACCCGGACTCTCCTGTAATGCGGATATAGCTGTTCCATTGCTGTAAAAAGCGGTTTTCCGCCTGCATCAGCTTGATGTCTTCCAGCCCCTGAACGCTCTCGACCAGCACCGCGTTGCGCAGAGTGGATTCATGTGCGGCCTGGTTAGCAAGCACCGCCAGTTTTTTTTGTAATAACAGACCCGGCAGAATCATCAGAATGGCGGCGACGGGGGCTATCCACGCCAGCGGTGGAGCAATGCACGCCAGTACGACGATAAACAGAAAGAAAAACGGCAGATCGACAATGGTCGACATGGTCGAAGAGGTGATCATCTCACGAACCTGTTCCAGCTCGCGCAGTTGAGAAATAAAGCTCCCCGTTGAGCGGGGGACGGCGCTGTTGCGTAGCCGCAATGCGTGGCTAAACACGCGATCGGAAATGCGCATATCGGCGCGTTTGCCGAGCAGGTCCATGATGTGGGTACGCGCTTCGCGCAGCAAAAAGCCAAACAGCACCGCGACCAGAACACCGGTAGAGAGAACATACAGCGTTGGATAAGACTGGGCGGGGATCACCCGGTCATAGACCTGCATCGAAAAAATAATCCCGGCGAGCGACAGGACGTTAATCAGAAAGGCGGCAATCATGACCGGCAGGTAAGGGCGGATATCTTGTAAAACCAGATCGCGTATCCAGTCGGGTCTAAAGCGCGAAATATAGCGATCAACCCGACCGTCTTTTAATGCCGATAACGGGCGCAGTGCGGTGATAGTATGGATTTCTGGCAGAAGCTCAGCCACTGCCAGCCGGTTGCGTTGTCCCTCGTCGGCGATGATAAAAACATCCAGGGCATCTTCACCGTTAAAATGTTCGATCACCATGATTTGGCCGTCGTGCATTTCCGCCACCACCGGTAAACGCCATTGGTTAAGTACCTGCTTTGCGGTATCCAGCGTATGAAAGGAAAGTCCCGCCTGGCGCGCTAATTGCGTCAAAGCAAGGGTTTTGCTTTTCCCCTCAAACCATGGGGCGTTAGCCTGAATAGCACCAGGCGAACAGGCAACGCGATAGTGGCTGGCAATATGCGTCATTGCCTGCGCCCACTGGCTCAGGGTGGGTTCGCCAATAGCATCTTCAACAACAGGCTCGACGTCGCTCATAGCTGGATCTCCACCGATTGAATGCTGCGGTTATTTAAGGCGAACGCCTGGCGCAACGATCCGGTGTTGTAGAGGCAGTTCAGTTGTAGCTGGCGAAGCTGGCTTTGGGTCTGGAGTTCGGCAAAACGGGCCTGATACACCTCCTGTTCGGCGTTAAGAACATCAAGTAATGGGCGTGAGCCGAGATCCAGATACTGCTGTTGATACAGTTCGCGCGTTTGTTCGCTCAGCCGCTGCTGGCGGCGCAGGATCTGCAATGCAGTCGCGAGACTCATTGCCTGGCTGCGGGATTCCAGTAATTTCTGTCGTACTTCGAGTCGGGTGCGCTGAATAGAGTACTGTGCGGACTCTACCGCGTGGCTGGCGGCGTTGCGTCGGGCGGTGAGCCCGCCTCCCTGATACAGCGGCATTTCGACTTTTACCCACGCTGAGTACTGCGTTTTGTCGAGCACCTCATGGCTGGGGTATTTGTCGTTGAGATAGTGCTGAACAGATGGCTCCAGGGAAATGGTTGGCGTCATCTGCGCGTTGGCGTAATCGAGGTTGGCCTGCGCGACGTTCGCCTGCGCCCAGGCCGCCAGCACTGCAGGAACTAACTTATCCTCCGGTTTTACCACATCGCAACTGCTGTCCAGTTTTACCGGAAACTCATTGCTGATGCCGTTAAGCGAGTTCCAGCCGAGATAGCTCATCAATGTCGCTTTGCTACTGTCGAGATTGGCCTGATATTGCGCCAGTTGAGAACGTGCGGACTCGATACGCGCATCGGTTTGCACTACGTCTGACAGCGAGGTCGCCCCTTCATCATTACGTTCTCTGGTCAGTCGACCAATACCGTTTAGCGCGACCAGTTGCTCTTCGGCGGCATCCACCATCTGTTGCCATGTCTGAACCTGGACGATGGCATTGGCGGTAGCGTGAGCGACAGTATCGATGCTGAGTAACACGTTTGCCTGTTGCTGCGCTGAACCGGCGGTTTCGGCGCGCACCTGGCTGGCGACTTTGCCGAAGTCATACAGCATTTGTGACACCGAAATGACCAGTGCAGGGCTGAAGCCATGGTCAGTGTAGGTATTGCTGTAGCCGTTGTTCATTCCGGCTGTAACTTGCGGGTAATATTTCGCTTTCGCCACGTCTATCTGCTCATTTTGCGAGAGCAGTTTGCCAATGGATTCACGAATAGAAGGATGCCAGCTCACGGCGCGACTCACCGCGTCGTTAAGCGTCAGGCTTCCGGGAGCGGCAACGCTTAGCGCTAGATCGGCCACAGAACCATCCAGAGAGGGAAGCATCTGACTGGTTGCCAGCCCTTCCGGCGTAATAATTTGCGGTTCATCTTCGGCATTCGCACGAACGGAACAAAACGTTAATGCCAGCAGTACAGCAACAGGGGCGACATTTCTCATAGTTTATCCCTTGCAAAATAGGGCAGTGACGATTGTTATTGCCCCGGACGTCATGGCATCCGGGGCTGTTGTTATATCGTTATAGTGGTATGGCGTTCGTTTCAGGTCACAATGTGATTTTGTTGGATCAGCTCATCGAGCGTGGTGTGTACGTTCTCCAGCGTTACGAGGTTAGTGGTGTGGTACGTGTTGCCTGTACCGTCGCGATCAATGGACACGATGGTGTTGTTACCGCTGGTGGTCACTGTGAGGTAGTTGCCGAGCGTGGCATTTTGTCCGTTCCAGCCTACCAGCAGGTCGCCGATGTCGATTTTGTCGCCCTGAGCCAGTGAAAAGTTGGTCCAGTTGTCCGCTGACCCGTTACCGCCGGTAGCGTCGTTGGCATTGAGCAGGTGATAAATCAGCGTATCGCCGTAGACCGATCCGGTGATGACGTCATGCTGTGCGGTGCTTACCATCTGCGGATTCATATTGATGGTCAGCGTAGCGGTGTCCGTGTGCCCGTTTTGGTCGTTCAGCGTATAGGTAAAGGTCTCTTTGCTGAGCATCGACGCTACGGTTGTACCCGGCTTCAGCGTGTAGATGTATGAACCATCCAGGTTCATGGTCAGTGAGCCATAATGACCCTGAATGGTTGCGCTACTGGCGCTGCCGGCCGGATTGAGGGTGGCGGTACTGCCGTTAAAACCGGTGACAGTGAGCTGGGTATGGACGGTTGAGAGCTGATCGTGCGCGCCAGCGGCATCACTGCCATCAAAAATATTGCCATTCACCGTCGTGGTGTTAACGTCCCAGGTATTGAGGTGCCATGTCGTACCCGTGACGTTTGGCGTAATGCTGACGTTGCCAACGGCCAGTCCCCCCATTGTTCCTGTGAAGCTGATGCTGTAATGACCAGCGGCTAGCTCAGCATTACCCAGCGAGACGGCAATTGAACTGCCTAACAGGCTGATAGAGCTGGCGGGTACAGAGCCAGAAAGCGAGAATCCGTCAGGACCGGTGATTGTCCAGGTTACGCCCAGCGTACCGACGGTGATAAGTGTGCCGATGCTGAAGTTGAGCGTGGCGCCTTTCAGTACGTCATTTGTTGCGATATCAAACGAACCTGTACCGGTTGCTTTGCTCCCCAGCGTCGGAATTGTCGCGGTGCCCAGCGCGCCACTTCCATATGCCGCAGAGTCCTGAATGGTACTTACCGCCATCATGCTGCTGACGTCATTTACTGCGTCCAGCGCTTGCGGGGTCGCCGTAATGTTCAGCGAGGCGCTTCCTGTATCGCCATTGGGGGCTTTGACCGTATAGACGAAACTGTCCGGTGTGCTGATACCGTCTGCGCCCAGTCCGCTTTTCAGCGTGTAGGTGTAGTTCCCTTTTGCATCAATAGTCAGCGTGCCGTACTGTCCGTTAATGGTGGTAGTGCCCGTTGCGTTAACGGCGACACCGTTCACTTCGGTGATAACGGTATTAGCCGGAGCCGAGTCGTTGGCCAGCAGATTTCCATTGGTTGCCGCACTCAGGCTGTCGACGGCGTAGGTGTGATCGGCCTGAATATTCAGGGTATAGTTGGTCAGCAGCGTCAGGCCGCCGGAAGCGTTAAGCAGGAACAGATAGTCACCGCCCGGCAGCGTAATGGTATACGCGGGTGAATTGCCGCTCAGTAGGGCGGTTACCCAGTTCGGTTGTACCCGGTACTGCTCATACTGCTGAATAGACTCGTTGAAGCGGTAGACATAGAGATCAAAGCCGCCCAGCGTTACGCCAAGTACGCTGGCCTGAACCGTTATCGTTCGGGTCGCGCCGTCATCAACGTTGAATTTAATCGGGTTGGTCAAACCGTTGACCAGGCTGACATCCAGCAATTGTCCCAAACCAACACTGGCGAGCGTGAAGCCGGTTTGTTGTGATGGATGGTTGTCGACTGCGATGACCTGCGTCCCGTAAGTCAGCGCAGCCACATCGTCTGCCGCCGTTACCGTACTGGTGGTCGGGGCCTGACCCAGCGTGACCACCAGTTTTGCCGAGGAGTGATCGCTACCATGCGTTAGCGTGTAAGTGAAACTTTCGGAACGGCCATACACTGAGATTGACGTATTGGTCAGGGTATAGGTGTAGCTACCATTCTGATTGATATGCAGAATGCCGTATTTCCCCTGCACATCAATGCCGCCCGCCGGGACGTTCACGACGTTGCCGTTACCGTCAGTGATAGCGGTGACCAGCGTGCCGGAAGGGGCGTTATCTTGACCGTTAGTTGGATCGGTATCGGTGATGATGTTACCGGATTCTGTGGTCCCCCCAGTGATGGTTCCGCCGTTGGTTTTCACCACGGCAACGTCCAGGCTGGTGTATGCGCCAGTCGCCAGCAGGTTAGTGTTGAAGCTGACCACGCGATAATCCCCGCCTGTCAGCCCATCATAATTGAGCGTCACTCCAGAGGCTCCGATGGTCAGCAAACTGGCAAAATTGGGTTTTGAGGTATCGACCACGGTTATCCAGGTGTTGAGCAAGGAGTCATAGCGCTGGATAACAATCTCCATTGAGCTTAATAGTGACAGCACAATGCCGGTCGCCGCGGCGTTAATGGTGATGGAGCCACTACCGCCAGACTGGATGCTGAAATTAACACTTGCCGTGTCGTTACCCAGCACATTGGCGACATTACCCAGTGCGTTCACCAGCAGGAAACCGTAATCGCTTTGATGCTCAGTGCTGATTGTCACGTCAGTCTGTAGCGGCAAACGGGTGACATTATCTTCAGCCAGCAGGGGGAGTACCGGCGCGATGACGCTGGCAGGCGATGACGTGTTACCTGCCGCGTCGGTTGCCGTTGCAGATAACGACTGACCTTCAATCTGGCGTACAGGCAAGGTGGCACTGTAGACGCCACTGCTGTTGGCGACCGCTGTCACGCTGGTGCCGCCAGGCAGGGATATCGTCACCGTACTGCCGGCTTCGGCAATACCGCTCACTGTTCCGCCATCGGCGCTGATCAGAATCGTAGGAGGTGGCGGTGGCGTGGTATCCACAATGACGCTGAACGAGCCAGACAAAACGCTCGAGCCGTTGGCATTTGTGGCGTTGGCGGTAAACGCGTGGTTGCCTTCGCTGAGCGCACCGGATGGGGTAAAGCTCCAGATCCCATTCCCGTCTGCGGTTGTGCTCCCCATCAACGTGCCGTTGTTATACAGGTTGATAACGGCGTTTGCCTGCGCAGTTCCGCTCAGTGTTGGGCGGGTATCATTCGTGGTTTTCCCGGCGGTGACCAGGCCCGTGATAGTGCCGACATCATCGAATACGCTGGAGATCACTGGCGCAGGCGGTACGCCGGTAAACGGGGCCAGCACGTTACCCGCCGTACCGATGTTGCCTGCGGCGTCCTGTGCGCTAACCAGCAGCGTTTGTCCACTAATTTGCGGTGGATTCAGGGTAAAGGTGAAGTTACCGGAAGCATTCGCTGTCGTGGTGCCGAGTACCGTTCCGCTACCAGAGGTGATAATGACCGTACTGTTCGCTTCGGCCACGCCGGTTAACGCCGTACCATTGGCGTTGACCGCCAGCCCGGTTGGAACACCGGGCGCGATGGTATCGACCACAATGGCTGCCGCAGACGATAATCCACTGGTATTCCCCGCCGCATCTGTCGCCGTGATGGTAAAAGAATGAGCCCCTTGAGCCAGAGCAGTGGACGGCGTGTAACTCCAGTTGCCGGTGCTGTCAGCCGTTACGCTGATAACAAAACTGCCATTATCATAAATATCGACTCGCGCGTTGGCCTCTGTGGATCCGTTCAGGGTTGGGCGTGAGTCATTGGTGGGCTGGTTGCTGCCAATCGCACCGGTGTTGGGGCCAACATCATCAATAATGCTACTTATTGAAGGCTGTGCCGGGGCTGTGGTGTCCACCACCACGGTAAAACCTACTGTTGCGCCGCTGGTATTACCTGCCGCATCGGTAGCGGTCACAGTGAAGGTATGGGACCCGGTCGCGAGCGGCGTGGTCGGAGTAAATGTCCAGCTATTATTGCCTTGCACCAGCGCAGTACCAAGCAGAGTGTTCCCGTCATAGATGCTAACAGTGCTACCGGCTTCGGCGGTACCGTTGAGCGTTGGGCGGGCATCGTTGGTTAGCTGCCCATTGTTCAGCGCTGTATTGAAAACTCCCCCTGCGATGTCATCTATGACCGAGATCAGTTGTGGGATTGGCGGTGGGGTCGTATCGACATTAATAATAAATCCGCTTGAGGTGGCACCGATATTGCCTGCGGCGTCTGTGGCGATAGCCGTGAATGTATGTTGGCCGTTGCTCAGTGTGGATGGCAGATACTCCCACGTCCCATCTATTGTGGCTGTTACCGTCCCCAGCAGCGTGCCGTTATCGTAAATCGCGACCCGGGCATTCGCTTCCGTTGAGCCACTGAGCAGCGGACGGGTGTCATTGGTCCAGGCTCCACTGGACAGAGTCCCGGTGCCGGGCTGTACATCATCGACGGCCTGGATAATGGTGGGGGCAAGCGGGGCAACGGTATCCACAATGATGTTAAATGCGGCGGATGACTGACTGACGTTTCCGGCTGCATCCGTGGCGGTCACCGTGAGCGCATGGTTACCATTTCCAAGTCCGGCTGTTGGCGTGAAGTTCCAGGCTCCATTGGCGTCTACCGGAGCGGTACCGAGATAGGTGCCATTGTCATAAATTTTGATCGTGGAATTGGCTTCTGCCGTACCACTGAGCGTGGGTTGCGCATCATTTGTGGCCTGGCCGTTGTTCAGATTGCCCGTCAGCGGGCCGACATCATCTGCGACCTGAGAAATGACGGGTATACCCGGCGATATGGTATCGACGATGAGCCCAAAGCCGTTCGACGCAAGGCTGGTGTTACCTGCACTGTCGGTCGCGGTGACGGTCAATGTATGTGGTCCGTTGCTCAGAGCATCCGTTGGGGTAAAGTTCCAGATACCTCCCGCACCCACGGTGGTAGTGCCAATGGGTTGACCATCGCTCAGAACGGTAATGGTCGCTCCCACTTCGCCCGTGCCACTCAGTGCCGGACGTGTTTCGTTTGTCGTCTGCCCATTGGTTATCGCGCCTGTTGTGGGCGCCGTATTGTCCAGCACCGTGCTAATGATGGGGGGCTGCGGGGCGATAGAATCCAGTTCGAGGGTAAAGGACGAAGATACCCCACCCATATTGCCCGCCTGATCGGTGGCAACGGCGGTAAAGATGTGTTGCCCCTGAGTCAGTGGGGCATCCGGCGTGAAGCTCCAGTTGCCGGATTCATCAACCTGGGTTGTACCAATATCAACGCCTTTATCGCGGATGGTGATAGATGCACCGATCTCTCCTTTGCCGTTCAGCGTGGGTTGTGCATCGTTAGTCAATTGTCCGTTAGTCAGCGATGTGTTGCCGGGTTGATCGTCAATCACCGAGGTAATGTTCGGCGCCGCGGGCGGCAGCGTATCAACTACCAGAACGAAAGGTGGGCTTGCCGGGCTGATATTGCCAGCGCCATCCGTGACGGTTGCGGTTAACGAATGATTGCCTTCACTAAGTGCTGGAGCCGGTGTAAAGCTCCAGTTGCCGTTTTCATCGCTGGTGGTTGTGCCAATTACCGCGCCATTATCGCGAATGGTAACCACTGAATCGGCCTCGGTGATGCCAGCAAGCGTTGGGGTGTTGTCGTTGGTTAGCTGTCCGGATGTAAGAGATTGCGGGGTACCGACGTCGTCCGTTACCGTCACAATAGAGGGCGCGCTTGGGATTAACGTATCGACAATAACCCGGAAGCTGTTGGAGGGATCGCCCTGGTTGCCTGCCGCATCCGTTGCGCGTGCGGTAAAGATATGCTCGCCTTCTCCCAACCCATTTGTCGGAGTATAGCTCCAGTATCCGCTGCCACTCACGGTGGTTGTGCCAATCGCGATACCTTTATCGTAAAGGGTGATAGTCGCACCCGCTTCGCCGGTTCCATTGAAGGTCGGGCGTGCATCGTTAGTAATTTGTCCGGTATCTAACGATCCTGTACCTGGTAACACGTCGTCAATCACACTGGTGATCGCGGGTGCTTGTGGGGCGGCTGTATCGATAGTGATGGCGTAATTGGGCGACAACCCACTGGGTTCTGAGTTTACAGTTTGCGATACGGTGAAATTGTAGGTCGTGCCGTTTGTCAGTGGAGTGGATAATGGATAGCGCCATGCGCCGGAAACGGCATCGGCGGTGACCGTAGCGATTACATTCCCATCCTGATAAATTGTAACCGTTGCTCCTGCCGTGGCGGTTCCTTGTAACAGCGGTAAGGTGTCATTGGTGGATTTACCGTTGCCAATCACTCCTGTAACGGGAGTGACATCATCAATGATTTCGAGAATTGGCGGATGCGGAATACTGGAAGTGGCCGCGTTAAACGGCGTAGGGTCGCTGCTATTGCCCGCCTGATCCTGGGCGATTGCATTCAGATTCTGCCCTGTAGTTTGTGCGGGTGATATCGTGACGGTGTAGACACCTGTAACGCTGTTCGCAATGCCCTGGCCCAGTACCGTGGTACCATTTCTGATGATGACGGTACTGCCCGGCTCGGCTGTCCCGCTCACCAGCGTGCCGTTCGGGTTAACATAGGTGACGATTGGCTCGGCAGGAGGCTGCGTATCGAGTATCAACATCACAGGGTTTCCTGCCGCCAGGGAATTACCCGCGGGATCCCTGGCGCCGAACGTCAGCGTGTGCGGGCCATCGCCCGTCAGCGTAATCTCAATACTCCAGCTACCATTCGCCGCAACGAGGGTTTCGGCAATGGGATTGCCGCCATCGAAAATGACTACCGTACTGCCCGGCGCACCGGTCCCGCTGATTGTTGGGGTGGTATCATCCGTGACGCTACCGTTGGTCAATGAACCGATAATGACGCCAGCGTCATCTTCAATATCTGTAACCTGCGGTAGGGTCAGCACGGTGCTGCTAACCGTAAATGCTACGCTGTTTGATGGGGTACTGGCGTTCCCCGCCGCATCGGTTGCAATGGCCGTTAGCGTATAACTTCCGTTTGCCAGTGCCGTCCCAGGAGTAATACTCCAGGTGGTGCCAACCACCGTTGTGGTACCGATAATCGTACTGCCGTTGTACAGCGTGATCGTGTCGCCGTCAGTGCCGGTTCCGCGAATAGTTGGCGTCGTATCATCTGTTATTGCGCCAGGTGCAAGATCGCCCTGGAAACCACCGACATTATCATTGACGGCAAGAATAACAGGGGAGGCAGAGGGCGTTGTATCGATCTCCAGGAGGATGGCATCTGATGGCGGGCTGACGTTGCCAGCAGGATCGGTCGCCGTAATGGTCACCTGATAAACATCCTGGGGAAGTGGCACTGATGGTGTAAAGCTCCAGCTACCGTCTGCCCCAACCGTTGCGGTACCCTGCGACGAAGAGTTGCCATTAAGATAGAGGGTAATGAGATCGCCGACACTCCCCGTGCCGCTGAACGTTGGCGTGGTGTCGTTAGTCATGCCGTTTGTCACGACCCCGGTTATCGGATTGACGTCGTCCGTAATGGTGGGCGGGAGCGGTTGCGTTGGCGGCAGATTATCTACCGTCAGCGTAAAGCCCGCCGATGGGATCCCTGTGTTGCCCGCCGCGTCGGTCGCCGTGGCGGTGAATTTATGCGGCCCATCGGCAAGTGAGGTCGGGGTAAATGTCCAGGTGCCGTCTGGCTGTACGGTAGTGATGCCGGCGAGGCCGCCATTCTCATAAATCGTAATTGTCGCACCCGGCTCACCTGTTCCGGACAGTTTAGGGTTGCCGCTTTTCGTGCTGCCGCCATTACTCAGTGCTTTAGTTTCAATGCCAATAAGCCCTTCCGCTGAGGTGATGATCGGGGCCGCGGGTGGTGTTGTATCGACAGTCAGCATGAAACTTCCGGCGGTACTGGCGTTACCCGCCGCGTCTGTCGCGATAGCTGACAACGTGTGCGAGCCTTCACTAAGTGGCTGGGTGACCGGGAAACTCCAGCTTCCTCCGGCCACAACGGTGGTCGTTCCAATCGGTGTGGCACCATCGTAGATAGTGATGGTGGAGCCAACTTCTCCGGTCCCCTTCAGTGACGGCAGGTTATCGTTTGAACGGCTACCAGAAGGCAAGTCAACGGGTGCATTGCCGATGTCATCTGTGGCGGCTGAAATGACCGGAGCCCCAGGAGGCTGGGTGTCAACGGTAATGGTGACAGTGACGGGGGAGGTGACGACGTTACCGGCGGCATCTGTTGCTGATACTGTAAAATGATGGTCGCGATCGGCAAGCTGCTTGTTGTCCGGGACGGTATAGCTCCAGGTACCTGACTTGTCGATGAGCATCACCGTCATCAGCAAACCATTATCATACAGGTTCACCAGCGAGCCTGGCTCGCCGGTCCCGGAGAGGGTCGGCGTGTTGTCGTTGGTTACCCCGTTGTTATTCGCGATGTTACCGGTGATGGTTCCGACGTCATCGCTAATCAGAGTAATAACCGGGACGGTCGGCGCGACGCTATCGACAATGATTTTCCAACTGGCGGCGCTACTGGTGTTGTTGGCGGCATCAGTTGCCGTAACCGTAAACACGTGTGCGCCCTGGCTCAGCGCGGTGGTCGGCGTGTAGTCCCAGTTACCATTGATATCGGCGGTAACGGTGGTTAGCAGGGTGCCATTATCATAAATTTTTACCTGCGAGCCCGCTTCGGCGGTGCCCTTAATTTCCGGTTTATCGTCGTTTGTCAACGTGTTGTTATCAATTTTTCCGATGACGTCGGGAACATCGTCTAAGACGGCAATAATAATCGGTTGGTCTGGCGCGGTAATATCCGGAGCCAGCGCGGAAGCGGGCAGACTTTCGTTGCCTGCGCTGTCCGTTGCGGTCACTTTTACCGTTTCGCCATTGTTTTGTGACGGGGTGATCGACACGGCAAAGTGACCGCCGCTGTCAGCCTGACCCACGCCAATCGTATTCCCGTTGCTGTCTTTTACGGTGATAGTGCTGCCGATTTCAGCATGTCCACTGACTGAACCACCATCCCCGGCGACAATTACCCCTGTCGGTGCGTCAGGGGCGGTGCTGTCTGGTGCGGTGACTGCTGTGTTATCACTGGTATTACCTGCTGCATCCGTTGCATTGGCGACAAGATGTTCGCCGTTCGTTTGTGGCGGAACCAGTGTGGCGGTGAAATCTCCGTCAGCATCAGCGGTGGTCGTGCCAATGATAGTGCCACCAGAATTGAGAATATGTACGGTACTGTTGGGCTCTGCCGTGCCGGAAACCTCATCGCCCGCGTTATTGATTGTCAGGTTTGCGGGCGGTAGCGGGGCGGTGATATCGGGAGCGAGTGCTGTTTCTGGCAAACTCGGGTTTCCTGCTGGATCGGTAGCGATAGCGGCTATGGTTTCGCCATTGGTTTGTGGTGGGTTTATGGTGATAGTAAACGAGCCATCTGGCCCGGTAACGCCACTGCCGATTAAATGATTATTATTGTCGGTTATAGTCACGGTACTGCCGGGTTCAGCCGTACCAGTGACGACAGCACCATCGGCAGATACGTTCAGATTGTCTGGTGATAACGGCGGCTGAGTATCGATATTGATATTGAATGCCGTCGATATTCCCCCCGTACCCAGGTGGTTGGTTGCCGTAGCGGTGAAGGCGTATGAGCCGTCCCGCAAGTTTGTGCTGGAGGTCCAGTCCCAACTACCGTTGCTGTCGGCGACGACGCTGTCGATATATGCCCCGTTATTGTAAATTTTAACCGTACTGTTGGCGTCAGCTGTCCCGGAAAGCGTTGGGGTCGCATCATTAGTGGACTGATTGTTGGTCAATGACCCAACGGAGGGCGCGACATCATCCATAACGCTGACAATCACGGGGACGCCTGGATAACCGGAATTTGAGGCACTGAATGAGGTATCTGGCCCTATATTGCCTGCTTCATCCTGAATCTTTGCTGTCAGCGTTTCACCATGTGTTTGCGAGGGTGATATGCCAATAGTGAAGGTGCCGCCTGAACCGACGATTGCTGAACCCAGAACCTGGTTGTTACTGCCAATGATGGTGACAGTGCTTCCGGGCTCTGCACTACCCGTCACCATGGTGCCTTCCAGGTTCACTGAAGAAATTACTGCGGCGGCAGGTGGGGTGGTATCGACGGTAATGACCCAACTGTCTGAGATTGCGCTGCTGCCCGCATTGTTTGATGCGCTGACCGTAAACTGGTGAGCGCCTTCCGCGAGCGGGGAAGGTGGAGTAAACGTCCAGTTGCCGTTGGCATCGATAGTGACCTGTCCTATTTCGACACCGTTATCAAAAATATGTAAGGTGGCATTTGCGGGGCCAGTGCCCTGAAGAGTAGGCGTATTATCGTTGGTGGATTCCTGCTGATTGACAGGGCCTGTAATCAGCTCCTGATTATCGATCACGCTGGTAATAACGGGCACGTCTGGCATGTTAGGGGTTGTTGTCGGCGGATCGCCACCATCGCCGTTGCCATCGCCGTTGCCATTGCCGTTGCCATTGCTATTGCCGTTCCCACCATTATCGTTTCCGGCGTTGTTATCGCTCCCCCCACCGCCACCGCCACCGCCACCGCCACCGCCGCCACCTGCAGCGAGGCCAACTCCGCCAGCGACCGCGATCCCGCCAAGAACCCAGGGCCAAACTGCGCCTCCTTCATGACTGCCTTCGCTCGCCATCAATGGGGTGAGATCGTCCAGATGCTGATAGTGGAATGCGCCATCCGTATCCTGAACCCACCATAGTGCGCCGTTGCTATCTTCAAGTACGAGCTGGCTTTGTTCATCACCTTTGCCAACGTAAAAGTTTTTAATTGTGATAGTTTCACCAGAGCGGAGTGTGACAATCAGATCCTGATTTACGCGGGTAAGCTGACTGATTTCTTCACGAGAAACAGACAGCTTCACGATGGAAGGTGAATTGAGCGTGACTTCTGAAGCTTCAATATTTGTGGAAACACCAGTCAATTTTGATACAACGGCGAGTAGACGCATATATTCACTCCTGATGGCAGGCCGAGAGTATTAATCCACAATAGCGTGTTGGGAGAATGAGCTGACAGGTGCCCGTTCATCGTATAGATGAGTTTGCACATGTGGTTTCATTGATTAGGTCACGCAAGTATCAGTTTGTTTTTCGAATACGTCAGGGCCCCTGAGTCTGAATAGTTCTTTCGTATTAGATGATATAGTCAGAAAGGATGTATTACGCAAATTATCTATATTAAAAATACATTGAGGTAATTGAAAAGGATACTTTCCAGTACGTGTTTTGGTTGTTGTTGAAATCTAACTTGCTGTATATAAAGTTGTTTTTTCTTCTTTGTGGTTTTTTACAAATCTAATAAACACCAGTAATAATAGTGTTATTGGTGAGGCGTAAAATATAAACGATACGCTCTTGAAGTTTTATTTTATTAAGCTATGGACCCGATAAAATAATGAAAAGACTATTTTAGGTTTGAACGATTCAGCGGTGTAAAAACTATAATTTTGGTGAATATAATGGGTGGGTTTCAATAACTAAACAATAAGAGCCAGCCTCATGATGAGAGACTGGCCGCTGAGAGGGGATTTATCGACCTGCATTTTTCATAATACGAGCTTTGTCCAACTGCCACTCACGTTCTTTTACATCGGAACGCTTGTCGTGCTGTTTCTTCCCTTTTGCGACGCCAATTTTGACTTTGCACCAGGCATTCTTCCAGTACAGCGAAAGTGCCACGACGGTGTAACCGTCACGATTCATGCGTCCATATAAGGAGTCAAGTTCGCGTTGGTTTAACAGAAGCTTACGGGTGCGAGTAGGGTCACACACGACGTGCGTTGAGGCAACGGCCATCGGCGTGAAGTTGGCGCCAAACAGGAACGCTTCGCCGTCTTTGAGAATGACATAGCTATCGCCAATATTGGCCTTTCCTGCGCGCAGGGATTTGACTTCCCAGCCTTGCAGTGCGAGTCCAGCTTCGAACTCTTCTTCAATAAAGTATTCGTGTCGTGCGCGCTTGTTGAGCGCGATTGTGGCTGAGCCAGGTTTGTGTGCTTTTTTCTTCGTCATAATGCCGCTCAGTATAGGTAATCTGGAATTGAAAAACACCCCATTTCATCCAGCGGGGCGCAAGGCGCTATCTTAGCACGAGTTGGGCTATAGCGTTTTTTTTAGCGGATGATAAATGGTATTATTTGCACGATTGATATTGATGGAAATTGTTATGCCTCAGATTAGCCGGACCGCTTTAGTACCTTACAGTGCGGAACAGATGTATCAGTTAGTGAATGATGTTAAATCCTATCCTCAGTTTTTACCGGGTTGCACCGGAAGCCGCGTCCTGGAGTCGACTCCGGGGCAAATGACGGCCGCTGTGGATGTCTCGAAAGCAGGGATCAGCAAAACGTTCACCACGCGTAATCAACTGACCAGTAACCAGAGCATCCTGATGCATCTGGTCGATGGACCGTTCAAGAAACTGATTGGCGGCTGGAAGTTTACGCCACTAAGTCATGAAGCGTGTCGTATTGAGTTTCATCTCGATTTTGAGTTCACCAATAAGTTAATCGAACTGGCGTTTGGCCGCATCTTTAAAGAGCTGGCTTCTAATATGGTGCAGGCCTTCACGGTTCGCGCGAAAGAGGTTTACAGTGTCAGCGTCGGCTAAAATTGTCGTTGAAGTAGCGTACGCGCTGCCCGAGAAACAGTATCTACAGCGCGTGACGTTGCAGCAGGGCGCAACCGTCGAAGAGGCGATTCGCGCTTCGGGATTGCTGGAGCTACGTACTGATATCGATCTCAGCAAAAATAAGGTGGGCATCTACAGCCGTCCGGTAAAGCTTGCTGATGTTTTGCATGACGGCGATCGGGTGGAAATTTATCGGCCATTGATTGCTGATCCGAAAGAACTGCGCAGGCAGCGGGCAGAGAAATCCGCTAAAAAATAACAGACAATAAAAAAGGTGCTCATTGAGCACCTTTTTTTGATCTCTCAAACCTACTTGTTGTCGGTCAGAGCAGGTTTGTTATCAATGTTGGTTAATACGCCGCTGCTGTTAAAGGTCAGCGTCAGCGTTTGCTGAGTAACGCCTTCATGCCCTGGCTGCTGACGGAACACATAAAACCAGGTGTTAGTACCAAAAGGATCGGACATCATTGGTGTACCCAGTGCATAAGCAACTTGCTGTTGCGTCATACCTGTACGCACTTTGGCGACATCGGTAGGTGTCAGATAATTTCCCTGGTTGATGTCAGGGCGGTAAACCACTCGCTCCAGAGTGGAACAGCCTGCAGTCAACATCAGTAGTACTGCTGCAGCAGCAGTCAGCGTTTTACAGCGCATAGTGATTTGATTCCTTTTCGGGCCCGAGCAGTACGCGGCTCATATGTAATATGCCGATGATAATAGACCTTTCACCACTTTAAAACCTTTTGCTGTCGGGTCGGTCGGCGATTTTATGTTGAACTCAGACCGTCACAAGGTAAAAAAGTTTATGCCGCCAGCAGTTCTTTTGCATTTGCGAGGGTATTACGCGTCACTTCGCTACCGCCAAGCAGGCGGGCTAATTCCTGCAGGCGAGCGCGTTTATCCAGCGGCTGCATGTGTGTTTCGGTCATTGCGCCGTCAGTTTCTTTGCTGACATAGAAATGTTGATGACCGCAGCCAGCAACCTGCGGCAGGTGAGTCACACACATCACCTGGGTTGATTCACCCAATTGACGCAGTAGCTTACCCACAACCGCTGCCGTCGGACCACTGATACCAACGTCGACTTCATCGAAAATCAGCGCAGGAGTTTCCATTTTACGCGCGGTAATCACCTGAATAGCCAGCGCAATGCGCGACAACTCACCACCGGAAGCGACTTTCGCAATCGGCTGTAACGGCTGACCCGGGTTAGTGGTAACTTTGAATTCCACACGATCGGCACCGTCTGCGCTCAGATGGTGTTCCTCAAATTTCACATCAATGCAAAAGACACCGTGCGGCATCGAGAGAGCATGCATGCTTTCTGTGATGAGTTTCCCCAATTCCTGAGCATAATGCTGGCGCTGTTGGTGCAGCATTTTTGCCGTTTCCAGCGCCTGCTGGTGGTGCGTGTTTACCGCCAGGGTTAAGGTTTCGAGCGAGTCAGCCTGATCGTCAAGCTGCTGTTGTTCATCCAGCAATGACTGATAGAACTGTGGCAGCGCTTCAGGGGCAACATGATGCTTTCGCGCCAATGAAATTTGTCTGGAAATACGCTGCTCAAGTTCGAACAAACGGTTAGGGTCTAAATCCAGACGATCGCAATAGTGGCGCAACTCATCGCTGGCTTCGCTGAGCTGGATTGTCGCCTCTTCCAGCATGTCCAGAATACCGGAGAGCTTACCGTCCATTCCTGCCAGTTCACTAACCAACTGTTTTGCCGTGTACAGCTGGCTTTGCAGATTAACGTCTTCGCCGTCTGCCATGATCGCCAGCGCTTGCTGGCTGGTGGTGAGCAACTGCCCGCTGTTAGCCAGACGCTTGTACTCTTCATCAATTTGCTCAAACTCGCCTGCCTGGGGGTTGAATTCGTTCAGCTCTTTTAACTGATATTGCAACAGTTCCGCCCGGGCAGCGCGCTCCTGGCTTTGTTGCTGATGATGCGCTAGGTCGCGGCAGCTTTGGTGCCAAAGCTGGTAGCGCGCGGACATTTCCTGAATCAGGGATGCTTCATTAGCGTAACCATCAAGCAGGGACTTTTGGTGTTCCGATTTTGTCAGGAGTTGATGTGCATGCTGGCCATGGATTTGAATAAGCAACTGGCCCAGTTCACGGAGCTGTGACAGGGGAACGGCAGTGCCATTGATAAATCCGCGGGAGCGTCCGTCGCTGCTGATTACGCGGCGTAACAAACACTCACGACCTTCTTCAAGCTGGTTCTCTTCCAGCCAGCGTAGCGCCGCAGGGGTATCTTTTAAAGAGAAGCGCGCGCACAGATCGGCGCGTGTGGCATCTGTACGCACCATGTCGGCCTCTGCCCGCCCGCCCAGACACAACCCGAGAGCATCAATGGCAATGGATTTACCCGCACCGGTCTCGCCGGTGATGACGGTCATTCCGCTTTGGAAATCGATCTCCAGTTCACGAACGATAGCAAAATTGCTGATGGTCAGTTGTGCCAACATAGTTGTTTTCCTGTATGAAAAACCATAACTGTGATTACATACAGTATAAACTGGTTTTTTATACAGTAAAGAGGTTGACGTTAAATTAGAATAATTTTTTTGACCAGCCTAATTTAGTGCTTAATGTATTGAAATAACTGTAATCTTTTGGGTGTATCAGGTTCAGATGATAATCACAGCGGCGAATCAATACGTCTTCACCTTCCTGGATAGGCAGGGCGATCTGGCTGTCACAGCTGATCTCAAGATCGTTGCGGCGATGAGAAAAGCGCAGGCGAATGGTACTGCTACTGTTGATTACCAGCGGTCGCGCGGAAAGCGTATGCGGGAACATCGGCACCAGCGTAATAGCATCCAGGGAAGGGGTGAGGATGGGACCTCCGGCAGAGAGCGAATAGGCGGTAGAGCCGGTCGGGGTGGAGATAATTAGCCCGTCTGAACGCTGGGAGAAGGCAAAGATTTCATCGATATAGACTTCAAATTCAATCATGTGCGCCACTTTACCGGGGTGCAGCACAACTTCATTGATGGCCGTGCTAATACGCTTCTGGCAATCCTGCTGGCACACCTGGGCTTCGAGTAAAAAGCGCTTTTCGCTGATGTAGTGGCCTTCCAGTACGTCAGCTAACTGTTGTTGTGCATTGTCTGGGTCAAGGTCGGTCAGAAAACCGAGATTGCCGCGGTTAATCCCGATAACTTTGATGTCATAACGTGCCAGGGTGCGTGCGGCCCCCAGCATATTGCCGTCGCCACCGACGACTACGGCGAGGTCTGCTTGCTGACCAATTTCTGCGAGCGTACCGGTTTTCACATTTTTCAACTGCAGCTCGTGGGCGATTTGTTGCTCAACGATAACCTCATAACCTTTGACGCACAGCCAGCGGTAGAGCATTTCATGTGTGGTCAGTGCAGTGGGGTGACGTGGATGCCCCACAATGCCAATACACTTGAAATGTTTGTTCATTTTCTCGAGGTCCTTGTAACGAAGATTAGTGACAATGTGAGTACTTCCCTTGAAACCCTGAATCTTATCCCCATAATAATCCAGGTTAGCGAGATGAATGCGAAAAAAACGCGGAGAAATTCATGAGTAGTAAAGAACAGAAAACGCCTGAGGGGCAAGCCCCGGAAGAAATTATCATGGATCAGCACGAAGAAGTTGAGGCGGTAGAATCAGACGCTTCTGCTGAGCAGGTGGATCCGCGCGATGAAAAGATTGCGAATCTGGAGGCTCAGCTTGCAGAAGCTGAAACGCGCGAGCGTGACAGCGTGTTGCGTATCAAAGCGGAAATGGAAAACCTGCGTCGTCGTACCGAACTTGACGTAGAAAAAGCGCATAAATTTGCGTTGGAAAAATTCGTCAACGAACTGCTGCCGGTGCTGGATAGCCTGGATCGCGCGCTGGAAGTGGCGAACAAAGATAATGACGCGATGGCGGCGATGGTTGAAGGTATTGAACTGACCCGCAAGTCGATGCTGGATGTTGTGGCGAAGTTTGGCGTGCAGGTGGTTGCGGATATCGATGTGCCGATGGACCCGAACGTACACCAGGCTATTGCAATGGTTGAGTCTGATGAAGTTGCTGCCGGTAACGTGCTGATGGTCATGCAGAAAGGCTATACCCTTAATGGACGTACCATTCGCGCGGCAATGGTGTCTGTGGCGAAAGCAAAAAGCTAATCAGCCTCAGACCGGGTAGTGCTGATGCGTTACCCGGTCTGGATTATCCTCATTGGTCAGATACGCTTTCTCGTAGCGGTTTGACCGGCAATACCTGCACCTGCTTAATCATATTGTCCTGCACGTCGAGAATATCGATATCGTACTGCCCAATACGCACTCGCGTGCCGGCAACGGGGATCTCTTCCAGTGCTTCAAGGATAATACCGTTTACCGTTCGCGCATCATCTTCCGGCAAATGCCAGTTAAATGCCTTATTGATTTCACGAACGTTGGCGCTGCCATCAATAATTACTGAACCGTCATTCTGCGGCGTGACTTCTTCGGCAAGCGTTGGTGACATTGAAGTGGTGAAGTCACCGACAATCTCCTCCAGAATATCTTCAACGGTGACCAACCCCTGAATATCGCCATATTCGTTGACCACCAGGCCGACCTTCTTCTTATTACGCTGAAATTTGATCAACTGAGTGCTGAGCGGGGTGCCTTCCGGGACAAAGTAGATCTCGTCGGCGGCGCGTAGCATGGTCTCTTTGGTGAACTCCTTTTTCTCGGCCATGAGTCGCCACGCTTCACGCACGCGCAACATGCTAATGGCATCGTCCAGCGAGTCGCGGTACAGCACAATACGCCCGTGCGGGGAGTGAGAAAGTTGGCGGACGATAGACTTCCAGTCATCGTTAATATCGATACCGATGATTTCGTTACGCGGGATCATAATGTCATCGACGCTGACTTTTTCCAGGTCCAGCACGGACAGCAGCATATCCTGGTTACGACGAGAGATTTGCGAGCGCGATTCATTCACCAGCGTGCGTAGTTCATCTTTACTCAGCGAACCGCTCACCACGATATCCGTTTTGATGCCCATCATCCGCATCAGCAGACGCGTGATGGTATTCAGTAACCAGACAAGCGGCATCATCAGTACTTGCAGTGGCGCTAACAACACGCTGCTGGGATAGGCCACTTTTTCTGGATACAGCGCGGCAATGGTTTTGGGCAATACTTCAGCAAATACCAGTACCACAAAGGTCAGGACCCCGGTGGCGATTGCCACGCCCGCATCGCCATACAGACGCATACCGACAATGGTACCGAGTGCGGAGGCCAAAATATTCACCAGGTTGTTGCCAATGAGGACCAGGCTTATCAGACGGTCGGGCTTACGAAGTAATTTCTCAACGCGTTTTGCCTGACGATTTCCCTGTTTTGCCCGGTGTCGCAGACGGTAGCGGTTCAGGGTCATCATTCCGGTTTCGGAACCGGAAAAATAGGCGGAAATGACCACCATAATGAGAAGCGTGACAATAAGCGTGGTGGTGGAGATGTGTTCCACGTAGGGTTCCTTAAAGATTTAACTCACGAACTGCTGCAGGATGCGGCTGCCGAAATAGGCCAGCGTCAGAATACCTGCGCCTGCGACGTTAAACCAGACGACACGACGTCCGCGCCAGCCTTCATGGTAATGTCCCCACAGCAGAACGATATAGACAAACCATGCCACGATAGACAGAACGGCTTTATCAATATTTTCTGTGCTGAACAGGTTGTGCATATAAAACAGGCCAGTACACAGCGTCAGCGTCAGCAGAACCACGCCTATCTGGGTGATATGAAACATCTTCCGCTCAATGCTCATCAGCGGTGGCATTTCATTGCTGAAGGCCAGTTTTTTGTTTTTCAACTGGTAGTCAATCCATGCCAGTTGCAGCGCATAGAGCGCGGCGATAATCAGCGTGGCGTAAGCGAACAGCGATAACCCGATGTGAATCATCATGCCTGGAGTTGCTTCGAGATGGGTGATGTATTCGTTGGGCATAAACGTAGCGCATGCCAGATTGATTAATGCAAACGCATAGACGATCGGTAGCAATAGCCAGCCGCGGTTGCGCGAGGCCACAATGGTCATGACAGTACAGATCATCAGGCTAACCAGAGAACCGACGTTCAGCAGGCTCAGGTTTTGTCCGCTTTCACCACCTGGCAGAATACGTGCTTCCAGGGCAAACGCGTGACAGACCAGCGCGATAACCGCAGAAAGAATAGCCATACGCCGCCAGCCGCTGTTTTTTTGCAGCAGGGCGGGAACGATCAGCGCAAGGCTGACGGAATAGGCGACAAGGGCTAACAGAGCAAAAACGGGCATATGGGTGTCGACAGTTGGCCAAGGATAAAGAAAAGCAGTATAGCGTTACGTGACCGCTGCTCCAACCGTTGCATAACAACAAAGGCGGCTTCATGTTATACTGCGACAAATTTCTGTTGATGTGTCGCTGTCGCGACCGACCGTTTCCACCCCAGGCGAGAGACAATGTTTGATAATTTAACCGATCGTTTGTCGCGCACGCTGCGCAATATCAGTGGCCGTGGACGCCTTACTGAAGACAACGTTAAAGAGACGCTGCGCGAAGTGCGCATGGCGCTACTGGAGGCTGACGTTGCGCTGCCGGTAGTGCGTGAGTTTATCAATCGCGTAAAAGAGAAAGCGGTTGGTCACGAAGTTAACAAGAGCCTGACCCCGGGTCAGGAGTTCGTTAAAATCGTTCGTAGCGAACTGGTTTCGGCGATGGGCGAAGAGAACCAGACGCTAAACCTGGCGGCACAGCCACCGGCCGTGGTGCTGATGGCGGGCCTGCAGGGTGCGGGTAAAACCACCAGCGTCGGTAAGCTGGGTAAATTCCTGCGCGAGAAGCACAAGAAGAAAGTGCTGGTGGTCTCTGCCGACGTCTATCGCCCGGCGGCGATCAAACAGCTGGAAACGTTGGCCGAACAGGTCGGCGTGGACTTCTTCCCGTCGGATGTCGGCCAGAAGCCGATTGATATTGTTAATGCCGCGCTGAAAGAAGCTAAGCTCAAATTCTACGACGTGCTACTGGTGGATACCGCCGGTCGTCTGCATGTTGATGAAGCGATGATGGACGAAATCAAACAGGTCCACGCTTCTATCAAACCGGTAGAAACGCTGTTTGTTGTCGATGCCATGACCGGTCAGGATGCTGCGAATACTGCGAAAGCGTTTAACGAAGCACTGCCGCTGACCGGTGTGGTACTGACTAAAGTCGATGGTGACGCCCGTGGCGGTGCGGCATTGTCTATTCGTCATATCACTGGTAAGCCGATTAAATTCCTCGGCGTTGGTGAGAAAACGGAAGCGCTGGAGCCGTTCCATCCGGACAGAATTGCCTCACGTATTCTCGGCATGGGCGACGTGCTGTCGCTGATCGAAGATATCGAAAGCAAAGTTGACCGTGCACAGGCAGAGAAATTAGCAAGCAAGCTGAAAAAAGGCGACGGCTTCGATCTGAACGATTTCCTTGAACAGCTTAAGCAGATGAAAAACATGGGCGGCATGGCCAGCCTGATGGGCAAGCTGCCGGGCATGGGGCAGATCCCTGACAACGTGAAATCGCAGATGGACGATAAAGTGCTGGTGCGTATGGAAGCCATCATCAACTCGATGACGATGAAAGAACGCGCTAAGCCGGAAATCATCAAAGGCTCCCGCAAACGCCGTATCGCACTGGGCTGCGGGATGCAGGTACAGGACGTTAACCGTCTTCTGAAACAGTTCGACGACATGCAGCGCATGATGAAGAAAATGAAGAAGGGCGGAATGGCGAAGATGATGCGTGGTATGAAGGGGATGATGCCGCCCGGCTTCCCCGGTAGATAAATATATCGGGCTACCTTATTTGCCATTTTGACGCCGGAGTGTGCTCGAAATGCTCACGTACTGCGTGTACGCTCCGCTTTCTGCGCGCGCGCCGACGCCAAACTGGCTGCAACGGTAACGCCCTGGTATAAAGCTTCATCACATGTTGATTGCTTTTTTCCCAGAAATCAGTAAAATTTTCGGGCTTTTAATATGACACCCGGGCTCCGTTCCTCGATGGGGCCTGGGTGTTTTATTCACACAAGAGGATGTTATGGTTACTATTCGTTTAGCTCGTCACGGCGCTAAAAAGCGTCCGTTCTACCAGGTTGTTGTTACCGACAGCCGTAATGCACGCAACGGTCGCTTCATCGAGCGCGTTGGCTTCTTTAACCCAATCGCTAGCGAAAAAGAAGAAGGCACTCGCCTGGATCTGGATCGCATCGCTCACTGGGTTGGCCAGGGCGCGACTATTTCTGATCGCGTAGCTACGCTGATCAAAGCAGCAAACAAAGCAGCTTAATCTGTCACGGTGGTCATGATGAGCAAGCAACTCGCCGCACAGGCTCCTGTAGAACCCATCGTTTTGGGGAAAATGGGGTCTTCTTACGGTATCCGTGGTTGGCTCAGAGTGTTTTCTTCCACTGAAGACGCCGAAAGCATTTTTGACTATCAGCCCTGGTTTATCCAGAAGGCGGGTCAGTGGCAGCAAGTACAGCTGGAAAGCTGGAAGCACCACAATCAGGATCTGATCATCAAGCTGAAAGGCGTTGACGATCGTGATTCGGCGAATCTACTGACTAATTGCGAAATTGTCGTGGATTCCTCGCAGTTGCCAGCGCTGGAAGATGGTTCCTACTACTGGAAAGACCTTATGGGCTGCCAGGTAGTGACCACTGAAGGCTACGATCTCGGTAAAGTCGTCGATATGATGGAAACCGGTTCTAATGACGTCATCGTCATCAAGGCAAACCTGAAAGATGCGTTTGGTATCAAGGAACGTCTTGTGCCGTTCCTCGATGGGCAGGTTATCAAGAAAGTCGATCTCGCTACTCGTACTATCGAAGTAGATTGGGATCCTGGTTTTTAAACCACCGGATAAACGGTAAAAGTCGGCGTTATGGGGATTGGCTTGTGTTTATAGGTATCGTTAGCCTGTTTCCAGAAATGTTCCGCGCAATTACCGATTACGGGGTAACTGGCCGGGCAGTAAAAAATGGCCTGCTGAACATCCAGAGTTGGAGTCCTCGTGACTTTACTCATGACCGGCACCGTACCGTGGACGATCGTCCTTACGGCGGCGGACCGGGGATGTTAATGATGGTGCAACCTTTACGGGACGCCATTCATGCAGCAAAAGCTGCGGCTGGTGAAGGCGCAAAGGTGATTTATCTGTCACCTCAGGGACGCAAGCTTGATCAAGCGGGCGTTTGCGAACTGGCAACGAATCAAAAGTTGATTCTGGTGTGCGGTCGCTATGAAGGAATAGATGAGCGCGTGATTCAAACCGAAATTGACGAAGAATGGTCAATCGGCGATTACGTTCTCAGCGGTGGTGAGTTACCGGCAATGACGCTGATCGACTCCGTTTCCCGGTTTATTCCGGGGGTTCTGGGTCATGAGGCTTCGGCAATCGAAGATTCGTTTGCTGACGGGTTGCTGGACTGTCCACACTATACCCGACCTGAAGTGTTAGAGCAGATGGAAGTACCGGCGGTATTACTGTCGGGGAACCACGCTGAGATACGTCGCTGGCGTTTGAAGCAGTCGCTGGGCCGGACCTGGCTTAGAAGACCTGAACTTCTGGAAAACCTGGCTCTGACTGAAGAGCAAGCAAGGTTGCTGGCGGAGTTCAAAAAGGAACACGCACAACAGCAACATAAACATGATGGGCAGGCGTAAGCCCCCAATATCAGTTTACCCAGGATAAGAGATTAAATTATGAGCAACATTATTAAGCAACTTGAACAAGAACAGATGAAGCAGGACGTACCTTCCTTCCGTCCGGGTGATACCGTGGAAGTGAAAGTATGGGTTGTTGAAGGTTCCAAAAAACGTCTGCAGGCATTCGAGGGCGTGGTTATCGCTATTCGTAACCGCGGTCTGCACTCTGCATTCACTGTTCGTAAAATTTCCAACGGCGAAGGCGTTGAGCGTGTCTTCCAGACTCACTCTCCGGTAGTTGACAGCATTGCTGTTAAACGTCGTGGTGCTGTTCGTAAAGCTAAACTGTACTACCTGCGTGAGCGCACTGGTAAGTCTGCTCGTATCAAAGAGCGTCTTAACTAAGATTCGCGCAAGCGACATCCTGTTAGAAAAGGGCTGGCCGAAAGGCTGGCCCTTTTTTTACTCCGACCTTTATTTTTTGTTAGATGACTGCGCGACGCGCAGCCAGTTGGATATTGATTACGGTGTCGAGATCACGACTGCAACGCGGCGGTTTTCGGCACGGCCTTTTGACGTCTGGTTGCTGGCAAGCGGGTATTTCTTCCCGAGCCCTTGGGTTGTCAGGTTAGTTCGTGGAATATTGGCACCCCGAGCCCAGGCGTCTGCAACCACATTGGCTCGTTTGAGCGACAGAGCTTCGTTGTAGCTGTCCTCGCCATAGTTATCGGTGTGACCATCCAGACGAGCATGGTTTAACCCGGTAGCAGCCAGTTTGGATGCCATTTCCTGGATTTGTTTTTCACTTTCAGGGCGGAGTTTATAGTCGTTTTTGTCAAACAGGATGGTGTCAGACAAACCCAGAGACCAGTCTCCTGAAGCTTCAGTAAATCCGTACGATTTCATAGCTGCAATTTGCTCTGGGGTAAATTTCCCCTGAGGTGCCTGACAGCCTGCCAGAATCAGCATGATGAGAATAAACGGGGATAATAAACGTCTTAGCATGTGTGTAATTCCTTATTTTTTAATAATGCGCTCAGCGCGCAAATTTTTAGCCTGATACATATTATGATCGGCAAGTTCTTGTAATTTCTCGGCAGAGGCATGTTCCCACGTCAGCGCAAAACCAATACTGAGTGTCATGCTTGCCAGATGACCGTTATGCAGGTCAAAAGGTCGATTAAACTCTTGCGACAACGCCGCGCAGATACGTTGAACTTCGTATTCAGAATGGACGCTGTAAAGCACCATGGCAAATTCATCGCCGCCAAGTCGGTATGGGTGATGCCGATTACCACCAAATTCGGCCAGCCTTTTTGCGACTTCAATCAGGACCCGATCGCCCGCAGCGTGTCCCCAGGTATCATTAATAAATTTAAAATTATCGCCATCAAGGAATAACAACGCAGAGCTGCTGTGGGCCGCGTCGTCGTTCATCAGTGCGTTAATACTGCTGCGAAATGCGGCACGGTTCGCAAGACCAGTCAAAGGGTCATGTAGCGCGGTACGCAACAGTTGGGCATTCTTTGCCTGGAGACGTAGTTGCCACTCTTCCATTTCATCCAGCAGGCTATTAAAGTCCTGCGCAAACAGATGAAATTCTTCAATCCGTTCTTCAGATACGCGCCGTGAGAAATTACGATTGGTACGAACATCATGTACCACCTCAGTAATATTTTGCAGGGCGTCCACGACACCATTGTGTAAATAACGAGTAAGCATTAATGCAATACCCGATGCCAGTAAAATGCATCCGGTAAGAACCGCCAGCGACAAATAAATGAAATGACTAATAACGCTGTCGCGAGCAATCAGGCGCACCTCACCAATAACGTCGCCATTGTGCAAAATGGGTTGAGTTACCGGTTGTGGGAACAACCAGTGGCTGATGATACTGCTGATTTTGTCAGTAGCATCCTGCGCGTCATAGCGCCAGGTGGCGATCACTTTCTGCTTTTGATTGCGGACTTCTGCAACTGAAAATTGCCCTTGCTGTCCTAGTGCCGCCAGCGTTTCCGACGCTGCGACGCTATCCGAAAAGACTAATGCGGCTTCGAGCGTGCGGGTCATGGTTGCTGCCGTGAGATCCAGATTCTTTTGTGCGTATTGCTTCAGAGCCAGCACAGACGAAATGCTAAGCAGCAGCCAAATCAGCGTCATGGTTACCAGTACGCTGACGATGCTGATACGCCGCAGCGTCCGCTTAAACGTTGGGCGTTTTATGGGAGAAGGACCCTTATTCATGCTTTTTATTCCGCGCAAGCATCAATACGTCTGGACTTACCCTTACACCGCTGCGTGACAGGGAATCCATATTTACGGAAAATCTCACGTCTTCATCTTTAATTATGAGGCAAAAAGCGCTGCCAATAACGCATTCGGGATTCTGTTCGGCAATTAATAACAATGCCTTAGTAGGATATTTATTCTTTAGTTCCGCCTGATATGTAGGGCTTTCTTTTCCAAAATAAAAACCATCACACTGCGCAACTAAAACTTCTTGTTCCGTATGAATGATGACAGGAAGATAGGGTAGTGCTCCTGCTCGGGTATCTTCCAGCACGCTGGAAAAGCGCGAAGAAGAGAATATACACAGTTTTGGTGGCCCTGAAAGTGCTGGCCAGCGTGTATAACTGACGATACCGGAAACCATAGAGCGCACAGATTTTGCCTCTTCCGTGACGCTGTGAGCGTACAGAGGTAATCCGGTCAGAAGCAGTGCCAGTAGAAGTATGAGTCGGTAAGAAAAGCTCATGAATAGGTACCTACCAGCGTTTGCCGTATTGCGTCGATATACATTCAAGATTGTTTGCAACAAAATAACATTATTTTCCCAGGGCGTCATTATTCCTGGAATGAGTGTATTGAGTATTTAAGCTAAATCTCATTAATTTATAAAATTTAAGCTCTTGTTTAATTTAACCTTGTTGAGGCTGCTCCTTCGTTTGCTCCTTTTTGCCATGCTTCATGTAATCGGCTGACATTGTCTACCGTGTCGCAACTGGCGGGGAAGGTTTTGCCGGTCAATCCTCTCGCGTAAACAAAGTCCTGCTGACAGGTTTTCCTTTGTCCTTCGGCGTACCCCTTAAGATATTGGGCACGATCGACCTCCGGGTCATCGTAGTTGTCGGCAAGTGTCTCGTTATCTTTAACGACATGGCCTGAAATGGCATCCTGTATTCCGGCATCAAACCAGTCGGTACCTGTCCAGGTAGGGGAAAAAGTATAGGGATCTATCTGACATCCGCTGAGAAATAATACAAATAAGGTACAGATGAGTTGCTTCATTGCCTGTTCTCCCCGTTTTTTAAAGCATAGCGGATTCATATATAGAATGGTGTAAATTTAATTGTACGGAATTTTGCAGTGTTTTTGCTGCAAAAAGGTCTTCCGTAAATAAAAATTTACGGAATGTGGATTGAAATCTTTACCTGTTGTGTTATCGTGATTATCTCCTCGCTGAGGAAAACTATCGCAAACGAGCTAAACAGGATCACCATCATGCAAAAAGACGCGCTGAATAACGTACACATTACCGACGAACAGGTTCTGATGACCCCAGAGCAGCTTAAAGCGGAATTTCCGCTGAGCCTTGCACAGGAGGCGCAAATCGCTCAGTCGCGTAAAACCATTTCAGACATTATCTCTGGGCGCGACCCGCGACTGCTGGTGGTGTGTGGTCCATGCTCGATTCACGATCCTGAAGCGGCTATTGAGTACGCTCGTCGATTTAAAGCCCTTGCCGCAGAGGTCAGCGATAGCCTCTATCTGGTGATGCGCGTCTACTTTGAAAAGCCCCGTACCACCGTCGGTTGGAAAGGGTTAATTAATGATCCTCATATGGATGGCTCTTTTGATGTTGAAGCAGGCTTGAAAATTGCGCGTCAACTGCTGCTTGAACTGGTGAATATGGGGCTACCGCTGGCAACAGAAGCGTTAGATCCAAACAGCCCGCAATACCTGGGCGATCTGTTTAGCTGGTCTGCTATCGGTGCGCGTACCACTGAATCACAGACGCATCGTGAAATGGCTTCTGGTCTTTCCATGCCGGTTGGTTTTAAGAATGGTACAGATGGGAGCCTGGCGACGGCAATTAACGCCATGCGCGCCGCAGCACAATCACACCGCTTTGTTGGTATTAACCAGGCGGGGCAGGTTGCACTACTGCAAACTCAGGGTAATCCAGATGGTCACGTGATCCTGCGTGGCGGTAAAGCGCCGAACTACAGCCCAGCGGATGTCGCCCAGTGTGAAAAAGAGATGGAGCAGGCAGGACTACGACCTTCTCTGATGGTAGATTGCAGTCATGGTAATTCAAATAAAGATTACCGTCGCCAGCCAGCCGTGGCTGAATCTGTGATCGCCCAAATCAAAGATGGCAATCGCTCAATCATTGGCTTGATGATTGAAAGTAATATTCACGAAGGCAACCAGTCCTCCGAACAGCCGCGTAGCGAAATGAAATACGGCGTCTCCGTAACTGATGCCTGCATTAGCTGGGAAATGACGGATGCGCTACTGCGTGAAATTAGCCAGGATTTAAACGGCCAACTGACGGCGCGTGTAGCATAAGAGGTTGGTATGGTTGCTGAATTGACCGCACTACGCGATCAAATTGATGAAGTTGATAAGGCGTTGCTGGATTTACTGGCACGGCGTCTGGAGCTGGTTGCCGAAGTCGGTGAAGTCAAAAGCCGCTTTGGGCTGCCGATCTACGTACCCGAGCGGGAAGCCTCGATGTTGGCTTCCCGCCGTGCAGAAGCTGAAGCGCTGGGGGTGCCGCCAGATCTGATCGAAGATGTATTGCGTCGGGTTATGCGCGAGTCTTATTCCAGTGAGAATGACAAAGGCTTTAAGACGCTTTGTCCTTCTTTGCGTCCGGTGGTGATCGTCGGTGGTGGCGGACAGATGGGGCGGCTGTTCGAGAAGATGCTGACGCTGTCTGGTTATCAGGTGCGGATCCTGGAACAGCAGGACTGGGATCGCGCCACGGAGATCGTCGCCGATGCAGGCATGGTGATCGTCAGTGTGCCGATCCACGTCACCGAACTGGTAATCGCCAAATTACCGCGCCTGCCGCCTGACTGTATTCTGGTTGATCTGGCCTCAGTGAAAAATGGTCCTCTGCAGGCGATGCTGGCGGCACATGACGGTCCGGTTGTGGGTTTACACCCGATGTTTGGTCCTGACAGCGGCAGCCTGGCAAAACAGGTCGTTGTTTGGTGTGATGGGCGGCAGCCGGAAGCCTATCAGTGGTTCCTTGAGCAGATTCAGGTTTGGGGCGCGAGATTGCATCGGATTAGCGCCGTTGAGCACGACCAGAATATGGCGTTCATTCAGGCGTTACGCCACTTTGCGACATTTGCGTATGGGCTGCATTTAGCGGAGGAGAATGTGCAACTGGAGCAGTTACTGGCTCTTTCTTCGCCGATTTACCGTCTTGAACTGGCAATGGTTGGCCGTCTGTTTGCCCAGGATCCGCAGCTCTATGCCGATATTATTATGTCGTCGGAGAGCAACCTTGCGCTGATCAAACGCTACTACCAACGTTTTGGTGAGGCGATCGGTTTACTGGAGCAGGGCGATAAGCAGGCTTTTATCGACAGTTTCCGTAAGGTGGAACACTGGTTTGGCGACTATGCGCAGCGCTTCCAGAGTGAAAGCCGTACTTTGTTACGCCAGGCGAATGACAGCCGTCCTTAATTAAGATGCCGGATAAGCGTAGTGCCATCCGGCATTGTCAAACGTTAGCTTGGATCGACCGGCACCACGTTTTCACTCGGATAACATCCCAATACTTTCATCGAACGCGTAATCTCACCCAGCTCTTTCAATGCTTTTTGCATTTGGGGCGATTCCAGATTGGCCTGGATATCAAGATAAAACATCTCTTCCCACGGATTGCCGTGAATCGGGCGTGACTCCAGTTTAGTCATAATCAGATTATGGTTACGCAGCACCAGCAATGCTTCTACCAGAGCACCGGCCTGTTGCCCTGTCGCCATCAGCAACGTTGTTTTCGCTGGAACCTGGTCAGAAACATTGATTGCTTTACGTGCCAGTACCACGAAGCGGGTAATGTTTTGTGTCTGATTAGCTTCAATATGCTCAAGTACCTGCAGACCATGCAGTACACCACCGGCTTCGCTTCCCAGGGCTGCCACGCGTGGCGAATTAGCCTGGGCGACCTTTTCCATCGCAGCTGAAGTGCTTTCAGTGTATTCAATCTTCCAGTGCGGGTAGCGGTTCAGGAACTTGCTGCACTGCTGGAACGGTTGCGGGTGGCTGTATACCGTGTCAATGCTCTCCAGATCGGTTGTTCCCGACACCAGTACGCAATGATCGATAGTAATCGTCATCTCGCCAACGATAGACAGGCTGGTGTGCTGCAGCAGATCGTAAACGTCATTAATCGCACCGGAACTGGTGTTTTCAATAGGCACTACCGCGTAGTCTGCCTGTCCGGTCTCAACCTGATTAAAGATATCGGCAAATTTCGCGCAGCCGCTTTCAATAAACTGCTCAAAATGACGTGCGGCATACTGACGGGCGGCGAGGTGTGAGTAAGACCCTTTTGGTCCCAGGAAGGCAACACGAGCGGAATGCGGGTTGCTCTTATTCAGATGCTGCTGAAGGAGCGCCTGCTGGGTCAGGACGGAGTCTTCGATAATCAGCTGGAACAGGCGAGTAATGTAATGAGCATCAAGATGATGTGCTTTGCCAAGCTGAATCAGGCGGTCTAACAGGTCGCGCTCACGGTCGATATCACGAACCGGACGATGTGAAAGCAGTTTAGCTTTGCCAACTTCTACGGCTAGTCCACGTCGCTCAGCCAGCAGGGCCAGTAATTTTTCATCCAGCGTGCTGATCTTATCGCGCAGCGCCAGCAATGGGTTTTCCGATGTCATAGTGTTGCCTTTCTTGTTATCAAAAAAAAGGCCTCCCGTTGTGGGAGGCCTTATTGTTCGTCTTCGCATTCTTTATCACACGACGAAACGCCTCCCATTCAGGGGAAGGTAAAAAAGAATGCGAAGAAGAACGGGACAAGTTTCATGTAATTTTCCTTTGGCTGCATCAGTAAAGTACCCGTACTGTTTTCACCATGTCAACAAAAAACGCGCCCGAAGGCGCGTTGGCGATACACTCAATGTAAGGGACTACTCTTCTTCTGCTTCGACGAAGTTGGCGTCTTTTACTGAAGTTGTTGCACGACGGGCTTCGCCTTTGTGCTGCACTTTATTGAGCTGCCGTTCCAGCTTGTTGATCAAATCGTTAATGGCGGTGTACATATCCTCGTGTTTTGCGCTGGCGACCAGATGTCCGTTCGGTGTATTGATGGTGGCATCAGCAATGAAACCCTGTGGCTCCTTAGACAGAATGATATGTGGATTAATCAGATGAGTTTGCCATTTTTCAAGTTTGGCGAGACGGTCTGCGACATGCTGGCGAATTGCCGGAGTAATTTCCATTTGTTTACTGGTAATGTTCATTGTCATAAATTTTACCTCTTGTCTTTCCCGTCTTGGTGATTCCAGCATACCGTTCCTAATGTCAAAATATGTGATCTAAATCACATATTTTTGTCGCTTTTTGTCAAGAAAACCTTTTTGTGAGGCACCGCAGGAACAGGCGATTTTTTACTTGAGGAATACCTGAAAGCAGGCCATATTTGATAGGATGCGTCGCAGCTAAACCGCTTCAGTTGTGGTGTTAACGGATAAAAAAACGGCAGCCCTTGGGCTGCCGTTTTGCATTCTGAGGTCAATCAGGTGTTGCTGCTGTTAGCGGCAATGATTTTCGCTACTTTTTCTGCCTGGGCATTCATCTGCATTTGGCGATAAGCGTTTTCCATCAACGGCAGGGCATCACGCGTTGCCTGGGTATCCGGATAGTCACGCAGCATACCTTCCACACGGTTCACGACTGCAACCCATGCGCCACGGGCGGTATAGTACTCAGCAACAGAGTATTCATACTTCGCCAGACGATCTTTCAGGAACACCAGACGCTTCGTGGCATCGGTTGTGTACTGGCTGTTCGGATAACCACGTACCAGTTTGGAAAAGTCATTAAACGCAGCTCGGGCGTGCTGTGGATCGCGATCGCTACGATCGACGCCAAAGAATCCTTGCAGCGCGCTATCATCCAACGCCATATTGGTCAGGCCACGCATGTACATGACATAATCAATGTTCGGGTGAGTCGGGTTCAGACGAATAAAACGATCGATGGCAGCCTGAGCAAGTGGCAGATCGGCGTTTTTATAGTAGGCGTAGATGAGATCTAATTGCACCTGCTGAGAATACGGTCCAAATGGATAGCGGTTATCCAACGCTTCCAATTGCGTTATTGCCTGTTTCCAGTTACCGTCCTGCAGCTTTTGCTGAGCAGTCGCGTAGATTTCATTTGGCGGATTATCGGGCACCTCTTCCTTTGAACCAGAGCAACCCGCCAAAAACAGGCTCAACGTGGCTGCTGCCACCAGATATTTCATGCGCGTCATGACGTTTTGACTTTCCTCAAAATGTAATACGGGAGATTCTCTGTTCCTGCTCCCGGTTAAGACCAGCTACAATAGCACACTATATTAAACGGCAAAGCCGTAAAACCCAACGTTAAACGAAGAAGCAGTTTATGGCACAACGAGTAGAACTCACCGCAACAGTCTCCGAAAATCAGCTTGGTCAACGCTTAGATCAGGCTTTGGCCGAATTGTTCCCTGATTATTCGCGATCGCGCATAAAAGAATGGATCCTCGACCAGCGCGTACTGGTAAATGGCAATCTTTGCGATAAGCCGAAAGAAAAAGTGTTAGGTGGAGAGCGTGTCTCCATCAATGCTGAAATTGATGAAGAGGTTCGTTTTGAAGCTCAGGATATCCCGCTGGATATCGTTTATGAAGATGACGACATTCTTGTCATCAACAAACCTCGTGACCTGGTGGTACATCCGGGCGCAGGTAATCCTGATGGTACGGTATTGAATGCGTTACTGCATTACTACCCGCCAATCGCGGATGTTCCTCGTGCCGGTATCGTACACCGTCTGGATAAAGACACAACCGGACTTATGGTTGTGGCAAAAACTGTCCCGGCGCAAACGCGCCTGGTCGAGTCATTGCAGCTGCGCGAAATCACTCGTGAGTATGAAGCCGTGGCGATTGGTCATATGACAGCGGGCGGTACAGTCGAAGAACCGATCAGCCGTCATCCAACCAAACGTACGCATATGTCAGTGCATCCAATGGGGAAACCTGCGGTAACGCACTATCGCATTATGGAGCATTTCCGTGTGCACACGCGTCTGCGGTTGCGTCTGGAAACCGGACGTACGCACCAGATCCGCGTGCACATGGCGCATATCACCCATCCGCTGGTGGGCGACCAGGTCTACGGTGGTCGTCCGCGTCCACCGAAAGGCGCTTCTGACGAGTTTATCTCCGTGCTGCGTAAGTTTGACCGTCAGGCGCTGCACGCGACCATGTTGCGTTTGTATCACCCGATTTCCGGTATTGAGATGGAATGGCATGCGCCGATTCCGCAAGATATGGTGGAGCTTATCGAAGTGATGCGCGCTGATTTCGAAGAGCATAAGGATGATGTTGCCTGGCTATGAGTAAGCTAATTGTCCCGCAGTGGCCGATACCTCAGGGTGTCGCGGCCTGTAGTTCTACCCGCATTGGCGGCGTCAGTCTGTCGCCCTATGATTCGCTTAACCTGGGTGCCCATTGTGGTGATAACCCGGAGCATGTGGAAGAGAACCGCAAGCGGCTGTTTGCTGCGGGCAATCTGCCTTCGAAACCCGTCTGGCTTGAACAGGTACACGGTAAAGACGTCCTGAAATTGAGCGGCGGGCCATACTTATCTAAACGTGCAGATGCGTCCTACAGTAATACGCCGGGCACCGTATGTGCGGTGATGACGGCGGACTGTCTGCCGGTGCTGTTTTGTAATCGTGCTGGAACAGAGGTGGCGGCGGCCCATGCGGGCTGGCGCGGGTTATGTGAAGGTGTGCTGGAAGAAACGGTGGCGTGCTTTGGCGATAAACCGGAAAACATTATTGCCTGGTTAGGACCGGCGATTGGCCCGGACGCGTTTGAAGTGGGAGCAGAAGTCCGCGAAGCGTTTATGGCAAAAGATCCGCACGCTGACAGTGCATTTGTGCCGCGTGGTGAAAAATATCTGGCGGATATCTACCAGCTTGCGCGCCAGCGTCTGGCAAATGTGGGGGTTGAGAACGTCTACGGTGGTGACCATTGCACCTTCAGCGAAAGTGAGACGTTCTTCTCTTATCGTCGCGACAATACCACGGGTCGTATGGCAAGTTTTATTTGGCTGATATAACCTAAAGAATCAAGACGATCCGGTACGTGTAATTTTCTTTTCACATAATTCAGGTCATTCACCTTGAATAATTGAGGGATGACCTCATTTAATCTCCAGTAGCAATTTTGACCTGTTATGGGAGGAGTTATGCGTCTGGATCGTCTTACCAATAAATTCCAGCTTGCTCTTGCCGATGCCCAGTCACTCGCATTGGGGCACGACAATCAATTCATCGAACCACTTCATCTAATGAGCGCCTTGCTGAATCAGGAAGGGGGATCGGTTCGTCCTTTGTTAACGTCCGCTGGCATTAATGCTGGCCAGTTACGCACAGCGATTGACCAGGCGTTGAGCCGCTTGCCGCAGGTAGAAGGTACCGGTGGTGATGTGCAGCCTTCTCAGGATCTGGTGCGCGTACTGAATCTTTGCGACAAGCTGGCGCAAAAACGTGGGGACAACTTTATTTCGTCAGAACTGTTCGTTCTGGCGGCGCTTGAGTCACGCGGTACGCTGACCGATTTATTAAAATCAGCTGGAGCGACAACCGCCAATATCACTCAGGCAATTGAACAAATGCGTGGAGGTGAAAGCGTGAATGACCAGGGGGCTGAAGACCAACGTCAGGCCTTGAAAAAATATACCGTCGACCTGACCGAGCGCGCCGAACAAGGCAAACTCGATCCGGTTATTGGTCGTGATGAAGAAATTCGCCGCACTATTCAGGTGCTGCAACGTCGTACTAAAAATAACCCGGTTTTGATCGGTGAGCCAGGTGTTGGTAAAACCGCTATCGTCGAAGGGCTGGCACAGCGAATCATTAACGGTGAAGTACCTGAAGGGTTAAAAGGTCGTCGCGTGCTGGCGCTGGATATGGGCGCGCTGGTGGCCGGGGCGAAGTATCGCGGTGAATTTGAAGAACGTTTAAAAGGTGTGCTCAACGATCTCTCGAAACAGGAAGGCAACGTCATTCTGTTCATCGATGAGTTGCATACAATGGTCGGTGCAGGTAAAGCCGATGGCGCGATGGACGCCGGCAACATGTTGAAACCAGCGCTGGCGCGCGGGGAGCTGCACTGCGTAGGGGCCACCACGCTTGATGAATACCGCCAGTACATCGAAAAAGATGCGGCGCTGGAACGTCGTTTCCAGAAAGTGTTTGTGGCTGAGCCATCAGTAGAAGACACCATCGCCATTTTGCGTGGACTGAAAGAACGTTACGAGCTGCACCACCATGTACAGATTACTGATCCGGCAATTGTTGCGGCAGCTACGCTGTCTCACCGCTATATTGCCGATCGTCAGTTGCCGGATAAAGCTATCGACCTCATTGACGAAGCGGCATCCAGCATTCGTATGCAGATTGACTCCAAGCCGGAGGAACTCGACAGACTCGACCGTCGTATCATCCAGCTCAAGCTGGAACAGCAGGCGTTAATGAAAGAGTCTGATGAGGCGAGCAAAAAACGTCTTGATATGCTTAATGAAGAGCTGGACGACAAAGAGCGCCAGTACTCTGAGTTAGAAGAAGAGTGGAAAGCTGAAAAAGCGTCCCTCTCCGGCACGCAAACCATCAAGGCAGAGCTGGAACAGGCAAAAATCGCTATCGAACAGGCGCGTCGTGTCGGCGACCTGGCGCGCATGTCCGAGCTGCAGTACGGCAAAATTCCGGAACTGGAAAAACAGCTGGAAGCAGCCACCCAGTCTGAAGGCAAAACCATGCGTCTGCTGCGTAATAAAGTGACGGATGCAGAAATTGCAGAAGTGTTGGCGCGCTGGACCGGGATCCCGGTGGCTCGTATGTTGGAAGGCGAGCGGGAAAAATTATTGCGGATGGAACAGGATCTGCACAGCCGCGTGATTGGCCAGAACGAAGCGGTAGAAGCGGTATCTAATGCCATCCGCCGTAGCCGTGCGGGTTTGTCCGATCCGAATCGTCCGATTGGTTCATTCCTGTTCCTTGGCCCAACCGGTGTCGGTAAAACCGAACTGTGTAAGGCGCTGGCTAATTTTATGTTCGACAGCGACGACGCGATGGTGCGTATCGATATGTCCGAGTTTATGGAGAAACATTCTGTCTCTCGTCTGGTCGGGGCGCCTCCGGGATATGTCGGTTATGAAGAAGGTGGGTATCTGACGGAAGCGGTACGCCGTCGTCCTTACTCTGTCATTCTGCTGGATGAAGTGGAAAAAGCGCATCCGGATGTATTTAACATTCTGTTGCAGGTGCTTGACGATGGTCGTTTGACTGACGGGCAGGGGAGAACGGTCGATTTCCGTAATACGGTTGTCATCATGACCTCGAACCTTGGCTCTGATCTGATTCAGGAACGCTTCGGTGAGCTGGATTATGGTCACATGAAGGATATGGTGCTGGGCGTCGTGAGCCAGAACTTCCGCCCGGAATTCATCAACCGTATAGATGAGGTTGTTGTATTCCATCCATTGGGTGAGAAACACATTGCTTCTATTGCTCAGATCCAACTGCAGCGTCTGTATAAACGTCTGGAAGAGCGTGGCTATGAAATTCACATCTCTGACGAGGCGCTTAAACTGCTGAGCGCGAATGGTTACGATCCGGTATATGGTGCACGTCCATTGAAACGTGCTATCCAGCAGCAGATCGAAAACCCGCTGGCGCAGCAAATCCTGTCTGGTGAGCTGATTCCAGGCAAAACGATTCGTCTGGAAGTGAATGACGATCGCATTGTGGCAGTGCAGTAAGTCACAAAACCTCAATAAACGGGCCCTGCGGGGCTCGTTTTTGTTTAATAACCAGGCAAGAATAGAGCTGTTGATTAAAAAGTAATCGCTTGATAAGTTTTTTGTATTTTTAACTTGTCAGTCTGAAATAACTCCCTATAATGCGCCTCCACTGACACGGAACAACGGCACGCAAGCCGCCGGGTCAGCGGGGTTCCACTGAGAACTCCGGCGAAGAAGGCGAAATTAAATGCTTGACTTCGTAGCGGGATGGCGTAATATGCACACCCCGCGCCGCTGAGAAAAAGCGAAGCGGCACTGCTCTTTAACAATTTATCAGACAATCTGTGTGGGCACTCGAAGATACGGATTCTTAACGTCGCAAGACGAAAAATGAATACCAAGTCTCTGAGTGAACATACGTAATTCATTACGAAGTTTAATTCACGAGCATCAAACTTAAATTGAAGAGTTTGATCATGGCTCAGATTGAACGCTGGCGGCAGGCCTAACACATGCAAGTCGAACGGTAGCACAGAGGAGCTTGCTCCTTGGGTGACGAGTGGCGGACGGGTGAGTAATGTCTGGGAAACTGCCCGATGGAGGGGGATAACTACTGGAAACGGTAGCTAATACCGCATAACGTCGCAAGACCAAAGAGGGGGACCTTCGGGCCTCTTGCCATCGGATGTGCCCAGATGGGATTAGCTAGTAGGTGGGGTAACGGCTCACCTAGGCGACGATCCCTAGCTGGTCTGAGAGGATGACCAGCCACACTGGAACTGAGACACGGTCCAGACTCCTACGGGAGGCAGCAGTGGGGAATATTGCACAATGGGCGCAAGCCTGATGCAGCCATGCCGCGTGTATGAAGAAGGCCTTCGGGTTGTAAAGTACTTTCAGCGAGGAGGAAGGCGTTGTGGTTAATAACCGCAGCGATTGACGTTACTCGCAGAAGAAGCACCGGCTAACTCCGTGCCAGCAGCCGCGGTAATACGGAGGGTGCAAGCGTTAATCGGAATTACTGGGCGTAAAGCGCACGCAGGCGGTCTGTCAAGTCGGATGTGAAATCCCCGGGCTCAACCTGGGAACTGCATCCGAAACTGGCAGGCTAGAGTCTTGTAGAGGGGGGTAGAATTCCAGGTGTAGCGGTGAAATGCGTAGAGATCTGGAGGAATACCGGTGGCGAAGGCGGCCCCCTGGACAAAGACTGACGCTCAGGTGCGAAAGCGTGGGGAGCAAACAGGATTAGATACCCTGGTAGTCCACGCCGTAAACGATGTCGACTTGGAGGTTGTGCCCTTGAGGCGTGGCTTCCGGAGCTAACGCGTTAAGTCGACCGCCTGGGGAGTACGGCCGCAAGGTTAAAACTCAAATGAATTGACGGGGGCCCGCACAAGCGGTGGAGCATGTGGTTTAATTCGATGCAACGCGAAGAACCTTACCTACTCTTGACATCCAGAGAACTTGGCAGAGATGCTTTGGTGCCTTCGGGAACTCTGAGACAGGTGCTGCATGGCTGTCGTCAGCTCGTGTTGTGAAATGTTGGGTTAAGTCCCGCAACGAGCGCAACCCTTATCCTTTGTTGCCAGCGATTCGGTCGGGAACTCAAAGGAGACTGCCAGTGATAAACTGGAGGAAGGTGGGGATGACGTCAAGTCATCATGGCCCTTACGAGTAGGGCTACACACGTGCTACAATGGCGCATACAAAGAGAAGCGACCTCGCGAGAGCAAGCGGACCTCATAAAGTGCGTCGTAGTCCGGATTGGAGTCTGCAACTCGACTCCATGAAGTCGGAATCGCTAGTAATCGTGGATCAGAATGCCACGGTGAATACGTTCCCGGGCCTTGTACACACCGCCCGTCACACCATGGGAGTGGGTTGCAAAAGAAGTAGGTAGCTTAACCTTCGGGAGGGCGCTTACCACTTTGTGATTCATGACTGGGGTGAAGTCGTAACAAGGTAACCGTAGGGGAACCTGCGGTTGGATCACCTCCTTACCTTAAAGAAACGTTCTTTGTAGTGCTCACACAGATTGTCTGATGAAAAGTAAATAGCAAGGCGTCTTGCGATTGAGACTGACACGTCCCCTTCGTCTAGAGGCCCAGGACACCGCCCTTTCACGGCGGTAACAGGGGTTCGAATCCCCTAGGGGACGCCACTTGCTGGTTTGTGTGAGTGAAAGTCGCCGGCCCTAATATCTCAAAACTTACCTTCGGGTGACGTTTGAGATATTTGCTCTTTAAAAATCTGGATCAAGCTGAAAATTGAAACGACACACTGTTTCATTTCTCCGTAATAAGAAATGAAAAATGGTGTGTTCGAGTCTCTCAAATTTTCGCAACACGGTGGTGTTTTACGAAACATCTTCGGGTTGTGAGGTTAAGCGACTAAGCGTACACGGTGGATGCCCTGGCAGTCAGAGGCGATGAAGGACGTGCTAATCTGCGATAAGCGTCGGTAAGGTGATATGAACCGTTATAACCGGCGATTTCCGAATGGGGAAACCCAGTGTGTTTCGACACACTATCATTACGTGAATACATAGCGTAATGAAGCGAACCGGGGGAACTGAAACATCTAAGTACCCCGAGGAAAAGAAATCAACCGAGATTCCCCCAGTAGCGGCGAGCGAACGGGGAGCAGCCCAGAGTCTGAATCAGCTTGTGTGTTAGTGGAACGGTCTGGAAAGTCCGACGGTACAGGGTGATAGTCCCGTACACCAAAATGCACAGGTTGTGAACTCGAAGAGTAGGGCGGGACACGTGGTATCCTGTCTGAATATGGGGGGACCATCCTCCAAGGCTAAATACTCCTGACTGACCGATAGTGAACCAGTACCGTGAGGGAAAGGCGAAAAGAACCCCGGCGAGGGGAGTGAAAAAGAACCTGAAACCGTGTACGTACAAGCAGTGGGAGCCTCTTTATGGGGTGACTGCGTACCTTTTGTATAATGGGTCAGCGACTTATATTCTGTAGCAAGGTTAACCGAATAGGGGAGCCGAAGGGAAACCGAGTCTTAACTGGGCGTTAAGTTGCAGGGTATAGACCCGAAACCCGGTGATCTAGCCATGGGCAGGTTGAAGGTTGGGTAACACTAACTGGAGGACCGAACCGACTAATGTTGAAAAATTAGCGGATGACTTGTGGCTGGGGGTGAAAGGCCAATCAAACCGGGAGATAGCTGGTTCTCCCCGAAAGCTATTTAGGTAGCGCCTCGTGAACTCATCTTCGGGGGTAGAGCACTGTTTCGGCTAGGGGGTCATCCCGACTTACCAACCCGATGCAAACTGCGAATACCGAAGAATGTTATCACGGGAGACACACGGCGGGTGCTAACGTCCGTCGTGAAGAGGGAAACAACCCAGACCGCCAGCTAAGGTCCCAAAGTCACAGTTAAGTGGGAAACGATGTGGGAAGGCACAGACAGCCAGGATGTTGGCTTAGAAGCAGCCATCATTTAAAGAAAGCGTAATAGCTCACTGGTCGAGTCGGCCTGCGCGGAAGATGTAACGGGGCTAAACTGTGCACCGAAGCTGCGGCAGCGACACTATGTGTTGTTGGGTAGGGGAGCGTTCTGTAAGCCGTTGAAGGTGTGTTGTGAGGCATGCTGGAGGTATCAGAAGTGCGAATGCTGACATAAGTAACGATAATGCGGGTGAAAAACCCGCACGCCGGAAGACCAAGGGTTCCTGTCCAACGTTAATCGGGGCAGGGTGAGTCGACCCCTAAGGCGAGGCCGAAAGGCGTAGTCGATGGGAAACAGGTTAATATTCCTGTACTTGGTGTTACTGCGAAGGGGGGACGGAGAAGGCTATGTTAGCCGGGCGACGGTTGTCCCGGTTTAAGCATGTAGGCGGAGGTTCCAGGTAAATCCGGTACCTTATTAACGCTGAGGTGTGATGACGAGGCACTACGGTGCTGAAGTAACAAATGCCCTGCTTCCAGGAAAAGCCTCTAAGCATCAGGTAACACGAAATCGTACCCCAAACCGACACAGGTGGTCAGGTAGAGAATACCAAGGCGCTTGAGAGAACTCGGGTGAAGGAACTAGGCAAAATGGTGCCGTAACTTCGGGAGAAGGCACGCTGATATGTAGGTGAAGTGATTTACTCATGGAGCTGAAATCAGTCGAAGATACCAGCTGGCTGCAACTGTTTATTAAAAACACAGCACTGTGCAAACACGAAAGTGGACGTATACGGTGTGACGCCTGCCCGGTGCCGGAAGGTTAATTGATGGGGTTATCCGTAAGGAGAAGCTCTTGATCGAAGCCCCGGTAAACGGCGGCCGTAACTATAACGGTCCTAAGGTAGCGAAATTCCTTGTCGGGTAAGTTCCGACCTGCACGAATGGCGTAATGATGGCCAGGCTGTCTCCACCCGAGACTCAGTGAAATTGAACTCGCTGTGAAGATGCAGTGTACCCGCGGCAAGACGGAAAGACCCCGTGAACCTTTACTATAGCTTGACACTGAACACTGGTCCTTGATGTGTAGGATAGGTGGGAGGCTTTGAAGTGTGGACGCCAGTCTGCATGGAGCCGACCTTGAAATACCACCCTTTAATGGCTGGTGTTCTAACGTGGACCCGTTATCCGGGTTGCGGACAGTGTCTGGTGGGTAGTTTGACTGGGGCGGTCTCCTCCTAAAGAGTAACGGAGGAGCACGAAGGTTAGCTAATCCTGGTCGGACATCAGGAGGTTAGTGCAAAGGCATAAGCTAGCTTGACTGCGAGAGTGACGGCTCGAGCAGGTGCGAAAGCAGGTCTTAGTGATCCGGTGGTTCTGAATGGAAGGGCCATCGCTCAACGGATAAAAGGTACTCCGGGGATAACAGGCTGATACCGCCCAAGAGTTCATATCGACGGCGGTGTTTGGCACCTCGATGTCGGCTCATCACATCCTGGGGCTGAAGTAGGTCCCAAGGGTATGGCTGTTCGCCATTTAAAGTGGTACGCGAGCTGGGTTTAGAACGTCGTGAGACAGTTCGGTCCCTATCTGCCGTGGGCGCTGGAGAATTGAGGGGGGCTGCTCCTAGTACGAGAGGACCGGAGTGGACGCATCACTGGTGTTCGGGTTGTCATGCCAATGGCATTGCCCGGTAGCTAAATGCGGAAGAGATAAGTGCTGAAAGCATCTAAGCACGAAACTTGCCCCGAGATGAGTTCTCCCTGAGACTTTAAGTCTCCTGAAGGAACGTTGAAGACGACGACGTTGATAGGTCGGGTGTGTAAGTGTAGCGATACATTGAGCTAACCGATACTAATGAACCGTGAGGCTTAACCTTACAACGCCGAAGATGTTTTGGCGAAGAGACAGACATCAGATTCAGCTTGATACAGATGACATCAGAACGCATAAAGCGGTCTGATAAACAGAATTTGCCTGGCGGCTGTAGCGCGGTGGTCCCACCTGACCCCATGCCGAACTCAGAAGTGAAACGCCGTAGCGCCGATGGTAGTGTGGGGTCTCCCCATGCGAGAGTAGGGAACTGCCAGGCATCAAATAAAAGCAAAAGGCCCGGTCGAAAGACCGGGCCTTTTGTTTTATCTGTGGTCTGTCGGTGAGCGCTCTCCTGAGCAGGACAAATCCGCCGGGAGCGGATTTGAACGTTGCGCAGCAACGGCCCGGAGGGTGGCGGGCAGGACGCCCGCCATAAACTGCCAGGCATCAATTAAAGTGAAGAAGCCCATCCTGACGGATGGGCTTTTTTGCGTCTGTGCGGGGTGCACATTGCCGGATTAAGCGCAGCGCATCAGGCAATTCTGACCGCCAACCTGGTTCTCTTCCTTCGAACATTTCTTAATCCTTTTCCTGCTAATTAAAATCGTGATCTATCTCTCATAATAAATTATAACAATTATATAACATTTAATTTACTAAAACAGACATGAAACGTCATTGATAGATTCATAAGATCCTGGCAGGGGTACAATTCTAATGGCTGATAGCAGTGTAACTGAGAACGGGGCGCTGGCAGATGGCGACACCCGTCGTCGTATATGGGCAATTGTTGGTGCATCGTCAGGGAATCTGGTTGAATGGTTTGATTTCTATATTTACTCTTTCTGCTCTCTCTACTTTGCTCATATCTTTTTTCCATCTGGAAACACCACCACGCAACTCTTACAAACTGCCGGCGTTTTTGCTGCAGGCTTTCTGATGCGGCCAATCGGGGGATGGCTTTTTGGTCGTATTGCGGATAAACACGGGCGTAAAAAGTCTATGCTGCTGTCCGTTTGTATGATGTGCATGGGATCGTTGGTGATCGCTTGTCTTCCGGGATATGAAACCATCGGCACCTGGGCTCCCGCGCTATTACTGCTGGCCAGATTATTCCAGGGGTTATCTGTTGGTGGGGAATACGGAACCAGCGCTACCTATATGAGTGAAGTAGCCGTTGAAGGTAAGAAAGGTTTTTATGCCTCATTCCAGTATGTGACGTTAATCGGCGGGCAGTTACTGGCATTGCTGGTTGTGGTCATATTACAGCAAACGTTAGAAGACTCGGCGCTAAGAGCGTGGGGCTGGCGTATTCCGTTTGCGCTGGGTGCTGTGTTAGCTATTGTGGCATTGTGGTTGCGTCGTCAACTGGATGAAACATCAAAACAGGATGTCCGTGCGTTGAAAGAAGCGGGTTCTCTGAAAGGGCTGTGGCGTAACCGCAGAGCCTTTCTTATGGTACTGGGATTCACCGCTGCTGGCTCGCTGTGTTTTTATACGTTTACGACCTACATGCAGAAATATCTGGTTAATACGGCTGGTATGCATGCCAACGTGGCCAGCGGCATTATGACAGCTGCATTGTGCGTGTTTATGCTGGTGCAACCGCTGTTCGGTGCGTTGTCAGATAAAATAGGCCGACGGACTTCAATGCTGTGTTTTGGCGCGTTAGCCGCGATTTTTACTGTTCCCATTTTGACCGCGTTGCAAAGCGTGACGTCTCCTTACATGGCGTTTGCTCTGGTGATGTGTGCCTTGTTGATCGTGAGTTTCTATACGTCAATTAGCGGTATTCTGAAGGCCGAAATGTTCCCGGCGCAGGTGCGTGCTCTGGGGGTTGGGTTATCTTATGCGGTGGCTAATGCTTTGTTTGGTGGTTCAGCCGAATATGTTGCGTTATCCCTGAAGTCTGTCGGCATGGAGACATCATTCTTCTGGTATGTCACCGTGATGGCGGTGGTCGCATTCCTGGTTTCGCTGATGTTACACAGTAAGGGAAAAGGTTTACGCCTCTAATGGTGTGCCAGTTGCCAAACGGTATAGCCGGTTGATGCGCCCGCCACATCCCAGGCAAAGTCTTTCCAGCTCCAGCCGCTCCCAGCGGGGCGGCTATCCCACAGCTCTTTTGATGCACCCAGGCTGACTGAGAACATCAAACCGATAGCTGCGCTACGATCGCGATTGTTTCCCTGATGCTGTGCATACTCGTTCCCCGCTGCGGCAAGCATGGCCGAGGCGATAAAGTGTTGAGCTTTGTCTTGCCCACTCCAGCTGTCGTTAGCCATGTGGCTACAACCGGAAAGAAGCAAAACACTGGCAATAATACACAGACGCATCGTTGCCTCCATAGGAAAAACCCCGTCGCTGGACGGGGTCTTGATTACAGAATACGGCTGATTAATCTGTCGATTCGAATACGGCGTAATCGACGGATGAGCTTACGTACTTTGACTGGATAGTCGGCAATGCTCTGCAGGTCGCGATAGTGTTTCACGACGGTGGTGTGCGTGCGGATAAGCTCCAGCTCTTTATCACGCTGAGGAGTCAGTTCCTGCTGGGGATCATGGATAAGAATGGCGTTTTCCAAATCCAGCCGCCAGGCGCGGGGGTTAAGATTATTGCCGGTAAGCAGCATCCATTTATCATCAACCCACATGCCTTTCAGATGATAGGTGTTGTCATCATCTTTCCATAAGCGCACGACCAACTGGTCGGTATTCACGTAATACTGCAGTCTGCTCAGGAAACGGCGCAGATTTATTTCATACAGATAAGGCAGCGCACCGATGATCTTGAATGGCTCATCTTCCGGAATGAAGAAGTCGTTGGCGGTTTTATCACCGACAATGATTTCGACCTTTTTCCCTTCACGCAGTAGTTGAATGATATTGCGCACCAGGATGGCTGGTAGGTTGAAATAAGGCGTACAAATGGTGAGTTTGTGCTCCGCGCAGGGCATGAGGTGGAAAATAGTCTTATTTAACAGACTGGATTTTCCGAGCCCAACCAGCGGCGTGACCGAAAGCTGTTCGTTATCCGCATCACCCTGAAAATGGAAGGATGCATCGCGCAATTCCTGACGGTACAGGCGGATATCATTTTTAATTTCCGGGCTTTTAGGACGATGGATATCATCGAGACGATTAACGCCGCGCCCATTCATCAGGTTCTGCGTAACCCAATCGTACATGATATCGGCCATCTTCGCGTTGCGAATCAGCTGATAGCGGTCATAGCGGTATTTATCATGTTGGTGTAAGTAAACATCGTTCAGACTGGCCCCGCTATACAGGACGCTATCATCAATGATAAAGCCTTTAAAATGCAGAACACCAAGCGCTTCACGGGTGTTAATTGGCACGCCGTAGACAGGGATATCGATACCAGGATTTTCTTGCGCCATGCGGCAATACCAGTCAGCGTTGGTATTGGATGCCGCAACACCAATGCGTCCACGCTGGGCTCGATGCCAGTCGACAAGCACCCGGATATCCAGTTCAGGACGCTGCCGCTTTGCCGCATAGAGCGCGTCGAGTATGCCTTTACCGCCGTCATCCTGTTCCAGGTACAGCGCAATAATGCAGATCCGTCGCGTCGCGCTGGCTATTTTCTCCAGCAGAGTCTCCCTGAAATTTGCGGGAGCATAAAAGAAATCTACATCATCAACTGACTGAGAAATCTTAGGTAGTTGGGCAAGGTGTTGTTGATGTTTATTACGCTTAAATTTTGACAACATCACAGTGCATTTCTTCTCTGTTCATTGAAGGGTCCTCTGTGCTTTGCAGACGACATAAGCGGGCAATGATACCACCAGTACCCATGAATGTGGTCAACATTTCCAGTACCTTACTCACGATTCCTCATATTGGGCCAGATTCAGCGTTAGCCCAACAATTCCCTCTTCGAGCTGGACATCGACATCAAACCCGAGTTTTCGGGCCAGGGCGACCATCCCCCGATTGTTTGGCATCGTAATACCATTTAAACGTCTAAGTCCGTGATCTCGGGTGTATGCAATCAACTTTTCCATCAACCGACGACCTAAGCCCAGCCCTTTGAGGTCAGAACGAACCAGCACGGCAAACTCGGCGTCAACGTTATCAGGATCCGAGATTGCCCTCGTTACGCCGAGGATCTCTTGCTGATTATCTTTACAGCGTACCGCCACAAAGGCCATTTCCCGATCGTAGTCGATCTGCGTCATATTGGCTAAATCTTCGTGGGTAAATTCGTTGATCTCACTGAAATAGCGATAATAAAGATCTTCTTTCGTTACCTGAGATATGAACTGCTGCAGATGAGGTTCGTCCTCCGGTAAAATGGGACGGAACAGGCAGCGATCGCCGTTTTTCAACTCCACCCATTCTTCAAGCTGATGGGGGTAGGGACGCACAGCCAGTCGGCTTTCGTTATCCCCCGTGAAAGGGGCAATGTCCAGCGTGACATCCAGTGCGGTAAATTCACCGGCGGAGGCCAGCAGCGGATGAATATCCAGCCGCTGAATTTCCGGGCAATCGACGATCAGGTTGGAGACCTGCACCAGAAGCTGACTTAACCCGGCGATATCCAGCGGGCGTAGTGCGCTGCGAGCGCGGATCTTTTTATTTTTGATCCCCTGAATAACCAGATAACGCGCCAGATTCATGTTCAATGGCGGCAGGGCCACCACGGCTTGCTCGTCTGGTCGCCACTCAACCCCGCCTTCGCCCAGCATAATCAACGGGCCAAATACCGGGTCGTGTTCAACGACGACGCGCAGTTCCTGAGCGCCAGCGCGATTCGCCATACTTTGTACTAATAAACCGTGAATGCGCGCCTGCGGCCAGGCCATTTTTACCCGATCAAAAATCGCATTGGCTGCCTGCTGCACCTCTGTTGCCGTACGCAGATAGAGCATTACCCCCTGAACTTCCGATTTATGCGGGATATCAGGAGAACGCAGCTTTAGCGCCACCGGGTAGCCGATTTGCTCCGCGATGTGTACGGCTTCCGCACTGTCGCTGGCGATCCATGTCGGCAGCGTGTGTAAGCCATAGGCGTGTAAAATAGGCTGCACTTCATGGGTATCCAGCGACGTTGCGCCTTCTGCAATCGCCTGCTGTAACAGATTATGCGCTTCGGCGGTGTTGGTGGTCAGATTGTCGGGCAGCGCAGGCGTTTCCCGTAGTTGCTTCTGGTTACGCCGGTATTCCACCATATGCATAAACGCCGTGATGGTGCCTTCTGGCGTGCGGTAGGTTGGTAATCCAGCTTCGCTAAACAGTCTGCGGGCTTCCTGTGAGGAAAACTCTCCGCACCAGTTGGTCAGCAACGAGACGAACTTGCCGCGCGGATGACGCTTTACCGCTTCGATCAACGCTTGCGCGCTTTCGGTTCCGGGGGCGGCTGCGCTGGGTGAGTGAATCACCATTAGCGCGTCGAAATCCTGGCTGGCGAGCAAAATATCCAGTGTCTTAACATAGTGCTCGCTGCTGGCGTCGTCCCGCAGATCCAGCGGGTTGGCGATATCAACGTGTCCAGGAAGCGCATCGCGTAATTTCTGGCAGGTATCTTCACTCAATGTCGCCAGCTTGCCATTTTTTGACCACAGTTCATCTAATGCCAGTGCGGCAGGCGCGGCTCCATTGCTGATGATCATCAGCCTGTCGCCACGCAGCGGGCGCATGTGGCTCAGGGTTTCCACCGCTGAGAACAGCTCGTGAGTGTCTTGTACGCGTAATAAACCGGCGCGCTGAATAGCCGCATCCCACGCGGGGTCCATCCCGGCACTGGTATGCAGCAGGCGCTGAGCCGCCGGACTGCGACCGCTCTTGATCACCAGAATGGGTTTATTGCGCGATGCGCTACGGGCGGCGGAGACAAAGCGGCGGGCATCGCTTAAATGTTCGAGATACAGCAAGATTGCGCTGGTTTTGCTGTCGCGGGCCAGGTAATCAAGCAACTCATCAACGTCGATATCCAGGCTGTCACCCAGCGCGATAAACCAGGAAAAACCCATGTCGCGCTGCTGCGCCCAGTCCAGAATGGTGTTGGAAATCGCAGCCGACTGGGAAATAAATGCCAGCTTGCCGCGCTTGATGGGGACGGGGGAAAAGCTGGCGTTAAGCCCCTGCCAGGGCGCGAGAAGTCCCAGGCTGTTGGGCCCCAGCAGACGTATGTTGTAGCGTGATGCACAGGCCAGCAGCTCCGCGTGTTGCGCCGTGGGAGCCGAGAGAATAATGCAGGTTTTGCAGCCTTTCTCGCCAAGTGCTTCGAGCAACGTCAGGTTGCGGCTGGCATTGGTGCACAACACGGCGAGATCGGGGCTAAAAGGCAGGCTGCTGATATTGGGCCACGCCAGTACGCCCAACACGGCTTTCCAGGCGGGGGTCACTGGTAAAACGGGGCCGTTGAACCCTCCTGCCAGCAGGTTACGCATCATCAGGTATCCTGCTCGATTGGGCTTCATTGACGCCCCAATCACGGCAATGGATTTCGGTCGCAGTAGCGCTTCCAGACCACGTTGACTCATATCGGCTTCCTTAATGACTCCAGTGACCGAATGATTTTAAACGCTTTCTGTTGAGTCTGCTGTGACGCTTCCCTGATGTTGAGTTTTTCCTGCCAGGTAGCGTGTTTTAAAGCGCGTGAAGTGCTCACCTAATCCTTCGGCTGCCTGCGTATCACCTGCCAGATCCAGTAAAGCAATTGCCACTTCGGCAGTGCAATATTGCCCCTCGGCATGGACTTCGCGCAGATGGTAAGCGGAGAGGCGTGATAAATCGACGGAGATCACCGGCAGGTTATCAAGGTACGGGCTTTTGCGGAACATTTTGCGTGCTTCTGGCCAGGTGCCATCAAGCATAATGAATAGCGGTGGTTTACCGGCTGGTGGTGTGAAAATGACCTCACGCCCCTCGTCGGCATAAGATGCCGGGAATACGACCATCGGCTGATAATCCGGATTTTTCACCAGTTCAAGCAGCGCCTGCGGTGGCTCGGTGCGTGACCACTGAAAAGCCGTTGTTTCGGGCAGGATATCGGCAATTAAACGCCCGGTATTGCTGGGCTTCATCGGTTCGGTATCAAACATCACCAGGCAAAAACGGCTTTTCGCCTGAGCTGGCGTCAGCGTTTCACACAGGCACAGTTTCAGCGGCAGCAGGCAGCGCTGACAGCGACGGATGCGATTACCTCGGGCAAGAAAAGGGCGCGTGGCGCGCGCAAGACGCTCGGCACGTAACTGGAGAACGGCGTTATTGGTCATCGGGAAGCACGTTGAAAAATGCTATTGTCTCAGAGGACAAAACGGGGCACAAGATGTGCCCCGCAGAGTTTATAATGATTCGTTAAGCCAGCTATCAAACGGAGCCTTAGGTACGGCACCATTAAGCATGTCGACGATTTCACCTTTTCTGAAGATCATGATGGTCGGGATGCTGCGGATACCGAAGCGGGCGCTGAGCTCACGTTCGGCTTCCGTATTCACTTTAACAAAACGTACTTTACCGCTACGTTCTTCCGCGACATCTTCAAAAATCGGGGCGAAGTTACGACATGGACCACACCAGGGGGCCCAAAAATCAACCACCACAGGGAGATCGTCTTTTAACAGTTTATCCAGTGTTTCACCGGTCGCATTGATCACCTCCCCATCAAACAGGTCGTGACCACAGCGTCCGCATTTAGCCGCTTCCTGGACACGATCGTCGGGGATGCGGTTGATAGCCTGGCAGCTGGTACAAACGGTATTCATAACTAACCTCTGGATGAGTGGAGTGGACTTCATGGCAGTAACGCCAGTATGTTTCTATTATGTTACATATTATCGGGGAGTCTGTTCTAAACAACAATGCGTTTTATTCAATGAGTACAATAGTCCTTAGCTTTTAAATGAAATAATGGCTAACGACGTGCACATCGGGTAATCTGCGCGCTTCGCGCAGAGCAGGTGGAGAAAAACATGAGCGACGAACTGAAGAACAAAAACGGCAAGGTCAAAGTGATGTACGTCCGCAGTGACGATGACTCGGATAAACGCACCCAAAATCCACGTACTGGTAAAGGCGGCGGTCGCCCCGGTACTTCCCGAGCCGAAGGCGGTCGTCGCCCTGCCCGTGATGACAGAAAGGGTCCGAACAGCGAACGAGGCCGTGAACGTGGTCGTGACCGCGATGTTGAACGCGATCGTAAACGTGAGGATTCGCCATGGCGTACCGTGTCCCGCGCCCCGAGTGATGACGCAGCGGAAAAAGCCGATCACGGCGGTATCAGCGGCAAAAGCTTTATCGATCCGGAAGTATTACGTCGCCAGCGCGCGGAAGAAACTCGCGTTTACGGTGAGAATGCCTGTCAGGCTCTGTTCCAGAGTCGTCCGGACGCTATCGTCCGCGCCTGGTTTGTTCAGAGCGTCACCCCGCGCTTTAAAGAAGCATTACGCTGGATGGCGGCAAACCGCAAAGCCTACCACGTGGTTGACGAAGCCGAACTGGCGAAGGCCTCCGGCACTGAACACCACGGTGGTGTCTGTTTCCTGATTAAAAAACGTAACGGTACCACCGTTAAGCAGTGGGTTGGTCAGGCGGGCGCGCAGGATTGCGTACTGGCGCTGGAAGATATCGCCAACCCGCATAACCTGGGCGGTATGATGCGTAGCTGCGCACACTTCGGTGTGAAAGGCGTGGTGGTGCAGGATGCGGCGCTGCTGGAATCGGGTGCGGCTATCCGTACCGCTGAAGGGGGGGCTGAGCACGTTCAGCCGATTACCGGTGACAGTATTGTCGACGTGCTGGACGATTTCCGTAACGCGGGTTACACGATAGTGATGACCTCAAGCGTGAAAGGTAAACCGCTGTTTACGACCACGCTGCCGGAAAAAATGGTGCTGGTATTAGGGCGTGAGCGTGAAGCTCTGCCGGAAGCGGCATGCTCAGCCGACGATTTGTGCGTGGCGATTGACGGTACCGGCAACGTAGAAACGCTTAACGTTTCTGTTGCGACCGGCGTGCTACTCGCGGAGTGGTGGCGTCAGAACAAAGCCTGATAATAAAAATGCCAGCGAATCGCTGGCATTTTTTTACTCGCTTTCTGCGGGTAATACCGGCATCCAGTCAATCGGTTTTTCACCTCGTTGTTCCAGCCATTCATTAGCCAGTACAAAGTGATTGCAGCCAAAGAAACCGCGATGTGCAGAGAGCGGTGATGGGTGTGGCGCTTTCAACACATGGTGACGCTGCGCATCAATAATCGCGCCTTTCTTCTGAGCATGTGAACCCCAGAGCAGGAAAACCACACCTTCCCGATGTTGGTTAATCAGGCTGATGACTTTATCAGTAAACGTTTCCCATCCCAGACTGGCATGCGAATGCGCCTGACCCGCCCGAACGGTGAGAACGGTGTTGAGTAACAATACGCCCTGGCGTGCCCAGCTTTCCAGGTATCCATGTGTCGGACGGGTAAATCCCGGGATGGTGGCTTCCAGCTCTTTATACATGTTCAGTAGTGACGGCGGAGTGGCGATGCCAGGGCGTACAGAGAAGGCGAGACCGTGTGCCTGGCCTGGGCCGTGGTAGGGATCTTGTCCCAGAATGACAACTTTAACGTCGCCAAGCTCAGTAAAGCGAAACGCGTTAAACACATCTTTTTGCGGTGGATAGATTGTCATACCCGACTGACGCTCGCCGGCAACGGTATGCAGCGTGTTAACAAAGTAAGGCTGCTGTTTCTCTTCAGCCAGCACATCGTGCCAGGTTAATTCGGTGGCCATCTCGCTCTCCTGCGATTTTTTCAATCCCCATAGCTTAACTGCTTCTTTCAACGGCGCAAAATTCTGCACGTTTCTCAAAGCGCTACCTATTAAAGATAGTTGAAAATTTATGTAAAAAGTTTACCCGTGCATATGGTGTAAGTTGATGTAAAACAATAAAATCCACCTATCACCACTTTTCATGTGTGGTTTTTGTTGATTTAAATCAAAGATTCAAGGGTGTGTGAGGGGTATATATACATTCAAGCAACAATGGTTTTACCAATTGGCCGGATGAGGCCAACCGAAATCAAATAATTTTGCCGGGGAGGCATCAACATGATTACAGGTATCCAGATTACTAAAGCTGCAAACGACGACCTGCTGAACTCTTTCTGGCTGCTGGACAGCGAAAAAGGCGAAGCACGCTGCATCGTTGCCAAAGCAGGTTTCAATGCTGATGACGTCGTTGCCGTCAGCAAACTGGGCGAAATCGAATACCGTGAAGTACCGGTAGATGTACAGCCGGAAGTTCGTGTAGAAGGTGGTCAGCACCTGAACGTTAACGTTCTGCGTCGTGAAACACTGGAAGATGCAGTTAAGCACCCGGAAAAATATCCGCAGCTGACCATCCGTGTTTCTGGTTATGCAGTGCGTTTCAACTCTCTGACCCCAGAGCAGCAGCGCGACGTTATTGCTCGTACCTTTACTGAGAGCCTGTAAGGCTCGCCGGGAATAACCCCGCTCAGCAGAGAATCTACAAGCGGAAGACGCCAGTGCGTCTTCCGCTTTTTTGTATCCGTTAGTAAAAAATCCTCACCGCACAATACACCAACAGTAATGCCAGAATGATATTCAACTGCCGACCGTAACGGCGAAAAACGCGCTGAAAAAGATGGCCCGCCAGCGCCCAGCAGGCATTTCCGAAGGTGCCGATGAGCGCCAGCAGAATACTCACTCCAATCAGCCAGTGCGCGTCCTGTGTATACGGCAATACAAATGTGGATAACGCGGTAATGCCGTACAAAATGATTTTGACGTTCACAAACTGCAAACCAAAACTCGCCCAAAAGCTAATCGGTTCCGCCTGCAGGCTATCGTTTGAGGCTGGGCCGGTGGCGATTTTCAGCGCCAGCCATAAAATGTAGGCTGCCCCTGCCCAACTCAGCCAATGAATAATAGCCGGATCCATGACCGCCAGCGAAAACGAGATCCCGGCGCACAGCAGCATGACGATTAAAAAGCCCAGACTCATTCCGGCCAGAACACGCGTGCTTTGACGTAAGCCATGTGATGTCGCCGCACTCAGCGCGAGGATATTATTCGGGCCGGGTGTTAGCGCAGTAATCAGTGTATAGGTCCAGAATGCACTTAAAAGCATGGGGGTCACTTGTTATCTCCTCTGTTTTGGTAGACAGTACCCGAGACAAAACATTTAAAAAAATGAATGTTTTTGCATTCTGAATTCGATATTTTCGATGGGTTGGTGCGAATGGATTTACGTCGGTTTATTACGTTAAAAACAGTGGTGGAAGAGGGCTCATTCCTTCGGGCTTCACAAAAGCTTTGCTGTACGCAATCAACCGTAACGTTTCATATTCAACAGCTTGAACAAGAACTCTCAGTACAGCTATTCGAAAAAATTGGCCGGCGGATGTGTCTCACCAGTGAGGGCAAACGGCTGATGCCGCATATACATGACCTGACGCGTGTGATGGCATCGATCCGACAGTCAGCACATCAGGATGCGCAGCCGAGCGGCGATCTCCGCGTCGCAACCGGAGAAACGTTACTGGCCTATAAAATGCCGCAGGTTTTACAGCGCTTTAAACAACGCGCTCCCAATGTTCGGTTGTCCCTACAGTCGCTCAATTGTTATGTCATTCGTGATGCCCTGCTGGACGATGAGGTTGATCTGGGGGTGTTTTATCGGGTTGGGAATGATGAGGCGCTTGAGATGCTGTCACTGGGTGAACAGTCACTGGCGCTGGTCGCCTCTCCGGCTCTTCAGGATGTTGATTTCACTCAGCATAATCAGCATATTCCCTGCAGTTTTATCATTAATGAACCGCAATGTATTTTTAGACAGCGTTTTGAAAGTCTGCTGCGTAAGCGGCAGATAACGCTGGAAAATACTATTGAGCTATGGAGTATCGAAAGCATCAAGCAGTGTGTCTCTGCGAATCTTGGTGTCAGTTTTTTACCGCGGTTTACCGTTGAGAAGGAATTACACTCAGGAGAATTAATCGAGTTGCCGTTCAGTGAAAAGCCTGAATTGATTACCGCATTGTGCGCACATCATGCCGGAAAAGTCGTTAGCCCGGCGATACGGGTGTTTATTGAATGTATTGAAGAGAGTTTTGCATCATGTGAAAAAATGCCGGGCTAAACGGCCCGGCATTCGGTTTACTCTTTGTCGGACTGCTGGGTAGCAGCTCCGCTCGGCTTACGACGTTTGCCGATATTTTTAGCGTCGCGGTGACGTTTTTTCACCCGCGGCTTCTCTTTCTCTTTCGCTTTTTTCTCGGCGCGCTTCGCCAGCACTTTCTTGGATGGCTTACCGTTGGATTTCTCACTTGGCGCGCGCGTGGTTGGGCGCAGTTCGTCGATGACGCGTGCTTTCAGCGGCTCGTCAATATAGCGGCTCGCTTTGCCGAGAAGCAGATGGTCGTGCGCTTCAACCAAAGAGATCGCAGTACCTTTACGACCTGCGCGACCGGTACGGCCAATGCGGTGCAGATAGGCATCGCCACTGCGCGGCATGTCGAAGTTAAACACATGGCTGACGTCAGGAATATCGATCCCGCGAGCGGCAACGTCGGTGGCTACCAGCACGTTCACGCGGCCATCGGTCAGGCGTTTGATCGCTTCATTGCGTTTGTTCTGCACCATCTCGCCTTCGAGATAGCAGTTGTTAATGCCCGCCTGGCGCAGCCAACCTGCCAGCTCGTGCACACGCTCGCGTTTACGTACGAAGACAATCGAGCGGGTCGCTTCCGGCTGTTTTAACAGGTGGATCAGCATGGCAGTTTTGTGCTCGATGTCATCGGCACGGTAGTAAAACTGATGGATCTTCTTGCGTTCGCGGGTGGACGGATCCGCTGAGACTTCGACCGGATCTTCCAACAGACGCTCGGCAAAATCTTTAATCGCATCGCCTTCCAGCGTGGCGGAGAACAGCATGGTTTGCTTACGCCAGCGGGTTTCACCGGCGATATGTTCGATGTCCTGGGCAAAGCCCATGTCCAGCATACGATCTGCTTCATCGAGAATTAGCGTTTCAACCGCATGGCAGTCGAAGTTTTCTTCTTTAATGTATTGCAGCAGACGACCCGTGGTGGCAACCACGATGTCCTGGTTTTCGCTAAAGACTTCCATGTGGTTCATGTAAGCCACGCCGCCGGTAATGGTCGCGATATCCAGGTGCGTATTCTTCGCCAGCTCACGGGCGTGTTCAGCAACCTGCATCGCCAGTTCGCGCGTTGGCGTCAGGATTAAAATGCGCGGCGGACCAGATTTCTTGCGTGGGAAGTCGAGCAGGTGCTGCAACGCTGGCAGCAAATATGCCGCCGTTTTACCGGTGCCTGTCGGCGCAGAACCGAGTACATCACGGCCATCGAGCGCAGGCGGAATGGCGGCAGCCTGAATGGCGGTCGGGCGAGTGAAACCTTTTTCCTGGAGGGCATCCAGAAGGCTTTCATCGAGTTCAAGTTCGGAAAAAGTCGTTACAGTCATGTTCTACCTCTGAGTGGGGCGCTGATTATAGACGTTACGGCTGCAATCTTCATCTGTTTGTATGGATATACCTTCTCAGGTATTGTTTTTATCCTATGTTATCGTTTTTTTTCCAGGAAGGTTGTTCTTCATGCCCCAGTCTACATCCGTACTGAAACGTAATGGATTTACTTTTAAGCAGTTTTTTGTGGCACACGATCGCTGTGCAATGAAAGTCGGAACGGACGGCATTTTATTGGGGGCCTGGGCCCCCGTTGCGGGTGTTAAACGAATCCTGGATATTGGTACCGGGAGCGGTCTGTTGGCGCTGATGCTGGCCCAGCGCACTGATGAAAACGTCATCATTGATGCTGTGGAACTCGACGTTGACGCCGCGCAGCAGGCGCAGGAGAACATCGCGCAATCTCCGTGGATGCATCGTGTGAACGTGCATACGGAAGATGCCCAGCAGTGGATACCGCGCCAGACCGTGCGTTTTGATTTGATAATCAGCAATCCTCCCTATTATGAACAGGGCGTGGAGTGCGCTACACCGCAGCGCGAGCAGGCTCGCTATACCACCTCGCTCGATCACCAGGCGTTGCTTACGCTGGCGGCGGACAGCATTACGGAAGACGGTTTTTTTTGTGTAGTGCTACCGGAGCAGATTGGTAACGCATTTACTCAGCAGGCGCTTAGCCTGGGCTGGCATCTGCGATTGCGCACGGATGTAGCAGAAACCGAGGCCCGTCTACCGCATCGGGTATTGCTGGCATTCTCCCCGCAGGCCGGGGAGTACTTTAGCGACAGGCTGGTGATCCGTGGGCCAGACCAGCGTTACTCTGAAGGTTATACGGCGCTGACCCAGGCGTTCTATCTGTTTATGTGATGACTGAGCGGCGAGAGAATTGACGGGCCCGCCTCTGGAAGCTGTTCTGGGTAATCCAGCGTGTAGTGCAGGCCCCGACTCTCTTTGCGCATCATCGCGCAGCGGACAATCAGCTCAGCAACCTGCACCAGATTGCGCAGTTCCAGCAAATTGTTCGACACACGGAAATGGGCGTAATACTCGTCGATTTCCTGTTGCAGCATGGTGATACGGCGCAGGGCGCGCTCCAGACGTTTAGTGGTGCGCACGATGCCGACGTAATCCCACATAAACAGCCGCAGCTCATGCCAGTTATGCTGAATGACAACCAACTCATCCGGGTTTTCTACCCGGCTTTCATCCCAACCCGGGAGCGAGTTAACGCCGCGGGCATAAGGCATTCTGCGGTCAATATCTTCCGCCGCAGACCAGCCATACACCAGACACTCCAGCAGCGAGTTCGACGCCATGCGGTTGGCGCCATGCAGGCCGGTATAACTCACTTCGCCGATCGCATACAGCCCGTCGACATCTGTACGACCAAAGTCATCAACCATCACGCCGCCGCAGGTATAGTGCGCGGCAGGAACGATAGGGACCGGCTCTTTGGTCAGATCGATGCCCAGTCCCAGCAATTTTTCGTAAATCATCGGGAAATGCTGGCGAACAAACTCTTCGGGCTTATGGCTGATGTCGAGGAACATACAGTCAGCACCGAGGCGCTTCATTTCGTGGTCGATGGCACGGGCGACAATATCACGTGGGGCCAGCTCGCCGCGCTTGTCAAAGTCGGGCATAAAGCGTGAGCCATCCGGGCGTTTCAGGTGTGCGCCTTCGCCGCGAAGCGCTTCAGTCAGCAGAAAATTGCGCGCCTGTGGATGATACAGCGCGGTTGGGTGAAATTGGTTAAATTCCAGATTGGCGACGCGGCATCCTGCGCGCCAGGCCATCGCAATACCGTCGCCCGAAGAAATATCCGGATTGGTGGTGTATTGATACACTTTAGAAGCGCCGCCAGTGGCCAACACTACCGACTTCGCATGGCAGGTCTCAACGGCTTCTTTATTACGATTCCAGATCCAGGCTCCGACAACCCGACGCGTCCCCGGTAGACCAACTTTATCTGAGATGATCAGGTCCACGGCGTTACTGCGCTCCAGTACCCGAATATTCGGATGACTTTGCGCCTGGCTGACCAATGTGGTTTCGACCTCTTTACCAGTGGCATCTGCCGCATGCAGGATTCGTCGATGGCTATGGCCGCCTTCTCGGGTCAGATGATAGCTCTCTTCGCCATTGGGTTGAACCTGAGTATCAAATAAGACGCCTTGATCAATTAGCCACTGGACACACGAGCGGGCGTTACTGGCTACAAACTCAACGGCATGACGATCGCAAAGACCGGCCCCTGCAATCAGCGTGTCTTCAACGTGGGAGTCAATGCTGTCGGTTTCATCGAAAACCGCGGCGATGCCACCCTGAGCATAAAATGTCGAGCCTTCACTAACTGGTCCTTTGCTCAGGACAATGACCTGATGTTTTTCAGCCAGGCGTAGCGCCAGTGAGAGTCCGGCAGCCCCGCTGCCAATGATCAGCACGTCACAGGATAATTCGGGAGTCGTATTCATGATTTTTGTTTAATTTACTAAACAGTGTTCGCTCACCATAGCACCATACTGCGCGATGCTGCACGTTTTATTTTCAACCGTGTTGCAATGGCTAAACACAGGGGAAGGGAATGTGGATGAGTGAAAGAGCAAAAATATTTTGTGAAGCAGGCCGTTAGCATCAGATTATGAGGTGAAATAAAGTGGCTGTTGGGTTACTCTGCTGGCGGTGAAATGGGCATTTCTATACAGATAGTGCGTTGATCGGGTTATGTAGACTTATAATGAGAGATAAGACCTGTCTACAACATGACAAACAAAAACAAATGCGTAACGGAACTTTACGAAACTTGAGCACTCTAAGCTTTTGCTTGCTCATAGTGAAGCTTATGGAGTGGCGTTTCGAAAGCGCGTGGAAATTTGGTTTGGGGAGACTTTACCTCGGATGAGCGAGCAGTTAACGGACCAGGTCCTGGTTGAACGGGTCCAGAAGGGAGATCAGAAAGCCTTTAACTTACTGGTGGTTCGCTACCAGCATAAAGTGGCGAGTCTGGTTTCCCGCTATGTACCGTCGGGCGATGTTCCCGATGTTGTACAAGAAGCATTTATCAAGGCCTATCGTGCGCTGGACTCGTTCCGGGGAGATAGTGCTTTTTATACCTGGCTGTATCGTATTGCGGTCAATACAGCGAAGAATTACCTGGTCGCTCAGGGGCGTCGTCCACCTTCCAGTGATATAGATGCGATAGAAGCAGAAAATTACGAAAGTGGCGGTGCGCTGAAAGAAATTTCGAACCCTGAGAACTTAATGTTGTCAGAAGAACTGAGACAGATAGTTTTCCGAACTATTGAGTCCCTCCCGGAAGATTTACGCATGGCAATAACCTTGCGGGAGCTGGATGGCCTGAGCTATGAAGAGATAGCCGCTATCATGGATTGTCCGGTGGGTACGGTGCGTTCACGTATCTTCCGAGCGAGGGAAGCTATTGATAATAAAGTTCAACCGCTTATCAGGCGTTGACGATAGCGGGATACTGGAAAAGGTATTAGGCATGCAGAAAGAAAAACTTTCCGCTTTAATGGATGGCGAAACGCTGGACACTGAGTTGCTCAAAGAGCTGGCTCATGACCCGGAAATGCAAAAAACCTGGGAGAGTTATCACCTGATTCGCGATTCCATGCGAGGTGATACCGCCGACGTTCTCCATTTCGATATTTCCGACCGCGTAATGGCTGCTATCGCAGATGAGCCAGTACGTCAGGCGGTGCCATTGATCCCTGAGGCCCAGCCAGCACCGCATCAGTGGCAGAAAATGCCATTCTGGAAGAAAATGCGTCCGTGGGCTGCGCAGCTTACCCAAATGGGTGTGGCCGCGTGTGTATCACTTGCAGTTATTGTTGGCGTCCAGCACTATAATGGACAATCTGAAACGTCCCAGCAGCCCGAAACGCCGGTATTTAATACATTACCGATGATGGGTAAAGCCAGTCCGGTGAGCCTGGGTGTACCTTCTGACGCGACTGCCAGCGGCGGTCAGCAACAGCAGGTACAGGAGCAGCGTCGTCGTATTAATGCCATGTTGCAGGATTACGAACTGCAACGTCGACTGCACTCCGAACAGCTTCAGTTTGAGCAGGCGCAAACACAGCAAGCCGCTGTCCAGGTGCCAGGAATTCAAACTTTAGGAACGCAATCGCAGTAATGAAGCAACTTTGGTTTGCCATGTCACTTGTGGCTGGTAGCCTGTTCTTCTCTGTAAACGCCTCGGCCAATCCTGCGTCCGGGGCGTTGTTGCAGCAGATGAATCTGGCCAGCCAGTCGCTCACCTATGAGCTGTCATTTGTCAGCATCAATAAGCAGGGCGTTGAATCCCTACGTTATCGCCATGCCCGCCAGGACAACCGCCCTCTTGCACAGTTGTTGCAAATGGATGGACCGCGTCGGGAAGTGGTGCAACGTGGCAATGAAATCAGTTACTTTGAGCCAGGACTCGAACCGTTCACGCTGAATGGCGACTATATTGTTGATTCTCTGCCATCCCTGATTTACACCGATTTTAAACGTCTTGCACCCTACTATGATTTTATCGCGGTAGGACGCACGCGTATTGCCGACCGACTCTGTGAAGTTATCCGCGTGGTAGCGCGTGACGGTACGCGTTACAGCTACATCGTCTGGATGGACACCGAAACCAAGCTGCCAATGCGTGTCGATCTCCTCGATCGGGATGGCGAAACGCTTGAACAATTCCGCGTTATCGCCTTTACCGTCAATAACGGGGTTAGCGACAGCATGCAGACGCTGGCGAAAGCAAATCTTCCGCCGTTATTGTCAGTTCCTGCGGGGGAGAAAACGAACTTCAACTGGAGTCCATCGTGGTTACCGCAAGGCTTCAGCGAGGTTTCCAGCAGTCGACGCCCGCTGCCGACAATGGATAACATGCCGATTGAATCGCGCCTGTATTCTGATGGCCTGTTCAGTTTTTCTGTGAACGTGAACCGCGCGTCGCAAAACAGCGCCGATCAACTGCTGCGTACCGGACGTCGAACGGTCAGTACTACCGTGCGGGATAATGCCGAAATCACCATTGTGGGCGAGCTCCCGCCGCAAACGGCAAAGCGTATCGCGGATAATATTAAGTTCAGGGCCGCGCAATGATTAAAGAATGGGCAACAGTCGTCTCCTGGCAAAATGGTCTGGCGACGGTCAGCTGCGATGTTAAAGCATCGTGTAGCAGCTGCGCGTCGCGGGCTGGATGTGGCAGTCGTGTGCTGAACAAACTGGGGCCGCAAACAACGCATACTATCGTGGTACCCAGCGATGAACCGCTGACGCCTGGGCAGAAAGTTGAACTGGGTATTGCCGAAGGGAGCCTGTTAGGCTCGGCGATGCTGGTTTATATGTCTCCGCTGGCGGGACTCTTTATTTTTGCTGCGCTGTTTCAGGTGCTGTTTGGCAGCGATATCGCCGCACTCAGCGGGGCGATACTGGGCGGTGTGGGGGGATTCCTGATTGCGCGAGGATATTCCCGTAAGCTTGCTGAGCGCGAAGCCTGGCAACCGGTTATTCTCAACGTAGCTCTCCCGCCCGATCTGATTCGTGTTGAAACCCCGCAGTGATATCTTTGCCTGATGGCGCTGCGCTTATCAGGCCTACAGCGTCCTCAGATGCAAAGGTAGGCCGGATAAGGCGTTTATGCCGCCATCCGGCAAAAGTTTCACTGACTTTGCAAAGTTGTTTCCAGTTCCCGCTATCCTTGCTCTATGAACATTTCCTCGCCTCAGCGATGTAGTGTAGAATGCGGCGTTTCACTAAAACAGACGTTAAGCTCAGAACAGCGACTTCTCAGAGCCTGCCCAGGCAGGCGTAAGGCACAATAATTACACTATATGAAGAACATACGTAACTTTTCAATCATAGCTCACATCGACCACGGTAAATCGACGCTGTCTGACCGTATTATCCAGATCTGCGGTGGCCTGTCTGACCGTGAAATGGAAGCGCAGGTTCTCGACTCGATGGATCTTGAGCGTGAGCGCGGTATTACTATCAAAGCGCAGAGCGTGACGCTCGATTTCAAAGCATCTGATGGTGAAACCTACCAGCTTAACTTTATCGACACCCCGGGCCACGTTGACTTCTCTTATGAAGTTTCACGCTCGCTTGCCGCCTGTGAAGGCGCACTGCTGGTGGTTGATGCCGGGCAGGGTGTTGAAGCGCAAACACTGGCTAACTGCTATACCGCCATGGAAATGGATCTGGAAGTAGTGCCAGTACTGAACAAAATTGACCTGCCAGCCGCCGATCCAGAGCGTGTGGCGGAAGAGATTGAAGATATCGTCGGTATTGATGCGGCTGACGCTGTCCGTTGCTCGGCGAAAACCGGTGTTGGCGTGACCGACGTTCTTGAACGTCTGGTGCGTGATATTCCGCCACCAGAAGGCGACCCGGAAGGCCCGTTACAGGCGCTTATCATCGACTCCTGGTTCGACAACTATCTCGGTGTGGTCTCGCTGGTGCGTATTAAAAACGGTACCATGCGTAAAGGCGACAAAATCAAAGTGATGAGTACCGGTCAGGTCTACAACGCAGATCGCCTGGGTATCTTTACGCCGAAACAGGTTGACCGTACAGAACTGAAGTGTGGCGAGGTAGGTTGGTTAGTTTGCGCCATTAAAGACATCCTCGGCGCGCCGGTAGGCGATACCCTGACGCTGGCTCGTAACCCGGCAGATAAACCCCTGCCTGGCTTTAAAAAAGTGAAGCCGCAGGTATATGCGGGTCTGTTCCCGGTCAGCTCCGACGACTACGAAAACTTCCGTGATGCGCTTGGTAAGCTGAGCCTCAACGATGCTTCCCTGTTCTACGAACCGGAAAGTTCTACCGCGCTGGGCTTCGGTTTCCGCTGTGGCTTCCTGGGGCTGCTGCACATGGAGATCATTCAGGAGCGTCTGGAACGTGAATACGATCTGGATCTGATCACCACTGCGCCGACCGTAGTTTATGAAGTGGAAACCACGGCGAAAGAGACTATCTACGTCGACAGCCCGTCCAAGCTGCCGCCGCTGAACAACATCTACGAACTGCGTGAGCCGATCGCTGAGTGTCACATGCTGCTGCCGCAGGCATACCTCGGCAACGTTATTACGCTGTGTATCGAGAAGCGTGGCGTCCAGACCAACATGGTTTACCACGGTAACCAGGTTGCGTTGACCTATGAAATTCCAATGGCGGAAGTGGTACTCGACTTCTTCGACCGTCTGAAGTCGACTTCTCGCGGCTATGCGTCGCTGGATTATAACTTCAAACGTTTCCAGGCCTCCGACATGGTACGCGTTGATGTCCTCATCAACAACGAACGCGTCGATGCACTGGCGCTGATTACCCACCGCGATAACTCCCAGAGCCGTGGCCGTGAACTGGTCGAGAAGATGAAAGATCTGATCCCTCGCCAGCAGTTCGATATCGCAATTCAGGCGGCCATTGGTACGCACATCATTGCGCGTTCAACGGTTAAGCAACTGCGTAAAAACGTTCTGGCTAAGTGCTACGGTGGCGATATCAGCCGTAAGAAAAAGCTGCTGCAAAAACAGAAAGAGGGTAAAAAGCGAATGAAGCAGATCGGTAACGTCGAACTGCCGCAGGAAGCCTTCCTCGCTATTCTGCATGTCGGTAAAGACAGCAAATAATCTTAAGGAGTTGGCATGGCGAACATGTTTGCCCTGATTCTGGTGATTGCCACACTGGTGACGGGCATTTTATGGTGCGTAGATAAGTTTGTCTTCGCGCCAAAACGCCGGGAGCGCCAGGCTGCGGCACAGGCCGCTGCAGGCGATTCACTGGATAAAGCAACGCTGAAAAAAGTTGCCCCTAAGCCGGGTTGGCTGGAAACCGGTGCGTCCGTTTTCCCGGTACTGGCTATTGTGCTGGTGGTGCGTTCATTTATTTATGAACCGTTCCAGATCCCGTCGGGTTCGATGATGCCAACACTGTTGATTGGTGATTTTATTCTGGTAGAGAAATTTGCCTACGGAATTAAAGATCCGATTTATCAGAAAACGTTGATCGAAACTGGCCACCCGAAACGCGGTGATATCGTGGTATTTAAATACCCGGAAGATCCGCGTCTGGACTACATCAAACGCGCTGTCGGTTTACCGGGAGACAAAGTGACGTACGATCCGGTGGCGAAAGAGGTGACGATTCAGCCAGGATGCCGTTCCGGTCAGGCTTGTGAAAACGCGCTGCCGGTAACGTACTCTGATGTTCAGCCAAGTGATTTTGTGCAGACGTTTGCTCGCCGCAACGGCGGGGAAGCGACCAGCGGTTTCTTTGAAGTTCCGCTGAACGAAACGAAAGACAACGGTATTCGCCTGACCGAGCGTAAAGAAACGCTGGGTGAGGTAACTCACCGCATTCTGATGGTGCCAATCGCGCAGGATCAGGTGGGGATGTATTACCGTCAGCCGGGTCAGCAGTTAGCCACCTGGATCGTTCCACCGGGGCATTACTTCATGATGGGCGATAACCGTGACAACAGCGCGGACAGCCGTTACTGGGGATTTGTACCGGAAGCGAATCTGGTAGGTAAAGCGACCGCAATCTGGATGAGTTTCGACAAACAAGAAGGTGAGTGGCCAACCGGTGTTCGTTTGAGTCGCATTGGCGGCATCCACTAATTGCTGATAATGGTTCACGCTGTCGTCTTAATAACGACAGCGTGAATTATTTCTCGGATTAATTCCCTCAGACTAACGACATCCCTTGTCGTTGTGTATAGAATATTCCCCCGAAGTTTTAGGTTGGCACCGTCAGGTTGCCACGGCACACGAAACAGCATTGGTCTCTCTAATGACGGGTGTATATCAGGTCTGTTTCGTGTGCTGAATTGTTGACGCATTCATTTATTGGTATCGCATGAATCCCATCGTAATTAATCGGCTTCAACGGAAGCTGGGCTACACTTTTAATCATCAGGAGCTGTTGCAGCAGGCATTAACTCACCGTAGTGCCAGCAGCAAACATAACGAGCGTTTAGAATTTTTAGGCGACTCTATTTTGAGCTTTGTTATTGCGAATGCGCTGTATCACCGTTTCCCTCGAGTGGACGAAGGTGACATGAGCCGCATGCGCGCCACGCTGGTGCGTGGAAATACGCTGGCTGAATTAGCCCGTGAATTTGACCTCGGTGAATGTTTACGCCTGGGACCGGGCGAGCTGAAAAGCGGTGGTTTTCGTCGCGAATCAATTCTGGCGGATACCGTCGAAGCGTTGATCGGCGGCGTCTTCCTCGACAGCGATATTCAAACCGTTGAACAGCTGATCCTGAACTGGTATCAAACGCGTCTGGACGAAATTAGCCCAGGCGATAAACAAAAAGATCCGAAAACGCGCCTGCAGGAGTATTTGCAGGGTCGCCACCTGCCGCTGCCGTCTTATCTGGTGGTGCAGGTTCGTGGTGAAGCACACGATCAAGAATTTACTATCCACTGCCAGGTTAGCGGCCTGAGTGAACCGGTGGTTGGCACAGGTTCGAGCCGTCGTAAGGCTGAGCAGGCTGCCGCCGAACAGGCGTTAAAAAAACTGGAGCTGGAATGAGCATCGACAAAACCTATTGCGGATTTATTGCCATCGTCGGTCGCCCGAACGTCGGCAAATCCACCCTGTTGAATAATCTGCTTGGGCAGAAGATTTCCATTACCTCACGTAAGGCTCAGACAACACGTCACCGTATTGTTGGCATCCATACTGAAGGCGCGTATCAGGCGATTTATGTCGATACCCCGGGCCTGCATATGGAAGAGAAACGTGCCATCAACCGCCTGATGAACAAAGCGGCCAGCAGCTCGATTGGTGATGTTGAACTGGTTATTTTCGTTGTGGAAGGCACCCGCTGGACGCCGGACGACGAAATGGTGCTCAACAAGCTGCGCGACGGTAAAGCGCCGGTAATTCTGGCCGTGAACAAAGTAGACAACGTTCAGGAAAAAGCCGATCTGCTGCCGCACCTGCAGTTCCTGGCAAGCCAGATGAACTTCCTCGATATCGTGCCGATCTCTGCCGAGACCGGTCTGAATGTTGATACCGTTGCGGGCATCGTACGTAAGCATCTGCCGGAAGCTATCCATCACTTCCCGGAAGATTACATCACTGACCGTTCTCAGCGTTTTATGGCTTCTGAAATCATCCGCGAAAAGCTGATGCGTTTTCTGGGGGCTGAACTGCCGTATTCCGTTACTGTGGAAATTGAGCGTTTTATCTCCAACGAGCGCGGTGGTTACGATATTAACGGTCTGATCCTCGTTGAACGTGAAGGGCAGAAAAAGATGGTTATTGGCAACAAAGGGGCCAAAATCAAAACCATCGGCATCGAAGCGCGTAAAGACATGCAGGAGATGTTCGAAGCGCCCGTTCACCTCGAACTGTGGGTGAAAGTGAAATCTGGCTGGGCCGATGACGAACGCGCGCTGCGTAGCCTCGGTTACGGCGACGACGTCTAAACCCATCTTCTGAAACACGGCGAGTATATGGAAGGATGGCAACGAGCCTTTGTCTTGCATAGTCGCCCCTGGAGCGAAACCAGTCTCGTGCTGGACGTCTTCACGGAAGAGTCGGGTCGCGTGCGCCTGGTGGCTAAAGGCGCACGTTCCAAACGTTCTAATCTCAAAGGCGCACTCCAGCCTTTTACCCCGTTGTTACTTCGCTTTGGCGGCCGCGGTGAGGTCAAAACCCTGCGTAGCGCTGAAGCCGTTTCTCTGGCGCTCCCTCTTAGCGGTATCACGCTGTACAGCGGCTTGTATATCAACGAACTTATCTCCCGCGTCCTCGAGTACGAGACCCGTTTTTCTGAACTCTTTTTCGATTATCTGAACTGTATTCAGGCGCTGGCTGGTGCGACGGGTTCGCCAGAGCCTGCGCTGCGTCGCTTTGAGCTGGCCTTACTTGGACATCTGGGGTACGGCGTCGATTTTACCCATTGTGCGGGCAGCGGCGAGCCGGTAGACGACACCATGACCTATCGTTACCGGGAAGAAAAAGGGTTTATCGCCAGCGTAGTGATCGATAATTCCACTTTTACCGGACGCCATCTCAAAGCGCTTGAGTCACGTGAATTTCCCGATGTCGATACGTTACGCGCCGCGAAACGCTTTACCCGCATGGCGTTAAAGCCGTATCTTGGTGGTAAGCCGTTAAAAAGCCGGGAACTGTTCCGGCAATTTATGCCAAAACGCGCGGTAAAAACAAATAATGATTAACGAGGATTGTCATGGCTGAATTACTGTTAGGCGTCAATATTGACCACATTGCCACGTTACGTAATGCACGCGGCACCGCATACCCGGATCCGGTTCAGGCGGCGTTTATCGTTGAGCAGGCGGGCGCGGACGGTATTACCGTACACCTGCGTGAAGACCGCCGCCATATCACCGACCGCGACGTACGTATTCTGCGCCAGACGCTGGATACGCGCATGAATCTGGAAATGGCGGTCACCGACGAAATGTTGGCAATCGCCGTCGAGACGAAGCCGCATTTTTGCTGTCTGGTGCCGGAAAAACGTCAGGAAGTGACTACTGAAGGTGGTCTGGACGTCGCCGGCCAGCGTGACAAGATGCGCGATGCCTGCAAGCGACTGGCTGATGCCGGAATTCTGGTCTCGTTGTTTATCGATGCCGATGAAGAACAGATTAAGGCCGCTGCGGAAGTTGGCGCGCCGTTTATTGAAATTCACACCGGCTGTTACGCCGATGCGAAAACCGATGCGGAACAGGCCAGCGAACTGGCACGTATTGCTAAAGCGGCGACTTTTGCTGCCAGCCTGGGCCTGAAGGTGAATGCGGGTCACGGTCTGACGTATCACAACGTTAAAGCCATTGCGCGGATCCCGGAAATGCACGAGCTGAATATTGGCCATGCCATTATCGGACGCGCGGTGATGAGCGGTCTGAAAGACGCCGTGGTGGAAATGAAACGCCTGATGCTGGAAGCGCGTGGCTAATGGCTATTCTGGGATTAGGCACGGATATCGTGGAGATTGCCCGCATTGAAGCGGTGATCTCCCGTTCCGGTGACCGTCTGGCAAGACGCGTGCTCAGTGACAACGAATGGGCAATCTGGGAGACGCATCAGCAGCCGGTGCGTTTTCTGGCAAAGCGCTTTGCGGTCAAAGAGGCCGCAGCAAAAGCCTTTGGGACGGGTATTCGCAATGGGCTGGCGTTTAATCAGTTTGAAGTCTTCAACGATGAACTCGGTAAGCCGCGTCTGCGGTTATGGGGGGAGGCGTTAAAACTGGCGGAAAAACTGGGTGTCGCGCATATGCATGTGACGCTGGCCGATGAGCGTCACTACGCCTGCGCCACGGTGATTATCGAGAGTTAGATTCTGTACGTTGCCGGATGGCGACGCGGTTAAAGTTTATCGGCGTGGTGCATCAGCACAAACTTATCCCACAACTGCTCTTCCGTTTCGACATGTGCCGGATCTTTCAAAATAGTATTGGGGATCGGGCACACCTTCTGGCAGGTTGGCGTGTCGTAATGGCCAACGCATTCCGTACATTTGTCGCTGTTAATCTCGTAAATGCTGTCACCCATCGAAATTGCCTCATTCGGGCATTCGGGTTCGCACATATCGCAATTGATACACTTTTTAGTGATTAACAGGGCCATCAGGAAACTCTCAAAACATCACAAATCGGGCGGGCATTATACGCGCATTCTTTGCTCAGACCAGTTTTTTTACCAGTGCTTCGCTGTGGCGAATGCGTTCCGGAGCATGTTCTAAATCTTGCTGAACCAGCGCCATAAACAGTAAATCCGTGAGCATCATCTGCGCGTGCGTCGATGAAATTGCCGCGCTGCGTGTCGCTTGTTCTTCGGCAATCGTATACAGGCAATGGCTTGCTCGCTGTTGCAGGGCGTTCGGTGTAAATCCAGTGATGGCGAGGATTTTCGCGCCGGTGCGCAACGTTTCATCCGCAGCCAGGTTGAGCTCGCGGCGCTCTCCGGTATACGAAATCGCCAACAGGAGATCGCCCGGCGAAAGCGCCTGTACCGTTGCCAGCAGGGCGTGCATATCGCGTTCCACTACCGCGTTAAAACCTATTTTCAACAGTTTCCAGGCAAAATTCTGTGCTACCAACCCCGATGCACCAATTCCGGTCAGGACAATGCGTCGGGCGGAGCGTAACAATGCGACGCTTTCCATCAGCTTTTCTTCGCTGTTGATATCCAGTGTGGCGTGCATGGCCGCCACGTTCTCCTGAATCAGTTTTTCACCCACCAGACGCATAGGGTCGTCGCCGCGAATCTGATTATGCACTGGGATAGAGTGGGGATTGGGATTACTGGCCAGTGCTTCACTGATCGCCAGTTTGAGTGCAGGAAATCCTTTGAAACCCATCTTTTGCGCGAACTTCACCACGCTGGACTGGCTGACGCCCGCTTCAAAGGCGAGTTGCTGTGAACTGAGATGACGCGCAGTATCCGGCTGTGCGAGGAGGTAATCCGCAAGCTTTTTATCGCTTTGCGCGAGGTCCGGGTAACGCTGACGAATGCGAATCAAACAGTTCATGCTGTCTCCTGGCGAAAACGTGATGGCGATTACAAAACAAAATTTCACTCGCCTGGGTGAATATTATATTCCATTATAACGGATTACTATGAATTAAAAATTCCTAAGGAACAAAAAATGAATCTCGGTGCGTTAGTGTCAGAAAGCCGCAATCCTCAGACCATGGATCTTGATGCGTTATCCACACTTGAGTTGGTTCATCGTTTTAATCAACAGGATACGCTGGTAGCCGTTGCTGTAAAAGCAACGCTGACTGAAGTTGCGCTTGCGGTCGATGCAGCGGCTGACGCGTTAAAAGCGGGTGGACGGATTATCTACATGGGGGCGGGGACCAGTGGGCGTCTTGGCGTACTGGATGCGTCTGAGTGCCCACCGACTTTTGGTGTACCGCATGGACGGGTTGTTGGCCTGATTGCTGGTGGGCCGGGCGCATTGCTGAAGGCCGTTGAAGGTGCAGAAGATAACCCGCAGCTGGGTGAAGATGATCTTCGTTCGCTCAACCTTACGGCTCAGGATGTGGTGGTGGGTCTGGCTGCATCCGGGCGTACACCGTATGTGATTGGCGGCTTGCAATATGCCCGTTCCGTTGGCTGCACCACGGTGGCGATTTCCTGTAATCCGGATTCCCCCATCGCGCGTGAAGCGGACATCGCCATATCACCGGTTGTTGGCCCGGAGGCTCTGACAGGGTCAACGCGACTGAAGTCCGGTACTGCGCAAAAACTGGTACTCAATATGATTTCTACCGGCGCAATGGTGAAGTTTGGCAAGGTGTATCAGAACCTGATGGTGGATATGAAAGCGACCAACGTTAAGCTGGTAGACCGGGCTTGTCGCATGGTCGTGGAAGCTACCGGTATTGCGTATGACCAGGCGCAAGCTCTGCTGAAACAGACCGATTTTGATGTTAAGCCCGCCATTCTGATGGCTCTCACGGGGCTCGATGCCGCTGCAGCCCGCGAAAAGCTTGCCGCTCACCAGGGTTTTTTACGCGCGGCGTTAGAACACTAAGAGGTGTATATGGATAAGACGGCGGTGCTGGCCAGCGATATCCTGCTGGGCGTGGGCGGAGAGAAAAATATTCTGCGCCTGGAAAACTGTATGACCCGCGTCAGAGTGGAGGTACAGGATGACGCTCAGCTCGATATTTCCCGACTCAAGCAACTGCCGGGCGTTAGCGGCTACGTGAAGCAAGGGGCGCAGCACCAGATCATTGTCGGCCCCGGCAAAGCCGCGAAAGTGGTCGATGCCATGCGTTCCCTGATTGCCGATGGCGGTGAACGTTCCAATGTGGGGGATATTGAGCGAACAAAATCAGAGGCCAAAGCGAAGTACAAAGCGCCGATGAGTGACGCGCTACGCAAGCTGGCTAACGTTTTTATCCCGCTTATTCCGGCGTTTATCGCCTCCGGTTTGATTACCGGCATCATTAACATCCTTAAGCGACCGGATATCGTTGGAGATTTTGCGACCCACTATCCAAATATGCTTGGGCTGATGGGAATATTTGGCAGCGCCGTGTTTGCCATCATGAATATTCTGGTCGGAGTGAATACCGCCAAAGTGTTTGGCGGTTCGCTGGCGATGGGCGGGGTGATGGCCGGTATTCTCTCCAGCCCGCAACTGGCGCAAATTACCTTGTTTGGCGAGGCATTGCAGCCGGGACGCGGTGGAGTGATCGCAGTGCTGCTGGTGGTGGCGTTGATGTGCTGGATCGAACGCAAATTCCGCGAAGTGCTGCCGGAGTCTCTCGAACTGATCCTCAATCCACTGCTGACCACCCTTATTACCGGGACAATCGCCATTGTGGCGCTGCAACCGCTTGGCGGCTGGATTTCTGAATCGATTGCTCACGGCGCATCCTGGGCTATCGATCGCGGCGGTTTCCTGGTGGGAGCCGTGCTGGCTGGGACTTTCCTGCCGTTGGTGCTCACCGGACTTCATCAGGGGTTGGTGCCGATCCACGTTGAACTGGTACAGGCGCATGGTTATAACGCGCTCTTTCCTATTCTGGCGATGGCAGGAGTGGGGCAAATCGGTGCGGCTATTGCGGTACTGATGAAAACCCGTAACGCACGGCTGAAAAAAGTGATTAAAAGCGCGCTGCCGGTTGGATTGCTGGGCATTGGTGAACCGCTGATTTTTGGGGTGACGTTGCCATTAGGCAAGCCGTTTATCGGTGCCTGTCTCGGTGGTGCAGTCGGTGGGGCGCTGATCAGCTACTGGAAGGTGGCGACGGTCATCACCTTTGGCATCTCGGGATTGCCGCTGGCACTGACGATTGTTGCCGGAAAAGTGATGTTCTATCTGTTAGGCTATCTGGTAGCGGTTATTGCCGGGTTCCTGTTTACCTGGCTATTGGGGTTCAACGATCCAGAGGAATAAGGTTTGACCAGTCACCAGCGTCGCGTTGTTTTTTTTGATTTGGATGGCACGTTACACCAGCAGGATATGTTCGGTAGTTTCTTACGTTTTCTGCTGCGTCGCCAACCGCTAAATGCGTTGCTGGTGCTGCCCCTGTTGCCAATTATTGCGCTGGCAATGTTAATTAAAGGGCGCGCCGCCCGCTGGCCCATGAGCCTGCTGTTATGGGGCTGTACCTTTGGTCGCAGCGAAGCGCGTCTGAAAGCGCATCAGGCCGATTTTGTGCGCTGGTTTCGCGGGCATGTGACGGCATTTCCGGTCGTGCAGCAGCGTCTGACGACGTACCTGTTAAGCTCCGATGCTGATATCTGGCTTATCACCGGTTCTCCGCAGTCGCTGGTCGAGCAGGTTTACTTCGACACGCCGTGGCTACCGCGTGTCAATCTGATCGCCAGTCAAATGGCGCGGGGATACGGTGGCTGGGTATTGCCGCTACGCTGTCTGGGGCATGAAAAAGTCGCGCAACTGGAACGGCAGATTGGCGCACCGCTGTCTCTTTACAGCGGCTACAGCGATAGTAAGCAGGACAATCCACTGCTCTCTTTTTGCCAGCATCGCTGGCGCGTCACGCCGCGCGGAGAGCTGCAACAACTCGAATAGAGTAAACGATAGCGTCTGTGTATAATGCGCCCGCTTTGATTACTGGAGTTACCCCTTTGTCTGAAGTTGAATTTAGCCACGAATACTGGATGCGTCATGCTTTAACGCTGGCTAAGCGCGCCTGGGATGAGCGTGAAGTCCCGGTGGGTGCGGTATTGGTACATAACAACCGCGTTATTGGCGAAGGCTGGAACCGACCGATTGGCCATCATGATCCTACCGCCCACGCTGAAATCATGGCGTTGCGCCAGGGCGGTCTGGTGCTACAAAACTACCGTCTGCTGGATGCAACGTTGTATGTAACACTGGAGCCGTGCGTGATGTGCGCAGGCGCGATGGTCCATAGCCGTATCGGTCGGGTGGTTTTTGGCGCACGCGATGCGAAAACGGGCGCTGCCGGGTCATTAATGGATGTGCTGCATCACCCTGGAATGAATCATCGGGTTGACGTGACCGAAGGGGTGTTACGCGATGAATGCGCCACGCTGCTCAGTGATTTCTTTCGCATGCGTCGGCAGGAAATCAAAGCGTTGAAAAAATCTGCCAATCAGTAAATACCAATCAGACTACTTGTCCTCTTTCTTCTGTGCTGAAAACAGCAGAGAAGGGGAGTGCGACAGATAGTTTGACGACGTCTGAGTCAGAAACGCTGAAAGCGGAAATTTATCTTTACCTAACAGCTCAGCCGGTGACACAGCCGGGTAATCCTGTGCCAGTTGCTGCGTTTCCTGCGCCTGTTTTTCTTTCTCCTGCAGATACCCCACCAGGCTAATCTGGTATTTACGGATGTTTTCCACATAGGCGTAGGCTTCGTGACCGCGCGCATAGCCATAGGTCAACTTGTTGTAATACGGCTTTTGGCTGAGCAGCGGCAGACGCTGTTTTACGTCGGACCAACTGTTCGGATTACCTTTGGTTTTCACCGTCAGTGCCCGCGCATCCAGCATGTGCGCATAACCCATGTTGTAGGCGGCAAGCGCAAACCAGATGCGTTCCCCTTCGGGGACGGTATCCGGCACTTTGCTCATCATGTCCTGCAAATACCGCGCGCCGCCGCTGATGCTCTGCTCGGCATCGGTACGGTCAGTTAGCCCGAGACTCTGGGCGGTATTTTTGGTCAGCATCATCAGCCCGCGTACACCGGTCGGGGAAGTCGCCTGCGCGTCCCAGTGCGACTCCTGATAGGATATTGCGGCGAGCAGTCGCCAGTCTATCTCCTGCGCATACTTCTCAAAAAGCGGCTTGAGGTCCGGCAACACGCTGTCTACGGCGCGCAAAAAGGTGCGGGTATCAACATAGTCAAAATCATCGCCATGCCCAAGGTACTTTTCTTCCAGTCGCGCAAGCGAGCCGTCTTCATTCATGGTATTGAAGAAATCCAGCAGGGCAGCAGACAGCGTATTGTCATCGTCCAGACGACTGAACCAGGTCACCGGCTGTTCGTCAGAGACGTCCAGCGCCACGGCCAGCTCAGGATGAACGCGCTGATATAAGCTGATGGCAACGGAATCGGCAATGGTGTAATCCAGCTTACCGGCGATGACATCATCAAGCAGTTCAGTGGTGCCCTTTTTCTCATCAACTTTCCAGCTCAGGTCCGGGTATTTTTTTTCTTTTAGCTGCTGGAGGTCGTTAACCACCACATGCCCCGGGGCGATAGTCAGTTGGTTTTCGTTCACGGTGGCAAGCGTACGCGGGCGGTATTGCCCAACCCGATACACCAGTTGTTGCGATACGGAATAGTAGGTCGGACCCGGCTGATAATTTTTAACGCGCTCGCTGTTATACACCAGACCAGCGGCTAACAGATCGGCATTACCGTTATCCAGGTCGTCAAAAAGCTGGCTGATGTTCTGGCGTACGGTGATTTTCAGCTTCACACCCAGGTAGTTGGCGAAGGCTTTGGTCAGTTCGTAATCCAGGCCAAATTTTTTCCCATTAAGCGCGGCGTAAGTGAGCGGTGAGTCGATGGTACTGACGCGCAGCTCTCCCCGCGACTGAATGGCGGCGATACGATTGTCGGCTTTACCGAACCAGGGGATAGATGGCCAGAGGGCCGCTGCCAACAACAGCGTCAAAATACCGATGAACAGATAATTAATCTTTAATTTTTTCAATTAGTTAATTCTCTGAACCGTACGTTGTCTCTGCGTGCTGTGGTATTGATTAAGAAGTGAAGTCGTCATTAATGAGCGGCATTTTGCTTAAACTTGCGCCAGTTGGCAACTTATTCAGAAACCAGACCGCATTTGATGATAAGAAGAGGCCGTGATTTTATTTCGACGCAAACGGTTTCGTCGGCGCGCCAGATTCTTTATAATGACGCCCGTTTCCCCCACTTGGGCACACCGAAAGCTTAGAAGACGAGAGACTTATGATGGAAATTCTGCGTGGTTCACCTGCACTGTCTGCATTCCGTATTAACAAACTGCTGGCACGTTTTCAGGCTGCCAACCTCCAGGTCCACAATATTTACGCCGAGTACGTCCATTTTGCCGATCTGAATGCACCATTGAATGAGGATGAGCGCGCGCAACTTGCACGTCTGCTGAAATATGGTCCTGCTCTTCACAGCCACGCCCCTGAAGGCAAACTGCTGCTGGTCACGCCTCGCCCGGGTACCATTTCCCCGTGGTCTTCTAAAGCGACTGATATTGCCCATAACTGCGGCCTGCAACAGATTAGCCGCCTGGAACGTGGCATTGCCTGGTATGTTGAGGCCTCCACGTTGACCGCTGAGCAGTGGCTGACGGTTGCCGATATTTTGCACGACCGCATGATGGAAACGGTTTTCTCTGCGCTGAGCGATGCTGAAAAACTGTTTGTTCATCACCAGCCTGCGCCGGTTTCCAGCGTTGATCTGCTTGGTGAGGGACGCCAGGCGCTGATCGACGCTAACCTGCGTCTGGGCCTGGCGCTGGCGGAAGACGAAATCGACTATCTGCAGGATGCGTTCACCAAACTGGGACGCAACCCGAACGACATTGAACTGTACATGTTCGCGCAGGCTAACTCCGAGCACTGCCGCCACAAGATTTTTAACGCCGACTGGGTTATCGATGGTAAACAACAGCCTAAGTCGCTGTTCAAGATGATCAAGAATACCTTCGAAACCACGCCGGACCACGTGCTGTCTGCCTATAAAGACAACGCCGCGGTAATGGAAGGTTCTGAAGTGGGCCGCTATTTTGCCGACCATAAAACCGGCCGCTACGATTTCCATCAGGAACCAGCCCACATCCTGATGAAGGTAGAAACTCATAACCACCCGACGGCTATCTCTCCGTGGCCAGGCGCGGCAACCGGCTCTGGCGGTGAAATTCGCGATGAGGGTGCAACCGGTCGTGGTGCAAAACCGAAAGCCGGGCTGGTAGGCTTCTCCGTCTCCAACCTGCGTATTCCTGGCTTTGAACAGCCGTGGGAAGAAGATTTTGGTAAGCCGGATCGTATTGTCACCGCGCTCGACATCATGACCGAAGGCCCGCTGGGTGGTGCTGCGTTTAACAACGAATTTGGTCGTCCTGCGCTGACGGGCTACTTCCGTACCTATGAAGAAAAGGTTAACAGCCATAACGGCGAAGAGCTGCGCGGTTACCATAAACCGATCATGCTGGCAGGTGGGATCGGCAATATCCGTGCCGATCACGTACAGAAAGGCGAGATCGTGGTGGGTGCTAAGCTTATCGTCCTCGGCGGTCCGGCGATGAACATCGGTCTTGGCGGTGGGGCTGCATCATCCATGGCTTCCGGTCAGTCTGATGCCGATCTTGATTTCGCTTCTGTACAGCGCGACAACCCGGAAATGGAACGTCGCTGCCAGGAAGTTATCGACCGTTGCTGGCAGATGGGCGATGCCAACCCGATTCTGTTTATCCATGACGTTGGTGCGGGCGGCCTGTCTAACGCCATGCCGGAGCTGGTCAGCGATGGCGGTCGCGGCGGTAAGTTCCAGCTGCGTGACATCCTCAGCGACGAGCCGGGTATGAGCCCGCTGGAAATCTGGTGTAACGAATCCCAGGAGCGCTATGTGCTGGCGGTTGCCGCCGATCAATTGCCGCTGTTTGACGAACTGTGTAAGCGTGAGCGCGCGCCGTATGCGGTGATCGGTGAAGCCACCGAAGAACAGCATCTGACTCTGAGCGATAGCCACTTCGACAATCAGCCGATCGACATGCCGCTCGATGTGTTGTTGGGCAAAACGCCGAAAATGACCCGCGATGTGCAGACGCTGAAAGCCAAAGGCGATGCCCTGAATCGTGGCGAAATCTCGATTGCAGATGCGGTTAACCGTGTGCTGCATCTGCCGACTGTTGCTGAAAAAACGTTCCTCGTGACTATCGGCGACCGTACCGTTACCGGTATGGTGGCGCGCGATCAGATGGTGGGGCCATGGCAGATCCCGGTCGCCAACTGCGCGGTCACTACTGCAAGCCTTGATAGCTACTACGGCGAAGCGATGTCTCTCGGCGAGCGCGCGCCAGTCGCATTGCTCGACTTCTCAGCCTCTGCGCGTCTGGCGGTCGGTGAGGCACTGACCAACATTGCGGCAACGCAGATTGGCGATATCAAACGCATTAAACTGTCGGCCAACTGGATGGCGGCTGCGGGTCACCCTGGCGAAGACGCCGGACTGTACGAAGCGGTAAAAGCCGTTGGAGAAGAATTATGTCCGGCGCTTGGCCTGACCATTCCGGTGGGCAAAGACTCTATGTCGATGAAAACCCGCTGGCAGGAAGGCAACGAACAGCGTGAAATGACCTCGCCGCTGTCGCTGGTGATCACCGCCTTTGCCCGCGTGGAAGATGTGCGCCACACGATTACCCCGCAACTGTCTACTGAAGACAATGCGCTGCTGCTGATTGATCTTGGCCTTGGCCACAATGCGCTGGGTGCGACGGCGCTGGCGCAGGTTTACCGTCAACTGGGCGATAAGCCTGCCGATGTGCGTAACGTAGAGCAGCTGAAAGGCTTCTACGACGCCATTCAGGCGCTGGTGGCACAGCGTAAGCTGCTGGCCTACCACGACCGTTCCGACGGCGGCCTGCTGGTTACGCTGGCAGAAATGGCCTTCACCGGTCACTGCGGCGTTGAAGCAGACATCGGCACTCTGGGCGATGATCATCTGGCGGCGCTGTTTAATGAAGAGTTGGGGGCTGTCATTCAGGTTCGCGCCGCTGACCGTGTAGCGGTTGAGGCGTTGCTGGCTCAACATGGCCTGGCCGATTGCGTGCACTATCTGGGTAAAGCCGTGCAGGGCGACCGCTTCGTGGTCGAAGCAGATGGTCAGGCGGTGTTCAGCGAAAGCCGTACTACTCTGCGTATGTGGTGGGCGGAAACAACCTGGCAGATGCAGCGTCTGCGCGACAATCCAGAGTGCGCCGATCAGGAACATAACGCTAAAACCAACGATGCCGATCCTGGCCTCAACGTTAAACTGTCGTTTGACATCAACGAAGATATTGCGGCTCCGTATATCGCTACCGGTGCGCGTCCAAAAGTGGCCGTGCTGCGCGAACAGGGCGTTAACTCCCACGTAGAAATGGCGGCCGCTTTCCACCGTGCGGGTTTTGACGCTATCGACGTGCATATGAGCGATCTGCTGGGTGGGCGCATCGGGTTGGGCAACTTCCAGGCGCTGGTGGCCTGTGGTGGCTTCTCTTACGGTGATGTGCTTGGCGCAGGCGAAGGTTGGGCGAAGTCGATTCTGTTCAACAATCGGGTCCGTGATGAGTTCGAAACCTTTTTCCATCGCCCGCAAACGCTGGCACTCGGCGTGTGTAACGGTTGTCAGATGATGTCTAACCTGCGCGAGCTGATCCCAGGAAGCGATCTGTGGCCACGCTTTGTGCGTAACCACTCCGATCGCTTTGAAGCGCGTTTCAGCCTGGTCGAAGTGACACAAAGCCCGTCTCTGCTGCTTGCCGGTATGGTTGGGTCACAGATGCCAATCGCTGTTTCTCACGGTGAAGGCCGCGTGGAAGTGCGTGACGGTGCGCATCTGGCAGGACTGGAGAGCAAAGGGCTGGTGGCACTGCGCTACGTTGATAACTTCGGTAAGGTGACCGAAACCTATCCGGCTAACCCGAACGGTTCGCCAAACGGTATCACTGCTGTTACCACCGAAAATGGTCGTGTAACCATTATGATGCCACACCCGGAACGCGTGTTCCGTACCGTGAGCAACTCCTGGCACCCGGAAAACTGGGGCGAGGATAGCCCGTGGATGCGTATCTTCCGTAATGCGCGTAAACAGCTCGGTTAATTGGCCTGCAATCATCAAGCCCCTCTTCGTGAGGGGCTTTTTTTATATCACAGGCCGGATAAGGCGTTTACGCCGCCATCCGGCAATAAACTCAGCGCTTATGCCACAAAATTAAAGTGTCGGGAAATCCCGACATTGGCAGGGTTGGCTTGTCGCCAAAAAGAGACACTTAATGATTTGATTTATAATGATTTTGTTTTTAAGTACAGCGAGTGTTGCTGATTAGCGACAGAATGAACAAAAAACACTCAACTCTTATTTTTACACAATTATTCATATTTCTTATATTTATCATTGTGTTAATAAAGTGTTTTGAATATTGGCACAGATGCTGCATAATATTAACCAGTGGCTCATTCACCTTCTTATGTCAGCCCCTTCGGGACGTGCTACATAAACTTCGAATGACGCACAACAAGGTGCCTGCCGTCCAACATCTGATATTAGCGAAGCTCATATCAACCTTCGGGCGAAACGTCGAGTTAGGCACCGCCTTATTCCATAACAAAGCCGGGTTAATCCCGGCTTTGTTGTATCTGACGTTCCCCTCAGTTAGCATCGTCTTATTCCCGTCCATTGAGAGTAACGCCTTGAAGCGCTGGTCTGTTTTCCCCCGATCATTACGTCAGCTGGTGACACTGGCATTTTTGCTGATCCTGCTCCCTTTGCTCGTACTGGCCTGGCAAGCGTGGCAGAGCCTGAACGCCCTGAGCGCGCAGGCGGCGCTGACTAACAGAACCACGCTCATTGATGCCCGACGCAGTGAGGCAATGACCAACGCCGCGCTGGAGATGGAGCGTAGCTACCGACAGTATTGTGTGCTGGATGATCCGACGCTGGCAAAGGTTTACCAGAGCCAGCGTAAACGTTATAGCGACATGCTGGATGCGCATGCGGGCGTGTTGCCGGACAACAAGCTCTACCAGGCGTTGCGGCAGGATCTCAACGATCTCGCCCAATTGCAGTGTAATAACAGTGGTCCTGACAGCCAGGCGGCAGCCCGCCTGGAAGCCTTCGCTAATGCGAATACCGACATGGTGCAGGCCACACGTACCGTGGTCTTTTCGCGTGGTCAGCAGTTACAACAAGAAATTGCCGAACGAGGTCAGTTCTTTGGCTGGCAGGCGCTGGTGCTGTTTCTCGTTAGTCTGGCGATGGTGCTGCTGTTTACCCGTATGATCATCGGTCCGGTGAAGGGCATCGAGCGGATGATTAACCGTCTGGGGGAAGGGCGCTCGCTGGGTGATAGCGTATTATTTACCGGGCCCCGGGAGCTGCGGTCCGTGGGGCAGCGCATTATCTGGTTGAGTGAACGTCTCTCCTGGCTTGAGTCGCAACGGCATCAGTTTTTACGCCATCTTTCCCATGAGCTGAAAACACCGCTTGCGAGCATGCGCGAAGGTACCGAATTGTTAGCCGATCAGGTAGTTGGCCCGTTAACGCCGGAGCAAAAAGAGGTAGTCGGGATTCTGGATGACAGCAGCCGTAATCTGCAAAAGTTGATTGAGCAATTGCTTGATTACAACCGCAAGCTGGCGGATGACGAGGTTGAGCTTGAAACTGTAGAAATCGCGCCGCTGGTGGAAAGCGTGGTTTCAGCACATAGCCTGCCTGCTCGCGCCAAAATGATCCATACTGATGTTGCGCTGGCGGCGAACGCTTGTCTGGCCGAACCCATGCTGTTAATGAGCGTGCTGGACAATCTTTATTCCAATGCGGTGCACTATGGCGCTGAATCCGGTAACATTTGGATCCGCAGCAGTTTGCATGGCTCAACGGTATATATTGATGTCATAAATACCGGCACACCGATTCCAGAAGCAGAACAGGCGATGATCTTCGAGCCTTTTTTCCAGGGCAGCCATCAGCGAAAAGGGGCAGTCAAAGGAAGCGGGTTGGGACTGAGCATCGCCAAAGACTGTATCCGCCGTATGCGGGGAAAACTGTATCTGGTTGATGAGCATGCGCAAAGCGTTTGTTTCCGCATAGAACTGCCGCTATCTGCATCGAAAAACCACTAAAATGAACCTAAGTCTGGTGAGTATGCCACACGTTGTTGCCCGAATGCTTAAACGAGATTTTATTCGCCGCGTCTTACTCGCAAGTCTGCCATGCCTGGCGCTGGTCGGCTGCGTTCCAAATGCGGTGAATCACATTATCGGCGATCCTTCGCAGGAGAAAATCCCGCCGCATCAACTCGCTGATTACCTTGCCACCGAATGTACGGATATCTGGTCGCTAACGGGTCAGTCCACGGATACCAACCCGTTGTATTGGCTGCGGGCGATGGATTGCGCCGATCGCATGATGCCAGTGCAGGCGCGCAGTGAAGCCAGTAGCCAACTTACGGATACCTGGCAGGGCGCTTTTAAGCGTGGGATCCTGCTCGATAACGCCCGTATTACCCCGCCTGAACGGCGGGAGGTCGTTACGCGTCTCGACGCGTTAAGTCCACAAATTCCGACTCAGGTTCGACCGCTTTATCAGGCCTGGTTCCGTAACCAAATGTTGCAGTTACAGCTTGCCGAAGAACGCATGCGTTACAGTAAGCTCCAGCAGTCGTCAGATAGCGATCTCGATACGCTGCGTCAGCAGCAACAGCATTTGCAGAGTCAGCTCGATCTCACCACCCGTAAGCTGGAAAATCTGACCGATATTGAACGACAACTGTCCACCCGTAAACCTGCCGGCAGCTATAATCCCGATGCGTTGCACGGTACTGATAAACTCACGACGCCCGATGATGGGGAGGCCATGCCATGATAAGCCGCAAGCCCGCGCATCTGCTGCTCGTCGATGACGATCCGGGGCTGTTGAAATTGCTCGGTATGCGACTGACCAGCGAAGGTTACAGCGTCGTAACCGCAGAAAGTGGGCAGGAAGGATTACGGGTACTGAATCGTGAAAAAGTGGATCTGGTCATTAGCGACCTGCGCATGGATGAAATGGACGGCATGCAGCTGTTCACTGAAATCCAGAAAGTGCAGCCGGGGATGCCGGTTATTATCCTGACAGCGCACGGCTCCATTCCTGATGCTGTCGCGGCAACGCAGCAGGGTGTTTTCAGCTTTCTCACCAAGCCGGTCGATAAAGATGCGCTCTACAAAGCGATTGACGGTGCGCTGGAACAGTCCGCGCCTGCTACCGATGACAGCTGGCGTGAATCAATTGTTACCCGTAGCCCGTTAATGTTGCGTTTGTTAGAACAGGCGCGGATGGTCGCGCAATCGGATGTCAGCGTATTGATCAATGGTCAGAGCGGCACCGGGAAAGAGGTGTTTGCCCAGGCGATTCACAACGCCAGCCCGCGCAGCCATAAGCCCTTTATTGCCATTAACTGTGGCGCGTTGCCGGAACAACTGCTGGAGTCTGAACTGTTTGGCCATGCGCGCGGCGCTTTTACCGGCGCGGTGAGTAATCGTGAAGGGCTGTTTCAGGCCGCGGAAGGCGGCACGCTTTTTCTCGATGAGATTGGCGATATGCCTGCACCGTTACAGGTGAAACTGCTGCGCGTATTGCAGGAACGAAAAGTCAGACCGTTGGGCAGTAACCGCGATATCGACATTGATGTGCGGATCGTTTCTGCGACCCACCGCGATTTACCCAAAGCGATGGCTCGGGGCGAATTTCGCGAGGATTTGTACTATCGCCTCAACGTGGTGAGTCTGAAGATCCCGGCGCTGGCCGAGCGTACGGAAGATATTCCGCTGCTGGCGAACCATCTGCTGCGCCAGTCTGCTGAACGGCACAAACCGTTCGTACGCGCCTTTTCAACCGATGCCATGAAGCGGTTAATGACCGCCAGCTGGCCGGGCAACGTGCGTCAGTTAGTCAACGTAATTGAGCAGTGCGTGGCGTTGACCTCTTCGCCAGTGATCAGCGACGCGCTGGTGGAGCAGGCGCTGGAAGGGGAAAACACCGCGCTGCCGACATTTGTTGAGGCGCGTAACCAGTTTGAGCTCAACTATCTGCGTAAGCTGCTGCAAATCACCAAGGGCAATGTGACTCACGCAGCAAGAATGGCGGGGCGCAACCGCACCGAATTCTATAAGTTGCTTTCTCGACACGAGCTGGATGCAAACGATTTCAAAGAATAAATCTGCGGATTATGTTAGCTTTATTCGATCAAAAGACAGGCGACCTTTTCAAGGAATAGCATGAAAAAGATTGATGCGATTATTAAACCCTTCAAGCTGGACGACGTCCGCGAAGCGCTGGCAGAAGTCGGTATCACCGGGATGACGGTAACGGAAGTGAAAGGCTTTGGCCGTCAGAAAGGCCATACCGAGCTGTACCGTGGCGCGGAATATATGGTGGATTTTCTGCCGAAGGTAAAAATTGAAATTGTGGTTACCGACGACATCGTCGATACCTGCGTCGACACCATTATTCGTACTGCCCAGACCGGCAAGATCGGCGACGGTAAGATTTTTGTCTTTGATGTCGCGCGCGTTATTCGTATTCGTACCGGTGAAGAAGACGACGCGGCAATCTAAGCCGCGCCTTGCTTGCCGGATGGCGGTGTAAACACCTTATCAGGCCTACAATATCTCGTAGGCCTGATAAGCGCAGCGCCATCAGGCATAACGTAATTACAGAACTTTATGCGGACCGAAGCATTCGTAATGAATGTTCTCGTTTTTCACGCCCAGGCCGACCAGCTGCTTTGCGGCAAACTGCATAAAGCCAACCGGACCGCACAGATAAAACTGCATCGCCGGATCGCTGATTGCGCTTTCCAGTTTGTTCAAATCCATCAGACCTACACTATCAAACGCGCCTTTCGCGCGATCGGCTTCGGTTGGCTCACGATACCAGGTGTGCGCACTAAAGCGTGGCAGCGTTTTGCCGAGTTCATTTACTTCATCAGCGAAGGCATGGACATCACCGTTTTCAGCCGCATGGAACCAGTTAACCTGCGCCGTATGGTTTGCTTTCGCCAGCGTATCCAGCATTGCCAGCATTGGGGTCTGACCTACGCCTGCGGAAATCAGAGACACAGGGGTATCGGTCGCGACGTCCATAAAGAAATCGCCCGCAGGTGCGGCCAGGTGAACAACGTCGCCAACATTTGCATGGTTGTGCAGCCAGGTGGAAACCTGACCACCGTCTTCACGCTTAACGGCAATCCGATAGCCTTTGCCATCAGGTTTTCGGGTCAGTGAGTACTGACGAATTTCCTGATGCGGGAAACCTTCCGGCTTCAGCCAGACGCCCAGGTATTGCCCCGGATGATATTCAGCTACTGCGCCACCGTCGACAGGCTCAAACTCAAAGCTGGTAATCAGTGCACTTCGCGGCGTTTTTGCCACGATGCGGAAAGGACGGGTACCTTCCCAGCCGCCATTTTTATTGGCATTTTCGCTATAGATTTGTGCTTCACGGTTGATGAAAACGTTCGCCAGTACGCCATACGCTTTACCCCACGCATCCAGGACTTCCTGGCCTGGGCTGAACATTTCGTCCAGCGTTGCCAGCAAATGACCACCCACGATGTTGTACTGCTCTGGTTTAATCTGGAAGCTGGTATGCTTTTGCGCGATTTTCTCAACCGCCGGCAACAGCGCCGCCAGGTTTTCGATATTGCTGGCATACGCGGCAATCGCGTTAAACAGCGCCTCGCGCTGATCGCCATTACGCTGGTTACTCATGTTGAAAATTTCTTTCAGCTCTGGGTTATGCGTAAACATGCGATCGTAGAAATGGGCGGTCAGCTTCGGACCTGTTTCAACCAGCAGGGGAATGGTGGCTTTCACTGTAGCGATGGTTTGTGCGTCAAGCATACGGTCTTCCTTTATCTGAGACTTTAATGATGTATGTCAAATACATCTTATAAAAAATACCCCTGCATTGTAAATGGTTCTTTGTAACTTTGCGTTGTAAAGGTTACATCGTGAAAAATCTGCATCACAAACCTGAAAAGAAATCCGTTGAAATTCAGCAGACCTTTGTTCTCCAAAGCCTTGCGTGCCGTGAAGGTAATCGTTTGCGTAAAATCCTTTGTCAAGACCTGTTATCGAAGAATGATTCGGTTATACTGTTGGCCGAAGTCCTAGGGACTGCCTTTTTAGGCCGAAATTCTATTGTTAGCTGAGTCAGGAGATGCGGATGTTAAAGCGTGAAATGAACATTGCCGATTATGATGCCGAACTGTGGCAGGCTATGGAGCAGGAAAAAGTACGTCAGGAAGAGCACATCGAACTGATCGCCTCCGAAAACTACACCAGCCCGCGTGTTATGCAGGCGCAGGGTTCTCAGCTGACCAACAAATATGCTGAAGGTTATCCGGGCAAACGCTACTACGGCGGTTGCGAGTACGTTGATATCGTTGAGCAACTGGCTATCGATCGTGCCAAAGAACTGTTTGGCGCTGACTACGCTAACGTACAGCCGCACTCTGGTTCTCAGGCTAACTTCGCTGTTTACACCGCTCTGCTGCAACCGGGCGATACCGTTCTGGGTATGAACCTGGCACAAGGCGGCCACCTGACTCACGGCTCCCCGGTTAACTTCTCCGGCAAACTGTACAACATCATCCCTTACGGTATTGATGAGTCCGGCAAAATTGACTACGAAGACATGGCGAAGCAGGCCAAAGAGCACAAACCGAAGATGATCATCGGTGGCTTCTCTGCTTACTCCGGCGTTGTTGACTGGGCAAAAATGCGTGAAATCGCTGACAGCATCGGCGCATACCTGTTCGTCGATATGGCGCACGTTGCGGGGCTGATTGCCGCAGGCGTTTATCCGAACCCGGTTCCACACGCACACGTTGTCACCACCACCACCCACAAAACTCTGGCGGGTCCGCGCGGCGGCCTGATCCTGGCGAAAGGCGGTGACGAAGAGCTGTACAAAAAACTGAACTCTGCGGTGTTCCCAAGCGCGCAGGGCGGCCCGCTGATGCATGTGATCGCGGCGAAAGCTGTGGCGCTGAAAGAAGCGATGGAGCCTGAGTTCAAGGTTTACCAGCAGCAGGTTGCTAAAAACGCCAAAGCGATGGTGGAAGTGTTCCTGAACCGTGGCTACAAAGTGGTTTCTGGCGGTACTGAAAACCACCTGTTCCTGCTGGATCTGGTTGATAAAAACCTGACCGGTAAAGAAGCTGATGCCGCGCTGGGCCGTGCTAACATCACCGTTAACAAAAACAGCGTACCGAACGATCCGAAGAGCCCGTTTGTGACTTCCGGTATCCGTATCGGTTCTCCGGCAATCACTCGCCGCGGCTTCAAAGAAGCGGAAGCGAAAGAGCTGGCTGGCTGGATGTGTGACGTGCTGGACAACATCAATGACGAAGCCGTAATCGAGCGCGTCAAAGGTAAAGTTCTGGATATCTGCGCACGCTTCCCGGTTTACGCGTAAGCCATACTGATTGCCGGATGACGGTGTAAACACCTTATCCGGCCTACAGGTAACTCACATGTAGGCCGGATAAACGAAGTGCCATCCGGCAGTTATATTGACTTAAGCAAGATTGTTTCATCGACTAAAGCCGCCATGGGTGGCTTTTTCTTTGCCTGAATCCATTTTCTCAGTAAACGTATTTCTCGGCCCTGATTCAACGTTACTGCGCCGACAATCACGCCATCCTGCAGGTTAAACCATATCGCTTTCTGCGCATCAGCATCGCCGCGTACAAGCCAGCTATCTCCCTGCATTTCGCCAATGAACTGCAAATTATCCTGGTATTGGTCAGTCCAGAACCAGCCTGGTGTCTTCTCCGGCAACGGCGAATTAAGCATTGCGGCAGCGGCAATTTGTGCCTGGATATTGGCATTTTCCCAGCTTTCTACACGCGCCAACGAACCGTCGGGCTGATGCGTCAGCGCAACGTCACCGGCGGCGAAAATGTCCGGGTCGGCGGTGGTGCAGGCGCTATCAACGATAATGCCGTTTGCCGTCTCCAGACCGGCGTCGCGGGCCAGCGTATCATTCGCCACGATACCGATGCCGTAGATCACCGTATCAGCGGTGAGAGTTTCGCCGTTTTGCAGCGTCAGCGAGAGAAACTCTCCCGCTTCGGCGTGTTCAATGGCGCTGTTGAGTAACACCCGTACGCCCGCCTGCTGGTGGCGGGCAAGCAGGTAGTCGCGCACCGGAGCAGGCGCATTGCGGCCCATCACCGTTGGCGCCTGCTCCACTACGGTTACCCGGCAGCCGCGCTGGGTCGCGCTGGCCGCCAGTTCCAGACCAATGGTGCCCGCCCCGACTATCACAATCGATTTACCGGGGAGTAAAGCGTCTCGCAGACGAGTCGCGTCGTCAACGTGGCGCAGGGTAAAGCAGCGATCGCCCAGTTTATCCAGCAGCGGAAGAGGACGGGCCGCGGCACCGGTGGCAATCAATAGCTGATCCCACGGATAAACCTGGCCGTCAGCCAGCACCAACTGATGCGTTTGGCGGCCGAGCGTCTGGATAGTCACGTTCAGATGCAGATGAACATTTTTTTCCTGCCACCAGGCCGTGTTTAGCACCGGCTGTAGCTGTGGTGCGTCGTCCAGCAGCATAGCTTTGGACAATGGCGGGCGTTCGTACGGCAGATACGGCTCATTGGAGAACAGATGTATCTCGCCGTCAAACCCTTGCTGGCGCAGTGCTACCGCCGCCATCGCTGCGGCCTGTCCACCGCCGACGATAGCAATAATTTTGTTGTGCATAACGCCTCCTCAGAGATCCAGACCAGCGGCGACGTGGCGAATACCGCGAATACCCAGCCCGGCATCGGCATTGATCATCACGCCGCTTAAGGTGCGGTTGTTGCGACGCGACGCCAGCATCACGTATGGCCCGGTAAAGTCGGCTGGGTCGGGGAAGAACTGTAGCGGCAAAATAGCGGCGATTTTTTCCGGCGTCAGTGACTGCATAATTGAGGTATCGCTTTGCCCCAGCGCCTGTGGGCCGCGCAGATCGGTGGCCATACCGCACGGACCGACGCCGTTCACCCGCACTTTAGGCGCCAGCTCGTAGGCCAACTGGCGAATCAGCCCGGTAGCAGCGTGCTTACTGGCGGTGTACAGCGGCCCGCCGCCGCCGGGATACCAGGCAGCGTTTGACAGGGTAAAGATGATGCTGCCTTCGCTGGCGATCAGCGCCGGGGCACAGGCTTTCGCCCCCAGCAGATAACCCAGCACATTGACGTTAAATAACTCGTGAAAGCCGCTCTCCAGCGCTTCAGCAGAGGTGTTCACCAGCGTTGCGTTGTGATCCCAGATGCCCGCATTGCCAATAAAACAGTCCAGCTTGCCAGACACGGTGAGGATCTGATCGACCGCACGCTGATAGTCGGCGTAGCAGGTGACGTTGCCCTCTACCGCCAATACATGTTCGCCAAAACGCTGGCGCAGGCTGGCGACTTTGGCTGGCGACAGTTCGAGCGTAGCGACCTTCGCGCCTTCTTCAATAAAGCGCTCGACCAGCGCCAGGCCGAGGCCGGAACCGCCGCCGGTAATAAAAACCACGTTATCGCGTAAATCGCTCATCGGGCGTCCTCTGGAATATCAACAAATACATCGCTACCGTCCACATATACTGCGTAGGTGGTTAGCGGATCGGTGGCGGGCAGGCATAGCGCTTTGCCTGTTTTCAGACAAAAACTGGCCGCATGCAGCGGGCATTCCACGGTGGCATCGTCTTCCAGATAACCTTCCGACATCGAGGCGTTGCCGTGGCTACAGCGATCGTTAATGGCATAAAACTCGCCGCCAACATTGAACAGCGCGATGACGGGCGAGGTGTCGAGCCGGAGGGCTTCACCCTCCGGCAAATCCCCTACGGGGCAGGCATAAATACGACTCATCAGAACAGTACACTCAGGTTATGGGAGGTAATAACCGCCTGATCCAGCACGATCTCGCGCGCCAGTAAGCGCCACTCGTTGCCCGGCAAACGACGGACTTTATCCACGCGCATGCCGACGTAAAACGTCTCGTCCCGCTCTTTTTGCGCGCGATACAGCAGATAGTTGAGGCGCACGGCGAACACGTCCGGTTGATCAGTCTCGCTGATTTGTAGGTTGCTAATCAGATGACGGGTACGCGACGGCGGCTCTTCTGCCCAGGCCATGCCGGTTTCCAGCCGTGCGATGCGGCGTTCGAGCTGGTCTTTGTTGTCGTTGAAAATCCACGTCGTCGGCGGTTGTACGCCTTTGCGACGGTCGCGGGTCTGAGCATTGACCGTGGTACGCATAGTGTAGCGAATGTCATCATCCAGCTGCGCCAGCCAGTCGCGAAACTGCCAGTCGTCCAGCAGACGCGCTTCTTCATACAGAAACTGGCTGATGCGATGATGCAGTTCGAGAGAAACTAACGCGCTCATTTCATCACCTCCTGCTGGTACGCGGCGGTTTTCTCGTGCACGTCCTGCCAGCTTTCGCTGCTGAGCAAATCGGCCCAGCGCTGGTACATACCGCGCGCCGCAGTTTCCGAAAAGATGTAGTTGGTGATCCCCGGAATGCCGTCTTCACGACGTTTCTCCTGGCCAAGCCCCATTTCCAGACACAATTTCGTGTTGCGTGCGCGGTGGCCTTTGAGCAGTTTTTGAATTTCACACCAGTTTTCCGAGTCGTCCTGCTCCAGGAACCCGGCGGGGCCAAAAGCCCGCGTGGCGCTGTTTTCAAACGCGGCTTTCACTTCATCAGAGGCGGCTTTATCGGTAATACAGAACGCCCACACTTCAACCCGATCCGGCCCACGCGGGTGCCAGACGCGCAGCGTGGCGGTACCGTTGAGCCAGGAAAGCGTGGGGAAGATGTTGTTGTGACCAGCCAGACGCAGGGCGCGAACCTTGCCCAAACGCTCTTCGGCTTCCGCGTAGGTGTCGCGGTAGTAGCTGGAGACTTCACCGTCGACCCACACGTTGGCGTCCGGTTTCTCGGTAAAGAAGAAGCCGCTGCCGTGGCCGTCCTGGCCGAATTGTAGTGCGTCTTTGGCGGTTTCCCACACCGGGCGGGCGGTCTGACCGTCGCCGAGGCGCTTATCGCTGCCGTCGTCTTTCGCCCCCAGCACCTGCACCGCAGAGGCATGGCTGAACAGCGCGTGATACTGGTCGCTGGCAAACTGTTCGGCGGGGAATTTCCAGTTGCAGTCGATGGTCCATTTCTGGACGCCGCCGACGATTTCGGTGCCACCTTCACGGCGGTCGAGTACGCCGTCGAGATACCAGGCGATGTCGCCGAGGTAGTCGCGCAGGTTTGGTGCGCTGGTATCCCAGTTGCCGAAAATCAGCCCTTTATAGCTCTCGACGCCAGGCACTTCGTTCAGTCCCCAATGCGATTTGCATAAACCTTGCGGATAAGCGCGCGGCTCCAGTGGGACGTCGATCAGCTCGCCGTTAATACCGTAAGACCAGCCGTGATACGGGCAGGTGAAGGCGCGGGTATTGCCGCAGTCAGCGTAGCTGACGCGCATCGCGCGGTGGCGGCACTGGTTGAGAAACGCTTTAATGCTGCCGTCTTTCTGGCGAACCACCACCACCGCATCCTCGCCCATGTAGGTGTTAAAAAAATCACCGGGTTTGGGGATTTGGCTTTCGTGGGCGAGAAATAGCCAGCAGCGTCCGAAGATGCGTTCCAGCTCCAGTTGGTAAATTTCAGGGTCGGTATAAATTCGTGGGGTTACGCGACCGTTTTGCGTGTCGATCAGTTGGTAGATGTCTAAATTTGAGGGTGTGGTCATATTTTTTAATCCTGAAAGCTAAGATGTATTGACCTTCATTTTTTGTGCCATAAGGATGTTGCTGGTTAGTTATCAATCTGTGAAATAGTAAATTTCTACCAGTTGAGACATTTTTTCGATAACAAGGAGCAGGGCATGGAACTGAGGCACTTACGCTATTTTGTGGCGGTGGCGCAGGCGCTGAATTTCACCCGGGCGGCAGAAAAATTGCATACCTCCCAGCCATCGTTAAGCAGTCAGATCCGCGATCTGGAAACTTGCGTAGGCGTTTCGTTACTGGTGCGCGATAAGCGAAAAGTTGCGCTGACGGCGGCCGGTGAGTGCTTTTTACAGGATGCGCTGGCGATCCTCGAGCAGGCGGAAAACGCCAAAGTTCGCGCTCGTAAAACGGTGCAGGAAGACAACCATTTTGCCATTGGTTTTGTCCCTTCCGCAGAGGTGAATTTGCTACCGAAGGTGCTGCCCTTGTTTCGTTTAAAGCAGCCGGATACGCACATTGAACTGGTGAGTCTGATAACCACCGAGCAGGAAGAGAAGATCCTGAGTGGGGAGCTGGATGTTGGCTTAATGCGCCACCCGGTGTACAGCCCGGAACTGGAGTATCTGGAGCTCATTCATGAGCCGCTGGTGGTAGTGCTACCGGTTAACCATCCGTTAGCCAGTGAACAGGCGATATCGGCACAGCAACTGAACGGTGTCAATTTTGTCAGCACCGATCCCGCTTATTCCGGCGTATTAGCGAAGATTGTCAAAAACTGGTTTCAGCAGCAGAAAAGCCAGCCCAATATTGTGCAGGTGGCGACCAATATTCTGGTGACGATGAACCTGGTCGGTATGGGGCTGGGGGTCACTTTGATACCCGGTTATATGAATAATTTTAATACCGGACAGGTGGTTTTTCGCCCTATTGCTGGCGATGCCCCGACTATTGCGCTGCTGATGTCGTGGAAAAAAGGATCGCTCAAACCGGCACTGACCGATTTTATCGCCACGGTGCATGAACGTTTAGCGGTGAGCCTTGCGGAGTAATGGTTACAACTCGCTGAGCTGTGACTCGACATAAAGATAGCCAATTCCCATGAGTTGCTGGGCGCGATTGAGCTGGCCGAAACTTATCTGAGTCGCCCTGGCGCGCGGGTTATCACCGTGATCAAATGGGTTAAACCCCGTTTGCTGCACCAGCGTATTAAGCCAGCTATCGCCGAAAGCGCAGCTACGGCCGTACAACCATATCTGGTTAATATTCAGTATATTCAGAAAGTTATATAAACTTAACCCGATGGCGCTGGCGGCATGTTCGGCCCAGGCCTGAATACGAACATCACCGTTCTGCCAAGCTGTAATAAGCTGGTCGGTGGTGAGTGTTTCCGGATCGTAAAGGGACGTCGGCTGCGATTTCATCCACACGCGGGCCTGTTTTTTCAACGCGCTCAATGACGCCACCGTTTCCAGACAGCCATAGCGACCGCAGTCACAGGCAATTCCATCGGGATGAACGATGGTGTGTCCAATCTGGCCGCTGCCATACAGACTACCGCGCCAGATATTGTCGTTAATCACAAACGATGAGCCAATGCCGTAATCAACGTTAATCACGCAAAAATCACCGTTAGCCGCTGGGTTTTGCCATTTTTCGGCCAGCGCCAGCATCACGCAGTCATTGTCCAGGCGGACCTGAACGCCGAGCATCTCCTCCAGCAGATATTTTATTTCCACCGGTGTTTTCCACGGTGCCTGGGGCATGGTTTTTGATGCGCCGGTGATTGGATCAACCTGGCCGTGAACGCCGAGCGCCAGATTAATCGTGACCTCGGGAAATTGTCGACGGTATTCCCGCCAGTGTGTAGCCAGGGCCGACAGCAGCGCTTTGGGCGTTTCCGGCTTGATGACCTCATGACGCCAGTCGCCGATGGCAACCAGCCGTGCGTCTGCCAGTTGACTGGTGATGCTGGTAGGGGTGACGTTGATACATAGCGTCCATGCGCCTTTTTCTGGCAAATGATAACTGCCGCTGCTCAAACCGCGCTGGCTTAAGGTTTCTCGCGAGTGGCTGATTCTCCTTTCATCCATCAGCTCTTCGAGGATATTGCTGACCGCCGGGATCGACAGACTGGTGAGCTGCGCCAGCTGTGACTTGCTGAGCTGCTTTTCCCGCCACAGGTGCGACAAAAAGATCTGTTTATTCGCCTGACGAACCCTGGCGTTGTTGAACCCCGAACGCTGCATTCACTTAACTCCCTTAACTGTATTGCGTGAGCATTGCGCATTTTAGCGCCACTTAACTGCCGCAGAATAGCATCAAGTTGAATTTTTACTTTTGTTTATTGAGTGGAGAGCGGCATGTACGGTTCAGTTAAAGTCTGGCAAGAAACGATCACCCTCCCAACGTGGACGGCGGGTGAAGAAGACGCTAACCCCATGTTTCTGGAGAAAAGGGTTTATCAGGGATCTTCTGGCGCGGTGTATCCGTATGGCGTGATTGATACGCTGACCGGCAAACGTGAAATGCGCGACTACAAGGCGGTGTGGATGGAGAATGACTTCATTCGCGTCATGCTGTTGCCGGAGCTAGGCGGGCGTATTCATCGAGCGTATGACAAAGTACAGCAGCGCGATTTTGTCTACTACAACGAAGTGGTGAAGCCCGCTTTGGTTGGTTTGCTTGGGCCGTGGATCTCTGGTGGCATTGAATTTAACTGGCCGCAGCATCATCGCCCAACCACTTTTATGCCGGTGGATTTTACGCAGCAACAGGGTGAACACGGCGAATATACCGTATGGATGGGTGAGGTAGAACCTATGCGCGGTTTACAGGTGATGACCGGATTTACGCTGTATCCGGATCGCGCCCTGATCGAGATAACCGGGAAGGTGTTTAACGGTAACGCTACGCCGCGCCATTTTTTATGGTGGGCGAATCCAGCGGTGAAGGGCGGCGACGACCACCAGAGCGTGTTTCCGCCGGATGTGACCGCAGTATTTGACCACGGTAAGCGTGATGTTTCTGCGTTTCCTATCGCCACCGGCACATACTATAAAGTGGACTACTCGGCTGGCGTGGATATCTCGCGCTACAAAAACGTGCCGGTACCGACCTCCTACATGGCTGAAAAATCAGATTATGATTTTGTTGGTGCATGGCATCACGGTGAGCGAGGCGGGCTGCTACATGTGGCTGACCACCACGTTTCGCCAGGGAAAAAACAGTGGACCTGGGGCTATGGCGACTTTGGCGTTGCCTGGGATCGTAACCTTACCGATGACAACGGTCCTTATATTGAACTGATGACCGGGGTCTTTACCGACAACCAGCCGGATTTCACCTGGCTTGCGCCGTACGAAGAGAAAGTCTTCGTACAAAACTTCCTGCCCTACAGCGAACTGGGCATGGTGCAAAACGCCAGTACGCAGTTGGCGCTTCGTCTGGTACGTGAGAGTAACCAGCTTTCTGTGGGCGTTTATGCGATTGCGCCGCTGCACGACGTGCAGATTACGCTTTCTGCCGATGGACAACCGTTCTATGAGCATACGCTGACCCTGGAGCCCGGACAAAGCTGGCTGGCTGATGTGTCTGACGATAACCATGCGCGGGTAACGATGACTGTCACTGGCGCCGATGGCACTACGCTTTTGCAGTACGAAGAGCACATCGCGCAAGAGTTACCACTGCCATCGGCGGCCGTCGCGCCAGCGCTGCCAGAAGTGCTTTCTAATACCGATGAACTCTATTTTATTGGTCAGCATCTGGAGCAGTACAACCATGCCAGTCGCTATGCCGAAGATTATTATCGCCGCGCGCTGGACGTTGATCCGCTGGATTACCGCAATAATGTGGCCCTGGGGACGCTGGCGTTAAACCGCGCCGACTGGGCGCTGGCGGCACAATGTGCCGGCAAGGCGCTGGAGCGGGCGCATAAGCTCAATAAAAATCCGCGTGATGGCGAGGCGAGTATGCTGCTGGCCGCCGCACAGGAACGTCAGGGCGACGACGACAGCGCGTGGGATAATTATTATAAGGCCAGCTGGAGCGGCAACTGCCGGGATGCGGCTTTCTGGTCGTTAGCGCGTTTGGCGATGAAGCGTCAGGATTACGCTGGCGCGTTGGAAAAGGTGGAGCAGAGCCTGCGCTTTAACGGCAGTAATAACCTGGCGATGGGACTGAAAGCGCTGGCGCTGACAAAGCTTGATCGCAATGCGCAAGCGCTGGACTACATTCGCCAACAGCTGGTGGATTATCCGCTGAGCTATACCCTGCACTATGCGCGCTGGGCTATCTGCCAGGACGAGGCGACAGCGCTTGCGCTGATCTCGATTACCGGGCGTCGCGGGACCAACGCGTGTGAACTGGCAGGCTGGCTGACCTCTTTGGGGCAAAAGGATGCTGCCCGTGGCGTGCTGGAACTGCTCGACAGCCAGGAAACGCTGCCGATGCTGTGGCGCGCCTCGCTGAGCGATAATCCACAACCCTTCATTGAACGTGCTCGTGAGTGTCTGCAAAACCGCGTGCGTTTCCCCAATACGCTGGATGAAGTGCAGATGCTGCAAACTCTTGAGCAAAGCGCTTTTGCCCGCTATTTACTCGGCTGTTTCTGGTACAGCAAACGGCGTTATGCCGAGGCGGTTTCCTGCTGGCAGTTCACGCTTGCGCAGGAAGCGGATTTCGCTCCGGCGCATCGTTTACTGGGGATTTACGCCTGGAACAAACTGCACGATGCGCAGCAGGCGAAACAGTATCTGTCGCAAGCCGTGGCGCTGGAGCCGCAAAATGCCCGCTTCCTGTTTGAACTCGACTATCTCAACAAGCTGATGGCACAACCGGCTGAACAGCGCCTGCAGCGGCTGGAAGCCAGTAAAGAGATTGTCTTCCTGCGTGATGATCTGACGGTGGAACTGCTCAGCTTGTGGAATGGGTTGGGGCGCTATGACGATGCCGCCGCAGTATTACGTGAGCGGGTGTTCCATCCGTGGGAAGGCGGTGAAGGTAAAGCCACCGGGCAATATCTGCTTAATCAATTACATCGCGCGCTGGCTGCCGTGCAGTCCGGCGACCCGCAAACTGCTATTACGCAACTGCAACAGGCGCTGCACTATCCGCAAAACCTCGGGGAAGGCCGTTTGCCAGGGCAAACGGATAACGACATCTGGTATTTGCTGGGGTATTGCGCGCAGCTGCAAGGCCATTTCGAAGAGTCTCAGCGCTACTTCTCCCGTGCGACGCGAGGCGGAAGCTCACTGGATGCCGGACGTTACTACAACGACCAGCCAGTGGACTATCTCTTCTGGCAGGGTATGGCGCAGAGAAAACTTGGCGATGATGCAGAGGCGGACGCTCTGTTCAATAGCTTCCTGCAATGGGTTGAGTCGCATCACGACAACGTGCCGGATGTCGATTTCTTTGCCGTATCGCTACCCGACCTGGTGGTGCTGGATACCTCAGCAGAAGCAAAACACCAGCAACACTGCCTGTTTATCAATGCGCTCGGGCATCTGGGGCTAGGAAATAGCGCAGCCTGTCAGCGTGAACTTGATGAACTCCTGCAACTCAATCCGGCACATGACAAGGCATTACTGCTGCGTCACGCCATTAACGTAAGGCTTTTCCAGTAACACCCGAAACGGGTGGGGGGAACCTCACCCGAAACCTACTGTACCCTGCGTTTCCCTGAAAGAGGAATCATAATGAATAACGCGCAGACACATTTAAAGATTGGTTACGTCTGGACTATCTGCCTGGTTGCGGCCTGCGGAGGTTTACTGTTTGGCTATGACTGGGTGGTGATCGGCGGGGCAAAACCCTTCTATGAAGCATATTTCTCGATTACCGATCCGGCGCAATCCGGCTGGGCGATGAGTTCCGCGCTGGTTGGCTGTATCTTTGGCGCGCTGATTTCCGGCTGGTGCGCCGATAAATTTGGCCGAAAAATGCCGCTGATTCTCTCAGCGATCCTCTTTAGCGCTTCCGCCTGGGGAACCGCCGTCGCCAGTAACTTCGATATGTTTATTGTCTATCGCATTGTGGGCGGCGTGGGTATTGGTCTGGCGTCTGCGCTAAGTCCGCTGTATATCGCCGAGGTCAGCCCCGCTGAAAAGCGTGGTCGCTTTGTGGCCGTTAACCAGCTCACCATCGTCATTGGCGTGCTGGCGGCGCAGCTTATCAACCTGATGATTGCCGAACCTGTTGCCACAGGCGCTACGCAGCAGGCAATTGTTGAAAGCTGGAACGGTCAGACAGGCTGGCGCTGGATGTTTGGTGCTGAATTAGTGCCTGCGGTAATTTTCCTGGTGCTGATGTTCTTTGTACCTGAATCGCCGCGCTGGCTGGTGAAAGCGGGCAAACCCGATCGTGCGCGTGCCATGCTGCAGCGCATTGGTTCGGCGGAATATGCCGGGCAAACGCTGAAAGAGATTGAACATACGCTGCAAAAAGATAATCACAAGGTCGCGTGGTCAACGCTGTTACAACCGCAGATCAAACCGATCGTGATTATTGGCATGGTGCTGGCAGTGTTCCAGCAGTGGTGTGGGATCAACGTTATTTTCAACTATGCGCAGGAGATCTTCGCCTCTGCCGGATTCGACATCAACGGTACGTTAAAATCGATCGTGGCGACAGGGATCATCAATCTGGTCTTTACCCTTGCCGCTCTGCCGTTAGTGGACAAAATTGGCCGTCGTAAACTGATGCTGTTCGGCGCGTCAGGATTGACGGTTATCTACGTACTGATTGCCGGGGCGTACGGGTTGGGCATTATGGGCTGGCCGGTTCTGGTTCTGGTGCTGGCGGCAATCGCGATTTATGCTCTGACGCTGGCGCCGGTGACCTGGGTGCTGCTATCAGAAATTTTTCCCAACCGCGTGCGCGGGCTGGCAATGTCGCTGGGGACGCTGGCGCTGTGGATTGCTTGTTTCCTGCTGACCTATACCTTCCCGCTGCTCAATGCGAGTCTGGGCGCGTCGGGAAGCTTCCTGCTGTACGGTGTGATTTGCGCGATGGGCTTCATCTATGTTCTGCGTAATGTACCGGAAACCAAAGGCGTGACGCTGGAAGCACTGGAAGAACAGCTGGCGGCGCAGCATACGAAAGTTGGTGCATCAACCCAACCGCGAAGCGCCCGCTAATGGAGGGGCTGCTGACGCTACAAAATGCACATCTGCGGATGTGCGTCGATCCGCAGGGCGCTTCTCTATTAAGCCTGGTTTCGTTACAACATCAACAGGCCATTTTACGCGAAGGTCATGGTCAGCAGCCTGGTGATTGCGGCCTGTTCCCGATGCTGCCGGTCGCGAATCGGGTGGCGGGAAATCGTTTTATGCTGCGCGGTGAAGAGGTGGTTTTACCTCAGCATGGCGCAGATAACACCTTTTTCCTGCACGGTGACGGCTGGCTGCAACGCTGGCAGGTTATCACCGTCACCCAAAGCGGTTGTCTGCTGCAGTTGCGCAGTTGGCACCCCTGCGGCTACGACTATACGGCGCGGCTTTGTTATCAACTGGAAACCTCAAGCCTGCACGCCTCGTTGACGCTCACCCATTGCGGTGAACAGCCAATGATTTATGGCTGTGGGTTCCATCCGTTTTTCGCCTTTGATAAGCGCAGCACGGCGCAGTTCACCGCCAGCGGCTACTGGCCGGAGGGGGAGCAGCATCTGCCGCTGAAATGGCAACGCGATATCCCTTCAGCGGCGGATTTCATGCTTGCGCAATACGGTGAGGATAGCTGGCTGAACGTCGGATATTCTGGCTGGAGCGGGCGGGCCGTTATTCAGCGGGATGTGATGAAAGTCACGATTTTAGCGCAAACTCCGTGGTTGATGCTGTTCAGAATGTCGGGTGAGGAGTTCCTGTGCCTGGAGCCGCAAACGCATCCGGTGAATGCCCACAACATGCAGGGGCAGCCGGGATTGCAGGTTTTAGCGCAGGGAGAACGCTGCCATTTTGCGATGCAAATTAGCGTCGAATAGGGCAAAAATCATGTTATCTGCCTGTTAATGCTCTCTTGCGCCAGCCTGCGTTTGTCGCCAGACTATCGCCTCCAAACGGGAGGGATTCATGGCTTTGCATTCCACGCGCTGGCTGGCGCTCGGTTATTTCACCTACTTCTTTAGCTACGGTATCTTTCTGCCTTTCTGGAGCGTCTGGCTCGAAGGGTTAGGGCTGACGCCGGAAACCATCGGTTTACTGCTGGGCGCGGGGCTGATTGCCCGTTTTCTCGGTAGCTTGCTGATTGCGCCGCGTGTGAGCGATCCCTCTCGGCTGATCTCAGCGTTACGTATTCTGGCCCTGTTGACGTTGGTGTTTGCGCTGGCCTTCTGGGCGGGGACTAACGTGGCGTGGCTGATGGTGGTGATGGTCGGCTTTAACCTGTTTTTCTCGCCGCTGGTACCGCTGACGGATGCGCTGGCCAACACCTGGCAAAAACAGATAACCATGGATTACGGTCGGGTGCGACTGTGGGGATCCGTGGCCTTTGTGATCGGTTCCGCGCTGACCGGCAAACTGGTGAGCTTGTTCGACTATCGGGTGATCCTGGTCCTGTTATCGCTTGGCGCCGCTTCAATGCTGCTGGGCATGATGATTCGCCCGAGCGTGCAGCCAGCGGGTGAAAACCGTCAGCAGGAGAGCGCGGGATGGCCCGCCTGGCGCGCGCTGATAACCCAAAGCTGGCGCTTTCTGGCCTGCGTGAGTCTGCTGCAGGGCGCGCATGCAGCTTATTACGGTTTCAGCGCCATTTACTGGCAGTCTGCCGGGTATTCCGCTTCGGCGGTGGGCTATTTATGGTCATTAGGCGTGGTGGCGGAAGTGATTATTTTTGCGCTCAGCCACAAGCTGTTCCGCCGTTTTAGCGCTCGCGATCTTCTGCTGCTTTCCGCCGTTTGCGGCGTGGCGCGTTGGGGGCTGATGGGCTGGAGCACAGAGCTGCCATGGCTGATTATGGTGCAAATTCTTCATTGCGGAACGTTTACCGTCTGCCACCTGGCGGCGATGCGTTACATTGCGGCACGCCAGGGTAGCGAAGTGATTCGTCTGCAGGCGGTATATTCTGCGGTGGCGATGGGCGGCAGTATCGCCATCATGACCGTTTTCGCCGGCTATCTGTACCAGAACCTGGGCAGCGGCGTATTCTGGGTGATGGCGCTGGTGGCGCTCCCGGCAATCGTTCTGCGCCCGAAAGTGGTGGCGCAGCCTGCGACGTTATGATTCAAGGATTTTGCGGATCTGCTGCTGCTGGTGAGACGTAAGCGCCAGATCCGCATGAATCAGCGGGGGAGAAAACAGCGGTAGCGGCGTGGTGTACGGCGTAATAATCAGCGTTACGCCACGCGGCGCTCCCTCTTTTTGAAAGTCCTGCATCGGCATATGCTTTACGTTGAGCGGCAGCAGCGTCAGTTCGCGCAGCTGTTGCTCTATATGCGCTTCAAGTTGTTCGTTACTACCGGTCAGCAGGATAATCTGCTTTTCGTGCAAATCCTTCTCCTGCATCAGCCAGGCGCCGAAAATAACGGCGACCAGGCCGATCTCTTCTTCTGAAAACTGGACATCGTATTCCGCTTCAAAGCCGTGAATCGCCTCGCGGGTAGTTCGAACCAGCCGGGGATAAAGTCGGCTGAACTCCTCTGGCAGCGTGTTATCAATGCCGATGGCAAACACGCTGCGGTTCAGTGCCTGGGCCAGGTGGATATACAACTGGTCATTCAGCCCTTGCTCGTCGCTGAAGCGCACGTTGCCATACTCGCGAAAACGCAGCACCAGCCGCGCAATAGCAAGGCGCAGGCGGCGATCCTGCTGGTGATTATCGCGGATCGGGTCGGGGATGCGAATCATTGAGAATAACAACGCCATAAACAGCGATTCACCCAGCGGCGCACGTTGCATGACGTGGCGCTGCCAGTGGCGGCCAATTTCCTCGGCGAGCGGATACTCCGCGCAGGATTGCGCCCACCGTTGCTGGAGTGGGTTAAATTCCGGGGTAATCCCCGCGTGGTGCTGTAGCAGGCAATACTGTAAATACAAGCGCAGGAACTGGATGTCACGACACTCAAACGGCTTCTGTAAGCGCCGGGAGCACAGATTGATGAGTGCATGCAGATTGGTGTCGTCATACAGCGTACGTGCGATACCTTGTTGTTTAAGAGCAATTTTTAAAGTGGGCGTGAAATGCTGAGCGATAAAAGTAGGGCAAATCCGCAGGCCACGGCGCAGCCACTGCAACAGACACAGACGCTGATTTAGCGGGGTTCCTTCGATCGCATAGCCACCATTCTGCGCGGTGGCTATCGTGAGCCGGTGATAGCGCTGGATTTCGAGCCCTGCGCCAATAATATCTTCCTGAACCGTGGCATCATCGACACCGTTGAGGCTGCTGAAGGTTTGTGTAGTAGCGATTTGCCCCGGCAGGAAAAGCGTCAGCAGTACCTGGCAACGGCGCTGGGGAGCGGAAAGTACAGATGGCGGAGCAAGCGTTGACATCATCTGTAGGGTCCCCCGTAAGTATGTTTGATAAGAATAGCTAAAGTTTGCTCATAGATTTGGAGAATGGAATGCTTTCCACCAGGAATGCTGGAGAGCGTCACAGAATTTTTAACGTGCGGAACAGATAGCGGGAGTGGAACGCAGCGCGTTAATCCGTTTTTTCACTGTTTTATCTTTTGTTGAGATATAAAAAAATGCCAGAGGGGGGAATGCTGGCGGAGGGAGGTATGAACATGCTATCGCAGAGAAGTGAAAAACCTAAAGTGAACGTAGCAATACGACGGAGGCAACAGATTCATTACCTCCGGAACAGCTGTCTGGCGTTACTTCTCACGGCTCAGCGTTAATCCCACATCGCCGCCCGGATGTACCGCCAGCAGCGTTTCCTTTGAGTAGCCGCTTTCGTTCATCAGACAGGCGCAGGTGGCGTCAAAGATAGCCAGCACCAGTAAAATTGAGGTGGTGGCTAACATGTTCAGCGGGTCGGCCTCACGCTGGACGCCGGTGGAAATCACCAGCCTCGACGCTTTAGCGATGGCCGAATCCGGGTTTTCAGTCACGCTCAGGATGGGCACATTTCTCGCAGCTAGTCCGGGCAGCAGACGGGTGAGCTCGTCCGAATTACCCCCGCGCGACAGCATAATCACCAGGTCGTCGGCGCGTAAAAAACCGAGATCGCCATGCGCTGCGTCCGTTGCGTTGAGGTAAATCGCCGGACGTTCCACGCAGGCCAGCATATGCGCGACTTTACGCGCTGCAATGCCAGAGGTACCGACGCCGGTGACGACGATTTTTCCCTGACAACCGCGCAACTCCGCCATCAGCGACTGCCAGACTGGTTCAGTCAGATGCTGCCCCAGACCCGCCAGGGCATCGCTATAGAGCTGAAATACGTCGGTGGCCTGAGACCAGGAGTTACTCATGCGTCCTCCTGCATCAACTGGCGGTATTTCATATGATCCTGATACATCTCGTGGAATACCCGATATTTGCGATCGTAGTACTGCTTAATGCGATTAGTCTGCGGGGTAACCGTTTTACCAATCCGGCTCATCGCCGACATCGCTTCCGGGAAGGTATCGAACACGCCCGCGGCGATAGTTCCCATCATAGCGCCACCCAGCAGCATGGCTTCGCTCTCTTCAGGCAGCAGCATCGCACAGCCGGTGGCGTTGGCATGCTCCTGAACGAAGATCGGGTTTTTCGTCCCGCCGCCGCTGGCCATAATGGTATCGATGGTGTAGCCGCTTTGATTCATCGTTTCAATGATATGACGGGTTCCCAGCGCAATGGCCTGGATGGTCGCGAGGTACTGTAACGCCATATCTTCCGGCGTGCGCGACAGCTTCAGTCCGGTGATAGCGCCTGTGAGCGTTGGGTTGGCGCGCGGTGAACGGTTGCCGTGGAAATAGGGCAGGATGTGCATGTCACGGGTTAAAAATGCGATATCTTCCGGCTCACCGGCCATTTTACGCAGCTGCGCATTCAGCACTTCATAAATGGTCTGCCCTTGAGATTTCGCCTGGGTCAACAAGGTTTCGTAACAAGGATGCGACTGAATAACGTGGTCGATTAACGCCCCGGTTGCCGACTGTCCACCTTCGTTAAGCCAGTATTCTGGCAGCACTGCTGAGTAGTAAGGACCCCAAACTCCGCCGATAAAACGCGGCTCTTTGGAAATCGCCATGTGTCCGGTAGAGGTGCCGCCAATCAGCGCGATACGACGGTCAAAATCCGCCACCTCGCCGGAAACACCGCTCGCGCCGAGCGTGCCGAGCGTACCGGCGTGGGCATCGATGATCGAGACGCTGACCGCGGTCCCCGGAATCAGCCCCATTTCGCTGGCGGCGCGCGCAGAAAGACCATGACCGAGCGGCTCGCCCATGGTTTTCACGTAGCGACCAATTTTGGCGGCATCATGTTCCAGCAAGTCTTCCAGCCCAATCTGGCGGAAATAGCTGGCATCCCATTTGTCTTCATGGCCCATATAGGTCCATTTACACACCGTCGAGCACAGTGAGCGCGTGTCATCGCCCGTTGCGCGCCAGGTCAGGAAATCGGGCAGGTCAAAGTAGTATCCCGCATTGGCCCAGGTGTTGGGCATATGTTGCTTCAGCCACAGCAGTTTGGGCGTTTGCATTTCCGGGGAGATAATACCGCCAACGTAGTCCAGCACCCGATGATGCAGGGCGTTAATCCGCTCGGCCTGAGTAATGGCGCGGTGATCCATCCACACAATGATATTCTGTTCGCTGCGCCCTGACGGGCTAATGGTCAGCGGTTTACCTTCTTTATCCAACACCACCAGTGAACAGGTCGCGTCAAAGCCCAGACCTTTCACCTGGATAGGGTTGATATCCGACTGGTTAATCGCATCGCGAACCGCGTTACACACTGCCTGCCAGATGTTATCGGAAGACTGCTCAACAAAATCGGCCTGCGGGCGGTAAATCTCGATGGCCCGACTGGCCTGGCCGACCATTCTGCCGTTGAGATCAAACACGCCAGCACGGGCGCTTCCGGTTCCGACATCCACACCAATAAAGTAACTTGCCATAATTTTTTCTCCTGAAATCAGGCTTTACGATTCTGTAATGCGATAAAGAGGATCAGCACCGCGCCCCACAGCGCCATCGTCAGATAGCTGCTGACCCCCAGCAAGTTAAGGCCGCTTTCCAGCATTTGCAGCACAATCAGCGCCAGTACCAGGCCGATAATGCGTCCGAAGCCGCCATCCGGATTGATGCCGCCAAGTACGGAGGCAAGGATGGTGACCAGCAGGTAGGACTCACCGTATCCGGCTTTTGCCGAGTTGAATTTCGCCATCATCAAAATGGCGGCGACCCAGCCGAGCAGGGCTGAAATAACGTACACGGAAATTTGTACCCGCACGGTATTCACGCCGCTGTAGCGGGTAGCTTGTTCATTGGAACCGACGAGATACAGGCTGCGCCCCAGCGTGGTGTGCTCCAGCAGTACCCATAGCAGGATTGCCACCAGGAAAAAGAGCAACAGCGCCACCGGAATACCCGCAATCGTGGCGTTGCCAAGGTACTGAATGGCGGTCGGGAAACCCGAAATCACCGTCCCGTTGGAGAGCAGAATATTCAGCCCGGAGATAAGCGTCATCGTGCCGAGGGTGGCGAGAATCGGTGAGACGCCGACCCAGGCAATCAGCGCGCCGTTGAGCGTACCGATAGCCACCGCAACGGCAGCCCCTGCCAGCAGCGCCAGCACCAGAAACAGCGGGTTATCCGGATGGGTGACGATAATCGCCGCCATCACCAGCGAGCAGGCGTTCGCCCCGGCAATAATTGACAGGTTAATGCCGCCGGTCAGCATGGTCATACCCATTCCGAGGGCCAGCATGCCGAGGATCGGTAACTGCGAGCCAATCGACTGGAAGTTAGCGACGCTAAAAAAACGGCTGCCGAGCAGGGCTGAGAAAACCAGGGCGACGACCACAATAATGACGCATTGCAGACGAATGATGGCATCACCGGGTAAAAATCTGGCGATTGTTTTCATCTCAAAGCTCCCTTGCCAGTTTGCGTTTTTCGTTCCAGGCCGTGGCACTGATGCTGACCAGGATAATGGCGCCGCTGAATACGGTGTGCCAGTAAGAGGAGACGCTGAGTAGCGTCAGACCATTTTGTAAGAAGGCGAGCAAGACAACGCCGAGCAGGGTTCCGGTCAACGTACCGCGCCCGCCGCTCATGCTGGTTCCGCCGAGTACGACCGCCGCCAGCACCGTCAGCTCAAAGCCGAGCAGCGAATTGGGTGCAACTGACTGGGTGATTTGCGCCTGAACCACGGCGGCAACACCTGCCAGAATGCCCATATAGCCATAGACGTAGAAATGCAGTTTCAGCAGATTTAACCCCAGACGTGAGGCCGCGTCGCGGTTGCCGCCCATGGCGTAAACCTGACGGCCAAGACGGGTATAGTTCATCAGCACTGCGGTAAAGACGATCACCGCCGCCAGGCACAGCAGGGGCAGGGTCAGGCCGTAGTCGTAGCCATCTGCTGCGGTGAAGGAGAACCAGTTAATGCCGTTCATAAACCAGTCAGGGAAACCGTACAGCCAGGTGCCTTTGGTGGCGTAAACCAGCAGACCGTAGTAGACGTTCAGCGTGGCGATGGTAATGATGATTGCCGGAACGCGCAGCCAGTAGACCAGGAAGCCATTAATCAGCCCAAGCAGCAGGCCCACCGCAATCGCAATAGTTAACGCCAGAGCGAAGTTGCCGCCGTGGCCGATCACCCAACTGGCCATCGCATACTGGGCAATCGCGGTCATCGCCGGAAATGAGATATCGATCCCGCCGGAAATCAGCACCACAAACAGCCCACAGGCAAGGATGCCGAGAATCGCGTAGCTGGTGGCCACATCCGTCAGGTTCCCCAAAGACAAGAACTCGTCGGTGCTGATGCTCAGCCCAACGGCCAGCGCTACAACCAGCAGGCCCAGCCAGAATTCATGTTGCCCGATTAAACGGGACAGATGCATCTTATTCATTGATTACCTCGACCACTTCAGCAATCTCCTCTTCACGGCAGTGATGAGGATTAAATTCCGCCACCAGTCTGCCGCGACGCATCACCAGCACGCGGTGGCTGTTGTAATACGCTTCCGGGATTTCATCGCAAATCATCAGCACCGCCATACCCTGTTCCGCCAGATCGCGAGCTATCTGGTAAATGCCCTCTTTGTTGGCGATATCCACGCCGACGGTAGGCGAGTCGAGGATCAGAATGCGGGGATTGGTCGCCACCCATTTGGCAATGGCGATACGCTGGGCATTCCCGCCGGAGAGGGTTTTGACCGGCAGGTGCGGATCGGACACTTTGATATTCAGTTCGCGGATTAAATCGGCGACCAGCTTTTGCGCTTTACGATGATCGAGCAAGCCGCTACCGGTGTGCAGTTGATCAAACACCGTGACGATGGTGTTGTCGTAAATCGACTGCTCCATGATCAGCCCCTGCGTCAGGCGATCTTCTGAGACATAACCGATCCCGTGTTTGATGGCGTCATGGTTATTGCGCAGAGTAACCGGCTGGCCGTTAATGCGCATCTCGCCGCTTTCCGGGTGCGTCATGCCGAACAGGCTCAGACAAAGCTCGGTACGCCCGGCGCCCAGCAGGCCGACAATGGAGACAATCTCGCCGCCGTGCAGCGACAGATTGATGTTCTGGTATTTGCCTCTGCGGCTGAGGTTGCGCAGCTCCAGCAGGGGGGCTCGAGCGTCGAATGATTTCTCCGGCAACGGACTGTAATGGAAGCGTTGTCCGGTCATCAGGAATGCCAGCTCGTGGCTGTCCAGTTCGCTGGCAGGATATGTGCCCACCAGTTTGCCGTCGCGCATCACGCTGATGCGGTCTGCCACTTCCATTACTTCATCCAGACGATGGCTGACAAACACCACGCAAATGCCGGCCGCTTTCAGTTCGTTAACCACCTTCAGCAGGCCATTGACCTCCTGGCGGGTTAGCGAGGCGGTGGGCTCGTCCATAATCACCAGACGTGCATCGGCGGCAATCGCCCGGCAAATGGCGACCAGCTGTCGATCAGCAATCGAGAGTTTTTCTACTTTTTTATCGGGATCGATATTCACCCCGATACGTTTCATGGCGGCCAGCGCCTGCTGTTTCATAGCACCACGACGTACCCAGATATCACCGCCCGGCAGATAGCGGTTGACCGCGATATTTTCTGCGACGCTAAAGTTGGGGAACAACGACAGGTCCTGGTAGATAACCTGAATGCCATAATGGGAAGAGAGCTGCGGCGTCAGGTGATGGAACAGTTTGCCATCGAGTAAAATCTGCGCGCCTTTTTCCGGGTGATATACCCCGGAGATCACTTTAATAATGGTGCTTTTACCACAGCCGTTTTGACCCGCCAGACAGTGAACTTCGCCTTTTCTCAGCGTCAGATTCACGTTATCCAGCGCCAGCACGCCCGGGAATTGTTTGCTGATATTCTCAAGAGTGATAAATGCGGTGGTGTCTGTCATGGACAATACCCCTGCGAGCGCCCTGATGGACGCTGAGTGTTAGTTTGGTAGATAGCGCCGACCAGACGGTCGGCGTTATGGTTTCCCTGGTGTTGGCAAAAGCCTTAGAAACCGAGTGACTGTGCGTTGTCTTTGGTGACTTCGAGGATCTTGTTAAAGCGGATCACTTTCTTCTCCGTGTCGATATCGGCTTTCCCTAAACCGTCGATACTCAGATCTGCATTGACTTCTTTGCCCTGCAACAGCTGATCGGCAACCGTTACCAGCGCATAGCCCGCATCTTTTGGATCCCACAGCAGCGCTTTTTTGATATCACCGCGCATCAGGTAAGGCGCAGCTTGTGCTGGCATGGCGATCCCGACGACGGCAATTTTATCTTTGGCGCGTTTTTTCTGCACAGCCTGACCCGCACCAATTGGACCCAGTGAGCCGAAGCCGATAATGCCCTTCATCTGCGGATAGGTTTTCATCAGATCCAGCGTTGTGGCGTAGGATTTATCGATGCTTTCCGCGACCGGCAGACGTGAAGTGACCTCGAACATTTCCGGATATTTTTCTTTCTGGTACTTAATTGCATAATCTGCCCACGCGTTATGCAGTGGGACCGTCAGCGAACCAACATAGATTGCATACCCGCCTTTACCGCCCATGTTTTTCGCTAACTCATCGACGTTGGCTTGTGCGTATTTTTCACTATCGATGGTTTCGATATCCCACTGACCGATTTGCTCATCCGGGGATTCGTGCGTCAGGACCACAATGCCTTTATCGCGTGCTTTTTTCAGTACTGGCTCAAGAACCTTGGCATCGTTTGGTACCACGATGATCGCGTTGACGTTTTTGGCGATCAGATCCTCAATCACTTTGACCTGCTGTGCCGGGTCCGGCGTAGACGGACCGGTCTGGTAAGCGTTCACATCCAGTTTTTTTGCTGCTTCGTTAACACCGGTTTCCATGCGGTTAAACCAGGGAATACCGGTGACTTTGGCAACCACAGCAATTTCATATTTTTCCGCCGCAAAGGACGTGCCGGACAACATGCATGCAGAAACCAGGGTTGCACTGAGTAATGCGAGTTTGAATTTCATAGTTGTACCTTTCGTAGGGGGCAGGACATGTCACGGCGTGAAGTTAACAACGAATGGAAGAGGGAATGAATCATAAGTTTGGAGAATGTGATATACGCCCATTATTGTGAATTTATGGAAACAAAATAGTTAATAATTGGTTAAAATTGCATGGTTTTACATTCAAATGTTCAAATTAATTGTTAATTAAACATTAAAATGAAACCGTTAATTAACATTTAATTATCATTTGACTTAGGCTTTGACGCCGAAAAGGTGTTTGGGTGGAATTTCCCGAAGAAGAAATTATCGAAATTGAGAACTGAATCGATACCGGAAAAGGGTGCTCAATATTTTTTCGTTCAATGGTATCCTCGGCACACTTGCGCCAAATACGACATCATTATTTGTGGCGGTGTTGATTTTTAACGTGGAGAACTCATGCAAGGCGTTAAACGTATCATTATGACGTGGTTTCTCGTTGTTCTGTCCTTTGGCGCAGGTGCGCATCCCCATAGCTTTATTCATTTGAAAACCGAAGTTGTGAGCGAGAATGATCGGTTCGTCGCGCTGAAAATGCGCTGGACGATGGATGAAATCACTTCGGCCGATCTGCTTTACGACGCGGGGAATGCTAAACCTGGTGATGAAATTTGGAAAAAACTGGCGGCGGAAGTGATGGCTAACGTTCTCGGGCAGCACTATTTCACCGAAGTGTGGCACGATGGGAAAAAGGTAAAGTTTAAAAACAGACCGACTGAATATGGCATGGAGCGTGAAGAACACCAGGCGGTGCTGACGTTCGTTCTGCCGCTGGCCGAAGCTCAACCACTGAGCGGTCAAAAATATACTATTTCAACCTTCGATCCGACCTACTACGTCGATATGAGTTATGACAAAGACAGCGACGCCCGGCTTTCGCAGACCATAAGCCAGCAATGCCATATTTCAGTGCATACGCCGACGCCGAATGAACACATGCTGAGCTTTGCGCAGTCGCTGGATAAAGAAGACGCACCGCCGGAGGATATGGAGTTGGGTAAACAGTTTGCACAGACGGTGACGCTGCAATGTCAGTAGTTTATCAACAACGCGCAGCCAGACGCCGTTGGCTCACGCTATGGCCGCTGGCGGTCTTTTTGTTGCTGGCGACAGGCGGGGTGCTGTGGTTGTGGCAGGCCTGGCCTCAGGTAATGATGCAAAGTGTCGTCTGGCAGCGCGACGTTAACCAGCAGATGAGCGGGTTGCTGAAAGCGGTTGCCGCGAACCCCACTCGTGCGGGCGGATCTCTGCTGCTGTTTAGCTTTATTTATGGGGTATTGCACGCATTGGGGCCGGGGCACGGCAAAATCGTCATCACGACCTGGCTGGCGACGCATCCGTCGAAACTCAAGTCGAGCATTGGGCTGACGCTGGCGTCTTCCCTATTGCAGGGGCTGGTGGCAATAGGACTGGTGGTTGTAGTCCTCACCGTCTTGCAACTGCCTGCCCGACAGCTGCATATGAGCAGTTTCTGGCTGGAGAAAGGAAGTTATGCGCTGGTTGGCGTGTTGGGCGTTTTATTGTGTGTCCGCGCGCTAAAGAAATTGCGCCAGCTGCTGCGCCGCCCGAAATTCACCGCTTTTACGCCGCACCATGTGCATCACGAGGGCTGCGGCTGCGGGCATCAGCATTTGCCCAACCCGGAACAACTGCAAAGCGGTGATGACTGGCGCGCCCGGTTGATGATTATTCTCTCTATGGGCATGCGCCCATGCTCTGGCGCAATTATGGTGCTGCTGTTCAGTAAAGTGGTTGGCGTCTTTAGCTGGGGTATGGCGTCGGCGTTGGCGATGGCGGCAGGAACCTCTTTGACGATTACGTCACTGGCTCTGCTGGTACACAGTTTTCGCTCGCTGGCGGTGAGAATTAGCGGGCATAAAGCGCCGGTGCTGTGGCGGCAAATCGGATGGACAACGCTGGCGTTAGCCGGTGGTGCGGTGCTTATTGTTGCTGCAGTAGTGATGTGGATGAGCGCGGTGCCGGTAGGGCGAGGGATAAGACCGTTTTAGGTTAGTGAGCGGAATGGTATGACTTGTAGGCCGGATAAGACGCGAAAGCGTCGCATCCGGCACCACAGCAGATTAACGCTTCAGCGCATCGCTCAGTTCGTCACGCATGTTAGCCAACATGGCTTTAACAACGCGCGGGTTGCCTGCAACGATGTTGCCGGTTGCCAGGTAGTTATGACCACCGGTGAAGTCGCAAACCAGTGCGCCAGCTTCACGCGCAATCAGCTCACCTGCTGCGAAATCCCATGGTTTCAGACCGATTTCGAAGTAACCGTCAACGCGCGCAGCGGCAACGTAAGCCAGATCCAGCGCAGCAGAACCTGTGCGGCGGAAGTCAGCGCACTCGGTAAACATTTTACCAAGAATTTTCATGTAAGAAGCGGCGTGCTGCTTCGCTTTGAACGGGAAACCGGTGGCGATGATGGTGCCGTCCAGATCGCGGGCGGTGCTGCCACGCAGACGATAGCCGTTCAGCTGTGCGCCCTGGCCGCGAGTGGCGGTGAACAGTTCGTTACGCATTGGATCGTAAACAACGGCGACTTCAGTACGGCCTTTAATGCGTACTGCGATAGATACCGCGAAGTGCGGCAGACGTTTTACGAAGTTGGTAGTGCCATCCAGTGGATCGATAACCCATTGAACATCCTGATCTTCACCTGCGTGCTCACCGCTTTCTTCGGTGATGATGGTGTGCTGTGGGTAAGATTTGCGAATAGTTTCGATAATAATCGCTTCGGCGGCTTTATCGACATTAGTCACGAAATCATTGCTGCCTTTCTGGCTGGTTTCTACAGAGTCTGGGGTTTCGTAGTGTTTGGCAATTACATTACCCGCCTTGCGCGCTGCGCGCACGGCGATGGTCAGCATCGGATGCATCGGTCTCTCTCACTGGATGTTAAAGAACGGGAAAACGGCGCAGAGTATAGCAGCGAGTTCGGAATATGTCTTCGTTTTATGATAATATGCCCGAATAATCTTTAGCCGAAGAAATACAATGCTGCAAAATATTCGAATCGTGCTGGTGGAAACCTCTCACACTGGCAACATGGGCTCTGTAGCCCGCGCAATGAAAACCATGGGTTTAACCAATCTGTGGCTGGTAAATCCGCTGGTTAAACCGGACTCTCAGGCCATCGCTCTGGCGGCAGGTGCCAGTGATGTAATCGGCAGCGCGCAGATCGTCGATACTCTTGATGAAGCGCTGGCAGGTTGCAGCCTGGTAGTAGGCACCAGCGCGCGCTCCCGTACGCTACCGTGGCCGATGCTGGATCCGCGTGAATGCGGTTTAAAAAGCGTCTCTGAAGCGACGAATTCGCCGGTGGCGCTGGTGTTTGGCCGTGAACGTGTTGGCCTGACGAATGAAGAACTGCAGAAGTGCCATTACCACGTCGCTATTGCCGCGAACCCGGAATACAGCTCGCTGAACCTGGCGATGGCGGTGCAGGTCATCTCTTATGAAGTGCGCATGGCCTGGTTGGCAACGCAGGAAAGCGAGAAGACCACAGAATACGAAGAAGCTGAGTACCCGCTGGTCGATGATTTAGAGCGTTTTTACGGTCATCTGGAACAAACGCTGCTGTCGACCGGGTTTATCCGTGAAGGGCATCCGGGACAGGTGATGAATAAGCTGCGCCGTCTGTTTACGCGCGCGCGTCCTGAGAGCCAGGAGCTGAACATTTTGCGCGGAATTTTAGCTTCAATTGAGCAACAGAATAAAGGCAAGTAAACGTAACGCCTCCGGCAAGTAAAAATGGCACTGAAGGTTAAATACCTGACTAAATTAGTCAAGTAAATAGTTGACTGATTTAGTCGGGAATGTCAGACTTGCCCCTGCTATGCAATACCCCCATTTTACAATAAAAAACCCCGGGCAGGGGCGAGTTTGAGGCTAAGTAAGACATGAGACTGACATCAAAAGGGCGTTATGCCGTGACCGCAATGTTGGACGTTGCGCTCAACTCCGAAACGGGCCCGGTACCGTTGGCTGATATTTCTGAACGTCAGGGAATTTCCCTGTCATATCTGGAGCAGCTGTTTTCCCGTTTGCGTAAAAACGGTCTGGTTTCCAGCGTACGTGGACCAGGCGGCGGGTATCTGCTGGGTAAAGATGCCGGCAGCATCGCAGTAGGTGAAGTAATCAGCGCTGTGGACGAGTCTGTAGATGCGACCCGTTGCCAGGGCAAAGGCGGTTGTCAGGGCGGCGATAAATGCCTGACCCACGCGCTGTGGCGCGATCTGAGCGATCGTCTGACCGGTTTCCTCAACAACATTACGTTGGGCGAACTGGTGAATAATCAGGAAGTCCTGGATGTGTCTGGTCGCCAGCATACCCATGACGCTCCACGCACTAATCGTGCACAAGACGCGATCGACGTTAAGTTACGCGCATAATAATAGTATTTTAGAATCAGGCCGGGGCGTCAGACGCCCCGTTAACTCGGTCGTACATCCAGCCGGTTGCCTGATTCCTTGCATTGAAGCGATGTACGGAGTTTATAGAGCAATGAAATTACCGATCTATCTCGACTACTCCGCAACCACGCCGGTGGACCCGCGTGTTGCCGAGAAAATGATGCAGTGTCTGACCCTGGACGGAAACTTTGGTAACCCAGCGTCTCGTTCACACCGTTTCGGCTGGCAGGCTGAAGAGGCGGTAGATATCGCCCGTAACCAGATTGCCGATCTTGTGGGTGCCGACCCGCGTGAAATCGTCTTTACTTCCGGTGCGACTGAATCCGATAACCTGGCGATTAAAGGTGCAGCCAACTTTTATCAGAAAAAAGGCAAGCACATCATCACCAGCAAAACCGAACACAAAGCCGTGCTGGACACCTGCCGTCAGCTGGAGCGCGAAGGGTTTGAAGTCACCTACCTCGCCCCGCAGCGTAACGGCATTATCGACCTTCAAGAACTTGAAGCGGCAATGCGTGACGACACCATCCTCGTGTCCATCATGCACGTGAACAACGAAATCGGCGTGGTGCAGGATATCGCGACTATCGGCGAAATGTGCCGTGCACGCGGCATCATCTATCACGTTGATGCGACCCAGAGCGTGGGCAAACTGCCTATCGATCTGAGCCAACTGAAAGTGGACCTGATGTCCTTCTCCGGTCACAAAATCTATGGCCCGAAAGGTATCGGTGCGCTGTACGTGCGTCGTAAACCGCGTATTCGTATTGAAGCCCAGATGCACGGCGGCGGTCACGAGCGCGGTATGCGTTCCGGTACGCTGCCTGTGCACCAGATCGTCGGCATGGGTGAAGCATACCGTATCGCTAAAGAAGAGATGGAAACCGAGATGGCGCGCCTGCGTAGCCTGCGTAACCGTCTGTGGAACGGCGTGAAAGATATGGAAGAAGTGTATCTTAACGGTGACCTCGAGCAGGGCGCACCGAACATTCTCAACGTCAGCTTCAACTTTGTTGAAGGCGAGTCGCTGATTATGGCGCTGAAAGATCTGGCTGTATCCTCCGGTTCTGCATGTACTTCTGCAAGCCTGGAGCCATCCTACGTGCTGCGTGCGCTGGGGATGACCGACGAGCTGGCACACAGCTCAATTCGTTTCTCTTTAGGTCGTTTCACTACCGAAGAAGAGATTGACTACGCCATCAATCTGGTTCGCAACTCCATCGGCCGCCTGCGTGACCTTTCTCCACTGTGGGAAATGTTCAAACAGGGCGTGGATCTGAACAGCATTGAATGGTCACATCACTAATCGGTACCGATAAGGAGAATTCAGCATGGCTTACAGCGAAAAAGTAATCGATCATTACGAGAATCCACGTAACGTGGGTTCTTTTGACAACAGCGACGAGAACGTGGGCAGCGGCATGGTGGGTGCACCAGCCTGTGGCGACGTGATGAAGTTGCAGATCAAAGTCAACAATGAGGGTATCATTGAAGACGCGCGTTTCAAGACTTACGGCTGCGGTTCCGCTATTGCTTCCAGCTCTCTGGTTACCGAATGGGTAAAAGGGAAATCTCTGGACGAAGCACAGGCGATTAAAAACACCGATATCGCCGACGAGCTTGAACTGCCACCGGTGAAAATTCACTGCTCTATTCTGGCTGAAGACGCGATTAAAGCCGCGATTGCGGATTACAAAAGCAAACGTGAAGCAAAATAATTAAGAGTTGAGGTTTTATTATGTCGATTACCTTAAGCGACAGTGCAGCAGCGCGTGTAAATACCTTCCTGGCAAACCGCGGTAAAGGGTTTGGTCTGCGTCTGGGCGTGAGAACCTCCGGCTGCTCAGGTATGGCCTATGTACTGGAATTTGTTGACGAGCCGGCGGCTGAAGATACCGTGTTTGAAGACAAAGGCGTAAAAGTTGTGGTCGACGGTAAGAGCCTGCAATTCCTCGACGGTACGCAGTTAGACTTCGTCAAAGAAGGTCTGAACGAAGGGTTTAAGTTCACTAACCCGAACGTGAAAGACGAATGTGGATGCGGCGAAAGCTTCCACGTGTAACGCGCTTACTGATAACCCCACCGTGGTCGCCTGCGCGTGGGGTTTGTTTTACCTGACTCTCTGGTTTTGCCTCATCGAACAACAGAGAATCGATGCCCTGAGAATGTTATGGACTACTTCACCCTCTTTGGCTTACCGGCCCGTTATCAGCTCGATACTCAGGCGCTGAGCCTACGTTTTCAGGATCTACAACGTCAGTATCATCCTGATAAATTCGCCAGCGGTTCCCAGGCGGAACAACTTGCTGCGGTTTCGCAGTCCGCCACTATCAACCAGGCCTGGCAAACGCTGCGTCATCCTTTGATGCGCGCTGAATACTTATTGTCTTTACACGGCTTTGATATCCGCAGCGAGCAGCATACGGTGCGCGATACCGCGTTTCTGATGGAACAGCTTACGCTTCGCGAAGAGCTGGACGAAATTGAACAGGCAAAAGACAGTCAACGTTTAGATGCGTTTATGCAACGCGTCAGCGAAATGTATAACGTTCGTCATCAACTGATGGTGGAACAGCTGGATAGCGAGACGTGGGACGCAGCGGCAGATACCGTGCGTAAGCTGCGTTTTCTCGATAAACTGCGAAGCAGTGCAGAACAACTCGAAGAAAAACTGCTCGATTTTTAATTTCCGGAAGCGAAAATGGCCTTATTACAAATTAGTGAGCCTGGTCTGAGCGCCGCGCCGCACCAGCGTCGTCTGGCGGTAGGTATCGATTTAGGCACCACCAACTCCCTGGTTGCGACCGTACGCAGCGGCCAGGCCGAAACGCTGGCAGACCATGAAGGTCGCCACCTGTTGCCGTCAGTGGTTCACTATCAGCAGCAGGGCTACTCTGTTGGTTACGATGCCCGCGCCAATGCCGCGCTGGATACGGCAAACACCGTCAGTTCGGTAAAACGCATGATGGGCCGCTCTCTGGCAGATATCCAGGCGCGTTACCCGCATCTGCCTTATACCTTCCAGGCAAGTGAAAATGGCTTGCCGATGATTGAAACCGCTGCCGGTTTGCTTAATCCGGTGCGCGTCTCCGCTGACATTCTGAAAGCGCTGGCCGCGCGGGCAACCGAATCACTGTCCGGCGAACTGGACGGCGTGGTGATCACCGTTCCGGCTTACTTTGACGATGCACAGCGTCAGGGGACCAAAGACGCCGCGCGTCTGGCGGGTCTGCACGTATTGCGCCTGCTGAACGAACCGACCGCAGCTGCGATTGCCTATGGTCTGGACTCCGGTCAGGAAGGCGTGATTGCGGTCTACGATCTTGGCGGCGGTACTTTTGATATTTCTATTCTGCGCCTGAGTCGCGGCGTATTCGAAGTGCTGGCGACCGGCGGTGATTCCGCGCTCGGCGGCGACGACTTTGACCATCTGCTGGCGGATTACATTCGCGAGCAGGCGGGTGTTGCCGATCGTAGCGATAACCGCGTACAGCGCGAACTGCTGGATGCCGCTATTGCAGCGAAAATCGCGCTCAGCGATGCCGATTATGTGACGGTTAATGTGGCGGGATGGCAGGGTGAAATCACCCGTGAAATCTTTAATGAACTCATTTCCGCACTGGTCAAGCGTACGCTGCTGGCCTGCCGTCGCGCGCTGAAAGATGCGGGCGTGGAGCCGCAGGATGTGCTGGAAGTGGTGATGGTCGGTGGTTCAACGCGCGTGCCATTGGTGCGTGAACGCGTCGGTGAATTTTTTGGCCGTACGCCGCTGACTTCTATCGACCCGGACAAAGTGGTCGCCATTGGTGCGGCAATTCAGGCGGATATTCTGGTCGGGAACAAACCAGACAGCGAAATGCTGCTGTTGGACGTTATCCCGCTGTCGCTCGGTCTTGAAACTATGGGCGGTCTGGTGGAGAAAGTGATCCCACGTAACACCACTATCCCGGTGGCGCGCGCGCAGGATTTCACCACCTTTAAAGATGGCCAAACCGCGATGTCCATTCACGTGATGCAGGGCGAACGTGAGCTGGTGCAGGACTGCCGTTCACTGGCGCGTTTTGCGCTGCGCGGCATCCCGGCATTGCCAGCTGGCGGCGCACACATCCGCGTGACCTTCCAGGTGGACGCCGATGGTCTGCTGAGCGTCACCGCCATGGAGAAATCCACCGGCGTTGAGTCCTCAATTCAGGTTAAACCGTCCTACGGTCTGACCGACAGTGAAATCGCCTCCATGATTCAGGATTCGATGAGTTTTGCCGAGCAGGACGTTAAAGCCCGTTGGCTTGCAGAACAGAAAGTCGAAGCGGCACGCGTACTGGAAAGTTTATCCGGTGCGCTGAACGCTGATGCCGCGCTGTTAAGCGCCGCAGAACGTCAGGCTATCGACACCGCCGCCGCGCACTTGAGCGAGGTTGCACAGGGTGACGATGTTGACGCGATAGAACAAGCCATTAAAAACGTAGACAAACAAACCCAGGAATTCGCTGCTCGCCGCATGGACAAATCCGTCCGTAGCGCGCTGAAAGGCCATTCCGTGGACGAGGTTTAATATGCCAAAGATTGTTATTTTGCCTCATCAGGATCTCTGTCCCGATGGCGCAGTTCTGGAAGCTGAGACCGGCGAAACCATTCTTGACGTTGCCCTGCGTAACGGTATCGAGATTGAACACGCCTGTGAAAAATCCTGTGCCTGCACAACCTGCCACTGCATCGTACGTGAAGGTTTTGATTCTTTGCCGGAAAGCACAGAAGAAGAAGACGACATGCTGGATAAAGCCTGGGGACTGGAGCCGGAGAGCCGTTTAAGCTGTCAGGCACGTGTCACCGAGGACGATTTAGTGGTCGAAATCCCACGTTACACAATCAATCATGCACGTGAGCATTAACAGAGGGTAGTATGGGACTGAAGTGGACCGATAGCCGTGAAATCGGCGAAGCGCTGTACGACGCGTTCCCCGATCTCGACCCCAAGACCGTTCGTTTCACCGATCTGCACCAGTGGATCTGTGACCTGGAAGAGTTCGATGATGATCCACAGGCATCGAACGAAAAAATCCTTGAGGCCATTTTGCTGGTCTGGCTGGACGAAGCCGAATAAGTCAACGGGCTGCCCACGGGCGGCCCGTTTTCCTGTATGCGCGAAAATAAGGATAAATAAAATGACAGAAGCCATGAAAATTACGCTTTCCACGCAACCCGCCGATGCCCGCTGGGGTGAAAAGGCGACATACAGCATTAATAATGATGGCATTACCCTGCACCTGAACGGGAAAGATGACCTCGGCCTTATCCAGCGCGCCGCCCGTAAAATTGACGGCCTGGGTATTAAACATGTCCAACTGGACGGTGAAGGCTGGGATACCGAACGTAGCTGGGCGTTCTGGCAGGGCTACAAAGGACCAAAAGGCACCCGCAAAGTTGAGTGGGCCGCTCTGGATGAGGCGCAGCGCAAAGAGCTGGATAACCGCCTGAAAATTATTGACTGGGTGCGCGATACCATTAACGCCCCGGCAGAAGAGCTGGGCCCGGAACAGTTGGCGCAACGCGCAGTAGACCTGCTGTGCTCTGTTGCCTGCGATAACGTCTCTTACCGCATCACTAAAGGCGAAGATCTGCGCGAGCAGAACTACATGGGATTGCATACCGTAGGTCGTGGATCTGAACGTCCGCCAGTATTGCTGGCGCTGGATTACAATCCAACTGGCGATAAAGAAGCGCCGGTTTATGCCTGTCTGGTTGGCAAGGGAATTACCTTTGATTCCGGCGGATACAGCATCAAGCAAAGCGCATTTATGGACTCGATGAAGTCTGATATGGGCGGTGCGGCCACGGTGACCGGCGCGCTGGCGTTCGCCATCACCCGTGGTCTGAACAAGCGCGTTAAGCTGTATCTGTGCTGCGCGGATAACCTGATCAGCGGCAACGCCTTTAAGCTCGGTGATATTATTCACTATCGCAACGGTAAAAAAGTTGAAGTGATGAATACCGATGCCGAAGGACGTCTGGTACTGGCCGATGGCCTGATTGACGCCAGCGCGCAAAAACCAGAATTGATCATTGATGCTGCCACGTTGACTGGCGCGGCGAAAACGGCACTGGGCAACGATTACCACGCGCTGTTTAGCTTTGACGATCAACTGGCTACCCGTCTGCTGGCAAGTGCGGCGCAAGAAAACGAACCGTTCTGGCGTCTGCCGTTGGCAGAGTTCCACCGTAGCCAGCTGCCGTCTAACTTTGCCGAGCTGAATAATACCGGCAGCGCGGCTTATCCGGCGGGTGCCAGCACTGCGGCGGGCTTCCTGTCCCATTTCGTGGAAAACTATCAGCAGGGCTGGCTGCACATCGACTGCTCTGCAACCTATCGCAAAGCTCCGGTTGAGCAGTGGTCTGCGGGCGCAACCGGTCTGGGCGTGCGTACTATCGCGAATCTGCTGACCGCATAATTCATGATTGTATGGCCGGATGGCGCTACGCTTATCCGGCCTACATGTATTTATCCAATTTGTGATCCTTATGTCCGAAACAAAAAACGAATTAGAAACCCTGCTGGAGCAAGCGGCGACAGAGCCTGCGCATCGTCCGGCATTTTTCCGTACTTTACTGGAGTCTACCGTCTGGGTGCCGGGTACTGCCGCAGAAGGTGAGGCGGTGGTTGAAGACAGCGCCCTCGACCTTCAGCACTGGGAAAAAGAAGACGGCACCACCGTGATCCCGTTCTTCACCTCCCTGGAAGCTCTGCAGCAGGCGGTTGAAGATGAGCAGGCATTTGTCGTCATGCCGGTGCGTACATTGTTTGAAATGACGCTCGGCGAAACGCTGTTTCTCAACGCGAAACTGCCGACCGGCAAAGAATTTATGCCGCGTGAAATCAGCCTGCTGATGGGGGAAGAAGGGAATCCGCTCAGCACCCAGGAAGTACTGGAAGGCGGTGAATCGCTGATCCTCTCTGAAGTCGCTGAACCTCCGGCGCAGATGATTGACTCGCTGACTACGCTGTTTAAAACCATTAAGCCGGTAAAACGCGCGTTTCTCTGCTCGATCAAAGAAAGTCCGGATGCCCAACCCAACCTGCTGATTGGCATTGAAGCCGATGGCGATATTGAAGAGATTATTCATGCCACGGGGAGTGTTGCAACGGATACGTTACCGGGTGATGAACCGATTGATATCTGCCAGGTGGTGAAAGGTGAGAAAGGGGTCAGCCACTTTATTACCGAACACATCGCGCCTTTCTACGAGCGTCGCTGGGGCGGTTTCCTGCGGGATTTCAAACAGAACAGGATTATCTGAGTAAAGGAAAGCCGCCCCGTAGGGCGGCTACCTGGCTTACTTGCCCTGGGCGCTGAGCGTCACGCGTGCAAAATTACCTGAGTAACTCCGATCACCGTGAAGACACAACGCGCCAGATACAACAAGCACGATACAGAAGTACCGTATTTTCATTGCGCGGTCCATGCGAAGACCGCATCACGACAGCACCACTGGCGATCATGCCGTGATAGCAAGCACTGAGGTGCGCCTGCGTATACGGCCATACAATGACCTTCCCTAAAGCCAGTGCCCGTTTGCGAGACAGCGGAAAGGGCCGCTCAGAATAATACATTAAATGTTGAATAGTTTCCCTGTTAATTAACTTGACTTTTATTCTCTTAAACCGGAATATTGAGCTCCTGAGGTGTGCCTGCGTTGCTATGGCAACACAGCCTGCTGGAAAGGCCGCGAACCGGACTGGCACAAAAAAACCGCTCATTTGAGCGGTTTTTTTGTGGGCGAAAAAGATGTGTAAATCAGATTTTATTTAGTTTCGGGTTCTACCGGTAAATCGTTGCGCGCTCCCCATTCGCTCCATGCGCCGTCGTACAGCGCGACGTTGGAAACGCCCAGCGTCGCAAGCGCCAGCACCACCACGGCCGCCGTTACGCCGGATCCGCAACTGGCGATTATCGGTCTGTCAAAGCTCACGCCGTGGCTGAAGAAAATAGCATCCAGCTCATCGGTGGTTTTCAGTTCGCCGTCACGAACCAACTCTGTCCACGGTACGTTCAGCGCACCGGGAACATGGCCGCGCTTGAGGCCTGGTCGGGGTTCGTCAACTTCTGCGTTAAAACGCGCAGCCGGGCGCGCATCGACAATCTGTGCGGTTTTTTCATGGCTGGCCAGCAGGACATCGGTCACCCGCACGACGGCCTCTGGCGTAAACACGGCGTCAAATTCACCTTCGGGCAAGTCAACATTTCCTGTCTGCAAGGGGAGCTCATCACGCTGCCAGCTCGCAAAACCGCCTGCCAAAATGGAGACATTTTCGACGCCAAATGTGCGCAGCATCCACCAGGCACGTGGGGCAGAAAACAGATTGCCATCGTCGTAGATGACCAGGTGTTTATCCTGATGTACGCCCAGCTCGCGCATGGCGACGGCGAAAGCCTCCGGACGTGGCAGCATATGCGGTAACGCAGAAGTATGGTCGGAGAGCGCTTCGATATCAAAAAAGACCGCACCAGGAATATGGCCGGCGCGATACTCCTCGCCAACATCGCGATCTTCCTGGCCTGGAGGTGCCATCCGGGCATCAAGAATTTGTATTTCCGGGTCGTCAATATGTTCGACAAGCCAGTCGGCAGCGACAAAGAAGGCGGTAGTCATAGGCATCTCCATTTTTACCAGGTTTCGGCAAATTGTCGGATGTTTGGTGCAAAGCGACAAGTAAAAGAGGCTGATTTGTCAGGTGGTCCCACATTAATCACGAAAATTCAGACAACAACATCTTATTACTGACTTCCACCTGCTGAAATCTGACGCATAATAGTTGTTCTACGTTGCTAACGGGCCACTCAGGCCAGGGATGAAAAATGAAACATTTACGCGTAGCGGCCTGTATGCTGATGTTGGCGCTGGCGGGGTGCGATAATAACGATAAGCCGTCGACGACGGCAAAAAATGATACGCCCGCCCCACAGACCACACCGGCAAAAGATCCGGCGCAATTACAAAAGCTGATGCAGCAAAGCCAGGGCAAGCCGTTGACGCTGCTGGATTCCTCAGAAGTCCAGTTGGATGGTGCGGCGACGCTGGTGCTGACTTTTTCTATTCCTCTCGATCCTGAACAAGATTTTTCTCGCGTACTGCACGCTGTCGATAAAAAAAGCGGCAAAGTGGATGGGGCCTGGGAGCTGGCACCAAACCTGAAAGAGCTACGCTTACGCCATCTCGAACCCAACCGCGAACTGGTGGTGACCATCGAGCGTGATTTGCTGGCGCTGAATAAAGCGACGTTCGCTATCGACTATGAAAAAAATATTACCACCCGCGACGTCCAGCCAAGCGTAGGCTTTGCCAGTCGCGGCTCGCTGCTGCCGGGCAAAGTCGTCGAAGGACTGCCGGTAATGGCGCTGAACGTCAATAGCGTGGATGTGAACTTCTATCGCGTGAAGCCCGAGTCGCTCGGCGCATTTGTCAGCCAGTGGGAATACCGCAATTCGTTGTCTAACTGGGAATCCGACAATCTGCTGAAAATGGCGGAGCTGGTTTATACCGGGCGCTTTGACCTCAACCCGGCGCGTAACACCCGTGAGAAGCTGCTGCTGCCGCTCAGCGAGATTAAGCCGTTGCAGCAGGCGGGCGTTTACATTGCGGTGATGAATCAGGCCGGACATTACAACTACAGCAATGCCGCCACGCTGTTTACGCTCAGCGATATTGGCGTGTCCGCGCACCGTTACCATAACCAGCTGGATGTCTTTACGCAGAGCCTGGAAAACGGCGCTGCGCAGCAGGGGATTGATGTCACCTTACTCAATGAGAAAGGGCAGACGCTGGCACAGGCGACCAGCGATGCGCAGGGGCACGTGAAGCTCGAGACGGATAAAGATGCCGCCTTATTGTTGGCCCGTAAAGACGGGCAGACCACGCTGCTGGATCTGAAGCTCCCGGCGTTGGATCTGGCTGAATTTGATATTGCCGGCGCGCCGGGATACAGCAAACAGTTCTTTATGTTCGGCCCCCGCGACCTCTATCGACCCGGTGAAACGGTGATCCTCAACGGATTACTGCGCGACAGCGACGGCAAAACGTTGCCTGACCAGCCGGTGAAGCTGGAGGTTGTGAAGCCTGACGGACAGGTTTTACGCACGGTAGTTAGCCAGCCGGAAAACGGTCTGTACCGCTTTAGCTGGCCGCTGGACAGCAGCGCGCCAACGGGTATGTGGCATATTCGTGCTAATACGGGCGACAACCAGTCACGGATGTGGGATTTCCACGTCGAAGATTTTATGCCTGAGCGGATGGCGCTCAATCTCTCCGCCAATAAGATCCCGGTGGCACCAACTGATGACGTGAAGTTTTCGGTAGTGGGCTACTACCTGTACGGCGCGCCCGCTAACGGCAATGCTCTGCAAGGGCAGCTTTTCCTGCGCCCGCTGCGCGAAGCGGTGCAGGCATTGCCGGGGTTCCAGTTTGGTAATATTGCCGAAGAAAACCTGTCCCGCAGCCTCGATGAAGTTCAGCTTACGCTGGATGACCACGGACGCGGCGAAGTGACCACCAACAGCCAATGGCAGGAGACGCATTCTCCGTTACAGGTGATCCTGCAAGCCAGCCTGCTGGAATCGGGCGGTCGCCCGGTGACGCGTCGGGTTGAACAAGCTATCTGGCCTGCGGATACGCTGCCGGGTATTCGTCCGCAGTTTGCGGCGAAAGCCGTCTATGACTACCGCACCGATACCACCGTGAATCAACCTATCGTTGATGAAGACAGCAACGCCGCGTTCGATATCGTGTATGCCGATGCGCAAGGCGAGAAAAAAGCGGTATCCGGTTTGCAGGTGCGTTTGATCCGCGAGCGACGAGATTATTACTGGAACTGGTCTGAAGGCGAGGGCTGGCAATCACAGTTCGATCAAAAGGATCTGGTTGAAGGTGAGCAGACTCTGGATCTTAAGGCCGATGAAACCGGTAAAGTCAGTTTCCCGGTTGAGTGGGGCGCCTATCGTCTGGAAGTGAAAGCCCCTAATGATGCGGTGAGCAGCGTACGCTTCTGGGCCGGTTATAGCTGGCAGGATAATAGCGACGGCAGTGGGGCTGTGCGTCCCGATCGCGTGACGCTGAAACTGGACAAACCCAGCTATCGTCCCGGTGATACCATGAAGCTGCACGTTGCCGCTCCCGCTGCTGGCAAAGGTTATGCGATGGTGGAATCCAGCGAAGGCCCGCTGTGGTGGCAAGAAATAGACGTACCGGCGGATGGTCTCGATATCTCCATCCCAATCGATAAAACCTGGAATCGCCACGATTTGTATCTTAGTGCGCTGGTGGTTCGTCCTGGCGACAAGTCCCGTTCGGCAACGCCAAAACGTGCGGTCGGTTTACTGCATTTACCGTTAGGTGATGAAACCCGTCGTCTGGCGCTGGCGCTGGAAAACCCGGCGAAAATACGTCCAAACCAGCCGTTGACCGTCAAGATTAAAGCCAGCGTTAAAAATGGCGAGATACCAAAACAGGTTAACGTGCTGGTCTCTGCCGTTGATAGCGGAGTGCTGAATATTACCGATTACGCCACGCCGGATCCGTGGCAGGCGTTTTTCGGGCAAAAACGCTATGGCGCGGATATTTATGATATTTACGGCCAGGTGATCGAAGGGCAAGGACGTCTGGCAGCGCTGCGCTTTGGTGGTGACGGCGATGAATTAAAACGTGGCGGTAAGCCACCGGTTAATCACGTCAATATCGTGGCGCAACAGGCGCTGCCGGTCACGCTTAACGAGCAGGGCGAAGGTACGGTGACGTTACCTATCGGTGATTTCAACGGCGAGCTGCGGGTAATGGCGCAGGCCTGGACGGCGGATGACTTTGGCAGCAGCGAAAGCAAAGTGATCGTCGCCGCGCCGGTGATTGCTGAACTGAACATGCCGCGCTTTCTGGCGGGGGGCGATACCTCGCGCCTGACGCTGGACGTAACCAACCTGACTGATAAACCGCAAACGCTGGACATTAAGCTCGCGGCCAGCGGTTTACTGGAGCTGGTTGGACAAGCCCCTGAACCGGTAAATCTGGCGCCGGGCGTGCGTACGACGTTGTTTGTTCCGGTACGTGCGCGGGAAGGTTTTGGCGATGGCGAAATTCAGGCGCAGATAAGCGGCCTGACTCTGCCGGGTGAAACGCTGCCTGCTCAGCATAAACAGTGGAAGATTGGCGTGCGTCCGGCGTTTCCGGCGCAAACTGTTAACCACGGCGTCGCGCTCCAGCCGGGCGAAACATGGCAGCTTCCGGGCGAAGAACTGGCGAATTTCTCACCGGTAACGATGCAGGGACAACTGTTGTTCAGCGGTAAACCGCCGCTGAATCTGGCGCGCTACATCCGCGAACTGAAAGCTTACCCTTACGGATGCCTGGAGCAAACGGCGAGCGGGTTGTTCCCGTCCTTATATACCAACGCCGCGCAGTTGAAGGCGCTAGGTATCGCGGGCGACAGCGACGAAAAACGCCGTGCGGCAATAGAGCTTGGCATCTCCCGTTTACTGCAAATGCAGCGTGATAACGGCGGTTTTGCGCTGTGGGATAAAAACGGCCCGGAAGAGTACTGGCTGACCGCGTACGTGATGGATTTCCTCGTCCGGGCGAATGAACAGGGCTACAGCGTCCCGGCTGAGGTGATTAACCGGGGTAACGAGCGGTTGCTGCGCTATTTGCAGGATCCGGGCATGATGTCGATTCGTTATACCGACGATTCATCAGCGAGCCGGTTTGCGGTGCAGACCTACGCCGCGCTGGTACTGGCCCGTCAGCAGAAAGCCCCGCTCGGCGCATTGCGGGATATCTGGGAGCGTCGTGCGCAGGCGGCTTCCGGTTTACCGCTGTTGCAGCTGGGGATCGCGCTGAAAAACATGGGCGATGCCAGTCGCAGTGAACAGGCGGTGACGTTAGCGCTGAACACGCCGCGTCGCGATACGCAACAGTGGATGGCGGATTACGGCAGTCAGCTACGCGACAACGCGCTGATGCTGGCATTACTGGAAGAGAACAAGCTCAAACCTGACGTGCAGAATACGCTGCTGAACACCTTGTCAGAACAGGCCTTTGGGCAGCGCTGGCTCTCAACTCAGGAAAATAATGCGCTGTTCCTTGCCGCGCGTACGCTACAGGACTTGCCTGGCACGTGGCAGGCGCAAACGTCACTCTCAGCGCAACCGTTAGCAGGGGAGAAATCACAAACCCGCAGTCTGGAAGCCGACGCGCTGTCTACGCTGAGCGTTACCAATACCGGTAGTCTGCCGCTGTGGCTGCGTCTGGATGTGAGTGGTTACCCGCAAACCTCGCCGACGCCTGCCAGCAACGTTTTGCAGATTGAGCGCCAAATTCTGGGAACCGATGGGCGCAGCAAATCGCTGGAGTCTCTGCGCAGCGGCGAGCTGGTACTGGTCTGGCTGGAGGTGAAAGCCAGCCAGAACGTACCGGATGCGCTGGTGGTCGATTTACTGCCAGCGGGCCTGGAGCTGGAAAACCAGAATCTGGCCAACGGCAGCGCCAGCCTGCAGGACAGCGGTAGCGAAGTGGCGAATCTACTCAATCAGATGCAGCAGGCGGATATCCAGCACGTTGAGTTCCGTGACGATCGCTTTGTCGCCGCGGTGGCGGTCAACGAAGGGCAGCCGGTGACGCTGGTGTATCTGGCTCGAGCGGTAACGCCGGGAACGTATCAGGTTCCCGTCCCGCAGGTGGAATCAATGTACGTTCCGCAGTGGCGGGCGACCGGCGCGACAGAGGGACTGCTGATTGTCAGACCGTAAATGATGCGCGGGTTAGGTAAACGCGGCTGCTGGCTGTGGCTGGCAGCCGTTGCGCTGGTTGTTGTGGGCGCTGTGTGGGCGGCAGATAAAATCTGGCCGCTGCCGCTTCACGAAGTTGATCCGGCGCGTGTCGTGGTGGCCTATGATGGTACGCCGCTCTGGCGCTTTGCCGACGCGGACGGCATCTGGCGTTATCCGGTGACCATTGAAGATGTCTCGCCCCGCTATCTCGAGGCGTTAATCAATTACGAAGATCGCTGGTTCTGGAAACATCCCGGCGTCAATCCGTTTTCTGTACTGCGCGCGGCATGGCAGGACCTCTCCTCAGGACGCGTGGTTTCGGGCGGCAGTACGCTTACCATGCAGGTCGCACGATTACTCGATCCCCATCCGCGAACCTTCGGCGGCAAGTTTCGCCAGCTCTGGCGCGCATTGCAGCTGGAATGGCATCTCTCCAAACGCGACATCCTGACACTGTATCTCAACCGTGCGCCGTTCGGCGGTACGCTGCAGGGCGTGGGGGCGGCAAGCTGGGCTTATCTTGGTAAATCACCCGCGCAATTGAGTTACTCCGATGCCGCGCTGCTGGCTGTTTTGCCACAGGCACCGAGTCGCTTGCGTCCGGATCGCTGGCCGGACCGCGCTGAAGCGGCGCGTAATAAAGTGCTCGAACGTATGGCCACCCAGGGCATTTGGCCTGCCAGACAGGTACAGGAGTCGCGTGAAGAACCGGTCTGGCTGGCGCCCCGGCAAATGCCGCAGTTAGCACCGTTATTCTCGCGCATGATGCTGGGAAAAAGCCGAAGCGATAAAATCGTGACTACCCTAGATGCCGGATTGCAGCGTCAACTGGAAGAGCTGGCGCAAAACTGGAAGGGGCGCTTACCTGCACGCAGTTCGCTGGCGATGATTGTAGTCGATCATACCGATATGAGCGTGCGTGGCTGGGTCGGCTCGGTAGATATGAATGACGACTCCCGTTTTGGTCATGTGGATATGGTGAATGCGATCCGTTCGCCGGGCTCGGTGCTAAAGCCGTTTGTTTATGGTCTCGCGCTGGATGACGGACTCATTCATCCGGCTTCATTGTTGCAGGATGTCCCGCGGCGAACCGGGGACTATCGACCGGGGAATTTTGACAGCGGTTTTCATGGCCCGGTGAGTATGAGCGAAGCGCTGGTGCGCTCGCTGAATTTACCCGCCGTGCAGGTTCTTGAAGCCTATGGTCCAAAGCGTTTTGCCGCATCGTTACGTAACGTCGGTTTACCGCTGTATCTGCCCGCGGGGGCCGCACCGAATCTGTCGCTGATTTTGGGCGGTGCGGGGGCAAGGCTTGAGGATATGGCGGCGGCGTACAGCGCCTTTGCCCGCCAGGGGAAAGCGGGAAAACTGCGTCTGCAGCCAGACGATCCACTGCTGGAACGTCCGTTGATGTCGGCGGGCGCGGCGTGGATTATTCGCCGCATTATGGCTGACGAAGCGCAACCGCTGCCGGATAACGCGCTGAGCCGCGTGGTGCCGTTGGCGTGGAAAACGGGCACCAGCTATGGCTATCGCGATGCGTGGGCGATTGGTGTTAACGCCCGTTATGTGATTGGCATCTGGACCGGCAGGCCAGACGGTACGCCGGTGGTGGGACAGTTTGGTTTTGCCAGCGCCGTGCCGTTGCTCAATCAGGTCAACAATCTTTTGCTCTCTCGCGGGACAAATCAGCCGGAAGATCCACGCCCTGAATCCGTGAGTCGCGGTGTGGTGTGCTGGCCGGGCGGGCAATCTCTTGCCCCCAGTGACAGCAACTGCCGTCGCCGTCTGGCAACCTGGTTACTGGATGGCAGTCAGCCGCCAACGTTATTATTGCCCGAGCAGGAAGGGGTTAATGGAATTCGTTTTCCTGTCTGGCTGGATGATGAAGGCAAACGTGTGGCGGCGGATTGTCCGCAGGCGCACGAGCAAACGTTAATCGTCTGGCCGTTGCCGCTGGAGCCATGGTTACCGGAATCAGAACGCCGTGGGGCGAGATTACCGCCAGTTTCTGCCACATGTCCGCCGCTGGGACAAGACGCTTCGCAGCCGTTGCAGTTGACAGGCATTCGCGATGGCGCGATTGTGAAGCGTTTACCCGGTTCTGCTCAAGCCTCATTGCCGGTGCAAACCAGCGGTGGGAGCGGTGAACGATGGTGGTTTCTTAACGGTGAACGGCTGGATGAACGCGGACGTCGTCTGACGCTACAGCTGGCGACCAAAGGGGATTATCAACTGCTGGTGATGGATGACGCCGGACAGGTAGCGACGGTGAGATTTTCGTTGCAGTAGACCAGTTGGTCACTGTTTGTTGCTAAAATTCATCTTATTTTAAAGAAATGTTATCTTCGTCAATAGTCAATTGCCGGGATGCTCTTTATAATCCGCGCCAGGTAAACCACAACAAAACATCTTTTTCAGAGGTAATCATGGCTATTGAACGTACTTTTTCCATCATCAAACCAAACGCGGTGGCAAAAAACGTTATTGGGAGCATCTTTGCGCGCTTTGAAGCTGCAGGGTTCAAAATTGTCGGTACTAAAATGCTGCACCTGACCGTTGAGCAGGCGCGCGGCTTCTACGCCGAGCATGATGGCAAGCCGTTCTTTGACGGTCTGGTTGAATTCATGACCTCTGGTCCGATCGTTGTTTCTGTGCTGGAAAGCGAAAATGCCGTACAGCGCCACCGCGATCTGCTGGGTGCAACCAACCCGGCAAATGCGCTGGCAGGCACGCTGCGCGCAGATTACGCTGACAGTTTTACTGAGAACGGCACCCATGGTTCTGACTCCGTTGAGTCAGCGGCGCGTGAAATCGCCTATTTCTTTGGTGAAGGTGAGGTTTGCCCACGCACTCGCTAATCTCCCGCGTCTTTCACGTTGCAGATGCGTTGGCTGCGTTCGTTTACCTCGGCCACATAGTTTTCTATGCTCCCGGGGGGGCTCGAACTAGCCGCCTTCCTGCGACGCGAAATCCTTTGGAGATGAATTAGCGATTTACATATTATTTTCGCTAATGCTTCGTGCAAACGTGGCATCCCTGCGCCAGACTTTGTACAATGCAACGCCCCGGAAGAGCAGATCGCTTGCCGGGGCGTTTCTTTTTAACCCTCCACGGGCCACAACGTGTAACAACGAGGCCGGAAAAAATTATGTCTGAATTAGTTAACACCTCTGAAGTCGTCATTCCTGCGGTTCCAAATAAAAATGGAAAAATTAACCTGCTGGATCTGAACCGTCAGCAAATGCGCGAATTCTTCAAAGAGATGGGCGAAAAACCGTTTCGTGCCGATCAGGTCATGAAGTGGATGTACCACTATTGCAGCGACAACTTTGATGACATGACTGACATCAATAAGGTGCTGCGTAACAAGCTGAAAGAAGTGGCTGAAATTCGCGCCCCGGAAGTGGTGGAAGAGCAGCGCTCCTCTGACGGTACGATCAAATGGGCCATCGCGGTTGGCGATCAGCGCGTAGAAACCGTGTATATCCCGGAAGACGATCGCGCCACCCTGTGTGTTTCTTCACAGGTCGGTTGCGCATTAGAGTGTAAATTCTGCTCTACGGCGCAGCAGGGCTTTAACCGTAACCTGCGAGTGTCGGAGATCATTGGTCAGGTCTGGCGTGCGGCGAAAATCGTCGGCGCGGTGAAAGCAACGGGCGTGCGTCCTATCACCAACGTGGTGATGATGGGGATGGGCGAGCCGCTGCTAAACCTGACCAACGTCGTTCCGGCGATGGAAATCATGCTGGACGACTTTGGTTTTGGGCTGTCCAAGCGTCGCGTTACGCTGTCCACTTCGGGCGTTGTCCCTGCGCTGGATAAACTGGGCGATATGATCGACGTCGCGCTGGCGATTTCTTTGCATGCGCCAAATGATGAAATTCGTGACGAAATTGTACCGATCAACAAAAAGTACAATATCGAAACGTTCCTCGGGGCTGTGCGCCGTTATCTGGAGAAATCCAATGCGAATCAGGGTCGTGTAACCATTGAATATGTGATGTTAGATCACATCAATGACGGCACTGAACACGCGCATCAGTTGGCCGAGCTGCTGAAAGATACGCCGTGTAAGATCAACCTGATCCCGTGGAACCCGTTCCCGGGCGCGCCGTATGGCCGCAGTTCCAACAGCCGTATCGATCGTTTCTCCAAAGTGTTGATGAGCTATGGTTTCACCACCATCGTGCGTAAAACACGAGGCGATGACATCGATGCAGCCTGCGGTCAGCTGGCGGGCGACGTTATTGACCGTACCAAGCGTACTCTGCGTAAGCGTATGCAGGGTGATGCTATCGACATCAAGACCGTTTGATGTTGGCGCACTACGGTATAATTAATGTACCGTAGTGTAACGTAAACCAGATGAGGTTCTTTGTTGTTGTCGTCAGGTCAATAATAACGGTGCGTTTTTGTCGACTTTAAGGCAGTATGTAACGGCGCAACAAGCGTTTAGCCCTCAGGTTTACGCTGTTTTGTCATTGATGGTCTGACGGTTTTATACTGTCTGACAAAGGTTAACTGACCAGATGTTTCGCGGTGTGGGTGAGCATTGTGGCTCGCCGGCATCAGAACCCAAATATTACGCAGCTGTAGCGAATGAATACTGAAGCCACGCACGACAAAAATGAAGCACTCTCCACCGGCGTTCGTCTGCGCAATGCCCGTGAACAACTCGGATTCAGCCAACAGGTGGTCGCGGAACGACTCTGCCTGAAGGTTTCCACGGTACGCGATATTGAAGAAGATAAGGCACCAGCCGATCTCGCTTCAACATTCCTGCGCGGGTATATCCGTTCTTATGCGCGTCTGGTGCATATTCCTGAAGAAGAACTGTTGCCAGGGCTGGAAAAACAGGCTCCGATTCGTCCTGCCAACGTCGCACCGATGCAAAGTTTTTCGCTCGGTAAGCGTCGTAAGAAACGCGACGGCTGGCTAATGACCTTTACCTGGCTGGTACTGTTTGTCGTTGTCGGACTGACCGGCGCCTGGTGGTGGCAGAATCATAAAGCGCAGCAGGAAGAGATCACCACCATGGCCGATCAATCTTCCGCTGAACTGAATGCCGGTAAAGATAACGCACAGAGTGTGCCGCTGGATACCAGCGCCTCTGCAAGTCAGGACAGTACACCGGCTCCGGATGATGCCGCTCAAACGCCGGATACCGCAGCGACTCCGGCTCCTGGCGCAGATCAAAACGCCGTTGTGGCTCCGTCTCAGGCCAATGTTGATACTGCAGCGACCACACCCACTGCACCGGCGACAGCGGCACCGCTGCCGACTGACCAGGCTGGCGTCACTACACCGGCTGGCGATCCTAACGCGCTGGTGATGAATTTCACCGCTGATTGCTGGCTGGAAGTGACCGACGCAACCGGTAAAAAACTGTTCAGCGGCATGCAGCGTAAAGATGGCAATCTGAATCTGGTCGGTCAGGCGCCATATAAACTGAAAATTGGCGCTCCGGCGGCAGTGCAGATTCAGTTCCAGGGTAAACCTGTCGACCTGAGTCGTTTTATCAGAACTAACCAGGTTGCGCGTCTGACCGTTAATGCCGAACAATCACCGGCTCAGTAACAGACGGCAATGCGGGAGATTTTTTAATGCATAACCAGGCTCCAATTCAACGTAGAAAATCGACACGCATTTACGTTGGGAACGTGCCGATCGGCGATGGCGCGCCCATCGCCGTACAGTCGATGACCAATACGCGTACCACGGATGTGGAAGCGACGGTTAATCAGATTAAAGCGCTGGAACGCGTAGGCGCAGACATTGTTCGTGTCTCTGTACCGACAATGGATGCTGCAGAAGCGTTCAAGCTTATCAAACAGCAGGTTAACGTCCCGCTGGTTGCCGATATTCACTTCGACTATCGTATCGCGCTGAAGGTGGCGGAATACGGCGTTGATTGCCTGCGTATCAACCCAGGTAATATCGGTAATGAAGAGCGTATTCGCATGGTGGTGGACTGCGCTCGTGATAAAAACATTCCTATCCGCATCGGCGTCAACGCCGGATCGCTGGAAAAAGATCTGCAGGAAAAATACGGTGAACCGACGCCGCAAGCGCTGCTGGAGTCCGCAATGCGCCATGTGGATCACCTCGATCGTCTGAACTTCGATCAATTCAAAGTCAGCGTTAAAGCGTCTGATGTTTTCCTTGCCGTAGAATCCTATCGCCTGCTGGCGAAACAGATCGATCAACCTCTGCATCTGGGGATCACCGAAGCCGGTGGCCTGCGTAGCGGCTCGGTAAAATCCGCGATCGGTTTAGGATTGCTGCTGTCTGAAGGGATCGGCGATACGCTGCGCGTATCTCTGGCGGCCGATCCGGTAGAAGAGATCAAAGTTGGCTTCGACATCCTGAAATCGCTGCGCATTCGTGCGCGTGGCATCAACTTTATCGCTTGCCCAACCTGCTCGCGTCAGGAGTTTGACGTTATCGGTACAGTGAACGCGCTGGAGCAACGTCTGGAAGATATTATTACGCCAATGGACGTTTCGATCATCGGTTGTGTGGTAAACGGCCCTGGTGAAGCGCTGGTTTCTACGCTGGGCGTGACGGGCGGTAACAAGAAAAGCGGCCTGTATGAAGACGGCGTGCGTAAGGACCGACTCGATAACGACGATATGATCACGCAGCTCGAAGCCCGTATTCGCGCCAAAGCGAGTATTCTGGACGAAGCGCGACGCATTGACGTGCAGCAGCTTGAAAAATAATAACGTGATGGGAAGCGGCGTGCTTCCCGTGTATGATTGAACCCGCATGGCGCCCGTATTATCCGGGTTAGCGCTGAGGGTTCATTTTTATATCCATAAAGAGAATAAACGTGGCAAAAAACATTCAAGCCATTCGCGGCATGAACGATTATCTGCCTGGCGAAACCGCCATCTGGCAGCGCATTGAAGGCACTCTTAAAAACGTGCTCGGCAGCTACGGTTACAGTGAAATCCGCTTGCCGATTGTAGAGCAGACCCCGTTATTCAAACGCGCGATCGGTGAAGTCACCGACGTCGTTGAAAAAGAGATGTATACCTTTGAGGACCGCAATGGCGATAGCCTGACCCTGCGCCCTGAAGGCACTGCGGGCTGCGTACGCGCCGGCATCGAACATGGTCTCCTGTACAATCAGGAACAGCGTCTGTGGTATATCGGGCCGATGTTCCGCCACGAACGTCCGCAAAAAGGGCGCTATCGTCAATTCCATCAGTTGGGTTGCGAAGTGTTTGGCCTGCAAGGCCCGGACATCGATGCTGAACTCATTCTGCTGACCGCCCGCTGGTGGCGTGCGTTGGGGATTTCTCAGCATGTCAGCCTTGAGCTGAACTCCATTGGGTCGCTTGAAGCCCGTGCGAACTACCGCGATGCGCTGGTCGCTTATCTGGAACAGTATAAAGATAAACTGGACGAAGACTGTAAGCGGCGCATGTACACCAACCCACTGCGCGTGCTCGACTCCAAAAACCCGGAAGTACAGGCGCTGTTGAACGACGCGCCTGCGCTGGGCGACTATCTGGATGACGACTCGCGCGAGCATTTTGCGGGCTTGTGCAAACTGCTGGAGTCCGCAGGTATTGCCTACACCGTCAATCAGCGTCTGGTTCGTGGTCTTGATTACTACAACCGCACCGTATTTGAGTGGGTCACCACCAGCCTGGGCTCACAGGGTACCGTCTGTGCAGGTGGCCGTTATGACGGTCTGGTAGAGCAACTTGGCGGCCGCGCAACGCCGGCCGTAGGCTTTGCCATGGGCCTGGAACGACTTGTTTTGTTAGTTCAGGCAGTTAATCCGGAATTTAACGCCGATCCTGTTGTCGATATATACCTGGTCGCTTCGGGGGCAGACACGCAGTCGGCGGCAATGCGGCTTGCAGAACGTCTGCGCGATGAAGTTCCTGGTGTGAAACTGATGACAAACCACGGCGGCGGCAACTTTAAGAAACAGTTTGCCCGCGCCGATAAGTGGGGCGCCCGCGTTGCACTGGTACTGGGTGAGTCCGAAGTGGCTGACGGTACCGTTGTAGTGAAGGATTTGCGCTCTGGTGAGCAAACGGCAGTAGCGCAGGATAGCGTTGCCACGCATTTGCGCACTCTACTGGGCTAAGGAGAAGGACAGCGTGGAAATTTACGAGAACGAACACGACCAGGTTGATGCGGTAAAACGCTTCTTTGCTGAAAACGGCAAAGCGCTGGTTGTTGGGGTAATTTTAGGGGTTGGCGCGCTGGTTGGCTGGCGTTACTGGACCAGCCATCAGACGGAGTCCGCACGCTCTGCTTCTCTGGCGTATCAAAATACGGTGACTGCGGTTAGCGCAGGTAAGCCTGATAGCATTCCTGCCGCAGAGAAATTTGCCGCAGAGAACAAAAATACTTACGGCGCATTAGCGTCAATGGAACTGGCACAGCAGTTTGTTGACCAAAACGAACTAGAGAAAGCCGCGGCCCAGTTACAACAAGGCCTGGCTGCCACCAGCGATGAGAATCTCAAAGCGGTGCTTAATCTGCGTCTTGCTCGTGTTCAGGTTCAGCTTAAGCAGGCTGATACCGCGCTGAAAACACTCGATACCATTAAAGGTGAAGGGTGGGCGGCAATTGTGGCCGATCTGCGTGGTGAAGCGTTGCTGAGCAAAGGCGACAAACAAGGTGCGCGTAGCGCATGGGAAGCGGGTGTGAAAAGCGATGCCTCTCCTGCTCTGAGCGAAATGATGCAGATGAAAATCAATAATTTGTCCATCTGAGAGGGACCCGATGCAATTGCGTAAATTACTTCTGCCAGGGCTGCTTTCCGTTACCCTATTGAGCGGCTGTTCACTGTTTAGTGGCGAAGAAGATGTCGTTAAGATGTCCCCGTTACCGGTGGTTGAAAACCAGTTTACTCCGTCTACTGCCTGGAGCACTTCTGTAGGCAACGGTATTGGTGATTTCTACTCCAACCTTCATCCTGCACTGGCGGATAACGTGGTCTATGCTGCCTCTCGCGCCGGTGTGGTGAAAGCGCTGAACGCAGACGACGGCAAAGAAGTCTGGTCTGTTAATCTGGGTGAGAAAGACGGCTGGTTCTCCCGTGCATCTGCTCAGCTTTCTGGCGGAGTTACCGTGTCCGGCGGCCATGTTTATATTGGCAGCGAAAAAGCACAGGTTTATGCGCTGAACACCAGCGACGGCACAACCGCATGGCAGACGAAAGTTGCCGGGGAAGCGCTGTCTCGCCCGGTGGTGAGCGATGGCATGGTGTTAATCCACACCAGCAACGGCCAGTTGCAGGCCTTGAACGAAGCTGACGGCGCCATCAAATGGACCGTTAACCTCGATATGCCTTCTCTGTCACTGCGCGGCGAATCTGCTCCAGCGACCGCCTTTGGCGCAGCTATTGTGGGTGGCGATAATGGTCGCGTAAGTGCCGTACTGATGCAGCAGGGCCAGATGATTTGGCAGCAGCGTATCTCTCAGGCCACTGGCCCAACCGAAATCGATCGTCTGAGTGATGTCGATACCACGCCGGTTATCGTCAATGGCGTAGTTTACGCACTGGCTTATAATGGTAACCTGACGGCGCTGGATCTGCGCAGTGGCCAGATCATGTGGAAACGTGAGCTCGGCTCGGTGAATGATTTCATCGTCGATGGTAATCGTATCTATCTGGTTGATCAGAATGACCGTGTGCTGGCGCTGACCACCGACGGCGGCGTGACGCTGTGGACGCAAAGCGATCTGCTGCACCGTCTGCTGACGTCTCCGGCTCTGTATAACGGTAACCTGGTCGTAGGCGATAGCGAAGGCTACCTGCACTGGATTAACGTTGAAGATGGTCGCTTTGTCGCTCAGCAGAAAGTCGATAGCTCAGGTTTCCTGACCGAGCCGGTCGCTGCTGATGGTAAACTGCTGATCCAGGCGAAAGACGGTACGCTGTACTCCATTACGCGTTAATCGTCCTGGCCGCTCGCTTTGAAAAACGGCTCCTGGTGCAGGGGCCGTTTTACTGTTTTTAACAATGGCGCAAAAATAGCGTCCGTTGTCTGATGATTTTTTAAATGAGGCTTTAAACATGGTACCTGTGGTCGCGCTTGTCGGGCGCCCTAACGTTGGCAAATCCACGTTATTTAACCGTCTAACTCGCACCCGAGATGCGCTGGTTGCGGATTTCCCGGGTCTGACTCGTGACCGTAAGTACGGTCGTGCGGAAATTGAAGGCCGCGAGTTTATCTGCATTGATACTGGTGGTATTGATGGCACCGAAGACGGTGTTGAAACCCGTATGGCTGAGCAGTCGTTGCTGGCTATCGAAGAAGCGGACGTTGTGCTGTTTATGGTGGATGCGCGTGCTGGCCTGATGCCGGCAGATGAAGCCATTGCCAAGCATCTGCGTGCGCGCCAGAAACCAACCTTCCTTGTTGCCAACAAAACTGACGGACTCGATCCGGATCAGGCTGTTGTCGATTTCTATTCACTGGGGCTGGGCGAAATTTACCCCATCGCGGCGTCCCATGGTCGCGGCGTCCTCAGCCTGCTGGAGCATGTTCTGCTGCCGTGGATGGATGATATCGCACCGCAGGAAGAAGTGGATGAAGATGCGGAATACTGGGCGAAACTGGAAGCCGAGGAAAACGGCGAAGAAGAGCCTGAAGACGACTTCAATCCGCAGGATCTGCCGATCAAACTGGCGATTGTCGGGCGCCCGAACGTAGGTAAGTCTACACTGACTAACCGTATTCTTGGCGAAGACCGCGTGGTGGTTTACGACATGCCGGGGACCACGCGTGACAGTATTTATATCCCAATGCAGCGTGATGAGCGCGAATATGTGCTGATTGACACTGCGGGGGTACGTAAGCGCGGTAAAATTACCGAAGCGGTAGAAAAATTCTCCGTAATCAAAACGTTGCAGGCAATTGAAGATGCCAACGTGGTGATGCTGGTGATTGACGCTCGCGAAGGGATCTCCGATCAGGACCTCTCGCTGTTGGGCTTTATCCTCAATAGTGGGCGCTCACTTGTTATCGTCGTCAACAAGTGGGATGGCCTGACGCAGGAAGTGAAAGAACAGGTAAAAGAGACACTGGACTTCCGTCTGGGCTTTATCGACTTTGCCCGTGTTCACTTTATCTCCGCGCTGCACGGCAGCGGTGTAGGTAACCTGTTCGAATCCGTGCGCGAAGCGTATGACAGCTCAACCCGTCGCGTCAGCACCGCGATGCTGACTCGCATCATGACCATGGCAGTAGAAGATCATCAGCCGCCGCTGGTGCGTGGTCGCCGTGTGAAGCTTAAGTACGCACACGCCGGTGGTTATAACCCGCCGATTGTGGTGATCCACGGTAACCAGGTGAAAGACCTGCCGGATTCATACAAGCGCTATCTGATGAACTACTTCCGCAAATCACTGGAAGTCATGGGTACACCAATCCGTATTCAGTTCAAGGAAGGGGAAAACCCGTTTGCCAACAAACGTAATACACTGACACCAACGCAGATGCGTAAGCGTAAGCGTTTGATTAAGCACATCAAAAAAAGTAAGTAACCTTGCTGATGGCGATAGAGGCCCGCGTAAATCGCGGGCTTTTTTTCGCCTGTACCTGTCTGTTTGCTGTCAATGACTATTCGCTTTTTACCAAGTTTAAATCTAAGAAAGTAGACAATTGTCGAATTTTCATCTTAAAGTCACCCGGTTGGTACTAGACAAAACTACTGTCAGGTTATCAAATGGTTAAATAACTCTTCGCCGTATGTAAAAAATCGACCAGCTACGTAACTGGCCGGCGTACATCACGGTGTTTACAAGCACACGACATATCTTTTCGGGAGAATTATGCAATCCTCTGTTAATCAAAAAGAAAGCCGAACTTTCTTCGGTCATCCTTATCCGCTCGGCTCATTGTTCTTTACTGAGATGTGGGAGCGTTTTTCGTTTTATGGCATTCGTCCGTTACTGATCCTGTTTATGGCGGCTACCGTTTATGACGGCGGTATGGGGCTGGCGCGTGAAAATGCCTCGGCGATTGTCGGTATCTTTGCCGGTACCATGTATCTTGCTGCGCTGCCAGGTGGCTGGCTGGCGGATAACTGGCTCGGCCAACAAAAGGCGGTATGGTATGGCTCCATCCTGATTGCGCTTGGTCACCTGTCGATTGCGCTCTCGGCCATCATGGGTGACAACCTGTTCTTTATCGGCCTGATGTTTATCGTGCTCGGCTCTGGTCTGTTCAAGACCTGTATCTCGGTGATGGTCGGCACGCTGTATAAAAAAGGCGATGCGCGTCGTGATGGCGGTTTCTCGCTGTTCTATATGGGCATCAACATGGGCTCCTTCATCGCGCCGTTGATCTCCGGGTGGCTGATTAAATCTCATGGCTGGCATTGGGGTTTTGGAATCGGTGGCATCGGGATGTTGGTCGCGTTAATTATCTTCCGCGTATTTGCTGTTCCGGCGATGAAACGCTACGACAGCGAAGTCGGGCTGGACTCTACCTGGAACAGCCCGGTTGTGAAGCGTAACGGTGTGGGCACGTGGCTGCTGGCGCTGGCAGTTGGTGTAGCAATTGTTGTTACCCTGATTGCGCAGGGAGTGATTGTGATTAACCCGGTCGCGGTAGCCAGTGTGCTGGTGTATGTGATTGCGGCATCCGTAGCCCTCTACTTCATCTACCTGTTTGTCTTTGCGGGGCTGAACCGTAAAGAGCGCGCCAGACTGTTGGTCTGCTTTATTCTGCTGGTTTCCGCGGCCTTCTTCTGGTCGGCATTTGAGCAAAAACCAACGTCGTTTAACCTGTTCGCTAACGACTACACTAATCGTATGATCGGCGATTTTGAAATCCCGGCGGTGTGGTTCCAGTCGATCAACGCGCTGTTTATCATCTTGCTGGCACCAGTGTTCAGCTGGGCGTGGCCGAAACTTGCCAGCTTGAACATTCGCCCGAGCAGCATCACCAAGTTCGTTATCGGTATTCTGTGTGCCGCAGCGGGTTTTGGCCTGATGATGCTGGCAGCGCAAAACGTGCTGAATAATGGTGGTGCAGGCGTTTCGCCATTCTGGCTGGTGGGTAGTATTCTGATGCTGACGCTTGGCGAACTGTGTCTGAGCCCGATTGGTCTGGCAACCATGACGCTGCTGGCGCCGGAAAGAATGCGTGGACAGATGATGGGTCTGTGGTTCTGCGCCAGTGCGCTGGGTAACCTGGCCGCGGGTCTGATTGGTGGCCATGTGAAGGCTGACCAACTGGATATGCTGCCGGATCTCTTCGCGCGCTGTTCGATTGCGCTGCTGATCTGCGCTGCAGTACTGATCGTCCTCATTGTTCCGATTCGTCGCATGCTGGAGAATACACAAACTAAACCGGTGACCAGCGCCTGATAACACTTCGATTGTGCCGGGGCAGACGTTGTGTCCCGGCCATTTAATTTTCGAGGTAAGAACATGCTGTTTGGGTTTGTTGGACTTGGCGCAGTCGTTGAAACGGCATACTTGCCTGCATTACGTAACATGTTCGGTGATTCACTACGCTGCGTGGGATTTGACGTTCAACCCACAAAACAGCCAGCAGGCGTGACGCGTTGTACGTCGCTCGAAGAGCTGCTTACTCAGCCTCTTGATACCCTGTTTATCACGACCGCATCCCTACATCACCTTGAGGTGCTTGAACAATCCCTGGCCTCTCCCATTGCACGTATCGTGGTTGAAAAACCTATTGTCGCCACGCTTTCCCAAATTGAAAAACTGAAAATGCTGCTGGTTCAACCCGGCGTTGCTGATCGCGTGCTGGCGCTAGACCACTGGATGGCGCGCATCGAAACGGTGAAACGAGGGTTGGTCAGCACTTTTGCCGAGATTGTGAAAATCGAAGGTTTCTTGCAGGAGCCAAGCGGGTTTAACACCGCAGGGGAGCCGATAGCGCTTAACTTTGCCACCGGTGAACCGGACACGCGTGAACTTCGCCACCCGGATGGCGTGATTCTGGATATCGGTACACACGTGTTAGCAATGCTGCGGGAAACGGTACGGTATCTGGGAGGGAATAATGAGATGGTGCTGCGGTTAGTGAGTGCTAAAGACCGTCTGGGGCGTGATATCCCCCAGAGTGACCTGACCACGGCAGAGGGTGAAGCTCATCTTCAGGGGCAGATTAGCGGCATACCGCTGGATATCTGGCTGAATAAGTACGCGGGTCCAACTGGCGGTCAAAAAGGTTTGCGTCTGTATCTGAGCGATGGTCGTATCATCAGTCATGATCGGCGCGGTACAGAAGATGTACTGGAAGTGATTGACGGTGATGCTGTGCGTCGCTGGAAGCTTCCTGGCACGATTTATGCCCATTGTCTGGCGGAACATATTCTGGGGGCGCAAAGTCTGTTTGAACGCAACCCACAGGAGGTGAGGCGCACAACGCAGCGCAGACTGGAGGAGGTTGAACGATTACTCACCTTGCAGCAACAGCTGCGTGGCCCACACTAAGCGTATCGTGGTAAAATTAGCGCAGAGCTGAACGCCCTTTATAGGAGTTACCATGTCAATGAACTGCCCGGAATGTCACGCAGAACTGGAACAGCAAAACGGTGTGGCGCACTGTGAAAACTGCAAAAAAGTTATTCCGTTAGAAGCGCGCTGTCCGGAGTGCCATCTGCCACTGCAAGTGTTAAAAGCCTGCGGCGCAGTGGATTATTTCTGTCAGAACGGCCATGGCCTTATCTCGAAAAAACGCGTGGAGTTTGCGCCGGTTTAATCCGGCTTTTTTTTACGCGTTTTCTTTGCCGCCGTTACGCCTTTCACTTCGCTCTCTACCCAGCCATCTGACAGTCGGGTGGTGAGCACATCACCGGCCTTCACTTGTTTGGTTTGCTTCAGCACTTTGCCGTCTGTCGCGGTAGTGACGCTATAACCACGTGCCAGCGTTGCCAGTGGGCTGACGGCTTCCAGATGCGTGACCGCATTGCCGAAACGTTCGCGTTGCTCGCTGACGCGCGATCGAATATTGTCCGCCAGTCGGTATTCCAGTTGCTGAATACGTGTTTGCGCGCGGTGAATACGCGGCTGCGGGGTTTGCTGATTTAGACGCTGCAGCATGCGCTGTTGGCGCTGATTTGCCTGTTTAATCTTATTCTCAAGAGTGGCGTTCATTCTCTGACGCAGTCGTTCCAGCACGGTCTGCTGACGGGCCAGACGCAATTGAGGGTGCTGCTGTTGCAAGCGGTGATTAAGCAGGGTAAATCGGCGAGTTCGGTTGGCGAGATAGTAATCCATCGCCATTTCCAGACGTTGCTGACCCTGCTGAATTTGACGCAGCAGTTCAAGCTGGTTGCGGCTGACAATTTCGGCCGCCGCAGATGGCGTTGGCGCGCGCAGATCGCCGACGAAGTCAGCGATGGTCACATCGGTTTCATGGCCGACGGCGCTGACGACTGGAATCCGGCTGGCAAAGATCGCCCGCGCTACCCGTTCGTCGTTAAAGCTCCATAAATCTTCCAGCGAGCCGCCACCACGACCGACAATCAGTACATCACACTCGCCCCGCGCGTTCGCCAGCGCAATGGCGCGCACAATCTGTCCCGGCGCATCGTCGCCCTGGACGGCGGTTGGGTAGATAATCACGGGCAGGGAAGGGTCTCGACGCTTCAGCACGTGGAGAATATCGTGCAGCGCGGCGCCGGTTTTCGAGGTGATGACCCCAACGCAGTGCGCTGGTGAGGGGAGCGGCTGTTTGAACTGTTGGTCAAAGAGGCCTTCGGCCTGGAGCTTCGCCTTCAGTTGCTCGTATTTCTGCTGCAACAACCCTTCGCCGGCTGGCTGCATGCTCTCGACGATTATCTGGTAGTCCCCACGCGGCTCATACAATGTAATGTTGGCGCGTACCAGTACCTGCTGCCCGTGCTGTGGGCGGAACGTTACCCGGCGGTTGCTGTTGCGAAACATCGCGCAGCGAACCTGAGCGGTGTCATCTTTGAGCGTAAAATACCAATGACCCGAGGACGGCTGAGTGAAATTGGAGATTTCACCGCTGATCCACACTTGCCCCATTTCTTGCTCAAGCAGCAAACGAACCGTCTGATTCAGGCGGCTTACGGTAAAAATTGAGGTGGTCTGAGAGGATAACATGTGAGCGGGATCAAATTCTAAATCAGCAGGTTATTCAGTCGAAAGTAACATGCTCACAGAGGAGCGCAAGGTTTTTTTGCAAAAAAGTGTGGATGCAATCGGTTACGCTCTGTATAATGCCGCGGCAATATTTAATAACCTCCCAGGTGAGATATTGCCCATGCTACGTATCGCAAAAGAAGCCCTGACGTTTGACGACGTCCTCCTCGTTCCCGCTCATTCTACCGTTCTGCCGAATACTGCTGATCTTAGCACCCAGTTGACGAAAACCATTCGCCTGAACATTCCTATGCTCTCCGCGGCAATGGACACCGTGACGGAAGCGCGCCTGGCAATTGCCCTGGCCCAGGAAGGCGGCATCGGTTTTATCCACAAAAACATGTCCATCGAGCGCCAGGCCGAAGAAGTTAAACGTGTGAAAAAACACGAATCTGGCGTGGTGACCGACCCGCAGACCGTTCTGCCAACCACCACGCTGCGCGAAGTGAAAGAACTGACCGAGCGTAACGGTTTTGCAGGCTACCCGGTTGTGACTGAAGATAACGAACTGGTCGGCATCATCACCGGTCGTGACGTACGTTTTGTGACCGATCTCAGCCAGCCAGTGAGCGTTTACATGACGCCGAAAGAGCGTCTGGTGACCGTTCGCGAAGGCGAAGCGCGCGATGTCGTGTTTGCCAAAATGCACGAAAAACGCGTTGAGAAAGCGCTGGTTGTTGATGACAGCTTCCACCTGCTCGGCATGATCACGGTTAAAGATTTCCAGAAAGCGGAACGTAAACCTAACGCCTGTAAAGACGAGCATGGTCGTCTGCGCGTTGGCGCTGCTGTCGGTGCGGGTGCAGGTAACGAAGAGCGCGTTGATGCGCTGGTTGCCGCGGGCGTTGACGTACTGCTGATTGACTCCTCTCACGGTCACTCTGAAGGCGTACTGCAGCGTATTCGTGAAACTCGCGCTAAATATCCTGATCTGCAGATAATCGGTGGTAACGTGGCAACTGGCGCTGGTGCTCGCGCACTGGCGGAAGCCGGCTGCAGCGCGGTGAAAGTCGGTATCGGCCCAGGCTCCATCTGTACTACCCGTATCGTTACCGGCGTAGGTGTACCGCAGATCACCGCTGTTTCTGACGCGGTTGCAGCGCTGGAAGGCACCGGTATTCCGGTTATCGCCGATGGTGGTATTCGTTTCTCCGGCGACATCGCGAAAGCGATTGCTGCAGGTGCTGCTGCAGTCATGGTTGGCTCCATGCTGGCGGGTACCGAAGAATCCCCGGGTGAAATCGAACTGTACCAGGGCCGTTCTTACAAATCATACCGCGGTATGGGCTCTCTGGGCGCGATGTCCAAAGGCTCCTCCGACCGTTACTTCCAGAGCGATAACGCCGCCGACAAACTGGTCCCGGAAGGTATCGAAGGCCGCGTAGCGTATAAAGGTCGCCTGAAAGAGATCATTCACCAGCAGATGGGCGGGCTGCGCTCCTGTATGGGGCTGACCGGCTGTGGTACTATCGACGCGCTGCGTACTCAGGCTGAATTTGTCCGTATCAGCGGTGCGGGTATTCAGGAAAGTCACGTTCACGATGTGACCATCACCAAAGAGTCCCCTAACTACCGCATGGGCTCCTGATAAGTTTCCGCGCCCGGCTCTGTGCCGGGCGAATTTGTTTCACTTGCCTCGGAATTAGCGTCAATGACAGACAATATTCATAAACATCGCATTCTCATCCTCGATTTCGGATCGCAGTACACTCAGCTGGTCGCACGCCGCGTACGTGAGCTGGGCGTCTACTGTGAACTGTGGGCATGGGATGTTACGGAAGCACAAATTCGCGAATTCAACCCAAGCGGTATTATTCTTTCCGGTGGTCCGGAAAGTACCACCGAAGCAAACAGCCCGCGTGCGCCAGAGTACGTGTTCAATGCCGGCGTGCCGGTGTTCGGCGTTTGCTACGGCATGCAGACCATGGCAATGCAGCTCGGTGGCCATGTTGAAGGGTCTAACGAACGTGAATTCGGCTATGCGCAGGTAGAGGTTCAGACTGACAGCGCGCTTGTCCGCGGTATTGAAGACTCCCTGACCGCCGACGGCAAACCTCTGCTGGACGTATGGATGAGTCACGGCGATAAAGTGACTGCCATTCCGGAAGGTTTCGTGACTGTTGCCAGCACTGACAGCTGCCCGTTTGCTATCATGGCGCACGAAGAAAAACGCTTCTACGGCGTGCAGTTCCACCCGGAAGTTACCCACACCCGTCAGGGCATGCGCATGCTGGAGCGTTTTGTGCGCGACATCTGCCAGTGTGAAGCGCTTTGGACGCCGGCAAAAATTATCGATGACGCCGTTGCCCGCATTCGTGAGCAGGTTGGCAATGATAAAGTTATCCTCGGTCTGTCCGGTGGCGTTGACTCCTCTGTGACTGCGATGCTGCTGCACCGTGCAATCGGAAAAAACCTGACCTGCGTGTTCGTCGACAACGGTCTGCTGCGCCTGAACGAAGCCCAGCAGGTAATGGATATGTTTGGTGACCATTTCGGCCTGAACATCGTTCACGTTGAAGGCGAACAGCGTTTCCTCGACGCGCTGAAAGGCGAGAACGATCCTGAAGCGAAACGTAAGATCATCGGCCGCGTATTCGTTGAAGTGTTCGATGAAGAAGCACTGAAACTGGAAGACGTTAAATGGCTGGCGCAGGGTACTATCTATCCGGACGTGATTGAATCCGCGGCTTCCGCCACCGGTAAAGCGCACGTTATCAAATCTCACCACAACGTGGGCGGCCTGCCGAAAGAGATGAAGATGGGTCTGGTTGAACCGCTGCGCGAGCTGTTCAAGGACGAAGTGCGTAAGATTGGTCTGGAGCTGGGCCTGCCGTACGACATGCTGTTCCGTCACCCGTTCCCGGGGCCGGGTCTGGGTGTTCGCGTACTGGGCGAAGTGAAGAAAGAGTACTGCGACCTGCTGCGTCGCGCGGATGCTATCTTCATCGAAGAACTGCACAAAGCCGACCTGTACAACAAAGTCAGCCAGGCGTTCACTGTGTTCCTGCCGGTACGTTCCGTTGGCGTCATGGGCGATGGCCGTAAGTACGACTGGGTTGTTTCCCTGCGAGCAGTAGAAACCATCGACTTTATGACCGCACATTGGGCGCACCTGCCGTATGACTTCTTAGGCCGCGTTTCCAACCGCATCATCAACGAAGTTAACGGTATCTCCCGCGTGGTGTATGACATCAGCGGTAAGCCGCCGGCTACCATTGAGTGGGAATAAGCCGATAACCCTTTCTGAGTTTTCATGAACAGGTAAAAATGCAATCAACCCTCTGTTTTTACAGAGGGTTTTTATTTATGTGTATTCATGAATTTTCTATGTGGCCGTATCGCCCACCGGACCTCGCTTGCTGCGAAGAAACGTGATGGTAAAATCTGATCAGAAATGCGGAAACTTTCACAAATTTTAGCTCAATGATATGCGACGAACGGTCTGCATTTTATTGCATGAGGCTGGGGATCCATCAGGCTGGGCAGAAAAGTGCCTCGCGCATGAGCAAAAAGGGTTAAGGGAATCTTGTTGAAATGTTTGCGCTTTCTGTTTCATCAACGCCTAAGTTTAAGCTGAGGTAGCCAAAATTCAGGAGGTATGAGTTGGCATTCCCAATGCTTCCCATTCTGCCCCTCTGTTAGTGCGTAGTGCCCATGTTCTTGGGAAAGATAAAGTTTTATTGATAGCCGTTCGTGCAGCATCCCAAGTCGAGTCATAAAGAAAATCATTTAATAATAATGAATATCCATATTGATTACTTCTGGGAGTCCATGCTCTGCTTATTATTTGAACAAGGTCTTGCGCTCCAAATATTGCATATGAATCCGATGTTGAACTATCTTTTGCTGAAATCCACAATAGTCTTTCGCCGGGAAACAATGTTTCTCTTCAGTTAATAAAACCATTTTGGGCAAAATATTCACGGTTAAGGAATGGGATAGGATTAAAAGTTGAATAAGGATCGTTATTACTAAAACTGGATATATTCTTGCAGAATTTATAGCGTATGTTTCAAGTTGATCGCCATTAGAATGGGATTGCCAAATATCAATAATTTGTGGATATCACCGCCAGCACACCTTCATCCTCTTGGTTGGCGAGATGCCGCTGCTCCAGCCGCGACATCTCGTATTGTATAGCCAATTCTTGACGTTTAGTTAGCGTCGGTATGCTAACGCAAAAAGCGACCTCTCAGCACCTTATTATCCACAATCTCTAACAATACCTGCGGTGATTGGGCTGCCTGGATGCGTTCGCCGAGTTGTGTAAGTAAAACGTTATCAGTATTAAGTAGGCTATCCGTTTGATTTAGCTTGCGTTCTACCTGTAAGGCATTTGCCTGGGTGCTGCTTGTTCGTTCAAATAATGGCTTCATCTTGCTTAGATGATGGGCGACTTTACGTTTTATTTTTTCCCATTGCTGAAATATGCCGTTGCTGGCATTCAGTTCTTTTAAATATAATTCGCTTGTCAGGACAAACTCTTGGTTGCCGTCATGCTTGATGAACAGGATGAGATTAGCAACTAACAAACATTGCATACCCGTCAGATACTCACGCTGCAACCGTTCAACATTGCTGATTTTCAGTTTGAGCGCTTCCCGGAGATCGTCAGATCCAAACCAACTGGTCGGTTCAAATTGTTCAATTTCTCGATATGCCTGAGTGATATCCTTTTCAAGATGCTTAACCTGCGAGCGCACTTCCTGCGCGCTTTTGGCGAGGTTCAGTAGTGACTCTTTGGTGATAATTTCATTACGGCTCAGTAATAAACCAATAATATTGAGATGTTCATGGAAAGTCTGGATATTCGCGAGGCGCGATTGTTCAAGATGGCCTTTAATCGAATCGATCTTTTGTTCGATGATCCGCAGTCTCTCATTAATATCGGCAAGATGTTTTTGGGCCAGAAGTTGTGACGCGATATTAAAAACCAGGCTGGCATTGACCAGCGACTTCAGATTTTCAGCTTCGTGAAATCGGGCTTGTGCGCCAATTTTGTTGGTGTCTGGATTAAGTACCGCACCGATTGCTCCGCTGCCATCTTTCGCCTGTACCAGTTGGCTGTATTCGAAAGAACAGGTCATTAATTGTGTCGCGTTACCTGCAATGGCAGTGGCGACGGTGGGGACGCTACTGAGCCAGTGATTAAAGAGTGAAATGCTGCTGGGATCCAGTTCCGTCTGTGAGTCCTGTTGCGCAAGATCTTGCCAGTATCCAGGCTGGCTGTGTATTTTCACCAGGGCATTATTTTGCGCGTCGACGATGTCCACTTCGAAGGCCGCTTCTTGCTCAGGTATCTGATTGTTATTCGCTAAAGTTGACATAGGGTGAATTCTGCTCGATTAGTTACGGTATTTTTACTGCGCTATTTTGGGCGAGTGAAGCATGTTGAGCATCGCGATATGAGCAATGAACGGAATTGTCACCCGGTATGCCTCCCCAAGCGTTTGGTTAGCAAGGCTGACCGTACTGACGATAGCAGTGACGGGATGTAAGCGGAGCGCGGTAAATGCCGCTACGCTTGCCGCAGCTGACAGGCCGATAACAACCCCTTTATCGTTTATGCGCAGATTATCCTGCATCTTGAAAAAACCGGAGATAACTTTCGTTTCTGTGCAGCGCTCCCAACGTTCATGATCGGCTAATGACTGCCAGTCATCACCAAACAAACTTAGGACGATTTCCCGTTCTTTTGTGGCGTTATTTTTTTTCTTGCTGTCTTTGCCATTGAGCTTTTTATGAACATCGGTTAATAACTCAGAATAAGGCAATGGCTCACTGCGGAAAATATTAACGAGCGAGTGTCCGCCATATTCCTGCAATTCATGTAGCAGATGCCGCAGCCCACGCTCGCTGTAGTCCCGTTCTGCCTTCTCTTCGAGTAGTAAGTCCTTAACGGACGATGATAATGCTACCCGGCCTTTACCGTTGTCTGTCAGTACGTCGACCAGATAGTCAATGTGATTGAGGGAGGTTTTTTTCAGTAACGACAGGATATGTGGGTCACATTTGACCGGTTGTTCCATTTTTATGGATTCCTTCATCATGAATAAAGCATAGAAAACGATAGAGAGTATTGTACAGATATGTTGGGGAGGGGAGGAGGTTGTTTTTTGTAGCCTGTAATGTGAGACATGGAAACATGTAACGATGATGATATTTACGGTTTCTTTTTTAGCATTTAATTTTTAAATTTTATCTAAGGATGGGTGTTTAAGCGATTAGTCAACGCTAATGCGGCCCAGCAGAGGGAATAAATATTTTAATCGACAATCTGCAGGTGAGGCTGTGATTGTGATGGGGCGTTTTGAGCACGGCTATCCATCTGCGGATAGGGCAAGTCGATATGGTTGGCATCCATCGCTTCTTTGATGTTTTCCAGCAGATCGTAATAGGTATTCCAGTATTCGCCGTTACGCACCCAAACGCGAACATAGAAGTTAAGCGATGAGGCGGCAAGTTCGCCCAGATGCACGGTCACACCGCGACTCCGATCAACGCGTTCATCCTGCTCGATGATATGCGTAATGACGCGTTTCACTTCCGCAATCCGACGCTGGTAGCCTATGCCAATGATGGCGATAATGAATTTTTGGGAAAAAATGAAAAACAACTCATAGTATTATCCTGTTTGTGTTCAAAAATGGTAACGATTCAAATAAATATTTAATTTTCATGCAAAACATTGATGTATACGTCAGTGATATATGCTGGCGATATTAATTAGCGTCTGTTTGAACTGTATTTGTCTTTTTTATGCCCAGTAAACAAGAACGTAAAAATGAGCGCGAATGGTGAGGTGAAGTGGGATTAAAAGATTGTGCATTTGTGCGAAAAACACGGTCTTTTATCCGATAACTTAGTGCGTGTGGTGGGTAAGACAGCGTATTGTTTCATCGCTCAAATCCCTTACCGGATGGTTAAATGTCAGGCGATTAGCCATCCGGTAAGGAATCTTAAGACAGGGGATCACAGATACGAGCGTTCAGCGTTCGTCAGTTTGAGCAGGAGAAGTCTGTTGCGGCAAGGTGGTCTGCTGGGATTCTTTCTTGTCCTGGTGGTGGTGCCACGCACCGATAGCAGAGTAGACGAAGCGTCCGAAGAAGAAGATGAAGCTGATAAGCAGTACGATCCGGATCATGCGACTGTTAAATCGGTGTCGTTTGCGTAGGCTGGTAACCTGGCTCACAAAAGGTTCCTTAAAGTGTACCCAACCAGTGGGCGATACTTACATTAAGGCACACTAAGAGGGAATGGTCAATTCTTCGTTATGTAAAATTGCATCAACGGTTTTATCCACTTATGTTATGGAAACTAATATTATTATTTGCATTAATAATGAATAAACGATCATAAATAAAGAAAAAGGTAATAATTGATTAATGGGGGATATTTTTTTTGACATATATCAAACCCCGTCGGTTATCCGTAACTAAAATTGATGAGTCATTGTGATGTGTATTACATCATAGTTTTAAAGTCAGGTGGGATGCCTGTCTGAATGCCCTTCACAGAAAATACCCCTACATGATGTGAGGGATTCTACTGAGCATCTATGAAACTCAATAAAAACTATATAAATATTAGAGATAAATGGTGGGCGCTGCCCCTCATCTTACCATCTTTACTGTTGCCGTTATTGAGCACTGCCAATACCTACGCACATATTAGTACCGGTACAGTCATCCTTTTTTACCTGCCTTTAGCGCTGATGATTAGCTTGATGTTGTTTTTTAGTTGGGCGGCACTGCCAGGAATAATCATTGCTATCAGTTGGTACAAATATCCGCAGGTTGGGTTATTTGAAACGCTGTCAATTATTACGCACTTTATAGTTACAGTGGTGCTTAGTTGGGGCGGATATAAAGTTTTTGCTCCCCGGAGAAACAACGTGGCGCACGGCGACTCCCATCTGATGTTTCAGCGAATATTTTGGCAGGTTTTCTGTCCGGCAACGCTATTCCTGATTCTCTTCCAGTTCGCTGCGTTTGTTGGTGTATACGAGAGCAAATCAGGTATGGTGGGCGTTATGCCCTTTAATACCGGAACGTTGATCAACTACCAGGCTATGCTGGTAGGGAACCTTGTTGGTATACCTCTATGCTATTTTATCATCCGAACCATTCGAAACCCGCTGCATATACGGGGCTATTATTCGCAATTAAAGCAGCAATTTGACACCAAAGTAACGCGAACAGAGTTTGCTGTCTGGTTGATAATATTGACTTTATTGATGGCTCTGTTGTGTATGCCGTTAAATGAACAGAGTTCGATATTCAGCACAAATTATACCTTGTCTCTGTTACTGCCCGTCATGTTATGGGGCGCAATGCGTTACGGTTACCGATTTATTTCAATGATATGGACAGTCGTGTTGATAACTGCCATTCATTATTATCAGCGCTATATGCCCTGGTATTCGGGTTACGATACACAACTTGCAATTACCTCTTCGAGTTACCTCGTTTTTTCTTTCATCGTAAATTACATTGCCGTGCTGGCAACGCGTCAGCGATTTGTCACCCGACGCACACATCGTCTGGCATATTTTGATCCGATGGTGCATTTGCCAAACCTGCGGGCATTGAACCGAACGCTGAAAAAAGCGCCATGGTCAGTGCTTTGTTTTCTGCGTATACCGGGCATGGAACTGTTGGTGAAAAACTACGGTATTATGTTGCGTATCCAGTACAAGCAAAAACTCTCACATTGGATAGCGCCGTTGCTGGAACAAGACGAATATGTTTTTCAATTATCCGGTAATGATTTAATACTGCGTTTTAATACTGAGTCACATCAGCAGCGTATTGAAGCGCTGGACAAACATATCAGGCAATTCCGTTTTGTCTGGGATGGCATGCCCCTGCAACCGCAGGTTGGGATCAGTTTTTGCTATGTTCGCTCACCCGTTAACCACATTTATCTGTTACTGGGGGAGTTAAGCACCATCGCCGAGCTCTCGCTGGCAACCAATATGCCGGAGAGTTTGCAGCGACGTGGCGTAATGCACCTGCAGCGGGATCTGAAAGATAAAGTGGCAATGATGAATCGTTTGCAGCAGGCACTGGAGCATGATCGCTTCTTCCTGATGGCACAGCCGATTTCTGGCGTACGCGGCGATATTTATCATGAAATCCTGCTGCGTCTTCAGGGCGATGAAGGTGAAACGATTGCTCCTGATAATTTCTTACCGGTAGCCCATGAGTTTGGCTTGTCATCCAGCATTGATCTGTGGGTCATTGAAAATACGCTGAAATTTATGGCGCAGAATCGGGAGAAAATGCCCGCTCATCGGTTTGCCATTAACTTGTCACCCACGTCGATATGTCGCGCCCGACTTCCGCATGACATCAACCAGCTACTGGTTAAGTACAAGGTTGAAGCGTGGCAGTTGATTTTTGAAGTCACGGAAAGCAACGCTTTAACCAATGCGGAACAGGCACAGGCAACGTTACTGCAGCTGCAATCATTGGGCTGTCAGATTGCAATCGATGATTTTGGTACCGGCTATGCCAGCTATGCGCGGTTGAAAAATGTGAGTGCCGACATCCTGAAGATTGACGGAAGCTTTATCCGTAACATTGTCTCAAATAGTCTCGACTACCAAATCGTGGCCTCGATTTGTCACCTGGCGCGGATGAAAAAAATGTTGGTGGTCGCGGAGTATGTTGAAAGCGAAGAAATACGCAGTGCGGTGATTTCTCTGGGGATTGATTATTTGCAGGGCTATCTGATTGGTGAGCCTCGACCGCTGCATAAAACTCTGGAAGAACAGGTGCCAGTCACGCTGGCACCTGTCGATCACTCACGCAGCGATATCGGGTGAGTTTTCTTCCTCAATTTTAAGGCACCAGCCTGTGACGGCTTCCCAGTATTGCTGCTCTTTTTCCAGATCGAGCAGCACCAGCGCGTTCTGGCTAAACCAGTCGTGCGGGAAGCGTAGCGTCCAGTGGTTATCGTCGGTAATCAACGTGAGCGTCGGCGGCGTAGTGGTTGCCTGGCGCTGGTTGTTGAGCAATACCCCAAGTCGCAACAGCTGAATTAGCGGCAGGAACTGCTTTTTCTTGAACAGCGTAAAGCGGGGTAAATCATCCAGCTTAACCGCTTTACGATGATAGCGAACCAGGGTTGCCATCATCAGCTGTTGCTCCTGGTTGAAACCTGGCAGGTCGCTGTTTTGCAGAATATAAGCCGAGTGGCGATGCAGTCCGCTGTGGTTGATGTTCAGCCCAACCTCATGCAGCATCGCTGCCCAGCGCAGTAACGCTTCCAGTTGAGGATTGGCCAGTTTGGGCTGTTGTGTATGCCACTGGTCGTACATTTGCATGGTCGTTTCCAGCACACGCCGGGCCTGTTCGCTGTCGATGTTGTACTGGTTTGCCAGGCTGCTGGCGGTACGACTACGAACGTCCTGGTGGCGAAAACGGCCTTCCATCTCATACAGTACACCTTCACGCAGCGCGCCATCGGAAAGCCGGAGTTCACGAATAGCGAGGGCATCAAAAACACCGCACAGTATTGCCAGACCGGGAACAAAAACCGCCTTTCGTTCTTCTGACAGCCCCGGCATGCTGAGTGCCTCAAATGACGTATGCTTCAGGACTTCTGTTGTCAGCTTGTCCAGACGTTCAGGGGTGATAAAACCATCTTTCTCACCCATTTCCAGCAGCACTTCATGGGCTGCTTTGATGGTGCCTGAAGCTCCCAGTGCAACGTTCCAGCCCTGGATTCGAAATTGCCAGGTGAGCGTTTCCAGTTTTTGCGCTGCCGCCATACGGGCGCGCTGGAAGTTTTCCCGGCTGATCGCACCACCCGGAAAGTACATCTGGGCAAAACTGACGCAACCCATACGGCGACTTTCGACCAGTTTAGGCTCGAAATCTTCGCCGATCACCAGTTCTGTTGAGCCGCCGCCGATATCGATAACCAGCTTGCGACCTTTTTCCGGCTGGGTGTGCTCCACGCCCATAAAAATCAGTCGGGCTTCTTCGTTACCGGAAATAATCTCAATCGGGTAGGGGATGACTTTTTCCGCTCGCTTGAGAAAATCTGGCGCATTCAGCGCCTGACGCAAAGTATGGGTTCCCACGATGCATACGCTTGACGGGGGAAAGCCCTGCAGGCGTTCGGCGAACAGCGACAGGCAGCTTAATCCGCGTTCCATCGCTTCTTCGCTTAGCTTGTTATCCGCGCCAAGGCCGTCCGCCAGATGTACGCGTTGTTTCAGTCGCCCGATAATTTGCATTGCGCCATCAACCACGCGGGCAATGACCATATGGAAACTGTTTGAACCAAGGTCGACCGCAGCAAATTCCTGCGGTCGTGGAGACTTGTCGTGTATTGGCATAGAGTTAGTCAGGTTGCTCGAGTGATTTGATGTAGTCGTAAATCGCTAATTGTGACTGAACCTTACGGCGGTTTCCGCGCGGTACGTAGCGATTACTCAGTTCTTTATCAATAAAGCGGGCTTTCACCGTGTCGCTGAACAGGATATCGATAATATCCAGCACGCGCTGCTTAAGGCGTGGGTCAAGAAGCGGTGTGGCAACTTCAATTCGATAATCGATGTTCCTGGTCATCCAGTCAGCAGAGGAGAGATACACCTGCTTATCGCCCCCGTTCTCGAAGATATAGACCCGGTCATGTTCGAGATAGCGGTCAACAATGCTGATGACGCGAATATTGTCACTGATGCCTTCCAGATTCGGGATCAGTGAGCACATACCGCGGATCAATAAATTAACGGGGACACCTGAACATGAAGCCGCATACAGGCGGTCAACCAGCCCTTTATCGACCAGATTATTCAGCTTCAGGGTAATGCCAGAAGGCAACCCTTGCTGTGCATTAGCGATCTCTTTGTCGATCATGCTGTACAGCAGGCGCCGTGAGTTCTGCGGGGAGACCAGCAGATAATCGAACGTTACCGGGCGATACGGGTTTTCGATGAAGTTAAACACCCGACGGACTTCGTTGGTAATGCGTGAATCGGCGGTCAGCAACGAGTAGTCGGTATACAGACGCGCTGTTTTTTCGTTGAAGTTCCCGGTGCCGATATGTGCATAGCGCACGACGTCATCGCCTTCTTTACGCGAAATCAGGAACAGTTTGGCGTGAATTTTCAGGCCTGGTGCGGAGAAGATGACGTGAACGCCCGCTTCGGTCAAACGCTTGGCCCAATGAATGTTGGCTTCTTCATCAAAGCGCGCCTGCAGTTCCACCACCACGGTCACTTTTTTACCGTTATGCGCAGCATGGATCATCGAGTCGATGATGCGCGAATCTTTTGCCACACGGTAAATGTTGATTTTTATCGCCAGCACACTCGGGTCGAATGAGGCCTGGCGCAGCAGTTCAAGAACGTGTTCAAAGGTGTGATACGGATAATAAAGCAACACATCGCGTTCACGTACGGCATCAAAGCCGTTACGAAACTTCTCTTTATCGAACCAGATATGGCGCAGACGCGGCAGGGGTTTGTTCACCAGGTTAGCTTTGCCAACGTTGGGAAAGTTAATAAAGTCTTTGAAGTTATGATAACGCCCGCCGGGGACAATGGAGTCGTAGCGAGAGATCGTCAGCTTTTCACGCAGTACTTCAACCAGCGCATTGGGCATATCGCGCTGATAAACAAAACGTACAGGCTCTGCGGTCAGACGCTGTTTCAGGCTGGATGACATCAGTTCCATCAGGCTCGATTCCATCTCGTGCACCAAATCGTATTCGGCATCACGGGTCATTTTCATCGAATAGGCGTTCAGCGCATCGTAATCAAAGAAACCTTTGAAAATGTCGTCAAGGCAGTAACGTAAGATGTTGTCCAGCAGGATCATCGGTTTGCGGCGACGCGGGGTTTCCGGCGGCAGATTCACAAAACGGGGAACCTTGTCAGAAGGGATTTCCAGCAACGCGTAGCGGATTGTATCGCCGCGGATAATTTCCACCGCCAGATAGGTGTAGTCATCTTTCAGAAACTGGACTAAATCCGTCTCGCGGTTAATCAGGATCGGCGTAATGTGCTGACGCAGATATTGCTTGAAGTAGTGGCGTAACCAGCTCTGTTGATTGGCTGATAGCTGACGTTCGTTGATGAGGAAAATCTGGTTGCGCGCCATCTCCAGCAGCAGCTCGTTGTACAGGCCGTCAAATTCCTGATCGGCTTTTAATACCCGAGCCTGGATTTTGCCTAACAGATGGCGGGAGTGAGAGTTTGAACCCTGTTCTTCGCTAATAATGATTCGGCGCTTCAGTTCGGCAAAACGCACCTTGTAAAATTCGTCGAGGTTGTTGGAATAGATGCCTAAGAAACGCATCCGTTCGATCAACGGGTTTGACTTATCAGCAGCTTCCTGGAGTACGCGTTCGTTGAACGCTAACCAGCTGAGTTCTTTCTCGATGTATAGCTTTTCCTGACCCATTACCACTTTTACTCCGTTTCATTCACGGGACACTACCGGTTAATTATGGCGAGCATTGCTCTCAGATGTCCAACTGTGCCAGAAAAATATGACAATAAACCGTCTGATAGCAAAGAGAAAGGGGGAGCGTAGATGAATACCGGAGATGTTAACCGGAAAAGGTATTTATGCCTGTAGACCGGAGGGTGAGATCCGGTTTACAGGTTGGATTTTATTATTCGTCGGCGGCGTAGCCTTGTGGCGGCAGACGAACGCCATCCAGCCATGCAGCGTTATCACGCATCTTCAGACGGCCATCGGTAAACCAGCTTACCACCAACGGGTAAATGGTATGTTCCTGGGCCTGAACCCGCGCCGTGACGTCATCTTCGCTATCGCCTTCAAATACCGGAACCTTGGCCTGGAGAATAACCGGTCCGCCGTCCAGTTCATCAGTGACGAAGTGGACGGAGGTACCATGCTCTTCATCGCCATTTTCCAGTACCTGGCGGTGCGTATGCAAGCCAGGGTACTTCGGCAATAAAGACGGGTGGATATTCAGCAATCGTTCAGCATAGTGAGCGACAAACGCCGGGCTGAGGATGCGCATATAACCGGCCAGCACCACGACATCCGGCGCCCAGGCGTCAATTTCTTGCATCAGTTGGCGGTCGAAGGCTTCGCGACTGGCAAACTGGGTGGCTTCCAGCGAGTACGCTGGAATATTCGCTTCGCGTGCGCGTTCAAGGCCGAACGCATCGGCCTTGTTACTGAAAACTGCACGTATGGTGCCATTGATTTTTTTCTGTTCGCAGGCGTCAATTATCGCCTGCAAATTGCTTCCGTTACCGGAAATGAGCACCACAATGTTTTTCATTCAATGACCACACGCTGTTCGGAATCAGAAGCTTTGATGGTACCGATTTTCCATGCGTTTTCACCTTTCTCATTGAGCAAAGCCAGGGCTTTGTCCACTTCCGGAGCTGGCAGGGCGATAACCATGCCTACGCCGCAGTTAAAGGTGCGATACATCTCATGCTGGCTGACGTTACCTGCCGTTTGCAGCCAGTTGAAGACGGCTGGCCACTGCCATGAAGATTCGTCGATCACGGCCTGCGTGTTGTCTGGCAGAACGCGAGGAATATTTTCCCAGAAGCCGCCGCCAGTCAGGTGCGCGATGGCATGCACATCAACCTTCTCGATCAGTTCCAGAATGGATTTTACGTAAATGCGGGTCGGAGCCAGCAAGTGATCGGCCAGCGACTTGCCTTCAAGCTCGGTGGTTTCCGGGTCACAACCGCTGACTTCAACGATTTTACGCACCAGAGAGTAACCGTTGGAGTGTGGACCGCTGGAGCCGAGCGCAATCAGTACGTCGCCGTCAGCCACTTTAGAACCGTCGATAATTTCTGATTTTTCGACGACGCCAACGCAGAAACCTGCCACGTCGTAATCTTCGCCGTGGTACATCCCCGGCATTTCAGCTGTTTCCCCACCGACCAGCGCACAGCCAGACTGCAGGCAGCCTTCTGCAATCCCGTTAATGACGCTGGCTGCGGTGTCCACATCCAGTTTGCCGGTTGCATAGTAGTCGAGGAAGAACAGCGGCTCAGCGCCCTGAACCACGAGGTCGTTGACGCACATTGCGACGAGGTCAATGCCGATAGTGTCGTGGCGTTTCAGATCCATCGCCAGACGCAGTTTTGTACCAACACCATCAGTGCCGGAAACCAGTACCGGTTCACGATATTTTTGCGGCAATGCGCACAGCGCACCGAAGCCACCCAGACCACCCATAACTTCCGGACGACGCGTTTTCTTTACTACGCCTTTGATTCGATCAACCAGAGCATTACCTGCATCAATATCAACACCGGCATCTTTGTAGCTAAGAGAGGTTTTATCGGTCACTGCCTGCTTCCCCACATGTTTACTTGCAGTAAAAGTTAAATTCGGCGCAATTCTAACAGGGAAAGCAAACGTTTGCGAGCCTGCTCTGCATCAAGTTTTATCTGCTGGTTTTTTCAGCATTTTACAATCATTTATCTATTTGTTTGAACTGTGCCACGAAAATGAAACCGGGTACAGTCTTGTGCTTGAAACCTGCCAGCCGAATGCACAGTATCGTACTGAAACCGGTTTCTGTTTTCTGTTGCGGAGCTCATTTATACCCTAAATAATTCGAGTTGCAGGAAGGCGGCGACGCAGCGAATCTCCAGGAGCGTACATAAGTACGTGACTGGAGTGAGCGAGAAAAGCCAACGCACATGCAGCTTGAAGTATGACGGGTATAGAGCGTTTTGCGCAGACTCATCACGATAGGGGAAGGGGATGTCAGGATTTAAAGCAGATTTCATGTGGGGTGGCGCTGTCGCCGCTCATCAACTGGAAGGTGGCTGGCAGGAGGGCGGTAAAGGCATTAGCGTTGCTGATGTCATGACTGCGGGGGCGCACGGCGTGGCGCGTGAAATTACTGACGGTGTGATTGCCGGTAAAAACTACCCTAACCACGATGCCATCGATTTTTATCATCGCTATAAAGACGACATAAAGCTGTTTGCCGAAATGGGGTTTAAATGCTTTCGTACTTCTATTGCCTGGACGCGGATTTTCCCTTTAGGTGATGAAGCGCAACCTAATGAAGCTGGCCTGCAGTTCTATGATGACCTGTTTGACGAATGCCTGAAATATGGCATTGAGCCGGTGATTACGTTGTCGCACTTCGAGATGCCCTACCATCTGGTGACGGAATATGGCGGCTGGCGCAACCGTAAACTTATCGACTTTTTTGTCCGTTTTGCCCGGGTGGTTTTCACTCGTTACCAGTACAAAGTGAAGTACTGGATGACGTTTAATGAGATTAACAATCAGGCAAATTATCACGAAGACTTCGCGCCGTTCACTAACTCTGGCTTGAAATATCTGCCTGGTGAAGACCGCGAGCCGGTCATGTACCAGGCGGCGCACTACGAGCTGGTGGCCAGCGCGCTGGCGGTAAAGGTCGCTCGTGAAATTAACCCGGCGCTGCAAATTGGCTGCATGATTGCGATGTGCCCAATTTATCCGCTGACCTGTGTGCCGAACGACATGATGATGGCGATGAACGCTATGCACCGGCGTTACTGGTTTACTGACGTCCATGTGCGCGGCAAATACCCGCAGCATCTTCTCAATTACTTTACCCGTCGTGGCTTTGAACTGGATATCACCGAGGAAGACCGTCAGGCGCTGACCGAGGGCTGCGTTGATTACATCGGCTTTAGCTATTATATGTCTTTCGCGACCCAGGCAACGGCGGACAACCCACAGCTGGATTACGACGAGTCGAAAAGCCTGGTTTCCAACCCGTATGTGCAGAAATCGGACTGGGGCTGGCAGATTGATCCGGTTGGCCTGCGCTATTCGCTGAACTGGTTCTGGGATCATTATCAGTTGCCGCTGTTTATTGTAGAAAATGGCTTTGGCGCGATTGACGTGCAGCAGGCTGACGGCTCGGTGGATGATTCCTATCGTATTGACTATATGGTCGCACATATCCGCGAAATGAAAAAAGCGGTGGTGGAAGATGGCGTGGATCTGATGGGCTATACCCCGTGGGGCTGTATTGATTTAGTCTCAGCCGGGACGGGGGAGATGAAAAAACGCTACGGCTTTATCTATGTTGATAAAAATAATGACGGGAGTGGGACATTAGCACGCTCGCCGAAGAAATCTTTTTCCTGGTATAGAAACGCCATCCAGATCAATGCTGAAAATCTATAAAATTCATAATGTTGATAATAAGCTCCGCACTCAAAGCGGGGCTTGTTTTATACTCATCATCCGGACGCAAACGATTTTGGTTGATCCATATCAAGCGTATGCAGTGTTGCGCCAGAGACGAAAAGCGGTATAATCCGGCGATTTTTTTTGTGGTTGCCACTCGTCTGAGGAAAGGAGAAGAGTATGAAGATCGTGGAAGTCAAACACCCACTCGTCAAACACAAGCTGGGACTGATGCGTGAAAACGACATCAGCACTAAACGCTTTCGTGAACTCGCCTCGGAAGTTGGCAGCCTGCTGACTTATGAAGCAACCGCTGGTCTGGAAACCGAAAAGGTGACCATCGAAGGCTGGAACGGTCCGGTTGAAGTTGACCAAATCAAAGGTAAAAAAATCACCGTTGTGCCAATCCTGCGTGCGGGCCTGGGCATGATGGAAGGCGTACTGGAAAACGTTCCGAGCGCGCGTATCAGCGTGGTGGGGATGTACCGTAACGAAGAGACGCTGGAGCCGGTTCCGTACTTCCAGAAGCTGGTTTCTAACATCGATGAGCGTATGGCGCTGATCGTTGACCCGATGCTGGCAACCGGCGGTTCCGTTATCGCTACCATCGACCTGCTGAAAAAAGCAGGCTGCAGCAGCATTAAAGTCCTGGTGCTGGTTGCAGCGCCGGAAGGTATCGCGGCGCTGGAAAAAGCGCACCCGGATGTTGAGCTGTACACTGCCTCCATCGATCAGGGACTGAACGAGCACGGATACATTATTCCGGGGCTCGGCGATGCCGGCGATAAGATTTTTGGTACCAAGTAAACGAATAAGTGAAAAGAAGCCGACTTTAAGAGTCGGCTTTTTTTTGAATAAAACAACCCAATCGCTAATAACAAACAACACTCAGAGGAAAACACTATGACGCGCCGTGCTATCGGGGTGAGTGAAAGACCGCCGCTTTTACAGACAATCCCGCTTAGTTTGCAGCACCTGTTCGCCATGTTTGGCGCAACGGTACTGGTGCCAGTCCTGTTTCATATCAACCCAGCTACCGTTCTGCTGTTTAACGGCATTGGTACGTTACTGTATCTCTTTATTTGTAAAGGAAAAATTCCGGCTTACCTCGGTTCAAGCTTTGCGTTCATTTCCCCGGTTCTGCTGCTGCTGCCGCTAGGGTATGAAGTGGCGCTGGGCGGTTTCATTATGTGTGGCATCCTGTTCTGCCTGGTTTCGTTCATCGTTAAGAAAGCCGGTACTGGCTGGCTGGATGTGATGTTCCCGCCTGCGGCGATGGGCGCAATCGTTGCCGTCATCGGTCTGGAGCTGGCGGGTGTCGCTGCGGGTATGGCGGGATTACTGCCTGCTGAAGGACAAGCGCCAGACTCAACAACCATCATCATCTCAATGGTGACGCTGGCGGTGACGGTATTTGGTTCCGTACTGTTCCGTGGCTTTATGGCGATTATCCCGATTTTGATTGGGGTGCTGGCCGGGTACGCGCTCTCCTTTGTGATGGGCGTCGTGGACACTACGCCGATAGCGCAGGCCCACTGGTTTGCTCTGCCAACGTTTTACACGCCGCGCTTTGAATGGGTCGCTATTCTGACCATTCTGCCTGCGGCGCTGGTGGTGATTGCTGAACACGTCGGCCACCTGGTGGTAACGGCGAATATCGTGAAAAAAGATTTGATTCGCGATCCTGGCCTGCATCGTTCTATGTTTGCTAACGGCCTGTCGACGGTGATCTCCGGCTTCTTCGGTTCGACGCCTAACACCACCTACGGCGAAAACATCGGCGTCATGGCGATTACCCGCGTTTACAGTACCTGGGTTATTGGCGGCGCGGCGATTTTCGCCATTCTGCTCTCCTGCGTGGGTAAACTGGCTGCGGCGATCCAAATTATTCCACTGCCGGTCATGGGCGGTGTATCTCTGCTGCTGTACGGCGTGATTGGCGCTTCCGGTATTCGCGTACTGATCGAGTCAAAAGTTGACTACAACAAAGCACAGAACCTGATCCTGACCTCGGTCATTTTGATCATCGGCGTCAGCGGCGCGAAAGTTCACATCGGTGCTGCTGAGCTGAAAGGCATGGCGCTGGCGACCATTGTGGGTGTCTGTCTGAGTCTGATTTTCAAAGTTATCAGCCTGCTGCGTCCGGAAGAAGTGGTGCTCGACGCCAAAGATGCCGACACTGAGCAACAGTAAACCTTTGACCGGGCGGCGATGCTGCCCGGTTCTATCGCGACGTATTTCTGTGTTAAACTCAACGCGATTTTATGAAATCCTGGGTTGAGGTATCTCTGAACACACCGGCACAGCTCTCTTTGCCACTTTATCTTCCTGACGACGAAACTTTCGCAAGTTTCTGGCCGGGGGATAACTCCTCTTTACTGGCTGCACTGCAAAACGTGCTGCGTCAGGAACATAGCGGGTATATTTATCTCTGGTCGCGTGAAGGCGCTGGCCGTAGTCATTTGCTGCATGCAGCCTGTGCGGAACTGTCCGCGCGCGGCGATGCGGTAGGCTACGTACCGCTCGACAAACGCACCTGGTTCGTCCCCGAGGTGCTCGACGGGATGGAGCATTTATCGCTGGTATGCATCGATAACATCGAATGTGTGGCCGGTGATTCGCTGTGGGAAATGGCGATCTTTGATCTCTACAACCGTATCCTGGAGTCGGGGAAAACACGCCTGCTGATCACCGGCGATCGCCCGCCAAGACAGCTAAATCTGGGATTGCCGGATCTCGCCTCGCGTCTGGACTGGGGACAAATCTACAAGCTACAGCCGCTTTCTGATGAAGATAAACTGCAGGCGTTGCAATTACGCGCCAGGCTACGTGGGTTTGAACTGCCGGAAGATGTGGGACGCTTCCTGCTTAAGCGTCTGGATCGGGAAATGCGTACGCTGTTTATGACGCTGGATCAGCTTGATCACGCATCGATCACCGCCCAGCGAAAGCTGACCATTCCGTTCGTAAAAGAAATTCTGAAGCTGTAAGCGCCGCAGCCGGAAAACTGCGGCAGTCTTAAGATTAACCGACGATTTCCAGTACCTGCTCCGGCGGACGTCCAATTCGCGCCTGGCCTTTGGCAACCACAATTGGACGCTCCATCAGTTTCGGGTTTTCCACCATTGCCTGAATCAGTGCATCTTCACTCAGATTTTTGTCCGCCAGGTTAAGCGATTTATAGAGATCTTCTTTCTGGCGCATCAGCTCACGCGCGCTGGACATACCCAGCATCTGCAGAAGTTCACGCAGAGTCGCGGCGTCAGCCGGGGTTTCCAGATACAGCACCACTTCCGGGTCCACGCCGTTGGACTTCAGTAATTCCAGCGTTTCACGGCTCTTGGAGCAGCGTGGGTTATGGTAGATTTTAATCGCGTCTGACATTTTTCTTTCCTGTTACATCTTGGTGTACGGTTTAAAGCGCTCTTGCAGCTGGCGTAGCTGGTCGATACGGGCATCGTATCTGGCCTGCTGCTGGCTGCCCAGTTTCACCTGAGAGCTTGCGCTGCTGAGCATTGAAATCGCCTGATCCAGACGTCCGGCGAGGGCATACCCTTCTGCGCGCGCCGCCAGCTCCTGATCGCGGTTATTCAGGTTGGCTTCCGTTTGCGCTAACAAATCCCAGCCGTTAGGGTCGTCCTTATGGTTAAACGTATAGCGATTCAGGATGGTCGCCGCCTCTTTGGCTTGTCCACCCTGTAAATACGCATTCGCCAGGTTGAGCTGCAGTACCGGGTTAGTGCGCAGGTCGCGGGCGTTTTTCAGGCGGTTAATGGCATCACTGGTTTTCTTCTGGCCGAGATCGATATCCGTTGCCAGGTCGAGATACCAGGCATTATTTGGATCTGCCGCGAGCAGCGGCTGTAGCGCTTTACGTGCTTCGTCATATTTGCTGGCTTCCATCGCCTGTAATGCCCGGCCATACTGGGCTGCACGTTGTTCACGTACGTTGCCTTTCGACCAGTTATCCAGTAGATCGCTGGTTAACTGGTTGCGACCCGAGTTGTACATGCCTAAGGTTCGCGCCTTGGCCAGATAAAAATCTTCCGACGATTGGACGACCACCGGACGCATCTGGTTGGCGCGGTTACGGGCATCCGCCAGACGGCTTTCAGGCAGGGGGTGAGTCAGCAAAATTTCCGGCGGACGCGAAGAGTAACGAGCCTGATCGAGCAGTTTTTCGAGGAACGTTGGCATGGCCTGAGGATCAAAGCCCGAACGTTGCAGTACCTGAATACCGATGCGGTCTGCTTCCTGTTCATTTTGTTGCGTAAAGCTAATCATCCCCTGGCGAGTACCCGCCAGCGTACCGGTTAACGCCGCCATCCCTGCCTGCGGGCTGGCCATTGCTAATAAAATCGAGCCTAATGCGCCAACCCATGTCAGCGGTGCGCTGCGTTTCTGATCTTCCATCGCGCGCGCCAGGTGGCGCTGCGTGACGTGGGAGATTTCGTGCGCCATGACCGATGCTAACTGGCTTTCGTTATCGGAATAGCGGAATAGCGCGGAGTGCAAAACAACGTTGCCGCCAAAGAAAGCAAAGGCGTTGATTTCATCGTTGTTAATCAAAAAGAAGGTGAAGGGCGTTTTTACCGAGTCGGCGTGCGAAACCAGACGCATACCCAGAGAATTAATGTATTGGGTCAGCAGTGGATCGTTAATTAATGGCGCACTACCGCGCAACTGGCGTACGTAATAATCGCCCATCTGCATTTCCTGTCCTATGGAAAGCGTACTCCCTGCCGAGGTTCCCATATCAGGCAGGGTGTCCGCGGTGTCTGCAAATGCGGGCGCGACCTGACCGATGGTCAGTGCGGCAATGAGGGTAGCAACCAGGTTTTTTTTCAACTGCCTGAACATAACCTCTGTCCTGTATTCTTTTTTGAGATAGCCATTTGACCAATGCCGTGAAGTATCGTTCACACTCCGCAAGCTTACGGAGTGTAACTGTGAAACCTGACGATGAACACCCAGGAAAAATGTCTTTTCACTTTGCGTAATCAGTCATAAAAAGCGAAGTCTTTTTTGTGACATTTCGATACAATTCGGGATCGCAATCCCGCTATTGAGGTTCAGGGAAGGTTTTATGCTCGAAATGTTGACGCAATGGTATCGCCGCCGCTTTAGCGACCCAGAGGCTATTGCCTTGCTGATTATTCTGGTTGCCGGTTTTGGCATCCTGTTCTTCTTTAGTGGTCTGTTGGCGCCGCTGCTGGTCGCGATTGTGCTGGCTTATCTGCTGGAATGGCCTACCGCCCGGCTGGAAAATATCGGTTGCTCGCGGCGCTGGGCGACGTCAATTGTGCTGGTGGTGTTTGTCGGTATTTTACTGCTGATGGCGTTTGTGGTGATGCCCGTTGCATGGCAGCAGGGGATCTATCTGATCCGCGACATGCCCGGCATGCTTAATAAATTGTCTGATTTTGCCGCCACCTTGCCTCGGCGTTATCCGGCGCTGATGGATGCGGGCATCATTGATGCGATGGCGGAAAATATGCGCTCGCGAATGCTCACCATGGGCGATTCAGTGGTGAAATATTCGCTGGCTTCTCTGGTTGGGTTGTTGACGCTGGCGGTCTATCTGGTGCTTGTCCCACTGATGGTATTCTTTTTGGTGAAGGATAAAAGCCAGATGTTGAATGCTGTGCGCCGGGTGCTGCCGCGAAATCGTGGACTGGCAGGACAGGTCTGGAAAGAAATGAACCAGCAAATCACCAACTATATCCGCGGTAAAGTACTGGAGATGGTGGTGGTCGGTGTTGCAACCTGGCTGGGCTTCCTGATGTTTGGCCTTAACTACTCTCTGCTGCTGGCGGTGCTGGTCGGGTTCTCTGTGCTGATCCCGTATATCGGCGCTTTTGTGGTGACGATTCCGGTGGTTGGCGTGGCGCTGTTTCAGTTCGGGCTTGGCACCGAGTTCTGGAGCTGTTTTGCCGTGTACCTGATAATCCAGGCGCTGGACGGCAATCTGCTGGTTCCCGTACTCTTCTCCGAAGCCGTAAATTTGCATCCGCTGGTCATTATTCTCTCAGTCGTAATATTCGGTGGCCTGTGGGGATTCTGGGGCGTTTTCTTTGCCATTCCGCTGGCGACGCTAATCAAAGCCGTGGTGCATGCCTGGCCGGATGGTCAGACGGTTGACGATCGCTAATCCGTCAGTTCCGACGGCATAACGCCGTCGGAACTGAACTTATCTGACTTCTATCCACACTTTCTGAGTAATTTCCTCCGGTATCGTTTTTCTCCGTGTTTGTCTTTAATTTGGTCCTCCTGATGTTTTTTTCGTTACGCAAGGAATAAGACCAGCAGGAGAATTAAATGGGCCACAACACACACGCGCAACAAAAAGTGGGATGGGGCGGCGTCGGCGTTTGTGCCAGTCTGGTTGTTGCTGGTACGCTTTCGGGACATGATGCGACTGTATTGCTACCGGCTATCTACCTGATGGGCAATCCGGTGCAAAATGTGGGACGCTGCCTGGGAACTGCGGGGGGCCATCCCCGTTACTACCCGCTGATTATTGCGGTATGCGTCATTAATGCGCTGCTCTCTATTTGGGTTATGCAGGTAATTGCCTGACAAGGAAGGTTATGAACTGTTCCATTCTTAATTTGACGTTGTTCCGGCAGGGACACGTGTACGCGCCGGAAGATTTAGGGCGACAGGATATACTGGTCTCCGGCAGTAAAATTGTCGCCATCGCCCCGTCTATCGCAGCAGAAGATTTTCCCGGTTGTGAGTGCATCAACCTTGATGGGGCAATTGTTTGTCCCGGCTTTATCGATCAGCACGTCCATCTGATTGGCGGTGGCGGAGAGGCAGGGCCACATACCCGCACGCCGGAAGTGCGCTTGTCACGACTGGTGGAAGCTGGCGTCACCTCGGTGGTGGGATTGCTGGGTACCGATGGCATCACCCGTCACCCGGAATCGCTGCTGGCGAAAACACGTGCGCTGGAGTTTGAAGGCATCAGCGCATGGATGCTGACCGGGGCTTATTCTCTGCCATCGCCGACCATCACCGGCAGTATCGATCGCGACGTGGCGCTGATCGATAAAGTCATTGGCGTGAAATGTGCGGTTTCGGACCATCGTTCCTCCGCCCCGGACACCTCGGCGCTGGCGAACATGGCGGCGCAGTCGCGGGTAGGTGGATTGTTAGGGCGCAAACCGGGGGTAAGCGTTTTCCACATGGGTGACAGCCCGCGCATGCTGGAGCCGTTGTACAACATCCTCGAGTGCTGTGATGTCCCGATTACCAAACTGTTGCCAACGCATGTTAATCGTGCGGAACCGCTGTTCCAGGCGGCGCTGGAGTATGCCCGCCAGGGCGGTTATATCGATATCACCAGCAGCATTGATGAGCCTGTTGATCCGGCAATGGCGATTGCTACAGCGTTGCGCCAGAACGTGCCACTGTCGCGCATTACCCTGAGCTCGGATGGCAACGGCAGCCAGCCGGAATTTGATGAGTTAGGTAATCTCACCGGTATCGGTGTCGCGGGGTTTGAATCACTGGCGGAAACGGTGCGCCAGTTGGTGAAAGTTCATGCCATACCGCTGGAACAGGCGCTGTGTCCGCTGACGCGTACGGTCGCAGAATTTTTGGGACTAGAGCATAAAGGGCGTTTGGCGGTGGGATGCGATGCGGACATTCTGGTGCTGAACGACGCGCTGGAAGTGAATTACCTTTGGGCAAAGGGGAAAGCCATGGTGAAAGAGAAGCAAGCGTGTGTAAAAGGAACGTTTGAATAAACGACCTTTATGCCGGGGGGCGGCTACGCCTTACCCGGCCTACAAGTTTCGCAATATTAATAAGCTGCGTAGGCCTGATAAGCGAAGCGCCATCAGGCTTTTTCCAGCAAAACGTAAATCAGGCGTTCTCTTTCAGCCAGTTCAGTACCACGTCGTGGTGATTGCTGGTTTTGAAATCATCAAACACATGTTCAATTTTGCCTTCGGCATCAATAAGGAAGCTGATGCGGTGGATGCCATCGTAGGTCTTACCCATAAATGACTTTTCACCCCAGACGCCAAATTGCTCGCAAACCTGATGATCTTCATCAGACAGGAGCGTGAAGTTAAGCACTTCTTTCTCCGCAAATCGGGAAAGCTTCTCTGGTTTATCGGTGCTTATCCCCAGCACTTCAACACCGGCTTTTTTTAACTGATCCATGTTATCGCGCAAGCCACAGGCCTGTACGGTACAGCCGGGCGTCATGGCTTTCGGGTAGAAATAAACCAGAACACGCTGTCCCTGGAAGTCGGTTAAATTTACTTGTTCTCCGTCTTGATCCGGCAAGCTAAATTTCGGTGCGATATCACCGGCTTTCAGTGGGTTCATTACTTAACTCCATCCTGTTCATCATGCTGTGAGTAATTGACGACGTTAATACTGCCTTGCGCATTGAGTTCTGTACAGAGTGCTTTAAACGCATCCTCAATATTTGCCGAATCATGTGACGCAGGACTATGTGCGGTAATTTGAATAAACAACTGTGCAGTCTTGCCGTTTTCAGCCGGCTGTGTGCGCGAAACCAGTTCCGCAATATTCATTTGATGGCTGTCAAAAAGGGCGGTAAAGCGCTCAATCAAATGAGGCGAGTCGGGGACATCGACCTGTACCCATACCGTGGCGGGCATCGCCGGACGGGGACGCGCGGTCGTACGCTTCATCACAATCAATAAATCCAGCTCTGCGCCTTTCAACGGCAAGGTTGATTCAATCAGGGTGATGGCATTCCAGGTTCCGGATAACAGCATGATAAACGTAAACTCGTCACCCAGCATGGCCAGTCGGCTGTCTTCGATATTACAGCCACAACTGCTGACATGACGGGTGATAGTGTTCACAATTCCCGGGCGATCAGCACCCAGCGCAGTAATGACCAGATAGTGTTGCGATGGCGATGTCAAACCTGTTCTTCCTTTGAGCGGTGAGGTAATCATAAGGAAAGCATAAAAAAAACATGCATACAACAATCAGAAGGGCTATGGTCGCTTGCTTTTATTGTCGTACCAAACGTACCATTGAGACACTTGTTTGCACAGAGGATGGCCCATGTTCACGGGAAGTATTGTCGCGCTTATTACGCCGATGGATGAGAAAGGTAAAGTCTGCCGGTCGAGCCTGAAAAAACTGATTGATTATCATGTCGCCAGCGGCACCTCGGCGATCGTTTCGGTTGGCACCACCGGTGAGTCCGCTACCCTGAGTCATGATGAACATGGCGATGTGGTAATGATGACGCTGGAGCTGGCCGATGGGCGTATTCCGGTTATTGCCGGAACGGGCGCCAATGCGACCGCAGAAGGCATTAGTCTGACGCAGCGTTTTAACGACAGCGGTGTTGTCGGCTGCCTGACGGTGACGCCTTACTACAACCGCCCAACTCAGGAAGGTTTGTTCCAGCATTTCAAAGCCATCGCGGAACATACTGACCTGCCGCAAATTCTGTATAATGTGCCGTCCCGTACTGGCTGCGATATGCTGCCGGAAACCGTGGGTCGCCTGGCGAAGGTAAAAAATATTGTCGCTATCAAAGAGGCCACAGGGAACTTAAGTCGTGTTCACCAGATCAAAGAGCTGGTTTCAGACGATTTTATTCTGCTTAGCGGTGATGATGCGACCGGACTGGACTTCATGCAGCTTGGTGGTCATGGCGTGATTTCCGTAACGGCTAACGTTGCGGCACGCGATATGGCCGAAATGTGCAAACTGGCGGCAGAAGGGCATTTTGCCGAGGCGCGGGTGATCAACCAACGTCTGATGCCGTTACACAACAAACTATTTGTCGAACCCAATCCTATCCCAGTGAAATGGGCATGTAAGGAGTTGGGACTTGTGGCGACCGATACGCTACGTTTGCCGATGACGCCAATCACGGACAATGCTCGTGATATCGTCAAAGCGGCGCTTAAGCATGCCGGTTTGCTGTAAAGTTTAGGGAGATTTGATGGCTTACTCAGTACAAAAGTCGCGCCTGGCCAAGGTTGCGGGTGTTTCGCTTGTTATGTTGCTCGCGGCCTGTAGTTCTGACTCGCGCTATAAGCGCCAGGTGAGCGGTGATGAATCCTATCTGGAGGCCGCACCGCTTGCTGAGCTTCACGCGCCAGCTGGGATGATTCTGCCGGTTATGACCGGCGACTATAACATCCCGGTAACCAACGGCAGCGGTGCCGTGGGTAAAGCGCTGGATATTCGCCCACCGGCTCAGCCATTAGCATTAGTTACTGGCGCCCGTACTCAGATCGCGGGCGATACAGCGACATTGTTGGTGGAAAATGGTCGTGGCAACACGCTGTGGCCGCAGGTCGTGAGCGTTGTTCAGTCTAAAAACTACACCATCGCCAAACGTGATGATGCCAGCCAGACGCTGACTACCGATTGGGTTGACTGGAACCGTCTGGATGAAGACGAACAGTACCGTGGGCGTTATCAAATCTCGGTTAAACCGCAGGGCTATCAGCAAGCGGTGACGGTGAAACTGATTAACCTCGAGCAGGCAGGTAAACCGGTAGCCGATGCGGCATCAATGCAGCGTTACAGCGCTGAGATGATGAACGTTATCTCTGCTGGCCTGGATAAGAACGCCACCGACGCCGCGAATGCCGCGCAGAACCGTTCTGCCGCGACAATGGACGTTCAGAGTGCTGCAGATGACACCGGTTTACCGATGCTGGTGGTACGTGGACCGTTCAACGTGGTATGGCAGCGTCTGCCGGCAGCGCTGGAAAAAGTGGGGATGAAAGTGACCGACAGCACCCGCTCTCAGGGCAGCATCGCTGTGACTTACAAACCACTGTCAGACAGTAACTGGCAGGAGCTGGGCGCGAGCGATCCGGGTTTGGTATCCGGCGACTACAAACTGCAGGTCGGTGATTTAGACAACCGCAGTAGTTTGCAGTTTATCGATCCTAAGGGGCATACCCTGACGCAAAGCCAGAACGACGCGCTGGTCGCCGTCTTCCAGGCAGCGTTCAGTAAGTAAAAATAAAGGGCTGGATAACTCCAGCCCTTTTTTTCTGATATGATACGCAAACGTGTGCGTCGGCAGAAAAACGCAATATTTATCGTTAATTCACACCCAGGAGTAATAAAGATGCAAAAGCAAGCTGAGTTGTATCGTGGTAAAGCGAAGACCGTATACAGCACGGAAAACCCGGACCTGTTGGTGCTCGAATTCCGCAATGATACGTCAGCAGGGGATGGCGCGCGCATTGAACAGTTTGACCGTAAAGGTATGGTGAATAACAAATTCAACCATTTCATTATGACCAAACTGCAAGAAGCAGGCATTCCTACCCAGATGGAGCGACTGCTATCCGATACTGAATGTCTGGTGAAAAAACTGGAGATGGTACCGGTTGAATGTGTGGTACGTAACCGCGCGGCAGGCTCACTGGTTAAGCGTTTAGGCGTTGAGGAAGGTATTGAACTGAATCCGCCGTTGTTTGATCTGTTCCTGAAAAACGATGCTATGCACGATCCAATGATTAACGATTCCTATTGCGAAACTTTTGGTTGGGTGAGCAAAGAGAATCTGGCACGTATGAAAGAGCTGACTTACAAAGCCAACGACGTGCTGAAAAAGATGTTTGATGATGCTGGTCTGATTCTGGTCGACTTCAAACTTGAGTTTGGCTTGTACAAAGGCGAAGTCGTGCTGGGCGACGAATTCTCACCGGACGGTAGCCGTCTGTGGGACAAAGAAACGCTGGATAAAATGGACAAAGATCGCTTCCGCCAGAGTCTGGGCGGCCTGATCGAAGCCTATGAAGCTGTCGCGCATCGTCTGGGTGTGAAGTTAGACTAACGCCCCCCTGAGCCGGCGATCGCTCTCCGGCTCATCAATCCCGCCGATTTTGATTACTGTTTCTTATGGTAATCCTGTTCCGAACCGCCTACGATCATCATCATAATGAATAAAAAGTTGAGGTGATTATGCGCTGGCAAGGGCGTCGTGAAAGTGACAATGTGGAAGACAGACGAAACAGCGCCGGCGGCGGCCCTTCTATGGGCGGACCGGGTTTTCGTTTGCCCAGTGGTAAAGGCGGTATCATCCTGCTGATTGTGGTGCTGGTGGCGGGCTATTATGGCGTGGATCTTACCGGATTAATGACCGGCCAACCTGTATCCCAACAGCAATCATCACACTCCATTAGCCCAAATGATGATGAAGCGGCAAAATTCACCTCGGTGATACTGGCAACGACCGAAGATACCTGGGGGCAGCAGTTTGAAAAAATGGGCCGGACCTACCAACAGCCGAAGCTGGTGATGTATCGTGGCGCGACGCGTACCGGCTGCGGTGCGGGCCAGTCCGTGATGGGGCCGTTTTATTGCCCGGCGGATGGTACGGTGTATATCGACCTCTCATTCTATGATGACATGAAAAACAAGCTGGGCGCTGATGGCGATTTTGCTCAGGGCTATGTCATTGCGCACGAAGTGGGCCACCACGTGCAGAAACTGCTGGGTATTGAACCGAAAGTTCGTCAGATGCAGCAAAATGCCTCTCAGGCCGAAGTGAATCGCCTTTCCGTTCGTATGGAGCTGCAGGCAGATTGCTTTGCCGGTGTCTGGGGACACAGTATGCAACAGCAGGGTGTACTTGAATCTGGCGATCTGGAAGAGGCGCTAAACGCCGCTCAGGCCATTGGTGATGATCGTTTGCAACAGCAGGGGCAAGGGCGCGTTGTGCCCGATAGTTTTACTCACGGCACCTCGCAGCAACGTTACACCTGGTTTAAACGCGGCTTTAACAGTGGCGATCCGGGACAATGTAATACCTTTGGCAAAGGCATTTAAGATATTGAGGCAGGGATGTCTGACAATGCAGCACTGAGTGCGCTCACTGAACGCATGGCCAGAGAAGGAATTCGTCGTCTGCTGGTCATCAGCGGCGAAGAAAACTGGTGCCAGGCGCAAGCGTTAGCGCTACGCAAAACATTGCCCGGTGACTGGCTGTGGGTAGGGGCAACAGCCCCCGCAGAGCCAGGTTGCACACCACAGGCGCTGCAAACGTTACTGGGGCGCGAGTTTCGTCACGCGGTTTTCGACGCCGGACAGGGATTTGACGCGGCGGCGTTTGCCGCACTCAGCGGCACGCTCCGCGCCGGGAGTTGGCTGGTGTTGCTGACCCCACCCTGGCAGGCCTGGCAAACGTCTCCGGACATGGATTCCCTGCGCTGGAGCGACTGCGCCGAACCTATCCCAACACCGCACTTTGTTGAACACTTCATGCGAGCAGTGACTCGTGAAGGGGAAACGTTGCACTGGCAACAGCATCAGGCGAAATCCTATCCGCACTTTCCTGTACGGGCAGACTGGCAGGCGGCAAACGGCGATCCCCTGCCGGAACAGGCGAAGATTTTACATCATTTGCTGGATATGCCTCCGGGTGTGGTTGCGGTGACCGCCGCGCGTGGCCGGGGTAAATCTGCGCTGGCAGGACAGTTGATTTCGCGCATGACGGGGACGGCTATCGTTACCGCTCCGGCGAAAGCGGCAACGGATGTACTGGCGCAATTTGCTGGGGAACGCTACTGCTTTATGGCCCCGGATGCGCTGTTAAGCAGTACTGCAACTGCAGACTGGCTGATCGTGGATGAAGCCGCCGCGATCCCCGCGCCGCTGCTACACCAACTGGTGGCGCGTTTTCCCCGAACAATGTTAACCACCACCGTTCAGGGCTATGAAGGAACTGGCAGAGGGTTTTTGTTGAAATTCTGCGCTCGCTTCCCCTATCTGCGGCGCTATGAACTGCAGCAGCCCATCAGGTGGGCTCTGGGGTGCCCGCTGGAAAAAATCGTCAGCGAGGCACTGGTGTTCGACGACGAAACCTTTTCGCATCCCCCTCAGGGCAATATCCACTTCTCTGCCTTTGAGTCGACCGCCTGGCATCGCAATCCGCATCTGCCTCTGGCGGTCTACCAACTGCTTTCCGGGGCGCATTACCGTACCTCTCCGCTGGACCTGCGACGCATGATGGATGCACCAGGTCAGCATTTTCTGCATGCTTCGGCTGCTGGCTCGGTCGCGGGAGCCGTCTGGTTGGTCGATGAAGGGGGATTATCCGCAGAATTAAGCCAGGCCGTTTGGGCAGGATATCGCCGGCCAAGAGGCAATCTGGTTGCGCAGTCACTGGCGGCGCATGGTGGTGACCCGTTGGCGGCGACGCTCGTCGGGAGACGAGTTAGTCGAATTGCGGTTCATCCCGCTCGCCAGCGGGAAGGTATCGGGCAACAGCTGATTATGCAGGCCCATCAGTATTCCTCGCAGTGTGACTATCTTTCCGTCAGTTTTGGTTATACGGCCGAATTGTGGCGTTTTTGGCAGCGATGCGGTTTTGTCATGGTGCGAATGGGGAATCATCGTGAAGCCAGCAGCGGGTGCTATACGGCAATGGCGTTGCTTCCCATCAGTGATGCCGGGCAGCGTCTGGCTGAGCGGGAGCATCAGCGATTGCGTCGCGATGCGGCGATCCTCGCACAATGGAATGATGAGTGTATCCCGGTCGTCCCACTGAAAGAGTCTACGCTTAATGATGATGACTGGGATGAGCTGGCAGGGTTTGCCTTCGCGCATCGGCCGTTACTCACCTCACTCGGTTGCTTAAGCCGTCTTCTCCAGCACTGTGAACAGCCTCTCCCGGCGCTGCGTGGGCGTTTACAGGAAAAATGCAGTGACGCAGAACTGTGCAAGTGGCTGAAGGTCTCGGGGCGCAAAGCATTGCTGCTGGTTCAGCGTGAGGAGGCGGCACAGGCGTTAGCGCAGTTGGATACCGAACGTCAGCAACGGTTACGTAATCGCATTATGCAATGGCAATTTTTTCACTAACTTCTTCAATTTCCTGGCATGGTCATTGCGGTTAAGCGGCGTAGAATAATTCTCATCAGTTAAGGAGATCGCCATGAAACATGACCATTTTGTTGTTCAAAGTCCCGATAAACCCGCTCAACAGCTACTGTTGCTGTTTCATGGCGTCGGCGATAACCCGGTTGCCATGGGCGAAATTGGTTCCTGGTTTGCACCACTGTTTCCGGACGCGCTGATTGTCAGTATTGGTGGCGCTGAGCCTTATAGCGCTGCCGGTGGGCGTCAATGGTTTTCTGTTCAGGGTGTAACAGAAGAGAACCGTCAGGCGCGTATTGATGCCATCATGCCGGTGTTTATCGAAACCGTTCGCTATTGGCAGAAACAGAGTGGTGTGTCACCTCAGGCCACCGCGCTGATTGGCTTTTCGCAAGGGGCGATTATGTCGCTTGAGAGCATCAAAGCCGAGCCAGGGCTGGCATCGCGGGTCATTGCCTTTAATGGTCGTTACGCCACCTTGCCGGAAGCCGCTACCACCACTACCACAGTGCATTTGATTCACGGCGGTGAAGATCGGGTGATTGAGTTATCTCATGCGGTTGCTGCGCAGGAAGCGTTAATTCGTGCAGGTGGGGATGTGACTCTGGATATCGTCGAAAATCTGGGGCACGCCATTGATGAGCACAGCATGCAGTTCGCGCTTGATCATCTGCGCTTTACCGTACCGAAGCACTACTTTGATGAAGCGCTGAGCGGTGGTAAGCCTCACGATGATGATGTGATTGAAATGATATAACGTGTAGGCCGGATAAGGCGAAGCCGCCATCCGGCATGACAGTCAGTGATAGTGCCGGATAGCAACGTGATATGTGTTATCCGGCTTACAAATTATTTCTTCGGCTGATCCTTATTCGGCCAATCGTCGTCATCGTCCCATTTATCGTTAAAATCACGATGCGGGGGAAGTTCCGGCTTATTGGCGAGAAACTTCTTGTGGTCGACACGCTTAAGATCTTTGATCACATTCAGCAGTACCCCCACCAGAAACACCAGCACTAAAATCCACCAATATTTTGCCAGCCAGTCCATGCTCATTTCCTCTTGCAGGAACACTCATCAGGCGACGAGTTGTTCCATGATACGTTGATACATACGGGCAAGCAGCTGCAGGTCGGCGGCATTGACGCATTCATTTATTTTATGAATGGTGGCATTGACCGGCCCAAGTTCCACCACCTGTGCCCCCATGCGGGCAATAAAGCGCCCGTCGGATGTCCCGCCTGTCGTCAGTAACTGCGGTTTAATCTCATTATAGTGCTCAATGGCGTTCACCACTGCATCCACCAGTTTACCGCGTTCGGTCAGGAACGGTTGACCGGAAAGCCACCAGTCTACTGTGTAACGCAGTTGGTGCTTGTCCAACAGTTCCAATACCCGCGACTTAATCATTTCGTCGTTTAATTCGGTGCTGAAACGGAAGTTGAACTGAATAAACAGTTCGCCAGGGATGACGTTGTTGCTGCCCGTGCCCGCCTGAATATTGGCAATCTGCATGCTGGTTGCCGGGAAGAACTCATTGCCTTGATCCCACTCAATCGCCACCAGCTCATTGAGCATTGGCGCAGCCCGGTGCACCGGGTTATCGGCCAGATGTGGGTAGGCTACGTGGCCCTGCACGCCATGAATGGTCAGGTTGCAGGTCAGTGAACCACGACGTCCATTTTTCACCACGTCACCGACGATTTCGGTGCTGGACGGCTCACCGACCAGGCAATAATCCAGCCGCTCATTACGCGCCATCAGCGTTTCAACCACCTTCACGGTGCCGTTTTTAGCGCTGGCTTCTTCGTCAGAGGTTATCAAAAACGCCAGACGACCCTGATGGTCTGGATGCTGTGCGACAAAACGCTCTGCGGCCACGACCATTGCCGCCAGCGAACCTTTCATATCGGCCGCACCGCGTCCGAACAGCATGCCGTCGCGAATGGTCGGTTCAAACGGCGGATTGATCCACCGATCAACATCGCCTGCGGGCACTACGTCGGTGTGACCGGCAAATGCCAGGGTCTCACCTTTTCCGCGCCATGCCCAAAAATTCTGTGTGTCACCAAAATCCATTCGCTCAACGGTAAAACCTACCGCACGCAGGCGTTCAATCATTAACGCCTGGCACCCGGCATCATCCGGGCTCAGAGATGGACGGCGAATAAGCTGCTGTGTCAGCTCAATAACCGGGCACGACATAGATTACACCTCATTAAAAAACTGCGTATAACTGGATTCGCTGAAACCAAGCAGCATAGGCTTACCCGGCGCGCAGAGCAATGGGCGTTTGATAATTGCAGGCATTTCAATCATCAATGAGGCGGCAGCAGTGGCATTAGTGATTTGATTACGCGTTGCTTCATCCAGTTTGCGCCAGGTGGTTCCCCGCGTATTGAGCAGCGCCTCCCAGCCTAACTCGTTGATAAAGGACTGTAACAGCGTGTTGTCCAGACCGTCGACACGATAATCATGGAAGCGGTAGTCAATACCCTGCGTTTCCAGCCAGCGTCGGGCCTTTTTAATTGTATCGCAATTCTTAATGCCGTAGAGGGTGATCATGTGAATCCTTATTAACGTATTTTGAATACTTATTCTTGTATTCTCGCGTTTCTGATAATACATATTGTCATTCATTCGTTATAGAAAAATATAACATTGTTGAACAACGGTGAATAATGATTCCTGAAAGTTCCAAAATTTCACGTCGATCGGTATTTCAGAATTAACCTGTTTGCATCAGTCTGTTTTTCCATCAAAATTGTCAAAGTCGTAGATTATGTGTGAATATTTCAAAATATTGCAGTGAGTCACATAAAATTTATGGGTATAGCGCATAGTGATGACATGACCCCAAGCACTGGAGGATGTAATCACAACCATCGGTTAAATTATCTTCTTTTAATGAGGATGATTTCGTAGAATGCTCATAATAATAAGAGAGGTTGTTATGATTGAACGTGAACTGGGGAACTGGAAAGACTTTATCGAAGTGATGCTTCGTAAATAATTTTCTGGAAGAAATTCATATCCTGCAAAGGATGAAAAAGGCGACTCATCGTAAGTCGCCTTTTTTGTGCCCGATTATTCCGGGCGTGGTTTCAACGGGAAGCGTCTGCGTACCAGCACAAAGAACAGAGGCACGAAGTAAATCGCCAGGATCGTGGCTGAAATCATCCCGCCCATTACGCCAGTCCCCACCGCATGCTGGCCGCCGGAGCCAGCACCGCTGCTGATTGTCATCGGCAGTACCCCGAAGATAAACGCCAGTGACGTCATCAGAATCGGACGCAAGCGCTGGCGACAGGCATGCAGTGTGGCATCGAGCAGATCGTGTCCTTTTTCGTTCATCTCATTGGCGAATTCAACAATCAATATCGCGTTCTTTGCCGAAAGCCCGATAACGGTGAGTAACCCGACCTGGAAGTACACATCGTTTTCCAGACCACGCATCCAGGTCGCCAACAGCGCGCCAATGACACCCAACGGTACGACCAGCATAACGGAGAACGGTACCGACCAGCTCTCGTATAGCGCAGCCAGACACAGGAACACGACCAACAGTGAAATAGCGTACAGGGCAGGAGCCTGAGATCCCGATAACCGTTCCTGATAAGACATCGCTGTCCATTCGAGGCCGAATCCGGTCGGCAACTGATGGACCAGCGATTCCATAATGTCCATCGCAGTACCAGTGCTGACGCCGGGGGCGGCTTCGCCGACGATCTCGACGGCGGAGTAGCCGTTATAGCGTTCCAGACGCGGTGAACCGGTTTCCCAGCGCGATGTGGCAAAGGCCGAGAAAGGCACCATGCCGCCGCTATTGTTGCGCACGTACCACAGGTTTATATCGTCCGGGAGCATGCGGTATTTTGCCGCAGCCTGGACGTAAACCTTCTTCACGCGGCCCCTGTCCATAAAGTCGTTTACGTAACTGGAGCCCCACGCCGTTTGCAATGTGTCGTTGATGTCATCAATGGAAACGCCCAGCGCCTGAGCTTTACGCTGATCGATATCAATTTGCAGTTGCGGACTGTCATCCAGGCCGTTATGACGAACACGGGTCAGTGAAGAGTCGTTCCCGGCAAGCTCAATTAATTTGTCGCGTGCGGCCATTAACGCGTCATGTCCCGCACCAGCGTGATCCTGCAGCTCCATATCGAAACCGGCAGAGCTTCCGAGGCCACTGATAGCCGGAGGGCTACTGGCGAAGACGCGGGCTTCTTTAATCTTATTGAAGGCTTTGGTTGCACGCTCGATAATGGCGAAAGAGGTTCCGGTAGTGGTGTCGCGCTCATCCCAGTCTTTTAAGCGGACAAACATACGCGCCACGTTTTGACCGTTCCCGCCTGGACCGGAACCGACCGTGGAAAAGACCGACATAATGTTGTCTTTTTCGTGGGTGAAGTAGTACTTCTCGACTTCCTCAACGACTTTTAATGTTTGCTGCTGCGTGGAGCCGCTCGGCAACTGTACCGAGGTGGTAAACATCCCGCGGTCTTCTAACGGCAAGAAGGACGTTGGCAGGCGCAGGAACAGGAACACCATGCCGCCAAGCAGCAGTCCGTAGATCAGTATCCAGCGCAGGCTGCGATGCAGGATCCGCGCAACGCCTTTTTCGTAACGCTCAGCGTTGCGGTTAAACATCCGATTAAACCAGCCGAAGAAGCCTGTTTGACCATGATGCTCACCTTTATGCAGCGGTTTAAGTAGCGTAGCGCACAGGGCAGGGGTCAGGATCATCGCCACCAGAACAGACAGCACCATTGCGGAGACGATAGTAATTGAGAACTGGCGGTAAATAGCCCCTGTTGTGCCACCGAAGAAGGCCATCGGGATAAACACCGCCGACAGCACCATGGCGATACCGACCAGCGCTCCCTGGATTTGCCCCATCGATTTTCGCGTCGCTTCACGCGGTGAGAGGCCTTCCTCACTCATAATACGCTCGACGTTTTCCACCACCACGATGGCATCATCGACCAGCAGGCCAATTGCCAGCACCATTGCAAACATTGTTAAGGTGTTGACGCTGTAGCCAAAACCATAAAGCACGGAGAAGGTGCCCATCAGGACGACGGGAACGGCGATGGTCGGGATAAGCGTGGCGCGGAAGTTTTGCAGAAACAGATACATCACGAGGAATACCAGCGCGATGGCTTCCAGCAGCGTTTTCACCACGTCGATAATTGAGGCTTTAACAAAGGAGGTGGTTTCATACGCGACCTTGTATTCCAGCCCGTGCGGGAAATACTGTGACAGTTCGTCAAGGCGGTTAAGCACCAGCTCTGCCGTTGCCATTTCATTGGCGCCGGAGGCCAGTTTCACCCCCAGACCGGAAGCCGGGTTGCCATTAAACCGGCTGAGGTAGTCGTACTTCTCGGCCCCCATTTCGACCGTTGCCACATCGCCCAGTTTAACTTCAGACCCGTCCTGGTTAACGCGAAGCGTAATTGCACGGAATTCATCCGGCGTTTGCAGCAGGGACTGGGCGTTGATCGTCGCATTTAGCGCCTGTTTGTCCACCGAAGGCGTACCGCCAAGCTGCCCAACCGCAATTTGCGCATTCTGTGATTCAATAGCGTCAGTCACATCTTTGGCGGTCATCTGAAAGCTGTTAAGTTTGGCCGGGTCGAGCCAGATACGCATCGAGTACTGTGAACCGTAAGCATCAATATCCCCTACACCGTTAATACGGCTAAGCGGGTCCTGAATATTACTCGCCACGTAGTCGGCGATGTCCTGCTTATCCATTGAGCCATCGGTGGAAACAAAGGCGATTGTCAGAATATTGGTGTCCCCGGTCTTACGCACCGTGACCCCCTGATCCTGTACCGCCTGCGGCAGCTTACGCATTGCCGATTGCAGCTGGTTTTGCACCTGCTGGACGGCCTCGTCAGGATCGGTTCCGGCAACGAAGCTAAGCGTCACCGTAGCCTGGCCTGTCCCGCTGCTCTGCGACGACATGTACATCAGGTTATCGAGACCGGTCATGTTCTGCTCGATCACCTGGGTGACGGTGTTTTCCAGAGTCTGAGCCGATGCGCCAGGATAGTTGGCGGTGACCCGCACGTTTGGCGGTGCCAGGTCGGGATATTGCTCAACGGGCAGCGAAAAAATAGCCAGGGCTCCTGTCAGGCACAACAGGATAGCTAACACCCAGGCAAAAATGGGGCGATCGATGAAAAAATTCGCCATTAAAAGAGGACCTCGTGTTTCTGCGTATCGTTATGGGTATGGCTTGCTTCACTTTAGCGGCAAGGTACGGGTCAAACGTGGAGAAAAAAAGAAGATAATGTAAATTATCATGCCCGTTTACAGCATACCTTTCGTGCCAACGCCATCAGGCCTGGATCCAGACCCGACGGCGCTTTGCGGTTCTTTACGTTAGCTCACTGTCTGATTCAGCTGAACGGAAACTGATACTCACCAGCGTTCCCCCGCCGGAAGGTTGCGAGAAGGTCAGCGTACCGCTGAGTCTCTCTGCACGCTCACGCATGATATTCAGACCGTAGTGCCCCGTAGGCTCATGAGGCTCACCGATACCGACACCGTTATCACGGATATAAACGGTATGATTACCATCCGGCGCGGTCACACAGCTGACAGCAATTTCGCTGGCATTGGCATGCTTAATGGCATTCAGCACCGCTTCACGGACGATTTGTAACAGATGCACCTGCATTTGCGCGTCCAGTGCCAGTGTTGGCAGTCGACAATCGAGAGTCAGTTTAGCCGATGTTTGATTTTGCAACGTTTCCAGCATTTCATGCAGGGCAGAAGGCAAATCGGCCTGCTGTAAGGTCAGGCGGAAGGTGGTAAGCAGTTCGCGCAATTGGCGATAAGCATCATTCAGCGCCTGGGAGAAGTCCGCCATGATGCTTTGCGCCGGAACGTTATCCTGCGGAATAGCGCGTTTCAGTAGCGTAAGCTGAATACGTAAATAAGAGAGCACCTGCGCCAGCGAGTCGTGCAGCTCGCGGGCGATAGTTGCTCGCTCTTCCATTAGCAGCAGTTGCTGAAAATGCTTTTGCGCCTGGTTGAAGTACAGCCCGCGCCCGAGCATAGTTGATACGCTGTTGAGCAGTGGTGTGGAAGCATTCACATTCGGGCTTTGCCAGTGCAGTTCACCGTAAACTGTATCTTGCATCGTGACGGGCAGGATCTGCATTGGCAGTTCAGGGCTTGCCGTTCCTTCGCTGATTCGCCAGTTATCACCGACGGTGAGCTCCAGGAAATACGCGGCGTCATGTTCGCGGACAATCTGTAAAATATGGCGGAAGCAGTACACATCAATCTGGCTGGTATTCAGTGCCTGGGAACATTGATATAACACTTCCAGACGGCGATTGGCTTCGTGGAGATCGTGGGTTTTCTCGGCGACGGAGGCTTCCAGTGAACGGTACAGCTTATGCAACTCACTCGACATCTGGCTAAACGTTTTTGCCAGTAATCCCAGTTCGTTGGGGAGTTGTGTATCCAGCGGTGAGATATCAAACCGACCGTGTTCAATATGCTGGCTGGCCATCACCAGCTTATTCAGCGGACGCACCACCTGCTGGCGAATACGCCGTAGCGTAAAGAAGACGAGGGTGAAGATGCCGATCCCCCCCGCCAGCGATATGCCAAAAACCAACATCACCTTGCGTTCGGCATAATGCTGAAGTGCCAGCACGAAGAGATCGATTTGATCGACATAGCTATTGATATTGGCCTGGTACCATTTTAAATCGCCATCGATCAGACGGGCGTTCATTTCCAGCCAGTTGGCATGCAGGCGGCCATAGCGGCTTTTTACCGCTTGCGGGACATACCATGCGTTCAGATTTTGTAATGCGGGCGAGTTTAACGCCTGCTGGAAAAGCTGGCGGTGAGCGTTGAGCTGTGGGCTTTGGCTTTGCAGATCGTAACCCAAACGGTAGCTTTGCATGCGCAATGAGCCCGCAACGTTGATGGCCTCAGCATCCCGCAAGCTGCTGGTCAGCGTAAGCAGTGCAATACCCGTTGAGAGAATCGACAGCAACACTATATAGAAAAAAGCCTTAGCCAGGCTGGCTGAGACCGGACGCTTTACCGTCACTTGCGCACCCTCACACAATTCACGCCACGCTCCGACTCAACCTGAACGATTCAGCGTATTTGATAAATGTTAAAAAAGTAATCATGAAACTGATTGTTAAATGAAACACAATTTCATATTCGATGAAATAAATTGATCTGCCACAGGTTCTGGATAAATAGTTGTGCTTCCTGGGCAAATGAACATTGCCGCCCTCTTCAGGGTCGGTTAATAACAACAGTCATATAAAGAATAAGGTTTTCGCAACCAAAAAAGAAGGAAGCCATGAATCGTTTTATTATGGTCAATAGCCAACAGTGCCTGGGATGCCACGCCTGTGAGGTCGCCTGTGTCATGGCCCACAACGGCGAGCAGCATGTCCTGAGCCAACGGCATTTTCAGCCCCGAATTACTGTCATCAAGCATCAGCAACAACGCAGTGCAGTCACCTGCCACCACTGTGAAGATGCCCCCTGCGCCAGAAGTTGCCCGAATGGGGCCATTAGTCATGAGTACGACAGCGTTCAGGTAAATGCGCAAAAGTGTATTGGCTGCAAATCGTGCGTCGTGGCCTGTCCTTTTGGTACGATGCAGATCGTACTCACTCCGGTCGCTAAAGGAAAGGTAAAAGCAACGGCGCACAAATGCGACCTGTGTCATGGGCGTGAAGAGGGCCCGGCTTGCGTGGAGAACTGTCCGGCGCAGGCGTTGCAACTGGTGACGGAGAATTCGCTTACCGGTCTGTCAAAAGCGCGCAGGTTGCGTACCGCCAGTCTGGAAAGCCAGCCATGGCATACCAGCGCTACCGATTTTGTTCCACATATCATCACCAAACGTGAGCAAATGCAGGCGACGCCTGCGCGTGGCGAGCCGGATAAACTGCCGATTGAGGCGCGTAAAACCAGTTTTGAAGAGATCTATCTGCCGTTTCGCACAGTGCAGGCTGAACGGGAAGCGTCCCGCTGCCTGAAATGCGGCGACCACAGTATTTGCGAATGGACCTGTCCGTTGCATAACCACATCCCGCAGTGGATTGAACTGGTAAAAGCCGGGAATATCGATGCGGCGGTTGAGCTTTCACATCAAACCAACTGCTTGCCGGAGGTGACCGGGCGCGTGTGCCCGCAGGATCGACTCTGCGAAGGGGCATGCACGGTGCGTAACGAGCATGGCGCGGTGACTATCGGTAATATTGAGCGTTACATCTCCGATCGGGCGCTGAGCAAAGGATGGCGACCCGACTTAAGCCATGTGCAGAAAGTCGATAAACGCGTTGCCATCATCGGCGCAGGTCCGGCGGGCCTGGCCTGCGCCGATGTGCTGGCGCGTAGCGGTATCAGCGCTACCGTGTACGATCGCCACCCCGAAATCGGCGGTTTGCTGACGTTCGGCATTCCGGCCTTCAAACTGGACAAATCGCTGCTGACGCGTCGCCGTGAAATCTTCAGCGCCATGGGTATTCATTTCGAACTGAACTGTGAGGTCGGCAAGGACGTGGCACTGGCCGCGTTACTCGAGGACTACGATGCCGTGTTTGTGGGCGTCGGGACTTATCGCTCGATGAAGGCGGATCTGCCGAATGAAGACGCGCCTGGCGTGTATGACGCGCTGCCGTTCCTGATTGCCAATACCAAGCAGGTGATGGGGCTGGACGAGTTGCCTGAAGAGCCGTTTATCGACACTGCAGGGCTGAACGTGGTCGTGCTGGGCGGCGGTGATACGGCGATGGATTGTGTACGTACCGCGCTGCGTCACGGTGCAAGCCAGGTGACCTGCGCCTATCGTCGTGATGAAGCCAACATGCCAGGTTCGAAAAAAGAGGTGAAGAACGCGCGTGAAGAGGGGGCCAATTTCGAGTTTAACGTCCAGCCGGTGGAGCTGGTGCTGAATGCCGACGGTCGCGTCAGCGGCGTGCGTTTCTTACGAACCCAGCTCGGTGAGCCTGATGCGCAGGGGCGTCGTCGCCCGGTTCCCATCGCCGGGAGTGAGTTTGTCATGCCAGCAGATGCGGTGATCATGGCGTTTGGTTTTCACCCGCATGGCATGCCGTGGCTCGAGAGTCAGGGTGTGAAGGTCGATAACTGGGGACGTATTGCCGCCGATGTTGAAAGCGCATACCGTTATCAAACCAGCAACCCGAAAATCTTTGCCGGTGGTGATGCGGTTCGCGGTGCGGATCTGGTTGTTACAGCGATGGCGGAAGGGCGGCATGCCGCACAAGGCATCATTGATTGGCTGGGTGTAAAATCAGTCAAATCTCACTAATCAGCGTCCAGGCCGGATAAAACGCGTTAGCGTTGCCATCCGGCAATGTGCCGGATGAATGCCTGATGGCGCTTTGCTTATCAGGCATTCATAGTTCCAGGACAAACCCGGTTTCACGGCGTAGTATTATTTCTCACTTCTCACCGTGGAGTCGGTATGTCGCAAAAAATCACCCTCATCAAAGATAAAGTCCTGTCCGATAACTACTTCATCCTGCGCAATATCACCTATGACCTGACCCGCAGCAATGGCGAGGTCATTCGCCACAAACGTGAGGTTTACGATCGCGGTAACGGTGCCACAGTTTTGCTGTATAACCCGGAGAAAAAAACCGTCGTGCTGACCCGTCAGTTTCGTATTGCGACCTGGGTTAACGGCAATGAAAGTGGACAATTGATTGAAGCCTGCGCCGGGTTGCTGGACAACGATGAGCCGGAAGTTTGCATTCGTAAAGAAGCCATTGAAGAGACTGGCTATGAAGTGGGCGAAGCACGGAAACTTTTTGAGTTATATATGTCGCCGGGTGGCGTGACGGAGATAATCCACTTTTTTATCGCGCAATACAGTGACAGTCAGCGCGCAAATGCGGGTGGCGGTATTGAAGATGAGGATATTGAAGTACTGGAATTGCCTTTTGAACAGGCACTGTCGATGATCAAAACGGGCGAGATTCGCGACGGGAAAACGGTGCTGCTACTGAACTACCTGCAATCGTCGCATCTTATGGATTAGCGAGCAGGGCTTATATTTCTTTACAAAGATACAGGCCAATCCGACGATTCTTATTGAGCCTCATTAGTCGCGCAAGGAAGATACCGCCTGGGCTGTGTGTTTTGATTTCGGAGTTGTACCGTCCATGCGCTATCGCATTATTTTCGTGTTCCTGCTCGGCCTGCTACCGGCCCATTTGCTGTGGGCGGCACCTGCGCAACAGGCGTTTGCTGACTGGCAGGTGACGTGCAATAACCAAAACTTCTGCGTGGCGCGAAATACGGGAGATCATCACGGTCTGGTGATGACCCTGAGCCGCAGCGCCGGGGCACATACCGATGCCGTGTTGCGTATTGAACTTGGCGGTATGGATTCTCCTGATGTCAAAGAGGCAGATATTGCGCCGCGCTTGCTGCTGGACGGCGCACCACTCCCACTGGCCGGTGAACACTGGCGTCTTACGCCCTGGCATTTGATGACGGATGATCCGGCTACCATCGCTACATTTTTACAAGCCGTGCAGGATGCGAAAGCCATTACCCTGCAAAAAGGTACGCAAACGCTTTCTCTGTCTGGGCTGAAAGCAGCATTGTTGTTTATTGATGCGCAACAAAAGCGCGTCGGTAGCGAAACCGCCTGGATTGAGAAAGGTGACGAGCCGCCGCTCAGCGTTCCGCCAGCTCCCGCTCTGAAAGGTGTGGCGGTGGTTAATTCCACGCCAACGCCACTCACTCAACAGGAGCGTAATGAGCTGTTGGATTATGGCAACTGGCGGATCAATGGCATCCGCTGTTCACTCGATCCCATGCGTCGTGAGATGCGGGTTTTCGCCTTAACGGACGACAAAGCTCTGCTGATGATCGGCTGCGAAGCAGGGGCATACAACACGATCGATCTGGCATGGACCGTTTCTCGTACCACACCGTTTACCTCTCGCGCTGTACGTCTGAGCCTGCCATTTAAAACCGATGCTGACAGTACCGACATGGAGCTGACCAACGCTACGTTTGACGAGAAATCTCGCGAATTGGTCACTCTCGCCAAAGGGCGAGGTTTATCGGACTGCGGGATCCAGACTCGCTGGCGGTTTGACGGCCAGCGCTTTCGTTTGGTGCGTTACGCACAAGAGCCAAGCTGTGATAACTGGCATGGACCAGATGCCTGGCCCACGCTGTGGATTACGCGTTAATTTAATGCCGGATGCGACTGCGCCTTATACGGCCTGATGGTGATAGATGTCGTAGGCCTGATAAGACGCGTGAGCGTCGCCATCAGGCGTTCAGCACCTTATGCGCTTTGTCGACGATGTTCTCCACCGTAAAGCCGAAGAACGGGAACAGCTTGTCTGCCGGGGCAGATTCCCCATAACCGGTCATGCCGACAATAGCCCCTTTCAGGCCGACATATTTGTACCAATAGTCGGCAATACCCGCTTCTATCGCCACGCGTGCGCTGACGTTTGCCGGCAGGACCGACTCCCGGTACGTCTCATCCTGGGCGTCGAAGATATCAGTTGAGGGCAGAGAAACTACCCGTACGTTACGGCCTTCACCGGTCAGTTTTTCCGCCGCCAGCAATGTAATTTCCATTTCTGAACCTGTGGCAATCAGGATGACATCCGGCTTACCGCCGCTATCCTTCAGCACATAGCCGCCGCGGGCAATCTGCTGCACCTGCTCAGGCGTGCGTTCAACCTGTGCCAGATTCTGCCTGGAGAGTATTAGCGCCGTTGGTCCGTTATGACGCTCGACTGCCAGCTTCCAACCCACTGCCGCCTCAACCTGATCGCACGGTCGCCAGGTGCTGAAATTCGGCGTCAGTCGCAGGCTGGCGAGCTGTTCGACGGCCTGGTGTGTGGGACCGTCTTCCCCCAGACCAATTGAGTCGTGGGTATAAACCATAATTTGTCGGGCTTTCATCAGCGCCGCCATGCGCGCGGCATTACGGGCATATTCAACAAACATCAGGAACGTTGCGGTGTACGGTACGAAGCCACCGTGGTGCGCGATACCGTTGGCAATGGCGGTCATGCCAAATTCACGCACGCCGTAGTGGATGTAGTTTCCTGCATGATCCTCTTTAAGAGAGGAGGAGCCTTTCCAGATGGTCAGGTTGCTGGGTGCCAGATCCGCCGAGCCGCCGAGCAGTTCTGGCAGTATCGGCCCATAGGCGTTCAGGGTATTTTGCGAAGCTTTACGGGTGGCTATTTTGGCTGGGTTGGCTTGCAGGTCGGTAATATATTTCTGGGTTGTTGCTTCCCACTCCTTAGGCAGTCCGCCGCTCATCCGGCGAGTAAACTCTGCCGCCAGTTCCGGGTAGGCTTGTTCGTAAGCTGCGAATTTCTCCTTCCAGCCTTGTTGCGCTTTTTCGCCTTTCTCGCGTGCGTCCCACGCCCGGTAAATCTCTTTCGGGATCTCAAAAGCAGGATGATGCCACCCCAGTTTCTGCCGGGTCAACGCCACCTCTTCTTCGCCCAGCGCAGCGCCGTGCGCTTCCTCTTTCCCGGCTTTATTCGGTGAGCCAAAACCAATCACCGTGCGGCAGATAATCAGTGACGGTTTATCGGTAACAGCCTGCGCTTCCTGAATCGCTTTTTTCACCGCCTCAGGATCGTGACCGTCAATATCGTGTATCACATGCCAGTGGTAGGCCTCAAAGCGTTTTGCAGTATCGTCGGTAAACCAGCCGTCGGTTTCGCCATCAATTGAGATGCCGTTGTGATCGTAGAAGCCGATGAGTTTGCCAAGCCCCAGCGTGCCCGCCAGCGAACAAGCCTCGTGTGAAATACCCTCCATCAGACAGCCGTCGCCCATAAAGACCCAGGTAAAGTGGTTAACAATCTCATGGTCCGGTTGGTTAAACTGGGCTGCCAGCGTGCGTTCGGCAATGGCCATGCCGACGGCGTTGGCTAAACCCTGGCCCAGCGGTCCGGTGGTGGTTTCCACGCCCGGCGTGTAGCCAATTTCCGGATGACCTGGCGTCTTCGAATGGAGCTGACGGAAGTTCTTTAATTCTTCGATCGGCAGGTCGTAACCGGAAAGATGCAATAGGCTGTAAAGCAGCATTGAGGCGTGGCCGTTGGACAGAATAAACCGGTCACGATCGTACCAGGTGGGATCGGTCGGGTTATGGCGTAGAAAATCGTTCCACAGCACTTCGGCGATATCTGCCATTCCCATCGGTGCGCCGGGATGGCCTGAGTTGGCTTTTTGGACGGCATCCATACTCAGCGCACGAATGGCATTGGCAAGCTCTTTACGGGTCATAGGAAATACTCCTTGAAAAGTAAAGCGTTAGAGCGTGTGTTAATTCACACTTTTGGAGAATTTGCAGGCGTTGTCAGCAAAAAGCATAGCAGACAGGCATGGTATTGCTGGCTTAAGCAGGTAACATGGCTGTTATAAATTGATAACAAATTCTTTCTTTGAGTAGTGAGAGTTTGGCGACCTTCAAAGTTTGCGCCGCTGACAGAGGTGATAATGTGCGGCTCAATAGAAGGGTTACCTGCGACACTTTTTTGATCGATACGTGAAAGGAACAACAAGATGGATGACCAGTTAAAACAAAGCGCCCTCGATTTCCACGAATTTCCAGTACCAGGCAAAATTCAGGTTTCTCCGACCAAACCGCTTGCCACTCAACGTGACCTTGCGCTGGCCTATTCACCCGGTGTTGCAGCTCCGTGTCTGGAAATTGAAAAAGACCCGCTGGCCGCCTACAAATACACCGCGCGCGGTAATCTGGTTGCGGTTATTTCCAACGGTACGGCGGTGCTGGGGCTGGGCAACATTGGCGCGCTGGCTGGCAAGCCGGTGATGGAAGGGAAAGGCGTTCTGTTTAAGAAATTCGCCGGAATTGACGTGTTTGACATCGAAGTTGATGAACTCGATCCGGATAAATTTATCAACGTGGTCGCGGCTCTTGAGCCGACGTTTGGCGGTATCAACCTCGAGGATATCAAAGCGCCGGAATGCTTCTACATTGAGCAAAAGCTGCGTGAGCGCATGAATATTCCGGTCTTCCACGACGATCAGCACGGCACGGCAATCATCAGTACCGCCGCCATTCTTAACGGTCTGCGGGTGGTGGAGAAAAATATCTCCGACGTGCGCATGGTGGTGTCTGGCGCAGGCGCGGCGGCGATTGCCTGTATGAACCTGCTAGTGGCGCTGGGCATGCAGAAACACAACATTGTGGTCTGCGACTCCAAAGGCGTGATTTATAAAGATCGTGAACCGAATATGGCCGAAACCAAAGCGGCCTACGCGGTGGTGGATGACGGTAAGCGCACGCTGGACGACGTGATTGATGGCGCAGACATTTTCCTCGGTTGCTCCGGCCCGAAAGTGCTGACCCAGGAAATGGTCAAGAAAATGGCGCGCGCGCCAATGATTCTGGCGCTGGCGAACCCGGAACCGGAAATTCTGCCGCCGCTGGCAAAAGAGGTTCGTCCCGACGCCATCATCTGCACCGGCCGCTCTGATTATCCGAACCAGGTTAACAACGTGCTGTGCTTCCCGTTCATCTTCCGCGGCGCGCTGGACGTCGGTGCTACCGCCATCAACGAAGAGATGAAGCTGGCCGCGGTACATGCCATTGCGGAACTGGCGCATGCCGAGCAGAGCGAAGTTGTGGCCTCAGCCTATGGCGATCAGGACCTGAGCTTTGGCCCGGAATACATTATTCCTAAACCGTTCGACCCGCGCCTGATCGTCAAAATAGCGCCTGCGGTGGCGAAGGCGGCGATGGACTCTGGCGTGGCGACGCGCCCGATTGCCGACTTTGATGCTTACATCGATAAGCTGAGTGAGTTTGTCTACAAAACTAACTTGTTCATGAAGCCGATTTTCTCGCTGGCACGCAAAGCGCCGAAGCGCGTGGTATTGACGGAAGGGGAAGAGGCGCGTGTGCTGCACGCCACCCAGGAATTGATCACTTTAGGTCTGGCGAAGCCGATCCTGATTGGTCGTCCGAGCGTGATCGAGATGCGCATCCAGAAACTGGGTCTGCAGATCAAAGCGGGCGTTGATTTTGAAATAGTCAACAATGAATCCGATCCGCGCTTTAAAGAGTACTGGAGTGAGTATTATCAGATCATGAAGCGCCGTGGGATAACCCAGGAGCAGGCGCAGCGGGCGGTGATTGCTAATACCACGGTGATCGGCGCGATCATGGTGCAGCGCGGTGAAGCGGATGCGATGATCTGCGGTACGATCGGCGACTACCACGAGCACTTCAGCGTGGTGAACGCGGTATTTGGTCACCGTGACGGTGTGCATACGGCGGGGGCAATGAACGCGCTGCTGCTGCCAAGCGGTAATACCTTTATCGCCGATACCTACGTCAACGACGACCCGACGCCGGATCAACTGGCTGAAATCGCCATTATGGCGGCAGAGACTGTGCGTCGCTTTGGTATCGAACCGAAGGTAGCGTTGCTGTCGCACTCCAACTTTGGCTCATCTAACTGCCCGTCGGCCAGCAAAATGCGCGAAGCGCTGGCGCTGATTAAGGCACGTGCGCCAGAACTGATGATTGACGGTGAAATGCACGGTGACGCCGCGCTGGTGGAAAGTATTCGTAATGACCGCATGCCGGACAGCCCGCTGAAAGGCTCCGCCAATATTCTGGTGATGCCGAATATGGAAGCCGCGCGTATTAGTTACAACTTACTACGTGTTTCAAGTTCCGAGGGCGTAACGGTTGGCCCGGTACTGATGGGCGTAGCGAAACCGGTTCACGTATTAACACCGATCGCCTCTGTTCGTCGTATCGTTAATATGGTGGCGCTGGCGGTCGTTGAAGCACAGACTCAGCCACTGTAATTTCACTTTAATTAATTCCGGCGCGGGTTTCTCCCGCGCCTTTTTATTTCCCTTTTCTTAGTGATCCACTTCACCTTTTAAACCTGGTTGCCGAATTTTGTTATTTACTCTGACAAAAAATTGCCACGATGGGGGCAGTTTTAGCGGAGGCGGTGAGCAATGGAAAAAGAACGCATTATTCAGGAATTTGTGCCGGGGAAACAGGTCACGCTGGCGCATCTCATTGCGCACCCCGGTGAGGAACTGGCGAAAAAGATCGGCGTTCCCGAAGCGGGCGCTATCGGCATTATGACGCTGACGCCAGGTGAAACCGCAATGATTGCTGGTGACTTAGCCATGAAAGCGGCGGATGTACATATCGGCTTTCTCGATAGATTCAGCGGCGCGCTGGTGATCTACGGCTCGGTTGGCGCGGTAGAAGAAGCGTTATTACAGACGGTAAGCGGTCTGGGGCGATTATTAAATTTCACTTTGTGCAACCTGACAAAAAGTTAATCCGAGGCGGCGATGAAACGTATTGCATTCGTCGGTACGGTGGGGGCGGGGAAAACAACGCTCTTTAATGCGCTACAGGGGAATTATTCCCTCGCCAGAAAAACACAGGCCGTGGAGTTTAATGAAAACGGCGATATCGATACGCCAGGAGAATATTTTAGCCATCCGCGCTGGTATCACGCCTTAATTACCACGCTGCAGGATGTCGATACGTTGATTTATATACATGCGGCAAATGATAAAGAAAGTCGCTTACCTGCCGGGCTGTTGGATATCGGCGCCAGTAAACGACAAATCGCCGTTATCAGCAAAACGGATGTGCCGGATGCCAATGTCGCCGCAACGCGACAATTACTTCGCGGGCTAGGGTTTCAGGAGCCGATTTTTGAGCTCAATAGCCACGACCCAAGCAGTGTGCAGCACCTGGTGGATTATCTGACTGAGCTCAGCCAAAAGGAGGAAAGGGCAGGTGAAAAAACTCATCACAGCTAACGATATTCGTGCGGCCCACGCACGCGGCGAACAGGACGTATCGGTTGTTCTGCGCGCCAGCATCATCACCCCGGAGGCGCGCGAAGTTGCGGCGCTGCTCGGCGTCACTATCACTGAATGCGATGAATCCGCGCCAACTGCCACCGCACCTGCTGCGGTGGATGACGGCAAAACGGAAAGCCAGCGTATTCGTGAAACCATCATTGCACAACTGCCGGAAGGACAGTTTACCGAAAGCCTGGTCGCGCAGCTGATGGACAAAGTGATGAAAGAAAAGCAGTCGCTGGAGCAGGGCGGAATGCAGCCGAGCTTTAACTCGGTGACCGGCAAAGGCGGCGTGAAAGTTATCGACGGCAGCAGTGTGAAGTTTGGCCGTTTTGATGGCGCGCAACCGCACTGCGTCGGCTTAACCGACTTAGTCACTGACCAGGACGGTAGCAGCATGGCCGCCGGGTTTATGCAGTGGGATAACGCATTTTTCCCATGGACGCTGAACTACGACGAAATCGACATGATTCTGGAAGGCGAGCTGCACGTTCGCCATGAAGGCGAAACCATGATTGCCAAAGCCGGGGACGTGATGTTTATCCCGAAAGGCTCCAGCATCGAATTTGGTACGCCATCAACAGTGAAGTTCCTGTATGTGGCCTGGCCTGCGAACTGGCAGTCCTGCTAAGGCGGATGTATGAAGGATTTCATTACCGAAGCATGGCTCAGAGCGAATCATACGCTCAGCGAAGGGGCTGAAATTCATCTTCCCGCTGATGCCCGCCTGACGCCGTCTGCCCGGGAGCTGCTGGAAAGCCGTCGTCTGCGCATTAAGTATATCGACGAGCTGGGAAGCTTGTTTGTTGACAACGAGGAACAGCAGCCGCAGCCGGTACATGGTTTGACCAGCAGCGATACACATCCGCAGGCGACCTGTGAACTGTGTCATCAACCGGTGGCGAAGAAACCTGACACGCTGACACATCTGACGGCGGACAAAATGGTCGCCAAAAGTGACCCCAGACTTGGATTTCGCGCCGCGCTGGACAGCACCATTGGTCTGGCCGTGTGGTTGCAAATTGAACTGGCGGAACCCTGGCAGCCGTGGCTGGCGGATATTCGCTCGCGCCTGGGCAACATTATGCGTGCTGATGCTGTGGACGAACCGCTGGCCGCACAGGCCATCGTTGGCTTAAGCGACGAAGATTTACACCGGCTTTCGCATCAGCCGCTGCGTTACCTGGACCACGATCATCTGGTGCCGGAAGCCAGCCACGGACGTGATTGCGCGCTGCTTAATCTGCTGCGTACCAAAGTCCGCGAAACGGAAACGGTGGCCGCTCAGGTGTTTATCACCCGCAGTTTTGACGTTATGCGGCCGGACATTCTGCAGGCGCTCAACCGTCTTTCCAGCACGGTTTACGTGATGATGATTCTGAGCGTAGCGAAGCATCCGCTAAGCGTCAGCCAAATCCAACAGCGACTGGGGGAGAAGTCATGATCATTGAACGTGCTCGCCAACTCGCTAAACAAACGCCGGCTCGGGTGGTGTTCCCGGATGCGCTGGATGTACGGGTGCTGAAAGCCGCCAATTACCTGCACCAGCATGGTCTGGCACGCCCCATTCTCGTCGCCAGCCCGTTTGCGCTGCGTCAGTTTGCGCTCAGCCATCGCGTAGCCATGGACGGTATTCAGGTTATTGATCCACAAAGCAATGTACAGATGCGTGAAGAGTTTGCTCTGCGCTGGCTGGCCCGCGCGGGCGAAAAAACACCGCCAGATGCGCGAGAGAAGCTCAACGATCCGCTGATGTTTGCCGCCGCGATGGTCAGCGCCGGTAAAGCCGATGTGTGTATTGCGGGCAACCTGTCGTCAACGGCAAATGTGCTGCGTGCAGGATTGCGCATTATTGGATTACAACCTGGTTGCAAAACGCTGTCGTCAATTTTCCTGATGCTGCCGCAGTATCTCGGGCCGTCATTAGGGTTTGCAGATTGTAGCGTTGTGCCGCAGCCCACCGCTGCACAGCTGGCGGACATCGCCATCGCCAGCGCTGAAACCTGGAAAGCGATTACCGGTGAAGAACCGCGTGTCGCCATGCTGTCGTTTTCCAGCAACGGCAGTGCTCGTCATCCCAATGTCGCTAACGTGCAGCAGGCGACCGAGATCGTTCGTGAGCGCGCTCCACAGCTTACCGTGGATGGGGAACTGCAGTTTGATGCTGCCTTTGTGCCGGATGTCGCCGCGCAAAAAGCGCCCGCCAGTCCGTTAAAGGGCAATGCCAATGTGATGGTTTTCCCATCGCTGGAGGCAGGCAATATTGGTTATAAAATCGCCCAGCGTTTGGGAGGGTATCGTGCCGTTGGCCCCTTGATTCAGGGACTTGCCGCACCACTCCACGACCTCTCTCGCGGCTGTAGCGTACAGGAAATTATCGAACTGGCGTTGGTGGCAGCTGTGCCGCGCCAGACTGACGTGAGCCGTGAAAGCGTCTCGCAAACACTGGTTGAATGAACGGTCCCGTTCTGGACCCCTTTGATTAAGAGGAAAGCACAATGGAAGCATTAGGAATGATTGAAACCCGGGGCCTGGTTGCACTGATTGAGGCTTCTGACGCGATGGTTAAAGCGGCACGCGTGAAACTGGTTGGCGTGAAGCAGATCGGTGGCGGCCTGTGTACTGCCATGGTTCGTGGTGATGTTGCAGCCTGCAAAGCGGCTACGGATGCCGGTGCTGCTGCCGCGCAGCGTATCGGTGAACTGGTTTCTGTACACGTTATCCCGCGTCCGCATGGCGATCTGGAAGAAGTGTTCCCGATCAGCTTCAAAGGCGACAGCAACGATATGTAAGTCGTCCATGTGACGCCACTGGATCGTTAAGAGAAAGCTGGCGTCACCCTCTCTCCTTTTCACATTACCTTCTGCGGAGGGTAGGGGGAGGTTTTACCTGAAATATGCCACGGAGGCGGGTATGAAACTGGCAATCGTCACAGGACAAATTGTTTGTACCGTTCGCCATCAGGGGCTCGCGCACGACAAGTTGCTGATGGTGGAAATGATTGATGCCCAGGGAAATCCCGACGGGCAGTGCGCTGTTGCGATAGACAGCATCGGGGCGGGAACCGGAGAGTGGGTGCTGCTGGTCAGTGGAAGCTCAGCCCGCCAGGCGCACCATAACGACTCATCGCCTGTCGATCTGTGCGTGATTGGCATCGTCGATGAAGTGGTGGCAGGTGGGAAAGTGGTATTTCACAAATAAGGCAGAAAATCATGAATCAACAGGATATTGAACAGGTCGTGAAAGCGGTGCTGCTGAAAATGAAAGACAGCAGTCAACCCGTCAGTGCCGTTCAAGAAATGGGCGTCTTTGCCTCCCTGGATGACGCAGTGGCGGCAGCAAAACTGGCCCAGCAGGGGCTGAAAAGCGTCGCTATGCGCCAACTGGCCATTCACGCCATTCGTGAAGCGGGCGAAAAACACGCCAGAGAATTAGCGGAATTTGCCGTCAGTGAAACCGGCATGGGACGCGTTGAAGATAAATTTGCCAAAAACGTGGCGCAGGCTCGCGGTACCCCGGGCGTGGAATGCCTGTCTCCACAGGTATTGACCGGCGATAACGGCCTGACGCTGATTGAAAACGCACCGTGGGGCGTGGTGGCTTCGGTAACGCCGTCCACCAACCCGGCGGCGACCGTCATTAACAACGCCATCAGCCTGATTGCCGCGGGTAACAGCGTCGTCTTTGCGCCGCACCCGGCAGCAAAAGGCGTTTCTCAGCGCGCGATCGGCCTGCTTAACCAGGCGGTAGTCGCCGCAGGTGGTCCGGCAAACCTGCTGGTTACCGTTGCTAACCCGGATATCGAAACCGCACAGCGTCTGTTCAAATACCCGGGCATCGGACTGCTGGTCGTCACCGGTGGTGAAGCGGTGGTGGAGTCTGCGCGTAAGCATACCAACAAGCGTCTGATTGCCGCTGGTGCCGGTAACCCGCCGGTGGTGGTGGATGAAACGGCCGATCTGACCCGCGCCGCGCAGTCCATCGTCAAAGGCGCATCGTTTGATAACAACATTATCTGTGCCGATGAAAAAGTGCTGATTGTCGTGGATAGCGTTGCTGATGAGCTGATGCGTCTGATGGAAGGCCAGCACGCGGTCAAACTGACGACCGCCCAGGCTGAACAGCTGCAACCGGTGCTGCTGAAAAATATTGATGAGCGCGGTAAAGGCACGGTCAGTCGTGACTGGGTTGGTCGTGACGCAGGCAAAATCGCTGCGGCGATTGGTCTGAACGTACCGGAGCAAACCCGTCTGTTATTCGTCGAAACCTCCGCGACGCATCCGTTTGCCGTCACCGAACTGATGATGCCGGTTCTACCGGTGGTGCGGGTAGCTAACGTTGACGAAGCCATTGCGCTGGCCGTTACGCTCGAAGGTGGTTGTCACCATACGGCGGCGATGCACTCACGCAACATCGACAACATGAACCGTATGGCTAACGCCATCGACACCAGCATTTTCGTCAAGAACGGACCGTGCATTGCCGGCCTTGGGCTTGGCGGCGAAGGCTGGACGACCATGACCATTACCACGCCAACCGGGGAAGGGGTGACCAGTGCGCGCACGTTTGTACGCCTGCGTCGCTGTGTGCTGGTGGATGCGTTTCGCATCGTATAAGGAGTGAAAGAGATGGCGCATGACGAACAACTGTGGCTCACACCCAGACTGCAAAAAGCGGCATCGCTGTGTAACCAGACGCCTGCCGTAAGCGATTCACCGCTGTGGCTGGGCGTTGATTTGGGGACCTGTGATGTGGTGTCGATGGTTGTTGACAGCGATGGGCAGCCGGTTGCGGTTTGTCTGGACTGGGCTGACGTCGTGCGCGATGGCATCGTCTGGGATTTCTTCGGTGCTGTGACCATTGTTCGTCGCCATCTCGATACGCTCGAGCAACAACTGGGTTGCCGTTTTACTCATGCGGCTACCTCATTCCCGCCGGGCACTGACCCGCGTATCTCCATCAACGTGCTGGAGTCTGCCGGGCTTGAGGTGAGCCATGTGCTGGATGAGCCAACCGCCGTGGCGGATCTGCTGGCGCTTGATAACGCCGGAGTCGTCGATATCGGCGGTGGTACGACCGGTATCGCCATTGTGAAACAGGGCAAAGTGACTTACTCCGCCGATGAAGCGACCGGTGGGCACCACATTTCCCTGACGCTTGCCGGGAACCGTCGTATTCAACTGGAAGAAGCCGAGCAGTTCAAACGCAGCAACGGCAAAGAAATCTGGCCGGTGGTTAAGCCGGTTTACGAAAAGATGGCGGAAATCGTCGCCCATCATATTGCCGGACAAGGGATAACGGATTTATGGCTGGCTGGTGGGTCCTGTATGCAGCCGGGTGTTGATGAGCTTTTTCGTAAGCGTTTCCCGGAGCTGCAGGTGCATTTACCGCAGCACAGTCTGTTTATGACCCCGCTGGCGATTGCCAATAGCGGAAAAGTAAAAGCGGAAGGAATCTATGCAAGCTGAATTGCAGACCGCGCTCTTTCAGGCATTCGATGCCCTGAATCTGCAACGCGTAAAAACGTTCAGCGTTCCACCGGTCACATTATGCGGACTGGGAGCGCTCAGCACCTGCGGACAGGAAGCGCAAACGCGCGGACTGACGCATATGTTCGTCATGGTTGACAGCTTCCTGCATCAGGCGGGGATGACCGCCGCTCTGGAACGTAGCCTGGCGATGAAAGGCGTGGCAATGACGCTGTGGCCATGTCCGGTCGGCGAGCCGTGTATTACGGACGTCTGCGCGGCAGTCGCGCAACTGCGCGAATCAAAATGTGACGGCGTGGTGGCCTTTGGCGGCGGCTCTGTACTGGATGCCGCTAAAGCAGTGGCGCTGCTGGTGACCAACCCGACGCAAACACTGGCTGACATGACGGAGCACAGCGTGCTGCGCCCGCGTCTGCCGCTGATTGCCGTGCCAACCACCGCCGGGACCGGGTCAGAAACCACCAACGTTACGGTGATTATCGACGCCGCCACCGGACTCAAAAAAGTGCTGGCCCACGCAACCCTGATGCCGGACGTCGCCATTCTGGATGCCGCGGTAACGGAAGGCGTTCCGGCGCACGTGACGGCAATGACCGGCATTGACGCGCTGACCCATGCCGTTGAAGCGTACAGCGCGCTGAACGCGACGCCGTTTACCGACAGCCTGGCGATTGGCGCGATTGCGATGATAGGTAAATCGCTGCCGAAGGCCGTCGGCTACGGTCAGGATCTGGCGGCGCGGGAAAGCATGTTACTGGCGTCCTGCATGGCGGGAATGGCGTTTTCCAGTGCGGGGCTGGGTCTGTGTCACGCGATGGCGCACCAGCCGGGTGCGACGCTGCACATCCCACACGGACAGGCTAACGCCATGCTGCTACCCACGGTAATGGGATTCAACCGCATGGTGTGTCGTGAGCGCTTCAGCCATATCGGCAGGGCGTTAACCAATAAGAAATCAGACGATCGTGACGCCATCAGCGCGGTCAGCGAGCTGATCGCCGAAGTGGGCCAGACCAAACGGCTCGCTGACGTTGGGGCAAAACCCGAGCATTACAGCGCATGGGCACACGCCGCGCTGGAGGATATTTGTATTCGCAGTAACCCACGCACCGCCACGCAGGCCGAAATTATCGCGTTGTATGCGGCGGCACAATAAATACACATATGACAGGGAGTGAAGGCTATGGGAATTAACGAAATCATCATGTACATCATGATGTTCTTTATGCTGATTGCCGCCGTGGACAGGATCCTGTCGCAGTTCGGCGGTTCGGCGCGCTTCCTCGGTAAGTTCGGTAAGAGCATTGAGGGATCGGGCGGTCAGTTTGAAGAAGGCTTTATGGCAATGGGCGCGCTGGGCCTGGCGATGGTCGGTATGACCGCGCTGGCGCCGGTGCTGGCGCATGTGCTCGGGCCGGTAATTATTCCGCTGTATGAAATGCTGGGCGCGAACCCGTCGATGTTTGCCGGAACGCTGCTGGCGTGTGATATGGGCGGCTTCTTCCTGGCGAAAGAACTGGCGGGCGGCGACGTGGCGGCATGGTTGTACTCTGGCCTGATCCTTGGCGCGATGATGGGACCGACGCTGGTCTTCTCCATTCCGGTTGCGCTGGGAATTATTGAACCGTCTGACCGTCGTTATCTGGCGTTGGGCGTGCTGGCTGGTATCGTCACCATTCCGATTGGCTGTATTGCGGGTGGTCTGGTCGCGATGTACTCCGGCGTGGAAATCAACGGTCAGCCGGTGGAGTTCACCTTTGCGCTGATCCTGATGAACATGATCCCGGTGCTGATCGTGGCCGTGCTGGTGGCGCTGGGACTGAAATTCATCCCGGAAAAAATGATCAACGGCTTCCAGATCTTCGCCAAGTTCCTGGTAGCGCTGATCACCCTCGGTCTGGCTGCGGCAGTCATCAAGTTCCTGCTCGGCTGGGAGCTGATCCCAGGTCTTGATCCTATTTTCATGGCGCCAGGCGACAAGCCGGGTGAAGTGATGCGCGCCATCGAAGTTATCGGTTCTATCTCCTGTGTGCTGCTGGGTGCCTACCCAATGGTGCTGCTGCTGACCCGCTGGTTTGAAAAACCGCTGATGAGCGTCGGCAACCTGTTAAAAGTCAATAACATTGCGGCTGCGGGTATGGTGGCAACGCTTGCCAACAACATCCCAATGTTCGGCATGATGAAAAACATGGATACCCGCGGCAAAGTGATCAACTGCGCGTTCGCGGTCTCAGCGGCCTTCGCGCTGGGTGACCACTTAGGCTTCGCCGCTGCCAACATGAACGCCATGATCTTCCCGATGATTGTCGGCAAGCTGATTGGCGGCGTGACGGCGATTGGCGTGGCTATGCTGTTAGTACCGAAAGACGAAGATGTTCCGGCACCAGCAGAAACCAATCCGGAGGCGCAATCGTGAATACTCGCCAGCTACTGAGCGTCGGTATCGATATCGGCACCACCACCACTCAGGTGATCTTCTCGCGCCTTGAGCTGGTTAACCGTGCGGCAGTGTCGCAGGTGCCGCGCTACGAATTCATCAAACGCGAAATTAGCTGGCAAAGCCCGGTGTTCTTTACCCCCGTTGATAAGCAGGGCGGGTTGAAAGAGGCCGAACTGAAAGCCCTGATCCTCGCCCAGTATCAGGCGGCGGGGATTGCGCCAGAGACCGTCGATTCCGGCGCGATCATCATTACCGGGGAAAGTGCCAAAACGCGCAACGCGCGCCCGGCGGTGATGGCGCTCTCCCAGTCGCTGGGGGATTTCGTGGTTGCCAGCGCCGGTCCGCATCTGGAATCGGTGATTGCCGGTCACGGTGCGGGGGCGCAAACCCTGTCCGAACAGAAATTGTGCCGCGTACTGAATATCGACATCGGCGGCGGTACGTCGAATTACGTCCTGTTCGACGCGGGAAAAGTCAGCGGCTCGGCCTGCCTGAACGTCGGCGGGCGGCTACTGGAAACGGACGGCCAGGGGCGCGTAGTACATGCGCATCAGCCGGGGCAGATGATTGTTGATGACGTATTTGGTCCAGGCACTGATGCCCGAACCCTCAATGCGGCGCAGCTTGTTCAGGTGGCCCGACGGATGGCGGCGCTGATTGTGGAGGTGATTGACGGCACGCTTTCACCGCTGGCGCAGGCGCTGATGCAAACCGGTCTGCTGCCTGTTGGCGTGAAGCCTGAAGTGATTACGTTGTCCGGTGGGGTGGGCGAGTGCTACCGCAACCAACCTGCCGATCCGTTCTGTTTTTCCGACATTGGGCCGCTGTTAGCAACGGCGCTGCATGAACATCCGCGCCTGCGTGAGATGAACGTGCAGTTTCCGGCGCAAACCGTGCGCGCCACGGTGATTGGTGCCGGGGCGCATACGCTGTCGCTTTCGGGCAGCACCATCTGGCTGGAGGGTGTGGCGCTTCCGCTGCGCAATCTGCCGGTGGCGATTCCGGTTGATGAGGCTGATCTGGTGGCCGCCTGGCAGCAGGCGCTGCTGCAGCTCGACCTTGATCCGAAAACCGACGCCTACGTGCTGGCGCTGCCCGGTTCGCTACCGGTGCGCTACGCCGCGCTGTTAACGGTGATTGATGCGCTGCTGGCCTTTGTCGCGCGCTATCCGAATCCGCATCCCCTGCTGGTGGTAGCCGAGCAGGATTTTGGTAAAGCCCTGGGCATGCTGTTACGCCCACAGTTACAGCAACACCCGCTGGCGGTCATCGATGAGGTGGTTGTCCGGGCGGGGGACTATATCGACATTGGTACGCCTCTTTTTGGCGGATCGGTTGTGCCGGTGACGGTGAAATCACTCGCATTTCCTTCCTGAGGGAACGACTTATGAAACTAAAGACCACATTGTTCGGCAATGTTTATCAGTTTAAGGATGTAAAAGAGGTGCTGGCAAAAGCCAACGAACTGCGTTCGGGGGATGTGCTGGCAGGGGTAGCTGCAACCAGTTCGCAGGAGCGCGTGGCGGCCAAACAGGTGTTGTCGGAAATGACGGTGGCGGATATTCGCAACAACCCGGTGATTTCCTATGAAGAGGACTGCGTCACGCGTCTGATTCAGGATGACGTCAACGAAACGGCCTATAACCGCATCAAAAACTGGAGCATCAGTGAGCTGCGCGAGTACGTGTTGAGTGATGAAACCTCTGTCGATGACATTGCGTTTATGCGCAAAGGGTTAACGTCAGAAGTGGTCGCAGGCGTGGCTAAAATTTGCTCGAACGCGGATCTGATCTACGGTGGCAAAAAAATGCCGGTGATCAAAAAAGCTAACACCACCATCGGTTTGCCGGGCACCTTCAGCTGTCGTTTACAGCCGAACGACACCCGTGATGACGTGCAGAGTATTGCTGCACAAATCTATGAAGGGCTGTCCTTCGGTGCGGGCGATGCGGTAATTGGCGTCAACCCGGTCACGGATGACGTGGAAAACTTAAGCCGCGTGCTCGATACCGTGTATGGCGTTATCGACAAGTTCAATATTCCGACCCAGGGCTGTGTACTGGCGCACGTGACCACCCAGATCGAAGCGATTCGTCGCGGCGCACCGGGCGGGCTGATTTTCCAGAGTATCTGCGGCAGTGAGAAAGGTTTAAAAGAGTTTGGCGTTGAGCTGGCGATGCTGGATGAGGCGCGTGCAGTGGGCGCGGAGTTCAACCGCATCGCCGGGGAAAACTGCCTGTACTTTGAAACCGGGCAAGGGTCTGCGCTCTCCGCTGGCGCTAACTTTGGTGCCGATCAGGTGACGATGGAAGCGCGTAACTACGGGCTGGCGCGTCACTACGATCCGTTCCTGGTGAACACCGTGGTGGGCTTTATCGGGCCGGAATATCTCTACAACGACCGTCAGATTATTCGCGCGGGCTTAGAAGATCACTTCATGGGCAAGCTGAGCGGCATCTCAATGGGTTGCGACTGCTGTTACACCAACCATGCTGATGCTGACCAGAACCTCAACGAAAACCTGATGATTCTGCTCGCTACCGCTGGCTGCAACTACATCATGGGCATGCCGCTCGGTGACGACATCATGCTCAACTACCAGACCACCGCCTTCCACGACACCGCGACCGTGCGTCAGTTGCTGAACCTGCGCCCGTCGCCGGAGTTTGAACGCTGGCTGGAAACCATGGGCATTATGGCAAACGGTCGCCTGACCAAACGGGCGGGCGATCCGTCACTGTTCTTCTGATGACGCGGAGATGACATACGATGGATCAAAAACAGATTGAAGAAATTGTACGCAGTGTAATGGCGTCAATGGGGGAGTCACAGCCGCAGGCTCAAGCGCCGTCACCAGAAGCGAAATGCAGCACTACGCAGTGCGCCGCACCAACGGGTGAAAGCTGTGCGATGGACTTAGGTTCAGCCGAAGCGAAAGCGTGGATTGGCGTTGAGAACCCGCATCGTGCAGAAGTGCTGACCGAGCTGCGCCGCAGCACCGCCGCGCGTGTATGTACCGGTCGTGCCGGTCCGCGTCCGCGCACTCAGGCGCTACTGCGCTTCCTGGCCGACCACTCGCGTTCAAAAGACACAGTGTTGAAAGAAGTCCCGGAAGAGTGGGTGAAAGCGCAAGGCTTGCTGGAAGTGCGCTCGGAAATCAGCGACAAAAACCTGTATCTGACGCGCCCGGACATGGGGCGTCGTCTGAGCGCAGAAGCCATTGAAGCGCTGAAATCACAGTGTGTAATGAACCCGGATGTGCAGGTGATTATCTCTGATGGCCTGTCTACCGACGCCATCACCGCTAACTACGAAGAGATCCTGCCGCCGCTGTTGTCAGGCTTAAAACAGGCCGGATTAAAAGTCGGGACACCGTTCTTTGTTCGCTATGGCCGTGTGAAAATCGAAGATCAGATCGGTGAACTGCTCGGCGCGAAAGCGGTGATCCTGCTGGTTGGGGAACGTCCGGGCCTCGGCCAGTCGGAAAGTCTTTCTTGCTATGCCGTCTATTCGCCACGCGTGGCGACAACCGTTGAAGCTGACCGTACCTGTATCTCGAATATTCACCAGGGCGGTACGCCACCGGTTGAAGCGGCGGCGGTGATTGTGGATTTGGCCAAGCGCATGCTGGAGCAAAAAGCGTCCGGCATCAATATGACCCGTTAAGGAGGCATCATGCCAGCATTAGATTTGATTAGACCTTCAGTCACCGCAATGCGCGTGATTGCCTCGGTAAATGACGGTTTTGCCCGTGAACTTAAATTACCGCCACATATACGTAGTCTCGGACTCATCACAGCAGATTCTGATGACGTGGCGTATATTGCTGCAGACGAAGCGACAAAACAGGCGATGGTGGAAGTGGTTTATGGCCGCTCGCTGTATGCCGGCGCGGCGCACAGTCCCTCTCCAACCTCGGGCGAAGTGCTGATCATGCTCGGTGGACCTAACCCGGCCGAAGTCCGCGCCGGCCTGGACGCGATGGTCGCCAATATCGAAAGCGGCGCGGCGTTCCAGTGGGCCAATGACGCAGAAGATACCGCCTTCCTTGCGCACGTGGTTTCGCGTACCGGTTCGTATCTCTCGGCGACCGCAGGATGCCGACTTGGCGATCCGATGGCGTATCTGGTGGCTCCGCCGCTGGAAGCAACGTTTGGTATTGATGCTGCGCTCAAATCTGCCGATGTACAGATTGTCACCTACGTGCCGCCGCCGTCAGAAACCAACTACTCAGCGGCGTTTTTAACTGGTAGCCAGGCTGCCTGTAAAGCTGCCTGTAATGCTTTCGCTGATGCTGTTCTGGATATTGCCCGAAATCCGGTACAACGCGCGTAAGAGAGGTTGTGATGATCAATGCACTGGGATTACTGGAAGTGGATGGCATGGTGGCTGCCGTAGACGCGGCAGATGCCATGCTGAAAGCCGCGAACGTGCGTCTGCTCAGTCACCAGGTGCTGGATCCTGGCAGGCTGACTCTGGTGGTGGAAGGCGATCTGGCCGCGTGTCGTGCAGCGCTGGATGCCGGAAGCGCTGCTGCAGCGCGTACAGGACGTGTTGTCAGCCGCAAGGAGATAGGGCGGCCGGATGATGACACCCAGTGGCTGATCGGCGGTTTTACGCGCCAGCCGAAGAAACCCGCACCGAAGCCAGAAATGATGCCAGAAGACAAAGCGGAAAAGACGCAGGACACGCCTGTGACATCTGAATCTTCTGATGAACTCCTGGCGTTGTTGGCATCAACCCGTCAAGGAATGACGGCAGGGGAAGTGGCCGCGCACTTTGGCTGGTCACTTGATGAAGCCAGAAAGGCGCTGGAACAGCTCTTTTCTGACGGAGCGTTGCGTAAACGCAGTAGTCGCTATCGCTTAAAAAATTAACCTGTCGGAGGGCCGGGGGCTTCGTTGAAGCTTCCGGCTTAAAAGATCATGAAAAAGACCCGTACTGCAAACCTGCACCATCTTTATCATGAAGCATTACCCGAAGACGTTAAACTTACGCCGAAGGTCGAGGTGGACAACGTTCACCAACGGCGAACAACAGATGTGTATGAGCATGCCCTGACGATTACCGCCTGGCAGCAGATTTACGATCAACTGCATCCGGGAAAATTTCATGGCGAGTTCACGGAAATCCTGCTTGATGATATTCAGGTGTTCCGTGAATACACCGGTCTTGCGCTGCGCCAGTCATGCCTGGTCTGGCCGAACTCGTTCTGGTTTGGTATTCCGGCCACCCGCGGCGAGCAGGGATTTATTGGTACGCAATGCCTTGGCAGTGCTGAAATTGCGACCCGCCCAGGCGGAACGGAGTTTGAGCTGAGTACACCCGATGATTACACCATTCTTGGGGTCGTTATCTCTGAAGACACCATTGCGCGTCAGGCTAACTTCCTGCATAACCCGGAAAGGGTGCTGCATATGCTGCGCAACCAGTCGGCGCTGGAGGTAAAAGAACAGCATAAAGCCGCGCTATGGGGCTTTGTGCAACAGGCGCTGGCGACGTTTAGCGAGAATCCTGAGAACCTTCATCAGCCGGCGGTGCGCAAAGTGTTGGGTGATAACCTGCTGCTGGCGATGGGCACCATGCTGGAAGACGCTCAGCCGATTATGACCGCTGAAAGCATCAGCCATCAGAGCTATCGCCGCCTGCTGTCGCGGGCGCGCGAATATGTGCTGGAAAATATGTCAGAGCCGCTGACCGTACTCGACTTGTGCAACCAGCTACATGTGAGTCGTCGCACGCTGCAAAACGCGTTTCACGCAATCCTCGGTATCGGCCCCAATGCCTGGTTGAAACGTATTCGCCTGAACGCCGTGCGCCGGGAGCTTATTAGCCCGTGGTCGCAAAGTGCGACGGTGAAAGACGCTGCGATGCAGTGGGGATTCTGGCATTTAGGGCAGTTTGCTACCGATTACCAGCAGTTGTTTGCGGAGAAACCGTCGCTGACGCTGCATCAGCGCATGCGTCAGTGGGCGTGATGAGATTATTGTGCCGGATGCGACGCTAACACGTCTTATCCGGCCTACGGGTTTTGCCGTTGCTTATCCGGCCATTACACCCAGTCGCGGACCTGAATAAATTCGCTAAGGGCGGCTTCCGGGCTGTTCGCTTCCGGCTGCCAGCCATATTCCCAGCGTACCAGCGGCGGCATCGACATCAAAATCGATTCCGTGCGCCCGCCGGTCTGTAAACCGAATAACGTGCCGCGATCCCACACCAGGTTAAATTCCACATAGCGTCCGCGACGATAAAGCTGGAAGTTTCGCTCGCGCTCGCCCCAGCTCATCGCTTTGCGGCGTTCGACGATTGGCAGATACGCTTCGGTGTAACCTTGCCCGACCGCCTGCATAAAGGCGAAGCAGTGGTCGAAATCTGGCGTATTTAAATCATCGAAAAACAGTCCGCCGATGCCGCGCTGCTCGTTACGGTGCTTGAGAAAGAAGTAGTCATCGCACCACTTCTTGTAACGTGGGTAAACGTCATTGCCGAACGGCTGGCACAGATCACGCGCGGTGCGATGCCAGTGAATCGCATCCTCATCAAAGCCGTAGTAGGGCGTTAAATCAAAGCCGCCGCCAAACCACCACACCGGGTCGGCGCCCGGTTTTTCCGCGATAAAAAACCGTACGTTGGCATGGCTGGTCGGAATGTAAGGATTCTGCGGATGCACCACCAGCGAGACACCCATCGCCTCAAAGCTGCGCCCGGCAAGCTCCGGGCGATGTGCAGTAGCCGATGCTGGCATTGCATCGCCGTGGACGTGGGAGAAGTTGACGCCCGCTTGCTCGAAAATACCACCGTTACGCAGCACCCGGCTACGACCGCCGCCGCCCGCTTCACGCTGCCAGTTATCTTCAACAAACTCTGCGCCATCGACGGCGGATAACTGCTGGCAAATATTATCCTGCAGACTAAGCAGGAACTGTTTTACGCGCTGTGCATCGGGCTTCATGATTAACGTTTCTTCGAGTGTGCTTTCTGGTTATCAAACCAGTGGAAATAGCTAATGATGCCATTGGCGATAGCGGTAGCGATTTTTTGACGAAACGCCGTCGTGCCCAGCAGTCGCTCTTCTTCCGGGTTAGTAATGAACGAGGTTTCGACCAGTACCGACGGAATTGATGGTGATTTTAGCACCACGAAGGCGGCCTGTTCCGTGCTACGACTGTGCAGACGATGTACTGGCTTGATCTTCTTGAGAATATGCGAGCCTAAGGTCAGGCTGTTTTTAATGGTGTCGGTTTGCACCAGATCGAACAATACCTGCTGCAGCAAATGGTCTTTATCGGTGGTTTTCTTCCCGGCGACTTCATCGGCCCGGTTTTCACGGTCGGACAGATATTTCGCCATGGCGCTACTGGCACCGCGGTTAGACAGCGCAAAGACCGACGCACCTGCGGCGCTCGGATTGGTGAAACCGTCGGCGTGAATCGACATGAACAGATCGGCGCCATGCTTATGGGCTATCTCGACACGATCGTACAGTGGAATAAACGTATCGCCGGAGCGGGTCAGGCGTGCATCAATCCCCTGGTTGCGTAGAATCGAGCGCACGTTTTTGGCAATCGCCAGCACCACGTGCTTCTCCTTTGAACCGTTGCGACCAATGGCGCCGGTATCAATCCCGCCGTGACCCGGATCGAGGACAACTACGCGCTTAGCGCCGGCTTTTTTCGCTTTCGGTTTGCTGTGACCATTGCTGGTCTTAAGCGCTTCTTCTTTAGCGATGGCTTGCGACATGCCTGACAGCGTCAGGGCGGCCAGCCCGGCTTTCAACACCTGGCGGCGCGATGTGAGTGTTTTTAGTGGTTTAAAAGTGCTCATACGGCCTGAGTTGTAAAAAAAAGGTTCTAAACGTTATATCGTATCGCGTTGTCCGTTGCGACGGATCGGGATAAGAATTGTTTTACTTTTCATTTCAATACGTGACAATTCCGTATTATGCCATTTTTTCCGTCGCTTCGCGTCAGATATTGGCTAAATCAGTGGTTCGCGCCATAATCGCTTTTTAACGTCCTGAAAAGGAAACCAATACCATGGAAATACGCGTATTTCGCCAGGAAGATTTCGAAGAGGTGATCACCCTCTGGGAGCGCTGTGATCTGCTGCGTCCATGGAATGACCCGGAAATGGACATTGAACGCAAGGTCAATCATGACGTCAGCTTGTTTCTGGTCGCAGAAGTGAACGGCGAGGTGGTCGGCACAGTGATGGGGGGCTATGACGGTCATCGTGGCTCCGCCTATTACCTTGGCGTGCATCCTGAGTTCAGGGGGCGCGGTATTGCTAATGCGCTGCTGAACCGACTGGAGAAAAAGCTCATTGCCCGTGGTTGTCCAAAGATTCAAATCATGGTGCGTGACGATAATGACGTTGTGCTGGGTATGTATGAGCGTCTGGGCTATGAACATACCGATGTACTCCATCTGGGTAAACGTTTAATCGAAGATGAAGAGTACTGAGTTCCATCCCGCCGACTATGACGGTCATGGGCGTCTGCGCTTGCCTTTTCTCTTCTGGTGCGTACTGCTGTTGCAGGCACGCACCTGGGTTTTGTTTGTGATTGCCGGTTCTTCCCGTGAGCAGGGCAACACGTTGCTGAATCTGTTTTATCCCGATCATGACGCGTTCTGGCTGGGGTTACTTCCCGGTGTTCCGGCCGTGCTGGCGTTTTTACTCAGCGGGCGGCGTTTTGCGTTCCCCGTTTTGTGGCACAGGCTGCGCGGATTACTGATTCTGGCTCAACTGGCGCTGCTCTGCTGGCAGCCGATGCTGTGGTTGGGGGGCGATCCGGTCAACGGCGTTGGTCTGGCGCTGCTGGTGGCGGATATTGTCGCGCTGGTCTGGCTGTTAACCAATCAACGTCTGCGCGTCTGTTTTTCCCTTGAGAAAGAATAACGGCACTTTTTGGGGAAACCGGACTCCAAGCAACGTTGATAAATAAGGAAGGAAGTGAAATGAAATCACTGCGTTTGACTTTATGCGCGATGCCGCTGCTACTGACCGGGTGTTCAACGTTGTCCTCGGTGAACTGGTCTGCCGCCAATCCGTGGAACTGGTTTGGTTCTTCAACGCAGGTCACAGAGCAGGGCGTCGGAGCGTTAACGGGCACTACGCCGCTGGATGAAAAAGCCATTGCTGATGCGCTGGACGGTGATTACCGCCTGCGTAGCGGGATGAAGACTGATAACGGAAATGTGGTGCGCTTCTATGAAGCGATGAAAGACGACAAGCTGGCGATAGTCATCAATGGTAGCCAGGGAACCATCAGTCGTATTGATGTGTTAGACCACGATATTTCATCAGTCGCGGGTGTCGAAATCGGTACACCGTTTAGCGACCTTTACACTAAAGCTTTTGGTCATTGCCAGAAAGCAACCGGTGATGACAGCGCGGGCGTTGAGTGTAAAGCCGAAGGAAGTCAGCATATTAGCTATATTTTTTCCGGTGACTGGAGCGGCCCTGAAGGCATAATGCCGTCTGACGATACGCTACAAGAGTGGAAAGTAAGCAAAATTATCTGGCGGCGTTAATTTGCGTCTGAACAAATCGACTTACTAAAAAAACAGGTAGAATAACGCCCAGCAATGCCACGATGTCGTGGCAGCTTTTTTCAGGAGGAACAATGTCTCAGGTTCAGAGTGGCATTTTGCCAGAACATTGCCGTGCGGCGATTTGGATTGAAGCCAATGTAAAAGGTGATGTTGAGGCCCTGCGTGCGGCCAGCAAAACGTTTGCCGATAAGCTGGCGACCTTTGAAGCGAAATTTCCGGATGCGCATCTGGGCGCGGTAGTCGCTTTTGGCAACAACACCTGGCGCACACTGAGCGGCGGCGTGGGCGCGGAAGAGCTGAAGGACTTCATCCCTTACGGTAAAGGTCTGGCTCCGGCGACCCAGTATGACGTACTGATCCATATTCTCTCGCTGCGCCATGACGTGAATTTCTCCGTTGCGCAGGCGGCAATGGAAGCATTTGGCGATTGCATTGAGGTTAAAGAAGAGATCCACGGTTTCCGCTGGGTGGAAGAGCGTGACCTCAGCGGCTTTGTTGATGGCACTGAAAACCCGGCAGGCGAAGAAACGCGCCGTGAAGTCGCTGTTATTAAAGATGGCGTCGATGCTGGCGGCAGCTATGTATTCGTGCAGCGTTGGGAACATAACCTGAAGCAGCTTAACCGCATGAGCATTCACGACCAGGAAATGATGATTGGCCGTACCAAGGAAGCCAACGAAGAGATCGACGGTGACGACCGTCCGGTCACCTCTCACCTGAGCCGTGTGGATCTGAAAGAAGATGGCAAGGGGCTGAAAATTGTGCGCCAGAGCCTGCCATACGGTACAGCCAGCGGTACGCATGGTCTCTATTTCTGCGCGTACTGCGCGCGTCTGCACAATATTGAGCAGCAACTGCTGAGCATGTTTGGTGATACCGACGGTAAACGTGACGCGATGCTGCGCTTCACTAAACCGGTCACCGGTGGCTATTACTTTGCACCGTCGCTGGATCGACTGATGGCGCTGTAACCCCGGTGTTGCCTGGTAGCGCTCACGCTTACCAGGCCTACCGCGTTCTTATCTGTCATGAAATTGAAAATCCCCGCCCCGACGGGGATTTTTTTTACCTGAAATTAACCTGATTTAGTGAGCTATTCCTCAGCATGAATTTGTTAATGCTGTATCTTCTGCGTGAATGAAGTGAAGGCTTCATATTCAAAAGGAGAATATTGAAATGGGAAAACTCACGGGCAAAACAGCATTGATTACGGGCGCATCTCAGGGTATTGGCGAGGGGATCGCCAGAACGTTTGCCCGCCATGGCGCGAACTTAATCCTGCTGGATATCTCCGATGAGATTGAAAAGCTGGCGGATGAACTGGCAGGGCGCGGGCATCGCTGCACAGCGGTTCACGCAGACGTCAGAGATTTTGCGTCGGTTACGGAAGCGGTAAAACGCGCGAAGAAAATTGAAGGCAAAATCGACATTCTGGTCAACAATGCAGGCGTATGCCGCCTTGGCAACTTCCTTGAAATGAGCGATGAAGATCGCGACTTCCACATTGATGTCAACATTAAAGGCGTCTGGAACGTGACGAAGGCCGTTCTGCCGGAGATGATTGCGCGCAAAGACGGGCGCATCGTGATGATGTCATCGGTAACTGGCGATCTGGTGGCCGACCCGGGTGAAACGGCGTATGCGTTGTCGAAAGCCGCTATTATCGGCTTAACCAAGTCCCTGGCGGTTGAGTACGCGCAATCGGGGATTCGTGTAAATGCCATTTGCCCGGGCTACGTTCGTACGCCAATGGCGGAAAATATTGCACGTCAGTCTAACCCGGACGATCCTGAATCGGTATTAGTCGACATGGCGAAAGCGATCCCGATGCGCCGTCTGGCCTGTCCGCTTGAAGTGGGTGAACTGGCGGCGTTCCTGGCGTCGGATGAATCCAGCTACTTAACTGGCACGCAAAACGTGATTGATGGCGGCAGCACCCTGCCTGAAAGCGTCAGCGTCGGCATCTGATTGATGCCAGTCTCCTCCCCGGTGAACCTGGGGAGGGGTTTCCCCTTATTCTCTTTTCAACTTTCAAATCATCAAACGGTATATAAAACCGTTACTCCTTTAGTGCCGGTTATAAATATGATGACCATAAGAAAGTCATTAAATTTATAAGGGTGCGCAATGGCCGTTAACTTACTGAAAAAAAGAACTCTGACGCTGGCGGCGCTGCTGTTGCTGGTGGGTCAGGCGCAGGCAACGGAACTGCTGAACAGTTCATACGATGTTTCCCGTGAGCTGTTTGCCGCCCTTAATCCGCCGTTTGAACAGCAATGGGCGAAGGATAACGGCGGTGACAAACTGACGATAAAACAATCTCATGCCGGGTCATCAAAACAGGCGCTGGCGATTCTGCAAGGGCTGAAAGCCGATGTGGTAACCTATAACCAGGTCACCGATGTACAGATCCTGCACGACAAAGGCAAGCTGATCCCGGCCGACTGGCAATCTCGTCTGCCGAACAACAGTTCACCGTTCTATTCCACAATGGGATTCCTGGTGCGTAAAGGAAACCCTAAAAATATTCACGACTGGAATGACCTTGTGCGTTCTGATGTGAAACTGATTTTCCCGAACCCAAAAACCTCCGGTAACGCGCGCTATACCTATCTGGCGGCGTGGGGTGCTGCGGATAAAGCTGATGGTGGTGATAAAACCAAAACCGAACAGTTCATGACCCAGTTTCTGAAAAACGTCGAAGTGTTTGATACCGGCGGTCGCGGTGCTACCACCACCTTTGCAGAGCGCGGTCTGGGTGACGTATTGATCAGCTTCGAGTCAGAAGTGAATAACATTCGCAAGCAGTATGAAGCGCAGGGTTTTGAGGTTGTTATTCCGAAAACCAATATTCTTGCCGAGTTCCCGGTGGCCTGGGTAGATAAGAATGTGCAGGCCAACGGGACAGAGAAAGCGGCTAAAGCGTATCTGAACTGGCTGTACAGCCCGCAGGCGCAAACCATCATCACCGACTATTACTACCGTGTGAATAACCCCCAGGTGATGGACAAGCTGCAAGATAAATTCCCTCAGACTGAATTGTTCCGCGTAGAAGACAAGTTCGGCTCCTGGCCTGAAGTGATGAAAACACACTTTGTCAGCGGTGGTGAGCTGGACAAGTTGTTGGCGGCGGGGCGCAAGTAAATGTTTGCTGTTTCTTCCCGACGCGTACTGCCCGGCTTCACCTTAAGCCTGGGCACCAGCTTACTGTTTGTGTGCCTGATATTGCTGTTACCGCTCAGTGCGTTGGTAATGCAACTGGCGCAAATGAGCTGGGCGCAATACTGGGATGTGATTACCAATCCGCAGGTCGTGGCGGCCTATAAAGTCACGCTGCTGTCGGCGTTTGTGGCATCGATTTTTAACGGCGTTTTTGGTCTGTTAATGGCGTGGATCTTAACCCGCTATCGTTTTCCGGGCCGCACGCTGCTGGATGCGCTGATGGACCTGCCATTTGCGCTGCCTACGGCGGTAGCGGGTCTGACGCTGGCGTCGCTGTTTTCGGTTAATGGCTTCTACGGCGAGTGGCTGGCGAAGCTGGATATCAAGGTGACCTACACCTGGCTTGGTATCGCGGTGGCGATGGCGTTTACCAGCATTCCGTTTGTGGTACGTACCGTACAGCCGGTGCTGGAAGAGTTAGGTCCGGAGTATGAAGAAGCCGCAGAAACGCTCGGTGCCACGCGCTGGCAGAGTTTTCGTAAAGTGGTGCTGCCGGAGTTGTCTCCCGCGCTGGTGGCGGGCGTTGCGCTCTCGTTTACCCGAAGCCTCGGTGAGTTTGGCGCGGTTATCTTTATCGCTGGGAACATCGCATGGAAAACGGAAGTGACTTCGCTGATGATTTTTGTTCGCTTGCAGGAGTTTGACTATCCGGCTGCCAGTGCGATTGCCTCTGTGATCCTCGGGGCTTCGTTGTTGCTGCTGTTTTCAATTAACACCCTGCAAAGTCGCTTTGGTCGACGTGTGGTAGGTCACTGATGGCAGAGATTACCCAATTGAAACGCTATGGCGCGCCCCGCATTAACTGGGGGAAATGGTTTCTGATCGGCACAGGCATGCTGGTCTCCGCGTTTATTTTGCTGGTGCCGATGATTTACATCTTCGTGCAGGCGTTCAGCAAGGGATTAATGCCGGTATTACAGAACCTGGCCGACCCGGACATGCTGCATGCCATCTGGCTGACGGTGCTGATTGCGCTGATTGCGGTGCCGGTGAACCTGGTGTTTGGTGTGTTGCTGGCCTGGCTGGTAACCCGTTTTAACTTCCCTGGACGCCAGCTGTTGCTGACGTTACTGGATATTCCGTTTGCCGTCTCGCCGGTGGTCGCCGGCCTGGTTTATCTGCTGTTTTACGGCTCTAACGGTCCGCTGGGTGGATGGCTGGATGAGCATAACCTGCAAATTATGTTTGCCTGGCCGGGGATGGTGCTGGTGACGGTATTCGTCACCTGTCCGTTTGTGGTGCGTGAGCTGGTGCCAGTGATGTTAAGCCAGGGCAGCAATGAAGATGAAGCGGCTGTGTTGCTGGGCGCGTCCGGCTGGCAGATGTTCCGCCGCGTTACGCTGCCGAATATCCGTTGGGCGTTGCTGTACGGCGTGGTGCTGACTAACGCCCGTGCTATTGGCGAGTTTGGCGCGGTGTCGGTGGTTTCCGGCTCGATTCGCGGCGAAACCCTATCGCTACCGCTACAAATTGAATTACTGGAGCAGGACTACAACACGGTCGGCTCCTTTACCGCCGCGGCGCTATTAACGCTGATGGCGATTATTACCCTGTTTTTGAAGAGCATGTTGCAATGGCGTCTGGAGAACCAGGAGAAACGCGCGCAGCAGGAGGAAAATCATGAGCATTGAGATTGCCAATATTAAGAAGTCTTTTGGTCGCACCCAGGTGCTGAACGATATCTCGCTGGATATTCCTTCAGGTCAGATGGTCGCGCTGCTGGGGCCATCCGGCTCGGGCAAAACCACGCTGCTGCGCATTATTGCCGGGCTGGAGCATCAGTCCAGCGGGCATATCCGTTTTCACGGCACCGACGTCAGCCGTTTGCATGCTCGCGACCGTAAAGTGGGATTTGTATTCCAGCACTATGCGCTGTTTCGTCATATGACCGTTTTCGACAATATCGCCTTTGGCCTGACGGTTTTGCCACGGCGGGAGCGTCCGAATGCGGCGGCCATCAAAGCGAAAGTCACCAAATTGCTGGAGATGGTGCAGCTTGCCCATCTGGCGGATCGCTTTCCGGCGCAGCTTTCCGGTGGACAAAAACAGCGTGTGGCGTTGGCGCGTGCGCTGGCGGTAGAGCCGCAGATCCTGCTGCTCGATGAGCCATTTGGCGCGCTCGATGCGCAGGTGCGTAAAGAGCTGCGTCGCTGGCTGCGTCAGTTGCATGAAGAACTGAAATTCACCAGCGTGTTTGTTACCCACGATCAGGAAGAGGCGACAGAAGTGGCCGATCGCGTGGTGGTGATGAGTCAGGGTCATATCGAACAAGCCGATGCGCCGGACCAGGTCTGGCGTGAACCGGCTACCCGTTTTGTCCTGGAATTTATGGGGGAGGTTAACCGCCTGCAGGGGACGATTCGCGGCGGCCAATTCCACGTGGGCGCACACCGCTGGCCACTGGGTTATACGCCTGGTTATCAGGGGCCGGTGGATCTGTTTCTGCGTCCGTGGGAAGTGGATGTGAGCCGTCGTACCAGCCTGGATTCCCCGTTGCCGGTACAGGTGCTGGAAGCCAGCCCGAAAGGACACTACACCCAATTAGTTGTGCAACCGCTGGGGTGGTATAACGAACCGCTGACGGTCATCATGCAGGGCGATGATTCCCCAAACCGCGGCGAGCGGCTGTTTGTCGGGCTGCAAAATGCGCGTCTGTATAACGGTGACCAGCGTATTGAAACGCGTGAAGAGGAACTTGCTCTGGCGCAAAGTGCCTGATAGGTTAATTTGCAGGTTTATCGCCCGGTGGCGCTATGCTTACCGGGCCTACCGCATATGCCGTGATTTTGTAGGCCGGGTAAGCGCAGCGCCACCCGGCTTTTTATTGGACAGCACTCATGAACACATTAGAACAAACAATTGGCAATACGCCTCTGGTGAAATTACAACGTCTGACGCCGGATAACGGTAGTGAAATTTGGGTTAAGCTGGAAGGCAATAATCCCGCGGGTTCGGTGAAAGACCGGGCCGCGCTGTCGATGATTGTCGAAGCGGAAAAACGTGGAGAAATTAAGCTTGGTGATGTGTTGATCGAGGCAACCAGCGGTAATACCGGGATTGCGCTGGCGATGATCGCCGCGCTGAAAGGCTATCACATGAAGCTGCTGATGCCAGACAACATGAGTCAGGAACGCCGTGCGGCGATGCGGGCTTACGGGGCTGAACTGATACTGGTGACCAAAGAGCAGGGAATGGAAGGCGCGCGCGATTTAGCGCTGGAAATGGCGCAGCGCGGAGAAGGTAAACTTCTCGACCAATTTAATAATCCGGATAACCCGTACGCGCATTACACCACCACCGGACCGGAAATCTGGCAGCAGACGTCGGGTCGTATTACCCATTTTGTCTCCAGCATGGGCACGACCGGCACCATTACCGGCGTATCTCGTTTTCTGCGCGAGCAGGAAAAAGCGGTTACCATCGTTGGCCTGCAGCCGGAAGAGGGCAGCAGTATTCCGGGGATTCGTCGTTGGCCTGCGGAGTATATGCCGGGCATTTTTAACGCCTCGCTGGTGGATGAGGTGCTGGATATTCATCAGAATGATGCAGAAAACATCATGCGCGCGCTGGCGGTGAAAGAGGGTGTGTTTTGCGGCGTCAGTTCCGGCGGCGCGGTAGCCGGAGCGATTCGCGTGGCCGAACAAAATCCGGGAGCGGTGGTGGTGGCGATCATCTGCGATCGCGGCGATCGCTACCTTTCGACCGGCGTGTTTGGCGAAGAACACTTTAACCAGGGATTAGGGATTTAGTTTGTAGGCCTGATAAGCATAGCGCCATCAGGCAAACGTACGGCACGATCGCCGGATGACGACGTAAAGCGTCTTATCCGGCCTGCCATAATCAATCGTTACGTTTTTCCACAAGCTTATCCAGGAACTGCCACAGCTTCTCATTCATCTGCTGATAATCCCATGCGCGCATCTCTTCAACAGAACGGATGAAACGCTTCCCTTTGGCTTCGGCTAACTCCTGCTCAGAGTGCTGAATTAATCCTTCGACCGCTTCGGCGGTAAACTCCATATGGCACTGAAAGCCATAGACAAAATTACCGTATTGTACGATTTGTCGTGGGCAGCCAACGCTTGTGGCAAGAATTGTCGCCTGGTCGGTTAATCCTGGCATATCGTTGTGCCAGTGACCGACCATCAGCGGCGATCCAAAGTGGGCGATCAGCGGGTGCGCTTTACCTGCTTCAGTCAGTGTAATGGGAAAATGACCAATCTCTTTTTCCGGGCTTTGACATACTTTCGCGCCCAGCGCTTCGCCAATGAGCTGTGAACCTAAGCAGATCCCCACCACAATTTTGCGTGCCGCAATCGCCTGGTTGATCAGGTGCTGTTCGGCCTGAGAGTCAAAATACGGGCACTCCGCCAGCGTGGTGCGTGGAGACTGCGGACCGCCAAAGACGACCAGCATATCGAAGCCATCGGCATTGGCGGGAACCGATTCTCCGGCGTAAACCCGTGACCAGCTGATGGTATAGCCACGTGATTCGGCCCACGGCAGATACGCGCCAGCAGATTCAAAAGACTCATGAATAACAAAATGAACTCGCACTTTTTCTCTCCTGTTAGCGCTTTTGCGCCTGATGAATATCAGCCGCCAGCTTATGAATATCGTTGTCGTTTAAGGTCGACAGCGTAATGCGCAGACCGTGCGATGGTGTATTCACACCAAATACCTCGCCTTCGCGTACCAGCCAACCGGATTTTGCCAGGGCAAAAGCAAGTGATTGACTGTGGTGCGCCAGAGGCAGCCACAGATTCAGACCATCAGCGACGGGCAGATCAATGCCATATCCTCTGAGAGCGGTGGTCAGTTTTTGCTGCTGTGTTGCGTAAAACTGCTGAGTCTGCACCAGCTTATGTCGATACTCTTCGTCGCTCAGGCAGGCGCAGGCTAAATCCTGAAGCAGATGGCTGACCCACTGGCTACCGGAGTTGAGTCGTAACCGCAGTTTCGCTGAAGTGACCGGATCGCTGGCCACAATGGCCAGGCGTAAGTCCGGACCTAATGTTTTCGACATTGAACGGACGACTGCCCAGTGCGTGGTTTCCTTCGCAATCACCGGATACCAGTGGCAAGCAGATAGCAGCGCAAAGTGGTCGTCGACGATCACCAGCGTCTGCGGATAGCGGGCCAGAATTTCCTGCAATTGCGCCGCGCGTGGGGCACTCAGGCTACATCCCGTTGGGTTGTGAGCCCGCGGCGTCAGGATCACCGCCCGCGCACCTCTTTGTAACGCAGCCTCCAGCATGTCGGGTTGCATGCCTTCGTTGTCTACGGTGACCGGGCTCGCTGAGAATCCGGCATACCGCAGCATATTGATACTGCTCAAAAAGCACGGGTCTTCTACGACTACGCTATCGCCAGGCAGTAAATGGGCGCACAGCAGTCGCTCAATGGCGTCAATGGCGCCGCTGGTGATATCGATTTCTCCCTTGCCTGGCACTGCTTCTTGCATCCATTGCGCGGCCCACGCCTTAAGATCGGGTGATACGGCGGCATCGCCGTATAAACGCGGATTCTTATTTATTTGCACGAAATAACGGCTGAGGTCTGGAAGACGCGAAGGCGCTGGATTGCCGCTGGAAAGATCGACAAGCGCGGTATCCGGATTGCCACCTTCCAGCGCAACGGGGGCAGAAATTTCTTTGATCACCGTGCCATTGCGTCCGAGGCTCTGCGCCAGTCCGGAGGTGACCAGGCGTTTATAAGCCACCGCGACAGTATTACGGTTAACGTTCAATGCTGTTGCCAGTTCACGCACCGGTGGCAACGTTTCTCCTGCTGCCAACGTGCCTGTAGCGACATGTTGACGAATACTGTCAAAAATTTCGTTAGCGGTTTTTCCGTCGATCATTATTGACCTATGACAAAATGAATTTTAGCATATGACGATAATAGTGAGGCGTTAGCCCGCTGTCCAGCGAGAGGAGAGATTTATGGAGCAGGGGAGTGATATTCAGTCAGTGCTCTTCGACGACAAGCATCGGGCGTTACAAACCGATATTGTCGCCGTCCAGTCACAGGTGGTGTATGGCAGCGTAGGCAACAGTATCGCCGTCCCAGCTATCAAAGCGCAGGGATTACGCGTCACCGCGATCCCAACGGTGCTGTTCAGTAATACACCGCATTATGAGACCTTTTATGGTGGTGTTATCCCGGCCGACTGGTTTAGCGGCTATCTTCGCGCCTTAAATGAGCGCGATGCGTTACGTGAGCTAAAAGCGGTGACCACGGGGTATATGGGCAGTGCGGAACAAATCGCTCTGTTGGCACAGTGGCTGGAGACCGTTCGGGCTACCCACCCGGATCTGTGTATTCTGGTCGATCCGGTGATTGGCGATACGGACAGCGGCATGTACGTAAAGGCTGAAATACCGCAGGCGTATCGCAAACATCTGTTACCGCTGGCACAGGGACTGACGCCAAACGTGTTTGAGCTGCAGATATTGAGCGGTAAACCGTGTCGCACGCTGGATGAAGCGATATCGGCAGCCAAATCGCTGCTCACTGATACGCTGAAATGGGTGGTGATCACCAGCGCACCGGGAGAAACCGAGGAGGTCATTCAGGTTGCCGTTGTGACAGCTGAAACGGTTGAGGTGCTAGCCCATCCGCGGGTGAAAACGGACCTGAAGGGCACCGGCGATCTGTTCTGCGCCGAACTGGTGAGCGGTATCGTGCTGGGGAAACCACTCACTGCTGCCACGCATGACGCTGCACAGCGCGTACTGGACGTGATGACGTGGACGCACCAGTGCGGTTGTGATGAATTAATTCTGCCACCGGCAGGGGAGTCGCGATGAAGAGTTACCGGCTGGTGGTTCGCCAGAATGGGCGTATGGTTGGACATTTTGACACCAGCGGGAAAGAAGCGCTGGAAGATATCTGCGTGGCGCGGGCCATGTTTGGCATTGCGGGTGGTTACGACTGTGAGTTGTTGGTGGCGGATTCGGAACGACGGATGCTGGAAAGCGGGCCGGAGGGCATGAAAATCCTGATGCGCGAAGCGTATTATCGACCGATGACCGCGCACATTTAATGGCGGATGAAGTGTATAAAAAAATGGCGCCAATCGGCGCCATTTTTCTCTGCGGCAAGAATTACTTCTTGATGCGGATAACCGGGGTTTCACCCACGGTCACGCTACCGGACAGTTTGATCAGTTCTTTGATTTCGTCCATGTTGGAGATAACAACCGGAGTCAGGGTAGACTTGGCTTTTTCTTCCAGCAGCGGCAGATCGAATTCAATAACCGGGTCGCCCACTTTCACGCGCTGACCTTCTTCAGCGATACGCTTGAAACCTTCGCCTTTCAGTTCAACGGTATCAATACCGAAGTGAACAAACAGCTCAATGCCGCTATCAGATTCGATAGAGAACGCATGGTTGGTTTCAAAGATTTTGCCGATGGTGCCATCTACAGGAGCAACCATTTTGTTACCGGTTGGTTTGATAGCAATACCATCACCAACGATTTTTTCAGCAAAAACTACATCCGGCACGTCTTCGATGTTGACGATCTCGCCAGAGAGCGGAGCAACAATCTCAATAGTTCCGGTGTCTTTCTTATCATCAGAAACCAGAGATTTCAGTTTATCGAACAAACCCATGATCTTCTCCTAAGCAGTAAATTGGGCCGCATCTCGTGGATTAGCAGATTGTTTTTTCTTCAATGAACTTGTTAACCAGCGTCATTAACTCGTCCGTTGTCGGTTGAGCAAGAGCCTGCTCTGCTAACACCTTCGCATCTTCGAAGTTCGTGTTACGGATAATCTTCTTAATGCGCGGGATAGAAATGGCGCTCATAGAGAATTCGTCCAGACCCATCCCCAGCAACAGAAGTGTAGCACGTTCGTCGCCTGCAAGCTCACCACACATGCCGGTCCATTTGCCTTCAGCATGAGAAGCATCAATAACTTGCTTGATCAGCGTCAGAACAGATGGCGACATCGGTTGGTAAAGGTGTGAAATCATATCATTACCACGGTCAACTGCCAGGGTGTACTGCGTTAAATCATTGGTACCGATACTAAAGAAATCAACTTCTTTGGCTAAATGACGCGCAATGGTTGCCGCAGCCGGTGTTTCCACCATCACGCCAATCTCAATGCTTTCGTCGAATGCTTTACCTTCGTCGCGCAGTTCCTGTTTGTAGATTTCGATCTCTTTGCGCAGTGCGCGCACTTCTTCAACAGAGATAATCATCGGGAACATGATGCGCAGTTTGCCGAAAGCAGAGGCACGCAGAATAGCGCGAACCTGGTCACGCAGGATCTCTTTACGATCCATCGCGATACGCACGGCACGCCAGCCCAGGAACGGGTTCTCTTCTTTCGGGAAATTCATGTACGGCAGTTCTTTATCGCCGCCAATGTCCATGGTACGGACGATAACCGCCTGAGAGCCACACGCTTCAGCAACGGCTTTATACGCAGCAAACTGTTCTTCTTCAGTTGGCAGCGATTCACGGTCCATGAACAGGAATTCGGTACGATACAGACCCACGCCTTCAGCGCCATTACGCTCAGCGCCTTCAACGTCACGAACGGTACCAATGTTGGCACACACTTCAACCTGATGTCCGTCCAGCGTGATAGCCGGCAGATCTTTCAGCTTAGCGAGTTCCGCTTTCTCGGTAGCAACCTGCTCCTGAACGGCACGCAGTTGTTCGATAACGTCGTTAGTTGGGTTGACGTAAACCTGATTGTTTACGGCATCCAGAATCAGATAGTCGTCGTTTTTCACCTGAGAGGTGACGCTACCAGTACCGACGATGGCAGGCAGTTCCAAAGAACGCGCCATGATTGAGGTATGAGAGGTACGTCCACCTGCATCAGTGATGAAACCCAGCACCTTCTCGAGGTTCAGCTGTGCAGTTTCTGACGGGGTCAAGTCAGCGGCAACCAGGATAACTTCCTCCTGGATAGCGCTCAGGTCGATAATTGCCAGACCCAGGATGTTACGCAGCAGGCGTTTACCGATGTCACGTACGTCAGCCGCACGTTCTTTCAGGTATTCATCATCCAGCTCTTCCAGGGCTGTGGCCTGACCTTCGATAATCTCATGCGCAGCGGCGTCAGCCGTCATGTGCTTATCTTTAATCAGGGCTATGATTTCCTGCTCCAGCTCCTCATCTTCGAGCAGCATAATATGCCCTTCAAAGATGGCTTCTTTTTCTTCACCGAATGTTTCACCAGCTTTGGTTTTGATCGCTTCCAGTTGCGCAGATGCCTTGGCACGACCGCTCAGAAAACGTTCAACTTCCTGATCAACCTTGTCGGCAGAAATTTTTTTCCGGTCAATGACGATTTCGTCTTCTTTCAGCAGCAGTGCCTTGCCGAAAGCGATACCCGGGGATGCTAAAATGCCTGAAATCATAACCCTACCTTACTTGTGACTGATATTTAAAAGAACTCGTTGAACTTACTCGAGTTCAGCCATCAGTTTAACCAGATGCTCAACTGCTTTCTGCTCGTCTTCGCCTTCTGCGGAAAGGGTAACAACGGTGCCCTGAGTCAGGCCCAGAGTCTGCAGCTTAAACAGGCTTTTTGCGCTAGCGCTTTTGCCGTTGGAAGTCACAGTGATTTCAGACGTAAAGCCTTTTGCTTCTTTAACAAATTGAGCAGCAGGGCGAGTATGCAGACCGTTCGGAGCGGTAATGGTAACTTCTTGCTGGAACATTATATTTCCCCAACTTATAGGTTTAGTGTTGTGGAACTAAAGTCTAGCCTGGCGGTTCAACTTTAGCCTGTATTGTTAGCGTCGACGTAAACAGGACGCGACACAAAAGGAGTTCGGTGCAATCCGTTGCTGGCAACTTCTTGCCGCTGACGTTTCGTTCGTCATTAAACATTATGCCGCGAAAGGAAGAGTTGAACCAAATCATAAAATCGATTCAGCTAGCGCTTTTCCTGTAACGATTAATTTCGCGCATCAAAATAATTAGTTTGGTTAAATACCAGTTCCGGCGGGCTGAATCAATGCCAGGTGGGTTGAAACTTTGAAGCAGGCCACAAAAAAGCACCCAAAAGGGTGCTTTTTTACGCGTTTTTAACATGCTGGCATTACTGTTGCAGTTCTTTCTCAGTGAAGAGATCGGCAAACAGTGCGGTGCTCAGATAACGCTCACCCGATGACGGTAGAATAACCACTATATTCTTATTGGTAAAGGTTTCATCTTCCTGCAGCTTAAGCGCGGCAGCAACGGCAGCACCTGAAGAGATACCTGCCAGAATACCTTCTTCTTCCATCAGGCGACGCGCAGTAGAGATTGCTTCATCATTGGTGATGGCGACGACTTTATCGATAAGTTTCAGATCAAGGTTGCCTGGAATGAAGCCTGCACCGATGCCCTGAATTTTATGTGGACCTGGTTTAAGTTCTTCACCCGCCAGCGCCTGGGCGATAACTGGAGAGTCTGTCGGCTCAACGGCAACGGTGATGAGGTCCGTTTTGCCCTTGGTCCCTTTAATGTAGCGAGTCACCCCGGTCAGCGTACCGCCGGTACCTACGCCAGAGATAAACACATCAACCTGACCATCGGTATCTTCCCAGATTTCCGGGCCGGTAGTTTTCTCGTGGATTTCCGGGTTAGCCGGGTTGCTGAATTGCTGAAGCAGCAGGAATTTTTCTGGGGCGCTGGCAACAATCTCTTCTGCCTTTTGAATCGCGCCCTTCATGCCTTTCGCGCCTTCGGTCAGCACCAGGTTTGCACCCAATGCCTTCAGCAATTTGCGACGCTCAATGCTCATGGTTTCTGGCATCGTCAGGGTGAGTTTGTAACCACGGGCGGCAGCAACGTAGGCCAACGCGATCCCGGTGTTGCCGCTGGTTGGTTCGACCAACTCAACGCCCGGCTTCAGTACACCACGTTTTTCGGCATCCCAAATCATATTGGCACCGATACGGCATTTGACGCTGAAGCTCGGGTTACGTGACTCCACCTTCGCCAGAATGCGTCCGTTACCGATACGGTTCAGTCGAACCAGCGGCGTATGACCGATAGTCAGCGAGTTGTCTTCAAAAATCTTACTCATGGCCTGTCCTTAACTGTATGAAATTGGGATACCGCTTCAGCATACCTGTTGAGAAAGTATGGGGAAGTAAGGATTTAGCATATCTATATTCAGAAAGGAAATATTCGACGTCAGTATGGAATAAGGGACGGCATAAGCCCCCCCTGTTTTACACATTTTTGCATTACTTCCATAACGCGTGTTTAGCACGATAGCAGTCTACCCACATCGCTGTGGCACCACAAACCGCAACCGGCATGATGAACAGATTGAGCACCGGGATCATCGTAAACAGACTGGTTAGCGCACCGAACTGCATGTTGGTGACTTTGCGTGTGCGCAGGGCGATACGCATCTCTTTAAAGGGCACTTTGTGGTTGTCGAACGGATAATCACAATATTGAATAGCCAGCATCCACGCACTGAACAGGAACCACAGTACCGGGGCAACGGTCTGCCCCACGCCGGGGATAAAATAGAGGAGCAGTAACACAAAGGCGCGCGGGAGATACCACGCCAGCTTTTGCCATTCGCGCTTCATAATACGGGGCACATCTTTCATGATGCCAAGAACGCCAGTGTCAGGCGGTGTTGCACCTGTCAGGCGGGCTTCGAGTTGTTCCGCCAACAAGCCGTTAAACGGTGCGGCAATCCAGTTGGCGATGGTAGAGAACAGGTAGCCAAACACCAGTAGCACGGAGATCGTGACAATCGGCCATAGCAAATAGCTAAGCCACTGTAGCCAGTTCGGGACGTGGCTCATCAGCGCAGGGATCCAACTGTCCAGTTGCGTAAACAGCCACCAGAATGCGCCGCCCATTAGCAGAATATTCACCAGTAAAGGCAGGATAACAAAGCGACGAATTCCCGGTTGAGTGATGAGTTTCCATCCCTGAGAAAAGTAATAAAAACCGCTGCGAGGTACAACTGCAGATGATGAAACCATGGTCAGGACATACTCCTTGTTATATGAGCTCTGGTAAACTTTGCGTATCTTACCGGGTTGTTGAGCGTTAGGCTGTTCAGAAATGTTCGAAAAAACAGCAAAAAGCACGTTTTTATTCATCTTTATGCCGTGAAAGCCAAGAGTGCACTTGCACTTGGCGTAATCGGCAAATACTCTTAGTGAGTAAATGTTTGCCGTGGTGGCAAGGTGTTAGAACAACAGAGAATATAATGATGCAGGATTTGCGTCTGATATTAATCATTGTTGGCGCGATCGCCATAATCGCTTTACTGGTACATGGTTTCTGGACTAGCCGTAAAGAACGGTCTTCTATATTCCGCGATCGCCCACTGAAACGCATGAAGTCTAAACGTGATGACGAGGATTCCTACGACGACAACGTCGAGGAAGACGAAGGCGTGGGCGAAGTCCGCGTGCATCGTGTGAATCATGCTCCCGGCAGCGCTCAGGAACATGGTGTTCCTCCTCAGTCGCCGCAACACCAGTACCAGCCGCCTTATGCGTCTGCTCAGCCGCGTCAACACGCGCAGCAGCCTGCACAAGCGCCTGTACCGCCGCCGCATGTTCAGCAGCAGCCGCAGCCGGTGCAACATCAGCCTGTTCAGCAGCAACCTGCGCAGCAGCCGATGCAACATCAGCCCGTTGCGCCGCAGGTTCAGCAGCCCGCGCCACAACCTGCGCCACAGACCTTCCAGCCAGCAGAGCCTGTTGTTGAACAGCAACCGCAGCCTGAACCGGTTGTTGAAGAAGCGCCCGTTGCTGAAAAACCGCAGCGTAAAGAAGCGGTCATCATTATGAACGTTGCGGCGCATCACGGCAGCGAGCTCAACGGTGAAGTGTTGCTCAACAGCATTCAGCAGGCTGGTTTTAAATTTGGCGATATGAATATTTTCCATCGTCATCTCAGCCCGGATGGTAGTGGCCCGTCGCTGTTCAGTCTTGCCAATATGGTTAACCCAGGGACGTTTGACCCTGAGATGACCGGCGATTTCAGCACGCCGGGCGTCACTATCTTTATGCAGGTTCCGTCCTATGGTGACGAGCTGCAAAACTTCAAGCTGATGCTGCAGTCCGCACAGCACATTGCCGATGAAGTGGGCGGTGTGGTGCTCGACGATCAACGTCGCATGATGACGCCGCAGAAACTGCGCGAGTATCAGGACCGCATCCGCGAAGTTAAAGAATCTCACGCCTGATTTTCCTCTGGCGTGACCTCTCCTTTCTGAACCCCCGCCTGTCGGGGGTTTTTTATCATTGATGGTGCGATATGGAATCAATCGAACAACAACTGACAGAACTGCGAACCACGCTTCGCCATCATGAGTATCTCTACCATGTGATGGATGCGCCGGAAATTCCTGATGCGGAATACGATCGTCTGCTGCGCGAACTGCGTGAACTGGAAGCGCAGCATCCTGAACTTGTCACGCCCGATTCACCCACCCAGCGCGTAGGTGCCGCACCACTGGCGGCATTCAGCCAGATCCGTCATGAAGTGCCGATGCTGTCGCTGGATAACGTGTTTGATGAGGAGAGTTTTCTCGCTTTCAATAAGCGCGTTCAGGACAGACTGAAGAGCACGGATAAACTGACCTGGTGCTGCGAGCTTAAGCTGGACGGCCTGGCGGTCAGTATCCTGTATGAAAACGGTGTGCTGGTCAGCGCGGCAACGCGTGGTGATGGTACGACTGGCGAGGACATTACCTCGAACGTGCGCACCATCCGCGCGATCCCGTTAAAACTGCGTGGCGATAATATTCCGGCTCGCCTGGAAGTGCGCGGTGAAGTGTTTTTGCCGCAGGCCGGGTTTGAAAAAATCAACGAAGAAGCCCGCCGCACTGGCAACAAAGTGTTTGCTAACCCGCGTAACGCGGCGGCTGGGTCACTGCGTCAGCTCGATCCACGTATTACAGCGAAGCGACCGCTTACTTTCTTCTGCTATGGCGTCGGCGTGCTGGAAGGCGGCGAACTGCCCGATACCCATCTGGGTCGCCTGCTGCAGTTTAAAGCGTGGGGCCTCCCGGTCAGCAACAGGGTAACGTTGTGCGACTCTCCGGAGGAAGTACTCGCTTACTATCATAAGGTTGAAGAAGACCGGCCGACGCTTGGATTCGATATTGACGGCGTGGTTGTCAAAGTCGACTCCATGGCGCTGCAGGAGCAACTGGGCTTTGTTGCCCGCGCACCGCGCTGGGCGGTAGCTTTTAAGTTCCCGGCGCAGGAACAGATGACTTTTGTTCGCGACGTTGAGTTTCAGGTCGGTCGTACCGGCGCGATTACGCCTGTCGCTCGCCTCGAGCCAGTGCAGGTGGCTGGTGTGCTGGTGAGTAACGCAACGCTGCATAACGCTGACGAAATCGAGCGGCTGGGTTTGCGTATTGGCGACAAAGTTGTTATTCGCCGTGCGGGCGATGTCATCCCACAGGTGGTGAACGTCGTACTCTCCGAACGCCCGGAAGATACGCGCGAAATCGAGTTTCCCACCCACTGTCCGGTATGCAACTCTGACGTTGAGCGTGTGGAAGGAGAAGCGGTTACTCGTTGTACCGGAGGTTTAATCTGCGGGGCACAGCGGAAGGAATCATTGAAACACTTCGTTTCCCGCCGTGCGCTGGATGTTGACGGTATGGGCGACAAAATTATCGATCAACTGGTCGAGAAAGAGTACGTGCACACACCAGCGGATCTGTTCACGCTGACCGCCGGTAAGCTGACCGGCCTCGATCGTATGGGGCCGAAGTCTGCGCAAAACGTGGTGAATGCGCTGGAAAAAGCGAAAGAGACCACGTTTGCCCGTTTCCTCTACGCGCTGGGTATTCGTGAAGTCGGCGAAGCGACGGCTGCGGGTCTGGCCGCGTATTTCGGTACGCTGGATGCGCTGGAGGCGGCTTCCATTGAAGAGCTGCAAAAAGTACCGGATGTGGGCATTGTGGTGGCCACTCACGTGTTTAACTTCTTTGCCGAAGAGAGTAACCGCGAGGTGATCGTGCAACTTCTGGCGCAGGGGATCCACTGGCCAGCGCCGGTGGTTATCAACGCTGAAGAAATCGACAGCCCGTTTGCCGGTAAAACGATTGTGCTGACCGGTAGCCTGAGCCTGATGTCACGCGATGACGCCAAATCGCGTCTGACCGAGCTGGGCGCAAAAGTGGCGGGGAGCGTGTCGAAGAAAACCGATCTGGTGATTGCGGGGGAAGCGGCGGGCTCTAAACTGGCAAAAGCGCAGGAGTTGGGCATTGCCGTTATCGACGAAGCTGAAATGATCCGCTTGCTGGGTGCCTGAGATGGAAAAAGAGCAGCTGATAGAGATCGCCAATACCGTCATGCCCTTTGGCAAATATAAAGGGCGTCGGCTGATTGACGTTCCGGAAGAGTATCTGCTGTGGTTTGCCCGTAAGGATGAATTTCCGCCGGGCAAACTGGGTGAGCTGATGCAAATCACGCTGCTGATTAAAACTGAGGGGCTGACGCAGCTGGTTCAGCCCCTGAAACGCCCGCTTTAGGCCTTCGCGGCGCGGCTCTTCTGCTGCGCCTGCAGCGCGTCCGTCTGTTGTTTGTAGCGACGCGCCAGCACGGCGCACACCATCAGCTGAATTTGGTGGAAAATCATCAATGGCAGCACCATCATACCAATTACCGATGTCGGAAACAGGATGTTTGCCATGGGGATCCCGTTGGCCAGACTTTTCTTCGATCCGCAGAAGACAATAGTGATTTCATCAGCTTTGCTGAAACCGCATTTCCTCGCGACAAAGACGTTGATAGCAATCACGATTGCCAGCAATATGATGCTAACAACCACGATAAACAGCAGTGAACCGACCCCCACTTTGTGCCAGATCCCATTAACCACGGCCTCACTGAAGGCGGAGTAAACCACCAGTAAAATGGAAGATTGATCCGTTTTTGCGATCCATTTTTTATGTTTTGACACCCAGTTGCCAATCCACGGTCGGGAGAGATGCCCCAGCACGAACGGCAGCAGCAGCTGCAGCATGATTTTCCCCACCTGTTCCAGGCTGCCTTCTGCGCCATGCATATTCATGACCAGGCCTACCAGCAGCGGCGAAAGAAAGATACCCAACAGGCTGGAGGCCGAAGCGGAACACACGGCGGCGGCAACGTTACCGCCTGCCATTGAGGTAAAGGCGATAGCCGACTGCACCGTGGCGGGCAAAATACACAGGTACAGGAATCCGGTGTACAGCATCGGGTCAACGTTGACGGGCGCCCACCAGGCGAACAGGACGCCCAGCACCGGGAAGACAACGAACGTGCTGCACATCACCCACAGATGCAAACGCCAGTGGCTACCGCCGGCAATAATCGCCTCACGAGAGAGTTTGGCGCCGTGCATAAAAAACAGCAGCGCAATGGCGGCGGTGGTTAAGCCTTCAAAGAAAGGCACAAAGCCACCTTCGGCCGGGAAAAACGACGCCAATAAAACAACGGTAATCAGCGTTATCGTGAACGGATCAAGAATACGAAAAAGTTTCATAAAGACTCCTGAAATTCGGTAGCAACATTTTGCGTTTTTCCATTTGAGAAATAAAATTGATTTATTGCATCTATATATGAATAGAATCGATGAATTATTCTTTGCGTCAATTACGTATCTTTGTCACCGTCGCTCAGGCCAAAAGTTTTAGCCGGGCGGGGGATATCATCGGCTTAAGCCAGTCGGCGGTTAGTCATAGTGTAAAAGAGCTGGAAGGGCAGACGGGTGTCCGGCTACTGGATCGTACAACGCGCGAGGTGGTGCTGACGGAAGCCGGACACCAGTTGGCGGCACGGCTGGAACGCATTCTGGATGAACTGCATAGTACGCTGCGTGAAGCCGGGCAGGTGGGTACGCAGTTAACCGGTACGGTGCGGGTTGCTGCCAGCCAGACGATTTCCGCGCATCTCATTCCGCAGTGTATTGCGCAGAGCAACCTGCTTTATCCGGCAATCGATTTTGTCCTGCACGACAGGCCACAACAATGGGTACTGGAGAGTATTCGTCAGGGAGAGGTGGATTTTGGCATTGTGATTGACCCAGGCGCCGTGACCGATCTGCAGTGTGAAGCCGTACTGTCCGAACCGTTCCTGCTGCTGTGTCGCCATGATCATCCGTTAGCCCAACGTGAGTGGGTAAACTGGCAGGATTTGTACCACGAACGTCTGGTGTTACAGGATTACGCTTCCGGCAGCCGACCGCTTATCGATGCGGCGTTGGCCCATTTTTCCATTGATGCCAATATTGTTCAGGAGATTGGACACCCGGCAACGCTGTTCCCGATGGTGGAAGCGGGGATTGGCATCAGCGTGCTGCCCGCACTGGCGCTCCCCTTACCGCAGGGTAGCCACTTGCAGGTTAAGCGCCTGACGCCTGTTGTGGAACGACAACTGATGTTGGCGCGGCGCAAAAATCGCGCTCTCTCAACCGCCGCTCAGGCATTGTGGGACGTGGTGCGAATGCAGGCCAGTGAATTAACCGCCGGTCGTGCCCGCGATCCGTTGTATCAGATATAAATATCGACCTGATGTTGGTCGGAAGCCGTGTTGATGCCTTCAGCTTTTCTCTGATCGGCGCTTTGCTTTTGCTGCGACTCCTCGGCCTGCCGACGCAACAATTGATCCAACTGGGCTTGTAACATCTTGATTTGGGTCTGAATAAGTTCCTGCTGCTCGCGTTTCTGCTCAATAGTGCCACTGCTGTTGGGGATATCTTTGAGCTGCTGGGTTAGCTTGGTTATCTTTTGGGTGATTTGCGCAATCTGTGCGGAGATATCATTCCCGGCTGGTGCTTTTCCGCCGCTACTGCTTTGAACAGTTGGGGTGGAAACGTTGATAGTTGTCATACGGATTCCTCACGCCATAAAACATGAGTATCGGCATTAGTGAACAGAACTTCAGCGACAATACGGCCGAGCAGAGTTTAATAATAAAAATCCCAAATCTGCATGTATCTCTATTTCTGTGCCATTTCTGGCCCGAAAAAAATGTGATTTCAGGCTGGTTTAGTGCGACTCATCCATACCGATTTACTATCGGTTGTCGGGATAAACGGTATTGGTAATCGATTGCGTAGTCTCGCTATAACAGTGCGGTACGCGACATTATTTTCGACTACTCAGTATTAAGGACATCTCATGAGTCACTCTCTTTTCTCGCAAAATCCCTGGTACAGCGCCGACATCATTCGTAGTTGCAAACCCGATTTCACGCCGCGCGTAGCCTTTATTCTTGGCTCAGGCCTCGGCGCGTTGGCGGATCAAATCGAGGATGCAGTGGCCATCTCTTACGAGAAATTGCCGGGATTCCCTGTCAGTACCGTACATGGTCATGCCGGTGAGGTGGTGCTGGGAAATCTGGCCGGTATTCCAGTGGCCTGTATGAAAGGGCGTGGGCATTTTTATGAAGGTCGCGGCATGACGGTGATGACCGATGCCATTCGCACACTGAAGCTGCTGGGCTGTGAACTGTTATTTTGTACCAATGCCGCAGGCTCCCTCCGCCCTGAAGTTGGGCCGGGTAGTCTGGTTGCGCTTAGCGATCACATCAATACGATGCCGGGTACACCGATGGTGGGACTTAACGATGAGCGTTTTGGCGAGCGATTCTTTTCGCTGGCGAATGCCTATGATGCTGACTATCGTGCAATCCTGCAAACCGTTGCCGCAGAAGAAGGTTTCCCGCTGAGCGAAGGCGTATTTGTCTCTTATCCGGGGCCAAACTTTGAAACCGCGGCAGAAATCCGCATGATGCAAATCATTGGTGGCGATGTGGTGGGGATGTCGGTGGTGCCTGAGGTTATCTCTGCGCGCCACTGCGGTCTGAAAGTGGTTGCGGTGGCTGCCATCACCAACCTGGCGGAAGGTTTGGGGGATGTGAAGTTATCTCACGCGCAGACGCTGGCGGCAGCGGAACTCTCACAGCAGAATTTTATCAATCTGATCTGCGGCTTTTTGCGCAAACTGGCCTGAATAATTAAAACATGACCCCGCTTGCGGGGTCTTACTTTTTTGGCAAGGAACGGAAAAATGGGTATCGCATCTCGCTTAAAGCTCATGTCGTTTTTGCAATATTTTATCTGGGGTAGCTGGCTGGTTACCCTGGGTTCTTACATGATTAACACCCTGGATTTTACCGGCGCGAATGTGGGTATGGTCTACAGCTCGAAAGGGCTGGCAGCGATTATTATGCCGGGCATTATGGGGATCATCGCCGATAAGTGGCTGCGTGCCGAGCGCGCCTACATGCTGTGCCATCTGGTGTGTGCTGGCGTGCTGTTGTACGCCACAACCGTTACCGATCCCCAGACCATGTTCTGGGTGATGTTGGTTAACGCGATGGCGTATATGCCGACGATTGCGTTATCGAACAGCGTCTCATATTCATGCCTTGCGCAGGCGGGTCAGGATCCGGTCACCGCGTTCCCGCCAATTCGTGTATTTGGCACGATTGGCTTTATTGTGGCGATGTGGACGGTCAGCTTAATGGGGCTGGAGCTGAGCAGCGCGCAGCTGTATATCGCTTCAGGCGCATCGCTGCTGCTGGCTCTGTATGCGCTGACGTTGCCGAAAATACCGGTTGCGGAGAAAAAAGAATCCGCCACGCTGGCCAGTAAGCTGGGGCTGGATGCGTTTGTTTTGTTTAAAAATCCGCGCATGGCAATTTTCTTTTTGTTTGCCATGATGCTGGGGGCGGTGCTGCAAATTACCAACGTCTTTGGTAATCCGTTCCTGCATGATTTCGCCCGTAACCCTGAGTTTGCCAACAGCTTTGTGGTGAAATATCCCTCCATTTTGCTGTCGGTTTCTCAGATGGCGGAAGTGGGCTTTATCCTCACTATCCCGTTCTTCCTCAAACGTTTTGGCATCAAAACGGTGATGCTGATGAGCATGCTGGCGTGGACGCTGCGCTTTGGCTTCTTTGCCTTTGGCGATCCGTCCCCGTTTGGCTTTGTGTTGCTGCTTATGTCGATGATCGTTTACGGCTGCGCGTTTGATTTCTTCAACATCTCCGGGTCGGTATTTGTCGAGCAGGAAGTTGACTCAAGCATTCGCGCCAGCGCCCAGGGGCTGTTTATGACGATGGTAAATGGCATTGGCGCGTGGGTGGGTTCAATCCTGAGCGGGATGGCAGTGGACTACTTTTCTGTCGATGGCGTCAAGGATTGGCAAACTATCTGGCTGGTGTTTGCCGCTTACGCGCTGGTCCTGGCGGTTATTTTTGCATTGTTCTTTAAATATAAGCATGAGCCTGAACGACTGGCGCAGAAATCACCGGCACATTAATGCTCCTTTAGCGGCGGGGTCTGATACCCGCCGTTTCATTTTCTGCGATGCAATGTGGTAACTTTGCGCATTATTCTTCACTCAGGAGCGCATTATCCATGGAACGCACGCACCGCATCGATCTGAAGCTACTGCGTTATTTTCTTGCCGTCGCAGAAGAACTGCATTTTGGACGCGCTGCTGCTCGCCTGAATATGTCGCAACCGCCGCTCAGTACGCATATCAAAGAGCTGGAACAGCAGCTCGGCACGTTGCTATTTATCCGTCATTCCCGCAGCGTGGCGTTAACCCACGCCGGAAAAATTTTGATGGAAGAATCGCGCAGACTGTTATCCAGTGCTAATCAGGCGCTGGCACGAGTGGAACAGATTGGTCGCGGTGAGGCAGGGCGAATTGAGCTTGGCGTCATTGGTACCGCAATGTGGGGAAAAATGCGTCCGGTGATGCGGCGTTTTCTGAAGGAAAATCCCAACGTTGAGGTGCAGTTTCGCGAGAACATGCCTGCCATGCAGATGACGATGCTGGAAAGACGTGAACTGGATGCGGGAATTTGGCGCATGGCTACTGAACCTTCTCCCGGATTTACCAGCCTGCGCTTACATGAATCCTCATTTTTGGTGGCCATGCCGGAAGAACATGCTCTTACCGCCTGTGAATCCGTACCGCTGGAAGCGTTGAGAAATGAATATTTTGTCACGATGCCCTCCATTCATACCGACTGGGCATTTTTACAGCGCGTTTGCCTGAGCGCCGGATTTTCACCGATGATTATTCGTGAGGTGAGGGAGCCGCAAACGGTGCTGGCGATGATTAGCATGGGGATTGGGATTACGCTGATTGCCGATAGCTATGCCCAGATGAGCTGGCCTGGCGTGGTATTCCGGCCGTTAGAAGAACGTATTCCGGCGGATTTGTATATTGTCTATGAACAGCAGCAGGCCACGCCAGCGCTGGAAAAACTGGTGGCGGCTTTGACGGTATGATGTCTGTGCCGGATGACTCGCTTCGCTCGCCCTTCGGGCCGTCGCCGTAAACGGCTCCGTTGTTTCGCTGCGCTCAACACCGAACCTGCGGCAGATTCGAATCTTATAAATCGCAGATAGCAAAAAAGCGCCTTTAGGGCGCTTTTTTACATTGGTGGGTCGTGCAGGATTCGAACCTGCGACCAATTGATTAAAAGTCAACTGCTCTACCAACTGAGCTAACGACCCGAAGTGGTGGGTGATGACGGGATCGAACCGCCGACCCCCTCCTTGTAAGGGAGGTGCTCTCCCAGCTGAGCTAATCACCCACTTCGGTACTTCACATTTTAACAAGAAATCCAGCTGGCGAGAAAGTGGTGGGTGATGACGGGATCGAACCGCCGACCCCCTCCTTGTAAGGGAGGTGCTCTCCCAGCTGAGCTAATCACCCACTTCTCAATTTCTTGTTCTACACGGCGGAGACTACGTAAAGTAGTTGGTGGGTGATGACGGGTTCGAACCGCCGACCCCCTCCTTGTAAGGGAGGTGCTCTCCCAGCTGAGCTAATCACCCCCGCTGTGTGGAGTCGCATTATAGGGAGAGTTGAAAATGAGTCAACGCATTTTCTAAAGAAATTGTTCGTTCGTCGTAAATTTAAACAAAACGATCGCAAAACAATCCATGTCGCATGATTTGTATACGAAAATGGCAAAGCGTGATGTTCCAACCCGATGAACATTGAGGAATCAGACCACAGTGATAGAATACCAGCCTGATAATCTTCCCTGGATTTGCCGGTTGTCGGCATCTTTATAAACGTAAGGCCATTTCATGAAAATCAAAACTCGCTTCGCGCCAAGCCCGACAGGTTACCTGCACGTCGGCGGTGCGCGTACTGCTCTTTATTCCTGGCTTTTTGCACGTAACCATGGCGGTGAGTTTGTGCTGCGTATTGAAGACACCGATCTCGAACGCTCCACGCCGGAAGCTATTGAAGCCATTATGGATGGCATGAACTGGCTGAATCTGGAGTGGGATGAAGGCCCGTATTTCCAGACTAAACGTTTTGACCGTTACAATGCTGTCATCGATGAGATGCTGGAAGCGGGGACGGCATATAAATGCTACTGCTCCAAAGAGCGTCTGGAACAGCTGCGTGAAGAACAGATGGCAAAAGGTGAAAAACCACGTTACGACGGTCGCTGCCGTCACGGTCACGAACATCACGCTGCTGATGAACCTTGCGTGGTGCGTTTTGCTAACCCGCAGGATGGGTCCGTTATTTTTGATGATCAGATCCGTGGGCCGATCGAATTCAGCAACCAGGAGCTGGACGACCTGATTATCCGCCGTACAGATGGTTCCCCGACCTATAACTTCTGCGTCGTTGTTGATGACTGGGATATGGAAATCACCCACGTCATTCGTGGTGAAGACCATATCAACAACACCCCGCGTCAGATCAACATCCTGAAAGCGCTGAACGCGCCGGTGCCGGTTTACGCGCACGTGTCGATGATCAACGGCGACGACGGCAAAAAACTCTCTAAACGTCACGGTGCGGTCAGCGTGATGCAGTATCGCGACGACGGCTACCTGCCGGAAGCGTTGCTGAACTATCTGGTACGTCTGGGTTGGTCCAGCGGCGATCAGGAGATCTTCACCCGTGAAGAAATGATCAAGCTGTTCTCTCTTGGTGCGGTGAGCAAGTCTGCGAGCGCATTTAACACTGAAAAACTGCAGTGGCTGAACCACCACTACATTAATGCACTGGCGCCAGAATATGTGGCGACGCATCTGCAGTGGCACATTGAGCAGGAAAATATCGATACGCGCGTCGGCCCGCAGTTGTCTGAGCTGGTAAAACTGCTGGGTGAACGCTGCAAGACTCTGAAAGAGATGGCGCAGAGCTGCCGCTATTTCTATGAAGACTTTGCTGAGTTCGATGCCGATGCGGCGAAGAAACACCTGCGTCCGGTTGCGCGTCAGCCACTGGAAGTGGTTCGCGACAAACTGGCTGCTATCAGTGAATGGACCGCGGAAAACGTGCACCACGCGATTCAGGCAACCGCTGATGAGCTGGAAGTGGGCATGGGTAAAGTCGGGATGCCGCTGCGCGTAGCCGTAACCGGTGCGGGTCAGTCTCCGGCGTTAGACGTTACGGTGCATGCGATTGGTAAATCTCGCAGCATTGAACGTATTAACAAGGCGCTCGCGTTTATTGCTGAGCGTGAAAGTCAGCAGTAAGGCAGAGTGATCGATAAAAAAACGGCAGGAGTGCATCCTGCCGTTTTTTTTGCCTGTTATTCAGACTCATCAATGCCCAGACGGGTCAGGAAAGTGCGAATACCTTCGCGCGAAATATACATCGCCAGCTTTTCCTGTTCCGTTGGCGACATGTTATCCAGTGCGCTGATTATCTGACGGCAGGCGTGACTGCGAACCACGTGTGTATACTCGGCAAGCGGTTCTTCTGCCTGATAAAATTCCGGTGCCTTGCGAAAAGCTGGAATATTGAGAAGAAACTCTCGGACGCCGGCATCAATATGAATAAGCCTTGCGCGACCACCTTTAACACCGGGAAACTTTTCGGTTGTCCAGTTTTGCTCTCTGATCCAACGATTGACGGTTTGTTTGGCGACACCGAGACATTCAGCCAGCTCTTCGGTGGTCATTTTACTGCGTAATTTTTTCATATTATTTGTTGTCGCGAATCCCTAAGCGTTGTAACAAACCCGTAATGCCTTCACGCAGGATCAGCGACGTAAACATTTTCTGTTCTGATGGCGTCATTTCTTTGGCGAGTCTTATCAGTAGAGCTTCGATGGAGGTGTCACCGGATAAAGATAAATTATCTGATAAGCCTTCCGCTGAACGCTCAGCGCTGCGAATGTATTCACGAACTTGTTCGGTAACATGAACCAGACGGGCTTTACCGCCCTGAACACCGGGTTTGGGTGAGGTAGCCCAACCTTCCTTGCGCACCCATTTATTGATGGTCTGTCGGCTGTATCCGGTCAGATTAGCAAGTTCTTCTGGCGTCATCCGTTCCTTGAACATAACGATTCCCTGAATGGTCGTGGGGTTAATTAGTGGCTCATTTTATAGCACCATTTTAGTAGAAACCGTGACGCGTTTAACTACTGAATGCGAGTTGTTGCGCAATGTTCTCCATTTGCCTGCTTTTTCAGCGATTGAATTCTATGAGTTAATTTTGCCGTTGACACACGCGAAGGGAATTCATATGATGCCGCCCGTCAACTCGACAAGCTTTACGTGACGGGGCTATAGCTCAGCTGGGAGAGCGCTTGCATGGCATGCAAGAGGTCAGCGGTTCGATCCCGCTTAGCTCCACCAAATTTAATCCCAATGAATTTGGTACGTAAACGCATCGTGGGGCTATAGCTCAGCTGGGAGAGCGCTTGCATGGCATGCAAGAGGTCAGCGGTTCGATCCCGCTTAGCTCCACCAAAATTGAAACCCTCGCTGAAAAGCGGGGGTTTTTTGCATTTGATTCCTGCCTGCGTTTCTCGTTTATTTGCTTATATTGCTGGATAACAGACATAAAAAAACCGGGGAGAATCTCCCCGGTTTGGTAACGGCTGTATTGATGTCGTCTTACAGCACCAGTGCTGCAATGGAAGCAGACAGTACGCTGACCAGCGTAGAACCGTATACCAGTTTCAGACCAAAGCGGGAAACCACGTTACCTTGCTCTTCGTTCAGGCCTTTAATTGCGCCTGCAATGATACCGATAGAAGAGAAGTTCGCGAAGGAAACCAGGAACACAGAGATAATGCCTTCAGCGCGCGGAGAGAGCGTAGAGGCGATTTTCTGTAGGTCCATCATTGCGACGAATTCGTTGGAAACCAGTTTGGTTGCCATGATACTGCCCACCTGCAGTGCTTCGCTGGACGGCACACCCATCACCCACGCAATCGGGTAGAAGATGTAACCCAGGATGCCCTGGAAGGAGATGCTGTAGCCAAACCAACCGGTCACGGTAGCGAACAGGGCGTTCAGGGCAGCGATCAGCGCGATGAAACCAATCAGCATTGCTGCAACGATAATCGCAACTTTAAAGCCTGCCAGAATGTATTCGCCCAACATTTCGAAGAAGCTCTGACCTTCGTGCAGATTGGACATCTGAATATTTTCTTCGCTGGCATCAACGGTATAAGGGTTGATCAGTGACAGAACGATAAAGGTGCTGAACATGTTCAGAACCAGCGCAGCAACAACGTATTTTGGTTCCAGCATGGTCATGTACGCGCCGACGATAGACATGGAAACGGTAGACATCGCCGTTGCTGCCATGGTGTACATGCGGTTGCGAGACATTTTACCGAGGATATCTTTATAGGCGATAAAGTTCTCGGATTGACCCAGGATCAGGGAGCTGACGGCGTTGAAGGATTCCAGCTTGCCCATACCGTTCACTTTGGATAACAGGAAACCAATCGCGCGGATGATAACCGGCAGAACACGGATATGCTGCAAAATACCGATCAGGGCGGAGATAAAGACGATAGGGCACAGCACTTTCAGGAAGAAGAATGCCAGGCCTTTATCGTTCATGCTGCCGAAGACAAAGTTAGTCCCTTCATTAGCGAATCCGAGCAGTTTCTCAAACATCTCGGAGAAGCCTCTTACAAAGCCCAGGCCGACATCAGAGTTCAGGAAGAACCATGCCAGTAACACTTCGATAACAAGCAATTGAATAACATAACGAATGCGGATTTTTTTACGGTCACTGCTTACCAGCAGTGCGAGTACCGCAACCACGGCAAGGGCCAGGACAAAGTGAAGAACGCGGTCCATATTTGCTCCAAATTTGAGGCAGATTTAGTTTTCGTGCACATTCTATGTAACAACAGTAAAGAAAACGAGATCAAACACACACTATAATAAGGACCTGTGACGAGATTCAAAATTAGTGATCGATGATACACTTCTGTTATGTTTAGTATGGAAGTGAAAAGTTATGTCACTGTGCTAATCTCATAACAATAATCAAACATCTTACCGGCATTTCTAAATTTCTTACCGTTCCATAGACAAACGCTATCAGAGAAATCAACTTCACCCATTAAAATGAATTTGATAATCATTCTCAATAGGCGTAGCTTGAAACATAGCAAAGGCTATGTTTCTGAGGCACTAAAATGACTAACGATCGCGTTGAGAGTAGCAGTGGGCGGGCAGCGCGCAAGTTGAAGCTCGCATTAATGGGACCTGCGTTCATCGCGGCGATCGGCTATATCGATCCAGGTAACTTTGCTACCAATATCCAGGCAGGGGCTAGCTTTGGCTACAAACTGTTGTGGGTTGTGGTCTGGGCAAACCTGATGGCGATGCTGATTCAGGTGCTATCGGCCAAGCTTGGCATTGCCACCGGCAAAAATCTGGCGGAACAGATCCGTGATCATTATCCTCGTCCAGTGGTTTGGTTTTACTGGGTACAGGCCGAAATTATTGCGATGGCGACCGATCTTGCAGAATTTATTGGCGCTGCGATTGGCTTTAAACTCATCCTTGGCGTTTCGCTGCTGCAGGGGGCTGCGCTCACGGGTATTGCGACATTTTTAATTCTGATGCTGCAGCGCCGCGGGCAGAAACCCCTGGAAAAAGTGATCGGCGGTTTGTTGTTGTTCGTGGCTGCGGCATATATTGTCGAGCTGATCTTTTCCCAACCGAACCTTGCGCAGCTGAGCAAAGGGATGGTTATACCGAGCCTGCCTAATTCTGAAGCGGTGTTCCTGGCGGCCGGTGTGCTTGGCGCCACCATCATGCCGCACGTCATTTATCTGCACTCCTCCTTAACCCAGCATTTGCATGGTGGTACGCGCCTGCAGCGTTACGCAGCGACGAAATGGGATGTGGCTATCGCCATGACGATTGCCGGATTTGTCAATCTGGCGATGATGGCGACTGCAGCAGCCGCGTTTCACTTTAGCGGGCATACTGGTATCGCAGACCTGGACCAGGCCTATCTGACGCTTGAACCGCTGTTAAGTCATGCTGCGGCAACCGTGTTTGGTTTAAGTCTGGTGGCGGCAGGGCTTTCCTCTACCGTGGTTGGCACGCTGGCGGGGCAGGTGGTTATGCAAGGGTTTATCCGCTTTCATATCCCGCTCTGGGTGCGCCGTAGCGTCACCATGATGCCGTCATTTATTGTGATTTTAATGGGGCTTGATCCCACCCGGATACTGGTGATGAGTCAGGTATTACTCAGTTTTGGTATCGCTCTGGCGCTGGTACCGCTACTGATTTTTACCAGCAATAGCCAACTGATGGGGGATTTAGTTAATAGCCGTTGGGTGAAACAGGTTGGCTGGGTGATTGTGGTGCTGGTCGTGGCACTGAATATCTGGTTGCTGGTCGGGACCGCGCTCGGATTGTAGCAGGGCTTTCATCCGCTGTGGTTACCCGGTCAAGCCGGGTAACCCTCATGATTATTTTTTATTTAAGTGGCTACGGTAGGTATCAAGTACCACTGCAACGATTATCACGGCTCCTGTTATAAAACGTTTTGTCGGTTCGCTTGCGCCAACTTGCGCCAGTCCCGCAGCCAGAACGGAAATGATCAGCGCGCCAAGAAACGTACAGATAATAGAGCCACGTCCTCCCATCAGGCTTGTGCCACCAATCACAACTGCGGCAATCACCTGTAGTTCCATGCCAACGCCGCTATTGGGGTCGGCGGCTTCAAGGCGGGCAACCTGAAACAGCGAGGCCAGACCGGATAATCCCCCCATCAAGGCAAAGACTGCAATCTTATAGGGACCTGGATTTATACCTGATAATCGAACGGCTTCTTCATTGGTGCCAATACCGATCAAATGGCGACCAAATACGGTTCGCGTCAGCACCAGATGCCCGGCAACAATGACAACGATCGCGATAATAAAAGAAGGGGAGACGCCAAAGAGAATGGGGTCGGCTAAATAATCATAAATAGAACCGAGATACGCGGTCCGCGAGTCAGTTAACTGATACGCTGCTCCGCGGGCCATTTCCAGAACGCCCAGTGAGACGATAAACGCCGGAATACGCCAGGCAACGGTAATCAGGCCCGTTAGCGCCCCAACGAATGTGGCGAGTGCTACGCCTGAAAGTGCGGCCAGCCAGGGCGTCCAATGAAAATTTAAATAGGTGACGCTGACGACTGCAGCAGCAAGCGCCAGCAACGATCCAACGGAAAGATCGATGCCGGCAATGATTAAGATAAATGTCATCCCCACCGACATGACGATTAAATCGGGGATCTGATTTGCAATAGTGCTGAAAGTGTTCATGCTCCAGAAATGAGAACTGAGGCATGAAAATAGGACGATCATTGCGGCTAACGCCCCGAGCAACCCGATATAGCTACTTAGGCCTTTCCATGACGTCGGTGTATTTCTTTTCTCTGCTGCCGCTTGTTTTGTCGCAAAATTGTTTTTCATTTTTTATCCCCGGCTACTCGCTGACAGTCTCTTCTGAATGCTGATAGGCCGAAAATGCAGCCGCTAAAATGCGATCCTGGCTCCAGTTATCACGTGTAAATGTGTTCACTAACTTGCCATCGGAAATGACCGCAATACGATCGCAAACCAGCATCAGTTCGCGTAGGTCACTGGAAACGACAACAACGCCTTTTCCCTTAGCCGTTAACGTATTCAGCAATTGATAAATATCTTGCTTGGCACCCACATCAATACCGCGAGTCGGCTCATCAAATAAGACGACTTCACAGTCTCGTTCCAGCCACCGGCTAATGAGAACTTTCTGCTGATTACCACCTGACAGGCTTTCCACGGCCTGTGAAGTGTTCGTTGTACGAACGCCTAAGCTTTTAATGTGTTTATTCGCTAATGTGGTTTCACTCAATGTGTTAACGACCGACAAATGGCTAATTTTGTCGCTGTTACCCAACGAGATATTTGCGGCAACCGACTGTGGTAACAGAAGCCCTTCACCTTTACGATCCTCCGTGACTAATGCAATACCATGTCGGATAGCCTGTGCAGGCGAACGGATCACCACCGGTTTAAGTGGCGTACCAATCAGTAATGTGCCACTGTCTATTTTGTCTGCGCCAAAAATAGCGCGTAGCAGCTCTGTCCTGCCAGAGCCGACAAGGCCACTAATGCCGAGCACTTCGCCACTGTGCAAGGTAAACGACGTGTCCCGAATGATTTTTCCACGCTTAAAATTTTCCACTTTCAGAATGGGTTGACCTGCCTGGCGTCCACTTAAATCAAATGAACTTTCTAAATCGCGGCCGACCATCAACGAAACAAGTTGATCGCGGGTATAGCGTTTAATATCGTCCACGCAAACCAAATGACCATCACGTAGCACCGCGATGTCATCAGCAATCATCGCAAGCTCATCCAGTCGGTGAGAAATATAAATTATTGAAACGCCCCGGGCTTTGAAGAGCGCTATTTGTTTAAACAGCAGTTCGACCTCACGGCTACTGAGCATGGCTGTCGGTTCATCCAGAATCAGTACCCGGCTTTCACCAATCAGGTTTCTGGCGATTTCGATCATCTGTTGGTGACCAATACCCAATTCGCCCACCAGCGTAGTTGGATCGACCGATTGCAGCCCAACCATTGCCATCACCGGACGGGCCATTTCTGCTAGCTTTTTTCGATCGATCCAGCCGAATCGATGCGGAAGTTGTTCGAGAAATAAGTTTTCTGCAACCGACAACGTAGGCAGTAAATTGAGTTCTTGCATAACCATACGAACACCCAGCGTTTCCGCCTCTTTTCGGTTCGCAGGTGCGTAAGGCTGCCCCTGATAAACCATTTTTCCGGTCGTTGCGTTGGTTAACCCGCCAATAATTTTTGATAACGTACTTTTCCCGGCACCGTTTTCTCCCGTCAGGGCCAGTACTTTTCCTGGATATAATGCTAGCGTTACATCCACCAGAACAGGTTCACTGTAGGTTTTACCTACCCCCTGTATTGAGAGGATTTCTTGCCCACTTTTCATATTCTGGCCTTATCCGGTAAGCCGCTCTGATACTCAATTGATGGCAGTACCACAGCGGCGCACTGTTTTCCGCTTATTGTTTGACGATCAGTTTTATTGGTGTTTCTACGTTGCTAGAGAGCTCATTCTGTTTTTTGCCATTTTTTAAGGCATCAAGGGCGGCATCAATACCAAATACAGCTTGTTGAGAGGCAAATTGGTCCGCAGTTGCTAAAACACGACCGTCATTTAACATGGGCTTAATCGCTTCGATATTGTCATAGCCGACAACCAGAACCTGTCCTTTTTTCCCGGCAGAGCGGATGGCAGAAACGGCACCTAATGCCATATTATCGTTATCGGCTAACAGTGCTTTGATATCAGGATACTCACTTAACATTGCCGCCGCGACCGCATTGGCGTTGTTAATTTCCCATTGGCCAGATTGCACAGAAACGACTTTCATGCCGCCCTGCGCCATTGCATTTTGGAAGCCCAGCGTACGTTGCTGAGAGTTGCTGGAGGTAGGGATGCCTTCAATAATACCAACTTGATCACCGGCCTTAAGATGCTTCGCTAAATAATCGCCAATTTCTTTTGCACCTTTTTGGTTATCCGGGCCAACAAAAGGAATATTCAGGTTTTTATCTTTAAGCACACTGTCATCAAATTTGTTATCAATGTTGATGACAATAATACCTGCATCAATTGCTTTCTTAATGACCGGTACAAGGGCTTTCGAGTCTGATGGCGCAATGATAATCGCGTCGGCTTTCGAGACAATCATTTGTTCAACGATCTGGATTTGATTTGCCGTATCCGTTTCGTTTTTGATGCCGTTAGAAATCAAATCAAACTTGTCGGCATTTTTTTTCTGATACTCTTTTGCTCCGGTTTCCATGGTCAGGAAAAACTCATTTGCCAGTGACTTCATCACCAGCGCGACTTTAGGTTTATGCGTCTGAGTATCGGCGGCAAAAGCGGGGACGGTGAAAGTGGCGGAAAGCGCTAAACCGACTGTGGCACCGATAACACGATAAAACATTTTATTTTTCATGAAATTATCCTATAGGTGTAGGGGCTGAATGATGCTCTAAACAGCTACTGCATACGATGATAAACGAGTGAATTGTTGGGCATATTTGATGCACCTTTACGTTCAACTTTCAACGAGGCAAACGCAGAAGCGTACTGCGCTGCATTGATGAGTCCTTTACCGTTTGCAATGCATGCAGCCAGTGCCCCGGTAAAGGCATCGCCTGCTCCACTGGTATCGACGACGGCTGATTTATAGGCAGGAATATGAGTGAAAACTGTGCCATCAAAGATCAGACAACCGTCGCTACCTAACGTGATAATGACGCATTTTGCGCCTTGCACATAAATGCTCCTGGCGGCATTTTTGGCCGAATAGATATCAACAATGTTGATACCAGATAACGCTTCAGCTTCAATTTTGTTCGGCGTAATAATGTCAATTAAATGCAATATTTCTTTGATCTCTGAAACATAAGGTGCCGGATTCAGGACAACCAGCGATTTTCCGAGTTTTGCCTGCATGATAGCGAAACGTGTGATCGGAAAATTATTCTCCAGCTGAGTTAAAAAAACTTTGCAATTACGAATGGTATCAATATCCAATAGAATATCTTCCTGGGTAAATGTTTCATTGGCCCCAAGATCGATACTGATCATATTGTCACCTGTGGCACCTGAAACCCATACCATTGCAATGCCCGTGGATGACATTTCATTTTCAAAAAAAGAAAAAGAAGAAATTTCAGTATTGGTTAAATATCTTTTGGCTTTTTTTGAAAACTCATCGGCTCCTAACTTAACGGTAAGATGAACATTATTATTGATTTTAGCTGCGGCAACTGCCTGGTTTGTGCCTTTGCCTCCGGCATAAAAACGGGTTGCAGACGCTCGGATAGTCTGGCCAATCTGAGGAAATGTCGTCGTTTCAGAAACAATATCTATATTAAATGAACCAAGTATGTAAATGCTATCATCAATATAGCTATTTTGCTTGGCATGAGCAGAAACCGATGTAATTTCTTTGTGGCTTTTGAACCCATTCAATATGGTGTTGGTGAAAGACTGCTCAAATAATGATTCATCAGGTGCGCTTTTTATTTGTGCACCACCATGAAATAACGAGAAAAGACTATTCTGACTTAATTCATTTAAGTCATTACGGATCGTGCGAGTTGTGACAGATAATTCCTTTGCTAATTCGCTAACATAAACCTTCTTATCGGTTACTAACTTAACCCGAATGGCCTTTTGTCTTTCTTGTTTTTTCATTAGCGCTCACCCCAGGTTTTATAATATTAAATTAATGTTAATATTTATCGCGCAAAGTTCAAAAAAAACACGATAAATCGGAATTTTTTTTTCCGATTTTGCGAATTTGTGAAATGAACAGGAAATTTACGGGAAAACAGGGGGGAGCGGATGTGACTGCTCGTCATCTGGCGATTGGCGAAGCGTGATGCAAAAAGGGCCTGGGTATAGACACAGGCCCTGGGTAACTCGATGATTTTTGTGAGCAGTACTCCCCGCATGATGGGGATTTGTTACATTAATGGCGGTGCCCGTGGCCATGTCCACGCCCGCGATGGTCATCGCGATCGTTCCAGCCTTCACGATAGCCACGCTCATAAGCTTTGCGCTTATCCCAGCCGCGATGATAGCCGTTGTCATGACGCCACCAACGATTTTTACGCCATTCATAATTATGGTGCCAGTAATCCCGGTCACGCCAGCGCCCACCGTCCCAGTAGTTGCCGTAGTTATCGCGATCGCCAATTTGTAATTTAATCGACGGCAGCAGGGTGATTTCGCCAGCGTTTGCGGCCAGCGGTGCAAAAGCCAATAACACTGCCGCCAGAATCAGTGACCTGAACATTCTTTCTCTCCTTCACGATCGAGCCGTAGCCGGCCTGTTAACGCAATATTACGGGGCAGTAAAGCCCCGTTTCATCGCCTTAACTCTTAAATCGTCAGAGAGCGCACTTTTTGTTAATAAATGTGTCTTTATTTCCATCAACCCAGGATGGCGTCGATCTCCGCACACTCTTCGGGAGATAAATGACGGTTTGCCAGCATGCCAACGGCATCTTCAATTTGCGCAGGTTTGCTGGCACCAATCAGTACTGACGTCACCTTATCATCGCGGAGAACCCAGGCTAACGCCATTTGGGACAGCTTTTGTCCCCGGCGCTCGGCCAGCGCATTAAGAGCACGGACTTTTTCCAGTTTTTGTGGGGTGATTTGGTCTGGGTTGAGAAAACGACTGGCGCTCGCTGCCCGGGAATCCGCCGGAATACCGTTCAGATAGCGGTCAGTTAATTGCCCGCCAGCCAGCGGGGAAAAGGCGATACTGCCCACACCTTTCTCCTGTAAGAGTGATAGCAGTCCCCTCTCAACCTCGCGCTCAAACATGGAATATTTCGGCTGGTGGATGAGACATGGCGTCCCTAAATCATCGAGTATTTCGATCGCCTGTCTGGCGAGATCAGTCGGATAGTTAGAGAGTCCTACGTACAACGCTTTCCCCTGACGCACAATATGATCCAGCGCGTTCATGGTTTCTCTGAGCGGAGTTTGGGGATCAGGGCGGTGATGATAGAAGATATCAACATACTCCAGTCCCATACGTTTCAGGCTTTGATCGAGGCTGGCAATCAGGTACTTGCGCGATCCCCAATCACCGTAGGGACCTTCCCACATGGTATAGCCCGCTTTGGTCGAGATTATCAGTTCATCCCGGTACGATAAAAAATCTTCCTGCAGGATGCGGCCGAAGTTTCGTTCAGCAGAACCCGGCGGCGGGCCGTAATTATTCGCCAGATCAAAATGGCTGATCCCCAGATCGAAGGCGCGCTGTAATAAGGTCCGGCTGTTTTCGACCTGAGTGGTATCACCAAAATTGTGCCACAAACCCAGAGAGACAATCGGCAGTTTGAGCCCGCTCTGACCGCAGCGGCGGTATTCCATTGTGTGATAGCGATTTTCGTTAGCCTGATAAACCATGTCGCCTCCTTCCAGAACATATGTGTCTTTCAGTGTATACGGTTACACAATCGATTCTTCAAGGAAATTTAAATCGCCAAAACTGTACATCCTGCTTTCCACCTCCTTCGCAGCGACATTCCTGGACAGTCATCGCAGTTCTTCGATACTCAACATGAGGTTACCGTCAGAAGGATAGCTGTCATGCAAACCCCGTATTCCGTTGCTGATTATCTGCTGGACAGGCTGGCAGGCTGTGGCATTGACCATCTGTTTGGTGTGCCGGGCGATTACAATTTACAGTTTCTTGACCACGTCATTGAGCACTCAAGCGTGCGTTGGGTCGGGTGTGCGAATGAATTGAATGCGGCGTATGCCGCGGATGGCTATGCCCGGGTAGTCGGAGCGGGAGCGCTGCTTACCACTTTTGGTGTGGGCGAGTTAAGCGCAATTAATGGTATTGCAGGAAGTTACGCGGAATACGTTCCTGTCCTGCATATTGTCGGGGCCCCATGTCGCAGCGCTCAGCGTCGTGGCGAGTTAATGCATCACACTCTCGGCGACGGTGACTTTCAGCATTTCTACCGTATGCAACAGTCAGTGACGGTCGCCAGTGCAGTGCTGGATGAACAAAATGCCTGCTATGAAATTGACCGCGTGTTGCAAGCGATGTTAACCGAAAGACGACCGGGTTACCTGATGCTACCTGCTGATGTTGCGAAACAACCTGCTACACCACCGAGTGACATACTCATTGTTCCCTTGAGCGAGCCGGAAAGTAGTGTAGCTGCTGCGTTTCGCTATCATGCACGTGAGCAGTTGCTGGACAGTTCACGCGTGTCGCTATTAGCCGATTTTCTCGCGCTACGATTTGGCTTGCAGCCCGTTTTACAACGCTGGATGACGGAAACGCCGATGGCTCATGCCACGCTGTTGATGGGCAAAGGATTGTTTGATGAGCGGCATCCTGCGTTTGTGGGCACATACAGTGCGGGGGCCAGCAGTGATTATGTGCGTAAGGCGATAGAAGATGCTGATACGATTATTTGCGTCGGTACCCGGTTTGTTGACACGCTGACCGCCGGGTTTACGCAAAACTTACCTCGCGAGCGCACTATTGAGGTTCAACCCCATGCGTCGCGGGTTGGGGGAAGCTGGTTTAACATCCCGATGGAACAGGCGGTTACTACGCTACGGGAACTGTGCCTGGAAATGTCGTTTTCGCTTCCGCCTGAACGTCCTTGTGCCGGGCGTCTGCAGGTTGAGAAAGGCCCTCTGACGCAGGAAAATTTCTGGCATACGGTGCAACAGTATCTGGCCCCCGACGACATTATCCTTGTCGATCAGGGGACCGCAGCATTTGGCGCAGCTGCGCTGTCACTTCCTGCCGGGGCGGAGGTTCTGGTCCAGCCGCTATGGGGGTCAATCGGTTACGCTTTGCCTGCTGCATTTGGGGCGCAAACAGCCTTCCCGCACCGTAGGGTGATCCTGATTATTGGCGATGGTGCGGCACAGCTCACCATTCAGGAATTGGGAACCATGCTTAGAGACGGGCAAACTCCTGTTATTTTACTGCTCAATAATGACGGTTATACCGTGGAACGTGCCATTCATGGTGCGAACCAGCGATACAATGATATAGCCGGATGGAGCTGGACGCTGGTGCCACAGGCGCTAAGTCGTGAATGTCAGGCGGAATGCTGGCGCGTGAAGCAGGCTGTCCAACTGGAAGAGGTTCTGGCTCGTCTGGCAAAACCGCAACGCCTCTCGTTGATAGAAGTGGTGTTGCCGAAGGCTGACCTTCCAGAACTCTTGCGCACGGTGACCCGTGCGCTGGAATCCCGCAACGGGGGATAGCTACTTATCGGGGTGGTCAGCAATCATCATTGGTTTTCCGGCTAAGAGCAGCCAGGCCGGAAGCATAACGATGCACAACAGCGGTAGTAGGGTGGTGTCCGGCACCACCACTGCCGCCATAAACAGGCTCAGCCATGCATCACGAGTGACGACCAGTACCAATCCCAGAATGGCGCAGGAGACCGTAATCGCGGCAGGAACGGCTTCGACATGGGCGTGCAGCATCAGCCCCAGCGCGACGCCAACGAATACCGCAGGGAAAATCCGCCCACCGCGAAAACCACTCGCTGCAGCCACAACCAGTGCAGCCAGCTTTATCACCGCCAGCATGAAATAGTCCGAGGCTCCCAGTGTCTGGCTAAATGCCATTTGCTGCATCTCATCCAGGCCCTTAAACAGGGTTAGTGGTCCTCCGATAACACCCAGAATACCGAGGATAAAGCCTCCAACGCCGAGGATCAGCACCGGGTGTTTCAGGCGATGCATCAGATGGTGCAAACGAGGCAGGCACCACACGGCCACCATCCCCGCCGCGATAGCAATGGCAGCAACGACCGCGCCGCTGAAGATATCGACCAGATGCATCTGCGTATAGTGCGCGATAGGCAATGAAAAGTGGGGATGAAAGAACAGGCTGGTGGTGAGTGAACCTGCCGCGGCGGCCATTAACGGTGCGAACAGACGATCCCATAGGGGGACATCGTTGGAGCTGTTCAGCGTTTGCGAAAAGACCAGCGCAGCGGCAACCGGGGTACCAAATAGCGCCCCGATGGTGCCAGCAGAGGCGAGGATGGTCCAGTCCAGCTTTGCAATTCGCGGAAACATGCGGCTACCAATCGCCACTGCCAGCGCAATGTTAACGGTCATGATGGGGTGCTCTGGACCCAAACTGACGCCACCCGCGAGGCCAATTATCAGGGCGACCAGCAGTCCGGGCAATGCAGACGTCGAAACGGGCATACCGATTAAGGGTTCGCAGGCTGGGTCAGGGCCAGCATGACCATGACTGTAGCGGATGATGAGCCCGACCATCACCCCGGTAAGCGTCAGCATAGTAATAATCCAGAATGGAGAATCCTGGGCAATACCGATGCTTATGGGCAGACGTTCCCACAAAAATTGCTGTAAAACGGAAGCCACTTTCATCACAGCAATCAGCACCAGGCTGGACGCTACACCAATCAGCAACGCAGGCGTTGATAGCAAGAGCATCGTTCTGGCTCGCGGATGGAGCATTTTCTATTCCTTAATGCAGAGTCATAGACGTAGTTTGCACAGCCTGCCCAACGGCATCGCTGCAAAAGGTGCTGAAACGATAAAGTAATTCTGTGACCTGGATCGATATTCCACGGGCATCAGCCTTCAGGGCGTTGTTGTTATGCCCCCATGAATTTACAGTGTGACAAAGATGTATTCTGACTTTAGCGGAGCCGTGGAAGAATGACAAAATATGCTTTAGTGGGTGATGTTGGCGGCACCAATGCGCGTCTTGCTCTGTGCGATATTGCCAGTGGCGAGATTTCGCAGGCGAAAACCTATTCCGGGCTGGATTACCCAAGCCTTGAAGCCGTTGTGCGCGTGTACCTGGATGAGCATAGCGTTAGCGTCAAAGATGGCTGTATCGCTATTGCCTGCCCAATAACCGGCGACTGGGTGGCCATGACCAACCATACCTGGGCATTTTCTATTGCCGAGATGAAAAAGAGTCTGGGTTTTAGCCATCTGGAAATCATCAATGATTTCACAGCCGTATCAATGGCAATCCCAATGCTGAAAAAAGAGCATTTGATCCAGTTTGGCGGCGCTGAGCCTGTCGAGGGCAAACCTATTGCGGTCTATGGCGCAGGCACCGGTCTCGGCGTGGCGCATCTGGTTCATGTGGATAAACGCTGGGTGAGCCTGCCAGGCGAGGGGGGGCATGTAGATTTTGCGCCGAACAGCGAGGAAGAAGCGATTATCCTGGAAGTGCTGCGGGCTGAGATTGGTCACGTTTCTGCGGAGCGCGTGCTTTCTGGTCCTGGGCTGGTAAATCTGTATCGTGCGATTGTGAAATCCGACGGACGTTTGCCGGAAAATCTGCAACCGAAAGACATTACGGAACGCGCCCTGGCCGACTCCTGTATTGACTGTCGCCGTGCACTGTCGCTGTTTTGCGTCATCATGGGCCGGTTTGGCGGCGATCTGGCATTAACGCTGGGGACGTTTGGCGGGGTGTACATTGCCGGAGGCATAGTGCCGCGCTTCCTGGAATTCTTTAAAGCGTCGGGTTTTCGCGGTGGTTTTGAGGATAAAGGGCGTTTTAAAGCCTATGTGCAGGATATCCCGGTATATCTGATTGTGCATGATAATCCAGGTCTGCTTGGTTCCGGCGCGCACTTACGCCAGACGCTGGGGCACATTCTGTAAGACTCGTGCCGGAAGGTTGCTCTTAGTTAATTCAGTTTAGCCTGTAGCATGCTCTGTACGCGAAGTGGTCGCGAGTTAATGGTTTAGTTAGCTCGCGACCTGTTATTGTCAGTGAGATGTCGTGCTTGTTGCGTTTTGTATCGGCAGTTTCCCGGCTCTCAGTAGCACCATCTCTTGCTTGCACAGCAGTACGACAGCCTGACGAGCCTTCATTCGACGGGAGGTGAGGGCTTTTTTCACCGTACGGCGATCCGCACCCATTTCCAGCATCTGAAAACATAACTGGGATAGCGCATGTCTGTATTTCATTGAAAATTCACTTTATTACGTTTTATAGCACCGGCAGTAGATCGCCATTTTACAACGATCCGCACGATCATGACTAATCGCACTATAAATGCATTAATTGCCTGAATTCTTTTACTTTGCTCCGGCTAACCGGGATTTCAAATTCCAGATCTTTTAATCGCAAAATATAGGTGTTGTTAAACCACGGTTCGATCTCGCGGATTTTGTTCAGGTTTACGCAGAATGAGCGGTGGCAGCGGAAAAAATGTGAAGCAGGCAGTTTGCTGCAAAATTCGGTGATGTTCATCGGCATGACATACGATTCGCGTCGCGTGTAGACGAAGGTCATCTTTTCATGGGCTTCAGCGTAGTAAATATCGTTGATTGGCGTAACGATGATCCGCTCGTCTTTGATCAGGTTGATCGTATCGTTTTCACGCATCACCGGGCTGGTAAGGGGGGTTCCTGTTTGCTGTTGCTGCCAGGCTGCCTCCAGTTTTTGCAACATGCCGACAATCCGTGATTCCTGGTACGGTTTCAGAATGTAGTCAAACGCTTCCAGTTCAAAGGCTTCAACAGCGTGTTCTTTCCAGGCAGTAATAAACACAATAAAGGGTTTATGCGCGAACTGACTGATGTTTTGCGCCAGCAGCACACCATCCAGTGACGGAATATTAATATCCAGAAAAATAGCGTCAACGCGGTTGTGCTGTAGGTATTTAAGCACATCCAGACCGTCGTCAAATGTGCCGACAATCTCCATCTGGCTGTGCTCTTTTATCAGCCAACTAAGTTCCTGTTGGGCCAGGAATTCATCTTCAACAATGATGACTTTCACAACTTAACTCCTGGTTAAAGCAATAATGTGGCCGGGGCTGCTGCAGGTGAGTGCTGGTTTGGCACGTAAAAAGCAATCTCTGTGCCAGGCTCAAGACGGCGGATATGTAGCCCTTCGCCGTACAGGAGTTTAACGCGGTGATGCACATTCAACAGGCCAATTTTATTGCCCGGCATTTCATTGGACTCAACGCGTTCAATGACTTTTGGATCGATACCATGACCGGTATCTCTGACGGCAATGCGCACCCGATTACCACATTCCGCCACGCTGATAGTGACCACACCTTTCCCTTTGCAGGGTTGGATCCCATGAACGATGGCATTTTCAACCAATGGCTGAATCAGCAGGCTGGGAATAAAACAGCTGACCTCTTCATCAATATCATAAATAACCGTCAACTTATCGCCAAAACGGGCCTGCTCAATGGCAATGTAATCCTTAATTTGATACAGCTCTTTCTTGATGTCGATCTGCTCATCATCTTTTAATTCAATATTATAGCGAAGATAGCGAGATAAATTAAAAATGAGCTGGCGTGCAGTGTCCGGGTTAAGCCGCACTGACGATGAGATCGCGTTTAACGCATTAAACAGGAAATGGGGATTTATTTTACTTTGTAGTGCCCGCAACTCTGCCTTATTTGCCATTTCACGTAGCTGCTCGGCACGGGAAACCTCAAGCTGAGTTGAGATAATTTGTGACAGGCCGATAGCCATTTCTTGTAATGAGGAGGTGATCTGGTGGGCATGGCAGTAGTAGATTTTCAGCGTACCGGTGACCACACCTTTTTCCCACAACGGTATTACCAGCATGGAGTGTATTTCCGGTGTGCGATGTGCTTCATCATTGTTCTTGATGATGATTTTTCCGTAATTTATCGCCTGCTGGGTGGTAGGGCTAACGAAATCATCGTTATCGCGGTAGTTCAGTTCGCCCACGCCGACATAGGCCAGAACGTGCTGGGTATTGGTGATCGCGACGGCATCTGCATGAATATCATGGCGAATAATCTCGCACACCTGGCGTAGCGACTCGCTATTGACCTGACGAAAAAGCGGCAGGGTTTTGTTAGCGATATCCAGCGCCAGTTTAGCCTGTTTTGCCGCACTGGCTTCTTTCTCTCCTTCCACGCTTTGTACCAGCATGACGATAAAGCCGATACAGACGCTGCCAAGGATCATTGGGATACCGATTTTCGAGACAATATCCAGCCCCAGTTCGGTAGTGGGGGCCCAGGCGACCACCAGAATCATGGTCAATGACTCGCAAAGCATCCCGCCTAAAATACCGGCGCGCCAGTGTTGCGCCTTAGGGATTTTTCGGTTGATCCAACCTGCAATACAGCCAGCAAGGATACTGGTAATAAAACAGGGAAGGGCGGTAACACCTCCAATATCAATCAGATAACGGTGTGTACCCGCGATGAGTCCGGTAATGATACCGACCCATGGGCCGAACAGAATTCCTCCTGACATCACGGCAATAATACGCACGTTCACCAGTGAGCCTTCTACCGGTACACCAGACCAGGTGCTGAACAGTGCAAACATGGAGAAAATGGCAGTAACGGCGAGCAGCTCTTTCACCGAGTGGGCTGACTTGTGCAACAGTTCGCGGAACAGGCGGATACGAATCAGGAAAAACAGACAGAACAGCATCAGCGCTGCCCGATCAAAGACCGCCAGCAGCATATTGAATATTTCGTGCACAGGTGACTCTTGCGAAGGGGTTAAACCTCTATGATAGGTAACCTGAGGCAGGATGACCAGCATCCCTGTCAGCATGGACTAATGAGGAAAAACCACAATATTAAAAGGGGATTGTTGCATGATTGTTGTATTTACAATATCTCGCCAGAGAAGGTGGACCTCAACGTAATGTATTTAACAACAAAATGTTAATAATTGGTGATTTCATAAGGGTTGGATATTCATGAATTTCCCGTTTTAGAAATGTTGTTCCTCTTTTATGCCGATAAAAAATATTTTGCTGTACCTCTCGACAGAAGGAAATTAATCAGGCTATTTTCTAAACGTGCCACCATCGTGGCAGCGTCGCTCGGACGGTCCGGGCGCTAACGTACATCTGAGGATATTATGGCTGATTCCCGCCCTGAACGTCGTTTTACGCGTATTGATCGTCTTCCCCCTTACGTTTTTAACATTACCGCTGAACTGAAGATGGCTGCGCGTCGGCGCGGCGAAGATATTATCGATTTCAGCATGGGGAACCCGGATGGGGCCACGCCTCCTCATATTGTCGAAAAATTGTGTACCGTGGCGCAGCGCCCGGATACCCACGGTTATTCAACATCGCGCGGTATTCCTCGTTTACGTCGGGCGATTTCTCGCTGGTATCAGGAACGCTATGACGTCGAGATCGATCCTGAATCCGAAGCTATTGTAACAATTGGCTCCAAAGAGGGGCTGGCTCACCTGATGTTGGCTACATTGGATCACGGCGACACGGTTCTGGTGCCTAATCCCAGTTACCCCATCCATATTTATGGTGCCGTTATCGCCGGAGCACAGGTGCGTTCCGTGCCGCTGGTGGAAGGGGTCGACTTCTTTAATGAACTGGAGCGCGCGATTCGCGAAAGCTACCCGAAACCGAAGATGATGATCTTAGGCTTCCCGTCCAACCCGACGGCGCAGTGTGTCGAGCTGGAGTTTTTCGAAAAGGTCGTCGCACTGGCTAAACGCTACGACGTGCTGGTGGTTCATGACCTGGCCTATGCCGATATTGTCTACGACGGCTGGAAAGCGCCATCGATTATGCAGGTTCCGGGGGCCCGTGATGTTGCCGTTGAATTTTTCACCTTGTCGAAAAGCTATAACATGGCGGGGTGGCGCATTGGCTTTATGGTTGGCAATAAAACGCTGGTAAACGCACTGGCGCGCATTAAGAGCTATCACGATTACGGAACGTTTACACCGCTGCAGGTAGCCGCTATTGCCGCGCTGGAAGGCGATCAGCAGTGCGTACGGGATATCGCTGAGCAATATAAGCGTCGTCGCGATGTGCTGGTCAAAGGGCTGCATGAAGCGGGCTGGATGGTTGAAATGCCAAAAGCGTCGATGTACGTGTGGGCGAAAATTCCAGAGCAATACGCCGCAATGGGGTCGCTTGAATTTGCCAAAAAATTGCTGAATGAGGCGAAGGTTTGTGTTTCGCCGGGGATTGGCTTTGGGGACTATGGTGATACACACGTGCGCTTTGCGTTGATTGAAAACCGTGACCGTACCCGCCAGGCAATTCGCGGCATCAAAGCAATGTTTCGCGCGGATGGTTTGCTGCCTGCCAGTGCGAAATCGACCACGGAAAGTACCGACTGATAACACGATTCCCCAAACGCAAACAGGAGCCAAATGGCTCCTGTTTTTTTGCTGCGTCTTTTTATTTAGATCATCAGGGCGAAAGTACCGGCCCAAACGATGACCATAAAAGAAATGCCCATAAAGAAATATTTCACTTTTCATCTCTCCGCGTACCTGGGGTACGTCTCAATGAACATATGCTTACCTGACAGAGAGCTGATGCGAGCATAAACGAAAGGGAGAATACCCCGCGCTTACTTGGCTGCATCACCTCAGAATTCTGAGCTTTAATGCTCCAGACGGCGCTAATGTACGCCTAAAAATGAGGTGAAACAAGAGGCATTTTTTTATTTAATTTTAGTAACTTACAAGTGTCGTGATTCGGCGACAGTTTAATTTCTGACGGTAATAAATTGCTATTGAGCGACGTGACTGTTACTCAGAGAATTCTCATATCACCTTGAGGTTAATGCGGTTAATTTTTTCGCGGAATTTGATAATGAAAAGGTTAAAAATGACCAGATTAATGATGTTAGCACTTGTTCTTGCGCCATTGACGTCAATGGCGGCTGCACCGCAAGCGTTCAATTTCAGCTGCGCAAGTATTGGTGGTGTGAATAGTGATGGTAAAGGCAATGTATGGATTAATGGCGCAAAAGCGACCATTAAAAGCTTCAATGAAAATTACTGGGAGGCGAAGAGCGGTAAAAATACCGTCTCAATTTCCAGAAAAGATGACGGAAACCCGGAAGTATCCTGGGCTGGCCCAAACCGCAAGCATGGGATTTGTCAGCCTGAGGATAATGTTGATTATTCTCCAGCGAAAAAATCGGCCAACGCCGGTCCGTCTTACTCTTGCTCTGCGGTTCAAAAGGGAAGTGCGGAAGATATTATTTGCCAGAGCCCGTCGCTTTCTGCAATGGACATGAAATTGAACGGGATTTTTAAACAGGCACTGGCTAAATCGAAGAATGACCCGATGCTTAAAGCGGAACAGCGCGGGTGGATCAAAGGACGCAACGAGTGCTGGAAGGAGAAGGATGATGAGCCAGCCTGCATTGCCCGAAGCTATAATGAGCGAATGACTGAACTCCAGAACAAGTGGGGCGTTAAGTAATTTAGCCGTAGAAAAGAAGAAAGGCCTTGCGGCCTTTCTTTTTAGATATACAACGAGGCTTCACCCATCGGGCGCGTTTTGAAGCGACGGTGGATCCAGAGATACTGCTCGGGGGCGCGCATGATCTCTTTTTCGATAATTTTGTTCATATAGGCCGCGGCCAGGTTTTCATCTTCCGGGTAACCTTCCATTTCTGGCGTGATAAACAGACGGTAGCCGGAGTTATCAGATTTTCTCACCATGGTGACGGTCAGCATTTTCGCCCCCGACAAACGTGACAGCACGTAGGTACCGTTGGTTGTCGCAACATCTTTGACGGCGAAGAATGGCGCAAATGAACTGCCTTTACGGCCATAATCCTGATCGGGCGCAAACCATACGGCTTCCCCTTTTTTCAGTGCGCCGACAATGCCGCGCAGATTATTTCTGCCGATCATGGCTTTGTTCGAGCGCATACGGCCGCGGGTTTGTATCCACTCCATTAATTTGTTGTTGTGCGGGCGGTAGGTTGCCATCATTGGCTGGCAAAGCCCCATCACGCGGCCCCCCAGTTCCAGCGACATAAAATGCACGCCTACTACCATTACGCCACGGTTATGCGCCTGAGCGCGTTGCAGGTTGTCCAGACCTTCAACATCAAACCATTTACGCACCCGGCGATCTGGCCAGAACCAGGCCATACCGGTTTCAAGCAGTGCCATGCCGAGTGAGCGGAAGTTTTCGTCGACCAGTTTGTTCCTTTCTTCTTGCGACAGATTCGGGAAACAGAGTTCGAGATTTTTATGGGCAATGGATTCCCGGCGCTTTAAAAATGGGCGCGCCAGCGTACCTGTACGGGTGCCCAGAAAACATAAAACAGGATAAGGGAGTTGCACCAGTAACCAGAGCACACCGACACCGAACCATGTGAGCCAGTAGCGCGGATGCAAAAACGCGCGCGAAAATTTACATTGGGGGAACATAAGCACCTGTTGTTGGTACGAAAATAATGTATCGCGAAGATTCTTTGTCTACAGCGTTACTCTCTGTCACTGAACAGTTAGGTCACTATGAGCGACAATGGTTCCTGTAAAGAGTGTAAAACTGAGTCAGGACAAACCACGAGGGGTATGAATGATCGGACGCACAATGTACACCCGAAGATTAATGTCATCCAGAAATAATTCCTCAAGTTTCGTAAATGTTTTTTGGTCGATAAAAAGCAAGAATAGACTTATAGATAATATGTTGTTTTTATGACGATTAAATAAAGGTCAATGGAGAATGCCCGGTTCAGAAAATGAACAGTTATTGTAGCGAAAATGTTGCTCGAATTGCGAACGGATAGGAATTGTCTTAGACTATAAACTCAAGGATGTGTAAGGACTTACGTCGATTTTTACGGCAGACAGGAGGTAACGCTATGTTCTATTTTTGGACTTTCCTCGCATTGAGCATTCTGTGCGTTAGTTGCTATATTTGGCAGGTAATGGGCGCTGCCGCGTCAATTAGTTCTTTTTTCGGCATGGCTATCCTTACGGCATTAATTTATTTCTTTACCATACGGTTGACTGACGGAAACGAAATGGTAACGGGACTGTTTCTTTTTCTTGCCCCGACATGCGGATTGATCATTCGCTTTATGGTGGGGGACAATAAGCATTAAATCGCAGGTTCATAACTGAAAACGCAATTGTGTACCACATTGACTGATTTTCTGGCTTCCATTTGAGCAAACTAAAGTGCCAGCATCGCTGGCACTTTTTTCTCTCTAAAGCCGATTACCTGGCATCAGCAAGCTGCAACTCCGTGTCCTGTTGTTGGGCATTTTTTCGTTGTTGTTCGAGTTCCAGCGCCCCGCGGTGAGACAGATAGCAGAACAGAATGCAGCAGACAATCCCGCCCATCAACAGATAGAAACCGCCATGCCATCCCATTTTATCGACCATGACACCAAACAGACTGGTTCCCAGCGATGCACCAAAAATGTAGCTCATAAAACCGCGTAATCCGACCGCCGAACCGACAGCAAAGCTGGGGACGATTTCCATGGTCTGAACAGACGCAAGGAACTGGGGCACATAGATCAGGCACCCGACGATGGCGGCAAAAATAGTGACCATCAGCAGGGATTCACTTTTCCAGTAACCGATCAGGCAGACGAAGATCAGCGCCATACAAATCATGGCCAACGGCATGCGACGACCTTTAAACAGTTTATCGGTCAGCCAGCCCGCCAGCAGTGTGGATGGAATTGCGGCCCATTCGAAAAACAGGAACGCCACACTCATTTGTTCTTTCGAGAAATGTTTTTCAGTTAACAGATAAATCGGTAACCAACTGATCATGCCAAAACGCACCATATAGACAAAAACATCTACCAATGAAACATACCAGGCATTTTTGTTACGCAGCACGTAGGTGCAAAAAATTTGAAAGGCGCTCATGTTTTCCGGTGCCTGGGTTACGTGCCGGGCATTTAACACGACTTTTTCTTCCGGCATCATCTGTTCCAGAGCAGGCAAGCCTTCTTCGCGCGGTGAGCCTTTGCCCAACATCAGAACAATAAAAGCAAACAGCACCGCGACACAGGCTGGGACAATATAGCTGGCGCTTTGCCAGTGTTCGCTGCCGAGAATGGCAAAAGCGGCGCCAACAATGGGGGCTACAATACCGCCACCGACGTTGTGTGAGATATTCCAGAATGCGCCAACGCGTCCGCGCTCTTTGCGTGGGAACCAGTTGGCGATGGTAATAAACGAGGGACCGACGCCCATCCCCTGGAACAGTCCGTTGAAGACGACCAGTGCGGCAAAAATCCAGAATCCGGTGCTGAACCCTAAGCCAACGTTGACAATGGCGCACAGGATCAGGCCGCAAGCCATAAAGACTTTCGGGCTGGCTTTGTCTGCCAGGCTACTCATGATGCCTTTACTGATCCCATAGGCAATTAGCATACAACTGCTGAGTAAACCAATCTGTGTTGCGCTGAGATCCAGATGTTCTTTCAGGTACGGGGTAGAGAGGGTGAAGTTATTGCGTACAATATAATACGCAAGATAGCCAAGAAATACGCTAAGTAACGCCTGAATGCGGTATCGACCATAAGTCTCCTGAATTTTCTCTTCCGGGACTTTATTTGCCGATGGCCCTGTCTTAAATATTGATAACATATCATCACCTAAATTTATATTGATGTGAATATCAGGATTTTTCGCAGTGAAGAGTGAAATAGATGGCTAAGAAATTCAAATTGAAGAAATGTGTCACTATTGACTCAATTTGCTGAAAGTGGGACTGATTTTGACCTTTTTGAATTGTGGTGAGGCCAGAGCTATTATTCTTAATGCATTTTTATCATCAGCATGTGCGGGTATTAACAAATTCAAACGACATTTTCAGGTATTCTTTATCTCTGTTATCGCATTCCGTCTGGTTATTTTGATAGCAGTTTTATCTTTTCCATGTGTCGTGATAAACGGGTAAATTTTGTCTCAATATTATTTTTCGAAGATGTTGGTATTTATGAGCAGGATCACAAACAGACTTTTCTGTCGGGGTAGTTTGTTGGCGCTCTCACTGTGTTTTATGTCGCTGTCGGCGACCTGTCTGGCACAGGGGAAGGAGCTGGTGATGGCGACGACGTTTTCCCCGGGGGCAACGGCCTGGATTATTCAGCGCTGGCAAACGGAGCCGGGGTCAGTGATGATCCGCACGCTAAACCGGACCAGTTCTTCTCTCGAACAACTGCTCGATACCGCGAATGCGGAGAACGTTGACCTGATTTTGACCTCTTCGCCGATGCTACTGCAGCATCTTCAGGAGCATCAGAAACTTGCTCCTTTTGATAATGCATTGCCGGAAAGCCAGCGTCTGGTGCCAGAGTCAATACGGTCGACGTCTGTAGCCGTGGCTCTCTCGGGATTTGGTCTGCTGATTAATCGTTCAGCACTGACGGCGCGACATCTGCCACCACCGACGGACTGGGGTGATTTAACGCATCCTAAATATCAAAATGCCCTGCTGATGAGTAGCCCATCGCGCTCCGATACCAATCACCTGATGGTTGAATCACTGCTGCAACAAAAAGGGTGGCAAGAAGGTTGGGCGACATTGCTGGCCAGTGCCGGGAACCTGGTGACCATCTCATCACGCAGCTTTGGTGTTGCGGACAAAATTAAGAGCGGATTGGGCGTTGCGGGACCGGTTATTGATAACTATGCCAATCTGCTGCTCAATGACCCCAATCTGACTTTTACTTACTTCCCACACTCGGCGGTCTCGCCGACCTACGTAGCCGTGCTGAAAAACAGCCCGCGTGCCAATGAAGCACAACGTTTTATCCGCTATTTATTGAGCCCGGAAGGGCAGCGGATCCTTGCAGATGCGAATACCGGTAAATATCCGGTAACGTCGCTGGCAGCAGATAACCCGCGTGCAGCCCAACAGGCCATTTTGATGAAACAGCCACCGCTTAATTACCGTCTGATCCTGAAGCGTCAACAACTGGTCCAGAGGATGTTTGATACGGCCATCAGTTTCCGCCTCGCGCAGCTTAAGGATGCCTGGCGAGCGCTGTACAGTGCGGAAGCTCGTCTGAAACACCCGTTACCCGAAATCAGAGCGCTGTTAACCCAGGTCCCAATCGACGCCAGGAACAGCGAAGATGAAGCCTGGCTTGCTCAATTCGATAATAAAAGCTTTGCTGAACAGCAAATGATGGAGTGGCAACTCTGGTTTCTTAAAAACCAGCGCCTGGCGATATCAAAACTGGAAGAACTACAATGAAAGGCGGTTCGCTATGGCAACGTCTTCGTCAGCTCAGCATCAGCAGCAGTTTGCGGGGGGCTTTTTTGACGGGGGCTTTACTGACGCTGAGCGTGAGCTGTGTCAGTTTGTATTCCTGGCATGAGCAAAGCTCGCAAATCCGCTATTCGCTCGATGACTATTTCCCGCGCGTACATTCCGCTTTTTTGATTGAAGGGAATCTTAACCTGGTTGTCGATCAGCTTAATGAATTCCTGCTTGCCCCCAATACGACCGTACGGCTGCAACTGCGCAATCAGATCATCGAACATCTGGACAAAATTGAACTGCTGAGCCGGGGATTGCAACCCGCGGAACAGCAACAGCTGGCGGTGATTTTGCAAGATAGCCGGGCATTGATGACCGAGCTGGACAGGGTGCTCTACAACATGTTCCTGGTACGCGAAAAAGTCAGCGAACTTTCCGCGCGAATCGACTGGTTACATGATGATTTCACGACCGAACTGAACTCTCTGGTGCAGGATTTCACCTGGCAGCAGGGAACGTTGTTGGATCAAATTGAAGCGAAAAATGGCGACGCGGCGTTGTACCTGAAACGCGCCAGGGAGGTGCAGAATGAGCAGCAACAGGTGTACACGCTGGCAAGAATTGAAAACCAGATTGTCGATGATTTACGCGACAGGTTGAATGAACTGAAGTCAGGTAGCGACGACGGCATGCTGGTCGAGAACCATATTCGCTATCTGGAAAATCTGAAGAAAACGGCGGATGAAAATATTCGTACCCTGGACGACTGGCCCAGTACTATCACGTTGCGGCAAACCATCGACGAATTGCTGGAAATCGGGATGATGAAAAATAAAATGCCCGATACGATGCGCGATTATGTCGCGGCGCAAAAAGCGCTGGTTGATGCCAGTCATGCCAGAGAAGCTACACTTGGTCGTTTTCGAACATTGCTTGAGGCTCAGTTGGGAAGTAGCCATCAACAAATGCAGATGTTTAACCAGCGACTGGAGCAGATTGTTCGCGTTAGCGGCGGGCTTATTTTGCTGGCGACGCTGTTGGCGCTGCTTCTTGCCTGGGGACTAAACCACTACTTTATCCGTTCACGGTTGGTGAAGCGTTTTACCGCGCTCAACCAGGCCGTGGTGCAAATTGGTCTTGGCAGAACCGATGCCTCGATCCCGGTTTATGGTCGTGATGAGCTAGGGCGCATTGCGGGGTTACTGCGCCATACGCTGGGTCAGCTCAATACGCAAAAAAGTCAGCTTGAACAGGAAGTGGCAGAGCGTAAGGAGATTGAAGCCGATCTGCGAGCGACCCAGGGCGAATTGATTCAGACGGCGAAACTGGCGGTGGTCGGACAGACCATGACCACGCTGGCCCACGAAATCAATCAACCACTGAATGCATTGTCGATGTATCTGTTTACTGCGGGCAGGGCAATTGAACAGGAGCAGTTGGCGCAGGCCAGAAGCACGTTAACCAAAGCCGAAGGACTCATTACCCGTATCGATGCCATTATCCGCTCATTGCGACAGTTTGCGCGCCGGGCCGAGCCGGGGGCACCGCTGCATCCGGTCGATTTACGGCAAACCTTCAGCGCGGCCTGGGAGTTATTGTCTATGCGGCATAAACCGCAGCAGGGTACGCTTTCGCTGCCGGTTGAGCGCGTGTGGGTTATGGGCGATGAGGTGAGAATTCAGCAAGTTCTGGTAAACATACTGGCAAATGCGCTGGATGCCTGTCCGGTTGCCGCGAAGATTGACGTTCACTGGCAGGTCGAGGGCCGCACGGTGTGTGTATTTGTCAGCGATAATGGCCCCGGCTGGCCTGGTGCGCTGCTACCGTCGCTATTAAAACCGTTTACCACCAGTAAGGATGTTGGTCTCGGTATTGGGCTATCAATTTGTGTCTCGTTAATGACGCAGATGAACGGCGAGCTACGCCTGGCATCGACACTGGGGCGCAATGCCTGCGTGGTACTGCAATTCAACCTGACGGATGTAGAAGATGTTGAGTGATGAATATTCTGTTCTGCTGATTGATGATGATGCCGATGTCCTTGATGCTTACACCTTGTTGCTTGAGCAGGCAGGCTATCGGGTATGCGCGTGCAATAACCCCTACGATGCCCGAAATTGGCTACAGGCTGACTGGCCCGGTATCGTCCTGAGTGACGTGTGTATGCCCGGCTGTAACGGTATCGAACTGATGGCTCTTTTTCATCAGGATGATAACCAACTGCCGATCCTGCTGATTACCGGACATGGTGATGTGCCGATGGCGGTGGATGCGGTGAAAAAAGGGGCATGGGATTTTCTGCAAAAACCGGTCGATCCCGGTAAGCTGCTGTTGCTGGTTGCACAGGCGTTGCAGCAGCGAAAATCTGTGATTGCCCGTCGTCATTACTGCCAGCAAAAGCTGCAGGTTGAACTGGTTGGCTACAGCGACTGGATAAATCAGTACCGTCAACGGCTGCAGCAACTGGCAGAAACGGATCTTGCCGTCTGGTTTTATGGGGAACCCGGGACGGGACGTATGACGGGAGCCCGTTATTTGCATCAGTTGGGGCGTAGCGCCCAGGGGCCGTTTATCCGCGCAGAACTCACCGCCGGGAACACCGCTCAGCTCGGTGAGCTGATTGCTCAAGCGCAAGGTGGGACGCTGGTATTAAGCCATATAGCGTGTCTGACGCGCGAGCAGCAGCACCATTTGGTTCACCTGCAAAGTCAGGAGCGGCGCCCTTTTCGGCTAATTGGTGTTGGCACGACATCGCTGGTGGAACTGGCGGCAACAAACCAGATCGTGGCCGAACTCTATTACTGTTTCGCCATGACGCAAATCGCCTGCCAGCCTCTATCCCTGCGCCCGGACGATATTGAACCGCTATTTCGCCATTACCTGCAAAAAGCCTGTCTGCGTCTGAACCACCCCATTCCGGAGGTCGACGGGGAATTGCTAAAAGGGATGCGACGTCGTGTGTGGTTAAGTAATGTGCGAGAGCTGGCAAACGCCGCAGAGCTTTTTGCCGTTGGGTTGCTGCCATTGGCGGAAACCGCTAATCCGCAGTTGCATATGCCGGAACCGACACCGTTGGATCGCCGGGTTGAAGAGTATGAGCGGCAAATCATTACCGAAGCGCTAAATATTCATCAAGGGCGTATTAATGAAGTAGCAGAATATCTGCAAATCCCGCGCAAAAAACTGTATTTGCGGATGAGAAAATACGGGCTAAGTAAAGAGCATTATAAGTTCTAGAGAGAAGATGTGCGGTTATGATAAGGGCAATTGAATGAACATCTGAGTCGTCACCTCATTATTAGAAAAAATGCCGGACTCATTATCCGGCATTTTTCACTTACCACATTAAATCGTCAGGTACGACGAAGTCAGCATACGGATCGTCTTCGTCTTTCGCTTCCTGACTCAGCTCGCAATTTAAGACGATGTAGCTGTCGTCGCGCTGCGCAATTTTATCGGCAACTACGGCCGGGATAATAGCATATTCGCTGTCACGCTCGCTTTCAGCAGTCAGCCGGGCAATAGCCAGACGTCCTTTAATCAATTGCGCCTGTGTCACCTTATCCACGTAGATTTTTTTAATCAGATTATTATCGGTGAAGTTATACCCAATATCACCTTTGGAAATGGTGATTTTGTTCATTTCAATAAGCTGCTTAATCTGCGCTTTGTATTCTTTCGATAGCGTCGCTTGTTTCTGTTGATCGCTTAACTGCTTATCCCGTTCAATTTGTGCTTTTTTATTCTCTTCAACCGCTTCTCTGGCTTCACGGGCCTGAACGCGTGATTTTTTCGCCGTTCTCTGCACTTTCGCCATTTTTTTGCTGGAAACTAAGCCAGCTTTCAGCATCTGTTCTTGTAGGGTGAGTTTTGTCATTTTTGCATCTGATCCAATAAAATCGTTGTCAGGATTATAACCTTAACGTCCAACGGGATGCCAGAATACGGGGTTTGCCAAACCGGTCTGGCTCCTGTCTGGCATCGCGAAATGCTCAGGCGCTAAACGGCGGAGGAGAAACTGTGTGGAGCTATGGCAAGTACCGTGATGGTGAAATAAAACAGAGCGTTGCGTTCTAGATGTGATGGTGTCCCCTGCAGGAATCGAACCTGCAACTAGCCCTTAGGAGGGGCTCGTTATATCCATTTAACTAAGGGGACGAAGCGGCATGAGTATAGCGTTTTTTACTCTCAACGGTAAGTCTCAGGCTGCCTGACTGCTCAAACAGTCGCCATTCAGGTCTGTTTTTTCTGGTTTTTCTGCGGTTGTGCTTCCCGCTTTGCTTGCAACCTGGCTTCTTCCTTGCGTTTATTGCTCATATCGTTGCGGATCTGCGCGTGGCTCATCAGCGCGAAGATAAACGTCCCGCCACAGATATTCCCGGCCAGTGTCGGTAAGGCAAAAGGCCAGAAAAAGTCGCCCCAGTGCAGTGTGCCAGTAAAGACCAGATAGAGAATTTCAACGGAACCCACGACGATATGTGTGGTATCGCCTAAGGCAATCAGCCAGGTCATCAGGACAATGACGACAATCTTTGCGGCTCCGGCGGCGGGAAACATCCAGACCATCGTGGCAATCAACCAGCCGGAGATAATGGCATTGGCAAACATCTCCGTCGGGCTATTTTTCATTACATCCATGCCTATTTTGACGAAGGCGTCGCGGGTCGCCTCATCAAAAATCGGCATGTATTCAAACGCCCATGCCGCAACCCCGGTGCCCAGAATATTACCCAGTAGTACTACGCTCCACAGACGCATCAACAAACCAAAATTGCCGAGGGTAGGGTTTTGCATAACGGGTAAGACGGCGGTGACGGTATTTTCCGTAAAGAGCTGTTGGCGGGCCATAATCACAATAATAAAGCCGAAGGTATAACCGAGATTCTCCAGCAAAAATCCGCCGGGAACCCCCTCCAGTTGTACGTGAAAAATTCCCTTTGCCAACAACGATGCTCCCATTGACAGTCCGGCTGCGATGGCTGACCACAATAGCGCCATCGCGTCGCGTTCCATCTCTTTTTCTCCGTCCTGGCGGATATGCTCGTGGATCGCCATTGCACGTGAGGGGAGCCTGTCCTCATTGAGCTCTATCTTTTTTCCGCTCCGCTTTTCTTCGCTTTCCACCTGGAGCTCGTCGCTGTGGCGATCAATCTTCTCTTTTTCGATGTCATTCATACCAGGATCCTGAATAAGCACGTATTGCTAAAGCGTAGCGGTTTTTATTTGAAGGCTGGTGGATAAAGTCTGAAATCGCAAAAATGGTAACGCATGTTTTTATTGGCTTCGTTAAAATGAACCATCACTGTGTCTGTATTACCAGGCTATGATCAAATCAGTAAGTTAGGGCATATAGACATCGATTGACGTGCTGTTACAATCGCTCACATCTAATCAGGCGGATACATCATCGTTCCGTCATGGATGGCAATCAGCGATAGCCATAATACACAGGGAGACACTTATGAAGCTTCGCCTGTCGGCGCTTGCGCTGGGAACCACACTTTTGGTGGGGTGTGCGAGCTCCGGTACTGAACAGCAGGGGCGTTCGGACCCATTTGAAGGGTTCAACCGTACCATGTACAACTTCAACTTTAATGTGTTGGATCCATACGTTGTTCGCCCGGTGGCTGTAGCCTGGCGTGATTATGTTCCGCAGCCGGCCCGTAATGGTTTGAGCAACTTTACTGGCAACCTTGAAGAACCGGCTGTCATGGTTAACTATTTCCTGCAAGGCGACCCCTATCAGGGGATGGTGCATTTTACCCGTTTCTTCCTCAACACCTTGTTAGGTATGGGCGGGTTTATTGATGTGGCGGGGATGGCGAATCCGAAGTTGCAGCGTGTTGAACCACACCGCTTCGGCAGCACATTAGGCCATTATGATGTCGGTTACGGTCCATATGTGCAGCTTCCGTTCTACGGCAGTTTCACGCTGCGTGATGATGGCGGCGATATGGTGGATACGCTGTATCCGGTTCTCTCCTGGTTAACCTGGCCGTTGTCGATAGGTAAATGGACGGTTGAAGGAATTGAAACGCGTGCGCAACTGCTCGATTCTGACGGTCTGCTGCGTCAATCTTCAGATCCTTACATCATGGTGCGTGAAGCTTACTTCCAGCGTCATGACTTTATTGCGAATGGCGGTAAACTCAAACCAGAAGAAAACCCGAACGCAAAAGATATTCAGGATGAGTTAAAAGAGATCGATTCTGAGTAAGGAATTGAGGCAAATAAAAAGGTGAGCTAAAAAGCTCACCTTTTTTACGTCTGATGGAAATCAGAATGCGTAGTTCAGATTCATGCCGTACAGCCAGGCTTTCCCTTCTGATTCGAAGGAGTACGGGCCTTCTTCGAATTTCACTTTCTGACCGTGCATATAAGAAATGCCGACATCCAATGAAGCATCCTTATTAAACGCATAGGTTGTACCCGCACTCAGCCAGAAGCGATCCTGATCCGGAATAGAGATGGAACGGCGGTTAGCTGGAACTGGGCTATCATCGAAGGCGATACCAGTACGGAAGGTCCAGGTATCATCGTAGTAGTAGGTCGTACCCAGCGCGATGCGGTAAGAATCTTTGAAACCTTCTTCTTTATAGAACAGAGTCTGGCCGTTGTTGCCTTTCGCTTTAAGCTCCTGGAACTGACTCCAACTGGTATATGCCATGCTGTAGTGAACCGCCCACTGTGGCGCAACGCGGTTATAACCTGAGAACTCCCACATTTCTGGCAGATTCAGATCAAGTGATCCGTCGATTGTGTTGCCGTTAGTGCCAGCAGGCAGGCTGGCAAACACCGGGCGCAACTGCGCGGGAATACGGTCCATTGATGGCAGGCTGCTGCGGTAATCACCGTCGAAGTCAACTTTTACTTCCGAACGGTAGGTGAAACCGTAACGGTTATCTTTATCCACTTCATAAAGAATACCGGCGTTCCAGCCGAAGCCCCATTCGTCACCCTTCAGGCGCGCAATCTGCGTATCTGCCGGGTATTGTGCGGCCAGGGCGGGAGGAACCCTGCCACCAGAGCCTGCAACGATCTGCTGCGGCAGATCGCCTGCATAACGCTCAAGCTTCGCTTTGGCATAGACGGCGTTAAAACCGAGACCGAAGCTAAAATGATTATTCAGACGGTAGGCGCCGCTCAGGTTTAAGTTCAGCGTTTCCAGATCGGTTTTTCCGCCCATCGAGCCGGCTGCGTAATTATTGTTAAACTCCGTTGCCAGACCATAATTAGAGGTAACTGACGCCCCCCAACCAAACTGATCGTTAATCGGGGCAACAAAATGCACGTTCGGTATCCAGGCGGTTGGGGCGATATTATCCTGGCTGGCGTCATTACCAATGCGCGAACGTCCGGAAATATCGACATCCGGGTCAACGAAAATCGCACCCGCAGAGAAAGTAGGGCGATCAAACATCATGATCAGCGCGGGGTTACGACTGGCGTTACCAGCATCATCTGCAATAGCGCCTTCACCCGAATATGCCCGGCCAAGGCCAGAGGAAGAAAATTCGTTTAACTGAAAGCCTGCAGACCAGGCCTGTGTGGAGATAATTGCCACTGCGACTGCGAGAGCAGACTTTGTAAACAGGGTTTTCTGGCTCATGACCATAACCTCATAGATTTATTTTTATACAAACTATGTTACATGCCGTAACAGGAGCGCGAAGTGTAGGGTCTGAGGTACCACATAGAAATCAGACCAGTGGCGAGAGTATAGGTCTGACCAGCTGGAATGTTGCAAGTATGTTTATAAATATTTTCAATTCTGATCTAAGAAACGCGATCCAGCTGGCAAAATTGCAGGTGCGCGCACTCACCTGTTTGGGCGATTTTTGTTTTAGATCATTTTTAAGTGTGATTTCGGTCACTTATCGCATTTCGCACAATTAACGACTGGAGAGGCGAATAATGGGAGCGTAAAATGTCCCTATCGTTTATCTGGCACCTCGGGTGCGAATACAGAGGAAATCTACAATGAGTAAATGCAGTGCTGATGAAACCCCGGTTTGCTGCTGTATGGATGTTGGCACCATCATGGACAACTCCGATTGCACCGCTTCCTACAGCCGCGTGTTCGCGAATCGCGCAGAGGCAGAAGAAACGCTGGCCGCTCTGACTGAGAAGGCACGTAGCGTAGAGTCTGAACCTTGCAAAATCACCCCGACTTTCACTGAAGAGTCAGAGGGTGTGCGTCTGGATATCGATTTTGTTTTTGCCTGTGAAGCTGAAACGCTGATTTTCCAGCTGGGCCTGCGTTAATCCCTTCTGCTCATGCCCTTGCCACCCGGTGGCAAGGGCATTTTCGTAACAGTCAGTGACTATTCACTGTGTCATAGCTCTCACTTTCTTTTCTCCCCGCTTGGCTAAATGTAAAAAATTGGTTAAGACTGTGATCAGGTCAGACCACTTATTTTTATTTTTTACAGGGGAGTGTTATGAGTCAGGCTTTATCGCTGGTTACCCGCCAGGGCGACCGTATCGCCATCGTGAGCGGATTGCGTACGCCATTTGCCCGTCAGGCTACCGCGTTTCATGGCATTCCCGCCGTTGATTTGGGAAAAATGGTTGTTGGTGAATTGCTGGCCCGCAGCGAAATACCTGCTGATGTGATTGAACAGCTGGTTTTTGGCCAGGTGGTGCAAATGCCAGAAGCCCCCAACATTGCTCGGGAAATCGTTCTGGGAACCGGAATGAATGTGCATACAGATGCTTACAGCGTAAGCCGGGCTTGTGCAACCAGCTTTCAGGCCGTGGCAAATGTCGCGGAAAGCCTGATGGCCGGAACTATTCGTGCTGGGATTGCCGGTGGTGCAGACTCCTCTTCCGTTCTGCCTATTGGTGTCAGCAAAAAGCTGGCGCGAGTACTGGTGGATGTTAATAAAGCCCGCACAACCGGGCAACGTCTGAAGCTCTTTTCCCGACTACGCTTGCGAGACCTGATGCCTGTGCCACCTGCAGTGGCTGAATATTCCACTGGTTTACGCATGGGAGATACCGCCGAGCAAATGGCCAAAACCTATGGCATCACGCGTGAGCAGCAGGATGCGCTGGCGCACCGCTCTCATCAGCGCGCAGCTCAGGCCTGGTCTGAAGGAAAACTCGCAGATGAGGTGATGACGACCTACACTCCCCCCTTTAAAGATCCTTTTTCAGAAGATAACAATATTCGCGGTAACTCGACGATGGCGGATTACGCGAGGTTGCGTCCGGCATTTGACAGAAAACACGGTACCGTTACGGCGGCTAACAGCACTCCGCTGACGGATGGCGCAGCCGCCGTGATTATGATGACGGAGTCGCGTGCGCAAGAGTTAGGGCTGGTACCGCTGGGATATCTGCGTAGTTTTGCCTTTACCGCCATTGATGTCTGGCAGGACATGCTGTTGGGGCCGGCGTGGTCAACGCCGCTTGCCCTGGAGCGTGCAGGCTTAACCATGGCGGATTTAACGCTTATTGATATGCATGAAGCCTTTGCCGCACAAACGCTGGCGAACCTCCAGTTGCTGGGCAGCGAGCGTTTTGCCCGCGAAGTGCTGGGGCGCTCCCACGCCACTGGCGAAGTCGATGACAGTAAATTTAACGTGCTGGGTGGCTCAATTGCCTATGGGCACCCCTTCGCCGCCACCGGTGCACGTATGATCACCCAAACCCTCCATGAACTACGCCGCCGTGGCGGTGGGTTTGGTTTAGTCACCGCATGTGCGGCAGGTGGTCTGGGTGCGGCAATGGTTCTGGAGGCAGAATAATGGAAATGACATCGGCTTTTACGCTCAACGTGCGTCTGGATAACGTCGCCGTTGTCTCCATTGATGTGCCCGGAGAGAAAATGAACACCCTGAAAGCGGAGTTCGCTTCTCAGGTGAGGGCCATTCTGAAACAAATCCGCGATAACAAAGCATTGCGTGGTGTGGTGTTTATTTCGGCTAAACCCGATAACTTCATTGCCGGGGCGGATATCAACATGATTGGTAGCTGTCGCAGCGCGCAGGAAGCCGAAACGCTGGCCCGTCAGGGGCAGCAGATCATGGCGGAAATTAATGCATTGCCGATCCCGGTTGTTGCCGCTATTCATGGTGCCTGTTTGGGCGGTGGGCTGGAGATGGCGCTGGCGTGCCACAACCGTATTTGTACCGATGATGCTAAAACCGTACTGGGGTTGCCGGAAGTACAGTTGGGCCTGCTTCCGGGCTCCGGGGGCACCCAGCGATTGCCCCGTCTTATTGGTGTCAGTACTGCGCTGGATATGATCCTGACAGGAAAACAGCTCCGGGCAAAACAGGCGCTAAAAGTGGGGTTGGTGGATGAAGTTGTACCACAGACCATTTTGCTGGAAGCCGCGGTTGAACTGGCCAAAAAAGACAGCTCGGCACACCGGGTTCTGCCCGTACGTGAACGCGTGCTGGCGGGGCCGCTGGGACGTGCGCTGCTGTTTCGTATGGTCAGCAAAAAGACGGCGCAAAAAACGCAGGGCAACTACCCTGCGACGGACCGCATTCTTGAGGTGAACGAAACCGGTCTCGCGCAGGGCAGCAGCAGCGGCTATGAGGCGGAAGCCCGCGCGTTTGGCGAGCTGGCGATGACTTCGCAGTCTAAGGCGCTACGGAACATCTTTTTTGCCAATACCGATGTAAAAAAAGATCCCGGTAGTGAAGCGAAGCCCGGCCCGCTGAATAGCGTCGGTATTTTGGGCGGTGGCCTGATGGGCGGCGGTATTGCTTACGTCACAGCCTGTAAAGGTGGCTTGCCGGTGCGCATCAAAGATATTAATGCTAAGGGAATCAACCACGCGCTGAAGTACAGTTGGGAGCAGCTTGAAACGAAGGTTCGCCGCCGTCATATCAAAGCCAGCGAGCGTGATAAACAGCTGGCGTTGATTTCGGGAACCACCGATTATCGCGGTTTTGCGCATCGCGATCTGATTATTGAAGCGGTATTCGAAGATCTGTCGTTAAAACAACAGATGGTGGCAGAAGTTGAGCAGAATTGTGCCCCTCATACTATTTTTGCGTCAAACACCTCATCTTTACCGATTGGCGATATTGCGGCTAATGCTACCAGACCTGAACAGGTAATTGGTCTGCACTTCTTTAGCCCGGTAGAAAAAATGCCACTGGTGGAAGTGATTCCGCATGCAACAACCTCTGAGCAGACGATTGCCACAACCGTTAAGTTAGCGAAAAAGCAGGGCAAAACGCCGATTGTTGTCCAGGATAAGGCTGGCTTTTACGTTAACCGTATTTTAGCGCCTTACATCAACGAAGCGATTCGTATGCTGACCGAAGGCGAGCGCGTCGAGACGATTGATGCCGCGCTGGTTAAGTTTGGTTTTCCGGTAGGGCCAATCCAACTTTTGGATGAGGTCGGAATTGATACGGGCACTAAAATTATACCAGTGCTTGAGGCCGCCTATGGAGAACGTTTTAGCGCACCTGCAAATGTTGTTGCTTCAATTTTGAATGATGATCGCAAAGGTAGAAAAAATGGTCGGGGTTTCTATCTTTATGGCGCGAAAGGGCGTAAAAGCAAAAAACAGGTCGACCCTGCAATTTATACGCTTATTGGCGTCCAGGGTCAGGGCCAACTCACAGCCCCGCAAATTGCAGAGCGGTGTGTCATGTTAATGCTTAACGAAGCAGCACGCTGTTTTGGTGAGCAGGTCGTCCGTAGCGCACGTGATGGCGATATCGGCGCTGTATTTGGTATTGGTTTTCCGCCATTCCTCGGCGGCCCGTTCCGGTATATGGATTCTCTCGGTACGGGTGAAGTGGTTGCGGTTCTGCAACGACTGTCCACGCAATATGGTTCACGGTTTACGCCGTGTGAACAGTTATTGCAGATGGCGGAACGTGGTGAAAGATTCTGGAATATCGGGGAAACTGACCTGAATTCATGAGGTCAAAGGTAGGATGAATCCGCACCGAATGTATGGGTCGCGCTCAAAATGTAAACAGAGATTGACTATACTTACGCCGTTGAGGTAAAAAACAGCGTTTCATTCGGTGAATGGATAAGGCACAATGCCGGCCACCACATCGTTACCACGGTCAATAGGGGCGGTGAATAAAGGTGTTGGTGATCCTGGTTAACAAAAGCGGTGCAATATGCAAGTTTTTATCATGCGTCACGGCGACGCGGCCCTCGATGCCGCCAGTGATTCGGTTCGTCCTTTAACCTCTTGTGGTTGTGACGAATCTCGCCTGATGGCGAACTGGCTTAAAGGTCAAAAAGTGGATATCGAACGTGTTCTGGTGAGCCCGTTCCTACGAGCCGAACAGACGCTGGATGTGGTGGGAGAGTGTATGAACCTGCCAGCCGGTGTGGATGTTTTGCCGGAGCTGACTCCCTGCGGCGATGTCGGTCTGGTCAGCGCCTATTTACAGGCTCTGGCCAATGAAGGTATCGCCACGGCACTGGTAATTTCTCACTTACCGTTAGTGGGATATCTGGTGTCTGAGCTTTGCCCGGGTGAAACGCCGCCGATGTTTACCACATCTGCGATTGCCAGCGTAACGCTTGATGAGAGCGGAAAGGGCATTTTCAACTGGCAGATAAGCCCGTGTAATTTGAAAATGGCAAAGGCGATTTAATCGAACCCGTGCCACGTTTCATCGTCCGGATAAGGCACAGCCGCTATCCGGAAAATCAAAGAGCCGCAAATGCGGCTCTTTCTGTTTTCTGCATCAGGGAAGTTCGGGCGGCAGCCACTCTTCCACTTCAATCAGCACCAGCAGCGCGGCGTCACCACCGTACTCTTTCGGCGCCTGATGAAAGGCCATCACATGCGGATGTTGTGCCAGCCAGAGCGGCGTTTGCTGCTTAAGAATATGCTTCCCGTGGCCATGCATCACGCAGGCGCAAAACACATGCTCACGACGGCAGGCGGCGATCAGCGCGCCTAACTCCTGTTTGGCCTGCTGCTGGGTCAGCCCGTGCAGATCGAGAAACAGCTCCGGGGAGTAATCGCCACGGCGCATTTTCTTCAGTTCGAAATGGCTGACGTCGGCACGCAGGTATCTTACCGGGCCGTCCGTATTCAGTAGCGGCTGAAATTCGTCCGAGAAATAGTGGCTGGCATCCGCCTGTTCCTGCAGCAGCTTTTTAACCGGAACCTCGGTGATTTTTTTACGTGGCGGTCGGTGAACAATGGTGTCCTGTTTAATTTTACGCGTGCCGGTCATCAGCTGGCGAAACAGCGTCTGATCCTCCTCGCTGAGCGATGTTTTCTTTTTCATTCGAGCATCTCATCTTTTAATTTCCGTTAGTTTAACCCGACTCGGCGGGTATCCGATCGCTTAAAACGCAATTTTCGCGCTCAGGCTCCGCGTGAATGCTGATTTATCGCCGTCTTCGTGGCAAACTAGCCGCCGAAATTAATACGAGCATGCCCTGGAGAAATACGTGGATAAAATTTTCGTCGATGAAGCCGTGAGTGAACTGCATACCATTCAGGACATGTTGCGTTGGGCGGTCAGCCGTTTTAGCGCGGCGAATATCTGGTATGGCCATGGCACGGATAACCCATGGGACGAGGCCGTACAGCTGGTGCTGCCGTCGCTTTATTTGCCGCTGGATATCCCAGAAGATATGCGCACTGCGCGTCTGACTTCCAGCGAACGCCATCGTATTGTTGAACGCGTGATTCGCCGCGTCAACGAGCGCATTCCGGTGGCTTATCTGACTAACAAAGCCTGGTTCTGCGGGCATGAATTTTATGTCGATGAACGCGTGCTGGTTCCACGTTCACCGATCGGCGAGCTTATCAATAACCGCTTTGCGGGCCTGATTAATGAGCAGCCGCAGCATATCCTCGATATGTGTACCGGCAGCGGCTGTATTGCCATTGCCTGCGCGTATGCCTTCCCGGAAGCCGAAGTCGATGCGGTGGACATTTCCACTGATGCGCTGGCGGTGACCGAGCACAACATTGAAGAGCACGGCCTGATCCATCATGTTACGCCGATCCGCTCCGATCTGTTCCGCGATCTGCTGAAGGTTCAGTATGACCTGATTGTGACCAATCCGCCGTATGTCGATGCAGAAGATATGTCCGATCTGCCAAACGAATACCGCCATGAGCCTGAGCTGGGCCTGGCCTCCGGTAGCGATGGGCTGAAACTTACCCGCCGCATTCTGGGTAACGCCCCGGACTACCTGTCAGATAACGGTATTCTGATTTGTGAAGTCGGAAACAGCATGGTACATCTGATAGAGCAATATCCGGATGTACCGTTCACCTGGCTGGAGTTCGACAACGGCGGTGACGGCGTATTCATGCTGACCAAAGAGCAGTTAGTTGCTGCTCGTGAGCACTTCAGCATTTATAAAGACTAATTACACGCGCACATACACAACACTCATAACGGAGCCGTGATGGCAGGAAATACAATTGGGCAACTCTTTCGCGTAACCACTTTCGGCGAATCACACGGGCTGGCGCTCGGTTGTATTGTCGATGGTGTTCCGCCGGGCATTTCTCTGACAGAAGCTGACCTGCAGCACGATCTCGACAGACGGCGTCCGGGCACATCGCGCTACACTACGCAGCGTCGTGAGCCGGATCAGGTGAAAATCCTCTCCGGGGTGTTCGAGGGCGTTACCACTGGCACCAGCATTGGCCTGCTGATCGAAAATACCGATCAGCGTTCACAGGATTATGGCGCGATCAAGGATGTTTTCCGTCCAGGACACGCCGACTATACCTATGAGCAGAAATATGGCCTGCGCGATTACCGTGGCGGCGGACGTTCATCCGCACGTGAAACGGCGATGCGCGTTGCGGCTGGCGCGATTGCCAAAAAATATCTGGCGGAAAAATTCGGCGTCGGAATTCGCGGTTGCCTGACGCAGATGGGTGATATTCCGCTGGAGATCAAGGACTGGTCTCAGGTCGAATTGAATCCCTTCTTTTGCCCGGACCCGGATAAAATTGAAGCGCTGGATGAACTGATGCGCGGGCTGAAGAAAGAGGGCGACTCCATCGGGGCGAAAGTAACCGTTGTTGCAAGCGGCGTACCTGCGGGTCTCGGCGAACCTGTATTCGACCGTCTGGATGCCGACATCGCCCATGCGCTGATGAGCATAAATGCCGTTAAGGGCGTTGAGATTGGCGACGGATTTGACGTTGTAGCGCTGCGCGGCAGTCAGAACCGCGATGAAATCACCAAAGACGGTTTTCAGAGCAACCATGCGGGCGGCATTTTGGGCGGGATCAGCAGCGGGCAACAAATTATTGCCCATATGGCGCTGAAACCGACGTCCAGTATTACCGTACCAGGGCGTACCATTAATCGCTTTGGTGAAGAAGTCGACATGATCACTAAAGGTCGTCACGATCCGTGCGTTGGGATCCGCGCAGTGCCGATCGCTGAAGCAATGCTGGCGATCGTGTTGATGGATCACTTGCTGCGTCAGCGGGCGCAAAATGCGGATGTGAAGACCGATATTCCACGCTGGTAAAAATGAAAAAAACGGCACTTGCGGCGCTGGCTCTGTTTGCCAGTACCGCCTGTCTGGCGGCGACGCCCTGGCAGAAAATTACCCATCCGGTTGCAGGCAGCGCGCAGTCTATCGGCGCGTTTTCCAATGGCTGTATAGTTGGCGCAGAGACGCTGCCTGTACAGTCAGAACACTATCAGGTAATGCGCACCGATCAGCGTCGTTACTTTGGCCATCCGGATCTGGTGAGGTTTATCCAGCGTCTGAGTAATCAGGCTAATAGTCAGGGGCTGGGCACGGTGTTAATCGGTGATATGGGCATGCCGGCCGGTGGGCGATTTAATGGCGGTCATGCCAGTCACCAGACCGGGCTGGATGTGGATATTTTCCTGCAACTGCCGAAAACGCGCTGGACCCAGTCACAACTGCTGCGGCCACAGGCGTTAGATCTGGTCTCGCAGGATGGTAAACGTGTTGTACCGTCCCTGTGGAAGCCGGAGATTTTCAGCCTGGTAAGGCTGGCTGCAAAAGATAATGAAGTAACGCGTATTTTCGTGAATCCGGCGATTAAGCAACAACTTTGTCTGGATGCAGGGACCGACAGGGACTGGTTGCGTAAAGTGCGGCCATGGTTCCAGCACCGTGCGCATATGCACGTCCGGTTACGTTGCCCTGCCGACAGCCTTGAGTGCGAAGATCAACCGTTACCGCCACCGGGTGACGGCTGCGGCGCGGAGCTGCAAAGCTGGTTCGAACCTCCGAAACCTGGAACCACCAAGCCTGAGAAGAAGACACCGCCGCCGTTGCCGCCTTCCTGCCAGGCGCTACTGGACGAGCATGTACTCTAATGGATCATTTTGCCTCTCTGTTTATGGTGACGCCACTGCTGTTAGGTGTGCTTTTTTTTGTGGCGATGCTGGCAGGTTTTATTGATTCTTTGGCCGGAGGCGGTGGTTTACTCACCATCCCGGCATTGATGGCGGCCGGGATGCCACCTGCGCAAGCTCTGGCCACCAATAAATTGCAGGCCTGCGGGGGATCTATCTCTTCCTCCCTCTATTTTATTCGTCGTGGCGTGGTTAATCTGGCGGATCAGAAGCTCAATATCTTCATGACCTTTATCGGCTCAATGAGCGGCGCGCTGCTGGTTCAGCATGTGCAGTCAGACATTTTGCGCCAGATCCTGCCGGTTCTGGTTATCTGTATTGGCCTTTACTTTCTGTTAATGCCGAAAGTAGGGGAAGAGGACCGGCAGCGTCGATTGCACGGGCTGCCTTTCGCGCTGGTGGCCGGAGGCTGCGTCGGTTTTTACGATGGCTTTTTTGGCCCGGCGGCGGGGTCGTTCTACGCGCTGGCCTTTGTCATGCTGTGCGGCTACAACCTGGCGAAATCGACGGCCCACGCCAAAGTATTAAATGCCACCTCGAATATCGGTGGGCTGCTGTTGTTTGCCCTCGGCGGTAAAGTGATTTGGGCGACCGGATTTGTGATGCTTATTGGCCAGTTTATTGGCGCACGGATGGGCTCTCGACTGGTGCTCAGCAAAGGACAAAAACTCATTCGGCCAATGATTGTCATCGTCTCCGCCGTGATGAGCGCCAAGCTACTTTATGATAATCATGGACAGGAGATTCTCCACTGGCTGGGGATGAACTAATGAATAATACGCATCACTACGAACAGTTAATTGAGATTTTTAACGGCTGCTTTGCCGATGAATTTAATACCCGTCTGATTAAAGGCGACGACGAACCGATCTATCTTCCTGCGGATGCGGAATTACCGTATCACCGTATCGTTTTTGCGCATGGTTATTACGCCAGTGCGTTACACGAAATTTCACACTGGTGCATCGCCGGTAAAGCCCGTCGTGAGCTGGTCGATTTTGGTTACTGGTACTGCCCGGACGGACGCGACGCGAAGACACAATGCCAGTTTGAAGATGTGGAAGTGAAGCCGCAGGCGTTTGACTGGTTGTTTTGCATGGCGGCGGGGTACCCGTTTAACGTCAGTTGCGACAACCTCGAAGGGGACTTTGAACCGGACCGCGTGGTATTCCAGCGCCGTGTTCATGCTCAGGTAATGGAGTACCTGGAAAAGGGGATCCCTGAACGTCCAGCGCGTTTTATTAACGCGTTACAGAATTATTATCACACGCCTGAACTTACGGCGGAACAATTCCCGTGGCCCGAAGCGCTCAACTGAAGCCGCTGCCACGTTTACAATGAGGAAAGAAGATGATCGCGGAGTTTGAATCACGCATTCTGGCATTAATCGACGATATGGTAGAGCACGCCAGCGATGATGAGTTGTTTGCCAGTGGTTATTTGCGTGGGCACCTGACGCTGGCTGTGGCTGAGCTGGATGCTGGCGAGGACCATTCCGCTGAGGCATTGTACGCCAATGTGACCAGCAGCCTGGAAAAAGCCATCAGCGCTGGCGAACTCTCGCCGCGTGACCAGGCGTTAGTGAAAGAGATGTGGGACACTTTATTTCAAAAGGCAACGCAATAATAATTGCAGTGGATTGTGCCGGATGGCGACGCGAAGGCGTCTTATCCGGCCTACGTGGACGGGGATTGTTGGCCTGATAAGCGTAGCGCCATCAGGCAATGATGAGATGGTATCTTATTTCACCGCTTTACCCTTCAATAACTTCCTTACCCACAGACGATTCGGATTCAGCGCAGCCAGCGTGCTGGCATCCATAGGGATAGGTTCATCGCTCATTTGCGATGCCAGAATTTCTGCACATAGCGGGGCAGTACACAGCCCGCGCGAGCCCAGCGCACCCAACATAAATAAATCGGAATAAACCGGGGCGTTTACGGCGTGCTCTCTGTCTTCGGCAAGAGTGGCATACTGGCTGAGCGTGGCGTCATAATCCGCGACGTTGCCGACCATTGGCATGTGATCGCGCGTGGCGCAGCGCACGCCACAACGGGCGGCATTGCCACTAACGTCTACTTCTTTTGCCCACGCGGCATTCGGGAAACAATCTATTAAGCGCTGACGGTTTTGCTGCTGATCGTCAGCGCGATACACCGTTTCTTCACTTCCGCGATGATAGCTGGCGCCAATGCAGTGCTGCTGGTTTTGCGGGTTGTGCGGCGTGAGGTAGCCGTCATAGCACAGCACCTGACGCAGCGCTGAAAGCGAAGGCGTAGCAGGAATGTGACTCACCTGACCGCCTACGGAGTACACCGGTAGCGACTGCGTTTGTTCAACGCTGTTAATGCGATGCCCGTTAGCCAGAACTACCGCAGCGTGAGTGGCGGTTGCTCCACTGGCAAACGCCAATTTCCAGTTTTCTGTCTGTCGAGACAGTGAGGCCAGCGTATGTTGATACCGGGTGCGTAATCCCAGCGTTGCGGCATAGTCGAATACGGCGGCGGTTAACTGTGCCGGACATAGCCATCCTCCGGCGGGGTACTGAATCCCGCCGCATCCGGTTTTTACGCCTGTCGTTTGTAAAACCTGCTCTGCGTCAACCCCGACGGCGAGCGCATCGGGCAATTCAAGGGACAACATTTGGTCGATTTTTTGCTGGCTTTTCTCATCCCACGCCAGTTGCGTCACGCCGCACCAGTCATGCGCGAACTCAACGGGGAGGGCGTCATACAGCCGGCGGGCGAAAGTAAACGCGGTGGGGAAAAAGAGATTAATGGCCGCGTCATGCTTGCTCAGTAGCGGATAAAGAGCGCCCTGGCGATTGCCGGATGCACCCCCGGCTGGGTTGTCGTCGGCGCAATAGAGCGTGACCTGCCAGCCGCGGCGTAGTAACGCCAACGACAGCAATGCGCTGGCAACCCCCCCGCCAATAATGGCGGCTTCGCGTTTATCTGTTCCGGTACGTGCAAACCAGGGTGCCGAGGAGGGGAGCGCCAGCGTCTTATCCATTACGCCACAAAGCATTTCTCGTTTGCGACCAAAGCCTTTGCATTTTTGCATCGTAAATCCGGCTTCCTGCAATCCCCGACGCACAAAGCCTGCTGAGGTGAAGGTCGCCAGCGTGCCGCCGGGGCGAGCCAGACGGGCCATTGCGTTAAACAGCGTTGGCGTCCACATATCCGGATTTTTTGCCGGCGCGAAACCGTCCAGAAACCAGGCATCCACTTTTTGATTCAGGGAGTCATCCAGCTTGCTGGTCAGTTCATTAATATCACCAAACCACAGATCCAGCGTGACGCGTCCTTCATCAAGGAGCAGGCGATGGCATCCCGCTAACGGCAGCGGCCATTGCTCTTGTAGCGCCGTGGCCCACGGGGCAAGTTCTGGCCAGTGCTGATGGGCTAAGGTCAGATCTTCACGCGTCAGCGGAAATTTTTCAAAACTGATGAAATGTAATCTTTCCAGGGTAGCGTCAGGGTGGGTATCGCGGAATTCGGCAAATGCCTGCCAGAGTGTCAGGAAGTTAAGTCCGGTGCCAAACCCGCTTTCTGCCACCACGAAGAGGGGACGTGAATGTGCAGGGAATCGCTGGGCGAGATGATTCCCGCCGAGAAAGACGTAACGTGTCTCTTCCAGCCCGTTATCATTAGAAAAATAGACATCGTCAAAATCTCGGGAAACAGGTGTACCCTCAGCGTTGAATTCAAGGTTGGCAGGTTGTATAGCGTATTGTTTCACGTAAGTTACTCGTCTGGCAGGCTGTGCCCCGATCTTAGCGATGAGTGCCTGGCTGCGCAAATTTCCACATTAAATGGCTGATCGGACTTGTTCGGCGTACAAGTGTACGCTATTGTGCCACTCGAAACTTTAAAATAGTGCGACTTACAGAGGTATTGAATGAAACGTGCAGTGATTACTGGCTTGGGCATCGTTTCCAGCATCGGTAATAACCAGCAGGAAGTCCTGGCATCTCTGCGTGAAGGACGTTCAGGGATCACTTTCTCTCAGGAGCTGAAGGACTCCGGCATGCGTAGCCACGTATGGGGCAACGTAAAACTGGATACCACTGGCCTCATTGACCGCAAAGTAGTGCGCTTCATGAGCGACGCATCCATCTATGCATTCCTTTCTATGGAACAGGCTGTGGCTGATGCCGGCCTTGCAGCAGAAGATTACCAGAATAACCCGCGCGTTGGCCTGATTGCAGGTTCCGGCGGCGGCTCCCCGCGTTTTCAGGTGTTCGGTGCTGACGCAATGCGTAGCCCGCGTGGCCTGAAAGCGGTTGGCCCGTATGTGGTCACCAAAGCGATGGCGTCCGGCGTTTCTGCCTGCCTCGCAACGCCGTTCAAAATCCACGGCGTAAACTACTCTATCAGCTCTGCCTGTGCGACATCTGCGCACTGTATCGGCAACGCAGTAGAACAAATTCAGCTGGGCAAACAAGACATCGTTTTCGCTGGCGGCGGCGAAGAGCTGTGCTGGGAAATGGCGTGTGAATTCGACGCCATGGGCGCGCTGTCTACCAAATATAACGACGATCCATCCAAAGCTTCCCGTACCTATGACGCACACCGTGACGGTTTCGTTATTGCTGGCGGCGGTGGTATGGTCGTGGTCGAAGAGCTGGAACACGCTCTGGCACGTGGCGCGCACATCTATGCGGAAATCGTCGGTTACGGCGCAACGTCCGATGGCGCAGACATGGTTGCTCCGTCTGGCGAAGGCGCAGTACGTTGCATGCAGATGGCGATGCACGGCGTAGACACGCCGATCGACTACCTGAACTCCCACGGTACTTCTACTCCGGTAGGCGACGTGAAAGAGCTGGGTGCGATTCGTGAAGTGTTTGGCGACAACAGCCCGGCAATCTCCGCAACCAAAGCCATGACCGGTCACTCACTGGGCGCGGCTGGCGTTCAGGAAGCTATCTACTCTCTGCTGATGCTGGAACACGGCTTTATCGCGCCAAGCATCAACATTGAAGAACTGGACGAGCAGGCGGCAGGTCTGAACATCGTGACCAAACCGACCGAGCAGGCGCTGACGACTGTTATGTCTAACAGCTTCGGTTTTGGCGGCACCAACGCTACGCTGGTTATGCGTAAGCTGTAAGCGTAAGACTGAAAGATTATGCAAGAGGGGAGCCTGATGGCTCCCTTTTTTTATCTGTTCATCTTTTCGTATTCCGGCGCGATTTGTGCGGACCAGGTTTTAGCGCGTGCAATATCACCGGCGCTGTAGATAGGGTGTTCAAATTGATTGTCCAGATCCCGTACGCGGTAAATTTTCCAGCGTCCTTCTTCCCAACGCGTATACACCTCCAGCTGTATGGGGGCTTCTCCCCTCGGCCCGCCTAATTGTACTTCCACCGTTTCGCCACCGAGAAACGGCTGAGCGGGTTTAACCCGTAACAGCGGGATCCACTCCGGATCGTAATCCTGAACGTACATAAAGTAGTCCGAATTCAGTATTTCCTGCTCGTAAAGGCTGTCAATCAGAGCCAGACGATTGATAACGTCTTTCGCCACATAGCGTTGCATGAGTGCGGATGTATCCCGCTCTTGTGTGTAAGCGGACATCCATGCGAGATAGAATAGTTTTACATCCCGGGAGCTGTCGTGGCGCGCCGCAGAGCAGCCGCAAAGTAACAAAACCAGAGCAACCAGCGAGAGCGATTTCATTATGGTTTCCTGTAAATAGTAAATGACGGTTTTGCCGCCCGATAGCCAGGTCCGGCCCACATATCACGTTGTCTAAAATCGGAGTACCACGCCTGACCGTCAAATATCGCCATATGCCCGCTTGGGTTTCCTCCCTCATAAGGCTGAATGATGATGACATCTCCTGCCCGGGGCTGTTCAAATGTGCCGATGGGGCTGAAACCGGCACTTCTTAGCATGGGGCCATAATCTTTGGCATGATAAGTATGCCCAAGAGTGATGCCTCCTGCCTGAATGGCTTTGCGGGTATATTCCGCACAGCGTCCTTGAGAATGTGACCCCGCGTGTGATTTAGCGTGATTAACTGCTGTTGTTTTATTCCAGCTCATCGATGTTCCTGTTAATTGATTATGTAATAACAACGTGTATTTCTTTAACAGGATTCAAACTGATAAAAATGACCGATAATGCTATTAATATCTTTAATACATTAGCCTTTAATATAAAATAATTGGTTGAATGAATTTTTATTAATTTATTTATAATTGATGGTTATTTTTTTTTGGGGTTTGTTTCTCTGATTTAGAGAGATAGCGTGATGGCCAAATTACGTCCGGCGTAGTTTCAAGCGCCTGCGCGATGATCAGCTCCGCCCGAGGCCAACTGCGGGTAAATACATTGCGTAAAGAGTCGGGAGATAACCCCGCTGAACGCGAAAGCTCTCTGAGCGTAATACCTCTTTTTTCCAGTGCACTTTTAATATCTGCACGATGCCAGTCTTGGCTTTTGTGTTCCATTCTGTAATCCTAAGAAGATGTGTTATCGGCACCGATATTTTTCAGGTTATAAATTAGAAAGACAAAAGAACGTTACTTTCTTTTTATCGTAGGAATATTGCCAGAATTAATTTGAAATTTCGCGAAAAAGAAAAAATATTTTTATTTCATCAGCAGAAAGGAAAGAAACTGATGGTAAAAGAGTGGTTCACGGTGAAGGAGTGTCTTGAATTGCCAGGGTTTCCGAGAAGCGCACCCGCTGTACGCTTGCGCTTAAATACCTACAGTGAAGGAAAAGCGGGTGTCAAACGTAAGCGCGCGAAGTCTAAGGCCGAGGAATTTCATATTTCAGTGTTTCCGCTGTATGTACGCTCGTATCTGAATGAAAATGAGAACACAGTAGCACCAGACCACAATATCGCGCAGGAAGCCGAACCTAAAGAGATTTGGGATATGATGTTCCGACTCCTGACGCCGCATCAACGTGAGCAGGTAACCGGGAAGTTCAGAGCGAAAGGCATTGATGCGGTATTTCCCTTTTTGTTTGTAGAGAAGTCAGCATTTTGATATACGCACCTGTGCTTTCACAGTTGACAGTCGGGGGCACTCGCAGGCAGACTCCAGCTTCAACATTATCCTCTTGATAATGCGTAAGCGTTTAACGTTATCCAACGCACCTTAATCCTGATAGTCAGGTAGAGGGGGCGTGGGCATTCCTCGCCTTACTCTGCATTTTGGAGTAACGCATGACAGCTGTAACCCAACAAGAAAAAACACCTTCGGCGAACGTTTCGCTGTTTCGCATCGCTTTTGCGGTTTTCCTGACCTATATGACGGTCGGTTTACCTTTGCCCGTCATTCCTCTGTTTGTGCACCAGGAGCTGGGCTATGGCAATACCATGGTCGGCATCGCCGTCGGCGTACAGTTTCTGGCGACGGTATTAACACGCGGCTACGCCGGGCGGTTAGCCGATCAATATGGTGCCAAACGCTCGGCGCTACAGGGGATGTTTGCCTGTGGGCTGGCGGGTGCGGCGTGGCTTTTAGCCGCGCTATTACCTGTTTCTGTTCCCGTAAAATTTGCGTTGCTAATCGTCGGTCGTTTGATCCTCGGTTTTGGCGAAAGTCAGTTGCTCACCGGAACGCTGACCTGGGGGCTGGGGCTGGTTGGGCCAACGCGTTCCGGCAAGGTGATGTCGTGGAACGGGATGGCGATTTACGGCGCGCTGGCCGCGGGGGCGCCGCTGGGGCTTTTGATCCACAGCCACTTTGGCTTTGCGGCGCTGGCAGGTACCACGATGGTATTACCGCTGCTGGCATGGGCATTCAATGGCACCGTGCGCAAAGTGCCTGCACATGCAGGAGAGCGTCCTTCGTTATGGAGTGTGGTAGGGCTTATCTGGAAACCGGGTCTGGGCCTGGCGCTGCAGGGCGTGGGTTTTGCGGTAATCGGTACCTTTATTTCGCTCTATTTTGTCAGCAACGGCTGGACGATGGCGGGTTTCACCCTGACCGCATTTGGCGGGGCGTTTGTGCTGATGCGTATTCTGTTTGGCTGGATGCCGGACCGGTTTGGCGGCGTGAAGGTTGCCGTTGTTTCGTTGCTGGTTGAAACCGCGGGTCTGATTTTGCTGTGGCAGGCGCCATCGGCCTGGGTTGCACTGCTTGGAGCGGCATTAACCGGGGCCGGGTGTTCGCTTATCTTCCCGGCCTTGGGCGTCGAGGTGGTGAAGCGAGTACCCGCGCAGGTTCGCGGTACGGCGCTGGGCGGTTACGCCGCGTTTCAGGATATCTCCTACGGCATAAGCGGTCCGGTCGCCGGGGTGCTGGCCACTGCGTACGGTTATTCCTCAGTGTTCCTTGCCGGGGCGATATCCGCTGTGGTGGGGATTATTGTAACGTTGCTTACGCTGCGTAAAGGTTAAGCGACCAGCCAGAAAATGGCTAACGCAATCATCAATGCAACAAACAACAGTCCCGGTCGTGCCGACAGAGATTTAACCGTTTCAATCACTGGTGCGAACGGGCTGAAAATGGGTTGAAGATGACGCGGATCGTTTAATTCCTGCTCCCGGTCACGTTCCACGCGGCGCAGGAAGATTTGATTGAGCAAGTCCAGCACCTGCACCGTGGTCAGAATCGATTGTGGTTGGATCTGATACGTCTGCTGTGCATACTCTTTTATTGCCGTCAGCTCATTCGGCTCTAATGGCAGTTTTAGCGCCGCCTGGAGCGTTTGTAGCGTCGGGGCGCTTTGCAGGCTGAGCGTCTGGCGCGCCTGCAACCATGTCACCAGATGCGTAAATTGTTTGGCGGGGATCAGCTCGCCGCTTTTTACGCCAGACAGCTCCAGCATTGACTGCCAGATCATTTTCCCCGACTCTCCCGTGGCGGCCGCCAGCTTAGTGACCAACTGGTTCAGCGTATTGTGCTCGGCGGGTAATAAAGGGCGATCGGTTGCCGGCCGCTGTTGTGGCTGCGGAATTGAAAGCTGCCCTTGCTGCAATAGCGTGAGCACGTTCTTCAACTGCTCTGGCGTGAGCTGGCTGAGCGCTGTCTGCCCGTACTGTTGACGGATGAAATCACTCACCGCCTGGCGATTATTTCCCTGACTCAGTAATTCAGTGAGCTGCGACAGAACCTGACGGTTAGCATGATTCTGCTGAGCAACCCCCAGACGCTGATTCAGGTTTTGTTCTGCTGCGGGGAAGTGACGTGACTGCAGCGGTGTATCGTTTTTAACGCCCAAATCGTGCTTCATTCCAGCCCACACCTCAGCGCTTTGCTGTTGGGTAAGCGAAATCAAACGGGTAATCAGTCGTTCCAGTACGGTACGTTGTTGTGTGGATAACGGTTGTTCACCCGCAGCGGAAGGGGCATTTTGGCCTTCGCCGGGAGGGCGGGCGGGCGTACCTGAAATGGGCTGCATCATCTCTGTTCCTTAAATCTGTGCTGACCAGGTCTCGCAGTATGCCTGGCGGCGAGATTATGGCACACTTGCCCGGTTAACTCTCGTTCTCAAACAGGTGCGAAAGACGTGAAAATCCTCGTTGATGAAAATATGCCCTATGCCCGCGAACTGTTCAGTCGTTTGGGGGAGGTCAAAGCGGTTCCTGGTCGTCCGATTCCCGTTGCCGAACTGGATGATGCGGATGCGTTAATGGTGCGTTCGGTGACGAAAGTAAATGAATCACTGCTTAGTGGAAAACCGGTTAAATTTGTCGGTACGGCAACCGCTGGTACAGACCATGTGGATGACGCCTGGCTTGCGCAGGCGGGGATCGGTTTTTCCGCCGCGCCCGGTTGTAACGCGATAGCGGTCGTAGAATATGTTTTTTCAGCGTTGCTGATGCTGGCGGAGCGTGATGGGTTTGCGTTACGCGATCGCACCGTAGGCATTGTGGGGGTGGGCAACGTGGGTGGGCGTTTGCAGGCGCGCCTGGAAGCATTAGGGATCCGCACGCTGCTGTGCGATCCACCGCGTGCCGATCGGGGCGACGAGGGCGATTTCCGCTCGCTGGACGAACTGGTAGAGCAAGCTGATGTGCTGACTTTCCATACGCCGCTGTTCAAAGATGGACCCTACAAAACGCTGCATCTGGCGGATGAGGCGCTGATTAGCCGTCTGAAACCGGGCACCATTCTGATTAATGCCTGCCGCGGACCTGTCGTGGATAATTCCGCCTTACTGAACCGACTCAACGCCGGGCAGCCGCTGAGCGTTGTGCTGGATGTCTGGGAAGGAGAGCCGGATCTCAATGTGGCGTTGCTGGAGAAAGCCGATATCGGCACGGCGCACATTGCCGGGTATACCCTCGAAGGAAAAGCGCGTGGCACCACGCAGGTCTTTGAGGCCTATAGTAAGTTTATTGGTCACGAGCAGCACGTTGCGCTCAGTACCCTGTTACCCGCACCGGAATTTGGTCGTATCACCCTGCATGGCCCGTTAGATCAGCCAACGCTGAAAAGGTTGGTTCATTTAGTGTATGATGTGCGCCGCGATGATGCGCCGCTGCGCAAAGTCGCTGGAATTCCGGGTGAATTTGATAAACTGCGCAAGAATTATCTTGAGCGGCGTGAATGGTCGTCTTTATATGTGATGTGTGACGACGCAGCCGCTGCTGCCCTGCTGTGTAAGCTGGGTTTTAACGCCGTTCATCATCCGGCACATTAATGTCTTCTTAATGCTCCCTGTCGAATAATGCGACAGGGACGCTTACGTATTTCTTGGAGTAAATCACCATGTCTGAAGGCTGGAATATTGCCATTCTGGGCGCAACGGGCGCCGTAGGCGAAGCCCTGCTCGATACGCTGGCTGAACGCCAGTTCCCGGTCGGTGAAATCTATGCGCTGGCGCGTAATGAAAGCGCCGGTGAGCATCTGCGTTTTAACGGTAAATCGGTCATAGTGCAGGACGTTGCAGACTTTGACTGGACGCAGGCACAGCTGGCATTTTTTGTTGCGGGCACTGAAGCCACCGCGGCATGGGCTGAAGAAGCAACCAATGCCGGTTGTCTGGTTATTGACAGCAGTGGTCTGTTTGCGCTCGAGCCTGACGTTCCGCTGGTCGTCCCGGACGTTAACCCATTTGTACTGGCGGATTACCGCAATCGTAATGTTATCGCGGTGCCAAACAGCCTGACCAGCCAGCTGCTTTCCGCGCTGAAACCGCTGATCGATGACGGTGGTCTTTCGCGTATTACGGTGACCAATATTATTTCGGCTTCCGCTCACGGTAAAAAAGCGGTGGATGCGCTGGCCGGACAGAGTGCGAAACTGCTTAACGGCATCCCGATTGACGAAGATGATTTCTTTGGCCGTCAGTTGGCATTCAACATGCTGCCGTTGTTGCCCGATCGTGAAGGTAGCGTGCGTGAAGAGCGTCGTATCGTCGATGAAGTGCGAAAAATTATGCAGGATGATGGTCTGCTCATCTCAGCCAGCATCGTGCAGTCCCCGGTATTTTATGGCCACGCGCAGATGGTGAATTTTGAGGCTCTGCGTCCGTTGGCGGCGGAAGAAGCACGCGACGCGTTTTCGCGCGGTGAAGACGTGGTGTTGTCGGAAGAGACCGACTTCCCGACCCAGGTTGGCGATGCATCGGGCACGCCGCACCTTTCTATTGGCTGCGTGCATAACGATTACGGTATGCCGGAGCAAGTTCAGTTCTGGTCTGTGGCAGACAACGTGCGCTTTGGCGGCGCGTTAATGGCGGTGAAAATTGCGGAAAAACTGGTGCAGGAGTACCTGTACTAATGTCTGACCAGCAACAGCCGTCAACCCATAAAATTGCGCTGGGCATTGAGTATGACGGCAGCAAATATTATGGCTGGCAGCGCCAGAACGAAGTGCGTAGCGTTCAGGAAAAACTGGAAAAAGCGCTCTCTCAGGTGGCGAATGAACGCATTAATGTCTTTTGTGCGGGACGCACGGATGCGGGCGTTCATGGCACAGGGCAGGTTGTTCACTTTGAAACGACGGCACAGCGTAAAGATGCGGCCTGGACACTGGGGGTAAATGCGAATTTACCTGGTGACATCGCCGTGCGCTGGGTGAAAGCTGTACCTGATGATTTTCATGCCCGATTTAGCGCCACGGCTCGCCGTTATCGCTACATCATCTACAATCATCGGTTGCGCCCTGCGGTTTTGGGTAAAGGGGTAACCCATTACTATGAACCACTGGACGCTGAGCGTATGCATCGTGCAGCCCAGTGTCTGATTGGCGAAAATGATTTTACCTCGTTCCGGGCGGTACAGTGCCAGTCGCGCACACCGTGGCGTAACGTGATGCACATTAACGTCGAACGTTTCGGTGCATATGTGGTGGTGGATATTAAAGCGAATGCCTTTGTACATCATATGGTCAGGAATATTGTCGGCAGCCTGATGGAAGTTGGCGCCAACAACCAGCCGGAGAGCTGGATAGCAGAACTGTTAGCGGCAAAGGACAGAACGCTGGCAGCGGCAACGGCGAAAGCGGAAGGACTGTATCTGGTTGCAGTAGATTACCCGGACCGGTTCGACCTGCCAAAACCGCCTATGGGCCCGCTATTTCTGGCGGACTAATTTGAGTCGTATAAAGGCAAAACTATGGACCTGATTTACTTTCTTATCGATTTTATCCTGCACATTGATGTGCACCTGGCGGAGCTGGTTGCGGAATACGGTATCTGGGTATACGCCATTCTGTTTCTGATCCTGTTCTGTGAAACCGGGCTGGTGGTGACACCATTCCTGCCAGGGGACTCACTGCTGTTTGTTGCTGGTGCGCTTTCTGCGCTGCCGACCAATGATCTCAATGTTCATCTGATGGTGGCACTGATGATTGTGGCGGCGATTGTGGGCGATGCAGTGAACTACACGATTGGCCGATTGTTCGGGGAAAAACTTTTCAGTAATCCGAATTCCAAAATTTTCCGCCGCAGCTACCTGGATAAAACCCATGCGTTCTACGAGCGTCATGGCGGTAAGACGATTATCCTGGCGCGTTTCGTGCCTATCGTGCGTACATTTGCGCCGTTTGTTGCCGGTATGGGACATATGTCCTACCGTCACTTTGCGATGTATAACGTCGTAGGTGCATTGCTGTGGGTATTGTTGTTCACCTACGCAGGCTACCTGTTCGGCGATCTGCCGATCGTCCAGGAAAACCTGAAATTATTGATTGTGGCGATTATCGTCCTTTCCGTATTGCCGGGGGTGATTGAAGTAATTCGCCATAAGCGTGCTGCGTCACGGGCTGCAAAATAGAAAGTAACTCAGCGGTTCGACCACTTTTTTATCCAAAGTTTCGGGCTGTTATGTTTTAATGTGCAACATTCATGGTCTGTTAGGGGCAAAAATGGCATTATGCGCCCCTTATAACAAAGCTGACTAGGGTTCAGGCAGAAAGGTCACCAATGAGCTGGATTGAACGAATTAAAAGCAACATTACTCCCACCCGCAAGGCAAGCATTCCTGAAGGGGTGTGGACCAAGTGTGATAGCTGCGGTCAGGTTTTATACCGTGCTGAGCTGGAACGTAATCTTGAGGTCTGTCCGAAGTGTGACCATCACATGCGCATGTCGGCGCGTAATCGCCTGCATAGCCTGTTAGATGAAGGTTCTCTCGTGGAACTGGGTAGCGAGCTTGAGCCGAAAGACGTGCTGAAGTTTCGTGATTCCAAAAAATACAAAGACAGACTGGCTTCTGCGCAAAAAGAAACCGGCGAGAAAGATGCGCTGGTGGTGATGAAAGGCACGCTGCATGGTATGCCGGTCGTTGCTGCAGCATTCGAGTTCGCGTTTATGGGCGGCTCCATGGGCTCTGTGGTCGGCGCGCGTTTTGTCCGTGCCGTCGAACAGGCGCTGGAAGATAACTGTCCGCTGATCTGCTTCTCCGCTTCTGGCGGGGCGCGAATGCAGGAAGCGCTGATGTCTCTGATGCAGATGGCGAAAACCTCTGCCGCACTGGCGAAAATGCAGGAACGTGGTTTACCGTACATTTCCGTACTGACTGACCCTACCATGGGTGGTGTTTCTGCAAGCTTCGCGATGCTGGGCGATCTCAACATTGCTGAGCCGAAAGCACTGATCGGCTTTGCAGGTCCGCGCGTTATCGAGCAAACCGTACGTGAGAAACTGCCGCCGGGATTCCAGCGCAGCGAGTTCCTGATTGAAAAAGGCGCTATCGATATGATTGTCCGCCGTCCGGAAATGCGCCTGAAACTGGCAAGCATCCTGGCGAAGCTGATGAATCTTCCTGCGCCGAATCCGGATGAGCCGCGTGAAGGCGAGGTGGTGCCTCCGGTACCCGATCAGGAATCAGAGGCCTGATAGCTGATAAGGGTAGGGCCACTGGCTCTGCCCTTTTGCTTTTCTCTACGTCATAAAATTACAGGCATCATGGACAATAAACGTATTCCTCAAGCCGCGTCGCCCCTGGCGTCGTGGCTTTCTTATCTGGAAAACCTGCACAGTAAAACCATCGATCTTGGCCTTGAACGTGTAAGCCAGGTGGCGCGCAAACTGGGTGTGTTGAAACCCGCGCCATTTGTGTTTACGGTGGCAGGAACCAACGGAAAAGGCACGACATGTCGTACGCTGGAATCGGTGCTGGCCGCAGCAGGCTATAAAGTCGGAGTGTACAGTTCACCGCATCTGGTGCGCTACACGGAGCGCGTACGCGTGCAGGGGAGTGAACTGCCGGAGTCAGCGCATACCGCATCGTTTGCTGAGATCGAAGACGCGCGTGGCGACATTTCTCTGACCTATTTTGAATACGGTACGTTATCGGCGCTCTGGCTGTTTAAACAGGCGCAGATGGATGTCGTTATTCTGGAAGTGGGGCTGGGCGGGCGCCTTGACGCCACCAATATCGTTGATGCTGATGTGGCGGTGATCACCAGTATTGCGCTTGATCATACCGACTGGCTGGGCCCGGATCGTGAAAGCATTGGTCGTGAGAAAGCGGGCATTTTCCGCGCTGAGAAACCGGCTATCGTCGGCGAACCTGAAATGCCTTACACCATCGCGGATGTCGCGCAAGAGTGCGGGGCAATTTTGCAACGCTGCGGCGTGGACTGGCGCTATGCGGTCACCGAGAACGACTGGTCATTTACGGACGCTCACGGAACGTTGGCGCATCTGCCGTTGCCGCAGGTTCCACAACCTAACGCTGCTACCGCACTGGCCGCGCTGCGTGCAAGCGGGCTGAACGTTAGCGAGCAGGCCATTCGTGACGGCATCGAACACGCGATTTTGCCGGGACGCTTCCAGATTGTGAGCGAGTCGCCGCGAGTTATTTTCGATGTTGCCCATAACCCGCATGCGGCAGAATATCTGACCGGACGTCTGAAAAAGTTAGTGAAAAGCGGGCGTGTACTTGCGGTTATCGGTATGCTACATGATAAAGACATTGCCGGTACGTTAGCCTGGTTAAAAAGCGTGGTTGACGTCTGGTACTGTGCGCCCCTGGAAGGGCCGCGTGGCGCAACGGCAGAACAATTGCTGGAGCATCTGGGCAAAGGCGACGCCTACGATAGCGTGGCGCAGGCATGGTCTGCGGCACTGGCTGAGGCGAAGCCAGAAGATACCGTGTTGGTGTGTGGATCGTTTCACACTGTCGCACATGTCATGGAAGTAATAGACGTGGGGAGAAGCGGTGGCGAGTAAGTTTCAGAATCGATTAGTCGGCACAATTGTGCTGGTCGCGCTGGGGGTGATTGTGCTCCCTGGGCTGCTTGACGGGCAGAAAAAACATTATCAGGATGAGTTTGCGGCGATCCCTCTGGTGCCGAAACCCGGCGATCGCGATGAACCAGATATGATGCCAGCGGCAACGCAGGCGCTGCCGACCCAGCCGCCGGAAGGGGCGGCAGAAGAGGTGCGTGCGGGAGATGCTGCCGCGCCATCGTTGGATCCTTCACGTTTGACGACGGCAAACAGCGCGGAGTTAGATCCTGTCCCAGCGCCCGTAGAGCAGCCGAAACCCAAACCGAAGCCGCAGCCTGTTGCCGTCGCTCCGACGCCTGCTCCTGCGCCAGCCCCAGCGCCTAAACCGGCTGCTGAGGAACCGCCAGCGCCGACCGGCAAAGCGTACGTTGTACAGCTCGGTGCGCTGAAAAATGCGGATAAGGTCAATGAGATCGTGGGTAAACTTCGTGGCGCGGGCTTCCGGGTATATACTTCTCCGTCAACGCCGGTGCAGGGTAAAATAACCCGCATTCTCGTGGGGCCGGACGCCTCCAAAGATAAGCTGAAAAACTCGCTGGGCGAGCTGCAGAAGATCTCTGGTCTGAGTGGCGTCGTGATGGGGTACACCCCTAATTAAGGGATTGCGCTGTTTACGGCGCAGCTCTGATTCAGGCCGGATACGGTGTTTTTACCGCTATCCGGCAGTGCCCGAAGAGGCATAAAACGGTATGGCGTTGAAGATTTTTTCAGCGCCATTTTTATTTACGCGTGGAAAGGAAATCCCTACGCAAACGTTTTCTTTTTCTGTTAGAATGCGCCCCGAACAGGACGACAGGGCGTAAAATCGTGGGACACATATGGTCTGGATTGATTACGCCATTATCGCGGTGATTGGTTTTTCCTGTCTGGTTAGCCTGATCCGTGGCTTTGTTCGTGAAGCATTATCGTTGGTGACTTGGGGTTGTGCTTTCTTTGTCGCCAGCCATTACTACACTTACCTGTCTGTCTGGTTTACGGGCTTTGAAGACGAACTGGTTCGAAATGGGATTGCTATCGCGATACTGTTCATCGCGACACTTATCGTCGGCGCTATCGTTAACTTTGTGATAGGCCAGCTGGTAGAGAAAACAGGCCTGTCGGGTACCGACAGGGTGTTGGGGATTTGCTTCGGAGCTCTGAGAGGGGCGCTGATCGTCGCCGCCATCTTGTTCTTTCTCGATACATTTACCGGTCTGTCGAAAAGTGAAGACTGGAGTAAGTCGCAGCTGATCCCGCAGTTCAGTTTCATCATCAGATGGTTCTTTGACTATCTGCAAAGCTCGTCAAGTTTCTTGCCCAAAGTATAAACTTTGGGTTGTTGCTGAACGAGGAAAAGACGTATGTGCGGTATTGTCGGTATCGCCGGTGTTATGCCGGTAAACCAGTCGATTTATGACGCGTTAACGGTGCTCCAGCATCGTGGCCAGGATGCCGCTGGCATCATCACCATTGATGCCAACAACTGCTTCCGCTTGCGTAAAGCGAACGGAATGGTGAGCGACATTTTTGAAGCGCGCCACATGCAGCGTTTGCAGGGCAACATGGGCATTGGTCATGTGCGTTACCCAACGGCCGGCAGCTCCAGCGCCTCTGAGGCCCAACCTTTCTACGTCAACTCACCGTATGGCATCACGCTTGCCCACAATGGCAACCTGACCAACGCGCATGAGCTGCGTAAAAAGCTGTTTGAAGAAAAGCGCCGCCACATCAATACCACTTCAGATTCTGAAATTCTGCTGAATATTTTCGCCAGCGAGCTGGATAATTTCCGCCACTATCCGCTGGAAGCCGACAATATTTTTGCTGCTATTGCCGCAACCAACCGCCAGATCCGCGGCGCCTATGCCTGCGTGGCGATGATTATCGGCCATGGTATGGTTGCTTTCCGCGATCCGAACGGCATCCGCCCGCTGGTGCTGGGTAAACGTGATATCGGCGATGGTCGTACCGAATACATGGTGGCCTCCGAGAGCGTAGCGCTGGATACGCTGGGCTTTGAATTCCTGCGCGACGTTGCCCCTGGCGAAGCGGTTTATATCACCGAAAAAGGTCAGTTGTTTACCCGCCAGTGTGCCGATAACCCGGTCAGCAATCCGTGCCTGTTTGAATATGTCTACTTCGCACGTCCTGACTCCTTTATCGACAAGATTTCCGTCTACAGCGCCCGCGTAAACATGGGTACCAAGCTTGGCGAAAAAATTGCTCGTGAATGGGAAGATCTGGACATTGACGTGGTGATCCCGATTCCGGAAACCTCCTGTGATATCGCGCTGGAAATTGCCCGTATTCTCGGTAAGCCGTACCGTCAGGGTTTTGTGAAAAACCGCTACGTGGGCCGTACCTTTATCATGCCAGGCCAGCAGCTGCGCCGTAAATCCGTGCGCCGTAAACTGAACGCCAACCGTGCGGAATTCCGTGATAAAAACGTGTTGCTGGTGGATGACTCCATCGTGCGCGGTACGACCTCAGAACAGATTATCGAGATGGCGCGTGAGGCAGGAGCGAAGAAGGTGTATCTGGCCTCTGCTGCCCCGGAAATTCGCTTCCCGAACGTTTATGGTATCGATATGCCTACGGCGACGGAGCTGATTGCTCATGGTCGCGAAGTGGACGAGATTCGCCAGATAATTGGCGCAGATGGTCTTATCTTCCAGGATCTGAACGATCTGATTGAAGCCGTCCGTGCTGAGAACCCGGATATTCAGCAGTTTGAATGTTCCGTGTTTAACGGCGTGTACGTCACCAAAGACGTCGACCAGCAATATCTCGATTTCCTCGACTCCCTGCGTAATGACGACGCCAAAGCGATTTTGCGTCAGAACGAAGCGGAAAACCTTGAGATGCACAACGAAGGTTAATGTTTGCTCGCAAGCAAGGGCGCAACCTGCACCCTTGCTTGCAACTCACCGTAATTTCCTGCAAAGTCGGCCCTGAGCAAGTAAGGGCGATTACACATGAAACGACTCATCATTGGTATTTCTGGCGCAAGCGGGGCAATTTACGGCGTGCGCCTGCTGCAGGTTTTGCGTGACGTTACCGATGTGGAAACCCATCTGGTGATGAGTGCCGCTGCCCGGCAGACGCTGGCGCTGGAAACGGACCTCACCGTGCGTGACGTACAGGCGCTGGCGAATGTGACTCACGATACGCGCGATATCGCCGCCAGTATCTCTTCCGGCTCTTTTCAGACCGCCGGAATGGTTATCCTGCCGTGTTCCATTAAAACGCTTTCCGGCATCGTCCACAGCTATACCGATGGGCTGCTGACCCGTGCGGCAGATGTGGTGTTGAAAGAACGCCGCCCGCTGGTGCTGTGCGTGCGCGAAACGCCGCTGCATTTGGGGCATCTGCGCCTCATGACCCAGGCGGCAGAAATTGGCGCAGTGATTATGCCGCCTGTCCCGGCGTTCTATCATCGCCCGCAAACGCTCGATGATGTGATTAATCAAACGGTTAACCGCGTGCTTGACCAGTTTGATATTACCCTTCCGCAGGACCTGTTCACCCGCTGGCAAGGGGCCTAAGCCGTTCCATCAGCGTGCAAAGAAACATCTGTTGCCCTGTTTCAGGGCAATTTTGTAACCGCGATCATATCCTCAACATTTAATTCGTTAAAACTCAACGAAACGCTGCGGTTCAACCGTCAGACCTGCTATCTTCAAAATCAGGACATTATTGCAACGTTTTATTAACATATTTAACGTCGAATATCCTCATCGACGCGAAAATGGCATAAGACCTGCATGAAAAAGTCTGCAAACACACAACACAACGTAAAACATAATAAAATTACGCCACTTGAGGGTTATGTATGAAGAAGACGGTTCTTGCTTTGTCTTTGCTGGTAGGACTCTCCGCCACCGCGGCCAGCTACGCAGCACTTCCGCAGACGGTTCGTATTGGTACAGATACAACGTACGCACCTTTTTCCTCTAAAGATGCCAAAGGCGACTTCGTCGGCTTTGATATCGATCTGGGAAACGAGATGTGTAAGCGCATGCAGATCAAATGTACCTGGGTTGCCAGCGACTTTGATGCTCTGATCCCGTCGCTGAAAGCGAAAAAAATTGACGCCATTATCTCCTCGCTTTCTATCACCGAGAAGCGTCAGCAAGAGATTGCGTTCTCAGACAAACTTTACGCAGCAGACTCACGTCTGATCGCCGCGAAAGGTTCCCCAATTAAACCGACTCTGGATTCCCTCAAGGGTAAACACGTTGGCGTGCTGCAAGGCTCTACTCAGGAAGCCTATGCCAATGACAACTGGCGTAGCAAAGGCGTGGATGTGGTGGCCTATGCGAACCAGGATCTCATTTATTCTGACCTGACGGCGGGTCGTCTCGACGCGGCGTTGCAGGATGAAGTCGCGGCCAGCGAAGGCTTCCTGAAGCAGCCTGCCGGTAAGGACTACGACTTTGCAGGTCCTTCGGTAAAAGATAAAAAATACTTTGGCGACGGAACCGGGATTGGTTTGCGCAAAGATGACACCGAGCTGAAAGCCGCTTTTGATAAAGCGCTGGGTGAACTGCGCAAAGACGGCACTTACGACAAAATGGCGAGTAAGTATTTTAACTTCAATGTCTACGGCGATTAATACGCCGCAGCGGGGAATTGACTGCACCATTGCGGGTAACCATTACGGTGCATAATACATTCAGTGCACTTTTTTGGTGCTTTTGTCGTTGGCTTAATAAGCATGAGTGCATACTTAAGCGCTTTTCATGCAAATAAATACCGCCGACAGGGTAGAATGCTTTGCCTTGTCGGCCTGATTAATGGCACGATAACTGCACCTGGTCCTGTAAAGATCCCCTATAAAAGACAGTCTGTTGAGGATAGTTATGAAAAAACTGGTGTTGTCTCTTTCTCTGGTTCTGGCTTTCTCCAGTGCTACCGCAGCATTTGCCGCCATTCCGCAAAAAATTCGTATCGGTACCGATCCTACTTATGCGCCGTTCGAATCGAAAAATGCGCAGGGTGAATTAGTCGGTTTTGATATCGATCTGGCTAAAGAGCTGTGCAAACGTATCAATACGCAATGTACCTTCGTGGAAAACCCGCTGGACGCGCTGATCCCTTCGCTAAAAGCGAAAAAAATCGATGCGATCATGTCCTCGCTTTCCATTACTGAAAAACGTCAGCAGGAAATTGCCTTTACCGACAAGCTTTATGCAGCCGACTCGCGTCTGGTTGTCGCTAAAAATTCTGCTATTCAGCCGACTATTGAGTCGCTGAAAGGTAAACGTGTCGGCGTGCTGCAGGGCACGACTCAGGAAACGTTCGGTAACGAGCACTGGGCGCCAAAAGGCATTGAAATTGTCTCCTATCAGGGACAAGACAATATCTATTCTGACCTGACTGCCGGGCGTATTGACGCCGCATTCCAGGATGAAGTCGCGGCCAGCGAAGGCTTCCTGAAACAGCCGGTCGGTAAAGATTACAAATTCGGCGGCCCGTCTGTGAAAGACGAGAAGTTATTCGGCGTGGGTACCGGTATGGGGCTGCGCAAAGACGATAACGAGCTGCGCGAAGCGCTGAACAAAGCCTTTGCTGAAATGCGCGCTGACGGGACTTACGAGAAGCTGGCGAAAAAGTATTTCGATTTTGATGTTTACGGCGGTTAATCACCGCAGGTGCTGATAAAGCCCGTAGATTTTTGACGCGTTGAATTTATGCCTGATGGCGCTGCGCTTATCAGGCCTACGGTGATTTTGTAGGCCGGATAAGGCAAAGCCGCCATCCGGTATTTAACGGTTAGTCTGAAATCAAAAGAGGCTTACTACTCCACCACACACGACAGGACAGGCAGCATGTTGTATGGCTTTTCAGGTGTTATTTTACAGGGCGCAATTGTTACGCTGGAGCTGGCACTCAGCTCGGTGGTACTGGCGGTTCTGATAGGTCTTGTCGGCGCGGCAGCTAAGCTGTCGCAAAGCCGGGCAATGGGGCTTATTTTCGAAGGGTACACAACGCTTATCCGCGGGGTTCCCGATCTCGTCTTAATGCTGCTCATTTTCTACGGGTTACAAATTGCGCTGAATACCATTACCGATGCCATCGGTATCGGCCAGATTGATATCGATCCGATGGTCGCGGGTATAATTACGCTTGGGTTTATCTACGGCGCCTATTTTACCGAAACGTTCCGTGGTGCGTTCATGGCTGTGCCAAAAGGTCATATTGAGGCCGCGACGGCATTCGGTTTTACCAGCTCACAAATATTTCGCCGCATTATGTTCCCGGCGATGATGCGCTATGCCTTACCGGGAATAGGCAACAACTGGCAGGTCATTCTTAAGGCCACGGCGCTGGTGTCACTGCTTGGACTTGAAGACGTGGTGAAAGCCACTCAGCTTGCCGGGAAGAGTACCTGGGAGCCGTTCTATTTTGCCGTGGTGTGCGGGGTCATCTATCTGGTGTTTACCACTGTTTCTAATGGTGTGCTGCTGTACCTTGAGCGCCGCTATTCCGTGGGTGTGAAGAGGGCTGACCTGTGATCGAGATTATTCAGGAATACTGGAAGTCCCTGCTGTGGACCGACGGATATCGCTACACTGGCGTCGCTATCACCCTGTGGCTTTTGATTTCGTCAGTAGTGATGGGCGGAATACTGGCGCTGTTTTTGGCGATTGGCCGCGTTTCCAGTAATAAATTTATCCAGTTCCCTATCTGGCTGTTCACCTATATTTTTCGTGGGACGCCGCTGTACGTTCAGCTACTGGTGTTTTATTCCGGGATGTATACGCTGGAGATAGTCAAAGGCACGGACTTCCTTAACGCATTTTTCCGCAGTGGGCTGAATTGTACCGTGCTGGCATTGACGCTGAATACCTGTGCCTACACGACGGAGATTTTCGCCGGGGCTATTCGTTCCGTACCCCATGGTGAGATTGAAGCCGCGCGCGCATACGGTTTCTCGTCATTCAAACTGTATCGCTGCATTATTTTACCTTCCGCGCTGCGTATTGCGCTGCCGGCTTACAGCAATGAAGTCATTTTAATGCTGCACTCCACGGCGCTGGCATTTACCGCCACGGTGCCTGATTTGTTGAAGATCGCCCGCGATATCAACTCGGCAACGTATCAGCCGTTTACCGCCTTCGGTATTGCCGCTGTACTGTATTTGATAATTTCATATGTCCTGATCAGTCTGTTCCGTAAAGCGGAAAAACGCTGGTTGCAGCATGTATCCTCTAAATGATTCGAGTAACACGATGTCTGAAAATAAATTAAACGTTATCGATTTACATAAGCACTACGGCGAACATGAAGTGCTGAAAGGGGTATCGCTGCAGGCCAATGCGGGTGATGTTATCAGTATTATTGGTTCGTCAGGTTCGGGTAAAAGTACCTTCCTGCGCTGCATTAACTTTCTGGAAAAGCCGAGTGCCGGAACGATTGTGGTTAGCGGTCAGAATATTGGCCTGGTGCGCGACAAAGACGGTCAGTTGAAGGTTGCAGATAAAAATCAGCTGCGTCTGCTACGCACGCGACTGACGATGGTCTTTCAGCACTTCAACCTGTGGAGCCACATGACGGTGCTGGAAAACGTGATGGAAGCGCCGATTCAGGTGCTGGGGCTGAGCAAGCAGGAAGCCCGCGAACGTGCGGTGAAGTATCTGGCCAAAGTCGGTATTGATGAGCGCGCGCAGGGCAAATATCCGGTACATCTGTCCGGTGGTCAGCAGCAGCGCGTCTCTATTGCGCGTGCGTTGGCGATGGAACCGGAAGTGTTGCTGTTTGATGAACCCACATCGGCGCTTGACCCAGAACTTGTGGGCGAGGTGTTGCGTATTATGCAACAGCTGGCCGAAGAGGGTAAAACCATGGTGGTCGTGACCCACGAAATGGGATTCGCTCGACATGTCTCCACGCACGTGATTTTCCTGCATCAGGGGAAAATTGAGGAAGAGGGCGACCCGGAGCAGGTATTCGGTAATCCGCAAAGCCCGCGTTTGCAGCAGTTTCTCAAGGGCTCGCTGAAATAAGTAAGTTGCCCGGAGGCGTTACGCTTTCCGGGCCTACCGCTTTAACGCGCTGTACTCCAGACGATAAACCCAGTCGTCATACGCTATGCCGTTCACTTCATAGGCTTTTTCAAGCACCTGAGTGCGTATAAATCCTGTTTTTTCCAGAATGCGTATCGACCCGGTATTTCCGGCTAATACATAGGCATTTATCGCCGTTACGCCAGCCTGTTGAAAGGCATAATCGCACACGGCACGTACGGCTTCGCTGGCAATCCCTTTTCCCTGCGCCCGCGGCGTGATGGCATAGCCAATATCAGCTTCCTGAGGATAAAGATGGCTTATCTGTAAGCCAATATCGCCCAGTTGCGCCGTGTTGTTGTGCTCCCGGATAACAAAGGTATGTCGAGCGGAAAGGCGTCTGGCGAAGAGCAGGCGAGTATCTTTGGTTGGGGCGATATCACCCATGAAACGCATGACGTCCGGATTTTCTCGTAGCCGCTGGAAAAAAGGCCAGTCAGCGAGTTGGTATAAAGAGAGAGTAAGTCGGGGTGTTGATATTATCGCCATAACGTCGCCATTGTGGTATTTGGTTTTTTAACCATACCACCACAATGGCAACAGTGAAGGGATATCAGACATTATAGGATGACATCGGCCAGCGCTTCTTCCAAATCGTACCAACGAAACGCAAAACCTGCCCCCTCCAGTCGCTTGGGCAACGCGCGCTGCCCCCCGAGGACCAGCACCGAGGATTCGCCCATCAGCAGCCGTATAGCGGCTGCCGGAACGCGCAGGATCGCCGGGCGGTTTAGGGCATGACCCAGCGCATGGGCGAACTGTTCATTGCGAACCGGGTATGGCGAAACCATATTGAAGGGACCGCGCAGATCGTTATCCAGCAGCCAGATAATCCCGTTGACCATATCGTCAATATGGATCCAGGCCAGGTATTGACGCCCATTGCCGATAGGACCGCCAAGCCCCAGACGAAACGGTGGAACCATCTTTGCGAGGATCCCGCCTGTAGAGGCCAATACAACGCCAGTACGCAGCAAACATACGCGGGTTTTGTCGCTTTGCGCAGCGCTGGCGATCTGTTCCCAGCGGGCGCACAACTTATGGGTGAATTCATTATGTGGCGGTTCTTCTTCCGTCACAACGACCTCACCCAGATCGCCGTAGTATCCCGTAGCGGAACCAGAGATGAGTACGGCAGGCGGCGTGTTGCTGACTTTGATTAAATCGACCAGTTTCTGCGTAATCCCCCAGCGGCTCTGGCACAAACGCTCTTTTTGCTCAGCGCTCCAGCGTTTGTCGGCGATAGGCTCTCCGGCAAGATTGATGACAGCATCAACGCCATCGAGGTTTTGCTGCTCTTCCAGCCCTTTCCATAGCGTGACCCGGGAGTCCAGAATCTGACGAGCCTTATCAGGAGTACGTGTCACTACGGTAATCTGATGCCCCAGTTCCAGCAGGCGGGGGATCAAATGACGTCCAATCAGGCCAGTACCGCCGGTAATCAGAATCTGCATGTCGCCTCCCGGGTTACGTTTAGCGCTGCCAGCTCAATGTCATGGAAACGGAGTCGGCGTAACGCAATGCGTGAAGTTTATCGATCTCCACTTCAGCATAAGTGACCCAGTGATGTTCGCGTGCGATATCGAGCACATCTTGCGTTAATTTTTCCAACAATGAGAAGCGGTTACTCTCAACGTGCGAAATGATGCTCTTGGTGATGGTGCGATAATTCAGCGCATCGTTGATATCTTCACTGGTCCGGGCTTTGTCTGCTGGATAGTGGATGGCAATATTGATGACGATATCCTGTCGGTTCAGAATCTCTTCTTCTTTAATGCCGATAAAAGTGCGCAGACGAAGGTTTTTTATACGAATAATTGCGTCAGGTTGTGACATTGCAGGTTTCCTCCATGTATGAACCTTTTCATGATACACGAGAACCGAATCGCGTTAACTTTTCTCGCTCTGCGCTTGCTGCATCGCCCGTTCTGTTGCAGGACGAGTACGGATACGTTCGTACCAGTTATTGACCGCCGGATAGTTGTCGAGGTCGATACGCTGGCGCTGGTGGAGATTAATCCACGGCCAGCAGGCAATGTCGGCAATGCTGTAATGATCGCCACCCAGCCAGGGTGATATTTCCAGGCGTTTATTCATGACGTTGTACAGTCGCTGGGTTTCCACCTGATACCGTTCAATGGCGTAGGGGATAGTCTGCGGTGCGAAGTGGCTGAAGTGATGATTTTGTCCCAGCATTGGCCCAAGTCCGCTAACCTGCCAGAAGAGCCACTGCAGCGTGGTGTGGCGCTCGCGTAATTCGCCGCTGAGTAGCTTACCGCTCTTTTCCGCCAGGTAGAGTAAAATCTCGCCAGACTCAAACAGGCTAATGGGTTTTCCGCCATCCTCCGGGGCGCAGTCGATGATGGCCGGAATTTTATTATTCGGTGAAATCAGCAAAAAGTCAGGGCGGAACTGGCTGCCTCTGCTGATATCTACATGAATCAGACGGTATTTTAACTGCGCCTCTTCGAGAAACAGTGTGATTTTGTGCCCGTTTGGCGATGGAGTGTAGTAAAGGTCGATCATTTTCAGCGTCCGTTTTGTCATGAACCGGTCACTACAAGTATAGAAGCTGCCGACGTGCGTGAGTTTTCATCAAGTGACAGCGAGAGAAAGACTCTATATTTTGAAAGAAAGCCAATACACTTCAGAGGACATTATGAGCAAACCTGCAATTACGCTGTGGTCAGATGCCAACTTTTTCTCCCCTTATGTACTGTCTGTTTATGTCGCTCTGCAAGAGAAAGGGCTGCCTTTTACGCTGAAAACTGTCAACCTCAATAGTGGCGAACACTTGCAACCTTCATGGCAAGGGTATGCGCTGACGCGGCGCGTACCGGTTCTTGACATTGACGGTTTTGAACTGAGTGAATCCTCGGCGATTGCCGAGTTCCTGGAAGAGCGTTTCGCTCCACCACAATGGGAGCGCATTTATCCGCACGATCTACAAAAACGGGCTCGCGCCCGCCAGGTTCAGGCCTGGCTCCGTAGCGATCTGATGCCTATCCGGGAAGAGCGTTCGACGGATGTGGTTTTTGCTGGCGTGAAGAAAGGTCCGTTGACGGAAGCAGGAAGGGCCAGTGCGGAAAAATTGTTTGCCACGGCGGGCAGTTTACTGGCGCACGGTAAGCAGAATTTGTTTGGTGAATGGTGTATCGCAGACAGCGATTTAGCGCTAATGCTTAATCGACTGGTTCTGAATGGCGATGATGTACCAGAACAGCTCGCAGAGTATGCCACCTTCCAGTGGCAACGCGCTTCGGTACAACGTTTTATCGCGCTTTCAGCGAAGCGTTCCTGCTGAAAGTAGGGACGTAATCCAGTATCATTGAAAGGTATTTTTCAACGAGGGGTGAGTGATGAAACTGATGTTCGCATCGGACATTCATGGTTCGTTGCCGGCTACGGAATGCGTACTTGAACGGTTTGCCCAAAGCGGTGCGCAATGGCTGGTGATACTGGGCGATGTATTGAACCATGGGCCGCGTAATGCGCTGCCAGAGGGCTACGCGCCAGCGCAGGTCGCCGAGCGTTTGAATGAGCAGGCGTCGCGGATAATTGCGGTACGTGGTAATTGCGACAGCGAAGTGGATCAGATGCTTCTGCATTTTCCAATAACCGCGCCGTGGCAGCAAATTCTGACTGACAGCCAGCGACTCTTTCTGACGCACGGACATCTTTTTGGTCCGGATAACTTACCACCGCTCAACACCGGCGATGTGCTGGTTTATGGACATACGCATCTGCCGGTGGCAGAGCGACGTGGGGATATCTACCAGTTTAACCCGGGTTCGGTAAGCATCCCGAAAGGGGGATTTACGGCAAGCTACGGGATTCTGGATGATAATGTTCTCAGCGTGATGGCACTCAATGATCAAAGTATTATTGCGCAGGTCGAGATTAATCCGTAAGTTACCCCACAAACGTAAACGCGCCGTAAGAGCGCTAGAAAAAAGAAGGTTTCCTGATGGTGGAACAGCGTCGTTTGGCAAGTACTGAATGGGTGGATATTGTGAATGAAGACAATGAAGTCATCGCACAATCCAGCCGGGAACAAATGCGGGCACAATGCTTGCGCCACCGTGCAACGTATATCGTTGTACACGATGGTATGGGTAAAATTCTGGTTCAGCGTCGCACTGAGACAAAGGACTTTATGCCCGGTATGCTGGATGCTACCGCGGGGGGGGTTGTTCAGGCTGATGAGCAGCTTCTGGACTCCGCGCGTCGTGAAGCTGAAGAAGAATTGGGCATTGCCGGTGTCCCGTTTGCCGAGCACGGTCAGTTTTATTTTGAAGACCAGAACTGTCGCGTCTGGGGCGGGCTGTTTAGCTGCGTTTCTCACGGACCGTTTGCGCTGCAGGAAGAAGAAATTAGTGAAGTGTGCTGGCTGACGCCGGAAGAAATTACCGCGCGCTGTGATGAATTTACACCGGACTCACTGAAGGCACTGGCGCTGTGGATGACCCGCAACGCCAAGAATGAAAGTGCGAAAGCCGAAAAACACGAAGAAGCTGAGTAAATTCAGCACCGCCGATCCTGGGTGACGGGATCGGGCGTCGTTGTAGGCCGGATAAGCCGCTGATGCGCATTATCCGGCCTTGTTGTTTAATGGTAGCCCATTATCTGCGCGCCAATCACCACCACGCTGGACATAATAAACAGCAGTCCCAACAGCGTGGCGCCTACCTTCAGCCAGTTACGAAAATCCACCCGACAAACGCCTAACGTTGCCATCAGTGATGCCGACGTAGGATAGATAATATGACTGAATCCGTCACCAAACTGGAATGCCAGAACGGTGACCTGACGGTTGACGCCAACCAGATCGCCCAACGGTGCCAGCAGCGGCATGGTCAACGCAGCCTGACCGGAGCCGGAGGTAACGAAGAAATTAAATACCGCCTGGAACAGCAGCATAAACCACGCCGCAATGGCGTTATCCAGACCGCTAATGCCGTTGGCGATGCTGTGCAGCAGGGTATTCAGTACGCTGGCATCGCCCGCTTCACCATTGCCTACCAGCAGCAATATCCCCTTGGCAAAACCAACCAGCAGGGCAGGGGCAATCATCATACGCGCACCCTCAGTAAATGAGGACGCCATGATGTTAACCGTCATGCCGTTGAGCCGAAAGACGACGCCAATAATGCCAATCACCAACCCCATAGTGAAGAACTGGCTGGCAATCTCCGGGATAAACCACGCGTGGACGATAACGCCCCAAATGACCCACACGATCACTCCCGTCAGCACCATCAGTACCAGCCAGTCGCCGAGCGTGAAGCGGCGCTCAATGACCTCGTCCTGCTGCTCGCGAAAGAAGCGGTCGGATTCATGTACCCGGGACAAAAGCGGATTCTTTTTGATGCGTGCCGCATAGGCCAGCGTGAAGGCTAGTCCTATTAGCGTAGCGACCACCCAGACCACGATGCGCAGACCCGAACCAGAGAGCACTGGCACCCCCGCAATACCTTGCGCGACCACCACGCAAAATGGGTTCATCCATGAGCTGGCAAAACCAATCTGGGTGGCGATATAGGTGACCAGCACGGTGGTGATACTGTCGTAACCCAAACGCACCATCAGCGGCGCGATGATTATCGCAAAGGCGACGGCCTCTTCCCCCATGCCAAACACTGCGCCACCTAAAGAGAAGAGAATAAACAGCACCGGGATAAAGAGGACCTCGTTGCCCCGCGTATGGCGGATGAGCGCCAGGATGCCGTTATCAATGGTGCCGGTACGCATAACGATGCCAAATGCGCCGCCAATGACCAGCATAAACATAATGATGCCGACCGCAGTGCCGAATTTAGAGCCGGAGGTTAACCCTTCAAACGGGAAGTTCATCAGACCAGGACTTTCGTCACCGGTGGTAAAGAACTTAACCGGGTGATACTGCTCTTCACCGGCTTCATTGGTCAGAATACGGAATGAGTGGGGATCAACAACCTTGCGGGTCTTGGTTTGCCCATCAACCTGATACTGCACTTCCTGACTGTCGAACATCCCGACGGGAACAACCCAGGTCGCCAGACTGGTTAAAATGGCGACGAAAAAAATTATCACCAGCGTGTCGGGCATCGCCCACTTTTTGGCTGGACGTGTTTCTGTTACTGCTGACATGAAAGACTATCCCTGTTGCAATGCAAAAGAGGGTAAGTATGCAAACAGGAGAATAGTTATTCATTGATGCAGCGCATCCTGATAAATGTTTCAGATTATGCAAATGGGAAAAACAGATATAAAAAAACCGGAAATATTAGCTATTTCCGGTTTGATAAGCAGGATGTGTTGCCGGATAAAGCATCCGGCACACGCAGCAAATTACTGCTGCTGCTGGGAAGACTGGATCGCGGTCAGAGCGATGGTGTAGACGATATCGTCTACCAGCGCGCCACGAGACAGGTCGTTCACCGGCTTGCGCATACCCTGCAGCATCGGCCCGATGGAGATCAGGTCGGCAGAACGCTGTACCGCTTTGTAGGTGGTGTTACCGGTGTTCAGATCCGGGAAGATGAACACGGTAGCGCGACCGGCAACCGGAGAGTTCGGCGCTTTGGATTTTGCTACATCAGCCATAACGGCGGCGTCATACTGCAGCGGGCCGTCGATCATCAGGTCAGGACGTTTTTCCTGTGCCAGACGAGTCGCTTCACGTACTTTCTCTACGTCGCTACCTGCACCAGAAGTACCGGTGGAGTAGGAGAGCATTGCTACGCGCGGTTCGATACCGAAGGCAATCGCGGATTCAGCGGACTGAATCGCGATTTCTGCCAGCTGTTCTGCGGTTGGATCCGGGTTGATCGCGCAGTCGCCGTAAACGTAAACCTGATCCGGCAGCAGCATGAAGAACACAGAAGACACCAGGGAACTACCCGGTGCAGTTTTGATCAGCTGCAGCGGTGGACGAATGGTATTCGCGGTAGTGTGAACGGCACCGGAAACCAGTCCATCAACGTCGTCCTGTTCCAGCATCAGGGTACCGAGAACGACGTTGTCTTCCAGCTGTTCGCGGGCAACGGTTTCGGTCATACCTTTGTTTTTACGCAGCTCGACCAGGCGTGCAACGTAGCTTTCGCGAACCACTTCCGGGTCAACGATTTCAACGCCAGCGCCCAGTTCAACGCCCTGAGACGCCGCAACGCGGGTGATCTCATCCGGGTTACCCAGCAGAACGCAGGTTGCGATACCGCGTTCAGCACAGATAGCGGCCGCTTTAACGGTACGCGGTTCGTCGCCTTCCGGCAGAACAACGCGTTTGCCCGCTTTACGCGCCAGTTCGGTCAACTGGTAGCGGAACGCTGGTGGAGACAGACGACGGCTGCGCTCAGACGTTGCGGTCAGAGATTCAACCCAGTCGGCGTTGATGTAGTTAGCAACGTATTCCTGAACTTTCTCAATACGCTCGTGATCGTCAACCGGAACTTCCAGGTTGAAGCTCTGCAGGCTCAGAGAGGTCTGCCAGGTATTGGTGTTGACCATGAATACCGGCAGGCCGGTTTCGAATGCACGTTCGCACAGCTTAGTGATGCGCGCGTCCATTTCATAGCCGCCAGTCAGCAGCAGGGCGCCGATTTCCACGCCGTTCATGGCCGCCAGGCATGCTGCAACCAGCACGTCCGGACGGTCAGCGGAAGTCACCAGCAGTGAACCTGCGCGGAAGTGTTCCAGCATGTGCGGAATGCTGCGTGCGCAGAAAGTCACAGACTTCACGCGACGGGTATTGATATCGCCTTCGTTCACGATGGTGGCGTTCAGGTGACGCGCCATATCGATTGCACGGGTGGCGATCAGATCGAAGCTCCACGGCACCGCGCCCAGAACCGGCAGCGGGCTGGACTCCTGCAGTTTAGCCGGATCAACTTTGATCACTTTCGCTTTGGAAGAGTCGTCGAAAATCTCAGACAGATCCGGGCGAGTACGGCCCTGCTCATCAACCGGTGCGTTCAGTTTGTTAACGATTACGCCGGTGATGTTGGTGTTTTTCGCGCCGCCGAAGCTGCTGCGAGTCAGTTCAATACGCTCGTTCAGCTGTTCCGGGGTATCGGTACCCTGAGACATGACGAAGACGATTTCCGCGTTCAGCGTTTTCGCGATTTCGTAGTTCAGAGACTGCGCGAACTGATGTTTACGGGTTGGGACCAGGCCTTCAACCAGGACAACTTCAGCGTCTTTAGTGTTCGCGTGATAGTTCGCGATAATCTCTTCCATCAGCACATCTTTCTGATTGCTGGACAGCAGAGATTCAACGTGGCTCATCTTCAGCGGCTCAGCGGCTGGCAGAGAAGAGTTAGCACGCACGATGCTGGTAGTCTGGTCAGGCGCATCGCCACCGGCACGAGGCTGAGCGATAGGCTTAAAGACGCTCAGACGAACGCCTTTGCGTTCCATAGCACGGATCACGCCAAGGCTGACGCTGGTCAGGCCGACGCTGGTTCCGGTAGGGATCAGCATAATAATACGGGACACGGTTTATCCTCTTTCGTTACCGCCAATTTAGACGGGTTACAAAACAGCACCGCCAGCTAGGCTGGCGGTGTGAAATCAGGCAGTCAGACGGCTCGCGTCTTGCGCGATAACCAGTTCTTCGTTGGTTGGGATAACCACCGCAGGACGGGTACCTTCTTTGTTGATGAAACCAGATTTGCCGAAACGTGCGGCCAGGTTACGTTCGTGGTCAACTTCGAAGCCCAGAACGCCCAGTTTGCCCAGAGACAGTTCACGAACCATCGCGGCGTTTTCACCAATGCCACCGGTGAAGACAACCGCATCCAGACGACCATCCATCAGCGCGGTGTAGGAACCGATGTATTTCGCCAGACGGTGGCAGTAAACGTCCATTGCACGTTTAGCGTCTTCTTTGGTGGTGTAGTTGTCTTCAACATAACGGCAGTCGCTGGTGACTTCAGTCAGACCCAGCAGGCCAGACTCTTTGGTCAGCATTTTGTTGATCTGGTCAACGCTCATGCCCAGGGTGTCGTGCAGGTGGAAGATGATCGCCGGGTCGATGTCACCGGAACGCGTACCCATCACCAGACCTTCCAGCGGGGTCAGACCCATGGAGGTATCAACACATTTACCGTTACGGATTGCAGAAACAGAACCGCCGTTGCCCAGGTGGCAAGTGATGATGTTCAGTTCATCAACCGGTTTGTTCAGCATTTTTGCCGCTTCCTGAGTCACGAAGAAGTGGCTGGTACCGTGCGCGCCGTAACGACGAACGCCATGCTCTTTGTACAGGCTGTACGGCAGGGCATAGAGGTAAGATTCTTCCGGCATAGTCTGATGGAACGCGGTGTCGAATACGGCCACGTTTTTGTCTTTCAGATTCGGGAAGGATTTCAGCGCTTCAGCGATACCGATCAGGTGTGCAGGGTTGTGCAACGGTGCAAAAGAGGCTGCATCTTTGATACCCTGAATAACGGAATCGTCGATAACTACAGAGCCGGTGTATTTTTCGCCGCCGTGAACAACACGGTGACCAATCGCAGTCAGCTGAGCAGACAGTTCTGGTTTTTGTGCCAGAATAGTATTAACGATAAAATTCAGCGCTTCACTGTGAGCGGCGCCTGCACCTAAAGCCGCTTCTTGTTTACCGCCATCCATTTTCCATTTGATACGTGCTTCTGGGAGATGGAAACATTCGGCTAAACCAGAAAGGTATTCTTCACCGTTTACTGCATCGATGATGGCAAATTTCAGTGAGGAGCTACCGCAGTTCAGAACCAGTACTAACTTACTCGACATGGAAGTACCTATTTATGATACGTGGCTAAAAAAACGTCAGGGAGTCATAGAGCGTAGCGCATGATGACACCGACGTTTATGATTAACATCATGCGCCATGGTCTTTTTGGGCACGATGGAATAAATACCTTTGAGTCTATGTCATTTTGCGTATTTTTCAGCCAATGGCATACTATGTGTCAATTTGACGACTCAATGATTTTGGACTAAAGGCCTTACAGGCCGGCACAGGATACCTGAATGTGGGTATCAAAGACAAAATGTTTTGAACGATGTCCTTCGTAGTTGTTGTTTTGCACAAATTTTTTAATTTTTATATGTGAAGTTGAGGTAACCGCCATGTCGACACCGGATAATCGTTCCGTCAATTTTTTTAGCTTGTTTCGCCGGGGGCAGCACTACGCGAAGACGTGGCCAATGGAAAAGCGTCTCGCGCCCGTGTTTGTAGAGAACCGCGTGATCCGTATGACGCGTTACGCAATCCGTTTTATGCCGCCTATCGCCGTCTTCACCTTATGCTGGCAAATCGCGCTAGGGGGGCAGTTGGGACCGGCCGTGGCGACCGCGCTGTTTGCGCTAAGCCTGCCGATGCAGGGCATGTGGTGGTTGGGAAAACGTTCCGTGACGCCGCTGCCGCCTTCAATACTCAACTGGTTCTACGAAGTTCGGGGTAAATTGCAGGAAGCCGGACAGGCGCTCTCTCCGGTCGAAGGAAAGCCTGATTATCAGGCGCTGGCTGACACGCTTAAGCGTGCCTTCAAACAACTGGATAAAACTTTCCTCGATGATTTGTAATTGACCCCTGATTACGCATATAAAAGAAGGCACAAGATGCCTTCTTTTTTTTCATCGTAGTAGCAGTGATACAGGAGTCCCAAATGGAAATGACCAACGCTCAACGTCTGATTTTGTCGAATCAGTACAAAATGATGACTATGCTCGATCCCACTAACGCCGAGCGTTATCGTCGTTTGCAGACGATTATTGAACGCGGTTACGGTTTGCAGATGCGCGAGCTGGATCGTGAGTTTGGTGAGCTGACGGAAGAAACCTGCCGTACGATTATCGATATTATGGAGATGTATCACGCATTACATGTGTCCTGGACTAATCTTAAGGATGCACAGGCCATTGATGAGCGCCGCGTGACCTTCCTCGGTTTTGACGCCGCAACGGAAGCCCGTTTCCTCGGATACGTTCGCTTTATGGTCAATGTGGAAGGTCGCTATACCCACTTTGATGCGGGTACGCATGGCTTCAACGCCCAGACCCCGATGTGGGAAAAATATCAGCGTATGTTGAACGTCTGGCACTCTTGCCCGCGCCAGTATCACCTGAGCGCGAATGAAATTAACCAAATCATTAATGCCTGAGGGGGCGAGCGTGCAGTGCAAAGGTTTTCTGTTTGATCTGGATGGAACGCTGGTCGATTCCTTACCCGCAGTAGAACGCGCGTGGTGCAACTGGGCCGATCGTTTTGGCCTCGATCACGACGAGGTGCTCGGCTTTATTCATGGCAAGCAGGCCATTACCTCTCTGCGACACTTTATGGTGGGCAAATCTGAGGCTGAGATCGCTGCGGAGTTCACCCGTCTTGAGCAGATCGAAGCGACGGAAACCGCTGGGATCACCGCGCTGCCGGGGGCTGTTGAGTTGCTCAACCACCTCAATAAAGCGGGTATTCCTTGGGCGATTGTGACCTCCGGTTCTATGCCAGTCGCACGAGCGCGCCATCGTGTCGCGGGGCTTCCCGCGCCTGAAGTGTTTGTTACAGCTGAGCGGGTAAAAAGAGGGAAACCAGAACCAGACGCTTATCTGTTAGGCGCTCAACTGCTGGGTCTCGCACCGCAAGAGTGTACCGTGGTTGAAGATGCGCCCGCTGGGGTGCTTTCAGGACTGGCGGCTGGGTGTCATGTGATCGCGGTCAATGCGCCTGCGGACACGCCGCGTCTGGATGAGGTCGACTTTTCGTTGACCAGTCTGGAACAGATTTCCGTGACCAAGCAACCCAACGGAAATGTGGTCGTAGTAAGAAATACCTGATCATGATTTAGCCCCAGATTGTTGGGGCTTTTTTATGGCAGAATCGACTCATCCCTCTCATTTAACAAGGATATGTTGTGAACGGTGAATTGATATGGGTTCTCTCATTGCTGGCGATTGCCGTCGTTTTGTTTGCCACTGGCAGAGTGCGTATGGATGCAGTTGCTCTGTTGGTCATCATTGCCTTTGTTCTGAGTGGAACACTGAGCATCTCAGAGGCTTTTTCGGGTTTCAGCGATCCTAACGTTATTTTGATTGCGGCTTTATTTATCATTGGTGACGGCCTGGTGCGTACCGGGGTGGCAACGGTGATGGGGGCATGGCTGGTGAAGGTGGCCGGCAGTAGTGAAGTCAAAATGCTGGTTTTGCTGATGATCACCGTCGCCGGGCTCGGTGCCTTTATGAGTTCCACTGGCGTAGTCGCGATTTTTATTCCTGTTGTTTTAAGCGTATCTATGCGCATGCAAACCTCGCCCTCGCGTCTGATGATGCCGCTTAGCTTCGCGGGGCTTATCAGCGGCATGATGACGCTGGTGGCGACGCCGCCCAACCTGGTCGTCAACAGTGAGTTACTGCGCGAGGGACTCAACGGTTTCAGCTTTTTCAGCGTGACCCCGCTTGGGCTGGTTGTTCTGGTGCTCGGCATCATTTACATGCTGCTGATGCGTTTTATGCTCAAAGGTGAGGACTCCGGGCAACAGGGGGATGGCTGGAAACGCCGGACCTTTCGCGATCTTATCAAAGAGTATCGTCTGACGGGGCGCGCCCGCCGCCTGGCTATTCGTCCCGGCTCGCCGATGATTGGCCAGCGTCTTGACGACCTGAAGCTGCGTGAGCGCTACGGGGCGAACGTGATTGGTGTTGAGCGCTGGCGTCGCTTTCGGCGCGTGATTGTGGACGTTAATGGGGTCTCTGAGTTCCGTGCCCGTGACGTTTTGCTCATTGATATGTCCGCCGCTGATGTCGATCTGCGCGAATTCTGCAGTGAACAATTGCTGGAGCCGATGGTGCTGCGCGGCGAGTATTTTTCCGAACAGGCGCTTGATGTGGGGATGGCTGAGATTTCGTTGATCCCGGAATCAGAATTAATCGGTAAAACGGTAAGGGAAATCGCGTTTCGTACGCGTTACGGCCTGAATGTCGTCGGGGTGAAGCGTGATGGTACGGCGATGGACGGCGCGGTAGTGGATGAACCGTTGCTGATGGGCGATATCATTCTGGTCGTGGGTAACTGGAAACTTATCACATCGTTGGGTAAAAAAGGCCGCGACTTTGTGGTGTTGAACATGCCGGTCGAAGTCAGTGAAGCGTCTCCGGCGCACAGCCAGGCACCGCACGCGATTTTCTGCCTGGTTCTGATGGTTGCGTTAATGCTGACGGATGAAATACCCAATACGGTGGCCGCAATTATCGCCTGCCTGCTGATGGGGAAATTCCGGTGTATTGATGCAGAGAGCGCCTATAAGGCGATCCACTGGCCAAGCATTATCTTGATCGTCGGGATGATGCCTTTTGCGCTGGCTTTACAAAAGACCGGCGGTGTCGATCTGGTGGTAAAAGGACTCATGGACGTCGGTGGGGGATATGGCCCGTACATGATGCTGGGTTGTCTGTTTGTCCTGTGTGCGACCATTGGTTTATTTATCTCGAATACCGCAACAGCGGTGCTGATGGCACCGATTGCGCTGGCGGCGGCAAAGTCGATGGGCGTTTCGCCGTATCCTTTTGCGATGGTGATTGCGATGGCGGCTTCCGCCGCCTTTATGACGCCGGTGTCTTCACCTGTTAACACGCTGGTGTTGGGGCCGGGTAACTACAGCTTTAGCGACTTCGTGAAGATTGGCGTACCGTTTACGGTGATTGTCATGGCAGTGTGCGTGGTGATGATCCCGATGCTGTTCCCGTTTTGACCGCCGCAGTAAACGCCTGATGGCGATGCGCTTATCAGGCCTACGGATATCACGCCTACCTGTAGGCCGGATAAGGCGTTAGCCGCCATCCGGCAAAATCGTTTAAAGTGGTGAATCCTGACTGATTTCATCTAATGAGAGGTGAAAGCTTGGGACAAACATGTCCATAAAGTAGTCCATCTCTTCGCTGCGTCGTGACTCCAGCGTTTTTTCCAGACGTGTTTTCGCCAGCAGAAACTCGTTGTTACCGGCTGAGAGTTCTTCCAGGCACTTCAGATACGCGCACAGGGCATCGGCCTGTTTAACAATCGATCTTTCTTCTTCACTTAAGGCATGTTCATCAATGAGCGGTGCAAAAATATCGCGCAACTCATCGGGAACCATATCGACCAGTTTTTGCTGGGCAATTTTCTCTATCGCTTTATATTCCTGAGCAATCTGCGAGTTGAAATATTTCACTGGGGTAGGGAGATCGCCGGTTAACACCTCTGACGCATCGTGATACATCGCCAGCAGGGCAATACGCTCAGCATTTACCTGACCACCAAATTTACGGTTTTTGATCGCGGCCAGCGCATGAGCAACCATGGCAACCTGCAGACTGTGTTCAGACACGTTTTCGGTGCGCACGTTGCGCATCAGCGGCCAGCGGTTAATGAGCTTCAGACGGGATAGGTGGGCAAAAAAATGGCTCTGCTTCATAACGACCCTTATATGATGGCAACCTAAGAGTCATTGTGCGCAGAGAAGGCTGTCAGATGCAAATACTCGTCATACTGGTCCGACAGCCTTTGTTTAATTACAACTGGTGATAGCCTGACAGGAAGCGCTCGAATTTACTTAGCGACATTTCGATATCGTCAATACGCGGCAGTGTGACGATACGGAAATGATCCGGCCACGGCCAGTTGAAAGCCGTTCCCTGAACCAGCAGGACTTTTTCCTGCAGCAGAAAGTCGAGAACCATCTTCTGGTCGTCGTGAATATTGAAGCGTTTGGCATCAATTTTCGGGAACATATACAGCGCGCCGCGTGGCTTCACGCAGGAGACGCCCGGAATATCATTAAGTAATTCCCAGGCCCGGTTGCGCTGTTCATACAAACGTCCGCCTGGCATGATAAATTCGCTGATGCTCTGGTATCCACCCAGCGCGGTTTGAATGGCGTGTTGCGCTGGAACGTTGGCGCATAAACGCATGGAGGCCAACATTTCAAGACCTTCAATATACCCTTTGGCATGTTTCTTCGGCCCGTTCAGTACCATCCAACCCTGGCGGAACCCCGCAACACGATAAGTTTTTGACAGGCCATTGAAGGTAATAGTCAGCAGATCCGGGGCCATTGCCGCAATTGAGTGATGCTCGGCATCATCATAGAGAATTTTGTCATAAATCTCGTCAGCAAAGATAATGAGGTTGTTCTGGCGAGCAATCTCAACAATCTCCATCAGCAGCTCTTTAGAGTAAACGGCGCCGGTAGGGTTGTTTGGGTTAATGATGACGATCCCACGTGTGCGCGGGGTGATTTTTGCCCGAATATCATCAAGGTCCGGGAACCAGTCTGACGATTCATCACACAGGTAGTGCACGGCATTACCGCCAGAGAGCGATACTGCCGCTGTCCACAGCGGGTAATCAGGTGCAGGAACCAGCATTTCGTCCCCACTGTTCAGCAACGCCTGCATCGCCTGAACGATTAATTCAGAAACGCCATTACCGATATAAATGTCCTCCACGGTAACATCGCGCATCCCGCGGGCCTGGTAATGCTGCATGATCGCTTTGCGGGCTGAATAAAGACCTTTTGAATCGCAATACCCTTGTGCGGTAGGCAAATTGCGGATCACATCGACCAGAATTTCATCTGGTGCTTCAAACCCGAATGGCGCAGGGTTGCCGATGTTGAGTTTCAGAACTTTATTGCCTTCTTCTTCCAGGCGCTTTGCTTCCTTCAGAACCGGGCCACGAATGTCATAACAGACATTTTCTAATTTGCTGGATTTTTCAATGGGGGACATGAATCTTGACCTTTTTAGCTGTGAATGCCACTCCCTGCCGTGGAAGTCAGCACAGAACAATGTACTCCCCCGACGGTGAGTTTTGAAGGGTCTTTAGTAGAAGATTTCGAAAGTTGCGATGTTATAATTAACTGTTAATAACTAAATAATGAAATTAATATAGAATTATAATCTTGATATTTTTGATTTTGTGGTTATATGTTTCGAGGTGGCGGCTCGGGTATGGTGATTTGTTTTGGTAAAAATAGTGAGATGTGCAAAACGGGGCGCGGTCGGGAGTATCTGCTGTATTGCGCAATTCGAAAATACTGAGGTTTGAGCCTGACAAACTGTTATCGGCCTGATCTGACAACGACGCGGTGTGAATCTATTGTTAAGTATAATTAATGAATGGTGGCATTCTTAATTAATTATTATTTAATATTTAAACAGTATTTATTGAACGCGTTAATAATACGAAAACTGCCAGTCTGAGTTATCACCTTTTTGCTTCGATTAATTCGCGATAACACTTATAAATATAGTGGTTTTAGGTTAAGATAAGTCCCATGAAATGGTACGCAACTTGTGTTTTGCGATAATTCTAATGTTAGTTAAGAGTTTCTAACATACTGAAAAGTTAGTTTTTAATGTGTAAATTAGTGTTCGTTAACTATTTTTCAAATTTACAAAATTTACATGTTTTCCATTAGTCAGAATCATCCAACAGCTAAAAAAATGACTCTTTCTCGTTGCTATATTCCGATGAGTGTCACGGGTATTATATAGCGCTGAAAGGGAATTGTTTCGTTTGTTAAAGCAAATACATCCTTATTTTCACCTGGTTACACCTGGTGAAACTGCGAGGGAGGCCCATTACAAATGGAGTTGTTTGTTTCTGAATGCACAGCATTAACCCGGTATGACCCGCGAGTAAGTGAAAAATTATGATAAATGCAAATCGTCCGATAATTAACCTCGATCTCGATCTGCTGAGAACCTTCGTTGCCGTTGCCGATCTGAATACCTTCGCGGCTGCGGCAGCTGCGGTATGTCGCACTCAGTCTGCGGTGAGTCAGCAAATGCAACGTCTCGAACAACTTGTGGGGAAAGAGTTGTTCGCGCGCCATGGACGTAACAAACTCCCTGGCAATACAACCAGTTTACCCCTGAAGGGGGAGACGATTCGCTGATTGTCGAAGGCGACTTTGAGTGATGTACCATAAATAATCGTTATAAAATGTAAGTGCAAAAAAGAGTCGCTGGTGATGAAAAAACATCCAGTGGCTCTTTTTTTATGCAAATAATGGTCGGAGATGGCATTTTGTATACCAAAACTTAACAAAATCAGTAGGTAAAAAAATCACCTACAAATAGTGCAAAAAACAATCACTCGAGGCGCTATTCATTTTCATGTTAAAAAACTAGAGAAATTGTTGCTGTTTTTTATGGTGAATTAACAAAAGCGTGTCACAGATCAAGAAAATACTCCCATTTAGGGGGAGGCATCTGTGTGAATTCCTGTCAAAATAGACGGGTATCATTTTTTTACTTCACTACGGACACGATTCAACAACATTAAAAATGACCGATGACGCGATCGAAATGGGTCTAAATAGCACTTTATGTTAATGGTGTTGGAGTTGTGTAAAATAATGTGAGGAAACTTTTGTTAAAGTTGACAAAAGGTTATAGAAAGGAGTAAAAAACCCCATCAATTAGCTGTCTAAAATGATTTTTCACAGTGATTGTAAGGTTTTTTTTATTCCTCCCCATGAATCGATGTGGCGTTCATCTGCCGAAAAGAGCAGAGAATTTGGCGCTACTTTTGATGAGTAAGCAATGAGTATGTCAACATCCACTGAAGTCATCGCTCATCACTGGGCATTCGCTATCTTTCTTATTGTCGCCATTGGCCTGTGCTGCCTGATGCTCGTCGGCGGCTGGTTTTTAGGTGGTCGCGCACGCGCGAGATCTAAAAACGTGCCGTTTGAATCAGGTATCGACTCGGTCGGCACCGCCCGCTTGCGCCTGTCTGCCAAGTTTTATCTGGTAGCCATGTTCTTCGTTATCTTCGACGTTGAAGCGCTGTATCTGTTCGCATGGTCAACCTCTATCCGTGAAAGCGGTTGGATTGGCTTTGTGGAAGCTGCAATTTTTATTTTTGTGTTACTGGCAGGTCTGGTTTATCTGGTGCGTATTGGCGCGCTGGACTGGACGCCCGCGCGTTCACGCCGCGAGCGTATGAACCCGGAAACGAACAGTATCGCTAATCGTCAACGCTAACCGCGAGGCATTAAGATGGATTATACGCTCACCCGCATAGATCCTAACGGTGAGAACGACCGTTACCCCCTGCAAAAACAGGAGATCGTAACCGACCCCCTGGAGCAGGAAGTTAACAAAAACGTGTTCATGGGCAAGCTGCATGACATGGTTAACTGGGGCCGTAAAAACTCAATTTGGCCATATAACTTTGGCCTTTCCTGCTGCTACGTAGAGATGGTGACCTCGTTTACCGCCGTGCATGACGTGGCCCGTTTTGGTGCAGAAGTATTGCGTGCATCGCCGCGTCAGGCTGACCTGATGGTCGTAGCCGGAACCTGCTTTACCAAAATGGCCCCGGTTATTCAGCGCCTCTACGATCAGATGCTGGAACCGAAATGGGTTATTTCCATGGGCGCCTGCGCCAACTCCGGCGGTATGTACGATATCTACTCGGTAGTGCAGGGCGTTGATAAATTTATTCCGGTCGATGTGTACATCCCGGGATGCCCGCCGCGTCCAGAAGCGTACATGCAGGCACTGATGCTGCTGCAAGATTCCATTGGCAAAGAACGCCGTCCGCTCTCCTGGGTGGTTGGCGATCAGGGCGTTTATCGCGCCAATATGCAGTCAGAACGCGAGCGTAAACGCGGCGAACGTATTGCTGTAACGAATCTTCGTACACCAGACGAGATTTAATTTGCGCCTGTCGGCAGCAGCACTTCCTTCGCTTACCACTACATAAATAGCGCGAAGCACTGCCGACCACCACGGACCATTTGCAATGGTGAACAATATGACCGACTTAACCGCGCAAGACGCCGTATGGCAAACACGGGATCACCTTGATGACCCGGTCATTGGCGAACTGCGCAACCGTTTTGGGCCGGATGCCTTTACCGTTCAGGCTACTCGCACTGGGGTACCCGTTGTCTGGGTCAAGCGTGAACAGTTACTCGAAGTTGGCGATTTCTTAAAGAGACTGCCGAAACCTTACGTCATGCTGTTTGACTTACACGGCATGGACGAACGTCTGCGTACGCACCGCGAAGGGTTACCCGCCGCGGATTTTTCCGTTTTCTATCACCTGATCTCCATTGAACGCAATCGCGATATCATGCTCAAGGTGGCTTTGTCCGAAAACGATCTGCGCGTACCGACTTTCACCAAACTGTTCCCGAACGCCAACTGGTATGAGCGTGAAACCTGGGAAATGTTTGGCATCGACATCGAAGGTCACCCGCACCTGACGCGTCTGCTGATGCCGCATACCTGGGAAGGCCATCCGCTGCGTAAAGACTACCCGGCGCGTGCGACCGAATTTGACCCGTTTGAGCTGACTAAAGCCAAACAGGATCTGGAAATGGAAGCGCTGACCTTCAAACCTGAAGACTGGGGCATGAAGCGTAGCACCGAAAACGAGGACTTTATGTTCCTCAACCTCGGTCCTAACCACCCGTCTTCCCATGGTGCGTTCCGTATTGTCCTGCAGCTTGATGGCGAAGAAATCGTCGACTGCGTACCTGACATCGGCTACCACCACCGTGGCGCTGAAAAGATGGGCGAACGTCAGTCCTGGCACAGCTATATTCCGTACACTGACCGTATCGAGTACCTCGGTGGCTGCGTGAACGAAATGCCGTACGTGCTGGCAGTCGAAAAGCTGGCGGGTATTACCGTACCGGATCGCGTCAACGTGATTCGCGTCATGCTCTCTGAACTGTTCCGTATCAACAGCCACCTGCTGTACATCTCCACGTTCATTCAGGACGTCGGCGCAATGACTCCGGTATTTTTCGCCTTTACCGACCGTCAGAAAATCTACGACGTCGTGGAAGCGATCACCGGTTTCCGTATGCACCCGGCCTGGTTCCGTATCGGCGGTGTGGCACACGATCTGCCGCGCGGTTGGGACAAACTGCTGCGTGATTTCCTCGACTGGATGCCAAAACGTCTGGATTCTTACGAGAAAGCCGCGCTGCGTAACACCATCCTGAAAGGCCGTTCGCAGGGCGTTGCCGCTTACGGCAAGAAAGAAGCGCTGGACTGGGGCTGTACCGGTGCTGCGCTGCGTGCGACCGGTATTGATTTCGACGTGCGTAAAGCGCGTCCGTACTCTGGCTACGAAAACTTTGACTTTGAAGTCCCGGTTGGCGGCGGTGTGTCCGACTGCTATACCCGCGTGATGCTAAAAGTTGAAGAGCTGCGCCAGAGTCTGCGCATCCTTGAGCAGTGCCTCAATAACATGCCGGAAGGCCCGTTCAAAGCGGATCACCCGCTGACGACGCCGCCGCCGAAAGAGCGCACGCTGCAACATATCGAAACCCTTATCACCCACTTCCTGCAGGTTTCGTGGGGTCCGGTTATGCCGGCAAACGAGTCCTTCCAGATGGTGGAAGCGACCAAGGGTATTAACAGTTACTACCTGACCAGCGATGGCAGCACCATGAGTTATCGTACCCGTATCCGTACCCCGAGCTATGCGCACCTGCAGCAGATCCCGGTAGCGGTACGTGGCAGCCTGGTGTCCGACCTGATCGTCCATCTGGGTAGTATCGATTTTGTTATGTCAGATGTGGACCGCTAATTATGCACGAGAATCAACAACCACAAACCGAGGCTTTTGAGCTGAGTGCGGCTGAGCGTGAAGCGATTGAGCACGAGAAGCACCACTACGAAGACCCGCGTGCGGCGTCCATTGAAGCGCTGAAAATCGTTCAGAAGCAGCGTGGCTGGGTGCCGGATGGGGCGATCTACGCGATCGCTGACGTGCTGGGTATCCCGGCAAGCGACGTCGAAGGTGTTGCGACATTCTACAGCCAGATCTTCCGTCAGCCGGTCGGTCGCCACGTGATCCGCTATTGCGACAGCGTCGTGTGCCATATCAATGGCTACCAGGGGATCCAGGCTGCGCTTGAGAAAAAACTCAACATCAAGCCGGGGCAGACGACCTTTGATGGTCGCTTTACGCTGCTGCCGACCTGTTGCCTGGGGAACTGCGACAAGGGGCCGAATATGATGATCGATGAAGATACTCATGCTCACCTGACCCCGGAAGGCATTCCCGAACTGTTGGAGCGGTATAAATGAAAGACATTATCCGTACTCCCGAAACGCATCCGCTGACCTGGCGTCTGCGTGATGACAAACAGCCTGTATGGCTGGACGAATATCGTAGCAAGAACGGTTATGAAGGTGCGCGTAAGGCCCTGACCGGGCTGTCACCGGATGAAATCGTCAACCAGGTAAAAGACGCTGGCCTGAAAGGGCGCGGTGGCGCAGGCTTTTCCACCGGTCTGAAGTGGAGCCTGATGCCGAAAGACGAATCCATGAACATCCGTTACCTGCTGTGTAACGCCGATGAAATGGAACCCGGCACCTATAAAGACCGCTTGTTGATGGAACAGCTGCCGCACCTGCTGGTGGAAGGCATGCTGATCTCCGCGTTTGCGCTGAAAGCGTACCGTGGTTACATCTTCCTGCGCGGTGAATATATCGAAGCGGCTGTGCATCTGCGCCGCGCGATTGCCGAAGCGACCGAAGCCGGTCTGCTTGGCAAAAACATCATGGGCACCGGTTTCGATTTCGAACTGTTTGTGCACACCGGGGCGGGGCGTTACATCTGTGGTGAAGAAACCGCGCTGATCAACTCCCTCGAAGGTCGCCGTGCTAACCCACGCTCCAAGCCGCCGTTCCCGGCAAGCTCTGGTGCATGGGGTAAACCGACCTGCGTTAACAACGTCGAAACCCTGTGTAACGTACCGGCTATCCTCGCAAACGGCGTGGAGTGGTACCAGAACATTTCGAAGAGCAAAGACGCGGGCACCAAACTGATGGGCTTCTCTGGTCGCGTGAAGAATCCGGGACTGTGGGAGCTGCCGTTCGGCACTACTGCGCGTGAAATCCTCGAAGATTACGCGGGCGGCATGCGCGATGGCCTGAAGTTCAAAGCCTGGCAGCCGGGCGGCGCGGGGACTGACTTCCTGACTGAAGCACATCTCGACCTGCCGATGGAATTCGAAAGCATTGGTAAAGCCGGTAGCCGTCTGGGTACCGCGCTGGCGATGGCGGTTGACCACGAGATTGGCATGGTTGGGCTGGTGCGTAACCTCGAAGAGTTCTTTGCCCGCGAGTCCTGTGGCTGGTGTACGCCGTGCCGTGATGGTCTGCCGTGGAGTGTGAAAATTCTGCGTGCGCTAGAGCGTGGCGAAGGCCAGCCTGGGGATATCGAGACACTTGAGCAACTGTGTCGTTTCCTCGGCCCGGGTAAAACCTTCTGTGCACACGCACCGGGTGCGGTGGAACCGCTACAGAGCGCCATTAAATATTTCCGCGAAGAATTCGAAGCTGGCATTAAGCAGACCTTCAGCAATACCCACGCTATTGGTGGTATTCAGCCGAACCTGCTGAAAGAGCGCTGGTGATCACAGGGTTAGCCCTGTGTCGCGATAAGAAATTCGATTAACGCTTGGTCACTGACCGAGCCAACTGGAAGCATGCTGACTATGGCTACGATTCATGTAGACGGCAAAGAATATGAGGTCAATGGAGCGGACAACCTGCTGGAAGCTTGTCTGTCTCTCGGCCTTGATATTCCATACTTTTGCTGGCACCCGGCGCTGGGCAGCGTCGGTGCTTGCCGCCAGTGTGCGGTGAAGCAATATCAGAACGCGGAAGACACGCGTGGTCGCCTGGTGATGTCTTGTATGACACCGGCCACCGAAGGTACCTTTATTTCTATTGATGACGAAGAAGCGAAGCAGTTCCGCGAAAGCGTCGTCGAGTGGTTGATGACCAACCACCCGCACGACTGCCCGGTCTGCGAAGAGGGCGGTAACTGCCACCTTCAGGATATGACCGTCATGACTGGTCATAGCTTCCGTCGCTACCGCTTCACGAAGCGTACACACCGCAACCAGGATTTGGGGCCGTTCATCTCTCACGAAATGAACCGCTGCATCGCCTGCTATCGCTGCGTACGTTACTACAAAGATTACGCCGATGGCACGGATCTGGGCGTGTATGGCGCACATGACAACGTCTACTTCGGTCGTCCGGAAGACGGTACGCTTGAGAGCGAATTCTCCGGTAACCTGGTAGAAATTTGTCCGACCGGCGTGTTTACCGACAAAACGCACTCCGAGCGTTATAACCGTAAATGGGATATGCAGTTTGCCCCGAGCATCTGCCAGCAGTGTTCCATTGGCTGTAACACCAGCCCGGGTGAGCGTTACGGCGAACTGCGTCGTATCGAAAACCGCTACAACGGTACCGTTAACCACTACTTCCTCTGCGACCGTGGTCGTTTTGGCTATGGTTACGTGAACCTGAAAGACCGTCCGCGTCAGCCGGTACAGCGTCGTGGCGATGATCTGATCACCCTGAACGCTGAGCAGGCGATGCAGGGGGCGGCAGATATTCTGCGTCAGTCGAAGAAAGTGATCGGTATCGGCTCTCCGCGCGCCAGCGTTGAAAGTAACTTCGCGCTGCGTGAACTGGTCGGTGCGGATAACTTCTATACCGGTATAGCCCAGGGCGAGCAGGAACGTCTGCAACTGGCACTGAGCGTGCTGCGTGACGGCGGGATTCATACTCCGGCACTGCGCGAAATCGAATCTTATGATGCGGTTCTGGTGCTGGGCGAAGATGTCACCCAGACCGGCGCACGCGTTGCGCTGGCGGTGCGTCAGGCGGTGAAAGGTAAAGCGCGTGAAATGGCGGCGGCACAGAAAGTGGCTGACTGGCAGATCGCAGCAATCCTTAACATCGGCCAGCGTGCTAAGCATCCGCTGTTCGTCACCAACGTCGATAACACCCGCCTGGATGATATCGCCGCTTGGACCTATCGTGCACCGGTTGAAGATCAGGCGCGTTTAGGTTTCGCTATCGCTCATGCGCTGGATAACAACGCGCCGGCGGTTGACGGTATCGACCGTGACCTGCAGAACAAAATTGACGTTATCGTTCAGGCACTGGCCGGGGCGAAGAAACCACTGATTATTTCCGGCACTAACGCCGGTAGCGCTGAGGTGATTCAGGCTGCTGCCAACGTGGCGAAAGCGCTGAAAGGCCGTGGTGCAGACGTCGGCATCACCATGATTGCTCGCTCGGTTAACAGCATGGGCCTCGGCATGATTGGAGGTGGTTCCCTTGACGATGCGCTGACCGAGCTGGAAACAGGCCGCGCTGACGCCGTTGTGGTGCTGGAAAATGACCTGCATCGCCATGCTTCAGCCGCCCGCGTTGATGCCGCGCTGGCGAAAGCGCCGCTGGTACTGGTTGTTGACCATCAGCGCACCGCGATTATGGAAAACGCCCATCTGGTGCTTTCCGCTGCAAGCTTCGCCGAAAGCGATGGTACGGTGATTAACAACGAAGGTCGCGCCCAGCGCTTCTTCCAGGTCTATGACCCGTCCTATTACGACAGCAGCACCGTGATGCTGGAAAGCTGGCGCTGGCTGCACTCGCTGCACAGCACCGTGCAGAGCCGCGAAGTGGACTGGACGCAGCTCGACCACGTTATCGACGCGGTCGTTGAGAAGTTGCCGCAGCTGGCGGGCATTAAAGATGCCGCACCGGACGCAAGCTTCCGTATCCGTGGACAGAAGCTGGCGCGTGAACCGCACCGCTACAGTGGGCGTACCGCAATGCGCGCCAACATCAGCGTACACGAACCGCGCCAGCCGCAGGACAAAGACACCATGTTCGCTTTCTCGATGGAAGGTAACAACCAGCCGTCTGCGCCGCGTTCACAAATTCCGTTTGCCTGGGCTCCGGGCTGGAACTCCCCACAGGCGTGGAACAAGTTCCAGGATGAAGTGGGCGGTAAACTGCGTCATGGCGATCCGGGCGTGCGTCTGATCGAAGCTTCTGCGGATGGTATGGATTACTTCACTACCGTTCCGGCGAGCTTCCAGGCTCAGGATGGTCAGTGGCGTATCGCGCCGTACTACCATCTGTTTGGCAGTGACGAAATGTCCCAGCGTGCGCCGGTCTTCCAGACCCGTATGCCGCAGCCGTACATCAAACTCAACCCGGCTGATGCCGCGAAGTTGGGTGTTAATGCCGGTACGCGCGTTTCTTTCAGCTACGATGGCAACACGGTTACGCTGCCGGTTGAAATCGCTGAAGGATTAACGGCAGGGCAGGTTGGTTTGCCGATGGGCATGCCTGGCATCGCGCCGGTTCTGGCAGGTGCGCGTCTTGAGGATCTGCAGGAGGCACAACAATGAGTTGGATTACACCCGATCTGATTGAGATCCTGCTGAGCATTCTCAAAGCGGTGGTGATCCTGCTGGTGGTGGTCACCTGCGGGGCATTCATGAGCTTTGGCGAACGTCGTCTGCTGGGTCTGTTCCAGAACCGTTACGGACCGAACCGTGTTGGCTGGGGCGGTTCGCTCCAGCTGGTTGCGGACATGATCAAGATGTTCTTTAAAGAAGACTGGATCCCGAAATTCTCGGATCGCGTCATCTTTACCCTGGCACCGATGATCGCCTTCACCTCGCTGCTGCTGGCTTTCGCCATCGTGCCGGTGAGTCCGAACTGGGTAGTGGCCGACCTGAACATCGGGATCCTGTTCTTCCTGATGATGGCGGGCCTCGCGGTATACGCGGTGCTGTTCGCCGGCTGGTCCAGTAACAACAAATACTCCCTGCTCGGTGCGATGCGTGCGTCTGCGCAGACGCTGAGCTACGAAGTGTTCCTCGGACTTTCCCTGATGGGCGTGGTGGCGCAGGCCGGTTCATTTAACATGACCGACATCGTCAACAACCAGGCTGATATCTGGAACGTTATTCCGCAGTTCTTTGGTTTTGTCACCTTTGCCATCGCGGGCGTGGCGGTGTGTCACCGTCACCCGTTTGACCAGCCAGAAGCCGAGCAGGAACTGGCCGACGGTTACCACATTGAATATTCCGGTATGAAATTCGGTCTGTTCTTCGTGGGTGAGTACATCGGTATCGTCACCATTTCTGCGCTGATGGTTACCCTGTTCTTCGGTGGCTGGCATGGCCCGTTCTTACCACCATTCGTCTGGTTCGCGCTGAAAACCGCGTTCTTCATGATGATGTTCATTTTGATTCGTGCGTCGTTACCGCGTCCTCGTTATGACCAGGTAATGTCCTTCGGCTGGAAAGTCTGTCTGCCGCTGACGCTCGTCAACTTGCTGGTAACGGCGGCTGTCATTCTCTGGCAGGCGCAATAAGGGACACAAAGACCATGACCTTAAAAGAATTGTTCGTAGGTTTCGGCACTCAGGTACGCAGTATCTGGATGATCGGCCTGCATGCGTTCGCGAAACGCGAAACGCAGATGTACCCGGAAGAGCCGGTCTATCTACCGCCCCGTTTTCGTGGTCGTATCGTTCTGACACGTGATCCTGACGGTGAAGAGCGCTGCGTTGCCTGTAACCTGTGTGCGGTAGCGTGTCCGGTAGGCTGTATCTCTTTGCAAAAAGCAGAGACCAAAGATGGCCGCTGGTATCCGGAGTTTTTCCGCATTAACTTCTCACGCTGCATTTTCTGCGGCCTGTGTGAAGAAGCCTGTCCGACAACGGCTATTCAGCTGACTCCAGATTTCGAGCTGGGTGAGTACAAGCGCCAGGACCTGGTTTACGAGAAAGAGGATCTGCTGATCTCCGGTCCGGGCAAATACCCGGAATATAACTTCTACCGGATGGCAGGTATGGCAATCGACGGCAAAGATAAGGGCGAAGCAGAGAACGAAGCTAAGCCTATCGACGTCAAGAGCCTGTTACCGTAAGGAGAGGGGCAATGGAGTTCGCTTTTTATATCTGTGGCCTGATAGCCATTCTCGCAACCTTGCGGGTGATCACCCACACCAATCCGGTACACGCACTGCTGTATCTGATTATTTCGCTGCTGGCGATTTCCGGGGTGTTCTTCTCGTTAGGCGCTTACTTCGCGGGTGCGCTGGAAATTATCGTCTACGCGGGCGCCATCATGGTGCTGTTCGTATTCGTGGTAATGATGCTCAACCTCGGTGGTTCTGAAATTGAACAGGAACGCCAGTGGCTGAAACCTCAGGTGTGGATTGGACCGGCGATTCTGTCGGCCATCATGCTGGTGGTTATTGTTTACGCCATTCTGGGCGTTAACGATCAGGGCATCGACGGGACACCAATCAGCGCGAAAGCAGTCGGTATTTCCCTGTTCGGACCGTATGTACTGGCGGTCGAACTGGCTTCGATGCTGCTGCTGGCGGGTCTGGTTGTGGCCTTCCACGTGGGGCGCGAAGAGCGTTTAGGTGAGGTGCTGAGCAATCGCACCGATGACCGCGCGAAAAGAAAAACGGAGGAGCACGCATGATCCCCTTACAACATGGACTGATCCTCGCTGCGATTTTATTCGTCCTGGGTTTGACCGGTCTGGTTATCCGCCGCAATCTGCTGTTTATGCTGATCGGGCTGGAAATCATGATTAACGCCTCTGCGCTGGCCTTTGTGGTCGCCGGAAGCTACTGGGGCCAGACCGATGGTCAGGTGATGTACATTCTCGCCATCAGCCTTGCGGCTGCGGAAGCGAGCATTGGACTTGCGCTGCTGCTGCAACTTCATCGCCGTCGCCAGAACCTGAACATCGATTCAGTAAGTGAGATGCGTGGATGAACATGCTTGCCTTAACCATTATTCTGCCATTTATTGGCTTTGTATTACTGGCGTTTTCTCGTGGTCGTTGGTCAGAAAATCTGTCCGCGACCGTGGGTGTCGGGTCGATTGGCCTGGCCGCGCTGGTGACTGCGTTTGTTGGCGTTGATTTTTTTGCCAATGGCCAGCAGGCTTACAGCCAGCCGCTGTGGACCTGGATGTCAGTTGGCGACTTCAACATCGGTTTTAACCTGGTGCTGGACGGCCTGTCGCTGACCATGCTCTCCGTGGTGACCGGCGTCGGTTTCCTGATCCACATGTTCGCCTCCTGGTATATGCGCGGAGAAGAGGGCTATTCTCGTTTCTTCGCCTACACCAACCTGTTTATCGCCAGCATGGTGGTTCTGGTGCTGGCGGATAACCTGCTGCTGATGTACCTCGGCTGGGAAGGCGTGGGCCTGTGCTCCTATCTGCTGATTGGTTTCTACTATACCGATCCGAAGAATGGCGCTGCGGCAATGAAAGCCTTCGTGGTAACCCGTGTTGGTGACGTATTCCTGGCGTTCGCACTGTTCATTCTCTACAACGAGCTGGGCACGCTGAACTTCCGCGAAATGGTGGAACTGGCGCCTGCGCACTTTGCAGACGGTAACAACATGCTGATGTGGGCAACCCTGATGCTGCTGGGCGGTGCGGTCGGTAAATCTGCACAGCTGCCGTTGCAAACATGGCTTGCTGATGCGATGGCAGGCCCGACGCCTGTCTCTGCGCTGATCCACGCTGCGACGATGGTTACCGCCGGTGTCTACCTGATTGCACGTACGCACGGCCTGTTCCTGATGACCCCGGAAATCCTGCATCTGGTGGGGATTATCGGTGCTATCACGCTGGTACTGGCGGGTTTTGCTGCGCTGGTACAGACCGACATCAAACGCGTTCTCGCTTACTCCACGATGAGCCAGATTGGCTACATGTTCCTGGCGCTTGGCGTTCAGGCGTGGGATGCGGCGATTTTCCACCTGATGACGCACGCCTTCTTTAAAGCGCTGCTGTTCCTGGCATCCGGCTCGGTTATCCTGGCTTGCCACCACGAACAGAACATCTTCAAGATGGGCGGCCTGCGTAAGTCTATTCCGCTGGTGTATCTCTGCTTCCTGATTGGTGGCGCGGCGCTGTCGGCTCTGCCGCTGATTACCGCTGGCTTCTTCAGTAAGGATGTGATTCTTGCCGGTGCGATGGCGAACGGTCATATCAATCTGATGGTTGCAGGTCTGGTCGGTGCGTTCATGACCTCGCTGTATACCTTCCGTATGATTTTCATCGTGTTCCACGGTAAAGAACAAATTCACGCTCACGCCGGGAAGGGGATTACCCATCATCTGCCGCTGATTGTGCTGATGATCCTGTCCACCTTTGTTGGCGCGCTGATTGTGCCGCCACTGCATGGCGTACTGCCTGCGACGACCGAGCTTGAGCATGGTCGCGTTATGACGCTGGAAATTACCTCCGGTATCGTAGCGATTGCGGGCATCCTGATCGCAGCATGGCTGTGGCTGGGTAAACGCCAGCTTGTGACATCGATTGCCAACAGTGCGCCGGGCCGCCTTCTGGGTACCTGGTGGTATAACGCCTGGGGCTTCGACTGGCTGTACGACAAAGTGTTCGTCAAGCCGTTCCTGGGTGTTGCCTGGTTGCTGAAACGCGATCCGCTCAACTCAATGATGAACATTCCGGCGATCCTTTCCCGCTTTGCAGGTAAAGGCCTGCTGTTGAGCGAGAACGGTTATCTGCGCTGGTATGTCGCATCAATGAGCATCGGCGCCGTTGTTGTGCTGGCACTGTTGATGGTACTGCGTTGAGTTTGTTGGCTGGATGAACGACTGCCGGATGGCGCTGCGCTTATCCGGCCTACAAACCCAAAAATAATTTTTAGAATTCGTTGAAAATCTGTTCCTGAAGTACAGGCGTCATCGGCGAAGTCAGACCGAATACCGCCAGCGCAGAGCAACCGGAGCGTACTGAAGTACGTGAGGATTGCGAGCACTGCCGGGATTTGGGCTGATGAGTGAGATAGCCTGAGCAGGAGTAAATATAAGGGACATACTTAGCTATGTTATTACCCTGGTTGATATTAATCCCCTTTATCGGTGGCTTCCTGTGCTGGCAGACCGAACGCTTTGGCGTGAAGGTGCCGCGCTGGATAGCGCTGATTACCATGGGACTGACGCTGGCGCTTGGCTTGCAACTGTGGTTGCAGGGCGGCTATTCACTGACGCAATCCGCTGGCATTCCGCAGTGGCAGTCTGAGTTTGTCCTGCCGTGGATCCCACGTTTTGGCATCTCTATTCATTTAGCCATCGACGGTTTGTCGCTGCTGATGGTGGTGCTAACCGGTCTGCTCGGTGTTCTGGCGGTACTGTGCTCCTGGAATGAAATCGAAAAATACCAGGGCTTCTTCCACCTGAACCTGATGTGGATCTTAGGCGGCGTAATCGGCGTATTCCTTGCCATCGACATGTTCCTGTTCTTCTTCTTCTGGGAAATGATGTTGGTGCCGATGTACTTCCTGATCGCGTTGTGGGGGCATAAAGCCTCTGACGGTAAAACGCGTATCACGGCGGCCACCAAGTTCTTCATCTATACCCAGGCAAGCGGTCTGGTGATGTTGATTGCCATCCTGGCGCTGGTGTTTGTGCACTACAAAGCGACCGGCGTGTGGACCTTCAACTATGAAGAACTGCTGAATACCCCGATGTCCCACGGCGCGGAATATCTGCTGATGCTGGGCTTCTTCATCGCGTTTGCGGTGAAAATGCCGGTGGTTCCGCTGCACGGCTGGTTGCCGGATGCGCACTCCCAGGCACCGACCGCAGGTTCCGTTGACCTGGCGGGGATTCTGCTGAAAACGGCGGCCTACGGTCTGCTGCGTTTCTCCCTGCCGCTGTTCCCGAACGCGTCGGCGGAGTTTGCACCTATCGCTATGTGGCTTGGCGTAATCGGCATCTTCTACGGCGCGTGGATGGCCTTTAATCAGTACGATATCAAACGTCTGATTGCCTACACCTCTGTATCGCACATGGGCTTCGTGCTGATTGCTATCTACACCGGCAGCCAGCTGGCGTACCAGGGTGCGGTTATCCAGATGATTGCGCACGGTCTGTCCGCTGCCGGTCTGTTCATCCTGTGTGGTCAGCTGTACGAACGTCTGCACACGCGTGATATGCGTATGATGGGCGGCCTGTGGGGCAAAATGAAATGGTTGCCTGCGCTGTCAATGTTCTTTGCAGTGTGTACGCTGGGTATGCCGGGTACCGGTAACTTCGTTGGCGAATTCATGATTCTGTTCGGCAGCTATCAGGTGGTTCCGGTCATTACCGTGATCTCAACCTTTGGTCTGGTGTTTGCCTCTGTTTACTCGCTGGCGATGCTGCATCGCGCTTACTTCGGTAAGGCGAAAAGCCAGATTGCCAGTGTTGAACTGCCAGGGATGTCGCTGCGTGAGCTGTTTATCATCCTGTTGCTGGTCGTGCTTCTGGTACTGCTTGGCTTCTATCCGCAGCCGATTCTGGATACCTCGCATTCTGCGATGAGCAACATCCAGCAGTGGTTTGTTAATTCCGTTACTACTACAAGGCCGTAAATCGCCATGACAATAACTCCACAACACCTGATTGCGCTGCTACCGCTGCTGATCGTCGGCTTGACGGTGGTGGTTGTGATGCTCTCCATTGCGTGGCGACGCAATCACTTCCTCAATGCCACGTTGTCAGTCATTGGGCTTAACGCCGCGCTGGTTTCGCTCTGGTTTGTTGGCCAGGCGGGCGCCATGGACGTCACCCCGCTGATGCGGGTTGACGGTTTCGCCATGCTCTACACCGGGCTGGTGCTGCTGGCGAGTCTTGCCACCTGTACCTTCGCTTACCCGTGGCTGGAAGGCTACGACGACAACCGGGAAGAGTTCTACCTGCTGGTGCTGATTGCTGCGCTCGGCGGTATTCTGCTGGCTAACGCTAACCATCTGGCGGCGCTGTTCCTTGGTATTGAGCTTATCTCTCTGCCGCTGTTTGGCCTGGTCGGCTATGCGTTCCGTCAGAAACGTTCGCTGGAAGCCAGTATCAAATACACCATTCTGTCTGCCGCAGCGTCTTCCTTCCTGCTGTTCGGTATGGCGCTGGTGTACGCGCAGTCTGGGAATCTGTCGTTTGTCGCGCTCGGTAAGAGCCTCGGCGACGGCATGCTGAGCGAACCGCTGCTGCTGGCGGGCTTCGGTCTGATGATTGTTGGCCTCGGCTTCAAACTCTCGCTGGTTCCGTTCCACCTGTGGACGCCAGACGTCTACCAGGGTGCTCCGGCTCCGGTTTCCACCTTCCTGGCGACGGCGAGCAAAATCGCTATCTTCGGCGTGGTGATGCGTCTGTTCCTGTACGCGCCGGTTGGCGACAGCGAAGCGGTACGTATCGTGCTGGGCGTGATTGCCTTTGCTTCCATCATCTTTGGTAACCTGATGGCGCTGAGTCAGACCAATATCAAACGTCTGCTCGGTTACTCTTCCATCTCTCACCTCGGTTATCTGCTGGTGGCGCTGATTGCCCTGCAGAGCGGCGAGATGTCGATGGAAGCCGTTGGCGTTTATCTGGCTGGTTATCTGTTCAGCAGCCTTGGCGCGTTCGGTGTGGTCAGTCTGATGTCCAGCCCGTACCGTGGTCCGGATGCGGATTCTCTGTTCTCCTATCGCGGCCTGTTCTGGCATCGTCCGATCCTCGCGGCAGTGATGACAGTGATGATGCTGTCTCTGGCGGGTATCCCGATGACGCTGGGCTTTATCGGTAAATTCTACGTACTGGCTGTCGGTGTGCAGGCTAACCTGTGGTGGCTGGTTGCTGCCGTGGTGGTCGGTTCGGCGATTGGTTTGTACTACTACCTGCGCGTTGCTGTGAGCCTGTATCTGAGCGCACCGCAGCAACTGAACCGTGATGCGCCGTCTAACTGGCAGTACAGCGCGGGCGGTATCGTAGTGCTGATCTCTGCACTGCTGGTGCTGGTGCTGGGTATCTACCCGCAACCGCTGATCAGTATCGTGCAACTGGCGGCGCCGCTGATGTAAGCGACACGTTGGAATAAAAAAACCCGCCTCGGCGGGTTTTTTTATGGGGGCAAGGCTATCAGGCGGAAAGCTGACGGCTCACCAAAGGACCACTAACATCTTTTGCTGCGCGCTCCATCACTTCCTGAATCACAGAAGATAATTCGTTGACCTCGAATTTTGCCACGTAACCATCGGCCTTAACCCGGCGGACGTGATCTTCGTTGGCGCTACCGGAAAGTGAAGAGTGGATGACGACCGGGATCTTCTTCAGACGTTCGTCGGTTTTTATCTTACGGGTCAGCGTAAAACCATCCATCTCCGGCATTTCCAGATCGGTAAGCACCAGGGCAATCTTCTCGCTGATTGGCTTACCTTCCGCTTGCGCTTCTTCAGATAGCTGCTGAATTTTTTCCCATGCATCTTTGCCGGTGACATGCATCAGATGCGGAATTTCCATGGCGTTAAGTCCTTTCTCCAGCATCGCCCTGGCAACTTTGGAGTCTTCCGCAACAATGGCCACCGCACCCGGCGTGATAGTGAATTTGCTGGTTTTTAGGTCGGTTGCACGTAAATCGTGGTTGGACGGCACAATGTCATACAGGATCTGTTCGACATCAAGCACCAGCGCCAAATTGTTGGTTTCTTTGTCGTCGTCCAGACAAGCAATACTGGTGATGTAGCGACCATTAACAGCTTTCTCAGCAGTGTGCACCTGTTGCCAGTCGAGACGCATAATGTTCTCTACTGACTCCACCGCAAAGGCCTGTACGCTGCGGGCGTACTCTGTGATCAACAGGATATTAAGCCCGGTTTCGGGTTTACACCCGGCGACAGCAGGCAGGTCGATCACCGGGATCACCTGGTCCCGGATATTCACCATGCCTAACAACGGAGCCTTCATGCCGGCAGGGCGTGTAAAGGTCGGCATCGGTACGATTTCACGCAGTTTGAATACGTTGATGCCAAACAGCTCTGATTTCTGCTCCTCAACGGATTTGCCAAGGCGAAACAGCAGCAGTTCAAAACGGTTAGACAGGGTTAGGTTTGTCCTGTCATCAATATCTTTCTGGAAATTGTTCATCCTGTCCTCAGTGTGAAAGCCAGCCTTTCCACTGTTATCGGCACTGAGGCGGAAAAATGGAGCACTAAACGGTGAAAATGGCGAAATCGTGAGCCAGTTCCGTGTCTGGAAAAATCGCTCTGCACTCTTCAAGTAACCGCTGGCAGCCTTTTGCATCGTAGCGTGAGCTGACGTGGGTCATGATGAGTCTGCCCACACCGGCGTCCCGTGCCAGCTGTGCGGCCTGCCGGGTGGAGCTATGCCCGCGGCTGTTGGCTTTTTCCTCCATTGAGGCGTCCAGCGTGGTTTCATGTACCATCACGTCCACCCCTTTTGCCAATTTGATAGCGCTCGCACAGGGCCCGGTATCACCGAAAATAGCCACGGATTTCCCTCGGGTTGCCGGGGAGAGGAAATCGGCACCGTTAATCGCGCGACCGTCTTCCAGTACGATGGTTTTCCCGGCTTTCAAATCCTGAAACCACGGGCCCGCTTTAACGCCTGCCGCCTTCAGGGCGCTGGCATTAAGCGCGCCGGGTTTGTCGTGTTCTTCAACACGAAAACCGTAGCACTCCAGTGGATGTTCCAGTCGAAACGCAGTCACTTTGCGCAGGCCGTCATCCACAACCTCACCGGCGGTAATTTCTACAATATCCAGCGGGTAATCGGTCCAGGAGCCGCTCAGACGTAAAGCGGTTTCGGTAAACTCTCGCAACCCCTTGGGTCCGTAGAGCGTTAGCGGCTGGACGTTCCCGGCCATTGAACGACTGCACAGTAGCCCCGGTAAACCAAACAGGTGGTCGCCGTGTAAATGGCTGATAAAAATACGATCGAGTTTTCCCGGATTAAATGGCGTGCTAAGCATTTGATGCTGCGTCCCTTCGCCGCAATCAAAAAGCCACAAACCTGCCTGAGTCGGGTGTTGCAGATTCAGTAATATTGCCGTTACATTGCGAGAGCGTGTGGGAACTCCCGCTGACGTACCTAAAAATAGTAATTCCATCTTTACGTTACACTTTTCGCCATCAATGAGGCAGGGTGTTCAGGTTATCACAACAAAGGGGCAGACAATGATCCACTGGCAAGATCTCCATCATGCAAAGCTGAGTGTTCAGGAGCTGTATGCCATTCTTCAGCTTCGCTGTTCGGTATTCGTTGTTGAGCAACAATGTCCGTATCAGGACGTGGATGGCGACGACTTAGTCGGCGAAAACCGTCACATTCTGGGATGGCATAACGATGAACTGGTGGCGTATGCGAGGATTCTGAAAAGTGACGATGATCTGGAGCCGGTAGTAATTGGCCGGGTGATTGTCAGCGAAGCGCTGCGCGGTGAAAAACTGGGGCAGCAGTTAATGACGCAAACACTGGCATCCTGTGCGCAGCATTGGCCGCATAAGGCGTTATACCTGGGGGCTCAGGCACATCTGCAATCGTTTTATGCGAGATTTGGGTTTGTTCCAGTCACGGAAGTCTATGACGAAGACGGGATTCCACACATCGGCATGGCGCGTGAGGGGCATCAAGCGTAAACAGCCCCTGTCGTCTATAGTTAGCGGGTACGTCAATAGAAAGGGAGAATACAATGTCTTTTCATTCTTACGAGTCACGTATTGATGACGATTTGGAATTGTTGAGCGAAACGCTGGAAGAAGTGCTACGTTCTTCCGGCGATCCTGCCGACCAAAAATACCTTGAGTTGAAAGCGCGGGCTGAGCAGGCGTTAGAAGAGGTGAGAAATCGCGTTAGTCACGCCTCTGACAGTTACTATTATCGTGCAAAGCAGGCTGTTTGCCGGGCAGATGACTACGTACACGAAAAACCCTGGCGTGGGATCGGCGTGGGGGCGACAGTCGGTTTAGTGATGGGATTATTGCTGGCACGGCGATAAATACAGCGCTGTCATCGCACTCCCTATACGGGGGTACTGCTTTTTCTGCTCAGTACCCCGTATAATGTGAGGTTTTTAACAGGGAGAGGTCCGCGTGCATTCAATCACTACTGCGCTGGAAAGTTTGATGCGTCATTTGTCGCAAGAGATACCAGCCGCACCTGGAATTCGTATTTACGATATACCTTTCCCTCTGAATGATGCGTTTGACGCTTTAGGATGGCTGGCCAGCCAGCCCGTCTGGCCTCAGTTTTACTGGCAGCAACGTAACGGTGACGAAGAGGCTGCCGTACTGGGAGCCGTCGCCGCATTTTCCTCACTGGAATCTGCCCAACGGTTTTTACGCCAACATGATAATTACCCCGAACTGCGCGTCTGGGGCCTGAATGCGTTTGAGCCGCAGCGCGGTAATTTATTACTGCCGCGACTGGAATGGCGACGCTGTGCCGGGGTTGCGACCTTACGACTACACCTGTATAGCGACGTGTCGTTGCGTGAAGATGCCGCGCAGGCCGCTGCGTTTATTTCAGCGCTGGCGCAGGTAAAACCGCTTCCCGCACTGCGCCTGAATTTAACCGGTGAACAACACTGGCCAGATAAAGCAGGCTGGACGCGCCTTATTGAGCTTGCCACGCAAACTATTGCCGGGGAAGAACTCGACAAAGTGGTGCTGGCGCGTGCGACCGATTTACAGTTTTCTCAGCCAGTTAATGCCGCGGCGGTTATGGCCTCCAGCCGTCGTTTAAATCTCAACTGTTACCACTTCTATATGGCGTTTTCCGCCGAATCTGCTTTTCTTGGCTCTTCCCCTGAACGTCTGTATCGGCGGCGTGACACGGCACTGCGCACTGAGGCGCTGGCCGGAACCGTTGCCAATCACCCTGACGATCATCGCGCCTGGCAGTTGGGTGAATGGCTGATGAAGGACGATAAAAATCAGCGTGAGAACATGTTGGTAGTGGAAGATATTTGCCAACGGCTGCAGAACTGTACGCAAACCCTAGATGTCCTGCCGCCGCAGGTACTCAGGCTGCGCAAAGTACAGCATCTGCGCCGCTGTATCTGGACTGCGCTCAATCAGGCGGATGATACGCTCTGTCTGGTACAGCTACAGCCTACTGCGGCCGTAGCGGGTATTCCACGCGAGCTGGCGCGCGAATTTATCCAACATAATGAACCCTTTGAACGTGAGTGGTATGCCGGTTCTGCGGGTTATCTTTCACTGCGTCAGAGCGAGTTTTGCGTGTCATTACGTTCAGCGAAAATTAGCGCAAATGTCGTCCGTCTGTATGCCGGGGCGGGGATCGTGCGCGGTTCCGATCCTGAGCAAGAATGGCAAGAAATAGATAATAAAGCGGCAGGGTTACGTACTTTATTACAGATGGAAGGATAATGATTTCGTGTATATTCCCGATTCATATCAAAAATCCATTTATTCGATTCTTTATACTGTGTCGCAATATTGATACCGGACAATCTCATGTCAGTAAGCGCATTTAACCGACGCTGGGCGGCGGTCATTCTGGAAGCTCTCACTCGCCACGGCGTCAGGCATGTCTGTATTGCCCCTGGCTCTCGTTCGACGCCGTTGACTTTAGCGGCAGCGGAAAACCCCGCTTTTATCCACCATACTCATTTTGATGAGCGTGGGCTTGGGCATCTGGCCTTAGGTCTGGCAAAAGTCAGCAGGCAACCTGTTGCCGTGATTGTGACGTCCGGTACAGCGGTGGCGAATTTGTATCCCGCGTTGATTGAAGCGGGCCTGACCGGTGAAAAACTGATTTTACTCACGGCTGACCGACCGCCTGAGCTTATCGATTGTGGCGCTAACCAGGCGATTCGTCAGGCCGGTATGTTTGCCTCGCATCCGTCGCAAACGCTCTCTTTACCGCGTCCGACGCAGGACATTCCCGCAAGCTGGCTGGTGTCTACCATCGATAACGCCTTAGCCGCGCTACATAGCGGGGCGGTGCATATCAATTGCCCATTTGCGGAACCGCTGTATGGTGACATGGATGAAACAGGGGTTGCCTGGCAGCAGCGTCTTGGTGACTGGTGGCAGGATGACAAGCCCTGGCTGCGTGAAGCGCGTCGGCTGGAAAGCGACAAACAGCGTGACTGGTTTTTCTGGCGGCAAAAACGTGGCGTGGTACTTGCCGGGCGCATGAGCGCCGAAGACGGCAAGAAAGTTGCGCTCTGGGCGCAGACGTTAGGTTGGCCGTTGATTGGCGATGTTCTGTCGCAAACCGGACAACCGTTGCCGTGTGCCGATTTGTGGCTCGGGAATTCGAAAGCGGTGGCAGAGTTACAGCAGGCGCAGATTGTGGTGCAGCTTGGCAGCAGCCTGACCGGAAAACGACTCCTGCAATGGCAGGCCAGCTGCGATCCGCAGGAATACTGGATCGTTGATAATATCGAAGGCCGCCTCGATCCGGCTCACCATCGTGGACGCAGGCTGGTCGCCAAGGTTGGCGACTGGCTGGAGCTGCATCCGGCGGAGAAACGCCAGCCCTGGTGTGTGGAGATCCCGCGGCTGGCGAAACAGGCATGGCAGGCGGTAGAAGCCCGCCGTGATACGTTTGGCGAAGCACAGCTGGCACACCGTATTCACGAGTATCTGCCAGAGCAGGGACAGCTGTTTGTGGGCAACAGCCTGGTGGTGCGCCTGATTGATGCGTTGTCGCAGCTTCCGGCTGGTTACCCGGTCTATAGCAATCGTGGCGCGAGCGGCATTGACGGCCTGCTGTCAACCGCAGCTGGCGTACAGCGCGCCAGCGCAAAATCGACGCTGGCTATCGTCGGCGATTTATCTGCATTGTATGACCTGAATGCGCTGGCATTATTGCGTCAGGTTTCCGCACCGTTTGTCCTGATCGTGGTTAATAATAACGGCGGACAAATTTTTTCCCTGCTGCCGACGCCAGCAAGCGAACGTGAACGGTTCTACCTGATGCCGCAGAACGTCCATTTTGAGCATGCTGCCGCCATGTTTGACCTCAAATATCACCGCCCGGAGAACTGGGCGCAACTGGAGAGCGCGCTGACGAATGCCTGGCGTACTCCGGTGGCAACGGTGATTGAGCTGGTAGTGAATGAAACTGACGGGGCGCAAACCCTGCAGCAATTGCTGGCGCAGGTAAGTCATCTATGATCCTGCACGCGCAGGCGAACACGGGTCAGGTGGATTTTCCCTGGCTGGTTTTCCTGCACGGATTTTCCGGTGATTGCCGGGAATGGCAGGCGGTCGGTGAAGCATTCCCGGAGTTTTCGCGGTTGTATATCGACCTGCCTGGCCACGGCGGTTCTGCTGACATCAGCGTGAGCGGATTCGATGACGTCAGCGATTTGTTGCGTAATACGCTGCTTAGTTACAACATACTTAACTATTGGCTGGTGGGATACTCTTTAGGCGGCAGAGTCGCGATGATGGCTGCCTGTCAGGCGTTGCCCGGACTGTGTGGTCTGGTGGTTGAAGGTGGGCATCCAGGGCTGCAAAGTGAAAATGAACGCACCCAGCGTCGTCTCTCGGATGGCCGCTGGGCCGCGCGTTTTCGTACTGAGCCGCTGCGCGAGGTGTTTAATGACTGGTATCAACAGCCGGTCTTTTCCTCACTGAATGTCGCGCAAAGAGAGGCGCTGGTCGATATGCGTAGCCAGAATAACGGGCAAACGCTGGCGGCAATGCTGGAGGCCACCTCGCTTGCCGTACAACCTGATTTACGTGCGCAACTCACTACGCGCACATTTCCGTTTTATTATTTATGTGGTGAACGTGACGATAAATTCCGCGCTCTGGCGGCGGAAATATCCGTACCGAACCATGTGATTCGTAACGCCGGACACAACGCGCATCGGGAGAATCCCGCTGGCGTGGTGGACTGTCTGGCTCAGATTCTGCGTCGCTGACTATAGGACATTTTATGATCTATCCTGATGAAACAATGCTTTACGCACCGGTAGAATGGAACGATTGCTCTGAAGGCTACACCGACATTCGCTATGAGAAATCCACCGACGGTATCGCAAAAATCACCATTAATCGTCCGCAGGTACGCAATGCCTTCCGTCCGGTCACCGTGAAAGAGATGATCCAGGCGCTGGCGGATGCGCGCTATGACGACAATATCGGCGTGATTATTCTGACCGGTGCGGGCGATAAAGCGTTCTGTGCAGGCGGCGATCAGAAGGTACGTGGCGATTACGGCGGATACCAGGATGACTCCGGCGTGCATCATCTGAACGTACTGGACTTCCAACGCCAGATTCGTACCTGTCCGAAACCGGTCGTGGCGATGGTGGCAGGGTATTCCATCGGCGGTGGTCATGTGCTGCACATGATGTGTGACCTGACCATTGCGGCTGAAAACGCCATCTTTGGTCAGACCGGGCCGAAAGTCGGTTCCTTCGACGGCGGGTGGGGCGCGTCCTACATGGCGCGCATCGTCGGTCAGAAAAAAGCACGTGAAATCTGGTTCCTGTGCCGTCAGTACGATGCAAAACAAGCGCTGGATATGGGCCTGGTAAACACTGTCGTTCCGCTGGTCGATCTGGAAAAAGAGACCGTGCGCTGGTGTCGTGAAATGCTGCAAAACAGCCCGATGGCGCTGCGCTGCCTGAAAGCTGCGCTGAACGCCGACTGCGATGGTCAGGCGGGTCTGCAGGAGCTGGCGGGTAACGCCACGATGCTGTTCTACATGACGGAAGAAGGTCAGGAAGGCCGTAACGCCTTTAACCAGAAACGCCAGCCTGACTTCAGCAAATTCAAACGGAATCCGTAATGCGTAGCGCGCAGGTATACCGCTGGCAGATCCCCATGGACGCGGGGGTGATTCTGCGCGACAGGCGGTTAAAAACGCGTGACGGGCTGTACGTTTGTCTTCGTGACGGCGAGCGCGAAGGGTGGGGAGAGATCTCCCCGCTGCCGGGCTTCAGTCAGGAAAGCTGGGAAGAGGCGCAAACTGAGCTGCTGGCCTGGGTGAAGGGTTGGCTACAGGGCGATGCTTCCTTACCGCAAATGCCTTCGGTCGCCTTTGGCGCAAGCTGCGCGCTGGCCGAACTGGCAGGCACTCTGCCAGAGGCGGCGGACTACCGTGCTGCGCCGCTGTGTACGGGCGATCCTGACGATCTGGTGCTGCAACTGGCGGACATGCCGGGCGAAAAAGTGGCGAAGATTAAGGTCGGTCTGTATGAAGCGGTTCGCGACGGCATGGTAGCCAATCTGTTACTGGAGGCGATCCCGGAACTGCACCTGCGGCTTGATGCCAATCGTGCCTGGACGCCGCTGAAAGCCCAGCAGTTTGCGAAATATGTCAATCCTGAGTATCGCGGGCGCATTGCCTTCCTCGAAGAGCCGTGTAAAACCCGTGATGATTCCCGCGCGTTCTCGCGTGAAACAGGGATTGCCATTGCCTGGGATGAAAGTCTGCGTGAAGCGGATTTCACCTTCGAAGCCGAAGAGGGCGTGAAGGCAGTCGTCATCAAGCCTACGCTGACGGGTAGCCTCGACAAGGTGCGTGAGCAGGTTGCCGCCGCACACGCGATAGGTCTCACCGCCGTGATCAGCTCCTCTATCGAATCGAGCCTGGGCTTAACCCAGCTGGCGCGCATTGCTGCCTGGTTGACGCCACAGACTATCCCTGGTCTGGATACGCTCAGCCTGATGCAGTGCCAGCAGGTACGCGCGTGGCCTGGCAGTACGTTGCCGTGCATTGAGATTGATGCGCTGGAACGCCTGCTATGACCCAGCGGGAAATGCCCGATGGCGCAAGCGCATCGGGCCTGGAACGGTTGTCCGATACGCCTGATTTTACTGACTGGCCGTGGCGTCACTGGCGACAGGCTCGTACTGACGCGCCAGCCTTACGCCTCAACGATGAGGTGTTACGCTGGAGCGAACTCTGTACGCGAGTCGATCGTCTGGCAAGCGGCTTTGCGGCTCAAGGGGTGGGAGAGGGCGATGGCATATTGCTCCGCGCCTGGAATCATCCCCGTCCGCTGCTGGCATGGCTGGCACTGTTGCAGTGTGGGGCGCGGGTTTTACCTGTGAACCCACAGTTGCCTCAGTCGCTGCTTGATGCGCTGGTCCCGGAGTTAACGCTGCGTTTTGCGCTGGATCTGGAAGGCGAAAGTCCGCTCCCGGGGTTGGCACCGCTGCGGATGCTGGAACAGTCTGGCGAGCATGCTGCCGTCTGGTTGCCTCAGCGCTTGAGCACAATGACGTTAACTTCCGGCTCAACCGGACTGCCTAAAGCAGCGGTACATACCTGTCAGGCGCATTTGGCGAGTGCGCAGGGTGTGCTGTCACTGATGCCATTTGGCGAAGACGATGACTGGCTGCTCTCGCTACCGTTATTTCACGTTTCCGGCCAGGGGATTATGTGGCGCTGGTTGTTTGCGGGCGCGCGTATGACCGTGCGCGATAAGCAGCCGTTAGAGCAGATGCTGGCGGGTTGTACCCATGCTTCGCTGGTTCCCACGCAGCTTTGGCGACTGTTGGTCAATCACACACCGGTATCGCTAAAGGCCGTGTTGCTGGGCGGTGCCGCGATTCCTGTTGAATTGACTGAACAAGCGCGTGAGCAGGGTATTCGCTGCTGGTGTGGTTACGGGTTAACGGAATTTGCCTCCACGGTGTGTGCGAAAGAGGCCGATGGTAAGGCGGATGTCGGCTCTGCACTACCAGGCAGAGAAGTCAGGATTGTTGATGATGAAGTCTGGCTTCGTGCCGCCAGCATGGCGCAAGGGTACTGGCGCAACGGACAGCTTTATCCACTGGTTAATGCGCAAGGCTGGTTTGCCACCCGCGATCGCGGCGTGTTAAAGGATGGCAAGCTAACCATAGTCGGGCGTATGGACAATCTGTTCTTTAGCGGTGGAGAAGGGATCCAACCGGAAGAGGTGGAGCGCGTTATTGTATCGCATCCCCATGTTCTGCAAGCTTTTATTGTTCCAATAGAAGATGAAGAGTTTGGCCACCGCCCCGTTGCGGTTGTGGAGTACGATACTGAAGCCGGAAGAATTGATCTGGCAGAATGGGTGAAAGATAAGCTGGCACGTTTCCAGCAACCCGTTCGTTGGCTAACCTTACCCGCAGAATTAAAAAGCGGTGGTATTAAGGTTTCTCGCCGGGCGCTGCTGGAGTGGGTCCGTACCCGCGGTAAAGCTTAAGAAAACATTAAATTTATCTCGCATAATTGCCATTCCCTGGCCATTGTCCTTTGGTTTATCTGCTAAAGTGTAACCTGGTGTGAAAATCATTAGCAAAAGGTGCGCTATGGAATGGCATGTGAAGAAGTCTTGCTGTAACCAAAAAGCAGGGAGGCTCTATATTATACTTTGTGATAGCGGTGGTTCGTTGAAAATGTTGGCTGAAGCGCAAGCCAGCGAGCGTGTAAAAGCAGGCGATCTCCTGTCACCGTTAAAAGATGCCCAGTATTGTATTAACCGTGACGCATCGCGAGTGATTAAAATCATTGATGCCAGACAGTATCTCGCCGAAGAATGGGAGCGTCTGCGACAACTGTCTGACGATAAATGATCTCAGGGCGTGTGTTGGCGGGCAGGTAAGAATATGGTCATTAATCCCGCCATAATACACAGCACACCCACCAGGGCTTTTACTGAAAAGGTTCCTTGCCAGCCCGGTAAAATCATTGATGCGATCCACACCAGCACATAGCTGAGGCTGAGCAAGGCATAGGCTTTGCTCAGCGCGAGTTGATGCAGGGCTTTATGCCAGCACATCACTGACAGTAAATAACCTACCAGCCCACCATATAAGGCGAATGCGCTGCTGCTGGTTGCAAAAACGGCGGAGATAAACGCCAGCGGTTGCAGCATGGGCGGCAGATTATCCATCGCGTAACCCAGACTTAGCTGAGCAACCGACGTAATAATCACGCTACACAGCCCCCAAAAAATGCCCATTACACCGCGCTCCCAAGAATAAAGATGCCGGTGATGAGTAGCCCAACCCCCAGCCAGTGACGTGTTGTGACAGGTTCACGCCAGATTTTCCATGCCGCCAGCGTGACCCATACAAAGTTCAGGCTTAGCATCGGGTAGGCGATGCCGACGGGAATATTCTGCAATACTGCCAGCCAGAGCAGCATGGCCAGTCCCAGACAGGCCAGCGCCAGACCAATCCACTGCGCGATATAGCGTGTTCGCGCGTGGGCGGGTACCGGGCGGGTGGCCTGCTTCTGGCACAATTGCCCACAGACGCTGAGCAGGCTGGCAAAGACTAAGGTTAGCCAGATCATTTAGGCCTGTACTGAATCAAGACCAGGCGCCCCTGATTGTCGATATAGTCAGCGGGAGGAATGGCAAGCTGATTAATATCCTCATCCTTCGAAATTGACAGCACAAGCGTAATGATCCCTTCCTGACGATGTTGCGCCAACCAGCCGGCAAAGTCATCCCGGCTGACGAAGCGTCCCTGGGCATCCGGATAATTAAGGCCGTATTTTAACTCACCTGTTTGCCCGTACATGTTGATGTCATCGCGTTTCAGGCTCCAGGCCAGGCCAGCGGCAACGCCAACACTGTCGGTGAAAATATAACGGCTCGACTCCAGCGACTCTTTGGTCATCTCGACAAAAAACTGTGGCTGTTTGGATTCCATTACCCGGTCAGGTACTGAGAAGCCGAACAACAGCGCCAGTCCCAGCGGGCAGAGCGCTGCTAATTTCCAGTTTTTTTCACTGTTGTTAAGCGTATACCAGCCAAATAGCGTCCAGGTGATAAAGATACCCCATGAGCAAAACACTTTATACGTTTCGATATGCGACCAGACCGGTGTCTTCAACGGTCCGAGCGTGGACACGATAAATGTGGCGACAATACCAATAACACCGAACAGAATGTTGATCCAACCGTTGACGCGCAGGGCTGCAGAACCTTTTTCAGCAGCCTGCAAGCCAAACCGCGCGGTAAGGATTGCCAGCGGTGCGAAGCAGGAAAGAATATAGGTTGGCAACTTCCCTTTGGCGATACTGAAAAACAGGATCGGCATAATAATCCAGCTCAGCAGGTATAAGGCGCTACGTGGTACATCCCGTTCATGCCAGCCGGTTCGCAATGCGCCCGGTAGTAGCCCGAGCCAGGGTAAGGCGCCCGCCACGAAAACCGGTATGTAGTACCAGAATGGCGCTTTATGCTGGGCATCATCCTGCGCAAAACGCTGAATATGCTCAATCCAGAAAAAGTAGTGCCAGAAGTCGGGTTCGCGTTGCGCAATCGCCAGCCCCCACGGCAGGACAATGGCAATACAGCTGATAATCGACAGCAGGCCGTAAATAAAGATCTCTTTCCAGCGCTTTTGCACGAAAACCCATGGCAACACGCTGAGGACGGGGACAGCGAGCGCGAGAAAGCCTTTGGTCATCACGCCCATGCCGCAGGTAAATCCTAACAGCAAAAAGGCGACAATTTTACGTGTTCTGGTGGTGGCTTGCATTCCCTCCCAAAAACAGCACATACCTGCCATCAGCCACAGCGCGATAATGGGATCAAGTACCGCATAGGTTCCGATACTGTAAACAGAGAAAAACGTTAGAAAGATGACGGCAGAGAGTAGGGCAGTACGTTTATCACGCCATAGCCGCATTGCCAGCCAGGCGACCAGGAGTGCAGTCAGTAGGGTTGCAAAAATAGCCCCCGCTCTGACGCCAAAGTTGTTTGCGCCAAATAACCATTGCCCGATACTGTTTAACCAGTATCCCGCGATAGGTTTTTCAAAATAGCGTAGTCCTAAAAAATGTGGGACGATCCAGTCGCCAGACGTCAGCATTTCCCGGCTGATTTCAGCATAGCGCGTTTCGTCGGGCTGCCAGAGCAGGCGGCTATTGATGGGTAAAATAAAATACAGTGCAATAAATGCGACAAATGCCAGGGCGTAACGTGCGGATTTCATGGTGTCACACTCGCGGGTTGCTGGCAGCCGAGCCATCCCTCTCTGCCGGGTATTTTGCCACGAACGATCTGGCCCGTTGGCAGTGTACTGATATCGTCTGGTAACAGTTCGCCCAGTGGACAAAACGTAATCCCGGCGTCGGCGGCACGAATGAGCAGTTCGTCAAATTGCTGCTGAAAAGCAATGCCTTCCACCTCTGCGTGAATCGTGTAGACCGGGGTGCCTTTGTCCCTCTGAATGCGGGAGAGAATATAGTCGTTGAAGTCCGCTGCCTGCACCTCCTGACCAACTACTTCATCCCATGTCGGTAGCGTGACCGGAATTTGTGGTGTCCCTATTTCTCCCGTTTCAAGTACAGGACGGAATAACGATGTCCCCCTGCAATCGCTGTTATAGCGCAGATGGAATGTTTCTTTCGCCTCGACGACGCGCGAGTCGGCACGCCAGCCAGCGACGGCAGAGCAGGTAACGGGTTGGCCGATGATTGTTTCGAGTGCATTAATACCCCGCGAAATATCATCAATCAGCTGTTTATCGTTCCAGTTGCCACTTCGTGATTGCCAGGCATGATGATCCCAGGCGTGTAAGCCTGTTTCGTGATACCGGGCAGCTTGCGAAATGATGGCCGCATTAGCCAGGCCAATTTCTTTTCCAGGCCAGGCGGTGCCGGCCAGTAAAATGTCCCACCCGTAGAGTGAGGCTGCGTTTGAGCGCAGCATCTTCCACAAAAATTGCGGCTTCACCAGACGCCAGAGATGGCGTCCCATGTTGTCGGGCCCGACGCTAAAAAAGAAACTAGCCCGAACGTTATGCCGGTTCAATGTCTCCAGCAGGCGGGGCACGCCTTCGCGTGTCCCCCTGAATGTATCGACATCTATGCGCAAGCCCACTTTGGTCATGATGTGTGTTCCGTGATGTCCACACTGCGTAAGAAGAAGTCCAGCGTCTCTTCAACCGTTTCTTGCATATCGATTGTTGGTTCCCAGTTCAGGCAACGTTTGGCGTTACGAATACTGGGTTTGCGGTGCTCAACGTCCTGGTAGCCTTTACCATAGTAGCTGCTACTCTCAACGTCGCGGAAACCAGCAAACGGCGGAAAGTGTTGGCGCAACGGATGTTTTTCGAAGCAGGAAAGGAGCATTTCAGCCAGTTCCTGAATACTTGCTTCGTTATCCGGGTTACCGATATTGATGATCTCGCCATCACAGCGCCCGCCGTCGTTTTCAATGATACGGAACAGGGCTTCGATACCGTCACGAATGTCGGTAAAGCAACGCTTCTGCTTGCCGCCTTCAATCAGCTTGATGGGGGAGCCTTCCACCAGATTCAGGATCAGTTGGGTAATGGCGCGTGAGCTGCCGATACGTGCGGCGTTCAGGCTGTCCAGACGCGGTCCCATCCAGTTAAATGGACGGAATAAGGTGAAACGCAGCCCTTCTTTTTCACCGTATGCCCAAATAACGCGATCCAGCAGTTGTTTAGAGACCGAGTAGATCCAGCGCGGTTTATTAACCGGGCCGACGATCAGGTTGGAGCTGTCTTCATCGAAGTCTTTATCGGTACACATACCGTAGACTTCAGATGTTGACGGGAAAATGATGCGTTTGCGGTACTTGACACAGTAACGAATAATTTTCAGGTTTTCTTCAAAATCGAGTTCGAAGACGCGCAGCGGGTTGCGGGTATATTCAATCGGTGTGGCAATGGCGACCAGTGGCAGCACGACGTCGCATTTTTTCACATGATATTCAATCCATTCGGAGTGAATGCTGATATCACCTTCCACAAAATGGAATCGTGGGTGTTGCAGAAAACGCTCAATCGCATCGCTGCCAATATCAAGCCCGTAGATTTCGTAGTTATCTTCGCGTAGCAGGCGTTCGGTCAGGTGGTTGCCAATAAAACCGTTAACGCCAAGGATCAACACGCGGGTACGACGTTTGCTGGCGGAAACGGGCTGGCTGTTGAGGCGAGAACCGGCAACCAGACCCAAAACTTGTGCCAGCTGTGAGCCCTGCATGGTAATGCCATCACCCGCTTGCCCGGTAATGATTTCGAGTGCGCCATCGGCACAGGCAATCAGCAATGGCGATACGGAGATAACCGTTCCCGGCAGCGCTGCAGATGTATTTGCACTCTGGCGCGATGACCAGATGGTGAATTTTTGCGTACCGGCATAGCTAAATGCACCTGGCCATGGATCGGACACGGCGCGAACCATGTTATGCAGTTGTGCGCAGGGTTTGTTCCAGTCGAGGAAACTGTCTTCCGGCGTACGGCGACCAAAACAGGTGGCGTCGGCTTCCTGTTGTGGGTACTCCTGAAAATCACCGGCTTTGATGGCTGGCAGCGCCTGTGCCAGTACCTCACGGGCAGACTGGCATAATTTATGATGCAGGGTTAACGCTACGTCATCGGGGGAAATGGTAATGCGTTGTTGGGCGACGATGGCACCGGCATCTGCGCGCTTGACCATGCGGTGCAGCGTCACGCCTGTTTCGGTTTCGCCATTGACTAATACCCAGTTCAGCGGTGCACGGCCACGATATTTGGGCAGTAATGAGCCGTGCAGATTAAAGGCTCCCGCAGGTGCAAGACGCAGGATCTCATCGCTGAGTAAATGGCGATAGTAGAATGAGAAGATCACATCGGGGGCGAGCTGGGCGATCCGCTCGATCCACAGCGGATGATTGACCTCGTCCGGAGCGTACACCGGAATACCTGCGCTGGCAGCGAGGCGGGAAACTGAGCCAAAAAACGCTTTTTCACCTGGGTTATCGGCGTGCGTAAAAATAGCAGCGATGTCATAACCTGCATCCAACAGGGCCTGAACCCCCTGACATCCCATATCGTGATAGGCAAATACGACGGCTTTCATGCGCGGTTTTCCTCAGTTGACTGCGTGGTTTGTGGACGGATAACGTGTTGAACAAAATAGCGAGGGCGTGCGCGGACATCGTTATAGATGCGACCGATATATTCGCCGAGTAATCCCATGCCAATGAATTGCGCGCCGATAAAGGTAAACAGCACGGCAAACAGCATAAACACACCTTCTGCCGCCCACTGCGGGCCGAGCGTCAGGCGAAGAACAACAAGCAGGACCGACAGGGTAAAGCCTGTGGCGGCAATGATGCTGCCCAGCAGGCTCAACATACGCAATGGCGTGGTGGTCAGGCAGGTTACCAGGTCATACATCAGGTTTATCAGACGCATGAAACTGTACTTAGAGTCGCCAAATTCACGTTCGGCATGGTGTACCGGGATTTCCGTGGCGCGGCGGGCAAAGATGTTAGCCAGGATCGGAATAAAGGTGCTACGCTCCTGGCAATGCAACATGGCATCGACGATGTGACGGCGATAGGCGCGCAGCATGCAGCCATAATCGCCCATGGCTTTACCGGTCGTGCGCTGAATCAGATGGTTGATCATCCGTGAGGCGGTCTTACGAAAGCGGCTGTCCTGGCGGTTCTGACGCACCGTTCCGACGACATCGAAGCCTTCTTTTGCCGTGGCAACCAGCCGCGGGATCTCCTCTGGCGGGTTTTGTAAATCAGCATCTAACGTGATGATCAGGTCGCCCGTGACGTGGCTGAAACCGGCCATAATCGCCGAGTGTTGCCCATAGTTTCGATTCAACAGAATAGAGACAATATGGCTGTTCGGTGCCTGGGAGGCGTCCATCATCAGTTGAGCCGAATTGTCACTGCTACCGTCGTCAATGAGCAGGATTTCATATTCAGTATCCAGTTTTTCGCAGGCGGCGCTGGTGCGCCTGATTAATTCTGGCAGGCTTTCCTGTTCGTTAAAAACGGGAATGACCACCGAGACTTTACTAATCGGTGTGGCTTCAAACATGCTTATTATCCTGCAATCTGGCGAAGTGCCGTAATGACGCGTTGTGTGTCATCGTCGGTCATGTCGGGAAATAGCGGCAGTGAACATATGCGTGCGCTATTCCATTCGGTATTAGGCAAAGAAAGATCGGTGAAACGTTCGCGATAATATTTCTGCGTGTGGGCCGCGCGAAAATGCAGGCCTGTGCCAATATTTCTGGCCTTTAGTGCTTCCATCAGAGCATCTCTGCTCAGCCCGCAGCGGGCTTCATCCACGCGAATGATGAACAAATGCCAGGCGTGCACATGTGACCACTGAGGCAGGGTGAGCGGTTGAAACGGCGTATCGGCCAGCGCCTGTTGATACTGCTGCGCAATTTGCGCACGGCGTGCGTTCAGACGAGCCAGCTTGTTCAACTGTACCAGGGCGATGGCAGCGTTGATATCAGTCAGGTTGTACTTATATCCCGGCGCGAGAACTTCAGCTTGCGGCGCGCGGCCATAGGTTTGACGGTCATACGCATCTACACCCAGGCCGTGAAATTTGAGGCTGCGAAGCCGTTGAGCGAGCTGGCTGTCGTCAGTAACAATCAGTCCACCCTCAGCACAGGTCACATTCTTGATAGCGTGAAAGGAAAATATTGCGGTACCACGAGCACCGACATGACGACCCTTGTATAACGTTCCGACGGCGTGTGCTGCGTCTTCAATAACAGGGATTCCATAGCGTTCACCGATGGCGTAAATGGCATCAAGATCGGCTGGGACCCCGGCATAATGCACGGGAATAATAGCTTTGGTTCGTGGTGTGATAGCGGCTTCAATTTGTTCGGGGGTCACCATCAGCGTATCGCGGTCAACATCGATCATAACCGGTGTGGCGCCCAGCAGGACAATCATGTTGAGTGTAGATACCCACGTCATCGACGGGGTGATCACTTCATCGCCTTCACCCACACCCAGCGCCATTAGCGTAATGTGCATACCTGCCGTCGCGGAACAGACGGCAACGGCGTTTTGGTTTCCTGTGAGCTGGCAGAAAGCGTCTTCCAACTGCTGATTTTTAGGACCCGTGGTTATCCACCCTGAATCCAGAACCGCCTTAACTGCGGCAAGTTCTTCATCACCCATTGCCGGACGGGAGAAAGGCAAAAAGTCAGACATCATTATTCCTTCAAGCCATTTAACGCCACCGCAGTTTTATTTTTAGTGATAAACAGGGGCATCGTTAATTATTTCATCAGGCCACAAAGGTTAAAGACTGAAGGTTAATTTATCCTTAAGAGTTTAAGGTTTGGGGTATAAAGATAAAAACAGGGAGGGGTGATTTATTTATTTGAATATAAAGTATTTTTAGTCGTTATGGCGGCGTTGGTCTCTGTTGCTGAATGCAGAGAACAATACCGCTATTGTGAACATCGTTTATATTACGTTTAAACTCGTGGGATTTACAGTAACCCTTTCAAGGTCAACGTTTTACGCGTGGCGATATTTAAGTCGTAGGTGCCAAGATCTTCCGCTTTAACCCAGGCGAAGTCCTGGAACTCTTCGTTAATGTTCACTTCACGATTAGCCGCCACACAATCGAAGATGAGATAAATCATATAAATATCTTCCTGACTGCCATCGGCATAGGTTTTGGTCCGAATATCATCGCTGAAGGTCCACGGAGTAATTTCTGATAATACCAGTTGTTCACCCAACTCTTCCCTCACTTCCCGACGCAAAGCCTCTTCGATGCGCTCACCTGGCTCAACGCCGCCGCCAGACAGCGCCCACTGACCAGGGAAAACACCGCGATCGTCGGCCATTTTGCACAGTAAAAAACAGCCTTCATTTTGAATGAGTGGGCAAACAATCGTTCTTTGACGCATAAGTCTGTTCCTTGTAGGGGAGGGGCGGAGGAGTCCATTGTTAACACATCTTACCTTTTGCAGGCGACAGAAAAAACGCTTCATTGCTGTTTAAGCCAGCTTTGCCGGGGAAGATGACGTTGTCTGTTGAAAACGGCAATCAGGTGCCTTTTATCGTCTATTTCGGGTAAGAACTTAACCTTACTGAAACATTGCGGGTAGTATTTAGTTACAATATGTCATTGCATCGCTTTTTTAGCTCATTGATTCCTCGCCATCTGGCAGTACAATCCAGCGGTTTTGGGGCTATGTTTTGATTCTTGCTGGAAAGGATAGAAAATGAAAAAAAGTTTATTACTGGGTTTTGCCGGAATGCTGTTTGTTTCTGCGTCGGCGAATGCGATTAGCATTAGCGGTCAGGCAGGCGAAGATTACACCAACCTCGGTTTCGGTATGGGTACTGAGTCCACTGGACTGGCTGTTAGCGGCAACTGGATGCATAACGATGACGACGGTGATGTTGCAGGGCTTGGCCTTGGTCTGAATATCCCTCTGGGTCCGTTGCTGGCAACAGTCGGTGGGAAAGGTATCTATACCAACCCGAAAGACGGTGATGAAGGCTACGCGGCAGCTGTCGGTGGTGGTTTACAGTGGCCGATTGGCGACAGTTTCCGTCTGTTTGGTGAATACTACTACTCCCCGGATTCACTCTCCAGCGGGATCGACAGCTACGAAGAAGCAAATGCCGGTGCGCGCCTGACGATTATGCGTCCGCTGAGTATTGAAGCAGGTTACCGTTACCTGAATCTGGCGGGTAAAGATGGCAACCGCGATAACGCGATTGCTGACGGCCCATACATCGGGGTAAACGCCAGTTTCTAATCGACCAGGCGCGGCGTTCAGTCGCGCCTTCCCCCCTCCATGCGTTATAGTGTTTTCATCATAAAAGCAGGAGAACACGATGTTAAACGTGGAGATGCTATCCACCGGGGATGAAGTGTTGCACGGACAAATCGTCGACACTAATGCCGCCTGGCTGGCCGATTTTTTCTTTAATCAGGGATTACCGTTAACACGCCGCAATACAGTTGGCGACAATCTGAACGATTTGGTCGCTATTCTGCGTGAGCGTAGCGAACATGCTGATGTGCTGATCGTCAATGGCGGCTTAGGGCCGACCAGCGATGATTTGAGCGCACTGGCGGCGGCAACCGCAAAAGGTGAAGGGCTGGTGCTGCATGAAGCGTGGCTGGCCGAAATGGCGCGTTTTTTCCGTGAGCGGGGACGCGTCATGGCGCCGAGCAATCGCAAACAGGCTGAGCTTCCGGCCAGTGCGGAGTTTATTAATAATCCGGTCGGAACTGCCTGCGGGTTCGCCGTAAAGCTTAATCGCTGCCTGATGTTCTTTACGCCGGGTGTGCCGTCAGAATTTAAAGTCATGGTTGAACATGAGATCCTGCCGCGCCTGCGTGAGCGTTTTTCTCTCTCTCAACCCCCGCTATGCCTGCGCTTAACGACCTTTGGTCGTTCTGAAAGCGATCTGGCGCAGAGCCTGGATCCTTTGGTTTTACCGCCCGGGGTGACAATGGGCTATCGCTCGTCGATGCCGATTATCGAGCTGAAGTTAACCGGACCCGATTCCCAACGTGAAGCGATGCTGGCGCTATGGCCAGAGGTGAAACGCGTTGCTGGCCAGAATATGATTTTTGAAGGTACCGAAGGGTTACCTGCGCAAATTGCCCGTAAGCTCCAGGAGCGCCAGTACAGTCTGACGCTGAGCGAGCAATTTACCGGAGGCTTAATTGCCCTGCAGCTGTCTCGCGCCAGTGCCCCGTTGTTAGCGAGCGAGGTAGTGCCATCTCAGGAAGAAACGCTGGCGCAAACGGCACACTGGATAACCGAGCGACGCGGCAATCATTATGCCGAACTGGCGCTGGCGGTATCGGGTTTCGAAAACGAACATATTAACTTCGCACTGGCAACACCTGACGGCACGCATGCCTTGCGGGTGCGACTCAATGCAAATCGCTATAGTTTGGCTGTTCGTCAGGAGGTTTGCGCAATGATGGCGCTTAATATGCTGCGGCGTTGGCTAAATGGTCAGGATATCGCCGGGGAACACGGCTGGATCGATGTGGTGGAATTCCTGACGGTTTGATTAGTGGCAGGGAAGGTTACAAACCTTCCCTGTCTGACTCACGCTGTGACATCGTCTGGCAACAACCCGGTAATTAACTGAACCAAATCACGATCAATTCCTTGTTCCAGCATCATGCGAGCGATCCGTATTGCTTCTTCTTGCGTACCTTTTTGTACTCCTTGTTCCAACCCTTGTTGCAGCCCATCGTGGTGGCCTTCTTGTCTGAGTCTCTCTGCGATTGTCATCAGCCTCTCCTTGTTATGAGGGGAACGTTCGGCAACTTTATGGATAAATTCGTTGACGTGAGAAACGTCGCCGTACTGTAGCAGATAATTAAATAGCGTCTGTAGCTGGCTGTCATTAGCGGTGCTTGTAACTAATAACGAGACCAGTCGGTCTACTAATCCCATCAAATCGCGATCGCGGATATGTTTTTGCATCAATTCAAGCAACGCAACACGCCGATGTTGCGCGATTTCATCGTCAGGAATCACGGTAATGTCGACCAGCGGAAAAGCTTCTGAATAAAGTTGTCGCGCCAGTTGTGGGTTGTCAAATTCATCCAGCCAGTTGAGTGACCAGGGATAGGGACTTTGTTGACCGTGATAAAACAACATGGGGATCACCAGCGGCAGCGTTTTATTCCCGGCATCAAGATGATGCTGCATCGCAGCGGTGGCATAGCGCATCAGGCGGAATGCCATGTGCTGCACAGCTGTACTCTGATGTTCGATGACACAATAGATATAGCCATCACCTTCGTGGGTCTTTAGCGACCACAATATGTCGGAGTAGTACGCGCGGAGATCCTGTTCGATAAAACTGGTGGACTCCAGCTTCAGCGTTTGCAAATTGCAAATCTCACGTAATGTGACGGGGAGGTGAATCTCCAGAAAATCCCGGGCCATCTCAGGATAAGAAATGATCTTTTTAAAAACCGCATCATGCGGTGTGGATGTGGTGGGTTTAGCCATGGTAGTCCGTCACCAGAAAGAGAAGATGGCGTGACGGTATCCACTTTTCGCAAGCGCTGCATATGAGAAATTGATTCTTTGCGTGGGTGAATCAGAGATAAATACGCCCGACTGCAACGTATTCAAATAAGCGGAACTGGATGCACAAAAATGCCCGGTAGCAAACATCACCGGGCAACTGAGTTACCCCAACGCTTTGGCAAGCAGGGTGATAGGATGTTCGCAACGCTTACTTGTCGACATCTCAATCTGCCATTTACACGTTTCGCAGTCGGTCACGACGATATCCGCGCCGCTTTCTTCAATCTGGCGGAATAGCGGTGCGCCAATTGACTGTGACGTCGGATAGTTTTCCTTTTTGAATCCGTAAGTTCCGGCGATCCCGCAGCACTGTGAATCCAGCACGGTCAGTTCAAGTCCCGGAATTTGTCGCAGCAGTTCCAGCGTATAGAGTGTCCAGCCCATTTTCTCCATATGACATGGTGTGTGATAGACCACTTTTAGCGGCAACGTTTTCAGCGGCAACGTTTTCCCTTCGTCCAGCTTGCGCCACAGCCAGCGTGTAGCCAGTTCAATATGTTCGCGTAGCCCTGAGTTGTCGACATCCAGCACTTCAGGGTATTCATCGCGTAGCGCAAAGGTACAGGTTGAAGAGGTGGCAATAACCGGGATGCCTTTTCCGTCAATCGCTTCTCGCAGTGAAGCCACATTACTTACCGCCTGCTTACGTGCTTTATCGGTGAAACCGTTGGCGATCAGTGGTACGCCACAGCATTTCTCTTTACTCAGCAGTTGTACGCCAGTACCCATCGCGTTCAGCACTTTTATCAGATCTTTACCGAGTTGCGGATGGTTGTAGTTCACAAAGCAACCGTGGAAAAATGCAACTTGATCCTGATACTGCGCCTGCTGTGCGGCTATGCTGCGATACCAGCGGCGGAAGGTACCGAAGGAGTACTTCGGCAGCGTACGGCGATGATCGATTTTTAGTGCATAATCAAGAAGCTGGCGCACCGGTTTCAGTGAAGTCGCGGTGTTCACGATGGGTGCGAACGGCGTAGAAACACTGCCCATCAAATCGGTATGGCTTAAGACAAAGTTACGTATCGACGGACGTGTCGTGTCGTATTTGGCACGCGCGCGCTGGATGATATCGCCAATTTTGACATCCGAAGGGCAGGCCACTTCACAGCGTTTGCAGTTGATGCAATATTTCAGCGCATCGTCATATAACGCACCATCTTTCAAACGCAGACGTTCACCGTCAGGGCCGGCTTGTTTAGGGCCTGGGTAACCTGGGTTGACACGGCTTACCGGGCAGGCAGTGGTGCACACTGTGCATTTGATACAACTTTCAAAACGTGTGTCGCTCATTGCTGGCCTCCTGCACGTTTCGCAATATGATGTGCGGCGTGTAAAGCGCTCACTGCGCACACTCCGCCTCCGCAACCCTGGGCGATAGGGTCAAAACCGCCAAGTACCGATCCGATGGCAAACATATTCTCTACTGTTTTTCCTGCAAGCGATGGACGCAGTTCAGCATCGGTGGTTACGCCAAACTGTTGCCACGGTTGCGGATCAAAGACGTCACGCTGATACCACTGCGCACGTGTGGCGGTTTGGTGCACATCCAGACCGAGAATCGGCTCATGAACGGCTTCGCGCGTGGCGACCAGTCCGCTGCTAAAGAAACTACCGCTGGCGAGTACGGCGAAGCGTGGGCGCAATGGAATATCGGCATGGTTGCGGGTCCAGATTTCGCTGACAACGCCATCCTGACAGGTGATTTTTTTCACTTCATCACCGGGCATCCACACTCCACCCTGGCGTACAAACTGGCGCTGCAATTTGTTATGCAGGCGCATGCCCAGCACTGACGGCGGTAAAGTTGGTAATAACATCAGTGAGCAGGGCAGGCGGTCATTGAGCCACTTCCATAGCCGATCGTCAGCCAGGCCGAAACAGGCTGGCATAATTATCATGTCGCAGGTTTTCGCGATTGGTAACAGGGCGTCATAGAGCAGCGACCATTTATCTTCGTTATCTAACAGACGTGCAATGTTGACGGCGCGAAATTCGGTTGGGTTATCACGCAGGACATCCAGTTCTGGCAAATCGATTTCAGCCGTTTCGACGCTGAGGTTACGCTGGCGCAGTGAGGCCGCGGCAAGGTGCGCCTGGAAATCCAGTAAGCCGCTAATTCCCACCACACAGACACGTTGTGCGGATAGCGGCCAGACCGGCACTTCCGGGGAACTTAACCAGGTTGAGCGCAGGGTTCCCAACGGTGTTACACGTTGATGAGCCTGATGAAGCTTACCGTGCAAATGCGTTCCGCACTCTTCCAGCAGATTTTGCGCCTGTTGAGCCAGTTCCAGAACGTTGTGCGTTCCTATGGTGCTATACGGATGTGCGGGGGCCTGAGTGCGCAGCGCATCCAAACCCGCTTCTATATCGGTCACCGGTTGGCCATCGGGTAAGTTGCTGAGCAAATCCAGTGAGCCGGAGGAAAAATGCAGGGCGCTTTGGCCGCGGGTAACAATCGTACAGCGCAACCCGCTTTTTTGCAGTTGTAGGCCACACAGCAACCCGGCGAGGCCGCCGCCGATAATGACGGTATCAAATTTCATCCTGGTGCTCCTTTTCCAGACCACACAATCCCTGATAGACCCAGCGCGTGAATTCGCTTTCGCGCAGCGCATCTCCCCACGCGATAGGCTGCACGCCTTTCCAGCGTTCGTTGAGGAATTCAGAAAGCTGGGTGATAGATTGTGCGGCGGTGGTGACATTAAAACGTTGTAGCAAACCTGCAGCGCGGCAGGCACACAATTCGCCCTGGCAGGTCCCCATTCCAACACGGGTGCGACGACGTAAATCGAGCAAACTGTTGACGGTTAAATTTTCAACGGCATATTGCACTTCGCCTGCGGTGACGGCTTCACATTCACAGACCAGGCTGCGGTGCTGACGGCCTTCGCTAAGCCACGCCGGGGTGCGGTCGCCATGGCGGTAGACCGCCGAGCCGCGCAGTGGCGCTGGCAAAGAGATAACGCGTTTAAGCGTGTGTTCGGTCGACTCCTGTGAGCCTGGCAGAGCTGTCTCTGCGGTTGTACAAGGGCGAGTATTGCCCAGTTTGCGGCATACTGCGTCGGTGGCCCATTCCGCCATCAGGCGGTAGGTCATCAGTTTGCCACCGGTAATGGTGATAAATCCGTCCAGTCCGTCGCGCGTTGCGTGATCGAATAACACAATACCGCGGCTGACGTTACGACCGGTCGGATCGTCGTCGCTGGCCACCAGCGGACGCACACCGGAGTAAGCACGCAGGATGCGAGTTTTCGCCATAATTGGCGCCAGCTTCTCACCCTCACGCAGCAGAATATCCACCTCTTCTGCGGTGACGCGGTTGCTGTCGATATCGTCGTAATCAATGTGTTGTGAGGTTGTACCGATCAGCGAAATGGTATCGCCAGGCACCAGAATATCGGCATCAGATGGCTTACGGCAGCGGTTGATAACATGCTGATTTATGCGATGATCCATGATCAACAGAGAACCTTTCGCCGGGAACATACGGATGCTCAGATCGGCATATTCCGCAATGCGCTGGCCCCAGATCCCGGCGGCATTCACGACCACCGGCGCATGCAGAGATTGCATCTCGCCCGTCAGATGGTTGCGTACGTTCACCCCGCACACCGTCGCACCTTCACGAATCAGCCCCGTCACTTCATGGGCCGTTAAGATAATCGCACCGTGCTCTCGTGCATCCAGCATGTTGGCGGCGGTTAAGCGGAAAGGATCAACGGTACCGTCTGGTACTTTCACTGCGCCAATCAGCTGTGGATTCACGGAAGGTTCGATAATACGCGCCTGTTGTGGATCAATCGCTTCTGCGCGGATGCCCGCGTCTTCACAGGCACGAATAAAGGTTGCCTGGAAAGAGAGTTCATCTTCCGGCAGCGTAATAAACAGACCGTCCGTTGGCTCAACGCAATGGCGGGCGATACGTTTCAGAATTTGGTTTTCGCTAATGCATTCGCGGGCAGATTCAGCGTCAGTAACGGCGTAACGTGCTCCGCTGTGCAGCAGACCGTGGTTACGGCCCGTCGCGCCTGTCGCGATATCGTGGCGTTCTACTAAGATGACGCGCAATCCGCGCAGGGCACAGTCGCGTGCGATCCCTGCACCTGTTGCTCCTCCACCAATGATAATCACGTCACTTGTTTGCGAGTCGCGAGTTTTCATTGTTTTTCCTCACAGTTCGTTTTTTATCATTTAGCCACATAAAAAACATGGATTGTTTGATTTCGCGCATAATCGCTCATAATTCGAAAATGAAACGTGATTTCGTGCGCTTTTATGAACATTTGTCATAAATGTGTAACAATCTGTGCTGTAATTCACATTATTGCCCGGAATGTTTCCTTAACATCGCGGCCACACTGGGAGCGGTAGGGTTGTTACGGCAATCTGCAGTGTTTCCTTCGAATGAAAGACGGCCACGGAGGCTACTATATATGTTGAGCATTTTTAAACCTGCGCCACACAAAGCGCGTTTAGCTGCAGCGGAGATCGATCCGACTTATCGTCGATTGCGCTGGCAGATTTTCCTGGGAATATTTTTCGGTTATGCCGCGTACTATCTGGTACGTAAGAACTTTGCTCTGGCCATGCCGTATCTGGTTGAACAGGGTTTCTCGCGTGGCGATCTGGGTTTTGCGTTGTCCGGTATCTCCATTGCATACGGATTTTCGAAATTCATCATGGGATCCGTCTCAGATCGCTCGAATCCGCGCGTTTTCCTGCCCGCGGGTCTGATTCTGGCTGCTGCGGTGATGCTGTTCATGGGCTTCGTGCCGTGGGCGACATCCAGCATTGCAGTCATGTTTGTGCTGCTGTTCCTCTGCGGTTGGTTCCAGGGGATGGGGTGGCCGCCGTGTGGTCGTACTATGGTGCACTGGTGGTCGCAGAAAGAGCGTGGCGGTATCGTTTCTGTCTGGAACTGTGCGCATAACGTAGGTGGCGGTCTGCCTCCGCTGCTGTTCCTGCTGGGTATGGCCTGGTTTAACGACTGGAAAGCGGCGCTGTACATGCCTGCCTTTGGTGCGATAGTCGTTGCGTTGTTTGCTTTTGCGATGATGCGAGATACGCCGCAGTCCTGTGGCCTGCCGCCTATCGAAGAGTACAAGAACGACTATCCGGATGATTACAACGAAAAAGCGGAAGAAGAGCTGACTGCGAAGCAGATCTTCATGCAATACGTACTACCGAATAAACTGTTGTGGTACATCGCTATCGCCAACGTGTTTGTGTATCTGCTGCGCTACGGCATCCTCGACTGGTCACCGACCTATCTGAAAGAAGTGAAGCATTTTGCACTGGATAAATCGTCCTGGGCCTACTTCCTGTACGAGTATGCCGGTATCCCGGGTACGCTGCTGTGCGGCTGGATGTCAGATAAAGTCTTCCGCGGTAACCGTGGTGCCACCGGCGTGTTCTTTATGACGCTGGTTACCATCGCGACGGTCGTTTACTGGATGAACCCGGCAGGCAATCCGAACGTGGATATGGCTTGTATGATTATCATCGGCTTCCTGATCTACGGCCCGGTCATGTTGATCGGTCTGCATGCGCTGGAACTGGCACCGAAAAAAGCGGCGGGGACGGCGGCAGGCTTCACTGGACTGTTCGGTTACCTGGGCGGTTCTGTCGCGGCGAGCGCCATTGTCGGCTACACCGTCGACTTCTTCGGTTGGGACGGCGGCTTTATGGTGATGATTGGCGGTAGCGTGCTGGCGGTGATTCTGCTGGTAGTCGTCATGATTGGTGAAAAACGCCATCATGAAGAGATGCTGCTCAAGCGTAACGGGGGCTAATAGATGAAAACCACATTGAAAAGTCTTAGCGTGGCGCTGATGCTGGCAGGTATGGTTGTGAGCAGTGCGGCGGTTGCCGCAGATAAAATTGTCATTGCGCACCGTGGCGCCAGCGGATATTTACCGGAGCATACGTTACCTGCGAAAGCGATGGCTTATGCTCAGGGCGCGGATTTTCTGGAGCAGGATTTGGTGATGACTAAAGACGACCATCTGGTCGTCCTGCATGACCACTATCTTGACCGCGTCACCGATGTTGCTGATCGCTTCCCGGATCGTGCGCGTAAAGATGGGCGTTACTATGCCATCGACTTTACGCTGGATGAGATCAAATCGCTGAAATTTACCGAAGGTTTCGATATCGAAAATGGCAAAAAGGTACAGACATATCCAGGGCGTTTCCCGATGGGTAAATCTGATTTCCGTGTGCACACTTTCGAAGAAGAAATTGAATTTGTTCAGGGATTAAATCATTCAACCGGCAAAAATATCGGTATTTACCCGGAAATGAAAGCGCCGTGGTTCCATCATCAGGAAGGGAAGGACATTGCGGCTAAAACGCTGGAAGTACTGAAAAAGTACGGGTACACCGGTAAACAAGACAATGTCTATCTGCAGTGCTTTGATGTTGCGGAGTTAAAACGCATTAAGAATGAACTGGAACCGAAGATGGGGATGGATCTCAATCTGGTGCAGTTGATTGCGTACACTGACTGGAATGAAACTCAGGAGAAAAAGCCAGACGGCAGTTGGGTGAATTACAACTACGACTGGATGTTTAAACCGGGTGCCATGAAGCAGGTTGCGCAGTATGCGGACGGCATTGGGCCGGACTACCATATGCTGGTTGATGAGAAGTCCAGTAAGGGCAACATCTCATTGACGGGTATGGTACAGGACGCGCACCAGAACAAGATGGTGGTGCATCCTTATACTGTTCGTGCCGATCAGTTGCCGGATTATGCAACGGATGTAAACCAGCTGTATGACGTGTTGTACAACAAGGCGGGCGTTGACGGGCTGTTCACCGACTTCCCCGACAAAGCGGTGAAATTCCTGCATAAAGAGTAAGGGCAGAAGGCCTGCGATGAACGTATTTCCGCAGGCCTTATTTGTGAAGCGTGAGCAGATTGCTAGATGAGGCCGTCAGCAGTCAACGATTCCATATATGCCTGCAGTAGAAATAAAGGGCTGCCGTCTACCGGCGGCTCTTTTGCCAATAACGATATTTGTCGATAAAACGTTGGCTCCAGCGCCACTGAGCGAATTTCCCCGCCAACCGCCTTCAGCGTGAGTTCCGGTAATAATGCAATCCCCAGCCCCTGGCGAATAAAGCTCATTGCGGTATCCGGGTGGTTAAATTCGTATTTAATAATTGGCTCGATCCCTTTTTCTTTAAACAACGTCATGATGCTTAATTCATAGCGGCCTTTACTGATAATCAGCGGTTCTCCCATCAGTTCTTCCAGCGAAATAGTGGTGTTGGCTGCCAGTGGGTGGCTTTCGGGGACCACTACGGTAAATTTATCGCGGTAGACCGGTACGCAGTACATGCCATTGACCGGGAAATGCACAAATCCAGCATTGATATCCCCGCTGCGCAGGGAATCAACGATCGCCGGGCTGTTCTCTTCGAAGGGGATAATTTTGATGTGCGGATGCTGCTGTTCAAAGTGGCGGATAATGCCAGGTAAAATGCAGGCGCAGGCGCTGGGAAAACAGCCGATACGCAGGGTTCGGGCTGGGTTTTGTCGTTCCTGCTCGGCAATTTCTTTCACCGCGTTGGTTTCTGACACGATGGCTCGCAGGCGTGGCACGATCCGGTGTCCCGCCGGGGTGAGCCTGATGTCTTTGCGACGTTCGCGGATTAAAATATCAACGCCCAGCTCTTCTTCTAATGCTGAAATTGCCTGACTCACGGCGGACTGGGTCATATACAGCCGCTTGCTGGCTTCGGTAAAACCGCCGTACTCGAGCACGGCAAGCAAAGCGTGGATCTGTGTTAGTGTCATTAGTTCCTTCTAATTAATAATATTAAAACGATTAATTTCTCTAATATCATGAGCCTATTTATACTGGCGTTCTGGTGTTTAACTCACATTTTGACGCACTTGTCCGTCGTTCAGTTGTGCTGAGCGTTGCCTGCGTGCGCCGTCTGGACAAGGTTGTCGAATATGAAAGAAAAACTGTGGACGAAGGATTTCTGGGCAATAACGATTATCAGCTTTATTATCTTTTTTGTTTTTTATGTCCTGCTGACCCTGCTTCCGATCTATATTTCGGATCGCCTGCATGCTACTCCTGATAAGGCCGGTTTATTAGTCACGTTCTTTTTGGGCTCTGCCATTCTTGTTCGTCCTTTTGCCGGGCAGTGGGTGGGGAAATATTCGAATAAAACGATTCTGGCGCTCTCTTCTCTGGCCTTTTTGGTGGTCACTGCGCTGTATCCGGTTTGCCATTCAATTGAATCACTCCTGCTGATTCGGGTGCTTCATGGTGTAACGTTTGGCGTTATAACCACGGTAAAAGGAACGATTTCCGCGCGGTTGATACCGGCCTCCCGACGTGGGGAGGGCATCAGTTTTTTCTCTTTAGCCATGGGACTGGCAATGGTTGTGGGGCCATGGGTAGGGCTGAACATGGCGCGCTGGGAAGCCTACACTGCTGCATTCTGGTTGTGCACGGTTGTGGCGGCGTTGGGGATTGTGCTGTCACTGATTGTCGCCGTACCGCCAGTGATTTGCCACGCTGATGGTTCCAAACCGAATCTGGGCTTTGCCGCCATGTTTGACCGCGCCGCGCTGCCTTTCGCGATGGTGACATTCTTTATGACCTTTTCCTATGCGGGTGTTTCAGCCTTCCTGGCACTGTATGCCCGCGAATTGGATTTGATGGCAGCCGCCAGTAATTTCCTGCTGTGCTACGCTATTTGCCTGATGGTCTGCCGAACCTTTACCGGCAATATCTGTGATAGAAAAGGGCCGAAATACGTGGTTTATCCGTGCTTACTGGCCTTCACCGTTGGGTTGGTGGCGCTGGGTTACACCAACGGGAGTATCATGATGATTCTGGCAGGAGGATTAATTGGTATTGGTTATGGCTCAGTGACGCCTGTGTTTCAGACGCAAATTATTAGCTCGGTGGAGCCGCACAAAATCGGTGTTGCCAATTCGCTGTTTTTCAATGCAATGGACGCGGGAATGGCGATTGGTGCGTTCATTATGGGGATGATGGTTGAAGGCGTGGGGTATCGGGCGATTTACCTGGTCGGGGCTTTGCTGGTGGTGCTGGCCGGGGCGTTGTATATCATGCAGATGAAAAAACGCCCAGACGTGGTATTGGTCTCCACGCATGAAGTCCACTAAGCACTACATTTCAATCTCAATATCCCCGTTTGCCCGGCAACAGCAGGGCAATATCTCACCCGGCTGAATAAAGGCCAGAGGTTCTGCAATCCAGTCAACCTGTCCCGCCACCAGGCGGGTACGGCAGGAACCGCAGTAACCTTCACGGCACTGATACTCGACTTCGACGTTGTGCGATTCGAGCGCGGCGAGCAGGGAAGGATGTTCATCCTGGCACAGCAGTTGTGTGCCAGAGATGCGCAGAGTAACGCGACCCATCAGAGCTGGAAGTTACTCAGGTCGTCGGTATCAACTTCGGCGTCGATTTGGCCGACCAGGTAAGAGCTGACTTCGACTTCCTGCGGTGCAACCTGGACGTTATCGGATACCAGCCAGGTATTGATCCACGGGATCGGGTTAGAGCGTGTCTGGAATGGCAAGTCAAGGCCAACAGCCTGCATACGGATATTGGTGATGTACTCAACGTACTGGCACAGGATATCTTTGTTCAGACCGATCATCGAACCGTCACGGAACAGATAATCCGCCCACTCTTTTTCCTGCAGCGCGGCCTGTACAAACAGGTCATAGCACTCTTGTTTACACTCTTCGGCGATTTCCGCCATTTCCGGATCGTCCACGCCGCTGCGCAACAGGTTCAGCATATGCTGGGTGCCGGTCAGATGCAGGGCTTCATCACGGGCAATCAGACGAATGATTTTTGCATTACCTTCCATCAGTTCGCGTTCTGCAAAAGCGAAAGAGCAGGCAAAGCTGACGTAGAAGCGAATCGCTTCCAGCGCGTTAACGCTCATCAGGCACAGATACAGTTTTTTCTTCAGTTCACGCAGGTTGACGACAACCGTTTTACCATTGACTGTATGGGTGCCTTCGCCCAGCAGATGCCAGTAGCTGGTCATCTCGATCAACTCATCGTAGTAGCTGGAAATGCCTTCCGCGCGTTTCTGGATCTGTTCGTTGGTGACGATATCGTCGAACACCACCGCAGGATCGTTCACGATGTTACGAATGATGTGGGTGTAGGAGCGGGAATGGATCGTTTCAGAAAACGCCCACGTTTCCACCCAGGTTTCCAGCTCAGGGATAGAAATCAGCGGCAGCAGCGCCACGTTCGGGCTACGTCCCTGAATAGAGTCCAGCAGCGTCTGATACTTCAGGTTGCTGATGAAGATATGTTTTTCATGTTCCGGCAGTGCCTGGAAGTCAATGCGGTCACGTGAAACGTCGACTTCTTCCGGACGCCAGAAGAAAGAGAGCTGCTTTTCGATCAGTTTTTCGAAGATGTCATATTTTTGCTGATCGTAGCGGGCGACGTTCACCGGCTGGCCGAAAAACATCGGTTCCAGAAGCTGGTCATTTTTCGTCTGTGAAAAAGTGGTGTATGCCATTGATGTGAATCCTTTGTGGGATGAGCGCCGGAGGCGGTGCAAGCACCTTGTCCGGCCTACAAACCGTGCAATCGTGGCCGGGTAAGCGTAGCGTCACCCGGCATCATTCATCAGATCTTACATGCGCCGCTTTCGCAGCCATCATCCTGAATGGATGGCACCAGATCGTCCTGAGAATCTTCCGCACCGTCGCGGGTGTTCTGATAATACAGCGTTTTGACACCAAATTTGTAGGCGGTGAGCAGGTCTTTCAGCAACTGCTGCATCGGCACTTTTCCTGATGGGAAGCGCGACGGATCGTAGTTGGTGTTGGCAGAAATCGACTGATCGATAAATTTCTGCATGATACCTACCAGCTGCAGATAGCCGTCGTTGTTCGGCATCTCCCACAGCAGTTCGTACGCGTCGTGCAGGTGTTCGTAGTCCGGCACAACCTGGCGCAGAATGCCATCTTTCGATGCTTTAATGCTCACGTAGCCGCGCGGCGGTTCAATGCCGTTAGTGGCGTTGGAGATCTGCGAAGAGGTCTCCGACGGCATCAGCGCGGACAGCGTGGAGTTACGCAGACCGTGGGTCTTAATGGACTCACGCAGTTGCTCCCAGTCAAGGTGCAACGGCTCGTTGGCAATGGCATCGAGGTCTTTCTTATAGGTATCGATCGGCAAAATACCCTGCGCATAGGTGGTTTCGTTGAACCATGGGCATGCGCCTTGCTCTTTTGCCAGTTCGTTAGAGGCTTTCAGCAGGTAATACTGAATGGCTTCAAAGGTTTTGTGGGTCAGGTTATTCGCGCTGCCGTCAGAGTAACGCTTACCGTTTTTCGCCAGCCAGTAGGCGTAGTTGATTACGCCAATACCCAGCGTACGACGGCCCATGGCGCCACGTTTAGCGGCCGGAATTGGATAATCCTGGTAATCGAGCAGCGCATCGAGAGCACGCACAGCCAGTACGGCCAGCTCTTCCAGCTCGCTCAGATCTTTGATTGCCCCCAGGTTGAATGCGGACAACGTACACAGCGCGATTTCACCGTTCTCGTCGTTCACATCGGTCAACGGTTTGGTCGGCAGGGCGATTTCCAGACACAGGTTGGACTGGCGTACCGGTGCGACAGCCGGATCAAACGGGCTGTGGGTGTTGCAGTGGTCAACGTTCTGAATGTAGATGCGACCAGTAGAAGCACGTTCCTGCATCATCAGCGAGAACAGCTCAACCGCTTTCACGCGCTGTTTGCGGATGCTGTCGTCGTTTTCATATTTTGTGTACAGGCGTTCAAACTCGTCCTGATCGGCGAAGAATGCGTCGTACAGACCCGGAACATCGGACGGGCTGAACAGGGTGATGTCACCGCCTTTCAGCAGGCGGGTATACATCAGCTTGTTGATTTGTACACCGTAGTCCATGTGACGCACGCGGTTGCCTTCGACGCCGCGGTTGTTTTTCAGCACCAGCAGGCTTTCAACTTCCAGATGCCACATCGGGTAGAACAACGTGGCAGCACCGCCGCGAACGCCGCCCTGGGAGCAGGATTTCACCGCCGTCTGGAAGTGCTTGTAGAACGGAATACAGCCGGTGTGGAACGCTTCACCGCCGCGAATCGGGCTACCCAGCGCACGGATGCGACCCGCGTTGATACCAATGCCAGCACGCTGAGAAACGTATTTTACAATCGCGCTGGACGTGGCGTTAATCGAATCCAGGCTGTCGCCACACTCGATCAGTACACAGGAACTGAACTGACGGGTTGGGGTGCGCACGCCGGACATGATGGGGGTTGGCAGCGAAATTTTAAACGTAGAAACGGCGTCGTAGAAACGTTTAACGTATTCCAGACGGGTTTCACGCGGGTAGTTAGAAAACAGGCAGGCAGCGACCAGAATGTAGAGGAACTGTGCACTTTCATAAATCTCACCGGTAACACGGTTTTGCACCAGATATTTGCCCTCTAACTGCTTCACTGCAGCATAAGAGAAGGTCATATCACGGTCGTGCACGATGAACGAGTCCATCTGCTTGAACTCTTCTTCCGTGTAGTCTTCCAGCAGATGATTGTCGTATTTGCCCATTTCAACCATTTTGACCACATGGTCGAACAGTTTTGGCGGCTCAAACTCGCCGTAGGCTTTTTTACGCAGGTGGAAAATTGCCAGGCGAGCAGCCAGGTACTGATAATCCGGCGCGTCGCGGGAGATCAGGTCTGCAGCTGCTTTGATGATTGTTTCATGGATATCGGAAGTCTTGATACCGTCATAAAACTGAATGTGGGAGCGCAACTCGACCTGTGAAATCGATACGTTATTCAGTCCTTCTGCCGCCCAATCCAGAACTCGATGGATTTTGTCGAGATTGATGCGCTCTGTACTACCATCACGCTTTGTCACCAGCAGACTCTGATTCATGTGGTTTTTACCTGTCCGTGAAAGAAAAAATATCCCCCATATTATCCACAGTGCCACGTTGTGACTAAGTCTGTGGATAAATACTATATGTAGGGGTTGTTTGATAAAATAGACGCTATATGGTGAGTATTCTAGTAGGGATTCTTTTCAGCACAAGAGTTGATTTTGAGGTTAAATTGAGGTTGCAAAAGGGTAAGAATCGCTAAGTGCGCGTCTTATAAGGCCTGGCGGGGATGTCAATAATTGAGAAAAAAAATAGAAAATTTGATCGAGTGCTGATTTCTTCATCTAAGGCAAAGAAAGTTCTTATGATCTGGCACAAAAATTGCCCTGAGACGCCTACTCAGGATCAGTAGGCGATGCCTAATCACGTAGGCCTGATAAGCGAAGCGCCATCAGGCGTTAAAGCCCGGAGTCGTGCCGGATGGCGGCGCTGGCGCGCTTTATCCGGCCTACAATCCAGCGTCATCAGGCCATGAGAGCCGGTTTATTCGCTTTTGGCGGTGGTATGCACCATATAGTTCACATCCACGCCGGGGCCCAGTTTAAAGGTGTTGGTAATGGGGTTGTAGTGCAGGCCGGTCATATGACGCTCTTTCAGTACGGTCTGGTCAACCCACTCTAACAGTTCAGCGGGCTTAATAAATTTTTTCACATCGTGCGTACCTTTCGGCACCATGCGCAGAATATATTCCGCGCCGACCACCGCCATCAGCCAGGATTTGCCGTTGCGGTTAAGCGTGGAGAAAAAGACTTCGCCGCCCGGTTTAACCAGTCTGGCACAGGCCCTGACAACCGACTGCGGGTCTGGTACGTGTTCCAGCATTTCCATACAGGTGACGACGTCATACTGGTGCGCATATTTCTCGGCGTGTTCTTCGACTGTCTCCTGCACATACTCAACATGAATGCCACTTTCCAGCGCATGCAGTTTTGCCACCTGTAAGGGTTCAAACCCCATATCCAGGCCGGTGACTGTTGCGCCTTCACGCGCCATGCTTTCTGCCAGAATCCCGCCGCCGCAGCCGACGTCGAGTACCTTTTTACCAAACAGACCACCTGACCGTTCGGCGATATAGCCCAGACGCAGCGGATTTATGCGGTGCAGAGGCTTAAATTCACCCTCAAGATCCCACCAGCGCGACGCGACTGCTTCAAATTTGGCAATTTCTTCATGGTCAACGTTGTGAGTTACCGGGGGTTTTTCGGCATTCATTGGGGCTTCTACTCCTAAATTTGCGATGCAAACGAGTATATCAGCCTGACGGGATGAATAAAGCCTCTGTCTGGGGGAATCCATTTACCTGAATCTTCACGTATGTGTTATAATTTGCGACCTTTGAATCCGGGATACAGTAGAGGGATAGCGGTTAGATGAGCGACCTTGCGAGAGAAATTACACCGGTCAACATTGAGGAAGAGCTGAAGAGCTCCTATCTGGATTATGCGATGTCGGTCATTGTTGGCCGTGCGCTGCCGGACGTCCGAGATGGCCTGAAGCCGGTACACCGTCGCGTACTTTACGCCATGAACGTATTGGGCAACGACTGGAATAAAGCCTATAAAAAATCTGCCCGTGTCGTTGGTGACGTAATCGGTAAATACCACCCTCATGGTGATACCGCCGTTTACGACACCATTGTTCGTATGGCGCAGCCATTCTCCTTGCGTTACATGCTGGTGGATGGTCAGGGTAACTTTGGTTCTGTCGATGGCGACTCCGCAGCTGCGATGCGTTATACGGAAATCCGTATGTCGAAAATCGCCCACGAGCTGATGGCTGACCTGGAAAAAGAAACGGTTGATTTCGTCGATAACTACGACGGCACCGAACGCATTCCAGACGTTATGCCAACCAAAATTCCTAACCTGCTGGTGAACGGTTCGTCCGGTATCGCGGTAGGTATGGCAACCAATATTCCGCCGCACAACCTGACGGAAGTGGTCAACGGCTGTCTGGCATATATTGACGATGAAGACATCAGCATTGAAGGGCTGATGGAACATATTCCGGGTCCGGACTTCCCGACCGCAGCGATCATCAATGGTCGTCGTGGTATCGAAGAAGCTTACCGTACCGGTCGCGGCAAGGTATACATTCGCGCACGTGCAGAAGTCGAAGCTGACGCGAAAACTGGCCGCGAAACCATCATCGTGCATGAAATTCCGTATCAGGTGAACAAAGCACGCCTGATCGAGAAAATCGCCGAGCTGGTAAAAGATAAACGCGTTGAAGGCATCAGCGCGCTGCGTGACGAGTCTGACAAAGACGGTATGCGCATCGTGATTGAAGTGAAACGCGATGCGGTCGGGGAAGTGGTGCTGAACAACCTCTACTCCCAGACCCAACTGCAGGTTTCTTTCGGTATCAACATGGTTGCGCTGCACCATGGTCAGCCGAAGATCATGAACCTGAAAGAGATTATCGCTGCATTTGTTCGTCACCGTCGTGAAGTGGTTACTCGCCGTACTATTTTTGAACTGCGTAAAGCCCGCGACCGTGCGCACATCCTCGAAGCGCTGGCGATTGCTCTTGCCAACATCGATCCGATCATCGAACTGATCCGTCGTGCGCCGACCCCGGCAGAAGCGAAAGCGGCGCTGGTTGCGCGCTCCTGGGAACTGGGGAACGTCTCTGCCATGCTGGAACGTGCGGGTGATGACGCTGCGCGTCCTGAGTGGCTGGAACCTGAGTTTGGCGTGCGTGATGGTCAGTACTACCTGACTGAACAGCAGGCCCAGGCGATTCTGGATCTGCGTCTGCAGAAACTGACCGGCCTTGAGCATGAAAAACTGCTCGACGAATACAAAGAGCTGCTGGAGCAGATCGCCGAACTGTTGCACATTCTGGGCAGTGCCGATCGTCTGATGGAAGTTATCCGTGAAGAGATGGAGCTGGTTCGCGAGCAGTTCGGCGACGCGCGTCGTACCGAAATCACCGCGAACAGCGCTGACATCAACATCGAAGATCTGATTAGCCAGGAAGATGTTGTCGTGACCTTGTCTCATCAGGGCTACGTGAAATATCAGCCGTTAACCGACTACGAAGCACAGCGTCGTGGCGGGAAAGGTAAATCAGCAGCACGCATTAAAGAAGAAGACTTTATCGACCGCCTGCTGGTGGCCAACACCCATGACACGATCCTCTGCTTCTCCAGCCGCGGTCGTTTGTACTGGATGAAGGTTTATCAGTTGCCAGAAGCCAGCCGTGGCGCGCGTGGACGTCCAATCGTCAACCTGCTGCCGCTGGAAGCTAACGAGCGTATCACCGCGATTCTGCCAGTACGCGAGTACGAAGAGGGCGTTAACGTCTTCATGGCGACCGCCAGCGGTACCGTGAAGAAAACGGCGCTGACCGAGTTCAGCCGTCCGCGTTCAGCCGGTATCATTGCGGTTAATCTGAACGAAGGCGACGAACTGATTGGCGTTGACCTGACGTCCGGTTCCGATGAAGTCATGCTGTTCTCTGCTGCCGGTAAAGTGGTGCGCTTCAAAGAAGACGCCGTTCGTGCTATGGGGCGTACCGCGACCGGTGTACGTGGTATCAAGCTGGCCGGGGAAGATAAAGTTGTTTCTCTGATTGTTCCGCGCGGTGAAGGTGCCATCCTGACCGTGACGCAGAACGGCTACGGTAAGCGTACCGCAGCGGAAGAGTATCCGACGAAGTCTCGTGCGACGCAGGGCGTTATCTCCATCAAAGTCACCGAACGCAACGGCTCTGTTGTTGGCGCGGTACAGGTTGAAGATACTGACCAGATCATGATGATCACCGATGCCGGTACGCTGGTGCGTACACGCGTGTCGGAAATCAGCGTGGTAGGGCGTAACACCCAGGGCGTGATCCTCATCCGTACTGCGGAAGATGAAAACGTTGTGGGCCTGCAACGTGTTGCTGAACCGGTTGATGATGAAGAGCTCGACTCCATCGACGGCAGCGCTGCGGAAGGGGACGAGGATATCGCTCCTGAAGCTGAAAGCGACGATGATGCGGCAGACGACGCAGAAGAGTAATTAAGTTGTGATGAGAAGGGCCGGAGAAATCCGGCCCTTTTTTTTAGTTCATGCGCTCCACGATCATCGCAATACCCTGGCCGCCGCCGATACACAGCGTTGCCAGACCGAGCGTTTTATCCCGTGCCTGTAACGCGTGCAGCAATGTGACCAGAATACGCGCGCCGCTGGCGCCAATAGGGTGACCCAGCGCAATCGCACCACCGTTAACGTTGACCTTTTGTGCATCAAACCCCAGTGTTTTACCCACCGCAAGAAACTGCGCGGCAAAGGCTTCGTTAGCTTCGATAAGATCGATATCCGACAGTTGCAGCCCGCTCCGTTGTAGCGCTTTTTGCGTGGCAGGAACGGGTCCCATGCCCATCATCGCCGGGGCGACGCCGCCGCTGGCCCAGGCTTTGATCCGCGCCAGCGGTTTTAGCCCAGCCGCCAGTGCTGCCGACTCTTCCATTACCACCAGAGCGGCAGCACCGTCGTTAATCCCCGAGGCGTTGCCAGCGGTAACAGTACCTGCTTTGTCGAAGGCCGGACGCAATGCGGCAAGACCTTCCGCCGTGGAGTCTGCCTTGGGAAACTCATCGCGTTCAAAAATGAGGGTTTTCTTACGTGATTGCACGCTGACAGGGACGATTTCGGCCTGGAAAGCGCCGGACTCTATTGCGGCAATGGCTTTCTGCTGTGATAACAGTGCCAGTTCATCCTGCATTTCGCGGCTGATACCGTACTCTTTAGCGACGTTCTCGGCGGTAATCCCCATATGATAGCCATGTTCGGCGCAGATCAGCCCATCGCGCAGAATGACGTCTGCCAATTGCCCGTCACCGAGGCGATACCCCCAACGGGCTTTCGCGTCTAACAGGTAGGGGGCCAGGCTCATGTTTTCCATCCCCCCCGCGACGATCGCCTGGGCTTGTCCTGCTTTGATTGCCTGGGCGGCAAGCGCCACGCTTTTCAGGCCGGATCCGCACACTTTGTTGACGGTGAAGCCGCAAACGGTGTCGGAAAGACCGCTTCTTAGCAATGCCTGACGCGCCGGATTCTGTCCCAGGCCGGCCTGCAGTACGTTACCCATAATCACTTCTTCAACCTGCTGCGGATCAAGATGAGCGCGCTCGATTGCCGCTTTTATCACGGTTGATCCCAACTCGATAGCACTGGTGGTCGCCAGTGCGCCATTAAAGCTACCGATTGCGGTACGTGCCGCGCTGACAATGACACAGTTTTTCATTTTTCTGTTCCTTTATGTAAGTAATGGCTGTCAGAACAAGGTCAATCCAATGACAAAAATGACGCCTGAGAAGAGCAGGGCGGTGATGCAGTACCCCATGATGTCGCGCACCCCCAATCCGGCGATAGCCAATGCAGGTAGCGCCCAGAACGGCTGCGCCATGTTCATCCACTGCTCGCCATAGGCGATAGCCATCACTGACTTACCAAGATCGGCACCAAGCGCCTGAGCGGCGGGCATGACGAACGGTCCCTGAATAACCCAATGGCCGCCGCCGGATGGCACAGCAAAGTTAATCAGTGCTGAACTGAAGAAGGTCATCAGCGGGAAGGTGTCTTTGTTGGCGACGTTGATGAAGAACTCGGTAATCAATCCGCCGAGACCAGAGTGCTCCATCATCAGCTGAATACCGGCGTAGAAGGGGAACTGCACCAGGATGCCGGCGGTGCTCCGTGCGGCAGCGCTAACGGCACGCATATAGGCCATCGGCGTTTTATGCAGCAGCAGACCGGCAATCATAAACATCAGATTGACGGTGTTGATGGTGATGTTGAAGCCTTTCTCGGTGAAATAGAGGGCCAGATAAGCAATCCCTAATGCCCCGATGATCAGGGCCAGAATGCGGCTCTCTTCCAGTTTTTCCGATGGTGGAGCGTCGGGTGGCAGTTTTTTCTGGAAATCAGCTTCTTCCAGTAACAGCTTCGGATCGATGCTTACCACATCGGAAGGTTTTGGCGTCATCATGCGTGTGATGAACGGCATTACGACGATCAGTGCCACGGTGATGAAGATGTTGAAACCGGTAAATAGCGTGTCTGCGACCGGAATTAACCCTGCGACGTGCTCAACCGGGTTGCCTGGCGTTGCCGCCAGCAATGGCATTGAACCGGAGAAGCCACCCCCCCAGGTGAGAAAACCGATGTAGGCACAAGCAATCAGCAGGGGATAGTCGGAGCCGGGTACCCGGCGTGCGACTTCACGGGCAAACATCGCCCCCACTACCAGACCAAAACCCCAGTTGATGACGCAGGCGACTGAACCGAAAAACGTCACCAGCATGACACCCTGAGCGGGGGTTTTGGCGGCAGACGCCGCCGTACGCAGCAGGCTTTTCACCGGCCCGGAACTGGCTAACGCATGGCCTGTGACGATGATCAGCGCCATCTGCATACCAAACGCCAGCAGGTTCCAGAAACCATCACCCCAGAATCTCACCATGCTGACTGGCGTTTGTGGCGTCAGCCACAGCGCGATGCCGAAGGTCAACAGCGTTAGCAGCATGGCGAAAATTAGCGGATCAGGCAGCCAGCGGCTGACCACGCGCGTCATAAAACGAGCAATGCGGCCGATCATGCATCACCTCGCAGGATAATCAGCTCGGCGGCGACATCAAACTGCGCTTCGGTTTTTTCACGCAGCGTGGCGATATCGCATCCTTCCGCGATTTCCGTAAGCCACATTTTGCCGTCAATGAAGCGGAAAACGGCGAGTTCGGTGACCAGCATATGCACCGCATGTTGTGCCGTCAGCGGCATGGTGCAATGTCGGAGGATCTTCGCTGAGCCGTCTTTTGCGCAATGCTCCATGGCGATAATGACTTTACGCGCACCGGTTACCAGATCCATTGCGCCACCCATGCCGGGTACCATTTTTCCGGGAACGACCCAGTTAGCGAGGTTGGCCTGCTCATCGACCTGTAACCCACCGAGCACGCAGGCATCGACATGGCCCCCACGAATTAACGCAAACGACATGGCGCTATCAAACATGGCCGCGCCTGGCAAAATACCGCACGGTTGCCCACCAGCGTTTACCAGGTCGGGATTCGCAGTTGTGACCGGACCCAGACCGAGAAAACCATTTTCTGACTGCAATGTGATATGAATGTCAGCGGGCAGGTAGTTGGCAACCATCGTCGGCAGACCAATCCCCAGGTTGACGACATCCCCATCGTGAAGCTCAAGCGCCACACGGCGCGCAATACGTTGTTTAGCATCCATGATTAGCTCTCCTGTGGAATGACGATATGGTCGATAACGGCACCAGGGGTGACGATCTGGTCTGGCTGGAGTTCACCCATCTCGACCATTTCATCCGGTTCTACCAGTGTGATGTCGGCGGCAAGGGCAATCAGTGGGTTAAAATTACGGGCGCTAAGTTGATAGGTCAGGTTGCCAAGCGTGTCTGCGCGGTGTGCGCGGATCAGCGCCAGATCGGCACGTAATGGACGTTCGAGCAACCAGACTCTGCCATCGAGCGTCATGGTCTGCTTGCCATCTTCTACTACGGTGCCGACACCGGTTGGCGTCAGGAAACCGCCAAGGCCTGCGCCACCGCAGCGAATTTGCTCAATCAGAGTGCCTTGCGGCACCAGTTGTACGTCCATTTCGCCGGCAATCATGCGGCGACCGGTTTCAGGGTTGGTGCCAATGTGCGAGGCAATCACTTTGCTCACGCGACCGTTGACGATTAAGGGGCCGATACCGGTATCGACAAATGCGGTATCGTTGGCAATTAACGTCAAATCTCTGACGCCAGATTCAAGTAAGGCTTCGACAAGGCGAGGTGGCGTGCCAACCCCCATAAAACCGCCGACCATGATGGTCATGCCGTCACGAAAGAAGCTCGCTGCGTCTTGTAAAGTAATCAGTTTTGTTTTCATTATGTTTCCCTTTTGCATACTCCATTTTGGGTACGCTCAGGGAATTGCAAGCCGGGTGCCAGAATGATAAATGGTAAAATTATTTTTTAATTATTTGAATTTTATGGTTTATTTTTTATTGTCTGGCGAGAGGAAGGTGGAGTTGCTATGCAGAGTTTTGCGCAGTGTGCAAAATTCTGCATAGCAAATTTAGGTATCAGGAGCCTGACGGGTCAATGCCATACTCTTGCAATTTGTACATCAGAGCGCGCCGACTGATCCCCAGCATTAGCGCGGTGCGGGTGCGGTTGCCATCCTGATTGTCCAGCACCTCAAGGATGATGCGTTTTTCCTCACGCTTAATTTCTTCCTTCAGATTGCGTTCTCCGGTCTGAACTGCTTTTACTTCTGTTACGGTACTGACAGGTGATCGGAACTGCGCAGGCAGGTCTTCGGCAAAAATCACCGCGCCGGTATTCATGACCACTGCACGTTCGATGACGTTAGACAGTTCACGAATGTTTCCTGGCCATGGCCAGGCTGTAAGCATGGACATCGCCGTTGGATCGATCTCAATGATATCCCGCTGATTTTCTGAGCTAAATTTTTGTAAAAAGTGATTCGCTAACAGAGCGATGTCTTCGCGGCGTTCGCGTAACGGGGGAAGGGTCAGATGAATCACGTTGAGCCGGTAAAACAGGTCTTCACGGAACGTTCCTTCCTTCACCATTGTTTGCAGGCAGCGATTGGTGGCGGCAACAATACGGATATCGACGCGAATAGTTTGGTGTCCGCCGATGCGCTCGAACTCTCTTTCCTGCAAAATACGCAGCAGTTTGGCCTGCAGAACCAGCGGCATTTCACCAATCTCGTCGAGCAGAAGCGTTCCCTGATGCGCACGTTCGAACAGTCCCTGGCGTAGGGTTTGTGCACCGGTAAATGCCCCCTTTTCGTGACCAAACAGTTCGCTTTCCAGTAATGATTCCGGTAAGGCCGCACAGTTGATTTTGATAAAGGGACCGTTGGCGCGTCTGCTGTTGTAGTGGATGGCGCGGGCAATCAGCTCTTTTCCTGTGCCACTTTCACCGCTAATCAGTACGTTCGCCTGTGAGAGGGCGATTTTTGCCGTGTCTTTACAAATATCCATCATCACCGGGCTGTTAGTCAGGATATGCCCCCATTGCCAGCTGGTGCTTAGCGCCTGATGTAGATTGCGGATCTCCTGCTTCATTGCCTGAAGCTGTAGTGCGCGCTGAATGACCAGATTGAGCTCATCCAAATCAAAGGGTTTAATCACATAGTCAAACGCGCCGCTACGGAGAGCCTCCACTGCGGTCTCCACTTCGGCGTAGGCCGTCATCAGAATAACGGGGATCCGCGGCTGCTGGGCGCGCATGACTTTCAAAGCATCAATACCGTCCATCTCTGGCATGCGGATGTCCATCAGTACCACGTCAGGATGCGTATCAGCAAACAGAGTCAGCGCGGCTTTTCCATCGCTGGCGCAGTGCGTCTCATGCCCTTGCAGGGAAAACGCAGTGGCAAGCATACGGCGAACATTTTCTTCGTCATCAACGATGAGAATACGGTAGGTCGTTTTCATTCTGACGGATTTCCCTGCGGGTTAAGAGGTAAAATCAGGGTGAAGGTTGCGCCGCAGCCCGGCATACTTGTCACGTGGATATCCCCCTGATGCGCGTTGATAATGCGCTGGCTTAGCGCCAGTCCAAGACCCGTACCTGATGCTTTGGTCGTAAAGAAGGGGTCGAATATTTTCTTCTGAATGGCAATATCGATACCGTTGCCATTATCTTCAATCATCACCGCCTGCTGTGAGGCCGAGTATTGCCAGGTGCGGATTCGAATTTCGCCCCGTGCGGCTATCGCCTGCACCGCATTGATTAAAATATTGAGGATCACCTGCTTGAGGAGTTCGCGATCGGCGACGATGGCTGGCAGGCTGGTATCTAATTCCGTGGTAAACGTGATTCGAGCCTGTAGGCCCGCGGTTTGCACGAGGATCAGCGTTTCTTCAATCAACGCATTGAGCTGTACCTGCTGCCACTGGCTTTGTCGCGGGCGTGAGAAATCCAACAGTTGTTGGATGACTTTATTGATTGAGTCAATTTCGTTCAGCACAACGGATAAATATTCCTGATGTTCTGGTAAAGATGTTTGTTGGCGGATGATCTGTACATAGCCACGGATTGCCGTCAGCGGGTTACGTACCTCATGCGCCACTCCAGCCATCAACTCGCCGAGCGTCGCGAGCCTTTCCGTTTGTGCCAGCCGGCGCTGTGTCTCTTTGCGGGCCGTTAAATCAGAGAAGATCACCAGAGCTCCGATTAGTTCGCCATGCGCGTTATGGATCCTGCTGGTGGTGACGCTTATTTCAATAGTGCGGTCGCGGCCAGGAAAACTCACCTCCTGGGCGACATGTTCGGTGCCGTGCTCCAGCGTATCCAGTACCGGGCTGGAGAACTGAGTATCGGCAAAGAGGGTTGCATAGGGTTGCCCGACCAGTTCATGCAACTGATAGCCAGTGATTTGCTCTGCCGCCGGATTCATGGTGGTGACATCACCCTGTCTGTCGATGGCAATGACGCCGTCTGCTGCGTTCTCAATTATCAGGTCGTTAAGGGTTTTGGTTTCCCGAAGCGTTTGTGCCAGCGCATTGACGCTGCGGCTGATTTGCCCCAGTTCGCCGGGCAGTTCAGGCAGGCGGGCTGGTGTTTTTTGCGCCAGCGTGGAGAGGCCGTCGGTGATAATATCGATATTCGCACTGAGACGGCGAGAGAAAAGCACAATCAACAGCAGGCTACTGATGAGTCCGGCAGCCAGTACGGCAATGATCCTGACGTCCATTTTCCAGGCTTGCTGGCGGATATCTTCCGTTAGTTCATTCGCCCAGATATAGCCAATGACTTCACCTTGCCGTTCGATGGGGATCATGGAGTTGAGGATGTCGCCACGAACCTGTCGTCCGGAAAAAACCACAGGTGCGTTGCTGCGCATCACTTCGCGACCGGGGTGATCCTCGGTGATGGTGATACCGACATTACTTTGGTACAACGCAGAGGGGGCGTAGGTGATGATTGCATCCAGTGCTTTGTTGTAATACCCCGCACCTATGCCAGGAAATGCCTGGGTGATCCGTTCGGTGATGGGCCCCAACTCAAGATTCAGCGCCCGAATGCGCGCTTCACGCGGTAAATCCGCGTAGTGGCTAAAGCGATCGCCCAGCGCGCCGTTAAGCAGAGTGAGCACCGATGACAGTTTTTTCTCTTTTTCAGATAAGACTGCTGACCGGCCTTCGGTTTCTACGATATAACCAATAGAAATCGTCGGCACAATGACCATCAGAATGGCCATCATGATCATTTGGTTGCGTAAACGTCGCGGGTATAAACGACGCGTCAGCCATCTCAGCTTGCGCATTCTCACATCCGTGCAGTGTTTTTTAGGCAAACGACGATTATCAGGGGTTAAGACAACGGTGTCAGAGCGGTGTATCATATTCCCGTAAAGAGAGGGCATTGCGACGTCGGACATTTACCGCTACCTTAACCACACTCTATTGATATCCTGAGGCGGAGCTTCGCCCCTTTGAAATACCTTGCTTCCATTCATTCAACTCTAAAAGTCTCACGCTACCTGTTCAGAGCGCTGGCCTTACTGGTCTGGTGTCTGATTGCTTTTGCGTCGGTGTTCTACATTGTGAATGCGTTGCACCAGCGAGAGTCTGAGATCCGCCAGGAGTTTAATCTCAGCTCCGACCAGGCTCAACGCTACATTCAGCGTACTTCTGACGTGATAAAAGAGCTGAAATATATTGCTGAAAACCGATTAACGGCAGAAAACGGCGTGATGTCATTGCGGGCACGGGATGATAAAACCGTGGTGCCGAATTTTGAACCGCTGTTTGCCGATTCCGACTGTGCGGTGATGGGTAATGCCTGGCGTGGCTCGCTGGAGTCATTGGCGTGGTTTATGCGCTACTGGCGCGACAATTTCTCAGCGGCTTATGATTTGAACCGTGTGTTCCTGATCGGCAGCGATAACCTCTGTATGGCCAATTTTGGTCTGCGGGATATGCCTGTCGAACGTGACGAGGCGCTGAAAGCACTGCATGAGCGCATCATTAAGTATCGCAATGCGCCGCAGGAAGAAAACGGCAATAACCTGTTCTGGATAAGCCAGGGACCGCGTCCGGGCGTGGGGTATTTTTATGCGCTGACGCCGGTCTATCTTGCCAATCGTCTGCAGGCGTTGCTGGGTGTGGAACAGCCGATTCGTATGGAGAACTTCTTCACGCCGGGCAGTTTGCCGATGGGGGTGACAATCCTTGATGAAAATGGTCATGCGCTGATTTCACTCACCGGTCCTGAAGGCAATATTCAGTCTGAACCGCGCTGGATGCAGGAGCGCTCGTGGTTTGGCTACACGCCGGGTTTTCGCAATCTGGTGTTGAAGAAAAACCTGCCGCCATCATCGCTCAGTATTGTGTACTCCGTGCCGGTCGATCTGGTGCTGGAGCGGATACGCATGATGATCCTGAATGCGGTTCTGCTGAATGTGCTGGTAGGTGCGGCGTTGTTTATGCTGACGCGCATGTATGAGCGGCGTATTTTTATTCCAGCGGAAAGCGATGCCCAGCGCCTGGAAGAGCATGAACAGTTTAACCGTAAAATTGTGGCTTCTGCGCCGGTCGGTATTTGTATTCTGCGCACAATTGATGGCATTAACATTCTGAGCAACGAGCTGGCGCATACCTATCTCAACATGCTGACGCATGAAGACAGGCAACGGTTGACGCAAATTATCTGCGGCCAGCAGGTTAATTTCGTCGATGTGTTGACCAGCAATAATACCAATCTGCAAATCAGCTTTGTGCATTCACGTTATCGCAATGAGAACGTAGCCATATGCGTCCTGGTCGATGTGAGTGCGCGTGTGAAAATGGAAGAGTCGTTACAGGAGATGGCGCAGGCGGCGGAACAGGCCAGCCAGTCAAAATCAATGTTCCTTGCGACGGTGAGTCATGAACTACGCACGCCGCTGTATGGCATTATCGGCAACCTTGACTTGCTGCAAACGAAAGAACTGCCCAGCGGAGTGGATCGCCTGGTGACGGCGATGAATAACTCCTCCAGCCTGTTGTTGAAGATTATCAGCGATATTCTTGATTTCTCGAAAATTGAATCCGAACAGTTGAAGATTGAACCGCGCGAATTTTCACCGCGGGAAGTGATGAGCCATATTACGGCCAACTATCTGCCGCTGGTGGTACGCAAGCAACTGGGATTGTACTGTTTCATTGAGCCGGATGTGCCTGTGGCATTAAATGGCGATCCGATGCGCTTGCAGCAGGTCATTTCTAACCTGTTGAGTAATGCTATTAAATTCACCGATACCGGCTGTATTGTGCTGCACGTTCAGTGCAGCGGCGACTACCTCAGCATTCGTGTGCGTGATACTGGCGTGGGGATCCCGGCCAAAGAAGTCGTTCGTCTGTTCGATCCCTTCTTCCAGGTGGGGACGGGCGTGCAGCGTAATTTCCAGGGGACCGGGTTAGGTCTGGCTATCTGTGAAAAACTGATCAGCATGATGGACGGGGATATTTCCGTTGATTCTGAACCGGGGATGGGGAGCCAGTTTACGCTGCGGATACCGCTGTATGGAGCCCAGTATCCACAGAATAAAAGTGTGGACGGTCTTGCCAGTACCCGCTGCTGGCTGGCGGTGCGAAACGCGTCACTCTATCACTTTATCGAATCCAGCCTCACGCGTACCGGGATGACGGTGCTGCGTTATGAGGGGCAGCAACCTGATGCAAATGATGTATTGATTGCTGATGATGTGTTGGATCAGGCGTGGCAGGGACGAGCCACGGTGATTTTCTGTCGTCGCCACATTGGTATTCCGCTGGAAAGAACGCCTGGCGAGTGGGTGCACAGTGTGGCATCACCGCACGAGTTGCCAGCGCTGCTGGCGCATATCTACAGCGTTGAACTGGGCAGTGAAGCGCTTTCCACCGCACTGCCAGCTCCGGACAAAGTGGGAGCCACAAACGATGACATGATGATTCTGGTGGTTGACGATCATCCGATTAACCGTCGTTTACTGGCCGATCAGTTGGGATCGTTGGGGTATCAGTGTAAAACCGCCAACGACGGTGTGGACGCGCTCAATGTGTTGAGTAAAAACCATATTGATATCGTGCTTAGCGACGTCAACATGCCGAATATGGATGGTTATCGCTTGACGCAGCGTATTCGCCAACTGGGGTTAACGCTGCCGGTGATTGGTGTGACGGCCAATGCTCTGGCGGAAGAGAAGCAGCGTTGTCTGGAGTCGGGAATGGACAGTTGCTTATCCAAGCCAGTGACGCTAGACGTGCTGAAGCAGACGCTAACGGTCTATGCGGATCGCGTAAGAAAAACGCGGGGATAAAAGAGGCAGGGTAGCGGTGTTTGCCTTATCCGGCCTACAGAACATACACAACACTGTATTGTTCGTAGGCCAGATAAACACGGTGCCATCAGGCAGATGATATGAAACCGAATTACTCTTTGTCTGACGGGCTTAACGTCACGGATGACAGGTAATTCAGCAGGGCGATATCGTTTTCCACGCCGAGCTTCATCATTGCAGACTTTTTCTGGCTACTGATGGTTTTAATACTGCGATTGAGTTTTTTAGCGATTTCAGTCACCAGGAAGCCTTCGGCAAACAGGCGCAGAACTTCACTTTCTTTCGGTGACAGGCGTTTGTCGCCATAACCGCTGGCGCTGATTTTTTCCAGCAGGCGAGAGACGCTTTCCGGGGTGAATTTCTTACCTTTTTGCAGCGCCGCCAGCGCCTTCGGCAGGTCAGTTGGCGCACCTTGTTTCAGCACGATCCCTTCAATGTCGAGATCCAGTACCGCGCTCAGGATGGCCGGGTTGTTGTTCATGGTCAAAACGATGATCGACAGGCTCGGGAAATGGCGTTTGATATATTTAATTAACGTGATCCCATCACCATATTTATCTCCCGGCATTGAGAGATCGGTAATCAACACATGAGCATCTAATTTAGGCAAATTGTTGATCAGTGCAGTGGAGTCTTCAAATTCGCCGACAACGTTCACCCATTCGATTTGTTCAAGTGATTTACGAATACCGAACAGTACAATCGGATGGTCATCGGCAATAATTACGTTCATAGTGTTCATGTATTGGGCTACCTTGCTACAGCAAGCTCTTGACGTAAACGTCAATGTCGCTGATGTACTTTTCTATACCTGGAGCATCTTTCTCTTGAATAAGATGTTCCAGCGCTTCACATAACTGCTTGCCGGGTACCAGATTAAGCATGGCAAACACGCCTTTCAGGCGATGGGCCGTTTGGGCTAACGCAGCGAAATCGCTGGTTGCTGCCTCAGTATACAACCTCTTAACATCATCCGGTACTGTGTCTACAAAGAGTGCATAGTAACCACTGGCATGAAGTTCGGCGTTTTCATCACCGCCGAGGGGGAGTTCCTGGATCTCTTCTTGCGCCAGTTGTTCTTCTATTAGCTCCAGGACAGCTTCCTGCATAGCATTGCTCATATTAAAGTTGACGCGCAGCTGACCGGGGCCAATTTTTCGCACGCCAGACTCATCATCGCTTAAAAGCAAGCCCGAGGCAGTAAGATTAGACGGATTATCAGTGATAAAGAGATCATATTCTTGACTATTCAGTCGCTCATCGGGCGTGATGCAGGTTGCTCCCCAGTTTTCCAGCTGACGCAATACAATGCTGCGTACGTCATTCGAGGTGACGTCAACCATCACGCAGACGTCATCTAACAGCCGTTCTTCATTATCAGCATGTTGGTCATGCAGCGGCATCTTAACATGGACGATATAACGCGTTCCAAGTTCTTCCCGCGCTTTAATATTCAGATGTCCACCCAGTTTGCGCGCTAGCTGATCGCACAACCAGAACGTGAGTGGATTCGCTTTGCCATATCGATCGCTCTGCGTGTCATTGCTGAACGGAAAGTGCAGATTATCAATTTCATTCAGCGCGACGCCTTCCCCGGTATCCAGAATACGGAAGGTCAGACGCTCTGCCTCCGACTCATCCTGGTCGACGTCCAGCGTAATTTTGCCAATCTGCGTTGTGGTCACGGCATATTGGATGAGTAGCAGCAAAATACGACGCAGGGCATCGCGGTCGCCGCGGCGCTCATCATTGGCGCTCAGGTGATTTTTAATCAGCAGCTGTAACCCCTTACGCTTGATGGCGGGTAGTACTTCAGGCACTACGTCGTCAATTAACGCCTGCACGGAAAACAGCGTTGATTCACTTTTCCAGTCATCGCTTTCCAGAAGATTGGCCAACTGAATCTCATCGACCATACGTACCAGAACGTCTGCCTGGTTTGCCAGTTTGTGGCTGTCGGGCGTATTGAGTGCGGCAGCATTGGTGGCCAGCGTTTTGGCGGGATCTTTCAGTGCGCGACCAATGTTTTGCATAAAGGCGGCGCGAGCCTGTTGGTTTTTCTCATACAGTCGCTGCGCTTGTTTCAGCTTTTTATTTACCAGCACTTCGCGGTCCTGGTCGCGAATGATAAAGATCTGCGTGCGGGCTGAGATCTGGCTGCGGAACAGCCTGATCTCATACAATTCATTATTGATTGTGGCCTGGATTACCCCCTGATGCTGCTCCGCCATGCTGGTGATATTTTGCAGATTTAAATGTGGCAGCAGGTGGTCGGCAATTTTATTGCTGATAACCGTGCGGTTGGATTCCTGGTCGTGTACCAATAACCCCAGCGGCAGCAGCGAAACAATTTCTTCATTGATTGCACGAAGCACCCGGAGTTCATTATTTGCGGCAAGGTTTGGCGCCACTTCGTTTGAGCGGGCAGGGAGGTGGCGGAAAGTGGTATAGCCAAACAGCGCCAGCGCCAGCAGAGCGATATTCAGTAACAGCGGCAGCAGAATGCTTTGCAGCGTATCAAGCAGTAATGAACCAAAGGGAACCTGCCAGACCAGTCGCATATCCGTTGAATTTAGCGCTGAAGAGATCTCAATCTTGCTATTGTTAAAGTTGATGCTGACGCTGTCAGGCGACTCTTTTTCACTGAGATGTTCAGCCGTAGACGTGGCATCGGGCTCCAGGTGAAAGCTGTCCAACTGCATGCCCGGGGGGATCAAATCATTAATCGGCAGGTCAAACGCGACCACGGTTGCCAGATGCCCTGGCTGATTAAAGGTTGTGCGTAACGTGAAGTAATGACCGTTTTGCCAGACCAGCCGGCGAAGGGACGAGAAGCTTTCACGCTCATCGAGCGCATTGGCCTGTTGTAACATCTCAGCGCGGCGCGAGTCGACAATGTTGCCAATTGTCGATTCTTTAAAGCCGGAGGTGAGATCTTTCAGCGGCAATGTTGAGATAAGAATCAGGCTATTGTCCTGACCATTCAGATAATACATAGACCATGGGACATTCTCCGCGCCCCACAGTGTATCCAGATAGGTTGAGATCCGCTGGGTCATTTCCAGCGTAGAACTGTCATGCGAGCCGAAAATCAGCGCTTCAGTCTTTCTACGGGGTTTTTCAAGATAGTAGACATCTTGCTTGAGTCGGGTTTCCTGTAACCCGTCGGCAGTCGATGAGTTGGTTGTCGCTGCAATATTGTCATAGATTTGCCAGGTCACGTATCGCCAGGTATCTACCCTTTTATGAATAGCGTGGGTGATATCGACAATCTGATAGCTCTTATCTTTAAGCCAGGTGTTGACCGCGCTCTGGACCATCACGCCCATCATCACCAACAGCACCACGATCAGTAATAAGAAGAAACGGGTAATACTTCCCGGAAGCAGGGAGAATCGGGTAGAAGCCGTTGTGTCAGACTGACTCATTCGTGTTTATGACCTGTTAAAACGACGCTATAGATGAAGGGGCAGTATAAAGGGTAATGTATGAATTGCCATACTTACGCAACATCTGCGGAGCTGCGTTTTTTATTGCTGTGTATCGTTGCCAGGCAGGCAATGCAAACGTGTACAGCCGGTCACTATCAGTACAAATAAAGGTATGAAACCTACAGATTTAGCATTAAATAACAAGAAATTATTTACCTGATTTATATGCGATGGTGAACAGGTGAGATAGTTAATAGTCGTTATAGTTTTTCATCGGTAGCACAGAACCGCGATGTTTGTGTAAAGAAGGGTAAAAAAAAACCGAACGCAGAGCATTCGGTTGAAATAGGGGTAAACAGACATTCATGAATGAATGACGGTAATAAATAAAGTTAATGATGATAGCGAGTCTATTTTAGTTGCGAGTGAAGATTTTGTTTTATCATTCAGTGCTATGGCTGCTCTTTGTGTAATTTATTGATTTATATATATTTTGTAATAGTTCTTGACTATTCGTGCTTATTCTCTCCATTTTCTTAATTAAAAAAAGTTCCCTTTTGTTAATGTTTTGAAACATCTACATAGATAAATGAAACATCTTTAAAGTATTAGTATCATATTCGTGTTGGATTATTCTGTGTTTTTGCGGAGAATGAAGTTGCCGACTGGTTAATGAGGGTTAGCCAGTGAGCAGTGGCATAAAAAAGCAATAAAGGCATATAACAGAGGGTTAATAACATGAAAGTTAAAGTACTGTCCCTCCTGGTACCGGCTCTGCTGGTAGCAGGCGCAGCAAATGCGGCTGAAATTTACAACAAAGACGGCAACAAATTAGATCTGTACGGTAAAGTCGACGGTCTGCACTATTTCTCTGATGACTCTACTAAAGATGGTGATCAGACCTATATGCGTATCGGCTTCAAAGGTGAAACCCAGGTTAACGACCAACTGACCGGTTACGGCCAGTGGGAATACCAGATCATGGGTAACTCCTCTGAAAACGAAAACAACGCCTGGACGCGTGTCGCGTTTGCCGGTCTGAAATTCGCTGATGCAGGTTCTTTCGACTACGGTCGTAACTACGGCGTGGTTTATGACGTCACGTCCTGGACCGACGTTCTGCCGGAATTCGGCGGCGATACCTACGGTTCTGACAACTTCATGCAGCAGCGTGGTAACGGCTTTGCAACCTACCGTAACACCGATTTCTTCGGTCTGGTTGATGGTCTGAACTTTGCCCTGCAGTACCAGGGTAAAAACGGTAGTCCGGAAGGTGAAGGCATGACCGGCGTGACTGGCAACGGTCGTGACGCACTGAATCAGAACGGTGACGGCGTCGGCGGATCTATCACTTATGATATCGGTGAAGGCTTCTCCCTGGGTACCGCGGTCACCAGCTCCAAACGTACTGATGAGCAGAACAAGCTGAACTTCGGTACCGGCGATCGTGCTGAAACCTACACTGGCGGTCTGAAATACGACGCGAACAATGTGTACCTGGCAGCACAGTACACCCAGACCTACAACGCAACGCGTGCAGGTAAACTGGGCTGGGCTAACAAAGCACAGAACGTTGAAGCTGTTGCGCAGTACCAGTTCGACTTCGGTCTGCGTCCGTCCGTGGCTTACCTGCAGTCAAAAGGTAAAGATCTGGACAACGGCTACGGCGACCAGGATATCCTGAAATATGTTGATGTTGGCGCGACCTACTACTTCAACAAAAACATGTCTACCTATGTTGATTACAAAATCAACCTGCTGGATGACAACCAGTTCACCCGTAATGCAGGTATCTCTACCGATGATATCGTAGCACTGGGTCTGGTTTACCAGTTCTAATCTGTATCTATTTCTATCAAAGGCCCTACGGGGCCTTTTTTAATGCCGTTTTTCTGACGTACAAACACTCTTTTTTGGTGTACTCTTGCGCCCGTTTTCATAAGGGTAATCACGTATGGATATGATTTTTTGTCGTGCAGCGCTCCTGGCTGTAACACTCTTTTTTGTCGGGTGCGATGAGGCCCCGAAATCAACCCAGACCCCGTCCTCAACCGCGACAGTCCTGGAAGGCAAAACCATGGGTACTTTCTGGCGGGTCAGTGTGGTTGGCGTGGATGCCAAACGTGCCGGGGAGTTGCAGGTGAAGATCCAGACTCAGCTCGATGCTGATGATCAACTGCTTTCTACCTATAAGAATGATTCTGCGCTGATGCGTTTTAACCTGTCAAACAGCCTGTCACCGTGGCCGGTGAATGATGCGCTGGCGGATATTGTGACATCGGCGTTACGTATTGGCGCAAAAACCGACGGCGCGATGGACATCACCGTCGGTCCGTTGGTCAACCTGTGGGGCTTTGGTCCACAGCAGCAACCGCTGCATACTCCTGTGCAGGCAAGAATTGATGCGGCAAAAGCGCAAACCGGGCTTTCACATCTGAAGGTTGTTAATAAGGCGCACCAGAATTATCTGCAGAAAGATCTGCCGGCACTGTACGTTGATCTCTCCACCGTGGGGGAAGGGTATGCGGCTGACCATCTGGCGCGATTGATGGAACAGGAAGGGATCGCCCGCTATCTGGTTTCTGTTGGCGGCGCGCTGAATAGCCGTGGAATGAATGCCGAGGGGCAACCGTGGCGTGTGGCAATACAGAAACCGACCGATCGTGAAAACGCGGTCCAGGCGATTGTCGATATCAATGGGCATGGTATCAGCACCTCCGGTAGCTATCGCAACTATTACGAACTGGATGGCAAGCGTCTTTCCCATGTCATCGATCCGCAAACCGGCCGTCCGATTGAACACAATCTGGTCTCTGTGACGGTGATTGCACCCACGGCGCTGGAGGCTGATGGTTGGGATACCGGGCTAATGGTGCTTGGCCCGCAAAAAGCCAAAGAGGTTGTGCGTCGCGAAGGGTTAGCGGTGTATATGATTGTTAAAGAAGGCGAAGGGTTTAGCACCTGGATGTCGCCGCAGTTTAAAAGCTTCCTGGTCAGCGAAAAAAATTAAAAAGCAAGATTGCGGGTTTTTATAACCCGCAATGCGGACACACTGAGGCTAAGCGCTATGCTTAACAAAGGAGTCCATCATGACAAATCTCTTACACATCACTGATGATGAACGCTGGCAGTCTGTGCTGGATCGTGACGCCAGGGCTGACGGTCAGTTTGTTTTTGCTGTTCAGACTACAGGCATTTTTTGTCGACCGTCCTGTCGGGCAAAACATGCGCTGCGCAAAAATGTCAGTTTCTTCGCGGATGCCGAGCAGGCACAGGCGGCAGGGTTTCGTCCCTGCAAACGCTGCCGGCCGGACAAAGATAGCGCGCAACAGCAGCGGCTGGACAAAATAGCCCACGCCTGTCAGTTACTGGAGCAGGAGTCCCCCCTCACACTGGAGGCTCTTGCGCAGCATGTTGCGATGAGCCCGTTTCACCTGCATCGCCTGTTCAAAGCCACCACCGGGATGACCCCCAAAGCCTGGCAACAGTCGTGGCGTGCCCGTCGCCTGCGTGACGCGCTGGCAAAAGGCGCACCGGTCACGCAGGCGATTCTTGACGCCGGATTCCCCGACAGCAGCAGCTATTACCGCAAAGCGGATCAGGCGTTAGGCATGACCGCCAGGCAATTTCGTCAAGGCGGCGGTAATGTTTCTGTGCGCTATACCCTCACAGATTGCGCCCTCGGCCGTTGCCTGGTGGCGGAAAGTGAACGGGGTATCTGCGCGATCTTGCTGGGCGACGACGATGCTACGCTGATAGCAGAATTGCATGAACTGTTTCCGACGGCACGTGACGAGCCCGCCGATACGGAGTTTCAACAACATGTGCGTGAGGTGATCGCCGTGATTAACACGCGCAATACCGCACTGTCACTGCCGCTGGATATTCAGGGAACCGCCTTTCAGCAGCAGGTATGGCAAGCGCTGCGGGCAATCCCCTGTGGTGAGACGGTGAGTTATCAGCAACTTGCCAGCACTATCGGCAAGCCGAAGGCGGTGCGTGCCGTAGCCAGCGCCTGCGCGGCGAACAAGCTGGCGATTGTGATCCCGTGTCACCGCGTAATCCGCGGTGATGGCGCGCTTTCTGGCTATCGTTGGGGAATAACGCGCAAGGCGCAACTGTTGCAACGTGAAGCCACCCGCGAGGAAACGTAATGCTCGATCTCTTTGCAGATGAGAAACCCTGGCACGAGCCGCTGGCGTCAGGTGCGGTGATTTTGCGGCGCTTTGCATTTGAATCCGCCCCCGCTTTACTGCGGGCAATCGCGGCGACAGCCAGACAGTCGCCGTTTCGCCAGATGGTCACCCCTGGCGGTTATACGATGTCGGTAGCCATGACGAATTGCGGCCATCTGGGCTGGACAACGGATCAACATGGCTACCTCTATTCACCGGTCGATCCATTAACCGGCGTTCACTGGCCGCCATTACCCGAGGTCTTTGCTGAGCTGTGCCAACAGGCGGCAACGGCCGCAGGCTATCCTGATTTTCAACCGGATGCTTGCCTTATTAATCGCTATACGCCGGGGGCAAAACTGTCTTTACATCAGGATAAAGATGAGCCTGACCTGCGAGCGCCTATCGTCTCTGTATCGCTGGGCCTGCCGGCGATTTTTCAGTTTGGCGGCTTACGGCGCAACGATCCCTTAAAGCGAGTATTGCTGGAGCATGGTGATGTGGTGGTATGGGGGGGAAACTCGCGGCTGTTTTATCATGGCGTCCAGCCGCTTAAGACGGGGTATCATCCATTGACGGGAGATTGTCGTTATAACCTTACGTTTCGCCAGGCAGGTAAAAAAGAATAAAAATAAGAATTATTATTGCTGTCAGCGAAGAGATGTTTAAACTGCGGGCTGTTATTACTTGTCCGGGTTGTTTGCATGGAACTTTTACTTCTTGTCTGGCGGCAGTATCGCTGGCCATTTATCAGCGTCATGGCGCTCAGCCTTGTCAGTGCCGCGCTGGGGATTGGGCTGATTGCGTTTATTAATCAGCGCCTGATTGAAACGGTTGACACCACGCTGATGGTGCTACCGGAGTTTCTTGGCCTGCTGCTGTTACTGATGGTCGTCACCCTCGGTTCACAGCTGGCGCTCACCACGCTGGGGCACCACTTTGTCTACCGTCTGCGTAGCGAATTTATCAAACGAATTCTGGACACCCACGTCGAGCGTATCGAGCAAATCGGTAGCGCCTCGTTACTGGCCGGTTTAACCAGCGATATCCGTAACATTACCATTGCCTTTGTCCGCCTGCCTGAGCTGGTACAGGGGATTATTTTGACCGTGGGGTCGGCGGCGTATCTGGCGATGCTGTCGACTAAAATGCTGCTGGTGACGGCAATCTGGATGGCAATCACCATCTGGGGCGGATTTGTGCTGGTGGCGCGGGTGTATAAACACATGGCCACCCTGCGCGAAACTGAAGATAAGTTGTACAACGATTATCAAACGGTGCTGGAAGGGCGCAAAGAGCTGACGCTCAACCGGGAACGTGCTGAGTATATCTTTAACCAGCTGTACGTCCCGGATGCCAAAGAGTACCGTCATCATATTATCCGTGCCGATACCTTCCACCTGAGCGCGGTCAACTGGTCGAACATTATGATGCTGGGCGCTATTGGCCTGGTGTTCTGGATGGCCAACAGTCTGGGCTGGGCGGATACCGCCGTGGCGGCGACCTATTCGCTGACGCTGCTATTCCTGCGCACGCCGCTGCTCTCTGCCGTCGGCGCGCTGCCAACGCTGCTGACTGCACAGGTGGCGTTCAACAAGCTGAATAAGTTCTCCCTGGCCCCCTTCAGGGCTGAATTCCCACGGCCAACCGCATTTCCGGACTGGCAAACGCTGGAGTTGCGCGACGTGGTTTTCCGCTATCAGGATAATGTGTTCGCCGTTGGGCCAGTGAATCTGACCATTCGTCGTGGTGAACTGATCTTCCTGATTGGCGGTAACGGCAGTGGGAAATCTACGCTGGCGATGTTGCTGACCGGGCTATACCAGCCGCAGTCTGGTGAGATTTTACTGGATGGCAAGGCGGTTGCTGTCGAAAAACCGGAGGACTACCGCAAGCTGTTCTCCGCGGTGTTTACCGACGTCTGGCTGTTTGACAAATTGCTGGGACCTGAAGGCAGAGACGCTTCTCCGGCGCTGGTAGCGAAGTGGCTGGATCATCTGCAAATGGCGCACAAGCTGGAACTGAACGACGGGCGCATTCTCAACCTGAAGCTGTCGAAAGGGCAGAAAAAGCGTGTGGCGCTGTTGCTGGCCTTAGCAGAGGAGCGCGACATCATTCTGCTGGATGAATGGGCCGCCGATCAGGATCCGCATTTCCGCCGGGAGTTTTATCAGGTCCTGTTACCGCTGATGCAGGAAATGGGTAAAACCATCTTCGCCATTAGTCATGACGATCACTACTTTATTCATGCCGACCGTTTGCTGGAAATGCGTAATGGGCAATTGAGTGAACTGCTGGGCGATGAACGCGATGCGGCTTCGCGCGATGCGGTGGCTCGCACAGCATAATCCCACATGCCGCCGGTTTTTTATCCACCCGGCGGCCTCGTTTATTGTTATTTACATAATTCGGCATCATGATTGATGATATTTCATATCATGGATTTATGATTAATGTCCGCAATAAACAAAAACAGCGCCAGGCTACGTGATGAAGAGCGTGCGCGTCTAATCTGGCTGCTGACCACTGATAAAGCCATTATTTCAACACTGTTGGGCAAGCTTACCCTGGCTGAGCAATATGACGTCGGCACGTTAGCCGACGATATTGCTGAGGTAGGGGCTCTGGTGGCGCATCTGCCGCCACCCGATCTGGCCGATACCCTTGAAGCACTGCCCTCCGAAGAGCGTCACGCCCTGTGGCGACTGGTCGAAAGTGAAAAACGCGGCAACGTCCTGCTTGAAGCATCAGAAAATGTGTGGGATGACCTGATCGACGAGATGAGCGACCGCGAGCTACTGGATGCGCTGCAATATCTCGATATCGACGAACAGATTTATCTGGTACAGCATTTACCCCGTAACCTTACCGGTCGACTGCTGGCATCATTGCCTGCTGAAGAGCGTGCGCGCGTACGTCAGGTGCTGCACTACGAGAAGAATCGCGTCGGTGCGATCATGGAGTTCGAAGTCATCACCGTACGTCCGGACGTGACGCTGGAAGTGGTGCAGCGGTACTTGCGGCGGCTGGGAAAAATGCCGGAGAACACCGATAAACTCTTCGTAACCGATCGCAATAAAGTGCTGGTGGGTGAACTGACGCTAACCTGTATTCTGCTCAATGACGTGCAGCGTAAAGTCAGCGAAGTGATGGAGGATGATCCGCTCACATTTTCTCCGGAAGATATCGCCGAGAATGCTGCGCGTACGTTTGAACGTGACAACCTGGTCAGTGCTGCGGTGGTTGATCCCTCAGGCAAACTGATGGGACGCTTAACCATCGATGAGATCGTCGACGTGGTTTATGAAGAAACCGATACCGATCTGCGTCGAATGGGGGGCTTAAGTGCCGAAGAGGATGTATTCGCTCCGGTTACTAAAGCGGTAAAAACCCGTTGGGCGTGGCTGGCAATTAATCTCTGTACCGCTTTTATCGCCTCGCGGGTAATCGACGGTTTCGAGCACACCATTTCACAACTGGTGGCGCTGGCCTCGCTGATGCCGATTGTGGCAGGGATTGGCGGTAATACGGGTAATCAGACCATCACCATGATTGTCCGGGCGCTGGCGTTGCAGAATATTCAGCCCGGCAACCTGACGTTTCTGATCCTGCGTGAGATGGGGGTAGCGCTGATCAACGGCCTTGTCTGGGGCGGCATCATGGGCGGCATCACCTGGTGGCTGTACGATGATATGGCGCTGGGCGGCGTGATGACCCTGGCAATGATGCTCAATCTGCTGATGGCGGCGCTGATGGGCGTTATCATTCCGATGACGATGGTGAAGCTCGGGCGCGATCCGGCGGTCGGCTCCAGCGTCATGATTACCGCTATCACCGACACCGGCGGATTCTTTATTTTTCTGGGTCTGGCGACGCTGTTTTTGATGTAGACGCCCGTTTCCTACTGACGATGCGCGGCAGTATCAACATCGTGATCACGCCGGCAACCACGCCAATCGCCAGGTTGCCGGTAGAGACTGTCGCGGCGACGGTAACCAACATTGCCAGCGTTTCGGTGACCGGCATGTTGGTCAGCGTCGCGGGTCGGATGCTGTGCCAGCTAAACGTTTTTACCGCCACAATCACCATAATTCCCGCCAGTACTGACATTGGTATCTTTGCCATCACCTCGCTGAGTGCGGTGACGAGCAGCAGCAAGACCAGGCTGGCGGCAAACGTGGAAACGCGGCTGCGAGCTTTCCCCATCTCAACGTTGACAATCGTTTGACCAATCATCGCACACCCGGCGATGCCGCCATAAAATCCGGCCAGAATATTGGCTATCCCCAGCCCGGCACTCTCGCGATTCTTATTCGACGGCGTCACCGTCAGGTCATCCACCAGACGGGCAGTTAACAGCGACTCCATCAAACCAACAAAAGCGATGCTCAGCGCGCAGGGCCAGATAATCGCCAGCGTTTGCAGGTTGAGCGGAACCAACAACTGGGTGAAACCCGGCAGACCGCCGCTCATTGAACCTTCGTCACCGACGGTCGGTAACAGTTGCCCGCTGGTGACAGTGAACACCGTCAGCAGCACGATAGCGATCAGCGGCGCGGGGATGGCTTTGATAAACCGCGGAACCCACAGCACAATCAGCAGCGTCAGGACGAACAGCCCCCAGATGAGCGGGCTTTTCCCCCAGAAATGCGGGACCTGGGCAAAGAAAATCAAAATACCCAGCGCGTTGACAAATCCTGTCATCACGGCCGTAGGGATGAACCGCATCAAACGCGCCATTCCTGACACACCAAACAGGATCTGAATAATCCCGGCCAGCACTACCGCAGGCAGGATGTACTGCACGCCGTGTTGATGCACCATCGGGCCAATGACTAATGCAACCGATCCTGCAGCGGCGGTAACCATTGCCGGACGCCCACCTAAAAAGGACATCGCCAGGCACAGTACGACCGAGGCTATCAGGCTGACTTTCGGATCGACGCCAGCAATAACGGAAAAAGAGATCACTTCCGGGATCAGCGCCAGGGCGGTTACCACACCGGCCAGCGTTTCACGAACCAGCAGGCGGGGGTGGCGTAACACGGTGTGGGTGGTGTGTTCTGCCACCGCGGCAGGGGAAGAGTGTGTTGCAGACATAGTTACTCTCAGGTCAGAAAAGGCCTGATGACAGCAGACCGACAGGCATCCGTGCGGTGAATAGCAAAGCGCAGCATAGTACCCGTCTGACGGGGAGGTTTCCAGAAATGATTGTCAATAACCATATAAAGAATAAACGTATTAATAACATTTTTAAAATTTAAATATAATTTATAAACAATATTTAATTATTTTTACTTAAGTGTTACCGTTGTTACCGCTCGATTTTCACCTGCATAAAAAGCAAAAAGCGATACTAAAAGTAAGGCATTAACATTATGAAAAAAGTGACTGCCATGCTCTTCACCATGGCTGTAGGGCTGAATGTTGTCTCGATGGCAGCAAAAGCGAAAGCGGCGGAAGAGCAGGAAACGGATGTACTGTTGATTGGCGGCGGCATCATGAGCGCCACACTGGGAACCTATTTACAGGAGCTGGAGCCGCAATGGTCAATGACCATGGTAGAGCGACTGGATGGCGTTGCTCAGGAGAGTTCAAACGGCTGGAACAACGCCGGAACAGGCCACTCCGCACTGATGGAACTGAACTACACGCCCAAAAAGGCTGACGGTAGCATCAGTATTGAAAAGGCAGTCGAAATTAACGAAGCCTTCCAGATTTCCCGCCAGTTCTGGGCGTATCAGGTCAACAACGGCGTGATGCATGAACCCCGCTCGTTTATCACCACTGTTCCCCATATGAGCTTTGTCTGGGGCGACGAGAACGTGAATTTCCTGCGTGCCCGTTACACGGCACTCCAGCAAAGCACCCTGTTCCGCGGTATGCGCTACTCTGAAGATCACGCGCAGATTAAAGAATGGGCGCCTTTGGTTATGGAAGGTCGCGATCCGAAACAGAAAGTTGCGGCAACGCGTACCGAGATCGGTACTGACGTGAACTACGGTGAAATTACGCGCCAGCTGATTGCATCGTTGCAGAAAAAACCTAATTTTGCGCTGCAACTGAGCACCGAAGTTCGCGGCTTTAAGCGTAACGCGGATAATAGCTGGACCGTCACGGTTGCTGATCTGAAAAACAATGAAGCGGAACACGCTATTAAGGCGAAGTTTGTCTTTATCGGTGCCGGTGGCGCTGCCCTGAAGCTGTTGCAGGAAACCGACATTCCGGAAGCGAAAGGCTATGCCGGATTCCCGGTTGGCGGGCAGTTCCTGGTGGCGGAAAACCCTGATGTGGTCAATCGTCATCTGGCGAAAGTGTATGGTCAGGCCTCCGTTGGTGCGCCGCCGATGTCCGTACCGCACATCGATACCCGTATTCTGGATGGTAAACGCGTAGTGCTGTTTGGGCCGTTCGCAACCTTCTCCACTAAGTTCCTGAAAAACGGTTCATTGTGGGATCTGCTCAGTTCTACCACCACGTCGAACTTTATGCCGATGGTCAACGTGGGTCTGGATAACTTCGATCTGGTCAAATATCTGGTGAGCCAGGTGATGCTCAGCGACGACGACCGTTTTGCTGCGCTGCAAGAGTACTATCCGCAGGCGAAAAAAGAAGACTGGCGTTTATGGCAGGCGGGCCAGCGTGTGCAGATTATCAAAAGTGATGCGGAGAAAGGCGGCGTTCTGCGTCTGGGAACCGAAGTGGTCAGCGATAAAGAAGGCACCATTGCTGCGCTGCTGGGTGCATCACCGGGGGCATCAACCGCGGCACCGATCATGCTGCATCTGATGGAAAAAGTGTTTAAAGATAAAGTTGCCAGCCCGGAATGGCAGGCGAAGCTGAAAACGATTATTCCGTCTTATGGCACGAAGCTGAACGGCAACGTTGAGGCTACGGAGCAAGAGCTGCAATACACCAGCGAAGTACTGGGTCTGAAGTACGATAAACCGCAGGTTGCTGATGAAGCGCCGAAACCACAGCTAAAACCTCAGGCGCAACCGCAGCCTGAGCAGAAAGCCGTGGCGGATATCGCGCTGTAAAAAAAGGCCGGATGGCGCTGCGCTTATCCGGCCTACTTCTACTTCATGCGTCTGTATGCCGGATGGCGCTGCGCTTATCCGGCCTACTTCTACTTCATGCGTCTGTATGCCGGATAAGGCGGTACGCCGCCATCCGGCACATTCTCACTTATCGCACGACGGCGTCCTGAATTTTATCTTCTGCTTTCCAGATGCGGTATTTCACCTCCACGTTTTCCGGGGTGTAAACCACAATCGGTAATTTGCTGTTGTAACGCAGCATACCGTCTTCACCCAGATACGCGGTGATGAATTTCTTCTCTTTCTTGCCGTCCGGGCAGGCCATCATGGTTGAAACCGGAGACGTAACTTTGTCGAATACATAGTAGTCATAACCCCAACCTTCCAGCGTTTTGCTGTCCAGTTCTCCGCCAAGGCGATGTTTGTTGCAATCAACTTCCAGCGTTTGTCCGATCAGCAGTTCTACTTTCAGAGTAGATTCATCTTTCTCAGGAGTAAGCTGAATAACCTGACGCTTCATTCCCTTGTCCGCTTTAGGATAAGGGGCGACTTTTTCCAGCGGCTGAGCGCTGGCATCGGTGGTTGTCGCCCACACAGAGGTGCTGGCGAAGGCGGCAAGGAGTACGGCAGGGACAATTGTCTTCATCTTATTGTTCACAGTGTTTCCTTTCTTCTGTCTTATGAACGTATCAAGGGCAGGTTAGCATATTCATATCGTCTATTAATCTAAATTTACTTATATTTTAAGTGCATTAATTAAAGGTTTATAATTTGAGTAGCGATAAACACCAGGAATTATCTTAATTGTGAGATTATTCTCTGCTTCATGTTTTCGTTATATAATTGATTATATAACTCATTGAAATGTGAGCAAAAGCGCACTTTTTCCCGCCAACTCAACACTCTTTTGATCCGGCAACAGCATTTACCCCAATTGGGGTATGCACCTCAAACACATCCTGAAATATCTTACGGCTAAAAATAACTACTCATAAATAGTGCGTTTTTTATTGTCGTTCAACCCGCCGAGGGAGAGCGTCATTATGGAAGGACAATGTCATGGTTGATTTATCCCGTCGAGGCATGTTGACAGGCAGTTGGCGTAAAGCCAGCAATGGGATCCGTCCGCCGTGGAGCAAGGAAGACTCTCACTTTCTGGCCCATTGCCTCCGTTGTGACGCCTGCATCCAGGCGTGCGAAACCGACATCCTGCAGCGAGGCCAGGGCGGTTATCCAGACGTAAATTTCAAACACGGCGAATGCAGCTTTTGTTACGCCTGCGCAGAGGCCTGTCCCGAATCACTTTTTCTTCCGCGCCACACCAGGGCATGGGATCTGAATTTTTCGATCGGTGACAACTGTCTCGCGCATCAGTCCGTTGAATGCCATCGCTGTCAGGATAGCTGTGAACCCATGGCCATAACCTTTCGTCCCACGCTGTCCGGTATTTATCAGCCACAGCTCGACAATCAGGCATGTAACGGATGCGGCGCGTGTGTCGCTATCTGTCCGGTATCAGCCATTAATGCGGAGCACAACCATGGACACTAACTGGCAGGTCTGCAGCCTGGTCGTTCAGGCCAAAAGTCAGCACATCAGTGATATCGCTACGCAGTTACGTTCGTTTCCGGGTTGCGAAGTTGCTCTCAGCGATGTGGAAAGCGGTCAACTGATTGTGGTGGTGGAAGCAGAGCACAGTGAAACGCTAATGAAAACAATTGAGTCAGTGCGCAACGTTGCGGGCGTGCTGGCGGTGTCGCTGGTTTATCACCAGCAGGATGAGCAAGGTGAGGAAACACCATGAAACTCAGTCGTCGTAGCTTTATGAAAGCTAACGCCGTTGCGGCCGCTGCGGCGGCTGCCGGGTTAAGCGTGCCGGGCGTAGCCCGTGCGGTAGTCGGTCAGCAAGAAGCGATCAAATGGGATAAAGCCCCGTGCCGTTTTTGCGGTACCGGTTGTGGCGTATTGGTAGGCACTCAACAAGGGCGTGTTGTGGCATGTCAGGGTGACCCGGATGCGCCGGTTAACCGTGGGCTCAACTGCATCAAAGGTTACTTCCTGCCGAAAATCATGTACGGAAAAGACCGTTTAACGCAGCCGATGCTGCGCATGAAAGACGGCAAATATCACAAAGAAGGCGAATTCACCCCGATTAGCTGGGACCAGGCCTTTGATGTGATGGAAGAGAAATTTAAAACCTCTCTGAAAGAGAAAGGGCCAGACGCTATTGGTATGTTTGGCTCCGGTCAGTGGACCATCTGGGAAGGCTACGCTGCCGCAAAACTGTTCAAAGCCGGTTTCCGTTCGAACAACATCGATCCGAACGCGCGTCACTGCATGGCGTCAGCCGTTGTGGGCTTTATGCGTACCTTTGGTATGGATGAGCCGATGGGCTGTTATGACGATATCGAGCATGCGGATGCTTTCGTCCTGTGGGGCGCAAATATGGCGGAAATGCACCCGATCCTGTGGTCGCGCATCACCAACCGTCGTCTGTCCGATCCTAACGTCAACGTCGCCGTTCTCTCTACCTTCCAGCATCGTAGCTTTGAGCTGGCGGATAACGGCATCGTCTTTACGCCGCAAAGCGACCTGGTGATCCTCAACTACATCGCAAACTATATCATTCAAAACAATGCGATAAACCAGGACTTCTTTAGCAAGCACGTTAACCTGCGTAAAGGGGCGACGGATATCGGCTACGGTCTGCGTCCAACCCATCCGCTGGAAAAAGCGGCGAAAAACCCGGGTTCCGATGCCTCGGAACCGATCAGTTTTGAAGAGTACAAAGCGTTTGTTGCGGAGTATACGCTGGATAAAACTGCAGAAATGACCGGCGTGCCAAAAGATCAGCTGGAACAGCTGGCGCAGTTGTATGCCGATCCTAAGAAGAAAGTCATCTCCTACTGGACGATGGGCTTTAACCAGCATACCCGTGGTGTATGGGCTAACAACCTTGTCTATAACCTGCACCTGCTGACCGGTAAAATTTCTCAGCCAGGCTGCGGCCCATTCTCGCTGACGGGTCAGCCTTCCGCTTGTGGTACCGCGCGTGAAGTCGGGACCTTCTCTCACCGTCTGCCTGCGGATATGGTGGTGACGAACGAGAAACACCGCGATATCTGTGAAAAACACTGGAATATTCCGGCGGGGACCATTCCGGCGAAAATCGGTCTGCATGCTGTGGCGCAGGACCGCGCACTGAAAGATGGCAAGCTCAATGTCTACTGGGTGATGTGTAACAACAACATGCAGGCTGGGCCGAACATCAACGAAGAGCGTATGCCTGGCTGGCGCGATCCGCGCAACTTTATCATCGTTTCCGATCCGTACCCGACGGTCAGTGCTCTGGCTGCCGACCTGATCCTGCCAACAGCGATGTGGGTAGAGAAAGAAGGGGCTTACGGTAACGCCGAGCGCCGTACTCAGTTCTGGCGCCAGCAGATTAAAGCACCGGGTGAAGCGAAATCTGACCTGTGGCAGATGGTGCAGTTTGCCCGCCGATTCAAAACGGAAGACGTCTGGCCGGAGGAACTGCTGGCGAAGAAACCCGAGCTACGCGGTAAGACGTTGTATGACGTGCTGTTCGCCACGCCAGCAGTAACGAAATTCCCGGTCAGCGAACTGGCTGAAGATCAACTGAACGATGAATCTCGCGAACTCGGTTTCTACCTGCAAAAAGGTCTGTTCGAAGAGTACGCCTGGTTTGGTCGCGGACACGGACACGATCTTGCACCGTTCGATGATTACCACAAGGCGCGCGGGTTACGCTGGCCAGTGGTCGATGGTAAGGAGACTCAGTGGCGCTACAGCGAAGGCAACGATCCGTACGTGAAGGCTGGAGAAAGCTACAAGTTCTACGGCAAACCGGATGGGAAAGCCGTTATCTTCGCGCTGCCATTTGAACCGGCGGCTGAAGCACCGGATAAAGAATACGATCTGTGGCTCTCCACCGGTCGCGTACTGGAGCACTGGCATACCGGCAGCATGACGCGCCGCGTGCCGGAACTGCACCGTGCGTTCCCGGAGGCGGTACTGTTTATCCATCCGCTGGATGCAAAAGCGCGCGATCTTCGTCGTGGCGACAAGGTCAAAGTGGTATCCCGTCGTGGTGAAGTGATTTCGATTGTTGAAACACGCGGCCGCAACCGTCCGCCTCAGGGGCTGGTGTACATGCCGTTCTTCGACGCCGCACAGCTGGTGAACAACCTGACGCTGGATGCGACGGATCCGCTCTCTAAAGAGACGGATTTCAAGAAGTGCGCTGTGAAACTGGCGAAGGTGTAACGCGTTATGTCCCGGTCAGCAAAACCCCAAAATGGCCGCCGCCGCTTCCTGCGCGATATGGTTCGCGCAGCGGGCGGGCTGGCTGTCGTTGGCGTGGCGCTGGGGTTGCAACAGCAAACCGCACGCGCAACCGGCGTGCGGCTGCGCCCGCCTGGGGCTCTGAGTGAAGACGCATTTGCCAGCGCCTGTGTGCGCTGTGGCCAGTGCGTCCAGGCCTGCCCGTATGACACGCTGAAACTGGCAACGCTGGCCTCCGGGCTGGCGGCCGGAACACCCTATTTTGTCGCTCGCGACATCCCCTGCGAAATGTGTGAGGACATTCCGTGCGCCAAAGTCTGCCCCAGCGGCGCGTTGGACAGGGAAATTGCATCCATTGACGATTCGCGTATGGGACTGGCGGTTCTGCTGGATCACGAAAACTGCCTCAACTATCAGGGGCTACGCTGCGACGTTTGCTATCGCGAGTGCCCGAAAATCGATGAGGCTATCACCCTGGAGCTGGACCGCAACATGCGTACTGGTAAGCATGCGCGGTTTATTCCGACCGTGCACAGCGATGCCTGTACTGGCTGTGGGAAATGCGAAAAAGTCTGCGTACTGGAGCAGCCGGCAATAAAAGTGCTGCCGCTGTCGCTGGCGAAAGGGGAGTTAGGACACCATTACCGCTTCGGTTGGCTGGAGGGGAACAATGGCAAATCGTAAACGTGATGCGGGGCGTGAAGCACAAGCGAAAAAAGGGTGGTGGAAGAGCCATCGCTGGCTGGTGTTGCGTCGCCTGAGCCAGTTCCTGGTTCTGGCGATGTTCCTCAGCGGTCCGTGGCTTGGCGTGTGGATCCTGCATGGTAATTACAGTAGCAGCCTGTTGCTGGATACCATTCCGTTGACCGACCCACTCATTACCCTGCAAAGCCTGGCCAGCGGGCACCTGCCAGCAACAGTCGCGTTAACAGGGGCCGCCATTATTACGGTTCTGTATGCCCTTGCAGGTAAGCGACTGTTTTGCAGTTGGGTCTGCCCGATGAATCCGGTGACTGATTTGGCGAGCTGGCTGCGCAGAAGGTTTGACCTGAATCAGTCTGCGACCCTGCCGCGCCATATACGGTACGTCCTGCTGGTGGTTATCCTGGTCGGTTCTGCCCTGACAGGAACGCTGCTGTGGGAGTGGATAAACCCGGTTTCTTTGCTGGGACGTAGCCTGGTCATGGGCTTTGGCAGCGGTGCGCTGCTTATTCTCGCGCTGTTTTTATTTGATTTACTGGTCGTTGAGCATGGCTGGTGCGGACATCTCTGCCCCCTGGGTGCGCTGTATGGCGCATTGGGCAGTAAAGGTGCAATAACCGTATCAGCAAAAGAACGTAAGAGATGTAACCGCTGTATGGATTGTTTTCATGTTTGCCCGGAACCGCATGTGCTACGTGCGCCGGTGCTGGATGAGCAAAGCCCGGTGCAGGTGACCAGTCGTGATTGCATGGCCTGCGGTCGCTGTGTGGATGTCTGTTCTGAGGATGTTTTTACAATAACGATACACAAAATCATTTGAGATGCATCGCGGCGGCAAGCGAGAAATTCCCCAGGAGCATAGTAACTATGTGACTGGGGTTTCGGAGCGCAGCCAACAAAGAGGCAGCTTAAAGGATGAAGTGTAAATGCGATGGAGTTCGGGAGCGAAACAATGAAAAGCCATGACCTGATTAAAGCGCTGAGTCAATGGACAGCCGCGCTGGCCCTGGTAGTCAGTGGGGCCGTTTGGGCTGCAAACGGAGTGGATCTGAGCCAGTCACCGGAGGTCTCAGGGACACAGGAAGGGGCGATTCGCATGCCGAAAGAGCAGGAGCGTATGCCGCTGAATTATGTGAATCAGCCACCGATGGTTCCGCACAGTGTTGACGGTTACCAGGTGACGACCAATACCAACCGTTGCCTGCAGTGTCACGGTGTTGAAAGCTACCGCACCACCGGTGCACCGCGCATCAGCCCGACGCACTTTATGGACAGCAACGGCAAGGTATTGGCTGAAGTCGCCCCGCGTCGTTACTTCTGTCTGCAGTGTCATGTCCCGCAGGCTGACGCCGCGCCGATTGTTGAAAATACCTTCACCCCCTCGAAAGGTTACGGGAAATAAGAGGTCATTATGGAAAATTCTAACCGTAAACCAGGCTGGATTAAGCGCGTCTGGCAATGGTGGCGTCGCCCCAGCCGTCTGGCGCTCGGCACGCTGTTGTTAATCGGCTTTGTGGGCGGCATTATTTTCTGGGGCGGCTTTAATACCGGTATGGAAAAGGCCAATACTGAAGAGTTCTGCATTAGCTGTCACGAAATGCGCAACACGGTATACCAGGAATACATGGAAACCGTACACTACAACAACCGCAGCGGTGTGCGCGCGACTTGCCCTGATTGCCACGTCCCTCATGAGTGGGGGCCGAAAATGATCCGCAAAATCAAGGCCAGCAAGGAGCTGTACGCGAAAGCTCTGGGGTTAATAGATACACCGCAAAAATTTGAAGACCACCGTTTATCGATGGCGCAAAATGAATGGCGGCGTATGAAAGACAATAATTCGCAAGAGTGTCGGAACTGTCACAACTTCGAGTTTATGGATTTAACCGCCCAGAAAGGCGTAGCGGCTAAAATGCATGATCAGGCCGTGAAAGAAGGGCAAACCTGTATTGACTGCCATAAAGGGATAGCGCACAAACTGCCTGATATGCGCGAAGTCAAACCGGGCTTTTAACAGGATGTAAATAATCAGGATGCTTGAGGCCAGAGAACTGCTCTGCGAGCGAGATGACAGAATACTGTTTAGCGATCTGTCATTTCGCGTCAATGCAGGGGAATGGGTACAAATTACCGGGAGCAATGGCGCAGGGAAAACCACCCTGCTGCGGTTGCTTACCGGGCTGGCTCGTCCTGACGCCGGAGAGGTTTGCTGGCAAGGGAAATCGCTGCACCAGGTGCGGGACAGCTACCATCAGGAACTACTGTGGATCGGACATCAGCCGGGGATAAAAACCCGGCTTTCGGCGTTGGAGAATCTGCGATTTTTCCATCACGATGGCGACTGTCTGGCGGCACTGGCGCAGGCAGGGCTTGCCGGATATGAAGATATTCCTGTTAATCAACTCTCCGCCGGACAACAGCGGCGCGTGGCACTGGCTCGCCTCTGGCTGACCCGCGCCAGGCTGTGGATCCTCGATGAACCCTTTACCGCTATTGATGTGCACGGCGTTAAGCGACTGACTCAGCGCATGGCACAGCATACAGAGCAGGGTGGTATTGTGATCCTTACAACGCACCAGCCTCTGGGTGTTGAGACCGATAAAGTTCGACGTATTGCGCTGACCAGCGAGAGGGCCGCGCAATGATGTGGCAAATCTTCCGTTTAGAACTGCGGGTTGCGTTCCGTCATAGTGCAGAGATCGCCAATCCGTTATGGTTTTTCCTGATCGTTATCACGTTGTTCCCTCTGAGCATTGGGCCGGAGCCACAGCTGCTGGCGCGCATCGCACCGGGCATTATCTGGGTTGCCGCATTGCTGGCCTCATTACTGGCGCTGGAACGTTTATTCCGGGATGACTTACAGGATGGCAGCCTCGAACAATTGATGCTGCTGCCATTGCCGCTACCGGCCGTGGTGCTGGCGAAGGTGATGGCGCACTGGGTTGTAACCGGTTTGCCGCTGCTGATCCTCTCGCCGCTGGTGGCATTGCTGCTGGGAATGGATATGTACGGTTGGCAAATTATGGCGCTGACGTTGCTGCTTGGAACGCCGACGCTGGGTTTTCTCGGCGCACCGGGCGTGGGATTGACGGTGGGGTTAAAACGCGGTGGCGTGCTGTTGAGCGTGCTGGTACTCCCGCTAACCATTCCATTGTTGATTTTTGCGACCGCTGCGATGGACGCCGCCTCGATGCACTTACCCGTTGAAGGGTACATGGCGATTCTTGGCGCGTTGCTGGTAGGAAGCGCCACGTTAAGTCCCTTTGCGACGGCGGCGGCGTTACGTATCAGCGTGCAATAGCGCAGATATGACTTGTGCCGGACAAGGCGAAGCCGCCCTCCGGTAAAACGGAAATTTACTAATTTATTGAGTCTGGTGACTGAACTATGTGGAAAACACTTCATCAACTGGCGATGCCCCCACGTCTCTATCAGGTCTGTGGCTGGTTTATTCCATGGCTGGCGATTGCCAGCGCAGTGGTACTGGTAACAGGATGGGTTTGGGGATTTGGCTTCGCGCCAGCGGATTATCAGCAGGGGCAGAGCTATCGCATTATCTATCTGCACGTCCCGGCGGCAATCTGGTCGATGGGCATTTACGCATCAATGGCGGTTGCCGCATTTATCGGCCTGGTCTGGCAGATGAAAATGGCCAATCTGGCGCTGGCGGCGATGGCGCCAGTTGGCGCAGTGTTTACCTTTATTGCACTGGTGACAGGTTCCGCATGGGGCAAACCGATGTGGGGGACCTGGTGGGTCTGGGATGCCCGACTCACCTCTGAACTGGTGCTGCTGTTTCTCTACGTTGGCGCCATTGCGCTGTGGCATGCCTTTGACGACCGCCGTCTGGCAGGTCGTGCCGCCGGTATTCTGGTGCTGATTGGTGTCGTGAACTTACCGATTATTCACTACTCGGTTGAGTGGTGGAACACGCTGCATCAGGGGTCGACCCGCATGCAGCAAAGTATTGATCCGGCGATGCGTACGCCACTGCGCCTGGCGATCGTCGGCTATCTGCTCCTGTTTGTCACGCTGGCGCTGATGCGCATGCGTAATCTGATTTTATTGATGGAAAAACGCCGCCCGTGGGTGAGTGAACTGATCTTAAAAAGAGGCCGCCAATGACCCCTGCATTTGCATCATGGAGTGATTTTTTCGCGATGGGCGGTTACGCCTTATATGTCTGGCTGGCCGTGGCCATGAGTGTAATTCCGTTGCTGGTGCTGGTGCTGCATTCTGCACTACAGCATCGCGCAATCTTACGCGGTGTGGCGCAGCAGCGGGCGAGAGAAGCGCGTATGCGTGCAGCGCAAGTGCAACGGGAGGCGGCGTGAATATTCGACGTAAAAATCGGCTATGGATAGCCTGTGCGGTGCTGGCGGGCCTGGCTTTGACCATCACGCTGGTGCTCTATGCGCTGCGTTCCAATATCGATCTGTTCTATACGCCGGGAGAAATACTCTACGGCAAGCGCGAAACTCAGCAGATGCCGGAAGTCGGTCAACGCCTGCGCGTTGGCGGTATGGTTATGCCGGGCAGTGTGAAGCGCGACCCGCAGTCGCTGAAAGTTAACTTCAGCATCTATGACGCCGAAGGCGTGGTGGATGTGACCTATGAAGGTATCCTGCCGGATCTGTTCCGTGAAGGGCAGGGCGTCGTTGTTCAGGGAGAACTGGATCAGGGAAATCATGTGCAGGCCAAAGAGGTCCTTGCCAAGCATGATGAAAATTACACCCCGCCGGAAGTCGAAAAAGCGATGCAGGAAAACCATCGTCGTCCGGAAAGTGTTTATAAGGATAAAACGTCATGATGCCTGAAATTGGCAACGCGCTGTTGTGCCTTGCGCTTGGCGTTGCACTGTTGCTGTCGGTTTATCCGCTGTGGGGCGTTGCGCGTGGCGATGTCCGGATGATGGCCTCTGCGCGACCCTTTGCCTGGGTGTTGTTTATCTGTGTGATGGGTGCGTTTCTGGTGCTGGTAAACGCCTTCGTGGTTAATGACTTTACCGTGATCTATGTCGCCAGCAACTCCAATACCCAGCTTCCGGTCTGGTATCGGGTCGCCGCGACATGGGGCGCGCATGAAGGCTCTCTGCTGCTGTGGGTGCTGCTGATGAGCGGCTGGACGTTCGCTGTGGCGCTGTTCAGCCAGCGGATGCCGCTGGATATCGTCGCCCGCGTACTGGCGGTGATGGGCATGGTCAGCGTTGGCTTCCTGCTGTTTATCCTGTTTACTTCCAATCCGTTTGCCCGCACGTTGCCAGATTTTCCTATTGAAGGCCGCGACCTGAATCCGCTGTTGCAGGATCCTGGGCTTATTTTCCACCCACCATTGCTGTACATGGGCTATGTCGGTTTCTCCGTGGCGTTTGCCTTTGCGATTGCCGCACTGATGAGCGGGCGTCTGGATAGCACCTTTGCCCGTTTTTCGCGTCCGTGGACGCTGGCTGCATGGGTGTTTCTGACGCTGGGTATTGTGCTCGGGTCTGCGTGGGCCTATTACGAACTGGGCTGGGGCGGTTGGTGGTTCTGGGACCCGGTAGAGAACGCGTCGTTTATGCCGTGGCTGGTGGGGACTGCGCTGATGCACTCGCTGTCAGTGACCGAACAGCGCGCCAGCTTTAAAGCCTGGACGTTGCTGCTGTCAATCTGCGCCTTCTCGCTTTGCCTGTTAGGGACGTTCCTGGTGCGCTCTGGCGTGCTGGTGTCGGTGCATGCCTTCGCCTCCGATCCGTCACGCGGGATGTTTATTCTGGCCTTCATGGTGCTGGTTATCGGCGGCTCCCTGCTGCTGTTTGCTGTGCGCGGTCACAAGGTCCGCTCACGGGTTAATAACGCGCTGTGGTCGCGTGAATCGCTGTTGCTGGGTAATAACGTGCTGCTGATTGCTGCCATGCTGGTGGTGCTCCTGGGCACGCTGTTGCCATTGGTGCACAAACAGCTTGGACTGGGCAGTATTTCGATTGGCGAGCCGTTCTTCAACACCATGTTTACCTGGCTGATGGCGCCGTTTGCGCTGTTGCTGGGAATAGGGCCATTAGTGCGTTGGGGCCGTGACAGACCGCGCAAGCTGAAAACGCTACTGATTGTCGCGTTTGTCACCACGCTGGTACTGTCGCTGCTGCTGCCGTGGCTGTTTGAGGATCGCATCGCCGCTATGACGGTGGTGGGTCTGGCGATGGCATGCTGGATATTCGTGCTGGCGATGTCCGAGGCGTTCCTGCGTATTTCGCGCGGCACGAAGCTGACGCTGAGCTACTGGGGCATGGTTTCAGGTCACATAGGACTGGCTGTTACCATCGTCGGTATTGCCTTTAGCCAGAATTACAGTGTTGAACGCGATGTGCGCATGAAGGCAGGTGATAGCGTCAGTATCCATAACTATCAGTTCACGTTCCGCGAAGTGAAAGATATTACCGGACCTAACTACCGGGGCGGTGTCGCCATTATTGGCGTTACCCGAGATGGTAAACCAGAAGCCACGCTGCATGCGGAAAAACGCTTCTATAACAGCACCAGTTCGATGATGACCGAAGCGGCAATTGACGGCGGATTCACACGCGATCTGTACGCTGCGCTGGGTGAAGAACTGGATAACGGCGCATGGGCTGTGCGTCTGTACTACAAACCGTTTATTCGCTGGATTTGGGCCGGAGGATTGCTGATGGCGCTGGGTGGATTGTTCTGCCTGTTTGATCCACGCTATCGCCAGCGCACGCGTCCTCGCGCCGCGGTGCAAAAAAATGCGTCGGAGGCTGTATGAAGCGCAACGCACTGTTAATTCCGTTTATTATTTTTCTGATCATTGCGGCGGCGCTGCTGTGGCAGCTGGCGCGTAACGCTCAGGGGGACGATCCCACTAATCTGGAGTCGGCGCTGATCGGCAAACCCGTTCCGACATTCCGCCTGGAGTCGCTGGAAAATCCGGGTCAGCATTATCAGGCCGATGTGCTGACCCAGGGCAAACCGGTACTGCTGAACGTCTGGGCGACCTGGTGTCCGACCTGTCGCGCCGAACATCAGTACCTGAATCAGCTGTCTGCGCAGGGCGTACGGGTAGTGGGTCTGAACTATAAAGACGATCGTCAGAAAGCCATTGTCTGGCTGAAAGAGCTGGGCAATCCATATGCGCTGAGCCTGTTTGACGGCGACGGGATGCTTGGTCTGGATCTTGGCGTGTACGGCGCGCCGGAAACATTCCTGATCGACGGTAAAGGCATTATTCGCTATCGCCATGCCGGCGACTTAAACGCCAGGGTGTGGGAGAGTGAGATCAAACCATTGTGGGATAAATACAGTAAGGAGGCTACGCAATGAGGTTCTTTCTGGGCCTGCTGATGCTGGTTATCTCGGGATCGGCGCTGGCCACTATTGACGTGATGCAGTTCAAAGATGAGGCGCAGGAACAGCAGTTCCGTCAGCTCACTGAACAGTTACGCTGCCCAAAGTGCCAGAACAACAGCATTGCTGACTCTAACTCAATGATTGCCACCGATCTGCGTCAGAAGGTTTACGAACTGATGCAGGAAGGGAAAAGCCAGAAAGAAATTGTCGATTACATGGTGGCGCGCTACGGCAACTTCGTGACTTACGATCCGCCGTTGACGCCGCTGACCGTGCTGCTGTGGGTGATGCCGGTGGTCGCGATTGGTCTGGGCGGCTGGATTATTTTCGCCCGTACTCGCCGACGTGTCCGGGTGAAACAGGAAGCGTTTCCTGATGACGTTATCCCGGATGGCAAGCGCGGTGGGTTCGGGTTGTTTGTGCCCGGCATCGTGGTAGCGCTGGGGGTTGGTGCAGTGAGCTATTATGAAACCGGCAACTATAAGCAGGTTCAGGTCTGGCAGCAGGCGACTGCACAGGCCCCGGCGCTGCTGGAGCGGGCGTTAGATCCAAAGGCTGAACCGTTGAATGAAGAGGATATGGCGCGCCTGGCGCTGGGATTACGCACCCGGCTGCAAACCGATGCCGGAAACGTTGAAGGCTGGATTATGCTTGGTCGCATAGGCATGGTTCTCGGTAATGCCAGTACGGCGACTGAAGCGTATGCCAATGCGTACCGACTGGATCCTAAAAATAGCGATGCTGCGCTGGGCTATGCGGAAGCGTTGACCCGTTCTTCCGATCCAGACGATAACCGTCGGGGAGGGGAGCTGCTACGCCAGTTGGTACGCGGCGAACATGCCAACGTGCGGGTTCTCAGCATGTATGCGTTTAACGCTTTTGAACAGCAGCGCTTTGGCGAGGCGGTTGCGGCGTGGGAGATGATGCTGAAATTATTGCCCGCCAATGATACCCGTCGGGCGGTAATTGAGCGCAGCATCAAACAGGCGATGGAGCAGCTAACGCCGCAGGAGAAGTAAGAGTGGAAGATGCCGGATGGCGACGCAAAGCGTCTTTTCCGGCCTACTGATGCACGTGACTTGTAGGCCCGATAAGCGTAGCGCCATCGGGCAATATCTGATTACTGCATGCCGCGTGTTTGTAAAAACAGGATGGTGGCGGCAACGCGAGAGCGGACGTTAAGTTTTCGCAGCAGGTTGCGGATATGCACTTTCACCGTTTGCTCGGAAATATTCAGTACGGATGCAATCTGTTTGTTCGACAGCCCCTGAGCAAGTTCATGTAATACATCCAGTTCGCGTTCGGTGAGAATGCTGAATGGGTCTTCCTGAGCGCCAAACAGGTCGCGCTCGCGCAAATATTCGCTGACGCGGGTACTAAAGGCTTTACCACCTTTGGCACCACTGCGAATAGCCTCCAGCAGGACTTCAGGATCGCTGTCTTTGAGCAAATAGCCATCCGCGCCGGCATCAATTAAGGCATACACATCGCTGGCGGCATCCGATACGGTAAGAATAATAATTTGCGCGGTGACGCCGTCCCGACGCAGCGCATTCAGGGTATCCAGTCCGCTCATGCCTTTCATATTGAGATCCAGCAGGATCACATCAAGATCCAGACGGTTTGCCAGATCGATAGCGCTTGCGCCATCGCCGGCTTCGGCAACTACGTCAAATGCGCTATCCAGCTGCAGTAATTGACTGATTCCTCGCCGCATGAGTGGGTGGTCGTCAACAATCATCACCTTAAAAGGTGTTAATTCAGGCATCTTCTTCTCCTGAGCACTCTTAATTTCGTTATATTCCGGGGCATGGGATAATCCTGATTTATCACGTAGATGATAAGGCAACGTGACCTTACTTTTTACAGGTGCAAATAGTATATCCTGACTCAAAAAGCTCTCATTGGAATTTTTACAAAGAATACTCTTTATGATTTGAATCAAGGTGCTGGCGGTTTGCGAGACGAAAGTATTCTCGATTTGCTGTTTGACAACATTAATTAAATATCAACATTAATAAGTGGCAATAATAAGCAATGTTGATATTAAGGGTGCGAGCAGTTGGAAGAAAACTTCGCAGACGTCACCCATGCGGCACGACGTGCGCGACATACTCATCCCCGCGATCTTCCTGCAAATGGGCGACTAGCTATGGGATTGGGCCAATAGAGTAATTTAACTTAAGAATATAAAAAATCCTGAAATGCAATAGGAATAAAGTGAAAACGCATTTATTGCCTTTACTTTTGTTTGCATTTTGTGCTTTTTTGGCAAGAGTCGTACAGCCAGGTTCGGTTTCGTACTTTTTGGGGGGTAGGGTGAAGTTCAGGGATGAAAGAAAGTTGGCATTACTGATTGGGATGTTAGTTTTGCCGTTCACAACGGTTTCTGCCGCACTACTCTCTCCTGCGGATCGTAATACCATTCAGCAGCAACAACAGCAGCTACTTAATGAAAACCAGCGCCAGCGTGAAGAGCTGGAGCGTAGCGTTACGCTGCCCGAAGCCGTCACGCCGGAAACGCCAGCCCGGACTGAAGGACCATGTTTTATGATTTCGCGCATTGATATTGACGGCGCAACGAAGTTGTCCGTCGCTGCCTCGGCAAAGCTTACCGAGCCGTGGGTGAATCAATGCCTGGATATTCCTCGCCTGACGGAACTGACAAATGCAATTTCCGACTGGTATATCAGCCGAGGTTACATCACCAGTCGTGCCTTTTTAACCGAACAGGATCTCTCCTCTGGGGTGCTGCACATTGCGGTGCTTGAGGGAAAATTGCAGCAAATACGTCTGGAAGGTGTCCCATCGCGCACGCTGAAAATGATCTTTCCTGGGCTGGAAGGAAAGATTCTCAATCTGCGTGACATTGAACAGGGTATGGAGCAGTTGAACCGGGTTCGCCAGACGCCGGTGGAAATTGAAATTTTGCCGGGCAGCCAGCAGGGGTTATCAATAGTTAATCTGAGCGCCACGCCTGAATTCCCCGTTAACGGCTCCGTCAGTTTTGATAACAGCGGACAAAAGAGTACCGGAACCGGACAACTAAGCGGGGCATTATTTTTCAATAATATGCTTGGGCTGGCGGATAAATGGTTTATCAGCGGCGGGCGTAGCAGCGATTTTTCGAGCAGTAAAGATGCGCAGAACGTTGCTGCTGGTGTGAGTGTTCCTTACGGCTACGGATTGCTGGATTACAGCTACAGCTGGAGTAACTATCTCAGCACCATTAATAACAATGGCTATGCCTGGCGCTCCACTGGTGACAGTGAAACCCATCGTCTGACCGGCTCCTGGGTTTTGTTTCGCAACGGTGATATCAAAACCGCAGCATCGCTGGGTCTCACGCATCGAATCAACCGTAACAGATTGAACGATGTGCTGCTGGAAACCAGTAGCCGCAAGCTTTCCAGCGTTTCGCTGGGTATCAACCATACGCAAAAAATTGCGTCCGGCGTTGCGACGTTTAACCCCACATTCACCCAGGGCGTGCCGTGGTTTGGCGCAGAGGATGACAATGATAAACAGGGTGATGTGCCAAAGGCAGAATTTCGCAAATGGAGCGTCAGCGGCAGTTTTCAGCGCCCGCTGACAGAAAAACTGTGGTGGCTGAGCAGCCTCTATTTTCAATGGTCACCGGACCGCCTTTACGGCAGCGAACGCCTGACGCTGGGCGGTGAAACATCGGTACGCGGCTATAAAGAACAATACATTTCAGGAGATAACGGCGGCTACTGGCGCAACGAAGTGAATTACTCGCTTTTTACGCTGCCGGTGTTGGGACAGATTGGCGCGATAGCGGCATTCGACGGCGGCTGGCTGAAACAAGATAGCGTTGACAGGTATGCCTCTGGCACGTTGTGGGGGGCCGCACCGGGCTTTCCCGTACCACCGTCTCAGCGGGTGACAATCTGGTGTTAAAAGCGGGTCAGGATATTAATTCTCACGCGGCCGGGCTGGCAGCGGAAAATGATGTGGGTCTGCTGGCCGGGCGTGATGTCAACCTGCTGGCTGAAGCAACAACCGACGGCGACAGCTATCGTGCGAAGAAGAAAACCGTGGTCAATGACGCCGTACGCCAGCAGGGGACGGAAGTTGCCAGCGGCGGCGACACCGTCATTATCGCCGGGCGCGATGTGAGTGCGCAGGCAGCGGATGTTACGGCGCAGGGCGATATCGGCGTCACGGCAGGCCGGGATGTGAATCTCACGACCGCCACAGAGAGCGATTATCACTACCAGGAAACCACGAAAACCAAAAAAGGATTCCTCAGTAAAAAGACTACCCATACGATTGAAGAAGACAGTGCTACGCGGGAAAAAGGCGCGTTGCTGAGCGGGGACAATGTGACTGTCGCCGCCGGGAATAACATTCTGGTACAGGGCTCAGCCGTTGCCGGTGACGGCAATGTGGCGCTGGGGGCTGGCAACAATGTGGATATTGTTGCGGCCACCAATACGGATACCTCATGGCGCTTTAAAGAGACGAAAAAGAGCGGGCTGATGGGGTCGGGCGGGATCGGCTTCACCATCGGTAGCAGTAAAACGACGCACGATCTGCGCGAAAAAGGCACCACCCAAAGCGAGAGCTTCAGTACGGTCGGTTCTACGGGGGGCAACGTCAGTATCACCGCAGGCCAGCAGGCACATATCGGCGGCGCGGATATCATCGCCCAGAAAGATATTGCTGTTCGCGGCGATAGTGTACTTATTGAACCGGGACACGACAAACGCACCCGTGATGAGAAGTTTGAGCAGAAAACCAGCGGACTGACGGTGGCGTTGTCAGGGGCTGTGGGCAGTGCGGTGAACAGCGCGGTTTCAGCAGCGCAGGATGCGAAAGATGAGAGTGACGATCGTCTTGCGGCTCTGAAGGCAACGAAAGCGGCGCTTTCCGGCGTGCAGGCTGCGCAGGGGGTTGCAGTTGCTCAGGCTGGCGGCGATCCGAATAACGGTATAGGCGTCAGCATTTCTCTGACTTCCCAGAAATCAAAGTCTGAGCAGCATGCCCGGAGTGATACTGTGGCAGGCAGCACCCTGAATGCAGGCAACAATCTGGCTATTACGGCGACGGGTAAAGGTCAGAGCGGGAACAGCGGCGATATTCTGATCGGCGGCAGCCAGATAAAGGCGGGTGGGGACACCACGCTTGCAGCAGCGAATGATATCGTACTGAGCGGTGCGGCAAACACTCAACAGACAACCGGGAAAAATAGCAGCAGCGGCGGCGGTGTAGGGGTCAGCATTGGCGGAGGAACCAATGGCTATGGTATCAGCGTCTTCGCCAACGTGAATGCGGCAAAAGGACATGAGAAGGGTAACGGCACGGCGTGGACGGAGACCACGCTGGACAGCGGTGGCATTGTATCGATGACCAGTGGTCGCGATGCCCTTCTGAATGGCGCGCAGGTCAGCGGCGATAAAGTGGTCGCGGATATTGGTCGCGACCTGTGGATGAGCAGCCAGCAGGACAGCAACGACTACAAATCGAAGCAGAACAGCGTAGCGGCAGGCGGCAGTTTTACCTTCGGTAGCATGACCGGTTCGGGCTATATCAGCGCCAGCCAGGACAAGATGAAAAGTACTTATGACTCGGTTCAGGAGCAGACAGGGCTTTTTGCCGGCGATGGCGGATTTGATGTGACGGTGGGACGTCACACGCAACTGGATGGCGCGGTAATCGCTTCGACGGCAACGGGGGACAAAAACAGCCTGGATACCGGAACGCTGGGGTTCAGGGACATTCATAACGAAGCGGATTTTAAGGTCAGTCATTCAGGCGTCAGCCTGAGCGGCGGCGGTTCTTTGGGCGGCGACGCGTTCAAAGGCAATATGCCGGGTGGAATGATTTCAGCGGGTGGCAACAGCGGGCATGCGGAAGGAACTACGCAGGCGGCGGTAGCGGAAGGAACAATTACGGTTCGTGATACAGCGAACCAGCAGCAGGATGTATCCGGTCTGAGCCGTGATACGGAACATGCGAACGACAGCATCAGCCCGATTTTTGACAAAGAGAAAGAGCAGAAGCGGCTGCAGACGGTAAGTCTCATCGGTGATATTGGCGGTCAGGCAGCGGATATTGCCAGAACACAGGGAGAGATAAATGCGCTGAAAGAGGCGCGCAGGGACAATCCGAATCTGCCTGCGGATAAGCTGAAAGATACGCCGAAGTATAAGGAAGAACTGGCGAAGTATGGCACGGGCAGCGATATTCAGCGGGGGATTCAGGCGGCAACGGCGGCGCTTCAGGGGCTGGCTGGCGGTGATATGGGGGCCGCGCTGGCGGGGGCGTCGGCACCGGAGCTGGCGCATCTGCTTAAATCGACAGAGGGCAATACTGCGGTAAATGTCATTGCCCACGCGATATTGGGCGGCGCAGTGGCGGCGATGCAGGGCAACAGCGCGGCGGCGGGCGCAGCGGGTGCGGCAACGGGTGAACTTGCGGCCCGGGCGATTGCAGGTATGCTGTATCCTGATGTGACTGACCTGTCGCAACTGAGTGAGGATCAGAAGCAGACCATCAGCACGCTGGCAACGATATCAGCAGGGATGGCCGGTGGTCTGTCGGGCGATAGCACGGCGTCGGCGGCTGCCGGGGCGCAGGCCGGGAAAAATGCGATTGAGAATAACTATCTGAGCTACGACGAGGCTCATGCTTTTGACAGAGAAATGACTGCCTGTCGTAAAGCCGGTCGTGAATGCGGAGATATTCAGAACAAGTATGCTGTAATTAGTGCTGATAACCGGCTGAAATTGCATATTGATTTGGCTGCCGACCCTCTGACGGCGCTGTCCGGGGAAGATAAATGGAATATTGAGGGCGGACTTAGCGCGGCAGGTCGGCCTGGCTGGCTGTATGGTTCGCTGGAAAACCCGGATGTGAAGGACTACGTCATTGAGGGTAACCGCTACGACTTAAACTATCTGAATAGCAATACGTCACAGGGTGATAGAGCTCTGGCTTTCTTCGGTGAGCCAGAAAATTATTGGGGTACGGTTGCCGGAGCGGGTTCGTTGTTAACGTCATCAGCCACGCTGACGGAAAAATTTGTTAGTGCCGGGTTGAGTTACGGAGCAAATGGGGCTGTCCAGGTTGCAACCGGCAATACCGGTGAGAAGTTCGATTACCTCAGTTTCATGATGTCAGGCTTAACTGGTGTAGGTACAGCCAGGAAAGGATATTACGCTAACCAGTTGTTAGGGGCCGGTAGCGCTTACATGAGCAGTCAGATTGAAGGCCAGGACAGTACCGCATCAGTAGTGGGCAGTATGGCCGGTACAGGTTTTGGCTATAATATTGGTGCTTCAATTACTAATAAGTTTGAATCACAGTATATAAAAAATCAGCTAGGAATGAATGCCAGTAAGTATTCACTGAAATATTCGGAAAAATCTATCGGATACGGTATATATCAGGGCGGTCAAATGAGCCCATACCCTGGTATACTGGGTGGTTTTGGTGGTTCTGTAATCTCAGAATGGACTGGCAATGTGACGCAAAAAGAAGCTAATGGAGATAGTAAATGAAACATCCTCTATTAGAACTTATTAAGTTGGTGTTTATACTGGCAGTTACGTTCTCTATTGGAATGGTTGCTAGTACCTGGCTGATCAGTAAAGGAGATGTTCCCTTTTCGGAATATATCTTAGCTGGAAAAATTGGTGCAATTATTGGTGTGTGGGGAGGGGCAGGAGTTTGGCTACTGCTCTATTTACAAGTGCTAAAATATAATCGTAAGTAGTTGTTGTTGAGAATAATTTCCTTTGTGCAACATCTTCAGACAAACTTGATAAGGCCGTTGAGAAAATTAAGAACGGTGATAAGTCATTAGCAACTGCTAATGACTTATCAAGCTGGAGAATGCCGATAAACGTAGCGATGCACTGGTTCCTAAATTCACCAAAGATCCTTCACATATGCGCCGGGGTTTTTCCCCGATAATTCCCCATTGCTTCCCCATACAGAAAACAGGCATAAAAAAACCAACCGTAGAAGGTTGGTTTTTTTGGGGAATTTTGGTCGGCACGAGAGGATTTGAACCTCCGACCCCCGACACCCCATGACGGTGCGCTACCAGGCTGCGCTACGTGCCGACACTTATGGCTGCTAATACTACTGCTTTCCACCACGAATGCAAGAGGATGGACTGCTAACTGATTTATAATTAATCAGTTAGCGATAAATCGTTTCTCATCCGTCAGCACTTGCAGCAGCAAACTTAGCTGCGGTTTCTGATCTTTAATTTTCTCGCCGCGTAAATTATAGGTCTGGTAATTACCGTTGTTATTAAGCACCAGCGTCATCTCTGGTGTGGTAATGGCCATGGTGCTGCTGTCAGCTGCCGTGACCCAGTAATGGCGGCGTGTTGCATTAAACAAATCCTGACCCTGTGAGTACTCGCTTGCTGGGGTACTGACGTGGAGCAGGCGCTGCATCAGTGTTGTCATCAGGTCAGTATGATCGGTCAGGCTATTAATACGCTGCGCAGGTGTTCCCGGCCAGTGAATAACCAGAGGCACCTGTAGATGGCCACGCGACCAGGCAAAGTTATTCTCTTCCTGCGTCAACGGCACGCCCCGGCCCGCGGTAATAATGACCACCGTGTTGTTCAGTTTGCCGGAGTCACGCAGGGCGCTGAGTATACGGTTGATGTTGGCATCCACATCTTGCGCCGCGCTGGCGTAGCGTTTGGCAAAATTCTTCTGGTTGCTGTCATCAAGGTTCGTTCCGTTAAAGGAAACCCATGAGAACCAACGGTTATCATCTTGCGCATAGCGGCCCAGCCAGTTAATCCACTGGCTTGCAGTTTGTTGATCAGATTGCGTTTGCACGTTTGGCATCGAAAAGTCTGACAGCAATGCCTGGCGATACAGTGGGCTAGTGAAGCCATCAGAGGAGAACAATCCCAACTGATAGCCTTGTTGATTCAGCGCAGAGATTAGCGCGGCAGGCGTTCGGGTCGACAAAATGCCGTCCATGTAGCTTGGTGAAACGCCATAAAACAGGCCAAAAATCCCGTTGTCGGCAGTATTTCCCGAACTCATGTGGCGCGTAAAGGAGATATTCTGCCCGGCAAATTCTGCCAGAGCAGGCATTTGCTGTTCAAAGCGCGAGTAGTTCAGACCGTCAACGGTGATCAGCAGGACATTCTGACCCGTTCCCATATCACGGTAACGCAGCTCACTGAGCGGATACTGGACGGAGACCGCTTCCGGATTACCCTGTTCAATCAGGCGGCGTTGATACTCTTGCGCATCCAACAGACCATGTTTTTCCAGAAACTTACGCGCCGTCATCGGGTAAGAGAGCGGCAGGTTTGCGCGCTGCATGGTAATCGGGCGATAGAAGTTGGCATCAGCCCAGATGTACACCACGTGCGAGGCGATAAAGCAAATGAAGAAGAATGCGGCTAACGGTTTGGCAAAATGGCGGCGACGCGTCAGGCTGCGCAGTTTCTGCCAGCTCCAGGTCGCAAACAGCATTTCGATTAGCAGAATGATTGGCACACTGATAAACATCAGTTGCCAGTCACGCGCCGCTTCATTCTGGTCAGGGTTAATGACCAGCTCCCAGACGATGGGGTTGAGATGCAGGTGGAAGCGGGTGAACACTTCGCTGTCGATGAGCAACAGCGTCATACCTGCTGTCGCCAGAATGGCTGATAAGAATCGCATCAGCCTCTGGGACATGACGATAAACGTCAGAGGAAACAGGATTAGCAGATAGGTGGCAAACACCAGAAAACTAAAATGTCCGACCAGGCTTACATAGGAATAAACACGCCCTGCAAGCGTTGTCGGCCAGTCGGCGACAAACAGGTAACGGCTACCGAGTACCATGGCCAACAGAATGTTGAACAAGGCAAACCAGTGCCCCCAGCTAACCATCTGGGAGACTTTCTCACGGTAGCGCTGACGATGAGTTACCATAAACTGTTGTTCGTTTCCCCGGAGCAGGCTCTTAATGCGCTTGGTCGTCGTTTACCGAAGACTGCAATGCGCGGGCAAAAGAGTTGGCAATCGCCTGGCGCTGGGCCGGTGCGATGCTTGTATTGATAAGGTTAGTCACCATATTTCCCAATACCATCAGGGAAAGATCGGTTGGCGCCTTATGTTTTTCCAGTACGTTGAGCATCTCATTCAGCAGTTGTTCAACGTGTTCGTCACTATAGCGGGAAATTTGTGGCATAAATCGAAATCAGTCTGTTCATGAAAGGGCAACATATTACCGTACAGACAGTTTTTTTTCTGCTTTTTTATCTTCTATTGCGTCACTGCCCGGCAGGTGGTTGAATACCGCCCGGTCTAAAAGGAGAGTTTATCATGAGTCTGGATATCAACCAGATTGCCCTGCACCAGCTTATCAAACGTGACGAGCAGAACCTTGAGCTGGTCTTGCGCGATTCATTACTGGAACCGACAGCGACGGTTGTCGAGATGATGGCTGAGCTGCACCGGGTGTATAGCGCCAAGAATAAAGCCTATGGCCTGTTTAGCGAAGAGAGTGAACTGGCGCAAACGCTGCGTTTACAGCGTCAGGGTGAAGAGGATTTTCTGGCATTTAGTCGTGCCGCGACCGGACGCTTGCGGGACGAGCTGGCGAAATATCCTTTTGCCGACGGCGGTATTGTCCTGTTCTGCCATTACCGTTATCTGGCGGTAGAGTATCTGTTGGTCGCCGTGCTGAACAATTTAAGTAGCATGCGCGTCAATGAAAATCTGGATATCAATCCGACGCACTATCTGGACATCAATCATGCGGATATCGTGGCGCGTATTGATTTAACCGAGTGGGAAACCAATCCGGAGTCCACGCGCTATCTGACGTTCCTGAAAGGGCGGGTAGGGCGCAAAGTCGCCGATTTCTTTATGGATTTCCTCGGTGCCAGCGAAGGTCTGAATGCCAAAGCGCAAAACCGTGGCCTGCTGCAGGCAGTGGACGACTTTACTGCCGAGGCGCAGCTCGATAAAGCTGAACGCCAGAACGTGCGTCAGCAGGTGTACAGCTACTGCAACGAACAGCTACAAGCCGGTGAAGAGATCGAGCTGGAGTCGCTGTCCAAAGAGCTTTCCGGCGTCAGTGAAGTCAGCTTCAGCGAATTTACCGCAGATAAAGGCTACGAGCTGGAAGAGAGCTTTCCGGCGGATCGCAGTACGCTGCGTCAGTTAACCAAATTTGCCGGAAGCGGCGGTGGGTTAACCATCAACTTCGACGCCATGTTACTGGGTGAACGTATTTTCTGGGATCCGGCTACAGATACTTTGACCATCAAAGGTACGCCGCCGAACCTGCGCGATCAGCTCCAGCGTCGCACGTCGGGCGGGAAATAAAACCGTTTGCCGGGTGAGAGCGTATACGCCTTATCCGGTCGACGAGAACCATCAGTATCGATTACAAAATCCCATAAAAAAACCCCGCCTTGGCGGGGTTTTTCTTCAACTTGTTTGCGATTACGCGCGAACGAAGTCGATGTGAGACAGCTTCGGCTTGAACGGGTGACGCTGTACAGCCTGAGCTTTAACTTTAACTTCTTTACCGTCAACAACGATGGTCAGAACTTCGCTGTAGAATTCAGCTTTAGCTTGCATGTTCATAACTGCATCGTGATCCAGTTCGATAGCAATCGGGGCTTCTGCGCCACCGTAGATGATTGCCGGGAACTTGTTAGCGGCACGCAGGCGGCGGCTCGCACCCTTACCCTGCTCTTTACGTACTTCAGCGTTGATAGTAAACATTTAAATCTCTCTTTAATAATTCCTGCTACAGGCGACCCAGCAACAGGTAAGTGATCTGCTTTGCGTATGCAAAAGCGGGCGAGATTCTATACTCAAACGGCTGGTACATCAATCAAAAGTACGATTAACCGCGTAATTCATGTGCCCGACGAAAGCGTCCTTCATAATCGAAGACCTTTTCACGGACCTGCCAGTACTGACCTTTCATGCGCGCCACCACGAAATCAGGATGACGTAACAGCGCCTGCTGGGCGAGGATATCGGCGGCGGTTATCCAGCGTAAGGGAATGCCGGGCGTTCGGGTGTGCGGGCGAATAAACAGTTGCTCGAAGGCTGTACGCTGCGCGGGAGTATGCAGGCGAAAGCGTTCGCTGACGTCGGCGCCATCTTCATCGTAATAGGTAATTTTCAGCCATTCGCCTTTTTCATCCTGCCCATTTTGTAGCGCCATCCCGCTGCAGCGCAGAACCAGCGCATCTTTAAGCCTGAGCGCGGCTTTCAGCATGTCATCCGGGTCAACCAGTACCGTGTCGCACTCCCGACAACGGCGGGCGGCGATGTCATTTTCCGCGTTGCACTGCGGGCAGTTTTTAAAACGGAAACGAAAATCGCACTGTTCGCGATGGCCGTCATCATCTTCAAACCATCCCTGACAGCGGCGGCCAAAGTGCTCAATCAGCGTGCCGTCGGCCGTTGTTTTGCCCCAGAAGGTGTTGGCAAATCCGCAGGCAGGACAGAACACCTGTACCGGAACGTTGTCACTTTTCCCTTTGGGCGCACCCACTTCCGGGGCGTACAGATCGTGCGGATTCCCGGCGTAATCAAGGATCAGACAGTCGGTTTTCCCCGGCGCCAGGCGCAACCCACGACCGACAATTTGTTGATACAGGCTAACTGACTCGGTCGGGCGCAGAATGGCGATAAGGTCGACGTGCGGGGCATCGAAGCCAGTGGTCAGGACCGACACATTCACCAGATAGCGAAAACGTTGGGCTTTGAACTCTTCAATCAACACGTCGCGTTCAGCGCCAGGCGTGTCCCCGGTGATAAGCGCCGCATCATCAGCAGGCAGCAGGCCGACTATCTCTTTGGCGTGCTCAACGGTAGCGGCGAAAATCATTACCCCTTTGCGTGTCTGAGCAAACTCGACAATCTGGCTGATGATATGCGGCGTTATTCGCTGCTGCTTTTTCAGTTCCTGATTCAGGTCCGCTTCGCTAAACAGGCCGTTACTTTGCGCCTGCAGGCGGCTGAAATCATATTGTACGACCGGCATGTCGAGGCGTTCTGGCGGCGTCAGGTAGCCATGTTTAATCATGTAGCGCAGCGGTAATTCATAAATGCAGTCGCGAAACAGTGCTTTTTCATCGCCGCGCACCATTCCGTGATAATGAAAATGATAAATCCAGCCTTTGCCCAAACGAAAAGGCGTGGCGGTAAGCCCGAGCAGGCGTAAGTGAGGGTTTACGTTGGTCAGGTGTGTCAGGATTTGTTGATACTGGCTCTCTTCATCATCACCAATGCGATGGCATTCATCGACGATGAGCAGGGAGAATTCTCCCTGAAAGGCGTCCAGATTGCGCGCCACCGACTGTACGCTGCCAAATACCACTTTCCCGTGACTCTCTTTACGCTTCAGACCTGCGGCAAAAATATCGGCTTCCAGCCCCAGCGCGCAATATTTCGCGTGGTTTTGCGCGACCAGCTCTTTGACGTGCGCCAGTACCAGTACGCGACCGCGCGCCACGCGGGCCAGCTCGGCAATCACCAGGCTTTTGCCTGCGCCTGTGGGGAGGACGATAACTGCCGGAGTACGGTGATGGCGAAAATGGTTGAGCGTGGCATCCACGGCTTCTTTTTGGTAAGGACGAAGAGTAAAAATCATGGGCTCACAATATGTAACAGTCTCGCGTATAGTATGCCACGAATCTTTTTCCCTTGAGGGAAGTTGTTAGCTCGTTATACTGAGCGGAAAACGGCTCCACTTTTCGGGCATAACGCCCGATTTCCGTATTGTTACAGGCAAAATCACACTCATGCGACTTGATAAATTTATCGCTCAGCAACTCGGCGTCAGCCGCGCTATTGCCGGGCGTGAGATCCGTGGTAACCGTGTTACCGTCGACGGCGAAATCGTCAGAAATAGCGCTTTTAAGCTGCTGCCAGAGCACGACGTAGAATATGACGGTAATTCCCTGGTTCAACAAAATGGCCCGCGCTATTTTATGCTGAATAAGCCCCAGGGTTATGTTTGCTCAACGGATGACCCGGATCACCCGACTGTGCTCTATTTCCTTGATGAACCTGTCGCGCACAAACTACATGCGGCAGGGCGTCTGGATATCGATACCACCGGACTGGTGTTAATGACCGACGACGGACAGTGGTCTCATCGCATCACTTCGCCTCGCCACCATTGTGAGAAAACCTATCTGGTGACACTGGAGTCGCCAGTGGCAGATGATACCGCCGAACTGTTTGCCCGTGGCGTACAGTTGCACAATGAGAAAGACCTGACCAAACCCGCCGTGCTGGAAGTGATTACGCCGACTCAGGTACGTTTGACCATCAGTGAAGGGCGCTATCATCAGGTTAAACGTATGTTTGCCGCCGTGGGAAACCACGTTGTGGAACTGCATCGTGAACGCATCGGTGCCATCAAGCTTGATGAGGATCTGGCGCCCGGAGAATACCGTCCATTGACCGAAGAAGAAATCGCCAGCGTTAACTTAACCCCGCGTTAATTTCAGGAGCTAAATGTGACCACCCGGCAGAACTCTTCAATTGCCATTGTTTTTATCCTTGGCTTATTGGCCATGTTGATGCCGTTGTCGATCGATATGTATCTTCCGGCACTGCCGGTGATCTCTGCTCAATTTGGCGTGCCGGCAGGCAGCGCGCAAATGACCCTCAGTACCTATATTCTGGGGTTCGCGGTTGGGCAGTTGATCTATGGTCCGATGGCCGACAGCATCGGGCGTAAACCGGTGATACTGGGCGGGACTCTGGTGTTTGCGGCAGCAGCGGTCGCCTGTGCGTTGGCGCAAACTATCGATCAGTTGATCACTATGCGTTTCTTCCATGGTCTGGCAGCTGCGGCGGCAAGCGTGGTCATCAATGCCCTGATGCGCGACATCTATCCGAAAGAAGAATTCTCGCGCATGATGTCATTTGTCATGCTGGTGACGACGATTGCGCCACTGATGGCACCTATTGTGGGCGGTTGGGTGCTGGTATGGCTGAGTTGGCACTATATCTTCTGGATCCTCGCTGTGGTGGCGATTCTGGCCTCGGTGATGATCTTTACGCTGATCAAAGAGACCTTGCCCGTAGAGCGTCGCCAGCCGTTTCGCTTGCGCACGACTCTGGGCAACTTTGCCTCGCTGTTTCGCCACAAGCGCGTCCTGAGTTACATGCTGGCCAGTGGGTTTAGCTTTGCCGGGATGTTTTCTTTCCTGAGCGCCGGACCTTTTGTCTACATTGAGATCAACCACGTTTCACCGCAGAATTTCGGCTATTACTTCGCGCTGAATATTGTGTTCCTGTTCGTGATGACCATCATCAACAGCCGCTTTGTTCGGCGGGTTGGTGCACTAAATATGTTCCGTACCGGGCTGTGGATCCAGTTTGTGATGGCGGGCTGGATGGTATTCAGCGCGCTGTTCGGCGTTGGATTCTGGGCACTGGTTGTCGGTGTTGCGGCGTTTGTAGGTTGTGTGTCTATGGTGTCATCAAATGCGATGGCGGTCATTCTGGATGAGTTTCCACACATGGCCGGGACGGCCTCATCGTTGGCGGGGACGTTTCGTTTTGGCATCGGCGCGATTGTTGGCGCGCTGTTATCTCTGGCAACCTTTAACTCGGCCTGGCCAATGATATGGTCGATAGCGTTTTGCGCCACCAGCTCAATTCTCTTCTATCTCTACGCCAGTCGCGCCAAAAAACGGTGATCTATTACACAACCTGGGGGTCATAAGGCCTCCAGAGTTGATGTACATCAACCGCAAATCTATCATTTCCCCCGCTTATGTTTATTTTATGTAAAATCAATTTATGTAAAAAGTCACATCATTGTAGTTAAAAAGGTTGAGTTAGATCGCAGAAACGAGTACATATAGCGCGGAAACATGCCTGAACCGTTGAATAAATTTAAATAGTGGGTTCGGAAAGCGGCATAAAGACTGGGTGTAAACGTTTACCAACTGTCTAAAGACGTATTGTCAATGATGTGTTAATATTGATGTAAAATAATTGTGAAGTGATTGTACTTCCAGGGAAAGAAAGTGATGACATTACAACTCTCAATCGTTCATCGTCTGCCGCAGTGCTATCGTTGGTCGGTGGGTTTCGCAGGTTCAAAGGTTGAACCGATTCCGCACAACGGTCAGAACAATGAGAACAGCCTGGTGGCCCTCAAATTGCTTAGTCCTGATGGTGACAGCGCATGGTCAGTCATGCATAAACTTAGCCAGGCTCTCAGCGACATTGAGGTACCTTGTTCCGTGCTGGAATGTGAAGGGGAACCGTGCCTGTTTGTGAATCGCCAGGATGAGTTTGCCGCGACCTGCAGACTGAAAAATTTCGGCGTGGCTATCGCAGAACCGTTTTCAAACAACAATCCGTTTTGAGCGTCAGCTTAGCGCGAGCAGCTGACGCGTATAGGCCTGTTGTGGCGCGTTAAATACGTGCTCGCATTGCCCCTGTTCCACGACTTCTCCCTGCCGCAACACAATTACCTGATGGCATAACGCACGTACAACATGCAAATCATGGCTGATAAAAATATAAGCCAGACGATGCTTTTCCTGTAAGGACTTTAACAGCGTGAGGATTTGCGCCTGTACGGTTCTGTCGAGCGAGGATGTCGGCTCATCCAGAATGATCAGCGAGGGTTTGAGAATCAATGCCCTGGCAATGGCTATGCGCTGGCGTTGACCGCCAGAAAACTCTGCAGGATAACGATGGCGGGTTTCGCTATCGAGTCCGACTTCAGCCATCACTGCTTTTACCTGCGCTTCACGCTGTTCAGCGGAAAGCGTTGGCTGGTGAACGCGCAATCCCTCTTCAATAATTTGTAATACGCTCAAACGCGGATTCAGTGAAGAGTTGGGGTCCTGAAAGACCACCTGAATGCGGTGACGTACTGGCAACAGTTGGCGGCGATTTAAGGTATGCAGCGCCAGACCATCGAACACAATACTGCCTTGCGATGTGATTAATCGCAGTAGCGCCAGACCAGTGGTACTTTTCCCGGAGCCTGATTCACCCACCAGTCCCAGTGTTTCACCGGGTCTGAGGGTAAAACTGACGTTGTTAACCACGACATTATGATCCACCACGCGCTTGAGGATACCCTTGCGTACGGGAAAGGCGACCCTGAGCCCATTCACTTCCAGCAATGGCGGTTGTCCGGCGGCTAAAGGGACTGGATCGCCGGAGGGTTCGCTATTTAACAGTTTCTGTGTGTAGGAATGGGTTGGCGCGGCAAGCAGTGGCTCGGCACGGTTTTGTTCAACGCATTGACCGTTCTGCATGACGGCAATGGAATCGGCTAGCTTTCTCACGATGCTGAGATTATGAGTGATGAACAGCAATCCCATGTTCAGCTCACGCTGCAACTCCCGCAGCAGTTGCAAAATTTGCGCTTGCACAGAGACATCCAGCGCGGTGGTTGGTTCATCAGCAATTAGCAGCTCCGGGCGGGTTAACAGCGCCATAGCAATCATTACGCGCTGGCGCTCACCGCCGGAAAGCTGGTGCGGATAATCTGTAAGGCGTTTCGCTGCATGGCGAATGCCTACACGATCCAGACAGGTCAGAATTTCTGCCCGTGCGGCTTCCCGACGCATTCCCCGATGCAGCGACAGCACTTCATAAAGCTGCTTTTCCAGGTTGTGGAGTGGATTTAGCGACACCATTGGTTCCTGGAAAATCATGGCGATTTTATTTCCCCGCACACCGCGAAGCGTCTGCTCGTTAGCGTGAAGTAGTGATGCGCCGTGAAAGCGGATATCACCGGAGAGGTACACCGCAGGCGGCGTGGGCAACAGACGCAACACCGAAAGCGCGGTGACGCTTTTACCTGAGCCGGACTCGCCCACCAGCGCCAGCGTTTGTCCGGCATCAACGCGCAGTGACAGACTGTTGACCACGGTGCGCACGGTGTTCTGTTGGCGAAAACCTACCGATAAATTGTCAATAGCTAACAGAGGTTGTGTCATCTTAAATCGCCTTATTGGGATCAAATGCGTCGCGTACCGCTTCACCAATAAAAATCAGTAGCGATAATAAGAGGGCAACGGAGATGAACGCGGTGATGCCAAGCCACGGCGCCTGCAGGTTGTTTTTACCCTGCAACAGCAATTCTCCCAGTGATGGCGAGCCAAGCGGTAATCCGAACCCGAGAAAATCCAGCGAGGTGAGTGTGGTGATTGAGGCACATAAAATAAACGGTAAAAAGGTCAGGGCGGCAACCATCGCATTGGGTAGCATATGACGCAAAATAATACTGCGATCGCTAACCCCGAGCGCCTGAGCGGCACGAATATAATCAAAGTTTCGGGTGCGCAGAAATTCCGCGCGTACCACGCCCACCAGGCTCATCCAGCCAAACAGCACGGTGATCGCTAATAGCCACCAGAAGTTAGGCTGAACGACGCTGGATAGCAAAATAATCAGAAACAGCGTTGGCATACCGGACCACACTTCGATGAACCGTTGTCCCCACAGGTCTACCTTACCGCCATAATAGCCCTGTAGCGCGCCAGCCATCACCCCCATGACGCTGGAACACAGGGTCAGCATCAAGCCAAACAGAATTGAGATGCGGGTGCCGTAAAGGATACGCGCCAGCACGTCACCACCATTTGCGTCAGTACCCAGCCAGTTTTGCGCAGAGGGTGGAGAGGGGAAGGGCTTATCGGTGGCAAAGTTGATGCTGGTAGCACCGAACCGGATGGGGGCCCATAGTATCCAACCCTGTCTCTCCAGACGGTGTTGCAGCCACGGATCCTGATAATCAGCCTTTGTTGCTAACGGGCCGCCGAAATCGCTCTCACTGTAGTTTTTAACCAGAGGGAAATACCAGCTGCCGTCATAGCGTACCAACAGCGGCTTATCATTAGCGATCAGCTCGGAACACATGCTCAGGCCAAACAACACCAAAAAAATCCATAATGACCAGTAGCCGCGGCGGTTATGACGAAAACGCGCCCAGCGGGCCTGATTGACGGGGCTTAATCGCGACATTAGCGTCCCTCAAAATCAATACGAGGATCGACCAACGTATAGCTGATATCACTGAGGATATTGAGCAACAGGCCAATCAGGGTGAAGATGTAGAGTGTGCCGAACATCACCGGGTAGTCGCGCGATACGGTAGATTCATACCCCAGTAATCCCAGACCATTAAGCGAAAACATCACTTCAATCAGCAGTGAGCCGGTGAAAAACATACTGATAAATGTGGCGGGAAATCCTGCGATTACCAGCAACATGGCATTGCGGAACACATGCTTCCATAGAATATTTTTCTCACTAACGCCTTTGGCGCGCGCAGTAACGACATACTGCTTACGAACCTCATCCAGAAATGAGTTTTTGGTCAGCATGGTCAGCGCGGCGAACCCACCTACGACGGTTGCCAGCACTGGCAGGGTAATGTGCCACAGATAATCGGTAATTTTTTGATACCAGGGCAGGGCATCAAAGTTAGCGGACACGAGCCCACGTAGCGGGAACAGGTCGTAATAGCTGCCCCCGGCAAAAAAAACGATCAGCAAAATGGCAAACAGAAAGGCCGGAATGGCATAGCCAATAATAATAAATGCGCTGCTCCAGACGTCAAAACGACTGCCGTTGTGAACCGCTTTGCGGATCCCAAGCGGTATCGACACCAGATAGATGATGAGCGTACTCCACAGCCCCAGGGTAACGGACACCGGGAGGCTGTCTTTGATTAGCGTAAGAACAGAGGAACTGCGAAACAGACTATCGCCAAAATCAAAACGGATATAGTCCCAGAGCATCTTGAAATAGCGTTCATGAATGGGTTTATCGAATCCGTAGCGACGGGTAATTTCCGCGATGACTTCCGGATCCAGACCCCGACCGCCACGGTAGTTACTGTCGCTGATATTCCCTACGCCGGTTTGCGCGTGGCTGGCGCGAACACCTTCGCTGCCCGCACCGGGCAACGCGCCGCTTTGTCCGAACTCAATGGCGGCGACGGCCTGCTCAACAGGACCGCCAGGTGCTATCTGTACGATAAAAAAGTTGATAGTAATGATGGCCCAAAGCGTTGGGATCACCAGCAGCAGACGTCGAATCAGATAAGCGCCCATTTACTCTCCCTGTCGTCTGGCTGCGGGAAGCTTCGCCGCTTTGTTGACGTCATACCACCAGTTGTCGATGCCAATGGTATAAATCGGGCGGATCGCCGGATGCGAAAACTTATCCCACCAGGCGATACGATCTTCAGCCATGTACCACATCGGCAACATGTAGTAGTTCCAGGTTAATACCCGGTCCAGTGCCCGCCCCAACGGGATCAGTTTGGCTTTATTCCCTTGTGCGGCAATGATCTGGCTAATCAGTTTATCAATGACCGGGCTTTGCACTCCGGGCGCGTTATAGCTGGAGTCTATATATTCAGAGGCCCAGAGAATTTGCAGGTCTGAACTTGGCCACGGCATTGCGCGATAGAGCCTGGGCATCATGTCATAGTCGCGACTGCGCAAACGGTTAGTGATTTGCGAGTTATCGACCTGGCGGATATTCATCGTAATGCCTAAGCGTTGCAGGTTGTGCTGGAACGGCAGCACCCACTGGCTGTTGCTGCCTGCCGGGAGTAATAACTCGAAGGTCAGCGGTTTACCGCTGGTGCTATTTATCCGTTGTTGCCCTTTCAGTATCCATCCCGCCTGTTGGAGTAACGTATCGGCTTTCAACAGGTTTTCACGATCGTAGCCATCGCCTTTCGACATCGGTGGTTGATAGATTTGACTGAAGACTTCCGGTGGCAGCTCTTTTTTCAATGGCGCGAGGATCACCAGTTCATCCGCATCGGGATAACCCCTGGCTGCATACTCGGTGTTCTGGAAATAGCTGTTTGTCCGACTCCAGGCATTATAAAACAGGGCCTTATTCATCCATTCGAAATCAAAGGCCAGCGTAATCGCTTCCCGTACACGTCGGTCACTAAACATTGGACGTTGAATATTAAAGGCTAACCATCGTGTGTCCTGCGCGGACTCATTCTTTTGTTCGTCTTTGACAATGTAATGATTGGCGAAATTTTTTCCGGTATAACGCGTCGCCCAGTTTTTGGCATCGTTCTCAAGACGCAGGTCAAACGCACCGGCCTTAAATGCTTCAAAGGCGACGTTATCATCTAAGTAGTAATCGTAGCGGAGGGTATCAAAGTTCCAGCGTCCGCGATTGACGGGCAAGTCAGCAGCCCAATAATCTTTGACGCGCGAATAAACAATGTACTGGCCCATTTTCCATTGACTGATGCGATAAGGGCCGCTGGCGAGCGGAGGTGATGATAAGGGATCGCTGAGCTTATGATCTTTCCAGTACTTCTCTGGCATCACCGGTAATGAAAACAGGCTGAGCATGTCCTCTTTACCCGGTTTGGCGAGTTCAATTCGCACTGTTAACGGGGCAATTGCCTTTACCGTCGTTCCTTTGTAGACCAAACGAAACTGCGGTACGCCTTCGGTCATAAATTTATGGAAGGTGAATTCAACATCGCGTGCGGTAATGGGTGAACCATCATGAAAACGGGCCCGCGGATTAATCGCGATTTCTACCCACGAATAATCATCGGCATAACGCGCTCTGTCAGCGATGAGCGGGTAGTAGCTGCCGGGTTCGTCATCCGAGGTGGTAAACAGCGTATCGTAGAGCGTTTCAGTGCGTGCGCCAGGGTTGCCGCGCATCGAATAGCGGTTGAAGTTGTCGAAGGTACCCAGGGCGGAGAGGGTGAGCTGCCCGCCTTTAGGGGCCGCGGGGTTAACATAATCAAAGTGATTAAAATTAAACGCGTACTTGGGTTCGCCCAACACGGCAAAGGCGTAGCTTTCTTTGATGGATTGGGCATGAACGTTAAACCCGATAAGGGCGATAAACAGAAGCAGTACACGAGGAATCATATCACAGAGGTTTCCTTGTCCTGCCACAACCCGACAGGCTTCTTGCCTGAGAAATAGCGGTTGGGGTGGCGAGTGAAAATATATGAATCGCCTGGTGCGATCACCACGTTGGCTTATCGGATTGCGCCATCCAACGTACAAAATCATCAAGCATTAATGGGCGGCTGATCCAGTATCCCTGGAAGAAATGAACCCCGCGATCGCGCAGCCATCGGGCTTGCTCAGGCGTTTCTACCCCTTCAGCAACCGTCAGCATATTAAGACGCTTAGACAGTGTCAACACCGCATCCAGTACCGGAGACGTTAGCGTTTCTGTCCCAATGGCGTTGATAAATCCTCGGTCGATTTTCAGATAGTCAACGGTAAAGCGTTCCAGATAAATGAGTGCGCTATGGCCGGTACCAAAATCATCAATGGCAATTTCGAATCCGGCAGCGTGTAGCCATTCAAATAACTTTGAGGCTTCATGCTGATTGAGCATATCGCGTTCGGTGATTTCGAGTACAACCTGGAAATGGTGTGGCGGCAGGGAAGCGTTCAGGTGTTGAATATCGTCTTTAAAGCTTTCACCATGCAGGTGCGTTGGGGCGATGTTGAGCCCGAGCTTTGCGCCTTGCGGTAACACTTTTTTTAATGCGGGGGCATCACGGGCCACCAGTTTGAACAGATGCTGCGTCAGCGGCACGATCATTTGCTGTGATTCAGCGTAGTGAATAAACGCATCTGGCGGGATCTCACCTGTTGTCGGGTGGCGCCAGCGTAACAATACTTCTACCCCTTTTACTTCCAGCGTCTGCATTTCAACGACTGGTTGGTAGACCACATAAAACTGATCGTGCTTGATAGCGTTGAGAATATCCTTTCCCGGGCGTAAACGAACGGCGTAGTTGTAGTACCACAAAAGCAACCCGGTCATGATCCCGGCCATACATCCCAACATGACGGCATACCAGACGTCAGTGTACGTCCACTCTTGCGCGTATAGCCGGATCTTCATCGGGATCCCTTTCAGCGTCGTCTGGCGCCAGGTGGTATCCGGAAGCGCGGAAACGTCCATCAGTTGGGATGAAAATGTCGTGATAGCGGTATCACCAACAATAATTGCAATACCGTCAAAATCATCTTCTCGGGCGGTATAGAGAAGGTAAGGCGCCAGATTGATATTCAGTGAGGAAAACACGCCGCTATTCTTAAATGAAGGATTCCGCTGCCAAATCATGATTGCCGGATTGTCCGGCATCATCGGGGTACCGGACAATAATTCCACATCGACATCTTGCTTGAGATCCAGCTTCGGAACCAGCGACAGAATAGGCGAGTCCATCGCGCCAGTTGCGGATGAGCAGAAAGCAATACCATCTTTTACCAATAAAAAAGCGCGTACATTGAGGTTAAACGCTGCGCTGGCGGTTAGCCTGGCGGCAACTTGTTGGCAATTGTATGAGACCAGCGGCTGCAGGGCATCTGTTGTGCTTTTGAGGTCTGAGAGGTAACTGCTGATGTAATAGTCGATATCGGAAAGAAGCGTTTCGTACTTTACATCTCGTTTGTGCCAGGTGGCAAAAAACTGCAGGGTGCTGACAAGTACCGCGACGACTACCCCCGTAAAAATACAGGTAAAAAGGACATTTCGACTGGAAGATGAAGGACGTCTGAACATAGTTCCTTATGTTTACCTGGGGTATCTGCTTATTATTAAACGGCTTGATCTGTAAAACTATAACCTGGATTGATTCGTATAGTGAGATTTTTCTTAAACATAGCGCAACGCAAAAAGCACTGCCGAAGCAGTGCTTTTGATAAGTCTCATCAGGATAGCCAAGGGATAGCTGCCAAACGAAATTAACTGCGGCTCAGGACCCGGCGAGCTTCGTTGTAACGTTTTTTCCAGTAAGGCTCGTTCATGCTGGAAATGATAACGCCACTGCTGGTCGAGGCATGTACAAACTGGTTATTGCCGATATAGATACCGACGTGACGGCCGGTGGAACCCGCACGGAACAGAACCAGATCGCCTGTGCGCAGATTAGTGCGCGAAACGGATTTGCCCGTTTCCTGTTGCTCGTAGGTCGAGCGCGGAAGCTCTAAACCAAATTGCTCACGAAACGTACGCTGTACGAAGCTTGAACAATCAATACCTTTTTTGGTGCTGCCGCCAAGGCGGTAACGCACGCCTTTCCAGTCAGCATATTGGTCCATAATACGTGATTTAACATCGATATTACGTACCATATTTTCAAATTCATCCTGAGAGGCTTGCAGTGAAGAGTTATCTCCATTGCCCACAGCATGCGTCTCAGAATGCATATTCCTGGCGGTGTTCGTTGTGCTACATGCAGAAAGCAGAACCGCAACTGCTATCGCGGGTATGCCCCGCAAGATATATCTCAAAATCGGTTGAGATTTGACCATTTTGTTTGTTTTCCCTTGAAGTCCTTAACGATAAATATCGTTATAAAAAATGCCAAACGTGACGAGACTAATTACCAACGCATGATGAGACAATTCTTTAAGGTCAAATCTGTGGCAGAACGCACAAATTTATTCTTATAGTGAATAATTATCCCGCGAGGCAAAACGAGTCTGAGGTTACCCGATCGCTCCGGTCATTGCGAGTGATTTTATGTGATTTCTTATAAGAAAAAGTGATACAGAAAGTGAATAGACTGCATTGGCTAAATTAAGAACAAATAGAGTGAAAAACACGCAATTCATTCATTTTAAACAGGAATAATATGACAGGAGAATGACAGTCAGAAGGATAATTTCCTGGCAGATATCATCAGGAAATCAGAAGCATTCCTGATGATGTTAATTACTTTGCGTTATTTGTTTAAAAATTGTTTGTTTTTGCCGGGGAGATAATGAATAAACAGCGTAACCAGACGGTCGCTTAATGGCGTCATTAACCACCAGGGCAAGCCAATCAATACGACGGTCATAGAACCTACCACGATATCTGTAAGCCAATGTGCGCCGATCATTACGCGTGGAAAGGCAAAAACCACAGTGATAATAAGGCCGATTATTCCTGCGACTTTTCCGAAATAACGTAGCATAAATGCGGAAAAAATAAGCAGCATCATACCGTGATCGCCAGGAAAACTGTCTCTGGACGCATCTTTTGTTGAAATATGCAGCAGCTCGCTGACGCGATTAATATTATCGAACGTGAGGGTGGGGCTGGCGCGCTTAACCGGAATAAGCGCCTGGCCCAGTTGGTTTAATATCACCGCTGTTAGCAGCATCACCAGCCCAATTGCCACAATACGACGACGACCTTCCTGCGTTTCTTTTAACCAAAAACTCAGCATTAATGTGCCCATCGCCAATAATGAGCAGCCGTCAAATGCCCGGTTATTGGTGACCGCGACAATCCACAGGAAGAGCGGGCTCTCAACCAGCTTATGATTGAAGAAGTGGAAGATGCCCGAATCGAGAGAAAACCAGAGCCCATGCCCATGTGGAAGGTACCAGGACAAAAACAGCGCCAGACCAGCAATATTAAGCAGGAGTATTAGTGGGTATCGGGTTTTCATCGTCGTTTACCATTGCCATAAAACGGAGGCAACCTTACGCGCCAGCGTCTAAACGAAGCCTCAACAATGCACTCTGTAATGCATTCCAGTCGGTCTCAGTATCGGAGATGAGTTCAATGCGGCTGTCTGGAGGGGCGACGTTTTGGGTCTCAATATGCCAGTCCTCACCCTGACGATTGATACGCACCAGCCCCTCTTTAATGCGCATCACTCCCTTCACGCGGCCGACAGGGGCGAGACGTGACCATTCCAGCAGGCCGATGGTATCGAACACCGTGTCAGCGTCAAAAATCCAGCCGCAGGCCTGATGCCCCTGACCGCTGTTCAGACTGCGGCGCCAGCGTTGCTGGGCAGGCAGGCTTAGTGCTGCCAGCCCTTTTTTATCAGCATGCTGGTGAGTATGTGCCGCACTGGAGGGAAGTTCCGTCAGATTCAGTCGGGGCAAATCCAGTAATTGTCCGTCGATCTGTCCATGATCGGCATAAACTAACTGGCGGTTACCGCCGTAGTGCTGCCACCAGGTTTGCAGAGCAGTTTCGCTTTCTGTCGTGGCACGATCGGATTTATTGGCAACGATGATATCGGCAGAGGCCAACTGATCGCGGAAATTCTCATTCGCGACGCTTTTTTCATCCAGCAACAGGCGCGGATCAAGGATACAGAGAGTTGCGCGCAAGTCGATCCACGGTTCGTAAACCGGCGCGGTGAGTAAATCCAGAATCTGTTTGGGATGCCCGAGGCCGGTGGGCTCAATCAGCAGCCGATCCGGTTTTCCCTGACGTAACAGCGTATTGAGGCCAACCTGCATGGGCAAACCATTAACGCAGCACATACAGCCGCCGGGGATCTCTTTGAGCATTGCGCCGCTGTCGGCGAGCAGTGCGCCGTCGATACCCACTTCGCCAAACTCATTGACCAAAACGGCCCACTTCTCTGCGGGATCTTTGTTGGCCAATAGATGAAGAATAGATGTGGTTTTGCCACTGCCGAGAAAACCCGTGATGAGATTGGTTTTAGTCACGCTTACTCCAGATTCATAAATTACCGTAATGGCTTTTAACAATCCTGGCGAAAAACGGGGGAAAAGAGAAGCGCAGAGAGGACGAAGACGAACTTCGTCCCGTTTAATGGCAGAAATCGTTAACTTTTTAACGTCTCGATGACCGCCTGATGTGCACCGTATTGGGCGATACGTTGCCAGGCTCGTTCCACGGTATCGATGAATTGTGGGTTCTGCGCGAGGTCAGTGGCAAAGATTTCGTGCAGTGAAAGCAACGCGCTGACGCGTTCTGATTCCGTACTCTGTTCGACGATAGTGCGGATTTTGTCACTCATCGGGTCACGAATATCGATAATTTCACCTGAATCATCAATCCCGCTTACGTAGCGCATCCAGCCCGCAATGCCGAGTGCCAGCAGCGGCCACTCGCTTTGACGTGCTAAATGAACGCGGATCCCGTCCAGCATACGTTGCGGTAATTTTTGGCTGCCATCCATCGCGATTTGCCAGGTTTTATGTTTCAGCGCCGGATTGGCAAAGCGTTCCAGCAGGCTGTCGGCATACTGGTCCAAATCTACATCGGTAATTTGCAGCGTGGGGGCCTGTTCGCTGAGCATCAGCCGGTAAGCGGCTTCACGAAATGCGCTGTCCTGCATACAGTCGCTGATATGCTGGAATCCCGCCAGATAGCCGAGATAAGCGAGAAACGAATGACTGCCGTTCAGCATCCGCAGTTTCATTTGTTCCCACGGCAAGACGTTTTCGACCATCTGGACACCTGCCGTTTCCCATTGCGGACGGCCGCTGACAAAATGGTCTTCAATAACCCACTGAATAAACGGCTCGCAGCTGATTGCGCAAGGGTCTGCCACGCCTAATTCGCGGGCGATTTCATCCAGTGATTCTTCCGTCGCTGCCGGGACAATCCGGTCTACCATGGTTCCCGGGAAACTGACGTGCTCCCGAATCCAGTTAGCCAGTTCAGGTGAGCGTTTCTCCGCCATTCCCAGTACAGCGTTTTTTACCACATGACCGTTGTCCGGGATGTTATCGCAGGAGAGGACGGTAAACGGTTGCAGCCCACGTTGACGTCGGCGGTGCAGTGCTTCAACAATAATTCCGGGCGCGGAGTGCGGTTCAGTCGGTGTCTGCAGATCGTGAATAATACGCGGGTTAGCGATATCGAGTGACCCCGTGGCAGGATCAATACAGTAGCCTTTTTCCGTAATGGTTAACGAAACAATAGCGACCTGAGGCTCGCAAAATTTTTCGATAATAGCCGCCAGTGAATCCAGCTTTGCATTCAGGCACTCGTTGACGGCCCCGACGATAATCGGCTGGTTGCCGGCCGCACCTTTTTCCAGCACGGTAAATAAATGATCCTGCTCGCGTAGCTGGCTCATCAGCCGGTCGCCGCTGAACAGGCTGATCTCACAAATCCCCCAGTCTCCACCCTGCGCATTCAGCACCCGGTCGGTCAATAACGCCTGATGGGCGCGATGAAATGCACCGAAACCAAAATGTACGATCCGCGTTTTTAGCTGTTGGCGATCGTACTGAGGCATCACGACATTTTCCGCAAGAGACGCTGAGGCAATAGTCTTCATTAAATACACCTGATTAACCATTAATTAACAATGGCAGTATAAAGTTATATGACAACAAATTGAATTGGTGTGCCTCATTTATCCGGGTAATGTGAGCTGGATCAATCAATGATGGGCGGTGTGTTGATCGTATACCGGATGCCTGTATGGTAGTCGTCATAAAAGTCGTTTAATTTGGTATAACAACTTGTGAGGTGAAGTAATGGAACAAACCTGGCGTTGGTACGGACCAAACGATCCAGTATCGCTTGACGATGTGCGTCAGGCTGGCGCAACGGGTGTTGTGACCGCCTTGCACCACATTCCCAACGGTGAAGTGTGGCCCGTAGAAGAAATTCAAAAGCGCCAGGCTACCCTGGCCGAAAAAGGGCTGACCTGGTCGGTGGTGGAAAGTATCCCTGTTCACGAAGATATCAAAACGCGTTCAGGTCAATATCAAACGTGGATTGCCAACTACCAGCAAAGTATTCGTAACCTGGCGACCTGCGGCATCGATACCGTGTGCTACAACTTCATGCCGATCCTGGACTGGACGCGTACTGACCTTGAATATCAGCTACCGGACGGGTCCAAAGCGCTGCGTTTTGACCAGATTGCCTTTGCGGCTTTCGAGCTGCACATTCTGCAACGCCCGGGAGCTGAAGCGGATTATACCGACGAAGAACAACGCCAGGCGCTGGACTACTTCAATGCCATGAGCGATGCAGAAATTGAAAAGCTGACCCGCAACATTATTGCTGGCCTGCCTGGTGCCGAAGAAGGTTATACGCTGGATCAATTCCGCGCGCGCCTGGCGGAATATGATGGGATCAGCAAAGATGATTTGCGCAATAACATGGCTGTCTTCCTGCGGGCGATTGTGCCTGTTGCTGAGGAAGTTGGTGTACGTCTGGCAGTGCATCCTGACGATCCGCCAAGGCCAATCCTCGGTCTGCCACGTATCGTGTCGACCATTGAAGATATGCAATGGCTGAAAGAAACGGTAGACAGTATCAATAACGGTTTCACCATGTGTACCGGTTCGTACGGCGTGCGCGCCGATAACGATCTGGTAAAAATGATTGAGACCTTTGGCGATCGTATTCACTTCACACACTTGCGTTCAACCTGCCGTGAAGAAAACCCGAAAACCTTCCACGAAGGCGCACACTTGCAGGGCGATGTGGATATGGTATCGGTGGTGGCAGCTATTTTGAGCGAAGAGCAACGCCGTAAGAAAGCGGGTGATTTGCGTCCGATCCCAATGCGCCCGGATCATGGGCATCAGATGCTTGACGATCTGCATAAGAAAACGAATCCGGGCTATTCCGCGATTGGTCGCCTGAAAGGACTGGCAGAAGTTCGCGGCGTGGAGCTGGCGCTGAAAAAAACGCAGTTCCGCGATCTGCTGTAATTCGCCCAACACCAGGCGATAAATTGCCGGATGGCGCTTGTCCCGCTCCCGGCAATACTCAGGTGCGTTGTTATTGCTGTAATAACGCACACCTCTCCTGCTCCAGTACGTTTAATACCTTTCTGAGGTGCGGCACCTGCAGTCCGCCAAAACCAAAGAACATCACCGCATCGGAATTTTTTTGCCGCCACGCTGTTTCTGAGCCGTTTTCAATTTCCTGTAATGTATCAAAGCGCACCCCTGCCTGCAGGCAGCGCTGGCGTAGTTTTGCGATGACGTCAGGCGACCAGTCAATGCGTAATGAGAGATGTAACCCTGCCGTGGCACCATCGATCTTTCCTTCAGGGAACAGGGCTGATAAGCCATCACGCAGTAATGCGAGGCGTGCTGCATAGTTGCAGGCTAGCTTACCGAGATGGGTATAAAACACCTGGTTTTGCATTAACTCGGCTAAAAACTGCTGCAATAACCACTGGCTACCATTGTTGTTCAGCGCTTTCATATTTTGAACGGCGGGCAGCAGCTCATCGGGGCAAACGAGGTAACCGAGACGTGCCCCCGGTCCCAGCGTTTTTGAGAAAGTCCCCATGTAGATAACCCGGTTGTGGTAATCCATGGCTTTCAGTGCCGGAAGGGGATTCTCGCCATACGTAAATACGGCATCGTAATCGTCTTCAATAATCCAGGCGCCCACTCGCTGTGCCCACGTGAGTAATGACTTACGTCGTTCAAGTGACAGAACACTGCCCATTGGATACTGGTGAGCAGGTGTCACATAACAAAGCTGGGTTTCAACCTCGGGTAAATTATCGGTGCACAGCCCGTGATTATCCACGGCAATAGACGTAATATCGGCACCATAATAATTAAACAGATGCCATGCGCCAGAATAACAAGGTGATTCGGCGACCACGTGACACTTTTTATTCTGGCTTAGTGCATGATGAATAATGAATATTTGACTGAGCAGTGACAACCCTTCCTGAATTCCATCAGTAATGATGATGTTTTGTGCACTGGTATTAATACCACGGGATAAATTAAGGTATCTGACAATTTGCTCACGCAATGAAAATAATCCATTTGGTGAATGATATCGAGTCAGTAGCTGCTCTTTAAGTACGCTGGGGGCATTATTCCATTTACGCCAGCTTGACCAGGGAAACGCATTGGGGTCAGGGACGCCCATCCGGCAATAGCACTCACGTCCCATTTCAGCGTAAACATCGGTAGAAACACCGGCAGGCTTAGGCTTTATCGGTGGTGAGCCTTCCGCAGATGGCACGTGTGTTGGGGGACTACGCATAGGTGCCGTAAATGTGACTTCATAGCCGATACCCTGCCTGCTCTTAATAAAACCGGCCGCCATCAGTTTTTCATACGCCATCACCACCGTGATTTTGGCCACGTTTAGCGTCTGTGCCTGTTCGCGGATAGAGGGCAGTTTATCCCCACAAAGCAAATCGCCTTGCTGAATTGCCTGAAAGTAGAATTGAAAGATCTGTAATTGTAGAGGGGTGCGACTTTCCCTATTGAGAAACAGTGCCAGCATGAGGGAATTCCTTGTTTAAACAATAGCGGCATATTACACGTTTCAGAATATTGCTATTTTGACACGCCTCATAGAGTTAAGGCTGTTCCTATAATCTGAAATCGCTGTCTCTATTTTTGCTTTTTAATATCCCTTAGCGTGACGCTATTAAAAAAATGGAGGCAGGTATGTCGTGGATAAAAAAGAACGCGCTTTGGTGTGCGTTAGGTGGCGCTGTCGTAATGGCCATTGTTATTTGGGGAACATGGCAAGGAGTCCATTACACCAGCACTACGGAGTTTTGTTTATCGTGCCACTCGATGCGCACACCTGGAGAGGAGTATAAAACCAGCGTGCATTTTCGTAATGCCTCTGGCGTGCGAGCGGAGTGTAAGGATTGCCACATTCCCCCGGGAGTCGTCCCGACGTTGATGCGTAAAACCGAAGCCCTAAACGATCTCTATCACACCTTTATCTCACCCTCTATCGATACCCCGGAAAAATTCAATGCTAAACGGGCTGAGCTCGCCCAGCGAGAGTGGGCGCGGATGAGCGCCAACAACTCGGCAGCCTGTAAATCGTGTCACAGCTATGAAGCAATGGATCATGGAAAACAATCCGCCAATGCCGCGGCACAGATGACGGCGGCAGCGGCGAAGGACAGCAACTGCATTGATTGCCACAAAGGGATCGCGCACCACAAACCGGACATGAGCAGTGGTTTTCGCGATCGCTACAAGCAGCTACAACAGCAGGGAGAAAAACTGTCAACTGCGACGACGCTGTTTTCGTTAAGCGAAAAAACACTGACAGCCACGGCAGGGGCACCAGCAGGGAAAGCGCTGTTATTTCCGGCGACCCAGGTCAAGGTGCTGCAAAAAGAGGGAGGCAACGTCCAGTTGGAAGTGACGGGCTGGCGTGAAAGCAAGGGGCGTGGGCGGGTGATCACCCAGTATATGGGTAAACGCGTATTCTCCGCGGTTCTGGATGCTTCACTGATGGAAAACGTGAAAGTCCTGCAAACCCAGACTGACCCAGGTTCGCATCAGGAATGGCAGCAGGTGAGCGTGACCGCATGGACCTCCGCGCAGGGACTCATCGATAGCATTACTCCGGTATGGGAGTACTCAGATCAGATGCTGCAATCGACGTGTAGCGCCTGTCACAGCACGCCGCCGGCTACCCGATACACCGCCAATGGCTGGATTGCCGGACTGAAAGCGATGTCGACGTATTATCGACTCAATCCGGTGGAAGAACGTACGTTGTTGAAATACCTCCAGACACACGCCAGCGATGTGTCTGAACCCAACAAATAATAAGGATAAGATATGGATATTCATGACTTTAATCCGTCCCGCCGTCGTTTTCTGACCGGAATGCTGGCGGTTGGCGCAGCCAGTGCGCTGGCGCCTAATCCGCTGATATCAAAAGTATGGGCGGCGGGGGAAAACCCCGAACAATGGATCCAGTCCGGCTCACATTATGGTGCTTTTGAAGCCAAAGTGGTTAACGGCGAGTGGACGGAAACGCGTCCGTTCAAACATGACAAACACCCGTGCGATATGCTCAATGCGGTACGTGAAATCGTCTACAACCCTTCACGGGTTCGCTATCCGATGGTTCGACTGGACTGGTTACGCAAGCGTGAGAAGTCGGATCGTAGCCAGCGGGGAGATAATCGTTTTGTGCGGGTTAGCTGGGATCAGGCGCTGGACCTGTTTTATGAAGAGCTTGAGCGGGTGCAAAAAACCTACGGTTCATCCGGCGTCTTTACCGGGCTGGCAGATTGGCAAATGGTGGGCAAATACCACAAGGCTGGCGGTGCAATGGACAGAGGGCTCGGCCTGCATGGTAGCTATGTGACGACCGTAGGCGACTATTCAGCGGCTGCAGCCCAGGTGATTTTGCCGCATGTTATTGGTTCGCTTGAAGTCTATGAACAGCAAACCTCGCTGCCGCTGGTTATCGAGAACAGCAATACCATCGTACTGTGGGGCTGTGATCCCATTAAGAACTTGCAGATTGAATTTTTGGTTCCCGATCACGATGCGTTTGGCTACTGGCAGCAGATCAAAGAGGCCGTCGCCCAGGGCAAAATGCGCGTCATCAGCGTTGATCCGGTGCGCAGCAAATCGCAAAATTTTCTGGGGTGTGAACAGCTGGCGTTACGACCACAGACCGATGTTGCGTTACTGCTGGCGCTCGCACATACCCTGTATGCAGAAAAACTGTACGACACGGCATTCATTAACGACTACACCGTCGGCTTCGAGCAGTTTTTACCCTACCTGATGGGAGAAACAGACAAACAACCGAAAAGTGCCGAGTGGGCTGCTGAAATCTGTGGGCTGACGGCGGATCAGATCCGTGACTTTGCCAGGCTGCTGGTGAAAGGTCGGACGCAGTTTATGGGCGGCTGGTGCGTACAGCGTATGCACCACGGTGAACAGTATCCCTGGATGCTGGTGGTGCTGGCCAGTATGGTTGGTCAAATTGGTTTACCGGGCGGCGGTGTGGGGTTCGGCTGGCACTACAACGGCGGAGGGACGGTGACGTCAGCCGGGCCAGTACTTTCTGGTCTGGGGAGCATTAACAATCCGCCAGAGGCGAAGTATAAACCAGATTTTCGCGGCGTATCCGAGCATATTCCTACCTCACGTATTGTTGATTGCCTGCTGGAGCCGGGCAAAAAGATTGCGTTTAACGGTGAGACGTTAATCTACCCTGACATCAAAATGGCGATCTTCAGCGCGGCTAACCCGTTCCACGCCCAGCAGGATCGCAACCGGATGATCGAGGCGTGGAAGAAACTGGAGACCGTGGTGGTGTTAGATCACCAATGGACCGCATCCTGTCGTTTTGCCGATATCGTCCTGCCTGTTACCACACGCTTTGAACGTAACGATATTGAGCAGTTTGGCACCCATTCGAATAAGGGACTGATGGCGCTGCATCAGGTCGTCAAACCGCAATATGAAGCGCGGCATGATTTCGACGTGTTTGCCGGACTCTGTAAACGTTTTGACAAGGAGTCGGTATACCGGGAAAACCGCGATGAAATGCAGTGGGTACAAGCGCTTTATGACGAAGGGGTCAAAATGGGGGCCTCGCTCGGTGTTACGTTGCCAGACTTTGACACGTTCTGGAAAGGTGAAGGGTATGTTGAATATCCCGCGGGACAACCGTGGGTGCGTCATGGCGAATTTCGCGATCAGCCCGATCTTAATCCCCTGGGCACACCATCCGGTCTGATTGAAATTTACAGCAAAACGATTGCCGGTTTTCAGTATGACGATTGCCCTGGACATCCGGTGTGGATGGAGCCGTTTGAACGTAGCCATCAGAGTAGGAAAGATAAATATCCACTGCACCTGCAATCCTGTCACCCGGATAAACGCCTGCACTCCCAATTGTGCTCAAGTGATGCGTTTCGCAGCACGTATGCGGTAGCGGGAAGAGAACCGCTTTACATCAGCGAGCAAGATGCTGCCGCGCGGGGGTTAAAAGCCGGGGATATTGCGCGGGTCTTTAACGCGCGCGGTCAGGTGCTGGCGGGGGTGGTGATTAGCCCTGATTTTACCCCTGGCGTGATCCGCATTCATGAAGGGGCATGGTATTCCCCACAGGAAGGTGGGAAAGCCGGGACGCTATGTACCTATGGCGATCCTAATGTCCTGAGCGCGGATATTGGTACGTCTCAACTGGCGCAAGGGCCTTCAGCGCATACCGTGCTGGTGGATGTCGAGCGCTATCAGCAACATGTTCCACCGGTCACGGGATTTGGTGGGCCGGAGATAGTAAAAGAGGAGGGGGACAATGCAGCATAGCCTTATTTTCCAGCAACGTGCCGCGGTCTATCAGTGGTTTTCACAATTGCTGTTTCGTGAGCTGGACCAGAAACAACTCGCTCGTCTTGAAAGCGAGGATACCCGACAGTGGCTTGCGTCGCTGGCGGGTATCCCTGGGCTTTCGCTGGATGTCAAAAAACTGGAGCGTAGCCTGACGCAGGCTCTGCGTCGTGAAAGCCGACAACTGGAGCTGGCCGCAGATTTTGCAACGTTATTTCTGCTGGCGCCGCCTGGCGGTGTTTCCCCGTATGCGGGACATTATCCGCACACAACAGCGGCCGAAGAACGTCGACAAATGAATGTACTGTTGGTTGAACACGGGCTGGCTGCGCAGGAAAATGAGCCCTCCGATCATATCGCTATACAGCTGGCTTTGATGGCGAGGATGGCAGCCAAAGAGGAAACGCTATCTGCACAATATTACTTTTTACATCATCATATTATGTGTTGGGCACCCTTGTTTCGTGATAGCTGCCTGCAGCGTGATGAGAAGGGATTTTATGCGCGGGCGGTTAGCGTCATTGTGGGTTTTATACGGGAAGATGAGCAGTATCTCGAATCATTGTTGATGGATGATTTTTACCTCAGCAGTCAGCGCTGAAAATGACAAAGGGACAGCCTGCGCTGTCCCTTATACGTCAATGTGCGGCAGAAAATTAGTCTGCACGGCCCATATAGCGGCGTTCTTCGATATGAATACGGATTTTCTCACCCGCACTCAGATACTCAGGAACCTGGATCACCAGACCGGTGCTCAGGGTTGCTGGTTTGTTACGCGCACTCGCTGAAGCACCTTTAATACCCGGTGAGGTTTCAACGATTTCCAGGTCTACGGTCTGTGGCAGTTCAAGCGCCAGCAGCTGGCCGTCCCAGGTCAGTACCTGCATGTCTGGCATTCCGCCTTCCGGGATGAACAGCAGCTCTTCTTCAATCTGGTCTTTGGTGAAGGTATACGGGGTATAGTCTTCTTTATCCATAAAGACATATTCATTGCCATCAACGTAGGAGAAATCAACCCCGCGGCGGCTTAGGGTGACGGTATCCACGATATCGTCACCTTTGAAGCGCTCTTCAACTTTCAGACCGGTACGGACATCAGAAAAACGCATTTTGTACAGCGTAGCTGCACCACGTGCGGACGGTGATTGAATATCGATATCTTTTACAATCAGCAGCTTGCCGTTGTAGTTCAGTACCATACCTTTTTTAATTTCGTTCGCTCTTGGCATCGAAAAAATCCTGTAGTGAGGAGTGTCTAAAATATCGCGTAAAACTACTCGCGCCGGGGCATTCAGGCAAGCGGAATTCATGCTTTTGCTGGTGCCAAAAAGGTGGTACTGTGCGCTTCCCGCACAATCCGATGGTTTACGATAAAGAGAGTACTGTATGGAATGCCGTCCGGATTGTGGTGCATGCTGCACCGCGCCTTCAATCTCCAGTCCCATCCCTGGCATGCCTGATGGCAAACCTGCTAATACGCCATGCGTTCAGCTGGATGAATCCCTGCGTTGCAAAATTTTTGCGTCTCCGTTGCGACCAAAAGTGTGCGGCGGTTTACAGCCCAGTGCGGAAATGTGCGGACAGACGACGCACCAGGCCATGATTTATCTCATCGAGCTTGAAGCGCTGACCGCGCCTTAAACGTCCTTGATGCGCGCCAGGCACACAACCGTCGCGACGATCATCACCAGCGCAAACCAGAACACCGCGTGATAGTTCCAGATTTCAGCGGCTATCCCCGCCAGTGAGCCGGCAATAATCCAGCCGACGCGGATGGTATTGGTGTACAACGTTGTGGCTGATCCCGCCTGCCCCGGCATTAAATCCTGAAAATAAAGCATGCCAATCCCGCCGAGGATGCCGATGTAAATCGCGTTCAGCAACTGTAAGCCGAGCAAAACCGCCGGTGAATGTGCCAACAGCATGCCTGCATAAAAAAAGAACCCGGCGATGACGGCGATTCTCATCAACAGACGTTTGCCCAGACGTTTGGCAAAATATCCCGCAATCAGCATGGTTGGGATTTCCAGTCCTGCTGCGGTGCCCATCATGATACCGGCGAGTTTTTCAGGCAGATGCAGTTCGTTGATGATAAACAGCGGCATATTAATGATATAGAGGCTGTTGGTGCCCCACATTAATGTACAGACAGCAAAAAGCAGCAGCGTATCACGACGATTACGGCGTGGAGCTTCAACCGCCCCTGTTGCGAGAGGTACGCTTTTGTTCATTGACGGTAAGAAAAACCAGACCATCACGCCGCAGACAATAAATGCCACCGCGGCGCTGAGATACATCACCGTAAAGCTGAACCCCATGGCCAGCGCGTAGGCCAATGGTGGGCCGATCACCCAGGCCAGTGAAACCTGGGCACGTAAAATCGAGCTGAACATGACGGCTTCCCGGCCCGTGCGATCGGCGTGTTCACGAGCAAGCGCAAACATTTGCGGGTTGGCGGTGGAGCCAAAGCTACTGAGAAATACGCCGACAAACAGCAAAATAAAATAGTTACGGTTCCAGGCAAACAACACGCAGGCCAGCATACCCAGTACACAGCAAAAAACGATCAGGTTTTTACGATCGCCTTTTTTGTCAGAGCGTCCGGCCAGAAACTGGCTTACCAAAATGCCGATGACGGCGCTACCGGTAAAAAAGAAACCCACCATTCCCGGACGTGCATGGACCTCATCGGTCAGAAAAAGGCTGAGCGTGGGCGTCTGTAATGCCCCGGCGATGCCCGTGAGAAAAGCGACAAGCAGGAACGCCGAAGACGTTAAATCAAACGCCTTGGGTGTGGCGGCTACGGGGGTGTTATGCATGTTTAGCTATCAGTGGAGTGAAGAGAGGCGGAGTTTACGCTGCTCGCCAGAAAATAAACAGGGCACTAAATCAAAATCGGTATGGAAAATCAAAATGTCATTTCAGTCTGAGAAGTCCACATGCTGACGATGCTGAAGTTGAATAGCTGAACACGTTTTTGCGTCAGCTTGTTTCAAAGAAACGAAGAGAAAATGTGCGGTACATCTAAATTCAGCAAGTTAATTGTTAACTTTACTTGCGTGCTGAAGCAGAAAGATCCAGACTCCTTGAAACGTTTCAGCGTCATCTTACCTTAACTGATGGAGTCGGGTGACGCCTTTTTTCTCATGTTAGCTGAATCGTTTCAATTCAGCAGGAGAGGAGAATCATGTTCCAGTTATCTGTTCAGGATATTCACCCGGGCGAACAGGCCGGGAACAAAGAAGAGGCTATTCGCCAGATTGCCGCAGCCCTTGTGCAAGCGGGCAACGTTGCGGACGGCTATGTCAATGGCATGCTGGCGCGCGAACAACAAACATCGACGTTTCTCGGCAATGGTATTGCCATTCCTCACGGTACGACAGACACACGCGATCAGGTGCTGAAAACCGGGGTGCAGGTGTTTCAGTTTCCGCAGGGTGTGACGTGGGGCGAAGGTCAGATTGCGTATGTGGCTATCGGCATTGCGGCCAGCTCAGATGAGCACCTTGGGTTGTTGCGTCAGCTGACTCATGTATTGAGTGATGACTCGGTTGCGGAACAGCTGAAATCAGCCACCACGGCAGAAGAATTACGCGCATTGCTGATGGGCGAAAAGCAGAGCGAGCAACTGAAGCTTGATAACGAAACGCTGTCGTTGGACGTCGTCGCCAATTCGCTGGTGACGCTGCAGGCGCTGAACGCCGCGCGTCTGAAAGAAGCCGGTGCAGTAGATGCCACCTTTGTGGCCAGAGCGATTAACGAGCAACCAATGAATCTTGGTCAGGGCATCTGGCTGAATGACTGTGCTGAAGGCAATGTGCGCAGCGCCGTCGCGGTCAGTCGTGCGGCAAGCGCATTTGAGGTGCAGGGCGAAGCCGCTGCGCTGCTGGTGACTGTCGCGATGAATGATGACCAGCCCGTTGCGGTGTTGAAGCGTCTGGGCGATCTGTTGCTGAGCAATAAAGCTGACCGTTTGCTGAAGGCGGATGCTGCAACGGTGTTAGCGATGCTGACCAGCGATGATGCATTAACTGATGATGTACTGAGTGCCGAGTTTGTGGTGCGTAATGAGCATGGTTTACACGCCCGTCCGGGCACCATGCTGGTGAATACGATTAAACAATTTAATAGTGAAATAACCGTGACAAATCTTGATGGAACCGGAAAACCGGCAAATGGACGCAGTTTGATGAAAGTTGTGGCATTGGGCGTGAAAAAAGGACACCACCTGCGCTTTACCGCACAGGGTGAAGATGCTGAACAGGCGCTGAAAGCCATTGGCGATGCCATCGCGGCAGGCCTTGGGGAGGGCGCATAATGAGCAGACGTGTTGCAACTATCACCCTGAATCCGGCTTACGATCTGGTCGGTTTTTGCCCGGAAATTGAACGCGGTGAAGTCAATCTGGTGAAAACGACCGGTCTGCATGCGGCGGGAAAAGGGATTAACGTCGCAAAAGTACTTAAGGACCTGGGGATTGACGTGACGGTCGGCGGCTTTCTGGGTAAGGACAACCAGGATGGTTTTCAGCAATTGTTCAGTGAACTGGGCATCGCTAACCGTTTTCAGGTGGTGCAGGGGCGTACCCGAATTAACGTCAAGCTGACTGAAAAAGATGGTGAAGTTTCTGACTTCAATTTCTCCGGCTTTGAAGTCACCCCGGCTGACTGGGAACGCTTTGTGAATGACTCACTAAGCTGGCTGGGGCAATTCGATATGGTGTGCGTCAGCGGCAGCTTGCCGACCGGCGTGAGCCCTGAAGCATTCACTGACTGGATGACGCGCCTGCGCAGCCAGTGTCCATGCATTATCTTTGATAGTAGTCGTGAAGCGCTGGTCGCTGGCCTGAAGGCAGCTCCGTGGCTGGTGAAACCAAACCGTCGTGAGCTGGAAATCTGGGCTGGCCGTAAGCTGCCAGAAATGAAAGATGTTATCGATGCGGCACATGCTCTGCGTGAGCAAGGCATTGCGCACGTGGTGATTTCACTCGGTGCGGAAGGCGCGTTGTGGGTCAACGCTTCGGGTGAATGGATTGCTAAGCCACCGTCAGTTGAGGTGGTCAGCACTGTAGGTGCGGGTGATTCGATGGTTGGCGGTCTGATTTATGGCTTGCTGATGCGTGAATCCAGCGAACATACCCTGCGTCTGGCGACGGCAGTTGCCGCCCTGGCGGTAAGCCAAAGTAATGTGGGTATTACCGATCGTCCTCAGTTGGCCGCAATGATGGCGCGTGTCGACTTAAAACCGTTTAACTGACAGCAGGAGAGGCATAATGAAAACGCTGCTGATTATTGACGCTAATCTCGGCCAGGCTCGCGCCTATATGGCGAAAACCCTGCTTGGAGCGGCGGCACAGAAAGCGCATCTGGAGATCATCGACAATCCAAATGATGCAGAGCTGGCGATTGTCCTGGGCGATAAGCTGCCTGTCGACAATTCGCTGAACGGCAAAAAAGTCTGGCTGGGTGACATCGGTCGTGCGGTTGCGCATCCCGAGCTTTTTCTCAGTGAAGCAAAAGGTCATGCGCAGCCATATAGTGCGCCGGTTGTGGCAACGCCAGCGGCAAGCAATGGTCCAAAACGTGTGGTGGCAGTGACAGCCTGTCCGACAGGCGTCGCACATACGTTTATGGCTGCTGAAGCTATCGAAACCGAAGCGAAAAAACGCGGCTGGTGGGTGAAAGTGGAAACCCGCGGCTCAGTAGGGGCAGGTAATGCCATTACGCCGGAAGAGGTTGCCGAGGCCGATCTGGTGATTGTGGCGGCTGATATTGAGGTTGATCTGGCGAAATTTGCTGGAAAACCGATGTATCGCACGTCTACGGGCCTGGCGCTGAAGAAAACGAAGCAGGAACTGGATAAAGCGCTGGATGAAGCGACCCCGTATCAGCCAGCCGGGAAAAATCAGACTGCGGCCACCGAAGGAAAAAAAGAGGGCGCGGGCGCGTATCGTCACCTGCTGACCGGTGTGTCTTACATGCTGCCGATGGTGGTTGCGGGCGGTCTGTGTATTGCGCTGTCATTCGCCTTTGGTATTGAAGCATTCAAAGAGCAGGGAACGCTTGCGGCAGCACTGATGCAGATTGGTGGGGGCTCAGCCTTCGCACTGATGGTGCCCGTTCTGGCAGGTTACATTGCATTTTCTATCGCTGACCGCCCAGGTCTGACGCCGGGTCTTATTGGCGGTATGCTGGCGGTAAGCACCGGTTCTGGCTTTATCGGTGGGATTATCGCCGGTTTCCTTGCCGGTTATGTGGCGAAGCTCATCAGCACGAAGTTGAAACTCCCACAGAGTATGGAAGCGCTGAAACCGATTCTGATTATTCCGCTGCTTTCGAGCCTGGTCGTTGGTCTGGCAATGATTTACCTGATTGGTAAACCGGTTGCGGGCATTCTGGAAGGCCTGACTCACTGGCTGCAAACCATGGGGACGGCGAATGCGGTTCTGCTTGGCGCTATTCTTGGCGGCATGATGTGTACCGACATGGGCGGTCCGGTGAACAAAGCGGCCTACGCGTTTGGGGTGGGGCTGCTGAGTACGCAAACTTATGCACCGATGGCAGCCATTATGGCGGCAGGTATGGTGCCACCGTTGGCGCTGGGTCTGGCAACGCTGGTTGCGCGTCGCAAGTTCGACAAAGCACAACAGGAAGGTGGCAAAGCGGCGCTGGTTCTGGGTTTATGCTTTATCACCGAAGGGGCAATTCCGTTCGCGGCACGCGATCCGATGCGTGTTCTGCCATGCTGTATCGTCGGTGGCGCGGTGACGGGAGCAATCTCAATGGCTGTGGGTGCGAAGTTGATGGCGCCACACGGCGGACTATTTGTACTGCTGATCCCAGGCGCCATTACCCCTGTACTGGGTTACCTGTTGGCGATTGTTGCTGGTACGCTGGTGGCCGGTCTCTCCTACGCGGTGCTGAAGCGCCCGGAAGTGGACGCTGTCGCGAAAGTAGCCTAACTCTTCTTTACTTCCCTGGGCAGAGATTTCTCTGCCCTTTTTTATTCTTTGATCCCGACAGTCGCGGCACCGCCACAATAATCCATCCTGTCTTAACCAAATTCGATAAAGTGCCCTTAAATCAAACTCGTCACGGAAATCGAATATGAAAAAAACGCACATTTTTGCCTCTCTGTCACTCGCTACGCTGTTGCTTACGGGGTGCTCAACCACCTGGGTGATGACAACAACATCAGGGGCAACGATAGAGACGCAAGGCAAGCCTGAGCAGGATTCCGGGACTGGACTGACAAAATATGCTGACACCTATGGCTATCACCGCGTGATTAAAAGCAGCGATGTGAAGCAAATAGATAAAGGTAAGACGGTATTGCTATGGTGAGTCAGGTCAGGTAAGTCGCGAAGTATTCAGGAGGCGATATCGCTCCCCTGAATAAAACGGGTCAGGCAATCATTGGCGCGATGATAAAACCAAAGGCAACGCCCGCGATGATCCCACCCAGTCCTGGCAACATAAACGGATGGTTTAAGACATATTTGCCCACGCGCGTTGTCCCGGTGGTGTCGAACTCCATTGCCGCCAGTGAAGTGGGGTATGTGGGTAGAACAAACACACCTGTCACTGCCACGTAGGAAGCCAGAATGGCCCAGGTGGGTACGCCGAGCGCGACGGCAAGCGGGATAATCAGCGGCGTGGTGGCTCCCTGCGAATAGAGCAGCGCGCAGGTCCCAAACAGTACCAGAGCCAACAGCATCGGGTAGGCCTGTAGAATATTACCCGCGATGTCTTTAATTTCCGCTAAGTGTGCGTCAATGAATGTGGTTCCCAGTGTAACAATGCCGAGAATGACGGCCAGCGAACTCATACCTGCTCGAAAAGTGGATGTCAGTACAATGGCATCTGTCGATGTTTTGCACAGTACGACCATCAGACAAGCGGCAGATAACATGCAGATAATGATGATATCCCGGGTATTCATTGGGTTACCTGCATCGAATCCAGGACGTAGTTGAGGACATGCTGCAAGAATAACGATGACGACCGTTGCCAGCATAAACAGGGCAACGGAAAGCACGGCACCCGGCGTCGTGCTACTCTGGCTTTCATATTTACGGACCAGACCTTTTTGCAGGCGTTGCAGATACACTTCATCATCCTGTAGCTCGCACCCCTGGCGTGAAGCGATTAATGCCGCCACCATTGCGGCAACGAACGAGGCCGGCAGGCATACTGCCATGACCTGTATAAAGCTGACGCCGTTTCCCTCCATGATGGTCAACATTGCGGCCATTGCAGCGCTGATCGGCGAGCCGGATATTGCCACCTGGGAGGCGACGACGGATCCTGCGAGCGTGCGTGAGGGGCGGATACCGGACTCTTTTGCTACTTCGGCAATGACCGGTAGGGTAGAGAAGACAATAAATCCGGTCCCCGCCATAATGGTCATCGACCAGGTAATAATGGGCGCAATAACATTGATATATTTAGGGTTACGCCGCATAAAATTCCCTGCAACGCGTACCAGATAATCCATACCACCCGCGGCCTGTAGTGCTGAGGCAGCCACTACCACCGTCATAATAATGAGAATCACGTCAACGGGTGGCGAACCAATTTGCAACCCAAATCCCAGTGTTAAAATAGCCAGCCCCAGCCCGCCACATAAACCAATACCAATACCGCCGAAGCGGATACCAAAAAATATTGCGCCCAACACTACGATAATTTCCAGCCAAATCATAATGGCCTCCGCCAGAGAATAATTCGTTATTAAAATGGGTGTTTATTTAATTCAATAATTAGCCAGGCATAGATTTTCATTGCACTAAAAGATGATCTTTACCAACGCGTTTCTCGTACCATTTAATACCGGCGCGAACCAACGAACCGGTTGAATCAATATATTTTTCAGGTGCCGTTTTGACAGCCTCAGCAAGGATGACGGGAACTTCAGTACATCCCAGTACGATAACTTGTGCGCCGCGAGAGAAGAGTGCTTGAGCCTGTTCATTCATCAGCGTTTGCGCCCGCTTAACATCACCGGCTTTTAAGCAATAGATACTTTCCATCACTTTTTCCTGACTGGCAGAGTCAGGACTGATGCAGGTTAACCCAAGAGATTCAATGCCTTTTTGATAGAGACCCATGTACAACGTGGCGTTGGTGGCGAGTAGTCCAATACGTGATTTTCCACAGTTCCTGACCTCGCTGATGGTCGTTTCAACGATACTGAGCAGCTCTGTGTGACAGCACTCTTTTAATTCATTAAACCAAAAGTGGGCGGTATTACAGGGGATGACAATACACTCAGCGCCAGCATCTTCGAGTTTATGCATATAATCGCGCATTGCCGGGAGTGGGGAATTACCATGATGCATTAACGCGTCAGTTCGGTCAGGAATGTCAGGAATAGATGAAATAATTAATGGGATATGTTCCTGGTCACGTTGTGCCGCGGTAAAGGTGACGAATTTATTAAAGAGATCGACGGTTGCCGCTGGCCCCATACCACCCAGTACACCAATTAAACCTTTCACGATATATACCTCGATTTACCGTTAAATAATATTCAGGCTGTTTTTATCTTGCCCTAATGTTTAACAGCAGAGAGTCGAGAGGAGAAATGCAATAATGTTTGTCTAAATGCAAAAACTGCATGACTGTAGTTTCTTTCGTCCTCCCATGAGGTTCGGAAAACGTGCGAAACCTGAAGTTTTGCCTGCAGAGAAGGGGGATGACTGAATGGCGAAGCCAACATGTTAATGCCAAAAACGAAGGCTTGATGCAAAAAACGAATCATCAGTGGCTAATCGCCAATATCATCTCTGGAACGCCTCTGGCATGATGTTTTAGGTTAATCACCCTATTTAAACATCCGCGTGACAGGCATGAAAAATATTGAGACAAAATGGTTATATGATTTCCTGACGCTGGAGGCGTGTCGTCATTTTTCCCAGGCGGCTGAGGAACGCAATATATCCCAACCGGCATTTAGCAGGCGGATCAAGGCGCTCGAATCCGCCGTGGGAGTACAGCTTTTTGATCGCACGACGAGTCCACTGCAACTCACGGAGGAGGGCAAGCTATTCCATTCGCAAACCCGTAGCCTGCTGCAACAGCTGGAATGCAATCTGGATGAGCTAAGTGGGCACAACCTGCTTGGGGTTCCCAATATTAAAATAGCGGCGGCACATTCTCTGTCGCTGACGATGTTGCCCAGATTAGTGCACTCAATGGCGGCCTGGGGGGAAGAGTTTGTTTATCACGTCGAGGCGATTGATGTGGTGCAAGCGGTGAATACCCTGCGTGAAGGGAAAAGTGATTTTATTATCTCTTTTCGGGATGAAGATTTAATGCAGTCACCCTTCTGCGGTTTGAAGGTTTTTGAGTCTGAGTTGTATCCCGTTTGTGCGGCTGATGCGAAGGGGAAGGCGTTGTTTGATATCTATCAGCCGCAGGTGCCGATTCTGAACTATACCAGTACATCCTACATGGGAAGATTGGTAAACCGTCATCTGGCGGAAGTGGGCGGTATTTCTGCTCGTACACTGTTTATGTCTTCGATGAGTGAGTTATTGAAAAATATGGCATTAGATGGCCATGGTATCGCCTGGCTGCCGGCGTGGACTATCGTAAACGAACTGCGTGACAAGCGGCTGGTTTGTCTGCAGACGCCGGAACTGATGGTGCCTATTCAGGCCTATATTTACCGGATGGATACCCGCTTGAATAAAACGGCTGAGCACTTCTGGCGGATTTTGTACAACCACATGCCGGAGGACCTGGTTTCGCTCAGTTAATACACACCAGTCTGCCTGGCACATCTGAAAAACCTCCGGTTATCCGGAGGTTTTTTTCTGGTTTGCTCAATTTGTGTTCTGCCTCTCATTTTTTCTCTCCCTTGCAAACTGTATCTATAAAAAATTGTGACTCTGTTCATATCTATTTGTTTTAGATCTTGCGGATGGATTTACTTTACAAAAAACCTGGCTAACATGAACACATGTTTGATAGTGAACATGTGCTCTAATAACCTTTGCTGTAGCAATGGTTATTTTTGACGAACTCATTAGTGGTAATTATATTGCCAGGGGACGTGCTATGCGTGAAAAGGAATACATAGTAACCATTGGCTCGGCTAATATGGATGTCGCCGGGTATTCGCATGCTTCTCTGAATTATGCGGACTCGAATCCAGGGAAAATAAAATTTACGCCAGGCGGCGTGGGACGCAATATCGCTCATAATTTGGCGCTGCTGGGAAAAGATTCATGGTTACTGACCGCTGTTGGTAACGATTTCTATGGACAATCACTGCTGGCGCAAACTAATCAATCTGGCGTTCATGTCGAAAAATGCCTGATTGTTGCTGGAGAAAATACATCAAGTTATTTGTCGCTGCTTGATAATACCGGTGAGATGCTGGTTGCCATAAATGATATGAGTATTACCGACCACATTTCAGCGGATTTTTTGTCGCAACATCGTGATTTTATTCGTGCAGCAAAAGTCATTGTCGCTGACTGTAATATCAGTGAAGACGCGCTGACATGGGTGTTGGAAAATGCGGGCGAGGTACCGGTGTTTATTGACCCGGTATCGGCATGGAAGTGCGTTAAAATTCGCGAGCAGCTCGGCAAAATCCATACCTTAAAACCTAATCGACTTGAAGCTGAAACCCTGAGTGGGATTGCACTCTCCGGGCGAGAGGATGTTGGCAAAGTTGCCGCGTGGTTTCATGAACGCGGCCTAAACCGCCTGGTGCTCAGCATGGGGGGGGACGGTGTTTATTACAGCGATATCTCGGGGAGTAGCGGCTGGTCGCTGCCCATTAAAACTCACGTCATTAATGTCACGGGGGCTGGTGATGCCATGATGGCGGGACTGGCTTCCTGCTGGGTAGACGGTCTGCCCTTTATTGATTCGGTTCGATTTGCGCAGGGTTGCTCATCTATGGCACTGGCCTGTGAATATACCAATAACCCTGATTTGTCTGTTGCGAATGTTAGCTTAATAGTGGAGAACACAGAATGTCTGAATTAACTCTTTCCTCTGAATTATTACAAATATCTCCAGAAGTTCAGGAAGCATTAAACAGTAAAAAACCCATTGTTGCACTTGAATCAACCATTATTTCCCATGGCATGCCATTTCCACAAAATGCGCAAACAGCAATTGAAGTAGAAGAAACTATTCGCAAACATGGTGCTGTGCCTGCAACCATTGCCATTATTGGCGGGGTAATGAAAGTTGGCTTGAGTAAAGACGAAATTGAACTTTTAGGACGTGAAGGGCATAACGTTGCTAAAGTTAGCCGCCGAGATTTACCGTTTGTTGTAGCCGCAGGGAAAAATGGCGCGACTACCGTTGCCTCTACCATGATTATTGCCGCTATGGCGGGAATTAAAGTATTTGCAACCGGGGGGATCGGCGGTGTTCACCGCGGGGCTGAGCATACATTTGATATTTCTGCGGATCTGCAAGAACTGGCTCATACCAATGTCACGGTTATTTGCGCAGGGGCAAAATCTATTCTCGATCTCGGATTAACAACTGAATATTTAGAAACCTTCGGTGTGCCGCTCATTGGTTATCAGACAACATCGCTGCCAGCATTTTTCTGCCGCACCAGCCCGTTTGACGTCAGTATTCGTCTGGACAGCGCAAAAGAAATTGCCCGCGCGATGGCGGTGAAATGGCAAACCGGTCTGAACGGCGGCCTGGTTGTCGCCAATCCAATCCCGGAGCAGTTTGCCATGGCAGAGGAAAAAATTAACGCGGCAATCGATCGGGCCGTGAAGGAAGCTGAAGAACAGGGCGTTGTGGGCAAAGATAGCACGCCGTTCCTGCTGGCGCGGGTTGCGGAACTGACCGGAGGCGACAGTCTGAAATCAAACATTCAGTTGGTGTTCAACAACGCCGTACTGGCTTGCGAGATTGCGAAGGAATACCAACGCCTCGCCTGACCAAATTTTTCGGGCAGAAAGCGGTCGCCCGTGAATATCAAACCTACCAAAACCTGGCGTTAGCGCCGGGTTTCCTGGCATGAAGGGATTTCATTATGGATATAATGAGAAGTGTTGTGGGTATGGTGGTATTACTGGCCATCGCGTTTCTGCTGTCAGTAAATAAAAAACGGATTAGCCTGCGTACCGTTGGCGCTGCGTTGGTTTTGCAAATCGCCATTGGCGGTATCATGTTGTATTTCCCTCCGGGAAAATGGCTGGTTGAACAGGCTGCACTCGGCGTCCACAAGGTTATGTCATATAGCGATGCGGGAAGCGCATTTATTTTCGGCTCGTTGGTCGGTCCTAAAATGGATGTGCTGTTTGACGGTGCCGGTTTTATCTTTGCCTTCCGGGTACTCCCCGCGATCATTTTTGTTACCGCGCTGATAAGCCTGCTTTACTACATTGGCGTAATGGGACTGTTGATCCGTATTCTCGGAGGTATTTTCCAGAAAGCGCTGAACATCAGCAAAATCGAATCATTTGTCGCGGTGACGACGATTTTTCTCGGGCAAAACGAAATTCCGGCAATCGTGAAACCCTTTATTGAGCGCCTGAATCGCAATGAGCTGTTTACTGCAATTTGTAGCGGGATGGCATCTATTGCGGGTTCAATGATGATTGGTTATGCCGGAATGGGTGTACCCATCGATTATTTGTTGGCGGCATCATTGATGGCAATCCCTGGCGGGATTTTGTTCGCGCGTATGCTGAGTCCGGCAACGGAAGAGTCTCGCGTTACCTTCGAGAATCTGTCGTTTACTGAGACACCACCGAAAAGCATCATCGAAGCGGCGGCCAGTGGGGCGATGACCGGGCTGAAAATCGCCGCAGGTGTGGCGACGGTGGTAATGGCATTTGTCGCCATTATTGCGTTAATTAACGGCATTATTGGTGGCGTTGGTGGTTGGTTTGGCTTCGGTCACGCCACTCTGGAAGGCATTTTTGGCTATATTCTGGCCCCGCTGGCGTGGATTATGGGCGTGGACTGGAGCGATGCGACGCTGGCAGGTAGCCTGATTGGACAGAAGCTGGCGATCAACGAATTTGTCGCTTATCTCAACTTCTCGCCGTATCTGCAAACGGGCGGTGCGCTGGACGTGAAGACCATCGCGATTATCTCGTTTGCTTTGTGTGGTTTTGCAAACTTTGGTTCAATTGGTGTTGTCGTCGGTGCGTTTTCAGCCATTGCACCACAGCGCGCACCGGAAATCGCGCAACTTGGAATGCGTGCTTTGGCAGCGGCAACGCTTTCTAACCTGATGAGCGCCACAATAGCCGGTTTCTTTATCGGACTGGCATAAAATAAAGTTTGTAGGCCGGATAAGCAGAGCGCCATCCGGCATTATATCTAAGCGGTTTTCAGCAAATACAGGGCATTATCGGCGGAGAGCGTTGGGTTGTTGATACTGACGCTGGCCCGCGATAATGCCGCGCAGGCCATGGCAAACTGCGCGCTTTCACGAAACTCGCTACCTTCCAGAAAGCTGTACAGTAATCCCGCCATAAAAGCGTCATCGGCGCCAAAACTGTCTACCACCGTATGCTCAGGCGGCGTCAATAAAAACTGTTCGCCGTCCTTTTCGCTGCAAAAAACGGATTCGTCTTCCAGACACACAAAGATGCGTTTTACTCCTTGCTGATGAAGGTCGTTGACGGCCTGCATGCGATCCGCATCCGACTGGACAGGCTTACCCCATAAAATGCCCAGCTCTTTCTGCGTGGGTTTGAGCGTATGAATACGTGTAAACCAGGTCTTCATTTTTGCCGCTTTGAACTCTGAAACGGTATCAATAAATACCGGAATGTCATCAGCAATAGTAAATACCCACTCGATGGCTTCAGCAGTCAGGTTGCAATCCGCCAGCACGACGCCGGAATGGCGGATAAGATCCCGTGAACCGTTCAGCAACTGCGGCGTTAGCTGTTGCAGAATGTGGGTATCGTTAATCGCCAGTACGGTCTCTTCCTGCTGATTCGCGATCGACAAATAGGTGGAGGTGTTATGTCCATGCAGACGAATGCAATTGGAAACGTTAACACCAGCCTGACGGGTCTGTTCCAGCAGCGTTTCGCCATAGAAATCGCTACCAACAGCGGAGATTAAATGCACGTCACGGCCCAGCAGCGCCAAATTATGAGCGATATTGCGTCCCACGCCGCCTGCAGAACAGTGGATGCTGCCGGGGTTAGATGCGGCTTGAGGATAGTGGATGTCTGCAATACCCCGGATATCCATGTTGATAGCTCCGACGACGACGCAATAATCTTGTTCGGTAAGGATATAACCTTTACCTTTGATCATTCCTTTGCGCATCAAATCCATAATATGTGCGGCGACGCGCGAACGGCTGATCTGCAAAATATCGGCGATTTCATTCTGCTGAATCAACGGATTACGTCGCAGGATCTTAAGGATCTGCTTTTCCCTGTCGTTCATGATTAGGCCACCGCTTTTTCAGTTTGCTGCGCTTTCAGCCAGGCAATCTCTTCTGCCCAGATATCTGGATTAATGGTTTCCAGTATCAGTGGGATGCCGTCAAAACGGTTGTCCTGCATGATCCAGCGGAATGCATCGTGACCGATATTACCTTCCCCTAAGCTATGGTGACGGTCAACGCGGCTGCCAAATGCGCTCTTGGCATCGTTCAGGTGCATACCGCGTAAATAGTTAAAGCCGACAATACGTTCAAATTCAGCGAATGTCTTTTCACACTCGTCAACGGAACGCAAATCGTAACCGGCCGCGAAGGCGTGGCAGGTGTCGATGCAGACGCCGACACGGGATTTATCCTCGACGCCGTCGATGATTGCCGCCAGATGCTCGAATTTAAAACCAAGATTACTGCCTTGCCCGGCGGTGTTTTCAATGACTGCCGTCACGCCCTGAGTTTGAGCAAGGACAATGTTGATTGATTCGGCAATACGCGCCAGGCATTCATCTTCCGGGATCTGCATTAAGTGGCTGCCCGGGTGAAAGTTAAGCAGGGATAAACCAAGCTGCTCGCAGCGCTGCATTTCATCAAGAAAAGCATCGCGTGATTTTTCCAGCGCGTCGCTGACCGGATGACCGAGGTTTATCAGGTAGCTGTCGTGAGGCAGGATTTGCGCAGAAGTATAGTGATACTTCTCGCAGGCAGATTTGAAATCATCAATGATTTCGGTGGTCAGCGGCGCGGCACGCCACTGACGCTGATTCTTGGTGAACAGGGCGAATGCGGTCGCTTCGATTTCTGCGGCTCGAATAGCGGCGTTAGCCAGACCGCCAGCGGCGCTTACGTGCGCTCCAATATATTTCATAAATTAAACCCGCCATACTCAAAAGGAGAGAGTATAGCGGGTTAATGGGGGGGAGTCGTGCTCGTTTATGCCATCAGCGCGTGGATAGCGAGGTTAATCGCGCCACCGCCCACAATCAGCCAGACAAACAGCACCAGTGCCATCAGCAGAGGTTTTGCACCGGCTTTTTTCAGGGCGCTAACGTGAGTGGTCAGCCCCAGCGCGGCCATCGCCATTGCCAGCAAAATGGTATCCAGCGTTACCAGCATGTTCACTACCGACTGCGGCAGCAGGTGGAACGAGTTAAAAATCGCGACCACAATAAACAGGATGGCAAACCACGGAATAGTGATTTTACTTTTTTCTCCGCTGGCCGCCGGAGACAGTTGTTTAACACGTGCTGCCAGGATGATGAGGAACGGAGCCAGCATCATGACGCGCAGCATTTTAGCTATGACGGCTGCGTTTTCAGCTTCCGGGGTGATTGCATGCCCGGCAGCAACAACCTGTGCGACTTCATGCATCGTGGAGCCAATATAAATCCCGTAGGTTTCCGGGCTAAACCAGTGCGCCAGTAGCGGGTACATTGCCGGGTACAGGAAGATAGCAATGGTCCCGAAGATAACCACGGTAGCAACGGCGACCGTTACCTTACTGGCTTCTGCTTTCACCACCGGCTCGGTGGCTAATACGGCGGCGGCACCACAAATGCTGCTCCCCGCGCCAATCAGCCAACTGGTGTGGCGGTCCAGACCAAACACTTTCTGCCCAAGGAAGCAGGCAATCATAAAGGTGCTGCTGAGCGTTAACACATCAATCACGATACCGCTGACGCCGACGTCAGCAATTTGCGCGAAGGTGAGGCGGAAACCATAAAGGATGATCCCCAGACGCAGTAAATGTTGCTTGGCAAACAGCACGCCACCGTCACAGCTTTTCCAGATTTGTGGATACACGGTGTTGCCGATAACCATCCCGAATAAAATGGCTAAGGTGAGGGCGCTGAACCCGGCACCTGCGACGGCGGGAATGGAACCTCCCCATAAGGCGGCCCCGGTGATAACTGCACTAAGGGCAAGCCCCGGAATAAAATGCCACACTGTACGACGATGATTCTGTAGGGCGAGTTCAGTCATAACCCCTCCTGAACAATTTGAATGATTTCTTGGCAAAAATTGTAAGGTGAAGTGGCTTAAAAATAAAATTGATTATATATTTATAATTAATCTTTATAAGTGGTAAGCACGGGCTACCCGGTGGAAAACGACTATGCATATCACCCTGCGACAACTTGAAGTTTTTGCTGAGGTACTGAAAAGCGGCTCGACGACTCAGGCATCTGTCATGTTGTCATTGTCGCAGTCAGCGGTCAGTGCTGCGCTTACCGATTTAGAGGGGCAACTTGGCGTGCAACTGTTTGACCGCGTCGGCAAGCGACTGGTCGTTAATGAGCACGGGCGCTTACTCTATCCGCGTGCGTTGGCCTTGCTCGAGCAAACGACAGAAATTGAACAGCTTTTTCGTGAAGATAATGGCGCGATTCGCGTCTATGCCAGTAGCACCATTGGCAACTATATTTTACCTGCCATGATTGCAGGTTACCGGCGGGATTTCCCCGATTTGCCGCTGGAACTCAGCGTGGGCAACAGCCAGGATGTTATCAATGCCGTGCTGGATTTTCGGGTCGATATCGGGCTGATTGAAGGGCCCTGTCACAGTACCGAAATCATCTCTGAACCGTGGCTGGAAGATGAACTGGTGGTATTTGCTGCGCCGTCATCGCCGCTAACCACGGGGCCCGTGACGCTGGAGCAACTTGCGGCGTCGCCCTGGATCCTGCGCGAACGTGGGTCTGGTACTCGCGAGCTGGTGGATTACCTGCTGTTGTCTCATCTACCGAGATTTCAGATGGCAATGGAGTTGGGTAACTCTGAGGCCATTAAGCATGCGGTGCGCCATGGTCTCGGGATCAGCTGCTTGTCGCGTCGGGTTATTGCAGAACAACTGCAGGCAGGAACGTTAAGCGAAGTTCCGGTGCCGTTGCCACGTCTGGTCCGCACGCTTTGGCGCGTCCATCATCGCCAAAAACATCTTTCAAACTCGCTGCTGCGTTTTTTACGTTATAGCGACCAGGTAGAGCAGGTTGAATAAGGCGCTGATGCGTCGTACCTGCAATAAACACCCCATCGTCAACTGAGGGCAATCGTCATACGTTGCCCATTTCTGCTTTACTTATAATCCGCGGCCAGTCATGAAGGTCTCTTATAACAGCGCATTTGTGCCGGAAGAATGCCATTTCGTCTGCTACAATCGCGCCTCATTTTTTGGATGGATAGCATTTTCACATGGTTTCCGAAACTAAAACCACAGAAGCGCCCACGCTACGCCGTGAACTGAAGGCGCGTCACCTGACGATGATCGCCATTGGTGGTTCCATCGGTACGGGTCTTTTCGTTGCATCTGGTGCAACCATTTCTGCGGCGGGTCCTGGCGGCGCGCTGTTTTCTTATATTCTGATTGGCCTGATGGTGTACTTCCTGATGACCAGTCTTGGTGAGCTGGCTGCCTACATGCCGGTTTCCGGTTCGTTCTCTACCTACGGTCAGAACTATGTAGAAGAAGGCTTTGGCTTCGCGCTCGGCTGGAACTACTGGTACAACTGGGCGGTGACTATCGCCGTGGACCTGGTGGCCGCACAATTGGTAATGAGCTGGTGGTTCCCGGATACGCCTGGTTGGATCTGGAGTGCGCTGTTCCTTGGCGTTATCTTCCTGCTGAACTACATCTCGGTACGTGGATTTGGCGAAGCGGAGTATTGGTTCTCACTGATTAAAGTCACCACCGTGATTATCTTCATCGTGGTTGGCGTAATGATGATTATCGGTATCTTCAAAGGTGCTCAACCGGTGGGTTGGAGTAACTGGACGACAGGTGATGCCCCCTTTGCCGGCGGTTTTGCCGCCATGATTGGTGTGGCGATGATTGTCGGCTTCTCTTTCCAGGGGACCGAGTTGATTGGTATCGCCGCGGGCGAATCTGAAGATCCAGAGAAGAACATTCCACGCGCGGTGCGTCAGGTATTCTGGCGAATCCTGCTGTTCTATGTGTTCGCGATTTTGATTATCAGCCTGATTATCCCGTATACCGATCCGAGCCTGCTGCGCAATGATGTAAAAGACATCAGCGTCAGCCCGTTCACGCTGGTATTCCAGCACGCGGGTCTGCTGTCTGCGGCGGCGGTGATGAACGCCGTTATCCTGACGGCGGTGCTGTCGGCGGGTAATTCCGGGATGTATGCATCAACACGTATGCTCTACACCCTGGCATGTGACGGTAAAGCGCCGCGTATTTTCTCTAAACTGTCTCGTGGCGGCGTACCGCGTAACGCGCTGTATGCGACGACTGTCGTGGCAGGTCTGTGCTTCCTGACATCCATGTTTGGTAACCAGACTGTGTACCTGTGGCTGTTGAACACTTCCGGGATGACGGGCTTTATCGCCTGGCTGGGAATTGCAATTAGCCACTATCGTTTCCGCCGTGGTTACGTGTTGCAGGGCCATGATATTAATGATCTGCCGTATCGTTCAGGCTTCTTCCCTCTGGGGCCGATCTTTGCCTTTGTCCTGTGCTTGATAATCACCCTGGGGCAAAACTACGAAGCGTTCCTGAAGGATACCATTGACTGGGGCGGTGTAATGGCAACCTATATTGGTATCCCGCTGTTCCTGATCATCTGGTTTGGCTATAAGCTGACCAAAGGAACCCGTTTCGTTCGTTACAGCGAAATGCACTTTCCGAAACGTGTGAAGAAGTAATCCAGTGCATAATGCTTGCCAGGTAAGCATTATGGAGAACATTTGATTCCGCTATAGGGTTCCGTTCATCTTAGTGGTGTCATTTCTCTGAAGCACAGATATCTGTGAACGTGCAAGGGAGGCTCGCCGCCGCCTCCCTTGTAACCCTGGCTCCCGGCGGGAAAATCGCCGCTACACGATGTATTCGTCTTATTCCGTCTGCCTGTCGGGTCGGGGCCTAGCCTGCGTCCCTGCAGGCCGTCCCCTCTGACCGCATCCCTGCGGGCATTCCCGGTCAACCGTCAACGCCTCATCGATTTTCAGCCGGACCGGGGTCATCGCTTCAACGCTCTGACTTCCAGTTAAATCTGTTTTGCTGTTTAAACAAAAAACGCAGATGGCCAGGTGTGGGCTGGTCCGGCTGAAAATTGCCGACGTGTATCCATAAGGTCGGGAGAACCCGCAGGGATGCGGGTTCAGGGTGTGAGCGACAGGGATGTTGCATCGCGCCCGGCCCGGTAGCCTGGACGAATAAGCGGAGGGGATTGCGAAGCAACAATTTTCCTGCCGGGAGCCGGGATTGTTAAGGGTGCGGAGATAGCACCCTTAACACGTTCACGGGTGTTCAGTGTACAGAGAAGCGATGAACATGAGGTGAACGGAACCCTTTCTCTGAGAGAGCATGTTCATTACCCCGCCAACACATGTTGATGCTTTATGTTAACTGAACAGCATTAGGCATGGTGAATGCCGGGGTTTTTATGGTCTAAAATTTAGAAGTTATATGTCAGGCCAACAGTGTAACGACGACCATCAAGCACGGTGTCATAGGTCTCGTAATCAATCTGTTTATCCAGCACGTTATACACGCCAGCAGTAAGCAGTACATCTTTGGTCGCATAGTAACGCATACCGATATCGACCTGGGTATAGGAAGGGGTGCCTTGCGCCATGGAGGTACGGCTCAGGTATTCTGATGTTTTGCCACGCAGATTCAAACGGCTCCAGAAACCGATATCCTGCGTAGCCTGCCAGTCCAGCGTGGTGTTGAACATATGCTTCGGCATTTTGTTCAACGGCTGGCCCGAGAACTGACCGCTTTTCTGTTCAGATTCAGTGTAGGTATAGTTCGCTGTCCAGTTGATGTCGGAGGTCATCTTCCAACCGAAGGTGGATTCGACGCCGCGCATATTGGCTTTATCAACGTTAACCCGATCGCTGACAAAGTCGTAATGGGTGCTGCCAATAGTACAAGCCGGATCGGCACTGCTGTTACAGCGACGGACTTCGGTAATTTTGTTTTTGAAGTCAGTATTGAACAGCGTGACACCCGCATTGAGGTCGTTGCCGTTATCCCACAGCAAACCGATCTCTTCGCTCAGGCTTTTTTCTGGTTTCAGATCCGGGTTGCCGACAATGATACCGTTCAGACGACCGCCACCGGTCACTTGCCCCCAGCTTGCGGATGACTGGCGCAGATCCGGTGCACGATAGCCCGCAGAAACTCCCCCTTTTAAGGTCCACTGATCGCTCAGGTGCCATACGCCATAGCCGCGCGGCGTCCAGTTGTCACCGTAGTTTTCATCTTTATCCATACGCAGACCGCCGGTCAGCGTGAAAGTATCGGTAACCGCCCATTCATCTTCGGCAAACAACGCCCAACTCCAGCGGGTCAATTTGTTCAGACCGTCAGCTGCTTGCAGTTGGTTGCCGTTATCGCGCAGTTTTTCATAACGGTATTGCCCGCCAACTGTCAGGGTGTGCGCCCCGAGGAAGACCTGGTTCTGGTTATTGAAGATCGTGTTGTAGGATTTCATCTGACGACCAGGGTTTTTGGTCTCTTCCTGCTGAACATAGCTGGTGCTGTTGAAATCGTCGTAATAACCGCTGTGGGTTAATGAATACGTTGTGTGTTCATAACGGTTGTAGCTTTTGCTGTTTGGCTTACAAACACCGTTACGGCAGTTTTCTGCCGCCATCGATTCGCCCGGTGTGCTGTTGCGATCCTGTAGTTCATGCGCGACATCGAAGTCGATGTCATTTTTATCATCCGGGGTGAAGTTGAGGGTGAGTCCGCCGTTGCGCAGGCGTTGTTCATTGTAACCATTGACTATCTTATCTTCTCCGCGATGGGAGAACAGCCCGGTCACTTTTGCGCCGAGTAGCCCGTCGATCAGTGGTCCGGACGCGTATGCATTTGTCTGGTAAAGGTCTCCGGAGTCCCGATCTTCCTGGAGGGTGGCATCACCATGCAGGGAGCCGGTCCAGGCTTTAGTATTCGAGACTTTTTTGGTGATCACGTTAATCACGCCGCCCATAGCGTCAGAGCCGTACAGAGACGACATCGGGCCACGGATCACCTCGATACGCTCGATGGATTCCAGTGGCGGTAGCCAGCCTTGCTCAATACCCGCGTTGTCGCTGTTCGGGCGGGTACCGCGTGTACTGATACGTTTACCGTTAACCAGGAAGAGCGTGTATTGCGAGGCCATACCGCGGATGCTGATATCACTGCTGCTACCGCCGCCGGTCACAACAACACCAGGGACGTCTTTCAGTGCATCGGTCACATCGCGATACGCTTTATCTTCGATCTGCTGCTTGGTAATAACCGAAATGGAGGCGGGGGCATCCTGAATTTTTTGCTCAAACCCGGTGGCGGTGACGACCACGGTATCCTGGTCGGCGGCATAGACGAGTGATGGGAGACTCGCGACGCATACTGCGGCGGCTACAGCCTTAACGTGAGGTATAGTCATTTGTATCATTCCATTTAAATGAATCTAACTGCGTGTCATGTGAAAGGCCATGACAATTGTATGTATTTGTCTTTTAAGGACTCTTTTCAGTAAAGAAGCGGGGGGATTGTACAAAAGTATGAATTTTTGTAAACACAAATGATAATAGAAATCATTTGTGTTTGATGGGTTTAGCATGGAAAATCTTTTTAATTCAGTGGGATAGTGGTGAAATAAAAAAGGAGAAAAAGTGAAGGAATGATGGAGAAATGAAGAGGGCTGACGCCCTCACTCAGGCGTTACTTCAGCAAATATTGGGCGTGGAAACGCAGATGATCTTCAATAAATGATGCAATGAAGTAGTAGCTATGATCGTAACCCGGCTGAATGCGTAATGTCATCGGCCATGCGGTTTGACGGGCCGTTTCGGCCAGCACTGCGGGCTGCAACTGATCGGCAAGAAACTGATCGCTATCCCCCTGATCAATAAGCGTTGGGATCGCATCTGCGGGTTTACTGGCCAGCATTAGCGCACAGCTGTCCCATTCCGCCCACCGTGATTTATCCTCACCCAGGTAGGCGCTAAAGGCTTTCTCACCCCACGGTACGCGACATGGATTGACGATGGGGGAGAAGGCAGAAACGCTGGTGTATTTGCCAGGGTTTTTCAGTGCCATGATCAGTGCACCATGCCCCCCCATAGAGTGCCCGCTGATGGCGCAGCGATCGCTGACGTTAAACTGTGACTGAATGAGTGCCGGCAACTCGTCACGCATATAGTCATACATGCGAAAATGTGAGGCCCACGGTTGTTGCGTGGCATTGAGATAAAATCCGGCACCCTGGCCTAAATCGTAGCCTTCATCATTGGCGACCTGTTCGCCACGCGGGCTGGTATCAGGCATCACCAGAACGATGCCCAGTTCAGCCGCAATACGTTGTGCTCCGGCTTTAGTGGTGAAGTTTTCATCATTGCAGGTCAAACCCGACAGCCAGTACAGCACCGGAGGCGGGGTGTTATCCCGGGGTGGTGGAAGAAAAATACTGAAGGTCATGGTGCAATTTAGCGTGGTGGAGTCATGACGCCAGCGTTGCTGCCAGCCTTCAAAACAGCGGTGCTCTTCAAGCATTTCCATGCGTGGCTCCTTGTTGTGTTGAACCTGTATGTGTTTGCGAACTCACCATAATACAGATTATTCATTGCACTGTGAGTAACTTTCACTTCCGCATTGAGCAAACATACTTCATCATCTATATAACTTTACATTAACACTCGAATTCACCCGGTTGAACGACGTATGAAATCTGTGTGCTAAAAGGCTGCACCAATTTCAATAATTATCGCGGTGAATACTGGATTATGTGCGCCGCCTCACGCACAATGTTCTGGCTGTGACACAGCCTACAAACTTTGCCCCACGCAGGGCAGAGGCGCCCCACCTGCAGGAGAAAAAGAAATGTCATCACTCAGTAAAGAAGCGGCACTGGTTCATGAAGCGCTGGTCGCGCGTGGTCTTGAAACACCACTACGCCCGCCCGTGCAAGAGATGGATAATGAAACGCGCAAACGTCTTATCTCCGGTCATATGACCGAGATTATGCAATTGCTCAATCTTGATTTGAGCGATGACAGTCTGATGGAAACGCCACATCGCATCGCTAAAATGTATGTCGATGAGATTTTCTCCGGCCTCGATTACGCCAACTTCCCGAAAATTACCGTCATTGAAAATAAGATGAAGGTTGATGAGATGGTCACGGTTCGCGATATCACGCTGACCAGCACCTGCGAACATCACTTCGTAACGATTGATGGCAAAGCGACGGTGGCCTATATCCCGAAAGATTCGGTCATCGGTCTGTCGAAGATTAACCGCATTGTGCAGTTCTTCGCTCAGCGCCCGCAGGTCCAGGAACGCCTGACTCAGCAAATTCTCACCGCGCTGCAAACGTTGCTCGGGACGAATAATGTGGCGGTTTCAATTGATGCTGTGCATTACTGCGTGAAAGCGCGTGGTATTCGTGATGCGACCAGCGCTACCACCACTACTTCACTTGGCGGATTGTTTAAGTCCAGCCAGAATACGCGTCAGGAATTCCTGCGCGCCGTGCGTCACCACAACTGATCAGGGCAGGGGCCATGGAGCGTAATGTCACGCTGGATTTTATTCGTGGCGTCGCCATCCTCGGCATCCTGCTTCTCAATATTAGCGCCTTTGGTCTGCCAAAGGCGGCCTATCTGAATCCTGCCTGGTACGGCAACATTACCCCGTCAGATGCCTGGACCTGGGCCGTGCTTGATCTCTTCGCGCAGGTGAAATTCCTCACGTTATTTGCGCTGCTGTTTGGCGCGGGTCTGCAGATGCTGCTACCGCGAGGCAAACGTTGGATCCAGTCACGACTCACTTTGCTGGTTCTGCTGGGGTTTATTCACGGTTTGCTGTTCTGGGATGGCGATATCCTGCTGGCGTATGGCCTGATTGGGCTGATTTGCTGGCGGTTGGTTCGCGATGCTCCTTCCGTCAAAAGTCTGTTTAATACCGGCGTGTTGCTCTATCTGGCGGGCGTTGGTGTGCTGTTGCTGCTGGGATTTATCTCCGGAAGTGAGACCAGTCGGGCCTGGACACCGGATGCTTCTGCGTTGCTGTATGAGAAATACTGGAAGGTGAACGGCGGTATGGAAGCGGTCAGCAATCGCGTAGATATGATGTCCAATAGCTTGCTGGCGTTGGGTGCGCAGTACGGCTGGCAACTGGCGGGGATGATGCTGCTGGGCGCGGCATTGATGCGCAGCGGTTGGCTGAAAGGGCAGTACAGTTTGCAGCACTATCGACGTACCGGCGCGTTATTGGTCATTATTGGGATGGCGATTAACCTGCCTGCTATCGTTGCGCAGTGGCATCTGGACTGGGCCTACCGCTGGTGTGCTTTCCTGTTACAAGCCCCGCGAGAGCTGGGCGCGCCGTTGCAGACCATTGGTTACGCTGCGCTGATGTTCGGTTTCTGGCCGCAGCTTAGCCGTTTAAAATGGGTCATTGCCATAGCCTGCGTTGGGCGCATGGCACTAACCAACTATTTGTTACAAACCTTAATTTGCACCACGCTGTTTTATCAATTCGGCTTATTTATGAAATTCGACCGGCTGGAGTTGCTGTATTTCGTCATTCCGGTCTGGGCCGTTAACCTGCTTTTCTCCGTCATTTGGTTGCATTTTTACCGGCAAGGCCCGGTAGAATGGCTATGGCGTCAATTAACCCTGCGTGCGTCAGGGACATCATTACCGCGAACATCCAGATAACGATCTGGATCACATTCATTAACAAAATGGATGTAAGCGCTTTCATTCCTGTGACATCACTCACGCAGTCCGTTTCGTTGTGCTGACAAAATACCCAGCCTGGGGTGTCTGCGGGTAACCGCATCTTAAACAGGGTAGTGAATATGGTAACCATCCGTGATGTGGCACGACAGTCTGGCGTTTCTGTCGCGACTGTTTCCCGCGTACTGAACAACAGCGCGCTGGTGAGTCCCGATACGCGTGAAGCGGTAATGAAGGCGGTCACTCAGCTCGGCTATCGACCGAATGCCAACGCGCAAGCGCTGGCGACGCAGGTGAGCGACACGATTGGCGTTGTGGTGATGGATGTTTCAGACGCATTTTTTGGCGCGCTGGTCAAGGCCGTGGATATGGTTGCTCAACAGCATCAGAAGTACGTCCTGATTGGCAACAGCTACCATGAGGCTGAAAAAGAACGTCATGCCATTGAGGTACTGATTCGTCAGCGTTGTAACGCACTGATTGTTCACTCGAAAGCGTTGAGCGATCGCGAGCTGGCCGGGTTCATGGATCAGATCCCTGGCATGGTGCTGATCAACCGCATTGTGCCGGGCTATGCGCATCGTTGCGTCTGTCTGGATAATATTAGCGGGGCTAAAATGGCAACCCGTATGCTGCTGAATAATGGGCATCAACGTATTGGTTACCTGGCATCAAGTCACCGCATTGAGGACGATGCAATGCGTAAAGAAGGGTGGCTAAGTGCCTTGAAAGAACAGGGGGTTACCCCGGCAGACAGTTGGATAGGTACCGGTTCACCGGATATGCAGGGCGGAGAGTCCGCAATGGTGGAACTACTGGGACGTAACCTGCAACTGACGGCAGTCTTCGCTTACAACGACAATATGGCCGCTGGCGCGCTAACGGCCCTAAAAGACAACGGCATCGCCATTCCATTACATCTATCTATCATTGGTTTCGACGATATTCCTATCGCACGTTACACTGACCCGCAGCTGACAACGGTGCGCTATCCCATTGCTTCTATGGCAAAAATGGCCACTGAGCTTGCGCTACAAGGCGCGGCGGGAACGCTGGATCCTGACGCAACACATTGCTTTATGCCGACGCTGGTGCGACGTCATTCTGTGGCTTTGCGGCAGAATGCGGCACCGATCACTAACTGATAATGTCGGGCTATGTAACCGCTTTCAATATGTGAGTAAATTCACAGTATCTTAACAATGCGATAGCTATGATGACACTGTTTGCTGCGCTGTAACTACTATGTAACGGTGAATAATCACTTTCATCGAGGTATAGGCGTCTTAAACAACAATTAAAGCCTGTTTTTGGAGCGTTGCCAGACACGGAAGAAATATTTTTAAAAGTGAGCTTCGGCGTTCAGTAACACTTCAGTAACGTTCTGCCTGCCGAGCATTTATCTCAAGCACTACCCTGCATAATAAAACCGGAGATACCATGAATAAGAAGGTGTTGACCCTGTCTGCTGTAATGGCAAGCATGTTATTCGGCGCGGCTGCGCACGCTGCTGATACCCGCATTGGTGTGACTATCTATAAATATGACGATAACTTTATGTCCGTGGTACGTAAGGCTATTGAAAAAGATGCCAAAGCGGCGCCGGATGTACAGTTGCTGATGAATGACTCGCAAAACGATCAGTCCAAACAGAACGATCAGATTGATGTGTTGTTGGCAAAAGGCGTTAAAGCACTGGCTATCAACCTGGTTGACCCGGCAGCAGCAGGAACGGTCATTGAAAAAGCACGCGGTCAGAACGTACCGATTGTGTTCTTCAACAAAGAGCCTTCCCGTAAAGCGCTGGACAGCTATGACAAAGCCTATTATGTCGGTACCGACTCTAAAGAGTCCGGGATTATTCAGGGGGACTTGATTGCCAAGCACTGGGCCGCTAACCCGAACTGGGATCTGAACAAAGATGGCAAAATTCAGTTTGTTCTGCTGAAAGGCGAACCGGGACACCCGGATGCCGAAGCTCGTACGACCTACGTAATTAAAGAGCTGAACGATAAAGGCATCAAAACTGAACAACTGCAGTTAGATACTGCAATGTGGGATACCGCTCAGGCGAAAGATAAGATGGATGCGTGGATGTCCGGTCCTAACGCAAACAAAATCGAAGTGGTTATCGCCAACAACGATGCGATGGCAATGGGCGCAGTTGAAGCGCTGAAAGCACACAACAAAACCAGCGTCCCGGTATTTGGCGTCGATGCGCTGCCTGAAGCCCTGGCTCTGGTGAAATCTGGCGCTATGGCCGGTACCGTGCTGAACGATGCAAACAACCAGGCGAAAGCCACCTTTGATCTGGCGAAAAACCTGGCTGATGGCAAAGGCGCGGCAGACGGCACCAACTGGAAAATTGAGAACAAAATTGTTCGCGTTCCATATGTAGGTGTCGATAAAGATAATCTGGCAGAGTTCACCAACAAATAAATACTCCGTCTGTGGGCGCAATTTCATTGCGCCCTTAATTGCGCACTCTGCAAGGCCAACAAGGTATAATTATGGTCAGCACTAATACTCAGTCGTCAGGCGAATACTTGTTGGAAATGAGCGGCATCAACAAGTCCTTTCCCGGCGTTAAGGCTCTTGATAATGTCAATTTAAAAGTCCGCCCACATTCTATTCATGCTCTGATGGGCGAGAATGGCGCTGGAAAGTCAACATTATTAAAATGTCTTTTTGGGATCTATCAAAAAGATTCCGGTAGTATTTTATTTCAGGGTAAAGAAATCGATTTTCATTCTGCTAAGGAAGCACTTGAGAATGGTATTTCAATGGTACATCAGGAATTAAACCTGGTATTACAACGTTCTGTAATGGATAACATGTGGCTGGGGCGCTATCCCACCAAAGGTATGTTTGTCGATCAGGAAAAGATGTATCGCGATACCAAAGCGATTTTCGATGAACTGGATATTGACATCGATCCGCGTGCGCGCGTTGGAACATTATCTGTTTCGCAAATGCAGATGATTGAAATTGCGAAAGCATTTTCGTATGACGCCAAAATCGTCATTATGGATGAACCGACCTCATCGTTAACCGAGAAAGAGGTTAATCATCTGTTTACCATCATCCGTAAGCTGAAAGAGCGTGGGTGCGGGATTGTGTATATTTCTCACAAAATGGAAGAAATATTTCAACTGTGTGATGAAATTACCGTGCTGCGTGATGGTCAATGGATTGCGACCCAGCCGCTGGAAGGGCTGGACATGGATAAGATCATCGCCATGATGGTCGGACGCTCACTGAACCAACGTTTCCCGGATAAAGAGAACAAGCCGGGAGAAGTGATTCTGGAAGTGCGTAACCTGACTTCTCTGCGTCAGCCGTCGATTCGTGATATCTCTTTTGATCTCCATAAAGGGGAAATTCTCGGCATTGCCGGCCTGGTTGGCGCGAAACGCACCGATATTGTTGAAACGTTGTTTGGCATTCGTGAGAAATCATCGGGCACGATTACGCTCCACGGCAAAAAAATCAATAACCACAGCGCGAATGAAGCGATTAACCATGGTTTTGCGCTGGTCACCGAAGAGCGTCGCTCAACCGGTATTTATGCCTATCTGGACATTGGTTTTAACTCGCTAATCTCCAATATCCAGAACTATAAAAATAAAGTCGGCCTGCTGGATAATTCCCGCATGAAGAGCGATACCCAGTGGGTAATTGACTCGATGAGGGTAAAAACGCCAGGGCATCGTACGCAAATAGGTTCGCTTTCTGGTGGTAATCAGCAAAAGGTGGTCATTGGCCGTTGGTTGTTAACGCAGCCTGAAATCCTGATGCTGGATGAACCTACACGCGGTATCGATGTCGGCGCGAAATTTGAGATTTATCAGTTGATTGCTGAACTGGCGAAAAAAGGAAAGGGGATCATTATTATTTCCTCTGAAATGCCGGAGTTGTTAGGTATTACCGATCGTATTCTGGTGATGAGCAATGGCCTCGTCGCTGGAATTGTTGAAACCAAAACCACAACGCAAAACGAAATCCTCCGTCTTGCGTCTTTGCACCTTTAAGATTAGGGGCTCCTCATGAGTGCGTTAAATAAGAAAAGTTTTCTTACTTATCTGAAAGAAGGCGGAATTTACGTTGTTCTTTTGGTTTTGCTTGCGATTATTATTTTCCAGGATCCCACTTTCTTAAGTTTACTGAACCTGAGTAATATTCTGACGCAATCCTCGGTGCGTATTATTATCGCATTGGGCGTAGCCGGGCTGATTGTTACCCAGGGGACCGACCTGTCTGCAGGGCGTCAGGTCGGGCTGGCGGCGGTTGTGGCGGCAACCCTGCTGCAGTCGATGGAGAACGCCAACAAGGTGTTCCCGGAAATGGCGACGATGCCAATCATCGTGGTGGTGCTGATTGTCTGCGTGATTGGTGCCATTATCGGTCTGGTGAACGGTATCATCATTGCTTATCTGAACGTGACGCCATTTATTACCACCCTCGGTACGATGATTATCGTTTACGGGATCAACTCCCTGTACTACGACTTTGTCGGCGCATCGCCAATTTCTGGCTTTGACAGCGGGTTCTCAACCTTTGCGCAGGGCTTTATTGCGCTGGGCAGTTTCCGACTCTCCTACATTACTTTCTATGCCTTGATTGCCGTGGCCTTTGTATGGGTGCTGTGGAACAAGACCCGTTTTGGTAAAAATATTTTCGCTATCGGCGGTAACCCTGAAGCGGCGAAAGTGTCCGGGGTAAACGTCGCGCTGAACCTGCTGATCATCTATGCGTTGTCTGGCGTGTTCTATGCTTTTGGTGGTTTGCTCGAAGCTGGGCGTATTGGCTCGGCGACCAACAACCTCGGCTTTATGTATGAGCTGGATGCGATTGCCGCTTGCGTGGTTGGCGGCGTGTCGTTTAGCGGCGGGGTAGGAACCGTGTTTGGCGTGGTGACCGGTGTGATTATCTTCACCGTCATCAACTATGGTCTGACCTACATCGGCGTAAATCCTTACTGGCAGTATATTATCAAGGGCGGCATTATCATCTTCGCGGTCGCGCTGGATTCACTGAAATACGCGCGTAAGAAGTAATCGTACAATGTAAAAAGCCCGGTGCAGCGCAATCTGCACCGGGCTTTTTTGTCAGCGTTACAACGTTAACGCATGTTCTTTCTCGCCGGGTTTAAATTTCACCTCGCCCAGATCAATACAGGCTACCGGGCAAACGTGGCCGCACAATAAGCATCCCACACATTTTTCCGTATTGCAGTGCGGTGTACGGGTTTCCTCATTCCATTCCATCGCCTGATGCCCACCGTCGTAACATGAGATGTAGCAGCGCCCACAGCCAACGCATTTATCCAGATGGATGTTCGGATAAACGATGTAGCTACGGTCAAGCTCCTCGGCGGGGATGATATTGCTATTAGCAAGCCCCACCATCTCCTCCAGTGAATCAAACCCTTGATCGGCGAGGTAATGTGACAGCCCGCTGATCATGTCCTCCACAATCCGATAGCCATACTGCATGATCCCGGTGGTCACCTGCAGCGTGGCCGCGCCTAACAGTAAAAACTCGGCGGCATCTTCCCAGGTCTCAATTCCCCCGATGCCGCTAATCGGGAAATCGCGCAGTTCGGGATGCGTGCGCAACTGTTGGATAAATCGCAGGGCGATAGGCTTGACGGCCTTGCCGGAGTAGCCGGAAATACTGGATTTACCGTTGACAACCGGCATTCCGATTTTCCTGTTCAGGTCGATATTAGTGATGGATTTAACCGTATTGATGGTCGCGATACCGTCCGCACCTCCGCGTTTTGCCGCCAGCGCCACTTCACACATATCACCAATATTCGGCGTCATTTTAGCCAGCATTGGCAGAGACGAGCCGCGTTTCACTGCCCGACAATATTTTTCAACCAGCTCAGGGCTTTGTCCTACATCGCTGCCCATAGCATGCGAGGTCATTTGCGGGCACGAGAAGTTACACTCGATCATGTCGGCACCTGCCTCTTCAACCAGGCGGGCCAGTTCCTGCCACTGTTCTTCGTTTTCACCCATGATCGACGCAATCAGGGCCTTATCCGGGTAGTCTTGTTTCAGTCGGCGAATTGCGGCCAGATTCTCCTCCAGTGGATGCTCGGCAATTTGCTCCATGTTTTTGAAGCCAATAAAGCCGGTATCTTCTTTGGTCAGATGGTCAAAGCGCGGGGAGACTTCATTGGCAATAAAGAACCCGATCGTTTTAAAAACAATGCCGCCCCAACCGCTATCATAGGCTTTGGCGCACATTTCATAGCAGTTGCCCACCGGAGAGGAAGAGAGGCAGAACGGGTTGGGAAATTTGACGCCGCAAAAGGTAATAGAAAGATCTTTCGTTAACATGAGCAAGCTCCCTCTAAATAGTGATGAATGGCCTGAGCGGCTTCTTTTCCGGTTTTCACGGCGTAAACGACCGTTTTATCGCCTTCAACAATATCGCCCGCAGCAAACAGAACCGGATCGGCGGTTTGGTAGTTTTGCGTATTGATAAGATTGCGCTGTGGCTTTAACGTGGCGAAATTATCAAGCTGAGCGTGTTGACCGACGGCAAGAATAATGTGATCGGCTTCTAGCGTGAGTTCGCCTGGCAGGCGTACGTGCTTAAAGGTAACTTGATTTCCGCTTACCGCCACGGGCGTGAAACCGTCAATAATCGACACGCCTAATGCCTGGGTGCTGCTGAATTCTTTATCGCTGGCCGGAAAATCAGCCAGTTCTTCACGCGCGACACAAGTGACTGACGGGCAGCCCAGCAGTTTCAACGTACTGGCGACATCCATCGCCACATCGCCACCGCCGATGATCAATACACTTTTGGCGACGGTAATATCGCCGCTGGCTTGTCGGGCGCGCTGCAGAAAATCGACGGCAATTTCAACGTGATTCGCTTTCTCAAAAAGAGGCAATGTTGAGCCGTAAGACATACCTGGGGTAACCAGTACGGCGCGATATTCTGCTTTGAGTTGCTCAACGGAAAGGGCATTGCCGACTTCACAATTGCACTTGATGGTCACGCCCATTTCAACGATACGGGCAATTTCATGATCCAAAACCGAATGCGGCAAACGAAACTCTGGGATGCCATAGCGCAACCAGCCGCCTGGCTGAGCCTGTTTTTCGAAGATGGTTACGTCATAACCAAGATTGCTCAGCGTTACGCTGGCCTGTAATCCTGCCGGACCCGCACCGATGACGGCGACCTTGCCCAGCGTTTTTGTTGCTGGCTGATATATTTTCATCGCGGTCTGCTGTTCAAAATCGGTTATAAAGCGCTGCAGACGCGCAATATCAATAGGTTTATCAATTCCTGAACGCGTACATCCGCGCTGGCATAATTTTTCGGTTGGGCATACGCGGGCGCACACCGCACCGAGCGCATTATTTTCGCGGATAGTTTCGGCTGCGCCTTTAAAATTACGGAAATAAATGGAGCGAATAAATTTCCCCGGGTCGGTTTGCGCCGGGCAATCCTGGCTACAAGGGGCATCGTGACATAATAAACAGCGGGAAGCCTCTTTTATGGCTAATAAAGGGGTAAAAGCAGGCGTGAGCTCATCCAGATAATTTTGTTGTGGCATATTTTCTTCCTTAATGCTTGAGTAAATTAAGGCAAACCGTTAATAACAAAATATAAAAAGTGAAAGGCTATTCTTAAGGCTAAGCACTGCAGGAAGAGTATTCTGTGAAAGGATTCACAAATAGAAGATAGTTTGAGGGAAATGCTGGCGGGCAGCATTAATCCCTTATATTGAAATGGTAACCATTATCATAATATTAGCTATTCTCAAGTGCTAATATAACGGTAATCTCTTTAGCGATAAAAGACTAAATAAATAACCATACCGAAAGATAAACATCCGCATCCGGCATAAACTAATACATAAGACCAGAACTGTAATGGGGCTTCATTCCGGTAGGCATAAACCGGCTCACGCGCATTCTTCTTAATTTTATCTACCGCGCCAGTACGCCAGCCTTTCCAGGCTTCACGGAAACAAAAGAGGGGAATGAGCAGAAAGGCCAATACGACGAAGATAGTTTGTACATCCATGCTTATTTTCCTTGTTTCTTTTGTAATTCGAGTAATTGTTCTGCAGTGACTGCCGGATATCCCTGAGCATCGTCAGGTACCTGATGCATGGTCGGGATGGGCACCAGCGGACCTAAAAAACGTGGCTCGCGTTTAAAAAGGTAGAGATCGGCCAGCGCACCAAAGCGAGCACCGAATTCGCGCACCCGCACGGTAAGCATATCTTTTGGCGAAGGTACCGCATAACACTGGGCCTGAATCCCCATATGTAGCGCAATAAACAACGCTCGCTCACAGTGGAATCGCTGGGTAATGATGATGAAATCGTTGGTATCGAATACTTTGCGGGTGCGTACAATCGAATCAAGCGTACGGAATCCTGCGTAATCAAGCACGATGTCAGCGGGATCGACGCCCGCGGCAATCAAGTCTTTACGCATCGTCATCGGTTCGTTATAGCTTTGCTGCGCGTTGTCGCCGCTAAGTAGCAGATAGTTTACTTTGCCGCTGTTATACGCATTTAATGCGCCCTGAATGCGGTAGCGATAATACTGATTGATGACGCCGGTACGGTAGTATTTTGCCGTGCCGAGGACAACGCCAACCTGACGGTAGGGGAGATCCTGTAATTCGTCATAGATGTAGGGGGCCGTCTTCCAGCTCATCCATCTGTCGAGTCCAAGCACAGTCAACAGCAGCAAGCCTACCAGGACTAACAGGCTGTAAAACACGCGCTTTAACATGCAGAAAACTCGTTATTTGGATGGAATTTCAATCAGGCTACTGTACCCAACGGCGGAGCGCAAGAAACGGCAGTCTGATTGAGGGGATTTTAGGCATTCTGCGTATTGCCGGATGGCGGTGTAAACACCTTATCCGGCCTACGAACTGGCGTTATTGAAACCATTAACCGAGTAGTACGCGCTCGATATTGTCGCAGCCCAGCGCATTCAGAGTGGCAGATGTCGCGTCCCACTGGATAAGCGCCGCATCCGCTTTTTCTGCCAGCACCGCACGTTGAATGTCCGGATAGTCGTAACCGTTCAGACTCAGCAGGTTTAATGCACCCTGCAACGGTGGCAGCGTTGGGTTGAAGGCGGCGTTTTCAGCATAACTGCCGCTGAAAATTTGACCATCCTTACACTCCAGCGCCACGCCGCTCGGGGATTTGCTGTACGGCATGTGGCATCTGTTGGCGGCGGCAATCGCCGCCTGGGTCAGCGCATCGCCTTGCAGCGCGAAGCCGTGATCCTGGTCATCCATCAACAGCGTTTTGATGTCGAGATCTTTTGGGCCAAAAGCGTCCGGCAGATAGTCGCGTAGTGCGTGTGGTTCACGCCCAGGCAGGTGAATACGTAAATCCAGTCCGCTGTTCAGCTCATTCATAAACTGACGGCAGTGCCCGCAAGGGGTGTAGTTGACGGTAATCGCAGCGAGTCCTTTTTCGCCACGTAACCAGGCATGGCTGATGGCGCTCTGCTCGGCGTGAACGGTTTGCTGCATTGTGGCACCAAGAAACTCCATATTCCCACCGAAATACCAGGTTCCGCTGATACCTCGTGAGATTGCGCCAACGTTGAAGTTGGACAGCGGAGTACGCGCGCAGGCCGCAGCTAAAGGCAGCAGAGCGAATGCCAGCGCGTCTTCGTCCAGTCCCGATTCGCGTTTCAGCAAAGAAACCTGCTCAGCCGTCAGCATGGCGGGGAAATGCGCATCCGCCAGAACAGGGGCCAGGGCTGATTGCAAGTTATCCGCGAGTTGGGCAAAAGCAGTTTGAAAACGTGGATGCATGGCGATGCCTCATAACAATGTAATGGAATCGTAGTTTACGGGCCTGTTATGGCTTTATATGTGATCCAAATCCCATTGTGTATGCAACTTATGAAACTTAAATGAAAAATGTGCAACGCATCGCAAATAAATAGCTAAAAAATGAAGGTTAACCCACCACCGCCAGAATAATCGGGAACAGGAATGGGGCAACCAACGAGGTGATAATGCCGCAAATAACCAGCGCCAGAGAGCTAAACGCGCCTTCCTGGTAGTCCAGTTCTGCACAGCGTGCGGTACCCAGGGCGTGCGACGCGGTGCCCATGGCCAGCCCCCGAGCGGCCTTGGTGCGAATACGCATCGCATTCAGCAGGGTATGGCCAAATACGGCGCCGAGGATACCGACAAAAATAACGCATACGGCGCTGATAGCTGGAATGCCGCCAATACTGCCACCCACAGCCATAGCGATAGGCGTGGTTACCGATTTAGGCATAATAGACGCGGCAATTTGCGGTGATGCGCCCATCAACAAAGCGATTGTTGTACCTGTTACCATCGCCACAACGCTCCCGGCAAAACAGATAGCAATGATTGATTTCCAGCGGGCACGGATTTGGTGCAGCTGCTCATATAACGGATAGGCTAGCGCAACGACAGCAGGTTGCAGTAAATCGTTCAGCACCTCGCTGCCTTTGAAGTAGTGATCGTAGGGGATACCGGTCAGCATCAGAAAGGGAATAATCACCACCATGGCGACCAGCAACGGGTTCAATAGCGGCATTTTAAATCGCGCTGCCAGCTTACGTGCAGCAAAAAATACCGCCAGGGTGAGGGGTAACGACCACCAGATATACGACATCATTGTTTAGACCCTTTTTGGCCAACGATTTTGCGTTCGCCGTGAACAATGTGCGAGCTCCAGCTCACTACCAGGAATACGACCAGTGTACTGATGGTGCAGGACACCACGACCGGACCAAATTGTGCGCGTAGCAAGTCAAAGTACTGCATGATCCCCACGCCAATCGGGACAAACAGCAGGGCCATGTAACGAATCAGTACGTAGCACCCTGGGTTTACCCATTTTGCTGGTAAGATCTGTAATGCCAGTAATACAAACAGAATCAGCATGCCGATAATGCTGCCTGGAATCGTTATAGGCAGCAGTGATGCAAGAAAAATACCTGCGTAGAGGCAGGCATAAATGAGGACGAATGCGCGTAAATATTGCCAGATAATGTTCAGTGACTTGCTCATAATTGAAACCCTTGACGAGACTGATTCATCATACAATTAAACTTTAAAACGTGCTACCGATCACATCATGAATTCTAAGCATAGTGGAAATAGATATCAGGAACATCAGGCAATGCCCCCAATCAGCATAACCAAATCTGTGCCCGGCGCTGAGACGCTTTAATCTCCTGCATAGAGACGTTACCATAGCGCCTCTCTTTTTTGCGGGTAACAATATGCGTGTTTTACTGGCGCCGATGGAAGGCGTGCTCGACTCACTGGTGCGCGAGCTGCTGACTGAAGTAAATGATTATGATCTCTGTATCACCGAATTTGTTCGCGTGGTAGATCAACTACTGCCGGTAAAAGTCTTTCACCGCATTTGCCCTGAACTGCTTAACGCCAGCCGCACGACATCCGGTACGCCGGTGCGTATACAACTGCTGGGGCAGTATCCGCAGTGGCTGGCAGAAAATGCAGCCCGCGCGGTTGAGCTGGGTTCGTATGGCGTCGATCTAAATTGTGGATGCCCGTCGAAACTGGTGAATGGCAGCGGCGGCGGCGCAACGTTACTGAAGGACCCTGAGCTGATTTACCGTGGCGCTAAGGCCATGCGTGATGCGGTTCCGGCCCATTTACCGGTGACGGTAAAAGTGCGTCTGGGCTGGGACAGCAGTGACAGGCAATTCGAAATTGCTGATGCCGTCCAGCAGGCCGGTGCCAGCGAGTTGGTGGTACACGGTCGAACCAAAGAACAGGGCTATAAGGCCGAGTACATTAACTGGCAGGCCATTGGCGAGATTCGCCAGCGTCTCAATATCCCGGTTATCGCGAATGGTGAGATCTGGGACTGGCAAAGCGCACAGGACTGTATGGCCATCAGCGGATGCGATGCCGTCATGATCGGGCGCGGTGCGCTTAATATCCCGAATTTGAGTCGCGTGGTGAAATATAATGAACCGCGTATGCCATGGCCTGAAGTCGTGACGTTACTGCAAAAATATACCCGACTGGAAAAACAAGGTGATACCGGGCTGTATCATGTGGCGCGTATCAAACAGTGGCTGGGCTATCTTCGTAAAGAATATGTTGAAGCGACAGAACTGTTTCAGGAAATTCGGGCTTTGAATAATTCACCGGATATTGCACGCGCGATTCAGGCCATCACAAGTGTTGCCTGATTTATTGCCGGATGGCGGCAATTTGTTCAACCGATGGACCCCATTCATCCAAACCTGGTTTTATCTTTAATCCACCCCTGGCTGAGCGGCGCGGTATAAATAGGATGTTCAGCGGAGAAAACCAGCATTCCGCACGGTATTAATGATTGGTAAATGGTTTGCAATAATCGTTCTATATCGTGCAAATAATGCAGTGCCAGTGAGCTAAATCAAGAATATTTTTTCCCTGTAGGGGAGGGAACATGGCTTGTATTGTTGGCCACTCTGGTGCGCCGTCGAGTCCCTTTACTGAACGATCCAGCGTGGCATATCCGGCAAAGAATGTCGGGTCATCATAGATATTTTGTGACATTACGCCTCCATTTATAATTTATTGGAATTATTTTGACAGAACCATTTACCATGTATATGTTTCTTTACTATGTGATTTTATTTCAAAAGATGTATTGCCACGCGTAACTAAAAAAGAGAATGCGATAAGTCGTACTCTCTGTGCATCTTTTCTTACCTGTATATTCCCATGAATCGTAACTCTGTTCTTGTTGCAACGGCATGTTTGCCGCTGCTTATTTTGATGGTCGGTTGTGCACCTATGCATGACAATCGTCAATCGCTGTCACAGCAGACGCCCGCTGTGAACGTTGACTCCGCGTTGCCCGCGGCATTAAAAAATGGTTGGCCGGACAGCCAATGGTGGAAGGCGTATCACGATCCACAGCTGAATGCGTTGATTGACAGCACCCTTAAGAATTCTCCAGACATGCAGGTAGCAGAACAGCGCATTCAACTGGCAGAAGCGCAGGCTAAAGCGGTTAAGGCGCAGGATGGTCCAGAAGTTGATTTTTCCGCAGACGTTGAACGTCAAAGAATGTCGGCAGAAGGTTTAATGGGACCATTTGCCATTACCGATCCTGCTGCAGGCACGACCGGGCCGTGGTACACCAATGGAACCTTTGGTTTAACCGCAGGCTGGAACCTGGATCTGTGGGGTAAAAACCGGGCTGAAGTGGCGGCGCGTATTGGCGAGGTGAAAGCGCGTGAGGCTGAACGTGAGCAAACTCGCCAGCTACTGGCGAGCGGCGTATCGCGTTTGTACTGGGAGTGGCAGACACAGGCGGCGCTTAAAACCGTGCTGACGCAGATTAAAACCGAGCAACAGAACGTCATCACCGTCGATCGTCAACTGTATCAAAACGGGATTACCTCTTCTGTCGAAGGTGTTGAAACGGATATCGATTCCAGTAAAACGGAGCAGCAGCTGAACGATGTCAGCGGCAAAATGAAGGTGATAGAGGCGCGGCTGAGCGCACTGACCAACTCGCAATCTTCCGTCATGAAGCTTAAAGCAACGACGCTACCGGCGGTAGAAAGCCAGCTACCGTCACAGCTTGGTTATTCGCTGCTGGCCCGCCGCCCTGATTTACAGGCCGCGCATTGGTACATCGAGTCATCGCTGAGCAGCATTGATGCGGCAAAAGCGGCATTCTATCCGGACGTTAACCTGATGGCGTTTTTACAGCAGGATGCGCTGCATCTGAGCGATTTATTCCGCCATTCCGCACAGCAGATGGGCGTGACGGCTGGACTGACGCTGCCTATTTTTGATAGCGGCAGACTGAATGCGAATCTCGATATCACGAAAGCGCAGAGTAACCTGACGGTGGCAAATTACAACAAGGCAGTGGTCGATGCGGTGAATGACGTGGCGCGTGCGGCATCACAGGTAGAAACGCTGGCGCAGAAGAACCAGCATCAGCAGCAAATTGAACATGACGCACAGCGCGTCGTGGGGCTTGCGCAGGCACGATATAGCGCCGGTATCATTGCAGGTTCCCGGGTTAGCGAGGCCAAAATTCCGGCATTACGCGAACAGCTTAATGGTCTGGTTCTACAGGGACAGTGGCTGGATGCTTCTATACAGCTGACCAGCGCACTGGGCGGCGGTTACCGCGCCTCCTGATAGTCTGACCCGGCAGAAGCCTCTGTCGGGTCAATTTGCGTGTTCTTTGCGTTTACTTCGCCGTTTCATCCACCAGCGGGCAGCCACTACAACGCCGATAACCAGAACCAACCACACCCCATGTTTAATATGCTGGTCGAGGCTATGCAACCATGGGGCAATCACTTCACCGCCCACATAGCCGAGCGTGGTAAACAGCAATGCCCAGACAAACGCCCCCAGGATATTCAGTGGGATGAAAATCTTCGGTGGCAGGTGGCTGGCCCCAATCAGCAACGGGCCAATGACGCGAAAACCGTACATAAAGCGCGTGCCGACCACAAACAGGTAGGGACGCCGTTGGATCATCTTCTGCGCGTAGTGGATTTTTGCCCGATGACGCGAGAAACGACGTAAGATTTTGCCGCCATAACGACGCCCAAGTAAAAAGAGTAACTGATCGCCAATCATCCCACCCAACGCGACGGAGAGTACCACCAGCGGAAATTTAAGAATTCCCTGATGCGCAGCAACACCGCCTAGCAAGGTAATGGTTTCGCCTTCGGCAAGGCTGCCAATAATCAGCGCCGCATAGCCGTATTGCTCAACATAATGCGTTATATCCATACGTTGTATGACCTCCACGCTCCATAGCATACACCCAGTGAATAGTTCATGCCGGAAAAGCAGCAACTCAGCGTATCGGTATTTTTCATGTGTACATAAAATAATCAAAAGCTGAATTATACTTGAAGTGTTGAGGTCCGGAGCTGACAAGAAGGGGGCGGTATGAACCATGTCTGGGGGCTGTTTTCCCATCCCGATCGTGAAATGCACGTGATCAACAGCGAAAACGAAAGTGTTTCGCATCACTATACCCACCATGTACTGCTGATGGCGGCAATCCCGGTGATTTGTGCGTTTATTGGCACCACGCAAATTGGCTGGAATTTTGGCGACGGCAATATACTGAAGTTATCCCTGTTTACCGGATTTGCGATGGCAATTCTGTTTTACGGCGTGATGCTGGCGGGTGTGGCCATCATGGGCAGAGTTATCTGGTGGATGGCGCGTAATTACTCGCGACGCCCGTCGCTGGCGCATTGTATGGTCTTTGCCGGATATGTTGCCACGCCGCTGTTTTTAAGCGGGCTGGTGGCGCTGTATCCGCTGGTCTGGCTGTGTGCGCTCGTGGGAACCATCGCGCTGTTTTACACCGGCTATTTACTCTATCTCGGTATTCCAACGTTCCTGAATATCACTAAAGAAGAAGGGCTGAGCTTTTCCAGTTCAACGCTGGCGATTGGCGTGCTGGTGCTGGAGGTTCTGCTGGCGATTACGGTGATCCTGTGGGGTTACGGGTACCGATTGTTCTAGGCGTACAACCTGTCTGTGCTGCGTTGTTGGCGTAAAAGTCAGCAACGCAGCATTTCGAGATGATTCTTCTGTAGCGGCAAACCTGCCGGATCGCTATGATGCCAGAGCTAGCCTGAGATAATCCTTATTTCAGGCGGTGTGCGTTGTGACGTGCGTGAACCATTATCAGAAACCTCATCATGCTGAAATTCCGAGTTTCATTATTAAGTCTTGCCCTGGTGCTGGCTGTTCCTTTTGCACCCCAAGCCGTAGCGAAAACGGCGACTACTGCAGCGGCATCTCAACCTGAGATTGCTTCTGGTAGTGCGATGATTGTTGATCTGAATACCAACAAAGTTATCTATTCGAACCACCCGGACCTCGTGCGTCCGATTGCGTCGATTACCAAATTAATGACGGCGATGGTGGTGCTTGATGCACGACTGCCGCTGGATGAAAAACTGAAAGTTGACATCAGTCAGACGCCGGAAATGAAAGGCATCTACTCTCGTGTGCGTCTGAACAGTGAGATCAGTCGTAAGAATATGCTGCTACTGGCGCTGATGTCCTCAGAAAACCGCGCAGCGGCAAGCCTGGCGCACCACTATCCGGGCGGTTATAACGCATTTATCAAGGCGATGAATGCGAAGGCGAAGTCGTTGGGAATGACCCAGACGCGCTTTGTGGAACCGACCGGGTTATCGATTCATAACGTCTCGACGGCGCGTGATTTAACTAAACTGCTGATTGCCAGCAAGCAGTATCCGCTGATTGGTCAGTTGAGTACGACGCGTGAAGACATGGCGACCTTTGCTAATCCGGCTTATACGTTGCCGTTCCGTAACACCAACCATCTGGTGTACCGTGATAACTGGAACATTCAGCTCACCAAAACTGGGTTTACTAATGCCGCTGGTCACTGCCTGGTGATGCGTACGGTTATTAATAACAAGCCGGTAGCGCTGGTGGTCATGGATGCCTTTGGCAAATATACCCACTTTGCTGATGCCAGTCGTTTACGCACCTGGATCGAAACCGGCAAGGTGATGCCTGTTCCGGCCGCGGCGCTGAGCTATAAAAAGCAAAAAGCCGCACAGATGGCGGCAGCGGGTTCAGCGACAGGTGAGCAAACCGCGCAAAACGATTAAACCGTAGGCCGGGCAAGCGAAGCGCCCCCGGCAACGTGCCCGATGGCGCTTACGCTTATCGGGCCTACGATTCTTTCCAGTACTTCTGCTTACTGGTTTTGCCAATACCTGGATTCATACTGTTGGTCGGGTCGTTTTCGCGATAAAAACGCGTCAATGTTTCAGGTGCTTTATACAGATGCCCCACGTTATGTTCTGCAGGATATTGTGCCCCGCGCTCACGCAGTAACACTAGCATTTGCTCTTTCAGTTCGTGAGCATCCACACCTTTCTTCACGATGTAATCCTGATGGAAGACATAGCACATAAAGTGGCCGTAATAGAGTTTGTGCACCAGTTTGCTGTCTATTTCCGGCGGCAGGTGCTCATACCATTCGGTATCGTTACGACGCAGCGCAATATCCAGCGCCAGAATATCTTCCACTTCATCCGCATGGACGGCCTGATATCGAATGGCCGCGCCCGCCGCTGCGAAGCGGTGCAAAAATGCCTTGCTACCTTCTTCCGGCGTACAGGCAAAGAAATCACCTTCGGCAGTTTTGAAAAACTCAGTCAGCCAGCTTTGTGCTTCAGCTACACCGCCACCGGCCATTTTTAACAGCAGGTGATGTTCGTATTTATCACGCCAGCTTTTCATCCGTGCCGGTAAATGGCTGGGGAATAAATGGCCAAACTTCTGCATCGCCCGGTCGGTAAAGTGCGGGCGGAAAATTTTCACTTTTTCCAGCATCGCATCGGTGCGGCCTTTCAGCGTAAAGAAAAACGGCATTTTGTCAGTGCCGAGTTTGTCGATCATCAGAAACGTATCTTTGCCATAGGTTTCGGCGATGTCATAGATATCGCGGTGCATATATTCACCCGCGACCGGCAGATGTTCAAATTTGGCCAGAATATGACGACGGATTTCTGTCAGCACTTCTGGCTGGTTGGTACCGATATAAAATACCTGCTGGTTTTTCTCAGCCTCAAAGGTATCCAGGCGCACGGCGAACACCGCAAGCTTTCCGGCGCAACCAGAAGATTCAAACAAACGCTCAGGGTCTGCGTTATAGCGTGCCGGTGTATCGGCCTCAATATCTCTGACGCGGGTGACGTAATCATGATCGTGTGCATGACGCCCATCGTGCTGGACATCATCATCTTTGATCCGCTCGTCATCAAGTTTGCTCAGGATCTGCTCCGGAGTCTGACCCAGCTCGATACCCAGATGGTTGACCAGCTGCAATTTACCTTGTTCGTCAATGCGTGCAAAGAGCGACATTTCTGTGTATGCCGGACCACGTTGCACCAGCGATCCGCCAGAGTTGTTGCAGATACCGCCGATCACGGAAGCACCGATACAGGAAGAGCCGATCACCGAATGCGGTTCACGGCCAAAAGGTTTGAGCGCCTTTTCCAGCGAATAAAGTGTCGTACCGGGATAAGCCAGCACCTGTTCACCGTTGCCGATGACGTGCAGCTTATCGAGGCGCAGAGTGCTGATGATAACGATGTCGCGATCGTAATCATTGCCGCTAGGCGTAGAGCCTTCGGTCAGACCGGTATTGGCGGCTTGCATCAGGATTATTTTGTCAGCCGAGACGCAGGCGTTGAGGACACGCCACAGCTCTAATAGCGAGCCAGGGAATACGACGGCGAGCGCATCGCCCTGGCCCGAGCGGAAGCCTTTACGATAACGGGCAGTTTTGGCCGGTTCGGTGAGCAGGTGTGAATGGCCGACCAGTCGGGTCAATTCAGTCAGAAACGCTTTATTATCAATTGTTGTAATGGAAGACATTCTCCACTCCTTGTGGTGGGACTCAATATCAGGAACAAGCATAGCGCTATGTATGACAATACGCTTTCTCATTCGCATTGTCTCTGTGTTGTATCCCACTGATTCATGCTGGTTTTGAAAATTCAGAGAATATCCTTAGCTTTCTTCCCCACTCCCGTTTAGGCTTACGGCAAGCTGCGGTTTTTGTTATATTTTCGCTGCCTCGTCGGGTAGAAATTAAGAGAGAATCAACATGAAATGGCTATGTTCTGTAGGTGTCGCTGTGGGCCTGGCGTTGCAACCAGCGCTGGCGGACACCTTGTTTGGTAACCATCCACTGACGCCTGAAGCGCGGGATGCGTTTGTGACCGATTTACTCAAACAGATGACCGTGGATGAGAAAATCGGGCAATTGCGGTTGATAAGCGTCGGACCTGATAACCCGAAAGAAGCCATCCGTGAAATGATCAAAGATGGACAGGTTGGGGCGATTTTTAACACCGTCACGCGCCAGGATATCCGTAAGATGCAGGATCAGGTGATGGAACTTAGCCGCCTGAAAATTCCTCTCTTTTTTGCCTACGACGTATTGCACGGTCAACGTACTGTGTTCCCGATAAGTCTCGGCCTGGCGTCCTCTTTTAATCTCGATGCGGTCAGAACCGTTGGCCGTATTTCTGCGTATGAAGCCGCAGACGATGGTCTGAATATGACCTGGGCGCCGATGGTCGATGTCTCTCGCGATCCGCGTTGGGGCCGTGCATCCGAAGGTTTTGGTGAAGATACGTATTTGACCGCCATCATGGGCAAAACCATGGTGGAAGCGATGCAGGGGAAAAGCCCGGCCGACAGGTATTCAGTGATGACCAGCGTCAAGCACTTCGCTGCTTATGGCGCCGTTGAGGGCGGAAAAGAGTACAACACTGTGGATATGAGTCCGCAGCGTTTATTCAACGACTATATGCCGCCATACAAGGCCGGATTGGATGCCGGTAGCGGTGCGGTGATGGTGGGGCTTAATTCATTGAATGGGACGCCCGCCACCTCTGATGCCTGGCTGCTCAAAGATGTGCTGCGCGATAAGTGGGGCTTTAAAGGCATAACGGTTTCCGATCACGGCGCAATTAAAGAATTGATTAAGCACGGTACCGCGTCCGACCCCGAAGATGCTGTGCGCGTGGCGATCACGTCCGGTATTAACATGAGCATGAGCGATGAATACTACAGTAAGTATCTGCCGGGGTTGATTAAGTCGGGCAAGGTTACGATGGCGGAACTCGATGATGCCGCGCGTCATGTACTGAATGTAAAATATGATATGGGGCTGTTTAATGACCCGTACAGCCACCTGGGGGCGAAAGACTCTGACCCACAGGACACCAACGCGGAAAGCCGTTTGCATCGCAAAGAGGCGCGTGACGTGGCGCGTGAAAGTCTGGTATTGCTGAAAAACCGCCTGGAAACATTGCCACTGAAAAAAACAGCCACCGTGGCAGTCGTCGGTCCGTTGGCCGACAGCAAGCGTGATGTGATGGGCAGTTGGTCCGCTGCCGGTGTTGCCGATCAGTCGGTAACGGTACTGACTGGGATTAAAAATGCCGTCGGTGATAAGGGCAAAGTGCTGTACGCCAAAGGGGCGAATATCACCAACGACAAAGGCATTGTCGATTTCCTCAATCTGTATGAAGAGGCGGTGAAGGTTGACCCGCGCTCGCCGCAGGCGATGATCGATGAAGCCGTGAACGCAGCGAAGCAGTCTGACGTGGTGGTTGCGGTAGTCGGCGAAGCGCAGGGTATGGCGCATGAAGCTTCCAGCCGCACCGATATCACTATTCCACAGAGTCAGCGTGACCTGATTGCCGCGCTGAAAGCAACCGGTAAACCACTGGTGCTGGTGCTGATGAACGGTCGTCCGCTGGCGTTGGTTAAAGAAGATCAACAGGCCGATGCGATCCTCGAAACCTGGTTTGCCGGGACGGAAGGCGGTAACGCCATCGCCGATGTACTGTTTGGTGATTACAACCCGTCAGGTAAACTGCCGATGTCTTTCCCGCGATCGGTGGGGCAGATCCCGGTCTATTACAGCCATCTTAATACTGGTCGCCCGTATAACGCCGATAAGCCGAACAAATATACGTCGCGCTACTTTGATGAAGCGAATGGCCCGTTGTATCCCTTTGGCTATGGTCTGAGCTACACCACGTTCACGGTTTCTGATGTGAAGCTCTCCTCCCCAACGATGAAGCGTGACGGGACCGTGACGGCCAGCGTGCAGGTGACCAACACCGGCAAGCGCGAAGGTGCAACGGTTATTCAGATGTATTTGCAGGATGTGACCGCTTCAATGAGTCGTCCGGTCAAACAGCTGAAAGGTTTTGAGAAAGTGAACCTCAAGCCAGGTGAAACCCAGACCGTCAGCTTCCCCATTGATATTGACGCGCTGAAGTTCTGGAACCAGCAGATGAAATACGATGCTGAACCGGGCAAGTTTAACGTCTTTATCGGCGTGGATTCTGCCAGAGTGAAGCAGGGCGAATTTGAGCTGCTGTAATTGATTAGCGAATAAAGGCCGGGTTTCCGGCCTTTATCTTTAGGCGTATGCGTCGCGTCTGCTTCTTATTTCTCATCACGTTACGGTTAACAAATCCCTCTCTTACTCCCCAATTGCCAGGTTAAGCCCTGATTTTTCGACTATGCTTTTTCCTCAAGTCTCTGAAAAGGGCAGCAAAAGGATGAGGAGAGCAGCATGATAATCTCAAAGGTATGGGTGGGTTCGCTGGCGTTACTGGCCACGATAAGCTTGCCTTTACAGGCCGCGTCACCCGTCACTGTGGGGTCAAAAATTGATACCGAAGGGGCGCTGCTCGGCAATATTATTTTGCAGGTGCTTGAGAGCCACGGCGTGAAAACTGTCAATAAAGTACAACTGGGCACTACGCCCGTGGTGCGTGGGGCCATCACTTCCGGTGAACTGGATATTTATCCGGAATATACCGGCAATGGCGCATTCTTTTTTAAAGATGAAAACGACCCCGCGTGGAAAAATGCGCAGGCCGGTTTCGACAAAGTGAAAAAACTGGACGCTGAGCAAAATAAACTGATTTGGCTAACGCCTGCGCCAGCCAACAATACCTGGACTATTGCAGTACGTCAGGATATCGCTGAAAAAAACAAACTTGTCTCTCTTGCGGATTTAGGCCGCTACCTGAAAGAGGGGGGGACGTTCAAACTGGCGGCCTCTGCTGAGTTTATTGAGCGTGCAGACGCGCTGCCCGCATTTGAAAAAGCGTATGACTTCAAACTCAATCAGAACCAATTGTTGTCGCTGGCAGGGGGCGATACTGCGGTGACAATTAAAGCTGCGGCGCAGCAGACCTCCGGAGTTAATGCCGCAATGGCTTACGGAACCGATGGCCCTGTTGCCGCGCTGGGGCTGCAAACATTAAGCGATCCTAAAGGGGTTCAGCCGATTTACGCGCCAGCGCCCGTCGTGCGTGAGTCGGTGCTGAAAGACTACCCGCAAATGGGGGAATGGCTACAGCCGGTATTTGCCAGCCTGGATGAAAAAACGCTGCAGCAGCTCAACGCCAGTATCGCCGTTGAGGGGCTGGATGCGAAAAAAGTCGCGGCAGATTACCTGAAGCAAAAAGGATGGGTGAAGTAACGGATTTGCAGCAGGTGCGTGTTGTGTCGAAGATATCCGTTAATCGGGTGCTGTTGCTGCTGGTGGTCCTGACCGTGGCCGCAGCCGCGCTTCCTTTCATCAGTTATGCCCCTAATCGTCTGGTTTCCGGTGAAGGTCGCCAACTCTGGGAGGTCTGGCCCCACATGGCGTGGGGACTGGCGGCGACACTTTTACTGCTCGTGGTTCTATGCTTCATACCCGGTAAATCCGGCAGTGTATTGACGCTGGTTGTTGTCCAGTTACTGGTGATAGCGGCGTTGTTTATGGCCGGGAAAACGGCAACGCATCTGGCTCAGACGGGAACTTCTGTCGCCAGAACCAGCCTGGGGAGCGGTTTCTGGCTTGGGGTAGGGGTGTTGTTGCTGGCTGGCAGTGACGCCATTCGGCGTATCACCGCTCAGCCGCTGTGGCGCTGGGTGCTGCATGCGCAAATTGTCATTGTGCCAGTGGCGCTGCTGCTGACCGGCACCCTTAACGATCTTTCTCTGCTCAAAGAATATGCCAACCGCCATGATGTCTTTGATGATGCTCTGGCGCAGCACCTGACTATTCTGTTCGGTACAGTGGTGCCTGCGCTGTGTATTGGTGTGCCGCTGGGCATCTGGTGCACCTTTTCTGCTTCGCGTCAGGGGCCAATATTTGCTGTGCTGAATATCATCCAGACGATCCCCTCCGTCGCGTTGTTTGGTTTGTTGATCGCGCCGCTTGCCGGACTGGTTAAGCATTTCCCGTGGCTTAGCTCGCTCGGCGTAGCGGGAACGGGCCTGACGCCGGCGCTGATTGCGCTGGTGCTGTATGCCTTATTGCCACTGGTTCGTGGCGTGGTGGCCGGGCTGAATCAGGTTCCGCGTGATGTGATGGAAAGTGCGCGGGCGATGGGGATGAGCGCGCGTCAGCGTTTTCTTTCGGTGCAGCTTCCGTTAGCGCTACCCGTTTTCCTGCGTAGCTTGCGGGTGGTGATGGTACAGACGGTGGGGATGGCGGTCATTGCCGCATTGATTGGGGCTGGCGGATTTGGCGCGCTGGTCTTTCAGGGACTGCTCAGTAGCGCCGTTGATTTAGTGCTACTGGGCGTGATTCCGGTGGTGGTACTGGCAGTGCTGATTGATGCGCTGTTTGATTTAGGCTTAGCGCTGCTGAAGGTGACAAACGATGATTGAATTTAGCCATGTCAATAAAACCTATAACCAGCAACAGGCCGTGAGCGATCTCAATCTGCATTTAGGCGAAGGGAGCTTTTCGGTATTAATTGGGACCTCCGGTTCGGGGAAATCCACCACGTTGAAAATGATCAACCGGCTGGTCGAGCATGACAGTGGGCAGATCCGTTTTGCCGGGGAAGAGATCCGTAGCCTGCCGGTGCTGGAATTAAGACGACGTATGGGCTATGCCATCCAGTCGATTGGCTTATTTCCACACTGGACTGTCGCCCAGAACATTGCCACCGTACCACAGCTGCAGAAGTGGTCACGTGCACGTATTGATGACCGAACAGAAGAACTGATGGCGTTGCTGGGGTTGGAAGCGGATTTGCGTCACCGCTATCCGCATCAGCTTTCCGGCGGCCAACAGCAGCGGGTCGGTGTGGCACGCGCGCTGGCGGCTGACCCTCAGGTCCTGCTGATGGACGAACCTTTTGGCGCGCTGGATCCGGTAACACGCAGTGCGCTACAGCAGGAGATGACGCGTATCCACCGTCTGTTGGGTCGTACCATCGTGTTGGTGACGCATGATATCGATGAAGCGCTGAGACTGGCGGAGCACCTGGTGTTAATGGATGCGGGCCAGGTGGTGCAGCAGGGCACGCCGCTGTCGATGTTGACGGCTCCGGTGAATGATTTCGTGCGGACCTTTTTTGGCCACAGTGAACTGGGTGTAAGACTGCTGTCATTGCGCACGGTGGGAGATTTTACCCGTCGTGGTGAACAGTTGGCCGGTGAGCCGTTGGTGGACGAGATGACGTTACGTGATGCGTTATCTGTTTTTGTCGCCCGTGGCTGTGATGTGTTGCCGGTGGTTAATGCCCATGGCGTGGCCCGTGGTACGTTGCATTTTCACGATCTGCTTTCGGAGACACCGCACAGTGAAACATCTGTTTGATCCTCTGCTGTGGCTCATTGCGCTGTTCCTGGTGTTGCTGGTGGGATTGCCCCACAGCCAGACACTGTTCAGCGCGTTGTTTCCCCAATTGCCGCGTCCTGTTTATCAGCAAGAGAGCTTTATGGCACTGGCGCTGGCGCATTTCACGCTGGTGGGCATTTCAAGCCTGATTGCTGTCATTATTGGCGTTGGGGCAGGTGTAGCGGTAACCCGATCCTGGGGCGCGGAATTCAGGCCGATAGTGGAAACCATTGCCGCCGTGGGGCAAACTTTTCCGCCGGTTGCGGTGCTGGCGATCGCCGTACCGGTGATGGGGTTTGGCCCGGAGCCTGCGATTATCGCGCTGATCCTGTATGGGGTGTTACCGATCTTACAGGCAACGCTGGCAGGGCTGGGAGGGATCTCTGCCAGCGTAATAGATATCGCCAGCGGGATGGGCATGAGTCAGGGGCAGCGGCTACGCAAAATCGAACTTCCGCTCGCGGCACCGGTTATTATGGCCGGGATTCGCACGTCAGTGATTATTAATATTGGCACCACAACGATTGCCTCTACCGTTGGTGCGAATACGTTAGGAACACCGATTATTATCGGGTTAAGCGGGTTTAATACCGCCTATGTGATCCAGGGGGCGCTGCTGGTCGCATTGGCCGCAGTCATTGTCGATCGCGGGTTTGAGCGATTAGCGTACTACCTTACCCGGCACGTAAAATAAAGGTATAACCTGCCAGCATCACGCCGCCGATACCACCGATGGCCATCAGCAGGAAGAGGGTTATAACACCGATTTTAGCTGCGCTCATTTTGTACTCCTTATGTGAATTCAAGGATTGTACACGTTTGTTAATAAAATATTAAATACCGAGTGGATAAATATCGTGACCTAACGCGCGCCACTCATCCAGTTGTTGGTGTTGTGCAGGGGTTTGGTTCTCTCCGCACCAGACGAGCAGGGTGCGTCCTTCAAACAGTTCGGGCCGTAGCTGATTGAGCGAGTGGGCCAGTACATCAACACGCCATCCTTGCTGGCTGGCAACCCAGCCTTCCAGCCATAAGCGGGTGGTATCGTGGATATTCCAGCCGACTACCAGGGCATCTTTACCCTGTTTTTTACGCGCCGAGGTAAGGCAAATCGCAATATAATTGATGAGCACACCGTCAAGGATCCCCAATAGCGCCTGAAGAATGGGCTGCTGGCATTGCAGACGTCGGCGTAAGGGAATGAACAAATGCGTATTGAGCGTTTGCGCAGGGTAATCCTGACCACGCTCTTTGATCCACAACCTGAGGCTGTGCAAATTGTTACTTTGCAAATAGCTCAATAGCGTTTCTTGTTGCTCACGCCAACCGTTATGCACATCAATGTTCTCATTGCTGAGTAACATTTTAACTTTACTGACCTGAACGCCATTATTTATCCAGCGTTTTATCTCACGGATCCTGTCAATGTCCGCATCGTTAAACAGGCGATGCCCCCCGTCTGTACGCTGAGGTTTTAGTAATCCGTAACGCCTCTGCCATGCACGTAAAGTGACAGGGTTGATATCACAAAGCAAAGCCACTTCACCTATCGTGTAAAGCGCCATCGTTGTCTCACTCTTGCTCGCGAGGTCCCAGTTTTACTTTAGACGCTCTTTTGCGAACCAGGTAGTTTTGTCTGTTTTTTGATCAAAAGAAGGGTGAGATTGTCGTCATACTCGCGCTTTCGAGTGATCGTTCTCACAAATTCCTGTTTTTTTGCAACAGTTCAAAGAAAGTTACGCGCAGCCCATGTATGTTACGCGCTTTTAAGAAATGTGTGGTTGGCGGGTATGTACGAGTTTAATCTGGTGTTGCTGCTGCTTCAGCAGATGTGTGTGTTTCTCGTTATCGCGTGGCTAATGAGCAAGACGCGCCTGTTTATCCCGCTGATGCAGGTCACTATACGACTGCCGCACAAACTTCTGTGTTACGTCACCTTCTCCATCTTTTGCATCATGGGCACCTACTTTGGGCTGCATATTGAAGACTCCATTGCGAATACTCGCGCCATCGGCGCGGTGATGGGCGGTCTGCTTGGCGGTCCTGTTGTTGGGGGACTGGTTGGCCTGACCGGCGGTCTTCATCGCTATTCGATGGGGGGCATGACGGCGCTCAGTTGCATGATTTCGACCATCGTGGAAGGCCTGCTTGGGGGACTGGTACATAGTGTCCTTACCCGACGTGGCCGTACTGATAAAGTGTTTAGTCCACTGACTGCGGGCGCGATTACCTTTGTCGCCGAGCTGGTGCAGATGCTGATCATTTTGCTGATTGCGCGTCCCTTTGAGGATGCCTTGCACCTGGTCAGTAACATTGCCGCGCCGATGATGGTGACCAATACCGTTGGCGCTGCGTTGTTTATGCGTATTCTGCTCGACAAACGCGCGATGTTTGAAAAATACACCTCGGCGTTTTCTGCCACTGCGCTAAAAGTTGCCGCCTCTACGGAGGGGATTCTGCGACAGGGATTTAACGAGGTTAACAGCATGAAGGTCGCTCAGGTGCTGTATGAAGAGTTGGATATCGGTGCGGTGGCGATTACTGACCGCGAGAAGCTACTGGCGTTTACCGGCATTGGTGATGACCATCACCTGCCAGGCAAGCCCATATCCTCTTCATATACTCAACGGGCGATTGAAACCGGAGAAGTCGTGTATGCCGATGGTAATGAAGTGCCTTATCGCTGTTCATTGCATCCGCAATGCAAATTAGGGTCGACGCTGGTGATCCCGTTGCGTGGTGAAAACCAGCGGGTGATGGGGACGATTAAACTGTATGAAGCTAAAAACCGTCTCTTTAGCTCAATTAACCGCACGCTGGGAGAAGGGATCGCTCAGTTGCTTTCCGCGCAAATCCTGGCCGGACAATATGAGCGACAAAAAGCGATGCTGACGCAGTCAGAAATCAAACTTCTGCACGCTCAGGTTAATCCCCATTTTCTGTTTAACGCGTTGAATACGATTAAAGCCGTGATCCGTCGTGACAGCGAACAGGCCAGCCAACTGGTGCAATATCTCTCGACTTTCTTTCGTAAGAATTTAAAACGACCGTCGGAAATTGTGACGCTGGCTGATGAAATTGAACACGTAAATGCCTATCTGCAAATTGAAAAGGCACGATTCCAGTCCCGTCTGCAGGTGACCTTAACGGTCCCGGAAGCGCTTGCGTATCAGCAATTGCCTGCGTTTACTCTGCAACCGATAGTCGAGAATGCGATTAAGCATGGCACTTCCCAGCTACTTGATACCGGAGAAGTCTCTATCACGGCTCGTCAGGAAGGGCAGTATCTGATGCTGGATATTGAAGATAATGCCGGACTGTATCAGCCCACGACTGAGTCCAGCGGGCTTGGAATGAGTCTGGTGGACAAACGCCTGCGGGAACGGTTTGGCGATGATTTTGGCATCAGCGTAGCCTGTGAGCCTGACCTCTTTACCCGAATTACTTTACGACTTCCCCTGGAGGAACTGGCATGATCAAAGTGCTGATTGTCGATGATGAACCGTTAGCGCGGGAGAACCTGCGGATCCTGTTACAGGAGCAAAGCGACATCGAGATAGTCGGAGAGTGTTCGAATGCGGTAGAGGCCATTGGTGCAGTACATAAGCTGCGCCCGGATGTGCTGTTCCTCGATATCCAGATGCCGCGTATCAGCGGGCTGGAAATGGTGGGTATGCTGGATCCCGAGCATCGCCCGTATATCGTTTTTCTCACCGCTTTTGACGAATATGCAGTGAAAGCCTTTGAAGAACATGCCTTTGATTATCTGCTTAAGCCGATTGAAGAAACGCGGCTGGAGAAAACGCTGATCCGTTTACGTCAGGAGCGCACGAAGCAGGATGTGTCGTTACTGCCGGAACATCAGCAGGCGCTTAAGTTCATTCCATGTAGCGGTCATAGCCGAATCTATCTGCTGCAAATGGATGATGTGGCGTTTGTCAGCAGTCGGATGAGCGGCGTTTATGTGACTAGTAGCGATGGCAAAGAAGGATTCACCGAGCTGACGCTCAGAACGCTGGAGAGCCGTACTCCGCTGCTGCGCTGCCACCGACAATACCTGGTCAACATGGCCCATTTGCAGGAGATCCGTCTGGAAGATAACGGTCAGGCTGAGCTGATTTTACGTAACGGACTGACTGTCCCGGTGAGCCGTCGGTACCTCAAAAGTCTAAAAGAGGCGATTGGCCTGTAAAACTGGTACACTGCGCGCTATTGCATCACCGACAGTTGAAGGCTCTATGCTAAGTAACGATATTCTTCGTAGCCTGCGCTACACCCTGAAAGCGAACAATAACGATATGGTGCGCATTCTTGCGCTTGCTGAGATGGAATCCACCTCAGCAGGTTTCGACACCTGGATGACAAAAGAAGATGAGGACGGGTTTGTTCGCTGCCCGGATATCATTCTCTCCGGTTTCCTGAACGGTCTTATCTATCATCTGCGTGGCAAAGATGATTCTGCGCCGGAACTGGCGATTGAACGTCGTGTTAACAACAATACGGTGCTGAAAAAACTGCGTATCGCGTTTTCACTGAAAACTGATGATATTCTGGCCATCATGACCGAACAGAAATTTCGCGTATCGATGCCGGAAATCACCGCGATGATGCGTGCACCGGACCATAAGAACTATCGCGAATGTGGCGATCAATTCTTGCGCTATTTCTTGCGCGGTTTAACTGCGCGAGTACATAACGCGAAGTCGTGATTTTTGGCCAGCGGCGCGGTGCTTGCAGGACCTACGGGATTTGTAGGCCGGGTAAGGCGAAGCCGACAGCCGGAAAAAAACAAAAAAAAGCCGGAGATAATCTCCGGCTTTTTTGTTATTTCACCTGCTGACCAGGTTTCGCACCGTCATCCGGGCTTAACAGGAAGATGTCTTTTCCGCCAGGGCCTGCTGCCATCACCATCCCTTCAGAGATACCGAAGCGCATCTTACGCGGCGCCAGGTTCGCCACCATAATAGTCTGGCGACCAATCAGGGCTTGCGGATCCGGGTAGGCGGAGCGAATACCGGAGAAGACGTTACGCTTCTCACCGCCAAGATCCAGCGTCAGGCGCAGCAGTTTGTCGGAACCTTCCACGAACTCGGCGTTTTCAATCAGCGCCACGCGCAGATCAACTTTGGCGAAATCGTCAAAGGTGATAGTGTCCTGGATAGGGTCATCCGCCAGCGGGCCGGTCACCGGTGCGGCTGCGGCTTTCACTTCTTCTTTGGAGGCTTCCACCAGCGCTTCTACCTGTTTCATGTCGATACGGTTGTAGAGCGCCTTAAAGGTGTTGACCTTGTGACCGAGCAGCGGTTGCTCAATGGCATCCCAGGACAGGTCGCTGTTCAGGAATGCCTCAACACGTTCAGCAAGCGTCGGCAGTACCGGTTTCAGGTACGTCATCAGAACGCGGAACAGGTTAATACCCATGGAGCAAATTGCCTGCAGGTCGGCGTCACGGCCTTCCTGTTTAGCCACGACCCACGGTGCCTGTTCGTCAACGTAGCGGTTCGCCACGTCGGCCAGCGCCATGATTTCGCGGATTGCTTTCCCGAATTCACGGCTTTCCCACGCTTCGCCAATTACCGCTGCGGCGTCGGTAAAGGTTTTGTACAGTGCCGGATCGGCCAGTTCAGCAGCCAGAATGCCGTCAAAACGCTTAGCAATAAAGCCCGCGTTACGCGACGCCAGGTTCACTACTTTGTTGACGATATCGGCGTTAACGCGCTGAACAAAATCTTCCAGGTTCAGGTCGATATCATCAATGCGCGAAGAGAGTTTCGCGGTGTAGTAGTAACGCAAACTGTCGGCATCAAAGTGTTTCAGCCAGGTGCTGGCTTTAATGAAGGTACCGCGAGACTTGGACATCTTCGCGCCGTTTACCGTCACATACCCGTGAACGAACAGGTTAGTCGGCTTACGGAAATTACTGCCTTCCAGCATGGCAGGCCAGAACAGGCTGTGGAAGTAGACGATATCCTTACCGATGAAGTGATACAGCTCGGCGTCGGAATCTTTCTTCCAGTACTCATCAAAGCTGGTTGTGTCGCCGCGCTTGTCGCACAGGTTTTTGAACGAGCCCATGTAGCCAATTGGCGCATCCAGCCAGACGTAGAAATACTTGCCCGGTGCGTTCGGGATTTCAAAACCGAAGTACGGTGAATCGCGGGAAATATCCCACTGCTGCAGGCCGGATTCAAACCACTCCTGCATTTTGTTCGCCACTTGCTCCTGCAACGCGCCGCTGCGCGTCCACGCCTGCAACATTTCGCTGAACGACGGCAGGTCAAAGAAAAAGTGCTCGGAGTCACGCATTACCGGCGTCGCGCCAGACACAACGGATTTCGGCTCGATAAGTTCAGTCGGGCTGTAGGTTGCGCCGCAGACTTCACAGTTATCGCCGTACTGATCCGGAGACTTACATTTCGGGCAGGTGCCTTTAACGAAACGATCCGGCAGGAACATACCTTTTTCCGGGTCGTAAAGCTGGGAAATCGTACGGTTCTTAATAAAACCGTTCTCCTTCAGGCGTGTGTAAATCAGCTCAGACAGCTCACGGTTCTCTTCGCTGTGCGTTGAGTGGTAGTTGTCATAGCTAATGTCAAAACCTGCAAAATCAGTCTGATGCTCCTGACTCATTTCACCGATCATCTGCTCTGGCGTGATCCCAAGCTGCTGTGCTTTCAGCATGATTGGCGTACCGTGTGCGTCGTCCGCGCAGATGAAGTTAACCTGGTGGCCGCGCATTCGCTGGTAACGGACCCAGACATCAGCCTGGATGTGCTCCAGCATATGGCCGAGGTGGATTGAGCCGTTGGCGTACGGCAGCGCGCACGTTACCAGAATTTTCTTCGCGACTTGAGTCATAGTGGGCAATTACTTCTTTTGTAGTGAAAAGGGCTTTGATAGTACCAAAATGGTAATTACTGCGCCAAGCGATAAGGGCATTTATCCGTAAATGAATAATTGTTGCGGTTGGAGTAAACTACCTGGTGACTATTGTATATTCAGAACAACAAAAAGGAGTCGGGATGAACGCACAATCCCAGGCCAAATCACCAGAGACCCTGCGCGCGATGGTTGCCGGGACGCTGGCGAATTTTCAGCATTCAACCCTGAAGCATAATCTGACGACGCTTAAAGCGTTGCATCACGTCGCCTGGATGGATGACACGTTGCACGTTGAGCTGGTCATGCCGTTTGTCTGGCATAGCGCGTTTGAGGACTTAAAAGAGCAATGTAGCGCCGATCTGCTGCGCATTACCGGTGCGAAAGCCATTGACTGGAAGCTGTCGCATAACATCGCGACGCTGAAGCGTGTGAAAAACCAGCCGGGCATAAATGGTGTAAAAAACATCATCGCCGTCAGTTCGGGTAAAGGCGGTGTGGGTAAATCCTCTACCGCCGTGAACCTGGCGCTGGCGCTGGCTGCGGAAGGAGCGAAGGTAGGTATTCTGGACGCCGATATTTATGGCCCGTCTATCCCGACAATGCTCGGCGCGGAAAACCAGCGTCCAACCTCGCCAGATGGCACCCACATGGCGCCGATCATGTCTCACGGTCTGGCGACGAACTCCATTGGTTATCTGGTCACTGACGATAACGCGATGGTGTGGCGCGGCCCGATGGCCAGTAAAGCGCTGCTGCAGATGCTGCAGGAAACCTTATGGCCAGATCTGGATTACCTGGTACTGGATATGCCGCCGGGTACGGGTGACATCCAGTTGACGCTGGCGCAGAACATTCCGGTAACGGGTGCTGTTGTGGTAACTACGCCGCAGGACATTGCGCTGATCGATGCGAAAAAAGGCATCGTGATGTTCGAAAAGGTGGAAGTACCAGTGCTGGGTATTGTTGAAAATATGAGCATGCATATTTGCAGCAACTGCGGTCATCATGAACCGATTTTCGGCACGGGTGGCGCGCAGAAACTGGCCGAGCAGTATCATACCCAACTGCTGGGACAAATGCCGCTGCATATTTCCTTGCGTGAAGATCTCGACCGCGGTATGCCGACGGTTATCAGTCGTCCCGACAGTGAATTCACCGCGATTTACCGCAGCCTGGCAGGGCGTGTTGCTGCCCAGCTTTACTGGCAGGGAGAAGTTATCCCTGGTGAGATCGCCTTCCGCGCCGTGTAATTAACAGTGTTACAAATATTCACCACATCAATAATATATTGATGTGGTGAATATATTGAGCTAAAAAGTCCACGATATATTTCATCCTGCCTTAATAAACCATGTCTTTTTCTGAATGAACGTCCTCAATGCATCATTGTAATTGATCAAATTGATCTCATTAATCTATAATTTCCATTGGATTGAACAGCGCGTTTCACCCGTATTACGCTGACAGGCCATCTGCATGTTATTTGATGTTAACCACAGAGGTGACGATAAAAATGAAAATTAGCTCGCTGATGGGAACTATAATTCTGACTTATGGAATAAGTGCATCTGCGTTTGCTTCCGATACCGCGACCTTAACAATCAGTGGACGAGTAACCGAACCAACCTGTAGTACCGATGTTGTGAATAACGACGTGCAACAGCGGTGTGGTAAGACGTTCCATTTTTCAACTGTTAACAATGTCGCTTCTTCACCTGCACGTGGGGTGGTGACGGAAATGGTTACAGTCCCTGGCGATACCACGCGACAGATCGTACTCAATCGCTACGATTAAAAAGAACGCCTTTATTAACCATATATCATTTTAATGAATGATATATGGTTTTCTATGCATAAAATAAATTTCTCCAGGCAGTTAATCGCATAAATTTATTAATTCTGAAAATAATACAAATCCTGATTTATTTGTTGCATGTATATTGCGATTTGTAACTTGTTTTAAATCAATAAAACAACGTGTTTACATTGCGGCAACGTTTCACCTGTGAGAATTTAATTTCAAGAGATAACCCCTCTTAACAAATCGAAATTAATTCATTAAGGAAGATATTATGAAACGTTCAATTATTTCTGCTGCTGTCTTGTCTGCTGTATTTATGAGCGCTGGGGTTTTTGCTGCTGATGAAGTAGGTACATTAACTATTAATGGTCATGTGGATAATAGCTCTTGCTATTTTAAAGATAAAAATAATAATAGCATAATTGAGTTACCCACTATTGATGCTTCCCGCTTTGCTAATTTGAGTACTGGGGATACAGTTGGTGATGTAAAACATGATAGCTCAACGCCGATGATTATTGTCTGTCCAGCTAATACAACTTTAAAAACAGTCAGAATTACTGGTGCAAATTTTACCTCTGGTGTACTTAATAAAACCTCGGGTGATGCTGAAGGAGTCGGTTTTAACTTAACGCTAGGCAGTAAGCAGATTACTGACGTTGAGGAAAGCGACCTTTCAGGAGAACTGACTCCAAAAACAACAAGTGATGGAGTTGAATATACTTTAGATTTTGGCGCTAAATATGCTCGCCTTGATACTGGTGTTCCGGTAACTGCAGGGGATTTATCATCAGTTTTAACTATTTCTGTTTCTGCTGACTAACCTTTCATGCCGGTGGATTCACCGGCGATACCTTTAGAAGGACGAACGCGAAATGAAATGGATTCTAATTGCTTTTTTGATCGCATCTACGCAATCCGTCCATGCTGGTATTGTGATTTATGGTACTCGTATTATCTACCCGGCGGAAAAAAATGAAGTCCTGGTGCAACTGATGAATCAGGGAGAACGGTCTTCACTGGTGCAATCATGGATTGATGACGGTGACACATTGTTACCACCAGAAAAAATCCAGGTGCCATTTTTATTGACCCCGCCAGTGGTAAAGGTTGCAGGCGATTCAGGCCAGCAGTTGAAAATTAAAAAAATGCCGAATACGCTGCCTAACGATAAAGAGAGTTTATTTTTTCTTAATGTACTGGATATTCCACCGAATAATCCTGATAGCGCCGGAAAAAATGTACTCAAATTCGCCATGCAGAATCGAATTAAACTTTTTTATCGGCCAAAAGGTATTGCCGCCGTTAATAAAAATACTTTCCATAAACTGGCGTTAACACGCAGTGGTAATAGTTATTCTATCAGAAATGATGCTGCTAACTGGGTTACGGTGACAGAAGTTAAAGCTAATAATGTCAAAATCAACAATGAAAGTATTATGCTTGCTCCGCTCTCCAGTGCGAATGTGGCATTGAAAAATACTAATGCCAATCAGTATAAAATGACCATTATTGACGATCACGGCAATTATATTAGTGATAACGTCAGCCTAAAATAACAGGAGCTGGTTATGTTAAGGATGACTCCGCTTGCTTCGGCAATACTGCTGTTGTTGGTTGGCATTGACGCCCAGGCCGCAGAAGATACGTTTGACACCCACTTTATGATGGGCGGTATGAAAGGCGAAAAAGTCTCAAATTTTCGCCTCGATGATAACCAACCACTGCCAGGCCAATATGATATTGATATCTACGTCAATAAGCAGTGGCGTGGTAAGTATGAAATAACCGTTAAGGATAATCCGGATGACACCTGTTTATCCCGTGACGCATTCACGCGTCTGGGGATAAATACACAAGCATTGGACCAGCAGTATGAATGCCCAACCCTAAAGCAGGCGGTACAGGGAGGCAGTTACGCCTGGAATATCGGCACGTTTCGTCTTGATCTCAGCGTACCGCAGGCGTATGTCGATGAGCTTGAGAATGGCTATGTTCCTCCGGAAAACTGGGATCGTGGCATCAATGCCTTCTATACCTCGTACTATGCCAGCCAGTATTACAGCGACTATAAGGATTCTGGTAACAGTAAAAGTACCTATGCACGCTTTACCAGTGGGTTAAATCTGCTGGGCTGGCAGTTGCATTCCGATGCCAGCTATAACAAAACCGATGACAGCAACGGGGAGTGGAAAAGTAATACCCTGTATCTGGAACGTGGCATCCCGCAAATTCTGGGCACTCTGCGTGCCGGGGATATGTATACCTCATCAGATATTTTTGACGCGGTACGTTTTCGGGGCGTGCGGCTGTATCGCGATATGCAGATGCTGCCAAACTCAAAGCAGAATTTTACGCCGCTGGTTCAGGGGATTGCGCAAAGCAACGCGCTGGTTACCATCGAACAAAACGGTTTTGTGGTTTACCAGAAAGAGGTTCCGCCTGGCCCGTTCTCCATTGCTGATTTGCAGCTGGCTGGAGGGGGAGCGGATCTTGACGTCAGTATCAAAGAGGCTGACGGCTCGGTAACAACCTATCTGGTACCGTACGCTGCGGTGCCCAATATGCTGCAGCCGGGGGTCTCAAAATATGATTTTGCCGCTGGACGTAGCCATATCGAAGGCGCCAGCAACCAGACCGATTTTGCGCAGATGAGCTACCAATACGGGCTGAATAATCTGTTAACGCTGTATGGCGGCACCATGCTGGCAGATAACTACAATGCGTTTACGCTTGGAACCGGCTGGAATACACGTATCGGCGCGATTTCCGTCGATGCGACACAATCGCACAGCAAACAGGATAATGGTGATGTGTTTGACGGGCAGAGCTACCAGATTGCCTATAACAAATATTTGACGCAAACCGCCACCCGTTTTGGCCTGGCAGCTTATCGCTACTCATCACGGGATTATCGGACATTTAACGATCATGTCTGGGCAAACAATAAGAACAACTACCATCGCGATGAAAATGATGTGTACGACATCGCGGATTATTACCAGAATGATTTTGGTCGTAAAAACAGCTTTTCGGCTAACGTCAGCCAGTCTTTGCCGCAAGGTTGGGGCTCGTTTTCGCTCAGTACGCTGTGGCGCGATTACTGGGGACGGAGCGGTAACAGTAAAGATTATCAGGTGAGTTATTCCAATAGCTGGCAACGGATTAGCTATACCTTTTCCGCCAGCCAGACTTACGATGAAGATCATCATGAAGATAAACGTTTTAACGTATTTATCTCTATACCTTTCGATTGGGGAGATGATATTAGCGCTCCGCGCAGGCATTTATATGTGTCTAATTCCACGACCTTTGATGATGATGGCTTTGCGTCAAATAATACCGGACTTTCGGGCACCGCAGGCAGTCGCGATCAGTTTAACTATGGGGTGAATCTGAGCCATCAGCGGCAGGGTAGCGAAACAACAGCAGGCGGCAATCTGACATGGAATGCGCCCGTTGCGACGCTTAACGGCAGCTACAGTCAGTCGTCTAAATACACACAAACTGGCGGCAGTATTTCAGGTGGCCTTGTGGCCTGGTCTGGTGGCGTGAATTTAGCCAACAGACTGTCAGAAACGTTTGCCGTCATGCATGCGCCTGGTCTGGAAGGGGCGTATGTGAACGGGCAGAAATATCGCACCACTGACCACAATGGCGTGGTGGTTTACGACGGCTTAACGCCTTATCGCGAAAACCATCTGATGCTGGATGTGTCCAATACCAATAGTGAAACCGATCTGCAGGGGAACCGCCGCAACGTTGCGCCATATCGCGGTGCGGTAGTGCTGACAACATTTGATACTGACCAGCGTAAACCGTGGTATATCCGGGCGCAGCGCCCTGATGGTTCACCGCTGACGTTTGGTTACGAAGTAGAGGATATACATGGACACAATATCGGCGTGGTAGGCCAGGGAAGCCAGCTCTTTATTCGCACCAATGAAGTGCCATCGGTGATAAAAGTGGCGGTCGATAAACAACAGGGACTTTCATGCTCAATCACTTTCGGCAAAACGATTGATGAAAGTAAAGTTTATATTTGTCGGTGAGAGGCGGATATGAAATATTTGTTTTTTTTAATTGCATTAATTAGTTTTGGTGCAAGTAGTCATTGTTATATTTCTAATGGGGCTGAAACCTATGTGTCTGGCGATGAATTAAAGCTTAATAATATGAAAGGCAATGTTGTCAATATATCCAATTTTAAATTTACGCATAAGCCTATATGTAGAAATTTATTTGACATGGGGGGGGAAACTGTATTTAGTATAGAATTTCCTAGGGAAACCTATTATGTATACCATGCTGATGCTGGTGACATATATTTGAGGGCTACATTTTCTTCTGACCCTGCACATATCTTGTATGATAAAAAAAACTCTTTTACAGAGATGGATATAGGAAAAATAAACAAGGCAGAAATTACCTTAACTTTTGATGTTGTTTCAAAAGCTACTGGGGTAAGTCAAAATGCAAAAAATATAAATGAAGGCATCCAGATAGATTTTATTCCTGAGAAATGCTTTTCAACAGGATGTTTGTTCGGGCATGATAATACGAATCATTATTATCGTGTAACTTATATCCCACAAATCACGCAAATGACAAAAACTTGTAGATTTAATGATGGTGTACTTACTGCCCCAGCAGTTACGATATCAGATCTGAATAATAATGCTTCCAGGTATCTAAAGCTTGAACCTACATCAGGTAACGTATCTTTTATTTGCAATAAAGGATTGTCCTCTTATTCTTTTAAGTATCATTTTGAGTCGGAGAGTATTCAAGGTAATATCCTCAAGAATGAATATGAAAATGAATATGGAGGTGCTGGGGATGTTGGGTTTGAAATCTCACTAAATGGAAGTCAAGCAATTAATTTTAGTGCAGGGAATAGTTCCAGCTATGATCTTTTGAATTTTAAAGATGTAACTCCAGAAGAACAACGCGTTAACTTAAATCTATATGGGAGATATGTTGTATATGGACAAAATATTCGACCAGGTAAAGTACAAAGTAGAGTTAAAGTTGTTACGGAATACGAGTGATATTTAATTGACGCACCCTTTATATAGGGTGCGTGTTTTTTTACCGGTGATAAAAAATCTCGCCGTCGTAGGCTTTAATGATTTTACCGTCGGCATCATTGACCAGCACATACGCGCCGCCCATATAGGTCCAGTGGGTGCCTGGCGTCGGTGCGGGCAGGTTGCGCAGATTCCACTGCTTAATGGTGTATTCTTCGGTGAGATACAGTGGTGGAACCTTGTCACCGGGTTTGAAATGGGTGAAGTCAGCAATAAAGCTGCTCAGCTCATACTTATCGATACCGGTGGGGGCTGCTGTTGCGGCTGGCGCGGCCCAGACGACGCTGCTCGCAAGCAGAAGTGCGCCCAGCAACATTTTATTTTTCATACCCATCCTTTCTACCTCTTCGGGTCATCAAAATCAGTCGTGTATCATTTCTGGCTTACAGGATATCTGACAAGCACTATTTTGTGTGTACCCCAGTTATTTCGTAAAAAGTGTAAATGAAGTGCAGATATGTAGGCAATGTTGGCCTGCAATTTACAACATGGCGTGCAGACAGTATCCTGTTGCTGAAACCTGAATATCATATTTGTGTTTCAACGACTCGGGGTGCCCTTCCGCGTGAAGGCTGAGAAATACCCGTACCACCTGATCTGGATAATGCCAGCGTAGGGAAGTCTGACACTGCTCGTGTCCCTTCTTTCACGCGGGCAGGAGCTGAACCATGCAGCCTGACCTGCACAGCCGCGCACTTGCGGCCCACACCTTACACCAATTTAGAACGCTTTCCCCCCTCACTCACTGTATGACCAACGAGGTTGTGCAAAGCTTCACTGCCAATACGTTACTGGCACTTGGCGCATCGCCCGCGATGGTGATCGAACCTGAGGAAGCCAGCCAGTTTGCTGCTATTGCCCAGGCGCTGCTCATTAATGTTGGGACACTGACTCAGGCGCGGGCAACGGCAATGCGTGCCGCCGTTGAACAGGCGCAGCAGGCGAAAACCCCCTGGACGCTCGATCCCGTTGCCGTGGGCGCACTGGCGTTTCGTCGTCGCTTCTGTCTGGATTTACTGGCGCTACAGCCAGCGGCTATTCGCGGTAACGCCTCAGAAATCCTTGCGCTGGCGGGGATGAACGGAGTGGGGCGCGGTGTAGACACGACGGATACGCCAGCGGTAGCCCTTCCGGCAGCACAAACACTGGCACGCCAGGTTGGAACCATTGTCGTGGTGACCGGCGAAGTTGACTATGTTACCGATGGTCAGCGTACCGTCTGCGTGAACGGCGGTGACCCGTTGATGACGCGCGTAGTGGGCACCGGCTGTGCATTGTCAGCGGTAGTCGCAGCCAGTTGCGCCCTGGAGGGCGACCGGTTGAATAATGTTGCTTCTGCCTGTAGCTGGATGAAGCAAGCCGGACAACGCGCCACTGAACAATCGACGGGACCGGGAAGTTTTGTTCCGGCATTTCTCGACGCTCTCTATAACCTGAACGCCCAGGAGCAAGCATGAAACGGATTAACGCATTAACGATCGCCGGAACCGATCCAAGCGGTGGCGCGGGGATCCAGGCCGACTTAAAAACTTTTTCGGCACTCGGCGCTTATGGCTGCTCAGTAATCACGGCACTGGTGGCGCAAAATACGCGCGGGGTGCAGTCGGTGTATCGCATTGAACCTGACTTTGTTGCTGCACAGCTGGACTCGGTGTTCAGCGATGTGCGCATCGATACCACCAAAATCGGCATGCTGGCAGAAACCGATATTGTCGAAGCCGTTGCCGAACGTTTACAGCGTCATCGGGTACAAAACGTCGTACTGGATACGGTAATGTTGGCAAAAAGCGGCGATCCGCTGTTGTCTTCCTCTGCGGTTGAAACGCTGCGTACCCGTCTGTTACCGCAAGTGTCGATTATTACCCCTAATCTGCCGGAGGCGGCGGCGTTGCTCGGGGCATCGCATGCCCGAACGGAGCAGGAAATGTTAGAGCAGGGGCGCGCGTTGCGGGCGCTGGGCTGTGAGGCGGTATTAATGAAAGGGGGTCATCTTGATGATGAGCAAAGCCCTGACTGGCTGTTTACCCGCGATGGCGAACAGCGTTTCACCGCGCCAAGGGTGGTGACAAAAAATACGCACGGAACAGGGTGCACGTTGTCAGCAGCGCTGGCGGCACTGCGTCCACGCCATGTTAACTGGGCTGATACGGTACAGGAGGCTAAGTTGTGGCTCTCTGCGGCGCTGGCGCAGGCGGATACGCTGGAAGTGGGCGAGGGGATTGGTCCGGTGCATCATTTCCACGCGTGGTGGTGATGAGCAGAAATGGTATACTGGCTGCAGAAACGGCTGCCAGGAAAAAGATAAATGGAACAAGCGCATACCCAGCTTATCGCGCAACTGAATGAACGTATTTCAGCGGCGGACAACACGCCGCTGTATATGAAATTCGCTCAAACGGTTAAGAACGCCGTGCGCAGTGGGATCCTGGAGCATGGCAATATCCTGCCTGGCGAGCGCGACCTCAGCCAGTTGACCGGCGTTTCACGCATTACGGTGCGCAAAGCGATGCAGGCGCTGGAAGAAGAGGGGGTGGTGACGCGTGCGCGTGGCTACGGGACGCAAATCAATAACATCTTCGAGTATTCGCTCAAAGAAGCGCGCGGTTTTTCACAACAGGTGGTGTTGCGCGGTAAAAAGCCGGATACGCTGTGGGTGAATAAACGCGTGGTGCCCTGCCCGGAAGAGGTGGCTCAGCAGTTGGCCATTGCTGTCGGCAGTGAGGTCTTCTTGCTCAAGCGCATTCGCTATGTTGATGAAGATGCTGTGTCTATTGAAGAATCATGGGTACCCGCCCATCTTATCCATGACGTGGATGCCATTGGCGTTTCACTGTACGACTATTTCCGCAGCCAGCATATCTTTCCACAGCGCACACGCTCACGCGTTAGCGCGCGGATGCCGGACGCCGAGTTTCAGTCACATATCCAGATGGACAGCAAAGTGCCGGTACTGGTGATCAAGCAGGTAGCGCTTGATCAGCAGCAACGGCCTATTGAATACAGTATCAGTTACTGTCGAAGCGACCTATACGTCTTTGTGTGCGAGGAGTAACGCCTCGCGTGAGGGGGCGCAGTCACCACCGCGGTGACCCACCACCCAGGATGCTACTGCATTGCCAAGCAGGACGGCATCGCCCAGCGACCAGCCTGATGCCAGCCCAGCCAGCATGCCGCCGGCGTGGCTGTCACCTGCGCCAATGGTGTCAACGACCGCCGTTGCAAATGCCGGTACGCACCCAGATGTCTGTGCGCTGAAATACCATGCGCCGTCTTTATCGTGACGCACGACCACCGGTGCGGTGAAACGCTGCACCCATTCTGCGCCAAAACCTTCCACATCCTGACTCAATGCAAATCGCTCGGCAGCAATTTCCGCCTCCTGACGATTAAGTGACACCAGCGGACGGCAGGCCATAATTCGTACCAGTAAGGGCTCGGGAATGTCGCCGATGCGCGGGCCAAAATCGATAAACGGCGTCACCTCTTCCAGACCTTCCAGCCACTGCACCAGCAATTCACCGCACGGGGATGCTAGCTGATAACCCGAGAGATACACCAGGCTATGACGCGGGATATCCAGCTGTGCCAGCCAGGCGGCATTCCACTGATTCTCAACGCCGCTAAAGGACATAAATGTGCGTTCACCGTCTGGCTCTACCAATGCCAGACACCAGCCGTTATCACCTTCGGCATTATCGATCAGGCTGTGCAATCCTTCTTTCGCCATACGGTTGCGGATAATATCGGCCCACACGCCCTGACCCAGCGGTAACGCATTGCTGGCCTCGATACCTAAACGTTTAAGCGCCACGGCAATATTGAGCGCGCAGCCGCCAACGTTCACCCCTTGCTGCTTAAGCTCAATGTCACAGCCGCGCCAGGGAAGAGCATACGCATCGGCAATCACATCAATAACCGCCGCGCCGACTACCGTTACCGGTCGCTGGCTGTGCAACTGTGGGAGAAGCGTTTGCAGACGAGTAGCACTCATTGCGCCTCCCGTTGCTCACGCAGCTGCATTAATCCACTGGCGTAGCGGATAAAGTCCAGCTGATTTACCGCATCAAGCTCATGTTTCAATGCCGGATTAATCGCACTTACGCCGTGCAGCGCGCCACAAATGGCGGTTGCCATCGCCCCGATGGTGTCGGTATCGCCGCCGAGGTTCGCGCACAGAATGGCGCAGCGGTTGGGATCGGTCTGCGCCAGTTCGACCATCGCGATGGCGCAAGGTACGGATTCAATCGTACTGGTTCCAGCCCCCACCACCTGATACAGCTGCTCACTGGCAGACTCAAAGCCGTCGGCATTACGGACGATTTTCAGCGCCAGTTCAAGGCGTGCACAGAGAGACGCGCTGAAGGTGGTAATCCGCTTTTGCTGGGCATGCCGGGCAATGGCGGGCAGTGCGTCGACAATCTCCGACCATTTACCGCCATCAATGGCGCGTGATACCGCCCACGCGACCACAACTGCGCCAGCAATAGCCAGATCCGATTTATGCGTTGGACTGGAAGCTAATGCTACGTCGTCGATAAAGGCATCGAGATCGCGCGCGGGCAGCAGACATCCCAACGGCGACACGCGCATAGCCGCCCCATTGGTGACACCGTTGTTTTCCAGTTCGGCGACGGGTTTGCCGTCGCGAATGGCGTTTAGCGCAATTTTTGAGGTCGGACCCAGCACGTTTTTATTAAAGGCATCAAAGCGCTCTGCCCAGGCCAGAATATTGCGACCAATAACGTCGGGTACAATTTCTCCGTCGCACTCGAGCAGGGCATCTGCCAGACACAGCGCCATGGAGGTGTCATCAGTGAACTCCGCCTGGCTGAAATAGCAGGCGGCATTATTCTCCGCCGGACCGGGCAAAAAACGGTCGATCCAACCGAAGTGAGCTTTTACCCGGGTTCGTGGCCACAGTTCCGACGGCATACCCATCGCATCCCCTAACGCCTGCCCATAAAGAGCACCGAGAATACGTTCTGCTTTCATTTAATTTCCCCTTGTTGCAATACGATATCGCGGTCGTCCACCTTAATGGCGGTGATTTCTTTGTCTGACTCGCGAAAGAAAATCATAAACAGCACGGCGATAACGGCGATCATGATCGCGCCAAATCCCCACATGCCAGCCCAGTTAAAGGTGAGGCCATTCACCGGCTCTTTATAAGCAAACATTTTTTCCATCATCACCCCACCCAGGCGGTAGCCGAGCAGGCTGCCGAATCCCTGACAGCAGAGAGTGATTAACCCCTGCGCAGCGGTACGCATGTGCACTGGCGCTTTTTTATCGACATAGATGTAGGCCGTAACGTAGTAGAAGTCGTAGCTAACGCCATGTAGCAGAATGCCGAGAAATAGCAGGGCGTAGGTGAAATATTCTTCCGCGCCGCCGTAAACAAAAAATCCGTAGCGGATCGCGGCAGTGATAAGACCAAGCAACAGTACCTTTTTAATGCCAAAGCGTTTGGTGAAGAACGGCAGTGCCAGCATGAAGAAAATTTCAGAGAACTGGCCCAGCGTCATCCAGCCGGTCGCATTTTTCATCCCAACTTCTGTCAGGTAGCCGTTGGCGAAGATGTAGTAAAACGCCAGCGGCATGGCAAACAGAAAAGAGCAGAAGAAAAAGACCAGGAAGTTCTTATCACGCAGCAGGATCAGCGCATCCAGACCCAGCATGACTTTGAAATCCATCTTGCCGGTACTTTTCGGTGGTGTATCCGGTAAAAAGAAAGCGAAGATACCCAGTAACGCGGAACTCGCGGCCGTAATGAGCAGCGGAATGTTGGTCGGTGAAATGTCGTTATAGCCGAGCATTTGCGGTAAGAACCCGCAAGCCAGGCCGGAAGCAATCCAGCCGATCGTGCCCATTACGCGAATGCGCGGAAAATCACGTTCTACATCCGGGACGTTGGCGAAGGCGATACTGTTGGTTAGTGCAATCGTCGGCATATAGGTGAGTGAATACGCCAGCAATAGCGGAAAGAATCCGCCGAACGTCGTCTGCTGCGCTGCAAAATACATCAAAATCGCGCCGACAAACATCAGCACTGCCAGTACTTTTTGCGCAGAGAAAAAGCGGTCAGTGATCGAACCGACGAAGATCGGTGAGAGGATCGCGGCAATGGCGGTACAGGCATAAGACCAGCCAATTTCACCAGCAGTAAAGCCGCTTTTACTCAGCCAGAGCCAAAGCGGCACAAACCAGGCGCCCCAGATAAACCACTCCACAAACATCATGAACGACAGCTTAACTGTAGTTTTCATCTTTAAATCCTTCATGACAGGTAAGGTACGTCTGGATAGTACCACTTAATAATACCTTTTAAATACCTTTATGGTCTAAATTTGACCGTTGTATCATTTTTTGATGCCTGAATCGAGCCAGCGGAAATCGCTGAAAAGTGCGCTAAAGATGGAAAAAATGCGCAGTCAGTACCAGGCTTATTGCTGCCCGCCATCAGGCGGGTCAGGACAATCCACTTCCGAGATCAAATCGGAACTTACGGGAGCATAGCTATGACTGATATTGCGCAGTTGCTTGGCAAAGATGCCGACAACCTTTTACAGCATCGTTGTATGACCATTCCTTCTGACCAACTTTACCTGCCAGGACATGATTACGTCGACCGCGTGATGGTTGACAATAACCGTCCCCCCGCCGTGCTGCGTAATATGCAGACGCTGTACAACACCGGACGGCTCGCCGGGACCGGTTATTTGTCGATTCTGCCTGTAGACCAGGGTGTGGAACATTCTGCTGGGGCATCGTTTGCCGCAAACCCGCTGTATTTTGATCCGAAAAATATTGTTGAGCTGGCGATTGAAGCGGGCTGCAACTGCGTCGCGTCAACCTATGGCGTGCTGGCGTCTGTTTCCCGCCGTTATGCGCATCGCATTCCATTCCTGGTGAAAATTAACCATAACGAAACGCTTAGCTACCCGAATACCTTTGACCAGACGCTGTATGCCAGCGTGGAGCAAGCGTTCAATATGGGCGCGGTCGCGGTGGGGGCAACCATTTATTTTGGTTCAGAGGAGTCGCGCCGCCAGATTGAAGAGATCTCTGCAGCCTTTGAGCGCGCCCATGAGCTGGGCATGGTGACGGTACTGTGGGCCTATTTGCGCAACTCTGCGTTTAAGAAAGACGGTGTGGATTATCATGTTTCGGCTGATTTGACCGGGCAGGCAAACCATCTGGCGGCAACTATCGGCGCGGATATCGTTAAACAGAAAATGGCGGAGAATAACGGCGGGTATAAAGCGGTTAACTTCGGCTATACCGACGATCGTGTCTATAGCAAGCTGACCAGTGATAACCCGATTGACCTGGTGCGTTATCAACTGGCGAACTGCTATATGGGACGCGCCGGACTCATTAACTCCGGTGGTGCGGCCGGCGGAGAAACCGATCTCAGCGATGCGGTACGTACCGCGGTGATTAACAAGCGTGCCGGTGGCATGGGGTTAATTCTTGGACGTAAAGCGTTCAAGAAAACCATGGCTGACGGCGTGAAGCTGATTAATGCCGTCCAGGATGTTTATCTGGATAACAAAGTCACGATTGCCTGATGTCAGTAGAGTGCCGTCGGATTAGCGCAATAATGGGCAACCCGGCGGTAGCCTGCAGCGCAGGGCTGCAGGCAGGATTTCAACATGAAACTCTTGCCCGCTGAGCGGTTCTCCATCCAGATTGAAGGTAATTTCATGTGGCGCACGGATATCAAACCATGATGATGTGCCATCAATGATATTCGGATTGTCTTCGGACTGAGTTATCGCCGATAGCAGTGCCGGAATCAGCTCCTCACCGGTAAAGATTCGCAGTTGCAGCAGGCCGTCATTAATGAGCGCTGTCGGGCAAAGTTGCTGTCCACCACCGGCCTGACGCCCATTGCCAATACCAATCACCAGCGCGTCCCCCTGCCAGTGAAAGTTTTCGCCGCGAATTTCGCAACTGTCTGGCTTCAGCGTATCCATGCGCATTAACCCGTGAATAAAGTACGACACACCGCCAAGGGCGGCTTTGAGTTTCTCCGGTGTTTCGGTAGTGATCCGAGTACCGAACCCTCCTGTCGCCATATTGATAAAGCAGGTTTTATCGTTGACCTGCACCATATCAATCTCTACCGAATTCCCGGCAATGGCCAGCTTTAATGCCTTGTCCAGCGCTTCAGGAATGCCAACGCTGGTAGCAAAATCATTTGCCGTTCCCAATGGCAAAATCCCGAGCGCCGGAACATTCTCCCCCTGACAGTGGATCAGCGCAGTGGATACTTCGTTGATGGTACCGTCACCACCGCCGGCAATCACCGTTGCTACGCCCAACCGGAGCGCTTCATCAACGTAACGTTGTGCATCGCCTTTTTCCCAGGTCACGCGAACATGGATTTCGACACTCTCATTGCGCAGTTGAGCGATAGCGTCACGCAGGGGAAGGTTATCAGCACTTTTTCCATTCAGGATCAGTAAGCTGGCCGGGAATGCTATCATCCTGTTGCCTCACTTTTATCGTTTTAACTAGTGTATGTCAGGAATGCATATATGGCGTAGGAACTGACTGAAAGCGAAGATCCATCGACGGGTTCTGAGGGCGGTTGATAGTCTGTATGGGACAGAGGCGAAAAAAAGCCCGTACATGCGTACGAGCTCTTTCTCGAATATGGCGGTGAGGCGGGGATTCGAACCCCGGATACGTTGCCGTATACACACTTTCCAGGCGTGCTCCTTCAGCCACTCGGACACCTCACCATATTGTTGTTCCTGTACTGCTGGAACGGGCGCTAATGTAGGGGAAATACCGCCCCGGCGTCAATCTACTTTTTCAAAAAAACGTGCATTTACACAAACTTCAAGCAACATGGGGCTTAAATGAGCGGGAATTGTTTTTTTTGCCAGCACTCTGAAATTTGCTAATCTGATGTTCCCTCGGAAAATGATGATAATAAGTGCGAGAATGTTCCGCATAACAATGTTCAGGAGACAATATGGAAATAATTTTCTATCACCCTACATTTGATACGGCCTGGTGGGTAAAGGCGCTGACGAAAGCCATCCCTGGCGCTAACGTTCGCGAGTGGAAAGCGGGTGATAATGCCCATGCCGACTATGCGCTGGTCTGGCATCCTCCGGTTGAAATGCTGGCAGGGCGAAAGTTAAAAGCTGTCTTTGCATTGGGAGCCGGAGTGGACTCCATCCTCAGTAAGCTTAAAGCACACCCGGAGATGCTGGATACCTCGATTCCACTTTTCCGTCTGGAAGATACCGGTATGGGTCTGCAAATGCAGGAGTATGCGGTGAGTCAGGTGTTGCACTGGTTCCGCCGCTTTGATGACTATCAGGCATTAAAATCCCAGGCGAAGTGGCAGCCGTTGCAAGAGTATACCCGTGATGAATTTACCATCAGCATCATGGGGGCCGGTGTATTAGGGGCTAAAGTGGCAGAGAGCCTGCAGGCATGGGGGTTCCCACTGCGTTGTTGGAGCCGTACCCGTAAATCCTGGCCTGGTGTGGAAAGTTTTGCGGGCACCGAAGAATTGAGTGCATTTTTAAGCCAGACGCGTGTGCTGATTAATCTTCTGCCCAATACGGCAGAAACGGTAGGCATTATTAATGCCGGACTGTTGAATCAATTACAGGATGGAGCCTATGTGTTGAACCTGGCGCGTGGTGTTCATCTCAATGAAGACGATCTTCTGGCATCGTTGGATAGCGGAAAACTGAAAGGTGCGATGCTGGATGTCTATAGCCGAGAACCGCTACCGGAAGACAACCCATTGTGGAAACACCCGCGTGTGGCGATGACGCCGCACATTGCTGCGGTAACGCGCCCAGCGGAAGCGGTGGATTATATTTCTCGTACAATCCTGAGCCTGGAAAGTGGAAAAGCGGTTACCGGTCAGGTCGATCGCGTTCGGGGTTACTGATATCAATGTCAACCCGGCCAGCGCCGGGTTTCGACTAAATACAACCCGAATTATTTAGGGTATTAATGGCGGCGATACCTGCTATCCTTGACGGAAAACGACTACAGGAGAGAGTTATGTATCCCGTTGACCTGCATATGCATACCGTTGCCAGCACCCATGCCTACAGCACCTTAAGTGATTACATCGCTGAAGCTCATCGCAAAGGCATCAAGCTATTTGCCATTACCGATCATGGACCGGACATGGCGGATGCGCCTCATCACTGGCATTTTATTAACATGCGTATTTGGCCGCGTGTTGTAGATGGCGTAGGGATCCTGCGCGGCATTGAGGCGAATATTAAGAATATTGAAGGTGAAATTGACTGCTCAGGGCCGATGTTTGACTCACTCGATCTGATTATTGCAGGCTTCCATGAGCCGGTTTTTGCACCTCACGATAAAGACACGAATACCCAGGCGATGATCGCCACGATGGCGAGCGGCAATGTGCATATTATCAGCCATCCAGGAAATCCAAAGTATCCCGTTGATATCACCGCAATTGCACAGGCGGCGGCAAAATATCAGGTCGCGCTGGAAATCAATAATTCCTCGTTTTTGCATTCGCGTAAGGGCAGTGAAGATAACTGTCGCGCTGTGGCTGCGGCAGTACGTGATGCAGGTGGCTGGGTGGCCCTGGGTTCAGATTCCCATACCGCATTCACGTTGGGAGAGTTCGGTGAATGCCGTAAGATTCTGGATGATGTGGGCTTCCCGGAAGACCGAATTCTGAACGTTTCACCAAAACGCTTGCTGTCGTTTCTGGAATCGCGGGGCATGGAGCCTATCGCGGAATTTGCTGAACTTTAATTGTTACTAACTGGAATATATCAATGAACGAGTTTTCTATCCTGTGCCGTGTACTGGGCTCGCTGTTTTACCGCCAACCGCAGGACCCTTTACTGGTTCCCCTGTTTACCTTGATTAGCGAAGGTAAACTGTCTGCTAACTGGCCACTGGAACAGGATGAGCTGTTGGCCCGTTTGCAGAAAAGCTGTGATATGCCCCAGCTTGCTGCAGATTACAACGCGCTGTTTGTCGGGAAAGAATGTTCAGTGCCGCCTTATCGTAGCGCCTGGGTAGAAGGGGCGAAGGAAGCGGATGTTCGTGCATTCCTGTCTGCGCGTGGAATGCCGCTGGCGGATACACCTGCCGATCATATTGGTACCTTGTTGCTGGCGGCATCCTGGCTTGAAGACCAGTCCGCAGAAGATGAGAGTGAAGCACTGGAAACCTTGTTTGTTGACTACCTGCTTCCCTGGTGCGACACGTTCCTTGGTAAAGTTGAGGCGCATGCGAATACCGCTTTCTGGCGAACTATGGCGCCACTGACGCGCGATGCAATTAGTGCAATGTGGGATGAATTACAGGAAGATACAGACGAATAAATGTGATTTAAATCACTATATACTGCAACGCAATTCATCATATTGCATGAATTGTGTGCACGATCTCATTACCATGCCGTTTTTCTGCTAAGATGCGCGGCATGAACATACTTCTCTCTATTGCAATCACAACGGGCATTCTCTCCGGACTCTGGGGATGGGTGGCCGTTTCTCTTGGTTTACTCAGTTGGGCTGGCTTCCTGGGCTGTACAGCCTATTTTGCCTGCCCACAAGGTGGACTGAAAGGGCTGTGGATCTCGGCGTGTACGCTGCTAAGCGGTGTGGTGTGGGCGTTGGTGATTATTAATGGTAGTGCACTTGCCCCACATATGGACATCCTTGGCTATGTCATGACGGGAATTGTCGCATTTATGATGTGTATCCAGGCAAAGCAATGGCTGCTTTCATTTGTGCCAGGCACGTTTATTGGCGCATGCGCAACGTTTGCAGGGCAAGGGGATTGGCAACTGGTTGTGCCGTCTCTGGCGCTAGGTCTGGTATTCGGCTATGCGATGAAAAACAGCGGATTGTGGCTGGCATCACGTCGCGAAAACCCGGCTTCATCCACGCTGACCAGTAAATAAAAAAAGCGTGAGGGCCCTCTCACGCTTTTTATTCTCTTTTTAGTATCAGGACTCTGGAGGTACCGACATATGGCGGTATTTGACCAGAATGTCGTTATCAACTTGTTTCTTATCCTGCAAATCCCACAAGCCGCGATCGATACCGTCATTTATCAGGAAGATAACGCCAGTTTCAATGGCTGACATCAGGCAAAGCATGACCGGTTCGTTAGAGGTATAACCAATTTCCCCTTCCAGAAGCCGTTGGTAGTCAATGAAACGGAATACCCCTGCCTGCACTTCATAAGACAGGATGGTTTTACTGGTATTGACCGAAGAAAGGATCTCACCGGTACTGACGTTAACTACGCGCAGGTTTACCGCTATCTGGTCGAGTTGATATTGCGTATCGGCACCAATACCGAAATAACGCGCGCCGACACCACCTGATTTAACGTTGCTTTCATAGCCGATGATTGAACCTTCCACCATCACGTTAGCTGCGGTTAATGATTGCAGCGGAATTCGGTTGTTAATGGCAACCGTGCCGTTTTCCTGTGCCGCACGGATGATTTTTCGTTCGTTCAGTAAGTTCTGTAATCCCTGACGCTCCAGCGGGACGAACCAACGCGAATCTTTCAGTGCGGTAACCAGCATTGCCGTGGCACTTTGCGGTACGGCAGTGGAGAAGTTACTTGCCGGATAAGGTTTAAACTGACCAGTTTCATCCTGGATATTGTAAACCGATACAAAGATTTTACCCGTAGGCATCGGGAGATGCGTCAAGTCTTTGTAACTTTGGGCGCGAGGCATTAATGTCGGTTTAGCGGCTTCTTGCGGTGGGGACGTTAAGCATCCGCTGAGTAAAAATACTGCAACCATTATAAGTAAGCGCTGCATGATTTTTTCCTTTCGTGGCTATGGCTTAGAAATCGGTTGACTGTGTTTGTAAACCCGACACTTCGATCGTTGATGTTTTTCCCGATTTCCTGTCGGTAACATTCAATTGCAGCTGCCCGTCCCGGTTAGCGATATCAATGATAAAATCATTGGTCACCATTCTTCCCGGCTTACCGGTATTAATGTTGGTGAGCAGGCCGCCGAGAATTTGTGACTGAATCGCCTGAGTAAAGTTATCCAGCGCTGACGGTGTTTCAATTCCGTAATCGCTATAGCTCGGATCTTTATAGGAGTTCTGCGCCTGAGCGCTGTTCAACAAAAAAGCGCCGTTATTCGGGTTGCCACCAAAGTTTGGATTTCGGAACTGGAACGTCATGTTTCCGGCCCAACTTAATGGTGAAATTAGCATGAGCAAAACCACTGCATGTTTGACACGCATGAAAGCCTCCGGACAAAATCATGTTTTAGAATTCATCGCGCGCTAAATCGCTCGTGCTTAATAGTGTTTGATCTATTTGCCGGCGATTTAATGCTTCCTCAGTTTGTGCCAATGCGAAGACGACAATTTTGTCGAAGTCTCTTTTCGTGGGGAATAAAAAAGTCTGGAAGATAACGTCCTGATTGACCGTTATGGTGATCCAACTTCCCCAACGCGCACTGGGTCTTTCATTGATAGTTAAATTTCCTGTGTACTCACTTTCCCACTTGTCACTAAATGCACGATAAAAATCATGCCCGATTGAAGAGACAGTGTGGTCAGTTAACAGTCCGGGAACCTCCACTTCTACGCTTGTAGCCGCGTGCAAATTCCCGGCAGCAAAGAATAAATTTGCTGCCACAATCCAGGTCAAATAGCGTTTCATGGCTTTATCGCCTGAGGTTATCATTGGCCCATGAGACCGCCTGCGTACGATTTTTGACAGCTATCTTTTTGAAAAGATTATAAAGATGTGTTTTTACCGTATTTTCACTGATAAATAGTGAGCGAGCGATTTCAATATTTGAGGCGCCGATACGCAATTTATTAAGTATCTCTTTTTCACGGTGTGTCAGCAGCGCTGATTCCGTGCTGTTATAACGATAATTTCCAGAATGCGTGATCAGATAACTGGCAAGCTTTTGCGTGAAGTAACATTCACCGCGTAAGACACCCTGCAAGCCGCTAACAACACGCTGTTCGTCTTCAGTTGCGTAAAACACGCCATTGATATGTGGCCAGTTTTCGATATCCCGATAAGGGTAGTCATCAGGGGTATTCAACAATAACGTCTTTATATTGTTGTTTTTTCTGCTCAAATTATCTTGCCAGTAATGGATCAGTTTTTTATCTGCCTCCATCATATCCAGTAAAACAATGCAGCTGGAGGAAATATCATCCAGAGAACGTTGAATATTATGTAGTTTTCCGGTTAGCGCCAGTGATTGTTTTAAATGTTGTAATAATGCAGTTGCCTGCAAAGAAGGTTTCGTGATCAACAATAATGTATGACCATGAATGCTATGGACTTCATTAAACATGATGAAACTCCACTTTTTAGTCGCACACCTGACAGCTGTCTCTACTAAAATAGAGGCACCAGAAGTACTGACAGATGCTGCACTGCTGTGTAGAAATAAAATATCGACCCAAAGGGGTGAAAATATTAAAACAAATGGACTTCAACTGATTTCAATCTAGCTATTACAAATCTTAAAGCAAGTGTTAAACATGTAACAGGATGTAAAATTATATATTAAAATGTGATTTTTAGGTTTTATTGGAGTTTAGATTTGATAGGAAAGTTGTACATTTTACCGTTACTGCATAGATTTAAAAAATCATACAAATTATAATAATTTATTGATTTATAAGGTTTTAATTAATGATTAGCGAGTTTTAGATTTCTAATGAATTCTAAATTCTTTGTCCCACTTTACGTTGGACAATTTTAAGAGGAAAAAACTGACCTTTGTCACGACTTGCATCGATGACTATCACGACACGGTGCTGCGAAGCCCTGAAATCGCGGAAAATGCACTTTTTCAGTGACTGCATAGAAATTCATTTCTGATTGAGAAATAAAAATAAAACCTATACCTGTAGCGGTGTTATTCACTGTTAATTAGTACTTTGGGGTGAATCTGGATATCAAAATACCACTCGCGGGTGAGTTATTTAAAATGTTTCAACGGACATACTCTTCATCGTAACGTGGCGTTAACAAATGTAAGTCATGTTAACAACAATTTGAGTGGTAATTAATTTAACTTCATGTACGACCAGGTCCAGGGTGACAGCATGAAAAACAAGTTGTTATTTATGATGTTTACAATACTGGGTGTGCCTGGGATTGCATCCGCAACCAGTTATGATTTAGCTAATTCAGAATATAACTTTGCGGTAAATGAATTAAGTAAGTCTTCATTTAATCAGGCAGCCATTATTGGTCAGGTTGGCACTGCTAACAGTGCAAATACTCGCCAGGAGGGCAGCAAGTTATTGTCGGTCATTTCGCAAGAAGGTTCAGGTAACCGGGCGAGAACAGATCAGACAGGATCATATAATTTTGCATATATTGATCAAACGGGCAGCTCCAATGATGCGAGTATTAAACAAAGTTCTTACGGTAATACAGCGATGATTATCCAGAAAGGTTCTGGTAATAAAGCAAATATTACCCAGTACGGTACACAAAAAACAGCAGTTGTGGTGCAGAGACAGTCGCAAATGGCAATTCGCGTTACTCAACGCTAATCCGTAAACGACGTTTAAATCAATCCGATGGGGGTTTACCATGAAACTTTTAAAAGTGGCAGCATTCGCAGCAATCGTAGTTTCTGGCAGTGCTCTGGCAGGTGTTGTTCCGCAATGGGGCGGCAATCATCATGGTGGCGGTAGTAATTATGGCCCGGACTCTTCATTGAGTATTTACCAATATGGGTCAAGTAACGTTGCGAATGCGCTGCAAAGTGATGCACGTAAATCAGACGTGACCATCACACAACACGGACATGGTAACGGTGCTACCGTCGGGCAAGGTGCTGATGACAGTACCATTAGCCTGAAACAGACTGGCTTCCAGAACAGCGCTGATATCAATCAGTGGAATGCAAAAAATGCTGACATCAGTGTAACTCAGTTCGGTGGTCGTAACGGTGCGGTGGTTAATCAGACTGCATCTGACTCGAATGTTCTGATTCAGCAGGTTGGTTATGGCAACAATGCGACAGCTAACCAGCACTAATTCAGTTTTATAACTGATAATAAACAGGGCGAAAGCCCTGTTTTTTTTCGGGAGCATATTATGCATACGCTATTACTCATTGCCGCGCTTTCAAATCAAATAACCTTTAATACAACCCAGCAAGGTGAGATGTATACCATTATTCCGCAGGTGACATTATCGCAACCCTGCGTGTGCGAGGTACAAGTTCTTGCCATACGTAAAGGGTCGGGGGGGCAAAGCCAAACGCAACAGAAAACAAGCCTGTCGATCCCTGCTAATCGGCCGATTGAATTAACAAAACTGAGCTTTAATATTTCACCTGAAGATACGGTCAACATTGTCGTTACCGTTTCGGATGGGCAGTCATTGCATCTGTCCCAGCAGTGGCCTGATTCAAGCAATCGCTCATGATTTTTTGCTGTATTTGCTTTAAAGGTGTGGCTGGGAAAGCGGTGCTGTTCTATGAATATAGAGACGTGAAAACGTTTTTATTTGGTCGTTAATCGCAGCGGTGAAGGATCACTTCGATCCCTCAAGGATGGTTTATCATTGAGGAACCCTTATGAGCACCTTATTAAAACGTATTTTAAGTACCAGTTTATGTGTTACTTCTTTTTTTATCTTCCCCGCAACGGCGCAGCAAATCACACCTGGCGGGATTATCCATTTTCGTGGCGCAATAGTTGAATCGCCTTGTGATGTGAGCTCGCAACAACAGCAGATTGAAGTGTCATGTATACGTGATGGCAAGTTACGGAGTAGTCGCTATAACACACAACAGATAACGATGGCCCCTGAAAGCCTCCAGCAAATTGCCAGTATGAGAATGCAGTACCTTAATGAACAGAAAAATCTGGCAATTCTTAATATTGAATATAAATGAATCGTTCTGGCGTAGATATGCACCTGTATAGTTAAAAAGTGAGATTTCATAGAAAACCCTGCTGTACACTTAACGGAGAGTGTTTTGTCAGGGGGAACTTATGCAATCGCGTGTTCATGTTTTACAGGGCGACATTACGACAATCGCCGTTGATGTGATTGTCAATGCGGCCAACTCCTCGTTGCTGGGCGGCGGTGGCGTTGATGGAGCGATTCATCGCGTTGCTGGACCTGCACTGTTGGAGGCCTGCAAACAGGTATTACAGCAACAGGGCGAATGCCCAACCGGCCATGCGGTTATCACCCTGGCGGGAAATCTTCCCGCCAAAGCGGTGATCCACACTGTTGGGCCCGTCTGGCAGGGCGGCGATCATCATGAAGCAGAACGCCTTGAAGAGGCCTATCTCAATTCATTACAACTGGCACTGGCCAATGGCTATCAATCCATTGCGTTCCCGGCTATCAGCACCGGAGCCTACGGATATCCACGTGCAGCGGCGGCGGAGATTGCGGTGAATACGGTGCAAAAATTTATCACCCGCCGTGCGCTACCTGATCAAATCTACTTCGTGTGTTTTGATGAGGAAAATGCCAGGTTATACAAGAGATTACTCACCCAACAAGGCGATGATAACACGGCCTGATATGACGCGACTTGAGCGTGCCATTACCCCATTGTGCGCAAGCCATCCGGACCAGTGCGGCATTCTGGCACTGGATGACAGTCTGGATGCTTTCGCAGCCCGTTATCGGCTGACAGAAATGGCGGAACGAACGCTGGATGTGCAGTATTACATCTGGGAGAACGACATGTCCGGGCTGCTGCTGTTTTCTGTTCTGCTGGCCGCGGCGAAACGCGGGGTACGGGTTCGTTTGCTGTTGGATGATAACAACACTCCGGGCCTTGATGACACGCTGCGTCTGTTGGATAACCATCCAAATATTGAAGTCCGCCTGTTTAATCCCTTTTCATTTCGCATCCTTCGCGCATTGGGGTATTTAACCGATTTCGCCCGGCTCAATCGCCGCATGCACAATAAAAGTTATACCGCGGACGGTGTAGTGACGCTGGTCGGCGGGCGTAATATCGGAGATGCCTATTTCGGTGCGGGTGAAGAACCGTTGTTTTCCGATCTTGACGTGATGGCCATCGGTCCAGTGGTGAAAGAGGTCGCGGATGATTTTGAGCGATACTGGCAATGTCAGTCAGTTTCAACGTTACAAAGAGTCCTGGAGTTGTCTGAACCAGAAACGACTCAACGCATTGAACTGCCTGAATCCTGGTATAACGACGATATTACCCGACGCTATTTGCACAAACTGGAGACCAGCCAGTTTATGACGCATCTTGACCAGGGTTCACTGTCGCTGATTTGGGCCAAAACGCGCCTGCTCAGTGACGATCCGGCAAAAGGAGAGGGGAAAGCGCCGCGTCACTCGCTATTACCGCAGCGTTTGTTTGACGTCATGGGCTCACCCACTGAGCGTATTGATATTATTTCCGCTTACTTTGTGCCGACACGTGCCGGAGTCGCACAACTCCTGCGCCTGGTCCGAAAAGGGGTAAAGATTGCTATTTTAACTAACTCGCTGGCCGCGAATGATGTGGCAATTGTGCATGCAGGATATGCGCGCTGGCGGAAAAAATTGCTGCGCTATGGTGTAGAACTGTATGAGCTAAAACCAACCCACGATCGCGGTACGGTGGTACACGATCGCGGGTTGACCGGCAATTCAGGCTCTAGTCTGCATGCGAAAACCTTCAGCATTGATGGCCGCAAAGTCTTCATCGGCTCGCTTAATTTTGATCCGCGCTCAACGTTGCTCAATACGGAAATGGGATTTGTGATTGAGAGTGAAGTGCTGGCGTCATTGATTCATAAACGCTTTATGCAAAGCCAGCGTGATGTGGCCTGGCAATTGCGCCTGGACCGCTGGGGTCGGATAAACTGGGTAGATTGTCCTGGCGGCAGTGAGCGGGTAGTGAAAAAAGAACCCGCCACAGGATTCTGGAAGCGGGTTCTGGTGAGGCTGGCCTCTGTATTACCGATTGAATGGTTGCTCTGAACCATGCAATGACAGGCCTGCTATCCGGCAATGGCCTTGCTTTTATCCTGCTTAACGATGGGTTTCCCTGAAAAGAGGAACTTCAGCACCGGTATCCGCAAGTGGATTTCGTACAATATTACCGCAATCCCGACAACAAACAGCAGCCCACAGAGAAAACCCAGCAGGTTTGATGTAATGTGCGGTGTGATATAGGCGCCGAAAAACAGCGTTAACGGATGATGCACCAGATAGATAAACAGTGATGCATTGACAAAATAGGTGACACGGGCTGACTGGAAATTCAATAAACGGTGGCCGAGCGAGAAAACGACGTTAACCATCCACAGTCCCATCACCATTGTTATCACGTATTCGGTTTCATACATCCAGGCATCGCCGTTTCCATAGCGTTGATTGAGCAGATAAGCCATAAAAGCGCATGCCGCGCCTAACGTGCAGCTGCGCGAGGGCGTTGTGAACAGTGCTTTCAACTGCGGATTGATAAACGCCAGCGCGCCGAGCATAAAGAACGGCACATAGAACAGCGTTTGCATGACGATAAAATTAAACATGCCATCGCTGAGAATAGACGGGTAGACGATAAAAATTGTTCTTCTGACGGCGGCGTATCCGACGCCAAGCAACAAAAAGATCAACGTCAGTTTTGTCATCGATATCGTGGACGTGCTGACGCCATCGGGGCTCGTCAACCGGTGTTTCATTTGGCTAAACACCCACATACTCACGGTTGTTAAAACGACAAGGACGAGTAAAAACCACAGATGAGAAATCAGCTCCCATGCCAGTGCGTTGTATTTATCGTACCCACTGAGAGTATGCCAACTGTCGGCTTTGCCTTTCACATATTGCAGCATGATAAATTGCGGCAGTGTGAGTAGCGGGATGGCGGTCAGCATAGGGATCCCCACGCGTTCAACACGCACTTTCCACCACCGCTTTAAGGGGTAGCGCAAAAACAGCATGTATGAAAAGTAACCCGAAATAACAAAGAAGACCTGCATGCGAAATGCATGTATGAAATCGTTAAAGAGGGTCAATATCCATGACGGTTCTGCGCTGTTCACATGCCAGGTATGTGTGGAGTAGATCAGCGAGATATGGAAGGGAATCCCCAACAACATCAGCCAGGCACGGATGGAATCCAGAAAATATTCACGTGGTGGAGATACAGAGCTCATAGACAGTTACGTATTCTCAGACTTTTCGTCTTATCCCTAAGACGAATTATGGTTACATTCGAAGGCAACCCTACACGAAGTCCAACAACCTGTCTCCAGGATAAGCACTCAAAGTGAAAACAGGCAGGCGAACCTGCTTAAACCATGAGCCAGCACGCGAACAATACAGGGATTCAGTTGTCGGAATACCCGATTATCCATTAAAATGGATCGGATCAATATAAGCACACAAAGGGGGAAGTGCTTACTAATTATGAAACATAAACTACAAATGATGAAAATGCGTTGGTTGGGTGCAGCAGTAATGTTAACGCTGTATACATCATCGAGCTGGGCGTTCAGTATTGATGATGTTGCAAAGCAAGCTCAATCCTTAGCCGATAAAGGCTACGAGGCGCCAAAAAGTAACTTGCCCTCCGTTTTCCGCGACATGAAATATGCGGATTATCAGCAGATCCAGTTTAATCGCGACAAAGCATACTGGAGCAATCTTAAGACCCCATTTAAGCTCGAATTCTACCACCAGGGTATGTACTTCGACACGCCGGTCAAGATCAACGAAGTTACCGCAACTGCGGTGAAAAAAATCAAATACAGCCCGGATTATTTTAATTTTGGCGATGTGCAGCACGATAAAGACACGGTAAAAGATCTCGGTTTCGCCGGGTTTAAGGTACTGTATCCGCTCAACAGCAAAGACAAAAACGATGAAATCGTCAGCATGCTCGGCGCCAGCTATTTCCGCGTACTTGGCGCAGGCCAGGTCTATGGTCTGTCTGCGCGCGGTCTCGCGATAGATACCGCACTGCCTTCTGGTGAAGAGTTTCCCCGCTTCCGTGAGTTTTGGATCGAACGCCCAAAACCGACTGACAAACGTTTAACCATTTATGCCCTGCTGGACTCCCCGCGTGCAACCGGGGCGTATCGCTTTGTGATTATTCCAGGCCGTGACACGGTTGTGGATGTTCAGTCCAAAGTCTATCTGCGCGATAAAGTGGGCAAGCTGGGCGTAGCTCCGTTAACCAGTATGTTCCTGTTCGGACCGAACCAGCCATCTCCGACGACAAATTATCGTCCGGAACTGCACGACTCAAACGGATTGTCTATCCATGCTGGTAACGGCGAGTGGATTTGGCGTCCGCTGAATAACCCGAAACATCTCGCGGTGAGCAGCTATGCGATGGAAAACCCGCAAGGATTCGGCCTGTTGCAACGTGGACGTCAGTTCTCCCGTTTCGAAGATATCGACGACCGTTATGACCTGCGCCCAAGTGCCTGGATCACGCCAAAAGGCGACTGGGGTAAAGGCAAAATTGAATTAGTTGAGATCCCCACTAACGACGAAACAAACGATAACATCGTTGCCTACTGGACTCCGGATCAACTGCCGGAAGCAGGTAAAGAGATGAACTTTAAGTACACCCTGACGTTTACGCGCGATGAAGATAAGCTTCATGCGCCAGAAAATGCCTGGGTGCAGCAGACTCGCCGTTCCACAGGGGATGTCAAACAATCTAATCTTATTCGTCAGCCTGACGGCACTATCGCGTTTGTGGTGGATTTCACCGGCACCGAGATGAAAAAGCTGCCGCAGGACACCCCGATTACCGCGCAAACCAGTATTGGCGACAACGGTGAAATCGTGGAAAGCACCGTGCGTTACAACCCGGTTACGAAAGGGTGGCGCTTGATGCTGCGCGTGAAAGTGAAAGATGCGAAGAAAACCACTGAAATGCGTGCTGCGTTGGCCAATGCCGATCAGCCGTTGAGTGAAACCTGGAGCTACCAGTTACCTGCCAATGAATAAGACAACTGAGTATATTGACGCAATGCCGCTTTCGGATATCGAAAAAGCGGCACTGCCGAAAACTGACATCCGCGCCGTTCATCAGGCGCTGGATGCCGAGCACCGTACTTACTCGCGCGAAGATGATTCACCGCAGGGTTCTGTAAAAGCTCGCCTTGAGCAAGCCTGGCCAGACTCTCTGGCCAAAGATCAGTTGATAAAGGATGATGAAGGGCGTGACCAACTGCAGGCAATGCCGAAAGCGACACGTACTTCAATGTTTCCCGATCCCTGGCGTACTAACCCGGTTGGCCGTTTTTGGGATCGCCTGCGCGGGCGCGATGTCACACCGCGTTATCTTTCTCGTTTGACGAAAGAAGAACAAGAAAGTGAGCAGAAATGGCGTACCGTCGGCACGATCCGCCGTTATACGCTGTTGATCTTGACGCTGGCGCAAACGGTCGTAGCAACCTGGTATATGAAGACGATCCTTCCTTATCAGGGATGGGCGTTCATTAATCCAGCAGATATGATGGGGCAGAACCTGTGGGTTTCCTTTATGCAGTTGCTGCCTTATGTGCTGCAGACCGGTATCCTCATTCTGTTTGCCGTGCTTTTTTGTTGGGTATCAGCCGGTTTCTGGACCGCGCTGATGGGCTTCCTGCAGTTGCTGATTGGGCGTGACAAGTACAGTATCTCTGCCTCAACGGTAGGGGATGAGCCGCTGAATCCTGAGCACCGCACTGCGCTAATCATGCCTATCTGTAACGAGGACGTTGACCGCGTATTCGCGGGCTTGCGCGCTACGTGGGAGTCGGTTAAAGCCACGGGGAATGCGGAGCATTTCGATGTTTACATTTTGAGTGACAGCTACAATCCTGATATCTGCGTTGCGGAACAAAAGGCGTGGATGGAGCTGATTGCCGAAGTGCAGGGCGAAGGACAGATTTTCTACCGTCGTCGTCGTCGTCGTGTGAAGCGTAAAAGCGGTAACATTGATGACTTCTGCCGTCGCTGGGGCAACCAGTACAGCTATATGGTGGTGCTGGACGCTGATTCCGTGATGAGCGGAGACTGTCTGACCGGTCTGGTACGCCTGATGGAAGCGAACCCGAATGCCGGGATTATCCAGTCTTCGCCGAAAGCGTCTGGTATGGACACCCTGTACGCGCGCTGCCAGCAGTTTGCTACCCGCGTTTATGGCCCGCTGTTTACCGCCGGACTTCACTTCTGGCAGTTGGGTGAGTCGCACTACTGGGGTCATAACGCGATTATTCGTGTGAAACCGTTCATTGAACACTGTGCGCTTGCACCGCTGCCGGGCGAAGGCTCGTTTGCGGGATCGATCCTCTCCCATGACTTCGTGGAAGCGGCATTGATGCGTCGTGCGGGCTGGGGCGTGTGGATTGCCTACGATCTACCGGGTTCATATGAAGAGCTGCCACCGAACCTGCTGGATGAGCTCAAGCGTGACCGTCGCTGGTGCCACGGTAACCTGATGAACTTCCGTCTGTTCCTGGTTAAAGGGATGCACCCGGTTCATCGCGCGGTGTTCCTGACCGGTGTGATGTCCTATCTGTCAGCACCGTTGTGGTTCATGTTCCTCGCGTTGTCGACCGCATTACAGGTGGTCCATGCGTTGACGGAACCGCAGTACTTCCTGCAACCACGTCAGCTGTTCCCGGTCTGGCCGCAGTGGCGCCCTGAGCTGGCTATCGCGTTGTTTGCCTCAACGATGGTGCTGTTGTTCCTGCCGAAGCTGCTGAGTATTTTGCTTATCTGGTGCAAAGGCACGAAAGAGTACGGTGGATTTATTCGCGTCACGTTGTCGCTGCTGCTGGAGGTTCTGTTCTCCGTGCTGCTGGCGCCGGTGCGTATGCTGTTCCATACCGTTTTCGTGGTGAGTGCCTTCCTCGGATGGGAAGTGGTGTGGAATTCGCCGCAACGCGATGACGACTCCACTCCGTGGGGCGAGGCGTTTATGCGTCACGGATCTCAGCTGTTGTTGGGCCTGGTGTGGGCAGTAGGGATGGCCTGGCTGGATCTGCGTTTCCTGTTCTGGCTGGCTCCGATTGTCTTTTCACTAATCCTGTCGCCGTTTGTTTCTGTCATTTCCAGTCGTTCAACGGTTGGGTTACGTACCAAACGCTGGAAACTGTTCCTGATCCCGGAAGAGTATTCTCCGCCGAAGGTGCTGGTGGACACGGATAACTATCTGGAGTTGAACCGTAATCGTTCGCTGGATGATGGTTTCATGCACGCTGTGTTTAACCCGTCGTTTAACGCGCTGGCAACGGCAATGGCTACCGCGCGCCATCGTGCGAGTAACGTGCTTGAAATCGCACGTGATCGCCATGTCGAGCAGGCGCTGAATGAAACGCCGGAGAAACTGAATCGCGATCGTCGCCTGGTTCTGTTGAGCGATCCGGTGACCATGGCGCGTTTACATTATCGCGTCTGGAATTCACCAGATAAGTATTCTTCATGGGTTAATTATTATCAGGGGATCTCCCTGAACCCACTGGCACTCAGGAAAAAATAAGCGTGTGAAACGTAAAAATACCGGCCTGGAGCCGGTATTTTTTTATACTGAATATAAAAGTCATGAGGTATCCAGTGCGAATACTGGCTGTGGGAATGATGGTCTTTCTTCTGAGCGGATGCGGCAGCATTATTAGCCGGACGATCCCCGGACAAGGACACGGAAATCAATACTATCCAGGCGTGCAATGGGATGTCCGGGACTCTGCGTGGCGTTACGTCACCATCCTGGATCTGCCGTTTTCGCTGGTGTTTGATACGTTGCTATTACCGCTCGATATACACCATGGGCCTTACGAGTAACTATCGTTCATCCCATTCATCGGCTGCGGTCTGGCCTTCCTCTGTGTCAAGGGGAGGCTCCAGTTGAAATTCACCCTCATCCCATTCGTGGAGCGTATTTTCCTCCTGCCACTCCTGGCGAATATCAATCTCATCATAGTCACCATCAAAAACGCTTTGTGCCGCTTCACCGCTCAGCATGGGTAAACATTCGCCTTCGCCATCATCTTCGTCGGCAAAAAACTCAGCTTGCCACATGATATCGCCATCCTGTAGCACGTACTTTTGTACGTTCAGCTGCTGGACGCTGGCTTCGTCAGATTCAAGACCTGGATTATCAGCCAGAAACTCTTCACGTGCTGCATCAATGGCTTCTTCAAGGGTGGGGTACAAGGCATTCATATTCGCATCCTGATCGCATGGGTGATTGGCTTAATAAAAAGATATAGGTGGTGTGGTGAGAACTGTCAAAGCATTCGTTTATCGCGAAGTTTCAGGTATGCAACGGCTTGAAGCATCGAGTGTTTCTTACCATAACCACTCGGTTGTGGTGCTTCCTGGAACAACAAAAACACGGGGGAACCCTACCGCCAATACGTTTCATGAACAGCAAACCTTAAGTTTTTAAGAATCGGTTGGAGTGTATTAAACTCAAGTGGTTATGCAGGAGCACCATGAGTGAGGATGTCATAGTTTAAAGGGGGTGATTGAATAGACTGCAAGCCATACTTTATAGCGGATGAAACAATATAATTTATATAAGGTTTTTATTATAACTAATTGAAATTAAAGAGTAAGGCAAAAAGTGACGCGCGTTAGTATTACGTCTTAAAGTATCGATATTTGTTTAAGTTAGATATCCATAAATGATATTGTTAATCATTATATATGTGATAAATATGTTAATGTATAACAAAGTATAAGAAAACATCCATAACATTCAATGAATAATAACATGCGTTATAAATAAGATTGTCATTATTGAAAGAATGATAAATTATTAATTTGCAAAAGATAATGGCTTAATATATAAAATGCAAAATAGGATTCTTGCCAGGGCTGTTATGGATAATAGTAATTCAAACAATAGCAGGTTGATGAACTTTTACATTACTTGCTTAGTCAGCTATTTTATTGCTGGTGTGTGTCTTTCTCAGTATCAGTTAGAAGTGCAGAGTGTACCTCAAACAACATATTTAATAATCATCGTTGGGTTATTTTTTCTGTACGGCATTGTTTTTCTTTTTATGCTTTTTCAATACCTTTGCAGGAAAGATCTAACATACCTGATGATATTAGGAATGGCATTCCTTAGTAATAATATCTATCTTATAGAAACTATATATATCGTTCAGAATTTAATTAATGATAGCGTTTTGATAGAAAAACGCACAAATGATATCGCTATCTTCTATTATTTTAGGCAAGTTAGTTTTATCGCATTACTTTTTGTATCATTGAAAGCTTATAAAGCGGCTTCCACAGTTATTGAGACTAAAGAAAGAGAACCATGCTACATAATTATAGCATTGTTGATTATGCTGGCAATTGCATTCCTTTCGCATAACTTATCAAGTTATAACGCTGATGTTACGATTGAAATTACCAGTCACAAAACTGACAATAAAACGGTGCACTGGCATATTGGCTACATATATTCACTGATTATTTCATGGGGAATGGTTTTGTTGTATCTGTCAGTGAAAACAAAAATGCATGGTATCTTATGGAAAAGCATCGCGTTACTGTGTTGCTCTGCAATCCTGACGAATGTTCTGCTGTTGAGTCTGGATGAATATAGTATGTATATTTGGTATGTCAGTAGGGGAATCGAAGTTATCAGCACCTTAAGTATCATATCTATATTAATGTACAACACGTTCATTATTCTTAAGAGAGAGGCGGATTCAGCAATAAAAGATGCGATGACTAAGATATATAACCGAAAATTATTCTATAAGGCACTAAAATCATCTTTAGTAAAAGGTGCTATTTGTATAATGATACTGGATATAGATAAATTCAAACGCATCAATGATTCTTATGGCCATCAGGAAGGCGATCACGTTATAAAGAGCATTGTTGATATTGTCAATAAATCGATCAGGGACTCAGACATTTTTGCGAGAATTGGTGGGGAAGAGTTTGGGCTCCTGATTAAGTGTAAAGATAAAGCTGAAGCAATGTTTGTTGCGGAAAGAATAAGAAAAAATGTTGAGACTGAAACAGCGGAGCCCAATATATATGGCCTGAAAGAGAAAATGACAATCAGCATCGGTGTATATTGTAGTAAATCTGATGATTATTCTGCTGACAAAGTCGTATCATATGCCGATGCTGCGCTGTATGATGCGAAAAACTCAGGGAGAAATAAAGTGGTTTACTATAACAGCTAGAATAATATTAAGCGTTATTGAGTTCACTCTGCGTATCCCCCATATTAAACCAATTGATATGTTAGGGGGACCGTTGAGAATGAATACACAAAATCATCCCAGGACCTGAGATCCCCGGCGGCGGCGCAGACTGTTCCATGAGTAGATTGCGTTGAATAACACAACACCAGCGGTGACGCAGAAGACGGCACGGAAGCCATAATTTGCCGATATAGCAGCTCCCATTAACGGCCCAGTAACGTTGCCTATATCACGAAACGACTGGTTGTAGCTAAAGATACGCCCGGCGATTTGGTTGGTTGAGTTATACACCAGCAAGGTCTGTACGGCAGGCAGCAATGCGCCATCAGCGGCACCCAGTAAAAAGCGCAGCACGCCCAGCTGCCAGGGCGTCTGGACGAATGACATTGGGATCAGCAGCAGTACGGAGATAACCAATGCAACGATCAGGATCTTCTCCGGACCAATCCTGTCACCCAATTTGCCGAGCTTTGGTGCACTGATTAAGGCCGCAACACCGGGTACAGAGGCAATCATCCCACTGATAAACGCGATATTGCTGACATTACCTGCAAGCTCCCGTACATACAGCGTCAGGATTGGCGCAATGGAGCCGGTTGCAACCTGAATTATCAGGGTAGTGACAAACAAGCTCAGCACCAGCTTTGGATTCTTTAACGACGTCACGACTTCGCGAACGTGCAGCATCTCTTTCTTGCTCACTGGCTGGAAGCGTTCACGGATAAAAAAGAGTGTCAGAATAAAACAGATCAACAGCACCAGGGCTGTGATGAAAAATACAGGGCGCAGACCATACTGATCGGCGAGTAACCCGCCCGCCAGTGGCCCAAGTAAAGCACCGCTGACGCCGCCGGTGGAAAGTGTCCCCAACGCCCAGCCGCTTTTATTGCGTGGCACCTGGGTTGCGATCAGTGCGTTGGCATTAGGAATAAATCCACCGAGCAAACCCAGCAGGGCGCGCAGGATCAAGAATTGCCAGATATTTTGCGCCAGCCCCATCAGCAGCATGACGATGGACATGCCCAGTGCTGAGCGTAAGAGCATGATTTTCCGGCCTTTACGATCGGCCAGTCCGCCCCAGAAAGGTGAGGCAATCGCTGAAAACAGGAAGGTGATACTGAATACCAGCCCTGACCACATATTCAGGGCACTGTGATCCGTCACGCCAAGACTCTCGACGTAAAGGGGTAAAAATGGCATGACCAGGCTAAATGCTGCGCCGGTTAAAAAACAGCCCAGCCAGGCAACGGTAAGGTTGCGTTTCCAGTTTATGGGGACATCAGAGGGTGACATAGCGATCCGCAGTGTGATGCGCTGTTTGCGCTATCGAGTAAATATAAATAAGCAGGCTAATTATGCGCCTGGTTGATAGTTGCTGCAATGCGGATAGCAGTTAAACCTAAAAGGGGAGAGAAGTTGTTGCAGCCACAGGACTGCAACAAAGACTCAGTACAGAGACGGGGAACCTTCAGGGCGTGTCTTGAAGCGGCGATGTAACCACATGTATTGCTCGGGGGCCATCATAATGCATTTTTCAACGATTTTATTCATCCAGGCCGCCGTTGTTTCAGCATTGTCCAGCGGTGGTGAACACTCCGGTGGCAGCATGATCAATTGATACCCCTTGCCGTCAGGTTTGCGACGGGGAACAAATGGCACCAGGCAGGCATTCGACATTCGGGACAGCATCCAGGTTCCGGACGTCGTCGCAGCCTGTTCAACGGCGAACAAAGGCACAAATACGCTGGCGCGAGAGCCATAGTCGTGATCCGGCGCGTACCAGACCACTTCACCTTTCTTCAACGCTTTAATCATCCCTTTCAGGTCTTTACGATCGAGCATTGATTTATTGGAGCGCATACGCCCCCAGGTTTGTAGCCAGTCGAGCAGAGGATTGTCGTTAGGACGATACACACCAATTCCCGGCTCTTGTAAGCCAAACTGGCGTGCACCCAACTCGAGGGTCAAAAAGTGCAGACCAACTAACAGGATCCCACGCTTTTGTGCCTGAACGTCCCGGATATGCTCCATTCCGATAACTTCAGTCCAGCGTGATATTCGCCTGTCGGACCAAAACCAGGCCATGCCGGTTTCCATTACGCCCATACCGACAGACTCAAAGTTTTTTACCATCATCTGCTGGCGTTCCTGCTCGCTCATTTGCGGGAAGCACAGTTCCAGATTGCGGGAAACAATCTTTGCCCGACGTTTCATCAAGCGTAATGCCAGACGGCCTAATGCGCATCCCAATTTATAGAGCACTGGGTAGGGTAACTGTACGATTAACCAAAGGATGCCAATACCCAGCCAGGTTAACCAATAACGCGGATGCAGTAGCGCAGCCGAAAACTTGGGTAAATTCGTCATGTCTATCCTGTCTTCTAACGACCAATTCCCTGTATTGTCGCATTTTTTTGCGCGTATCTAAAATTTACGACGGGAGAGTGGTGATTAAATCATCAATTGTTGTTGTGTTTTTATCGTGAAGTATGAAATGTAGCGTAAAATGTGTGGATGTAAATTGGCGAAGTTTGCTTTATCATGCCGGCCGATTTTCATTTTTACTGATTGCAGGATACGTACACCATGCCAGTGTTACACAACCGCATTTCGAATGACGCGCTCAAAGCTAAAATGCTGGCGGAATCTGAGCCGCGCACGACGATTTCATTCTATAAATATTTCACCATCGCTGATCCTCAGCAAACGCGTGATGCACTGTATCAACTGTTCACTACACTGAATGTGTTTGGCCGCGTATATCTTGCACGGGAAGGCATTAACGCACAAATCAGTGTACCGCAAAGTAACGTTGATGCGTTTCGCCAACAGTTATACGCATTTGATCCTGCATTATCCGGGTTGCGTCTCAATATTGCATTAGATGATGACGGCAAATCTTTCTGGGTTCTGCGCATGAAGGTCCGTGAGCGAATTGTTGCGGATGGCATTGATGATCCTGATTTTGACGCCAGCAACGTGGGTGATTATCTGAAGGCAGCTGAAGTGAATGCCATGCTGGACGATCCGGATGCGGTGTTTATTGATATGCGCAACCACTATGAATATGAAGTGGGTCACTTCGAAAACGCGCTGGAGATCCCGGCAGACACCTTCCGCGATCAGCTGCCGAAAGCGGTAGAAATGATGCAGGAGCATAAGGATAAAAAAATCGTTATGTATTGTACCGGGGGGATTCGTTGTGAGAAAGCCAGTGCCTGGATGAAACATAACGGGTTTAGCAAAGTCTGGCACATTGAGGGCGGCATTATTGAGTATGCCCGCAAAGCGCGTGAGCAGGGGCTGCCTGTGCGTTTTATCGGCAAAAATTTTGTTTTCGATGAACGCATGGGAGAGAGGATCTCTGACGATGTGATTTCGCATTGTCATCAGTGCGGTACCGCATGTGACAGCCATACCAATTGCAAAAACGATGGCTGCCATCTGCTGTTTATACAGTGTCCAGCCTGTGCGCAAAAGTATAAAGGCTGCTGTAGTGAACTGTGTTGTGAAGAGAGCGAACTGCCGGAAGAAGAGCAGCGCCGCCGTCGCGCGGGGCGTGAGAATGGCAATAAGATCTTTAATAAATCGCGTGGTCGTTTAAATACTAAGCTCGGTATTCCCGATCCTGCGCAATAACACGATGCCGGATGGCGGCAAAAGCCTCATCCGGCATCAATAGGATGTTATTTCTGCTGTACGCCTTCCACCGAGATAATTAATTCGACTTCCTGCGAAGCGGGACCGAGATCGGTGGTAATGTTGAAATCCTTCAGCTTTATTTTCCCTTGAGCTTCAAAACCGGCGCGTGTGCCACCCCATGGATCGCCCCCTTGACCCATCAACTTTGCATCCAGTGTTACCGGTTTGGTGACGCCGTTCAGGGTCAGGTTACCGGTGATATCTAAATCGTTGCCCTCTTTCTTCACGCTGGTGGACGTAAAGGTGGCCTGCGGGAACTTGCTCACATTGAGGAATTCTGCACTACGCAGGTGTTTGTCACGTTCGGCATGATTGGTATCAACGCTGTTGGTGTTGATGGTGACATTGACTTTATCGGCAGCCGGATTTTTCTCGTCAAAGGTAAATGTGCCGTCGAAGTCTTTAAATGTGCCGTACAGCCAGCTGTATCCCAGATGCTGAATGCGGAAATTAACAAAGGCATGCTGTCCCTCTTTGTCAATTTTGTAATCCGCTGCGATAGCAGAGCCGGTCGTGAATAATAAAGAGGCGAGTGTGAGTCCCAGCAGGTTTTTTTTCATTTTAAGCTCCATAGTCAGATGACGATTTTCCCAACATGCGATTAAGGGTATCGTCGTTATCGATAAAGTGATGTTTCAGGGCCATTAACCCATGCAGAAGTGATAAAACCACCACGGCCCACGCGAGCCACAGGTGCACGCTACCGGCGATGTCAGCTTGCACGCCTGCGTTGGCAAACGTGGCGGGAACATCGAACCAACCAAATACGCTTATTGCTTTACCGTCTGCGGTAGAGATCAGATAGCCGCTGATGCCAATAGAAAAAAGCAGGGTATACAGCGTGAGGTGGCCCAATGCCGCCGCAATACGGGTTAAACGGGAATAGCTTTTCAGTGCGGCAGGGGGAGGGGAAACAACCCGCCAGACAATGCGGACAACCAGTCCCATCATCAGCAACACACCGATACTTTTATGCAGTTCAGGCGCCTGGTGATACCAACCATCGTAATAACTGAGTGTTACCATCCATAAACCCAGAGCAAACATGCCATAGACGGCAATAGCGACCAGCCAGTGTAATGCGGCAGACACCACGCCATAGCGCTGTGGACTATTATTGAATTGCATAAATACACCGTTAGATATTTCAGAAGTGAATGAAAATGGCGCGTAAAAGACATTAATGCAACTAATAAATAACAATGGTGATGATATTTGTTTTTATTTCAATAAAATTGATTGATTAAAGGCGCAATCATCAAATCGTTAGTGTGAGTGGCCATTGAGAAGGGCTTGAAAACAAGGAAGGATGAAAATTATGTTATTCAGTTTATTGCAATGAAATTAAGAAATTATCAGTTTTTGTCAATTAATGTCAGCGCATATAGATTAGAAGAACATAATATATATGACGTCCATAATCGCCAGCAGCGACCATAAAATAATGTAGAGCATGAAATGCTCGCGAATATTATTAACCAGATAGTTAAAGATGCGGCGCATCAATGTTATTCCTGTCATTTAAAATGGCCTCACCAACGAGGCCATTGATCAATTATCGCTTAAAACGGGACAGCCTGAATGGCGTCAGGTCAAAGGCTGACGGTTTACCCTGGGCAAACTCAGCCGCAATTTCGCCCAGTACGGAAGCAAACTTAAAACCGTGTCCGCTGAGTCCGGTAATCACCAGCGTGTTGTCATGGTCTGGCAGCGTATCGATAATGAAGTCTTCATCTGGCGAGTTATCGTAAGTACAGGATGCACCATGCAGACAACAGCCGATGCCAGGCAAAATAGCGCGCAGGAATGGGAAGGCTTCCGAACCATCGCTGGCGACAGCGGCAAACGGTTTACGTTCTTCAGGTGAATGAATGACCTGTCCGCCGTTATGCCTGCCAATTTTTAACTCGTCATTTTCAGCCGGAAAACCGTAGTATTGATCGCCATTAGGCAGTTCGCCGGTAAATGCCGGGAATTTGTTTTTGACACTGTAGCGCCCGTCAGCCTGATACCATGCGAATACCTTACGCACCGGCTGTATCGGCAGTTCAGGCAATAATGCCTTGACCCAGGTGCCGGCGCTGACGACAACTTTTTTCGCGTGGTAGTCACCATCGGCTGTTGCAACCGTTACGCCATCATCGTGGTGATGAATTGCCGTGACGGGGCATTTAAACAACTGCGCACAACCTGCCTCTTCAGCCAGGCGAATCCAGGTTTTAATGGCTAGCTCACTGCGCAAAAAACCGGATTCGGCTTCAAACAGCCCGATATAGTTTTCAGGCACGCGAATTTCTGGCCAGCGAGTCATGATGGCTGCTGCATCCAGCTGTTCGACATTGAGTTGCCACTGTTTGGCACTTTGCGCCACGGTCGCTAAAAAGGTCGAATCTGCAGGACCCAGGTTGATAACGCCAGAGCGAACAAAAACAGGCTCTTCATTTTGTGCGGAAAGTTCATCCCACAATGTTTGCGCACGTAGCACCAGCGGAACGTATTTTTCACCTTCGCCATACGCATGACGAATTAATCGTGTATCGCCGTGGTGGCTGCCCTGTTGATGCGGTGGCATATGCGCATCGATCATCAGAACGTTGAGACCGGCGCGAGTGGCGTAGTATCCGGCTGCGGCGCCCACGGAACCGCTGCCAATAATGATTAAGTCGTATTTCATCCGCTTCTCTCTGCAATCGCGATAGTATACCTTAAATAATTCGAGTTGCAGGACCAAACGCCCGGGCCGTTTTGAACAGCGCCCCCGAAGGGGTGAGGCCGTAAGGCCGAATCACGCGGCGACGCAGCGAATCCCAGGGATGGGCCGAGTAATAAAGCCAACGCATATGCAACTTGAAGTATGACAGGTATAGCAGAGTAAATAACTGACCCGGAATATTCAACCTGCAAATAAGAAAGGCACCATGAAGGTGCCTTTTGATGGTGTGATGTATCAGGTTTAATGTCGCTGATACTCATTTACCTGGTAATCGCCAGATTCAATTTTAGCGATTCCGGCTTCTAATATCGAAATAAATTGCCTGGCAACATCAGTGGTTAACCAGAGCGTTTGACCGACCTCAGTCCCATCCGGGTCCGGACGATTCGGGGTCTGGTAGTGCAAACGCAGCATCAGCGCATCGTAGCTATCAACAGTGCTGATGTCCCATCCTACAAGCGGATGAGTCTGAATGACTTCATTATTCTTTTCCATCATGCCCCCTAATTCGTGTTACTAGACAACGGTTTTCGAGGTTCAATGCGTTTTTTTCTGAAGCAACTTCAGTATATCAATAAATAAGGGTATTCATTGAAAATTTAAAGAGGGCGGCGCATAAATTTTTTGTTTTCAGTGTTATATGATTAATAAAACAACATGTCATTCATTTTTTTTTAGCATGTTGTGCAATTATTTTGGTGTTTTGATTAAAAGATAATCAATGTGTTTAATATAAATTATCTGCTAGCGTGGTGAATGCAAGATTGATTTAAAGGATGCACGCATAAAAAAGCCGGGGCGACCCGGCAAACAAACATCACTGCATATCATTTTTTATTCGTTGATGAACCAGTCATCCGCGCTTTCCCAGGTTTCCTGTAGGATTTCGCTGATGCGTTCTTTGTCCTCTTTTGTTGCGCCAATAACCGACAAGTTGTTGGTACCGGCATAACGAACGGTAACGTTACCTTCGTTATCCGGAAAATGATGATGAATACGGCGGGAGAGTTCATCTGCCAGCGCGTCGATAGCACCGGCTGGTAAAGGTGAAGTTTTGGCAATAGTGACTTCAATACGCATAATAGCCCCCTGTTGTTTATACTGGTTATTTATACAGTTAACTGCGCCAGTTGACAACAGGAGGCTACACTTTTTTAGCGTTTTACTGACCAGCGTACCGTTTCACCGCCAAGGAAAGGCACCAACGTATCGTTTTCCAACGCAATGTTCTCCGGGACCAGGTGCTCCACGCGTTCCAGCTCAATAAAGGTCTCATTCACCGGCAAACCATAGAACTGTGGGCCATTGAGTGAGCAGAAGGCTTCGAAATGGTCCAGGGCGTTCATCTCTTCGAACGCAGTGGCATAGCTGCCCAGCGCGGTTGGCGCATTAAAGCAGCCCGCACAGCCGCAACTGGACTCTTTACGATGACGCGCATGCGGTGCGGAGTCGGTACCCAGGAATGCGCGATTGAATCCGCTGGCAACCAGTTCACGCAGCGCCTGCTGGTGAACGTTACGTTTGAGTATTGGCAGGCAGTACAGATGCGGACGAATTCCACCGACCAGCATATGGTTGCGGTTAAACATTAAATGCTGCGGTGTGATGGTTGCTGCAAGAAGCTCGTTGCCATCGCGCACGTATTCGGCGGCATCTTTGGTCGTGATATGTTCAAACACCACTTTTAGCGCGGTTAAACGCTGACGTAAGGGATCCATCACCGTTTCGATGAAACGTGCTTCGCGATCGAAAATGTCGATATCAGCGTGCGTCACTTCACCGTGCACCAACAGTGGCATCCCCAATTTTTCCATGCGCTCCAGTACCGGCATAATGGTATCGACCGAGGTTACACCCTGTGTCGAGTTGGTTGTTGCATTAGCGGGATAAAGTTTCGCGGCGGTGAAGACGCCTTCATTGAATCCACGCTCAAGTTCATTAGGATCCAGCGTGTCCGTTAAGTAGCAGGTCATTAACGGAGTAAAGTTATGTCCGGCGGGTACAGCGTCCAGAATGCGCTGACGGTACGCAATGGCCGCATCAACTGTCGTGACCGGCGGAGCGAGGTTTGGCATAACGATCGCGCGACCATAAGTTTCACTGGTATAAGGCACGACAGTTTTCAACATGTCGCCATCGCGAAGGTGAAGGTGCCAGTCGTCTGGGCGGCGGATCTTTAAAACCTGGGATGGTGCAGTCATTAATATGCTCCGGCTGAGGATAGTCTTTTTTGCCGGAAACAAAGGATAAGCGGAAACGTTTTCGTTTGCACGAAAAAAAAGGGCGCATTAGCGCCCTGTTGTTTATTAATCGGTGAACGGGATAATGATTTCACCCGGTTTAACCTCAATCCCTTTCGCCAGTTTTTTCGCCAATGCTTCGCCTTTGCTGCTGTCTTCACGCAGAATGTAGGCCGGTTGCTGGTTAAAGTAATTCCGCAGCGACTGATTTAAGTAGGGCATCAGAGTTTGCAGTACAGATTGCATTTTCTCTGGTGTGACGGTCGCATCGACCACTTCCATTTCTTGCAGATAAATCGCGCCTTTTTCTTTATTGAAGACTGGCAATGCTTTTAACTTCAACTTCATGGTCGCTTTCTGGCTACCAAAAAGGGAATTCATATCCAGATTGGCGTCGCCTGTCAGAGTCACTTTATTCGGTTCTTCGCGACCAATCTGGCTGGCGAGATTGGTCAGTACGATGTGGGCTTCAGCAACGCCAGGCAGACCAATATCTTTCGAGAAGTCGTTATGCTTAGCCAGTGCCTGATTAATCTCTTGCTCGCTAACCGTGTATTGTGTGAGTTGATTACAACCAACCAACAGGCCGCTGACAATCAGTGCAGCAGCAAAAAAAATCTTTTTCATGGGGTTCCTCAACATGATACTTGTGGCGTAATCGTGACACAAAGCAGCATCCAGCACCAGCGGCCCGGGCACCAGCAGAAAAAACTGAAATTGAGTCCGGGACGTCTGGTCAGCTATCAGGCATCAGGTTCCAGCATGCCGCGTGACGGACGTTTATGGCTAAACTGCCAACCCAGCGCGAGGAAGGTGATAAAGCCGATAATGCCGAGCATCATCCACGGGAGTTCTGGCTGTGACAGTGCTTTACCCATGTCAAACAGCCAGCCGCCACCGATATAACCGATGGCACCGCCGATGGCTAATCCGAGGCGGCTAAAGCCCATGTAACTGCCCCGTGCGCGCGCATTTGCCAACGACGCGCTCAACGTCTCGCGCGCCGGTTCGGCGATGATAGAACCGATATAGAAGGTGCAAATCAGGGTGAAAAGCTGCTGTAAATTCCCGACCAGACCGATGGGCATCATGCTAAGAGACATGATCAGCAGGCCTGCCATCAGCCGATGTTCAAGACGAAAACGTTTTTCACTCCAGCGGGCGATAGGGTAGAGCAGCGTTAAAGAGAGACACGCTTCGATGGCATACATCCACTTCACGGCGGCCGGCGAACCGGCAATGTCATTAACCATAATCGGCAGCATCAACATAACCTGTACCGCCAGCATGTAATACCCCGCCAGCGTCAGGACATAGGTGACAAAGCGTTTGTCATGCATCACATGGCTCATGCCTTCGCGCACGGGAATCTTCACGGTAGATAGCTTCCATGCCGGAAGTAGCCAGGCGTTAAACGCGGCGCACAGAACGAACAAAATCGCGCCTACGGCGCAAACCAGACGGAAATCGTACTGTAACAGCCAACTGCCGAGCAATGCGCCGACCACGGCACCGGCACTGTCCTGCATCATCAGAATAGAAAAAAAACGCCCGCGCTTTTCTGGGCGGATCAGTTTGACCACCAGCGCCGAGCGGGGCGGGTCGAATAACGTACCACCTAAACCGGAGAGGAAACAGGAGAACCACAATAGCCAGGGTTCGTGTGCAATCCCCATCGTGGCGAACCCGGCGGCACGCATCAGCATACCGGTCACAATCATCGGTTTGGCACCAAAGCGGTCAGCAATTGCGCCGCCAAAAATCCCCAGACCTTGCTGGATAAATTGGCGCAATCCAAGTGCGATACCGACCATCACGGCGGCCCAGCCCATTTGGTCGACGAAACGGATAGAGATCAGTGGGAAAACGACAAAGAAACCCAGCACGACCAGCATATTATCGATGAGCAGGAAATATTTACCCAGGTTCCTTGCCTGCGAGACTTGCGACATTTCCCCTCCAGGGAAAAAACTCGTCACTCGGTGGAGAGTTTAAAAGATAAGCACCTTCTATTCTGCGGTGTCGTTTGTGCTTTTCCCACCCTTGGCGGGACAATATTTTTTTATCAAAAGTCAGTCTTGATAGATAGTTTTCATCAAAATGTGTGAATAATTCAAAAAATGGCATTTTGCTCTTTTCACACGGTGTATTTGCACAGGTATAGTAATGCGAATTGCGTATTGAAGACGTTACGGGAAGGAGTAGGTATAGAATGTTTGGCTATCGCAGTAACGTGCCAAAAGTGCGCTTAACCACGGACCGCCTGGTCGTGCGTTTGGTGCATGAGCGTGATGCCTGGCGTCTGGCAGATTATTACGCAGAGAATCGTCATTTCTTAAAGCCCTGGGAACCTATCCGCGATGAAAGCCACTGCTACCCCTCTGGCTGGCAGGCGCGTCTGAGCATGATCTCTGAATTCCATAAACAAGGCACAGCCTGGTATTTCGCGTTGCTCGATCCTGACGAAAAAGAAATTATCGGCGTTGCGAACTTCTCGAACGTGGTGCGTGGATCTTTCCACGCCTGTTATCTCGGTTATTCCATTGCGCAGAAGTGGCAAGGGCAGGGGCTGATGTACGAAGCCCTGACCGCCGCTATTCGTTATGTGCAGCGGACGCAACATATTCACCGCATTATGGCGAACTACATGCCACACAATAAGCGTAGCGGCGATTTGCTGGCGCGACTCGGCTTTGAGAAAGAAGGGTATGCAAAAGACTATCTGCTGATTGATGGACAGTGGCGCGATCATGTGCTGACGGCGTTGACAACATCAGAATGGACCCCCGGTCGCTAAGTTTCAGGCGCACGGCCTGAATAATGGAGAAGACGATGAAATACGAATTAACCGCCACCGAAGCCCGTGTGATTGGCTGCTTATTAGAAAAACAGGTTACTACACCGGAACAATATCCCCTTTCCGTGAATGGTGTGGTGACCGCGTGTAATCAAAAAACCAACCGTGAACCGGTGATGAATCTATCGGAAGCCGACGTGCAGGATCAGCTTGATAACCTGGTAAAAAGGCATTTTCTGCGTACGGTTAGCGGCTTTGGTAATCGCGTGACCAAATACGAACAGCGGTTCTGTAATTCAGAGTTTGGCAATCTTAAGCTTAGCGCGGGTGAAGTGGCATTGATCACCACGCTGTTACTCCGTGGCGCTCAAACACCGGGTGAATTACGTAGCCGCGCATCCCGCATGTATGAGTTCAGCGATATGGCGGAAGTGGAGTCGACGCTGGAGAAACTGGCTACCCGGGAAGATGGCCCTTATGTGGTCCGCCTGGCGCGTGAACCTGGGAAACGAGAAAGTCGTTATATGCACCTGTTTTGTGGCGAGGTTGATGAGTCACTCGCTGCGGCAGATGAACCGCAGGCGGCGTCTGGAGATTTGCAGGCGCGTGTTGAAGCGCTGGAAACCGAAGTGGCAGAGTTGAAACAGCGGCTCGATTCGTTATTGGCACACCTGGGAGACTAACGTGGGAAAATTGCGTATTGGCGTGGTCGGGTTAGGGGGCATCGCGCAAAAGGCATGGTTGCCAGTGTTGGGCGCATCTGCGGACTGGACGCTGCAGGGCGCATGGTCTCCCTCGCGGGAAAAAGCGCAACGTATTTGTGAGACCTGGCGAATGCCATACGTTGATTCCGTACAGAATTTAGCGGCAACCTGCGATGCCGTTTTCGTTCATTCCAGTACCGCCACTCACTACGCCGTAGTGAGTGAGTTGCTGAATGCCGGCGTTCATGTTTGTGTGGACAAGCCGCTGGCAGAAAATCTGCGCGAAGCTGAACAACTGGTGGAGCTGGCGGCGCGGAAAAAACTGACGCTAATGGTTGGATTTAATCGTCGCTTTGCGCCGCTGTATCAGGATCTACAGGTGCAGTTGGGCAATGCGGCGTCAGTCCGTATGGACAAGCACCGTACGAACAGCGTCGGGCCGCACGATCTGCGTTTTACGCTGCTGGATGATTATCTGCACGTGATAGACACCGCGCTGTGGCTGGCAGGAGGAAAGGTTCAACTTAATGGTGGCACGCTGTTAACAAATGACATCGGTGAAATGCTTTATGCTGAACATCATTTTTCTGCCGATCAGCTACAGATAACCACCAGTATGCACCGCCGTGCTGGTAGCCAACGCGAGAGCGTGCAGGCGGTGACGGACGGTGGCCTGATTGACGTTACGGATATGCGTGAATGGCGCGAGGAACGTGGGCAAGGCGTAGTGCACAAGCCGGTAGCAGGCTGGCAAACCACCCTGGAACAGCGTGGTTTTGCCGGATGCGCACGTCATTTTATTGAGTGCGTGCAAAATCAGACGGTTCCGCAGACGGCAGGCGAACAGGCGCTACTGGCCCAGCGCGTTGTCGAAATGCTGTGGCGGGAGGCGATGGCGGAATAACCCCCTGTAACATCTGGCGGTAGTAATTCAATGTAATCCAGGTACTATATGCCAACTCAAAAATAACACCTCTTTTCAGCCCTTGACTGGTTTGTTGGCTTGATAAGACGCAAAGGCGTTGCCAGCAGGCACTGCGAAATTATCGGATATCGGCGCTTATGTCTTATCCGGTAAATGGGCTGATTATGCGGGGTTCTGCCTCAGAGTCTGGAATACAACATAGATGAATTTATTAAAATCGCTGGCAGCCGTCAGCTCGATGACGATGTTCTCACGTGTGCTGGGTTTTGCGCGTGATGCGATTGTCGCCAGAATCTTTGGCGCAGGGATGGCGACAGATGCCTTTTTTGTGGCATTCAAACTTCCTAACCTGCTGCGCCGCATTTTTGCTGAGGGAGCGTTCTCTCAGGCGTTTGTACCGATTCTTGCCGAATACAAAAGTAAGCAGGGCGAAGACGCCACCCGCGTGTTTGTCGCCTATGTTTCCGGGCTGTTGACGCTGGCGCTGGCCGTCGTCACGGTGGCCGGGATGCTTGCTGCGCCGTGGGTGATAATGGTCACCGCGCCAGGGTTTGCAGATACTGCAGATAAGTTCACACTGACCACCCAACTGCTGCGAATTACCTTTCCTTATATTCTGCTGATCTCATTGGCTTCGCTGGTGGGGGCAATCCTGAACACCTGGAACCGCTTTTCCATTCCGGCGTTTGCGCCCACGTTTCTGAATATCAGTATGATCGGCTTCGCGCTGTTTGCCGCGCCTTATTTCCATCCGCCGGTGCTGGCGCTGGCGTGGGCTGTCACCGTGGGCGGTGTGCTGCAATTGGTTTATCAGCTTCCACATTTGAAGAAAATTGGCATGCTGGTGCTGCCGCGCGTGAACTTCCACGATGCCGGGGCGATGCGCGTCGTGAAGCAAATGGGCCCGGCGATCCTTGGGGTCTCTGTCAGCCAGATTTCTCTCATCATCAATACGATTTTCGCCTCGTTTCTGGCTTCCGGCTCGGTTTCATGGATGTACTATGCCGACCGCCTGATGGAGTTTCCGTCTGGCGTACTCGGCGTAGCATTGGGGACTATCCTGCTGCCATCGCTGTCCAAAAGCTTTTCCAGCGGTAATCATGACGAGTATTGCCGTTTGATGGACTGGGGCCTGCGTTTGTGTTTTCTGCTGGCATTACCGAGCGCCGTAGCGTTGGGTATTCTGGCTAAACCGCTGACGGTTTCTCTGTTCCAGTACGGTAAATTTACCGCCTTTGATGCTGCCATGACCCAGCGTGCGCTGGTGGCGTACTCGGTTGGTTTGATTGGCTTGATCGTGGTGAAAGTGTTGGCTCCAGGTTTCTATTCGCGCCAGGATATTAAAACGCCGGTAAAGATTGCCATTGTAACGCTGATTATGACCCAGGTAATGAACCTGGCGTTTATCGGGCCGCTGAAGCATGCCGGGCTGTCGCTGTCGATTGGTCTGGCAGCGTGTCTGAACGCGTCATTGCTGTACTGGCAGTTGCGTAAGCAGAAAATCTTTACTCCCCAACCGGGTTGGGCCTGGTTCCTGATGCGACTGGTTATTTCTGTGCTGGTGATGTCGGCCGCGCTGGTAGGGATGCTTTACATGATGCCGGACTGGTCTCAAGGTACGATGTTATGGCGTTTGTTGCGTCTGATGGCCGTCGTGGTGGTAGGTATTGCAGCTTACTTTGCTGCGCTCGCCGTGCTGGGCTTTAAAGTGAAAGAGTTTGTACGCCGGACGGCGTAATGAACATCCGATGCCGGATGGCGGCGCAACGCCGCATCCGGCCAACAGAATAGCGTTGCCTGATAAGCACAAGGCCATCAGGCAATCATCAAATAGAGAATTTCTTCCCGCCGCGATGTGCCGCAGAGGTCTGGCCGTTCGCGCCATACAGCGTCGGCTCCTGGTGCGGTTTCAGCACTTGAATTGCCTGTTGATTGCGTTCGATTTGCCCTTCGAGCAGCCAGCCATTGTGCTGGTTGAGATCGCGCAAATGCTGTGTCTTCCTGGTGATAGTCTGCCAGCGCTCGGCAATCTCATCATTGGCGCTGCGCGTGGCATCATTTTCCAGGCGGCGCTGCTGTTCCAGATAATCGAGGGTGGCCAGCAAAGAACTTTTTTCTTCTGTAATTCGCTGTAGCTGGCTACCGTTGATCTGCCCTGCAGAAAGCTGATGCTGCTCAGCATCCATCACCGTTTTCAGGTCATTGAGGACGGTCGTCATCTGATCAAGTATTTCTGACAAACGAGTCATACTTTATTTACTCTGTAGGTAGCTCTGTGCCTCGCGGATCAGCGAGTCGGCAATTTTTCCGGTATCCATTTTCAGCTCGCCGTTACGGATCGCGGTTTTCAGCGCTTCGACACGTTCCATGTTGATGTCATTGGTGCCGGGCTGCATCAGTTTGGCCTGAGCGTCACTCAGCATTACGCTGGTGCTGTTTGTCGTCGCTGTTTTTTCCTTCCGCGCTTTTTGTACCGGCGAGTCGCTGGTTTCGCGTGGCTGGACAGTGCTTACTGGCTTCAATGGTGAGGTACGATCAATACTCATTTTTTCTATCCTCATCGAGGGGTTACGCTATAGCGACCCGCTTTAATCATTGGTTGATTATCTATCGGCACTCGCTAAAAAATCTTTAACCTATTATAGGTTAATAAGAATATTCCCATCAGAATCGACGATTCCACTCACCACCTGACCCGAAATCATCCGCACTCGTGCGTTTTGCGCGACGGCTGCATTGTTGAGCGCTTTACCTTCGGCATTGACCCGAAAGCCGTCTCCGTTGGCGATAACCATCACGCGTTGACCCGCTTTTATCCGCCATGCCTGGCGCAACATTGTGAGCTGGATTGGCTGACCCGGAACCAGGTCGCGCAGGCTCACGGCATCCTGAACCTGATTAATGTCCAGTACGGCGCGAGGCGGCAGTTGATCCAGACGACCTCGTTTTAGCGTTACGCTGGCCGCGTTCAGGGCGCTTCCTCGGGCAACAGGGGCTGCTGCGACAACATAGTTGCCGGTGGCTTGCACAGTGACCTGCAGATAGCGTTTTTCATTGGCGCAGCGGGCCAGTACGTTCACGTTACCCCACAGTTTCGCACTGCCGGACACGCTCAGCGCAGGCTGGTCACAGCTGGGCTGCAAGTTTGGCGGCGTACGGACAGTGACGACCACCTCATCGCTAAACCCGGCCAGGCGCTGGGAAAACCACGCGGTTAACTGCGAATTCAGGTCTTGTGCCAGCGTCATAGGGCTGAACAGCAGTGCTGCCACAACTATTCCACGTTTAAACGTTTGCATCAAAACCTCGCGCTTTTTCAGGTAGTGGCAGGATTCTACCTGTGTGACGCAGTCATCAACGCAACAAATAGCGACGCATTTTGCGTTTATTCCGGCGATAACGCGCGCGTGATGGGATTTAAGCTGTCGGCTGAATTTTGTCATTTGCGGAGGAGATATGCTCGATAAGCTCGACGCCGCCTTACGTTTTCAACAGGAAGCGCTGAATTTGCGCGCCCAACGCCAGGAAATATTAGCGGCCAACATTGCCAATGCCGACACGCCGGGGTATCAGGCGCGCGACCTGGATTTCGCCAGTGAATTAAAAAAAGTCATGGTGCGCGGGCGGGAAGAAACCGGCGGTGTTTCGTTGACGCTGACCTCTGCACAACACATTCCTGCCCAGACTGTCTCGGCGCCATCTACGGAGTTGCTCTATCGCATTCCTGACCAGCCGTCTCTGGATGGCAACACGGTGGATATGGACCGGGAGCGTACGCAGTTTGCGGATAACAGCCTGAAGTACCAGATGGGGCTTACCGCGTTAGGTGGGCAAATCAAGGGCATGATGAACGTGCTGCAAGGAGGGAACTAACCCGTGGCGTTGCTCAATATTTTTGATATCGCAGGTTCTGCGCTGACGGCTCAGTCTCAGCGTCTGAACGTGGCTGCCAGCAACATGGCGAACGCCGATAGCGTGACCGGACCTGATGGTCAGCCGTATCGCGCAAAACAGGTTGTTTTTCAGGTCGATGCAGCGCCAGGCGCAGCAACCGGTGGCGTAAAAGTCGCTGACGTCATTGAAAGTCAGGCGCCGGACAAGCTGGTTTATGAGCCGGGCAATCCGCTGGCGGATGCGAATGGCTACGTAAAAATGCCGAATGTCGACGTGGTCGGCGAGATGGTTAACACCATGTCTGCTTCACGCAGCTATCAGGCAAACGTTGAAGTGCTCAATACCGTAAAAAGCTTGATGCTTAAAACGCTGACGCTGGGCCAGTAAAGGAGGCGCACATGTCCGTTGCTGTAAAAATGAATGACCCGAGTACGTCGGGTGTTAATGCTGCCACTGGCAAAAGTTCGCTGACAGGGAGCAACGCGGCTGATCTGCAAAGCAGCTTTCTGACGCTTCTGGTCGCGCAGTTAAAAAACCAGGACCCGACCAACCCGCTGCAAAACAATGAGTTGACTACCCAGTTAGCGCAAATTAGTACCGTAAGCGGCATTGAAAAATTGAATACCACACTGGGATCGATCTCCGGACAGATTGATAGCAGCCAGTCGTTACAGGCCAGTACGCTGATTGGTCATGGCGTCATGATCCCAGGGACCACCATTCTGACCGGTAAAGGTGCAGAAGAAGGGGCAACGACGACCACGACGCCGTTTGGCGTTGAGCTGCAGCAACCGGCAGATAAGGTTACCGCAACCATTACCGATAAAGACGGCAAGGTGGTACGCACCATTGATATTGGCGGGTTGAAAGCGGGCGTTCACACCTTTACCTGGGATGGCACCATGACGGACGGCACGGATGCGCCGAGCGGTTCGTATAACGTTTCGATTGCGGCCAGCAACGCCGGAACGCAACTTGTGGCGCAGCCTCTACAGTTTGCGCTGGTGCAGGGTGTTATCCGCAGTAACGGCGGTAATACGCTGGACCTGGGCACCTATGGAACCACCACCCTCGACGAAGTACGGCAGATAATTTAAGCCTTCACACTTATCAGGAGTAAGTCATGGCCTTTTCACAAGCGGTCAGCGGTCTGAACGCTGCAGCGACCAACCTCGATGTCATTGGTAACAACATCGCCAACTCCGCCACTTACGGTTTTAAATCCGGTACGGCATCCTTTGCCGATATGTTCGCCGGTTCTAAAGTGGGTTTGGGCGTTAAAGTTGCGGGTATTACCCAGGACTTTACCGATGGTACCACCACCAACACTGGACGTGGGCTGGATGTGGCTATCAGCCAGAACGGTTTTTTCCGTATGGTTGACAGCAATGGTTCTGTTTTCTTCAGCCGTAACGGTCAGTTCAAGCTCGATGAAAACCGTAATATCGTTAACATGCAGGGACTGAAACTGACGGGCTATCCGGCGACCGGTACGCCGCCGACAGTTCAGCAGGGTGCGAACCCGGGGCCGATCACGATCCCCAATACATTGATGGCGGCACAGGCAACCAGCAAGGCCTCAATGCAGATCAACCTGAACTCGTCGGATAAAATCCCGACAACGACAAAGTTCGATCCGAAAGATGCTGACAGCTATAACAAAAAAGGCCCTGTCACCGTTTATGACAGCCTGGGCAATGCCCACGAAGTTAACGCCTATTTTGTAAAACAGCCTGATAACAAATGGGCTGTCTATACCATTGATAGCAGCGATCCTAAGGCTGCTGTACCAACCGCACCGACGTCCACGCTGGAATTTGATACCAATGGGGCGCTAATCGGCGGCGGTACATTCAATATCACCACAGCTGCGCTCAATGGCGCACCGGCCGTCACCTTCGCAATGAGTTTCCAGAACTCCATGCAGCAGAACACCGGTGCAAACAACATTGTGGCCACTAACCAGGACGGCTACAAACCGGGCGATCTGGTGAGCTACCAGATTAACAATGACGGTACCGTAGTCGGTAACTACTCCAACGAACAGAAACAGGTTCTGGGACAGATCGTGCTGGCAAACTTTGCCAACAACGAAGGTCTGGCGTCTCAGGGCGATAACGTCTGGGCAGCAACTCAGGCTTCCGGTGTGGCGCTGCTGGGTACCGCGGGTACGGGTAACTTCGGCAAGCTGACCAACGGTGCGTTGGAAGCTTCTAACGTGGATTTGAGTAAAGAACTGGTGAATATGATCGTCGCTCAGCGTAACTATCAGTCGAATGCGCAGACCATCAAAACCCAGGATCAGATCCTTAACACGCTGGTCAACCTGCGCTAAGCGCCTGACGGGATGGCTTAATGGATCACGCAATATATACCGCCATGGGCGCGGCCAGTCAGACGCTGAATCAACAGGCGGTGACGGCCAGCAACCTGGCAAATGCCTCCACACCGGGTTTTCGTGCTCAGCTCAACGCGCTGCGTGCGGTTCCCGTAGAAGGGCTTTCGCTGCCAACGCGTACGCTGGTGGTCGCCTCAACGCCTGGGGCCGATATGACGCCAGGCCAGATGGATTATACCTCCCGTCCGCTGGATGTGGCTTTGCAGCAGGATGGCTGGTTGGCTGTGCAGACCGCCGATGGTAGCGAAGGATACACCCGCAATGGCGCAATTCAGGTGAGTCCAACCGGTGAACTGACCATTCAGGGACATCCGGTGATCGGCGAAGCTGGGCCTATAGCGGTACCGGAAGGGTCGGAAGTGACTATCGCCGCTGACGGAACGATTTCGGCGCTCAACCCCGGCGATCCTGCGAATACGGTGGCGCCAGTAGGACGTCTGAAGCTGGTTAAAGCGACGGGAAGTGAAGTGCAACGTGGTGATGACGGTATGTTCCGTCTGAGTGCGGCAGCGCAGGCTACCCGGGGACCGACACTGCAAGCCGACCCCAGCATCCGCGTGATGTCGGGTGTACTGGAAGGCAGTAACGTCAAACCGGTTGCCGCGATGAGCGATATGATCGCCAGCGCTCGCCGCTTCGAAATGCAGATGAAGATTATCAGTAGCGTGGATGATAACGCAGGCCGTGCCAACCAACTGCTGTCGATGAGTTAATACAGGACATTTTATGATCAATTCATTATGGATCGCCAAAACCGGCCTGGACGCGCAGCAAACCAACATGGATGTGATTGCCAACAACCTGGCAAACGTCAGTACTAATGGTTTTAAACGCCAGCGTGCGGTGTTTGAAGATCTGCTGTACCAGACGATTCGCCAGCCTGGCGCTCAGTCTTCTGAACAGACAACGCTGCCGTCTGGTTTGCAGATTGGTACCGGTGTGCGTCCGGTTGCGACCGAACGTTTACACAGTCAGGGCAACCTGTCGCAGACCAACAACAGTAAAGATGTGGCGATTAAAGGCCAGGGGTTTTTCCAGGTCATGCTACCAGATGGCACGTCAGCTTATACCCGTGATGGCTCTTTCCAGGTGGATCAGAACGGTCAGTTGGTAACGGCGGGGGGGTTTCAGGTGCAGCCTGCAATCACTATTCCGGCTAACTCGCTGAGCATCACGATTGGACGCGACGGTATTGTCAGTGTGACTCAGCAGGGCCAGGCTGCGCCTGTTCAGGTGGGACAGCTCAACCTGACGACCTTCATGAACGATACCGGCCTGGAAAGTATTGGTGAGAATCTGTACACCGAAACGCAATCGTCCGGCGCACCGAACGAAAGCACGCCGGGGCTGAACGGTGCGGGCCTGTTGTACCAGGGTTATGTGGAAACCTCTAACGTCAACGTGGCGGAAGAACTGGTCAACATGATCCAGGTTCAACGTGCTTATGAAATCAACAGTAAAGCGGTATCGACCACCGATCAGATGCTGCAGAAACTGACGCAACTCTAAAGTGACGTCCGGTGGGGTGAAAGCCTCACCGGCGCACTGATTTTGAAGATGAAGGCAATGCGAAAATACGCGCTTCACCCATACCCGATTTTGGCCCTGCTGGTGGTTTCACTGACAGGATGCGCCTGGATCCCGGCCACTCCGCTCGTGCAGGGCGCGACGACTGCCCAGCCAGTTCCAGGCCCGACGCCGGTGGCGAATGGATCAATATTTCAGTCTGCGCAGCCGATTAATTATGGCTACCAGCCGTTATTTGAAGACCGCCGTCCGCGCAATATTGGCGATACGTTGACTATCGTATTGCAGGAAAACGTCAGTGCGAGCAAAAGCTCCTCGGCGAATGCCAGTCGTGATGGCAAAACTAACTTTGGGTTTGACACGGTACCGCGTTACCTGCAGGGATTATTTGGCAATGAGCGTGCCGACGTAGAGGCTTCTGGCGGCAACTCGTTTAACGGCAAAGGCGGCGCGAACGCCAGGAACACCTTCAGTGGTACGTTGACTGTGACGGTTGACCAGGTACTGGTGAATGGCAATTTACATGTCGTGGGTGAAAAACAGATCGCCATTAACCAGGGCACTGAATTCATTCGCTTCTCTGGGGTTGTTAACCCGCGCACCATTAGCGGCAGCAACTCTGTACCGTCAACGCAGGTTGCGGATGCGCGTATTGAATATGTCGGTAACGGCTATATCAATGAAGCGCAGAATATGGGCTGGTTGCAGCGTTTCTTCCTTAATTTATCGCCGATGTAAGCGAGGTATCCAGTGTTTAAAACTCTTGTTGGAATGGTACTGGTACTGGCTACCACCTTTGCGCATGCCGATCGCATTCGTGATCTGACCAGCGTGCAGGGCGTGCGGGAAAACTCGCTGATAGGCTACGGGCTGGTGGTCGGGCTGGACGGTACGGGTGACCAGACCACCCAGACACCGTTTACGACACAAACGCTGAATAACATGCTGTCGCAGTTGGGGATCACCGTGCCTACCGGCACCAATATGCAGCTGAAAAACGTGGCAGCGGTAATGGTCACCGCGCAGTTCCCGGCCTTTGGTCGTCAGGGGCAAACCATTGACGTAGTGGTCTCTTCAATGGGTAACGCCAAAAGCCTGCGCGGCGGAACGCTGCTGATGACGCCGCTGAAAGGGGTCGATAGCCAGGTGTATGCGTTGGCGCAGGGGAATATTCTGGTCGGTGGTGCAGGCGCCGCAGCGGGTGGTAGCAGCGTGCAGGTGAACCAGCTCAATGGCGGACGTATTACCAACGGCGCGACCATCGAACGCGAATTACCCAGCCAGTTCGGCGGCGGTAACACCATTAATTTGCAGCTGAATAATGAAGATTTCACCATGGCGCAGCAAATTACCGACACCATTAACCGCTCGCGCGGCTTTGGCAGCGCAACAGCGCTGGATGCACGCACGATCCAGGTACGCGTCCCGAATGGCAATAGCTCGCAGGTACGTTTCCTCGCGGATATCCAGAATATGGAAGTGAACGTCACGCCGCAGGACGCGAAGGTGATTATTAACTCCCGTACGGGATCGGTGGTCATGAACCGCGAGGTGACGCTGGATAGTTGCGCTGTTGCACAAGGCAATCTGTCGATTACGGTTAACCGCCAGGCGAATGTCAGCCAACCGGATACACCGTTTGGTGGTGGACAAACCGTGGTGACGCCACAAACGCAGATCGATCTGCGCCAGAGCGGTGGTTCGTTGCAGAGCGTTCGTTCCAGCGCCAACCTGAACAACGTCGTACGTGCATTGAATGCGCTGGGAGCAACACCGATGGACCTGATGTCTATCCTGCAATCCATGCAAAGTGCGGGTTGTCTGCGCGCCAAACTGGAAATCATCTGATGATTGGTGATAGCAAACTGCTGACCAGCGCCGCCTGGGATGCACAATCACTGAACGAACTGAAAGCGAAAGCGGGTCAGGACCCGGCGGCAAATATCCGCCCGGTCGCCCGCCAGGTTGAAGGGATGTTCGTGCAGATGATGCTGAAAAGTATGCGCGAGGCGTTGCCAAAAGACGGTGTGTTTAGCAGCGACTCCACGCGTTTATACACCAGCATGTATGACCAACAGATCGCCCAGCAGATGACGGCAGGAAAAGGTCTGGGGCTGGCTGAAATGATGGTCAAGCAGATGACCGAAGGGCAGGCGCAACCTGCGGATGATGCGCCGCAGGTGCCGATGAAGTTCTCGCTGGAAACGGTGACCAGCTATCAAAATCAGGCGCTGACGCAACTGGTGCGTAAAGCCATTCCCCGGGCGACGGAAAGCAATGATGAGCCGCTGTCGGGTGACAGTAAAGACTTTCTGGCTCAACTTTCTCTGCCGGCAAAACTGGCCAGTCAGCAGAGTGGGGTTCCTCATCATCTGATTCTGGCGCAGGCGGCGCTGGAGTCCGGGTGGGGGCAACGACAAATTCGACGGGAGAACGGCGAGCCGAGTTTTAACATTTTTGGTGTGAAAGCCTCGGGAAGCTGGAAAGGGCCGACCACTGAAATCACCACCACCGAATACGAAAACGGTGAGGCGAAAAAAGTGAAAGCGAAATTCCGTGTTTATAGCTCCTATCTTGAAGCACTGTCGGATTATGTCGGTCTGATATCCCGCAATCCGCGTTACGCAGCGGTGACCGGTGCCGCGACCGCAGAGCAGGGTGCCCAGGCATTGCAGAATGCGGGTTACGCCACTGACCCTAACTATGCGCGCAAATTAACCAGCATGATCCAGCAGCTAAAATCGATGAGCGAAAAGGTGAGTAAAACCTACAGCACGAATCTCGATAATCTCTTTTAAATAGCTCAAGTCTGCTGACCTGCTGCCGATAATACCGAGTATTGAAGGATTACAAGGAACCTCCATGTCCAGCTTGATTAATAACGCGATGAGTGGACTCAGCGCAGCGCAGGCCGCGTTGAACACTGCCAGTAATAACATCTCCAGCTATAACGTTGCCGGCTATACCCGACAAACGACAATTATGGCGCAAGCGAACAGCACGCTGGGTGCGGGGGGCTGGGTCGGCAATGGTGTCTATGTTTCTGGCGTACAGCGTGAGTATGACTCATTTATCACTAATCAGTTACGTGCGGCGCAGAACCAGAGCAGCGGTCTGACGACACGTTACGAGCAAATGTCAAAAATCGACAACCTGCTCGCCAGCAAAACCAGTTCGATCTCAACGTCGATGCAGGGCTTTTTTACCAGCCTACAGACGTTGGTGAGTAACGCAGAAGATCCGGCGGCGCGTCAGGCACTTATCGGTAAAGCTGATGGCTTAGTCAATCAGTTCAGAACGACGGACCAATATCTGCGCGATCAGGATAAGCAAGTCAATATTGCGATTAAGGCCAGCGTCGATCAAATCAACAACTATTCGAAGCAAATTGCCAGCCTTAACGACCAAATCTCCCGTTTGACCGGCGTTGGTGCGGGTGCATCACCTAACGATCTGCTCGATCAGCGCGATCAACTGGTGAGTGATCTGAACAAGATTGTCGGTGTGGAAGTCAGCATTCAGGACGGCGGCACCTACAACGTGACCATGGCGAATGGCTATTCGCTGGTGCAAGGCAGCAATGCTCGCCAACTGGCTGCTGTACCTTCCAGCGATGATCCCTCTCGCACGACCGTCGCTTATGTTGACGGCGTGGCCGGAGAAGTTGCCATCCCGGAAAAACTGATCACGACCGGTTCGCTGGGCGGGCTGTTGACGTTCCGTTCGCAGGAACTCGACCAGACGCGTAATACCCTTGGTCAGTTGGCCCTCGCCTTTGCTGATGCGTTTAACACGCAGCACAAAGAAGGTTTTGATGCCAACGGCGACCCGGGCAAAAACTTTTTCGATATTGGTGGCCCGGCAGTCCTTAGCAATACGAAGAATAAAGGGACCGGTGCGCTTGATGTTAAAATGACGGATAGCTCGTCGGTGCAGGCAACCGACTATAAAATTACGTTTGATGGTACTGACTGGCAGGTAACCCGTCTGGCTGACAATACCAGCTTTAAGCCGACGGTTACTGGCGGAAAAATGTCCTTTGATGGGCTGGAAATCACCGTCAAAAATGGTGCGCTGGCAAATGACAGCTTTACGGTGAAACCCGTGGGTGACGCCATTATTAATATGAAAGTGGCGGTGACCGATGAGTCGAAAATCGCCATGGCTGAAGTGTCCAAAAATGACACTGATCCCAATGTTGATAAAGGTAAAAGCGATAACCGTAACGGCCAGAAACTGCTGGATCTGCAAACCAAGGCAACCATCGGGAATAAAACCTTTAACGATGCTTACGCTACGCTGGTGAGCGATGTCGGGAACAAAACGGCGACCTTAAAAACCAGCAGCACCACGCAAAACAACGTGGTCACGCAGCTTTCAAATCAGCAACAGTCTATTTCCGGGGTTAACCTCGACGAAGAGTACGGGAATTTGCAGCGTTATCAGCAGTATTACCTGGCCAACGCTCAGGTACTGCAAACGGCGAATTCGCTCTTTGATGCACTGCTGAATATTCGCTAAGGGAGAGGAACTCAATGCGTATCAGTACTCAGATGATGTACCAGCAGAATATGCGCGGCATCACCAACTCTCAGGCTGAATGGTTGAAATTTGGCGAGCAGATGTCAACGGGGAAACGCGTGAACAACCCGTCTGACGATCCGATTGCCGCATCACAGGCCGTGGTGCTTTCACAGGCTCAGGCACAGAACAGCCAATATACGCTGGCGCGTACTTTCGCGACGCAAAAAGTGTCACTGGAAGAGAACGTGTTAAGCCGGGCGACGACCGCTATTACCGCGGCACAGGAAAAAATTGTCAATGCTGGCAATGGGACATTGAGTGATGATAACCGGGCATCGTTGGCAACTGATTTGCAAGGGATCCGCGATCAGTTAATGAATCTGGCGAACAGTACCGACGGTAATGGTCGTTATATCTTTGGCGGCTACAAAACGGAAGCCCCACCATTTGCCCAGACTGATGGTGCCTATAGTGGTGGAACGCAAAATATTACCCAACAGGTCGATGCCGCTCGGTCAATGGTGATTGGTCATACCGGGGATAAGATTTTTGACTCGGTGACCAGCAACGCGGTTCCGGAGCCAGATGGAAGCAAGTCAGAAACGAACTTATTCGCCATGCTGGATTCCGCTATTGCGGCCCTGAATACGCCGATTGAAGGCGATGATGCGGCAAGAGATGCAGCCAAAGCAGCCATCGATAAATCCAACCGTGGTCTGAAGAACTCACTGAATAACGTGCTGTCTGTTCGTGCTGAACTCGGTACGCAACTCAGTGAACTTAGCGCTCTGGACTCGCTGGGGGCCGATCGCGCGTTGGGTCAAACGCAGCAGATGAGCAATCTGGTTGATGTTGACTGGAATGCGGCGATTTCTTCGTATGTTATGCAGCAGGCTGCGCTACAGGCATCGTATAAAACGTTTACCGATATGCAGGGAATGTCACTGTTCCAGCTCAACCGGTAACGATCCTTTTTGAAACATATCATGAAACTGGATATGTTTGTCTGCCCGCTCCACATACACCCCGGAGCGGGCATTTTTTTAGGCTGCAGTTGTCTGGCTAACAGGCAATTTACCGGTCAGTCTAATTACCAGCGCAACAACGCCGCTGAAAGTGGCCAGTGTCACCACGCCTTCCCAGTTTGCCAGCGCATAGGCCTGACTTCCGAGTACAGAACCCAGCGCCATGCCGATAAACACCATGGTAAATAGCAACGCATTCAGACGACCTCTTGCCTGAGGCTCCAGGCTATAAACCAGGTTCTGGTGGGCGACCAGGCTGGATTGCAGTCCGAGATCAAAGCCTATCGCTGACAGGGCAATCAGCAGCCACTGCCCCTGTACTGGCAGGGCCGGAAGCAAGAACATCAGGGCAAATGAAAGCGTGACTAACAGCGCCCCCAACTGTGTTACCCGTCCGGCACCTACTTTATCTGCCAGATGACCTGCCATAGGGGCTGCCAGCGCCCCGGCTGCCCCTGCAATACCAAATGCTCCCGCCATCGCACTGCCCATGTGGTAATGCTCAGAGAGCATAACCGCCAGTGTTGACCAGAAGGCGCTAAAGGCAATGGACAGGAAGCCCTGAGCCAACGCCGCCCTGCGCAGTGCAGGATAACGCTGCCACAGTTGCGCCATGGAGAACATTAATGCCGGATAACTCAGCGTGGAATGGACCGTAAAGCGGGGCAGCATTTTCCACATCAGTACGGCAATCACGGCAATACTGACGGCGGCAAGTTGATACATTTCCCGCCAGCCATAGGCTTCACCTACCATCCCGCTGATGGTCCGCGAGAGTAGGATCCCCAGCAGAAGACCGGTCATGACGGTACCTACTGTTTTTCCCTGCTTGCCCTCAGGCGCAAGGATGGCTGCGGCCGGCACGATATCCTGAGCCATGGTCGCTGCCATCCCCATCAGTAAGCTAACCAGCAGTAGCGAATGCAACTGACCGGTAAAGCTGCAGGCCAACAGCAGCGCGGCAAGAGAGACGCTTTTTAGCAGGATTAATGTCCGGCGGTCATAACGGTCGCCCAGCGGCAACAAAAACAAAATGCCCAGCGCGTATCCTGCCTGGGTGAGCGTTGGCACCAGCCCCATGCCGGTGACGCTTAAGGCCAGGTCCTGACCCATTAAAGGTAAAAGAGGCTGGGCATAATAGATTGCGGCAACGCTGAACCCAGCGCCCAGTGCCAGAACAAAAATAACCCAACGGGAAAGTGCGGTGTGTGTGTTCACAAATGATTCCTCAATCACGGGATGTGTGGCTATTTTTATCCTTCAACCGGTAGCACGGTAGCGAGCGCAGTGGTAAAACAGTTATACGTTACACGTATGAATAACGACTAAATGATAAAAACTGAACGTATAGATAGGGTGGAATTGATGCGCACGTTTGTGCGCATCGTCGAGGCCGGTTCGCTTTCAGCGGCGGCCAAGCAAATGGGCACCACCCAGGCAACCGTCAGTCGGCGGTTACAATCCCTTGAGACGCTGTTGGGCGTTAAGCTGATTATGCGTACCACCCATGCAATGAAGCTGACTGATGATGGTGAGCGAGGGTATCAGCATGCCAAACACATTATTGATGCCTGGCTGGCGCTGGAGGACGGACTGAACATCACGGAGGATGAACCGGTGGGGACGTTGCGGGTTCGGGCGCCACATGCGTTCGGCCAACAACAACTCCTTGAGCCGCTTCTGCAGTTCCTTTCCCGCTATCCACAGTTATCTGTTGAGTGGATGCTGAATGATAAGACCGTTGATTTTCTCAGCGACAATATCGACTGCGCTATCCGGGTTGGGGCTGAGGTTGATCCTGCTACGGTCTCGGTTTTACTGGCTGAAGTCCCGCGAAGTATGGTGGCAAGCCCTGAGCTTCTCGCGCAATTTGGGATTTTGACTCACCCTGAACAGCTATCGGCGCTGCCCTGGATCGCGGTAAATACATTTTATCAGCACAGCGTGTCGTTACTTCACCACCGGCGTAACGAAGCTATCACGTTAAATATTTCTCCCAGATTAAGTACCGACAGTATTTATGTCGCCAGAAATGCTGCACTTGCGGGGCTGGGGGTTACGCTTGTCTCAAGCTGGATGGTTGAAGACGATATCGCCAGCGGAAGATTGATTACGCTATTACCTGACTGGCATGCGTCGTCATTGCCCGTGCATTTGGTTTATCCCTGGGCTCGTTATTATCCAACCCGTTTACGCAAATTTCTGGCGTTGATGAAAGATGTTATGCCACAGGTAGCAGGGATGAGGGGCGTTCACGACGTATAAAAAAAGCCGACCCTGAGGTCGGCTTTTTCATTGCTTAGGACTTACTCAACAGACTGCGGTCGCGTTGCTGGCGCGGTTGCCTGATGGCTGGCACTGTGTCCGCCTGCAGCACCTTTGCCTTCAAAGGCGAATGCCGGGCGCTGCCACTCGCTATGACGCGGCGCTTCAGGCACATATTCCGGAGCCGGAGCGCGGGTCATCGGTGCGGTCGCATGGCTGTGAAGATGTTCTGCGTCAACACGGGTTGCGACAGCGTCAGACTTAACGACTGCAGTTTCGACGACAGGTGCTGCAACAACTTCTTGCGACGCTGCGACTTCTTCAACAACAGGCGCTGTTTCCACAACCTCGACAATCTCTTCAACCGCTTCAGGCTGGGAGACAACGACATCCGCAGGTTCTTCGATAACCGGTGAAGCCACAACTTCAGCCACAGGTTCGGCTTTCGCAGCGATCTCTTCGGCAACCGGTGCGTCAGACTCAGCGATAATTTGCGGTTGCTGCTCGACCGGAGTAGCAATAACTTCCGGATGCGTGGTTTCAACAACGACGGACTGCGTTTCCGCTACGCTAACATCGGATTGCGCGACGTCTGCCTGTGCAGGGACATCCACAATGTGCTCAACGACAGCTGCAGCGGCTTGAGGCTCTACTGCCACAGATGCGTTTTGTTCCAGCTCCAGTTTCTGTTCGCGCTGTTCTTCAACCTGCATGTCCTGAGTACGGGCAACAGGGTAGCTAATCCAGACTTTGCCGGACGCTAATTCCGGAGAAGCACAGGCAACCGTTAACGGCATCGGCGACTGAACCGGATAGCGTTCGTCACGATAGCGACGACGACGCTGCCCGCTTACGCGCAGATGGCGAGGAGAACGACGTGAGCGACGAGGCATACCGTTATTATCACGTGCTTCGTTGTTGTCTTCTTGCTCTGATGCAACGACTGCGGGTAAATCGACTTTAGCCAGTTCGGTACGTTGAGCCGGGGCGGACTGTTCAACAGATTGAGCAACGGCGGTTTCAGCAACAATGGCTGCGGTCGCCACTTCGGCGTCAACCGGCGCGCTGTCAGTGAATCGAACTTTCTGATTCAACTGACGCTGTTTACGACGAGTCTGCGGCTGACGCACGCGTTCTTCCTGCTCGGCATCCTGCACAGGTTGTTCAGCCTGGTTCAGCTCTTTAACTTCCTGCTGAGCCTGACGCTTGTCATCGTTACGACGGCGGTTGCGTTCGCGACGCGGAGCCTGCTGCTCATCGCCAGATTTCGCTTTGTCTGCAACGTCAGTAGTTTGCTGGCGGTTATCACGAGTTTCAGCAGTCTGCTGCTGCGCCTGACGACGATTACGACGATTTTCATCGCGGTTTTCGCCGTTTTCTGAACGCTCATTACGGTTGTCACGGTCACCACGGTTGTCACGATTATCACGACGCTCGTTACGGTCACGACGATTGTTCTGACGCGGTTTGCGACGATCCTGCTGGCGTTCCGTTTTCTCTTCAGCTTTCGGTGCCGGTTGTTCAACCGGTTTCACTTCTTCATTGCTACCAAAGATGGACTTCAGCGCGCCGAAGAAACGGCTAATCAAACCCGGCTGCGTAGCGACAGGTGCGGTCGCGGCAGCAGCTTTAGGCGCGGCAGCTTTCACGGCTGGCTCCTGCAGTGCAGGGGCAGGCGGAACATCAGGCATCGCGAAAGTGGCGAGTGCCGGTTGTTCAGGTTGCTTACGCTCAACGTATTCTTCTTCCGTCGGCAACGCCATCGCTTCTTCGTGCAGTTTCGGCAGCAGGTAGCTCAGGGTAGGCGTTTCTTCCCCTTTGCGTACACGCAGCACGGAGTAGTGCGGGGTTTCCATCTGATCGTTTGGCACGATCACACAGCGCACGCCGTTCTGACGCGTCTCGATGGCATTGACCGCGGTACGTTTTTCGTTAAGCAGGTAGGATGCGATCGGCACAGGAACAATAGCGTGAACTTCCTGCGTATTTTCTTTCAGCGCCTCTTCTTCGATCAGACGCAGAATAGACAGCGACAGTGATTCGTTATCACGTACGGTACCGGTGCCGGAGCAACGCGGGCAGACGTGGTGACTGGATTCACCCAGCGACGGGCTCAGACGCTGGCGGGACATTTCCAGCAGACCGAAGCGAGAAATATGGCTGATCTGAATACGCGCTCTGTCCTGGCGAACCGCTTCACGCAGACGGTTTTCTACCGCACGCTGGTGGCGAACCGGGGTCATATCGATAAAATCGATGACGATCAGGCCACCAAGGTCACGCAGACGCAACTGACGCGCAATTTCATCAGCAGCTTCAAGGTTAGTGTTAAACGCCGTTTCTTCAATATCGCCGCCGCGGGTTGCGCGAGCGGAGTTGATATCGATAGCAGTCAGCGCTTCAGTGCTGTCGATAACGATTGAGCCGCCGGAAGGCAGACGCACTTCACGTTGGAAGGCGGATTCAATCTGGGATTCAATCTGGTAGTGGCTGAACAGCGGGATTTCACCGGTGTACAGTTTGATTTTGCTGCTGAAATCCGGACGACCCAGCGCAGCGATGTGCTGACGCGCCATCTCCATGACTTTTGGGTTGTCGATGAGGATTTCGCCGATGTCCTGGCGCAGATAGTCGCGGAAGGCACGCACGATAACGTTGCTTTCCTGGTGGATCAGGAACGGGGCAGGACGGCTTTCAGCCGCTTTTTGAATGGCTTCCCAGTGTTTCAGACGGAAGCTCAGGTCCCACTGCAGTGCTTCGGCCGATTTACCGACACCCGCGGTACGTACGATAAGCCCCATGCCATCAGGCAGTTCGAGGCTTGCCAGCGCTTCTTTTAACTCGGTACGGTCATCGCCTTCAATGCGACGAGAGATACCGCCCGCACGCGGGTTGTTTGGCATCAAAACCAGATAGCTGCCTGCCAGACTGATAAAGGTTGTCAGTGCTGCGCCTTTATTTCCGCGCTCTTCTTTATCTATCTGAACGATAACTTCCTGACCTTCACGCAACACATCTTTAATGTTGGGGCGGCCATGGGAACTGTAGTTTGCAGGAAAATATTCGCGGGCAATTTCTTTTAACGGGAGGAAACCGTGACGTTCAGCGCCGTAATCAACAAAAGCAGCTTCCAGACTCGGTTCAATACGGGTAATTTTACCTTTATAGATGTTGGCTTTTTTCTGCTCGTGTCCAGGACTTTCGATATCCAGATCGTACAGACGCTGCCCATCTACAAGGGCGACACGCAACTCTTCCTGCTGAGTTGCGTTAATTAACATTCTTTTCATCGTAACTTACTCATTATTCTTACATTGACGACTAAGCTGCGGGCAGAGAAATGCCTTTCCGGGTGTGAACCGATGGCCTCGTGTCTATTCGCGTCGCCAACCTCACGGTTATCGTCAGCTCAAAGAGGCGCAGAGTGTCGGTTGCCTGTATTTCATACGGAAACACAGCGCAATTATCAGGGGAACAGTCTGGGTATTACTCTCCAGAGAAGCTTCCATTGTGCTTGTCGTCTTTCACGCTGTTGGTGCGTTGGCTTCATCTTCTCACCCCAGACACTTACAGGAGTAAGCTTCTGGGGGTTCCCAGACTTGCCGCCTTCCTACAACGCGAAATCCATAGAGCACTTACCGGTAAGGACTGCAACCCGCAGCCCGCTAACTGCCTGAAAGATCAATACGTCTTACGCCATTGCTGCGTTGATGATCGGTCGGGCAAAATTGGGTCATTCCGGAAAAGTTCTTGTTTTAACAAGATTCAACACGGAAACAAGCTCATTATTCCACTGCTAACCTTGTTATAGCAAGATGACTTTTGCCATTTATCACCCGGTTACTCACAGTTTTTACACTTCCGCCTGGTGATTGCTTTAATAACCACCAAATCGGTTCTGTCAAACTTAAGTAATCAGGTATAGCAGTTAATATAAGCATAGAAAAATGTGTGGCGCGAATCTTGATGGCTATTTAAAATCGGCCCCCATGAAAACAGAGACTCCAGCCGTAAAAATAGTTGCCATTACTGCCGATGAAGCAGGGCAACGCATCGACAACTTTTTGCGCACCCAGCTCAAAGGCGTGCCGAAAAGTATGATTTATCGCATTTTGCGTAAAGGCGAAGTGCGGGTGAATAAAAAACGCATCAAACCCGAGTACAAACTCGAAGACGGGGATATTGTGCGTATTCCGCCAGTGCGTGTCGCTGAGCGTGAAGAAGAAGCGATTTCTCCGAATTTGCAGAAGGTCGCTGCGCTGACGGATGTCATTTTGTATGAAGATGACCATATTTTGGTGCTTAACAAACCTTCTGGCACCGCCGTCCATGGCGGCAGCGGATTAAGCTTTGGTGTGATCGAAGGTTTACGTGCCTTACGTCCGGAAGCGCGTTTCCTTGAACTGGTGCATCGCCTGGACCGTGATACCTCCGGTGTGTTGCTGGTCGCCAAAAAGCGCTCGGCGCTGCGTTCACTGCATGAACAATTGCGTGAAAAAGGGATGCAAAAAGACTATCTGGCGCTGGTAAGGGGTCAGTGGCAATCGCATGTCAAAGCTGTGCAGGCACCTTTGTTAAAGAACATTCTGCAAAGCGGCGAGCGTATCGTGCGGGTAAATCAGGAAGGGAAACCGTCGGAAACCCGTTTTAAAGTGGAGGAGCGCTATGCGTTTGCCACGCTTGTGCGCTGCAGCCCCGTGACCGGACGCACGCACCAGATTCGTGTGCATACGCAATATGCCGGACATCCGATTGCTTTTGATGACCGCTATGGCGACCGTGAGTTCGATAAGCAACTGGCGGATACGGGGTTGAACCGTCTGTTTCTGCACGCTGCTGCGTTGAAGTTTACTCATCCCGGTACGGGTGAGGTTATGCGTGTTGAAGCGCCGATGGATAATCAACTGAAACGCTGCCTTGAGGTATTACGCAGCAAAGCCTGATGCGCGTTGCGATTTTATCGCGTTAAACCCGTAGGCCGGATAAGACGTTTACGTCGCGCCTGATGGCGCTGCGCTTATCAGGCCTACTTGATTACGCCTGTACAGGAGTTCTTTAATCAGGCGTTCAGCGGGTTCATGTCTTCCCTGCGCAGCATCTGACACAACGCGATCAGCGGCAAGCCAATCAGTGTGTTAGGATCGCGGCCCTCCAGACGCTCAAAGAGTGCAATACCTAACCCTTCACTTTTGAAACTACCTGCACAATGGAGCGGACGCTCTTTGCGCAGATAATCATCAATTTCCGCCTCGCTTAAATGACGGAAATGGACGTCAAAAGGTTCTACTTCAGTTTGTAAATGTCCGGTTGCAGAATTATACAGCGCCAGTCCGGTGTAAAACGTCACAATATTGCCACGGGCTTTGAGTAACTGTTGGCGCGCATTTTCTTCTGTTAATGGTTTGCCGGTTATTTCACCATCAAGAACACAAATTTGATCGGAGCCAATAATCAGATGCGAGGGATAACGGTGGGCGAGTGATTGTGCTTTTTGCTGCGCCAGTCGCAACACCAGATGACGCGGCGCCTCGCCTGGTAATGGTGTTTCATCAACCTCTGGTGCTGCGCATTCGAACGGAATTGCCAGTTTTTCGAGTAAAGCGCGACGCCAGGGAGAGGTGGAAGCAAGAATAAGTTGAGGCATATTTTTTCCCTCGCATATAGCGTATTGATGAGAGCCATTTTAAACTATGGACTTCGACCTACAAGCTGGCTGTAGTGGCTTGTCTTGAGCGATTTTAAGTCGATGACCCGCAATGTGTGCGAATTATTGGCAAAAGGCAACCACAGGCTGCCTTTTTCTTTGACTATATGACGTTACAAAGTTAATATGCGCGCCCTATGCAAAAGGTAAAATTACCCCTGACTCTTGATCCGGTTCGTACGGCTCAAAAACGCCTCGATTATGAAGGTATCTATACTTCTGATCTGGTTGAGCGCGTCGCCGATTCTGTAGTCAGTGTGGACAGTGATGTGGAATGCTCCATGTCGTTCGCTATCGATAACCAGCGTCTCGCCGTTATAACCGGTGATGCGAAGGTATCGGTTACGCTCGAATGTCAGCGTTGCGGGAAACCGTTCCCACTTCATGTTCACACAACATATTGTTTTAGTCCTGTCCGTTCTGACGAGCAGGCTGAAGCACTCCCGGAAGCGTATGAGCCGATTGAGGTTAACGAATTCGGTGAAATCGATCTGCTTGCAATGGTTGAAGATGAGATTATCCTCTCCTTGCCGGTAGTTCCGGTGCATGATTCTGAACACTGTGAAGTGTCCGAGGCGGACATGGTCTTTGGCAAATTGCCTGATGAAGCGCAAAAACCAAACCCATTTGCCGTATTAGCCAGCTTAAAGCGTAAGTAATTGAGGAGTAAGGTCCATGGCCGTACAACAGAATAAACCAACCCGTTCCAAACGTGGCATGCGTCGTTCTCATGACGCTCTGACCGCAGTCACCAGCCTGTCTGTAGACAAAACTTCTGGTGAACAACACCTGCGTCACCACATCACTGCCGACGGTTTCTACCGTGGCCGTAAGGTAATCGCTAAGTAATCACGCATGACTCAATGGCTTTCCCACCCCTGGTGAGAAAGACAAAGAGTGAACGCGTGATGAAGCTTAGTGAGGCTTTCCCCGGGTAACAGGGGAAACACCTAACCGGGCAGCGACGATACCTTGACACGTCTAACCCTGGCGTTAGATGTCATGGGGGGAGATTTTGGCCCTACCGTGACAGTGCCTGCAGCATTGCAGGCACTGAATTCTAATTCGCAACTCACACTTCTTTTAGTCGGGGATCCCGATACAATCACGCCATTACTTGCCAAAGCTGACTTCGAACAACGTTCGCGTCTGCAGATTATCCCTGCTCAGTCAGTTATTGCCAGTGATGCCCGGCCCTCGCAAGCTATTCGCGCCAGTCGTGGAAGCTCAATGCGTGTTGCCCTGGAGCTCGTGAAAGAAGGTCAGGCACAAGCTTGTGTCAGCGCCGGTAATACGGGCGCACTTATGGGACTTGCGAAGTTATTGCTCAAACCCCTTGAGGGGATTGAGCGTCCGGCGTTGGTGACGGTTTTACCACATCAGCAAAAGGGCAAAACGGTGGTGCTGGATTTGGGCGCCAACGTAGATTGTGATAGCACGATGTTGGTGCAATTTGCCGTCATGGGTTCCGTGCTGGCAGAAGAGGTTGTTGGCATTGCTAATCCTCGCGTAGCGTTACTCAACATCGGCGAAGAAGAAACGAAAGGTCTCGACAGTATTCGAGATGCTTCAGCTGTGCTAAAAACAATCCCTTCCATTAATTATATCGGCTATCTTGAAGCCAATGAGTTACTGACTGGCAAAACCGATGTGTTGGTCTGTGACGGCTTTACAGGTAATGTCACATTAAAGACGATGGAAGGTGTTGTCAGAATGTTCCTTTCACTGCTGAAATCTCAGGGTGAGGGCAAAAAACGGTCGTGGTGGCTGCTGTTATTAAAACGTTGGTTACAAAAAAGCCTGACAAGGCGATTTAGTCACCTCAACCCCGACCAGTATAATGGCGCCTGTCTGTTAGGATTGCGCGGCACGGTGATTAAGAGTCATGGTGCGGCCAATCAGCGAGCATTTGAAGTCGCGATTGAACAGGCAGTGCAGGCGGTGCAGCGACAAGTTCCTCAGCGAATTGCCGCTCGCCTGGAATCTGTATACCCAGCTGGATTCGAACTGCTGGACGGTGGCGAAAGCGCAACCTCACGAGCACACAGATAACGGTGCGTTTGTGAATGTGGCCAACGTATCAGCGATTTGCTCGTGGCGGTATATAACCTAAAAGTGACTGAGCGTACATGTATACGAAGATTATTGGTACTGGCAGCTATCTGCCTGAACAAGTGCGTACTAACGCCGATTTGGAAAAAATGGTTGAGACATCTGATGAGTGGATCGTCACTCGTACAGGTATCCGTGAACGCCATATTGCAGCGCCAAATGAAACAGTTGCGACGATGGGCTTTGCCGCCGCAAACCGTGCGATTGAAATGGCGGGCATCGACAAAGAGCAAATTGGTCTGATTGTGGTTGCTACCACATCATCCACTCACGCATTTCCAAGCGCGGCGTGCCAGATCCAAAGTATGCTAGGGATCAAAGGCTGTCCGGCGTTTGACGTTGCAGCCGCTTGCGCTGGTTTCACTTACGCCCTGAGCGTTGCCGACCAGTATGTTAAATCTGGCGCAGTTAAGCATGCTCTGGTCGTTGGTTCTGATGTTCTGGCGCGCACCTGTGATCCAACCGATCGCGGAACGATCATCATTTTCGGTGATGGGGCGGGCGCGGTTGTACTGAGCGCATCAGAAGAGCCAGGCATTCTCTCCACGCATCTGCACGCTGACGGTCGCTATGGCGAACTGTTGACGCTGCCTAACGCCGATCGCGTGAGCCCAGAAAACCCGATTCATCTGACGATGGCGGGTAACGAAGTATTTAAAGTCGCGGTGACCGAGCTTGCGCACATCGTTGATGAAACGCTGGAAGCCAATAATCTCGACCGTTCTGCGCTGGACTGGCTGGTACCGCATCAGGCTAACCTGCGCATTATCAGCGCGACGGCGAAAAAGCTGGGTATGTCGATGGATAATGTTGTCGTGACGCTCGACAGACATGGTAATACCTCTGCTGCCTCCGTACCGTGCGCGCTGGACGAAGCCGTCCGCGACGGGCGTATTAAAGCTGGGCAGTTGATATTGCTTGAAGCCTTCGGGGGTGGATTCACCTGGGGCTCCGCGCTGGTTCGTTTCTAGTATAAGGATTTAAACATGACGCAATTTGCATTTGTGTTTCCGGGGCAGGGTTCCCAGACCGTTGGGATGTTGTCTGAAATGGCAGCAAACTACCCAATTGTTGAAGAAACATTTGCTGAAGCATCAGCTGCGCTGGGCTATGATCTGTGGGCGTTGACTCAGCAGGGTCCGGCAGAAGAACTGAACAAAACCTGGCAGACGCAGCCAGCGCTGTTGACCGCATCTGTCGCGCTGTATCGCGTATGGCAGCAGCAGGGTGGTAAAACGCCTGCGCTGATGGCAGGTCACAGCCTGGGTGAATACTCTGCGCTGGTATGTGCGGGTGTTTTCGGTTTTGCCGATGCCGTACGTTTGGTTGAACTGCGTGGCAAATTTATGCAGGAAGCCGTACCGGAAGGCACAGGTGGCATGTCTGCTATCATCGGTCTGGATGATGCCGCTATCGCGAAAGCGTGCGAAGAGTCTGCTGAAGGTCAGGTGGTTTCACCGGTAAACTTTAACTCACCGGGTCAGGTGGTTATTGCCGGGCACAAAGAAGCTGTAGAGCGTGCAGGTGCAGCTTGTAAAGCTGCTGGCGCTAAGCGTGCGTTACCGTTACCGGTTAGCGTTCCATCTCACTGTGCGCTCATGAAGCCTGCAGCCGAGAAACTGGCTGTTGAACTGCAAAAAATTACCTTTAACACGCCGACTGTTTCCGTTGTGAACAACGTTGACGTGAAGTGCGAAACCACTGCCGATGCTATCCGCGATGCGCTGGTTCGTCAGCTTTATAGCCCGGTTCAGTGGACTAAAACCGTTGAATTTATGGCATCCCAGGGCGTAGAGCACCTGTATGAAGTCGGTCCGGGTAAAGTTCTGACCGGTTTGACGAAACGTATTGTTGACACCCTGACTGCTTCGGCACTGAATGAGCCGGCGGCACTGTCTGCGGCGCTAGAGCAATAAAAGAGGAAGACCATGAGTTTTGAAGGAAAAATCGCGCTGGTTACCGGTGCAAGCCGTGGCATTGGCCGCGCAATTGCTGAGACACTCGTTGCCCGTGGCGCGAAAGTTATCGGTACTGCTACCAGCGAAAGCGGCGCGCAGGCCATTAGCGATTATTTAGGTGCAAATGGTAAAGGTCTGATGTTGAATGTGACCGATCCTGCATCTATCGAATCTGTTCTGGAAAATATTCGCGCAGAATTTGGTGAAGTCGATATCCTGGTCAATAATGCCGGGATTACTCGTGATAACCTGTTAATGCGCATGAAAGATGACGAGTGGAACGATATCATCGAAACCAACCTGTCATCTGTTTTCCGTCTGTCAAAAGCGGTAATGCGAGCTATGATGAAAAAGCGTCATGGGCGTATTATCACTATCGGTTCTGTGGTTGGTACCATGGGAAATGCGGGTCAGGCTAACTACGCTGCGGCGAAAGCGGGTCTGATCGGCTTCAGTAAATCACTGGCGCGCGAAGTTGCGTCTCGTGGCATTACTGTAAACGTTGTTGCTCCGGGCTTTATTGAAACGGACATGACGCGTGCGCTGTCTGATGATCAGCGTGCGGGTATTCTGGCGCAGGTTCCTGCGGGTCGCCTTGGCGGCGCTCAGGAAATCGCCAGTGCGGTTGCATTTTTAGCTTCTGACGAAGCAAGTTACATCACAGGTGAGACTTTGCACGTCAACGGCGGGATGTACATGGTTTAACCACGATTGAAAAATATTTGCGTTATTAGGGTGAATGGCCTCAAAATAGCGCAAAATCGTGGTAAGACCTGCCGGGATTTAGTTGCAAATTTTTCAACATTTTATACACTACGAAAACCATCGCGAAAGCGAGTTTTGATAGGAAATTTAAGAGTATGAGCACTATCGAAGAACGCGTTAAGAAAATTATCGGCGAACAGCTGGGCGTTAAGCAGGAAGAAGTAACCAACAATGCTTCCTTCGTTGAAGACCTGGGCGCGGATTCTCTTGACACCGTTGAGCTGGTAATGGCTCTGGAAGAAGAGTTTGATACTGAGATTCCGGACGAAGAAGCTGAGAAAATCACTACCGTTCAGGCTGCCATTGATTACATCAACGGCCACCAGGCGTAAGTGAACATCTCCAGGCGGTCATTCGACCGCCTGAGTTTTATCTTTTTTTCCCACTTGAATTATTTTTCCCTCCCTGGAGGACAACCGTGTCTAAGCGTCGTGTAGTTGTGACCGGACTGGGCATGTTGTCTCCTGTCGGCAATACCGTAGAGTCTACCTGGAAAGCTCTCCTTGCCGGTCAGAGTGGCATCAGCCTGATCGACCATTTCGATACTAGCGCCTATGCAACGAAATTTGCTGGCTTAGTAAAGGATTTTAACTGTGAAGACATTATCTCGCGCAAAGAACAGCGCAAGATGGATGCTTTCATTCAATATGGAATTGTCGCTGGCGTTCAGGCCATGCAGGATTCTGGCCTCGAAATAACGGAAGAGAACGCCCACCGTATTGGCGCCGCTATCGGCTCTGGTATTGGCGGTCTCGGTCTTATTGAAGAAAACCATACCTCTCTGGTAAATGGTGGACCGCGTAAGATCAGCCCGTTCTTCGTTCCGTCGACGATTGTTAACATGGTGGCAGGTCACCTGACCATCATGTACGGCCTGCAAGGGCCAAGCATCTCCATCGCGACCGCCTGTACTTCAGGCGTACATAACATCGGTCATGCTGCACGTATCATTGCATACGGCGATGCGGACGCGATGGTTGCGGGTGGTGCAGAAAAAGCCAGTACGCCGCTGGGCGTGGGTGGTTTTGGCGCGGCACGTGCGCTGTCTACACGTAATGATAACCCGCAAGCGGCAAGCCGTCCGTGGGACAAAGAACGTGATGGCTTTGTGCTGGGCGACGGCGCAGGCATGGTTGTACTGGAAGAGTACGAACATGCGAAAGCGCGCGGTGCAAAAATCTATGCTGAAGTCGTTGGCTTCGGTATGAGCAGTGATGCTTACCACATGACGTCACCACCGGAAAACGGTGCAGGCGCTGCGCTGGCAATGGTCAACGCGCTGCGTGATGCGGCTATCGAAGCGGGTCAGATTGGCTATGTCAACGCGCATGGTACGTCTACGCCTGCAGGCGATAAAGCAGAAACCCAGGCCGTGAAATCGGTGTTTGGTGATGCTGCACGTAGCGTGATGGTTAGTTCAACCAAATCCATGACCGGACACCTGTTGGGTGCTGCGGGCGCGGTAGAGTCTATTTTCTCTATCCTGGCGCTGCGCGATCAGGCTATTCCGCCAACCATCAACCTGGATAACCCGGATGAAGGTTGTGACCTGGACTTCGTACCTCACGAAGCGCGTCAGGTTAGTGGTCTGGAGTATGCGCTGTGTAACTCCTTTGGCTTCGGTGGTACCAACGGCTCTTTGATCTTTAAAAAGATTTAAGCCCGTTAGGTGATGCGCTAGCATCGATAGCAAATTGAAAAGGTCCGCTTGTCGGGCCTTTTTTTATTCGGTTTTCCGCCCTTGTCCTGTGTTACTCATCCTGCCAAACTAGCGGACCAGAAATAAGGAGCCACCATGTTCTTAATTAATGGCTGCGAGCAAAATATGCTGGCAGCAAGCGATCGAGCGACCCAATTTGGTGATGGCTGTTTTACCACTGCCTGTATTATCGACGGCGAAATCCCTCTCTTTGCAGCGCATCTTGAGCGTTTACAAGACGCTTGCCAAAAACTACTGATCTCTTTTGAAAATTGGTCCGAGCTGCAAAATGAAATGAAAATGCTGGCGAAAAGGCACGTACGCGGGGTGTTGAAAGTGATTATCAGCCGTGGCAGTGGAGGCCGGGGTTACAGTGGCAAAAGTTGTCACAGCGCCACACGTATCCTCTCCGTTTCAGCCTGGCCCGATCATTACGATCGTTGGCGGCAAGAGGGGATTTCGCTGGCGCTAAGCCCAGTGCGACTGGGGCGTAATCCACTGCTTGCCGGACTTAAGCATCTGAATCGACTGGAGCAGGTGTTGATTCGCTCTCATCTTGAACAGACAGACGCAGATGAAGCACTGGTTCTTGACAGCGAGGGATGGGTTACGGAATGCTGTGCGGCTAACTTGTTTTGGCGTAAAGGTGATGTGGTTTACACGCCTCGCCTGGATCAGGCCGGAGTAAACGGCATTATGCGACAATTCTGTATCCGGATGCTGGCACAATCGCCATTCAGTATTGTCGAAGTGTATGCCGGGTTGGAGGAGGTTATGCAGGCTGATGAAATCGTCGTCTGTAACGCGTTAATGCCCATTATTCCCGTGCGTGCCTGTGGCGACACATTGCTGTCTTCACGTTTGTTATTCGATTTTTTAGCCCCACTTTGTGAGCACCCGAATTAGTCATGAAAAAACTGTTACTCGTTGTCCTGTTATTGCTGGTTGTGCTGGGCATTGCCGCGGGAGTGGGAATGTGGAAAGTTCGCCATCTGGCGGACAGTAAATTATTGATTAAAGAAGAGACGATTTTTACGCTGAAAGCGGGGACGGGCCGCCTGGCCCTTGGCGAACAGCTGTATGCGGACAAGGTTATTAACCGTCCGCGCGTGTTCCAGTGGCTGCTGCGTGTGGAACCCGACCTGTCGCATTTTAAGGCCGGAACCTACCGTTTTACACCCGACATGACGGTTCGGGATATGCTGCAACTGCTGGAAAGCGGCAAAGAGGCGCAGTTCCCGTTACGTCTGGTTGAAGGGATGCGCCTAAGCGATTACCTGAAACAGCTGCGCGATGCCCCGTATATCAAACATACGTTAAGCGACGATAGCTATGAGACCGTAGCCCAGGCGCTGAAGCTGGAAAACCCGCAATGGGTGGAAGGTTGGTTCTGGCCAGATACCTGGATGTATACCGCCAATACTACTGACGTAGCGTTGCTAAAACGCGCGCATCAGAAAATGGTTAAAGCGGTGGATACTGTCTGGGAAGGGCGCGCTGATGGCCTGCCTTATCAGGACAAAAATCAGCTGGTAACCATGGCTTCTATTATTGAAAAAGAGACTGCGGTTGCCAGCGAGCGTGACCAGGTGGCTTCGGTGTTTATTAACCGCTTACGTATTGGCATGCGTTTACAAACCGATCCGACGGTGATTTACGGTATGGGGTCACGGTATAATGGCAAATTATCGCGTGCGGATCTGGAAATGCCGACAGCCTATAACACTTATACCATCACAGGTTTGCCGCCGGGCCCGATTGCCATGCCGGGTGAGGCTTCGTTGCAGGCCGCAGCGCATCCGGCCAAAACGCCGTATCTCTATTTCGTGGCTGACGGTAAAGGCGGCCACACGTTTAACACTAATCTTGTCAGCCACAACCGCTCCGTGCAGGATTATCTGAAAGTGCTTAAGGAAAAAAATGGGCAGTAACTATATCGTTATCGAGGGCCTGGAAGGCGCCGGAAAAACTACTGCGCGTAATGTGGTGGTAGAGACTCTTGAGCAACTCGGGATTCGCGACATGGTATTTACCCGCGAGCCCGGTGGAACGCAGCTTGCGGAGAAATTAAGAAGTCTGGTGTTGGACATTAAATCGGTCGGCGATGAGGTGATTACCGATAAAGCCGAAGTCCTGATGTTTTATGCCGCGCGCGTACAACTGGTTGAAACGGTGATTAAGCCGGCGCTGGCAAAAGGCGCATGGATTATTGGCGATCGTCACGATCTGTCGACCCAGGCGTATCAGGGCGGCGGTCGTGGCATCGATCAACACATGCTGGCAACACTGCGTGATGCCGTGCTTGGTGATTTTCGCCCTGACCTGACTCTGTATCTGGATGTGACACCTGAGGTAGGACTAAAACGCGCTCGAGCACGTGGCGAACTGGATCGTATTGAACAGGAGTCTTTCGATTTCTTTAATCGCACCCGCGCACGCTACCTTGAACTGGCTGCCCAAGACGCCAGCATTCGTACAATTGATGCAACACAGCCGCTTGATGTCGTGATGGAGGATATCCGCACTACCATCACCGAGTGGGTGAAGGAGCAGGGCGCATGAAATGGTATCCATGGTTACGACCGGATTTTGAAAAACTGGTAGCCAGCTACCAGGCGGGTCGTGGTCACCATGCGCTACTGATTCAGGCGTTACCCGGCATGGGTGACGACGCGCTGATTTACGCTCTTAGCCGCTATTTAATGTGCCAGCAGCCAGAAGGACATAAAAGCTGCGGACAGTGCCGTGGCTGTCAATTGATGCAGGCAGGTACACACCCGGACTACTATTCGTTGCTGCCGGAAAAAGGCAAAAGTACGCTGGGTATTGATGCGGTACGTGAAGTCAGCGAGAAGCTGTACGAGCATTCACGCCTTGGCGGTGCGAAAGTGGTGTGGATCCCGGATGCCGCTCAGTTAACCGATGCCGCCGCCAATGCGTTGCTGAAAACGCTGGAAGAACCGCCCGCGCAAACCTGGTTTTTCCTTGCCAGCACAGAGCCAGCTCGCCTGCTGGCGACATTACGTAGCCGCTGCCGGTTACACCATCTTGCGCCGCCGCCTGAGTCGTATGCAATTTCCTGGCTTGCCCGTGAAGTAACAGCGTCGTCAGAAGCGTTGTTGAGCGCGTTACGACTTAGTGCAGGTGCGCCCGGTGCGGCACTCTCGCTGTTACAGGCGGAAAGCTGGGCGCACCGGACCGACTTCTGTGCGGCACTGGCGAACACATTGCAGTCCGACGACTGGTATATCCTGTTGGCAGCACTCAACCATGAGCAAGCTGCGACCCGTTTACAGTGGCTGGCAACGTTGTTTACAGATGCCCTCAAACGTCCGTATGGTGTTGCCCATTTAACCAATCCTGATGCTCTGACGTTGATATCGTCCATCGCTGAGCGGTTATCCGTCGCGCAGATACAGGCGATACTCGGTGACGTTTGTCACTGTCGTCAGCAATTGCTGAACGTGACAGGCGTAAACCGTGAACTGGTATTAACCGATCTTATTCTCCGTACTGAGCATTATCTGCAACCAGGCACCATACTGCCTGTTCCCCATCTTTGAGAGAGACATTATGTTTTTAGTCGACTCGCACTGCCATCTTGATGGCCTGGATTATCAATCTCTGCATAAGGACGTGGATGACGTGCTGGCGAAAGCGGCCGCACGCGATGTGAAATTCTGCCTTGCCGTTGCCACCACGCTACCGGGGTATCGCAGTATGCGCGAACTGGTTGGTGAGCGTGACAATGTGGTTTTCTCATGTGGTGTTCATCCGCTAAACCAGGATGAAACCTATGATGTCGAGGATTTGCGTCGTTTTGCCGCCGAAGAGGGCGTAGTTGCGATGGGTGAAACGGGGTTGGACTATTTTTACACCCCGGAAACTAAAGTTCGCCAACAGGAATCATTCATCCACCACATCCAGATTGGCCGTGAGTTACACAAGCCGGTTATTGTTCATACCCGCGATGCGCGTGCTGATACGCTGTCAATTCTGCGCGAAGAAAAAGTGACGGATTGTGGCGGCGTACTACACTGTTTTACAGAGGACAGGGAAACTGCGGGTAAATTGCTGGATCTCGGATTTTATATCTCGTTTTCTGGCATCGTCACGTTCCGTAATGCTGAACAGCTTCGTGATGCGGCGCGTTATGTTCCGCTGGATCGTTTGTTAGTTGAGACTGATTCCCCATACCTTGCGCCCGTGCCGCATCGCGGAAAAGAGAATCAGCCAGCCATGGTTCGTGATGTCGCCGAGTACATGGCCGTATTGAAAGGTGTTGCCGTTGAAGAACTGGCGCAAATCACCACAGATAACTTTGCCCGCCTGTTTCACATCGACGCCTCTCGCCTGCAATCAGTACGCTAACTGAGTTTTTTTAAAGCTCGTAATTAATAAACAAAGCGAGTAAAGTTCACCGCCATTAAATGGGCGGTGAATAACCAGTTGGAAACATTCAGATACTCATTTTATCGGAATGTGCGAGTTTTTCGGCCATCCACAGCTGAATTGTGATAGCCGTCAAACAAAAACGAACTGAATTATTTTACTCTGTGTAATAAATAAAGGGTACTTAGATACCCTGTCCACGGCGAGGTTCTCCCCCCTCGCCAATGCGTGAGAACGTAGAAAAGCACAAATACTCAGGAGCACTCCTAATTATGTTTAAGAATGCATTTGCTAACCTGCAAAAGGTCGGTAAATCGCTGATGCTGCCGGTATCCGTACTCCCTATCGCAGGTATCCTGCTGGGCGTCGGTTCCGCTAACTTCAGCTGGCTGCCAGCCGTTGTATCGCACGTAATGGCAGAAGCCGGCGGTTCTGTTTTTGCGAACATGCCGCTGATTTTCGCTATCGGTGTTGCGTTAGGCTTCACCAACAACGACGGCGTATCCGCTCTGGCATCCGTTGTTGCTTACGGCATCATGGTCAAGACCATGGCTGTTGTTGCGCCGTTGGTTCTGCATTTACCTGCTGAAGAGATCGCCGCTAAACACCTTGCTGATACGGGTGTTCTCGGGGGGATTATCTCCGGTGCGATTGCAGCGTATATGTTCAACCGCTTCTACCGTATCAAATTGCCTGAGTATCTGGGCTTCTTTGCCGGTAAGCGCTTCGTTCCTATTATTTCTGGTCTGGCTGCCATCTTCACAGGTGTGGTTCTGTCCTTCATTTGGCCGCCGATCGGTACTGCTATTCAGACGTTCTCCCAGTGGGCTGCATACCAGAACCCGGTCGTGGCGTTCGGTATCTATGGCTTCATTGAACGCTGCCTGGTGCCGTTTGGTCTGCACCATATCTGGAACGTTCCATTCCAGATGCAGATCGGTGAATACACCAACGCTGCGGGCCAGGTATTCCACGGCGACATCCCTCGCTATATGGCGGGTGACCCGACTGCGGGCAAACTGTCCGGTGGCTTCCTGTTCAAAATGTACGGTCTGCCGGCTGCTGCTATCGCTATCTGGCATTCTGCTAAACCAGAAAACCGCGCGAAAGTGGGCGGTATCATGATCTCCGCTGCGTTGACCTCGTTCCTGACCGGTATTACCGAGCCGATCGAGTTCTCCTTCATGTTCGTGGCGCCGATCCTGTACATCATCCACGCTATCCTGGCTGGTCTGGCATTCCCGATTTGTATTCTGCTGGGTATGCGCGACGGTACATCATTCTCCCACGGTCTGATCGACTTTATCGTTCTGTCCGGTAACAGCAGCAAACTGTGGCTGTTCCCGATTGTCGGTATCGGTTATGCGATCGTGTACTACACCATTTTCCGTGTGTTGATCAAAGCGCTGGACCTGAAAACGCCGGGTCGTGAAGATGCGACTGAAGACAACAAAGCGGGCGCGACTGGCGAAATGGCGCCGGCCCTGGTTGCCGCGTTCGGCGGTAAAGAAAACATCACTAACCTCGATGCGTGCATCACGCGTCTGCGCGTCAGCGTTGCTGATGTTGCCAAAGTGGATCAGGCTGGCCTGAAGAAACTGGGTGCGGCGGGCGTTGTTGTCGCGGGTTCTGGTGTTCAGGCTATTTTCGGTACCAAGTCCGATAACCTGAAAACTGAAATGGATGAGTACATCCGTAACAGCTAAGCAGTAATACGTTGGGGAGAACTAAGGCAGCCTGCGGGCTGCCTTTTTTATTGCCTTAATTGGCCTGAACGCGAATCGGCGCGGTGGCGGCGAAAAGCCACGGACGAGCCTCTGCGTTCACGCGGGGGGATAACGTCTCTCTGACCTGCTGGTGGTAATCATCAATCCACTGTTTTTCTGCATCGCTGAGCAAATGCAGTTCAACCAGATTCAAATCAATCGGCACCAGCGTCAGCGTTGAGAAACGACAGAAGCCAGGGCGACTGTTGATAATCTCCACCTGATTCTCAATACGGATCCCATATTGTCCGGCCAGATAATAACCCGGCTCGATGGTAATGATATTGCCCGCAACCAGAGGCCAGGGGTTTACTTTTTTGGCGATGCGATAGGGTTGCTCATGGATGAGTAACTGATGACCCACACCGTGGCCGGTACCGTGATCAAAATCCAGACCTAAATCCCACAACGCCCGACGACTAAAGGCATCCAGTTGATGTCCCTGAGTACCGGTGGGAAACTGCAGTGAGATAAGCGATAAAAAGCCTTTCAACACGGCGGTGTAATGCAGACGACGCTGCGGATCCTGTGGACCAAAGGCGAGCGTTCTTGTTGTATCCGTAGTGCCATTTTGATACTGGCCGCCGGAATCATTCAGGTACATTGCCTGTGTGGTGATGGGGGTGTTTGTTTTCTCGCTGGAATGGTAATGACACATCGCCGCATTGCTGGCAGAGGCGGAAATAGTACTGAAACTTTGCTCTATAAATCCTGGCTGCTGCTGGCGAAACGCCAGCTGCTTGGCTTGTGCTTCCAGTTCAGTGACAGGATTACCTGCTGCCTCGCGCAGCGGAACCTCATGCGCCAGCCAGGCCAGAAAGTTTACCCATGCGGCGCCATCCTGTTCATGGCATTCCCGATACCCTGCCAGTTCAACATCATTTTTATGAGCTTTAATCAATGTGATGGGGTCGGGGGTCCAGAGAACCTCTCCTCCGTTTTGTTCAATGGCGAACCGCAGCGCGACTGGCGCATAGTCTTTATCAACCAGGAAACGCTTTCCTTGGGCAAGTTGCTGGCAGCGCGGAAGAAAGTTATCTTGCGGGGCCAGCGTGATCGTCTCCAGCAACGATGCAGGCAGCTGCTGCGTCTTATTATTATCAACAAACCACTCCAGTTCGCCGCTGCGATGGAGCAGGGCAAACGAAAACGGCACTGGCACCATAGCCAGATCCGAACCGCGCACATTCAGCAGCCAGGCGATGTTATCCGGCAGCGTGATCGCCAGCACGTCGGCCTGATGCTGGGCCAGTTGTTCCACTATTCGTTCGCGCTTATGTGCGCTGCTTTCGCCGCTTATCTCAACGGGCATTTCACGAATTACACCACAGGGGGCGGCTGGACGGTCGAGCCAGATCTGGTCGAAGGGATCGCGTTCCATCGGAACCAGTTTGCAGTGAGTGGCCGACAGTGCTTCAAATTGGCTGTTGACCATCAGCAGAGGTTCAAAGCCGATACGCGCACCAGAGGTGACGTAAGCCTGCAAGTAGTCGGCCAGAGGTTCCTCGTGCAAATGATGGATTTCAAAATCATCGAGAGAGACTTCGTTACGTACCTGGACCTGATAGCGCCCATCGACAAACATCAGCGCGCGATCGCGAAGTACCAATGCAAGACCAGCGGAACCGCTAAAGCCGGTGAGCCAGGCCAGTTTATTGTCATGTGGCGTACAATCTTCACTTTGGTGAGCGTCGGCGCGCGGAACAATCATGCCATCCAGTCCCTGCGCTAACAGCAGACTGCGCAGGGCGGAAAGAGGAGTTGAGTTGTGCATAGTTACCTTCAGGCCTTAACGGAACGGCGGTTCGTTGAACGTACGTAATTTACGGGAGTGCAGTCGGTCGCCTTCAGCACGCAGACGGTCGATAGCCCGGATACCTATTTGCAGGTGTTCAGAAATGGCACCTTCATAAAAACGGTTGGCCTGACCAGGCAGTTTGATCTCGCCATGCAGTGGTTTGTCGGAAACACATAGCAGCGTGCCGTAAGGGACGCGGAAGCGGTAGCCCTGAGCGGCGATGGTGGCACTCTCCATATCGATAGCTACCGCGCGGCTGAGGTTAAAACGTAGCGCAGAAGCGGAATAGCGTAGCTCCCAGTTACGGTCGTCGGTGGTGACGACGGTTCCGGTACGTAAACGCTGCTTAACCTCTTCGCCGGGCATGCCGCTGACTTCTTTGGTAGCGTCATACAGGGCGCGTTGCACTTCCGCAATGCTCGGAATCGGAATGTCCGGCGGCAATACGGCATCCAGTACATGGTCGTCACGCAGATAAGCGTGGGCCAGAACATAGTCGCCAATTGCCTGACTTTCACGCAGACCGCCGCAATGTCCAATCATCAGCCAGACGTCAGGACGCAGTACGGCCAGATGATCGCAAATGGTTTTGGCGTTAGAGGGGCCGACGCCGATATTAACCAGCGTGATCCCCTGACCGTCGGCGGTAATTAAATGCCAGGCGGGCATCTGGTGTTTTTTCCACGCCAGATCGGAGATGGCCTCTTCCGGCGCTTCAGTTTCCGCGGTGATCCAGATCCCGCCCGCGCATGACAGCGCGATATACGGGCTGTCCGGATCGAGGATCTGGCTGCAGCCCCAGCGCACGAACTCATCGACGTAGCGGGTGTAGTTGGTGAACAGTACAAAGGGCTGAAAGTGCTCAACCGGCGTTCCCGTGTAGTGACGCAGTCGCGCCAGCGAGAAATCGACTCGTCGCGCGTCGAAGTGCGACAACGGGGAGAACTCCGCCGGATGATAGGTACCATCCGCAGTTTCATCGCCAATCTGTGACAACTCGGTGGTCGGAAAATGGCGCGTCAATCCGGCGCTCATCGAGCGGTCGAGCGTCAGTTCAGAGCCGTCAATGACATACGGATAGGGAATTTCATGTTGCGACGGCTCGACGGAAATATGCGCATCATAATCCTGATACAGCAGCGTCAGTTGTTCTTCAAGATAAGGGCGAAAAAGCGACGGGCGGGTGATGGTTGTGGTATAGCAGCCTGCATGGGTAAAACGGCCATAGGCGCGGGTTTTGGGGGGATTGGTGGCGCTGCCATCCCAGGTGACACAAAGCGATGGGTAAACAAAAAGACCGTTTTGGCGGGCGATGTCGTCAGGGAGCGTCCCTGTTTCAATATACTTACCAATGGCGCTACGCAGTGCTTTAACCGACTGCTCGTACAGCGCGTCCAGTTTATCCAGTGCCTGAGCCGGGGTCAGGCTGGAGCCCTTATTGTTCATGTCTGTCTCCTTGTTCCACAGATGTACTGCTCTCCCGATAGTATGTCACAGGAATGTGAAACAAAAGTCAGACGTTGAGGAAGATTATGCGAAGACCGGACGGCCTTCGCACTCAGACTTAACCGTGCTGCTTATCTCTCATCAGCATTGCGGTCACGGCCGAAATAAGGCATCCGGCCATCAGGTAAATGGCAACGCTGTGCCAGTCGCCACCGGAGAAAGTCACTAATGCAGCGGCAATAAAAGGCGTAAAACCACCGCCGACAACGCTGGCAACCTGATAACCCACGCCTGCGCCACTGTAGCGATAGCTTGCGCCAAACAGGCCGGTAAACATAGGCTGCTGTACGCAGACCACCATATCGTGCGCAATGTTGGCCAGCATAATCGCGAAGAACACTATCCAGAAAATGGACTGCGCTTCCAGCGCCATGAAGAATGGGAAGGCGCTCAGCGTACCGACCAGCGCACCGGTAATATAGACGCGCCGACGGCCAAAGCGATCGGCAAGCCAGGCAAAGCAGGGGATGGTCAAACAACTCAGCCCACCAACCAGTAACCCGATATTCAGAAACAATTCGCGCGGCAGCCCCAGGTTCTGCGTGGAGTAGTTGAGAGCAAACGCGGTAACAATGTACATCGTCAGGAGTTCACACAGACGCAGGGCGATAATTTTCAGAAATGCTCCTGGGTGGCGGGTGAGCGCCTCGATAACCGGCAGCCGCTTTTTCACTGGTTGAGGGGCCTGTTTTTGCTGTTCGAATTCAGCCGATTCATCCATTCTGTTGCGCATCCACAACGCGCCCAGAACCAGCACAATGCTGAACAGGAACGGAATGCGCCAGCCCCAGCTCAGGAACTGCTCATCGGTTGTTTGCGAGCTAATCAACGAGACCAGCCCCGTAGAGAGCAGTAGCCCGACGCCGTAACCGACCTGAACGCCGCTACTGTAGAAGGCTTTTTTATTTTTCGGCGCGCTTTCGACCGAGAGCAACGCCGCGCCACCCCATTCACCGCCAACGGCGAATCCCTGAACGGCGCGCAGCGTCACCAGTAGCACAGGAGCCCACCAGCCAATGGTGTCAAAAGAGGGAATAATCCCGATCAGCGCAGTGGCAATACCCATCATCCAGACGGTAAGCATCAACATACGTTTGCGGCCCAGGCGATCGCCGAAGTGGCCGAAGATTATCCCGCCTAACGGACGGAACAAAAATCCGACGCCAAAGGTGGCGAATGCGGCAAGTGTTCCCATCGCCGGACTAACCTGCGGGAAAAACTCGCGATTAAAGACCAGCGCGGCGGTGATGCCATAAAGCAGAAAATCATACCAGTCGACCACGGCACCCGCGAAGCTGCCGAGTGCGGCACGTCGGGCACGGTTAAGCGATGAGGTGTCCTGCTGGGGACCCGTGGAGGTGAGGGTGGAATCCATAGTTATCCTGTCTGTACTGTTTTTTAATTATTAGTATTGGAGTTAGGTTACGCACATTGCAGTCGAGGTATAAACGACTGTAATGAGACTACCGCGACAGACGAGAAGATAAAACGATTTTATCCCTTACAAGAGGACAAGATGAAAAATAAGACGATTGAAGAAATTAATAAGCAAAAAGCCCGCTTAAGTTTCCTTAAGCGGGCTTCTCTAAATATGGCTCCTCTGACTGGACTCGAACCAGTGACATACGGATTAACAGTCCGCCGTTCTACCGACTGAACTACAGAGGAATCGTGTGAACGAGGCGCATATTAGCGGGGGCGATGGGGGTTGTCAAAGGGGTAAATGAAATTGTGTGTTCGTTTGCTGACAAATTCAACAAAGCGGCGATCTTTCATGCTTTTTAGACATTTGCCCCATTCTGGTGCGGGTCTACCTCTTGTGGGGCAGCCCGGAAAAACGCGGAATCAGTAGAAGCGATCACTTTCCTGCGCCATCCCTTACTTAACGGGAGCTTAACATTAAATAATCGTCTACAGATGAAACTGGCAAGCATCTTGCAATCCTGAGTTTCATGATTGCCAGCATGGGTTCTGGTATTCCGACAGGAGGCAAAATGAACTTCAGACGACTGAAATACTTCGTAAAAATCGTCGATATTGGTAGCCTGACCCAGGCAGCGGAAGTATTGCATATCGCTCAACCCGCGCTGAGCCAGCAGGTTGCTACGCTGGAGGGGGAGCTGGATCAACAGCTGTTGATCCGCACCAAACGCGGGGTGACGCCGACGGAAGCGGGGAAAGTGCTGTATACGCACGCCCGGACGATATTACGGCAGTGTGAGCAGGCGCAGCTTGCGGTCAATAATGTAGGGCAGACCCTGAGTGGACACGTCTCTATTGGCCTGGCGCCAGGCACTGCGGCATCATCAATTACCATGCCGTTATTACAGACCGTTCGCGCCGAGCTGCCCGATGTACTGGTCTATTTACATGAAAACAGCGGGGCGGTGCTGAACGATAAACTGCTCAGTGGTCAATTAGATATGGCGGTGCTCTACGAGCGCTCGCCGATCGCGGGTATTTCCAGTCAACCGTTACTCAAAGAGGATCTTTTCCTGGTGGGGACGCGTGAATGTCCTGGGCCTGGTGTCGATTTAACGGCAGTCGCGCAGATGAATTTGTTTCTGCCACGGGATTACAGTGCGGTTCGCCTCCGTGTTGACGAAGCCTTCTCACTGCGCCGCTTAACGGCCAAAGTAATAGGTGAAATTGATTCTATCTCCACCCTAACGGCCGCGATTGCCAGCGGTATGGGGGTGACAGTCTTACCTGAATCGGCAGCCCGGGCATTATGTCATGCAGCGAATGGCTGGATGGCGCGGATTACAACGCCCTCCATGAATCTGCCCCTCTCGCTTAACATGTCAGCCAGAGGCAGTTTGACACCACAGGCTCAGGCGGTGAAAGAGATCCTGTTGTCGCTGGTTAGCCGTCCGGCTCTGGAAAATCGGGAACTACAGCTGGTGAGTTAGACCTTATTCCAGCCAGGAATAAGATGCAGGTTTTTATTATTTGTTATGCCGAGCATCAGACTTTAACAATAGTGTAATGTCTGATGTACCCGGAGCGAAAAGTGAATTTCCAGCAACTTAAAATAATCCGCGAGGCGGCCCGTCAGGATTACAACCTGACGGAAGTCGCGAATATTCTTTATACCTCGCAGTCGGGGGTAAGTCGGCATATTCGTGAACTTGAAGATGAACTTGGCATCGAAATTTTTATTCGTCGTGGTAAACGTTTACTTGGCATGACCGAACCGGGGAAGGCGTTGCTGGTGATCGCTGAGCGTATTCTTAATGAAGCCAGTAATGTTCGCCGAGTGGCGGACCTGTTTACCAATGACACGTCTGGTGTGCTGACCATTGCGACCACGCACACGCAGGCACGCTATAGTCTGCCTGCGGTGATCAAAGCATTTCGTGAGCTCTTCCCGGAGGTTCGCCTGGAGCTTATCCAGGGGACGCCGCAAGAAATTGACGTTCTCCTGCAAAATGGCGGCGCAGACATTGGTATTGCCAGTGAACGACTCAGCAGCGATCCGCTGTTGGTGGCGTTTCCCTGGTTTCGTTGGCAGCACAGCCTGCTCGTTCCACACGATCATCCATTAGTTAAGGCTTCCCCGCTTACGCTTGAGTCTATTGCTCACTGGCCGCTCATTACCTATCGACAGGGTATTACGGGACGCTCACGTATTGATGAGGCATTTGCGCGTAAAGGGTTGGTGCCGGATATTATCCTCAGTGCACAGGACTCGGATGTGATTAAAACGTATGTAGCGCTGGGGCTGGGAATAGGGCTGGTGGCGGAGCAATCCAGCGGAGAGCAGGAGGAGGGGACGTTAACCCGCCTTGATACCCGGCATTTATTTGATGCGAACACCGTTTGGCTGGGGCTCAAACGTGGTCAGTTGCAGCGCAATTACGTCTGGCGATTCATCGAGCTATGCAACGCAGGTTTATCTGTGGAAGAGATTAAACGCCAGGCGATGGAGCCTGATGAAGTGATGATTGATTATCAGATATAAAGCAAGAAGCCTGCTTAGTTTCCTAAGCAGGCTTCTTAAATATGGCTCCTCTGACTGGACTCGAACCAGTGACATACGGATTAACAGTCCGCCGTTCTACCGACTGAACTACAGAGGAATCGTGTGAACGAGGCGCATATTACTGACCTCACCATGACGTGTCAACAGTAAAATTAATACGTCATATCAATTGGTTAATTAATCTTCAAATTCAGTATTAATGTACATTTGATGAGCGAAAATGGTCTTCTTCCTGGCTATCGCGCAACCGAAGCATTGGGTTCTGGCGATAGAACTGGAAAAAACGTTGCCACAATGCCGGAAAACGTGGTGCAAACAACTCGGGGGCGCTGAAGAAATACTCGGATAATACCGCAAAGCATTCTGCAGGATCGGTTGCTGCGTAGGCATCTATACTGCAGGCCGTTTCACCCACCAGATCGATTTCATCCTGGATGTTGTTCATCGCGGCATGGAGATCATGCTCCCAGTTCGCAATTTCCCTCAGCGGAATAGCCGGAACGCCGCTGGCGCGATCGCCATTACGCATATCAAGTTTATGTGCCACTTCGTGAATAATCAGATTAAAGCCGGAAGCATCGAAGGAATCCTGGATATCAAGCCAGTTCAGGATCACCGGACCCTGTTGCCAGCTTTGGCCTGACTGAATAATCCGTTGATTGTGCACCAGCCCAATATCATCTTCCCATTCGTCATCCACGACAAACGGGGCAGGGTAAATAAGGACTTCATGAAAACCATCGAGCCACTCGATGCCTAATTCCAGAACTGGCAAACAGAAAAGCAGAGCAATTCGTGCACTTTTCAGTACGTCCAGTTCAAATCCTTGTAGCGCAACCAATCTTTTTTGCTGTAAAAAACGCTCAGCCAGGGCAATAAGCCTGGCTTGCTCTTGTTCAGTAAGATTCACCAGAAGAGGAATTGCCAGGGCATCATCCCAGGGCCAGTCATCATTCCGGGCTGTTTCTTGCTCTTTCCAGGGCCACTTAATCATCGTTTTGCTCGCAAACTCGTCACTTGAACGAAATTGACGGAACTGGGTCTGTTAAAATGCCAAATTACCTGGCATCATGGCAACCACCAGAACGGAGAGATGCCAGAGCGGCTGAATGGACCGGTCTCGAAAACCGGAGTAGGGGCAACTCTACCGGGGGTTCAAATCCCCCTCTCTCCGCCACTATTCAAGCACTTAGCCCAGTTCCTTTCAACGACTCACGTCACACTTGGTATAGTGTTGGTATATTAGCTTGGTATATTTGCTAATTTTGGCAGCTAACATACCATTGGAGTACTGGTCAACAAACCTCTTTTATCTACATTAAAAATCGCTATCATGTCACCCATAACCTATTAATAGCTTATGGATTTTAGCGAAAAATGAGTACTTCATCTTACAAGGACAAGATTCGTTCCCTTCAGCGTGCACTGAATGCCGGACAATTTGAGCCTTTCATACAGCATATCCGTTTTCCATACTTTAAAAACATAGAACAGAATGCAAGAATCGACTTTCAATTTCCGATCACTGCTTTGGTTGGTCAAAATGGAACCAACAAAAGCTCTGTTATAAAGGCATTGTTTGGTTGCCCATATGGGAAAAGCATTACGCGCTATTGGTTTACTACAGAAACAGATGAATTTCCTGACCTACAACTTGCGGATGGAAGTTCTCTGAAACCTAGATACATTTATGGTTATAAAAACTCTGATGGACGCTTGGTCGAAATACTACAAACGCGTATTAATGCGACCAAACATACAATCGACTATTGGGAGACTAGTCGCCCGTCAGTTGGCGATAATATGGAAAGTGTTTCTGAGGTTTCAGGTGCAGAAAGTAATGCCACTCGATGGCAAAAGGTTAAAAAGGGATTGGTTTTCTTAGATTTCAGATCAGAAATAAGTGCTTTTGATAGATGTATGTATCACTCTGACTTTAAGTTGAGAAAAAAGAAAGATGGAAAATTGATCACAAAACAGGATTACATCAGAAGTAAGTCTAAATATATAAAGAAGGCTTTTGATGAAAAACTTAAAAATTTAAGACTTTGGGGTTCGGAAACCATTGTAAGAAATGTAACCTTAACACCCGATTTGGTTCAGGCTGTTTCATATATTTTGGGTAGAAATTATAAAGATATAAAATTTCTAGAGCATAGATTATGGGGAGCCAGAGGTGGGACTGCCTTACTTTCAACGGATAAACTAAACTATACTGAGGCTTTTGCTGGGAGTGGTGAATTCGCTATTGTTTCACTTGTACTTAGCATTTACTCAGCCAAACCTAATTCATTAATTCTTCTTGATGAACCAGAGGTTTCTCTACATCCAGGTGCTCAGAAGAGAATGATGGAAATTCTTTACTCTATTGTTGAGCAAAAAAAACACCAAGTAGTTGTTTCAACTCATTCTCCAGTTATTGTAAATTTGCTTCCGAAAGAAGCGATTAAGTTATTTATTTTTGATGAGGATAGTGAAACGGCAAAAATAGCTCAAAATATATCACCAGATGAGGCTTTCGTAGAGTTAGGTCATGATATTACAAAGAAAACTATAATTGTAGAAGATAAGTTAGCTAAAGAGATAATAGCCAAGGCAATTAAAAGTGATGATATGCTAAAGCTATCGTTTAATATAAGCTATATACCTGGTGGATCTGAGACTATATTAAGTAAGCACCTTCCAAGTTATGCTATGGTATCTCGTGACGATATTCTGTTTTTGCTGGATGGAGATAAAAATAAAAAAGTTAAACCGGTAAGAATTAGTGAGATCGCAGATGCTAATTTAGTTAAAACAATGCGCGAATATTACGGGTGTGAGTTGGTTATCAATGCAAGTGGTAGTAATGGTAAGGCAAATGAACTTGAAGCAAATGCTCTGAAAAGACAAGCGCTTGAGTATGCTTTTCAGAAAGTACAGTATTTACCATTTAATACTCCTGAACAATTCCTTATCGAATCTGCTATATTGCCAGATGAACAAAATATAATTGATTCACAGAGTTGGGATGCTAATGATTTGGATATGTATAAAAAACAGATTAGATTATTAGCGCAACATCAATATGATAAAGAAGAAGTAGATTCAGGAGAGATTTTTTGTATTCAAAAAATAATGATTGCTAGACTTAAAGATGATTTACCAGAAATGGCGGAAATAAGAAAGGTAATTACTCAAGCTATTGAACGTGGTATCATTAAGTGAAGATTTTGGAATTTGAGGGAAAAATGAAGAAAATCAAAGTGTTCGATTTCTTCTCCGGTTGTGGTGGAACTAGTCAAGGCTTCCACCAAGCTGGTATGGATGTTGTTTTTGGTCTGGATTTCGACGTAGATGCGGCCAATTCATTTCGTGCAAATTTCCCACAGGCTGAGTTTATTAATTCGGATATTCGAATTATTGAAAATGATGCTATAAAAAATCTGGTAGAGAATCATCGTAATGATTATATCCTTTTTTCAGGGTGTGCGCCTTGTCAGCCATACTCTAAGCAAAACTCAAATAAAAAATCTGATGATCCTCGGTTGGATTTATTAAAAGAATTCAGTCGTTTTGTAGAACATTATATGCCCGATTTCATTTTTGTTGAAAACGTGCCTGGAATGCAAAGGTTTAATAAAAATGAAGGGACATTCATGCTTTTTTTAGAAATGCTCACTTCAAATGGCTACAGTGTGGATTATAAAGTAATGCCGGCTGCATGGTACGGTGTGCCACAAACGCGGGAGAGACTAGTGCTTATTGCATCTAAAGATTTTGATGTTGCATTACCTTCCCCCACACATGGAATTGGAAACACACCTTATTCAACAGTCAAAGACTGGATCGGTAATCTTCCGAGGATAGAGGCGGGTGAAAAGCATAATAGTCTTCCTGATCATGAGGCTGCACGTTTATCAGAGCTTAATTTGCGTAGGATTAAATGTACCCCAGAGGGTGGCAGTCGAGAGTTCTGGCCTGATGAACTGATTTTGAAATGTCATCGTAACCATAAAGGCCATACAGATGTCTATGGCCGTCTGAGCTGGGATAAGCCTGCCAGTGGACTAACAACGCGCTGTATTAGTTATTCAAATGGACGTTTTGGACACCCGACACAAAATCGAGCAATATCTGTTCGTGAAGCAGCTTGTTTACAAACTTTCCCTTTGGATTATAAGTTTACTGGTTCTTTGCAATCTCGGGCTCGCCAAATAGGAAATGCGGTTCCCCCTAAGATGTCTGAGGCGATGGGTAAGCATTTACTTAATGTAATCAAAGCCTCCTAGGAGGCTTTGACTTTTTTTACAGTCTGTATATTTGGTAGATCAAGTGTGGGAGAAATTTTCACTTTTCTGTCATAAATCACAACTTGGCTTTCAGTTTTATGACCTGAGAATAGTTGTTTGTCCTTACTTGAACCTTCGTAATCAGATATTCCCTTGGCTTTGAGATCATGAAATGTACACGGCAGTTTTCTATCTAGTTTTTTTCCTGCTGCTTCCCTTGCGGTTTCCCACAGATCGTTAAACCCACTTTTCGAGTATTTAGTTTTTTTGCTGCTACAGATAACCGTTTCCCGCCCACCCAGAGTTTTTGCAAGTTCGATGGCGTTATGAAGCCGTTCAGTCCAGATTTTTATTTGTTTAGTCCCGGTCTTTCCCTGCTGGATAAAAATGCCTTCCTCGCTTACTTGCGACCATTTGAGAGAAAGTACATCGGAAACGCGAGCTGCGCATAAGTAAGATATCTCCATGCCAACCCGGAGAGCTGGTGTCGCCTCTTCATAAATTGCCTGATATTCTTCGTCTGTCACGTACACGTCACGGGCTTTTAAAGAGAACTTGCGCACTCCTTTGCATGGATTTCCTTTCACGTACCCTCGTTCATATCCCCATGAGAAAACACGCGACATCCCGCCGAGTTCCTGGTTTGCCTGGTTAATGCTGCGTTGGCCACGTTTATCCATATAGATCCTGACCATCTCAATTTTTATGTCATCTGCTCGCATATTCCCGAACACTGGGACCAGGTTTTTTTCATACGATCTGTAATCAGTCTGCGTCCGTGGAGCCAGTTCAGCAAAAGCTGGGCTACTGGTGAATAACTTCCATAATTTAGAAAATGTCATCACGTCTGAACGCTTGGCTTTCTCTTCCTCATAACGCGCCCATAGCCGGGATATACTTGTCCCGGTAATAGGTGCAAGAGTTACGCTTTGTTTTGTTCCTTTTGGCTTCCACACATAGCTATAACGGTTTTTAGTTACGCGTGGCGGGAGGTGCCTGTCTTTAGGATCTTTTCTTGGTCTGCCCATTGATTGCGTCGTAATTTGGCTCAAGTGCAACATATTCATCGACCTTAGGTAATTCAGAAACTCCGGGACCAATACTTCTGCGCAATACAATTGGGCGGTTCCGCCCATCAGTGGTGAACGGTATGCCGTGACACCGCAGCTGTCGCTGCTGGTGGGTGTAGCGCTGATAGCCAGTAATTTCTGCAATTTCCTGAGGAGACAGTGTAAGTTCGTACATAGCTCATCTCTCTGATGGCCTGCCTGTAAAAACATACCAGGCAGGAACCATAAATTGTGAAATTAGAAAATCAGTCTGCGGTCAGACGTTTCCAGATTGCAGAGACGTATTTGACCTGATGCCGGGCGTCAGAAAGTGCATTGTGCAAATCACCTTCAAACGGGATGTCGAAGCGCGGATTGATACCGACAGATTTACCCAGTTCAACCATGGTCCTTACGTCCCTGTCATTCCAGAACGGAACAGCGAAGGGCGTTTCTGTTAACACATACGCGCGGCGGAGAATGACGTTATCAAACGAACAGCCATTACCCCATACCTGAACGGAGTGACTACTGTTAGCAGCATTTTCAGCAATAAAGTCGGCCAGAAGCTCAAGGACTTCGCGCAACCCCATGGCTCCATCAACAAGAATCGCAGAACGGGCTTCCGAAGATTGTTTTAACCACCACTGAATTGTCGAGGCATCCGGTTTCATGCCAAACGACATCGATGACTCTAGACTGACAACCTGGTAAAACTCGGCTCCAGTGTTACCAGTTGAAGGATCAAAAAATACAGCGCCGATAGAGACTATTGGGGCATCAGGGCTGTTGCCCATAGTTTCCATATCAAGCATCAGGTGAGTATAAAAAGCGTTCAGGGGATCCGTATTAATATGGTGAACGGGTTCATTATTCAGGGAAGCTGACGCGTCACCAGTTGCATCAGCGCTTTTAACTGGCAAAACTGCTGTTTCGCTCTGAGACACTTCAGGATTAGCTTTGATTTCGTTGTTGTCAGTTTCTTCCATCTGCACATCGCTGGTGGCTTCCTCGTTTAATTTGGCAGGGGGATTCATCAGGCCATCGACAGAAAATATGCCGTTACCGAGATTGGCTACTTCAGGTTGTTTGATTAATTCTGAAGTTTCCTGTTTTGCGGCTTTTGCTGCCAATGCCCCCACTGTCGCAAAGTCAGTGGACAGTTTCTCCAGATTCTCTAGCGGCTCTTTCCCCTGAACTACAGCAGCGACAACAGCAGCGCTATTCACCTGGCGCGCAGCAGCAAGTGTTTCATCGGTGGGATTTTGATGATCGCTTTCGACCAGATTTGCATTGATGTAGCCGGATAAGCGACCGGGAGAAAGGTAATAAGAGGGATGAGCGCCTCGTATTAATGCAAAAATAGCTGCGCGCGAGTAATCGAGGATGCCAGAACATTTTCGCAGTGCTGCGGACCATTCTTTGAATGGACTGTCTTTGGCTGCGATGATCTCTTTAGCCTGGCGGAGAATAGATCCCGGAATATTGTAGATATCGAAATCCATTGTAAGCGTGGCCAGCGCAATCTCAACGTCGAGCGTATCCAGTGTATGAGCATAATCGGTATTGCGATCGGTCTTATTGCCACCACCAGCGTTCGTTCTAGTGTCAGTGCGCTGAATCTGTGACACACTATTGCCCTTACACCACTCTTTAACCAGCAACCCACGGTCAATGTGTTCAGTATTGAACCAAGTTTTAAAGAAATGAATGACGGTAGAGAGATCCACTCGTTTGCCATCAACAGGGAAAATAGTTTTCAGCGCGCTGACAATTTTCCAGATATCGATCTCTGGCGCTTTTCTGAATGGTTCTACATTCTCGGCGGCAAGTAGCAGGTTTTGCACGTAGCTGTTATCCACATCCAGCTCGAGTTCCTGAATGGTTTTCTTCTGCTCAGTATCAATATGGTAAGCATATTCATCAGAAATAAACTGAGCTAAAAGACGCTGGCGTAGCGGGAGAGTCGCAACGGTAATGAGCTCTGGCGTTACAGGTGGAACGGTGGGTTCATCACCCACAATTCGTGCTTTCTTATCGTTAACCCACTCCTGCACGGTATGAGTCCGCGCTTTCGGTTCCGCAATCCATTCGGTAATAAATTCCTCAAATGAAGCGACGGTATAGACCAACTCACGATCGAAGACTTCTTTTATTGCGTTTGCCAGGTTCCACTCGACATGAGCAGAAAGCTCTTTCACAGCCGGCACATTCGCAACGGCCAGTAACAGGTTTTGTACATAGAGATTATTTTCGTCCAGTTCCATTTGTCCGATCTGGACGTGCTGCGCTTCACTGATTTCCTTCTCTTCAGTGTCATTGACCAGGTGCGCAATCAGTCGTTGAGACAGGCGCAGGCGAGATATGGGGCGGAGCAATGCTGGTGCATCGCCGGTGGGTACATTAGTACTGGCGGTTTCAGGTTTTTGCTGGCCGGTAGCCCCCTGATTTTCATTCTCAGGCTTCTGTTTCGGTTGCCATGTTTGCTGGTCTTCTGCCAGTTCGTAACGATCGCACCATGTGTCATCGAGTGCGTTTTCCTCTGGGAGATCGTCAACAACAAACCAGTTGGTGCGGACAGGTAATTGATAGTCAGCGCCACGTCCGACGGCAATACCGTTGTCTTCGAGAATATTGAGGATTTCGCGTTCTGCGCGGGAATCTGATTTCGCAGAGAACCAGCAAAACAGGTTTTTTGCCTCAGTTGCTTTCGCTTTGGCTTTAATAAGATACGCATACGTTAACATTGCGTTCGGGCTCCATTGGATTGTAAGATACCCGGCAGCTGATGATCGCCGCCTAAGGTAGTGGTTATTGGTCAAAACTCGTTCCGGAAAGCTTTGGTCGGCTGACCGGGTACTTAACCCGCCTTGCGCGGGTTTTGTGCTTTATGGGGTAGGTGATTTTCCCTGCGCCAGCTGCGCGACGGGAACCCACTCCAGAGCATTCAGCACGGGTTCAAATGAATCAGGCGTGTTTGTTACGGCGCGAACGACGTCAGCCACGCTGGGGTTTGCTTTGCTAAGGTGGTACCCGCCACCAGCGCCACGCTGGCCGGTGACGATTTCACTGGTGCGCAGTTTCGAGAAAATCTGCTCGAGGTAAGACACAGACAGCTTTGATTCCTTACTGATAGATGCGATGGAAACAGGGCTGCCGTTGTAAATCCTGTTGAGGATGGCAACGACCTGAACTGAAGCCACCACACGTTTCATTCCAAATTCCATCACGCATCCTTTGCCGGTTCGCGACCGTATCCTGGGTTATCGTTTAAGGCGTCATTCAGAACTTGCATTGCCTCATTATGTGGGAGAGTCAGAGCAAGTTTGATCGCCGTTCCAAGAGCTTCAGCCGCACATTCAAATTTACGAGCGAGCCTGGCCGTTTCATCAACTTGTTCGCCCATCGCTTCCATTTCAAAGTTGTGCTCAGTCCAGACTTCATCCATCACATCACTTTCAACTTCTTCACGTAATGCTTCTTTTACTTCCAGAACAGGCAAAACCCCGATTAATGCCTCTGCTGGTGCGCTGCTGAAGCGCAATGCCAGATCGTTCGCTGACATAAAAACCTCCGGAAAAAAGCCCGCCACGGGACGGGCAAAGAACACTTTTCCAATTTAACCAGAACAGGTCTTCGTCTCCTGTTTGGTTACGATGGTGGTATTACCATCACAATGCCCTGTGCACCGGGCATGAGGCTGGCAACAGCCATTGGTCAAACTCGTTATTAACGAACTACGGTCTGTTGGTCGGCAGACGGGTCGCCCTTCTGGGCAAGCGTGTAGCAAATCAGTCGAATGATGACTTCAATGCGATTTAGATGTACGGCCTGACACCGCACTGGTTTACGTGCGAAATCGATCATGGATTTATCCTCTTGTGTTGCCCTTGTCGCCAGGCTGGCGGAACGTTGAACCTGCTGCGTGTTAATGCCTGCCATCTCATCCGGTGATTCGTATGCCGCCGGCAGCTACTTCGTGGGCGTCCTGCCTCGATGACGTTTTTCAAAATGTGTTTATATTTAAACTCTAAATGTGTTTAAAAGTCAACACAGCATGTGTTTAAGGTGGTGAGGATGATAACGATATGGGAAAAGGGAGTGGGCAAGGCATAAAAAAACCAGCCAAGGAGGCTGGTTAGAGCGCTTAAAATTGTAGCTTAGTCGTCAGTTGGCTTTAATCGTCCCCGAAGGTATTTCTCAACATACTCATCAATTTCTTTCAGCCGTAATTGAAAGGTATCGATCATTCTGTCTTGTTCAGACTCCGGCAACTGGTCAAAAAGAGTTATCAACTTACGATGTCTTGGCGTTAACCATGATTCGGCGTGATCATCACCAAACATTAGCTCAGCCGGGCTAATGCCGAGAGCTTTAGATATCGTTATAGCGTCGTCAACGCCAACATTGCGGCGACCTGCTTCATAGTTCCCGATGCGTGACTGAGCCCACCCACATAACTCTGCGAGTTTAGATTGCGACATATTTTTCTGTTCGCGTAGCTGCTTCAGTCTGGCGGCAATTGCAGTGTTTATATTCATTACTGATTTTTACCACGTTACGTGTTAACGCTCAAAGAACGTTTCGTCTTGACTATCTAACACATTGTGTGTTTAATTCAGCTAAACACTATATGTGAGGACAAGATGAACAACATCGCCAAAGAACGGCAAGCACTCGGTTTAACCCAAGAGCAATTAGCCAAATTATTCGGGTGGCGTCAGTCAAGGCTCTCAAATTATGAGAACGGAACACGCCAACCAGGCCTACCGGAATGCAGATTGATTGTGGAGAAGCTTAACGAGTTAGGGCGCACCTGCTCTCTTGATAGTGTATTTCCGCCACAAAGCGAGGTCTGAATGATGCAATCAGTAGCTTATACCCATAATAAACCACGAGTAACCGCTCCGGTGAAATCGCAAAATCAATCTAAACCCCTGCGCCGTAACGGCATTCAGCACCGTGCCATATTGGCCGCCGTTCGTGAATGGGAATCGACATTACCAGGACAGGCACAGGAACGGATCGCTCAGCTGGTGGCTGAAGAGTGGGCTAAAGCAGATGGCCGCGGAATTGTTGTTAATAAACAGAATTTATTTCGTTATCTGAAAAACGAAGGGGGGTCAGAAAAGTACACGGCTTACGTTATGCAGCTGTCAGGTTCAATCATTGCTGCTATGCCAGTTCAGATTGCCAGAAAGCACGGGTTAAGTAATGCGAACACAGAAGCGGAGCTGGTGGCCAGCGCTATCAAAGAATGCAGCGAGGCACACCAGGCCAAATTAATCGGCGCTCCGTTACAGAAGCTCGAGAAGGAAATTCGTGAAGCGGCAATCGCATTGTTCAACATGCTACCTGCTGATGCGGCGGGACCACTACTGGCGAGTTTAAGCGCCGTAGCGCCGCAATTGTTTTAATCGAGTTTTGACCAATGACCATTATTACTGCAACTCGCGGGGTGAAGTATGCCTAATCCTTTGGCTAAGGCCATGCCTAAGAGTAAGGCTAGCAACGAGCCTTACCGGAAGGTGAAGATCACCATGTGGGATGATCCGAAATTTCGAGCCTTATCACCACTCCCGCCAAGTGGGCAGAGTCTGTTTATTTACCTGCTAACTGGTCCATTCACGGGGATCATCCCCGGCCTGTATAAGGCGGGGAGGGCTGCTATGGCTGAAGAATTAAACTGGGATGTTGAAGCCTTCGACTTAGCCTTAGGCGAAGCCATAGCGTTAGGTATGGTGGAAGCCGACCTTAAAGCCAGAGTTTTTTGGTTGCCTAATGCAGTCAAACATAACCCGCCAGCATCAGTGAACGTGATCAAATCATGGGCGAGATCGTTTGAATTACTGCCTGAATGTTCACTGAAAGATAAAGCATATGAAGCTCTCAAAGCCGCCTGTTACGGGGTTTCTGACGCTATGGGGATGGCTTTTGATAAGGCTTTCGCCTTGCCTAAGGATAAGGCTAAGTCTTTGGCTAAACCTTTGCCATCAGGTATCCAGAAAGCAGTTAGCAGTAAACAGATCTTAAACCCCTCTCTTAACGCGGGCGCGATGAAAAATTCGAATGGGGAGGAACTACCATCCCCGGCCATGCCCCGATATCTGGACGGTGTTGATGAACCGATCGGGAAATTCAGCATGACAGATAGCTGGCTTCCCTCCAGAGACTTCCGACAGCGTGCCGCATCGTGGGGTATCTCCCTGCCTGAACCAGATTACCTTCTGACTGAACTCGCAGAATTCACCGCGTACTGGGAGTCGGAAGGGAAAGTTTTTACGCAAATCCAGTGGGAACAAAAATTTGCCCGACATGTAGCCCGGGTGAGAACGCAGGTAAAACCAGAAACCGGAGGTAACAGTCATGTGGGAACAGGATCAGAACCAACAGCATCCCGGGCAGTTCAGCAAATTCAGTCAGCCCACGCAGAGTGGCGCCGCAGGAATGGACTTGATGGCGACGGAAATAGCCTGGCGTCTGTGGCAGGTCATGGGGGAGGTGTATTCGAATCGATGGACCCAGAAGAACGGGGCGGAGCCTTCGCCTATCTGGATAGCCCAGATAGGTTCGATGACTGAACAGCAAATTCGGCTGGTCTGTCAGCAGTGCATGGAGCGCTGCGCAATGGGAAATACATGGCCGCCTGACCTTGCTGAGTTTGTTTCTCTGGTTTCGGAGAGTGGAGCTAATCCATTCGGACTGACGTCGGAACAGGTTATGACGGAATACCGGCGCTGGCGCAATGAGTCATATCGGTATTCAGGTAGCGATAAATATCCATGGCCTCAGCCAGTGCTGTATCACATCTGCATCGAAATGCGCAGAACCGGTGTAGAACGACAAATGACAGAGGGGGAGCTGAAACGACTGGCGGAAAAGTTACTTACGAAGTGGTCGAAGCATGTTGGTAATGGACTAAGTGTGCCACCAATTCGACGTCAACTGGCGGCGCCGCACCATCCGGCGGGACCAACGCCAGCGCAAATACTGATGGAAGAATACAAACGCCGCAAAGCGGCAGGTTTAATTAACTAAAACGAGTATTGACCAATGACCATAGAAATCTCTCAGAAAGACCGGGTAGCGATAGTGGTGCGCCATACCCCGAACTGCGTATTACGTGACGTATGTGAAGCACTGGATATTCCATCCGGTACCGCAGGTAAGTTTCTGCGCGCGTTGACTATTAGCGGCACAGTCCTGCGTACTCACAACGGAACTCAGTATGTTTATAACATCTCTCCGGATGCAGAATTACCTGACGTAAAGCTGCCCTTCATGGAAGAGAAAAGCGATCCGGCTGAAACGCAATTAGCGGAGAAAATGGCGAAAGACCTTAAGTCACGGGGACTCTGGCGGCGCGCGGCAAAGGTATATACCGACATGTTAGACATTGCCCGTAGTTCAGCTGAAGTGTCACGTATAGCGCAGCAACGTAATGAATGTCTACGTATGGCCCGGAGATGATCAGCATGCCAAGACCAAATACACCAGAAGAGCAGGCGGCACTTATTCGGGTGATCATTGAAGAGGTGAAAATCCGTGGACGCTTAACCGTTAGCGAGGCATCACAGATGTTGTCGCTGCATCGTCAGACTGCTGAGAAGTATTTCCGCGTCGCAGCCGAACGCGGCGAACTCATTCGTTACGGTCGTCTTGGTTTGTTCAGGGATCAGAAGGCTGTGATTGATTTCGATCTCCAGCGTTTTTCATACGGATCGAGTAAACCTGTTATTGAGTTACCTGCAGATTTTCGGGGAAGTGCAGTTATGCGCCGGGTTATAGATATCGTGGGGAGGATGCCAGCATGACAACCGAAAAACGGCGGAACATGGCTTTCACTACTCGACGTTGAGCATGTCCTGCTAGTGGTAGGCGTAAGATTTAAGGATGAGTGAAGGAACCTCAACTTTACGGCTCTATCTGATTCCTTTTCATTACGCTGGCGATGTCCTCATGGTTATGCTTATCTGTAATAAGAATGATATAAATAGATTAGGTATTATCATTTGAACAGTCACGATTTTCCTTTCGCGAAGTGGGCATTGAATTAACGAGGGTATCGATATGAACACTCAACCAGCTATCGGGATTAGCGGATGCTTGACCGGAACAGCTGTGCGGTTCGACGGCGGCCATAAACGAATGGGTTTTGCGATGGATGAACTGGCTCAGTGGGTAACTTTCAAGCCTGTCTGTCCGGAGATGTCCATTGGTTTATCTGTTCCCCGCCCAGCATTGCGCCTGGTTCAAACCAATGAAGGTTATATTCGCATGCGTTTTAGTCACGAGCCTGGTGAGGATATAACTGACAAAATGACTGAATTCACAACTCCATATATCCGAGGGCTTAGCACCTTGTCTGGCTTTATTGTCTGTGCCAAATCACCGAGTTGCGGTATGGAGAGAGTGAGGTTGTATGACGAAATGGGAAATCGTGGGCGGAAAGAAGGCACGGGCCTTTTTACTGGTGCGTTAATGGAAGCATATCCGTGGTTGCCGGTTGAGGAAGATGGACGTTTGCACGATCCGGTACTGAGGGAGAATTTTGTCGAGCGCATCTTTGCTCTCAATGAACTTAACATCTTAAGGGCTAATGGCCTTACGCGTCATGGGATACTTAGTTTCCATAGTCGCTATAAGCTCCAGCTTTTGGCTCATAACCAAGCAGGCTATCGTGAAATTGGGCCTTTTGTTGCTTCGATGCATGAGTGGAATGATTTGGAAGCATTTTTTGTTCTTTACCGAGAAAAGTTAATGGCAATCCTCAAGAAGCCGTCCTCACGGAAAAACCATACCAACGTGTTGATGCACATCCAGGGATACTTCCGTAACCAGTTGAATACACGTCAGCGCGGAGAACTGCGTGACGTTATTCTCAACTATAGCAGTGGACTCTTGCCGATACTCGCTCCACTTACTTTGCTAAAGCACTATCTGGCTGAATATCCAGATCGCTATTTGCTTACTCAGAACTATTTTGACCCCTACCCGGATGATTTAGCCCTACGCCTGATGGTTAATTAGTTTTTGAATACAGCCTTTAAACTATTTAATCTCTGGATCTTTAACCCGCTCCGGCGGGTTTTTTCTTATCTATACAGTGTTGCCACTCAGATTTAGTGAATCCCTAATGCTAGGAAAAGCTCAGTGTATACAACGGCATGGCTTTGGCAAAAAGTGCTATTAACCACTTGAATATGAGATTCAATAGGTATACTGTATGAATGTACAGTATTTTGATGTAGAGGGAATTATGAAGGTAGAACTTACGATCAACAAATCAAAAGACCTGCCGCGCGGAGCCATACCCGCACTTGAGAAAGAGCTGCTTAAGCGACTTCAGAATCAATATGGAAATTGTTCTCTAGTTATCCGCACGGCTGGCGGTGATAGCTTGACAGTTTTTGGTGGCGATAAGGGCGATAAAACGAAGGTGGAGGAAATCCTCCAGGAGACCTGGGAAAGCGCTGACGACTGGTTTTATTAGTTTTTTGGGTATTACTTTATCCCGATTGCATGGGGGAGTTTAAGTGAAAGAAAAATTAGAATTGCCCAAAAAAGGCTACGCAGTCATCAGATGTCACGATGGAGTCATCGTTGCCAGGCTGCGATCATTTCCTGAGTGTGAGCGCGCACTGATGTACCGTCGCGGTAGCATGGTGTCTTTCATGCCTCTTCAGGATGATGAAATTATTGGTACACCTACGTTGTTTACTCAGATGCTGGAAAGGGCTGGTTATCGCGTTACCCAGAAATCTGTTACACTCCCGTCATAGGCCTGAACAACCTATACCTGCTGCGCCACAGGAGAAAAGCCCATGGCGCAAGATCAATTCAAGCAATCCCACATACTGACGTTAACCAACGCCAGCGATTTTCTTTTTGCCGCATCCAGAGGTGCGTTATGAAGAAAAGCTGGTTTCAACACACCCAACTCACCACTGAGCAGGCTGACGAACTGGAAGCCCGCTATAAAGCAAAGCAGATTAAGACCAAGCGTAGTCTGGATAATGACTTTATTCACTGGACGATCAGCGCGTTCTTGCCGGAAGTATCTAAGCCTCCTCGTCAGGACAGAACCTGGCAACAACGGATCTGGAGGTGAATGTGAAAGTCTACGATATCACCCCAATGGGCAAGCCCAGAATGACGCGTGCTGACAAATGGAAAAAACGCCCCGAGGTTCTGCGTTACTGGGCTTTCTGTGATGAAGTTCGTCTGCGGGGTGTTGAGCTGGCGGAAAGCGGTTCACATGTCACCTTCATTCTTCCGATGCCAGCGAGCTGGAGCAAAAAGAAACGGGCTGAGTTCAATGGTAAACCACACCAGGCTAAACCTGATTTCGACAACATGATGAAAGCCCTGATGGATGCCATTTACGAAGATGATGCTCACATCTGGGATTCACGCGTCACTAAATTATGGGGAGAGAAGGGGCAAATAATTATCGGGGAGATTGCAGAATGAGGGCGTTGCTTAAACCCGTGGTTGCGCGTGAACTTGGAATTGTGCTGCTCAAGCCGGGCAGTGAGCTGATGTCATTATTCAGTTCTGAGCGTGTACTGGTGGAAAGCCAGCCAGCAGGTATGGAGCGTTTGCCTGCAGGCCGTGTTCCTGACGTTCGCCAGCCGCTTGCGTGTGACGAGTCCCTGCGACCGTTCTTCCTGGATGAAAAAGTTATTAAGGCAGTTGGTGGTTTGAGTGGCCTTGATTACTGGCTTCTGCGTTATGGCGGAGGCTGCTGCCAATGGCCACACAGCGATTACCATTATCACGAGTTAACCACTCTGCGTCATGAACCCGGATCGGTTCTTCTGTGTGGACATTGTGATAACCATTTGCGTGACCACTACAGCGAGCAACTTGCAGAGCTGGCGAGACGTAATGTTATTAGCTGGATTATCAATAGCATTATGGTGGCGCTTAATCAGGATCCATCCAGAGAACTGTCGCTTGCGGAGCTTTGCTGGTGGGCGGTACGTATGGGGGTTACCGACGCAATTCCCGAATCAGTAGCCTGCCGGGCGCTTCGTATTCCTTCAGAAGAGCATCAGCCAGTCATGCGTGAATGCGATATCGAACCTGGCGTGTCCTCCACCAGCATCATTACAGCCAAAGCCAGCACAGTAACCGTGAACATGGCACCAGCACAGGTGCCAGCGGTTAAGCCCGTAATTAGTGTTCTGGTCGATCCTGAGTCCCCGCAAACCTTTATGAAACGTCCAAAGCGGATCCGCTGGATGGCTCCCAGATATCTGGCATGGATTAAAACTCAACCCTGCGAATGTTGTAGGCGACCGGCAGATGATCCGCATCACCTGATTGGCCATGGACAGGGGGGGATGGGAACAAAGGCGCACGACTTGTTTGTTATACCACTGTGCAGAGAACATCACGATGAGTTGCATGCTGATCCTGTGGCATTTGAAGCGAAATATGGTGACCAGTTGATGCTTGTTTTTCGCGTTATAGATCGTGCGCTGGCAATCGGCGTACTGGCATGAATAGAGGAGATAACATGCGAGATATTCAGATGGCTTTAAAACGATGGGGCGGTTGGGTCGCTAGTGATAGTTCAGGAGTGAACTATTCTCCAGTAGCAGCAGGATTCAAGGGGCTGTTGCCCCAGACATGCAAAACCAGATTGTCTTGCAGTGATAACGATGGGTTAATTATTAATTGCGCAATGGCCAGACTTAAGAAACATGATCCTCTTTTGTGTGTGATGCTTGAATGGTATTACGTCCATTGTATTCCCGTTCGTGTTATGGGGAAAAAGTTGGGAATTTCCCATACGCAAGTATTAAAGCGACTGCAGGCTGCTGAGGGTTTTATTGAAGGTTGCTTGGCGATGGTGGATGTAACTCTGGAGATGGATATAGAATGCCCGAGAAAAAATACTGGCACATATAAAGCAAAAAGGGTTGTGGAATTCCAAAAAGCTATTTAGTCTGTTAAGTATTGTTATTTCGCACCGCAATTTGTAATAACATCTGCTTGAATTTGCAGTGTTTTCCAGATGATACCATGATTCCTAGCCCCTGCTTTCAAGCTGGGGCCAGCAGGACGCGGCGAACTAACAGGTTAGATGAAAAGAAGTATAGTCGCTATCAGCGTGCAGCATGAGCTCTTAAGACCTGTCAGCCAGTCGTTTAAGTAGATTTTCGGATACATATGAAACTCTCCCTGTTTTTAAATTATCTATTATGATTCCAGAAGTCAGAGGGGGCTACAAGTCATGAGAGATATACGTTCGCTGCCGACGGGCCTCGAAGACCATTTATTCGACAAAACTCAACGCGTAATCCGGGAAGGAGTACTTCTGAGTCACGGAGGTTTAGAGCTGAAATGTGAAGCTGCACATCTTTGCGACCATCGGAGGGGGAGATTAGACCTTTTCCGCTTTTGCAGTCAAAGGCTGTGACAATACCTGTCATTTTACGAGACAAAAAAATTCCTTAAAGCTAATAACGAGGTGCACTATACACATGCTCATAGATAATGCCAGAAATACTTTTCGGCCATCGTGAGATCTGGATGGCTAAAATAAATATTGATTATTATATACGCCCATGCGTTAATGATTGTGTCGGTTTTAAGATCAGACAAAATACAAAGTAGTTTACTAAAGCAGTTCTCATTTCAGGTGTTGTATATTTATCCCTTCTTTGAGTCTCTCCACTAAGCGCTAAGTAGTTTCTGTAATAAAACCATGTTCGCCGGAAGGCCAAATTAAGGAATGAAAATGTCAAATAAAATGACTGGTTTAGTAAAATGGTTTAATGCTGATAAGGGATTCGGTTTTATCTCTCCTGCAGATGGTAGTAAAGATGTATTTGTTCATTTCTCTGCTATCCAGAGCGATAATTTCCGCACCTTGTTTGAAGGCCAAAAAGTCTCATTCTCCATTGAGAATGGTGCTAAAGGTCCGGTTGCCGGCAGTGTAGTTATCACAGAGTAAAATCCTTTTTTTGTCTGTATGCGATAACGATGACGGCTAAGGCCTGAGTAGATATACTGACAGAAGTAATGGATGTATTGTTGGATCAGTAGCGTTAGAATGTTACTGATCCAGCATTAAAGGCAACGGTGAGCATATTTCATCTCTATCTTGAAAAGAAAGTATACTGACCATTGTCGTTGAGTGTAGGTTCACTGCACGGAAAGTTTAACGGTAGAGACTAACTGCTTGCCTTACACTACTAAAGTATGCAAGGGGATGGTTTTCCCAGATATCATCATAATTACTATTCATTGAATATGAAAATACTAAACCCGCAGCCAGCGGGTTTTTTATTATCTGTAACTTGAATAATCTTAAAATACAGACGTAGTGATTCTGTGCGAGAAACGGTATCTCAAACAGATTCAGGCTGCTTCTTTTTGATTCGTCTGGAATACTTTATTGCAATGAGGACAGATTAAAAGGGAACCTTTTTGTACTCTTGAAAAACTGTGTTCAGATTGCTGGGTACAGTTTGGGCAGGTACATTTGACAAGATAGTTACGGCGTGATTTAGAGTCTTTACGTTCTGACATAGGCTTTTCCTTGATGGATGGACTTCAACTTTACCTTAATTTGCCCAGGAAATCTTAATTTTATGAAAAGATAGGAAGCTGATAAAAATATCGGTGACTGAATTGATATAGCCATTAGTAAGGTAACGCGCATAGATTGATTGTAATGAGTCGCCGAGAAGATAGTGGTTAGCGGTGAATAGCACTAAGAAAAAGTCTCGTAAAGAACCTGAGTATGAGAATGCCCCTATCTGAGAAAACGGACAGTGACCTAATGGGACGTCTCACCCTTGTCCGTTGTGTTTTCTTGCACAAACAGCATATGAGTCTTCCTTTACAATATGATTTTTAGTTATTGGGGGAGATATGAAGGAAGGGTATTACTGGATTCAGCATGTCGGTGTTGTACAGGTAGCGTACTATACGAATGACACTGTTGATGATCTGGAAACAGGTAAAACAATCACAGGTGTCTGGCATCTGACCAGAGGCGATGACATTTGCCATAACGGTGAAGCTGAGGTGCTACAAGGCCCAATCACTCCACCAATGTAAACACCCGTACTTACTCCGAGGCTGCCGCATGGCGGCCTTTTTCATTTCAGGCTCACGGGTATCACTCACTACGTGCTTTGTTGATAAATCCAGCACGTGAAGCCTGACCCTTTTCATACACACACAGCGCCATCCGAAAAATCGGAGGTGAGGCTATGACCAGAATGAGCACCATTTACAGCAGACTTTCATATGGAACAGGAACCACGCTGACCGGCTGCGGTGTATCAGCGAAGGCATATGCCGAAACAGCTAAAACAGCAAAAGAGGTGTCCTGGATGTTGGCCGACAGAATTGCAGGGTTAAGCCTGAGCGACTGGGCAATTATTGTCGGTATCGCATGCACAGTTATCACCTGTGCAGTGAACTGGTATTTCCGCTGGAAAGAACGGGAGGATCGGCGCAATGGCTATGCCACCAAAGCTGAAGAATAAACTGAGTGCAGCTGTCGTTGGTTTGATTCTTGCCGGGGCATCCGCGCCCGTTATTCTCGATCAGTTTCTGGATGAGAAAGAGGGGAATAGTCTGACGGCGTATCGCGACGGCGGAGGGCTCTGGACGATTTGCCGTGGCGCCACGATGGTTGATGATAAGCCGGTAGTTCAGGGCATGAAACTGTCTGCTGAGAAGTGCGCCCAGGTGAATGGCAAAGAACGCGACAAGGCGTTGGCGTGGGTTGAGCGAAATATCAAGGTACCACTGACCGAACCACAGAAAGCCGGGATCGCATCTTTCTGCCCATATAACATCGGTCCCGGAAAATGCTTCCCGTCTACTTTCTATAAGCGAATTAATACAGGAGACCGTAAAGGTGCATGTGAAGCCATTCGCTGGTGGATTAAAGACGATGGTCGCGATTGTCGCCAGACCAAAGGCCAGAAAAATGGCTGCTATGGGCAGGTAGAGCGACGAGACCAGGAAAGCGCGCTGACGTGCTGGGGGATAGACCAGTGAGCCTGCGCTATCAGTTTATTGCCATTTTGCTGCTGGTGGCCGTCGCATTCATCGGCGGAAATGCCTGGAGTAACCGTGGCTGGGAAAGTAAGTGGGCGGAACGTGATAGTGTGGAATCATCGCAAATGGCGAACGCGCAGACCGCAGCCCGCATGATTGAACAAGGGCGAATTATTGCTCGGGATGAGGCCGTTAAAGATGCACAAGCACAAGTCGCTAAATCTGCTGCCACTGCTGCTGGCTTGTCTGCCACTGTTAGCCAGTTGCGCACCGAAGCAACAAAACTTGCCACCAGCCTGGATGCCGCAAAGCACACCGCAGATCTTGCCGCTACCGTCAGAAGCAAAACAGCCAGAGCCGACGTCACAATGCTCGCCGACATGCTCGGAAATATTGCAGCAGAAGCTAAATATTATGCTGAGATTGCTGACGACCGCTTCTATGCCGGATTAACTTGTGAACGCGTATATGAGGTTATGAGAAATACCAATAATGGACGCATAGAAAAAAGGCAAAATAAAGATAAAAATTAAGAGGTTGGCACTTTTACATGTGATGGATATGAATTATCCAATGAATGAAATACGACTCATCCCTGAGTCAAAATCCCTGACAACTTAGGATGCTAGATAAAGGTCTTAAGCAGCATGACATGATTTTCGATTTAAGCTATTTAAATTAATTTTTATGCTCAAAGTTATGTGTTATTTCCTTACAAAACTAAATCTTGCTATGTTTGGTTAATCATGCGTTAATGAATCTCTGGTTTGTTACGAATTTATCTGAAGCAGTCGCTGAAGTAATTTTATTCCTTGTTCCTGTTGAGATTTCCTTGTTAGCTTTTCTCTCTGATAATTTTTTTCGGACCAATCTGCCCAAGGGCCCACTCAATTAAGGTAATGATTATGTCTAATAAAATGACTGGTTTAGTAAAATGGTTCAATCCTGAAAAAGGTTTTGGGTTTATCACCCCTAAGGACGGCAGTAAAGATGTGTTTGTACACTTCTCTGCTATCCAGAGCAATGATTTCAAAACTCTGAATGAGAATCAGGAAGTTGAATTTAGTGTTGAACAGGGACCCAAAGGACCCTCGGCAGTTAATGTCGTGGCTGTATAAGGTAACTGTTATTACTAATAATATTCACTTCAGATGCCCGTGTTGTCACGGATCTCAATACAGAACGTCAAACTTTGATGTTACTGAAAAAAATCCTTTCGGAGCAAAATGTATTTTTTGCAAATCAACAATGATAACATTTGATAATGTTGCACTATACATTCGTTCTGGTCAGTCTTCGTTAGATTTTAGAAAATAAATTTCAGGCTCCTTATGGAGCCTTTTTTGTATGCTTAACTGTTCATTTATGTAAGAACCATCACGGTATAATTATGAAAAAAGTAATTGTTTTTTTTAACTCAGAACCGGCAGTAGTTGTATCTGTAATGAAGGGTGTTACGACGATAATGCGTGAGTTTCCCAATGGAGAAAAAGCTCATTTATCCGTGATGTCTGCGGGATTCCCATCTCTGACTGGAGACCATAAAATAGTTTATGTGGCTTCTGACCGTGATGTCAGTTCCGAAGAGATTCTCGAGGCTGCATCGAAGCTTTTGAGATGAGAACTGGTTGTTTCGTGACCTACCCGGATTTTAGTACAGTAGTTTGTGGGGGCGCGAGCTCTTTTGCATGAAGATTGTACTGCAACCTCTTGATAATTGAGTCTTTCCATTCTATCTTTTAAACATGTCAGCGCTTATACAAGTGCTCCACGGGGAATGTAACATGCTTGGCGTTGATACGTTAGAGATCAAGAGAGGTAAACAATGAACGTCGAAGATTTAAAAAGAAAAACTGAAGCGGATATTTCTGAATTCATCACAAAAAAAATTATTGAACTCAAAAAGAAGACGGGAAAAGAAGTTTCCGACATCCAGTTTACTGCTCGTGAAAAAATGACTGGGCTTGAAAGCTATGATATTAAAATTACATTAATCTAATTGGTATAAGACTCAGTTCGAGTGAAAAGCATTATCTTGAAAGGTAATGCTTTTTTATTTCTGTCATAAAATTTAGAACGTTGTCAAAGCCTTCACTTCTAAGCATAGATTTTCTGCCTACCTTTTAACGGGTCCTTCTGGCGATTCTGAACACCGAGGGGGCGAGGACACGCGGAAAACGGCTGGTTTTTTGCATTTTATCGGCATCATCATCATTCCCTTAACTTGTTGATATTTCAGTCGTGAAATTATTTACGATGTCGAAATGGTTAAATATTGTTCATCATTATGGATAACGAACTGAAAAACCTTCGCCTCAATATCAATCAGCTGGCAGCGGTGACCGATCTTCATCGTCAGACGATCTCCAGCAGGCTGAATAATGTTGAGCCTGCTCCGGGCAGTAATTCTCGTCTCAAGCTTTATTCTGTTGTCGATATTCTCCGGGAACTGCTGGGCCGGACCACGGCACCCGAGCTGGTGGATATCGATAAGATGTTACCGCCGGATCGTAAGGCATGGTTTCAGTCTGAACGCGAGAGGCTTAAATTCCAGCAGGAAACAGGTGAGTTAATCCCGGCATCGACAGTGACCCGAGAATTTTCATCGATGGCAAAAGCCGTCGTTCAGGTGCTGGAAACGCTGCCGGATATTCTTGAACGTGATTGCGCGATGACGCCTGCAGCTGTCGTTCGGGTGCAAAAAGTCATTGATGACCTGCGAGATCAGATAGCCCTGAAGGTTGAGCAGGCAGATACACCGGAACAGGAGGACAGTTCGCCAGAAGAGGAGTAAGCCATGCGACAGGCCACGGCGGCGGAGCTAAGAAAAAACACTGCCGGGATCATCAGAGCACCGCGCCGAATGCCTGTAGCCGAAGCCGTACATAAATATATGCGTGTTCCGGTCGGTGTGGGTAACTCCGTTGAGTGGGATCCTAATCTTGCCCCTTATGTTGTGGAGCCGATGAACTGCCTGGCATCACGCGAATATGATGCTGTCATTTTTGTTGGCCCTGCCCGAACGGGTAAAACCATTGGTCTGATTGATGGCTGGGTGGTGTACAACGTTGTCTGCGATCCGTCTGACATGCTCATCATTCAGATGACGGAAGAGAAAGCGCGCGAACACTCCAAAAAACGTCTGGCCCGAACATTTCGTGTCAGCCCGGAGGTGGCATGCCGGCTGAGTCCCTCACGCAATGACAACAACGTGCATGACCGGACTTTCCTTGCCGGGAACTACCTGAAGATAGGCTGGCCGTCTATCAACATCATGTCATCCTCAGATTTTAAGTGTGTGGCGCTGACGGATTACGATCGCTTCCCGGAAGATATCGACGGGGAAGGGGATGGATTTTCGCTTGCTTCAAAACGTACCACCACCTTTATGTCGGCGGGGATGACGCTGGTCGAGAGTTCACCGGGCAGGGAAATCACCAATACGAAGTGGCGGAGAAAGTCACCTCACGAAGCCCCTCCCACGACCGGGATCCTGTCTTTATATAACCGCGGCGATCGTCGCCGCTGGTACTGGCCATGTCCACATTGCGGGGAATACTTTCAACCAGCCATGGAGGCGATGACAGGCTACCGGGAAACGTCTGACCCGGTAAAGGCCAGTGAAGCGGCGCATATTGATTGTCCGCATTGTAGCGGCATGATTACCGCCGACAGGAAGCGGGAACTGAACGGAAAGGGTGTCTGGTTGAGAGAGGGACAAACTATCGACCGTGAGGGCAACATCACCGGAGAAGCCCGACGCTCGCGCATTGCCTCGTTCTGGATGGAGGGACCAGCGGCGGCATACCAGACATGGGCGCAACTGGTCTACAAATTACTGACGGCGGAACAGGACTATGAGGCCACCGGAAGCGAAGAAACGCTCAAGACCGTAATTAATACTGACTGGGGGCTTCCTTATCTTCCCCGTGCAGCCAGTGAGCAGCGACGTGCTGACGTGTTGATGCTGCGGGCAGAAGATTATGGCAAACGACTTGTGCCGCCGAAAGTCCGTTTTCTTCTTGCGTCGGTGGATGTGCAGGGTGGGAAGAAGCGCCGTTTTGTCGTCCAGATCATCGGGTACGGTGAAAACGGCGAACGCTGGCTGGTGGACCGCTATAACATCCGCCAGTCCCTGCGTTGTGATGAAAATGGTGAGGCACAGCAGGTGCATCCCGGATCCTATCCGGAAGACTGGCAACTGCTCATCACGGATGTCCTCGAAAAAACCTATGCATTGCAGTCAGACCCTTCACGGCGGATGCCCATTCTTGCAATGGCTGTCGACAGCGGCGGGGAAGATGGGGTAACGGATAACGCCTATAAATTCTGGCGCCAGTGTCGTCGTGACGGACTGGGTAAACGGGTTTACCTGATAAAAGGTGACAGCACCCGACGCCAGAAAATCATTACCAAAACGCACCCTGACAACACAGGCCGAAGCGATCGCCGGGCGGATGCGCGTGGTGAGGTTCCGGTATATCTGTTGCAGACAGACCTGCTGAAAGATCAGCTCAGTAACAACCTTGAGCGTGAAACACCCGGTGCCGGGTATATCCATTTTCCTGACTGGCTGGGGGAGTGGTTCTACGAAGAACTGACCTACGAAGAACGTGGCACGGACGGAAAATGGCGCAAGCCCGGAAAAGGCAATAACGAAGCCTTTGACCTTTTCTGTTATGCCCATGCCGTCGCTGTCCTGCGTGGTTATGAAAAAATCCGGGACTGGGAACAGCCCCCGACTTGGGCTGCCGCTCAGGAGAGTAATTCAAACATCATAGACGGGGATCGCCCCAGGGAGATTGCTGTGAAAAAAACGGTACCTGTACGTTCGTCTCCTGTTTCTGTAACTGAACAGCCCAGCCCGCTTTCTGGTGGCTGGCTGGGTGTCAGTGACAACGGAGGCTGGCTGTGACGAAATCAGAAATTCAGCAGATGCTGGTAACTGTGCGCCAGGCTTACCGGGATTCTCTGGACGGTAAAAGCGTGTCATTCACGGGGGTTAATGGCCGGGCAATTACCAACCATGACCCTAAAGCCCTGCGTGACGAGCTTGAATATTGGGAAAGGCGCTGGCGCGCTGTCTCAAACCGCAGCGGCTCGTTCAAACTCGCTAACTTTCTGTAAGGCAAATCATGGGATTTTTTGAAAAGGCACTGGGCGCAATATCGCCCGGGTGGGCGGCATCACGCGCACAAAACCGACTCAGACTCAGAGCCTATGAGGCAGCAAATCCGACTCGCCTGCATAAGGGGAAACGTGAATCCCGGTCGGCGGACACCGCTGTATTTGCAGCCGGTACTTCATTACGAGAACAGGCCCGCTGGCTGGATGAAAACCATGATCTGGTGATTGGTCTTTTTGACAAGATGGAGGATCGGGTCATCGGTGCTCACGGGATCCACGTTGAACCGCAGCCGCTGGATCTTGAAGGTAATCTCCACTCTGAGTTTGCTGGTCAGTTATCCGCGCTCTGGGCGGAATGGTCGGTTCGTCCGGAAGTGACCGGGATGTTTACCCGTCCGGAAGCAGAGCGGCTTTTGTTACGTTCAGCACTGCGTGATGGCGAGGTGTTTACACAGATGGTACGGGGAAATGTAGCCGGGTTGCAGCATTCAACCCAGGTACCGTTTTCTCTTGAACTGCTGGAGGCGGATTTTGTTCCGTTTAACCTGAATAGTACCTCCGGGCAGCAGATCCGCCAGGGGATTATTGTCAATGCCTGGGGCCGACCGACGGGTTACAGAGTTTATAAGAACCATCCTGCCAGTTTTGCCGGACTCAATGCTGGTTTAAAAACTGTTTCGGCTGACAGCATGCTGCACCTGGCTATGCGTAAACGGCTTCACCAGTTAAGGGGGATTAGCCTCATCCATGGCGTGATCACCCGACTCTCCGATATTAAGGATTATGAAGAGAGTGAGCGCGTGGCGGCACGTATTGCGGCGGCGCTGGGTTTCTATATCAAACGTGGGGATGCTCAGTCTCTTGATACAGAAACCGAGTTTTCAACACCGGGTGGACAGCGCCATTACGATATTGCGCCGGGGATGATTTATGACGAGCTAAAGCCAGGCGAGGATCTGGGCATGGTGGAGTCGAATCGCCCGAATGTTCATCTGTATGAGTTCAGAAATGGTCAGATGCGCGCTGTGGCGGCGGGGACACGTGGCAGTTATTCCAGCATCGCGCGGGATTACAACGGTACCTACAGTTCACAGCGGCAGGAGCTGGTTGAGAGTTTTGAAGGTTACAACGTTCTGCAGCAGTGGTTTGTTGGGCAGCAAAGCCGTCCTGTATACCGAAACTGGCTGGCAATGACGTTGCTCAGCGGCGTTACCATCCCCAAAGATGTCGACAAAAAATCCCTTTACAACGCGCTCTATCTTGGGCCAGTCATGCCATGGATTGATCCGGGAAAAGAGGCTGCTGCCTGGAAGGCAATTGTCCGTGGAGGGGCAGGCACAGAAGCCGAATGGACGCGCGCACGTGGTAAGAATCCGCAGGAGGTGAAACGTCAGCGTCTCCGGGAAACCCAATTCAACCGAGAAAACGGGCTGGTGTTTGACTCAGACGCCGCCAACGATAAAGGAGTGCTCCCTGATGCAGCAAATGATAAGCCCGCCCCGTCGCGGGACGATGATTAATCCCCGTGCCAGTGTGGCTGGTATCGATGCCGCAAACGGTCAGTGCTGGTATGAGATACGCGCCCTGGCTGCAGGGCGCGTGGAAATATTTCTCTATGACGTGATCGGCGGCTGGGGGATTACCGCTCAGCAGTTTGTCTCCGAATGTAAAGAGGCCGGAGTGTTTGAGGCCAGTGCCGTCGATCTGCATATCCACAGCCCGGGCGGCGATGTGATGCAGGGATTTGCCATCTTTAACACCTTGTCCCGTCTGAAAGCGAAGCTGGATATCTGGGTAGATGGCGTGGCTGCAAGTATGGCTTCAATGATTGTCTGTCTGCCTGGCGCCACGGTGCATATGCCGGAAAACGCCTGGCTGATGGTGCACAAACCGTGGGGCGGGATCGCCGGGGATTCCGATGATATGCGTGATTACGCTGCCTGGCTTGATCGTAATGAAGCGCTGATGCTCAGTGCCTACATGAACAAGACCGGGCTGGGGCAGGAAGAACTGGAAGCGATGCTGAAAGCTGAAACCTGGCTTAATGGCGCGGAGGCGGTGGAAAAAGGTTTCGCTGACACGCTTGAACCAGAACTGCAGGCCGCGGCCTGTGTGAATCAAAATAAACTGAAGGATTATCAGAATATGCCAGAACAGATTAACAACCTTTTTGGGCCGCGCGCCGAAGCCCCTGCAAGTCAGCCGCAACCCACCCAGCAACCGATGGCAGGAAATATCGACATTACCGCGCTGGCCGCCCAGCTCCAGCAGCAGATGCAGGCAGCGAATACTGAACGAGTAAGCGCAGTTTCCGCTGTGTTTGATGCATTTCCTGCGTTCGGCTCGCTGAAAGCGGAATGCATCACGGATATTTCCTGCTCAGCGGAACAGGCCCGCACCAAATTGCTCAATGCGCTTGCGGCAGGGACTACCCCGAGTGCCGGAGCGGGTGCAGTTCACATCCACGCGGGTAACGGGAACATTGTTGGTGATTCCATTCGTGCGGCGGTAATGAACCGTGCGGGCTATGCGCAGGCGGAAAAAGATAACGCCTACAACGGGTATACCCTGCGCGAACTGGCCCGCGCCTCGCTGGTGGATCGTGGTATCGGTATTTCTGGTGTCGGTACAGCACAGGCGATAGTTGGGCTGGCGTTCACCCACAGCAGCAGCGATTTCGGCAATATCCTGATGGATGTGGCGCATAAGGCGGCATTGCTTGGCTGGGATGAGGCCAGCGAAACATTCGAACAGTGGACCCGTAAAGGCACACTGACCGATTTCAAAACCGCGCACCGCGTTGGACTGGAATCACTGGCATCGCTGCGTAAGGTTCGCGCTGGGGCGGAATATAAATATGTCACCATTAAAGATCGTGGTGAGCCTATTGCACTGGCCACCTATGGTGAGCTTTTCAGCATTGACCGCCAGACTATTATCAACGACGACCTGGATATGCTGACGCGTATCCCTCAGGCAATGGGGCTTGCTGCGCGAGCCACTGTCGGCGATCTGGTCTGGGCGGTACTGACCAGCAACCCGAAAATGTCGGACGGTAAGCCGTTGTTCCACGCCGATCACGGCAACCTTGTTACAGCCGATCTGACTATTGAAGGGCTGGATACTGCGCGTAAGGCAATGCTGCTGCAAAAATCCGGCGATCGCCGTCTGAATATTCGTCCGGCCTACATGCTGACGCCAGTGGCAATTGAGTCACGGGCAAATCAGCTGATTAAATCCGCCAGTGTACCGGGTGCAGACGCGAACAGCGGGATCGTTAACCCGATCCAGAACTTTGTGACCGTGGCTTCTGAGGCCCGCCTGGATGACAGCAGCCCGACCGATTATTACCTGACCGCTGCGCAGGGGCGCGACACCATTGAAGTGGCGTATCTCGACGGTATCGACACGCCATATCTGGAACAGCAGCAGGGCTTCACTGTGGACGGCGCCGCATTCAAGGTGCGTATTGATGCGGGGGTGGCTCCGCTCGACTGGCGCGGGCTGGTTAAAGTCACCAAAAAATAATGACCGCCGCCTGGCGGTTTTTTTATCCCTGAAGGCGGCGCTGGTCGCCTTTTCCTTTTATGGAGAAAAAACATGGCGAAGAACTATCAGCAGGACGGTACCACACTGGATTATCACAATGCGGGTGTTGATGCCGTTTCATCCGGTGCGCTGGTGGCGGTCGGCGGAATTGCCGGGGTGGCACACAGCGATATTCCTGCTGGCGAGTGGGGAACACTGCATATGGCCGGTGTTTTTTTGCTGCCTAAAGCGGCAGAAGAAATTTCGGCAGGCCAGAAACTGTATCTGGCTGGCGGCAAGCTGACGGTGGCAAAAGGCGATGATGCAACGCCAAATCCGGTTGTCGGTTCCGCCTGGGGAGCAGCTGAGGCGGATGATGCTGATGTTGCCGTCCGCCTGGGGTTCTGATGAGCCGGTTCCGGGAACGTTTGGCTAAAGCAGATGCCCGGATTAACCGGGCGTTTGCCGAAGAAGTGCCTGCATGCCTGCAAACGGGTGAAGGCCCGCGTCTGGTGACCGTGATTTTTGAATCACCGGATGCGCTGTCGGGTGTACCGGGTGGCGGGGAAATTCAGAACCATTCCCCGGCGTTCAGTGCAATGACTGCGGATATTTCCGGTCTCGAAAAACATGACGGTGTGGTGATCAACACCATCCCTTACCGGGTGACACATATCGGCGCGGATGAAGAAGGGCGGACCCGCGTCACGCTGGCATATGGGGAACCCGGCAAAACACAGCCTCAGATCGATAAATGGAGCTGATATGGCGCGGGAGTCTCGACTGCGGCGGGATTTACCCGTCGATATTGATGTGGATGTTATCTGGCGAATTGCGGACAGTATTGGTGCGACGCAAAAACAGTTCCGTGCAGCATACTCGCGCGCGCTCAGGCGTACTGCCGCCACGCTGCGAAAGAAAGCGATGGCGGATCTGAAAGACGGGCTGGCCCCACGCAGTATGGATCTGGTCCGGCGCCGTTTGCTGTCTTTTCGTCTGGACAGGGGATCGCAGCTGGATAATTTCCGGCTCTGGTTCGGGCTGAATGCCATTAAGGTGAAAGACCTTAAAGGACGAATCAACGGGCGGCTGCGACCGCACCATACCCGGCGTGACCGCAACACGGGGCGTTTTATTAAAGCGCGCCGCCAGGCCGAAAACGCCGGATTTTCCCCGAAAGGTAATCTGCTGAGCGAACGGTCGTTTGAAAACGGGGAGGTGTCCCGTTCAAAACGGGATAATCGCCGGACGGTGGTTATTCGTGATCCCCTGACCCGCCGGACACGCGAAGCAGAAATTGATATCTACGAACCGATGCTGAACTACGTCGAGGACAACGCATTTGCCCAGGCGATGGAGATTTTTATGCATCACTTTGAAACCGACATTCGCGGGCGCGTAAAAGCCCGTATTTCTGTCTGAGGTAACGAACGATGGCCGAGCCACTGTTGCTGGGGCGGTATCACGATGCCGTGACTGACGCATTAAAAAAAATCGGATGGGTGCGTGATACCGGTGCGTATCCGGAACGAAATATTCCCCGCTTTTCGGGCCTGACCACGCCCGCGGTGTATTTCTCGATTAACAGCTGGGAACAGGGCGGAGGTAATGAGGGGCAACTGGGCGTTAATTTAACCTGTGATCTCTTCGTGGTGGTGGATGCTGCCGGATCGGGTGTGAGTCAGCCTGAGATTTTTGTCAGAACCGCTGCGGCCGATATTACCCAATGGATTGACGGGCAGCAGTTTGGTATGGGCCATATTGAGCCTGCGGTTTTCACCACGGCTGAACGTGATGAGTTTGATCCGCGAATGGATGATTATCTGGTCTGGCGTATTTCATTCACCCAGGCGGCTGCATTTGGTACTGACCCCTTTGCAAACAATGGCATGCCTCTGCAGCAGGCCTGGCTGGGTGCTGCACCTGATACGGGCCGTAATCATGTGGATGACTATCAGCTTATCTGGGAGGCTCAGCCCGATGAGTGATATCGCAGGCGACCTGCAGCGCAGACTGGCGAACCTTGTCCGGCGCGGCGTTATCCACTCCGTCAGGCACGATCGCATCCCAAAATGTCGGGTGGATTTGGGGGATATCATCACGACCTGGCTGCCGTTGTGCCAGGGGTTTTCCGGAACAAACCGCGCTGATTCAAATCCTTATGCCGTGGGGGATGCGGTTACGGTCCTGTCCGAAGCCGGAGAACTCAACAACGGACGGGTGTTTCCCGGCTGGAATACGGGAAAGCTGCCGGTGCCGGAAGGAAGCGACAGTGAGCACATTACCCGTTACAGCGACGGGACTGAGATCCGTTATGACAGGGAAGCGCATGCCCTGACGATTACGCTGGCTGATGGCGGAACCTACAAAATTGTCGGTAAAGGTACGCTGGATGGTCCGGTTGAAATTACGGATACCCTGACGGTCCAGGGCAAAACCCAGATTAATGCTGACACGTTGGTTGCAGGAAATATCGGCGCGTCAAAGGAGATAACGGATAAATCCGGCAGTATGAGCAAGATACGTGAAGTATTTAACAACCACGATCACCCCGGCGACAGCGGTGGGCTCACCGATAAACCCAATCAGAAAATGTGACCTGCTGCGGCAGGTTTTTTTTATGCCTGGAGAAAAAGCATGTCTCAGTTACATGGCGTTGAAACTATTGAACTCACCTCGGGTACGGTGGCGGTTACCACGATCCAGACAGCCATTATCGGCCTGGTAGGAACGGCACCGGATGCGTCGGGCGGAACCGCCGCATCGGGATCATCCGGTACACCCATTCTCGATAACGTTATCGACTTCACTGCAACCATTAAGGGGCGGCAAGGCAATGTCATCAATGTCGCTGCGCTGGCCGGACAGCCGGCAGCCGAAAATCCTGCTGCGGTTGTGACGTCAGCAAGCTGGGATCCTGAATCGCTGACACTGAACATCACGCTGGGTTGTGATGAGCACGGTGTTATCACGGCTAAACCCGGAGACGTTGCTGAGGCTGTCGGTGGTGTTGATGGCGCAAAAGTCAGCGCGAGCGGGCGCGGTGACGGGATTGTCCAGTCCTTCAGCCTGCAATTAGCGGGGGGTGAAGATGAACCCTTTCCACTCAATACGCCGGTGGCGGTTGTCGGCACCACGCTGTTATCCCGCCTGGGTGAAAAAGGTACGCTTAAACAGGCACTGACTGATATTAACGATCAGCGTAATGCGCTGACGGTGGTGGTGCGTGTTGCGGATGAAAACGATGAGGCAAAACGACGCGCGGCGGTACTGAAGGGGATCGGCACCCTGTCATCAGCGAAATCTGTTACGACGTACCAGCCGCGTATTGTGATTGCACCGGGTTTCAGTGAGGACGATGCGGTTGGTAAGGGGCTGGAAACCGTGGCCGGGAAATTGCGCGCCGTCGCATATGTTGACTGCGCCTCCGGTGCGACGCTGCAGGAAGTGGTACAGCGTCGCCAGTCCTATGGCGCACGAACTGAACTGTTGCGCCCGCGGGTCCAGGCGAGTGATGCAGATGGCCAGCTGGTTTATCGCCCATACTCTGCGTTTGCTGCCGGATTACGCGCCCGCATCGACTTTGAAAAAGGCTGGTGGTGGAGCAAGTCGAACCAGGACATCAACAACATCCTCGGTGTTGAGCAGATCGATGAATTTATCCTCGGGGATGAGAACTGCGATGCAAACCTGCTCAACATGCAGAACGTGTCCACCATTATCCGCCGGGCGGGTTTTAAACACTGGGGGAACCGCCTGTGTGCAACCAATCCTCAGTGGCGTTTTGAATCTGTCCGCCGTACTGCTGATGTTATTGAGGACAGCATTCAGGAAACCATGCTGGAGTATGTTGACCGCCCACTGGACCGGGAAAATGCGGATGACATTATCGGCACCATCAATGCCTATATGCGGCAACTGGTCGGTCTTGGCGCCATATTCGGTGGGCGGGCCTGGCTGGATGAAGAACTGAACACCGCGGAAACCATGGCGTCGGGTGTCCTGTACATCAACTATGACTTTGGTCCGAAATCGCCGACTGAACTTATCAGCCTGCGCGTCCGGGTGAACAATAACTATGCGCTTGAGGAGATGCTTGCAGCATGAGCGATAAAAACACACTACGCGTCTGGACCTTCTTCCGGCAGGGGATCCGTATTCAGGGGGCGCATGAATTTACGCCGCCGTCTCTGGCAATTGTTAAAACGGATATGCGTACCGGCGCACAGGATGCGCCTACCCCGGTTGATGACGGCATGGAAGCACTGACCTGTCAGGTTAAATTTTATGGGATAGATACGGACATGCTGGCCAGCTTCGGTTTTGTCAGTGGCAGCCGTTCACGCTTTACGGCTTATCAGGGCTATCTCGGTAACGGTACTGCGCGCGGTACGGTTGAGGAAATTGAGGGGTTTGTACAGACCGTCACGCCGGATGCGCGGGGGAAGGACACGCTTTCCGAAAATGCTGTGACGGTTGATATTGCTGTCAGCTACTACCGTCAGTCACTGGACGGGCGAGAACTGTTTGCCATTGATACAGAGCGTTTTGCCCGCCGGGTGAATGGCGTTGATGTCCTTTCAGGTCTGGCTGCCAAAGTGCGTCTCTGATTTCACTGTTATCTCACCACTGTAACGGCCTGCGGGCCGTTTTTTTATGGAGCATCCTATGAGCTTTCCTGGTGAAACCCGCGTTATAAAACTGTATTCCCCCGTATCACTTGATAACGGGGTTGTGATCGATGAAGTCACCATGCGTGAACCGCTGGTTCGTGATCGCATCACTCATGCCAAAGACCGCGGCAACGAAGAAGAGAAAGAAGCCCGCATGATTGCGCTGCTGTGCAATCTCAGTGAACAGGATCTCTGGCTGATGACGGCGGCAGATTACTCACAACTGCTGGATGCCTTTAACGTTTTTATGCTCCCGCCCGCGAAGCGACCGAAGGCGGACTCCTCCGGGCAATAAGATTTCTGGGGCGGCGGCTGCATTTCCCGATGGCGGAATACCTCGATATGCCGTTCAGCACTTTCTCTGTTTTTTTGACCGACGAACTGGAGACGATGAACCGTGGGCGCAATAAGCCAGAACCTTAAGGCCGTCATTACCTTTGGCGGAAACCTGGATAATTCATGGAAACGATCTGCCGATGGTCTGCAAAAAAGCCTGAAAGATGTCGGAAAGCAGTCTGAGCGACTGACAAAAGACCAGACCAAACTGGCAGCAGAAATCAAACGCGCCAAACTGGCCGGTGAAAGCCTGGGCGATTTGAAGCGCCGCTATACCGATGTTTCCAGGGAAATCCGCAAAACGGAGGCAGAGCAACAGAAACTGAATGTACAGATGCAAAAAGCACAGCGCATTCAGGCATTCAAAGGAGCCGGTAAAGGTCTGTTCCGGCGCGGTCTGGGGATCGCCGGGCAGGTGGGCGGGATGTTTGGATCCGGGCTGGCTATTGGCGGTGGCGGCGTGGTGGCTTCAGCACTTGGCACACTGATAGCGCCAGCTGCCACCAATGCTGAAACGGCAACCCGCACGAATGTGGCAAAAAGTTACGGCGTGGACGTGGCCACGTTTAATGCCTGGGATTCTCTGGCGAAGCAGTACGATATGAATGCGGAAAACATTGGCGATCTCTTTGAAGAGTATCTGCACAAATCCGGGGAGTATAAACAGAACGGTAAGCAGAGCTCGCTGCAGGATGCCTTTGAAACGCTCGGGTTCAAAGCAGGTGATTTTGCCGGGCTCAGTGATATGGCGCAATTCGACAAAATTGTTGAACGGGCGCTCAGCCTTCAGGATGAGTCAAAAGCTTCCTTCGCACTGGATTCTCTTTTTGGCGGGGAAGCGAGCAAACTTCTGATGCTTATCAAGCAGTCTGGCCGGAGCTACCGCGACCTGATGGACGAACAGCGGCGCTACAACCTTGTGACCAAAGAGGGCGCTGATGGGGCAGTTGCGGGTAATCAGGCTATCAATAATCTCCGCACTGTTTTCTCTTCTGCGGTCGCAGAAATTTCCGGCCAACTGGGAAATGAACTGGCGCCTGATATCAGGCGCCTGACGGATGATCTTGCCGACTGGTTCAAAGGTGGTGGTGTCAGGCGCATTGTGACTTTTCTGCGAAACGATCTCTATCCCGGCGTTCTGTCTTTCGGGCAGGGGGTGGTTTTTGTCGGCAAAATTATTTACGCCTTGGCTAAAAAACTGTCCTGGCTGTTGCCAGATGACCTGAATGACCAACGTGATGTACTCAAAACGCTTGCTGCTAATGGGGTAGAAAGAGCGCGCTTCAGGGCCAGTCAAAACGGACAGGGGGAATGGTTCGAACAGCAACTGAAAGATCGCCCGGATCTGCCGGAAAAAGTTAAACGCTCCTGGGAATCAACTCGTGGGCTATTTGGCTTTGATTCTGACGATGAGACTTTTAACAAATCACTCGAAAGGTATCTGTCACCAGAAGGCGGCGATACGCTTTTAAACTGGAACACAGCGCTACAGAGGAACAAGGGGCGTTCAGTGCAACCACCCTCTGATTCGTCGGGGGGAGATATCGGGTACTGGGATACCTTACTTCAGCGTATGGACAATCTGGATAAACAGCCACCATCCAGGCAGGTTACAGACAACCGAAAATTCGAATACCGATTCGAAATTAATGCCGCGCCGGGACAGGATGAGAAAGCCATTGCCGATGAAGTGACAACGGTGACGAAAAACAATTCTGCCTTTAATGGTGATAACAGCCTTCTGGATGGGGGACTTCTCTGGTGAGTGAAATTATCCCGATCTTTGAAGATTCCGGTCAGCGCAGTACCGGCGCATTACGGGGTGGGCAGGAAGCCCGCGTCATGATGATGCTGGGGAATTTTGCCTTTTCGATTGATACAACGGCTTATCATCAGCTCACCCGTGAGGCCAGCTGGCGCTGGAGTGAACAGGAACGCATTGGCAAACAGGACCTTCTTCAGTACACCGGAAAGCCCGGGCGTACTGTCAGGCTTGAAGGGCAGTCTCACGCCTTTTTCCGTAAAGGCGTGGAAGGGGTGAATGATTTATTTGATCTTGCCGATCAGGCTAAACCCCAGCAGCTTGTCAGCGGAGAAGGTGATGTGCTTGGGTGGTGGGTGGTGACCGACTTTTCAGACACGACGAGTAAGTTTTTACCGGGTGGCGGTCACCGAAATAAAAACTGGACGATGACGCTGAAACACTATGCCGACGATCTATCAAACCCGTGACGGGGACGTACTGGATGCGATTTGTGCCGTGCATTACGGTACTGAAAATCTTTCAGACTCAGTGACTCAGGTTCTGGAGGCCAATCAGGGGCTGGCGGAGCAGGGGGCTGTGTATCCTTCCGGCTTGTATATCACATTGCCGGATCTGGTAATGCCCGTTGCGGAATCGCCATTTAGTTTATGGGATTAATATGGCAGATCAGACAGCAAGGCCGGAATATGCGCCGGCATTCAGCATACAGGCCGAAGGGAAAGATATAACCCGGGTGCTGCAAGAGTGCCTGAGTGAACTGACCCTGACGGATTATGGTGGGGCAACAGCAAAAGCAGATGAACTGAAAATCAGTCTCATCTCTGAAACGCTGGCGCTTCCCACCAAAGGTGCCCGGCTTCAGGTCGCTCTGGGATTCAATGAACAACTGATCGATAAAGGCTGGTTTGTTGTCAGTGGCGTCTCGAGCGGTGGCCCGCCAAGGCGTATCGAGCTGTATGCGACCGCCGCGCCGATGAATGCACAGAAACAACCCGGAGACGTGACAAGCCAGAAGACACGGAGCTGGGATAACCTTCGCCTTGCCGATATTGTCAAAACCGTGGCCACCGACAACGGGCTTATTCCCCGCGTGGCCGACGCACTGAAAGATATTCATATCAGCCACATCGATCAGGTGGCGGAATCTGATGCCAACCTGCTCGCAAGGCTTGCACGTGACTACAATGCAGTGAGCAAACCATCAGGCGGTTACTGGCTTTTTTTGCAGCAGGGAGCCACGGTAACGGCTTCAGGGAAACAGACTGGCGGGATAACCATCACACCGGATGAAGTATCAAACTGGTCCTACAGTGAAGGTGAGCGGGGGAGTTCGACGGGGAAAGCTACGGGGAGCGGAGGAAAAGCCAAAGAGAAAATCGGTGTGCGTTATTACGACGAGGAGGATGGTACGACAAAGACCTCCACGGTTGAACATGATGGCCCGGCGATGATCAATCCCTATACCCAGTCGGAGAAAACCACTGCCGAGCAACAGGCAAACTCCAGGAAAACCCAGGCGAAACGTAACGAGCAGAAAATGACGCTCACGGGGCCATGTCGCCCCAAACATGTTCCGCTGACAGCAGAGGCAGGTGTGACGACTTCCGGTTTTGGCTCCCGTGAGGATCGGGCCTGGGTGGTTGAGTCTCTGGTCTTTTCTCTGACGTCAGCAGGATTCAGCTACACCTACAACCTTGTCGTGGACATTCGTAAACCCGCAGCGGCTTCGAAAAAATCAGAAAAGCAGGACAAAACAGGCCCGTCCTACTTCGGTTAACCCTTCCGCCATCCGGCGAATCAGCAACGGAATTTAATCATGAACGGTGTAAACAACCGGACCGGAAAACGCCTGTCCGGCGTCGCCCATTTGCGCCAGTCCGTCAGCGACATACTGACCACGCCCATCGGGAGCCGGGTTCTTGTCCGTGACTATGGCAGTGATCTGTTTTCGCTGGTGGATAACCCACGGGATGATATGACCCGTCTACAAATAATCGCCGCGTCTGCGACCGCACTGGCCCGGTGGGAGACGCGGCTGAAGGTAACCCGTGTGCTTGTTTCCTTTCCTGAAGGGAAGTCCGGCTGTGTACTGGATATCGAGGGGATCAACAAGGAAACCAATTTACCTGTCAGAACGGGAGACATAACGATTTATGGCAAGCAGCTATGACGTGATCAACCTGTCAGAACTGGACGTACCGGATGCCATTGTGGTGCCGGATGCGACGGAAATCTTCACCCGGTGGCTGGCGCGCCTGCGGGAACTTGATGAGCAGTTTGATGCGCTGGTGGAATCCGATCCGACGTTTAAACAGGGGGAAGTGAATGCCTATCAGCTGACGCTGGCTTTTCAGCGGGTTAATGATGCCGTGCGGGCGGTATTTCTCGCGAGTGCAAAAGAGGCTGACCTTGACCAGATAGGTGCCGCATTCAACGTTAAGCGGCAGGTGATTAAGCCCGGCGATCCACTTGCTGTTCCGCCTGTGGAGCCTGAGCTGGAAGGCGATGCGGCATTTCGCGAACGTATCCAGCTTTCATGGGCACAGCTGAATACAGCAGGCGCGCGTAACGCTTACCGCTTTCATGCAAAGTCTGCCGATACAGATGTGCTGGATGCAGATGCCTATGGGCCGGAAACCCATAACCGGCCCGGCTACGTTGATGTCTATGTCCTGTCCCGTACCGGGGATGGGACAGCGGGACAGCCCCTGCTTGATAAGGTTAACAGCACACTGAATGCGGATGAAATCCGCCCGTTAACGGACTATGTGACGATAAAAAGTGCCACGATTGCAAACTATGCTGTTACGGCAGAACTGGAAATTCCGGAAGGACCGGACGCCAGTACGGTGCTGAATAATGCCATCGATGTTTTACGGTCATACACCACGCTTTCCCATCGGATTAAAACCGTCGTCCCCCTGTCTGCCATTTATGCAGCTCTGCAGCAATCCGGTGTGGTCAGGGTAAGACTGATTTCTCCGGTGGCAGATCTGGAAGCGGAAGCGGGTAAAGCACCGTGGTGTACCGCCATCAATGTCACCCGCAGGGAGGTCAGCAGCAATGACGGCTAAGTTTCGATCCCTGCTGCCTCCTGGCGCATTTCATGAAGAGCGGGCGCAGGAGCAGGCCAGCGCTGAGCAAATCGCCACTCTCGATACCAATATGGTGCGCAAGTCCAAAAACCCTGATACCTGCCCGGCGCATCTTCTCCCTTGGCTGGCCTGGGAGCATGCTGTTGATTTCTGGGATGACAGCTGGACAGAGGCGCAAAAGCGGCAGGTGATAAAAGATGCCGCTTATGTTCATCAGCACAGGGGAACGGCCGGGGCGGTACGCCGTTCTCTTGGGTCAGTGAACCTGCCCACGACCGTGGTTGAGTGGTGGGAAGACACCCCACGCGCTGTACCTTACACCTTCCGGATCGAAGTACAGAGCAGTGAAGGGGTCAGTGACGCTCTCTATCATCAGATCCGCCAGCTTACTGACCGTGCCAAGAACCTGCGTAGCTATCTGAGCAAAATTGATGTGATGGCGAATGTGGGTATGGACGGTGCTTTTTATTTTTCGGGTGCGACAACAGCGCATATCGATGTGGACATTTTTGCCGGGGAATCTCATGGCTGATTACTACTCAATTATCACTAACCGGGGTAAAGAACTGGAGGCAGAGGCGCTTGCCAGTGGTCGTCTGATTGCACTGACTCACTTTGTGGTGGGTGACAGTAATGGCAAGCAGGTCAGGCCTGATCCGGCGCAAGTCCGGTTGATTAATGAAACTTACCGGGGAGATATCGCTGATCTGGTTGTGTCCCCGGAACAGTCCACGCAGTTAATGGCGAAAATCGTTCTGCCGACCGGGATTGGTGGATTTACCGTTCGTGAAGTCGGTTTAATGACGGATACCGGAGAACTTTACGCGGTGGCAAACTGCCCATCGATCGATAAACCTGTTGGTGGTGTCAGTGTAAATATGCAGTTTCGCCTGGCAGTATCAGATACCTCAAGCATCACGCTGAATGTTTCCACAGGAGACGGATTATTTCTGCGTATAGACCAGAACCTGAAAGAGATAAAAGCGCGTGGCGCGGAAGCACAAAAAACATCGCGGGAGTCAATTGGTGTCGTTGATGGTTCTACACAACAAAAGGGATTGCTCCAGCTTAACAGTGCGGTGAACAGCACCAGTGAAACACAGTCAGCGACTCCACTGGCTGTCAAAATCGCGATGGATAATGCGAATGCGCGACTGGCTAAAGACCGGAACGGCAATGATATTCCTAATCCGCAGTTGTTTGTCCAGAATATCGGTTTAAAGCCCACGGTTGATAAGGCTGCTAATGCCGTTGATAAAAACGGCGACACAATGACCGGGGGACTGACGCTGGTAGAAAGTGATATTGTCCTAAAAACATCCAGTTCAGACAGCCCGCAGTACACAATTATTAATACCACAACGGGGGCATCTGTGAATATGGACCTTATTGACAGAAGGTTTCGTATTTTTGGTGTTCCGTGGGGTGGTGGTCCTGTTAAACAATTTACGTTCGATCTGGAAACTGGCGAGTTCAGTATTCCGCAGGCCAGTATAAGATTTGGGTCGGGTATCATCCAGGCTGATGCAAATATTTACGGCGCTGCATGGGGAGAGAACGGTAATTCGGGCTGGATAAATATTTGGATAAACAATCGCATTAATGAGGCGAAAACATGGGTTAACCAAAATTTTATTACTGGTGTGAAACGTGGTGCACAGAGCAGTATGGTTATGGATGGCGGACTGGTGGAAGCTCCTTCTGGCTGCGTCCTGACTGGCGGGAACGGAAACGAGAGCAATCAGGTCGGTATCGCTTTATATCGTCCTCTGCAAGTATGGCGAAATGGTGGCTGGGTAACGATTGGTGATTAAAAAATGAAATTAACTAATTTACAACGCTATATTCCTGACGAGTATTTTTTGGGTGATGATATTCAATATTTTATCGATGCCACAGGAAAGGACTGGTATAAATCGCTGTCTCAATTCACAAAGAAATACAGCCTGGCAATCGAAAACGATACTGGCATTATTCGTAGTATCAGCGAAGATGCATCACGGCTTTATCCCGGTGGTTTGACGGTTGTTGATGTTGACAGTATTCCTGATGGTTGTGACATCTTCGGGGGATGGGTTTTTGACGGGGAAAAAGTTATTCCACGCCAGTACACAGATGAAGAACTAAAGCGGCAGGCAGAAGCAAAAAAACAGGCGCTGCTTATGGAAGCCGATGCCGCGATTACACCACTTGAACGGGCAGTCAGGTTAGGCATGGCAACCGATAAAGAAATAGCACTGCTCACTGAATGGGAAAGATATTCGGTACTGATAAGCAGGATTGATACCAGTAATCCGCTGGAAATTGCCTGGCCGGACAAACCTGAACAATAGGGTGCTGTGTTGGGAATCAATCCGCTGCAGCTTTTACGAAGCGATGCTGTAGCGGATGTTGAAAGGCTTTATGCGCTTACTGACCAGAATTCAGTTTCTTCAAACATTTCCTGAACTGTCTGACTTATCTGTTCTTTCTCCTGCTTGCTGGCATCAGTGTTGATCGCCGGCAGTGTCATCATCGGTTTTATCCGAATATCAGCATCGGGGAAGAACTCTCCCTCATACTCAGTCCCCCATGGGTGCTATCATTATCACAATGTTTGTAAATGTAGGGGGACATTTACTTGATTGAAATGCAGACATAGATCTCACTTATATAGTTTTGTACTATATTATGATGTTAGTTTCTAATGAAAAGTATAAAGAAAAATCCATTATGGCCGATAACCTATTTTAATTGTATTTTCGACATTGTAAATTGATAGTGGAATGTATGGTGTCACAAAGGGTTAAGATATATTAGAGGTTGATATGATAAATAATTACAAATTGACTAAACTTAAGCCCTATGTGATATCAATCACATTTTCATTCTTGATTTTTTCCTCGTTAACTGAGGTTTCTACTTATTATATATATAAGGAACGTATCGATTCATATACAGAACGAGTATTGAATAGAAGTGTTAGTCTCATTCAACAGATTGATAAAATAAATGATGATTATGAGATATTTGATGCTTATAGTCCCTGTAGTGAACTACAACTTCATGCTGTAAGAGTCGCTCTATGGCCTTATGCACTTATAAAGGATATATCATTTATTTCTAATGGGGCAATTACTTGTACTGCGTTGTGGGGAAAGTTGCCAGCACCATTATCACTCAATATATACGATAGAAAAGTCGAAAAGGATAATTTGACGTGGTTTTTTGGCGTGTTGTTGGAAAATAATGTTAAAGCTGATTTACTAAGCAACCAGAAGTTAGCTATAACGATTTCACCATTTGCTTTTAACGGATTTGTTACAGACCATGAAGAGAAGGGGTTTTCTGCCATTGTCGGCAATAGAGACCACTCTCTTCATTTGTTTAAGTTTGGTGATCAAGTCGATCTGCTTGAGGGGGCTAAACATGATAAGTCCTATCAATTAGGACTTATTACTACGCAAAGTTGTAATGGGAAGCATGACATCTGTGTCATGGGAGGAGTTAAATTTCCTTGGGTGAGTTTCGATAATTCGTTAATAATCTTGTTGATTGCATTCACATCTACTGTAACAGGTGTCCTTTTAGGTGTTGTTTATAACCAAAGAGTTGCACGTAAACAATCATTAGCATCAAGATTAAAAAACGCCATAAGAAGTGAATCATTATATCTTGTATATCAACCTATTTATAAAATAAAAACTGGTAAGATTATTGGTGTGGAGGCACTAATTAGATGGGATGATTATGATATTGGTAGTATTCCACCTGATATATTTATTCCTATTGCTGAGGAGCATGGTTTAATTCAAGATGTAAGTAACCTTGTATTTCGAATGGTAGTAAAAGAAGCCAGGTCTCTTTCTGAAAAATTTAATGTTTTTATAAGCATTAATGTTAGTTCTCAAGATCTTTTGTCTGAATCTTTTCAAGGAAAAGTGTTTCAGATGATCGATGAATTAAATATAGAGCCTGGAATGATAATGATGGAATTAACAGAAAGACAAAGTGCGGATCTAAATTCACTCCAAAAGGTAATTTCTTTATTTAATGATAAAGGCATTTCAATAGCCATTGATGATTTCGGGACAGGCTATTCAAATTTAAACTGGCTGTCAAGTTTGCAAATAGATGAAATTAAAATTGATAAATCAATTACAGACTCTATTGATGAATACTCTATAAGTAATAATGTATTATCAGGATTAGTTGAGATTTTTAAAGATATAACCCATAAAGTCGTATTCGAAGGTGTAGAAACATCAACTCAGGTTAATTATTTAACTGAAATGTTCCCTGAGTGCGGTGTACAGGGATGGTATTACTCAAAGCCGTTACCTATAGATAAATTGACAGAGTTAGTCGAGGATGCCAATTTGCCTTAATATTTATTACTTTATTTTCATTGTTTTCACATTCTATATAACACGCGTAACCGCAGGCTATATAAAGAAGGATTTTGATATCTTGCCGCATTCAATCGGCTAGTTGGTTCAAAATTGTATGGAATGCCGCGTACAGCTTCTTCAGAGAGCAGGCGAGATAGTCTTCACGCGACATTGACTGGGAAAATCTCCCACACATTTTCACCTCTAAGCCGTACTTTGAGGTATAGGTTTTAGCTCATAAAGTGTTGGTATATTAAGTATGGATAAATGAGTAACTAGTTGAATTTTATGAAGTGGAAATATTGTGGATATACCAGCGAGAAAAGTTAAGTTATTGAAAATAGTACCGATAAAATCGGTCTCGAAAACCGGAGTAGGGGCAACTCTACCGGGGGTTCAAATCCCCCTCTCTCCGCCACTATTCAAACACTTGCACGCCTTGCTTTCAACGACAGCAGTCACGGATGTTTTTTTCTTTGAGTATCCTCACAAGTTTGTCGTTCTATTGCCTTCGTGACATAAAAATCCGCTTCAAATAAACAAAAAGCCCGCTTCATATGAAGCAGGCCTGATACGTATTGTGCAAAATTAGAACTGGTAGACTAAACCAATGGCAACAATATCGTCAGTTGCGATGCCATTGCTTTCATAGAAGCTGTCATCTTCATCCAGCAGGTTGATTTTGTAATCAACGTAGGTGGACATGTTTTTGTTGAAGTAATAAGTCATACCCACATCAACATATTTGACCAGATCTTTGTCGACGTAACGCCAGTTACCATGGCTCACTTCCTGACCACCTAAATCACTGCCCTTGGACTGCAGGTAAGCGATGGACGGACGCAGACCATAATCGAACTGGTATTGAGCTACAACTTCAAAGTTTTGCGTTTTGTTTGCGATACCGCCATTGCTTTCGCCATTACCGCCGCCGTAATAGGTCATATTGCGGGTTTCTGCATACATGGCTGCCAGGTAAACGTTGTTAGCGTCGTACTTCGCACCAACAGTCCAGGCTTCAGCTGTTTCGCCGCCAGCGTAGTTGTTGCGTTTGTTTATACCATCCTGGTAACCGCGAGCAACCTGGTCATCAGTACGATCAGAACTGGAGTACGCTGCACCGAGGCTTAAACCGAAGTCAAAGTCATAAGAGGTGGACATACCGAAACCGTCGCCGTTTTCTTTCGCCAGTTTGCGGTTTTCACTATTACCAGAACCTTCCTGACCTACGCTGCTACCTTCATTATTACCCTGATACTGCAGGGCGAAGTTCAGGCCATCAGCCAGACCAAAGAAGCCGTGGTTACGATAAGTAGCAACGCCGTTGGTACGACCCAGCATATACACGTCGGTCTGAGTGTAAGTATCACCACCGAATTCTGGCAGCATATCGGTCCAGGCTTCAACGTCGTACACGACGCCGTAGTTACGACCGTAATCGAAGGTGCCGTTTTCAGCAAAGCCCAGGCCTGCGAAAGCCAAACGAGTCCAGGAATCGCCTTTGTCACCTTCGGTGCCGTTGGCCTGAATATTATATTCCCACTGACCGTAGCCAGTCAGCATATCGTTGATCTGCGTTTCGCCCTTAAAGCCCAGACGCGCATAGGTTTGATCGCCGTCGCTGCCAGCATCGTCAGAGAAATAACGCAGACCATCGACTTTTCCGTACAGATCCAGTTTATTGCCGTTTTTATTATAAATTTCAGCCGCATTTGCTGCGCCTGCAGCTAATAAAGCTGGGAGAAGCAGTGCCAGTACTTTTCTTTTCATTATGTATTCCCTTTATTTAATAATTAAAATGAATATGTAGTGATGTCCCAAAAACTACATTTTGATACTATCTATGAAGTTCATTTAATTTAAAGAATAACATGTAACAATTATATTTTAGATATTTCAAAATGTTTCTATTTGAGTTTTTTAAATTATTTTTATATATATTTATTGTTTTCATTCAAAACATAAATACATGATTATCAATTGATTTATATCTTTTGTTCTGATATCTGCCGTGTGTATTTTATATGTTTTTATTATTGTTTTTATGCTTGTCAGAATAATTTATTATCAATGCTGCATGTGGAAATTATAAATTGATATTTATTATGAATATTATTTAATAATTGATTTTTGCTATAAAAGAAGACAGACAGTGGTTCAGGGTAAAAATTATTGCTAAGGTGGTTTTCTTTATGTAAAGGGAGAGAGCATGGAACTCCACGACTGGCAGTCGAGATTTGAAGCCTGGTTACGTGAAAATCATTCAGGGCACGACGCTGCCCATGACATCTTTCACTTTCGCCGCGTGTGGCAGACGGCTCAAAAGCTGAGCACGGATGCGAACGTAGACTGGCTGGTGGTGCTGACCGCGTGCTATTTCCACGATCTTGTCAGCTTACCGAAAAATCATCCGGAACGTCATCGCTCATCGGTACTGGCAGCCCAGGAAACCTGTCGTGTACTGTCACAGGACTTTCCTGAATTTCCTCAGGATCGGCTGCATGCGGTGAGTCACGCTATCGCAGCGCACAGTTTTAGCGCAAAAATTACGCCCACGACACTTGAAGCCAAAATCGTTCAGGATGCCGATCGACTTGAGGCGCTCGGTGCTATCGGTCTGGCGCGCGTGTTCGCCGTTTCTGGCTCGCTGGGTGTGGCATTGTTTGATGCGGAGGATCCGTTTGCCCGGCAGCGTAGCCTCGATGATAAACAGTACGCGCTTGATCATTTCCAGACCAAACTGCTGACGTTGCCACTGACAATGCAAACTGAACAAGGGCGGCATTTAGCACAGCATAATGCTGACTTTTTATTGACGTATATGGCAAAACTCAGCGCAGAATTAAAAGGAGAATATGAAATGTTGGATCTTGCGGCGATTCAACCCCTTAAAGCATATCAGTAGTCGTCATTGCTGAAACGTCAATTGCACCAATTTATGTTAACCTGTCAACTATCCATTTCGGCCGGTTAAACGTATGCAGGATAATTTATCAGTAGCAGGCTCCATGAACCCGATGACAGATGATAACGAGGCCGCCGCACAGGTGATTTTGGCTAAGTTGCTTGAAATATACGATGTGAAAACGCTGGTTGCTCATCTGAATGGTGTTGGTGAGAATCGCTGGAGTCCGGCCATCTTTAAGCGTGTGGTCGCCAATGAAACATGGCATCGGCTCAGCGACGCTGAGCTGGCTCATCTGAACGCCATGCTACCGACGCCGCCTGCGCATCATCCACATTATGCTTTTCGCTTTATCGATCTTTTTGCTGGTATTGGCGGAATTCGTCGCGGTTTTGAAGCGATTGGCGGGCAGTGCGTGTTTACCAGCGAGTGGAACAAGCATGCGGTGCGCACCTACAAGGCGAATCACTACTGCGATCCTCTGCAGCACCACTTTAATGAAGATATTCGTGATATTACGCTCAGCCATCATGAGGGGGTGAGTGACGAGCAGGCTGCAGAGCATATTCGTCAACATGTTCCCGAGCATGATGTCCTGCTGGCCGGCTTCCCTTGCCAGCCATTTTCTCTGGCGGGTGTATCAAAGAAAAACGCGTTAGGGCGTGCCCACGGTTTTGCCTGTGATACGCAAGGCACGCTTTTTTTTGACGTGGTGCGAATTATCGACGCGCGGCGACCGGCTATATTTGTGCTCGAAAACGTTAAAAATCTGAAGAGTCATGACCAGGGAAAAACCTTTCGCATCATCATGCAAACGCTGGATGAACTGGGCTATGACGTGGCGGATGCAGCAGATAATGGCCCTGATGATCCGAAGATTATCGATGGGCAACATTTTTTACCCCAGCATCGCGAACGTATCGTGCTCGTCGGCTTTCGACGTGATCTGAGCTTGAAGTCAGACTTTACGTTGCGCGATATTGTCAGCCGCTACCCTCAGCGTCGAACGACGCTCGCAGAGCTGCTTGAACCGACTGTTGATGCGAAATATGTGCTGACACCGGTCCTGTGGAAATACCTGTATCGCTATGCGAAAAAACATCAGGCACGGGGCAATGGGTTTGGCTACGGTATGGTCTATCCCGGCAATCCCGATAGCGTAACGCGTACATTATCCGCACGTTACTATAAGGATGGGGCTGAAATTTTGATAGACCGTGGCTGGGATATGGCGCTGGGTGAACAGGATTTCGATGATCCCGCCAATCAGCGACATCGTCCTCGTCGATTAACGCCAAGAGAGTGCGCTCGCCTGATGGGGTTTGAGTCTCCTCAGGGTTACCAGTTTCGCATTCCGGTATCAGATACCCAGGCTTACCGCCAGTTCGGTAATTCAGTGGTCGTCCCGGCATTTGCGGCGGTAGCCAAACTGCTGGAGCCGAAGATCAAACAGGCTGTTGCGCTCCGTGAGAAAGAACAGCAGCATGGCAGACGTTCACGATAAGGCGACACGCAGTAAAAATATGCGGGCGATAGGGACCCGCGATACGGCGATCGAAAAACGTCTGGCCGACATCTTGACGGAGCAGGGGGTAACGTTTCGCGCGCAGGATGCAACGTTGCCCGGTCGCCCCGATTTTGTGGTGGATGACTACCGTTGCGTTCTCTTTACCCACGGCTGTTTCTGGCATCAGCACAACTGCTATCTCTTTAAAGTCCCGGCAACCCGCACGGCGTTCTGGCTGGAGAAGATAGGAAAAAATGTGGTGCGTGATAAGCGGGACTGCGAAAAATTGCAGTCGTTGGGATGGCGGGTCTTGATTGTCTGGGAATGCGCCCTGCGTGGGCGTGATAAACTGGATAATGAGGCACTGTCTGAACGGGTTATCGAGTGGATCTGCGGCGGCGGCGCCACCGCGCAGATCGACACTCAGGGCATTCATTTACTGTAACGACTTTTCCGATGGGGCTGCGACCGCGTCAGCTTTGACCGGGAATAAGTATTTCCCCAGCGTCACCAATACCACGGCAAAAACAATGACTCCGAGCGCCAGCCACTCGATCAACGCCAGGCTTTCACCTCCCAGCCCCGTACCTAACAGAACCGCCACTACCGGGTTGACGTAGGCATAGCTGGTGGCTAACGCCGGGCTTACATTACGAATAAGGAACATATAAGCGTTAATCGCAATAATTGAGCCGAACAGGGCGAGATATGCCACCGCCATAAAACCGGAGAAGGTTGGCATCGTGGTCAGCTTTTCTCCACTGAGCAGCGATGCGCACATCAGCACAATACCCGCGGCTAACATTTCAATAGCACCGGCCATCATGCCAACGGGCAAGGTTATACGTGAGCCGTACACGGAGCCAAATGCCCAGCTCATTGAACCAATCAGGATTAATACTGCCCCCCAGGGATTACCACTCAAGTTACCACCGCTGTTAAGCATGATGATCCCGGCGAGTCCAATTGCGATCCCCATCCATTCCAGTTTGCGTGTTTTGATGCCAAAAAAGTGGCTAAAGCACAGCGTAAACAGCGGGACGGTGGCAACCACTACGGCGGCAATACCGGAAGGAACATTTTGATGTTCTGCAACAGTAACCAGCCCATTACCCACGGCCAGCAGCAGGATACCAATTAACGCGGCGTTCAGGAGCTGGCGCAGAGGCGGTAGCTTGTGTCCGCGAAGAAGTAAAAAAAGTGTTAATAACACTCCAGCAGAGAGAAAACGTACGCCAGCCATCATCAACGGCGGCCAACTTTCAACGCCAATGCGAATAACGAAGTACGTGGAACCCCAAATGATGTACAGCGCAAATAGCGCACTGAAAAGCGGTAACAATTGCCTGAAACGCATAATCCCTCACGGTGGAAATAAAAAGGTGCAACATAGTAAACGTCAAAACTATCATGCTGGCGAGACTTATAATTGCCTGCTGTTGTTAAATAATTGTTGACCAGAAAGGTCTGTTTCAGCATGGCGTGTTTTACTTCATACTTATGGCTGCAAAACAATAATATTGAGGATTAAAATTTTGGCAGGAAGTAGCTTACTCACCTTGCTTGATGACATCGCCACGCTTCTGGACGATATCTCAGTGATGGGAAAACTGGCCGCGAAAAAAACGGCGGGTGTGCTGGGAGACGATTTGTCGCTTAACGCGCAACAGGTATCGGGCGTGCGGGCGAACCGCGAGCTTCCGGTGGTCTGGAGTGTGGCTAAAGGATCTTTCGTCAACAAAGTTATCCTGGTGCCGCTGGCGCTATTGATCAGCGCCTTCATTCCATGGGCTATCACCCCCTTATTGATGATTGGTGGGGCGTTCCTCTGTTTTGAGGGCGTGGAAAAAGTGCTTCACACCCTGGAAGCGCGAAAACAAAAAGAGACCCCAGAGGAGCGTCAGCAGCGTCTGACATCGTTGGCGGCGCAGGATCCTCTCACCTTTGAGAAAGATAAAATCAAAGGGGCGATACGTACTGACTTTATTTTATCTGCAGAGATTGTGGCCATTACGTTGGGTATTGTGGCGGATGCGCCGTTGTTGAATCAGGTACTGGTTTTGTCGGGTATTGCTTTGGTGGTGACCGTTGGCGTATATGGTCTGGTCGGTATTATTGTGAAGCTCGATGATATTGGCTACTGGCTGGCAGAAAAGCGCAGCGCACTGGCTCAGGCCCTGGGTAAGGGATTGCTGGTGGTTGCTCCCTGGCTCATGAAATCACTTTCCGTGGTCGGCACGCTGGCGATGTTTTTAGTCGGTGGCGGCATTGTGGTACACGGCATTGCGCCGCTGCATCATGCGATTGAGCAATTTGCCCAACAGCAGAGTTCATTCATTGCTCTGATGCTTCCGACTCTGCTTAATCTGGTGCTCGGCTTTATTATCGGTGGGATCGTGGTGGTGCTGGTAAAAATGGTTGCCAGGTTACGCGGAGTTTCGCACTAATTGTCGCCTGCCAGACTACGCAAAACGTCTCTTTGTCGTCTAAGGTGAAAAGGTTTCTCTTGATACAGGAGGCGGGTATGGTCTTTTCTGTCAGTGAGGAAGTCACCGCGAAAGAGGGTGGCCCACGCATGATCGTTACCGGGTATGCCAGCGGAATGGTGGAGTGCCGCTGGTATGACGGTTTTGGCGTCAAACGGGAGGCATTTCGTGAAGATGAACTGGTTCCTGGCGAACGCAGTCCGCTGCGCCAGGATGCCTGAATACCGCAGGCTGGCGTAACCTGGTGATCTCTCAACCATTAGTTATATTTATCATTTTGGTGAGAATTATTTACTTGTCAGGCAAAAAAATTGCAGATAAGGTTGGTTTCGCATCAGATTTCCTGGTGTAACGAATTTTCAAGTGCTTCTTGCATAAGCAAGCTTGATCCCGACCCGATACGGGCCGGGATTTTTTTCGCCCAAAGTCAGCGATTGATCTCCGTCACGCTAAAATCATGGATATCAAGCTCGAACGCGTCGGCCAGTTCATGCCATGTATGATAATCCCGGCCATCAACGCTGACGCGATCGGGGTCATCATGGCTGCGATGAATTTCGCTCTCGCAGATTTCGTTGATAGCTTTCAATAGCGCGTCCACATCGACGCTGACGTCACGTTTGGCCGTATCGCTGTACTCTTTCGCGGTTTTCATCCTCATACCTCTCAACCGTTAAGGATACCGGGGCACGTATCAGAATCTCTGATGCGTACAAGTTAAGTATAGACCGTCGAGAAAACCCCCAATCACGCGAGCAGGGCGCTGCCAGGAAAAGGAATTTGTTCTACACTGGCACAAAGCCACAGGAGGAAAACGATGAAGGTGAATGATCGGGTTACAGTCAAAACGGACGGTGGGCCGCGTCGGCCAGGCCGGGTACTGGCGATTGAAGAGTTTAGTGAAGGCACCATGTACCTGGTTTCTCTGGAAGACTACCCGCTCGGTATCTGGTTCTTTAATGAGTCAGGCCATCAGGATGGGATCTTTGTGGAAAAAGTGGAGTAATCCAGACGCTGATTCTGACTGGTGGTAAACCCACCAGTCAGAATGTCCTAACGCATATTCACAAAGATACCATTGGTGACGTTATCTGTGAGTCGTACAACGTGATAGATAACTTGTTTATTATGTGTCTTGATCTTTCGTTTTATATTCCCCTTATGGGATGAGACTGTCTTCGCCTTGATATTCATTTGATCGGATATCTGTATTGTTCCCTGACCGGCCATCCACATACGTAGCATGCTGGATTCGGTGCGGCTTAATGATAGTGTTGGCAGGTTCACATCAATGACAATATCCACTTCCTTTTTCAGAATATCGCCAAGAAGTTCATCCAGTGAATCTGGTTTAATCGACTTAGAACTGATTAATAAATTTTTTCTTACTAAGAGATACTCATCAAAATGGACATTGGCAATCGCCATAAATACAATAAATAAAGTGCTGGGATGTTGATTAATGATTTGCTTAATTCTCTGGCTGTTATCCGGATCGTGAATAAAGCAGTCTTCATTAATAAACACCACAGACGGCAGCAGTGAGACACAGGCGACGCTGAGTTCATCAACGCTTGAAATATCGTTGATTTCCCTTTTCTTCACCCCCCGACTTACCAGATATCCGGTCAACCCTAGCCGGGTGTAACTGCATAAATCCATAATAATCGTTGACATGGCATACCCTCACTCAATGCGTAACGATAATTCCCCTTACCTGATTATTTCATCACAACTAAACGGAATAATAACGACCCAATATGACGCTTTCGCTGTTTTCAGGCGAATTTACTATCCCGTAAAGTTGCGTATAATTTGCCAGGAAACATCTTAAAGTAAAGTAAATGTTGCGTTATGTGAGTGAGGCAAAAACAAATAAACCGCGACAGCGTTATCCTGGTGGATGTTGCCTGTATTTGAATTTAGGACAATCCTTAGTAAAACAGGATAAAAAATAAGGGTTATTATTTTGAAGGCATTTCACTGATGATGTCAGCCAGCAAATTAAAAATCTCACTGAATAAGCGCTCACAGAAGGGGGCAATTAATGGCATTAGCGCGGCCATTAATGAAATACCCACGGTCAGGGTGAGTGGGAAACCAATGACAAATATCGATAGCTGCGGCGCCATACGGTTTAACAAACCGAGTGCGAGGTTGAGTGTGAGCAGCAGCGTCATCACCGGCAGAGCCAGCATCAGACCATTGAGGAAGATGAGTCCCCCCGCCCGCGCCAGCGCGAGAAAGGCATTGCTATTAACCGGATTGCCACCGATAGGCAGAGTATGGAAGGTATCCACCAATAGCGAGATAAGCCACAAGTGACCATTAAAGGTGAGGAACAGCAGCATCGCCAGCAAATCTATCAGACGTGCCAGAACGGGCATATTCAGGCGGCTGCCCGGGTCGAAGAAGGTTGCGAAGGAGAGACCCATTTGCAGACCGATGATTTCCCCGGCGGTACGCACCGCGGCAAACGCAAATTGCATGGTGAACCCTAATGCGATGCCGATCAGGATTTGCTGCATCGCCTGCCATATCGCGCCGACAGAAAAGATGGGCACGTTTACGGGGGGAAGCAGCGGAGCGATAACCATGGTAATCATTAACCCCAGCCCCAGTTTTACCCGTTTGGGGATGGCGCGTTCGCTGAGTATCGGAGCCGTTGAAATGAGCGCCAGTATGCGCAGCAGGGGCCAGAAGTAAAGATTCAGCCAGTGGAGCCACTCAACGCTGGTCACCTGCAACATAGCGTCGTTTACCCGATGATGTAGGGAATATTGCTGAACAGCGTACGCACGTAGTCGAGCAGCAAATTAAGCATCCACGGACCGGCAACGATGATGGCAATAAAGACCGCGACAATTTTCGGAATGAAGGACAGCGTCATTTCGTTAATCTGGGTTGCCGCCTGCAGGATACTGATGATAAGACCCGTAACGAGGGCAACCAGCAACAAAGGTGCGGCAAGGGCAAGGGCAACTTTCATCGCCTCAGTGCCCATCATCATGACCGATTCAGGAGTCATTTCGCGCCTCTAACTGTAAAAGCTTTGTGCAAGCGAGCCGACAAGCAGCTGCCAGCCGTCAACCAGCACAAACAGCATCAGCTTGAATGGGAGTGCAATGGTGGCAGGTGGCACCATCATCATCCCGAGCGCCATCAGGACGCTGGCGATAACCAGATCGATTATCAGAAATGGAATGAAAATGGTAAAACCTATCTGGAATGCCGTTTTCAACTCACTGGTGACATAAGCCGGCAGCAAAATGCGCATCGGTACGGCTTCAGGCCCCTGTAACGGGCCGCTGTTTGCCAGGCGGGCGAACAGAGCCAGATCGGCCTCACGGGTCTGACGCAGCATAAACTCACGCAACGGCTGTGCGCCTTTCTCCATGGCTTCCTGCATGGAGATCTTCTCTTCGCTGAAGGGTTGATACGCATCAACGTAGATTTTGTCGATCACCGGCGACATGATGAAAAAGGTCAAAAACAGCGCCAGTCCAAGTAAAACCTGGTTCGGCGGTGCTGACGGTGTTCCCAGCGCATTACGTAACAGGCCAAAAACGATGATGATGCGGGTGAAGCTGGTCATCATCAGCAAAATAGCGGGCAGGAACGTCAGCGAGGTGATAAACACCAGCGTTTGGACGGGCAATGACCAGCTTTGTCCGCCGCCGGGCAGCGGCTGGCTAACCAGACCCGGTAGTTGGGCCAGGGCTGCTGGGCTGAACAGCCACACACCCGTCAGCGTGAGGGATAACAAACGGCGCATCAGGATCTCCCAGGACGCTTCAGCAAACTCTTCATCATGGCCTGGAAATCCGCAGGGGAGGCCGCTTTTTCTTCTGCACTGGCAGGTGCCGGGGGGAGGGTATGCAGAACGTTGATCTGCGACGCTGTAACGCCCAGCACCAGACGCGCGTCTTCGACCTCAACAATTACCACCCGCTCACGTGGGCCTAATGAGGTACTGGCTGAAACTTTCAGTCCACGCGTACCGACGCTTTTGGGGGCAAATCCCAGGCGCTTAATCAGCCAGGCGGCTCCCAGGATCAACACAATGATCCCCAGCAGCGCGCCGCTGACATGCACTAACGGTGAGCCGGGTACAGCAGCGGGCTGAGCGACGGTGGCCTGGGTATTCATCGTTAACGGCTCAGACGACGCATACGTTCAGATGGGGTAATAATGTCAGTAATACGTACACCGTATTTATCTGCGACTACCACAACTTCACCCTGAGCAATCAAATAACCGTTGATCAGAATATCCAGCGGCTCGCCCGCCAGACCGTCCAGCGCGACGACCGAACCCTGCGTCAGGCGCAGTAACTCTTTGATGGTCATGCGGGTGCGGCCCAATTCAACGGTCAGCTTGACCGGAATATCCATGATCAGGTCGATATCCTGCAGCGCACCGCTGACATCGCCGCCGCCTAACTGCTGGAATACCGCATCGGCCGCACTTTTGGTGGTCGTCGTTTTTTGCTCGTTTAACGCGTCAGCCCACAGATCGTCCAATGCACCAGTGTTCTCATCGGACGGATTATTCATGTCACTCATTTGGGCTGTTCCTCATTCAGCGAATTCAAAATCGGGTTTATCAAATGTTCTACGCGTAACGCATACTGACCATTTACGGTGCCATATTGGCTGGTCAGCACAGGTACGCCGTCCACATGAGCAATAATGCGGTCGGGTTTTTCAATCGGCAGTACATCGCCGGGTTTCAGCTTCAAAATCTGGGACAGCCGCAGCGGAATGTCAGCAAAGTTTGCTACCAGTTCCAGTTCAGAATGCTGAACCTGACGCACCAGATTATTGCGCCAGTTCTGATCTTCATTACGCGAGTTTTCCAGCGGTGGGTTTACCAGCAGTTCGCGCAACGGTTCAATCATGCTGAATGGCAGACAGATGTTAAATTCACCGGTCAGGTTGCCGATTTCAACGTGGAACGGGGTGTTCACCACGATGTCGTTCGGGGAGGTGGTGATATTTGTAAACTTCACCTGCATCTCGGAACGGACATATTCCACTTCCAGCGGGTTGATAGCCTTCCACGCGTCGCTGTAGCTTTCCAGCGCCAGTTTCAGCATGCGGTTGATGACGCGTTGTTCAGTGTGCGTAAATTCACGGCCTTCGACTTTCGTCGGGAAACGACCATCACCGCCGAACAGGTTATCTACGGCGATAAACACCAGACTCGGTGAGAACACCACCAGACCTGTCCCGCGTAACGGTTTCAGGTGGATTAAGTTCAGGTTGGTCGGAACCGGTAAGTTACGTGCAAACTCGTGGTAGGGCTGGATACGGATCGCGCCCACGGTAATATCCGGGCTGCGGCGTAGCAGGTTAAATAACCCCATACGGAACTGGCGCGCAAAGCGTTCGTTAATGATCTCCAGCGCCTGCAAACGCTCACGAACGACGCGGCGCTGAGTGTTGGGATCATAAGGACGAATATCGCTTTCATTTGCGATACCGGAAATGGGTTCGTCTTTAGTTTCGCTATCGCCGTTAAGCAATGCGTCGATTTCAGCCTGAGAAAGAATACTGTCGCCCATGTCTTTACCGCAGAATAAAAGCTGTATAAAGAACGTCGGTGACAACCTGTTTCGGCTGCCCGACAACGAGCGGAGTCGCGAGCGTCTCTTTGATAGCGGCAATCAGCTGCTGTTTGCCTTCTTCTGTTGCGAGCGTGGCGGCGTTCTGGCGAGAGAACAATAGCAGCAGACGGCTGCGCACTTCTGGCAGATATTCGTTCAGACGCGAGCGTGTCGCCTCGTCTTTCATGCGCAGTGTGATACCGATATACAGCACGCGATCCGCATCACCTAAATTGACGGTAAACGTATCCAGTGCAAAGAACACTGGGGCAGGCGGTGGAGCCGGTTCCGCTTTTACGCTGGCGGACGGTTGCTGCTGCATGCGCCAGTAGCTATAGCCCGCAGTAGCGAGGGCGGCGAGCGTAATTAACACCAGCAGAGGGATCCAAATAGCGCGTTTACTCTTTTTGTTAATCGCGGAGTCAGTCATCAGATACGGGCTTCCTGTTTCGGTACAGCTTATAGGCTGATTATCCCGTGTCCTGACCACGACAAAGCGTGGAAAAGACGCGGATAATCATGCTACCTCTGGCGTTAGGCGAAGATGTCTACTGCACCATCACCGCGAGCCGCGGCTTGCAGTGCGGCAGGTGTGGCCAGAACAGCATCATCTTCGGGAGCAAAAATATCTTGTCCATGCGCACGCCCAGCCTGTTGTTGCTGTGAAGACGACTGTTGCTGACCGGTGAAACTTTCGCTGCTGATACTGCTTTGCCCCAGTTGGATCCCGCTTTCAGCCAACTGCGTGCGCAGCATGGGTAATGCCGCTTCCAGCGCCGCGCGAACGTGGCTATGAGGCGAGACCATTTGCAGTTGCGCCATGTTGTCATCAAGCTTGAGGGAAATCTGCACTTGCCCCAGGTCCTGCGGATGCAAACGCAGTTCCGCACTTTGCTGGCCCTGGCGGGTGAACAGCGTGACGTGTTGACTCAGTGATTGCTGCCATTCATGGCTTCCCAGCGGGGCGCTCAATACCGGAGCCGCGGCAGTCGGTAACGGCTGCGCATGTGTCTGTGTGCCAGCCAGCGGAGCTATTGTTGCGCCAACGCTGGTTGGTGACGGTGAACTTTCAATCTCTGCGCGCGTTGCTGCCGCTGCCGTTAATGGGGTGAAACCAGCATTGTTGGTCTGATCCGCGCCACTGGCATGCATCGCTGTATCTGCTTTACCTTTTTTCCCTTCGCCGGTCAGTAATTCACTGGCGCTATCGGCAGTCGTGCTGGGGGCATTACCACGTAACAGCACCGACAGCGTAGCATCCGCAGGGGCTGGGGTGGCATCAACAGCCGGAGTGGTTACCTGTTGCCCTGGCAGCATAGCGAACAGCGCACTCAGGTTGGCGAGATCGTCATCGCTCAGACGGGCGGTTTTTTCATCCTGCTGTGCGGTTTTGCCCAGTGTTGTCAGGGCATTAACCTTCAGTGACGGCGTGAGCGCAGACAGCAACTGTTGTGCATCAGTCAGGTCGGCCAGCGACGCCTCGGTCTGGACCTCTTTTTGTGTCAGCAGATCGGCTAATTTTAGCGTCTGCGCGGTATCACCATTCTTTTGCAATAACCCTTTTTGCAGTTTGCTGCCTGCGGCCTGTAAATCGGCCAGTGACAGCGGGGCGCCTTTACCCTGTGCATCGCCTGCACCTAATGCACCTGCCAGCAACGCTAAAAAATCCTCGGGGGAATCTACCGCTTTGCCTGACTGAAGACCTGCGGCTACGTCGGTGTCGGTGGTAATCAGTTGGGGTAAAGTAATCATTCGGGTTTCCTCATAGCTGCACGCTGAGCAAATTCATCCATTTTTTTCTGATCCAGGCGGTTTTCAGCTAGTAACGCGGCTGTGGTTTGCCTGTCCTGCAGAGTCTGCCATGCCTGCAGTCGCTGCTTTTTATCGCGCCAACTGCTCAACGCCTGGTCCACTTTCTGCGTCCATTGGTTGAGCTGTTGGCGATGTTGCTCAATCGCTTTTTCCAGCGTCTGAATAAATTGTTGATAGTTAATCCAGCGATTACTGGTAATACCCTGACCCATATCGCTATTAAGATTGTTGCGATATTCATGCTGATAATCGATCAGCATCTTCAACTGCTCTTCCGCCTGCTGACATCCGCGGCGCATCTCGCCTAATAAGATAGCTGCGTCATCGACTTCTTTTTCAGCCAGGTCTTTAAGTGTTGCCAGCGCACCATGTTGTGCCATGACCTATGCTCTCCTGCTTAATCACACACCAGGGAAAATCAGATCCAAAGCCTGCAGGGAGTCTTCCCAGTCGGCTCGTTCAAAGATGCCTTGCTGTAAAAATGCTTCCAGCTGTGGCCATAAGGCAATGGCTTTATCCAACATGGGATCGCTGCCTTTGGCGTAGGCGCCTACGCTGACCAGATCGCGGTTACGCTGGAAACTGGACAGTAGCTGCTTAAAGTTGCGTACCCGCGCATAATGTTTCTCGCTGATCAATGCGGTCATTGCGCGGCTGATTGAGGCTTCAATATCAATGGCCGGGTAGTGACCGGCCTCGGCCAGATGACGGGACAGGACAATGTGACCGTCGAGAATGGCACGGGCGGAGTCAGCAATAGGGTCCTGTTGGTCGTCGCCTTCGGTCAGTACGGTATAAAATGCGGTCACGGAACCGCCGCCATGAATACCGTTACCAGCCCGTTCAACCAGTGCGGGTAATTTAGCAAACACCGACGGCGGATAGCCTTTCGTTGCCGGAGGTTCGCCGATCGCCAGTGCAATTTCACGCTGTGCCATTGCATAACGGGTGAGGGAATCCATAATCAGCAGCACGTGCTGGCCGCGATCGCGAAAATCTTCGGCGATGCGCGTGGCGTAGGCTGCACCCTGCATACGCAACAGCGGGGAAACGTCCGCCGGAGCGGCAATCACCACCGAGCGTGCACGTCCCTCGGCGCCAAGTATATTTTCAATAAAATCTTTAACTTCGCGTCCACGCTCGCCAATCAGACCGACAACAATGACGTCAGCCTGGGTATAGCGTGCCATCATGCCGAGCAGGACGCTTTTACCCACACCGGAACCAGCGAAAAGCCCCATTCGCTGACCGCGCCCGACGGTTAACAGCGCATTGATAGGCCGTACGCCAGTATCCAGCACGTGTTCAATCGGGGTACGTTGCAGGGGGTTAAATGGCGGGGTGATTAGCGCCCCTGTTTCCGTGGTGTCGGGTGCAGGCAACCCATCAAGCGGCTTCCCGCTGCCATCGAGAACACGCCCCAGCAGGGCAGGGCCCAGCGGTAATTGTTTCCCGCTTTGCAGCCCTTCGCCGGCGATGTTTTTCGCGTAAACGCGCGCGCCCGGCAGAACGCCTTCGACCTCTTCTAGCGGCATCAGAAACAGGCGTTGACCATTAAAGCCAACCACTTCGCTTTCGACTTCCTGGGTTTCGTTGCCATCCTGACGCTCAATGACGCAGGTGGCACCCAGCGGCAACTGCAGACCTGTGGCTTCCAGTACCAGCCCGGTGGCGCGGGTCAGACGCCCGTAACGACGCACCGCAGGCAGCAGCGACATTTTTTCTTCGAAGTTGTCCAGCGTGTTGAGCCAGCGAGTCAGGCGAGTGGTCATTACACGACTCCCGGCGCTGCCAGACGGCAGAGCTCTTGCCAGCGGGTGGCAACACTGGCGTCCAGATCGCCTTCATCAGCAGAGACTTTACAGCCACCGTGATGCAACGTTGGATCGCCACGCAGTCGCCAGCCGTGCAGACTGAGGGTCGCCCCCAGCATCTCTTCCACCCGCTGCAGATCGTCCGGATGGACGCGCAACTGCGGTTTACCGCTAAACAGCGGCTCCTGTTGCAACAGCTGTTGGATTTGCTTAATCAGCGCGGCGTTATCCACGATGGGTGTCTGGCCGATAACCTGGCGCGCCGCTTCCAGCGCCATTTGCATCAGGCGCGATGCAATGACGCTGTCCAGTGCATCCAGTGTATTCTGAAACTCACTGACCAGTTGCTGCATGCGGGCATGAATCGGCGCATGTTGGGCGCGAGCCTGGTTCTGACCCTGCTCCAGACCCTGGGCCAGTCCGTCCTGATAACCTTGTGCGTGCCCTTTTTGCCGACCTTCAGCCAGGCCGGCATTATATCCTTGCTCATGGGCCTGGAGCTGCATTTGCGCCAACTGCTGCTCAAGCTGTTGTTCCGCAGATAGCTGTGGCTCCTCTGTCTCGTCGGACGGCTGATCGTCGGTATGATCGGCCAGTATGAACTCCGCCATTGGCGGGGCGAGATCGTCAGGCGTCCAGACTTTCCATGGCAGATCGTTAGACATAGGTATCCTCGCCGCTGCCGATCACCATCTCGCCGGTCTCGGCCAGACGACGTACGATAAGCAGAATTGCTTTCTGTTCGTTTTCCACCTGCGACAAACGTACCGGACCGCGGTTGGCAAGATCGTCGCGCAGGATATCGGCGGCACGCTGCGACATGTTGCGCAGGAACTTCTCGCGTAATGGTTGCTCGGCACCTTTCAGGGCTATCAGCAGCGATTCGGAATCCACTTCCTGCAACAGACGCTGGATGCTGCGATCGTCGACATCCACCAGATTTTCGAACAGGAACATCTCGTCGATAATTTTCTGCGCCAGCTCGCCGTCGAATTCTCGTACCGCGGTAATAACCGCTTCTTCCTGCTGCGTCTTCATCAGGTTGATAATTTCTGCTGCTGTCCTCACGCCGCCCATTTTGCTGCGCTTGAGGTTCTGGCCGTCGAGCAACCCGTTCAGCACTTCGGTCAGTTCTGCCAGTGCGGCAGGCTGTACGCCGCCGAAAGTCGCGATACGCAGCATGACATCGTGGCGTAAGCGCTCGTCGAACAGCGCCAGAATATCGGCGGCCTGGCCCCGTTTGAGGTGAACCAGAATGGTGGCGATAATCTGCGGGTGCTCGTCGCGAATAAGATCGGCGGCGCTTTGTGGCTCCATAAAGTTGAGCGTTTCAATGCCGCTGGTGGTATCGCGAGTTTCCAGAATGTCTTCCAGCAGGCTGGAGGCACGTTCTTCGCCCAACGCTTTTACCAGCACGGAGCGCAGGTATTCGTTGGCGTTGATGTTCAGTGCGGCAAACTGCTCGGCTTCTTGTTCAAATTCGGCCAGAACCTCCGTCAACTGCTTGTTGGAGATCTGACGCACGTTGGCCATTGCCGTACTGAGGGCCTGTACTTCGCGCGTGGAAAGGTGCTTAAAGACCTCCGCCGCGCGATCTTCGCCAATGGTCATCAATAAGATGACGCTTTTATCGGTGCCGCTAAGATTACTCATGTTCGTTATTTATCCACTGGCGAATGACCAGCGCCACGACGCGCGGATCGTTATCTGACATTTCACGAATACGCTGGCTCATGACTTCAGCACCCAGCCGCTGGTTGTTACGGCGCTGCTGGGTCTGCTCGTCTTTGCTGAGGCGAACTTCAACCGCTTCTTCCGTTTCCTGGCGAATACGTGTTTGTTCTTGTGCGGCTTTGACCTCTTCGCTGCGACGCATCAACTGCGGACGAACCGCTTTACGCCACAGGATCCAGGCCACCAACAGAACCAGCAACCAACGGCCAGCGGACATTAGCTGATCAATAAAGGACTGCTGCTGCCAGAATGGAAGCTCTCCGCCCGCGTCATCACTTGCGGTGAAGGGGGAGTTCACGACATTCAGGGTATCGCCGCGTTTTTCAGAGAAGCCCATGGCCTCGCGGGTCAGGTCCTCAATTTGTTTCATTTGGTCGGCGGTTAACGGCAGCGGTTTGCCATCCGGTAACGTTTTATAGTTGACCACTACCGCCACCGACAGGCGCTGTACATCACCCACATTCATCTTGGTGTGACGAATGGTACGGTCAACTTCATAGTTGCTGGTTTCGTTACGCTGCGTGCTGCGCGGTCCGGCATTGGCGTTATTCGCCGTTTGCGTGGTTTGCGCATTCTGCGGGTTTTGCTGATTTGCCGGTGGTGTATTAATCGGGGCCGTATTCGCCGGCGCGGGCTGGTTAGACAGTGCGCCCGGTACGCCGCCAGGCGCTCCGCTTCCTATCTGCTCGCTGACGTTAAGCTGACGTGAACGCAGAACAGCCTGTGAGTCGTCGCCATTTGGGCTGTACTTCTCTTCGGTTTGCTCTTTGTTGGCGAAATCCAGCTGGGCAGTAACCTGTGCATGTACGTTGCCGTTACCGACAATGGGCGACAGGATTGATTCAATACGACGCTGTACGCGACCTTCAACATCGCTGGCATATTTCAGCTGCGCATCGTTCAGGTCGCGGCTGCTGGTGTTCGACTGGGTTAACAGATGTCCTGCTTGATCGACCAGCGTCACGTTGCCCGGCGGCAAGCCTGCGACAGCGCTGGAGACCAGATGCGTTACCGCGCTAATCTGACCTTCGTCCAGTGCTCGACCCGGCTCCAGGTTTACCGTGACGGAGGCAGAAGGGGCTTTTTGTTCACGTACGAACAGTGACGGTTTGGGCATCGCAAGATGGACACGGGCGCGTTTTACCGGCCCCAGTGTTTCAATGGTACGGGCTAATTCGCCTTCCAGAGCTCGCTGGTAGTTGACCTGCTCGCTAAACTGGCTGATACCAAACTTTTCCTGGTCCAGTAACTCAAAGCCCACCGCGCCGCCTTTCGGCAGGCCTTGCTGTGCCAGGCGTAAACGCAGTTCATGAACTTTATCAGCAGGGACTTCAATGGCGCCGCTTCCCTCAGTGAAACGATAAGGAACGTTCATCTGCGTCAGCTGCGTGACAATCGCGCCACCGTCCTGATCGGATAGGTTGCTGAACAGTGTGCGGTAGTCAGGTGCTTTGGCCCACAGGACCATCGCAACGATGATAGCGACGGCAGCGGCACCCGCCACAATCAGAGGGATTTTGGGATTCGCGCGCAGGCGATTTAACCACTCGAGAGGTTTCAGTTGGGTTGCAGTCGATGCTGTCGCACTCATCTCGCACCTCGTGGCTTATCGTGGACGGCGTTTTTTGCAAAGTGGAACAAGACTCACTCCCGGGTCAGCAAACTCGAAAAATTGACGGTCTCATTATTTGCGGTTTCGAATTTTTCTATGCGTTAAAAACCGAGGTTTTTTATCGTTATTTAGCGCCTTTATCTTATTGACGAGCTGGTAATCTCTGCTACGTAAAAAATCATCCAGGGGATCAGAATGTCGGCAATACAGGGGATTGAAGGGGTTATCAGTCAGCTACAGGCCACGGCAATGTCAGCGAAAATGCAGGATGTGCAGCCACAATCGACCGTGAGTTTTGCCGGTCAGCTGCACGCGGCATTGGACAGAATCAGCGATGTGCAAACCGCCTCTCGCGTTCAGGCTGAAAAATTTACCCTGGGTGAACCAGGCATTGCGCTGAATGATGTGATGACCGATATGCAGAAAGCGTCGGTTTCGATGCAGATGGGTATTCAGGTGCGCAACAAACTGGTATCAGCCTACCAGGAAGTGATGTCCATGCAGGTGTAGGTGCAATAAGCAGAGAATGTAGGCCGGATAAGCGCAGCGCTATCCGGCCTACACTTATTTTTGAATCAGATAGCGAATCGTTGGCCCATCCTGCTGAATATCCAGCACCGTGTACCCATGGTTACGCGCATCCAGCGGAATATTGTTGATTGACTGCGGGCAATCGCTGACCACTTCCAGAATTTCACCTTTCTTCAACTGCGGCATGGCTTCCAGCGTGGCGACCGCCGGGTAAGGGCACGGTTCACCGACCATGTCGAGGCGATAATCAGGGACGATATTTTTCATGCGGATTCCTTAGCAGGCGTCAGCCCTGCGCGGCGGAAGAAACGTTTTTCCCAACCGATGATGAGCATCAATGCAATAAACAACAGCAGATAAGTCACCAGTAGCCCGCCGAGCGGCCCAAAGGTGTCGAGCAGATTCACTTTATCCCAGCGAGTGGCAAGGGCAGGGGCAAAGTCATCCCAGTAGTAAGCCAGAATGGTCGAGCCGATAACGTTTCCCAGCCCCACCCACCAGTAATGCACCTGGCCCTCAACCGCGCGGTACATCCAGCCGGTCTCACACCCGCCCGCCAGCACGATACCGAAACCAAACAGTAAGCCGCCGATCACCGCATTTGGACCAGCCCACATAATCTTCGGCTCAACGCCCAGTTGCACATAGCTAAAGATACCAATGGCGCTCACCGCCATGCCGAAGATAATGGCTTTTGCCATATGGGTGCGCCCGGAAATCCACAGATCGCGGAAGGCCGAGGTAAAGCAGATTTGCGCCCGTTCAATCAGCAGGCCGAACCCAACGCCAAACAACATGGCCAGACCCAGCTTCGGCTTGTCCATTGCGGTCAATAGCGCCCAGCCGATCATGCCGATAAATACCAGCATACCGAGGCGGAAACGACGACGCGCTTGTTCCGGTTTTTGCGTCAGCGGCGAGGCGGCGGAAACTTTCTGCATTTTGACCGGAATACGAAACATCGGTAGCAGGGTAAAGCGGGCGCCAAACCATGAGCCCATAGCCGTTGCCAGCGCGAAGAACCAGGCATGCAGCGAGAACTGTGGAATGCCGGTAAAAAACGCGGCCAGGTTACAGCCCATTGCCAGACGGGCGCCGAAACCGGCGATCATCCCGCCGACCACCGCCTGCAGAATGCGGATCCGACTGCGCGGCATGCGTAATTTGACGTTGTTGGCCCACAGTGCGGCAGCGAAACAGCCGCCGAACATACCGAGGATCATCATCCCGTCGATACGCGTCAGGGGCGAACCTTCGAGGTGGATCAGTTTATAGTATCCCCACTCTTCGGCGTGCACGCCAAACAGTTGCAGGATTTGCCCACCCCAGCGGGTAAATTCGCCGGTAACGGCCCAGAAGGTTCCCGTAATGCCGAAATAGTAAGTGGAGAGAATACCCGCTGCGATAACCGCAGGGGCAGGGGCCCAAAATTTAATTAACCAGGCCTGTTTGAAGTGTTGCCATGACATGCGTTTTGCCTCTGAACTCAGAAGGTATGTAACAAGAAGCGTGGATATTACACCGATCAGAATTTTTGACTATGAGTAATAAGAGGTAACACCGTCTGGATCAATCTTTCTCCGGGCTGCCGAAAGGCTGGCGACATCAGGGCTTTAATGCCACAATCCCCTTTTCTTCGCATGCAGGATGAATGATGAAAAAATTAGCAATCGTTGGTGCATTGTTGGTGCTTGCTGGCTGCGCCGAGGTACAAAATTATAATGACGTGGTGAAAACACCAGCTCCTGCCGGTCTGGCAGGATACTGGCAGTCAAAAGGTCCGCAGCGCGCGCTGGTGAGCCCGGAAGCGATCGCCAGTCTGATTGTCACAAAAGAGGGGGATACGTTGGATTGCCGTCAGTGGCAGCGAGTGATCGCGCTGCCGGGCAAGCTAACGATGCTCTCTGGCGATCTCACCAACGTGACGGTGAAACGCGAGCTGTATGAGATTGAGCGTGACGGCAATACGCTGGAATATGACGGTATGACGCTGCAGCGGGTTGATCGCCCGACGCAGGAGTGCGCCGATGCGTTAAAGAAAACGCCGTTGCCTACGCCACTGCCATAAGCCGTACGCCCCGGTAGTCAATGGCCACCGGGGTTGAGTTTTAAATCACTTCTTCAATGACCCACACGCTGACGCTCCCGCCGTTACAATAAAACGTTGCTTCGCCGTTTTCATCGGTGACCACGCTTTCCTCGCGATTTCCCAGATAATCACGCCAGGTTTTATTGCCGTAATTCGCGCCGAGATTGATGGTCTTCTCCCCGTCATCGCCGTTAGACAGAACAACCACGCAGCCGGGATCGTCGTCCGTTCCGCTGCGGCTAAAGGCGATACAGTTAGGATGATCGAAAAAGAGCGTCTGTACGCCGTGAGCGAAGCGCTGACGTGCGAGGATCAGTTCATCAAGCTGTTCGATGATGGGCATGTCGATAGGATAAGTTTCGCCATCGTCGCCAGTGTCTTCGTAATGTGCCCCGTAAAGATCGGGGTAGAACACCGACGGCACGCCGTTTTCGCGCAGCAGGATCAGCGCGTAGGCCAGCGGCTTAAACCACGCCTCGACGGGGGCTTCCAGCGCCTGTAACGGCTGGGTGTCATGGTTCGCAACCAGCGTCACCGCATGAAAGGGATCGGCCTCCACCAGCGTATCGGTGAAAATCTGGCTCATGTCATAATCGCGACCCTGGCGGGACGCTTCGTGAAACTTCATTTGCAAAGGGGCATCAAACAGCATGGTTTTCCCCTCGACCTGGTTAATATAGGTTTGCAGCTTATCGACATCATGAGACCAGTATTCCGCGACGATAAACAGCGGCCTGGGTGCCACCTCCTGGACGTGCTCGATCCACTCTTTATAGAACCATGCCGGGATATGTTTGACGGCATCCAGGCGAAAACCATCGCAATGGGTTTGATCCATCACCCACCGTGCCCAGTATTTGAGCTCTTCGGTCACGGCATGATTGCGAAAATCGATATTTTCGCCCATCAGATAGTCAAAGTTGCCCAGTTCGTCATCGACCTGATCGTTCCAGCCTTCGCCGGTATAATCATTCACGATTTTAAAAATGCCGTCCTCGGTGGGATTTTCAATATGATCGATGCCGCTAAAGCATTTGTAGTCCCAAATGAATTGAGAGTACTGACCCGCACGGGCAGGGAAGGTGTACCGCGTCCAGGCCTCGCATTCGACAATCTCATCGTCAATCTGCGTGCGGTCATCGGCGTTTACGCGCTGAACCTGAATGTGTTCTTTCTCGTCGGCCCCCATTTTGTGGTTGACCACCACATCCAGCAGTACCGCGATATCGTTGTGCTTTAACGCGTCGATTGCCGCCAGTAACTGATTTTTATCGCCGTATTTGGTGGCAATAGTGCCTTTCTGGTCGAATTCGCCTAAATCAAACAGATCGTAGGTGTCATAGCCAACGGAGTATCCGCCGGACGCACCTTTATAGGCAGGAGGCAGCCATATCATATTGATGCCGATATCATTAAGTCCGTCCGCGCGTGCGGCGAGTTCCGACCAGAGCTGGCCGCCATCAGGGTAATACCAGTGGAAGTACTGCAATAAGGTGGGGTTTTTCATCTTCCGTGCTCCAGAAGCCGTTTGGCCGACCTCTGGAGTATGGAAGATTATTCAGACGAAGCGGGAAATTATTGTGGGGCAGTTGGCGCATCCGGAACCAGTAACATACCGGAAAGCCGACCGTAGGCGTTATTTAGCGTCTTCTGGCGGGTTGACTGACCGATCAGCGTGCTGAGTTCATCCAGACGCTGCTGCAGTAATGCTTTGAGCAACTGTTCGTTATCCAGCGTCTGTTTAATATACCCGGCAATCAAATCCTGAACGCTTCGCGTGATGCCAGATGGAGTTTGTTCTTCCATGACCACTTCAATACTTTGCAGATAGCTAACTTCCTGTTCCAGTAAAAGGTCCCATTCACCTCGCTGCGCCAGTTCCAGCAGCGAGTGACTGAGCAGCGCAATGCGCTGCCAACGGTTGATAAACTCCACGGCTGAGGTCATTAACGGGACTCCTGGGACGACGCGGTTGGTGAGATCTGTTTCCAGGCATCCGCGATGTTTCCGAGCAACCCTTCGACTTCTTCAATCGCCTGACAATCATTATTCAGATTTGCGTGCAATAAACGGCGAACCATATAGTCGTACAACGAAGAAAGATGGGTGGCGATCTCTCCTCCTTTTTCGTGGTCCAGGCCCGCCTTCAGACCATTATCGATGATATTGATTGCCTTGCTTAATGCCTCACCTTTGGCAACGATATCGCCTTGCTGCATAAACAGACGAGCGCGCACCAGGGCGCTATGTGCGCCATCAAACAACATTTCGATCAACTGATGCGGGTTGGCGCTCATCACGGCGCTTTCCACGCTGACCTGTGCATAGGCTTTGGTACCGCTCGCGGTATACATGCTTACCTCGTGTTATCAGGAATTATTCATCGCTGAAAATTGTTGGCCCAGATAGGTACTGGTGCTGTTCAGCTTACTCATCATGGAATCGAGTTGGGTAAACTGTGCTTTATAGCGAGCCACGACTTCATCAATGCTGTTACTCACGGTCAGATACTGCTTAGTCAGCAGTTTCAGGTTGGCGTTAATATTGTCTTGCGCATTGTCGATAATACCGTCATCGGCCAGATAGCTTTTTACTTCGGTGGCAATCTTGGTGGTAATACCGGTTTCTTTGCCGTCACCCACCAACAGTTCACGGGTCGCTGCTGTGTTATCTTTCAGTGCCTTAGCCAGTTTTTCTTCATCAATTTTTAACTTGCCGGTACCACCGTCCTGAGTAATGCCAATCTCAGACATGGTTTTAAACGGGGACTCGCTGCCGCTGTTAGCAAATGGCGCACGAATACCGTTTTGAATGGTACGGAGAACACTGTCGCCCAGTAATGCGCCGTTATCTGCACTGGCCGCTTCACCCGGTTCAACTTCTTTATATTTAGTCAGCGTACCAAAGGTATCGACCAGTGAGTTATAGGCTTCCACCCAGGCTTTAATTGCCGTTGTGGCCTTTTCATCACTTTTTGTTACCGTGATTGAGGCATCTTTGACTTCTTTGGTCAGTTGCAGCGTGATGCCCTGCGGTGCGTCAGTTACGGTATTGCTTTGACGTTCAATATCAATGCCGTTGACGGTCAGTTTCGCATTTTGCGCACCGACCAGTTGCTTCATTTTGCCGCTGCCCGCTTTGCTGTCATAGGACAGTAAATCGCTCAGTTTCGAATCATTCGAGACTGAGATGGTCATTTCGCTTTCAGTGCCGCTTTCCGCGGTTAACACTAACTGATAATCGTCTTCCTTAACCTTTACCAGACTTGCCGAAATACCGCTGTCCGCATCGTTAATGGCGTCACGAATATCCTCCAGAGAGGTTTCGCCTTTGCCTAACTTGATTTCCAGGGGTTCTTTACGACCCGGTTGTGAAATCGTTATGGTGCGTTCATCAACACTGGTATCGCCCAACTGTTCTTTGGTAGAGGTAATTTTGGACGTGGTTGATAGCGACTGTGCTTGTGCCAGTTTGGACACGCTGACGGTATATTTACCGGGAGCAGCACCGGCGGTTGTACTGACCTTTAAGTCTTCTGTGCTGCTGGTTGCCGTGGTGCTTTTAAACAGGTCGGCATTGTTCAGTGCGGTATTCGCCGTTTGAAATTTTTCTAATGCACTTTTCAGCGTACCGTACGCGGTCAGACGCGAGGTGTTAGCGCTCTGCTGCTGGGTAATGGGCGTTAAGCGCTTTTTCTCAGCAGTGGTTAAGTTTGTCAGCAATGTGTCCAGTGGTAAGTTCGAGCCAACGCCCAGTGATGTAAATGAAGGCATGCCTAATTCCTTGTGATTGCAAACAGTAGTTAACCGCTATATCGGCAATCTGCGCGCAAAGTTTAATAATAGTTTTGCAAAAATAATGCGCGGAATAGTGGTAATTAAAGCGGGTATTTCCGGGGCTAAGAAAAAAATGGGCGGAAAGTAAAAATTTTCTAAAGTTCGAATTTAAGGTGCCGATACATGGGTTACGGTCAGAAACCGTGGGCAACAGCCCAATAACATCAAGTTGTAATTGATAAGGAAAAGATCATGGCACAAGTCATCAATACAAACAGCCTGTCGCTGTTGACCCAGAATAACCTGAACAAATCTCAGTCTTCTCTGAGCTCCGCTATCGAGCGTCTGTCTTCCGGTCTGCGTATCAACAGCGCGAAAGACGATGCTGCAGGTCAGGCGATTGCAAACCGTTTCACCTCTAACATCAAAGGTCTGACTCAGGCGTCCCGTAATGCTAACGATGGTATCTCCATCGCGCAGACCACTGAAGGTTCTCTGTCTGAAATCAACAACAACCTGCAGCGTGTTCGTGAGCTGGCGGTTCAGTCTTCTACCGGTACCAACTCCCAGTCTGACCTCGACTCCATCCAGGCTGAAATCACTCAGCGTCTGAACGAAATCGACCGTGTATCCGGTCAGACCCAGTTCAACGGCGTGAAAGTACTGGCGAAAGACAACACCCTGACCATCCAGGTCGGTGCTAACGATGGCGAAACCATCGATATCAACCTGAAAGAAATCAACTCCAAAACCCTGGGTCTGGATAGCCTGAGCGTGCAGGATGCTTATAAGACTGTTGCAACGGCAGTGCCGGGCGATGGTACTTATAGTGATGGCGCGGATACCTTAGCAATTGCGACAGGTGCTATCGATACTGCATCGGGTGGTACTGGTGGTGCAGGTACTGTAGAGTTCAAGGATGGTAACTACTACGTTAACGTAACTGGCTCCTCCGCCGGTAATGGCCTGTATAAAGCTACAGTTACTGGTACTGCCGTTACTATTGATGGAAAAGAAACCACGCTGACCAAAGCTGATACTACTACTGTAACTAAGAATCAGGTAGAAAATAATAAACCTGATACTGGTACAGCCGCTACTGCATTGGCTGGCGCAGGTGTTACCGGTGCAACTGCTGCCAACACCACCCTGGTGAAAATGTCTTTTGAAGACAAAAACGGCAAAGCTATTGATGGCGGCTATGCTCTGGAAAACGGCGGAAAATACTACGCTGCTGACTACGATGCAAAAACCGGTAAAATCACGGCTAAAACGGTTGATTACACTGATGACAAAGGCGCTCCCCAGAAGGCAGCGATTCAGTTTGGTGGTGTGAACGGTAAAACCGAAGTGGCTAGCGTGGGTGGTAAAGAGTACCTGGCATCCAGTGTAAAAGATCATAACTTCAAATCGGGTGCCGCGCTGAACGAAGTTGCAAAAACCAAAACCGAAAGCCCGCTGGCTAAAATCGACGCGGCGCTGGCGAAAGTTGCTGACCTGCGCTCCGACCTGGGTGCGGTACAGAACCGTTTCAACTCTACCATTACCAACCTGGGTAACACCGTAAACAACCTGTCTGAAGCCCGTAGCCGTATCGAAGATGCTGACTACGCGACCGAAGTGTCCAACATGTCTCGTGCAAACATTCTGCAACAGGCGGGTACTTCTGTTCTGGCGCAGGCAAACCAGACCACGCAGAACGTCCTGTCTCTGCTGCGTTAATTTACACTTATCGCGCAAACCCCGCTCCGGCGGGGTTTTTTACATTCCGCTTTACCCGTAACCCCCAAATAACCCCCCATTTCACCCACTATTCACCCGATTAAAACCCCTGCAGAAACGGATAATCATGCCGATAACTCATTTAACGCAGGGCTGTTTATCGTGAATTCACTGTATACCGCTGAAGGTGTAATGGATAAACACTCGCTGTGGCAGCGTTATGTACCGTTGGTGCGTCACGAAGCATTGCGCCTTCAGGTGCGCTTGCCGGCGAGCGTGGAACTGGATGACCTGCTACAAGCGGGCGGCATCGGGTTATTGAATGCAGTTGACCGATATGACGCTTTGCAAGGAACGGCATTTACCACTTACGCAGTGCAGCGTATTCGTGGGGCTATGCTGGATGAACTACGCAGCCGGGACTGGGTGCCGCGTAGCGTTCGGCGCAATGCCCGCGAAGTGGCACAGGCGATGGGGCAACTGGAGCAGGAATTAGGGCGTAACGCGACGGAAACTGAAGTGGCGGAGCGTCTGGGGATCCCTGTACAAGAGTATCGTCAGATGTTGCTTGATACCAATAATAGCCAACTCTTCTCCTACGACGAGTGGCGGGAAGAGCATGGCGATAGTATTGAGCTGGTGACAGAAGAACATCAGCAAGAAAACCCGTTACAACAGCTTCTTGAGGGGAACCTCCGTCAGCGCGTGATGGATGCGATTGATGCATTGCCGGAGCGCGAGAAGCTGGTATTGACGCTGTACTATCAGGAAGAGCTGAATCTGAAAGAGATTGGTGCTGTTCTGGAAGTGGGCGAATCACGGGTCAGTCAGTTGCACAGCCAGGCTATCAAACGTCTACGCACCAAGCTGGGTAAGCTATAAGGGGTAATCTTTGCCCCTGAACAATGCCGCATAACGTATTGACTACCAGGAGTTCTCATGACGGTGCAGCAATCAAAAAGACGGCCACTAAGCCGCTACCTCAAAGATTTCAAACACAGCCAGACGCATTGCGCCCATTGCTTTAAGTTGCTTGACAGGATCACGCTGGTTCGTCGCGGGCAGATTGTGAATAAGATAGCCATCTCCCGCCTGGACACGCTGCTTGATGATGCTGAATGGGCGCAGGAGAAAAAAGAGTGGGTGGCGTTATGCCGTTTCTGCGGTGATTTGCATTGCAAAGAGCAAAGCGACTTCTTTGACATCATCGGCTTTAAACAATTTTTGTTTGAGCAAACCGAAATGAGCCACGGCACGGTGCGCGAATATGTTGTTCGCCTGCGTCGTCTCGGCAATCATCTGACCGAACAAAAAATTTCTCATGACCTGCTGCAGGAAGGGTTCCTCGACGAAAACCTCGCCCCGTGGCTGCCAGAAACCAGCACCAATAACTACCGCATTGCGCTACGTAAGTATGAGCAGTTTAAAGCCCATACACATATGGGGCATATGCAGAAATCCGCCTGGACAGCCAGTTCTGATATATATTAAAAACGAATAAGGTGTAACAGAGTCGTGTTTGTGAATTACGGCGAACGTTCTACACTTCGGTCATAAATGATGGTCACTAATGACAATATTCGGGGTAACTATGAAATTAGCACTTCTGGGACGTCAGGCGCTGATGGGTGTAATGGCTGTTGCACTTGTCGCGGGTATGAGCGCAAAAACATTTGCGGACGAAGGTCTGTTAAATAAAGTGAAAGAGCGCGGCACGCTGCTGGTGGGGCTTGAAGGGACTTATCCTCCGTTTAGTTTCCAGGGCGACGATGGCAAACTGACCGGTTTTGAAGTGGAATTTGCCGAGGAGCTGGCTAAACATCTGGGTGTGAAAGCCTCGCTCAAGCCGACCAAATGGGACGGCATGCTGGCGTCGTTAGATTCCAAACGTATCGATGTGGTGATAAACCAGGTAACCATCTCTGACGAACGGAAGAAAAAATACGATTTCTCTACCCCGTATACGGTTTCTGGTATCCAGGCGCTGGTGAAGAAAGGTAACGAAGGCGTTATTAAGACTGCTGCCGATCTGAAAGGTAAAAAAGTCGGCGTTGGTCTGGGAACCAACTATGAAGAGTGGCTGCGTCAGAACGTGCAGGGCGTAGATATTCGTACCTATGATGATGATCCGACCAAATATCAGGATCTGCGCGTAGGCCGTATCGATGCCATTCTGGTTGACCGTCTGGCAGCGTTGGATCTGGTGAAGAAAACCAAAGACACACTGGCCGTGACTGGTGAAGCTTTCTCCCGCCAGGAATCTGGTGTGGCGCTACGTAAAGGCAATGAAGATCTGCTGAAAGCTGTGGATGCAGCCATTGCCGATATGCAAAAAGACGGCACGCTGAAAGCCCTGTCCGAAAAATGGTTTGGAGCGGATGTGACGAAATAATCATCATCCGGATAAAAAAGGCGCCTTTAACAGCGCCTTTTTTTATTCCATTGCGCCTGAACGTGCATAATAAAAAGAACATCACAACAACTTCTACTCTCAGGCTTTTGGGCTGCTTGTTGCCCACAAGATGATGAGTAAACACCGGAGGCTCTATGCCACTGCATAACTTAACGCGCTTTCCCCGTCTGGAATTTATTGGCGCGCCCACGCCGCTCGAATATCTCCCGCGTTTCTCTGATTATCTCGGCCGCGATATTTTTATTAAACGCGATGACGTCACGCCGATGGCGATGGGCGGCAATAAACTGCGCAAACTGGAGTTTCTGGCGGCGGACGCGCTGCGTGAAGGCGCAGACACATTGATCACCGCAGGGGCTATCCAGTCGAACCACGTGCGTCAGACGGCGGCGGTCGCGGCGAAGCTGGGGCTTCACTGTGTGGCGCTGTTAGAAAACCCAATAGGCACGACTGCGGAAAATTATCTCAGTAACGGTAACCGCCTGCTGCTGGATCTGTTCAATACCCAGATTGAAATGTGTGATGCGCTGACCGACCCGAATGCGCAGCTTCAGGAACTGGCGACGCGGATTGAAGCGCAGGGGTTCCGCCCGTATGTGATCCCGGTTGGCGGTTCTAACGCGTTGGGTGCATTGGGTTATGTCGAAAGCGCGCTGGAAATTGCTCAGCAGTGTGAAGGGGCCGTAGAACTTTCATCCGTCGTGGTGGCGTCGGGCAGTGCAGGAACGCACGCCGGGTTGGCGGTAGGGCTGGAACAATTGATGCCGAACGTTGAGCTTATCGGTGTCACCGTTTCGCGCAGTGTTGCTGACCAAAAACCAAAAGTCGTTGCGCTGCAGCAGGCTATTGCCAGTGAGCTGGAGCTGACTGCGGCGGCAGATATTTTACTGTGGGATGATTACTTTGCGCCGGGTTACGGTACGCCAAATGAAGAAGGCATGGAGGCGGTAAAACTGTTGGCGCGTCTGGAGGGCATTTTGTTGGATCCGGTGTATACCGGTAAAGCGATGGCAGGCCTGATTGACGGTATCAGCCAGAAACGCTTTAAAGATGAAGGGCCAATCCTCTTTATTCATACCGGTGGGGCACCTGCGTTGTTTGCCTACCATCCACATGTATGACAACCAGGTAGAAAAACACTAATGCAAGAAAGTATCCAACTGGTCATTGATTCGCTGCCGTATCTGCTGAAAGGGGCGGTATTTACGCTCCAACTGAGTATCGGCGGGATGTTTTTTGGCCTGGTGCTGGGGTTCATCCTGGCGCTAATGCGTTTATCGTCACTGTTGCCTGTGCGCTGGCTGGCGCGCTTTTATATCTCTATCTTTCGCGGTACGCCGTTAATTGCCCAACTGTTTATGATCTACTACGGTCTGCCGCAGTTTGGTATTGAGCTGGACCCGATACCGGCTGCAATGATCGGTCTGTCGCTGAATACTGCGGCCTATGCGGCAGAAACGCTGCGTGCGGCCATCTCCTCCATTGATAAAGGTCAGTGGGAAGCCGGGGCGAGTATCGGTATGACACCGTGGCAGACGATGCGCAGGGCGATCCTGCCGCAGGCTGCGCGGGTTGCGCTTCCACCGCTGAGCAACAGCTTTATCAGTCTGGTGAAAGACACATCACTGGCCGCGACCATCCAGGTACCGGAACTGTTCCGCCAGGCGCAGCTGATTACTTCACGCACGCTGGAAGTGTTTACCATGTATCTGGCGGCCTCGCTGATTTACTGGGTCATGGCGACGGTGCTTTCTGCGCTGCAGAACTATTTTGAAGAACAGCTCAACCGCCAGGAGAGAGATCCGAAATGAGTACTATTGAAGTCAGAAACCTGGTGAAAAAATTTCACGGGCAAACGGTACTGCACGGCATTGATCTGGACGTTAAGCCTGGTGAAGTCGTGGCGATTATCGGGCCGAGCGGTTCAGGTAAAACCACGCTGCTGCGCAGTATAAATTTGCTGGAACAACCGGAGGCGGGCACCATCAAGGTTGGAGATATTACCATTGATACCGCGCGTTCCTTAAGCCAGCAGAAAGGACAGATTCGCCAGTTGCGCCAGCATGTGGGGTTTGTGTTCCAGAACTTTAATTTATTTCCACATCGCACAGTACTGGAAAACATTATTGAAGGTCCGGTAATTGTGAAGGGCGAACCGAAGGCGGAAGCGACAGCGCGCGCGCGTGAACTTCTGGCAAAGGTTGGGCTTGCGGGTAAAGAGAGCAGCTATCCACGGCGGTTATCCGGCGGTCAGCAGCAGCGTGTCGCTATTGCCCGGGCGCTGGCTATGCGTCCGGAAGTTATTCTTTTTGATGAACCGACCTCCGCGCTTGACCCGGAACTGGTTGGCGAAGTGCTTAATACTATTCGTCAACTGGCGCAGGAAAAACGCACCATGGTCATTGTGACGCACGAAATGAGTTTTGCGCGTGACGTTGCTGACCGGGCGATATTTATGGATCAGGGCAAGATAGTGGAGCAGGGGCCTGCAAAATCATTATTCACGCATCCGCAGCAACCGCGAACCCGTCAGTTTCTTGAAAAATTCCTGATGCAATAAAAGGTCAGAGAGCACTCATCGAAATAGTTTTTTTGGTGAGTGCTTGTTGCATAACTATTTATAATTACTGCTTTATTATTATTGCTTCATCCTGTCAGCATTGTGGGCTGTTACATTACACTCAAGTAATTTCTTATTTGTCCGATAATTTGCATATATAAAATACATTTATGTGTTAGCTTGTTTCGTACATTTGGATGATTATCAATCTCAGGGGCATTACCACTTAGTATGCAGGATCATGATTTCTTCACCTGGCGACGGAGCATGCTGTTACGCTTTCAGGAAATGGCGGCGGCAGAGGATGTCTATAACGAATTACAACTTCAGACGCAGCACTTAGAGTTCGATTTTTATGCGCTCTGTGTCCGGCATCCCGTACCCTTTACCCGACCTAAAACGGTACTTCATACGACGTATCCCAAAGCATGGGTCGCACACTACCAATCAGAAAATTATTTCGCTATCGATCCGGTACTGAAACCCGAAAACTTCAGTCAGGGCCACTTACCGTGGGATGACGCCTTGTTCCGTGACGCACAACCGCTGTGGGACGCCGCGCGTAATCACGGTCTGCGCAAGGGGATGACGCAATGCTTAATGTTGCCAAATCGGGCGCTAGGCTTTTTGTCCGTTTCACGCGCAAGTGTGCGTAATGGCCGCTATGCCCAGGATGAAGTCGAACTCAGGATGCAACTGCTGGTACGAGAAAGTCTGTCAGTACTTATGCGGCTGGAAGATGACATGGTCATGGCGCCGGAGATGCGTTTTAGCAAGCGCGAAAAAGAGATTCTGAAATGGACCGCTGAGGGGAAAACCTCTTCCGAGATAGCAATGATTCTGTCGATCTCTGAAAATACCGTTAACTTTCATCAGAAGAATATGCAGAAGAAGTTTAACGCGCCAAACAAAACACAGATTGCTTGTTATGCCGCTGCAACAGGGCTTATCTGAATAAAATGTCGTTCTGAGTGTCAGACGCAAAACCGGCTGAGAGCATCGCTGTCAGCCGGTTTCTTATCACTGACGATAGGCCTGTTTAATTTGTTTAACAGTGCTGGTAAATACCGCGGCCTGTGTTTCGTCCTCAATCAGCGCGATCTGTTTTTCCATTTTAAGAATCACGCGTCCTGCATCGGCTTGTCCCATAGCCTGCAGCATCAGCGTTAACATGGCCTTCAGGCAGGTGACTTCATTAGCCAGTTCTTGATTATTCTCAGCAGTGGAAAAATCAGGCGTACTCATTTATTTTCCTCGTTATGTTTCAATGAAAAAGTGCGATGGCAAACGTCAAGGCGGCGGAGTATACCATAAGCTCGGCTAAAAATATCTGAGGTTGTTTTTTGCACAAACAAAACCCAATGAGATTAAAATAAACAAGATGTTGCAGTGCATATATTTTCTCCATTCATTGTTTATTCCGAGTATTTTACTCGTTAATTATTGTTACAAGCTTACCTTCCTATTTAGCATTCAGCGTAAGAATATGAATTTTTTGTCACTATTCTGAAACAGCTATGCAGATATAAGCGCGGGCAAACAGCCTTCAACCGTGAAAGTTTCCACGGTTCGTACAATCTAATTTCCAAAAACGAGAGCAAAATCGAAAGTCGGGTGTTTTTTAGATTTCAAAGTTCAGATAAAACCCGTTAACATAGGACCGATTAACTATCGGTAGCGTTATCCCTATTCTGGAGATATTCCTTTGATCAACGTTTTTCTTGTTGATGACCACGAACTGGTGCGCGCAGGGATACGACGCATTCTGGAAGATATAAAAGGCATTAAAGTTGTCGGCGAGGCGTGCTGCGGCGAAGATGCGGTCAAATGGTGCCGCACTAACGCCGTCGACGTTGTGCTGATGGACATGAATATGCCCGGTATTGGCGGTCTGGAGGCAACCCGCAAAATTGCGCGTTCCTCGGCTGACATTAAAGTGATCATGTTGACTGTTCATACCGAAAACCCATTGCCGGCAAAAGTTATGCAGGCGGGAGCCGCGGGCTATCTCAGCAAGGGGGCCGCCCCTCAGGAAGTCGTGAGCGCGATTCGTTCGGTTTTTTCCGGGCAGCGCTACATTGCTTCCGATATTGCGCAACAAATGGCGCTTAGCCAGATTGAGCCAGAGAAAACGGAAACCCCGTTTGCCAGTTTGTCTGAACGCGAGTTGCAGATTATGCTGATGATCACCAAAGGCCAGAAGGTCAATGAGATCTCAGAACAACTGAATCTTAGTCCCAAAACAGTGAACAGCTACCGCTATCGAATGTTCAGTAAATTAAACATTCATGGCGATGTGGAGCTGACTCACCTGGCAATTCGCCATGGCCTGTGTAATGCGGAGACATTAACAAGCCTGTGACCGAACAGTTCGATGCTAAAGCGTTTCTGAAAACCGTGACCAGCCAGCCTGGCGTCTATCGTATGTACGATACCGCCGGGACGGTTATCTATGTCGGTAAAGCGAAAGACCTGAAAAAACGGCTCTCCAGCTATTTCCGCAGCAATCTCGCGTCGCGTAAAACCGAAGCGCTGGTGGCACAAATTCAGCAGATTGATGTCACGGTGACGCACACCGAAACTGAAGCATTATTGCTTGAGCACAATTACATCAAGCTGTACCAGCCGCGCTATAACGTATTGCTGCGCGATGATAAATCCTATCCCTTTATTTTCCTCAGTGACGATACCCATCCGCGTCTGGCGACGCATCGCGGCGCGAAGCATGCTAAAGGTGAATACTTTGGACCGTTTCCTAACGGTTATGCCGTCCGCGAGACGCTGGCGCTATTGCAGAAAATTTTCCCAATACGTCAGTGCGAAAATAGCGTTTATCGCAACCGTTCACGCCCGTGTTTGCAATATCAGATTGGCCGCTGCCTTGGGCCATGCGTCGCCGGTCTGGTGAGTGAAGAAGAGTACGCACAGCAGGTCGACTATGTACGGCTGTTTTTATCCGGCAAAGACGATCAGGTGTTAACGCAACTGATAACCCGGATGGAGAAGGCCAGCCAGAACCTTGAGTTTGAAGAGGCCGCACGCATCCGCGACCAAATTCAGGCGGTTCGCCGTGTCACTGAAAAACAGTTTGTTTCCAATACTGGCGACGATCTGGATGTTATCGGCGTGGCATTTGATGCCGGAATGGCCTGTGTACACGTCTTGTTCATTCGTCAGGGTAAAGTGTTAGGCAGTCGCAGCTATTTTCCTAAAGTACCAGGGGGAACGGAGCTGGGCGAGGTAGTTGAAACCTTCGTTGGGCAGTTCTATTTACAGGGTAGCCAGGTGCGTACCTTGCCCGGGGAGATCCTGCTTGATTTTAATCTTAGCGATAAGACGCTGTTGGCTGACTCTTTGTCTGAACTGGCCGGGCGGAAGATTAACGTCCAGACGAAACCGCGAGGCGATCGCGCCCGATACTTGAAGCTGGCGCGTACCAATGCGGCTACGGCGTTAACCACCAAACTTTCCCAGCAGTCCACTATTACCCAACGTCTGACGGCGCTGGCATCCGTGCTGAAACTGCCTGCGGTGAAACGCATGGAATGTTTTGACATTAGCCACACGATGGGCGAGCAGACCGTTGCCTCCTGCGTGGTTTTTGACGCTAACGGGCCGCTGCGCGCAGAGTATCGTCGCTATAACATTACGGGTATTACGCCGGGTGATGATTACGCGGCGATGAACCAGGTACTGCGTCGGCGTTACGGTAAGGCAATAGAAGAAAGTAAGATCCCGGATGTTATTTTGATCGACGGCGGTAAAGGCCAGCTAGGGCAGGCGAAAGCTGTTTTTGCTGAACTGGACGTGCCCTGGGATAAACAGCATCCTCTGTTACTGGGTGTGGCAAAAGGGGCAGATCGCAAAGCTGGCCTGGAAACCCTGTTCTTCGAACCGGAAGGTGAGGGGTTTAGCCTGCCGCCGGACTCCCCTGCGTTGCACGTTATTCAGCATATCCGCGATGAGTCTCACGATCACGCCATCAGCGGACACCGTAAAAAACGGGCGAAGGTAAAAAGCACCAGCACGCTGGAAACCATCGAAGGCGTTGGCCCTAAGCGCCGACAAATGTTGTTGAAATATATGGGGGGTTTGCAAGGGCTTCGTAACGCCAGTGTCGAAGAAATTGCAAAAGTGCCGGGTATTTCGCAAGCTCTGGCAGAAAAGATCTTCTACTCGTTGAAACATTAAGCCCTCTGTAGCAACATAGGGGTAATTTCACTGACAACAGATAGTTATCCGTCATATGCAATTTAATATCCCTACATTGCTCACGCTGTTTCGCGTCATTCTGATCCCATTCTTTGTATTGGCGTTTTATCTGCCATTCACCTGGGCTCCCTTCGTTTGTGCGCTGATTTTCTGTATCGCAGCCGTTACCGACTGGTTTGACGGTTTTCTGGCGCGCCGCTGGAACCAAAGCACACGTTTCGGGGCGTTCCTCGATCCGGTGGCAGATAAAGTCCTGGTGGCTATTGCGATGGTGCTGGTGACGGAGCACTACCACAGCTGGTGGGTGACATTGCCTGCCGCCACGATGATCGCGCGAGAAATTATCATTTCAGCGCTGCGTGAATGGATGGCAGAACTTGGCAAGCGTAGCAGCGTGGCGGTGTCGTGGATCGGTAAAGTCAAAACGACATCGCAAATGGCGGCGCTGGCATGGCTGCTGTGGCGCCCAAATATCTGGGTAGAGTATGCCGGGATTGCACTTTTCTTTGTCGCCGCGATTCTGACTTTATGGTCAATGTTCCAGTATTTGAGCGCTGCACGGGGAGATTTGCTTGATCAGTGATCGTTTCGCCGCAAATTTCAGCAAACGATCGTCAGTGGTGAAAAATATCGTTGACTCATTGCGTCAGGTAAGTAGAATGCAACGCATCGAACGGCGGCACTGATTGCCAGACGATAACAAAATCAAGTGATTAACAAAGTTACTTGGTGATGCGGGAATAGCTCAGTTGGTAGAGCACGACCTTGCCAAGGTCGGGGTCGCGAGTTCGAGTCTCGTTTCCCGCTCCAAATTTAAAACATCGGCATTTGCGGATGTTTGGCTGTAAAGCCAGAAGATTTCGGCGCGTTAGCAAAGCGGTTATGTAGCGGATTGCAAATCCGTCTAGTCCGGTTCGACTCCGGAACGCGCCTCCAATTTCTTCCCGAGCCCGGATGGTGGAATCGGTAGACACAAGGGATTTAAAATCCCTCGGCGTTCGCGCTGTGTGGGTTCAAGTCCCACTCCGGGTACCATGGGAAAGAACAGAATAATCAAAGCAATAAGCAGTGTCGTGAAACCACCTACGGGTGGTTTTTTTGTGCCTGAAACTTACTGACAGCTAATAGCGTGCGTCACAATACCCACCAATAAAGCAAAACCGCCAAAACGGCCCAGTCACCAACATGATTTAGCCCATTCGCTTATCGGCGAATAGGCGTGCTCAGCATAAACCCTCCCCGGGCCGGGTTGTTCATGAACCCATCACGGGCGGGGTTCTGGTTCTGAAAACCGCTCATTATGAGGGGATCGTTAATGCCATCCTCAATCGCAAAGGGTCTGTGGATCCGGCTACGGGCTCTGAGCGTAAACGCAAAATCATCCGCGCCGCCAATCACGATAACGCCATTGCCGGCAGCTAACGCAGCACTCAATTCTTGCTCTCGTTGAGCCTGACGTTGCAATGTGCCGGCTGCAGCAGATGAAGACGTCAACAGCAGTAGTGCAAGGACGGCGCATGAAAATACCCGTGGCAGTTTCATGATAAATGCCCATAAATAATGTGGCTATTAAAGTATAGCGTTTAATGGCGCTCTAATCCGGGCGGTAAAACCATTTTCTGGCGGCTGAGGCGGTGATTCTGGAGGGCCTGGCTGTGTATTAAGCACTATAATAAAAACAGCTCACAGGTGATTATGCCTGTTCGTAGCACAGGCAGGTGCCGCAGATTTTTCACCCCATAGGGGAGAGAAGGCGATGACTGACTATCAGTTTTCCACAGTCTGGCGGGTTGAGGCTTCACTGCAGGATGTCTGGGATGTTTTCTCCCACCCGGATCAGTGGCCAGAATGGTGGAGAAGCCTTGAGCGTGTTGTTGAGATCAAGAAAGGCGATATACAGGGGGTCGGAGCGTTGCATCGTTACACCTGGAAGGGTGTACTTCCGTATCGTTTAACCTTTGATATCAATGTATTAAATATTATGCAGTACTCTCTTCTTGAAGGTGCTGCCAGCGGCGAGGTTGAAGGGCGCGGGGTATGGTCTTTTATTGATACCGGTAAGGAGACGATTGTCAGGTACGACTGGAATGTACGAACCACGATTCGCTGGATGAATATACTTGCCCCACTGGCGGCGCCGGTATTTCGCTGGAACCACGATACGGTAATGCGCGAGGGAGCGAAGGGATTAGCCCGTAAACTTGGCACCCATGTGTATATATTTTGATTCAGAACCTATCCCATCAGGGCTATTTTGCTTGCCATTTCGCCGCTGGGCAGTGCTCAAACTGTTTGCGCCAATGACGTCTGCCAGGATAGGTTTTAGTTCTCTGTTCTCAGGGGCTGTTTTATCCCTGAAAGTTAAAAATCCCGCCGTTGCTAACTAACAATGCGGCAATTTCATTTAACGTCTTGTCGAATTCCGCTGCATTTTGCAGTCCTGCGTTATGCAGCCGTTCTAAATTCTCTCGCGATGCGTTATCCAGCGTTGGATCGGCACCATATAATTCGGGTTGAAGCCTGTAATAATTCGCGTTTTTTACCGTTGAGGCGATTTGTTGTAAATAGTAGGCAGTCATCTGCGGACCGCCTTCGAGCGCGATATCGATAGCGGGTTTCGCCCAGCCAAAAGGTCCCCAGTCTTTAACCTCTGAATATGAATAACCCTGCAGCTTTTTACCGGTACCCAGAGAGACAATGATCATGTCTTTGATGCCAGCGACGTTTGAAAACTTAATCGCCTCGGAATAGGCACACAGTGCTGGATCGTTCGCCACGACACCACCATCGACCAGGACATACTTTTGCGGCAATGGGGGAAGTGAGTAAATACGCGCTGCTTCGAAGTACGTTGGTGCCGCGGAGGTACCACGTAAAACATCTCTGACCAGAAAATCCCGTTTTTTGGCTACGGCAGAGTGTTGTTTGAAGATCACAGGAAGACGACTGCTGACATCATAAGCAACAAAGCAGGTTGGTTTTAATAATTCACTCAGTTTTGTATCACCGAAGGCTGTTTTTAATACTCGCTCCAGTTCCGTTGCCGAGTATTTTTCATCACTGACACCGCCTAATGAAGTGATGTTTTTCCAAATGCCGACGTCAAAAATCTCATCGCCGTCCTGAAGATAGAAGTTGACGGCTTCCTGTGCGGAAAATTTGGGGTTTCCTGTCGCGTCGGGACACACATAGGCAGAACAGAGGATGGCACCAGTACTGGTGCCTGCAACTAAATCGAAATAATCAGCGATTCTTGCTGTTGGCTTTTTTGCTCTTTCTTGTAACTTTTTCTCCAGTGCGACTAATAGCATACCTGGCAGGATGCCTCTGATGCCACCGCCATCAATAGACAGTATTCTCATCGCCATTTTGACTTCCCCTCAGTGTATGAAACATGAAAGCGGAGGACTACATGTGGAAGTGCCTGCGTTTAAATATAGACAGGTTTTCGGCGGTCTTTCCTTAATGAGAATGAGGGATCTTCATGCCGCCATTACTGTACTTTCTCGCCGGTAAGTGGCTTAATGGCGACCACGTAGTTTCTTATTTCATTCACAGTTAACAGGTCTGTTATTGATGAATAACCTCCATCGACTCGCCTTTTTATGGAAGCGTCTGTCTGCTGTGATGATCGCCTACGGTTTGTTATTCAGCCGCCGCTCAACTCTCATAACATGGACAGACAGCAATGCAACGTCGACAATTTCTCAAAAATAGCGTTCTCCTTTCCGCCGCCGGTATAGTCGGCCCTTCGATTGTTAGCCGCACGGTCCAGGCTGCTGAGCCTGCAATCGTGCCGGTGGCACGTCGGCGCTTTGTGCTATCGCAAACGTATAAGCTCAACCCACCAAAGGGGTCGAATGGTGTCGTGAAGTTGTGGATCCCTTTGCCGGTCGATACCGCATTCCAGCAAATGACGAATCTTGCTTTTAGCGGCAATTATAAACAGGCGTACGTCACAACCAACAATGCTTATGGCGCGAAAACGTTGTTTGCCAGTTGGCCTGACTCGCAGGGAGAACTGCTGATCAAGGTTGATCTCGACATTGAGACAGCCGATTGGGAACCACTGCAACATGACGCGCTAAAAAACTGGCAAGCACCGGAACAGATTACGTATCCGCTGGATGTAAAACCGTATCTGCTGCCAACAACGCACACACCGATTGATGGGCAGGTCCTGGAAACGGCGCGTAAAATTACCGGTAATGAACAAGATCCGCTGAAAAAAGCTCGCCTGATATACGAGTGGGTGAGCAGTCATATGGAGCGTGATAATGACGTTATCGGCTGCGGAACTGGGGATGTCGCGGAGATTTTGAAAAGCGGAAAGCTCAAGGGCAAATGCACCGACATGAGCTCAGTTTTTGTCGCCCTGGCCCGAGCCAGCGGCATTCCTGCACGTGAATTGTTCGGGATTCGTCTGGGGAAAGCAAGCAAGCTGGAGCGCTACTCAAAAAGCGCATTTGGCAAAGCCGACAGTGCAGGTGTTGCTGATGTTAGCGGGGGACAGCACTGCCGTGCGGAGTTCTACCTGGCGGGTTACGGTTGGTTACCATGCGATCCGGCCGATGTGACCAAAATGCGTCTGGCGGAGAAAAAAACGCATCAGGATGCGGACGTCCAGGCAGTGAATACCTATCTGTTTGGCAACTGGGAAATGAACTGGGTTGGCTTCAACTATGGTCGTGACTTTGAACTGTACCCGGCTACTGAGCAGGGAGCGATGAACAACTTTGGTTATCCTTATGCTGAAGTAGACGGTGACCCCATCAATTTCTATGACCCGAAAGCGTTCTCTTACCACTATGTCGCAACAGAACAACGCTAAAGGGGCGGGATTGACCCTGCTGACGGCCGCCGCGGCTGCCGTCACGGCTGGCTTATGTTGCGTCGGACCGCTGCTGTATCTGCTGTTTGGTATTTCGGCGGCGAGCTTTGCCGTGTTCACTCAGTTTGAGTTTCTGCGCGTTCCTCTGATGTTGCTGTCCTTAGGGCTATTATTACGCGTTTTCTGGCGACTCTACTTTTCTAAAAAGCTATGGTGTTCCGGATGGCTGTCCCTGAAGCAAGCGCGCGTTCTTTACTGGTGTGCGTTGGCGCTGATTCTGCCCGTGTTGTTTTACCCCACGATCGTGGCCTGGTTTTATGAGGTGTTTGAGTGAAGATTATTACGTTAATCGCATGTTTGCTGTTGCCATTGTGGACTCAGGCTGCCAATCAGAAAGTGGTGCTGGATATCCAAAATATGACCTGCTCGTTATGTGTCATTTCGGTCAATCAGGCGTTACGTGAAACTGATGGGGTGATTAAAGCCAAATCTTCGCTCAAGACCCGGCAGGCAGAGGCTATCGTCCCGGAGGGATTTTCTACCGATACGCTACTTAACGCGGTGGCGAAAACGGGATATACCGCAACGTTGAACCGTATTGAGCCACAATAAACCACCTTCGGGTGGTTTTGTTCTGTTTTCCGCGTATGATGCCCGGCGGCTGATGCTCCCTTTTGTGCGTTAACTACCGGAATTCCCCTCGTTTCCTGTTAACCTGAATTGGCGGTACCTGTAAGCCGCTCATGCCCATTTGGATCTGCTATCCCACCAGCCATGTAAGATAATCACAGGCAAGAATTTTTACTAAGGAAAAGCGTTATGAAAACGGGACCACTAAACGAGAGCGAGCTGGAATGGCTGGATGATGTGCTGACTAAGTACAATACGGACAAGTCTATTCTGGATGTGTCAGAGCTGGATGGCTTACTGACGGCGGTGCTCAGTTCACCGTATGAGATCGAGCCGGAGCAGTGGCTGGTCGCTATCTGGGGCGGTGCACAGTATGTTCCGCGCTGGTCCTCCGAAAAAGAAATGGCGCGTTTTATGAATCTGGCGTTCCAGCATATGGCGGATACGGCCGATCGTCTGGATGAGTTCCCGGAGCAGTTTGAACCGCTGTTCGGCCTGCGGGAAATTGAAGAGCATGAGCTAACTATTGTAGAAGAGTGGTGCTTTGGCTATATGCGAGGCGTCGCGTTGTCGGATTGGTCAACGCTACCTGATTCACTGAAACCCGCTCTCGATGCTATTGCGCTACACGGGACAGAAGAAAACTTCGAGGTGGTAGAGAAACTGACGCCAGAGGCATTTGAAGCGAGCGTCGATGCCATCCGCCTGGCTGCGCTGGACCTGCATGCTTACTGGATGGCGCATCCTCAGGAAACACCAGTCAAAGTACCGGTGAAAGTGGATGCCAAAGTAGGGCGCAATGACCCTTGTCCCTGTGGCAGCGGCAAGAAATATAAGCAGTGCTGTTTGCATTAACAGAAAGGGGCGAAAGCCCCTTTGTTTTAACCCACTTCTGGTAGTAATCCTGCTGCAATAGAAAACTGCACTGCTATCACCACGATACCGCAAATGAAGACCAGCGCCAGCGCTGGCGTGCCACCCACTACGCGGTAGTTTGCCTGTGGATTGTGTTTTCTGCTCCGCCAGGCCAGCATGGAGGGGATCAACAGAGCCAAAACGGCCAGAGCAACGCCTGCATATCCCAGCGCCATGACAAAACCTCGCGGATAGAAAAGAGCAAATGCCAGCGGTGGCAGGAACGTCACGACGCCAGTTTGCATTCTGCCGGCCACACTATTACGGCGTTGAAAGAGATCTGCCAGGTAATCAAATAACCCCAGTGCGACACCGAGGAAAGAGGTTGCCAGTGCGAGGTCGGCAAACAGATGCACAGCCAGTTCGACGTGCGGCGAAGCCACGACTTCACGTAATGCCTGTAACAAACCGTTTAAGCCAGCGTGATTGGCTAAAAGTCCCATAAATGTTGACGAGTTAATGCTACCGAGCGTGGCCAGTTGCCAGAAAATATAGGCTACTAACGGGATGGCGCTACCGCTGATAAACACCCAGCGCAGTTTACGGATGTTGCCGTTCATATAGCTGACGATGCTGGGCACGCTACCGTGAAAACCAAATGAGGTAAAAATAACCGGGATCGCGGAAAGCGCCAGGCCTTGTTGAAGCGGCAGGGTAAGCAAGTTCACCTTATGAATATGCGGCATCAACAGCGCGAGCATTACCACCAGGAAGATGATTTTGGCACTGAACAACAGACGATTGAATAAATCAACCAGTGAAGTCCCGACGCATACCACGCCACCGGCAACAAAGGTGAACAGCAATACGCCTGTGGTGGGCGAGATGCTGGTTCCGGTCCAGTCGCTGATGCTGGAGGCCAGCAGCTCGCCTGCACCACTGATGTAGGCGGCGGTCAGGGCATACATCAAGAACATCATGCTAAAGCCCGTTACCCACTGCCCGTATCGACCCAGATAGCGTTTTGCCAGTGTGCCAAGCCCGGTGTCTGCCGGTACATGCTGGTACACTTCAAGTAGCAACAGCGCGGTGTAGCACATCAGGGCCCATAACCCAACCAACAACACCAGCGTGACGCTAAACCCCACGCCTGCCGCCGCCAGCGGCATTGCCAACATACCGGCACCAATCGTGGTTCCCGCCACGATAAAAATACTACCCAGGGTTCTGTTTTTCACGCTTTCCTCTGTCCCAGAGATAATCAACGGTTATATCTGCGGCGCAGGTTAAGGCATAACGCTATTTTCGTCAAATCACCGTTACAAATGCTGTATATTAATGTTTACAGATGTTTGGGGATTAAGATGTATTAAAAATAATATTTATCTGCTCTCTGCCCGCATAAACCTGCGTTAGCGCAAAGCAGCGTTGTACGGTTCACATTAGGCTACGGGCTTTATTGAGGAGGTAGTATGGAATCTATTCACGGTCACGAGGTGCTCAACATGATGATTGAATCTGGTGAGCAGTATTCACATGCCAGCCTTGAGGCGGCAATTACCGCGCGTTTTGGTGAGCAGGCACGTTTTCACACCTGTTCAGCAGAAGGCATGACGGCGGGTGAGCTGGTCGCGTTTTTAGCGGCGAAGGGGAAGTTTATTGCCAAAGAAGACGGCTTCTCTACGCATGAAAGCAAGATCTGCCGTCACTAAGATTCTCGAATAACGGTGGCAAACAGCCACCGTTACCCAACAACATTAATTCTGTGTATCAAGGGTTGCCAGTTCTTTATCGATGAAATAAAGACCTTCGCCACTTTTACCGGCCAGCGATAACTTATCGATGACAGATTTAAATAACTTCTCTTCTTCGTGCTGCTCAGCAACATACCATTGCAGGAAATTAAAGGTCGGATAATCCTGGTGGGTCATTGCCGCATGCGCCAGTTCATTAATTTTCTGCGTGATCAATTGTTCGTGCTCATAGGTTACACGGAACAGCTCATCCAGGGACGCATATTCTGCAAACGGTGAAGAAACAGTATTAATACGCGGCAGGCTGCCGGTATCCGTCAGGTAATCGAACAGACGCTGCATGTGCGTCATTTCTTCCTGGGCGTGGCGACGCAGAAACGCGGCGGCACCTTCGAAGCTGTGATAGCTGCACCACGCACTCATCTGTTGGTAGAGCAGGGATGAATATAATTCAAGATTCATTTGCTCATTCAGTTTGTCGATCATTTCTGTTTTCAGCATGGTTCTGCTCCACGAACGTTATTATATATTGACGTGGCGCCACTATAATTTGTTATTTAATTATTTGCAAAAGGTAAAATAATAAATTTATTTATTAAAAATGCGAATGGGAATAAAACGCATTAACGCTATTAAATTGATGATATAAATAAAAATAGAATAGATGACCAGCAGATGTGCTGGTCGGAATGATTAATAATGGAAAGTGGAAGTTTGTGGTACGGCAACACCGTGACACTGCCAGGACAGCGTGATTTTGGTATTCAAACACAGAGAACCCGCATAAACGCTGCAGGTCGCAACCGGCTGGCCAAATCCGACTGCACTGGCATAACCCATGCGCTGACATGCTTTTGTCGCCGTTCCCTGAGCAACATAGTCGTCGGTACGTGCTGTTTGTAGCATGGCCTGGTTGTAAGTCAGACGAACCACGCCGGTAATGCTGCTGGCTTCGCTGACCTGAGCCTGTCTGGTGATGGTGCATCCCGTCAGCATGAGCGGTAAGAGGGCAAGAATAAAGGTCTTCATGAAATCGCTCTGAAAAATCGGTGATACGCTATCCTGACATACATCACGGCTAATCAATGGCCTGAATAGCCAGAAGATCACCTGTGATTAATCGCAACGACCCCCTGTTTATGAGTCAATTCTGAAGGCTGGCGTAAAAACCGTGAGCATCTCGATATTTTATGAAACTTAATTTCATAAAATTTGAAAGCTGATTTGCTAAATAGTAATGTGGCTGAAATGTCATGACTTACGGCGGGCCCCCCGCGACGCATTCAGGAGAATACACAATGAAAATTGCATTGATGATGGAAAACAGCCAGGCAAGCAAAAACGCGATCATTCACCATGAGCTTAAGTCTGTCGCGGATGAAAAGGGTTTTCCGGTATTCAACGTCGGGATGAGCGACGAAAATGATCACCATCTGACTTACATCCATTTAGGGATTATGGCCAGCATTCTGCTCAATTCAAAAGCGGTTGATTTCGTTGTCACGGGCTGCGGTACGGGTCAGGGGGCCATGATGTCACTGAATATTCACCCGGGCGTGGTGTGTGGCTACTGCCTTGATCCCGCGGATGCGTTCCTGTTTGCGCAGATCAACAACGGTAATGCGCTCTCGCTGGCCTTTGCGAAAGGGTTTGGCTGGGGGGCTGAACTGAACGTCCGGTATATGTTTGAAAAAGCGTTTACCGGTCGTAATGGTGAAGGTTATCCGCCGGAGCGGAAAGACCCGCAGGTGCGTAATGCAGGGATTTTAAACCAGGTGAAAGCGGCAGTAGTAAAAGAAAATTATCTTGATACCCTGCGCGCTATCGATCCTGAACTGGTGAAAACCGCCGTTTCAGGCCCACGTTTCCAGCAGTGTTTCTTTGAAAACTGTCAGGATAAAGCGATCGAAGCCTTTGTCCGTGAAGTTATTGGCTAAACCCGGTTGGCCCGATGGCGCGAACTATCGGGCTTATCGACGCTTATTTGACACTGCGCTTCCCGCATCGCGGGTAAGGCGCAGGGTATCAACCATTCCTATCAGGCAAATCATGGCGATAGCGACGAATGCCAGCCGGAAACTGATGCCGGGTATCGCACCCAGTGACAACCATTCACTCACTTGATCCCCGATACGGATCCCGATAGCCGCCAACGAAATCCCTAATCCAACAGCCAGTTGCGTCGCTGTACTAAACAGCGTATTGGCATAGCTCATCTGCGATGCAGGAACATCCGCAAATGCCAACGTGCTGACACCGGTAAACTGAATTGAGCGAAAAACGCCGCCCAGATAAAGCACCAGTAATATTACCCATACGGGAGTTTGCGGCGTGATCAGCGCACACGCCAATAGCGCCAGCACATTAAGCGCACCGTTTATCAACAGCAGCTTTTTAAAGCCTAACCAGCGTATTAACGGCGTAGTAGCGGGTTTAATCGTTAGGTTGCCAACAAACACGGCCAACACCAGCGAACCGGCATGGAAAGCATTCATACCAAACCCAACCTGAAACATCAGTGGCAACAGAAAGGGTACCGCGCTGATAGAGGCACGAAACAGCGAGCCTCCGTACATCGTGACACGAAATGTAGGCACGCGCATGGCATCCAGACGAATCATCGGCCATGCGGATTGGCGAAAATGACGCAGGGCAAACAGGAACGTGGCTATTCCAAGTGCCAGAAGTCCCGCGGTTAACCAGCCCTGCGGCTGTTGGGTTCCCAGCAGTTCCATCGCATATACCAGACTGACCATCGCGACCGATGTGGCAATAAAACCGGGAAAATCGAACGGGCGTCGCTCGTCATCATGAATATCCGGGATAAAACGCAGCGCCAGCGCGATCGCCAGCAACCCCAGTGGCACATTAATGAAGAAGATCCAGCGCCAGTTGGCGTAACTGGTAATAAATCCGCCCAGGGGGGGGCCAATTATTGGGGCCACTAAGGCAGGCCAGGTCAGGGTGGCGATTGCGGTGATTAACTGGTGTTTAGGCGTGGTACGCAGAACGGCGAGGCGGCCGACCGGCACCATCAGTGCCCCCCCGACACCCTGTAAAATGCGCATTGCCACAAAGCCTTCAATGCTGGTGGCGAGTCCACATAAGACTGAGGCGAAGGTAAAGATCGCCAGTGCCAGGGTAAATACTTTTCGGGCACCAAAACGATCGGCAATCCAGCCACTGGCAGGGATGAGAACCGCCAGCGTGATCAGATAAGCACTGATGCCGATGTTCAGATCAACGGCCTGCACGCCGAAACTTTTTGCCATATCGGGTAGGGCCGTCGCAATCACCGTGCCATCGATGAACTCCATAAAGAAGGCCCCGGCGACCAGTAGTGCAGCCGGAGAAAGACCCCGCTTATTCTCAACCGCTAAATGTTCACTCATGTTGTGCTTGCCATCTCAAACGAAATTAACTGGGTCTGTTTTTTTATTTTCAGCGCGGTTGTACTGCTTGCACCGCTACCGTTTCGAGCGCTGAATAGGTACTATGACGACCTTTCTATAAGGAGCTCACTATGTCCCAAACACTGAATGCCGATCAGGAACTGCTCTCGGACGTTGTTGCCTGCCAGTTGGTTATCAAGCAAATTCTGGATGTTATTGATGTTATTGCCCCGGTAGAAGTTCGGGAAAAAATGTCCAGTCAACTGAAAAGCATCGACTTTTCCAGCCATCCCGCGGGCGCTGATCCCGTTACGATGCGCGCAATTCAAAAAGCGGTTGCGTTGATCGAGCTGAAATTCACTCCGCAGAATGAGTCTCACTAAAATAAACCGTTGTTTCAGGTTTTAGAAAGGTTTTTTTACGCCTCTCAGAACGGGAGGCGCAGATTTGTCGCGATCGGACTTCAGTGATGTTGGTAGTTTACGACGTTTAGCAAATGCTTATCCGTTTGCGCCATACACAGCCCAGCACGTTTAGCGCTACGAACTTCATCAAGAATCGTTTGTAGCAGCACGCCATCCTGCTGCTGTTCTTTTTCCAGATCATGAAGAAAATCAACGGTTGGTGCGTCGTTCAACGCTTCTGCTTCATCCGTCAGACGTGACAGCGTACGAGAACGCTGCTGATAATCTTCCAGCGTTTTCTGAAACAGCTCTTCAAGGGACGTTAGGTCATCACCGGGAACATCGATGGCTTTGACGATGGGGTTAGCCCCTGCGTTTTTCATAAAATTAAACATACGCATCATTTGCGTCACGTTACCCTGCGCCTGAGTGCGCAGAAACGTCGCGGTGCCTGTCAGGCTGTGTTCGTAGCACCATTCACTGAGGTGAAGGTAGAGATTCGATGCGTAAAACTCAAGGTTCATTTGCGTGTTGAGTTTGTGCACAATTCCAACTGCAGCCATATCAATATCCTTATTTCCAGAAAAGAGAAGTACGTCACCAACGCCAGTACAACGGGCTGCCGTTGCACTTCACATCTACGTACGAGTAATACTGTTAGCAGAATAAATCCGTTCCGCCGGTCCTTTAGATGATCGCGAATTATATCCGCTTCCGATCGTGAATCAGCATAGCGCGTGCCTGGTATCAAGAAAATCCTTAAAACCACCTATTTATGTTTTTTTACATATTGGCATAACAATATACTTAGCCATGCCGTTTGTGTATATAAGAAATATGAATATAATTATCTGATTTATAATGTGTTTATGTAAAATAAATAAAGTGAAGTGCTGTTTCAAGTCTCAAAATTAAATTTCAGGCCGCGGTATTCTATGACGTCTGGTGATTATCACCGCTGGTTTTGATGCGAACTTCCCGGTGAAGTGATGTGTCTGGAAATTATCTGCAACCTAATTTCTTGCGCCAGATCAGTTTTAATAAATTTAACGGAATGAATTATTCGGCATTTGTTGTTGGATATCGGTGGATAAATCGAGGAGTTGTATATGAAGAAGGTGGCGGTGTTGCTGGCACCCGGTTTTGAAGAGGCTGAAGCTATTGTTACTATTGATATTCTACGTCGCCTGCAAATTGAGGTTGAGACGCTGGCCTGCGCTGAGTCTCGTGCGGTGGTGAGCTATCATGACGTGCCGATGGTGACCGACAGTACGCTGGAGGCCCGTCGGGATGCCTTCTACGACGCGATCGTGTTGCCAGGGGGACCACAGGGTAGCGTAAATCTTGCCGCCAGCGCTGCAGTCGTCCAGTTTGTCGCTCGTCATGACGATGCAGGAAAACTGATTTGCCCGGTTTGTTCGGCAGCCGCGCGGGTGCTGGCGGGTAATGGGTTGCTGAAAGGACGGCGCTACGTGTGTTCAGGTGAGCTGTGGCAAACCATCACCGACGGTGAGTATGTCGATGCGCCTGTTGTTGAAGATGGCAATCTTATCAGTGGCAAAGGGCTGGGCCATATTTTTGATTTTGCGTTTACGCTTTCTGCGCGTCTGTTAGAAGACGATCTCCCTGTTCGCGATCACGCTGACCATATTTATTACCCCTGGTAATCATTGGACTCCCGGATGTTTCGATATTCGGGAACAAGGATTCACTGGCTGATGTTATGGATTAATCTGCTATTTCTCATTTTCCCTATTCTGAAAATTGAGTTTTTTTATGTCATTTCCCGCTGAATTTATGTACGCAACTACTGTAATTCCAGGGTGTGATGCCGCTCTCTTATGGAGAATCAATTTCCCGCTAAAAATACTCTCAGCACTGGCATTGATCTTATCAATAAAAGGTAATGCCTTGTTTTACGTCCGGATTACAAAAAATCGTTTGATTTTACCCTACATAAAAGAACGTTAAAGCTGGAGTTAACCATGCACAAATTCACTAAAGCGCTGGCGGCCATTGGTCTGGCTGCCATTATGTCACAATCCGCTATCGCTGAATCCATGAAGCTCGGTTTCCTGGTCAAACAACCGGAAGAGCCCTGGTTCCAGACAGAGTGGAAGTTTGCTGATAAAGCCGGTAAAGACCTTGGGTTTGAGGTGATTAAAATTGCCGTTCCAGACGGCGAGAAAACCCTGAATGCTATCGACAGCCTGGCGGCAAGCGGGGCAAAAGGATTTGTAATTTGTACGCCGGACCCAAAACTTGGGCCTGCTATTATGGCAAAGGCGCGTGGCTATGACATGAAAGTCATCGCGGTTGACGATCAGTTCGCCAATGCGAAAGGTAAGCCGATGGATACTGTGCCATTGGTGATGATGGCAGCAACCAAAATTGGTGAACGCCAGGGCCAGGAACTGTACAAAGAAATGCAGAAACGTGGCTGGGATGTGAAATCTTCCGCTGTAATGGCGATTACCGCAAACGAACTGGATACCGCGCGCCGTCGTACATCGGGTTCGATGGAAGCGCTTAAAGCTGCAGGCTTCCCGGAAAAACAGATCTACCAGGTCCCAACCAAATCGAATGATATCCCGGGCGCATTCGACGCCGCAAACTCCATGCTGGTGCAGCATCCTGAAGTTAAACACTGGCTGATTGTCGGTATGAACGACAACACTGTGCTGGGTGGCGTGCGTGCTACCGAAGGGCAGGGGTTTAAAGCTGCAAACGTGATTGGTATCGGTATTAACGGTGTTGATGCAATTAGCGAACTCTCCAAAGCGGAAGCCACCGGATTCTACGGTTCACTGCTGCCTAGCCCGGACGTTCACGGTTATAAATCCAGTGAAATGCTCTACAACTGGGTCACCAAAGGCGCAGAACCGCCAGTGTTTACTGAAGTTACCGATGTGGTGTTGATTACTCGCGACAACTTCAAAGAAGAACTGGCGAAAAAAGGCTTAGGCGGCAAATAACTCAACTGCCGTAAAACGATCTTATCCGGCCTACAAATAACGCCCTTCGTAGGCCGGATAAGGCTACGCCGCCATCAGGCAACCGTTTAGATCCACGGAGACGTTATGCAACAGTCTACCCCGTATCTCTCATTTCACGGCATCGGCAAAACCTTCCCTGGCGTAAAAGCGCTGACGGATATTAGTTTCGACTGCTATGCCGGTCAGGTGCATGCACTGATGGGTGAAAATGGTGCCGGGAAATCAACATTATTAAAAATTCTCAGCGGTAACTACGCGCCAACCACGGGATCTATAGCGATCCGCGGACAGGAGGTTTCGTTTGCGGACACAACCACTGCGCTGAATGCCGGTGTCGCCATTATTTACCAGGAATTGCATCTGGTGCCGGAAATGACCGTCGCCGAGAACATCTACTTAGGCCAGCTTCCGCATAAGGGTGGGATTGTGAACCGCTCGTTGTTGAACTACGAGGCGGGGCTGCAGTTAAAGCATCTGGGAATGGATATCGATCCTGATATTCCGTTGAAGTATCTCTCCATCGGTCAGTGGCAAATGGTGGAGATTGCTAAGGCGCTGGCGCGTAATGCCAAGATTATCGCTTTTGATGAACCCACCAGCTCTCTTTCCGCCAGGGAGATTGACAATCTGTTTCGCGTAATTCGTGAGCTACGCAATGAGGGCCGCATCATTCTGTACGTTTCGCACCGCATGGAGGAGATTTTCGCCCTCAGCGATGCCATAACGGTGTTTAAGGATGGCCAGTACGTCAAAACGTTTACGGATATGCAGCAGGTTGATCACGACGCACTGGTACAGGCGATGGTGGGGCGTGATCTTGGGGACATCTATGGCTGGAAAGCCAGACCTTATGGCGCGGAGCGTCTGCGTCTGCATGAGGTAAAAGCGCCAGGCGTGCGTACTCCGATCAGCTTATCGGTGCGTAGCGGCGAAATCGTCGGACTGTTCGGCCTGGTTGGTGCCGGACGTAGCGAATTAATGAAAGGTCTGTTTGGCGGGACGCGTATCACACAGGGCCAGGTGTTTATTGACGAACAAGCGATAGATATCCGCAAACCCAGTCACGCCATTGAAGCAGGCATGATGCTGTGTCCGGAGGATCGCAAAGCCGAAGGGATCATCCCGGTCCATTCGGTACGCAACAACATCAATATTAGTGCGCGCCGTAAACATGTTACGGGGGGATGTCTGATCAACAACGGCTGGGAAGAGACCAATGCTGACCATCATATCCGTTCACTCAACATTAAAACGCCGGGTGCAGAGCAACTGATCATGAACCTCTCTGGCGGTAATCAGCAAAAGGCCATTCTGGGGCGTTGGTTATCGGAAGAGATGAAAGTGATTTTGCTGGATGAGCCCACCCGCGGCATTGATGTTGGAGCGAAACATGAAATTTATAACGTGATTTATGCCCTGGCTGCGCGCGGTGTTGCCGTGCTGTTTGCCTCCAGTGACCTGCCGGAAGTTCTTGGTGTCGCCGACCGCATTGTGGTGATGAGAGAAGGTGAGATCGCAGGTGAATTACTTCATGAACAGGCGGATGAACGCCAGGCGTTGAGCCTTGCTATGCCTAAAGTCAGCCAGGCAGTCGCCTGAATAAGGAGAATATGATGTCTTCCGTTTCTACATCGGGTTCAGGCGCTGCGAAGTCGGCGCTAAATCTTGGCCGAATTTGGGATCAGTACGGGATGCTGGTGGTGTTTGCCGTATTGTTCCTGGTTTGCGCTATTTTTGTGCCAAACTTTGCGACGTTCATCAACATGAAGGGGCTGGGACTGGCGGTATCTATGTCGGGTATGGTTGCGTGCGGGATGTTATTTTGCCTGGCATCCGGCGATTTTGACCTCTCGGTAGCGTCCGTTATTGCCTGCGCAGGGGTGACGACGGCAGTGGTCATTAATATGACCGAAAGCCTGTGGATTGGCGTGGCGGCAGGGTTGTTGCTCGGCGTTCTGTGCGGTCTGGTGAATGGTTTCGTGATTGCACGCTTAAAAATTAACGCGTTGATCACGACGCTCGCCACCATGCAAATTGTTCGTGGTCTGGCCTACATTATCTCCGACGGTAAAGCTGTGGGAATCGAAGACGAGCGCTTCTTTACGCTTGGCTATGCCAACTGGTTAGGACTGCCGGCACCGATCTGGTTAACCGTGGGCTGTTTTATTATTTTTGGCCTGCTGTTGAATAAAACCACGTTTGGTCGTAATACGCTGGCGATTGGGGGCAATGAGGAAGCGGCTCGTCTGGCTGGGGTGCCGGTCGTTCGCACTAAGATTATTATCTTTATTCTCTCCGGTCTGGTATCCGCCGTGGCGGGGATTATCCTGGCATCACGTATGACCAGCGGCCAGCCAATGACCTCTATCGGCTATGAGCTGATCGTGATTTCTGCCTGTGTGTTAGGCGGCGTTTCGCTCAAAGGCGGTATCGGAAAAATCTCATATGTCGTCGCAGGGGTGTTGATTCTGGGGACGGTCGAGAACGCGATGAACCTGCTGAATATCTCTCCATTCGCACAGTATGTGGTACGAGGTTTGATCCTGCTGGCGGCGGTGATCTTCGACCGCTACAAACAAAAAGCTAAGCGTACTGTTTGATGATTTAAATCCCAACTTTTTAGTCTAGCTTCCGCCAATCGCCAGCCGCTACCCGGCTGGCGATTGTTTTTCTAAATGGCGAGCACGGTCACACTGTCTATACTTATACCCGTCATACATCCTATATACGGCGCGATCCGCGCGGCGTACAGACCATGACGAGGAGGAGAATCGGGTGACAGCATCGCTAACCTTACCCCCTGAGCATCCCACAAACTGTGCTTATTTTTTCGATCTCGATGGAACACTGGCTGAAATCAAACCGCATCCTGACCAGGTTGTTGTTCCACAGGCAATTCTGCAGTTATTACATCGCCTGGCCACGCAAAATGCGGGTGCTCTGGCATTGATTTCAGGGCGCTCGATGGCAGAGCTTGACGCACTCACCACCCCTTATCGTTTCCCGCTCGCCGGGGTGCATGGGGCAGAACGCCGTGATATCAATGGTCAAACCCATATTGTGCATCTGCCTGCGGTGGTCGAGCGCGAAGCGGGGGCGTTATTGCATGCGGCGCTGGCGACGTTACCGGGGACAACGCTTGAAACTAAAGGCATGGCTTTCGCTCTGCATTACCGGCAGGCGCCTGAGCATGAGGCCGCGCTGCTGGCGTTGGCGGAACGTATTACCCATATCTGGCCGCAATTGGCATTGCAGCCCGGGAAGTGTGTTGTGGAAATCAAATCACAGGACACCAATAAAGGAGATGCAATTGCGGCATTTATGCAGGAAGCGCCGTTTGTCGGACGGACCCCTGTTTTTGTTGGTGATGATCTGACCGATGAAACAGGTTTTGTCGTGGTCAATCGCGCCGGCGGTATCTCGGTAAAAGTGGGTAGCGGGGAGACTCAGGCGACATGGCGTCTGGCTGCTGTCAGGAACGTCTGGCATTGGCTGGAACAAATCAACTGTCCGCAGCAGGAACAAGAAGCAACGAATGACAGGAGAGGTGGCTATGAGTCGTTTAGTCGTAGTATCTAACCGCATCGCCTCACCGGATGACAAAGGCAGTGCTGGCGGTCTTGCTGTAGGTGTGCTGGGCGCACTGAAGGCGGCTGGCGGCCTGTGGTTCGGCTGGAGCGGTGATACAGGCAATGAGGAACAACCGTTAAAAAAGGTTACCCGTGGCAACATCACCTGGGCATCGTTTAATCTGAGTGAACAGGATTACGAGGAGTATTACTGCCAGTTTTCGAATGCCGTGTTATGGCCCGCGTTCCATTATCGACTGGACCTGGTACAGTTTCAGCGTAGTGCCTGGGAAGGCTACCAGCGGGTTAATGCCTTACTGGTTGATAAGCTGCTGCCACTGCTTAGTGATGACGATATCATCTGGGTCCACGATTATCACTTGTTACCCTTTGCCTGCGAGCTACGCAAACGTGGTGTGAATAATCGCATCGGTTTTTTTCTGCATATTCCTTTTCCGACACCCGAAATTTTCAATGCGTTGCCGCCACATCAGGCGTTGCTTGAGCAACTGTGCGACTTTGATTTATTGGGCTTTCAAACCGACAACGATCGCCAGGCCTTTCTTGACTGTCTGACGGCGCAAACTCAGGTAACTACGCTCCGCGAGAAACAGCATCTGGCCTGGGGGAAAGCGTTCCGCACGGAAGTTTATCCTATTGGTATTGCACCTGAGGAGATTGCACGGCAAGCATCAGGATCGCTACCGCCGAAACTGGCGCAGTTAAAAGCAGAACTTAAAAATGTGAAAAATATCTTCTCTGTTGAGCGGCTGGATTACTCCAAAGGCCTGCCGGAGCGCTTTCAGGCCTATGAGGTGCTGTTGGAACAGTTTCCCCAGCATCACGGTAAGATTCGTTATACGCAGATAGCACCGACCTCGCGTGAGGAGGTACAGGCTTATCAGGATATTCGTCACCAGTTAGAGACCGAGGCTGGGCGGATCAATGGTAAATACGGGCAACTGGGCTGGACGCCGCTGTACTACCTGAATCAGTATTTTGACCGTAAATTACTGATGAAGGTCTTCCGTTACTCAGATGTTGGACTGGTGACGCCACTACGCGATGGCATGAATCTGGTGGCAAAGGAGTATGTCGCCGCACAGGACCCTGCCAACCCCGGCGTCCTGGTGCTCTCGCAGTTTGCCGGGGCTGCGAATGAGTTGACTTCTGCACTCATTGTAAACCCTTATGATCGGGATGATGTTGCAGGCGCATTAAACCAGGCTCTGACGATGTCGCTTGCCGAGCGCATTTCCCGTCATGCGGCAATGCTGCAGACCATCGTTAAAAATGATATCAACAACTGGCAGGCGCGATTTATTTGCGATCTGAAGAACGTCGCATCGCGTCATATAGAAAACCTGTCGCCTGACCCGCAGACAGCCTGCAGCAAACAGGCGTGATTAATCGCCGGCAAGCGGTACCAGCAACACATCAACCTGGCTTGCGCTGACCACGCTTTTCGCTGAGCAGGAGGCTCGCGAAAAGAAACTGTGGTTATGGTTGCCATAAATCACCAGATCAACCGCGTGTTTGCGGCATACATCCAGAATGTGTTCGTTCAATGTCCCATAGGTAATAAACGTGTGCTCAATGGGGTACTGCGCCTCTTTGCTTAACTGATCGATAAAATTATGGGTCTCTTCTTGCATGACTTCCCGCAGATCTTCCAGCATCGGAGCAGCAAACTGGTTATACAGTTCGGGGTCTGAAACCAGGGTTATCAGACTAATGCGAGCGTTGACAGGGCGAGCGATTGAAACAGCCTTTGCTAACAGTTGGTGGCTTTCGGGGGTGGCGGCAACAGCGACAAGAATGTGCGCATAGCTCATAACTCGCTCCTTTTGTTCATGAATTATGAGAGAACTTTTCAGTTTTGATCGTATAACGCCATACTGCTACGTTTCGTACGGTAATTGTGTGAATGTCATCATGATTATTCATTAATTATTCTTATAAATAGAATAATCACTTCATATAAGCTGCAAATCTGTTCTGATGATTTAAGTTAAACTCATCTCTAATAAAAACAATTTGTTAATAAAAAGTATACATCAATTAACATTTAAACGGTTATCACAGCCCGGTATTAATTAATCAGTCTTAATATTTAAGTCTTTGTTTATAAAGAGTTTAACTGAAATGTCATTTCATATTAAATCTGTGATCCAGTTCGCTATTTCTGCGCGTGATATTAACGTTCGTAAACAGAATACTATTCGCTTTTATTGCAAGATTATTCGTATGGCTGGAATCGAAAAAGATAATGGTGGTTTAAAAAATAGCCAAAATAAAAGCTGTGCTGATGGATTTATGTTAAGTGTTTAGCTTGATTATGTGATCTGCGTCACATATTCTTTAAATTCGCAGCATGGCTACGTTGTATGTGTAACGGGTGGCGGGTAGAGTTGCGTCGAATTAGGAAAAATCTTAGACATTTGTAAGAAATGATGTGAGCTTGTAAGGGACGCGGCATTCTACGAAAGGAATGTTTAGACAACGCGTAAGCGCCATCACGTTGCTATGTATTTGACCTTTTGCTTTTTTTTTACCGGGCCTTCCCGGCGACATCACGGGGTGCGGTTCTGCCGCATGAAAATAATGTTGGTTATTATGGATGCAAATAATGCATACATCCGAGTTGCTGAAACACATTTATGACATCAATTTGTCGTATTTATTGCTAGCACAGCGTTTGATCGTTCAGGACAAAGCGTCTGCAATGTTCCGCTTGGGTATCAGCGAGGAGATGGCAGATACATTGGCAACATTAACACTTCCTCAAATGGTCAAATTGGCTGAAACCAATCAACTGGTATGCCATTTCCGTTTCGACGATCATCAGACTGTAACGCGTTTGACGCAAGATTCCCGCGTTGACGATCTTCAGCAAATTCATACCGGTATTATGCTTTCAACACGCCTGCTTAACGACATCGATGACGCAGCGCGTAAGAAAAGGGCTTGATGATGAGCGAAAAAAGCATTGTTCAGGAAGCGCGTGATATCCAGTTAGCGATGGAATTAATCACATTGGGCGCCCGTTTGCAAATGCTGGAAAGCGAAACGCAATTAAGCCGTGGCCGACTCATCAAGCTGTACAAAGAATTACGCGGTAGTCCTCCGCCAAAAGGGATGCTTCCGTTTTCCACCGACTGGTTTATGACGTGGGAACAAAATATTCATGCATCGATGTTTTGTAATGCATGGCAGTTTCTGCTTAAAACCGGTTTGTGCAGCGGCGTGGATGCCGTGATTAAAGCGTATCGGTTATATCTTGAGCAGTGCCCGCAACCAGAAGAAGGGCCGTTGTTGGCGCTTACTCGTGCGTGGACCCTTGTCCGTTTTGTTGACAGTGGTTTGCTTGAATTGTCCGCCTGTAACTGCTGCGGCGGAAATTTTATTACCCACGCGCACCAACCCGCAGGTAGCTTTGCCTGCAGTTTATGTCAGCCGCCATCGCGAGCCGTAAAAAGACGTAAACTTTCCCAGAATGCTGCCGATATTATTCCACAACTGCTGGATGAACAGATCGAACAGGCTGTTTAACTGAAACGGTGTGGATAAACACTCCAGCAGCGGTAAGCGATTACCGCTGCTTTTTTTTGTCCTGACCATGAGTTAACTGCCCGACTGCGCATCCTGTCATAGTCAATTGCGAAAGGATGATGTCGTGCTTATCTTATTAGGTTACCTGGTTGTTATTGGTACAGTTTTCGGCGGTTACATGATGACCGGCGGACACCTTGGGGCACTCTATCAACCGGCTGAGCTGGTGATCATCGGTGGCGCAGGTATCGGGGCATTCATCGTTGGCAACAACGGAAAAGCCATCAAGGGGACGATGAAAGCGATCCCGATGCTTTTCCGTCGTTCAAAATACACCAAAGCGATGTATATGGATCTGCTGGCGCTGCTGTATCGCCTGATGGCCAAGTCACGTCAGCAGGGCATGTTTTCGCTTGAGCGCGATATCGAAAACCCCAAAGAGAGTGAAATCTTCGCCAGCTATCCACGCATTCTTGCGGATGCGGTGATGCTTGATTTTATTGTTGATTATCTGCGTCTGATTATCAGCGGCAACATGAACACGTTTGAAATTGAAGCGTTGATGGACGAAGAAATTGAGACACACGAAAGTGAAGCTGAAGTCCCGGCCAATAGCCTGGCGATGGTCGGTGACTCATTACCGGCGTTCGGGATCGTGGCAGCCGTTATGGGGGTTGTTCACGCTCTGGCTTCTGCTGACCGTCCGGCGGCTGAACTGGGTTCATTGATTGCGCATGCGATGGTAGGGACATTCCTCGGTATTTTACTGGCCTATGGATTTATTTCCCCACTCGCCAGCGTCTTGCGACAGAAGAGTGCTGAAACCACCAAGATGATGCAGTGTGTGAAGATAACTCTGCTCTCCAATCTGAATGGCTACGCGCCACCGATTGCGGTCGAGTTTGGTCGTAAGACGCTCTATTCCAGCGAACGTCCTTCGTTTATCGAACTGGAAGAGCATGTTCGTGCGGTGAGGAATCCAGCAGCGCAGCAGACGACCGAGGACGCATGAAAAATCAGGCCCATCCCATTATCGTCGTAAAGCGACGCAAACATAAAAATCACGGTGGTGGGGCGCATGGTTCGTGGAAAATTGCCTACGCCGATTTTATGACCGCGATGATGGCCTTCTTTCTGGTGATGTGGCTTATTTCCATCTCCAGCCCTAAAGAACTGATTCAAATTGCCGAATATTTCCGTACTCCGCTGGCCACTGCGGTGACGGGCGGAAATCGGATCTCGAATAGCCAAAGTCCAATTCCTGGTGGGGGTGATGATTACACCCAGCAGCAGGGGGAAGTGAATAAGCAGCCCAACATTGATGATCTGAGAAAGCGCATGGAGCAAAGTCGCTTGAGCAAGCTACGTGGCGATCTTGATCAACTGATTGAATCCGATCCTAAGCTGCGTGCACTACGCCCACATCTGAAAATTGATTTGGTCCAGGAAGGGCTGCGGATACAGATTATCGACAGTCAGAACCGCCCGATGTTTAAAACCGGAAGCGCAGAGGTTGAACCTTACATGCGTGATATTTTGCGGGCGATTGCGCCGGTGCTGAATGGGATCCCAAACCGTATCAGTCTTTCTGGTCATACGGATGATTATCCCTATGCCAACGGTGAGAAGGGATATAGCAACTGGGAACTGTCTGCCGATCGCGCCAATGCATCGCGTCGCGAGTTGGTCAGCGGCGGACTGGATGATGGAAAAGTATTACGGGTGGTAGGTATGGCCGCCACGATGCGTCTGAGCGATCGCGGTCCCGAGGACGCCATCAACCGCCGTATAAGCCTGCTGGTTCTGAATAAGCAGGCCGAAGAGGCCATTTTGCATGAAAACGCTGAAAGCCAGAATGAGCCGGTAAGTGTCTTACAACAGCCAGTGGCGATGCCGCCGGCAAGCGTTCCCACATCGCCACCAGCCAATCCGAGGTGATAGCGTGAGCATGGATATTAGCGATTTTTATCAGACATTTTTTGATGAAGCTGACGAACTGTTGGCTGACATGGAGCAACACCTGCTGGATTTGGTGCCTGAAGCCCCGGACTCCGAACAGCTGAATGCCATTTTTCGTGCAGCGCACTCGATTAAAGGCGGGGCGGGCACTTTCGGCTTTACCATTTTGCAGGAAACGACCCATCTGATGGAAAACCTGCTGGATGAAGCGCGGCGTGGCGAGATGCAGCTCAATGCCGACATTATCAACCTGTTTTTGGAAACGAAAGATATTATGCAGGAACAGCTCGACGCCTATAAAAACTCAGAGGAGCCGGATGCCGCCAGCTTTGAGTACATTTGTAATGCGTTACGACAGTTAGCGCTCGAAGCAAAAGGTGAAACCGCGCCCGCGGTGGTCAATAGCGCCAAACTGAGCGTTGTTGATAGCACGGCGATACCAGACGAGGTGGTTGCACAAGCCGCCCCTGTCACTGAAGAGATCAAAAAGCGGATCATTCTCTCGCGCCTGAAAGCCAGTGAAGTCGATTTACTGGAAGAGGAACTGGGGAATCTGGCGACCTTAAGCGATGTGGTCAAAGGTGCCGATACGCTGTCGGCAACGATCGACGGTAGCCTCGCTGAAGATGACATTATTGCTGTGCTCTGCTTCGTCATTGAAGCGGATCAGATTGAGTTCGAAACTATCACTGTCGCGCCGACTGTTGCAGAAACGCCAGCTGTCGCGGATGTCGTCGAACCACAGCCGCTACCGGTTGCTGCGCCTGCGCCGGTGGTCAAAGCGACCGCCAACGAAGCGCCGCATGGACGGGCAGAGCGTGAGAAACCAGCCCGCGCCAGCGAGTCGACCAGCATTCGCGTGGCGGTTGAGAAGGTCGATCAGCTGATTAACCTGGTGGGTGAACTGGTCATCACACAGTCAATGCTGGCTCAGCGCTCTAATGAACTGGATCCCGTCAATCATGGCGATCTCATCACCAGCATGGGTCAGTTACAACGTAACGCCCGCGACTTACAAGAGTCGGTGATGTCGATTCGTATGATGCCAATGGAGTATGTGTTCAGCCGTTTCCCACGTCTGGTGCGCGATCTGGCCGGTAAGCTGGGTAAACAGGTCGAACTGACGCAGGTGGGGAGCTCAACCGAACTCGATAAGAGCCTGATTGAACGCATCATTGATCCATTAACGCACCTGGTACGTAACAGCCTCGATCACGGTATTGAATTGCCGGAAAAACGCATCGAATCCGGGAAAAGCCCGATTGGTAATCTGACACTTTCTGCCGAACACCAGGGCGGGAATATTTGTATCGAAGTGACTGATGATGGCGCGGGTCTGAACCGCGAACGTATCCTGGCGAAGGCTATTTCCCAGGGGATGCCGATCCACGAAAATATGAGCGATGACGAAGTCGGCATGCTGATCTTCGCCCCGGGATTCTCGACCGCCGAGCAGGTGACGGATGTTTCCGGGCGCGGTGTCGGTATGGATGTGGTGAAGCGAAATATCCAGGAGATGGGCGGTCATGTTGAGATCCAGTCAAAACAGGGTCAGGGCACAACCATCCGTATCTTACTGCCGCTGACGCTCGCTATCCTTGATGGCATGTCCGTTCGTGTAGCCGATGAAGTGTTTATCCTGCCGCTGAATGCGGTGATGGAATCTCTGCAACCCCGTGAAGAAGATCTCCATCCGCTGGCCGGCGGAGAGCGCGTTCTGGAAGTGCGTGGTGAGTATTTACCGCTGGTTGAGTTGTGGAAAGTCTTTGAAGTTGAAGGTGCAAAAACCGAAGCAACTCAGGGTATTGTAGTGATTTTACAAAGTGCAGGGCGTCGCTACGCGTTGCTGGTCGATCAGCTAATTGGTCAACACCAGGTGGTGGTAAAAAACCTGGAGAGCAACTACCGCAAAGTGCCAGGCATTTCCGCAGCAACGATCCTCGGCGACGGTAGCGTCGCGCTGATTGTCGATGTCTCTGCATTGCAGGGGTTAAACCGCGAACAACGTGTGGCAATCACAGCCGCCTGATTGAGTAAGAAAGGGAAGAATATGACCGGTATGAGTAATGTAACTAAACTGGCCGGCGAACCGTCAGGTCAGGAATTCCTCGTGTTTACGCTGGGGGATGAAGAGTACGGTATCGATATCCTGAAAGTGCAGGAAATCCGCGGCTACGATCAGGTTACGCGTATTGCCAATACGCCAGCCTTTATTAAAGGTGTGACTAACCTGCGCGGCGTGATTGTGCCGATTGTTGATCTGCGTGTGAAATTCAGCCAGAGCGATGTGGATTACAACGAGAACACCGTGGTGATTGTGCTGAATCTGGGACAACGGGTGGTTGGGATTGTCGTGGATGGCGTATCCGATGTGCTGTCGCTGACGACCGATCAAATCCGACCGGCACCGGAATTCGCGGTTACGCTGTCAACGGAATATCTGACGGGACTGGGCGCGTTGGGAGATCGGATGCTGATTCTGGTTAACATTGAGAAATTGCTGAACAGCGAAGAGATGGCGCTATTGGATATCGCGGCTTCGCATATGGCATAAAAGTAGTCAATATTATCATTCTTTGTAATATTTAGCTGGCAGTTATTAAACGCCCTCCACAATATGGAGGGCGTTTTGCTTTTAATTTTATGTGTAGGGAAGCCAGGTAATAATGGTTGTTTTATTTTGATTTTGAATGTTTATATTTATCTTATTCACTTGGTTTATTTTTATTTTTTTCTTTAATTAAAACTAGCGAATCTTTATAGTATCTGTCGTTTGCGGGTACATATAAAATAATCTACAAGTGCAATATATAAATAATTTATCTTTTAGAATGATTTATATTGCTAATGAATATGTAATGAAGTTGTGCCTCCTGATTTTTCTATTGGCGTAGAGGGAACTAAATGTGAATGCTATATATAATATAGTCTGGAGTACGGCGCGTAATATGTTTGTGGTCGCTGGTGAGTTTTCCCGCGGTAATAATGGAATGCGTAATAGCATCAGGGTAACAGGTCTGGCAACATTAATATGCAGTGCTGCTGTCAATGCTGCCGGGTTAGGCCCACAAAACGGTGCATCAATTATTTTGAATGATAATGAAGTCGTTACAGCGAGTGGACAAACAAATACCACGGGTGTTGAGAGCATCACTACCGGCGGTGATGGCTTACAGATTAAAGGAAAAGCAACTATCAACGTATCGGGTGAAACTTTGTCTACCGGGGTTTCACTGGATAATGGCACCAAAAATGATTTAGGCACGAATACCGAAATCCATGTCGTCGATACGGATGGCACACAAAATTCAAGTAAAAATACCACCGGAATTTTGATTTCAGGTAATAACCTGGGTACAGAAGTAACAGCATCCGGTATTAATATTGATGTTTCGGGTAAAAATAATGTTTATGGATTTAAAAATATAGGCAAAGACAGTAACGTCGATCTTGGTAGTGGAAGTTCTATTACAGCCATAACTGAAACTGATTATAGTATTGGTGGGATAGGTGATGCCCGCGGTGTCTATTTATTAGGCGGTAGTGGTACTTTTACCATGGATAATGGTTTTATCCATGCTACAAGTATAGATAACACTGCGTGGGGGATTCAAAGTACGGGTAATGCTAAAATTGATTTAGGTAAAAATAGCCAGGTGGTTGTAGAGGGCAATAATATTGCAACCGGTATTGAGATAGGTACTGATGGCGTATTAGATGCCGATCAACTCACTGTCACTGCAACAGGACTGGCAACAGATTATGGTTCTGTGACAGGTTTAAAGCTGGGTAAAAATAATCATGTTGATTTGGGAGATAACAGCAGAGTAACCATCAATGGTGCCTCCGATCTTGCTGAAGGCATCTACGTTATGGGTCCCGATGCTACGTTAATCGCCAATAATATGGATATTAATATCAGTACGACTCTGGATTGCCGTACAGGGGGGTGTACCACGCGTGGCATCGCTATTAATGGGGCCGGATCACGCATTGATTTGGGCAGCGGATCGACCATCTCAATCACCGGGTTCTATGATGGGGCTGGAGTAACGATAAACCCCGCGGCAAAAGGTTCTGAATTTATTGCTGATAATCTGACGATTGATGTGACTGGGACGCAGGTAAGTGCAATATCAATGAGCACAGGTTTTATGGATTTAGGCCAAAACAGCATCATAAGCGCAGCCGGAGGGGCGACGACCCTCTGGGTGACGGGGGGCGAATTCCACGCGGACGCGCTTACCGTCAATACCGCTCAGTCTGTGGGCATCATTGCGCAGGGGGGCGATGTGATGATTGGCGCAGGCAGCGTTGTTGACGGCAGAAGTTCTGCCATGTCGGGCTCTGCGACCAGCGGTATCGCTGCGACCTCCGGGAGTACTCTTGATTTTAAAGGGGATGCCGACAATCGAAATGTTATTTACGCGATCGATGGTTACGGCGTGTCATCCCAGTTCTACGGCGCAACGGTTAATATCGCGAATACCGATATTCTCATGAGTGGGCAAAATAACCCTTACGGGCTTTGGGCGATAGGAAGTAATAATTTAAACCGTCCGGGAATAATTAATGGTGAAAACCTGACCATTGATGTGACAGCGAGTGGGGCAAATGGTTATGGCGCGGTGGTTCAGCAGGGCGGGGCAATATCGCTGACCGGTGACACTACCATTAAAACCCAGGATGGTGTCGCTATTCTTGTTCCTGTTGTTACCGACAGTGCGGGAAATCTCTTACCCGGCGGGACCGTGACCGGTTCAGGTGTAATGGATATTACGGGCGATATCATTAGCGCGGGTGAAGGCAGTATTTCACTGGATATGGCGTCTGGTTCGCGGTTGGTGGGGGCGACGTTTGTTAACACCGATCCGACGGTAGACTCCTCGCTGAATCTCTCACTGGCTGAACAGACGCAATGGACAATTACCGGTGATTCTTCTTTAACTCAATTAAATAATGCCGGAGATATTGTATTTGATACTCCTTCACAGAACGGACAATTTAAAACGCTGACGATTAATGGGAATTATCATGGCGATAACAGTCATCTTTATCTGAACACGCAGTTAGGGGATGACAATTCACCGACGGATAAAGTGATTATCACTGGTGATACATCCGGTAGCACGACGCTCTATGTCAATAACATCGGGGGGGAAGGGGCGTTAACAACAAAAGGTATTGAAGTGATTGATGTCGGCGGTCAGTCTGATGGCGTTTTTACTCAGGGTAATCAGGTGCAGACAGGTTTGTATGAATACCGATTGTATGAAGACGGCGGTGACTGGTATTTGCGTTCGCAGGCTGTCCCGCCGGTAGATCCGGATGATGGCGACGATGTTACACCGGTAGACCCGGATGATGGCGACGATGTTACGCCGGTATACCCGGACGATGGCGGTGATGTTACGCCGGTATACCCGGACGATGGTGGTGATAGTAAACCGGTAGATCCGCAATATCGGGCTGATATTGGCGCTTATCTGGGCAACCAGTGGATGGCGCGTAATCTGCAAATGCAGACCCTTTATGACCGCGAAGGGAGTCAATTACGTACCGATGATGGCAGTATGTGGATGCGCTTTAAAGCAGGTGATGCGTCGTCAACAGCGGCAGACGGTCATGTGGATATTGACAACACTTACTCGCAACTGCAAATCGGTGGTGATGTGCTTAGCTGGGATAATGGCGAGCAGAGCCTGAAGGCGGGACTGATGGTGAGCTATATCAACGCCGACACGGACAGTACAGGCAACCGTGGTGCTGATGGGAGCCGGTTCTCTGCCAGTGGTAACGTAGCCGGTTATAATCTCGGCGCTTATGCCACCTGGTTTGCGGATGCGAAGAATCACAGCGGGCTGTATGTGGATAGCTGGTACCAGTACGGCCTCTACAATAACAGCGTCGATAACGGCGATGTCGGGTCAACAGATTATGATTCGGCGGCCAGCGCGGCCTCCTTGGAAACGGGCTATCGGTACGACATCGGACTTGAAAACCTGAATACTGTCAGCCTGACGCCACAGGCTCAGGTGACATGGCAGCAATATAAAGCGGACGCGGTTGTGCAGAATGGAACGCGTATTGACGGACAAAACGGTGACAGCTGGACCACGCGCCTCGGACTGCGGGTAGATGGTAAGCTGCACAAGAATACGACGTCGGTTATCCAGCCGTTTGCGGAGGTAAACTGGTTACACACCAGCGATGATGTTGGCGTAGCATTTGATGGTGCTGAGGTGAAGCAGGATCTTCCGGCAGATCGCGCCGAGGTGAAAGTGGGTATCCAGGCGAATCTGAATAGCCAGTGGAGTATCACTGGACAAGTGGCGGGTCAAAAAGGACGTAATGACTATGGCGATCTCAGCGGTAGTTTGCTCGTACGTTACAGCTGGTAATTGATGTAAATTATCATCCAGGTGTTGTTGAAATACCCCAGCCTGTGGCTGGGGTAATCTTTGTTGATTTGCTGCTCTTGTTTACTTAGCTCGCTCTTGTCTTAAAAAAGTTAAGCCTTAATCTCTTCTGTGATGTTTTCTGAAGACTCGCTTTCTTCCAGTAAACCTTCATCCTGTGCCAGCATCGCCGTTGCAATCCCGTTACCTAATACGTTGATTGCTGAACGTCCCATATCCAGGAAGTGGTCAATACCCATCAGTAGCAGAATTCCGGCAACCGGAATATTAAAGCTTGGGATGGTTGCCGCCAGCACCACCAGCGCTGAACGCGGCACACCGGCTATCCCTTTTGACGCCAGCATCAATGTCAGCATCAGCACGGTAATTTCCGCGAAGGAAAGGTGGATGTTATAAGCCTGTGCGATAAACATGGAGGCGAACGAGCAGTAGACCATGGAACCCACCAGGTTAAACGAATAACCGATAGGCAGTACAAATGACACGATATTGGGCGAGCAACCAAATTTGGTTAATTGCTCCAGCGTTTTCGGATAAGCGGCTTCGGAGCTGCTGGTGGTGAAGGCAACCAGAACCGGGTCTTTGAGCATACTGACCAGGCGGAATACCTCTTTTTTCAGCATCATATAACCCACGGCCAGCAGGACCAGACAGGTCAGTAAAATCGCCACATAATAACCACCAATGAACGATGCGTAGTTGAGCAGGATCCCCAGGCCCTGGGTGGAGATAACGGAAGAGATAGCGGCAAAAATAGCCAGCGGCGCAACATACATCACGTAGCCGGTCACCTTCAGCATAATGTGGGAGACCACATCCAGCGCAGCAACCAGCGGTGCGTTAAATTTTTCGCCGAGCGAAGCACCACCGATTCCGAAGAACATCGAGAATACGACGATTTGCAGGATCTCATTATTCGCCATCGCTTCGGCGATGCTGGTGGGAATGGTATGCGTCAGAAAACCTTTCAGGCTCATACCACCAACGGCCAGGCCGGTATCAGTGGCTTCCAGCGGGATCGCCAGGTTCAGACCGCTGCCGGGTTGTTCGAGGGAGACCACAAACAGGCCGACCAGAATAGACAGAATAGAAGAGCTGATAAACCAGATCATCGCTTTGCCGCCCACGCGCCCGATGGTTGAGGTTTCGCCCAGGCGCATAATACCCACGGTCAGGGTACTGAATACTAAAGGTGCAATTACCATCTTAATCAGGCGCAAAAAGATGTCGGTGAGCAGCGTAATATTATCGGCCCAGGCGGTAACGACGCCGGGGGAGGCATAAGAGTGGATCACCGCACCCGACAGGATCCCCGCCAGCATGAAGATCACAATAAACAACGTGAGTTTGTTTGCATTTGCCACTAAAAAGCCCTCAGTAAGGATTTAACATTTATTGTTCTGTTACTCATTTTTTATACTTATTAAGTGGTAACGAAATATTCATCATATAAATTGGATTAAAGCGTAAGCAGATACAACTTTTTTTAATTTTTTATCCATTTTGTTGTGGTATTTGGCGAGTGGTTATGTGATCGGAGTCACACGAAAAAGGGGCGGAGAATACAAATAGCGGCAAAATCAGGCGAGTTGAAAATGTTATTTGCATGATAATTATGATGTTTTTATGTAAATGAGTTGTGGTTTCTGCGCCTCCGGCTTTCCCTCCACCCACCGGGCCTTGCTTTCCTGATGGATTTCCTTTTTGCAAACGTAAAGTTATCTCAGTGAATGCCGATAATGTTGATAACTCGTTTTCAGGAAGGTGCCTTATGTTTAACCGTATCCGCGTTGTCACAATGCTGATGATGGTGCTGGGGGTTTTCGCACTGCTACAGCTTGTTTCCGGTGGTCTGTTGTTTTCTTCATTGCAGCAGAATCAGCAAAGTTTTGTTATTTCTAACGATCTTCGACAGCAGCAAAGCGAACTCACCTCAACATGGGATCTGATGCTGCAAACACGCATCAATTTGAGTCGTTCCTCTGCGCGCATGATGATGGATGCGTCCAACCAGCAAAGCAGCGCGAAAAACGATCTGCTGAAGAATGCGAAAGCGTCATTGGCGCAAGCAGAAGCGCATTACGCTAATTTCAAAAAAATCACGCCGTTGCCTGATATGACGGATGCCAGTGGTAACGTCGATGAAAAATATCAGCAGTACCATGCGGCTCTGGTGGAGCTCATCCAGTTCCTTGAAAACGGCAACATGGATGCCTATTTCGCACAGCCAACTCAGGGCATGCAAAATGCCCTAGGCGCAGCGTTAGGTAAATATGCAGATGTTAGCGAGAAACTCTACCGCCAGGCCTTTGATCAAAGTGCAAGCGATTACCATTTTGCCCAATGGCAACTCGGCATTCTGGCTGTAGTGCTGGTACTGATTCTGGTGGTGGTGTGGTATGGCATTCGTCATGCCTTGCTAAACCCTTTGTCTCGCGTCATTGCGCATATCCGTGAAATTGCCAGCGGTAACTTAACCGCAACTCTGGCTGTCAGCGGTCGTAATGAAATTGGCGAGCTGGCCAGCACGGTCGATCATATGCAGCGTTCGCTAACCGAAACGGTAACCCTGGTGCGCGAAGGTTCGGATGCGATTTATTCCGGTACCAGTGAGATTGCCAGCGGCAACACCGATCTTTCATCCCGTACTGAACAACAGGCTTCCGCGTTGGAAGAAACCGCAGCCAGCATGGAACAGTTGACGGCTACCGTGAAGCAAAATGCGGACAATGCGCGTCAGGCCTCGCAACTGGCGAAAAGCGCCTCCGATACCGCGCAACATGGCGGCAAAGTGGTTGATAGCGTGGTGAATACCATGCACGAAATCGCCGATAGTTCGAAGAAAATTGCCGACATTATTAGCGTTATTGATGGCATTGCATTCCAGACAAACATTCTTGCGCTGAATGCGGCGGTAGAAGCTGCGCGTGCCGGTGAACAAGGCCGTGGTTTTGCCGTCGTTGCCGGTGAAGTGCGTAACCTGGCGAGCCGCAGTGCGCAGGCAGCAAAAGAGATTAAAGCGCTAATTGAGGATTCTGTATCGCGGGTTGATACCGGTTCTGTATTGGTAGAAAGCGCCGGGGAAACCATGCATGACATCGTTAATGCGGTCACGCGTGTGACTGACATCATGGGGGAAATCGCCTCGGCATCCGATGAACAAAGTCGAGGGATAGATCAGGTTGCGCTCGCCGTGTCTGAAATGGACCGGGTTACGCAACAGAACGCCTCGCTGGTGCAGGAGTCGGCCGCTGCCGCTGCCGCACTTGAGGAGCAGGCCAGTCGCCTGACCCAGTCGGTGTCGACATTCCGCCTCGCGTCACGTCCTTCATCATCAAAGACACGAGATACACGACTACCTGCGACAGCGACTCCGGCGTCACAACCGCGCCAGCTAGCCACCGAACAAGATACGCATTGGGAAACATTTTGACTGACAGCTAAACCGCGGCCTGCGCCGCCTGATGGGAGCGTTGATGTTTAATCGTATTCGAATTTCGACCACGCTGTTTTTGATTTTAATCCTCTGCGGTGTTTTGCAGATTGGCAGTAATGGCTTGTCCTTCTGGGCATTTCGGGATGGTTTTCAGAACCTGAACCAGGTCGAACAGAGTAATCAGCAACGCGCTGCGCTGGCGCAAACCCGCGCTGTGTTATTACAGGCCAGTACTGCGCTTAATAAAGCAGGCACGTTGACGGCTCTGAGCTATCCGCCAGAGGATATCAAAGCGCTGATGACGATTGCACAGGACAGCCTGGCCCAGTCCGAATCGATATTTAAACGCTTTATGGCGACGACAGAGACGGCAGAAGAGGGGAAGGCGCTGCAAAGCGCAACCGAGAAAAGTTTCAGTCAATGGCATAGCGATCTGGTTCACCAGGCAACCTGGCTGGAAAATAATCAGCTGTCAGATTTTTTGACCGCCCCGGTGCAGGCTTCACAGGATGCCTTTGATGCAAACTTTACGGCGTGGCAAAACAACATCAACCAGGTATTGCAAAAAGCAGAGGATCACAGCCAGCGTAGTTACCATATGTCCGGGGTGATTTTCGCCACCGTGCTGGTACTGGCGGCGCTATTAACGACTGCAGCGCTGTACTGGTCGCGCAAAATGATTGTACAGCCGCTGGCTATCATCGGTAGCCATTTCGACAGTATTGCGGCGGGTAATTTGGCGCGACCGATAGCGGTTTATGGGCGTAATGAGATTTCAGCCATTTTTGCCAGCCTGAAAGCGATGCAACAGGCACTGCGTGAGACGGTCAGTGAGGTACGCCAGGGGAGCTCGGCAATGCATACCGGGATCTCGGAAATCGCGATGGGTAATAACGACCTGTCCTCGCGAACTGAACAGCAGGCGGCATCGCTGGCGCAAACGGCAGCCAGTATGGAACAGCTTACCGCTACCGTGGGGCAAAATGCGGATAACGCGCGACAAGCCTCAGGCATTGCCAAAAGTGCGGCCGACACGGCGCATAAAGGAGGGGAACAGACGGCTAAGGTTGCCAGCACTATGCATGAGATTTCTGCCAGCTCGCAGAAGATAGGTGACATCACCAGTGTGATTGACAGCATCGCCTTCCAGACCAACATCCTGGCGTTAAACGCTGCGGTAGAAGCTGCCCGTGCCGGTGAGCAGGGGCGCGGTTTCGCCGTGGTCGCCGGAGAGGTCCGTAATCTGGCAAGCCGTAGCGCACAGGCAGCGAAAGAAATTAAAGGACTGATCGAAGAGTCCGTCACCCGCGTTCACCAGGGATCGCAACTGGTGGATATGGCGGCGCGCACGATGACAGAGATTGTTAGCTCGGTTACCCGGGTTAACGACATCATGGGGGAGATTGCCTCGGCCTCCGATGAACAACGCAGAGGCATTGAGCAGGTGGCGCAAGCCGTCAGCCAGATGGATTCTGTCACACAGCAGAACGCCGGGCTGGTGGAAGAAGCGGCAGCCGCCACTGAGCAGTTAGCTACCCAGGCAGATAATCTTTCCGCCTGTGTCGCGTTTTTTAAAATTGAAGAACAAACCGTAACACAACAAGAATTGGCACAACCGCAGGTTGTGCCCGTTGTATCCTGAATGTGATTGAGAAGGCGCTATGACATCATCTCTGCCCTCCGGGCAAACGTCATTATTGTTACAGATGACACAGCGCCTCGCGCTGTCTGACGCGCATTTTCGTCGGATATGTCAATTAATCTACCAGCGCGCGGGGATCGTGCTGGCCGACCACAAGCGGGACATGGTCTATAACCGCCTGGTTCGCCGGTTGCGTACCCTGGGACTGGATGATTTTGGTCGCTATCTCAGTATGCTGGAAGCCAACCAGAACAGTGCTGAGTGGCAGGCTTTTATTAACTCCCTGACCACCAATCTGACCGCTTTTTTTCGCGAAGGGCATCACTTTCCGGTGCTGTCTGACCACGCCCGTCGACACAGCGGTGAATATCGCGTCTGGAGCGCGGCAGCGTCTACCGGAGAAGAACCTTACAGTATTGCGATTACGCTGGCCGATACCCTGGGTATGGCGCCGGGTCGCTGGCGTGTTTTTGCGAGCGACATTGATACTGAGGTGTTGGAAAAGGCAAGAAGCGGTATTTACCGTCTTGACGAGCTAAAGACGTTGTCGCCACAACAGCTGCAGCGTTATTTCATGCGCGGTACCGGGCCTCATGAAGGGCTGGTGCGCGTACGGCAGGAACTGGCAAGCCATGTTGAGTTTTCCAGCGTGAATTTACTGGACAAAAAATACAACGTGCCAGGCCCGTTCGACGCCATATTCTGTCGTAACGTCATGATCTATTTTGACAAAACGACTCAGCAGGACATTTTGCACCGTTTTGTTCCACTCCTTAAACCTGACGGACTGCTGTTTGCAGGTCATTCAGAAAACTTTAGCAACCTCGTGCGCGAGTTTAGCCTGCGCGGGCAGACGGTGTATGCGCTAGGTAAGGATAAAGCATGAGTAAAATCAGGGTATTGTCGGTTGATGATTCTGCATTGATGCGTCAAATCATGACCGAGATTATTAACAGCCACAGCGATATGGAGATGGTTGCGACGGCGCCTGATCCTTTGGTTGCGCGGGATCTCATCAAAAAATTTAATCCCGACGTTCTGACGCTGGATGTTGAAATGCCGCGCATGGATGGCCTCGATTTTCTTGAAAAGTTGATGCGTCTGCGTCCGATGCCCGTGGTGATGGTCTCTTCACTGACTGGCAAAGGGTCTGAGGTCACGCTGCGGGCCCTGGAGTTGGGGGCAATTGACTTTGTCACCAAACCTCAGTTGGGGATCCGCGAAGGAATGCTGGCGTATAGCGAGATGATTGCGGAGAAAATCCGCACTGCATCGCGCGCAAAACTGGCCGCCCACAAACCCACGGCAGCGCCAGCGACCTTGAAAGCAGGACCGTTACTCAGTTCGGAAAAACTGCTGGTTATCGGCGCATCAACCGGAGGAACAGAGGCAATTCGTCATGTACTCCAGCCATTGCCGCTTTCAAGTCCCGGTATTCTTATTACCCAGCATATGCCGCCAGGATTTACCCGTTCGTTCGCCGAACGTCTGAACAAACTGTGTCAGATAACCGTGAAAGAGGCTGAAGACGGAGAACGTGTGCTTCCTGGGCATGCGTATATCGCGCCTGGCGACAAGCATATGGAACTGGCGCGTAGCGGGGCGAACTACCAGATCAAAATTCATGATGGCCCGCCGGTTAACCGGCATCGGCCTTCAGTGGATGTGCTGTTCCATTCGGTGGCGAAACATGCGGGGCGCAATGCCGTCGGGGTGATCCTGACAGGTATGGGCAACGATGGGGCCGCCGGAATGTTAGCAATGAACCAGGCTGGAGCCTGGACCATTGCGCAAAACGAAGCAAGTTGTGTGGTGTTCGGCATGCCGCGCGAGGCCATCAATATGGGTGGCGTAAGCGAAGTGGTCGATCTTAGCCAGGTAAGCCAGCAAATGCTGGCGAAAATCAGTGCCGGACAGGCAATACGTATTTGAATCAGGAGTTTATTTTTATGGCGGATAAAGAGCTTAGGTTTTTGGTTGTGGATGACTTTTCCACCATGCGTCGCATTGTGCGTAACCTGCTGAAAGAACTGGGTTTTAACAACGTTGAAGAAGCTGAAGATGGCGTAGACGCGTTGAACAAACTGCAGGCAGGGGGATTCGGATTTGTGATTTCCGACTGGAACATGCCTAACATGGACGGTCTTGAACTGCTGAAAACCATTCGTGCTGACGGCAGTATGTCTGCCCTGCCGGTGCTGATGGTGACGGCAGAAGCGAAGAAAGAAAACATTATTGCGGCAGCACAAGCGGGTGCCAGTGGTTATGTTGTAAAACCGTTCACCGCGGCGACGCTGGAAGAAAAACTCAATAAGATCTTTGAGAAACTGGGCATGTGAGGATGTGATGATGATGCAACCACAAATTAAACCTGTTGACGAACACTCGGCAGGGGACATCATTGCGCGCATCGGTAGTTTGACCCGAATGCTGCGCGACAGCCTGCGTGAACTGGGGCTGGATCAGGCCATTGCCGAAGCGGCGGAAGCCATTCCTGACGCGCGCGATCGCCTGGACTACGTTGTACAAATGACTGCACAGGCGGCAGAGCGTGCGCTGAACAGCGTAGAAGCTTCACAGCCGCACCAGGATGCCATGGAAAAAGGGGCAAAAGACCTGACCAAACGCTGGGATGAATGGTTCGAAAATCCGATTGAACTGTCCGATGCCCGTGAACTGGTCACTGATACCCGCCAGTTCCTTGGTGATGTCCCCGGTCATACCAGCTTTACCAATGCCCAATTGCTGGACATCATGATGGCGCAGGATTTCCAGGATCTCACCGGTCAGGTTATCAAGCGCATGATGGATGTTATCCAGGAGATTGAGCGTCAACTGCTGATGGTGCTGCTGGAAAACATTCCGGAACAGGGCGCTCGTCCTAAACGCGAGAACGAAAGCTTGCTGAACGGTCCGCAGGTTGACACTTCTAAAGCCGGCGTAGTGGCAAGCCAGGATCAGGTCGACGACCTGCTGGATAGCCTCGGTTTCTGATGTGTATTTGCCGGATGCGGAAGGAAACTTCTCATCCGGCTTACATGTTATTCATCGGCAATTGGCGTTAAAGCCATAAATCCCGTCTTTTTTACCGCTTACTCTTCCCATTGTTGCATGGCTGTTCTGGCATCATTCACGCCTATATCTCTATCCAGGGTCTGATGCGTGGCAGAAGAAAGCGACGACGACAAAACAGAAGCCCCCACACCCCACCGACTTGAAAAAGCACGGGAAGAAGGGCAGATACCCCGATCCAAGGAGCTAACCTCACTGCTTATTTTGCTGGTGGGCGTGTGCATCATCTGGATTGGTGGGGAGTCGCTCGCCCGCAGACTGGCCGGTATGCTGTCGGCCGGATTACGTTTTGACCACAGTATGGTCAACGACCCAAACCTGATCCTGAGTCAAATCATTTTGTTGATTAAAGACGCCATGATTGCGTTGTTGCCGCTGATTACCGGGGTTGTGCTGGTGGCATTAATCTCCCCGGTGATGCTTGGCGGCTTGATCTTCAGTGGTAAATCGCTGCAACCCAAATTCTCAAAGCTGAATCCGTTACCAGGTATTAAGCGTATGTTCTCGGCGCAAACCGGGGCGGAGCTGCTCAAAGCCATATTAAAATCCACGTTGGTGGGGAGCGTAGCGGGCTTCTATCTCTGGCACAACTGGCCGGAGATGATGCGCCTGATGGCAGAATCCCCGATTACGGCGATGGGTAATGCGCTGGATTTAGTCGGTATGTGCGCATTACTGGTGGTGCTTGGCGTCATCCCGATGGTGGGGTTTGACGTCTTTTTCCAGATTTATAGCCACGTGAAAAAACTGCGGATGTCGCGTCAGGATATCCGTGACGAATTTAAAGAAAGCGAAGGTGACCCGCACGTTAAGGGCAAAATTCGCCAGATGCAGCGTGCGGCCGCACAGCGCCGCATGATGGCGGATGTGCCGAAGGCGGATGTTATTGTGACCAACCCTACGCACTATTCGGTTGCCTTGCAGTACGACGAAAACAAAATGAGCGCGCCAAAAGTTGTGGCTAAAGGGGCCGGGCTGGTGGCATTGCGTATTCGAGAGATTGGCGCGGAGCACCGTGTCCCAACGTTAGAAGCTCCGCCGCTGGCGCGTGCGTTATATCGCCATGCTGAGATCGGTCAGCAAATACCTGGCCAATTGTATGCCGCCGTTGCCGAAGTGCTGGCATGGGTATGGCAGCTAAAACGCTGGCGTCTGGCTGGCGGCACACCGCCACCACAACCTGGAAACCTTCCGGTGCCTGAAGCACTGGATTTTATGAACGAGAAGAATACTGATGGCTAATCTGGTCGCGATGCTGCGTCTGCCCGGCAACCTGAAATCCACGCAATGGCAAATTCTTGCCGGGCCGATCCTCATTCTGCTGATCCTGTCGATGATGGTGTTGCCGCTTCCGGCCTTCATCCTCGATTTACTGTTCACCTTTAACATTGCGCTGTCGATCATGGTGCTGTTGGTGGCGATGTTCACTCAGCGCACGCTTGAATTCGCCGCATTCCCAACGATTCTGCTGTTCACCACTTTGTTGCGCCTGGCACTGAACGTCGCGTCAACGCGTATCATTTTGATGGAAGGACATACCGGTGCCGCGGCGGCAGGTAAGGTGGTGGAAGCCTTTGGTCACTTCCTGGTCGGCGGTAACTTTGCTATCGGTATCGTGGTCTTCGTCATTCTCGTCATCATTAACTTTATGGTTATCACCAAAGGTGCGGGACGTATCGCGGAAGTGGGTGCGCGCTTCGTGCTGGACGGGATGCCGGGTAAACAGATGGCGATTGACGCCGATCTGAATGCGGGATTGATTGGTGAAGATGAAGCCAAAAAACGCCGTTCTGAAGTGACACAGGAAGCCGATTTTTACGGCTCCATGGACGGTGCGAGTAAATTTGTTCGTGGGGATGCCATCGCCGGTATTCTGATTATGGTCATCAACGTGGTGGGCGGTTTGCTGGTTGGGGTGTTGCAGCACGGTATGAGCATGGGCAGTGCGGCAGAAAGCTATACCCTGCTGACCATCGGTGACGGGCTGGTAGCCCAGATCCCTGCGTTGGTTATCTCAACGGCGGCGGGGGTTATCGTAACCCGCGTGAGTACCGATCAGGACGTGGGTGAGCAGATGGTCACCCAGTTGTTCAGCAACCCAAGCGTTATGCTGCTTAGTGCGGCGGTCCTCGGTTTACTGGGGCTGGTACCGGGAATGCCAAACCTGGTGTTTCTGATGTTTACCGCGGCATTGCTGGGGCTGGCCTGGTGGATGCGCGGACGCGAGCAAAAAGCGCCAGAAGAAGCTCAGCCGGTGAAAATGCCGGAAAACAACTCGGTGGTGGAAGCTACGTGGAGTGATGTTCAGTTGGAAGACACGCTGGGAATGGAGGTTGGGTATCGCCTGATTCCGATGGTGGACTTCCAACAGGACGGCGAATTGCTGGGGCGTATTCGCAGCATTCGTAAGAAATTTGCCCAGGATATGGGGTTCCTGCCGCCAGTGGTACACATTCGCGACAATATGGATCTGCAACCTGCCCGCTATCGTATTCTGATGAAAGGGGTCGAGATTGGTAGTGGTGATGCTTACCCTGGGCGCTGGCTGGCTATCAACCCAGGTACCGCGGCCGGATCGCTGCCAGGGGAGAAAACAGTTGATCCTGCTTTTGGTCTGGATGCTATCTGGATTGAAAGCGCGCTAAAAGAGCAGGCGCAAATTCAGGGCTTCACCGTTGTCGAAGCCAGTACGGTCGTTGCCACACATCTGAACCATCTGATTGGCCAGTTTGCCGCAGAGCTTTTTGGTCGCCAGGAGGCGCAACAGTTATTGGATCGAGTTTCACAAGAAATGCCAAAACTGACAGAAGATCTGGTGCCGGGTGTGGTCACACTGACCACACTGCACAAAGTGCTGCAGAACCTGTTGGATGAAAAAGTCCCTATTCGTGATATGCGCACCATTCTTGAAACGTTGGCGGAACATGCCCCGTTACAGAATGATCCGCATGAACTTACCGCAGTGGTGCGTGTGGCGCTTGGACGGGCGATTACTCAGCAGTGGTTCCCGGGTAACGAGGAAGTTCAGGTTATCGGACTTGATACACCGCTTGAGCGTCTGTTGTTGCAGGCGTTACAGGGCGGTGGGGGCCTTGAACCTGGTCTGGCAGACCGGTTGCTGGCACAGACGCAGGAAGCACTGTCGCGTCAGGAAATGTTGGGTGCGCCGCCAGTATTGCTGGTGAATCATGCGCTGCGACCTCTCCTTGCGCGTTTTTTACGCCGCAGTATTCCGCAGTTGGTGGTGTTGTCGAATATGGAGCTTTCCGATAACCGCCATATCCGTATGACCGCGACCATTGGAGGTAAATAATGCGTACATTTCTTTGGCTGTTGCTTTTTCCACTGGCGGCACAGGCCGCCGGGGAAGGGACATGGCAGGCAAGTGGTATGGGGATTACCTTAAATTATCGTGGAGAGTCGGCTTCATCTTCGCCTTTGGTTCCCAGCCAGCCCGTTTCCGGTCTGATGACGCTGGTCGCCTGGCGCTATGAATTAAATGGTCCTACGCCTGCGGGGTTACGTGTGCGCTTATGCTCTCAATCCCGTTGTGTCGAACTGGATGGACAAAGCGGTACCACCAATGGCTTTAATAATGTCCCTGCAATTGAACCAATGTACTTCGTCTGGGAAGTGCCTGGTGGCGGTCGCCTGCTCCCTGCCTTGCAGGTTCAGAGCAATCAGGTGATTGTGAACTACCGTTAATTCCCTTCTTTACGTCGGCCAGCAGGCGAAACTGCTGGCCGCCTCGCAGTTCTGATCAACCATCCCGATTAAAAAGAAACGCTGTTTTATAAAATCAGTGACCTGAGTTATCGGACTCTTTGTGCTATTGCCATTTCGCAAAAACCCCTGGCAGAAACAAAAAGGTTTCCCCTGCGGTTAGCTTTTACTGTGGCCCGGTAATGATACCCAATGTTTACGAAGCACTTTAGGGTAACAACACACAGGGTTATCCGAATCGTAATAAACCTGCCGCGCCGAAACTGGAACAGGGTGCAGCATTGAATTCGACACTGACAGAGGTTAAGGAAATGATTGTTTACCCGGTTAAACACAGTCCATTGTTGCGTCAACCAGAACATTTTATTGCCAGGGATGAATTAAAAACGCTCATTAAAAAGGTGACGCATAACCTGGTCAATATTCATGATGAAACGGGCGAGTTCTTGCTGCGGCTGGATGACGGACGTGTTATTGATACCAAAGGCTGGGCCGGATGGGAGTGGACGCACGGCGTTGGCCTATACGGAATGTATCAGTATTATCAGCAAACTGGCGATGCAACGATGCGCGATATCATCGACGGCTGGTTTGCCGAACGCTTTGCGGAAGGCGCAACAACCAAAAACGTTAACACCATGGCTCCGTTTTTAACGCTGGCATATCGCTATGAAGAAACGCGTAATCCGGCGTACCTGCCGTGGCTCGACAGCTGGGCGGAGTGGGCAATGCATGATATGCCTCGCACCGAGTTTGGCGGTATGCAACACATCACGCTGGCAGAAGAAAATCATCAACAGATGTGGGATGACACGCTGATGATGACGGTGCTGCCGCTGGCGAAAATTGGCAAGTTGCTCAATCGTCCAGCGTATATCGAAGAGGCCACATATCAGTTTCTGCTGCATGTACAAAATCTGATGGATAAGAAAACGGGGCTGTGGTTCCACGGCTGGAGCTATGTGGGGCGGCATAACTTCGCAAACGCCCGTTGGGCGCGTGGTAATAGTTGGCTTACGATGGTGATCCCGGACTTCCTTGAGCTTATCGATTTGCCGGCAAACAGTGCCGTTCACCGTTATCTGGTGCAGGTTCTCAATGCGCAAATTGCAGCTCTGGCGGAATGTCAGGATGAGAGCGGGTTGTGGCACACCTTACTGGACGATCCTCAGTCATATCTGGAAGCCTCCGCAACGGCTGGATTCGCTTACGGTATTCTCAAAGCGGTGCGTAAACGCTATGTCGGGCAGGAATATGCGGGGGTGGCGGAGAAAGCTATCAGAGGTATTGTGCAACACATTTCCCCTGAAGGGGAGTTGCTACAAACCTCGTTTGGCACCGGCATGGGGCACGATCTCGATTTCTACCACAACATCCCACTCACCTCTATGCCTTACGGGCAGGCAATGGCAATGCTGTGCCTTACCGAATACTTGCGTAAGTACTATTAATCGTGTCGTTCGCTGACGCCGTGCTGACCGGGCCTGGTTGTTCTGCGGCATCGGGTTGCCCGCTGTTGTCCTGCGGCGCAAACAGATGGTCCATGATTTGACGCATGACTGGCGCGGCGGTAACCCCGTCGCTGCCGCCGTTTTCCAGAATCAATGCGATGGCGACTTTTGGATTCTTATACGGCGCAAATGCGGTATAGAACACATGGTCACGCAGTCGTATGGGGATCATCTTCGCATTGTAAGTCTGGTTTTCTTTCAGACTAAAGACCTGTGATGTCCCACTTTTGGCTGCGATGCCATAAGGTGCCGTATGGAAAAATTTATACCCGGTACCGTTTGGTGCATTCGCCATGCCGAACATCGCCTGACGCACCAGTCCCCAATAGGGTGATGAAGCAGAAGCAATTTGTGTGGGTGCCTCCGGTGCCTGATAGTGAGTGATTGATTTGCCGCTTTCTTCATCCTGTAGCAGGTGAGGGGCAATAACTTTCCCGTTGTTAATCAGTGCGACCATCGCTTTTACCATCTGAATTGGCGTGGCAATCCAGTAGCCCTGGCCGATGCCGACCGAAATGGTATCTCCCTGGTACCAGGCTTTTTTATGCACCCGTTGTTTCCAGTCGCGGCTTGGCAGCAGGCCGTTGTACTCTTCATCAAGATCGATGCCGGTCGGTTTGCCGTAGCCAAACTGGCTAAGCATGCTGCTAATGCGGTCAATTCCCATCATATACGCCACCTGATAAAAGAACGTGTCGGCAGACTCTTCAATCGCTTTGGTGACATCCAGCATACCGTGGCCGGTTTTCTTCCAGTCCCGGTAATGTCGCTCGGTGCCGGGGAGCGTCCAGGTGGGCGCGCCGAAGAAGCTGGTCTGCGGCGTGATCACGCCGTCCAGTAACGCTGACATCGCCATGTACGGTTTTACCGTTGAGGCAGGAGGATATAACCCCTGGGTGACGCGGTTAATTAATGGCAGGTCTTTATCCTGCAACAGCGTGTTGTAATCCTGGTAGCTGATGCCTTTGACAAACGGGTTCGGATCGTAGCTGGGGTTTGAGACCATTGCCAGCACGGAGCCATCATGGGGATCTTCCACCAACACCGCGGCGCGTTGGCCCACCAGCAGGCTTTCAATGTATTCCTGCAAGTGTAAATCCAGCGTCAGATGGATATCTTTGCCGGCGACAGGGGGAACGTCTTTAATCAAACGTACAATACGCCCGTGATTATCAACTTCCACTTCCTGATAACCCGTTTTGCCGTGCAGATCATTCTCGTAGTAGTGCTCAATGCCCTGTTTACCGATGTTGTGATCGGCGGCGTAGTTCTCTGCCAGTCCTTTTTTATCCAGTGCTTTCAGATCGCTATCGTTGATTTTTGATACGTAGCCAAGTACATGTGCCAGTGCCGCCCCATAAGGATACTGGCGATCTTCGTAGCTATTGATGGTCACGCCGCTGAAATGGAACTGGTTCACAGAAAAACGGGCAATTTCTACATCGGTCAGCGCATTTTTAAGTACTACCGGCCGATAGCGGCTACTGGCCTTCAGTTCATGGCGAAACTGGTCAATATCATCTGGCGTGAGGTCAACAATCGGCGTGAGTTGTTTCAGCAGGGCGTCCATATCGCTGATTTTATAAGGCGTAACAGAAATGTCGTACCAGGTGACATTTCGTACCAGCGGGATACCGTTGCGATCATAAATGATACCGCGCGTTGGGGCGACGGGCAGCATTTTGATGTCGTTTGCATCCGATCGGGTGGTGTAATACTGGTGTTGACGGATTTGTAAGTTGTAGAGGTTATAAATCAGGATGCCAAAACAGATGACGACCAGGCCAAAGGCCACCATTACACGCCGCTGGAAAAGTTTTTCTTCCGCCTCAAAATCTCTGAATGTCATTGACCCGTACCCGATTAATTCGCCGCCTAATGATACGGAGGCGTAAACGGGATGACAGGCAAAAAATGTTCCATCCCTCTACGGAAATGTGTCATTCCTTGTGAGTTGTTACAAATTACAGTGAACGTAGTCGTGCCGGATAAGGCGTTTATGCCGCCATCCGGCAAGGTGCGCCTGACCGCCTGATGGCGCTTCGCTTATCAGGCCTACGAGGGAGGTCATTCGGGAAAATAAAAAAGCCCGCGACATAGCGCAGGCTTTCACATCACTCGAGGTGATTACATGCGTTCTACGGTTTCGATACCCAGCGTATCCAGACCCAGCTTCAGGGTTTTCGCCGTCAGCTGTGCCAGTTTCAGGCGGCTGTTACGAATTTCTTCGTTTTCAGCGCTGAGGATCGGGCAGTGTTCGTAGAAGCCAGAGAACAGGCCGGCAACGTCGTACAGATAAGCGCACATCACGTGCGGTGTACCTTCACGTGCTACAACGGTCAGCGTTTCTTCAAACTGTAGCAGGCGGGCGGCCAACTGAGCTTCGCGATCTTCGTTAATAATCACCTGCGCATTTGCCAGCGCGCTTTCGTCGATATCCGCTTTACGGAATACGGACAGTACGCGGGTATAAGCATACTGCATGTACGGCGCGGTATTGCCTTCGAACGCCAGCATGTTGTCCCAGTCGAAGATATAGTCGGTGGTACGGTTTTTCGACAGATCCGCATATTTCACCGCGCCGATACCAACGGCATTCGCCAGTTTTTCCAGCTCATCAGCAGGCATGTCCGGGTTCTTCTCGGCCACCAGACGACGTGCGCGCTCCAGCGCTTCATCCAGCAGATCGGCCAGTTTTACCGTGCCGCCCGCACGCGTTTTGAACGGCTTACCGTCTTTACCCAGCATCATGCCGAACATATGGTGTTCCAGCGGTACGGAGTCCGGCACATAACCGGCTTTACGCACGATGGTCCAGGCCTGCATTAAATGCTGATGCTGACGGGAGTCGATGTAATAGAGGACGCGGTCGGCGTGCAGCGTTTCGTAACGATACTTCGCACAGGCGATATCGGTCGTGGTGTAGAGATAGCCGCCATCTTTCTTCTGAATGATAACGCCCATCGGTTCGCCTTCCTTGTTCTTATACTCATCAAGGAATACGACGGTAGCGCCTTCGCTTTCAACAGCCAGACCTTTCGCTTTGAGATCGGCCACAATGCCCGGCAGCATCGGGTTGTACAGGCTTTCGCCCATCACGTCGTCACGGGTCAGAGTCACGTTCAGACGGTCATAGGTTAACTGGTTCTGCGACATAGTGATGTCGACCAGTTTGCGCCACATCTCGCGGAAATATTCGTCGCCGCCCTGCAGTTTCACCACATAGCTACGGGCGCGCTCGGCGAAGGCTTCATCTTCGTCGTAATGTTTTTTCGCATCACGGTAGAAACCTTCCAGATCGGCCAGCGCCATCTCACCGGCATTTTCCTGCTGCTGTTTTTCCAGCCATGCGATGAGCATACCGAACTGAGTGCCCCAGTCGCCGACGTGGTTAGCGCGGATAACATTGTGACCAAGGAACTCCAGCGTACGTACCGCAGCGTCGCCGATGATGGTGGAGCGCAGGTGACCCACGTGCATTTCTTTCGCGACGTTAGGTGCGGAGTAGTCAACTACAACGGTTTGTTTAGCCGGTTGGGTAACGCCCAGACGATCGGAGGTCAGCGCCTGCTGAACATGCTGCGCCAGAAATGCCGGATCGAGAAAAATGTTAATAAAGCCCGGGCCCGCAATTTCAACTTTGCTGGCGATCCCGTTGAGATCCAGATGAGTCAGCACCTGCTCAGCCAGTTGTCGCGGCGCCATACCCAGTTTTTTCGCGACAGCCATCATGCCGTTAGCCTGATAGTCGCCGAACTGTACTTTTGCTGACTGACGAACCTGCGGTTCGCAATCTGCAGGCGCGCCTGCAGCAATCATGGCCTGACTGACTTTTTCTGAGAGAAGAGCCTGAATATTCACCGGAATACCTTACATTTATGAAGCGGCTTAAAATTGACCGCACCAGTTTAAGAATTAAGGGCGGGAGTATACTGCAAATGCCCGTTGCCGTCAGCATTGCGAGTACCGCCAGCAGCCTGAAATATAAACATTGTTATTACGTATAATTATTCATATCGCGCTTAAGAAAATCAGCAGTTGGTTGGGGCTGCGCAACAGGGTAAATTAGCCGCTTTGAACATGGATATGAGCTTTCATTATGGCGAACTGGCAAACAGTTGCAGAACTGCATGATATTTCCGCAGATTTACCGCATTTCATTCAGGCGTTAACGGATCTTTCCACTCGCCTTGGGCTGGATGTCTCATCGCTTGAAGCCGATCACATTTCTCTGCGCTGTCATCAAAATACCACCGCAGAGCGCTGGCGTCGGGGATTTGAACAGTGTGGCGAACTGTTGTCAGAAAATATCATTAATGGCCGACCGATTTGCCTGTTCAAGCTTGATGAACCCGTTTGTGTGCAACACTGGCAATTTACCATCGTAGAGCTGCCATGGCCGGGCGAAAAACGCTATCCACATGAAGGCTGGGAGCATGTTGAAATAGTTCTGCCGGGTGACGTGGAGACGTTGAATGCGCGAGCGCTGGCGCTGCTTTCTGATGAAGGATTGAGTCAGCCGGGGATTTTCGTGAAAACCAGCTCGCCAAAAGGAGAGCGTGAGCGTTTACCGAATCCGACACTGGCGGTCAGTGATGGCAGCGTCACCCTCAAATTTCATCCGTGGTCAATTGAAGCGATTGTCGCAAGCGAGCAACAGGAGTAAATATGACATTGCTGGAAATCTGCTGTTACAGCATGGAGTGCGCGCGCACGGCGCAGCAAAACGGCGCGGATCGTATTGAACTGTGCTCGGCGCCCAAAGAAGGAGGCTTAACGCCGTCGCTGGGGGTGTTGCGCTCTGTACGCCAGCATGTCTCTATTCCCGTTAATCCCATTATCCGTCCGCGTGGGGGCGATTTTTGTTACACCGACGGTGAATTTGCCGCGATGCTTGATGATATCGCGATGGTCAGAGATTTAGGTTTTTCAGGGCTGGTGACCGGCATTCTCGATGTGGACGGGAATGTCGATATACCACGTATGGAAAAAATAATGGTTGCTGCGGGCCCGCTAAATGTCACGTTTCATCGGGCCTTCGATATGTGCGCCAACCCATTAAATGCGCTGAATAAATTGTCCGATTTAGGCGTCGCCAGAGTACTAACTTCCGGGCAAAAATCAGATGCAGCGCAAGGTTTAACAAAAATAATGGAACTTATTGAGCAGGTGGATGCTCCAATCATTATGGCCGGAGCGGGGGTTCGCGCCGCGAATTTATCCCTGTTCCTCAACGCTGGAGTGCAGGAAGTCCACAGTTCTGCCGGAGTATGGCTGGCTTCACCCATGCGGTATCGCAATTCGGGGTTGTCGATGTCTTCGGATACGCAGGCGGATGAATATTCCCGCTATGCGGTTGACGGGGCGGCGGTTGCTGAAATGAAGGCAATCATTGCGCACCACCAGGCCAGCTGATTTTTACCGTTGCATCATGTCGCCCAATATGATGCTTGCTCGTACCAGGCCCCTGCCAATTCAACAGGGGCCTTTTTTTCTCCTTCATATTTCAAGCCGCAGCAGCGTTGGCCGCCTTGCTGCAACTTGAACTATTTTGGAGAAACGGTGCTCCGGCAATCCATTACGGTTTACGTGCAATCAATACCGCACGCAGTGGGGCGGGGTAGCCTTCCACCGTCTTGCTGTGGTCGTTCGGGTCAAGGAAGTCGGCCAGCGATTCGGTTATCATCCATTCGGTGCGACGTTGTTCTTCGGTAGTGGTCACACACACGTCGGCGATACGAACATCGACAAATCCGCATTTTTCCAGCCAGTTTTTAAGCGCCAGTACGGATGGAATAAAGTAGACGTTACGCATTTGCGCGTAGCGATCGCCTGGTACCAGAACGGTATTTTCATCACCTTCGACCACCAGCGTTTCCAGCACCAGCTCTCCGTCTTTTACCAGTTGATCTTTCAACTGCCAGAGATGTTCCAGCGGTGAGCGGCGGTGATAAAGCACGCCCATAGAGAATACGGTATCAAAGGCGTTGAGCGCCGGGAGCTGCTCAATACCCAGCGGCAGCAGATGCGCGCGCTGATCGTTACCCAGCAGTTTACGTACCGCTTCAAACTGACACAGGAACAGCTGCGTAGGATCAATGCCAACCGCCAGATGCGCCCCCGCGCCAATCATGCGCCACATGTGATATCCGCTGCCGCAGCCAACATCAAGAATGGTACGTCCGGTGAGGTCAGACAAATGCGGCAGAACGCGATCCCACTTCCAGTCGGAACGCCATTCGGTATCAATATTGACGCCGTACAGCGAATATGGACCTTTGCGCCACGGCATGAGATGACGCATCAGCGTATCAATCCGTTTGATCTGCCCTTCGCTGAGCGGCTCCTCGCTTTCGGCAGTCACGCTATGCAGTAAATCCAGACGATGTGGCGTCAGTTCCGGCAGAAACTCCACGGCATTCGACCACTGCTTAAACAAGCCGTGTTGATCGCGCTGCCAGGTCGCGATTTGCGCTGGCAGCGTTTCCAGCCAATGGGAAAGATGATTTTTGGCAATCAGCTGATAAAAGTTACCAAAGTCGATCATGCGCTAGCCTCAGCTTTCAATGCCACCAGAGAACCAAAGTTGAAGCACTGGAACCATAATTCGCTGTGCTCAAAACCTGCCTGGTGCAGACGTGCTTTGTGCGTTTCAACAGAGTCAGTTAGCATCACATTTTCCAGCATGCTGCGCTTCTGGCTGATTTCCAGTTCGCTGTAGCCATTGGCGCGTTTGAAGTCGTGGTGCATGTTGAACAGCAGCTCGCCAACTTTGGTATCTTCGAAGCTGAACTTCTCTGACAGCACCAACGCGCCGCCGGGGTTTAACCCCTGATAAATCTTATCCAACAACGCCTGGCGCTCAGGTGGCTCAAGGAATTGCAGGGTAAAATTCAGCACCACCATCGAGGCATTTTCGATAGTAATGTTGCGAATATCGCCTTCGACAACCTCAACCGGAGTCGGTGCTTTATAAGCGTCAATATGACGACGGCAGCGTTCAACCATAGCCGGAGAGTTATCGACGGCAATAATTTTGCAATTCTCATGATGGATATTGCGACGTACCGAGAGCGTCGCCGCGCCCAGAGAACAGCCCAGATCGTAGACCTGCGTGTTGGGTTGCACGAAACGTTCGGCCAGCATGCCAATCATCGAAATGATATTGGAATAACCAGGAACGGAACGCTGGATCATATCCGGGAAGACTTCAGCTACCCGTTCATCAAAGGTCCAGTCACCCAGACTGGCGATAGGCGCAGAAAAAAGCGTGTCGCGGTGAGACATAACGTAAAAATCCGGGAAAAATAAAGTGGCGTATTGTGCGCTAATGCAGGGAGAAAACCAACTCCCAGGGCATATACCAAAGATTCGCCAGCACCATTAGCAACAGTGAACACCAGGTGGCGCTCATGCCGGAACGGCGCCAGCGGAAAAGACGGTGGTGGAATCCGTAATAATGCATCAGTCGCCCGGCAATCAACATCAGCCCGCAAAGATGCACCATCCACGTTTCTGCGCCGTTCATTTCCATAAATAACAGCAGCACTAATGCAACGGGAATATATTCCACCGCATTACCGTGAATGCGGATAGCGCTTTGCAGCTCACTAAAGCCGCCATCACCATAGGCAACGCGATATTGCATGCGCAGGCGAACGACGTCAAAGGAGAACTTTATTAACAATAACGCACCCAGGACGGCATAAAGCGCGCTTACCATACAAACTCCCTTTTAAAATGGCTGCTGGCATTGACTATGATAGGTGGCATTTTCAGAAAAGAGAAGATTGCTGTGGAATCGACGGTGCTGATCCGATCTCTGGCAGGGTACTACGTAAATCTGCCCATAGCGTGTCTACCAGCTCAGGAGCCTGTGCGATATCCGGCGTGTGCAAAAACAGGTATGGCGTGCTGGTCTGTTGCCAGAGTGGTAACTTTGCCAGCCAGGCGGTGAAAAATGCCCGGTTCTGAGCCATATCATCGCTACCGATAAAACGGACCATCGGGTGGGTTGCTGTCACCACCGCATGCACCGGGACCTTAGGTTTCTTACGTTGAGCATCGCGTATCGCTTCCGTGTGTGGGATCGCGGCATGGACCGGACGGCTGTCTAAAATGACCCGATTAATTCCGCGTTCATGCAGACCCCGATTGAGCCGGATCTCTGATTCACCTTTCGCAAAGAAATCCGGATGACGAACCTCGACACCGTAGGTAAACGTTTTAGGGAGAGCATCGAGGAATTGCCACAGGGCAGGGAGGTCACGCGGGCCGAACGTGGCAGGTAGCTGCAACCAGTATTGTCCGATACGGGCATCCAGTGGCGACATGCGCGCGAAAAATTCCTGTACCAGGTCATCACAATTACGCAGCGCAGCCTGATGTGAAATGGTGGCCGGAAACTTAAAACAAAATCGAAACGCATCGGTGGTCTGTGCCTGCCAGCGCGCAACAATCTCGGCTTTTGGCAGGGCGTACAGCGTGGTGTTGCCTTCCACACAGTTAAAGTGGCGGGCATATTCTTCCAGACTGGTGATCCCCAGACGCACCCACTTTGGGTGCGACCACTGGGGTAAGCCGATATAGATCATAACGCTTGCAGGATCTCGTCCACGCGACGGACACGGGCAATACGTGGGAAAATATGCGTCATGCTGCCCTTATGCTGGTCGGTGCTGGCGGCACTGCAGGCGTCTTCAGCAACGATCAGGCTAAAACCCAACTCCCAGGCGTTACGCGCGGTGGATTCGACGCCGATATTGGTGGAGATCCCGCAAAGGACGATGGTGTCGATACCACGACGGCGCAATTGCAGTTCCAGGTCAGTACCGTAGAATGCTCCCCACTGGCGCTTGGTGACCTCCAGGTCTGTCGCACTCTTTCCCAGCGCTTGCGGGTATTCCCACCAGTTGTCGGGTAATGCTTTGGCTGGCGCTTGGGCATCAACCGGTTGTTTTAGCGCGTCGGCATAATCCGCAGACCAGCCGACGCGAACCATCACCACTGGTGAACCGTTAGTACGGAATTTTTCCGCCAGTTGTGCCGCGCGGGCGACGACGTCGTTTGCCGAATGAGGCCCACCCGCGAAAGGCAGGATCCCTTCCTGTAGATCGATGACGACAAGAGCGGTTGTTTTTGCGTTCAGTTCCAGCATGGTGACTCCAGTAAAAAAAGATTTCCGTTACACCTTAATCGCGAATCTGTGTGAAAGGGGTGACAATTTTTGTTATTTTTTGTGAGATTACGCAATACCCGCTTAGGAAACACGCGTACAGTCAGTACCGGACTGAGAGTCTATCCCAGTAGGCTCTTATCGTGCGGCAGAATTTCCAGTATAATAGCCGCCTTTTTTCATTCAGTTGTGACATTCAGCTAAAGCTGCGACTTCGTCATCTGCCGGGCAGATGACAATCCGCCTGCGGCAAAGTTAAGGGATATCTCATGCGTACAGAATATTGCGGACAGCTACGTCTGTCCCACGAGGGGCAGCAGGTGACTCTGTGTGGTTGGGTCAACCGTCGTCGTGATCTTGGTAGCCTGATCTTTATCGATATGCGCGACCGCGAAGGTATCGTGCAGGTATTTTTCGATCCGGACCGTGCGGACGCGTTAAAGCTGGCCTCCGAACTGCGTAATGAGTTCTGCATTCAGGTAACGGGCACCGTGCGTGCGCGTGACGCGAAAAACGTCAACGCTGATATGGCGACTGGCGAAATTGAAGTGCTGGCCTCCGATCTGGTCATTATCAACCGTTCAGATTCACTGCCGCTCGACTCTAACCACGTAAATACTGAAGAAGCTCGTCTGAAGTACCGCTACCTCGATCTGCGTCGCCCTGAAATGGCGCAGCGCCTGAAAACGCGTGCCAAAATTACCAGCCTGGTGCGTCGTTTCATGGACGACCATGGCTTCCTCGACATCGAAACGCCGATGCTGACGAAAGCGACGCCAGAAGGTGCGCGTGACTACCTGGTACCGTCTCGCGTACATAAAGGTAAATTCTACGCGCTGCCACAGTCTCCTCAGTTGTTCAAACAGCTGCTGATGATGTCTGGCTTCGACCGCTACTACCAGATTGTAAAATGCTTCCGTGACGAAGACTTACGTGCTGACCGCCAGCCTGAATTTACTCAGATCGATGTTGAGACCTCCTTCATGACCGCACCGCAAGTGCGTGAAGTGATGGAAGCGCTGGTGCGTAATCTGTGGCTGGAAGTAAAAGGTGTGGATCTGGGTGATTTCCCGATCATGACCTTTGCCGAAGCTGAGCGTCGTTACGGTTCCGATAAGCCGGATCTGCGTAACCCGATGGAGCTGGTGGACGTTGCTGATTTGCTGAAATCTGTTGAATTCGCCGTGTTCTCTGGTCCGGCTAACGATGCGAAAGGGCGTGTAGCGGCTCTGCGCGTACCTGGCGGCGCTGCACTTAGCCGTAAGCAGATCGACGATTACGGTAACTTCATTAAGATCTACGGCGCGAAAGGTTTGGCATACATTAAAGTCACCGAGCGTGCGAAAGGTCTGGAAGGGGTAACCAGCCCGGTGGCCAAGTTCCTGAATGCTGAAATCATTGAAGCCATTCTGGAACGTACTGGCGCGCAAGACGGTGATATGATCTTCTTCGGCGCCGACAACAAGAAAGTGGTTGCCGACGCGATGGGGGCTCTGCGCCTGAAACTGGGTAAAGACCTGAACCTGACCGACGAATCCAAATGGGCGCCGTTGTGGGTTATCGACTTCCCAATGTTTGAAGACGATGGTGAAGGCGGTCTGACCGCGATGCACCACCCGTTCACCTCGCCGAAAGACATGACGGCATCTGAGCTGAAAGCTGCGCCGGAAGATGCGGTTGCCAATGCGTACGATATGGTTATCAACGGCTACGAAGTAGGCGGCGGTTCTGTACGTATCCATAACGGTGATATGCAGCAGACCGTATTCGGTATTCTGGGTATCAACGAACAAGAGCAGCGCGAGAAATTCGGCTTCCTGTTGGATGCGTTAAAATACGGTACACCGCCGCACGCGGGCCTGGCGTTTGGTCTGGATCGTCTGACCATGCTGCTGACCGGTACTGATAACATCCGTGACGTTATTGCTTTCCCGAAAACGACGGCTGCCGCGTGTCTGATGACCGAAGCGCCGAGCCTGGCCAATGAAGCTGCGCTGGCGGAACTGAGCATTCAGGTTGTTAAGAAGGCCGAGAATAACTGATATGGCATATAAACAGCCTGTCTCGGTGTTAGTCGTGATTTATGCAAAGGACACCGGGAGAGTGCTGATGTTACAGCGACGCGACGATCCTGATTTTTGGCAGTCGGTCACCGGCAGCCTTGAAGAAGGTGAAACCGCGTCGCAAGCCGCCCTGCGCGAAGTAAAGGAAGAGGTCGCCATTGATGTTGCGCGTGAGCAACTGACCTTAATTGACTGCCAGCGCACGGTGGAGTTTGAGATTTTTAGTCATTTACGTCATCGCTATGCGCCAGGAATTGTACGTAATACGGAGTCCTGGTTTTGCCTGGCACTGCCCACTGAACGAGAGATCGTGTTCACCGAACATTTGACCTACCGTTGGGTTAATGCGCATGAGGCGGCACAGTTAACCAAGTCGTGGAGTAACCGGCAGGCGATTGAAGAGTTTGTAATTAACGTCGCCTGAGAAGGCGCGCTTTTTGGAGAGATTATTTATGGCAGGTCATAGTAAATGGGCCAACACCAGACATCGTAAAGCAGCGCAGGATGCTAAGCGCGGTAAGATCTTCACCAAAATCATTCGTGAGCTGGTGACGGCGGCTAAATTGGGTGGTGGCGATCCGGATGCTAACCCGCGTCTGCGCGCAGCGGTTGATAAAGCGCTGGCAAACAACATGACACGTGACACTCTGAACCGTGCAATCGCGCGCGGTGTGGGTGGTGATGAAGATTCCAACATGGAAACCATCATCTATGAAGGTTACGGTCCTGGCGGTACAGCCGTTATGATTGAATGTCTGTCTGACAACCGTAACCGTACCGTTGCGGAAGTGCGCCACGCATTCACTAAAACAGGCGGCAACCTCGGTACCGACGGTTCTGTCGCATACCTGTTCAGCAAGAAAGGCGTGATCTCCTTTGAACAAGGCGACGAAGACGCCATCATGGAAGCGGCACTGGAAGCCGGTGCTGAAGACGTTGTAACCTTCGACGACGGCGCGATTGACGTTTACACCGCGTGGGAAGAGATGGGTAAAGTTCGTGATGCACTGGAAGCGGCAGGTCTGAAAGCGGACGCGGCTGAAGTTTCTATGATCCCATCCACCAAAGCGGATATGGATGCAGAAACAGCGCCGAAACTGATGCGTCTGATCGATATGCTGGAAGATTGCGATGACGTGCAGGAAGTTTACCACAACGGCGAAATCTCCGATGAGGTTGCAGCTACGTTAGAATGATGTGGTTAAGCCATAAAATAACAGGAGATGCGTGATGTCTATCATTCTCGGCATTGATCCGGGGTCGCGCATTACCGGTTATGGCGTAATCCGTCAGGTCGGCAGACAGTTGACCTATCTCGGCAGTGGTTGTATTCGCACCAAAGTTGACGATCTCCCGTCACGCCTGAAATTGATATACGCGGGGGTGACGGAAATCATCACCCAGTTCCAGCCGGATTATTTTGCCATCGAGCAGGTCTTTATGGCGAAAAACGCCGATTCGGCGCTTAAGCTGGGGCAGGCGCGCGGCGTGGCGATTGTTGCTGCGACCAATCAGGATCTTCCGGTGTTTGAGTATGCTGCCCGACAGGTTAAACAAACTGTCGTCGGTATCGGCAGCGCGGAAAAAAGCCAGGTACAACACATGGTGCGTACGCTGCTCAAACTCCCGGCTAACCCTCAGGCGGATGCTGCGGATGCGCTGGCGATTGCCATTACCCACTGCCATGTCAGCCAGAACGCCATGCAAATGAGTGAGTCGAGGTTGAATCTAGCGCGCGGTAGGTTACGTTAGTGACAAATGAGGCTGGATATCTATCCAGCCTTTTTTTATGATAGCGCATTACCTTTTAGCCCTTAACGCAGGAGCGTCATGTGATAGGCAGACTCAGAGGCATCATTCTTGAAAAACAACCCCCACTGGTCCTTCTGGAAACGGGCGGGGTAGGCTATGAAGTGCATATGCCGATGACCTGTTTCTACGAGCTGCCGGAAGCCGGGCAGGAAGCGATCATCTTCACGCATTTTGTGGTGCGCGAAGACGCACAGCTGCTGTATGGCTTTAACAATAAGCAAGAGCGCACGCTGTTTAAAGAGCTAATTAAAACCAACGGTGTGGGGCCGAAGCTGGCGCTGGCGATCCTCTCCGGTATGTCTGCGCAGCAGTTTGTCAATGCCGTTGAGCGCGAAGAGCTTGGCGCACTGGTGAAATTACCGGGCATCGGTAAGAAAACGGCAGAGCGATTGATCGTCGAAATGAAAGACCGTTTTAAAGGACTGCATGGCGATCTCTTTACCCCGGCGGCAGATCTGGTCCTGACCTCGCCGGCAAGTCCGGCAACGGACGATGCCGAGCAGGAAGCGGTTGCTGCGCTGGTGGCGTTGGGCTATAAACCACAGGAAGCCAGCCGCATGGTGAGCAAAATTGCCCGCCCTGATGCCAGCAGTGAAACCCTGATTCGTGAAGCGCTTCGCGCGGCGCTGTGAGGTAGAGGATGATTGAAGCAGACCGTCTGATTTCGGCTGTCAGCACGACCCCTGAAGATCTGGTGGATCGTGCGATCCGCCCTAAATTGCTGGAAGAGTACATTGGTCAGCCGCAGGTGCGTTCGCAAATGGAGATTTTTATCCAGGCGGCGAAGCTGCGCGGTGACGCGCTCGACCATCTGCTGATTTTCGGTCCTCCGGGTCTCGGTAAAACCACGCTTGCCAATATTGTTGCCAATGAAATGGGCGTTAATCTGCGTACTACGTCCGGTCCGGTACTGGAAAAAGCAGGCGACCTGGCGGCAATGCTCACCAACCTTGAACCACACGATGTGTTGTTTATCGATGAAATCCATCGTCTGTCACCGGTGGTGGAAGAAGTGTTGTATCCGGCAATGGAAGACTATCAGCTGGATATCATGATTGGCGAAGGCCCGGCTGCGCGTTCAATTAAAATCGATCTGCCGCCGTTTACGCTAATCGGCGCAACAACCCGCGCGGGGTCGTTAACGTCTCCACTGCGTGATCGCTTTGGGATTGTGCAGCGCCTGGAGTTCTATCAGGTGGCTGACCTGCAGCATATTGTTGGACGCAGTGCCCGCTTTATGGGGCTGGAGATGAGTGATGAAGGCGCGCTGGAAGTGGCGCGGCGGGCACGTGGTACGCCGCGTATTGCCAACCGTTTATTGCGTCGGGTACGCGATTTTGCTGAAGTGAAGCATGACGGCACCATCTCGGCGGATATCGCCGCCCAGGCACTGGATATGCTCAATGTGGATGCGGAAGGCTTCGATTATATGGACCGTAAGCTGCTGCTGGCGGTTATCGATAAATTCTTCGGTGGTCCGGTAGGACTGGATAACCTGGCGGCGGCAATCGGCGAAGAACGTGAAACCATTGAGGACGTGCTGGAACCGTATCTGATTCAGCAAGGTTTTCTGCAGCGTACGCCGCGCGGAAGAATGGCAACGGTACGGGCCTGGAACCATTTCGGGATCACGCCGCCGGCAATGCCTTAAGCCCCAATAATGCCGGATGGCGCTACGCTAATCAGGCCTACGGTATGATGTAGGCAGGATTAGGTGAAACCGCCATCCGGCGAAATACCACTCAGCTCGCTTGCTTCTTCATCATACTGAAGATAAACAGCAGTGCAGCACAAAGCACCACGGATGGTCCTGCTGGCGTATCATAGAACGCTGAGAAGGTCAGCCCGCCTGTAACCGCTATCATCCCAACGCCCACGGCAACACCGGCCATCTGTTCGGGTGTACGGGCGAAACGACGTGCGGTAGCCGCAGGAATTATCAGCAGTGAGGTGATAATCAGTGCCCCGACGAATTTCATCGCCACACCAATAGTGAGTGCAGTGACCAGCATCAGCAATAGCTTGACACGTTGCAGCTTCACGCCATCGACAAATGCCAGATCCGGGCTGATAGTCATCGACAACAGGTTACGCCACTGCCAGAACAATATCGCCAGAACGATAACCACGCCAATGGCAATGGCCACCAGATCTTCTGGGGTGACGGCGAGCAGATCGCCAAACAGATAGGCCATCAGATCCACACGGATGTTGGACATCAGGCTAACAACAACCAGCCCTAATGACAGCGCACTGTGCGCCATAATACCGAGCAGGGTATCAATCGCGAGATGCGGGCGTTTCTCCAGCCATACCAGGCCTGCGGCCAGCAACAAGGTGACGGCGATAACCGCATAGAAAGGGTTTACATCCAGCAGCAGGCCAAAGGCGACCCCCAGCAGCGACGCATGAGCCAGCGTATCGCCGAAATAAGACATTCGACGCCAGACTACAAACGAGCCAAGCGGGCCAGCAGCACAGGCCAGCATGATCCCGGCTAACCAACCGGGTAATAATAATTCAATCATGAGTGACCATTTCCCCGGCGTAAAACAATGCGACCCTGTAAATCGTGGCGATGATTATGGTTGTGACGGTAAATTCCGAGTTGTTCAGCGCCGCGTTGCCCGAACATAGAAATGAATTCAGGGTGCATAGAAACCACCTCTGGCGTGCCGGAGCAGCAAATGTGGTGGTTCAGACACAGGACTTCGTCGGTTTTTGCCATGACCAGATGCAGGTCATGGGATACCATCAGCACGGCGCAATCCAGCTCACGTCGCAACTGATCGATAAGATCGTACAGTGCAACCTGACCATTCACATCCACGCCCTGAGTCGGTTCATCGAGCACCAGGAGCTGCGGTTTATTTAGCAACGCACGGGCCAGCAAGACACGCTGTGTTTCCCCGCCGGACAGTTTTTGCATCGGCGCATCCATCAGATGCCCGGCCTGAACACGCTTCAGCGCAGGGAGAATGTCGGTTTTCTTTGTGCCAGGACGTAAGCGCAAAAAGCGACTCACCGTCAGCGGAAGTGTTGTATCGAGGTAGAGTTTTTGCGGTACATAGCCAATCCGCAAATGCCCGTTGCGCTTGATAACCCCTTCATCAGCCGCTACCAGCCCCAATACAACGCGCACCAGCGTAGACTTTCCGGCCCCATTCGGGCCAAGAAGCGTTAAAATTTTGCCGGGTCGAAGTTCAAGCGATACGTCAGAAAGGACGCGGCGTTGACCATAAGAGACCGAGACATTTTCCAGTGAAACCAAAGTCGTCATATCAATTTTAGTCTTGCAGAAGTTATAGAATGTTATAATATCACATTTCTCACATTCGTTACGATGATTGGTCGCATTATGTTACATAAAAATACGCTTCTTTTCGCAGCATTATCCGCTGCTCTTTGGGGTAGTGCAACTCAGGCAGCAAATGCTGCTGTAGTGGCGTCACTTAAGCCGTTGGGCTTTATTGCTTCAGCGATTGCAGATGGGGTTACAGACACCCAGGTTCTGTTGCCTGACGGGGCTTCCGAACACGATTATTCGCTGCGTCCTTCAGACGTAAAACGCTTACAGAACGCGGACTTAGTTGTTTGGATAGGTCCGGAAATGGAGGCGTTTATGGAAAAGTCAGTCAAGAATATTCCTAACGCAAAACAGGTAACGATTGCGCAGCTCAATGACGTGAAACCGTTACTCATGAAAGGCGCTGACGATGATGATGACGATCATGGGCATAACGACGCTCACGGCGAAAAAAGTGACGAGCATCACCATCATGGTGATTACAACATGCATCTTTGGCTTTCCCCAGAGATAGCGCGGGCCTCAGCGGTTGCAATCCATGATAAATTAGTGGAACTTATGCCGCAAAGTCGAGCCAAACTTGACGCCAACCTGAAGGATTTTGAGGCACAATTAGCCGCAACCGATAAGCAGGTAGGTAACGAGCTCGCACCGCTCAAGGGTAAAGGGTATTTCGTTTTTCATGACGCCTATGGCTACTACGAAAAACACTACGGGCTAACACCGCTTGGTCACTTTACCGTGAACCCTGAGATTCAACCTGGTGCGCAGCGTTTACATGAAATAAGAACACAGTTGGTTGAGCAAAAAGCAACCTGCGTTTTTGCTGAGCCACAGTTCAGGCCAGCGGTCGTTGAAGCCGTAGCGAGAGGGACATCCGTTCGAATGGGAACGTTGGATCCCCTCGGAACGAATATCAAACTGGGTAAAACAAGCTATTCAGCGTTTCTGAACCAATTAGCCAACCAGTATGCGAGCTGCCTGAAAGGAGATTAATGAGGAAGTGAATACGTGCAACAGATAGCCCGCTCTGTCGCTCTGGCGTTTAATAATTTGCCGCGACCCCATCGTGTTATGTTGGGGTCGCTTACTGTTCTGACATTGGCCGTCGCAGTCTGGCGGCCTTATGTATACCATCCCGACTCTGCACCCATCGTTAAAACCATTGAGCTGGAAAAAAGCGAGATACGTTCACTGTTGCCAGAGGCCAGCGAACCTATCGATCAAGCCGCTCAGGAAGATGAAGCTATCCCTCAGGACGAACTTGATGACAAGACCTCTGGCGAGGCCGGGGTTCACGAGTATGTTGTCTCTACCGGCGATACGCTGAGCAGTATTCTGAACCAGTACGGCATTGATATGGGCGATATCAGCCAGCTTGCCGCATCTGATAAAGATCTACGTAATCTGAAAATTGGCCAGCAACTTTCCTGGACACTGTCTTCGGAAGGTGATTTGCAGCGCCTGACCTGGGAAGTCTCCCGCCGTGAAACTCGTACTTATGATCGTACAGCAACGGGTTTCAAAATGAGCAGCGAAATGCAGCAGGGCGACTGGGTCAACAGCCGAATCAACGGTACGGTGGGCGGTAGTTTCGTCGCCAGTGCAAGAGATGCCGGCCTCACCAGCTCTGAAATCAGCGCAGTGATTAAAGCAATGCAATGGCAGATGGACTTTCGCAAGCTGAAGAAAGGCGATGAGTTCTCCGTTTTGATGTCTCGCGAGATGCTGGACGGTAAACGCGAACAAAGCCAACTGCTGGGCGTTCGTTTGCGCTCTGAAGGCAAGGATTATTACGCGATCCGTGCTGAAGACGGTAAATTCTATGACCGTAACGGGACCGGGCTTGCTAAAGGGTTTATGCGTTTCCCTACGGCGAAGCAGTTCCGTATTTCGTCAAACTTCAATCCGCGTCGCCTGAATCCGGTAACCGGGCGCGTTGCACCGCACAAAGGTGTCGACTTTGCGATGCCGCAAGGTACGCCAGTGCTGTCAGTCGGTGATGGTGAGGTGGTTGTCGCGAAACGGAGTGGCGCGGCCGGATACTATGTTGCTGTTCGTCACGGTCGTACTTACACCACCCGTTACATGCACCTGCGTAAGCTGCTGGTTAAACCGGGGCAAAAAGTGAAACGTGGCGATCGCATTGCGCTGTCAGGTAACACCGGGCGTTCTACGGGCCCGCACCTGCACTACGAAGTATGGGTCAACCAGCAGGCTGTGAACCCGTTGACGGCAAAACTGCCGCGTACGGAAGGGCTGAGCGGTTCGGATCGTACCGAGTACCTGGCTCAGGTGAAAGAGGTTCTGCCTCAGTTACGCTTCGATTAATAAATACACTGACAGAGCCGGTACGCTAAGCGTGCCGGCTTTTTTTATTTTGTACGGGACACGGTGCGCCGCTACACTATCAGCAGATTTACTTTTTCGCGGCCCCCGATACTGGAAGAGCATGGAAACGAAAAAAAAGAGTATTGAGTATATCCCTGAGTTTCAAAAATCATTCCGTCACCCGCGCTACTGGGGCGCCTGGCTTGGCGTGGCAGCGATTGCAGGGATTGCATTAACGCCCGCGTCATTTCGCGATCCCGTTCTGGCGAAACTGGGGCGGCTTGCCGGACGGCTGGGGAAAAGTTCGCGTCGTAGAGCGCTTATTAATTTATCCCTCTGTTTTCCAGAGCGCAGCGAAACCGAGCGTGAGGCCATCGTTGATGAGATGTTTGCGACTGCGCCTCAGGCGATGGTTATGATGGCAGAATTAGCCATGCGCGGTCCGGAGAAAATCCAGCACCGCGTTGACTGGCAGGGCCTGGAAATTATCGATGAGATGCGACGTAATGAGGAAAAGGTGATTTTTCTCGTCCCTCACGGCTGGGGTGTTGATATTCCGGCAATGCTGATGGCAGCTCAAGGCCAGAAAATGGCAGCGATGTTCCATAACCAGGGCAATCCGGTATTTGACTATGTCTGGAATACGGTACGTCGACGTTTCGGCGGTCGTTTACATGCACGTAACGACGGTATTAAACCTTTTATTCAGTCGGTACGGCAGGGATACTGGGGATATTACTTACCGGATCAGGACCACGGCCCGGAGCACAGCGAGTTTGTCGATTTCTTCGCGACCTATAAGGCAACGTTACCGGCGATTGGCCGCCTGATGAAGGTTTGTCATGCACGCGTAATACCGCTATTCCCGGTGTATGATGGTAAAACGCATCGCCTGACGATTCAGGTACGCCCCCCCATGGATGACATTCTGACGGCCGATGACCATACAATTGCCAGACGGATGAATGAAGAAGTGGAGATTTTTGTCACCCCACATCTTGAACAATACACCTGGATTCTGAAACTGCTAAAGACCCGCAAACCCGGCGAGATTGAGCCCTATAAGCGCAAAGATCTCTATCCGAAGAAATAAAAAAAGCCTCTCGTTCGAGAGGCTTTTTTGTATCAGGCGACCTGTGCGCCTGATAAGCGAGTAATATCAGGCAGTCAGCAGAGTCGTTATTCTACAGTCAGAATACGTGTGGTGTTGGTGGAGCCGATGGTGCTCATGACATCACCCTGGGTCACAATCACCAGATCGCCTGACACCAGGTAGCCTTTGTCGCGCAGCAGATTGACCGCTTCGTTGGCAGCCATTACACCGTCAGTTTCGCTGTCAAAGTGGACCGGCGTAACGCCACGATACAGAGAGGTCAGATTCAGCGTACGCTCATGACGAGACATCGCGAAAATTGGCAGGCCAGAACTGATGCGTGATGTCATCAGCGCAGTACGACCGGACTCGGTCATGGCGATGATAGCGGTAACGCCTTTCAGATGGTTCGCGGCATACATCGCTGACATGGCGATAGCTTCTTCGACATTATCAAACTGTACGTCGAGACGGTGTTTAGAAACGTTGATGCTCGGGATTTTCTCTGCACCCAGACATACGCGAGCCATAGCTGCGACGGTTTCCGCCGGGTACTGGCCTGCCGCAGTTTCGGCAGACAGCATGACGGCATCAGTCCCATCCAGCACGGCGTTTGCCACGTCCATGACTTCCGCACGCGTCGGCATTGGGTTAGTGATCATTGATTCCATCATCTGCGTTGCGGTAATAACCGCACGGTTCAGCTGACGTGCGCGACGGATCAACGCTTTCTGAATACCAACCAGCTCCGGGTCACCGATTTCCACGCCCAGGTCACCACGCGCAACCATTACCACGTCAGAGGCAAGGATGATGTCATCCATCGCATTCTGGTCGCAGACGGCTTCAGCACGCTCTACCTTGGCAACAATTTTCGCATCGCAGCCAGCGTCGCGCGCCAGGCGGCGGGCATAATTCAGATCTTCGCCACAGCGAGGGAAAGAAACCGCCAGATAGTCAACGCTGATTTGCGCTGCAGTAATGATGTCTGCTTTGTCTTTTTCCGTCAGAGCTTCAGCAGAAAGGCCACCGCCAAGTTTGTTGATGCCTTTGTTGTTGGAGAGCGGGCCACCGACAGTGACTTCGGTGAAGACTTTCATACCCTGAACTTCCAGCACTTTGAGCTGTACGCGACCATCATCCAGCAGCAGGATATCGCCCGGCACAACGTCAGCAGGCAGGCCTTTGTAATCGATGCCGACTTTTTCTTTGTCGCCTTCACCTTTACCGAGGTTGGCGTCTAACAGGAATTTGTCGCCAACATTGAGAAATACTTTACCTTCTTTAAAGGTCGATACGCGGATTTTAGGTCCCTGCAGGTCACCCAAAATAGCTACATGACGTCCCAGTTTGGCGGCAATCTCACGGACTTTATCCGCCCGCAATTTGTGATCTTCTGGAGAGCCGTGCGAAAAGTTCATACGTACAACGTTCGCCCCAGCGGCGATAATTTTTTCAAGGTTGTTATCGCGGTCAGTTGCCGGGCCTAAGGTGGTAACGATTTTGGTTCTGCGAAGCCTTCTGGACATGTAATACTCCGTTGACTGAAACAACTTGGTGTTGCGTGAACATTAATCCGGCCGTTCTCGAACATAAACGGTAAAATGAACGACCCGGATGATAAAAGGGTAGAACATTGTTATTGCTTTTAGCGGTCATCACTCTTGATGAGTAATTCTTTATCAAAACGCGATTCCTTGAGCGCTTCCTTGACACGCTTCAAGTTATCTCTAAATTTTGCCCCACGGCGCAAAGTAAATCCCGTAGCCAGCACATCTATCACGGTAAGTTGAGCAAGTCGAGAGACCATAGGCATATAAATGTCAGTATCTTCCGGTACATCGAGGGTAATTGCCAGCGTTGCTTCACGTGCCAGCGGAGTACCAGGAGATGTCAGGGCAATCACCATGGCATCGTTTTCTCTTGCCAGTTGTGCCAGTTCCACCAGACTTTTGGTTCTTCCGGTGTGTGAAATGAGCACAATGACATCGTCATCACTACAATTCATACAGCTCATGCGTTGCAGTACGATGTCGTCGGAATAGATAACCGGAACGTTAAAGCGGAAAAATTTATTCATCGCGTCATGTGCTACCGCGGCGGAAGAACCTAAACCAAAGAAGGCAATTTTCTTCGCCTGGGTTAATAAATCTACTGCCCGGTTTACCGCCGCGTTATCCAGCGACTGGCGAACGTGGTCGAGGCTTGCCATCGCTGACTCGAAGATTTTCCCCGTGTAAGATTCAACGCTGTCATCCTCATCTACATTGCGATTAACATAAGGGGTACCATTTGCCAGACTTTGCGCCAGATGCAGTTTAAAATCAGGAAAGCCGCGGGTGTCCATGCTGCGACAGAAACGGTTCACCGTTGGCTCGCTGACATTCGCTTCTACAGCAAGTGCGGCGATACTTGAATGGATTGCCCGCTCGGGAGAGGCAAGAATAATGTCGGCGACTTTACGCTCTGACTTGCTCAAATGTTCCAGTTTTAACTGGATTTTTTCCAGCATATTCATGATGTAGGTAGACTCATGGGTCATGGGCAAAAACGATTTCAGCGATACGGGGAAACCGATACACAATTTAGTGTATAGATATTACCCCTGCTAATGCAGCAACGGGGCAAAATGGACAGAATAGTTGTTGTTTTTTTTCATTACATGATCGGAGTCGGATTTTCATACTTCGTCATGGGTACGAAAAATACGACTTTTTTATCCATTTTGATGGGTTATACGCCAATAAAGCGGCTGTTCGCGGTAACAGCACGGCTGGATAAGCGTTTACGGTTTCCGGATTCACGTAAAAGCAGTACAGTGCACTGTAATAAAATTACAACCAGTGTCTGGCAAAAGCACCAGGCACTTAATTGAGGAGAATGACATGGCGGTAACGCAAACAGCCCAGGCATGTGACCTGGTCATTTTCGGTGCGAAGGGTGACCTGGCGCGACGGAAATTGCTGCCTTCCCTGTATCAACTGGAAAAGGCCGGTCAGATTAACCCGGAAACCCGTATCATTGGGGTTGGGCGTGCTGATTGGGACAAAGCTGCCTATACCAAGGTTGTACGCGAAGCGCTCGAAACTTTCATGAAAGAAAAAATTGATGAAAGTTTATGGGAAACTCTCAGTGGCCGTCTGGAGTTTTGTAACCTGGACGTCAATGACACCGCCGCATTTAGCCGTCTGGGCGAGATGCTGGATCAAAAATCACGTACCACGATTAACTATTTCGCTATGCCGCCAAGCACCTTTGGCGCGATCTGCAAAGGCTTGGGTGAAGCAAAGCTGAATGCTAAACCCGCTCGCGTGGTGATGGAAAAACCGCTGGGCACGTCTCTGGCGACATCCCGTGAAATCAACGATCAGGTTGGCGAGTACTTCGAAGAGTGTCAGGTTTATCGTATTGACCACTATCTCGGGAAAGAGACGGTCCTGAACCTGTTGGCACTGCGTTTTGCCAACTCCCTGTTTGTGAACAACTGGGATAACCGCACTATCGATCACGTAGAAATTACCGTGGCTGAAGAGGTCGGTATTGAAGGCCGCTGGGGCTATTTTGACCAGGCCGGTCAAATGCGCGATATGATCCAGAACCACTTGCTGCAAATCCTCTGCATGATCGCAATGTCCCCTCCGGCTGATCTGAGCGCCGACAGCATTCGCGATGAGAAAGTGAAGGTCCTGAAATCGCTGCGTCGCATCGATCGCTCGAACGTGCGTGAAAAAACGGTTCGCGGCCAGTACACCACTGGTTTTGCCCAGGGTAAAAAGGTACCGGGTTACCTGGAAGAAGAGGGCGCGAATAAGAGCAGCAATACGGAAACGTTTGTGGCGATCCGCGTCGATATCGATAACTGGCGTTGGACGGGTGTACCGTTCTACCTGCGTACCGGTAAACGTTTACCAACCAAGTGCTCTGAAGTGGTGGTTTACTTCAAAACACCTGAGCTGAATCTGTTTAAAGAATCCTGGCAGGATCTGCCGCAGAACAAGTTGACTATTCGTTTGCAGCCTGATGAAGGGGTTGATATCCAGGTACTGAACAAAGTGCCGGGTCTGGACCACAAACATAATCTGCAGATCACTAAGCTGGATCTGAGCTACTCAGAAACCTTCAACCAAACGCACCTGGCCGACGCCTATGAGCGCCTGCTGTTGGAAACCATGCGCGGTATTCAGGCTCTGTTTGTGCGTCGCGATGAAGTCGAAGAGGCCTGGAAGTGGGTGGATTCAATTACTGAAGCCTGGGCGATGGATAACGAGTCGCCGAAGCCTTATCAGGCAGGAACCTGGGGACCGGTTGCGTCTGTGGCCATGATTACCCGTGACGGTCGTTCCTGGAACGAATTCGAGTAAAAGATCATCTAGCCATTAGGTGTTATTTTACCGGTAACATGATCTAACACAGATTGTAGAATAATTTTTGCACTTTTAAACCTCGCGTGGATTCACCCGCGAGGTTTTTTTTATTACACTGCCTGAAACGATTTTGCCCCTGAGCTACGGCTAACAAGCGATTCAGCTATATTTAGTAATGCTGAATACATTGTTTACCCAACCGCTCTGACAGATAAATTTTAGGAGCCTCTATGAATCCGAATTTGTTACGCGTAACACAACGTATCGTCGAACGTTCCCGGGACACGCGTTCCGCCTACCTCGCTCGAATCGAACAGGCTAAAACGACTACCGTCCATCGCTCACAGCTGGCATGCGGCAATCTGGCGCATGGTTTTGCCGCCTGTCAGCCGGAGGATAAAGCCTCGCTCAAAAGCATGTTGCGTAACAATATCGCGATCATTACCTCCTATAACGACATGCTTTCCGCACACCAGCCGTATGAACACTATCCGGCCATCATTCGCAAAGCACTACATGAAGCCAATGCGGTGGGCCAGGTTGCTGGTGGCGTACCTGCGATGTGCGACGGTGTGACCCAGGGCCAGGACGGTATGGAGCTTTCTCTGCTAAGTCGTGAAGTCATTGCGATGTCAGCGGCTGTGGGGCTCTCACACAATATGTTCGACGGTGCGTTGTTCCTCGGTGTATGTGACAAGATTGTCCCGGGCCTGGTCATGGCGGCGCTTTCCTTCGGTCATCTGCCTTCAATCTTCATCCCTTCAGGCCCGATGACGAGTGGTCTGGCGAACAAAGAGAAAGTGCGTATTCGTCAACTGTATGCCGAAGGCAAAGTGGATCGTATGGCACTGCTCGAATCCGAGGCTGCGTCTTATCATTCGCCGGGTACCTGTACGTTCTACGGCACCGCTAACACCAACCAGATGGTAGTGGAGTTCATGGGCATGCAGTTGCCAGGCTCCTCTTTTGTTCACCCGGATGCACCACTGCGTGAAGCATTGACCGCAGCGGCGGCTCGTCAGGTAACACGTCTGACCGGTAACGGTAATGAGTGGATGCCGATCGGGAAAATGATCGATGAAAAAGTGGTTGTGAACGGTATTGTGGCACTGCTGGCGACCGGCGGTTCAACCAACCATACGATGCACCTGGTAGCCATGGCGCGTGCAGCCGGTATTCTGATTAACTGGGACGACTTCTCCGATCTATCCGATATCGTGCCGCTGATGGCGCGTCTGTACCCGAATGGCCCGGCAGACATTAACCATTTCCAGGCTGCTGGCGGTGTGCCTGTATTAATGCGTGAACTGCTGAATGCGGGTCTGTTACATGAAGATGTGAACACTGTCGCTGGATTCGGTTTATCGCGCTACACCCTGGAGCCGTGGCTCAACAATGGTGAACTGGACTGGCGCGAAGGTGCGGAAAAATCACTGGACAGCAATGTGATTGCCGCCTTTGATCAGCCATTCTCCCATCACGGCGGCACTAAAGTACTGAGTGGTAACCTGGGGCGTGCGGTGATGAAAACCTCAGCTGTTCCAGTTGAAAATCAGGCGATTGAAGCGCCTGCCGTGGTCTTCGAAAGTCAACATGATGTGTTACCGGCGTTTGATGCGGGTCTGCTTGACCGGGATTGTGTGGTCGTTGTGCGCCATCAGGGACCAAAAGCGAACGGAATGCCAGAATTACATAAACTCATGCCGCCACTTGGTGTATTATTGGACCGTTGTTTCAAAATTGCGTTAGTTACCGATGGACGACTTTCAGGTGCTTCAGGTAAAGTGCCTTCAGCAATCCATGTAACTCCAGAAGCTTACGATGGCGGGCTGCTGGCGAAAGTGCGCGATGGCGACATCATTCGTGTGAATGGACAGACAGGTGAATTAACGCTGCTGGTTGATGAAGAGGAACTTGCTTCCCGTCAGCCTCACATCCCTGACCTTAGCGCTTCGCGCGTGGGTACCGGGCGTGAAATGTTCAGCGCGTTGCGTGAAAAGCTGTCCGGTGCGGAGCAGGGCGCAACCTGTATCACTTTTTAAGACTTAATTTGTAATCAGGCGAGAGAAAACTCTGATGAAAAACTGGAAGACAAGTGCAGAAGCAATCCTGACCACTGGCCCGGTTGTACCGGTTATTGTGGTTAACAAACTGGAACACGCTGTGCCGATGGCAAAAGCGTTAGTTGCAGGGGGCGTGCGCGTTCTGGAAGTGACGTTACGTACCGCGTGTGCGATGGATGCCATTCGCGCGATCGCCAAAGAAGTTCCGGATGCTATCGTTGGTGCGGGTACCGTACTGAATCCACAACAGCTGGCTGAAGTCACCGAAGCGGGTGCACAGTTCGCCATCAGCCCGGGTCTGACCGAGCCGCTGCTGAAAGCCGCAACTGAAGGCACTATTCCGTTGATCCCGGGTATCAGCACCGTTTCTGAACTGATGCTGGGTATGGACTACGGTTTGAAAGAGTTCAAATTCTTCCCGGCTGAAGCGAACGGCGGTACGAAAGCGCTGCAGGCGATTGCGGGTCCGTTCTCACAGGTCCGTTTCTGCCCAACCGGTGGTATCTCTCCAGCGAATTACCGCGACTACCTGGCACTGAAAAGCGTGCTGTGCATCGGCGGTTCCTGGCTGGTTCCGGCGGATGCGCTGGAAGCGGGTGATTACGATCGTATCACCAAACTGGCTCGCGAAGCGGTTGAAGGCGCGAAGCAGTAAGCTATCAACGTGTAAACCGAAGGCCCGATAAGAGGCGTTAGCGCCGATATCGGGCTTTGCCGGATGGGGTTTTACTGCCTCATCCGGTCTACGGCTCCGGTTTTAACCTGTCACTTTTACCTGTGAAGCCGCGTTTTTTGCGCGATCAACAGCTTCTTCAACACTTTCTGCAGTTGCCAGTACGACACCTAAACGACGCGTACCGTCGATTTCGGGTTTACCAAACAGACGTATCTGCAAACCCGCGCCAACGGCAGCATCCACATTATCAAAGGTAACGTTTTGGCTGCTTAGCTTCGGCAGGATCACCGCTGATGCTGACGGCCCATACTGGCGGATTGCGCCAACGGGAAGACCAAGGAATGCACGCACGTGCAGGGCAAACTCGGACAGATCCTGAGAAATCAGCGTCACCATACCTGTGTCGTGAGGGCGAGGGGAGACTTCGCTGAAAATCACTTCATCACCGCAGATAAACAGTTCGACCCCAAACAGTCCGTGGCCTCCCAGCGCCAGCACCACCTTACGGGCAATCTCCTGCGCGCGCGCCAGTGCCAGTTCACTCATCTGCTGCGGCTGCCAGGATTCACGATAGTCGCCGTCTTCCTGGCGATGTCCAACCGGTGCGCAAAAATGTACGCCGTCAATGGCGCTGACGGTAAGCAGTGTGATTTCAAAATCGAAATTCACCACGCCTTCGACGATAACACGCCCGGCGCCAGCTCGCCCGCCCTGTTGGGCATAGTTCCAGGCTTCGGTTAGCTGTTCGGCGGAGCGGATAAAGCTCTGGCCTTTACCGGAAGAACTCATTACCGGTTTTACGATGCAGGGATAGCCGATTTCAGCGACGGCCTCGCGAAAGCGGACTTCACTGTCAGCAAAGCGGTAAGAAGAGGTCGGTAGAGACAATTCTTCGGCGGCGAGGCGACGGATTCCTTCCCGGTTCATGGTCAGTTGCGTTGCTCTTGCACATGGCACAACACGCTGGCCTTCCTGCTCCAGTTTTACCAGCATATCCGTGGCGATCGCCTCAATTTCCGGCACGATATAATGTGGTTTTTCACGCTCGACGAGCTGGCGTAATGCTTCGCCATCCAGCATGTTGATAACGTATGAGCGATGGGCAACGTGCATGGCTGGCGCGTCGGGGTAACGATCCACGGCAATGACTTCCACACCCAGGCGTTGACATTCAATTGCCACTTCTTTACCCAGTTCTCCCGAACCTAATAACATCACTCGCGTTGCTGCTGGACGCAGCGCTGTGCCTAATAACGTCATAAATTAATCCCCTGTTTTATCTGGGCGCAGTATATACGAAAACGTTTGCGTCTGTCTTTATTACCAGGTTGATTTCAGGGCTTAAAAAGAATATACTGTACATAAATACAGGTAATTTAAGAGGCTGCAAAATGGCGGTTGAAGTTAAATACGTAGTCATTCGGGAAGGTGAGGAAAAAATGTCGTTTACCAGCAAAAAGGAAGCCGATGCGTATGACAAAATGCTGGATACAGCGGATTTGCTCGATACATGGCTGGAGCAATCGCCGGTAGCGCTTGAAGACGAGCAGCGCGAAGCGCTTTCCCTGTGGCTGGCTGAGCAAAAAGATGTGCTAAGCGCCATCCTCAAAAACGGCAAGCTGCCTTCTCCACAGGTGGTCGACAACGACGCGCACGCTGAGGATGATACCCAGGCGGTCTGAAGCGACTTGCGCTCCTGATATTTTGTACCATGCTTTTCCCTGAATCATTGTGCAATCCCTGACGTTATTTCCCGTTGCTACAGGCAATCTGAATGACGAAGGGGAGATTAAGGAGAAAAGAATGTATAAAAAAAGAACGTTATTGAGCCTGCTGCTGCTGTCTGCCAGCGTATCTGTATTTGCGGCAAATATGGAAAGCAAAAACGTCCAGTTCCCCAAGTGTGAGGGACTGGACGCTAACGGTATTGCGGCGAGCGTGAAACGTGATTATCAACAAAATCGCATCGCGCGCTGGGCTGACGATCAAAAGCGCGTCGGGCAAGCCGATCCTGTCGCCTGGGTAAACACGCCCGATATTACGGGCAAAGACGGGAAATGGTCAGTACCCCTGACTGTTCGCGGTAAAAGTGCGGATATTCACTATCAGGTAAAAGTCGACTGCAAAGCCGGAACAGCGGAGTATCAGCCGCAGTAACGGAGGTATTTGCACATCTTTTGATGACCTGAACACTTCCTGACATCCCCTCGGGTACGCTTTGATGATTATTCGTCTGTACTTGAGGGGCAAAATGGCTAACTGGCTAAATCAACTACAATCTCTTCTTGGGCAAAAGGGTTCCTCCGCGTCATCTTCTGGCGAGCAAGGGCTGAGTAAACTTCTCGTTCCAGGCGCGTTAGGCGGTCTGGCAGGATTACTGGTTGCCAACAAATCTTCTCGTAAATTACTGAGTAAATACGGCACCAGCGCGCTTCTGGTGGGCGGCGGTGCGGTTGCCGGGACTGTGTTATGGAACAAGTACAAGGATAAAGTTCGCGCAGCGCATCAGGATGAGCCGCAGTTTGGCGCGCAGAGCTCGCCGCTGGATGAGCGAACCGAACGCCTGATTCTGGCGCTGGTTTTTGCGGCGAAAAGCGATGGCCATATTGATGCCAAAGAACGTAGCGCTATTGAGCAGCAGCTCCGTGAAGCGGGCGTGGAAGAGCAGGGCCGCATTCTGATTGAACGTGCGATTGAACAACCACTCGATCCTCAGCGTCTGGCTCAGGGGATCCGTAACGAAGAAGAAGCGCTAGAAATTTACTTCCTGAGCTGTGCGGCGATTGATATCGACCACTTTATGGAACGCAGTTATCTCAATGCGCTGGGTGATGCGTTGAAGATCCCGCAGGATGTTCGTGAAGGGATTGAGCAGGATCTTAAGGAACAAAAACAGGCCCTGCCGGGTTAAATAGTTACCGCCAAGGCGCATGTTTCGCTTGCATCATTGCTGACTTTTGCCACCCTTATAGGATGATTAAGCAAAAGAACAATGACATGCTACCTAAAGCTCCTCGTATTCCCCACGCCATGACGCAGCATGGCGACACCCGCGTTGATAATTATTACTGGTTGCGAGATGACACCCGCTCGCAACCAGAAGTACTGAATTACCTGCAACAAGAAAATGCATATGGCCGCCAGGTGATGGCTTCGCAGCAAGCTTTGCAGGATCGTGTTCTGAAAGAGATTATCGACCGTATTCCCCCTCAGGATGTGTCTGCACCGTATGTGAAAAATGGGTACCGCTATCGCCATCTCTATGAACCGGGGTGCGAATATGCCATTTATCAACGTCAGTCTGCCTTCAGTGAAGAGTGGGATGAATGGGACACCTTGTTGGATGGTAACCAGCGCGCGGCCCACAGTGAGTTTTATACGCTGGGAGGACTGGCGATATCCCCGGATAACACCATTATGGCGCTGGCTGAGGATTATCTGTCCCGCCGGCAATATGGCGTGCGTTTTCGCAACTTACAAACGGGTAACTGGTACCCGGAGGTACTTGAAAACGTCGAGCCGGAATTAGTCTGGGCCAACGACTCGCAGACTTTCTATTATGTCCGCAAGCATGAAACCACATTGCTGCCGTATCAGGTCTGGCGGCATACCGTAGGCTCGCCATCATCACTGGATGAGCTGGTATATGAAGAAGCCGATGATATGTTTTATGTCAGTCTGCATAAAACCACCTCACAGCACTATGTTGTTATTCATATTGCGAGTGCAACCACCAGTGAGGTTCTGCTCATTGATGCAGAACTGGCTGATGCAGAGCCACTGGTCTTTTTAGCGCGACGCAAAGACCACGAATACAGTCTCGATCACTATCAGCACAATTTTTATCTGCGCTCCAACCGTCAGGGGAAAAATTTCGGCCTGTACCGTACCCGTGTTCGTGATGAGCAAGTCTGGGAGACGCTGATCCCTCCGCGTGACAACGTGATGCTGGAGGGGTTTACGCTGTTCACAGACTGGCTGGTGGTGGAAGAGCGCCAGCGGGGCTTAACCAGTCTGCGTCAGATCAATCGTAAAACGCGCGAAGTGGTCGGTATCGCCTTTGACGATCCGGCGTATGTGACATGGCTTGCCTATAACCCTGAGCCGGAGACCTCGCGCCTGCGTTATGGCTATTCCTCCATGACCACCCCGGATACGCTGTTTGAACTGGATATGGACACCGGAGAGCGTCGCGTGCTCAAGCAGACGGAGGTTCCCGGATTTGATGCGGCGAACTACCGCAGCGAACACGTATGGATCACCGCGCGGGATGGTACCGAGGTTCCGGTTTCGCTGGTTTACCATCAAAAGTACTTCCTGAAAGGAAAAAATCCGTTACTGGTTTACGGCTATGGCTCGTATGGCGCCAGCATGGACGCCGATTTCAGCAGCAGCCGCTTGAGCCTGCTGGATCGCGGCTTTGTTTATGCCATTGCCCATGTCCGTGGCGGCGGTGAGTTAGGGCAACAGTGGTACGAAGACGGTAAGTTTCTGCATAAGAAAAATACCTTCAATGATTATCTCGACGTCTGCGATGCACTGCTAAAAATGGGCTATGGCGCGCCTTCGCTATGTTATGGCATGGGAGGAAGCGCCGGAGGAATGTTAATGGGTGTTGCCATCAATGAGCGCCCCGAACTGTTTCATGGCGTCATTGCACAGGTGCCATTTGTCGATGTGCTGACCACAATGCTGGATGAGTCAATTCCACTGACGACTGGTGAGTTTGAAGAGTGGGGTAATCCGCAGGAGGAAGAGTATTACACCTACATGAAAAGCTACAGTCCGTATGACAATGTTACCGCGCAGGCTTATCCGCATCTGCTGGTGACAACGGGCTTGCACGACTCCCAGGTGCAATACTGGGAACCGGCAAAGTGGGTGGCAAAACTGCGTGAGCTGAAAACGGACGACCATCTGCTGTTACTCTGCACGGATATGGATTCCGGGCACGGCGGTAAATCCGGACGTTATAAATCTTACGAAGGTGTGGCCCTGGAATACGCGTTTTTGATTGGGCTGGCGCAGGGAACACTGCCTGGACAAGCGTAAACTCAGGCGTTATCCAGATAGTGTTTCAGCGTTAGGCGCAATTCCGGGCTCATATTGTCAAGGTTGTTAAACAGCCAGCGCAAATAGCCCGGATCGCGTTCAGCGACTTCAGATACCGGTTTCCCGCGGTATTTTCCGAAGGTAAATGTGGTTAGCAACGCAGGACGACCGGTGACATCGGCCATTTGCTCCGGGGTCCAGCCGGACGTCTTCATAATGTCGATCAGCAGTGCCGCTGTGATGTAGCAGTCATAAAGCGCGCGGTGGTGGTGCAGACCAGACGGCGTCTGGACGCTCAGCTTGCGGGATTTATAGAGCGCCATATTGCTGTATTTGATCCCCGGCCACAGGCGGCGGGAAAGCTTCATGGTGCAAATCCATTCTCCTGGCATTTCGGGCAGCACACGCCGATCAAAACTGGCGTTATGCGCCACGTACCACTCGCTGCCGTAATACTGCGGGATGATGTCTTCAATCCACGGTTTATCCGCTACCATCGCTTCAGTGATGTGATGGATAGCCATGGCTTGTGGACTGATGGGACGGTCAGGACGCACCAGATGGCTCATGGGATTGACGATCGTTCCGTCAACGACATCGACAGACGCAATCTCAACAATGCCTCCCTGCAGACCACAGGTTTCTGTATCTATTATGCGCAACATGCCGGGCTCCAGACCAAAACGACTAGCGTAATGGAATGATATCACCTTGCCAACCCCGTGGCGTGCGTTGTCCGGTTAACAGTAACGAACCGCTGTCTGCGCGTACAATTAACCGACCCCCTTCATCCCACAACGCGCTGCTGCCACGTGCATTGGCCATCAGCACCGCAATGGCGAATTTATGTGAAAAACTTTGCAGGCGCGAAGCGGAAGAGAGCAGTTCTGGTTCGCTGACGGACTGACAGGTTGTGAATAGCGAAAATGTCGGGTCGATATCAATACCTTCCGGCTGACTGTCGACAACGCTGATGGCATTTTGTTGCCTGGCGATACAGGCGCCATGGCTTTGATGAAACATTAACGGCGAGGTCATCCAGGGAGAGAAAAGCGCTATTCCCTTCACAAAGCGATCGTGATGCTCTACCGACAACCCGGCAATGATGGTCATACGATACGTGGCCGCAGCGTGGGCGAGGGGTTGCAATAACTCTTCATCAGGTGGGGCTGGGAGAGCGTCGTCTTCGTCCACACATCCCAACAGGGACAATGATGGAAAAACCAACAATTCGCATTGGCATTTAGCCGCTGCCTGAATGAACTGCAAATGATGGGCGACGTGTTCGCTTAATGATCGTTGAAGTGGTTCGTACTGCGCTGCAGCAATTTTCCAGTGTGACATAATGATTTCCTTTTCATAGTGTCTACAACCATCCTTAAATAGTAGATTAAGAATGTACTTATACTGTAGCAGGCATCATGTAAGGAATTGTAACTTAATATAAGGTTTATTTAACTTTAGGCTCGTAAGGTAAACGTGACAGGGAAACAGAAGCTAAACGGTGCGCGATCAGGCGTTCACGGAACCAGTCGCGTAAATGTGCAGGCTGTTCACGCTCGACTACTTCAGCAACGACAGGCATGTTGTAGCGCTCTTTAAATGCGACACCTGCCGCAGCGAGATCGACGTTAACCTTATCCATTTCTGCTTGCTCAAGTTTGGCCAGATTAATATTCATACGTTTTTCCTCATCTCTCCATTAGCGCGCAAAAGTTACTAAGAGTGCGCATTAATGGCAAGCCTGAAATGATGATTCTCGACTCGATCATTGTAGAAGGTTATTCTCTATAGATTAGACATAACAAAAAGGAATAGTTGAAATGGCTTCATCTGCATCTATGCTTCACAGCGCTCTCATCGTACTCGCCAGCGTGCTGGCAACGCCCGCCGCCCTGGCGCATGCCCACCTCACAAAACAAAGCCCGGCGGCTAATGCCGAGGTTGCGGCATCTCCTCAGGCGTTGACGCTGAATTTTTCTGAAGGCGTAGAACCAGGATTTAGCGGTGCAACGCTGACAGGTCCAAACAAAGAACAGATCAAAACGGGCAAGGCGTCACGCAGTGAGCAGGACAAAACACAGCTGATTGTTCCGCTTGATCAAACACTTGAAGCAGGAAAATATACGGTCGACTGGCACGTTGTTTCCGTGGATGGTCACAAGACGAAGGGGCAATATACCTTTAGCGTGAAATAACCGATGCTGGCATTTACCTGGGTTGCATTACGGTTTATCCATTTTACCACTTTGATGCTGGTGTTTGGTTGTGCGCTTTACGGCGCATGGCTGGCTCCCGTTTCGGTTCGTCGTTTAATGATGCGTCGTTTTTTGCGTCTGCAACGGCATGCCGCAACGTGGAGCTTTATCAGCGCGACGCTGATGCTGGCGATCCTGGGTGGGTTAATGGGCTCAGGCTGGCGGGATGTTATCTCTACAGATGTATGGGGCGCGGTGTTGCAAACGCAGTTTGGCGGCGTCTGGTTATGGCAGATTATCCTCGCGCTGGTCACTCTGGCGGTGGTTATTATCGTACCGCGTAGCATGCCGCGACGGCTGTTAATGCTGACGATTGCGCAGTTTATTTTGCTGGCTGGCGTCGGGCATGCGACGCTGCATACTGGTATTACTGGGGCAATCCAGCAGGTTAACCATGCCTTGCATCTGATATGCGCCGCCGCCTGGTTCGGTGGCCTGCTACCCGTACTTTACTGTATGCGAATGGCGCATGGCCGCTGGCGAGAACAGGCCATCAGCACCATGATGCGTTTCTCCCGCTATGGGCATCTTTTTGTGATTGGCGTGTTGCTTACCGGCATCATGAATGCGCTGTTTATTGTCGGTTTTTCTGTTCCCTGGCATGCGGCTTATGGGAGACTGCTGTTGTTAAAATGTGCCCTGGTCATGCTAATGGTGGCGATTGCGCTGGTGAATCGGTATGTTCTTGTTCCACGTATGCAGCAGGATAACCGCTGCATGACCCTCTATTTTATTTGGATGACGAAGCTGGAATGGGGTATAGGCGCTGTTGTGCTGGCAATTGTCAGCCTGTTTGCAACCCTCGAACCGTTCTGATGGACTGGCAAAACGTATGAAAAAAATCATTATCTCTTTATTGCTACTGGCAAGTTCGGGAGCGGCACTGGCTGCGCCGCAGGTTATTACCGTCAGTCGTTTTGAGGTTGGCAAAGATAAATGGGCGTTTAATCGTGAAGAGGTGATGCTGACCTGCCGTCCGGGCAACGCGCTGTATGTCATCAATCCCAGCACGCTGGTGCAATACCCGCTGAATGATGTTGCCAGACAGCAGGTTGAGAGCGGTAAAACCACGGCAAAACCGATCGACGTTATCCAGATTGACGATCCGACTAAACCTGGCGAAAAAATGAGCCTTGCTCCGTTTATCGAGCGCGCAGAAAAACTCTGTTAATTGTCAGATGTAGTGCTCTGATTTCCAATAAAAAACCGCAAGGATCTCACAGGAGAACTTGCGGTTTTTACATTGTAGCGAGTGACAATCTCCCTTTTTTTCAGACCACTTTAGTCGCGGACTGGAAAACCTGGCGCTGTCATCTATTCTTAAATGGCAGGGTAACTTAGCCTGCATTAATGCCAACTTTTAGCGCACGGCTCTCTCCCAAGAGCCATTTCCCTGGACCGAATACAGGAATCGTATTCGGTCTCTTTTTATGTGCTTGTTTTCGTTGGGTTTTTTCTGTGCTTTCACGAAATCCCACGAAAATTACTCGAAATTTCCATATCCTGTCTAAACCATAACATATTCTGCACCGCGTGCGTCCAGGTATTTTTGGGTCATTGTTAAATTTTTATGCCCCAGCAACCTCTGAGCAAAAACCTCTGTGTTCTCTTTTCTGGCGCGAAGACTTGAGACCATGCTTTCCTGCAGACAGAGTACGTAACCTTCCAGAACAGTCGATATGTCCCTGGTGTTGACGGCCACCAGCAGCAGTCCACAGTACCGCATTTATACGTTAAGTTTTATCGTGGGATTGTCGATATTACTCTTTATTGGCATTTCAAAAGGAATAAAAGATGAAATATTTCTATGCTTACCATGGACCCAAAAATACAAAAGATTTTGACTACAGTAATGGGTATGGGGTTGGGCAGGAATGGAAAACCCGTCAAGTGACCCCTGGTGACCGCCTTTTTGTTATTCAAAAACTCTCTGGAAAGCGAGACTTCCAGTTGTGTGGCTTATTCGAAATTATTGATACTTTTGTGGACCCAAACAACGCTTATCCATATCGAGTTCAACTGAAAGACCTATCCACTCTTGATACTTTCCTTCCGGTGGATGAATTGCTCGTTGGTGAACAACTCCCTCCCAGCAAGCGAAAAGAGGAATGGACTAATTTTAAACGACATTTTTGTCATCAGGGAGCTTCATTTGAAGCGCCTTTGTGCGAAGAAATTGTGTCGGTTCTCAGTTTATTGATTGCAATACCTGATTATCAAATGGGGACATATGCTCGCAGGGAAGACGGTCTACGCATGGTTAAAATTCGCCGGGAGCAGGCAAAATTTCGTAAAGTGGTGATGTCGAATTGGGGCAATAAATGCGCAATTACCGGCAGTACTTTGGCAGTTGAAGCTTGCCACATAATTAGCCATGCCAATAAAGGCTTACCGAGTGTAGAAAATGGCATTGCACTTGCTGCTGATTTTCATAAGTTATTTGATAGTGACCATCTGAGCTTTCGGGATAATCGAGTTATTCTTTCAGAATCTGCCCGTCTCGAACCACGATATAAAGATTTTCATGATACTGAACTGCGGAAGCCACTGAAACCAGTTGATCTATCAGTGAAATAACGGATCAACCAGGCAGAATAATAGTAACACTATTAAAACGTGAAGAAGCCCTATCGCAAAGGCGAATTGTGGGTAGCATCCACAGCATAGTTATTCTGGGCTGCATGACATCGACAGCAGAGAGTTTGTAGTGATGTCAAATCGTACCCTGCGCAAATCATCGCGTGTCGTATGCGGTTTACTCCTCGTTTCATGCCGCTATTGCTAAAGTTATAGGCAGGTAATATCCGAGAGTAGAAGGTCATATGGGGCTGTCTGATAACGTCTACCAGAGGGTCGAAGGAACAAACTGGCGTCACATCTGGGTCGTGGGAGATCTTTCCTATGCTGATGGATAAATTGCGCCAGTGTCGGTTTGATCCGTGGCGCGATCTATTGGTTTCTGTCGGCGATGTTACCGATCGTGGGCCTGATAGTCTGCGCTGTCTACAGTTGCTTCGCCGAAACTGGATGATAGCGGTCAGGGGGAATCACGAGCAGATGGCGTTGGATGCGCTGGTAACGGGGGATCTGCAGCTGTGGTTTATGAATGGGGGCTCGTGGTTTGCGCAGGCAGCACAACCCGCGGCAAGATTTGCTCTTGAAGCCTGTCAGCAATTACCGTGGATTCTGGAACTGCATTGTCAGAATGGCGTACACGTGATTGCCCATGCCGATTACCCGGATGATATTTATCTGTGGCGAAAAGAGGTCGATTTGCAACGGGTGTTGTGGGATCGTGCGCGATTAATGAATAAAGGCAGTGGAATTCATGGCGCAGATCACTTTTGGTTTGGCCATACTCCCCTGCGCCATCGGCTTGATCGCGATAATCTGCACTATATTGATACTGGCGCGGTATTTGGCGGTGAGCTAACGTTGGTGCAGTTACAATAATTAGAAATCACTATATTCCTGAGCAGGACGCCAGAAGCTGTCGATATAGTCTTCGGCCGGCAAGCATCCGCCGTTGCGAATGCGCTGATCGTCCATCGAAATTAAGCACTGCCGTTCTGTATTGTAGACATCAACCACGATATCTTCACAACCGCCATCCAGGTAGCAAACAAAAAGAATCAGCGTGAACATTCCATCCTCAAATTGTATTGCCGTATCAATAGTGTAGAAGAAATTGCAGTTAATGGGGCGGGGAGAAATAAGTTAACGCGTCACTGTGTACTCATTCGTGAAGGGCAGGTACGTTTCACCGGGCAGTTCGAAAGATTGCAACCAGTGGGTAAATTTTCTTACGGCCCCATCTTGCCTGTCATTCCACAGCAGAGAATAGGTTCCGGTATCGATAGTCAAATCGCCAAATGGCGCAACCAGCCTTCCTGTTTTCAGGTGTTTTTCACAGAATAAATAGGGCATTACGGCCAAACCCAAGCCATCTTCAGCCGCCTGTATTGCCGCAAATGTATGATCCAGCGTGATAATCTGGTTACTTTCATTATGATCATTTGGGAAATGGCTATGCCAGCGTTTCCAGAGATCGTTACGCGCACGAATTTGAATTTTTATATGATCGTCCAGTTGATCTGGCGAGACCAGAGGTCGGCTGTGCAGGTACTGCTGGCTACAAACCAGCAGGCTTGATTCCCGAAGAAATGGAACAGGTTTAAGCCCGGAAAAATGTGCCGGATCCCGGCGAATCGCGACATCAAAGGGAGAAGCGAAGCTAACGGGACCAATGCTGGTGGTGACATCGACGGTGAGTTCAGGGTGGATTTCATTCAGCTCAGCCAGTCTTGGCATTAGCCAGTGCATGGCGAATGTGGGCAGGCACTGGATGGTTAACCTTCCCGAAAAGGTGTTAGCGCTGACCTCTTTTTCTGCCTGCGCAAGTTCATCGAGTAACCGTGTTGCAACGCGGGAAAAGGTCTCGCCGGCACTCGTCAGCCTGACAGATTTGTGTGCACGATAAAACAGTTGTACGCCCAGTTGTGCTTCCAGTGCGCGGATATGTCGGCTGACTGCTCCTGTGGTGATAAACAGTTCATCAGCTGCCGCACTGAAGCTGCTTCTACGCGCAGCAGCTTCGAATGCCGGCAAATGGGGGAGCGAGAGTAATCGTGTCATTGGTTGAGTTTAACTCAACCAATTGACGCAATAAAGATCGTTTGTCAGCGTCTTCCCCTTGCTCATAACATGGCCCGTAACGCTCTGGTTCATTATCGATATTCACTTTTTCTGAAGGCAATTTTAGTGAAAGCATTCAATTTGTTTTGCCTTGGACGGGCGGGAACATGCCTGGGGACAATGGCTTTTGCTGGTGCACTTCCGGTAATACGCGAAGAGTGGCATATAGACGCCGCCGCTGCGGGAACAATACAGACGGTATTTAGTATTTCAAACGCCTGCGCCTTATTTGCTGCCTCCTGGCTGTGCGACTATCTGGGGGCTCGCAAGGTGTATCTCATTTTCTCGTGGTTCGGTGTGCTCGCTTTATTGCTTTTTGCCTGTTTTGCCCGCTCTTATTCCTCCGCTCTGGTCATGATGGCCTTTGTCGGATTGACCCAGGGTGGGGCCTACACGCCAGCGATGATGTTGGCTATGGGCATGAACAGCGTGCCCAAACGTGGACTTGCCGTTGGGATGATCCTGGCCGCAGGTTCGTTTGGCTACCTGCTGTCTGTATTTATCTCCGCCTGGGGAGCATTGCGCTGGGGAGCTTCCTTTGCGTTCTCTTTATGTGCCGCTGGCGCATTGGTTGGCGCGGTATCCGGTTCAGTGACGTTATCCGGCTATCAGGAAGACATGTACAGGACGCAGAAGCAGGGGGGATCGGCAAAGAGCCATGTTCTGTCGGTCGGCGCAATACTGCTGATGGTAGGTTATATTGCGCATTGCTGGGAGTTACTGGGGAGCTGGGCATGGACCCCCAGCCTGGTGACGAATGCGCTGCAAGCCTGGCAGATGGAGCCGATGGCCACCGGGTTGATCGTCGCCTGTGCTGTACATTTATCGGGGATGTTCTCGACGCTGATTGTAGGGGCAATCTCCGATTATTTTAATCGCGCATCGGTGTTGATTTTTATGGGCGCTGCTGGCGCGTTGAGTTCACTCCTGATGGGATTATCGGTTTCCTGGGGGGCGGGGTGGACATTATTGTTCGCGTTTATGGGGAGTTTCTTCATTCTTGGTGATTCAGGCGTCTTATCTGCCGCGATTGCCGATAATGTGCCTCAGGCAAAGCTGGGGAGTGTGATGGGATTGCGGTCGCTGCTTGGATTTGGCGTGGGGTCTCTTGCGCCTTTAACATTTGGTGTGGTGATGGATTCAACGCAAAGCTGGGAACTCGCTTATAGCGTGCTGGCTGCGGGGGGAACCATCGCTTTCTTCTCCGCCTGCGTACTTAGATTCAATTGTTTTAACGCTAATAAATAACCCGTCTGGCGACGGGTTCTTTTTGAATCAGGCAAAGCGCATGACCCAGGCATCTGACTTACGATCGTAGTGCTCGCGGAATAGAACGGAATGTTCTCCATTGAGAAGGGCCGGGACGCTGGTGTCGGCATCCCAGGCGTCCAGTTGCATACATAAATCCGGATCGGATTTACAAGGAATGGTTAACGTTCGGTCCCCCGGCGATTCGCCATGTAACTCGGCGTCGTCGATTTCAAAAGCGCCAATGCGCACACTGGTTTTCATCATCGTGCTCTCCGTTGATTTGCGGGTTGTGGTACGACCAGTTAAGCCGCCCATTTTTCAGCGTAGTCAACGTGGGCAAAAGCGCCAGTAAAAACGTGCGTTATCCTGTAAAGAGTTTTCCATCCCGGACAAGATCGCGTGGATAACTGTTCTTTAACCGTGATCCAATACGTTTTGCCAGTCCAATCGGCTGACGCTGGAACGTGACCAGTACATCGTCGGTTGTTGGTGAGGTTTGTGGGTAGACATCTCTGCCACGATACCACTCTTCCGCTTCTTCAAGCGTCAGTTCAAACGCATTGTGATGTTCCGGGTTAGCAAGGGCGATAACTGCCTCATGCTGCCAGCGGTAACCCTTATTGTGGGTTTCAGCGAGTTTAATCCCGAGGCGGGAAAAACGGACTTTACCAATCAGCGGTTCAATGTCTGTCGGGAATAACCAAATTTCTTTATCACGCTGCCAAAGGCGCAGATTGTCTTGCCATTGCAATCCACAGGCGGTAGCAGCCTGGGTGATTTGTGCGGCTTCCCGGCTTTTCAGCGGGCTGAAGGGGAAATTTCCCACCTTATATTTCGGCGCAGGCAGTGCAGGGATAGGGGCTGTTTTTCGCAAACGCGCGACAAAGAATCCTTCACAGTCATAAATTTGTGGGAACACGTGCAGGAATCCCTCAGGTGTCAGGGCGCGTCCGGCCTCCGGAAATAAATCACCCAGAGGAAGAAACTCGACGGCGTCCGGGTAAGTCTCAATCAACCACTGCATGACGTTTTCATTTTCGTCACGGTTAAGCGTACAGGTCGAGTAAACCAACGTGCCGCCGGGGCGCAGAGCGTGAAAGGCGCTGTCGAGCAGTTCGCGCTGAGTTGCGGCTATTTCCAGATTACTTTCTGGCGACCAGTTTTTTAGCGCATCGGGGTCTTTACGCATCACGCCTTCGCCGGAACATGGGGCGTCCAGCAAAATGGCATCGAAGGATTCAGGCAACGCTGCGCCAAATACCCGGCCGTCAAAATGGGTGAGCGCGACATTGGCTATCCCGCAACGGCTGATATTGGCATGCAGAACTTTGACGCGACTGGCGGAAAACTCATTCGCCAGAATCGCGCCCTGATTATTCATTTTTGCGGCAATTTGCGTGGTTTTAGAACCGGGGGCAGCCGCAACATCCATGACACGTTGCGGGGTATTACCTTCGGCAAACAACGCGGCGACTGGCAGCATTGAGCTGGCTTCCTGAATATAAAACAGACCGCTTAAATGCTCAGCAGTACTGCCGAGCGGTACAGACTCTTCATCGTTGCGCTCAATCCAAAAGCCTTCAGCACACCAGGGAACCGGAGTGAGTGACCAGCCATAAGGCGCGGTTAAGTCGAGAAAATCAGCAACGGAGATTTTCAGCGTATTGATGCGGATACTGCGGCGTAATGGACGCTGGCAGGCTGCGAGAAAATCTTCAAAAGAGAGCGTGGAAGGCATTGCTTCACGCATTTGTGTCAGAAAGGCGTCAGGAAAATAAGCCACTTGGTACCACCGGCAAAAAAACAGGTGCGCAGTGTAGCATATACCCTCAATAATTCGAGTTGCAGGACAACTACGCGCCTACTTGAAGTATGACGAGGCTAACCGCTCCGGCGCGAGTACGCCGGAGCAGGGAAAAGATTAGCGTGGCAGGGCGGTTCCCCACTGACGCCATTCTTTCGGCTCACTCTCCAGTAGCAGGAAGTGTTTACCCGCCTGCGCTTTCGGCGCCAGTGGCGTACCTGGTGGGGTGGCAAACGCGATACCACCGCGAATGAACTGATTGAAGGTACCGGTCTTCACGACGCCGCCAGTGAGGCCGAAATCGAGATTGTAGCCGGATGCCAGCCAGAACACGGAGTTATTGCGCACCAGGTGCTGGTAGCGCTGACTGATGCGCATGGCTACCATCACGCGATCGGACAGTGAACCCAGCGTCAGACCCGTGACGGTCCCCACTTCAATACCTCTGAACAGAACCGGAGTACCGATATTGAGTGATCCTGCTTCTGGCGCTTCTACCACAATACTCAGACCATCAAGGTAGCGTGAATCAGTAATCGTCGCTTCCTGCAGTTCAAAATCACGGCGCGGGTTACCGCGCCCTGGTTCCACGTTAATGTATGGCTGTAAGATAGTATCCAGATGCTCTACACCTGCCGCCGAAATTTGCGGGGTAATTACCGAGAATCGTGTACCGCTTCGCGCGAAGGTCTGTACGTATTCCGGGTACAACACCGCTTTGGCTTGCACTTCGTTACGGCTGGTGAGCAGTTCAAGGGTCTGGATCTGACCAATATCAATCCCCAGGTAGCGAATTGGCATCCCTGCGGCGAGTTTCCCGGCGTCGAATGCGTGCAGAGTAATCTGTCCACCTACCGCACGTGCAGCGGTCTCTGACGCGTACAAAATACGCTTGTCGCCTTTGCGCTGGCTGGCGCTGGCACCGCTCAGGTTATCGAAGCTAATCGCCCCTTTTAGCGCCCGCGACAGGGGAGATGCCTGTACGGTCAGGCCGCTGCCGTTAAGCTGAACTTTTGCGCCACCTTCAGCCCAGAACACGCTGTTGCTGGTTAACAGATTGCGGTATTCCGGTTTGATATGCAGATCGATATCAAACGCGTCGGCACGAGGGCGTACGCTAATGACTTCACCGACGTCGAATTTACGGTATAGCACCACTGACCCGGCCTGCACATCCGGTAGTGTCTCGGCGCTCAGGCTGACGGTGGTGGTGGGCAGATCGCTCAGGCTGTTCTCAATTGCTTTTTCGAGGTTTGCATACAGCGGATAGCTTTTTTTCATTTCACCTTTGGTACCAGGCAAAATGCGAATACCGCCGCTTATCCATTCGCTGGCGCTGGCACCAAGGAACTCAACGCCATCAATGCCCACTTTGACATCCACTCGACTATTAACCACGAATTTGCTGTCACCTTGCACCAGTGCACGATGCTGCGGCTCGATAGCCACGATAAATGAAACGCCATCGCTTGATAGCTTACGCTCGATAACCTGACCGACCTGCACGCCATGAAGGATCAGCGGCTGGCCAGCATCGATGCCGTAACTTTCCGGGGCGGTCAGCGTAAGTGTCATAACGCCGGGATCATGAAGCAGGGACTGTTCACCAGGGATCACCACAAACTGGCTACGTGGCTCGCCTTCGCCGGGCACCAGTTCAAACGTTTTCCCTGTTAACAGCGAGCTCAGGCTCATATCGTTTAATGATAATTTGGGGCTTTGTAACTCAATGCGCGTGCCGTCGCGCAGCAGCGTTACAACGCTTGGGTCGACGGTCATTTCACCAGTGACTTTACCGCCTGGATTCAAATCCATCCTGGTCAGTTGACCGACTTCCAGGCCCTGATACATCAGCGGGGTTGATCCAGCCTTCAGGCCATCGCCGCTGGGTAGTTCCAGTTTGACGATCACGCCACGTTGGCTGTGGGCGAGATCCTGATATAACCCAAACGTGTCGTCGGCGGCGGCAGGTTGTGAATCTTCTGGGGAGTCAAAGGCTATGGCGCCATTGACCAGCGCGGCCAGACTTTCCAGTTTTACCTTTGCGCCGCTCAGGCTGACATCCGCATTCACGCCAGACACATTCCAGAAACGACTGCCTTTTTTCACCAGATTGGTAAAGCGGCGCTCAATCAGTACATCGATGGTTACACCCTGATGATTGGGGTTGATGGTGTAGTCATAGACCCGGCCTACCGGGATCTTGCGGAAATAAACCAACGAACCGCTGTTGAGAGAACCGAGGTCGGATGCTTGCAGGTGCAACATCAAATCGCCATTATTCAGCCGATATTTTGGCTGCGTGTCGAGCGCGACGAAATGATCTTCCGGCTCGCCGGTGCCCGGCATCATCCCGATATAGTTCCCGCCAACCAGTGCATCGAGACCAGAAACGCCCGCCAGTGATGCCTTCGGCGTGACCAGCCAGAATTGTGTGTCTTTGCGCAGGGCATCTTTCATGGTGGACTTAATGCTGACTCGAACTTCAATTTTGCGCAGATCTTTACTCAGGCTGATATCCTGCACCGTGCCAACTTCGACACCCTGATAGCGCACGGGCGTGCGTCCTGGGACAATACCGTCCGCGGACATAAAGTCGATGGTCACGGTATTGCCGCGATCTTCATAGCTTCCCCAGATAAGCCATCCTGCAATCATCAGTGCGATGAACGGCAGCAGCCAGAACGGAGAGATACGGCGTTTTGTTTTAATCTGCGCTTCAATCTGCGAAGCGGGCGTTTCCTGACTCATGTGCATCCCAAAGTAAGCGGCTGTCCAGCCATTCCACTGCAAGAATAGTCAATATTACCGCTGCACCGAAATAAAACGCAGCCGGTCCCATAGTAAAAGCAAGTATCTGATCGCGATTTATCAGCGACATGGTTAAGGCGATAACAAACAAGTCCAGCATCGACCAGCGACCAATCCAGGTCACCATACGGAGTAGCAGGATGCGGGTGCGCAACCCTTGTTCACATTTAAACTGGATACTGAACAACAACGTAAACATCACAATCACTTTGGTGAAGGGCACCAGGATACTGGCGATAAAAACAATGGCTGCTACACCAACGTTGCTGTTCGCCAGGGACATGATGCCTGTCAGGATAGTGTCTTCCTGGCGGGCACCGTTAACATAAATTACCGAGATGGGCAGCAGATTAGCAGGCAGCAACAGGACAATCGAGGCCAGCAGAGCTGCCCAGCACTTTTGGATGCTCTGATTTCTGCGCCAGCGTAATGGAATATGGCAACGGGGACAGCGGCCTCGGGCATCAGGATAACCTGTAAAGTGACAACCGAGGCAAACACGAAGCTGTCCGTCGGGGCGGCGTGCGGGCCTTTGTGGATAAAAGCGTTCCCATAATTGCTCAACATTGAGGTGCGACAGCGTCAAAATGCTCAGGATCACCAGCGCAATAAAAGCATAGAGTCCCACTCCAGGCAGCAGAAAAGCGTAGTCCTGCACTTTGATCGAGGCGACGCCGATACCGACAAGATAGATATCAAGCATGACCCACTCTTTAAGCCTTTCCAGCATCAATAATACTGGGCGCAGGTTCATACCGAGAATATTGCCAAACCATAAATAAGCGATTGATGAAACGAGTATTACGGGAGCGCCAATGACGCAAAACATCACGAAGGATGCCGTCAGCGGATCGCCTTGCCGGGTCATCTGCCAGATGCCCTGTACCACATTCGCGTCAATGCGTATGCCTAATAGATAGATGTGCAGCAGCGGCTCTCCCCACGCAAAGGGCATCAGTAACAGCATGGTGAAAGCCATTGCTGCCAGTCGCGTTAACGACCAGTCACGGCCGTCACGAATTTTGGCCTCACAGCGTGGGCAGAATGCACTTTGGTGCGAACGCATTTTCGGCAAGCTAAACAGCAGGTCACATTCAGGGCATCGTTGGTAATGCGCACGGGGTAGCGCTTCACCAATGGATCTGATCGCTATTTTTTTAGTCGGCGTGATGCGTGGATGAGTAAGGGCCATGTATCGCGAATCAAGTGTTGAAGTAATGTTATCTTAACCCATGATGGGAATGATCTTGAGCATTTACGCATTTAATGTTTATTTTAGTAGGCTGCAGTTTTAAGTAAGACAACTAAGTGATTACATAATGAACAAAATAGAGCTATACACGGATCTGAACCGTGATTTTCAGGCATTAATGGCAGGTGAAACCAGTTTTCTGGCAACGTTGGCGAATACCAGCGCGTTATTGTACGAACGTCTTGCAGAAGTGAACTGGGCAGGTTTTTACCTGCTTGAGAACACTACGCTGGTGCTCGGTCCCTTCCAGGGGAAAATCGCCTGCGTACGCATCCCGGTAGGGCGCGGCGTGTGCGGTACTGCGGTGGCGCAGAACCAGGTTCAGCGTATAGAGGACGTGCATGCCTTTGATGGCCATATCGCTTGCGATGCCGCCAGCAATGCGGAAATCGTTCTGCCGATTACGGTTGAGAATCAAATTATCGGCGTGCTGGACATTGATAGCACAGCGTTTGGTCGCTTTACAGAAGAAGATGAACAGGGTCTGCGGACGCTTGTGGCACAGCTTGAAACCGTGCTTGCAACGACGGATTACAAAAAATTCTTTGCGACCGTCGCAGGATAATCAACGGATAACGTAGCAATTACTGATGACGTCATTATAATGACGCCTGTTCATGCCTGCGCTTGTTGGCTACGTCCGTTGTAATCAGGAAATTTCATGGAAAATCAACCTAAGTTGAATAGCAGTAAAGAAGTCATCGCGTTTCTGGCCGAACGCTTCCCGCAGTGTTTTAGTGCGGAAGGCGAAGCGCGCCCACTGAAAATTGGCATTTTTCAGGATCTGGTAGAGCGTGTTGAGGGCGAAATGAACCTCAGCAAGACACAGCTCCGCTCTGCCTTACGTCTCTATACTTCAAGCTGGCGCTATCTGTATGGCGTTAAATTGGGCGCAACGCGTGTCGATCTTGACGGCAACCCTTGTGGTGAGCTGGATGAGCAGCACGTTGAACATGCACGCAAACAGCTGGAAGAAGCTAAAGCCCGCGTTCAGGCGCAACGTGCAGAGCAACAGGCGAAAAAACGCGAAGCGGCCGCTGCTGCCGGTGAAAAAGAAGACGCACCGCGTCGCGAGCGCAAGCCGCGTCCTGCTCCGCGTCGTAAGGAAGGCGCAGAGCGTAAACCTCGCGCTGAAAAACCAGCAGCAAAAGCACCGCGTGCTCCTCGTGAAGAACAGCATACCCCGGTATCTGATATTTCAGTGCTGACGGTAGGGCAGTCTCTGAAGGTGAAAGCAGGTAATAATGCGATGGATGCCACCGTATTAGAAATCACCAAAGATGGCGTCCGTGTACAGCTGAATTCGGGTATGTCTTTGATTGTACGCGCAGAACACCTGGTGTTCTGAAACGGAGGCCAGGCCTGGCATGAACACTTTTTTTAGGCTTACTGCGTTAGCTGGTCTGCTTGCATTTGCAGGCCAGGCACTCGCTGTGGAAGACATCACGCGTGCCGATCAAATCCCCGTTTTAAAGGAAGAAACCCAGCATGCGACGGTAAGCGAACGTGTGACATCGCGTTTTACGCGTTCACACTATCGCCAGTTCGATCTGGATCAGGCGTTTTCGGCGAAAATTTTTGACCGCTATTTGAATCTGCTCGACTACAGCCACAACGTGCTGTTGGCGAGCGATATCGAACAGTTTGCAAAAAAGAAAACGGTCCTCGGTGATGAACTGCGTAGCGGTAAGCTGGATGTCTTTTACGATCTCTATAATCTGGCGCAAAAGCGCCGGTTTGAACGTTATCAGTACGCATTAGGCGTACTGGCACGTCCAATGGATTTCACCGGTAACGACAACTTTAACCTCGACCGGAGTAAAGCTCCGTGGCCGAAAAGCGAAGCAGAGCTAAATGCGCTGTGGGACGGCAAGGTTAAATTTGACGAACTCAGCCTGAAGCTGACCGGTAAAACCGACGCTGAAATTCGCGAAACGCTGACGCGCCGCTACAAGTTTGCGATTCGCCGTCTGGCGCAGACCAATAGCGAAGATGTGTTTTCTCTGGCGATGACGGCTTTTGCCCGTGAAATCGACCCGCATACTAACTATCTTTCTCCACGCAATACCGAACAGTTCAATACGGAAATGAGCTTGTCTCTTGAAGGTATTGGCGCAGTGCTGCAAATGGATGATGACTACACCGTCATTAACTCCATGGTTGCGGGCGGCCCGGCAGCCAAGAGCAAAGCGATAAGTGTTGGCGACCGTATTGTCGGCGTAGGCCAGACCGGAAAAGGTATGGTCGACGTGATTGGCTGGCGTCTGGATGATGTTGTCGCGCTGATCAAAGGACCAAAAGGCAGTAAAGTTCGCCTCGAAATCCTGCCTGCCGGTAAAGGAACCAAGACGCGCATCGTCACGTTAACGCGTGAACGCATTCGTCTCGAAGACCGCGCTGTTAAAATGTCGGTGAAAACCGTTGGTAAAGAAAAAGTCGGCGTACTGGATATTCCTGGTTTCTATGTTGGCCTGACGGATGACGTCAAAGTTCAGCTGCAGAAACTGGAAAAACAGAATGTCAGCAGCGTGATTATCGACCTGCGTACCAATGGTGGTGGCGCACTGACCGAAGCGGTCTCGCTTTCCGGTCTGTTTATCCCTTCTGGTCCGGTGGTTCAGGTTCGTGATAACAACGGCAAGGTGCGTGAAGACAGCGATACCGACGGCGTTGTGTACTACAAAGGCCCGCTGGTGGTACTGGTTGACCGCTTCAGTGCTTCGGCATCAGAGATTTTCGCTGCGGCAATGCAGGATTACGGCCGTGCACTGATTGTCGGTGAACCGACGTTTGGTAAGGGTACCGTACAGCAGTATCGTTCTCTGAACCGTATTTACGATCAGATGCTGCGTCCGGAATGGCCGGCGCTGGGTTCTGTTCAGTACACGATCCAGAAATTCTACCGCGTAAACGGTGGCAGCACGCAGCGTAAGGGCGTTACGCCGGATATCATCATGCCGACAGGTAATGAAGAAACTGAAACTGGCGAGAAGTTTGAAGATAACGCACTGCCGTGGGACAGCATTGATGCTGCGACCTACACTAAGTCAGATAATCTGACGCCGTTCGGACCTGAATTGCTGAAAGAGCACAATGCACGTATTGCGAACGATCCTGAGTTCCAGTACATCATGAAGGACATTGCGCGATTCAATGCGCTGAAGGATAAGCGCAACATCGCTTCTCTGAATTACGCTCAGCGTGAAAAAGAGAATAACGAAGATGACGCAATGCGTCTGGCGCGTATCAACGATCGGTTTAAACGTGAAGGCAAACCACCATTGAAGAAACTGGACGATCTGCCGAAGGATTACCAGGAGCCGGATCCGTACCTGGATGAAACGGTAAAAATCGCGCTCGACCTGGCGCATCTTGAGAAAGAGAAGCCAGCGGAACAGCCCGCAACCAGTCAATAACCTCGAACAGGCACAAGAAATTGTGCCTGTTTTTTTAACAAGTGCATGAAGACGTCAGTCTGATACGATAAAATGTAAAGTTGTGTCTTTCTGGTGACTTAGCACCTATGGATGCTTGAAAATAGCCGTAAGACCCATACGATATGGGTAATCGCATAGTGCGTTTTGTTAAATTGAGGTTAAAAGAAAATTATGATGCGAATCGCGCTCTTCCTGCTGACGAACCTGGCTGTGATGGTCGTTTTCGGGCTGGTATTGAGCCTGACAGGGATCCAGTCAAGCAGCGTTCAAGGCTTGTTGATCATGGCACTGCTGTTTGGTTTTGGTGGTTCCTTCATTTCGCTGCTGATGTCCAAATGGATGGCGTTAAAGTCCGTTGGCGGGGAAGTTATTGAGCAGCCGCGTAATGAAAGAGAACGCTGGCTGATGAATACAGTCGCGAATCAGGCCCGCCAGGCCGGGATCGCTATGCCGCAGGTTGCAATCTACCACGCGCCAGATATTAACGCGTTTGCGACCGGTGCCCGCCGGGATGCCTCGCTGGTGGCTGTAAGTACTGGCCTGTTGCAAAATATGAGCCCGGATGAAGCCGAAGCCGTTATCGCGCATGAGATCAGCCACATTGCTAATGGCGATATGGTGACCATGACGTTAATTCAGGGTGTGGTGAACACCTTTGTTATCTTTATCTCGCGTATTCTGGCGCAGATTGCCGCTGGGTTTATGGGCGGTAACCGCGATGAAGGAGAGGGTAGCAACGGTAACCCGTTAATCTACTTTGCGGTAGCGACGGTACTGGAGCTGGTATTTGGTATTCTGGCGAGCATTATTACGATGTGGTTCTCTCGTCATCGTGAATTCCATGCGGATGCCGGTTCTGCAAAACTGGTAGGGCGTGAAAAAATGATCGCCGCGCTGCAGCGCCTGAAAACCAGCTATGAGCCGCAGGAAGCGACCAGTATGATGGCGTTCTGCATCAACGGTAAATCCAAATCGTTGAGTGAGCTGTTTATGACTCACCCCCCGTTGGACAAACGTATTGAAGCGCTGCGCAGTGGGGAATACCTGAAGTAAGTTACCTGTATTGATAAAAGGGTCACATCGTGACCCTTTATTTATTAGCCCCAAACTACCGCCGATAGTGGGAGTATGGTCATATCCCGAGGAAAATGCTATGCAGGTGGATTAATTTCAGGGAAGGTGGTTTTAACGTATGTAATAAATTTTTCATATGTGGAATTAATAGCCACTCTAACTGAATTATCGCGGCCCTCCCCCTTAAAACTGCCCGTCTCAGTATGACAGGATTTTACAAAATCATTTGCAACTATAATAGCCTGTCCGAAAAAAGTAGAAGTAAAATCCTTATCAAACAAAATATTCTTATTTAAGTTTGTAGTGAAAGCCTTATATAAGGATAATGTCAGCTCGCGGTCACTTACTGGTAACTCCTGAAGCCGTTGATTCATATATTCATTAAAAGTAGGTTGCTCAAGCCTGGCGATGCTAGCGTCACTGATATGCACTGATCGAGAGGACGACAGAAATCTTTTGATAATTTGGCCTGCTGCATTACCTTGCTCACTAATTGCCATATTAATGTCAGATGTACTATATTCGGTGTTCAATATGTTAGCTAAAGAGGTCCTGATAGTATCAACATCAAGATTTGTAGTCTGTCTGACCGGTGACTCATTCAATTTAGTATATTTATTAAGCATTGCATTGAAAACAGGATTTATTGTATCAGCATCGACCATTTCTGCACAGGTTTCTACGCTGTTAATAACTGCTTTACCATTTTCGACCTGAGCAACAAAATTGGTTTTAAATTCCTTTATTTTGTCTTTTAGAACATTATAAGCCTCTAAATTTTTCCCGCTAAGGGAATCAGTTTTGTATCGATTTTCAAAGGTTATTATGGCTCTATTCATATTTGAGGCTGTGTTTACCTCAAATTTTACACGATTTTCATTTAGAGTCATGATACCTCTATTATTGAACGAATGTATCGGAATATCTACACGATTAGCATTACTACGCGCCAAATCTGCTGTTGTTTTTTGAAGGGTTTTGCTAATGCTAATATTTTTAGGGACATTAGCGATAGCTGATAAACATGCGGACAGTAAATTATGGTTCTTAACTTCTCTTTGCCTGTTAAAATCACTTTTATAATGGCTATAAACATTGTGTGAGTATGTTTTAACTGCACTTGGCATATACATCTCCATATGATTTTGTTAATCATCAAGTTTCACGTGTATGATGGTATCACTGTTGACGGATTTCTTTCAAAAAGTGCCTCAATTTTTTATTTGGCAACCTGAGTGCTAATCTTCTAAATTTTTATTTATTTATTTCAACAATAAATGCGGTGATAATTATAGGAAAACAATTATCTATTATTTGTATGGATCTGAATTTATTATGGACAATGAAAATGATGTGTTGATGGAGGATCTTCTCAGCAAGATCTCTGAAGAAAATCGCGAACAGTTTATTGAAGATTTATTTGAGTCTGGCGCTACCCGCAAACAGCTGTATGGCATTCCAGATAGCCTGATGAACGGTTTCTACGCCTGTGCATACGAGTATTACCAAAAAGGAGAAATTGATAAAGCGGAGCACTTTTTTAAATTTTTAATGATGTATGACTTCTATAATCCTGATTACGCATTTGGCCTGGCCGCCGTTTATCAGCTAAAGCAGGACTACAAACATGCACTGGATATCTATGCAATTGCCTATGCGCTTGATGATGACAATCTGCGCGCCATTTTTGAAGCAGGGCAATGCTATATGCACTTGCATAACTATTCGAAAGCACGCGATTCATTTGAAGAGGTCGTGGCTCACGAAAAGGATCCTGAGCTGGTCAAGCGTGCCGAAGTGTATCTTAAAGCGCTAACAAAGATTAACGACAGTGATGAGGATCATAACCATGTACGGAATAACAAATAAGCCTGTCACGCTGGTTACCCAGCAGGTAACCAGTGAAGGTGATGTCGAAAGAGCAACTACCGCGAAAAAGGACATTAGTTCTACAAGCAGCAGCGATGGAAATGCGGCGCAGAAAATAGTCCAGGAAAAATTGGTTACGCGCGCAGAGAAATCGGTTATGACCAGTGAATCATGGAAACCAACGTTGCGTTCCCCTGAAAGTGTGACGCTGCGATCATCCCTGCAAGCTGAATCGCAGTCAGGTGAGACCAATAGTGCCATGCCTGGAGGGAGCGCACAATCATCGACCTATTCCCTCGCCGTTGTTTTGGCCACGTTAGCGGTAAAACTGGGTGATTCAGCTGTGGTAGGGCAGTTGTTTCGCGCTACGGCGACACAGTTGATGGGAAAAGGATCCTCCGCAGCACTTAATCAGGCTTCACAAGATGTTGAGAATGCACAGCAGGCAGTTACACAGGCAAACTCAGATTACACTGAGGCCGCAAGGGAGAAAGAAAAGGCTGACAGTAAGTTGACTGCAGCTGAAAAGGCGCTGGAAAGTGCCGATCAGACCCTGAAGTCTGCAAATAGCGAGCTTGCTGACGCGAAAGAAGATGCTGAGAGGATTTATCAGGTGGCGGTCAAGGGCTTTACCATTGATCCCAATGAATTGAGCGAGGCCCAGGACCGCGTGAAGAAAGCGCAACAGGCTGTGGATAAGGCTTCGGAGGGGTACCAAACGGCGCTGAATACCAGAGACAATGCGCGAGAGGCGGTAAAATCTGCCACCGCAAATATGGAGCAAAAGCAGCAAGTGCTGGTGGCGGCAAATCAGACGTCAGCTGCGGCGGAGGATCGCTTAAACACCCTGACGGCTAAAATTCAGAACATGAACAACACCAGTAAAGTTAACAACGCCAGTGATACCGGCGGGATTAATTCAGTTGACCTTATGATGGCACAGTTAGTGACTATTTTAGGTAAATGTAACGAAGAAACCTTAAAGACGAATATGGAGCTGGCAAAAAGTCAGCAGTCAGCCAAACAGGCTGAACTGGCAAAGGAAACTGAGAAATCAGATAAAATCGCGGAAAAACAAAAAAGGATGCATAAGATTTTTGGTGCTATCAGTAAAGTAATTATGTGTGTGACGATGATAGCCGGTGCCATTTCAGCACTATTTACCGGTGGTGTTATGGCAATTTTGTTTGTTGCCAGCACGGCCCTCATGATATCGGATCAAATTACGAAAGCGGCAACGGGTGAGTCCTTTATGGCGAAAGCGATGAATGCCGTTGTGAGCGAATTTGCTAAAATGTTTGAAGCTATGGGAGCGGATGAGCTTGTTGCCTCTATTCTTGCATCAATAACGATGTTATTAACAACAATTGTCGCTATGGTAGTGCTGGGGGGCGGGGCAAAATTCTTGGGTAATAAATTCGCAAGCAATATGACAAACTCGGTGTTGCGAGGCTTGTCAAATCACGGAGAATCAGGTGCTGGACGCATTGTAAAAATAGTGTCTAAACATACATTCAGAACTTCGCTAGCAGCCAGCGGCATTAATAATGGCGCTTATTCAATTACCAGCGGTGTTTATGAACAACAACGCGATGATATTTCAGCAAAGCTGATCGAAATTATGAAAGATAATGACTTTGTCAAAAAATTTATGGATATGGTCGTGGAAAACTACAGCAATACAATGAAAACCATGAATGCGATTATCAAAAATGAAACGGAAGCAACGGGTATGTCTATGCAGGCGGGTAAGCAAATTCTGGCACATACCCGTGCGTAATTATCATAGAAACGGAGATAAATAGCATGGTTGGATCGATTAATTCAGTAGTAACGGGCAATGTATATCTTAATGCGGGTGATGATGCGGATATTGTTCTGACGGAAACTACGCAGAACGTTAAAGATATGCAGGTCTACCAGACGTTAGTGAAATTGGTTAGCGATGGCTACAAAGGTGTGGGCGGGACTAAAGAAGACAAAGCCGCAGTACGTAATGAGGCTCAGCAACTTCTTAGTCAGTTACATAGTGGTTTAGGCAGCAGCGATACCAGCACAGGTAATGTGATAACAGTTTCAATGCCAAAAGCCAGTTCGCTTCTGACGCTGTTGATTGCCATGATAGAATCAGAAAATGAATCTTCAATTGCGGGTTATAAGATGTCTGGTGAGCTCGGTGTCATCAGTCAGGATTTCACCAATGCTGCGGCAGATGAATTACGCGAGCAGGGGATATTGGCTTTGTCATCGGGTATTACTAGCGGTACTACCCAGATGGTTGCTTCGGGAGTGGGGTGTGGGACGGGTTTCTTAAAAAATCAGGTGCACGCTTCTGCTGTTAGCCAAGGGGCTATGGGATTGGGACGAGGTCTTTCTGAGGCAGAACAAGGCTCGTTTGGTATGGAGACGAAAAATTCTGAAGCCGAGCAGACATCCCTGCAGGCAAGTAGTAAAATGATGGATCAAACTATGGAGATGAGCAAAGAAACAGCTCAAAAAGCGGCGCAAGTGATGAGTAGTCTTCTTTCTCTGATGGCTGATGTACGCCACTCGTCAGCAGATCTGGTTTCTACAGTCAGTAGCAATCTGAAAGCCTGATTGCTAACCGAAATATAAAAAAGGCCCGATATGTTTCGGGCCGTTATACGTGCTTAAAAATCAGAGAGCTAAATCGATTATTCCAAAACAGACTCTACTGCCTGCTGACGATATTCTTCAAGGCGTTCAGAAATATTCAGCGTAGCAAAAGACGCGGCAATAGCTAATTTAGCCAGCTGGGATGGCTGGCGCTGAAAATTACAGCACCATATTTCCTGTCCATATTCTACCCGTAACTCTTCAGCTTGACATGTTCGAAGTTCAACATCAATTCCGGACTGCTTAAAATGGTCACTGATGGATTTGGCTGAGCGAATGGCATAAGCAGGGAATGAAACGATAGCTTTGTAGTCCGTAATAGCATCACGTGATAGATAATGAGCTAAAAGTGCGAGTATATTTTCTATACCGGCCTCACTGGCAAATAATTGCTGCAACTGTTTCTCCAGTTGCAGTTGCGAACGTTGCAACAACTGTGATGTTGCAGATTCAACATTGCTGACGTAATCGACTACAGTTTGTGATGCCTTCTGTATTCCCTGAGTATAACCTTCTATCCAGGCAAGAGAACGCAATTCATCAGCCTCGTTTCTTGCATCACGGAGAATATGTTGAGCATGCTTTCTGGCAAGCAGCTCAAGTCTGGATGCACTGGTCGCTGAATTCAGCCATTTCGCTTTGATAAGTGGGGTATCTGGCAAATGATACTGCTTCGGAAGTGAGATTTGTCTAAGCATATTCTAAGGCCTGCAAAAAAAGAAAGTATTCTTCAGAATAGATTTGGTCATCTCTGATATCAGGCTCTTGACATTCATCAGAGAAAAATAAGGCCAGTAGAGGGACAAGAGGAGGGGGAAATCGATTGTGCATTGCTTTTATCAACAATGTGCATGCATACTGTTCAAGCATAGCGAGATCAGGTTGGCGATATTCCTCGTTTATGGGTAAAGATGAAAACCAGGGAATATAAAGGAAAGCGCGCTGTTTGGCCGTTAAAAGCGTGAGGGCGGCGGGAAACCGTACGAACATAGGAGCCAGTTGCCGTGATGCGGCCATCATCGCTGCACTATAGATTTTGTCCCAGCGAGAAATAAAAAACATATTTTGTTCAGAGAGTTGTAATAGATCAATATCAATAGTGTTATGTGGCAACAGAAGTCTGTTTACAATAGTACGTGGCACATTGCGCAATTTAGCTACTCTGGTAATATTTGCCCAGTCAGCCGGCATTAGCACAATTTTGCTAAGCATAATTATCTCATTCATAGCTTATCCAATAATTAGCGACGAAAAGAAATCGTCGCTAATGAAATATTGTGATTGATTACTCTGTCTCTTTCTTATAAATAAAACGTTGAGATATACGGGGCCAGAACACACCTAGCAAAATCAGAAATAATAGTAGAACTGAACATGCAATGATAACGGTGTATCCCCATAGCGGATGTGAAGGTCTGATACTCACTAATTTAAGCGGCGCGGATTGGCGGAACATAACCACAGATATATTTTCATAGTGCATATCCTGCAATCCGTTCTTTATAAATAGACGTATCTTATCTGAATATGCTGCCTCATCAATTGTTCCCTGATAGGTTATCAATACTGATGCCACCATTGAAGATGAATCATTATTTTCAGGGCTAATACCAGGATAACTCAAGTGCACTCGGGCGTTGGTAATATGCTCTAGTTCTTGCAGTGACTGACCCAGTCTCTGTTCAATAGCTGAGATCAGTCGTGCTTTTTCACCAAGGGGGGTCGACACCATAGCATCCGCAGGAAATTGTTGCGATATTTCAATATCCTCAGCAGATGGAAGGTTATAAGCAGTCAGTAATACCGTCGCTGAAGCCAGGCTTTCTGAGGAAACCTGAATGGAATATTTTCCTTTGCCACCGTCAACCTTGAACGCATCGATATTATTCGACTCCAGAAGTGTAATTATTTCGTTAGCTTGCCTTTCAGATAATTGGTCAGCTAATTTTTCATTACATCCGCAAAGTAGAAACATAAGTAGCATCAGCGCAGTCTTTATATTCAATGATTTCATCATGTTTTTATTAATGTTTCGATTGCGGAAACACCCTTACGAGCCAGCGTACTATATAAACTGGTATCTATAGTATAAGCGCTCAGCTTGTTTTGCCATATTACGAGTTGCTCAGGGTCGGAAGTGACAGCTGGGTTATTCAATGCGGCGGTAATTTTGTCTTTTTCAACCTGGGTACCTGCTGCCAGTCTGGAGACTTCTTCAGCTAATCGTGTATCCAGATCAACCAAATCACCCGTGACTAAAGAGGGTTGTGATTCTGAAAAAGTGGGTGTCTGTAATGACTGCAATGATATCTGATTAATAGACATGCTCACGTTAGTACTCCCTGTCCTTAGGATAAATCGATAGCGGCAAAAGCAGTGGACCTACCTTGCCGCACATCATTTTTACTTAAAGTTAGCAATAATGCCCTGGTCAATATCACGGAATGATTTAACAACGTTCGATTGCGCATTTTTATAAAGAGTATACTCAGATAATGCAGATTGGTATGCCGCCAGATTAGCGGGGTTACTTGGATCCTTTTGTAAAACCGTTAATGCATCATCCAGCGATTGTCTGAGGTCTTGTGTACCTTGCTCAAATCCTAAAGCCATATTGCTAATATATCCCGAACCAAACTCCAGGTCGGTTACAGTACTTGCATCATGCGATTTATTATCAAATGTGACCATTCTAATTGCCTCTTATTCCATTTAATTTAATAGGGATAAAGCCAGTGGTAATCAGAGATGATGGCATAACTGTCATCACCGTTCCGATATGTCAATGGCCGTAACCCCGGTTCGTCCAGTCCAAAATCAAACTGAACATATTCACCGCCAAACCTTTGTCTAAAACTGTCTATCGAATTCTGGATAACAGAATACTGTTCTCTATCGATAACACCATGAATAATAAAACTCGCTCTTAAAGGTGTAATGTCTGTTGTAAACTGAAATCCTAATTCATTGAGTTTATGCTTAGCAGATGCAATGATTTCTTGATCGGCAAATGAACCAATGACTGTATTTTTTATCCACGGATAATCTTTAACAATCAACGTGTTAAAGGGTTTGTTGCACGTATCTTTAGTACAACGTTCTGTACTAAATATTATTGCTAAAGTTGAAGAATCAGCGAGTTCAATTTTATGGAATGGGATCTTCAGTTCGTGGAGCATTGCCGAAAGATCAAGGCGAGCCGATTCAAGAGATACAATGTGAATTTTTTCTGTATTAACATTACTTTTATTGAGTTCCTGCCAGCCCCAGCCGGCGTCGGTATCGTTCCTCACAATGACATAAATACTGCCATCCTTAAGTTTAACGATATCAGGATCAACAGGAGACAATAAAGACAGTACGGAAGCACTGTTATCCACCTTAGCGTAATAACCGATGAAAGAAGTGGCGGCGACAGAAAGGATAACGGTGCTGAGAAAAATCAGCCAAAAAAGTTGGCGACGAAAGTATGATCTATCGGTTGATACTTTAGCAAATGAAGGATCGGTAATGCTTTCATCCTGATTCAGAGAAGAAAGCGGCTCTCTGGAATAGTTTACAACGGCCTGATTCCAGTATTCACCCTTGATTTTTAAGGCAATAGTTATCAGGCCAATCTTAACTGGGCTGTTCAGGTTTAAAGCTCGAACTGAAGTCTCTCCGTCATTTTCCGAAGAAAGGGGGTCTTCTCCGGCGAGGGACAGTACCTGGCAAGATACAGCCACTGTTTCACTTTCAGCAGAGGTTATAAACGACAACAGAAAGCAGGTGCTCTGGTCTGTAGGGGCTGGGACGACAACAGTGTTGACGCTGCTAAAAATAGACTGCTGTTCACTTTGTTCCGCAGTTAATAACTGTTCCTGTGACATGAAGCGGACATGCACGTTTTCGCTGTGAGGTAATGGAATGTCTACTCCATACATCGAGCCAGAAAGCACCTTCATGACATAGTGGGGCAGGCAATCCATACCTGCACGCTGCGAATTCTCTTCCATAAAAATCCCGTACAAAAACAAGGTTACTATGCACCTAAGTAGTCTAGGGGATATAAAAAATGAAAAGAATAAATATTTATTTATTCAACAAAAAAGAAAATAGAAAAAATAAATAAAAATTTATGTAATATTCTTATGAAAGACACTAGCCTATGTCAAAGCTAAGGTTCCTGATGATTAAAGGGGCATTCAATAGCAAAACGGCAGAGGCGTTTTCTCCCAAGGAAGGGAACTTAAATATGAATAAACATTATATGTATAAGGGGCCTTTATCATTTATTGCTGTAATGATTTTATCAACTGTGCTGTTCGGCTGCACAGTTAAAAAACCGTTAGAAAGAGACATCGCATTGGTGCCTGATGGACATATTACGCATTCTACGCGTTTATTCAGGCAACAGCTTGTATACTGTGCAACGCAGTATCTTGCCGAGACTCAACATCCAGATGCTGAAATTCAATGGAATCTTCAGTCAAAAACCTTAACGATCAATAGCGCTGACCAAAATCTGGAACATTTCTTAAAAATCTGTGTAACGGACACCGTGGCAATGATGGCTGATGTTAACGATAGTGGAAGTATGACAATTTCTGCCAACCAGAGTTTTGAATAAAACGGATGTAGGCCATGAATGTTAAAGGAATTAAATGGTATCCAGGGAATAAAATTAGCCGCAGACAGTTATCTGAAAAATTTTTGCTATGCGTTTCACTAAACACTGAAAATAAATTGAATCAATGCCCAGGGAATGTGCGGTGTGAAAACCATATCTGGACGATTGGCGAACAGGGAAGATTTTCACAGCATTTAATCTACGGCCGCCAGATCAGAGATTATCACCAGCAGTCACGGATTTTAACGGGTACTGTAAATGTAGGGTATTTTTCTGAATTGCTTGCATTTCTTGATGCTGCGTATCAGGTTTATTCTGACATAAATACGTACTGGAATTCTGATACTCAACATAAGCATAATGGCAATATATGCTTAAGATATTCAGAACTAGAACAATTATTTATTATTAGATATATTCAAAGAATTGAAGATTTTGACTTTGCTTCATTATGTGAATTTATACGACAGCAAGAGTCTTATATGATCGCAAACTATCTTATAGGAAATTATATCAATAATGATATTAGCAATGTTACTAACTTGAGTGAACGTTACGGTTTGTCATACTCGAATTTCAGAAAAAAAACACAACTATATTTCGGTGATACAGTAAAAACCAGAATGCAGGCATGGCGATTGACAAAAACAATGCTGGATATTGTAGAGACAAAAGAAAGCCTTACTCATATAGCAATGAGCAATGGATTTAGCTCACAGTCTCATTTGAACCAGGTTATCTTATCCTCTTTCGGTATGACACCGTCCTCATTGAGGAAGATAAATGAAAAATTATAGTATCTGCCATTCTGAACAGTATGTGTTGTTCCAGCTAACCGACGAATATTTTATTGATAAGTATGCCGTTCTCTCAATGTTAGTGATGAAATTGAATCAATTTTTTGCGTGTGGAATTAGTATTAATGACGGCTGGGTTTGTTTGTTTCCACTTGAATGCTCGAATATTGTAAGTTCACGCGCAAAAAAATATTCGGTGACAGGCCGTTTCGATCTTAACAGACCAATGGAAATGGTCGAGCGCATTACGCATGACTTAGGGTTAATTTGGTACTTTGATGGTTCAATATATTATATATATGAAGCCTCAGAAGCTAAAACTGCAATCATTCATTTTCCAGCCAGAAGCTATAGAGATCTGGAGGATTTCTTGCACAGCAATGGTATGTATAATTCTCGATATCCACTTAAAATGAATATGCCATCCAATACACTTTATATCTCAGGGCCACCAAAATATATTGAAATCGTAGTTGGTATAGCTGGTTTTATGGGAGAGGGATATTCATCATCTAACAGCGAATTAGTCATTGATACAGTAAAACTGCGGCATGTGTTCGTGGATGATCGTACTTATAGCTATCGCGGGCAAACGAAAACGATGCAAGGCATTGCCACCACAATCAACAACTTGTTTTCTGATAATGGAGTTCAAGGAAAAAGTAATGTTGCAGTCAAAAAGCAAATTAAGCCAGAGTCTACAGCTGAAACAGAGATTCTCGAAGAATCTGAATTTGGCGTGCGTGCAGAATTTAACGATAATAGCAGATTTTCTGGCAGTGAAATTAAAGTATTGCCATTTTCAGGTCGTAACAGTTTGCTTATTAAAGGCACGCAAGATCAAGTTAACATGATAAAAGATCTTATTGCACGCCTTGATGTTCCTCGTAAACAAGTCGAGTTTTCACTTTGGATTATTGATATTAATAAGGATGATTTAGAACAAATAGGCGTAAATTGGCAAGGGCAATATAAAGTCGGTTCGAGCATCCAGACATTTTTTAATGCCACAAGTATCTTAACAAGCTCGCAAAGTGATATGTTTTTGGCAACCGTTAATGCGTTAAGTCAGAGGAATAAGGCGAATATTGTATCACGCCCCATCATCCTGGCTCAGGATAATATTCCGGCTATCTTTGATAATTCGCGTAGTTTTTATGTCAAATTGATGGGGGAAAGAGAAGTTTCGCTCCAGACAGTAACCTATGGTACTTCCATCAACGTTATTCCAATGATTTCAGATGATAATAAACTCGTTGAGATGAATATTGACATTACAGATGGAAATACTGTGGAAGATGATCAAGGTGATACTGCAACGGTAGATCAGTTACCGGTTGTGGGAAATACTGCTATCAGCACCATGGCTCGGGTGACTGCCGGTCAGAATCTTTTAATTGGTGGCTATACACGCGATCAGTTGTCTGATGGTGTTACTAAAATCCCATTGCTTGGCGATATTCCATTTATCGGTAATTTATTTAAAACAAAGACAAACAATTCCTCGAAGGCGGTAAGACTCTTTTTGATTCAGCCCAGGATACTAGAAGATGATTTTAGCCACAAAGATGCGCTTGATGGTTACATTAATGATGGATGGGATGCCATTAAAAATTATCAGAATAAGACGCAAAAAATTAATCAAGATGCTTTTATAACACCAACTCATCAGGGGTAGAATATGGCATTAGAATCTTTGCCAATGGCCAGTGTCCGAAGTGCGGGAGGGATTGGCGATTTAAGCAACGTCCTTGTTAAGATGCAGGATGATGCTGAAGTGAAGGTGGAGAAAGGTTCTTTTTCAGTTGCGATGACTATGGCCGATGATATGTCAGCGTTATTGAGTTCTTTTCTGCAGAATAATCGTGCGGCGAAGGCAAAACCTTCATCACCAGAAAGTATTGCTGAAGAGTGTGAAGCCTCAATAAAGGAGAAAACGCCAAACTGTGTGATGAAAATCAATGATTTTGCCAAAGGCGGAGCAATGACGGCAAAACAATTATTAAATTATCTGCATCAGTTACTCGCCGACCCGACAGAAATTGCTTTACTTCTTCACACGTTTATCTTGATGAAAAAGAAGAAAAAAGAAAATGATGAGTTGCCTGATATTTCTTTGGATATTCTGGAGTCTGCTCTTGAAAATCTAATGAAGGGACCTGACAGGAAAAAGATAAAAGCAGGCATTAACAGTGCAAATACAGCAAGAAAATTTAGTTTGCAACTAAAACAAAACGAACAGTCATTGCGTAAAGCTTATGAGGGGTTTCTTACGCAGGACCTTGATCCACTAGAAATATACCAGATGTCGATTGAGAAATTTGGCATTGAAAATCGCTACGCTGTGCTGGATTACTATTCCCAGGCACTGCATTGTGATATTAATAGTTACGACCCTTCATGCAGCGCACTTGAATTTGGCACTTTGCTTGAAGCAAATTTTAGAATGAATATACTTCGTTCTGCCGATAAGATGTTTATGTCGAAGATGAATGAAGGTGAGTATATTCCATCAACAAATGAAAGAGATTTCAGATTGCTTGATTTCTTCTTTCATATTGTTTTGCAACCTGATGAAACTAAGAATTTAACGCTTGAACTGATTAACAACTGTATGAAATATTATGCAGGTAGCGATAAAACCAACTTTGTCCAACAAGTTTATTCTGCTATTAAGCCACTTCCATTCGGGATCTTTGCAGATGATCTGGCCGATGCTGAAAAAATGAAAATGAGTGTTGAGAATACTCTTGCAATGATTATCGACGGGTTTTCTCGTTTTACTCATATCAGAAGGACATATGGTTAATAGCGGACTGGAAGATGAGGTATGCAATTTGCTAGCCGGAGAAGAAATCTCTGTTACATTCAAGGGAAGTTTATTCCGCTGCTGTCGATATGGAGTATGGTACTTTGTAATGGTGGAAATGCCCATAGGTGTGATCGATCTTTCTGCATGGATATATAATAACAGTGAAATGCTTAGTCACAATGAGCAAGTTCTATCGCATCACGATAAAGTCTATTATTGTGTATTGCAGAAAAAAATAGATATAGCTCTTATATACGAGAGATTTATAAAGTATATAGAGTGTAATTAACATTATAGCGTAGTCTGAGATACATATGTGGCAAAAAATAGCGCAGAGACCAGAATTATTTTTGGTTGTGTTGATGATATTAATATTAGCCATGTTGATTATACCACTACCAACATGGCTTATTGATATACTATTAGCTTTTAATATTACATTTTCTATTTTAATTTTTATTGGCACATTTTATATACAGAAAGTGTTGGAATTTTCTGCATTGCCTTCACTTTTGCTCATTACAACGCTCTTTCGTCTTGCGTTATCTATCAGTACCAGCCGTATGATACTGGTGCAAGCTGATGCAGGACACATTATTACAACATTTGGTAACTTCGTTATTGCTGGGGATATTATTGTTGGTTTTATCATTTTTTCAATTGTTACACTTTTTCAATTTATTGTTATAACAAAAGGTTCAGAGCGTGTCGCAGAAGTTAGTGCACGTTTTTCTCTGGACGCCATGCCCGGTAAACAGATGAGTATTGATGCCGACCTGCGAGCGGGAAATATTGATGCTGATGATGCCCAACGGCGACGCTCCATGCTGGAAAAGGAGAGCCAACTGTATGGTGCATTAGATGGCACAATGAAATTTATCAAGGGTGATGCAATTGCCAGCATTGTGATTATCTTTGTCAATTTCATTGGTGGCGTATCTATTGGCATGGGGCGTCATGGTATGTCCTTTAGTGGGGCTACCGATGTCTATACGATTTTAACAATTGGTGATGCCTTGGTCGCTCAGATTCCGGCTTTGCTTATTTCCATTGGTACCGGCTTTGTGGTAACAAGGGTTAGTGAGGATGGAAAAAATCTGGGTAACAATATCATTGATCAGATTTTCCAGCGTGATTTTGTTTTGATTGTTACGGTAATTGTAGCCATTTTAATTGGTTGCCTTCCGGGATTTCCATTGATAATTTTTATGTTTATAGCTGGTATTATTCTTGCGGTTTATATTAATCGTATGATGAAAGCTAAAAAGCAGGCAACGTCTTCGGGGAGTATAAAAACGAATTCAGGGGGAAGTTTTGGTAGTGAAGGAAATACTCTTTTACCCACAGCAAGTATTATACCTGAAACTGTACCGTTGATGGTAATGCTTCCAGAGCAAGATTTTAACAATCTGGATCTTGAACATTTTGGCATGCGTTTTTCACAGGATTTTTACCTTAACTATGGCATTGAACTCCCGAAAGTCAGTGTGGTAATGAGCCCAAACGTACAGTTGAACCATGTTGTTGTCCTGATCAATGAAGTTACTGCAGGTGTATTTCCAATTAACTTTGGGCATTTCAAACTTTTGAATCTTGACGGTATTATTGATTTACCCGGCATTGATGTAATCACCACTGAATATGGAAATGAAAAAGAATACTGGGTCGCCGAACAGAGCCAGGAGTTATGTTCATCTTTGGGATTTACGTTGCGTTCGGCAGAAGATGAAATGATGCTTTCTTTTCAGTTGCTGGTGACCGCACAGATCCCTGAGCTGTTTGGTATCCAGGAAACCAAAAATATTATGGATAAATTTGAACGCCAGTATCCTGAGTTATTAAAGGAAACTTACAGGCATTGTACTGTCCAGCGAGTATCTGAAGTCTTACAGCGTTTGTTAAGTGAACGTATTTCAGTAAGAAATATGAAAGCAGTGCTGGAAGCGTTGGCGATGTGGGGCGGGAAAGAGAGAGATACGATCCAGTTGGTAGAGCATGTGCGCAGTGCGTTAGCTCGCTATATTTCAGATAAGTTTTCTACTGAAAATGTATTGTCAGTTATGGTGTTATCACCTGAGATTGAAAATAAAATCCGTAAGGGAATTAAAACATCTGCTTCTGGATCATTTATTAATATGGAACCGGCAGATAATGAGTTTGTTATTGACAGGTTTGAGCATCATTTATTGAACCTTTCACGAAAGGATGTTGTATTTCTAACTGCAGTTGATATCAGACGCTATACTAAACGTTTGATAATGTCGCAATTTACTGATCTGGATGTCATTTCATTTGGCGAAATATCAGAAAGTGTTAAAGTTAACGTAATCAAAATGGTGGATTAATTAAATGGATGTTTCAAAAATTGTAGATATTCTCAAACAGGCGCTTGAGGTAATGGGATGCGATCCATCGTTGATCTCTGATATAGATCATCATTCCACAATCGAGCTTAGTTTTGGTGAAAAACCGTCAATTATGTTTAGTACTGTTAACGGTGTTGTGGTTCTTTGGAGTGCTGTTGCAAAATATGATAGTCATGCCTTATTAAATGCTGCTCCACAACTTATCGAATCATTAGTTGCAACTTGTGATTGGAGCATTACAGGCCAGCTACAGCTAGTTGAAGATGATGGAAGTTTTGTTTTAAGAGTATTTTTAAGTGAAAATGTAATTGAACAAGGTGAGTCATTGGCGGATGTATTGAACCAGTTTTATGAGCGCGTAGATGAATTTAGCCAGGCGCTAAAATAATGCAGGAAATCTTGCTTAGTGATATTTTTGATTGTAACGCCAGGATAACATCGATTCAGGGGACGATCATTACTGCACCGTTGCGCCATACTTTTATTGGGGAACGATGTCGTATTTATCGCTCTCTGAGCGATCCTCGTGTCATTGGACAAGCAGAGACTATCGGTTTTAGCCAGGGCAATGCTGTGCTGTGCCTGCTGGGCGGATCTGATGGTATTTCATGTTCCAATATTATTGTTCCGGACGGTACTGCTTTTTCTCTTTCAGTATCGATGGACACGCTGGGTACAGTTATTAATGCACAAGGCGAGATTTGTGAACGTTTTGTGTCACCACCCCCTGACAACGCATCTTTACCGATGTTTCGAACCATTATGCAATCTCCGCCAGATTACAGTGAGCGGCGGCCAATCGATAGCTTATTTGCGACAGGTGTCAGAGCTATCGACGGGTTATTAACTTGCGGTATAGGTCAACGTGTAGGGATCTTTGCTGGGGCTGGAGCCGGAAAAACGTCCTTAATGACAATGATCATTAGCCATTCATCTGCAGATGTTTACGTTATTGGACTGGTTGGTGAACGAGGCAGGGAGGTTACCGAGTTTTTAGCTGAAGGGATCCCGGAGGATAAGCGTGATAAAATTATTGTCGTCTATTCTACTTCTGATCGGCCCGCTGTCGAAAGGCGGAATGCAGCGCTTATTGCCACCACTATTGCTGAATATTTTCGTGATGCCGGCAAGAATGTTGTGCTGATGATTGATTCAATGACACGCTATGCCCGTGCGCTTCGTGACGTCGCGCTTTCCGCTGGAGAAATGCCTGCAAGACGCGGTTACCCATCATCTGTTTTTGATAATTTGCCACGAATCCTGGAAAGAAGTGGTAAAACTCAATTCGGCAGCATTACAGCGTTCTATACGGTACTGCTTGAAGAAGAAGAGGAAGTAGACCCCATCGGTGATGAAGTGCGCTCGATTCTCGATGGGCATATTTATCTTTCCAGAAAACTGGCTGGTACAGGGCATTATCCGGCAATTGACGTATTACGTAGCGTCAGTCGTGTAACGCGTGCAGTATCATCTGATGAGCAGCGTGAAGCTGCATCTTTATTTCGAAATTACTTGTCAAAACTGGACGAGTTGAAGCTGATGATTGAATTAGGTGAATACCAACCAGGTGAAAATCCAGCCACAGATAAAATTGTTGGGAAAACTGACATTATAAAGAATTTTCTCCAGCAAAAGATGGAAGATAAAACATCATTTACACAAATGTTGGAGTCACTGTATGCCATATAAAAGTATGGAAAATCTGTATTCAACGTACTGCGATAGCCTTGTTCTGAAAGTGACACGTATTGAACGCGAAATTGAACGATTAAAAAATTTGCTGATTGCTAATGCTGAAGGTCATAAGGAGACTAATGACTGTATCATCACTTTATGGCATGGAGTTACCGAAAGTGAAGTAACGAAAGACAATATATATGCTATTAAAAGAAAAGAATCATCGCTGCTCTCAGTTTTATATCGTCTGGATGCGGAAAAAGATGAATTAATTGCAAGTCAGCATGAACAAGAAGATGAAAAGTCGCGTCTGTTGCAATTACGCGCCAGCTATGAACGAAAAAAGCGTAAGTGGTCTTTATGCCAACAAAAAGTTAAACGCCTGCGTAGTGTCAAAAAAATTGCTCTGGAAGAATATTCTATAGAGGAATGTATTGCATGGAAAATATAAGATCATCATCAGTAGAAGCGCATTTATCAGAAAACATAGGTTCTTGTGACAGTGTGCAATCTATTGATTTTATTATTCAGAAATTATTGAATGATACTGATACCAAGTGGAAAAAGAATACTAAGATTGAGGATTTTGACGGTAACAAGATGAGAAAAAAGGAGATAAGGGCACCGAGCAAACTGATCAGATTGCGGTATCGGTAATATTAGCTGGGGAAACGCTATCATCGTCTCTGTCGGCCAGATTCGTGCAGCAGCTACAAGCGAATAGTACGGGCAATAAGTCTGTATCTAATGTGCCGACACGTATTTCTGCCGGGAATATTAGCCAACATGCCAGCGTTGATGTAGGGCGATTAAAGGAACAAGCCCTGATCCACAGTGGATCGGCAGCAATTTTTACCGCAGCGGTTCCGCAACATCAAGAGAATACTCAGAAATCTGATAAGAAAAAAAATGAATCTTCAGAGGTAACAGTTCTGTCTGCAATGCCAGTCCCTGACAAGGCTATCGTTGAATCTGGATGGGTAACGGAAAAGCTATTATCTGGAGAACACGGAAAGGAGACAGTTATTCAGCAGCAATTAAAGTCTGCCAAAGATGTAGCGCTTGCAGTAAACACGAAATCGAATGTGACCGAAGTGAGCTGGACCTTTCCTACTCAACAAACGGCCCAGGTACGCATAGAACACGCACAGAATAAATCTGATACGCAAATACAAATTATGCCATCGGACATTGAAACTGAACAACAGCTGGTAAATTTCCAACAGCAATATCCTTTGCACGGATTGCGTGTAGATGGTGCCGTGTCGACGGCGAATGACTATCTACAGAATCAGCAAAACTCACAGCAGCAGAATGAGGCAAACCAGGATGTTTTAAATGACGAAGAGGAGGAGACGTGAATACCATTCTTTCGTGTTTACGGCACCTGGATGTCACAGAAAACCTGATCATGCAGTACTGCGCACGCAATTCTATCGCGTTGCTGACAAATCAGAAACGAATGTAGGGAGCATTCATTCGCTGTAGCGGTGTTCACGCCGGAACGGAGATATGTTTTTTTGTCTCTGCAGAAACGCTTTTGCAGAAATATGGCATGCAGGATGCTCGATTTTCTGTTCAGCAGATGGGAAACAAATTTATTTCTACATTGTACGGTGAGCTGTTATTTAATCTCTCCTTGGGGACTGAGTGGTTTTCAGCACCTATTGCTGAAGTTGTTATTGAGGACCCAGAATGTCAGATTCCTCTGCATGAAAAATTCTACAGTGCCGGTGATGATGCTGGTTTTGTTTGGTTTCCAAAAACATCCCTAACCTCATTAGATGTGCTGGTTACGGAAACAGTAAACGATTGCCAGCATTTGCTTTGTCCCATCAAAGTATCTCTCGGATTCACATCGTTACCTGTGAGTGATATCGAAAATTTGACCATTGGTGATGCCTTGTGGATTACAAATGTTCAGATTTACCTTTATGTCGGAAACATAGAATATTGTGCGATTCAATATGAACAACACAGTTTTACTGTAAGTGAGGATATTATGGATAGTCAAACAAATAATGCTCTTGTTGATAAGTTATGGACGGCAGATGGACTCAAACTAAACATTGAGTTTGTACTCAGTGAAACAACCATGACATTAGCAGAAATTAGTAAAATACAAACCGGCGATGTATTAGATGCCCAGATTGGTCTGGGAGACAATAAAGTTGATGTTGAACTCCGGGTTCAGGGACAAACGTTAGCAAAGGGAGAACTTGTTTTACTGAATGATCGCCTGGCGGTGGAAATAGAGGAAGTTTACAACACATTGTGAGATGAAATTATGACGGATTATAACAGCATTGGTTTGGTAGGGATTCTGAGTCTTGCGACACTTTTGCCATTTTTCATTGCGGGCGGAACGTGTTTTATTAAATTCTCTATTGTTTTTTCATTGATACGCAACGCCATAGGCTTACAGCAGGCGCCATCCAATATGACCTTGAATGGTATATCACTACTATTAACTGCTTTTGTCATGTCGCCAGTTGCCCTGCAGGGCTATGAATATTATCGCCAGGAAGGTGTCTCTTTCGACAATGTTGAGTCAGTGCAAAACTTCATCGATAACGGCATTTCTGGGTATAAAAATTATTTATACCGATTTTCTGATAAAGAACTCCTTACATTTTTTAGTAATATCTATCAGCAGCAATATCCCGTAACTGATGATCATCAGGTTGTTGGGGTTAAACCAACAGTTGAAAATAGCTCGTTATTTACGCTGTTAGCGGCTTATTCGCTGAGTGAAATAAAAAGCGCCTTTGTTTTAGGCTTCTATGTTTATCTTCCTTTTATTGTAGTGGATCTGTTAGTTTCCAACGTATTACTGGCTCTCGGCATGATGATGATGAGCCCTGTAACAATATCATTACCAATAAAATTGGTACTTTTTGTTGCCATTGATGGCTGGTCTAAGATTGCGACCGGCATGGTCATGCAGTACGCAACGTTATGGAAAACGGCGGGATAACAATGGATGGTATCTTTTATATAGGCAATAAAGCACTATATATGGTCTTAATATTATCTTCAGTTCCGGTTATTGTCGCAACGGTGGTGGGGATAGTTGTGGCCATTCTTCAGGCAATTACTCATATTCAGGAACAGACCTTGCCATTTGGTATTAAATTGCTGGCAGTATGTGCCGCGCTTTTTATGACTGCACCCTGGTTTGTTTCCAGCCTGAAAAATTTCTCTGCCGAAGTGTTGGCCCTGGCATTCCAGATACCCTAATGAGTCGCCTATGAATGTTTATGTGCTCTACCATGAATATATCCTGTTGATTGTTATCGGGATGGCCAGACTTCTGCCAATAACATTTTTCTTACCCTGGTTTAACAGCCAGGTGCTAGGGGGCATGTTAGCCAAAAATGTGATTACGTGCTTTATGCTTCTTGGTTTTTTGCCTCTGCTGAGTGTACAGTTTCCACTGGCGCCGGCGGCGGCACCAATGGTAATTATCGTTCGGGAAGCGATTATTGGTTTACTATGCGGTATTTGCCTGTCAGTGCCATTCTGGATTGCTTTGGTGGTAGGTGAGGTCATTGACAACCAACGCGGAGCAACTATTAGTAGTACTATGAATCCAGGTATAGGGGTTGAAACTTCTGTTTTCGCCAGTTTTATGAACTATTTCTATGGCGCGACTTTTATGCTAAGTGGCGGAATGGTTACGCTTTGTGAGGCGATAAAAAAAAGTTATCAAATATTTCCGGTAGCACAATCCTTTCACTTTGATAAAGCATTAGCATTGCAAGTGGTTCATCTTGTTAATGAGTTAATGCTGAAGGCTTTAATTTTGGTAGGGCCTATCGTCGTCGCTTTATTTGTCACAGAATGCGCGCTTGGTTTACTTTCACGTTTCGCATCACAATTGAATGCTTTTTCTGTCGCATTAACGTTAAAGAGTGTTATCGCCATTTTTGTTCTGTTGATTTATTTAACACCATTACTTATCACCCAGTTGGCAGGATTACGACTGAGTGATTTTTTACCGAAGAGTTAAGTATAATGAGTGAAGAAAAAACAGAACAGCCAACACATAAGAAGAAAGAGGATTCTGCTAAAAAGGGACAGATGTTTCTTAGCCGAGATTTTGTAGGGCTACTTACGTTAATTGCGGTCTCATCTTTTGTATGGATGACCATCAATGCGAGGGAGTTGACATTTTATTTTGATTTATTCGTCAGTAGTGGTTTCATGCTATCAACGGGAGAATATGCGCGACTGGTATTTACAACAGCGTTTAAAATTATCTCTGGTATTGCCCTGATTTCTGTTTTCACTTCGGCACTGATGACATTGATACAAACACGTTTTAAAATGGCGTCGGAGGCGATTCGATTGGATCTGAATGCTATTAATCCAATAAAAGGATTTAAAGAAATATTCAGTATCAGGGGGCTGAAAGACAGTGTAAAAGCTATTTTGTATCTTGGGGTAGCACTCACTGGGTTTAGTGTTTATATTATAAAATATCATGCTCGATTATTTACTATACCGACTGGCGGGATCCAGCATTTTATTAATGTGTGGCGTGGGCTGATGCCATTGCTTTTTTGTTATACCTTGTTGCCGTTTTTAATTATTATGGCGTTTGATGCTTTGGTTGATTTTTATTTATATATTAAAGATTTGATGATGACCAAACAAGAAATAAAGCAAGAGTATAAAAATAATGAAGGTGATCAACACATTAAAAGCGCGCGTAAGCAGTTGCATCGTGAATTGCTTTCTGAACAGACTAAAGCAAATATATTGACTTCAAAAATGGTGTTGGCTAACCCGACGCATATCGCATTGGGAATTTATTTTAATCCCACGGTAATTGGCTTGCCTTTTATTTCAGTTGTCGAGAAAAACTCTCGTGCTGTTGCGGTTATTGCTTTCGCGGAAAAAAACAATATCCCTGTTATTCGCAATATTTCGCTGGCACGAAGAATTTTTAAGACGGCAAAAATTTATACTTTTATTGATAGCAGCAGTATTGATGAAATAATGCGCTTACTGACCTGGCTAGAGCAGATGGAACAAGCATGGAAAGATGATATTCCTCAGAATGACGCGCCAGGAGAGATGGCGGTTGATGTTAAATGCGATAAAGAAAATGCGGAAACAAACAAGGAAGGGGATGGAAATGCGCCATAGTATATTTGTTTTACTGTGTTGTTGCATGCCTCCTGCGATGGCAGCGCAGTGGTGTTATGAAGATGCTCAGGGAATCATGTATGTCGAACAGCAACGAACATCAAACAAGGGGCGGCGTTGCGCTATCGCTAAAAATGATGCCGTGCAACGCTGGCAGGCCACGAAAGCCAATTCCGCCATTCGCATATCACGTTCCTCACCGCGGCGTCAGTTTACGACACAGATGGCAAATGGTCGTTACGATAAGGTTATCGGCCACTATGCCAGGCAGTATGGTGTCGATCCGTATCTCGTTAAGGCGGTTATGGCCGTTGAGTCCGGATTTAATCCGGACATTATCTCGGCAAAAGGCGCTGTGGGTTTAATGCAATTGATGCCTGATACAGCGAATCGCCTGTCTTTAGCATTGGGCTATTCTCTCGAAAAGCATAGATTATCTGATCCTGAGATGAATATTCATCTTGGCACTTATTTGCTCTCGGAATTGACGAAACGCTATAGAAGTAATCCCGAACTGGTTCTGGCCGCATATAATGCGGGAGAGGGGAACGTTTCAAAGTATAACAATCAAATCCCTCCGTTTAATGAGACACATAAATATATTAAAAATGTGATAAATGAGTATAAAGCTATTCATTAATGAAATGATTTAATGTGTTTTTAATTCTAAAGTTAGAATAAATAATTTGAGTTGCGTTGCACTGCATGAAATTATCGTAAATAATTTATTTTTAGCTAATTAAGGATTGATTAGCGTTTGCATAAGAAGGAATCGAGTATGTCCCATAAATTCCTACATTCCCGACTCTCCGTTGCGGTTGCCAGTGATGAACCGATTGTTATTACAGGATTACGCAGCTTGCTTGCCGGGTATGCGGATATTGCATTTGTAACTCATTCGCGAAATGAATTGATTCACGCGTTATCAGGCAAGTGCGATGATAAAAATTTAGTGTTGATTGTTGATGTATCTTTTGACTGTCAAAATAATAATGATGCCAGTCACTATATCTCGAGAATTCAAAAGGTAGCACCGGAACTCAAGCTGATTGCGCTGGTAAGTGAAAACTACACGTTTACTCCCACGCTCCGCCGTCTCCGGGCGTCAGGGGTACACGCGTTAATCAGCAAGAAAGATGATTTGGAACGTTGTCTGCCAAAAGCATTATCTGATTTGGTGGCAAAGCGCTTTTATTCTTCTCCGCGGATCCAACAGACGGATATAACTACTGGTTATGCTCAACAGCAGTCCCAGTTAACTTCGAGAGAACTCGAAATTATTCGCCTGTATGCACGAGGCATGCGGGTAAAGGAGATTGCAAACCTTCTCAAGCGTTCAGTCTGTACGGTTGCGGTACATAAGCACAACGCGATGCAGAAACTTGCAATTACCAGCAACATACAATTGCTTCATTATGTGCAATCTCAGGATACGCTTGCCGGGATGTCAGGTAGCTAAAACGTTGCACACCTTTCAGGGAAAGATACGATGTCTACAAGTATCACAACAGCAGGACAAATTTCATTTTCAACTCTATGTACAACCACGGATGCGGTTTCTTCATCGCCTGAGGTGGTACAAGCTTCGACAACTGCCAACACTGCAGAAACGGGTACGCGACGCCAGCAGGTAATTGATATATTGACAGAAAAACTGGCAGTCTATTCTGAACAGTATCATCAGCTGCTCAACAAAGGGATCCTTATCGATACGGCTCCTGCACAGGCCGTATTGAAATCGTCTCTCTCTCGGTTCATGAGCACTGGTGTTTCAAGCGAAAAGAGCGTGGGAGAATCTTTAGAGGACTCCGCTGCTGGGGGGGCACTCTGGGACATCACTTTCGACAAAAACATGGATAAGGACGGTGATGGCAAGATTGATGATGATATCGATTTCAGCACCTCTATCTGGTCAAATGATAACGATCATGGCAATGGGGTGAATTATCCCGAGAGTGACTGGGAAATTTATGCGGATGTTAGTACTGAGCTTGCTGGGCTGCAAACGGATTATATGGATGTATATACCGATCTTGCTAATCAAAGCGTTGAATTTCTCAATGATGTTAACAGCTTTAAAGCGCGGATGGTGACATATATCTCCAGCGATGAAGATAAAATGAAAATCGATGTCGGTGGCGTGCTAGATGAACTTGACGCTATTATTGCTGGGTGGGGAATATATGATGCTAACGGTAATATCAACCTGACGCCCATTAACCCTGAAACGACTTCCGGACCCTATCCTGAACGCGGACCTGTGGCTATCCGCGGATTAGATGCCCAGGGAGTCTATTATTGGGCTACACAACTGGAGTTAACCGATCAGCTTGTTATTGCAACGCATGAAGAGGCAGGATCTGATGGGAAAATGAATACAGGTAACCCTGGAGATGATATAGATAATATTACGGTAGCCGATTCGGTTGCTAATCTTAATGAACCTCCAGAAGAGGACTGTCGACTTTATTTGGTAATGGAGGCTGATGGTACTTATACCCTGTATGTCTACCCTGATCTCCAGCCAGTACGAGATGCCGAAGAGGCAACGTTTAGCCTGTTGGGGTATCTCTCAGACGCCGGATCATCGACTTCGGCTGAAGCTCCCACTGCAGCTGAGATTGGTTTACCTCTTGTCGATCCAAGATATTCTGGAAATACAGGGGGGAATAAATCATATTCTATTATTCCAACGTCTAAGGAGATGGTTATTGTCCCTGAAGGCAAAATAGGCGATAAAGGATTTTATATCCCGGAGGGCTATACACTCATAACATCAACGGCCACTGAAGATTATCATGAATATGATTGTTTTTTGATTCCAACGTCAATGTTGGATCCAGCAAAAACTAATAGTGATGCTGGTGATAGTAATACTAGTGTGCATGTTACAGAAAGTGTTGTTGTTATAGATCAGGCATATGATATGAATGGGACGGGAGGAGATAAAGCGAATATTTATGTTTCTCCCGCATCGACCTGGGATTTTGAAGGACACGGCGCGGATGAATCTGCCACTATCAGCAGCGGAATGTTTAACGAGTGGGAAAACTCGATGAACACGATGTCCAGTACAGTAGAAAGCCAGTCACAAGTTATGTCAGAAAAATTAAGCCAGGCTAATACCATCTTCAATAACCTGACCAAGGTATTGTCGTCGACGATAGAAGCTCTACTGGAAACCCAAAAAGAGTTCCTGAAATAGGTATTTATCATGAGCGACATGAACATCAGCTCAACGCCAGTTTCTGCAGATGATGCTGTTTCAGCAGAAGAACTCGACCCAACAGCGAATTTAACGGATGAGCAGCGTAAATTGATGCAGTTAGCCACTTCAGGATTTAGTCTGGAGTTTTTTTCAGATTGTATAATGGGAGATACCGACGATCCGTCCAATCCTATGTACCAGCCGGAGTGGTGACATCGGAATCGTTACGCGAATAATAAATGACGCCAGGCCCGGCGAAGTGTTGCCGGCCCTGGCGTTTATGCACGCGGCTGCGTGATACGCAGGCCGCTCACTATGGCAGCAACCGTTGCCAGTATACCCGCAGTTATCAGAGATATATGTGTTCCGTTATCGCCAAACTGATTGAGCATCAATGCCACCAGCGCTGCGCCGGTACTTTGCCCTAACAGGCGCGCCGTTCCCAGCATACCGCTCGCCCCGCCGCTGCGCTCACGCGGCGCAGAGGTGATAATGGTGTGGTTATTCGGTGACTGGAATAGACCAAAGCCTGCGCCGCACAATATCATCGGCCAGATGATATTATAATCGGAGGGCGAAGCGGGCAGCAGCACCAGCGAAAACAACCCGCTTGCCATCACGGTCATACCCAGCGCACCCAATAACCCCGCGTGGACGCGTTCGATAAGATACCCGGCCAGTGGCGCCATCACCATGGTTGCCAGCGGCCATGGGGTCAATAGCAGGCCCGTTTCTACTTCGTTACGACCGAGCACCGTTTGTAGAAAGAAGGGCAGGGAAACCATCGCCAGCATTTGCGCGCTAAATGAACAGATTGACGTGCAAATCGAGAGTGAAAACAGCGGAATGCGCAGCAGGTCAACCGGTAATAATGGTACCGGTAGCGCGAGCTGACGGCGGATAAAGAAGAAACCGACCACGATGAGCCCTACGAGCTCGGCACCAATTAACTTAAGCGATTGTCCTTGTGCAAAACCGCTAAGTGCGATGATTAGCAAGCCAAACGTTAACGCATTCATCATCGCGCTGAGAAGATCAAAACGTGGCTTGTTGCTACGCGGTGTATTAGGTGGCAGGAAGCGCATGGCCAGCAGCAATGCGATAATACCCAGTGGCACGTTAATCAGAAACAACCATTTCCACGAGGCAATTGACAGGATCGCTGCCGCAATCGTCGGGCCTGCTGCTGAGGAAACCGCCACGATAAAGGAGTTGATTCCCATGCCTCGTCCAAGCTGACGCTGCGGATAAATCAGGCGAATGAGTGCTGTATTCACGCTCATCAATGCCGCTCCGCCGAAACCCTGAGCCACACGCGCCAGTGTTAGCATGTGAAGCGAATCGGAGAGGGCACAGAAAAGTGATGCGAGCAGAAATACCACCAGTCCGCACTTGTATATGCGTCGGTAGCCAAACATATCACCCAGAAATGAGAGAGACAGGAGTGATACGACAATCGCAATTTGGTAGGCGTTAACGACCCAGATTGAACTGGCCGCGGAGGCCTGAAGATCGGTGGCAATCGTCGGCAGGGCAACGTTAGCAATTGCGCCGTCCAGTACTGCCATAGAGATGCCAATAACAATGGTTAAAATTGCACCGTATCGCTGGGGCAATGGCAGGCCATCGGCCTGAATTTTTTCCATAGGAAGTCAATTTTGTCGGAAAATATGATGAGAATGATAATTTTAGCATTGATATTCAGGCGTTAGGTCGCAGATTTGTAACTAAGTGAGCAAAGACAGATTGCGACGGCAGGTACGTGAAATTATAATAAAAACCGGTTCTGATTTTTATAAAACACTCGCAATGAGGTGGTAAATGGCTATCGCAGATCTGGATAAACAACCCGATTCTGTATCTTCCGTGCTGAAGGTTTTTGGCATCCTGCAGGCGCTGGGTGAAGAGCGCGAAATTGGTATTACCGAATTGTCACAACGCGTCATGATGTCAAAAAGCACCGTTTATCGCTTTTTGCAGACCATGAAAACGCTGGGCTATGTGGCACAAGAAGGCGAGTCTGAGAAGTATTCCCTGACCCTGAAATTATTTGAACTGGGTGCGCGTGCATTACAGAACGTTGATCTGATCCGTAGCGCTGACATCCAGATGCGCGAACTTTCACGTCTGACCAAGGAAACAGTACACCTCGGTGCGCTGGATGAAGACAGCATTGTCTACATCCATAAAATCGACTCGATGTACAATTTGCGCATGTATTCCCGCGTGGGTCGTCGTAATCCGCTGTACAGCACCGCCATTGGTAAAGTGCTGCTGGCATGGCGCGACCGCGATGAAGTGAAGCAAATTCTGGATGGTATTGAGTACAAACGCAGTACAGATCGGACAATCACTAACACTGATGAATTGCTGGTATTACTCGATAAAGTCCGTGAGCAGGGCTATGGCGAAGACAACGAAGAGCAGGAAGAAGGACTGCGCTGTATCGGGGTACCGGTGTTTGATCGTTTCGGCGTGGTCATTGCGGGTCTGAGCATCTCATTCCCGACGCTGCGTTTTTCTGAAGAACGTTTGCACGAATATGTCGAAATGCTGCACACCGCAGCGCGTAAGATTTCAGAGCAAATGGGTTATAACGATTACCCGTTCTAATTTTGACGTGTTGCGATACACAGAAAACCCGATACGGCGTATCGGGTTTTTTACGATCTGCCGTCGTCGCCGGAGCGAATAACGTACTGATTTTTTTGCTGCTATATTAACCATTATCGATAACGACGGTGCTTTTCCTCAACAGGGGGCAATCTGACAGGCCAATGATGCCGCTGTTGGTATGGACGTATTGCGCGGTGCTGGTCCCGCGGGCGGTCAGATATTGACATTGCAGGCCCAGACCTGCCGCAGTCTCCTTACTTCCTATCAAAACGCCGTAGCCACTCAGTAATAAACCGATCCAAACCAGAGCGAGCAACACAATAGCGCGGATAATCAAACGCATTACAACCTCTTATCTTTTCTCGTTATTATTAGATTAGCCTGTACATGGGATGAAACAAGTGAATCATTCCTAAAAACATTTAATGCCGTTACAGTTAACTTAGGGTTTAGGTAACTCATGATAATTTATCAACATAGGCTGTAGATTCGGAGAGTGGAGTTGGAGTGAAAAAAATTCGATGGGTGGTCCTGATAGTTGTCGTGCTGGTATGCATACTGATGTGGGCGCAGGTGTTCAACATCATGTGCGATCAGGACGTACAATTTTTCAGCGGAATTTGCGCCATCAATAAATTTATTCCCTGGTAAGCGCATTTCAGTAACAGTTGATTACCTTCTTGTGCGGCAATGGTAAACTACGCTGTCTACATTGAGGTGGTGAAATGAACGAAGTTTTGAATTCTGGCGCGTTGAGTTTTGCGTCTTTAGTGGTATCGGTGGTGGTTCTGGTAATCGGGCTTGTATTGTGGTTTTTCATCAATCGGGCAAGTTCGCGTACTAACGAGCAGATTGAACTGCTTGAGGCGTTGTTGGATCAGCAAAAACGACAGAACGCATTGCTCCGTCGTCTTTGTGAAGCTAACGAACCGGAAAAAGCAGAAGAGCCTACCGCGGTGCAAACTCAGGATGAAGATGATGACATCATTCGTCTGGTAGCCGAACGGTAGTAAACAGAAAGACAGGGTGAGAGTCTGTAGATGCTATTCTCAGATGCTTCATCCTGTCGTCAACGATATCAGATTATTTTCTTCTGCAACAATCCGGCAATTACTGCGCCGACACACGTGGAACCTGCATTTTTCCAGATGCTCTGACCAATTAATATCTTATCTCTGGTTTGACATAAATATAATTATCCATAGATTAATAATATGATTGTGTCATTTTTGTGATACCGATCGTTTTATTATCAGCGAAACGTTTCTCTTACTTTTTTTGTGCATTGTCATCATTCTTTCATTATTTTGGTGCAAAACCAGAATGCCGATCTCATTTTTACGCTTGTGATATTTTATGCATTACTAAGCATAAAAAATGATATCTGGCAGAGGCTGTGACAGATAATCTGGAACAGTTGAACCTGATGAGCTATGGTAGAAAGTCCATGCTACGGCGCAGGCCAGCCGGGGCAAGGGGAGAGAGGCGAGGATATATCTCTACTCGGCCTGGCGCATAACTGTGCAGTTGTTGTTTGATGAACTGCGGGATTTGTGCGACCGATCGAGACACGTTTAAAAATGGCTTGCCATTATTAACGTTGTATGTGATAACACGGTTTGGGTTAAACGAGGTACAGTTCTGTTTATGTGTGGCATTTTCAGTAAAGAAGTCCTGAGTAAACACGTTGACGTTGAATACCGCTTCTCTGCCGAACCTTATATTAGTGCCTCAAGCAGTAATGTCTCAGTTTTATCTATGTTATGCCTGCGGGCGAAGAAAATACTCTAAGGAATTTTGCAAATGGCAAAGATTAAAGGTCAAGTTAAGTGGTTCAACGAGTCTAAAGGTTTTGGTTTCATTACCCCGGCTGATGGCAGCAAAGATGTGTTCGTACACTTCTCCGCTATCCAGGGTAACGGCTTCAAAACTCTGGCTGAAGGCCAGAACGTTGAGTTCGAAATTCAGGACGGCCAGAAAGGTCCGGCTGCTGTTAACGTAACAGCTATCTGATCGATACCACTGATTTGAAGCGCTCAGGCGCAACCAATTCAGATATAAAGCCTCGCTTATGCGGGGCTTTTTAATTCAAATTACGTCAAAATATTTCTGAATGCCTCTCCATTAGCGCTTTGTTGCAAAGGCGCGATGTTCGTAGCATTGTTTTTCCCGCTTTCTCCCGGCAATTCCCGTTAAATCAGTCACCTGAAAAACTATCTTGCTGGAGCCCCGGTGAAAAAGAAAAACGACGGCGATGCGCGCAATTTTACTCCCGTACGTTTTGCCCTGCTTTGTGTGGCAATACTGTTGAGTCTGGGATTGTTGCTTGGTCGGGTTGCGTGGTTACAAATTGTCACCCCAACGAGCCTGGTCAAGCAGGAGGATATGCGTTCGTTACGTGAAGTCACAATCGCCTCACCGCGTGGGATGATTACCGACAGAGAAGGACGTCCTCTCGCAGTAAGCGTGCCGGTGAATGCAGTTTGGGCCGATCCGAAGACGATTGTCAGCAAAGGTGGCGTTGGCTATAACGAACGCTGGCAGGCATTGGCGAAGACCCTGCATATTTCACTCAGCACGCTGGCTGAACGTGTTAACAGCAATCCAGCTGGCCGCTTTATTTATCTGGCGCGCCAGATCTCTCCTCAGCAGGCGCAGTGGGTCGATGATCTTAATCTCCCGGGGATTAATCTGCGCGAAGAATCCCGCCGTTTCTATCCCGCAGGTCATGTGGCGGCAAATCTTATCGGCTTTACGAACATTGATGGACAAGGTATTGAAGGCCTGGAGAAAAGTTTCAACAGCCAGTTGATGGGTAAACCCGGCTCTCGCCTTGTGCGCAAAGACAAGTTCGGGCATGTGATTGAAAATATCACGGAAGTGATGCCGGTCCCCGCGCACGAATTGCAGCTCAGTATTGATGAGCGCTTGCAGACGGTGACTGAAGATGCGCTGGATAATGCCGTAACATGGAATAAAGCGGAATCTGGAGCCGCGGTGCTGGTCAATATTGCCACCGGCGAAATCCTGTCGATGGCAAGCTTTCCCGACTTCAATCCCAATAACCGTGATGGCGCGGTGCTGGATGATTTTCGCAACCGTGCAATTAGCGACACCTTTGAACCCGGTTCAACCGTTAAACCGCTGGTGATCATGACTGCTCTGCAGCAAGGGATTGTGCAGCCTGATAGCGTCATTGATACCCATCCTTTTAATCTCGATGGACATCGCATCCGAGATGTCGGATTTTACCCGGAGCTATCGCTTACCGGTATTTTGCAGAAATCAAGCGATACCGGTGTGTCGCACCTTTCGCTGGCAATGCCGGTACAGAAACTGCTGGATACCTATAAACGCTTTGGTTTTGGCGACCCAACCGGGCTGGGGCTAACCGGAGAAAGTAGCGGTTTAATGCCTCAGCGACGTTACTGGAGCGATCTGGACCGGGCGACCTTTGCATTCGGTTACGGGTTAATGGTGACGCCGCTCCAGTTGGCGCATGTCTATGCCACCATCGGCAGTTTTGGTATTTACCGCCCCCTTTCTATTACGCGTATCGATCCGCCAGTGATAGGTACGCGGGTGATGCCGGAGGCGTTGGTGCATCAGGTTGAACATATGATGGAAAGCGTCGCGCTACCCGGCGGCGGTGGGACCAAGGCTGCGGTGAGGGATTACCGTGTTGCGGTGAAAACCGGGACGGCAAAGAAAATTGGTGATGATGGTAAATATGTCGATAAATACGTGGCTTATACGGCAGGGGTTGCGCCAGCGAGCGATCCAAAATTCGCGCTGGTCGTGGTGATTAATAACCCGCAAAACGGTGCTTACTATGGGGGAGCCGTCTCCGCGCCGGTCTTCAGCCAGATTATGGGCGATGTCCTGCGTCTGGAAAACGTCAAACCGGACGGCATGCCTGCTGACTCCGATCATCTGCTGGTGATGCACGGCAGCAGCGTATCCTCGCCGTCGCTGTAAGTTATTTTCCCTGGGCGCAATTCGCGTTACACTTGCGCCCTTAAGCCACCTGCCGGAGTTGTCATGTCGTTTTCCTGTCCTCTTTGCCACCAGCCTCTTACTCAAGCGAATAACAGTTTTGTCTGCCCGGAGCGACACCAGTTTGACGTGGCGAAAGAGGGATATGTTAACCTGATGCCGGTTCAGCATAAGCGGTCGCGCGATCCGGGTGACAGTGCGGAAATGATGCAGGCGCGCCGGGAATTTCTTGATGCTGGTCACTATCAGCCGCTACGCGATGCGATTGTGGATGCGCTCAAGCAGAGGCTGATTTCAGACGATGCGACGATCCTGGATATCGGCTGTGGGGAAGGGTACTACACTCACGCGTTTGCCGATGTGCTGGCGGGCAGTACAACCTTTGGGCTTGATGTTTCTAAAGTGGCGATTAAGGCCGCGGCCCGACGTTATTCGCAGGTGACCTTTTGCGTTGCCTCCAGCCATCGTCTGCCGTTTGCCGATGCGTCAATGGACGCCATTATCAGGATCTACGCGCCTTGCAAAGCCGAAGAGTTGGCCCGCGTGGTGAAACCGGGTGGATGGGTAATCACCGCCACGCCGGGTCCGCGTCATTTAATGGAACTTAAAGGGCTGATTTATGATGAGGTGCGTTTACATGCGCCACACACAGAGCAACTGGACGGTTTTGTTCTGCAACAGAGTATTGCGCTGGGGTATCAGATGCAGCTTAAGGGCAGCGAGGCCGTTGCGTTATTGCAAATGACGCCGTTCGCCTGGCGGGCAAAGCCGGAAGTGTGGGAAACGTTAGCGGGGAAAACGAAGTTTGACTGCCAGACTGACTTTAGTATTCATATCTGGCAGCGTCTGAATTAACCGTGGAAGTGTGCCCAGAGGATCTGGGCGCCGATACCAATCAGGACTACCCCACCCAGAATTTCAGCTCGCTTGCCCAACATCGGGCCAATAAAACGACCGATCATCATGCCAAGCGTGGACATAATTAACGTGGCGCAGCCAATGGCCAGCGCAGTGGCAATAATGTTGACCTGCAGGAAGGCCAGACCCACCCCGACGGCCATCGCGTCGAGACTGGTCGCAATGGCAGTGGTGACCAGCAGCCAGAAACCGTGGCGGCGCTGCGGCTCTTCATCTTCATCATCGTTGTCACGAAAGCCTTCGATTATCATTCGGCCGCCTAAAAAGATCAGCAAAATGAAGGCGATCCAGTGGTTCCACTCCAGCACGAATTTGCTGGCAAGCATCCCCATTCCCCAGCCAATCAGTGGCGTAAGGGTCTCGACTGCGCCAAAGATAAGGCCGGTACGCAGAGCTTCAGAGAATTTAGGTTTATGTAAGGTGGCGCCTTTGCCAATTGATGCTGCGAAAGCATCCATCGACATGCCGAAAGCGAGAAGAACAGTTGCGGTGATATTCATAACAGCGTCCTGACCGGGGTATTCCATAAAACACATCACTGCCCCCAGTAACCATGCACAATGAGCGGACCCATTGTCTATACAGAGCCATTCAAATATGCATTGCAGTTGATGTGCCTATGGTCTCGCCTGACTAAACGTGATGTTCAGTCCGTACGTGCCACGTTTTTCAACGAGTATGTTGACACGTACATTTCCGGAGTCTGGAAATCGGCTACTCCCCAACGACGGGCGCAACCTTAACATATTTTTGGAATATAAAACAAGAAACGCAGAAATATTATTTGACTTCTAAATGAAAATAATTTTCATTTAGATTTATTTATAGATAAAACGTTAAATTAAATAACATATGGGCGGAGAAATATAGCCTTAGCTATGTTTGTTTTTCACTGAGATATAAAAAACATAGTTCAGGCTATATTTGTAACTTATTGGTTTGAAATGAGAAGTTTATATATCTTCTCCAGGTCGTCTATATTTCGTACGCGAATAAGCAATCGTCTTTGCGCTAATTGCATCACCAGCACACCGTCTTCTGATAAATTCATCTCTTTAATCCGGTCATATTCAATCCAGACATTGGCGAAGAAAAAACCTTTTTGTTTGAAAATAATTTTAGGCGTACGGATCCAGAACAGATACAACCCCATTAACACCAGTGCACATAATAACCATGTGGTAAATTGCGCGCCGTGGCTGGTGATGTTGTTGTAGATCAGAATAACAATCAAACCGATGAAGATAACGCTGTCGACTCGACTGCGTGGAAGCAGGGCAACAGTAAGTAGAGTGGGGCCATTACGGCGGGGCATGATGAACTGATCGTAAATGGCATACGCCAGCAGCGAAAAGATAAATAGAACCAGCACCAGGTCCGTGATAGTCATGAATCCTCAACCCTCTAAATAGAAAAACCGGGGGCAAGCCCCCGGTGATGTACAACAGTCTTACAGGCCGAGCAGGCCGACAGCGTAGCCCGCGATACCGATGACGAAAAAGCCAACGATGATCCACAGTGGGTTCACTTTCTTACGCAGAAGCCACATACAGGCGAAGGTCAGTAGCAGAGGAACCAGGCCCGGCATCAGCTGATCAAGGATTGTCTGCACAGTGGTCACGCGCGTTTGGCCATCCTGACCGGTGATGGTGGAGACCACCAGTGGGATATTCACGTGCGTCCACTTGTTAACCAAGGCACCCATGACAAACAGGCCGAGGATTGACGCTCCCTCAGTCAGTTTCTGCAGGAAGCCGCCGCCCATATCTTTAACGATATCTACGCCTTTACGGTAGCCGTATGCCACGCCGTAGTAACGGGTTGCCAGACGTACCAGGTTGAACAGGATAAAGAACAGCAGTGGCCCAAGCAGGCTACCGCTCATCGCGATACCTGCACCCAGCGCGGCGAATACCGGGCGTACGGTACCCCAGAAAATCGGGTCGCCCACGCCTGCCAGCGGTCCCATCAGACCAACTTTGATACCGTTGATAGCACCATCGTCAATCTCTGCGCCATTCGCACGCTGTTCTTCCATTGCCAGTGTAACGCCCAGAACCGGTGCCGCTACATAGGGATGGGTGTTAAAGAATTCCAGGTGACGCTTGATAGCTTGCTTACGGGCGTCGTTGTTTTCCGGATACAAGCGGCGAATAGCCGGTACCATGGAGAAACAGAAGCCCAGCGCCTGCATACGTTCGAAGTTCCATGAACCCTGAAACAGGTTAGAACGAATGAACACGCCACGAATGTCACTCGGAGTGAGTTTTTTCTCGGTGGTAGTTTTAGTCATATCAACCATTTCGCTCACCTGCTAGTCCAGTTCGTTATCGAGATCGTTATTGCCAGCCGCCGCAGCAGGCGCACCGGCTACGCGGTTATATTTCGGGCTCAGCTGAATGTAGAGGATCGCCATTACTGCGCCAATCACACCCAGAGCAACCAGGTTGAAGTTAGTAAATGCCGCGGTGACGAAACCGAGGTAGAAGAATGGCATCAGGTAGCCTGCGCGCATCATGTTGATGACCATCGCATAACCAACCACCACGATCATACCGCCTGCGATGTTCAGGCCGCCGGTCACGACTTCCGGAATGGCATTAAGCATGCTCTGAACTTCACTGGTACCAACAGAAATCGCTACGATTACCGCCGGGATAGCGATACGCATAGCCTGCAGGAACAGGGAGGAAACGTGCAGCCAGGAGAGCGCCGTCAGGTTGCCGTTTTCGGCCGCCTTATCCGCCGCGTGCTGGAATGCTACGGTGATGGTACGAACGATAATGGTCAGAACCTGGCCTGCTGCTGCCAGTGGTATCGCCAGCGCGATACCTGCACCGATACTTTGGTGACCCGCAATAACCAGAACGGTAGAGATAATGGAAGCCAGTGCAGCATCAGGCGCAACCGCAGCACCGATGTTCATCCAGCCCAGAGCGATCATTTCCAGGGTACCACCGATGATAATACCGGTTTTCATATCCCCGAGAACGGCACCAATCAGCGTACAGGCCACCAATGGACGGTGGAACTGAAATTCATCGAGTACCGACTCCATACCCGCGATACATGCGACGATGAACACCAGCACAATCTGAAGAGTGGTAATCTCCATTGTACTTCTCCTATTGCTATACAGACTTAAGTGTGAAAACTAAGTAAATGCCAGGTGGTTATTTCGCCTTGGCAATCAAATCCATCATTTTCAGTTTCTGATCGGTAGAAACCTTACGGGCTTCGAGCTCAATACCGCGTTCGTTGAGTTTCTTGAAGGCTTCGATGTCTTTTTCATCCACCGAAATCGCGTTGTTTACCTGCGTTTTCCCCTGGCGGAATGCCATGCCGCCAATGTTAACAGAGGTAATTTTTACGCCACCTTCAACGATGCGTTCTACATCGGTCGGGTTGGTGAACAGCAGCATTACACGCTCACCGGCGTATTTCGGGTTGTTATAGACGCGGATCATTTTCGCGACATCAACCACATGTGCGGTAACGCCTGGCGGTGCGACCTGAGTCAGCAACGTCTTACGCACGGTATCAGCAGCAACTTCATCACTGACGACGATAATGCGCGTTACGTTTGTTTCTTTGGTCCAGCGAGTTGCCACCTGACCATGGATTAAACGGTCATCGATACGTGCGAGGCCGATCTGCATATAGTCGTTCGGGCCCATCGGTTTCGCGGGTGCCGCTGCCTTAGGTGCTGCGACGGGGGCAGGTGCGGCTTTTTCAACAGGTTTAGCTTTCAGCGCTTTTACGCCTTCGCTACCGGTTTCAACGGCCAGTGCGACTAATTCATCGAAGCTGGGGTTGTCGTCACGCGCCATGAAGGTTTCTACCAGCATGGGAATGTTCACGCCTGCGATAACTTCATAATGCTCTTTATCGACAACAATGCGGCTCGCAGCGTTAAACGGGCTGCCTCCCCATGTGTCAACGAGAAACAGCACGCCTTTACTGGTATCCAGTTTTGCCAACTGAGCGTTATACTTTTCAATCAGCGTTTCGGCATTTTCGCCTGGAACGAAATCGATCCAGCCGACGTTTTCCTGCTCGCCTAACAACATCTCTGCTGTTTTAAGTAACTGCTCTGCAGCCCAACCATGTGTGCCTATTACAATAGCAATGGTCACTTGCTACCTCCTTTATTATCGTTAACACATCAACGTGAAGATGCATTTTGAATCGCTCGTCCGCAATCGAATCGATTCAGATAAGGGTTACAAAGAAAAACCTATGATTTTCGTGAATTATTTTAGATATCGAAAAAAATATTTTATGTGATGAAGATCCGTAATTTAACTTCCGATCAGAAGAAATTTCGAAGGGTGAAATATCTCCGAAACAACTTATTGCAAAGGAAGGTAAATCTTTGCTAAAAACCGGTTGTCTCTGTTATGTTTAGCATCTGTTTAATTACTCAGGAGTATAGGGCAGTAGCCCACCATATGGATCGTCACCGACGTCATTTCACCTTTAGGCCGTATCAAGCCTGTCAGTTTGGCACTTTTTGCCACAAACTTTATCTGCATATTGCTTTAACGCCTGAGATGTTCAGGGCGCAGTTTGATCATTCCTTAAGCAGGAGCTTGTCATGGAACTCTTAATGGACCCGCAGATTTGGGTGGGTTTGCTCACGCTTGTTGTTCTCGAAATTGTTCTGGGTATCGATAACCTGGTCTTCATTGCAATTCTTGCCGATAAGCTGCCACCGAAACAGCGAGATAAAGCGCGCCTCATTGGTTTGTCACTGGCGCTGATTATGCGTCTGGGCTTGTTGTCCGTGATTTCGTGGATGGTGACGCTGACAAAACCGCTGTTTACGGTCATGGACTACGCGTTTTCCGGGCGAGATCTGATTATGCTGCTGGGGGGTATCTTCCTCTTGTTCAAGGCTACGACAGAGCTGCATGAGCGGCTGGAAAACCGTGAACATGATACCGGGCAGTCAAAAGGCTATGCGAGCTTCTGGGTCGTGGTGACGCAGATTGTTATCCTCGATGCGGTGTTCTCACTGGATGCGGTCATTACTGCAGTCGGTATGGTCAACCATCTGCCGGTGATGATGGCGGCGGTGGTTATTGCGATGGCGGTGATGCTGCTGGCATCGAAGCCGCTGACGCGATTTGTGAACCAACATCCGACGGTGGTGGTGCTGTGTCTGAGCTTCCTGCTGATGATCGGTTTGAGCCTGGTTGCCGAAGGGTTTGGCTTCCACATTCCGAAAGGCTATCTGTATGCGGCGATTGGCTTTTCAATTATCATCGAACTGTTTAACCAGATTGCCCGTCGTAACTTTATTCGCCACCAGTCGACTCTGCCGCTGCGTGCGCGGACTGCGGATGCAATCTTGCGTCTGATGGGGGGTAAACGTCAGGCCAGCGTGCAGATGGAATCCGACAATCCGGTTCCTGTTCCGGTCCCGGAAGGCGCGTTTGTGGAAGAAGAACGCTATATGATCAACGGTGTTCTCTCACTGGCATCCCGTTCATTACGCGGCATCATGACACCTCGTGGTGAAATTAGTTGGGTCGACGCCGATCTGAGCGTAGCGGAAATTCGTGAACAGTTGCTTTCTTCTCCACACAGCCTGTTCCCGGTGTGTCGCGGTGAACTTGATGAAATTATCGGTATCGTGCGTGCTAAAGAGCTGCTGGTGGCGCTGGAAGACGGTGTGGATGTTGCAGCGATTGCGTCTGCCTCGCCGGCAATTGTCGTCCCGGAAACGCTCGACCCGATTAATCTGCTAGGCGTGCTGCGTCGTGCCCGCGGTAGCTTTGTCATCGTCACTAACGAATTTGGTGTGGTGCAGGGGCTGGTAACACCGCTGGACGTATTAGAAGCGATCGCAGGTGAATTCCCGGACGCCGACGAAACCCCTGAAATCATTGCTGACGCCGGTGGCTGGTTGGTGAAAGGGGGAACCGATCTGCACGCGCTGCAACAGGCGCTGGACGTGGATACGCTGGTGGATGAGGACGAAGACATCGCCACCGTAGCAGGGCTGGTGATTGCGGCTAACGGTCACATCCCGCGTGTAGGTGATGTTATTGAGGTTGCACCGCTGAGCATTACGATTGTCGAAGCCAATGACTATCGTGTGGATTTAGTTCGCATTGTTAAAGAACAACCCGCTCACGACGAAGACGAGTAAACGGGGTTAGCGAAATGGCATAATGGGCATGATATGGTGCCCGTTATGCCTGGCGGGTGGCGGCGTGCTGCCCGCCAGCCATTTGGGAAAATCACGAAGCGGCATCGGCTTGGCATACAAAAAACCCTGCAAGATATGTACGCCATGACGGCGTAAATGCTGCGCCTGTGCCTGCGTTTCTACGCCTTCAGCCACCAGTTCGATATTCAGCCTTTTTCCCAGCGCGATAATGATGTCTGTGACGGTTGAATTCACGGCGTCGGTTCCGATCGCCGAAGTAAATGATTTATCAATTTTCAGCACATCCGGGCGCAATTTTTCCAGCCAGGAAAGCGAGCTGTTTCCGGTACCAAAATCGTCAATCGCCAGCTTAACGCCGAGGCGATTCAACTCGCGCACGATCCGATAATCCACATCCAGTAAGGCATCGCGTTCGGTCAGTTCTATAACCAGTTGCTGGATGGGATGCTGGCTGAACCAGTACTGATTAAGGTCTTTTAACAGCGTACCGTGGCGGAAATGGCTGGCGGCAACATTGATACCGATATGAAACTGGCTACTCATCGGAAAAACGTGTCGTTGCTGAATGGTTTCTGCGATGACATGACGGGTAAGAGGGACAATCAGGTTGTGCTCTTCGGCGATAGGAATAAACACTTCCGGCGAAATCCAGCCCTGACGTGGGTTGTTCCAGCGCAACAGAATTTCTACACCCATACATTGCTGGGTCTGCGCGTTCAGCAGTGGCTGACAAAACAACTCGAACTCGTGTGCCGCGAGAGCCAGATTAATCTCCCAGGAAAAACTCATTCTGCTGGCGGTTGCCAGCCAGGCAAGGTATCCCACCAACAGGCTCAGGATCACCGCCAGCGGCAGTTGTGTCGGCAGATGTTTTATCGCCAATTCACTGGCGCCAGGGCCGGTGACGCTGATCGTGAAGGGAAAATGTTGCGATGAAAGCTGATAACGTTTTTCATCGTTCAGTGCAGGCAAGGTCTCGACAACACCTTGTCCGTAGAGCAGGTGGCGGTTGCCGACGGTTAAACTGGCGTTGGTGATTTGCGGTGGCTGGGGTTCCAGCAGCATGGTCGATAATAAATCAATATTGACGATTTCCAGCACCCCATTTTCGCCATCCGCGGAGGCCGGATACCACTGCGTCAGAATGGGACTACCTTTAATCAGCGAATGGTCGGTGGACAACAGCAGTTGCGCCTCCCGGCTCGGTAATTCAGGTTGAATTTGGCGGATAGGCACATTGCGATAGCCAAAGATACTGGAGCAATAAAGAATCCCCCCCTGAATCAGACTGATAGAGCGCACTGTTTGTAGCCTGGCAGCATGCTTGCTCAAAGGTAAACGCGCCACAGAGCAGGGAAGACCAATCAACGGGAGCAGTATATCGCGCCCGGCCTGCAGTGGGAGCAGCACATCATCCAGTGCCTCTACGGCATGATTAGCAAAGGTGACGGTGTAACGGTGATTTATATTACGCTCCGAAATAAATCGGACCGTTAATGTGAGGATGAGCGTCAGTAGTGCACATATTGTGCAGACGATTAAGCGATTACGGCGATAGTTTTGAATGATCCGTTGTGCTGTTTGCATGCGGGCCGCCCGATAAGCCGTTGGTCACAGAAGCCAACAGCAACAGAGCAAGTGTAGTGGGGAAAATTACAGTAGACGAGCGAGAAGGGGCAAATTCGCCCATCCGTCGCAGATGGGCGAAAATTAAGTATTAGTCACATTGAACTTTGATTGCCAAACCACCGCGTGACGTTTCGCGGTATTTGGCGTTCATGTCTTTACCTGTTTCGTACATGGTCTCAATGACTTTATCCAGCGAGACGCGTGGCGCGCTGGTGCGGCGCATCGCCATACGTGCGGCGTTAATCGCCTTCACGGACGCAATAGCGTTACGTTCGATGCACGGAACCTGCACCTGTCCGGCAACCGGATCGCAGGTTAAGCCCAGGTTGTGCTCCATACCGATCTCGGCAGCAACACACACTTGCTCAGGGCTCGCGCCCAGTAGCTCAGCCAGACCTGCAGCAGCCATGGAGCATGCCACACCGACTTCACCCTGACAGCCTACTTCGGCGCCAGAGATAGAGGCGTTCATCTTGTACAACGCACCAATTGCCCCCGCCGCCAGGAAATAACGGGTGTAGATATCCGGGCTGACGGACTCGATGAAATGATCGTAATAGGCCAGTACTGCAGGCACGATCCCGCAGGCACCGTTGGTTGGCGCGGTTACAACGCGACCACCCGCGGCGTTTTCTTCGTTAACCGCCAGCGCAAACATGTTCACCCAGTCGATCACGTTCATCGGATCGTTGGAGAGCTTGTCGCTGGAAACCAGCATACGACGCAGGGCGGAGGCACGGCGAGGAACGCGCAGCGGACCCGGCAGCACGCCTTCGGTGTTCATCCCACGATCGATACAAGCCTGCATGGTCTGCCAGACGTTGCCAAAGTACTCTTCAATCTCTTTCTTGCTGTGCAGCGCAAGTTCGTTCTGCATCACCATGCCTGAGAGAGACAAACCGGTGCTGTTGCAGTATTCCAGCATTTCAGTGGCGGATTTGAACGGATAAGGTACGCTGACCTCATTCGTTGCATCCTGACCAAAATGTTCTTCATCAACGATGAACCCACCGCCAATGGAATAGTACGTTTTGCTGTAAATGACGGTTTCGCCATTGTACGCATGGATCTGCATCCCGTTTTCATGCAGCGGCAGGTTGCCGTTGTGAAAACGCATGCCGTCATTCTGCGGGAAATCCACTTCGTGCTGCCCCTGCGCAAGCAGCAGGCGGCCACGCGTTTCTACGTCGCGGATAAATCCGGGGATGCTGTCAATATCCACGGTAGCAGGCTCATTGCCCGCCAGACCCATAATAATGGCGATATCGGTGTGGTGACCTTTACCCGTGAGCGACAGTGAACCATACACGTCGACGGCGACACGAGTAACGCTGTCCAGTAATCCTTTTTCGACCAGGTCATCGACGAACTGTTTACCCGCCTTCATAGGCCCTACGGTATGGGAAGATGAGGGACCAATCCCCACCTTAAACATGTCGAATAGACTAATCACGATAATACTCCTACAGGGCGACTGGGCTTTCCAGTAACGATGTTATAACTGCGCATAGTGTAAGAGGGAACGCGGCGATCGGCTTAACTATTCACATGAATTAAACTAATAGATAACCGCGGTTTTACTAATGTTGTGACCTGAGTTTCAAGTTGTCTATGGCGTGCGTAAAGATAAGTATAGTCAGGGCTTGACGCCAATTTGCAGCGCCAGCTCACGAATTATTCCGGCGGTCATTCCCCAGACGAAATAGTGCTCATACCAGGAAAGCCATACACGATGTGAATCACCGCGACGGTAGATATCCAAAGGATGATAGCGACCTAAATGCAGGGCCTGCGCCAGCGGCATTTCGAACACTGCAGACACTTCATCCTCACTGGCGCGATACGGTAAATTTGGCGGGATAATACCTACCACTGGCGTGACCTGAAATCCGGTAACGCTGTCGACCGGTGGCAGCACGCCAATCACCTCAACGCAAGAAGGTGGGATCGCCACTTCTTCCTGCGCTTCGCGAAGGGCGGCGGCAATCAATGAAGCATCGCTGCTGTCCACCGCACCGCCGGGAAAGGCGACCTGTCCGGCGTGCTTGCGCAGATGAACGGATCGCTGGGTTAACAGCAATCCCGGCTGCGCACGGCGTACGACAGGGATCAGTACGGCGGCCTGGCGCTGGTTTAACGCGGCATGATTGACCTGCGGGCGCAGGAGTTGGAAGCGCGATAAAAAATCATCAAGCGTCAGGCTGCTGTATTCCACGTGTCAGTTCTCCAGTTGGTGCAAAATACGATTCACTTTATCAAACGTTTCCTGATACTCCGCGTCTTCCTGACTGTCTGCAACAATGCCACCGCCAGCGGAGCAATAAATTTGTCCGTTTGTGGCTGTCAGTGTGCGAATGGTGATGCTGGTATCCATATTGCCGCAAAAGCTCAGATAACCAATGCTGCCGCACCAGGCGTTGCGTCTTTGCGGCTCCAGTTCGTCGATAATTTCCATCGCCCGCACTTTTGGCGCGCCGGTGATGGAGCCACCAGGGAAGGCGGCACGCAGCAGGTCGGTGGCATGCAATGACTCTGGTAAACGCGCGGTAATGGTACTGACCAGATGATGTACGGCCGGGAAGGGTTCAACCACAAACAGTTCCGGAACCTGTACCGAGCCGGGCACGGCGACGCGGCCGATATCGTTACGCATCAAATCGACGATCATCAGGTTTTCCGCCCGATCCTTTGGCGAATTTGCCAGCTTGTCGGCTTGCTGGCGATCGGCATCAGGATCGTCCAGTCTGGGTAGCGTACCTTTGATGGGGCGTGTCTGGATATGCTGATCTTCCAGTTGAATAAAGCGTTCCGGTGACAGACTGAGGATTGCGCCGTCTTCCAGGCGTATAAACGCACTGAATGGCGCGCGGTTAGCGCGATTGAGCTGCACAAACGCTTGCCATTCATCTCCCTGATATTGCGCCTGAAAACGTTGGGCCAGGTTGACCTGATAGCAGTCGCCGCTGTGCAAATAGTGCTGCACCTGACGAAATTTTTCGCCGTATTGCTCACGGCTCATATTCGAGTGCCATGCCGACGTTAATGTAAATGGCTCGCGTACCGGCGGCAGTTGATTTTCGAGCCACGCCAGACGGGCATGCACATCGCTATGGCTAAGCAGTGATACAGTCTGTAGCTGGTGATCGACAATCAACGCCCAGTCATAGATACCGACGCCCATATCCGGCAGGGCAATATCGCGTTCGGCAATATTTGGCAGCGATTCAAAGCGGCGGCCCAGATCGTAGCCAAACAAACCCAGTGCGCCGCCCTGGAACGGGAGGTCGGGATGATAATCAGGCTGAATAGCCTGAGCGGTTAGCGTTGAATATAATACTTTCATCGGGTCATCAAGCGTGCGCAAAATGCCTTGCCTGTCCTTGACCATAGTCTCCTGTGCACGCGTAACCAGGGTCGCTACAGGGTCGGCGACCAGAATATCAAAACGGTTATGCGGATGATCGGCATGACCTGAATGCAACAGCATCGCCCAGGGCAGATGGCTTAAGGTCGAAAAATAGCGTTCAGCGGCGTCCTGACACCAGGGTAATGTGATTACTGTGGGAGATAACGTCTTCATCAGTCCTGACTCGTTGCTACTCTACTGGCTAACTGCCCGGTAGCATGAAATAATTAGCGCAGACAATTTAGCAGGAGTTAACAATGTTTGCAGGTTTACCTTCACTCAGTCATGAGCAGCAGCAAAAAGCAGTAGAGCGGATTCAGGAACTGATGTCGCAGGGGATGAGCAGCGGACAGGCGATTGCTCTGGTTGCTGAAGAGCTACGCGCCAGCCATACCGGTGAACGGATCGTGGCGCGTTTTGAAGATGAAGACGAGTAGCGCCGCTTAAACCGCAGCGATAATCTTGATCTCGACTTTGTATTTCGGGTTCATCAATCCGGCCTGAACGGTACAACGTACCGGCGCGTGACCGGCAACGACCCACGCATCCCAGGCTTTGTTCATGGCGGCAAAATCACTTTTGTCCGCCAGAAAAAGGGTGGCATCAAGGATTCGTGACTTGTCGCTACCCTGTTTTTCCAGCACCGCATCAATTTGCGCCAGCGTATTTGCCGTTTGCTCAAAAGCGTCTGCATCCAGATTCTCCGGCACGCCGGTGTAGTACAACGTGTTGTTATGGATAACCACGTCAGACCAACGAGCTTCAGCATCAATGCGCACAATCGTCATAAATCATTCCTTATTTGCATTTTTCTTCATGGGCTTCAGATTGCGCCAAGACTGCCATAATGTTGCGCCCGCGTCACCTCTTCAACTGGCGAAAGACCCGCTGGCCTGACATAATCCCTGTTCAAATGAACAGGGGGCAGTGTGACGGACGATTTTGCAGCAGACGGTCAATTGGCTAAAGCGATACCGGGTTTTAAACCGCGTGAACCACAGCGACAGATGGCGATTGCTGTCAGTCATGCCATTGAAAAATCACAACCGCTTGTTGTAGAAGCCGGCACTGGCACAGGTAAAACATACGCTTACCTCGCCCCGGCGCTTCGCGCTGGAAAGAAAGTGATTGTGTCGACGGGATCGAAAGCGTTGCAGGATCAGCTCTACAGTCGCGATCTTCCCACCGTTGCCAAAGCACTGAAATTCACCGGTAAGCTGGCGTTGCTAAAAGGGCGCTCCAACTACCTGTGTCTGGAACGCCTCGAACAGCAGGCGCTGGCGGGGGGCGATCTACCGGTACAAACGTTAAGCGATGTCATACTGCTGCGCTCATGGTCAAATCAAACGCTTGATGGCGACATCAGCACCTGCGTCAGCGTGGCGGAAGACTCTCAGGCCTGGCCGCTGGTAACCAGCACAAACGATAATTGCCTTGGCAGCGACTGCCCGCTGTATAAAGAGTGCTTTGTCGTTAAAGCGCGCAAGAAGGCGATGGAAGCGGATGTCGTCGTGGTGAACCATCATCTGTTTCTCGCTGATATGGTGGTGAAAGAGAGTGGATTTGGTGAATTAATCCCCGAGGCAGACGTGATGATCTTCGATGAAGCCCATCAGCTACCGGATATCGCCAGCCAGTACTTTGGTCAATCGCTTTCCAGTCGCCAACTGCTGGATCTGGCAAAAGACATCACCATTGCCTATCGCACCGAGCTGAAAGACACCCAGCAGTTACAAAAATGCGCGGACCGGCTGGCGCAAAGCGCGCAGGACTTTCGCCTACAGCTCGGCGAGCCCGGCTATCGTGGAAATCTGCGTGAACTGCTGGCTGACCAGCGCGTGCAGCGCGCGTTTTTGCTGCTCGATGACACACTTGAGCTCTGTTATGACGTGGCGAAGCTGTCTCTCGGCCGTTCTGCCTTGCTGGATGCTGCGTTTGAACGTGCCACGCTTTACCGTGCTCGCCTGAAGCGTCTGAAAGAGATCAACCAGCCAGGCTTCAGCTACTGGTATGAATGCACCTCCCGCCATTTTACGCTCGCATTGACGCCGCTTACCGTGGCCGACAAATTCAAAGAAGTGATGGAGCAAAAACCGGGCTGCTGGATTTTTACCTCCGCGACGCTGTCGGTAAACGATGACCTCCATCATTTCACCGCGCGGCTGGGTATTGACGATGCCGAGTCGATGCTACTGCCGAGTCCATTTGATTACACCCGTCAGGCGCTGCTGTGCGTGCCGCGTAATCTCCCGCAAACCAACCAGCCGGGGGCTGCGCGGCAGTTGGCTTCCATGCTGCGTCCCATTATCGAAGCGAACAACGGTCGCTGCTTTATGCTGTGCACTTCGCACGCGATGATGCGCGATCTGGCGGAACAATTCCGCGCCACCATGACGCTTCCCGTTCTGCTGCAGGGCGAAACCAGTAAAGGGCAACTGTTACAGCAGTTTGTCAGCGCAGGTAATGCGCTACTGGTTGCCACCAGCAGCTTCTGGGAAGGTGTGGACGTGCGCGGTGATACGCTGTCGCTGGTGATAATCGACAAACTGCCGTTTACCTCGCCGGACGACCCGCTGTTAAAAGCCCGAATGGAGGATTGTCGACTGCGCGGCGGCGATCCGTTTGAAGACGTCCAGTTGCCGGATGCGGTTATCACCCTGAAGCAGGGGGTAGGGCGTCTGATTCGTGATGCCGACGATCGCGGTGTGCTGGTGATTTGTGATAACCGTCTGGTGATGCGGCCTTATGGCGCGACCTTCCTGGCAAGCCTTCCGCCTGCGCCACGCACGCGTGATATTGCGCGTGCTGTTCGCTTTCTTGCTATACCATCGGCTGAGTAATTTGTTACGGAGTGTGGTAAGATGCGCGCCAAATTTATTGATCTGATCACAAACACCCATGCGAATTCTGGCTATCGATACCGCCACAGAGGCGTGCTCTGTTGCCCTGTGGAATGACGGTACTATCAAGGCTCACTTCGAGCTTTGCCCACGAGAACATACCCAACGAATTTTACCGATGGTCGAGGAAATCCTGGCCGCTGGCGATCTCACGTTAACCGACATTGACGCCCTGGCATTTGGGCGCGGTCCCGGTAGTTTCACCGGTGTCCGTATTGGGATTGGCATTGCCCAGGGGCTGGCGTTAGGCGCGAATTTACCGATGATCGGCGTCTCCACCCTGGCGACAATGGCGCAGGGGGCCTGGCGTAAGTCGGGCGCGACTCGCGTACTGGCGGCGATTGACGCGCGTATGGGTGAAGTGTACTGGGCTGAATACCAGCGTGATGAAGATGGCATCTGGCACGGCGAAGAGACAGAAGCGGTGTTAACGCCGGAGCAGGTACACGATCGCCTGCTGCAGCTTTCTGGCGACTGGGTAACCGTTGGCACGGGCTGGCCAGCCTGGCCTGAACTCGGCAAAGATAGTGGTCTGATGCTGAACGATGGCGACGTATTGCTTCCTGCGGCAGAAGATATGCTGCCTGTCGCCACGCAAATGCTGGCTGCCGGTAAGACCGTGGCGGTTGAACATGCTGAACCGGTTTATTTACGTAACACCGTGGCGTGGAAGAAACTTCCCGGTAAAGAATGAATCTTAGTAGTACATCCCTGGTAAATTCGCACTGATGTCAATACACAGCATCGCGAACATGTCCGGGCAGAGGCTAAGAAAAGGGAGTCGCAATATGGTGGTGCAAAAGCAGTTATTGAAAGGTGTACTGGCAGGCGTATTGGCGTTATCGCTAAGCGGCTGTGTCACCATCCCGGATGCGATTAAAGGTTCGAGCCCGACACCGCAGCAGGATCTGGTGCGGGTGATGAATGCGCCGCAGTTGTACGTCGGACAAGAAGCACGTTTTGGCGGTAAGGTGGTGGATATTCAAAACCAGCAGGGGAAATCCCGACTGGAGATCGCCACTATGCCGCTCGATAGCGGGGCACGACCGATTCTGGGCGAAGCGTCACGCGGGCGAATTTATGCCGATGTTAACGGTTTCCTCGACCCGGTAGATTTTCGTGGTCAACTGGTCACCGTCGTCGGACCCATTAGCGGAACTGTGGACGGAAAAATTGGTAGTACACCGTATAAGTTCATGCTGATGCAGGTAACCGGTTATAAACGCTGGCATATTACTCAGCAAATTGTGATGCCTCCGCAGCCGATTGACCCCTGGTTCTACGGTGCGCGTGGCTGGCCTTACGGTGGCTACGGCGGATGGGGATGGTACAATCCCGGTCCCGCGCAGGTTCAGACGATAGTAACAGAGTAACTCTTTGTTTTAATGATAAAAGAAACAGCGGCTCGTCCGCTGTTTCTGCATTAACGTGGATATAAGAAAAATAAATAGTGACGTGCTTCGCAACCTTGTCGTTGTGTAATAAACAAACTGGTACGCTGAGTTAATATTATGTTAACAGTTTGTTTATTGCCTGGGGTTGTGATGACGACGAATACGCATTTTAGAGGTGATGTATTGAAAAAGGTTTGGCTTAACCGTTATCCCGCTGGTGTTCCCGCGGAGATCAATCCTGACCGTTATCAATCCCTGGTGGAACTCTTTGAACACTCAGTAAGACGGTATGCCGATCAACCCGCGTTTATGAACATGGGGGAGGTGATGACCTTCCGCAAACTCGAAGAGCGCAGTCGGGCATTCGCGGCTTATTTGCAACAAGGACTTGGACTGAAAAAGGGCGATCGCGTGGCACTGATGATGCCCAACCTGTTGCAATATCCCGTTGCACTGTTTGGGATTTTACGTGCTGGCATGATAGTTGTGAACGTGAACCCGCTGTACACGCCTCGCGAGCTGGAACATCAGCTCAACGATAGCGGTGCATCGGCGATCGTCATCGTCTCTAACTTTGCCCACACGCTGGAAAAAGTAGTCGACAAAACGTCTGTGCAACACGTGATCCTGACGCGTATGGGCGATCAGTTGTCCACCGCCAAAGGGACGCTGGTTAACTTCGTCGTGAAATATATCAAGCGTCTGGTGCCGAAATATCACCTGCCGGATGCCATCTCGTTTCGCAGTGCGCTGCAAAACGGCTACCGCATGCAGTATGTGAAGCCGGAAGTCGTGTCAGAAGATTTGGCTTTCCTGCAGTATACCGGTGGTACCACCGGTGTGGCGAAAGGCGCAATGCTCACGCACCGTAACATGCTGGCTAACCTGGAGCAGGTTAATGCCACCTATGGTCCGTTGCTGCATCCGGGCAAAGAGTTGGTGGTAACAGCCCTACCGCTGTATCACATTTTTGCGCTGACGATGAACTGCCTGCTGTTTATTGAGCTGGGCGGTCAAAATCTGCTGATTACCAACCCGCGCGATATTCCCGGACTGGTAAAAGAGCTGGCGAAATATCCCTTCACCGCGATGACCGGCGTCAACACGCTGTTTAACGCGCTGCTGAATAACAAAGAGTTCCAGCAACTGGACTTCTCGTCACTGCACCTTTCTGCAGGCGGCGGGATGCCGGTTCAACAGGCGGTAGCGGAACGTTGGGTGAAGCTGACGGGGCAGTATCTGCTGGAAGGCTATGGCCTGACGGAGTGCGCTCCGCTGGTGAGCGTCAACCCTCACGATATCGACTACCATAGCGGCAGTATCGGGTTACCGGTTCCGTCTACCGAGGTCAAACTGGTGGATGATGACGACAACGAAGTGCCACCGGGAGAACCGGGCGAACTGTGCGTGAAAGGTCCGCAGGTGATGCTGGGGTACTGGCAGCGACCAGACGCCACAGACGAAATCGTCAAAGACGGCTGGCTGCACACCGGCGATATTGCGGTGATGGATGATGAAGGCTTCCTGCGTATTGTTGATCGTAAGAAAGATATGATCCTGGTCTCCGGCTTTAACGTCTATCCGAACGAAATTGAAGACGTGGTGATGCAACATCCAGGTGTGCAGGAAGTGGCTGCCGTTGGCGTTCCATCAGGCAGCAGCGGTGAAGCGGTGAAAATTTTTGTGGTGAAGAAAGACGCCTCGTTAACCGATGAAGCGCTGGTTACTTTCTGCCGTCGTCACCTGACGGGCTATAAAGTACCGAAGCTGGTGGAATTCCGTGATGAGTTGCCGAAATCTAACGTCGGTAAAATTTTGCGACGAGAATTACGTGACGAAGCGCGCGGCAAAGTGGACAATAAAGGCTGAGCGTTAAGACAGCCAGCAGAAAGCGCCGGATAATCCGGCGTTTTTTTTGGCGAAAACCTAAGAGAGCACGATTTGAATTATCAAATGATCACCACGGACGACGCGTTGGCCACGCTGTGCGAAGCCGTTCGTGAATTTCCGGCGATAGCCCTGGATACCGAATTTGTTCGCACGCGTACCTACTACCCGCAGTTGGGACTGATCCAGCTGTTTGATGGCAAACACGTTGCTCTGATTGACCCGCAGGGGATCACCGACTGGTCGCCGCTGCGCGATATCCTGCGTGACACTGCGATCACCAAATTCCTGCATGCCGGAAGTGAAGACCTCGAAGTGTTTCTCAACACGTTTGGTGAGCTCCCGCAACCACTGATCGATACACAGATTCTGGCCGCCTTTTGTGGGCGTCCACTGTCGTGGGGCTTTGCTGCGATGGTGGAAGAGTTCACCGGGGTGGTGCTGGATAAAAGTGAATCACGTACCGACTGGCTGGCCAGACCGCTGACTGAGCGGCAGTGCGAGTATGCGGCGGCAGATGTCTGGTATTTATTACCGATCACCACAAAACTCATGGCAGAAACCGATGCGTCCGGCTGGTTGCCCGCCGCGCTGGACGAATGTCGTTTGATGCAACAGCGTCGTCAGGAAATTCTGGCACCCGAAGATGCGTGGCGAGAAATTACCAATGCCTGGCAGTTGCGTACCCGTCAGCTCGCCTGTCTGCAACTGCTTGCCGACTGGCGACTGCGTAAAGCGCGCGAGCGCGATCTGGCGGTAAACTTCGTGGTGCGTGAAGAGCATCTGTGGGCGGTGGCCCGTTATATGCCGGGCAGTCTGGGCGAGCTGGATAGTCTGGGACTTTCCGGGAGCGAAATTCGCTTCCACGGCAAGACACTGATCTCCCTGGTAGAAAAGGCACAGGCCTTACCGGAAGAGTCGCTGCCGCAACCGTTGCTGAATCTGATGGATATGCCGGGTTATCGCAAGGCATTCAAAGCCATTAAAGCCCTGGTGGCCGATGTGAGTGCGGAGCAGAATCTTAGCGTGGAACTCCTTGCTTCGCGTCGTCAAATCAACCAACTGCTCAACTGGCACTGGAAATTAAAGCCGCAGGCGTCCCTGCCGGAGCTGATTTCCGGTTGGCGTGGCGAACTGATGGCCGACCGCCTCAAGACGCTGCTGCTGGACTATCCACAGTAAGCGTTCAGGCCGACCGGGGAGTCCATCGCTTATCCGGTCGGTTAAATTCTACAAATCAAGCACCAGGCGTTTGCCTTTGGCACGTGAACAGCAAATAAGCATGCTCTGCTGGCTGGCTTTTTCGTCGTCGCTAAAGTATTGATCGCGGTGATCCGCTTCCCCTTCAAGAATCGTCGTCTCACAGGTACCGCACACGCCTTCACGGCACAGACACTCGACTCTGGCAGCTTTGTTATTTTCGATAACCTGCAGAATCGTCATCTCTTGCGGAACGACAAACTCACGTCCGGAACGTGCCAGCACGAGGGTGAAAGCATCACCGCTCTTATCTTCTACCGCAAATTGCTCGAAATGTAGCGTATTGTTATCCAGACCGTGGCGGGCGGCCTCGCTTCTTACGGCATCGTTAAGCGCGGCCGGGCCGCAGGTATAAATATGGGTGCCGGGTTCTACATCGGCAAGCAGATGTGCCAGGTCGAGGCGTGTGCCTTCACTCGAAAGGTGCAGATGAATGCGATCGGCCTGGCGGTGCTGTTTCAGTTCATCATGAAACGCGCAGTTTTCAGGGCTGGGTGAACAGTAATGTAGCTGCCACTGTGCCTGGGCGCTTTCGAGTTCCGGGATCTGCGACAGGAAGGGCGTAATACCGATGCCGCCAGCAATTAACAAATGCTTTTGCGCCTGCGGTTCGAGGGCGAAAAGATTATTGGGCGTGGAAATCGTCAGCGTATCGCCGGGTTTGACCTGCTGATGCAGGTATCGTGAGCCGCCTTTGGAATTCTCCTCCAGGCGCACAGCAATTTGCCAGGTGCGGGTATCCAACGGCGAGCTCATCAGCGAGTACGCGTTGCTATAGAGATTTTCGCCATCGCGCATCTGCACGATGATATGGCTGCCGCCCTGGAACGCAGGCAACGGATCGCCTGAGGCAGCCGTTAAGGTGAAGCGCTTTACATGCGCGGTAATCGTTTCAATCTGACTGACCTGAACTTCTCGCATTTGATATTCAGACATTGCGGCACTCCCTAAAAATTCTGTCCGGCGCGGGTTACCCGGCGCGCCGGAATCTGTCGTTACAGCCCCTGGCAGAGATATTTCATCTCCAGGTAATCTTCGATACCGTGTTCAGAACCTTCTCGCCCCAGCCCTGATTGCTTCACACCACCGAAAGGGGCGACTTCATTCGAGATCAGTCCGGTATTAATACCGACCATGCCATACTCCAGTTGCTCTGAAACACGCCAGATGCGTGCGGCATCATTGCTGTAGAAGTAGGATGCCAGTCCATAAATGGTGTCATTTGCCTGGCGGATCGCATCCTGTTCATCTTCAAACTTCACCAGCGCGGCGACCGGTCCGAATATCTCTTCCTGGAGCAACTGCGTGCCCGGCTGCACGTTGCCGATGACGGTGGGCGTAAAATAGTTTCCTCCCAGAGCATGGCGTTGACCCCCGGTTAATAGCGTGGCGCCCCGCGTCAGCGCGTCATCAAGAAGCGACTGCACTTTGTCGACGGCGGCGCTATTGATCAGCGGACCGGTTTGTACGCCGGGTTGCTCACCGTTGCCGACTTTCATAGCGGCGACCCGGGCCACGAATTTCTCGCAAAACGCGTCATAAACAGCCTGATGAATGTAAAAACGGTTCACGCAAACACAGGTCTGTCCGGCATTGCGGAATTTAGCCACCAGCGCGCCTTCAACGGCTTTGTCGAGATCCGCGTCCTCAAATACGATAAACGGCGCGTTGCCGCCCAGCTCCAGTGAAACCTTTTTGATAGAATCGGAACACTGGCGCATCAGTACGCGCCCTACCTCGGTAGAGCCGGTAAACGACAGTTTGCGTACGCGATCGTCTGCGGTGAACAATGCACCAATTTCGCGGGACTTTCCGGTCACGACATTGATAACACCCGCCGGAATACCGGCCTGACGTGCAAGTTCTGCCAGCGCCAGAGCGGTAAACGGTGTTTCGTTGGCCGGTTTTACTACCATCGTACAACCTGCAGCCAGCGCGGGACCGGCTTTGCGGGTGATCATTGCCGCAGGGAAGTTCCATGGTGTTATTGCCGCGCAGACACCGATACCCTGACGGATAACCATCAACCGTTTATCCGTCGCAGGCGAGGGGATAATCTCGCCATTAGTACGTTTAGCCTGCTCGGCAAACCACTCAATAAACGACGCGGCATAGACAATCTCTCCTTCCGCCTCAGCCAGCGGTTTGCCCTGCTCGGCGGTCATGATTTGCGCCAGCGCCGTTTTGTTGTCGAGAATTAAATGATGCCAGGCTTTAAGCAACGTGGAACGTTGGGCTGCGGTCATTGCCCGCCAGGCAGGAAGCGCCTGAGAGGCGGCATCAATGGCGCGTTGCGCCTCTGACATTCCCATGTTGGGAATTTGTCCCAGAACGGCCCCTGTTGCCGGGTTGCTGACCGACAACGTGTTACTGTCATCGGCATCACACCACAGTCCGGCGATAAACGCCTGCTGGCGAAAAAGTGAAGTCTGAAAAACGGTCATGACTAACTCCTTCACTGATTAATCCTGAAACACCTGAGCGACCAGGTTATGGAAATGGGCAATGCCATGTTCGGAGATTCCGCTACCGCTGGTATCCGCCATAATGCGTCCCTGTCCACGATAGCCACGTGATTTCAGACCTTTTTGTACGCTCTCAACCAGGCGTAAATCCTCAGGGCGGAAGACATTGCGATACCATTCGATCAGCGCTTTTTGCTCTTCGGTCAGCTCTTCATTAGTGAAATAGATGTCGTAGTTTTGCAGTGTGGTTTCTGCATCCACCGGGAATTCATAAATAACGGTCATCATGCCTTTGATTGGCGTGACGTTAAGCATGGTGCACGGCCACAACCAGAAGCCGTGGAACGCAGCATCAACACCTTCTTCGAACTTAAACGATTGTTCAGAGGGTTTGGCAAAACCGTATTGCAGCGTCCAGTTGCCGTGCATGGTATGCCAGTAACGGTCAACCTGTACTGAGTCGGAAAAACCAGGGTGGGCCGGACCGCAGTGGTAGCACTCCAGATAGTTATCAACGATATTTTTCCAGTTGGCCGGCGTGCGGGTAGTGAAACGCGCGGCGAGTTTCAGATCGTGCACGTCAGGGCAGGCCTCGACGACTTTGGCTGCCAGTCCCGGAAGCTGATCTTCAACGCTACCGGCGTTCGGGTCCATATTGATGAATACAAAACCGGCATATTCTTCGAGTCGCACTGGTGTCAGATGAGCCTTCTCACTGTCAAAGTTGGCGACGTTTTCACAGTTACGGGCATGAGCCAGATTGCCATCAAGTTTGAATGCCCACGCGTGGTAGGGGCAGGTAATCACGTTCTTGGCTTTCCCTTCGCCGCTCAGCAGTTGATGACCACGATGCGGGCAGACGTTGTAGAATGCTCGCAGTACATTATCGCGGCCACGCACCAGCACGATGTTCTCACCAATCACTTCACGCGTGACATAGTCATTTGGCTTTGCCAGTTCGCTGCTGTGGGCAACACAAATCCAGCTTTTGGCAAACACGTTCTCTTGTTCGTGTTCAAAAGCCTGCTGGTCGGTATAGAACCGTGCCGGGATAGTCCAGGCGTCCTGCGGATTGGCACAAAAATTTTGCGGCAGAATAAACTCAGGGCTCAGATTGCTCATTGGATTACCTTTAATTTGTGAGTAAGAAGATTTTTGACTGGCGCTTAATTGCCGCCTTTGAGTAGTGTCCCAGCCGGTGGCGTGACAGGCGCGTCGCCCGGTGCTTCGGGAAGATGACTTTCAATTTGGTGAGCAGGAACATGGGCATAATCCTGCCGTACCCAGCGAAGAAAACCGCCGACCTTTACCAACAGGATGGCGAGGAAGGGAAGGGCGGTCAGTACCACCGTGGTCTTCATTGTTTCCAGAGACGCACCGGTGAATAAAATTGATAATGGAATTAATGTGATGACCACACACCAGAACAAACGTAAGCCACGTTCAGGATCATCCCCTTCCTGTAGATTACGTGTGCTGGTGGCTGCCATGGTGTAGGCCACAGCATCCATATGCGAGGCAAGGAAAATAATCATGATGGCCAGATACGCGACCAGGAACAGCTTCCCGGCAGGCAGTGACATCAGTACCTGCTGCACAGCCGTTTCTCCGCCCTGCGTTGCCATGATCTGCGGGATATCAATCACGCCATTGACAAACTGATGGATAGAGTAGCTCTCCATCACCCCGAAGAAGAACCAGCAGCCAACGGTGCTACCGAGGATTAATGCCCAGATAACCTCTTTAATTTTGCGACCGCGGGATACGCGCGTGACAAACATAGCGACGCCCGGGGTGTAGGAGATCCACCACAGCCAGTAGAACACCGTCCAGTTGCGGGTAAACTCACCGTTACCGAGTGGATCGGTAAACAGACTCATCTGCAAAAAGTTTTGTGTCGTCAGGCCAATAGCGTTGATGATGTTATTGGTGATGAATTCGGTTGGGCCGACAATCAGTACCACCAACGGCAGTAAAAATGCCCCCCAGCCGACCATTTTGCTCAGACGTTGCAGACCATTGTTGATGCCAATCCAGGAGCTCAGGCAGAAAATGCCGCCAGAGAACAGGATCACAAAGGCTTGCACCGTGAAGTTATCCGGTAAACCGGTGAGTGCTGATAAACCACGAGTGAAGGTTGCAGCGGTAACGACCAGGGAGATGGTTAACGCGCCGACGGTGGCGATCAGGAACATCAAATCGACCAGTCTTCCCCATACGCCCTGTGGATGAACGCCGGTGATAGCAGCAATTATCCCGGACAGGCTCAAGCCTTTATTTTTACGCACATGGAAATGGTAGGCCATGGTTAACGAGGCCAGCGTGTAGGTCGCCCATGCGCTGATCCCCCAATGGAAAAAGGAGTAAGGCAGACTGAATTCCAGGGCCTTTTGTGAGTGTGGGGCGATGTTCAGCCCCGGCGTTTGGTAGTAATAAGCCCATTCAGCAACCCCCCAGTAGAGCGTGGAGGAGCCTAATCCAGCGCAAATAAACATAAACAGCCAGGAAAGGGTACTGTATTCCGCTTTACCTTCACCGAGGCGAATATTGCCGTATTTGCTGGTGGCCAGCCAGACAACCAGCCCCATGGCCATGAGGACCAGGATCTGCACGGCGGAACCCAGCATTCGGGTCACGCCGTTAAAAATGGTATTTGCAACTTGTGCAGACTGCTGAGGGAAGAAACTGAGTGTGGCGGCGATAAAAAGAATAGCCACCAGGCTGATGGCTATCAGTGGCACATCTTTTTTCTTTACGTTGCTCAACATGGATGATCTCCTGGGCATAGTCGCCCGCGTTTGGCATTAGCCTGTCGTTGTTATCATGCTGTAGGGTAAGATTTTGTCGCTTCGTATTTAACAATTTTATTATTTGTTCTTTACATGAATTAAACAATTGCCTGATGCGTGAAGCAATAAAACACGGAACGGAAATAATAAAAGGTGAATTCACGCAGGTTATTTGACGTACAGAAAACATAAAAAAACCGCGTCAGTGACGCGGCTCATATTTCGTGGTTTGACCTCTAACGCAGTGCCCGGCAGATAGCGTCAGCTACCTGTTGAGTGGTGGCATTGCCTTTCATATCCGGCGTTTTCGGTCCGCTGGCAATAACCTGTTCAATCGCAGCCAGAATGCCATCGTGGGCCGCCTGATAATTCGCATCGCCGTTGCCAAGGAAATCCAGCATCATCGCACCAGCCCAGATGGTGGCAATTGGGTTAGCAATATTCTTGCCGTAGATATCCGGGGCCGAACCGTGGACCGGTTCGAACAACGATGGGAAGGTTCGTTCCGGATTTAAGTTTGCCGAAGGTGCAATGCCAATCGTGCCAGTGCAGGCAGGTCCCAAATCGGACAGGATGTCGCCAAACAGGTTAGAGGCGACCACCACGTCAAAACGCTCTGGCTGCATCACAAAGCGGGCGCACAGAATGTCGATATGCTGTTTATCCCAACGGATCTCGGGATAGTGAGCCGCCATAGCTTCAACGCGCTCATCCCAGTAAGGCATGCTGATAGCCAGGCCATTGGATTTGGTCGCCGAGGTCAGGGTTTTACGTGGGCGGTTTTGCGCCAGCTCGAAAGCGTAACGCAATATACGATCCACGCCGCGACGGGTGAAGACCGACTCCTGAATGACCACTTCATGTTCGGTACCCTCGCTTACGCGCCCACCCAGTGATGAATACTCGCCTTCGGTGTTTTCACGTACAACGTAGAAATCAATGTCGCCAGGTTTCTTACCCGCCAGTGGGCAAGGAACACCAGGAAACAGGCGTACCGGACGCAGGTTGACGTATTGATCGAACTCCCGACGAAACTTGAGCAACGAGCCCCATAGTGAGATGTGATCCGGTACAGTGTCCGGCCAGCCGACCGCACCAAAGTAGATAGCATCGAAGGATTTCAACTGTTCATGCCAGTCATCGGGCATCATCTTGCCGTGATGCATATAGTACTCGCAGCTGGCCCATTCCATTTGCTCAAAGCTGAGCGACAACCCCCAGCGCTCAGCGGCCGCTTGTAACACATGAATGCCTTCAGGCAGGACTTCTTTACCAATGCCATCTCCGGGGATAGCGGCAATACGACAGGTTTTCTTCATAGCAGCTCTCACTTGTACGCCATCAAAATTGACTTTCCCCTTATCCTATAATTGACTGATTAATAGTTAATCCCTCCAACTGGTGAAACATAAAACACAGATCATGAATAATCTGCCGCTGTTAAATGATTTACGCGTCTTTATGCTGGTTGCCCGCCGTGCGGGTTTTGCCGCCGTTGCCGAGGAGTTAGGCGTTTCACCGGCTTTTATCAGTAAGCGAGTTGCCCTGCTGGAGCAGACGCTGAATGTAGTGCTGCTGCACCGGACTACACGACGCGTAACCATCACGGAAGAGGGGGAGCGGATCTACGAATGGGCTCAGCGGATCCTGCAGGATGTGGATCAGATGATGGATGAGCTGTCTGATGTCCGGCAGATCCCGCAGGGGATGTTACGTATTATCAGCAGCTTTGGTTTTGGTCGCCGTGTAGTGGCTCCAGCGTTGTCAGCGCTGGCAAAAGAGTATCCGCAGCTGGAGTTGCGGTTTGACGTTGAGGATCGGTTAGTCGATCTGGTTAATGAAGGTGTCGATCTTGATATCCGCATCGGGGATGATATTGCACCCAATTTGATCGCACGTAAGCTGGCGACCAATTATCGAATATTGTGTGCATCACCTGAGTTTGTGGCGCAGCACGGTACACCGAAGCAACTGAACGATCTGTCCACGTTGCCCTGCCTGGTGATTAAAGAGCGCGATCATCCATTTGGCATCTGGCAAATGCGTAATAAAGAGGGCGTGCACTCGATCAAGGTGACGGGGCCGCTCTCCTCCAATCATGGCGAAGTTGTTCACCAATGGTGTGTCGATGGTCAGGGGATTGCGCTACGTTCATGGTGGGATGTCTGCGATAACATCGCCAGTGGGCATCTGGTTCATATATTGCCTGACTATTATCAACCAGCAAATATTTGGGCCGTTTATGTGTCACGTCTGGCGACATCGGCAAAAATCCGTATTACCGTGGAGTATTTACGTCGCTATTTTGCTGAGAACTACCCGAAGTTCAGTTTGGAATAAATGGGGCGCAGCCTGGACTACGATCAAAAATAAAAAAGGCAGAATAATCTGCCTTTTTTCAACCATGACTCATTTACAAAAGATGCTATTTAGACTCTTCTGCTTCAGGCAAAGTCACGTTAAGTTCGAGGATAGAAATATCGCCGTCTTTTTGTTCAAGCTGTACGGTGACCATTTCAGGATCAATTTGTACATACTTGCAGATAACCTCGAGAATATCTTTCCTCAGTTGCGGTAAATAATGTGGCTCTGCGTCACTACGACGACGTTCCGCAACAATAATCTGCAGTCGCTCTTTAGCGATGTTCGCTGTGCTCTTTTTCCGCGAGAGAAAAAAATCCAGTAATGCCATAACTTATCCTCCGAACAGGCGTTTGAGGAAACCTTTCTTCTCTTCTTCAATGAAGCGGAAAGGACGTTCTTCTCCCAACAGACGGTCTACGGTATCAGCATAGGCTTTACCGGCATCAGCATTGATGTCGAGAATAACCGGCTCACCCTGGTTAGACGCGCGCAGGACTGACTGATCTTCAGGAATCACACCAACCAGCTTGATTCGCAGAATTTCCAGTACGTCTTCCATGCTGAGCATGTCACCTTTATTTACGCGGCCAGGGTTATAGCGCGTAAGCAGCAGATGCTCTTTAATCGGATCTTCGCCATTTTCAGCGCGACGAGATTTCGACGCCAGAATACCCAGAATACGGTCAGAGTCACGTACAGAAGACACTTCCGGGTTGGTGGTAATAATGGCTTCGTCGGCAAAATACAGGGCCATCAGCGCGCCGGTCTCAATACCTGCCGGGGAGTCGCAGACGATGAAGTCAAATTCCATCGTTTTCAGGTCGTCCAGAACTTTCGCGACGCCTTCACGCGTCAGCGCGTCTTTATCACGAGTCTGTGAGGCCGGAAGAATAAAGAGATTTTCGGTACGTTTATCTTTGATCAACGCCTGATTTAACGACGCATCGCCCTGAATAACGTTGACGAAGTCATAAACGACGCGGCGTTCACAACCCATAATCAAATCAAGGTTACGCAGGCCGATATCAAAATCAATAACGACAGTTTTCTTTCCCTTCTGGGCCAAACCTGTAGCGATGGCCGCGCTGGAGGTGGTTTTGCCAACGCCCCCTTTACCCGAAGTAACAACAATAATGCGTGCCATAGAAATTCCTTGTTAAAAAGGGATCAATTCAACGGTTGAACTGTCAAAGCGTTCTCTGCCAATTGCAGACGTGCCGCTTTGCCATAAAATTCTGCTGGGATTTTATCACTCAGCCAATAAACACCTGCGATAGACACCAGTTCTGCCGTCAGATGGGTACAAAAAATTTGCGCTTCCCGATCGCCGCTTGCGCCCGCCAGTGCACGGCCTCTCATCATGCCATAAACGTGAATATTGCCATCAGCGATAAGCTCTGCGCCCGCACTGACGTGACTTGTAACAATCAGATCACATTGTGGAGCATAAATACGCTGACCGGAACGAACCGGTACATTTATTAATCGTGTTTTTGTGATGGGAGTAACGTTTTGTGGCGGTACGGCAGGTGCCGGAGTTTCAACAGGTGCGGAACGAATGGCTTTTTCTTTACCTTCTGTCAGTAAAGGAAGACCCATTTCGTCGATTTCAGCTTTGAGTCTGGCATCTTTGCATCCGCTAACGCCGATAATGCGCAATCCAGTAGACGCGACAACTTTCTGCAGCGCTGACCAGTTTACCGGACTTTCAAGACCACTCACGTTAACTACGACGGGAGCATGTTTTAAAAAAGCAGGTGCCTGCGCGATTTTGTCTTCCAACGCCTGACGAATAACCTCGGGTTCTGCTTCATGTAAGTGAACCACTGATAAGGTGAAGCTACTGCCTTTAAGCTCGATTGGCGTGTTTGACATCCTGGCCTTACTCAATTTGCTATTTATCATCCCCAGTGCGGGGTGATATTCCGAAGACTATAAGGCATGTTATAGTCAGTATTATATTGAGGCAAGCCACCATTCCGTGAATTCAGAGTAAAAGATATGTTTTGTGTGATCTACCGAAGCAGCAAACGTGACCAGACCTATTTATATGTCGAAAAAAAAGACGATTTCTCGCGTGTTCCTGAAGAACTGATGAAAGGGTTTGGCCAGCCAAAGCTGGCAATGATTTTACCGCTTGATGGTCGTAAAAAACTGGTTAATGCCGATCTTGAAAAAGTAAAACAGGCACTAACCGAGCAGGGATATTATTTACAAATACCACCGCCGCCTGAAGATTTACTCAAACAGCATTTATCTGCGGTAAAAGAAAATACATCAGACGCTAAACGTTAAACTGCATCCGGCAGCAGCATGTCTCATCGATGCAGTACCTGAAATCTATGACTACGTTAGGGGAAAGTAATGTATCAACATCACAACTGGCATGGTGCTCTGCTGGATTATCCGGTGAGTAAAGTGGTTTGCGTCGGTAGCAATTATGCAAACCACATTAAAGAGATGGGGGGAGCAACGCCGGAAGAGCCAGTGTTGTTTATTAAGCCTGAAACTGCGCTGTGTGATTTGCGCCAACCGCTGGTCATTCCGGCGGATATGGGGTCCGTCCATCACGAAGTTGAACTGGCCGTGCTGATCGGTGCAACCCTGCGCCAGGCGACAGAAGAGCATGTGCGCAAAGCCATCGCTGGCTATGGTGTGGCGCTGGACCTGACCCTGCGTGATATTCAGGGCAAAATGAAAAAAGCGGGCCAGCCGTGGGAAAAAGCGAAGGGTTTTGACAACTCTTGCCCGCTGTCGGGGTTTATTCCGGTAGCGGAATTTAACGGTGATCCGCAGGATACTCAGCTCGGATTAACGGTGAATGGCGAAGTCCGCCAGCAGGGCACTACGGCGGATATGATCCATCATATTGTCCCATTGATTGCTTACATGAGCCGATTTTTCACGCTTAAAGCCGGTGATGTGGTATTGACTGGGACGCCAGCTGGCGTTGGGCCGTTACACAGCGGTGATGAGCTGGCTATCAGTTTCCATGGTCAGACGCTAACCACCCGGGTGCTGTAACCTCTGCTTGCCGCCTATTTCGGGCGGCAAAACTTGCATCAACGTGCCAGACTGGTTATAAGGTGCAGCTTTAGTGAAATAGCGGATACCCTGATGAGCGACATACCTTTCTGGCAAAGTAAAACCCTTGATGAAATGACCGATGCCGAGTGGGAGTCATTATGTGATGGGTGCGGCCAATGCTGCCTGCATAAGCTGATGGATGAAGACACCGACGAAATCTACTTTACCAACGTCGCGTGTAAGCAACTCAATATCAAAACCTGTCAGTGCCGTAATTACGAACGTCGATTCGAGTACGAGCCTGACTGCATCAAGCTGACGCGCGATAATTTGCCGACTTTTGAATGGTTGCCGATGACCTGCGCCTATCGTCTGCTCGCGGAAGGTAAAGGGCTGCCGGAGTGGCATCCTCTGCTGACGGGGTCAAAGGCGGCAATGCACGGTGAGCGTATTTCAGTACGCCATATCGCGGTGAAAGAATCAGAAGTGCGTGACTGGCAGGACCATATATTGAACAAACCTTCATGGGCGGACTAAGCCGCCCATCGATTAACAGGCGTTAAGGATTAAGACTTTTTCGCCTGATACATCTCATCACTATGGTTGTCATCTTCAACCCAGAAATTAATGTTGAACTGCGCATCGTCGCTTAATTCAACACGATGCCAGTACTGCGGTGGGCTGGTCGCGAACTGTCCGGCATTAATGACTACTTTAACTTCAGGTTCTTTTGCGTCTTCATTGGCAAAGCCGTAATACGTTACAGTGCCTTCCATCACGCAGAGTTGTCCAAAAACGCCGGCTGCTGTGTTGTGGTGAGAAAGCAGGGCGGCCGGGACATTGTCTTTCGTAAAGAAGGGAGTAGAGCGTTTAACTTTCCAGTTTGCCGGGATGCGTAAATGGGACATAAGACATCTCCTTTGTATGGCATCTATAAGATGTATTTAATATACATCTTATAGATGCCAGCAAGCAATAACATTATGGCAAAAAAAACGCTCCCGAAGGAGCGTTCTGTTAGCGACCGAAGAGGTCACGTTTTTTCGGTTTAAAGGGCTGAGCAATCAGCACCAACACTGCAACGACCAGATACGCGGCAAAAATCCCCAACAGCCACTGCGGCATCTCCAGGGTTAAAAATGACCACTGACGCTCAGCGCAGTCACCGGATGCCATAAATACCTGCGGCAGCCATTTATCCAGCGGTAACCAACTCGGGAAGCGCGCGGCAAAATCACAGGTCATGAACGGTGACGGGTGAAGCTGAATCATCGTGTGTTCATACGCTAACTGAAGCCCGCGCCAGGCGCTGTAAATCCAGATAAGCATTGCCACATAACGCAGTGGCGTTTTTGGGGCAATTGCGCCCACCAGACCAGCACCCATCACGCCAAATAATGCGCTACGTTCGTAAATACACAACACGCAGGGTTTTAGCAGCATGACATGCTGGAACCACAAGGCAACAAGTTCCAACGCCAGGGCGGTTAGCGCCAGCAATAACCACGCTCCACGCCCACGGGAGCACTGGTTTAAAAATCGCAACATAATAATTTCCCTGCAACATGCGTAGAGACCGCAGTTTAAACCAATTCAATTTATGCGCCACTAGCGGCAATTGAAATATTGTGTAATCGGATAATTATCATGCAAAAAGTCAAACCGGGCAGTGATTTACCCGGTTTATTGTTATGAAAGTGTAGCTAACCAGCCTGTTTGCGTCATCCACTCGGTCACTGGAACCAGCGTGAACTCTACGCAAAGCAGACCGACGAGCGTCAGGACGAGAGTATACGGCAGAGCCATCCACACCATGCGACCATAAGAAAGGCGAATCAACGGTGCCAGCGCGGAGGTCAGCAGGAACAGGAATGCTGCCTGGCCGTTTGGCGTGGCCACGGAAGGCAGGTTGGTCCCGGTATTGATCGCCACCGCTAACAGTTCATATTGATTCAGGCTAATCGTCCCGTGCTCCAGCGCCGCTTTCGCTTCGTTGATGTAAATTGTGCCAACAAAGACGTTGTCTGAAATTGACGACAGCAGGCCGTTGAAAAGATAGAACAGGGTCAGCTGTGCATGCTCAGAAGACTGCAAAACAAAATGAATAATCGGCGAGAAGAGCTGTTGATCGATAATCACCGCAACGATAGAGAAGAACACGGTCAGCAGTGCGGTGAACGGCAGCGACTCGGTGAAGGCTTTACCAATAGCGTGTTCGTCAGTAACGCCAGTTAACGAAGTCGCCAGAATAATCACCGACAGGCCAATTAATCCAACTTCTGCCAGATGCAGCGCGAGGGCGACGACCAGCCATACGCCGATGACTGCCTGAATAATCAGCTTGATTTTATCCTGGCGGGTACGTTGTTGCCGGCTTTCATCGTCAAACTGTTGCAGAACGCCACGGACAGCTTCCGGCAATGTTTCACCGTAGCCAAACCAACGTAACTTTTCAACCAGCAGGCAGGTGAGCAGACCGCAAATCAACACCGGGACGGTGACCGGCGACATGCGCAGGAAAAAATCACCAAAATGCCAGCCAGCCGCTTTGGCGATAATCAGGTTCTGCGGTTCGCCAACCATGGTCATCACACCGCCTAAGGCTGTGCCGACTCCCGCGTGCATCATCAGGCTGCGCAGAAAACCGCGGAACTGCTCCAGTACGACTTTATTGTGCTGGTCGATATGGCTGTCATCCAGCAAATTGTTATCTCCCGGGCGGGAAGAGGCGACGCGATGGTAGATACCGTAAAAACCGACCGCCACGCTGATCACGACCGCGACCACGGTCAATGCGTCGAGGAACGCCGAAAGGAAGGCAGCGGCAACACAAAAGGCCAGCGACAGCAGCATCTTGGAGCGAATACTGAGCAGCAGTCGGGTAAAAATAAACAGCAGCAGTTGCTTCATAAAGTAGATGCCCGCCACCATAAACATCAGCAGCAAGAGCACTTCAAGGTTGGCGGCAACTTCTTCACGAACATGAGTGGCGCTGGTCATGCCGATGACGACAGCTTCGATGGCTAACAGCCCGCCCGGCAACAGTGGATAACACTTAAGCGCCATTGCCAGCGTAAAAATGAATTCGGCCACCAGCAACCAACCCGCGATAAAGGGATTGATGAAAAAAATAAGCGGGTTAATGATTAAGAAGACGAGCAGTGCAAGTTTATACCAGTCCGGCGACTGGCCTAAAAAGTTGCGCCACATAGCGCGGCCCCATGATAGCTCCATGGCAGTTTCCCTTACCTGTAAAAATGAAATCATGTTTTTATGTTTGACCGCAAAGCTTAGCGGCACGAGTGAACGCAGGCAAGCTCTTCACGTGGCTTATCGTACCGACTGCGTATCAGCGTTATCTGGAAAATGAAGCCTTGATCCACTTTTTCTTCGTTGCGTCAGCTATCAGCTAAGAAACCCGTCTGGTATGATGTGTGTAACTATGTTTTGCTGTGTAATGGAATTATCACTATGGTCATTAAGGCGCAAAGCCCTGCTGGGTTCGCGGAAGAGTACATCATTGAGAGTATCTGGAATAACCGCTTCCCACCTGGCACTATTTTGCCCGCTGAACGTGAACTCTCCGAACTCATTGGAGTAACACGTACCACGTTACGCGAAGTTTTGCAGCGTCTGGCGCGGGACGGCTGGTTGACCATTCAACACGGCAAACCGACGAAAGTGAATAACTTTTGGGAAACCTCCGGACTGAATATCCTGGAAACGCTGGCGCGTCTCGATCACGAAAGTGTTCCGCAGTTGATTGATAATCTGCTGTCTGTGCGTACTAACATCTCGACGATCTTTATTCGCACCGCATTCCGCCAACATCCTGATAAAGCCCAGGACGTTTTGGCCACGGCGAATCAGGTTGCTGACCATGCTGACGCGTTTGCCGATCTGGACTACAACATTTTCCGTGGTCTGGCATTTGCATCGGGCAATCCGATTTACGGTTTGATCCTCAACGGTATGAAAGGACTTTATACGCGTATTGGCCGTCATTACTTTGCCAACCCGGAAGCGCGCGGCCTGGCGTTGAACTTCTACCGTAAGCTGTCAGAGCTGTGTGAGCAGGGCGCTCATGATTTGGTCTATGAAACGGTGCGCCGCTATGGTCACGACAGTGGTGAGATTTGGCACCGTATGCAGAAGAATTTACCGGGCGATTTAGCTATTCAGGGACGCTAATCGCGCAATGCCGGATGGTGACGCCAAAGCGTCTTATCCGGCCTACAATGCGTCTACGTCGTAGGCCGGATAAGGTATTTACACCGCCTCCGGCAATAAGCGTTACAGGCCGTTCATCCTTGGCGGGCAACGCTCCAGCAGCTCAATGCTGCCATCTTCATTCTGCTGCTCCAGCATCACATCAAAACCCCATAGCCGGTGCACATGCTTAAGCACCTCTTTGCGTCCTTTATCCAACGGCGCGCGGTTATGTGGGATATAACGCAAGGTCAGCGAACGGTCGCCGCGCAGATCGACATTCCAGATTTGAATATTCGGCTCCAGATTGCTCAGGTTATATTGCGATGACAGCCTGTTACGGATCTCGCGATACCCCTCTTCATTGTGAATCGCTGAAATTTCCAGGTAATTATGGCGGTCATCATCCAGCACCGTGAACAGGCGGAAATCGCGCATCACTTTTGGTGACAGGAACTGGCTGATAAAGCTCTCATCTTTAAAATCACGCATCGCGAAATGCAGCGTTTCCAGCCAGTCGGAACCCGCAATATTTGGGAACCAGTATTTGTCCTCCTCGGTGGGCGACTGACAAATACGTTTGATATCCTGGAACATAGCAAAGCCCAGCGCATAAGGGTTTATCCCGCTATACCATGGACTGTTATACGGTGGCTGGAATACCACGTTGGTATGGCTATGCAGAAACTCCAGCATAAAGCGCTCGGTGACTTTGCCTTCATCATAAAGGTGATTGAGGATGGTGTAGTGCCAGAAAGTTGCCCATCCCTCATTCATCACCTGAGTCTGTTTCTGCGGATAAAAATACTGGCTCACCTTACGCACAATGCGCAGAACTTCGCGTTGCCAGGACTCCAGCAGTGGGGCGTTTTTCTCCATAAAATACAGCAGGTTTTCCTGCGGCTCAGAAGGATAACGACGCGCGGTAGAGATCGTCTTCTCTTCCTCTTTCTTCGGCAACGTACGCCACAGCATATTCACCTGACTTTGCAGATACTCTTCACGGCTTTTCTGCCGGGCCTTCTCTTCCTGTAGGGAGATTTTTTGCGGGCGTTTGTAACGGTCAACGCCGTAATTCATCAGCGCATGGCAGGAGTCGAGAAGCTTTTCGACTTCATCCACGCCGTAACGCTCTTCACACTGGGTAATGTAGTTTCGCGCGAAGATCAGGTAATCGACGATGGAACTGGCGTCCGTCCAACTGCGGAACAGGTAGTTATTCTTGAAGAAAGAGTTATGCCCATAGCAGGCATGCGCCATGACCAGTGCCTGCATGGTGATGGTGTTCTCCTCCATCAGATACGCGATACACGGATTGGAGTTGATAACAATCTCATAGGCCAGCCCCTGCTGACCATGCTTGTACAAGCGTTCGGTTTCAATAAACTTTTTACCAAACGACCAGTGCGGATAGTTGATCGGCATCCCAACGCTGGAATAGGCGTCCATCATTTGCTCGGAGGTGATCACCTCGATTTGGTGCGGGTAGGTATCCAGCCTGTAGAGTTTCGCCACGCGGTCTATCTCTGCCAGATAGACATCCAGCAGATCAAACGTCCAGTCGGGTCCATCGCTTAACCGTGTGCTGTCCTTGTTCATGGAATCAATCGTAGCCATTCGCGCACCCTCATTGTTGGCGGCACTCTCTGTCTGGAGTACCTCATTTCAAGCATAGATCATGGTGTTAAAAAACGTGCTGCAGGAGAAATTTTTTCTTTGCGATTTCACGTCAGCGAAGCGTCGAAAAACGGCCAGGTGACAAAATTTTATGCTGGATAAAAATAACGCACAGCAGGAGATGCCAAAGCAGAGACTTCCCTGCAATCACTGCTATGTGTGAGATACATCACCATAAAAAAGCCATATGTTGAATAATATTTTCAACTGAGTTATCAAGATGTAATTAGAAGATTGTTCTTTTACTGTTAACGGAGTGGCTATGCGAGTTGTCATACTGGGAAGTGGCGTCGTTGGCGTGACCAGCGCCTGGTATTTAAGTCAGGCTGGACACGATGTCACCGTCATCGATCGTGAGCCGGGGCCGGCACTGGAAACCAGTGCGGCGAACGCCGGGCAAATCTCCCCTGGTTATGCCGCGCCGTGGGCGGCCCCAGGTGTACCGCTAAAAGCGATTAAATGGATGTTTCAGCGCCACGCGCCGTTGGCAGTACGCCTCGACGGGACGCAGTTCCAGTTGAAATGGATGTGGCAAATGCTGCGCAACTGCGATACCAGCCACTACATGGAAAACAAGGGGCGGATGGTGCGCCTGGCGGAATACAGCCGTGATTGCCTGAAAGCGTTACGTGCCTCTACCGGTATCGAGTATGAAGGACGTCAGGGCGGAACCCTGCAACTTTTCCGTACCGCTCAACAATATGAGAACGCCACCCGCGACATCGCCGTGCTCGAAGATGCGGGCGTACCCTATCAACTGCTGGAAGCAAGTCGCCTGGCGGAAGTCGAACCTGCGCTGGCAGAGGTCGCGCACAAACTGACAGGCGGGTTACGGTTACCGAATGACGAAACCGGTGACTGTCAGCTGTTTACCCAGCGTCTGGCGCAAATGGCCGAGCAGGCGGGGGTAAAATTCCGTTTTAACACTCCGGTCGATAAGCTGCTGAGCGATGGCGAGCAGATTTATGGCGTTCAGTGCGGAGAAGAGATAGTCAAAGCCGATGCCTATGTGATGGCCTTTGGCTCGTACTCCACGGCGATGCTCAAAGGGATCGTTGATATTCCGGTGTATCCGCTCAAGGGCTACTCATTAACCATTCCGGTGGCAGAAGATGATGGTGCGCCGGTTTCCACTATTCTTGATGAAACCTACAAAATCGCCATTACCCGTTTTGATGAGCGTATTCGTGTTGGCGGTATGGCAGAGATTGTTGGTTTTAATACTGAGCTACTACAACCACGCCGTGAAACGCTGGAGATGGTGGTGCGCGATCTCTTTCCGCGCGGTGGGCATGTGGAACAGGCCACCTTCTGGACCGGGCTGCGTCCGATGACGCCAGACGGAACGCCAGTGGTGGGGCGTACCCGCTTTAAGAATCTGCTGCTCAATACGGGTCATGGCACATTGGGCTGGACGATGGCGTGTGGATCCGGTCAGTTGCTGAGCGATATCCTCTCTGGTCGCACGCCTGCCATACCTTATGACGATCTGAGCGTGGCGCGTTACAGTCCGGGATTTACTCCGTCTCGCCCGCGGCATTTACATGGCGTACATAACTAATAAGGACGCGAGATGACCCGCCCGATACTGGCCAGCATTGACCTGCAGGCGTTGAAACAAAACCTGACCATTACGCGTCAGGCTGCGCCGGACTCCCGCGTCTGGTCGGTCGTAAAAGCTAATGCCTACGGACACGGTATAGAACGTGTCTGGAATGCACTGGGAACGACCGATGGTTTCGCGATGCTCAATCTCGAGGAGGCGATCACCCTGCGGGAGCGGGGATGGAAAGGACCGATTTTAATGCTGGAGGGTTTTTTCCATGCCGAAGACCTGACGGTGTATGACACATATCGTCTGACCACTTGTGTCCACAGTAACTGGCAGCTCAAAGCGTTGCAAAATGCCCGCCTGAACGCGCCGCTGGATATTTACCTCAAGGTGAATAGCGGCATGAACCGGCTGGGTTTCTTACCAGAGCGCGTTGCCACCGTCTGGCAACAGTTACGGGCAATGCCTAACGTAGGTGAGATGACGCTGATGTCGCATTTTGCGGATGCTGAACATCCGGATGGCATTAAGGACGCGATGGCGCGTATTGCGCAGGCAACGGAAGGGCTGGAGTGTCGACGTTCGCTGTCGAATTCGGCTGCGACGCTGTGGCACCCACAAGCGCATTATGACTGGGTTCGCCCGGGTATTATTTTGTATGGCGCATCACCGTCGGGGCAATGGCGGGACATCGCCAATACCGGCCTGAAACCAGTAATGACCCTGAGCAGCGAGATAATCGGCATACAGACGCTGAAAGCCGGAGATCGGGTGGGCTACGGTGGACGCTACACCGCCAGCGGCGAGCAGCGCATTGGCATTGTGGCGACAGGCTATGCCGATGGTTATCCGCGCCATGCGCCAAGCGGCACGCCTGTGCTGGTGGATGGCGTACGTACCGGGACGGTCGGCACGGTATCCATGGATATGCTGGCGGTAGACCTGACGCCGTGCCCGCAGGCGGGGATCGGGACGCCAGTGGAGCTGTGGGGTAAAGAGATTAAAATCGACGATGTGGCGACAGCGGCGGGCACGGTGGGTTATGAATTAATGTGTTCTTTGGCGCTGCGCGTACCGGTTGTGACGGTGTAACTTTTATGGAATTGCCTGATGGCGCGGCGCTTATCAGGCCTACGGAGTCAGTGCTTTTCACAGGCCGGGTAAGGCGTAGCCTCCACCCGGCAAAAAACATCCGCGTTACTCATCCTCATCTTCAGCAACGCGAACACCCACTTTCAGCACGGCATTATCTTCTTTCTCGGCTACCGTCCAGATCATACCGGCAAATTCCACCTGGTCACCGACGACCGGCGCAGCACCCAATAGTTGCTGGACAATTTCACCCAGCGTTTGCTGCTTATCGCGATACCCGGTGCCATCTTCCAGGCCATAAATCAGTGCCACATCGGCATATTTCGCGCTGGCTTCAAGAATAAAATCACCAAAGAAACGCTGGTCTAACGACACTGGCGGCGACTGGCTGAACAGCTTACCTAAGGCGGGCAGGTCGCGTTCGCGGCCAATAACACACAATACGTCGCCTTCGCGCAGACGCGTGCTGCCGGAGGGGTGAAACAGCACGTTGTCACGAAACAGGGCGGCAATTCGCGTTTCTTCCGGCATATGCAGGTCGCGCAGCGCAGCCCCGACACACCACTTATCCGCACTGAGCTGATAAACAAACTGCTCCCAGGGATTATCCGGATGAATATCCAGACCTATACGAGAAACCGGCCAGCCAACGGGCGGGACCACCACTTTGGCTTTTTTGGCGGCCCACGACAGCGACGTTCCCTGGAACAGCAGCGAGATCAGTACCACAAAGAACGCGACGTTAAAGAACAGGCGCGCGTTTTCCAGGCCCGCCATCATTGGGAAGACGGCGAGGATGATCGGCACCGCGCCGCGCAAACCCACCCAACTAATGAAAATGCGCTCACGCAGATTGAAACCACGAAATGGCAGCAATCCGGCGAACACTGACAACGGACGCGCGAAGAAAATCATCCAGGCGGACAAAATCAGCGCCGGAATCGCGATAGGCAGCAGGTCGGATGGCGTAACCAGCAGTCCAAGCACCAGGAACATGGCGATTTGCGCCAGCCAGGCCAGACCGTCGAAGTTTTGCAGAATACCAAACCGGTTGCGGATCGGGCGATTACCCAGCAGGAAACCACACAGATAAACCGCCAGAATACCACTACCTTCCAGCGCGGTAGTCAGGGCAAAAATCAGGATCCCACCGCTCAGGGCCAGCAGTGGATAAAGCCCGGCAGGCAGTGAAATACGGTTAATCATCTGCTGGAGCAGATATCCACCGCCGAGACCGATAGCGATACCTAAGCCAAACTGCTGGATAATATGTACCGCAAACATCCAGCTTAAACCGGTCTCGTGGTTCTGGATCATTTCGATAAGCGTAATGGTCAGAAATACGGCCATTGGGTCATTGCTACCTGACTCAATTTCCAGCGTCGAGCCCACACGTTCGTTGAGTCCTTTACCGCCGAGCAGGGAGAAGACCGCTGCAGCATCAGTTGAGCCGACAATCGCACCAATCAGCAGCCCTTCAATGAGATCCAGATGAAACAGCCATGCCGCCATCATGCCGGTGAGGCCAGAGGTAATCAGCACACCCACGGTCGCCAGCGATAACGCCGGGCCCAGCGCTACACGAAATGAGCTGGCCTGGGTGCGCATCCCACCGTCGAGCAGAATAACCGCCAGCGCCAGGTTACTCACCATGTAGGCAAAAGGGTAGTTATCAAAAGGAATACCGCCCACGCCGTCCACGCCCGCTAACATGCCAATAGCGAGGAAAATCACCAGAATCGGGATACCAAGACGTGATGAGAATGAACTAAGCAAGATACTGCAGGTGACGAGAACGGAACCCAAAATAAAAAGGCTAATGATTGCTGCGGCATCCAACGTTCGGTTACTCCTGAATTACGCTGTTTCGTATTAATAAACCCTAACATAATAACGACAGAAACAGCGTTTTACTTAGCCCTGAGGCAGGCTTTTTTTACGATTTAAGCACCGGATGACCGGAGATTGTGAGTTGACTGCCGTTTTTATCATTTTTCAGCACGGCTTTGGCCCCTAAAGGTAAGGTGACGGTGCGTTGTTCGTGGCCAAAATCGAGGCCGCCTAACAGTGGAACGGATAATCTGGCGCGCAGAAAATCACAAACTGAATCAAGACTGTAACCGGCATCATAATCATTAGGCGCACTGCCGCTAAAACTGCCGAGAATGATGGCGTTCTGGCGGGCGAGGATCCCAGCATGATAAAGTTGCAGCAGCATGCGCTCGATGCGAAACGGGTGCTCGTTGATGTCTTCCAGCACCAGAATACCGTTCTCAATGGCGGGCATCCACGGCGTTCCCATCAGCGAAATGAGCATTGCCAGATTGCCTCCCCACAGCGTGCCTTCAGTAGCGCAATCCGGGCCATGCCCTTGCCAGTCGAGGGTAAATTCGGCATTGCGCAAAGCCTGCCAAAAATGGTGCTCGGTAAAGGCGTTCATTTCCTCGGCACCGAAGTTAGCCGCCAGCATCGGGCCGCTGAAGCTAATCACATTACTCTGAGCCAGCAGACCACACTGAATGGCCGTGAAATCGCTGTGTCCACACAGCAGCAACGGGTTTTGTTGCTGACGAACGGCCAGCGCCTGCCAGTCAATATCTGCCAGCAAACGGCTCGCACCGTAGCCGCCGCGCACCGCCATCACAATAGTATCAGGCATTTTTAGCTCAACGAGTGAGTTCACATCCGCCAGACGCTCGGCTTCGGTACCGGCAAAACGCTGACAGCGGCGGGTAATGACGGCACTGTTATCGACCTGATGACCGGCCTCAGTAAGACGCGCAAGCCCACGTAATGCTGCCTGCTGGTTAATACAGTAGCCCGACGGGGCAATTAAGTGAAACCGGGACATGGCATTTCCTTGCTACAACTAAAACCAAATGTATATCATGCCGCGTAGGTATGTCGTTGTCACCTCAGCGACAGGTTCCGGCTATAAGGATAGATGACGTGAAATTGAGATGGTTTGCTTTTTTGGTTGTATTACTCGCGGGCTGTAGTTCAAAACAGGATTACAAAAATCCGCCATGGAATGCAGAAGTTCCGGTTAAACGCGCAATGCAATGGATGCCGATCAGTGAAAAAGCCGGTGCTGCCTGGGGCGTTAGCCCACAATTGATTACGGCGATTATCGCTATTGAATCAGGGGGTAACCCCAATGCAGTCAGTAAATCTAATGCCATCGGTCTGATGCAGCTTAAAGCCTCTACCTCCGGGCGGGATGTTTATCGTCGTATGGGATGGAGCGGTGAGCCGTCGACCAGTGAGCTGAAAAATCCAGAGCGCAATATCTCCATGGGGGCCGCATACCTGAGCATTCTGGAGACCGGTCCGCTGGCCGGGATCGAAGACCCACAGGTGATGCAATATGCGCTGGTGGTGTCATACGCGAACGGTGCCGGGGCGCTGCTGCGGACGTTCTCCTCTGACAGGAAAAAAGCCATCAGCAAAATCAACGATCTGAGTGCGGATGAGTTTTTCGAGCATGTTGTCGATAACCATCCAGCGCCGCAGGCTCCACGTTATATCTGGAAGCTTCAGCGAGCGCTGGATGCGATGTAACGCGTGTAATATTACTCGCGCACTTTATTCGATTTTTCCCGAGCCTCACGCTCAAGTGAAAAAATAATCCGCTGTAAATTCCGCTCCACCGCCGGGCCGACGTTGAGAAAACGAAAGCTCAGGCGGGGAGTGGTGATGGTCTCATTTTTTCCGTCGATCACTTTTCGCTCGGTAATCGAGATGAGCTGGGCATCAACGTGGTACACGCCCCATTGTTCCATATTCAGTTCAACCTGCGAGAAGCGCATGCCTTCGACCAGCCCCTCCGGTGCTGTCCCTTCTAATAGCGCGCCCATGCCGCCAAGAGATAAATCGAATAAGCGAAAATGCAGGAGACTGTTGTCCGGCATCTTCGCCTTGCAGTGATAGGGCGGGTGTAACGGCGCGCCGATGCGGAAGTATTCCCGACGCTGGACGAACCACAGCGAAGGTGGCAACGATGAGACAAAGGCTGGCAATCGCTGATACTCGCCTTTTGTCAATTGCGGGAGGGTAAACTCCACCTTGGCACCCTGCGTTTCAGCGATAATTGAGATCTGGCTGGCGCGTTGCACGGCCTGGTTTTCATATTCCTGACTGCCAAAATCCATGATCAATTCGTCCGGGCCGACAGCAAGAATTTTGCTGATGAACTGACCTCCTGACCAGGAGATACGCAGTGGAACCTGCTGTGAATTTAAGTCCCGGAGTACCCCTAATACGGCGAGCGGGTTTTGCTTCAGGAACTGCTCATTGTAGTTACTCACACCTAATGACTCCTGGATACCTGGCTTATCGTTGGGTTATCGGCATTGCGAGACGGAACTTAATACAAATGGATGAAATTTTTTACCCAAGCCAATGAATTAAGTCTGAGTGCAAACAGCAGGTAGCGATGGCTTGCCTATACTTAACGTGCTGGCGCAAGAATGTCTTGCGTATGCGTTCACTGGAAAGAGGGCCTGAAAATGGGAATTATTGCCTGGATTATTTTTGGTCTGATTGCGGGGGTTATCGCCAAGCTGATTATGCCGGGGCGTGATGGCGGCGGATTTATTCTGACCTGCATTCTCGGTATTGTCGGTGCTGTGGTCGGTGGGTGGCTGGCAACGATGTTCGGTATCGGCGGCGATGTCAGTGGGTTTAATCTCCACAGCTTCCTGGTGGCCGTGGTCGGCGCGATTGTGGTACTGGGTGTTTTCCGACTGGTACGACGAGATTAATCGAACGGCCCCTGCGGGGGCCGTTTCTCTGCGTAGTTTAGTCAGAACTGGTATTCAATCCCCGCCCAGTAATTACGCCCTTCTTCGATAAACCCTTCGCTGTAGACGTACTGTGTATCAAACAGGTTGTTGACCGAAGCGTTAACGCTAAAGCCATGTCCGATGGTGTAATCTGCCCGGAGGTGGGTAATGGCGAATCCGGCCGCTTTTTGTGAGCCATCAGAATTGCTATAGCTTGAAGAGCGGGCTTCTTCGGATAGCGTAATGCTGAGTGGGTCCCACGGTTTCAGCGTCATCCAGGCGGTGAGAGTTTGCGTCGGCAGATCGGTAATTTTACCGATGTCGCTGCGTTTAACGTCAGCATGGATAAGACCGTAGCTTAGCCCCACATCCAGCATGTCAAAGACCTTACCTTTGACGCCGGCATCCAGGCCGGTGTAATCCACCCGACCACTGTTTTGGTTCTGAATCGTGTCGGCATCAATATTGTGCGACAGAATCGCATCGGTAATGCGGTTGTAATACACGCTGGCTTCGAATCCCCAGTTTTGGGTGAACGAACCGTTCCACGTGAGATCGACGCTACGGGCGCGTTCCGGTTTTAGCTGCGGGTTGACCAGCGCTATCTGGTTATAAGCCGGTTTTGACGTGGTGTAGCGCTCTTTCAGTGTGGGGAAGCGCGTTCTGTCAGAGTAGGACAGCGCTAATGTGTCAGAATTTTCAAAGTGATATTTGGTCATTACCTGCCAGTTAAAGGCGGACTGATCGTTGTCATCATAATGGGTAACGCTGCCGTTTTTCTCGTGCTTCATCCCCTCTACGCTGTCACGCCAGTCGTAGCTGATACCCGCCACCACATCGACATTATCCGCAGCCGCCCACTGATATTCACTGGCAACAGACCAGGTGCGATCTTCGTAGCGGTCATAAGCGGCATTTGGAGCCCCTTTTTCGCGATGAACATCGTCTTTCCAGTTCACGGCGAAAGAGAGCAGGTCGTTCTCCCGCATATCAGCGGAAAGCTGCAAACCTGCGCCGTCGCTATAGTCAGAATAATGGCTGTAGCTGCCTTTCTTATTTTTCAGATCGGCAAGGGAATTGTACATCATCAGTGTATTTTCAAAGGTGTCGCGATACAGGCGGCTTTTCAATGTAAAGCGATCGCCCAAATGCGTGGTGCCCTGATAGTAATAACTTTCTTTATCATATTGCGGCCATTGCCAGTAACGTGATTTCTGGCTGCTGGTCCCGGCATATGGCGGGTTATCTTTTTCGCCGTCCTGATTAATGTAGGTCAGAACATACTCATCATCACCGCGTGGCGTGAACCCCAGTTTCACGATGCCACGTTTATCATCGGCTGATGAGTTAATCATCTTGCCATTGCTGCCCGCTACCGGGTTATCAACACCATGAGGTAATCCGAGGAAATCCTGTTTTAGCTGGCTACCACTGAGCTGGATATATCCGAGATCGTTGCTGGCACCGAACGACGCGTGCATATCATGGGCATTGTCTTTGTTACGGCTCCAGCCCTGACGATAGCCCAGAGAGCCCTCAATCGGCTTGGTGGGCTTTTTGGTCGTGATGTTGATAGCGCCACCCATCTGGTTCGGCCCCTGTAGCAAGGATGAGTAGCCTTTAGAGACCTCGACAGAAGCGATATCGGATGTCAGAAAACGACCTAAATCAAGGTTGCCATCGTAGGGGATGTACACCGGAACACCGTCGAAAAAGACCGGGACCTGCCGACTGTCAAAACCGCGGACCTTCACTTGTTGCTCGTTACGGTTACCGGATTTTTGCAGCACGACGCCGGGAACGACGCTTAGCGCCTGCGCCACGTTTTGTTTATCCAACTGCTGCATCGTTTCCTGGCCGAGAACCGTAGTGGTTGCGGCGGAGGCCGGACTAGACCAGACGGTCATGGTTTCGCTTTCCTGCCCAGCAAAAGCACCTTGCGCGAAAGCAAACGACAGGGCTGTGTAAAGACAACTTTTGTTAAAATTCATTATTTATAGTCCATTTATAAATGTTATACGCCGTGGGCGTCCGGGCTCAGGCTAACTTTGATATCCGCCGGTGGGGCGTAGTAAGGTGCGGAGGTGATAAAGAGTCTGATGCCACAGTCGAGATAACTCGCCAGTGAGGCGAGGGTAATGCCACCAGTCAGCGCCAGCGTGCAATGGGGGGCCAGAGACGGTGCCAGGCGAGCGATGCCTGCTGCCTGCTCAGGGGTAAACTTATCGAGTTGCAGCACATCAGGGGCCGCATGTAGCGCGGCCAATGCCTCATCGGGGGTATCTGCTTCGACCACAATCTTTTTTTCTGGCGCATGGGCGCGTAGTTGCGCGATTGCCGCGGCCCAGTTGTTCGGATCGGCAAGAAAGCGGCGATGATTCGCAAAAAGCAGCACGGTTTCGGCGCTCCCGCCCCGGTGGATAATGCCTCCGGCAGCAAGGATCGCCTGGGTAGCCAGCATACGGGTGCCAGGGATAGTTTTGCGGGTGCAGGCAATCTGGCCATCAGGATAGCGCTGACGCAGGATGCTTAGCATATCGTCGAGATAGTGTGAGACACCGCAACTCCACTCCAGCACGTTCTGTACCGCTTTCCAGCCCTGGTGTAGTGCCGCCGCGTTACCGTGCGCGCGCAGAAGTAACTGTCCGGTACGCGCCCGTTCGCCATCGGGCACAAGGTCGGTAACGGTCAAACCCAGTGATGTCAGCATTTGTCTGGCAACAGTAGTTCCGCTTACGCACCCGCCCTGGCGGTGATAAAAACCCATACTTCCTGGCTGTGCGCCGATACCCAACGCGCGGGTTGTTAAATCGCCGCCCTGAATATCCTCCAGCAGCAGCGCATCGACTTGCGCCTGTGAGAAGTAGATCATTGCAGCGCCTCCCGCGGTACGCTGTCCCACCAGATAAGCGCCCAGTCGCGACTGGCGGGAGCGATGGTGCCGGGGTCCTGCTGATGGTACCAGTGCTCCAGACGCTCAATTTCGTCAGTGCTCAGTTCTCCCATGCTCCAGCGCACGTTCTCCAGAAAACGTGTCCAGGTGCTGTTGTCCTGCTGACAGTTTGGTCCACGGATAAAATCAACATGTGCGTGAATGCCCATCTGATACAAAACATTCAGTGCATAGATATAGTTGGGAAGCTCAATCACCTCGCGCCCCAGCGCGCGCTGAATCGTGGGCGATACAAATGAGGACCTGACGAGATGGGTGGTGTAAACCCGCAGCCGTGCCTGATTATTCAGTTTGGTCATAGCCTGACGCATATCGGCAACCAGCGTTGAACGTGAGGCGACGGCAATATCACACTGGGGCAAGTCGTCCCAGTGCGCTTCCCATGCGCGCTGCACCCACTGTACGTGGCGCGCGCCCATCTGCCCGGCACGGCGAGCGGCAACGCTCAGCATTCCCTGGCTGTAGTCTACGCCGTAAACGATCGGCATTTTTTTGGCCAGCGCCAGCGCAACCGTTCCGGGGCCGCAACCCATATCAAACAGTGATTCAGCACCTTTCAGGTCAATCTTGCTCAATAACTGGAGCAGGTAGTTGTCGGTTAATGAGGCGCAATTTTCTGCCATTTTTTCCGCGCGTTTGTCCCAGTGTTCTGGTTTTTTCTCGGTTCGCTTCGCCTGAAGTAACTGTTTGCGGTACAGGTCAGCAAAATCAATGTCGTCAATGAGCATCGTGATTCCTTAATCGTGTGAGCCAAAGAGGTGATGGGCTATTTGTGAGGGCGTGACCCGGTACAGCGTGGCCAGACGTTCAGCAGCCAGTTGGTGTTCAGGCCCCCCCTGTAACACCAGACCATCTGGCTCGACGCGCACCACGCTGTCGGCAATGGCCCGTGCATGCAACGGATGGTGGGTCGACATCAGCAGCGCCATGCCCGAATTTTTCAGCGTCACCAGCGTGTCGAGCAGTCGGATCTGGTGACCAAAATCGAGGCTGGAAGCAGGTTCATCCAGCAGTAAAAGACGTGGACGCTGTGCCAGCGCACGGGCAATCAACACCAGTTGACGTTCGCCACCGCTCAGGGTGTTCCAGCGCCGGGGCGCGAGATGCGGGATTGCCAGCACGTCCAGTTGTTCAAGGGCGATGTCGCGTTCTTTGCCGCCGGGAACGGCAAATGCCGCCATTTGCGGGGCCTGTCCCATCATCACCATGTCCAGAGCCGTGAAGGCAAACGCACCGTCATGCGCCTGAGGAACCCAGGCGATAGCGGCGGCGCGTTCCCGGTCGCTGAGATGATTCACCGCGATACCATCAAGCGTAATCTGGCCAGCAAGCGGTTGAAGAACGCCAAGAATGGTACGCATCAGCGTGGTTTTCCCACTGCCATTGGCGCCAATCAGGCAACAAATTGCCCCTGGCGCGACGCTAAACGAGACATCGCGTAATACTGGGTGCCGGGAATGGTAGCCGAGAGATGCATGTTGTACGCTCAGCAGCGTCATTGTCGGCCTCCCCGGAGCAGAAGTAACAGGAAGAAGGGGGCACCAATAAACGCGGTCAGGATCCCCAGCGGGATTTCCGTGCTGCTCAGAGTGCGGGCAAGGGTATCTGTCAGCAGCAGTAAAATAGCGCCGATCCCCATTGAAACAGGCAGTAGCCGTTGGTGGTTGTTCCCACAAAGCAGTCTGCCAATGTGTGGCACCACCAGCCCAATCCAGCCAATAATTCCGGCAATCGCCACAGTACAGGCGGTGATAAGCGTGGCGCAGATAATCAGCCAGAGCCGTAGCCGGGAAACGTTGATGCCCAGAGAACGGGCTTCATCATCCGAGAGGGTGAGTAAATTCATACGCCAGCGTAGCAGCAACTGCGGCACCAAACCGGCCACGATCAGCGGTACGGACAACCACAGGTCATGGGCGGTGATGGTCGACAGACCACCGAGTAGCCAGAAGGTAATCGACGGTAGCTGGGTATACGGGTCAGCCAGCGTTTTGATGAGCGAAATCCCTGCGCCGCACACCGTACCCAGCGCAATGCCGACCAGTACAAGGGTGAGTACCGGGTCGTGGCGTTTTACCCGCTGGGTGATGAGCCACACGCCCGCCACCACGAACAGGCCGCCGACAAACGCATACAGTTGAATAAACAGGATCGGTAAACCGAGCAGGATGGCGGTACAGGCCCCTAAACCCGCCCCGGCTGCCACGCCGAGAATATCCGGCGACACCAGTGGGTTACGGAACATACCCTGATAAGTGGTCCCTGCGCCCGCCAGTGCCGCGCCCAGCAGCAATGCAGCCAGAATGCGTGGCAATCGAATCTGCCAGAAGACGATTTTGTCCTGGGGCGGCACGCCCGGATGGTCAGCAATGAGGTTCATCACCTGCTGGGCATCCAGGCGATATGCACCTGAAACCGTTGCGACGATGACACACACGGCAATGGCTGCGATCATCAGAGCACTCAGCGTAGTCATTCTCATCAGGGTGTCACCAGCTTTTGAAACTGCGCATCGCTTAATGAGGTGTGCCAGAACAACTCTGCGTAGCGCTGCATATCGGTCTTAAAGTGGGTTTCAATTTTGGGGTCAAGCCAGGCGTGCAGGCGACGTAATCCCAGCAACCGGTTGATGCCCGGCGGGGCGTCCAGCCAGCCAAACGGCAGTCCGCTGAGAAACAGAATACGTTGCTCAGCAACGGCTTTAACCCCTTGCCAGACGGGATCTTCTCGCAGGTACTGTGCGGTGACTGCATCCTGAACCAGAATAATATCGGGCTGCCAGCTCAACAGATTTTCCATGGATACCTGGGTCAATCCATGTCGTCCCGGGATTTGCGCGACATTGTGTAATCCCAGTAACTCTGGTGCTTCGGTATGCAGTGAACCCTGTAAACCGGTTTCCAGTCCTCTGGCACCGCGTGCGGCATAAAAGCGCAGTTTTGCTGCGGGCGAGTGCGAAAATGCATCTGCGTCATCAATAAATCGACGGGCAAGTGCGGCCTGTGCCGAGGCCCGTGTTGCGGTACCCAGCGCAGCCCCTGCGGCTTGCAGTTGTGCCGGGGTTTGTCGGAGCTCGCCGTTAATCAGCAGCCACGGAACGTGCGTTTGCGCGTTGACCTGCCGGGCTTGAGAAAGCCAGGTTTCATCAGCATTGCCGCAGTCAACCACCAGATCGGGTTTCAGCGCTAACAAGGCCTCCAGTGACAGGGTGCTGGCGCGTCCTGCCAGTCTTCCCAATTTCGGTAACGCCAAAATGTCATGATGGAATGGCACTGCGGCCTGGTGAGAAAAATCAAATGATGAAAATCCCACCAGTTTTTCCGGTGCGACAGCCAGCAATAGCATATCAGCAGGTGCTCCGGCGCTGACGACGCGCTGGATTGCCTCAGGTGATGGCGGTGAACCGACAGCAACGGTAAGCGGTGTTTGGGCAAGGGCCGGAAAATGGCGTAACAGCAGCGCAGATGCCACGAGCTGGGCAAACATCCTTCTTGTCAGTGGCATTATGTTGGTCCTGAACAGTGATAAAATCGCTATATATTTACATATATAGCGAATAAAAACATGTTCAGAATCAATTTCACACGGATGAAAACAGGGGCTACCCCATAAGGGCTAGATGCAATGGATACACCTGAAATGGAGATACATGGCACCAAAAAATCCGCGACAAGGCGCGGATTTAGAGGAGGCTGAAGACACCAGAAGAAGATTAGGACGTCGGTTGAGTCTGCTTTTTGGCCTCGGAAGGCGTGTTACTGGCGGGGGCGGGGCGCGTTGCCGGTACGCTGTCGCAGGGTTTATCTTTAGCGCATATCAGATCGAGCATTTTTAACGTTACGCCGTTGGTCCAGCCGAAACCATCCTGTAGCGGGTATTCGCCACCGCCGCCGCCAGTTCCTGTGCTGCTCACGTCATACTTCTCAACCAATTTTTTCTCACGATCGTACGTGTGCTGCACATTGGTGAGGAATCGCCAGGTGACATCCATGGCGACATTATTTTGGCCATAGTTCTGTAATCCCGAGGCGGCGACCCACTGTAACGGCGCCCAGCCGTTGGGAGCATCCCACTGCTGGCCGCTTTTCACCGACGTGGTTGCAAGGCCGCCAGGTTGCAACAGATGCGCCTGAGTTGCTGCGGCCACCTTGCCGGCGCGATCTTTTGCCGCCGCATTCACAAATAAAGGGAACAGCGCGGCGGCAGTTAACTGATTACGGACTTTGTGGCTCTTCAGATCATAGTCGGCATACCAGCCTTCTTTGTCATTCCACAACCAGGTTTCAATCCCTTTTTGGCGGGCATTGGCAAAGCCCTCGTACTGCGCTGCTTTGGCATCGTCACCTGCGGCTTTGCTGGCGAGAGCGATCATTTTCTCCATCTTGTATAACAAGGCATTGAGATCGACAGGCACAATGCTGGTGGTGCGCAGGGTACTTAGCTGGTTGGGGTTATCCATCCAGCGTGAACTAAAGTCCCAGCCGGATGCGGCGGCTGAGCGCAGGTCGCGATAAATTTCAGTGGCAGGGCGGTTCGGATTGCTTTTCGCGGTGGCAATATCCTCAACCCAGGATTCAGGTCTTGGCGTATCCCGGTCATCCCAGTAGCGGTTTAAAAGGGTGCCATCAGCCAGTTTGACCACACGTTTATGCTGTTGACCGGGCTGAAGTGTTTCGCCTCCTTCCATCCAGTAGTTGTACTCTTTTTGCATCTGCGGGAGGTATTTTTTCAGCGCGTCGTTACCGTCATGCTGCGCCAGCAGTTCAACCATAAAGGCAAAGAACGGTGGCTGTGAACGGCTCAGGTAGTAGCTTCGGTTGCCGTTAGGAATGTGCCCCCAGGAATCAATCTCATAAGCGAAGTTGGCCACCATATCAGAAACCTTGTCCCAGCGATTGCTCTCGGCAAGCCCCAGCATAGTAAAATAGCTATCCCAGTAATAAATCTCACGAAAACGCCCGCCCGGCACTACATAGGGTTCTGGTAGCGGCAGCAGAGAGTCCCATTTTTCGACATCGGTGGTTGAGCGAGTGAGTACCGGCCACAGTCCGTCAATATGCTCGCGGAGTGATTGCCCGGCCGGGGGCACGTATTTCTCACCCTCTTTTGGCAACGTAAAATTCACTTCCACAAAATGGCGTAAATCAAAGCCGGACTGATTTTTCTGCATCCGATAATCGGCAAGGATCATCAGTGGATCGCTGTTGGGCACTGCGTCGGCAAAAGTTTTCTGATCGGGAAATAGCTTTGCTGTCTGTACATCATTGAACAATGGACCAAGCAGAATATCAGGAGGAGAAGGCGTAGCGACAGGTGAATCCTCAGCGTTCGCAGTAAAAGAGGCCAGAGCAAAAAAGGTGCTTGCGAGCGTCAGTTTTATCGCCACTGAGAGCAGGCCAGGATGGCGAATTGCGGGTGTTATCATCGGTTAATCTCCTTAGCGGCGTGCCGAAGTTGCGGCATCTACCATGAGAAAACCTTAGTTCAGGATCGACCGTTGCGCGTGATCGGCCCCCCATTTTGCGATTAAACAGACATTTCCTGACGGAGGGAGTGAAATAGCCCACCTTTTACAGATAAAGGGTGGGCTGTGGGTATCATCAGCCCACGAGGATCACCCGATTTGTTACACCGTCCAGAGTCAGAGCGTCACCCATCTTGATAGCATCGAGGGTTGCGCCTTGTTGGCATACCCAGCACAAGCCCATCTCGCGGGCGATAATCGCCGAGTGGGAGGCCTCGCTACCGGCGCGCAGGCAGATCCCTTTGATCGTGAGCGGGTCGAGTTGCAGCACGGTAGACGGATAGATGACATCGGCGACCAGAATGGTCGGTCGAATAGACGCGGGGATACGGGCACTTTCGCCGGTCAAATGTTGCAGCGTACGGGACAGCAAATCCTCAATATCAATGTATCGCGCCTGTAAATAAGGATCGTCGAGTTGCAGATACTGCTGACTCAGATCGCGCAGTACGTTATGCCAGGCATATGCTGCGCTACACTGCTCTTCACGCATCAAATCACAGGCCATATCGAAAAGCTCAGGATCGTCGAGCAGCGTGTGATGACCAGAGAAAATGGCGGCGATATCAGCGGAATACTTCTCCTCTGCCAGCGCGGTTAAATCACTCAGGTCGTCGAGTGTGCGTTGAATGGCCGCTTTTAGCCGCTGCTGCTCGTCCTGCATATCCGCGGTCGGGCGATGGGTGACTTGCGGTGAGAACGGCGTATAGCAAAATGCCGTACCCGTTGCCAGCGCTGGCACCGGTACTGCGATGCTTTCAGCGCGTGCTTCTTCGACGGACTCGCCAAAATTCTCAGCCGCCAGCTGTGTAAACGCAGCCAGCGCCGCGTCTGCCTGTTCACCTTTAGCAATCAGACGCAGCGTGTCATTACAGCGCACCTGCAGCAGTGCTATCTGATTCAGGCTGTCAGGGACGACGCATTTGCCGTTTTTTTCCAGCCACATGTCGGCATTAAAGCCAGACAATGTGGAGACCAGCCGCGATGCCGGGCGAACATGTATACCGTTGGGGTTTCTTACGGTCACGGCAACCGAACGAGCATCGGCGTCGGGTGACAATTCAGCGGGTGCTGTCTTCGCAACAGACGACGAAGGTAAACCCAGTTGCTCACGCTTGGCGTCGAGGGCATTCATGGCATCATTGATGACCCGATCGATATCAGCGCCCGCCGCAGCACTGACGGTTGCCGCCAGCGTACCTTCAACCAGCGGGGCAGCGCACAGACGCACCTTGGCGGCGATTGCCGGATCGAGCAGATCCAACGCGGTTTCCGCACTCAGTAACGCGCTGCCAATATCCATCATCACCAGCACGTGATCCGTGTCTGCCACTGACTCAATGGCCTCCATCACTTTGATGGGGTTGGTGCCAATGGGGTTCTCAGGATCGTCAATGCCTGCGGCAATAGCGAGTTTACAACCATCACCCATTAACATCTGTCGGGCTAACGCACCGACGCCTTCGCCCAGTTGGGCGCTGTGAGACACAATAACCAGGTTTACCATCGTTTTATCCTTACTCTCTGGACGCCTGAGCCAACATTTGCATCATAAACATAACGGACGTTGCGCCGGGGTCCTGATGCCCAATGCTGCGCTCACCAAGGTAGCTGGCGCGGCCTTTGCGCGCCTGCATCGTGATGGTACTTTGCGCCGCGGCTTCTGCCTGGGCGCTTGCCGCCTCCAGAGCGGCCTGTACGCTCAGCTTTTGCTCGCTGGACTGGCGTAAAGATTCGACGACAGGCACCCAAACGTCGCACATGGTTTTGTCACCCGGTTCGGCTTTACCACGACTAATGACACCTTCTGCGCCATCACGCATCATCTGATACAACTCGTCAACCGTCAGACTTTGATGGGCCTGAGTGACCTGCGCGGCGCGGATGAAAAAGGTGCCGAACAGCGGGCCACTGGCACCACCGACGCTTGAGAGCAGTACCATCCCGGTATTTTTCAAAATAAAACCGATATCTTTATCCGCAATGGACGGGAGCTTTTCGACCACTTTACTGAAGCCGCGGTGCATATTCAGACCGTGGTCGGCATCGCCGATTTCCCGGTCAAGGCCGGTAAGAAAATCGCTTTCGGTGGTGAATATTTCGCCGCAGCGATAGAGCCAGTTAACAATTTGTGTTCTGGTGAGGGACATCATGAATCTCCTTATTTACCCCAGTTGAGTGCAGGGGTGTGAACCGGTGCATCCCATAAGCTCAACGTTTCGTCATCCACTTGTAGCAGGGTGATTGAGAAACCGGTCATGTCCAAAGAGGTGCAGTAAGAGCCAATCAGGTTACGTTCGATGACAATACCGGCATCCTGGCAACGGCTTTCAAGGCGGTTATACACGCCGAAGAGCTCAGACAGCGGTGTCGCACCGAGATTATTGACCAGCGCAATCACGCGATCGCCGCTCTGTAGCGCGCGTTTGCTTTCTTTCCCTTCCTGCCATGCGCCCTGAAGGTGATCCCAGTGACGCAGCGTACGACTGTAGTTGCCGTTTTCCAGCAGGGTGTCAAACATTTCATCCACAGTTTGATCAAGCGAGGAGAATGGACGGCGGTCAATGCCGGGTTCGCCGTGGATACCGACGCCAAACTCCATTTCGTTGTCCCGCAGGGTGAATGAAGGTTGACCGGCCGCCGGAACGGTACAGGCACCAATGGCAATCCCGATGGAATGACCCTGATTGTTCAACTGGCGCCCCAATGCCGCGCAGGCATCCAGTGAGTCACCGCGTTCTGCGGCCGCACCGACCAGTTTTTCAATCAATACAGTATTTGCCACACCGCGACGACCGGCGGTGTACAGACTGTCTTTCACCGCCACGTCATCATCCACGACCATCGTGGTGACTTTGACGCCGCTTTCATGCAATAGCTCGGTTGCCGTTTCGAAGTTAAGAATGTCGCCGGTGTAATTTTTGATTATCAGCAGTACGCCTTCGCCGCCATCAATTTGCATGGCGCATTCAAACATTTTATCCGGCGTTGGCGAGGTGAAAATTTCACCCGGACAGGCACCGGAGAGCATACCCTGGCCAATGTAGCCACAGTGCATTGGCTCATGGCCGCTACCACCACCGGAAAGCAGCGCCACTTTGCCCATCACTGGCGCATCTACGCGAGTGACATACACCGGGTCCTGATGCAGTGCCAGAGAAGGGTAGGCTTTTGCCAGCCCGGCGAGTTGTTCGTTCAGTACGTCTTCAACACGGTTGATCAATTTTTTCATTGTTTATGCTCCGCAGACAGTCCTGAGATGGCTGCACATATCAGGCAGACATCTGATGTAGGGTATCGGTTTGTACAGCGCCACGGCGACCTCTCGCTGCCGATAAGGTAATTTTGCACACGGGTAGTCAAAAGAAAATTGATGTGATTGGCGTTTCAATACGGAACATTAGCATCTGGTAATGTTCCGTATTGAAACGTATTGGTGCATAAAACAGCGGAAGTGAGAGATGCGGCAAGGTTTATGCTGACGGTATTGTGAATAAAACGTTATTCCTTACTCTTCTTTGCCATTAAAATCGAAAAACCAGAACAGGATAAAACCAATAAAACCAAAAATTAGCAGAATAGCCAGGGTATAGACTTCGTATCGTGCGGCATCTGCGGCAATCGCCTGCAATTTGTCCATTGCCGGGGCTGGCTGCTCTTTGAATAGCATGAGTTGCCATTCATAAAGGTTTGTTGTTTTTATCTCTTTAATCGGTTCCCAAATATGGTTAGCCGCCGCGCCGAGTGCTAAAGCGGAAAACAGTGCGCCGTAAATACGTTGACGTTTTTCCTGACGCTGACTAATCGCCTGGCGCATGAGCTGATCCAATTGCTCTATCTGCGCCATGAGCTCCTGGCGTTGTTCAGATAATCCCCACTGCCGCGAGAGATCGTCACTCAACTGGTTATGCAGGGCATCGTTGCCGACCAAAGCACCTTTATTCATGGCTTTTAGCGCCCGGGCCTTGGTTTCCAGCATCATTTCGGACCAGTCAGATAAACGACGAATTTTTCCCTTTCGGTTGTGAATTTTCTGCGATTCGAGCAGATCCTTGAGCCACTGTTCAATCTGTTGGGCAGAGTTCGCCAGAAAATTTTCATACTCATGGCTGACATCCGCTACTGAACTGGCCGCTTTAATCAGTATTGCCAGATGTTTATCCTCTTCTTCGCGACAGAAGAATGTGACGCCATGACGGTGAGCGACGACCAGAATATTGCTGTACCACTGGCTGCTGTACTCGCTGGCGGGGGGGAGATCCGCAGGGCTCCGGACGACGCGCGTGCTATCGCTCTGTGCTGCCAGCCAGGCATGGAAAGTGGGGGTATCGATCATACGCATCAGCGGGACTATCGTAATATCACCGCCCTCCGGGATGCGATGCTGATAGACACGAATGCATTTACCCTTTGTGCGGCAATCAAGTTCGGGTAAAGCTATTGGCACAATGGCGTTATCCAGGTAACGGGTAAAATAATTTTCCCAGATTGCGGGTAAAACGTCTTGTTGCCAGGTCAGTTTCGAGCCTGGCTCTCCGGGCGCAAGCTGCTTCGGTGCCGCAATTAGCGTCATTCTGCCTTGATCGTCGTACCAGGGTTGGTTTGGTGCTCCTGGGATTAGTTTATCGCTTCTGGCCAGGCGATAGCTTTCGAGAAAACGCGGAGTATCGTGCGGCCGTAACCCTTGCCAGGCCGCATCTTCACGCTGTTCCAGAGCGGACCACAGGGCATCAAGGCGCGTCCCCTGAATGGGGTTGAGCGAAATAACGATATCATTGCCCGTGCCCACTTCTCGCGGGCGATAAATGGCCAGCAGCCCAAATCCATTGTGCGTCCAACTGCGTTCTTTGTCGCAGCGCGCGAGAATTTTCAGCATCCCGGAAGGGAGCGTTTCGGTGATAAACAGTGCATCAACCACCGTTTGCCGCCGGCCTGTGCCGAGGTCCAGCAGGAGTTGGCAGGTCACCGAACGCTTGATAACGTGTTGGTAAATCTGTTGCTCATACGCCAGACTTGCGACCGCACTTGCATAACATTGCGTGTGCATGGGCATAATGCCTGCGGTGGGGTCTGGGTTGGCTATTATCATATCGCTCAACAGGCGCAGGCAGGCCAATATGTGGTGGCGAACAACGGGAGTATCATCCATGGATTGCTCGCACAGGCTGCTATGCGCGAGTGCGGATAACAAGCACGCGGCAGAACGCGTCGTATCATCACCGTCCAGATAAATACCGCTTTCCCATGCGGTGACGTATTCCAGCCACGGATGTGTTGATAGCGACAGCGAACCAGCGGCATCGAGATGGTTCAAAAACAGCAACAGCGTAAAACAGGTATCCAGAGAGAAATCTTCGATAACGATTCGTTGTATTCCCTGGACACTTGAGAGTTTACTGCGCCATATAGTCCATTGACGATCGTCGGCATTTGCCACCAGTTCACTCACCGAATTGTAGTGACCTGCACGGTATCCTTTGTTATTGAGCGCGACACCCTTTTGGCTTTCCGTATCATTGCCGTCGCCCAATCCGATCAGCAGGCCGCCTGCCGGTGCATCACGCTGCGACGGATTGAACTCGAAAGTAAACTGCGGCCATGCATTGTTGAATGCGAACATATAATTCTCTTTCGATGGATGTGTTGTTGTATCGCTCATTATTTGACTACGTTATAAATGACCCGTTGTGAGCGACTCCAGTTATCGTCAATCGCAATATTGGGTTCATGGTTTTCTTGTTTCACGCAGTAGTTCTTAACCAGGCTTTTTAACTCTGCCTCGTTGAGTGTGCCGAACATCAGACGCGTATTCAGTTCTTTCAATAACACATCGTGGAGTGAATAGGTGGTAGGTCTTTGCAGTGAAAACTGCGCCGCATCAGCCAGTAAGTCACGCGCATTATCGGCCATCAAACGGCGTTCACAGCGACCCGCAGGTTCATTTTTGGCCATTTCTTCATCGTAAGCTTTCTTCTGGGCTTTCTCAAAATTAAGCGCTCTGTCCAGTTCCGCTTTAATACCCTGAATATCCTTGGCAGAAGAACAGAATGTTTTTAAATAACGAATCTGTATGGGGGTCAGCGTGCCATTCTGGTTCGTTTGCTGACGTAATTTACCGGCCATTCTGAGACAACCGTTTTTTTCATCCATCAACGATGCTGATTGTAATAGGGCATTCAACGTTTCCTGGCGATCTTCCTGTAATGCGGCTTCGGCATAATACAGTTTCCAGCGCATGCCTCCGGCAAGAAACAAATTGACAACCTGGGTATCACCGCGGTCGATAGCGGCGCGAAGATTTTTTTCATCCCAGGCAATGCCGATATTCGCCAGTTCTTTACGCGGATCGCTACTGGTTTCTTTTTTCGCACCGGCAACCGTTTTACCCACTTCCCCGAGATCGCTACGGATGGACTCCGTATTCACCAGCGTCTTGGTTGAGGTTCCGAAAGTCAGTACCGAGCCAACAATAATGACGACGATACCGCCCAGCACCCAGGCCACTCGATTGCGAATGATGCCCGTTTCCATTTTGATTTTTCCAATATCCTGAGCCTGAGCCGCCAGGTCATCCTTTATTCCCTGAACGTCGCCGCCAAGATCGTCAATTTTTTGGGCGGTCCGTTCGAAATAGCGCGCAACCTCAGCATTGCTGTCATCAAAAAAACGATCAGGGTTAACTTTTACCCGACCTTCATCGAAGGCCTCCTGTACCGGCTCAGTAATTTCTCGGTAATAGTAATTCACCAATGTTGTTTGGACGGAGGTTACCCGCTTATGATGCGCCAGACGGTTGCGAATTACGCGAATATCGTCAAGAAATGTATTCAGTGTTCTACGTTTATCGTTAACAAAGCTGAGCAAAGGGGTATATTGATAAAGTGGAGAATAGTGGATGGGATATTCGTCTTTATCAATAAACAGTGAGGCGAGTTCACTGAAAAGAGTACCGCTCAATACGTCATCACGATCGGCAACGTTCAGCCATTTTTTTACACGTTCCTGACCAAATAATTTGTTTAGGTGCTCAAGTAGGGCTTGTTGGTTATTGTACGCTTCATTAATTAAACTACGAATGGTCAACTCTAATGCCCGTACCTGCTGCAAACTACGTAACTGCTTTTCTTCGTCTTCGTTATTCAGCGTCGTTGAGTAAGTTAATTGAGGCTGTTTTTCTCGCAAATATTCGAGCTGCCACAAAAAACGCAACGCGGCAATGGTCAGATTTCTGTCGGCAGGCTGGCCATCTGTATTTCTGCCGAGCCATTTGTTCAAGGTGCGTAGTGCCGCAAGAAAGCTCGCCATTTCCTGCTCGTTATAGTTAAAGCGGGCCGCTACACTGTTCCAGTTGCCCAATTTCTCTCGGGCTTTATCAAGTGAATCATAAAACGTATCAGGCGAGAGTTGCGTGGGGGCTGGCATGCCCAGCAGGGATAAAATTTGTGGAAATGCGCTGTCGAAAAGAGACAGGCAACGAGTAAAATCGTTGTGCTCAGAAGCAGATGAATGATCGACCATTATATTCTCACATGGTTATTCGCTGAGTTTTCCCGGCCCGATCTAATCGCACTGTGTCAGGCAACTTTCCCTGCAGCCAGAATGCCATAATTCGACAATTATTCGGGATTTTTAATCAGTTCGTCAATATATATGGCGGGCGTAATATTGGTAGTAGACATTGCGGCCAATAATGCGTTGCTATGGGTTCTTAACGCAAATTATGGTTGCTGCGATGGGATTTAATGTTTATTGGCTAACAAACCGCGCAGATATTGGGTAAGTAAAACGCAGAAAGCGGGGCGGATGAATCAGGCGACTACACGCCAATAATGCCACAAATAATGCCGCATTATTGGCGTAACTCACGACTGGCGTTTATCGTCGTTCAAAACGTTGACGTATCTGCCGTCGTATTATCCCGGATAAATACCACGGTCTTTACGTGCCAGCAGGATACGCTCGCAGGCCACAATATAGGCAGCAGTGCGCAATGAGCAGGATTTCTCCGCCGCTTTCTCCCACACATGAACCATCGCATCGGTCATGATTTTATCCATGCGATTGTTGATCTCTTCTTCGCTCCAGAAGAAGCTGGCCATGTCCTGAACCCATTCGAAGTAGCTGACGGTGACGCCGCCTGCGTTACATACGACGTCAGGTACCACGATGATACCGCGGCTTGCCAGCATATCATCGGCATCCGGGTAAGTTGGGCCGTTAGCGCCCTCAAGCACCAGTTTGCAGGTCAGTATTTCTGCACGTTGACGGGTAATCTGTCCTTCCAGCGCGGCAGGGATCAGGATATCCATCTCCACGCTCCAGAAGGCTTCGCTGGCGATAGTTTCCGCCCCCGGGAAACCGGCAATCTGTTTGTGCTCCAACTGCCAGGCGGTCAACGCGGTCATGTCGATCCCGGTGGTGTTAAACAGGGTGGCAGTGTGATCCTGAATGGCAACGACGCGTGCGCCAGCACTGGCGAACAGGCGAGCCGCTTCACTGCCGACATTACCAAAGCCTTGTACCGCTACGCGCGCGCCTTCAACGTCGATATTGGCACGACGAGCCACTTCCAGACCGCTGACGAACACGCCACGACCCGTTGCTTTATCACGACCCAACGAACCGCCAAGGTGGATAGGTTTACCGGTGACCACGCTGGTTACGGTGGTGCCGTGGTTCATGGAGTAGGTATCCATCATCCATGCCATCACTTTGCCGTTGGTGCCGACATCCGGCGCTGGAATATCTTTTTGCGGCCCAATGATAATGCCGATTTCGCTGGTATAGCGACGGGTTAAACGCTCCAGTTCACCTTCGGACAGCGAGAATGGGTCGACGCGAACGCCACCTTTGGCACCGCCGTACGGCAGGTTCAGTGCGGCACATTTGATGGTCATCCAGGCGGAAAGGGCCATCACTTCATTAAGATCAACATCAGGATGATAACGCACGCCGCCTTTTCCCGGGCCGCGGGAGAGGTTGTGCTGTACACGATATCCTTCGAAATGGCGAATAGTGCCGTCATCCATCTGCACCGGAATATCGACAATTAGCGCGCGTTTCGGGTGGCGCAGGGTATCCACCCAATGGGAAAGTTCGCCCAGGTAAGGGGCCACACGCTCGATTTGTTGCAGGTAGGTATTCCAGGCAGATGTGCTGCTATCTGAAGCGTAAGATAACTTATCCATGATAAACCTTAGTTATAAAAGTAATATGTTCTTAATTTGGCCGTGGTATACAGTGGATCTCACCATATAAACTTAAATTTAACATTTTTTTCAAGAAACGGCCTGTCCTCCAGCCCTCTAATAGCCATATAAAAAATATGTGAATTAAGCGTTAAGTGAATAATTATCTATTGATTTTGCGAATGTTTGCGATCAAGTAGCAATTCAGGCATTTAATATGCATCGTGCATGAGAATGACTATTTGTCAGATTTATGATGCACCTCTAAAAGTAAACAATATGATAATTATTTGTGTTTTCTTGATTGCATTTTAGCGGCGCGTCAGTAGGTCACTGAGATAGTGACGGTGTCCGCATAGTTGTCGGGGGTGTAGTTCGCGCTGGGAACGGTGGCATACACCGAATATGGCGTAGCGGAGCCGGTGCCAGTGCCTGTAACGGTATTGAGCGGGGTGTTGCCCCACACTGTGCCGGAAGGCCCTGGCGTTGAGCTGAGCTGATAGGGCACTTTATCGCTGTTTGCCCCCGTTCCGCTCATCACACCGTTGCCTGCAGTATTGCCGTTGGAGGGTTGCAGTCCAATGGTATAAGGGGTGTTATTGGTGCATGCCACCCCGATGGTATTTGATGCTGTCGCATTGCGCTGAGTTGCCTTCACCGGGGTAAAACTAATGTTAGTGGCCGATGTGATATTGCACTGTTTGCTGACAGTGGCTGATACGCTGAAGGGAAGTCTGGCGGCAACGGTATCACCGCACGTGGTGGGCGGAATAACTAATCCAGGGTTGAGGGTGATAAGCGCCGTGGCTGCCGTATAGCTGTCCTGATAGCTTCCGGGGACTGCAGAAGTTTGCGGCGTGACGAGCTGGGCGGATACTGTCAGTGAACCGGTCACTGGGAGCAAATTGAGCAAGTTAAGTTGTACCATGGGAACCGAGGTTCCGCTCTGATACTGACTCCCCCAGATTTTACTGTGCCCGGCGTCCTGATATAGCTGATAGCTCAATGTTCTGGCAGGTGTTCCGCTTAACGACATATTCCGTGTTGCCACCTGACCGCTGACGCCCGATGCGCCAATATTAAAACAGAGGTTAATCCCCGCCAGTACGTCGGTCACTTCTTTTGCACAAGTCCAGGTAAAGGTCATTGAGGTCGTTGCGCCTGATGATGACAACGGGTCCACTGCACCAAAACTAATTGGTTGGACGTTACTGACGGAGCAGGTGACCGCATGACTTATCCCTGGACAGACGAGGAGTGCAGCGATAAACAGCAACTGTCTTAATTTCATGAATGAACTCCTGCTATTGTGACCGACATTCCAGCGGGCCTATTTGTACAATCCCCTTTGCATTGGCGGGATAATCGAATTGTGCGTTACAGCTACCGGTATCTGTGTCAACGCGTAACCTGTTGTGCTGTTCCAGGCTGTCAAACCAGGCCATTCCATCGAATCCGACGACGGATGACTGGCCTGCGCCGTTAGTGATATATGCCATGCTGCCCTCAGAAATGGCCTTACCCTGTTCATTAACGAGAGTAACCTGCGCGGCGCGTACGGGAGTGATACCAAAACTGACCAGGGTTCCGGAGCGATCCGCCGGCGTTGCATTGGCTTCAACGCGGGCGATCCGCATATTGGCGGGTAGATCCATGGGGTCAATACTGATTTGATTGTTTTGATAGCTATTGAGTGACGTGACCAGCAGCAGACCCTGATCGTCGCTGCGACCGACAAGGTTGTTTTGCAGCTTGACTGGCACGTCCGGAATGCCGTCTGTTGATACGACGGCAAAACCATTGTTGATTTCCCGAGCCGCGAACAAACCTCCCCCCATCGCAACCAGGGAACCGGTCGCACCAGCATAACCGTAGTGGTTGTCGGGCAGGCGGCTAAATCCGGTGTAGGCTTTTCCGAAACGGCCCAAATACCCGACTTCTCCCTGGCCGCTTTGCCGGGAGGCTTGCTGGCTGGCAGCGACGTTCCATCCCCAGCCGCCGTCACCCGGTGGCGTTTGGCTGGCATTGATCTGGTAGCCGGTTTCATTATTGGTATGTTGTACGGTACTGCTGGCGCTCAGATTACCGCTGGTGGTGACCGTCACCATCAGGTAAACGCTGCGATCGCGGGTGTCGTCAATATTCTGGTTAAATCCGGCATTGAGTGAGATGTTTTCGGTGACGGATTTGAACCAACTGGCGTTGGCGTAGCGTACCGCGCTATCGTGCGGATAGCGAAACTGCAGGTAACTCAGGCTGACATTGCCGGCTGACGCCATTGCATAACCTATTACCGTATTGCTGCTCAGCGAGGGTGGCGGCTCACCATAATGGGTCGCGACATCACGGTAGTCACCCGACGTCGCCGTTGTGCTGGTGCTGAAATTAAACTGTTCACCTGACCAACGGTAACCAACACTGTACAAAAATCCACTTTTCCCTGAGTCCGTACTGGCTGCCAATGCGGTGGACACTGTGCCGCTGCGTGGGCCGGGAACCCAGTCATTGCTAAAACCTGCGTTAATCAACCCATCACTGGTTTCCGCGTGTGTACCTGCAGTAAAGGTGTTACTGAATCCCCGACGCCAGGTCCCGCTAAACACAGGGGCACTGGCATAATCAAATGAGGCGTAACCGTAATTCTCTCTTACTGCGCCTAATTCCGCTGACCAGGCTGTTAGCCCTTCTCGCAGGAGTTGCTGATCGTTGTAGAACGAGAAATTTTGTACTGTCGTTCTGCCCAGCGCGTCGGTCATCATCACCTGACCGGTCCCTGCGCCACTGATATTAGGCATGGTGTTGATTTGAAAACTTCCGGCCGGAACCTCCCCGTTGTAGTACTTAACCCCATTGACGTACAACTCAACGTTTGAAGGAAGCGTGGCAGAACCAAGATAGGAGGGAAGCGGGGTGGTTGGCATGTACGGCTGTAAACTAAAATCGGTTCCTATCTGGATGCCGCCAATGCGGGTCGGTCGGGACCAGGTGAGCGAGCTTGTCAGGGTATCGCCAACGTTTATCGCCAACATATTTTCCGGAAATGACGTGCGCCAGCGGGTGTCCATGCGGTAGAAGGCATTATCTGCGTTGGGCGCGGTGGAATATTGAGTCAGTTGGGTTGTGCTTAACACCCCTAAGCCATTAAACGCGCGCAACTCGCTAAATGTGTTGGCGCTGGTTTCATCTCCCTGCTGAGCATAGACATCGTAATTGAGTAACACCCCACGTGAGTTTGATGCTATTGGTGTCGCTTCGCCGGTCGGGTTCACCTGCGTGGTGGCAAGATCAAGGGAACTGAGCGGCACAGTGAGCGCCAGAGTTTGTTGTTCGACGTTGTAGTCAATGCTCAGTTGGGCAATATCGTTCAGGCTGACGGTGGCAGCCGCATTTTGCGGTAAGCGAAAACCCAACTGTCGTAGGGTATTGGCGCCAGCATAGAGTTTTTCATTCTCATAGCCAAAATGAACCAAGCCGACAGGGTTTCCATTCAGGGTCACGTCGAGATATAAATCGATGCCCGCAAGAGGTGTTGCGTCGCCAATAATTCCACTGTTTGTCTGGTTATTATTGATCGCGTGAGCTGAAACCATTCCAGATAATAATGCTCCATTGAGTAAGCAACATTTCACCAGAAGCCAGGATCTCTTAGAGATCTTGTACTGTTTTTTGGCCATTAACTGTTACTTCAACTTTACCGCCATAATGGGTATCGCTGGCGGACGTGGATAATATCCACCGCATTGTTGAGCCCGGAAGAACATAGCCTAATAGTCCCGGCGTAATGACCTTTTTCGCACCATTATGGTTTATAAAGGTTGCCGCTGATAATTGCGCATGACCATTTCCCTGATTACTGACTTCAAGAAATTTTTTACCGTCAAGTTGCTGTAATTTCCATTGCAATTTGGCCTGGGTTTCAGCCTGCGCCGTTGGTTGAATAAATACAGGTACGGAATAATGCAGCACAAACTGAAGTTTATTTTTTTGTAATTTTGCTGGCGGTAATTCGTCAATTGATAACCGATAGGCATCTTCGGTATGTGTCGATGGCGGGCCGGTGCGAATAACACGAATCAACTGGCGTTCACCAGGGGCTAACGCCAGCATCGGCGGGCTGATAACCAGCCCCTGAGAGGGAGACAGCTTATCGCCATAAGCGCTTTGGCTCCAGCGAAAGACACGAACCTGGGCATTCAGCACGTTTTCTCCGGCATTGCTTAGCCAGATCCCATCGGCATTTTGCGACGCTTGCAGCGTTAATGTAACTGGGGCAACCTGCAATCCGCTGGCTGTCGCCGGATTTACGCTCATAGCCGCTCCTAACAGGCATGCGCAGGCATACTGCTGTACAGGCAGTTTTACTGTCATCTGTGTTCCTGAATTTAGTAGTTAACGTTTACCGTTACGGTGTCGGCATAGTCGTCAGGTGTGAAGTTCGCGCTTGGCGCGGTGGCATATACGGTAAAACTCTGTAGAAGCCCAGTTCCCTGGGATGCAACACCATTTCCTACCGTGGTGGCGGTGGCCGTATTCCCCCAGACCGGTCCTGTTGCTGATGTTTGGTTCAGCTGGTAAGGCACTTTATCGGTATTGTTTGCTGCATTTGCGACAGAGGACATGGCTCCGGACCCCGTGGGTGTCCCGCCGTTGGCCGCTGAAGGTGCCAGGCCAATAAAGTAGGGGGTGGTTTTTGAGCAATTAATTGAAATTGTGTTGCTTGCGCTGGTATTTGTCGCAGTGGTATTCACGGGACCGAGAGTAATATTTGAAGCCGACCCCGCAGTGACGGTACACGCTTTTTGTATCGTCATCAGTACCTGAAATGTCCCGCTTGTAGACGCTGCGTTTGCCGCCGGAATAATGGAAAAGGCGCCGCAAAAAAGAATTAAGCGTTTGTCGAAGACTAGAGCCATATCCTTCACCTTTTTCAAATAACCACATTTTTTGCTTTAAAAAAACAATAATGTGACACAAGAAGACATGAGTTAACCCTAGAATAAGTATTAGACGTACGCCAGTTGATCTCATGAATTTTACTTAGAGAAAAGGTGATGTCGTCGACAAAAAATAATACCAACGGGTGAGTATGTCGTTTCTTTTTTATGCTACTCGAAAGTATGCCGTGGGGTCGCTATTTCGGAGGCCAGCTATTACAACTGGAAGGCAAAGTATGGCGGGATAGAAGCGGCCGGTATTAAAAAATTCAAAGACCTTGAGGATGAGAATCGACGTTTGAAACAAATGTTTGCCGACCTGAGTCTGGAAAATCTCACGTTAAAAGACGTCATCGAAAAAAAGCTTTAAAACCAGCGATAAAGCGTGAGCTCGTCAGCTATCTGACGGCACAATTTGCTATGAGTTTACGCCAGGCCTGCAGGACGTTATCGTTGAGCAGGACGGTGTATTTTTATCAGCCCAATACCGGACGTGAAGAACCAGTGATCCATGCGCTGACTGAGCTGGCAGAACGCTATAACAACGAGCGGCCTCATGAATCCCTGAACAACCTGACGCCGGAAGAGTACCGGCTGATGGCTGAAAAACCGGAAATTTCAAAAAATGCGTGGGACTAAAACAGGTGTGCTTACAATTGCACTCACCAGCGTGCTCAATTTTAGCTGTGTTTCTAAGGTGCTGGCACGGTCGTTATGAAAACAAAAATCCACGCAGCTGCGTGGATTTTTTTCGCGTTCATTGATCTGATAAAGCTCCGGAAAGCCTGATCAGACAGCAGAAGCAACTTAAACGTTGAACAGGAAGTTCATCACATCGCCATCTTTAACGATGTAATCTTTACCTTCTGCACGCATCTTGCCGGCTTCTTTCGCGCCTTGCTCACCTTTATAGGTGATGAAGTCTTCAAACGCGATGGTTTGTGCGCGGATAAAGCCTTTCTCGAAGTCGGTGTGGATCTTACCGGCTGCCTGCGGGGCTGTTGCGCCGACAGGGATGGTCCATGCACGGACTTCTTTCACACCCGCGGTGAAGTAGGTCTGCAGGTTCAGCAGTTCGTAGCCTGCGCGGATAACGCGGTTCAGGCCCGGCTCTTCCAGACCCAGTTCAGCCATAAATTCGTCACGATCAGCATCGTCGAGTTCAGCGATGTCAGCTTCAACAGCGGCACAAACGGCAACCACGACAGACCCTTCAGCGTCGGCGATTTCGCGAACTTTATCGAGGTACGGATTGTTTTCAAAACCGTCTTCGTTCACGTTGGCGATATACATGGTTGGCTTCAGCGTCAGGAAGCTCAGGTATTTGATGGCTGCTTTGTCTTCATCAGTCAGGTTTTTCAGCGCTCGCAGCATACCGGCGTTTTCCAACTGCGGCAGGCATTTTTCCAGTGCAGCCAGTTCAGCTTTAGCGTCTTTATCACCGCCTTTGGCTTTCTTCTGTACACGGTGGATAGCGCGCTCGCAGGTGTCGAGATCGGACAGTGCCAGTTCGGTGTTGATAACGTCGATATCGTCAGCCGGATCCACTTTATTGTTCACGTGGATAATGTTGTCGTTTTCGAAGCAGCGAACAACGTGACCGATAGCTTCGGTTTCACGAATGTTGGTCAGGAACTGGTTACCCAGGCCTTCACCTTTGGATGCGCCTTTTACCAGACCCGCGATATCCACAAATTCCATTGTGGTGGGCAGGATACGCTGCGGTTTGACGATTTCGGCCAGTTGATCCAGACGAGGATCGGGCATCGGGACAACACCCGTGTTCGGCTCGATAGTACAGAACGGGAAGTTTGCCGCTTCAATACCCGCTTTTGTGAGCGCGTTGAACAGGGTGGATTTGCCTACGTTTGGCAAACCGACGATACCGCATTTGAATCCCATGTTTAAATCACCTTAATCTTTTGATATTCAACCTGTTATGGAAAACAGATTGTAGAAATGTAAATAACTTTGCCTATTATACACAGCACGCGAGAAAAATGCCGCACATCGCTGCTTATTGCGCTTTAAAGGTGTGTAACCGACTCGTTGCTTTGGTGAGTCCATCTTTGAATAAAATCTCGGTACAACGTGCCGCTTCGTCAATGGCTTCATCAATTAACTTCTGTTCTGAAACAGGCGGTTTGCCTAAAACAAAACCGACAACTTTATTTTTATCGCCCGGATGGCCGATTCCAACGCGTAAACGATGAAAGTTAGGGTTATTGCCTAACTTGCTGATGATGTCTTTCAGGCCGTTATGTCCGCCATGGCCGCCGCCGAGCTTAAATTTGGCGACGCCGGGCGGCAGATCTAATTCATCGTGGGCAACCAGAATTTCATCAGGGTTAATGCGATAAAAGCTGGCCATTGCGCCAACGGCTTTGCCGCTCAGATTCATAAATGTGGTCGGTACCAGCAGGCGGACATCTTCACCTTCAAGCGTGACTCTGGAGGTGTAACCGAAGAATTTCGGCTCATCGCGCAGGGGGGCACGGAGTCTCTCTGCCAGTAAATCGACGTACCACGCGCCTGCATTATGTCGCGTTGCCGCATACTCTGCGCCGGGATTCGCCAGGCCGACAATCAATTTAATCGCCACGTAATTTGTCCTGAGTGTGTCTATAACCGGCGTGTAGTTTACTGTTTGCCGACGCGCTTGACAAAAAACTGCGTGGGTCGAACCGAAAACTGAATAATTGCAGAAGTGGACTATTGGAAATTGAGGGTGTTCAGTAGCTTATTTGTAAAGTTTTGTTGCGTTGGTGTTTGTATTTGTGATCACAGGCGCACTTGCGAATGGCAGTGTTGTCTATACTTTACACATAAGGATTAGGGGTATTCCCTGTAACAACCCAAAGTTCCGGAGGTGACACATGAAACGCAAAAACGCTTCGTTACTCGGTAACGTGCTCATGGCTTTAGGGTTGGTGGTGATGGTTGGTGGTGTTGGTTACTCTATTTTAAACCAGTTACCGCAATTTAATCTGCCACAGTTTTTTGCACATGGTGCCGTGCTCAGTATTTTTGTTGGTGGCGTCCTCTGGCTGGCGGGTGCCCGCGTCGGCGGACATGAACAAATCAGTGACCGCTACTGGTGGGTTCGCCATTACGACAAACGCTGCCGTCGTAATGATAGCCAACGCCACAGCTAAGTGCTGACATAACCTGCAGACCAGCCAGCGTTACGCTGACTGGTCGTTAGTTTTTCTCGTTGCTGCGCGAGCGGGATCGCATGCGCTGTAACAGTGCTAATAGCGCCAGCATACTCGCCAGATATCCCATAACGACCGCTCCCTGATGTTTTCTGCTCTCAAGCTGCGGGTCAGCGGCCCATGCCAGAAACGCGGTGACATCTCGTGCGTACTGTTCTTCCGTTTGGGGAGCATGCGTTTGCATAGCCCAGGTGATGTCATTGTCAGCCAGCGGTTTGGGCATATTAATCATCCCGCCAGGGAAAAAACGGTTGGTTTTCATCTCCGGGTCATCGGTTGCATACCCGGTCAGCAGCGCATAAACATAATCAGCGCCTTGCTCGGTGTAGGGGGTGAACGCATCCAGTAAAAATCGCGGAAACCCACGGTCGTAGGTTCGCGCTCGAACGATATAGCTCAGGTCAACCGGCAGCGCGCCATTATTAAGGTATTTTGCTTCCTGGTCATTCAGATAAGGTGACGCGAAAACATCGTTCAGATTGCCTTCCCGTTCGCCGGGTTGACCGTCGTCTTCAATTGTCGCGAAGACGTAGCCGCTGGCCAGTGTTTTGGCCTCCGCCTCACTGAGTTGCGGCCCTCCAGCTTTAGTTAACGTTTTGAAAGTGAGATATTTCATACCGTGGCAGGCCCGACATTTCTCTTCATAGACCTGCAGCCCGCGTCGCAGTTGTTCGCTATCGTGTTTACCGTTCACGCCGCTAAACGACCATGTCTGCGCGGTGGGTAGCTGTGCGCAAATCGCGTTGCTCAATAAAAGAGCCAGAGTCAGAGTTGCTGTGGGTAAAAATCGCGCCATGATGTCAGTCCTGTCGTTCCAGTAAACGTCGGCACGGCAGCACAAGCAGAAACCATGCAAAATAAATAACGGTTGAAAGCTGAGACGCCGCGCGTGTCCAGCCATCGTCATCGCTAAAACCATCAATTAAGTCCGGCCCGACCAATGCTTTTGAGCCCAACCAACCCAGAAAGAGCGCATTGGCGACCCACAGCCAAAAAATGGCTTTAACCAGCCGACTGTTATTACGAAACCGTGCGTGTGACGTATCCAGCCACGGGAGAAAATAGAAAATCAGTACCGCAGCGCACATCGCAGTGATGCCTGCCAGTTCATTGGGGAAGCAGCGCAAAATGGAGAAGAAAGGCAGGAAATACCATTCAGGCGCGACGATAGCCGGTGTGAGTGTCGGGTCTGCCGGAATAAAGTTATCGGCGCTGCTGAGATAGTGCGGCGCGAAAAACAGAAACCAGGCGAACAGCATTAAAAAGAGGGTGAGTTTGATTGCATCGTTTTCGGTGATGCGAAAATCGAACAACACACGCTGAGACTCTTTGGGCGAAAATGTTTTCTTCCGCGCGTGGGCAAAAGCCGACTGGACGGTACGGATGTGCCATACCGTAACCGCGACAATGGCGAAGGGGATGATAAAGTGAAGGACATAAAAACGGCCTAATGTCGGCGTGCCGGGCATATAGCCACCGACCAAAAAGGTATATAGCGTATCGCCAATAAACGGTATCGCCCGGGCGAAACTGGTGATGACCGTAGCGGCCCAGTAGCTTTTTTGCCCCCAAATCAGGCTATAGCCGAGAAACGCGGTGATCATCAACAGCACATACAGCGTCACGCTGATTGCCCACATCTTCAGATAGGGTTTGCGGTAGACGTTGTAATACATTGCCCGGAAAATATGCAGATAACAGGCGAAGAAAAAAAGCGACGCGCCAATAGCATGCAGATTGCGCACCAGCTCACCGTGTCTGACTGCGCGCAGAATATGAACAATAGAGTCAAAAGCGGATCCCGCTGTAGGCACATAGAACATAGCCAGCACGATACCGGAGAGCATTTGCACGCCCAGCATGACCAGCAATATGAGACCGATAGCAAAGATCCACACGCCAGCGACTGAGCGGGGGACAGGAAGACGAAACTGCAGGTGATACCAGGGGGAGGACGGATAAGCGGATTTCATCTCAGGCATCCTTCGTACCAATACGCAGACTCAGGCCGTCAGCCGACACGCTAAAGTCAGGGATGGCCAGATTCGCCGTGGCCGGGCCTCGTGTTACGCGCCCGGAGGTGTCAAACTCTGAACCATGACATGGGCAGACCCAGCCCTGTCCGTTGGGGTTGGCATTGGGTACACAACCCGCGTGGGGGCAGTAACCTTGTACTACCAGCCACTGTGGATGTGCCGCTGCCACCCGCTCGCTATCCGCCTGTGGATCGGCCAGTAGACGCAGATCAGCTTGCCGCGCCGCGGCAATCTCCTCCGCCGTGCGGTGGCGAATCAGGATCAGTTTTCCCTGCCAGATACGCTTCACCGTCTGGCCTGCTGTTACGCCTGCGAGGGAGACATCAACAGGTTCATTTTCCGCCATCGTTTTATCATCCGGACCCAGCGCGGAAATGAGTGGCCAGACGGCGGCAGTCACGCCCGCTGCGCCGACAAATTTCGTCAGCTTGCACAGGCAATCGCGCCGCTGAGTTTGGATTGTTTCGCTAAGCGTTTTTTTGTCCACCACCGTTATTCTCCCTTTGTGACGGCGTTACTGTTTATCGATGCGGGTATAAATTTCCTGAAAACGCTTATCGGCAAGACCAGGGGCTTTGAACGCGCGGTAGCTGTCGGGTAAAACGGCGTCGCCGACTTTAATCAGCATGATCATGCCCTGCGCGTAGTGCGGTGAACATTTGATGCCGTAGAAACCTGCGTTGTCGTATTTCACTTCAATCTCTTCATCGATTTTGCCGATAAAGCCGGGGTATCCGGCGGGAGAGAGTTCGGCAATCGACGCGGCATTGTGGCTCTTATGTTTGCGGATAAACTTCACGCTATCACCTGGCTGGATCGCCAGATAGTCCGGCTCATAAACCATCGGGCCGCCTGTACCGCGATTTTTCATCAGCACTTCGTAGGTTTGTGCAAAAGCCGTCGAGGTGAAGGCTAACAGACATAAGATTTGCAAACTTTGCTTAACACATTTCATTGCGGTTCCTTTCGGTGTTTACGCGGGGCGTTGGTAACGGATAAAACAGTTCTCTTCGTCGGGGGCGTGTTCGACAATCGCGTCGATCCCAAACCAGCTATTAAGATTTTCACGGGTAAAAATGGCGGCAGGACGCCCCTGCATCGCCAGCTGTCCGGCTTTCATCACCATGATGCGGTCGCAGAACATCGCCGCATGATTCAGGTCGTGTAGGGCGGCGATGACGGTGAGTTTTTCACGTTTAACCAGATTGAGCAGGCCAATCTGATGCTGGATATCAAGATGGTTTGTCGGCTCATCCATCAGCAGTACCTGCGGCTGTTGTGCCAGCGCTCTGGCGATGTGCAGACGTTGACGCTCTCCGCCGGAGAAGGTATGCCAGCAGCGATGCTGCATGTTTTGTAGAGCGACTTTCTCCAGCATCGTCTGCACAATATCGTCGTCTTTCCTCGACCACGGCGACAGCAGGCTCAGCCATGGCGTGCGGCCAAGCGAAACCGCCTGAATGGCGGTAAGACGCTCACTGGTTTCAGCCTGTTGTTCAACCAGTGCCACCTTTTGCGCCAGATGGCGGCGTGAATAGCGTCGAATATCCTGATGGTTTAACGTAACGTGCCCGGAAGACGGTTTCAGTAAACCCGCCAGGAGCGAAATCAGCGATGTTTTCCCGGAACCATTGGGGCCGATAATGCCGACAAACTCGCCGCGCGAGACCTGAAAAGAGACATCATTGACGATGGCTTTGCCTTTGACCTCCCAGTACAGATGCTGGGCGTTTACCACAGGATTAGCGGTCATTTCCCCGGATTCCCTCGTATCAAAATGATGGCAAATGCAGGTGCGCCGACCAGTGCGGTAATCACGCCGATCGGCAAGACCTGTCCTGGAAGTAAGGTGCGTGAAATAACATCCGCGACGATAAGGAAAATGGCACCAATAAGAGCGCTGACGGGCAATAGGCGATGGTGCTGATTTCCCACCAGTAACCGCGCAGCATGGGGGATGACCAGTCCGACAAAGCCAATGGCGCCGACGATTGATACCATTATGGCCGTCATCCCTGTTACGGCGGCAATCAGTACGCCACGGGTGCGTTTAACGGGAATGCCCAACGATGCCGCCGATTCCGCGCCAAACGAGAAAGCATCCAGATGGCGGGCGTAGCAAAAGCAAACGACGATGCCAATCAGCGCAGTAGGGATGGCCAGCACGACATCCGGCCAGCGTACCCCGCTGAGATTGCCCAGCAGCCAGAACATGATGCCCCGAGCCTGTTCGGCATTGGCTGAGCGCGTAATGATGAGCGAGGTAATGGCATTGAACAGCTGCGAACTGGCAATCCCGGCGAGAATGATTTGCGTGGTGGCCGAGCCGCTTTTGCCCCTTGCCGCCATCGCCAATAGCGCGACAAACAGAAATGCCGTCAGCGCGCCAATAAACGCGCCAAGCGACATGGAAATGATCCCTGCGCCAAGTCCGGTCAGGGCGATGAGCACCGCGCCCGTTGAGGCTCCGGCAGAAATACCCAGCAGGTAAGGTTCGGCCAGCGCATTGCGCAGCAGCGACTGGAGAACCACGCCTGAAACCGCCAGACAGGCTCCGCAACAGGCGGAAACCAGCGCGCGGGTCAGGCGGTAGTTCCAGATAATCCCGGCATCAAGCGCATCCACCGCATACTGCGTATCAAACAAGCGGTTTGCCAGCGTATGGCTGACATGCCGCCACGGGATAACCGTCTCACCGATTGAAATGCCCGCCAGAAGGACGCCGCACATCACCATGCTGACCCACAGCGCGTGGAACAGCGTCCTGCCTGCAAGCTGGCTCATGGCATGACGCGTCCTGCGTAATTCGCTCATTGTTTACGACTTCCCGGAATACGAAAGGGCGCTATGCCCGTATAAGGCATAACGCGCGACGAGAGTTAGTGAGTCGTCTGAGGGTGCGCCAGACCATATTGCACCAGCGCATCGGCGAGTTTTTCCAGTCCGTCAATGGTTCTGATACCCGCGTTCATGGTTTGCACGTCGATCACCGGCAGGTGGTTTTCTTTCACTGCCGGGATCAGCCGGGTAACAGGATCGGACGTGAGGTATTCCATTTTGACTTTCCAGTCATCGGCCGGGAAGCGGCGACGGCCCATCTCGCCGAGGACGATGACCGATGGATTGGCTTTGGCAATGGTTTCCCAACCTACTGTTGGCCACTCCTCGGCGGAATCAATGACATTTTTCACCCCAAGAGATTGCGCTATCCACGCCGCGGGGCCAAATTTCCCGGCGACATAGGGGTCAAGCTGCAGGTCGGCGCTGGAGAACCAAAAGACGGCAGATACGTGGTTGTCCATGCCGGCAATCTTAGCTTTCGCAGCGGCTTCACGTGCTTTCAGGCTGGCAATCAGTTCATCGCCTTTGTCCTGTACATCAAAAATTTTCGCCAGGTCGGCAATTTCCTGATAGACCATGGCGATATCAAACATGCTCTTACGCACGCCGTCGCCGCCGTCTTCGTTGTCTTTGGCACAATCGGCTGGGGCGGTATAAACCGGAACGTGTAATTCGCTAAATTGTTCGTAAGAGGCAACTGTGCCCGCAGGGCCAATCTGCCATTCAAACTGACTGGCCACCAGATCCGGTTTTTTCGCAATAATCCCTTCGAAACTCGGGATGTTTTGCGCAATGACTGCAATCTTGTCATTCGCTGCTTTGTACTGTTCAGGTACCGGGCCAAACCACAGTGATGTTCCAACAACACGATCGGCCAGACCCAGGGAATAGAGGATTTCAGTACTGTTTTGTCCAACGGTAGTCACGCGTTTTGGCGCATGATTAAACGTAATATCCCTACCACAGTTTTTGATCGTTAATGGATATTCTGTTTTTGCCGCAGAAGCCATATTGCTGGTCAGGAAGAGTGCTGCGCCAGTCAGTGCCAGAAGTGAAAGTTTGCAATAAGCAGAAGTTATTTTTGCGTGCATTAGCGTTGTCCCGTTCATGCCAGAATCTGAACGTCTGGTCATGGTTCATTTCGTTCCATAAATTCGGGACAGGCACATGACGATAGATGACATCTAATCGTGAACTGCGGGCAAGATAATATGAAAATAAAACATATTGTTGCCAATTTGTTCAGAAATTATATTATTCATTCGTCAAATAAATCACCCCATGGACCATCCCGTCCACTCAATGTATACAACCTTGACAGCAGGTCTCCTGGCTCGCGGCAATCTGAATATCGGCCTTCCCATAAAGGCGTTCTTTACAGTGACCTGTCGTGGATAATCCACGACACAGTGATATTCAGTTTCCGCTTACAGTTGCGGGGGCAGCTATGGCATAAGATTAAAATAATCCGCACCATATTCCGTTTCAAAATGATAAATAGATTCTGAAATACTGTCGGTGGGGACTTTATCGGTATCGAATAGCCTCGTCAACCGCTTGAATAAGTAGGGTTGATACCGCTTTTATTTTTAAATTCAATAAAATCAATTCGTTGCTTTGGTGTTTGCGACATTAATTATGTGAAAAACACAAATGCCGATAAACTAAATGAGAATTGTTTGATGTTGATCAATTAATGTTTTCTTTGCCGAGTTGACCACGCTTAATAACGAAATTTACTGTGATATTTAATTATTTGCGCGGCGTCACATTTTTATTGGTATTTTTCCATGTGTACGATTTGCTGTTCGCCACCTTCATCAAAAAAGACGGTAAAGTGATTTCGCAACCAAAACTGATAGCCACCAGGTAAAAAATGGTGGGTGTGCAGATAGCGTGTTTTATATTGTTGTCGGTCGCAAAATTGTTCCGCCAGCAGGACAAGTTGGCTGCCTATGCCTTGCCGACGATATTCCTGTGCGACGTAGCAGCGACAAATTTCCGCGGTTGAGGATAATTGATAGCGTCCGCGCAGTGCCGGTATTCGGTCATCGTACTGACAGACCGCCAGCGTAGCGATAAGTTGCTGTCGGTTATTCCATGCGCCGAGCAACAGATTTCGCGGTTGATGGAGGTAGTGTGAGCGCAGATTTAATACATCTGCATGCGGTTCAGGTGCTGGTCGGTTAGCGTTAAAATAGAGATTTAAATGGTGGATAATAAACGACTGAACGGACGAAATATCAGCCTCAGTTATTTCACGGAATATAAATGTAGTATCAGCGTTCATCGTTGCAGATATCATCAGAACCAGGGGAACTGGATAATAGCAACTCAGACGCGTTTACAGAAGAGAAGTGTTACCGGCAAGCCTGCGCAAGCCGGTAACATCGTATGATTAAATATCTGCCAGCGCGGCATCACGGTTCGGGAAGAACGCCAGACGGCCGGGGATGGGTTGGATACCCGCGCGTGCCATGGTGCGTAGCGGTTGGAATTCCAGATTACTGATACGCAACTCACAACCTTCCGGCAGGCGTTTAACAAAACGCTGGAAGGCGTCCAGACCACCGGCATCCAGTACCGGGACCGCGTCCCACTTCAGCACCACAATGCGTTTGCCTTCAAGGCGAGATTCGAGATCGGTAAAGAGTCCCTCTGCTGCGGCAAAGAAAAGCGGGCCAATAACGCGTAGTACCAGTACATCGTTTGGTACGTCTACGTTGACCGGCGCCAGACGCGTCATGCGTGCAATACGGCGCATAAACAGCAGCGAAGCGAGAACGATACCGACGCTGATGGCGATAACCATATCGAACAGCACCGTCAAAGACATACACATCAGCATAACGATGATGTCGTCTTTTGGCGCGTGGCGCAGGAGATCCACAACTTTATGCGCTTCACTCATGTTCCATGCCACCATCAGCAGCAGGGCAGCCATCGCGGACAGCGGTAACCAGGAAAGCAGCGGCGCAAGCACCAGCAGGGCGAGGATCACCAGAATCGCGTGAATGACCGCAGAAATTGGCGACGTTGCGCCGGCACGAACGTTAGCCGCAGAACGGGCAATTGCCGCAGTGGCAGTGATACCGCCAAAGAACGGTGCGACGATGTTGCCCAGACCCTGACCAATCAATTCGCTATTGGCCTTATGCTTGGTGCCGGTCATCCCATCGAGGACGACAGCGCACAGCAGAGATTCGATTGCCCCGAGCATTGCCATCGAAAAGGCTGCGGGTAACAGTGCCTGTAATGAACTCCAGCTCAGCGTAAAGTTGGACCCTGGCATATCCCATGGCAGTACCAACTGCGGCAGCAGCTGTGGGATACCGTTACCCTGCGAGCCATCGGCCAGAATGTAATGGAACTGAGACCCGATGGTCGCTACATGGCCACCCGTCAGGTTCACGATACCCATCACCGCGCAGCCAGCCAGCAGAGCCGGAAGGTGGCCCGGCAGTCGGATCCCCAGTCGCGGCCAGAAAATCAGGATCCCCAGTGTGACCACGCCAATCGCGGCATCCCCCACGTTGATGGTTGGCAGGGCCATAAACAGCGCGCCGACCTTCTGCAGGTAGTGCTCAGGGACATGAGCCATCTGCAGGCCAAGAAAATCTTTAATCTGCATGGTACCGATGGTGATACCAATACCCGAGGTAAAACCTAACGTAACGGACACCGGAATGTATTCGATCAGGCGGCCAAATCGAGCGAGGCCGAAAAGGATCAGGAATATCCCGGACATTAGCGTGGCGACCAGCAGACCTGCCAGTCCAAACTGTTGCGACACCGGATACAAAATCACCACGAAGGCGGCAGTTGGGCCTGATACGCTAAAGCGTGAGCCCCCGGTGAGGGCGATAACAATCCCAGCCACGGCAGAGGTGTACAGGCCGTACTGTGGTGCAACGCCACTACCGATTGCCAGCGCCATCGCCAGCGGAATGGCAATTATCCCAACCGTTATCCCGGCGATCAGGTCGCGGGTAAAGCGAGAAACGGTATATTTTTCTTTCCAACAAGCGTCGATGAGGGCGCGGAAAGGCATCACATGTGAGGAAAATAATCTGTTCACAATAATGTTTCATCCATGGGCGCATCATCTGTCAATTGAATGGCAGGTGAAGGAGGCAAAAGTCATACAAATAAATATTACAGATAAAAAAACCCGCCGCAGCGGGTTTTTGAGCCGGGTTCGATTAATGCTCGAACATAGCAGAGATGGATTCTTCGTTGCTGATACGACGAATCGCTTCGGCCAGCATACCCGACAGAGTCAACGTACGCACGTTTGGCAGTGCTTTGATTTCGTCGGTCAGTGGAATGGTGTCACAGACAACGACTTCATCAATTACTGAGTTGCGCAGGTTGTTTGCCGCATTACCTGAGAAGATCGGGTGAGTTGCATAAGCAAATACGCGTTTAGCACCACGCTCTTTCAGCGCTTCAGCTGCTTTACACAGCGTACCGCCGGTATCGATCATGTCATCAACCAGCACGCAGTCACGGCCCGCAACGTCACCAATGATGTGCATCACCTGAGAAACGTTCGCACGCGGGCGACGTTTATCGATGATAGCCATATCGGTATCGTTCAGCAGTTTAGCGATAGCGCGGGCACGCACGACGCCACCGATGTCTGGAGAAACCACAATCGGGTTGTCCAGATTCAACTGCAGCATGTCTTCTAACAGAATCGGGCTACCGAATACGTTATCAACCGGCACATCAAAGAAGCCCTGGATCTGTTCAGCATGCAGGTCAACGGTGAGGACGCGGTCAACGCCAACGCTGGACAGGAAGTCCGCGACGACTTTAGCGGTAATCGGAACACGAGCAGAACGTACGCGACGATCCTGACGTGCATAGCCGAAGTAAGGGATAACGGCGGTGATACGGCCTGCGGAAGCACGGCGCAGCGCATCAACCATAACGACCAATTCCATCAGGTTGTCGTTAGTAGGGGCACAAGTGGACTGGATGATGAAAATATCACCACCGCGTACATTTTCATTAATTTGTACGCTGACTTCGCCGTCGCTAAAGCGACCTACAGCGGCGTCGCCGAGTGAAGTGTACAGGCGGTTGGCAATACGTTGTGCTAGTTCCGGGGTGGCGTTACCAGCAAAAAGCTTCATATCAGGCACGAGAAGAACCTCAGGCATGCGTCCATTGGTGGAAAGAATCTGCCGAAAACTGTGCGGGCCAGGCAGTATCCTCTCCAGGCGGTGTATTAAAGAGCGCGATGCAACGTCTGGAACAGGGTGACGTTGTCACCGCAACTCAGCTTGCCCGGCTTACTCGTCATCAGCCGCGTTTCATGTGCTGGCATCAATTTCTCACACCAGTCACATACTTTTGTATGTGTCTGGCGATTCGTCATCTCGCCATCTTCCTGAAACCCAAATGATTTAGAGTAGCGCTCTGTGCAATGGGGAGAGGTTGACACCTTTCGCCACAAAGCCTTTGAGCCAATCCGGGGCTTGCTCAAGCACCTGGCGAGCACGAGACTCAGTGTCAAATTCAGCAAAGACACAAGCCCCTGTACCAGTCAGGCGCGACGGCGCGTATTCTAACAGCCAGGAAAGCGCCGCATCAACCTCGCGAAAACGTTTTCTTGCGATAACCTCGCAATCATTGCCGAATTCACATTTTAGTAACGTTTCTATTGACCTTTTTGGCGTGTTACGGGGGAGGTCAGGATCGTTAAAAATCACCGGCGTTGGAATACTGACTCCCGGATGGGCGACCAGGTACCATTTTTCTGCTGGATTGACCGGCGTCAGAATTTCTCCTACGCCTTCAGCAAAGGCTGCGTGACCGCGAACGAATACCGGTACGTCGGCGCCCAGCGTTAAGCCCAGTATTGCCAGTTCATCTACAGACAACCCACACTGCCACAGATGATTCAGCGCCACTAAAACGGTCGCCGCATTCGATGAGCCACCACCGAGGCCGCCGCCCATCGGCAGGCGTTTGTCGATACTGATGTCCGCGCCGCTCCCTTTGGGAAGACGATTGCTTTCAGACGCCGTTGTCATTAGCAAACGCGCTGCGCGAACGATCAGGTTGTCTTCATGCTCAACCCCATCAACGGGCGTTAACAGATGAATTTCACCGTCGCTGCGCAGCGCAATATCTATCGTATCGCCGTAATCCAGAAACTGGAACAACGTCTGCAGCGTGTGATAACCGTCCGCACGCTGCCCGGTGATGTATAGAAATAAATTCAATTTTGCCGGAGAGGGCCAACGGGTCATCATTTCACAATCCAGTTATCCATTTTCAGCTTAATGCGCTGGGAGCCGTCGGACAGCTCCATATTTGCAGGCATCGCCGGCTGTGTTTTGCTGTCGTAGGCGCTGTACACGACTTTCCAGCTTTTGCCATCTTTACTGTAATTCACTTCGCTCAGACGATATTGGTCGTCAAGTTTATAATCGGTGGCGTCTCCCGGCAGACCCAGGATCCACTGGCGCAAGCTGTTCAATGGAATAGGCATGCCGGTCAGTTTACCAATCATCTCTTCGGCGTCGTCAGCGGTGTAGTGCTTCCCTTTGTTGTCGACGAGTTCCACGTTGCCCGGTTGCGCGTTCAGTTCCAGTTCGGTACTGCCCAACGGATTGGTTAGCAGAAGGCGATAGCGATCCTGGCCAGTTTGCTGCCAGAAAAAGCGGGCATACACTTTCTGCTGGTCGGAAATATAGGCAAACGCACCGCGTGTCTGATATTGGTTCAGGGCGCGCACTTCCTGCTGGTGCTGGCGCCACTGCGGAGAGTCGGGGCTTTTGCCGGGACCTTTCGGCGCGTTGAGCGTACAGGCAGTAAGAACCAGGGCCGCCAGCGGCAGCAGGCGAATCAGGCGAAAATCAGGCAGGGTCATAATGATGACAAATCCTTGTAATACGGTGCATTAATTGCCTGATGGCGCGGCGCTTATCAGGCCTACAAACTGAATTCGCAGGTCGGAAAAGACGCGTTTTTCGCCATCCGGCAAAATCATGCCAGCGGTTGCAGTTATAACCCTTAATGCTAGCGCCGACCGTGAATATCGTCTACGGTCACGTTATCTTAATTTAAACCGTAAGCTATTACTCCAAAAGGGGGCAGTCTCTTTTATTGGCTGCACGCATCCTGTATGATGCTCCCAGTCTAACCTTATCAACGCTGGTACTATTCCCGCACACATGACCCTTTTAGCGCTTGGTATTAACCATAAAACGGCACCTGTATCGCTGCGAGAACGCGTAACGTTTTCGCCGGATACGCTCGATCAGGCGCTGGACAGCCTGCTTGCGCAGCCAATGGTGCAGGGCGGGGTAGTGCTGTCGACGTGTAACCGCACAGAGCTGTATCTCAGCGTAGAAGAGCAGGATAACCTGCAGGAAGCGCTGATTCGCTGGCTGTGTGAGTACCACAATCTGAACGAAGAAGACCTGCGCAGTAGCCTCTACTGGCACCAGGACAACGACGCCGTCAGCCATCTGATGCGTGTCGCCAGCGGTCTGGATTCGCTGGTGCTTGGCGAGCCACAAATTCTGGGGCAGGTGAAAAAAGCCTTTGCGGACTCGCAAAAAGGCCATCTGAACGCCAGTGCGCTGGAACGTATGTTCCAGAAATCATTCTCTGTCGCGAAGCGTGTACGCACAGAAACGGATATCGGTGCCAGCGCGGTGTCCGTCGCGTTTGCTGCCTGTACCCTGGCGCGGCAGATCTTTGAATCCCTTTCCACGGTAACCGTGTTGTTAGTGGGTGCCGGCGAGACCATCGAGCTGGTGGCGCGACATCTGCGTGAGCACAAAGTGAAGAAGATGATCATCGCTAACCGCACACGTGAGCGTGCGCAGGTGCTGGCCGATGAAGTCGGCGCCGAGGTGATTTCTCTGAGCGATATTGATGCCCGCTTACAGGATGCCGATATTATTATCAGCTCTACCGCCAGCCCGCTGCCTATTATTGGCAAGGGGATGGTCGAACGTGCGCTAAAAAATCGCCGTAATCAGCCTATGCTGCTGGTCGATATTGCGGTACCACGCGATGTTGAACCGGAAGTGGGCAAACTGTCCAACGCCTATTTGTACAGTGTTGACGACCTGCAAAGCATCATTTCGCATAACCTGGCGCAGCGCAAAGCGGCCGCCGTGGAAGCGGAAACCATCGTTGCGCAGGAAACCAGCGAGTTTATGGCCTGGCTGCGAGCACAAAGCGCAAGCGAGACCATCCGCGATTATCGCAGTCAGTCTGAACAAATCCGTGATGAACTGACCGCTAAAGCGTTGGCTGCTCTGGAACAGGGCGGTGATGCGCAAGCCATTATGCAGGACCTGGCGTGGAAGCTGACTAACCGCCTGATCCACGCACCAACCAAATCACTTCAACAGGCCGCCCGTGACGGGGACAGTGAACGCCTGAATATTCTGCGCGACAGCCTCGGGCTGGAGTAGCAATACACCAATCTCATTTTTTACAGGGTGCATTTACGCCTATGAAGCCTTCTATCGTTGCCAAACTGGAAGCCCTGCATGAACGCCATGAAGAAGTTCAGGCGCTGCTCGGTGATGCGGGAACTATCGCAGACCAGGATCGCTTTCGTGCGCTGTCGCGCGAATATGCGCAATTAAGCGATGTCTCTCGCTGTTTTACGGACTGGCAACAGGTTCAGGAAGATATCGAGACGGCTCAGATGATGCTCGACGATCCTGAAATGCGTGAAATGGCGCAGGATGAACTGCGCGAAGCAAAAGAGAAATGCGAGCAGTTGGAACAGCATCTGCAGGTCCTGCTGTTACCTAAAGACCCCGATGACGAACGTAACGCCTTCCTCGAAGTGCGTGCGGGAACCGGTGGTGATGAAGCGGCGCTGTTTGCCGGCGATCTGTTCCGCATGTACAGCCGTTACGCTGAATCGCGTCGCTGGCGGGTAGAGATCATGAGCGCCAGCGAAGGCGAACATGGCGGGTTTAAAGAAGTCATTGCCAAGATTAGCGGCGAAGGCGTTTACGGGCGACTGAAGTTTGAGTCCGGCGGCCATCGCGTGCAGCGCGTACCTGCGACGGAATCGCAGGGGCGTATTCATACTTCTGCCTGTACGGTCGCTGTCATGCCGGAACTGCCGGATGCCGAACTGCCGGACATCAACCCGGCCGATCTGCGTATTGATACCTTCCGTTCATCAGGCGCGGGCGGTCAGCACGTTAACACCACCGACTCCGCAATCCGTATTACCCACTTACCGACCGGTATCGTGGTGGAATGCCAGGACGAACGTTCACAGCATAAAAACAAAGCCAAAGCGATGTCGGTGCTGGGGGCGCGAATTCGTGCCGCCGAAGTGGCAAGACGTCAACAGGCGGAAGCCTCTGAACGTCGTAACCTGTTGGGCAGCGGCGATCGCAGCGATCGTAACCGCACCTATAACTTCCCGCAGGGTCGTGTGACCGATCACCGCATTAACCTGACGCTCTACCGTCTGGATGAAGCGATGGAAGGCAAACTGGATATGCTGATTGAGCCGATTGTCCAGGAATACCAGGCCGACCAACTGGCGGCGTTGTCCGAGCAGGATTAATGGATTATCAGCACTGGCTGCGTGAAGCGATAAGCCAATTACAGGCAAGCGAAAGCCCGCGCCGCGACGCCGAGATTTTACTCGAGTTTGTCACCGGTAAGGGGCGCACCTTTATTCTGGCGTTCGGCGAAACGGTGTTAACCGAGGCGCAGCGTCAACTGCTCGATACATTACTGGAACGCCGTCAGCGGGGTGAGCCGGTGGCACATCTGACCGGCGTGCGCGAGTTCTGGTCGCTGCCGCTGTTTGTGTCTCCGGCTACGCTTATTCCACGCCCGGATACCGAGTGCCTGGTTGAACAGGCACTGGCGCGTTTGCCTGCCTCGCCGTGCCGTATTCTCGACTTGGGAACCGGTACAGGCGCCATCGCGCTGGCGCTGGCGTCTGAGCGTCCGGATTGCACGGTGACAGCAGTTGACCGCATGCCGGATGCCGTAAACCTGGCAAACCGCAATCGACAAAATCTGGCTATCGACAATGTGCATGTGTTGCAAAGTGACTGGTTCAGTGCTTTGCAGGGGCAGCAGTTTGAGATGATCGTCAGTAACCCGCCGTACATCGACGAGCAGGATCCTCACCTGGCGCAGGGCGATGTACGTTTTGAGCCGCTATCGGCACTGGTAGCGGGCGAGCAGGGTATGGCGGATATCGTGCATATCATTGATCAGTCTCGACACATGCTAACGCCCGGCGGTTATCTGTTGCTGGAACATGGCTGGCAACAGGGTGAGGCGGTACGCGACGCGTTTACCCGCGCAGGTTACCAGGCGGTTGAAACCTGTCGTGACTATGGCGGCAACGAGCGGATTACGCTCGGGCGCATCCCATCATGAATTCGTTCAGCACACTACTTACTATTCATCTCGTTAGCATCGTGCTTTCTGTCGGGCTACTCACGTTGCGTTTTTGGTGGCGTTCTACCAATACACGTCTTGCATCATCGCGCTGGACGCGTATTCTGCCACCGATCATTGATACCGTTTTACTCCTCAGCGGCGTGGCGTTGATCGCTAAAACGCACATCCTGCCATTCACCGAGCAGGGGACATGGCTGACTGAAAAGCTGTTTGGGGTTATCATTTACATCGTTTTGGGTTTTATTGCGCTCGATTACCGTCGGGCGCGCAGTCAGCAGGCGCGATTAATCGCATTTCCGCTGGCGCTGGTGGTGCTGTACATCATCATTAAACTCGCCACCACAAAAATACCGTTACTGGGGTAAGTCATGAGGTCGTTAGCTGATTTCGAATTTAATAAAGCGCCGTTGTGTGATGGGATGATCCTGGCGTCGGAGTCTATCCGTCTGGATTTTCCAACACAAACTGTCTATGACGAACTGGAACGTCTGGTTGGTCTGGCGCAAGAAGAAATTAGCCAGCTCCTGTCTCAGGATGAGCAACTGGATAAACTGCTGGCACTTTTTTACGGCGAATGGGGTTTTACGGACACCCACGGCGTCTATCGTCTTTCTGATGCACTATGGCTCGACCAGGTTCTGAAAAATCGTCAGGGCAGTGCGGTTTCACTCGGTGCCATCTTATTGTGGATTGCTAACCGACTGGATCTGCCGTTGGTACCGGTGATTTTCCCGACACAACTCATCCTGCGTATTGAATCGCTCGATGGTGAAATGTGGCTAATCAATCCGTTCAATGGCGAAACGTTAAATGAACACACGTTGGAAGTGTGGCTGAAGGGTAACATTAGCCCGGTTGCTGAACTGTTCAACGAGGATCTTGACGAAGCGGATAACGCGGAAGTGATCCGCAAACTGCTCGACACGCTGAAATCATCGCTAATGGAAGAGCGACAAATGGAACTGGCGCTGCGAGCCAGCGAAGCATTACTGCAGTTTAATCCTGAGGATCCGTATGAAATACGCGATCGCGGATTAATCTACGCGCAGCTGGAATGTGAACATGTTGCGCTGACTGATTTAAGTTATTTCGTTGAGCAGTGTCCGGAAGACCCGATCAGCGAAATGATCCGTGCGCAGATTAATACTATTTCGCACAAGCAAATTGTATTACATTGATTAATAACACTTTACCTACCGTTTAAGGCGATCCTATGAAACAAAAAGTGGTTAGCATTGGCGACATCAACGTGGCAAATGACCTGCCGTTCGTGCTGTTTGGCGGAATGAACGTGCTGGAATCCCGCGATCTGGCGATGCGCATTTGTGAGCACTACGTAACCGTTACTCAAAAGCTGGGTATCCCTTACGTGTTCAAAGCCTCCTTTGATAAAGCCAACCGTTCTTCCATCCACTCTTACCGTGGGCCAGGTCTTGAAGAAGGGATGAAAATCTTCCAGGAACTGAAGCAGACGTTTGGCGTAAAAGTGATCACCGACGTTCATGAAGCCAGCCAGGCACAGCCTGTTGCCGATGTGGTGGATGTGATTCAGCTGCCGGCATTCCTTGCTCGTCAGACCGACCTGGTAGAAGCGATGGCGAAAACGGGCGCTGTTATTAACGTGAAAAAACCGCAATTCGTAAGCCCGGGTCAGATGGGCAACATCGTGGATAAATTCCATGAAGGCGGTAACGACAAGGTTATCCTGTGCGACCGTGGTGCGAACTTTGGTTATGACAACCTGGTTGTCGATATGCTGGGCTTTAGCGTGATGAAGAAAGTTTCCGGTAACTCTCCGGTGATTTTTGACGTCACCCACGCGCTGCAGTGCCGCGACCCGTTTGGCGCAGCAAGCGGCGGTCGTCGTGCACAGGTCACCGAACTGGCTCGCGCCGGTATGGCGGTAGGCCTGGCGGGTCTGTTCATTGAAGCGCACCCGGATCCAGCCCATGCTAAATGCGACGGTCCATCCGCGCTGCCGCTGGCGAAACTGGAACAGTTCCTGACGCAGATTAAAGCCATTGATGACCTGGTGAAAAGCTTCGACGAGCTGGATACTGAAAACTAAGAGCGTTCAACAGGCCGGGGGATATTCCTCCGGCCTGTTATTTCCGTCAGGCGCCAAACGCGCCGTCAATAGTATGCATTGCGCCTGTCACAAACCCTGCTTCAGGTCCAGCAAGCCAGGCAACCATTCCGGCAACTTCTTCCGGTCGCCCATGTCGTTTTAGTGCCATAAAGCTGTGCATCAGCTCTTTCAACGGGCCTTCTGCCGGATTGGCATCGGTATCAATCGGGCCAGGTTGCACAACGTTCACCGTAATACCACGCGGACCAAAATCACGAGCCAACCCTCTCGCCATCCCTTGTAGTGCCGACTTGCTCAACGCATAAGAGGCCATACCGGCGATGGGCATACGGTCACCATTTACTGAACCGATAATAATGATTCGTCCTCCATCAGGCATCTGGCGTGCAGCCTCCACCGCGGCGTAGTAGGGGGCGTGAATATTAATGCGGAAAAGACGTTCAACTTCATCAGGATCCTGCTCCAACGCGTCGCCGAACAGGATAATCCCAGCGTTAACGACCAGCACATCTAACGGGCCACTTTCCCGCACCCGTGCGATAACGTCCTCGCGTCTGGCGCTGTCGGTTTGCGCCGTATGGGTGCCAGTCTCATCGGCCAGCGCTTTGGCGGCGTCAGGAGAGCCGGAATACGTGAAGGTGACGGATGCGCCCTCCGCGGCAAAGCGGCGTACAATTGCCGCACCGATCCCACGACTACCACCAAGAACCAGCACCGATTTACCCTTGAATGAAGACATCAGATACTCCTTGAACAATTATGTAGTGATCGATATATAATGGGCGCATGGTTTTCTGTCAATGGATTTATAATGGTCACTACAAAATGCTCACGCGCGCCGGGTCGACCACGTAATTTTGACCCAGAACAGGCGGTTGCGACGGTACAACGTTTATTTCACGCTCACGGCTACGATACCGTTAGCGTGGCGGATGTCACTCAGGTACTGGGTATCAAACCCCCCAGTTTCTACGCTGCTTTTGGGAATAAGCTCGGCCTTTATCAACGAGTATTGAGCCGTTACGTACAAACCGATGCGATCCCTTTTGACGATATTTTATGTGCCGACAGACCTGTTGCTGACTGTCTGGCAACGCTGCTTGAGGAGGCGGCACGTCATTACGCAGCCGATCCCGATGCGGCAGGATGTTTAGTGCTGGAAGGAACACATTGCAATGACCCTGAGGCACGCAATGCCGCCCGTGCGTTCTACTCGGTAGCTGAAAATAAGATCCATAACTTTATTGCCCAGCGTTACCCCGAAGAGGCGAAAAGTATGACCGATTACGTCTGTACCACGATGTTGGGTTTGTCGGGAAAAGCGCGTTGCGGACACTCGCTTGAACAACTGGTATCCAGCGCGCAACTTGCCAGCCTTGCGTTTCGGCACAGGTTTCCTGATTAGCTTTGCACAAGAAAGGAAGATAAACATGATGAGTAAAATGGGCCTTTGCTTCAAAACACCTCCTCCTGCGATGCGTAATATGGCGTTGGCTGTAATGCTGATGGGGACATCCTTTTTGGCTTCTGCACAGGATAAAGCTGATGTTGTTTTGTATAACGGCCAGCTTATTACCATGGACGAACAACAGCCAAACGCGCAGGCTCTGGCGGTAAAAGGGCAACACATTATTGCTGTCGGAAATAATGAAGAGATTAAAAAATGGTCAGGGCAGAATACGCGAGAAATTAATCTTGCGGGTAAAACGGTGATCCCCGGATTAATTGATACGCATCTGCATGGTATTCGCGGAGGAAGGACGTTCTTATTCGAAACCTACTGGTTTGATGCTAAAACTATACCTGATGCTCTGCGCAAACTGTCGCAATCGGCAGAAGAGAAAAACGCAGCGCAGTGGGTGGCCGTGGTGGGATCATGGATACCTGAACAATTTGTTGAAAAGCGAGATCCCACCCTACAGGAACTGAATCAGGCGCTGCCTGCAAACCCTGCAAACGCATGATATTACCCAGCTTCGCTGGTCAATAGCCCATTTAAATACCGGTACGGCAGAGACGATAGCCCGGATGAAGCAATTAGGTTTAGCCTATTCCGTGCAGATGGGGCCATATTTTGAATCTCCCGCCATTGAACGCGCTAATGGTAAAACCGTTGCAGCACAGTCATCCCCCATTCAACCCGCACTAGAGCAAGGCGTGATCGTTGCAGGGGGAACGGATGCGACAAGAATTGGCGTTGCGGGTGTGTGGCATGCCATTGAATACCATGTGACGGGGAAAGCGCTCGACGGCTCTGTACGTGATGAGGAACGTCGGATCAGCCGGGAAGATGCGTTAAAAATGTATACGCTAAATGCCGCCTGGCTGGCATTTGCCGAACAGCAGAGAGGGAGTTTGCGCGCTGGCAAGCTCGCTGATTTTGCCGTTCTGGATCAGGATGTTCTGGCAGTTACTGCAGATAAACTGCACCAGACACAAGCGCTATTAACGTTTGTGGATGGCCAACAGGTCTACCCGGAGCAATAAACCAGGATAAAAAAACGGCCCTGCAAAGGGCCGTGGGTTGCACCTGAGTTGATTATCAGGCGAATATCGTCATCAGGTAGGCGATAAACAGTGCCAGATGCGCTGCACCGTTGAGCACATTGGTGCGTCCGGTGGAGAAGGAGATATGGCACAGCACCAGCGAAGAAACCATGACAATCATCTCTGGTGCGCCCAGCGCGAACACCAGGTCATTCCCTGTTGCCCAGGCAATCAGTGTGACGACGGGTACGGTCAGTGAGATGGTGGCAAGTACTGAGCCGAAGAATAAATTCATCGCTCGCTGCACCTGATTGTTCAGTACTGCTTTCAACGCACCTAAACCCTCAGGGGAGAGAATAAGCAACGCCACCAGGAAACCGGTAAATGCCACTGGTGCATTCAGCTCAGTGAGTAATGTTTCCAGCGGATTGGCATTCATTTTGGTAACGGCAATAACGGCAATCAAATGGATGACAAGCCAGGCTGCGTGCCACAGATTGCTGTGCGCTGAAGGTTTACCGTGATGTGGGTCATCGCCGTCCCCCTCATCTTCATGTTCGTAAATGAACAGGCTCTGGTGTGTTTTAGTCTGGATCAGCAAAAATACGCCGTACATTGCTGCTGAAATTAAGGCTACCAGCAGTGCCTGTGCGGTGGTGAAATTCGCTCCCGGTAATGCCATCGGGAATACCAGCACGATAATGGCCAGCGGAAATAGAGCAATTAAATACTGCTTAATACCGAACAGGTTCATATACTGGGTGGCAAATTTGCGGCCACCCAACAGTAATGAAAACCCGACCAGCCCACCGGTTACGATCATAATGATTGAATAGAGCGTATCGCGCATTAGCGTGGGTGCGGCGTCACCAGTTGCCATTAATGCGGAAATTAAACTGACTTCGAGAATAACCACCGAAAGGCTGAGAATCAGCGAGCCATAGGGTTCACCAAGTCGGTGAGCTAATACGTCTGCATGACGGACAACGCTGAATGCGCTACTTAATATACCAATAAGAGCTAGTGCGTTAATGCCGATGACCACTGGTAGTGACTGACTGCTCCCCCAAAAGAACAGTACTACCAGCGCCAAAATCGGAAAGGCGAGTGAGGTCTCCTTGTGGCGGGTTTTTACCGCCTCATGTGCATGTGTCATGTAATTAATTCTCCATCTCTGCAGGTGCTTATAATTATAAATGTATTAAAGAATGTAAAAAATAACAGATCTTTCGGTATTTCCGATCTGATTTTACGTAATTTTACGGCATGGACCATTTTTTGCATCAAAGTGAGCAAAATGGTGTGTCTTGTTTAGAGAGCATTTAAATAACAAGATGTTAGATTTCTAAATCAATCAAAATATCACACGATGAGATGCTGACGGTCGCGCCAGACCGGGACATAAAAAGAGGATATAAAGTGCCGTTGAGCCTTTGTTGCCTTGCATGCAGTCGATGAATTGCCTATTGTCCTGGTATTGGTTTCAAAATGAGCAGTAAAAAAGCCTGGAAGGCGTCAAAAAAGTTGTCGCAGGGAAGTCGCAGTGGCGGAGGTGTAAGGTGTTAACGCGTGATTTTTTATTGAATGCTGACTGTAAGACGGCATTTGGTGATATTGAAGAATCACTACTCTGGTCGGCGGAACAACGGGCAGCCTCACTGGCCGCCACGCTTGCCTGCCGTCCAGATGATGGACCGGTGTGGATCTTTGGTTATGGATCGTTGATGTGGAACCCGGCGTTAGAGTTTGAAGAGTCCTGTACCGGGACGTTAGTCGGCTGGCATCGCGCATTTTGTTTGCGCCTGACGGCAGGGCGAGGAACGGCGTGTCAGCCGGGACGGATGTTGGCCCTGAAAGAGGGGGGGCGCACTACGGGTGTGGCATACCGTTTACCGGATGCATCGCTGGAGCAAGAGCTGTCCCTGCTGTGGAAGCGTGAAATGATCACGGGTTGCTACCTGCCAACGTGGTGTCAGCTCACGCTGGATGATGGCCGAACGGTGAGTGCGCTGGTCTTTATTATGGATCCGCGACATCCATTGTTTGAGTCCGATACCCGTGCTCAGGTTATCGCGCCGCTTATTGCTTCTGCCAGTGGGCCATTGGGAACTAACGCGCAATATCTGTTCTCGCTGGAACAGGAATTGGTGAAGTTGGGCATGCAGGATGACTGTCTTAACGATCTGGTGATTACGGTCAAAAGATTGTTGGGAGAGAACCTGCCGGAAGGCGTCATGCGACCCGGATTTGCCTAGGCGTTGCCAGGTTATCTGTTGTGTGCCCGATAAGCGTAGATGCTTTCGGGCAGTACATCATCAGGCTGCAATATAACTGATTGAATGCTCCAGAGACTGGCTGTGGCTGTCGATCAGCACGTTCCAGACGCCGGTATACGGTACAGTCAGCCATGCGTTATCACGATTCTGCACGCTTAAAATGTCGGTCTGCGTGTCTTTGACGTGATTTTTCTCGCTCATCAGATGGATGTGACAACGCTCCGAACAGCGTACCACCACCGTATCTCCACCAAATAATTTCAAACTTGCCTTCACTAATGCCATTTTTCACCCCGTTCTTGAAAACAACGTACTTTCTGTCGAAAGTGCTGCGTGATGTTGTTCACATTTCACTCATTGCATAACACCAAAGGGGAGGGGGCAGGATGCTGATTTTGATCAAAAAATGGCATAACGATTAAACAAAAATGACAAAATCCCTTAAAAGGGTTGAAAGGGCGAGCTTACGTTTAACGAAACCGCGCCCATCTGAGATTAAATCGGGAAATTACCGGCACTTTCAGTACGCTTGCCTGAAAGTGTTGGCATCAGAAGGTCAAAACCTTATCTGCTGCCAGCGTCCACTGAGCCAGTTCCACCAGCGTACCGACTTCAACGCCATCAATTAACGGCAGAGCGGTGATCCCGCGGCCATCGGTACAGGTTTTGCAGAGTTTTACCGGAACGTTTTGTGCTGTCAGGATTTCCAGCATTTGCTGAATATTATAACCTTCCCCCGGTTTCTGCCCGCGCAGCCCTGCAGTGACGGCATCCGACATTAAAAACAGACGCAGGTCGAGGCTGCCCTCCTGCTCGCGCAGAGCGATGGCCAGACGCAGACTGTTGAATAACGACTCGCTTCCATAGGCTGCACCGTTCGCGATGATCACTATCTTTTGCATTTTTACTCCTGTTGCTGCATGTGAGCGTTAATAACTGACACGTATGTTACACCTATTTCCCGATGCCAGGATAATGCCGAAAAAGGAAGGAAGGGCTGAAAATCAATGCTGAAGACGTTATGGTTTAAGATAAGTATGCCGCTGTGGCTAATTGATGTAAGAAACCACTAACGATTTGAGCCGTAATATTTATTTATCTCTCGCAGTATTCTCACTCTTGCCGTTTGCAGGCGGTACTGCCAGCGCGCAATCGTCTTTTATTCACCAGGCGGAAAACCCTTTCGATAACAATAGTGATGGCTTGCCCGATCTCGGTATGGCGTCGGAGTCGCGGGCAGGCGAAAAGCACTTTGCCGAAATGGTTAAAGCGTTTGGGGAAGCCAGCATGACCGATAACGGCCTTGATACTGGCGAGCAAGCGAAGCAGTTCGCGTTTGGCCAGGTGCGTGACACAGTCAGTGAGCAGGTGAATCAGCAACTGGAATCCTGGCTTTCTCCGTGGGGGAATGCCAGCGTTGGGTTGCAGGTGGATAATGAAGGTAGCTTTGCCGGCAGTCGAGGAAGCTGGTTTATCCCGTGGCAGGACAATCAACGCTATCTCACCTGGAGCCAGCTGGGACTGACGCAGCAGGACGAAGGCCTGGTCAGTAATGCGGGGATTGGGCAGCGCTGGGTACGTGACGGTTGGTTAGTGGGTTACAACACCTTTTATGACAACCTGCTGGATGAGAATCTGCCGCGTGGCGGGTTCGGCGCCGAGGCGTGGGGAGAGTATCTGCGGCTATCCGCCAACTACTACCAGCCGTTTTCCTCGTGGCAGAATCGTTCTTCGACACAGGAGCAAAGGATGGCGCGGGGCTACGACCTTACTGCGTTGATGCGGTTACCCTTTTATGAGCATCTCAATACCAGCGTCAGCGTCGAGCAATATTTTGGCGATCGGGTAGACCTTTTCCATTCGGGAACGGGCTACCGCAATCCGGTGGCGGTAAACCTGGGACTGAGCTATACGCCAGTGCCGCTGATTACGGTGACCGCGCAGCATAAACAGGGCGAAAGCGGGGTAAGCCAAAATAATCTGGGATTGACCCTCAATTATCGTTTTGGCGTTCCGTTAAAAAAACAGTTAATGGTGAGTGAAGTCGCAAACAGCCGATCGCTGCGCGGGAGTCGTTATGACGATCCTCAGCGTAACAGCGTGCCAACGCTGGAGTATCGCCAGCGTAAAACCTTATCTGTATTTCTGACAACACCGCCGTGGGATCTGAAACCCGGCGGGACGGTAGCGTTGAAATTACAGGTGCGTAGTCAGTATGGCATCCGTCATCTGACATGGCAGGGAGACACGAAAGCATTGAGTTTAACGGCCGGAAGCCATCCTCGTAGTGCGCAAGGCTGGACGGTTATTATGCCGAAGTGGGATAGCAGTGAAGGAGCAACCAACCGTTGGCGGCTGTCGGTCGTCGTGGAAGACGAGCAGGGCCAGCGTGTCTCTTCCAATGAGATCACGCTATCACTGCCCGAACCGTTTAATGCCGTTTCGGGAAATGATCCTCGTTAATACTCGCGTTATCAGAAGATGCGTTCCTGGTGCACCCATACCGCGGCTTCAACGCGTGATTTAAGCTTCATTTTCTTCAGCATATGCTTTACATGCACTTTTACCGTGCTTTCGGTGATATCGAGGCGGCGAGCAATCATCTTGTTAGGCAGACCCTGGGCGATGAGCTTAAGAATATCGCGTTCACGTGGCGTCAACTGAGTTACATCACGATCGGAGGTCGCACGGTTAGCGCGCAGGCTGGCGGCCAGAACCGGGGTTAAGGCTTCGCTCAGTACCATTTCACCGGCGGCAGCCTGTTGCAACGCCTTCAGTAGATCTTCTGGCTCCATGTCTTTCAACAGATAGCCGTCAGCACCGCGTTTCAGGGCAGTCACGACGTCTTCTTCATGGTTGGAAACACTGAAAACGACGATGCGTCCAGACAGAGATTTCTCTCGTAGCTTATCAAGCGTTTCCAGACCGTTCATTCCCGGCATGTTGAGATCAAGAAGGATCAGATCGGGATCAAGTGATTCAGCCAGCTCGATACCCTGCTCGCCATTACTGGCTTCGCCGACCACGGTGATATCGGACGCCATGCTGACAAGCTGTTTTACACCGGTGCGCAGCATCGGATGATCGTCGATCAACAGGATGGTTGCCGGTTCCAGATTACTCATGGGTATCTCCTTGGACTTCTGTGAAGTTTGTTTCGGGAATAAAAGTGACAGCAACTTCAGTACCGCCCGTCTCGCGACGGCGTACACGGCAATCGCCGCGCAAGCTCTGCGCACGGTCGCGCATTATAATCATGCCGTAGTGGTTACTGCGTTCGGCGTTTTCTGGTACGCCGCAGCCGTTATCTTGCACTGTCAGTTTGACCTGTTTGCCATTTTGCACCACCGCCACGATGACTTCATTGGCCTGAGAGTGTTTAAGCGCATTACTCAGGGCCTCACGGGCAATCTGCAGCAGGTGGATCGCCTGATGTGAAGGGACCAGGCGCGGCGGCAACTGATAATCCAGCTTCACCGTAAAACCAAAGCGAGCGCTGTATTCCTGGCAGCTGGCTTCCAGCGCGGGCCGCAACCCAGGCTCAGTCAACTGCAAACGGAAGGTCGTCAACAATTCACGTAGCTGTGCCCAGGAGGCGTTCAGCTCGTTACGAATCTGACTTAGCAACTCACGACTGTTTTCCGGGAGCGCGTCGCCCTGCATCTGCAAACAACTGACCTGCATCTTCATACAGGAGAGCGATTGTGCAATAGAATCATGGAGTTCGCGAGCAATGGTGGCACGCTCTTCCATCACGATCAACTGCTGCTGACGTTCCTGGTGTCTGTCCAGCGCCAGTGTTGCGGTGAGTTGTTCAACCAGAGTATCGACCAGTTGCTGCTGATCGTGACTGAGATGACGCCCGTACGGCAAGGTGGCGAGCAGAATACCGTACTGGGTATGCGCATCGGTCAGCCGCCATTTCAGCGTAGTGCCACCATCAATGGCGGGCAGTGTGCCTCGTGGACACAGATGACAACCTTTTTCATCGCAACTGGCACTCGACTGGCAGGTAAATTCCTGATGATTATCTTCATCTTCCAGGTCATAAACCCGCAACTCAATATCGTGCAGCAGCGTTAAATTTTGCAACCCGTTGAGTACCGGTGAAAGCCGCTCACACAACGGTATCTGTGAGTGCAGACGGCGGTTGGCTTGCCACAGGAAAGAGAGGATCTGGTTTTTATGTTCCAGACCCGCGGTTTTTTCCTGCACCCGCTGTTCCAGTACGGCATAACTTTCGGCCAGTTCTTCGGACATATTGTTCAGCGCCGAACCCAGTGCCGCCATCTCATTACGTCCGCTGATATGCGCACGTTGCGTAAAATCACGCTGGCTGACGGCGCGGGCCATCGCCAGCAGTTGTTTCCACGGCTGCAGCAGACGTACGCGCAGCCAGATAATCGTAAAGACCAGCAGCAGAGCCATAAATACTGCCATCAGGCGATGCAGCATAACAACGCGTTCAATACGCAACTCCGTGGTATGGTCAAAGGCGGTAACCAACTTATCCAGTCCGGTCACAAAGCGTGAAACGTCGTCGGCGACCGCATCCCCCGTTTGTGCATGTTTAAGCCCAGGTGCCAGTTCGGTGTGCCAGTAATCCTGTAATGCCTTTAACTGGATCTGCTGGCCGTCGCGCTGCGCGGCACGAGTCAGTTCAGGGCTAAACGCCGTTTGTTCCATTTCATCCAGCAGCGGTTGATCGCTGGCGTCCAGCGGTACGGCAGCCAGCAAACGGTAGCTCTGCATACGTAGCGAGCCGGCTTTATTGATCGCGTGAGCGCTACCCTGAATGCCTTGAACCAGCCAGCCGGAGACAGCCATACCCGCCACGCCAAGCGCGGTAGACAGCAAAACAATCAGCGCCACCTGGTTAACCAGCGTAAGCGGGGAAAGACAACGTTTAAACATGTGACTTCTTCCTTCGGGTTTTCAGTGAGCAGAAAACCTTATTGAATGACGATTCTGCTGCAGGCAGTGCCGCTATTCTCAGCGATACACTGGAGTATACCCATACCTCAAACGGGCTACCCCTTAATTGCCGGCAGGGGGAGAGATCCCGGACGTCGGGGAGTAGGGTGCGACAGAAGCGTGAAAAACCACATCTTTTTTACCGAAGTTATGTACTCATTTAGGGTAATGATAAATTTTAGGCGTTAATAATGACACCTTTTCCTTTGATTTATATCAACTTACCCCCGGCTGTAAACCCTAATGTTGCAGGCATCGAAACAAGTATCAGAGGTGTCTATGAGTCACTCATCTGCCCCGGAAAGGGCATCTGGAGCTGTAATCACGGAATGGCGGCCGGAAGATCCCGCCTTCTGGGAACAGCGTGGTCAACGAGTTGCCAGCCGTAACCTGTGGATTTCAGTCCCTTGTCTGCTGCTGGCGTTTTGCGTATGGATGTTATTTAGCGCAGTGGCGGTGAACTTACCGAAAGTGGGATTCAATTTCACCACTGAGCAGCTGTTTATGCTGACGGCATTGCCTTCAGTTTCCGGCGCGCTGCTGCGCGTACCGTACTCCTTTATGGTTCCCCTGTTTGGTGGACGACGCTGGACAGCGTTCAGCACAGGTATCCTGATAATCCCCTGCGTGTGGTTAGGCTTTGCTGTGCAGGATACCACCACGCCGTTCAGTACCTTTATTATTATCTCCCTGCTGTGCGGTTTTGCCGGTGCGAACTTTGCTTCCAGCATGGCAAATATCAGCTTCTTCTTTCCAAAACAGAAACAGGGCGGCGCGCTGGGGTTGAACGGCGGCCTGGGCAACATGGGCGTCAGCGTGATGCAGTTGGTTGCGCCGCTGGTGGTCTCACTGTCCATCTTCGCCGCTTTTGGCAGCCATGGCGTTGAACAACCGGATGGCACGCAGTTGTATCTGGCAAACGCCGCATGGATTTGGGTGCCGTTCCTCGCTATTTTCACGCTGGCCGCATGGTTCGGTATGAACGAACTGGCAACCTCAAAAGCCTCGCTGAAAGAGCAATTGCCGGTGCTGAAACGCGGGCATTTGTGGATTATGAGCCTGCTGTATCTGGCAACCTTCGGCTCTTTTATCGGCTTCTCCGCAGGTTTCGCGATGCTGTCAAAAACGCAGTTCCCGGAAGTGCAGATCCTGCATTATGCCTTCTTTGGGCCGTTCATTGGCGCTTTGGCGCGTTCTGCGGGCGGCGCAATCTCTGACCGTCTGGGCGGGACCCGCGTCACGCTGGTGAACTTCGTGCTGATGGCTATTTTCAGTGCCTTATTGTTCCTGACGCTGCCATCAAACGGTGTCGGCGGCAACTTCATTGCCTTCTTCGCCGTGTTCCTGGCGCTGTTCCTGACGGCCGGGCTGGGGAGTGGTTCAACCTTCCAGATGATCTCTGTCATCTTCCGTAAGCTGACGATGGACAGAGTGAAAGCTGAAGGCGGTTCAGAAGAGAAAGCGATGCGCGAGGCGGCAACCGACACTGCGGCAGCGTTGGGCTTTATCTCTGCTATTGGTGCGATCGGCGGCTTCTTTATCCCGAAAGCATTTGGTACGTCCCTGGCATTAACCGGTTCTCCGGTCGGTGCGATGAAAGTATTTCTGATCTTCTATGTCGCCTGCGTGGTCATCACCTGGGTGGTATACGGACGTCATTCTAAAAAGTAAAAAAGAGGTATACACAAAATCATTCTAACTGCATCAAGGCGGCAAGTGAGAAATCCCCAGGAGCTTACTGAAGTAAGTGACTGGGGAGAACGAGCGCAGCCAACGCAGAAGCAGTTTGAAGGATGAAGTGTAGGTTGATTATCCATTGCGCGGTGTTAGACCGCGCTTTTTTTTGCCTGTAATTAGTTACAACATACTTTTGTATTGTGGCATGACAACAGCCTGTGAGAACGGCGTACGCAATATGCTAAGCAGGGGGGATACCCCTTAATACCCACTTATAAAGAATTTAACATTTGCATGATAAGTGAATTATTTAAAATCCTTTAAATTCAATTCATTACGTTAAATATCAATATCCCACTTTGGGGGTATGTAAAAACCAACCCTCATTTTTCATCCCTGCCTGCCTTGATCGTTATCAATTATCACGTCCTTTCAGAGCGTTACCTTCACCCCCAATCAAGCAATGTCGATTTATCAGAGAGCCGTCAGGCTCCTACAGGAGAAAACCGATGAGTAAATTCCTGGACCGGTTTCGCTACTTCAAACAGAAGGGCGAAACCTTTGCCGATGGGCACGGCCAGCTTCTCAACACCAACAGGGACTGGGAGGACGGATACCGCCAGCGTTGGCAGCATGACAAAGTCGTGCGTTCAACCCACGGCGTAAACTGTACCGGCTCATGCAGCTGGAAAATCTACGTGAAAAATGGTCTGGTAACCTGGGAAACCCAGCAAACTGACTACCCGCGTACTCGTCCTGATCTGCCAAACCACGAACCTCGCGGCTGCCCGCGTGGCGCGAGCTATTCCTGGTATCTCTACAGCGCAAATCGCCTCAAATATCCGCTGATGCGCAAACGTCTGATGAAGATGTGGCGTGAAGCGAAAAGACTGCACAGCGATCCCGTTGACGCCTGGGCCTCCATCATCGAAGACGCCGATAAAGCAAAAAGCTTCAAACAAGCGCGTGGTCGTGGCGGGTTTGTCCGTTCTTCCTGGCAGGAAGTAAACGAACTGATTGCGGCATCTAACGTCTATACCGTGAAAACCTATGGTCCTGACCGCGTTGCTGGTTTCTCACCGATCCCGGCAATGTCGATGGTTTCTTATGCTTCTGGCGCGCGCTACCTGTCGCTGATCGGCGGTACTTGCCTGAGCTTCTACGACTGGTATTGCGACTTACCGCCTGCGTCTCCGCAGACCTGGGGTGAGCAGACAGACGTACCTGAATCTGCTGACTGGTACAACTCCAGTTACATCATCGCCTGGGGTTCTAACGTACCGCAGACCCGTACCCCGGATGCGCACTTCTTCACTGAAGTTCGCTACAAAGGTACCAAAACTGTCGCGATTACGCCGGACTACGCAGAAATCGCCAAGCTTTGCGACCTGTGGCTGGCACCGAAGCAGGGGACCGATGCGGCGATGGCGCTGGCGATGGGCCACGTTATGCTGCGTGAGTTCCATCTCGACAACCCAAGCCAGTACTTTACCGATTACGTGCGCCGTTACACCGACATGCCAATGTTGGTCATGCTTGAAGAGCGTGACGGTTACTATGCCGCTGGGCGTATGCTGCGTGCGGCAGATTTGGTCGATTCTCTGGGCCAGGAAAACAACCCGGAATGGAAAACTGTCGCGATTAACAGCAACGGCGAAATGGTTGCGCCAAACGGTTCAATTGGCTTCCGCTGGGGTGAAAAAGGCAAATGGAACCTGGAGCAGCGTGACGGTACGTCTGGTGCCGAAACCGAACTGCAACTGAGCCTGCTGGGTAGTCAGGATGACATCGCTGAAGTCGGTTTTCCGTACTTCGGTGGCGAAGGAACTGAACACTTCAATAAAGTCGAACTGGAAAACGTTCTGCTGCATAAACTGCCGGTGAAACGACTGCAACTGGCCGATGGCTCTACGGCTCTGGTGACCACCGTTTACGATCTGACCATGGCTAACTACGGCCTTGAGCGTGGTCTGAATGATGAAAACTGCGCGACCAGCTACGATGACGTAAAAGCGTATACCCCGGCGTGGGCAGAAAAAATCACCGGTGTTTCACGTTCTCAAATCGTGCGCATCGCCCGTGAATTTGCAGATAATGCCGACAAGACGCACGGTCGTTCGATGATTATTGTCGGCGCGGGTCTGAACCACTGGTACCACCTCGATATGAACTATCGTGGCCTGATCAACATGCTGATTTTCTGCGGCTGCGTTGGTCAGAGCGGTGGCGGCTGGGCCCACTATGTGGGCCAGGAAAAACTGCGTCCGCAGACAGGCTGGCAGCCGCTAGCGTTTGCCCTCGACTGGCAGCGTCCGGCGCGTCACATGAACAGCACCTCCTACTTCTATAACCACTCCAGCCAGTGGCGCTATGAGACGGTCACCGCGCAGGAACTGCTGTCTCCGCTGGCGGATAAATCCCGCTACAGCGGTCATTTGATTGACTTTAACGTACGCGCCGAGCGTATGGGCTGGTTGCCGTCCGCACCGCAGTTGGGTACTAACCCGCTGTACATTGCGCGTGAGGCGGAAAAAGCTGGGATGACACCCGTCGATTACACCGTTAAATCTCTGAAAGAAGGTTCTATTCGCTTTGCGGCAGAACAACCAGAAAACGGTAAAAACCATCCGCGTAACCTGTTTATTTGGCGTTCTAACCTGCTCGGTTCTTCCGGTAAAGGTCATGAATACATGCTGAAGTACCTGCTGGGTACCGAGCACGGTATTCAGGGGCTGGATTTGGGTAAACAGGGCGGCGTGAAGCCAGAAGAAGTGGAATGGCAGGACAACGGGCTGGACGGCAAACTGGATCTGGTGGTGACGCTGGACTTCCGTCTGTCGAGCACCTGTCTGTACTCCGACATCGTGCTGCCTACCGCAACCTGGTACGAGAAAGACGATATGAATACTTCGGATATGCATCCGTTTATTCATCCGCTGTCTGCCGCTGTTGACCCGGCCTGGGAATCGAAAAGCGACTGGGAAATCTACAAAGGCATCGCGAAGAAATTCTCTGAAGTCTGCGTAGGCCACCTCGGGAAAGAAACCGACGTGGTGACGCTGCCAATCCAGCACGACTCTGCCGCCGAACTGGCGCAGCCGTTAGACGTGAAGGACTGGAAAAAAGGCGAATGCGACCTGATTCCGGGTGTTACCGCGCCGCACATCATGACCGTTGAGCGTGATTACCCGGCAACTTACGAGCGCTTCACCTCTATCGGTCCGTTGATGGAAAAAATCGGTAACGGTGGTAAAGGGATTGCCTGGAACACCCAGAGTGAAATGGACTTGCTGCGTAAGCTCAATTACACCAAGGCGGAAGGCCCGGCGAAAGGACAGCCTTGTCTAAACACGGCTATTGATGCCGCTGAGATGATCCTCACCCTGGCACCGGAAACAAATGGTCAGGTTGCCGTGAAAGCCTGGGAAGCGCTGAGTGAATTTACCGGACGTGACCATACGCATCTGGCGCTGAACAAAGAAGATGAGAAGATTCGCTTCCGTGATATTCAGGCGCAGCCGCGCAAAATTATCTCCAGCCCGACCTGGTCAGGTCTGGAAGATGAACATGTGTCTTATAACGCCGGTTATACCAACGTTCACGAGCTGATCCCTTGGCGCACGCTTTCTGGTCGCCAGCAGTTGTATCAGGATCATCAGTGGATGCGCGACTTCGGTGAAAGCCTGCTGGTTTATCGTCCGCCAATCGACACCCGTTCGGTGAAAGAGGTGATGGGCGAGAAGTCTAACGGTAATCCGGAAAAAGCGCTCAACTTCCTGACGCCGCACCAGAAATGGGGTATCCACTCCACCTACAGCGACAACTTGCTGATGCTGACGCTGGGACGCGGTGGTCCGATCGTGTGGATGAGTGAAGTTGATGCGAAAGAACTGGGTATCGAAGATAACGACTGGATCGAAGTTTTCAACAGCAACGGTGCCTTAACCGCCCGTGCCGTTGTCAGCCAACGTGTGCCGGCCGGGATGACCATGATGTACCACGCGCAGGAACGTATTGTGAACCTGCCAGGTTCAGAAATTACCCAGCAGCGTGGCGGGATCCATAACTCGGTAACGCGTATTACGCCGAAACCGACCCACATGATCGGCGGCTATGCACATCTGGCCTACGGCTTTAACTACTACGGCACCGTAGGGTCGAACCGTGATGAGTTCGTTGTGGTACGTAAGATGAAGAACATTGACTGGTTGGATGGTGAAGGCAATGACCAGGTACAGGAGAGCGTAAAATGAAAATTCGTTCACAAGTCGGCATGGTGCTGAATCTCGATAAGTGCATCGGTTGCCACACCTGTTCAGTAACCTGCAAAAACGTCTGGACCAGCCGTGAAGGTGCCGAATATGCCTGGTTCAATAACGTTGAAACGAAGCCAGGTACGGGGTTCCCGACTGACTGGGAAAACCAGGAAAAATGGAAGGGCGGTTGGATCCGTAAAATCAACGGCAAGCTGGTGCCGCGCATGGGTAACAAAGCGCTGCTGCTGGGTAAAATCTTTGCTAACCCGCATCTGCCGGGCATTGATGATTACTACGAGCCGTTTGATTTCGACTACCAGACGCTGCACAACGCACCTGCTGATAGCAAGGCGCAGCCGATCGCCCGTCCGCGCTCGCTGATTACCGGTCAGCGTATGGACAAAATCACCAAAGGTCCGAACTGGGAAGATGACCTGGGCGGCGAGTTCGAGAAACTGGCGAAAGACCAGAACTTCGAAAATATACAGAAGGCGATGTACGGCCAGTTCGAAAACACCTTCATGATGTATCTGCCCCGTCTGTGCGAGCACTGCCTGAACCCGGCGTGCGTGGCGACCTGCCCAAGTGGCGCCATCTACAAACGTGAAGAAGATGGCATCGTGCTGATTGACCAGGACAAGTGCCGTGGCTGGCGTATGTGTATCACCGGTTGCCCGTATAAGAAGATCTACTTCAACTGGAAGAGCGGGAAATCTGAGAAGTGCATTTTCTGCTATCCGCGTATCGAAGCCGGTCAGCCGACAGTTTGCTCTGAAACCTGCGTAGGTCGTATTCGTTATCTCGGCGTGCTGCTGTATGACGCAGATGCGATTGAAAGCGCGGCAAGCACCGAGAACGAGAAAGATCTGTATCAGAGTCAGCTGGACGTATTCCTCGATCCAAACGATCCAGCGGTGATTGAACAGGCACTGAAAGATGGCATTCCGCTGAGTGTAATCGACGCGGCCCAGCAGTCTCCGGTATACAAAATGGCGATGGACTGGAAGCTGGCGCTGCCGCTGCATCCGGAATACCGCACGTTGCCGATGGTCTGGTATGTGCCACCTTTATCTCCGATTCAGTCCGCTGCTGACGCGGGTGAACTGGGTAGCAACGGTATTCTGCCAGACGTGGACAGCCTGCGTATCCCGGTTCAGTACCTGGCGAACCTGCTGACTGCGGGTGATACCCAGCCGGTACTGCGGGCATTGAAACGTATGCTGGCGATGCGTCACTACAAACGCGCAGAAACCGTAGACGGTAAAGTTGATACCCGCGCGCTGGAAGAAGTCGGGCTGACCGAAGCTCAGGCACAAGAGATGTATCGTTACCTGGCGATTGCTAACTATGAAGATCGTTTTGTGATCCCGAGCAGCCATCGCGAACTGGCGCGTGAAGCATTCCCGGAGAAGAGCGGTTGTGGTTTCACCTTTGGTGATGGTTGCCACGGTTCTGATACTAAATTCAATCTGTTCAACAGTCGCCGCATCGATGCTGTCGATGTGACCAGCAAAACGGAGCCGCACCAATGATTGAACTCGTCATTGTTTCGCGTCTGCTCGAGTACCCGGATGCTGCCTTGTGGCAGCATCAGCAGGAACTTTTCGATGCACTCGCGTCATCTGAAAACCTGGACAAAGAGGATGCCCAGACTCTGGGCGTTTTCCTGCGCGATTTAACTGCGCAGGACATGCTGGATGCACAGGCAAGCTATAGCGAACTGTTCGACCGTGGTCGTGCGACTTCGCTACTGCTGTTTGAACATGTTCACGGTGAATCCCGCGATCGTGGACAGGCGATGGTTGACCTGATGGCGCAGTATGAGCAGCACGGGCTACAACTCGATAGCCGCGAATTGCCAGATCACTTGCCGCTGTATCTGGAGTACCTCGCACAGTTGCCAAAAAGCGAAGCGTTAGGTGGCTTGCAGGATATCGCCCCGATTCTGGCGCTGCTCAGTGCGCGTCTGCAACAGCGCGAAAGCCGTTACGCGGTGCTGTTCGATCTGCTGTTAAAACTGGCGAATACCGCTATCGACGGTGACAAAGTGGCCGAAAAAATTGCGGATGAAGTTCGTGACGACACGCCGCAGGCACTGGATGCTGTTTGGGAAGAAGAGCAGGTGAAATTCTTTGCCGACCAGGGATGTGGTGAGTCTGAAATTTCTGCTCACCAGCGTCGTTTTGCCGGGGCCGTTGCGCCGCAGTACCTGAACATCACCACCGGAGGACAGAACTAATGCACTTCCTGAATACGTTCTTCTTTGACATCTATCCGTATATTGCGGGTTCTGTCTTTCTGATTGGCAGCTGGTTACGTTACGACTACGGTCAGTATACCTGGCGTGCGGCTTCCAGCCAGATGCTGGATCGCAAAGGGATGAACCTTGCGTCAAACCTGTTTCACATTGGGATCCTTGGCATCTTCGCGGGTCATTTCCTGGGGATGCTGACGCCACACTGGATGTACGAAGCGTGGTTACCGCTTGAAGTGAAGCAAAAGATGGCGATGTTTGCCGGTGGTGCCAGTGGTGTGATGTGCCTGGTGGGGGGCGTACTGCTGCTGAAACGTCGTCTGTTTAGTCCACGCGTGCGTGCAACGACCACGGGAGCCGACATTCTGGTGTTGTCTGTTCTGGTTATCCAGTGTGCACTGGGCCTGCTGACCATTCCGTTCTCCGCCCAGCATATGGACGGTAGCGAAATGATGAAGCTGGTGAACTGGGCACAATCAGTGGTGACCTTCCATGGCGGAGCGTCTCAGTATCTGGATGGCGTCGCATTTATTTTCCGTGTGCACCTTGTGCTGGGTATGACGCTGTTCCTGTTGTTCCCATTCTCGCGTCTGGTACATATCTGGAGCGTGCCAGTCGAGTATCTGACACGTAAATATCAGATTGTGCGCGCCCGTCATTAATTTCGCGTTGTAACGCACCAAACCCCGCTACGGCGGGGTTTTTTGTATTCTGCACGCCGGATGGCGGCGTAACCGCCTTATCCAGCCTACACAGACGTCAGTTCTCTGTAGGCCTGATAAGCGTAGCGCCTCAGGCAAATTGCTGGCACGTATTGAGGGCAGAATATGGGGTATTGCAGATGGACTTGGTGTTGGTGATATATGAAGTAATGGTGGTGGGGGAAGGATGACTCAGCGCTGTGCGCTTCGCCCTTCGGGTCGTTGCCTGCGGCAACGCTTTCTCGCTACGCTCGAATCGAACCTTAGTCGAAGCTTCTCATCCTTCCCGACTTGTTAGAATATAAGGCATTGAGATATGATTTAGTAAAGTCTTACAAGAGAAGATGGTGGTGGGGGAAGGATGACTCAGCGCTGTGCGCTTCGCCCTTCGGGTCGTTGCCTGCGGCAACGCTTTCTCGCTACGCTCGAATCGAACCTTAGTCGAAGCTTCTCATCCTTCCCGACTGGGTAGAATATAAGGCATTGAGATATGATTTAGTGAAGTCTTACAGGAGATGATGGTGGTGGGGGAAGGATTCGAACCTTCGAAGTCGATGACGGCAGATTTACAGTCTGCTCCCTTTGGCCGCTCGGGAACCCCACCAGGGGTAATTCAAATTGTAGGTAAAGCTTGAGGATGGTGGTGGGGGAAGGATTATTCGTCGCTTCGCTCCTCACCCTTCGGGCCGTTGCCGCTGGCAACGTTCTCTCGCTTTCGCTCGAGTCGAACCTTAATCGAAGATTCTCACCCTTCCCAGTAAGTGCAAACTTCAGCATAGCTTATTGGGGTTACTACATCACTGTAGTGAATAATGGTGGTGGGGGAAGGATTCGAACCTTCGAAGTCGATGACGGCAGATTTACAGTCTGCTCCCTTTGGCCGCTCGGGAACCCCACCACGGGGTAATGCTATGTTACTGGCCTGCTTCCTTTGTAAGCGGGGCGCATCATATCAAATGATGCGCCCCTGTAAAGCATTCCGTTGATAAAAAAGAACTGGTTGCCTGATTTTTACGCGTAAAGATGTAAAGGTAACCAATAAAATTATCAATCGATTACAGAATAATCGTTCGGTTACCGTAAACAAAGACACGCTGCGCGAGAACCTGATAAAGCGCGCGGCTTAATACGTTTTTTTCAACGTCACGACCGGCACGCATCATATCCTCTGCGGTATAGGTATGATCCACATGAATCACGTCCTGCATGATGATCGGACCTTCATCGAGGTTATCATTTACATAGTGAGCCGTCGCACCGATGATCTTCACTCCGCGCTCATAAGCCTGATGGTACGGGCGAGCACCAATAAACGCTGGCAGGAATGAGTGGTGGATATTGATAATCTTATTCGGGAAGCGAGAAACAAATGTCGGCGTCAGGACACGCATATATTTTGCCAGCACGACATAGTCTGGCTGATGTGCGTCGATAGCATCGGCCATTTTCTGGTCATGTTCGTCACGCGTTAATCCTTCGTGGCTGACCAGCTCAAAAGGAATATCAAAACGCTCAACCAGGGAACGTAGCGTGTCGTGGTTGCCGATAACCGCAGCAATTTCAACATCCAGTCCGCCGTAATTGGCCTTCATTAACAGATCGCCCAAACAGTGGGCTTCTTTGGTGACTAAAATAACGATGCGGCGCCGTCCCGCAGGCGTAAGCTCGCGAATGGAACCTTCTGGTAGCGCGCTGTCCAGATCGGTCAGCAGTGTGACATCGTTAAAAATGCCTTCCAGCTCGGTGCGCATGAAAAAACGCCCGGTACGGTGGTCCACGAACTCATTGTTTTGCACGATGTTCAGTTCGTGCTTGTAACAGATGTTAGTAATGCGCGCGATCAGACCTTTTTGGTCCGGGCAAATTGTACGCAGCACTTTTCGTTGTAATGAATGCATTTGCAGCGGAGATCCTGTTGAGAATGTTTGCATAATTGATACTGTCGGGCGTTGATTAGCCGCAGCACTTTTTAAATTTTTTACCGGAGCCACAAGGGCAGGTATCGTTTCGTCCAATTTGCGGGCGTGTACCATCGATATAGTACCACTGACCGTTTTCTTTTAAAAAACGAGAGCGTTCGATAATTGCGCCTGTTTTTCCCTGTTCAGAAAACCGTGCGACAAAACTGACATAGCCGATATTGTCGGTTTCTGCCGTCTGCTGTTCAAAAACGGTCAGTCCCAGCCATTCGGTATGGGTAAATCCTGCAATAATGTCATCCCGGAAATCGGCGGCATGACAATCTGGATGCCAGGTTTTGATGAGGTAATCTGCGTCTTTCATCACAAAAGCACAGTAGCGAGAACGCATGAGATGTGACGGCGTAGGTGCTACTTGTGCACCGGACACATAACGGTAGCAACATAGGCTATACTCGACAGCGCTACCACAGGGACAAAGCTGAGACACAAAGTACTCCCTGGAATAAAAAAACGGCGTAAAAACGCCAGGGTGGCACTATGTTAACTGAGCCGTGGCGATGTTGCTACGTCTGCAAGCCAGGGGAAGTCTGTAGGTATAATGAGAAAAATAAAAATTGGGCTGGCGCTAGGTTCCGGCGCAGCACGCGGCTGGTCGCATATTGGTGTGATCAAAGCCCTGAAACACATGGGCATTGATATTGATATTGTGGCAGGGTGTTCCATTGGCTCACTGGTCGGAGCCGCCTACGCATGTAACAAACTCCCCGCGCTTGAACAGTGGGTTTGCTCCTTCAGTTACTGGGATGTTTTACGCCTGATGGATCTCTCGTGGCGCAGGGGCGGATTATTGCGCGGCGAACGGGTATTCAATCAGTATCGGAATGTCATGCCGGTAGAATCTATCGAACAATGCTCACGTCGTTTTGCTACTGTCGCAACCAATCTAAGTACGGGCCGTGAACTCTGGTTTACCGAAGGTGATTTGCATCTTGCCGTCCGTGCCTCCTGCAGTATTCCTGGCCTGATGTCACCTGTGGCGCATAATGGTTATTGGCTGGTTGATGGCGCGGTGGTGAACCCTGTACCCGTCTCCCTGACGCGTGCGTTGGGGGCCGATATCGTTATTGCAGTCGACCTGCAACATGATGCGCACCTGATGCAACAGGATCTGCTCTCCTTCAACGTCAATAGTGAAACCGAATCGAACGATGATGATGAGCTGTCATGGCATGCCCGCCTGAAAGAACGTTTGAGCAACATTACGGCCCGGCGTGCAGTCACGGCACCTACGGCGATGGAGATCATGACGACCTCGATTCAGGTTCTGGAAAACCGTCTCAAGCGCAACCGTATGGCTGGAGATCCACCTGATATTCTGATTCAGCCGTTTTGTCCGCAAATATCTACGCTGGATTTCCATCGCGCCAGTGCTGCTATTGCTGCCGGGCAGTTAGCGGTCGAGAAGAAAATGGATGAGCTTCTGCCCCTGGTAAAAACCAACGTTTAACGCATTTTTCATCAACACTTAAGCAAATTCTGACAGGCGTGAGTTGCAATAGCATGCCACTATTTACTAAAGCCAGTCAGGGGGGAGAATATGACGCAGCCATTGGTCGGAAAACAGATTCTTATCGTTGAAGATGAGCCGGTATTTCGCTCGCTTCTGGATTCATGGTTTTCCTCTTTGGGAGCGACAACAGCAGTAGCGGGAGACGGGCTTGATGCGCTGGAGTTACTGGGGCGCTTCACCCCCGACCTGATGATTTGCGATCTCGCTATGCCGAGAATGAACGGCCTTAAACTGGTTGAGTATCTGCGTAATCGTGGCGATCAGACGCCTATTCTGGTGATCTCCGCAACGGAAAATATGGCCGATATTGCCAAAGCATTACGACTCGGTGTGGATGATGTTCTTTTAAAGCCCGTGAAGGACCTTAACCGCCTGCGAGAAACCGTTTTTGCGTGTCTTTATCCCAATATGTTTAATTCTCGTGTGGAAGAAGAAGAGCGGCTGTTTCGCGACTGGGATGCGATGGTGGGCGATCCTGCAGCTGCTGCAAAACTGTTGCAAGAATTGCAGCCCCCAGTGTCGCAGGTCATCTCGCATTGTCGGGTTAACTACCGCCAGTTGGTCGCCGCCGATCAGCCAGGGCTGGTTCTGGATATTGCGCCGCTCTCAGACCATGATCTCGCGTTTTATTGTCTGGATGTGACAAGGGCCGGGGATAATGGCGTCCTGGCGGCATTACTACTGCGTGCGCTATTTAACGGTTTGCTACAGGAACAGTTGGCACATCAAAATCAACGATTGCCGGAGTTGGGTGCGTTATTGAAGCAGGTGAATCATTTACTGCGTCAGGCTAATTTACCAGGACAGTTTCCTTTGCTGGTGGGCTATTATCACAGCGGATTAAAAAACCTGATTTTGGTATCAGCAGGGCTGAATGCGACATTAAATACAGGTTCACATAATGTACAAATCAGTAATGGTGTTCCGCTGGGCACCTTAGGTAATGCGTATCTTAATCAACTGAGCCAGCGTAGTGAGTCCTGGCAATGCCAAATCTGGGGGGCAGGCGGTCGTTTGCGCCTGATGTTGTCTGCGGAATGAACAATTGACAGGTAGGTGAATCAAATTGGCTCACCTCCCTCACGCGGCGAGTGCTACTATCAGCGCCAGATTTATACGTATTTATCTTAATTATACCGACGCGCGTCCTTTTCAGACCTGAAGCTTACTGCGGTACTGATATACTCGGATGCGAAACAGATTGATGAACATGTTCAATACATGAACAGTCCAGGAGAGTTTTAAATGGCTGCCCTTAATTCAAAAGTCAAAAAGGCCGTTATCCCGGTTGCGGGATTAGGAACCAGGATGTTACCGGCTACGAAGGCAATCCCGAAAGAGATGCTACCGTTGGTTGATAAGCCATTAATTCAGTACGTCGTGAACGAATGTATTGCTGCGGGCATCACTGAAATTGTACTCGTGACTCACTCGTCTAAAAATTCAATTGAAAACCACTTTGATACCAGCTTTGAACTTGAAGCGATGCTTGAAAAGCGCGTAAAACGTCAGCTTCTGGAAGAAGTGCAATCTATTTGCCCTCCGCATGTCACTATTATGCAGGTGCGTCAGGGGTTGGCAAAAGGTCTGGGGCACGCGGTATTGTGTGCCCATCCGGTTGTTGGCGATGAACCCGTTGCGGTCATCCTGCCGGACGTTATTCTTGACGAATACGAATCTGATTTATCCCGTGACAACCTTGCTGAAATGATCCACCGTTTTGATGAAACAGGCAGCAGCCAGATTATGGTGGAGCCTGTAGCAGACGTAACGGCTTATGGCGTTGTTGATTGCAAGGGCGTTGAATTAACGCCTGGTGAAAGCGTACCGATGGTTGGCGTGGTAGAAAAACCGAAAGCAGACGTTGCGCCATCTAATCTGGCCGTTGTGGGGCGTTATGTTCTCAGTGCGGATATCTGGCCTCTGCTGGCAAAAACACCTCCGGGAGCAGGTGATGAAATTCAGCTGACCGATGCTATCGATATGCTGATCGAAAAAGAAACGGTAGAAGCCTATCACATGAAGGGTAAAAGCCATGACTGTGGTAATAAGCTGGGCTATATGCAGGCGTTTGTTGAATATGGTATTCGCCATAATACGCTTGGCGCTGAATTTAAAGCGTGGCTTGAAGATGAGATGGGTATTAAGAAGTAACCTCGCGGTATTATAAGGACAGAACGGCGCTGCTAATCCAGCGCCGTTTTTTTATACCTAATTTGGGTAGGGCGATGTGCGAAGTACGGGTAAAAAAATCCCGCCAGTGGCGGGATTTTAAGCAAACTATTTCTGAATTATTCCTTGATCAGGAAATCGTCCAGTTGTTTACCTTGTTCTTCCATCGCTTTTTTGATCACAGCCGGTGTACGACCCTGGCCAGTCCAGGTTTTAGTTTCACCGTTTTCGTCAACGTAGCTATATTTAGCCGGACGCGCTGCGCGTTTAGCTTTGGTACCGGACTTAACCGCTGCCATGCTATTCAGCAGTTCGTTCGGATCAATACCATCAGCAATCAGCATTTCACGATATTGTTGCAGTTTACGAGTACGCTCTTCAACTTCAGCAGCCGCAGCGCTTTCTTCTTCGCGACGCTCGCTAACTACAACTTCTAATTTTTCCAGCATTTCTTCAAGCGTTTCCAGAGTACATTCTCTCGCCTGCGCACGAAGAGTACGGATGTTGTTCAGAATTTTAAGTGCTTCGCTCATTGTAGTAATCTCAAACTTATATTGGGGGTGGTTTGTTGAGCTAATAATAGAGCGATAAATTCAGTTGTGCAATAGCCAGGAATGTAAGGAATTCAAAATTGCTCTTTATTTAGTGTCTGTATTAATTGTTCTGTCTTAATTTTACGACGATGCCGGGCATAAAAAAGGCTTATTGGTATGCGGGCTTCATGGCAGCAGCGAGTAAAAATTCAAGATTCAGGTCACATTTCATGGTGTACAAATAGTATCTCTTTGCAGTGATTTCAACCTTTTGTATTAGTTTTGCTTACGGGAATCCCCTATTACAAGGTGGCTATCGTTAGATGCAATAACAATAAGGGCAGGGTTTCTTTATTGCGCGGTGATGATAAGTGACGTTGATGAATTTCAGGAGCACTATTTGTGAAAGAATGTGTATATACTCATCATACTTCAGGTTGTTTGTGCTTTGGCAGCGGACTTTCACTCTATCGTACACTTGAGAAAGTACTCAAGGACACTTCCGCGCAGCGGGGTATTTAGACGAAACAGGGCGATGTTCGCACGTTCTTTTATACATCCCGGATGTCACGCTGCACCGACATGTTTGTGAAATATGATACAATCCTGCCCATATTTATTTTCCCCGGTGAGGGCCGATACACAATGGCACAGCTTTATTTTTACTATTCTGCAATGAATGCAGGCAAGTCGACGGCATTGCTGCAATCTTCATACAATTATCAGGAACGTGGGATGCGTGCCGTTGTATATACAGCGGAAATTGATGACCGTTTTGGCGCGGGAAAAGTAAGTTCACGTATAGGCCTGTCGTCACCTGCAAAATTGTTTAACCAAAATTCATCATTGTTCGAGGAGATTCGTGCGGAGAATGCGCAGCAACGAATTCACTGCGTGCTGGTTGATGAGTCTCAGTTTCTGACGCGACAGCAGGTTTATGAATTATCAGAGGTTGTTGATCAACTGGATATTCCCGTGTTGTGTTATGGCTTACGCACTGATTTTCGTGGTGAACTCTTCGGTGGTAGCGAATACCTGCTTGCATGGTCAGATAAGCTGGTTGAATTAAAAACTATTTGTTTCTGTGGCCGTAAGGCCAGCATGGTATTACGCCTTGATCAGGCCGGAAGGCCTTATAACGAAGGAGAGCAGGTCGTTATAGGCGGAAATGAACGCTATGTATCGGTGTGCCGCAAGCATTATAAGGAAGCACAGTCTGAAGGCTCTCTGACGGCCATTCAGGAACGTCACAGCCACGATTAACCCTCTGTTCTCCTGCTGAGTTAAAATCGCAGGGTAGGCCTCTGTTTTAGCCAGAAGCGATACCCTGCGTATTGCCTTCTGGTGCCACTTTCACACCTATTTCCCTTACGCCTTTTCACCTCGGTGGCTGGCGTCTGCATAGTCTGATTTTCGCTGAGTATGGCAAAAAAAAACGGCCCCAAAGGGCCGTTTATGAAGATACTAAAACTTATGTGAGTGCATTAAGCGGATTTTTTCGCTTTTTTCTCAGCTTTAGGCGCTGCTGGCTCAGTTTTAGCAGCAGTTTCACCTTCGCTATACTCACGACCGTAGTACGTATCCAGCAGGATCTGTTTGAGTTCAGAAATCAGCGGGTAACGCGGGTTAGCACCGGTGCACTGGTCGTCAAACGCATCTTCGGACAGTTTGTCGACGTGTGCCAGGAAGTCAGCTTCCTGAACGCCAGCTTCACGGATAGATTTAGGAATACCCAGTTCAGCTTTGATTTCTTCCAGCCATGCCAGCAGTTTCTGGATTTTAGCCGCAGTACGGTCGCCCGGTGCGCTTAAACCCAGATGGTCTGCGATTTCGGCGTAGCGACGACGTGCTTGCGGACGATCATACTGGCTGAAAGCAGTCTGTTTAGTCGGATTGTCGTTCGCGTTATAACGAATGACGTTGCTGATCAGCAGGGCGTTCGCCAGACCGTGAGGAATGTGGAACTGAGAACCCAGCTTGTGCGCCATTGAGTGACATACACCCAGGAAGGCGTTAGCAAACGCAATACCGGCGATGGTTGCGGCACTGTGAACACGCTCACGCGCTACCGGGTTCTTAGAACCTTCATGGTAGGACGCAGGCAGGTTTTCTTTCAGCAGTTTCAGCGCTTGCAGAGCCTGACCGTCAGAGAATTCAGATGCCAGTACGGAAACGTAAGCTTCCAGAGCGTGAGTCACCGCATCCAGACCACCGAATGCACACAGTGATTTCGGCATATCCATAACCAGGTTGGCATCGACAATTGCCATGTCTGGGGTCAATGCGTAGTCAGCCAGCGGGTATTTCTGACCCGTTGCATCGTCGGTAACAACCGCAAACGGAGTCACTTCAGAACCAGTACCGGAAGTGGTAGTGACGGCGATCATTTTCGCTTTCACGCCCATTTTCGGGAACTTATAGATACGTTTACGGATGTCCATAAAGCGCAGCGCCAGCTCTTCGAAATGGGTTTCCGGATGTTCGTACATCACCCACATGATTTTCGCGGCGTCCATCGGGGAACCACCGCCCAGTGCGATGATAACGTCAGGCTTGAAGGAGTTAGCCAGCTCAGCACCTTTACGAACAACGGTCAGAGTCGGGTCAGCTTCAACTTCAAAGAACACTTCGGTTTCAACGCCGGCTGCTTTCAGAACGGAGGTGATCTGGTCTGCATAACCGTTGTTAAACAGGAAGCGGTCGGTAACGATCAGCGCACGTTTGTGACCATCGGTAATCACTTCATCCAGTGCGATTGGCAGTGAGCCACGACGGAAGTAGATAGATTTCGGAAGTTTGTGCCACAACATGTTTTCAGCTCGCTTAGCAACGGTTTTCTTGTTGATCAGGTGCTTAGGACCAACGTTTTCAGAGATGGAGTTACCACCCCAGGAACCACAACCCAGAGTCAGGGAAGGTGCGAGCTTAAAGTTGTACAGGTCGCCGATACCACCCTGTGAAGCCGGGGTGTTAATCAGGATACGCGCAGTTTTCATCATCTGACCGAAGTAAGCAACGCGCTCTGGTTGGTTGTCCTGGTCAGTGTACAGGCAAGAAGTGTGGCCGATACCACCCATCGCAACCAGTTTCTCTGCTTTGTCTACCGCATCTTCGAAATCTTTCGCACGGTACATCGCCAGCGTCGGGGACAGTTTTTCGTGAGCAAACGGCTCGCTTTCATCAACAACTTTCACTTCACCGATCAGGATCTTAGTTGTTTCCGGAACCGAGAAGCCTGCCAGTTCAGCAATTTTATATGCCGGCTGACCAACGATAGCGGCGTTCAGTGCGCCATTTTTCAGGATAACGTCCTGAACAGCTTTCAGCTCTTTACCCTGCAGCATGTAGCCGCCGTGGCTAGCGAAACGTTCACGAACTGCATCGTATACAGAGTCAACAACAACAACGGACTGTTCAGAAGCACAGATTACGCCGTTATCGAAGGTTTTAGACATCAGAACAGAAGCAACTGCGCGCTTAATATCCGCAGTTTCGTCAATAACAACCGGGGTGTTACCTGCACCTACACCGATTGCTGGTTTACCGGAGCTGTATGCTGCTTTAACCATGCCTGGACCGCCGGTCGCAAGGATTAGGTTGATGTCCGGGTGATGCATCAGAGCATTAGACAGTTCAACGGAAGGTTGATCGATCCAGCCGATCAGATCTTTCGGTGCGCCAGCAGCGATAGCAGCCTGCAGAACGATGTCAGCCGCTTTGTTAGTGGCATCTTTAGCACGCGGATGTGGAGAGAAGATGATGGCGTTACGCGTCTTCAGGCTGATCAGCGATTTGAAGATAGCAGTAGATGTCGGGTTAGTGGTCGGAACGATACCGCAGATGATACCAATCGGTTCAGCGATGGTGATAGTACCGAAAGTGTCGTCTTCAGACAGGACACCACAGGTCTTTTCATCTTTATAAGCGTTGTAAATGTATTCGGAAGCAAAGTGGTTTTTGATCACTTTGTCTTCGACGATGCCCATGCCGGATTCGGCAACGGCCATTTTCGCGAGAGGGATTCGAGCGTCTGCGGCTGCCAGAGCGGCGGCGCGGAAGATTTTGTCAACCTGTTCTTGAGTGAAACTGGCATATTCACGCTGGGCTTTTTTTACGCGCTCTACAAGTGCGTTAAGTTCAGCGACATTAGTAACAGCCATAATGCTCTCCTGATAATGTTAAACTTTTTTAGTAAATCATCTGCTCGATACGAGAGTATAGACAGACCGACGAAAAATTGTATAACGTTTTGAAAATCAAACGGTTAATTAACGTCCACTTTACTTTGATTTACTAAAAGAGCTTATGCGTTAGCGTCATTTAACTCTAACGCGTTACCTCCAGGTGGCGTAAGCAAGATTACTCACTTCTGAGTAGTAATTGCGTGATCTGGATCAAATTTCCGCAAAGCTGACACCTTTCAGCAGGCCCTTTTAGCGTTTCTTGGTAAGTGTTAAAAAATTGATGTAATGAATGAGGTTAACATTAGCATATTTAATACATATTAATAACACTGAGTAATGGTAGCGTATTTACGTAGATATACGCAGATAGCAGGTGAAGTATGCTGACAAAAGGCGTATCTTCAGCGCGGATTTCATCAATTTTATGACTCATTTTATCCGGCTAACGCTTCGGAGCTAACCGTGATCCATACGCTATTCGATTTTCCTGTTTATTTTAAATTTTTCATTGGGTTATTTGCATTGGTCAACCCGGTAGGGATCATCCCTGTCTTTATCAGCATGACCAGCTACCAGACCGCTGCCGCACGCAATAAAACCAACCTTACGGCAAACCTGTCGGTTGCTATCATTCTGTGGATCTCTCTGTTTCTGGGGGATGGAATTCTGCAATTGTTTGGTATCTCAATTGATTCGTTCAGGATTGCCGGTGGTATCCTGGTCGTGACTATCGCGATGTCGATGATCAGCGGAAAACTTGGGGAAGATAAGCAAAACAAGCAGGAAAAGTCGGAGACGGCGATACGCGAGAGCATTGGCGTTGTCCCGTTAGCGCTGCCGTTAATGGCGGGACCGGGGGCAATAAGCTCAACGATCGTCTGGGGCACGCGTTACCATAGTGCTATTAATCTGTTCGGCTTTTTCGTGGCGATTGCGCTGTTTGCGCTGTGTTGTTGGGGATTGTTTCGTATGGCGCCGTGGTTAGTTCGCCTGCTGGGCCAAACGGGCATCAACGTCATTACGCGTATTATGGGGTTGTTACTCATGGCGTTGGGCATTGAGTTCATTGTGACCGGGATCAAATCCATTTTCCCGGGCTTACTTGCCTGAATCCACCGAATCAATATAAACGGAGCTGCTTCCAGGCTCCGTTTCCCACCATTATCAGTAATACTTCTCACTAAAGTTGAAACGCGCCATAGCAGTAATAAAAGATGCTGATAGCCACTGCATTTTTATGTATTGATTTTCAACACAATTATCTTTTCAGCAGAACAGATGAACCAGGGCCGCATTGTTATTTTATTAACATCATACTCTTGGGCTTGCTGAAGGATTATCGAAATGTTATTAGTTATTTCAGCACCTAATTTAGATGAATGTGCTAATTAATAACCAATTGTTAAATTTATGTGCATTTTGACGTCTCTTCGATGCCGGACAGGGCGATGAGTCGGGTGACTCACGTAATGCATTGAATAAATTGATTTTATTTTTAAAAAAATCGCTGTATTAATGCTTTTGTTGTGCGTTTTTTTTTCGATAAAAGAGAATTGGTTAACAAATCTGTAAAATGTATTGGCGGTGAAGAAACGCATTTGATACTTTCCGGCCAGGTATTTAGCAGAAGATTTCACGTTGATGAGAATAATTTTCATTTAATCTCTCTCAACAGGGTAATAGCGTGCTTCCGGCAGGGGAGGCACGTAGATAATCGACGCAAGGCGATCAAACGAATCGCCAGAATAAATAAAGTCGGTGATAGCGAGCAGTAAACAAAAAAACACCTGACGGCAGAAAATCTCCGGTGTCGTACAGGGATCCTGACAGGATTAACAGTCTGGTTATAAAACCAGCCATAATAATGAGGGAGTACAAACACAATGACTAACATCACTAAAAAAAGTTTAGTAGCTGCGGGGATCCTAACTGCGCTAATCGCTGGAAATGTTGCTACAGCAGCAGTGGTACCAGCAGGCGTTCAGTTGGCTGAGAAGCAGACTCTGGTGCGTAATAATGGTTCGGAAGTTCAGTCACTCGATCCGCATAAAATCGAAGGTGTGCCGGAATCCAACATTAGCCGTGATTTATTTGAAGGTTTATTAATCAGTGACGTTGATGGCAAACCATCGCCGGGTGTGGCTGATAAATGGGAAAATAAAGATTTTAAAGTCTGGACATTCCATCTGCGTAAAGACGCTAAATGGTCTGATGGAACGCCTGTTACCGCACAAGATTTCGTCTATAGCTGGCAACGTCTGGCGAACCCCAATACTGCTTCACCGTACGCCAGCTATTTACAGTACGGACATATTGTCAATATTGATGACATCATCGCTGGTAAGAAGCCAGTTACCGATCTCGGTGTAAAAGCGATTGATGACCATACCTTTGAAGTGACTCTGAGTGAACCTGTTCCTTATTTCTACAAACTCCTTGTGCACTCTTCTCTTTCCCCTGTGCCTAAAGCCGTGGTGGAAAAATTCGGTGAAAAATGGACCCAGCCCGCTAACATCGTTTCTAACGGCTCTTATAAACTGAAAGACTGGGTTGTCAACGAGCGTATTGTACTTGAGCGTAATACTCACTACTGGGACAACGCGAAAACCATTATTAACCAGGTCACATACCTGCCAATTTCTTCTGAAGTGACTGACGTGAACCGCTATCGCAGCGGTGAAATCGACATGACCTATAACAACATGCCGATTGAGTTATTCCAGAAACTGAAAAAAGAGATCCCGAACGAAGTTCACGTTGATCCTTATCTGTGCACCTACTATTACGAAATTAACAACCAAAAAGCACCGTTCAACGATGTTCGTGTACGTACCGCCCTGAAGCTGGCGCTGGATCGTGACATCATCGTCAACAAAGTGAAAAACCAGGGCGATCTGCCCGCCTATAGCTTTACCCCGCCGTATACTGATGGCGCTAAACTGGTTGAGCCAGAGTGGTTCAAGTGGTCACAGGAAAAACGTAACGAAGAGGCGAAAAAACTGCTGGCCGAAGCTGGCTTCACCGCTGAAAAACCGTTGACCTTTGATCTGCTGTATAACACCTCCGATCTGCACAAGAAGCTGGCTATCGCTGCGGCATCCATCTGGAAGAAAAATCTGGGTGCGAATGTGAAACTGGAAAATCAGGAGTGGAAGACGTTCCTCGATACGCGTCATCAGGGCAACTATGATGTTTCACGCGCAGGCTGGTGTGCGGATTATAACGAACCGACGTCTTTCCTGAATATGGTACTGTCCGATAGCTCCAACAACACCGTCCACTATAAGAGCCCTGCATTTGACAAGTTGATTGCTGATACCCTGAAAGCAACTGATGATGCTCAGCGCAGTGAACTGTATTCGCAAGCAGAACAGCTGCTGGATAAAGACTCTGCAATTGTACCGGTGTTCTACTACGTCAACGCCCGTCTGGTGAAACCTTGGGTAGGCGGATACTCCGGTAAAGACCCGATGGATAATATCCACGTTAAAGACTTGTATATTATCAAGCATTAATGGCAAGACGTGGGGCGATTAAGGTTGCCCCACAGTGTCTTTTTCTTCGAACTATAAATACCTCTTTAGACAAAGAGAGGTATACCCTAAATAATTCACGTTGCAGGAAGGCGGCAACGCAGCGAATCGCCAGGAGCTTACTTAAGTAAGTGACGGGCGTGAGCGAGCAAAGCCAACGCATCTGCAGCTTGAAGTATGACGGGTATAAAGGCACACGCCAGAAGGTACGGGCAATGTTGAAATTTATATTACGCCGCTGTCTGGAAGCGATTCCGACACTATTTATTCTTATTACGATTTCATTCTTTATGATGCGTCTTGCGCCGGGAAGTCCTTTCACCGGAGAGCGCGCCTTGCCGCCAGAAGTTCTGGCGAATATTGAAGCGAAATACCATCTTAATGATCCGATCTCAACGCAGTACTTTAGCTATCTGAAACAGCTGGCGCACGGTGATTTTGGACCATCCTTTAAATATAAAGACTACACCGTTAATGACCTGGTCGCGTCAAGCTTTCCGGTTTCCGCGAAGCTGGGGGCTGCGGCCTTTATTCTGGCGGTGGTGATCGGTGTTAGTGCGGGCGTAATCGCCGCGTTGAAGCAAAACACGCGTTGGGATTATACGGTTATGGGGGTGGCGATGACCGGGGTGGTGATCCCCAGTTTTGTCGTTGCCCCCTTATTAGTCATGATATTTGCGATCACACTGAAATGGCTACCCGGTGGCGGTTGGAACGGTGGGGCGCTGAAATTTATGATCCTGCCCATGGTGGCGCTATCCCTGGCCTATATTGCCAGTATTGCGCGTATTACCCGCGGCTCGATGATTGAAGTGCTGCACTCTAACTTTATTCGGACCGCGCGTGCTAAAGGGTTGCCGATGCGACGGATTATTTTCCGCCATGCGTTAAAACCTGCGCTGTTGCCGGTGTTGTCCTATATGGGACCCGCGTTTGTCGGCATCATTACCGGTTCGATGGTTATTGAAACTATCTATGGTTTACCGGGGATTGGGCAGTTGTTTGTGAATGGCGCATTAAACCGCGATTACTCGCTGGTACTGAGCCTGACTATTCTGGTTGGCGCACTGACCATCGTGTTTAACGCGATTGTCGATGTGCTGTATGCCGTAATCGACCCGAAAATCCGTTACTGATACTGGAGCTCGCTATGATGTTAAGTAAGAAAAACAGCGAAGCGCTGGAGAATTTCAGTGAGAAGCTGGAGGTCGAAGGCCGCAGCCTGTGGCAGGACGCTCGTCGACGCTTTATGCATAACCGAGCGGCAGTAGCCAGCCTCGTGGTACTGGTGATTATTGCGCTGTTTGTGACGTTGGCACCCATGTTATCGCAGTTTACCTACTTCGATACTGACTGGGGCATGATGTCCAGCGCGCCTGATACGGAGTCTGGGCACTATTTTGGCACTGACTCATCTGGCCGTGATCTGCTGGTGAGGGTGGCTATTGGTGGACGGATCTCGTTGATGGTGGGGATTGCTGCGGCGCTGGTGGCGGTGATTGTGGGCACGCTGTACGGTTCACTGTCGGGTTACCTGGGCGGCAAAATCGACTCTGTGATGATGCGTCTGCTGGAAATCCTTAACTCCTTCCCGTTCATGTTCTTCGTTATTCTGTTGGTTACCTTCTTTGGGCAAAACATCCTGTTAATCTTTGTGGCGATTGGGATGGTGTCCTGGCTTGATATGGCGCGTATCGTTCGTGGCCAGACGCTGAGCCTGAAGCGCAAAGAGTTTATTGAAGCAGCCCAGGTCGGTGGGGTGTCTACCGTGCGTATTGTTGTGCGACACATTGTGCCAAACGTACTCGGTGTGGTGGTGGTCTACGCCTCATTGCTGGTTCCCAGCATGATCCTGTTTGAATCGTTCCTGAGCTTCCTGGGACTTGGCACACAAGAGCCGCTAAGTAGCTGGGGCGCACTGCTCAGCGATGGTGCCAACTCGATGGAAGTATCACCATGGTTACTGCTGTTTCCGGCAGGGTTCCTGGTGGTGACGCTATTTTGTTTTAACTTTATTGGCGATGGCCTGCGTGATGCCCTCGACCCGAAAGACCGTTAAGGAGTGCCGCCATGAGCGTAATTGAGACCTCAACCGCGCCGCTCGCGCAACAACAGGCTAACGCACTGCTAAACGTTACCGATCTGCGTGTGACGTTTGCCACCCCAGATGGTGATGTTACTGCAGTAAACGATTTAAACTTTTCACTACGCGCCGGGGAAACGCTGGGTATTGTTGGTGAGTCTGGTTCAGGTAAGTCGCAGACTGCATTTGCCTTGATGGGCCTGCTGGCCGCAAATGGCCGGATTGGCGGCTCCGCTACATTCAACGGTCGTGAGATCCTGAACTTACCGGAGCGTGAGCTGAACAAGCTACGCGCCGAGCAAATCTCGATGATCTTCCAGGATCCCATGACCTCTCTGAATCCGTATATGCGGGTCGGCGAACAGTTAATGGAAGTTCTGATGCTACACAAAGGTATGAGCAAAGCGGAAGCCTTTGAAGAATCAGTCAGGATGCTGGATGCGGTGAAAATGCCGGAAGCGCGTAAGCGTATGAAAATGTATCCGCATGAATTCTCCGGCGGGATGCGGCAACGTGTGATGATCGCCATGGCGCTTCTGTGCAGGCCAAAGTTACTGATTGCCGATGAACCCACTACTGCGCTGGATGTCACGGTTCAGGCGCAAATCATGACGCTGCTGAATGAACTGAAAAGTGAATTCAATACCGCAATTATTATGATTACTCACGACCTCGGTGTTGTTGCTGGTATTTGCGACAAGGTGTTGGTGATGTATGCCGGACGCACGATGGAATATGGTAGTGCGCGTGATGTCTTTTATAAGCCGGTTCATCCGTATTCGATTGGCCTGCTTAATGCCGTCCCGCGTCTGGATGCCGAAGGGGAAGAAATGCTGACTATCCCGGGTAATCCGCCGAATCTGTTGCGTTTACCGAAAGGCTGCCCGTTCCAGCCCCGTTGCCCGCATGCCATGGAAATCTGTAGCAGTGCTCCGCCACTGGAAGAGTTTAGTCCGGGCCGTCTGCGCGCCTGCTTTAAACCGGTGGAGGAACTGGTATGAATGCGGTAACCGAACAACGAAAAGTACTCCTCGAAATTGCCGATCTGAAAGTCCATTTCGACATCAAAGATGGTAAACAGTGGTTCTGGCAACCGTCGAAAACGCTGAAAGCCGTTGATGGCGTGACCCTACGTCTGTATGAGGGCGAAACATTAGGCGTAGTGGGGGAATCGGGTTGCGGGAAATCGACGTTTGCGCGTGCGATTATCGGTCTGGTAAAAGCGACTGATGGTAAAGTCGCCTGGCTCGGCAAAGATTTGCTTGGCATGAAACCCGATGAGTGGCGGGCAGTGCGCAGTGACATCCAGATGATTTTCCAGGATCCGCTGGCATCGTTAAACCCACGTATGACCATCGGTGAAATTATCGCCGAACCGCTGCGGACTTATCACCCGAATCTGCCTGGGCAGGAAGTCCGTGACCGCGTAAAGGCGATGATGATGAAAGTGGGGTTACTGCCTAACCTGATTAACCGCTACCCGCACGAGTTTTCCGGTGGGCAGTGCCAGCGTATTGGTATTGCTCGCGCGTTGATCCTTGAGCCGAAGCTGATAATTTGTGATGAGCCTGTATCCGCGCTGGATGTGTCGATTCAGGCGCAGGTTGTTAACCTGTTGCAGCAATTACAGCGTGAGATGGGCTTATCATTAATCTTCATTGCCCATGACCTGGCAGTGGTTAAGCATATTTCCGATCGTGTGCTGGTGATGTATCTCGGACATGCGGTGGAGTTGGGGACCTATGACGAGGTGTACCATAATCCGCTGCATCCCTATACCAAAGCACTAATGTCAGCGGTGCCAATTCCCGATCCTGATATGGAGAGGAACAAGGTTATCCAACTGCTGGAAGGTGAGTTACCCTCCCCGATTAATCCGCCTTCGGGGTGTGTGTTCCGCACACGTTGTCCGATCGCCGGCCCAGAATGCGCGAAAACGCGTCCTGTACTTGAAGGGAGTTTCCGACACGCGGTTTCCTGCTTAAAAGTAGACCCGCTATAATCGAGAGGGCTGACACACTGTCAGCCCTTCTTTTTGGTGAGGTAAATGTGTCAGGCTTAGTCTCTTCTGTTCGCCGTACTCTCTATCGTACATTATTTGATTTAGACACGCGCTCGGGGCGCCGTTTTGAAGGCATGTGCGCACTGTTCGCATTGCTGAGCGTGATTGTTATCTTCATTGAGTCTGGGGTCGGGACGCAATACCATTTAACCTATGATGAATGGCATATTTTTGTCTGGCTGGAAGTCTTTATTACGCTGGTCTTTACCATCGAATATCTGCTCAGATTGTGCTGCTGGGCCAATCCTGCAAAATATGTGTTTAGCTTTTGGGGAATTATCGATCTCGCGACAATTCTGCCACTGTATGTGATGTGGCTATGGCCGGAAATTAGTCTGAGTTATGTTTTCGCCTGGCGAGCGATGCGCGTGCTGCGTGTACTGCGAATACTCAAACTGCTGCGATTTATGCCGTCGCTGCGTGTGTTCTGGAGCGCAATTAAAAGTGCCCGTCATCAGTTGATGCTGTTTTATTCGTTTATTGCCATTCTGATGATTGTCTTTGGCGCCCTGATGTACCTGATTGAAGGCCCGAAATATGGTTTTACTACGCTGAATGCGTCGGTATATTGGGCAATCGTTACGGTTACAACTGTTGGCTATGGTGATATTACCCCGCATACACCGCTTGGCCGCATGGTTGCGTCAGTGCTGATCCTGATTGGTTATTCGGTTATCGCAATCCCGACAGGATTGATAACAACACATATGAGTAGTGCGTTTCAGCACCGGCAAAATCAGCGCAAATGTCCACAGTGCCAACAAAGCCAGCATGAGCACAGCGCGCAATTTTGTAATCGTTGCGGAAGTAAATTGCCTGACTAGAAATAAAAAAAGCTGCGAGAGCAGCTTTTTGTTTTCATTATTCACGCCAGAGGATGTGGCAGAGTTTGTGATCTTTTTCGCGACATAACAGAACACGCGCAAAAATATCGTTAATCTCGCCGTCTTCTGAGTCTGCCAGACCAATCACCACTTCGGCGAAGAAGTCAGGATTCAGGTCAAAATCAACGTGCTCCTGCCAGTCTTGTGCAGGGTCGAATAACTCTGCACCGCCACGCTCTTCAAACTGCAAATTGAACAGAAGGATGTCGGCCGGATCGAGATTGTCCGCCGCCAGTTCGAGAAAAATGTCATAAGCCTGCTCGAGCGTTTCGTCTTCGGTCAGGCGGTTGTTCAAATCCATATCCATAATGACTACCTGTTTACTGTCTGATGGGCACGTTTTACAGCAACGGGCTAAAGAAGTAAAACAGTCGCTCAGCGATACGCTGCCAGAGTGGTCGTTTTACCCACAAACGTGCATCCAGCAGGCGGGAACGCGAAATATAATCATCCTGTACCGCAGCGAGGTCACCGCCGAATCCGGCATCGTCAATCACTAGTGTTATCTCAAAATTCAGCCACAGGCTGCGCATATCCAGGTTAACAGTACCGACCAGACTCAATTCGCCATCAACCAGCACGCTCTTGGTATGTAACAACCCACCTTCGAACTGGTAGATTTTCACGCCTGCCGCCAGCAACTCGGTGAAAAAAGCCCGGCTTGCCCAGCCAACCAGCATCGAGTCATTCTTGCGTGGAAGAATGATGCTGACATCTACACCACGCTGCGCTGCCGTACAGATGGCGTGCAGCAGATCGTCACTGGGGACGAAGTAGGGGGTGGTCATGATTAAATATTCACGAGCAGAATATGCGGCGGTCAATAAGGCCTGATGGATCAAGTCTTCAGGGAAGCCAGGACCGGAGGCAATAGTGTGAATGGTGTGCCCGCTGGCCTGCTCAAACGGCATGATGTTGACATCGGGAGGCGGCGGTAAAATACGTTTACCGGTTTCAATTTCCCAGTCGCATGAGTAGACGATCCCCATGGCAGTGGCCACCGGGCCTTCCATTCTTGCCATTAAATCAACCCATTGTCCGACACCGGCATCCTGTTTAAAGAAACGCGGATCGACCATGTTCATGCTGCCGGTATACGCAATGTAGTTGTCGATCATGATCATTTTACGATGCTGACGCAGGTCCATACGGCGTAAAAATACACGCATCAGGTTCACCTTCAGCGCTTCTACAACCTCGATACCTGCGTTACGCATCATCGCCGCCCAAGGGCTGCGGAAGAACGCCACGCTGCCGGCGGAGTCCAGCATCAGGCGACAGTGAATGCCACGTCTCGCGGCAGCCATTAACGACTCGGCTACCTGATCGGCCATACCGCCAGGTTGCCAGATGTAGAACACCATCTCAATGTTGTGACGTGCCAGCTGAATATCACGGATTAACGCCTGCATCACGTCATCAGAGTTGGTGAGAAGCTGCAGCTGATTTCCCTTAACGCCGGCAATGCCCTGGCGACGCTCGCATAACTTAAATAATGAGGAGGCAACGCTGCTGTTTTCTTGCGCGAAAATATGTTTGCAGGCTTTGAGATCGTTCAGCCATTTGGCTGTTGATGGCCACATCGCTCTGGCGCGCTCGGCGCGGCGTTTGCCCAGGTGGAGTTCACCAAAGGACAGATAAGCAATGATCCCTACCAATGGCAGTATATAGATGATCAAAAGCCAGGCCATTGCGGAGGGTACTGCGCGTCGCTTCATCAGAATGCGTAACGTTACGCCAGCAATGAGTACCCAGTAACCCAGAATGACCAGCCAACTCACCACGGTGTAGAAGGTTGTCATAAAATTAAAAATCCTTTTGAAAGCGTATTGTTAAGAGTTTACGCATCAGGAGTCATCTGGCAAATAAAAACACGGGAAAACCACTGGTCTGCATGCGGTCTGGGGGTATAATGCCCGCTCTGTGACTGGAAGAGTAGTTAACATGAAGCGTAGTAGAACGGAAGTGGGACGCTGGCGGATGCTGCGTCAGGCTAGCCGCCGTAAAGCACGTTGGCTTGAAGGGCAATCGCGCCGTAACATGCGTATCCACTCCATCAGAAAATGCATTCTCAATCATCAACGAAATTCGTTGCTGTTTGCGATCTACAGCATTTGATCCAAAAAGGGCACCGTTGCGGTGCCCAATGTATTCCTGTCCGTTCTGTTTCTTAAAATACTTTTTTGTACGGTTTGACCGAAACTTGCGCATAAACGCCTGCAGCCACATACGGGTCGGCATCTGCCCACGCCTGCGCTGCCTCTAAAGATTCAAATTCCGCAATCACCGTCGATCCGGTAAATCCCGCCGCACCCGGATCGTTACTGTCGACAGCTGGCATGGGGCCCGCCGTCAGTAGACGACCTTCATCATGGAGGAGTTGCAGACGGGCCAGGTGAGCAGGGCGCACGGAAAGACGTTTCTCGAGAGAATCTGCGATATCTTGAGCATAAATAACATACAGCACGGGTAGAGCTCCTTGATCGGTAAAAGTCGCGTTTACGTTATTGGAAAGCCCTGGTAACTGCAACGTAAAGATAATAGCTTTGTTAAGGCCATATTAAGATAATGGTTTTTTTACATGAAATTGCGTTTTAAATGCGGCTTACTGTCATGGGCTTATTGAATATGATTGCTATTTGCATTTAAAATCGAGGCCTGGTTTTATAACTGAAACGATTATGACTGCAATGACCCTTGATTTACCTCGTCGCTTTCCCTGGCCGACGTTACTTTCCGTCGGCATTCACGGCGCTGTAGTGGCGGGTCTGCTGTATACCTCGGTACATCAGGTTATTGAACTGCCTGCACCCGCGCAGCCGATCTCCATCACGATGGTCGCACCTGCCGATCTTGAGCCACCTCAGGCAGTTCAACCACCGCCGCAGCCTGTCGTTGAGCCTGAACCGGAACCTGAACCGATACCGGAACCGCCAAAAGAGGCGCCGGTGGTGATTGAGAAACCGAAACCTAAACCAAAACCGAAGCCAAAACCGGTGAAAAAGGTTGAAGAGCAGCCCAAACGTGACGTGAAACCGGTTGAGTCGCGTCCAGTATCGCCGTTTGAGAACACGGCGCCTGCTCGTTCGACAACGACCAGCACCGCGCCGGCAACCAGTAAACCTGCGGTTAGCGCACCGTCTGGGCCACGCGCCTTAAGTCGTAATCAGCCACAGTATCCGGCGCGCGCGCAGGCTTTGCGCATTGAAGGTCGGGTGAAGGTCAAGTTTGATGTGACATCAGATGGCCGTGTGGAGAATGTTGAAGTGCTTTCCGCACAGCCTGCCAACATGTTTGAGCGTGAAGTGAAAAATGCGATGCGCAGATGGCGTTACGAAGCGGGCAAACCGGGATCTGGCCTGGTGGTGAATATCGTATTCCGTCTGAACGGTACGGCGCAGATTGAGTAACTGGCGTGCCGGAGTCGGCGTCAGGCTTTCTCCGGCAAGCAGGTCTGATAACGGTGTCAACGCGGTTATCAGACCTGTGTTGGTATCGGACGGGGTTTACCGTCTTTATCTACAGCGACGTAGATAAACAGGGCTTCAGTGGCTTTGTAACGCTGGCCAATAGGTTCCGAAGCGACTTTCTTCACCCAGACTTCAATATTAATGCTGATTGACGTCGTCCCGCGTTTTACGCAGCGTGCGTAGCAACAGACCACATCACCCACGGCAACCGGGCGCAAAAAGCTCATTCCTTCCACTCGCACCGTCACCACGCGGCCATGTGCGATCTCTTTGGCCTGAATAGCGCCACCAATATCCATCTGTGACATCAGCCAGCCGCCAAAAATATCACCGTTAGCATTGGTATCGGCAGGCATGGCCAGAGTGCGTAAAACCAGTTCACCCTGGGGGGTGTTATTCGTTGTTGTCATTGTAGAACCGACTGTAGAGAAAGATTACAGGCGGGATGCTACTAGAATTTACGAGCGGAGAACAGAGGGGATGCAGCGCGCGGAGGGGATGTAAGCCAGCTTGTCTGCCACGAAGAACGTGGGTGGGTAAAAATTCGCCAGATCCGCAGATCTGGCGAACACTTATTACGATTTATCTTCCTGCGGCAGATGGCGGTAGATATAGATTCCGCTCAGCAACGTGAAGAATAAGGTCAGGGCGGTTAAACCGAACACTTTGAAGTTGACCCAAATGTTCTGCGGCAGCCAAAACGCAATGTAGATATTGGCCAGTCCACACAGGATGAAGAAAACGGCCCAGGCCAGATTTAGCTTCGACCATACCGGCTGCGGCAGCGTCAGCTCTTTTCCTAACATGCGCTGAATCAACGGTTTTTTCATCACCCACTGGCTAACCAGCAGTGCACCGGCAAACAGTCCGTAAATCACCGTAACCTTCCACTTAATGAATTCATCGTTGTGGAAGAAAATAGTCAGGCCACCGAAGACAGCAACCAGAACAAAGGTGATTAACGCCATCTTCTCGACTTTGCGATAGCGAACCCAACTGTAAATCAACACCACAGCTGTTGCGACAATAAGCGCCGAGGTTGCCGCGTAGATGTCATAAAGCTTATAAAAAGCAAAAAAGACAACCAGCGGTAAAAAATCAAGAAACTGCTTCATTCTTCGAGTCCGTAATCAAAAAGCATTGGGTAACACACCCGGCATGCGTTCAGGGTTTATTGACGAATCAGCATATATAGGCGGAACAAATAGATCAGCAGCACAGCAGAGATCATATTGCTCAGCGTATTCGCCAATACCGCGCCTACGTTTGGCGTTAGTACTGCAAAACTTGGCGCAAAAAGCAACAGCAGCGTTTTTGCCAGTAACCAACCGATTACTGCCGGCGCTACCAGTCGCATATTAGACCACGCCAGACGCATACTGTTGCGCATAGCGGCAAAGACGCCCATTTTATCCTGCACGACCATCACCGGCGCGAGGGCCAGCAAGATAGCCAACAGAATACCAGGTACGACAACCAGCATAATACCGACCTGTACCAGCAGGGTAGTCAGAAAAATCAGAATAAACAATTTAGGTAATACCGGCGCGCTGGCGCCAATGGCGCGTAATGCGCTAACCCGATGACCCGCCGAAATCAATTGAATCATCAGGATGATGCCTCCTGCAAGGATGGCATTACCAATCAGCCCTGAAAACGTCGATGCTGCAGAAGCGCGTAGCAAAATTTGCTGCTGCTCCGGCGTCATATTCTGTACCAGATCGAACAGGCCCACACTGCTGGTTAGCTGATCCCCTTCGCTCAGTTGCGCGATTTGCGCGTCGCTGGGAGAAAAGGCATGCCCTAGCACCACTGTGATAAACGCGCACAATAACGATACCAGCAAGATGGTAATGAATTGATTACGGAAAAAGTTTCCCGTGTCACGGTAAACGGATTTCGCCGTGATAGACATGCACTCTCCTTGAGTTTTGCAGGTGTTCATTTGCGCGCAATTGTACCCTGGATAACTCTACAGTGGCAGCATCGTACGATGTATGGAAAGGCATATCTTTGTAAAGCTCCGGTAATTTTTGGCCAGGACTTCAGCATCTTGCAACATCGTTGTTTGTTCTCTGTGCATCACGTTCAAATAACCAACGCTTCGTGTTGGCGCCAAAGGTACTTGCATAGTGAAAATATATCAAAATTGATCTGAATTAATTTAACCAGGATTTTGAATGCAAGTTCTAACTTAATCTGGATCAATAAATGTTAAATTATCAAACTCAATGTGATCCAGGTTAGATCACTTATTACTCCATTGTGGGTATATTCGTTCCGCTTTTATAACCATAACGATGGAGCGGACATGAAAAAATTAACAGTTGCAGCATTGGCTTTAACAACTCTTCTCTCTGGTAACGCATTTGCGCATGAGGCCGGAGAGTTCTTTATTCGAGCAGGCTCGGCTACCGTCAGACCGACGGAAGGCGCGGGTGGTACGCTGGGAAGCCTGGGTGGCTTTGATGTCAGCAACAATACGCAGTTGGGCCTGACATTCACCTATATGGCAACCGACAATATTGGCGTTGAATTACTGGCAGCCACGCCGTTTCGCCATAAGATAGGCACCGGGGCAACCGGTGATATTGCCACCGTTCATCATTTACCGCCGACGTTAATGGCGCAGTGGTACTTTGGCGACTCCAGCAGCAAACTGCGTCCTTACGTTGGCGTGGGTGTGAACTACACGACTTTCTTCGATGAAGGTTTTAACAACAACGGGAAAGAAGCAGGTTTATCCGATCTGAGCCTGAAAGACTCCTGGGGTGCAGCAGGACAGGTCGGTATGGACTATCTGATCAACCGCGACTGGCTGATTAACATGTCAGTCTGGTACATGGATATCGACACCACCGCGAGCTATAAAATGGGTGGCGTCCAGCAGCGTGACAGCGTACGCCTCGATCCGTGGGTGTTTATGTTCTCTGCGGGTTATCGTTTTTAAGTCAATGATTCCAGTCTGATAGGCTGGTCGTTTCGCGGCCAGCTTTTTCTCCTCTCTTTTTCCCTTCCCGACTTTCTCCCCTTCGATGTAATGCTACTCTTTAAGCAAACTGGCTTTGAGGGTATTGACGATGATATTGACCCGTCAGCTGTTACAACAAAAAATTTCCCTTATGGAAGCATCCATAGACGATGATACAACAGAGTTTGCCGTGTATGCTGCGCGCGAATTATTGAATTACATGAGCAGGGTGGAAGCCCTGGAAAAGGTCATCGCCACACAAATCACACTACCTTACTGCAGCGCCAGCCCGGTTTGCGAGATTGAAGCGGGCTATGCCGCAGGCGTGAGTGACTGCCGTGAGGCCATCCGTCGGGCAGGGTATCCGATTGAAGGTGATGATTAGTTTGCATTTGTGTTAACAAAAATGTGCTTTTATTGTATAAGTCTGTAACTTTCGTGCACGAGTGCGCTTCTTATTTCAACTCATTAGTCTCTGGATGGTTAACATCTTTATCCATATACAACGCTGTTATGCAACAACATAAACGGGTAACCGGTTTGGTAATACTGTTAACTATCGGGGTGGACTCGTGAATATTGTGCAGGATAAGCTCCGAAACAGGCAGGCTCTGCTGGTATCCGGGCTCATTACGTTGGTATTTACCTCGCTGTTTCTGTTTATCATTTATGAACAGCGTATGGCGACCGCCAGTGAAGGCGTGAGCCGCCTGCAAGCTCACATGTTGGACATTTTTAACGATAATGAACTAATTGCCGATGCGATTGGCGAGCGTTACTACCACATCAAAACCGGCGAACAGTGTGGTGTTATGGCGCAGTTTGTTCCGCGAAATAAAGATGAATGGGGAATTAACGCCGACCCAAAGCGGGTTCATTCCGCGACAGGGACGATTATTGCTCAGCAACCCAGCCATAATGCGCTGTGTATGTATACTGCGGCGGAGTTCATTCGTGGAATGGTTAATGAGCTAAATCCAGGCAGCTTCGATGCGCATCGTTACATTATCGCCAGCCATTCAGATTATTTTTACTGGTTTATGGCTTCCGACTCGCGCAATTTCAGTTTTTCTGACTCCGAAATGGCGATGGATATTACGCAGTTTTTCTATCCGCCCGTCGATTTCTATACCCGGTTGCTGCAAAAAAATGTCAAAAATAAAGCTCTCAGTTCAACAAACTTCTATACCGATAAAATTACCGGTGAAAAAGCCTACAGCGTGGTGAGCTATATCTACGATCTGTCGGGTAAAGAGATATCAGACCAAATCGTTGCCTATCTGGTCTATGATCATTCGAAACCCGAGCTGCAGGAAGCGTTGGCCGAGGCGTTTGATAATCAAATTCTTCCCGGATTGAACGTGGAGTTAGTGAATTTAACCAACAAAGAGAGCCTTTGTTTATCCGGCAAATGTGCGGGACAATCCAGCTATTTGGTGCGCAATTTCTCAGAAAAATATGCGCTGCACTATTCGCTGTCATTAGGCCGTTTTATGGCGCGCGATACGCAAGCCGGCATTGTTATTCTGCTGGCGCCGTTCTTTTTCATCATGATTACTTTCTCGCTAAAATCATGGCTGAATGAAAGCGACCTGAAAGTTTATATTGATACGCTGACCGGCTGCTTTAATCGCCGAATTCTCGACATCATCAAGCGCAGGGATTTATCACATTGCTCGGTAGTGCTACTGGATTGCAATAAGTTCAAGGCCGTCAATGATACCTGGGGGCATGCTGCTGGGGACCGTGCGCTGCAAATTATCGCCAACAGAATGTTGTCTAACACCCGTACCAGCCACGATCTTGTGATCCGCACCGGCGGAGATGAATTTATGATCCTGCTGTTTCGCTCTCAGGCCAGTGATGCTATCGCGATTGCGCAGCGTATAAGCGGACAGGTGACCAGCCATGTATTTGTGGTGGACGGCAACACTATACCCTTGTCAGTGTCGTGGGGGATTGCAGAGGTGAAGGGGGAGCTGGATGCGGCAATCCAGAATGCGGATACTGCCATGTACAAAATGAAGCAGGCCAGGGAGTAAAACCGCCAGAAGTCACTGGCGGTTTAATTAGCTTACTGTTGGGTGGCGGCTTTCATCGCGCTGACAAACGCTTTCAGCTCAGCCAGCATTTGCTCTGGTGCTGCAACATTTTTCTCAATGATTTTGACAATCGCCGATCCGGAAATAGCCCCCGCAGCACCTGCTTCAATGGCGCCTGTCACCTGTTCCGGTGCAGAGATACCAAAGCCCTGTAAAGAAGGCGGGGCATTGAATTCTTTCAGCTTTTCGACCAGATGATGCAACGGTAACGCCGCACGATTTTCGGCACCCGTAACGCCTGCGCGTGACAATAAATAGGTATAACCGCGGCCATGAGCGGCAATCTGGCGCAGCAGTTCTTCGTCAGCATTAGGCGGGCAAATGAAAATTGGCGCTACATTATGACGTAATGCGGCCGTTCTGAATGGCGCAGACTCTTCAACCGGCACATCGGCGACTAATACCGAATCTACGCCGACCTTCTCACACTGTGCGTAAAATTCGTCAATACCCTTGCTGAACACCAGGTTGGCATACATCAGTAAACCAATTGGAATGGTTGGGTGTTTTTGCCGAATCAACGCCAACATTTCAAAACATTGTGACGGCGCGACGCCTGCCGCGAACGCACGTAATGTCGCTTCCTGGATGGTTGGGCCGTCGGCCAGCGGGTCGGAGAACGGAATACCCAGCTCAAGCGCATCGGCACCCGCTTCGATCAGCGTATCAATGATTTTCAGTGACTGTTCAACAGAGGGATCGCCCAGGGTCACGAAGGGGACAAAAGCGCCTTCTTTGCGGTCCTTCAGCTGTGCAAACAGGTTTTCGTAACGTTCCATCAGATTTCCCCTCGCGCTTTCAGAATATCGTGTACGGTGAAAATGTCTTTGTCGCCGCGACCGGAGAGGTTGACCACCAGTAACTGCTCTTTTTCGGGATTTTCACGCATCATTTTCAACGCATGTGCCAGGGCGTGGGAAGACTCCAGCGCCGGGATAATCCCCTCATGCAGACACAGCGTTTTGAAGGCTTCCAGCGCTTCATCATCAGTAATCGATACATAGTCAGCACGTCCGATACTGTTCAGATAAGCGTGCTGTGGCCCGACTGACGGGAAGTCCAGCCCGGCGGAAATAGAGTAAGACTCTTCAATCTGTCCTTCTTCGGTTTGCATCATCGGGGACTTCATGCCGAAGTAAATCCCGACACGACCATGTTTCAACGGCGCCCCGTGTTCTCCAGACTCAATCCCGTGACCGCCTGGCTCTACGCCAATCAGCCCGACGCTGGTTTCATTAATAAAGTCGGCGAACATACCGATGGCGTTAGAACCGCCGCCCACGCAGGCGATCACGGCGTCCGGCAGGCGACCCTCTTTTTCGAGGATCTGCGCTTTGGTTTCTTCACCGATCATGCGCTGGAATTCACGTACAATGGTCGGGAAGGGGTGCGGACCTGCCGCCGTACCGAGCATATAGTGCGCAGTGTCATAGCTGCCAGACCAGTCGCGCAGCGCTTCATTACAGGCATCTTTCAGCGTCGCGGAACCGCTGTGAACCGGGATCACTTCAGCGCCCATCAGACGCATACGGAAAACGTTAGGCGACTGGCGCTCGACGTCTTTCGCACCCATATAAATACGGCACTTTAAACCCAGCAAGGCGCTGGCAAGGGCAGACGCCACACCATGCTGACCCGCGCCGGTTTCGGCGATGATCTCGGTTTTACCCATTCGCTTCGCCAGCAACGCCTGGCCCAGCACCTGGTTGGTTTTGTGCGCGCCGCCGTGCAGCAAATCTTCACGTTTAAGGTACAACGTGGTGTTGGTGCCTTGAGTAATGTTCTGGCATTTGGTCAGTGCAGTTGGGCGACCAGCATAGTTTTTCAGCAGGTCTGTAAACTGTGCCTGAAACTCAGGGTCTTTTTGTGCACTGACGAACGCTTCTTCCAGTTGACGCAGCGCAGGCATCAGAATCTGTGGCACATACATACCGCCAAATTCACCAAAATACGGATTGAGTAATGTTGTCATGTCCTTTTCCTTAATATGCGCGCAGCGTCTGAAAGACTGAAGCCAGAAGACGCGCATCTTTGATGCCCGGCTGTGACTCTACGCCAGAATTGAAATCGAGCCCGGCACAGCCGGTTTTAGCCGCGTCGACGCAGTTATCTGCACCGAGTCCGCCAGCGAGTAAAACGTTATCCAGCGATTGTCCGCCTAAGAGTGACCAGTCGAAGCGTTGCCCGCTACCGCCCTGACCGTTGTCGAAAACGTATTTATCGACATGCTGGTAATCACGGGCTGGCAATGTCTCGCTGACGCTTAGCGCCTTCCAGATTTGCACCTGCGCGGGTAGCACATTGCGCAGAGCAGCGATATAGGCCTGATCTTCGCTTCCATGTAGTTGTACGGCGGCCAGCGACAGTGCGGTGACTTTTTCGCGGACGTCTGCGATGTCGGTGTTACGGAACACGCCTACATACTGTAGCGGTGCACCCGTCATAACGTCTCGCGCCTGCTCAACGCTGACAGCGCGTGGTGAGGTCGGGACAAAAATTACGCCGCCATAAATGGCCCCAGATTCGTACGCTGCTTTTGCATCCTGTGCACGAGTCAGTCCGCAGACTTTATTTTCGCCAAGCAAAACACGACGAACGGCGGCGTGAAGATCATCATGGGACATCAGCGCAGAACCTATCAGAAATCCGTTGGCGAAATGGCTGAGTTCGCGAACCTGACCATAAGTGTTGATCCCGGATTCGCTGATGACGGTGACGCCATGACCCAAACGTGGTGCAAGCTGGCGAGTACGGTTGAGGTCAATCGACAGGTCACGCAAATCACGGTTGTTAATACCGACGACTTTCGCCCCCAGCGCAATGGCGCGCTCCAGCTCTTCTTCATTGCTAACCTCGGTCAGCACGCCCATTTTCAGGCTGTGGGCGACGGCGGCGAGCTGACGATACTGTTCATCATCTAAAACCGACAACATCAGCAGGCAGGCGTCCGCCTGGTAGAAACGTGCCAGATAAATCTGGTAAGGATCGATAATAAAGTCTTTACACAGGATCGGCTGTGGTGCGATGCGACTGACGATGGGCAGAAAATCAAAGCTACCCTGAAAATATTTCTCGTCCGTCAGCACGGAAATCGCGGAAGCATAATGTTTATATACGCCCGCAATCTGTGCCGGGTCGAAGTCATCACGAATTACGCCTTTTGATGGAGAGGCTTTTTTGCACTCCAGAATAAAAGCGGTACGTGTCCCTTGCAGCGCATCGTAGAAATCACGCGTGCTGGGTTGAACATCATTTTGAAAGCTGGTCAGCGGTTGTTGCTGTTTGCGGGCTTCTACCCAAATCGCCTTGTCAGCGACAATTTTCGCTAAAACGGTTTGCATCATTTACCCTCTCGCTGCCAGTGCAGTAACACGGTCGTAAGCCGCACCGCTGCGCAGCACATTAATCACGGTTTGCGCGTTGGCTTTTAAGTCTTCTTCACCGTGCAGGCGCATTAACATGGCGACATTCGCGGCAACAGCAGCCTCATGAGCGGCCTCACCTTTACCTTGTAACAAGCGACTCAGAATGTCACGGTTTTCTTCCGGCGTGCCGCCAGCCAACTGTTCCTGATGATATGGCGTCAGGCCAAAGTCTTCCGCCGTTAGCTGGTAGCTCTTGATTTCACCATCGTGCAGCTCTGCCACAATGGTCGGTGCATGCAGCGAAACTTCGTCCATGCCACCACTGTGCACTACGGCTGCTCGCTGATAGCCGAGCACGCGCAGCGTTTCGGCAATCGGCAGCACCAGCTCCGGGCTGTAAACGCCGATCAGCGCAAGCGGCGGATGTGCCGGGTTAATCAACGGGCCGAGCACGTTAAACAGCGTGCGGGTTTTCAACTGCTGGCGTACCGGCATGGCATGGCGAAAACCGGTGTGGTATTTTGGCGCAAACAGAAAGCACACGCCGAGATCGTCAAGCGCCTGGCGGGATTTATCGGCGTTCATATCCAGATTGATGCCAAATGCCGCTAACAGATCCGAAGAACCCGATTTGCTGGAAACGCTGCGGTTACCGTGTTTGGCAACTTTCAGTCCGCAAGCCGCTGCAACAAAGGCGCTGGCGGTAGAAATATTGATGCTGTTGCTGCCGTCGCCGCCGGTACCGACAATATCGGCGAACAGATAATCAGGGCGTGGGAACGGGGCGGCATTTTCCAGCAGCGCGGTTGCCGCACCGGCAATTTCATTCGGATGCTCGCCACGAATTTTCATGCTCACCAGCGCCGCTGCCAGTTGTTCCGGCTTCAGTTCACCGCGGACCACGGCAGAGAACAACTGGTGGCTTTCCTGCTGGGACAGCGTCTGAGCCTGATACAGTTTCTCCAGAATAGGTTGCAGCGTATTGGTCTGTTCAAGCTTCTGTTGCGCCCAGGCCAGCGTTTGTTCCAGCAGACGCGCGCCCTGGGTGGTCAGAATGGATTCCGGATGGAACTGGAAACCGCACACGCGATCGGTATCGTGACGCACCGCCATCACCATGCCGTTAAAGTGGGCGTTGATGGTTAATCCTGCCGGAACGTTGCTGCCAACCAACGAATGATAGCGTGCCACCGGCAGCGGATTCGCCAGACCAGCAAACATCGCCTGACCATCGTGCTCAATGCTGGAGGCTTTGCCGTGCAGGATTTCTCCAGCCTGGCCCACATATCCGCCATAGGCCTCAACAATCGCCTGATGACCCAGACAGATGCCAATGATCGGCAGCTTGCCGCGCAGGCGGGTTAACAGTTCAGGCATGCAACCCGCTTCACTGGGCGCACCAGGACCTGGAGAGAGCATCAGCACCGGATTTTTCATCGTTGCTAAACGGTCAATCAACGTCTGGGCCGGAATATGGTTGCGGTAAATCACCACGTTGTGACCATTAGTACGTAGCTGATCCGCCAGGTTATAGGTAAAAGAGTCAATATTATCGAGCAGCAGAATGTCAGCCATCAGAAAGTCTCCTGTGCGTGGTGTGCGGTGGCGATAGCACGCAGAACCGCACGCGCTTTATTACGGGTTTCATCGGCTTCAGACTGCGGAACAGAATCCAGAACAATCCCGGCACCGGCTTGTACGGTAGCAATACCGTCTTCCACGAGGGCGGAACGAATCACAATACAGGTATCCAGATCGCCATGGGCGGTGAAGTAACCTACGGCACCGCCATAGCTTCCACGGCGTCGACCTTCGGCCTCGGCGATAAGCTGCATAGCGCGAACTTTCGGCGCGCCGCTCAGCGTGCCCATGTTCATACAGGCGCGGTAAGCATGCAGCACATCCAGATCGCTTCGCAGTTCGCCGACCACGCGCGAAACCAGGTGCATAACGAAGGAATACCGATCCACTTTGGTGAGATCCGCAACGTAGCGGCTGCCCGGCGTACAGATGCGTGCGAGATCGTTACGCGCCAGGTCAACCAGCATCAGGTGCTCTGAAAGCTCTTTATGGTCGGTACGCATCTCCAGCTCGATACGGCTGTCGAGATCGCGGTCAAGCGTTCCGTCTGCACGACGACCGCGTGGGCGGGTCCCGGCAATCGGGTAAATTTCAATCTGGCGGCTGGTGGCATCGTATTTCAACGAGCTTTCCGGCGATGCGCCGAACAGTGTGAACTCGTTGTCCTGCATGAAAAACATGTACGGGCTGGGGTTGCTTTTCTTCAGCACATAGTAGGCTGCCAGCGGCGACGGGCAGGGCAGCGAGAAACGACGAGATGGAACCACCTGGAAAATTTCGCCCGCGCGAATCGCTTTTTGCATGCCGCGCACCACGGCGCCGAACTCTTCATCGCTCTGATTGCATTCGCAGCGCATCTGCGGGACTTCAGTGACGGGCAGCGGCGGCGCAGGTTCGGTAAGCTGTTGGCTCAACTGTGCCAGGCGGGCGTTCAGTCGTAGTTTTTCCTCGTCATTTGGCGTAAAGATGCTGGCCTGAATGCGGGTACTTTTTTTCTGGTGGTCGATAACCATCAGTGTTTCTGCCAGATAGAAGCAGTAGTCCGGGCACTGGTTACCCGCCTCAAGCTGGGGTAAATCTTCAAATCCGGCAACCAGGTCGTAGGAAAACAGACCGCCGAAGAACATCGCTTCACGTTCCAGCGCCGGAACATTAACCAGTTCCTGCAGTAAACGGAACGCATCAAATACAGAAAGGGAACATAAACGGGCATCTTCATCCAGCAGCGGGCTTACGCTGGGGAATGTCAACTGACGAGTATTCGGCTGTTTATCGTTGTCAACGCCCGCGGGCAGGGCGGCGTCCAGCAGGGGCAGCAGCGATGCGCCATTCGCCGACAGTGCCTGAATAGTGACAGTGTCACCGAGAGCGGTAATACGCAACGCGCTGTCGACCAGCAGCAGGCTCTTGAGATCGTCCTTGCTGTCGATATCGGCGGATTCCAGCAGCAGCGTTGCCGGTCGTGCGCCACACACCTGATGAAACAGCGCCGTCGGGTTCTCACGGTAGGCGGCATCGCAGGCGAGCAGTTCAAGTGTTGGTTTTTGTGTTTGCATCGTTATTCTCATTAATTTTGTTCAAAAAAAAGCCCGCTCATTTGGCGGGCCGGGTATCTGGTTGCATATTGCAGACGTAAGACACTGCCCGAAATCAGGAAGTGCGCCACCAACCGTGCAGGATAAATGTTGCTTTCATCTCAGATACCTTCTTCATGTGAACTTGCGTACTAGTTAACTAGTTCGGTGGAATAAAGTCAACACCTGATTTCAGTATATTTGTCGAAACCGTTATGATGGGCGTGTTACGACATTTATTGAAACGGGAGCCGCCTTGAGCGACACGAATTACGCAGTGATTTATGACCTGCACAGCCATACTACTGCTTCTGATGGGCGATTAACGCCAGAAGCCTTAGTACACCGTGCGGTAGAGATGCGAGTCGGTACACTGGCGATCACAGATCATGACACCACGGCGGGCATTGCGGCGGCAAGAGAAGAAATTTCACGTTCAGGTTTAGCGTTAAATTTGATCTCTGGCGTTGAGATATCAACGGTCTGGGAAAACCATGAGATCCATATAGTGGGTCTGAACATTGATATCGCGCATCCAGTGATGTGCGACTTTCTGGCGCAACAGACGGAACGTCGTCAGCAGCGTGCGCGCCTGATTGCTGAACGGCTCGACAAAGCGCACATTCCCGGCGCATGGGAAGGGGCTCTACGACTGGCTGATGGCGGGGCGGTTACGCGGGGGCATTTTGCGCGTTTCCTGGTGGAATGTGGCAAAGCCACAACCATGGCGGATGTCTTTAAAAAATATCTTGCTCGTGGGAAAACCGGTTACGTTCCGCCACAGTGGTGTACAATAGAACAAGCTATTGATGTCATTCATCATTCTGGCGGTAAGGCAGTTCTGGCTCATCCAGGTCGGTACGATCTTAGCGCTAAGTGGCTGAAAAGACTGGTTGCGCATTTTGCTGAGCACCGCGGTGACGCGATGGAGGTGGCACAGTGCCAGCAGTCTCCCAATGAACGCACCCATCTGGCGACGCTTGCGCGTTCGCATCAACTGTGGGCATCGCAAGGGTCTGATTTTCATCTACCCTGCCCATGGATTGAACTGGGGCGTAAACTCTGGTTGCCCGCAGGCGTAGAAGGCGTCTGGCAACTTTGGGAGCAGCCCGAGACCACAGAGAGGAAAGTATGAGCCAGTTTTTTTATATTCATCCCGAAAACCCGCAGCAGCGACTGATCAACCAGGCCGTTGATATCGTGCGGAAAGGTGGGGTGATTGTCTATCCAACCGATTCCGGCTATGCGTTGGGGTGTAAAATTGAAGATAAAGGCGCAATGGAGCGCATTTGCCGCATCCGTCACCTGCCGGACGGGCACAACTTTACGCTGATGTGCCGTGACCTGTCCGAATTGTCGACCTATTCGTTTGTCGACAACGTGGCCTTCCGTTTGATCAAAAACAACACGCCGGGCAACTACACCTTCATCCTGAAGGGGACGAAAGAGGTTCCGCGCCGCTTGTTGCAGGAAAAACGTAAGACTATCGGCCTGCGTGTACCCTCAAACCCGATAGCACTGGCGCTGCTTGAAGCGCTGGGCGAGCCGATGCTCTCCACATCACTGATGCTGCCGGGCAGTGATTTTACTGAGTCAGATCCGGAAGAAATTAAAGACCGTCTGGAGAAACAGGTGGATTTGATTATCCATGGTGGATATCTTGGCCAACAGCCGACCACGGTCATCGATTTAACCGACGATTCCCCGGTGGTATTGCGCGAAGGTGTTGGTGACGTTAAACCTTTCTTATAAGGGCGCGAACCGCTATACTACGCGGCCTTAAAATGGCGCTGACTGGCGCCGTTGATTCTCCTGTTCGACGCCTGTGAAGGCGACACCTAAAGGAAGCTCTATGAGCGAAAAGTTACAAAAAGTGCTGGCGCGTGCTGGCCACGGTTCTCGCCGTGAAATTGAATCCATAATTGCCGCGGGTCGCGTGAGCGTTGATGGCAAAATTGCCACGCTCGGCGATCGCGTTGAAGTGACGCCGGGTCTGAAAATCCGTATCGGCGGTCATCTGATTTCGGTGAAAGAATCTGCAGAACAAATCTGCCGCGTTCTGGCTTATTACAAGCCGGAAGGTGAACTGTGTACCCGTAACGACCCGGAAGGTCGTCCGACCGTATTTGATCGCCTGCCAAAACTGCGCGACGCGCGCTGGATTGCCGTAGGTCGTCTGGACGTGAACACCTGTGGTCTGCTGCTGTTTACTACTGATGGTGAACTGGCGAACCGTCTGATGCACCCGAGCCGTGAAGTTGAACGCGAGTACGCGGTGCGAGTATTCGGTCAGGTTGACGATGCTAAACTGCGTGATCTGAGCCGTGGCGTACAGTTGGAAGATGGTCCGGCTGCGTTTAAAACGATCAAGTTCAGCGGTGGTGAAGGGATTAACCAGTGGTATAACGTCACGCTGACTGAAGGCCGCAACCGCGAGGTTCGCCGTCTGTGGGAAGCGGTAGGTGTGCAGGTAAGCCGTCTGATCCGTGTACGCTACGGTGATATCCCGCTGCCGAAAGGCCTGCCGCGTGGTGGCTGGACAGAGCTTGATCTTGCTCAGACCAACTATCTGCGTGAACTGGTGGAGCTGAAGCCAGAAACGACCTCTAAAGTGGCCGTCGAGAAAGATCGTCGCCGCATGAAGGCGAATCAGATCCGCCGTGCGGTGAAACGTCACTCTCAGGTCGGCAGCAGTCGTCGCCCGGGCGGACGCAGCAACAACGGTTAATCATGACCAGGCCTGATAAGCAAAGCGCCATCAGGCGTTAGCGTGGAGCCGGATGCGGCGCAAGCGCCTTATCCGGCCTGCTGTTAGTAATCAATCCCCATTTGGGCTTTAATGCCCGCCTCAAAAGCATGCTTGACCGGACGCAACTCGCTGACCGTGTCGGCTAACTCCAGAATATCGCGATGGCATCCTCGACCAGTAATAATGACCGTCTGCTGGGCTGGGCGCGCGTTTAAGGCGTTGATCACCTCTTCAAGCGGTAGGTAGTCGTAGGCCACCATATACGTCAGTTCATCCAGCACAACCATATCCAGCTCAGGATCGGTCAACATTCGCTTGCCGTGTTCCCACACGGCCATACAGGCTGCGGTGTCAGACTCGCGGTTCTGCGTTTCCCAGGTAAACCCGGTCGCCATCACCTGAAATTCTACACCATGAGGTTCGAGCAGGTTTCTTTCGCCGTTTGGCCATGTACCTTTAATGAACTGCACTACACCGACTTTTTTGCCGTGGCCCACTGCGCGAGTCGCTGTACCGAACGCTGCTGTAGTTTTACCTTTACCATTACCGGTAAAAACGATGATAATTCCGCGCTCGTCCCTGGCGGCCGCAATACGCGCGTCAACCCGGTCTTTTACGCGCTGCTGGCGCTGCTGATAGCGTTCTTCACTCATTGGGCAATTCCTGGTTTACGGCCCGGCTGGGCATCAAAAGTCATACCGGTTTTACGGCGGCTGTCATCGCCCATCAGCCACAGGTAAAGCGGCATAATATCGGCGGGGGTTTTGAGTTTTTGCGGATCTTCCGTCGGGAATGCGCTGGCACGCATGCCGGTACGCGTGCCGCCTGGATTAATGCAATTTACGCGCAGATGACGATTCTGGTATTCGTCTGCCAGTACCTGCATCATTCCTTCAGTAGCAAATTTCGAGGTGGCGTACGCTCCCCAGTTAGCCCGTCCCTGACGACCGACGCTGGAGGAGGTGAAGACCAGCGATCCTGAATCTGATTTGAGTAACAGCGGCAGCAATGCCTGAGTCAGCATAAAAGTGGCATTTACATTTACCTGCATCACATCCTGCCAGACCTGCGGGTTTTGTTCGCTCATCGGGCAGATATCGCCCAGCAATCCGGCATTATGCAGTACGCCATCCAGACGTGGGAAATGCGCGGCAATACGCTGCGCGAGCTGGTGGCATTCGTCAGTAGTGCAGGTGAGCAGATCCAGCGTGAACCATTGTGGTTGTGTTCCGTTTTCATCGGCGACGGCGCGGGCAACCTGACGCAATTTTTCTTCATTACGTCCAAGCAGGATAACGGTCGCACCGTAGCGTGCATAGGTAAGCGCGGCTTCACGCCCGATGCCATCACTGGCACCGGTGACCAGAATAATGCGATCCTGTAACAGGTCTTGTTTAGGTTGGTAATGCACGGCTACTCCTCGGCGACGTCTGGCCATCTCGTTCGCGATAACTTTTCGGCTTTATGCCTTAAACACTGGTGTTTTTCAATCAGCCAAAGGTAATAACACCGCAAAATGAACACTTTGTCATGCTTTTTGCTGATTCAGCATCGGATGGATGAAGCAAGACGGGTTTACACGCCTGTTGTACACTGAGCGAAAGTAGCGTTGTTTAACCAAGGTGGGTCTCGTGGAATTGTTGTCTGAATATGGGCTGTTTTTGGCAAAAATTGTCACTGTTGTGGTGGCTATTGCGGTGATTGTCATGCTGATTGTAAACGCGACACAACGTAAGCGTCAGCGGGGTGAACTACGCGTTATTAATCTTAGCGATCAATATAAAGAGATGAAGGAAGACCTTTTGCTGGCCCTGTTAGACGGGCATCAGCAAAAGCTCTGGCACAAGGCACAGAAAAAGAAACATAAGCTGGAGGCGAAAGCGGCTAAGGCAAAAGCGAAACTGGGTGACAGTATGTCATCAGATAAACCTCGTGTATGGGTGCTTGATTTTAAAGGCAGTATGGATGCCCATGAGGTCAGCGCATTACGCGAAGAGGTGACGGCGGTGTTGGCGGTTGTTAAACCTCAGGATCAGGTGGTGGTTCGTCTGGAAAGCCCGGGCGGTGTGGTACATGGTTATGGCCTGGCCGCTTCGCAGTTACAACGCCTGCGCGATAAGCAGATCCCGCTAACCGTCACGGTAGATAAAGTCGCTGCCAGCGGCGGATATATGATGGCCTGCGTGGCGGATAAAATTGTCTCAGCGCCGTTTGCCATTGTCGGCTCTATTGGCGTCGTCGCGCAGATCCCAAACTTTAACCGTTTCCTGAAAAACAAGGATATTGATATCGAACTGCACACGGCAGGACAGTACAAACGCACGCTGACACTGCTTGGTGAAAACACGGAAGAAGGGCGACAGAAATTCCGTGAAGATTTGAATGAAACCCATCATCTGTTTAAAGATTTTGTGCAGCGTATGCGTCCAACTCTGGACATTGAGCAGGTTGCCACCGGTGAACACTGGTTCGGGCAACAGGCGTTGGCAAACGGGTTGGTCGATGAGATCAATACCAGTGACGAAGTGATTCTGGGGTTGATGGATGGCCGTGAAGTGCTGAACGTCCGCTATATGCAGCGTAAAAAACTGATGGACCGTTTCACTGGCAGCGCGGCAGAAAGTGCAGACCGCTTACTTATGCGTTGGTGGCAGCGGGGACAGAAGCCCCTGATGTAAAATTGCAATTGCCGGATGGCGATGCTCACGCATCTTATCCGGCCTACAGGTTCAGAGCATCGTAGGCCGGAGAAGGCAGCGCCGCCATCCGGCAAATGATTTCTCGCGTTAATCGATCAAGTGATACTTTTCAGAAAGTACGTGCGCCAGGTGTTTAAACATATTAAACACAGCCGTACTTTTGGGCGTCGGCAGCCCTTGCTCGTCTAAAAAGTAATCTCCGCTGAAAACCAGCACACCATTTCGCTGCGTAACACCGGTGGCGACAATCCCCGCCAGCGTGTCCTCATGCTCACGAATGATTTTGTTGGCTTCAATCAGCAGTGTCTCGCGATCGATGGGTTGAGTATCTTTATGCATTTTTTACTCCTTAAACAAGGACATTAGTCTACGCCGAGCCCGGCTTATGGGCAAATATTCCCTGACACAAATGAAGGTTTTACGACAGGGGGATGACTGGCGAGATTTGTTTTTGCATGCTAATAAAGTTGCGTAACGCATTTTATCAGGTACAGTGTGACGCTTTCGTCAATCTGGCAACAGATTTGCTTGACATTCGACCAATACTCCGTCGCGCCATAGCGTTTGCGTGTGAAAAAGCCTGTTAACTCAGTTATATGAGCGTTACATTACAAGCGCGAATCAGTTTAAGGGGTTGATATCCGCCGACACAGAGACCATATCGATGTCTCGTCGCCAGTGGAAGGTGAATCAACGTGCGACGCATTCTGGAAGAATCAAATTAGGTAAAGGTGAATATGGGTAAAGCTCTTGTCATCGTTGAGTCCCCGGCAAAAGCCAAAACGATCAACAAGTATCTGGGTAATGACTACGTGGTGAAATCCAGCGTCGGTCATATCCGTGATTTGCCGACTAGTGGCTCAGCAACTAAAAAGAGCGCCGACTCAACCTCCACCAAAACGGCTAAAAAGCCCAAAAAGGATGAACGTGGCGCTCTCGTCAACCGCATGGGCGTTGACCCGTGGCACAACTGGGATGCGCGCTATGAAGTGCTGCCTGGTAAAGAGAAAGTTGTCTCTGAACTGAAACAACTGGCTGAAAAAGCCGACCACATCTATCTCGCAACCGACCTTGACCGCGAAGGGGAAGCCATTGCCTGGCACCTGCGGGAAGTTATCGGTGGCGACGACACCCGCTACAGCCGCGTGGTGTTTAACGAAATTACCAAAAATGCTATTCGCCAGGCGTTTGAAAAACCGGGCGAGTTGAACATCGATCGTGTTAATGCGCAACAGGCGCGCCGCTTTATGGACCGTGTTGTGGGCTATATGGTGTCGCCACTGCTGTGGAAAAAAATTGCCCGTGGCCTGTCTGCCGGTCGCGTACAGTCGGTTGCTGTGCGTCTGGTAGTTGAGCGTGAACGCGAAATCAAAGCATTTGTTCCAGAAGAGTTCTGGGAAATTGATGCTAACACGACCACGCCGGGCGGCGACGCGTTGCCGCTTGAGGTGACGCATCAAAATGATAAGCCGTTCCGTCCCGTAAATCGGGAACAAACGCTTGCCGCTGTTAGCCTGTTGGAAAAAGCGCGCTATAGCGTACTGGAACGTGAAGATAAGCCGACCAGCAGCAAGCCGGGCGCGCCGTTCATTACTTCCACGCTACAGCAGGCTGCGAGCACGCGTCTCGGCTTTGGTGTGAAGAAAACCATGATGATGGCGCAGCGCTTGTATGAAGCGGGTTACATCACTTACATGCGTACTGACTCAACCAACCTGAGTCAGGATGCGGTGGCGATGGTTCGCGATTACATCAGCGATAATTTTGGCAAAAAGTATTTGCCGGAGAGCGCGAACCAGTACGCCAGCAAAGAGAACTCGCAGGAAGCGCACGAAGCTATCCGTCCTTCCGATGTCGCCGTACAGGCAGAATCGCTGAAAGATATGGAAGCCGATGCGCAAAAACTGTATCAGCTGATCTGGCGCCAGTTTGTTGCCTGTCAGATGACGCCAGCGAAATACGACTCCACCACGCTCACCGTGGGCGCGGGTGATTTCCGTCTGAAGGCGCGCGGTCGTATTCTGCGCTTCGATGGCTGGACGAAAGTAATGCCTGCACTGCGTAAGGGTGATGAAGATCGCATTTTACCGGCGGTAGAAAAAGGCGATATGCTGACGCTTATCGAACTGACGCCAGCACAGCACTTTACTAAACCGCCTGCGCGCTTTAGTGAAGCTTCGCTGGTTAAAGAGCTTGAAAAGCGTGGCATTGGTCGTCCTTCCACCTATGCGTCGATCATTTCTACGATTCAGGATCGCGGTTATGTTCGCGTGGAGAACCGTCGTTTCTACGCAGAAAAAATGGGTGAAATCGTCACCGATCGTCTGGAAGAAAACTTCCGCGAGTTGATGAACTACGATTTCACCGCGCAGATGGAAGACAGCCTTGACCAGGTGGCGAACCACGAAGCCGAGTGGAAAGGTGTGCTCGACAACTTCTTCAGCGATTTTACTCAGCAACTGGATAAAGCCGAGAAAGATCCTGAAGAAGGCGGTATGCGTCCGAACCAGATGGTGCTGACCAGCATTGATTGTCCGACATGTGGGCGCAAGATGGGTATTCGTACCGCCAGCACCGGCGTTTTCCTTGGTTGCTCCGGCTACGCACTTTCCCCGAAAGAGCGTTGCAAAACCACCATTAACCTGGTGCCGGAAAACGAAGTATTGAACGTGCTGGAAGGCGACGACGCGGAAACGAACGCTTTGCGCGCGAAACGTCGCTGCCAGAAGTGTGGTACGGCGATGGACAGCTATCTCATCGATCCAAAACGTAAGCTGCATGTCTGTGGTAACAACCCGACCTGCGATGGTTACGAAATCGAAGAGGGCGAGTTCCGCATTAAGGGTTATGACGGTCCTGTCGTTGAGTGCGAGAAATGTGGTTCTGAAATGCACCTGAAAATGGGGCGTTTCGGTAAATACATGGCATGTACTAACGACGAGTGTAAAAACACCCGTAAGATCCTGCGTAACGGCGAAGTGGCTCCGCCGAAAGAAGATCCTGTTCCGTTGCCGGAACTGCCGTGTGAAAAATCGGACGCGTATTTCGTGTTGCGTGATGGTGCAGCAGGTATTTTCCTGGCTGCGAACACCTTCCCGAAATCACGTGAAACCCGTGCGCCGTTAGTGGAAGAGTTGTATCGCTTCCGCGATCGTCTGCCGGAAAAACTGCGCTATCTGGCCGATGCGCCGCAGACGGACCCCGATGGTAATAAGTCGATGGTTCGCTTTAGCCGTAAAACTAAGCAGCAGTATGTCGCTGCGGAAAAAGACGGTAAAGCAACCGGGTGGTCTGCATTTTTCGTTAATGGCAAATGGGTAGAAGGGAAGAAATAACAGCATTCCGGCTGAATTTCTCCTCAAAGGGTCGCGTAAGCGGCCCTTTTTGTTTCTGGCGTATTATTTTTTGTCATCCCTATACAGCGTACATATAAATGATATAGTGGTTATAGTTGGCAGGCTTTTTATTATTAAATCGTATTAGCAGCGCGTGTGAGTCTGCTTTTAAACGATGTTCTGATGGCATAATTCTGGATGGCTTAACATGAAATTACAGCAGCTTCGCTATATCGTTGAGGTGGTAAATCACAACCTTAATGTCTCCTCAACGGCCGAAGGACTCTATACCTCCCAGCCAGGGATCAGTAAGCAAGTTCGTATGCTGGAAGATGAGCTTGGCATCCAGATTTTTGCCCGTAGCGGTAAGCACCTGACGCAGGTGACTCCGGCAGGGCAGGAAGTTATTCGTATTGCCCGCGAAGTCTTGTCTAAAGTGGATGCTATTAAGTCGGTTGCAGGTGAACATACCTGGCCCGACAAAGGCTCGTTGTATATCGCCACCACGCACACCCAGGCGCGTTACGCGCTGCCCAACGTGATTAAAGGTTTTATTGAGCGTTATCCTCGCGTCTCGTTGCATATGCATCAGGGATCGCCGACGCAAATTGCCGAGGCCGTTTCGAAAGGGAATGCTGATTTTGCCATCGCGACGGAAGCACTGCATTTGTACGATGATCTGGTGATGCTGCCATGCTATCACTGGAACCGTTCGATTGTTGTTACGCCAGACCATCCGTTGGCAGGCAAAGCCTCCGTATCCATTGAGGAACTGGCGCAGTATCCGCTGGTGACCTACACGTTTGGATTTACCGGACGCTCGGAGTTGGACACTGCGTTCAACCGTGCGGGTCTGGAGCCGCGTATTGTCTTTACCGCGACTGATGCCGATGTTATTAAGACCTATGTCCGACTGGGGCTGGGCGTGGGCGTGATTGCCAGCATGGCGGTAGATCCTATCTCTGATCCGGATCTGGTGCGTGTTGATGCTCATGATATTTTCAGTCACAGCACCACTAAAATTGGTTTTCGTCGCAGCACGTTTTTACGCAGCTACATGTATGATTTTATTCAGCGTTTCGCACCGCATCTGACACGCGATGTGGTGGATACGGCGGTGGCGTTGCGTTCCAACGATGATATTGAAGCTATGTTCAAAGATATTAAATTGCCAGAGAAATAATAACGGAAGTTGCCTCGTTGGTATCCTGGTTCTCCAGCCATACCAGCGGGGCGGTTGAATGTACTCATGATTTTTTATTTGTCTATTATCCCTATATTATTTATGGAAAATATTCTCCAAAGTAGTTTCAAATGAGTAACCCTGCCAAAATCCCTTTCAAATATTTATAACCGATCAAACAATTAAGTTATTTATAAAGCTGGGTTCGAAAATTATCTGGCTTTTTCAGGATGTTTTTATTAGGATTCCTCTTATCTGATGATTAATTGTACCGATTGTTTGGTGCCTAAATGATAAGTGATTTCGATAGTATGAGGTTAGCAATGCCTTCTGGAAACCAGCCTGCGCGCAGAGATCCCGCGATGAAACGTAAAGCATGGTTCATCGTGTTTCTGGGCTCCGCCGTGTTCTGGATCGTGGTTGCTCTGTTGGTCTGGAAAGTGTGGGGGTAATTGATGTCCACACAGGAACAGCAGTCTACCGTTACACCTGCTCATCATAATAATGAGCAAGAGAATGAAACCGTTATAGAAAAAAAGCAGGATATTCCCGCTTCGTGGGATCTTTCACCTGAGCAACGGGCATTTATTGATCTGTTTATTGAAGATGATAAGCAAGAACAATAAGCAATACGTTTTTTATAATAATAAGTATTAACATGCTTATTGAATTCAGTATGAATAATCACATCGCAATCGCAGTACGTCATCTAAACAGCGTATTGTCGGTTGCATCGATGTATCGGGTCCGTTCATTTACCGCACTTTAATCTTATTCCCCGCCACTTGCATAGCTCGTTACCTTTTTGTCGTTCTCCTCGTTTATCAATTTGAGTTGTTATCAAAGCGTTACATTTTGTTTGTGTTATCTTTAATACTAACCCTGAGGAAAATCAGGGGATCCAACCCTGTCATTTAAGGAGGAGCTATGTCGTCTACCCTACGAGAAGCCAGTAAGGACACATTGCAGGTTAAAGATAAAACCTACCGCTACTACAGTTTGCCCCTGGCTGCCAAATCACTGGGTGATATCACCCGTTTACCTAAATCACTAAAAGTATTGCTGGAAAACCTGCTTCGCTGGCAGGACGGTGACTCTGTTACCGAAGAGGATATTCATGCTCTGGCGCAATGGCTGAAAACGGCGCATGCCGAGCGCGAAATTGCCTACCGACCCGCTCGCGTTCTCATGCAGGACTTTACCGGCGTTCCGGCGGTGGTCGATCTGGCTGCCATGCGCGAAGCGGTTAAACGCCTTGGCGGGGATACAGCAAAAGTGAACCCGCTTTCACCTGTTGATCTGGTTATTGATCACTCCGTTACGGTTGATCGTTTTGGTGACGATGATGCTTTTGAAGAGAACGTTCGACTGGAAATGGAGCGCAACCATGAGCGCTATGTGTTCCTTAAATGGGGGCAGCAGGCGTTTAGCCGATTCAGTGTCGTTCCACCGGGAACAGGAATTTGCCACCAGGTAAACCTCGAATACCTGGGTAAAGCGGTGTGGAGTGAACTGCAAAACGGCGAGTGGATCGCTTACCCGGACACGCTGGTCGGTACCGATTCCCATACTACGATGATTAATGGTCTCGGTGTGCTGGGCTGGGGTGTCGGAGGGATTGAAGCTGAGGCCGCCATGCTGGGGCAACCGGTTTCAATGCTGATTCCAGATGTCGTGGGCTTCAAACTTGTTGGTAAACTTCGCGAAGGGATCACCGCTACCGATCTGGTACTGACCGTCACGCAGATGCTGCGTAAACACGGTGTGGTCGGTAAATTTGTTGAGTTCTATGGTGATGGGCTGGACAGCCTGCCGCTCGCTGACCGGGCGACCATTGCTAACATGTCGCCGGAATACGGCGCAACCTGCGGCTTTTTCCCGATTGACGGGGTAACTCTTGAGTACATGCGTCTGAGTGGGCGTAGTGAAGAGCAGGTTGAATTAGTCGGTGCGTATGCTAAAGCACAGGGGATGTGGCGTAACCCAGGTGATGAACCTGTGTTTACCAGCTCACTGGAACTGGACATGGGCACTGTGGAAGCCAGCCTGGCCGGGCCGAAGCGTCCACAGGATCGTGTCGCATTGGGTGATGTGCCGAAAGCATTCGCCGCGAGTAATGAACTTGAAGTGAATAGCTCGCAAAAAGATCGTCAACCGGTCGACTATGTCATGAGCGGTCATCAATATCAGCTACCGGATGGTGCTGTGGTGATTGCAGCGATCACGTCATGTACCAACACCTCCAACCCCAGCGTCCTGATGGCGGCTGGGTTGCTGGCGAAAAAAGCAGTGACGCTTGGTCTGAAGCGCCAACCGTGGGTGAAAGCGTCACTGGCGCCTGGGTCAAAAGTCGTCTCTGATTACCTGGCGCAGGCAAAACTGACGCCGTACCTTGATGAGCTGGGTTTTAACCTTGTTGGTTATGGCTGTACTACCTGTATCGGCAACTCTGGCCCGTTACCTGATCCTATTGAAACGGCGATTAAAAAAGGTGATCTGACGGTAGGGGCGGTGCTTTCCGGTAACCGTAACTTTGAAGGGCGTATCCACCCGCTGGTGAAGACAAACTGGCTGGCTTCTCCGCCGCTGGTGGTGGCTTATGCGCTGGCCGGGAATATGAATATTGATCTGACGAAAGACCCGCTGGGTCATGACAGAAAAGGCGATCCTGTCTATCTGAAAGATATCTGGCCGAGTGCGCAGGAAATTACCCGTGCCGTGGAGCAGGTCTCTACCGAGATGTTCCATAAAGAGTATGCCGAAGTGTTCGAAGGCACGCCGGAATGGAAGTCGATTAATGTTGATCGTGCAGACACCTATGGCTGGCAGTCGGACTCAACCTACATCCGGTTATCACCGTTCTTTGATGGTATGCAGGCGAAGCCGGACCCGGTACAGGATATCCATGGTGCTCGTATCCTGGCGATGCTCGGCGATTCCGTCACCACCGATCATATTTCTCCTGCGGGGAGCATCAAGCCGGACAGCCCGGCGGGTCGCTATCTGCAAAGCCACGGTGTTGAGCGCAAAGATTTTAACTCCTACGGTTCTCGCCGTGGAAACCACGAAGTAATGATGCGTGGCACGTTTGCCAATATCCGTATCCGTAACGAAATGGTACCGGGTGTGGAAGGGGGGATGACGCGTCATTTGCCGGGTACAGAAGTGATGGCTATCTATGACGCCGCTATGCAATACCAGCAAGAGAAGACCCCGTTGGCGATTGTTGCCGGCAAGGAATATGGCTCGGGTTCCAGTCGGGACTGGGCGGCGAAAGGCCCGCGTTTGTTAGGTATTCGCGTAGTAATCGCCGAATCTTTTGAGCGCATCCACCGTTCTAACCTGATTGGCATGGGGATCCTGCCTCTGGAATTTCCGCAGGGGATTACACGTAAAACCCTGGGGTTAACCGGGGAGGAAGTCATTGATATTACGGACTTACAAAATATTAAACCGGGAGCGACTATCCCGGTGAATATGGTTCGTGCGGATGGGCGAAAAGAGGTGATTTCGTGTCGCTGTCGTATTGATACCGCGACAGAGCTGACCTATTACCAAAACGATGGTATTTTGCACTATGTTATTCGTAATATGTTGAATTAAATTATAAAAAAGCCTGCGAAAGCAGGCTTTTTGTACTGTCAGCAAGCGAGAATGTCACTCGCTTAACAGATGCCCCATCTTAGCGGCTTTGGTATCCAGATAGTGTTCATTCTTCGGGTTACGGCCAACAATTAGCGGCACACGCTCCACAATATTGATCCCAGCTTCTGTCAGAATTTCCACTTTCTTCGGGTTATTGGTTAGCAGACGGACTTCATCCACGCCCAATAATTTGAACATATCAGCACACAAGGTGAAGTCACGCTCGTCCGCCGCAAAGCCTAACTGATGGTTGGCTTCGACGGTGTCATAGCCCTGATCCTGCAACGCATAGGCGCGGATCTTATTCAACAGGCCGATGTTACGTCCTTCCTGACGATGGTAGAGCAGAATACCGCGTCCTTCTTCAGCGATATGCGTAAGCGCCGCTTCCAGTTGAAAGCCACAATCACAACGCAGACTGAACAGCGCATCGCCGGTCAGACATTCGGAATGAACACGTGCCAGGACAGGCGTCTGGCCTGAAATATCGCCAAAAACCAGTGCGACATGATCGTGTCCGGTTGCCAGTTCTTCAAATCCCACCATCAGGAAATCACCCCAGGGGGTTGGCAGTTTGGCTTCTGCCACACGTTTAAGCTGCATGTAATTCTCCAGATTATGCTGGCACTGCGCGTGCCGTCGCCTGTTGGCTTCTGTATTGCACTATTTTGCCATAAGGCAAGGGTGTTCACCTAATTGCAGCAACGCATTCATTTCCGAATGGCACAAAATTGTCAATTTCCCCGGTGTGCGGATTTTTCAGTTATGATTGTGGGACTTATCGACGAAAGGAGACGCAATGCTGTCTATTGCCAAGCGAACCACTGTAGGCGCAGCACTGTTACTGATTATGCCGGTTTCCGTATGGATATCCGGCTGGAGCTGGCAGCCTGGACAGAATGTCTGGTGGTTAAAATCCTTATACTGGGTAACTGAAACGGTGACGCAACCCTGGGGGATTATCACCCATGTTGTTCTCTGTGCGTGGTTTTTGTGGTGTCTGCGATTTCGTCTGAAAGCTGCTTTTATGCTATTTGCGATCCTGGCGGCGGCTATCTTAATTGGCCAGGGTGTGAAATCCTGGGTTAAAGAGAGGGTGCAGGAGCCCCGGCCATTTGTTCTGTGGCTGGAAAAAACGCACCATGTTCCGGTAGATGAGTTCTACACTTTAAAACGTAAAGATCGCGGACACTTAGTAAAAGAGCAGTTGTCCGGGCAGCAGGATATTCCGCCTTTTTTACGTAAGCACTGGCAAAAAGAGACCGGTTTTGCTTTCCCTTCCGGGCATACCCTGTTTGCTGCCAGTTGGGCGTTACTGGGTGTCGGGTTGTTATGGCCACGCAGGCGCACGCTGACGATTGTGTTCTTACTCGTCTGGGCGACCGGCGTAATGGGCAGTCGTTTGCTTCTGGGCATGCACTGGCCGCGCGATTTGGTTGTTGCGACGCTGATATCGTGGCTGCTGGTAACGCTGGCAACATGGTTTGCACAGCGAATATGTGGACCTCTGACACCGCCCGTCCAGGAGACAAAGGAAATAGCGCAGCGTGAGCAATAACGCAGACCGTGATTGATTTTTCAAATTTAGCCCTCAAATCATACAGCGTAAGGCGCTTTTCCGTTTCGCACTCGTCGTGAAAATGGTAATTTAAAAGGCTTAACGCGGTAAGTTGTACACGATTTATTCGCTCAAACCACATAACGGGAAGTAATGTGAAATATTTACTCATTTTCTTACTGGTGTTGGCGATTTTTGTTATTTCGGTGACATTGGGTGCGCAAAACGATCAACAGGTAACGTTTAATTACCTGCTAGCTCAGGGTGAGTATCGTATCTCCACGCTGCTTGCTGTATTGTTTGCAGCAGGTTTTGCGATTGGTTGGTTAATTTGTGGCCTGTTCTGGCTAAAGGTTCGTGTGTCTCTTGCGCGCGCCGAACGCAAAATTAAACGCCTGGAAAACCAGCTTGCGCCTGCGACCGACGTTGCGGTAACTGCCGACTCGTCGGTTGTGAAGGAATAATTATTTATGTTGGAGTTGTTGTTTCTGCTTTTACCTGTAGCCGCTGCCTATGGGTGGTATATGGGTCGCAGAAGTGCGCAACAAACTAAGCAGGATGAAGCTAACCGTCTTTCGCGCGACTATGTCGCCGGGGTTAACTTCCTCTTGAGCAACCAACAAGATAAAGCGGTGGATCTGTTCCTCGATATGTTGAAAGAGGATACAGGCACCGTTGAGGCTCATCTCACCCTCGGAAACCTGTTCCGCTCACGCGGTGAAGTCGACCGCGCTATCCGTATCCACCAAACCCTCATGGAAAGTGCTTCGCTGACTTATGAACAACGTTTGTTGGCTGTGCAGCAGTTGGGACGTGACTACATGGCTGCCGGGTTGTATGACCGTGCGGAAGACATGTTCAATCAGCTAACTGATGAAACGGATTTCCGTGTGGGGGCATTGCAACAACTGTTGCAAATCTATCAGGCAACCAGTGAATGGCAAAAAGCCATTGATGTTGCAGAACGTCTGGTGAAACTCGGCAAAGATAATCAGCGTATTGAAATCGCGCATTTTTACTGTGAACTGGCCTTGCAGCAAATGGGCAGCGACGATATGGATCGCGCCATGGCATTGCTGAAAAAAGGAGCCGCTGCAGACAAAAACAGTGCTCGTGTCTCGATTATGATGGGGCGCGTTTACATGTTGAAGGGTGATTACGCGAAGGCCGTTGAATGCCTGCAACGCGTGATCTCCCAGGATAAAGAGTTGGTCAGTGAAACGCTGGAAATGCTGCAGAGCTGCTACCAACAGCTGGGTAAAAACGATGAGTGGGCGGAGTTTTTACGCCGTGCGGTCGAAGAAAACACCGGTGCTGCCGCTGAGTTGATGCTGGCTGATATTCTTGAGGCGCGCGAGGGTACTGATACTGCACAGGTTTATATTACCCGTCAGTTGCAACGTCATCCGACGATGCGTGTGTTCCATAAACTGATGGATTACCACCTTAATGAAGCAGAAGAAGGGCGCGCAAAAGAGAGTCTGATGGTCCTGCGCGATATGGTTGGTGAGCAGGTGCGCAGCAAGCCGCGCTATCGTTGCCAGAAGTGTGGGTTTACTGCTTATTCGCTGTACTGGCACTGCCCATCGTGCCGCTCCTGGTCAACCATTAAGCCAATTCGCGGTCTGGACGGGCTTTAATTTTTAAAAAAAATTCACTTTAGTTACAACATACTTATTTATTTTTCTTCAACCAGCCCTCAGGCTCCTGTGCCACATCGCTTCGCAGAAATGTAAACGCGCCTGTTAATTTTCTATTACCACAGGTAGAATGCACGCCGTTTACCCATTTTGCGCCGTTCGTGCGCCCATCATCAAGAAGGTCTGGTCATGACGTTTACTGCTTCATCTTCTTCCCGTGCTGCTACTGATTCTCCCGTCGTTGTCGCGTTGGATTATTCAAAACGTGATAAGGCATTAGCGTTTGTCGACAGAATTGATCCCCGAGATTGTCGTTTGAAAGTGGGCAAAGAGATGTTCACGCTTTTTGGACCTCAATTGGTACGGGATCTGCAACAGCGTGGCTTCGACGTCTTTCTGGATTTGAAATTTCATGATATTCCCAACACCACGGCGCATGCCGTCGCGGCAGCTGCTGACCTTGGCGTCTGGATGGTAAACGTGCATGCTTGTGGTGGGGCACGAATGATGACCGCTGCTCGCGAGGCATTACGGCCTTTTGGTAAAGATGCGCCACTGTTAATTGCAGTGACGGTCCTGACCAGTATGGAAGCCAGCGACCTTGCCGATCTTGGTGTGACGTTGTCACCTGCGGAGCATGCTGAAAAGTTGGCGCGTTTGACGCAAAATTGTGGGTTGGACGGGGTAGTATGCTCGGCGCATGAAGCGGTGAGGTTCAAGCAGGCGTTTGGACAGACATTCAAGCTGGTGACGCCAGGCATTCGTCCTGAAGGTAGTGAGGCGGGTGACCAGCGCCGTATTATGACGCCACAGCAGGCGCTGGCCGCTGGTGTGGATTATATGGTGATTGGTCGTCCAGTCACGCAGTCGGAAGATCCGGCGCAAACGCTGAAGATGATCAACGCCTCTCTGAATCGAGGTGCATAAATGAGCGACTCAAACTCTCGACTGGTTTATTCAACTGAGTCCGGACGAATTGATGAACCCAGAGTGGTAGCAGAGCGTCCGAAGGGCGATGGCATTGTTCGCATCCAGCGCCAGACCAGCGGTCGTAAAGGTAAGGGCGTTTGCCTGATTACCGGTATTGATCAAGATGACGCTGCACTTGTTAAATTGGCCGCAGAGCTGAAAAAAAAATGTGGTTGTGGTGGGGCAGTGAAGGACGGTGTAATTGAAATTCAGGGTGATAAACGCGACCTGATAAAATCGCTGCTGGAAGCCAAAGGAATGAAAGTTAAGCTGGCCGGCGGCTAATAAAAAAGCCACGGATGCTCTCCGTGGCTTCTCTAATAATACAAACCTGAAAAAGTAAACGTATTATTATATCGAGCCGTTCAACCGTAAATTATTTACCCACCTGGTGGCCGATAATACCACCTACTGCAGCACCACCCAGCGTACCCAGCGTGCTGCCGTCAGTCAGGACTGCACCGCCTATCGCACCTGCACCAGCACCTATCGCAGTGTTACGGTCACGTTTGGACCAGTTAGAGCAGGCACTCAAAGACATTGCTAGTGTAATCGCCAGAATGGCAGCGGTCATTTTTTTGCTCGTTACTAACATAATACTTTCTCCTGAATTATTGAATCACGGAATCCAGTTCACTTTAATGATAGCGCCAAAATAGGACGACTAAAGATATTTCCGCGAAACCGTTTAGCGCAGGACGTTACAATCAAATCCTGAGGTGACTGTTCGCTCCTGTTATATCGCTAACATTAATTCTACGACTTTATCCTGTTAACGACAGGTAAAAAGTCTTAATTGGACTGTCGGATAAGTCTCAGAGAGAAGATGATCTGCCCGCGGACAAATCATCTGCTGAAGTATTATGCGTGAGCATCAATGATATTGACGGTTAAACCCGAGTGTTCAAGTTGCATTTGCACGCTGGCGCTGAGTCTGGAGTCCGTGACTACGCGACTGAATCTGTCTAACGGGCCCAGCGTGTATGGATGAATGGCCTCAAATTTAGAGCTATCGGTGAGTACAATCACCTCAGCGCCTTTTTCCAGAACCGCATTAACCACATCAGAGCGCATCATATCACGCCCGGTGAAGCCGGTGTCAGCCTGCCAGCCGTCAATACCGATAAAGGCTTTACTGAAATGTACCTGCTGAATAAATTGGCGAGTCAGCGGTCCGACCATGCTCTCGCTTTTTTTCTGATAGATCCCACCGAGGAGAATGACTTCACACGGTGTTTCTTTGAGCAGGTGCGCGATGTAGCTACTGACCGTGATGATGGTGACATCTTTTTGTTCTGCCAACGTTCTGGCCAGCAGCGCATTGCTGCTGCCATTTTCAATAAAGACGGATTCACCAGGATTAACCAGTGACGCCGCAAATTCGGCCAGTTCACGTTTAAGGGTGAAATTGGTCATCATGCGCGTTTCGACATCATCACTGTTCAGTGACACCGCAAAACCGTGCGCACGGCGCAAGTAGCTCTGTTTTTCCAGTGTGTTCAGATCCTGTCGAATCGTCACTTCAGAGACACCGGTGATTTTAGCCAGGTCGGCCACGCTCATCTGACCTTTATCGATCACCATCTGCAAAATAGATTGTTGTCGGGAATTCATAGTATTAATTTTTATAGCGATATCGTATCGGAAATTAAACGGTAGCTGCGTTATCTGAAATCTGATGGCTACAGCGACATAACGTGAGTGAAGTCATCAGATTTCCCACGGGGCCTTCGGTTTTTTTGACACAGACGCTGTATCTTCTTTGACCGTATCTAACAGTTCAGCCTTGAGAATTTCGAGATTGTGGATCGCTGAGTGGTAATCGCCTGCAACGAGAATATCCAGCACAGTATCAATGCGCTCGGCCAGACGTTGTGCGTCGGTATCAGACATGGTCATCATCCTAATGTCAAAAAGGTTTGAATTTCATGATGCAGAAATTCATGCCAAAAGAGAAGGGAAAAATAGTATTAACATGAATGATTGGAGAATATTATATATTCTGTGATTACATACAGATATGATCATCACGTAGTGTCCATTTATGGCTATTTTTCACGTTTATCCCTTGCACTTTTCTTGTTGCGTTATCGCAATTTTTTATTCAGATGACGTTTATACCAACGTTCAAATGCAGCGGCTGGCATTGGCTTGGCGAACAAAAAACCCTGACGTTCATTGACGCCATTTTTGGTCAAAAAAGCATCCTCTTTCGTACTTTCAACGCCTTCAGCTATCACCTGTAGGTTAAGCGCCTGCGCCACTGCGACAATAGCGCGCACCAGCGACTGTGAAATGGGTTGTTTATGAATATCCCTGACGAACGCCTGGTCCAGCTTAATGGCATCAAGTGGGAAGCGGGCCAGTTGAGACAACGATGAATAACCCGTCCCAAAATCATCTAAATGGATCTGTGCCCCAAGCTGGCTAAATTGCTGAATAACGGACAGTGCCAGGTGTTCGTTTTCAATTAAACTGCTCTCGGTCAATTCGACATCGATAGGGCAATATTCAAAATTGAGATCGTGAAGCACCTGTTTCAGGTCGGTAAACAGCGTCTGATCGGCAAGCTGGCGAGCAGAAACGTTCACGGCCACTCGCAGATTAATCCCTTTATCGCGCCACTTTGCGACCTGACGAACAACGTCGAGAATAACCCAGCGCCCCAGCGGCACAATCAAGCCTGATTCTTCAGCGTAGGAGATAAACTCCAGCGGAGGAATGAGACCACGTTCAGGGGACTGCCAGCGCACCAGCGCCTCCAGACTACGTACTTCACCACGCCATGTTATTTTCGGCTGGTAATGAATCAACAGTTGATCGTTTTCCAGCGCCTTACGCAAGTTGGTATCCAGCCAAAGATACTCAAAGACTCGCTGGTTCATTTCCGGAGAGAAAACGCAGAATTGTCCCCGTCCGCCTTCCTTTGCGGTATACATGGCAGTATCGGCATTGCGAATAACGCTCTCGCAGTCGTGTCCATGCTGTGGTGCAAGGGAAATTCCAATCGAACAACCGGTATAAACCTCAATCAGGCCAATTCGGAAGGGCTGACGCAAACGGGTCAAAATACGTGATGCCGTGGCTTCCAGCGCCACTTGAGATGTTTGAGTCGCGAGGACAATAAACTCATCGCCACCAAAACGGGCCAGTAACTGGTTATCATCAAGACAGCTGAGAATTGCCAGTGACACGCTTTGCAACAGTTGATCGCCGAACATATGTCCGTAGGCATCGTTTACTTTTTTGAAATTATCCAGGTCGAGGTACACAATACCAACCTGGGTATCTCCTGCATTCTCAATGGCTTCAGTGATCAGTTCATGAATCGCATTCCGATTAGGTAATCCGGTAATGGAGTCGGTATTTGCCAGAACTCTCAGGCGTTCCTGAGCACGCCGTTCTTCGGTGATATCGGTACCTGAGCAGATTAGAAATATTTCGTTCTTACCGCTGCCGTTGTGCACAAATTTATTGCGAAACAGAAACAGTCGCTGACCTTTACAGGTCTTCACCCAACGTTCGACTTCATATGAGTTACCTTCGCGAAAGAAAACATCGATGTTGCGTCTGGAGGCTGCGGCTTCGCGTCGACTCATAAACAGCGTGAAGACACTTTGACCAATCACTTCGCGTTCTTTGAGTCCGGTATATTCTTCACACAGGCGATTGAAACGCTGAATGTTCCCCATGCGGTCAAGGATGACAATAACGGAGTTGGCTTCAGAGACCACCTGTTCGGCAAAAGAAAGTCCTTGTGCCAAATCGCGGGCGACCGGAGGGGTATCATCCCAGGCGGATGCACTTCCGGCCCATTCGCGTTTATTTATTTTCCGCCCGACCAGGTGAACAGGGATATCGTCATCTTCAATCGACAGTGTTATTAACAGGCTTGACGTGATGACCGTCATCTCCCGAATGCGGTCGGCTTGCTCAGGAGATAATTCGATGTTTTGGTTCGTTTCTGCCGCTTCGTCAATAGAGAAATGCAGGATGTCGCAATCCTCTGACAAACGCCAGTAGGGGTTATGGGTGCCCACATAGCTATACAACGTAGCCAGCTCCCGAACGTCTTTCATGATGTGTACTATCCCGTTTAAAGCGCATAGAGCCTCAAAAGTAAGGGTAGCCATAATTCAAAGGGTGATGATGGCTGAACATATTGTTTTATTTATATATTTATGTGTAATCCAGATTCAGGAAAAAGCAAAGCTGGCGAACGGAAAATAGTAAAAAATAAATCTGACTGGATGGAAGAAGTGTAGTGCGTGGCAGGCAATTGGTCGGGAAAAAAGAAAACGACCTTTCACAAAAGAGAAAGGTCGTTGAGTTAATGCGTATTATACGGCAGGGCGCGCGATGACGCTGCGGGTTTCCATCCGCACTTCGGCGATGGTGACATCAATGACATCAGTAACTTTGTAAACCACCTCACCTTTGATCTGGACCGTACCACTTTCCTGGCTACACACCAGTTCATCACGAACCGCGTGCAGGAAGGGGGCCGGAATAAAGGCTACCGCGCCGTTATCAATTAAACGTACACGCATACCACCACGGCTGACATCAATAATCTCGGCCGCAAAGCGGGTGTCGGTGCCGGCTTTGTCATTCAGAAAACGTGCATACAGCCAGTCACCCACATCACGCTCGGCCATGCGGTTCAGGCGGCGACGTTCAGCCATCTGCAAAGTCGTATCATCCTGCGGGCGGGAAATTGTCTCACCTTTGATGATGGCCTTAAGCAAGCGATGGTTGATCATGTCGCCATATTTACGGATAGGCGAGGTCCAGGTGGCATAAGCTTCCAGGCCCAGACCAAAATGCGGACCCGGCTCGGTGCTAATCTCAGCGTAAGACTGGAATCGGCGGATGCGGCTGTCGAGGAAACCGGAAGGCTGCGCATCCAGTTCACGACGCAGTTTACAGAAGCCTTCCAGCGTCAGGACCTCTTCAGCATCAACGTGCATACCATGGGTTTTCAGTAGGGCAGCCAGTGCTTCTGCGTTAGCCGGATCGAATCCCATATGCACGTTATAAATACCAAAGCCCAGCTTGTCGCGCAGTACGCGGGCAGCACAAATGTTCGCCGCAATCATGGACTCTTCCACAATGCGGTTCGCGATGCGGCGCGGTTCCGCCACGATATCCAGTACTTCGCCTTTTTCACCGAGAACAAAACGGTAATCCGGGCGGTCTTTGAATACCAGAGCGTGATTATGGCGCCATTCGCCACGGCTGAGACAGATACGGTGCAGCAGATGGATCTGCTGTGCAATTGCGTCATTCTCCGGCTGCCAGTCACCCGTGCCTTCAAGCCAGTCAGAGACATTGTCGTAGGCCAGCTTCGCTTTCGATTCAATCGTTGCTGCGAAGAAGGTGATATTGTCTTCGATCGTGCCGTCAGCAGTGATGCTCATGCGGCAGGCCAGAACCGGGCGAATTTCGTTAGCACGCAGAGAACACAGATCGTCCGAAAGCTCGCGCGGCAACATTGGGATGTTGAACCCCGGCAGGTAGTTGGTAAATGCACGAATTTTTGCAATGTTATCCAGCTTACTGCCTTCAGCAATCCAGGCGGTAGGATCGGCAATCGCGACGGTTAACTGCAATTTACCGTCCGTTTGTTCTTCGGCGTAAAGCGCGTCATCCATGTCCTGCGTACTGGCGCTGTCGATGGTGACGAAGTTCAGTGCGGTTAAGTCCTCGCGCACCAGACCCTCATCCAGCATCTCAGTGGCGATGCCATCGGGTGCTTCTTTTTCCAGATTATGGCGAGCCAGTGTGACCCACCACGGAACGAAGTGATCGTCAGCGAAGGTAATAAATTGGGTTAACTCGGCGTAGAAGGTGCGGTCGCCTTTTAACGGGTGGCGACGCATTTCTGCAACAGCCCAGTCACCTTCTTTAAATTCATGTTCAACGCCACGCGCGGCGCGGCAGGGAATCGCATCTTTCAGGAGCGGATGATCCGGCACAATGGACAGGCGGTCATTCTTACCCTGAACTTTGCCCACGAAGCGCGTCAGGAACGGCTCGATCAGTTCTTCCGGTTCGGCAGATTCGCGATCTTTTTCCGTATGGATAACCGCCACAATGCGGTCGCCATGCATCACTTTTTTCATCTGCGGCGGTGGAATGAAATAGCTTTTTTGTGCATCGACTTCCAGGAAGCCAAAGCCTTTTTCCGTGGCTTTTACCACCCCTTCAGCACGTGGCGTCTGGGAATGTAGTTGCTGTTTAAGCTGCGCTAGCAGCGGGTTGTCCTGAAGCATAATTGTCTATTTTCGTGGCTGAAAGAGCGGCTGACAGTTTTACGCGAATCTGCCAGTCGCAGCAAGCGCTCTTTCAGCAAGTGGATCGGTTAATACGTCTCGCCCAACGCGATCTTCAAACGATTTAACCATCCGCACAATCCGCTCCAGGCCAGTACGTTAATTGCCTGTTCTGAAGATATACCCTGGTCGAGTAACGGAGTAAGCAGTGCGGTGCTAAAGCGATCGGGCGCCCGGGTTAGCCATTGTACCGCCTGCAGGGTGACGCGCTCAACCGGATGTCGTTGCTCCCAACGCTGTATTTGGCGCTCATCCTGGCGAAGTACGGTAATAATCTCAGTGAGCTCAGTGAGCTCAGTGGCTGAGAGGGCGTACTCATTGAAGCAGGACACGCTACCGTTAATCCGCGATGTGAACAGCGTGGTCAGAGAAAATGTCCGTGATTGCACATCGCTGTGTAATGTGCTGGTAAAAAGCGCTTCAAATAACGCCAGTTCTTCAGGTGAGTGTTGAAGTAATGGCCTCAGCGCTTGCAACACAATGGGAGTATGGCTGGCATGTGCTTCTGCGCCGGCAAGATGTTTTTCAATTGGCAGGTCGGCGGTGTGCCACTGTGCTTCTTCTGCACTAAAGGGGGATGCCTCGGCAAATTGCTGAATATCAAGGCCTGGAATGCGTCGCACAGGATGGCCAAACCAGGCCTGAAACAACGCAACGACGCGGGCCTGAAAGCCGACAAAGCCAACGATTTGATTCATCAGAACACTGTCGCTGGTCGTGAGGCCAACCGCCTCCAGATGCTGGCGATCGCGTGAGCCGATGACGTCCGGAGAGCTGGCTAGCTGGCGAGCATATTGGGTGATTTGCGCCAGTCGGTGGTTGCTTTCCCTGGATGAATTAGGGCCAGGAAGGGGGGTCAGACGTGCAGCATAATGATTACATAAACGCTGTACGCCACAAACCTGTGCGACGGTTAAAGCGGTACTCATACGTTCATAGGCGCTGAACGTGTGCATTGAATCCAGAGAAACATGCACTGGGAAGAGAAGTTGAGCAAGTTTACGGGCAGGTTCTAACCAGGACTGAAAGGGTAAAAGCGCAACGGCAGGTATTGTCAGATCCAGCAAAAATCGGTCCTCTACGTGTGCGGCTTCGGGCACCAACGGTAGAACATCTTGCGGATATGTACTGGACTGTGTCTCATGATACCAGTGGCTTTTGCCTTCAATTCGGCGTTGTTCCATGGGCGTTCCTTGGTCTAAAAAGTGGCGACCCGGATACGTCGTCATACCTGTACGCCGGATCGTTTGCGCTGCGATATCCTGACGTAAGCGAATGAGGTGATGAAAGATTGTTAAGTGATAATAAATATCAGAAAAGCATATATAGCCACGAGCGAAGGAGAAGGGAGAGGAAAATAATGGGCGACGGAGCGTCGCCCATAGAGGAAGTCTGAAAGATTATTTCAGTTCCAGTTCGTTCATTGCGGCGATGCTGAAGCCGCCGTCAACGTGAACGACTTCACCGGAGATACCGGCGGACAGGTCTGAGCACAGGAATGCCGCAGAGTTGCCCACATCTTCAATGGTAACGGTACGACGAATCGGCGTAACCGCTTCGCAATGTGCCAGCATTTTACGGAAATCTTTGATACCGGAAGCCGCCAGAGTACGGATTGGGCCGGCGGAGATTGCGTTCACACGCACGCCTTCAGGACCCATCGCGTTAGCCATATAACGAACGTTGGCTTCCAGAGAGGCTTTCGCCAGACCCATTACGTTGTAGTTCGGGATCGCGCGCTCTGCACCCAGGTAGGACAGCGTCAGCAGTGCAGAACCAGGGTTCAGCATTGAACGGCATGCTTTTGCCATTGCAACAAAGCTGTATGCGCTGATGTCATGAGCAATTTTAAAGCCTTCGCGGGTGACCGCATTCACGTAGTCGCCATCCAGCTGGTCAGCAGGTGCGAAACCGATGGAATGTACGAAACCGTCGAATTTCGGCCAGACTTTGCCCAGTTCAGCGAACATGGTGTCGATGCTGGCGTCTTCAGCCACATCACACTGCAGTACGATGTTGGAACCCAGCTGAGCGGCAAATTCTTCCACGCGGCCTTTCAGTTTGTCGTTCTGGTAGGTGAACGCCAGTTCAGCGCCTTCGCGGTGCATCGCCTGTGCGATACCATAGGCGATGGACAGTTTACTGGCAAGACCGGTCACCAGAATGCGCTTACCGGAAAGAAAACCCATAGCTTTAATCCTTATAGTCATTACTTATTTTTTTAGCAATCAATGAGTTATGATTGCAATTTCAAGGTCACTCGAAATTGGTGTGAAATTATATCCCACTCTTTGCCCCTTGTGTCACGATCTTTCTCTGCTATTCACCAGACGGTGAGCAGCAGTAATCGGCATTTCAGAGGGCAGGGAATCGTTGTCAGCACCTGGTGGCCTGTCACTATTCATTGCACGTGAGGAGTATATCACTCCCCCCTGGTTCTGCCTCATCCAACCAGAGAAGAGCAGGGGTATAAGGTGAAAATACAAGGCGTCAGAGGGTTAAAATGGTATGATCTGACCTCTAGTCGATGTTTTAACACATATCAATGTAAGAACATTCTTAAAACAAAAAATATGACCATATTCATTTAGTTATGATATATTGTTTTTATCGATCAATATCGATTCATTGATCGATATTATTGATTGATTGTGATTAAAAGTGCATTATCAGGACGTTATGATCAATTGGAGTGGTCTTATGCACTATCATTTCATCGCGGAACCGATGAGAGACACAACAGATAAGTTGCTGGGTGTTGAGATGCTCGCCCGCTTCACCTCTGAGACGGTTCATCCGTTACACGCAGATTCCATCATTTCGGCATGGAGTAGCGAACAAAAACGTAATTTCATGCTTGAGCAAATTCGGTTAATTGCAGAAAAGCGTAATTGGTTCGAGAACAATAATCTGCTCTGTACGCTAAGCCTTATTGATGAAATGGCGCTATTAGCAATTGGTGATCCCGTCATTAAGTCGGCCTTGCATTCCATGCCCTTTATTGCGCTGGAACTCTCAGAACGCTTTCTGTCGAATACAGTTTGCCTGAACAACCTGCTGATTAATTCGCTGAGTGATGGCCCAAATGCCTTGTGGTTGGGCGATCTCGGATCTGGCAGTATTGGCGCGAGTCCGCTGGTGTGCGGCCGTTTTGACGTTGTGAAAATGGATCGCGACTTCTTCCTGTCACAGGTAGAAAAAACAATTTTCCCGGTGTTGATTAAAAATATCAGGGGATATTGCGAGCGCGTTGTGGTTGAGGGGATAGATACGACCCATCTTATCGAGGAAGTCTGCACCGCCGGCGTTTGGGCGATGCAGGGTGAAATTTTCCCGTCAGTCACGTTCTCTGAGGTTGACGCGCTACTCTTGCCCCGGTTTTGTCACTGATGACAGAACGGATAGCCCTCCCGTCCTGGTGGGCTATTATCTGATTAACGGTCTTTCCGCCAGGCATCGGCGGTAAGCGCCTCGCCAAAATGCCCTGCAATAAGACGACGAGTCAGCTCATGTAGCGGAGAGGCCAGCACGTCTGCCGTACTGCCGCGCTCGACAACTTCGCCCTGATGCATGACTAACACCTGGTCGCTGATGTGTTTCATCATCCCAATATGTTGGGTCACATAGATATACGAAATCCCTTGTTTTTCCTGTAATTCCAGCATCAGGTTGATGAGCTGTGATCGCATCGACATATCCAGAGAAGCCAGCGCTTCGTCGGCGATAATAACTTTTGGCCGCAAAATCAGCGCACGGGCAAGGCCCAGACGCTGTTTTTGCCCTGGGGCCAGCATATGCGGATAGTAGCTAACATGATCGGGTAGCAGACCTACCATACGCATAGTTTCCACAATCTGTTTGCGGCGCTGTTCAGGCTCCAGATCGGTATTCAGGCGTAACGGAAAATCGAGGATCTGTGAGATACGCTGCCGTGGGTTTAGCGACGTTGACGGATCCTGGAAAATCATGCGAATACGCTGACTACGAAATGAATAATCGCCATATTTTAGCGGATGATCGTCAATCAGCAGCTCGCCGCTGGTCGGCTCAACCATCCCAGCCAGCATTTTCGCCAGCGTGGACTTGCCTGAGCCGTTCTCGCCAATAATAGCGAGCGTTTGACGTTCACGCAGCGTAAAGCTCAGCGGTTTAACGGCTTCGACGGTCTGGCGGCGAAATAATCCCGTCCGGTAGCGGAAGGTTTTGCTCAGATTACGCACTTCGAGCAGGGTTTCTACCATCTCACTCTCTCTCCATATTCAGCGGGAAATGACAGGCGTAGAGATGATTCTTTGCTCCGGTCAGTCTTGGGGTTTCAATGCATTCGCGCTGCGCATAAGGGCAACGCGGCCCCAGACGACAGCCGATGGGCAACTGTTCTAACAACGGAATTGCTCCTGGCATGGTATTCAGGCGGCTTTTATGCGGCATTGCGCTACCAAAATCAGGAATGGCGCGAATCAGCGCTTGCGTATAAGGGTGATGAGGTATCGTCACCAAATCTTTACTGGGCGCGGTTTCCACCGTTTGTCCGCAGTACATTACGTTGATTTTGTCTGCCCATTGGCTGAGCATTTGCAGGTCATGGCTGATCAACAAAATGGTGGTATTGCTGTTTTGATTCAGTCGAGTCAGCAGACGAAAAATTTGCGCCTGGGTTGTGGGTTCCATCGCATTGGTGGGTTCATCTGCAATCAGCAGGCGAGGTTGGTTTGCCAGTGCGATGGCGATCATGACCTTCTGGCACTCACCGTCGGTCAGCTCATAAGGGAAACTGCGCATGGCATCTTTATGATCTTTTATCCCGACGCGGTGCAGCAGTTCAATCGCGCGGCGTTTGCGCCAGCCGATACGTTGCCACCAGCGCCCCTTGTAAGTCCAGGCGGGAATGTTTTGCATCAGTTGGCGTCCAATACGTTCAGACGGATCCAGACAAGACTGCGGCTCCTGAAAGATCATGGACACGTTATGACCGACCAGCTTACGTCGCTCGCGGGCGGAAAGGCGCAACAGGTCGATATCATCAAAACGCATGCGGTCCGCGGTAACGCGCCAGTTATCTTTGGCGACGCCGCAGATGGCCTTAGCGATCAAACTTTTACCTGAACCCGATTCACCGACCAGTCCACGGATCTCACCTTCGTTTAGCGTCATGCTGACGCGGTCCACTGCTTTCACCCAGTCGTCACCGGTCCTGAACTCGATAGTCAGGTTGCGGATATCCAGTAATGGCATTATTCCACCCCCGCAATAATTGCGCGGCGTACGCCGTCACCTAACAGATTTACCAGCAGCACACTTATCATAATTGCCGCTCCGGGCAGCATGACGGTCCACGGCGCAACATAGATCAACTCCAGCGCATCGCCGAGCATGGCGCCCCATTCTGGGGAGGGCAGTTGTGCGCCGAGATCAAGGAAGCCCAGGGCAGCGATATCCAGAATCGCCATTGACAGTGCTCGGGTGATTTCAGTGATAAGACCGGCAGTGATATTCGGCAGAATTGCAAACCACAGGATATTGAGCGTGCTCGCGCCATCCAGACGAGCAGCAATGACATACTCTTTTTCCAGCTCGTCATGCACCATGCTGTAGACGGAGCGCACCATACGCGGCAGTAAAGCCAGCCAGACGGCGAACATCGCATGCGTCAGATGTGGCCCGGCAAAAGCCACCACAATAATGGCCAGCAGTAGCGATGGAATTGACAGCAGGGTATCCAGAATGTGGTTCAGCACCGCTGAGCGTAGTCCGTGCGTTGCCCCGGCAACCACGCCCAGCAACAGACCGCAGAGTGTGGCGGCGAGGGTAACGACAAACGCACCGCCAACGGTCGGGGCCGCGCCGCTGAGCAGACGGCTTAATACGTCGCGGCCCAGATCGTCAGTTCCGAGGAAGAATGACACTTCGCCATAGCGTGACCAGGACGGTGGCAACAGTTGGTAGCCAAGAAATTGCTGATCGATGCCGTAAGGGGCAAACCAGCCACCAAACACACACAGAATGACCAGTCCCGCACAACCGTACAGACCCACCATCGCAGAAGCATCGCCATAAAAATTACGCCATGCGGTGCGTAGCGTTCCGGGTGGGCGCTTCTCGCTATATACGCTATCGTAAGGCATACCATTCCTTATGTTTCAGAGGGTTAGCCATAGCACCCAAAATATCAGAGATGACGTTAACGATAATAACCAGGGAGCCAATCACCATCACACCCGCCGAAATAGCGGCGTAGTCTTGCTGGCGAATCGCGTTAATCAACCAACGTCCCAGCCCTGGCCAGCTAAAGACCATCTCGGTGATCATCGCCAGCGTCAGCATGGTGGAAAACTGTAATCCAAGACGAGGAATGACCGGCGGAAGTGCGTTGTGCAATACGTGGCGACGCAGAATGGTGAAGCGTGACAAACCGCGCGTGGCTGCCGCTTTGACATAGTTCTGATCGAAGACCTCAATGGTGCTGATACGCATCAGGCGAATGACCTCCGTGGTGGGTGCGACGGAAAGCGTCAATACCGGAAGCACCATATGACGGATTGCGCTAACCAACATTTCGTCGCGCCAGGGGGAGTCAGAGATCCACGCATCAATAATGGCGAAACCGGTCACCGGTTTTACTTCGTAAAGTAGATCGAAACGTCCCGAAACGGGTAACCAGCCGAGAGTCAGTGAGAAGAGGAGCGTCAGCAGCAGCGCCAGCCAAAAAACGGGAATGGAAAACCCCATCAGAGCCAATGCGCTGATGCAGCGATCCTGCCATTTATTACGTGTGATGCCGGCCAGCATGCCGATGGGGATCCCGACCATCAGCGCAAACCCAAAGGCAAGAATACACAGCTCCATCGTGGCTGGGAAAACCTCTTTCAGCTGTTCTGAGATTAACTGACCGTTAATACTGGAAACGCCAAAATCCCAGTGGATCAGACCGTTGAACCAGAATATCCAGGCGTTCCACAGCGATGCGCCTTGTAACGGCGCATGGGGGGTGAAGTAGCTCAGGCTGAACCCAATGAATGTCAGGAAGAACAGGGTGACCAGCAGCAATAAGAAGCGGCGCAGGGTGAAGATAATCATGGTTTTTTCACCTCATCAGTCTTTTCCCTGGAAACCCCGGCAAAGGACGCATTCCCGAACGGACTTAGCACCAGACCTTTGATGTCATAGCGGTAAGCCTGTAGACGCAATGATGAGGCCAACGGCAGGATCGGCAACTCTTGCGCCAGGATATTTTGTGCTTCGTCATAGGCGTCAATACGCGAGGAGAGCTGCTGCGAAGACAGCGCTTTGCGTAAAATGCTGTCGAACTGCGGATTGCACCAGTGTGCGAAGTTAGTCTGTGAGTTGATGGCGGCGCAACTGAGCAACGGTCGGAAAAAACTGTCAGGATCGTTACTGTCCGTCGCCCAACCTGACAACGTCAGATCATGGTTCATATCCATTAATCGCGCCTCCTGAAAACGACCTTCAACCGGGATGATCTTCACTTTCACACCCACCTGCGCCATATCTGCCTGGATCAGTTCCGCTGTTTTCAGCGGACTCGGATTCCAGGCCTGAGAGCTGGTCGGGACCCACAGTTGCAACGTCAGGTTCTCAAGTCCCAGTGCTTTTAGCTGCTCACGGGATTTAGCCGGGTTGTATTCAGTAATCTTAGCTTCGTTGTCATAAGCCCACGAGGCGCGGGGCAAAATAGATGCTGCAGTTTCTGCCGTACCGTAGTAGATAGACTGCATCAGACGCTGGTTGTTAATGGCCAGTGCCAGCGCATGCCGCACTGCGGGGTTATCCAGCGGCGGTTTATTGGTGTTGAATGCCAGATAGGCAATGTTCATTCCAGGACGCAGCGTCAGGCGCAGGCGTGGGTCATCACGTAATATGGTGAGCTGACTGGCCGCGGGCCAGGCCAGAACGTCGCACTCCCCGGTCAGGAGCTTTGATAACCGTCCGGTGCCGCCTGAACCGAGATCCACAACGACCTGTGGCATCAGGGGCGTGCCGCGCCAGAATTTTTCGTGACGTTGTAGACGAATATATTGCCCCGCGCGGTTTTCTGAAAGCAGGAACGGTCCGGTACCGACGGGCTGCCTGTCGAGTAATTCCTGGCGATCCTGTTTGGCCAGTTGTGTGGCATATTCAGCCGACATTACAGAGGCATAGTGTGTCGCCAGATGCCACAGGAAGGAGGCATCTGGCTGAGTCAGACGAAATTCAACCGTGTTGTTATCCAGCTTGCGCACGCTTTGCACGTTATCAGCGAATTGCAGGCTATCGAAGTAGGGAAAGCTGCTGCCATTGACGTTGTGCCACGGATGGTGACGGTCAAATATGCGCTCGAAGGTAAATACCACATCATCTGCATTTAGCTTACGGGTAGGCTTAAACCAGGCCGTCTTTTGAAACGAAACGTCGCGGCGCAAGTGGAAACGGTAGGTTGCGCCGTTGTCCAGCACTTCCCAGCTCTCAGCCAGTTCTGGCACCAGTCGGTAGGTGTACGGATCCACATCAAGTAGCCGGTCATAGAGTTGGGCTGCCAGAGTGTCGACAATCAGGCCGCTGCTCGCTTTCTGTGGGTTGAATGTATTGACTTGCCCGCTGACGCAATAGACAAAGCCGCTGTCACGAATATCAGCGTGCGTGGTCTGCAGAGGCGCGGCAACAGCCTGACCACTCAGAAGTCCAGCCATTACGATCAGAGTTGATAAAACCAGGCGCATAATTTTAAGGGACTATGAATAAAGAAGCTATCTTACTAATATTTAATGACATTCGCCATTACCGTTTGAGTTTGGGGGCAACCATACAGTTAGTCGCAAATTCTACGTCGCGGCCTGGTCAATATTCATACCAGCGCTCCACTTTGAATATAACTCATAAACTATCTTAGCATTTTCATGCCTCATCTGACCCGTAATAAACGAAGCGCGAGTTTCATGAGGGTATAGCTATGCCAAATTTATGTGCTGGGGTGTCGCAAGTACCGAAACGTAAGGAAGGGATAGCGTTAAAGAGATTCGGGAAGGGGGACAGAAATCATATGCATGCTGAACTATAATCATTCAGGTAGTGGGTTATGTTAAATACAGAGCATCAATGCCAAAATATCTAATTATTTCATTGTATTAATTACTCATTTATTTAACGTCTTTATTTTCTACACCCGGCGTATGTTAATGGTTTCTATTGGTTATTACAGGTGATTTGACTATCCGGTTATCAATGACCTTCTTGTGGCCATCTAACCATTAATGGAATGATTACTATGAAGAAATTACTTGGTTTTGCTTGTTCACTGATCCTTTTATCGGGCCCCGTTTTTGCGACTCCGGCCCCAGAATGTGTGAAGGTGAACAAAGCGCAAATCGAAGCGCTATTCGACAAGTGGAATGAATCACTGAAAACGGGTAACGCGAAGACAGTATCTGAAAATTATCTTAGTGATGCAGTATTACTTCCCACGGTGTCAAATAAAGCCCGCTTAACAGATGCTGAGCGTGAGGATTATTTTGAACATTTTCTGGCAAAGAAACCGACCGGGAAAATTGACAGTCGTACCATTCGTCTTGGCTGTAATAAGGCGATTGATGCTGGTACCTATACCTTCACCTTCGCAGACAAATCGACTGTTTCGGCCCGTTATACGTTTACTTACGCATGGGATGGGAAGGCGTGGAAAATTTCCACCCACCACTCTTCAGCAATGCCTGAAGGGTAACAGAACAGATACGTAGGGGGCGGGGATTCACCGCTCCCAGGTGTATTGCGGGCTTGATTAACCAGGGCTAACCGCCCAGACCGTTCCATGATCAAAGAGGCCTGGTAACTATCTATCTTAACGCCTTGTAAATCGACGCCCCGAATATCTAAATCACCCAGTTCAGAATTGGTCAGATCGCAATGCGTGAAGTTCGCTGCTCGCCAGTCAAACGACCAACTTATTCGCCGATAGCGTTAGCCTGACGGGCGTACAGGTATGCGGTTGCTCTGGACACTCCCAGATGCTGCGCCACCGTATCCATGGATTTTCGTACGTTCAGTAAACCTTCCTTACGCAATTGTTGAATCAGTACCTTTCTGTCTTCTGTTTTCAGCGCTCGCGCCGTTGTTGCACGTTCAGCCGCAAAGTTATCAATACGCTGGCGAATCACTTCATTACTGCCAGGATCGAGGTGTTCGCTGACAGGTGAGCACTCGGTTTCAGTAAACCGTGCAAGCGCACTCTGCATCCCGCGAAATAGCGTCATATCAACATTCAGGCATAGCGCCGCGATGTATTTGCCTTGTTCGTCCTTGATGCCAATAGAGGTACTTTTTACCGGGCGACCATCAGCAAACTGATTGCTGTAGTTGGCAACGATGTTAGGAAAATCAGGTGATGCGATCCGCGCCAGTCCAAGCTCCGTTGCGGGCTGGCCAGCTTTGCGACCGGACAGATTATTATGTATGGATAAGATCGCATGCTCAGGGTTCTTGAGGTCATGAACCACAACCTCGCAAAACGGAGAGAAGGTATCGCTCAGTCCTTTGGCGATGGTTTCAATTTGATTGAGTAGCGAGTTATCGTCGGTTTTTGGCATGCCAGTCTCCTGCAGTGATGCCTGTTGCCATTATGGCGGCCAGTTTACAGCGTCCTGGGGCTTCTTTTCCAGACTGGAACAGGCGTATAGCGATAAGGTATCCGCACCGCAGATACCTTAATGAGATTACCCTGCAAGGAATTCACTGTAGCGGTTGATATCAACATTGCCACCACTGATGATAATGCCGATTCTCTTTCCCCGAAGGCCTGCTTTTCGCGCTCTCGCGGCGGCAAAACCAAGGCAGCCTGTTGGCTCCACGACCATTTTCATTCGTTCCGCGATAAATTTCATTGCGGCAATTAATTCATCATCTGAAACCGTCAGAATATCGTTAACATGTTTCTGGATCAGTGGAAAGGTATGCTGTCCTAGATGTTGGGTTTGCGCGCCATCTGCAATGGTTTTCGGCGTATCGATGTGCACAATTTTGCCACTGCGAAACGACTGTTGACCGTCGTTGCCTGCCTCAGGTTCCACACCATAGATAAGACAATCAGGGGACAAGTGTCGCGCGGCCAGTGCGGAACCAGATAGAAGACCGCCACCACCCAGACAAACAAAAAGGGCATCCAGAGCACCAACTTCTTCAATCAGTTCTTTCGTGGCAGTACCCTGGCCTGCAATAACGTGCGGGTGATCGTAAGGTGGGATCAGCGTTAGTCCCTGTTTTTCTGCCAGATCCCGGCCAATTTTTTCACGATCTTCAGTATAACGGTCGTACATCACGACATGTCCGCCATACCCTTTCGTGGCAGCAACCTTAGCGGCTGGCGCATCGTGCGGCATGATAATTGTCGCCGGAATACCCAGTAATTTTGCGGACAGGGCAATTGCCTGAGCATGGTTTCCGGATGAAAAAGCCACGACGCCGGCTGCTCTCTGTTCTGGTGTAAACTGGCGCAAAGCATTCATCGCGCCGCGAAACTTAAATGCCCCCATCCGCTGGAAGTTTTCGCATTTGAAGAAAACGTCAGCACCAAACTCTTCATTCACCGTTCGTGATGTCATAACCGGTGTCTTGTTCGCATAACCTGCGATACGCTCAGCGGCCGCGGCAACATCGTGGTAATCAGGTAGTGTCATTTCAGTCATTGTTGTTCACCTGTAACAGTTAATAGTCACACTTGTTGTGCTAACGCAATGGCTTCAATTTCTACGGCAAAGCCGTAATGAAGCTCTGCAACGCCAGCGACAGCACGGGCTGGACGGGAATCACCGATCCATTCGCCGTAGATCCGATTAAACGTCGGCCACTGATTAATGTCCGTGACATAGACGCGTACCGATACCAGGTGCTGACGGGAAACGCCGGCTCCTGCCAGACAAGCATCAACATTCTGTAGAGCCAGTCTGGTCTGTTCTTCAAAAGAAGCTTCCGCTTTTCTTTCGCCATTAGTCGTGACAGGTAGCTGTCCAGAAATGAAAACGAATCCTCCGGCAGTCACACTATGTGAGTAATGGCCTGCTGGCGGGAAGCTATCCGTCGTTGTGTTCTGGGTAATATTGGTGGGCATGGTTCAATCTCCAGCTTAAGTATTGATAATTCATTTAGTATAAAATAATACTGTTTGTATTATTTTATACACCATCGTCATCCTGGCATCCAGTCTCTTTTTTCAGCGACATGGCCCTGTGGACGACGTAAAACGATCGGCATACCCGCTGAAATGCTTGTATAACGTTAGGATTTATGGCTGTGAGGTCGGGCAGGAATGATGAGTGCGCAGAAATGATTTTTTGCTTTTACTCGTGGTAGGGAGTTCAGCTGCAATTCACCGACAATTGTATAAATTGATACTTTATGTATTGATTGTGTTGACGCCCGCAATGCCCACTTCTGGCGCGAAGTGGGCAGGGGCAAGATCAGAAAGCAGGCTCGGGAAGTATTTTATTTAAGCAACTTTGACATTAAATCAGGGAACGCTGGTACATCTGTTTCCAATGAGAACGCAGGGTTAATAGCCTTACGGGCAATCAGTCCGTCAATAAATGCAAACAGAATGATGGTTATCGCTTGTGGGTTAATATCCCGACGAAACTCTCCTGCGGCGATACCTTGCGCAATTATTCCCGCAATGCTTTGTCGCATGATGTTATCACTGGCGATAAACGCTTCCCTGAGTTCCGGATTGCGTGCCGATTCGGCCATGATCTCTATCCAAAGGTTGTGCGTGACAGGGTAACCGACATCGCTTATGCAAGAAACGACCTGCTTGCAAAGACGATCAAAAAACGATCCGCTACAGGGCTCATTATGGGCAGCCAGCGCAGTGTTTTGCTCTTCCAGAACGATTGCCCGAATAAGCTCATCCTTACTTTTGAAGTAAGTGTACATGGCTCCCTGGCTGATACCTGCACGCGTGGAAATTTCGCGCACGCTGGTTGCATTGAATCCTTTCTCAGCAAAACAGGCTGCGGCAGCGGTAATAAGCTTATGGTAGGTTTCAGTATTCTTTAGCATATCGACCTTTATCTTTGAATCTATGGCGAAACTTTACCGTGCTTTGAGGCCTGGAACCAGCGATGAGATTTATTGATATCTTGCGTTACTTCATGAGAGGTAATGCACTGAGCATGTTCTTCAGGTTCACCATATCCCACGGCAGATGTTCAGCAATGGTAAGCCCGACGGCCTCGGCGTTTGCAGTGGCAAGATTAACCAGTTTAAGCACCTCTTCAATAGTCAGCTTACCCTCGGCCACATCGCCAAAATCATGTTCCCCTCGGCCTGGTTTGGCGAACAAAACAGAACGGAAAAGTGACGGGTCCAGAACATCCAGATCAATATGAATCGCCAGATATTCAATGTGTTCGCGGGCAATCCATTCCATGACCTCGTTGGCACCGTTTTTGACATCATCAGGGCCAGCCGTCGCAATCCGGTGATGGGCCAGATAGTCGCTTTCGTATATCAGTGGATTGTGAATGCCGGCAATCATAATTTTTGACGGCGAAACCTTGTGTGTGACGTGGTCCACTAAATCTTTATCGCCCGTGCCAATCAGTGCGCCAAGTACATGGGCATGCGCATTTGGATACTGTTCAGCCGTCTGCACGTCGGGGTGAGAGTCGATCCAAAGCACGCCCAGCTTATCACCGTACTTATTCAGCAGATGCGCGAAGGGCACCAAAGAAACCAGGCAGTCACCGCCCAATACGACAATCGCGTCGGGATCGTGTTTTTCAATACGCGTCACCGCATCGTTCAACTGTTTAAGAATCTGTGGTTTACCAGTAATACCATCTATTACACTCAGCGGCTCGCTTTCAGGTAAAGCAACCGGAACATCCTCGACGGGGCCTTTCGCTTCAGGCGAGAGAAAGGACAACAGAAGTGATCCGAGATGATAGGGGGGATTGTTGCCTCCCTGCCACTGGGGGAAGGAAAGTCGAAGCGTTTTTTTAGCCATAATTTACCTGCTGTCAGTTTCTAAAGAGGATCCTCAAGGCGTATCCGTGTTGGTCGCCTTGTAATGATTATGTGAATGAACGCTCATTCATTATGGAGTCAGTATGAAACTTATGCAAGAATGATGATATGTGGGAACCGTTAAACGGTACTATTTCAATGTGCTTTGTGGAGGATTTTGCACATGAAGGCGCTTAACGGTCGGTAATGCATCGCTAAATCTGGTGTTTTTTAAGCAACGCGCGGAGCTGATGGTACGTCAGCCCAAGCAGTTCGGCGGCCTTTTTCTGGTTAAATTTTGCCTGTTGTAGGCTGGTTTGCAGAAACGTCTTTTCTTGCTGTTGCTGGAATGCGCGCAGATCCAGCGGTAACGTTGCCGCTGTAGAGGGGGTTTCCTGCTGCTGAACGTCTGTAGTGTGGCGCTTAAACGGATCTATCACTACCTCGTCCAGCGGATAATCGCTGGTACCATGTCGGTATACTGAGCGTTCAACAACGTTTTTCAATTCGCGGATATTGCCCGGCCAGCGATAGTGGAGAAGTGTTTCTCTGGCTTGTGTGCTAAAACCGGGAAACAGCGGTAATCCAATCTCGCGGCACATTTGAATCGCAAAATGTTCGGCCATCAACATGATGTCGCTTTTACGCTCCCGTAAAGGTGGAAGTTGCACGACATCAAAGGCCAGTCTATCCAACAGGTCTGCGCGGAAAGTACCTTCACTGACCATTCTCGGTAAGTCGGCATTGGTGGCACAGACCAGGCGCACGTTAACCTGCAGCGGCTGGCTACCGCCTACGCGCTCGAGCTCTCCATACTCAATAACGCGCAGCAATTTCTCCTGTACCAACATCGGTGCGGTTGCCAGTTCATCAAGAAAAAGTGTGCCACCGTCGGCGCGCTCGAAGCGGCCAGGATGGCGTTTTTGCGCTCCGGTAAAAGCGCCAGCTTCATGGCCGAAGAGTTCGGAATCGAGTAAATTTTCGTTCAGCGCCGCACAATTAAGAGAAATAAACGGTCCTTGCCAACGAGTGGAAAGGTAGTGCAGACGGTTGGCGATTAACTCTTTTCCTGTGCCACGCTCACCGATAACCAGCACGGGTTTTTCCAGGGGGGCCAGATGGGAGACTTGTTCCAGCACTTCAATGAAGCTGTTTGCTTCCCCCAGAAGAGTATCTTTGTATCCTGCCATGATGAAATTCACCATTTGTTAGTGTTATTCACCAATTTACCCTAATTATCTCGTCAGGTAAAATTAGATATTATCTTCAAAATCAATAATATAAAAAGTTGGCACGACAAGTGCATTATGGAAGCAGCAGGGCATTGCCCGATATCAGAACAGTAAGTGAGGATTACATTATGGGTATTTTTTCTCGTTTTGCCGACATCGTGAACGCCAATATTAATGCGTTGCTGGAAAAGGCCGAAGATCCGCAGAAACTGGTGCGGTTGATGATTCAGGAAATGGAAGACACGCTGGTTGAGGTTCGATCTAACTCAGCGCGTGCACTGGCAGAAAAAAAACAGCTGTCCCGCCGGATTGAACAGGCCAGTGCGCAGCAGGCGGAGTGGCAAGAAAAAGCTGAGCTGGCGCTGCGTAAAGAGAAAGAAGATCTGGCGCGTTCTGCATTAATTGAAAAGCAGAAACTGACCGATTTAATTGCCTCTCTGGAGCATGAAGTGACGCTGGTTGACGATACGCTGGCGCGGATGAAAAAAGAGATTGGTGAGCTGGAAAATAAACTCAGTGAAACCCGGGCTCGTCAGCAGGCATTGATGTTGCGTCATCAGGCGGCGAGTTCTTCTCGTGATGTCCGTCGTCAGTTGGATAGCGGCAAACTGGATGAAGCAATGGCCCGCTTCGAATCTTTTGAGCGCCGTATTGATCAGATGGAAGCGGAAGCCGAAAGCCATAACTTCGGTAAGCAAAAATCTCTGGATCAGCAATTTGCTGACCTGAAAGCAGATGATGAAATCAGCGAGCAGCTGGCGCAGCTTAAAGCCAAAATGCAGCAAGACAAGCAATAATAACATCTGGCGGTGCCCGAACGCGCCGCCGCTCATCACCTGTAAGGAGTACTCATGAGCGCGCTATTTCTGGCCATTCCGTTAACTATCTTTGTGCTGTTCGTTTTGCCGATCTGGCTGTGGCTGCATTACAGCAATCGTTCCAGCCGTGGTGAACTGTCGCAAAGCGATCAGCAACGTCTGGTAGAGCTCAACAATGATGCACAGCGTATGCGTGAACGTATTCAGGCGCTGGAAGATATCCTTGATGCCGAACATCCAAACTGGAGGGACCGCTAATGGGGGGCGTTAACCTGAACAAAAAGCTGTGGCGTATCCCGCAGCAGGGCATGGTTAAAGGGGTCTGTGCTGGTATTGCGCACTATCTTGATGTCCCCGTGAAGCTGGTAAGGATCCTGGTGGTACTGTCAGTCTTTTTTGGTCTGGCCTTTTTCACCGTAGTTGCCTATATCGTGTTGACGTTTGTGCTGGACCCAATGCCGGACAACGTCGTATCCGGCGACCAACAGCCATCAAGCGGGGAACTGCTAGATTCCGTCGATCGTGAACTGGCCGCGAGTGAAAAGCGTTTGCGTGAAATGGAGCGTTATGTGACATCGGACACCTTCACACTGCGCAGTCGTTTCCGTCAATTGTGAGGATTGAAATGAATAATCGCTGGCAACGTGCCGGGCAAAGGGTTAAGCCGGGCTTTAAAATAGCAGGCAAGCTGGTACTTTTGACTGCGCTTCGCTACGGCCCCGCAGGTGTTGCGGGGTGGGCGGTGAAATCAGTGGCCCGCCGTCCGTTAAAAATGTTGCTGGTGTTGGTACTGGAGCCATTATTGAGCAAGGTTGCCAGGAAAATTTCCCAACGCTACGGCCAGTGATAGCATGCTCGCAATATTTCCTTAAGATCAAGTATATAGTGTTAGGTGACTTTCCATCATTTAACGGAACGATACTATGTTGAAAAAAGGAGTATTCGCACTAGCGCTGGTCATCGGGATGCCGGTATTTGCGGCCGAGCACTGGATTGATGTTCGTGTTCCTGAACAATATCAGCAGGAACACCTTCAGGGGGCCATCAACATCCCTTTAAAGGATTTGCAGGCACGAATTGCGGCAGAAGTCCCTGATAAGACCGACACCGTGAAGTTGTATTGCAACTCAGGTCGTCAATCCGGGATGGCAAAAGATATGCTGACCGGGATGGGCTATACACAGGTAACCAACGAAGGCGGTATTAGCGGGATTCATCTTCCTAAAGTAGAGAATAAATAATCCGCATGCTTTCTTTTGGCTAAAGGCGACATGAATGATGTCGCCTGATTTCTTTCAGGGAGTTGATAACTCAGTATTAAACCTTATGTTTGCTCCCTGTTTGTTATAATTTCTTCGGTTCCTTCAGCATAACGGGATGGCGATGAAGCGACTTAAAAATGAACTCAACTCGCTGGTTAATCGCGGCGTAGATCGGCATCTGCGCCTGGCTGTCACCGGACTTAGCCGCAGCGGTAAAACAGCGTTTATTACCGCAATGGTAAACCAGTTACTCAATATTCATGCCGGTGCACGCCTGCCGTTGCTCAGTTGTGTGCGTGAAGAGCGTCTGCTTGGCGTAAAGCGGGTTCCTCAGCGCGATTTTGGTATTCCGCGCTTTACCTATGATGAGGGACTGGCGCAGCTTTATGGCTCTCCGCCAACCTGGCCGACGCCAACGCGTGGCGTCAGTGAAATTCGCCTGGCGTTGCGCTACAAATCCAACGATTCTTTGCTGCGTCACTTTAAAGATACGTCCACGTTGTACCTGGAGATCGTCGATTATCCGGGGGAGTGGCTGCTCGATTTACCGATGCTGGCCCAGGATTACCTTGGCTGGTCACGGCAAATGACCGGATTATTGCAGGGCCAGCGAGGTGAATGGTCGGCCAGATGGCGGCAGCTATGCGAGGGGCTTGACCCGCTGGCGCCTGCTGACGAAAACCGTCTGGCGGAAATCGCCGCGGCGTGGACAGATTATCTGCATCAGTGCAAACAGCAGGGATTGCATTTCATTCAGCCCGGGCGCTTTGTGCTGCCGGGGGACATGGCTGGCGCACCTGCGCTGCAATTTTTCCCGTGGCCGGATGTTGATGCTTTTGGTGAGTCAAAACTGGCACAGGCGGATAAACATACCAACGCAGGTATGTTACGCGACAGGTTTAATTACTACTGCGAAAAGGTCGTGAAAGGGTTCTACAAGAATCACTTCCTGCGCTTTGATCGCCAAATTGTGCTGGTCGATTGCCTGCAACCGCTTAACAGCGGACCACAGGCGTTTAACGATATGCGACTGGCGCTGACACAACTGATGCAAAGTTTTCATTATGGTCAGCGCACGTTGTTCCGCCGGTTGTTCTCGCCGGTAATCGATAAGTTGCTGTTCGCTGCCACCAAGGCCGACCACGTTACGGTCGATCAACATGCCAATATGGTGTCGTTGTTGCAGCAATTGATTCAGGACGCCTGGCAAAATGCTGCGTTTGAAGGCATCAGTATGGACTGTCTGGGACTGGCATCGGTGCAGGCAACCACCAGCGGCCTGATTGATGTGAAGGGCGAGAAGATCCCCGCGTTGCGCGGCAATCGCCTGAGCGACGGCGAGCCGTTGACCGTCTATCCGGGAGAAGTCCCAGCGCGTTTACCGGGCCAGGCTTTTTGGGATCGCCAGGGTTTCCAGTTTGAAGCCTTTCGCCCGCAGGTCATGGATGTAGATAAACCCTTACCGCATATTCGCCTGGATGCCGCGCTGGAGTTTTTAATAGGAGATAAATTGCGATGAGCGAGCCGTTAAAACCGCGTATCGATTTCTCAGGTCCACTGGAAGTGGAACCAAACACGGCATTTAAAGCACAGCAAATGTTCAACGATACGGAGGCGCAGACTTTTTCTCCGGCGACAGTGGATGAACCACTGGAAGACGAAGGTCAGGCAGAAGCCGTTATTGATGCGGCCCTTCGCCCTAAACGCAGTCTGTGGCGCAAGATGGTGATGGGCGGGTTGGCACTGTTTGGCGTAAGCGTTGTCGCTCAGGGTGTGCAGTGGACCATGAACGCCTGGCAGACTCAGGACTGGGTCGCGCTGGGGGGCTGTGCTGCGGGTGCGCTGATTATTGGCGCAGGCGTTGGGTCGGTGGCAACCGAGTGGCGTCGGCTGTGGCGTTTGCGTCAACGCGCACACGAGCGTGATGAAGCGCGTGATCTGTTACACAGTCACGGAACCGGAAAAGGCCGCGCATTTTGTGAAAAGCTGGCGCAGCAGGCGGGTATCGATCAGTCTCATCCTGCGCTACAACGCTGGTATGCCTCTATCCATGAAACGCAGAATGATAGGGAAGTTGTGAGCCTGTATGCCCACCTGGTGCAGCCAGTGCTGGATGCGCAAGCACGACGTGAGATCAGTCGTTCTGCGGCGGAATCCACGCTGATGATTGCCGTCAGCCCGTTAGCGTTGGTGGATATGGCGTTTATTGCCTGGCGAAATCTGCGGTTGATTAACCGTATAGCTACGCTGTATGGCATCGAACTCGGCTATTACAGCCGCCTGCGCCTGTTTCGTCTGGTACTGTTAAATATCGCTTTTGCCGGGGCCAGCGAGTTGGTGCGGGAAGTGGGGATGGACTGGATGTCGCAGGATTTAGCGGCCCGGTTATCCACGCGTGCCGCGCAGGGTATTGGCGCGGGCTTGTTAACCGCGCGTCTGGGGATTAAAGCGATGGAGCTGTGCCGTCCATTACCGTGGATTGATGATGATAAACCGCGACTGGGGGATTTCCGCCGTCAGTTGATCGGTCAGGTGAAAGAGACCTTACAAAAGAACAAATCCCCGCGTGAAAGTTGAGTAAATACGGGTGCCGATCGTATAACTTTACGCCCCGGCGCCCAATTTTCCAGCGTGCTGTCAATATTTGTTGACAGAGTCCTTCCTGCTAACCCAATACTGGCTTATCATTTAATACATAATCCCTTGTCCAGGTGAAGGTTCCTATGCGTTTGGAAGTCTTTTGTGAAGACCGTCTTGGTCTGACCCGCGAATTGCTCGATTTACTGGTGCTGAGAAGCATTGATTTACGCGGTATCGAGATTGACCCCATCGGGCGAATTTACCTTAATTTTGCGGAGCTGGAGTTCACTAACTTCAGCAGCCTGATGGCTGAAATCCGCCGCATCGCAGGGGTAACGGACGTCCGTACCGTGCCCTGGATGCCTTCCGAACGCGAACATCTGGCGCTTAGCGCGTTGCTTGAAGCATTGCCTGAACCCGTTCTTTCTCTGGATATGAAAAGCAAAGTGGAGATGGCAAACCCGGCAAGTTGCCAGCTTTTTGCCCATCCCCAGGAGCGGATGCGCAACCACACGGCGGCACAGCTCATTAATGGGTTTAACTTCCAGCGCTGGCTGGAAAGTAATCCGCAGGATTCCCATAGTGAACATGTGGTGATTAACGGACAGAACTTCCTGATGGAAATTACGCCGGTCCATTTGCAGGGCGAAAATCAGGAGCAAATGCTGACCGGTGCCGTTGTCATGTTGCGTTCTACCCTCCGCATGGGCCGTCAATTGCAAAACATGACCACCCAGGATCTGAGCGCATTCAGCCAGATTATTGCCGTAAGCGCCAAAATGAAACACGTTGTTGAACAGGCGCGCAAGTTGGCGACGCTGAGTGCGCCGCTGCTGATCACCGGGAATACCGGTACGGGCAAAGATCTCTTTGCGCATGCCTGCCATCTGGCGAGCCCACGTGCGTCAAAACCTTATCTGGCGCTGAACTGCGCGTCTATTCCTGAAGATGCGGTAGAAAGCGAACTGTTTGGTCACGCCCCGGAAGGTAAAAAAGGGTTCTTCGAGCAGGCGAATGGCGGTTCAGTGTTGTTGGATGAGATTGGCGAAATGTCGCCGCGCATGCAGACGAAATTGCTGCGCTTCCTCAATGACGGGACGTTCCGTCGCGTGGGTGAAGATCATGAAGTTCATGTTGATGTTCGTGTAATCTGCGCGACGCAAAAGAACCTGGTGGAACTGGTGCAGAAAGGTCTTTTCCGCGAAGATCTCTATTATCGTCTGAATGTCCTGACGCTTAATCTGCCGCCGCTACGCGATTGCCCACAAGATATTATGCCACTCACAGAGCTGTTTGTAGCGCGTTTTGCCGATGAGCAGGGTGTACCGCGTCCGAAGTTGTCTGCCGATCTCAGCACGGTGCTCACCCGCTACGGCTGGCCGGGCAATGTGCGTCAGCTTAAAAATGCTATCTATCGGGCGTTAACTCAGCTTGAGGGCTATGAACTGCGTCCGCAGGATATCTTATTGCCGGATTATGATGCTGCGACAGTTGCCGTCGGAGAAGAAGTGATGGAAGGGTCGCTGGATGAGATCACCAGCCGCTTTGAACGTTCCGTGTTGACGCAGCTTTATATGAATTATCCCAGCACGCGTAAACTGGCTAAACGCCTGGGGGTTTCACATACCGCGATCGCCAATAAGTTACGCGAGTATGGTCTGAGTCAGCAGAAAAAAAACGAAGAGTAATGATGCAAATAAAAATGCCTCCATCCGGAGGCATTTTTGTATTCAGGGCAACTTAGGCTTTCAGCACGGCCAACGCTGCATCATAGTCAGGCTCGTTGGTAATTTCATTGACCAGTTGGCTGAACACGATGTTGTCATTTTCGTCGATAACGACAACGGCACGAGCAGCCAGACCTTTCAGCGGACCTTCGGCAATTTCAACGCCGTAGTTTTTCAGGAATTCAGCGTTACGCAGGGTGGACAGCGTGATAACGTTGCTCAGACCTTCCGCGCCGCAAAAACGAGAATGGGCGAATGGCAGATCGGCTGAAATGCACAGTACGACGGTGTTGTCGATTTCTGTCGCCAGTTGGTTAAACTTACGTACTGATGCCGCGCACACGCCGGTATCGATGCTTGGGAAAATATTCAGCACTTTGCGCTTGCCTGCGAACTGGCCCAGCGTAACGTCAGACAGGTCTTTAGCCACAAGGGTAAAAGCCTGGGCTTTGCTTCCAGCCTGAGGAATAGAGCCGGCAACTGCAACCGGGTTGCCCTGGAAATGAACGGTTTGTGACATGGTTATCTTCCTGTTTACATATAGTTAACGTCAAGGCTAGTTTATGCCATCAGCAGTTAACACGGCAAACGCTATTTGCGGATATCCGCTTCAGGGACTGCATTAAGGAAAACAAATGAGATCAGTTAAGGTGTATGAGGAAGCCTGGCCGTTACACACTCCCTTTGTGATTGCCCGCGGGAGCAGGACCGAAGCGCATGTGGTGGTGGTTGAACTGGAAGAGAATGGTGTAAAGGGCGTTGGAGAATGTACGCCTTATCCTCGCTATGGCGAAAGCGATGCGTCGGTACTGGCTCAAATCATGAGTGTTGTGCCGCAACTGGAACACGGTGTGACGCGTGAAGCGCTGCAGGCATTGCTGCCCGCGGGGGCGGCGCGTAATGCCATTGACTGTGCGCTTTGGGATCTCAATGCGCGTCAGCAACAACAGTCTCTGGCCGACTACGTTGGTACTGAACTGGATGCAACAGTAACGACCGCGCAAACCGTCGTGATCGGCACGCCGGAGCAGATGGCGGCGAGCGCGACTGCGCTATGGGATAACGGTGCCAGATTGCTGAAAGTCAAACTGGATGCACACTTAATCAGCGAAAGGATGGTTGCGATCCGGGCGGCTGTGCCTGAGGCGACAATCATTGTTGATGCTAATGAATCCTGGCGTGCTGAAGGGCTGGCCGCACGCTGCCAGTTAATGGCGGATTTAGGCGTTGCGATGCTGGAGCAGCCTCTGCCGGCTAATGATGATGCCGCGCTGGAGAATTTCGTGCATCCGCTGCCTGTCTGTGCAGATGAAAGCTGCCATACCCGCAGCAGTCTGAAAGCGCTGCATGGACGCTATGAAATGGTCAATATCAAACTGGATAAGACAGGCGGACTGACGGAGGCGCTGGCGCTGGCGACCGAAGCCCGCGAGCAGGGATTTGCACTCATGCTGGGCTGTATGTTGTGTACATCAAGGGCGATCGGCGCTGCATTGCCGCTTACGCCACAGGTCAACTTTGCCGATCTGGATGGCCCAACGTGGCTGGCCCGAGACGTGGAGCCTGCCTTGCATTTTACAACCGGACAGCTTCATCTCAAGGATGCCAGCGCAAAAGATTAGACATTGCCAGCAGGTATTTTTCGCTCGCTTCATCCGATGAAATGGGCGGAAATTCTGCAGTAATGCAATGTAGGTTTAGATCGGCGCACCAGCTACCAAAAGAGCCTGGCGTTTCATAACCGACGCTGGTTACCAGCGGCAATTCGAACGACTGCGCCAGCCACGCGCCTAATTCGCTGTGTCTGGGATCTTCAATACAGGCCAGCGGATCGTGGAAAGAAACTACCCATGCAGGATGAATGTGGTGAATAAGTTGGCATAGTGCCTGGGTCTCAGGCTCAGATCCCGGATGATCGCCAGTCAATAACACCACATCACGCTCTTCTGCGCTGCTGTTCCAGCGATATACCGTTTCACCGGATTTCCAGTTTGCCGCCGGAAAGTTACGGTTAAGATCCACGCCGTTTGCATTTGCACGCAGACCCAACTGGCAACCGTCAGGGTTTACCGCCAGCACCACATGATGGCGACGCAGGGAGGGGTTAAGCGTACGCAATGCGCAGGAAAGGGTAACGACCGAGGAGTTTTCGTCGCCGTGCGTTCCCGCCAGTATCAGGCCGCTTTCACGATCGGCTGCCGGTGCCGGGAACCAGATTAGCGGCGCGCCCAATAGTGAACGTCCGTAATGTTCGGTTCCTGGCGGAAATGCGCCGCGCTCGGCACGGGGGCGGGTAACGGTCATAGTCATCTCTGAATGCTGGGATAGTTACTCGCAGTGTTGTGCAAAATGTATGGATAATCAAATCGTTTTCACACACTTATCTTTTCAGGTGTAATATCACTTTCCTGTCGGAAGTTAATTGCATTTCCTGCTGGCGATACAAATAATTACACATTCACTTAGTAGCCGGAATTGAGGGTATCTTATGCAGCATTCTGTTTCAGTAACCTGTTGTGCGCTGTTGGTTAGCAGCATTTCATTATCCTGGGCTGCTGATGTTCCCAGCGGGACGGTACTGGCAGAAAAGCAAGAACTGGTGCGTCATATAAAAGATGAGCCAGCGTCACTCGATCCGGCAAAAGCCGTTGGGCTTCCAGAAATTCAGGTTATTCGCGATTTATTCGAAGGGCTGGTCAACCAGAATGAAAAGGGTGAGATTATTCCCGGTGTCGCCACACAGTGGAAGAGTAATGATAACCGTATCTGGACGTTTACGTTGCGCAATAATGCGCAATGGGCCGATGGCACGCCGGTAACGGCACAGGATTTTGTCTACAGTTGGCAGCGTCTGGTTGACCCGAAAACACTATCGCCGTTTGCCTGGTTTGCCGCGCTAGCAGGGATCAACAATGCCCAGGCGATCATCGATGGCAAAGCCGCGCCCGATAAGTTAGGTGTCAGCGCGGTGGATGCGCATACCTTCAAAGTGCAGTTGGACAAACCGCTACCCTGGTTTGCCAACCTGACAGCGAGCTTTGCGTTTTATCCTGTCCAAAAAACCAATGTCGAAAGCGGTAAAGAGTGGACGAAGCCAGGCAACCTTATCGGTAACGGTGCCTATGTGCTGAAAGACCGTGTGGTTAACGAGAAACTGGAAGTTGTGCCGAATACACATTATTGGGACAACGCCAAAACGGTGCTGCAAAAAGTGACTTTCCTGCCGATTAACCAGGAGTCTGCTGCGACCAAACGCTATCTTGCTGGCGATATTGATATTACTGAGTCCTTCCCGAAAAATATGTATCAGAAGCTATTGAAGGATATTCCGGGCCAGGTGTATACGCCGCCGCAGCTTGGTACTTATTACTATGCATTTAACACGCAAAAAGGGCCGACTGCCGATTCACGCGTGCGTCTGGCGCTCAGTATGACTATCGATCGTCGTCTGATGGCGGAGAAAGTATTAGGAACTGGCGAAAAACCCGCCTGGCACTTTACGCCGGATGTCACAGCAGGGTTTATGCCAGAACCGTCCCCCTTTGAGCAAATGAGTCAGGAAGAACTTAATGCCCAGGCGAAAACGCTGCTGCGTGCCGCGGGATATGGTCCGCAGAAACCGCTTAAACTCACACTGTTGTACAACACCTCTGAAAACCATCAGAAGATAGCTATCGCAGTCGCGTCGATGTGGAAGAAAAACCTTGGCGTTGACGTGAAACTGCAAAACCAGGAGTGGAAAACCTATATTGATAGTCGTAATACCGGCAACTTTGATGTTATCCGTGCCTCCTGGGTGGGCGACTACAATGAGCCTTCTACGTTCCTGTCATTATTAACATCGACCCATACGGGCAATATCTCCCGCTTTAATAATCCGGCATACGATAAAGTGTTGACCCAGGCTACTCTGGAAAATACAGAGAAAGCGCGGAATGCTGATTATAACGCTGCGGAGAAAATTCTGATGGAACAGGCACCTATTGCGCCGATTTATCAGTACACCAACGGACGTTTAATTAAACCGTGGCTGAAAGGGTATCCGATTACCAACCCAGAGGATGTGGCATACAGTCGCACTATGTATATTGTTAAGCACTAATTGCGTACGTCCTCCTGTTAACCTTCGTTAACCACTTCAAAACCAGAACTGGCGCTGACTTCAGCGCCAGCATCTCCAGACAATCAGTATCAACCTCATTAAAAATAATGATAAAAATATATCTAATGAGTTATTCATACTGCAGATTTCGATTTATACCGTCATTTAAACTTAATGAAATGGTATTCTTCAATAAAGAACACTGTCGGTGCTTGTAGAAATAAGGTTTAATAATTAAAGTAGTGGTGCAAAATATGAAGTTTAACTGAAAGCACCGGGGCACTTAGCTTGTACATTGTGGATAAGCAAAATATTGTCGGAACCCAACAAAGAACGGCCAGCTATATTAGCCTGCATAATCTGATGTTATATTTGAAGAAAAAACAGCCGTGCAACCCTGGCGACAGTACTTAAGGGCCGTTAATTGGCGAGCAAGGTATTCGAAACTGCCGGGGGGCATGGCCCTGATATGGACGATGATTGCCATAATCTCAATGAATTAATGTTTATTAATATTATGTCATGTGTTTATGTATGTGGTTAGATTTTAGTCTGATTAAGCTACTGATGGTATCTGGCCAGGTTATCATATTGTGACTATGGTTATTTGCAGTGTAAAAACCAATATGGATTGCATGTGGCTTAGAATTAACTTTGTTGGTACTTTGCAAGAAATCCCCACTACCTACAGTGACGCCATTACCTGTTGAATCATCGGGAAGCCTTATGTAATCGGCATAGTAACCTGACCAGAGCCCAGTTATCGTAACGTTAGTATCCGTGCCAGACACATACTTAAACCTGTCTCTTCTCTGCGCGGGCATCTATTTCCTGGTGTTTCAAGGGACTACTAAACAGCAGGGAAAAGCTGTATATTTCGCAGGGTTGACATGCTCTGACTTGTAAGTGCAGTTACTAGCTTATAAACAAAGGATTATGAATGTTTTTGATTACTATTTGTTACGCACTTTTTGCTTTGTGTCTTTTTGCAACATTTTATGTCTTGATGACGTACGAAAAACCGGGAAAATTGCACAACTGGGAAATTATAGTATTAATAATTATTTCTACATTCTGGCTTCCTGAGCTGATTATTCTGGTTTTCTCTTTTGCGCTTCTGGGACCAATGCTTTTGGGGATCAGGCATCTGCGCCGGCAGAGTGTTTCCGCCTGAATCATTGGTACCTTAACCTCGTACTGCACGAGGGGTTACGGCCAAATCTGGCCTGTGAACAGTGGGGATCGACCGGAAGATTGTTAGCGATGAATGTGACTCGCTACAGGGTTATTCTCATTATTGACGTCGAAATACCAACTCTGTACAAACGATTCCCGGCATCTGAACGATAAATTTGTGGCGTGCAGGAGTTTCAATTTTAATTGTCCGGGTGTCGTTTTCTGGCGCACAGCGGAGAGAACGCAGGTAGCGGTTATCTACGGTGTTGATGTCGCAACGATGTATAAAAATTACCTACAGGGTGAGCATAAACATCATAGTGAGTCATCTATATTTCTTGAACAGTGTTGAAGTATCGGCAGATACCGTCTCTCTGAATTGTTAATGATTTTGGGTTGATGTGAAAATAATGATTATTGTATTGCTGTGGATTTTTAATCAATTTGTTGGGAGTTAGTATGAAAGATATCCATAGTGATTTTCCCTTGCAGGGTTTAATCTGGTTATCTGACGCAACGTAGTTTGGCTCCCTAATTTTTACATTCTTGCCTGTACGTGTTACGCCCTGTCATATCAATTTTGTAACTGGCACGAAACCATCGTCTGCAATGTCCTCGGCTTCTTTCCCCTCCAACATCCGGCCTCATCCATTCGCGAGCGGCCTCTGGTGGCAGCACCATAGGTCACGGTGAATGAAGCTTAGTTGAATACCTTCCGCTGTTTACCTTCGTTAACAACATCAAAAAAACAAAGCTGGCGTGGGTTTCTCCAACAGTATCTCCTGGCGTTCAACCTGCTGCACATCCACCGTTACTTTGCTTCAGTACGTCACTACAAAAGTTATTTATTGGATGAATACGCTATTTGTTTAACAACCATTGAAATAGACAGATACACAATATTTTTTGGCTGAGACAACTCTTCGTTGAGGCAACTCCATTTCACGTAGGGTTAAAATAAAAAATATTATGAAACAAATACTTATATTGAAAGATGAAGACTTGCTGGCACGAGGTAACGATCGCTACGTCTTCCAGCATCCACAGGATAGTAAACTGCTGGTCAAAATCGTGATTCCAGGCATTGCGAAATATAAAAGCAAGCTACGTGAGGTCTTTCGGGACATCAAAGAATGTAAGTTGAGTCACCAAACCGACGCATTTTATATGCAAAAAATTGAAGGACTTGTTGAAACAAATAAAGGAATAGGGCAACTCACGGTTAAGGAATGTGATGAGCATGGTCACATCGCGCAAACGCTTTATCAGCTTGCCCTGAACAAAGAACTTGATGCCAGCAAATTGCAGAAGTTGAATGTTTTTTTAGCGTGGTTTGTCAGTACCGGTGTCATTATTAACTCCCTGCATTGTAAAAACATCGTCTACGCCTGGGATGCCACGCGTCAGGAATATTGTTTCAAAGTCATTGATGGTTTTGGTGACAAAACGTTTTTTCAGCTCAGTAAGTTTTCAGCGGCAATACGCGATAAAAATAAAGTCAAATGTCTCAAGCGGATGCTACGGGATCTGAACCACCTGCAACATACGTAATCCGCAGAAATTGTTGACGATATGGCGTGGGAACGCGGCTACCGTAATATCGCCGTGTCAAATTCCTGTAGCGAGTGGTTATCCTGGAAAGCGGCAACCCGGCCACATGAAGACACTATAACAGAGAAGATCATACGTCCGGGGGCTGATGCTCCCGACAAATTAACATCGAATCATCCTCGCTCAACGGTTCTTTCGTTAAATTACAAAATCCCTGACCATTTACTTTTTGGTGGAACCGACAGCTCTGGCACAGACCAAATCCCGGCACATTACTGGTGCGCTGAATGCCCCGCAGAAGTTCGAAGAGTAGCTCCTTGAGTAAACCCGCGCGTTCACCCATCGCAGATTCGCCCGTCATCAAAAATGAGGGGGGAAGCAGGGCATCCAGCAAATTTTTGGCCGACTCGGTGAGCTGCAGATGAACGCTACGCTTATCCCTGGCATCCTGCGTGCGTACCACCAGTCCTTTTGATTCCAACAACTTTAGCGATTGTGACACCGTTCCTTTGGTGAGACCGAGGTAGTCCGTCACGGCGAGAGGCGTATTGGAGTAGCGGTTACAGCGTGCGAGATACATCAACGCACTGAGCTGTACTGGCTGAAGATCCGCCAGTAAAGGATGCTGGCGAAACCACATCCGCGTCAGACCAGACAGTCGGTCCAGTACGTCAAAAAGCGACATATCATGCATAACAAAATCCTCCTCGGCATATAGTATCGACTAAAAACTATATTGACAAAGCATAAAACTGGCGTAGCATAAATTATAGTATCGATTCGATACTAAAATTTAAAGGAGAGGTATCATGACCAAAGCCCGTTTTTATCATGCTGGTTGCCCGGTTTGCGTTTCCGCAGAAGAAACACTGCTACAGTATCTGTCCCCGGATGTGGAAATCGAGGTTATTCATTTGGGAGAACAACCCGATCACGTTGCAGAGGCGGAGCGAATCGGAGTGAAGTCTGTTCCCGCTCTGGTAATCGACGGTAATGTGCTGCATATCAACTTTGGCGCACCTATCGAAGCGCTGAAATAGCGTCGCATGTTCGGGAAGTCGCGTGAGCTATTTCCCGAACCGGCGTGGACATAGGGAAGGGGGGATTTATGTGTGCGGCAGAAAAGTACCATCCTGTCGATTGCGATCTGCATGACTATCTGGAGATTGCCTGTCTTTATCACTATTTGCTGCGCATTGAACTGACTACCGGGGAACACTTTGATGCCAGGGCCGTGACGACATGCACCACAGCAGACAAAGAGGAATTCTTGCTTGTGGAGTGCCATGAACACCATCATAGAATTCGCCTGGACTATCTGTCAGCCATTACCCCATTGACGGCTGGCGCCACTTTTAGCACCGTGATATTCCGTTGAATTTACACGTAAAAAGTCTGCGCCACCGTTATACGGTGTAAATGCGGATGTCATGCGCCTGAAAAGCGGTGCCGTACTGCTTGCTGATGTTTTCCTCCACGACAATGACATCAATGTTACTGCTGGCGGTGACAACATAACGTGCGACGGCAGGGATCTTATCCGCCGTCAGTGCGACGATAGTTTCGTTACACTGCTTAATTACCGCTTTTTTAAACTCACAATCGGCGTAATCAAACCCGGTTAATCCGGACTCCGGTGCCATCGCACAACCACCAATAAAACCTTGATCAAATAAAATATCCTGTACCTGGGCAATGGCTGTCGGACCTACGCACCCACCGGACGATCGCTGCACTGGCCCACCTAACATGATGACCTCGAATAGCGGTTTTTTCAGCAGTACGGCGGCAATATCAGGTGAATTTGTCACGACGGTTAATGCCAGCTCAGCGGGAAGGGCTTCAGCCATTGCCAGGTTGGTTGTTCCTGTGTCGATAAAAATACAGCTTCCGGATTTCACTAGCCGGGCACATCTTTGCGCGATGCTGCTCTTTTTCGCGGTATTAATATTCTTGCGTACTGTGATGTCAGCTGACTCTGGTAGTGAAATGACAGCCCCGCCATAGACTTTCTTGCAAACACCTTCTTTACACAACTCATGTAAATCGCGGCGGATCGTATGTTCTGACACCCCCAAACGGACGGCCAGTTCAGTACAGATCACTCTGCCGTTTTCCTGCAGGATCTGATAGATAAGCGCCTGGCGTTGATCCGGGAATGCAGCGTAATCGAGCATGAGAACTCCATAAAAATAAACATCGAGCAATAACGTGCATAATCCTGCATTATAATGCAGGATGTCAATATCCCTTAACGGGGGCGTACCGTTCAGAGTAAACGATAAGAGGATCGCGATGAAAATTGCACACATGGCTTTATGGACCCGGGATCTTGAACGACAAGCCCGGTTCTGGGTGTCGTTTTTTGATGGTGTGATAAACGAAAAATACTGCAGCAAAACCAATCCCGGGTTTGAATCTTATTTCGTCAACATTGGTGAGGACATTGCGATTGAGTTAATGACCAAACCGGGACTGACCCACCCTGTACCTGACAATAACACTTCAGGATGGGTGCATCTGGCTCTCTCTGTTGGTGGCGCGGGGCATGTTGATGCTCTGGCTATACGCGCAAAAGAACAGGGCATCCTGGTCTCCGGACCACGAACCACCGGTGACGGGTATTACGAGGCCGTCATTCAGGACCCCGACGGTAATTTAATCGAGATTGTAGCGTAATACGTAGATCAGGCCGGATGACAAAATTGCCCGCGCAGGATCTGTAGTTCAGTAATACCTCGGGTTATTTGTTGGGTGGCCAGACCGAGTGTTGCGGCAGCCTCTCTGAACTTCAGCGTTTCGGCTGCCGTAAAAAATATCTTTCATGTGTCGAGTTTATCCAGCATATGAGTCGCTGGCCCGTGAAATTGGATGCACCGCAAGTGGATGTGACGGACAGCGCTGTACTGCCACATTGTGGATAGCGCTATTCATGACTTGTCTTCATAGGTTTGTCCTTATTTGACCCTCTAATCGTCGATACGTTGAGCCTCTATAATTTTTGCGTTTTCAGCATTCGGCGGCAGAGGCTGTCGCCTCCCCGGAGAATCGAACATGTCAAATCATTTGAATGCCAGACAACTGGCAGTTGTCCCCATTGCAGCATTCACTGCCACAGGACAGCCAGATAAGCTGGAGGCAGCGCTTAATGCAGGGTTAGATGCAGGACTAACGCTGAATGAAGTGAAAGAGGTTTTACAGCAGCTTTACGCGTACTGTGGTTTTCCCCGTAGCCTGAATGGCCTGTCGTGCCTGATGTCGGTAGTGAAAGTCCGCAAAGAAAAAGGGATTGTGGATCCAGAAGGGAAATCCACTACGCCGCAACCTGTTGACTGGAACAGCCTGCTGGCGGGGAGCCAAACGCAAACCCAACTGGTTGGACAGCCGGTTAGCGGTCCGCTGTTTGATTTTGCCCCTGCCATTGATACCTGGCTTAAAGCACATCTGTTTGGCGATATTTTTCAGCGCGATGTACTGGACTGGCCGACTCGTGAACTGGCAACCGTCTCTGCGTTAGCCGTACTGGGCGGCGTGAACAGCCAACTGAAAAGTCACTTCGCGATCAGCCTGAATGTTGGGTTCCGCCCTGAGCAACTTATCGCGTTTACTGCGCTACTTAAGCAGCACTGTGGTGCTGAGATTGCGGAAAATGCCCGTGCAGTTCTTGATGAATGTATTTAAGGAATTCCGTTAGCTAATACCCCAGCAGGAGTCATGATGAACGAACAATTTGATGGCAACAGCGTCTTTCTCCGGGGAGAGAAAAATGAAGCCTATGCGAAGTACTTCACCGGGACCAGCTATCTGACCATGCTTTCAATGGAAGGAGTGGTGATTGGTAACGTTGCATTTGAACCTGGCTGCCGTAATTTTTGGCACATTCATCATCAGGGCGGTCAAATTCTGCTGGTGACTGGCGGCAGAGGCTGGTACCAGGCGTGGAATCAACCTGCGCGAGAACTGAAAACGGGTGATGTGGTTCATATTCCGGCGGGAATGAAACACTGGCACGGAGCTGCACGTGATAGCTGGTTTGCCCATATTGCGGTAGAAATCCCGGTAGCAGGCGCATCGAATGAATGGCTGGAGCCGGTCGCTGACGCCGAGTACAACCTGTTGCCCTGAGCTATGCTGGTTGAGGTGCACTTTATCTCTGAGGAGATCGAAATAGCCATGAACGTGAAGGGTTATGCCGCGCTGGCGGTGAAAGAAGATCTGGTCCCGCACAGTTTTGTTCGTCGTGAAGGTGCCGGAAGGAATCGACTTACGTGGTGCTGCACCGTTGTTGTGTGCCGGTATCACCACATGGTCGCCGTTGCGTCACTGGCAGGTTGGGCAGGGGAGTAAAGTCGCTGTTGTTGGGTTGGGTGGCCTGGGACACATGGCGATCAAGATTGCTAAAGCATTGGGGGCTGATGTTACGTTATTCACGCGGTCGCCAGGCAAAGAAGCTGATGCCAGACGCCCGGGGGCAGTGATGTTGTGCTTTCAGCAGACAGCGAACAGATGAAAGACGCGGGTATCCGCGTCTTGATTTTGGTTAGTGGGCAGAAGGTTGTGCCTCGGCGTTATCCATATACAACGTCTGACTGGGGAACGCAAAGTCAGCACCGTTTTCCTGAACTATTGTAATAATTTTCAAGTACACATCTTGTTGTACAGCAAGCCACTCCTGCCACACGGTGGTTTTCGTGAAGCAATACACCATGATATTCAGTGATGAATCGGCAAATTCATTAAAATAGACCAGCAGGGTTTGTTTTTGATCTATTCCGGGATGATTTTGCAACATTTTTCTGACCGACTCGACAACTGCGCCAATTTTATCAGCATCTTCATAACGTAACCCGATCACCGTTTTGATTCGTCGATTACTCATCCTCCCCGGGTTTTCTACACTGATGGAAGAGAAAATTGAGTTCGGCACGTATAACGGACGGTGGTCGAAGGTGTTTATTTTGGTCATTCTCCAGCCGATTTCCGTTACCGTACCTTCGATATTTCGGTCCGGAGAGCGGATCCAGTCACCGATGCTAAACGGCCTGTCGAAGTAGAGCATAATGCCAGAGAAAAAATTGCTCAGGATATCTTTACCTGCCATACCGACAGCGATACCGCCGATGCCGCCGAACGTTAACAGCCCTGACAGGCTCATGCCGAAATGCTCACCGTACAGCAAGATGATGGCGACGACGATCGTAATCTTAATGATGCGTGACATGATCCTCGCACTGGTGATATCTCTGCCCTTACTAATCTGCGTTTTTTCAAACTGGTTGATGACCAGAAAGAGTTTTATCGTCAGGATCAACGCAATCAACGAGGTACAGATAAAGTCGACCACGCTTGGGGAGATAAATTTCAGCTTATAACTATCGATGACGTTATTCGCAATAGTGCCAAACGTACCAATGATAATGGCATAAACAAAAAACTGTGCTGCGTGGAATATGAATCCTTTGCAGTGTTTTTCACTACGATGAAACCACACGCTCATCAGGACTAACGCTGCACAGCTGCTGAGAATTACCGTTAAATTAAACGCATTATTTATAAACAGTTCAGCGATCATGATTCTCCCAGGTCACTCCGTGTTAGCTAAATATCATCTGACATCCTTCATCAGCGGATATTTTACCCAGTTCAGGCTGTCAGATCATTCATCAAAAGGAGAGCGAAATAATACAATCAGCGTTATTTTCAGGCGAATAGTGCGCATGTCAAGTTTGAGTGTGGCGTATGTAGCAGACAGTGAGTTGATGTCATGGTATTGTTGCTGCAAAGTAACACGGTTTTCATCTGCATAAGGACGATATTATGATCATGGCTAAGCTGAAGACAGCGAAGGGACGGAAGTTTCTGTTATGTCTGCTTGGGGTATTTATTATTGCGGCATCGGTTGTGACGCGCGCGACGATTGGTGGCGTCATTGAACAGTATGACATTCCGCTTTCCGACTGGACAGCTTCGATGTATGCCATTCAATCCGCAATGATTTGCGTCTACAGTATGGTTTTTACTATTTTGCTGGCTATTCCGCTCGGTATCTATTTCCTCGGAGGCGAGGAGAAGCACTAAGAACATGTCATGCCGGATGACATCGCCATCCGGCATTTTGCTGCAGGATTAATCGTCTTCTTCGTCGTCCAGTTCAACCGGAGTCTGGTACTGATCCGGTTTGATAACCAGCAGGTCGCAACGCAGATGGTCGATAACCTGTTCTGCGGTATTCCCCAAAAACGCAGCTGATATGCCGGTGCGCCCAACGGTGCCGAGTACCACGATACCCGCCTGTAAATGCTCAGCTAAATCCGGGATGACCTCTTCAGGCAATCCTTTTTCAACGTGTGTAACTTTTTCATCAATACTGAATTTCTGGCGTAATGCCTTCATGGCCAGCAGATGTTGTCCACGGATGGCGTCGTTGTACACGCTGGGATCAAATTCAGGTAGCTCAATCGCAATGTTGATAGGCGTTACAGGATAGGCGCCCACCAGGTGTACTTCGGTATGGTTAACCTGTTCTGCGAGCTGCAACGTTTCTTTGACCAGTTTTTCATTGAGTGCATTGTGATATGCCTCTTCACTGGCGAGGTTCACCGCTACCAGCGCTTTACCACCTTCCGGCCACGGCTGATCTTTGACCATCCACACCGGGCTTGGACATTTACGCAACAAATGCCAGTCAGTTGGTGTGAAAATCACGGCTTCAAGGCGATCGTGTTGGTGTGCCATTTTGAGCACCAGGTCATGCTTAGCGCTGATCACTTCCTGGATGATGGCTTCAAAGGGACGGTTGTGCCAGACCACTTTAATATCAAGCGGGATCCCTGCTTCGATATAGTATTTCGCTTGTTCACGTATCCATGCAGTTCGCTGGCTGATGACCCCCTGACGCATTGCCGTACGCTCGTCCGGCGACAGCAGGGTGGTCATCTCGTAGGAAAAGTCATAGATCGGCAAAAAGGCTTTAATTTTGCCACCAATCCGTTGATGCAAATAAACAGCTCGCCGTAATGCTGGTTGATCGTCCTGGTTTGGATCGATGACTACCAGCATGTTTTGATACATAGCCATACAGGGTCTCCTTACAACTGTCACCGCAGTTTGTATTTAAAAGAGTAACCCAATAATGTGGATTGAAACAGGGGAGAACCTCTTGCCAGATCAATAAACTGGGGAAATCTCCAGCTTTTCCCCACATCCCGCTCAATTTAAACCATTTTCCGTTGTTTCTATTGTGCTTGCGCGCTACACGGAAAAAGTTTGGACGTGTGGACGTTTCAACTGCCCGGCAATCTCTTTAAGAGTTAAGAGTGCCCGGTGAAGTTGTTCTATCTCCGGCCCACCAATGCACAGTCGGATACCTGACTGCTCGGATAACGGGTTGACCTCTGTTGATACGGGTGAGGTAACTTTGATCCCTGCCGCTAAGGCTGCTTCGTAGAACGGCTGTACGCTTTCGCGATCCAGTGGCAACCAGAGGTGAAAGCTGGGATGCCCGGAGCGATAAAGATGCTCACCTAAAATAGAAAAGGCTAATTCATAGCGGCGAATTGTTTCGTGTTCTATCGCAGAGGTTACGGTTTCCGCTGTACCATCAAGTAACCATTGCTCCATGATCGCGCAACTTATCGGGGAAACCATCATTGCCGTTGCTCTGAGCATCGATTCAGCTCGGGAATATAGCTGTTCAGGCAGCAGAAGTCCGCCGATGCGTAACGTGGGGTTCAGTATTTTAGATAAGCTATTTACATACAAAGTGATATCCGGTGCTAATCGGGCAATTTGTGGGAGTTCAATATTACGGGTGAGTCGATAGACATCATCTTCGATAATAAATAATGCGTTTGCACGGCAAACGCGTATCAGGTCTTTTCGCCGGGCAAGACTCATTATGCGCGTCGAAGGGCTTTGTAGCAGGGGAGTGACATATACCGCACTGCGTTTGTCATCGCTGGCATCCAGCATTTTCTCCAATACTGAAACATCCATCCCTTCGTCATCCATCGGGATGCCAACCAGTCTCAGTTTTAACAGCCGTGAAAGTTGGATCAGTCCGGAATACGTTTGCGCCTCCACATAAAGTGTCCCAAAAGGTTCGCATACCGTTGATAACGCCACTGAAAGCGCATGTTGCGCTCCGCTGGTAATAATGAGTTGGCGATAATCAGCGGGCATTCCCAGCCTGTTGAACCAGCGAGCCATCAGGCGACGGTGTTCGTCATGGCCGGCTGCCGGCGCGTAAGTGTTGAACATGTCCATATCCGGACGGCGAGCGATTGCCGAAAGTGTCGCGCTGAGTGAACGCGAGCTTAGCGCAGCCGGGGGGGTATTTTGCGACAAATCGATGACGGTCTGACCACGCGAATTTGCTAGTGCTACAAACATCCCGCTTCCTTTCACACTTCTGACAAGTCCACGTTTCTCAAGGATCCCATAGGCTTTCGTTACGGTGCCAAGCCCGATACCCAATGTGTCCGCTAAATTACGGTGGGCTGGTAAGCGGGCGCCATGCTGAAGCGATCCTGAAAGGATATCTTCGGCCAGGGCCTCAACTAATTGTTCTGTTGGAGATGTCGCATTGCTGGACAGTCTCGGCTGCCAGGGAGAACGCTCACGCATCGGATCACCATAAGTGTAATGTGACACTATTTATATTTACTAATAGTGTCACACATTCTATTCTGACGCCAGTATCAAAATGGGTCAGAACAGGCATCGGGTATGAGTGTGAAAAGTATGAGTGAAAGTATAGATGGCGCAGGATCTGCAGATGATCCGACAGCCATTGATAGTATTAGAAAAGACGTTGTCCGTGGGTTGAAAGACGGTTTTCCCGTTTTACTTGGCGTGATTCCTTTTGCTCTGGTTTTGGGGGCCCAGGCCAGCCATAAAGGACTCAATGGTTTAGCTGTTCCGCTAATGACGGGATTAAATTTTGCTGGTGGATCTGAATTTGCAGCAATACAAATCTGGACTTCACCTCCCCATATTTTTCTTATTATGGCAGTTACATTCCTGGTTAATAGCAGACATATTCTGATGGGGGCAACTCTTGTTCCGCTGTTGATGCGTTTTTCTAAGCGTAAAGTTTTACCTGCACTTTTTTTTATGACTGATGAAAGTTGGGCGTTAAGTTATAGTGATGCATATAAAAGAAGCATTAATAATGTTCCTCATTTTAGTATGCCTTATTATTTAGCCGCTTCTTTTTCTTTTTATACTATGTGGGTAGGTTGTACCACGTTAGGCGCGTTAATCGGCCCTGTGCTTGGCGATGTTCATCGTTACGGTTTTGATATGGCTTTTCCCGCTGTATTCCTTGTGCTTGTCAGGGGCATGTGGAGCGGTTTTCGCAAAGCGATACCGTGGTTTGCCAGCCTGATTGTTGCGGTTGCGGTTTATCATTATGTCCCCGGTGTTTGGTATGTCATGGCAGGTCCGTTGGTGGGATTAGTGGTTGCATGGTTGCAGGGGGATAAATAATGCCAGACCAGCAAACGCTGTTCGCCATCCTCCTGATGGTTCTGACCACCTATGCGACACGTATTGCGTCGTACATGATATTGCGCAACCGGGTGTTATCCCCCAGATCGATGGCCGTTCTTAAATCATCGCCAGGATGCGTCATGCTGGCATTTATCGCACCTTATTTTGCGTCCGGAAACCCTGCCGATCTTATCGCATTAGGTTTAACACTGATCGCCGCATTACGTTTTCCTATGCCTGTCACCGTTGCTATTGGTGTGCTGACCGCTGCTATCCTGCGTCATTATCTCGGCTGAGAATATTGGATTATTTACAGAAGTAAATGTCTGACCATGGAATAGTTTGGTTATTATATTGAATCACCTCAGAGGCTTTTTATGCTACCAGGCAGGAAAGAGTTTTTAACCGTAGTTATTGTGACAGCATTAAGGATGGGAATATTTATATTGAGTACACTTATAGTTTTTATATTTTAATTAAATCAGAGCAGAAGAGCCTTCTGCCAAACCATTAAATTGGGGTAATTTAGCAATTTGACAGAAGGTTAACTGAGAAGGTTACGCAACGTTACGCGTGTGGCCAGCAAGGACGGCCAGCGCGTCGCTATTCTCAATAGTGATATATTTACCTTTCACCGCCAGCATACCGCTTTTCTGGAAGCGACCCAGCAGGCGGCTAATGGTTTCAACCGTCAGGCCGAGGTAATTACCGATATCGCCACGGGTCATTGTCAGACGGAATTCGCGCGGAGAGAAGCCCCGCTGGGCAAAACGGCGGGACAGATTGTAGATAAAGGCCGCCAGGCGCTCTTCAGCGTTTTTCTTCGACAACAACAGGATCATATCCTGGTCGCCTTTGATTTCACCGCTCATCAGACGCATCATCTGCTGACGCAGGTTCGGCATCTTGCCGGACAGGTCATCCAGCGTTTCAAAAGGAATTTCGCATACCATTGAGGTTTCCAGCGCCTGAGCAAAGCTCGGGTGATGGCCGCTGCCAATGGCGTCAAAACCTACCAGGTCACCCGCCAGATGGAAACCGGTAATCTGCTCATCGCCTTGTTCGGTAATGGTGTAGCTTTTAATCGTTCCGGAGCGGATAGCATAGAGTGATTTAAGCTCATCACCTGCTTTAAAGAGCGTTTGCCCCTTTTGGATAGGCTTTTTGCGCTCGATGATGTTATCGAGCTGGTCAAGCTCATGCTCGTTAAGTGTGAACGGGATGCAAAGCTGGCTGATGCTGCAATCCTGGCAATGGATAGCACAACCGCCAGACTGAATGCGCCGTATAATTCGCTTTTCCGGGATCATAGGTCTGCTCAAGCCGTAATTGATATTTGTCAATTTTAACATCTTTTTGGTGAGCACGTAAGCCTGAGCTACTCCCAATAGAGAATAATTCAGGCATAAGCGAGTTGAATGTTTGTATCTATCTGATTAACCGCACTTTATTTGGGGATGCATTGTGTGGAAGTGTGATGAATAAGGCATTAATTGCCTGGATTCTAGAGTAACAGATAGCCTTCATGGCGCAATAACCACTCTTTTCGCTGCACGCCACCCGCATAGCCAGTCATTGTGCCATTCCGTCCAATCACGCGGTGGCACGGGACGACGATGCTGACAGGATTGGAACCATTAGCCGCACCAACGGCTCTGGCGGCACCGGGGCGCCCCAGTTGTTCAGCCAGTTGTCCATAATGCATGACCTGCCCGCAGGGGATAGAACGTAACGCTTTCCAGACCTCGCGTTGGAAAGGGGTTCCCGCTGTTGCGGTTTCAAGCGTATCTATAATGCTGAGATTTCCCGCAAAATACTCTGCCAGCTTATCGCTTAGCCCTCCGGGGTTTTTGGCAGCAATACGCTGATAACCCTCGGAACGATAATGAATATCGAGTAATTGCTCCATACGATCGCGATGTTGATCCCATTCAACCGCACGCAGGCGAAATTGCTCATCACAAATTACCCACAACGGGCCCAGGGGTGTTGCAATGATGTCTTCAAGTAAGTTCAGCATCCGTTTTTCTCATTACAGGCGGGGTTACACATTATCATGTCAGTGATAGTCGTTTCTATACCCCAAAAAACGGATCTTAACTTGTGGAGGTAAAGGAATGTCGAACGGTGCGTTATTGGAAATAACCGTAAACCGTTGTCGGTATAATAGTGCGCGGTTATGATAATGACCGTCGTAAAATCGCTGGAGGATGAAACATGAACCATGATGATGCATCGCTGTTTCTTGACGCCATGGGGGATGTTCAACCACTGAAGGGATGCGCCGATGTTCACTGGCAGCCAACGCGTAATCTTCGCGCTCCGGCACGTATTGATACACTGCAGCTGGATAACTTTCTCTCGACAGGTTTTCTGGATATCGTCCCGCTGAGCGTTCCGCTGGAGTTTCGTCGTGAAGGGTTACAGCATGGCGTGACTGACAAGCTGCGCACCGGGAAATATCCGCAACAAGCAAGCCTTAATCTTGTGCGACAGCCCGTTGAAACCTGCCGCCAGATGCTATTTAGCTTTATTTTACAGGCGCAGCAGGATGGGTTGCGCAACGTCCTGGTGATTCACGGCAAGGGGCGTGATGATAACTCCCATGCCAACATCGTTCGTAGCTACGTCGCGCGTTGGTTAACGGAGTTTGATGATGTGCAGGCTTTCTGCACCGCACTGCCGCATCATGGCGGCAGCGGGGCATGTTATGTGGCGTTACGTAAAACGGCGCTGGCGAAACAGGAGAACTGGGAACGCCACGCTAAACGTAGTCGCTAGACAGGGTAGTCATCAGGCAGCCAGCACTCTGTTTCTGCCTTCATTTTTGGCTTTGTACAATGCGTCGTCCACGCGTTTAAATAACTCATCAATACTTTCATTGGCTTCGTGTCGCGCCACACCAATACTGACAGTAAAGCGGGGAAGGCCAGGGAGGCTCACCTTGGCTACCGTCGCGCGTATTACTTCAGCGAGATTAAGTGCTGCATCTAAAGACGTGCGTGGCAAAAGCAGTACAAACTCTTCTCCCCCCCAACGAAAAACCAGATCGTCTTTTCTTGCACAGGATTCCAGGGTGCGTGCCAACGCGCAAAGTACATCATCCCCTTTTAAATGCCCGAAAAGATCGTTGATGCTTTTAAACCGGTCGGTGTCGATTAGCAGCAAACTGTAATCCTGCGTTAACGATGTTGTGTGTGTCTGCGCTGGCTCAGTTATCTGATAAAAATGCCGCCGGTTGAGTAATCCGGTTAACGCGTCATGCAAGGCGGCGCGTTCCAGTTCCAGTTCCAGACGTTTTTGCTCGGTAATATCGTGAACAATGCACAGCATCAGCTTATTGCCGTAGATTTCGATAGGACCGGCATAGGTTTGTACGTGACGGGTGCTTCCATCGGCAAGTCTGTGGACAAAATGTAAGGGCTTATGGCCACCAGGAAGATGCGCAATTTTATGCATTATCGGCAATATATGGCGCCCCAGCATATTGATTTCCCATGTATGCTTCTGACACATCACGTCATGATCATAGCCATAGAAATTCAGGGCACTGAGATTTGCATCCACAATCAATCCGTCGCGTGACGGATCAATAAGCAACATGGGTGCTGAGTTAGTCTGGAAAAAACGGGCATAGAATCCTTGTTTTTTCCGCTGATAGGTGGCAGAGCGGCTGGCTTTCAGACCTTGCGCTGTCGGTGTTTCAATGCCTTCATAGAGGATAACATCACCTATATCCTGAAGCGTCCTGATGGACAAACGACAGGCCAGCGCGATTTCCTCGCTTTCGCGGTAAACCGTGAGTATCTCTACAATGTCATGATGATTTCGCAAATCACTAAGATACATAGGTAAATCATTTTGTGCGTGCGTGGAGAATGTGCCTTTTCTGAGAGGGGGGAAACACGGGGCCTGCATCAGTTCCCGTGCAACGGTATTGGCGAACACCAGTTCTTCGGTATGTGGCGAAACGATCCAGACCGGAATGGTTAATAAATCCAGTGAATGCAGCTCGTTTATGCTCATCGATAATCCCGTTATCTTCATATGCTGTGTTGCCGGTTTATTGGCGAATTTTTTTAATTATGCAATCTCACAATGTTATTGATTGTCGGTGAGACAAGGGTTGTACCGTTGGTTTTACTTTTGTGGCGTTTTCAGTTTGTATCAAGTCATAGATTTTATGTGCTGGCAGCGGTTTCGCATACAGGAAGCCTTGCAGCACACCGCAGCCCATCTGGGTTAACAGCGTTTCCTGCTCCTGGGTCTCTATACCCTCTGCCACAACGCGCATATTCATAGAGTGCGCTATGTCTATAATAGTAGACACGATTTTTGTATTTTTGCTGTTCTCACTAATATCTTTGACAAATATTCTGTCGATTTTTAATTCTCGTGCCGGAAGTGATTTCAGCATCAATATATTTGAATAACCGGTGCCAAAATCATCAATAGAAACGGTGATCCCCAAATCGGCAAACGCGTTCAGGACTTCTACGCTGCGTTTTAAATTTTTAAGTGCCGTACTTTCAGTCAGTTCCAGCGTGAGATGTGCTGGTGAAAGCTGATATTGTGCCAGGGCGTTGCAGACTATATCGACAATATCAGGTTGTTCAAACTGGGCTGGTGACAGATTAACGGCAAGGGTCCACTCCGTGTGGCCTTGTGACTTCCATTGATATAACTGACCGCATGCCTGCTGGAGAACCCAGGTGCCGACAGGAATAATCAGGCCTGTTTCTTCAAGTGCGGGCAGGAATTCAGCCGGCAGCAGAATGCCGCGTTCAGGATGATGCCAGCGTAACAACGCCTCAAAACCCGTCAGAGAGCGATCCCCGGCGGTATATTTAGGTTGATACCATAATTCAAATTGATTCCGCTCAAGCGCTTGCGACAGTTCCTGCAAGAACGTTGGCGGCGTATCGGCGATAGCCTCCATCTCTGGGGTATAAATCGCCCAGCCGTTTCTGCCAGCCTGTTTGACATGATACATCGCAGTATCGGCTTTAACTTTTAGCTCATGTAACGTTGAGCCGTGTTCGGGATAAAGACTGCTTCCCGCGCTTAACGAAACGCGAATGGTATGTCCAAACAGTGTAAAAGGTTCTTTGACGGCGCTGGCAATACGGGTCATCAGCACTGAAATTGCTTCCCGGTTGCTGTTTGGCACCAGCAGGATAAATTCATCACCACCCAGCCTCGCCAGCGTCATGGTGTCCTCAAGGCAGTTGTATATGCGTTGTGTGCTGGAGATAAGCAACTGATCGCCAATGTGATGGCCCCAGGTGTCGTTTACGATTTTGAATCGATCAAGGTCGATAAAGACCAGGGCGAAGTGTTGTTGATGCAGTTTGGAATGACGCAGGCAGGTCTGTAAGCAGACGTCTATTTGCGTTCGATTGGCAAGGCCGGTCAGCGCATCGAAGTGGACCTGGTGCTCAAGCTGGCAGTTCAGTTGATGCAGATTATCGGCCAGTCTTGAGGTGCGTAGCTGAGAATCCACCATCGAAATGACCAGCATAATACCCAGAATCACCAGCGTGACGGCGCAGACCCAGATAGAGAGTTCCAGCGTGCTCAGTCCATCATGCGCAGTGTGACCGAAATGCGAGAAGGTGGCCGCCCCCATCCCGGTGTAATGCATTGAGGCGATCGCCAGCGCCATTACCAGAGCGGCAATAAGTCGGTTTATTAATGCGCGTCGGGTATTTTGCCGCAAATGAAAAGCTAACCACAGGCCGATCCCTGACGCGATAATGGCAATGACCACGGAAAGCAAAATGAGTGAGAACTGCCAGCGGATAGCAACATGTTCAACGATAGCGACCATGCCAACGTAGTGCATGGTCACAACACCGGTGCTTAATAGGCTTGTTGCAACAATAAGCCGCCTGGTCGAAAGCGTTTGACCTGATATCGCAATATTGATGGCAAGCGTCGCGGAAATGAGTGCGATCAAAAAAGAAAATGCCGTGAGTGAAAAGTGATAATTAATTGGCATACTCATTTTCATGGCCAGCATGCCAATAAAATGCATCGACCAGATCCCCATCCCCAGCGTTGCCCCGCCAGATAAACGCCAGAAAGTCGATTCCCGACGACTAGAGATCGCCACTTTCCCTGCGCTATCGAGGGCAATAAACGAAGCAATGAATGCGACAACAAAGGAAATCCCAATCAGTACAGGGTCCCATGACACGTGCAACATCTTACTACCCATCGATAAAAAACCGTGATGATAAATCTAGCAGATTCTGTCCAGTTAACCTGGTAAAACCAGGCGCGTTCTTAGTTTCCTGTCAGCAGTATTAGTCTGAGCCGCTATAACGGTGGAGTACGTGATGTTTGCTTATGAAAACATTCACCGAGTTTATGATTTGGCGTATTTTTGTTCGCATTGTGCACTGGGTGACAATAGTCTGGCAACTGGCGTGAACGCCAGCTTATGCGGGATAAATAACCAAACTAATGTAAACTGGTGGTGCGATAGTGTGCTTTAAGTGAAAAGGCGGCATGCTCTCTTTGAAAGTGGAACTTTCGGTATCGCGGAATGGCAATCTGCATTGCAGGTGCTATAAAAAATAATACTCCGCGTTATTCTTTGGCAGGCAGGATTAAAATGTTAAATAATATAAGCGTCAGGACGTTTATTACTTTATTTCTGGTATGTACCGTAGTGGCCCTCAATATCGTAGAGGTAATATTATCTGCAGGATTTAATGTCATTATTGGCACTGATGTGGTTTGTACTATTTCACTATTATATTTATGGTGGTATATGACAAAATATCTCGTCGTGCCGATTAATACGGTAAAAGAAAGCATTGAAGAGGTGACTGCAGGGAATCTGGCAATGAGTATTCCTGAGTTCGGTAATAATTGTGCTGGCAGACTTATTCCGGGAATTAACAGTCTGGCGAGTAATATTTCCACGTTAGTCAGTGAGATCAGATCCTCTTCGCGGACCGTGATGACGCTTTCTGAACAACTCGCGGAGCGTAGCGCTGAACTGTCAGTAAAAACGGAACAGCAGTCTGGCGCGTTAATGCAAACAGCTGCGAATATGGATGAGATAGCGGTTAGTACGCGCAATAATGCAGACAATACGCACATGGCGAGCGCCCAGGCAAATATTGCGACACAATCTGCTCGCCAGGGGGGCGATTTAATGGTGCAGGTCGCCACCAATATGCGCTCGATCACCGACTGCGCTCAGCAGATGACTGAAATTATCGCGTTAATAGATGGTATTGCATTCCAGACGAATATTCTGGCATTGAATGCGGCGGTTGAGGCGGCGAGGGCTGGTGAACATGGCAAAGGTTTTTCTGTCGTTGCAGGTGAAGTGAGAATATTGGCACATCGTAGCGCAGAAGCGGCAAAAAGTATTAAACGGCTTATCGATGAAACGCATCACAATGTCCAGCAGGGTGCGGCGGTTGTACGTGAAGCCGAAAAAAACATGCAGGATATTGTGGGTGGTGCAGGGCAATTAAATCAGCTGATGGCGGAGATATTAACAACCACACGGGAACAGGAAAACGGGATCACCAGAATTACCCAGGCTCTTGCCGAACTGGAAAACGTGACGCAAAGTAATGTCAGCATGGTCGATGAGTTATCTGATTCGTCCGGTATCCTGAAAAGTCAGGTGAATGATCTTCTGTCACGCACACATAAATTTCGCTTAAGTAAAAATCTGTCTGTCGAAACAACCACGATCTTGCATCGAGATTCTCCTGTCTCCGGACTACGTCAACGGGTTAAATGCAGTTCTTCATATTAAGATTCAACATCTGTTCGCCACAGCGCCGAACCCGTCGGCGCTTTTTATTTTCTTGAACACTTTTATGAATCATTTCAGCATAATGGGACAATGCGATATTGCTTAACATATACTGAAGACTAGACTAACAAAAAGTTTGAATGTTTATGGAGGCGCTGTGGAAGCCATTAAGGGAACCGAAGTTAATGTGCCGGATGCCGTGTTTGCCTGGCTGCTGGATGGTCGCGGTGGCGTGAAACCGCTGGAAGACAACGATGTTATCGACAGTGCGCATCCGTGCTGGCTGCATCTTAATTACACCCATTCTGATAGCGCGCAATGGCTGGCGACAACGCCTCTGCTTCCTAATAATGTGCGTGATGCACTGGCGGGAGAAAGTACTCGCCCGCGCGTAAGCCGGGTCGGGGAAGGGACGCTGATTACGTTACGCTGTATTAATGGCAGCACCGACGAACGCCCTGACCAGCTTGTCGCCATGCGCTTATATATGGATGAACGCCTGATTGTCTCAACACGTCAGCGTAAAGTGCTGGCACTGGATGATGTGGTAAGTGACTTGCAGGAAGGGACGGGACCGTCTGACTGTGGTAGCTGGCTTGTGGATGTTTGTGATGCCTTAACCGATCATGCCAGTGAGTTTATCGAACAATTGCATGACAAAATTATCGATCTGGAAGACAACCTGCTGGATCAGCAGATCCCGCCTCGCGGTTTTCTGGCATTGCTGCGCAAACAACTGATAGTCATGCGGCGCTATATGGCCCCTCAGCGCGATGTTTATGCGCGCCTGGCCAGTGAACGTTTACCGTGGATGACTGACGATCACCGACGTCGGATGCAGGATATCGCCGACAGATTGGGAAGAGGGTTGGATGAGATCGACGCATGCATCGCCCGGACCGGCATTATGGCGGATGAAATTGCTCAGGTTATGCAGGAATCTCTGGCGCGAAGAACCTATACCATGTCGTTGATGGCAATGGTTTTTCTGCCCAGCACATTTTTAACCGGACTGTTTGGCGTCAATCTCGGGGGGATTCCCGGTGGCGGCTGGCAGTTTGGTTTTTCGCTATTCTGTATACTGTTAGTTGTCCTGATTGGTGGTGTTACTTTATGGTTGCATCGTAGTAAATGGTTGTAACAACTACGTTTTTTATTGACTTTCGTGAGTGAAAACGGCGAAGTTTTTGAGCGAGGTCAATAAACCATCTACCTATTCGGGGCAATATCTCTCTCGCAGGTGAATGCAACGTCAAGCGATGGGCGTTGCGCTCCATATTGTCTTACTTCCTTTTTTGAATTACTGCATAGCACAATTGATTCGTACGACGCCGACTTAGATTAGTCGGCTTTTTTTTGCCTGCAGGAAACCAGCGTCTACCCTAAAAGGGTCAGTCTGACTCACTGGAGGGTAATATGACCTGCTTATTCGCCCCGTTGCAGTTGCAACGTCCCCATTCCGATACTGTTCCCACCGACCCGGTTCCGATTCCCGACTCCATACCTCGTCCGCAACCTATGCCGGACCCGTCACCGGATGAAGAGCCGATTAAATTGTCGCATCACGGGCGCAGATCTGCGAGGATACGCGCCTGCTGAATGTGAGTTTTTACCGCGAGATTAAATTGTGACCGCTTTTTCAACCCTGAATGTTTTGCCTGCCGCCCAACTCGAGAATCTTAATGAGCTGGGTTATCTTGAAATGACGCCTGTTCAGGCCGCTGCGTTGCCGGCAATCCTGGCAGGAAAAGATGTTCGTGTGCAGGCAAAAACCGGCAGTGGCAAAACGGCCGCGTTTGGTCTTGGCCTGTTACAACACATTGATGCTGCGCTGTTTCAGACTCAGTCGCTGGTGCTGTGCCCAACCCGCGAACTGGCTGACCAGGTCGCCGGTGAATTGCGTCGTTTGGCGCGTTTTCTGCCAAATACCAAAATTTTGACGCTGTGCGGTGGCCAGCCCTTTGGCGCACAGCGTGATTCTCTGCAACATGCCCCACATATTATTGTTGCCACGCCGGGACGTTTACTCGACCACCTGCAAAAAGGCACCGTCTCCCTTGATGCGTTGAATACGCTGGTGATGGATGAAGCCGACCGGATGCTGGATATGGGATTTAGTGATGCAATTGATGACGTAATCCGCTTTGCGCCAGCGTCACGTCAGACATTGCTGTTTTCCGCAACCTGGCCGGAAGCGATTGCCGCGATCAGTGGTCGCGTGCAAAACAATCCGTTAACGATTGAGATTGATACAGTCGATGCGTTGCCAGCGATTGAACAACAATTCTTTGAAATCTCCTCACACGGCAAAATTCCGCTGTTGCAAAAATTACTTAGCCAGCATCAGCCGGCATCATGTGTGGTTTTCTGTAACACCAAAAAAGATTGTCAGGCTGTTTGTGATGCACTGAACGCAGCCGGGCAAAGCGCATTATCGCTTCATGGCGATCTTGAGCAACGCGATCGGGACCAGACGCTCGTACGTTTTGCCAACGGCAGTGCTCGTGTTCTGGTTGCCACCGATGTGGCGGCGCGTGGCCTGGATATTAAATCGCTCGAGCTGGTGGTTAACTTTGAACTGGCATGGGATCCGGAAGTTCATGTACACCGTATTGGACGTACTGCCCGTGCGGGTAACAGTGGCCTGGCGATTAGCTTCTGTGCGCCGGAAGAAGCGCAACGTGCCAATATTTTGTCCGAGATGCTGCAACTGAAGCTGAACTGGCTACCCGCACCGGGTAATGGTTCAATTCTGCCGTTGGAGGCTGAGATGGCGACACTGTGCATCGATGGCGGTAAAAAAGCTAAAATGCGGCCTGGTGATGTATTAGGGGCGTTGACCGGAGATATTGGTCTGGACGGGGCAGATATCGGCAAGATTGCCGTTCATCCGGCGCATGTCTACGTGGCCGTTCGCCAGTCTGTGGCACATAAAGCGTGGAAGCAACTGCAGAACGGTAAGATCAAAGGTAAGAACTGCCGGGTTCGTTTATTAAAATAAATGCCCGTAGGAATGCCTGATGGCGTTCCGCTTATCAGGCCTACTGGTACTGACGTAATACCTTGTCCAGTAGGCCGGATACGGCATCCTCTCTATTACTTCACTTCCACCACGTTCAGACGCAACTCATCTAACTGGTTTTCATCTTCTTCCGGCTGCCAGCCTGCTGGTTGCAGTGGGATCTCTTCACGATCGAATGCCAGATCACCGCCATCTACCACTTCTGAGCCGTGTTTGATGCCTTTAAAATCGAACAGATTAATATCGCTCAGGTGAGAAGGCACCACATTCTGCATCGCACTGAACATCGTTTCAATACGACCTGGATAGCGCTTGTCCCAGTCACGCAGCATATCAGCGATCACCTGACGTTGCAGGTTAGGCTGTGAACCACACAGGTTGCACGGAATAATTGGGAAACCTTTCGCTTCAGAGAAGCGCTCGATATCTTTTTCGCGGCAATAGGCCAGCGGACGGATCACAATATGCTTACCATCATCGCTCATCAGCTTCGGCGGCATGCCTTTCATTTTCCCGCCGTAGAACATATTTAAAAACAGCGTTTGCAGGATGTCGTCGCGATGGTGTCCGAGCGCAATTTTGGTGGCGCCTAATTCGGTTGCCGTGCGGTACAAAATGCCGCGGCGCAGACGAGAACAGAGAGAGCAGGTCGTTTTGCCTTCAGGAATTTTATCTTTGACGATCCCGTAGGTATTTTCTTCGACAATTTTATACTCAACACCCAGTTGTTCCAGATACTCCGGCAGGATGTGCTCCGGGAAGCCCGGTTGTTTTTGATCCAAATTTACGGCGACCAAAGAGAAACTGATTGGGGCGCTTTGCTGCAAATTCCGCAGGATTTCCAGCATGGTGTAGCTATCTTTCCCACCGGAAAGACACACCATAATGCGATCGCCGTCTTCGATCATATTGAAATCGGCAATAGCTTCACCTACGTTACGACGCAGGCGTTTCTGTAATTTGTTCAGGTTGTATTGTTCTTTCTTTGTAACTTGTTGATTATATTGCATTCTTACCGTTCTCAAAAAACAAAAGGGGCATATAAGGGGCAAACTTCCATCACAGGGCTAGTTTGTTATTCAACATTGCAACCTGATCGCCATTCATTTCTTCAATCCATGTACTGTAGACTTCGTACACCATTTGCACGTTTTCATGCCCCATCTGATTAGCTATAAATGATGGGTTCGCTCCAGCCGGTAATAGCCAGCAGGCAAAAGTATGCCGCGTATGGTACGGATTACGGCGACGAATACCAGCACGTTTTACAGCGGCGTTCCAACTCGCACCGATGCTACTCATAGAGTAGTAAGGTTTTTGCTCTTCTTTTCGCATCCGGGGCATAAAAAGTGTACGCGTTGGTTTTCAGTCTTACCGTACTCTCTATGGTGGAACACTATTTTTGTCCTGGGTTGTCGTGCAGTCATTTCGCGCTGAACTTTGAGCGCATCCAGTGCTGGCTCCAGTAGTTTTATCGTCCTGATCCCGGCATCTGTCTTTGGTGGTTCGAAAGTCCCAATGATGGTCAGGTTGCGGCAGACTTTGACAGTACCCACCGCCATGTCTACATCTTCCCAAGTCAGAGCGGCCAGCTCACCGTGTATGTCTCTTTCATTTTGCTGCACCCTTATGGGGTCGGCCCTTCAGAAGCACCGCAGTAAAACATAATACCCATCACTGAATAAGAATACCTAAGCGATACAATCCCCTTTAGCACAAGGGGATCTTTATGTCTGATGTTGTCTCAGAACTGAGCTGAAACAAACCGTGATAGTTGGTTCACCAGATTAAGTGGTTGTAATGGCAAATAATGATGCAGATCGGAAAATCAACCCAACTTATACAGGTCGCTATTGAGAAATTCGAAACCCGCGAAAAATAGAAAAGGGCATATGTGTGAAAGTAAGCAGGATTGATACTTCGTAGTATTAATTCTAAATACAATGTATGCGGCTTTTTATAAAAAACCCCGCAATGCGAGGTTTAGTGTGCGACATAACTTGAATCAAAAGACATTAATTTGATTACTTACTTTGCATAACCTTTAAATACGCCTTTATCATCCATCACAGCAAGCTTACCGTTTTTATAAGCGATAAATGTATACAATCCTTGTTAGTAAGTTGTAGTTTCTTTTGTTTCTTCAGCAGTTGCTGCTGGCTTACCATCAACGACAAGGCCGTTCGGTGTCATTTCCAGTTTCATGCCGTTCCAGTGTTTCACACCTGCTTTTTTTGCTGCCTGTGCTTTCTGATCAACATTTTTGTAATGTTTGCGGTTGATTTCATTTCCTTCACGGATTGCAGCGGCTTGCTGATTTGAAGCATTCAATGTAGCCATGTTTGACTGGTAGTTACGCCAGTACGCTTTCTCTTCCTGGTAACACACATCACGGCTAACACCCTTTGCCTCACATTGTGCGAGACGTTGTTCTTCTGATACGCAACCAGCCAGAACACTAACTGCTGCCAGGACTGCCAGATATTTAATCTTCATACTCATCACCATTAATTTATAACTTTATGTTTTAATTGTATTTTATTTTTCGGCGTTCAACTTCTTTTGCGTTCGCCTTTGCGTAATACATATTTCCGTCTTCACGAGCATGTTTGCACAGTTCATCGTTGCTAAATTTTTGTGCACGTTCGTCAGAATTTCTCTCTGCTTTTGCAATTAGAGAACTGCATCCGGAAACAGCAATGACTGCCGATAGTGATGCTGCAGGCAAAGTTCGGTTTGAGCACTCCGGAGGAGCGGGTGCTACGTATCCGTAACACATTGCGAAACTTCACTGAAACCGATGTGCGTGAGCCGCTAAAAATCGTTTCTGTCACCCGTTATAACCAACCTGGAAGGTTTATCGTGATGAACGGTAAACCAGTGATGTTGCTTAGCGCAGGCGACCTGGATGAAGGGGATGATCTCACACTCGATCAGGCGGCACATCGTGTACTGGGGCGCATGGAGAAGCAGCGAAAAGCGCTGAACGATCAGTTTAACAGTGGCTGGCTGGTACTTTCAGCAGTGAAGACTGCGGTGGGATTCCTGGGACTGGTTCTTTTCTGGTACTGCTCATACCGTTCCTGTCGCTGGGTGAGTCGAGTTTATCGTCGGCGTATTATTGAGAACCGTAGCTTGATCCCCCAACACTGGAGACGGTTTATTGGCGCAATTGAAACACGCTTATATGCCATTCTAATAATTCTGATAGGCATCGTGGCGTTGTATGTCTGGCTCAGTTGGGTGTTTGGTCTGTTTCCCTGGACACGCGTCTGGGGAGAATCATTAGGTGATTGGCCTGTACGCGTGGTGCAAGGGATTGCATTGTCCATCGTCTCGGCCCTGCCGGGGTTAATGATCGTACTGATCATTTTCTTCATCACAGCATTAATCCTGAAACTGTTAAAGGCGATACTCAACCAAGTGGAAGCAGGGCGTTTACAATTGCCGGGTATTCATCCAGAGACAGTAGGAGCCACCCGTAAGTTGATATCTGTGGTGGTATGGCTCTTTGCGTTATCAGCAGCTTACCCTTTTTTACCCGGAGCTAATTCCTTGGCATTTAAAGGCATCAGTGTATTCTTTGGACTGATGCTTACACTTGGTTCGGCCGGGGTTATGAACCACGCCATGAGTGGGCTGGTATTGATCTACTCTCGCGCTCTGCGAAAAGGGGACATGATCCGGGTGGCTGATAACGAGGGGCTGGTAAGCGAAATCGGTATGCTGGCGACAAAGATCATCACCCGTGAAAATTAGTGGTCACGGTACCTAATGCGGTAGTGGTAAGCGGGAAAATTACTAATTTGAGCTCACAAAGCGTTAACGGAGGTGTCAACCTGACTGTTGGTGTCACTATTGGTTATGACACTCCCTGGCGCCAGGTCCATGCAATGCTCGAGTTGGCGGGCAAGCGAGCCAAAGGCGTTGATCTTTCGCAGCCACCGTTGGTTCGTCAATTGAATCTGATGGACTGGTATATCGCCTACGAGTTGCAAGTATGTCTGTTACCGGGCGTGTCGCTGGCAGATGCCCGTAACGAACTGCACAGCAATATTCAGGATGTCTTCAATGAATTTAATGTGCAGATTATGTCCCCGAACTTTGTGCTGCAACCGGAAAACAGTGTGATGGTGCCCAAAGATAGCTGGTATATGCCACCGGCTATGCCACCGCAGGGTAAAGAATGACTTGCTGCCTTGATATTACTATGTCCCTATCTGGATCTTGATTCGGTTCCACGAGGATGATCTCCTGCAGTTGGAAAATTTAGTCTTCATTCGTCGAAACCCATGCTTGTGTTAATTTACCTGGATTTTGCCAGCTGAAAGAAATCGCTCCTTACTAAAGCATAGATAATTCAACCCGCTAAGGCGTGTTTTCTTTTTTTACTACTGACAGGAAATTAACAATTTGTGCTCTTAAAACGTTGATCATTTTCGTGTACATTTATTCTGTATAAAAACACAGTAAATGCAATGAAGGCTATTATGAAAGTTGAATTAACCATTGATCGCATGAAATAACTTCCCAGGCTATTTGCAGCTATGCTACGCGTGTAGCGGAGAAGTTGCGTAGTGAACATCAATACTGCCGGATTGTGTCAGCATTCGTCAAAATCTCGCCGTTTGCCCTTAACGAACCTTATTATGGCAACAGCTCTTCAATGAAGCATAAGACAGTCGGGCCATCATCAGCGCGGCTACGCGTTGCCTTGATGCGATTTGGCGCGACGGCCACCAATATCAGAAAGCGGGAATTATTCTTGGTGGCTTCTTCAGTCAGGGTCTGGCTCAGCTCAACCTGTTTGACGACCACGTGCCGCACGCCGGGAGTGAAAAATTGATGGAGGTGTTGGATCACCTCAATACGAAAGATGGCAGGGGGACTTTGTTCTTTGCCGGGCAGGGGATACAGCAACAATGGCAGATAAAGAGGGAGATGCTCTCGCTACGGTATATGCCGAGATATTCTCATTTATTATGCATTAGATAGCGCGTGAGTATTTGAGGTGCTCATGAAATTCATACAAAACTACTATTCCAGTAATTGAAATGTGAACGATTATATAATTAAGTGTTTTTAAATTTGCAATCAATATCGTGGGTGAGCCGATGAAAACAGAAAAAATATTTTCTATAAGCCTGGCTTTCATCCCATTAATTTCATTTGCAGATATGAATAGCTGTGTCGGGTTAGCCAACACCCTAAAAGAATATAATATATCGAGCCAGTCGTCAGCATTTCTAAATAGTGCATTTGACCAATATTGTGACCAGAGTGGCTCCACAAAAGCATCTGGTGGTGGGATTGGGTTGGATATGGTGATAAAAGCCATCCCAATTAAATTTACTGGAAGTTATTCTTCGACAGAAGAAGGCTTTAGAAACTTTTGTAAAAATTACTCGTCAGTAGCAACTGCTGCCGAGAGAAAATTCTCGTACGAAGAGAAAATCGCCACCAAGTCTTTGGAAACAATAGACTCATGCTTGCGGATCGCTGCGACTGGAGCAGTGGTGACGCATGAAATACCAAACGCAAAATCCGTCGTGTTTTATTTGCAAAGCGGTTCAGCAACGAAATTAGAGTTAAAAGGATTGTTCCCTACTCCTGATGATGGTGTTTTATGTAAATCACAAGTTGATGGACAGCTTAAAAATATAACTGAAGAGACGTACACCAAAGTTGAACCAAGTATTAGCATTTCTTGTTCGAGAATTGCTAAGGCACAGGGGGCAGGGGTTAAAACGTATGAAGAGCAAGTAATAACACTGGCCACCAATCTAGGTAACTACACTGTTTTTTTACCACAAGATGAAAGAATGCCAATAGATATGGCTCAAAACATTTCGAACCGAGTGGACAAGCTTGAGGCGAGTAGCTTTGAACTTTCCGCAAAAACATTATCTTTAGAAAATGATTCGAATAAAGAAAAAGTTGCGTTGAAGTTTGTGGTTGTTACTAATGCAGAGAACTGTCCAGATGGCTGGACAAGCCAGGGAGTGGTAGGTTGGATAATGCACAATCCGGATTATAGTAACAACGTCGGAAAAGGGGGAAGATTCAATGACGACTGGACATGGACGCATCCTCGGTTATGTAAACGTTAACCAGCGAGCCGATCCAATAGACATAACGGTAGTTATAAAGGGTCAATAAGTATGGCACCTTGATTATTCACATTCCCAACGGCACGCGTCATGGCGTGCCATATAAATTTATCAGCCGTCACGGAGCCGTCGGCTGCAATTCACGTCCGCTCAGAAGCAGAACTTTGGTCCCTGGTACTACGTTGAAATGCCCGCTCGGTTACGGACCATATGGAATGTCTCGTTCGACTTCTTCAGCGAGAAGGGCGAGATAATCTTCACGCGTCATTGACTGTGAAAAGCGTCCACACACAGAAACTTCCAGCCAGATGCCAGAGAAAGTATTAAAAAAGTCTGATCTAAAAACTATGGCATGTGTGGTACGGATAAGCGGGAAAAATGTCAGCACATTTAGGTCAGGAGTCGCGGGGTAAAAGAGAGGAAACAAAAAAGCCCGCAACGGTGTGCGGGCCAGACAGCTTAGCGAACCACCAGAACTGAACACTCCGCGTGACGCACCACGGCTGCGGCGTTAGAGCCCAGCAGATAAGTGGTGATGTCCGGTCGGTGTGACGCAATAATGACCATGTCTGCAGGTAATTTCCTGGCTATCTCCAGGATTTTATCTTTTGGTGCACCTTCAGCAACGTGAACATGCACTCTGTCCGTTGGGATATTGAACTTCTTGATAATCTCTTCCAGTTGAGATTTTGCTTCGGCTTTCAGATCGTCCATGGCCGGTAACTCTGCCGAGTAGGCCAGTCCCAGAGAAGCGTAATAGGGCAGTGACGGAATAACGGTCAGAAAATGGACCTGCGCATCGTCAATTTTTGCCTCTGCTTCAACATGGGCAATAACGCGTTGAGTTAATTCTGAGTCTGAAATATCGATGGGTACAAGAATCGTTCTGTTCATAAAACCTCCTGTTTAAGTATCCATCTAAAGCTTACCGCGTAATGGCACTTTATGTACAATGACAAAGATCACATTTTGGCATCACTTTATTTTGATTTCAGGAAATTTCCCTTTTATAACCCCATCATAAAATCGGCCCTTAGAGACCACGCTAAGGAAATCACGAAAAATACGCGCCGGGACATGCTGATACTGCAATGTAGTGAGTTGATGAAAGCGAATTTCCAGTGTGCGAGAGGATTCGTCATAGCCGACGGATGCAATACGGGATGATTTAACGGGGTGATGATTCATTGCAGGTATCCTCTACTACAGGTATTAATGCAAGATATCATCTATCAAAGGTGTATTTTAACGCAACAGATATAATGTTTTGATCTGGATAAAACAGAATTGCGATAACAGAAAGGAAAGCCCGCTGTTGCCAGCGGGCTATCAGAGACAGATTAGAACTGGTAAACCATACCCAGTGCTACAACGTCATCGGTAGAGATGTCGTTCTGGGTGTAGAAGCTTTTATCTTCATCCAGCAGGTTGATTTTGTAGTCAACATAGGTAGAGAAGTTTTTGTTGAAGTAGTAAGTAGCGCCTACGGATGCATATTTCACCAGATCCTGGTCGCCGTCAGATCCATTTACACCCAGATCTTTACCTTTAGACATCAGGAAAGACACTTCCGGACGCAGACCGAAGTCGAACTGGTACTGTGCAGTGACTTCGAAGTTCTGAGTTTTGTTGGCAACAGTATATTTGCTACCTTTTGAGCCGCCATACGGGGTCATATTACGGGTTTCGGAGTACATGGTTGCCAGATAGATGTTGTTCGCGTCGTATTTCAGACCGGCAGTCCACGCATCCGCTTTGTCGCCACCTGCGGTGGAATAGTTTACCTGCTCGTTGGTACGATCGGAAGAGGTATATGCTGCACCGAAGCTTACGCCCATACCCAGATCGTAGGTAGAGGAGATACCGAAGCCGTCACCGTTGGAGTTCTTCACATTACGGTCACCACTATTATTGGTGCCTTCCTGCCCGTTTTGACTTTCGTTCGCGCCCTGATACTGCAGCGCAACGTTCAGACCGTCAACCAGACCGAAGAAGTCGGTGTTACGGTAGGTCGCTACGCCGTTAGCACGACCGGTCATGAAGTTATCAGCCTTGGTATAGGAGTCGCCACCGAATTCTGGCAGCATATCGGTCCAGCCTTCTACGTCGTACAGTACACCGTAGTTACGACCGTAGTCGAATGAACCGTAGTCGCCAACTTTAATACCGGCGAAGGCCAGACGAGTCCAGGAATCACCTTTATCGCCGCTTTCAGTACCGTTAGCCTGAACCTGATATTCCCACTGGCCATAACCGGTGATCATATCGTTAACCTGAGTTTCACCTTTGAAGCCCATACGCATATAAGTCTGATCGCCATCGCTGTTGGCGTCGTCGGAGAAGTAATGCAGGCCGTCTACTTTGCCATAGAGATCTAATTTGTTGCCGTCTTTATTATAAACTTCAGCAGCGTGAGCAGCGCCTGCAGCCAGCAGGGCAGGAATTACAAGTGCCAATACTTTTCTGTTCATTGAAATAATCCTTTAGTTTTTTTATTAACCTGTGACTACCCGTGTAGGGAGTAAAAGCATGCTAAAGGAGAAGTTCCGTAAAGAGATAAATATGAATTGTTACGCCTTAAGTAAAACCTTAAATAAATAATTCTGCTGAAATGGTGATAATTATCATGAATGTTTTGTTGTGAAAATATATAAAATAAAAATTATACAAGTGAATCTCATTGCGTTATTCTGCGCGGGTTATATGCCTTTATTGTCACGACTTAATTTATTGTCGTTGGTATGTTGGCAGGAATGCTCACTACTCAGCGAATAAATTGACAAGCCCGAACAATTGTTCGGGCTTTTTTTTGACTCCTGGTTAATACCTGACAGAGCGTATTAATCAGTGCTGCTCTTTTCTGCTTTTCCTGCCAATTGCGCCAGGAAATCGTAGCGTTTTTGCAAGTCAGCCGTTGCGTCTTTCCACAGTTGCTCCGCAACCTCGGGTTGTTGAGCATTCAGGCGGCGGAAGCGCTGCTCGTTCATCAATGTCTCAGCCAGCGCGTCTGACGGTGGGCGAGAGTCCAGCGCCAGCGGCAGTTTACCTTCGTCTGCACGACGCGGATCAAAGCGATACAGTGGCCAGAATCCGGTAGCCGTGAGCTGGCGCATCTGATCGTGGCTTAGCGCAAGATCGTAACCGTGCTCCTCACATGGGCTATAGGCGATAATCAGCGACGGACCTGGATAGGCTTCTGCTTCCTGAATCGCTTTCACCGTCTGGTTTAGCTGTGCGCCCAGAGAGATCTGTGCAACATACACGTGCCCGTACATCATCATACTGACGCCAAGATCTTTACGCGCCTTGCGCTTACCGTGCTCGCCAAATTTGGTGACGGCCCCGAGCGGCGTGGCTTTCGACGCTTGTCCACCCGTGTTGGAGTAACATTGAGTATCCAGCACCAGAATATTGACGTTCTCGGTCAGGCTCAGGACGTGATCCAGGCCGCCAAAGCCAATATCGTAAGCCCAGCCGTCGCCGCCAATCAGCCAGATGGATTTTTCGACCAGCGCGTCGGCATCGGTTAACAGCTGCTGTGCGCCTTCGACATCTTTCAGGTGCTGGCGCAGCGCGGCAACTTGCTCACGACGGACTTCTGGTGTTGCCTCCGCGTGCAGGGCGTCATTCAGCTCAGCCGGGATTTTATCGGCAAACTGTTCCAGTAAACGCATGACGCGCACACGATGCTGATCTACCGTCAGACGGAAGCCCAGACCGAACTCGGCGTTATCCTCAAACAGTGAGTTCGCCCATGCAGGGCCACGGCCATTGGCATCGGTGGTATACGGCGTTGAGGGCAGGTTACCGCCATAAATCGATGAACAGCCGGTCGCATTGGCGATCAGCATACGATCGCCGTACAGCTGCGTAAGCAGTTTGATATACGGCGTTTCACCACAGCCAGAGCAGGCGCCGGAATATTCAAACAGCGGCGTTATCAACTGCGAGGTACGAATATCAATACGTTCCAGTTTAGTGCGATCAATCTCCGGCAGATTGAGGAAGAAGTCGTAGTTAACTTTTTCTTCTTCAACATGCTCAAGGCGCGACATCATATTGATGGCCTTGATCTCCGGATTTTGCCTGTCTTTCGCAGGGCACACTTCGACGCACAGATTACAACCGGTGCAATCTTCAGGTGCAACCTGCAGGACATATTTCTGACCGCGCATATCGCGTGATTTCACATCCAACGAATGCAGGCTGGCAGGCGCGTTTTCCATCGCTTCTGGTGATACCACTTTGGCACGGATGGCCGAGTGCGGACAGGCGGCAACGCAATGATTACACTGGGTACACAGATCTTCTTTCCAGATTGGGATCTCTTCGGCAATATTGCGTTTTTCCCAGCGCGTGGTACCCATCGGCCAGGTACCGTCCGGCGGTAACGCTGAAACGGGCAGGGCATCGCCGAGTCCGGCGAGCATCGCTGCGGTGACGGTTTTCACGAAATCAGGCGCGGCATCGGAAACTACCGGCGGACGGTTGGCGCTGTGTGGATCAACCGGTTGCAGTGCCACTTCGGCAACGGATTCACGTGCCAGCGCCAGCGCCTGCCAGTTACGTTCCACCAGATCCTGACCTTTATTGCTGTAGCTTTTCGCAATCGCACCCTGCAATTCAATCAGCGCGCTGTCACCAGGTAAGATTTGCGTCAGATGGAAGAATGCCATCTGCATCACGGTGTTAATACGCGCAGCCAGACCGCATTCGCGCGCGATTTTGGCCGCATTAATCACATAGAAACGGGCTTTCTTCTGATTCAGGACCGCCTGAACTTCCTGCGGCAGGCGAGTCCAGACTTCATCCACGCTGTACGGGGTATTGAGCAGGAAAATACCGCCAGGCTTCAGACGCTCGGCCATTTGATATTTATCGATAAACTGCAACTGATGGCAGCCGACAAAATCAGCCTGCGATACCAGATACGCGGAACGGATAGGCTTCTCACTGACGCGCAGGTGAGAAACGGTCAGGCCACCTGCTTTTTTCGAGTCATAGACGAAATAGCCCTGCGCGTACCACGGCGTGGAGTTACCGATAATCTTGATATTGTTTTTGGTGGCCGACACGCTACCGTCACTGCCCAGACCGTAGAACAGCGCTTCGAGCTTCGCGGTACCGGGCAGGGTGTTTTCTGGCAGAGGTAGCGACAAATTGGTGACGTCGTCATAAATACCGACCGTAAAACGTGATTTGGGCTTAGCGCTGCTCAGTTCATTAAACACCGCCATCACGCAGTCCGGGCCAAACTCTTTAGAAGAAAGCCCGTAACGTCCGCCAATCACGCGCGGTAGGGTTTCCCGCTCACCGCAGTTAAAGGCTTCTGCCAACGCGGTCATTACATCCAGATACAACGGTTCTGCCTGGGCGCCAGGCTCTTTGGTGCGATCCAGAACGGCAACGCTACGCGCCGTTTCTGGTAATACTTGCAGTAAATGTCTGGCGGAGAAGGGGCGGAACAGTCGAACTTTCAGGACGCCAACTTTCTCTCCACGAGCAAGTAACTCGTCGACGACTTCTTCGCAGGTACCAATCGCAGAACCCATCAAGATAATGACGCGTTCTGCCTGCGGATGACCGTAATATTCAAAGGGTTGATACTGGCGGCCCGTCGCCGCGGCGAAGTCGTTCATCGCCTGTTCGACGTTTTCGTAAACCGCGTTGTACCAGGGGTTTGTCGCTTCGCGCGACTGGAAGTAGGTATCCGGGTTCGCAGATGTACCGCGAATAACCGGATGCTCTGGATTAAGCGCGCGGGCGCGGTGAGCATCGATTTCCGCCTGCGGCATCAGTCCGAGGATCGTGTCATCGGCTAGCGGCACAATTTTATTGATTTCATGCGAAGTACGGAAACCATCAAAGAAATGAATAAACGGCACCCGACTTTTCAGGGTGGCGATTTGTGAAATCAGTGCGAAATCCTGTGCTTCCTGGACGCTGCTGGCACACAGCATCGCACAACCCGTCTGGCGCACCGCCATTACGTCGGAATGGTCACCGAAGATAGACAGCGCATGAGTAGCAATCGTACGCGCGGCAACGTGCAGCACAAATGGGGTCAACTGACCGGCCAGTTTGTACAGCGTTGGGATCATCAGCAACAGGCCCTGCGATGAGGTAAACGACGTAGAGAGCGCGCCGGTCTGCAACGCGCCGTGAACGGTCGCGATCGCACCGCCTTCCGACTGCATTTCAACGACGCGAGGGGTATCCCCCCACACGTTTTTAAGCCCGTTCCCGGCCCAGGCGTCTGCCTGTTCCGCCATCGTCGAACTTGGTGTAATCGGGTAGATGGCGATAACTTCGCTGGTACGAAATGCGACCGAAGCAACCGCACCATTACCGTCAATTGTTTGCATACTGACACCCTTACATTGCGCAAAAAGAGGGACCCGCGTAACCGCGGCGAATCCTGTAGTTATATCTTTCTATTTTAGCAAAAGCGCTAAAGACAGATTTTCGCTTTTGTGTCCTGGGAATAAGCAGAATGAATGGTTTGATCAAAGGAGGAGCCAAAAAATTGCCAGAAAATGTAAACAGCACGCATAAATGCGCATTTTGCCTCTCGACGGCAGTGTTTCCGCTGCCTATTATTTATGGCTGTGTCGTTTGGTTAATATTCAGAGGGGAGTAAGATGCGCGCAGCGTTTTGGGTAGGGTGTGCCGCGTTATTATTATCGGCTTGCAGCAGTGAACCTGTTCAGCAGGCAACCGCCGCACACGTTGCACCGGGCATGAAGGCCGCAATGTCCAGCTCCGGAGAAGCCAACTGTGCCATGATTGGCGGTTCGCTATCCGTTGCCCGTCAACTGGATGGTTCTGCTATCGGGATGTGTGCATTACCTAACGGCAAACGCTGTAGTGAGCAGTCGCTTGCCGCCGGAAGCTGTGGGAATTATTGAGCCACTGCTTTTACTACATTAAATCTGCCAGTTTAAACGTCAACGTTTGTTCTGCCGTGGCCAGTGTTAACTGGTCAGCAGTCAGATCAACCTGTGCGCCTTGCTTAAACATCTCGCTGACGATGCCGTCGAGCGCGTTAAGCTGTGGATCGGCGCACATCATGCGCGTCATTGCCATGTCTTTCACTTTTAATTCACCGTCGGACAGCTTGCCCTGACCGTGGAACTGATTACACATTTTTCCCGACACCGTCATATTTTCACCGAAACTTAATTCAGGTGGGGTATTGGCGACGGTTACCGGCTTGCCATTGACGCTCTGTAAAACAAAACGGTGGTGCTGTAACTGTTCGCGATTGACGGAAATTTTTCCATTGCTCACACAGCCAGCCATAAGCATGCTGAGCGCAATCAGCGTGACAATTTTCTTCATTAACTTTCTCTACGTTCGTGGCGGAATTGCATTCATGATGGTAATGATATCGCCAGATTTATCATCGGGGGTTATCTGAAAATGCTCCCCCGGAGGCGGGGGAGCGGAATGATTAGAAGAGGGCGTTCGGGCAGGTTTCGCCTTTGGCGATTTGAGCCAGATTCTGCAAGGTTGTTTCAGAAATGCTGGTCAACGCTTCGGCAGTCAGGAATGCCTGATGCCCGGTGAACAGGACGTTATGACAGGCTGACAAACGACGGAACACATCATCCTGAATCACATCATTGGACTTATCTTCAAAGAACAGGTCGCGTTCATTTTCGTACACGTCCATCCCCAGGGAACCGATCTTCTGGTTTTTCAGCGCGTCGATTGCTGCCTGAGAATCGATCAACGCCCCGCGGCTGGTGTTGATAACCATCACGCCATTTTTCATTTGCTCAAAAGCTTCGTGATTGAGCAAATGATAATTTTCTGGTGTTAACGGGCAGTGCAGGGAAATAACATCAGACTCCGCAAACAGTGTTTTAAGATCGACATATTCAACGCCTAACTCCAGCGCAGCAGCGCTTGGGTAAGGATCAAACGCCAGCAGGCGCATACCAAACCCTTTCAGGATCCGCAGTGCAGCAACACCGATTTTACCTGTACCAATCACCCCAGCCGTTTTGCCATACATGGTAAAGCCGGTCAGTCCCTCAAGAGAGAAGTTGGCGTCACGAGTACGCTGATAAGCACGATGGATACGGCGGTTCAGCGTCATCATCATACCGATTGCATGTTCGGCGACGGCTTCAGGTGAATAGGCAGGAACACGTACAACCTGCAAGCCCAACTCTTTCGCAGCGTCCAGATCGACGTTATTGAACCCGGCGCAGCGCAGCGCGATGTATTTCACACCGTGCTTTTTCAGTTCTTCCAGAACAGGGCGGCTGCCATCGTCGTTGACGAAAATGCACACGGCTTCACAACCATGGGCGGTTTTCGCTGTTTTTTCCGTCAACAGAAAGTCAAAGAATTCAAGTTCAAAACCAAAAGCCTCGTTAACCTGCTGCAGATACTTCTTGTCGTACTGTTTTGTACTATAGATGGCGAGTTTCATAAGACTTTCTCCAGTGATTTTGACGTCACATTAATTCAGTTCAAATTATTTTACAAAATCTAAAAAGTTATTGGTAGTCATAGATATAATGAATAATTCTAGAGTATCTCTTCTTAATGTGGGCACATTGCTGGATTTAAACCACTTTACTCAGCATAGGGTGATGGCGGCATCGTATAATTCGCGACGGTCATGCCGTCCGCAAGATGTTTTTCCGTTACCGGCGAGTACTCGACCAGGTCATGCAGGCCGTACTTAATGCGACGGTTTGAGCTGCTCTTGCCCGGCGTCAACGCGTGATAGCACCAGCGCCGCTGGTGAGATCCCGCTCGGCATAAACGCGTGCGGTGAGATGGCTTTCTGCTTCTTTGACTTTATTCAACGTTGCCTGATGGACTAACGTGCGCAGGCAAAATGCCGTGAGCAGAGGGATGAGGGACAGACGAAAGTGGCACAGTCATATTCTTCCTTGGGGGATGTCTTAACATAACTAGATATATAGCAAATACATAAGGTTAAATGTAGTTCGACACATGAGTATTAGCTTTTACCTGGTCGTTCCTGGTTATGGACATTCGTACTGATAGTAGACTCTTGTCTCCAGGAGTCTACTATCGCCGAACAGGGTATACTTGTGTTATTCAGAATGTTTGAATTCATTATTTATTCATTCATTGATTTTCCAGTATTGCCCAGCTTCAATGTAGCTTAGCCCGATGCGTTGGGATGCTCGCTTGTTATCATTAATAAGATAAAAAATATCTGAAAGCACAGAACGTTCTTCGCTTGGGTAACTATGGCCTATAAAGCTAGTATCAACATTAGTTGCGTCAATCGATTCTATTCCAGGATAATAAATCAAACCAGTAGACGAATCACCCGCTCGCGGATAACGGTGTATCGTCTGGGATGCGGCTAACGCCTTATCTGTTGATGAAGCATATAAAGTAACAGGTTCTCCTTGTGCCACCAGTGCAGGGGCAATGTCTCGTTTGAAAACATCGGCATCTATGTCAGGAGCAGTTAGAATGACCTCTTTTATGCGATTTCGATAATCTGTATTTGTATTCAATACATCAATAATCGCCCGCGATAAAATTCTATTACCCATGCTGTGGGCTATCAGGTAAATATTTTTTGAATCGGATTTCTCAAGAAAGTCGATAAGGAAATTTTTTAGGTTGGTTTGTGTCCACTCAGCATTTTGCTCATCGATGGTATAAGCAGAAGTTCTGGCCTGTGAAGGCCAGCTATAAAAAACAGGGACCATATTGATGTTTAAATCATAGTATATTTGAGCTGTTTTTCTGGCTGCCTCGGCGAATGAGACATTATACCCATGAACGAAAATGAAGGTCTTTTTCTCTGGTATATTGCTTACTGTGGATACAAGGTAATTGAAAAAAATATTTTTAGCTAAAGGCGTTACACCAAGTAAGGCCACGTGTTTTTTGGGATCTTCTTTGAACTCAAGCTTTAAAAATGAAGGTTGTTCAGTTACTCCTATAATGTGGTGTCGAGGAATGCTAACTTCACAGAGTCCATAGGAGATTGAGGCTCGATTGATTCCATATGATTGGTTGGGTGGTGCGCCGCTGTTATAATTTCTATCGGTGGCATACAAAACCTTGACAATGGCATAATCTGGTTTTTGAGTTAATATATTTATTTCATTGCTGCTAGATGCCATACTGGTAACACCTGTGTTGGACATGCCGCAACCATTTAGTATGGCTATAAAAATACTGAAAACTATGTATTTTAATGTTTTCATTTTGCTTGACCTTGCTTTAAACATGGTTGGAGTGTCTTTCCTTTATTGATTTTTTCTGAATATTACCAACTAAAATTAATCGGAGTAATTAAGATTTACGTATTTCCGCAGGGAATGGCATTAATAAAATGGTTTTAATTTGGACTGACAGGATAGTAATATTTTATTAGTGACTGTTTATTAGATAACGCATGTGGCTAGCCAAAGGACATCAGACTTCTGATTGATACCGCGCTAGTAATTACTACGAACCTCTTACCGAATACTCACTGTTTCTGACTCATATTTTCAGGAAGCAACCCGCATGGTTTCTGCTATCGGTTGACCAAACGCTCTTCACCATGAGGGAGACAATATGTTTGGACTTGAAACGCTTGATATATTAATTGGGATAATGACTGTGTATTTCATGTTTGGGATAGCATGTACCGCGATTGTTGAAGCTATTTCTGCGTGGACCCGTATTCGTAGTCAAAATCTTGACGTGGCGCTGAACGAGTTCCTTTCAGGCGATCTGTCGCAAAATCAGCAATTTATTACTCAGTTTTTTGAACATCCGTTAATTCAGTCCCTAAGTAAAGGAAACCAGGGGCGTCCTTCCTATATTCCCCCAGACATTGTCGCGCAAGTCGTGGAGGCGTTAGTTGTCAGCAAAAGTGCGATGGCAACGCTCTCCGCTGGAGTGAATGCCATGCCGGGAAATGCCAAAAATAATCGGATCAAAGGCATCCTCGAAACAGTGGTGGCGCAGACGGGCAATAACGCGGCCACGTTTCGCAACGCGGTTGCAAAACAGTTTGATGCGGTAATGGATCGCGCCTCGGGTTGGTATAAACGAAAAATGCAGACCATCACGTTGATTGTCGCCACCGTTCTGGTTCTTGGGGGGAATATTGACACCCTCAACCTTGCGACTGTGCTGGCCTCCAATCCTGATGTTCGAGAAAAAATGGTGGCGATCGCGCAGCAGGAAGTCAATGAGGCGAAAAATCAGGCTCAGGACAAGGAGCGCATCGCGACAGCTAAAGGCAAATATAACCACGCGATTGCCGTTATGCAGTCTGCAGGCTTCGAACTGGGCTGGAAAGGATGGCCGCAAGGGGGGGGGCTGAATGGCTGGCAAAAGTGGTGGGCCTGCTGGTGACTATTTTCGCCGTCTCACTCGGCGGACCTTTCTGGTTCGATATTCTTCAACGGGTTATGCAGGTCCGTTCAACTGGCCCAAAACCAGCAGCACCGGGTAAATCCGACAGTCCGAAAAGTAAGTGAAGTGTAACGGTTAACTATCGACAGAGAGGGCATCATGATACTTACACCCGCACAGAAAAGTCTCTGTGAACGAGTTTTGAATGCGTTTGAAACCGGCTCGGCCGAAGGCGATTACTCGGCTATCGCGATATTCCATGATGGTCCTCACGGGATCAGGCAGATCACTTACGGTCGTTCACAAACTACGGAATACAGCAAATTGCAGGATCTGGTGACCCGCTACGTTAATGCAAATGGGCGATTCAGCGCCGATCTTGCTCCGTTTGTTGCAAAGATAGGCAATATCGCACTGGTTGACAATGAACCGTTTAAGGACTTATTACGACGAGCAGGGCGCGATGATCCGATAATGAAATCGGTACAGGATCGGTTCTTTGATGAGCGCTACTATCTGCCTGCGCTGAAATGGGCACAGGACTTTGGTTTTAAAGATGCGCTCTCATTTCTGGTCATCTATGACTCATTTGTTCATAGCGGCACTATTTTGACGTTCTTGCGCGCCCAGTTTCGTGAGGTGCCTCCAGCCAGTGGCGGTGATGAACACACCTGGATTTCCCAGTATGTTGAAGTGAGAAATTCATGGTTAGCCAACCATAGCAACCCCGAACTTCATCCTACCGTTTATCGTACAAAATGTTTGCGATTTGAAATAGATCGCGGCAACTGGGATCTTTCGCAGGTCCCCATTAACGCTAACGGTATACCCGTCAGGCCCTTACCTGATATATCAATCACTCAGACATCGATACCTCCGGTGGAACAACCCAGCGTTCCGTATTTTGGTGAGGAAGCACCCGTTTCTGGTTTTGCGGATAACGCCGCGTCGATCGCCGCTGACGAGTGGCATTTTTTTGGCGAGCAGCGCTACAACCGCAATGGTGGCCTTCTTCATTCCGGGCACAAAGAGGGTGAGGATGGCTGGTGGCAACGTGTTGGCCTGTATTGGGCAAAAATCGGGCGGGACGATCTGGACGGGCGAGATCATGACTGGCCGTGGTCGGCGGCGTTCATTTCATGGGCCATACGTCAGGCTGGCGCGGGGGAGCGTTTTTCCTACTCTGCTTCGCATGCGACGTACATCAGCAAATCGATCCGCGACAGAAATCAGGGTAATGCTAAAGCGTTGTACTGGGGATACAGGCTGAATGAGCGTAAACCGCAGGTGGGGGATTTAGTTTGTTGGGACAGAGACCCCGACAAAGTCGTTGATTACGATCATCAGCATCTGGGCAACTACAGCAGTCACACCGACTTAGTTGTTTCCGTAGGCACTAATGAGATTGAAATTATTGGCGGTAATGTTGGTAATTCGGTGACACGACGCCCGTTGGCGCTCACCGCCGACGGATTCCTTGCCAGCGATGTACAAGGAGGGGAAACGCTGTTTGCCATCATGGGGTATCGCGGAGAGTGAAAAATGAAACGATCTAATATAGTGCTTAAATACGCTGCCCCGCTAATGTTTTGCACTTTCCTTTTACTGAGTGGGTGTGCCTTATTCGTTTCACACTACGATGCAGGCGCGTACCAGAACTTCACAAATTTAAAGGCGTTCCACCTTAAATTTCTCGAAGATAATACAGCTAAACCCGGGAATACCTTTGATGAAACTAAGGTAAAGGCTACTTGCGATACCGGGGACCTCAAGTTCCGTGAGGCGACGGAATATGCTGCAGGCAAGCATGATGACTCACGTGTACGGGCTATTCATTACCTCGATAATGTCTTTGAGCGTGATTGCCGAATGGTGATGAAGGATAAAAAGTTATTTAGCGTCGTCTATGCGGATGAAAAAACCGATGTAGTTAAGTTGAACTACGATCTGGCCATTCGGGGAGAAAGTTCCCGTGTGGGGTCTGTTGTAAAATAGGGGATGAAAAATGTCAGATATTGATGATGCCATGAATGCGATTAAAAATGAGGTTGCTGAATCCATTAAAGAACAACTGAAAGCGCTCTTGCTCTCGGCAGCAAAAGATACGAATGAGGTAATAAACGATACCGGTAAGAAAATTGCGTACTGGCTGCGTCTTCGTGGGCAGGGAAAACTGAGTGACAGTGAACTGGAGGCGTTGCTCTACGCCAGAGATCAACTGCTGCGACAATATAAAAACACGGTGGAAATTGCAGCAAGAGCTCAGGTTGAGAAGATTGCTATTTCGCTGGTTAATATTGTGCTCGACAAATTATTGGGCATTGCCTTTCATCAGAAATGAGGCACGGCATAGGGCTAATAGGGCGAAAAAATGGTCGGTTTTCTGCGCCACTGACGGATGTGGTACAGGGTATCTCACTGAGAGACCACTATTTTTTATTACCCACAACCTATAAATATTACATATATTTCAATGGTATCTATTCTTAAGGTGGGCATGTTTAGCTAAACATGCCACAATACTGGCCTAAACCGGCTTAAATTTTCGCTAAATCAGGATATTAACTACCCATGAAGGGTAAATATAAAGCCGTTCTGGCACTCCTCTTATTATTGATTCTCGTGCCGCTGACGTTGGTCATGACGCTTGGCCTGTGGGTTCCCACGCTGGTGGGCGTCTGGTTGCCTGTCGGCACGCGTATTGCGCTGGATGAGAGCCCACGGCTGACACGGCATGGGCTGCATATCCCGGAACTTCGCTATCTGGTCGATGATTGCCCGCTAGCGCGCATTACTCAGGCAGAGCTCTCTCACCCCAGCCGCTGGTTGCTTAATGTTGGGACAATTGAGCTCGACTCGGCTTGCCTGGCCAAATTGCCGCAGGCAGAACCCTCGCCGGTAGCGCCAAAAACGCTGGCTGAATGGCAATCGATGCTACCCAATACCTGGATTAACATCGACAACGTTATTCTCTCTCCATGGCAGGAGTGGCAGGGGAAACTGTCGCTCTCGCTAACGCCCTCTACCCAGCAGCTGCGCTACCAGGGTGAAAAAGTTAAATTTCAGGGGCGTCTGCACGGACAGAATCTGACGGTAAATGAGCTGGATGTTGCAGCATTTGAAGGGCAGCCGCCGATAAAACTGGTCGGTGAATTTACCATGCCGCTGGTTCCTGATGGACTACCAGTGAGCGGGCATGCGGTTGCTACTCTGAGCTTGCCGCAGGAGCCAACGCTGGTTGACGCCGAACTTGAGTGGCAAGAAAACAGCGGACAACTGATCGTCATGGCACGGGATGCGGCCGATCCGCTTCTCGATCTGCCATGGGAAATAACGCGTCAGCAACTGACTATCAGTGACGGTCGCTGGAACTGGCCTTATCAGGGGTTCCCGTTAAGTGGGCGTCTGGGGGTGAAAGTTGAAAACTGGCAGGCCGGTCTGGAAAATGCGGTGGTGAGTGGGCGTCTGAACATTCTGACGCAAGGCGATGCCGGTAAAGGAAACGCCGTATTAACGTTAGGGCCAGGTAGGCTCGGTGTGGATAGTAGCGATATGCCGTTACAGTTGATCGGTGAGGCGAAACAGGATGACCTGATCTTCTACGCGAAGTTACCCGCCAGACTTACCGGAAGCCTGATCGATCCGCAGCTCGCTTTCGAGCCAGGGGCATTGCTGCGTTCCCGAGTCATCGATTCACTCGATATTGACGAAATTCGCTGGCCATTGGCTGGCGTTAAAGTGACACAGCGCGGTGTGGATGGGCGTCTGCAGGCCATTTTACGAGCGCATGAGAACCAGATGGGTGACTTTGAGTTACACCTTGATGGTCTGGCCAATGATTTTCTTCCTGATGCCGGTCGTTGGCAGTGGCGGTATTGGGGCAAAGGCAGTTTTACACCGATGCATGCGCTTTGGGATGTCGCGGGCAAAGGGGAGTGGCACGACAACACCCTGAGACTTTTCGACCTCTCGACCGGGTTTGACCAACTGCAATACGGCACCATGAAGGTGGAAAACCCGCGTCTGGTGATGGATGCGCCGATTGTGTGGGTCCGTGATGCCGAAAAACCGACGTTTAGCGGTGCGCTTTCGCTCGATGCCGGAAATACGCTCTTTAGCGGGGGCAGCGTCTTACCTCCTTCAACGCTGAAGTTCAGTGTTGAAGGGACTGATCCGACGATTTTCCAGTTCAAAGGTCAACTTCATGCCGGAGCAATTGGTCCTGTACAGTTGAATGGGCGCTGGGATGGGATTCGCCTGCGTGGCCAGGCCTGGTGGCCAAAACAATCACTCACCGTTTTCCAGACATTGGTACCACCGGACTGGAAAATGAATCTGCGCGAAGGTGAACTTTATGCGCAGGTGGCGTTCTCCGCCGCGCCGGAGCAGGGCTTTGAGGCGGGGGGGCACGGTGTACTGAAAGGGGGTAGTGCCTGGATGCCTGATAACCAAATTAACGGTGTCGATTTTGTGCTGCCGTTTCGTTTTAGCGAAGGCGTATGGCAACTGGGTACGCGGGGGCCGGTGTCATTACGTATTGCAGAAGTTGTGAATCAGGTTGCTGCGACAAACATCACCGCCGATCTGCAGGGCGGGTATCCCTGGAGTGAAGACAATCCGTTGCTGTTAAGCGATGTCAGCGCCGAACTACTGGGTGGCAAAGTGGTTATGCAACAACTGCGGATGCCGCAGCACGATCCGGCATTGTTACGGGTGCAGAATATCTCCTCCAGCGAGCTTATCAGCGCAGTTAATCCCAAACAATTCGCCATGTCTGGCCCGGTTAGCGGCGCGTTGCCGTTATGGCTGGATAACGAAAAGTGGATCATTAAAGACGGCTGGCTGACCAACCCAGGACCAATGACGTTGCGTATTGATAAGGACACGGCGGATGCCGTCGTCAAAGATAATATGGCGGCGGGTGCGGCCATTAACTGGCTGCGTTATATGGAAATAAGTCATTCCTGGACGAAAATAAATCTGGATAACCTCGGTGTTTTAACCATGCAGGCAACGGTGACTGGCAACAGTCGGGTGGATGGCAAAGTGGGAACGGTTAATTTGAATTACACCCACGAGGAAAACGTCTTTACGCTATGGCGCAGTTTGCGTTTTGGCGACAATTTACAGGCATGGCTTGAACAAAATGCAGCGCTGCCAGAAACCCATTGCCCGGAAGGCAAGGAATGTGAGGAACAACAATGAAAACGATAGCTGCCATGCTGGGACTGCTTGCGTCATCTCTGCTGGCGGGGTGTACCCCCAGAATCGAAGTGGCTGCGCCTAAAGAGCCCATCACTATCAATATGAACGTCAAAATCGAGCACGAGATCCATATCAAAGTGGATAAAGACGTCGAGAGTTTACTGAAATCGCGCAGCGATCTGTTCTGAGGTCACGATGAAAAAACAGCTTGTAGCGATCCTGGTGGCGTTAAGTTTTTTGAGCGGCAACGTATGGGCATTGACGCTGAATGAAGCCAGAACACAGGGACGGGTAGGTGAAACGCTTAATGGTTATCTGGTGGCATTGAAAACCGATGCCGAAACGCAGGCGCTGGTGAATGAGATTAATAAAGCGCGCAACGCCAGCTATCAGCAACTGGCTGAGAGTAACAACATTCCGCCAGATGAAGTGGCGAAAATGGCCGGACAAAAGCTGGTTGCTCGCGCCAAACCCGGCGAGTATGTACAGGGCATAAATGGGAAATGGTTAAGGAAATAATAATTCATTTCTGAGCAGGAGCTGACAAGTATTGCATTCACATGAATTATTCATCGATATCGCAATAGTTGCCACACTGCATGATATCGATGTTGATATAGTTCCCCTCCGGTAGCGTCTTGGGGTGAAATCATGTGGCTTTTCAAGTGGTATGTCTGGAATCGTTGGGTATTCAAGCTGTTAAGCCGGGATGTCGCGGAGCCGGAACAATTTTTACAGCATTGCTGGGAAGAAAATCTGGCGAAGTGCAGGGATTACGCAACCATCTGGCGTGATATTAATCGCATTCACGGGAAGCAGGCAAAGAAGTAAGAACCCTCCCACCGGATGGTGAGAGGGGGAATTATCAGGCAGCGACTACGCTGTCGATAGCGGCTTTCGCGTCGGATTGTGCTTTAGACGCCACTTCCGGGCCGTAAGCAATACCTTCAGCAAAGACGACATTCACGTCGGTGATGCCGATAAAGCCCAGGAATACGTTCAGGTACGGCGTGATCAAGTCGGTTGGTGTATCTTTATGGATACCACCACGGCTGGTCAGCACCACAGCGCGTTTACCCGTCACCAGACCTTCCGGGCCTTTCTCGGTATAACGGAAAGTCACACCAGCGCGGGCAATCAGGTCAAAGTAGTTTTTCAGCTGCGTTGGGATGTTGAAGTTGTACATCGGCGCGGCGATAACAATCACATCATGCGCTTTCAGCTCAGCAATCAGCTCATCGGACAGCGCCAGCGCTTCCTGCTGACGCGGCGTCAGCGGTGTATCGCTCGGGCGCATCGCACCCACCAGTTCGCCATCCAGTACCGGTACAGGATTTGCAGCCAGGTCACGGACAGTGATTTCATCAGCAGAGTGCTTTTCACGCCACTGTTCAACAAAATAATCAGACAACTGACCAGACTGAGAGTACCCTGCCAGAATACTGGATTTAAGAACTAATACCTTGCTCATGGGTGTTTCCTTTTATGTGTTTGAAGGGGATGTGCCCCGTTGCTTGTTGACACTTTATTCACAATCCTGCCGCAGTGATAGCGCAATATATCGAATCCTATGTTCGAAATTATTGAACAACACATGAAAAGCGCCGATGTGGTACTCTATACCTATCATCTACAAGAGATTTAACCCGGCAGAGCACTGCCCTCTAACGCTATGACAGAACAACAAAAATTAACCTTCAACATGCTGCAGCAACAGCTGGACTCACTGATGCTGCGCGACAGACAGCGTTTTGCCCGCCGCCTGCACGGCGTGAAGAAGGTTAAAAATCCTGATGCACAACAGGCCATTTACCAGGAGATGGCGAAAGAGATCGCGCAGGCAGCAGGTAAAGTCGTGCTGCGCGAAGCGGCGCGTCCGGAGATTACCTATCCGGAAAACCTGCCCGTCAGCCAGAAAAAGCAGGATATTCTGGACGCCATTCGCGACCATCAGGTGGTGATTGTGGCTGGTGAGACCGGTTCGGGGAAAACCACCCAGTTACCGAAAATCTGTATGGAGCTGGGGCGTGGGGTGAAAGGGCTGATTGGCCATACTCAACCGCGCCGTCTGGCGGCGCGCACCGTGGCGAACCGTATTGCGGAAGAGTTGCAAACCGAGCCGGGCGGCTGTATCGGTTATAAAGTGCGTTTCAGCGATCATGTCAGTGACAACACCATGGTTAAGCTGATGACTGACGGTATCCTGCTGGCGGAAATTCAGCAGGATCGGCTGCTGATGCAGTACGACACCATCATCATCGATGAAGCGCATGAACGCAGTCTGAATATCGATTTTCTGCTCGGCTATCTGAAAGAACTCCTGCCGCGTCGTCCGGATCTCAAAATTATTATCACTTCGGCGACCATCGACCCGGAGCGTTTTTCAAAGCATTTCAATAACGCGCCGATTATCGAAGTCTCCGGTCGAACGTACCCGGTGGAAGTGCGTTATCGCCCGATTGTTGAAGATGCAGATGACACCGAGCGTGACCAACTGCAGGCAATTTTTGATGCCGTAGATGAGTTAGGCCGTGAAAGTCAGGGCGATATTCTGATCTTCATGAGCGGCGAGCGCGAAATTCGCGATACTGCGGATGCCCTGAATAAGCTGGATTTACGCCACACCGAAGTGTTGCCGCTGTATGCGCGTCTTTCAAACAGTGAGCAGAACCGTGTATTCCAGTCGCACAGTGGTCGCCGTATCGTGCTGGCGACCAACGTGGCAGAAACGTCGCTAACCGTGCCGGGGATCAAATATGTAATTGACCCGGGCACTGCGCGTATCAGCCGCTACAGTTACCGCACCAAAGTTCAGCGTTTGCCGATTGAACCGGTGTCGCAGGCTTCTGCGAACCAGCGTAAAGGCCGCTGCGGTCGTGTTTCGGAAGGGATCTGTATTCGCCTGTATTCCGAAGACGATTTCCTGTCGCGCCCGGAGTTTACCGACCCGGAGATCCTGCGTACCAACCTGGCATCCGTTATTTTGCAGATGACTGCGCTGGGACTGGGGGATATCGCGGCGTTCCCGTTTGTTGAAGCGCCGGATAAGCGCAATATTCAGGACGGGGTACGCCTGCTCGAAGAGCTGGGGGCGATAACCACCGACGAACAGGCAACCGCTTACAAGTTAACGCCGTTGGGCCGTCAGCTGTCGCAACTGCCGGTGGATCCGCGTCTGGCGCGCATGGTGCTGGAAGCGCAAAAACATGGCTGCGTACGTGAAGCGATGATCATTACCTCGGCGCTGTCCATTCAGGACCCGCGCGAGCGTCCAATGGACAAGCAACAGGCTTCTGACGAGAAACACCGCCGCTTCCACGACAAAGAGTCTGATTTCCTCGCGTTTGTGAACCTGTGGAACTATCTTGGCGAGCAGCAAAAAGCGCTGTCGTCAAACCAGTTCCGTCGCCAGTGCAAACTTGATTTTCTAAACTACCTGCGCGTGCGAGAGTGGCAGGATATCTACACGCAACTGCGCCAGGTAGTGAAAGAGTTGGGTATTCCGGTTAATAGCGAACCTGCTGAGTATCGGGAAATTCACGTTGCGCTGTTGACCGGGTTACTTTCGCATATCGGAATGAAAGATGCCGATAAACAGGAATTTACCGGCGCGCGTAACGCCCGCTTCTCGATCTTCCCCGGTTCTGGATTGTTTAAAAAACCACCAAAATGGACGATGGTTGCCGAGCTGGTGGAAACCAGCCGCCTGTGGGGACGTATTGCCGCACGTATCGATCCCGAGTGGGTGGAGCCGGTAGCCCAGCATCTGATCAAACGTTCATACAGTGAACCGCACTGGGAACGCGCGCAGGGTGCTGTAATGGCGACAGAAAAGGTCACCGTTTACGGCTTACCGATTGTGGCCGCCCGTAAGGTGAACTACAGCCAGATCGATCCAGTCCTGTCGCGTGAACTGTTCATCCGCCATGCGTTGGTGGAAGGCGACTGGCAAACTCGCCATGCGTTTTTCCGTGACAACCTCAAGCTGCGTGCGGAAGTGGAAGAGTTGGAGCACAAATCACGCCGTCGCGACATTCTGGTCGATGATGAGACGCTGTTTGAGTTTTACGACCAGCGCATCAGCCATGATGTGGTTTCTGCCCGCCACTTTGACAGCTGGTGGAAGAAGGTTAGCCGCGAGACACCGGATCTGCTCAACTTTGAAAAGAGCATGCTCATCAAAGAGGGCGCGGAGAAAATCAGCAAGCTGGATTACCCGAACTTCTGGCATCAGGGCAATCTCAAACTGCGCCTGAGCTATCAGTTTGAACCCGGCGCTGATGCGGATGGTGTGACCGTGCATATTCCGCTGCCGCTGCTTAACCAGATCGAAGAGAGCGGTTTTGAATGGCAAATTCCGGGGCTGCGCCGTGAACTGGTGATCGCCCTGATTAAATCACTGCCAAAACCGGTACGGCGTAACTTTGTGCCGGCACCGAACTATGCGGAAGCATTTTTAGGCCGAGTGACGCCGCTGGAACTGCCGCTGCTGGATTCGCTGGAGCGTGAACTGCGCCGCATGACCGGCGTCACCGTTGACCGTGACGACTGGCACTGGGATCAGGTGCCCGATCACCTAAAAATCACCTTCCGGGTCGTGGATGATAAGAACAGGAAGCTGCAGGAAGGGCGTTCGCTGCAGGATTTGAAAGATGCGCTGAAGGGCAAAGTTCAGGAAACGCTGTCTGCGGTGGCGGATGACGGTATTGAACAGAGCGGATTGCACATCTGGAGCTTCGGCCAGTTGCCGGAAAGTTACGAGCAAAAACGCGGCAACTATAAAGTCAAAGCGTGGCCTGCGCTGGTGGATGAGCGTGACAGCGTTGCTATCAAACTGTTTGATAATCCGCTGGAGCAACAGCAGGCGATGTGGTGCGGTTTACGCCGCCTGTTGTTGCTGAATATTCCATCACCTATCAAATATTTACACGAGAAACTGCCCAACAAAGCGAAGCTGGGGCTGTATTTTAACCCGTATGGCAAAGTGCTGGATTTGATTGACGACTGTATCTCCTGCGGTGTGGATAGACTTATCGACGCTAACGGCGGCCCGGTGTGGACGGAAGAGGGCTTTGCGGCGTTGCACGAAAAAGTGCGGGCTGAGCTGAATGACACAGTGGTCGATATTGCGAAGCAGGTCGAACAGATCCTGACAGCGGTATTTAATATCAACAAACGTCTGAAAGGGCGTGTGGATATGACCATGGCGCTGGGGCTTTCGGATATCAAAGCGCAAATGAGCGGGCTGGTGTACCGTGGATTTGTCACCGGCAATGGATTCAAACGCCTGGGCGATACGTTGCGTTATTTGCAGGCCATTGAAAAACGGCTGGAGAAACTGGCGATTGATCCACATCGCGATCGGGCGCAGATGCTGAAAGTAGATAGTGTGCAGCAGGCCTGGCAGCAGTGGTTCAATAAACTGCCGCCCGCGCGGCGTGAAGATGATGATGTCAAAGAGATCCGCTGGATGATAGAAGAGCTGCGAGTCAGCTATTTTGCCCAGCAGCTTGGCACACCATATCCGATCTCCGATAAACGTATTCTGCAGGCGATGGAGCAGATTACGGGGTGACGCGATGCTGGACCGTAGGCCGGATAAGGCATAGCCGCCATCCGGCATCTGTACCCGGTAAAGAATAAACACCAGGAGTTATGAGTATGAGTCAGTTCCCGATACTTTCCGCAGCCACCCTTGCGGCGATAAATACCGTAGGGCGATGGTTGGCGCAGAATGATTTTATGGAGAACATCACCGTTCAGTCAGACTGCGTGATTCTGGCGGGCAATGCGGTTATTCCGACCATCGACGCCGCCTGTCGGATCGCGAAAGAACAACAGGTTCCCTTATTGATTAGCGGTGGCATCGGTCATTCTACGCGCTTTCTGTATGACGCGATTGCAGAGCATCCTCGCTATAACATCATCCGCACCAGCGGACGAGCAGAAGCTGCGATCCTGGCTGATATTGCGCACCAGTTCTGGCAAATTCCGGGTGAGACGATTTGGGTGGAAGACCAGTCAACAAACTGCGGTGAGAATGCACGCTTTAGCTGTGCCTTACTGAACCAGGCGACAGAAAATATTCACACGGTCATTGTGGTGCAGGACCCTACAATGCAACGCCGCACGATGGCGACGTTTCAGCGTGTAACCCGTGATTTTCTGCAGGCGCCGCGCTGGTTGAGTTTTCCCGGTTTTATCCCTGAGTTGACTCTACAGAACGGTGGTGTGGATTTCGCGCCAACTGCGGAGGGGCTGTGGTCTGTGGATCGCTATCTTTCACTGATTACCGGCGAATTGCCGAGACTGCGCGATGATGCAACCGGCTATGGCCCTCGTGGTCGTGATTTTATCGCCCATGTTGATATTCCGCAGAATGTTGAGGATGCATGGTTGCATCTGCAAAACGATACGGCGCTGACTGACCTGCTGGCGAGCCGATCGCTGTAATCTTTGCTGCCCGTTTGTCGGCATTTTGCCGCAAACGGGCATAAATCCTGCCTGTTTTTTCCCTCCGCCATGACATTACCAGATGCTTTTATGAAGCGGCTCACAGAACGACAATTCCAGCAGTAATGCGTCATGCATGATTGGTATTAATTAACAATAGTTTTACTTGTTAAAAACAAATCAATCACAGGAGAAGCGCATGTCAGTACCCGTACAACATCCTATGTATATTGATGGGCAGTTTGTGACCTGGCACGACGATGCCTGGATTGATGTCATCAATCCAGCGACCGAAGAGCTGATCTCGCGTATTCCCGATGGACGCGCTGAAGATGCGCGTAAAGCGATCGATGCCGCACAGCGTGCTCAGCCGCAATGGGAAGCCCTGCCTGCTATTGAACGGGCGAACTGGTTACGCAAAATTTCTGCGGGCATCCGTCAGCGAGCCGCTGAAATCAGCGCGTTGATTGTGGCGGAAGGTGGAAAAATTCAACAACTGGCTGACGTTGAAGTCGCGTTTACCGCCGACTATATCGATTACATGGCTGAGTGGGCGCGTCGCTATGAAGGCGAGATCCTGCAAAGCGACCGCCCGGGTGAGAATATCCTGCTGTTTAAGCGTGCACTGGGCGTGACGACGGGCATTCTGCCGTGGAACTTCCCGTTTTTCCTGATTGCCCGCAAACTGGCTCCCGCCTTGCTGACGGGGAATACCATTGTCATTAAGCCGAGTGAATTCACACCGAATAACGCCATCGCCTTTGCCAAAATTGTTGATGACATTGGTTTACCGCGCGGGGTCTTTAATCTGGTGCTGGGACGCGGTGAAACGGTCGGTCAGGAACTGGCCGGAAACCCGAAGGTGGCGATGGTGAGCATGACCGGCAGCGTTGTGGCGGGCGAGAAAATCATGGCTGCGGCAGCGAAAAATATCACTAAGGTATGTCTGGAGCTGGGCGGCAAAGCGCCGGCAATCGTCATGGACGATGCTGACCTTGAGCTGGCAGTGAAGTCTATTGTTGACTCGCGGGTGATCAATACCGGTCAGGTGTGCAACTGTGCCGAACGCGTGTATGTCCAGAAAGGTATCTATGACCAGTTTGTGAATCGTCTGGGAGAGGCAATGAAAGCCGTCCAGTTTGGCAATCCGGCAGAGCGTAATGACATCGCGATGGGGCCGCTCATTAATGCGGCTGCGCTGGCACGTGTGGAACAGAAAGTGGCGCGCGCAGTGCAGGAAGGGGCCAGAGTGGTTCTGGGCGGTAAATCCGTTGCCGGCAAAGGTTATTACTATCCACCGACGTTACTGTTAGACGTACGTCAGGAGATGGCGATTATGCACGAGGAGACGTTTGGTCCTGTGCTGCCAGTGGTGGCGTTTAATACGCTGGAAGAGGCGCTGACGATGGCTAATGACAGCGACTACGGCCTGACCTCATCGATTTACACACAGAATCTGAATACGGCGATGAAAGCGATTAAAGGGCTGAAGTTTGGCGAAACCTATATTAATCGAGAAAACTTCGAGGCGATGCAGGGCTTCCACGCTGGCTGGCGTAAGTCCGGGATTGGCGGGGCTGATGGTAAACATGGTCTGAACGAATACCTGCAAACGCAAGTGGTGTATCTGCAGTCCTAAGTTTTTCGCCGGGTGAGTCTGTACGCCACCCGGCGCCATCCTCACACTTTAGTGGCTACCCAGTTCATCATCATTTCCGGCCAGATGGCCAGCGGTAACCCTTGCGCATCGCGAATACCAAATCCGTGCTTACCGCGTTCAAACAGATGCATTTCGACCGGAACGCCCTGCTCACGTAGCGCATTAAAGAAGACCAGGCTGTTTTCTACCTTCACCGCCGGATCGTCAATGGCGTGTAGCAGGAATGTCGGCGGCGTTGTGTTCTCAACTCGTTCTTCAAGTGAATAGCGGTGCAGGTCCTTTTCTTCGGGGGTCGTGCCAACTAATTCAAGGCGAGAGCCTGGGTGAGCGATATTCTCACGCAGGCTAATCACCGGATAGACCAGCGCCATGAACGCGGGGCGGGCGGGTTGTTCGTCTACGCTATCGAGGGGCGTATAAACCGATTCAGCAAAACGTGTTCCCAGGCTGGCTGCCACATGACCGCCGGAGGAAAAGCCCAGTATACCGATACGATAAGGATCGATTCCCCATTCATGTGCGTTAGCCCGAATGTAGCGCATAGCGCGTTGGGCATCGGCCAACGGTGCGTTTGACGCTTCCTCGTGACCATCCCCCGGCAAGCGATAGGTCATGACAAACAGAGTATAACCGCGGGCATTAAAAAAGGGCGCCAGCGCACTACCTTCTTTGTCCAGCACTACGCGTCGATAAGAGCCGCCGGGGGTGACAAGTATTCCCACACCATTCGGTTTTGCGGGGGCGTAGACGGTGATTTCTGGGGCACGAATACCGGTTACCGCACGATCGTAATGAGAGGTTCCCGTATGTCTGGGTTCGGGGGTAAATACCGCATCGCTGTTTTTTGCTCCGGGGGCTTCACCCATTGGCCAGACTGAGACGGTGGCGGCGTGGGCAACGGCTTGCGCGATCATAGTTTCTAACGTTTCTCGACTCAGTGCTTCCATTACTGTGCTCCCTTTGTGGCAAAGGTTAGCTATAGCACACTTAATGGGTTGAAAACGGGGAGAGACTCACAACGTATTGAATTAGCGGGAAATGAAACGAGGCGGAGGCGATCCTCCGCCATAACACTAAAGCGTGATAAATTTATCCAACGTACGGATAAGTTGGGTGACAAAACCGTACTCGTTATCGTACCAGGCCACGGTTTTTACCAGTTGCAGATCGCCCACTTCGGTGATCTCGGTTTGTGTTGCATCAAATACTGAACCGAAATGTGAGCCAATGACATCTGACGAGACAATTTCTTCGTCGGTATAGCCGAATGATGCATTGTTCAGCGTTGCCTTTTTCAGCGCGTCGTTAACCTCTTCCGCAGTGACTTTTTTACCCAGAATCGACACCAGTTCCGTAACGGATCCGGTTTTTACCGGAACACGCTGGGCGTGGCCTTTTAATTTCCCGCTCAGGGCCGGGATCACCAGACCAATCGCCTTCGCCGCACCGGTGGTATGAGGAATGATATTTTCTGCTGCCGCGCGTGAGGCGCGCAGATCTTTCCCGCGAGGGCCATCAACCAGTGATTGCGTTCCGGTGTAAGCATGGATAGTGGTCATGGTGCCAAGCTGAATACCGAAGCTGTCATGCAGCGCTTTTGCCATCGGCGCCAGGCAGTTGGTGGTGCACGACGCGACAGAGATAATCCGATCGCTGGCATCCATCGTGTCGTCGTTGACGTTAAAGACAATGGTTTTCATATCCCCAGCCGGGGCGGATATCAGCACTTTTTTGGCCCCGGCATCCAGGTGCGCGTTGGCTTTTTCTGTTGAGGTATAAAAACCGGTGCATTCGATGATGATCTCTGCGCCAGTCGTTTTCCACGGAATATTTTTTGCCTCTTTTTCGGCGTAAACGGCAATTTTTTTACCATCGACAATCAGTGCGTCCTCGGTAAAGTCGACGCTCCAGGGAAACGGGCCGTAGTTTGAATCGTGTTTTAACAGATAAGCGAGGATTTTCGGTGAGGTGAGGTCATTGATAGCGACGACCTCCACGCTGCTTTTGACCTCCAGTAGCCGACGCAATACCAGACGACCGATACGACCAAAACCGTTAATGCCAATTTTATTCATGGTTTTCTCCTGTCAGGATGAGACGGTACGACATATTTTCCCTACCAGGCATAGTCCAGTCAGGCATCCGCGGCAATAGCTGTTTTTGCGGTTAAACGTAACTGACTGAAAATGGGTGAACAAAACTTAATGAATTTTTAACAAAAGCCCGTTATGTTGACGCATTATTGTTTTTATTCGAGAAGTGTTATGGGGAAGAAGTATTCTGGCCTGCAAATTGGCATTCACTGGCTGGTCTTTTTGTTGGTCATTGTGGCCTACAGTGCCATGGAGTTTCGCGGATTTTTCCCGCGCAGCTATCGTCCCGGGTTCAACATGGTGCATGTTTCCTGTGGTATCACGATTTTAGCGTTGATGGTGGCGCGTCTGCTGGTCAGACTTAAGTATCCGGCACCACCGATTGAACCAAAACCGAAGCCGATGATGATTGGCATGGCGCATCTGGGGCATCTGGTTATCTATTTGCTGTTTATTGCGCTGCCGATTATTGGCCTGGTGATGATGTATAACCGGGGAAATCCGTGGGTTGCATTCGGCATTGTTATGCCACATGCGGCAGAAGCCAATTTTGAACTGGCCGATATGCTGAAATCATGGCACGAAACGCTGGCAAACCTGGGTTATTTTGTCATTGGCCTGCATGCCGCCGCGGCTCTGCTACATCACTATTTCTGGAAGGATAATACGTTGTTGCGCATGATGCCGCGAAAACGCTCCTGAGGTAATGCCCCGCAAATGTGGGGCATTTTTTTAGCCGATTATTTTTCCAGACATCATAAAAGCTTATCGACAAGATGGTTAAACAACGCTCAATTCGCCACACTTGTCACTTGATCGCTGTCCTTATTAAAACTACTGTATATAAATACAGTTAATGAGGGGCAGATTATTATGTTGTTTTTCCAGCCTGCGGAACGCCGCGAAATTAAACACTTTCCGCTATTTAGCGATCTTGTGCCTTGCGGTTTTCCATCTCCGGCACAGGACTACGTTGAGAAACGTATCGACCTCAATGACCTGCTGGTACGGCATCCCAGCGCAACCTATTTTGTTAAATCATCTGGCGACTCCATGAGGGGCGCGGGGATCGGCGAGGGCGATTTGCTGATTGTCGACAGCGCCAGAAAGCCTGCCCATGGAGATATCGTTATTGCCGCTATTGAGGGCGAATTCACCGTTAAACGTCTGCAATTACACCCAGTTATCATGCTGAAGCCAGAGAACAGCGCCTACGCGCCGATCATGATTAGCAGCGAGGACACGCTGGATATATTTGGTGTGGTGACATTTATCGTTAAAGCCGCGGGCTCATTATGTTTGCCCTGGTGGATGTTAATTCATTTTATGCCAGCTGTGAGTCGGCATTCCGGCCCGATCTGAAGGGCAAACCCGTTGTCGTTCTTTCAAATAACGATGGCTGTGTCATTGCCTGTAGCACGGAGGCAAAAGCGCTTGGCGTTAATATGGGCGCACCGTATTTCAAACAGAAAGATCTGTTCAGGCGTTATGGCGTGTTCTGTTTTAGTTCGAACTACGAATTGTATGCGGATATGAGCAGCAGGGTGATGTCGATTCTGGAGGAGTTGTCGCCGCGCGTGGAGATGTACAGTATTGATGAAGCCTTTTGCGATTTAACGGGCGTGCGAAACTGCCGGGACCTTACGGATTTTGGTCGGGAAATCAGAGCAACCATTTTACAGAAAACACGCCTCAAGGTTGGGGTTGGTATCGCCCAGACCAAAACCCTGGCCAAGCTGGCTAACCATGCTGCCAAAAAGTGGCAGGAACAGACTGGCGGGGTGGTGGATCTCTCGAATATTGAGCGTCAGCGTAAGCTGATGACTGCGCTCCCGGTTGATGAAGTCTGGGGTGTTGGACGCCGTATCAGTAAAAAACTGGACGCTATGGGCATTAAAACGGTCTGCGACCTGGCAGATACCGATATTCGCTTTATCCGCAAACATTTCAACGTTGTGCTTGAGCGCACTGTGCGGGAATTGCGCGGTGAACCTTGCCTGGAGCTGGAGGAGTTTGCGCCAGTTAAGCAGGAAATTATCTGCTCAAGATCGTTTGGTGAAAAACTCACGGATTACAACGCGATGAGAGAGGCAATTTGTACCTATGCTTCACGTGCTGCGGAAAAGCTGCGCAGAGAGCACCAGTTCTGCCGGTTTATCTCTACGTTTATCAAAACCAGCCCATTTTCCCTGAATGAACCGTATTACGGTAACAGCGCATCGATAAAACTGCTGACACCAACCCAGGATAGTCGGGAAATCATTGCAGCAGCAACGCGCAGCCTGGATGCCATCTGGCGAGCGGGGCTGCGTTATCAGAAAGCGGGCGTTATGCTGGGGGATTTTTTTAGCTCTGGCGTTGCTCAGCTGAATCTTTTTGATGACAACCGCCCACGGCGTAACAGCGATAAACTGATGGCCGTTCTGGATACGCTCAATGCTGAAAAGGGTAAAGGAACGCTCTATTTTGCCGGACAAGGTATACAACAACCGTGGGCGATGAAGCGAGACATGCTTTCGCCGCGTTATACCACGAGATACAGTGATTTGCTGCGCGTGGGGTAGGGGTTGTTCATTATTGAATGGAGGGCCTTTTTATTCGCTTGATAATCAGGTCTCGCAGCGCCGCAGCATATCACTGGGTAATTGAGAGAATAAGACCGCTGAATAACAGCGGTCTTATTGATTTTATTTAGACTCTAATTCTGGTGCTTTTTCTTCAGTAAGTTCAACCTCACGATACCAGCGAGGATGGTGTTTCTTCGCCCAGCGTCGACTTACTTTCCCTTCGATCATCCCTTTAATTGAACCTTTTACCCAAAACGCCATGTACATATGGATCAGAATGGCGTGGATCAGCACAATGGCTGCTGTCGCGTGGATTAACAAACTCCAACGAACAATGTTAATTGAGAAATAATGGGCAAAGTAGGGCCTCCAGATAATAACGCCGGTAATCAGTAATACCAGAATCAGGCTCATGATGCTCCAGAACATCATTTTCTGCCCGGCGTTGTATTTCCCCACATCAGCGACTTTATGTTCATTCCCCTTCAGTACCTCAACGATGCCCTTAATCCAGGGAAGATCCTGTTTATCGGGAATATTGTGGTGTACAAAACGGACGAACATAAACATCAGCACGATGAAAATCATTACCCCGAAAAACGGATGTAGAATTCGCCCCATTTGCGGTGTACCGAAAGTTTCGGTGAGCCATTGCAACGTCGGGAAGAACAGCGCAATACCGGAAAGCGACACCAGGAAGAAGCTTATTACCACCGTCCAGTGACAAGCACGGTCGATGAATTTGGTGCGCAGAATCATTTTGCTTTTACTCATGACCGTTCTCCTCTTCATCATCATCCGTCTCTTTGTTTGGGCCGACTCCCACGTAGTGGTAAATCAGCCCGGCAAAGGTGGCGATAAATCCGGCGGCGGAGAGTGGTTTTAAAATCCCCTTCCAGAGGTTCACTGGTGCGGCGATTTTGGGCTCATCCGGCAGATTGTGGTACAGCGATGGTTGATCCGCGTGATGAAGTACATACATCACGTGGGTGCCGCCGACCCCTTGCGGGTTGTAGATGCCCGCATTGGCATAGCCGCGTTTTTTCAACTGCGCCACGCGAGTTTCCGCTACATTGAGCATCTCTTTTTTGGTGCCAAACTGGATAGCGCCGGTCGGGCAAGTTTTCACGCAGGCTGGTTCCTGGCCTACACTCACCCGGTCAACGCACAACGTACATTTGTAGACCCGGTTATCTTCGGGATTAAGTCGCGGAATATTGAACGGGCAGCCAGCAATGCAGTAGCCACAGCCAATACAGTGCTCGGACTGAAAGTCGACAATCCCGTTGGCATACTGAATGATTGCTCCAGCGGATGGACAGGCTTTCAAACAGCCGGGATCGGCGCAGTGCATGCAGCCGTCTTTGCGGATCAGCCATTCCAGCTTGTCGTTCTGGGTGGTTTCGCTAAAGCGCATCACCGTCCAGGACTTAGCGCTGAGATCGGTCGGGTTGTCGTAGACGCCGTTGCAGTAGCCCACTTCATCGCGAATATCGTTCCACTCTGAGCAGGCGACCTGACAGCCTTTACAGCCAATACAGGTAGTGACATCAATTAATTTTGCCACTTCTGCACGGTAATCCCGCGCCTGGGGCGGCGGCGTGATGCTGTTCGTCGCCGAGCGTTTAATAATATCTTGTGATTGCATAGCCATGAGTTCCCTTCCTTACGCTCGCTCGATGTTGACCAGAAACGCTTTATACTCCGGTGTTTGCGAGTTCGCGTCACCCACCGATGGCGTTAACGTATTGGCGAGGAACCCTTTGCGTGTGGCGCCTTCAAAGCCCCAGTGACAAGGGATACCGATAGTATCGACCTGCTTACCATCGATCGTCAGCGTTTGCAGACGTTTGGTGACCACCGCCTTCGCTTTGATAAAGCCGCGTTTCGACATCACTTTCACCGTATCACCTGCCGCAATGCCTTTTTTGCTCGCCAGCGCCTCACCGATTTCGATGAATTGATCGGGTTGAGCGATGGCGTTGAGCAGCGCATGTTTGGTCCAGTGGCGGAACAGTTCGGTAATGGAGTAAGTGGTGGCGACGTACGGAAAGGCATCCGCTTTACCCATATTGGCGATATCGTCATGGTAGATACGCGCAACCGGGCTGGATACAACATCCGGGTGCAGTGGGTTGGTACCAATAGGCGACTCAATGGGTTCGTAATGTTCCGGGAATGGCCCGTCGTTCATTTTGTCGATGGAGAACAGGCGCGCTACGCCTTCCGGGTTCATGATAAACGGACCAACGTTGCTGCCCGGCGCGGCCTGGCCGTAGTCGGCTACGTCCATACCGGCCCATTTTTTGCCATCCCAATGCAGCAGGACACGTTTGGGATCCCACGGTTTTCCTGATGGGTCGGCCGAAGCGCGATTGTAGAGAATACGGCGGTTGGCAGGCCATGACCACGCCCAGCCCGGTGTGCAGCCCAGACCATACGGATCGCTGTTGTCGCGATTGGCCATCTGGTTGCCTTGTTCTGTCCAGCTTCCGCAGTAGACCCAGCAGAAACTGCTGGTCGAGCCGTCATCGCGCAACTGTGCAAAGCTGCTGAGCTGCTGGCTTTTTTTGGCTATAAGCTGGCCTTTGTCATCATAAAGGTCTTCAAGCGCCTGGCCATTTGCTTCACGCGCAATCTCTTCTGGGTGTGGGTCGTATGGATCTTTATAATTCCAGGCAATATTCAACAAGGGTTGCGGATTCGCTCCACCTTCCTGCTGATACAGCTCGCGTAGGCGCATAAACAGGCGCCCAAGGATCTTCCCGTCATGTAAGGCTTCACCTGGTGGTTCTGCCGCAGCCCAGTGCCACTGCAACCAACGCCCGGAGTTAGCGATTGAACCATTTTCTTCAGCAAAGCAGGAGGAGGGCAGACGGAAAACTTCGGTCTGAATATCTGCCGGGTTTACATCGTTCATCTCGCCATGATTTTGCCAAAAATTGGACGACTCAGTGACCAGCGGATCGATAACCACCATATATTTCAGTTTTGAGAGCGCGCGAGTTGATTTGTTTTTATCCGGAAACGCCGCCAGCGGATTGAAGCCCTGAACGATGTAACCATTAATCTTCCCTTCGAGCATCAATTCAGCCTGGGTCATTACGTCATACAGGCGATCCCATTTAGGTAGCCAGTCGTAGCCCCAGTTATTTTCCACTGTTGCATTGTCGCCCCAGAAACTCTTCATCATGCTAACAAAGAACTTCGGCGTATTTTGCCAGTAATTGACCTCATTCACGCCTAATGCAGGCGGCGTGATTTGCGAAATATAAGTCTGGTAGTCTGGCTGTTTTTCCGACGGCAGCGGCATATAGCCCGGCAGGTTCGTCGACAACAAGCCAAGATCGGTATAGCCCTGAATATTGGAGTGACCACGTAGGGCGTTAACGCCACCACCCGCCATACCTATATTGCCCAGTAGCAACTGGAGCATGGCGGCGGCGCGGATAATCTGTGCCCCGGCGGAGTGGTGTGTCCACCCCAGCGCATACAGGATAGTGGCGGTGCGGTCCGGCACGCTGGTGCTGGCGAGAATTTCGCAGATACGATTGAAATCTGCCACTGAGGTCCCACACAACCGGTTAACCATTTCTGGCGTATAGCGGTCGACGTGGGCTTTCAGCAAATTCCACACGCAGCGTGGATGAGACAATGTTTCATCACGCAGGGCATTACCCTGTTCGTCAAGCTGATAGAACCAGCTCGATTTATCGTACTGGCGTTTTTTGTCGTCATAGCCACTGAACAAGCCGTCGTCGAACTGATAGTCATCACGTATTATAAGGCTGGCGTTAGTGTAGTGGCGCACATAGTCGTGCTGCACCTGGTTGTTTTCCAGCAGATAACGGATTACACCGAGCAGGAATGCGGTGTCGGAACCTGCGCGTATTGGCGCATACAGATCGGCGACCGCGGCGCTACGGTTAAAGCGCGGGTCGACTACCACTACGGTGGCGTCGTTTTTAGTTTGCGCTTCGACCACCCATTTAAAGCCTACCGGATGTGCCTCAGCGGCATTGCCGCCCATAATAAGCACTACGTTGGCATTTTTAATATCGACCCAGTTGTTGGTCATTGCACCGCGCCCAAAGGTCGGAGCCAGCGCTGACACGGTTGGCCCGTGACACAGGCGTGCCTGGCAGTCGATGGCCACCATCCCGAGGCTACGGGTGAATTTACCGTCCAGAATCCCGGTTTCATTGCTTGCCGCTGAGGAACATAGCATGCCCGTAGTGGACCACCGGTTGACGGTAACGCCCTGGGCATTTTTCTCAATAAAGTTGGCATCACGATCATCTTTCATGAGTCGGGCAATACGATTGATCGCATCATCCCAGCTAATGCGCTGCCATTTATCCGAACCCGGTGCACGATATTCGGGATACTGCAGACGGGTTTCACTATGAATGTAATCCAGCACGCCAGCGCCTTTAGGGCACAACGATCCACGGCTCACCGGATGATCCGGATCGCCTTCAATATGGTAGATACTTTCTTTGACGTTTTTGGCTGTATCGCCAAGGCTGTACATCAGCATGCCGCAGCCTACTGAGCAGTACGTACAGTTATTACGTGTCTCTTTTGCTTTTAAGAGTTTGTATTGACGGGTTTCCGCGTGAACGGAAAAAGATGATAAGAATCCGAGAGATGCAACAGTTGTTCCTGCCATACCGCCCGCGCAGATTCGAAAGAACTGCCTCCGGCTGAGCTCCATTTTTTTCTCCAGCTTAAACTTAAGACATGAAAAAGTATGGTTATTGTAAGGTTAAATTGTTTTATAAACCATTAACTTTTAGTGGTTATTGACGTGAGAGGGTATTAGTGCTGTAAGCCTGGGGGTATGGATTGGTAAAAATTGATCATGTCAGGTTGGTTGCCGGTACGCACGGCGAACTGAATCTTTTTGACGACAACCTCCCGCGGCATAACAGCGATAAACTGATGGAGATATCTGGATACGCTTAATGCTGAAAAGGGTAAAGGAATGCTCTACTTTGCCGGATAAGGGATACAGCAACCGTGGGCGATGAAGAGAGACATGCGTTCACCATGTTATACAACGATTTGTTGCGAGTAGTTTGATAGCCAAACCGAAAGACAAGGAGTTCATTCCACTCAACCGAACTTATCCATAGTCTATATTTTGACCTTTCCAGACGGTCAAACAAAAATTATAGATTCCTGAACATATAGGCATATAAATAACAAGGCTATAAAGGTCGTGATTTCTACAACACAGGACTTCTGGATATGATGGATAAACTATACCAATATGTTTTAACGAAAGAAAACGTGGGAATAAATCTTTGTCGCATTTCTATTGCCATTGTATTTATGTGGATAGGATTGTTGAAGTTCATTCCCTATGAAGCAGATAGCATTGTTCCTTTTGTAGCTAATAGCCCATTTATGTCTTTCTTTTATAACGATCCGAGTAATTATACTCAGTTTATGAACCATGAGGGCGAATTAATAGAGGCTAACCGCGCATGGCATCATACGAATAATACTTATGGGTACTCTACCGGACTTGGTATTGTTGAAGTCATTTTCTCATTATTAATTTTTGCTCATTATGTATCACCAAAAATTGGCTTTTGGGGGGCAACACTTGCCTTCTTAACTCCTTTTGTCACTTTGACATTCCTGATATTTACACCAGAAACATGGGTAAGTGGCCAGGATGCTCATACCGGATTTCCCTATCTTTCTGGTGCCGGGCGACTAGTCTTAAAAGACACGATAATGATGGCTGCGGGTCTTATTGCGATGGTGCATTCGGCCAAATGTATTCTTGCACATAATCAGCATGAGAGAGATTATACCGGCAAAGTATCCGCTGGTCTTAGATAGCTTTCCAGACTATCGTTAAATTAAGGATGTTGTGATGCTTCGATCTATAAAAAATATATTTATTACAGCTGCACTGTATCTGCTTATGACGGTAACCAGTCATGCTGCCAACACCGGGAATACCATGATCAAAACGTATAGTACTTATAATTACCAGCAGACCAGTGAGCATCTTATAGCTGCCATTGAGAGTAATAATCTTGTTTTGTTTGGAGAATTTGATCATGCGAAAGAGGCTAAAAATGCCGGACTAACTGCGGCAATTCAACCCTTAAAAAATCTGGAAAAATTAGTTCAGAAAGCCATTCAGTGACCTGGCGACCAGGTCTCATCTGACGAGGTCTGGTCGTCACCCCCTCATTAAATAGATGTTATTTTTTTACAATTACATAAAAATTCTGATAGTATACCCCCCTATAGTATCTGGAGGGCGTATGCCGCATTCACCTGAAGATAAGAAACGCATTCTCACCCGTGTACGCCGTATTCGCGGTCAGGTTGATGCGCTTGAGCGCGCACTGGAATCTGGCGAACCATGCCTGGCGATCCTGCAACAAATTGCCGCTGTGCGCGGCGCATCCAATGGCCTGATGGGCGAAATGGTTGAGATCCACCTGAAAGATGAACTGGTCAGCGGGGAGACTACCCCAGACCAGCGTGCTGTGCGCATGGCTGAAATCGGCCATCTTCTGCGTGCTTATCTAAAATAACACCATCACCTTGCAATAATGGGAAGAGACAAATGAAATCACGTGCAGCAGTTGCATTTGGCCCCGGTCAACCGTTAAAAATTGTTGAAATCGACGTCGCACCACCAAAGAAAGGTGAAGTGCTGGTTAAAATTACCCACACCGGCGTGTGCCATACTGATGCTTTTACGCTCTCAGGCGACGATCCGGAAGGCGTGTTCCCGGCGGTACTGGGCCATGAAGGCGGCGGCATTGTGGTTGAAGTGGGGGAAGGCGTCACCAGCCTGAAACCGGGCGATCATGTGATCCCGCTGTACACCGCAGAGTGCGGCGAGTGCAAGTTCTGTAAATCGGGTAAAACTAACTTGTGTCAGGCCGTGCGGGCGACACAGGGCAAAGGTCTGATGCCGGATGGCACAACGCGCTTCTCGTATAACGGCGAGCCGATTTATCACTATATGGGCACCAGTACCTTCAGCGAATATACCGTTTGCGCAGAGATCTCGCTGGCGAAGGTTAACCCGCAGGCTCCGCTGGATAAAGTGTGTCTGCTGGGGTGTGGCGTGACCACCGGTATCGGCGCGGTCCATAACACCGCGAAAGTGAAGGAAGGCGATACCGTAGCCGTATTTGGTCTGGGCGGTATTGGCCTGGCGGTGATTCAGGGCGCGGTGCAGGCAAAAGCCGGGCGTATTCTGGCCGTTGATACCAATCCGGAGAAATTCAAACTGGCGGGTGAAATGGGCGCGACCGATTTCATCAACCCGAACGATTACGATAAGCCGGTGCAGGACGTGATTGTTGAGCTCACCGACGGTGGCGTGGACTTTAGCTTTGAGTGTATCGGCAACGTTAACGTGATGCGTGCGGCGCTGGAGTGTTGCCATAAAGGGTGGGGCGAAAGCATCATCATTGGCGTGGCGGGTGCCGGTCAGGAGATCAAAACACGTCCGTTCCAGTTAGTAACCGGTCGCGTGTGGCGCGGTTCCGCGTTTGGCGGCGTAAAAGGGCGCACTCAGTTGCCGGGTATGGTCGAAGAGGCAATGAGCGGAAAAATTCAGTTAGATCCGTTTATTACGCATCGCCTGCCTTTGGAGCAGATCAATGACGCGTTCGATTTAATGCATCAGGGTAAATCCATCCGTACCGTTATCCATTTTGGTGATAACTGATTCATTGGCCAGCGGATTTCACCGCTGGCACTTTCCTGAATTTCTTTGAATGATGTTGTGAAAGTGTGACGAATCCGGCGCTTTTCACGGTAAGTAAACTTCCCGGATTGCCGATGACTATCTAACGGGCGTGTTTTCACGCATAAACCCTACAAGAGAGTCGACGGTCATGGACAACACTACATCGATGCAAGCCCAGCATAAACTGGGCTTTCTGCATCAAATCCGGCTGGTTCCGCTGTTTTCCTCCATTCTCGGTGGCATCCTTCTGCTGTTCGCCTTAAGTTCCGGGCTGGCAGGTTATTTTCTTATGCAGGCCGATCGCGATCAGCGCGATGTAACCGATGAGATTCAGGTTCGGATGGGGTTATCTAACAGCTCTAACCACTTACGCACCGCGCGTATCAACATGATCCATGCTGGTGCGGCGAGCCGTATTGCTGAAATGGATGACATGAAGGCCAATATTGCCGAGGCAGAAAAACGTATTAAGCAATCGCAGGACGGTTTTAATACCTATATGGCGCGTGCGGTGAAAACCACTGACGGAGAGGCGTTAGACGCTGAACTGAGCGCCAATTTCAAAGCCTATATCGACGGCTTACAGCCTATGCTGAAGCACGCTAAAAACGGTATGTTCGAGGCGATCATCAACCATGAAAATGAACAGGCCAGACCGCTGGACTCTGCTTACAACAAGGTGTTGTTAAAGGCGATCGATATTCGTACCGCAAGGGCGAATCAGTTAAGCGAACAGGCGCACCAACGTACACAGCTTGGCATGGCCTTTATGCTGGGCGCATTCGTTCTTGCGCTGGCGCTGACCGTGATGACGTTCATTGTTTTGCGCCGTACCGTTATTCATCCTTTGTTACGTGCGGCCCAGCGTATTGAGCAAATTTCAGCGGGCGATCTGACGATGCCGGAGGAACCAACCGGGCGCAGCGAAATTGGTCGCCTGAGCCGTCATCTGCAAACAATGCAACGATCGCTTGGGAAAACGGTGGGCACGGTACGTCAGGGGGCGGAAGAAATCTACCGTGGTACCAGTGAGATTTCTGCGGGCAATACCGATCTTTCTTCACGAACTGAACAACAGGCCGCGGCGATTGAACAAACGGCGGCCAGCATGGAAGAACTGACGGCTACGGTGAAGCAAAACGCCGACAACGCACATCATGCGAGCACGCTGGCGGAAGATGCTTCCGGCAAGGCCAGCCGGGGCGGTCAGATGGTCTCTGGCGTGGTTAAAACCATGGGGAATATCTCAACAAGTTCGAAGAAAATCTCCGAAATTACCGCCGTTATAAACAGCATTGCCTTCCAGACCAATATCCTGGCGCTGAACGCAGCGGTCGAAGCGGCGCGGGCAGGCGAGCAGGGGAGAGGGTTTGCCGTCGTAGCCAGTGAGGTACGTACGTTAGCAAGCCGCAGCGCCCAGGCGGCAAAAGAGATAGAAGGGTTGATCAGCGAATCAGTCCGACTGATTGACCAGGGATCCGGAGAAGTGGTCGCGGCAGGCAATACGATGACGGATATTGTCGATGCGGTAAAACGTGTCACCGACATTATGCTGGAAATTGCGGCGGCCTCTGATGAACAAAGCCGGGGCATTGTCCAGGTGAGCCAGGCGATTTCAGAGATGGACAAGGTCACGCAGCAAAACGCCTCACTGGTTGAAGAAGCATCGGCCGCTGCGGCCTCTCTTGAAGAGCAGGCCGCACGCTTAACGGAAGCCGTCGGCACATTCCATTTAACCGGGACAAGCGCAATTAAACGCGTTACACCTGCCGTTAATCCATCGGTTTCACTGCCAAAATCAAACACGGTAAATACGGATAACTGGGAAACATTCTGACAGGTCAGTCATCCGGTAATACGATTCTTTGTATTACCGGATTTCTTATTTATTTGTACGTCGCGCTGAGGGTGCCTACGGCGGTGAAGGCTCCGGGGGTGTAGTCATCACAGGTACTGTTGTTGCTGGCGGAGGTACAGGTGAGTAATCCGGCCATGGTGATATCTTTCGCCGTTACGATGGAACCAAAGTCGATGGACACTGAAGAATTTGTGTCATTCGCCGACAGATATTGCCGGGACGATCCCTCGTAAGACACCGCCACTCCCCGTCCGCCCGCTGCTGAGGTGCCAGTTGTGGTATTGGCGAGAATAGACAACCCGCTATTATCATAAGCCGCTTTGGTCGACGTCAGTTTAAGGGTAACCCCTGAAGCATTAACGCAGTTGCTATTTTTCAAGGTGAAGGTTTTTCGTGGTTTGTCATTACCCACATCGCCAAAGTCGATGGTGGTGGGGGAAACGGATAGGTTACAGGTTGGCGCGGCGAATTTTACGGTGAATGAAGAAGCGTTTACTGTGGCGACAATCTGTTGACTAGTTATATTTTCATCCCCTGCTTTAAACCTGCCTACTTCACCATTTATAACAGGATGCGCTTCACCATTACCTATTGAGGAAACCACCCCACGCTGCCAAACTTCGATGTATAATCCAACAGGAAAATCTCCATCTGCAGCATTATCGATCTCACGTGTCCAACTCGTATTAGACGGAATATAAGCTGTATAAATAGCATTAATAGAATTAGCTATGTAAATGTTATAATATATTCCAGGTATGCTCGTTGGAAAAAAAACTCTATTGTAGCTATATTTTGTACTGCCGCTGGTACTGGTATAACTATCGGACTGCGTACCGCTTGTTGCTGTGGATCTTCCATAAAAATCAGAACCATCATTACCGGTACCACAGTTTAAGTAACCATACTTGCCCGCGCTGAGCGTCCCCAATAGCACGGGTGTTGTACTGGATGGGTTATAACTATTCACGACTAACGTTCCTGCGCTTATCGTGCTGGTATTAATGTCTTCAAAAATACACTCCTTAGCCTGCACCTGATATGAATAAATTCCGCTCAGCAGCAATGTCATAAAAGAAATTGATCGTGAAATCATCGAACTCATATTAACCTGCCGTTTATCCATTATTTGTAGCTCACGCTGATTTGCACCTGACTTAATACTCCACCTGGAGTGACCGGTTTTGATGAATCTATTTTCTGGAAGCGGGCGCGCAGGATAGGAAGGACCTTATTGTCATCGGTACCAATATAGTTACTATCGATAATAACTTCGGAAGTATTGTCTTTATTTAAAACATTTTTTCCGTCAAAAAAAGCGACAACGCCAACATTACCTGCTGCGGTTGTTGATTTAACTCGCCCTGTTGGCCCTGTATATTCATTAGGGAAGATCTGGTTACCGGTTAGCTGCGCCTTTTGCGGTTTGATGCTCATTACCAGAGATTTGGCAACGGACCCTGAGTCGCAGCTCAGAGTAAGCATTTGCCCTGCTAATGTTACGTTTCCCTGCGCAGTGGCAGATAAATCCGCCCATGCGCCACCCGCAGAGAATTCGCTTGCGTCCAGGTCACCTAAATCCATATCAGAAGCGGCAATATAACAGCTACCGGTAACCAGCTCCGCCTTAACCGTTAATACATTTGTATTGGTACTGATTGCGGCCCATAGCGGTGTGGATATCAGCAATAAGACTGTTGGGATAAATTTCATGGTGGCTCCTACTGATAGGTGGTAGTGAACGTCAACGAACCGTTGAAGGTGCCACTTGTCGCGGTGGTTGAGTAAGACGTTGGACGCAGAGATAAGACCAGATTCAGGGTTTTATTGGTGCGCTCAGTCGAGGTCCAGTCAAGCGGAGTACTACTATTGAGAACCAACAGAGAGTTTGGGGAGCCAGAACGATACAAAACCGCTGCTGCCCCGTTATCCCCACCCTTGAGTTCGGTTGGATAACCGCTGTAGACAGAAGAGGCCTTAATTCCCGTTTTCATCCAGGTCACTGTCTGGTTTGTACTGGAGCCGATCGTACAGTTGCTGTACTGCAACGAAAAATCTTTCAGCGTGTTAGCGCCCTGAGCCTCCAGTTCTGCGCGGGTTAATACACCAAAATCGATGGTCTGGTTCACCGCTTTGCTTGAACCAACAACAATATTGACGGTGCAGGTCATAGCAAGCAAATTGGCCTTAAAGTTAACCACGACATCCGCCGCAAAGAGATGCGGGCTGCATAATAGAAAAGAAACAAGCATTACCTGGCGCATAAGCTACTTTCCGGCTCCTGGCATCTGGCAAACTAACGTCTCCAGATGAATTGATTTTCCGATCATCGCGGGCGCGTCAGGGATCTGGTAGGTCACATCGCAGTAGCTTGCCGCGTCGCTCCCCCAAATAACCTTCAGGCTGCCACGTTGTTCGATCCCGCGTAAAAAGGCGCGGCCCGCCTGACCCATTGCGCCAACGGATTTTCCCTGCTCATTGAGAATGTTCGCGCCCAATGGAATGAAACTGTTATCACTACGTCTGAGCGTGACAAACACCGATTGACCTTGCTGGGTGGCGAAGGTGACTTTCACCACGGCACCATCGCGCGGAACCACGGCGGCGGAGGTATTTTTCACTTCGACGTCCGCCTTGATGGTGCTGAGATCCAGTCCGACGGTATTCTCGGCATAAGGTGAAAGACTGGTGGCAACTGCGTATCCGGCACTGTCAATCTCACCATACCCATTGGTGGTGGTCGCGCCATCTGCACCTTGCGCTTCAATAAGGGCTATGGCGCTTTGTGCGTTGACATTACCCGGTAAGAGCGTCAATCCACCGCTGTGTAACAGCACACCGCCGTTATTGTTTAGGGAATACTGCTGGTTATGATTTTTATCGACTGTAGCGGAAACGCTGGTCGATCCATGCGCGCCGTTATAAGTGGAATATCCGCTGACGGAATAGGTGTCTTCTCCCTGGCTGGCCTGGTTAGCGGTGGTGCTGAGGCTGTAGTTCCATTTATTGTTGCTACTGTTGCCGCTGGCCGTACTGGTGAAACCGTTGTTGCCGCTAAAGTCGCTATTGGCGCTGAGGTTCAGACTGGAGAATGCTGGTTGATCGTTTTGAGCGTTGCTACCAAAAGGAATACTCAACCCAACGTACAGGCTGTCATCTTCATCGCCCCATTCGTTATAACTGAGCTGCAGCGAGATATTCCACGAGATGGAGCGGAAAGTATTGCTGTAGCCCAGCGAATACTGAGACGTTTTGTCTGAGCTACCCCAGTAACTCGTCCAGGTGCCGCTGAGATAAAATGAACCGTAATCTTCACCGTTAAGGTTGATCGGTTGATTGACGTTAGCCTGAAGCTCATTCTTGGAATGGCTGTAGCTGTTGCGATACGCATCGTTACGGTTAGTATCGTGATCGTCGCTATAACTATCGATGCTATTTTGCAAAGAGATGACGTCATTAAGCGAGAGGTAATCTTTGGTGCTGTATCGATAGGCGCTAAAGCTGAAATTGGTCTGTGTTGCGTCCAGCACATTACTGTAGCTTACACGGTAACTCTGCCCCTGCAGAGCGCCAATATCTTCAAGTGAAGCGCGAGAGTGGATAACATCGACTGCGATAGCACCAAGACGCGTATTCATCGCCAGACCCAGCATCCCCGCCAGATAGTCTTCTTCCATTGACTGTATGCCGCCATACAGCGTGAAAATATCGCTCAGTCCATAATTACCGTTCGTGGTGAGCACCCATGGGGAGTCGCTGTTGTCATTGTTGTCTAATGTCCCAACGGCAAAATCCCAGTCAACTTCACCCTTGGTCATTAACTGAGCAACAGAGGCATACGGTACGGTGAATAACCGTTTTGACCCATCAGCTTCTTCCACGGTAACGTCAAGGTCAGCGCCGTTGATTGCCACATAATAATCTTTCAGGGCAAAAGGACCTGGGGGAACGGTGGTTTCATAGATGATGCGAGACTGCTGTCGTACGGTAATTTTGGCATTACTGTTAGCCACGCCGTTGATGACGGGAACGTAGCGACCGTCATGTGGATCCATACGTTTGTCGTTATACAGATGTACGCCTTTAATGCCGATACTATCCAGTACTTCGCTGCGAGAGGTGACCTGGCCCAGTTCCATTTGTGCCCGCATAGGGGGTAAATCCCGTGCTAAATAGAGATCGTAGTTGTCCCAGGTTGCACTATCGTCTTTTGTCCAGTTCAGCGCGCCGCTGGAACGTAACCGCCATGCTCCCAAATTGGGACCATAGCCGAGCCCCAGATAACCACTGTCAGAAGCGCTACCGTCGTTTTCACTGTGATAACCGCTGAAGCTCCAGTTCAGTATTGCAGCAGGAATACCGGCATCCCAGCGTGCGGGGTTGACATAACCCGCAGGGTGGCTGACGAGAAACAGTTGCGGAATTGTGAGCATCAGGATCTGTGAATTAGGATCGTAACTCACGCTGGATGAGGGGTAATAATCCGCCAGTATATAGCATTGCGATTCACCTTCGTCCGCATCTGCCGTGGGGAGTTTGCTTACATCAACGTTTGCTTCATCGAGCACCTCACGAGTCAGGCAGGGAGACGCGTTCGGGGTGTGGTTGTCAATAAACTGGATCTTTGCAGTTTGCTGTTGCTCACCGTTAATCCAAACTGAGACGGTATATATACCGGGTTTCACCGGGTTGCCGCGCGCATATTGTGACACGTCGATTGCCGATTTTTTACCTGCATTGCTGAAGATAAAGTCATCGTTGAATTCAATGTAATTATCGTCAGCAAATCCTGTCTGACAAATAGCCAATAATACCCATACTGAGGTCGCTAACCGGTGTTTTGACATTGACATAGAGCAATCCTTGCACGCGTTTTTTATTTATCCGTTACGTCAACGTTAGCCCCGTAATCATTGACTGCTGTCCATGAAACGGATTCTAGCCGGGGAGTGGTGAGCGTTTTCACTTCATAGCTGGCGCTGGAAAAAGGGGCGACCATGTCGGGCTCAATTTTGTATTTTTTCCCCCCGGAAGTGATGTTAGCGCCAACAAGCGAAACAAAATAAGGAGAGTCATTTTTCGCCGTCGCCCAAATTTGTTTACCTTGGTTTGCAAGGCTCCATTTCAGATGTTGGATTGCGTCATCCGCCGAACCAGGAAGGGATGCGGGGCGATAAAAAACCTTGATGCGGGTTTTCAGCGCTATCTGCAGCTGATTTGATTTAGCGGCATCTTTATTTTTTCCGGGGATTTCAAGTGCATTAAACCAATACACGCTTTCACGATCGGTGGGTAACGGTTGCCCGTCCCAGTTTAAGCGTACGGTCAGTCCCTGTTTAGGATCGACCCGACTGACTGGGGGGGAGGCGATAAAAGGAACGTTTAGGGTTTGCGGATCAACATCTTCATGACCATCGTCTAACCAGGACTGGACTAATAAAGGTTGTTGCCCCTGATTAACCATTTTAATGAGCGCCTCTTTCGCGTCGGAAGGGTAAATGACACGGGTAGCGTTAATCACTATGCTGGCGACTGACGAATAGCTAAAAGAGATAGCGGCAGAAAATATAATTAATCTGAATGTATTTTGTGGAATCATATCATTTGTGTCTTGGTTAAATAGCTGCAACCTTGAATTAAAGTTGCAGCAGAGTTATTAACTAATGTTGATCTTATACAGCTTGTTAGGGGTAGGTTGTTACAAAGGTGGTATTCGCTTTCACTACACCAACAGTCGGCGTACCAGAACCTGAGTAGATATAACCGACGGTATAATTAAATACTGCACCGTTGGTGGTATCGTAAGTAGCTTCAGATTGCGGTGTGGCTGATGTAAAATCGATAATGGTACTGGTTGCGGTATCTTCTACCTGGAAACCCGCATCTTTATCTCCTGCGGCAGCGTTTAACAATGCTTTGCTGGTGCTATTGTAATTACCGGTTGTTGAAAATTGCCCTTTTACTTTACCACCCGCTGGTTCAGTGGCGCAGTTTTTAACGGTGATCTGAAATTTGGTTTTCATCGCAGGACTACTGACAGCCGCTTGCATCGCAGGAACAGTGATATCTGGCAGTTTGACCTCTTTGGAAGCAGAAATACCATCAATACTGACATCACAGGTTGATGATGTAATATTTCCTGAAAAATCAATGTTTGCAGAATCAGAACCAGCCGCCTGGGCCTGAAAAGTAGCACCTGCGACCAGAAGCGCTACTGCGCTTAAACAATTAACAAATTTCACGTTATTTTCCTTAATAACAAATTAAATGGCGAAAACATTATATGTCGTGAGATTCTGACTGAATAGCGGGTGAAGCTGTAGTTGTTTTTTTTAAGAATTAGATTAGGGGCAATAGCTAATTATTTAATGTAATATAGTATTAAATTAATTAGATTGATTTTTTATTCCTCATTGAATTCTAAAAGAAAATTTATAGATGTAAGTTTGTGTAGAGAATTTCATCCGCCATTATTCGACAGAGATATCATCAATAATAAGCATTGCTTAATTTACTTGTAAGGAAAAATACGCTTTTAGCTGTGTTTTATGACGGTTTTACCGTCCATATATTGAACATTTACATGGGGTGGGCCTGCCGGTAATAACAGACCCAATCATCAATACGATTAAACAGGTACGGTTTTGCGTATTGCGGCGATAAGGATCTGGGCGGCCTGAGAGAGTTGCACATCGACACGAGTAAGAATACCGATGGGTTCACCCGCACCGTGGGTGGGAATTGGCAATGACACCAGCGTTGCCTGGCGCAGATCTTCTCTAACCGCGCCTGAAGGGACAAACCACACATAGTCGTAATCAACCGTCAGTTGACGGGAGAGCGATGCTGACAGCGTTTCAATACAACCCGGCGGCATTTTACAGCCCTGACTTTGCAACAATGCCTCAGCATGCTGGCGAGGGGCGGTTCCTTTCGGCGAAACCACCACTGGCCACTCAATCACCCGGCTCAGCGTGATGGTTTCCTGTAACAATGGATGGTTAGGGCGCACGACCAGTTTGAGCGATTCCAGAAATAACAGTTCGTAGTTCAGACCGACCATCAATTCCGGATCGGCCATACGGCCAATACCGAGGTCGATCTCCCCGGATTTTAAACCGGCCAGTATCATGGGATTACTCATGGTGGCAACTTGCAGAGTAGTCTCCATTTGCTGCTTATGGAACGGACCGATTACCGCTGGAAGAATACCCAACGCAGCTGTTGGCAAGGCACCAATACGCACGACATCATTCTGAGATTCTTCACGATGATTTAATGCCTGCCCGGCAGTGTTGAGTGCATCAAGCACTCTTACCGCATGGGTAAGAAACTGCTCGCCGGGCAACGTTAATTGTGCACCAAGGCGACCGCGTTCAAAGAGTCGGGTTCCGGTCAGTTGCTCCAGTTCGTTCAGTGTTTTGGAGAGGGCTGGTTGACTCAGGTTAAGGGTTTCGGCCGCACGTCCCAACGTTCCCTGTTGGGCAACGGCGACAAAAGTATGAAGATGGCGCAAGCGAATGCGCTGATTGAACAGAACATTTTTTTCCATAAGCGATGTTAAAAACAGAGCCGTATTGGTGACAAGTGAAGTTGTTTGTTTTTGATAACTTGATAGCAAAATATTATTAACATTTAACGTGTTTTACTTACAACTGATTTATTTTGCTTATGTTTTGTACAGCATGACCGCGTAGTGGGATCATGGAAGGGAATGTAGCCAGTCGTTATACTCGGACAATTGTTCGCTTTTTCATCATCCATCATCACAAGGCACTGACCATGATCCATGTAATAGGGCACCTTAACCCCGATAGCGATGCCATTTGCACCGCGGCAATGACAGCTCGCTGGCTTACGTTACGCGGCCGGCAGGCGACGGCATGGCGTCTGGGCGAACCGAACCGCGAAACGCAATTTATCTTTGCGCATGCAGGACTGGACATGCCCGAACGACTCTCGTTTCCGCTGACCGATCAGGATGTTTGGGTGGTAGATTTCACCGAACCGACACAGGGGCCGGAATCGCTGTCTGAGAGCAATGTCGTTGGTATCATCGACCATCATCGACTCGGCGGATTAGTGACTCGTCTTCCTCCAGAGGTCTGGGTCAAACCTGTTGGCAGCAGTGCGACGTTGTTGTGGCAACTGATGGCGGATGACGAGCGCAGTCAGCTGTCGTCTGCGGAGGCTTTTTTGCTACTGGGGGCTATTTTAAGTGACACTGTCACGCTTCGCTCGCCGACTACTACACCGGATGACAGCCAGGCGGTGGGTGCTCTGGCCCAAAAAACGGGTGTGGATCTGGACGCTTTTAGCCGTGATCTGTTGTCGGCCAAAACCAGCGTCGAAGACATGAGTGCCCGTGAGCTGCTGCATAAAGACATTAAAACGTTCACCATTCATGGGCATAAAGTCTGCGTGGCGCAACTCGAGCTGTATGCATTGCGCCAGGTTGACGGTATGCTGGACGATCTCCGCGAGGAGATGACCCGTTATGCTGAGGAAAATCAGGCTGCGCTGGTGGTACTGATGCTGACGGACATCAATCTTGGCGATACCAGCCTGTGGTTCGCTGGATCTGAGTTGTCAGAGTTACCGCAACCCTGCAAGGTCGAAGGCATGCTCAGTCGTAAAAAACAGATGTTGCCATGGCTGGAACGTCAGTTAAAACCGCGTCAGTAAGCTTCAATTCACTGCCTTTGTGGGTGGGGGGAATTTATGCGGGATCACAGTTTGTAAATTCTTCCCACCGGACTCAGCGGCGTTTTCTACACTCCAGGTAATATTCACTGGAGGCATGACATTATGGCGAACACCATCACGGCTGATGAGATTCGGGAACAATTTTCGCAGGCAATGTCAGCAATGTACCAGCAGGAAGTCCCGCAGTATGGCACGTTGCTGGAACTTGTCGCTGATGTGAATCTGGCGGTACTGGAAAATAATCCGACGCTGCATGAAAAACTGGCCAATGCGGATGAACTGGCACGGCTCAATGTTGAACGCCATGGGGCAATTCGGGTCGGTACTGCGCAGGAGTTGTCTACACTGCGGCGGATGTTTGCCATTATGGGGATGTATCCGGTTAGCTATTACGATCTCTCCCAGGCCGGCGTCCCCGTCCATTCCACGGCGTTTCGTCCCATCGACGATGCTTCGCTTTCGCGCAACCCGTTCCGGGTATTTACCTCGTTATTACGCCTCGAATTAATCGAGAACACGGTGTTGCGCCAGCAGGCAGCGGAGATCCTTGCAAAGCGTGATATTTTCACGCGTCGTTGTCACGAACTGCTGGATGAGTTTGATGCACAGGGTAGTTTCACACCCGCACAAACTCAGGAATTTGTGCATGAGGCACTGGAAACATTCCGTTGGCATCAACACGCCACCGTAGATGAACAAACGTATCATGCCTTGCATAACGAGCATCGACTGATTGCCGATGTGGTGTGCTTCCCTGGTTGTCATATCAACCATCTGACGCCGCGTACATTGGATATCGATCGGGTGCAGTCGATGATGCCGGAGTGCGGTATTGCACCGAAAATTCTCATTGAAGGCCCACCACGGCGCGAGGTGCCTATCTTGCTGCGCCAGACCAGCTTTAAGGCGCTGGAAGAACCGGTGTTGTTTGCCGGCGAAATGCGTGGAACTCACACAGCACGTTTTGGCGAAATCGAGCAACGTGGTGTGGCGCTGACGCCAAAGGGCCGGGCGTTGTACGACGAACTGTTGAGTAAAGCGGGGACGGGGAAAGATAACCTGACGCACCAGTTGCATCTTCAGGACGTGTTTAAAGCGTTCCCGGACAGCGAGTTTCTGTTGCGCCAGCAAGGGCTTGCCTGGTTCCGTTATCGCCTGACGCCGTCGGGCGAGGCGCATCGGCAGGCTATCCGTCCGGATGACGACCCGCAGCCGCTCATTGAGCGAGGGTGGCTGGTTGCGCAACCCATCACCTACGAGGATTTTTTGCCCGTGAGCGCCGCAGGGATTTTCCAGTCTAATCTGGGTAATGAAACGCAGGCGCGCAGCCACGGTAATTCCAGCCGCGATGCCTTTGAACAGGCGCTGGGCTGCGCAGTATATGATGAGTTTGCGCTGTATCAGGAGGCAGAAGAACGCAGTAAACGGCGGTGTGGTTTACTTTAACTGAATTTACACGGGATTCGGCCTGTTCTCATCGACATAAAATATTTTCGATTTTGTACAGATAATCGTCGACCAACAATTGGATTATTAATGAATTTTGTCTAGAGTGAGCGGTCAGAAATGTGCACTCTCTTGCCGCAGATTTTGACCGGCGCGGGACCATTTACACGACCAGAAGGACTCACTTTCAGGCATGAATCGCAGACGATTTATTAAAGGTTCAATGGCAGTGGCCGCCGTGTGCGGAACCAGTGGTATTGCATCACTCTTTTCCCGCGCCGCCTATGCGGCAGAGTCTGACATTGCAGACGGAAAAACCGTACGTTTTGATTTTTCCGTTCTGCAATCGATGGCCCATGATTTAGCACAGAAACCCTGGGGCGGCGCGCCGCGCGCATTGCCGGATACGCTGGCTAAACTGACGCCGCAGGCTTACAACAGTATTCAGTACGACGCAGAACAGTCACTGTGGAACAACGTTGAAAATCGTCAACTTGACGCGCAGTTCTTCCATGTGGGAATGGGCTTCCGTCGCCGCGTACGCATGTACTCGGTTGATGACAGTACGCATATGGCGCGTGAGATCCACTTCCGCCCGGAGCTTTTCAAGTACAACGATGCCGGTGTGGATACCAAACAGCTGGAAGGGCAAACCGATCTCGGTTTCGCCGGTTTCCGCGTGTTCAAAGCGCCTGAACTGGCTCGTCGCGATGTCGTGTCTTTCCTCGGTGCCAGCTATTTTCGCGCCGTAGATGACACCTATCAGTACGGTTTGTCGGCGCGTGGTCTGGCGGTTGATACGTATACCGACAGCAAAGAAGAGTTCCCGGACTTCACCGCATTCTGGTTCGAAACGGTTAAACCGGGCGCCACTTCATTTACTGTTTATGCACTGCTCGATAGCCCAAGCGTGACCGGCGCGTTTAAGTTTGTGATCCACTGTGAGAAAACGCAGGTGATCATGGATGTACAGAATCATGTCTATGCACGTAAAGACATCAAGCAACTCGGTATTGCGCCGATGACCAGCATGTTCAGCTGTGGTAACAATGAACGCCGGATGTGTGACACCATTCACCCGAAAATTCATGACTCCGACCGTCTGGCGATGTGGCGGGGCAATGGCGAGTGGATCTGCCGTCCGCTGAATAACCCGCAAAAACTGCAGTTTAATGCCTATACCGATAACAACCCGCGCGGATTTGGCCTGCTGCAGTTGGATCGTGACTTCTCCCACTATCAGGACATTATGGGTTGGTACAACAAGCGCCCAAGCCTGTGGGTTGAGCCACGTAACCAGTGGGGCAAGGGAACCATTGGCTTAATGGAGATCCCGACGACCGGTGAAACGCTGGATAACGTCGTCTGCTTCTGGCAGCCGGAGAAGAAGATCAAAGCCGGCGATGAACTGGAATTCAAATATCGCCTGTACTGGAGCGCTCAGCCGCCGGTGCGCTCTCCGCTGGCTCGCGTGATGGCGACCCGTACAGGTATGGGCGGCTTCCCGGAAGGATGGGCGCCGGGCGAGCACTACCCGGAAAAATGGGCACGACGTTTTGCCGTTGATTTCGTTGGTGGAGATTTAAAAGCCGCCGCGCCGAAAGGTATTGAACCGGTAATTACGCTTTCGAGTGGTGAAGCGAAACAGATTGAGATCCTCTACGTTGAACCTATCGACGGCTACCGCATTCAGTTTGACTGGTATCCGACTTCTGACTCAACCGATCCGGTAGATATGCGTATGTTCCTGCGTTGTCAGGGCGACGCCATCAGTGAAACCTGGCTGTATCAGTACTTCCCACCAGCGCCGGATAAACGTCAGTACGTTGACGACCGCGAAATGCGTTGATCCTCACCTTTATGGCTCTCCTGACGGGGAGCCATGTTCGTCATTTTCTTAAAAAATTCTGTACACTATTTACTCGATCCTGCTCGCATTTTTCCCTGACTCAAACCGATAAGCTGAAGGTGTGTATTTCTTATACACGTTCTTGTCCACTAACAGGGAGAAAGTATGTTTCCAGAATACAGAGACCTTATTTCCCGACTGAAATCCGAGAATCCTCGTTTTCTGTCCTTATTCGAAAAACACAACAGCCTTGATCATGAGATTTCCAGACTGGAAGGTTCGGATGGTCGGGGATACAGTTTGGACATTGTTCGTCTTAAGAAACAGAAACTTCACCTGAAGGAAGATTTGCTCAAAATTTTGCAAAGAGAGAGTGTCAGTGAGAGCTAAATAGTACTGTGCTCACTGTGTAAAAGGGCTTCCAGCGAGAAAAGGAAGCCCTTCCTGTTTTAGGTGTTAATCGACCATTACGCGTTTGTTTGTCGCCCCCCAGAGGATCGACATTTCAGTGAACAGCGCGCCGCTAATTTCTTCGACTTCTTCTGCGCTCACCTGCGCATTTCCCTGTTTACCGAATAACACCACTTCATCGCCGGAGGCAACCTGCGGTAGATCGGTCACATCAACAATCACGGTATTCATGGATGTTTTACCCAGTACAGGAACCCGCTGGCCGTGGATCAATACGTGCCCCACGTTACTGAACACGCGACGATAACCATCAGCATAACCAGTCGGAATATTGGCAAGAACGGAATTACGTTTAAGGGTATAGGTTCTGTCATAGCCGACGGTATTTCCTTTGGGGTAATGGTTTACCGACGCGATTGCGGATTTAAACGTCATGACGCGTTTGTATTCGGTGCTGGCAATGGTATCGCCATAAAAGATACCGCCAACACGCACCATGTCGAGCCAGGATTCAGGAACGGTCAGGGTGGCGAACGTATTCGCGACATGCAGGGTGACATCTTCGCGCTTAAGCCCGGTAATTTTGAGTACCTGGGCCGATTGCGTATTGAAACGGGCCAGATCGCGTTTAACCACCGCCGCATCTTCTTCCGGGAAATGTGACATGATGCCAACAATTTTCAGACCGGGTAACGTGGAAATGGCGCGGGCCTCTTCCAGACCTGCCGCGGTGCTGACTTCCAGACCGTTTCGTGACATACCGCCAGAGTTCAGGGCCAGATGAATACGAATCGTTTTCCCTTTCTCCTGGGCAATTGCACTCAGACGTTTAGCCATATCCAGATTGCCAATCAGCTCTTCGGTATCAAAATCCGCCGCCTGGCGCATCTCTTTTTCCGTCGCGTTGCGAACGCGCATCAGCTGCGATGTATAGCCTGACTGACGAACAATGCTAATCTCCTCGTTGCTGGCGATGCCAATACACTGCACTCCGTTTTGCATCATCACCGGCGTAACCAGTGAGAGATCGTGGCCATACGCATCGCCTTTAAGAATGGCGCACATCCGGGTTTTGTCTCCCAGCAGCTGCTGAACCTTATGAATGTTATATTCCAGCGCGCTACGGGAAATTTCCAGCGTGGTATTATCTACAACCGGTTGTTTGTTAACGGCAAAGGGGACAGGACCCGCTTGCGTGGTGGGGATGGGTTGGTGACAGGCGGTAATCAGTAAAAGCGGAATAAGTGCTAAACGACCCAAAGGTGCTGCCATGCTTGCTCCTTAGCAATAGAATGAAAGTGTTGTTGTCATCATTACGGCCTATCCAGGCATGGGATAACCGGACATCCAGAGTAACGGCTTCCGCGCCAGAGATTGTTTCTAAGTGATTGCTGTTACAGCATAAAAATATAACATCCACGGCGCTAAGCAGATTAATATCGGCTACTGCCAGTCAGAAATCCCCCGTTTACAATCGCCAAGGAGATAAACATGTCAGAAATTATTACAGTCAGTGACACGCTGGAACTGCGGGCAGTAGAAGAACAACACGTCACGCCTTTGCATCGACTGGTGCTCAAAAATAAAGTGTGGCTCCAGCGGTCGCTGAACTGGCCGCAGCTTGTCGAATCTGAGGACGATACGCGTAAGAATGTGCAGGGGAATATGATGTTGCACCAGCGTGGCTACGCCAAAATGTTCCTTATCTTCAAACAAGGTGAAGTGGTTGGCGTTATTTCATTTAACCAAATAGAACCGCTGAATAAAGCGGCTTACATTGGCTACTGGTTGGATGAAGTTCATCAGGGACAGGGTATTATGTCCCGGTCGCTACAGGCACTGATTCATCATTATGCTCAGCGTGGCGAGATCCGTCGGTTCATTATTAAATGCCGCGTCGATAACCTGGAAAGTAACCAGGTGGCGCTGCGCAACGGTTTTCAGCTGGAAGGGTGTTTAAAGCAGGCAGAGTTTCTCAATGATGGTTATCATGATGTGAATCTCTATGCCCGTATCATTGATAGCGTTTCAGAATAAACCGGCGAGGGGGGTGCGCGTAATACGCTGTTCGCCGTTGATCACTTTTGGCCCGCGCAGATGGATTGCATCACCATCAAAGGCTTCAACGTGGGCCTGACCGGTTATCTCAATATGATGCTCGATCAGCACTTCACCCAGAATACAGGCGTGGCCTTCAATCAGGATGTGTCCATCCAGCAAGAGTGGCCCGCCGCGTAATTTTGCATGCCCCCCGACCAGCACATGGTGTTTCAGGATACAGTTACCTTCAACCACCGCATGCTCAGCCACCTGGGAGCTATAGCGCAGGGTCGGTATCGCATCTTCATCGGTACCAGCGATGATGCGGGCGTTGCCGTATACCTTCGCACAATCGCAGATCCAAACGTTATTTTCCTCATTACCTTCGATGTGGGCACAATCAAAAACCTCGGCGCGATGTTCAATAAAAGCGTAGTCAATGGTTGCATCGCCATAGATCTGCACCTGATGCACAATGCGTGAATGGTTTACGGTTGCGCGATCATATATTTGTAGGGGCTGGTCACTTTCACGGGTTAACCCTTTGGCGGCGATGACTTCGGAGCCTCCCAAAACACGTGCATCGCCCGACAAAAAACATTCGCCACGTACAACAGAATTTTGAATGGTGACGTTGTCACGTATTTGCGCGCCATGGCTAATTTCAGCCCGATCTATCCATACGGCACCGCCAATCTGTGCGCCATCTCTGACCACGCTGGCCTGCGTAATGCGGGCATTTCCAGAAATGGTTGCCCCCGCAAATGCCATCGCGTTCTCATCGTAAATCCAGCAATCACCGCACTGCGCCAGTACGGCTTCATTATCAATCCAGCCACCAGGCGTGCCGGCCGGAACATCATTAAAATCGATCAGTGCAATTATCTGACGTAGTAATACGCTTCTTTTGTTGCCATTATCCTGATAACTGAAGGAGCGAGGTTCGTCGCTCAGACGGTATTTGGTCATAGCTCATTTCCGTGTTGCGTACCTTAGTTAAACGTAGCAAAGTTTTCCGTACTGGCTAAATCACCATAATTTCCATAAAATGCATTTCAAATATACTTTAAAAAATAAACAAAATGAGTAATAACAAGCATAGTGATCGGGTCCTTAATCTTCCGGCCGGTTATTTTGGCATGGTACTGGGCATCATCGGGATGGGATTTGCGTGGCGATATGCCAGTCAGGTGTGGCCTGTGAGCCACTGGATAGGCGATGGGTTAGTCATCCTGGCCATGGTCATTTGGGGGCTGCTGACGCTGGCCTTTTTTAGTCGTTTACTGCGTTTTCCGCATAGCGTTTTGGCGGAGATTCGTCATCCAGTGATGAGTAGCTTTGTCAGTCTGTTTCCGGCCACAACCATGCTGGTCGCGATTGGTTTTGTCCCGTGGTATCGACCGCTGGCGCTTGGCTTGTTCAGCATTGGGGTCGTTATCCAACTGGCGTACGCGGCCTGGCAAACGGCAGGATTATGGCGCGGAGATCACCCAGAAGAAGCCACCACACCGGGGCTGTATTTGCCGACTGTCGCCAATAACTTTATTAGCGCAATGGCCTGTGGTGCGCTGGGTTTCAACGACGCAGGACTGGTGTTTTTGGGCGCAGGGGTATTTTCCTGGCTCAGCCTCGAGCCGGTGATCCTGCAGCGTTTACGCAGTTGCGGCGAGCTGCCAACGGCATTACGTACCTCGCTTGGCATTCAGCTGGCACCTGCGCTGGTCGCCTGCAGCGCCTGGCTTAGCGTCAACGGCGGCGAGGGCGATACGTTGGCCAAAATGCTGTTTGGCTATGGTCTGCTGCAGCTGCTGTTTATGCTACGCCTCATGCCGTGGTATCTGTCTCAGCCGTTTAATGCGTCTTTCTGGAGCTTCTCGTTCGGCGTGTCGGCCCTGGCGACAACGGGGCTGCATCTGGGACACGGCAGCGAATCAGGATTTTTTCATATGCTGTCGATCCCTCTGTTTATTTTTACCAATGTTATCATTGCATTATTACTGGTACGTACGTTTGCATTGTTGATGCAGGGGAAACTGCTCATCCGCACGGAGCGTGCTGCATTACTGAAATCTGAGGATAAATAATGACCCTTTGCGACGAAAACTACTTTACTGAGAAATACGATCTAACCCGTACGCATTCCGATGTCGTTGAAGCGGCGAAAATTGTTAAGCCAGGCAAAACGTTAGACCTGGGCTGCGGTAACGGTCGAAACAGCCTGTACCTTGCGGCAAACGGCTATGATGTGACAGCATGGGATAAAAATCCCATGAGCATCGCTAACCTTGAGCGTATCAAAGCAGCCGAAGGGTTGACTAATCTGCAGGCAAGCGTCGCGGACCTTAATGCGTTGAGTTTTGATGGTGAATACGACTTTATCCTGTCTACCGTAGTGCTGATGTTCCTCGAAGCGAAAACCATTCCGGGGCTTATCGAAAATATGCAACGTTGCACGAAACAGGGTGGATATAACTTAATCGTTGCGGCGATGGATACCGATGATTTCCCGTGCACAGTTGGCTTCCCGTTCGCGTTTAAAGCGGGGGAATTACGCAACTATTACCGCGGATGGGAGCTGCTGAAATATAACGAAGACGTGGGGGAACTGCATCGTACAGACGAAAACGGCAATCGCATTAAACTGCGTTTTGCGACTATGCTGGCCCGCAAAATCGGCTGATGGCCCACGCTCTGCGTTCAGCATTTTTTGTGCTGAGCGCAAAAATAAAATTGTGTGGCGCTTACCATTTTTCGCACATCCAAAATGATTTCCTTTTGCTATTATTTCAGATGCATATCTGCAAATACTAAGGGATCGTTCCATGCGTGCTCAAACTTTATTTAAAGTTGCAGTACTTACGGGTTTACTGGCGTTATCAGGCTGTGCGTCAAAAATCACGCAGCCAGATAAATATTCAGGTTTTTTAAAAGATTACTCTGGCCTGAAGGAAACGAAATCGGCAACAGGACAGCCTGTGCTGCGTTGGGTTGATCCCAACTTCAATGAGTCCAAATATGACAGTATTGTGTATAACCCGATAACCTATTATCCGATTCCTAAACCAACGACTCAGGTTGGGCAACAGGTGTTGGATAAACTGTTGAGCTATACCAATACGCAAATGAAAACCGCCATTAGTAAACGTAAACCCCTGGTGACGACCCCCGGCCCGCGCAGCCTGATTTTCCGTGGTGCGATTACCGGTGTCGCAACCAGCAAGGAAGGGCTGCAGTTCTATGAAGTCGTTCCGGTTGCGTTACTCGTAGCGGGGACACAAATGGCGACAGGTCACCGCACCATGGATACTCACCTCTATTTTGAAGGTGAATTGATCGATGCGGCAACCAATAAGCCGGTGATTAAAGTGGTACGTCAGGGTGAAGGCAAGGACCTGAACAACGAAAGTACGCCGATGGCGTTCGAAACGTTGAAGAAAGTTGTTGATGACATGGCGACAGACGCCTCCATGTTTGATGTCAACAAAAAACAGTAATGCTGAGCGCACCATCTTTTGATGGTGCGCTTTTTTATGCCGTCCGACGACGGTACAGCTGTTTCCCCACTAACGCCTCCGGGCGTGCAAACATCACCAGATTACCCAGCAAAATCAGCACTAATCCGGCAATAGCGTTAACCTGCCAGACGTATCCTTCATACAATGTTGACAGCGTCAGCGCGACCAACGGGAAAAGTAACGTACTGTAGGCGGCCTTACTCGGACCGATGCGTCCTACCAGTGTGAAATAGGCGCCGAAAGCAATCACCGAGCCAAAAATAGCCAGATATAACAGCGCGCTAAGATAGCTGAACGTCCACTGCGGCGTAAAGTTGTCCTCGCGCACCAGTGCAATGATGGCAATTAGCAAGGTACCGTACAGCATGGCCCAGCTGTTGGTAGTCATCACTTCAAGCCCTTTTTTCTGATGGCGCAGGCTGATCATATTGCCCAGGGAAAAACCAAACGTTCCCAGAGCGCTTAAACCAATACCCAACAGCAGCGTATGATTCAGGCCGCTATTGACCAAATCCTGCCAGAACAGGGTGATGATACCCGTCAACCCCAGCGCCGCGGCGAAATAAAAGCGTATCGGTGGTTTTTGACCAAAAAATACAAAACTATTCACCGCATTGAACAGCACGGCCATCGAGAAAATTACCGACTCCAGACCGGTATTAATCCACGCTGCGGCCGTGTAAAAACACCAGAAATTGAAGCAAAAAACACACCCGCCCTGTAACAGACAAAACAGGTGGTCGCGTCCGGAGAGCTTACGCAATTTTCCGCTGAACAGCAGGAGAAGGATCATCACCGAACTGGCGACCGCAAAGCGCCAAAAGATAGAGACCGGGGCAGCTACCGGACCTTGCTGCAGGTAGATGGCAATCCATGTCGTTCCCCATATCACGACCACCAGGCAGTACAACAATGCGTTCATACATCTCTCTCATTTTTGTATTGAAGCGCACACAGTGTCATGGCTGGCCGGGGCTGGCTTTCATCTGATTGCGGCAGACTTGCAAAATCTTGCGCTTTTTTTCTCGCGAAAGTGAAAAGGAGGCTGTTAACAACATGTAGCTGATATAGACTGAAAGCCTGCTAACTTATTTTGAATGTGATGGTATGTCTCAGCCCTATGGCGCCTTTGAAAACTTACGCAAACATAATGCCGTGCTGCATGAGTCGGTTGCGTTACATTCGGGGATCCAACTGGCGGCGTGGTCGAACAAGCGCGACACCATCACTCAGTATTGCGATCACCACACGCTCAGTTTATATATCGCGGATGGCTACGAAAGCTATCACAAGACGGCAGGGGGCTGGAAAAACGGCGGCGGCCCGGATCGCTTCTGCCTGATGCCGAAAGAGAGCGAATCCAGTTGGGATATTCGTGACGATCTTTCCTTTGTACATCTTTATTGTACCGACGCGCATTTGCGGGAAGTGGGTGAGAAAGTTTGGGACAAAAACCCTTACAGCTTCACGCTGGACGAACATACGTTCGGCAGCGATCCGGGGATCACGGCGGTTTATCGCCAGTTTTTACTGGGTAATGACTGGCAGCAACCGGCTAATCATCTAACGCTCAGCGCGGCATCTTCGCTGTTGCTGACGCATCTGATTCAACATTACAGCAACGTTCAATGGCGGCCGCCGGTGGTAACCGGTGGGCTTGCGCCAGCCACATTGCGCAATGTGCTGGCCTATATTGACGCGCATCTGGCCTACCCAATGACCCTCAGCGATTTGGCAGGCGAAGCGGCACTAAGCGATTTCCACTTTGCCAGAATGTTTCGCCAGTCGATGAATATGGCCCCGCATCAGTATGTTATGCAGCGTCGTATGGCGCTGGCGCAGCAACTGGTCCGTTATTCTTCACGTAGCTTGTCGGATATCGCGATGGCTTGTGGATTCAGTTCAGCAAGCCATTTTAGCAATCGGTTTAAGCAGATGACGGGCAAGACGCCAACGCAATTACGTGCGTCGCGATAATCTCAGCGTGGCATAACATATCCCTCCGGCGATTAATCCCCAGAACGCAGAGCCAATCCCCATTAAGGTCAAACCACTGGCAGTAACCAGAAAGGTGACGATTGCAGCATCTCGCTCCGCTTCATGAAGCAATGCCTGATACAGACTACCGCTAATCGTACCGAGTAAAGCAAGGCCAGCCAGCATCTGGATCCAGCTTACGGGCAGGGCCGCCATCAGTCCTGTGACCGAACCACCAAATACACCAGCCAGAAGATAGAAAACGCCTGCCGATGCGGCGGCGAGCCAACGTCGTTTGGCATCAGGATGTGCTTCGGGACTTTGGCAAATTGCCGCGGTTATGGCGGCAATACAAATAGAGTAAACGCCAAAAGGTGAAAACAGCAGCGCTAACAGACCAGTGAAGACAATCAGCGGTGAAACGGGCAAGGAATAACCTGACGCTTTCATGGTGGCAATGCCAGGAGCATTTTGTGATGCCATGGTAACCAGGAAGAACGGCAATGCGATGCTTATACTGTGTGCAAGAGAAAAGTGGGGGGTGATGAATTCAGGCATCACCGGAGATAAATTAATGTTATAAGTGACAATGTCACCTTTTAGCAGTGCGATGGCGGTACCCACCAGCATGGCAGCAATGACGGCGTACCTGGGCGCGACAACTTTTAACACCAGCCACGCCAGCAGCATGCTGCCGCACAGCAGAAGCTCATTATTAAGACTATTAAATGCCTGCAAACCAAAACGCAGCAGGATCCCAGCCAGCATTGCCGACGCCAGTGAGTGTGGGATTATCTGCATCAGACGTGCAAACAACCCCGTCACACCACACAGGACTATCAGCGCGTTAGCAACAATAAAAACGCCGATAGCATCCTGAATGGTCACGCCTTGCAGACCCGTAACCAGCAGTGCAGCACCGGGCGTAGACCAGGCGGTCAGGATGGGAGCACGATACCACACTGACAATGCCAGCGTACTCACGCCCATTGCGATTCCCAGTGCGGTCATCCAGCCCGCAATCTGCCCGGTCGTTGCGCCTGCGGCTACCGCCGCTTGCCAGATGATGGCTGCAGAACTGGCATAGCCGACCAGCACGGCAACAAAACCCGATAAAACGGTGGGCAAAGGGATTAATAATGTGCGCATAGCGACTCCGCGTGCGTTATAACGGTCATTCACTGTAGCACTGTGCGTTATAGCGTACAAGTGATAAGCTGATGGACAGAAACAGGAGATAGAGGAAGGCGACAATGGACAATTTAACCCACTATCTGGCTACCACGCTCCGGACATTACGTCACCAGCGGGAATGGAGTCTGTCGCGTCTGGCAGAAGAAACGGGTGTCTCCAAAGCCATGTTGGGGCAGATAGAACGCAATGAATCCAGCCCAACAGTGGCGACGCTATGGAAAATTGCCACCGGACTGAACGTGCCGTTTTCGACGTTTATTTCACCACCAGAGTCAGAAGGCACAGCGACTTTTGATCCCCAACAGCAGGCAATGGTAGTGACACCGCTGTTTCCATGGGACCCACAACTCTGTTTTGACCATTTTTCAATATTGCTGGCACCGGGGGCGTTGAGTGAATCTACACCGCATGAAACCGGTGTGATTGAGCACGTAGTGGTGATTAGTGGCCTGCTGGATATGTGCATTGACGGACAGTGGCGAACCATTAAATCGGGTGAGGGTGTCCGTTTTGCGGGTGATACTGCACATAGTTACCATAACAGCAGCGAACAGACGGTTCACTTTCATTCTCTGATCCATTACCCACGCGGTTAATCGGGAAAACTATTCCGAAATGTCGCGCTTCTGACTACAATAGCCGCCATTTTTACCGCTTGTGGATGGTAACAACTGTATGCGCCAGCAACCTCATCACCTTGAATTGTTAAGTCCGGCCCGGGATACCGCCATTGCGCGTGAAGCCATTTTGCACGGTGCTGACGCCGTTTACATTGGCGGACCGGGTTTTGGCGCGCGTCATAACGCCAGTAACAGCCTGAAAGACATCGCTGAACTGGTGCCATTCGCTCATCGATATGGGGCGAAAATCTTTGTGACGTTGAACACGATTTTGCATGATGATGAGCTGGAACCTGCTCAGCGGTTAATTACCGATTTGTATCAGACTGGCGTTGATGCGCTGATTGTGCAGGATATGGGGATTCTGGAACTGGATATCCCACCGATTGAACTACATGCCAGCACCCAGTGTGATATTCGCAGCGTCGAGAAGGCGAAGTTTCTTTCTGATGTCGGATTCACGCAGATTGTACTGGCGCGCGAACTGAGTCTTGAGCAGATTCACGCGATTCATCAGGTGACGGACGCGACGATCGAGTTTTTCATCCACGGTGCGTTATGCGTTGCTTATTCAGGCCAGTGCTATATCTCTCATGCGCAAACCGGGCGCAGTGCTAACCGCGGCGACTGTTCACAAGCCTGCCGACTACCGTATACCCTGAAAGACGATCAGGGCCGGGTGGTGTCGTATGAAAAACACCTGCTGTCGATGAAAGATAACGATCAGACCGCCAACCTCGGTGCGTTGATTGATGCCGGAGTACGTTCCTTCAAAATTGAAGGGCGCTACAAAGACATGAGCTATGTGAAAAACATCACTGCACATTACCGGCAGATGCTGGATGCCATCATCGAAGAACGCGGCGATCTGGCTCGTTCATCTGCAGGTCGCACTGAGCATTTCTTCACGCCATCTACGGAGAAAACCTTCCACCGCGGTAGCACTGACTATTTTGTAAATGCCCGTAAAGGCGACATTGGTGCATTCGACTCACCTAAATTCATTGGCTTGCCAGTGGGTGAAGTCCTGAAGGTGGCGAAGGATTATCTTGATGTCGACGTGACGGAACCGCTGGCAAACGGGGATGGCCTGAACGTGTTAATCAAGCGTGAGGTCGTGGGATTTCGCGCTAATACCGTTGAAAAAACCGGGCACAATCGTTATCGGGTGTGGCCGAATGAAATGCCTGCCGATCTGCACAAAGTTCGTGCTAACCATCCGCTGAATCGCAACCTTGATCATAACTGGCAACAGGCGCTGACCAAAACCTCCAGCGAACGCCGTGTCGCGGTTGATATTGAATTGGGCGGCTGGCAGGAACAGTTGATCCTGACGCTGACCAGTGAAGACGGTGTGAGTATCACCCATACGCTGGATGGTCAGTTTGAGGAAGCGAACAATGCGGAAAAAGCGTTGAGTAACCTACAGGACGGACTGGCAAAACTTGGGCAGACGATGTACTACGCCCGTAATATTCAGGTGAATCTGCCGGGCGCGCTGTTTGTACCGAATGGTCAACTGAATCAGTTGCGCCGTGAAGCCATCGACATGCTGGATGCCGCGCGTCTGGAAAACTACCGGCGTGGCAGTCGTAAACCTGTTGCCCAGCCGGCACCGGTCTATCCGCAAACGCATCTGAGTTTTCTGGCTAACGTCTATAACCATAAAGCGCGTGAGTTTTACCACCGTTATGGCGTCCAGTTGATTGATGCAGCTTATGAAGCGCATGAAGAAAAGGGCGATGTTCCGGTGATGATTACCAAGCACTGCCTGCGTTTTGCATTCAATCTGTGTCCGAAACAGGCGAAAGGGAATATCAAGAGCTGGAAAGCCACGCCGATGCAATTGGTAAATGGCGATGAAGTGCTGACGCTGAAATTTGATTGCCGACCGTGCGAAATGCACGTGATCGGCAAGATGAAACATCACATCCTGAAGATGCCATTGCCGGGCAGCGTAGTGGCTTCCGTCAGCCCCGAAGACCTGATGAAGACGCTGCCGAAGCGTAAAGGCTGACGGTTAACTCATATGGATATCGGGTTTGCGTGATTTCTGCCAGTGGTGGTGCTCGCGAAGATCGGCGGCGGATTCTTCCGCCGTTACTCGCAGCTCATCGCTGTCGGCCGTGTGTCGTAATAGGTGATCGGCATCCTGCACCTGAAGATATTCATGTCCCTGATTAGTAGCGAAAAGCTGACCCGAAAAAAGCGCGCTGGCCAGCAATAACACCGTTAACCCTTTCTTAAACATCATGCACCCTCTGGTACGTTAGCTGCGGAATTGGCGATAATTTCGTCAGGTGACTATTCAATATTTTAATCGGGTTAATGGCAATCTCTGTTTTGCCAATTCGATGTTTTTTACATTTTTGTTTAGTCAACGTTAGGATTTGTTAAAACCGGGAAGCGCAGCGCGACCCGGTTGTTACCGGGGGGAAAATCAGGACTTAAATCCCGCCGCCGTCATCAGTAAGCGAAAGAACATACCGACGGCGGCCAGAGCCAATACGCTTCCCCCCCACAGGATCACCAACCACATCAGACGTTTCCAGATTGATTGTTCCATCAATGATACCCCTCACCATGTTGAACTTTGCCGCGGAAAACGTAGTAACTCCAGAAGGTGTACACCAGGATTATCGGGATAATCAGCAGTGCGCCCACCAACATAAAGCCCTGACTTTGCGCCGGAGCCGCCGCCTGCCAAAGGGTAATAGACGGTGGAATGATGTGTGGCCAGATACTGATCCCCAACCCGCTGAAACCGAGAAAAATTAAACCCAGCGTCAATATAAATGGCGGGGCATGGCTATGCTGCTGGCCCAGAGAACGCCACAGCCACAGGCTCATTAGCGCAACCAGCAGCGGCACCGGCATCAGGAACCACAGATTTGGCAGGCTAAACCAACGATCGGCAATGGCACTGTGCGCCAGCGGCGTCCACAGGCTGATAATGGCAATGACAGCCAACATCGCCAGCAGCAGTTTTTTTGCCACACTGCGCATTTTATCCTGTAGCGGGTTTTCGCTTTTCATCACCAGCCATGTTGCCCCCAGCAGGGCGTAGGCCACCACCAGTCCCAGCCCGCAAAACAACGTGAAAGGCGTTAACCAGTCAAACGGACTGCCGCTGTAGCTGCGGCCAGTGACGGAAAATCCGTTGAGTACCGCGCCCACGACCACTCCCTGGGTAAACGTGGCAAGAATTGAACCGCCCAGAAAGGCTTTATCCCAGAATGGTCGATGCGCCGGCGTGGCCTTGAAGCGAAACTCAAAGGCAACGCCGCGAAAAATCAGGCCAATCAGCATCAGGGTGAGTGGGATCGTCAGTGCATCGACAATGACTGCATAGGCCAGAGGAAATGCGCCAAACAATCCTGCACCGCCCAGCACCAGCCAGGTTTCATTCCCATCCCATACCGGTGCGACGCTGTTGACCATCACGTCGCGGTCATCAGCGTCCTGAATAGCGGGAAATAAAATACCGATCCCGAGATCAAAGCCGTCCATCACGATATACATCAGCGTGGCGAACACGATAATAACGAACCAGATAACTGATAAATCAATACCCATTAGCGATGTGCCTCAGCTTGAGAATCGAGGACGGCAGCGGAAAGCGGCCGTGCGGGTGTGCCAGCTGGCGGGAGGGTCGGATCATCTTCCTGTGGTCCTTTACGGATCAGGCGAATCATGTAGCTATAACCCACACCGAAGACCGAGCTGTAAACCACAAAGAAAGCCAGCAGGCTGATGCTCATATGCAAATCACCATGTGCGGAAACCGCATCCGCTGTGCGTTGCAAACCGTAAACCACCCACGGCTGACGGCCAACTTCAGTGGTCACCCAGCCAGCGAGGATGGCAATCAGACCGGAAGGGCCCATCCACAAGGCAAAGCGCAAGAAAGCGCGCGAGGTGTATAAACGCTGCTTATAACGTAGCCACAGGGCAAACGCACCCAACAGGATCATCAGCATGCCTAGCCCCGCCATAATGCGAAACGACCAGAACACCATGGTGGAGTTGGGCCTGTCTTCTTTAGGAAACTCTTTCAGGGCCGGGACCTGTTTATCCAGACTATGGGTCAGGATCAGACTGCCCAGCGCCGGAATTTCCAGCCCATAGCGAGTGCGCTCCTGCTCCATATCCGGCCAGCCGAACAGTAGCAACGGAGTCGGTTCGCCGGGCGGATTTTCCCAGTGTCCTTCAATCGCGGCAATTTTTGCCGGCTGGTGCTTCAGCGTATTCAACCCGTGCATATCGCCAATCAATGCCTGCAGCGGGGCGACGATCAGCGTCATCCACAGCGCCATCGAAAACATGGCGCGAATAGCCGGAGTGTTATTCCCACGTAATAAATGCCATGCCCCTGATGCTGCGACAAACAGCGCACTGCTCAGGAAAGCGGCAACGGACATATGCAACAAACGATATGGGAATGAAGGGTTGAAAATAACGGCGAACCAGTCGACGGGAACGACCTGTCCATTGACGATTTCATAGCCCTGTGGAGTCTGCATCCAGCTGTTGGAGGCCAGTATCCAGAAGGTAGAAATAATTGTCCCCAGCGCAACCATGCAAGTTGCAAAGAAGTGCAGGCCTGCCCCCACACGGTTCCAGCCAAACAGCATTACGCCGAGGAAGCCTGCTTCGAGGAAGAAGGCGGTTAACACTTCATAGGTCAGCAGCGGCCCGGTGATGCTCCCGGCAAACTCAGAAAAACCGCTCCAGTTAGTGCCGAACTGATAAGCCATCACCAGCCCGGACACTACGCCCATACCAAAGTTTACGGCGAAGATTTTCGACCAGAAATGATACAGCGAACGCCAGGTCGGATTTTTGGTTTTCAACCAGAGACCTTCCAGTACCGCCAGATAGCTGGCAAGACCGATAGTAATGGCCGGAAAAATGATGTGAAAGGACACCGTAAACGCGAACTGGATCCTCGCCAGGTGAAACGCGTCAAGACCGAACATGCTTAACTCCGCAGGCAAAATTGATTTGGCGCAATTCTAAGCCCCTGGCGAAATGTGGGGCAGAAACAGAACAGTTCTTTTTAACCATAACAGTTGTGCTGCCGTTATAGGTCGCACGATCTGATATGCAATCTGGTCCCGCATTTGAATTTTACTTCGACGATAATGGGTTTATCCCGTGGTCTGCGGTGATTGACGGTGCTGATGACTATGTGAACATCACCTGTTTATTCGCCTTAAAGCACACCCCGAAAATTGATGCTGTACAGATAGCTGCCCGGGCCTCAGGCAAAGAGCTTTCGCTAACGATGTTGTAAAACTGTTAACTATAACAGTTCTGAAAAAATCGTTATTTATGTAGACTGATATATACAGAGGTTGTCACCGATACCGAATATCAGGACGAAAAATGAAGAAATACCAGCGACTGGCGGAGCAAATTCGCGATCAAATCGCGTCTGGCGTATGGCAACCAGGCGATCGGTTGCCCTCTTTGCGCGAGCAGGTGGCAAGCAGCGGGATGAGTTTTATGACCGTGGGGCATGCCTACCAACTGCTGGAAAGTCAGGGGCGGATCATCGCCCGGCCGCAGTCGGGCTATTATGTTGCCGCGCGCCCCGAACGCGAAGCCGCCGTACCGCAGGTACAGGTCATGCGCGATGAGGCCGTGGATATCAACACCTACATCTTTGACATGCTGCAGGCCAGTCGTGATGCTTCCGTGATGCCGTTTGCATCCGCTTTCCCCGATCCACGCTTATTTCCGCTTCAGCAGCTTAATCGCTCGCTGGCTCAGGTGAGTAAAACGGCTACCGCCATGAGTGTTATCGAAAACCTGCCGCCAGGAAATGATGAACTGCGTCATGCTATTGCCCGTCGATATGCGCAACAGGGAATGACCCTTTCTCCGGATGAAATTGTGATCACCACTGGCGCACTTGAAGCGCTTAACCTGAGCCTGCAGGCGGTCACTGAGCCGGGGGATTGGGTGATTGTCGAAAATCCGTGTTTTTACGGCGCATTACAGGCTCTGGAGCGATTGCGCCTGAAGGCGTTGTCCGTTGCCACCGACGTGAAGGACGGAATCGACCTTGTCGCACTGGAGCAGGCCCTACAGGAGTACCCGGTCAAAGCCTGCTGGCTGATGACCAACAGCCAAAATCCGTTGGGTTTTACACTCAGCGCACGGAAAAAAGCCCATCTGGTCGCATTACTGGAAAAATACAATGTGATGCTGATTGAAGATGATGTTTACAGCGAACTCTATTTTGGCCGGGAGAAACCACTGCCGGCTAAAGCGTGGGATCGAGGAGACAGGGTGTTGCACTGTTCATCTTTCTCGAAATGTCTGGTCCCCGGATTTCGCATCGGTTGGGTTGCTGCCGGGAAACATGCCCGTCGTATTCAGCGACTCCAGTTGATGAGCACCTTATCCACCAGTTCCCCAATGCAGCTTGCGTTGGTGGACTACCTGTCGACCCGGCGTTATGACGCGCATTTGCGACGGCTGCGTCGTCAGCTGGCGGAACGCAAACAGCAGGCCTGGCAAACGTTGCTGCGTCATCTTCCGGCAGAGGTCAAAATACACCATAACGACAGCGGCTATTTTCTGTGGCTCGAACTGCCAGAACCGCTGGATGCGGGAGAACTCAGCACCCAGGCGCTGGCGCACCACATCAGCATCGCACCAGGTAAGATGTTTTCAACCTCGGGGACATGGTCACGTTTCTTTCGTTTTAATACCGCATGGCACTGGGGTGAACGCGAAGAACAGGCGGTTAAACAGCTTGGAAAATTAATTCGCGAGATGATGAAATAAAACTGAATGTGCTATTCAATATAAAAGAATAGCGCATTCTTATTTTAGAAATAGTGAATGTTAAACCCTGATGTTATTTATATCAGGTGCCACCATACGAAATATCAATAGTTCTTCCTGGTGCCACCATGGCACTTAACTCCTTGTCTATACTCCAGAAGATTAAATTACTTTGCTATAACCCGTGGCGTAATGAGCGTTAGCTCACAACCTGATTAAATTTCCTTGCGCCAGCAGGAACGCTTTCAACACCCCGACTATTTTTAGGAAAGGACATATATTTACGGCAAGGCTGCCGCTCAATATTTTTTCGACAGGAGTAAGACGTTATGAGCAAGCAATTTGCCCTCAGTAGCTTGTGTGCACTCAGTATGACGCTGATGACAGCCCATGCAGCCGAACCCCCAACATCATTAGATAAACCGGAAGGGCGCCTGGATATTATTGCCTGGCCAGGTTATATCGAACGCGGACAAACCGATAAACAATATGACTGGGTTTCGCAGTTTGAGAAGGAAACCGGTTGTGCCGTCAATGTTAAAACAGCGGCCACATCAGACGAAATGGTGAGCCTGATGGCGAAAGGCGGCTATGACCTGGTGACGGCTTCTGGTGATGCTTCACTGCGTCTGATTATGGGCAAACGTGTCCAGCCTATAAATCCTGCGCTTATCCCAAACTGGAAAACTATCGATCCGCGCGTGGTCAAAGGGGAATGGTTTAACGTCGGTGGGAAAGTTTACGGCACTCCTTATCAATGGGGTCCCAACTTGCTGATGTATAACACCAAAACCTTCCCAACGCCGCCAGATAGTTGGAAAGTGGTGTTCGTCGAGCAAAAACTTGAGGACGGAAAAAGCAATAAAGGGCGAGTCCAGGCGTACGATGGCCCGATCTATATCGCCGATGCGGCGCTGTTCGTCAAAGCCACTCAACCGCAGTTGGGTATCACCGATCCCTATCAGCTCACCGAGAAACAGTATCAGGCGGTCATCAAAGTCCTGAGCGATCAGCACGCACTGATTCATCGCTACTGGCATGACACCACTGTGCAAATGAGTGACTTCAAAAACGAAGGTGTGGTGGCATCAAGCGCCTGGCCTTATCAGGCTAACGCCCTGAAAGCAGAAGGCCAGCCAATCGCCACGGTTTTCCCGAAAGAGGGCGTCACCGGTTGGGCTGACACCACCATGCTGCATAGCGAAGCAAAACATCCTGTTTGTGCTTACAAATGGATGAACTGGTCATTAACCCCGAAAGTTCAGGGCGACGTCGCAGCCTGGTTTGGATCTCTGCCGGTAGTCCCTGAAGGTTGTAAAGCCAGCCCGTTGCTGGGCGAAAAAGGCTGTGAAACCAACGGCTATAGCTATTTCGACAAAATTGCTTTCTGGAAAACGCCAATCGCAGAAGGTGGAAAATTCGTTCCTTACAGTCGCTGGACGCAGGATTACATCGCCATTATGGGCGGTCGTTAATTCCGCTGGGGGTTTTATGACGTACGCAGTGGAGTTTCATAATGTCTCGCGTCTGTACGGGGATGTTCGTGCAGTTGATGGGGTAAGTATTGCAATTAATGATGGTGAGTTTTTCTCTATGCTGGGGCCATCCGGCTCCGGCAAAACGACCTGTCTGCGCATGATTGCAGGGTTTGAGCAGCTTTCGGGCGGTTCAATTAAAATTTTTGGTAAGCAAGCCAGTGAATTACCGCCCTGGGAACGGGACGTCAATACGGTATTTCAGGATTACGCACTATTCCCGCATATGTCGATTCTCGACAACGTGGCTTATGGGCTGATGGTGAAAGGCATTGATAAAAAGCAGCGTCATGCCAGGGCACGCGAAGCGTTAGATAAGGTTGCGCTCGGCTTTGTCTATGAGCGCAAGCCATCACAACTCTCTGGTGGACAGCGTCAGCGTGTAGCGATTGCCCGTGCGTTGGTCAATGAGCCTCGCGTCCTGCTGTTGGATGAGCCACTTGGCGCGTTGGATCTCAAGCTACGCGAACAGATGCAACTGGAGCTGAAAAAACTCCAGCAGTCTCTCGGTATCACCTTTATTTTTGTCACCCACGATCAGGGTGAGGCGCTGTCAATGTCCGATCGTGTGGCGGTATTTAACAATGGTCGTATCGAGCAGGTGGATTCACCGCGAGAACTCTACATGCGTCCGCGCACGCCGTTTGTGGCGAGTTTTGTAGGTACGTCAAACGTCTTTGACGAAGCGATGTCGGCAAACGTCTGTGGCTTACAGGGGATGTTCTCGCTGCGCCCGGAACACATTCGGTTAAATGATATGGCGGGCGAGGTTCAGGCTCGGGGTGTCATTCAGGCGGTGCAGTACCAGGGGGCGGTGACGCGTTTTGAACTGAAACTTGCCGGTGGTGAAAAGTTGCTGGTGAGCCAGGCGAACCTGACGGGAGAAAGGCTGCCGTCGGCGCTGTCGCCGGGTCAGCAGGTGATGGCATCGTGGTCACGCGATGTCATGGTTCCGCTGGTAGAGGAGAGGTGAATGGCTATGAACGTCATACATTCGCCAGCACAGCCGACAAAGCTGAACCGTATCTCGGGGTTCTTCTGGCGTAATCCAGGGCTTGGGCTGTTTTTGCTACTACTCGGGCCGCTGATGTGGTTTGGCATCGTCTACTTTGGATCGTTGCTGACGCTGTTGTGGCAAGGTTTTTACACCTTCGACGATTTCACTATGTCGGTGACGCCAGACCTGACGCTGGCGAATCTGCAGGCGCTGTTTAATCCGGCTAATTACGACATCATTGTGCGAACGTTGACAATGGCGGTGGCGGTGACGATTGCCAGCGCCATTCTGGCGTTCCCGATGGCATGGTATATGGCGCGCTATACCAGTGGCAAAATGAAAGCCTTTTTTTACATTGCCGTCATGTTGCCGATGTGGGCGAGCTATATCGTCAAAGCCTATGCGTGGACGCTGCTGTTAGCGAAAGACGGCGTGGCGCAGTGGTTTCTAACCCATCTCGGGCTGGAGCCACTGTTGACCGCTTTCCTCACCTTGCCGGCTGTCGGCGGTAATACGCTGTCAACATCGGGATTAGGGCGCTTTTTGGTTTTTGTCTACATCTGGCTTCCCTTTATGATCCTGCCGGTTCAGGCTGCTCTGGAACGGCTTCCGCCCTCGCTTTTGCAGGCATCGGCCGATCTGGGCGCGCGTCCTCGTCAAACCTTCCGCTATGTGGTTTTCCCGCTGGCAATACCCGGTATAGCCGCCGGTTCTATCTTTACTTTTTCACTGACGCTGGGTGACTTTATTGTGCCGCAACTGGTGGGACCGCCGGGATATTTCATCGGCAACATGGTGTATTCGCAACAAGGGGCTATCGGCAATATGCCAATGGCGGCGGCATTCACTCTGGTGCCCATTGTTTTAATTGCACTGTATCTGGCGTTCGTGAAGCGTCTGGGAGCTTTCGATGCACTCTGAACGCGCACCCTGGTTACTCAAACTGGCAGCATGGGGAGGGGTTCTTTTTCTGCACTTTCCCATCCTCATCATCGGCACCTATGCTTTTAATACAGAGGAGGCTGCTTTTAGTTTTCCGCCTCAGGGACTGACATTACGTTGGTTTAGCGTGGCGGCGCAGCGTAGCGATATTCTTGAATCAGTGACGTTGTCACTTAAGATTGCCGCGTTGTCGACAGCAATCGCTCTGGTACTGGGTACGCTGGCGGCGGCTGCGCTGTGGCGCAGGGACTTTTTCGGTAAAAGCGCAATATCGCTGTTGCTGCTGTTGCCGATTGCGCTGCCGGGCATTATTACCGGCCTGGCACTGCTGACGGCATTTAAGACCATCAACCTGGAACCGGGTTTTCTCACGATCGTGGTGGGGCATGCGACGTTTTGCGTGGTGGTTGTCTTTAACAACGTCGTGGCGCGTTTTCGCCGTACCTCATGGAGTCTGGTTGAAGCGTCTATGGATCTTGGCGCCAACGGCTGGCAAACCTTTCGTTATGTCGTGCTGCCCAATCTGGCATCAGCACTGCTGGCGGGGGGCATGCTGGCGTTTGCCTTGTCGTTTGATGAAATCATCGTGACAACGTTCACCGCCGGACATGAAAGAACACTTCCGCTGTGGCTGCTCAATCAACTGGGTCGCCCACGAGATGTGCCTGTTACCAACGTTGTGGCATTGCTGGTAATGCTGGTAACAACACTGCCAATTTTAGGGGCCTGGTGGCTAACGCGTGAAGGCGACACCGTCGCCGGAAACGGTAAATAAACGACGATATGGGAAATTGCTATGCAACATCAATTACTGATTAACGGTGAGCTGGTCAGCGGTGAAGGTGAAAAGCAACCAGTTTATAACCCTGCCACTGGTGAACTTATTCTGGAGATTGCTGAGGCGTCAGCCGCGCAGGTTGATGCCGCAGTGCGCGCGGCAGACAATGCGTTTGCCTCCTGGGGCCAAACCACGCCGAAAGTGCGTTCGGAGCTGTTGTTAAAGCTGGCGGACACCATTGCAGATAATGCACAGACCTTCGCTGAGCTGGAATCGCTTAACTGCGGTAAACCACTACATTGTGTGCTTAATGATGAAATTCCGGCCATCGTGGACGTTTTCCGTTTCTTCGCGGGGGCTGCGCGCACCCTGCAAGGACAGGCCGCTGGGGAGTATCTGGAAGGGCATACCTCCATGATTCGTCGCGATCCGCTGGGTGTGGTGGCCTCCATCGCGCCGTGGAACTACCCGCTGATGATGGCGGCATGGAAGCTGGCTCCAGCGCTGGCCGCCGGTAACTGCGTGGTGATTAAACCTTCAGAAATTACCCCGCTGACGGCGCTTAAACTGGCGGAATATGCGAAAGATATTTACCCGGCAGGCGTGATTAACGTCCTGTTTGGTCGTGGTAAAACAGTGGGCGATCCGCTGACCGGCCATGAAAAAGTACGTATGGTTTCACTGACCGGCTCCATTGTGACCGGGGAACATATTATCCAGCATACTGCGCCTTCGATTAAACGCACGCATATGGAACTGGGCGGGAAAGCCCCGGTGATTATTTTTGATGATGCGGACCTTGATGCGGTGGTCAGTGGTGTACGGACCTTTGGGTATTACAACGCCGGACAGGATTGCACTGCTGCCTGTCGAATCTACGCGCAAAAAGGCATCTATGATGCGTTGGTCGAAAAACTCGGCGCTGCAGTTGCCAGCCTGAAAATCGGCGCACCGAATGATGAAACGACAGAACTGGGACCGTTAAGCTCACAGGCGCATCTTGACAGGGTAGCTAAAGCAGTCGATGACGCGAAAGCGCTCGGACACATTAAGGTCATCACCGGCGGCAAAAAAGTGGAGGGTTCAGGCTATTATTTTGCGCCAACGTTGCTGGCGGGCGCGAAACAGGAAGATGCTATCGTGCAGCGTGAGGTCTTTGGTCCGGTGGTCAGTGTTACCGTCTTTGAAGATGAAGATCAGGTCCTGGCGTGGGCCAATGATTCGAAGTATGGACTGGCCTCGTCAGTCTGGACGCGGGATGTTGGTCGCGCGCACCGACTGAGCGCCCGCCTGCAGTATGGTTGCACCTGGGTCAATACGCACTTCACGCTGGTTAGCGAGATGCCTCACGGTGGGCAAAAACAGTCTGGATATGGCAAGGATATGTCGGTTTACGGGCTGGAAGATTACACGATTGTTCGCCATGTCATGATCAAGCATGAGTAATATCTTAAGCGCGAGCGGTAAATGGGGCACGGATAGCTAAATATTGGTAAACGTGTGTCTATACTATTCGCGCCACTGGCCTCGTCGCCATCGGACGGCGGTAAGTTGGAAATATCCGCGAGGTCAGGCTAATTTGCACACCATCAGGCCCCGGCACAATGTCGGGGCCTGATTATTTAGGTGATTGTTCTAACGACGGCACAGGCTACATAGCCAGGCGATGAACGCACAGATAGTCAGAACCAATCCCAGTTGCTGCACGATACCCGCTAACCCTAACATCATTCCCAGTAACAGGTAGTAGCATAATCCGAACAGAGCACCTGCGGCCCCGGCCTGTTCACGATAGTGATGCAGAGCCTGACTCAACACATTGGGGATCGCGATGCCATAGGCAACAACAACCCCAACCACTGGCAACAGAATCCAGACTGAATGCTGTAGCCACCATGCCGCGAGACCAGACAGCAGAGCTAAAGCACAGGCATGGCGCACCAGATATCCCGATGACAAGCCGCTCGTTAACAGCTTGCGATTCAGCAGGCTGCCTGACAGTGACGCGAGGGCAAGCAAGGATCCCGTCCAGCCAAATGCCCTGGAACTCCATCCTAACTGTCCGAAAAGAAACGGGGCCAGGCTGTAGTAGCTGAATAGCATAGTATTCAACAGAGCAACCAGCATGGCATTTTTCCACAGTGTACTGTCCCTCACCATCCGGGAGACCAGTCCCGTTAATTGTGGTCTGCGCGTAGTCTCCGGCCGTGTTTCCGGCAATAAGGCTGCGGTTAACATCAGTAGCAGTATCGCCAGCAATACCAGCGCAGTAAAAACGCCCGTATGGCCGTAAAGACTGACTAACCAACCCCCGCTCACCAGACCAAAAACCGGGCTGATTGCCAGTGCTGCGCCCATAATGGAAAAAATGCGGGACAGTGTTGTTGATTCATAACTGTCCCTCAACATAGTCTGCACCACAACAGACCCGGCGGCCGCGCCAATGGCTGATACCATACGGGCCAGCAGCAAGACGCTGAAATCAGTGGCAATAACCGCCATTACGGAACCCGCTCCGTAACAGAGAAGTCCAGCTACCATTGCCCACCGTCGTCCAATGCAGTCGCTAAGCCAGCCCCATAGCGCAACCCCCACGGCAAAGGCGACAAAATAAACGGAAAGTGTTTGAGCAGCACGTTCACTGCTTATTTGAAAAAACGTGGCGATATTTGGCAACGCCGGGCTGTAAATGGTTTCCACCAGTTGCGGAAACATAATCAGTAATGTGAGAAGCCACAAGGGCGGTCGATGGGTCATATTCATGGCAATATCCAAGAAGCAAAAAACTTGGGGGGATTATTGCTGAATAGAAAATGTCTTATTACCATTATCAGGACTTTATATATCAAATATCGGACAGATGATGAAAATTGCGCCTGATGATGTCTTCGACCCGGATGGTTTTAAGGAAACAGTAGTGGGTATTGCCTCTGATATGGGCGTACATGATTCAGGTCGGCACAGTCATCTTCGCCATCAGTTACTCTTTTCGGCGGCGGGGTGTATCACCATTGAACTGGAAAATACCCTGTGTCTGCTTCCGCCTCGCCGTGCGGTCTGGATCTCCGCGGGTACGGTTCACCGGGCCATCATGCGCGGGGTGATGGCTTATCGGTCATTATATTTTTCAACCATTCTGCCGCCGTTATCCGCATTGCCGCTACAGGTTGTCGAAGTGAACCCGCTCTTTTTTGAAGTCATAGAACGGATGGCATTCTGGCCCTGGCAAATGACAGAAACGCAGCAGGCCAGCCTCATCACTGTTTTTTGTGAGGAAATCAGGGCCGCACGCCGTGAAAACTGGACGTTGCAGTTTCCCTCTGATGTCCGCCTGAATCTGTGGCTGGAAGGGGTTCGAATGGGGACGTTACCGCCCCGACTGAATCAGTTGTCCCGCCTGGTCGGTGCCTGCGAACGGACAATCAGCCGCATCTTTATCAGAGATACAGGGATGAATTATCAGACCTGGCGGCAGCAATTCAGGCTGTTAAAAGCGATGGAGATGTTGGCGGAGGGTGACTCAATCAGCCAGGTGGCGCAACAGCTGGAATTTGTTAGCGACAGTGCTTTTATCGTGTTTTTTCGGCAGCTTACAGGTACGACACCGACCCGCTATCACGGGGGAATAATGCCGCAGAAGGATTAGGGGTGTTACATATTAAGGATAATTTACCGGGCAGTGACGGAGTGCGAAGATCGTTTACTAATGGCAGAGAGAAGATTTTCTCTCTGCCAGCAGGCGCTGCAATTCATCAAAAAGAGTCACATCAAGCAAACCAGCCGAACCTTACGGAGATCAGGCTGAAAAGTCCTACAGCAGCAAATATATTTATCAGCACCACGGTCTTACTGGAAACATTCATTTTTGCCACCTTTCGTTTTTACCCCTTTGGGTATAGTACGGCTTATAGCTATCCGCAATAGTACGAAATCTGAACATATTGAAAGTGGGCTGTTATTTAGGCGGTTTTCTTAAATAAATGAATAAAACTTGATGTGGGTCATAAAAGAGAGCATATTGCGCGCGATTTTCTCTTCTGGCCTGGATGCCCTAAATGTCTCTGTACCAAAAAATGTTGTTTTTTTATGCGGTAATGGCTGCAATTGCGGCCATTACCACCTGGTTTCTGTCACGTGATAAAAAACGTATTCGCTTTCTGAGCGCGGTATTAGTCGGGGCGACATGGCCGATGAGCTTTCCCGTCGCACTCCTGTTTTCTCTTTTCTGATGGCGTTGTCAATGCCGTTTCAGGGGGCCAGCAGAGCGACTAATCGCAGTCTGTCGTCTTTGGTTACGTCCAGAGGATGCTGGTATCCCACGTTTTCATTCGCACGGGTGTACAACGCAACCAGCCAGTCGTAAACGTGTCGGCTTGCACCGTGCTGCGGCTGCTCATCCAATTGAGTCAGGCGCGACATCGGTTGTTGTACTGGCGCACTGAAAATAGCCGCACCCTTGAGGATCCTGCTGGCAGGGCGTTGATCCTCTGCAACGTTGGCGTAGCCGAGCCAGGTAATAAAATCACCGATATCGGCGTGTAACTGCGCCCCGCAGACATTCTCTCGCTGCATAATCTGCTGAAGGCGTTGAGGCATCTCCAGTCGATAGCTGGTAGTGATAAGAATGTCGGCTACCTGTCTAAGCGTTCGAGGATCAAGCCGCAATCGGCGCGCATTATTGTCATCACGACACCACTGACGCACATGGTTGATCCACATTTTGTGCGCCTGGTATCCGGTCTCTTTGCTTTCGGAAGCATGCGACGGTTCCCGGACGTCGGCAAACAGGTCAATCTCTTCATTAAAGAGTCCACTGACTTGTTCTTCACGTGGCTGCTGGATACGCAGCAACGACTCAAAGCAGCGCATCGGTGGTAGTAACCCCTCCAGGAGTTCACCATGCTTTGCTGCCTGGGCCTGAAGCTGGCGGATCACTGTCTCGCTGGAGTCTGGCACGCTTTCGCTGTCGTTAAGCCAGCTCATCAGCGCCTCACGAACACGCTGTTGATGCTGTTCATGCAGGGACGTTAATCGCGACTGGCGTTGTTGAGCGGATGTCGCTTGCGACAGCCATTCAGCAAGGCGCAACAGGCTGTGTTTATCCAGTGCCTGCAATGTTCCCCAGCGCAACCCAGGCTTGCCCATTAATTGCTGCACGGCCTCATCAAGGTTTTGCTGTGTGCTAAAACGAGCATCTTGTGGCGTAATGGCCCACACAACCCCCGGTAATGCCGCATCGTGTACGGGTTGGGTATCGTTGGCCCAGCTCATCAGCTTACGCGTGATGGCCGGTGTCTGCGAGCGTGAAGACACTGCGTTGCAGATCAGCAGGACATCGGGTTGCAGATGCTGGCGGTAATGTTCCAACATCCAGCCTAATTTGGCCCGCCACAGCGGGTTGGGGTGGGCATCCGGTGCGAGGGGAATATCGAGCAGGTCGACGTTTTCCAACACCGAGTCTTCGACAGTCAGCACCAGTTCACGCGTCAGCAGCGCCAGCGATTCCAGCGACAGACTGACCGCGTTAAGCAACTGATGGTTTGCAACAGGATGAACCACCACATCGCTTTGCGCGTCATTCCCGGTTAATGCGACCTGGGTCAGGAAGCTTTCGGCGGGCAAGCCAAAATGATCGACCAACAAACTCAGCGGTGCGGCTAGCTCGTGCGCCTGTCCGGTTTGTTGCAAAGTATGCGCTAATGCCAGCCATTGCTGCGTTAACTCTGGTTGTTCTCCCCACAACAGCGCCCAGGCGTGAGCGCGGGTGGTTAGATCCAGCGCCGGCAGCAATGTAGCAAATTGATGCCATAGTGCATCATCAATTTGCTGCTGGTTTGCAGGAACACAAGAGCGCCAAAAACGGCCGATGGCGGCTACGTCATGTGCCGTGATGCCCTGAACCGGATGACGTTGACGCAGCGTTTGCCATTTTTCTAACCGGGCTTCAATAATCGATTTTTCAACCTGGCGGCTGTCAGGCATTGCGCAAAACTGCGTGATAAACAGCTGTACCAGTTCCGCTTCACTCAGTAGGCGCAGACGCAGGGGCCACTCGCTATCAACGGGATTGTCTTCACGCGTAAAGCGGATCGCCATATTGGTCGGCGCATGGCCCGGATTGATATGCGAAAAATAATCAAAACTGCGATCCGGTGTTGCAATATTCAATTTCCCACTGGTGTTGCTGCACAGTGCGGACAACAGATGTGCTTTTGCTGGCTGTGAATGACCGTACAGACCCACACAGCCACGCGCTGAAAACGCCGTATTCAGCGCAGACTCAGTAACCGCGGCGATGGTGAGCTGAGCGAGCAGGGAATCCGCTTCATCATCAAGACGCGCTGCGCGCTGGCGTGTGTCATTCACCCATTCGATGGCGGCTTGTGCTGTGTTAAACATCTTACTCATTTCAGGTACACACTCCCGCTATCAATCCAGTAATGGCTGCCGCTATGGCGACGATCTGCCAGTGTATTCAGTTTTAACGTTAGGGCATTGGCGGCAACGGGCGTGCCATCCTGTAGCCAGGCATCACTGAGAACGAAAAATTCCGGCCCTGTCTCTTTGCTGCCGCCGCGCAGTTGCAGCCGTACATTTAATACGCCGTCACCGGCAATCGTTTTTGCCAGCTCAGCGGAATTGATGCTCAGCGTATACAGCGGGGTGGCTGGCCAGCGGCTGTTTGCTAACTGGCGAAAGCCCAGCGTCACGTTGCCGCGCAGCGGGAAGTGCAGACGGGTATCCAGTTTTGCTCCAGGTTTATCCAGATCAATGTCGTGATACCAGATATTCTCATCGCGCAACGTATTGACCGTATTATCCAGTACGCCTAGGTAGCGGACCGTCGAGTACGCGCCGATATCCGCAGCTTTAAAATTAAAGCGCGGCAGGCGTAAATCCAGCGCCAGGCTACACAGCATCGCGCCAACGGCAGCGGTAGATTTTGGATTGCCGATACGCCCTTGCTGGCTGAACGGATACCACTCATGTACGCGATAGCTGTCCATCCAGATCATGCGGTTGACCGGAACGGGTTGCAGATGGCGGATTAGCGCCTGAACCCCCGGCAAACAGGCGGGTCTGCCAGTGACTAACAAAATATCGCAACGATAGTGGGAAATCGCTTCGCAAACGGCGTGCAGAGGGGATGTCAGGGTAAATTGCCCTGCCAGCAGCGCTTCTTGCAACTGCCTGAACTGTACCTGCAACGGAACGCTCAGCACATCAAAAGCCGGTGAACCAGACGGTACAGCATGATCGATAGCCTGCTGGATATAGTTCATCACATTGCGTGTCGGGCGCTGAGAAAGCAGTTCGCCAAAGGTGGCGTGCAACCCCGCTACGGGATCGTTAATATCGCTTTGCTCCCAGGCACTGAGCACCGCATGACCCAGTGGCATAAAGAGTTGCAACGCGGTTTGTTGTCGCAAAATAGCCTGAGTATCGATTCTCCCGGAATCACCAAACAGTGTGGCCAGCAGCGCGGCGGCATCGGTCACGCCAGCTTGTTGTAAGCGGGTTTGCAGGGCGGGCAGTATGCAGCGTTGTATGACATCCAACAACATGTCGTCCCCGGCGACTTTGAAGCCTTCACGAAACAGCAGATGCGGGGTGATTTTGACATTCGCCCCAACGCCGTCATCCAGTTGATAATGGACCACGGCCATATCCGTCGTGCCGCCGCCAATATCGATGGAGGCGACGCGCAGTGCACGACCTTTAACTTCACCGGGTTCTGGCTGGCGGTCCGGACGGGCGAGGGCGTTAAAGAACGATTCTGTGTGCCCGTCATAGTGTGAAATCGCTTCGTTATACAGCCAAACCAACTGTCCGCAGCTGGCCTCATCCCACTCCATCTGGATCTCAGGTACGGGAACAACGCTCTTTTCTTGCTGTTTGCGGGTGGTGAAATCTTCGTCCTGCGGGTGCCAGCCCATTGCTTTCCAGACCAGCGCAATGGCTTCAAACATACGCAGACGGAAGATCTCTCGCTCCTGTTTTGGCATGGCTGACGGCAGAGTGAGGATCAGCGTGCGCAACTGGCGTGGAGAGGCCGGGAACCCGAGACGCAGCCGTGTCGCTACGCTGTTAATTTGTCCCAGCGCCTGGGCCAGAATCTCGCACAACATATGCGTCATCAGCGTGCTGCGGCTGTATTGTGGTGAGAACACCGGCAGCCGGTCATCTTGCGGCAGGCTGAACAGCGGCTGACCGTCATCGTTCATCAGATTCATCAGCGGGAAGGCGGTAGCCAGCGGCTCGCGCTGCGTTTTACTGTTCATCTGGCTAAAGCGCCAGTCGTGTAAAACGGGGGTTTCATCCCATAAGTACCGGCGTGGGCTGGAGATCCCACTACTGCCTTCCGTTCCCATACGCTGCATCGCCAGCTTACGGGCTTCATCCCCAACGCGGACAATCGACGGCCAGATAAAGGCATCATCGCGGCCGCTCTCAACGGAGAAATGTTGCTTACCAAAGCGCGCCTCGGAAAACTCCAGTCGGCTGGTGAACAGGGGATCGTTGAGGAACTGTGGTTCACTTAATGAACGCACCTGCAATTCAGCCGTCTGACGCAAACCGTCATTGGCATCGCCATGATCTTCAATCAACACGCCGCAGGTATGGGTATTGCCAATATCCAGAATCAGATCGACAGGAATCGCGGGCGTGCTGAGCGTATGGGTCACCAGCTTCACTTCCGGGACGGAAAGTTGTTCGCCTAACAGGGTCAACAAATTCAGCCAGTGCGCCTGGTATTCAAAGTTGCGTAGAGCTTGTTGGATCTCCTGCTCTGAACGGTTTTCTTGCTGTGTGACGTGCTGCAAAAAGGACTCGCGTAGCCAGCCATCAATCCACGTCTGGTCGAGGAAATCTGCGATCTCATTATCGTGCCAGGCCAGCGCAAATCGCGTGCCATTCAGCAGATCGTTCTCATTGGGCGTCAATGCTGCCGGGGCTTCAGTCAACTGACTGTCCAGCGCCACCGTGACACGGTGAGTATTGCCGGCACTGTCCGGCTGTGCGAGTTTTCGCACCTGGACGCGCGCCCAGTTATCCGGGCCTTCAACAAATGTGCGGGGCGGGTTAAAACGCAGGAACGGCAGCGGCAACCAGACACCGTCAAGTACGTCCAGAGAATAATGCAGCGTCTGCGTGCTTTCCGGTTTCACTACTTCGGGTTGGCCACCGGTATTACCCGGCAGGGTATAGCGTCCCGACGCCAGATCAAAATCCAGACGCAGTAGCGGACCGTTTGCCGTTTTGCGAACAAAACGACCGTGGTGCGCAGATTCCTGTGGTGTCAGCCCAAAATCCAGAAATTGCACACCGCTATTGGCGATGAGCGTTACGCTCTGTTTGTAATCACACAGATTCACCAACATAAAATCAGGCACCTATCTTTTTGATCGTCAAAGGGATTTCCGCGTGTTCGTCATAACGTGCGGTACAAGCTGCGACGTCGTTTGTTCCTGCTTTGCAGGTGATTTCAGGCATTGGGTAACGCGAACCGTCCGTGCAACGGGCATTCCCGCGACTCTTAATCATTAATTCGCCCGATTGATGCAGACCAGAGAAAATTTCGGCGCGGCAAACGATATTGTCGCCATGCACGACGCGCGCAGTGCCCTTATTGGCCTGGATCTGATAGCGCAGCGATGGGGCTTTACCGCTGACCGGATCTTTTATATCGACCAGCACACGCCAGTTGCCGTTAAGAAAACGTGTTGTACCTGCCTTCATCTGGTTGGCATCCATTACCAGCGCATCTTTCGGGATGGCGGCTATCACCACCGGTCCTTCTACGGGCTTCTCTTTTTTCACTGGTGGAATAACGTCAGCCCGATGCAGCGGCAGCGAAGGTGTTAGTTCAGGCAGCGGATTACTGTCTACCTTTGCAACGTCAATGGAGGCAACCGCAGGTGCGGGAGATTCCGTGTGTTGTTTCCACAATAGCGGCCCTGCAATGGCGGCAATCACTGCAGCAGCAACGGGCAGGCTCCACAGCGGCAGGCGTCGCGTAGGCTTACGCTGTACTGGCGGCGGCGCAATCTCTGGCTCACTTACAATGACCAGGGGTTGTGGTTCGGGGTCAGCGGGTTTCGGTAGCTCAATAGCTGTTGTCAGCAGTGGGGTATCGGCCTCGGCGAAAGTGATTTCCGCCGGGATTTCTTCGACTTCCGGCTCCGGTTCAGGTGCCAATACAACCGGGGGAACGTCGGTATGACGCAGGCAATCGAGTACATCGTCACGGGTGTTTTCATTCAGATTGACGAAGCCCCAGAACGTAATGACGGGCTTGCCATCAACCAGGAACACGTGGTTCTCACCTGGAAACTGGATGGCTTTGTCGAGAAGTGAACCAAACAGTTGCAGAGAAGTTTTTCCCGATTGCAGGCTTTTCCGGCTCAGTGCAGCGGCATTCTCCAGCGTACTGGACAGATAGCGCAGAGCCCGAAAACGCGCATCTTCATCAGCGGCTTTCCACGCGACAGCCTTTCCTTCAACCGGGGAATACCAGTCCACCCGATCGCCACTGTCGTTAACTTGTGGTATTGCCAGACAGTCCGCCATCGCCTGTTGTTTACGCAGACGAAGCGTTTCACGAATTTGTAGTGCTGAATCAAACACGGCCTGACCACCGCCACCCACGGCCTGATAGTCATCCAAATTGCCGCTGCGCAAGAGAGTTTTTGCCACGTAATTGCCCCTTAGACTTCTTCACACATCTACTTTACGGGGAATAAAAGTAAGCAAACGTTGGAAGAGAGGCAAAAAGGGGCGAATTTTCATGGCATAGAGTATTGGGAAAAATCTTGACGTTTTGAAAAAGACTTAAGGTAAATTATTCCACCTGCGATGATGAATTAATCAGCGAAACCTGCCAGATTAGAATAACCTGATAGAGATTTGTTATTAGTGCGTATTTGCCAGCTATGCTCTGATAGACGAGTAAATAATAAAAGAAGAAGGCTTATAACCATGATTGCAAGGAAAACGCTGCTCGCGCTGGCACTCAGCGCCGTCTTACCAACAGGCGCTGCATATGCCGCCAGTACTGATACCATCGTTTACTGTTCTGAAGCATCCCCGGAATCATTTAACCCCCAAATAGCCAGTTCAGGTCCGTCGTTTGTCGCCAGTTCACAGGTGTTGTACAACCGATTGATCAACTTCGATCCGGTCAAAAATACTCCGGTCACGTCTCTGGCAACGGAGTGGACAATTTCCCCCGACGGCAAGACCTACACATTTACCCTGCGTCAGGGCGTGAAGTTCAATAGTAATAAGTTCTTTAAACCTACCCGTGATTTCAATGCTGATGACGTCGTTTTCTCAGTATTACGCCAGAAAGATGCCGATCATCCGTACCATAAGGTTTCACAGGGTAGCTATGAATATTTCAACGATGTTGGCCTGGACAAACTGATCAAAGAGGTTAAGAAGGTTGATGATTATCACGTTCAGTTTGTTCTGAACGAACCCAACGCGGCATTTCTTGCTGACTGGGGGATGGATTTTGCCTCTATTCTTTCGGCTGAATATGCCGACGAGATGCTGAAAAAAGGCACGCCGGAAAACGTCGATAACTGGCCGATTGGTACCGGGCCTTATGTTTTGCAACAATACAAGCAGGATTCACAAATCCGCTATCTGGCCAACCCGAACTACTGGGATGGTGAAGTTCCAACGAAACATCTGATTTTCTCCATCACACCAAACGTACAGACGCGACTGGCGAAACTGCAAACCAACGAATGCCAGATTATTCCCGCGCCAGCACCGGTGCAGTTTGATGAAATCAAAAAGAACAAAGATCTGACGCTGCATTCGGTTGAAGCGCTGAACGTCGGTTATCTGGCGTTTAATACGGAGAAAAAACCGTTTGATAACGTACTTGTGCGCCAGGCGCTGAACTATGCGACAGATAAAAAAGCCATTATTAACGCGGTCTTTTTAGGTTCCGGAACGGTGGCGAAATCGCCAATCCCGCCGAATATGATGGGCTTCAATAAAGACCTGAAAGATTACGCTTACGACCCGCAGAAAGCGAAAGAGCTGCTGAAGAAAGCGGGGTTGGAAAACGGTTTTGAAGCGACACTGTGGTCTATGCCGGTGCAGCGCCCCTATAACCCGAACTCTCGTCGTATTGCTGAGATGATTCAAAGCGACTGGGCAAAAGTTGGTGTGAAGGCGAAAATCGTCTCCTGGGAATGGGGGGAATATCTCTCCGGGATGCGTAAAGGCGAGCACGATACTGCGTTGTTTGGCTGGATGTCAGATAACGGTGACCCGGATAACTTTGCCGATGTTCTGCTGGGTTGTGACAGCATTAAAACCGGATCAAACGCCGCGCGCTGGTGTGATAAAGAGTATAATTCGCTGGTTCAAAAGGCGAAACTGGTGAGCAAACCGCAAGAGCGCGCCGCACTTTACCAGCAGTCGCAGGAAATTTTCTATCAGCAGGCCCCGTGGATTGCGCTGGCGAATGGCAAAACCTTCTATGCCACACGCAGCAACGTCAGCGGATACAGCGTTAGCCTGATGGGCAGTGATTTTTCAAAGGCGAAATTAAATTAATGAGTTAAGGAGGGAGTATGTCGCATCTGGATGAGGTCAGCGCACGTGTTGATGCCGCCATTGAAAAGAGCGTCATTACGCATATGAATGAATTGCTGATTGAGTTGAGCGATGATGTTGCGTTGAGCCGGGAAGATCGTTACACCCAGCAACAACGTTTGCGTACGGCAATTGCACATCATGGGCGCCAGCATAAAGAAGATATGGAAGCGCGTCGTGAGCAGTTGACCAAAGGCGGCTCTATTCTTTGATATTTCCTTGCCGGATGGCGGTGTTCACACCTTATCCGGCGTTCTGTAGGCCTGATAAGCGAAGCTCCATCAGGCAATTAAAACGAACGTCTTGCCACCAGCCAGGCACCCACAACCAGCAATATCGCACCGCATACCGGACCCACCAGCGCGCGAAGCGGTACACCCTGGCTACGCAGAATATCCAGCACCAGACCGCCAATAAGCTGGCTGGCGACCAGCACCGCGATGGTGGTGGCAGCGCCTACGTTTTGGTATCCGCTGATACTGGCAAAAACAAAGAACGACCCCAGTAAACCCGGGATTAATGTCCACCAGCGCACGCTGGAAACCAGTTCGCCAAACCCCGCCGCACCTTGTTTAAACCATAGTATGCTGACAAACAAGACGATCCCGACCAGTGAGTTAAGCAACATAGCAATAAGGATTGTCGAGGACGTCTGGGTAATGCGTACCATCAAAGTGTTTTGCACCACCAGACCAATACCTGCGGCAATCAGAAAGGAGAGGGTCAGCGTCTGGTTCATCCACGCGCATCCGGTTCGCTGCGGTCGTCTAACTGTAGCTGCATAAAAGTCAGATCCAGCCAACGACCAAATTTAGTCCCGACCTGGGGCATCTGCGCGGTAATATTGAAACCCAGCGTGCTATGCAGGTGGAGCGATGCCTGATTGTGCGACTCAATTCCTGCCACCATGACATGCTTGCCACACGCGCGCGCTTCTTCAATGAGTCTGCTGAGCAGCCTGCGCCCCAGTCCTTTTCCCTGATGTTCCGGGTGCACGTACACTGAATGTTCGACGGTATGACGGAAACCGTCAAAGTTGCGCCAGTCGCCAAAAGAGGCGTACCCCGTGACGACGCCATTCTCTTCACTTACCAGTACCGGATACCCCATCAGTTGGCGAGCCTCATACCAGGAGATGCGGTTTTCGGCATCGACCGTTTGATCGTTCCAGATAGCGGCCGTATGCAGTACGGCGTGATTGTAGATTTCTGCGATGGCGGCGCAGTCGTCTTTGCTGGCAAATCGAATTGACATGTTGAACCTCAGGGGCTGTTCACTATAGTATTACAATATGAATACTATTGAAGACAGCATAAATCAACGGATCAGTGCAAGAATTCGCATTGAGCGGGAATCTCGCGGCTGGTCGCTGACGGAACTTGCCGAACGAGCAGGGGTCTCGCGGGCGATGATCCATAAAATAGAACGTGGAGAGAGCAGTCCAACGGCGACGCTACTGGGACGGCTTTCCGGTGCGTTTGGTATCAGCATGTCGACGCTGATTGCCCGAGCCGAAATGCAGGAGGGTAAACTGCTGCGTTTCGCCGACCAGCCGGTCTGGCACGATCCGCAAAGCCACTATTTGCGCCGCCACGTATCTCCGCGCAGCGATCTGCCTATCGATCTGGTGCAAATCGAATTACCGGCCGGCAGTGATATCCCGATGCCCGCCTCTTCCTACGTGCAGGCCCGACAGCTTCTCTGGTTGCAGCAGGGCGAATTGGTGTTTGTGGAAGGTGATACACGCCATGAAATGAAAGCCGGGGACTGCCTGGAGCTGGGGCCGCCAAATGACTGTCGGTTTATCAATGAAACCGCGCAGTCCTGCGTTTATCTGGTTGTGCGGTTAAACCACGCTGGCAATTAATGTGAAAGCATCGCAGAGATAGCGCGTCTACTATTGATGGATTCATGCCAAAAGCTGAGGAGAACATCAATGGGTCAACAAATGCAACGCAATCGTCGCTGGGTTCTGGCGTCACGCCCGCATGGCGCACCGGTGCCCGGTAACTTCCGTCTGGAAGAAGAGGCCATCACCCCCCCCCGGTGACGGAGAGGTGTTACTGCGTAACGTCTACCTCTCACTCGATCCCTATATGCGTGGGCGTATGAGTGACGAACCGTCTTATTCGCCCCCGGTTGAGATTGGCGCAGTGATGGTGGGCGGCACGGTCAGTCGGGTCGAGGCATCGAATCATTCGGATTTTAAACCCGGTGAATGGGTGTTGAGCTATAGCGGCTGGCAGGACTTCGCCATCTCAAAGGGTTCTGATTTGGTAAAGTTAGGCGATCATCCTGAGCATCCTTCCTGGGCGCTTGGTCTGCTGGGTATGCCGGGCTTTACGGCATATATGGGGCTGCTGGATATTGGCCAGCCCAAAGCCGGTGAGACACTGGTTGTTGCTGCGGCAACCGGACCTGTTGGCGCAACCGTGGGCCAGATTGGTAAACTGAAGGGCTGTCGGGTCGTTGGGGTAGCTGGTGGGGCAGAGAAATGTCGCCATGCTACTGACGTGTTGGGCTTTGATATTTGCCTCGATCATCATGCCCCCGATTTCGCACTCCAACTGGCACAAGCCTGTCCGCAGGGTATCGATATCTATTATGAAAACGTCGGCGGTAAAGTTTTTGATGCTGTTTTGCCGTTACTCAACACCTCCGCGCGTATTCCGCTGTGTGGTCTGGTGAGTGGTTATAACGCCACATCACTGCCGACGGGCCCAGACCGTTTACCGCTGCTTATGGCCACGTTACTGAAAAAACGTATTCGCTTGCAGGGCTTTATCATTGGTCAGGATTATGGTCACCGCATTCATGAATTTCAGCGAGAAATGGGGCGCTGGGTTCAGGAAGGCAAGATCCACTATCGCGAGCAGGTCACTGAGGGGCTGGAAAATGCACCGGAGACCTTTATCGGTCTGCTGACCGGTAAAAACTTTGGCAAGGTCGTAATTCGGCTTGCTGAAGAGTGATACGGAGGGGTTAAAGACGGTAACAGCCGGATGGCGTCAACGCCGCCATCCGGCAAGAGTTGTAGAGCCAATCTGTCTGAATATTGATTTCGCCGCAAGCGAGTATTCATGGAGAAAATAAGCAGGTTTTCACCGAATGTGAATAAACACTCCACTTTGCGATAAATAATGATTACTATTCTCATTCTTAAAAAGGCAAAACCATGATTTTGCTCATTGAAGCTATGTGAAGCAGTAACAACTGAATTTATCAAAGGGAGTCGTCATGTCTTTACGTCATCTGTTTTCACCGCGCCTGCGTGGTTCTTTACTGTTAGGTTCACTGCTGGTTGCATCATCATTTAGCACGCAGGCTGCGGAAGAACTGCTGCGCAAAGGTGTAGGTAAAGGCGCCTACGAAATGGCGTACAGCCAGCAGGAAAACGCACTGTGGCTGGCCACCTCGCAGAGCCGTAAGCTGGATAAAGGTGGGATAGTTTACCGTCTTGATCCGGTGACGCTTGAAGTGACTCAGGTTATTCATAACGATCTCAAACCGTTTGGCGCGACCATCAATAACGCGACGCAAACGCTGTGGTTTGGTAATACCGTGAATAGCGCGGTGACGGCGATTGATGCGAAAACCGGTGAGGTGAAAGGGCGTCTGGTACTGGATGCGCGTAAACGTTCTGAAGATGTCCGTCCGCTGCAGCCTCGTGAACTGGTCGCCGATGATGCTACCAACACGGTATACATTAGCGGCATTGGTAAGGAGAGCGTGATTTGGGTCGTGGACGGTGAGACTGTCAAACTTCAGGACACGATTCAAAATACCGGTAAAATGAGCACTGCACTGGCCGTCGACAGCAAGGCTAAACGCCTGTATACCGCCAATGCCGATGGCGAATTCATTACCATCGATACCGCCACCAACAAAATTCTCAGCCGCAAAAAACTGCTGGACGATGGCAAAGAGCACTTCTTCATTAACCTGAGTCTGGATACGGCAGGTCATCGTGCGTTTGTCACTGACTCTAAAGCAGCGGAAGTGCTGGTTATCGATACCCGTAACGGCAACGTGCTGGCAAAAGTTGCCGCGCCGGAATCCCTGGCCGTACTGTTCAACCCGGTGCGTAATGAAGCTTACGTGACCCACCGTCAGGCCGGTAAAGTCAGCGTGATCGACGCGAAAAGCTATAAAGTGGTTAAAACCTTCGATACCCCGACGTTCCCAAACAGCCTGGCGCTCTCCGCCGATGGTAAAACCCTGTACGTTAGCGTGAAACAGAAATCCACACGCGAGCAGGAAGCGACTCAACCGGACGATGTTATTCGTATCGCCCTGTAATTATTCGGAGGGGGCAACCCCTCCTGTCATTTCTCTATACTCCACGATACGCCTCGTTACACCCCATCGGTAGCCTGACAAACTTCAGAGACTTACACTACGCCCTCAACGGCTAACTGAATAACACGGGAATACCATGAAAAAGCCATTAATCTGTCTTTGTGCGGGCGTAATGCTGTTTACGCTGGCAGGGTGCACCACCGATTACGTCATGACGACGAAAAGCGGACAAACGATTACCACCCGGGGCAAACCAAAACTGGATAAAGATACGGGAATGACCAGCTATACCGATCAGGACGGGAATGCGCGGGAAATTAACAGCAATGATGTTGCTCAGCTAATTGAAGCAAACTAAGTCGCTCAAACGGGTAGGCCAGAAATCTGACCTACCTTAAAGCGTTATGGCGCGGTACGGTGGATTTCCGCGACGCGTTTACGTACACCAAACCAGCCAACGACCAGCAGAATGGCAATCAGCGGTAATGAGGCGATAGTGTAGGTCCCGTTCGGATAGTCAAACGCCATCAGCACCAGCACAGCCAGTAAAAACAACAGTGTTAACCAGGACGTAAACGGCGCACCGGGCAGTTTGAAGTGAACGTCTGTCGCTTTACCATCTTTAATGGCCCGACGCAGACGCATCTGGCACACCATAATGAATGCCCACGATGCAATGATGCCCAGCGAGGCAAAGTTAAGCACGATCTCGAATACCTGCGAAGGCACCAGATAGTTGAGGAAAACCCCGACGACGTACACGACAAGCGTGGCAAGTATGCCAGCATAAGGTACGTGTTGACGGCTCATTTTGGCCATAAATTTGGGCGCGGAACCGCCCATCGACATTGAGCGCAAAATACGACCAGTGCAATACAAACCCGAGTTGAGGCTGGAAAGCGCAGCGGTAAGCACCACGATATTCATAATACTGCCAATATAGGGAACGCCGAGTTTGGAAAAGAAGGTAACAAACGGGCTTTGACCTGCCTGATAGGCATTCCACGGCAGCAGCATGACCAGTAACACCACTGACCCCACATAGAACAGGCCAATTCGCCAGATAACGCTGTTAATCGCTTTTGGCACCATCGTTTGCGGATCTTTGCACTCACCCGCCGCAGTGCCTACCAGTTCAATGGAAGCAAATGCAAAGACGACGCCCTGTACCAGTACCAGCGCTGGCAGCAGGCCATGCGGGAAAAAACCACCGTTGTCGGTGATCAGATGAAAACCCGTGGCGTTACCATCGAGCGGTTTTCCCGTGCCTAAAAAGACAGTCCCGACGACCAGGAAGATAACGATAGCCAGCACTTTGACCAGTGCAAACCAGAACTCCATCTCCGCAAACCACTTTACGCCGATCATGTTCATGGTGCCGACAATGGCCAATGCGCCGAGGGCAAATACCCATTGCGGTACGTCACCAAATGCGCCCCAGTAGTGCATATACAAGGCCACGGCCGTGATATCCACGATTCCGGTCATCGCCCAGTTGATGAAGTACATCCAGCCAGCCACATAGGCCGCTTTCTCACCTAAAAATTCGCGGGCATAAGAGACAAAGCTGCCGCTGGAAGGGCGGTGTAAAACCAGTTCACCGAGTGCCCGCAGAATGAAGAATGAAAAAATACCGCAGACCAGATAGACCAGTGCTAAAGCGGGGCCGGCCATTTGCAAACGTGCGCCAGCCCCTAAAAATAACCCGGTACCAATAGCACCGCCAATGGCGATCATTTGTACCTGCCGGTTACCCATCGCTTTGTGATACCCCTCTTCGTGAGCATTCAACCAGCGTCGTTTCGCCGCGTGTTGTTCCGCGGCTTGCGTGTTGTGTGTGTTCATTACGTTTCCTGTTAACCTGACTAATTTACAAAATCCTTTTTGCCGCAGCAGTTGCGGCGAAAACAGCGTTACCCTTCATTGTGTTACCGCGGGAAACTGTCGGCCGAGCATCCTACATTCAATTGAGAAGTGACGCAAAGTCTGGACACGGGGAAATGGGGTTTTTCTGTGGCCTGAATCGACGGGATGTGGACTCGATTCAGTAAAAACAGAGGCGGTGGGAAAATGCGAAGGAATGCGCTCATCCTGATCGTCAGCAGAATGAGCGCTGTTTGCCTTATACCGACACGCCAAAGACCTGCACGGCCTGCTGCAATCGCGATGAGCGCTGCGTTAAATCGGCAGTTGCGTCAGTGACACGCTCCACCATCTCGGCATTATTGTGCGTCATGGTACCAACACGCGAAATGGAATCATTAATCAGATCCAACGCCTGGGTTTGCTCCCGCGTTGCCAGACTAATGTCTTTAATCATCATCGACATCTGTAACACATCGCTGATCATTCCGGTGAGATGCGTTTCTGTTTGTTCAACCATTTTTACGCCGGTATTGACGTTAGCGACGTTCTTCTCGATAAGCTGTTTAATCTCTTTTGCCGCTGATGCAGAGTGTTGCGCAAGATTGCGCACCTCCGCGGCCACGACGGCAAAACCGCGCCCGGATTCTCCGGCACGCGCCGCCTCAACGGCCGCGTTGAGCGCCAGAATATTAGTCTGGAAGGCAATGCTATCAATTACGCCAATGATATCGACAATCTGACCATTATCACGAGAGATCGCCTGCATCATGGCGATAGTTTGTTTCATAATATCGCCGCCTTCAGCGGCATTGGTGCTGGTTTGGTCGGCCATCGTCATGGTATGTGCCGCCGTTTCTGCAGTTTGCTGCACTGCACTACCAATTTCTTCAATGGCGGCAGCGGTTTGCTGAAGGTCTGCGGATGTTTCTTCAGAACGCGTATGCAGCGCGATACCTTCTTTAGAAACGCGTTGGCTGATGGCCTGAATTCCGGATATTTGCGTACTAACGTCATCAACCAGTGAATTTAGATTAAGTCCGGATTGATTAACCAGTCGCATTAACATGCCGATTTCATCTACGCGATTTAAATGGCAGTTATCGGGTTTTCGTCCGGATACGACTTTCTTCATTTGAGTCAATAGTGTATTAACTGGCTGACAAATTTGGCACTTAAGGTAAATGGCAAATAACAGAAATAACGCCAGTAAACCGCCGGATTGAATAAAGTGATTTACGGGAGCGAAGATTAATAACAAAGAGAGCAGGGCAACGACTCCCAAAGCATAATTGACGCGTTGACTAATGCTCAACCATTTAAACATTGAAGTCCATGCCAATATGCCACGGCGAATGATAATACCCTTAAAAAGACGGAACCCGCTAAGTTGTTGATTATTTATTTTTTCATACAACTGCTCACTCTGAGATATTTCGTCTCGCGAAGGAACAGTACGCACTGAGATGTAACCCGTTAACTTTTCATTGTGCCAAACGGGCGTGACGTTGGCACGTACCCAGTAGTGGTCACCGTTTTGACGCCGGTTTTTCACCATTCCCGTCCAGCTGTCACCTTGCTGCAACGTGTACCACATGTCAGCAAACGCGGCTGGCGGCATATCCGGATGGCGAATAATATTATGTGGTTCACCCATTAATTGACTTTCGTTAAAACCACTGGCATCGATAAACGCGGAGTTTGCATAGGTAATATGACTCTCTTTATCTGTCGTCGATAGCAGCGTCGCTTTACCGTTAAGTGTGTGCTCAATTTGTGTAACGGGCATGTTACTTTTCATAAAGGCCCCATGATGGTATGTATAATTCATACAAAGATCCCCGTAATAATGCCAGGGGATATTAAAAAGCTGTTTTAAACCATTTTAATAAGAAACGCTGCATTCTCTACTAATCATCAGTTCTGTGAAAGTATTTAAAATAAAAAAATTAATGCGTGGAACCTATGTCTCTTTCATAAAAATGAAACAATCAATACAAGCGCATAACACAGACAGGTGTTTAGTCTGACTTAAATTAAATTCATTACTGAACGCATGCGTAAAAATAAATCAAACGGAAAAGGATGTTGCCGTCTTTCCAGTATCAATAAAAAACCTATTATATTTTGTAGTATGCAAATACAAGCCATTTTTTCTGCAGAGTGCCGCGTCCAAAACCGGAAGTCTGGTTCCAGTTGGTATGAACGTTATCCCTGATCGCTGCGGGGTTGGTTATCTGTTTTTTAGCTGAGCAAATGTGAATTAAATGTTTCTATGTGGTTATTTTATAATTTAATAATACTGACATGTTAACAAATATAGGCCTGCAACATGTCATACCGCCTGAGTATTCTGGATAAAAGCCCCATCGGAGAAGGTGAAACTGCCGCAACCGCACTGACCCGTACGCTGCGCCTGGCACAACGCGCAGAAGAGTGGGGATATCACCGTTTTTGGATAGCTGAACATCATAATACGCCGCAGCTTGCCAGCCCATCACCGGAGCTGGTGATCGCCTGGATACTGGGACAAACCCAGCGCATTCGCGTGGGTTCCGGTGGCGTCATGCTGCAACACTATAGCCCCTACAAAGTTGCGGAAAACTTTAATCTTCTGGCCTCACTGGCGCCGGGACGTGTCGATCTTGGGATTGGAAAAGCGCCAGGCGGCTTACCGCTGTCAACGCAGGCACTGCAGTTGGGTCTTCATCAGGAAGAAAAAGGCAGTTTTGCCGACCAGCTTGCTCAACTGAACGCCTGGCTGGCGCTGACCGGGACAGAAAGCGGGCAGACAGTATTCCCGACACCGCTCCCGCCTGCGCCGCCGCAAAGATTTGTGCTGGGCGCGAGCGTAGAAAGTGCACGCCTGGCGGCAGAGTCTGACTGGAACTTTATTTTCGCGGCGCACCTGAACGGCGATAAAGCGTTACTGCATGAGGTGCTGAGCTTCTGGCAGGCCAACAGTTCACGTCCAACGATTGTCGCCGTACAGGTTATTGTGGCTGACAGCAGTGATATGGCTGCGCAGCTGGCGGAAGATGTACAAATCTGGGGCGTCGAGTTGGAGGATGGGCAACGTGTCACCGTCGCCAGCGAAGAGCAGGCGCTGGCTTTCGCCGCGCAGGCGGGCAGCGCACCTCGAACAATCGCCCGGCGTGAGCAGGCGTTACTGCACGGGAGTGCCCAGGAGGTGGTGGCAACACTGCGCTCATTGCAGGTGCAATACGGTATTGATGAATTCATTATCGATACGCCGGTGGCCGAAGGTCAGGCGCGCCTGACATCGTTACGCCTGCTGGCGCAAGCCCATAGCACGATGGAGGTTGTCTGATGTCATTAGCCTCACAGCTTATCGACTGGCGTCGCGAGCTACATCAGCACCCGGAGCTGTCCCTCCAGGAAGTGGCGACAACCGCGCGTATTCGTGACTGGTTGCATGCTGCAGATGTCACTTTATTGCCATTCAATTTGAAAACTGGAGTGGTTGCCGAAATCGGTCAGGGAGAAGATGTCATCGCTCTGCGGGCGGATATCGATGCGCTACCGATAGAAGAAAGCGCCGACGTTCCGTTTCGCTCTGTCACGCCGGGGGTGATGCATGCCTGCGGGCATGACGTCCATACCAGCGTCATGCTTGGTGCAGCACTGCTGCTTAAACAACAGGAAACAACCTTACCGGGGCGAGTACGTATTTTGTTTCAACCAGCTGAAGAGAGTTTCGGCGGCGCAAAAACGCTGATCCGCGCCGGAGCGCTGCAAAACGTAGCGGCTATTTTCGGTATGCACAATGAGCCCGGTTTGCCGGTGGGCGAATTTGCCACACGCGGCGGTGCGTTCTATGCCAATGTCGATCGCTTTGTGCTGCGTATTACCGGAAAAGGTGCGCATGCGGCACGCCCACACGAGGGAAAAGATGCCATCCTCCTCGCCAGTCAACTGGTGACGGTATTACAAAGTGTCGCCAGCCGTGAGGTCAATACGCTGGATTCGGTGGTGCTTAGCGTCACCCGAATTCAGGGGGGAAATACATGGAACGTACTACCGGAATCCGTTGAGCTGGAAGGGACGCTTCGGACACATCGCGCAGAGGTGCAACAACAGGTTAAATCGCGGGTCAGTGATATTGTCGCTGGGTTTGCCCACGCCTTTGGCGCACAGATCGATGTTATCTGGCACGCGGGGCCCACGGCCCTGGTCAATGACGCGCACTGGGCCGATATTGCGACCAAAGTAGCCAGACAATCCGGTTACACAACGCATCATGCCGACCTGCATATGGGCGGGGAGGATTTTGCCGTTTATTTGCAAAATACACCTGGTGCGTTTGTTAGCATCGGTAGTGCCAGTGAATACGGATTACATCATCCGGGATTTAATCCGGATGAACGGTTAATTGAACCTGCCGCACACTACTTTGCACATTTAGCAAAAACGGCATTCGCACACCTTTAATTTACCTGTTGGGTAGGGGTTACTATGGCTGAAAATCGGCAACTACGGCTCGGAACTATTCTGCATGGCGCATCGGGAAATATGTCCGCATGGCGTCATCCGGCAGCACGTGCTGATGCCAGTATTAATTTTGATTTTGTCAAAGAGACGGCGCTTATTGCGGAGAAAGGGAAACTTGATTTTATTTTTGTCGCTGACGGTCTGTATATTAATGAAAAATCTATTCCACATTTCTTAAATCGCTTTGAGCCGCTGACGGTATTATCTGCGCTGGCAAGCGTTACCCGTCATCTTGGTCTGGTGGGCACGGTTTCAACCTCTTATAGCGAGCCGTTTACTACTGCGCGACAGTTTGCCAGTCTGGACCATCTTAGCCAGGGCAGGGCCGGATGGAATGTGGTGACATCCCCGCTGGAAGGTTCGGCTAAAAACTATTCTCGCGCTCAGCATCCCGAGCATGCCCAGCGTTATCGTATTGCCGATGAATATTTACAGGTAGTGAAAGGACTGTGGGATTCCTGGGAAGACGATGCTTTTACCCGTGATAAAACAAGCGGGGAATTTTTTAATCCTCATAAACTGCACACGCTAAACCATCATGGAGATTATTTCCAGGTCGCCGGGCCATTAAATATTGGGCGTACGCCGCAAGGCCGTCCGATTATTTTTCAGGCAGGCGCATCACACGATGGGAAAAAATTAGCGGCGCAGCATGCGGACGCTATTTTCACCCATCAGGAATCGCTGTCTGAAGCCAAAGCATTTTATCAGGATGTCAAAAGTCGGCTTGAAGCTGTCGGACGTCATGTCGATGAGCTGCATATTTTCCAGGGCGTCAGCATTATTGTTGGCGACGGTGACGCTGACGTAGAGCAACAGTACCAGGCGACCGCTGCACTGGTGTCGATTACCGACGCGCTGAATTACCTGGGACGCTATTTTGAACATCACGATTTTAGCCAGTACCCGCTGGACGCACCGTTCCCGGATCTTGGCCCCCTCGGGGAAAACAGTTTTCGCAGTACCACTGACGAGATCAAGCGCAATGCGCGGGAACGGGGATTAACCCTGCGTCAGGTGGCGCTGGAAGCTGCCAGTCCACGTCCACGTTTTAGCGGAACGCCGGCACAGGTTGCTGATGGTCTGCAGCAGTGGTTCGAGGAGAAAGCCGCAGACGGTTTCATCATTCAGGGGGGAACGCCAGATACCTTCCCACGGTTTGTCGAACAGGTTATTCCCGTGCTTCAGGCGCGCGGTTTATTTCGCCACGACTACCCCGGCACGACGCTGCGCGCAAGTCTGGGGCTGGCAACACCTGCAAATCAATTCACACAATAAGAGAAAACGCTATGCAGAAAAAATCACTACTTCTTGCGCTGTCACTGGCTTTCAGCGCGACAGTCTGGGCAAATGACGTCACCATCAACGGTACCGGCGTAAGTCTGGAAGCTAATAAAACACCGATTAACACGGTCAAAAATCCACAGGCGATCGCGCAGTTACCCGCCAACCTGCATCTGGCTGTACCGGGTAAATTCACGGTCGCTATCGCCGGACTGAGCCAGCCGCCGCTGACTGTATTTGCCGATGATAATAAAACGCTCATCGGCAGTGAGGCAGATATCGCTCGCCTGGTTGCCGATAGCCTGGGGCTGGAGCTGAATGTCGTACCCACGTCATGGGAAGACTGGCCGCTGGGCGTAGCTTCCGGCAAATATGATGCCGCGATCAGCAATATTACCGTCACCAAAGCACGCAAAGAAAAATTCGATTTTGCGACGTATCGGAAAGATTCCCTTGGCTTTTACGTCAAAACCGGCAGCAAGCTGAAGAAAATAGAGCAGGCGGAAGATATTGCCGGTCTGCGTATCATCGTCGGCTCAGGGACGAACCAGGAAGCCATTCTGTTGGCGTGGAACGAAGAGAATCTGAAGAAAGGATTAAAACCGTTTACGCCGGTGTATACCAAAGATGATGCTGCTCAGACGTTAGCTCTACAGTCAGGTCGTGCAGATGCTTACTTTGGTCCGAATGTCATTGGGGCCTGGAAAGCTGCCCTCAACGGCAAAACGCAACTGGTGGGCAGCGTTGATGGCGGTTGGCCAAAAGCCGCACATATTGCCGTCACGCTGAAAAAAGATAGCGGTCTGGTGCTGCCGGTGCAAACAGCTCTCAACGGTGTGATCGGCAATGGCGACTATGACAAGGTGCTGAACCGCTGGGGGGAAGGGGTAGAACGTATCCCACAATCTGAAGTTAACCCGGCCGGTTTAGGCGACTAAGGAGGTCAATGTGAGCGATCAATTCCGCGTTGTCTCGCCCGAAGCCATTGAGCTACAGCCGATCCTCAGCGGACTGTTTGGTGAGTACGCCGCCCGCTATGGTGATTATTTTTCTCGTGATGCTGAAGTGGAGCTAACCGAATGGTATCTGGCTCCACAGGGGATCTTTGTGGTGCTGGAGCGCAACGGCGAAATTATCGCCACCGGGGCTTATAAACCCTATGACAAAGACACCGCTGAAATTAAGCGTATCTGGACTAAAAGCAACCTGCGTAAGCAGGGGCTGGCAGCGTACGTGGTGCAGGAACTGGAGCGCCGGGCATTACTGGCGGGCTATAGCCGTATCTATCTGACCACGGGCTTTCGCCAGCCAGAGGCCGTCCGACTTTATTTGAGTCAGGGATACGATCCACAGTTCGATACCACACGTAACCCAGAAGAGTACAGCCAGCCGCCCTTTGATGGGAGGCTGCGCTTCACCAAACTGTTGACTATCGCAGGTCAGGCCAAAATTGCCTGAGGAGAGAAGATGAAAACGACTGCAACCATCAAAGTCGTCCCGGCACGTTATCCGATGCGCACCGTAGGGGCGATTATTGCCCTGTTTGTGCTGGCGGCGATTATTCAGTCTGTCGCGTTTAATCCGCGCTGGGAATGGGGTGTGTTTGCCCGCTGGTTCTTCGACCCGGTTATCTTGTCTGGACTTGGGCAAACGCTGTTGTTGACGCTCATTGGGACATTACTGAGCGTGGTATTTGGTGGGTTGCTGGCGCTGGCCAGACTCTCATCATCCTGGCTGCTAAACAGCCTGGCGTGGGGATACATCTGGTTGTTTCGTTCACTCCCGTTGATTGTGGTGTTGATCATTTTGTACAACTTCTCCTATTTGTACGACACGCTGGCGATCGGCATACCCTTCACTGCTATCCAGTGGGGCAGCTTTGAGACTATTAATGTCCTTGGACAGTTTTCCACTGCAGTTGTTGGCCTGACGCTGGTGCAAAGTGCTTATACCGCAGAAATTATTCGCGGCGGGTTTCTTGGGGTTGATCATGGTCAGTACGAAGCCGCAGCCGCGCTGGGATTACCTGCCTGGCGCCGCACGCTGCGCATAATCCTGCCACAGGCGTTACGCACCATTTTGCCCGCCGGGTTCAATGAAATTATCAGCCTGGCGAAAGGTACGGCGATGGTTTATGTGCTGGCGATGCCGGAACTGTTCTACACCATCCAGATGATCTACAACCGCACCCAGGAAGTGATTCCGCTGCTGATGGTTGGAGCCGTGTGGTATCTGGTGATCACCAGCGTTTTGTCATTAATTCAGCATCTGGTTGAACGCGCGCTGGCACGCAGTGAAAGACGATCCGCTATTAACACCGCCAGGGTGAGTCGCTCGGCTAAACGTCGTCGCCAGGTTCCACAGCAGGAGGCTATCCATGTCCCACTCGCCTGAAGGTCATATTTCCATTACCGGCGTCAGCAAATATTTTGGTCGCCATAAGGCGCTGGATAACGTATCGCTGGAGATCCCACCCGGTACGGTCACGGTCATTCTCGGGCCTTCCGGTTCAGGTAAATCAACGCTATTGCGGGCGATTAATCATCTGGAGCGTGTCGATGAGGGGTTTATTCAGATTGACGGTGATTATATTGGCTATCGCCTTCAGGGAGACCGGTTGTATGAACTAAAAGAGGCAGAAATCCTGCGCCAGCGCATTAATGTGGGCTACGTATTTCAGAACTTTAACCTGTTCCCGCATTTAACGGTGCTGGAGAACCTGATTGAAGCGCCAATAGCCCACGGGCTGGCATCGCGTAAAGCCGCTACCGAACGGGCATTAACTCTGCTTGATGCGGTTGGGCTGCGAAATAAAGCCGATGCCTGGTCGCGTCACTTGTCCGGCGGACAGCAGCAGCGAATCGCCATTGCCCGCGCGCTGGCGTTAAATCCGCGCGTGATGCTGTTTGATGAGCCGACGTCCGCACTCGATCCTGAACTGGTGGGCGAAGTGCTGGATGTGATTAAGTCACTGGCACAGTCGGGAACCACGTTGGTGGTGGTGACGCATGAAATCGGTTTTGCCCGGGAGGTGGCCGATCAGGTGGTATTTATGGTTGACGGCAAAATCGTCGAGCAGGGTAGCAGCGAACAGGTGCTAAATTATCCGCGCCACACGCGCACGCAGCAGTTTTTGTCGAAAGTTCTGTAAATACGCGGAAAAAATGTTGCGGCACAAGGCTGTGCCGCACAGCGATTACAGGGTAACGACGATTTTGCCTACCTGACCGTTGGCCTCCATATACTGGTGGGCCTTAGCGATGTCATCAAACGCAAAGGTTTTATCAATCAGTGGCTTGAGTTGTCCCGATTGCAATCCTTCAAAGATGAAACGTTTAGCTCGTGCCAGTTTTTCAGCATCAGTGGTGATTTCGAAAAGCTCATAGCCGCGGAAGGTCAGATGACGGCCAAGGATCTCAATCACCGGGATCGACAGATCGCGACCGTCCAGCGAACCGTACTGGAAAAATAACCCTCCGGCGGGCATTATCTGGGCTATTTTCGCCACACCGGGGCCGCCGACCGGGTCGAAGACCACGCGGGTACCTTTGCCATCGGTTATACGATTAATTTCCACGACCAGATCCTGCTCCTGACTGGCGATAACCTCTGCCGCGCCAAGTTGTAGAAGCTGGGCGCGCTTCTCACTGGTGCGCGTCATCGCAATCGGTTTTGCCCCGAGCATATTGGCTATCTGTATCGCTGCCAGCCCGACACTGCTGGACGCAGCATTGATCAGCACGTTATCGCCAGGCCCGATATTGGCATATTCGACCAGCGCGCCAAAAGCCGTCACATACATCATCCAACTGGCGGCGGCCTCGGCAAAGCTCAGGTTTTCAGGATGTTTGACGACCGCATGAACAGGCGCATTGACGATTTCGCCATACATACCGTACTCATGAAAGCTGAATGCCGGAATGACGCTCACGCTATCGCCTGGTGCGAACTCGTGCACATTGTCACCGACGGCTTCAACAATGCCGGAGGCTTCATAGCCCAGGCGAGCAGGAAAATTGGGTTGGTAAATATATTGTCCGGTACGGTACATAATTTCCGCCCGGTTAATACCTATTGCGCGAACGCGGATCTGAACATCGTTTGCAAGCGGAGCCGGGGTCTGAATATCCTGAATATTCAGCACATCAGCGCCACCTGTTTGATTGAAAACCACGACTTTAGACATAGCGGACCTCGGTAAATTGTTCTGACTTGAGTCCGCACAATGTATCGGTTCCGGTGGGGGCGAAAAACCGCCGTTATGGAACTTCACTATTACTCAGATTGTAATAATCCCTGCAGGCGCGGTTTTTGCTCGTTAAAAAGCGCACACAGCCAGTCAATAAACACCCGCACGCGCGGGGCAAGATGACGTCTGTCCGGGTAGAGCACGGAAACGGGTTTAGCTTCCCCCGCATAGTCACCCAGCACCTCAACGAGCTGGCCCGACTCGAGGTAGGGTGCCAGTACGGCGTGAACCCCGTGTATGATCCCCAATCCTGATAAACAACCTGTTAGCAGAATGTCGGAGTTGTCTACGCTCATTCGGCTTGCTGGTATGATAGATACCGTTTTCCCTTCGTTGATGAAGGACCACTCCAGCGCGTCACGATGACGTTCGCTAAAGAAGTTGAGTGCCTGATGCTGAGCCAAATCATCCGGTGTCTGTGGGATGCCCCGTATAGCCAGATAATCTGCGGACGCACAGGTCACCATTTTTACCTCGCCAAGTCGTCGGGATATCAGCGAGGAGTCCTGCAACTCGCCAATGCGGATCATGCAGTCGATCCCCTCCGCAAGCAGATCAATTTTGCGGTCAGTGGAGGTGAGTACAATCTCAATGTCCGGATAGCGTGACTGAAAGTTGCTTAGCGCAGGGACTATAATCGAGTGAGCCAACGACAGTGGAGCATTGATCCTGAGCTTTCCACGTGGAGGCCGTGTCGGTGAGAAAGAGGCCATGATGTCATCCACGTCACCAAGCAGTACTTTGGTTCGTTGGTAAAATGCGTCACCTTCTTCGGTCAGGGTAACCTTCCGCGTCGTTCGGTTCAGGAGTTTCGTCCCCAGATCGTCCTCAAGATGCTGAATTGCTTTCGTCACCGCGGGGCGGTGCAGGTGTAACACGTCTGCTGCTCTGGCAAATCCACCTTGCTCAACAACCTGTACAAAAATGTTCATATATTCAAACATACTGGAACGCATTGCTTATTCTCCCCCGGTATTCGACCATTGTTATTATGAAAGTAATAATCATGTCTGCATAGGTTGCCGAATGCTGCTCTACACTTAGGGTTTTAACTTTGGGGATTGCAGCATGATTAAGGTCTATGGGGTACCTGGCTGGGGATCGGCCATCAGTGAAGTGATGCTCACACTGGCGGAGATCCCTTATCATTTTATTAATGTCGACGGTTTTGACAGTGACGGCCCTCAGCGGGAGTTACTTAAAAAAATGAATCCGCTGTGCCAGGTGCCCACGCTGGTACTGGAAAATGGCAGTGTGATGACGGAAACGGCGGCGATCGCGCTGATGATCCTCGATCGTCGCCCTGAACTTTCACCACCCGTTGGACACGCCGAACGCCAGCAGTTTCAGCGTCTGTTGATATGGCTGGTGGCAAATGTCTATCCCACGTTTACCTATGCCGACTATCCAGAACGCTGGGTACCGGATGCCCCGGTGCAGTTGAAAAAGAACTGCATTGAGTACCGTAAATCCCTCTATATGTGGCTGAACGATCAGCTAAACGCCGAGCCGTACGCATTCGGGGATCAGCTAACACTACTGGACGTATATATTGCTGTTATGCGCACCTGGGGACCAGGGCATGACTGGTTTCAGGACAACACGCCGAATATTAGCGCTATCGCTGATGCAGTTTGTCAGCATCCGAGGCTGCGTACTGTACTGAAAAACAATAAGATTATTTGAATAAAAAAACGCTGTTCCGCAGGAGTGCAAATCCCGGAACAGCGGGCGAACTATCGCCATAAGGTTAAATTACGCGACAGAAGGGGTCAGCGTAATACGATCCAATGGACCCACGATAAACAGATAAGAAATCAGGCCAATCAACCCCATCGAACCGACGTACAGAATGGCGTAATCAAAAGACTGGGTATTCGCCAGAATGACACCGATCACCAGTGGCGTGATGATACTGGCCATATTGCCGCACATATTGAAAACGCCGCCTGCAATGCCGAGCACTTCTTTTGGCGAGGTATCGCTGAGAACGCACCATCCCAGATTGCCAAACCCTTTGGCGAAAAATGCCAGACTCATCGCGGCGATCACCACAAATTCTGACGAGGTGTAGTTGGCGATAACGATGACACAGGAAAGCAACATTCCGCAGATAACCGGCAGCTTACGGGCAATCGTCAGGCTGTAACCGCGTTTTAGTAGCCAGTCGGAGAACACGCCGCCTAACAATCCACCGATAAAACCGGCAATGGCAGGGATACTGGCGACAAACCCCACTTTGAGGATCGACATGCCTTTCGCCTGATACAGATAAGTAGGGAACCAGGTCAGGAAGAACCAGGTAATGGATGTCACGCAGAACTGCCCGATATAAACGCCAATCATCATGCGATTGACGCAGACGCTCTTAATTTGCGTAAAGGCAATTTTCTGCGGCTCTTTTTTATTGCCCAGCGCCGGTTCGCCACCGCCTTCCCGGATATAGTCAATTTCCTGTTGGTTTACCTTCGGATGATGCATGGGATCCCTGACTTTGACCAGCCAGAAGATGCCAAGAATAACGCCAATAGCCCCGATATAATAAAAAACAAAGTGCCAGCTCAGATTATGCAAAATAATCGTCATGAGCGGCGTAATAATCCCTAGCGAGATATATTGCGCGGCCTGATAAACTGAGGTGACAAAGCCTCGTTCGTTATTCGGAAACCACTGCACGCTTAATCGGCTGTTGGCTGGAAAGGCCGGAGCTTCAATGGCACCCATCAGTAATCGTAAGATAATCAATACGACAAGCGGGCTGGCGTACAGATAAATGGTGCCCTGGAACATGGTCACCAGCGACCAGCCAATCAGGGCGCAGCCGTATACCAGACGAGAACCATAGCGATCCAGTAGCCAGCCGCCGGGCAGTTGCATAATGACATAAGAAATACCGAAAGCAGAAAAGGCCAGCCCCATTGCTTCAGGATCAAAACCTAATTCTTTGCTCATTATTGGAGCCACCACGGATAACGTCGCGCGATCGGCGTAATTAAATACGGTAGCAAGAAACAGAAATATCAAAATGCCGTAACGCACTTTTGTGCGCTTTATTATTGTGTTCATCACCCACTCCTTTCATAAGGTTGAGAGCGTTTCTGTAGGGAAGAGGGCGGGTATTACTTACCCGCCAAATAAATTAAGGACGTTTACCAAACTCGCAGGTTAATTGTGTCCAGCGGCGCGCTTGTTCGCTGATGCTGAACCCCAGACCGTGACGGTCAGATATCCACATCCGCCCATCGCGCAGCTCAAGCTGTTCATTAAATAGCGGATTCAGCCATTCGAAATGTTCCAGCCATGGCTCAAGCGGATAAGCGGCGGACAAATGCAGGTGAACTTCCATGGCGAAGTGGGGTGCCAGTTTTCGTCCGTGTTTTGCCGCCAGATCCATAATTTTAAGGAACGGTGAAATCCCGCCCACACGCGGCGCATCGGGTTGGACAAAATCGCTGGCATTGCCGAGGATCAGCTGTTCATGTTCGCGGAAGCTGGTCAACATCTCACCGGTAGCAATCGGGGTATCCAGCGCGGCAGCCAGTTGGGCGTGACCTTCAACATCGTAGGCATCCAGCGGCTCTTCAATCCAGATCAGATTGAACTGCTCCATTTTACGTCCCATACGGATGGCGGTTTCCCGGTCCCACTGCTGATTGGCATCGACCATCAGCGGGAAATCATCACCCAGCGCTTCACGCACCGCGGTTAAGCGGCGAATATCTTCGGCGCAGTTTGGTTGACCGACCTTGAGTTTGATGCCGCCAATACCGTTTTCACGGGAAATAACCACGTTTTTAAGCACCTGATCCAGCGGCGTATGCAGGAATCCGCCGGAGGTGTTGTAGCATTGTACGGAGTCACGATGCGCGCCAAGCAGTTTTGCCAGCGGCAATCCTGCACGCTTGGCCTTCATATCCCATAAAGCGATATCGATAGGGGAGATGGCCTGAACCGCCATGCCGCTGCGTCCTACGGAAGCCCCAGCCCACAACAGCTTGGTATAGATCTTGTCAATATCGTTTGGATCTTCACCTAACAGGTTATCGGCAATTTCTTTGGCATGCGCGTAGATCCCCTGACCGCCAGCACGCTTGGAGTAACTAAATCCCACGCCTTCAAACCCGTCGCGACTGCGGATCTCGGCGATGATTATGGCGACTTCGGTTAGTGGTTTCTGACGACCAGTCAGCACTTTGGCATCGCTTACCGGTGTTGCCAGGGGAAGGAAAGCGAGGGATAGCTTAACCCATTCGATACGGTCGCCGGTTTCTGCCGCGGTTTTTGCATTGGCCGATTTGGCATAGGTTACGGCATCGGAATTAGCACTTAAAGACATCTTATTCTCTCCTGGTGATTAATAAATGATTGCGCTATCATTTTTAATGTTAGCGCAATCACTGCACCAGCGAATTGATTGCGATTTGAACAATTGCTCACAAATACGGAGATAAAAGGGCGATAACTTGTATACAGCATCACATTCCAATACTTTATGGGGAAATGCACAAATCTTTATGATATCGCTATCATTTTGCTCAGGGATGACAATCTAAGCTGCTGTTTTCCCAGTGTTATCACAGAGCCATGCTAGCAATAGCCGAAATCATGATGAATAATGCCAGGATAAATCAGTGATTTTTGACAAGGGCATCGACAGTGAAAAACGCCAGACCTCCGCGAGCACCCACGCTGGAAGATGTGGCCCGTACCGCGGGATTGTCACCCATGACGGTGAGCAGGGCGCTAAATACTCCGCAGTTGGTGCGCCCGAAAACGGTGGAAAAAGTGATGCAGGCGGTACGCGCCACCGGCTACATTCCCAACGCGCTGGCCGGGGGGCTGGCGTCGCGTCGCAGCAAGCTTATCGCCGTGGTTGTTCCGCAAATTAACAACAATATGTTTGTCGATACCATTCAGTCATTAAGCGATGAACTGGCCGAACGCGGATACCACATCTTGCTCTGCGTATCAGGTTACACGCCGCAAACAGAGGCTGAGCTGGTGGCGACGCTGCTTTCTCGCCGCCCGGATGGCGTCGTGCTCACCGGTATCCATCACACCGCCGGGATGAAAAAGGTGATTCTTAATGCGGCCATTCCGGTTGTGGAGATCTGGGATTTAACGCCAACCCCCATTGATATGCTGGTCGGGTTTTCGCACGAAAAAGTCGGTCAGGCGGTAGCAGACTACTTGCTGAAAAAAGGTTATCGCCGTCCTGGTTTGCTATGGACAGCCGATCGCCGGGCCGGCCAGCGTAAACAAGGACTGTGCGATGCGCTGAGACGTCATGGTATTGCGGCTGACGCACAGATAGATGTCCCGCTTCCGGCCTCTCTGGCATTGGGGCGCAGTGGATTAGCTCAGCTATTGGCTGAAGGTGCGTTCGATGTCATTGTCTGTAGCTCAGATACCTTAGCCCAGGGGGCGATTATGGAAGCCGAAAGCCGTGGTTTACGCGTGCCGCAGGAGCTAGCGGTAATCGGTTTTGGCGATCTTGATTTTGCCGCCAGTAACCGGCCTGCTATCACCACAATCAGCGTCGACCGACGGGCCATTGGACAACGCGCTGCCTCGCTGCTTGCCGATCGTATCGAACAAATTCCACGTGAAGACGATATTATTGATGTCGGATTTCACCTGGTTGAACGAGAGTCCGCATAAGTTACCTGCATCCCAAAACAATAAGGAATCTGCTATGCCGCACGTCGATATCAAATGCTTTCCTCGCGCCCTTACCAACGAACAAAAAACCGCGCTGGCGGCGGATATTACCGAGGTCATTATTCGTCATTTGCAAAGCAAAGACAGCTCGGTCAGCGTGGCGCTGAATGAAATTGAGCCCGAGGCGTGGCAGGGCGTGTGGAATGCGGAAATCGCACCGCAGATGGAGACATTGATTAAAAAACCCGGCTACAGCATGTGAACGAGAACGGGCGATTATTGCGCCCGTATTAATGCTGGCACAACTCTATAAAAACCAGAGACCAGTTACTCCACCCGGCTTAGCTACAGTAATCCAATGACAAAAACAGTTGATTCATATAAACAATATCTATATAGCCTCAGCGTTCTTTTTGACTAATATTCCAAGAAGAACGCCGGATTTACATTGAAGTTATTCTTCTTTGTATACACGAGTCAGATTAATTACCCCGTTACTTTTTTCAAGCGCGTAACAACTAAAGATTTTTATACCGGGTTCTTCCACCACAATATTTAATTTAGGGCACGTTATAATACCACCTTTGTCAAGGTAGAGATGGATAATCTTAAAAGATTCTATTTGTTTTGCTGAGCTAGCTATGTCTTTATCGCCTAAGAAATTCCCACGTTGCTCAGGATTCATCAGTGCTGTCATTGGATCTGCCACCCAAGAATCCTTTCCATCTGAACCATGAATGAGCATGAATGCATGATCTGCCTTAGCACCGCCAGTCGTATTCCCGATAATTGCAATGACTTCCACTTTTCCTTTATAACCAAAATCCATTAAAGCACGAGCCCCGACAGCACAAAGCTCCCCACAGTTGCCAGCTTTACAAAGGACTGAGTTATTAGTAATTTCGTATAGCTTATCAAGCGTGAAATCTTCACTGTCATAGCCTGTTATATTACCACGAGCATTTTTTATGCTATTATCGATATCGATAACTTGTGATACTGCCATTTTTTCGTCCATTTTCTCAATAACAGAGCTCCATAATATATGAGATGATACATACTGAGATACAAAATTTGCAGCTTGTTCTGGAGAACAATCGATAAGATGATTGCTAGGGCAATCTGAAAAAGGAGTTACATCGCTCTTTTGGTGATTTAAATTATCAAGGTGATTGTTTTGTGTAAATTTAATTAATGAAGATGGTATCATAATTACTCCTTTATATATTTTGTAATTTATTCCCTGCACTATTATTCATAATAGTGATATATATTATGAATAATCAAAAATTATCGTTAATGTTCAACAGAGCATCGCCCTGCTACTGAATCCCTTATCCTGAAAGGATGTAAAAAAAGTAAAGTACAGTCATATGTAGCTATTTAGCTATTTCCTTCCCGTTTCGTTGCCGCCCCTGTAGGATATAAATTCAAAGAGTATAAAAAATAGCCTTAACGTACAATAATTTTCGATATCCAAACTGACCCCGTTTACGGACCGTAAGTAGAGAAGTCTGATGCAAATGTCAGATCGTATGCGCCTGTTAGGGCGCTGCTGGTATCAGAGCCTTATAGGCACATCAGAAAAACCTCCGGCTATGCCGGAGGATATTTATTCAGCCGCTGTTATACGTTTCCCGCTGGTGACAAACGTTCCGGCGCCAAGGTGGTGCAAGGTATTGAGTTTGCCATCATCAAACTGCCAGCGTCCTTGCACAAATACCCGCTCATCGGCAGCGGCAGAAACCACTTCGCCAAACAAGGTATCATATTTGTCCTGAACCGCTGTGGCAGGAAGCAGGCGGCATTCCATCCAGGCGAGACACTTGGCTTCTATTAGCGGTAATCCCAATACCGGGCCGTTGACCACCGGAATACCGTAGCAGTTGAACTTATCTTCTATTCGACCGGAAACACTCCCCACGGCATAGGTCCAGTTGGTCGCGGCAACCCCTGGAATAACAATACCAAATTGCCCGCTACGCTCGATCAGTTCGCGTGACCAGGCGGTCTTGTCGACAACAATGGCCACCCTCGGCGGATCAAATTCCACGGGCATTGACCACGCGGCTGCCATCACATTACGCCGTTCTGTATTCGCGTCACGACTGGTTATCAAAATGGTGGGGCCGTGATTAAGCAGTCGGCTGGCGTGTTGTAATTCAACCGGACGAAAATGACTCATAGTGACTCCTCGGCAGAATAAAAATGACATCACAATAAACATAGATAGTAACGGGATTAGCGATTTTGTCGCCTCACCGGGGTGAACAGCGCACAAAAGCGACGGCGTAAAATTAAAAATGCGTTATAAGTACAACATTCAACAAACAGGAATCCCGTATGACGCCTTTTTTAAACGCTTATTTTGCCCGTATTGGCTGGTCAGATGCGCCCAACGCCGACATTGAAACGTTGAGAGCGCTACACTTACTGCATAACGGTGCCATACCCTTTGAAAATCTTGATGTGCTGCTGCCGCGTGAAATACAGCTTGACGATCTGTCCCTTGAAGAGAAGTTGGTCACTGCCCGCCGCGGTGGCTATTGCTTTGAACAAAATGGTGTATTTGAACGGGCGCTACGCGAAATCGGCTTTACCGTACGCAGTTTACTGGGACGCGTGGTATTGGCTAATCCGTCAAGTCTGCCGCCGCGTACACATCGCCTGTTACTGGTTGAATTACAGGGTGAACAGTGGATCGCTGACGTTGGCTTCGGCGGACAAACGCTGACGGCTCCCATTCGTCTGCAGGCTGATCTTGAACAGCAAACGCCGCACGGCGACTATCGGTTGATTCAGGAGGGGGAAGACTGGATATTGCAGTTCCGCCATCATGATCACTGGCAGTCAATGTACCGATTCGATCTGGTGGTGCAACATCACAGCGATTATCTGATGGGTAACTTCTGGTCCGCGCACTGGCCGCAGTCGCATTTCCGCCACCATCTGCTGATGTGTCGTCATTTACCTGACGGCGGCAAGCTGACGTTGACCAATTTCCACTTTACCCATTATCAGGACGGTCACGCGATAGAGCAGATTAATCTGCCTGACGTCGCCAGCCTGTATACGCTGTTGCAGGAACGGTTTGGACTGGGCGTGGATGACGTGAAGCATGGGTTTACCCTGGATGAGCTGGCGACAGTCATGGCGGCGTTTGATACACATCCGGAGGCGGGAAAATAGGGGCATCAGAATTAATGCCGGATGCGGCGTAATCGCCTTATCCGGCCTACCTGAAGATTTAAAAATCGATCGCCCATTCGGCGTGAAACAGGATCACAGCAGAGCCGGAAATCGTTACTTTCTCTGGCTGGTTATCACGGATAGTCACCGTCACATCAACAATACCGTCACGCCCGAGCGCGCGACCCTGGTGGCCCTGAACATGCAACGTTTTGCCATCATGAGCCATCAGGTTATGGTGTACCAGCCACGCGCCCATCGGACCATTCGCGTTGCCGGTGACCGGATCTTCCATAATACCAATAGCAGGCGAGAACATGCGGCCATCGGTGGCGTTTTCGTCCTTGCGAATTTGAAAAGGGAAGAACCCGTTACAGCCAATTTGCTGGCTGATAGCGGTCAGGGCAGGCAAATCAGGAGAAAGGGCGTCGATGTCCACCTCAGGCTTCAGCGCAATCATCACTTTAGAGTGTCCGGTGGTGGCTACCTGAATGGGTAATCCGGGCAACATATCGTCTTCGCTCAGGCGCAGCGCATCGATTATCGCGGCACGTACAGCACCTTCCAGCGGAGCTTCGAATCCAGGTACGCCTTGTTCAAGACTGATGCGATAGTCATTGTCGCTCAATTCAATATCGACCCGATGACGACCGGCGAGCGAGGTTTGCCAGACGGTGCTGTTGCCCAGACCCAGCACCTTGGCGCGCACATAATGTGCGGCGACGGTAGCATGCCCACAGATAGGAACTTCAACCGTCGGCGTGAAATAACGAATGCGAACATCGCTGTCGTCACTGGTCAGTAGAAAAGCCGTTTCCGAATGGCGCAGCTCGCGAGCAATGAGCTGCATCTGGGCGTCACTCAATCCGTCAGCATGCAACACCACACCCGCTGAATTGCCGCGAAAGGGTACTGAGGTAAAGGCATCGACGTGATAAACCTGTGGTTTCATTAGCGTTCTCCTGGAATGGAGAAGCATCATAACGTACAAAAAGCGGGATAGCGATGCTGCCCGGTAAGCGCATGCGCTACCGGGCAGCAGAGGAAATTAGCGGCGCGAACGCACTATCTGATAACGGCGGGTAAAGTACTCAAACGGCGCACTCCACACGTGAACCAGGCGGGTGAACGGGAACAGCAGGAAAATGGTCATCCCCAGCACCAGATGCACACGGAAAATCCACGCCACGCCATCCAGATGCGCAGATGCACCGCCCTGGAAGGTCACCACCGACTGCGCCCAACCGACCAGTTTTAGCATTTCACTGCCGTCAGGATGCTGTGCAGAGAACGGGATAGTGGTTAAACCGAGGATGCATTGAATCAGCAGAACGCAGAGGATCAGAATATCTGCGGTTGAGGAGGTTGCGCGAATGCGCGGGTTAGTCAGCCTGCGCACCAGCAGGCCAGCGCCACCCACCAGTGTGAGCACGCCACAAAGCCCGCCGGCAATCATCGCCATCTGCTGCTTTACCGCAATCGGCAGGAACCAGGCATACATCCAGTGCGGCGTTAACATGCCAAACAGGTGACCGAAAAATATCCCCAGAATGCCGATGTGGAACAGGTTTGACCACAACACCATACCGCGTTTGTCCAGCATCTGGCTGGAAGAGGCGCGCCATGTGTATTGCCCGTAGTCGTAGCGTAGCCAACTGCCGAGGATAAACACCGTACCGCACAGGTACGGATAGATATCGTAAAAAAAGACGTTCAGGTACTGTATCATTTCGGGCCTCCCGCGCTGACGTCGACATACTGAGGTGCCACGTCCTGGCTAAAGCGTCGTTGATAGTTTTGTAACGGTGAACTGTCACAGGTGGTGGCGTTATCCTCGATAAACTTCACCTGTTCCTCCTCCCAGACCGCATCCAGCGCCTGACGGGTATCGTCGCGGGTTTCCGTGCCAACCTGTTTAGTGACACTGTCACTCGAAAGAGGACTTCCGGCAAGCTGCAACAGGGCATCAAACAGTTGATACCACGGCGTATCGCGCTGTTTTAAGCGCCCGCCAAGCAACGCCAGAATCGGTGCGACGTTCTGCAGTCCTTCTTTGGCCTCCGCTTCCGGTAACACGCTTAAGTACTCAAGATATAAAGGCAGGTGATCCGGCAGTTCGCGACAGTTTAGCTGCAGCCCGACCTTTTCATACTGCGCCAACAGATCGACCATCGCCTGACCACGGTCGCGGGACTCGGCGTGCACGTGTTCAAACAACAGCAGAGAGGTGGCCCGGCCCCGGTCAAAGATTTCGCACCATTCAGCTTGTTTATCCAGTAACGGCGCATTGAGCAGTTCCTGGCTAAAATCGCTCAGCATTGGAGCATCGCTGGCCACAAGCGCCAGCGCGTCGTCTTTACACTCCCATAGCAGCTCGTCGGGGTATTCCATCAGCAGACCGATAACCTTGAGGATTTGCATTATTGACCCTCCGCTTTATCGCGTACTTCGGTGATATCGATAGCGTCAATGCGGCTACTGTTAAACAGATTGAACTTAGTGTCCGAGCCGTGACAGCCGTCGCCGAAGGTAAAGCCGCAGCCGTTTTTCTCCGGGAAGGCATCACGCGCCATTTCACGATGGCTGGTTGGGATCACAAAGCGGTCTTCATAGTTGGCGATGGCCAGATAGCGGTACATCTCCTCAACCTGTTCAACGCTCAGACCCACTTCCTCAATCGCGCGAGTATCCGTAACACCTTCTACGGTTTGCGAACGCATATAGTGGCGCATCGCCATCATCCGTTTCAGGGCGCGCAGTACCGGGCCGGTATCGCCCGCGCTAAGCATATTGGCGAGGTACTGAACCGGAATGCGCAGTGACTCAACCGCGGGCAGAATGTTGCCATTGTGCGGCAGACCACCCGCGTCAGCGACCGACTGAATCGGTGACAACGGCGGCACGTACCAGACCATCGGCAGGGTGCGGTATTCCGGATGCAGTGGTAGCGCCAGCTTCCAGTCCATCGCCATTTTGTAAACCGATGAACGCTGGGCAGCTTCGATGACGTTGTGCGGAATACCCTGTTTAAGCGCTTCTTCAATCACCGCCGGATCGTGCGGGTTAAGGAACACATCGCACTGACGCTCGTAGAGATCGGTTTCATGCTCGGTGCTCGCTGCTTCCTCGATACGGTCGGCGTCGTACAGCAATACCCCGAGATAACGGATACGCCCAACGCAGGTTTCTGAACACACCGTCGGCTGGCCGGACTCAATACGCGGGTAGCAGAAAATGCACTTCTCTGACTTACCGCTCTTCCAGTTAAAGTAGATTTTTTTGTACGGACAGCCGCTGATGCACAAGCGCCAACCGCGACATTTGTCCTGGTCGATCAGCACAATGCCGTCTTCTTCACGTTTATAGATAGCCCCGCTCGGGCAGGTGGCGACACAGCTAGGGTTCAGACAGTGCTCGCACAGGCGCGGTAAATACATCATGAAGGTGTTTTCGAACTGTCCGTACATCTCCTTTTGCATCTTCTCGAAGTTACGGTCGCGGGCCCGTTTTGAGAATTCACCGCCAAGCAGTTCTTCCCAGTTGGGGCCCCAGATAATCTTGTCCATCCGTTTCCCATCAATCAGCGAGCGCGGGCGCGCGGTGGGCTGGTTCTTGCTCTCCGGCGCGCTATGCAGATGCTGATAATCGTAGGTAAACGGCTCATAGTAGTCATCGATTTGCGGGATCACCGGGTTGGCGAAAATTTTGGTGATCACGCCCATCTTGCCGCCCAGACGCGGTCTGATCTTGCCGTTGACATCGCGAACCCAGCCGCCTTGCCACTCTTCCTGATCTTCCCAGTTTTTCGGGTAACCAATGCCCGGCTTGGTCTCGACGTTGTTAAACCACGCATATTCCATCCCTTCACGCCCGGTCCAGACGTTTTTACAGGTGACGGAGCAGGTGTGGCAGCCGATGCACTTATCCAGATTCAGAACCATGCCTACCTGTGAGCGTATTTTCATTTTTTCGCCTCCTGTACCTGATCGCGACCTTCATCATCCAGCCAGTTAATGTTTTTCATTTTTCTAATCATGATGAACTCATCGCGGTTAGAGCCGACCGTCCCGTAATAGTTGAAGCTGTATGCCAGTTGCGCATAGCCGCCGATCATGTGCGTGGGTTTCGGGCAGACGCGGGTGACCGAGTTATGGATCCCGCCACGCATCCCGGTGACTTCGGAGCCGGGGATGTTCATGATTCGCTCCTGAGCGTGATACATCATGGTCATTCCCGGCGGCACGCGTTGACTCACCACTGCACGTGCGGTGAGCGCACCGTTGGCGTTGAAGGCTTCAATCCAGTCGTTATCCTCAATGCCCAGCTCTTTGGCATCGGTCTCGCTGATCCAGACAATGGGCCCGCCACGCGACAGCGTCAGCATCAGCAGGTTTTCACTGTAGGTAGAGTGGATGCCCCATTTCTGGTGCGGCGTCAGGAAGTTGAGGGCTTTTTCCGGGAAGCCGTTAGGCGGAACCTCGCGCATTTCACTGACGCTGCGGGTATCAATTGGTGGACGATACGCCACCAGGCTTTCACCGAACGCTCGCATCCACGCGTGATCCTGGTACAGCTGCTGGCGACCGGACAGAGTGCGCCATGGGATCAGTTCGTGGACGTTGGTATAGCCTGCGTTATAGGAGACATGTTCGCTTTCAAGGCCGGACCAGGTCGGACTGGAGATGATTTTGCGCGGCTGCGCCTGGATGTCGCGAAAACGAATCTTTTCGTCTTCTTTGTTCAACGCCAGATGCGTATGGTCGCGACCGGTCATCGCCCCCAGCGCTTCCCACGCCTTCACCGCCACCTGACCGTTGGTTTCCGGCGCCAGGGCGAGGATCACCTCAGAAGCATCCAGTGCGGTGTCAATCAGCGGTCGGCCTTTCGCCGGGCCTTCGCGTTTGGTGTAGTTCAGCTTGCCGAGGAAATCGACTTCCGCCTGGGTATTCCACGCAATGCCTTTCCCACCGTTACCAAGCTTGTCCATGAGCGGACCGAGTGAAGTAAAGCGTTCCCAGGTGGCGGGGTAGTCACGTTCCACAACGGCGATATTCGGTGCCGTTTTCCCCGGCAGGAGATCGCATTCGCCTTTGCGCCAGTCCAGAATGTCAAACGGCTGCGCCAGCTCTGCCGGAGAGTCGTGTTGCAGTGGTTGCAACACCACATCCGTCTCTTGCCCAAGGTGCCCCACACATACCTCGGAGAACACTTTGGCGATGCCTTTATAAATTTCCCAGTCGCTTTTTGACTCCCAGGCAGGATCGACTGCAGCCGACAGCGGGTGAATAAACGGATGCATATCCGAGGTATTCATATCGTCTTTTTCATACCAGGTGGCGGTAGGTAACACGATATCGGAGAACAGACACGTACTGGACATACGGAAGTCGAGCGTCACCAGCAGATCGAGCTTGCCCTCAATCGCCGCCGACTGCCATTCAACCTCTTCAGGTTTAATACCGTCGCTTGAACCGAGCGCTTCTCCCTGGATCCCGCTTTCGGTACCCAGCAGATATTTGAGCATGTATTCATGCCCTTTACCGGAGGAGCCGAGCAGGTTAGAGCGCCAGACGAACAGGTTGCGTGGATGGTTTTTGCCGCTATCCGGCTGCTCGCAGGCAAAACGAATATCACCCGATTTCAGCGCTTGCGCGGTGTATTCCACCGGAGACATTCCCGCTTGTTCTGCCTTTGCCCTGACAGTCAGTGGGTTGAGATTTAGCTGCGGGGCAGACGGTAGCCAGCCCATCCTTTCTGCACGCACGTTAAAATCAATTAAATGCCCGCTAAACTTCGACGCATCGGCCAGCGGAGAGAGGAGTTCTTGCGCGGTGAGTTTTTCATAACGCCACTGACTGGAGTGGTTGTAGAAAAACGAAGTGCTGTTCATCTGACGCGGTGGACGGTTCCAGTCCAGCGCAAAGGCCAGTGGCAGCCAGCCGGTTTGCGGACGCAGTTTCTCCTGACCCACATAGTGTGCCCAGCCGCCGCCGCTTTGCCCCACACAACCACAGAACACGAGGATGTTTATCATCCCACGGTAGTTCATGTCCATGTGGTACCAGTGGTTAACGCCAGCCCCGAGGATGATCATCGAACGGCCATGCGTTTTGTGCGCGGTATCGGCAAACTCACGGGCGATTTGTTCGATATGACGGCGTGGCACGCCGGTAATTTGCTCACCCCAGGCCGGGGTGTAGGCTTTTACTTCGCTGTAATCTTGTGCGCTATGAACATCATCCAGACCACGGTCGAGGCCGTAATTCGCCAGCACCAGATCATAGACGCTCACCACCGGACAAACGCTGCCATCTGCGAGGGTGAGACGTTTTACCGGCAATTGTCGAATCAGCACCGGCTCCTGCTTCACGCTGCGAAAATGTGGGTTTTCGTTGCCGCCGAAATAGGGGAATGCCACGCCGGTCACGTCATCATGCTGACCAAGCAGCGAGAGGGAAAGCTCTGAAAGCTCTGTTTCAGCGCCAGCCGCCAGCGATTCGAGATTCCATTTGCCTTTTTCGCCCCAGCGAAAACCAATCGAACCGTTCGGGACAACCAGTTCGCCTGCGCGGTTGAAAGCCACCGTTTTCCACTCCGGATTGTTGCTTTCGCCCAGGCCATCAACCAGGTCTGAAGCGCGCATCATGCGTCCAGGTACGTAGCTGCCATCTTCGCGGGCATCCAGCAGCACCAGCATTGGCATGTCGGTATAGCGGCGACAGTAATTGAGGAAATAATCGCTGGGATTGTCGAGATGGAACTCTTTCAGGATGACGTGGCCCATCGCCATTGCCAGCGCGCTGTCTGTCCCTTGTTTCGGAGCCAGCCACTGGTCGCACAGTTTGGCGACTTCCGAGTAATCCGGCGTAATGGCAATCGTCTTGGTGCCTTTGTAGCGTACTTCCGTAAAGAAGTGGGCGTCCGGGGTACGGGTCTGTGGCACGTTAGACCCCCAGGCGATGATATAGCTGGAGTTATACCAGTCGGCTGACTCCGGAACGTCGGTCTGCTCACCCCAGGTCATGGGTGACGCAGGCGGTAAATCGCAGTACCAGTCATAGAAGCTCAGGCAGGTTCCGCCCAGAAGTGAGAGATAGCGCGTACCCGCCGCGTAGGAAACCATCGACATGGCGGGAATGGGCGAGAATCCGGCCACGCGGTCCGGGCCATAGGTTTTTACCGTCCAGACGTTGGCGGCGGCAATCAGTTGATTAAGCTCTTTCCAGTTGGAACGGATAAACCCGCCGCGCCCGCGCACCTGTTTGTAGCTCTGGCATTTTTGCGGGTCGTTCATGATCGATTCCCAGGCCAGCACCGGATCGGGCTGGCGGGACAGGGCGTCACGCCACAGCTCGATGAGACGTTTACGCACCAGCGGGTATTTCAGGCGGTTAGCACTGTAGAGATACCAGGAATAGCTGGCACCACGCGGGCAGCCGCGTGGCTCATGATTTGGCAGGTCAGGACGGGTTCGCGGGTAGTCAGTTTGCTGTGTTTCCCAGGTCACCAGTCCGTTTTTAACGTAGATTTTCCAGCTGCATGAGCCGGTACAGTTCACGCCGTGGGTAGAGCGCACAATTTTGTCGAACTGCCAGCGCTGACGATAGCTGTCTTCCCAGTCCCGGTTGGTGTGCATCACTTGCCCGTGCCCCTCGGCAAATGTCTCACCCTTTTGTTTAAAGTAGCGAAAGCGATCTAACAGTTTACTCATGACATAACTCCTGCTTCGAATAACGTTGCCTGCACAGGCCAAAAGATGACTATTTTTTTTGTGATTTCCGGCCGTATACCAGCCAGGTCACCAGCACGCAGACGATGTAGAACACAAGGAATATTTTCATGGCGCCTACCGGAGACCCGGTCAGCGCCAGCGATGAACCAAACGCTTTCGGGATAAAGAAGCCCCCGACAGCGCCAATTGCGGAGATAAAACCCAGTGCGGCTGCGGTATCAGTTACCGCCTCACGCTGGGCCTGTTCTTCAGTACCACCGTGCAGCTTCACCCGGTAAATGGTGATTTTGCGAAAGATCACCGCAATCATCTGGAAGGTCGAACCGCTGCCCAGTCCTGCGGTCAGGAACAAGCCCATAAACACCAGATAGAAGGCAACAAAACTTCCTTCTCCGGAGCCGGGAAGGGTAAGAAACAGCAGGGCGCTAAACAGCGCCATAAAGATGAAGTTGATTAACGTGACGCGCACGCCGCCGAACTTGTCAGAGATCACGCCGCCAGCCGAACGCGCAAGCGCGCCGATGAACGGGCCGAAGAACGCCAGTTGCAGAATATTCACGTCAGGGAATTGTGTTTTCGCCAGCATGGCAAAGCCGGCCGAGAAACCGATAAATGAACCGAAGGTGGCGAGATACAGCAGGCTTAGCAGCCACAGATGAAAGCGTTTGAGGACCGGTAGTTGAGAGGCGATTGAGGCCTTCGAACTGGCGATGTCATTCATTCCCACGCCCGCAGCCAGCGTTGAGAGCAGCAGCAGCGGAACCCAAATCCATGCGGCGTTTGCCAGTGACAGTAAAGAACCGTCAGGCTGCGGCACGCCTTGTACACCTAAAAAGGTAAATAGGGGCAGGAAAATGACTAACGGCGCGATTAACTGCATCACGCTGACACCAAGGTTACCGAGCCCGCCATTCACGCCCAGCGCACTGCCTTGCTTCGCTTTCGGGAAGAAAAAGCTGATATTACCCATGCTGGAGGCAAAGTTAGCGCCAGCAAAACCACACATCAGCGCAATAATAATAAATACGCCAAACGGAGTAGCGGTATTTTGCACGGCAAATCCGAGCCAAAGGCAGGGAATGACCAGAATAATGGTGCTAAAAATGGTCCAACGGCGTCCACCAAATATAGGTACCATAAAGGAGTAGGGGACTCGCAATATTGCGCCTGAAAGAGAAGGCAATGCGGTTAATAAAAACAGTTGGTCGGTGGTGAAATTAAAACCAATTTTATTCAAATTGACGGCCACAGCACTGAACAACATCCAGACACAGAACGCCAGCAACAGACAACTCACTGATATCCATAGGTTTCTTCGGGCAATGTGCTTACCTTTATTTTCCCAAAAGGCGGGGTTCTCCGGTTTCCAGTCAGTTAAAAGATAACGATTATTTTTCTCATTTGATGCTGACATATTATTCTCCATGCACATGCCGTTCATGAAAAAGAAATAAACGCATACAGCGCCGCGCGAGTTCTTTTAGAAACTATTGAAAAGTTTTGGGAATATTGACTGAAAGAATAGATAAAAAAGCGCAATAACGCGGCGTGATGAGGGAATTACACGTTGCTTAAGTGTTACTAATTGTAAATTGAAAAGGTGTATTGTTAATTCATGTATAACATCAAATAAATAACTCCAGTGTTATCATGCGATCCAGGTGGCGCTCGAACGCTGGATCGGCCATTTCCTCAATGCCTAATACATAGATACCATCCAGACCGCATACCAACGCAATTAAACGCCAGGCCACATCGGCGGCATCTGGGGTGGATGAAAACTCACCGGCCTTCTGTCCCTGAGTGATAATATTCGCGGTTTCCTCGTGCCACATCCGCATGGTCAGCAGGTAAGCGCTTTTGATTTCCGGATCTTTATCCGCCAGAACCTGCGCTTCACGCCATAGTTTTATATAGGGTTCGAACCCGCCATCTTCACTTCCCAACATGGCATGGAGTCGTTCACGGTAAGTTGCGTTTTCACTGACCAGTTCGGCATCGAGAAGGGTGCGAATCAGGCGGACAAAGGCCAGGGATTTAAGCTCACCGGCAGACGTAAAATGATGATGCAGTTGCCCGGTCGCTACCTGAGCCTCTGTGGCAATACGTCTAACCGTCATGGCGGAAAATCCTTCTTCAAGCGCCACGCGCATTGCCGCCTGCAGGATCACTTCCCGACGTTCATCCCGATTCATATAGCTCATGCTTCCTCCCTATATTCACATTTTTGCCAGTTTAACAAAAAGTTGGACATACGTTCAATTTTCCGTAGGATCGATAAAGCTGGACATGTGTCCAGTTTCAGTTTTGTAGGGAGTTTTATGTTTCGTCAGTGGTTAACGTTAGTGATTATTGTGCTGGTCTACATCCCTGTTGCGATTGATGCAACGGTGCTGCACGTTGCCGCGCCCACGCTGAGTATGACGCTGGGTGCCAGTGGTAACGAGCTGCTGTGGATCATTGATATCTATTCTCTGGTAATGGCCGGTATGGTGTTACCGATGGGGGCGTTGGGCGATCGCATCGGTTTTAAGCGCTTACTGATACTGGGGGGCGGGCTATTTGGTCTGGCTTCCCTGGCTGCCGCGTTTGCTCACAGTGCCGGCTGGCTAATCGCGACCCGGGCTGTGTTGGCTATTGGTGCGGCGATGATCGTTCCGGCGACGCTGGCAGGTATTCGCGCCACCTTTGCCGAACAACGTCATCGTAATATGGCGCTCGGCGTTTGGGCTGCCGTCGGTTCAGGCGGTGCAGCATTTGGTCCCTTAGTCGGTGGTATGTTGCTGGAGCATTTCTACTGGGGCTCAGTGTTCTTAATCAATGTGCCCATTGTTCTGGTGGTGATGACATTGACCGCACGTTACGTGCCGCGCCAGACTGGACGCCGCGATCAGTCGTTAAATTTTGGCCATGCGATTATGTTGATCGTGGCGATTTTACTGCTGGTTTACAGTGCTAAAACGGCGCTAAAAGGGCATATGGCGACCGGGGTTATCGTATTGACACTGTTAACAGGAGCCGTGCTGCTGTGGAAATTTGTTCGTATTCAGCTCGCGGCCTCACGTCCGATGATTGATATGCGGTTGTTCACCCATCGCATTATATTAAGCGGCGTGGTAATGGCGATGACTGCGATGATCACCCTGGTGGGATTTGAGCTGTTGATGGCCCAGGAATTACAGTTTGTTCACGGTTTAACGCCGTATCAGGCGGGACTGTTTATGCTACCCGTCATGCTGGCGAGTGGCTTCAGCGGCCCGATTGCCGGTATGTTGGTTTCACGGCTGGGATTGCGCTGCGTGGCAACGGCAGGTATGGCGTTGAGTGCGGTCAGTTTCTACGGTCTGGCAATGACGGATTTCAGCACTCAGCAGATCCAGGCCTGGATATTAATGGCGTTACTGGGGTTCAGTGCCGCCAGTGCGCTACTGGCCTCAACGGCGGCCATTATGGCGGCAGCCCCGGCTGAAAAAGCCGCTGCGGCGGGGGCTATCGAAACCATGGCCTATGAATTGGGGGCCGGTCTTGGGATCGCGATTTTTGGTCTCTTGCTAAGCCGTAGTTTTTCCGCATCGATTCTACCGCCTGCCGGCCTCAGTGCGCAGGATCTGGAACGTGCTTCATCGTCAATGGGTGAAGCGGTGCAATTAGCACATTCTCTTTCGCCGTCTCTTAGCGACGCGTTGCTTGCAGCTGCCAGAGAAGCATTTACCTGGTCGCACAGCGTGGCATTGAGCAGCGCTGGCAGCATGCTTATCGTATTAGCGGTAGGGATGTGGTTCAGCCTGGCAAAAGTGAACCATCAATAACTAGTGAGCTAAATGACAGGGGTAATCCATCGCTTCGACTTCTTTTCCACTCAGGCGAGCGTATTGCCCCGTCAACCGCCAGAACGCAGGCTGTGTTTCGGTATAGATTTCAGCCGCCAGAATCAGACGGCGGCGATCCACCTCATTCAGCTCCAGCAATGTCCACGGAATAAAGTAGCGGTCGCTATCGGTCAGCGTAAACCACAAGGGGCATCCACAGCCGGAACAGAAGAAACGTTCTCCGCGCGTTGATGAGGGAAAGTGCGAAGGTTCTGCTGAATCAGGGGAAAGTAGTGGATGACCGCTGGCTTCCAGATACATGGCGACACCACCGGACCATTTCTGGCACAGCGTGCAGTGGCAGGCATAGACATCAAGCATTTCGACGTTTACGGTAAAATGACTCTGTCCGCAAAGACAACGACCAGTGAACGTCTGCACGGCATACTCCTTATGACCGAGTCTACATCAAGAGAAAAAGCCAGCCCTGGATGGACTGGCTTTGTATTCAACTTACAACAAAATTAGAACTGGTAGTTCAGACCAACTGCCACGATGTTGTCAGTGCTAACACGTGCGTCAGAAGTGAATTTGTTGTCGTCCAGCAGGTTGATTTTGTAATCAACGAAGGTAGACATGTTTTTGTTGAAGTAGTAGGTCGCACCCAGATCAACGTATTCAACCAGATCCTGGTCGCCGTAAACACCCAGATCTTTACCTTTGGATTTCAGGTAAGCGATGGACGGACGCAGACCGAAGTCGAACTGGTACTGAGCAACAACTTCAAAGTTCTGCGCTTTGTTAGCAATACCGTCTACTTTACCGAACGTGGTCATGTTGCGGGTTTCAGAGTAGGTAGTTGCCAGGTAGATGTTGTTCGCATCATATTTCAGGCCAGCAGCCCATACTTCTGCGTTTTTACCGGAAGCGTAGAATTCGTTGTTGCCATTACGCATCTGGTCATCAGTACGGTCAGATTTCGCATAGGTTGCACCGATGCCGAAGCCTTCGTATTCATAAGTAGAAGACAGACCGAAACCGTCACCGTTCGCTTCAACGTCGCTGCTACGGTCGTTTTTGCCCTGATACTGAGCAGCAAAGTTCAGACCTTCAACCAGACCGAAGAAGTCAGTGTTACGGTAAGTTGCAACGCCGGTAGCACGCTGAGTCATGAAGACGTCAGTCTGGGTCCAGGTATCACCGCCGAATTCCGGCAGGACGTCAGTCCATGCGCCGATGTCGTAGGCTACGCCGTAGTTACGACCGTAGTCGAAAGAACCGTATTCAGCGAATTTCAGGCCAGCGAATGCCAGACGGGTTTTGTCTGCTTCGGAACCTTGATCTTCAGAACGGTTGCCTTTGAATTCATATTCCCACTGGCCGAAACCAACCAGTTGGTCGTTGATCTGAGTTTCGCCTTTGAAGCCCAGACGCGCGTAAGTTTTGTCACCATCGCTGCTGGTATCGTCAGAGAAGTAATGCTGAGCGTGAACTTTACCGTACAGATCCAGTTTGTTACCGTCTTTGTTATAAATCTCAGCTGCGTTTACCGCACCCGCTGCCAACAGGGTAGTCACTGCCACTGCAACTAATTTAAGTTTCATTCTAAATAATCCTTATAATTTTTTCTTGGTGTGTTTCCTAAACCATTGCTAAACGAGGCCGTTCATCAATGACGAACTATTTTTAAATGACGATGTGGTATTAGTTCAATAATAAGTTTCATAATATTGCGGAATATTTGAATTTGTGTGATCTAGATCTACATAATACAGCTGATTATATTAATATTAATATGTGACCTTTTGTTGGGATATATTTTCGGCGGGGACTATTGTGCTGGTTATGGTTTACTAATCGTTAGTAACCTATGTAAAATATATACAACCGGAGGGTTATAGGTAAACATATAATATTTTCGGCTGTTGATTAATTACCAGTTACTTAACATTTAATTAAACAAATAAAAACATAATACACAAGCGAAATGTACAATTATTATCCGTTAACTGACCAGAGTGTAGCCGGGTTCTATCTCTATGCCAGAAACCCGGCCTGATTTCTATATCCGACGTGTTGCCAGCCAGCACAGTAGTGAGCCAGCACAGACCATCAGTGCGCCTTGCCAGAACGAGAACGACAGCGGGGCGCTGAGCAATACAGCAGCCAGGGCAGAAGAAAGCACTGGGGTGAAATAAGACCCTACTGCCATGACAGTGACATTTCCGTGTAAAATTCCGATATTCCAGGCCGCATAGGCAAATCCTAGTGTTAATGCAGCCGTGAACATCTTAATGGTCACCGGTGTGCTGAAAACCATTCCTGGTTGTGGCGTCATAAAATAGTAGGCCCACAAACTTGCCGCCGTCAGTAAAACAAAAACGGTGATACCGTTAAACCCTTTCGCAAATTTATTAGTGACAGTGCAATACGTTGCCCAGATAAAAGCGCCCAAGAATGCGAGAAAATAACTCAGCGGGCTACTGGCAATGTTGCTGATAATTTCACCTGGATTTAGACCGTTCTCGCCACCTAAAACCCAGCAGACTCCGGTCAATGCGAGAATTAATCCAGGAATAATCATCCAGTTTGTTTTTTGACCATTAAATAATATAGCAAACAAAATCGTCAGACTTGGCCAGAGATAATTGACCATTCCTACTTCTATTGCCTGGTGTCGGGTAGCGGCATAACCTAATGCCAACGCCAGGCAAATTTCATAGCTGACAAAAAGCACGCTACCGGCGATTAAATAACGAACAGGTATTTTTCTAATATTTGGAAATCCGACGGTAAATATCAGCAGCAGGCCGCTTAGCGAGAAGATCATCGCTGCGCCGCCCGCTGGCCCGAGACCTTCGCTTACCCCACGAATCAACCCCACCATCGTGCTCCACAGCACAATGGCGATGAGCCCGATTAACGTTGCTTTTTGTTTTGTCATGCTGTTTGTCTGTCCGTCGTCCTGGCAAAAATGAAGCTGAAATTTATAGCACTTTTACGTCAGCACGGGCTAACTAATTAGCTTTTAGCTAACCCCTTGTGGGTACACAGGTTGCACAAACTGCACTATTTAGTAGCGGAACCGTTTCGTTATTGATTTGACGCAAAAAAAATATGGATATAGCTGTTAGTTTCGTCGCGAAGTTGTACATGTCATCTTTCAGACTGCCGCGCTGGCGCAAGGTGAAAGATGTCTTGTACGAACCCCTGTAAAAAAGAGGAAAGCAATGGACGTCAGCCGCAGACAATTCTTTAAAATCTGCGCGGGCGGTATGGCGGGAACAACAGTGGCCGCACTGGGTTTTGCACCCAAAATGGCACTGGCTCAGGCGCGAAACTACAAACTGTTACGCGCAAAAGAGATCCGAAACACCTGCACATACTGTTCCGTAGGTTGCGGGCTATTAATGTATAGCCTTGGTGATGGAGCAAAAAACGCCAAAGAGTCGATTTATCATATCGAAGGGGATCCGGATCATCCGGTGAGCCGTGGGGCACTTTGTCCTAAGGGAGCAGGATTACTGGATTACGTGCACAGCGAAAGCCGTTTACGCTACCCGGAATATCGCGCTCCCGGTTCCGACAAATGGCAACGCATCAGTTGGGATGAAGCTTTCTCCCGCATCGCAAAACTGATGAAAGCAGACCGTGACGCCAACTTTATTGAGAAGAATGAGCAGGGCGTGACGGTAAACCGCTGGCTTTCAACCGGGATGCTGTGTGCATCTGCGGCGAGTAATGAAACCGGCATGCTGACGCAAAAATTCGTGCGCTCACTCGGCATGCTGGCGGTAGACAACCAGGCACGCGTCTGACACGGACCAACGGTAGCAAGTCTTGCTCCAACATTTGGTCGCGGTGCGATGACCAACCACTGGGTTGATATCAAAAACGCTAACGTCGTAATGGTGATGGGCGGTAACGCCGCTGAAGCACATCCGGTGGGATTCCGCTGGGCGATGGAAGCTAAAAACAACAATGATGCTACGCTGATTGTTGTCGATCCCCGTTTTACCCGTACAGCGTCGGTGGCGGATATCTATGCGCCGATTCGCTCCGGCACGGACATTACGTTCCTTTCCGGCGTATTGCTGTATCTGATTGAAAATAACAAAATCAATGCTGAATACGTTAAGCACTACACCAACGCCAGCCTGCTGGTGCGGGATGATTTTGCTTTTGAAGACGGTTTGTTCAGCGGTTACGACGCCAAAAAACGTCAATATGATAAGTCGTCCTGGAACTACCAGTTCGATGAAAATGGCTACGCAAAACGCGATGAAACCTTAAGCCATCCCCGTTGCGTGTGGAACCTGCTCAAACAGCACGTTTCCCGTTATACGCCGGATGTGGTGGAAAACATCTGCGGTACGCCGAAAGCCGACTTCCTGAAAGTGTGTGAAGTTCTGGCCTCCACCAGTGCTGCCGATCGTACCACGACCTTCCTGTACGCGCTGGGCTGGACACAACATACCGTTGGGGCGCAGAACATCCGCACCATGGCGATGATCCAGTTGCTGCTCGGTAACATGGGGATGGCCGGTGGCGGCGTAAACGCATTACGCGGTCACTCCAACATTCAGGGCTTAACCGACTTGGGTCTGTTATCAACCAGCCTGCCCGGTTATCTGACGCTGCCGTCAGAAAAGCAGACTGATCTGCAAACCTATCTGGCCGCCAATACCCCCAAAGCGACGCTGGCCTCCCAGGTGAACTACTGGGGCAACTATCCGAAGTTCTTCGTCAGTTTGATGAAATCTTTCTACGGCGATGCGGCACAGAAAGAAAACGACTGGGGCTTTGAATGGCTGCCGAAGTGGGATCAGTCCTACGACGTCATCAAATATTTCAACATGATGGATAGCGGGAAAGTTACCGGCTACATCTGTCAGGGCTTTAACCCAGTTGCGTCCTTCCCGGACAAAAACAAAGTAGTACAGAGCCTCAGCAAACTGAAGTATCTGGTGGTTATTGATCCGCTGGTCACAGAAACGTCCACATTCTGGCAAAACCACGGCGAATCCAACGATGTCGATCCGGCGTCGATTCAGACTGAAGTTTTCCGTCTGCCATCCACCTGCTTTGCAGAAGAAGACGGCTCGATTGCTAACTCTGGCCGTTGGCTGCAGTGGCACTGGAAAGGTCAGGATGCACCAGGTGAAGCGCGTAATGACGGCGAAATTCTGGCCGGTATTTACCATCGTCTGCGCGACATGTATCGCACCGAAGGCGGTAAAGCTGTAGAGCCTGTGCTGAAAATGAGCTGGAACTATAAGGTACCGGACGAACCGCATTCCGAGGAAGTGGCCAAAGAGAACAACGGCTATGCGCTGGAAGATCTCTATGATGCGAATGGCGTGCTGGTGGCGAAAAAAGGTCAGTTGCTCAACAGCTTTGCGCTCCTGCGTGACGACGGTACAACGTCATCCTCCTGCTGGATTTATACCGGTAGCTGGACCGAGCAGGGCAACCAGATGGCTAACCGCGATAACGCCGACCCATCAGGTCTGGGTAATACGCTGGGCTGGGCCTGGGCATGGCCACTGAACCGTCGAGTACTGTACAACCGCGCTTCGGCAGACCCGCAGGGTAAACCGTGGGATCCGAAACGGATGTTGATCCAGTGGAACGGTACTAAGTGGACCGGAAACGATATCCCTGACTTCAACAACGCCGCACCGGGTAGTGGCACCAATCCGTTTATCATGCAGCCGGAAGGGCTGGGGCGTCTGTTTGCTATCGATAAGCTGGCGGAAGGGCCGTTCCCGGAACACTACGAGCCGATGGAAACGCCGCTGGGTACGAACCCGCTGCACCCGAACGTGATCTCCAACCCGGCAGCGCGTCTGTACGAAGCGGATGCCTTGCGTATGGGGACGAAGCAGGACTTCCCATACGTCGGAACCACCTATCGTCTGACCGAGCATTTCCACACCTGGACCAAACACGCACTGTTAAATGCGATTGCCCAACCAGAGCAGTTTGTGGAAATCAGCGAAACGCTGGCGTCAGCAAAAGGTATCGGCAACGGCGACTACGTGAAAGTCAGCAGCAAGCGTGGATTTATTCGCGCAGTTGCGGTGGTCACCCGTCGTCTGCAAACCCTGAACGTCAACGGTCAGCAGGTTGAAACCGTAGGGATCCCAATCCACTGGGGCTTTGAAGGAGTCGCGCGTAAAGGCTTTATCGCCAACACCCTGACGCCGAATGTCGGTGATGCAAACTCGCAAACGCCGGAATACAAAGCGTTTTTAGTTAACATCGAGAAGGCGTAAGGGGGGCGAACATATGTCTATGGAAACGCAGGACATCATCAAACGGTCCGCAACAAACTCCATCACGCCGCCGCCTCAGGCCCGTGATTACAAAGCCGAGGTCGCGAAGCTGATCGACGTTTCCACCTGTATAGGCTGTAAGGCCTGTCAGGTGGCATGCTCAGAGTGGAACGATATCCGCGATGAAGTCGGCCACTGCGTCGGGGTGTATGACAACCCCGCCGATCTCAGCGCCAAGTCCTGGACGGTGATGCGGTTTACCGAAACCGAACAGAACGGCAAGCTGGAGTGGTTGATTCGTAAAGACGGCTGTATGCACTGTGAAGATCCGGGCTGCCTGAAGGCATGCCCGTCTGCCGGAGCAATCATCCAGTACGCGAACGGGATTGTTGATTTCCAGTCAGAGCATTGCATTGGTTGCGGGTACTGTATTGCCGGGTGTCCATTTAATATTCCGCGCCTCAATAAAGAGGATAACCGCGTGTATAAATGTACGCTGTGTGTGGATCGCGTCAGCGTTGGGCAAGAACCTGCCTGCGTGAAGACCTGTCCAACCGGGGCAATACATTTCGGCACTAAGCAGGAAATGCTGGAAATGGGCGAGCAGCGTGTGGCAAAACTGAAAGCACGCGGTTTCGAACACGCCGGTCTCTACAACCCGGAAGGTGTGGGTGGTACGCACGTTATGTACGTTCTGCATCATGCCAACCAGCCGGAGCTGTATCACGGCCTGCCGAAAGAGCCTAGGATCGATACCTCTATCAATCTGTGGAAAGGGGCTCTGAAACCGCTGGCTGCTGCCGGATTTATCGCTACCTTCGCCGGGCTGATTTACCACTACATTGGCATCGGCCCGAATAAGGAAGTGGACGACGACGAGGAGGATCATCATGAGTAAGTCGAAAATGATTGTGCGCACGAAGTTTATCGACCGCGCCTGTCACTGGACGGTGGTGATCTGCTTCTTCCTGGTGGCGCTGTCGGGGATTTCGTTTTTCTTCCCGACCCTACAATGGCTGACGCAAACCTTCGGTACGCCGCAGATGGGGCGTATTCTGCACCCCTTCTTTGGTTTGCTGATCTTCGTTGCGCTGATGTTCATGTTTGTGCGCTTTGTGCACCACAACATCCCGGATAAGAAAGACATCCCGTGGCTGAAAAACATTGTGGAAGTGCTGAAGGGCAATGAACACAAAGTGGCGGATGTGGGCAAATACAACGCCGGACAGAAAATGATGTTCTGGTCGATCATGAGCATGATTTTTGTGCTGCTGGTCACGGGCGTTATTATCTGGCGTCCATACTTTGCGCAGTATTTCCCGATGCAGGTAGTGCGTTACAGCCTGCTGATCCACGCTGCGGCGGGCATTATTCTGATGCACGCTATCCTCATCCATATGTATATGGCATTTTGGGTGAAAGGATCAATTAAAGGCATGGTTGAAGGGAAAGTGAGCCGTCGCTGGGCGAAGAAGCATCATCCGCGCTGGTATCGCGATGTTGAAAAGCTGGAAGCAAAGAAAGAGAGTGAAGAAGGGGTTAAGTAAACCTGATGCTTTCTGACAACAATGGCGCTGCGGATGTAGCGCCATTTTTTTGCCAAAAAAACGTCATGTTTCTGTCATCTGGTAAACGTAAGGTGTTGTCTTTCCAATAAGAGAAGAGTTAAAAGACAATGCTTCTGGTGAAAAAATTACTCGCAGTCAGCGTGTTTCTCTGTGCGTCCGCTCAGGCGCAGAACATCCTCGAATTTCCTCAGCCGGAGAATAACCCGGAAGAGTTTTATGCCGTGACTGAAATCCCGGCAGGCGGGATCATAAAATATGAAACCGACGCCAAAACCGGCTTTATCATTGCCGATCGTTTCCAGTCGATGCCGGTTGCCTATCCGGCAAACTATGGCTCATTGACCCAGTCCCTGGCAGGTGACGGTGACCCGCTGGATGTGATTTTCTATACCCGGGCACCGCTGGCCCCGGGAACGCTGATCAAGTTGCGCGCGATTGGCGTGCTGAAGATGATTGATGGCGGGGAAAAGGACGATAAAATTGTCGCCGTGCCGGCCAGCAAAATTGACCCCACCTATGACGACATCAAAGAGTTGAGCGATTTGCCAAAGATCGAAGTGCAACGACTGGAGTCGTTTTTCCGCGTGTACAAAGAGTTGCCGGAAGGGCGTAAGAAAGTAGAGTTAAATGGCTTTAACGATGCGGCCACCGCGAAACAAGAGATCAAGCAGGCATGGGATGCCTGGAAAGAAAAACAGCCGAAACAGTAAATGAAATGCCGGATGGCAGGCCTACACGCGCATTTTGCTAATGTAGGCCGGATAGGCTTGCGCCATCCGGCAATAGAGATTACTCCAGTTGTGAGTTCAGGCGCTCAATCTCTTTACGCCATTGCGCTTGCAACAGCGGCTTTTGATGTTTCGGCTTGCGGGCGAGATCGTCGGCCAGACGTTGCTCCAGCTCGAGGAGTTGTTCCAGCAATTCATCGCTGTCACCGCGTATTTCGGCCCTCGCTTCGACCACCGTTTTGGGAACGCTCATCTCATCAGACGTTTCCCGAATACGATCGTTGATCGCGTCCAGATCGTGCCATTCGCTAAGTTCACCATTATCGATAAACCAGAACCTATTACAGCTTTGGCTGATAAGCTGACGGTCATGGCTGACCAGCAGCACGCCGCCGCTGAAACTTTGTAGCGTCTGCGCCAGCGCTTCTTTACCTTCCATATCCAGATGGTTGGTTGGTTCATCGAGCATCAGCAGGCTGTAGCGCGCAAGCGTCAGCCCAACAAACAGCAGCCGGGAGCGCTCACCGCCGCTTAGTGTACTGACCCTCTGCGCATGACGAATCCACGGAAAGCCCGCGCTAATCAGCGCCATCTTGCGAACATCAGGCTGCGGAGCAAACGGTTCGAGCGCATCAAACAACGTGTCGTCATCTGTGAGCTGGTGTAGCGTCTGATCGTAATACCCCAGTGTGACGCGAGAGTGCAACATCAGTGAGCACGATGCCATTTGCGACTGATATTGCTGCCAGATAAGCCGTAGCAGCGATGATTTCCCGCAACCGTTACGCCCGACAATCGCCACGCGATCGCCGCTTTTTAACCGGATACCGGCAATGGAAAACAGTGTATCTGCGTCGGGAGCAGGGGCTACAGACAGATTGGTCATCTCCAGCAAACGATCTGCACGCAGGGCATCACCCTGCAATGTTAGTGTCCACTGACTTCCTGCTGTAACTTCTGTCTGCACCTCTTTCAGGCGCTGCACCTGTTTTTCCATCTGCTTGGCCTTGCGGGAGAGATCTTCGTTGTCGTAGACCCGCCCCCAGGTTGCCAGCCGTTTGCTGCTGGCGGTAACCCGGTCTATCTCTTTTTGCTCAGCCTTGTGGCGCAGAGCATCGCTGACGTCTCTTTCTGCCAGCGCCTGACGTGCCGCGCTACAGGGCAGATCAAAGGCATGGAGAGTGCGATCGCGCAGGATCCACGTTCCGTGAGTCACCGCGTCCAGCAACTGCGGGTCGTGGGAAACCACCACAAAACTGCCAGACCAGTTCTGTAAGAACTGCTCCAGCCACAGTAATGTTGGCAAATCCAGATGGTTACCCGGTTCATCCAGCAGCAGCAGGTCAGGATTACGCATCATCGCCCGCGCTAATAGCAAGCGTGTGTGCTGGCCACCGCTCAACGTTTGCGCTGTCAGAGATAAATTCTCTGGCGTGAAACCCATTTTGGCAAGCAGCGCTTCAACCCGCCATTGTTGAGCCGCACGCTCATGCTCAGGAAGTTGAGCGAGAACGGCTTCCTGCAGCGTAAGCGGCAGTATATCGTCAGGTAGATGTTGTTCTACACGCGCGAGATGGCAGTGATTCGCTTGCGCGATTGCTCCGCTGGTGGGCGAAATCGTGCCATCGAGCAGTTTTAACAGCGTGCTTTTGCCGCAGCCGTTGTAACCGATAAGCCCAATGCGGTCGCCTTTTTTGAGGGTAAATGAGAGATCGTCGAACAGGGTGCCGAATGCCGTATCAACGTGTAAGGATTGTGCGGTTAGTAATGTGCTCATTGTTGCTTACTCAAGAGTTACAGGCGTAAAAACGCCTCGTCAAACATCGCTGACGATAACCCGGTAAGCCCGAGAGAAGGGGATTTAGATGTTAGCTTCGCTCAAGCAGAAGTTATCGCAGCACGATACCGATAACGCTTGAGCACTGGCGATCGCCAAAAGCATGTGAAACGATGAAACGTTCACAGTACAGCATAAGTATCCTCCTTTTATATTTCCGAATGTTAATCGATGGTGAAAGTGTAAACGCAAGCTACGCAGTAGTGCAAGCTTACAGCACCCAACAGCAGAGAGACGGGCAGGGGTGATACAACAATTAGTTGGTGAGACCTGCATTTAAAAAGATTGAAGGTTAACCTGTCAAAACAATTAGATTGATGCTCAAAAGGATCTCAAGAAGATCCTTTTGGTTTTGCTGATCGTTATGTCCTACCAGTTGCCATATGGATAGTGCTTCCCCTTGATAAAGTCACGGATAAAGGCATCGTAACCATTAGCCTCGATGTAACTGAAATCAATCCGATTGGTAACGTTTTTGCATATCAACATATCATCCCCCGTCAGGGTGAACTGCCGGGCAGGATGCTGGAGTACGGATGAGTTCCCGTTATCCTCAAGCCAGACCCGTACAGTACCGCCGGGAGCCAGACCAACGGCCATTCGGTTCCGGTAGTACGGTTTCCCCGGATGGTAGGGATCAGGAAATGCCGTAGTCATCTGCTGCCACGTCTCCCGTCCGAACCAGATCTCTGTCTCATACGCTTTTTTATCGATAACCGAGTCCCAGCACACCGTCATTCGTACCGGCAGTGCTTTTCCCCGATTAAAATAACCGCCATATCCCCCCATCAAATTATGCCAGCGCCCGATACTCAGATCACTGGTGTCCATAGGATCTAACCGGCGGAAGATACTCTCCCGGATATCCCCGTCCTCCAGATACACCATTGTCACCAGTGCCGGCAGATTTTTCGGGTATATAAAACTGAAATTCCAGTTATCGTAAGGCAGCGTCTTTCCCCACTGCTCCACGCCATCTCCCAGCAGCGTCTTCACGCCTGCCCGGCGGTCATGACAGCTAGCAGTCAGCATAACGCTCAGCACGGCAACCATCAGCGATAATCGTCTCATCCCTGCCTCCTCAGAACAGTCCGTCCAGCGCGTCCGCGTTCACCCGCGCCCGGTCTTCCCACTGCTGCTGGTCGTCCATCCGCCACACCGTCCGCACCCACCCTTTGCCCGGGGCCATCGGCCACACGAACGAGCGCTCGTCCGCCGGCGCATAGTGGTGTCGCAGAAAAACCTCTCCCGAGGACGGACTCACCCACAGACTCAGATCCGAGTCGATGTTCCAGTTCGCCGAACAGTGCAGGTAACGCCCGATGGTTCGCATCTCCTCTGCCGTGAATCCCTCCGGCTCCGCGCCACGCCGGACCGCGCGCCCCTGCGCTATAGCTTTGTTACACAGAGGAAGCAGTTCTGACGGTAGTACCAGCTCTTTGTTGCTGCTGAGTATCGGTGTAAACATAACCCCGGCGTCCTGTGCCGCATCGAGCATCACCCGCATGCACACTTTTTCCCAGTCGTTCGGCACCGTCCTGCGCGTCATAAACACCGCCGCGCCTACTTTCTTCTCAAAAATAGACGCCCGCGCCTTGTCCCGGTTAACCAGCGGCCACGAAATCATTTTCGTCTCCACCTCGCCGTACGGCATCAGGTATTTCAGCGCCGGCAGCGAATACAACGCCTGGCGCATCTTCTCCGCCTGACGGTAAACTGCCGTCTGCATTTCATCCGCGCTGTCGCGAGTCACCTCAAAGTCCGGCATCGTCAGCAGGGAGATTTCATCCTCTCCCGCGTTATAGCCCCCGCCAATGTCCGAGTGCGCCCCTGGCAGCGCCAGCTCCGGCCACATCCCCGCGATGCTGTTCAGACTGAAGTTGTACCGGCACTCGTGCATCGCGCTTATCTGAAACACCTTCTGCGCCACCGGGGGGCGCAGTTCGAGATTCACTCCGGGGTTGCTGCGCCCGTTAATGTCGTAGAAGTTCAGCAGACTCCCGATGGCTGCGACCGTGTCAAACAGCCCCAGGAAGCGCACCTCACCCGCAGGTTTTCCATGGTGTCCCGCCATATCCAGCCCGTTCTCTATTGCTGCCGCTATCGCCGGGTCTTCATTCATCACCCGGTTGGCAAAATGCCGCGCCGCCGCCGCACCGCGGCTAAACCCGAACACGTCAAACTGCACCTTCGCGATTGCCACTTTGTCACGGTTACGACCGATGAAAACGTTCAGTGCTGAAGCAATTTCCTCAAGAACTTCATCGGTCTTCGTCACCACCCCTTCAAACTGCCGGATAAGGCTGCTGCCCAGCGCTTTACCCAGCATAGAATCGCTTTCACCGTCCGCTGTCCCGATACCGCCGACGTAAGCTTTCACCTGCGCCTCCATCTGCTCTTCGCCAAGGACAGTATCCGATTTGTAAAGTTCATTGAGCCGTGAAATATTGGTGATGCCGCCCTGCCAGCTACCGTTACCCAGCCCGGCTCTGGCGTGCTCTTCATACTTCGCGCATGCCCGGGCACGCTCCTCGCCGACCAGACTGGCGCAGTAGGCATACGCCAGGCGCAGATCGTCTGAGTTCGCCCGGTTATTTCCCGTACCGTCAAAGAATACCCCCACAGTCAGCGTGATCCCCCTGACCGGCACCTGCCGGCACCAGACGGTTTTAAAGCTACAGTGAATGCTGGTCTTATGGGTGCTGTCCCCGATAATTTCATACTGATAATAGCCACTATCTTCCGGTGCTGTCTTATCGACTGTGCTCATAGAAAATCCATTTAGTTTCTGTGGTTAATTAATATTCCATCATACCTTAACCGAAATCAACGCGCCGTCTTTAGTACATGATGCAGTTACCATGCTCAAATGTGTGGTGGAGAACGTATCCGGTAAAGAGTAGTTCTATTCCGTCAGGCATATTACCGTCGATAACGCGTGGCATTACTGGCGCAGGTTGACGTTCCTGGGGTTGATTCTGCCCCTATCATTACGGTGACTCATCTCGACTGGCAAAAAGAACCCACCATGCGTACTGAACAAGCCCGCTATCTGTTAGATATTAACCTTGGCGACGCTGCATCAGATTTCCAGGATATCGCATCCTCAATTAAGATCCTGGCAGGGGACTTCAATTCGACCTGGGATGAGCAGCCACTTAAAGAAATACGTTACTTTTTCAATGAAGTGATGAAAGAAGGAGTTGATACGCGCAGTTAACCAGCCGTTAACCCTGCGATAGATATAGACCATATTTTTACGTTTAAAGGTCAGAAGTGGAACATCAAAAATCTGGACATCCCGCATAACTCACCCGAATTTACTCGGTCTACGGCGAGCGATCACTTGCCGGTTATTGCAGAACTTGAACTTTCAGAGCAATAATCGATATAACGTGTTTGTTAATTGAATAATGAAAATTGCCCGGCAGCAACGTGCCGCCGGGCAAACCGTCAAATAGAAGTACGACGGTAGTCGCGATATTCCGCCTGCCAGAAATTCTCGTCGATTGCCTGTTGCAGCGCTTCAGCGGAGGTTTTCACCGCCACACCCTGCTGCTGGGCCATTTTACCGACGGCAAAGGCAATGGCACGAGAAACCGTCTGAATATCTTTCAGTTCCGGTAACACCAGTCCTTCACCGTTCAGCACCAGCGGTGAGTACTGCGCCAGCGTTTCGCTGGCCGACATCAGCATTTCATCGGTGATGCGTTTGGCGCCAGAGGCTATCACGCCAAGGCCGATACCCGGGAAGATGTACGCGTTATTACACTGGGCAATCGGGTAGATTTTATCTTTCCAGGCGACCGGGGCGAACGGGCTGCCGGTGGCAACCAGCGCGTTACCTTCGGTCCAGGCGATAATATCCTGTGGCGTGGCTTCAACGCGCGAGGTCGGGTTAGACAGCGGCATAACGATCGGACGCGGACAATGCTTGTGCATTTCGCGAATGATCTCTTCAGTAAACAGGCCAACCTGTCCGGAAACCCCGATCAGGATGTCAGGTTTAACGTTGCGGACCACGTCAAGCAACGACAGCACATCTTCTTGTGTATCCCAGTGCTGAAGATTTTCGCGTTTTTGCACCAGTTTGGTCTGGAAAGAGAGCAGGTTGGGCATTTTATCGGTTAACAGGCCGAAGCGATCGACCATGAACACGCGTTGACGCGCGGCTTCTTCGCTTAAACCTTCACGCTGGATTTGCGCGATGATCTGCTCGGCAATCCCGCAACCGGCGGAACCCGCCCCAAGGAAAACAATGTTCTGCTCGCTCAACTGGCTGCCGGCTGCACGGCTGGCCGCAATCAGCGTACCGACGGTAACCGCTGCGGTGCCCTGAATATCGTCGTTGAATGAGCAAATTTCATCGCGATAACGGGTCAGGAGCGGCATGGCGTTTTTCTGCGCGAAATCTTCAAACTGCAACAGCACATCAGGCCAGCGATGCTTCACGGCCTGGATGAATTCATCAACAAATTCGTAGTATTCATCATCAGTAATGCGCGGATTACGCCACCCCATGTACAGCGGATCGTTCAGCAATTGCTGGTTGTTGGTCCCGACGTCAAGTACCACCGGCAGGGTGTAAGCCGGACTAATCCCGCCACACGCGGTATACAGCGACAGCTTACCGATTGGAATACCCATCCCGCCGATCCCCTGATCGCCAAGACCAAGGATGCGTTCACCGTCGGTGACGACGATAACCTTGATATTGTGGTTCGGGACGTTTTGCAGAATATCGTCCATGTTGTGACGGTTCTGATACGAGATAAACACGCCGCGGGCGCGACGATAGATCTCAGAGAAACGCTCACAGGCCGCGCCTACCGTTGGGGTGTAGATAACCGGCATCATCTCATCAAGATGATTATGCACCAGTCGATAGAACAGGGTTTCGTTGGTATCCTGGATGTTGCGCAGGTAAATATGTTTATCGATTTCGGTTTTGAATCCCTGATATTGGATCCAGGCACGTTCAGCCTGTTCTTCAATCGTCTCGACCACTTCCGGCAGTAACCCCAGCAGGTTGAAGTTACGGCGTTCTTCCACACTGAAAGCGCTCCCTTTATTCAGTAAAGGGAATTCCAGCAGTACCGGGCCAGCGTAAGGGATGTAAAGGGAACGCAGTTTTTTAGTTTCGTTTTCCATGTCACTCACTCTTTTTTGAATAACCGTCCCTGGCACTCTTTATGATCGTATAGGGCCTGTCCGCCAGGGAAACGGGCGAAGTATAAAGCATTGTGAATGGGTTAAGGGGTTTTATAAGCAAAAACACCACTGCGGTTGCAATGGTGTTTATCTCTTTAATCAGTATGTCGTGCGGGAAACTATTTGCTGTCAGCGCGGCGTTTTCTTCCGGTAGGATTGTTGACCACGCTGGATTTGTCGCCTTCGGTCACGACTTTACGTTGATTGGAGATTTTGTGGTCCAGTCCAAGAATATGACGGGCCTGACGGTTCGATTTCATTTTAACTCCTTAATCCTGTTACTGGTTTCAAGGGCGAGCCCGCGTAAGAACGGACGAAATACAACCTGACAAAAAGCCGATGAGTAAACTAACGGCTCTCTGGATGGTCGGTCATTTTATCTGAAAGGTCAATGCTTAAGCAGAAAATGCAGAACTTTCCATTATGGTCATGCATTTTCCCATGAGGCCTATACTTGTTACTCCGATGACAACACAGGAGAGCGGTAATGACTATCCATAAGAAAGGTCAGGCCCACTGGGAAGGCGACATTAAACGCGGTAAAGGGACCGTGTCGACCGAAAGTGGCGTACTTAACCAGCAACCGTATGGATTTAATACACGTTTTGAAGGCGTCAAAGGCACTAACCCTGAAGAGTTGATTGGCGCAGCACATGCTGCCTGCTTCTCGATGGCACTGTCGTTGATGCTGGGCGAAGCAGGTTTTACGCCAGATGCCATTGATACGACTGCCGATGTTTCTCTGGATAAGGTGGATGCCGGTTTTGCTATCACCAAAGTGGCGTTACACAGCCAGGTGAGCGTTCCGGGGATAGACGCCGCTACGTTTGACGGCATTATTCAGAAAGCGAAAGCCGGATGCCCGGTGTCGCAGGTTCTGAAAGCGGAAATTACGCTGGATTATCAATTGAAATCTTAGTAATGGCGTGCCGGATGCGACCACGTCTTATCCGGCACCCGAGGGTATTACTGCGCCACCCAGCCGCCATCCATATTCCACGCTACGCCGCGCACCTGCGCTGCGCCGTCTGAGCACAGAAATAGCGCCAGCTCACCCAACTGTTCCGGCGTGACAAATTCGCGTGACGGCTGCTTTTCCGCCAGCAGAGCGTCACGCGCCGCAGCGGGTTCAGCCCCGTCGGCAATACGCTTATCGATCTGCTGTTGGACCAGCGGGGTCAACACCCAGCCGGGACACAGTGCATTGCAGGTGATTCCCGTCTGCGTGGTTTCAAGCGCAATGGTTTTGGTTAAACCCACCACGCCATGCTTCGCTGCCACATAAGCAGATTTGTCTTTTGAGGCCACCAGACCGTGAACAGAGGCGATATTGATGATGCGTCCCCAGTTACGCGTACGCATGCCGGGAAGCGCCAGGCGCGTGGTATGAAAAACAGAAGAGAGGTTAATGGCGATAATCGCGTTCCACTTATCAACCGGAAAAGTCTCTACCGGTGAAACGTGCTGGATCCCGGCGTTGTTGACCAGAATATCCACACCACCGAATTCGCTTTCGGCATAACGCATCATGTCGGCAATTTGCGCTTCATCGCTTAAGTCCGCGCCATGATAGCCTGGCGTTTTGCCACATTGCGCAACGGCATCTTTGGCGGCATCGACATCACCAAATCCGTTAAGGATCAGCGTCGCGCCCGCCTGCGCCAGTACCTGCGCGATGCCTAATCCGATACCGCTGGTAGAGCCGGTAACCAGGGCAACTTTTCCCGTTAAGTTCATGATGATTCTCCTTAAACAATTCCGGTGGTGTAGAAAACGCCGATCACAAACAGCACGGCCAGGCTTTTGATTACGGTGATGGCAAAAATCCCGCCGTACGCCTGACGATGGCTGAGGCCGGTAATCGCCAGCAGGGTAATGACCGCGCCGTTATGTGGCAGAGTGTCCATGCCGCCGCTTGCCATCGATGCGACGCGGTGGAAGACTTCAAGTGGAATATTGGCGGCATGGGCGGCAGCAATGAACGTATCAGACATCGCCGCGAGCGCAATACTCATCCCGCCGGATGCCGAGCCGGTGATCCCGGCAAGCGTGGTAATGCTGATCGCTTCATTGAGCAACGGATCGGGAATCGCAGCCAGCGCTTTTGACAACACCAGAAATCCCGGCAGGGCGGCGATAACCGCGCCAAAACCGTATTCTGATGCGGTATTCATCGCGGCCAGGATAGCGCCGCCAACCGCCGTTCGGCTGCCTTCCGCCAGGCGACCTTTGATATTGCGATAGCCGAACACCACCACCAGCAGGATCCCCGATATCAATGCCGCTTCTACCGCCCAAATAGCCGTAATTTTCCCCACTTCAGTGGTAATAGGTTTGGCAAGCCCCGGGAGTTCCAATTGATGCGTTGCGCCATACCACTGCGGGATCCAGCGGGTAAACAGCAGGTTAAACACACCCACCAGGATCAGCGGAGAAATAGCAATAATCGGGTTTGGCAGGTTAATGTTATCCGGCGTCTCCGGCTCGTTTAACAGCTCAGTGCCATAGCCTTCATTTTTAGCCTGCGCTTTTCGACGCTGGCGCTCGAGGTACATCAGGCCAACAAAGATAATAAAGAGCGAGCCAATCAGCCCCAGCCACGGCGCGGCCCAGGCGTTAGTCCCAAAGAAGCTGGTTGGAATGATGTTCTGGATCTGCGGCGTCCCCGGCAGGGCATCCATCGTGAAAGAGAATGCCCCCAGCGCCACGGTTGCCGGGATCAGGCGCTTCGGAATATTACTTTGACGGAACAGTTCAGCCGCGAACGGATACACCGCAAAGGCCACTACGAACAGCGACACACCGCCGTAGGTCAGGAGAGCACATACCAGCACAATCACCGGAATGGCGTGACGACGTCCGAGAATGTTGATGGCAGCAGCAACGATTGAACGGGAAAAACCGGATAACTCGATTAACTTGCCAAACACCGCTCCCAGCAGGAACACCGGGAAGTAAAGCTTTACAAAACCGACCATTTTTTCCATAAACAGACCGGTGAAGGCGGGGCCGACGGCGCTCGGTTCCGTAAGCAGAACAGCACCTAATGCCGCAATGGGGGCAAACAGGATAACGCTGTATCCGCGATAGGCTGCCAGCATCAGCAAGCCCAGCGCTGCCAGGGCGATTAATACACTCATCATGACTCCTTATTATTATAGTGGGGTACAGAAAGAGACGTTATGGCTTCAGGGCAAAGCGCAGTTGATGTTCACGGCGTTGCTGGATGTATTCCTTGCGCGAATCATCCCAGCGATAAAACCCCTGACCACTGCGCAAGCCGGTGTCGCCGTTGGCAACCTTGTCAGCAACAAGTGACATCATGTCGCTGCCGGTGGCCAGCTCCGGGAGCAGATGCCGGCAAATATCCTGCACCGTAGACAGCCCGGTCATATCTGCCGCTTCCAGCGGACCAACCATCGCATAGCGACGCCCGAGGGAGGCGCGCATCACCTGATCCACCACTTCCGCGCTGGCGATCCCGCTTTTAACGATATGTAGCGCTTCACGCAGCAGTGCGAATTGCAAACGGTTACCGACAAACCCCGGTGCGGCGCGATCGAGCACCACCGCTTCCAGTTGCATCGAGAGCAACAGACGTTGCAACTCGCTGAGATATTCCGGTTTCGTTGCTGAACCCGGCACAATTTCAACCAGCGGAATAAAGTGGGGGGGATGCCAGAAATGGGCGATCAGCAACCGTTCGGGGTGGGTGAGTTTTTCTGCCAGCGCATCCGGCGGCAGGCCACTGGTATTACTGGCGATCACCGCATCTGGGGCGATTAATGCTTCCAGTTGTGCATACAGTGCGTGTTTGAGCTCGAGTCGTTCCGGGATCGCTTCAATCAGTAATTGCGCGGTGGCGATATCCTGCAGCGAAGTCGTACCGTGCAAGCGACTCAGAACCGACGCTTTTTCCTCTGCGTGAAACTGGTCAGTCGCGATCAGCTCATCGAGAATGCTCCCGGCAACGGCGTTAATTTCAGCAATCCGGTCGCTATCGGTATCAAATAGCCAGATATTATGGCCAAAACGGGCAAAATGGGTGGCAATGCCGACGCCCATTAAACCCGCGCCCAGGACGCTAAAGTGATTATTTTGCATGCTGTTCTCCTGTTGAACGCTCTACCGCCAGCGCGACGCCCTGACCGCCGCCTACGCACAGCGTAGCCAGCCCTTTGGTCGCGTTACTGCGCGCCATTTCATGTAACAGGGTCACCAGAATGCGGCAGCCAGAGGCGCCAATCGGATGACCCAGCGCAATCGCACCGCCGTTTACGTTCACCCGGTCGCTGTCCCAGTTCAGGGATTCGCCAACCGCCAGCGCCTGTGCGGCGAAGGCTTCGTTGGCTTCAATGAGATCGACATCATTCAACGTCCAGCCCGCTCGCTTCAGACACTGGAGTGACGCCTCTACCGGCCCAATGCCCATAATGGCCGGGTCGACACCGGAAACGGCGTAACCCGCCACCCGGGCAAGAACCGGCAGCTTAAGTTCTGTTGCTTTGGCGGCGCTCATCAGCATCACCGCCGCCGCGCCGTCGTTGATTGATGAGGCGTTCCCGGCGGTCACTGTGCCATTACCAGGACGAAAAGCCGGTTTCAGTTGTGCCAGTTTCTCCGCCTGAGTATCCGGGCGCGATTGTTCATCACGCTCAACCAAACGTGGTGGTTTTTTCCCTTGTGGAACACTGACCGGCGTGATTTCTGCATTGAATCGACCGGCTTCAATTGCCGCCGCGGCTTTCTGCTGAGACTGCAGCGCAAAGGCATCCTGTTGTTCGCGACTGATAACAAACTTATCTGCCAGATTTTCTGCAGTAATACCCATGTGGTAGTCGTTAAACGCATCCCACAACCCGTCGTGTACCACGCTGTCTTTCAGACTGGCATGCCCCAGACGCAGACCCGAGCGTGCGCCGTCGAGAAAATAGGGCGCATTGCTCATGCTTTCCTGGCCTCCGGCAATGATGATGTCCGCATCACCGCAGCGGATAGCCTGCACCGCCTGTTGCACCGCTTTCAGACCTGAACCACATACCAGATTGATGGTTAGCGCAGGGACCGTCACCGGCAAGCCAGCCCGTAATGCTGTCTGTCTGGCCGGATTCTGGCCGCTGCCCGCCGTCAGAACCTGCCCCAGGATCACCTCGTCAATTTGCTCCGGCGCGACGGCGGTTTTTTCCAACAGAGAGCGGATCACCACTGCCCCCAGTTCCACGGCACTGAGCGGTGCCAGCGCCCCGTGGAAACTGCCAATGGGTGTACGCGTTGCGGCGACAATAACAACATCCTGCATGGTCAGCTCCTCAGCTAAATTGCATTTCGGGGACGTTTTCGGGAACGATCAGCTTGCCGGCTGTTCTGGCGACAATCTCATCCACGCTGATGCCCGGCGCACGTTCGCGCAGAATGAACGCGCCATCGGCGATCTCCAGTAACGCCAGGTCGGTAAGCACGCGTTTAATGCAGGCCACGCCGGTTAGTGGCAGGGTGCAGGCGGGGAGCAGCTTGGACTCACCGTTTTTGGACGCATGCGTCATCACCACAATGATGTTTTCAGCCCCGGCCACCAGGTCCATCGCGCCACCCATGCCTTTCACCATTTTTCCGGGGATCATCCATGAGGCGATATTGCCGTTAACATCCACTTCAAACGCGCCGAGTACCGTCAGGTCAACGTGACCGCCGCGGATCATGGCGAAAGATTGCGCCGAGTCGAAGATCGCCGCGCCTTTGCGCGCCGTCACGGTCTGTTTACCGGCGTTGATCATGTCAGCATCAATTTCGTCTTCGATCGGAAACGGGCCCATCCCCAGCAGACCGTTCTCCGACTGGAGCATCACGTCCATCCCATCGGGAATATAATTGGCCACTAAAGTTGGAATACCGATCCCAAGGTTGACGTAATAACCGTCGCGCAGTTCCCGGGCGACACGCATCGCCATTTGTTCACGTGTTAACATGTCAGGCTCCTTTCTGGCGCAGGGTGCGTTGTTCAATGCGTTTTTCAAACTGCCCCTGAATGATGCGGTTTACGAAAATTCCCGGGGTATGAATTGCGGCGGGGTCCAGCTCGCCGGGAGGGACAATTTCTTCGACTTCCACGACGGTAATACGCCCGGCGGCGGCCATCAGTGGATTAAAATTCTGTGCGGTGTGGCGATAAATAACGTTGCCGTACCAGTCGGCTTTCCAGCCTTTGACCAGCGCAAAATCACCGGTAATCGCCTGTTCCATAATGTAAGGACGGCCGTCAAATTCACGTACCTCTTTGCCTTCGGCGACGGGTGTACCGTATCCTGTGGCGGTGAAAAACGCCGGGATCCCTGCGCCGCCGGCACGTAACTGCTCAGCCAGCGTGCCCTGTGGGGGCAGAATGGCTTCCAGTTCACCGCTCAGTACCTGCTTTTCAAACAGCGCATTTTCGCCAACATAGGACGCTACCACTTTACGTACCTGACGTGTTTCCAGCAGCACACCGAGGCCAAAACCATCCACGCCGCAGTTGTTTGAAACGACGGTCAGTCCCTGAACCTCCCGACGGCGTACTTCGGCAATCAGGTTTTCAGGAATGCCGCATAAGCCAAAACCGCCCGCCAGCAGCGTCATATTGTCGGTCAGCCCTGCCAGCGCCTCTTGATACGTGGCGACACGTTTATCCAGTCCAGCCATACACTTGTCCCTCCAGTTGTCCTTGCCGACATCATTGGGGGTGAAAAATGATTTGTTAATTTTAAATTTGTGACTCACTCATTGGGTTTTTTTATCAATTTAATGTTAATTAAAGGTATTCAATAAGTTAAAGGAATGCGAAATGGGAATGAGCATCAAACAGTTACGCGCGTTTTTAGCGGTAGCTCACACTCTGAATTTTGCTCATGCCAGTGAAAGACTGAATATGTCGCAGCCCGCATTAAGCCTGGCGATTAAAGGGCTTGAGGACTCGCTGGGCGGGGCGTTACTGTTGAGAACCACCCGCAAAGTGACCCTGACGCAGGAAGGAGAAACGCTGCTGAATATGGGGCGACAACTGCTGGCGGACTGGGAGAATACGGAAGAAGCAATGCGCCAGCGCTTTACACTGCAACGCGGTAAAATCTCCATTGCTGCCATGCCTTCGTTTGCGGCTAACGTCCTGCCACAGGTACTGAAAACCTTTCGGGATTGCTATTCCGGTATTAACGTGACGGTTCACGATGTGATCAACGAACAGGTCATTGAAATGGTGAGTGAAGGGCGGGTGGAGATGGGGATCGCCTTCGAGCCTGATTATTCAGGGCAACTGCACTTCACGCCGCTCGGTGTCGATCGTTTTGTGGCGATCGTCCCGCCAACATCCAGGCTGGCGGGGCGAGAGCGTATTGCGTGGCGCGAACTGCTGACGCTGGATTTTATTACGCTGCAACGCCCATCTGCCGTGCGCCTGATGCTGGAAGAACAACTGGTGCAAAGCGGACATACGCTGGACGTGGCGCTGGAAAGCCATCAACTGGTGACCGTTGGCCGTATGGTGGCAAGCGGATTAGGCGGCAGCGCAGTCCCCGCACTGTGTCGAACACAAATGACGGAACTTGGCGCAACCTGTATAGAGCTTGACGGTCCCGTGATCCAGCGGCGGATCGGGGTGCTGCGTTCGGCACACCATAAATTATCAACCGCGTCGGGAATGCTGGTGGACGCGCTGAAAAAGGCGTATCTCGCCTGAAAATGCGTAGTCAGCAGATGTCAATGGCCCGCCAACAACGAACTTCGCGTCCGGCTTCATTTTTCAGTAATGTCTGTTTTTTTTCACATCCGTGGGTTGCCAGCGGGCATCTGTCGCGGAAAAAACAGCCTTGCGGTAGCGTCCTGTTGCCGGGGAGTTCGGTTTTACGCAGGACCAGGTCTTCAGCCAGCGGCGTACCCGTTTTAGGCACCGAATCCAGCAACAGACGGGTGTAAGGATGCGCCGGATGCGAGAGAACCTGTTGCGCATCGCCCAGCTCAACAATTTGCCCAAGGTACATCACCGCCACGCGGTCGCTCATATGCCGTACGACCGATACGTTATGCGATATCAGCACAAAAGTCAGATTCCGGCGTGCCTGCAATGCAACCAGCAGATTGAGGATTTGCGCCTGTACCGAAATATCCAGTGCCGACGTCGGCTCATCAAGGACGATCACATCCGGCTCCGATGACAGCGCGCGGGCGATGGCAATACGCTGGCGCTGTCCGCCAGAAAAGGCATGCGGCAGGCGATCGAGGTATTCCGGACGAATCCCTACCTGTCGAGCCAAATCCTCAGCCAGGGCGCGGCGTTCGCGTTCAGGGCTACGCTTTTGGATCCATACCGGTTCAGTGATTATTCGCCATACCGGCAAGCGCGGGTCCAGGGATGAAAGCGGGTCCTGAAAGACCATTTGCATACCGTTGTGTTGCTTGCCACCGCCGCAAGAATAGTGCCCCTGGCTCGGTTTGAGCATCCCCATCAGCAGTTGTGCCAGCGTACTTTTACCGCAGCCGGATTCGCCAACAATCCCCAGCGTTTCCCCCTGGCGGATTTGTAAATCCAGACCGTTGAGTGCATGCACCCGCTCTGTTACTTTGCCGAGCCAGTTTTTTCGCGCGGGGAAGTTAATATGAACATCCTGCAGGTCCAGTAAAATATCAGACATGTGTCGTCTCCAGTTGTGGGTACCAGCAGGCGGATTGTTGATCCGCACCGCCCTGGCTGCATAAATCAGGTGTTTCTTCACAGCGAGGCCCCGCGGCAAAGCAGCGATCGCGGAACGCACATCCGACGGGTAAACAGGTTAAATTCGGTACGGTACCCGGAATCGCGGGGAGCAAAGCACGCGGTTCACCGTGCTCAGGCGCACACTTCAGGAGGCCAATAGAGTAGGGATGTGTGGGGTGCTGAATAACGGTTTGCGTCGGGCCGCTTTCAATCACGCTCCCGGCATACATAACGTATAACCGGTCACACAATTGCGAGACGACGGCCATATCATGGCTGATAAACAACACGGCGGTACCGCTGGCCCGCGCTTTACGCTTCAGTAAGCGCAGCACCTGAAGCTGTACCGTGACATCCAGCGCGGTGGTGGGTTCATCGGCAATGATCAGGTCTGGCTCACAGGAAAACGCGAGCGCAATCATCACGCGCTGACGCATCCCCCCAGAAAGCTCAAACGGGAAGCGGGACATTACTTCCGGGGCATCCGGGATTTGCATTTCTTCCAGTAACGCAATGGCTTTCTGCCGGGCATCCGTGCGGCTCAATGCCTGATGGTGACGGATGACCTCCACCATTTGCTGGCCGATTCGTCGTGTTGGATTCAACGCCGTCATCGGCTCCTGGAAAATCATCGCCACGCGCTGGCCGCGCCACTGGCGCATTTGTTTTTCGCTGGCAGTTAAAACATCTTCACCCAACAGCGTAACGCGCCCCTGATGGATACGATAGCTTCCTTCGGGTAACAGACGCATGGCGAGCATGGCCGTGACGGATTTCCCTGAGCCAGACTCACCAACCACGCCGACAATTTCACCCCGGTTGATATGCAGCGACACATGATTCAGCGCATGCACATCCGCTTTATAACCGGGGAAGCTCAGATGTAAATTCTCGATCTCCAGGACAGGTTGTGTCATGAGTGTTTTCCTCCGGCTTTCGGATCCAGCAGATCGCGAATACCATCACCAAAGAGATTAAAGCCCACGGCGGTAATCAGAATGGCGGCACCAGGAAATGCGCAATACCACCACTGGTCAAGCACGTAGTTTCTACCAATCGCCACCATTGCGCCCCATTCAGCGCTGGGTTGTTGGGCGCCGAGGCCAATAAATCCGAGCGTGGCGGCCATCAGGATCGCACTGCCAATATCCAGTGATGCCTGCACAATCAGCGGGGGAAGTGAATTGCGTAAAATATGCCAGCTGATCAGATGCCAGCGTGATGCGCCATAGGTTCGCGCGGCCTGTACATAAGTAAACTGACGAACGACCAACGTTTGACCGCGGGCGAGGCGTACATAGAAAGGAATACGCACAATCGCAATCGCCAGCATGGCGTTGAACAGGCTTGGCCCTAATGCAGCGGCCAGTGCCATTGTCAGTACCAGCGAAGGAATGGACAGCATAACATCCATCATACGCATGATGATCGCATCGGCACGTCCGCCCATCACGCCAGACAGGCATCCCAACAGCGAGCCCAGCCCGCCAGCGATACCCACCACCACCAGACCGGCGACAATTGACTGCTGACTTCCGACCAGGACGCGGCTGAACAGATCACGACCCACTTCATCGGTGCCAAACCAGTGGCTGGCCGACGGTGGCAACAGGCGAGCGGTCAGATCGATGGCGTTAGGATCGTAAGGGGTGATCCACGGAGAGAGCACCATTAACAGTAGCATCAGTACAATAATAACGCCGCCAATCACCGTCAGCGGACTGCTTTTCATCATCCAGAACAATTTGGCCCAGTCCGTGCGACGGCGGGCGGTCTGCGGGGCCGCTGGCGTTTCTTGTGTGAGCATCATTGTGCGCCTCCACGTCCAATTCGAGGATCTACCCACAGATAGAGCAAATCCACCACCAGGTTAACCAGCACATAGGCGAAGGAGACCACCACGGCAAATCCCATCACGGCCGGGAAATCAAGCGCCTGAATAGAGGTCACAACCCAGGCGCCCATGCCCGGCCAGGCAAAGACCGTTTCGGTCAGTACCGCGCCATAGAGCAGATCGCCCAGGGCCAGACCCAGCACGGTTATTGACGGAATCAACGCATTCGGCAGTGCATAACACAAAATGATGTACCAACCCGGTAAACCACTGGCACGCGCGGTGCGGATATAATCTTCGCCCAGTTGTTCCAGCATGGCGGAGCGAATCTGTCGGGCAACGATCCCTAAGTGCACAAAGGCCAGCGTCAGCGACGGCAGGATCAGGTGCTGCAGCGCATTGAAAAAGACCTCGGCGTTGCCTTCCAGTAGCGCATCAACCAGATAGAAACCGGTGACGTGCGTGGGGGGATCGAGCCAGTCATCAAGCCGTCCGCCGCCGGGTAAAATCTGCAAATGGCCATAAAACAGCACGATAACGCCGAGGCCCAACCAGAATGCCGGGGTCGAAATACCGGTGATCGCCATCAGGCGGACGAGGTGGTCGAGCCAACGGTTGCGCCAGACAGCAGACAAAATACCCAGCGGGATACCGATGATCAGCGCCAGCAGCAGAGAGCAGAAGGCCAATTCAAGAGTGGCAGGGAAGAATACGCGCAGTTCATCCAGCACCGGACGGCCGGTGCGAATGGATGTGCCTAAATCACCCTGAAAAATATCGCTGACGTAACGGAAAAACTGAATATACAGCGGCTGATTCAGTCCCAGCTGTTGGCGAATATTTTCGACAATTTCATCACTGGCGCGATCGCCGGCCAGCAGCCGTGCAGGGTCGCCCGGGATCAGGTGTGAAATAATAAAAGTGATTACACAGACACCGGCAACCACCAGGATAAGTCCCCAGCATCGCTGGCGTAAAATACTCCAGAAGGTCATTGGCTTCCCCTTGCGGAGCCAAATCGGCTCCGCATTAATGTGGTTTATTTACTCATGGTGGAGATATTGAAGACCTGTTCCAGCATGGGGTTGAAGACAAAACCTTTGACGTCTTTATTCATCGCCAGCTGGTAGTTTTTCTGGAATAAATAGACGTAAGCCGCTTCATCAATGACGATGGTTTGCGCCTGCTGGTAATCATTGGTTCTGGCGACCTGGTCGGTGGTGGCCAGCGCGCTGCGCAGCAACTTATCGACCTCACTGTTTTCATAGAATGAACGGTTACCCGGCAAGCCTTTCTTATCCGACTCGAACCAGTAGTTCATGAACATGTACGGGTCAGCAAAGTCCGGGCTCCAGTTACCGATGGCAATGTCATAGTCACCTTTACCGACGCGATCGCGCATGGTGGCATTCGCCAGTTTTTCCAGTTTCACCTTAATACCTAACTTGCCGAGGCTGGCCTGAGTGGAGAGCGCAATTGGCTCCCAGTTAGGATCGTTATCGGAATACAGGAAGCTCAGGGTTTCGGGTTTGTTGGCAACGTTACCTATTGCTTCTTTTGCTTTCGCTTCATCAAAGCTGTACTGCATGGCCTTGTCATCAAAACCCCACATCCCCTCAGGAATAGGGCCACGCATCTGCTTGCCGTTACCGCTGAGGATCCCATTTACCATGCCTTTATAATCGGTGGCCCACGAGATGGCGCGGCGCAAATCCACCTGATTGAGCGGCGCTTTACTGTTATTCAGATACAGATAGGTGACGCGCAACGAGGGATAATCCGCCACGTTCACTTTGCCTTCCTGTTTGAGAGCAGCAAGCTGGTCAACAGGAAGCGCATCGGCAATGTCGATATCGCCTCGGGACAGTTGCAAACGACGGGAAGCGCTTTCTCCGATGATCTTGACCGATACGCGTTTAAACGTGGGTTTAGGGCCGGAATAATGTGGGTTGGGTACCAGTACCAGTTGTTGTCCTTTTTGCCAGATCTTCAACATGAAGGGACCAGACCCGGCCGTATTTTGTGCCAGAAATCCACGGGCATCATCAGCGGCATGCTCTTTTAAAATCGCCGGGTTGATAATTGAGGCACCGTCATTTGCCAGCGTATATAAGAACGGCGCGAATGGTTGGCTAAGGGTAAATTTCACCGTGTTGCTGTCGATGGCATCAACTTTCAGATCTTTCGGAAATGCCTCAGCCGGCCCTTGACCGATCTTGAGCAAGCGCTCAAAAGATTGTTTTACTGCATCAGCGGTCACTGGCGTGCCGTCGGCGAATTTTGCATCGCTTTTCAGGGTAAAGATCCATTCTTTTTGGTCATCAGACGCTTTCCAGCCGCTGGCCAAATCACCTTCAACTTCCGTGGAACCTTTGCCGCCCTCTGTTTTGTACTGAACCAAACGCTGATATGAGGGATAGGTCACCGTCCAGTCGTTGTTATCGATTGTTACAGCGGGGTCGAGCGTTTGTGGATCGGCGGCTTTACCGATAACCAGCATATCTTTAGGGACGGCGGCCTGTGCGGCAGGCAAAGCGACCGCCAGCGCAACGGCTAACAGAGCGGGGCGAAAAAACGAGGTTAACGCAGGTGTAGTCTTCATAACCAGGCTCCAGAATTAAAGGGGATGTTGTGTTGTTATAGACGTGACAGTGTAACAAGTTATTTGATCGTCAAGCAGCGGGTAACGCGCGGCATTTGGCAGTTCGAAATGCCACCACTCGCTGTTGATGCCGACAAAACCGCCGCCGAACATGATGGCATTGAGCAGCAGTCGATTACGCTGCGCAGCCGGAGGAACTGAAGGGTGCCAGGCATGGGAACGGTCATGCATTTCATCAAAACCAGCCCCCATATCGAGCACATTACCGCGAGCATCCATCAGCGTGACGTCAATGGCCGTACCCCGGCTGTGATTCGAACCGATCGCAACATCCACCACATACTGCGGATCCGGACAGGCATTCCACAGTATCGCCTGCGCCTGTTGTGGGCGGTAGGCGTCATACACCACCAATGACAAACCCGCCAACTGCGCGATGCTGATGCTTTTAGCCAGTGCAGTGACGGCCTCGGAATGCAGCAGGCAGCGCGCTTCCTGGTAGATGGGCGCACCGGTAATGTTATCGGCTGTAGCGTATTTCAGGTCGATATGCAGTGACGGGAAAATCACCGACAAATCGACCAGTTCTGGGGTATCTGACATAGCACGTTTCCTGTTTATTGTTCGAATTGACCAAATTGTTGTTGTAACTGGCGGTTAGTTTGCAGGCGTCCTGCGAGGGAGTCGCCCAGTTGCGCCACCACCGCGGAGAGTAATAAGTTGAACAGGCAACTTACCGGAGCAAGTGAATCCCAGAAGTGCCCGGTATCCGTTTTCACCTGAAGTAAATCAATGGCATAGTCTCTGGCCCAGGGGCACCATACATCCGTGATTAACGCGAGAGGAATGCCGCGCTCACTGGCAACGCGGCAATATTGTCGGGATGTCGCCGAGTAAGCGCGCGTATCGGTGATCACGACATAAGGTTGATTAAATCCCGAGTTCAGCGACTCAACCCAGCTACCGGAAAGCCCTTCGGAGTAACTCACTTTCGGGCGCAGATATTCCAGATGGCTAAAAAAGGCGTTAGCGATCCCGCGGGTGGACTGGATCCCAAGGATATAAACGGCTTCTGCCTGCGCCAATTGCTGCGCAATACGTAAAAATGTCTCGCTTTGCGCCAGTTGGTAGACGTGGGTGATAGCGTCAATCTCCAGCAACAGCGACTGTTGTGCGCGGTCAGGTAGATTTTGCTGCTGGTGCCAGGAGTCCAGGCGCTCGTTCATTCCCCAGGGCTGATAGGGAATAGCCGGTATTTCACGCAGGCTGGCTTTCGCATCTTCCAGGTTACGAAACCCGAGTTTACGCAGGTAGCGCCCGACGGTAATGCCACTGGTTCCTGCTGCTTTCGCGATGCCGTCTGCCGTTTCAAAAGGGATCTGTGCAGCGTGCGCTAACAACCAACCGGCAACGCGCTTTTCACTGGGCGTTAGCTGGCTAAAGGTCCTTTCTATGCGGGCAAATAACTCAGGTTTTGATGTCATTACCATCTCGCTGTTAGTTGTTTGTCAGATACCGCGTCACTGTTACCGGATTAACAATGCAGGACGCGTGCCAGGTCGGCGACAGCGCTGCGTCGGGGTTCTTTGTTAAAAAACATCAATTTTCATTAACCAATGATCAACATTTGTGCAGCGTAGTTCAGTTTTGGTGCAAAGGTAGGGTAAGTGAGGGATGAATCTGCTGATTTCGTCGTAACGATCACATTGTGTGCAACATTTCTTATCAGACATCAGAATCAGTAATGTGAAATATAAATTTCAGCCATATCGATGGCCGTAATATTTATTCTTCTGACGGTGGGAGTATTATTTTTTGCGAACTACATTAACGGTTTAAAGCGCAAGTGTAGATATTATCTGGATTATAAATGGAGTACTACAATGAATAAATTCTCCCTTTCTACAGCAGGCATCCTGGTCGCAGCGCTGTTAACCAGTGTAAGCGTCAATGCAGCAACTGATAACGCTAAAACTGAAGTCACTCCGAAAGGCATGAGCTGCCAGGAGTTTATTGATTTGAACCCGCAAACTATGGCTCCGGTTGCTTTCTGGGTGCTGAATGAAGATGAAGACTTCAAAGGCGGCGACTTCGTTGACTATAACGAAACCATCACTACAGCTGTGCCTCTGACCGTTGAACTTTGCAAAAAACATCCGCAAAGTGAATTAAGTAAAATAAAAGAAGAAATCAAAAAAGAATTATCTAAATAAGATTATCCATGTATTAAAACCCAGCCTGAGTGCTGGGTTTTGCTATATGTGACAACGTCACTTATTTATTTCGTAAGACTTAAGAAAACGTTATAAAGATATAAACTCCTGTGCCGATACTGGGTAAAAGTTAGCCTTTTGCAGAAGGAGTTTGTATGGCCTGGTATCCTACTCGTATTTCAACGCGGTTAACCATTGGCGGCATCCTGCTGCTTGCGGTGACCACCCTTGTTATTGTTGCAATTATGCTCTGGCGTGGTCAGCCACGCGTCGTCGAAATCAATACCGCTCTGATAGAAGAAACAGGGCAAGGTTTAACCCGTCAACTGAGTACTGTGCTATCCCGAATCGAGGGCGAAACCGTCAGTCTGTCACGACTGGCCGAAGTACTGCCTAATGATGAGTCTTTGTATCAAAGCGTGGTTCCACACCTGATTGGCGAAGACAGCCACTCAATTATTACCGGCGGCGGGATCTGGCCAGAGCCAAACGCGTTTACCCCGGGAGTAGATAAACGTAGCTTTTTCTGGGCGCGCAATGCTGAGGGCAAGCTTGATTTTTCGAATGATTATAATGCCGAAGGATCTGCCGGTTATCACAATGAAAGTTGGTATCAGCATGCCAAAGGTCACTCACAGAATAGTTGCCTGTGGTCTGATGTTTACCAGGATGCCAGTTCCGGCGTGAACATGGTGACGTGCAGTATTCCGTATCAATTAGCCGGCAAGTTTGCCGGTGTGGCCACCACCGATATTCGTCTGGATAACGTAGCGACCTTTATGCAGCAGCAAGGCAACAGCACCGGCGGCTACGCATTTGTGGTTGATAAACAGGGGCAGATCCTCTATTTCCCCCAGGCCGATCAGACAAAATACAAAACCTTTAGCGATCTGGCGCAAAGCGCACACTGGCTGGCTCCGGTAGAAGCCGGGCTGAAATCGCCGCGCGCGACTGATGGCGTGAAAACCATCACGCTGGAAAGCGATAACGTACTGAATGCTCCGTCACGCGTAATGTTGTTCCCGATGGCTGATACTGGCTGGGTCGTAGGGCTGGTGACACCGGAAACGCGCATCGTTGGCCTCGCCAAAGTCATGATGCAGGATGTGCTGGAAGTGCTGATCCCGATTATGACCGTGTTGCTGGTAGGATCATGGCTGGTGGTGCGTCGCTTGATCTCTCGTCTCGATGATACACGTCGCGCACTCGATGATATCGCACAGGGTGAAGGCGATCTTACCCGACGTCTGGATGTTCGAGGTAATGATGAGATTTCAGATATCGCGGAAGCCTTTAACCTGTTCGTCGATAAAATTTCTGCCATTCTGATCACCGTCAGAAGCAGTAGCGTGGTGGTAGCCAATAACGCCGTCAGCCTGGCCGACAGTAACATGGAGCTTTCTTCACGGGTAACTCAGCAGGCGGCTGCGCTGGAAGAGAGCTCGGCCGCGATGGAACAATTAAATGCGACCGTTCATCAAAATGCGAGCAACACGCAACTGGCAGATGAACTTTCCGACAACACTGCGCAAACGGCGAATCGCTGTGGCGACGTGATGCAAGGTGTGATCTCGACAATGGATAACGTCAGTGCCTCGTCCGGTAGAATGGTGGAAATTGTAGCGGTCATCGACAGTATTGCATTCCAGACCAATATCCTGGCGCTGAATGCCGCCGTTGAAGCCGCCAGAGCAGGGGATGCAGGCAGAGGATTTGCGGTTGTTGCCTCTGAAGTTCGTACCCTGGCACAGCGCAGTGCCACTGCAGCCCAGGAAATCAAAGCGTTGATTGATGAGTCCGTTTCGCATGTTGGCAGCAGCAGCCAGCAAATCCACAATGCAGGTGAGCGCCTGGAAGAGCTGGTCAACAACGTGCGTCAGGTTAGCCAACTGATGGGGGAAATCCGTGTCGCGGGTGACGAGCAACGTAAGGGCGTTTCCGAAGTGACGCTCGCCGTCACCGAAATGGACAGCACCGTGCAGCAAAACGCATCGTTGATTGATGATGCCGCCACGCGAACCCAGGTACTGAAAGAAGAGGCGGAACAATTAGCGTTACTGGTTTCCTCCTTCAAATTGCCGGAGCCTTCAGCGGCCTGATCCCCACGTAAAGTATCCGGGGGCATCGTCTGCACCCGGATAACTCCAGGCTACACTTAACGTAGTTAACACGTCGGGAGCCGGAGTATGGCTGAGTTTGTCGTAGCGATGCTGGTGCACACACCGGTGTGGGTGTATGTCTTGTTGGTCTTCCTGTTATTTCGTGGGATTAAAGCCAGGATACCCGCTACCGTTACGCTGGAAAAGCTGGCACTGATCCCGGCGCTCTTTCTTTTTTGGGATATTTACGATTTAGCCACTTACCGCGATCAGTCCATCAGTACGTATCTGCAGTGGATGGTTGGTATTATTAGCGGCGCGATAGTGGGCTATATGTTGATAAACCCCAGTCGTCTGGCACGCAGTAGCGCACCACGCAGCATTCATCGCCCGGCAGATTACTCTGCATTACCGTTCATGATGTTGGCCTTTGGCATCAAATATGTACAAGGTGTATTGAATGCTATCGCTCCCGATATTTTACGCCAGCCGGTAATGAGCGCGTTGGCAATTATTACCGGTGGCGTGCTCGCCGGGGTGTTTATCGGGAAATTTATCCGCTACGTCAGCGTTTATCTCCGGTCACCAGCCCCCGGCAATACTTAGCGTCCCCAACGGTCACGAATATAGGTCACGGCTTCCTGGGTTTGCGGTTGGTTAAGATAGTCCTCTCGAAACAAGATAGTGCCATTAATATTCGGTTCAGACTCGTTCAGATCGAGTTGTTTTTTAAGCTCCGGCACACCGCCTTGTATCGTCCAGTCCGGTTCTTTTCGCGACGGCTCACCCACTTTATACAGCGCCACGCCAATATACAGGCGGGTATTGGTGGATTTCACCACGCCAGCCCACCATTTTGCCAGTACATCATAACGCGCCGCATCACGGGCGAAAGGCCAGTACAGCTGTGGTGCGATGTAATCCAACAGACCTAATTGCACCCAGCGCCGGGTATCGGCATACGATTCATCATACGCTGCCGCACCACGGGTGTCGGAGCCTGCCGGATCGTGGGAGCGATTACGCCACACGCCTGCAGGACTGACGCCAAACTCCACGTCAGGCTTAAGCTTTTTGATGGTCTGTGAAACCTGTTCGATCAGCCGTTGCGTGTTATGACGTCGCCAGTCCGCTTTTGAATCAAAACCCTGGCCATACCGTCTGAAAGTCTGGCTGTCGTTAAGCGCCGAACCCGGCGATTCGGTATAGAAGTAGTCGTCAAACTGCACGCCATCCACCGGATAATTCTCAACGACTTCCGCCACGATGCTGGTTATCCAGTCGCGCACGTCAGGAATACCCGGGTCCAGTACAAAACGGTCACCCGATGTACGGATCCAGTCCCGATGCAGAACATAAACGCTGGACGGGTTCTGCGACAGCGTGCGGTTTAATTCTGCGACCGTTGAAGGCTTCGTATTGACGGAGACACGGTAGGGGTTAAACCAGGCATGAACTTTCATCCCGCGTTTGTGCGCCTCATCGAGCATAAATTGCAACGGATCGTAACCAGGATCCTGGCCGATGGTGCCGGTCAGAGTGTCTGACCAGGGGAGAATTTTGGATTGCCACAGCGCAGTGCCGTCCGGTTTCACCTGGAAAAAAACGGTATTGATCCCAAGACGTTTCAGATTATCCAGCTTATCCGTCAGCGCTTTTTGCTGCTGGCTGATGCGGATGGCGGGCGAACTGATGTTTACGGATGAGACTGGCGGCCAGTCCAGACGGGAAACCGTTGCCAGCCAGATACCACGAACCGGTTCTTTGCTCTGTTGCGGCGTTGTGACCGGGGGGTGAGGGCTAACCTTCGGCCCTGGCGGTTGTGAAGAGCAACTGCCAAGTAACAGCATACTGCCAACCAGTGCAGCGAACCATTTCACGTTGGTTAGCGGTAGCGAGTTGCGGGAACGGGCGAGCAGAGTCGCCAGTTTTTTCTGATAATGACCTGAAAAAAAACCGGATGCTGACATCGAATTTTGCTCTTATTTTTTCTTGTTGCGGCTGTTAGCCCAGGGATCAATAGCAGGAGCAGTGGGTTCTGGTGCAACGTCATACAGAGAATCAAGATACAGTGCTTCAACTTCTGCTCGCGCCCACGGCGTACGACGCAGAAACTTCAAACTGGATTTAACGCTCGGTTCATTTTTAAAACAGTTAATGTTTATCCGTTGGCCAAGTTCAGCCCAACCATAACGATTAACCAGGGCATTGACCTGCATTTCAAGCGTCACGCCATGTAAGGGGTCTTTAGAAATGTGAGCATTCATATGAAGTCCAGTTCGGTGGTTCCAGATTTTGTCAGTTGCACGAGCGCAAGGTTACAAGAAAGCAAGGCGACCAGCAATGGTATAAACTGGCATAGCACGGTGAATGAGTACCAGGCCAGCAATGTGCGCGCAGTACTTGAAACAGGCGAAAGAGAAGGGCGAAGTGACTATTCCCGGCGGCCAGGCTAATGATGTCTATACGCAAGGTCATAGTTTTGGAAAATGGCTGCTTAATGATGTTGTATTGCGCATTTCTAACTTAGCTGATCAAGTGGGTATCAAGGCCATCATGGTGCATGCCATTGATGACAAGGCCGGGCCTTCTATGAGTATTTTGTAATGGGGGGAACCCGTAGAGGGTTATGAGTCAGGTACGTATTGATTTGATTTAACATAATATACATTATGCGCACTTGGATAGAGAGAAGTGAAATCTGCCATACTGGGTTCATCATTGTGCTGGTCATTGATAACGCCTGACAGCGTTGTTCCTGGATTCAGGCTGTTCACCGACTACCATTCAAACCATATACTTTACGCATACGTCAAATCGCTGACGTTGCAATTGCTCACTCAGTCCTTTTCGCGTACAACCACAAGGTACGACACAAACCTGTGCCCTGGAATTTCACAGCAACGGACCCTACAGCACAATGCAAAGAACTATCCATGTTCATCAAAATGACAACGCTATCTTACGCGTCGCGTTTCTATTGGTTCTTTCATTCACACTGACCGGTTGTGCGTTGACCCGCGTCTCTGCCAGCTCACATGACAAAGACGTCGATGAGCTAAATGTTATTGGCTTGAATCTGGATGCTGCAAGGCAAAAAGCAATCGTGGATGGTTTTGTGTGCAGTAAGGATGCAAACCTCAATCAGGTACAAACCGAAAGTGGCAGTCATAAATGGTTACAAACGGAATGCAGTAAAAAAAGCCTGGAACTGTTCTGCCCACAAATGCGGTTTATAGTATTCAATGTTGACCCCGATACAAATAAAGTTGTTGATGTGGGGAAATATATTAATCAGCATACTTGTTTCTGAATATGACATCGGCACCAGTAGGGCCTATGTCATATCGATATCCCCCTTCTGTCTCCACTTCTATTCAAGAGTACCGGATTGTATTGATCCTATGAAAATAATATAATACCTACATATTTTTAATGATAATCGTTACTGTTTAGCGGACAGCCGACTGCCAAATAAAGATTAGCCTAACCTAAAGTTTTATTTACATTAATCATGTGGAGTTATGATGAATGATTTAAATCGTTTTTACTTTGACTTACCACAATGGCTAGGTAAGAGTGAAGGAATTCATCGACAATTTATTGGTAACTTTATATCTTGTCTCCATGATGAACAATTACAAGTAGTACTGAATCCAGTTAGTTTTCCCTGTTATGGTCTTAAAAGACTGGCAATTAAAGAATCTATTACATTCTCCTTTCACTCATATAATAATGACAAAAATGTTTTCTCGATAAAAGAATCACCTATATATGGACTGTACTCTGTAGATAAAAATGGATATTCGGGGTGGGCAGATATTTGTGTTAACTTCAGTTCATATATCGATAAAATAAATGAAATAGATCACGACAGTGCCAAAAATATCATTGGCGAGAAGCGGGATTTTTTCAGGGAGACAAAACTCTCCAAGCATCAACAACCACATAACCACGTTGATCTCCCCTCGAATTACCTTTTTTTCCCCATGCAGGTCAACTCTGATTCGGTTACCGATCATGAGAACATCAGCGCCATGGAGGCATTAGACTATGTTGCGGCATTGGCTAAAAAGACAAATCGAAAGTTGGTAATCAAACGCCACCCGATGTGTAAATCCAGAGGTGTTGATGCCAAGATTGCGTATCTATTAGCAACCAACGAGAATGTTTTGTCTGTTGATGCTAATATCCATGAATTAATTGAAGGGAGTTCTGCCGTTATCGCATGTAATTCTGGTACAAGCATTGAAGCCTTGATTTTCGGTAAGCCAGTTTATTGCTTTGGGCGAAGCGAATGGTACGAAGCTACACATAAAATTGAAGCCTTAGAAGATTTCGATGCGATATTTTTGAATGATACACACAGTACCATGTCTGCTTTCCAGGAGAAGTTGATAGCATATTTATTATCTGAATATTGGATTCAATTTGATGACATTGAGTCTATTAAGGAAAAAATAAAATACTGCATAAGCCTCTATGAGAGCAACTACGGTGATGACTTTATCGACAACCATAATAATGGTGAATGTTATGTCAGAAGCTTTTTGAATGCCCAAAGAGAGATCGCGATCCTGAAGAGAAAGCAAAAGAAGTATAAGAAAGATTATGAATTATTATCTTTTGTAATACGATTTGTCCTATTTTTACCCTTTAAAGCTACACTTACTATGCTGGGAAGGAACAAGAATCATTGATTCTGAGGGCGTGATGGAAATTGCTGGCTCAGAATCATACTATTTCATCGCATACAGGATACAGAAACATGGCTGACTGGAACCCTTCGCTCTATCTGCAATATGAAACCGAACGTTCGCGACCCGCAGCTGAATTACTCAGCAGAGTCGCGCTGGAGAATGTCCGCTCAGTCGTCGATCTCGGCTGCGGCCCGGGTAACAGCACCGCATTGCTACATCAACGTTGGCCATCAGCGCAAATATCAGGCGTGGATTCTTCGCCGGCAATGCTGAGCGAAGCGCGTAACGCGTTGCCTGGCTGTCATTTTATCGAAGCGGATATTAGCGCATTTCAGACAGAAGAGCCCGTAGATCTGTTGTATGCAAACGCATCTTTGCAATGGGTTCCCGATCACTATCAGCTGTTCCCCCACCTGGTCTCTCTGCTGGGGAAAGATGGCGTATTGGCTGTACAAATGCCGGATAACTGGCTGGAGCCAACACATGTTCTGATGCGTGAAGTTGCCTATGAACTGGGTTACCCCGATCGCGGCCGTGCGCCTCTTCCCGGAGTGCATGCGTACTATGATATTTTGACTGACATGGGTTGCGATTGCGATGTTGATATCTGGCGTACAACCTACTATCACGTTATGGATTCACACCAGTCAATTATCGACTGGGTGAGTTCGACGGGGTTGCGTCCCTGGTTGCAGGACCTGAGTGAAAGCGAACAACATCGCTATCTGGCGCGTTATCATGCATTGCTGCAGGAGCAATATCCACTGCAAGAGAATGGGAAAATACTGCTGGCGTTTCCGCGGTTGTTTATCGTTGCTAAACACAATTCTTAAGCACTGACCTCCTGGTATCAGCCTCTTTATACCAGGGGCTGATAATTATTGTGAATTCCCCATGCGCGCCCTCGCCTTTTTACGATGAGGATCTAGTGATGAAGCCAGTCATCTGCTAGTGTCTGAGAACGTTTACTGACGGGGGGTTGTCATGTCTAAAATCTACATTGGCGGTTGTCTGTGTGGCTCTGTTCGCTTTACCGCGACGAGCCCTAATAATTCGCATACCTGCTCGTGCGATATTTGCCGCAAGCATACCGGTGCACCAACCGTCGTCTGGATTGAATTTAATGCTGAAAATGTAGAATGGACGGGAAAAGCGGGTAAACCGACTACCTGGCGTTCTTCAGAAACATCCAGTCGCGCTTTTTGCCCTCAATGCGGAAGTTCAGTTGGTGCCATTGATGATGCTCCGGTAATAGCGCTATTAGCGGGCGTTTTTGATGATCCCAATGATGAAGATCTGGCCCCCGAGTTTCATTCATTTACCGATATGCAGCCTGCGTGGTGGCAAAGAGAATTCGGCTAAAACCGCACTCACCGGCGCATCAAGTCTTACCTATTCCTTCCGTGAAACAATAAGAGCTGGTCGTGTTACCAGCTCTACCGGATGCTATGTCAGCTGGTAATGCTTATCTGGCATATGTTTCGCCGGCACAACGGTTTCATCATTCATCTGCAGCAAATCGATTTCAATCGCATTACAAATCGCATCGAGTGGCAGATCATTATTCTCTGTACCAAACGGATCTTCGAGTTCTTCGGCAAGCGTATCGAGCGAGATAAAAGTATAGGAAATAAGCACCGAGATGAACGGTGTCATATAGTGTAAATCCACCACTAACGCGAACGGCAGCATGATGCAAAACAGATATACCGTGCGATGCAGGATTAAGGTGTAAGCAAACGGAACGGGTGTGTTCGCGATACGCTCACAACCTGCCAGCACTGCTGACATATCATTTAACCTGTTGTTTAAACTGTGAAATAATATATCAGATAGCTGCCCATTTCGTCTGCGAACGGCCAGCCACTCCCCCATCATCAGCAGAATGCGGTTGGCCGGTGATTGAGCCGCAAAAACGGTCTGTAAATCGCTCTCGCTGAGATATTTCGCCAGGGGTTCCGCCTGCGGTTGTCGACGTAAAGTCATACGCAGGCAATGGGCAAATGCGATTTGCAAACGAACGAACTGTCCCAGTTCAGCATCGTCTGGTAAGGTCGTTTTCACCTCACGCAGAAGCGAACGGGAAGCAATCATCAACTGCCCCCATAAATGTCGGGCTTCAACATAGCGCGAATAACAAGCGTTGTTACGAAAGCCTAAGAAGATTGCAATTGCGACACCAAGAATGCTGAACGGTGCCAAAGTAAATTTGATACCCAGCATCGTATACCATGGCAGCATGATGATAACGGCAATGGAGAGCAGGAAATTCAGCAGCAAGCGTGAAAAGATTTTGGATAATACTGAGCCATGCCAGACGAATATCAGGCGTAGCCAGTGTTGTTGGGGGCGAACGATCATGGTTATCTTCGGAAAATGTGAAAGCCGGGACATTAAACGTGATCGCGATCAATGTTGCAAGCTTATAGCAACATTATCTAAACATCTTTTCCTGCTGACCATAGTGGGCATTGAAGCTACAGGTGTGCTCCATTTTTAGAAGTTATATTGTATGTTGTAACTAAATAAGGACGATAAAAAAACCCGGTCTGAACCGGGTTAACGTATTAGCACAGTGGCTTAACCGCTTCGCGCATGCCTTTCGCCAGGATAGAATCCAGGTCGGCAGAAACCTGTTCGACCAGCCCGGGAACCTGTGTCAGATCCTGTTCCCAGTGATCTTTTACGGCCAATACCGCGTTGACCAGCGCTTCGGTAGTAATCTGGCGGTCACGATGCTGAGCCCACAACACCTGGAAACGCTCCATCCAATGCGCATCATCCTGAACCGGATAAGATTCACCGTTACGCTCACCACGGTAGAAAGCAATCAAGGCTGCCAGGGCAAATGTCAGACGCAGCGGCAGTTGGCCGCTGGCCTTCTGCCCTGCCAACAACTGCGGCAGAATACGGGTGCGGAATTTGGTCATGCCATTAAGCGCAATCGACAATAGTTGATGCTTAATGTACGGGTTGCAGAATCGGCCGGTCACCGCGCTGGCAAATGAAGCCAATTCATCACGCGGCAGATCCAGCACCGGAATAATCTCTTCATAGATAGCTTTCTCAACGAAGGCGCGAATCTCAGCATCATTCATTGCCTCACCCACGGTATCAAGCCCTGCCTGCCAGGCGACCGGTACCAGGGCTGTGTGCGCACCGTTGAGAATGGCGACTTTACGCTCTTTATACGGCTTGATGTCATCAACAATCAGAACATTCAACGGGTATTTATCGAGGCGAAGTTCAGTGGCTAATGATTTTGGCCCCTGAATAACAAACAGATAAAAGTGTTCTGCGGTATCAAGAAACGCATCATGATAACCCAGTTCAGCTTCAAGCTTCGCAACTTCGTCACGTGGGTAACCGGTAACAATACGGTCCACCAGCGTAGAACAAAATGCGTTTGCCTGGTCCAGCCACTGTACGAATGCTTCCGGCAACGCCCATTCCTGAGCATAACGCAAAACCAGTTCATGCAGCGCTTCACCATTGTAATCAATCAGCTCGCAAGGAATGATAATCCAGCCTTTATCAAGCGCACCGTTGAAATGGCTATAGCGTTCGAACAGCAGTCGGGTCAGTTTTGCCGGATAACTCACAGCCGGCGCATCATCAAACTTATCACCCGCGTGGTAGCTAATACCCGCTTCCGTGGTGTTAGAGAAAACAAAACGCATTTCAGGATTATGCGCCAGCTTCAGGAACTCATCGTATTCGCTATAGACGCTGATTTCGCGGTTAACCGAACGAATTAAACGGGCATCGCTGACGGCCTCGCCCTTTTCATTCAAACCACGAATGATGGTGGTATAGAGACCATCCTGGGTACTCAGTGACGGCGGAAAAGTACTTTCGATAGGACGAACAATGACCACACCAGCGTTCAGATCGGTATGTTCATTCAGCAGATCAACTTGCCAGTCAACAAAGGCGCGCAGGAAGTTTCCTTCACCAAACTGAATAATGCGTTCAGGATAGTGAGCACCGGGAAAATCGCGACGATTTAGTGTTTGCACAATGGGTTCCCTTTTTGATTAGTCATACAACCTGATTGAATTGGTCTAATAGGTTAGCAAACTTTAATACAATGAAACCCTGTTTTGATCAATCCCCGATGACAAATTAGAGCGTTTTATAAAAAAGTGTGGTTCCGGCCACTGTTCCATCAGGCATTTTTGCATAGTCAGGGATTACCCCTGCTTTTTGCCATCCACAATTGTGGTAGAACAACTCGGCGGCGCTGCCTGTAGACGTATCAAGAACCAGGAGGGTTTTCCCTTCATGATGGGCGCAAATTTCCAGTGTATTCATCAATTCCCGGGCTATCCCGCACCGCCGTGCAGAGGTATGAACCAGGAGTTTGGCAACGTCTGCACGATGAGGCTGGTTTTCGGGTTGATCAATAATGAGCTGAACGGTCCCAACAAGGGTCCCTTGCGCATTTTCAGCCCCCAGAACAATGCGTTCTCCACAAGAGACACTTTGTGCAACACGCGTCCAAAAAGGCCGCGACTTATCGCGGTTAAAAGGGAGCATAAAACTGACTGATGCGCCATCATTCACGCACTGTTCAAGGACATCACTAAGCTCGTCGATTCTCGACAGGATCTGTTCCGCGCTCAGTATAAAGCAGGGGGTGTGGGTAGCCATTTAGTCTCCTTAGATTGACCCCTTCATACTGCAATTAACAATTACATAACACAAGGAGTCGAATCATAGGATTATGTTATCTATGGCTTATTCATTTGCAGCACTAACCAGTGGTAGATAACAGTGACAACGTAACGTTGCTGTTGCTCGCTCAACGGTTGCCCCTGAGGTATATCATGCCATTTGGCCAGACATCCCCTACAGCAGGTCGCCGTGGCATGTTGAGCGATAAACACCGGATGTCCACGCATCGGCGTTTGCTTTCCGTCATTGGTCGGGAGCGCGGGAGCCAGGCGCTTAGCAATAAAATCGGCCGCATGTTGTTCAATGACCGGCGCACCTTTTTCCAGACAATATTGTCTTTCTTTCTGACCGAGACGAAACCGCGATCGAAAAGTCGATTTCGCCAGTCGGGCAAAAAGCGAGTCGAGCGTGTTCATCAGTAAACCGAGCGCCCTAACTGTTGAGTTAATTGTTCCAGTACCGCAATACCCGCCAGCGAGTTCCCTGCGGGATCCAGTTCCGGACTCCAGACCGCAATCGCCATCTCATGCGGCACGATCGCCACAATACCACCACCGACACCCGATTTCGCCGGCAAACCTACCCGCCAGGCAAACTCCCCGGCATTTTGATACATACCGCTGGTCGCCATTAGCGCGTTAATCTGCCGCGCCTGCATCGGCGTGACCACGGGCTCCGCAAGATGAAAGGCATGCCCCTGATTCGCCAGAAAGACGAACGTGCGCGCCAGCTCCACACAGCTCATTTTCAGCGCGCAGTAGTGAAAATAATTTTGCAGAACGGTCGTCACATCGTGATGAAAATTACCAAAGGACTTCATCAGCCAGGCAATTGCCGCGTTGCGGGCTGAGTGCTCAAACTCAGAGCGTGCCACCGTCGTATCATAAGCAATATCTGAAACGCCACTTAATGCACGTACCACTTCCAGCATTCGTTGCCGTGGCGCACTCAGGCGACCTTGCAGCATATCGCAAACCACCAATGCCCCGGCATTGATAAAGGGATTACGCGGTATACCCTGCTCCATTTCCAGCTGCACCAGCGAGTTAAACGGGTGACCGGAAGGATCTTTGCCAACACGTTGCCAGATCTCGTCTTCCTGGTAATGACGCATTGCGACAACCAGGCTAAGCACCTTTGAAATCGACTGAATAGAAAAACGTTCTTGCGCATCCCCCGCCTGATAGTGCTGACCATCAACGGTGCAAATGGCAATACCCAGTTTTGAGCCATCGACAGAGGCTAATGCAGGAATATAATCGGCAACTTTTCCCTGACCAATCAGCGGACGAACCTGCTGCACAATGGTCTCTAAAATTGAATTGTCCATGGCCCTGGCCACAACATGCTCCTTGCTCGCAGGTATGAAAGGCCTGCGAGTATAACAGAGCTGAATACACAGCGTCAGGCCGGAAGACGGAATCTGGCAACGGCCTGCATAAGCTGATGAGATTCATGATGTAACTGTAAGGAGGAATCAGACGCAGCGTTCACCAGATCGCTGGTCTGTCGGGCTTCGTTATTCAGAGCCTGAAGCTGACTGGTCAACTCGTGAATATGGGTTCCTTGATTCATCGTCGCAGCAGAAATATCATTCAGTAAGGCGCCAAGATTTTCCACCAGCGATATAACCTGCTGTAAGTTGTCATCCAGTCCGTTCACCGCATGAAATCCTTCGTCAATACCCGCTAAGGAATGATGAATCAGCGCCTGAATATTCTGCGTGGACTGACTGCTTTTTCTCGCCAACAACCCAACTTCTTTTGCAACAACCGCAAATCCACGCCCTTGTTCACCAGCATGCGCAGCTTCAATCGCCGCATTTAACGCCAGAATATTGGTCTGAAACGCGATGCTGTCAATCAGTGAGATGATCCCGCGCATCTCTGATGAACGGGCAACAATTGCCTGCATCGACGCATTTACCGTTGCCATCATCCGGTTGCCACCCGCAGCAATATCCCGCGCCTGCACGGCGCGTTGATTCGCCAGTTGAGCAAACCCACTGTTATCCTCGACATGTGTTTCCAGAAACGAAATATGTGATGTCACCGTATTTAGCTCATCGCTCTGTTTCGCGGATTGCTGATATAACTGTTTATTGCTTTGCGTAAGCTGAGTGATATTTCCCACCATTGAGGTCGTAGCGTCATTCACCTGTTGCACCAGAATCCGTAGCCCCTGCTGCATCGCGTCGATACGTGAGCTCAGTTGTGTCACTTCACGATTAAACTGGCTCACCTGGGGGGCTGGACGGGAAAGATCGCCAGCCGCTAACACATCAATATGATCGATCAGTCGTCTCAGTGGCGCGATTACCCAGCGGGACATACTGCGCCAGACCAGTACCGCAATCACCACCAGCACAAGAGGAATAAATAAAAAGAGGTGCTGTAAACGTTCAAGACTGGTCAACAGCTGCTCTCGCCCTTTTTCCGTCTGCTGGAAACTGTCTTGCTGAAAACGTGCATAATTTTCATTAAAGTCTGTCTGAAACGCCTGAACAGGCACGGCAAAAAACGCATCAATGCTATTGGATTGCATTAATCCATCGGCCTGCTCCTGAATACCGCTATAAAAACGCTGATAGCTCTCCATCAAGTCGGGAGGCTGATGCGGATCCATTGCAAGCCAGGCATCCCATGCCGTTTTTGACTGCGTTAACGCATGCTGGGCCTCTTCCATTAACGGGCGCCAGCTCCCTTCCGAGCCGGTAGCCGCATCCTGCATAAAGTAAACGCCAGCACGATTAAGTAAGTCGCTGGCAGATAACAACGCCACCCTTGCTTCATCGATCTTCGACTGTTGCAAAAGCACCTGCTGATTATGCTGTTCATTAATCTGCGCGTCCCTGACAGAGGCTGAGAGCATAAGCGAGGATGCAATCTGCAAAACAGAGAACAGTGCAATAATACAAATGATACCGGTTAACAGACCAAACTGACGGGGAGTCAGGCGACGAAAAATTTGCGTTATGTTCATATTACTCTTCTGTATCAAAGCGTTAGGCGCGAGTGTACGCAGAGTAAATGACAAATTTATTGCAGAAATAAGACGGGTGCCCCTGCAGAGGCACCCGGGCTATCAGAGACGGTTTTTCCAGACGGTTTGCACATTGCAAAACTCATGCAGACCAAAGTGAGAAAGCTCACGACCAAAACCGCTTTTCTTCACGCCGCCAAAAGCAACGCGAGCATCACTGGCACTGTAACCATTAATAAACACGCCACCACACTCCAGGCGGGCCGCCATAGTTTGCGCCAGTGCCTCATCCGCGGTAAACAACGTCGCCGACAAGCCGAACTCACTGTCATTAGCCAGTGCTAATGCGTGCTCAGCATCCTTCGCGACGGTAATCGCCGCAACCGGGCCAAACAGCTCCTGACGAAACGCAGTCATTTCCGGCGTAACATCACCCAGTACCGTCACGGCATAGTAATTACCCTGACCAGCTATTTTTTCCCCACCGAGGAGTAAGCGCGCCCCTTGAGCCAGTGAATCTTCAACCTGCTGATGCAGTTCATCCCGCAGATCAAAACGTGCCATTGGGCCGAGATCGTTCTCTTCATTTAGCGGATCGCCCATTTTCAGTGCACTGGCTGCCGCAACAAAACGGTGGGTGAATTCTGCCGCAATCCCTTCTTCAATAATAAAGCGTTTCGCTGCGGCACAAACCTGCCCGGTATTCTGATAACGCCCTGCCACTGCGGCTTTAACCGCTAAATCAAGGTCTGCATCATTAAGCACGATAAACGGATCGGAACCGCCTAACTCAAGCACGCATTTCTTCAGCGCTGCACCAGCCTGAGCGCCAATCGCAGCACCAGCACGAACGCTGCCCGTCACCGTTACCGCCGCGATACGCGGGTCATTGATCATCTGACTCACCCCGGCGTTATCGGCATTCACCCAGCCATATACCCCAGCGGGTATTTCCGCATCGGTAAAGACCTGGGCGATAATCGCGGCACAACCAGTGACATTCGGTGCATGCTTTAACAGATAGCCATTTCCGGCCAGCAAAATCGGCACGGCGCCGCGCATAACCTGCCAGAGCGGAAAGTTCCACGGCATGATCGCCAGAATAGTCCCCAGGGGACGGTACTCAATCACGGCCTGGTGATTCTCAACCTGCGTGGCCTCAGTACTGAGCATCGCTGGCCCATGTTCGGCGTACCAGTCACATAATGCCGCAGACTTTGCCACTTCCGCACGTGCCTGCCTGACGGGCTTACCCATTTCACGCGAGATACACTGCGCCATCTCTTCGGCGCGTTCACGCAGCGCTTGTCCGACCCGGCGCAACATCTGTGCGCGATGGGTGACGGTCGTGTGTTTCCATGCGTTGAATCCCGTCGCCGCCAGATTCAGCGCGTGGGTAATCTCATCGGCGCTGGCCCACGGCATTGCCGTCAGCATTTCGCCACAGGTCGGGTCAACGGAAATAGCATGTGTTGCTGCTGTGATGGTCATAAGTGCCTCTCTTTCTCGCAAGGTATGGTTATATCATGCGCAGGTTTACTCTTTCTGAAAAATGAATAATATTAACCATACCATTCACGAACAGAGAAAATTATGGACCTGACGCAACTTGAAATGTTCAATGCCGTCGCAGAGACCGGCAGCATCACGCAGGCTGCGGCGAAGGTGCATCGCGTGCCGTCCAATCTCACCACGCGTATTCGCCAGCTTGAAGCGGACCTTGGCGTCGATCTGTTTATTCGTGAAAATCAACGTCTGCGGCTTTCTCCCTCCGGGCACAATTTTTTGCGTTACAGCCAGCGGATCCTGGCGCTGGTAGAAGAAGCGAGGATGGTGGTCGCAGGTGATGAACCACAGGGATTGTTCTCTCTGGGATCGCTGGAAAGTACAGCCGCCGTGCGTATTCCGGCCACACTTGCCGAATATAATCAGCGCTACCCTAAAATCCAGTTTGCACTGGCAACAGGACCGTCCGGTACCATGCTGGACGGTGTGCTCGACGGTACGCTGAACGCCGCTTTTGCTGATGGCCCTATTACCCATCCAGGTCTTGAAGGAATGCCGGTGTACCGTGAAGAGATGATGATTGTCACCCCACATGGCCACCCCCCCATCAAACGGGCCAGCGATGTGAATGGTTACAATATCTATGCCTTTCGCGCCAACTGTTCCTATCGCCGCCACTTTGAAAGCTGGTTTCACGCCGATCGCGCCATGCCAGGCACGATCCATGAAATGGAGTCCTACCACGGCATGCTGGCCTGTGTGATTGCCGGCGCGGGAATCGCGCTGATTCCACGTTCTATGCTGGAAAGCATGCCAGGCCACCATCAGGTCAATGCCTGGCCGCTGAGTGAAAACTGGCGTTGGTTAAATACGTGGCTGGTCTGGCGTCGGGGGGCGATGACGCGACAGCTGGAAGCATTTATTGAGGTACTGGAACCTCAGCTGTCGCAAAATGCAGATTAACTGGCGAACGTCAGATGGCAAGGCAGTTGCTCAAGCTGCTGCCGCACCTCTTCATTGAGTCGCGCATCGGTCACGATATCCGTCAACGCATCCAGATGAGTGACGTTGAAAAGTGACCATGCACCGTATTTTGAACTGTCTGCCAGCAGTACGCGACGTTTGGCGTTTGCAATCAGGTCGCGCTTCAGACCGGCCTTTTCTTCCGTCGGTGCGGTGATCCCGCGGGTCAGATCCCAGCCGTTACAGCTTAGAAACGCGATATCCGGCCACACGTTTTGCAGCAGTTTACGCCCGTGCTCGCCGATACAGGACTGGCTGGAGTCATCAATACGCCCGCCAATGATCGTCACTTCAATTTGCTTGAACTCAGAAAGAAATAGCGCAATGTGCAGATCGCTGGTGATGACGCGCAACGGCAGATGGGTAAGCTGGCGCGCCAGTTCAATCATCGTCGTTCCCGCATCCAGGATAATGGCGTCCCCGGCTTTCACCAGGCTTGCCGCCGCGCAGGCAATAGCCTGTTTTTCCATCAGGCTGCGCTGCATTTTTTCATGTGTGGTTGGTTGTGAAGGGATAAACCGGTTAAGCGTCACGCCGCCGTGAGTACGGCTGATAACACCTTCCTGATCGAGTTTAATCAGGTCGCGGCGAATGGTCGCCGGAGAGGCCTGAGTCACAGCGACAAGCTGTTCAACTGTCGCCAGATTATGCCCTTTCAGATAATCCATAATCTGTTCTAACCGATTATATCCCTTCATTTTAATCCCGCGTAATTTGCATTGCTAACTGGATGGACACGGCCATGCTCTCAGACTTGGCTTTACCTGTCCAGGCAATATCAAACGCCGTGCCATGGTCTGCAGAAGTGCGAATAAATGGCAATCCGGCGGTGATATTCACCCCATCATAGAATCCCAGCAATTTTAGCGGAATATGGCCCTGATCGTGATACATTGCCACCACCATGTCATACATACCTTCGTGGCACTGCATAAAGACAGTATCTGGTGGACATGGTCCCGTAACATTCAACCCTCTCGCTTGCATTGCCTGCACCGCGGGTCCGACAATCGTTATCTCTTCCTCGCCAAACAGGCCATTTTCGCCGGCATGGGGGTTGACGCCTGCGACCGCAATACGTGGATTATCAAACCCGACACGACGCAGGAAATCATCTGCGACCTGAATGACTGTTTTTACACGCTGTTCACTGAGCGTATCAAGGAATCTACGTAGTGCAATATGTGTGGTGACATGAATCACTTTAAGCTGTTCGGTATACAGCACCATCGCATAGTCTTTGCTGTTGGTCAGTTGTGCCAGCAGTTCGGTATGGCCGGGATAATGATGTCCCGCCATGTGCAGTGCTTCTTTATTCAGCGGCGCAGTGGCAATGGCCTTAACTTCACCACTTAGCGCCAGTGCTGTAGCGCGTTTAATACAGCGATAGGCCAAATCACCCGCCTGCGCTTGCACCACCCCCGGTTCAAGCGCCGCAGGATCGGCAAGGGGTTCGTCAATCACGTTGATAACACCGGGGGCGAATTGCGCCTGGGTTACGCTGTCGATAACCCGGAGTTCCGCTGGCGGCGTGACATTTAATGACTGGATACGACGCAGCGTTTGGGCACATCCCACAACCACAACCGGCGCGCCAGACAGCTCTCCCTCCACCAGCGATTTAATAATAATCTCAGGTCCAATACCTGCTGGGTCGCCCATAGTTACTGCAATAATGTTATTCACTCATGTTCTCCTCGATAAAATTTAAAACCTGACGCAACGTCGTTTCGTCACCGAATCCCCCTGCCTTTGTCATAACCGGGCGTTGCCAGTCGCCACCGACAAAATGACCGTACGGCACACACTGGGCCACACGGTCAGTAATACGAAATCCTGTTGCCTTAAGGGCGTCTGCAACCGCCATCGCCACATCACCGCCAGAGAGATACAGCGCGCCTGGCGATACCTCCTGCAAAACCTGCCGGATAAGCTGTCCAAGAAACTGGCAGATTTTTTCACCGAGCTGAGCGCGATTCATCCCCATACGCACGCACAGCTGCGGAATATGATGGCGTGCTTCACTGTCGGGACTTGTGTGAACAATACAGTGTCTACCAGAGGAGAGGATCCTAACGATGCGCTGCGCGTACTCTGTCGAGCTACCGCTGAAGATATTTTCGATATCAATGAATACAGTCCCCACCTGCGGGTCCTGGTACACAGCGGCAATCTGCTGTTGAGCGATTTCACTCATTGAACCCACTACCGCCAGTAAACACTGTGAGGACGGTGTCCGGACATGACGGGCCAGCGCGTCACAGATCCCGGCAGACCCCACCAGCAGCGGCAGCTCATCCTGCATCAGCGCATCAGTAACAATCACATCAAGGTCAGCGTCAGTCCGGGCATCCACAACCCAAATCTGCGGCGTCTCAACAGCAGGCTCGCGCAGGTGCTGCATGTAGTCATTCAGTGACATCGCCCGACACGCAATGGTGGTTTGTGCCTGTATCACCTCACAAATATCGGCACTCATCACCGGTGTTTTCGGATCGCTGGCAAATTCGGTCTGCGTTACCGGAATACCGTTAACGAGGCACTGCCCCTGCTCGGTGATTCGCCCGACTGAGGGACAAGCCAGTGCCACGATGGCCCGCTTTTTACCTGTAATCCGCATTAACGCGTCCAGTTCGGCCCCCGGGTTTCCGCGCAATGTTGAATCTATTTTCTTCAGCCACTGCGTCTGAGGATCAGCCTGACTTGTTAGAGCCAGCTCACTTACTCTGGCGGCGGCCTGCTCTGCCTCCAGCGCACGACTATCCGTGTTGATGACCAGCACATCTGCATCATCGGCACAGGGCAATGTGAAAGCGACATTTACCGTCATTCCCGTCAGCGCCAGACTCACCCCCGCATCATTTCCCCCCGTAAAGTCATCAGCAATGACAAGGATCTGGGGTCTTACAACATGTCTACTCATCCATGCTCCGGGTTGTTGTATGTTGATAATGATTATATTCAATCACATTTGATTAAATGTGAGCAAGCTCAAGTTATTCATCTCCGAGATAAATTATAAATTTAGCCCATGATGCAATCGTTCCTGAATCTCAGTGAGCGAATTCAATCACTCGAACAACAGGAGAATGCTGTGGCAACAATCAATAGCACCGTCATTAGCGGTTCGAATGCTATCCCCGCACTGGAGCCGTTACTGGCAGGTAAACGCCAGCTGTTACTGGTGACGGATAGCAATATTGTCGGACTGGGCGCGGTAACACAGATCCGCAACTTACTGACCAACGATGGACGTCATGTGGCTCTGATTGACAATGTGCCTGCAGAACCCGGGCATCACGATGTCAGCGCACTATTAAAAAACGTACAAGGTCTCAACGTAGAAATGGTGATCGGTATCGGCGGTGGTAGCGTACTGGATGTGGCGAAACTGCTCTCCGTCTTATGCCATCCTGAATCTCCGACGCTTGACGCCATGCTGGCGGGAGAAAAACCGCTGCAACGCGTTGCTTCTGTGCTGATCCCCGCCACAGCAGGTACGGGTTCTGAAGCGACTCCCAATGCGATTCTGGCGATCCCGGAACAAAACACCAAAGTCGGCATCATTTCTCCGGTGCTATTACCGGATTACGTGGCCCTGTTGCCAGAACTCACCACCAGCATGCCGGCGCATATTGCCTCGTCCACTGGCATCGACGCGCTATGTCATCTGATCGAATGCTTTACCGCTACCGTCGCCAATCCGGTAAGTGATAACGCTTCGCTCATTGGCCTGCGTAAGCTACTCAACCATATCGAAATCTCCGTCAATGAGCCGGAAAATCTGCTGGCCAAACTGGAGATGCTGTGGGCATCGTATTACGGCGGTGTGGCGATTAATCATGCTGGTACTCACCTGGTCCACGCGCTCTCTTACCCGCTCGGCGGTCGATACCATCTCCCACATGGCGTCGCTAACGCCATTCTGTTAGCACCCTGCATGAAAGTGATTCGCCCATTTGTGGTCGACAAGTTTGCCCTGGTGTGGGATCTGCTGCCTGACGCTGACTCAACACTCAGTGCCGAAGAAAAATCCCGCGCCCTGGTGGAGTACTTCGCCACACTCGTGAAACGACTGAACCTGCCCGATAACCTGGCAACGCTTGGTGTACCGTCTACTGATATTCCCGCACTGGCCGATGCCGCACTGAACGTAAAACGCCTGATGAATAATGCTCCCTGCGAGGTGAGTCATGAGGATATTCAGGCCATTTATCAAACTCTGTTTCCAGAACTGAATACCAAAGGAGTGAATCATGAGTAAGAAAATCTGTGGTGTACTGACGGCAATCGTTACCCCGTTCGACCACGACGGCGGGCTTAACCTTAAAGAACTGAGAAACCAGGTAAACCGCCAGTTAAATGCCGGAAACGGTATTTTCTGCGGCGGCACAAACGGTGAGTTTTTTGTGCTCAACGAGGAAGAAAAAATAGCAGTGACCCGCACCTGCGTTGAGGAAGTTGCTGGGCGGGCGAACGTAGTGGCGCATATTGGTGAAATCTCTACCCGTGAAACCATTCGTCTGGGCAAGCAGATAGAAAAACTGGGCGTCGATGCCGTATCGGTGATTACCCCGTATTTTGTTCCGCTCAAACAGCAGGAACTGATAGCTCACTATACCGCGATTGCCGACGCGCTATCGGTACCGGTATTTCTCTACAACATTCCGGCACGTACGGGAAATACCATTGAACCGGAAACAGCCAGAGTGCTGGCGGCACACCCGAACATTATCGGGATCAAAGACAGTGCCGGCAGTTATGAAAGTCTTAGCAGCTTCCTGGATGCAGTTAAAGATATCGAGGGATTTGATGTGCTGAATGGTCCAGATTCACTCATTCATCAGGGATTTGTTGATGGCTGTTCAGCCTGTATTTCCGGTTTGGCGAACGTAGCGCCAAAAGAAATTAACGCTATCTGGGCGCGATTCAAGGCCGGTGATGTTGTCGGATCGCATGAAGCACAGGAAAGCGTCACAGGTTTGCGAACCGAGCTCTATAAAGTTGCGTTCTCGCCCGCCGCAGTCAAAAAAGCATTGCAAATCATGGGGCACGAGGTAGGCGCAAGCCGTTACGCTGTCACGTTTGATGCTCATCAGGAACGCCAGATCCAGCAAATTATCAATAACTATTTACGATAGACACTTTTACAGCGGCGGCAACGCCGCTTAACTAACAGGATTGTATTATGAAAGTCATCTGTACATCACCTTCATTTGCCAAATACGATCAGCAACCGATCAAACTGCTTAACGACGCCGGACTTGAGTTAATCATGCTACCTGCAGATGCCGGTTTAGAAGCGCTTGCACCTCATCTGGAACAGACAGTGGCAATGATCGTCGCTTTTACCGATGTTAATGCCGGACTAATAGCTGCGGCACCGAATCTGAAAATCGTCTGCAAACACGGCGTGGGCGTCGATAATATCGACCTCAATGCCACGCGTGAAAAAGGTATTTTTGTTACCAATGTGCCGGATGCCAATAAGCATGCCGTCGCAGACTTTGCGTTTTCCCTGATCCTTAACTGTGCGCGTCAACTCCCCTACGCGATTGAACAAACCCGCGCGGGAAACTGGCCACGGATCTTCGCCTCCGATGTATATGGAAAAACGATTGGCATTATTGGGTTAGGTAACATCGGTAAACAGGTTGCACTGCGAGCCCGCGGCTTTAATATGCGCGTGCTGGCTCACGACGCATGGCAGGATGCACAGTTCGCCGCAGATAATCACATTGAATACGTTTCGCTCGATGAACTAACAGAACAAAGTGATTTCATCACGTTACACACTCCGCTGACGCCTGAAACCAAAAATCTCTTTGATTTAGCGCAGATGAAAAAAATGAAGAGCACTAGTTATCTCATAAACGTTTCACGCGGTGGTGTCGTTAATGAAGAGGATCTCTTTCTGGCTCTCACGCAGGGTGTCATTAAGGGCGCTGCCGCCGATGTCTTTTTACAAGAGCCGTGCAATTCACACCCCTTATTTGCGCTCGATAATTTCATCCCTACGGCACATATTGCAGGATATACCGAGGGTGCGATCAGCAATATAGGCGAGCAATGTGTTTATAACATCATTGAACATGTCATTCATCAGCGTAAGCCTAAAAATATAATGAACGGATTATAACATTGTGGAGATAACCCTACCCTTTCCACAATAATAAAAATGAACATCTACCATGGGCCAGATATATGAATAATTTTGCAGAAAAATCCCGAATTCGTTGGTGGATTGCGGGATTAATGTGGCTTGCTATTGCAATTAACTATATTGACCGGACGGTATTATCTGCTGCTGCACCTCACCTCATTGATGAGCTAAAACTCGATCCTGAAATGATGGGGTTTATCATGGCGGCGTTCTTCTGGTCATATTCTTTACTGCAAATACCGGCAGGTTGGTTTGCAGACCGTTTTGGTCAGAAAAAAGGTCTGGGTTTTGCCGTCGCGTGGTGGTCAATCGCCACCTCAATGATGGGTTTAGCCACTGGATTTAAATCTCTACTCGCATTGAGACTCGCTCTGGGCGTCGGTGAAGCCGCCGCCTATCCAAGCAATGCAGGGATCGCTGCGCGCTGGTTCCCGGATCGGGAGCGGGCCACCGTCTCAGGATTGTTTGACAGTGCCTCTAAATTTGGTGGTGCCGTCGCGATGCCGCTTATTGTCTGGATGATCTACCAGTTTGACTGGCGGATGACATTTCTGATTATTGGTGGTGTAGGCATTTTTTGGGTCATTGCCTGGTATTTTATTTATACAGAAAACCCGGAGGACCACAAAAGGATCAGTACAAGCGAAATTAAACATATTCGCGAAGGGCAAAAGCAAAAACACGGCGACAAATCCGTATTACCGATGCGTTGGTATAAACTGTTGCGCTACCGTAACATTTGGGCAATGTGTATCGGTTTCTTTACCATCAACTATACATCCTATTTCTTTATTACCTGGCTACCCACTTATCTGGTAAAAGACAAAGGAATGGATTTTATCAAAATGGGGATGGTTGCCGCCCTGCCATTATTATGTGGGATGGTGATCGAAGTCTTTGCCGGCTGGGCCTCTGACCGTATGGTACATAAGCGGATCCTGTCGCTGACTGCTACAAGAAAATTATTCCTGACAATCGGTCTGTTAATGGCTTTATGTATTGGTTTTGCTCCTTTTACTGATTCCGTGTTTATGACCGTATTTTTACTGTGTGTGGCGAAATCAGGCACCACGGTTGCCGCCTCGCAGGTCTGGGCACTACCGGGTGACGTTGCGCCTAAAAACAGCGTATCGATTGTTGCAGGGTTACAGAATACTGTCTCCAATATGGGAGGCGCGGTAGGACCAATTATTACCGGAGCCATTGTTGCAGCCACTGGCTCCTTTACCTGGGCGCTGGTGTTCTCTGCCGCACTGGTGGTTCTGGGAATTTTGAACTATCTGTTTTTGATGGGTAAAGTTGAGCCAATCATCGACAGTGAGCATGAAGCGTTGTGCATGAAAGAAGCGCAGCTGCACTAAACTCGCTCAGGTAACGGTATTCTCCGGTCAGTCAGTAGTACTGACCGGCTTTATTTTCTCTCGTAATGCACCGCATTATCATCCGCAAAACAGCGTGATCTTAATCACGAAATGATTGTATTTTCACCAGTAAACGTTTTAAGATCGCCACCTCTCCTTTTTGCAGCTAACCCGATTTATACATATGACAACAAACACTGTTTCCCGCAAGGTCGCGTGGCTACGGGTAGTTACGCTTGCTATTGCCGGTTTTATTTTCAATACCACTGAGTTTGTCCCGGTCGGGTTGCTGTCCGACATTGCGCAAAGTTTTAATATGCAGACCGCGCAGGTTGGGATCATGTTGACGATCTACGCCTGGGTGGTGGCCCTGATGTCGCTGCCCTTCATGCTGCTCACCAGCCAGGTAGAACGCCGCAAGCTGCTGATCTGCCTGTTTGTCGTATTTATCGCCAGCCACGTACTCTCTTTCCTGGCATGGAATTTTACCGTGCTGGTGATTAGCCGTATTGGTATTGCTTTCGCACACGCCATTTTCTGGTCGATCACTGCATCGCTGGCGATACGCCTTGCTCCGGCCGGGAAACGCGCGCAGGCACTCAGCCTGATTGCGACCGGCACCGCGCTGGCGATGGTATTAGGCCTGCCTATCGGACGCATCGTCGGCCAGTATTTTGGCTGGCGCACTACCTTCTTCGCCATCGGTATGGGCGCGCTAATTACCCTGCTTTGCCTGATTAAGCTTCTGCCCAAATTACCCAGTGAGCATTCCGGTTCATTAAAAAGCCTGCCGGTGTTATTCCGCCGTCCGGCGTTAATGAGCCTGTATCTGCTGACGGTGATTGTGGTCACCGCGCATTATACGGCTTATAGCTATATCGAACCCTTTGTGCAGACCGTCGCCGGGCTGAGCGCTAACTTTGCCACTGTGCTGCTTCTGGTTCTCGGTGGCGCGGGTATTATTGGCAGCGTAATTTTTGGCAAGCTTGGTAATCAGTATGCCTCGGTGTTGATAAGCGCGGCTATTGCCCTGTTGACCCTGTGCCTGGTGCTGCTATTGCCTGCTGCTGATAGCGAAATGCACCTGGCTGTCCTGAGTATTTTCTGGGGTATTGCCATTATGGTGATCGGCCTGGGAATGCAGGTGAAAGTACTGGCACTGGCTCCGGATGCCACTGACGTCGCAATGGCGCTGTTCTCCGGTATTTTTAATATTGGTATTGGCGCGGGAGCGCTGGTGGGAAATCAGGTAAGTCTGCACTGGTCGATGTCGACGATTGGTTACGTCGGTGCACTTCCTGCCGTTGCCGCGCTGATCTGGTCAGTGATTATCTTCCGCAAATGGCCGGTAACGCTGGAAGAGCAACCACAGCAGCAATAAGAAAAAGGCCCGGTAGATATACCGGGCCCGTTGTTTAATGGTAGGTTTGGATGATTTCCAGCACGCCGTTAATAATAAACTGCACACCCATACACACCAGCAGGAAGCCCATCAGACGGGAAATAGCTTCGATCCCGCCTTTCCCCACCAGCCGCATAATTCCGCCAGAACTGCGCAGACATCCCCACAAGATAATCCCGACGACGGCAAAAATAATGGGCGGCGCAACCATGATCACCCAGTCCGGGAATTCGGAACCGTGCCGCACGGTAGAGGCCGAACTGATGATCATTGCAATCGTCCCCGGGCCGGCAGTACTCGGCATGGCCAGCGGAACAAAGGCAATATTGGCCGTCGGTTCGTCCTCCAGTTCTTCGGATTTGCTTCTCGCTTCCGGAGAATCATGCGCTTTCTGCTGAGGGAACAGCATACGAAAGCCGATAAACGCAACGATTAACCCGCCCGCAATACGCAACCCGGGAATCGAAATCCCAAACGTATTCATTACCACCTGCCCGGCGTAGTACGCGACCATCATAATGGCAAATACATAGACAGACGCCATTAATGACTGACGGTTACGCTCTGCGCTGTTCATGTTGCCAGCAAGGCCGAGAAACAGCGCCACGGTGGTTAACGGGTTTGCCAGCGGTAACAGGACTACCAGCCCCAGTCCTATTGCTTTAAACAAGTCCATCATAATGTCATCTTTCCTGTGCGTTTTTCGTCAACGGCAAGTATAAGGGCAAACTCCAGGGTTAAGCCATGTTGTCGATGTAAGGATTCATTAGTTCTCTTTACGCATAAACCCTACGGATCAGAACGTTAAAAACGCGCTATGCGTAGCGCGTTCCTGATGTTTTAGCAAAACGTGGCATGCGGCCACTCATTCATTTGACTTATATTTGCCTAAGCAATAATATCAGCCGTGACTAACTACTTGCCAGGGCAACCATTGTGAAAAGCACCAGTGATCTGTTCAATGAAATCATCCCACTGGGTCGTTTGATCTACATGGTTAATCAGAAAAAAGATCGTTTATTAAACGACTATTTGTCACCGCTGGATATCACGGCATCGCAGTTTAAGGTGCTCTGCTCCATCCGTTGTGCGGTGTGCATTACCCCTGTCGAATTGAAAAAAGTGCTGTCTGTCGATCTTGGCGCCCTGACGCGGATGCTGGACAGACTGGCCTGTAAAGGCTGGATAGAAAGGCTTCCGAATCCACATGACAAGCGCGGTGTACTGGTGAAACTCACCGAGCACGGCGCAGCAATTTGCGAGCAGTGTCATCAATTAGTAGGGCAAGACCTGCACCAGGAACTAACAAAAAACTTAACGGCGGAAGAAGTAGCAACACTTGAGCATTTGCTTAAGAGGATCCTGCCGTAAACAGAAAGAGGTATGACGATGTCCAGACGCAATACTGACACAATCACTATTCATAGCATTTTGGACTGGATCGAAAATAACCTTGAATCGCCACTCTCGCTGGAAAAAGTGTCTGAGCGTTCAGGTTACTCCAAATGGCACCTGCAGCGGATGTTCAAAAAAGAAACCGGTCATTCATTAGGTCAATACATCCGTAGCCGCAAAATGACTGAAATAGCGCAAAAATTGAAAGAGAGTAACGAACCGATCCTCTATCTTGCAGAGCGTTACGGTTTTGAGTCTCAGCAAACGCTGACCCGGACCTTCAAGAACTATTTTGATGTACCGCCGCATAAATATCGGGTGACGAATATGCATGGCGAATCCCGGTATTTGCTCCCGCTCAATCAATGCAATTGCTAATCGCCAGTTAACGACGTAACCGAGGAAATCATGAAACTTCTGTCTTATGCGATGCTGGCCCTGCTGCTTGTTGCGTCGGGCCAGAGCATGGCGGAACAGACCCCGCAACCGACAACGCAAAATAATCGCGACGCGATGATTATGCCCCCTGCGCACGATCAGTCCCCGTTCGATTTTAATCATATGGGTGCCGGCAGCGATAAATCCGATGAGTTAGGCGTGCCTTATTACAATATGCACAGCCTGTAATTATTTAGCCCCGTCACTGCGGGGCTTTTTTTTAACCCTTCACCTGCACAATCTTGCGCAAGCGAAAACCGAACACGTTGATATACAACCCCGCCATGATCAACAACGCACCAAGCAGTTGCAGCCCGGTTAACGTTTCATCCAGCAGCACTGCGGCACTGGCCAACCCTACCACGGGTACCAGCAACGACAATGGCGCAACACGCCAGGTTTCATAGCGCCCCAGCAGAGAACCCCAAATGCCATAGCCCACAATGGTCGCCACAAAGGCCAGATACACCAGGGACAGGATGGTGGTCATATCGATCGCCACAAGGCTCTGCACGATTTGCGCTGGGCCATCAAGCAATGCCGATGCCAGAAAAAACGGTACGACAGGAATTAATGCGCTCCACACCACCAGCGACATGACCGCTGGACGCGAAGTATGCTGCATAATTTTCTTGTTAAAGATATTACCGCAGGCCCAGCTCAGTGCCGCCGCCAGCGTCAGCATAAAGCCAAGCATACCAACATGTTGTCCATTGAGACTCGCCTCAATCAATACCAGCACACCGAACACCGCCAGCGCGATACCGACCAGTTGCTTCCCCTGCAAACGCTCGCCAAAGGCGAACGCGCCCAGCACGATAGTGAAAAACGCTTGCGCCTGTAAAACCAGCGATGCCAGACCGGCAGGCATCCCAAACTTGATGGCGCTAAACAGAAAAGCGAACTGACCGAAGCTGATGGTCAGGCCATAGCCAAGTAACAGCGAGAGCGGGATCTTCGGGCGGGCAACAAAAAAGATTGCGGGAAACACCACCAGTAAAAAGCGCAAGCCTGCCAGCATCAACGGCGGCATATTGTGTAGTCCCACCTTAATGACAACAAAGTTCAGCCCCCAAACTACGACAACCAGTAACGCCAGCAACCCATCTTTACGCGACATACCACCGCCCCTGCAAATATTAAATTTTTGTAAACAAGTTAAGGTAACGGAAATCGTTGTACCGTAACAGATCATTAATTCAGGTAGGCCACACAGGGCATTTTCAGACAACTTATTGAGTGTACATCACACTTTTAGCATGCTATTTGTTTCTGATATCTAAAAAAAACATAACAACATGCATTGTCGGGCAGAAAAATGAATATCTCACTGAGAAGGTCCACTCTCGCGTTACTCGCGTCATCTTTGTTATTAACCATTGGACGCGGAGCCACGCTACCATTCATGACGATTTACCTCAGTCGTCAGTATGGCCTGGGTGTCGATCTGATCGGTTATGCAATGACAGTAGCACTGACTATTGGCGTCGTTTTCAGTCTTGGATTCGGCATCCTGGCCGATAAATTTGAAAAAAAACGCTTTATGCTACTGGCGATCGCGGGCTTTGCTTGCGGCTTTATAGCGATTCCTCTGGTGCATAACGTGGTGGTGGTCGTTCTGCTCTTCGCGCTGATCAACTGTGCCTACTCCGTGTTTGCCACCGTGCTGAAAGCCTGGTTTGCCGATAACCTCTCAGCCACCACTAAAACAAAGATTTTCTCACTTAACTACACCGTGCTGAACATCGGCTGGACCGTTGGCCCGCCGTTAGGCACGCTACTGGTCATGCAAAGCATTAACCTGCCGTTCTGGTTGGCGGCCATATGTTCAGCCTTCCCGCTGGTGTTTATCCAGACATGGGTAAAACGCTCCGCAATCCCCTCTGAAGGTTTGAACGCGACAGTATGGTCACCCTCAGTTTTGCTGCGCGATAAAGCATTATGCTGGTTTACGTTGTCTGCGTTTCTGGCCTCGTTTGTCGGTGGTGCATTTGCATCCTGTATTTCTCAGTACGTGATGGTGGTTGCCGATGGTGATTTTGCTGAGAAAGTGGTGGCGGTCGTCCTGCCCGTCAACGCAGCAATTGTGGTATCGCTGCAATATGCTGTCGGACGCAGACTGACGTCTGCAAACATCCGCCCGCTGATGGCTGCGGGTACACTTTTTTTTGTTATCGGTCTGGTCGGTTTTACCTTCTCTGGCAACAGCCTGCTGTTCTGGGGGATTTCAGCCGCCTTTTTCACCATTGGCGAGATCATCTACGCGCCGGGTGAATACATGCTGATCGACAACATCGCACCGGCAGGTATGAAAGCCAGTTACTTTTCCGCCCAGTCACTGGGCTGGCTTGGCGCGGCGGTAAACCCATTAGTCAGCGGGGTCATCCTGACCACACTGCCCCCATGGTCGCTGTTTGTCGCACTAATGGTGGCGATTGTCCTGGCCTGGGCGTTAATGATAAAAGGCATACGCGCCAAACCCTGGAGCCAGCCGGCAGTCTGCTGAAAATTACTGCGACAGTGCCAAAACGGCACTGTCGCCTGATTTAGATGGCAACCAACCCACGCACACCTTCTGCTGCCATATTTTCACCTGATCCACGTTGAATAATGCTGCCTCGCGACATTAACAGGTATTTGTCTGCAAGCTGTTCGGCAAAGTCATAAAACTGCTCCACCAGCAATATAGCCATATCACCACGATGGGCCAGTTGGCTAATAACCAGGCCAATCTCCTTAATCACCGAAGGCTGGATCCCCTCTGTTGGTTCATCGAGGATCAACAACTGCGGGCGACTGGCCAGCGCCCGGCCAATAGCTAACTGTTGCTGTTGCCCGCCCGACAAATCACCGCCCCGCCGGTATTTCATCTCCTGTAATACCGGAAACAACGCATAAATTTCATCCGGTACACGTTTTGCCTCTTGCGCTGAAAACCGGGAGAGTCCCAGCAACAGATTCTCTTCAACCGTCAGGCGAGGAAAAATATCGCGTCCCTGCGGCACATACGCTACCCCCGCCAGCACCCGCTGATGTGGCTTACGGAGAGTAATGTTTTTACCCTGCCAGATAACACTGCCGCTGCGGGTTGGAATCAGACCCATCAGGCACTTCAGCAGTGTCGTTTTGCCAACCCCATTACGCCCCAGCAGACATGTTACTTCACCTATACGCGCCTCAAAACTCACGCCACGCAGGATATGGCTGCCGCCATAGTATTGATTTAGTTCATTTACCTGTAGCATCAGCACTCCTTAGCGTCCGAGATACACTTCAATCACCTGCTCATTGGCCTGAACATCGCGCAGGCTCCCCTCGGCCAGTACCCGCCCCTGGTGCAATACCGTGACGTGATCAGCAATGCTCTCAACAAACCCCATATCGTGCTCAACCACCATCAGAGAATGTTTTCCGGCAAGCTGGCGAAACAGTTCAGCGGTGTATTCCGTCTCAGCATCCGTCATCCCGGCAGCTGGCTCATCCAGTAGCAACAAATGCGGCTCCTGCACCAGCAACATACCAATCTCCAGAAATTGTTTCTGCCCATGGGAAAGGCGTCCGGCACGACGGGCGCGTTCGTTACTCAGTCGCAACAGCGTCAACATGTCATCGATGCGATCCCGCTGTTCTCCCGATAAACACGCCCGTAATGACCCCCAAACGGATTTATCATTTTTCATCGCCAACTCGAGGTTCTCTTCCACCGTCAACGCTTCAAAAACGGTCGGTTTCTGAAATTTGCGACCAATGCCCTGGCGAGCAATGGCGATGGCGTCGAGTGATGTTAAATCAATGGATTGATCGTAAATCGCCCGCCCACTTTGCGGCTTCGTTTTACCGGTGATGACATCCATCAACGTGGTTTTTCCCGCGCCATTGGGTCCAATAACGCAGCGTAACTCGCCAACCCCAATATTGAGCGTCAAATCCGTTAGCGCCTGGAAACCATCAAAGTTAACGTTTATTTTTTCCAGTTGGAGCACCGGATCTGTTTGATTGCGAAAACGATCGCCCGGCATCTGGCGGGTAAAAAGCCCTTCATCTGGCTGCATTATTTGTCTCCCTTGCGAAACAGACCAATTACGCCTCGAGGCAAAAACAGCGTAACGCCAATAAAAATCAGGCCGAGAAACAGTTGCCAGTATTCAGGCATGATGACGGTAAACCAACTTTTAGCGCCGTTCACGAGCACCGCGCCAAACACCGGGCCAATCAACGTACCGCGCCCACCCAGTGCGACCCAAATCGCGGCTTCAATTGAGTTGGTGGGTGACATTTCACTGGGGTTAATGATCCCCACCTGCGGAACATACAGCGCCCCCGCCAGCCCGCACAGGACGGCAGAGAGTGTCCATACCAGTAGTTTGAAACCCTTTGGGTCATACCCGCAGAACATCAACCGATTTTCAGCGTCGCGAACGGCTGTCAAAATACGGCCAAATTTACTGCGAGCCAGCGCCCATCCGAGCCACAGCGCCAGAATCAGCAGCACAACGGTCGCCAGGAACAACGCGATACGTGTCGTGGTCGCCGTCACCGAAAATCCCAGAATGGTGGTAAAACCGGTAAATCCGTTATTGCCGCCAAACCCGGTTTCGTTACGGAAGAACAACAGCATGCCGGCAAAGGTCAGCGCCTGCGTCATGATGGAGAAATAGACCCCTTTGATTTTTGAACGGAAGGCAAACCAGCCAAACACCAACGCCAGCAAGCCAGGCACCATAACAACCAATATCATCGCCCAAAGAAAATGCTGCGTTCCCCACCAGAACCACGGAAGTTCAGTCCACGACAGGAACGACATAAAAGCTGGCACCCCTTCACCAGATGCCTGGCGCATCAGGTACATCCCCATCGCATAACCGCCCAGCGCAAAGAAAATACCGTGGCCCAGCGACAGCATTCCGGCATATCCCCACACCAGATCCAGGGCAACTGCCACAATGGCATAACAGAGAATTTTCCCAACCAGTGTCAGTGTCCAGACAGATATCGCCAGCGGATGATCCGTAGGCAGCAGCGCGAGAAATGGCAGAATAATCAGTGCCAGCAGTAAAGCCAGCCCCAGCACACAGGTAATACGCGGCGCTTTGCGCGCCAGCGTTAATGTCATTGGCATCGTCATCAGTCAATGACCCTCCCTTTTAGCGCAAACAGCCCCTGCGGACGTTTTTGAATAAACAGAATAATCAGCACCAGAATCATAATTTTGCCGAGGACGGCCCCAACCTGCGGTTCGAGAATCTTGTTGAAAATCCCCAAACCAAACGCCGCCGCGACGCTCCCGGCAAGCTGTCCAACGCCTCCCAGCACCACCACCAAAAATGAATCAATGATGTAGCTTTGCCCCAGTTCTGGCCCAACGTTGCCCAACTGCGATAGCGCCACGCCCCCAAGTCCGGCAATGCCGGAGCCGAGACCAAATGCCAACATATCCACGCGCCCCGTGGGAACGCCGCAGCAATCTGCCATGCTGCGGTTTTGTGTCACTGCACGCACGCGCATACCCAGACGGGTTTTATTCAGCAACAACCAGGTGAAGGACAGCACCAGAATGGCAAATCCCAGCACCACAATCCGGTTCCACGGCAAAATCAGATTGGCATAGACCTGAATACCGCCCGACAGCCATGCCGGGTTAGCTACCTCAAGGTTTTGCGCACCAAAGGTCATGCGCACCAACTGGATCAGCATCAGGCTAATCCCCCAGGTTGCCAGTAGCGTTTCAAGTGGGCGTCCGTACAAATGGCGGATCACTGTGCGTTCCAGCAGCATTCCCATAGCGGCGGTCAGCAGGAAGGCAACCGGCAGCGCAATCAGCGGATAAAAGGCTAACCACTGCGGGAAAAACTGGCTCATCAGCTGTTGCACTATCCAGGTACAATAAGCACCAAGCATCAGCATTTCACCGTGCGCCATATTAATGACGCCGAGTAACCCGTAGGTGATGGCCAGCCCCAGCGCCGCCAGCAATAAAATAGACCCGAGCGATAATCCCATAAACGCCTGGCCAAGCAACTCTCCAACCTTCATTCGATGTTCAATGGTATTCAGGCTTTCGCTGGCGGCAGCGCGTACACGCGCATCGGGTTCATGTTCCAGTTGGGTGAAAGGCTGTAATCGCGCTTGTGTTTCAGGATCATTGGATGCGCCCAGCAATTCGATGGCCCGGCGCCTGACATCGGGCGAACTACTGTTCAGTTGCAGGTTTGCCAGAGCAGCCGCCAGGGTGGATTTCACGCCAGCATCCGTCTCCTGCAGCAGCCTTTGCTGCAAAAATGGCAGCATCACTGGCAGTGCTTCACGTTGTAATGTTCGGGCAGCAGTCATTCTAAAAGTGACATTGTCACTTAATAACTGATGAACAGACAATGTGCCAGCCACCAGGTTACGCAGGCGGTTAGTCAGGCGGATTTTTTTTAATTCACCACTGGGTGTGCTGCCCGCCCCCAGAGATTGCACACGCGAACCGTTCATCGTGAATGCATTTTTAACGTCGTCGGTCAGCAGGTTTTCGCCACTCAGGGCATTAAGCAAAGGTAAACGCTGAACATCGGGGTTAATCGCCCATTGTTCCAGTAATGTCGCCTGCTGTGTCCGACTGGCCGCGGCGAAGGTATCGGCATCTGTTGCCTGCGCTATCCACGGCAAAAGCCACGTCAGCAACAACACGCCACGAATAAAGCGCATGGCTTTCATGATAGCGTTCTCCAAAATTGGGCCCTCCCACAGGAGGGCGTAAGATCAGTTGCTGGCGGTTTTGACGGGCTGCTCAGATTTTTTATCATTCCCGGCGATATACGGACTCCACGGTTGGGCACGGACCGGGGCATCCGTTTGCCATACCACGTTAAACTGACCGTTACTTTCAATTTCGCCAATCATGACGGGTTTATGCAGGTGATGGTTCGTTGCATCCATTGTCAGCGTAAAGCCAGAAGGTGCAGAGAATGATTGCCCCGCCATGGCTGCACGGACTTTATCGACATCCGTCGTTCCGGCTTTTTCAACCGCCTGCGCCCACATGTGCAGGCCAACATACGTGGCTTCCATCGGATCGTTCGTGACCACAGAATCAGCATTCGGCAGTTTGTGCGCTTTCGCATAGGCGCGGTAATCAGCGATAAATTGCTTATTGGTGGCATTATCAACGGATTCAAAATAGTTCCAGGCCGCAAGATTGCCTACCAGGGGTTTGGTATCAATACCGCGCAGCTCCTCTTCTCCAACAGAGAACGCAACAACCGGAACATCGGTCGCTTTCAGACCCTGGTTTGCCAGCTCTTTATAGAACGGAACGTTAGAGTCGCCATTAATGGTTGATACCACCGCCGTTTTTCCCCCGGCGGAGAATTTTTTGATGCTGGCGACGATGGTCTGGTAATCGCTGTGGCCAAACGGGGTATAAACCTCTTCAATGTCTTTATCCGCAATGCCTTTTGAATGCAGCCAGGCACGGAGAATTTTATTGGTTGTTCGCGGATAAACGTAATCGGTGCCCAGCAGGAAGAAACGTTTTGCACTGCCACCGTCTTCACTCATCAGATACTCAACCGCCGGAATGGCCTGCTGATTGGGCGCGGCGCCGGTATAGAAAACGTTAGGTGACATCTCTTCACCTTCATATTGCACGGGATAAAACAACAGGCCGTTTAACTCTTCAAATACCGGCAGTACAGATTTGCGCGAAACCGATGTCCAGCAACCAAAAACCACCGCCACTTTGTCCTGGCTTAGCAACTGACGGGCTTTTTCGGCAAACAGCGGCCAGTTTGACGCCGGATCAACCACTACCGGCTCCAGTTTTTTTCCCAGTACACCGCCTTTGGCGTTGATCTCATCAATGGTCATCAACGCCACATCCTTCAGCGGTGTTTCAGAAATAGCCATTGTCCCGGACAACGAATGCATGATGCCAACTTTAATGGTGTCGGCAGCCTGAACGCTAAAACTCATCCCCATAGCCACAACAGAGGCCGAAAGAGCAAAGGCTTTTAATAATGTACGACGCTGCATAGTTTCACTCCTGAAAGTAGACTTGCTGAAAGCTCCGGTGCAGCCGGAAAGGCAAAACGGTGCAAATTAAGGGTGTTCAGAAGGAATAAGGCAAAAACAGTGCCAGATATGAAAAAGGCATATAATTCAATAAATTATAAATACCATCAATGAAATGCAGATAAAAAGAATGCGTCGCCATGACGGCAAGAGAGAAGAATTGAACCACCATGACACAGTGTTGCATTATAAACGTGCAACATCTTGTGTCCGGACAACCCGGTAGCTACGGCGGATTACAAGATAACATTATGATTATTTGCAGATGGGGGCGCCTGTTTCGTCACGATTATTTATTTTCTTCGACGAGAAAAAGCCAAAACCTTACATTTCAGACGAAATATTCACACAGTTCACTCTTTGTTTAAGTTCCAATTGCTACTATAGTCATTAACGAGGTGAAATTAAGGTAAGAGAGGAAACTCAATAGATAAAGGAGCATTTACTATGCTGGGTAATATGAATATTTTTATGGCTGTTCTGGGAATTATTTTATTTTCCGGTTTCCTGGCCGCGTATTTTAGCCACAGATGGGATGATTGATGAACGGAGATAATCCTGCACCGAGCCGGCCCCTTGTCGCATAACTGCACAAGGGGCCATTTTTTACCTGCTTCCCTTCCCTGAATCATTTCTCAGAATTACAGATAAAAAAAACCGCCGGAGAAACCAGCGGTAAATGCTTGCATGGATAGATTTGTGTTTTGCTTTATACGTTATCTGGCAATTCCCTGCGAAGATAACGAATAGTCGGCTAGCATATCATCGACAACCGCAATGGAAGTTAAACGAAACGTAACTACAGCCGGTCTACACTGATAAAATTCACGCTCTGACGCGCGGTGTCAGTTGATCATTAGTGCCAACTAGCGTGATTTTCTCTTTTTCATCCATAAACATGCAGCGATTCCTGCCGGTTTGTTTCCCTTCATACATGGCTCTGTCAGCACGTCCAAGACCGTTGTCCAGCGTTTCACCCTGTTGAACTCTGGTAATGCCAGCCGTTACCGTTATGCCGATTTCGCCTTCTGGATAAGGGATTTTTTTCTGGCCAATCAGATGACAAAGACGCAACCCTGCCTGGCATGCCTGCTCGTCCGTTTTGGTTCGGATGATGACAATAAACTCCTCACCACCATAGCGATAAGCAACCTCATCGTATCGAGTCCATGCTAATAAATTTGACGCCAGACTGCGCAACACCATGTCACCAACCAGATGTCCGTAGGTATCATTAACATGTTTAAAACGGTCGATATCCAGCAACAATATGTACAGGTTAAGCGGCTCAGCATCGAGTAACTGCTGGTCAAACGACTCATCAAGCATTCTTCTGCCAGGCAAACCTGTTAACACATCAATATTACTGCGGATAGTCAGTAAATATATTTTGTAGTCCATGACCGCAGACGTAAATCCCAGTAACGCATCCTGGAAACTGTCGAAATGCCATGAATGGCTACGCTCTTCCACGATTGCCAATAGCAATTCCTTGCCTAACAAATGCATTTTCTCATGTGTCGCGTGAATATTGCTGACATAACTGCATTCATCATCATCGTGCTGTGGATGGTCTTTAAGCCACTGCCCAAATTGACAAACAGCGTGAGAGTCATCGCCCGAAATATCAGGCTGAGTAACGTCTGATGACACCACGCAGCGGAACATTTTCACTAGCCACTTATAATGAGCATCAATTGATTTGTTAAGTTCGATTAAAATTGCATCTATTTCCTGCGTTCTTCTGATCATCACGGTTTCCTTCCCTGTATGAACATTTAGACATGGGCATTTTAGCGCCAAAAAGGAAAACTTATGTAAATTTTTTAATAGTAATTAATATTAAGGAAAGAAAACAAAGATTACTTCGCATGATAATAAATTAACTTGAAATTAAAATAATCATGATAATCAATGCGATAGATTTTATTCTATTTTTCTTTTTTTATATTTAATGGAACCGAACATCCATGAGTTAAATCGCAAAAATAACGATAATATTAACCGCATGAAATGTGATATTTGAGAACGATTTCCTCAATGAACGGCTTCGTGGTAAAGAATCTGCCCGCCCATACCTGAAATCAGCTTATCTACCTGTTGCGTACTTATTTCTTAGGTACACGCGCCAGGCTATGAACACGCCTGGCAGAAAGGCAACTCCAACAATAACTGATTTATAAAGCACCCCGTCAAAGAGGTATGTGTCATGAGTGATTTTGTCTGCCCATACACACCAAATAACCCAGGTAACAGCAAAGCAGAATGAAATCAGCTCTACCTTTGTTGGCAACCTCATCGTCATTCATCCATCTCACATTTTGGGGAAGAAAAAATCACGCTAAAAACCGGGCATCGCGCCCGGTTCAATTTTTTGGCAGACAATGCCTTAGGCGCTCAAACCACGATGTTTGAGCATTGGCTCCATTTTTGGATCTCGGCCGCTCCATTGGCAATAAAGCTCAGCTAAGTCAGTGCTGTTACCACGGGACAAAATCGCTTCGCGGAATTTCTGCCCGTTTTCACGGGTCAATCCGCCCTGCTCTACAAACCACTGATAGCCGTCATCGGCCAACATTTGCGTCCATAAATAGGCATAATACCCTGCGGCATAGCCACCACCGAATATATGGGCAAAATAGCTGCTGCGATAACGCGGCGGTACAGCCTGCAGATCCAATCCTTCCGCAGCCAGGGCCTGCTGCTCAAATTCATCAACTGACAGCGATGACACACACTGCTCCAGGCTGTGCCAGCGCATATCCAGCAATGCAGCACTGAGAAGCTCCGTCATATCATAGCCTTTGTTAAACAAGCTGGCCCGTTGCATCTTCTCCAGCAATGGCTGGGGCATTTTTTCACCCGTTTCAACATGGCGAGCATAACGCGCGAAAACCTGCGGATCACTCGCCCAGTGTTCGTTTATCTGCGACGGGAATTCGACGAAATCACGCGGGGTATTCGTGCCTGACAGCGTCGCATACCGTTGGCTGGCAAACAGACCATGTAACGTGTGTCCGAACTCATGGAACAACGTGATGACATCATCCCACAGCAGCAAGGCGGGTTGGCCCTGAGCAGGTTTCTGATAATTGCAGACGTTGTAAATTACCGGCCTGGTTTCATTTTGCAGAGATTGCTCAACAAAATTTCCCATCCAGGCACCACCGCTTTTTGATTCACGGGCAAAGAAATCACCATAAAATAGCGCCAGTCCTACGCCATCATGATCGAAAATCTCCCAAACCCGTACATCCGGATGATAAACAGGGATGTCAAAGCGCTCGATGAATTTAATGCCAAATAGCTGGTTTGCTGTCCAGAAAACACCTTCATTCAGCACCGTATCCAGGGCAAAGTAAGGTTTAAGCAGAGCTTCATCAAGAGCATATTTTTCACGACGCACCTGCTCGGCATAAAATGCCCAGTCCCAGGCCTCAACCTCGAATTGTCCCTGTTGCTGATTAATCGCTTTCTGAATTTCAGCCTGCTCATTCAGCGCGCGTTGACGTGCTGCGGGCACGATCGCCCGCATAAAAGAAAGTGCCGCTTCTGGCGTTTTCGCCATCTGGTCGGCAATTTTCCAGGCAGCAAAATTCGCAAAACCCAGTAATGTTGCCTGCTCTCTGCGGATCTCCACCAGCCGTTTAATGATAGCGCGAGTATCGTTGGCATCATTTTTTTCCGCCCGCGTCCATGCCTGGGTAAACAGGTTTTCTCGTGTCTGTCGATCGCGTAACGCAGCAAGTGCCGGTTGTTGTGTGGTGTTCAATAGTGGGATAACCCAGCGAACCTCAAGTCCTTTGTCGCTGGCGGCTTGCGCCGCAACGGCAATTTCTTCTGCGCTGAGTCCGTCAAGCTGCCGGACATCATCCACGATCAGTGCACCCGCTTTGTTCGCCGCCAGCAGACGCTGATTGAACTGGCTGGTTAACGTCGCCGACTCCGTATTTAGCGCTTTCAGGCGTGCTTTATCGGCATCATTAAGACATGCACCAGCCAACACAAAGCGTTGGTGAACCACCTCCAACAGACGCAATGATTCACCTTCCAGCGCCAGCGAAGAGCGTTGCTGCCAGACGGCATCTATACGCGCAAAAAGTGCGTCATTGAGATAGATATCATTGGCCAGCGCGGCCAGTTCGGCGGAGAACTCCTCGTCAAGACGCTGCAGCTCATCGTTGGTATGCGCTGCCGTCATCGCAAAGAAAACGCTGGTGACGCGCGTCAACAACGCCCCACTTTGCTCAAGCGCCAGCAACGTATTTGTGAAATCAGGAGCCTGTTGGTTTTGCACAATCGCCGCTATTTCAGCGCGCTTTTGTTTCACACCTTCATCAAACGCGGGCCGATAATGGCAATCTTCAATCTGATCAAATTGCGGTGCCTGGTAAGGTAATGTGCTGTGGTGCAAAAAAGGATTTGTTAACGACATCTTTTCCTCCTGAAAACGATTTGTTTACTAGAGTAGGCCTCCCAGGATTTGACCGCAATCTCGTTAAGCAGGAATAGCTCTGAACAGAAATGACGTGCTATGGTAGTACTACATAAAAAGCGTTGAGGAACAGTGAGATGATCGTTTTAGTAACCGGAGCAACAGCAGGTTTTGGTGAGTGCATTACGCGTCGTTTTATTGAGAATGGGCATAAAGTTATTGCCACCGGACGCCGCCAGGAACGTCTGCAGGAACTGAAAGATGAACTGGGTAATAATCTGTATATCGCCCAGCTTGACGTACGCAATCGCGCATCCATTGAAGAGATGCTGGACGCCCTGCCTGCCGAATGGCGCAATATCGATATCCTGGTCAACAATGCCGGTCTGGCGCTGGGTCTTGAGCCAGCCCACAAAGCGAATGTCGATGACTGGGAAACCATGATCGATACCAACAACAAAGGCCTGATTTATATGACTCGTGCCGTTCTGCCTGGCATGGTCGAGCGTAACCGCGGACACATAATTAATATCGGCTCTACCGCCGGTAGCTGGCCGTACGCTGGCGGGAACGTTTATGGTGCAACCAAAGCGTTTGTTCGTCAGTTTAGTCTGAACCTGCGTACAGACTTACACGGCACGGCGATCCGCGTTACCGACATTGAACCCGGACTGGTTGGCGGTACCGAGTTCTCTAATGTGCGTTTCAAAGGCGACGATGATAAAGCAGGTAAAACCTACGAAAATACCACTGCACTGACTCCGCAGGATGTCACTGAAGCCGTATGGTGGGTTGCTTCGTTACCGGCTCATGTCAACATCAATACCCTTGAGATGATGCCAGTCACCCAGTCTTTTGCCGGGCTTAGCGTGCATCGAAGCTAAATGAGATACCCGGCCATGTGCCGGGTATAGAAAGCACTCGATAAGTGATAAAATAGCCGGGTTAACTCTCTAATAAGTAAGAATGAATGACCGTAGAAACGCAGCTCAACCCTACACAGCCGGTAAATCAACAGATTTACCGTATTCTTCGCAGCGATATCGTGCATTGTCTGATTGCACCTGGTACGCCATTGTCGGAGAAAGAGGTTTCCGTACGCTTTAACGTGTCTCGCCAGCCGGTACGAGAAGCATTCATCAAACTGGCAGAAAACGGTTTGATTCAGATCCGTCCACAACGTGGCAGTTACGTGAATAAGATCTCGCTGTCGCAGGTGCAAAATGGCTGTTTTGTACGTCAGGCCATTGAGTGTGCCGTAGCCCGCCGCGCCGCCTCGATGATCACCGATAACCAGTGCTATCAACTGGAACAGAATCTGCACCAGCAACGCATTGCCATCGACCGTAAGCAGCTCAACGATTTCTTCCAGCTTGATGATGAGTTTCATCAGAAGCTGGCATTAATCGCTGATTGCCAGCTTGCCTGGGACACCGTCGAGAATATTAAAGCCACGATTGACCGTGTGCGCTATATGAGTCTGGATCATGTCTCCCCACCTGAAATGCTACTTCGTCAGCACCATGATATCTTTGCAGCGCTGGTAAAACATGATGGCGATGCCGTCGAGCATGCAATGATGCTGCATCTACAGGAAATTAGCGAATCTGTTCAGCTTATTCGTCAGGAAAATAGCGACTGGTTTAGCGAAGACTAATACGTAGCTCACCTCTCACTGAGGTGAGTTTCCCCGAACAATTCCCTCTCCTGCATATCCCCATAAAAAAAGCTGTGATTTTGATCGAAAACAAAAAAAATCATTAACGAGAAGCGTATTTATATTGCGCCCGTTACGTGGGACTAAAAGCCCACGGGCTTTGACGGTAAGTTGGAAAGGAGAAAACACCATGAAAACATACGATCGTAACCGCAACGCAATCACCACTGGCAGCCGTGTCATGATTAGTGACACCGGACTCACCGGCCGTATTACAGCCATTGACACCGATGGCCTGACCGCTGAGCAAATCCGCCGCGGTAAAACAGTGGAAATCGAAGGATGTGAAGGCAAATATGCCCCCCTCGAACTGATTCGTTTAGGCATGAACTAATTGGTGTGAATGCCAAAAACAATGCGCCATCTGGCTGTCGTTAAAGCCGGATGGCGACATAAAGCGTTATCTTACTGACAGTAATTTCGCAGCATATTTTGCAACCGTTGCCTTCGCGCCTTCCGCCAGCAAAGTCAGGTACGCTTCTGTAACCCGCTTTTTAAACCGTTCAACCTGTGGCAGTTCGTCACCAAAAATAGCGTCAATAGCCAATAGCGCCTGCACACGATCTTCACCTTCGTGACTGTTCTGTACCGCTTTCTGGATCACTGGCAGCAGCGGATCGCTAATTTCAATGGCTTGTCCCTGCTCATCCACGCCCCCGACATAGCGCATCCAACCCGCCACACCGAGTGCAAGCAGATCAAAACCACTGCCGTGCACGATATGCCAACGCACAGAGTCAAGCATACGTTGCGGCAGTTTCTGACTACCGTCCATGGCAATCTGCCAGGTACGGTGGCGCAACGCCGGGTTGCTATAGCGGTCAATCAGTAAGTCGGCATAATGCTGAAGATCCACCCCTTTCACTTTTAATGTTGGCGCTTGCTCCTGCAGCATCAACGCGCGGGCGGCGACACGATAGTTATCATCACCCATGCAGTCGTTGATGTGTTGATATCCTGCCAGGTAGCCGAGGTAAGCAAGGAAAGAGTGGCTGCCGTTAAGCATACGCAACTTCATCTCTTCGAACGGGATAACATCTGCCACCAGTTCAGCCCCGGCTTTTTCCCACTCTGGACGCCCTGCGACAAAGTTATCTTCAATGACCCACTGACGGAACGGTTCGCATGCCACACCCGCCGGATCGCGTACCCCGGTAAGTTGTTCAATTTTGTCCAGCGTATCTGCGGTTACCGCCGGGACAATACGGTCAACCATTGTTGACGGGAACGTCACATGTTGTTCGATCCATGCAGCCAGCTCAGCATCCACCGCCCGGGCATACGCAGTGACAACATTGCGCATCACATGGCCGTTTTCAGGCATGTTGTCGCAGGACATCACGGTAAACGCACCTAAACCTGCGGCTTTACGGCGTGCAAGTGCTTCAACCACCACACCCGGTGCCGTCTTCGGCTGTTTTGGGTTTTGCAGGTCGGCGGCAATCATCGGGTTATCCAGCATCAATTGCCCGGTAGCCGGAGAATGGCAATACCCCTTCTCAGTTATGGTCAGGGAAACGATCGCCACCTGCGGTTCGCACAGCGCAGCCAGTACAGCTTCCAGACCATCAACCTGCGCATGCAACGCCTTTTTAACCACGCCAACAACTCTTGCGGTCCAGGCATCCGCAGACATTTCCGCAACGGTGTACAGGTTATCTTGCTGTTTCAAATCAGCAATCTGCTGCTCTCCGCCAATCAGGTTTACTTCGCAGTATCCCCAGTCGCTATTGTGATCTGCTGCCAGGATGTCAGCGTATACCCCCTGGTGTGCACGGTGGAAAGCACCGAACCCCAGATGAACAATACGCGGAACCAGTTTTGTACGATCGTAGTCAGGAAGTGCAGCCTTTGCCGCTAAGAGCTTGTTTTGCATTGTATGACCTACTTATCAATGAAATCAGGACTGTCTCAGAGTAACGCCTGTATGGTTGTATGTTTTGATTTGCATTAAACTTCCTATGATTGGTATGACATCATTTAAAGCTGTGTAATAGCATGATCAGGCCATCAGTTCAGACCTGACCATACCCTGTCCGTACTAGCCAGCCTGAGTGGCTCCAGCACGAACCGTCTCGGTTTTGCTCACTTCCGCAGCATCTTCCAGTACACTCAAATCACGGTCTTTCACTTCAGGCATTAGCAATGCTGAAACCAAACCAATGAGCGAGTAAGCCATAACCATCACCAGAATCGGCCACCAGGAATTTGTCATGTTGCAGAAAATACCGGCCAGAACAGGACCAAAACCAACGGCCACCAATCCACCGGCCTCTTTTGAAATTGCCATTCGGGTGAAGCGATTACGCGCACCGAACATTTCAGCCATGGTGATATTTTCGAGTGCGAACAATCCCAGCACCGCAAAATTATGAATAACAATCAGCGCTGTCATAATGACGCCGGGGCTATACGTTTTATCTACAACAATCGATAACATTGGATAAGCAAGAATAATTGCAGATATATTCAGAATTATATATGGTAAACGGCGACCAAATTTATCTGACAACCACCCTAGTAAGGGTATTGTAATAAAACCAAGCACAGAACTAATCATTAAGGCATCTGTCGGTATTGATTTATCAAACAACAATGTTTGCACCAAATATCCGGCGAGGAAAGTCTGAATTAGACCTGAGTTACCCGCCTGTCCAAAACGTAAGCCGGTTGCCAACCAGAAAGATTTACTGGTAAACATTGCACCCAGCGTATTTTCTGACGGGTTATTCAATGCAGGTGCGTTTTCCTCATTATTAACTTTCTCAAATACTGGACTTTCTTTGAGATTCATTCGCAACCAGATGGCAAAAACCATAACCACTACACTCGCCAGAAACGGAATTCGCCAACCCCAGGCTAACAATTCCTCACGATCAAGGGCAAAGAACATCACGGCCCAGATTGCAGTAGCACTTAATGTGCCGCAGTTAGTTCCCATTGCAACAAGAGAGGAAATGATACCGCGCTTTCCTTTTGGTGCGTACTCAGCGAGCATTGTACCAGCCCCAGAGATTTCGGCCCCTGCACCGAGACCCTGCACAATACGCAGCGTCACCAGTAATACGGGCGCAAAGATACCGATTTGTGCATACGTTGGCAGTACACCTATTAATGTTGTACAGATCCCCATCATGGTAATGGTAATAAACAGCACCTTTTTACGTCCAATGCTGTCGCCCATTTTGCCAAATATAAATGCTCCAACGATACGAGCAATATATCCCGCACCGTAGGTACCCATTGCCAGAATGAGTGCCATCGCGGCAGATTGCTCCGGGAAAAATATTTCATGAAATACCAGCGCGGCACCCAATGAATATAATTGGAAATCCATAAATTCGAGAGCTGTCCCTAACCACCCTGAAACGGCTGCTCTCACCAGATCTTTCGTTGACCTTTCGTGTTTTTCTTGATTCATATTGGCTATCTCTAAGAGGTAAGATGCGTACCACTTGCTCGCAGTTATTAATATTATTCAGTGAATGTGAGTAAAACTTTGCAGCAATGCTGCTGATCTTTCTCAAACAATTCAATTGCGTCGGTAACGTGGTGATAGTCAAAAGTATGGGTAATAAGTTTATTGGGGTCGATAAGTCCTTTGACCAACCAATCAATAACAACCGGGAATTTATTTGCATTTAATCTTGAAGAATAGATTGAAAGCTCTTTCCCTGTAATACCTTGCTGCACAATCTGGCAAGGCTCGCTGGAGAATCCCATTAAAACTATACGCGCAGCCGGTGATGCCAGCGTGATAGCCTCCTGTAAAATGGATGGATGACAAGCCGCATCCACGATAATCGTAGGTTTCAGTGTCTTCTCAGCAAGAAAATCCTGCAATGATTGCTGCCCATTATTGACTGTCCAGTCAGCACCGCACTGTTTTGCCATCGTCAAACGTTCGTCAATTCTGTCTGCAATCACTACCGTTTTTACTTTATAGACATGTTTAAGTGCCTGAACAGTCGTGAGCCCCATCGGGCCTGCCCCGTAAATCAGTGCGATATCGTTCTCTGTTGGTTTAACTTGTCCGGTCACGTTTGCGGCGATGGTAAAAGGTTCGACCATAACGGCATGCTCATCGGGCACGGTATCGGGGATCGTCCAGGCATTTTTCGCCGGCACGACAGCGTACTCGCTGAAACCGCCATCCCGATGCACGCCCAGCACCACCAGCGATGTGCAAACGTTAGGTTTACCAATCGAACAGGGATAACAATGTCCACAACTGATAACCGGATCAACGGACACACGTTCACCTATTCGCGAACGTTCAACCCCTTCACCTACAGCATCAATTACACCAAAGAATTCATGGCCAATAACTCGCGGATATTTCGCAAATGGATTATGTCCACGATAAATATGGCTGTCTGAACCGCAAATCCCCGCCAGTTTTACTTTTACCCGGACCTCTCCTGCTGAGGGTTCTGGTACTGGTCGCTGTGCGATAACAAGCGTATTCGGTTTTTCAATCACAATACTATTCATAACAAATCACTCCTTACCAGTTCCATAACGTGCCATCTTCAAGACGGGCGACCGGCAGATATGCGGGATCGTACGGATATTTCGCTGCAAGTTTTTCGTCAAACTCAATACCGAGCCCTGGTTTGTCACCTGGATGCATGTAGCCGTTATCAAAGGTCCAGTTATGCGGGAACACTTCCAACATCTGTTCTGAGTACCCCATATATTCCTGCACCCCGAAATTGGGTACCCACAGATCGAAATGCAGCGCAGCGGCCATGCAGACTGGCGACAAATCGGAAGGTCCATGAGAACCCGTGCGTACCTGATAAAGTGAGGCAAAATCAGCAATACGACGCATACCGGTGATACCGCCTGCGTGGGTAATAGTGGTGCGAATATAGTCGATCAGCTGTTCTTCAATAAGCTGCTTGCAGTCCCAGATACTGTTGAACACTTCCCCTACTGCAATCGGCGTGACCGTATGCTGGCGAATCAGGCGGAAGCACTCTTGGTTTTCAGCGGGGGTTGGGTCTTCCATCCAGAACAAACGGTATTGTTCAATGCTCTTACCAAAACGAGCCGCTTCAATTGGCGTCAGACGGTGATGCATGTCATGCAGAAGATGTTCATCAAAACCAAATTTGTTGCGGACGGCTTCAAACAATTTCGGTGTGAAATCGAGATATTTCTCCGTCGACCACAGCTGCTCTTCCGGCCACTGGCCTTTGGTCGCAGGTTCGTAGGCCAGGCCTTTACCTTTAGACATTCCGTAGGTGGTCTTCATTCCCGGTACACCACACTGCACACGGATCGCTTTAAATCCCATCTCTTTATGACGTGCGTAATCCTCCAGCACATCATCAATGGAATGACCCGTTGTGTGACAGTACACCATGACGCCTTCGCGTGATGCGCCCCCCAGCAACTGGTACAACGGCATATTCGCCGCCTTCGCTTTGATATCCCACAGGGCCATATCCACCGCAGAAATCGCCGACATCGTTACCGGGCCGCGGCGCCAGTAAGCCCCCTTGTAGAAAAACTGCCAGATATCCTCAATTCGATGCGCATCACGTCCAATTAGCTGTGGACACACATGATCTTTCAGGTAGGACGCCACGGATAATTCACGCCCGTTAAGCGTGGCATCCCCTAATCCAGTGATCCCATCGTCTGTCGTGATTTTCAGCGTGACAAAATTACGTCCTGGACAGGTAACAAAAACTTCAGCCCCGACAATCTTCATTTTTTAATCCTTACATCTCTTCTTGTGATGCAGGAAATTTACCCAACTGAACTACTACCATACAAGTATGAAGATCAAAAAAACGCTCACTGATCACAAAAAAGGCGCTATGCGCGCCCCCATCCGGCAACGATGATCAACATCCCGCACAGTGCTACTAACGCGCCGGACCAGTCGTACAGGCTCAGTTTTACGCCATCGACAATGCGTAACCAGAGCAGTGCAGTCACCACGTAGACACCACCATACGCGGCATATACCCGCCCGCTCGCCGCCGGATGTAGCGTCAGCAACCAGACGAACAGCGCTAATGACACCCCAGCAGGAACCAGCAACCAGGCCGTCGCCCCACGCTTAAGCCAGAGCCAGGGTAAAAAACAGCCAATGATTTCGCATAACGCGGTGACGAAGAAAAGTAATGTTGTCTTAAGCATTGAAGTAATTCAGTTACCTTCGGTTTAACCATGATACGACAGAATATGTCCAACGTATCCATATGCGCCCAGTGGGTATGCCCTGGCGCAGGAATAGTGTAGAATTTAACCCTGTTTTATCGTTTTTTTCCCTTTCTCATTAAAGGAATTCGCCATGAAAATTACACTGACCAAACGCCTGTGTCTGACGGCCATGCTGACGCTGGCGGCGGCCGTGTACACCTCTTCCGTATTTGCTGAAACCAGTAAACTGGTCATAGAGTCCGGGGACAGTGCGCAAAGTCGTCAACAGGCTGCAATGGAAAAGGAACAATGGAACGATACGCGTCAGTTGCGTCAGAAAGTCAACAAGCGTACAGAGAAAGAGTGGGACAAAGCCGACGCTGCTTTTGATAGCCGTGATAAATGCGAACAAAGCGCGAACCTGAATGCGTATTGGGAACCTAACACCCTGCGTTGTCTCGATCGCCGCACTGGGCGCACCGTTGCCCCATAATCATTGTGCTCACTAGAAGATATTGAAAGGATACGATATGGCAAGCGCCCTCAGTGTAAAGCTGCGCCCGCTGGAGCGTGAAGATTTACGTTTCGTCCATCAGCTTGATAACAACGCCAGCGTCATGCGCTACTGGTTTGAAGAACCTTACGAAGCGTTTGTTGAGCTGTCAGACCTGTATGACAAACACATTCACGACCAAAGTGAACGCCGTTTTGTGGTCGAGTGTGACGGTGAGAAAGCCGGGCTGGTGGAGCTGGTTGAAATAAACCATGTGCACCGCCGGGCTGAATTTCAGATCATCATTTCCCCGGATTACCAGGGAAAAGGTCTGGCAACGCGCGCGGCAAAGCTGGCGATGGATTACGGTTTTACCGTGCTTAATTTATATAAGCTGTATCTGATCGTTGATAAAGAGAACGAAAAAGCCATTCACATCTACCGCAAACTTGGCTTTATGGTCGAAGGTGAATTGATTCATGAGTTCTTTATTAACGGCCAATATCGTAACACCATTCGCATGTGTATCTTCCAACAGCAATATCTGGCCGATCACAAAACACCGGGTTCCAACCTGTTACAACCTACCGCTCAGTAAAAACGGTTAGTAGTAATCAATGGTGTTTTCAATCGAGTAATGATGCTCAACTGCCGGCTTTACGCTTTCGTCAACGATAACCAGCTGGCAGTTGACCGGATTAGCATACGAATCATACTCACAGGTTTGTTTGACGTTACCTAAAGGATGATCGTTCAGCATGCTTACTGCCGTGTAATCCAGTTTTTTCAATGGATCGGCTGACGGTTTAGCCTCAACCTGCAGCGTATTGTCCTTACTGACGGTGGTTTTGCCGAGCGGGTAGCCTTCCGCATCATACCGGTACTGCACCTTCATTTCTTTTCCCGTGGCGGACACAACAAAACCGTTATCGTCGGTATCCCACACTACGCCCGCAGAAGGCAGTTCCGCCAGTTGGCATTTCCCCTGTAAACGGATCCGTTTTTCCATCGTTTCGGCATCCCGATAGAAGTTCGCATCCAGCACTAACGCCATACCCGTATTATTTTCGACATCATGCAATTCCAGCGTATCAAAACAACCTTCCTGCGAGAGCGTACCTGTGACGCGCTTAGTCACTTCGCCTTTGTCGTTGAGCAGTGTCTGACTAAAATCTTTCACCGGGCCACGCAGCGGATCAAAATCAAATTCATTGGAGAAGCTGGCCATTTCCGGCGTAAAGGACACCAGCCCTTTGGCGTTATCACACCCAACCAACACGATACACAGGAAACCTAACAGGGTCTGTTTCTTCACATTTTTCACCGGGATAAGAAGATAATTCTCAATCATATTAGCAAATACAGTTATTTACACCAGAAATGCTAATCTTAGTTTATGTCGATCACGAAAGGAGTTGATGATGAAATACATAGCAGGAATTGCCGCGAGCTTATTACTGGTCGCTTCCCCGCAGATCCTGGCGGCACCCGCGTCATGTGAGCGCGTGAAGAGTGATATCGAGCAGCGCATTATTAATAATGGTGTCGCGGAATCCAGTTTCACGTTGAATATTGTTCCTAATGACCAGGCCGATCAGCCTGATTCACTGGTGGTCGGTCATTGTGCCAATGATACGCACAAGATCCTCTATACCCGAACTAACAGCGGTAACGCACCCGCAAACAGTAGCCCTTCTCAGGACGGTCACGTGGCTGAACCGCAATAAATTTTTACCCTCCGTTCGCGGAGGGTCACTCCTGTTTGATATGCATTAATAAGATTTATCTATAAATAGGTAGACTCAACTTCATTGTTAGCAAGCTAGTTATTTCGTTATAAAACAATATATATAACGAAAATTACAATGGAGTGGGTTATGTCTGAAGATGAGCAATATGGAGGTATTAGCCGCAGGACGTTAGTGAAATCCTCGGCTATAGGTTCACTGGCACTTGCTGCCGGAGGCCTGTCACTACCCTTTGGTATTCGTGCCGCTGCTGCTGCAGTACAGCAATCAGTGCAACCTGTTGAAGATAAAGCTGTCTGGAGTTCCTGTACGGTTAACTGCGGCAGCCGTTGCCTTTTACGTCTGCATGTGAAAGATGATGCAGTCTACTGGGTTGAATCTGACACGACCGGCGATGATACCTACGGTAACCACCAGGTTCGCGCCTGCTTGCGTGGTCGTTCGATTCGCCGTCGTATGAACCACCCTGACCGCCTCAAATACCCGATGAAACGCGTTGGCAAACGCGGTGAAGGTAAATTTGAGCGTATCAGTTGGGATGAAGCGCTGGATACCGTAGCCGGAAATCTGAAACGTATTTTGCATGATTACGGTAATGAAGCCGTTCACGTTCTTTATGGTACCGGTGTGGATGGCGGTAATATCACGAACTCCAACGTCCCCTACCGTTTGATGAATTCCTGTGGTGGCTATCTAAGCCGTTACGGGAGTTACAGCACCGCACAAATCAGCGCCGCCATGGGATACATGTTTGGTGCTAACGACGGTAACAGCCCCGACGATATCGCCAACACAAAACTGGTTGTGATGTTTGGTAATAACCCAGCCGAAACGCGTATGAGCGGCGGTGGCGTAACATGGTATGTCGAGCAGGCACGTGAGCGGTCAAATGCCAGAATGATCGTTATCGATCCACGCTACAACGACACCGCCGCAGGTCGTGAAGATGAATGGTTGCCTATTCGCCCTGGGACGGATGCTGCACTGGCCGCCGCTATCGCCTGGGTGCTGATCACAGAAGATCTGATTGATAAACCTTTCCTTGATAAATACTGCATCGGCTACGATGAAACCACTCTCCCCGCCAGCGCACCGCGTAATGCGCACTACAAGGCCTATATATTAGGTGACGGTCCGGACGGAATTGCCAAAACACCGCAATGGGCATCTCAGATTACCAGCATCCCTGCAGACAAAATCATCCAGTTAGCGCGTGAAATAGGTTCGGCAAAACCAGCTTACATCTGTCAGGGCTGGGGACCGCAACGCCATTCCAACGGTGAACAGACAGCCCGAGCAATCACCATGCTCTCTGTTTTGACAGGAAACGTGGGAATTAACGGCGGTAACTCCGGTATGCGTGAAGGGACCTGGGATCTGGGCGTTGAATGGTTCTCCATGTTAGAGAACCCGGTCAAAACACAGATATCGGTGTTCACCTGGACGGATGCTATCGATCATGGCGCAGAAATGACAGCCACCCGCGACGGTGTCCGTGGCAAAGATAAACTGGATGTGCCTATCAAGTTTATCTGGTGCTATGCCAGTAACACGCTCATCAACCAGCATGGCAATATTGCTCATACTCATGACGTTTTACAGGATGACAGTAAGTGCGAAATGATTGTCGGCATTGAGCACTTTATGACCGCATCGGCGAAGTACTGCGACATCCTGCTGCCGGATCTGATGCCTACTGAACAGGAAGATCTCATCTCACATGAGTCCGCCGGGAATATGGGCTATGTGATCCTCGGACAACCCGCTACCACACCTAAATTTGAACGAAAACCCATCTACTGGATGTTAAGTGAAGTCGCTAAACGCCTGGGCCCGGACGTCTATCAAAAATTCACGGAAGGCCGCACCCAACACGAGTGGGTGAAATATCTGCATGCCAAAACCAAAGAACGTAACCCGGAAATGCCGGATTACGAAGAGATGAAAACGACCGGTATTTTCAAGAAAAAATGCCCGGAAGAACACTATGTTGCCTTCCGTTCATTCCGCGAAGATCCTGCGGCAAACCCGTTGAAAACGCCATCAGGGAAAATTGAGATTTACTCTGAAAGACTGGCCACCATTGCCGAGACATGGGAACTCAAGCAAGACGAGATTGTGCATCCGCTACCGGCTTATGCGCCAGGCTTTGACGGCTGGGACGACCCCAAACGCAAAACGTATCCGCTACAGCTCACCGGGTTCCACTATAAGGCGCGAACTCACTCAAGCTACGGCAACATTGATGTTTTACAACAGGCATGCCCGCAGGAAATCTGGATTAACCCCGTCGATGCTCGTTCACGTGGTATTCATCACGGCGATACGGTACGGGTGTTTAACAGCAATGGTCAGATGCTGATCGCTGCGAAAGTCACACCGCGTATTTTGCCCGGCGTGACAGCCATCGGCCAAGGCGCATGGCTCAATGCTGATATGTTTGGTGACCAGATCGATCACGGTGGTTCTATTAACATTCTCACGTCACATCGTCCTTCTCCGTTAGCGAAGGGGAATCCATCCCACAGTAATCTCGTTCAGGTTGAAAAGGCGTAAGGTGTAACCCATGACGACTCAATACGGATTTTTTATCGACTCCGCCCGTTGCACCGGTTGCAAAACTTGCGAACTGGCCTGCAAAGACTTCAAAAATTTAACGCCTGACGTCAGTTTCCGCCGTATTTACGAATACGCCGGCGGTGACTGGCAGGAAGATAACGGTGTCTGGCACCAGAACGTTTTCGCCTACTACCTATCCATTGCGTGCAACCACTGTGAAGACCCGGCCTGTACCAAGGTGTGTCCAAGCGGCGCGATGCACAAACGTGAAGATGGTTTTGTGGTCGTGGATGAAGACGTGTGCATTGGCTGTCGCTATTGCCACATGGCCTGCCCGTATGGCGCGCCGCAATACAATGCCGCCAAAGGACACATGACCAAGTGCGATGGCTGTCATGAACGCGTTGCTGAGGGTAAGAAACCCATCTGTGTCGAATCCTGCCCGTTGCGTGCGCTGGACTTCGGCCCGATAGAGGAACTGCGTAAAAAACACGGCACCCTGGCCGCGGTTGCGCCGCTCCCTGGCGCGCACTTTACCAAACCGAGCATCGTCATCAAACCAAATGCCAATAGCCGCCCGACCGGGGATACCACGGGTTATCTGGCTAATCCGAAGGAGGTCTAAAATGGGAAGTGGATGGCATGAATGGCCGCTGGTACTGTTCACGGTTCTGGGCCAATGCGTGGCAGGCGCGCTAATCGTCAGTGGGCTGGGTTGGGTTGCCGCCAAAGACGATGTTGTAAGGCAGCGCATTGTTCGCAGTATGTTTTTTCTTTGGCTGGTAATGGGAATCGCATTCCTGGCCTCGGTTATGCATTTGGGGTCTCCGTTACGCGCATTTAACTCACTGAACAGAGTCGGTGAATCAGCGCTAAGTAATGAAATCGCCAGCGGTTCGCTGTTTTTTGCCGTCGGTGGTTTATGGTGGCTGGTCGCTTTTCTCGGTAAAATGCCTGCTGCATTAGGTAAAATATGGCTGCTGGTAAGCATGTTGCTGGGCGTGGTGTTTGTCTGGGCTATGACCAACGTTTACCAGATAGATACCGTACCGACCTGGTATAATGGTTACACTACGGTGGCCTTTTTCATGACCATGCTTCTGAGCGGGCCACTCTTTGCCGCCCTGCTGTTGCGTGCTGCTGGTGTTCCTTTTAATGCCAACGTGTTCGCGGGAATAAGCGTGCTGGCGTTACTGGTGAGTGCAGGTGTGATTGTCCTGCAGGGACTTTCCCTCGGCACAATCCACAGTTCGGTGCAATTCGCCAATGCGCTGGTACCTGACTACGGCCGCTTACAGGTGTGGCGCATCGTCTTGCTGGCCGCAGGTCTTGGGTGCTGGATATGCCCGCTTATCCGCCGTAAAAACCCGCATGCCGCTGGGCTGGCGTTAGGTTTAATTTTAGTCCTGGCCGGTGAAATCATTGGTCGTGGTTTGTTTTATGGTTTGCATATGACAGTCGGAATGGCTGTTGCAGGTTAACTCTCGGGTGCGGGGCAACCCGCACTGTTCAGGATTGTTTGCATGACCCATTTTTCACAATGTGACAACTTTTCAACCGCAGCGCGCGTTCTGGGCGCGTTGTTCTTCTATGCGCCAGATAGCGCTGAAGCATCTGCGATGGTCAGTGCGTTAAAAGCTGATGGCTGGCAAGCACAGTGGCTGCTGCCGGAAGCTACGTTGTCGCCACTGGCTGCACAAATGCAGACAGATAGCGATGAAACGCTCCCACAAGCCTGGCAACGTTTGTTTATCGGCCCCTACGCTTTGCCATCCCCGCCCTGGGGTTCGGTCTGGCTGGATCGCGAAAACGTGTTGTTTGGTGATTCCACGCTGGCATTACGTCAATGGATGCGCGACAACGGCATTCAGTTTGCGCTGCAACAGAATGAGCCAGAAGATCACTTTGGTTCGCTGTTACTGCTAACCGCCTGGCTTGCCGAAAATGGCCGCCACACCGAATGTGAGCAATTGCTGGCCTGGCATCTACTGCCGTGGTCGGCTCGCTTTCTCGATGTTTTTATCGAGAAGGCGGACCATCCGTTCTACCAGGGGTTGGGTAAACTGGCACGCCTGACGCTGGCACAATGGCAGTCGCAGTTATTAGTTCCGGTGGCAGATAAACCATTGTTCCGTTAATGTCACCCACGGGCAGGACTGTTCCTGCCCATTTCCCGCTGAGTTTCGCACGCTGAGCTTTTGCTTCTGCGGCTAATTACCCGCAAAATAAGCCGTCTGAATATTCCTGTCTGGCAACCCATGCATCGTTTACATGCTTATCCTGACCTACGCACTCTGTTTCGGCGTCTGCTGATCGCCGTGATGATTGGTATCCTTGCAGCCCTGGCCGTTGCAGGATTTCGTCATGCGATGCAATTGCTTGAATGGCTGTTCCTGAGTAACGATACGGGAAGTCTGGTCAATGCCGCGACAAATCTGCCGCCGTTCAGACGCATGCTGACACCTGCGCTCGGTGGTCTGGCGGCAGGACTCTTGCTCTGGGGCTGGCAAAAATTTAATCGTTTACGCCCACAGGCCCCCACAGATTATATGGAAGCCCTGCAGACTGACGGGCAGTTCGACGTCAGCGCAAGTCTGGTGAAATCACTGGCCTCTTTGGTCGTCGTGGCGAGCGGTAGCGCCATTGGTCGTGAAGGAGCAATGATTTTATTGGCCGCATTGGCGGCCTCATGCTTCGCACAACGCTTCACACCGCGTTCGGAATGGAAATTATGGATTGCCTGCGGGGCTGCTGCTGGTATGGCCGGTGCGTATCACGCTCCGTTGGCGGGTAGCTTATTTATTGCCGAAGTGCTGTTTGGCACGTTGATCCTCGCCTCATTAGGGCCGGTGGTTGTCTCCGCCGTCGTCGCATTGTTAACCACCAATGCGCTTAGCGACAGCAACGCGCTACTGTATACCGTTCATCTGACACGTGAACTGCATGTGCTTGAATATGTGATGATTATCAGCACGGGTCTGTTAGCCGGTCTCTGCGGACCTCTTTTTATGTGGCTTATGACCACCAGCCACAACGGCTTTTTGCGCTTAAAACTCGCACCACCAGGCCAGTTAGCCCTGGGCGGGTTGATCGTTGGCCTGTTGTCGCTACTCACACCTGCGGTCTGGGGCAACGGCTACAGCGTGGTACAGTCGTATTTACTCTCTCCGCCTTTGCTCGCCGTCATCAGCGGAATTTTCATTTGCAAATTGCTGGCCGTACTCGCCAGTAGCGGTTCAGGAGCCCCCGGCGGCGTGTTTACACCAACGTTGTTCGTCGGTTTGTCGATCGGTATGTTACTGGGTCGGGTATGGGGGTTCTGGCTTCCGGGGGCGGATGAAATAGCGGTACTGTTGGGCTTAACAGGAATGGCCACACTGCTGGCGGCGACGACCCATGCCCCCATTATGTCGACATTGATGGTCTGTGAAATGACCGGGGAGTATCGACTGCTCCCCGGCCTGTTGATTGCTTGCGTCGTGTCGTCAGTGCTGTCGCGAACGTTACGCCATGACTCTATCTACAGACAACACGCTGCCGAGCATTGACAGACGAATATACTGAGAAAGCTCGCGCTGCTCGGCACGTGGCAAATAAGGCAATTCACCCATCAACGGTGCCGGTAATTTTTTGCTTAGCACGTCGATGATTTCGGCATAATGCGCCAATCCGGGGTTAATACGGTTCGCTACCCAGCCAATCAACGGCAGCCCGTCACTGGCAATCGCCTGTGCGGTGAGAATGGCATGGTTAATACAGCCTTCCTGAATGCCCACCACCATCAGAACCGGGAGTTGCTCCTGTACTACCCACTCCGATAACGGACGCAGATCGTTCATCAGACTACGCCAGCCACCTGTACCTTCAACAACAACGTGATCAACCTTCTCACTCAGGCTTGCAAGTCCATTGGATAACAGGGTGTAGTTAACCGGACCACTATGCGCCACGCTGCTTTCGTCTTCGCTCAGCGCGATAGGGTTAATCGCCTCGTACGGCAGTTCGATGGATGACACACTTTGCAGCACCAGTGCATCTTTATTGCGCATACCCTCCGGGGTCTCTTTGCTGCCTTTGGCGACGGGTTTGTAACCCGCCACACGTTTACCCCCTGACGCCAACGCTTGTAGTAATGCGCGGGAAACCACGGTCTTCCCAACAGAAGTGTCTGTACCTGTAATAAAGAAACGCTTCAGCATCACTAACTCCACCGTATGCTCTGAAAATATAAGTCAGGAAAATAAAACAGTGGAGAAAGTCTAAAGTATGACGGCCAGAACCAGCTTGAGATAGCGCAATTTTTCGTACAACAGTTAAAAAATGTTAACCCTGTAATAGACGAATCAACAAAGAACCGTTATACATCGCGTCTTTAACGAGAGCGGCCCCCGCCATCGTCCCCTGATTAGAAAATTGCGTACTTTCGACAACAATGTGCTGGCTGTAGGCCGGAAGCGCCTGTTGACGAATGCTGTCAGCAATCGTCGGGAACAAAATGTCAGCAGCTTTACTGAGTGGAGATCCTATCAATATCTTTTGCGGGTTGAACAAATTCACCATGATGGCCAGGATACGACCGACATGTGTCCCAACGCCGTTAATAATATCTTTCGCCAATAAATCGCCCTGCATGGCCGCCTGACACAGTGCGTCTACCGTCAACGGTTGTCCGTGCAGAGAGGAGCTCATTGACTGCTTCAGTCGCACCTGCGCCAGTTCCAGCACGCTGTCGACGCTGGCGATCGTTTCCAGACACCCATGATTACCGCAGTAGCACCGTTTGCCGTAAGGGTCCACCTGCGTATGACCTATTTCGACCAGGCTGCTGCTGCCTGCATGCAGTAAATGACCATCAGTGATCACCCCTGCACCCACGTTGTGATCGATGACTACCTGAATAACATCACGCGCCCCGCGTGATGCACCAAACAGCGCCTCGGCCATGGTCCATGCGCTGATATCGTGCTGAATGTATACCGGCACGCCGGTATGCCGCTCCAGCGTTTCGCCGAGCGGCATCTCTTTGACGTCATCATAGAACGGCATACGATGTACGATACCGTTCTCTGTATCAATAATGCCGGGTAAGGTAATCGCGATGGAAGTTAGGCGTTCGAGTTTTTGCTGGTGACGAATAAAAAACTGATCGACTTGCGCAACAACCCGTTCCAGTAACGATGTCTCGCTGACCAGCGCCATTTCAAGACAATCCTCGACCACCAGTTTGCTGCTCAGATCGCGCAGCGCCAGGAAAATCTCGCCACGACTAATACGAATAGAAAGGTAATGCCAGGCTTCTGTTTCGACAACCAGCCCAACCGCCGGACGTCCGCGGTTACCGGCTTCTTTTATTTCCAGCTCCTGCACCAAATGCGCTTCCAGCATTTCTCGGACAATTTTGGTAATACTGGCAGGCGCCAATTGTGCCAGGCGAGAGAGATCAATACGCGATACCGGTCCCAGCTGATCAATCAGACGATAAACCGCGCCCGCATTGGTCTGCTTAATTTGATCGATATGCCCAGGCTGACTATCAGCAACCACCACTTACTCCCTTTATTTTCGCGCTCCGAAATAATCTGTAGACTATGGTGAAGCACTTCAATGGTTTCCGTCAACTTTTTGCTTAGCCTTGTGATTTACTGCACATTTTCGACCATTTTTAAACTAAATTAACCGCGCTGCACTGCAGCTAAAAGCTGCTGGCGAAAACGCTGCGCTGCGTGGCTTTGTTCATGATGCTTCGGCCACACCAACCACATTTCGGAGACCGCATCGTCTTCGGCAATAGGGATCCAACACATTTCATACAATTGCACCCGTTTAAAAGAGGCGGGCAAAATGGAAACCCCCAACCCTGCGGCCACCAGTCCAATGATGGTCATCGCCTCACCGACCTCCTGGGCGATGGTTGGTTTCAGATCATAACGGCGCATCAGGCCGAGAATATCGTCATACAACCCCGTTCCAACATGCGGATCAAAAAAGACAAACGGCTCGTTTGCCAACTCCGCCAGCGTCACCACCGGCTTTTGCGCCAGAGGATGTGCGCGTGGGATCATCGCCATCAGCGGCTCATGCAAAATGACCTCCCGCGCCAGCGTGTCCGGTAGTTGCGTATTGCGCAGGAGCCCTAAATCCAGTGTTCCCTCGTTGAGCGGGGCAATTTGCTCGCGCGTATTCATTTCACGGGTTTGCATATGCACCGCAGGATAGCATTGGCGAAAAAGAGACAGCGTATCGGACACGGCCTTAATAAACGGGGCTGATGACGTAAAACCGATGCGCAGTTCTCCCGACTCCCCCAGGTGTAATCGCTCAGCACGGGCGGCAGCCTCATTTACCAGACCCAGGATTTGCCGACTGTCCGCCAGAAACTGTTTTCCGGCAGCGGTAAGCGCCACGCTGCGGTTAGTCCGCGCCAGTAGCCGTGCACCCACCTGCTGCTCAAGAATCTGAATCTGCTGGCTCAACGGAGGTTGCGAAATATTCAGTCGTGCCGCTGCACGACCAAAATGCAGCTCTTCCGCAACTGCCACAAAGTAACGTAAATGACGCAGTTCGATATTCATATCTTTAAAATATTATTTGAGATTATTAATATATTAGACAGAATATTGTGATTTTCATACTCTTAAGGCTGGTCCTGTAGACGTAATTGGATGAGCAAGGATTTCAAGTGAGCCGTACAACAACTGTCGATACCGCGCCAACAAGCGATGTTGATGAACAGATAGTTACCCCGCCGGATGGTTTTATCAAACGCGGAACATCCCCATTTATGCGCGTCACGCTGGCGCTGTTTTCCGCCGGACTGGCGACTTTTGCCCTCCTCTATTGCGTACAACCCATACTGCCTGTGCTTTCGCACGAGTTTGGTGTCTCTCCTGCCAGCAGTAGTATTTCGCTCTCCATTTCAACAGCGATGCTGGCGATAGGGTTACTGTTTACCGGCCCACTTTCAGATGCTATTGGCCGCAAGCCGGTGATGGTTACCGCGCTGCTGCTCGCCTCTTGTTGTACGCTCCTTTCAACAATGATGACCAGTTGGCACGGTATTTTAATCATGCGTGCGCTGATCGGACTGTCACTGAGCGGCGTGGCGGCCGTGGGAATGACCTATTTGAGTGAGGAAATTCACCCAAGTTTTGTTGCATTTTCAATGGGCTTATACATCAGCGGAAACTCGATTGGTGGTATGAGTGGTCGTTTGATTAGCGGCGTGTTTACTGACTTTTTTAACTGGCGAATCGCGCTGGCGGCTATTGGCTGCTTTGCCCTCGCCTCCGCGCTAATGTTCTGGAAGATCTTACCGGAATCACGGCACTTCAGACCGACATCGTTACGGCCTAAAACGTTATTTATCAACTTCCGTTTGCACTGGCGTGACAGAGGACTTCCACTGTTGTTCGCAGAAGGGTTCTTGCTGATGGGGTCGTTTGTCACACTGTTTAACTACATCGGCTACCGTCTGATGCTGTCTCCCTGGGCGCTGAGCCAGGCTGTCGTCGGTTTGTTGTCTGTGGCTTATCTTACCGGCACCTGGAGCTCACCAAAAGCCGGTTCCATGACCACCCGTTATGGGCGCGGCCCGGTAATGTTGTTCTCGACAGGCGTGATGTTGTTCGGACTAATAATGACTCTGTTTACCTCGTTATGGCTGATTTTTGCCGGTATGTTGCTCTTTTCAGCCGGCTTTTTTGCGGCGCATTCCGTGGCAAGTAGTTGGATCGGGCCGCGAGCCAAACGCGCTAAAGGCCAGGCCTCTTCACTGTACCTGTTCAGCTATTACCTGGGCTCAAGCATTGCCGGTACACTAGGGGGTGTTTTCTGGCATAGCTATGGCTGGAACGGCGTGGGCGGGTTTATCGCACTGATGCTGGTGCTGGCGCTATTGGTTGGTGCCCGATTGCACCACCGTCTGCACGCATAATCAATGATGCCCGAAAACCGGGCATCATAAACGTCTCACGATAACATAAACGTCTGGGCGCTAATCTGCAGAGCAATTACCGTACCGTTCATCAAAATATGTAGCAAAATCGGCATCAGTAAACCGTTACTTTTCAGCCTCGCCAGGATCAAAACCTGGGACACAATAAACAACATCAATAACGTTCTCAGATCCACATACTGTGTATGCATCACGGCGAAAATAGCCGACACCACCACTGACGACAATCTTGTTTTATTATTGAACCAGTACTGAAAGGCATTGAACAGGCAGCCCCTGAAGATGATTTCTTCATACACGGGTGCAATAAATATCAGCGTTACACTGGATAACCAAAGCGCGTAGCTGTTCAGTGAGACCTGGCTTGTCACCCATTCTTCGGTCTTTCTGATCCCCAATACCCAGGGCAGGACCAGCTGCACAATCAGCAGCGCAACAAACAATATGGCAAACCACCTGGCGTTGAATGTTCCTTTGCCGAGACCGTCTCTTTTTCTAAAGAAAACGTAATACAACGGCACCAGAACGACGAATTCCAGTGTAAACAGCAGCGGGAAAAGTAATCCTTTTGCGAGCAAGTCGTGACTGTCAGGGAAAAATAATGGGGAAAATGTGAGGCCGAACATCAACAAAAACATAGAGAAACAGCCAGCCACCGCTTTTGTCCTTGCGATATATTCGTTACTGACTTCCTGTTGCACATCAGCTCCTTGGATAAAATGAAATGTTCTCGTTATCTGAACAATACACAACCATGATAAAAAGTATCATTATCATTTACAAGCTACCAAAATTCCCATGGCTATGATGAATGGGTTAATTTGCGAAATCGCGTTAGACTCTGAAATCTGGTCCAACAGAACGAGAACAAAAAATGAGTAACAGCGATAATTACCATCAACTCACCCGTACGTTCCAGCGCCTCTCTCGCTTCTCCCACCTCTCGGCAATAGCCAGTTGGGACATGTTTACCATGATGCCGCCTGGCGGTAGCAAAGCCCGGGGTGAAGCGCTGGCTGAACTGAGCGTGCTTGAACATCAACTGTTAACCGGTGCCAATGTGGCAAAGTGGATCGCCGCCGCACAGCAGGAAGACCTGAACGATGTCGAGCAGGCCAATCTGCGCGAAATGTCACGGCTACATCATCAAGCGTCCTTGCTACCCGAATCACTGGTAGAAGCGAAATCACTGGCGGGCAGTCGTTGCGAACATGCCTGGCGCAGCCAACGCCCGGCCAATGACTGGGAAGGGTTTGCTGAAAACCTGAAAGAGGTGGTTAAGTACAGCCGCGAAGAAGCCCGACTGCGTGCAGAAGCGAAAGGATGTTTGCCCTACGACGCATTACTGGATGTCTTTGAACCAGAGATGACCAGCGCCCGGCTGGATATTCTCTTTGCCGACATCAAGAGCTGGCTACCCGAATTGCTCAATAAGGTAGTGGCAAAACAATCACAACAATCGCTTATAGCCCCCACAGGTCCCTTCCCGACTGCAGTTCAGCGTGAGCTGGGCCTTGAAACCATGGCTCAGTTAGGTTTTGATTTTACCGCGGGACGCCTGGACATCAGTGCACATCCGTTCTGCGGCGGCGTACCGCAAGATGTTCGGATTACCACCCGCTACGATGAAAACGAACTGCTCAGCGCGTTATTTGGCGTCATTCATGAGACAGGTCATGCGCGTTATGAGCAAAATCTACCTCAGAACTGGTCAGGACAACCTATTGCCCTGGCACGATCAACCGCCATCCATGAATCTCAGAGCCTGTTCTTTGAAATGCAATTAGGCCGCAGCCCGGCGTTTCTGAAACGGTTAATTCCCGCAGTAACCCGACATTTTGGCAATCAACCCGCCTTTGAGGAAAGCAATTTCATCGCCTGGAACCAGCAGGTCAAACCGGGCTATATCCGCGTTGACGCCGACGAGGTTAGCTATCCTGCTCACGTGATCCTGCGTTATGAAATCGAGCGCGCGTTGATTAACGGCGACATTGAGGTCGATGATATTCCTGCCTTGTGGAATGAAAAAATGCAGGCCTGGTTAGGGCTCTCTACGATCGGGAACTACCGTAACGGCTGTATGCAGGATATCCACTGGACCGATGGCGGTTTTGGCTACTTCCCTTCGTACACATTGGGGGCGATGTATGCAGCCCAGCTTTTCAGTGCAGCTAACCGTGCCTTGCCAGGTTTAAACCACGCCATTGCGCAAGGAGATTTTAGCGCCTTGTTTGACTGGTTGCGCCAGAATATCTGGCAACATGGCAGTCGTTTCACGACCGAGCAGCTCATTACCCAGGCAACCGGAGAGCCGCTGAGCAGCCGCTATTTCCGCGCCCATCTGGAAGCCCGCTATCTGTAATCGTAAACCGTGAGTCATTGTACAAACGGTTACACGTCGAAACCAATGACTCACGGAAGCCCAGAGATTACAGCGATATAGTTATTTCAACGGCCCCGCAGTGGGGTTGAATGAAAAACCAAATCGAGGGTATGAGAATGAAAAAAGTATTAGCTCTGGTTGTTGCCGCTGCTATGGGTCTGTCTTCCGCTGCATTTGCTGCTGAAACAACTGCTACTACCGCTCCGACTGCTGCTGCGACCACGAAAGCCGCACCGGCAAAAACCACTCATCATAAAAAACAGCACAAAGCAGCTCCGCAGAAAGCGCAGGCTGCCAAAAAGCACGCTAAAAAATCCGCAGCTACACCGGCTGTAGAGCAGAAAGCTCAGGCTGCGAAGAAACACACCAAAAAAGCAGCAACCAAGCCAGCTGCAGAGCAGAAAGCTCAGGCTGCCAAAAAACACACCAAAAAAGCAGCAACTAAACCAGCTGCAACCAAACCAGCCGCAGAGCAGAAAGCTCAGGCCGCTAAAAAACACACCAAAAAAGCAGTAAAACACGAAACCGCTAAACCAGCTGCTCAACCGGCTGCATAAAACATCTGTAGTAACCATGGCATCCCCCATGCCATAGCATACGGCGCTAAATCAGTCTGATTTAGCGCCGCCTTTCGGAGGGTAAAATGGTGTCACATTACCGCTTTGAGTTCATTCTTATTACCCTGATAATTTGCGCTCTTATTGCCATGCATTTTTATCTTTCCTGAGTGTAGTTATCTGATTTTACTCCCACTTTCCCGCCGTCCCGTCTATAGTATTAACTGAGGGTTTGCTGTTAATAATCATAATTCCCCACCAGAGTGTGATATGCATAAAACCATTGCGGTATTACTGGGTTCAATTTGTCTATTTCCTGTCGTTGCACATGCGGAGCAGCCTGCAACGACCATTGCTGAAGCCGATAACATAAAAACGCTGTTTTTTGGTCATGATGATCGTGTGAGGGTGACTGACCCTACACAATCACCGTGGGACGCTATCGGGCAACTGGAAACCGCCAGCGGTAACCTGTGTACGGCTACGCTCATTTCACCTCACCTGGCCCTGACCGCCGGGCACTGCTTACTCACCCCACCAAAAGGCAAGCCGGATAAAGCCGTCGCGCTACGTTTTGTGTCGAAAAAGGGTATCTGGCGCTATGAAATCCACGGCATTGAAGGACGGGTTGATCCCTCTCTCGGCAAGCGTTTAAAAGCAGATGGTGACGGCTGGATTGTCCCACCTTCTGCAGCTCCGTGGGATTTTGGTCTGGTAGTGTTACGTTATCCCCCCTCCGGGATCACGCCGCTACCGTTATTTGACGGTGATAAAGCCGCGTTAACCGCTGCGCTAAAAGCTGCTGACCGTAAAGTGACTCAATCGGGGTACCCGGAAGATCACCTGGATGACCTGTACACGCATCAGGATTGCGTGGTAACTGGCTGGGCGCAAAATACAGTCTTGTCGCATCAGTGCGATACGCTCCCTGGCGACAGCGGCTCCCCATTGATGTTAAAGACAGATTCAGGCTGGCAATTGATTGGTGTGCAAAGCTCCGCTCCAGCAGCAAAAGATCGCTGGCGGGCAGATAATCGCGCCATTTCTGTGACGGGTTTTCGCGATAAACTCGAAGCACTGGCGAAGGAATGAGGCATGCTGCCCACGTTTGCGGGCAGCACGTAGATTAGGCAAGTTTGATCATTATCATTCCGGCCAGCAGCAAGGCGACGCCAATCCAGCCTTTGTTATTCAGGCGCTGACCAAAAAGCACCCATCCTGCGGCCAACGTTGCCGCGATCCCGAATCCTCCCCACAGCGCGTAGGCGACAGAAAGGTCGATCCCTTTTACCGCCTGGGACAGCGCACTAAAGGCCGCTAACACCGCCACCAGCGACAACACGCCATAAGCCTTACGGCGGAAACCATCGGAAAATTTTAAGAAGACGTTAGCAACGATTTCAAGAACGATGGCCATTCCAAGCCACGCGCCGTGAACCCACTCAAACTGCTGCATGGGTCACCTCCCTCCTTGCTTTTGCCGGCTTGCGGGTACCCGATTTGATCAACACAATGCCTAACACCAGCGAGACCAGTCCAGCAACTTTCATCGTGGTCAAGGTTTCGTCGAATAACAACACGCTAAACAGCGTAATAAATAAAATTCCGATACCTTCCCATAAGGCATAGGCCACACCAAGGGCGATTTTTTTAACGGCAAAACTGAGAAAAATATACGATAAGGCGATCATTACCAACATTAAAATAAAGCCCGCATTACCATGGCCTACGCTGGCCCATTTCATTGACAGCGTACCGGTAATTTCAGCCGCAATGGCCAGACCTAATAATATCCAGTAAAACATGATGCTTCTCCTGCTTGAGAATATAGTCCTTTGGGCCTACTGCATGCAGTAAACCAAAAAATAGAATCAGATAGCTCAGCGCATAACGCCAGCTCAGGCAGAAGAAGGGACTAAAGCGCGTTGCGCCAGTGTTGCTCACCCGCAAGCAAGAAAGTGGAGGAGGTACGAAGAAGTGTAGGTAAACGCAAAAACATCCTGAACGTATTGTCCATAATATTACAATTATCCGCAGTGTTGCTTCTCATCATCGCGGATGATAATTGTCCTCGGTAGTTAAACACAGATGATTTGTATCATAGGTTCAATGCGAACTCAAAATCTTTTCACTTCTTTACCCGACTCGTTTGATTTTTGTTATAACGGCTCGAGGCAGATCACATTATTATATTGATAAAAAACTCAGGGATTCACATGGCAAAACCGATCATCACGCTTAACGGCCTAAAAATAGTTATTATGCTCGGCATGTTGGTTATCATTTTAACCGGTATCCGATTTGCCGCCGATATCATCGTACCGTTTATTCTGGCGTTATTTATCGCCGTCGTGCTTAATCCCGTAGTACAGCGCATGGTTAAGCTCCGCATACCGCGTGTATTTGCCGTGTCATTGCTGGTTGTTATTATTGTCATGCTAATGGTGCTGCTTCTGGCTTATTTAGGTACATCCTTAAATGAGCTGGCACGGACACTGCCGCAATATCGTTCGTCATTGGTTATCCCACTGAAAAATATCGAACCGTGGCTACAACGTGCGGGGATCGGCGTTTCCGTAGACGAGTTGGTGAAATATGTCGATCCGAACGCTGCGATGACGCTGGTCACCAATTTATTGACGCAACTCTCTAATGCGATGTCCTCGATATTTCTACTGTTGCTGACCGTGGTTTTTATGCTGCTGGAAGTACCGCAACTCCCCGGAAAACTCAAACAAATGATGAGCCGCCCTCTTGAGGGAATGGCCGCGATCCAACGCGCTATCGACAGTGTCTCACACTATCTGGTACTAAAAACCGCCATCAGCATCGTCACCGGCCTGGTCGCCTGGGGCATGCTTGCCGCACTGGATGTCCGCTTCGCGTTTGTCTGGGGACTACTGGCCTTTGCCCTGAATTATATTCCCAACATCGGTTCGGTGTTGGCAGCGATTCCCCCTATTGCTCAGGTACTGGTATTCAGCGGTTTTTACGACGCGTTGCTCGTGCTGGCAGGTTATCTGGTGATTAACCTGGTATTCGGCAATATCCTCGAACCCCGCATCATGGGGCGTGGGCTGGGACTTTCTACGCTGGTGGTATTCCTGTCGCTGATTTTTTGGGGCTGGCTGCTCGGTCCCGTTGGGATGCTGCTTTCAGTACCGCTGACCATCATTGTAAAGATTGCCCTTGAGCAAACAAATGGTGGTCAAAGCATTGCCGTCCTGCTGAGCGATCTTAACAAAGAATAAGCGTATGCCCCGCTATCGCGGAGCTGTTCAACTACTGTTTGTCACGGAACACCAGTGCGGCGCTCATCAGTGTGAATAGCGCAATAATCCAGGCCATGGTCCAGGGGGTGCCGTCACTCAATCTCGCCAGCAGTAACGATGAGATGATGCCACTGCCATACTGTAATGAACCAATCAGCGCCGAAGCTGACCCGGCGATATTGGGGGCCGCATCCAGCGCGGCGGCCGTCGACGTTGCTGCAATGATCCCATTCATCGAAAACAGCAGAAACACAGTGATGATAATGGCAATAACCCCCCCTATTTCCAGCTTAACCAGCAGTGCCAATGCAACAGCAGCCAGTGTCGCCAACATTGTCGCGTACTTAAGCAACTGTTCTAACGCGTGCCGTTGCACCAGCCGGCGGTTGACCACACTCATCGCCATAACGCCGACAATATTTAACGCAAATAACCAGCCATAATGCTGCGGATCGACATGGTAATAGCGAATGTAAACAAATGGCGAACCGGTAATAAACGCATACGCACCCACGTAATAAAAGGTCAGACTCAGGGTGTAGCGCATAAATCGACCATTGGTTAATAGCGCGCGGTAATGATGGAATGCGCCAGCCAGTGAGGCTTTTACGCGTCTTTCTTCAGGGAGTGTTTCCGGTAACCACAGCAACGAGATAAACATCAGCACGCCAATGGCCACCAGTAACCAAAAAATAGAGTGCCAGGTGCTCAGTCGAATAATTTGCCCGCCAATCAATGGCCCTGCGATGGGGGCAATCGCCATAACCAGTACCAGGGTTGACAACATTTGCGCTGCACGAGTACGAGCAAAGAGATCACGAATCATGGCACGCGCCAGCATCGGTCCGGTACAGGCCCCCAGCGCCTGAAAGACCCGCCAGAAAACAATTTGCGTGATATCCGTGGACAGCGCACACCCCGCAGAACCGATGATAAACAGCACCATGCCGATGAACAACGGTGTACGTCTGCCCAGATGATCGCTGATCGGTCCCCAGATCAGTTGCGCAATAGCAAACCCCACCAAAAAACCGGTAACAGTAAGCTCCACATTGCCGTTTAAATCCCCCGCCATGGTCGGCATCGCCGGGAGGTAGATATCGGTTGAAAGTGAAGTAAAGGCCATCAGGCCGCTGAGGATGAGAATAAAAGAGAGACCGGTCTGGCTTGCAGCAGCAGCCGGCAGGCACTGTTCACGTGTACGCATAGCGTCCTGTTATCTTAGGAAAAGTCAGGTGGCAGTATATACGGGGTGAATGACAGTGATTAGATAGCCGAAGAAGCATAAGTTTATGAACGCCAATCATGAGTAACGCCCTCTCCCCGCTAACATATGCGACAACCTTCGCATTTTAGCCTGCTAAAAATGAATTTAGCTCATAGGTCTATGCTGATTTAACGGACTAATGGTGTGAACAGATTCTTGCTAATCTGCTGGCAATGCAAAAATGATGTTCAGGAGCGTTCCATGAATACAACGGTCTTAAATAACGGTGTTGAGATGCCTCTGCTCGGTTTTGGTGTATACCAAATGACCGAAGCGAACGAGTGTGAGCAAGCCGTGCGGGATGCCATCGAAACAGGATATCGCCTGATCGATACCGCCGCCTCCTATCTGAATGAAACTCAGGTCGGCAATGCGCTGAAACAAAGCGGCGTACCCCGCGATGAACTTTTCATCACAACCAAGCTGTGGTTACAGGATACCAGCTACGCTGGCGCGAAAGCTCAGTTTGCGCGTTCGTTGCAGAGCCTTCAACTTGATTACCTTGACCTGTATTTAATCCACCAGCCCTATGGCGACGTACACGGTGCCTGGCGTGCGATGGAGGAACTCTACGAGGAAGGGAAAATTCGCGCGATTGGCGTCAGCAATTTTCACCCGGACCGTCTGGCAGATTTGATGGCCTTCAACCGCATCATCCCGGCGGTGAATCAGATAGAAGTGAATCCCTTCCACCAGCAACCGCATGCCGTAGCCTGGATGCAGAGCCGCAATATTCAACCACAAGCCTGGGCACCGTTCGCCGAGGGGCGCAATGACCTGTTTCAAAATCCGACACTGGCCGCGATTGGTAAAAAGTACGGGAAAAGCATCGGTCAGGTAGTACTGCGTTGGATTTATCAGCGCGGAATTATTTCTCTGGCGAAAACCGTGCGTAAAGCGCGTATGACAGAGAATATTCAGATACTGGATTTTACCTTAACAACTGAGGAAATGACGCAAATCGCCGCCATGGACGCCGGGATCAGCGCATTTTTCTCGCATCGCGATCCGGCGCGCGTGGAATGGATAACCCAGCGTAAACTGGATGTTTAATAAAAAAACGGCCTCCGCAGAGGCCGTCTTACTTTTAAGCACGCATTACAACGCTTTCAGAATCGCATCCACGCTGGCTTTGGCATCACCAAACAGCATATGGGTGTTTTCTTTAAAGAACAGCGGGTTCTGCACGCCTGCATAACCGGTGTTCATTGAGCGTTTGAACACGATAACATTCTGCGCTTTCCACACTTCCAGCACCGGCATTCCGGCTATCGGGCTGCGCGGATCATCCTGCGCTGCCGGGTTCACCGTATCGTTCGCGCCAATAACCAGCACGGTATCGGTATCGGCGAAATCATCGTTGATTTCATCCATTTCCAACACGATGTCATACGGCACTTTTGCTTCCGCCAACAGCACGTTCATGTGACCAGGCAAGCGCCCTGCTACCGGGTGAATACCAAAGCGGACTTTGATACCACGGGCGCGCAGTTTCTCAGTGATTTCCGCCACCGGATACTGCGCCTGCGCCACCGCCATACCGTAGCCCGGGGTGATAATCACAGAATGAGAGTTTTTCAGCATTTCAGCGGTATCTTCGGCATTAATCTCGCGATGTTCACCTGCTTCTTCGGTATCACCGGTTGAGGACCCATCGGTGCCAAACCCACCCGCAATAACGCTGATGAAAGAACGGTTCATTGCCTTACACATAATGTAAGACAGGATCGCACCCGAGGAACCGACCAGCGCACCCGTAACGATCAGCAGATCGTTGCTCAGCATAAAGCCTGCCGCTGCTGCCGCCCATCCTGAATAGGAGTTCAGCATAGAGACGACGACTGGCATATCGGCCCCACCGATGGATGCTACCAGGTGCCAACCAAACGCCAGTGCGATAATGGTCATCACCAGCAGCGCCAGAACCTGCAGGCCCACGCTCTCGGTACGAACAAACACCACCAGCAGCAGGAAAGAAACCACCAGTGCCGCCAGGTTCAACTTATGGCGATTCGGCAGCATCAGCGGCTTAGATGAGATCTTGCCGCGCAGTTTACCAAACGCCACGATAGAACCGGTGAAGGTTACTGCACCGATAAAGATGCCGAGGAACACTTCAGTCAGGTGAATGTTCACCAGGATCGGTTCCAGACCGGTATCGTGATACAGGTAGCTGTTGAAACCAACCAGTACGGCGGCCAGACCGACGAAGCTGTGCAAAATCGCCACCAGCTCCGGCATCTCGGTCATCTCGACTCTTTTCGCCAGACGAATACCAATTGCACCACCAATGATCATTGCAACCAGAATCCAGGCGACGTTGCCGGTATCCGGGCCAAAAATCGTGGCAATCAGCGCAATCGCCATCCCGGCGATGCCGTAGTTGTTACCCTGTTGAGACGTTTCGTGTTTGGAAAGTCCCGCCAGGCTGAAAATAAACAGGATTGCGGCAACAATGTATGCAGCTGTAACTAATCCTCCAGACATATGTTACCCCTTAGTTTTTCCGGAACATTTTCAGCATGCGCTGAGTCACGGTGAAGCCACCGAAAATATTAATGCTGGCAATAAGCACCGCGATAAAACTCAGGAAACTCACCCAGCCGCCCTGGCCAATTTGTAATAATGCCCCCACGACGATGATCCCGGAGATAGCGTTAGTCACGGACATCAGCGGGGTATGCAACGCATGCGAGACATTCCACACCACGTAGTAACCCACCACGCAGGAAAGTGCGAACACCGTAAAGTGTCCGAGGAACTCTTTTGGCGCGACGTCGGCTAGCCAGCCAAACAAAATCACCACCAGCGCCATCAGCGCATATTTGCGCCATGGGGATGCAGGTTTTTTCTCTTCCTGTGGTGCAGGTGCAGCTTTAGGCGCCGCTTGTGGCTGAGCAGAAACCTGGATGGGTGGTGCAGGCCACGTAATTTCACCATCGCGAACCACTGTCACGCCGCGCACCACCACATCGTCAAAATCAACGGTGATGTTGCCGTCTTTCTCTTTGCACAACAGTTTCAGCAGGTTTACAAGGTTGGTGCCATACAATTGTGAAGACTGAGTCGGCAAACGTCCCGGCAAATCGGTATAGCCGATAACCTTGACGCCGTTCTCGGTGGTGGTCACCTGATTGGCAACGGTATACTCGCAGTTACCCCCGTTTTGCGCGGCGAGATCGACAATCACGCTGCCGGGCTTCATCGAATCAACCATCTCACGCGTGATCAGTTTCGGCGCTGGTTTCCCCGGGATCAGCGCGGTGGTAACGATGATGTCGACGTCTTTTGCCTGAGCGGCGAACAGCTCCATCTCCGCTTTAATAAACGCTTCGGACATCACTTTGGCGTAGCCATCGCCGCTGCCCGCTTCTTCTTTAAAGTCCAGTTCGAGGAACTCAGCGCCCATACTCTGAACTTGTTCTTTTACTTCCGGGCGCGTGTCAAAGGCGCGAACAATCGCCCCGAGGCTGTTTGCTGCACCGATAGCGGCCAATCCCGCCACGCCAGCACCGATCACCATCACCTTGGCAGGTGGAACTTTACCCGCCGCGGTAATTTGCCCGGTAAAGAACCGTCCGAACTCATGTGCCGCTTCAACAATTGCACGATACCCGGCAATGTTGGCCATCGAGCTTAAGGCATCCAGTGACTGCGCACGCGAAATACGCGGCACGGAATCCATCGCCATGACCGTCACATTTCGCTCAGCAAGCTTTTGCAGTAGCTCAGGGTTCTGCGCAGGCCAGAGAAAACTCACCAGCGTGGTACCCGAATTAAGCAACGGAATCTCAAACGCTTCTGGCGCATTGACCTTCAGGATAATCTCTGACTGCCAGACAGCATTCCCGTCAACAATTTCTGCGCCTGCTTGCACAAACGCCTTATCGTCAAAACTAGCCAGTTGACCTGCGCCGCTTTCAACCGCGACGCTAAAACCCAGCTTCAGCAGCTGCTCAACCGTTTTCGGTGTGGCTGCAACACGGGTTTCATTGGTTAACCGTTCTTTTGGTATGCCAATTCGCATAATGTTCCCTTCCATCTGTATTTTTGATGATGGTTTATCAATGTTCGCAAGAGGCATGCGCACACTCCCGAGAGAGCTCAGTGTTACCCCAATAAAATAAAACAGTAACAAACTCTGTATAAGCTACTGAAAATGACGCCTGTGATCTAGCGCCAAAAAACAGTATTTATTATGAAATTTGCAAAACAGGAATGAATTCATTCGCAAGCAGGGATAATGCCCTTTAAATAGCCCGCAAAGGCCGATAATTCGCTCAAGCGAAGCGGCAAAACATGATTAAGCGCCACCGTAGAACAATTGATTAACATTAAATTAACTTATGAAATTCAACTGCTTTATCAGTTTTAGCCGCCAAACGCCGAATTTTTAGACATATCACTAAATGTTATCGATGTTGTTAGCATGGGTGGCACGATGAGTGAAAAATCACGCAGACACTGACACAATTTAAATGCAATAATCAGCCACGTTTCTAGTCAATAACAATACCAGTACCTGGTTTGCGCAAGGCGAAGGATTATTTTTATGAAGCTTAAGAACACTCTCCTGGCGTCCGCTCTTCTTTCTGCGACTGCTTTTTCTGTAAATGCAGCGACAGAATTGACGCCGGAGCAAGCAGCTGCCCTGAAACCCTATGACCGCATTGTGGTTACCGGTCGTTTTAATTCTATCGGTGATGCGGTAGACGCCGTATCCCGTCGTGCAGATAAAGACGGTGCAGCCTCCTTTTATGTTGTTGATACCTCAGATTTTGGCAGTGGCGGTAACTGGCGCGTCGTCGCCGATATCTATAAAGCCGACGCTGAAAAAGCAGAAGTCACCAAAAATCGCGTCATCAACGGCGTTATGGAATTACCGAAAGACCAGGCTGTTCTGATTGAACCTTTCGATACCGTTACGGTTCAGGGTTTCTACCGCAGCCAACCTGAAGTAAATGATGCCATCACCAAAGTGGCGAAAGAAAAAGGGGCTTACTCTTTTTATATCGTACGCCAGGTTGATGCCAACCAGGGGGGTAACCAACGTATTACCGCATTCATCTACAAAGAAGATGCGAAAAAACGTGTTGTTCAAAGCCCTGATGCGATCCCTGCCGATTCTGATGCCGGACGTGCCGCGTTAGCAGCCGGTGGCGAAGCCGCGAAGAAAGTTGAAATCCCAGGCGTGGCAACAACCGCGTCTCCGAGTGCCGAAGTGGGTCGTTTCTTCGAAACTCAGTCAACTAAAGGCGGACGTTACACTGTCACCCTGCCTGACGGTACTAAAGTTGAGGAGTTGAACAAAGCTACCGCCGCGATGATGGTGCCGTTCGACAGCATCAAGTTCACCGGTAACTATGGCAACATGACCGAAGTCTCTTACCAGGTTGCTAAACGTGCAGCGAAAAAAGGTGCCAAGTACTACCACATTACCCGCCAGTGGTCGGAACGTGGTAACAACATGACCATCAGCGCCGACCTGTATAAGTAACAGACAGTTGTAACAATAAAAGGCGGCTTTATGCCGCCTTTAGCATTTTTAGTCACAAATCTGCCTATCCCCATTGCATGCGCTGTCTTCTCTCCGTAAAATCCCGCGCCTTGAGTCGCTTTCACCATTTTTATGCGATTTGCCAAAATAATTATTCTCTCACTCTCGTTTTTGTAACTGGATACAAATGGAAAAGAAATTGGGTCTGAGCGCACTGACGGCGCTGGTTCTAAGCTCAATGCTTGGCGCCGGTGTTTTCAGCCTGCCACAAAATATGGCTGCAGTAGCCAGCCCGGCAGCGTTATTGATTGGTTGGGCGATTACGGGCGCGGGGATCCTGCTGCTCGCGTTTGCCATGCTTATCCTGACGCGTATCCGCCCGGAACTGGACGGCGGTATCTTTACCTACGCGCGTGAAGGCTTCGGAGAACTGATCGGTTTCTGTTCCGCGTGGGGGTATTGGCTGTGCGCCGTTATCGCTAACGTTTCCTATCTGGTTATCGTCTTTTCCGCACTTAGCTTCTTTACCGATACACCTGCGTTGCGTCTGTTTGGCGACGGGAATACCTGGCAGTCTATTGTTGGCGCATCGGTACTGCTGTGGGTCGTGCATTTTCTGGTGTTACGTGGTGTACAGACAGCCGCCAGCATTAATCTGGTGGCGACGCTGGCGAAGCTACTGCCGCTTGGCCTGTTTATCGTTCTGGCATTTATGTTATTTAAGCTCGACACCTTTAGCCTGGACTTTACCGGTGTGAAACTGGGTGTTCCTGTCTGGGAGCAAGTTAAAAACACCATGCTTATCACCCTGTGGGTGTTTATCGGCGTGGAAGGCGCTGTCGTGGTGTCCGCTCGGGCGAGGAACAAACGCGATGTTGGGCGCGCGACACTGCTGGCAGTACTTTCCGCGCTTGGCGTCTACCTGTTGGTGACCCTGCTTTCTCTTGGCGTGGTCGCACGCCCGGAACTGGCTGAGATCCGCAACCCATCAATGGCTGGTCTGATGGTTAAAATGATGGGACCATGGGGCGAAATCATTATCGCCGCGGGTTTGATTGTCTCTGTCTGCGGCGCCTATTTGAGCTGGACGATTATGGCGGCGGAAGTCCCATTTCTGGCATCCACGCACAAAGCATTCCCGCGTATTTTTGCCCGTCAGAATGCGCGAGGTGCGCCATCTGCATCACTGTGGCTGACTAACATCTGTGTACAGGTCTGTCTGGTGCTGATCTGGCTCACAGGTTCTGACTACAATACGCTGCTGACTATTGCCTCAGAGATGATTCTGGTGCCCTATTTCCTCGTCGGCGCATTTTTGCTGAAAATAGCGACCCGACCAATTCATCAGGCTGTTGGTGTCGGTGCATGCATTTATGGCTTATGGTTACTGTACGCGTCAGGTCCGATGCACCTGCTGTTGTCCGTGGTGCTGTATGCTCCGGGGTTGCTGGTTTTCCTTTATGCCCGCAAAACTCACGCGCATGACAACGTATTAAAACGCCAGGAAATGGCTTTGATCGGCCTGCTTCTTGTAGCAGCTGTTCCAGCGACCTGGATGCTGATGGGTTAAATAGTTGACCCATCGTTTGCGACTCATGGAGATCTCGATGGGTAAAAAGCCCGCTTTGCCAATACTTATCACCGGAGGGGGCCGTCGTATCGGTCTCGCCATCGCGTGGCATTTTCTGAATCAAAAGCAGCCAGTGATCGTCAGTTACCGGACACACTACCCGGCGATTGATGGCCTGCAAGAGGCGGGGGCACAATGTATTCAGGCTGACTTCGCGACCGACGAAGGCGTCCTCGATTTTGCCAGGGAAGTGAAAGCCCGTACCGAAGGTTTACGCGCTATTGTGCATAATGCCAGCGCCTGGCTTGCCGAAAAACCGGGGCTGCCGCTTTCTGAGGTGCTGTCCAGCATGATGCAGATCCACGTGAATACCCCTTACCTGCTTAATCACGCGCTGGAAGGCCTGCTGCGCGGACATGGGCATGCGGCCAGCGATATTATCCATTTTACTGATTACGTCGTAGAGCGTGGCAGCGACAAGCATATTGCCTATGCTGCCAGTAAAGCTGCTCTGGATAATATGACCCGCTCATTTGCCCGCAAACTGGCCCCGGAAGTGAAAGTTAACGCAATCGCCCCCTCGCTAATCCTGTTTAACGAGGGTGACGATGCAGAATATCGTCAGCAGGCGCTGAATAAATCGTTGATGAAAACCGCACCCGGTGAAAAAGAAGTCATTGATTTAATAGACTACCTGTTTACCAGCTGCTTTGTCACCGGCCGTAGCTTTGCCGTTGACGGTGGTCGCCACCTGCGCTAGTGCAGTTTTATCCAACAAAAGATCAGCAACCACGCGCTCAGGCTCCAGCAGACTACCGAGCCAATGAGCGCGACGGGTAAACGCATAAAACCGGTGAAGTACCACAGTGAAATGAGGTAGACAAAATAGGGAATAATCGACCACATGCTGAATACAATCGTTGTACGCAGCGCCTCGATCCCACGTTCACTGGCCACAATATAGTGGGCAATCAACGCAAAGGTTGGGAACAACGGAATTAATCCGGCAATATAGTAATTCTTTGTTTTAGCCAGCAAGCCAATCAACACCACCACCAGCGCACCCAGCGCCGCTTTTACTACGAGCCCCATCGTTTTGCCTTAACACATCAATAACATCAGCCTCTAGCATAACGGAAGCGTTCTCGTTTAGAAAAGATTAATGGAAGGAAAAACGATGGCGGTGTATGTTGGCGTTTTATATTCAAAATGAATGATATGAACACCATCGTATTTGTTGAAGATGATCCCGAAGTAGGTTCGCTGATTGCGGCCTATCTGGCCCGGCATGATATTGAGGTTATCGTTGAACCTCGTGGTGATTTGGCCGAAGAGAAAATTCTGCAAGTGCAACCCGATCTGGTGTTGTTAGATATTATGCTTCCAGGTAAGGACGGTATGACTATTTGCCGTGATTTGCGTGGGCGCTGGCAAGGTCCAATTGTCCTGCTGACTTCGCTGGACAGTGACATGAACCATATTCTGGCTCTCGAAATGGGTGCCTGCGACTATATCCTGAAAACCACACCACCGGCAGTACTGCTGGCTCGCCTGCGCCTGCATTTACGCCAAAACGAACATTCAGCCCAGGCTAAAGGGATTCAGGCTGCCACCATCACCCCGCACACCACTCTGCGTTTTGGCGCACTGACCATTGACCCAACGAATAGGTCTGTGCTGCTCGGCGGTGAGCTGGTCGCCCTCTCTACGGCGGATTTTGAGTTACTTTGGGAACTGGCAACCCATGCCGGGCAGATTATGGACCGTGATGCGTTGCTGAAGAATCTGCGCGGCGTAAGTTACGACGGTATGGACCGCAGTGTCGATGTCGCAATTTCCCGGTTACGTAAAAAACTGCTCGATAACGCGACTGAACCCTATCGAATCAAAACGGTACGCAACAAAGGTTATTTGTTCGCGCCGCACGCCTGGGACGACGAATCTCAGAAATAACCCACCGGATGAGGCGCATAACCTATCGCGTGAATGCAACTCAACGTGACAGCGTCACGTTGAGTTGCATACCGATTTTCTACCTCAACTGAACGTCAGACCGTCATATTTTTTCCAGCGGTAGTTCAACGCGGAAATAATCCAACAGGCAATAAAAACGCCAATAATGACAAACCCGACGTTGCCCATGTGGTCACTTAAGTTACTGACCGTGTCCCACAGCCCGCCCTGTAACGAAAAAGCATCAGACAGCAGGCCCAACCCCTCCAGTCCACCGATAAACAGCGCCACAATCACTGAGGTTCCGGTAATGGTCATATTGTAATACAGCTTACGCTGCGGCTTATTGAATGCCCAACCGTAGGCCTCAACCATCAGAATACTGTCTAGGCAGTCAATCAGCGCCATACCGCAGGTAAACAGCGCCGGGAAGACTAAAATGGACCAGACAGACATCCCGTTGGAGGCGCTTGAAGCCGATATGCCCAATAACGAGATTTCAGTCGCGGTGTCAAAGCCCAGGCCAAATAAGAAACCAACAAAATACATGTGCCAGTCTTTCCCAACCAACCTGAAGGCTGAGCGGAATAGCCAATTCAGCGGACCTGAAACCGTGACATCTTCCGTGGAGAGATCATAAATACCGGTACGTTTCAGATGGCGGAACGCCTTCCAGACCTGACAGAAAATGATGAGGTTGATGGTAGCCAGAATCAGCAGAAATGCGGCAGAAACGGTGGTGCCGATAATGCCACCAATATTCTGAAACCATACCATATGTTGCTTAAACACGCTGGTGGTCAGAGCAATACCCATACTTGCCAGCACGACGATGGTGGAGTGTCCCAGAGAAAACCATGCCCCCGTCGTCAGCGCGCGTTTGTTTTGCTGCATGAGCTTTCGCGTCGCACTATCTATGGCCGCAATATGATCGGCATCGACTGCATGACGCAAACCATAACACCACGCGATCAGGCTCAGCGCCAGAAGTGACGTATTATGCCGAAACGCGGTGAATGCCCAAAGCCAGGCGACTATGTTTGCTCCGATGAGAAAAACCACCAGCAATATGAGGTTTGGCCGTTTTTTTATTAATGAATACAACGAAGTCATTATTTCCGGCCCACTCGTTTTGTAATAAACAACACAACATCACCGCCGTTCACTGATAGATTAATAAAACGTTTACCAGCCTAATGATAACGTTTAAGAATTACCAGCCCAGTGTCTTAGATCAAAGTTGCCTGCTCTCTTCGTCCAGTTCAGCAATCGCTAACTCCGCGACATGCAAGGTTATCGCCGCATTTTCCCCATCCTCCAGAAACCATGCAGAAGATAAACCACACCATGCGGCTATCCACATCAGCAGTCGCTGTCGTTCAATCCCGGCTATCTCAGAGACAAGTTGCACGCGTTGCTTAAAAATGTTTGGGTCTGTCGCGATAGCAACACAGGGATCGGCAAGGTCAGGATTCGTGAATATATTGGCGTAATCAAACCCTCGCTCACCCAGTAGTCCCTTGGGATCAATTGCCAGCCAGCCTGCCGGGCCAAAATCGAGGACATTGCCGTGGTGTAAGTCACCATGCAATACGACCTCATTCTGAGGAGATGAGAACAATTCGTTTGCGATCTCTGCACAGCGCGTCATAACTCCACCATAGATTTTCGCCGCTGGGGCAAGATCGCCAAACCAATGATGTAGCGGCGTTAGCGCGGGTGTAGACGTATTTTGCGGGAGATGGAGACGGCTGGCAGTATGGCAAATAATGCGACAAACCTGCGCATCTTTGCCAGAGCGGGACATGTCAGCTAAAGAACTCGACCCTGTCGCTCGTTCTAACAGAATCGCGCCATCAGCATGAGCAAGCACTCTCGCTGCGCCATTCCCGCTCCACCAAACCATCAGCTCGCCGCCATTTCGTTCACTATCATCGGTGGTGAGTTTGAGTATCGCTTTTTGTCCATTTCTAATAACGGTAACGGGCAAAAGCTGCGATGTGTGCGTTGCAATCTGTTCGCCATCAGGAGTGAGTCCCCATCGGCTGAGCCAGCCATTGACTACAGATTTATCCAATGCGGCCTCTTATTTGATTGTGCCTTGAGGCGAAAAACATATTGTTACTCCACTTTATAGGGAAATACATGAACAACGTTGCCTGCCAGTAGATACACTCCAAGACTCTCGGTTCTTTGCTTAACTTCTTCAAAAGGAAGTTGCGAATCGGGCTCGCGTCCTCCCCAAACCAGCAGCCCATTGTTGGCATAATGTTCCATGAACTCCAGGGTTTTGCCATTTTCAAGCGCAATAACCACCCTGCTCCCTTTTAGCGGTTGCAGGGAACCGTCATCATCTGCAATAAACATCTCTGTTACACAGGAATCAGATTCTTTGATCGGGAGCGGTGAAACAATCATGCCATTGGCCGCTACCGGTTTGAAATCCAGTTGCGAGGTCTTCACTTCTTCTGACGTTTGATACGGAATTCTGCCGCCCCAAATATGGATCCCGTCAGGGATTCCCTCCGGTAACGGTTGTGGGCTACCAGCCAGTTCAAGCGATTTGCCATCAGCAAACTCAACAACAATACTGCGACCATTTTGTAAGGCTAAATCGCCATTCTGGTCGATAATATAGATCTTCATATCATCCTGTCTCCGCTGTTTTTGATACTCGTGATTGATGCTCAGGAAGATGAAAATGCTAAGAGCCAATAAACAGCTGCCATCGCTGAAACACTCAATAAAATACTGATTATGAAATAGGTTTTGAATGGCTGTTTTTGTGTTTTATGACGAAAAAGTTGTTGGCCCGCAATCGCGCCAGGCCACCCGCCCACCACGCCAAACACCAGCAAAGTGGATTCTGGCACTCTGCGCCAGTCCTTACGCGCCGCCATTTTATCTGCGCCGTAAATCACCAGCGTCAAAACATTAACAAGCAGGCACCACATGACCAAGGGATGTGGGGTGAATATACTGCCTGACGCAGCCAAAATCAGTAGCAAGTAACAGAAACGATTGAGGTTCATTTTATTAGTTGTGTGGAATAGATCAGAATGCATCAAAGCCGCATTATACGTCATACATGCCAAAGCGCCGAGCGGAGGATGGCAATGCAGAAATAGTGGATACAGTGTAATATCGGAACGCCATTCTGGGTCAGCATTTCAGCCAGAGTGCGCGCCCCTGCTGAGCCCCGGCTCCGGTTCCACGCCGGCGTACTTCGCTGTACAGCCTCACTCGCGCCGGATTGACAGTATCGCGTCGTTTTCGCCTTCTCGCCAGTGCCGGTAACTGCTACGGTGTATTTCCAGTGCGGAACAAAGGCTTACTACCGTGTGGCTGTCACTCAGTCTGGCGGCTATCGTGAACCGTTCAGTGAGTCGGACATCAAGAGTGCGGTAGCCTTTTTTAATATCGTATTCTGTTCCTCCTGACGCTCTCGCCTGAGCTAACGAACCCAACGTTCAAGCGTGGTAGAACCGACATTCATTGCTTCACTGGCTTGTCGATTGAGTAGCCCTTATCAACAATCAGCTGTGCACATGCCAGCCTGAACTCAGGGGTGAAAGTACGCTTAGTTTTCTTGTTCATTAAGCCACCTGTTTTAGGTAGTGGTGAGAATATCACTTTTAATCAGGTGGCCAAATTTACTGTGCCACTACAACTGGCTTCTGGTTTCTTTTTCTGCGCACTCTTGCGCGTTTTAATATACCTGCGCACGCTGGAATTCCTGCTCCAGATTTTTCCAGTCCATTTTCGGCATAACATCACCAAATAATCATTGCTCAACGTCTATGCAGGGCAATAACCACTATTTTACAGGCCGCATTCCATTTTTTGACTACCAATATATTCATAATAAAAATATTAGATATACTAATGATGAGTTAATTTCATGTTAAATCATGTTGTGTAATCACAGCTATCAGTCCACTCTCTAATCTGGAGAAAACAACAACAGCTTGCCAACCGGTTACCGGGGATGATGATGTCCATCCCCCGGCCTTTTAATCATTTCGTAGATTGTCGCACTCTGCTGTTCACTCATACTACTATCAGCATTAATACAGACACTGGGGCTTGCGGTCTCGTTTATGTTGGCAGCAATAGAAACACGCTTAACGCGTTATCGTTCGCCGACGTGGATTCGGTGTGCCAAGTATTTTCAGTATGGGCGGTTAATGCAGAGCAATTGAGAGTCATGTAAGCAAATGCTATAGCAGTATTCTTCACTGGTTGACGGCTAATTATGGAATTTGCAGAAAACGGGTATGAAAAAGCCCCGGCAGGGGAGTCGGGGCTAATTGAGTATGGTGCCGGGTGCCTCCCGGTGAGTCTTTGGACAGCCTCCGTGACTCGCACCAATTTTGGACCATGTAAAATTAATTACACTTTGCTGTTTATGCCCCACCGCTTAGGGGGATTCACCGCAAACACATTCTACTCAATTATCTTTTAGGTAATTTTAGCTATGGGTGCGGGTTTTTTACTAACCGCCCCACCTAAGCGAATTTCATAATGGCAATATCGGTCAATTTATTCACATCAAAATATTATACACGTCATGCAAAGTTAATTTCATGTTAAATAAGACTATAAATCATCACCTGTTGAAGCACTATCTAACCGAGAAAGATTATAATATTTTATCCAACCAGTTACCGAAGATGATAATTCTTATCCTCTGGATGTTTTTGTCAAAATCATTGATAACTCATTTCCACTATCAAACCTATCCGCAGATGAGCTTCACAATAGCTATTACTGCGAGATGCCTGTACTAAATATCGCCACTTCGATCGCCCACCTATCATCCCAGTGGATGGACGACTTACCGCCGCGTGGTTCCAGCTTAGCTATCCGGGGATCGAAGATTTTGATAGCCGCTTCTGTGCTCATTTTTATTTCTCACTAACCTGCTTTGGCCGCGAACGTTATCTCATAAAAAGGAGCGGTTGCTTGCAGTGTTGCAAAAAGTGAAATGTAGTACAGACTGTCAATTCATACTCAACCAGAATGACTCCTGACAAACATTATAAAAATTCTTCTTCATTGGCCTGATTTCCTGCCCTGCCGCATCTATCACTTCCCAACAAATCCAACATTCAGGGCAAACATCATTGGGATGTTGTGTAGCTTCAAGTTCATGAGTACAGCGGATTACCACACCACTATCGTGTCTCCATTCCATGGTTATAGTCTCAACCTCAGCCAAATCATCGCATTCACAAGATTCTTGAATACAAATTACTTCCTTTCCGCTTTTAATAGCATTCACATAATACGCCAAATCAATCATATCTTTTCGTCGTAAAAAAACATTAGTGGCAAAGAATATACCCCTATACAGCCCCGTAAGCAGCACCGCATCCGTAACCATGGCTTGTGTACTGACTACCTTGGTCAGAATGAGCCAGCACCTGTTTTTGGGGATTACGTCACCACACGGCCATCAAAGCGCATTCAGAACAATATCTTTTGTCATCCGGGGTTGCATTGACCAGCCGATAACTTTGCACGAGAACAGGTCAACAACGACGGCCAGATACAGCCAGCCTTCGTGGGTTCGGATGTAGGTTATGTCCGTTACCCAACGTTCATCCGGAGCTTCCGGGTTGAACTGCCGCTGGAGCCTGTCGGGTGTCACGATACTGACTTCACCTTTACGCGCTCGTGGGCTGCGATACCCGACCTGAGCCGTTATCCCGGCACACTCCTTCAGCCGCCACGCCGGTTGATCCCACATTGTTTCCCGCTATCTCGCAGGATGACTCCGAGGTGTCTGTTAAACCTGTGGCGATTCACTGCTAATTCGATAAGCTCACTCTGGAACACAACCATAAGGCGTTCTGGCGTGCGCCGCCGTCGCCCATAGCAAACCCGGCATACTTATGTATGCTGGATGCTCTCCGCTGGAGCCAACCCTGCGTTTATTGCAAATCAGATGGGTCATGAGAATGCAGAAATGGTTTATACAGTGTACTCTGCCTGGATAAACGCGCTTGATGGTGATCAAATAGCCTTTCTGAACCAGCGCATCAGCGGATACAACTGTGTCCCCCTGGTGCCCCCAGAGGGAAACGCGCAATAGCTAACATATTGAACATTGAGTGATTTTTCATGAAAAAGCTGTTTGTGCAGTTTTATCTCTTATTGTTTGTCTGTTTTCTGGTGATGACCCTGCTGGTTGGCCTGGTGTACAAATTCACCGCAGAACGTGCGGGCAGACAGTCGCTCGACGACTTGATGAAAAGCTCGTTGTATCTGATGCGCAGCGAATTACGCGAAATCCCGCCGCGTGACTGGGGAAAAACCCTGAAAGAGATGGATTTAAATCTGTCTTTTGATCTTCGCGTAGAACCGTTGAATAAATACCATCTGGATGCTCCCACCATGCAGCGCTTACGGGAAGGCGATATCGTTGCGCTCGACGATCAGTACACCTTTATTCAACGAATTCCACGAAGCCACTATGTACTAGCCGTCGGCCCGGTACCTTATCTCTATTTCCTGCACCAGATGCGCTTGCTGGACGTCGCGCTGATGGCCTTCATTGCTATTTCATTAGCCTTCCCTGTGCTGATCTGGATGCGCCCACACTGGCAAGAGATGCTCAGACTGGAGGCCGCTGCGCAGCGTTTTGGTGAAGGGCATCTTAATGAGCGGTTGCACTTTGACAGCGGATCAAGCTTTGAGCGCCTGGGCGTGGCGTTTAACCAAATGGCAGACAATATCAATGCCCTGATTGCCAGTAAAAAACAGCTGATTGACGGCATTGCCCATGAGCTTCGCACACCGCTGGTGCGATTGCGTTACCGCCTGGAAATGAGCGATAACCTCACCGAGCAGGAATCGCAGGCGCTAAACCGCGATATTGGTCAACTGGAAGCGTTAATTGAAGAATTGCTCACCTATGCTCGTCTGGATCGGCCGCAAAATGAGCTAAAACTCAGTGTTCCGGACCTGCCTATGTGGCTAACAACCCATCTGGAAGATGTACAAAGCGTCAATCCCGATCGTGCGGTACGCCTGCGCCATCTTCAAATCGGAGACTACGGCGCACTGGATATGCGTTTGATGGAGCGTGTGCTGGATAATTTGTTAAACAACGCTCTGCGTTACTGCCAGTCTACTGTGCAAGCCAGCCTGCAACTCAATGGGAGTCAGGCAACGCTTATCGTCGAAGATGATGGACCCGGCATCGCGCCAGCTGCGCGCGAGCAGATTTTTGAACCGTTCGTTCGTCTGGACCCCAGCCGTGACCGGGCGACAGGTGGCTGCGGACTTGGCCTCGCCATCGTCCACTCCATTGCTCTGGCTATGGGCGGTACTGTGGTCTGTGATGAAAGTGAACTCGGTGGTGCCCGCTTCTCCTTCAGTTGGCCTGTCTGGCATAACATACCTGAATTTTCAGCTGCCTGACCTACACCGCTCGGTGGTCAGGTTGAGTGTCTTGTGCTATAAAAAAGTATGTTGTAACTAAAATGGTAAGCCTATGTCTCGCTATGATCTTGTCGAACGCTTAAACGGAACCTTTCGCCAGATGGAACAAGAACTGGCACACCTCACCGGGCAATTGCAACAGCAGGCGCTGCTGATTGCTCGCGTGTTCTCGTTGCCGGAAGTGGTGAAAGAGGCAGAACACGCGCCACTGGAAACCATCGACGTTAAACAGCACTTGGGTAAAGAGGCGGAAACCCTGGCACTACGCCACTTTCGCCACCTGTTTATTCAACAGCAGTCCGAGAATCGCAGCAGCAAGGCGGCTGTCCGCCTGCCGGGGGTACTCTGCTATCAGGTGAATACCGGCACACAAGTCGTGCTGGAAGAGCAAATACAACGTATTAATCAGCTTAAAACCACCTTTGAGCGTATTGTCACCGTAGATTCTGGTCTGCCATCGGCGGCGCGTTTTGAATGGGTGCACCGCCACCTACCGGGGCTGATTACGTTGAACGCCTATCGGACGCTAACGGTCGTCAGAAATCCGGCTACCCTGCGATTTGGCTGGGCCAACAAGCATATTATTAAGAACCTGACACGTGATGAGGTACTGCAACAACTGGAAAAGAGCCTGACATCACCACGCAGCGTGCATCCGTGGACACGCGAAGAGTGGCAGGCCAGGCTTGAGCGTGAATACCAGGACATCGCTGCCCTGCCACAGCAGGCAAAATTGAAGATCAAACGCCCGGTCAAAGTACAACCCATCGCCCGAGTCTGGTACAACGGGCAGCAAAAACAGGTGCAATATGCCTGCCCGACGCCATTAATTGCGCTAGTAAATAACGAAAACGGCATGACGGTGCCGGATATCGGAGGATTACTGAACTACGATGCTGACAATGTTCAGCACCGTTTTAAACCTCAGGCGCAACCGTTAAGACTGATTATCCCACGGCTGCACCTGTATGTAGCGGATTAACGACCCGGTCGCATGCTACCGACCATCAGTTCCGGGCGGACCCAGCTGTCGAATTCGACCTCGGTTAAATATCCCAGCGCCAGGGCTGACGCTTTTAAGGTCAGTCCTTCTTTATGCGCCTTTTTAGCAATCTCAGCCGCTTTATCGTAACCGATATGGGTGTTTAGCGCGGTTACCAGCATCAGTGATTCGTTGAGCAGCTGATCAATGCGTTCACGATTTGGCTCGATCCCTGTCGCACAGTGTTCGTTGAAGCTTTCCATACCATCAGCCAACAGGCGAACCGATTGCAGGAAGTTGTGGATAACCATCGGGCGATAGACGTTCAGTTCAAAATTCCCTGACGCCCCGCCGATATTAACGGCAACATCGTTACCCATAACCTGACAGCACAGCATAGTCAGGGCTTCACATTGTGTCGGGTTAACCTTACCCGGCATGATGGAACTGCCCGGCTCATTTTCAGGAATAGAAATTTCGCCAATGCCGCAGCGCGGACCGGATGCCAGCCAGCGTACATCATTGGCGATTTTCATCAGCGATGCAGCCAGGCCTTTTAGCGCGCCGTGAGCATGAACCAGGGCATCGCAGGTGGCGAGCGCTTCGAATTTATTCGGCGCGGTGACAAAAGGTGCAGAGGTCAACACAGCCAGTTCATCCGCAACCCGCTCGGCATATTCCGGGTGGGTGTTCAGCCCGGTCCCTACCGCCGTACCGCCCAACGCCAGTTCAGCAACGTGTGGCAGACTATGTTCAATATGCTTCAGGTTATGTTCCAGCATGGCCACCCAGCCTGAGATTTCCTGACCCAGCGTCAGGGGCGTCGCATCCTGTAAATGGGTTCTGCCGATTTTGACAATGTCGGCGAAGGCATGCGATTTTTCACGTAACGTGGTGGTCAACACATTCAGTTGAGGGATCAGATGCTCACGCAAAGCCAACAGCGCGGCGACATGCATTGCCGTGGGAAAAACATCATTTGAACTTTGGCTTTTGTTGACGTCATCGTTCGGATGTATTTTTCGCTCCATCCCCCGCACGCCGCCCAACAATTCGCTGGCCCGGTTTGCCAGCACCTCATTCATATTCATATTGCTTTGCGTGCCGGAGCCGGTCTGCCAGATAGCCAGCGGAAACTCATCACGATGTTTGTCTGCCAGAACCTCGTCTGCAGCCTGCATGATGGCGGAGGCTTTTTCCGCAGCCAGCAACCCCAAATCCTGGTTAACCTTCGCAGCGGCCCGTTTAGTCAGCGCCAACGCGTGGATCAGCGAAACCGGCATTTTCTCTGTTGAAATGCGAAAATGCTCCAGCGATCGTTGCGTTTGCGCGCCCCAGAGTTTATCGGCCGGGACATCGATCGCACCCATTGAATCATTCTCGCGGCGTACCGTTACCATTACCTGCTCCTTATATTAACGATTGATTAGGTTATGTTTCGACATTGCCCACTTGCATTGGTCTTATGAGTATTAACGAGGAAAAAACTGTCGTTTGGTGGTTCGTGCGGTAAAAAAAACCGCCCCGTAGGGCGGCTGACGTTACTTAACGCAGCGTGCGCACTGCGACGTCTGAATTTGCTGGAAGAAATCGTTTCCTTTGTCATCCACCAGGATAAACGCCGGGAAATCTTCCACTTCAATTTTCCAGATGGCTTCCATCCCCAGTTCGGGATATTCCACGCACTCCAGACTCTTGATACTGCCCTGAGCCAGCACGGCCGCTGGCCCACCAATGCTGCCTAAGTAGAAACCACCATGTTTATGGCAAGCGTCAGTAACCTGCTGGCTGCGGTTTCCTTTTGCCAGCATGATCATACTCCCGCCCGCGGCCTGAAGCTGGTCAACATACGAGTCCATACGTCCGGCAGTGGTTGGACCAAGCGAGCCAGATGCATAACCTTCCGGCGTTTTTGCCGGTCCGGCGTAATAGATTGGGTGATCTTTAACATACTGCGGCAAACTTTCGCCGTTATCCAGACGTTCTTTCAGTTTCGCATGCGCTATGTCACGTCCAACGATGATCGTACCATTCAGCGACAAGCGGGTAGAAACCGGATATTGCGACAACTGTGCCAGGATATCCTTCATCGGACGGTTCAGGTCGACACGCACGGCTTCGCCTTCGCCTGCCTGACGCAGTTCTTCCGGGATATATTTGCCAGGATTGTGTTCGAGCTTCTCAATCCAGATCCCTTCACGGTTGATTTTGGCTTTGATATTACGGTCAGCAGAGCAAGAGACCCCCATACCGACCGGACACGACGCGCCGTGACGCGGCAGGCGGATTACACGGATATCATGAGCAAAGTACTTTCCGCCAAACTGCGCGCCCAGCCCTAAATTCTGTGCCTCAATCAGCAGCTCTTTTTCCAGCACCACATCACGGAATGCCTGGCCATGTTCGTTACCTTCGGTCGGCAGCTCATCATAGTATTTCGCCGACGCCAGTTTCACCGTTTTCAGCGTGGCTTCTGCGGATGTTCCACCGATCACAAACGCGATGTGGTACGGCGGGCAAGCTGCTGTTCCCAGCGTACGCATCTTCTCCACCAGGTAATTTTTTAATTTGCCTGGCGTGAGCAGCGCTTTGGTTTCCTGGTACAGATAGGTTTTGTTCGCCGAACCGCCGCCTTTGGCAATACACAGGAATTTATATTCATCGCCGTCGACGGTATACAAGTCAATCTGTGCTGGCAGATTGGTACCGGTGTTCACCTCTTTGTACATATCCAGCGCGGCGTTTTGTGAATAGCGCAGGTTATCTTCGATGTAGGTGTTATAAACCCCACGCGCCAGCGCCGCTTCGTCACCGCCGCCAGTCCAGACACGCTGTCCTTTTTTACCCACGATAATCGCCGTGCCGGTGTCCTGACATGTCGGCAGAATGCCCTTTGCCGCGATATCAGAGTTACGCAGGAATTGCAGGGCGACATATTTATCGTTTTCGCTGGCATCCGGATCACGCAGAATGTCTGCAACCTGCTGCTGATGAGCAGGACGCAGCATAAACGATGCGTCATGAAACGCCTGGCGAGCCAGCAAAGTTAAAGCCTCAGGCGCAACTTTGACAATCTCCTGCCCTTCAAATTCGGCAACGGAAACATGGTCGCTGGTCAGCAGATAGTATTCGGTATCATCCTTTTTGAGGGGAAAAGGATGCTGATAATGAAAGGGTTTGTTTGACATTGTGCTCTCACTTACTGCTCGGTCTGGTTATTCTCTGGGCAGATGTTCCATTGCCCTGCTTCCCTGCCGCAGATCGGATTGTAGAAGATATGGCTTTCTGCAACCAGAATTACTCAGGGTATTAAAAGCGAGTCACCATATCCTACACAATTTTTTAACAAAAACTGAGACTAGTACGACTTTTTGCACGTGCAGGTTACTTCGACCGGGGTTTCTTGGTTTAATAGCCAGAGATTTTTCAACATTGAAACAGGGCATTGATAATGCAAAAACTGATCAACTCAGTGCAACACTACGCCTGGGGAAGTAAAACTGCGTTAACGGAACTTTATGGCATTGCCAACCCAACCCAGCAGCCAATGGCCGAGCTGTGGATGGGTGCTCATCCGAAAAGCAGCTCTCAGGTTCAAGGGGCCGATGGCCAACCCGTTGCTCTGCGCGATGTTATCGAGCACGATAAATCCGCACTGTTGGGCGATGCGGTAGCAAAACGCTTTGGCGAACTGCCCTTCCTGTTTAAAGTGCTCTGCGCCGCTCAACCCCTTTCTATTCAGGTCCATCCAAACAAACACAACTCTGAGATAGGTTTCGCCAAAGAAAACGCTGCCGGGATCCCGATGGATGCCGCTGAGCGTAACTACAAAGATCCGAACCACAAGCCAGAACTGGTTTTTGCCCTGACGCCATTCCTGGCGATGAATGCGTTTCGCGAGTTCTCTGACATCGTTGCGTTGTTACAACCGGTTGCGGGCGCACATCCTGCCATTGCTCACTTTTTGCAGGAACCCGGTGCCGAACGCCTGAGCTACCTTTTCGCCAGCCTGTTAAATATGCAGGACCAGGAAAAATCGCATGCACTGGCAATACTGAAATCAGCCCTTAACAGCCAGCAAGGCGAACCGTGGCAGACTATTCGCCTTATCGCTGATGTCTACCCGAACGACAGCGGTCTTTTCTCCCCACTGCTGCTGAATGTGGTGAAGCTAAATCCTGGCGAAGCGATGTTCCTGTTCGCCGAAACGCCGCACGCCTATCTGCAAGGTGTGGCACTTGAGGTCATGGCAAACTCAGATAACGTGCTGCGTGCAGGGCTGACACCGAAATATATCGATATTCCGGAGCTGGTGGCCAACGTTAAATTTGTCGCAAAACCGGCGAACCAACTGTTGACCACGCCGGTCAAAACCGGTGGTGAACTCGACTTCCCGATCCCGGTTGATGATTTCGCCTTCTCCCTGCATGAACTGTCTGCCGGAGAAGCCGTAATTAGCCAGCACAGCGCGGCAATTTTGTTCTGCATCGAAGGTGAAGCGCTACTGAGTAAAGGCGATCAACGTCTGGTACTAAAACCGGGTGAATCCGCATTTATTAGTGCGAATGAATCGCCAATAAGTGTCAGCGGCGTCGGCCGTTTAGCGCGTGTTTACAACAAGCTCTAGCAAGATACTGATATTTTTGACAACTCTTGCTAAGCTAGTAGAGAGTTAAAAACATGTCACTCCTCCAGGCGTCTTCAAACGCCTGGTTTTATTTTATGGATATCGAAATGAAAAAATCGCTGGTAGCTGCGGGTGTGGTGGTTGCGCTGGGTATCGTCTGGACGGGCGGCGCCTGGTACACCGGAAAGAAACTGGAAACGCATCTCGCTGAGATGGTGACGCAGGCAAATAATCAGATCAAACGCTACTCACCTGAGGCAGGAATTGAACTGAGTTATCAAAACTACCAGCGCGGCGTGTTCAATAGCCAACTGCAACTGGTAGTGAAGCCCATCGCCGGACAGGAAAACGCATGGCTGAAAGCAGGCCAAACTATCGTTTTGGATGAAACGGTGGATCACGGCCCCTTCCCGTTAACCCAGCTTAAGTCATTGAACCTCATTCCTGCTATGGCTTCGGTGAGAACAACACTGGTGAATAACGATGTCACTAAGTCGTTGTTTGATATAGCCAAAGGCGAGTCTCCTTTCATCATCAACTCCCGTATTAGCTATAGTGGCGACACCCGTTCCGATCTTTCCCTTAAACCGTTGAACTACGAGAAAGGCGACGAAAAAGTGGCCTTCAGCGGTGGGGAATTCCAGTTCACCGCAGATAAAGACGGTAACGCGGTTTCCCTGACGGGCACTGCGCAAAGCGGTCAGGTTAATGCAGTCAACGAATACGATCAGAAGGTGCAAATTACCTTTAATAACCTGACAACCGAAGGGTCCAGCAGTGTCGCCAGTTTTGGTGAACGCATCGGCGACCAGAAGCTGTCTCTCGATAAGCTGTCGATATCGGTCGAAGGCAAAGAACTGGCCGTGCTGGAAGGGATGGGAATTGATGGTAAATCCGATCTGATTAACGACGGAAAAACCGTGAACAGTCAGTTGGATTACACCCTGAACAGCCTTAAATTACAGGGCCAGGATTTGGGTAGCGGTAAGCTAACGCTGAAAGTGGGTCAGATTGACGGTGAAGCCCTGCATCAGTTCAGCCAGCAGTACAGCGCCCAAACCAAGGCGCTGATGTCGCAGATTGATGTCGTCCAAAACCCAGAGCTGTATCAGCAGAAAGTCACGGAAGCGTTCTTTAATGCGCTGCCCATTCTGATGAAAGGTGAACCAGTAATCACCATTGCGCCGTTAAGCTGGAAAAATGCGAAAGGCGAAACGACGTTTAATCTGTCGCTGCTGCTCAAAGATCCAACCGCGACCAAAGAAGAGCCACAAACGCTGGCTCAGGAAGTGGATCGTTCAGTCAAATCACTGGACGCGAAGCTGACTATTCCTGTGGATATGGCGACTGAGTTCATGACACAGATAGCCAAAATTGAGGGCTATCAGCAGGAGCAAGCCGCGGAGCTGGGTAAACAGCAGGTCAATGGCATGGCTGCGATGGGGCAGATGTTCCGCATTACCACGATGCAGGACAACACTATCGGCTCCAGCCTGCAGTACACCAATGGCCAGGTAACGCTCAACGGGCAGAAGATGCCGCTGGATGAGTTTGTTGGTATGTTCGGTATGCCGACCCTTGGCGAACCGGATGCTCCGGCAGTTCCACAACAGTAATTCTTCTCTGAACCAGGCCCGATAATACCGCTTACCGGGCTTTTGATCTTCGCCAAGCTACTTCTGCGTGACCAGTCGGGCGGAAAGCGTCAGATTGCGGGAATGACTGTCATCATTACCAATGCGCTGCAGTATACGTTCAGCCAGGGTATAACCCATTTCGCGTGCCGGGGTACTGGCCCAGATAATGGGAATGTCATCCAGCGCGTTTTCCGCCACATCCGCAAATCCAGCCAGTGAAACTTGCTGTTCAAAATAGCGATCGACGCCAATTTCGCCGCTCTGACGCCCCGCTCTCATCAGACCAAACCAGGCACCAACAGCGATGGTTTCGTTGTAACACACTACGGCACTGATCGTCGGGTTGCGGCGTAACAGTGCAGCAACGGCTTCGGCAGCCTGCTTTTGACTGGATGAACACTCAAGAACCCAATCACTATGAAACGGTAAACCATATTTTAGCAGCGTCGCACAATAGCCGCCGACACGCTCTGCGCGGGTTAAAGAAGAACTCTGCCCCCCCAGCCACGCGATTCGCTGGTGACCGTGCCGAATGAGATGCTCAACCAACAATTGCGCTGCCTGCATGTTGTCGGGTCGTACCGTGTCGACGTCATCCAGGTAACTGGCTCGTGAGGCAAATACGACCGGAATCCCTTTTTCTTCAGCCAGTTGTCGCAGCGCATCACTGCTGTCAGCTGCACCTGCAATGACTACGCCATCCACGCCCTGATTAAGTAGCATCGCAAAACGCTGAGCCAATTGCTCACCGTCTTTACCGCCGTGTAAAAGAAAGACCATCCGACCCTGTGCTTCTAATGCTTCCGTCAGGCCTGCCGTCAGTTCAGCATAAAATGGCGCAGACAGATCGCGCACAATCAGCCCGACCACACCACTCTGACCGCCACGCAGCACCGATGCCTGACGATTACGTACGAACCCCAACTGCTCAATGGCTGCGTTTACCCGCTCCCCGGTTGCGGATGAGATACGCCCTTTTCCACTAAGCACCAATGAGACTGTACTGACCGAAACCCCGGCAGCCAGCGCAACATCATGAATGGTTATTTTTTTGGCTATAGCCATAAAAACAGAAAACTCCCTGATAACGTGACGGATAAAACGTTTTATCAATCGGTTATAGTTATACGCCGTATTATCATTCGATAATGTGATTTATACCGCACTAAAATTAGGTAAAACGTTTTATCTTCTCGCCATCATTAGTCACCGAGCTTTCACGAGGAGTCGTTAGATGACGACGAGAACCACACCAAAAATAACGTTATGGGAATTTTTCCAGCAGTTGGGCAAAACCTTTATGTTGCCCGTGGCTCTGCTCTCCTTCTGCGGGATCATGTTGGGGATCGGCAGTTCATTAAGCAGTCATGATGTCTTAACGCTGATCCCCGCATTGGGTAACCCGGTGCTTCAGGCTCTTTTTACCTGGATGAGTAAAGTCGGCTCTTTCGCCTTTAGTTTCTTACCCGTGATGTTTTGTATTGCTATTCCTCTCGGTCTGGCGCGCGAGAACAAAGGTGTGGCGGCATTTGGCGGGTTTGTTGGTTATGCAGTCATGAACCTTGCCGTTAACTTCTGGTTGACGGCGAAAGGGATTTTACCTACCACTGATGCAGCAATCCTGAAGGCCAATAACATCCAAAACATCCTGGGGATCCAGTCGATCGACACCGGGATCCTCGGTGCCGTCATCGCTGGGATCATTGTCTGGATGCTGCATGAACGCTTCCACAATATCCGTCTGCCGGACGCATTGGCTTTCTTCGGCGGCACCCGTTTTGTCCCCATCATCTCTTCACTGGTCATGGGACTGGTTGGATTAGTTATCCCTCTGATCTGGCCTGTATTTGCGATGGGTATTACCGGGCTCGGCAATATCATCAACAGCGCAGGTGAATTTGGTCCGATGCTGTTTGGTACCGGTGAACGTCTGCTGCTGCCTTTTGGCCTGCACCATATTCTGGTGGCCCTCATTCGTTTTACTGAAGCGGGCGGTACCCAGGAAGTGTGTGGTCATAGCGTCAGTGGCGCATTGACTATTTTCCAGGCGCAGCTGAGTTGCCCAACCACGCAAGGCTTCTCTGAAAGCGCAACCCGCTTCCTGTCCCAGGGTAAAATGCCGGCGTTCCTCGGTGGTTTGCCGGGTGCAGCATTAGCGATGTATCACTGTGCTCGTCCTGAGAATCGACATAAAATTAAAGGGTTATTAATTTCTGGTCTGATTGCCTGCGTCATTGGCGGTACCACCGAACCACTGGAATTCTTGTTCTTGTTCGTTGCCCCAGTTCTGTACGTGATCCACGCCTTATTGACCGGCCTCGGCTTTACCGTGATGGCGGTGCTCGGTGTGACTATCGGCAACACAGACGGTAACCTGATTGACTTCGTGGTGTTCGGGATCCTGCACGGGTTGTCCACCAAGTGGTATCTGGTCCCTGTTGTCGCGGCCATCTGGTTTGCGGTGTACTACGTTATCTTCCGCTTCGCGATCACCCGCTTTAATCTGAAGACACCGGGCCGTGATGTCGAAATTGCCAGCAATATCGAGAAAGTGATGGCAGGCACACCCGGTAAATCTGGCTACAATGTCCCGGCAATTCTGGCGGCATTGGGTGGCGCGGAGAATATCGTTAGTCTGGATAACTGCATTACGCGTTTGCGCTTGTCGGTCAAAGATATGTCACGCGTAAATGTCCAGGCACTGAAAGACAACCGGGCCATTGGCGTGGTACAGCTCAATCAGCATAACCTTCAGGTCGTTATTGGCCCGCAGGTCCAGTCAGTGAAAGACGAAATCGCAGTTCTGATGAACACCGTACAGGCGTGAGGACAACGACATGTTTGATTTTTCAAAGGTTGTGGACAGGCATGGTACCTGGTGTACTCAGTGGGATTACGTTGCCGACCGTTTTGGCACTGCCGATCTGCTGCCGTTCACCATCTCTGATATGGATTTTGCTACGGCCCCTTGCATTCTGGAGGCGCTGACACAGCGCCTGTCACACGGTGTATTAGGATACAGCCGCTGGAAAAATGACGAGTTTTTGGCGGCCATTAGCCACTGGTTTCTAACTCGTCACAATACCCGGATCGATCCTCAATCGCTGGTATATGGCCCCTCAGTTATCTATATGGTCTCAGAACTCATCCGCCAGTGGTCGTCTGCTGGCGACGCGGTAGTTGTCCATACGCCAGCTTACGATGCATTCTACAAGGCCATCGAGGGCAACCAGCGCACAGTGCTCCCCGTCGGTCTGGAAAAGCGGAGCGACGGTTGGTATTGCGACATGGCAAAGCTGGAAGCAGCTCTCTCACGGCCAGAGAGTAAAATTCTTCTGCTGTGTAGCCCACAAAATCCAACGGGCAAAGTGTGGACGCACGAGGAACTGGAAACCATGGCTGATTTATGCCAGCGACATGGTGTCAACGTCATTTCCGATGAAATCCATATGGATATGGTTTGGGGAGAGCAACCGCATATCCCGTGGATCAATGTCGCACGCGGCGACTGGGCGCTACTCACCTCCGGCTCCAAGAGCTTCAATATCCCGGCATTAACCGGAGCGTATGGGATCATCGAAGACGCCAATAGTCGCAACGATTATCTCAGTGCGCTAAAGGGACGCGATGGATTGTCTTCTCCTGCGGTGCTGGCACTCACCGCACATATTGCCGCCTATCAGCAAGGTGAGCGCTGGTTGGATGCCTTACGGGATTATCTTGCCGGCAACCTGCATTATGTTGCTGATGAACTTAATACCGCGTTCCCTGAACTTAACTGGCAGATCCCGCAATCCACCTATCTGGCCTGGATAGATTTACGTCCGCTCAGGGTTGATGACCAGGCGTTACAAAATGCGCTTATCCACCAGCAAAAAGTGGCGATCATGCCAGGTTCGACCTACGGAGAGGAAGGGTGCGGTTTTGTACGCCTGAATACCGGATGTCCCCGCTCAAAACTTGAGAAAGGTGTTCAGGGATTAATTAACGCCCTGCGCTCTCTGCGCTAACTAAAGTTGCGCAATGAAATTAATCATTGCGCAACATAGATTTTTATCCCGATTTATTCTTATAATACTGCGCACTTTACCTAAAAACATGAGTGCGACCATGATTGATACTTCCCTTCCTTTAACCGACGTCCATCGCCACCTTGATGGGAACATCCGTGCCCAAACGATCCTGGATCTTGGTCGTCAGTTTAATTTAACGCTTCCTGCTCAAACACTTGAAATGCTGATCCCTCACGTGCAGGTAACGTCAACTGAGCCTGATTTGGTCAGTTTTTTGTCAAAGCTTGACTGGGGTGTCAAAGTGCTGGCCTCGCTGGATGCCTGTCGCCGCGTCGCATTTGAGAATATTGAGGATGCCGCACGTAATGGTCTGCATTACGTTGAACTACGTTTTTCCCCAGGCTATATGGCGATGGCCCATCAACTCCCCGTTGCAGGTGTGGTTGAAGCCGTTATTGCAGGCGTACGCGAAGGCTGTAAAACGTTCGGCGTTGAAGCTCGCTTAATTGGAATTATGAGCCGTACTTTCGGCGAAGCTGCCTGTTTGCAGGAACTGGATGCACTGTTAGCGCATCGTGATCACATCACCGCACTGGATTTGGCCGGCGATGAACTCGGTTTCCCGGGCAGTTTGTTCCTGTCCCATTTCAACCGTGCACGCGACGCTGGCTGGCATATCACGGTTCATGCAGGCGAAGCGGCAGGCCCGGAAAGCATCTGGCAAGCTATCAGAGAACTGGGAGCAGAACGTATTGGCCACGGCGTAAAAGCCGTCGAAGATCGCGCCCTGATGGATTTTCTCGCCGAGCAGCGCATCGGCATTGAATCCTGCCTGACATCGAATATTCAAACCAGTACCGTCGCCTCACTGACGACGCATCCGCTGAAAACATTCCTTGAACACGGTGTACTGGCCAGTCTGAATACGGACGACCCGGCGGTTCAGGGTGTGGATATTATTCACGAATACACCGTAGCCGCTCCGGCTGCAGGATTGACGCGTGAACAGATTCGCCAGGCGCAAATCAATGGCCTGGAAATGGCGTTCCTGAGCAATGAAGAGAAACAAGCACTGCGTGAGAAAGTCGCTGCAGCGTAATGGCTTTATTGCCGGATGGCGCTAACGCTTATCTGGCCTACATTGCATTGTAGGCCAGATAAGATGCCTCGACATCCGACATTGGCATTATCAGGCAAGGCACAGCGTCGATCGGTGTTTCGCCGATTCAATGCCCAACTCAATCAGTTCCATGATTTGAATGGCTTGTCTGGCTGGAACCGGGTTCTCGCCGTTACCATTCAGCGCATCACGGATTCCCGCATAGTAAGCAGGATAATTACCTGGCACGGTTAACCAGGTTTCTTCCACCTGCTCATCACCTTCCATGCGTGTCAGTACACCATCACGCATGTCATAACCCCAGTCTTCCTGTGGCAGCCGCTCACCATTTTTAAGACGTTCCTCTTGTGGGTCCAGACCATACTTCACATAGCTGCCACGCGATCCGTGAACGATATAACGAGCAGACTCAGCCGCTGCCAGCATCGTTCCGTGCAGAATCACCCGACGCTGCGGATACGTCAGGATGGCATGGAAGTAATCTGTCGACTGCGCCCCCGGACGGAGCTGTGCCAGATCGACCGTCAGACTCACCGGCAAGCCAAACAGGTTAATTGCCTGATCTAAAAGATGCGGCGCTAAGTCATACCAGATACCACTCCCCGGGCCACCCTGTTCACGCCAGCGGTCACGGACCTGCGGGCGGAAGCGATCGAAATGAGATTCAAAATAAGCCACCTCACCCAACGCGCCATCAGCCAGCAAGGCTTTCAGCGTCAGAAAATCGCTGTCCCAGCGACGGTTATGGAAGACAGAAAGCAGGCGCCCTACGCTTCTGGCCAGCGCATCCAGCTCGCGTGCTTGTGACAGTGTCACAGTGAAAGGCTTATCAACAACCACATGCTTACCTGCTTCCAGCGCCGCTTTCGCCAGCGGGAAGTGTGTATCATTGGGTGTAGGGATCACAATCAGGTCGATACTCGGATCGTTAAACAGGTGTTTAGGCTCAGTAACAACCGCCACCGAAGGCCAGTCCGCCTTCACTTTTGTTTCATCACTACTGGACACCGCAACCAGTTCCAGACCCGGAGTGCCCACAATCAGGGGGGCATGGAAAGTTTTACTGGCATAACCGTAACCGATTAGCCCAACGCGGATGTTGTCACTCATGTTTTTGCCTCTCAATTCAGATCTGGCCTATTTCACACCATAGATAGTAGCGCCACAATAGTTTAATAACCTTTGCGCTACAAAGGTTGTTGCTTAACTTAAGTCAAACATATGCCACTTAGAGTTAACTTGCCGCGAAAAAGTCATCGAAATCGTTCCCAATGCTCTTGCTGTATCATTTATTGATAAGTAACATTTGCTACCTGTGTTTATGGATAAATCAAAGCAAATGTCGTCAGTAATGAATCGTCTTATTGAGTTAACAGGTTGGATTGTTCTCGTGGTCTCCGTGATCCTGTTGGGTGTTGCCAATCATATTGACAACTACCAACCACCGGAACCCGTCGCTGCAGTACAGAAAAAATAAATATACGCAGCCCGTTATAGCCTGGCAGTTAACTCCGCGATGGTTGCTGGGTAGGGCTGTAAAAGATCATTTTTTGTCAAAAAAAAGCGAATTATGCCGCATCCCGCTCCAGCGCGTATTGCCTGCGATCGTGAAGCGCGTTACCCTTTCCGCAGGCGTAAATAGCGCCTGGATTCCCACAGGGTTGAAAACTCTTCTTACATTTGCGCGCAAATTCGCGTTTACCTGTACAACGTTGGTTGTTTTTTAATATTTACTACTCCGTTAGTATTATTTTATTAATATGGATTGCCTTTTATGACTGTTCAGGATTACTTATTAAAATTCCGCAAAATCAGTTCGCTAGAAAGTCTGGAAAAATTGTTCGATCATCTTAACTACACACTTACTGACGATAGCGACATTATCAATATGTATCGCGCTGCAGACCACCGCCGTGCCGAGCTCATTTCGGGAGGCCGCCTGTTCGATGTTGGCCAGGTACCCAAATCCGTCTGGCATTACGTGCAATAAACAAGACAGTAGCGCCTGGCGTTAAAAGCTTTATAATAATTGCCCCAAAATGAACGGCATGTCTGTTCGCGCGCGTAAACCTGGAGATGAAATGACTACAACACCGGCACAACGTATCGGAGGCTGGCTACTTGGGCCATTGGCCTGGCTGTTAGTCGCGTTGTTAAGTGCTTCGCTGGCATTACTGCTGTATGTCACTGCGTTGGCCACACCGCAGACATTCCACACGCTGAGCGAGCAAAGTACGACGAATTTGCTGCTATGGGGCGTCTCCTTTATTACCGCAATCGCCATGTGGTACTACACGCTGTGGCTGACCATCGCGTTTTTCAAACGCAGATCCTGTGTGCCAAAACACTATATTATATGGCTGCTGATCTCGGTGTTACTGGCAATTAAAGCGTTTGCATTCTCACCTGTTCCGGATGCGTTTGCCGTGCGTCAACTACTGTTCCCTTTGTTAGCGGCTGCGCTGCTGGTACCCTATTTCAAACGCTCGCAACGCGTTAAGACGACGTTTGTGAACCCGTAATAACCCTACAGTTAACCTGTTGTCGCCTGTTGTAGATTGTCAGATAATAGGCGGCTTTTTTATTTCAGGCCGAAAAATGACTGATTACCTGCTGCTGTTTGTCGGAACTGTACTGGTCAATAACTTTGTACTGGTCAAGTTTCTGGGCTTATGCCCCTTTATGGGCGTTTCCAAAAAACTGGAAACCGCAATGGGTATGGGCCTCGCCACGACCTTTGTAATGACGCTGGCATCCATTTGCGCATGGCTGATTGACACCTGGATCCTCATCCCGCTCGATCTCATCTACCTGCGCACGCTGGCCTTCATTCTGGTCATCGCCGTGGTGGTACAATTTACCGAGATGGTTGTACGCAAAACCAGCCCTGCGCTGTATCGCCTGCTGGGGATCTTCTTACCGCTGATCACCACTAACTGCGCGGTATTAGGTGTAGCGTTGCTGAACATCAACCTCGGGCATAATTTTTTACAGTCGGCGCTGTACGGTTTTTCCGCCGCCGTCGGCTTCTCACTGGTGATGGTTCTGTTCGCCGCAATTCGCGAACGCCTCGCCGTGGCAGACGTTCCTGCCCCCTTCCGCGGTAATGCGATTGCGCTGATTACCGCTGGTTTAATGTCTTTGGCCTTTATGGGCTTTAGTGGTTTGGTGAAGTTGTAATGAATGCTATCTGGATTGCCGTTGCCGCAGTGAGTCTGCTGGGTCTGGCGTTCGGCGCTATTTTGGGTTATGCCTCTCGTCGATTTGCCGTCGAGGATGATCCAGTCGTGGAGAAAATTGATGAAATTCTCCCGCAAAGCCAGTGTGGGCAGTGCGGTTATCCGGGCTGCCGTCCTTATGCTGAAGCTATTGGCTGTCAGGGCGAAAAAATCAACCGATGCGCCCCTGGTGGCGAAGCGGTGATGCTAAAAATTGCGACCCTGTTGAACGTCGATCCGCAACCTATTGATGGTGATGAGCAGGACGCTACCCCCGTTCGTATGCTGGCGGTGATTGATGAAAATAACTGTATCGGCTGCACAAAATGCATTCAGGCCTGCCCGGTCGATGCCATCGTGGGCGCTACGCGTGCCATGCACACGGTGATGAGCGATCTGTGCACCGGATGCAATTTGTGCGTTGATCCGTGCCCGACCCAATGTATCGAATTACGCCCGGTCGCCGAGACGCCTGACAGCTGGAAGTGGGATTTAAACACTATTCCTGTGCGCATCATTCCTGTGGAACAACATGCTTAAGTTATTCTCCGCATTCAGAAAAAATAAAATCTGGGACTTTGATGGCGGCATTCACCCACCTGAAATGAAAACCCAGTCTAACGGGACACCGCTGCGGCAGGTTCCGCTGGCTCCGCGCTTTATTATTCCGTTGAAGCAGCATATTGGCGCTGAAGGTGAACTGTGTGTCAATGTGGGCGACACCGTGCTGCGTGGTCAGGCGCTAACCCGTGGGCGCGGCAGAATGTTGCCCGTACACGCCCCGACCTCCGGCACCGTTGTTGCCATTGCCCCGCACTCTACCGCGCATCCTTCGGCTTTAGCTGAACTTAGCGTCATCATTGATGCGGACGGCGAAGATCGCTGGATTGAGCGTGACGGCTGGGCAAATTATCGTGCCCGCAGCCGCGAGGAGCTCATAGCCCGTATTCACCAATTCGGTGTTGCCGGACTCGGCGGCGCAGGTTTTCCAACCGGCGTCAAATTGCAGGGTGGCGGTGATAAAATTGAAACACTGATCATCAACGCCGCTGAATGTGAACCCTACATCACCGCCGATGACCGCTTAATGCAAGATTGCGCGGCCCAGGTGGTCGAAGGTATCCGCATACTTGCTCATATTCTTCAACCGCGCGAAGTCCTGCTGGGTATTGAAGATAACAAACCGCAGGCTATCTCCATGCTGCGCGCAGTGTTGGCTGATTCTCACGATATCAGTTTACGAGTCATTCCCACTAAATACCCGTCAGGCGGTGCCAAACAACTGACGCAAATCCTGACCGGGAAACAGGTTCCTCACGGTGGACGTTCCTCCGATATCGGGGTGCTGATGCAAAACGTGGGGACTGCCTATGCTGTCAAGCGGGCCGTTATTGACGGCGAGCCAATCACCGAGCGTGTGGTCACGCTAACGGGCGAAGCAGTCAGCCGCCCGGGCAACGTTTGGGCGCGATTGGGTACGCCTGTTCGTCACCTGCTCAATGATGCAGGTTTCTGTCCTTCTGCTGACCAGATGGTGATCATGGGCGGTCCGCTGATGGGCTTTACCCTGCCCTGGCTGGATGTTCCCATCGTGAAGATCAGCAACTGCCTGCTTGCGCCTTCTGCCAGTGAAATGGGTGAACCGCAGGAAGAAAAAGGCTGTATTCGCTGTAGCGCCTGCGCCGATGCCTGCCCTGCCGATCTTCTGCCGCAGCAACTTTACTGGTTCAGTAAAGGCCAGCAGCATGATAAAGCGACAACCCACAACATTGCTGACTGCATTGAATGCGGTGCCTGCGCCTGGGTATGTCCAAGCAACATTCCCCTGGTGCAGTATTTCCGTCAGGAAAAAGCCGAGATTTACGCCATTAGTCAGGAAGAAAAACGAGCGGCTGAAGCAAAAGCGCGATTTGAAGCCCGACAGGCGCGCCTTGAACGTGAAAAAGCAGCGCGTCTTGAGCGGCATAAAAGCGCAGCTGTACAACCTGCAGCGAAAGATCATGATGCCATCGCTGCTGCACTGGCTCGCGTGAAAGAGAAACAGGCCCAGGCTATGCAGCCGGTTGTCATTCAGGCGGGTGAAAAACCTGATAACAGCGCAGTGATTGCCGCACGTGAAGCGCGAAAAGCGCAGGCTCGCGCCGCACGCACTGATAATCCGTCAAAAGATGAGGACAGCAGAGCGGGTGCGGATCCACGCAAAGCTGCCGTCGAAGCCGCAATTGCCCGAGCCAAAGCCCGCAAGCTTGAGCAGCAGGCAGCTACGGAAACAACCGAACCGGTTGACCCGCGCAAAGCCGCCGTCGAAGCCGCAATTGCCCGTGCCAAAGCCCGCAAGCTTGAGCAGCAGGCAGCCACGGAAACAACCGAACCGATTGACCCGCGCAAAGCTGCCGTCGAAGCCGCAATTGCCCGTGCCAAAGCCCGCAAGCTTGAGCAGCAGGCAGTAACGGAAACAGCCGAGCCGATTGATCCACGTAAAGCCGCCGTTGCGGCCGCTATTGCTCGCGCTCAGGCAAAGAAAGCCGCACAGCAGCAGGTTGTAAACGAGGAATAAATGGTATTCAGAATAGCTAGCTCCCCTTATACCCATAACCAGCGTCAGACATCGCGTATCATGATGCTGGTTCTGATTGCTGCATTACCAGGAATTGCCGCTCAATGGTGGTTCTTCGGCTGGGGTACATTGTTCCAGATAGTGCTGGCATCGGTCAGTGCCATCGCCGCCGAAGCGGGCGTGCTTAAACTACGTAAACAGCCCGTTGCCGCAATCCTGAAAGACAACTCCGCCCTGCTTACAGGGTTGCTGCTTGCCGTCAGTATTCCTCCCCTGGCTCCGTGGTGGATGGTGATCCTGGGTACCGTCTTCGCCGTTATCATTGCCAAGCAGCTGTATGGCGGTCTTGGGCAGAATCCATTTAATCCGGCAATGATTGGTTATGTCGTGCTGTTGATCTCATTCCCGGTGCAGATGACAAGCTGGCTGCCACCACATGAAATTGCCGCTACGGTGCCCGGCTTTTTTGATGCTTTAAACGTTATCTTTACCGGACATACCGCTGGCGGCAGCGATATGAACACGCTCCGTATAGGGATCGACGGCATCAGTCAGGCAACGCCTCTCGATACCTTTAAGACGTCACTACATGCAGGGCGTACCGTTGAACAGGTGATGCAGTATCCGATTTACAGCGGCATGCTCGCGGGCGCGGGTTGGCAGTGGGTTAACCTTGCCTGGCTGGCGGGCGGCATCGTGTTGTTATGGCAGAAAGCGATTCGTTGGCACATCCCGGTGAGCTTCCTGCTATCGCTCGCTGTTTGCGCCACGTTAGGCTGGATTTTCTCGCCAGACTCTCTGGCATCACCGCAGTTGCACCTGCTTTCCGGCGCCACCATGCTGGGTGCATTCTTTATTCTTACCGATCCCGTTACGGCATCAACTACCAACCGTGGTCGCCTGATTTTTGGCGCGCTTGCGGGTCTGTTGGTCTGGCTGATTCGTAGTTTTGGCGGTTATCCTGATGGTGTGGCTTTTGCCGTATTGCTGGCAAATATCACGGTTCCGCTGATTGATTATTACACTCGCCCTCGCGTGTACGGACATCGCTAAGGACTCCCTATGCTGAAAACGATTCGTAAACACGGTATTACACTGGCGCTGTTTGCTGCGGGCTCGACGGGGTTAACCGCGGCAATCAATCAATTAACCAAGTCCACTATTGATGAACAGGCCGCGCTGCAGCAAAAAGCACTGTTCGATCAGGTTCTGCCTGGCGAACGCTACAATAATAACTTGCCTGAGAGTTGTTATCTGGTCGATGCGCCAGCGTTAGGCAAAGGCAGCCACCGAGTGTATATTGCCCGCCAGGACGATCGTCCGGTTGCGGCAATTCTGGAGGCCACGGCCCCCGATGGTTATTCCGGCGCAATTCAACTGCTGGTTGGTGTAGATTTCAACGGTACTGTGCTGGGTACGCGGGTGACAGAACATCATGAAACACCAGGCCTCGGTGATAAAATCGAGTTACGTCTGTCAGACTGGATAACCCATTTTAGCGGCAAAACGATTAGTGCAGAGAACGACCCTCACTGGGCGGTGAAAAAAGACGGCGGCGACTTTGACCAGTTTACGGGCGCAACCATCACGCCGCGAGCGGTAGTGAATGCAGTAAAACGCGCCGGTTTATATGCGCAGACTCTGCCTGCGCAACTTCCTCAACTTAGCGCCTGTGGAGAATAACCATGAGCGAAATTAAAGACGTCATTGTTCAGGGGCTTTGGAAAAATAACTCCGCCCTTGTACAGTTACTCGGGATGTGCCCGTTGCTGGCCGTTACCTCTACTGCAACCAATGCGTTAGGTCTGGGGCTTGCGACTACGCTGGTGTTGACCCTGACAAACCTGACAATTTCAGCGCTACGCCGCTGGACACCGCCCGAAATCCGTATTCCCATTTATGTCATGATCATCGCCTCCGTAGTGAGTGCGGTACAAATGCTTATCAATGCCTACGCCTTTGGCCTGTATCAGTCTCTGGGTATCTTTATCCCCTTGATTGTGACCAACTGTATTGTTGTTGGCCGCGCAGAAGCCTTCGCCGCTAAAAAGGGCCCTGCTTTATCCGCGCTCGATGGTTTTTCTATTGGCATGGGGGCGACCGGCGCCATGTTTGTTCTCGGATCGCTGCGTGAAATCATAGGTAACGGTACATTGTTCGACGGCGCAGACGGACTGCTGGGCAATTGGGCCAAAGTCCTGCGCGTGGAGATCTTCCATACTGACACACCATTTCTGCTGGCCATGCTACCGCCGGGTGCATTCATTGGCCTGGGGCTGATGCTGGCTGTTAAGTATCTGATTGATGAAAAGATGAAGAAGCGTCGTGCCGAGGCCGCTATGGCAGCAGACCCGGCGGGTGAAACAGGGAATGTGTAATGAACAAAGCAAAACGGCTGGAAATACTGACGCGCCTGCGTGATAACAATCCACATCCGACAACCGAGCTTAATTTTACATCACCGTTTGAACTGCTGATTTCGGTCTTGCTCTCCGCGCAGGCCACCGATGTCAGCGTCAATAAAGCAACGGCTAAGCTTTACCCCGTCGCTAATACGCCTGCCGCGATGCTGGAACTCGGCGTTGAAGGTGTTAAGTCCTACATCAAGACAATCGGTTTGTTTAACAGCAAAGCGGAGAACGTGATTAAAACCTGCCGCATTTTACTGGAAAAGCACAATGGCGAGGTTCCGGAAGACAGAGCCGCATTAGAAGCCCTGCCTGGCGTTGGGCGCAAGACGGCGAATGTAGTGTTAAATACCGCCTTCGGCTGGCCAACGATTGCCGTAGATACCCACATTTTCCGGGTATGTAACCGGACACAATTTGCCCCAGGTAAAAACGTCGAACAGGTCGAAGAGAAACTGCTGAAAGTCGTCCCCAGTGAATTTAAAGTCGATTGCCACCACTGGTTAATTCTTCATGGTCGCTACACCTGCATAGCCAGAAAACCACGTTGCGGTTCCTGCATTATCGAAGATCTTTGCGAATTCAAAGAAAAAATCGATATCTGACAACATGGGGCCATAACGCTGGCCCCTATTTCATAACGATTAGTTATGCACTTCTCAACCGTTAATTTCCCGACAATGATGCCGTACCTTCCTGCATATCTAATGTAATATTCTTGTGAACTAACACCTGAGTAGGTTAATCGTTTTTTTAATAGTAGAAATTTCTATCCATCCGTGATCAAGATCACCCTGATAACATTATGTAAAATATTTATTATTTTGTAGTTAAAATGACAATCAGATGACCTGACAGGTTCGTTTCGATACAAAACATTACACTGGCTATTTTTCAGATAATGGACCATATCACTACCTTCAAGCCAAAATAGCAGAACATATCGCCACATTCCCATTTTAACCCCATCCTGACAGTGTAAAAATCTGCCATTTTCAATATGAAGAAATTTAACGCTGGATAACATTTCTCAGCCCCGACGATTTCACCATCTGAGTTATATGTAACAGATTATTACAAACCCCTTGTCTGAATGGTCAAGATAGTGAACATTACTTGCCGTTTCCCCTCCCACTATAACAATCGGACGGATGAACTTGACTCATCACGTACCAGAACACCCCCGTTGATATGGGATGTAAAAAAAGAGGTAAAAGTGTCTACTGCAAACAATAAACCAACAGAAAGCGTCAGTTTAAACGCCTTCAAACAACCAAAAGCGTTCTATCTCATTTTCTCAATTGAGCTATGGGAACGTTTTGGTTATTACGGCCTGCAAGGGATTATGGCCGTCTACCTGGTGAAGCAACTGGGTATGTCAGAAGCGGATTCCATCACCCTTTTCTCCTCCTTTAGCGCCCTGGTGTATGGCCTTGTTGCCATTGGTGGCTGGTTAGGTGATAAAGTTCTGGGTACAAAACGCGTCATTATGCTGGGTGCCGTTGTCCTGGCCATTGGTTATGCGCTGGTTGCATGGTCTGGTCACGATGCGGGTATCGTTTATATGGGTATGGCAGCCATCGCGGTCGGTAACGGCCTGTTTAAAGCGAACCCATCTTCCCTGCTTTCTACCTGCTATGCCAAAGATGACCCGCGTCTTGATGGTGCATTCACCATGTACTACATGTCCGTCAACATCGGCTCATTCTTCTCTATGCTGGCAACACCGTGGCTGGCAGCGCGTTATGGTTGGAGCACCGCGTTCGCCCTGAGCGTTGTGGGTATGCTGATCACCGTTGTTAACTTCGCCTTCTGCCAGCGCTGGGTTAAACAGTACGGTTCCAAGCCTGACTTTGAGCCGATCAACTTCCGTAACCTGCTGCTGACTATCGTTGGTGTTGTGGTGCTGATCGCGATTGCAACCTGGCTGCTGCACAACCAGCAGATCGCACGTATGGTTCTGGGTGTAATTGCCATCGGTATCGTGTTTATCTTCGGTAAAGAAGCCTTCACCATGCACGGTGCTGCGCGTCGTAAAATGATCGTCGCCTTCATTCTGATGCTGGAAGCGATTATCTTCTTCGTACTGTACAGCCAGATGCCGACCTCACTGAACTTCTTTGCGATTCGTAACGTTGAGCACTCTATTCTGGGCATTGCTTTCGAACCTGAACAGTACCAGGCGCTGAACCCGTTCTGGATCATCATTGGTAGCCCAATCCTCGCCGCTATCTATAACAAGATGGGCGATACGCTGCCGATGCCAACCAAATTTGCGATTGGTATGGTGCTGTGTTCCGGTGCGTTCCTGATCCTGCCGCTGGGCGCTAAATTCGCGACCGATGCGGGCATCGTTTCTGTTAACTGGCTGATCATCTGCTACGGTCTGCAAAGTATCGGTGAACTGATGATTTCTGGTCTGGGCCTGGCGATGGTGGCACAGTTGGTTCCACAGCGTCTGATGGGCTTCATTATGGGTAGCTGGTTCCTGACCACTGCCGGTGCAAACATCATCGGTGGTTACGTGGCTAACATGATGGCGGTTCCGGAGAATGTGACCGATCCGCTGATGTCTTTGGAAGTCTACGGTCGCGTGTTCCTGCAGATTGGTGTTGCAACGGCGGTTATCGCTGTTCTGATGCTGCTGACGGCACCGAAACTGAATCGTATGACTCAGGACGACGAAGCCGATGAGAAAGCCGCTAAGGCCGCAACAGCGTAATTCTCAGGGAAACTTAATTTCAGGCCGCTAACTGTTGTTAGCGGCTTTTTTTTTGCTCCAGGTAGCACTACCATACGGTATACCTCAGCCAAAAGGAGTTACCGATGAAACTGTTCTACAAACCGGGCGCTTGTTCTCTCGCTTCCCACATCACACTTCGTGAGAGCGGTAAAGATTTCACTCTGGATGGTGTTGATCTGATGAAGAAACGCCTGGAAAACGGCGACGATTTTTTCGCGGTAAACCCGAAAGGACAAGTTCCCGCACTGTTGCTGGATGATGGTACACTACTGACCGAAGGCGTCGCCATCATGCAATATCTCGCAGATACCGTTCCAGACCGTCATCTCCTGGCCCCTACCAGCAGTCTCTCACGCTATAAAACTATCGAATGGCTTAACTATATCGCTACAGAGCTACATAAAGGTTTTACCCCACTGTTCCGCCCGGACACGCCAGAGGAGTACAAACCAACCGTACGCGCATTGCTTGAGAAAAAAATGCAGTATGTGAACGAATCGCTGAAAGACAACCCGTGGATTTGCGGCGCACGCTTCAGCATTGCTGATGCCTATCTGTTTACCGTACTGCGTTGGGCGTATGCGGTTAAGTTGAATATGGCAGGATTAAGCCATATCGAGGCGTATATGGCGCGGATGGCTGAACGCCCGGCGGTTGCCGCAGCGCTTAAAGCGGAAGGATTAAATTAATTGTTGTTGCCGGGTAGCGCTTGCGCTTACCCGGCCTACAGCCAAACCCAGGCCCGATAAGCGTGAGCGCCATTGCACATTGATTACAGCTGAGTAGCGCTAAAGTAGTGTTCCGGTTTCGCGATACGATCCTGAGCGGCAACCACCTGCAGCTCATACTCCTGCATCTCTTTGGTGGCGATCATAATTTCGTACACCGCCGCAGTCACATGTTCCAGCGCCTGCTGCAATGAAGCCCCCTGCAACAGTTTAACCAACAGCAAGCCACTGGTGACGTCACCAACGCCAACCGGTTGGCGTGAGCCAAAATCAACAAGCGGACGGCTGATATGCCACGCCTGATCAGCGGTGACCAACAGCATCTCAAAGCGATCTGCGCTCATGCCTGCACGGGCAAGATGCTTAACCAGCACAATTTCCGGCCCCTGCGCAATCAGTTCACGGGCAGCCAGCACCGCCTCATCAACATTGTTAACCGCATGCTCGCTCAGAATTTCGAGTTCAATCAGATTTGGCGCGATAATGTCGCTGGCCGGAAGTGCGTGACGAACATGAAATTCCGCAACGCCAGGTGCCACGATGCATCCTTTTTCAGGATGACCCATCACTGGATCGCAAAAGAATTTCGCCTGGGGATTTGCCGCTTTCACTTTGCGCACAATACCCAGAATATGCTCGCCCTGCTCAGCGGATCCCAGATAACCACTCAGCACCGCATCGCAGGTCTGAAGTTTATCGATATCAGCAATGCCCTGAACAATCTCAGTCAGGTGACTGGGTGGCATAACACAGCCGGTCCATTTACCGTACTGCGTGTGGTTAGAAAACTGAACGGTGTTGAGCGGCCAGACATTCGCGCCAAGACGACGCATCGGAAATTCGGCAGCACTGTTGCCGGCATGGCCAAAAACAACGTGGGACTGGATGGCGAGGATATTCTTCATTTTACTTACCACAACCCTAAAAAATAAAGGGGCGTAGTTTCCCACGCCCCTGCTGACTTTGACTTACTTCCAGCAAATCAGACAGTAGTTCTTTTTGCCACGGCGCAGTAAGGTGTAGCGGCCGAACAAAATATCACTGTCCTGGAAGAAATATTCCGGGTCAGATTGTTTCTCACCATTAATGGTGACCGCATTAGACGCAATGGTCTTACGCGCCTGACCGCGAGAAGGCTGCAGTTCAGAATCCACCAGCGCCTGCATCAGGTCGGCACCCTTGTCCATTTCAATCATCGGTACACCATCCTGCGCCAGCTGTTCGAAGTCCGCTTCGCTCAGGTCGCTCAGGTTACCATTGAACAGGCTTTCGGTAATGCGTTTCGCCGCCACTAAACCTTCTTCGCCGTGAACCAGACGCGTTACCTGCTCAGCCAGAACATACTGGGCACGCGGCGCTTTACCGCTGTTCTTATCTTCTTCTTCCAGCGCATTGATCTCTTCAATGTCCATGAAAGTGAAGAATTTCAGGAAGCGATATACGTCCGCGTCAGCTGTGTTGATCCAGAACTGGTAGAACTTGTATGGGCTGGTTTTCTTCGGATCCAGCCAAACTGCGCCACCTTCCGTTTTACCGAATTTGGTACCGTCAGCTTTAGTGATCAGCGGAACCGTCAGGCCAAATACCTGATTCTGATGCAGACGGCGGGTCAGATCGATACCCGAGGTAATGTTACCCCACTGGTCAGAACCGCCAATTTGCAATGCCACGCCATGCAGTTTATTCAGGCAGGCAAAATCATAACCTTGCAGCAGGTTGTAAGAAAACTCGGTAAAGGAGATCCCCTGATCGTCACGGTTCAGACGCTGCTTAACCGCTTCTTTGTTGATCATCTGGTTTACGGAGAAGTGTTTGCCGATATCACGCAGGAAAGTCAGTACGTTCATACCGCCAAACCAGTCGTAGTTGTTCGCAGCAATCGCCGAGTTGTCGCCACAGTCGAAATCGAGGAACGGTGCCACCTGTTTGCGGATTTTATCCACCCACTCCTGCACGGTATCTTCAGTATTCAGTTTACGCTCGGCGGCTTTAAAGCTCGGATCGCCAATCAGACCCGTTGCACCACCCACCAACGCAACAGGCTTATGGCCTGCCTGCTGGAAGCGTTTCAGGCATAACAATGGAACCAGATGCCCCAAATGCAAGCTGTCAGCGGTAGGATCGAAGCCGCAATAGAGCGCGATCGGGCCTTGCGCCAGTCGCTCTGCTAACGCTTCCTCGTCCGTCACCTGGGCCACCAGCCCCCGCTCTTGCAATTGTTTAATCAAGTTACTGCTTGCCATCAAAATCTCCATGTATAAAACGACTGCACCTTTGCCGGTACACGACTTTTCGCCTGATGCGAAAGAGACATAGAATAAAGCGCCGGATTCATCAGCACCAGCGCTTAAAACAAGAATTTTGCATCTTTAGGGGGCCAGACGGTCAATTTTCCACGCGTCATCTTCACGTTGGTATAAAAAACGGTCGTGCAGACGGTTTTCACCACCCTGCCAGAACTCCATTTGTTCAATGCTCACGCGAAAGCCGCCCCAGAAACTCGGCAACGGAACTTCCCCTTGCTGAAACTTCTGCTTCAGCTCAAGAAATTTACTTTCCAGAATTCCGCGTGCGGAGATCCGACTGGACTGCTTAGAAACCCAGGCGCCAATCTGGCTATCGCGCGGGCGACTGTGGAAATATTTTACCACCTCAAGCGTGGACAAGCGTTCGGCCTTGCCGATGACCATCACCTGCCGTTCCAGCGTATGCCAGGGGAACAAGAGGCTAATGCGTGGGTTGTTCTCGATCTGGTGCGCCTTACGGCTGCCCATGTTGGTATAAAACACCAACCCTTTGTCATCATAATGTTTGAGCAACACGATTCGCTGATACGGCTGACCGTGTTCATCGACTGTTGCGACGACCATAGCGGTAGGGTCTGCCAGTTTGGCATCACAGGCTTGCCCCAGCCAGCGCTCAAACAGCGCAAGGGGTTCGGCGGGAAGATCGCGGCGGCGAAGACCACCTTTCGTGTATTCACGGCGCAGATGCGCGATTTGCTGCAATTCGTCGTTATCAGACATGATGTTGGCTACGGATTGTCAGTGGGTGACGCTATTGTGCGCCGCCCAGGTGAAAATCTCAACGCTTCGGGTTCTGTAACTGACAGTTATTTAGCACAATTCTGTCTCGTTTATAGACCGTTGCCTCGTCGCCTTTAGACCAGAAGACGTAGATACCATCGGTATAGCGTGCACCTGATGCCGACACACCCTGTTTGAGATTCAATAGTTGATTATCATAAACAAAGCTCGCCACCTGTCGGGTATTGTTCAATTTTACGGTAAGCGGTTTTTCATCACAGCGGTATTCGAGCGTATCCGTTTGCATGCGCTCGACAAATTGGTTGTACACACTACAACCGGTAAGCAATACGGGCAGACACACTAATAACAATTTTTTCATAGCCATTTCCTGAAGACTTTCCTGGTCCCGGAGGGCAAAAACACCCTCCCTAACATCCCTAGTTTATCGGTATAGCGCCTGAAATAATTTCAGTTAACTCTGAGTTCGTGGATTGGCGGGGAAAATAGCCCCTAAAACGCTGGGCTCAGATGCACCGGTCACCGAAGGCAGGTTGCCCGGCAGTCCCGCGAGTGTACGCCACGCCAGCCAGGCAAAGGCCAACGCTTCCATATCATCACCACTGATCCCGGCTTCATCGGTGGAGGTCACTTCCGTCCCTGGCAGCAGCGCCGCCAGACGCATCATAAGAAGTGGATTGCGACTACCGCCGCCACATACCATCAACCGTTCACACCCACCGCTCAATAGGACCTGCTCGGAAATCGTCACGGCCGTCAGTTCAGCCAAAGTCGCCTGTACGTCTCGTGGGCGAATTCCCGGAAACTGCGCCAGATGGCGTTCAATCCAGCCATAATTGAAATATTCGCGCCCCGTACTCTTTGGCGCTGGTGCAGAGAAATACGGATCGTTAAGCATCGTTTGCAACAGTGGCAGGATCACTGTACCCGAGCAGGCCCACTGTGCATCTTTATCATAAGGTTGGCCACATTGCCGCCAAATCCACGCATCCATCAGCATATTGCCCGGGCCGGTGTCATACCCCCGAACCGGTTGTTTTGGAATGAGCAGTGACAGATTGGCAATACCACCAATATTTAACACCATCCGGCGTTCCGTTGGATGCGCCAGCAACGCCTGATGAAAAGCTGGAACCAGCGGTGCCCCCTGTCCACCTAACGCGATATCGCGCCGACGAAAATCACCGACCACCGTTACCCCGGTACGCGCTACAATCTGGTTGTTATCACCAATTTGTAGCGTGTGTGGCGCAATTCCTGTCGGTTCATGCCACACGGTTTGCCCATGACAGCCGATCGCGACAATATCCTGCGGTTTTAATTTTTCCTGCTGCAGCAACGCGTTCACCGCATCAGCGAACAAACGCCCCAACTGCGTGTCCAGTTGACCGTATTGGGAAAGCGTCAGTTGCTGCCCCTGACAAATATCCAGAATGGCCTGTTTTACATGAACGGGGATGGGCCATGTCAGACTTGCCTGCTGCGCAACCATCGTTTCATCTATCGCCGCCAGCACAACATCCACACCATCAAGGCTGGTTCCAGACATCACTCCGATAAAACGGCCCGATTTCATACGTCATCCTTTTAAGCAAATTAGCCTTGACACTCCACCATAAAGTGTCGACTAATTCCATGCTTCCTTGATGATTTTTGCAGGTTAATCTTTCCAGTAACCGCTAAATTCCATCACCGTGATGAATGATTCGTTTATACTCGGTTAACCCGATTTCGGTTAAGATTTTCATATTGTTCCAGTAGAACATGTGACCTTAGACTCACAAATGCCATATAATTTAGCCATGAGGAGTGCTTTATTAGCGTTTCGTGGTGACAAAGGAGATTTGTAAATGATTAAACGTGTGCTGATTGTTTCATTAATGGGCGTATCTTTAGCGGGCTGCGTTAACAATGATAGCCTTTCCGGTGACGTGTATACCGCATCCGAAGCGAAACAAGTTCAGAACGTTACCTACGGTACGATTGTTCATGTTCGTCCGGTGCAAATCCAGGGTGGTGACGACGCAAACGTGATTGGCGCTATTGGTGGTGCTGTGCTGGGTGGGTTCCTCGGTAACACCGTAGGCGGCGGTACCGGTCGTTCATTAGCGACAGCTGCAGGTGCGGTTGCTGGTGGCGTAGCAGGCCAGGGCGTACAAGGCGCGATGAATAAAACCCAGGGCGTAGAACTGGAAATTCGTAAGGATGACGGTAATACCATTATGGTGGTTCAGAAGCAGGGTGCGACCAAATTCTCTGCGGGTCAGCGCGTTGTTATGGCTAACAATGGTAGCCAGGTTACCGTGTCTCCACGTTAATCGAATTCACGTGTGGTCAGCCTCTGGCCACACGTCGTTTTGATCGCTTTAGCCCTGCGACTGCAGTTCAATGATATTGTGTTCCAGTCTGGCGACCAGTTTTATCAGCAGATCAATTTCCTCAGCGGAAATCCCTTCCAGAATTTCGCCGCGCGTTTTATTGATAACCGCTTCCATATCAGCAATCAGCGGTTCGGCCTTCTCCGTTAATTTAATTCTCTTTGCCCGACGATCGCTGGCGCAAGTCTGTCGTGAAATGAGTCCCTTTTCTTCTAACTGGTCGAGTGTACGCACCAATGAAGGCTGCTCAATACCAATCGCTTTAGCCAGTTGAATCTGTGATTGATCCGGTGGCAACTGATGAATGTTGTGCAGCGTAACCCAATGCGTCTGCGTCAACTCCAGAGGTTTCAGGCGATGGTCAATCAGAGCACGCCAAATGCGCACCAACCGTGCCAGATCAGAACCTAATGGCGATTCCAATTTCATCTCCTTATAATTAGCTTGCTAAGTTATTGTGCTGATTTTAGAATAGTGTGCAGCATTTGTATTCCCAAAACAAATGTATTGCCAAATTTGCTTACCGGATGACATTTTTTCAGACATTATGCGTTACAGAGACACATTGTCCCTTTTTTTGCTAAACCTATAGCAACGCTCTTTTCGCCAAGGATTTTGCCCGTGAAGTTTATGTTTAATGCAACAGGATTGCCCCTACAAGATTTAATGATCGGAGCATCTGTCTACTTCCCCCCTATTTTCAAGGCGTTTGTTGCAGGATTTATCCTCTGGCTAGTTGTTCATCGCCTGCTACGCGACTGGATCTATTCTGGCGAAATCTGGCATCCCCTGTTAATGGATCTGTCCCTCTTTACGCTTTGCGTGTGTCTGGCCTTTGTCATGTTGATTGCGTGGTGATTATGTCGCTTAAAACCATTAAATACTTCTCCACTATTATAGTCGCTGTCATCGCCGTCCTCGCCGGGTGGTGGATGTGGAATTACTATATGCAATCTCCATGGACGCGTGACGGAAAAGTCCGCGCTGAACAGGTCAGCATCACACCGCAAATCTCTGGCAGCATTAGTGAACTCAACATTAAAGATAATCAACTGGTTAACAAAGGCGATATTCTTTTTGTTATCGACAAGACCCCTTTCCAAATAGCTGAGCTGAATGCACAGGCTCAGTTGGCCAAAGCGCAGTCCGATCTGACCAAAGCCGATAATGAAGCCAGACGTCGCCGCAATTTGTCGCAAAATTTCATCTCGGCAGAAGATTTGGACAGTGCACTGCTCAATGTAAAAGCCATGCAGGCGACTGTTGCCGCAGCCCAGGCCAGCTTGCACCATGCTCAGTGGCAACTGGCGCAAACGGTAGTCAAAGCCCCGGTCACAGGCTGGGTCACCAATCTATCAACCCGTACCGGAGACTACGCCTCAACGGGTAAACCGCTGTTTGCTCTGGTCGACAGTCACTCTTTTTATGTCATGGGCTATTTCGAAGAAACCAAGCTACGCCATATTCAAGACGGGGCACCTGCTCTAATCACTCTCTACAGCGGCAACATTAAGTTACAGGGTCACGTTTCCAGCATTGGTCGCGCTATTTATGATCAGAGCGTGGAAAGCAATTCCGGTCTGGTTCCTGACATCAAACCAAACGTTCCGTGGGTCCGTCTGGCGCAGCGGGTTCCTGTTCGTATCGAATTTGATACCCTTCCGCACGATGTTACGCTGGTTTCGGGGACAACCTGTAGCGTGTCCATCGGTCAGCAAAAATGAAACTGCCCCGCCTGACACCAGCCATTCTGCCGTGGTTTAAAGCCACGAGCGGACAATGGCGTTACGCGCTGCGTAATACTATTGCGATGTGTCTGGCGCTAACCTTCGCCTATTACCTCAATCTGGACGAACCCTACTGGGCGATGACATCAGCAGCGGTAGTCAGTTTTCCAACCGTTGGTGGCGTGATCAGCAAAAGTCTGGGGCGTATCGCGGGCAGTTTACTTGGTGCAACGGCCGCATTGATTATAGCCGGTCATACACTCAATGAACCGTGGCTGTTTCTGTTGAGCATGTCAGTCTGGATCGGTTTTTGTACCTGGGCGTGCGCGCATTTCACCAACAACGTGGCCTACGCTTTTCAACTGGCAGGCTATACCGCGGCGATTATTGCGTTTCCAATGGTGCATATTACAGAGGTTACGCAACTGTGGGATATCGCCCAGGCACGTGTGTGCGAAGTCATTGTCGGGATCCTCTGTGGCGGCTTGATGATGATGATCCTGCCCAGTACATCCGATGGCACCACGCTGCTGACCGCATTGAAAAATATGCATGCACGTTTGCTGGAGCATGCCAGTTTACTCTGGCAGCCAGAAACCACAGATGCTATCCGCACCGCCCATGAAGGGGTGATTGGCCAAATCCTGACCATGAATCTGCTACGTATTCAGGCGTTCTGGAGCCACTACCGTTTTCGCCGTCAAAATACCTTGCTCAATGCGTTGTTACACCAGCAGTTGCGGTTGACCAGCGTAATTTCCAGCCTGCGGCGGATGCTACTGAACTGGCCCAACCCCCCGGCAAATACCCGGAATGTCATTGAGCAGTTGCTGAACGCATTGGTAAAACCCGATACCGACAGCTACGCCGTAGCGCGGATTATCGCCCCGCTGTGCCCCGTCGATCAGCATGACTATCGGCACGTCGCCTTCTGGCAGCGTCTGCGCTATTTTTGCCGTATCTATCTGAAAAGCAGCCATTATCTGCGCTTACTGGAAAAGGGGGTTACGGTCGATAATATCAATATTGAGCGCACGCCGGGTCTTGCCCGTCATACCGATAACGCGGAGGCTCTCTGGAGCGGATTGCGTACCTTCATTACGCTGATGGCAATCGGCGCGTGGAGCATTGGCGCACAATGGGAATCAGGCTCCGGGGCTCTGACACTTGCCGCCATCAGTTGCGTGTTGTATTCCGCCGTAGCAGCCCCCTTCAAATCACTCTCTTTGCTGATGCGCACGCTGGTCCTGCTGTCGCTGTTCAGTTTTGTGGTGAAATTCGGTCTGATGGTACAAATTACCGATCTCTGGCAGTTTATTCTGTTTCTCTTCCCACTGCTTGCCACCATGCAGTTGTTAAAATTACAGATGCCGAAACTGGCAGGGCTTTGGGGACAGCTGATCGTCTTTATGGGATCGTTCATCGCGGTGACCAATCCTCCCGTCTATGATTTTGCAGTTTTTTTGAATGACAATACGGCGAAGATCACGGGCGTCGCGCTGTCGTGGCTGGCTTTTGCCATTCTGCGGCCAGGTTCTGATGCGAGAAAGAGCCGCCGTCATATTCGTGCGTTACGGCGTAACTTTGTCGATCAACTTAGCCGCCATCCGTCACTCAATGAAAACGAATTTGAATCGCTGACCTATCATCACGTCAGCCAGCTCAGCAACAGTCAGGATGCGCTGGCGCGACGCTGGTTATTACGTTGGGGGGTCGTATTGCTGAACTGCTCGCACGTAGTGTGGCAACTGCGCACCTGGGAGGCGCGTTCGGATCCGCTGGCTCGGGTCAGGGACGTGTGTATCTCTCTGCTGCGCGATGTAATGAGCGAACGTGGCGTCCAGCAACGATCACTGAATGCCACGCTGAGTGAGCTACAACGCATCTGCGATACGCTTGCCCACCATCATCAACCTGCTGCGCAGGAGTTATCGGCATTGGTCTGGCGGCTACACTGCTCGCTTTCACAACTCGAACAGGCGCCACCGCCGGGCACTCTCAGTAGTTGATTATTTGATAACACCACAGGCGTAGCGCGCTCCGCCACCGCCAAGCGGTTTCGGTTGATCGGACATATTATCGCCGCCCACATGGATCATCAGCGCCTTACCTTTTACCTCGTCGAGCGTTTTGAGCCGCGGCGCAACAACCGGCGTTGTCGCATTCCCTTCGTTATTTACCACCAGCAATGGCAGGTCACCCATGTGACCTGCGCCTTCCGGACCTTCATGCTTGCCAGTTTTATGCGGATCATAATGACCGCCAGCCGATTCTGCTGCTGAGGCTTTACCCTCTTTGATAGCGGGTTGGCAACTGCCGTTAGCATGCACATGAAAACCATGTTCACCCGGTGGCAGTGCTTTAAGATCAGGCGTAAACTCCAGCCCTTTTGCGGATTCGGCAATAGTGACCGTACCAATCTCCTGGCCAACGCCCTGCGACGTCACCAGATTCATCACCACCTTCTCACTGGCAGCCTGTGCACCTGCACAGCCCAATAACGTGATGATGGCTAAACTCAAACGTTTCATACAACCTCCGTCATCCAGGTGTCTGACTGATAAGTGTAATCCAGTGACACAAATTTGAACGACGGAACGCTGAATACGTGATTAAGGCACGTCGTAACCGAGCGCCGCTTTACGAATACGGAACCACTGCTGGCGAGACATGTTCAATGACTCTGATTCAATTGCAGCACGCACACGTTCGATTTTACCCGAGCCAATAATCGGCAGTGGCTGCGACGGCAGACGCAGGATCCACGCATACACCACTTGTTCTATGGACTGTGCATTCAGTTCTTCTGCTATCACGGCAAGTTCATTTCGTAATGGCTGGAACGCATCGTCATTAAACAAGCGACCGCCGCCGAGGCAGGACCAGGCCATTGGACGAATACGCAACTGCTGTAGTTGATCTAAAGTGCCATCCAGCAGGAGCGGCTGATGTACCGGTGAAATTTCTACCTGGTTGGTCGCCAGCGTAAACGGCAGACGCGATTGCAGCAATGAGAACTGTGCCGGGGTGAAGTTAGAGACACCAAAATGGCGCACCTTACCGCTATGATGTAATGTCTTGAAAGCTTCCGCCACATCGTCTGCATCCATTAACGGATCGGGACGGTGGATCAACAGCAGATCAAGATGATCGGTTGCCAGCAGCTTCAGCGACTGTTCGGCACTGGCAATAATATGGGCGCGGTCAGTGATGTAATGACCCAGCGCGTTTTCCTCTTTCGCCGTCGTGGCAATACCGCATTTGGTCACAATCTGCATTTTTTCACGCAGGTGCGGTGCCAGTTTCATCGCCTCGCCAAACGCCGCCTCACACTGGTATCCGCCATAAATATCCGCGTGATCGACAGTCGTGACACCCAGATCGAGATGTTCCTCAATAAAGCTGACTAGCTGACGTGCGGACATATTCCAGTCCATCAGGCGCCAGTACCCCATCACAAAGCGCGAAAATTCCGGGCCTTGCGGCGCAATAGTAATACGCTGAACCATAGCAGCTTCCTTATAAGTGAATGTGCATCGAGTATACGCAATTACGCTTTTAAAAGAGTGAAGGTTGTTGCGGTTCTTCCGGCGGGTTGGATTTGTTTGCGCGTAATTTACGCATCAGGCGCTGGCGACAAAGCCGCAGTACCTCCTGCTTTTGGGCATCGCTCATTTTCTGCCAGTTAAAACGCTCATCCCGACTGCGAAAACAGCCACGGCAAAATCCGCGTTCGTCAGACTGACATATACCGCGGCATGGGCTCTGGACAGGGAAAAACTCCAGCTGTTCGGCCACATCCCCTCCTTTAGTGAGATTGATATACCTATTGAAGACGTTAACTGAATTTCTCGCAAGGGCTATTGCATTAGACCGACTGGTCTATTACACTTCTTCCCATGAACAAAGTCACTGAACACGATACACGCGAACATCTGCTGGCGACCGGCGAACTGCTGTGTATGCAGCGCGGCTTCACCGGCATGGGCTTAAGCGAACTACTGAAAACCGCTGAAGTTCCTAAAGGTTCGTTTTATCACTATTTTCGCTCTAAAGAAGCGTTCGGCGTCGCGATGCTGGAACGCCACTATGCGGCCTATCATCAGCGACTGGCTACGCATTTTGCTACAGGGGCGGGGAATTACCGCGACCGTATCCTGGCCTACTATCAGGAAACCCTGAACCAGTTTAGCCAGCACGGGATTATCAGCGGCTGTTTAACCGTTAAGCTGTCTGCCGAAGTGTGCGATCTGTCAGAGGATATGCGCACAGCGATGGATAAAGGTGCACGGCACATTATTGCGCTGTTAGCGCAGGCGCTGGAGAAAGGCCGGGGCAATCACTGTCTGTCCTTTGTTGGCGAGCCGTTACAGCAGGCACAGGTGCTGTATGCATTGTGGCTGGGCGCCAACCTCCAGGCCAAGATTTCTCGTAGCGCCACTCCGTTGGAAAATGCGCTGGCGCACGTTAAAACCATCATTACAACGCCTGCCGTTTAACAGGCGTTTTTATTTCTTTTATTACTAGACGACCGGTCTATTCAGGAGTGCCACATGTCATCTGAAAAACTGTTTTCCCCACTGAAAGTGGGCGCCATTACGGCAGCGAACCGCATATTCATGGCGCCACTGACGCGTCTGCGCAGCATCGAGCCGGGCGACATCCCTACTCCGCTGATGGCCGAGTATTACCGTCAACGCGCCAGCGCAGGTCTTATTATCAGCGAAGCGACGCAGATCTCCGCCCAGGCGAAAGGCTATGCAGGGGCGCCGGGGCTACACAGCGAAGCACAGATTGCCGCATGGAAAAAAATCACTGCGGCCGTACATGCTGAGCAAGGTCATATTGCTGTTCAGTTGTGGCACACCGGGCGCATTTCTCACGCCAGTCTGCAGCCAAATGGTCAGGCACCGGTTGCGCCTTCTGCGATTAGCGCCGGTACCCGCACCTCACTGCGCGATGAAAATGGCCAGGCAACACGTGTCGATACCTCAATGCCGCGTGCGCTGGAAACCGAAGAAATCCCTGGCATAGTAAATGACTTCCGTCAGGCGATTGCCAACGCACGCGAAGCGGGTTTCGACATGGTTGAACTGCATTCCGCTCACGGCTACCTGCTGCATCAATTCCTGTCACCAACGTCTAACCAGCGTACCGATCAATACGGCGGTAGTGTTGAAAACCGTGCTCGTCTGGTACTGGAAGTCGTCGATGCAGGTATTAAAGAATGGGGTGCCGATCGCATTGGTATCCGTGTTTCCCCTATCGGCTCGTTCCAGAACGTCGACAACGGTCCGAATGAAGAGGCTGATGCTCTGTACCTGATTGAACAACTGGGCAAGCGCGGCATTGCTTATCTGCACATGTCCGAGCCAGACTGGGCTGGTGGCGAACCGTATTCAGACGCGTTTCGCGAGAAAGTTCGCGCCCGTTTCCACAGTCCGATTATTGGTGCGGGCGCCTATACGCCAGAGAAAGCCGAATCACTGATCGAGAAAGGTCTGATCGATGCTGTTGCCTTTGGTCGTGCTTACATTGCTAACCCGGATCTGGTTGCACGTCTGCAGCGTAAAGCCGAGCTCAATCCACAGCGTGCGGAAAGTTTCTACGGCGGCGGTGCTGAAGGCTATACCGATTATCCTACCCTGTAACCTCACAAACTCAGTTCTGCCATTGATAGCGGCGTAACAACGCCGCTATACTAAAACAACATTTTGAATGTATTAGCCATTTTCGAAGGGGAAAAAGATGCGTTTACTTCATACCATGCTGCGCGTGGGTGACCTGCAGCGTTCCATCGAGTTTTATACTAACGTGTTGGGCATGAAGCTGCTGCGTACCAGCGAAAACCCTGAATACAAGTACTCTCTGGCCTTTGTCGGCTACGGCCCGGAAACCAGCGAAGCGGTGATCGAACTGACTTATAACTGGGGTGTCGATAAGTATGAGCTGGGCACAGCCTACGGTCATATCGCCCTGAGCGTAGATAACGCGGCAGAGGCCTGTGAACGTATTCGTCAAAACGGCGGTAACGTAACGCGTGAAGCGGGTCCGGTAAAAGGCGGCACAACAGTGATCGCGTTTGTTGAAGATCCGGACGGCTATAAAATTGAGCTGATCGAAGAAAAAGACGCCGGCCGCGGTCTGGGCGACTAACCCCCCCTCGGGCGCAGATCGTCTGTGCCCGTAGTTTTATACTCATCATTTTGCCATAATACGCGCTGCAATTTTCCCGTATTAAGAGACCCAGATGTCCGATAACGCTCAACTTTCCGGTCTGTGTGACCGTTTTCGTGGTTTTTATCCTGTCGTCATTGATGTCGAAACAGCAGGATTTAACGCCAAAACCGATGCGCTGCTTGAAATTGCCGCCATCACTCTGAAAATGGATGAACAAGGCTGGCTGATGCCGGACATGACGTTACATTTCCACGTTGAACCGTTTGAAGGGGCGAATTTACAACCCGAAGCGCTGGCATTTAACGGTATCGACCCGAGCAACCCGCTGCGTGGCGCGGTCAGCGAGTACGACGCGCTGCATGCCATCTTCAAAATGGTGCGTAAAGGTATTAAAGATAGCGGCTGTAATCGGGCTATCATGGTGGCGCACAATGCGACATTTGATCACAGTTTTATGATGGCTGCAGCAGAACGCGCTTCACTGAAACGTAATCCGTTTCACCCCTTCGTCACCTTTGATACGGCAGCATTAAGCGGCCTGTCGTTGGGGCAAACAGTACTGTCAAAAGCCTGTCTGGCTGCAGGAATGGAGTTTGATGGGACTCAGGCGCACTCGGCGCTGTATGACACAGAACGGACAGCCGTTCTGTTTTGCGAAATCGTTAACCGCTGGAAACGCCTCGGCGGTTGGCCTCTTCCCATGCCCGAAGAAGCATAACGGACCGATAAAAAAAGCGACCATCACAGGTCGCTTTTTTATTTCCGCTAAAATTACTCAGCGCCTGGCTCTTCGGTTTTGTATTTCGCCGCAGTTTCTTTAATCAACTGCTGCAACTCCCCGCGCTGGTACATTTCAATTAAAATGTCACAGCCGCCTACCAGTTCACCATCAACCCACAGCTGTGGGAAAGTCGGCCAGTTGGCATATTTCGGCAGCTCGGCGCGAATATCCGGGTTCTGCAGAATATCAACATAAGCAAAACGTTCACCACAGGCGGACAACGCCTGCACAGCCTGAGCAGAGAAACCGCAGCTTGGCAGTTTTGGGGAACCTTTCATGTACAGGAGAATCGGGTTTTCAGCGATCTGGCGCTGGATTTTTTCGATAGTGGTGCTCATTATCTTGCTTCCTTAAACTTCTTTTACGGCAGTAGTCTGACATTGTAGCGGGTCAGGCAGGTAACGGAAAATAACATTTTCATTACGCGATATTATTTTATCGCCTGTCGTTAAAAGTTGCATTCACAATCTCATTTATCCGCATGGAGCCTGTGGATTTGATTATCTGTTCACCAATTACGCCCTGAATTGCTGTTTTTTTTTGCGGTCGGTTACGAAACGTAGTTTTAAACGAAAAAAGCTATTAACTTTCCCTCTTTCTATAGATTAGAATCGTCAAGTTTTGAAAATCACACGCAGGCACGATAGACCTGCCTTACCAGAGGACTGCTCAGTGGCGCGGATAAACCGAATCTCGATCACGCTCTGTGCTTTACTTTTTACCACACTGCCTTTTACGCCTATGGCTCATGCTTCCAAGCAGGCCAGTACGACACCTACCGCTTCCCACACCGTCAAGACGGTAGATAAAAAGAAAAGCGCAACAGCCAGCCAAAAAGCAACAAAAACCAACAAGAAAACGGCGACAAAAAACACCAGTAAAACCAGTACGAAAACGGCTTCCTCCTCCAAAAAACGCACAGCGACTCCGGCAAAATCGACGAAAACAGCAAACCGTCGTAGTAAAACAGCGGCAATACAATCCCCCGCCGTCACCTGGACTGAAAAATGTACCCCGCGCAAAGGTCATAAGCCACGTTGTGTAAAAGTGAAGACGACTGCGCCAACAGCCGTTGCTGATGTACATAAAGTGAAAGTACAGAAAGCAACCAAAACCGCCATGTCTACCCTGATGAACCAAATCGGCAAACCTTACCGTTGGGGGGGCACCTCACCCAGAACCGGTTTTGATTGCAGCGGGCTGGTTTATTACGCATACAAAGATCTGGTCAAGTTCCGCATTCCGCGTACCGCCAATGAAATGTATCACCTGCGCGACGCTGCGCCGATTGAACGTGGCGAACTGAAAAACGGTGATTTGGTCTTCTTCCGCACGCAAGGTCGCGGTACCGCCGACCACGTTGGCGTCTATGTCGGCAATGGTAAATTTATCCAGTCTCCACGCAGCGGTCAGGAAATTCAAATAACCTCTCTGAGCGAAGATTACTGGCAACGCCACTACGTGGGCGCTCGCCGTGTAATGACGCCGAAAACAATTCGCTAAAAACTTACCCTACAGAATATGCTGTAGGGTAAGTTCTTCTTTTGCATAACCTTTCAATTTGCTACCCTATCCTTACTCACAATGAGGCTATTGTGTGTACTCAATATAAATAATAAGGAGAGAAGCAATGTCGTTCGAATTACCTGCATTACCGTATGCCAAAGATGCTCTGGCACCGCACATTTCTGCCGAAACGCTGGAATACCACTATGGCAAACATCACCAGACTTACGTTACTAACCTGAATAACCTGATTAAAGGCACGGCGTTTGAAGGTAAATCACTGGAAGAGATCGTACGTAGCTCTGAAGGTGGTGTATTCAATAACGCAGCCCAGGTCTGGAACCACACGTTCTACTGGAACTGCCTGGCCCCGAACGCAGGTGGCGAGCCGACCGGTAAACTGGCCGAAGCGATTGCCGCCTCCTTTGGCAGCTTTGCAGACTTCAAAGCACAATTCACCGATGCCGCTATCAAGAATTTCGGTTCTGGCTGGACCTGGCTGGTCAAAGGAACGGATGGCAAACTGGCTATCGTGTCCACCTCCAACGCAGGTACACCGCTGACGACTGACGCGACGCCGCTGATGACCGTTGACGTGTGGGAACATGCTTACTACATCGATTATCGTAATGCCCGTCCTGGCTACCTGGAACACTTCTGGGCACTGGTGAACTGGGAATTTGTTGCGAAAAACTTCGCAGCATAAGATGACAACGCAGAAGGGTTTCCCTTCTGCGTTTTTGTTTTTAATTCGTTGCGTTGCAGACTTCTTCCGCTTGTTTCCTTGCCGAGACAAAGACCAGCAGTAGCGCAAGTCCCGCCACAATCGCCCCCATTACCGGTACGAAACTGTAGCCCAACCCTCCGGAAATTACCGCCCCACCAGCCGCCGCTCCCAGGGCATTCCCCAGATTAAACGCGCCAATATTAACTGACGATGACAATCCAGGCGCCTCGCTGGCAACGCGCATCACACGCATCTGCAGCGGCGGAACCACCGCAAACGTTGCTGCACCCCACACCACCATACTCACGGCCGCACCCAGCTCATTACGCGCAAGGAAAGGTATCGCCAGCATAATAATCATCAGCAGCAGTAAAAAGCCTTTTAGCGTACCGTTAACCGAACGGTCAGCCAGTTTACCCCCCAGATAGTTACCGATAGAGAACCCAACGCCAATCAGCACCAGCATAGCGGTGACAAACGCCGGTGTAGCATGAGTAATGCTATGCAGCACGGGTGAGATGTAGGTATAAAGCGTAAACATCGCCCCGGCCCCCAGAACGGTCGTCAGCAGAGCCGACAACACCTGCGGACGCATGAGTACCGCCAGTTCGCTGCGGACATCCGGGCGCTCTCCTGCCCCACCTTTGGGTAATGAGAAGAACAGGCTGACCATGGCGATAACACCCAGTCCCGCCGTCGCCATAAAGGACATACGCCAGCCGATGGTTTCCCCAAGCCAGGTTGCTGCGGGAACACCGCCAATATTGGCAATTGTTAACCCCATAAACATGGTTGCTACGGCACTGGCCTGTTTGTGTTTGGGCACCACGCTTGCGGCAACCACAGAGCCAAGGCCGAAAAATGCCCCGTGGTTAAGACTGGTCAAAATGCGCGACAGCATCAGCGTCGTGTAATCCGGAGATATCGCCGAAAGTACATTACCCAACGTAAAAATGGCCATCAGGAAGATAAGCGCATTGCGACGCGCACGATGGGACAGCAGTAATGTCATCAGCGGGGCGCCAACCATCACGCCTACCGCATACGCGCTGATTAACATCCCTGCGGCCGGAATGGATACATCCACGCCTTTGGCAATGACGGGTAGCAACCCCATAGGAGAAAATTCGGTCGTTCCAATGCCAAACGCACCTATCGCCAGCGCCAGTAAAGGATAATTGAGTTTCATCTATCGACTCCGTAACGTCGAGCCTTGGCACGACACATCATAAGAGTCAAAAGCATGACATTGATCGCAAAATTAATAAAGTTAACAAAACTGCAAAAGACTTTTGCTTATTTGCAAAAAATAGGACGGAAAAGGCAAGCAGAAAGGATGAGGGAGAGCGAACTCCCTCGGGGGGAAATCAGTGCAGTGCTGCAGTCAGGCCACCCGCGACAATCAGGCCCAGAACAATTATGGTCGTTACTAACGAAAATTTCAGATCGGTGCTCATCAAGTTTTCTCCTTTTTATTCCCACACAAAAAGTGATATTGCGCATTTTTACACACTTGAAAGCAAAAATCTCTCACGATTTATATTGATAACTGCTTTTAACTCTTCCCCTTTTCGTTAAGATCAGACAAAATTCCACGCTTACTTGATTAGCGTACCGGCCATTGACCCCTTCCTGACGTTCCGTGTCGTTTTCCCGGCGTGCCGCAACCCTGACGTTGCGTTGAGGGTGTGTGAAGGCAAACGTTTACCTGGAGTATTCTCAGGAGCTTAGGATATGGTCTGGAGTGAGATGTAATGGCAACTATTAAAGATGTAGCGAAGCGAGCAAACGTTTCCACTACAACCGTATCACACGTAATTAACAAAACGCGCTTTGTCGCTGAAGAAACGCGCAACGCTGTCTGGGCAGCGATCAAAGAGCTGCACTACTCACCTAGCGCAGTTGCACGTAGCCTGAAGGTGAATCACACCAAATCGATCGGTTTGTTGGCAACCAGCAGCGAAGCGGCATATTTCGCCGAAATTATCGAGGCCGTTGAGAAAAATTGTTTCCAGAAAGGCTACACCCTGATTTTGGGCAACGCCTGGAACAGTCTCGAAAAACAGCAGGCTTATCTGTCTATGATGGCGCAAAAGCGCGTAGATGGCTTGCTGGTAATGTGTTCAGAATATCCGGAATCACTGCTTTCCATGCTCGAAGAGTATCGCCATATTCCAATGGTGGTTATGGACTGGGGCGAAGCAAAAGCCGACTTTACCGATACCGTCATTGATAACGCTTTCGAAGGCGGTTACATGGCAGGCCGGTATCTGATCGAACGCGGTCATCGTGAGATCGGCGTGATCCCAGGACCTATGGAGCGTAATACCGGCGCAGGCCGCCTGGCTGGCTTCATGAAAGCGATGGAAGAAGCGCTGATTAAAGTGCCTGACAACTGGATTGTCCAGGGTGATTTTGAGCCTGAATCCGGCTACCGCGCTATGCAGCAAATCATCTCCCAGTCACATCGCCCAACCGCCGTATTCTGTGGTGGCGATATTATGGCGATGGGTGCGCTGTGTGCCGCAGATGAGATGGGACTGCGCGTGCCGCAGGATATCTCAGTTATCGGTTACGACAACGTGCGCAACGCCCGTTACTTCACCCCTGCGCTGACAACCATCCATCAGCCAAAAGATTCACTTGGTGAAACGGCCTTCAACATGCTGTTAGACCGAATCGTGAATAAACGTGAAGAATCGCAGTCCATCGAGGTACACCCACGCCTGGTAGAGCGTCGCTCCGTGGCCGACGGCCCGTTCCGCGATTACCGTCGTTAAGACTGTTGTGCGGGAGCCTCATCCGGCTCCCGCAGCCACTCCTTGTTCAGCGTTTCGCTATCCCCTAAATAGTCCAGCAGCCAGCTCAATGCCGGCGACGTATCGTTCTGTTGCCATGTCAGACAGCATGCGGCATCCGGGAACGGATTTTCCAGCTGTAACGCCACCCATTTTCCGCTATCGATCCACGGTTTGGCAAAATGCGTCGGTACCATCCCGACACAGAGTCCGGCTGACAAGCAGGTGGCCGATGATTCCCAGTCAGGCACCACGACGCGTTTTTGGTTGTCCAGTAGCCAGGTAATACGCTTTGGCAGCGTACGGGACGTGTCTTCGCGTACCAGCGATGGCCAGTTGCGCAACGTATCGTCACTGAGCGGTCCCGGCATTGCCGCCAACGGATGATGACTGGCCACCACGCAACTCCAGCTCAGCATTCCCATATCCCGGAACGTATAGCGCCCCCCTACCGGAATGGCCTGCGTTGCTCCGATAGCTAACTCCACCCGACCATCTGAAAGCGCGTCCCAGACACCGTTAAACACCTCCTGAAAGACCAGAAGTTCCACATCATCGAAATGGCGGTAGAAATCCACGATCATCTGGCGGGTACGATCCGGGCGGACAATGTTATCGACTGCGATCGCCAACTGCCCGCGCCAGCCGTTGGCAATTTGCTGACATTGCTGACGGGTGATCTGCATTTTTTTGATAACAGATCGGCCTTCTTTTAAAAACCACGCGCCAGCAGGCGTTAATTCCACGTCCCGATGACGACGTTCAAAAAGTGGCACAGCCAGCCACTCTTCCAGTTGACGCACTGTGTAGCTTACCGCCGAAGGTACGCGGTGCAACTCCTGAGCAGCAGAACTAAAGCTACCGTTACGCGCCACCGCATCAACCACCTCAAGTGAATATTCCGACCACATATTCTGCCTGCAAAAAATTTGAAATCAGTAAGCAAATATTAGCGTTTCACAGCGAGAATTACACTCACTACACTCAGCGGCAATGTTCTATTGCTAAAAAGAGAAACGATAATGCAACCGGGAAAAGGGTTTTTAGTCTGGCTGGCAGGTCTTAGCGTGCTGGGTTTTCTGGCAACGGATATGTATTTGCCCGCCTTTGCGGCTATTCAGTCCGATTTACAGACGCCCGCCTCTGCCGTGAGTGCCAGCCTTAGCTTGTTCTTAGCGGGATTTGCCGTCGCACAACTTTTGTGGGGGCCACTCTCTGACCACTATGGTCGCAAACCTATCTTGCTGCTGGGCTTATCCATCTTCGCACTGGGCAGCCTGGGCATGTTGTGGGTAGAAAACGCCACCGGCTTACTGGTGCTACGCTTTATTCAGGCCGTTGGTGTCTGTGCGGCTTCGGTTATCTGGCAGGCGCTGGTTACCGATTATTATCCTTCACAAAAAGTAAACCGCATTTTTGCCACCATTATGCCGCTGGTTGGATTATCCCCTGCACTTGCACCGTTATTAGGCAGTTGGATCCTGGTACATTTTTCCTGGCAGGCCATTTTTGCTACCCTTTTTGCGATTACCCTGATCCTGATGCTGCCGGCCCTGCGCTTAAAACCAACGGCAAAAGCGCGCGACGACAGCCAGGATAAACTGACGTTCGCTACGCTGCTGCGCTCCAAAGCATACCGTGGAAATGTACTGATTTACGCAGCATGTTCTGCAAGTTTCTTCGCATGGCTGACGGGTTCACCATTTATCCTTAGCGAAATGGGCTATAGCCCGGCTGTGATTGGTCTGAGCTATGTCCCGCAAACTATTGCATTTTTGATCGGGGGTTACGGCTGCCGCGCGGCACTGCAAAAATGGCAGGGTCGCCAGCTTCTGCCATGGTTGCTTATCCTGTACGCCATTAGCGTTATCGCCACCTGGGCTACAGGCTTTATTCACCACGTTGCGTTGGCTGAAATCCTGATCCCATTCTGCGTGATGGCCATTGCGAACGGGGCAATCTACCCTATCGTTGTCGCTCAGGCGCTGCGTCCATTCCCTCAGGCAACAGGGCGCGCCGCTGCGTTGCAGAATACGCTGCAACTGGGGTTATGCTTCCTGGCAAGCCTGGTCGTTTCGTGGTTAATCAGCACGCCGCTGCTCACGACCACCAGCGTTATGCTGACGACAGTGTTGCTGGCCGCGTTAGGTTACAAAATGCAGTCACAGGCTGAGAACACATCCTTGCCGGATGAGAGCGCGCAAGTTGCACACGGTGAGTCACATTAATCATTGTTGCGGGCATTTAGTTAGCCCGCTAACAATTTTCGGTTGAATAGCCAAAAATTCAGGCCTATACTGATTTTCGGTTGTTAATAAAACGATAAGATTTATAGAGTAACGGGAACAAGCAGGTTCCCGTTCTTCCATGGATGGCCTTTTCGGCAAGGGTTCCTCCCTTCCTCTGTTCTACGTCGGATTATAGATTCGCGGATTAATTCCGTGAGATTTCTCACAAAGCCCAAAAAAGCGTCTACGCTGTTTTAAGGTTCTGATCACCGACCAGTGATGGAGAAGCTATGAGTTCATCATGTATAGAAGACGTCAGCGTACCGGATGATGACTGGTACCGAATCACCAATGAGCTATTGAGCCGTGCAGGCATTACTATTAATGGCCCGGCACCGGCAGATATTCGCGTTAAAAACCCCGACTTTTTCAAACGCGTGTTGCAGGAAGGGTCGTTGGGTTTAGGTGAAAGTTATATGGACGGCTGGTGGGAATGCGATCGGCTGGATATGTTTTTTAGCAAAGTCCTGCGTGCAGGTCTTGAAAGCCAACTTCCCCGCCACTTCAGAGATACGCTACGTATCGCAACGGCCCGTCTGTTTAATTTACAAACCAAAAAACGTGCGTGGGTCGTTGGCAAAGAACACTACGATCTTGGTAACGATCTCTTTAGCCGCATGCTTGATCCCTACATGCAATATTCCTGCGCCTACTGGAAAGATGCCGATACCCTGGAATCTGCCCAGCAGGCGAAGCTAAAAATGATTGCCGATAAATTGCAATTGAAACCAGGTATGCGCGTTCTCGATATTGGCTGCGGCTGGGGAGGCTTGTCCCAGTTCATGGCATCACAATACGGGGTAAGCGTGACTGGCGTGACTATTTCAGCAGAACAGCAAAAAATGGCGCAGACGCGCTGTGAAGGTCTGGATGTCACGATTTTGCTGCAGGACTACCGTGACCTGAATGACCGGTTTGACCGTATCGTTTCCGTCGGTATGTTTGAGCATGTGGGGCCGAAAAACTACAACACCTATTTTGACGTTGTTGACCGTAATTTAAAGCAAGACGGTCTTTTTTTGCTGCATACCATCGGCTCTAAAAAAACCGACAATAATGTTGATCCGTGGATCAATAAATACATCTTCCCGAACGGCTGTTTACCGTCAGTTCGCCAGATAGCCAACGCCAGCGAGCCACATTTCGTGATGGAAGACTGGCATAACTTTGGTGCGGATTACGATACTACCCTGATGGCCTGGCACGAGCGTTTCATAACCGCCTGGCCAGAAATTGCCGCCAACTATAGTGAACGCTTTAAACGGATGTTCAGTTATTACCTGAATGCGTGTGCTGGCGCATTTCGCGCGCGCGACATCCAGCTGTGGCAGGTTGTGTTCTCTCGTGGCGTTGAACACGGGCTCCGCGTTCCCCGTTAGACAGCATCGCCCCCGAACTACCGGGGGCTTTTTATTCCGACTTAAACGCCCGCTTCGCCAGTAACGTTGCTCATAGCGCTTTCACGCGCGGCCAATACACGTTCAACCGTATCAACAACAGCCTGTGTTTGCGGGTCGATTTCGATATTGACTCGCGCACCCAGTTTTTTCTTGCCCAGCGTCGTACGTTCCAGGGTTTCCGGAATCAAATGCACGCAAAAGCGTGTCGGTGTGACTTCGCCAACCGTCAGGCTAATACCGTCAATACCGATAAATCCTTTGTACAGGATATATTTCATCAGCAACGGATCCTGAACTTTAAACCACACCTGGCGGTTGTTTTCTGAGGTCAGAATTTTCGATACCTCGGCGGTAGTCATAATATGGCCTGACATTAAATGTCCGCCAATTTCATCGCTGAATTTTGCTGCGCGCTCAACGTTGACCAAATCGCCGACCTTCAGGTCACCCAGATTGGTGATTCGCAGCGTCTCTTTCATCAGATCGAAGCTTATCTGGTTACCGTTAATTTCGGTCACTGTCAGACAACAGCCGTTGTGTGCTACCGATGCGCCGGTCTCCAGCCCATCCAACATGTATTCAGGTAACTCCACTACATGTGTGCGAAAATTCGGTTTTTCATCAATCGACACCAGTTTCGCGGTGCCCTGCACAATACCCGTAAACATACCTGTAACTCCTGAACTCAATTAAGACATCTCTGCTGTGCACAATAGCAGGTGGAAAATCAGGTTGCCAGCAATGCGCCGCTCCCGCCTATTTTTTCACTGGAGAAATACAGATTCCTCGCTACAATAGACTGAAATTCCCCCTGCATTTTCTCCTTGCTGCCATATAAGGCGGCTTTTTTAGTCTCTCAAATAACAACAATATAGTGGTGTACACGTGCAAAAGTATGTAAGTGAAGCGCGTCAGTTATTAGCTCTGGCAATTCCGGTGATTCTTGCGCAAATCGCTCAAACCGCAATGGGATTCGTCGATACCGTGATGGCCGGCGGATATAGCGCGACGGACATGGCAGCCGTTGCTATCGGTACGTCCATCTGGCTACCCGCAATTCTGTTTGGTCACGGGCTGTTGCTGGCTCTGACACCAGTGATTGCGCAACTTAACGGTTCCGGGCGCCGCGATCGTATTGCTCATCAAATACGTCAGGGTTTCTGGCTGGCGGGGATCGTATCCGTTCTGATTATGATTGTGCTTTGGAATGCGGGATACATTATCCGCTCTATGCATAACATTGACCCTGCACTGGCCGACAAAGCCGTGGGATATCTGCGCGCGCTGCTATGGGGTGCGCCCGGATATTTGTTCTTCCAGGTTGCCCGTAATCAGTGCGAAGGCCTGGCCAAGACCAAACCGGCAATGGTAATGGGTTTTCTCGGCCTGCTGGTGAACATTCCGGTTAACTATGTTTTCATCTATGGCCATTTGGGTATGCCAGAACTGGGTGGCGTAGGCTGCGGTGTGGCAACGGCGGCGGTGTATTGGGTGATGTTTGCCGCCATGCTTTCTTACGTAAAACACGCCCGATCAATGCGTGATATCCGTAATGAGCGTGGCTTCCAGAAACCTGACACCGCGGTGATGAAACGCCTGGTACAGCTGGGTTTGCCAATTGCGCTGGCATTATTTTTTGAAGTCACGCTGTTTGCCGTGGTGGCGCTGTTGGTCTCCCCGCTGGGGATTGTCGACGTGGCCGGGCACCAGATCGCGCTGAACTTCAGCTCATTAATGTTTGTCCTGCCGATGTCTTTGGCGGCTGCCGTCACCATTCGTGTGGGATACCGCCTGGGTCAGGGATCAACGTTGGATGCACAGACCGCTGCCAGAACTGGCTTAGGTGTCGGCGTATGTATGGCGATGATGACCGCCATTTTCACCGTCACTTTGCGCGAGCACATCGCCCTGCTCTACAACAATAATCCTGAAGTTGTCACACTGGCTGCACAGCTGATGCTGCTGGCTGCCGTGTACCAGATTTCGGACTCCATTCAGGTTATTGGCAGCGGGATCCTGCGTGGTTATAAAGATACGCGTTCCATTTTCTTTATCACCTTCACGGCGTATTGGGTGCTGGGTTTGCCAAGTGGATATATTCTTGCGCTCACCGATCTGGTCGTCGACCGCATGGGGCCAGCGGGCTTCTGGATGGGCTTTATTATTGGCCTGACCTCTGCCGCGGTGCTGATGATGCTGCGGATGCGTTTTCTGCAACGCCAGCCGTCAGCCGTCATTCTGCAGCGTGCAGCACGATAACACCGTAATAGCCGCCGGATTAAAATGGGCTGGCATGGCAGACGTTGATTTGTTCATGGCTGATGGGATGTACCAGGCGCAGTTCGCTGGCGTGTAACATCAGCCGCGACGTCTGCTCCGTGCCAGGCCACTCGCGTCCACCATAAAGATCGCAGCCCCAGATCGGATGACCCAAATGCTGACAGTGAAGACGTAGCTGATGGGTTCGTCCGGTCTCCGGCATCAGTTGCACCCGTGTCAGGGGCAATGACCGTCCATCCTTCAGTAGCTGATTGAAGCGCTCAATCACCCGAAAACGGGAACGCGCAGGTTTACCGCTAATAGCACTAATCGACATCAACGGAAACAGTGCTGGATCTTTGACAATGGCGGCATCAATCACACCGTCATCCTGTTTCAGGTGTCCACATAACAATGCGCTGTACACCTTAGTCACCGCACGCTGGCTGAACTGCTGACAGAGCGCTGCATTGATCGCTTTATTGCGTGCAACGACCATCAGACCCGAAGTACCAAAATCAAGCCGATGTACCAGCGTGCAGCCCGGGTATATCTGTACCAGACGATAGTGAACCGAATCAAGATTTTGCGGATTTTTCCCCGACAGACTCAGCAACCCACTGGGTTTATTGATAAGCAGCAGATGTTCATCCTGGTAAAGGATTTCTATTTCGTCATGGCACGGCGGAGCAACAAAGGTATCGAGAATCGTAGACATCAGACAACCAGACTAAAAGTGGGGATAGATCATAACGAATTTTCAACCGGCTGGCGAATCAACTCGCTTCATGGTGGACAGTAAACGACGGAGAATTTTTGGCTTTCCAGACACGTTGCCCCCTTTCTCGGCGAGTAGATAGATCATTCGCTCACCCCTTACGGAGACAGGAACACGCGGCAATTTTTTGCTCTGAGTTCACTGTTTGCTCATCAAGGCGGCGTTAAGCCGGAATCAACATCCACAGTTGGTAATTCTGCTGAACAGTTCTATAGTCGAGACTGCTTCTCAGTTACAGGATTCACTAATGCGATTTAACGGACTGACCAAAGGTTTCTTCATTTTCATTCTTGCCCTCGTGACCTGGGCGTTTTTCGACGTATTGTCCCCCTACTTCTCCGCAATCTTGTGGGCCGCAATTCTGACGACTATCTTTAATCCGGTAAAAAACAAACTGCGCAGTGCGCTTGGCGAACGTAACGGTCTGGCATCGTTAATCACTATTGGTATTATTTGCTTAATTGTCTTTATTCCTCTGATGGTGATCCTGTCGTCGCTGGCAATCGAACTGAATGTGGTTTACACCAAGTTGCAGCAAAACGATACGCAGTTTCCGGAAGTGGTCAGTTCTATTCTTTCTTATCTTCCTGACTGGGCCAGAGGATTCCTCGCAGAACACAATCTGGATAATGTCGCGCAGATCCAGAAAAAACTCTCCGACATTGCGCTGCAGGGCGGACAGTACCTCGCAGGCAGTGCTTTCCTGATTGGTAAAGGGACCTTCGGCTTCGCCATCAGCTTTGGCATCATGCTGTACCTGCTATTTTTCCTGTTGAAGGATGGACCGTATCTGGTGCGTCAGATTCTGGATTCCTTACCGCTGTCTGATTTTGCCAAGCAGCACTTGTTTGCCAAATTCGTGGGTGTCACGCGGGCGACAGTCAAAGGCACGGCGGTTGTCGCTGTCGTACAGGGCACGCTGGGCGGCATTGCTTTCGCCATTGTCGACATCGACGGCAGCGTTTTGTGGGGCGCACTAATGGCATTCCTCTCGTTGGTGCCAGCGGTTGGCTCGGCGATAGTCTGGGTCCCGGCGGCTATTTTCCTCTTTGCCACCCACCAACTGTGGCAAGGGCTGTTTATTGTCGGATTCTTCGTCATTATTGTCGGACTGGTGGACAATATCCTGCGCCCACTACTGGTAGGAAAAGACACCAAAATGCCGGACTACCTGATATTGATTACCACCCTCGGTGGGATGGAGATTTACGGTATCAATGGCTTTGTGATTGGCCCGCTAATCGCTGCACTGTTTTTGGCCAGTTGGAATCTGTTCTCCGGACGTGACCATGAGGGCAACGTAGAAGGTATCGATGAAGCCTTCATGGAAGAAGGAAAAAACCCTCCAGATTTATGATGGCATGACGATAACAAGGGGCGACCGCGGGTCGCCTTTTGTTTTCACGCAAAATCATACGTTTCCTATAATTTCAATCATGCTTATTCATTAATCGTCGCAGAAGGAACGAAAAAGTGCGAATAGCCACAATCACCAACTGGGCCTACAGTGCGACGGTATGCCTGACCATTGCCTCCGGCGTTGTTATGCTGATGGCATCCGGAGCAGACAATACTGAACGTCAGGTGGTAGAGCAGCGGTATAAATTTGATCAGCTAACCGAAGAGGTGGAGCTCGATGCCTGGTCATTGTCAGATTTAGCTCGCGAGTACGTGATCGCCAAAGATCCAGAAGCACTGAATGCCTATCGCCAAAAGGCGTCATCACTAAAAGCGATTGAGCTGCGGTTAACAAAATTAAAAGACTTCGGCGCGACAGGTGAAGAGCTGGCGCTGCTGCATGAAGGATTACAAATTGTCGATGCGCTGCAGGAAGAGCAAGCAGCCGCGCTCGCCAGTATGGCCCGCGGAGAAACGTCACAGGCAATCGCCCTGCTCTACGGCAAAGCCTATGAACAGGAACTGGAACGGGCGCAGGTGCGGATAGATCATTTCCGGCAGTTGCTCGATAACCGTGTACGTAACAGCATTGACGATGCCACCAGGACTTCCCGCATACTGCGTACGCTCTCCGAAGTTATGGTCGGTTTAACCGCGCTGCTGTTTTTGTTTGTCCTCGGCTTTATTTTGAAACGCCGCGTACTGCGTCCGGTTGTGCGTCTGAGCGACGTGGTTCACCGTCTCGCATCGCAGGATTATGCCGTAGAAACGCCTAACTTTAATCAGATTGATGAGATTGGCGATATGGCGCAAGCCATTCGTATTTTTCGTGAGAACGGCCTGGTGCGGCAGCGGCTGGAGAAAGAGCGGGACGCCGACTGGGCGATCCGTGAACTGTTGGCTCGTATGACCCAGCGTTTACAGGGCTGCGAAAACTTTGCCGATGTTATCAATGTTGCGCAGCTTTTTGCCCCGAACATTGCCCCTGGCGTTGCCGGACGGCTCTACATTCTTGATCGGCAAGCCTGGCACATGCGCTGTGCCGCCGAGTGGCTTTCGCCGCAAGGCAAAACAGACCCTTTCCATCTGGATGACTGCTGGGCAGTGCGCCGTGGGCAAAGTCATCCTCCCGTGCAAGGTGAGCCTGATATCGCCTGCTACCACCTGCCTGAGTCGTGTCAGGATCATACCCTGTGCGTACCGTTGATCGCCCAGGGGGAAGCCATCGGCCTGCTCTCATTCCAGAATCTCAGTGACAATTCCGCCCCTTCCCGTGCTTATCTGGAGCTGATGGCCGAGGCACTTGGACTGGCATTAGCCAACCAACGTCTGCGCGATGCACTACTGGAAAAAGCGCTTTACGACCCACTGACCGGCCTGCGTAATCGCCATCACCTTGAAGACACTCTGCGCACCCAAATGAGTCAGGCTGTCCACAACCAGGAACCGATCAGTTGCCTGATGATCGATATCGATCACTTCAAAAACATCAACGACCGATTTGGTCATGAGGCTGGTGATGGGGTGATAAAAAGTATCGCAGCAATTATTCAGCGCGTTGTTCACGACCACGGAATGGCCTTCCGCTACGGTGGTGAAGAGTTTCTGGTTCTGCTTGCCGGTATGGATGAAGAAGCGGCCAATCGCTTTGCGACGGACATTTACAACGGGGTACGCGAGTTGACGCTCAGCTTTGGCGTCTCTGACATCGGTCATGTTGATGTGTCTATTGGTGTCGCCAGCTACCCGCAGCACGCCCAGAGCGATAACCTGTTACGTGCCGCGGATGTCGCGCTGTATCGCGCAAAAGAGCTGGGGCGTTCGCGCATAGTGAGCTTTGGGATGCTGGAAGCGAGCTAAAAAGCGGGGCGTAAGCCCAGACGGGTACTTCCTAAAATATCCCCCTGAGCGGGCAGAGCATTACTTTACCTCTACCCCTGGTAGTGATATGTTGACCCGATGAATATAAAACACGATTGCAACGGTTTTAACCACAAGCGTTGGTGGCTGCCTTCTTAAAGGCGGTCAGAATGTGTTTATCCATTTTTAAATAACCGCCGAAAGGCGGTTATTTGCATTTTGAGACCCCTTTCGGTTTTATGCTTAAGGAGTCTTCTATGAACAACAAATCCATCATCCTTACCGGCGACCGCCCTACTGGGCCACTGCATCTTGGCCACTATGTCGGTTCCCTGCGCCAACGCGCGATACTGCAACACGACTATCAGCAGTTTGTTCTGGTCGCAGACCTGCAAGGTCTGACCGATAACGGCAGCAATCCACAAAAGATCCAAAATAACATACCCGAAGTGTTGGCCGATTATCTCGCTGCAGGTATTGATCCCTCACTCACCACCCTTTGTTTACAATCAGCACTACCTGCCCTTGCCGAACTCACCGCGCTGTATATGAATATCGTTACCGTGGCTCGCGTCGAGCGTAACCCAACGGTCAAAAATGAAATTGCGCAAAAAGGTTTCTCCCGTTCGCTTCCGGTCGGTTTCCTGGTTTACCCCATCAGCCAGGCAGCAGATATTACGGCGTTCAAAGCCAGCCTGGTGCCCGTCGGCGACGATCAGTTGCCGATGATCGAACAGACTAATGAAATCGTGCATAAGATGAATAGCCTGTTACCGACCCCCGTTCTGCATCACTGTAAAGCTATGTTAAGTGAAACCAGCCGTCTTCCTGGTATTGACGGCAACGCCAAGATGTCGAAATCACTCGGTAATACGCTGCTCCTGTCGGCAAGTGAAGAGACTATCCATCGCGCCGTCAGCGCAATGTACACTGATCCTAACCACCTAAAAGTGTCCGATCCGGGGCAAATTGAGGGTAATGTCGTGTTCACCTATCTGGATGCTTTTCACCCGGATAAGGCCAAAGTCGCAGAAATGAAAGTGAATTATCAGCAAGGAGGATTGGGTGATCGGGCATGCAAAAATGAGCTGGAGATGTGCCTGCAAGAACTCATCGCGCCCATGCGTGAGCGTCGGGCAACCTATATTCAGGATAAAGGTATGCTGATGGCGATGCTTAAAAAAGGCAGCGCGCAGGCCTACGACATCACACAGCAAACGCTAAGAGAAGTAAAACAAGGATTGGGATTGTCGGTATTTTAATCTGGATTGACGTCCCATCATGCCTCCCCCCGTCGGTGTGCATTTTGCTTAAATCTGAGCTGAGCCCATTTTGAGAACGATATAACGCATGCAAACCGCTATTTATATCCCGCCGTAAATGGCACTAACGGGAAGATGTGACCCCGTATCACCATGCTATATATCCAGCGACACAAACTCATCACGAAAGGGAAGCATCGTTATGTTGAAAGGTAAAAGAGCCGTTATCACCGGCGGCGGAGGAGGATTTGGTCAGGCGTTGTGCGTTTGGTTGGCTCGAGAAGGCGTCAACGTGGATTTTTCTGCCCGGCGGGTTGAGGATATTCACAAAACCTGCAGCATCATCGCCGCTGAAGGTGGTGTTGCAAAAGGGTATCTGTGTGATTTAACCCAGCCTGAATCTATTTCTCAGTTTGCTTCACAACTCTTAGATATAGACAGGTCCATCGACATTCTAATCCTCAATGCTGCTCAGTGGTTATCAGGGACTATAGACGAACAACCGGACTCAGAAATCTACAATACCGTCAGCTCAGGCCTGACAGGTTCAATTCTACTAACACAGGCATTGCTTCCAGGATTAAGGCGCTCAGACAGTGCTGACATTGTTTCGATTATATCTGTATGCGGCATTCCGAATTTTACGGATTCAATTGCCCATCCCGCTTTTTTTGCCAGTAAACACGGGATGAGTGGTTTTACAACTAAACTGTCGGAACAGTTATCCAAAGAAAATATACGGGTAACCGGGTTATACCCACCGGATTTTGAATTGACCGGGTTAGATCCTCTTGTCGACACTCAATCCAGAATGGGAGAACATCTAATGAATGGGCGTTCTGTCTGGGAAACAATTCATTTTGTGCTGACTCAACCGCGTAGTTGCCATATTAGTACCCTTTACTTTCAAGGACCCACTCGCGAAGATTTGGAGCATTAGGGACTGAATCTGGCAGCACTAAACTGAGCGGACTCACCTCCGCTCCTCACTTGCCCCAGCAGCACCATGCTGTATGGCTATGCCGATGTCTGACAGGTCCTGCTCTGAGGAGTTCGCTATGACCACCTTTTATCAACTAACAGCCACCAGCCTGGACGGCCAGCGTATCCCTATGGCTGACTATGCTGGCAAGCTGGTTCTGGTGGTAAATACCGCCAGCCATTGTGGCTTCACGCCACAATATGCAGGTCTGGAAGTGCTGTACAAAAAGTATGCAGCTCGCGGACTGGTAGTGCTTGGTTTTCCCTGCAACCAGTTCGGTAAGCAGGAACCCGGCGAAGCCGACGAAATCGCGCAGACCTGCCACATCAACTACGGTGTAAGCTTCCCAATGTTCGAAAAAGTGGAGGTTAACGGTGCCGCTACGCATCCGGTATTCCGTTATCTAAAAGACGAGTTGCCCGGCATGCTGGGGGGACGGATAAAATGGAATTTCACAAAATTCCTGATCGGACGCGATGGCAAGACGCTAAAGCGTTTTGCGCCGTTCACTACCCCGGAGAAAATGGAAACCATCATCCTTGCTGCACTTGAAATCTAGGTATTATTGTCAATTGAAATGTCTGCCTGGTGCCATAAGCGGAAGGTGACAGTTTAAGCTTTTGTTAACGGCTCAAAGTCGGGCATTAGCCTCTGGCAGGACAGAAAAGACCAGAAGTGTCATTTCACCCGGTAGGGATTTCGACATTGCAGACACCGTCAAGCGGTCATAATCTCAAACTAGATTGCAGCACCCTGCCTGTCAGGCAATTTCGACGTTGAGGACAAGATATCAATCAGGGCACCTGTATTAGCCGTGAGCTCTCCCTTGCGCCATATCAGTTCCGTTGTTATTTGACTGTTTTCTGAATCAAAGGGATGGACTGTGATGAGTTCCTGTGTCGGAAACGTATCGAGGATTGGTGTTGGTATCACCCCCGCCCCCATTCCAGAACTGACTCCCCCCAGAATGGCATGGTAGGAGGACATTTCTGCCAGCCTGAAAGGTCTGATCCCAGCCTCTCTGAACCAGGTTGTTAGCCGATCGCGATAGGAGCAACCGTCACTGAATACCAGCAACGTTGTGTGAGCTAAATCGGCAGCAGAACGTATCTGCGGGAAATTTGCTGCGGCGATAATAACCAGTTCTTCCTTGTAAACAACCATGCGTTCCAGTCTGTCATTAGCCGGCGCGTCTGCAATGAAGGCTGCATCAAGTTCGTGACTAAGCACTGCATCGAGCAGTGTGCGGCTTATCCCGGTAACCAGCTCCACCTTTACTGATTGATGTTGCTGGTAGAGACGCGCCAGCGGCTCAGGCAACCTTGTTGCGGCCATACTGTCGAGCGCCCCAAGTCGGAACCGACCGCCAGGCACTGGCTTTACCATCTGCTGTTCTGCTAAGGTGACCAGCTCGATAATCTTCAGTGCATTGTTATAAAGCACCTGACCTTCATTTGTCGGAAGAAACCTACGGCCAGACCTTACAAACAGTGTGGTTCCGAGCTGGCTCTCCAGGTTCTGAACGCGAGTGGTTATTGCGGAGGGGACTCGGCAGAGCAAATTTGCTGCTGCAGTAATAGTACCTGTTTCTACCAGTGCGATGATGGTTCGGAAGTCAGCTATATCCATACTTTCACCATAATTGAAAATTGGATTCTATTTTATTCAATTGAAATGAATCTACATGTTTTTTAATTTATTTACTCCATTTAAACAGCTACCAGCCTCCCAGCTAGTCTCAAGCGCTTGTTGATCATCGCAAAATGGTCACGCTTGATTAATACGGGAGCTATTGAGGGTAATAAAATGAAGAAACTTGGATTAATCGGCGGCACCGGACCAGAATCAACATTGCTCTACTATCGCAAATTTGTTTATGAAGCTAACAAAAGAATTGGCGATACATTCTTCCCGTCTCTAACTATTGAAAGTATCAATGTATATGACGTCCTGACCATGTGTGGACGGAAAGATTATGAAGCGCTGACGAGGTACCTGGCCAAGGCTGTCGGGAATTTGGTGGCCGCTGGGGCTGAAGTCGTCGCCTTGACCGGTAACACACCACACATCGTCTTCAACGAACTCCAGTCGTGTACAACAGTTCCTCTTGTCAGCATTATCGAGTCCACTTGTGCAGAAGTTCAGACTCAGGGCCTGAAAAAAGTAGGTCTCGTGGGAACACGATTTACAATGGAGGCTGACTTCTTCAAACGGCCTTTCACTGAAGCAGGCATCCAGGTGGTCGTCCCGCATGCTGACGAGGTTGATTACATCGCAGAAAAAATACACGATGAACTCGAAAGAGGCATTATTAAGTCACAGACGCGAGACACGTTTACCGCGATCATTGAGCGGATGTATCGGAATGAAGGCATTGAGGCCATCATTCTGGGATGCACAGAGCTTCCCCTTTTGTTCGCGGGTACAGCGTTACCTGTTAAAGCACTGGACACGGTTGATATTCATATTGAGACGTTGTTTAAAGCTCTTCAGTAGTGTTTTACATCAATTTGGGGAAAGATCCGGGGGCGAACTGCCCCTTTGTTTAACACGCTACGATTTAAGTAATGCCTTCATAAAACTTCGAACTTCCGCTTTTCGCTGTGAGTTCAACCGATGGATGCAACACATTGATTGAACCGCTCTGCGGGTGATTCATAGTCTAGCGTTTTTCTCGGCCTCTCGTTGAGCTGTCTGGCAACACTGTTTAGTCTTTGCTGGCTGTGAACCGATAAGTCAGTTCCTTTTGGAAAATACTGTCTGAGTAATCTGTTTGTATTTTCATTTGAGCCGCGTTGCCAGGGGGATTGAGGATCGCAGAAGTAAACCTGAATATCTGTAGCTACGGTAAACCGGGTATGGCTGGTCATTTCAGCACCCCGGTCCCATGTTAATGTTTTATAAAGCTCAGCAGGTAATTCACGGGCTTGTTTGATGAGTGCAGATATAACCGTTATGGTCTTGTTGTCCCTGACTTTGGCCAACATAACAAAACGGGAATGACGCTCTACGAGGGTGACGATATAGGAGTTTTTAGAGCCCTGGATCAGATCACCTTCCCAGTGACCTGGTATGGCTCTGTCAGCTGCTTCAGGTGGCCTTTCGCTGATAGAGATCGTATCCGGGATTGACCCTAATCCTTTCCCTTTAAGCGATGATGTTCTGGATCTACGCACGACTCTTCCGCTTCTGAGGCATTGCTGCAGTTCTTTTTTTAATGCACCCCGGGTTTGTATAAAAAGCGTTTTATATATCGTTTCGTGTGACACATGCATTTCCTGACTATCCGGATAACAGCGTTTCAGCCAGCCGGCGATCTGTTCCGGCGACCAGTCCTGATGCATATTCTCTGCAATGATTTTACACAATGCGGGGCTTTGAATTAGCTTGCAAGGTTTTGGTCTCAGAGCATTTTCCCACGCAGCAGTATCGGCTTTTGCTGCACGGTATTGTTTTGCACCACCGTGTCTCCTAATCTCGCGGCTAATCGTTGAAGGAGCTCTTGATAATTTGGCAGCGATGTCCCTGATGCTGCGTTTTGCTACCAATCCTCTGGATATTTCCTCTCTTTCATCAAGCGAGAGCGCTAACCGGTGCCGCCTTCTCACGGGAGGACGGTAGCCACCTGTCTGGTGGATTGTAGGCATAATAGAAGAGTGAAATCTGTCGAACATTCTGGCGATATCGTGCAGGGAATCACCTTGCTTATATCGGTCCCAGATAATCGCTTTCTGTTCTGGCGTGTAGTAAATGCGCGTTCTTCGTTTCATGGCAACGTCCCCCTTGATTAAGGATAGCGTTGCATCGACCCGTTGAACTCACAGCTCAAAGCGGTCGCTAGTCCTACCCCATCCCCAACTAATGCCATAGTCAGTAAGATCCTTACCAAAGATCCCCTATTCATTGCCCTTTCCCTCCGACTTTACAAATATGTGCCATCTCACGAACAAACGATGGAAAGCGTGATTTTTACAGTGCTGGGCTATCTGCGACAGTTGCTGAACGGCCAGAGTGTACTGGCGTGGCTGTATCTGTTTTTTATGCGATTTCTCATGTTCGATTAACAGAGAATCACGCTTTGATAATGGTGATGCCCTTTCCTTCAATACTCCTTAACCAATTATCATCGGTTTCACTATCAACCACGATAGTATTGATTAGCCCTACCTCACCGATGACAAACGATGACGCAGCGTTGACCTTCTCCGGTGACACCAGTACGACCGTTTCCGCCGCTCTGCCGGAAAATGCACGTTTGATGCACGCTTCTTCATAATCACCCGTGGTTAATCCCGCTTCAGGATGAATACCCGTTACCCCCATGAAGAAAATATCCGCATGAATATTGCCGATGCCTTCAATAGCGGCCGCCCCTACACTGACAATGGAGTGCTTGTACAGTCGGCCACCGATCAAAATAACGTCAACCTCGGGTTTATCGACCAACCCCAGTGCAATGCTGGGACTGTGTGTCACCACGGTAATATGCAGATCGTCCGGCAGACAGGCAATCAGCTCTGATGTGGTCGTGCCGCCATCCACAATAACAACTTGTCCCGAAGAAATGAGTTCAGTGCCTTTGCGCGCGATCTTCATTTTCACATCTGTTTTTAATGATTTACGCTCGGAAAATGTCGCAACAGCTGAAGACGATGGCAAAGCACCACCATGAACGCGCTGCAATCGCCCTTCTGCGGCAAGCTCACGTAAATCCCGTCGAATGGTGTCTTCTGAAACGCCAAATCGATCGCTCAGATTTTTCGATTGGACCTGCCCTTCAACCTGCAGTTGTTCAAGAATAAGGTGTTTACGTTGATGAGCGAGCATGTGACCGTTCCTGTTTATGCATGTTTATACTTGTATTTGCACGATAATGCTGATTATGATGTCAACTCTACGGATCAAGGAGTCTTCATGCAACCTAAACGTGCAGAAATACGCATCGTCGATAACCTAACATTATCCGATGACTGGTATTGTTTAAGAAAATACACTTTTGATATTCAACGAAGAAACGGTGATTGGCAGCGCCAAAGTCGTGAAGTTTACGATCGCGGCAACGGAGCCACGATTCTGCTCTATAACCGTGACAGGAAAACAGTGATCTTAACTCGTCAGTTTCGTTTTCCGGTATTTATAAATGGTCACGATGGCTATCTCATTGAAACAGCAGCAGGTCTTCTTGACAACATGGCTCCTGAAAAACGGATCAAAGCCGAAGTTGAAGAAGAAACCGGTTTTCGTGTATCCAGCGTACAGAAGGTTTTCGAGGCGTACATGAGCCCAGGCTCGGTCACGGAGAAGCTCTATTTTTACATCGCGGAATATGATGCTGCCGACAAGACAGGTGCCGGTGGTGGAATTGCGGCTGAAGGAGAAGATATCGAAGTGCTTGAGTGGCCGCTTGCAAGCGCACTTGCCGCAATTGAAAGTGGTCTTATCGTCGATGGCAAAACCATTATGTTGCTTTACCACGTCGCGCTGAAAAACATTCTATGAGGTTCTCTTTGTGAAACAACTTATTCTCATTGCTGGCCCCTACCGTAGCGGTACGGATGGAAAAAAAAATCTTATCGATGCAAATCTTGCTCGCCTAGAAGATGCAGCGTTAGCGGTATATCAAAGAGGACACATTCCTGTAATTGGCGAATGGCTGGCACTACCACTGGCAAAAGCTGCCGGTTCTACGGCTATTGACGATGAAATCGGCGAATCTATGATCTACCCTGTTGCCCATCGACTTATCACCAAATGTGATGCGATTTACCGTATTAAAGGCGCTTCTAAAGGTGCTGATATGGACATCGATGTCGCACATAAGCATGGACTCACCGTTTATTTCCGCCTTGAAGACATCCCGTTGGCGTAATTTTATTGTGCTATTGCCTGCGAATGTGCAGGCAATTAAACCATCGCCAATGGGATCTATGACTCTCAGGAAAGATGGGGAGCGCAAGCGCGGGCAATAAGGGATGCTATTAATGCCAAAATCATAACCCCTTTAAAATGTCATTTTTATCTCATTTCATTTCCAATTGTAATGATAACCATTCTCATGTTAATGTAGCTGCGTGATAATTAACTTTTGATGCAATCCGCATGTCTGACCGCGCCACTACTACCGCTTGCTTCACGTTCGAGTCGCTTTATGGCACACATCACGGCTGGCTGAAAAGCTGGCTGACGCGCAAGCTCCAGTCTGCCTTTGATGCTGATGATATTGCCCAGGACACATTTTTACGGGTAATGGGCAGTGACTCGCTCAAGACTGTCCGCGACCCTCGTTCCTTCCTGTGTACTATTGCCAAACGGGTGATGGTCGACCTGTTTCGTCGAAACGCGCTGGAGAAAGCCTATCTGGAGATGCTGGCGCTGATGCCGGAAAATCTCGCGCCTTCGCCCGAGGAACGTGAGAGCCAGCTCGAAACCCTGCAACTCATCGACAGCATGCTTGACGGCCTGAACGGAAACACACGCGAAGCGTTTTTGCTTTCGCAACTGGAGGGGCTCAAATACAGCGAGATCGCGCTTAAGCTCGGCGTCTCCGTCAGCTCGGTGAAAAAGTATGTGGCAAAGGCTATCGAACATTGTCTGCTGTTTCGTCTGGAGCACGGCCTGTGAACGCTGCTATCACCGATTCTCGCCGTCAGGCTTTGCGCTCAGCATCACACTGGTATGCGGTATTGAGCGGCGAGCGTGTCAGCCCACAGCAGGAAGCTCGCTGGCAACAATGGTATGAACAGGACCAGGACAATCAGTGGGCATGGCAACAGGTTGAAAACCTGCGCAGCCAGCTCAGCAGTGTTCCGGGCGATGTCGCCAGCCGGGCGCTGCACGATACGCGCCTAACTCGTCGTCACGTCATGAAAGGGTTGTTGCTACTGCTTGGCGTGGGTAGCGGCTGGCAGCTCTGGCAATCTGAGGCCGGAGAAGGTCTACGTGCCGACTACCGCACCGCTAAAGGCGTGGTCAGCCATCAGCGGCTGGAGGATGGCTCACTGCTGACGCTCAACACACAAAGCGCCGCTGATGTTCGTTTTGATACGCATCAGCGCGCTGTCCACCTCTGGTATGGCGAAATTGCGATTACCACCGCAAAAGATGCGCAGCAGAGGCCTTTCCGTGTGATGACCCGCCAGGGTCAGCTCACCGCGTTAGGCACAGAATTTACCGTCTTTCAGCACGATAACATCACGCGCGTAGCCGTACAGCAGCACGCTGTTGAAGTCCGCCTGGCAAATCATCTGCAGGAAAAACGTATCGTCAACGCTGGCGAGAGCCTGCTGTTCAGCGCGTCTGAATTTGGTGCAATCGCCTCAGCGGATGATGAAAGCACCGCCTGGACGCAGGGCGTTCTTAGCTTCAGCGATAAACCGCTGGGTGAAGTGATTGCCACGCTGAGCCGTTATCGCAACGGCGTGCTGCGTTGCGATCCGGCGGTGGCCGGGCTGCGCCTGAGTGGCACGTTCCCGCTGAAAAATACCGATGCGATTCTGGATATTATTGCCCAGACACTTCCAGTGAAAATTCAGACTGTTACGCGATACTGGGTCAATATTTCGGCACTGTAAGAAAAATAATTCTCATTTTCATTGTCCTTTTTCCCCTTCTCATTCGACTCATAGCTGAACACAACAAAAATGATGATGGAGAAGGTATGACGCCTTTACGCGTTTTTAGCAAAACAACACCTTTGGTTAACGCCATTCGCCTGAGCCTGCTGCCGCTGGCTGGGCTCTCGTTATCCGCTTTCGCAGCGCAGGTTGATATTGCACCAGGCTCACTCGATAAAGCGCTAAACCAATATGCCGCACGCAGCGGAATTACCCTGTCTGTTGATGCCAGCCTGACGCGCGGCAAGCACAGCAACGGTTTGCACGGTGATTACGATGTTGAGAGTGGTTTACAGCAGCTGCTCCTGGGCAGTGGCCTGCAGGTGAAGCCGTTAGGGAATAACAGCTGGACGCTCGAACACGTTCCTGCGCCGCAGGAAGATGCGCTCACGGTTGTGGGCGACTGGCTGGGCGATGCGCGCGAAAACGACGTATTCGAACATGCCGGCGCGCGTGATGTTATCCGCCGTGAGGATTTCGCCAAAACCGGTGCGACGACCATGCGCGAGGTGCTGAACCGTATTCCTGGCGTTACCGCCCCGGAAAACAACGGTACCGGTAGCCACGATCTGGCGATGAACTTTGGTATTCGCGGCCTGAACCCGCGCCTTGCCAGCCGTTCAACGGTACTGATGGACGGTATTCCAGTGCCGTTTGCCCCTTACGGCCAGCCGCAGCTTTCCCTGGCACCCGTTTCGCTCGGAAATATGGACGCCATTGATGTGGTGCGCGGCGGCGGTGCTGTACGTTACGGGCCGCAGAGCGTGGGCGGCGTGGTGAACTTTGTCACCCGCGCCATTCCGCAAGACTTCGGGATCGAAGCCGGCATGGAAGGCCAGCTCAGCCCAACGTCCTCACAAAATAATCCCAAAGAGACGCACAACCTGATGGTTGGCGGTACGGCGGATAACGGTTTTGGTACCGCCCTGCTTTACTCCGGCACGCGCGGCAGCGACTGGCGCGAGCACAGCGCGACGCGCATCGACGACCTGATGCTGAAAAGCAAATATGCGCCGAACGACGTGCATACCTTCAATAGCCTTCTGCAATACTACGACGGTGAAGCCGATATGCCCGGGGGCCTGTCGCGCGCGGATTACAACGCCGACCGCTGGCAATCTACGCGTCCGAACGATCGCTTCTGGGGGCGTCGCAAGCTGGCAAGCCTTGGCTATCAGTTCCAGCCGGACAGCCAGCATAAATTCAATATTCAGGGCTTCTACACCGAAACCCTGCGCAGCGGCTACCTGGAACAGGGCAAACGCACCACGCTTTCACCGCGCAATTACTGGGTACGCGGCATTGAGCCACGATACAGCCAGAGCTTTATGCTGGGCCCTTCCGCGCACGAAGTGGGGGTGGGATACCGCTATGTGAACGAGTCGACGCATGAAATGCGTTACTACACCGCCACCAGCAGCGGACAACTGCCGTCCAGCACCAGCCCCTACGATCGTGACACCCGTTCCGGCACCGAAGCGCACGCCTGGTATCTGGATGACAAAATCGATATTGGCAACTGGACTATCACTCCGGGTATGCGCTTTGAACATATCGAGTCATACCAGAACAACGCCATCAAACGCACACATGAGGAAGTGAGCTATAACGCCCCACTTCCGGCGCTAAACGTGCTTTATCACCTGACTGACAGCTGGAATCTTTATGCAAACACCGAAGGCTCGTTCGGCACCGTACAGTACAGCCAAATTGGCAAGGCTGTGCAAAGCGGCAATGTGGAACCGGAAAAAGCGCGAACCTGGGAGCTCGGCACCCGATACGACGATGGCGCGCTGACCGCGGAAATGGGGTTGTTCCTGATTAACTTTAATAATCAGTACGACTCCAACCAGACCAACGACACCGTTACCGCACGCGGTAAAACGCGCCATACCGGGCTGGAAACCCAGGCCCGCTATGACCTCGGCACGCTGACGCCAACGCTCGATAACGTGTCAGTCTACGCAAGCTATGCGTACGTGGACGCCGAGATTCGTGAGAAAGGCGACACCTACGGCAACCAGGTGCCGTTCTCCCCGAAACACAAAGGCACGTTGGGCGTGGACTATAAGCCGGGCAACTGGACCTTCAACCTGAACAGCGATTTCCAGTCCAGCCAGTTTGCGGATAACGCCAACACCGTCAAAGAGAGCGCCGACGGCAGCACTGGCCGTATCCCAGGTTTCATGCTCTGGGGCGCACGCGTAGCCTATGACTTCGGTCCGCAGATGGCAGACCTGAACCTGGCGTTCGGTGTGAAAAATATCTTCGACCAAGAATATTTCACCCGCTCCTACGACGACAACAATAAAGGCATTTACGCCGGCCAGCCGCGCACGCTGTATATGCAGGGGTCGTTGAAGTTCTAAATCCCGTTTACCCGGCCTGCATGCTGTTTTTGTCGGCCGGGTAAACGACGCGCCACTCGACACAGGCCATTCACATGTTCACATCACTACGCACGCTATTCGCCGCTCTGCTGCTCACCGGCAACGCTTTTGCCGCCACGGTTCTTGACGAACATGGCACCTTTACGCTTGATAAAACGCCACAGCGGATCGTGGTGCTGGAACTGTCGTTCGCGGACGCACTGGCAGCCGTCGATGTTAGTCCGGTCGGCATTGCCGACGATAACGATGCCACGCGTATTCTTCCAGAAGTTCGCGCCCATCTTAAACCCTGGCAGTCTGTCGGTACGCGCGCGCAGCCGAGCTTAGAAGCCATCAGCGCGCTGAAACCGGATCTGATCATAGCCGACAGCAGCCGTCATGCGGGTATCTACAGCGCCTTGCAGCAAATCGCACCGGTGCTGCTGCTTAAGTCCCGCAATGAAACCTACACTGAAAATCTGCAATCTGCGGCCATCATCGGCAAAGTAGTGGGCAAAAAGGCGCAGATGCAGTCACGTCTGGCGCAACACCAACAACAGATGTCAGCGTGGGCAAGCCAGTTGCCAAAAGGCACGCTGGTGTTGTTTGGTACGTCCCGGGAGCAGCAGTTCAACCTGCACACGCAGGAGACCTGGACCGGGGGCGTATTGACCGCCCTGGGGCTGAAGGTGCCGGCGGCAATATCCGGTGCGTCTATGCCGTCTATCGGCCTGGAGCAGTTGCTGGCGCTCAATCCAGCATGGCTGCTGGTCGCCCACTACCGCGAAGAGAGCATCGTCAAACGCTGGCAGCAGGACCCGCTGTGGCAGATGTTAACTGCGGTACAAAAACAGCAGACGGCGTCGGTCGACAGTAACGCCTGGGCGCGGATGCGCGGCATTTTCGCGGCCGAACGCATTGCCAGTGACACGGTAAAAATCTTCCATCACCAGCCTTTATCCGATGTGAAATGACGGTTCTCAGACATCCAGCGCTGCAGTGGGGTCTTCCCCTTGCCGCGCTTATCACTCTCTTCTGGCTGAGTCTGTTTTGCTACTCGGCCATTCCTGTTTCTGGCGTTGACGCCATTCACGCTCTGCTGCCGGGCCATACGCCGACGCTTGCACAAGCGCTGGTGCAAAACCTTCGTTTGCCGCGAAGCCTGGTCGCCATTCTGATCGGCGCGAGTCTGGCTCTCGCGGGAACGCTGCTGCAGACCCTGACGCATAATTCAATGGCATCCCCTTCGCTGCTTGGTATTAACAGCGGCGCGGCGCTGGCGATGGCGCTGACCAGCGCTCTCAGCCCCGTGCCCGTTGCAGGTTACTCCATCGCCTTTATCGCCGCCTGCGGTGGCGGCGTAAGCTGGCTGCTGGTGATGACCGCTGGCGGCGGATTTCGCCACACCCAGGACCGAAACAAATTGATCCTCGCGGGCATCGCGTTCTCGGCGTTTTGCATGGCCCTGACCCGCATCACCCTGCTGCTGACGGAAGATCACGCTTACGGCATTTTATACTGGCTCGCGGGAGGCGTATCCCACGCACGCTGGCAGGAGTTCTGGCAGCTTTTCCCGATGGTGGCGGTTGCCCTGCCGGTGGTGTTGCTGCTGGCTAATCAACTGAACCTGCTTAACGTCAGTGACAGCACTGCCCGCACGCTGGGGGTGAATCTGCCAAAGCTACGTTTGATCATCAATATTCTGGTGCTGCTTCTGGTCGGTGCCTGCGTCAGCGTGGCTGGCCCGGTTGCGTTTATCGGCCTGCTGATGCCGCATCTGGCTCGCTTCTGGGTGGGATTCGATCAGCGCAAGGTTTTGCCGATGAGCATGCTTTTGGGCGCTACGCTGCTGCTGCTGGCAGATCTTCTGGCCCGAGCGCTGGCTTTTCCTGGCGAATTGCCTGCCGGGGCAGTAGTGGCGCTGATTGGTGCGCCCTGCTTTGTCTGGCTGGTCAGGAGGCGTGGATGAAAATTACGTTAGTCATTTTCATCGCCCTCGCATTGACGGGATTTTCGCTTCTGTCTCTTCAAATGGGGGTGATCGCCGTTCCCTGGCGCGCCCTGCTGACCGACTGGCACACCGGGCGCGAGTATCATTACGTGTTAACGGCGTACCGCCTGCCGCGATTGCTGCTGGCGCTGCTGGTCGGCGCAGCCATCGCGGTGGCAGGCGTTCTGGTTCAAGGGATCGTGCGTAACCCTCTGGCATCGCCGGATATTCTTGGCGTAAATCATGCCGCAAGCCTGGCCTCTGTGGGCGCGCTGTTGCTCTTGCCGTCACTACCGGTGATTGCCCTGCCGCTGCTGGCCTTCGCCGGTGGCATGGCAGGCTTGATTCTGCTGAAAATGCTGGCGAACACCAGCCAGCCGATGAAGCTCGCGCTCACGGGTGTCGCACTTTCTGCCTGCTGGGCCAGCCTGACGGATTACCTGATGCTTTCGCGCCCGCAGGATGTGAACAGCGCCCTGATGTGGCTGACCGGCAGCTTATGGGGACGTGACTGGAGTTTTGTGAAGATTGCCGCCCCGCTGCTGATGTTATTTCTGCCGCTGAGCCTGGGTTTTTGCCGCGATCTCGACCTCCTGGCATTGGGCGATGCGCGTGCCACCACGCTCGGGGTGTCGGTGCCGCGTATACGGTTCCAGGCTTTACTACTGGCGGTTGCCATGACGTCAACCGGCGTGGCCGTCTGCGGCCCGATTAGCTTTATTGGACTCGTGGTACCACATATGGTGCGCAGCATTACCGGTGGACGTCACCGCTGGCTGCTGCCCGTTTCGGCCATGACGGGTGCATTGCTGCTGGTGGCGGCCGACCTGCTGGCGCGAATTATTCATCCCCCGCTGGAGCTTCCGGCTGGCGTGCTGACCGCCATTATCGGTGCGCCGTGGTTTGTCTGGCTGCTTGTGAGAATGCGATAAATGACATTACGAACTGAAAATCTGACGGTCTGTTACGGGACAAACAAGGTGCTTGACGGCGTATCACTCGCACTGCCTACGGGCAAGATTACTGCGCTACTTGGCCCTAACGGTTGTGGGAAATCGACGCTGTTAAACTGTTTTTCACGGCTGTTAATGCCGCAGTCCGGCACCGTATTTCTTGACGACAATCCCATCAATACGTTCTCATCGCGCCAGCTTGCCCGCCGGCTGGCGCTGCTGCCGCAGCATCATTTAACGCCAGAGGGGATCACCGTCCGAGAGCTGGTTTCCTACGGCCGCAACCCGTGGTTACCACTTTGGGGGCGTCTTTGTGCGCAAGACAATGCGCGGGTCAATCTCGCCATGAGCCAGACCCAAATCCATCATCTTGCCGACAGACGGTTAACCGATCTTTCTGGCGGCCAGCGCCAGCGCGCATTTCTGGCGATGGTCCTGGCGCAGGATACGCCCGTGGTCCTGCTCGATGAGCCAACGACCTATCTCGATATCAATCATCAGGTGGAACTGATGCGGTTGATGGGCGCACTCCGAGCCCAGGGGAAAACGGTAGTCGCAGTGCTGCACGACCTTAATCAGGCCAGCCGATACTGCGATCATCTGGTGGTCATGGCCAACGGACATGTGATGGCACAAGGCACACCGGAAGCAGTGATGAATCCTGGATTGCTGAGAAGTGTATTCAGCGTGGAAACGGAGATCCATCCCGAGCCGATATCTGGCAGGCCGATGTGTGTGGTGAGGTAGATTGTACAGGTCGTATGCAGTAAACCTCGGCTAAACGAAACGGGAACTGTGCCGCAGTGTCCTTCTGCCTGGCTCTGAATGCTTGCGATGAGCAATGCTCATCGTCCATCAACTTGTTTTAGAATGTTCGCTCTGTGCCAGGAGCGGACGTGACATACACCAAGAAGTATTAATTATTGGCCAATGAGTTAGACTGGCAAGCTGTTGCTTTTTTTCATCACCTGTGAAAATGAGGATTCAGTATGAATCTGGAAGAACTTAGTAGAATTAAACGACAAACCCTCCTCGCTTTACCGGATAACGATCTTTATCTCTACAGGCTGGGTATCGCTGTGTATGGCTTCGGCTCAATAGCTAGCTTCATGACCGAAATAGCTTCGCTTTTGGATAAAACACTAGACCGGACTGCACTTCAAGGAAAAATGGGCGGTGACATTCTGGATGCCTTCCGTGCAAGCGTAAGAAAGGTAAAGCCATCAAGTCGTATCGCTTACCGAACAGGTTTGGATGCAGCTAAACTATTTGAGAAATTAAATACTGAGCGATCTGACTTTGTACATGCATATCCAATAACAAACGAAATGGGTGAGCAAATTCTGCATCGCAGGGTAGACGAAAAAGATAAATATTTCGAGGTGACCAATGAATTTCTGGATAGATTCATATCTGATCTTCATAAAGTCAGTAGCAAATTATATGAAGTACGCGATCTTATTATTGCAGGCGAGCTAACTAGTAACCCCATGTCTAAATTAAATATTTCCAGTGGCAATTCGCCCTCCTTGGGTGATTAAGATACATGTACTGCAACCAAAACGTCCGCTTCTCGCTCTCAGCGGACCTTCAGCTAAGTCAGCTTGTCCGCATTGTGCCAGGAGCGGACGCTTCAGAAGCCAGCTCTTTTTAAAAGCTGACGCATTATCGAACCGGATACTCTGTTTTCAACAACCCATCTCCTGCTCGGATGGTAGCCCCCCATTTTCGCGGGTTATTTCTGTTGTAGCCAGCGCTGAACGCCCGTTAATGCAGAGTCAATTGCGCCTGTCAGATAGCCCGGGAACTGCGGCGACCATTCACTGGCAATACCTGTTATCTCACCGGACAATTCTCCCCTGGCGGAAAGTTGCTCAGGTATTACGTGACTGACTTCCTGCTGGAGATCAAATTCCGTTGCAGAAACGGATCGGCCGCCCAGTCTTTTATATACTCAGCTTCGGGCTCTACCGCATCCTGCCCAAATAAGCGTACGAGCGGCTCCCGACAAAGGCTTTTGAGAACAGCATCGCTGACAGTTCATCTCGATTTTGCAAGTACGCCAGTAAAACCAAAAATCGCCGTTTTACCCGAATCTGGCTCGGATACGTCGCGGATCTCTGCTCCGCCAACATGCGGCCACACAGAAAATCCGCGCGCCTGGGGCAAGCTTCTGAAGCAGCACTGTTTCTGAGGTGCCAGAGAATAAAGCGAAGACTTGTCTTTGCGGCTGACCATGCCAGTTAGTCGCCTTCTGCGTATATAACCTGAGCGACTGGCGTGCATCGGCAGACATCTGGCGCAGCCTGACGAGAAGGGTTGCGCGTACCTGCTTGCGACCAATCCGGTCAAGCATCATGCGCTCAACCCCGGGCTGGGGTTAAAATATCCATTGATAATCATCCGGGGTAATGATCACGCGCTGCGAAAAATCAGAATTCAGTAACATCATAATCAGTGATTAGACGGCCCCACGCGGAGCCGTGTGCAGGCCTATTTGTTCGGCAGATTATCGTACACATCCAGTGCGCGTGCGGTATACGTCAGCGCGGCGCCGGTATTCAGGTTTATGGCAACCGCCAGCGCTTCGGCGATCTCTTCGCGCGTGGCACCGTACTTAACAGCAGCATCCACATGAACGGCCAGGCAACCGTCGCAGCGGGTGGTTACGGCCACGGCCAGCGCAATCAGTTCATGGGTTTTGGGATCGAGGTGCTTGTTTTCTGACGCACCTTTATCCATCTGCTGAAAGCCTTTCATAAACTCAGGCTGCAGTTTGGCAAATTTGTCGATGGTGGCGAGCAGGCCACTGCGATATTCATTCCAGTTTAAGAACATTCAAAACTCCGGTTGTTGTTTGTCTCAGAAAAGTTATTAAATGACGTCGAAAATACGCACGTCAGGCGCACTGTTTAAATACGGTTTTAATCCGGCAACGACATCCTGCGTAAACAGCAGGCTGTTAAGGTATGCCTGCGCCTGCGCAACGGTCGTAAAACCGTGCAGCACCTGGACGTCTTCGTCGCGGACAAGCAGCTCTTTAGAGGTGGCACCCTCAATGGTGGTCAGAAACGGAGTTTTGTATTTCTGGTATACCTCAGCGGCTGCCGCACGGTTTTCATTACTGATATTCAGGGTGATTTGCAGATAAGCCATCGTTCTCTCCTTCGTTCAGGGTTGAAGTAATACGCCCGTTTAAAAAACCGGTCTGTATTACCTTTCGTTGAGGGCGATTATCAGAAAGCCAGACAGCTTCAACAAATCAGATAATCTTGCGAAGCAGAAAAGAAATTCTATGTCGTGAATTGTCGTGGTATAAGCACTACGCACCCGACGTGATTGCCGGGACAGCGTAATGTCTGAGGGGGCAGTTTATGAACGGTCTGAGACGACATCCTGAAGAAGCCAGTCATGGAAAACGTTGACTTCATCACGCATAACTTTTTGTTGCGGGGTGACCAGATAATAGGACCATTTGAGCGGCCAACGGCGATCGGGGTGCAGTTGAACCAACTGACCGGTTTCGATAAGCTGCTTCACCAAAGCGTAACGAACGATGGCCACGCCCCTGCCGCTCAGGGCCGACAGGATGACCGCTGAGGTGGAGTTAATATGCAGCCCGCTATCCAGCGCTTCGGGTGCACCGACCGCCATCAGGACAGCATCCCATGACGGAAAATCCGCCCCAGGATGCGGCGTGTCATCGTGAATGAGTTTTTGCGTGGCGAGCCATTCACGGCAGGCCATTTTCCCGGGCGGCACCAGGCGCGGACTGCAGACCAGCACCGCTTCTTCATCCATCAGCCAGGTTTTATGCACGCCTGGCCAGTCGCCCTGTCCGCAGCGAATACCGATGTCCGCCTCGCCGTGCGACACATCCATCAGTTTTTCCGTGACGTTAAGCCGCAGATTGATATTTTCGTGCGTTTCCGAAAACCGGTTCAGGCGATCCATCAGCCAGTTCATCATCAGCACCTGCGATGCTGTCACCACCACCACCGAACGCGAGCGGCGACCGCGAAGCTTGTTTAACCCGGTTTCGAGTTTGTCCAGTCCCTGCGTGATGTCCTGTAGCGCCTCCTGCGCTTCGTCAACCAGCGTCAGCCGCTCTTTTCCGGAGCGGGTGCGGTGAAGAAGCGGGTGTCCGACCCAGTCTTCCAGCGAGCGTACCAGTTGGCCTACTGCAGCGGGCGTAACGCCAAGCTCCTGTGCCGCGCCGGTAAAGCTGCCGTGCCTGGCGGTGGCTTCAAAAGCGTGCAGCCATTTAAGTCGGTTTAGCGATCGCATTGTGGTCATCCTGATTCATTATTTTCCTCAGTATACGCCAGCGAGAAAGATTTTCTTTCCTGAGTCGCAATTTCTTCTCAGTCGTCAATCAGGCGTCCGGGTGGCATTCTGATTTCACACGATGAGGAGTACGGCTTTTCATCAATAACAACCATTTGAATTCAAAGAGGTTAGCGATGAACGCATCTTTTGCCGGTAAAAAACTGTTAGTGGTCGGTGGTACAAGCGGTATGGGCTTCGAAACGGCGAAGCTGGTTCTGAGAAACGGCGGCAGCGTTGTGCTTGTTGGCAATCGTCAGGACAAAGCCGGGCAGGCCCGCCAGGCGCTGGCTGCGGATGGTCAGGTTTCTATCATCGTTGCCGACCTGATGAAAGAAGAAGGGATGCAGCATGTGGTAGACACCATTAATGCCGAACACAAAGATATCAGCCTGCTGGTCAATGCGGCTGGCGTGTTTTTCCCAAAACCCTTCACCGAACATGAAGCGTCAGACTATGACATGTATATGAGCATTAACCGCGCAACGTTCTTTATTACCCGTGACGTGGTGCGCAATATGGTTGATGCCGGGATTAAAGGCTCCATCGTGAATATCGGCTCCATGTGGGCGCAGCAGGCGATTGGTGCCACGCCGTCTTCAGCCTATTCGATGGCCAAAGCCGGTCTGCACGCGCTGACTAAAAACCTGGCCATTGAGCTGGGTGAAAAAGGGATCCGCGTGAATGCGGTTTCTCCGGCCGTTGTTCACACTCCTATTTACGAAGGCTTCATTCCGAAAGACGACGTAAAAGATGTGATGAACAGCTTTGACAGCTTCCATCCGATCGGACGCGTGGGTACGCCAGTCGACATCGCGGAAACTGTGGCTTTCCTGCTTTCTGAAAAAACTGGCTGGGTCACCGGCGCTACCTGGGATATTGATGGCGGTGTGATGGCTGGCCGTAACGCCTGAAGACCGCGCCGGACGCTCTGCCAGCCGTATTCCGGAGGTTCCGCTCCGTTGGCACTTCAAAACCATGTTATCGATTCCGATGAATCGGTTTCGCTGGGTGGCGAGGGACTGGCTCCTGATCCGCGGGAATTAATGCTCGCTGCGTTTAATGCCTGTATGACGGCCGTCTTTGTTCAGGAAGCCAGGGCTAAAGATCTCGCCCTTGCCATCTGATAATCCCTATTATATCGGTGCCATTTATGAATAAAAAATACCGCGCGATGCAGATCGTTGCCCCCGGGGTGCTGGAAATGACAAAGCGGCCGATACGCGCTCCCGGTTCGGATGAGGTGCTTATCAAAATTGAAGCATGCGGAGTATGCGGTGCCGATCTCCGGGACGCGGAAAGAGCGCCGCAGGAGGGCCAACCCGGCCGTATACCGGGACATGAAATCGTCGGGTTTATTGCCCGCAAGGGGAACAGGGTACCCGATATCTGGCAATGCGGTCAGCGCGTAGGCGTCGGCCGACTGGGTGGGTATTGTCAGCACTGCAAACCTTGCCGCAGAGGGCTTTTTCATCTCTGTGAAAATCAACTGACGCCGGGCCTCAGCTGCGATGGCGGCTACGCAGAGTACGTTGTCATGCGATATACCGCGCTGATAGCAATTCCCTCCGCGCTCTCTTCCGTGCATGCAGCCCCGATCCTTTGCGCCGGTACCGCTACCTTCAACGCACTGCGTAATTCAGGCGCAAGAGCGGGCGACAGAGTGGCTGTTCTCGGAGTGGGTGGACTTGGCCACATGGCTGTTCAGTACGCCCGTAAAATGGGTTTTGAGGTGACTGTGATTGCACGGGGTAGCGAAAAAGAACGCGCGGCCTTTAAGCTGGGTGCGCATCACTACATCAATACACTTGAGGAAAATGCATCAGAACGCCTGAAAAATGACGGCGGTGTGGATTTTATCGTGGCAACTGCACCGGCTTCAGAAACGGTTTCAGCCCTCTTGTCCGCCCTCTCCCCCCAGGGTAAAACAATCTTGCTGGGTACAGGACAAAAGCCGCTGCAGGTCTCGCCGGGTATGATGATCGGCGCTGAACGCACCTTGACAGGCTCCTTCGTCGGCACACCGGCGCAAACCGAGCGCGCACTGCAGTTCAGCCACCTCTTTCAGACGTTGCCCATCACAGAGATGTTGCCATTTGAACGGGCAAATGAGGCGCTCAACAGACTTAAGCAAGGTCTGGCGCGATACAGGATAGTGCTCACCATGAATCAGGATAATTAATCACATGTCCGCAGAACATTTCCTGCCCGTTGCAGACCAGAGAAATAATATCATTCGCCTGTCGGCCGCGCAGGCCCTCGCGGGTGCCAACTCTGTCGTCTTTTATGCCACTGGCGCAATTGTGGGTAACGCCCTCGCTCCTGGCAGCTCGCTGGCTACACTTCCCATCACCATGTTTGTTCTGGGGATGGCAGGCTGTATCCTGCCGTTAGGCTCATTAGCGCGTAAAAATGGCCGTAAAAGCGCATTTATGGTCGGAACCGGGGCGGGTGTCTTGACTGGACTGACCGCCGCCCTGGCCGTCGTGATTGGCTCATTTATATTGTTCTGCATTGCCGCCTTCATGGGCGGAGCCTATGCAGCCGTTGCGCTCAGCTTTCGTTTTGCGGCAACCGACGGCGTCACGCCAGAACGTCGCGCCCGGGCCCTGTCGCTGGTGATGGGAGGCGGCGTGGTTGCCGGCGTGATTGGCCCGATGCTGGTTTCAGGCACGATGCACCTCTGGCCGCCTCATACCTTCGCCGTCACGTTCCTCGCGCAGGCGCTCGTGGCCGTTATTTCGGCATTCATACTTAAAGGCGTAAAAACCGCAGAACCTACCTGCACGATAAAAACGGGTGGGCGGCCTTTACGCGAAATTGCCCGTCAGCCAGGGTTTGCCAGAACCGTATTCAGCGGTGCGGTAACCTATATGGTGATGAACTTCCTGATGACGGCTGCACCACTCTCGATGCACATGCACGGCATCTCTCAACAGGCGTCCAATCTCGGTATCCAGTGGCACGTTATTGCCATGTACGGTCCGGGTTTCTTCACTGGCAAATTAATTAACCGCTTTGGAGCCATGCGTATCGCTGCTGCGGGTTTGCTTATCACTGCATGCTCTGTCCTCGCCGGACTCGGTGGAACCGATATTTTTCACTACTGGTTGTCGCTGATTTTGCTGGGTCTCGGCTGGAATTTTGGCTTCACCGGCGCATCGGCGAAGATCATTGAATATCATCGTCCAGAAGAGAAAACCCAGGTCCAGTCCCTGAACGATTTTGTGGTATTTGGGGTTATGATTGTAGGGTCATATTCTTCAGGTGCTCTACTCAGCCTCTACGGCTGGAACTCCGTCCTGTGGGGGGCCCTTGTTCCCGTCGGTCTTGCGTTTGTAGGTATTGTTAACGAGTTGCGGGCAAAAAAGCAGGATAAATTAACTTTCTGACCCAGTTTTGTCTGCTATCTGGAAGCGGGTTACGTTGATGTAAAAAGTATCTAAAGCCCAACATCAACGGGCATGATTTTGGGCATACTTGCCATGTTACCGGGTGCAGAAGACTGTTTCTTTGCCTTACATGGTTTAAGAACGTTGCATATTCGCTGAAAGAAGCGGAAGCACTGGCAATTGCTCACTGGCTTGCAGAACAACCTGAAGTCAAAACTGTACTCCACCCCGCAATGCCGGATTGTCCGGGACATGAAATATGGAAGCGAGACCCTACGGGATCGTCAGGGCTGTTCTCTGTGGTGCTTGATCCCGTACACGCATGCTAAATGACATGCAGCTGTTCGGAATGGGGTATTCCTGGGGCGGTTTTGAAAGCCTGATTATTCCTTTCGGCTGCCGGGAATATCGAACTGCGACAACCTGGCACAAGAAGGGAGAACCCCTTCGGCTCCAGATTGGCCTGGAAGATCCGGATGACCTGATCACCGATCTGGGTCAGGGGTTTGATCGGCTGCATTCATTGACGTAATCGGGTTTTGCGGCTCGCAAAGCTGTAAAATTTGCTCTTTCATCCATAAATGTCCAGGGGAGTTACTGAGCTGTGGGCTGTAATAAGCCTTCAGAATATACTGGGGTGTTGGGAATGGAGGAGTAAACACCACAAGATTTTTCATATCAAAAACAGATGAGATGCCCCGCTTGGGCAGCGTGATGACCAGATCAGTATTTGAAACAATGAGCGGGGCAATCATCAGACTTGGTAATTCAACAACAATTCGGCGGCGTACCTGCTGACTTTCCAGATAACGGTCAATAGCCCCCCGGGATTCCAGCCATGGGCGTACCACCACGTGTCCGGCGTTAAGATATCGCTCATGGGTAAGGGAATCATAAATTTCAGGGTGACCACGTCGCACCGCAACCACGTAATCATCCGTAAAGCAGGTAATGGACTCAATACCGCGCCGGGGATTTTTCTGCTCTTCTTCAAAACCAAGAGCAAAATCAACTTTGCCCGAAAGCAGATCTTCATCGGCGTTAAAATCGCGTGAGTAGATAAGCTTAATGGTAATACCCGGCGCGAGGCTGTTAACTCTCGCGATCAGGCCTGGCAGGATCACAGCGGCCGTGTAGTCCGTGGCGGCAAAAGTAAACGTCTCCCGGCTTTTTTCCGGCTCAAAGTGTTCAGGCTCATGTAGGCAAGTCGAGAGACTGTTCAGAGCGGCGGAAACGTTGGCGGCAATGCTCTCTGCTTTTGACGTTGGCACCATGCGTCCGCCAGTGCGCACAAATAAGGGATCATCCAGTGAGGCACGTAAGCGATTGAGCGCATGACTCAGCGCCGACGGACTTAGCGCCATTTCATTAGCGGCCTCCGTTACGCTCCCATGCCGATAAAGAGAATCGAAGATAAGCAATAAATTCAGATCGGTCTTGCGCAACGTCGACACCATGGTTCTTTTTTCCGGGTGAAATTTGAAAATAGTGATTAATGAATATTGTACATTTTATTTTTGCATAAAATGCAGCGAAAGCATGATTGAAAAAAGATAGTATATTTCCAACAAAATGATTCTGAAGAGGCAAAACTATGTCTACCCCTGTATTCCGTCAGGCCACTGCCGCCGATGTCGATCGTTGCTATGATATTGAAATCACATCCTACGAAGGGGATGAAGCCGCAACGCGTGAGAAAATAGCTACCCGTATTAACCGCTATCCGGAAGGTTTCCTGTGTATGGAGCTGAACGGCGACGTTATTGGTTTCATCAATGCAGGCTGCGCATGGGAAGTCGTGATGTCTGATGAAGAATTTAAAGAACTGGTTGGACACGATCCGGATGCACCTAATGCCGTGATTATGTCTGTCGTGGTTCACCCGGATTATCAGGGCAAAGGATACTCGTCGTTGCTAATGCGTGAATTCGTGGCGCATATGAAAGCAATGAACAAAAAAACAATCCACCTGTTGTGTAAAGATCGCCACGTCGATCTGTATGCTCATTTTGGTTACCAGTATATGAAACCGTCAGAGTCAGACCACGGTGGTATGGCCTGGCATGAAATGATGATGACACTCTGATTTAACTATCCAGACACGACTCTTTTTCTTTTCATCTGTTTCGCCAAATATTTACGCATCAGTGCATTTTGTAGTGTCACGCCACGACACACAGGGAAACCTCGTTCCACGACATGAAAGCCGTGTCGTAGAAAGAACGCTTCCGCAGCCTTACTGACATTTGAAGTAAGTTCACCCATTCCACGTTGTCTGGCTTCTTCATGAATGCGGTCCATCAGTAGCGTCCCTACGCCCTGTCTCGGGTAGACTCCCGAGACATAGAAATGGTCAATGTACCCATTTGGCTGAACATCCGCATATCCAGCTATTTCACCATCCACTTCAACAACAAAGGGACGTAGTGCCCTCATGCGATTAGTCCAGTTATCCGGGTCGATATCTGACGGGGCCCAGGCATCTATTTGTTCATGTGTGTAATAGTGGGATGCGAGGGTATGTACAGAAGATAAGAAAACGCTGAGTAACGAAATCTCATCTCCATTCTTGAACCTTCTGATTTTCATAAAACCTCGTTATGAGCGTGGCTGGTAGAACAATATCATTACTTTTCATAATGTTCTATTTTATAGACTGGACATGCGACCCCGACATTTTCTGTATCAAAATCTGGATAACCCTGGCTTCCAGGAATCTACATATCCATTTATCGGTGTCGGTTCTGGGTTAAGATAATCGCCTCTCCGTTCCGGCTGTGGTTAATGAGATGAATCTCAATCGCTATTGTTATTTGCTACTGGTCTGCGCTGCGGTCAGTAGCCTTTTTGCCCCACATCCGTTGCTGATATGGGGCCTGCTCGCCAACATATTGACGCTGGCGATTTACGGCGTGGACAAAATGGCAGCGCGTAAGGCCTGGCGCAGAGTGCCGGAATCCACGTTGCTGGTATTTGGCGCTGTGGGCGGATGGGCTGGAGCCATTGTCGGCCAACAACTCTTTCACCATAAAACACAAAAGCAGCCCTTCAAAACTTACTTCATCATCAGTGTGATATTAAGTACCTCCGCTATGGTGGCCGTGTATCAGTTCTTTCCATTCTCACTTTCCTGAGCATCATTTAGGGATAGCGCCAGCCCCTGTGCAACGTTATCGTGTTGGATTATAAACAAAAGCATCGTTAGCATGTCTGTCCTGATGTACGCACTCTATACTCTGCAACAGATCGTCAACATTAAGGATGGATATGAAAAAGCTGTTGCTGGTTCTCCTGGTGCTAACTGCATTTGCAGCCAATTCTATCCTCTGTCGTATCGCCTTAAAGAATGGGTATTCAGATCCTGAAACGTTCAGCGTGATGAGATTACTCGGTGGTGCAGTAATGCTGTTTTTCTGGCATATAGCCCGGGGTAAACTGAAAGAAATACGCTGGAAAATCATCGATGCCCTGTTGCTGTGTGTCTATGTATTATTTTTCTCAATCGCGTATGTGCAGCTCAATACCGCAACAGGCGCATTACTGCTGTTTGGCGCAGTGCAGATCTGCATGATTGGCTGGGGATTAATAAAAGGTGAAACACTTAGCGGATACAAAGCCACCGGGATCGTTATTGCCATCGGGGGGATCATTATGCTGCTGCTCCCCGGCGCAACCGCTCCCCCTTTGATACCCGCCCTGACGATGGTTGTTTCAGGCATGGCATGGGGAGCTTACTCTGTGCGTGGGAAAAATATCCTCTCTCCTGCCGGGACGACTGCAGGAAATTTCATTCTGAGCCTTCCGGTTATTTTCATCCTGAGTTTGGTACGACAGGAGCCCGTGCATACTGACGCCAACGGCGTCATCCTTGCCCTGCTCTCCGGCGGACTGGCTTCTGGTGTGACTTACGTACTTTGGTACCAACTTGTTGCCACTATGTCTTCAGCAACCGCCAGCACGCTGCAGTTGAGCGTGCCCTGTATTGCTGCGGTAGGTGGAGTGCTATTTCTTGGCGAATTGCCTGATTTGAGAATTCTGGTTTGCACACTGATCGTTCTGGCTGGCATAGCCATTGTTATTTCATCCGATCGAACACAGAGTAAGAAATCAGCACAGGGATAACGTTGAGGAGTCACAGTACTGTGCTTCGGTGTTTTGACTCACAGCCAGGAGCGGACGTTGATATGATTTGATGAGTATATTTATGAAATTAATTTTATCTTTGATTTTTAAGGTTTTTACCATCCGCAATACAAAATCAGATGTTCTCAATAAAAACCCCCTGCGTCAGCATGCAGGGGGCAATAGGAAAGCACTTTCGTTTTTTTAACTATGAGGGTTACAACAAAGGGTCTATTGGTACAGATACAGCATTACAACCGTGCAGGGCTGATGAAGTAGCTGTTATTATTGCTCTACAGTGCTTGCCAGGTCAGCTGCCGGCAGTCGCGGCTGAGAACGCTGCCAGCCAGAACCATAGCGGGTGTACTGTGCAGGAACGGGGAGTACAACGTTCAAATCGTCTGCTGCAGTACGCGCCCAGAACGGATCCTTCAGCATATCCCGGCCAACAAGAATGATATCTGCTCGGCCATTCTGCAAAATTTCTTCTGCCTGACGGCCTGTTTCGATCAGACCTACAGCCCCGGTTTTAATATCCAACTCCCTTCGTAGTAGCTCGGCTGCAGGGACCTGATAATTTGGGTAAGTGTTTACCTGTACCATCGCAATTCCGCCGCTTGAACAGTCAATCAGATCAATACCTTGTTCTTTCATCCAGTTGCCGTAGATCAAGAAGTCTTCCGGACGGTTTCCGCCTTCAACATAATCGGTTGAAGAGATACGCAGGAACAATGGGCCTTTCCACTCGCTGCGCACGACGTCAATGACTTCACGCACAATGCGGTAACGATTCTCGTGGCTACCACCGTATTCATCGGTACGTTTGTTCGCTAGCGGCGACAGGAACTGATTCAACAGATAGCCGTGGGCACCGTGGATTTCAATAACGTCAAAACCGGCTTCACGCGCACGGCGAGCACCTTGACGGAACGCCTCTACGACTTCGTTAATTTGCTCAATACTCATCGCCTGTGGTACGCGGGACTCAGGTGTGAACGGAATAGCTGACGGCGCGATAGAGGGCAGGTCAATTCCCAGTTGGCGACCAGCATGTCCAATCTGTGCGCCGGCTTTCGCGCCAAAACGGTGAATGGCATCTGTCACGCGGGACAAACCTTCAATATGGCTATCATCCCAGATACCGATGTCTCCAGGACCGATTGGACCATTCGGTAATACAGAGGCCGTTTCCAGCATGATAAGACCTGCTCCGCCCAGGGCACGCGCGCCGTAGTGGATAACATGAAAGTCATTAATCTTGCCGTCGTCAGATGCCGAGTGCATGCACATCGGGGACATGGCAATACGGTTGCGGAATTCAACGCCGTTGATTGTGATGGGTTCAAAAAGCAAAGCTGACATTTCTACTCCAGAAAGTGATTGATATTTAGCCCGCTAAAAGTACCATACGATGATAATTCGTTTATACGCTAAAAAAATGCACATACTTACCAAAAGGTAACCATGATGTTTTTATGAAGAAATTACGTAACTACGATTCGGCGCCAGGTTGTTCAATGGAAGCAGCACTGCATATCATGGGTGGGAAATGGAAAGGGGTGATCCTCTATCATTTATTTAAGGACGGTACGCTTCGGTTTAGCGAACTCCAGCGGTTTTTAACCAGCATCAATCAGCGTTTACTGACGAAGCAACTGCGTGAACTTGAAGAGGATGGCCTGATTATTCGCCAGGTTTATCCCGTTGTTCCACCAAAGGTTGAATACTCGTTGAGTGACGAAGGACGGGAGCTGAACAAACTGGTTCTGGATCTAAGCATATGGGGCAGAAACTGGCTGGAACGCCGCGGTCTTAAAACAGCGGTTGAAGAGGATATTGAGGAGTTGAAAAAGGTTCTCGGCGATCCGAAGTAAGCCGTCTTCACGGGTATCTAAGAGCCAAAATGGGTGATGCAGAAATCGATAAAACTTCGTAATCGTGGAGTCATTCTTCTGTCCTGGGCATAAAGCACATGGACGGGCCGACCGGGCAATTCATAATCGGGCAGAACCCGCACCAGCCGCCCGGCGGCGATGTCCGCGCTCATCAGCGGAAGCGGTTGCATAATGATTCCCAGCCCTGAGAGGGCGGCAGCAAGCAGGGCCTCGCTGTTGTCCGTTTTAAACCTGCCGGTTACAGGTACCGAGACTTGTCCGCCAGGGCCTTCAAATTTCCATTCCGTTCGCATTGATGTGTGGGTAAAGATCAGGCACTGGTGCCGCGTCAAATCCTGCGGCACAGAGGGCGTTCCAGCCTCTTCAAGATAAGCTGGTGCAGCACAAATAACCATCTGATAGGGAGCAAGCGCTCTTGCCAGTAGCTGGCTGTCCGCCAGTTCTCCCGTACGAAAAACGGCATCAAAGCGCTCTTCAACCAGATCGACAGTGCGATTCGACAAACAGAGTTCGAGCGAGACTTCGGGATTTTGTTTGAGATATTCCGGCAGTTTTGAGGCTAGCAGCTGACTGCCAAAGGTAATGGGAGCGCTGATCCTGAGATTACCACGGGGGATCGCACGGGTTTCAGCAATCACGGCTTCCGCTTCTTCCATTTCAGCCAGAATATTTTTCGCTCTTTCATAAAAGAGACGGCCGCTGTCCGTCAGGCTCTGGCTCCGGGTCGTACGGTTGATCAGTTGAATGCCAAGATTTTGCTCAAGCATGCGTAACTGCTTACCCGTCAGCTGAGAGGACTGATCCAGTTCACCCGCTGCGGCAGAAATGGAGCCTGACTCGACCACCCTAATGAATGTCTGCATGCAGGTTAAACGATCCATTTGAAATGAAATGTTCCAGGTGATGGTTATTTACGTAAATTTATCGCATTACGTTTTCAATGTACATTGCCAGTCAACTTAGCTCGCTTAACCGTGAGCATCCGATCACTAACAAAGGCATTCTTGATATGAAAAATCTCTCTCTTTCCTTACTGATGGCGGCCTCCATGAGCTGTTCAGCGCTGGCATCTGCAGCTGATGTTAAAGCTGCTAAACCCACGGTTGTGCTTGTGCATGGTGCATTTTCAGATGGTTCAACCTGGAATAAGGTCATTCCTTTGCTTGAGGCTAAAGGGATTAATGTTGTTGCCGTACAAAACCCACTCACCTCCTTTGCTGAAGATACCGCCACAACACGTCGCGCACTGGCACGAGTAAAAGGTCCTGTTGTGCTGGTCGGCCATTCCTATGGTGGTGCAGTCATTACAGAGACAGGTGCAAAAAATGAGAACGTCAAAGCACTGGTTTATGTTGCCGCTTTTGCACCATCGGCCGGAGAGTCTGTCGGTGATTTAACAAAAGATTATCCTACACCTTCAGGTTTCAGTCATATTGATGCTGATGATGCGGGTTATCTGAAGCTCACTTCTGAAGGCGTTTCTCAGCACCTGGCGCAGGATGTTACTGCGGAACAAGCGAGACTTATCTACGCCACTCAGGGCCCAACTAACGGCGCAGTATTTGGCGAAAAAGTGAAAGACGCGGCATGGGAAAATAAACCTTCCTGGTATATTGTCAGCGAACAGGATCATATGCTCGACACTGACTTACAGAAAGCGATGGCGAAGAAAATTCACGCGACGGTGACTACCCTGAACACCAGTCATGCCCCACATATTTCTCAGCCAGATGCCGTGGCAAGTGTAATTCTTCATGCGGTCAGCGCCGTAAAATAATCAATATCGTGGTGATTATTAATCACTACACGAAAAAGTAGTTTGGGCTGCGTTCAAACTCACCCAACCCTTTGTGATACGATATTTGCTTTAGATTGTCACATGGGATCAGATCTTGAATTCATACATTTTCCTTGCAGGAGCTATTGTAGCTGAGGTCATAGGTACAACCCTGATGAAGTTCTCTGACGGATTCACACGCCTATGGCCATCGGTAGCAACTATTGTGTGCTACTGCACAGCCTTTTATCTTCTCTCCCAGACTCTGTCGACCATTCCAACGGGTATTGCGTACGCAATTTGGTCAGGTGCTGGAATCGTATTAATCAGCCTTTTGAGCTGGTTGGTAAGTGGGCAAAAACTTGATTTTCCGGCGATCGCAGGCATGCTTCTTATTTGTGCTGGGGTTCTGGTTATTAATATTTTTTCAAAATCCTCCCCACATTGATTCTCTTATCTTACTCTTGTAGGAAAAGCGCATATGAAAATACCAAAACTCCATACGGAACGCTTGCTGTTAAAACCATTAGAAGCCGAAGATGCCTCGCAGATTCAGTTGCTTTATCCACGCTGGGAGATAGTTCGCTATATGGTTTCCTCAGTACCCTGGCCCTATCCTGATAACGGTGCGGAGAATTACGTCAATAACGTTGCCCTGCCTGATATGGAAAAAGGGATTGCGTGGATCTGGACTATCAGACTCCGTGAGGCCCCTGACGCTCTCATAGGTTTAATTTGCCTTTATGACGTTGAGGATAATAACCGTGGATTTTGGTTAGATCCGGAATATCAGGGTCAGGGTTTTATGCGTGAGGCCAGTAATATCGCTACGGATTACTGGTTTAATACGTTAAATAAGACGGTATTGCGTGCGCCGAAAGCATCTCTCAATATCCGTTCCAAACGTATTTCAGACAGTAGCGGCATGCGGCTTATCAAGACGGAAAAGAAAGAGTATGTCAGCGGTTTGCTGGATTCTGAACTTTGGGAAATCACGCGCGACGAATGGAACACTCGTCAGGTTGGTTAATATAAATTATGGAATGTCCATAACTGAACCGCAGAGAATTTCTGTTCTTCGCAAAAGTTCATCGCCTCTTGAATCAGTTTTCTGTCCAATCCACTGTCGCGTACGCAGCGAAGCCTGTCACATCAACTACAGTGTGGGCTTCCCGATAGGCGTGACAGCAAGCCGCTCAGGCGTTTTACCCCTTTCACTACCCCAGAGAAAATAGAAACTACTACCCTTACAGCGCGTAAAGTCTGAGCGCCCCTGTCATTCAAACCGACCCTGGTATGCTCCAGTTCGCTGTCTGAATAAAAAACACGCTGCAAAATCAACAAAATATAGTCAACTTGCTTAATTACTCTGCAATCGAGTGAAAACATGCAGAAAAATGCTAATTCCCTCTTGCCTCATTCGGTCTGTGCCGCTAATATTCGTCCCCGTTGTCACCTACAACGTTGCGTTCATAGCTCAGTTGGTTAGAGCACCACCTTGACATGGTGGGGGTCGTTGGTTCGAGTCCAATTGAACGCACCATTTGCGTCCGTAGCTCAGTTGGTTAGAGCACCACCTTGACATGGTGGGGGTCGGTGGTTCGAGTCCACTCGGACGCACCAAATCATATCCCTTTGATTTGGTGCTAAATTCTCAAACGTTCTCCTGAAACCCATTCTATTCTTTGCGCAGACAAGCAAGATACTTCTGCACCGATCGCACCACAATCTGTCTGGCGTTGGATTTAATATCCTGACCTTCAAACGCGCCATAGAGTCGGTCGAATCTTACATCCTGCAACGCGTGCATAATGTGGATAACCGCGCTTGCCGGCAATGGCAGCATATTGGGGTAGCTCCACATAAACGACACAGCATCCGCACCGGGAGTGACCTGCAAAATATCGCCCACAAGGATTATCCCCTCCCCATCATCAATATGCATAATACTCCCCCCCGCAAAATGTCCGCCCAGGCGTAACAACGTCACGGTAGGAAGCACTTTATGCACATCGCTTTCCCATAGCCGAATAGAGGGACTGTCACGCATAATCCACTGGCGATCGTCAGCATGCAGATAGATTGGTGCATCGAATGCTGCCGCCCAATCCTGCATCGTGGAGTAGTAGTGAGGATGCGAAATGGCAATGGCACTCAACCCACCCAGCGCGGTGATGAGCGTCTGCGTGGCCGGGTCCAGATTCGCAATACAATCCCAGAGCACATTCCCCTGCGGGGTGCGTAGCAAAAATGTCCGTTGGTTAATGGCAAACCGTGGCACGGTCTGAATACTCAGTAGCGAACGCTCATGCTGCAGCCATTTATTCGTATGCGTCGCGTGAAGCGCGGCTGGATCGAACCATGATTGTCCGGTAACGGGAACATACTGGCGCTCATCTTCGCAGATTTTGCAATGCGTTATAGCCCCATGCGTATCGTCATAGGACGTTCCGCAGGTCTTACACAAGATTGTCATTTGTCTTCCCCCTGCACGTATGCTCTCTTCCGTTCAGGATCTTTTATTACGGTCAAAGCATAGAACAAAAAAAGACAGCGTCAGCATCCCACCGCACGCTGGATCAAATAACCCTTTGAAAGTGACTACAACATCAAATGATGTAAGCGAAATGGCATCATCAGATGCCTTCAAAGTCCCTTGTGCAGGGCGTATCATTCATCTTCTTCGCATAACTGCCATAGCCCAGAGATCAGATATCATGCCATCTTCAATCACCCTCCTTGCTGCGGGAAGTTTACGACTGGCATTTACCCCACTACTCAATCAGTTCACCCGCCTTAGCGGCATTGAGGTCAACGTTGGCTATGGCCCGGCAGGTTTGCTGCGCGAGCGTATTGAAGCCGGGGAACCGTGTGCTCTGTTCGCCAGTGCAAATCGGGCACATCCGCAACGACTACTGGACACACACCGGGCCGTTTCCACGCATACACTGTGCTGGAATCAACTGGGCCTGGTTACCAACCGGCGCGGTGAATGGCTGGATTTACTACGCGACCCGGTGCTGCGTATTGGCACATCCACACCGGGCTGCGACCCTTCCGGTGATTATACCTGGACATTTTTCGATAACATGGATGCACTGGAACCGGGACTTGGACGACAGCTTCGTGCACGCGCCCTGCCACTGGTTGGTGGCCGCGATACGCTCAGCATCCCGCCAGGAGAATTGGCAAGCAGTTGGCTTCTTCGCCAGGGGTTGGCCGATCTGTTTATTGGTTACGCACATTATGCAAAAGCACTCGGTTCACCGTCCGATGTTCGCTACGTTGCTATTCCTGCGGAACAGAACATCTTGTGTGAATACCAACTGGCGGTGCTCGATGCTTCTGAAGAGGTGATGAGACTGGTTAAATTTATGCTTGCCCACGACGGTCAGGCGTTGCTGACCGCCGCCGGTTTCTTGCCTGTTAGCGGTGGATAGCAAACAGCGGCGCAATAAACGGTGTCTGATAGTTTTCCACACTGAATTTTCGCAATGGCAAGCCATAGGCCTGGAACAGATTATCTTCTGTCACCACGCCGTCCGTCGGCCCTGCCAGCCATTTTCCCTCAGGAAGCAACAGCAGCGTATGAGTTGCAATCTGTAAGGCGTGCAACGGATCGTGCGTCGAGAAAAGCACGCTACACCCCTGCCGGTGTGCCAAATCGCTGATGAGCTGCAGCACGACCTGCTGATTGGCAAGATCCAGCGCTGAACATGGCTCATCAAGCAACAGCGTCTGGCATTCTGTAACCAGAGCACGGGCAATCATCACCAGTTGCTGCTGACCGCCAGAAAGTGAGCTAAACGATGTGGCGGCGAGATGCGCAATGTTTAGCTGTTCCAGCGCCTGCTCCGCCCGTTGTTGATCCTGGCGGCTGGGCTGAGCAAACAATTTTACGTGCTGCGCCCGCCCCATCAACACCACGTCGCTCACCGTATAGGGAAACGGCAGATGGCAATGCTGGGCCACAATGCCTATCCCCCCATGAACATCAATACTCCCGCCCAGCGCGGGTCGCGTGCCCGTGAGCGTATCCAGCAGCGTGCTCTTACCCAGACCGTTTCGCCCAAGCACCGCCCAGATCTGGCCTTTCTGACACTGAAAAGTGAGGGGGTCAAACAGTGGAGAGCGATAGCCATAGCTAAGCTGATTCACGCTGAGCGCAATAGATGTCATTGTTTCCCCCGACGACTGGTACGAATGAGCAAGAAGGCAAACAGCGGTGCGCCGAGCAACGCGGTGATGATCCCAAGCGGTATTTCCGCATGCATCAGAGTGCGGGCGATATCATCAACCGCAATCATAAAACCACCTCCCATCCAAAAAGCACACGGGAGCAAGCGACGATGATCAACCCCCACCAGCAACCGCGCAAGATGGGGAATAACCAGCCCAACCCAGGCAATGCTGCCACTGACCGCCACCTGAGCGGCAACTAAAAACGCGCAGCACACCAGCACGCTACGCCGCAGCGGAACCACCGCCACGCCCAGCGCTTTAGCATCTTTATCATTGAGCGATAACAGATTTATCCGCCAGCGCAACTGGTACAACATCGTCGCCGCAATGGATACCGGGATCGCCAGCAGCAGGACTTTATGCCAGTTAGCCGTGGCAAAACTGCCCAGCAGCCAGAATACGATGTTCGGCAAGGTTTCTTCCGTATCGGCCTGGTATTGAATCAGGCTCACCAGCGCGGCAAAAAAACCACTTAAAATAATGCCAGATAAGATCAGCACCAGCGTATTTTCCAGCCCTTGTAAGGCCGCAATGGCATATACCAGAATGAGCGCTGCCAGACCGAAGAAGAAGGTTGACCCCATCATCAGCCACGGCTCAAGACCCAGCAGAATCGCCAGCGTCCCGCCGAAGGCCGCCCCCGAGGTTACGCCTATGATGTGCGGGTCGACCAATGGGTTGTGAAACACCCCTTGCAAGGTAGCGCCGCACAATCCCAGCGCGCCCCCCGCCAGCAACGCCATCAGAATACGCGGTAGTCTGACTGTCCATATCACCTGACTGGCAATACCCTGCGCATCGCCAAAATGGGTGAGTTGATAAAACACTTCACGAAGTGACAGCGGATATTGTCCAAGACACAGCGAACTGACCCCCAGCACCAACACCCCTGCTATCAGTAATGATTGCAAGGGGAAATCCCGTTTACTTAGCAGCATCTGACTGCCAGTTCACACGATAAAAACGTTGATAGTAATCCTGCGCCTGCGCATCCACATCGACATTTTTATAGGCATCCGGGTAAAGTTTTTTGGCCATCCACAACTCACCTATTGCCAATGCTTCCGGCATCGGATAACCCCAGGCTTTGGCATATTCAGGCATCAGCCAGACACGATGATTTTTCACCGCGTCAATTCCCTGCCAGTTAGGATCGTTTTGGATCTCTTTGACCACCTGCGGATATCGGTCCTGAACAAAAATCACCTGCGGGTTCCACGCCAGCACCTGCTCAAGCGCCACCTGACGCGCGCCTTTCACGCTGGCCGCCGCCACATTTAACCCACCCGCATGTTGCATCATCAGGCCGGTGTATTTCCCGGAACCGTAGGTCATAAGGTCAGGGTTAGCCATATAAATGCGAACCTTTTGCGCTTCCGGGATGGCCGCAACTGGCGCATTGAATTTTGCTCGCGCCGTAAAGACGTAATTGATCAACGTTTCCGCCTGCGTTTTACGCCCTACCACATCCGCAATCAGGCGGATCCCCTGCTTTAAGCCTTCGTTGTAGACCTGCTCTTCATCAGCCATTGTCGGGTTCATTTTATTCTGTTGCCCGGCAATATCCTGACGTAACGAGATAGCCACCACCGGGATACCGGCATTCTGAATCTGCTGGATCATCTCAGCGGGCGCATAGTTGGCGACAAACACTACCTGCGGATGAATCGCCAGCAAACTTTCGATATTCACGCTGGTGAGATCGCCAGGCGTAGGCAGCGTAGTTATTGTCGGCATAAACCGGGCAAACTCAGGCCCAAGCTGTTTTTTCCAGCTCGACATCACGCCGACGATATCCTGCGCAGCATCCAGTTGCACCAGAATATTCAGCGTCTGGTGTTGCAGCACAACCACCTTATCGACATGGTCAGGGATTGTAACCTGACGCCCAAGCTGATCGGTGATAGTGCGATCCGCCTGTGCGGAAAAGGCAAAAAACATGCTGGCGCAAACCAGCACAAAAGAGCGAAGAGTTAACATAGATACCATCTGGACTGGGAAAAATTCGATATGCATTAAATTATATAACGTGATAGCTGGCAACCCATTATCGCCAGACACGGTATACCGCCACGCGGTTCGTCACGGCAAATACAGTGTGTAACCCTGAACTGGCCTGCATTTGCCCGTCAGCGCTTCCCGCTTTACCCCTGTGGGGGTAGCCCGGCTAAAATCCGCTTCGCCTGCGCCTCGCTAAGCGAATAATCAAAAAACTGGCGGTAAAAATCGCGGGTTACGTTAACCATATCCAGGCCGCCAAACAGTGCTGGATGCAGCTTTGACGCGGCCCACTGCAACTGCAACGCGCTTTCGGTTCCATAGCGATCCCAGGGGAAGACGCCCGCCGGATTGCGCCAGACTTTGCCCTGTTTCACCGCGTTAAGCTCTTTGAACAACGCTGCATAAGGTGAACTGGCAATATCGCCACATCCCGCCCCGAGAATAATCACCTCCGGCTGCCAATACAGCACCCGCTCGGGTGAGACTTCTTTCATGTTACCGTCCACTTCCCCGGCGACGTTCCGCCCACCAGAGAGCGCAATCCAGGTATCAATCAACGTGTTTCTACCGTCGACTTTCAGTGGGTTCAGCGACTGAATGTGCAGAACCCGCGGGCGCTGATTTTCCGCTAATGTCGCCGTTTTCGCGCGAACATCCGCAATAGTGCGGGTTAAAAATTGATTATATGCCACCGCCCTGGCGCGAGCCTGATCCGTGCCTAACACGTCCGCCGTGGTCGTGACTGACTTTTCCATCGAAGGATAATCAGTAAATGCCATTTCCAGCGTCGGGATACCCGCCTGGTTGTAACTCTGCGCATCCCCCTTGCCCTTTGCGACAAACAGAACATCGGTATGCAGAGCCAGCAGGGCCTCGCTATTGAATGACGTCCCGTGAATTTGTAAGGCCTGATTCAGCGATGGGTTTATTTTGAACATCCACGGCTGGCTCTGTGGATGGTTGACGGTGGCGACAATCTGACGTCCCGCCCCCAGCGTCATCAACACCGAGTGATGGGCAAACCAGCTATCCGCAATACGTTGAACTTGTGTGGGGACGGTTACAGTGTGACCGGCATCATCCACAACCTGACGCGTGGCCAGGGCGGGAAACGCCAGCCACACACAGAGCAACCATGTGTGGCACGTTTTCATCAGCAATCCTTAAAAATCAACCTGAACGGAAATCTGCGCCTGACGTGGGGCGCCCAGTTGCGCACTGGCCGCCCCGGCCCCCGTATAACCCGTCAACGCGCCGGGGACAATGTTGGTCCAGTAGCGGCGGTCGGTCAGGTTAGTGATATCAAACCGGAAAGTCGTGGGTGTGTTCCACAGTCTGGTGGCATAACGGCTACCAATATCCACCGTGGTATAACTGCCTACCCAGGTATCATTCGCGTTATCGGTAGCCCGACGTCCGACGTAATGCACGTTGGCATCCACATCCAGTCCCTGAACCTGTTCAATGCTATAGACTGCCAGCACATTCGAGGTAAAGCGTGGCAAGCCGACAACCTGCTTACCATCTGCATTACTGGCGGCAGTGTTGTGCAGCATGGGGTCCAACCAGGCGGCTCCCCCTAACACCCGTAAATTTTCCGTGATATGCCCATCAGCCATCAGTTCCAGCCCACGGTTTTTCTGCGTACCGTCCTGAGCAAATTCGCCGTTGTCGTTGGTATAAGCAAAGGGACGTTTTGCTTCAAATAGCGCCGCGGTGAGCAGCAGATCTTTGACGGGCGCATATTTTGCCCCCACCTCCACCTGATGGCTGCGGTACGGATCCAGCACATGTCCTGCATTGCTGGCCCCGGCAGGTGCGGTATCGCCCTGCTGCAAACTGTCAGCCCAGGTGGTGTACAGCGTGACGTTCTCAACCGGTTTATACATCAGGCTGGCGGAGCCGCTCATGCCGTTATCCTTTTGGCGACTGGTTTCATGACCGGATTTGTTATAGTTGCTGACGGTAAACAAGTTTTCGCTGCCAGACAGCAACAAACTCCATTGCGGAGTGAAATGCAGCGTATCGCTTAACAGAAATGCATGCTGCGTAGTGGTCGCCGAATGATAGCGATTAGTAAAGTCAGGATAAGGCGGGCGCGGATAGTCGGGATGTTGATCAAGTGAAGAATGCCCCAGCGTAAAGGTTCCCCCATTTCTCGGGTTATAGTTTTTCCATACAAATCCGCGCATTCCGGTCGCGATATCCTGCGTCAACCAGCCGGAATCAATGCTGCCGGTCAGGTTCGCTAAATAGCTGTTGATCGTAAAGCGACTGGCCGCTGAATTCGAGGTCGTGGTGGTGTAGTGACCCCGATTATCCGTCAGGGTGTTGGTTACTGCCGTCGATTCACGGTCAGCAACCTGGTGTAAGGCCCCCAGATCCAGCATCCAGTTACCGTCAAAATCATGCTTGATGTGCATGTCCGCAGTGGTCGTTTCATCATCATGACCTGCATATGACTGACCATATTTACTGTTCGTCGGATCGAATGCCGAAGGAAACTGCACGCCTTTTGCCAGCGCAAAGCTGCCTGGCATGCCTTTTTCATAATAATGGTAATAGCTGAAATTACTCTCCAGCACGGTTTTATCGGTCAGCTGAAAATCCAGGCCCAATCCCGCGTACTGCCGACGAACATGACTATCGGTGGTGTAACTGTGCCCTTCATCATTCATCAGGTTGAGGCGGTACTTCACTCTGTCTCCCGCGTCGACAGGCCCGCTGAAATCCATTGATGCCAGCGTTCCTGACCCTGTACCTTGCCCTACGGTAACCCGATGCAGTAGCGTATCCAGAGGGCGTTTCGAGACCAGATTAAACATCCCCGCCGGGTTGGCTGGCCCGTACAGTGAACCCGCGATACCACTCAGCACGTCTATATTCTGGAACTGCTCTGTCGGATATTCGGTGGTGGAAACGGCATTCAGCCCATCAATCATATGGTTTTGCACCACGCTCCCTTGCATGCCACGGGTTTGTGGTCGAACCCCCTCTCCCTGAACTGACGGTATGTAGCGATAAACATCCTTAACATCTTTGATTTGTTGCTGATCAATCACTTTTTTCGACAGTGTTTGTACCGACCACGGAACATCAATTAACTCTCGCTGCCCCAGGCTACCGATCGTCGCCTTTTTTTCAGCGGCCGCGGGCTCCTGCTCGGGAAACGAAGATTGAGCAGGCGCGGAAGCAGTAACGGTAATGGTGTCATCAGCATGGGCCGACAGGGAGGCGGCAAGACAAGAAAAAGTCAGCAACCCGGAGGCAATTGGGGTGATTTTGCAATTTAACATTTGTTGATTCAATTCGTTAGATAGAAAGACTGGCGGTCGATAACACAAGCGCCTTCTCTTGCGGGGCACGTTTATTATATTTGTATGATGAATAGAATAGGCTTAATCGATATATATGTAAATATATAACGAGAGAGGATTGGCGAAATGGTTACAACAAAAAAGCCGACGGTAATGACTACTGCCGGCTTTACACACGATCTGAATTGAACGAGATTACTTCATCGACGTTTTGATTATCTCTAACGCTTTTGCAAACTGATCCTGCGGGATAGTCAGTGGGTAAAGGAAGCGGATCACGTTGCCATACTGGCCGCAGGTTAACAGCAGCAGCCCCTGCTCAAGCGCTTTTTTCTGCACGCGCTGCGCGGCGGTGGCGCTGGGTTCACCCGTGGCCACATCGCAGAATTCAGCGGCAATCATCGAGCCTAATCCCCGCACTTCGGCAAGTTCAGGACATACTGCACGCGCATCGGTCAGCACAGCACGCAGTTGCTCGCCAAGCGCTGCCGCACGCTGGCACAGCTTTTCATCACGGATAATATCCAGTACCGCATGAGCTGCCGCAATCGATAGCGGGTTCCCGGCGTAAGTCCCCCCCAGTCCACCCGGCGCGGGCGCATCCATAATATCGGCTTTGCCTACGACACCCGACAACGGCATCCCACCCGCAAGGCTTTTTGCCATGGTCATCAGGTCTGCTTTATCAGCATAGTGATCCATCGCAAACAGCTCCCCGGTACGGGCAAAACCACTTTGCACCTCATCGGCAATCATCACGATGCCATGCTCATCGCAGATACGGCGAATTGCCGCGACAAACTCCGCCGGAGCGACAACAAAGCCGCCTTCCCCCTGGACGGGTTCGAAGATAATCGCAGCGACCTGGCTCGGATCGATATCCGCTTTAAACAAACGTTCTATCGCTTTAATCGAGTCTGCAGTTGAAACCCCCTGCAGCGCAGAAGGATATGGCGCATGGTAAACGGACCCCGGGAACGGACCGAAGCCTTTTTTGTATGGCGCCACTTTGCCGGTTAACGCCATCGTCATGTATGTCCGCCCATGGAAACCACCGCCAAAGGCGATAACGCCAGGGCGACCGGTGTGAGCGCGGGCAATTTTAACCGCATTTTCCACGGCCTCAGCCCCGGTGGTAAAGAATGTCGTTTTACGCTTACCGTCAATTGGCGCCACCGCGTTGATTTTCTCCGCCAGCGATACATAACTTTCGTAGGGAACAATCTGATAAGCCGTATGGGTAAAGGCTTGCAGTTGCGCCTCAACGGCCTGCACCAGACGCGGATGGCGGTGCCCGGTGTTCAGCACGGCAATCCCGGCGGCGAAATCAATATACTGATTGCCTTCAATATCGGTAATCGTGCTGTTTTCAGCCGACTGGGCATAAAAATCACACATCACACCCACGCCACGTGGTGTGGCATCCAGACGACGTTGTTGCAGGTTTTTATTGTTCATTCTCTACACCTTGTCCATAAACACAATTGGTTGAATTACCCTTTAAATTTAGACGCCATCTGGTACTTTAATCGAGAGCCAAATCGTTTTATTTTAAGGATCCAAATGCGTTCACTTGCCGGAGATGTGATCAAGCATGCATTTAGCCAGCAGACTGACGAGAAGCTGCATCGTCGCCTGTATGCCGCCATCTGTAGCTGCATCCTTGAGGGGAGCCTGAAACCCGCTACCCGCATGCCACCTTCACGCGACCTGGCGAGTGAGCTGGCGTTATCACGGAATACTGTCCTGCGGGTTTACGAGCAGTTGCAGGCCGAAGGCTATATCTCCGCGCGCACCAGCAGCGGTACATTTGTGACCGACAGCGTGCTGGACAATCTCGGTCTGGCCCCTAATAAACCTCCGGTTTCACCTGCGACACGTGAAGACCACACCAGTTTGTCCGTCCGTAGCCTTGAACTGCTTGGGCATGCCAGCGCCAGCCCTCGCCAGTGGGGAGCTTTTATTCCTGGTGTACCGGACGTGCATTCTTTCCCGCATCGCACACTGAAAAAAATTCAGGATCGGCTGGCAAGGCGGCTACGCCCGGAGTTTCTCACCTACGATGCCACTGGTGGTTTGATTGAACTGAAAGAATCGCTGGCGGACTATCTGCGCACCGCACGCGGCGTGCGCTGTACGCCAGATCAAATATTGATTACCGAGGGCATTCACCAGGCGTTGGATCTGGTAACCCGCTCGTTGTGTAATCCTGGTGATAATACGTGGATTGAAGAACCCGGTTACTGGGGAATAAAAAACATTCTGCGCATCAATGCCGTCAACTTTTCGGCCATCCCGGTTGATGAACAAGGCATGCTTGCGCCTGCTTGCGTCGAACCGGCGCCGAAACTTATTTTTGTGACACCGTCACATCAATATCCGCTTGGCCCGGTAATGAGCCTTGGTCGACGACGGCAGCTACTCTATCAGGCACGTGAAACGCACAGCTGGATTGTGGAAGATGACTACGACAGCGAGTTTCGTTTTTCCGGCCAACCCATCCCGTCATTGCAGGGACTGGAAGAAGATGCTCCGGTTATCTATATCGGCACCTTCAGCAAGACCCTCTATCCGGCACTGCGGCTCGGGTACGTTGTGATACCCAAACCGCTTGCCGCCCCACTGATGAAGGTACATAACGATCTCTATCGTGGTGGGCATCTCCTGATTCAGGCGGCGCTGGCTGAGTTTATTCGTGAGGGTTACTATGCGGCGCACATCCGTAAAATGCGCCAGTTATATAGCCGCCGACGCCATACGTTGGTAGAGCTCATCATCAGCCAGCTTGGTGAGGATTATCTGGGACCTTACAGCAGCAACGCCGGACTACATCTGATTTTACAGCTACCTGCGGGTACTGATGATAGCGCAATTGCCCAACAGGCCAACGCACAAGGTCTTCTGGTTCGCCCACTTTCGCGGTACTACGTGAAAGAAGAAAAACGCAGCGGTCTGCTGCTGGGCTTTGCCAGTATTGAAGAACATGAGATGGCTGCGGCGTTTACCCGACTGGCGGATATTATCAGGATAAACACCGAGTAAGCACCTTATCCGGCCTACGAATTACGCTTTTTGTAGGCCGGATAAGCGCAGCGCCATCCGGCATCATTGCACAGATTAATGTGAGGCTTTTTTAATCCCGGACAGATCTTCCTGGCTTACCTCACCATTACCTTCACCCCAGCTTTTACGCACGTAATTGATCACATCGCGCATTTCGCTGTCGCTGAACAACCCGCCATAGGCTGGCATCTTAAAGGAGACATTCCCCCGCGTCGTCGGTGTTTCTGCGCCGTGGGCAATCACCCTGAACAACGGAGTTGGGTCGTCTACCATCACTAACGGATTGTGAATAAGCGAAGGTGCATTATCATCGGTCCCTTTCCCTTCCAGACCATGACAGGTCGAGCAGTAGCGGTTGTAGGTCACTTTACCCGCTTCAGGGGAATTCGACCAGGAGGCCGTAGCGGCTGTCGTACGCGCCGGTTCCGTCTTCGTGCTTTTCAGGCTCAACAGATACTGCGCAATCGCCGTGGCATCTTCGTCCGTCAGGTACTGTGTGCTCTGGCTGACGACTTCAGACATCGATCCCGATACCGCAGCATGTTTGCTTTTCCCCGTCAGCAGCAATGACGTTAACGCCTGCTCAGACATCCCGGTTCCCCGCAGCGATGGCGCATACCAGCCGTCGATCATCGCCCCGCTCAGGTACTCAGCATCGGCATTGGTATAGGCTTTTTCGTTCATCGCCATCCCTCTCGGAGTGTGGCATGACCCGCAGTGACCCGGACCTTCAACCAGATAAGCCCCCCGTTTTACCCGCGCTGCCGTATCATCCGCTTTGTTGCCTTCAACAGCGGCAGTCGGCGCATCGGTAAACAACCAATTCCAGATATGCAGCGGCCAGCGGGCCGAAATCAGCCAGGGAATAGCATTCTCTTTATTGGGTTCTGCTGACGGCTTAACATCATGCATGAAGTAGCTATACAGCGCCTGAACATCTGCGTCGGACAGTTTCGAGTAAGAAGGATAAGGCATCGCCGGGTACAGCGGATGACCGTCTTTGGCAATCCCCTGGCGCACGGCCTTCTCAAAATCGTCGTAAGAATAGTTGCCGATACCGTGCGTCTTATCCGGGGTAATATTCGTCGAATAGATATCACCAACCGGCGTGGGGAACTTCTTGCCTCCTGCCATCGCCGCGCCGCCTTCCGCGGTATGGCATGCCACGCAGTCAGAGATCCTCGCGATGTACTCACCGTTAGATTCAGCGGCAGAGACAGAAGCGGTAAACAGGCAGGCGATTAGAACGGTTACATTACGCATAAATCACCCCATATCCTTGAGTTCATTAACCGCGCGCCATGCCTGATCGATCGCAGCATGAGCATAAGCGCTCCAGTCAGCATCAGAGTTAGCGATGGCAATACGTCCGATAGGTTTACGCGCCCGCTCAATAATCTCCGGCATTTTTTCCATATCATCGAACAGTGAATTAGCGTAATACGCATAACCATGCGCCCAGCGGTTAACGGTAATGGCCGCAATATCCCGTTGGTTGTCAAAACCGGTTGAGCCAAACATTTCCTGCAACTGAGAACGGATCATCTCTTCATGTGCGGCAAACGTGGTCCCCAGCAGATAAGCACGCCCCAAACGGAACTGCTCCCTCGCGGACAGATTACTGCCAGGATACGTGGGCACATAGACCATATGAATCACCATTGGCTCGTCCGGCGAGGCCGGGTGTTGATATCCGCCGATACTGACCGGATAGTCGAGCTTGATTCGGCTGTAAGGCGCGGCCGGTGAATAAAACTCATGAACCCCCAGTTGCTTAAACGCTTGCCAGTTTTTGACCACCACATTGGTGTACACCAGCGGCGCCTTCACGTTTAGTTTGAGATCGGCCTGCTGCTGCTCTGGTGTTTCCGGTACCAGATATGGGATCATCATGTTATAGCCCGCCATGATGGCATTCTTACCGCGCACGCGATGCATTTTGCCATCGCGTAGCCAGGTGACGGCAACGCCACCCTCCACGTTCGCCGCATTAATCACCGTGCTGTTCAGGCGTAAACGCGTGGTGTTTTCCGGCAAGTCGAGCTTTTCATAATCCAGTCTGGCGAGGACAGAATCTTCCATGGTATTGCCCGGCAGCGCGTCCGGCAGCATGTGTCTGACCAGCAACCGTGCCAGACCCGCATTGCCATCCGGGAAATGATAGACATATGGCTCTTCGAGGTCGGCAAGCGATTCACCGTCCAGCGGCGGCAGCCCTAACGCTTCCATTCCCGGCAATGCGCACGCACGAGCATCACTACCGGAAATGCCTTCAATACCGATGGCAAAGAAATCGTTGGAACGCTGCTGGAAATAGAGCAGCGCCATTTTGCTTAAACCAACCCTGGTGGAAAGAAACTCACTATAGCTGTGGGTATCCAGCCATTCCGTTTTCTCATCAACCGTCATCCCAGGAAGATAATCAACCGGACGCACATGCAAATCGATCAGGGCTTTACGATCTTCCTCACTCAAGGGGAAGTCATTGATAAAGTCTTCGATATTACGGCCATTGAGCCGATCCGGCGGAATATCATCGGATACCGCACGCCCCGGATCGCCGCTGACTATTTTCGTCTCACCAAAATTCTTTTTATCGAAGAAGACGCCGCGACTTAGCTGCCAGTCGGGGTAGAAATTAACGTCAAAACTCTTTTTCAACCGCGTGACGCTCACGCCGACGGTTTCCATCAGCTTATTCACTTCGGGGCTGAAATTATGCGCGGGTGACTGAAAGGCTTCACTCCCGCCATATCCGATAAGTTTTTTGCCTGCGGAGGTGAATTCGTTGCGTTTGGCGTGACCACCAAAATCATCATGGTTATCGAGGATCAGCACCTTGCTGTTTTTCCCGACCAGTTCATGCCAGAAACAACCCGCGGCCAGTCCGCTGATACCGCCGCCCACAATCACCAGATCGTACTCTTCCTCGATGGGCAGAGCGCTTAAATCAAAGTGCTTATGTTCACGGCCTAACGCATGGGCCATTTCAAACGAACCCGGATGGTTACCGCGTAGCCCCGTTAACGCAGGCGGATAATAACTTCCATCAATAAATTCGTGCCCCTTTCCTGCCGCTCTGACCAGATCCAGAGGGGTCAGTCCCGCAGCGATAGTCACCGCCACGCCGTTGAGAAAATCACGTCGGGTAATTGCCATTAACTTTGTCCTTTTGCCACTGACACATTGTCCTAAAAAACACTACAAATGAGAGGTTCCCCCTCGCAGATACAAGGAGGATACCGCCGACTACTTCACTGGCTTCAGCTCTTCATCCAGTTTTTTAGCGTCATAATAATCACCCTGCCAGGTGATTTTTCCTGCCTTAACATGAATATAGCTGACACCTTCAAATTTGATCGGATTATTTGTCGGCGGACTTCCCGCCCATTCGCCGCTATTTTTACCCGAGAATTCCCAACGAAATGCCACAGTATCTTCATCCGCGACAGGTTTACCGACCATTTTCCAGGTCAGATCCGGGACCGCCTTAATAAATGCACCAATCACGTCTTTTTCAGCTTTTTTCCGGCCGGTTACCGGCTCTCCTGCGGCGGCATCGTAATAAACGGCATCGTCCGCCAGGTACTGGGCAGCCAGCGGCGCATTATGCGCATTCCATGCTGCCATATATGCTTTAACCGTGTTCAGCGGTGAGCTTTCTGCCAGGCTGAATCCTGAGAACATCACCAATGAAAGTGCGGCTATTTTTAATGTTTTCATCGTATTACCTGTTATTCGGAAATATCACACATGATATGTTTCACCCGGGTATACTCATCGAGCGAATAAGAGGAGAGATCTTTTCCATAGCCGGATTTTTTGAATCCACCGTGCGGCATTTCGGCGCACAGAGGAATATGACTGTTAATCCATACTGTGCCGAAATCGAGATCAATACTGAAACGCTGAGCGCGACTGTGATTGCAGGTCCAGACGCTCGCGGCCAGGCCATATTCCACATCATTCGCCTTGCGCAACGCGTCTTCATCACCAGAAAACGACTGAATGGTCATTACCGGGCCAAACACTTCGTGTTGAATGGCTTCATCGTGTTGATGCAGGCCGGAAATTATCGTCGGCTCAAAGTAGAAACCCGGCCCAGGCCCCGCATGACCACCGGTTTCAATTTTCGCATGTGCAGGTAAACGCTCAATAAACCCCTTCACCTGCTCAAGCTGGTTTTTGCTATTCAGCGCACCATATAACGCCTCCTGATCCTGCGGAGGACCAAACTTGATACTTTTCGTTTTTTGGATCAGTTTTTCCAGGAACGTCGCATAGACAGAATCTTCCACCAGGATGCGCGTGGCGGCAGTACAATCCTGTCCGCCATTGAAAAATCCTGCGGTAGTGATGGCAGTAATCGCCTTGTCCATATCTGCATCAGCAAACACGACGGCGGGTGCTTTGCCACCCAGTTCAAGATGGGCCTTTGTCAGGTTAGCTGCTGCTGATGCCGCAACCTGCAGACCAGCGCGTACCGAACCGGTAATCGACACCAATGAAGCCGTCGGGTTAGAAACCACCAGTGAGCCAGTACTGGCCTTGCCCAACACGACGTTAAACGCCCCGCGCGGAAATAAGGGTGCCGCCAGTTCAGCCAGGAGCAGCGTACTCACCGGGGTGGTATCGCTCGGTTTTAAAACTACCGTATTGCCTGCGGCCAGCGCCGGTGCAATCTTCCACACCGCCATCATAAACGGGTAGTTCCACGGTGTGACTTGTCCCACAATGCCCAACGGCTCACGACGAATCGTTGAGGTGAACCCGGCGGAATATTCTCCGGCGGCCTTCCCTTCCAGACAACGCGCTGCGCCGGCAAAAAAACGGATCGCATCGCACGAGGCTGCAATCTCTTCTTTTTCGATAAAATGACGCAATTGACCGGTTTCCTGGCTTTGCGCGTTGACCAGTCGTTCAACATTTTTTTCTATCTCATCCGCCAGTTGCAGCAGTGCTTTTTGCCGCTGGGCTGGTGTCGATTTTTTCCACATGTTAAATGCCGCCGCGGCCGCCGAGTAGGCAAGATCCACCTCAGTCGCACCGGCATTAGGCGATAAGGCGTACGTTTCACCGTCAACCGGACTCACCAGCTCAAACGTGTCTTCTGTGTTACCCGCTACATATTGCCCATTTATAAAATGCTTCAGGGTTCTCATGCCTGTCTCCCGCCAATTAATACATAAAGAAGCTTATGTAATATATATATTGTAAAAATTTTTCAAATGCGCAACATTGACACTATGATAAACCTCGCATTTTTAACTTAAATTTTACATTTTCAGGGTAAGGTTTTTCATCGTCAGCGTGCAGTGCGCTTTGACGCTATCGGGACACACATCCGCCTGTGCAGCGATGTTGCGCGTGGGCATGTAAAATAACGCGGCCATTCTGACCTTTCGTGCCCCGCGGGCATGTGTTAAAAATGGTCGTTGTTTCAGGGAATTGAGTGCAGAAAAGATTATGATTACTCATGCGGTCATATTTGCGCCTATCGGGCAGGTCAGTCGTTCAGACCAGATAGTGCAGCGCCTGTCAAATGCCATTATTACCGGGTTGCTGGAGCCAAAAGAACAGCTGCCCAATGAAACCGATTTGGCAAAGATGATGGGTGTCTCACATATTACTATCAGAGAAGCGCTCAACACGCTTCGGGCTAATAATCTTATCCATACGGTTCGTGGCCGTAATGGCGGGAGCTTCGTTTGCGAGAATATTGATGGCAAAAATAGCGCCCTGCATCCGTTTAAATCGATCAGTACCGATTACCTTTCGGATTTAGGCGAAATGCATTGCGCCATTATCAGCCACAGCGCCAGGTTAGCCTCCAGACGCATGACCGCGGCGGATATTGCCAAATTTCGCGAGTTTGTAGACGTGCTGAGGAAAGCCGACTCACCGGAACTGATGACTCAGGCCGATATGCGTTGTTTGCTGGCAATTGCGGCCAGCTCTCATTCAGCACGGCTGGCCAACCAGGAGCTTCAGGTCCAGGCCGAGTGGGCATCACTGGTGGCAATACTCTATCGCGCCGACAATATTCATGCGGAAATTATCGCGCTTTATTCGGCGCTGGCCGACGCGCTAGCCGCCCATAACGAGACCGGGTCAGTCCAGTACGCCACGCAGATCATCGATACGTTTACCTATTATCTTATTGAAAAAAAGCTGAAATATAACTCGAACTGACAATCAGTGAAGGCAGGACAGACCATGAGCTCTTCGACATCCTTAAGCGCATTAATCCGTAAAATTGATGATATTACCGTCTCTACCGTAGAGTCTACCGTTGCGCTGGCGAGGAGCATTCACGAGGCCATTGCCGGTGTGCAAAAAGGCTCTGCCGAAGTTGTCCTCGACCCCGCTGTCAGATCAACGGTTCAGCAACACATCAAGAGCACACTGAACAACAATCACTACTGCTCGGGCGCAGGTTTCGCCAGCCATATTGAGAGTACAGAAACCACCAAAGAATATTGGCTGCTGGAATGGTGGTATAAGAAAGATAATGGATTGAGTCAGGCACATCTGGATTTGGATCAGGCGACGCAACAGCGACTGGATTTCAGAACCTTTGAGTGGTTTAAGCATTCGCCTCCGGCAGGTGAAGCGTACATCCATGGCCCGTATGTCGACTATATCTGTAACATCTCCTATACCCTAACCTCAGCGGTTCCGGTTTACTATCATGATCAGTTCCTCGGCGTCGCCGCCGTCGATCTGCTGGTCAGTCAGATAGAAGCCGAACTGCTCTCCTGCCCTCACCCTGATTATGTCATTCTGACCAATCTGGAAAACCGGATCATCTTTTCCAGTTGGCCGCGCTTTCGCGTCGGTGAATTATTGTCACCAGCCCACAGCACGGTGGTGTATCAAAGCGACTACTTTATCCTTTATCACTACCAGAAATAGTCCATTCAAGGCTGAGCGTTACCGGATAAGGATGCCAGCGTTGTATCCGGCGCGCAAAGCGTTCGAAATTAAGGACCCGAAGGCCCTTAGTTTTAGTTATCCTGCCCTATATTGAGCTTCGTGGCATAGGCAATAGCATCGTTTTCCGGTGCAGCCGAGCGGCCAAAAGGTCGGGTAAGGAACATGTAGATCAATCCTGAACCTACCACAATCGCCAGACCAAACAGTACTGTCCAACGGTCGATGAAATCACTGCTGTCAGCTGGCTGCGCCAGTAACCAGATCCCACACAGGCCGTAAGCTAATGCCAGCACGTTTACAATCACGCCCCAACCACCAATCGTCCACTCTCCGGCGGGTTTCCAGCCTTTCAGACGTTGACGCAGCGCGGCCAGTACCACCATCTGGAATGAAATATAAATACCGATCACAGCAAATGCGGTGATACGCGATAAGTTATCTGGCTGGAAATAGACCCAGACACAAATGATAACCGGCAACACGCAGCTGACGACCATGGCATTATCCGGGACACCATTTTTGGAAATTTTGGCCATCCACTCGCTGCCCGGCAGCATTCTGTCGCGGGAGAAAGAAAAGATAAGACGACTTAACGCCGCTTGCAGAGACAGAATGCACGACAGCATCGCGATAATAGCGACAACGATAAAGACCGTCGCACCGGTTTCCCCCAGCGCTTCATTGAGGATTGCCGGGATCGGATCGGCGGTTTTGCCATTCACGATACTCACCAGGTTCGGTGACGCCAGCAGATAGCCCATGACGGAGATAATGGCGGAGATCGCGCCAAACACGATACTTAAAATCATGGCTACCGGAATTTTTTTGCTTGGATTTTGCACTTCCTCTGCAACGTTACCGCACGCCTCGAAGCCAAAGAACATAAACAGGCCCATCAGCGCGGCAGACATAAAGGCGGTGGAATAACTTCCGTCATGTGCCAGTACCCCCATCGAATCAAAGATGACGGAGAAAGGCTGTGAACGGTGGAAAATCAGCAGGTAAATACCCAGCGCAATCACGCTGACGATTTCACACCAGAAACCAATTTTGGCGACCCTGGCCAGATTCCTGGTCCCGGACATATTGACGGCCATCATCAAAAGCAGCAGCAAGACGGAGGTCACCAGCATGGTGGCGGGTGTCTGGCCATAATGAAAGAGTGATTCAACAAATGTTGATGTATATTCCGCGATCGAGGTAATCGTCACCACCAGCGCCCACAGGTAGATCCAGGCGGCGATCCACGCATATTTCTTACCCCACAACCTTCTCGCCCAGGGATACAGCCCCCCGGTGATCGGATATTGAGACGCAACCTCACCAAACACCAGGGCGACTAACAACTGCCCACACGCGACGATTAAAATCCACCACACCGCGGGTGGTCCCGCCAGCGTCACTGCCAACGCGAACAGCGAATAAACAGCGGTGAGCGGTGACAGGTAGGTAAAACCCAACGCAAAATTTGAAATAAGCCCGATCGAGCGGTTGAACTGTTCTTTGCCATCTTTTTGAAAGTTATCGTTTTTCTTATCAGGAGTCTGTTCCATATTGCTTTCTCTTTTGTGGAATAGTCGCAGGGTTGAACAATTAATGTATAAAAGATATTAAGTTATATGTATAGTGATTTTGTCGCATATTTGTTAAAACAAATCGCACATCACGTTCCTGAATAAACAAGGGCTCGATTCGATTTAATAACATTTAATTAACATAACGAGCGAATGACGAGAGGTTTTCAGCGTTGGAGGCCTGGACGCTGATGTCGCGCGGGGCACGGGAAAACGCGCACGCCGTTGAGCAGCACCGTCTGCTGCTGGAAGCGAACCGCCATCTGTGGGATACGCTGCCGGAAAAATACGCTAACCTGGTATAAGAACGTGCTTAGTAGCAATAATCGCTGCTGTTCAGCAACATTTTTGCAATATAATGGAATGATGTTAAACGCTGAACCTGGCAGGTGAATGATGGAAATTGATCTCGATAATCTGGTCTTTGATGGGCTGGAAGAAGCGCAAGAGCGTAATGCTGAACGTCTGGAAGATGCGGACAAAAAAGCGCAGGAAATGATTGCTGATAACGACTGCGGCGATGCCTGCAAAATCTAATTTCTGAACCGGCTCAATGCCGGTTTTTTTATAGTCAGCCTGCGCTTCACGCCGTATAACGCAACGCCTCAATCAGCTGTGCAAAGGCTGCGGTATGTTGTCTACGGCTGGGATAGTACAGGTAATAACCGGGAAAAGGTTCACACCAGTCTTCCAGCACTTTTTCCAGCGCTCCCTCTGCTACCGCCTGCTCGACGGTGTCTTCCGGTACAAATGCCAGGCCCATGCCCGAAATCGCCGCACTGATACGCGGTGGAAGATTGTTAAAAATAAGCTGCCCTTCTACCCGCACGCGGAGATCCTGCCCATTTTTGGCAAACTCCCAGGCATACAGCCCGCCCAGGGTCGGCATGCGCATATTGATACAGTTATGATTCTGTAAATCATGCGGGGTTTGCGGTTTGCCATGGCGGGCAAAATAGGCGGGGGATCCCACCACAACCATGCGCCAGTCGGGACCGATCCTGACAGCAACCATATCTTTGGCCACCTGCTCGCCAAGCCTGATACCGGCATCATAGCGTCCCGTCACGATATCCGTCAGGCTGTTGTCGATGGTCATTTCCACATTTACATCAGGATACGCCTGCAAAAACGGCTGTAGTGCAGGCCAGACGGTCGATTGCAACGCATGTTCCCCGAGCGTCAGACGGATATTCCCCGCCACGCGCTGGCGAATATCGGTTAATGCCAGTAGCTCCGACTCAATGTCATCGAAACGCGGACTGATACTGTTGATAAGCCGTTCTCCGGCTTCAGTTGGCGCGACGCTTCGCGTGGTACGGGTCAACAATCTGACATCCAGTCGCTCCTCAAGCCCGCGAATGGCATGGCTTAATGCTGACTGCGAGACCCCTAACTTCGCTGCGGCGCGGGTAAAACTGCGTTCACGGGCAACGACAATGAGATAATAGAGATCGTTAAAATTATCACGCAGCATGCTTGTTCCCAATCCAGACCTGTTTTGATGTATGTTACAGATCAGAATGGAGATTCAGTAGTATTTCTGCTCATTTTGCACACTTCATTCCAGTACATTTCGCGCGTCAGGCGAAGTTCAGCGTGTTGTTTTATCACGGAACCACTCCGGATCAATGTTGGCGATATCCACCCCATACAGGCTGGCGGCAGGAAGAACAGACTCCACAACACGCTGAAGATTTCGTTCCGCACTATGTTGTGGAGTCTGTGGATGTCGATTCTTTATACGCAACCAAAGATATTTAACCCCGTTCATCTTCTCCGCCTCCGCTGTCTGTTGGGCTCAACTTATTCCAGCGCAGAATGCGTAAAAAATGAAATGCGAATTTTTGCCAACGTTGTGCGCTATTTTGCATTTCAGTTTTTCATTATTTTCACCCGCAATTAACACCTTTTTCACTAATACCATTTTGTATATAGATAAGAATTTTTTCTTATTTGGTCACCGCCGCAAGTTATGGGAGCGTAAAAAGCACAAACCAAAACAACAGGGATTCAAAGAAAATGATGGCAACGACGATTCACAGCACAAAAAAAACATGGCTGGCACTCAGTGTCCTGCTGGCGTCAGGCATTGCCGCGTCATACGCTCAGGCCGATCAACTGGCCGATATCAAAGCCGCAGGCGTGGTAAAAATCGCCACCTTTGACGCCAATCCACCGTTCGGCTCTATTGATGCAAAAACACATAAAATTGTCGGCTACGACGTTGATTTCGCTGAAGCGCTGGCTAAATCACTTGGCGTTAAACTGGAACTGGTCGCCACCAATCCGGCTAACCGTATACCGTTATTGCAGTCCGGTAAGGCCGATTTAATCGTAGCGGATATCACGATTACACCTGAGCGTGCACAGGTTATCGATTTTTCCGCCCCTTACTTCGTTACCGGACAGCAATTCCTCGTTCCGGCAAAATCGCCGGATAAGCTTGATGACTACAGTAAGGCCCGTATCGGTGCGGTGAAAGGGACGACAGGTGAGCAGGCGTTGCATCAGCGTTTTCCACAATCACGTGTGCTGGCCTATGACGATATTCCGCTAGCATTAACCGCCCTGCGTAATGGTAATGTCCAGGCGATCACCCAGGACAGCACCATTCTGGCAGGGTTGTTAGGCGGTGCGCCGGATAAAGCAGATTTCAAAATTTTGCCCGACCTGTTGAGCAAAGAAGAAATTGGTGTGGGTGTGAAAAAAGGTGAACCTGCGCTGTTGAAGGCCGTGAACGACGAGCTATTAAAGCTCGAGTCAACCGGGCAGGCAGCCAAAATTTATGATGTCTGGTTTGGTCCGCAAACCAAAAATCCACAGCCCCGCGCCTTCAAAATAGAAGCGAAGTAATATGCTCTCAGGCCTTTTTCATCGTCCCGCAGCTTCGGCTGCGGATTTTACGCATCTGCGCCAGGCGCGTGTTGAACTGCGTAATGTCATAAAACACTATGACAATCATACCGTGCTTAACGGCGTCAGCCTGTCGGTTGAACCGGGCGAAGTCGTCACCATTCTCGGGCCTTCTGGCTCAGGAAAGTCGACGCTTATTCGCCTGATAAACCAACTGGAGTCACTGAGCGGCGGCGATATCTTTATTGATGGCAAACCAATCGGTCAGCTGCGCGGCCCCACATTGCGTCAGCTTCGCAGCCGGATTGGTTTCGTGTTCCAGCAATTCAATCTCTACACCCACCTGACGGCACAGCAGAACATCACGTTGGCGCTGGAATATGTTCACGGTTGGAAAAAAACGGATGCTGAGCAACGGGCACTTGAACTGCTGGAACAGGTAGGATTAGCTGAGAAAGCCGATGCGTATGCCGCCCAACTTTCCGGCGGGCAGCAACAACGTGTTGCTATCGCCCGCGCGCTGGCCTCCTCGCCGCAAATCATCCTGTTTGATGAACCCACCTCCGCGCTGGATCCAGAAATGATTGGCGAAGTGTTGCAGGTCATGAAGCGTCTGGCTCATAGCGGTATTACCATGATTGTCGTGACCCATGAAATGCATTTCGCCAGGGAGATTGCCGATCGTGTGGTGTTTATTGATGGCGGCGATATTCTCGAAGTCGCACCTCCTGAGGCGTTTTTCACTCGCCCTCAGCACCCCAGGACCCAACGTTTTCTGAAAAAAGTGCTCGACCCGTTACACCAGGAGTCATCGTTATAATGCATGCAATGGACTGGCAGGGGGTGCTGAGCGGGCAACCTCTGCAATGGATAATCTCCGGTTTTCTGACCACACTTTGGGTCACGCTAGCCGGCGTGGTACTCGCCACGGTGTTTGCCATCTTTCTGCTCAGCCTGCGCCTGACAGGACAGCGCTTTGCGACCACCATGGTCAGCGTGTGGGTCTCTGTTTTTCGCAATACTCCTTTACTCGTCCAACTGATGTTCTGGTACTTCGCTGCATGGAATCTCCTTCCTCGCGACGTGATTACCTTCATTAATGCGGAACACTCCTGGTCCATTCTGCCGGGGGATGTCTGGTGGTTAACGCCGGAGTTTCTCTGCTCCGCATGGGGGCTGGGTGTCTTTACCTCGGCCTTTCTGGTCGAAGAGGTCGCCTCCGGTTTACAGGCTGTGTCTGGCGGGCAGCGCGAGGCAGCCATAGCACAGGGGTTTTCGTCATGGGCGACGTTTCGTCACATCCTGCTCCCTCAGGGGCTGGCAAATGCCTGGCAGCCGATCGTGGGGCAATATCTTAATCTGATGAAGCTGTCTTCATTGGCCAGCGGCATTGGCTTTGCAGAACTGACATACCAGGTACGGCAAATTGAAAGCTATAACGCCCATGCGTTGGAAGCCTTTGCCGTCGGCACGGCACTCTACCTGCTGACCGGCATTGTACTGGGGATGTTGTTAACCCGTCTTGGTCCTGTGTCTGCAGCAGGTAAACCGTTGGCACGTAAAACACGCATATTCCGTTTCAGGAGCCTACTGCATGATCGCTAATATTTCGGTTATTACCGACAATCTGGACTACCTCCTGTGGGGGCGGGTCACAGAGGGGCAACCGGGGGGCGTTCTGCTCACGCTGTTGATGGCGATTGGCGCAGCGGCACTGGCGCTTCCCGCTGGGATCGCACTCGCCTGCTGTGCCTGGCGTTTTCCTGGGGCGATACGTAAGGGGCTGTTTATCTGGGCAGAGTTTATTCGTGGTATTCCGTTAATCTTCGTGATTTTCTGGATGTGGTATCTGTTGCCCATGCTCACAGGCAGTGATTTACCGGGAGCCATAACCGTCACGCTGGCATTGGCCTGGTTTACCGCCGCCTCGGTGATGCATTCTGTGTACGCAGGTATCACTGCGCTGCCAGGCGGTCAGTATGATGCGGCCATCGTTCAGGGGTTTCGTCCGCTCCAGGCGCTCGGGTTAATTCTGTTGCCACAGGTTCTGCGCAACGTACTGCCCTCGCTAACGGGGATTTTTATCGGGCTACTCAAGGACACGTCGCTGGCATTTATCGTCAACGTACCTGAACTCACGACGGTTGCGGGTCAGGTTAACAACCGGGTACAAATTTACCCGGCGGCTATTTTTGTCTTTACCGGACTGGTCTATTACCTGCTGTGCTTTAGCCTGGAGAAGATCACTCAGCGTCGGTTCGCGTTGAAATAGCAACACGGCTCAACATGCCACAAATTGATGGTCTTCGTTGAGCCGATACTTCACCCCTGCGCGAATGTTATTTTCACCCTCAATAGCCACCGCAAAGCGCATTCTCTTACCGTCGTGATAGGCAAGAGCCGCGCATCCGCCGGGGCCGAGAATTATTGAATCGACCACGCCAGTACTGGCAATAACAGTGTTTTCTCCGTTGGCCATGATCTGCACGTTGTCCGCGCAGTTGGCGATTTTCGACTCTGCGCCAAAACTGGCTATCTGGGTTAAATCACCGCTGCTGGCGATACGACTTCTGTCACCCAGCGAACTGATGCGCACCCGCATACCCGTGCTGGCCATTCGTGTACCGCCGCCCACACTACTGACTCGTGTGGAGTTTCCCGCGATGGCAATACGGCCACGCTCACCGGAGCTGGCAACATGAGCGTTATAACCCACGCAGCCAATACGTGCGCTGTAACCTGCACTGGCAATCTGCGCGGCGTATCCGGCGCTGACGATTTTAATGTTATCGCCCGCGCTACCGAGACTGTCGCCATCAGCCGCGCTCGCCAATTGTTTACCGTTGTCGTCTGCCGTCTGCGGACAGACAACACGGCCCATCGCACAGATATCCTGCTGGACAAAATTCTCTTCATCCTGCCATCTTGACCAGCCGTATTCCACGAGGCTATCTGCCCAGTCACTATACCCTTCCTGCTGGAGTGCACGGTGCACCTCCGCATAGCTGCCTCCTTCAGGAAACGCACGCAGAAACCAGCGATACATCACGGGCCCGACGCGCCAGGCCCGTAAGTCACCACGCGTAATCATCATCTCTTAATGCCGGTGATAGCCATCCACCATGCACTTAAAGGTTTCGCCCGGTGTGCGTCCTGTGGTGCAGAGATAAAGATGTCCAAAAATGAAAAACACGCTCACGACAGCCAGCGCAAAGTGCGCCTGCAGCAACCAGTAACGTACGCCAGGGAACAGATCGCCCACAGCCTGTGGGTACAGGGATAGCAACCCGGAGATCAGCAGTAGCGGCAGCAAACCGTACATCACTCCGACATACGCCGCCTGCTGTAACGGATTGAATTTCGAACGCGTTGATGCCGGGAATGGATGCGCTTCGCCCTGCATAATGCCAAACAGGTAAAATCGCGTCTGCCTCTGCGCCCGGCCGATCCAGCCCTGACGCTGAATAATATAGTGATGCCCGTTCCCCCCAATCAGGTTAATCAGGACAAAACCAATCCAGCAGGCAAGCAGCAAAAAGCCACATACCTCATGCACAGTCAGCAGGCTTTTCATCACTGGGGCACTGACCGCAGTGAAATGATTTAGCAGGCCGCTGGCCAGCAGCAACAGAAATAACAGCGCATTCGACCAGTGCCACAAACGGACAGCTTTCGAGTATAAATAGACCTTCTCTCCGTGTCCTGCAGACGCTTTATTCGCTGAACGAAAGCGCAACATTGCGTGGAGTGCCAGCACCAGCCACATCCCCACCAGCATTAACCCGGCGAAAACCAACCAGACAGGCCAGTAATCCGGCGAAAACATTGGGACGTACTGCGCAAGCTGTGCGTGAAACTGTTCGGCATTCTGCGACGCGTTCATACATTATCCTTTTTAATCAAATGTTGACCGAACCGACGATACAGATGGGGCTTCCCGGCGCCTGCAAGTTGATATTCGTAGTACTTGTTTTCCCGCAACCAGGTCTGAATTTCCGGGCTGTCCTCACGGCCAAAAATCAACGCGTGTTCTGGACAAGAATTGACGCAAATTGGCGGGAAACCTTTCGCCAGACGTGATTCGGCGCAGAAGTCGCATTTATCCGCCACTTTGGTTTGTGGGTTGAGATAGCGTACCTGATACGGACATGCGCCAATGCAGTAACTGCAGCCGATACAACGGGAGGTATCGACTCGCACAATCCCGTTTTCATCTCGCCAGGAAGCACCGGTCGGACACACCTCAATGCAGGGGGCATCGTCACAATGCTGACAGGACTGACGAAAATAGTGATACAGCGTTTCGTTATCGTTATCCGTTACCGGGATATGGGCTATTGATAAACGACTCCCCTGAACAGGAACATGATTCGTTTTCCTGCACGCTCGGGCGCAAATATTACATCCGTTGCACAATGATTCGTCGTGGATCATGACATAACGAACGTTTTTAGTACTCTTCGTACTCGCTAACAGGTTTTGGCCTGGGCCGGTGAAAAAAATCACCGTCCCCATGCCAATGACAAATTTTCGTCGGGTGAAGGACATCGGGTTATCCTCTAATACTGTGACAGTGATCGTCCACACGTTCCATGACATCAACCTGAAAAATTCAGGGGTTCTGATACTGCTCAACCTCAAGCCATTCGCACAGGCCATACGCTTTGCCGTAACTCATAAAGCGCTCGCTAAACAGATAAGGTTCCGCATTCGACGATTCCACAGCACGTATGTCTGCATAATCAGGATGCGTTTCCATTGCCGTGAGCGCCGCCGTAACCTGCTCAGGTGCAAAGTGGTATGGCGGTTGCGCCAGCATGGCGACCTTATAGGGGCGAGGATACGTTTGGCAGTCAAAACGTACCGCTTCTGCAATGGCACGGCAGATATCATTTTCCACCACCTGCACACACATCTCGGCGTAGTTTGCCGTCATGGTTTGCGTCGAGTAGAAGTAGGTATCCTCTGACCCCTGGATACAGAGAATATCTGCGTCGGATGCATGCTGACACATCGCGTCCAGCAGGGTAGCCAGGTCACTTTCAGGAACCGAATAAGGTGGCAACAGAAACACGCTGCGTGCCACCAGTTGACCTGAAGCAGAATGCTGGCGGATAAAATCCGCCACTATCGACCCCGGACTGGTGGGTTCCTGAATTAATGACGAACTCTGGTGTGCGACAGGCTGGTGTAACGCGTGCAGCCACTGTCTCTTTTGGCTATCCACGTCATCACCATGCACATCCTCTGCAGCGGCCAGGTCGTTACTCACGTACGTCATCTGCGTTCCTTACGCCGGCAACAGATTGTGTGCAGCCAGGTCGGCAGCCACATCCTCAAGGCCGAGGCGGTGAAGGGTGTCGCGAGTTGGGCAGCCCAACGCCGGGTCCCAGCCCATTTCCTGATAGAACATCGTAAGCGACTGACGCATATCTTCCCGGTCCATCTTGTCGGTCCCTTCGGTAAAGACTGGGATCTTCGGATCTTTATCAAACACCCAGGAGCAGATCAGGTCGTGCTCATTACGCATATCCATGGTTTGCATCAACTTGACTGTATAAGCACGGTGCAGGGTAAAAATGCGCTCCGCGGCCAAATCCAGACTCGCCTGAGTTGTTTCATCCCCCGTTACGGCCTGGAAGAATTTCGCTTCCAGATCGAGGTCTCCACGATAGTTTCGACTCTTCAGTGGCGAAACCGTCATTGGCCAGACCCAGTTACACAGCGTAACCGCATTGTGCAGACAGACTTTCAGCAGCGTCCATTTGGCGTATTTGATTTTGGCGGCATTAATCGGGGTATAGTTTTTGGTTTCATCGTAGGCATCCTGTGAACCAAACAGTTCGCCCGCTACTTCACGCTGTAGCGCCAGCGGTAAACCGGAGCCGATAAAGTTGATATGGGTATGCGTCATACAGTCGCGGTTGAACATACAGTTGGTGATCGCCCCCACCTGCGCCGAGGCTTCGTTCGCATGGTGAACAGGGAAACCAAACGGCGACCATAGTTTGTTCTTCGCGTAACCCCAGTACTCTTCGCCCAGATTCCAGCGTTCTGCAATCGCGTAGGAACCATCTGCCAGGTGGCTGAGTTCACCCACGCGATGCGCCAGTCGATAGTAGAAATCTTTGATAAAGTTCGGATCGCCTGCTTCCAGTTGATCCCAACGGATCTCTGCATACTCTGCCGCAGGTAACACTCGCTTAAAGACGCCTTTGGAGTAGCAGTAAGTAAAGTCACGGTGCAACTGCCCGTAGTTACACCAGATGCCATAATCGTCAAACAGGTTCAGGCCAACCAGGTTTCCTACGACGCGCCCATCGTCTTTATCGTCGAAATCTTTCGGCCCATTCGGGAAAATAGTGGTATGTACAAAGTTCGCCACGCAGGTATTCCCGCCGGTACTCGGCACACCAAAATCTTTCACACGGGGAACATTGAGTTGCGACATACAGCGAATTGGACATGAATGGCAGCCACTCATTTTGACGGTATACTTCTCAGCGGCCGGGCCGAGATCAAACACGGATTTATGGGTACGAAAACCGACCGTATTCTGGTTTCCCGGTGGAATTTCCCCCGTTTCGATTGGCCCTCCTTCCGCAGCGCCCCAGAACAACCCTTTGCGAGCCGTCCAGCGCGAATTAGGTGAAGAGTATTCAGCCCAGGCCTGCGGCGTGCTCGGCACAACATGGTTGTTGTTGGCGCCGATTAGCTCGGTCATCATGTAGTCATTAAGCCGCTTCATCTCTTTGCGATCGGCAATATTGACCCCCTGGGTCCCTTCTACCGCAATGGCCTTCAGGTTTTTCGACCCCATGACTGCGCCAGTGCCGGCTCCGCCGCTGTGGTTACGGCTATTAATCATGCAGGAAAGCGGAACAAGGTTTTCACCCGCCTGACCAATGGCTGCAACGCACGTTTCCGGGCTGGTGATACGGCAAATTTCTTCAGTGGTTGCGCGCGTACCCTTACCCCATATGAAGTCCGCTTTTTCGATGCTGACCTTATCGTCTTTGATGTTGATCCAGACCGGAGAAGGTGATTTCCCTTCGATAATAATGGCGTCGTAACCCGCGAATTTCATTTGTGCGGCAAAGAAACCGCCCATATGGGCATCGACCACTAAATTGCCTTTGGTAAATGTCGATAATGAGGTGATATTAACGCGAGAACTGCAGGGCGCGCCCGAACCGGTTAGCGGCCCGGTCGCGAAAACCAGCTTATTTCCTTCATCAAAAGGTTTGGTGCCTGGCTGGACTTCGTCGTACATAATTTTATAGCCAAAGCCCATCCCACCGACAAATTTCTTAAATTTACTGGAATCTTCAACGGTGATATTACCCGTGGTGAGATTGACCCGTAAAATATTACCTGTCCAACCATTAGCCATCATGTTTTCCTTTGCAAGAAGGTCCGATAGATATACTCGCCACCTTTCAGGCAGTTCTTTTATTCAAAAACTGCAATTTTCCGGCATTAAATGACGCGTATCAGGCAGCCCTGCTATCCATCAAACAGTAATATCTTTCCACTCAATAATTTTTAATGCCCCTGTCGGACAAGCATTAGCGCATTCCCCGCATAAAACACATTTTGAGGATTTCTTCGTTACGGTATTAACGGTCGCCATCATCCATGGGCAGGCCGTGGTACAGGCACTGCAGCCAATACAGCGTTTATGATCTACGGCAATGCAACCGTCTTCCTGTTTCCAGGTAATTGCGCCAATCGGGCAAACTTTCATGCACTGGGGATCTTTACACTGACGGCAGGTGTCTGCGGTGTAGTTTAAATCGCCGTACAACCCGCCACCGGACCCAACGCCATCATCGCCAAAGAAGTAGTTACGATGAATTTTGATGCGGGAAAAGAAGGTGCCAACAGCGCCATCGTTATAATTAGTACAGGAAATTTCACAGCGGTGGCAGCCGGTACAGCGGGCTCGTTGAGTCACCAGCACCCCTTTCGGCGTATTGATAAGTCCGACGGTGCCGCTATCGATATCTTCCTGCTTGCAACCAAAAAGGGATAGCAGAGCGGGGGCAATCGTTAATCCTGCCAGACCCTTCCCTGATATACGCAGAAACTCAAGCCGCGTTAAACCACAATCTAAAAATGGACGATCAACCTGGTTCATTTATTTCGCATCCTCTTCGCAAACGCTGTAGTAGCAACAGATCCAGGCTAATTTTAATGAATGCAGATCAGGTCAAATCGGCCATAAATGTTGCCAACAACACGTGAATTTTTGCCCTAACCTGATCGCACAGATGACGGTGGTTAAACTGAATCAATCCATACCCTAAACTCGGGTATAATCCTTTAGGGTTAGGCAGATAAATAATGTGGTTATTCCCCCCCTGTAACCTTGATCGTTATCAATTAAAAATCGGAAGGAAAATAATTAATGTGGAGTGATATTTATTATCATTAAGCGAGATTGAAATAACATTTCATATGCATGAAAATATTTGGGAGTGCAATCACAAATATTGTGTTACATACCACTCGATATATAATTAAATATATAGCGCAGTGCGTAATTTTAGTGACCGAACTAAATTATATTTATTGGAAGATAACGAAGAATAAAATAAGAGGACGGCAGAATAATTCTACCGCCCTCTTTTATGGATTAACCGGCCAACGCTTTAATCACCGTCTCCATGGCCTGTTTTTCTAACTCACTGCGCTTCACACGCTGATTGGCGAGGGTTGTTCTCAGTACGCCAGCAATGACGATATGCTTAGGCTCTTGCCCCAGATCGCGCATTTCCAGCACTACTTTACCGACTACTCTGCACATCTCGCGGTACAGCTCGTCGTCTTTGGTCTGATTTCCCATATTCACCCGCTCGTCATTAACTCAAACCCACAGCATATATCACTCTGGCAAATTAGACAAAATCCAATGAAAATCAAATAAATGTCAAAATTTTACTGGATCCGCTGAAGTCGATTTACCAGCTCGGCGAGGCTTCCGGCCCGCATTTTTTCCATCACCCGCGCCCGATGCACTTCAACCGTGCGAACGGCAATATTCATGGCATCGGCGATTTCCCGATTTATCAACCCCTTTGCAACCAGATTCGCCAGTTCTCGCTCCTTCGGGGTAAGTTGCTGATAGCAAGCAACGATTTCCTGTCGCGAAAAAGCCGCTACCGAGGCCTGCACAGCATTTTCCAGCGCAGCCTGTAGCGGCGCGGCTGAAACCGGCTTCTGTAAGAAATCGACGGCTCCGCGCTTCATTTGTTCAACCGCCATGGGCACATCACCATGCCCGGTAAGAAATACCACCGCCAGGGTGCTCTCGCGCTGACGCATTGCTTCATGCACGGCATGTCCATCCAGTACCGGCATGCGCATATCCAGCAGTAATACGCCGACCTGATGCAGATCGGCCTGAGCCAAAAATGTTTCACCCTGCTCCCAGCAGCGTACCTCATACCCCATACTTTCCAGTAAAAATGCACAGGCCTGAGTAACCGCTACATCGTCATCCAACAGATGAATTATTGCCACGACGCCCTCCTTCCTGTGTTTGCTTAAAATGTAATGTCACCGCTACGCCCGCCAGACCGTCAGACGCTGGGTGATTTTTGATGCTAATGTCGCCATTTGCATAGCGAACCAGTCGCTGACAAATGGCCAGCCCGAGTCCCATCCCTTCCTTGCGGGTGGTCATAAAGGGCTGGAATGCCTGATATAACTGCGCATCGTCGATCCCTCCGGCGTTATCCTGCACCAGGATACGCACACCATGCTCCTCACTGCACGCTGAGAACCACACCGTTTTTGCCCCCGCCTGGGCCGCGTTTAGTACCAGATTAGCCAGAACCTGCTCCAGCAAAACGGTCGGCAGTGTAACCGTGAGCGAATTATCGACCTGCGTTTGTAACGCTACCGTCGGGAATTGCTGTGCCATGCGTAATAACTGCCAGACATGATGGATCGCATCATGAATGTTAATGGGCTCCCAGTCGTCAGTCATCACCGGATTTCCCTGCGCCTGACTGACCCACTGACGTAAATTGCGTAGCGTATCGGCGCCCCGCTGCGCCTGCTCGTCAATCTGTTCAAGGGCGGGTAACAACGGATGCTGCAGATCCTGGCCGCGCAGACGAATCAGACAGCCCTGTGCATAGTGGCGGATAGCCGAAAGCGGCTGGTTAAGTTCATGAGCGAATCCGGACGTCATCTCGCCCAGCACGCTCATTTGACGCGCGGTTTCCAGCGCCTGTTCCTGTTTACGCAACAGCACATTATTACGCTCAAGCAGTCTTCCACGTCGGCGGACCAGCAGCATGACCCAGATGTAATTGAGCGTCAGCAACAACAGGACGATACCCGCCGCCCCCATGGCCAGACGATGTTGAATAAACCAGCTTTTGACATCCAGCCACAATTGGCGCTGCTGTGGGTGCTGGCGGACATCGCGCAGCAAAGCTTCTACTTCGCGGGTTGAGGCCGGCGCGCCCCAACGAAAGACAGCGTTTTGTGGCGAGTTAAACAGTACCCGCGTGACACGATCGGCCAGTTCATCACTGACCGCGGGCAAGGCAGCAAACGACCAGTCAGGATAGAGCGGCGTGCTGGTTACGCAAGGAATTGACGTTGGATAGCTAATCACGGCCCTAAAGTCCGCTTTGCGGATTAGCCCTTCTTCATCCATTTTTTCCAGCAGACACACGGGCACAATCACCGCCTGAACCGCTTTTTCACGTAATAAATACAGCAAGGCATCGGCAGGAAAGCCGGTAAACGTCAGATGTAAATCACGTTCAGGGCGCAATCCCGCATCGCTGAGCGCTTTGTATCCCAGCAAATAACCGCCAAATGCCTGAGCATCAATGGCACCTACCGTTTTACCAATCAGATCATGTGCATTCACAATCCCACTGTCGCGCCTGACGAGGACCGCACTGCCAATCACGTTGCTGGTTGCCTTTCCGCCACGAGTGGAGCGTAATGATGCCAGCCAGCGAAGCGCTGCATGGCTGTTTAACTGCACGAATTGCGCCGGATTGGTGACCACAAACTGGACGGTTCCACGGTTAACCGCCTCCTGCATCTGCTGCAGATCCAGCGGTTGAATATGAAACTGTTCACCCGGAATTTGCTGATTTAACAGGGTTTCCAGCGGTTGCCAGTGGGCACGTGTAGAGACCTCTCCACGCATCGCCAAAACACCCACATTCCACGAACCTGCCCACGCCACGCTGCCGAGCATCCACACGGAGGCCAATAGCGTCAGACATCGAACGACGTTACATCCCACTGAATTATCCCTGTCAATTATGTTGTTTTAGATCAACAACAAGCCGGGTATGTGGTTAACCACAATAGAGCTGCCCCCGCCACGATTTTTACACTGTAAATCATTGAGATTCTTTATTCATCACACGCAAATCAACGGCGTGACCAATGTTTCGTTGTTGCATCGTGACGGGAGAAAATATGGACAGCAGTAAACGGCAGTTTCTCCAGCAACTGGGCGTCCTGACCGCTGGCGCATCACTGGTTCCCCTCGCACAGGCCCAGTTTCCCTTTTCGCCTGAACGGCATGAAGGATCGCCCCAGCATCGCTACGGCATGCTGGTCGATCTGCGTCGATGTATCGGCTGCCAGGCCTGCACCGTGAGTTGCGCGATTGAAAACCAGACGCCGCAAGGTGAGTTTCGTACCAACGTTAATCAATATCAGGTGCAACTTGAAGGCCAGCAAAGCGTCACCAACGTCCTGCTGCCGCGCCTGTGCAACCATTGTGATAACCCCCCTTGCGTGCCGGTGTGTCCGGTGCAGGCCACCTTCCAGCGCGAAGATGGCATTGTGGTTGTCGACAACACACGCTGTGTTGGCTGCGCCTACTGTGTGCAGGCCTGCCCATACGATGCACGGTTTATCAACCATGAAACGCAAACCGCCGATAAATGCACTTTTTGCGTTCATCGACTGGAAGCGGGCCTGCTCCCGGCCTGCGTAGAGTCGTGTGTTGGCGGCGCGCGCATCATCGGTGATATCAAGGATCCACACAGCCGGATTTCTCAAATGCTGCAACAACATCATGACGCCATCAAGGTCCTGAAACCGGAAAGTGGCACCTCGCCGCACGTGTTCTATCTGGGCCTGGATGAGGCCTTTGTGACACCATTAATGGGGCGTGCCCAGCCCGCGCTCTGGCAGGAGGTTTAAATGAACCCTACCTTGATTATCGAAGAGGTTCTGACGCATCCACAGGACGTAAGCTGGTTACCCTGGGCTGTGCAATATTTCTTTTTTATCGGCATTGCCGCCTGCGCCGCACTGTTTGCCTGTGCGCTTCACTGGCGCAAACAAGAGACGCCGGAACTGGAAAACCTGACGCTGTTAATCGCCCTGACCTGCGCGATTACCGCGCCGCTGGCGCTGACCGCTGATTTACACCAGACCGCTCGTGTCTGGCATTTCTACGCCTTTCCGACGCCATGGTCGTGGATGCCGTGGGGCGCGCTGTTTTTACCGCTATTCACCGGGTTTTTAGGGCTGTGGTTTATCGCACAACAGGTTAAGCGATTAACCGCAAAAAGTTACAGCGTCACTAAATGGTTGGCCGTGGGAAGTGCGCTATCGGCGATTGGACTGTTGGTCTATACAGGTCGCGAGGTCTCGATTGTCGAGGCGCGTCCGATCTGGTTCAGCTACGCCTTCCCGGTAGCGATGTTCCTCAGTGCCCTGCAAACGTTCCTTGCCCTGCTTATCGCCACGGTGAAAAACGCAGGGACAACATTACCGCGCAAACTGGCATGGGGACAGATAGCCACGCTGTGCGCGCTGGCTATCGTGGTGGTGATATGGGCTAGTGGCAACACGCTATCGGGGTCAGCAATTCGCCAGTGGCTGGATGTGGCGGCTTCCGCGCGACATTACGCCATCGGCTGGATTGCACTTTGGGTTACCTCACTGGGCGTTTGCGCCCTGGTGTTACGCCATCCGTTATCACTGCCATTACGTATTTCGCTGGCAATAAGTGCAATGGCATTGTGCTGGCTAATGCGCTGGACATTACTCATTCAGGTACAGACCGTACCGAAATTTAACGCCCAGTTTAATCCCTATACCCTGCCCGGTGGCACAGATGGCTGGCTGGCTATTCTTGGCACTTTTGGCCTGTGGGTCGCACTGATCATTATGGTTCGTGAAGCCCTGAACGCGATCGCAAGGAGAATGCAACATGGCTAATTTAACTCGTCGTCAGTGGCTTAAAGTTGGTCTAGCCGTCGGGGGCATGGTGACCTTCGGCCTGAGTTATCGGGACGTGGCAAAGCGTGCGATTGATGGTTTGCTTGACGGAACATCAGGAAAAATAACCCGTGACCGTATCTTTGGTAATGCACTCATCCCCGAAGCACATGCCCAAACGCGCTGGCAACAGAACCCGCAACAGGTGATCTCCATGACACAGTGTTTCGGCTGCTGGACGCAATGTGGCGTGCGTGTCCGTGTTGATAACGAACAAGGCAAAGTGTTGCGTATTGCGGGCAACCCGTACCATCCGCTATCTCACGAACACCACATTGACTCCTCTGTTCCCTTTGCCGCCGCGATGGAACAACTGGCGGGCGAAACCGGCCTTGATGCCCGCTCCACCGCTTGCGCTCGCGGTGCAACGTTACTTGAAGGCCTGTACAGCCCACTGCGTATTCTGGAGCCAATGAAACGCGTAGGTAAACGTGGGGAAGGCAAATGGCAGCGCATCAGCTTTGAGCAACTGATCAAAGAAGTGGTGGAAGGCGGCGATCTGTTTGGCGAAGGCCACGTTGACGGTCTGCGGGCGATCCACGATCCCGATACGCCGATTGATGCCCGACACCCCGGTTTCGGCCCAAAATCCAATCAGCTACTGGTCACCAATACCAGTGATGAAGGACGTGATACTTTTTTGCGTCGCTTTGCCCTGAACAGTTTCGGCAGCAAAAACTTCGGTGCCCATGGCGCATACTGTGGTCTGGCCTATCGTGCCGGATCTGGCGCGTTGATGGGCGATCTGGATAAAAATACCCACGTAAAACCCGACTGGGATAATGTCGAATTTGCGTTGTTTATGGGGACGTCTCCAGCACAATCCGGCAACCCGTTTAAACGCCAGGCACGGCAACTCGCCAGTGCCCGTTTACGTGATGACTTCCGCTATGTTGTGGTTGCACCAGCCCTACCGCTAACGACAGTGCTTGCCGACGATCGTGGGCACTGGCAGCCCGTACGCCCAGGGACGGACTCCGCTCTGGCGATGGGGATGATCCGCTGGATAATTGAAAAGCAGCGCTATAACGCTGATTACCTGGCTATTCCAGACGTACAGGCCATGAAGCAGGCCGGGGAAAAAAGCTGGACCAACGCCACCCATCTGGTCATTACCGATGAAATTCCAACGCTCGCCGGTCAGCATTTAACGCTGGCGCATTTACGCGCAGACGCCGCCAACGAACCAACAGTCATTAACGAAGCCGGAGAGATCGTCGCCGCCAGCAGTTGCCAACGTGCCCAACTGTTCATCTCCCGTGAAGTCACGCTGGCCGGGGGGCAAACGGTCACGGTAAAAAGTGGCTTCCAGTGTCTGAAAGAATCCGCTGAGAAACTGTCAATGGCGCAATACAGCCAGCAGTGTGGTGTTTCTGAGGCAGACATTGGCGCGCTGGCCGATGCTTTCACCCGTCACGGACGAAAAGCAGCAGTGATCACGCACGGTGGGATGATGGCGGGTAACGGTTTTTATAATGCCTGGTCGGTAATGATGCTCAATGCGTTGATCGGGAACCTGAGCCTCGAAGGCGGCGTGTTCGTCGGCGGCGGTAAGTTCAACGGCGCAACTGACGGCCCGCGCTACAATATGGACAGTTTTGCCGGGAAGGTGAAACCTAAAGGTCTGAGCATCGCCCGCAGCAAGACAGCCTATGAGTCTTCCGAAGAGTACCGCAACAAAGTCGCCGCCGGGCAATCGCCCTTCCCGGCCAAAGCGCCCTGGTATCCGTTTGTCGCAGGCCAGCTTACCGAATTGCTGGTTTCAGCACTGGAAGGTTATCCGTATCCGCTAAAGGCCTGGATCTCCAACATGACCAACCCGTTTTATGGGATTGCGGGCTTACGCGGTGTGGCAGAAGAAAAGCTAAAAGATCCTGCACGTTTGCCGCTGTTTATCGCGATTGATGCGTTCATGAACGAAACAACCGCGCTGGCGGATTACATCGTACCGGACACGCATAACTTTGAAAGCTGGGGATTCAGCGCCCCATGGGCCGGTGTCGCCAGTAAAGCCACCACCGCCCGCTGGCCCGTGGTCAGGCCCGCTACCCGCCAGACCGCTGACGGTCAACCAGTCTCAATGGAGGCTTTCTGCATCGCGGTGGCAAAACGCATTGGTCTCCCCGGCTTTGGTGACAATGCCATTGCCGACCCGCAGGGCAATCAGTATCCGCTCAACCGCGCCGAAGATTATTATCTGCGGCTGGCCGCCAACATTGCTTTTATGGGCAAAACGCCTGTGGCGGAGGCACAGGAAGAGGATATCGCGCTGACCGGGGTGCAACGAATCTTGCCGGTGATGACCCAAACGTTAAAAACCGATGAGGTGAGTCGCGTGGCGTTTATCTATTCGCGCGGTGGCCGTTTTGCGCCAGATAACAGTGGTCGGGTCGATAACCGCGTCGGCAATGCGTGGGAAAAACCGCTGCAAATATGGAATGCGGATGTCGCTGCACACCGTCATGCGATTACCGGCGAGCGCTACAGCGGCTGTCCGGCGTGGTATCCTTCGCGCCTCTCTGATGGACGTGCGGTTGAGGAGTTGTTCCCGGAACAAGAGTGGCCGTTGAAACTGATTTCCTTTAAATCGAATACCATGTCCAGCGCCACAGCGGTGATCCCGCGCCTGCATCATCTGAAGCCGGTTAATCTGGTGGCGCTTAACCCGCAGGACGGCAAGCGCTATGGTTTATCTCACGGCGATACCGTTCGCATCACCACGCCGGGCGGGCAGGTTGAAGCGCAAATCAGCTTACTGCAGGGCGTGATGCCTGGGGTAATCGCAATTGAGCATGGCTATGGACATAAAGAAATGGGCGCTGCGCAGCATACGCTCGACGGTGAGCCGATGCCGTTTGATAAAAAGATAAAGTCGGGAATCAATATCAACGATCTGGGCTTTGCGGATCCGACACGAAAGGTGGCCAACACCTGGCTGGATTGGGTTTCAGGAGCCGCTGTGCGTCAGGGGTTGCCAGCGAGAATTGAGCGTATTTAACTTTAGCGCCGGATGGCAACGCTAATGCGTTTTATCCGGCCTACATGACGTTGTAGGCCGGGTAATGCAAAATCGCCACTCGGCATTTTGACTATCAGTTATTAACCGGGATCACCGCGCCTTTATATTTGGTACGGATCCAGTCCTGGATCTCTTTGGAGTGCAGCACATCAACCAGCGCCACGATATCCTTTTTCTTCTCGTCACCGCGATGCACGGTAATGATATTGGCATACGGGTTGTTTTCACCGCTTTCTACGGCAATCGGATCTTTCACTGGATCCAGTCCGGCGTCGATTGCGTAGTTGGCGTTAATCACCACCGCATCCCCTTCTTCATTGTTATACATCTGCGGTAACAGCGCCGCTTCCACGTTAGGTAAGAACTTCAACTTTTTCGGGTTCTCTACGATGTCGCTAATGCGCGCCGTCACTTTATCCACACCCGGCTTCAGCTTGATCACACCCTCTTTTTCAAAAATCGACAGAATACGACCTTCTTCAGATACCGCATCACGCATGATCACCTTGCCACCTTCCGGCAGATCCTTCAGTGACTTCACCTTTTTCGAATAGATACCAATCGGCTCAATATGAATCGCCCCTGCGCTGACGAAATCATAGGATTTGTCGCCAGCATGATCTTTAATCACGCTATTCAGGTACGGGATATGCTGGAAGTAGTTAGCGTCAATCTCACGACCCGCCAGCGCGGTGTTCGGCAGAATGTAGTCCTGGAATGGTTTAATCTCCAGGTCTATCCCTTGCTTCGCCAGTATAGGCTTAGCCTGCTCGAGGATCTCTGCATGCGGCACGTTGGACGCGCCAACGGTCAGCGTATCTGCCCACGAGGCAAAGCTCAGGGCGCTTAAGGTTGCAGCTGCGAGTAATGTCAGTGATTTTTTCATGATGATGGTTTCCGTATTTTATTAGCGTTTATCTAACAGAGAGGTGATCACATCGCCGCAAAGCTGAATGATGAAGACGATGAGCAGAATCGTTACCGTCGCCACCAGCGTGACGTCGCTGTGGTTGCGCTGGAATCCTTCCAGATAAGCCAGGTTCCCTAAACCACCGGCACCAATCACCCCCGCCATCGCGCTGTAGCTAACCAGTGCAATCAGCGTCACGGTGATCCCGGACACCAGAGCGGGTGAGGATTCCGGCAGTAAAACCCGAAAAACAAGCGTCGTCAGACGTGCGCCCATCGAGCGCGTCGCTTCAATAACGCCTTTATCGACTTCACGCAGGGCGATTTCGACCAGGCGTGCGTAAAAAGGTGCAGCCCCCACAATCAACGCGGGCAACGCGGCATTGGCGCCGAGAATGGTGCCTACGATCGTTTTGGTAAACGGTATTAGCAATACGATCAGAATGATGAACGGGATCGAGCGGAAAATATTGACCACCAGCGAGATCGCGCTATACAAGGCGCGGTTCTGGAATAGTCCACCGCGAGCGGTCAGGAATAGCGCCAGCCCGAGTGCAATCCCAAGGACAAACGTTGCAGCGCCAGAAAGTGCCGTCATATAGAGCGTTTCCTGGGTCGCTGCCAGCAGTTGGTCCCACTTCAGATGGGGAAACAGATCTTCAGGCATGTTGAATCACCTCGCCTTCAATGTCGCTCTGGCGCAGGTCGGCCAAAATATTGTTCAATTGTTCCTCAGAGGCCACAACGTGCACCCAGAGCTGACCAAACACACCGTGCGCGGTTTGCGTCATCTTGCCGTGCAAAATGTTAAACGGCAGGCCATAGCGTAAGGTCAATTCGCCAACCACTGGCCGATGCGTACGTTGCCCGGTAAACGTAAGCCTGATCACCACGCCGCCAAGTTCGCTGGCCAGCTGCGGGTTGAATTCGTCTTCCTCGGCATATTGACTCACCTGACGAACGAACTGTCGGGTGATCGGTTGCTGTGGATGGGTAAAGACAGTAAGTACATCGCCCTCTTCAACCACCCTGCCGTTTTCCATTACCGCGACGCGATCGCAGATCTTGCGTACCACGTGCATTTCATGGGTGATCAGCACGATGGTTAATTTGAAGCGACGGTTAATATCGAGCAGTAACTCCAGAATCTGATCGGTAGTTTGCGGATCCAGGGCTGACGTAGCCTCGTCACAGAGCAGTACATCAGGATTATTCGCCAGCGCGCGGGCGATCCCTACGCGCTGCTTTTGGCCGCCACTGAGCTGCGATGGATACGCATTTTCGCGACCGCTCAGACCGACAAGGGTAATCAGCTCGGCCACTCGCGCCTTAATCATCGCTTTCGGCGCACCGGCAATTTGCATAGAGAAAGCGATATTTTCACTGACGGTGCGTGACCACAGTAAATTAAAGTGCTGAAACACCATGCTGATTTTCAACCGTGCCTGACGCAACGATTCCCCGCGGGCGGCGGAAATATCCTGACCGTTAATCGTCACGCTACCGGAGGACGGTTTTTCCAGACCATTGAGCAAACGTATTAAGGTGCTTTTTCCCGCCCCGCTGTAACCAATGATCCCGTAAATCTGCCCCTGCTCAACCGTCAGGTTGACATCATCGACAGCGGTAATAGAAAGCCTGCCTGGCGTAAACACTTTCGAAATATTTTTCAGGACAATCATGTCGTTTGGGTATCCGCTGCTGCTTATTGTTATCCTGCTAGTGCTTTTGGCTGTTTAGCAGTATGGATGTCCAAATGAGTGTAATCAGCGAGATTGACTTTTAAAATGAATTAAAACGAATTTGATATAACTTTTAGAAATATGAAGACATTCGAGCCGGGATGACAGGATAACCCTCATCTGAGAGGACAAATGCAGGTTGTTGCGCAACAAACCTCGACGGTGGACAACCTCTTTATCCATACCTATGAACAAATTAGTGAATATTTCTTGTGAAACTGCACAGAACTCTTTTGAAACGCTGTTTCCATTTTCCTTTTTGATAATTTTCAGCGTATAATGCGCGCCAATTGTCTCTTGAATGGTTTCAGCACATTGACCTGTAAAACTCAACGACTACAAAACTCACCATCCCGTTGGGCTGAAACGCAAGCACACATTCCTCTGCACGCTTTATCGATGTCACCTATTCTTAGAGCGAGGCATCACAACTTTCGTAACTCAGGTTTAGCTTTCCATCCGTGCGCGATGGAAGCCAGATTTCCATATCCTTCTCAACTTAAAGACTAAGACTGTCATGAAAAAGACGAAAATTGTTTGCACCATCGGTCCGAAAACCGAATCCGAAGAGATGTTAACCAAAATGCTGGACGCGGGCATGAACGTCATGCGTCTGAACTTCTCCCACGGTGATTACGCAGAACACGGTCAGCGCATCAAGAATTTGCGCAACGTCATGAGCAAAACCGGTAAAAAAGCCGCTATTCTGCTCGACACCAAAGGTCCGGAAATCCGTACCATTAAGCTGGAAGGCGGCAACGACGTTTCTCTGAAAGCGGGGCAGACCTTCACTTTCACTACCGACAAATCTGTTGTGGGCAACAATGAAATCGTTGCTGTTACCTATGAAGGCTTCACTAAAGACCTGTCCGTCGGTAACACCGTTCTGGTCGACGATGGTTTGATCGGCATGGAAGTTACCGCTATCGAAGGTAACAAAGTTATTTGTAAAGTGCTGAACAACGGCGACCTGGGCGAAAACAAAGGCGTTAACCTGCCGGGCGTTTCCATTGCCCTGCCAGCACTGGCTGAAAAAGACAAACAAGACCTGATCTTCGGTTGCGAACAAGGCGTTGACTTCGTTGCAGCCTCCTTTATCCGTAAACGTTCTGACGTCGTTGAAATCCGCGAGCACCTGAAAGCGCACGGCGGCGAAAACATCCAGATCATCTCCAAAATCGAAAACCAGGAAGGCCTGAACAACTTCGACGAAATCCTCGAAGCGTCTGACGGCATCATGGTTGCTCGTGGCGATATGGGCGTTGAGATCCCGGTTGAAGAAGTTATCTTCGCGCAGAAAATGATCATCGAAAAATGTATCCGCGCACGTAAAGTCGTTATCACTGCGACCCAGATGCTGGACTCCATGATCAAAAACCCGCGTCCGACCCGTGCTGAAGCTGGTGACGTTGCTAACGCCATCCTGGACGGTACCGACGCAGTCATGCTGTCTGGTGAGTCTGCAAAAGGTAAATACCCGCTGGAAGCCGTCACCATCATGGCGACCATCTGTGAGCGTACTGACCGCGTGATGACCAGCCGTCTGGACTTCAACAACGACAGTCGCAAACTGCGCATCACCGAAGCCGTTTGCCGTGGCGCGGTTGAAACTGCAGAAAAACTGGATGCTCCGCTGATCGTCGTCGCAACCCAGGGCGGTAAATCTGCTCGCGCAGTACGTAAATACTTCCCGGATGCCACCATCCTGGCGCTGACCACCAACGAAACTACCGCGCGTCAGCTGGTGCTGAGCAAAGGCGTTGTTGCACAGGTGGTTAAAGAAATCAGCTCTACCGATGATTTCTATCGCCTGGGTAAAGAAGTTGCTCTGGAAAGCGGTCTGGCACAGAAAGGTGACGTTGTGGTGATGGTTTCCGGTGCGCTGGTTCCGAGCGGCACCACCAATACGGCATCTGTTCACGTGCTGTAATAATTCCATCGCGAATTAATTTGCTTAAAAAGCGCCCTTGCGGCGCTTTTTTATTTTCTTGATAGCCACGATTAATAAAAAATCAAATCGGATTTCACTATCCAATCCGAGATTATCTAAGATGAATCCGATGGAAGCTTTCTGTTTTCTCACGAGTTTTTAGCTGTTTTTGCACAATTCGATGCTTCTTTGAGCGAACGATCAAAAATAAGTGCATTCCCATCAAAAAAATATTCTCAACATAAAAAACTTTGTGTAATACTTGTAACGCTACATGGAGATTAACTCAATCTAGAGGGTATTAATAATGAATCGTACTAAACTGGTACTGGGCGCGGTAATCCTGGGTTCTACTCTGCTGGCAGGTTGCTCCAGCAACGCTAAAATCGATCAGCTGTCTTCTGACGTTCAGACTCTGAACGCTAAAGTTGACCAGCTGAGCAACGACGTGAACGCAATGCGTTCCGACGTTCAGGCTGCTAAAGATGACGCAGCTCGCGCTAACCAGCGTCTGGACAACGCAGCTACTAAATACCGTAAGTAATAGTATCTGTGTAATAGAAATGGCGCACATTGTGCGCCATTTTTTTTGCTCTGAATTTCCCTTCCCTGCTATTGCGTTACGCGTACCTCTGCATCCCCTCCTGGTACGCCATTACGCGCAGACTTCACTTCTGGCCCATTGCTCGCGACCGATGCTTGCCCGGCAGTGACGGTGACCGGATAACCTGCACGACGATACAACGCCCGTTCCACCAGACTGTTATCCACCGCTTTATTGTCTTTAAACTGGGTAAAGCCGGCTGGTAGCACATACGGCATGGTCTGGACGTTTTGTTCCTCTTCCGGTGACAATGGCCTGTGCACCTCAACATAGCGCATACCATTTGGCTCGACGGCGTACTTTATCGGCTCGTTGATCACTCTGACAGGCGTACCTGGCCGCACCTGCTCGAACAACGCTTTGATGTCCGGTGCATTCATGCGAATACAGCCGGAACTCACACGCAGGCCCACGCTGTCCGGCGCGCTGGTGCCATGGATCAGGTATTCACCGTTTCCATGCGCCAGACGCAGTGCAAAGCGCCCTAACGGATTATTTGGCCCCGCAGGCACTACCGGCGGTAATGTTATGCCGCGCTCCAGAGAGCGTTTACGGATGCCCGGTGTAGGGGTCCAGGTCGGATTGGGGATTTTCTGACCAACCCGCGTTTCCATTACCGGCGTTTCCAGCCCCTGCAAACCGATACCAATCGGGAATACCTGAACACTATTCTCTCCCGGCGGGAAGTAATACAGACGCAGTTCCGCCAGATTCACAATAATGCCTTCGCGTGGCGCATCTGGTAGCAATAATTGCGAGGGAATAGTAATCAGCGTTCCGGGTTTAGGGACGGGGGCAATAGTATTATTGGCTTCAAGGATCAGCATTGCGGCGGTATCAAACTTACGGGCAATCGCCTGTAGGTTTTTATCGCCTTCCTGCACGGTGTAGGTTTGATTTTGCCCGACAAGACGGCTGTTAGCCTGTGGCAAAGGATAATCGACCGCCCAGGCGGCCTGAATAGCGCTGTAGGCGCCGATCAGCATTAACGTAATAACAGACGCGCGTTTCATACTCACTCACCCCCCTGGCGTTGTTGCCGGATGACGGCAAACGTCCGATCCGGCCTACGAGTCATTGCGATGCCTTGCACGGAATCATTCCAGTCAGCCTGAAAGATGACGTGTTTTATCAGTTTAGCTAAGAGTTGCGGCTTTGGTGCGGATCGCCCGTATCATCGCTTCCAGTCCCTGTGAACGTGAAGGTGTGAGATGCTGTGCGAGCGCCATTTTTTCGAACCACGGACGCACATCAAAATTCACAATATCCTGAGCCGTCATCCGGTCATACAAAATGAAGACGACGGCGATAAGTCCTTTCACAATTGCCGCATCACTGTCGCCCTGTAATTCAATAATACCTTCAGCATTCTGCCGCATAACAATCCATACCTGACTTTGACATCCCTGAATGCTATTTTCCGGGCAGCGATCGTCGGCAGTTAATTCCGGCAGGCGCTGACCCAGTTCAATGATGTACAGGTATTTCTCTTCCCAATTAGCGCAACGCAGAAAATTACGCAACAGTTTTTCTTTATCCGGTAGCGCAGCCATAATGCCTCCCTGTTATCCCAGCAAGTGATGAATACGCTTGAGTCCCGTCACCAGGCGATCCACTTCTTCATGGGTGTTATACATGGCAATGGAAGCCCGGCACATCGCGGGAACGTGATAATAAGCCATCAATGGCATAGCGCAGTGATGCCCAGTCCGCACTGCAATTCCATAGTTATCAAGAAAGCTACCGACGTCATACGCGTGATGTTTGCCGAGGTTAAACGCAATCACGCCCAGACGGTTTTCCGGGCCGTAGAGCGTCAGATCAGGTACCTCCGCCAGTTGCTCCAGCGCATAGCGCATCATGAACTGTTCATATTCGCTGATTTCACTAAGCCCCAGCGCGCTAACATATTCAATGGCCGCTCCCAGACCGATAATCCCTCCGGTGTTCGGCGTTCCGGCTTCAAAACGCCAGGGGGCTTTAGCCCACGTCGTTCCCTGGCTCAGACTGACGGTTGCTATCATCGAGCCACCGCCTTCCCACGGTGGCATTTCCTGCAGCAGCGACTCTCTGGCATACAACACGCCAATGCCGGTGGGTCCATACAGCTTATGTCCGGAGAAGACATAAAAGTCGCAATCCAGCGCCTGCACGTCCACCGGGTGGTGCATGACCGCCTGCGCGCCGTCTACCAGCACTTTTGCGCCGTACTGATGCGCCAGCGCGATCATCTCCGGCAGCGGATTTTCAGTGCCCAGCACATTAGATACGTGGGTAATGGCCAACAGTTGCGTACGGTCATCAAACAGCGTCGGTAGCGTTTCCAGTTGCAACGTCCCGTCGGCATTCAGTGGGATAACACGCAGTTCCGCACCTACACGGGCGCACAGCATCTGCCAGGGGACAATATTGGCGTGGTGTTCCATTTCACTGATGATGATGTTATCACCCGCCCGAACATTGCTATTGCCCCAGCTGTTCGCCACCAGGTTGATGCCCTCCGTCGTACCGCGAACAAACACCAGCTCTTCGGCTGAACGCGCGTTAATAAACAATGACGCCAGCTTACGGACATTCTCCATTTTTTCCGTTGCCTGAGCGCTGAGCGTATGAATCCCCCGATGGACAGCCGCATAGCCATGCCGATAAAACTCTGCCTCGGCATCAATCACCTGGTTGGGCTTTTGCGCACTGGCAGCACTGTCGAGGTAAGCCAGCGGTAAGCCGTTGACCTCACGCGTCAGGACCGGAAAATCGGCCCGTACTTTTTCAATGGGAAATGTCATGCTACGCCTCCCGGCAGACGTTGGGCTATCCGCGCCAGTACCTGTTGTTTCAGCGTTTCATCGCTCAGAGCTTCCGTCAGTTCAGCGGCAAACGCGTAGAGAATCATCTGTTGGGCATCCTGCTGGCCAATCCCACGCGAACGCAGATAGAACATCTGTTCATCGTCGATCCGCCCTACCGTCGCCCCGTGGCTGCATTTCACGTCATCAGCGTAGATTTCCAGTTGCGGCCTGGTATCCACTTCCGCCAGTTTACCGAGCAGCAAATTATTGTTGGTCATCTGACCATCGGTTTTAATGGCATGCTGCGCCACGTTAATCAGGCCATTAAACACCGCCCGGCCTTTATCGCTGACAATCGTTTTATGTAACTGGCGGCTGTTGCAATACCCCTTATTGTGTTCAAGCCAGGTTCGGGTATCGCAAACTTCATTTTTCACCGGCATCGCCAGACTGTTAATCCGCAGTGTGCTGTTCTCCCCATTAAGCTGGGTACTGGTGTTATGGCGTAATACCGCACCACCGAGTAAGAAGCTGTAGCTCACCGCCGTCGCATCTGCCCCTAACTGGATATCGTTATGCGCGAAATGGTGGCTAACCGGATTCTCAAACGCCAGTTTGATATGGTGAAAATGGGCATTTGCCGCCACGTTCATCGTTAAGCGTGCACCGGTAAAATGTCGATGCGCATTCAGGCTAACATAGTGCTCAATGACGGTAGCCTCTGCACCTTCGGCCAGTTCAAGATGGTGACGATAGTGCGCGGTATTCACCTCATCACCTGCCAGCCCCTGGGTGATGTGCATCAACAGCAGCGGTTTCGCTGGACGTTGATATCGTTTGACCTGAATGTGCGTGACGCTGCGTGAGAGGCTTTCGGTCAGATGCAGGAACACCTCTGGCTGGATAGCCGCAGGGAGCGCCTGACGCGCATCATCAACGGTAATGTCAAAACCGCTACCTTCTGTGCTGTCGCTCAGCGTTGGAGAGAATTGCCCGTCGACAAATACCAGTCGTATGGCATCAATAGCCGGTGCCAACGCTTCACACTGGGCTGACGTTATCTCAGCAACATCACTGACAAACTGGCTGTTGGTTAACCCTTCCAGCGGCGTGTATTTCCAGTCCTCATGTTTACGCGTCGGCAACCCCAGCCGCAACATCTGTTGCAGGTGTTGTTGCGCATGCTGTGAGCGACGCTCACCCTGCGCTTCAAACAGATGATGCCACTGCTGGAGCACGTTACTGCTGTTCACTAAGCCAGCCATACCCTTGCTCCTCCAGCTGTTTAACCAACGTAAAATCACCGGACTTCACAATGCGCCCCTGGTAGAGAACGTGGACGTAATCGGGTTTGATATAGTCGAGGATTCGCTGGTAGTGGGTGACGATAATAAATGAGCGTTGCCCGTCGCGTAGCGAGTTCACGCCGTCGGCGACGATTTTCAGCGCATCGATATCCAGCCCGGAGTCCGACTCATCCAGAATGCACAACTGAGGCTCCAGCACCGCCATTTGCAAAATGTCATTACGCTTTTTCTCACCGCCGGAAAAACCAACGTTGACCGAACGCGTGAGCAAATCTTCCGGCATCTTCAGCAACGCAATTTTTTCTTCCATCAGATCCTGGAAGTCAAACCTGTCCAGTGACTCTTCGCCACGGTAGGTGCGTACCGCATTCAGCGCCGTTTGCAGGAAAAACTGATTACTGACGCCGGGGATTTCCACCGGATACTGGAATGCCATGAAGATCCCTTCACCGGCCCGGTCTTCCGGCGACAATTCCAGTAAATCCTTACCGTTGAATTCTACCGTCCCGCCGGTGACTTCATAGTCATCACGTCCGGCCAGGGTGGCGGAAAGCGTACTTTTCCCGGAACCATTTGGCCCCATAATGGCGTGCACTTCTCCGGGGCGAATTTCAAGACTCAGCCCACGCAGGATCGCCTTATCTTCCACACTGACCTGTAAATCTTTGATGCTTAACATGTGCTTTCCTTAAATTTTAACCGACGCTGTGTTCAAGACTTATGGCGAGAAGTTTTTGCGCTTCCACGGCAAATTCCAGCGGCAGTTCAGAGAACACGTCTTTACAGAAACCATTCACGATCATCGAAATGGCATCCTCTTCGCTGATACCGCGCTGCAGGCAGTAAAACAGCTGATCTTCGCCAATGCGCGACGTCGTGGCTTCATGTTCGAGCTGGGCGCTGTTGTTACGACACTCCACATATGGGAATGTGTGCGCTCCGCAATCCGCCCCGATCAGCATCGAATCACATTGGGTATAGTTGCGGGCGTTAGTGGCGGTAGGCATAATTTTCACTAAGCCGCGGTAGCTGTTCTGGCTATGTCCGGCGGAGATCCCTTTCGAGATAATGGTCGATTTCGTGTTCTTGCCAATGTGGATCATTTTGGTGCCGGTATCGGCCTGCTGATGACCGCTGGTCAGCGCAACGGAGTAGAATTCGCCGATCGAATTATCACCACGCAAAATGCAGCTCGGGTACTTCCAGGTAATGGCTGAACCGGTCTCTGACTGCGTCCATGACATTTTGCTGTTTTCGCCTTCACACAGCGCACGTTTGGTCACGAAATTCAGGATGCCGCCAGTATTGCCATCGCCGGGGAACCAGTTTTGTACCGTTGAATACTTCACCTCAGCATCTTTATGGATGATCACTTCAACCACCGCCGCATGCAGCTGGTAACTGTCACGTACCGGCGCCGAACAACCTTCGATATAGCTGACGTAACTCCCCTCATCCGCCACCAGAATCGTGCGTTCAAACTGTCCGGTTTTTTCTGCATTGATACGGAAATAGGTCGACAGTTCCATTGGGCAACGCACGCCTTTCGGCACATAAATAAACGTGCCGTCTGATGCTACCGCCGCATTCAGCGCGGCAAAGAAATTGTCATTCCCCGGGACGACGGTACCGAGGTATTTTTTTACCAGTTCAGGATGATCGTGGATGGCTTCGCCGAACGAGCAGAAAATAATACCCTGTTCCGCCAGCTTATCGCGGTAGGTCGTTGCGACTGACACCGAATCGAAAATGGCATCCACCGCCACCTCTTTGCCTTCACGGACCGGTACGCCAAGCTGCTCGAACGCGTCCTCAACCTCTTTGCTTAAAAATGCATTCGCGCCCGTTTGTTGCACCGCGCCCGGTTCAGAGGCGCAGGTTTCATCACAATTACCGCAAGAAGGTGCAGAGTAATAGCTGTAATCCTGGTAGTTCAGTTTGTCATAGTGCGCTTTTAGCCAGTGTGGTTCTTCCATCGTCAGCCACGCGTTAAACGCATTCAGACGGAATTCCAGCATCCAGTCGGGTTCATTTCGTTTTGCCGAAATCGCGCGCACGACCTCTTCGTTGATCCCTTTGGCCAGCTCATCGGTTTTGAGTTGGGTAAAGAACCCCTCTTTGTAATTGAGGTGCCCGCCAGCCCAGGTGTTGACATCGTCAGTTGCTTCAGTATTACGAGACATAGTACCGCCTATACCCCAAAGCTTTCGCCACAGCCACATTCGTTCTGGGCTTTCGGGTTATGAAATTTAAATAACTGATTTAATCCTTCACGCACGAAATCGACTTCAGTTCCATCGATAAACGGCATCGCCTGTAAAGGCACATACAGTCTGGCGCCATCCGTTTCAAACAGAAGATCGTCTTTCTCAGGTTGCTTGACGGTGTCCAGCACATAGCCGAATCCCGCGCACCCGGTTTGTTTCACGCCTAACCGCACACCCAACATATCGGGTTGCCTTGCCACCAGTTCACGGATATGCGCCGCTGCCGCTGGCGTTAACGTCAGCCCGCGCCACGCAAAATCGTTGGGATTAAATGTTCCTGAATGCAATTCCATAGGGTTACCTCGAGTCACTAGCTTTTAAGCTATAACACCATGTTAGTGATAATGATTATCACTTCAACCCCTCAACAGCAGGGGCATTCGGGTTAACCGCCCTTTTTGACGACTTTTATTAAGCATAGACCCTGCGGCGAGGGTTAACAGGGATGGATTTTTTTATTCAATACATTGATTAATAATAGATTATGAATGTGTAATCGTTCCGGCAGGTCAAATGCTAAAAGATGTATAGATAATGTCTATTTAAGGGATAGGTGGGGATGACTACGGGGGAGCAATACGGCCCAAAGCGCATGTGGGCCATAAAAAACCCTTAAGTCTGCTTGCTGGCAGGCTTAAGGGTTCCGGCCCCATCCGGCGCTTATCTCCGGCACTCACAATGGCTTAGCTCTTGAAGGGGCGATCAGAAGAATCTCATACACTGATAAATTTTTTTTAACACAAATTGCGCTTTGACTATTTGATAAACACACTCAATCACATAGTTAGCACTGTGTCTCATTCAGTGCGTCCAGCAACAGTCGCAACCCCGCAGGCTGGTGATCGCGGGAAAGATATAAACCATAAATCGGCAGGCGTTTAGGCTGTAGTTGGGGTAGAAGTCGTATTAATCTCCCCTGCGCCAGCCCTTCTCTCGCCTCCTGCTCAGGTACCAACGCAATCCCCATCCCCGCCAGGGCGGATTCACATAGCAGTGACGAGATACCGGCGCTTAAATTACCTTTAATGGCCACAGTGACAGCTTGCCCTTGCGCATCCAGAAAATGCCATGACTTTCCGGCGAATCCGCTGTAATAAAGGCAATTATGCTGCGCAAGATCGTCGACGTTTTTTGGGATGCCATGCTGGTTAAGATAATCCACGGAGGCACATAACACCGATTCACAATCCCCTAAGCGCCGGGCAATCGTTCCGGGTTCGGGGTTTTCCGTGATGCGGATCGCCACATCGATACGTTCTCCAACCAGGCTTACCGGTTGATTGTTGATCTCAACTTCAATGCGGAGGTCAGGATAGCGAGCAAGAAACGCGGGCAGCACCGGCGCCAGAATATGTATGGCGGTAAAATGTGCACACGCCACACGTAGCGTGCCCGATGGAGTTTGCGCGAGCCCGGCGGCACCGATATCTCGCGAAAGCTGTGCCAGGGTGCGGGTTTTCACCAATGCCTCTTCACCGGCAGGCGTGATTGTCAGGCGCCGTGACGAACGATGGATAAGCCGCGCCCCGGTCCACTTTTCCATCTCATCCAGATAGCGACTGACCATCGGCCGGGAAAGCCCCAGCGCGCGTGCGGCGGCACTCAAACTGCCTAAATCACAGATATGGTTAAAAACTGTTGCCGCCATGACTCTGTCCATTGCATCCCATCCGATCGTTTTATGAAACTCAGCATGTCCTGATATGGGAATTCTAACAGATCCGAATTTCCTTAAAATACGGGAACGATCAAAAGACAATGTCCTGCACAAGGTTCCCCGTTATGAAAATCAATACACTGGCTATGCTGTTACCCCTGTTTGCCTCTTCGGCATTTGCCGCTCCACTACAGTTGGATGTCTACAATCCGCAGGAAAAGGCTATTTTCCCGGTATCTTCTACGCTGGTGTCCGGCCCGAAAGAAGCGATTTTGTTTGATGCCCAATTCAGCACCAAAGACAGTGAAAAACTGGTGCAACTGATTCGCACCAGCGGTAAGACGCTGAAAGCCATTGTGATCACGTCTGGCGATCCGGATTTCTACTTTGGCCTTGAGCCACTTGTCAAAGCCTTCCCCGGTGTCAAGGTGTTGGCTACGCCGCACGTGGTGGATCATATTCGTGCCACCAAAGAAGCCAAATTACAGTTCTGGGGCCCACAGATGAAAGATGGCGCGCCAACATCGCTCACTGTACCGCAGGCCACCACGCAAACACGCTTTACGGTTGATGGCGAAACGCTGGAATTACGCCATCCTAATGACTATGCGGCGTATGTCTGGATCCCGGCGAACCGCGCCATCATTGGCGGAACCGGTATCGCTTCAGGTATTCACGTCTGGACAGCGGACACGCAGTCATCGGCAGAGCGCACGGCATGGCGAAACGTGCTGAGTGAAATGCAGCAATTACATCCCACTCAGGTGATTCCCGGTCATTATATTGGTGAACGCCCGACGGGTGATAAAGCGATTCACTTCACCCAGGATTATTTGCAGTCGTTTGAGCAGGCGCTGGGCGCGAAAAAAGGTTCAGCCTACGTGATAAAAACAATGACCGCAGCGTGGCCGGGCCTTGCAGACGAAAGCTCTCTGGAGCTGAGTGCGAAAGTGAATACCGGTGAGATGAAGTGGTAAACAAGGTTTAAGGCAAAAAATAACCCCGAACACATGTGTCGGGGTTTTTATTACGACAGGCATACCGGAATCAATGAACGCCCAGGCGCCAGGCAAAATAGATCTCTTCTTTCAGTTCAGTCGAAGAGAGCGTTAATAAATCGGCAAACTCCAGCTCTAATTGTTTCAATCTTTTCAGGTACTGAGCTGGTGAAAGATCGGTTTTATCACGACGTAAAAATTCTATTGCCAGTTGGGCCGGGTCTAATTGGGTAGACATATCATCCTCGCTTGTGTTCAGAACCTGCACAGTATAACACCATTACCTGCGCAAATAATGACCAAACTCAACATGCATCACAAAATAGCGGTCGTCAGTCGCGAGGTGCAGCATAACCGACCCTGCTCATCAAAGATCTCGATTTGCCACACCTGATGACGTGAACCGGTATGCACAGGGCTGCACACCCCTCTGACGAGCCCTTCACGTGCAGAACGAACGTGGTTGGCGTTAATCTCAAGGCCCACCACTTTTTGAGTGCCCATCGTACACAGATATCCAGCCACCGAGCCAATGCTCTCAGCCAGCACGACAGACGCCCCGCCGTGCAGCAAACCAAAGGGTTGTTTGGTGCGATGATCCACGGGCATTGTGGCTTCCAGAGTATTGTCGCCGATATGCACAAAACGAATATCGAGCAGCCCGACCATATTTCCTTCACCCATGGCGTTGAGCGCCTCGAGTGTGACTTCACGTTTCCAGATCATCCTATAATCTCCAGTAATGCCTGTAATGGGTGGCGAACGCCTGTGCCTTCTACGCGTTTAACCTGGCTTCGACATGAATACCCGGCAGCCAGACAACGGTTACGCGGCAATCGTTGCATTGCCTGGTGCCATGATAACTCATAGATCCCCAGTGAGTTCTGATGATTCTTCACTTCGTGACCATAGGTACCCGCCATCCCGCAGCACCCCACGCTGACGTTTTCCAGTTTGGCCCCAAACCGGGCAAAAATCGCGGCCCACTGCGCAGGCGCTCCCGGCAGAGCGGTCACTTCGGTACAGTGTCCGAAGAAGTACCACGGTTCGCCACCGATAGCGACCGGCGGTTGTGACGCCAGTACAGCCGATAACCACTCATTGACCAGTAAGACATGGAAATCACCGCGCTGCTCGCCGAGCGCCAGCGTGTATTCATCGCGATAACATAGCACCAGCGCCGGATCGACACCGACCATTGGGACATTCAGCTTTGCCACCCGGTTGAGGAATTCAGCGGTCTTTTTCGCCGTTTTTGCAAACCGGTTTAAAAAGCCCTTTATATGCTGCGCTTTGCCGTTAGGTGAGAATGGCAACAACACCGGCTGCAAACCCAATTTTTCTACCAGTCGGATGAAATCAGCCACTACCTGTGCATCGTAATAGCTGGTGAAAGGGTCCTGCACCACCAGCACCGTACGTGCTTTTTGCTCCTGGCTGAGAGCTTCAAGCTGTTCCAGCGTCATATTGGCCGAACGATGCCCGACCAGCTGTCGTTGTAATGATGGTGCAGACAACAGCGGCAAATCCACCATGCCGATGTGTTTTTTAGCCAGATTACGTACCAGTGGTTGATTGATGAAAAAGTTGAACGTTTTAGGTGCGCGCGCCATCAGCGGTGCATAACTCTCAACGGTGGCGACCATGTGATCGCGAAGCGGGCGCAGATAGCGCGTGTGATACAGCTGCAGGAAGCGCGAGCGGAATTCCGGAACGTCAATTTTTATCGGGCACTGCGTAGAACAGGCTTTACATGCCAAACACCCGGACATCGCCTCTTTCACTTCATGCGAGAAATCATACTCGCCCTTACGTGCATGCCAGCTGTTCCGGGTTCGGGCGATTAGCGTACGTAAACTGGCACGTTTTTCTGGCAACTCTTTTTCCAGTTTCACGGGGTCGATCCCACGATCGGCCAACAGGCGCAACCATTCCCGTACCAGCGTTGCCCGCCCTTTTGGCGAGTGAATGCGATTGAGGCTAATTTTCATCGACGGACACATCGGGCTTTTGGCATCGAAGTTAAAGCATAACCCGTTGCCGTTACACTCCATTGCCCCACGCCACTCCTGTCGAACGGCCAGCGGGATTTGACGATCGTAAGTCCCACGTTTAACCGCATCCACTTTCATCATTGGCGCATCGATGGCTTCCGGAGGGCAAATTTTCCCCGGATTGAGCCGGTTTTGCGGATCAAACGCCGACTTCACTTTGCGCAGTTCGCGATACAGTTCCTCGCCAAAGAATGCCGGACTGTACTCAGCACGGAAACCTTTCCCGTGTTCGCCCCATAGCAGACCACCGTATTTGGCCGTCAGCGCCACCACATCATCAGAGATGCGTTTCATCAGCACTTCTTGTTGCGGATCGCACATATCCAGCGCGGGTCTGACGTGCAGCACCCCGGCATCCACGTGACCAAACATGCCATAGCTCAGGCCATGACTATCGAGTAGCGCACGGAACTCGGCAATATAGTCGGCCAGGTGTTCCGGCGGTACGCAGGTATCTTCGGCAAACGGAATCGGCTTCGCAGAGCCTTTGGCATTACCCAGCAGACCAACGGCCTTTTTCCGCATGGCGTAGATGCGCTCGACACCAGCCAGTTCGGTACACAGCTGCCAGCCAATTACGCCGGCTTCCTGCCGGGCAATTAGCCCGTCCAGACGTTCACACAGCGCACTGACCTGAGAATCAATTAATGCTTCATCGTCACCAGCAAACTCGACGATATTCAGCCCGAGCATCTCTTTATCCGGGACATCGGTAATCAATTCGCTGACGGAGTGCCAGACAATATCTTCACGCGCCAGATTAAGCACTTTTGAATCGACGGTTTCGACCGACAGCGCGCGCGCTTCCACCATCACTGGCGCATTACGCAATGCAGAGTCAAACGAATCGTATTTGACGTTGACCAGTCGCCGAACTTTAGGCAGCGGCGTGATATCAAGGCGGGCTTCGGTGATAAAGGCCAGCGTACCTTCGGACCCCGTAAGGATGCGGGTTAAATCAAACTCGGTCATCTCATCATTGAAGACGTGCCGCAGGTCGTAGCCGGTTAAAAAGCGATTGAGCTTTGGAAACTTGTCAATGATCAACTGTCGGTTCTCACGACACCGTTCATAAACCGTCTTATAGATGCGCCCAATCGCCGTATTGTTTTTACCGAGCATTTCGGCAAATTCAACCGGCATCGGCTGGGTATCGAGAATATCCCCGCCCATCAATACCGCGCGAATACCCAGCACGTGATCGGAGGTTTTACCGTAGACCAGCGAACCTTGCCCGGAAGCGTCGGTGTTGATCATTCCCCCCAACGTCGCCCGGTTACTGGTGGACAATTCAGGCGCAAAGAAATAGCCGTAGGGTTTCAGATATTGGTTAAGCTGATCTTTTATCACCCCCGCCTCTACCCGCACCCAACCTTCCTGCACATTGATTTCAATGATGCGGCTCATGTAACGGGACATATCAACAATAATGCCCTGATTAAGCGCCTGCCCGTTGGTGCCTGTGCCGCCGCCGCGAGGGGTAAAAATCAACGACGAAAAGAGCGGTTCTGACGCCAGGCGGGCAATAAGCGCCACATCAGCCGTCGAACGAGGGAAAACCACGGCATCAGGCAGAAGCTGATAGATACTGTTATCCGTCGACATTGTCAGACGATCGGCATAGCTCGTTGCCGTATCGCCCGTGAACCCTTGCTGCTCCAGCGCCTGCAAAAAATTGAGCACCAGTTGAACGACACCTGGCGCCTGAGAAATTTGTGGAATCATTATAGTGACCCTTTCCTGCGGTCTGTGTTGTGAATTTAATCGTTTGCGTGTTGCTTTGTTTGTTGTATCACATTTTTTTCTAATACGCTCAGCAGATTTACAGGCAGAATCCGCCTGTTCAAAACCGCTGAAATTGCTCATCATTATAGAGTGTGATTAATGTGTTCACGTCGCGTCAACGTTCTGACGCAAAGACAAAGGTGAAAAGTATTTATGGTAAATTTCCGTCAGCCCAGGGATATTGCACAAGTGCTGCTATCGGTGCTGTTTTTAGCCATCATGATTGTGGCCTGTCTCTGGATTGTGCAACCCTTTATCCTCGGTTTTGCCTGGGCAGGTACGGTGGTCATTGCGACCTGGCCCATCCTGATACGTATACAAAAATTGCTGTGGGGACGCCGTTCGCTGGCCGTGCTGGTGATGACCCTGTTGTTAGTTCTGTTATTTATTATTCCTATCGCTCTGTTGGTCAACAGCATCGTTGATGGCAGTGGTCCCCTGATTCATGCCGTTACCGCCGGTGATATGACGCTGCCGGATCTGGCGTGGTTAAACAGTATTCCTCTGGTGGGTGCCAAACTCTATGGCGCATGGCACAGCCTGTTGGATATGGGCGGTTCGGCTATCATGGCTAAGGTTCGTCCCTATATCGGTACCACAACCACCTGGTTTGTTGGTCAGGCCGCGCATATTGGCCGCTTTATGATGCACTGTGGCTTGATGTTGCTATTCAGCGCCCTGCTGTACTGGCGCGGTGAGCAGGTGGCGCTAGGCATTCGCCACTTCGCCTGCCGTCTTGCATCAAAACGCGGTGACGCGGCAATCCTGTTGGCAGCGCAGGCCATTCGTGCGGTTGCATTAGGCGTGGTCGTCACTGCGCTGGTACAGGCAGTCCTCGGCGGTATTGGTCTGGCGGTAACGGGGGTACCTTACGCGACGCTACTGGCGGTGTTGATGATCCTCTCCTGTCTGGTGCAACTGGGGCCTTTACCGGTGCTGATTCCGGCCATTATCTGGCTTTACTGGACAGGTGATTCTACCTGGGGCACGGTGCTGTTGGTGTGGAGTGGCGTGGTCGGAACACTGGATAACGTTATTCGTCCCATGCTGATCCGTATGGGGGCTGATTTGCCGTTGATCCTTATTCTTTCCGGGGTTATCGGCGGGTTGATTGCATTCGGTATGATTGGTCTGTTTATCGGCCCAGTGGTACTGGCTGTTTCATGGCGCCTGTTCTCCGCATGGGTCAATGAAGCCCCTGCACCGGGCACTGACCCGGATAAAATTCTCGAAGAAATCGCTGAAATCGAAAGCAATAAGTAATACAACATCAGGCGGCAACATTGCCGCCTGATTGTTTACTATTGCTGATAAATACATCGCAGCTCCCCGAACCAACCCCAGCCCCAGCCCCAGCCCCAGCCCTGTGGGAGTACTCATTTATGTCGCAAATTCTTTACAGTTTTTAAACTATTGAGATGAATCTGATCGACGTGAAAAACCAGCATGCCTACTATTACCCCAAGGCTTTAGATCAACACATTGATTTATAAGCATGGAAATCCCCTGAGTGAAATAACGAATTGCTGTGTGTAGTCTTTGCCCATCTCCCACGATGGGCTTTTTTTTATCCTGCATTTCCACGTCCCATCACGGTCTACATCACATCAGCTAGCCAATTGTTTTATTTCACTCTCACGCCAAATGCACCAACTTCACAGATTAATAACAAATAATATTGCACAAGATACTGTGACTCTCTTCAAGCCGAAATATCCACAACAATGCTATTACTATTCCACCGTCTTTTATTAAGTGATCAAATAATGAACGCATTAGAATTGCAGGCTATCCGCCATATTTTTGCTATGACGGTAGAAGAAAGCGCCGCGTATATCGCGCGTGATGGCGACATTGTTGCCTGGCAACAATGGGAAAGTGGGGAAAAAGAAATCCCGGAAAACATCGCGCGCATTTGTGCAGAAATGAAAGCAAAGAGAAAGTTAAGAATTAACGCGATCATCGAAAAAATAAATAATCGTATCGGTAATAACACGATGCGTTTTTTCCCCGATCTGGTTTCTTTTCAGGCAGTTTATCACCACGACAATTTTCTCGACTGGAAAATCTACCAATCTGCTGCAGTGGAGCTCTATGCACACAACCTCGAGCGTTTGTGTTAGGCGGTCATAACGCCATCACTACGTTGCAACACGGGCACCCGACATTATGCCCTCGCTCACGCGCAGTCTGCATACTATTTGGGCTAACACGCCCTACGCGACACAAAATACAACATCCATTTAGCCTCTTCGCCGAGTAACACATTATGAAAAACACCTATTTCTCTACTGCGATAGGGCTGTACCTTAATTACCTGGTACACGGTATGGGGGTCATTCTGATGTCCCTCAATATGTCCTCACTTGAACAGCAGTGGCAAACCAATGCAGCGGGGGTCTCGATTGTCATCTCCTCCCTTGGTATCGGTCGGTTAAGCGTCTTATTAGTTGCAGGCATGCTGTCCGATCGCTATGGCCGCAGACCGTTTATCATTTTTGGCATGATCTGCTACCTCATATTCTTTTTTGGCATCATCAATACTCACAGCATTGTGATTGCCTACGCCTTCGGTTTTTTAGCGGGAATGGCAAACAGTTTTCTTGATGCCGGAACCTACCCCAGCCTGATGGAAGCCTTCCCCCGTTCACCCGGCACCGCCAATATCCTGATTAAAGCCTTTGTGTCCAGCGGCCAGTTTCTGTTGCCGATGGTTATCAGCCTGCTGGTGTGGGCTGAACTCTGGTTTGGCTGGTCTTTCTTGCTGGCGGCGGGAATTATGGCGGTTAACGGCATATTTTTGTTTCGCTGTCGCTTCCCTGCACATCCGGGGCCGAAGCATTCCATCATGCCATCATCCTCGTTACAGGAACCTATTCAGCCGAAGCATGGTTGTTCCCTTCTCGATCTGGGGAGTTACACCCTGTATGGCTATATCTCGATGGCCACATTTTATCTGGTTAGCCAGTGGCTGGCACAGTATGGTCAGTTTGTCGCCGGTATGCCGTATACGTTATCTATCAAGCTGTTAAGTATTTACACCTGTGGTTCGCTGCTGTGCGTATTCATTACTGCTCCCCTGGCGAGAAAAGCGGGTCGTGCCACGTCTCTGTTGATGCTGTACACCTTTATCTCCTTTGTCGCGCTGCTGGCAGTTTGCCTGCATCCAACGACCTGGGTCGTGATTACATTCGCCTTTGTCATCGGGTTCTCATCAGCCGGAGGCGTCGTGCAAATCGGTCTAACGCTAATGGCCGCTCGCTTCCCGCAGGCGAAAGGTAAAGCTACCGGTATTTACTACAGCGCGGGCAGTATCGCGACCTTCACGATCCCACTGATTACCGCCAGGCTCTCCGAAACCAGTATTGCGCACATCATGTGGTTTGATGCGGGTATCGCTGCGTTCGGTTTCCTGTTGGCACTGTTTATTGGTTATCGCAGCCGGCTTGCAGCAAAGCGTCAGTTAAACATGGCACCACTCGCACAATAACGCGGGTGCAATATTGTTCCCCTCTTCTGCAAAATAATTGGACGTATTTTTAAAATAACGGCAAAACGTCGGTCTGACGAATTAGGTTTCACAGTTTGATATGCAATATACCTGGTAACTTAAACGCCATGCTATGTAGGTACAATAACTACTGCCCGGTATATTAATCACAAGGTCGCCGAAATTTAAACTACACCGACGAGCACAGAATAATTTTAAAATCCGCAAGGAGTTGTGAAAAAATGTCTCAGAAAAAGACCTTTAACACGCCATTTCTTCTGGCGATAACCTGTATTTATTTAAGTTATTTTTTACACGGTATTAGCGTCATCACACTGGCGCAAAACATGACCTCCCTGGCTGAAAAGTTTTCAACCGATAATGCAGGGATTGCCTATCTAATTTCCGGCATTGGTCTTGGTCGACTGGTCAGTATTTTATTCTTTGGCGTTCTCTCAGATAAGTTCGGTCGTCGGGCTATCATTCTGTTAGGCGTTATTCTATATATGCTGTTCTTCTTCGGTATTCCCGCCAGCCCCAATCTGATGATTGCCTTTATTCTGGCTGTATGCGTTGGCGTAGCGAATTCAGCGCTGGATACCGGCGGTTATCCGGCGTTAATGGAATGTTTCCCTAAATCATCCGGCTCGGCGGTTATTCTGGTTAAAGCCATGGTGTCGTTTGGCCAGATGATTTACCCCATCGTCGTCAGCACCATGCTGCTCAACCATGTCTGGTACGGCTATGCGGTCATCATCCCGGGTGTACTGTTCGTGGTCATCACCCTGATGCTGTTAAAAAGTCGCTTTCCCAGCCAGATGGTGGACGCGGGTCTCGCCAAAGATCTGCCACAGATGAACAGTAAACCCCTGGTCTGGTTGGAAGGTGTCGCTTCCGTGCTGTTTGGGGTTGCCGCATTCTCAACCTTTTATGTCATCGTGGTCTGGATGCCGAAATATGCCATGGCATTTGCTGGCATGGCGGAAACTGACGCACTAAAAACCATCTCTTACTACAGCATGGGATCGCTGGTCTGCGTATTCATCTTTGCTGCCCTCCTGAAGAAAATGGTTCGCCCCATTTGGGCTAACGTTTTTAACGCTGGTCTGGCAAGCATTACCGCTGCGGTCATTTATTTGTATCCCTCTCCGCTGGTTTGTAACGCAGGTTCGTTTCTGATTGGCTTTTCTGCTGCTGGCGGTATTTTACAGCTCGGTGTCTCGGTGATGTCAGAGTTTTTCCCGAAGAGCAAAGCCAAAGTCACCAGTGTTTATATGATGATGGGTGGTGTAGCCAACTTTATTATCCCACTGATCACCGGATACCTTTCTAACATCGGCCTGCAATACATCATTTTGCTGGACCTTGCATTTGCTCTGCTGGCATTCATCACCGCCATCATCGTCTTTATTCGCTATTACCGCGTATTTGATATCCCCAAAAATGATGTGCGGTTGGGCGAACGTTATTTTCAATAAATTGTTTAGAAGGAGTATCAAATGGACGTAACAGCAAAATATGAACTGATTGGTCTGATGGCCTACCCTATCAGACACAGTCTGTCCCCTGAGATGCAAAATAAAGCATTAGAAAAAGCGGGCCTGCCTTTTACCTACATGGCATTTGAAGTCGATAACTCAACGTTTGCTAATGCAATTGCTGGTTTAAAAGCGTTAAAAATGCGCGGCACCGGGGTATCTATGCCCAATAAACAGTTGGCCTGTGAATATGTTGATGAATTAACACCTGCCGCCAAACTGGTTGGCGCAATCAACACCATCGTTAATGATGATGGCTACCTGCGTGGTTACAACACCGACGGCACCGGCCATATTCGCGCGATTAAAGAAAGCGGCTTCGATATTAAAGGTAAAATCATGGTACTGTTGGGCGCGGGCGGCGCGTCTACAGCCATTGGCGCTCAGGCAGCCATTGAAGGCATCAAAGAAATTAAGATCTTTAACCGTAAAGATGAGTTCTTTGAAAAGGCGCAGGCATTCGCTAAACGTGTTAATGAAAACACCGACTGCGTTGTCACCGTGATCGACCTTGCCGATCGACAGGCATTTGCCGAGGCACTCGCCAGCGCGGATATTTTGACCAACGGTACAAAAGTCGGCATGAAGCCGCTGGAAAACGACTCTCTCGTGACCGACGTTTCTCTGCTGCGTCCGGACCTGCTGGTGACAGAATGCGTCTACAACCCGCATATGACCAAATTACTGCAGCAGGCACAACTTGCCGGTTGCAAAACGATCGATGGTTACGGCATGTTGTTATGGCAAGGGGCTGAGCAGTTCAAGCTCTGGACCGGGAAAGATTTCCCGCTGGAGTATGTCAAACAGGTTATGGGTTTTGCAGCCTGATGGGCAGTATTTGTGAATAGTTAAAGGGTAATCAATGAAAACCGTAACCGTAAGAAACCTCGTGATTGGCGAGGGTGCGCCGAAGATCATTGTCTCACTGATGGGTAAAGACATCTCAACGGTAAAAAGCGAAGCACTGGCCTATCGCGAAGCGGATTTCGACATCCTGGAATGGCGTGTTGACCATTTCGCAGATGTCGCTTCCATTGACGCAGTACTGGAAGCCGCACGTGCGATCCGTGATGTGATGGCGGATAAACCGTTGCTGTTCACCTTCCGTAGTGCCAAAGAAGGGGGTGAACAGGCTCTGTCCGTCGAAAACTATATTGCATTAAACCGCGCAGCAGTGGACAGCGGTCTGGTAGATATGATCGACCTGGAGCTTTTCACCGGTGATGAACTGGTTAAAGCGACCGTCGAGCATGCGCACGCAAAAAATGTCTTCGTTATTATGTCGAATCATGATTTTCACAAGACACCAGCAGCCGATGATATTGTCCAGCGACTGCGTAAAATGCAGGAACTTGGTGCAGATATTCCCAAAATCGCGTTGATGCCGCAAAGCAAAGCGGATGTGCTGACATTGCTTAGCGCAACGCTGGAAATGCAGGAACGCTACGCCGACCGCCCAATTATTACCATGTCAATGGCGAAAACCGGTGTGATCTCACGACTGTCCGGCGAAGTTTTCGGCTCAGCGGCGACGTTTGGTGCGGTGAAAAAAGCCTCGGCCCCAGGACAAATCTCCGTAACCGATCTACGTACCGTTCTGACAATATTACACCAGGCTTAATAGCCCAATATTTTTAAATTGCAATAAATAACGCCCTGCCCCAGATATTCGTTTTACCACGAATATCTGGCAGACGATTAAATATTTTCAAATAACGCAAAATACTATTATCGAATATAGCGATAGGCATTCGCACGAATATAACCTGGAGTTTATATGAAACTTTCAAGACCAACACGCTTAAATGGTCGGGTACCGGTATTATCTGCAGCTGACGCAATTGATTATATTCCGGATGAAGCCACACTCTGCGTATTAGGCGCTGGCGGTGGGATACTTGAAGCCACAACATTAATTAATGCACTAGCCGAGAAATATAAAAATAGCCAATCCCCACGTAATTTGTCGCTAATTAGCCCGACAGGACTGGGCGACCGTGCAGACCGGGGTATTAGTCCACTGGCACAGGAAGGTTTAGTTAAATGGGCGTTGTGCGGTCACTGGGGACAATCCCCACGGATATCCGACCTCGCGGAACAAAATAAAATAGCCGCCTACAACTATCCACAAGGCGTATTAACTCAAACCCTGCGTGCCTCTGCGGCCCATCAGCCAGGTATTTTGAGTGATATCGGCATTGGCACGTTTGTCGATCCCCGCCAACAAGGTGGCAAACTCAATGAAGTGACCACCGAAGATCTGATCAAACTGGTAGAAATTGATAACAAAGAGTATCTCTACTACAAAGCCATTGCGCCGAATATCGCCTTTATTCGCGCCACCACCTGTGATAGCGAAGGCTACGCCACCTTTGAAGATGAAGTGATGTATCTCGATGCGCTGGTCATCGCGCAGGCCGTGCATAACAACGGCGGCATCGTCATGATGCAGGTACAAAAAATGGTGAAGAAAGCCACACTGCACCCTAAAGCCGTGCGGATCCCTGGCTATCTGGTGGATATCGTCGTTATCGATCCAGAACAGACTCAGTTGTATGGCGGAGCGCCGGTTAACCGTTTTATTTCAGGCGATTTCATCCTTGATGACAGCCTGCAAACTGCCCTGCCGCTTAACCAACGTAAACTGGTGGCCAGACGTGCGCTGTTCGAAATGCGCAAAGGTGCAGTGGGTAACGTTGGCGTAGGAATTGCCGATGGTATTGGTCTCGTTGCGCGTGAAGAAGGCTGCGCCGATGACTTCATACTGACGGTTGAAACCGGGCCAATCGGCGGTATTACCTCGCAGGGCATCGCTTTTGGGGCCAACGTCAATACCCGCGCTATTCTGGATATGACCTCCCAGTTTGACTTCTACCACGGTGGCGGTCTGGATGTGTGCTATTTAAGCTTCGCCGAAGTCGATCAGCACGGCAACGTCGGTGTGCATAAATTCAATGGCAAGATCATGGGCACTGGCGGTTTTATTGATATCAGCGCCACCTCGAAGAAAATTATTTTCTGCGGCACCCTGACAGCCGGAAGTCTGAAAACAGATGTTGCCGACGGCAAATTGAATATCGTGCAGGAAGGTCGGGTGAAGAAATTCGTTAGCGAATTACCTGAAATCACCTTCAGTGGAAAAATTGCCCTCGAACGTGGACTGGATGTGCGTTACATCACCGAACGCGCCGTATTTACGTTAAAAGAAGATGGCCTCCATTTAGTGGAAATTGCCCCAGGTGTTTCTTTACAAGAAGACATTCTGGACAAAATGGAATTCACCCCCGTTATTTCTCCAGACCTGAAACTGATGGACGAAAGATTATTTATCGATGCCACGATGGGTTTTGTTTTGCCCGACGCCGCCAATTAAAAGGAGTACCCTGATGGACTTTTCATTAACTGAAGAACAAGAGCTGCTGCTTGCCAGCATTCGGGAACTGATCACCAGTAATTTCCCGGAAGAATATTTCCGCACCTGCGATCAGACCTCCACCTACCCTAAAGTATTTATGCGCGCGCTTGCGGATAACGGTATTTCGATGCTGGGCGTGCCGGAAGAGTTCGGTGGCATTCCGGCAGATTACGTCACGCAAATGCTGGCGCTGATGGAAGTCTCAAAATGTGGTGCGCCTGCCTTTCTGATCACTAACGGCCAGTGTATCCACAGTATGCGCCGTTTTGGCTCCGCGGAGCAGCTACGTAAAACCGCTGAAAGCACCATGGAAACGGGCGATCCGGCCTATGCGCTGGCGTTAACCGAACCGGGAGCTGGCTCAGATAACAACAGCGCCACCACCAGCTACACCCGCAAAAACGGCAAGGTGTACCTTAACGGGCAAAAAACCTTTATTACCGGTGCCAAAGAGTACCCGTATATGCTGGTTCTGGCTCGCGATCCCGAGCCGAAAGATCCGAAGAAAGCCTTTACCCTGTGGTGGGTGGATGCGAAGAAACCCGGCATCAAAGTTAATCCGCTGCACAAAATCGGCTGGCACATGTTAAGTACCTGCGAAGTCTATCTTGATGACGTTGAAGTTGACGAAAGTGATATGGTCGGCGAAGAGGGTATGGGCTTCCTCAATGTGATGTACAACTTCGAAATGGAGAGACTGATCAACGCAGCACGCAGCACCGGCTTTGCAGAATGCGCTTTCGAGGATGCCGCACGTTACGCCAACCAGCGTATCGCCTTTGGTAAACCGATTGGCCACAACCAGATGATCCAGGAAAAACTGGCGCTAATGGCGGTTAAAATCGAAAACATGCGCAATATGGTATTGAAAGTCGCCTGGCAGGCCGATCAGGAACAATCACTGCGTACCAGTGCGGCGCTGGCAAAACTGTACTGCGCGCGCACAGCGATGGAAGTTATCGACGACGCAATTCAGATAATGGGTGGTCTGGGTTATACCGATGAAGCCCGGGTATCCCGGTTCTGGCGTGATGTACGCTGCGAACGCATTGGCGGTGGCACCGATGAAATCATGATCTACGTCGCCGGACGTCAGATCCTGAAAGATTATCAAAACAAGTAAGCCGTACTATCATCCGGATAGCGGATAAACGCTATCCGGACTTACGCCCGAAAATCAGATTTCCGGCTGCAGGCATTCCTGCTCAGTCAGATTATTTTTAAACTGCTTACGATAATCGCTGGGAGTACAGCCTACGTGTCGCTGGAAGAGTTTGGCAAAGTGATCAACATTTTCATACCCCACCCGCCACGAGATTTCCGCTAACGACGCTTCCGTATTCGTCAGCGAAAATTTTGCCTCCGTCATCCGTCGCTGAATAACATAATTAATCGGCGAAATACGATACTCTTTAGTGAATTCGTGACAAATATAACTCACACTGGCGCGAAATTTTTTCGACAACTGATCGAGTGTGATTTTTTCGCGAAAGTTGTTATTCAAATACACAAGAACATCTTTAATTAACACGTCTTTTTTAATATACCCCTGCTCCGAACGATAAGCATTTTTAAAGTTTTCGTAATACAAGACGGTTAATGCGTAGGCAAAGGCATCATAAGCAGAGGATGACAGATTATTTTTACACTGCGGTATCATAATACTCAGTTCATTAAAAATACTCTTAATAACCTCCTTTCCCTGGCCGACGCTGATGACCGGACACGAGTGTAACTGCAACAGCTGGTTATCCTGCCAACCATTGAAGCGAAAACCGTACAGTGCACAGGTGTAGGTCGTGGCAGGTGCGTTGCTATCCGAGGCGACAGCATGTAACCGTCCTTGTTCTATCACCACAATATCCCCGGCGTGAGCGACATACAGTGAAGAATCAATAATTAAGCGCGCGACACCTTTTTTGACATAGATAAGTTCGGTTTCATTGTCATGCACATGGTGGCCCGACTCCCAGTTAGGATCATCACTGATGACGAATCGCGAAAATCTGGGGGTCTTCCCCTGCTCAAAAAGGGTTTCCATGGCATTATCAAAACATCGTTGATACATGACAGCCTCCACCTTTAGATGGTAAATGTGCGGAAAATTAATAGTGTTAAATGATAACGATTAACCACGTTATACAACGATATTCTATCCAAGCGAAACAAAATTATTTGCGCCGTCTGCAAGATGACACCTCTTGTCCAGGAACACTGTTAGCGTGCGTTATTTACGTTTTATACTAATTGAAAAGAATAAATGTTATTAATTCAACATTAACGATTTACATATCAGAAACAAATGCGGACAGATATCGCTTAAAAATAGGATGCATTTCTCAATTACACCCTCGTTTACTGTTTTCACGGTGTAACCTTGCGTACACAACTTTTACTCCTCGCTTAGAAACTCCGCATCGCCGTTGCACATTTTTCTGCAAGATTGTTGGGAATGAAAACAGATTGCCCCGTCGAAAACAGGCCCCACTCTGCCGCACACTATTTTCAGTCAAATTTTCCCTACTGCCGATAATGACGCACTTCGTCATCATCCGAACGTGACTCACTGGAGATGCCATGAAAATAATAACCTGCTTTAAGTTGGTGCCTGAAGAACAGGACATTGTTATTACCCCAGAGCGCTCGCTTAACTTTGATCGGGCCGATGCCAAAATCAGTCAATTTGATCTGAATGCGATTGAAGCCGCCACACAACTTACCGCCGAAGGCGATGAGATTGTCGCCTTAACCGTGGGCGGCTCCTTGTTGCAAAACTCTAAAGTACGTAAAGACGTGCTGTCCCGCGGTCCGGATAGCCTGTTTATGGTGCAGGACCCTCAGCTGGAGCATGCGCTGCCGCGCGATACCGCCCAGGCGCTGGCTTATGCGGCTAAAAACATTAAATTCGATCTGATGCTGTTCGGGGAAGGGTCCGGCGATGTCTACGCACAACAGGTCGGTTTACTGGTAGGTGAGCTCCTGCAGCTTCCTGTGGTTAACGCGGTAAGCAACATCCAACGTAACGGCGACCGCATTCTGGTTGAGCGAACCCTTGAAGATGAAGTCGAAGTCATTGACCTGCCGCTCCCGGCAGTAATTTGCGTGACCTCGGATATCAATACACCGCGGATTCCGGCAATGAAAGCTATTCTTGGTGCCGGCAAAAAACCCGTCACCCCCTGGCAGGCCAGCGATATTGGCTGGACGCCAGCGTCACCGCTGGCGGAATTAGTCAGCCTTAGCGTTCCACCGCAGACAGAACGTAAGCACATCATTCTGGAAAATGACTCAGCAGAAGCCATTGCCGAACTGGCCGAACATCTGAAAAAAGCCCTGAACTAAGCCCAACGGAGAACAATCATCATGAGTAAATTAGCCAACGTATGGGTGTTTAGCGATAACGTAGAACGCTATGCGGAATTAATGACCGCCGCCCGCCAGTGGGGCGAGCAGGTACACCTTATTGTGCAGGGCAACGAACAGGCCGATCAGGTGAAAGCGCTGGGTGCCGATGACATCATCGTGCTCGAACACGCCAGTGAACTGCAGCGTGTTGAAAACTACGCCGAGACTGTCTCAGCCTTACTGCAAACGCACACCGGCCTGTTGCTGATGCCTGCGTCTAAACGCACAAAATCACTGGGCGCGCGGTTAAGCATGCAACTCAATGCGGCGATGGTAAACGACGCCACATCGGTCACTCTCGATGCAGGTGCGCTGTTTGCAGAACACCGTATGTATGGCGGTCTGGCATTCGGTAAAGAAAAACTGAATAGCGCGCTGGCGATTATCACGCTTGCCCCTGGTATGTTTGAACCAGCAGAAACCAATCCTGCGCACACTTGCCCTGTCATCTCAGCACCTTATATCACGCCACTTCATGAGATTGTTTGCCAGGAACGTCGCGCCAAATCTCTCAGCAGTGTCGATCTCAGCAAAGCCAAACGCGTGGTTGGCGTCGGTCGTGGCCTGGTGGCCGAGAGCGACCTGCAGATGGTACGCAATCTTGCCGCCGTTCTGGGTGCCGAAGTGGGTTGTTCACGCCCTATTGCCGAAGGTGAAAACTGGATGGAGCGCGAGCGCTATATTGGCGTTTCCGGCGTGCTGTTGAAATCAGATCTGTACCTGACGTTGGGCATTTCAGGGCAAATTCAACATATGGTCGGCGGGAACGGCGCGAAGATCATAGTCGCCATCAATAAAGATAAAAAAGCCCCGATCTTCAACTACGCCGATTACGGTCTGGTTGGTGACATTTACAAAGTCGTCCCGGCCCTTATCGAACAGCTCAGTCGCTAACGGCCACATTTAACGCACATATCCCGCTGCATTCGCAGCGGGAAAGGAGCAAAGAACATGTCAGATGAAAAATTTGATGCCATTGTGGTCGGTGCTGGCGTGGCGGGTGCGGTAGCAGGTTACGTGATGGCCCAGGCCGGGCTGGACGTGCTGGTTATTGAGCGCGGAAACAGTGCCGGCAGCAAAAACATGACCGGAGGACGACTCTACACGCATAGCCTGAAGCACATTATGCCCGGCTTTGCAGAGGAAGCCCCTGTCGAACGGAAAGTGACCCGCGAAAAAATCTCTTTCCTGACGGAAGAAAGTGCTGTCACTCTCGATTTCCACCGTGAAAAAGACAATACCCCAGCGCAGGACTCATATACTGTATTGCGCAACAGGCTCGATCCCTGGTTGATGGAAAAAGCCGAACAGGCCGGGGCTCAGTTTATTCCGGGCGTTCGCGTCGATTCCCTGATCCGGGAAGGCAACAAAGTCACTGGCGTGCAGGCGGGTGACGATATCCTGGAAGCCAATATCGTTATCCTTGCTGATGGCGTCAATTCCATGCTGGGACGTTCACTGGGAATGGTACCGCCTTCTTCGGCACATCATTATGCCGTTGGCGTAAAAGAACTGATCGGCCTGCCGCCAGCAGTCATTGCAGATCGTTTTAATCTGTCAGGAAATGAAGGTGCCGCCTGGTTGTTTGCCGGTTCGCCATCTAATGGCCTGATGGGCGGAGGTTTCCTGTATACCAACAAAGACTCCGTCTCTCTGGGACTGGTATGTGGTCTGGGCAATATCGGGCATGCGACAAAAAGCATTCCGCAAATGTTGGAAGATTTTAAACAGCACCCCACTATTCGCCCACTGATCGCCGGCGGTGAATTGCTGGAGTATTCCGCACACATGGTGCCGGAAGGCGGCCTGGCGATGGTACCGAAGCTGGTTGATGACGGTGTGATGATAGTCGGCGACGCCGCCGGTTTTTGTCTGAACCTGGGTTACACCGTGCGTGGCATGGATTTGGCGATTGCTTCAGCAGAGGCTGCGGCCAAAACCGCCATTGCAGCGAAAGAACGTCAGGATTTCTCCGCCAACAGCCTGATGGACTACAAACGCGCCCTTGCACAGGGTTGTGTGATGCGTGATTTACAGCATTTCCGTAAGATCCCCGCGCTAATGGAAAACCCCCGTTTGTTTACCCAATACCCGCGCATGGTGGCCGATATCATGAGCGATATGTTCACCGTTGATGGCAGCCCAAACCAGCCAATTCGCAAGACCATTTTATCCCACGCGAAGCAGATTGGGCTGATGAACCTACTGAAAGACGGCATCAAGGGAGCAACCGCACTATGAGTCAGGACAACACCGTAAATGTTGACGTCAAACTGGGCGTTAATAAATTCAATGTCGATGAGGGGCATCCGCACATCATCCTTACCGAACATCCTGACATGAAAGAATTTCGCAAACTGCTGAAAGCCTGTCCTGCTGGACTGTATAAGCAGGACGAAAGTGGAAATATTCATTTTGATTCCGCAGGCTGCCTGGAATGTGGTACCTGCAGGGTTCTGTGCGGCTCCACTATCCTCGAACAATGGGAATACCCGGTTGGGACATTTGGTGTGGATTTCCGTTACGGCTAACACGTATCACCTGTTGCACGCCGGATACAGCACATCTGTTATTCGGCAGGATGTGTACCGAAATTATCCAGGGAATAACTCATGAGTGTCACATTAACGTTTAATGCCGAACGTCGGGAAGCTTATCGACAACAAGGGTTTTGGGGGGATGCATCGCTGGGTGATTACTGGAGCCAAACAGCCCAGGCGATGCCGGACAAAATCGCTGTGGTCGATAATCACGGCGATTCATACACCTACGCCGCGCTCGACAGCGCGGCCAGCCGTCTGGCGACCTGGTTGTTAGCCTGCGGAATCCAGCCAGGTGACCGCGTCGCCTTTCAACTGCCCGGCTGGTGTGAATTTACCCTTATCTATCTGGCCTGTCTGAAAACCGGAGCGGTTTCCGTACCACTACTTCCTGCCTGGCGCGAAGCCGAGCTGGTATGGGTACTGAACAAATGCAAGGCAAAGATTTTTTTCGCACCTACGCTGTTTAAACAAACCCGGCCGGTAGATCTGATCCTGCCCTTGCAAAACCAGCTGCCGCATCTGCAACAGATTGTTGCCGTCGATAAGCTGGCACCCGCGACAGACTCACTGGCACTCAGCCAGCTCCTTTTATCACCACCATTAACCCAGCCAATTAGTGTGCATGCCGATGAGCTGGCTGCGGTGCTGTTTACCTCCGGAACAGAGGGGATGCCCAAAGGGGTAATGCTGACCCACAACAACATCCTGGCCAGTGAACGCGCCTATTGTGCCCGTCTTAATCTTACCTGGCTGGATGTATTTTTAATGCCCGCGCCACTTGGCCATGCTACCGGTTTTTTACATGGCGTGACCGCACCGTTTTTAATTGGCGCACGCAGCGTACTGCTGGATATTTTTACTCCAGCCGCCTGTCTCGAATTACTGGTACAGCAGCGCTGTACCTGCGTACTCGGCGCCACACCGTTCGTCTATGACATGCTGTGTAGCGTGGAAAAACATCCCTACGATCTCTCGTCGTTACGCTTTTTCTTATGCGGCGGCACCACTATTCCGAAAAAAATAGCCCGCGATTGTCAGCTGCTCGGCATTAAACTTTTAAGCGTCTATGGCTCAACAGAAAGCTCGCCGCACGCGGTGGTCAATCTGGATGATTCGCTTTCCCGCATGATGAACACCGACGGATATGCCGCAGCCGGCGTGGAAATTAAAGTCGTCGATGAGGCACGTAACACGTTGCCTGCGGGTATGGAAGGAGAAGAGGCCTCCCGCGGGCCCAATGTGTTTATGGGCTATCTCGATGAACCCGAACTGACCGCCCGAGCACTGGATAATGACGGCTGGTATTACAGCGGCGATTTATGCCGAATGGACGATGCCGGATACATCAAAATCACCGGGCGTAAAAAAGATATTATTGTGCGCGGTGGAGAAAATATCAGTAGCCGCGAGGTCGAGGATATTCTGTTGCAGCATCCGCGTATCCATGATGCCTGCGTTGTCGCGATGCCGGACGAACGCTTAGGTGAAAGGTCATGTGCTTATGTGGTGCTAAAACCGCCGCATCATTCGCTGTCACTGGAGTCAGTGGTAGCCTTTTTTAGTCGCAAGCGGGTGGCAAAGTACAAATACCCTGAGCACATTGTGATCGTGGAGAAATTACCACGCACAGCGTCCGGTAAAGTACAAAAATACCAACTGCGTCAGGATATTATTCAGCGTTTGAGCGTGGAGAGTGTTGCAGGATAAAGTGCCGGATGGCGACGCTAGCGTATCTTATCCGGCCTACGTTGAATAGGCCGGATAAGGCATGATGTTACTTGTTCAGTTCAGCCAGACTTAGCCAGGTCTGTACGACAGTGTCCGGGTTCAGCGACAGGCTGTCGATCCCCTCTTCCATCAGCCAGGCCGCGAAGTCTTCGTGGTCAGATGGGCCCTGGCCACAAATACCCACGTATTTACCCTGTTTCTTAGCGGCACGAATCGCCATCGACAACAGTGCTTTCACCGCATCGTTACGCTCATCAAACAGTTCAGAAACCACGCCAGAGTCACGGTCCAGACCCAGCGCCAGCTGTGTCATGTCGTTAGACCCGATAGAGAAGCCATCGAAGTATTCGAGGAACTGTTCAGCCAGCAAGGCGTTGGATGGGATCTCACACATCATGATTACCTTCAGCCCGTTCTCACCGCGCTTCAGCCCCTGGCGTGCCAGCTCTTCCACCACCGCTTTCGCCTGGGCAACGGTACGAACAAACGGTACCATCACTTCAACGTTAGTCAGACCCATATCGTTACGGACACGTTTTACGGCATCACATTCCAGCGCGAAACAGTCGCGGAAGCTATCAGCAACGTAACGGCCCGCGCCACGGAAGCCCAGCATTGGGTTCTCTTCATGCGGTTCATAACGCTCACCGCCGACGAGGTTGGCATATTCGTTGGACTTAAAGTCAGACATACGCACGATGACGCGTTTTGGATAAAACGCCGCACCCAGCGTCGCGATCCCTTCCGTCAAACGACCCACGTAGAATTCACGTGGGGAATCGAAACCTTTCATCAAGGCGCGGATTTCGTTTTGCAGCTCAGGCGTCTGGTCATCGAACTCCAGCAGAGCGCGCGGGTGCACGCCAATCATACGGTTGATAATAAATTCGAGACGCGCCAGGCCGACACCTTCGTTTGGCAGGCAAGCGAAGTCAAAAGCACGGTCCGGGTTACCGACGTTCATCATCACCTTCAGCGGCAGATCCGGCATGGTTTCCACGCTGGAGCTCTTCACGCTGAAGTCCAGCATGTCGGCATACACGTAGCCAGTGTCGCCTTCCGCACAGGAGACAGTGACCTTCTCACCGTCTTTCATGCGTTCGGTCGCATCGCCACAGCCAACAACCGCCGGAATTCCCAGTTCACGGGCAATAATCGCCGCGTGACAGGTACGACCGCCGCGGTTGGTGACGATTGCCGCCGCTTTTTTCATGATCGGTTCCCAGTCCGGGTCGGTCATGTCGGTAACCAGCACATCGCCTGGCTCGATACGGTTCATTTCGCTGATGTCCTGGATGACTTTGACCGGACCCGCGCCAATGCGGTGACCGATGGCACGACCTTCAGCAATAATTTTACCCTGCGCATGCAGCGTATAACGCTCCATCACCTGGCCGCGAGAACGTACGGTTTCCGGACGGGCCTGTACAATGAACAGCTTGCCGGTATGACCGTCTTTCGCCCATTCGATGTCCATCGGACGACCGTAATGCTTCTCGATTTGCACCGCCTGCTTCGCCAGTTCCTGCACTTCCTCGTTGGTCAGTGAGAAAACATCGCGTTGCGCCTGCGGAACGTCTTCAATGGTAACCTGCTTGCCATGCTCCTGAGTCGGCGCATAAATCATGCGGATTTTCTTAGAGCCCATCGTACGACGCACGATGGACGGACGATTAGCCGCCAGCGTCGGTTTATGCACGTAGAATTCATCCGGGTTCACAGCGCCCTGCACCACCATCTCGCCCAGGCCCCATGCAGACGTGATAAACACCACCTGATCGAAACCGGATTCGGTATCGATGGAGAACATGACACCGGAAGACGCGAGATCAGAACGCACCATCCGCTGAACGCCCGCAGAGAGCGCGACGCCGCGGTGATCATAGCCCTGATGAACACGATAGGAGATTGCGCGATCGTTAAACAGCGAGGCAAACACGTGTTTGATAGCAACCAGTACGGCATCAAATCCCTGGACGTTGAGGAACGTTTCCTGCTGGCCCGCGAATGACGCATCTGGCATATCTTCTGCTGTAGCGGAGGAACGCACGGCAAAAGAAGCATTGGCATCGTCCGCTGACAGCTGCGCGTAGGCATCGCGGACGGCATTTTCCAGTTCAGGCTGGAAAGGAGTGTCGATAATCCACTGGCGGATCTGTGCACCCGCTTTTGCAAGCTCGGTGACATCGTCAATATCCGTTTTATCCAGCAGCTCATAAATGCGCTGGTTTACGCCGCTTTGGTCCAGAAACTGGTTAAACGCATCGGCGGTCGTTGCAAAACCATTCGGTACGGAAACGCCCATACCTGAAAGGTTAGTAATCATTTCACCCAGGGAGGCATTTTTGCCCCCAACTCTGTCTACATCATTCATGCCGAGTTGGTTATACCAAAGCACCAGCGGTGACGAGCCATTGTTGGACATCGAACAATCCTTATATATGAACGAGGTTAGGAAACTCAATTTTGCGTAATTATCTTGGCATATTTACCTCAGCGAAAAAAACGGTGAATCGTTCAAGCAACTTTATTTTTTATTTTTTCAGATTCTTTCCGCATTTGCGCAAACCCGCGAACGGCACGGGATCACCACAAAATCAGTCGGTATAAACATTTGCTCCGAAAAATGAAATGTACTTTTCATTAAATATAAAAATACTGTTTCACTTTATAAAACTGATGCAGCAATATTCGCTTCTGACGAATTTTAATTTATGCTTTCAGAGAATTATGTCTGCCCCCAGGATGAGCAAAATGGATAATGCTGTTGATCGTCATGTATTTTATATTTCTGATGGCACAGCCATCACCGCAGAGGTATTGGGTCACGCGGTAATGTCGCAATTTCCGGTCACGATCAGCAGCATTACGCTGCCGTTTGTTGAAAATGAGAGTCGTGCGCGGGCGGTTAAAGACCAGATTGACGCCATTTATCAACAAACGGGTGTGCGTCCTCTGGTGTTCTACTCCATCGTGTTGCCGGAAATTCGCTCGATCATTTTACAAAGTGAAGGTTTTTGCCAGGACATCGTCCAGGCACTGGTCGCGCCGCTGCAACATGAGATGAAACTCGACCCCACGCCGATCGCACATCGCACGCACGGCCTGAATCCCGGCAACCTCAACAAGTACGATGCGCGTATTGCCGCCATTGATTATACCCTCGCGCACGACGACGGTATTTCGTTGCGCAACCTCGATCAGGCGCAGGTGATCCTGCTTGGCGTTTCTCGTTGCGGCAAAACTCCGACCAGTTTGTATCTGGCTATGCAGTTTGGTATCCGTGCGGCCAACTACCCCTTTATTGCCGATGATATGGATAATCTGGTGCTGCCCGCCTCTCTGAAGCCGTTGCAGCATAAATTATTCGGCCTGACCATCGACCCTGAGCGCCTGGCGGCGATCCGCGAAGAGCGCCGGGAGAACAGCCGGTACGCTTCGCTGCGCCAGTGCCGAATGGAAGTTGCTGAGGTAGAAGCGTTGTACCGAAAAAACCAGATCCCATGGCTGAACAGTACCAATTACTCGGTAGAAGAGATTGCCACCAAGATCCTCGACATTATGGGGCTGAATCGCCGCATGTACTAGAATGCTAGTGCATTGGTTCGATTTTTTGTTATTATGCTCGCCACCAGGCAGGATGAGTGTGATATTGTGATGTACATCACTTCCCGGTAGTCCTGCCGTTGAAGCAACAAATTTCTGAGATAAGTAATGAACAGAACCGATGAACTCCGTACTGCGCGTATTGACAACCTGGTCACTCCAGCAGAGCTTGCGCAACGGCATCCTGTTTCGTCCTCCGTCGCCCGCCATGTTACGGATTCCCGACGCCGGATAGAAAAAATCTTGAATGGTGAAGATCCTCGCTTGCTGGTCATCGTTGGACCATGCTCGATTCACGATCTCGATGCCGCCATGGAATACGCCACGCGTTTGCAGGCACTGCGCACTAAACACCAGGCGCGTCTGGAAATCGTGATGCGTACCTATTTTGAAAAACCGCGTACCGTCGTGGGCTGGAAAGGCCTCATTTCCGACCCGGACTTGAATGGCAGCTATCGTGTAAATCATGGTATTGAGCTGGCACGTAAACTGCTGTTACAGGTCAACGAACTGGGTGTACCGACGGCCACTGAATTCCTCGATATGGTGACAGGTCAGTTTATTGCTGATCTGATCAGCTGGGGCGCAATTGGCGCACGCACCACAGAGAGCCAAATTCACCGTGAAATGGCTTCCGCGCTCTCCTGCCCTGTCGGGTTCAAAAACGGAACAGATGGCAACACGCGTATCGCCGTCGATGCTATTCGCGCGTCACGCGCCAGCCACATGTTCCTCTCACCGGATAAAACCGGGCAGATGACTATCTATCAGACCAGCGGCAATCCCTACGGTCATATCATCATGCGCGGTGGTAAAAAGCCGAACTACTCTGCCGAAGATATTGCCGCTGCCTGCGATACGCTGCATGAATTCTCTCTGCCGGAGCATCTGGTGGTGGATTTCAGCCATGGCAATTGCCAGAAGCAGCATCGCCGTCAGTTAGAAGTGTGCGATGACGTCTGTCAGCAGATTCGCAATGGTTCGACGGCAATAGCCGGGATCATGGCGGAAAGTTTCTTACGCGAAGGTACGCAAAAAATCGTCAGCGGCCAGCCACTGGTTTACGGTCAGTCAATCACCGATCCCTGCCTGAACTGGGAAGATACGGAACTGCTGGTTGAAAAACTCGCCTCTGCGGTAGACAGTCGATTCTAACATCATGCCCGGGCGGCGGTTTCGCCTGACCCGACCTAAGGTTCGTGCCCATCCAGGCCCGGTCAGCGTAATGCGACCGGGCTTTTTTAATGCAGCACAATCCCGCAAATTTGATCCCGTCACAATTATTTCACAAAAAGACTTGATGCAAATTCTCAGTTTATTGATAATGATTATCATTGTTACATTGATTGTTATTTTTAAACACTATGTCACGTATGGATAACACTACAGCAACGCCTGCAAAAGAAAAAACACCGCCTTCTGTCATGCCAAATGAGCGTCGAATTGACAGTAAAAGCCTGCTGGGTAAAGAAGGACGCGTGATCATAGAACATGATGGTCAGCATTACTTGCTGCGCCAGACCCAAGCCGGAAAACTCATTCTGACCAAATAAACAACACCTTTCGCCAGCCACCCAGGTGATACCCAGGCAGCCAGCGCTTTCGATTTCCTAATGGAGAGTTGCTATGCCATACCTGCACACTGCATCCCTGCGTCCCTCGCTATTGGCGCTGGCGATTGTCAGTAGCCTGCCCACTTTCGCGTATGCGGCGGTCGAAGATATGACCGTCACCGCCACCGGCAATGCCCGTAGTGCCTTTGAAGCACCGATGATGGTCAGCGTGATTGATGCCACCGCCCCGGAAAACCAGACCGCCAGTTCGGCAGCCGATCTGTTGCGGACGGTTCCGGGTCTGACCCTCGATGGCACGGGCCGCACCAACGGCCAGGACGTGAATCTGCGCGGCTATGACCGCCGCGGCGTTCTGGTGCTGGTTGACGGCGTTCGTCAGGGCACCGACACCGGACACCTGAACAGTACCTTCCTCGACCCGGCGCTTATCAAACGCATCGAAGTCGTGCGCGGCCCTTCTGCTCTGCTGTATGGCAGCGGTGCGCTCGGCGGCGTGATCGCCTATGACACTGCGGATGCCAAAGATCTGCTGGAAGCCGGACAAAACAGCGGTTACCGCGTGTTCGGTACTGCGGCAACCGGCGATCACAGCCTCGGTATGGGCGCCAGCGCATTTGGGCGTACCGATACGCTGGACGGACTGCTTGCATGGTCGAGCCGCGATCGCGGTGATTTGCGCCAGAGCGACGGCACTACAGCGCCAAACGATGAAGCGATCAACAATATGCTGGCGAAAGGCAGTTGGAAAATTGACAGCGCCCAGACGCTGGCAGGCTCGTTGCGCTACTACAACAATGACGCCCGTGAACCTAAGAACCCACAAACCAGCGCGGCGGATGCCACCAGCAACCCGATGACCGACCGTTCAACCATCCAGCGTGATGCGCAACTGACCTACACGCTCGCCCCTGTGGACAATGACTGGCTGAACGCTGATGCTCGCCTTTACTGGTCCGAGGCTCGCATTAATGCCCAGAATCCGGATGCGACTAATGAGTTTCGCAAACAAACGACCAAAGGCGGAAAAATTGATAACCGCAGCCGGTTGTTTACCGACTCCTTTGCTTCTCACCTGTTAACTTACGGTGGTGAGTACTATCGCCAGGAACAACGCCCCGGAGGTGCGACGACCGGTTTCCCTGAGGCAAAAATTGATTTTAGCTCCGGCTGGCTGCAGGATGAAATCACCCTGCGAGATCTGCCCGTAACATTGCTGGGTGGTACACGCTATGACTCATATCGCGGTAGCAGCGATGGTTACGCGGATGTCGATGCTGACAAATGGTCGTCCCGCGCAGGAATGACCGTTACGCCAGCCGATTGGCTGATGCTGTTCGGTTCATACGCTCAGGCCTTCCGTGCGCCGACCATGGGCGAGATGTATAACGATGCGAAACACTTCTCGATTGGTCGTTTCTACACTAACTACTGGGTGCCAAACCCTAACCTGCGTCCAGAAACCAACGAAACGCAGGAGTACGGATTTGGTCTGCGCTTTGACGATCTGCTGATGGCGAGCGATGCGCTCGAATTTAAAGCCAGCTATTTCGACACCAAAGCGAAAGATTACATCTCCACCAGCGTCGACTTTGCTGCCGCGACAACCATGTCCTATAACGTCCCCAACGCCAAAATCTGGGGCTGGGACGTGATGGCGAAGTACTCCGCCGATCTGTTCAGTCTCGATATGGCCTATAACCGCACACGCGGCAAAGATACTGACACGGGCGAATACATTTCCAGCATTAACCCGGATACCGTCACCAGCAAACTGAACATACCCGTGGCACACAGCGGTTTCTCAGTCGGCTGGATAGGCACGTTTGCGGACCGCTCCACGCATATCAGCAGCAGCTACGCTAAACAGCCCGGCTATGCCGTAAACGACTTTTACGTGAGCTATCAGGGCCAACAGGCACTGAAAGGTATGACCACCACGCTGGTGCTGGGCAACGCTTTTGATAAAGAGTATTGGTCGCCACAAGGCATCCCGCAGGATGGTCGCAATGGCAAAATTTTCGTGAGTTATCAGTGGTAATCACTTTTCCCCGGTTCGCCGGGGTAGCAATCTGGAAGGAAGAGACAATGAATCATTACACACGCTGGCTGGAACTGAAGAAAGAAAATCCCGGCAAATACGCACGCGACATTGCAGGATTGATGAATATTAGCGAAGCCGAACTGACCTTTGCGCGCGTCGGCCATGACGCCTGGCGCTTGCGTGGCAAAGTCCGCGAAATCCTCGGCGCACTGGAAGCCGTAGGCGAAACCAAATGCATTTGTCGTAACGAATATGCGGTGCATGAACAGGTTGGCGCTTTTACCAATCAACACCTGAACGGTCATGCCGGACTGGTTCTTAATCCGCGCGCCCTCGACCTGCGCCTGTTCCTTAATCAGTGGGCAAGCGCTTTTCATATCAGTGAGACCACCGCCCACGGCGAGCGTCAGAGCATTCAGTTCTTTGACCATCAGGGGGATGCGCTGCTGAAAGTCTATGCCACACAGAATACCCTCGTTGAGGAATGGGCTGCGTTGCTGACCCGTTTCATCTTCGCTGAAAACCCGCCACTGGTACTGCAACCTGCCAACACTTCTGCGCCAGCCGTCATCACGGTCGATGCGCAGACTGTTGATCAAGAGTGGCGAGCGATGACCGATGTACATCAGTTCTTCGGTCTGCTGAAACGCCACGATCTCACCCGTCAACAGGCATTTAATCTGGTGGGCGACGATCTGGCCTGTAAAGTTTCTAATAGCGCACTGGCGCAGTTACTTGATACCGCGCGCCAGGATGGCAATGAAATTATGGTTTTCGTGGGTAATCGCGGCTGCGTACAGATTTTTACCGGCGTAATAGAAAAACTGGTGCCGATGAAAGGCTGGCTGAATATTTTCAACCCGACCTTTACCCTGCATCTGCTGGAAGAGTGTGTAGCCGAAACGTGGGTAACGCGCAAACCGACCGCCGATGGCCACGTCACCAGTCTGGAACTGTTTGCTGCCGATGGCACGCAAATCGCCCAGCTTTATGGACAGCGTACGGAAGGGGAACCAGAGCAAACACAATGGCGCGCACAGATTGACGCGCTCACGCCGAAAGGACTTGCCGCATGAAAAAACTGCTGGTCCTGATTGCGCTGCTGCCCATCGCAGCGCTGGCTGCTGACGAAGAACGCGTTGTGGCTCTCGGTGGCGACGTCACCGAAATTGTGTATGCGCTGGATGCGCAATCATCCCTCGTGGCACGTGACAGCACCAGTCAGTGGCCACAGGAAGCGACCCAATTACCCGATGTAGGCTATTTACGTCAGCTCAACGCCGAAGGTATCCTGGCTACCCGCCCTACTCTGGTGCTAGCCAGCGCACAAGCGCAGCCTTCTCTGGCCCTGAAGCAGGTCGAACACAGCAACGTCAGGGTTGTCACGGTCCCTGCCAGTAATACGCTTAGCGTGATTGATGAGAAAGTGCAGGTCATTGCGCAGGCGACACACCAGAAGGCTAAAGGCGAAGCCCTGCGCAACACATTACGCCAGGAACTCGCGGCATTACCCGCCACAAAGCTTGATAAACGCGTTCTGTTTATTCTCAATCATGGTGGAATGACCGCAATGGCTGCAGGACAGGATACGGGGGCTGATGCCGCTATTCGCGCAGCCGGCTTACGTAACGCAATGCAGGGTTTTAGCCGTTACCAGCCGTTATCACAAGAAGGCGTCATTGCCAGCCAGCCCGATCTGGTGGTGATTTCGCAGGACGGCGTTAAGGCGATGGGTGGCGAAGATAACCTGTGGGCGCTACCGGGACTTGCGCAAACGCCTGCCGGACGCAATAAGCAGGTACTGCAGATTGATGATATGGCATTACTGGGCTTCAGCGTTCGCACGCCACAGGCGATATTGCAGCTTCGTGCTAAAGCGGAGCAATTGCCCTGATGTCCCGGCGGATCACCTGTTCGTTGTGGATGTTGGCATTGATACTGGTTGCAATGACGGTTCTGGCTACCGGTTTTGGCGCGTTGCGCCTGCCGGTAAGTCTGCTCTGGCGTGATGGCGATGAGGCACTGCGTCAAATCTGGCTCACGATTCGTCTTCCCCGCGTCCTGCTGGCGCTGGTGATTGGCGGCTCTCTGGCGCTCGCTGGCTGCGTGATGCAGGGACTGTTTCGCAATCCGCTTGCAGACCCTGGATTACTGGGAATAAGCAGCGGCGCCGCCTGCGCTGTGGCCCTGTGGGTGGTGTTACCGGTCTCATTACCCGCGTTACTCATGCTGTATGCGCCAATGATGGCGGCATTTCTCGGTGCACTGGCTGCTACCGTGGTGATTTTTATCCTCAGCCAACAGCGTGACGGTTCGCTATCGCGTCTGTTGTTGGTCGGAATTGCCATCAACGCACTCTGCGGGGCGGCGGTTGGCGTTTTGTCGTGGGTCAGTAATGATGCGCAATTGCGCCAGTTGTCGTTGTGGGGGATGGGAAGTCTGGGAGCCGCGCAGTGGTCCACGCTACTGGCTGTCACGTCACTGATTATCCCGACGGTGCTGATCATCTGGCGTCTGGCTCCGGCGCTAAACCTGCTACAACTGGGTGAGGAGGAGGCGCATTATCTCGGCGTTGATGTTCGGATGATCCAACGTATTTTGTTGTTGTGCAGCGCATTACTCGTGGCCGCTGCTGTAGCGGTCAGCGGAGTCATTGGGTTCATCGGTTTGGTTGTTCCGCATTTAATGCGTATGTGGCTCGGATCAGACCATCGGGCCGTGATCCCCGGTTCCGTTCTGACTGGCGCATTTTTACTACTGATTGCCGATACTCTCGCCCGCACCGCAGTTGCGCCTGCGGAAATGCCGGTCGGTCTGTTGACCAGTCTTCTCGGCGCACCGTGGTTTTTATGGCTTATTTTTCGTCAGCGAGGAGCGCATGGCTGAACATTTTATTGCCGAAGGACTTCACTATCGCCTTGCTGATCGCTCAGTAATTGACGACGTATCGCTCAAACTCGCTAAAGGTGAACTGGTCGCGTTAATCGGGCCGAATGGTGCGGGAAAATCCACCCTGCTACGTCTGTTGACCGGCTTTCTTAAACCGACTGCCGGACGCTGTTTGTTAGATGGCAAATCACTGGCTGACTGGAGTACGCAGTCGCTGTCACGCCATCGCGCGGTTATGCGTCAGCAAACGCAGGTAGGTTTTGACTGGCAGACAGAAGCCGTTATCGCGATGGGCCGTGCCCCCTGGTCCCAACATCCCGAGCACGAGCTTATCGCACAGGTAATGGCAGTCACCGGTTGCACACCGTTGGCGGGCAAGCAATACGCCGCGCTTTCCGGTGGCGAACAACAACGCGTTCAGTTAGCCCGTGCGCTGGCACAATTGTGGTGCAACGCCGGACCTCGCGGTTGGCTATTTCTCGACGAACCGACGTCAGCGTTAGATCTGTACCATCAGCAACATCTGCTGAGATTACTAAAGACACTCACCGCTTCAGGAGAATTGCATGTTTGCATCATCCTTCACGATCTCAATCTGGCAGCACTGTGGGCTGACCGGATCATACTGCTCCATCAAGGAAGCATTGTGTCTCAAGGGACGCCCGACGCCGTGTTACAGGCTGATGATCTGATACGCTGGTACGGTGCTCAGGTTCACGTTGGCCAACACCCGGCCAACGCATCCCCACAAGTTTTTCTCGCGCCTTAGCTCGAACAGCTCACCTCCAGCCGTTTGCCCCAGTCAGGTGGACGGCTGATATAATCATCATCCCGATCGATAAACGGCGTACGTAACGCAGCGTGTAACCGATGTAGTTCGGTATAATCACCCTGCTCTGCCTGGCTAATTGCCCGCTGTGCCAGCCAGTTACGTAACACCATAGCCGGATTCTCCGTCTTCATCTGCGCTTGTCTGACTACGTCAGCCACATTGTCTTGTTGCAGGCGCGTGCGGTAACGAGTGAACCAGTCGTCAAATGCCGCACGGTCAATAAACTCATCGCGCAGTGGGGACAAGGTGCTGTGTTGCTCAGTTTGGCTGAGCATGCGAAACGTTCGCGTATAGTCGCTTCTTTCCCGCGACATCAGACTAAACAGCTCGCTAAGCAGTTCGTTATCGTCTTTCTGCTCGCTAAAGAAGCCGAGCTTTTGCCGCATCCGCTGACCGTAGCGAGTTAACAGCGCCAGCTGGTAACCGTCCAGCGCATCATTGAGCACATCAACCGGGATGAATGGCGACAGCGTCTGCGCCAGACGTTGTAGGTTCCACAAAGCTGCAGCAGGCTGATTATCAAAACTATAGCGCCCCTGATGATCAGAGTGGTTGCAGACAAAATCTGGCACGTAATCATCAAGGAAACCGAAGGGACCATAATCCATCGTCAGACCAAGAATCGACATGTTGTCCGTGTTCATCACCCCATGCGCAAAGCCTACGGCTTGCCAGTCGGCCATTAACGTCGCGGTACGTGTAACAACATCCGTAAACCACAACTGATACTTATTTGCCTCTTCCTGCCATTGTGGCCAGTAATGACGGATCGCAAAGTCAGCAAGCTGACGTACTTTTTCCGGTTCACGACGATAATAAAAGTGCTCAAAATGGCCAAAACGCATATGGCTTTGTGCCACGCGAATGAGCATCGCGCCTGCTTCAGTGGTCTCTCGCTGCACCGGAGTCTCGCTGGTGACAATCGACAAGGCCCGGGTTGTAGGTATCCCCAAATAATGCATGGCTTCACTGGCCAGGCTCTCTCTAATCGTCGAGCGCAGCACAGCGCGCCCATCCCCCATGCGGGAATAAGGCGTTAATCCAGCGCCTTTCAGATGCCAGTCAAATGTTGAACCATCCGCAAGTTGTTGTTCGCCCAGCAGTATCCCGCGGCCATCGCCAAGCTGACCTGCCCAAACACCGAACTGATGCCCGCTATAAACTTGCGCCAAAGGCGACATCCCAGGTAATAGCGATTCGCCCCCCCATACACCTGCCCCACCAGAAACATCAAACAACGCACCTGGAATACCCAATTGCGCAGCCAGAGCATCGTTATGCCAGATGATGCGCGCGTTTTTCAGGGGGGTGGGCGAAAGAGCGGTATAGGTTGCTGGTAATTCATCACGCCAGCGCGTAGTAAAAGACAGGGTCATAGGGCCTCCTGTCTCTAGTGTAGACTGTTAATAGCCTGTTAAACACCAGCAAATAAAAGGGTTATCATTTTACCAGTGAAATAATCTTTGCCGGTGATACCGCCGGCCACAGTCCCCCTTGCATCGCGCTGAATCCCAAAGGTAATACCCGCGTCAGCATCTCTTGTGTATCAATACCGCTAATGATGATGGATTCGCAGCAGGGAGATAATTGCGCCAGAATAGCCCGCATAAACGGCTCAAACGAAATATGTGTAATCCGTTGTTGAACAAAGTTTTTATCCAGCACGACCCTTTTGAAAAGACCATCAAAAATTGCCCGCGTGGATATGCCCCCGGCACCGTAGTTTGTCAGTATTAATGGGAATCGCGCAGCCAGAGCCGCCAGTGTGGGATTTTCTTTGCCACTGTTTAACTCTGGATAACTTTCATTAATCGTCAGTTCAATAAATGAAAATCGTTCAACACGTGAAGCATATTCAGCGTCTGATAATAAAGTATTAGCGACCGCTGGCGTTAAATTAATCCAGGCCGGAATTTTGCGTTGAATAAAAAAGTGTTGGCACGTTTCGATTAATTCCAGCTTCTCGGCAAATAAGCGGCATTGCTCGTCGTCTGACATCCGGGGCATAACCAGCTCTGTTGGCATGTGTACGTCGCCATCCGGGCTGACAAAGTTTGTAACAATATCGACGAACTCAAGGTCACCTTTTTCACTTCGTGCAGGAAGAAAAGAGAACTCTGAATGATAAAGATAATCCAGTGAAACAATCATTGTGCCAGCCCCTCTGCATGGGTGTAATCCGGCATCCTGTAGCAAAGGATGGAAAAATACGTTGCTGCTGATACAAATTGAGGCCCTTTCATTTTTCCCTTTTTAGCCAGTAAATCGAATCCTTTTTTTTTAGCTTATCCTGATTATAAACGAATATCCAGCCTTGCACTTTTTAATATCTCGGGATAAATCATATTTTTAGCAAGATACGCTCTTAATGTTCAGGGTTATAGACCGACAAACAGCAGAAGTGAAAGTTGACATTTAAAATGCGGATGACGAGAAAGCCGCGAGCCGATCTCGTCACCCGCAATGATTAAATTCGGCGCGCCTGCCAAAAGTTTTTACGCCAGTAGACGTTATCCAGCGAAGAACGCATCACTCCGCGACTGGTTGAAGCATGGATAAATTGATTATTGGTATCGTAAATCCCGACATGCAGACCACTTTCACCGGAACCCGTTTTAAAGAAAACCAGATCGCCGGGTAGCAAATCATCTTTATCGATCTCAGTACCAATCTTTGATTGCGTACGCGTGTCGCGCGGGAGTTGCAGATCGAATTTGTCACGCATTGTCATCAACACAAATCCCGAACAATCCACCCCGCTACGGCTCATACCGCCATAGCGATAGGGAGTACCATGCCAGGTTTGCAACTGATCGTTAAGACCTGCGATAACGGCGATAGAGTCCGACAGTCGGGCATTTGGCGCAGGAGCACGATGGCTGCTGCACCCCGCCAAAAACAATGCTGTGATGAAAAGGAGCCAAAAGCGCATTCAGGACGAATCCTCTGATTTTTATTTTTGTGTCAATTTAGCGTGGAAATTATGTGATTTTCAAGAACCCATTTAACTTAAGTGGTTGATATGAGCATTCTGTGGCCTTCAATATCCAGGCGACGGAAATTTACACCGTAGGCTAACGACAGATTGGCTGGCGTTAGCACCACATCACGCGCACCGCTCGCCAGCAGCTTTCCGCGCTTGAGCAACCACGCCTTATGCGCATGGCGTAGCGTATGGTTAAGATCATGACTGCTCATCACAATGGCGATTCCCTGCAGACACAGCTGGCTCAACAATCTGTCCAGCGCGTTTTGTTGCGCCACGTCCAGGCTATTCATCGGCTCATCCAGCAACAAAAGTTGCCCATGCGGATTAGACTGGGGGCTCATTTGCAGGATGACGGCCGCCAGACGCACACGTTGCCATTCCCCCCCTGAAAGCTGATTAACACCACGTCCTAGTTTATCTCCCAGCCCAAGCGCATCAGCCACCTCCTGCAGCAGGTCTGTTCGCGCTTTATCAGGCTGATGCAGCGTCAGAAAATGCCAGACAGGCATCGCAAAAGGCGGATTTTGCTGTTGCGCAAGATAAGCACGATATTGCGCCAGCTTCGCTGCCGGCCAATCACCGAGCGGTGTATCACCAAAGGTGATGCACCCCTCTCCGGTCGTCAGTCCCGCCATTCGCGCCAACAACGTACTTTTCCCCGCGCCGTTGGGGCCCACTAAATGCAGGATCTCTCCTGCTTTAATTTCACCAGATAGCGGGCCGAGTCGGGTCGATTCCGCAACATCCTGTAGCAGCATTAATCGGGACATTAGTTGGCCAATGCAGTCTTTATAGCGTGTACAAGAACCGGGTCCTCAGGCGTCATATCAGGTGAATAACGCTGCAGCACCTGTCCATCCCGACCGACTAAGAACTTCTCGAAGTTCCACAGAATATCGTCCGGGTAGAGCGGTGCCCGGCCTTTACTCGCCATACGCGCATAAAATCCGCTATCTGCAGGTGCAACCGCAGTGGGTGCCGCATCAATCAGCTTCTGATACAACGGATGGCGGGCTTCGCCATTGACATCAATCTTACTGAACATCGGGAAGGTAACGCCCCAGGTTGTGCTGCAATACGTCTTAATCTCGTCTTCACTGCCGGGCTCCTGCCCCAGAAACTGGTTGCAGGGGAATCCCAGAACGGTGAAACCCTGCCCATGCCAGGTTTTCTGCAGGTTTTCCAGTTGCTCATACTGCGGCGTTAACCCACATTTTGAGGCTACGTTGACGATTAACAGTACATTTCCGGCATACGCCTGCAATGAGGTCGCCTCGCCGTCGATGGTTGTCACTTCCGTATTAAAAAGCGTGTTTTGCATAGCATCTCCAGAACAACAGGTGAATAGTGGGATGACCCTGTTCAGCTTTTAAGCATAGACCGAACCTGCGCTTTCTAGCGCGCAGCTTTTAACAATAACCAGATAAATACCGGTGCGCCCATCGTGGCCGTCACCACGCCAATGGGTAATTCAGCCGATGCCAGTACCAGACGTGCGACAACATCAGCAAACAGTAGTGCAATTGCCCCCGCCAGCGCACACCCAGGGAGTAAAACGCGGTGATCGGTTAATCCACACAGTCGCAGAATATGAGGGATTACCAGCCCGATAAAACCAATTGCCCCTGCCAGCGCCACGCTCACGCCAACCATCCATCCCGTGGCAACCACCAGCAAGTTGCGCCAGAACCATAAAGGCAGCCCCAGCTGGCGCGCGGAGGTTTCCCCCAGCGCCAGCATATTCATCGGCTGCGACTGACAGCAGATCCACACCAGCACCGGAATCAATGCCACCATGAGCCAGGCCTGATGCCAGTCTACGCCGCCGAAGCCCCCCATCATCCAGTACATCAACTGTCGAAGATCAAAAGAGGTGGAAAAATAGATAGCCCAGGTCATCAGCGCGCTGCAGATAATCCCCAGCGCCACGCCGGCCAACAGCAAACGACTGGTCGATAAATGTCGGCGGGCAAAACGAAGAAGAATGAGGGTGATAATCAGCGCGCCAGCAATGGCGCATAGGCCCAATGCCCAGCCGGGCAATCGCCCTTGCCCCAACAGCACAGCCGCAATAAGCCCTACCCCCGCGCCATTAGACACGCCGAGTAAACCAGGCTCCGCGAGCGGGTTTTCAAACAGCGCCTGCATCACCGCGCCAGCCAGGGCCAGTGCGGCGCCTACCAGCAATACGGCAAGTGTACGGGGCAGTCGAATTTGCCAGACGAACAGATCGCCGCGAGCGCTAAACCAATCGCCGGGAGCAATCCACTGTTCTCCTGCGCATAAACTTATCATGGTTGCCAGCAGCATCAGCACTGACAGAGACAGTATCCAGCGCACGTTTCGTCGCTGCTGTTGATGGGCGAAAGTCAGCATGTTTTCCATTCTGCTGAAAAAAGATGGGGAGATTCTACGGTGCTGATTCAGTAGTGAAAAGGAAAAAGGCCGCATAGCGGCCTTTTTAGTTATACGCGTCATACTTTGCGTATCGTTAAATCACTCTTCTTTGGGCGTTGCGTTTTCAACCCGGCTTTTTAACTTCTGCCCGGGTCTGAAGGTCACCACGCGCCGTGCTGTAATGGGAATATCTTCGCCCGTTTTCGGGTTACGTCCCGGACGTTGATTCTTATCACGCAGATCGAAGTTACCAAAACCAGAGAGTTTTACCTGCTCACCGTTTTCCAGAGCACGACGGATCTCTTCGAAAAACAGCTCGACCAGTTCTTTGGCATCCCGCTTGCTAAGCCCAAGCTTATCAAACAGATATTCTGACATTTCAGCTTTTGTAAGCGCCATAGGTTCAATCCCTCAATGATGCCTGGAATCGCTCTTTTAATGCCTCTACACATTTGGCGACGGTAGCGGCAATCTCCTCTTCTTCAAGTGTACGGCTGGTATCCTGAAGGATCAGGCTGATAGCGAGGCTCTTATAACCCTCCGCAACACCCTTACCGCGGTACACGTCAAACAAGTTTACGCCAACTACCTGATTTACGCCAACTTTCTTACATTCGGATAAAATATCCGCTGCGGGAACGTTTTCTGCCACAACAACGGCGATGTCACGGCGGTTCGCCGGGAAGCGAGAAACTTCACGCGCCTGAGGCACCACGCGGTCTGCGAGCTTATTCCACTCCAGTTCGAACACCAGAGTGCGACCGTTCAGATCCAGTTTACGTTCCAGCTCAGGATGAACAACCCCAATGAAACCAATACGTTCACCTTTCAGATAAATCGCCGCAGACTGACCCGGATGCAGGGCTGGATTCGCTTCAGCTTTGAACTGGATGTCCGCCAGTTTGCCTGTCAGGTCGAGGACCGCTTCCAGATCGCCCTTCAGATCATAGAAATCAACCGTCTCTTTCGCCAGATTCCAGTGTTCATCATGACGGTTGCCGCAGATAACGCCCGCCAGCATCAGATCCTGACGGATCCCGAGGTTAGCCTGCGTATCCGGTACAAAACGCAAACCTGTTTCAAAAATGCGTACGCGGTTCTGCTGACGGTTCTGGTTATACACTACCGTAGACAGCAAGCCGGTCCACAGGGACAAACGCATAGCCGACATATCAATAGAAATTGGGCTTGGCAGCAGCAGCGCTTCTTCACCCGGGTGCAGCAGCGACTGGACTTTCGGGTCGACGAAGCTGTAGGTAATTACTTCCTGGTAGCCTTTGTCATTCAGCATGGTTTTTACACGTTTCAGCGATAAATCCGCTTCTCGATGCTCACCCATGATAAGACCCGCCTGAATCGGCGTGTTCGGGATATTGTCATAACCGTATACGCGGGCGACTTCTTCGACCAGGTCTTCTTCGATTTCCATATCGAAACGCCAGCTCGGCGCGACCGCTTTCCACTCATCCTGCCCTTCCGTCACGTCACAACCCAGACGACGCAGAATGTCGCTCACCTGCTCATCCGCAATATGGTGTCCGATCAGACGATCCAGTTTGCTACGACGAAGCGTAATGGTTGCGCGTTTTGGCAGCGTGTCTTCGTTCGTCACGTCAATGACTGGACCCGCTTCGCCACCGCAGATATCGATCAGCAGGCGCGTTGCACGTTCCATGGCCTTATGTTGCAGAGCCGGATCAACACCACGCTCATAGCGGTGAGAAGCATCGGTGTGCAGACCGTGACGACGTGCGCGACCGGTAATAGACAGCGGGCTGAAGAATGCACATTCCAGCAGGACGTTTTGCGTTTCATCATTCACGCCGGAATGTTCGCCACCAAAGATGCCGCCCATCGCCAGCGCTTTGTTATAGTCCGCAATCACCAGCGTATCCGCATTCAGCTTCGCTTCGCTGCCATCCAGCAATACCAGGGTCTCACCCTCTTTTGCCATACGGACAACAATTCCGCCTTCAATGCGGTCTTTGTCGAATGCGTGCATCGGCTGGCCCAGTTCGAGCAGCACATAGTTAGTCACGTCAACCACGGCATCGATTGAACGAATACCGCAACGACGCAGTTTTTCTTTCATCCACAGCGGTGTCGGCGCTTTAACATTGATGCCTTTAACCACGCGGCCCAGATAGCGAGGGCAGGCTTCTACGGCTTCGACCTGAATCGGCAGGACGTCGCTAATGGTTGCCACTACAGGCGCGATTTCCGGCTCAACCAGCGGAGCTTTGTTCAGCACAGCAACATCACGTGCGACACCGATAATGCCTAAGCAGTCGGCGCGGTTCGGCGTGACGCTAATTTCGATAGTGTTGTCGTCAAGCTTAAGGTATTCGCGGATATCGGTGCCAATTGGCGCATCGGCAGGCAGTTCGATAATCCCGTTATGATCGTCGGAAATACCCAGCTCAGAGAATGAGCACAGCATACCTTCAGACGGCTCACCGCGCAGTTTTGCGGCTTTTATTTTGAAATCGCCCGGCAGAACGGCACCCACGGTTGCCACGGCCACTTTCAGCCCCTGACGGCAGTTTGGCGCACCGCAGACGATATCCAGCAGACGGTCGCCGCCTACATTCACTTTGGTGACACGCAGTTTGTCAGCGTTCGGGTGCTGAGCGCACTCAACCACTTCGCCCACCACAACGCCGTTGAACGCGCCGGAAACAGGTTCCACACCGTCAACTTCCAGACCCGCCATCGTGATTTGGTTTGACAGCGCATCGCTATCAATCGCCGGGTTTACCCATTCGCGTAACCACAGTTCACTGAATTTCATTGTATTACCCTGCCTTTATTTAAACTGTTTGAGGAAACGCAGATCGTTTTCGAAGAAAGAACGCAGATCGGTAACGCCATAACGCAGCATGGTCAGACGCTCCATCCCCATTCCGAAGGCAAAACCGGAGTAGATTTCTGGATCGATACCGACGTTACGCAGCACGTTCGGGTGAACCATTCCGCAGCCCAGTACTTCCAGCCATTTTCCGTTTTTGCCCATGACGTCAACTTCCGCAGAAGGTTCAGTGAACGGGAAGTAAGAAGGACGGAAACGAACCTGCAGGTCTTCTTCAAAGAAGTTACGCAGGAAATCGTGCAGCGTACCTTTCAGGTTGGTGAAATTGATATTGGTATCAACGATCAGGCCTTCCATCTGATGGAACATCGGGGTGTGCGTCTGATCGTAGTCGTTACGATAAACGCGGCCCGGGGCGATAATACGGATCGGCGGCTGTTTTTCCTTCATGGTGCGGATCTGCACGCCGGAAGTCTGTGTGCGCAGCAGACGCGTTGCATCAAACCAGAAAGTGTCGTGGTCAGCGCGCGCCGGGTGATGGCCAGGAATGTTCAGCGCATCGAAGTTGTGATAGTCATCTTCGATTTCCGGACCAGTCGCCACGGTAAAGCCCAGCTCACCGAAGAAACTTTCAATACGGTCGATAGTACGCGTTACCGGGTGCAGTCCACCATTTTCGATACGGCGTCCCGGCAGGGAGATATCGATAGTTTCTTCAGCCAGGCGCGCGTTCAGCGCGGCACTTTCTAATTCGGCTTTACGCGCGTTCAGCGCTTGCTGTACCTGCTCTTTGGCTTCATTGATTACCGCACCTGCTGCCGGGCGCTCTTCCGGTGGCAGCTCGCGCAGGGTTGTCATCTGAAGGGTCAGGTGCCCTTTCTTGCCCAAATATTCGACGCGGACATTGTCTAACGCGGCAACATCTGAAGCCTGGTTAATGGCGGCCGTTGCACTGGCAACCAGCTCTGCGAGATGTGACATGGTTTTCCTCGTTATGTTGCGATATTCACTAGTCGCTCGTATATACGCAAAATCATTCAAGTTGTATCAACGCAGCAAAAGAGCGAATGCAGCCAATACAGAGACAACTTGAAGGATGACGCGTATAAAAAAAGCCTCCACCAGGGAGGCTTTTAGGCGCTGTTTTCCGTTTCTTCTTTCACGCGCAAGCCTCCTGATTTCAGGTGCTAAAGTAAAAGAAGAAGCGGAAAATAGCAGCATTCATGCTTGCGTTACCTTGTGTGGTAAAAACCGGACAACCTTTATTGAAAAGGCTTACGGATAAATTGTCAACTAATTGATTGCACTACAAATAAAAGAGAGGGAGCCAGGCTCCCTCTTTTCACCGGCTTATGCCAGAGCTGCTTTCGCTTTTTCGACCAGAGCGGTGAACGCTACTTTGTCGAATACTGCGATGTCAGCCAGGATCTTACGGTCGATTTCAACAGAGGCTTTTTTCAGGCCGTTGATGAATTTGCTGTAAGAAATACCGTTCTGACGTGCTGCTGCGTTGATACGCGCAATCCACAGTTGACGGAACTGACGCTTCTTCTGACGACGGTCACGATAAGCGTACTGACCAGCTTTGATAACAGCCTGGAAGGCAACGCGGTATACGCGAGAACGCGCACCGTAGTAGCCTTTAGCTTGTTTCAAAATTTTCTTGTGACGTGCACGGGCAACTACACCACGTTTTACGCGAGCCATATGTGCTCTCCTGTCTCTATATTCTTAGTAAAAAAATGAATTAAACGTTAACGGCTTATGCGTACGGCAGGCACGCGATAACCAGACCCAGATCGCCTTTAGACACGAGGCCTTTTGGACGCAGGTGACGTTTACGCTTAGTAGATTTTTTGGTCAGAATATGACGCAGGTTTGCGTGCTTACGCTTAAATCCACCACCACCGGTTTTTTTGAAACGCTTAGCAGCACCGCGTACGGTCTTAATTTTTGGCATTTTAATAACTTCCACTTCGCATTGTTAATAAACGAAACGTAGGCGAACAACGGCTGTGGAACCCGTAGGCTCCACAGACATTGCTACTTGAAGGCCTTACTGTTTCTTCTTAGGAGCGAGCACCATGATCATCTGGCGGCCTTCGATCTTCGTAGGGAAGGATTCGACTACTGCCAGTTCACTCAGATCGTCACGGACGCGGTTGAGCACTTCCATGCCGATCTGTTGGTGGGCCATCTCACGACCGCGAAAACGCAGCGTGATCTTAGCCTTATCGCCATCTTCCAGAAAGCGTACCAGGCTGCGGAGTTTTACCTGGTAATCGCCATCGTCGGTGCCAGGACGGAATTTAATTTCCTTAACCTGGATAACTTTTTGCTTTTTCTTCTGTTCCTTAGAAGACTTACTCTTTTCATAAAGGAACTTGCCGTAGTCCATAATACGACAAACTGGCGGTTCGGCGTTAGGGCTGATTTCAACTAAATCTACTCCAGCTTCTTCAGCCTTTTCGATCGCTTCTCTCAGACTCACAATACCCAAAGCTTCGCCTTCCAGACCTGTTAAGCGAACTTCCAGGGCGCGAATCTCGCCATTGATACGATTCGGACGTGCCGTTTGAACTCGTTTTCCGCCTTTAATACCTTATTCCTCCAGTTGTTGAAGACTGCGGCTGCGAATCTCTTGTTGCAGCTTCTCAATCACTTCATTTACGTCCAGGCTGCCCAAGTCTTTGCCACGACGGGTGCGCACGGCAACTTTGCCTGCTTCTACCTCTTTGTCGCCACAGACCAACATGTAAGGGACACGACGTAAAGTGTGCTCGCGGATTTTAAAGCCTATCTTCTCATTTCTCAAGTCTGCTTTTACACGAATACCCGCATTTTGTAGTTTCTGCGTTAATTCGTTGACGTATTCAGACTGAGAATCGGTGATGTTCATGACCACAACCTGAACCGGCGCAAGCCAGGTCGGGAAGAAGCCAGCGAACTCTTCGGTCAGGATACCAATGAAACGTTCCATCGACCCAAGAATTGCGCGGTGAATCATAACCGGCACCTGACGTTCGTTGTTTTCGCCAACATAAGAGGCGCTTAAACGGGACGGCAGAGAGAAGTCCAGCTGTACAGTACCGCACTGCCATGCACGATCGAGGCAGTCATACAGGGTAAATTCAATTTTCGGACCGTAGAATGCGCCCTCACCCAGTTGGAACTCAAACGGGATGTTGTTTTCTTCCAGCGCAACGGCCAGGTCAGCTTCAGCACGGTCCCACATTTCATCGCTACCGATACGTTTTTCGGGGCGAGTGGACAGTTTGACGACGATTTTCTCGAAGCCAAAGGTGCTGTACATATCGTAGACCATACGAATGCAGGCGTTAACTTCATCGCGAATCTGCTCTTCAGTACAGAAGATATGTGCATCATCCTGGGTAAAGCCACGTACACGCATCAGACCGTGCAGCGCACCTGACGGCTCGTTACGGTGACAGCTACCAAATTCAGCCATACGCAACGGCAGATCGCGATAGGATTTCAGACCCTGGTTAAAGATCTGCACGTGGCCCGGGCAGTTCATAGGTTTAATGCAGTACTCACGGTTCTCAGACGAGGTCGTGAACATTGCATCTTTGTAGTTGTCCCAGTGACCTGTTTTTTCCCACAGCACACGGTCCATCATGAACGGACCTTTAACTTCCTGGTACTGATATTCTTTCAGTTTCGAGCGAACAAAAACTTCCAACTCGCGGAAGATAGTCCAGCCATCGTTATGCCAGAACACCATACCCGGTGCTTCTTCCTGCATATGATACAGGTCAAGCTGCTTACCAATTTTGCGGTGGTCTCGCTTGGCCGCTTCTTCCAGGCGTTGCAGGTAGGCATTCAGGGCTTTTTTATCGGCCCATGCAGTACCATAAATACGCTGCAGCATCTTGTTATTGCTGTCGCCACGCCAGTATGCCCCTGCGGTCTTCATCAGTTTGAAGTGATGGCAGAAACGCATGTTCGGCACGTGCGGGCCACGGCACATATCGACATATTCTTCATGATGGTACAAGCCTGGCTTGTCATCATGGGCGATGTTTTCATCAAGAATAGAGACTTTATAGGTCTCGCCACGCTTCACGAAGGTTTCGCGCGCTTCGTACCAGCTGACTTTCTTCTTAATGACATCGTAGTTTTTCTCAGCGAGCTCGTGCATCCGCTTCTCGAGCGCGTCGACATCTTCCTGGGTTAACGTACGGTCAAGATCGATATCGTAGTAAAAACCGTTGTCAACAACCGGTCCGATCGCCATTTTGGTGTTCGGCCAAAGTTGTTTGATCGCATGCCCTAACAGGTGCGCACAAGAGTGACGAATGATCTCCAGACCTTCTTCATCTTTCGCGGTGATGATGGAGAGTTTCGCATCATGTTCAATCAGATCGGAAGCATCTACCAGCTCACCGTTAACACGGCCAGCAATAGTCGCTTTCGCCAGACCTGGACCGATGTCCAGCGCAACATCCATGGGGCTTACAGCGTGGTCGTAATGGCGTTGGCTGCCATCAGGAAGAGTAATAACAGGCATGTTATATCCTTATTTGCAGTGGTGCCCCACACGTAAGAGCACATACAAAGATTCAATATTTAAAATTATCAAAAAGGTCTGGGCTGATTCCCGCTTCACTCTGCGAAATATGTCACAGGTCACCTGACTGGTAACACTGGACCTACGCCCGTTTTTTGATAACACCGTTTGACAGTGTACACGGCATTAGGATGCGATCAAAGCAACAATCAACGTGCACTCTATGATGTAAATCAATTCACTGACACCCTGACGTCTTTGTTACACTTGTAGAAAGTCATTTCACCGGAGCAGGAAAAAACAATGCCAACAAACCGCTTTGCGAAGAAACACTGGAAGATGGTGGTGATCCTGCTGGTTATTTGTGCGGCAATGCTGATGCTGCGTTGGGCAGCAATGATCTGGGGTTAAAATACTGGCCGCTTTTCTGGTTCCGTTGTATTTATCAATTAAATCGAATTCATCTGAAAAATAGCAAGTTATCGATAAGCATTAAAAATAAAACACAGATTAACTTTTAAATAAACTTAACGTTAATAGATAAAAGCCGGGCCAATTATTTGGCCCGGTTTGTCACTACATACGATAACCGAGCGAAAGCGTCGTGCGGCGATCGGTATGTTCCGGCGCGGTTGCCGGCGGTTCGGAGTTCCAGGTGACGTTGTACGCGACCTTCAATCCAAAGTGTTCGTTGATGGCAACGTTTAAGGCCGTTTCAGAGTTAAGCGTTGTATCATCTGCACCAAATACCGACACACCCTGCGTAAACTTGGTGTTGTCCGTCATCTGCCACGCATAAGCCCCGGACGCATAACCTAACGGTTGCGTTTCAGTGGTGCCATCAGTGTGCTCGTCATAACGTACACCAGGACCGAATTCAAAGCGGAAACTGTGCACCGGTCCATTAAGAAACTGGCGACCATAACCGGCCGTTAGCACGTCACGCTCACGGTATCCGTTATAACGGTCTGTTAACCAACTGGCCTGACCAAAGAGATAGTCATAGTCAGTCATGTTGTAACGACTACGACCACCTACAGCATATTTCTCAGATGAACGCTCATCATTTGAGGAGGTGTTGCTGGCATTTCCCCACAGAGACCACGCCGTAGATTGACCATACCAAGTCATGGTGGTGTCGGCGGTTAAAGAAGAACTTTTTGTGTTGCCTGACTGGGCAAGATATCCCGCGTTCAGGTTACCTTCAAAGGGTTTTTTCGCGCTGGAAGGGTCATCCATGACAGTAAAAACGGAATCATCGGCGGCGGCATGCATTGACGCAAACACGCACCCCGTCAGCAATACTGCTGCGGGCACTGTCTTCAAAAGCTTCATTTATAAAGAGTCCGTACAACAAAAAAAGAGACCATAACGGTCTCGGAAACTTTCATGTGGATCAATGACAAAAGACCCTTGAAAGGTAACAAATTATAAAAAGACTCGAATAACATAGCAATAAATTCTTATTTCATTTTTTGAATAAGAGCGTTCCTAATCCTTTATTTTATTTATATATCTTTGGCACGAAAATTTTAAATAAAGCTGCGAGAAATCATGTTGTTAATTACTTCACTTTCGTGGCGTTAAGTGCCAGACTGGGGTCAGCCTAACAGGAGGTAAAGATGGTACGTATCTATACGTTAACACTTGCGCCCTCTCTCGATAGCGCAACAACCACTCCACAAATCTACCCCGGAGGTAAACTTCGCTGTACCTCACCAGTTTTTGAACCTGGCGGCGGAGGCATCAACGTCGCCCGCGCCATTGCACATCTTGGCGGAACTGCAACGGCCATCTTTCCGGTCGGTGGTGCAACCGGCGAGCACTTAGTTTCTTTACTTGCCGACGAAAATGTTCCCGTCTCGACTATCGAGGCTAAAGACTGGACCCGACAAAATCTCCATGTCCACGTCGAATCCAGCGGCGAGCAGTATCGTTTTGTCATGCCCGGTGCCGCGCTGACTGATGACGAATTCTACCAATTGCAGGATCAGGTACTGGAAATTGAATCGGGTGCGATACTGGTCATTAGCGGCAGTTTGCCGCCCGGTGTACAAATAGAAAAAATGACCCGGCTCATCACTACCGCACAAAAACAGGGCATTCTCTGCATTGTCGATAGCTCCGGTGAGGCGCTGACGGCGGCCTTAGCCATCGGCGGTATCGAACTGGTAAAACCTAACCTCAAAGAATTGAGTGCGCTGGTGAAACGCGAACTCACGCAACCCGATGATGTCCGCAAAGCGGCACAGGAGATTGTACAAAGCGGCAAAGCGCTTCGCGTTGTGGTCTCTCTTGGGCCACAAGGGGCGTTGGGCGTCAATCAAGAAACGTGCGTCCAGGTCGTCCCTCCGCCGGTGAAAAGCCAAAGTACCGTTGGTGCAGGCGACAGTATGGTCGGCGCGATGACGTTGAAACTGGCAGAAAATGCCTCATTTGAAGATATTGTGCGTTTTGGCGTCGCTGCGGGTAGTGCAGCAACGCTGAATCAGGGCACGCGGCTGTGCGCATTGGACGATACGCAAAAAATTTATTCGTATCTCACTCAGTAATGACACCGTCCCTCTTTTGAAGAGAAAGGGGGATTCTCGCGTAAAACTGTCAGCATGGGTGTTATGCGACTATGATAAAAAATCACGTGATTACAAAGAAGTGAATCATGTGCAGTCAGACGTCTCCACAACGGTACGGGGTGAAGAAGAGCGACAAACATTAAGTGCCTTTCCAGCGATGACGCGTCCGTGGTGTGCGTCAGTTCGTGTTTTTTAACCGCATTCTTGCGCTAACCTTATGATCTGGCAGACAACATGGGGAGAGACATCATGTGGCAGGCTATCAGTCGTCTTTTAAGCGAGCAATTAGGTGAAGGCGAAATCGAACTGCGTAATGAACTGCCCGGCGGAGAGATTCACGCCGCATGGCATTTACGCTATGCGGGGAGAGATTTTTTCGTCAAATGCGATGAAAGAGAGCTGTTAACCGGCTTTACGGCAGAAGCCGATCAGCTGGAGCTACTTTCCCGCAGTCAAACTGTATCTGTACCGAAAGTCTGGGCAGTAGGCGCAGACAGAGATTACAGCTTTCTGGTGATGGATTTCCTCCCTCCCCGTCCGCTTGATGCGCATAACGCGTTTATTCTCGGTCAACAGCTTGCGCATTTGCACGAATGGAGCGATCAGCCTCAGTTTGGCCTCGACTTCGATAATGCACTCTCCACTACGCCACAACCCAATGCCTGGCAGCGTCGCTGGTCAACCTTCTTCGCCGAGCAACGCATCGGCTGGCAACTGGAACTTGCGGCGGAAAAAGGCATTGCGTTTGGCAATATTGACGCCATTGTCGATCATGTTCAACAACGACTCTCCTCCCATCAGCCACAACCTTCTCTCCTGCACGGCGATTTGTGGTCGGCAAACTGTGCGCTCGGGCCGAATGGCCCCTACATCTTTGACCCCGCCTGTTACTGGGGTGACAGAGAGTGCGATCTGGCAATGTTGCCGTTACATACCGATCAACCGCCGCAGATTTATGACGGTTACCAGTCTGTCTCACCACTACCGCTGGACTTTCTCGACAGGCAGCCAATCTACCAGCTCTATACGCTACTGAATCGAGCAATTCTGTTCGGAGGACAGCATCTGGTTGTGGCGCAGAAAGCGCTGGATAGATTACTCGCTGCTTAGCTACGTACCGCGTTGCTTATCAGGCCTGCCGTTTCGCAACGTGGCAGGCCCGATAGAGCAGCACTTACAAAAATCCCAGTAATGAAAAGAAGAAATAGCCGATCACGATAACGATCACCGGCAAAATATAGAGCGGGAAGATTTGTAAAAAGATCGTATGATGTGGCACGATAATACGCGACTCAATTTGCTCACGCGATAACCCTTCACTGCCTTTTGCCTGTTCCAGAATCAACTGATCTTCAACGCCCTCGCGTAAAAAACGCGCCTGACGACTCATTCTGGCGCCAGAGTCCTGCAATGCCAGACCGATGAATATCAGAATGAAAATCAACCAAAAAACAAGATTAAGTCCGGTCTGAAAATCCGGTGTCGGCGAGTTATACCAAAACAGATTGAGAAACGGTGTATTCACCCGCATCATGTCGATCATCACGTGGGCAAAATCGAGCATTACCGCATTAATCCCTTCCTGCTTTTCGCTGTGCGCGTACATAAACTTCAGTACTGAAACCAGTGTTGAAATCAGCGCCGGGATGAAAATCACCCATCCCAGCAACCTTTTCAAGACAGCAATGCGTCCAGCTTGTTGATACGTCATGAGTTCCCCTTGATAAAGACGTGTCATTTTGGCCTAAGTTTACCCGTTGATAACCGTTTTCGCCTGATCTTTAAAGGCGGTATACTGCCAAATTAGCCATAATGAACGCTTAGAGCTCGTTCTGGTGGGCTCTTAATCCCTGTTATCAGCCTAAAGGAGAGGTTGTGATGCCAACCCCGCGTCAAATTCTTGCTGCAATTTTCGATATGGATGGATTACTGGTCGATTCAGAACCGCTTTGGGATCAGGCCGAACTGGATGTGATTGCAAGTTTAGGCGTAGATATCACCCGCCGCCATGAACTTCCCGACACGCTTGGTTTACGTATCGATATGGTTGTTGATCTTTGGTTTGCGCAGCAACCGTGGAACGGTCCCTCACGTCAGGAGGTCACCGAGCGCATCATCACCCGGGCCATTGCGTTAGTGGAAGAAACAAAACCGCTGCTGCCGGGTGTGCGTGAAGCCGTGGCGTTGTGCAAATCTCAGGGAATCAAAGTAGGACTGGCATCCGCTTCGCCGCTGCATATGCTGGAAAAAGTGCTGACCATGTTTGATCTGCGCAACGACTTCGACGCGCTGGCTTCTGCAGAAAAACTGCCTTACAGCAAACCGCACCCGCAGGTTTACCTCGATTGTGCGGCGAAACTGGGCATTGACCCTATAAACTGCGTTGCGCTGGAAGACTCGGTAAATGGCATGATTGCTTCAAAAGCCGCCCGTATGCGTTCCATCGTCGTACCAGCGCATGAGAATCAGGACGATCCTCGCTTCGTTCTTGCCGATGTCAAATTAACCTCACTCACCGAACTCACTGCCGTTCATCTGCGCGGCTAATCCTGTAACGGGCAATGATCGTATTGCCCGCCCTCTCAGATTTTTTATTTTTAAAACATCGTTTCACTTTTAATTGTGTTTCTGTTTAACCTCTCCTATCCTTGCCCTATAGAGCAAGCGTTAATGACATAAATAGTTGAGGTAAACATGATTCAGGAAGCTTTTCGTCTCGAAGGTAAAGTAGCCATCGTCACTGGATGTGACACCGGCCTTGGGCAGGGTATGGCAGTGGCGCTGGCTGAAGCGGGCTGCGATGTAGTCGGCGTGAATCGTAAAATACCACATGAAACCGCAGAGAAAATTAACGCCCTCGGTCGACGTTTTATGGCTATTCAGGCCGACCTCAGCCAACAAGATGATCTCACCAGCATCGTGACACAATCGGTGTCGGCGTTTGGCCGGGTCGATATTCTGGTTAACAATGCAGGAACTATACGCCGTCAGGATGCGCTGGACTTCAGTGAAAAAGACTGGGATGACGTGATGAATCTGAATCTCAAATCCGTTTTTTTCCTGTCACAGGCAGTGGCGCGCCAGTTTCTGGTTCAGGGCAACGGCGGAAAAATCATTAACATTGCCTCAATGCTCTCTTTTCAGGGCGGAATCCGCGTTCCTTCCTACACCGCATCAAAAAGTGGCGTGCTTGGAATCACCCGCTTACTGGCTAATGAGTGGGCGGCTCAGGGAATTAATGTCAATGCCATCGCACCCGGTTATATGGCGACAAACAATACGCAGCAGCTGCGCGAAGACAGTACGCGTAATCAGCAAATTGTCGATCGCATTCCCGCAGGGCGCTGGGGAACACCGGATGACTTGCAAGGCCCGGTCGTTTTTCTCGCCAGCCAGGCTTCTGACTATATCAATGGTTACACGCTTGCCGTGGACGGCGGTTGGTTGGCGCGTTAATCGTGCATTTGTGACAAAGGGTTACAACGTCACCTCTTCCGCCTACTGTATAAAACCCCTATACTGTATGAATTGACAGTTCATTGGGTTTTATCATGACGGCGGAAGGCCATCTCCTTTTTTCTATTGCCTGTGCGGTATTTGCCAAAAATGCCGAGCTGACGCCCGTTCTTGCTCAGGGTGATTGGTGGCATATTGTACCTTCGGCCATTTTAACCTGCCTGCTACCCGATATCGATCACCCGAAATCCCTGCTCGGGCAGCGGCTGAAGTGGATATCAAAGCCTATTGCCCGGGCATTTGGCCATCGCGGGTTTACTCACAGCCTGCTGGCCGTCTTTGCCCTGCTGGCCACGTTTTACCTGAAAGTTCCGGATAGCTGGATAATCCCGGCCGATGCCTTACAAGGTATGGTTCTCGGTTATCTCAGTCACATTCTGGCTGACATGCTGACTCCGGCAGGCGTTCCCCTGCTTTGGCCCTGCCGCTGGCGTTTTCGTCTGCCCATCCTCGTGCCGCAAAAAGGCAACCAACTGGAACGGTTCCTGTGCATGGCGCTGTTTGCCTGGGCTATCTGGATGCCGCAGACCGTACAAGAGAACAGCGCGGTACGCTGGTCATCACAGATGATTAATACGCTGCAAATGCAGTTTAATCGTTTTATAACGCACCAGGTTGACTAATAAATCAGCCAAAATGTCATTTTAGGTATAAACAATTCCATTTGAATATAAGAGGCAAGTCACAGTTCTGCTAATCTTGCGCCAACAGAATCACCATTGCATGGTGATACGCATAATAAGATCAGGAGAACGGGGATGAACTTTCCATTAATCGCGAACATTATCGTGTTCGTAGTACTGCTGTTCGTGCTGGCGCAAGCCCGCCACAAACAGTGGAGTCTGGCCAAAAAAGTACTGGTCGGTCTGGTCATGGGCGTGGTGTTTGGTCTCGCCCTGCATACCATTTATGGCTCCGACAGCCAGGTTCTTAAAGATTCCGTACAGTGGTTCAACATTGTCGGCAACGGTTATGTCCAGTTGCTGCAGATGATTGTCATGCCGCTGGTATTTGCGTCTATTCTCAGCGCCGTTGCGCGTCTGCACAACGCCTCTCAGTTAGGTAAAATCAGCTTCCTGACCATCGGCACGCTGCTGTTTACAACGCTGATTGCCGCACTGGTCGGGGTTCTGGTAACCAACCTGTTCGGCCTGACCGCCGAAGGCCTGGTGCAAGGTGGTGCCGAGACTGCACGTCTGAACGCTATTGAAACCAACTATGTTGGCAAAGTGGCTGACCTCAGCGTTCCGCAGCTGGTACTGTCGTTTATCCCGAAAAACCCGTTTGCCGATCTGACCGGTGCTAACCCGACGTCGATTATCAGCGTGGTCATCTTTGCTGCATTCCTCGGTGTTGCCGCACTGAAGCTGTTGAAAGATGATGCGCCAAAAGGTGAGCGCGTATTAACGGCTATCGATACCCTGCAAAGCTGGGTGATGAAGCTGGTTCGTCTGGTGATGCAGTTGACGCCGTATGGTGTTCTGGCGCTGATGACCAAAGTGGTTGCCGGTTCCAACCTGCAGGACATCATTAAGCTGGGTAGCTTCGTCGTTGCTTCGTATCTCGGCCTGGGCATTATGTTCGTCGTACACGGCATCCTGCTGGGTATTAACGGCGTTAGCCCACTGAAATACTTCCGCAAAGTCTGGCCAGTACTGACTTTCGCCTTCACCAGCCGTTCCAGTGCCGCTTCTATTCCACTGAACGTTGAAGCGCAAACCCGCCGTCTGGGCGTCCCTGAGTCCATCGCCAGCTTTGCCGCCTCTTTTGGTGCAACGATTGGTCAAAACGGTTGTGCGGGTCTGTATCCGGCGATGCTGGCCGTGATGGTGGCACCAACTGTCGGCATTAACCCGCTGGACCCAATGTGGATTGCCACGCTGGTGGGTATCGTGACCGTCAGTTCTGCAGGAGTTGCGGGTGTGGGCGGCGGCGCGACCTTCGCGGCACTGATCGTACTGCCTGCCATGGGTCTGCCGGTCACACTGGTTGCTCTGTTGATCTCAGTTGAACCGCTGATCGATATGGGGCGTACTGCATTGAACGTTAGCGGTTCCATGACCGCTGGTACGCTGACCAGCCAATGGCTGAAACAGACCGATAAATCGATTCTGGACAGCGACGATCACGCCGAACTGGCGCATCGCTAAAAGCCTGTCTGCGCAAAACAAAAAACCGCCAGTGAGTTATGCTCCGGCGGTTTTTTTATATCCGATTAATCGCTCAGTTCGTTTTCCTGGCGAATCTGGTTAGCCCAGCGCTGGGCCGACTCCGGAACCGTAAATGCAGGCGAACGCTGAAACGCCTCCCCCATTAAGACAAAAGCGACATATTTTCCGCGCAGTATCCATACGTCACGAAACGCGTCCATTTTCACCGCATGCTCTGGCGGAGCGGGCTCCACGCGAGGAACATAGCTGATGACCGGACGATTTTGTTGGCGAAGAGGTTTCATAATCAGTTGCTTCACTAAAGACAAATTCTAAAAATCTGAAAAACGCTATCTTAGCTGATTTTACCCCTGGACGGTGCAAAAACAGTGAATTCGTGAAGTGGGTGGCGATAATGGGGGGAACAGATAAGTTGCAGCAAACATCAATGACGCAGACAAAAAAATGCGGCGCACCGACGCGCCGCCAACTCAGGAATTAAACGTTCAGAAAACTGCCAAGACGATAACCGCGCTCCGCAATAGCGTATTTCAATGACGAAGACGTCAGTACGTCAAGCTCAGTTAAGCGGGGGTAACAGTAGGCACTTTGTCGAATGATGTCATCGATAAACGCCGGATGACACATCACTTCCAGCGAGGACTCTCCCCGGTCTGCGGACGCGTCCAGCGTCTGCAAAAACAGGGCCTCAGAAATCGCGTCGCCATAAAACTCACTGCTAAATCCCTGGGAGGTACGCAACGTTTCCGGTAAATCGGACGCCTGGAACACCGTCTGCCGATCGATCCGCAACGCAACGCCTCTCTCCGCGGCAAAACTGGCGACAATCGGGAAAATCTGCGGGAACATATGCACGTGGTGATGACTATCCAGATGCGTCGGCTCCCGCCCGAACAGGTCAATAAAACGCTGATACTGTGCAGCCAGCTCCCGAGAAATCTCTTCCAGCGGCAACGTTTCTTCCTCTGCCATCTGCCAGATCCATTTCCCTAACACACCGTCACGCGTCAGACCCGGCATAGCCGTTAACGGTTTGCCGAGCGTCAGGACAAAGTGCATCCCAACGGCAAGCTCCGGTATATCGCGACTAAGCTGTACCGCATGCTCTATCGCCTCGCCATTCACCAGGGCCGTGGTTGAGGTGACAATGCCATTGCGACAGGCTTCAACAATGCCGTAGTTTTGTCCTTTGCTCAGGCCAAAATCATCCGCATTCACAATCAGTACGCGTTCCATAGCCAACCTCAGTTAGTGTTGTTCGCTTTTAAGTTTCTCGATGCATCCGGCGAAATTTGGCAGCCATTTTTCATGCGCCAGAATCAGCTCACGGGCAAGAATTTCAGCATCAGTGTCGGAATGCACCAGCGGGCTCAGGTTCAACGCCAGCAGCACATCATTCAACTCGCCGCTCAGTGCTGCGTTGCTCGCCGCCACTTCAAAACCTTTAATGGTATAGATAAGCCCCAGAACCTTTTCATCGAAATGGGTGATACGTGGGTGCGGAGTTGCACCATTGCGCCCCAGCGTGCAGGTCATCTCAACGGCCCAGTCCGCAGGAATATTATCAACATGGCCATGATGAGGAATGTTGACGTAATGTTCGGTCTGTTTGTCGTTGTAGATAGCATTGATGACTTCACACGCGGCATCAGAGTAATAAGCCCCGCCACGCTGTTCCAGCTCTTTCGGCTTAACATTCAACTCAGGATTTTTATACAGATCAAACAGTTGCTTTTCTACTTTCTGTACCACCTGTGCGCGTGCACCACCTTTGTAATATTCGCCCATTTCAATCGCCAGCATCTCTTTTGGCTTGAAGTAGTACAGCAAATACGAGCACGGCAGCAGCCTCAGTGAACGAATCAGCCCTTCACTGAACGGCAGATCGAAGATGTTCTTCACGCCAGAGGCTTTCAACTGACCCGACGCAACGCCGTCCAGCAGTTCATCAAAGCGTGACACACCGTTGACCAGAACATCCTTAATGAAGACCATATGGTTCAGACCAAACAGATCGATGGATAAGTCATCGCTCTCTTTCAGCGCCAGCACGTCGCTGATGAACATTTTCATGCCGATCGGAATATTACATACCCCGATGAATTTCTTGAAATTCGTATGGCGATAAACCGCCTCAGTCACCATCCCGGCTGGGTTAGTGAAGTTGATCACCCACGCATTCGGGCACAGTTCTTCCACATCTTTCACAATATCAAAGATAACCGGAATGGTACGCAGGCCTTTGAACAGCCCGCCAGCGCCGTTGGTTTCCTGCCCCAGATACCCGTGGCTCAGCGGAATGCGTTCATCCTTTTCACGGGCTTGCAGTTGCCCAACCCGCAACTGGGTAGTAACGAAATCAGCATCTTTCAGCGCTTCGCGGCGATCCAGCGTTTTATACACTTTCATCGGGACGCCAGCTTTATCAATCATGCGCTGGCAGAGGTCAAAAATAATGTCCAGCTTCTCTTTACCACCGTCGACATCCACCAGCCACAATTCAGAGACCGGTAATTCATGATAACGCTTAATAAAGCCTTCAAGTAATTCAGGGGTGTAGCTGCTCCCGCCACCGATAGTGACGACTTTTAATTTCTGGCTCATAATTTCTCCCTTCAGTGTAAAAACACTGACACGTATTATGCTCAACCCATTCGTCAGGTATAGCGTGGCAGTCCCGGCGCTATTTTGGGCAAGCTATAAAAATTGGTTATTGGTAAATAAAATTTACTGATTAAATTCCGTTAATTTCTTACGATAGCTATTTGGTGTAAACGACGTCAGCTTTTTAAACGTTTTAATAAACAAGCTCGGACTACTGTAACCAGACTCATAGGCAATATCAGTTACAGAATAGTTAGTCATTTCCAGCTGTTTTTTAGCAAAATTAATGCGGATTTCATTAATAATCTGCATTGGCGTTTTACTGTAATAACGCTGGGTTGCACGGGTCAGATACTCCTGGGATTTTGCGGACAGGTGTACCATATTTTCCAGCGCATTTTCGCTGAACTGCCTTTTGTCATGCATGCTTTCCACGGTAGTTTTAAGCCATTGTGGAATATCATCCAGCACCTGCTCTTCCCGATGATGGCGTAACCGATTAATAATATAGAAGGTGACCACTTCTACAAATTCATCCAGTCCGCTTTCACGAAAGTTCAGTGATGCTATAACCGTTTCGATGTAGGTAAGAAACGAGCTGTTCGCCCGATACACCTGCGATGCGACAAAACAAAATGGCAGCAACGGGTGGTAGTGCTGTTCAAAAAAACGTTTACTGATACCAACGTTAAGAATTCGCGTCGCGCCGAAATCATAGAAACTTTGGTGATGCGATCCCAACGGGATAAAGACAAAGTCTCCGCGCTCAAGCAGTACACGCTTACCGTTGATTTCCTGATAGTAACGTCCAGTTAATACAAGGGTAAATTCGTAGTAATCATGCTGATGCAGCCCACTGATACTCTCAGTTTTGTTATAGATGAACACATGAAAATTTTTGCCATTAAAAAGCTGCTGCTCATAGACGGTTTTGATTTCCGGTGCGTTAATCTGTAGCTGCATTCTGCACTCCTCGCTATTTCAGCTTCTCGTGAAGCTCAATCAGTTCTGTCACCAGTTCACGTGCCAGCATCGACGTCATCAGGTGGTCCTGTGCATGGACCAGCACCAGGCTGACTTTCATTTTACCTTCACCCTGATCGCCTTCAATCAGTTTAGTCTGGACAAGGTGTGCTTCGTTCAGCGCCATGCGAGACTGTTCCATCATGGTCTTCGCTGACTCAAAATCACCCTGTTTGGCCATTTTGAGCGCGCCATACGCCAGGCTACGCGCCTGACCCGAGTTGATGATGAGCCCCATCACCACTTCTTCAAGCTCTTCTGCTTCTGACTGCGTGTCGACGATGTTCTCGATATCCAACATACTTTTTTCCTCTGGTTCAGTCCGGCATGGCCGCATAGCCATGCCGGATTAAATTTAGAATTTCAATGCGTTAGCGATATCTTCTTCGCTTTCTTCTTTATCAATGACGTTCTGAGCTTTGTTGGCGACGACCACAAATGGCAGGTACACCAGCGTTGCGATGCCAAGGTTAAACAACGCGACCAGCAGAGCAGCGACGCTACCGTTGGTGTTAAAGAATGCGCCCAAACCGGTTGGCATAGTCCACGGTGCAATGTTGGTAATTGGTGGAATAATGCCTGTGTAATAAGCGGCCAGGGTAATCGCTGCCAGAATCGGCTGAACCAGGATGAATGGAATAAACATAACCGGGTTCATGATAATCGGCAGACCGAACAGAATGGGTTCGTTAATCTGGAACAGACCTGATGGCAGTGCCAGTTTTGCTACCTGACGATAATCAGCGCGACGAGATGCCAGGAAGATAGCAATAATCAGACCCAGCGTTGCCCCACTCCCTCCCAGGAAAATATAGGAGTCCAGCATCGGCTTCGCCCAGACGTGGAACGTCTTACCCGCTTCCAGTGCCGCGTCTACGGAACCAAACTGTTGGTAGATAGAGATGTTTTCCAGCGCCCAGGGGGTCATGATACCGCTGTCCAGTGCAGTCAGTGCCAAAGAACCGTGAATACCAAAGAACCACAACAGCGGGACAAAAATCACGTATGCCCAACCCACCACACTACCCAGTGACGCCAGCGGAGTTGAAATGGAATCCATGATGATCTGGTGGAAGTTCGTTCCCCAGGTGTTCAACGCCCAGGCGATGATCCCCATAATAGAGAGGATAATGAAGCCAGGAATCAGTGCAGAGAAGGAGCGAGAAACAGAAGCCGGAACGCTATCAGGTAATTTAATAACCCAATTACGATGCACGACGAAGGTGAACATTTCCGCGACCACCAGGCCGATAATAATACCGGAAATAATGTTCGCACCGCCCAGCCAGTTAGCACCCACGGCATAGGCTTCACCCACACTGTAAGGTGTGACTGTCATAAATGCGGCGACAGATAATAAACCAGCAGCCAGCGCATCGACCTTGCGTTCTTCCGCCAACGCCATACCGATAAAGAATGGCGCCATCAATGACATAATACCCAGCGTACCGTTATAGACGTTCCCACCGATGCCTTTTAAACTATTTAGTGTTTCAATAGTTGAAGCATCAAGTCGAATGCCCATGGAATAAAAAAACGACCCCTCCCCAAAGCTCAGGAAAACGTTATTGATTAATACAAACATAGCCCCTGCGAGGGTTAACGGCATTAAACGAATAAAACCGTTTTTGATTGCATTAACGTGTGGCTGCTTTCCAATTTTTACAGCAAAAGGAAGGAGTACCTTTTCAAGTGAAGCAATAGCGTTACTCATAGAAAAATACCCTTAAATACCGCAATTAACAATTGCGGTGAATGTTAATGAAATAACTCTTTGACGGGAAAATTTAAAATAATTAATTTGCTGCGGCTTTTTTAATTGCTGCAACTGCAGCCTTAAGCACGCCTAAACCATCGACTTTGCCATACAACAGCGAGTCAATCACTTCTACAGGTTTGTTGGGTAACAAACGCTGAATTTCGGGCAACATATAAGCAATCTGTGGACCTAATAACACGACATCGGCTACTGGGCCTTTTTCTCCGGCCAGCGTTTCGGGAAACGCTTCAATGATAACCGGCACTTCGTATTTTTCAGCCTGAGCACGCATCTTCGAGACCAACAAAGAAGTCGACATGCCCGCAGAACAAAACAGATAAATGTGTTTCTTTTCCATTAAAACGATCCTCATGTGCGATTATCTGTGTACCAGACACTCCGCAAGCCATAACCTGCATCCATGCTCTGGGTAACTTGCGTCAGCTAAATTACTTTTTTAGGTGGCTGAAATGAGTATACGGGATTGCACCCGCGGATGGTATTTCATTGACCAACTAAATTGTCTCTCCTTGACCTGTGGTTATGACACCCCTCACACTTCGGGCAAATAATTCGCGACAATAAATAAGATCGCGTGACACAAAAAAACCGGCACAGCGGCCGGTTCGTCAGAGTGCTCAGGCAATAAACAGTTGTTACTTCTTCGCTGCCTGCGGGTCGGTGTCGTACTCCGCACAGGTCTGGTAGCCGGAATTAATCACGTGCCCAGTATCATCTAATGCAACAAAATAGGTCTCTGCTTTACCATCTCGTTGACCCAGGATGTAGGTCTGACATGTACCACGCGCATGGATCATGCTGACTTCAGAAGAAGGTTTACCGGCAATCTGCGCCACTTGCGCCCGGCTCATCCCTTTCTTCACATCTTTCACCACGGGCTGCACAAATTGGTCTTTAGTACGATCGTAAGCCGTACAGCCTGCCAGCATAGTCAATACCGCCGCTGCACTCAGAATTCCTGTTAGATTCTTGTTCATATTCCGTCCTCTTGTTTTTCAGCGTGTTATATAAGCCTGGAGCACAACAACGCATTTTTCAAGCTGTCAGTTGATACTCGGGTCATTTCAGAAAATTCTATCAAAACAAAATGATGTTATATCCGGCTGCATCCCTTGTCGTTTGGACGTCAACGCGTTAGCTTTAACACATCGTTATTTTTGATCATTTTATTTTCCATAGGGGGTTAAATGACTCTGCAGCAAGAGATAATCCGGGCACTTGGTGCCAAACCACATATTAATGCAGAAGAGGAAATTCGCCGCAGCGTGGATTTTCTGAAATCGTACCTCAAAACCTACCCTTTCCTTAAATCGCTGGTGTTAGGGATTAGCGGCGGACAGGACTCAACCCTGGCCGGAAAGTTATGCCAAATGGCGATTTCCGAGTTACGTGAAGAAACGGGTAACGATGCTTTGCAGTTTATTGCCGTGCGACTGCCTTATGGTGTGCAGGCCGATGAACAGGACTGTCAGGACGCGATAGCGTTTATACAACCTGACCGTGTACTCACCGTCAACATCAAAGGCGCGGTATTGGCCAGCGAGCAGGCATTGCGCGAAGCAGGTATTGAACTGAGTGATTTTGTGCGCGGCAATGAAAAAGCCCGCGAGCGTATGAAGGCACAATACAGTATCGCCGGAATGACCAGCGGTGTTGTCGTGGGTACCGATCACGCCGCAGAGGCCATTACCGGATTCTTTACCAAATATGGCGATGGCGGCACTGACATTAACCCAATATTCCGCCTCAACAAGCGTCAGGGTAAGCAGCTTCTTGCGGCATTGGGTTGCCCTGAGCATTTATACAAGAAAGCGCCAACCGCCGACCTCGAAGACGATCGTCCCTCTCTGCCAGATGAAGCCGCATTAGGCGTTACCTACGACAACATTGACGATTATCTGGAAGGAAAAACGTTGAATGCCGACGTTGCGAAGAAAATTGAAGGCTGGTACGTGAAAACAGAACACAAACGTCGCCCACCGATTACGGTGTTTGACGACTTCTGGAAAAAATCGTAATTCGCTGATTTACCCGTGCCGGATAACCACAAAATGGTTTATCCGGCCCAAGCGACGTCATTGCACCGAATTAGGCGAAAAACCTGGCTTCCAGTTAATCTCACTAAACAACAACTTCCCCTCGCGCTCCAACAGTCGCAACGTATGCTTACCGTCATGCCAGCACGCCCCCTGGTCAGCCGTCAGCAACTTATCCCCCAGTTGCCAGGCTCCGCTAATAACAAATACCACGCCGCCACGCGAACCAAAGGTCGTAAACGTCCGGTCAGCCACACGAACTTTAGCCTGGCAAACATCCCGACGGGTCATGATATTAAAATCCATCGACATCTGTCCTTCCGTCAGCTTCGCTTTTACCACGCGGTCACCGGCGAACGTAAAAGGCTGATGCTGTTTTAGCGTATGCGGTAGCGTGTTAGCACCTTCCAACGTGACTTCTCCCCCTTCGAGCAGTGTAATAACGCGCTCAACTCCGGGAAAGAGTGAAAATTCGCCGTTCGCAGCAATGGAGGCAATACTCGCCCGCCAGTGAAAGTCGCGCGTTGCTGGCGGAAAACAACATATTTCACGCGTTTCTCCCGCACCATTACGCCAGAGATTAACCGGCATTTTGCGGATATCAAAGTACTCCATCATCCCTCCAGAAAGGCACTGTGCGCCGACATGCCGTCATCAGGCAGCCAAATCATCATTGTTATCATTCACCCTGCTCGTTGTTATCGGCAGCAGAGTTGATTTGCCTTAGCGATGACCATGGCGTTTTGCAAAAAAGTTTAACGCGCTGATCCAGGTAGCATTTTCGCGGGCCTCAGGAGCATAACCTGTCCCAAGCGCTGTGCAATAGGTAGGAAAGAAAAAACCGCCGATCCTGCCCACATCGTTAAACGTGTTGTGGACAAGGCCGGCGGTCTTGAGTTTTTTTTCACGCTGTCCGGGGCAATCTGCTCCGACACAGCGTGAATGATTGAGTATAGACGCCTACCGATTATTCGGCAGCTTGTGGCATTTTACCTTTCTGCGCTGCTCGTTCTGTCAGACGCTTCTCAAAATTGGCATTAAACTGTTTTTTCTGTTCCGGGGTCAGAATGTTGTAAATTTTGTTCTGCGTTTCCATATGCGCCAGCATGTTAGCTTTGCGCTGCTCTTCCATCTTCGCAATCTGCGCTTCAGCTTTCGCTTTATCGAAGCTATCGCTGGCGATGATATCGTGCATTGCACGGCGTTCTTCCAGCGGAGGACGTTTCATCTGATCGCGCTGACCTTTCATGATGTCGCGGATCTGCTGTTTCTGTGCATCGGTCAGGTTCAGGTCTTTAAACATCATGTCGTGATGCGGGGCGAATTTACCGTTGTGGTGCATCATCGGTTTGGCATCTGCCGGAGCTGCTGTGGTAGCGTCAGCGGCATGAGCCAGGTTTGCAGCGCCCAGCGCCAGGGTAGAGGCAACAAACAGAGCAGTCAATTTACGCATAATTTCTATCCTTCCTTTCAGTTATTCTTACGACATTCATGCGAAGCTTATGCAATGTGATGTCGTGTTGACGGGATTAACTTTACCGACTTAAGCGTCAATTAATCAGAGCAACGGTAAAACAATGAAAGTGTAAAAAACAAACTTTCATCAATTATGAAGAAAAAAAGAATAAATTGCGCAGAGTTGAAATAAAAAATCACAACACGATGATTTTGAAAGAATTATGAAGAACTATACCTGAAACCTGGTTATTAAGAAAGCAGCTTACCAGGAATAATCCGTAATAAATACAAACAGCACGCAATAATAAGCCCTCAGAGATTAACCCGAGGGCGGATATATCTTTTACAACCTTTCCAGCATCAGTCCCGCGCGTAAACCACAGGCCACATTTGGATTAGGAAAGAGAACATATTCAACGTTATGGGTGACGATAAAACGTTCATCACCATCCTGCGCCAGCAAGGTCCCCTCTTTAAAGGGGGTAAAGTTGAGCGTCTGGTTATCCATATGGAGAATAAAATCGTCGCTGCGTCGTGTAATTTGCGCCACCACGCGATAGCGCAGCGGAGATGTTTCTCCCGTAGGGATTCGCTCGCCTTGCAGCAGTTTCGCCAGCGCATCCGCCGTCTGCGCAAACTGGGACAGATCGTTTTGTCCAAACGGCAGCGCTTTACCCAGTTCCAGCGTACAGGCCAGCGCGCCAAAATGTTCAGCGCTAAAATGGGTGAACGTACCGCCAGGCGTCTGATGGAACACCAGCGCCTCAAGTCCTGCATCTCCCAGCCATCCCAGAAAATCTTCGTCCCAGGCAACATTACGTTGTGGCAGCACGCCAAAACGCAGATGCTGTGAGCCGCGAATCGCGGTATGCAGATCCAGATGCCAGCGTACTGACTCTTGCGCCCGCGCGTAAAAATCGTCCAGACACAGCTCAAGTTCATGGGCTCGGCGCGTTTCTTCACTCGCGGTAAAAATCTGCCAGCGGCCGCCAAACATACGGTTCAGATCGCTATGACAGTAGCGTTTGCCCGCAGCTAACGCCTGCGGATTGCCCAGGATCAGCAATAGCCGCCATGTCAGCGGCAGCTTGCCGCTAAACAACCCGGCCAACAATGTATCCAGTATTTCTACTGGTGCGGTTTCATTACCATGAATGCCCGCAGACAAAACCAGCGAACGCTCAACCGGAACAACCGGCGTCAGCTCCAGCATGCCATGCCCGATCCATTGCCAGTCAAAACCGTGAGCTTTCCCCCGGGTGGCATCTGGCGCCCCCCCCGCAAGCGTCAGCGCAAGGAAATTATCCATGGCGTGTACGCTCCTGCTGGAAGGGATACACCGAACCGAGGTTGAGTAATTGCGTCAACGTATCCAGCGCTTCACGCCCTTCGCGCAGCAACTGCGGGTCAGCAAGGTCTGCGGCGGTAAGACGATCGCGATAGTAACGGTCAACCCAGTTATTCAACGTGTTAAACAGCACATCATTCATGAGAACCGCCGGGTTCACCGCCTGTTGCTCCTGTGGGGTTAACACGACCCGAAGGCGCAGACATGCCGGGCCACCACCGTTGGACATGCTTTCGCGCAGATCGAATACCCGTAGATCGTCAATCGGGTTGTCATCTTCAAGCAGACGGTTTAAATAATGCCATACCCCTGCATGCTCCCGGCATTCCTGCGGCAAGACCAACATCATTGAACCGTCATCACGACTGAGTAGCTGGCTGTTAAACAGATATGTTGCCACGGCATCCTGCACTGACACTTCAGCCAGGGGAACTTCCAGCGCCGTAAATCCCGCCACCTGGCTATGCAACTGCTGTAACAAAGCCTGCTGGTTGGCAAACGCCAATTCATGGCAAAACAGCACCTGACGATTTGATACCGCAATAACATCGTTATGAAACACACCAAGATCGATAACATCCGGGTTTTGCTGAGCAAAGATAATCTGATTAGGGTTCACCTGATTCAGTCGCGCAACAGCCTCGCTGGCTTCTCTGGATTGCCTCGCCGGATAACGCTTCGGATGCGCGCCGTTGCCCTCTTCACGACCATAGACAAACACCTGTATGCCGGGGTCGCTGTAATCACCACCGAGACGGTTATGGTTTGCCGCGCCTTCATCACCCAGTAACGCAACCTGTGGCAATGCACTATGGACCGTAAAGCGGCTCTCATCGCGGAAGATCGCGCTTAGCAACGCTTCTGTGGTTGGCGCTTCCAGTGAACGGTGGAACTTGTTATTCAGATTCGCGACCGTCAGATGCACTTTTCCGTCCAGCGAATCTGCCGAAGGACAGACCGTTGCCGCATTCGCCACCCACATCGGCGAAGCGGAACTGGCACTGGAGAGCCAGTGAGGTGCCTGCCGTGCCACCTTTTCCAGTACCTGCTCATCACTGCCGCTAAATCCCAACTGCCGTAGCACCGGAATATAAGGCCGCTCATGGGGCGGGATCACCGCCTGGGGAAATCCCGCATCCGCCAGCGCTTTCATCTTTAGCAAACCCTGTTTCGCCGCCAGACGAGGGTTCGACACCTGAAAACGGTGTTTGGTTGAGGCCTCATTACCAAATGACAATCCAGCATAGTGGTGGGTCAGTCCCACCAGACCATCAAAATTAATCTCACGGGCTTTCATCGCTTATCCTCACGAGAAAAATCGAGTCCTGGGCTAAGCGCCGTTGGCAGCGTTAAGGCTGGTGATTCCAGACTTGCCATCGGCCAGGCACAATAATCTGCGGCATACCACGCGCTGGCGCGATGGTTGCCTGAGGCACCAATCCCACCAAACGGTGCAGTGCTTGCCGCGCCGGTTAGCGGCTTATTCCAGTTGACGATCCCTGCCCGCGCCTCCAGCAGCAATTGATCAAATTGGCTGCGATCGGGTGAAACTAACCCACACGACAGTCCAAAGCGAGTGTTGTTCGCCATGCGAATCGCGTCATCAAAGCTGTCATAGCGCCAGACGCCAAGCAGAGGGCCAAAAACCTCTTCATCAGGTACGTTCGCCGCTCCGGTCAGTTCGATGATACCGGGAGCCAGCAGTGACGTTCCGGCTTTCACCAGACGCGGTGCTAACAGGGTACGGCCCCCCAAAGACGCCAGACGCTGCCAGGCATCATAAACGTGCTGCGCGGCCTGTTCGGAAATCAGCCCGCCCATAAACGGCTGCGGTTCTGCATCCCAGTTACCGGGCATTAAACGCTGGCTGACCTCCACCAGACGCGCCAGGAAGGCATCACCCTGCGCGCCTTTTTTAACTAACAGGCGGCGGGCGCAGGTACAACGCTGTCCGGCGGTAACAAACGCAGATTGAATGGTCAGATGCACGGCGGCATCAATATCTTCCGGGTTCTCGATAATCAGCGGGTTGTTCCCTCCCATCTCGAGAGCGAGGATTTTTTCTGGCTGGCCAGATAACTGTCGATGCAGGTGATAACCGGTATTGGCGCTGCCGGTAAACAGCAGACCATCAAGGTCTTCCAGCGCGCTCAGGGCCTGCCCCGTTTCACGCCCGCCCTGTACCAGGTTCAGCACGCCCGGCGGTAATCCCGCCTGCGCCCACAGCTTTGCCACGGCTTCACCGGTCCACGGCGTCAGCTCGCTGGGTTTGAAAATCAACGTATTGCCAGCCAACAACGCCGGAACGATATGACCATTAGGTAAATGACCGGGGAAGTTATACGGGCCAAACACGGCCAGAACACCGTGTGGGCGATGACGTAACGTCGCAGCGCCATCTGGCAGCGCGTTATGCTGTTCCCCGGTACGGGTGTGATACGCCTTCACTGAGATGGCAATTTTATTGATCATCGCCGTCAGCTCGGTTGCTGCTTCCCAGCGCGGCTTGCCGGTTTCCCGTGCAATGATCGCCGTCAGTTCTGCTTTATTACTCTCCAGCAGCGTCGCGAATTTCTCGACAATGTCCTGACGCGCGACAAAAGACTGTCTTGCCCAGCCCGGAAAAGCCGTACGCGCTGCGTGGCACGCCTGCGCCACCTGAGTGGCATCGGCATCATTACCCTGCCACAGCACATCTCCGCTGACGGGATTGGTTTTCACCCGACGCTCGCCGAGCCCTGTTACCCAGTCGCCGTTTATCCATAATGTCATGCTGCTTTCTCCTCTGCACAAAGACGCACAAAACGTACATGGTCACCCGCGTGACATTTCAGGGCGTCCAGTTGTGCTGCCGTCAGCACCAGTCGTTGGGTATTCGGGTCGGCACGCACTAACATGACGCGGAAGTTTTGGTAATTTTCATTAGCCACCAGACAAGCCGGATAATCGCCGGTTGCTGGCTGACCTTCCGCCACTTCCACCAGCCTGCTTTTACGTATTGCCCGCACCCGGTCGATATCGCATTCCAGAGTCGGCCCGCCGTCGAAAATATCGACATAGTTACGGTAGCGAAACCCCTCTTTCTCCAGCACCGCACGGGCTGGCGCCGTTTGCGGATGCACTTCGCCAATCACGCTTTGTGCTTCTTCCGACAGGAAGTGGGTGTAAATAGGGTGTTTAGGCATCAGCTCAGCAATAAAGGCTTTTTGTCCGGTGCCACAGAGAAAATCTGCGCGGCTGAATTCCATTGAAAAAAAACGTTTTCCGAGGCTTTGCCAGAACGGTGAATAACCGTGTTCATCAATGACACCCCGCATCTCTGCAACGACTTTTTCGTTAAAACGGTCACGAAACGCGGCCATGAACATAAAGCGCGACTTCGACAACAAATAGCCGTTACCTTCTTTACGCCAGTCCGGATCGAGAAACAGCGTGCAAAGCTCGCTGCTTCCGGTGTGATCGTTACTGAGAAACAGCGTCGGCAATGCGTTATAGACATTCAACTCTTTCGAGGCATGCACCAGAGTACCGACCCGATAGTTGTACCAGGGATCGTTAAGTCCTACCGCCACCTCAATGGCGCAAATCCCCGCCACAGTTCCGCTGGCGCTGTCTTCCAGCACAAACACATATCCCTGCTCACTTTTGGGCAACTCACCGCGCCAGGTTTGTAGCGAACGTTCGATACGCGCCATTAGCGTCGCTTCATTCGCCGGTAGCGAGGTCAATCCGCCGCCGGTCTTACCAGCAAGCTGCATCAACGCGGTAATATCAGCACGTTCAATGGGGCGAATCACCATCATGATGAACCTCCTGCTTTAATGCGTTCGCATGCCAGCGCAAAACGATCCAGCCCGGTTGCCACCTCTTCCTGGCTGACGTTTAACGCTGGCGCGAAACGCACCACGTTAGCGCCGGCAATCAGTACCATCACCCCTGCATTGGCTGCTTCTTGCGAGATGAGTTTTGCTTTCCCGGCATATTCCGCATTCAGTACGCAGCCGATCAGCAGTCCAAGCCCACGAATTTCGCTAAACAGTCCAAAACGTTCGTTAATGGCGTTAATACGTTCCACAAACCAGTCATGACGCTGTTTCACACCATTGAGGACTTCCGGCGTGTTAACAATTTCCAGCAGCTTACCCGCTACGGCAGTGGCTAATGGGTTTCCGCCGTAAGTTGTACCGTGAGTGCCCACGGTCATCACGCTGCTGCAACGTTCTGTGGTCAATAACGCCCCAATAGGAAAACCACCGCCAAGCGCTTTGGCCGTCGTCAGCAGGTCTGGCGTCACACCATAGTGCATATAGGCATACAGTTCGCCGGTACGGCCAACCCCGGTCTGAACCTCATCAAAAATCAGCAGCGCATTATGGCGATCGCATAATTCACGCAGCCCCTGCAAAAACGCGTTTGTTGCCGGCACCACGCCGCCTTCGCCCTGTACAGGCTCGACGATGACCGCACAGGTCGTGTCATCAATCAGTTGGCTGGCAGAATCGAGATCGTTATACACGGCATGGCGGATATCCGGCGGCAGCGGCGCGAAATCCTGTGAATAGGCGGGCTGACCACCGGCGCTGACGGTAAACAGCGTGCGGCCATGGAATGCATTTTTAAACGCCACAATCCCGCTCTTCTGGCTGCCAAAACGATCGTGGGCATATTTACGCGCCAGTTTTAGTGCCGCTTCGTTGGCTTCTGCGCCGGAGTTACAGAAGAAAATGCGCTCGGCAAAGGTGGCGTCAATCAGCTTTTTCGCCAGACGCAATACCGGCTCGTTGGTGTAGCCATTTCCTGTATGCCAGAATTTACTCGCCTGGTCGTTTAATGCCTCGCGCAATGCCGGATGGGCGTGACCCAGCGCGTTAACCGCAATGCCTCCCGCGAAATCGATATACTCTTTACCCTGCTGATCCCACAGACGTGAACCTTCACCCCGCACCGGAATAAAAGGGGCCGGAGCGTATACAGGCATCATCCATTCATCAAAATTTTCACGCGTAATTGACAGAGACATAGCGACCTCAACGGTAAATAAAAGGTTATTTATATGTTAATAAATATAGTGTTTGCGGTGTAAATGTAGATTGCAGGGTTCGTGCCAGCCAGCGAAAAAAGTGCATAAACGGGGTCAGAGAACGGGATATCAACAAGTTACAACACGGCAATATTCACTATATGTGCATATAAAGTGAATATGTTTGCGTAACAGAGGACTAATTAGAGGAAAAACCGAAATTTTATTCAGTCACCAAATATAATTCTGGAATTGTGATCGTATACGAAATTTATCGGAAATTATTGCCCCATAGCGACGCGCTTCGCGCCAAAACGGTGCAGTTTTTGCGCCATCGTTAACACCATTAGCAATCATTGTTGGAATCAGGTGACAAGAAGCAGTCAGTTCGTGGAAATTCTGCTACCATCCTTGCACTATTCATCTTACAAAGTGGCAGCGACTATGAAATTTGTCTCTTTTAATATCAACGGCCTGCGTGCCCGTCCTCATCAACTGGCAGCCATTGTCGAAAAACACCAACCGGATGTGATTGGCTTACAGGAGACAAAAGTTCACGACGATATGTTCCCTCTCGAAGAGGTAGCAAAACTGGGTTACAACGTTTTCTATCACGGTCAGAAAGGCCATTATGGTGTGGCGCTGTTGACCAAAGAGACGCCGATTGCAGTGCGCCGTGGTTTCCCAAATGATGACGAAGAGGCGCAACGCCGTATCATTATGGCGGAGATCCCGTCTCCGCTTGGCAACATCACCGTCATCAACGGCTATTTCCCGCAGGGCGAAAGTCGTGACCATGAAACTAAATTCCCGGCCAAAGCCGCGTTTTATCAGAACCTGCAAAACTATCTTGAGACAGAGCTGAAGCGCGACAATCCGGTATTGATCATGGGCGATATGAATATTAGCCCAACCGATCTCGATATCGGCATTGGCGAAGAGAACCGTAAACGCTGGCTGCGTACCGGGAAATGTTCCTTCCTGCCAGAAGAACGTGAGTGGATGGAACGTCTGTTAGGTTGGGGGCTGGTGGACACCTATCGTCACGCGCATCCTGATAAAAACGACCAGTTCTCGTGGTTTGATTACCGCTCAAAAGGTTTTGACGATAACCGTGGCCTGCGTATCGATCTGCTGCTGGCGAGCAACCCATTGGCGGAACGCTGCGAAGAAACCGGCATCGACTATGAAATTCGCAGCATGGAAAAACCGTCCGACCACGCGCCAGTGTGGGCAAAATTCCGCGTCTAATTATCTGCATTTTTTCGCTCTCCGGGCCTCGCCTGGAGAGTCAGTATATTCTGTGCAAAATCAAAAAAGCGGCGGTAATACATTGTTGCGAGCGGGATTTTACTATATCTTCGCGCGCACTTTTCGCTGGTGAAAACGCATCATTGCCCACGGATTTACAGGAGACCCCCCATGAAAAAGAAGTTCGCATAAGGCAGAATACCGACTGCTGATTGTGGCAGTGCTGTTCTGCGCCCTGGCTGGGGTTTTCCACTATTTTGGTCTGTCTGACCTGATAACCAATCTCCATCATTTGCAAGATGTCATCCACCAAAGCGGGCTGTTCGGCTACGCACTTTATATTCTGCTGTTTATTGTTGCTGCGCTGTGCCTGATACCCGGCAGCATACTGGTGATTGTCGGCGGTATCCTTTTCGGCCCACTGGTTGGCACGCTCATCTCTTTACTGGCAGCAACTGTTGCCTCGGCATTGTCATTTTTACTGGCACGCTGGCTTGGGCGGGAACTATTACTGAAACATGTCGGGCATACGGCGACGTTTCAGGCGATCGAAAAAGGGATTGCCCATAGCGGTATCGACTTTCTGATCCTGACCCGCCTCGTTCCACTGTTTCCTTATAATATTCAAAACTATGCCTATGGGCTGACGGCCATTCCGTTCTGGTCATTTACTCTGATTTCAGCTATCACCACGTTACCAGGTATTTTTATCTATACGCTGATGTCACACGAACTGGCCAGTGAAGGCATTACCCTGGTATTTATCGGTAAGCTCAGCGTGGCGGGGCTGGCGTTATTCGCCCTCGTTCAGGCAGCCAAAGCCTGGGCCCGGTATAAGCATATCGATCCGTCAGCAAATCATGAGTGTACGGATAAATGATAAAACGAAACAAAGCTCGGCTGGTTCGCTATTACCGGGCGAGTTTGATTGCTCTGCTGCTGCTCGCGCTGATGGCGTGGGCGTGGATACCTGGCGTGAGCGATTTTCTCCACGCCAGCCTGGCGGCATTTGCCACGCTCGATCAGCATGCAATTGAGAATTTTATTCGTTCTTACGGAACTCAGGCGGCGGTCGTTTCATTCTTCCTGATGATCTTGCAGGCCATCGTCGCCCCGCTTCCCGCTTTTGTGATCACCTTTGCCAACGCCTCGCTGTTTGGCGCATTTTGGGGCGGCATACTGTCCTGGAGCAGTGCGATGGTAGGTGCGGCGCTGTGCTTTTTTATTGCCCGTATTTTAGGTCGCGGTGCGGTAGAAAAGCTGACCGGAAAAACGGTGCTGAACAATATGGACGCTTTTTTCGAGCGCTATGGCAAGCACACCATTCTGGTCTGTCGCCTGTTACCTTTTGTACCGTTCGATCCGGTAAGCTACGCGGCAGGCCTGACCTCGATTCGGTTTCGCCATTTTTTCATCGCCACCGGCATCGGACAGTTACCCGCTACTATCGTCTATTCATGGGCGGGTAGCCTGTTAACCGGCGGTACATTTTGGTTTGTAACCGGCCTGTTCATCCTGTTCGCTCTGAGCGTAATAATTTCAGTGGCGAGAAGCCTTTATCTTGAACATCAACGAAAAAAAACCTGAGACTTCCCCCATTTTTAGCCATGGAGATACTATGCGTTACTGCTTATTGTGCCTGAGTTTAATGCTCTGTCCGCTGGCGACGTTTGCCCAGAACGACGGCTGGCAACAAATCAAAAACGATGCCCGCGGTCAGACGGTGTGGTTCAACGCCTGGGGTGGCGACAATGCAGTTAACCAGTATCTCGACTGGGTTAGCGGTGAGATGAAAACGCACTACGCCATTAACCTGAAAATCGTACGTCTCGCAGATGCCGCCGACGCGGTAAAACGCATCCAGACAGAAGCGGCATCTGGGCGAAAAACAGGCGGCTCTGTCGATTTATTGTGGGTAAACGGCGAAAATTTCCGCACCCTGAAAGAAGCCGGGCTGCTGCAAACCCAATGGGCGCAAACGTTGCCTAACTGGCGCTATGTTGATACCCAAAAACCGGTGAGCGAGGATTTCTCCGTGCCAACGGAGGGGGCTGAATCCCCGTGGGGCGGTGCCCAACTCACCTTTATTGCCCGGCGCGATCTCACCGCGCAGCCGCCGCAATCTCCGCAGGCACTGCTTGAATTTGCGCAGGCGCACCCCGGCACGGTGACCTATCCGCGCCCGCCTGACTTTACCGGTACGGCGTTTCTGGAGCAGTTGTTAATTTCGCTCACCACGCAACCACAAGCGCTAAAACTCGCGCCAGATACAGCCACATTCGCCGACGTTACCGCGCCGTTGTGGCATTATCTTGATACACTGCACCCTGTACTGTGGCGCGAAGGCAAAGACTTTCCGCCCACACCTGCGCGAATGGATGCGCTGCTCAATTCTGGAACCCTGCGTTTATCCTTGACCTTTAACCCTGCCCACGCGCAGCAAAAAGTGACCAGCGGCGAATTACCCAAAAGCAGCTACAGTTTTGGTTTTTCACAGGGCATGCTCGGCAACGTGCATTTTGTCGCTATTCCGGCGAATGCGCGCGCCAGCGCCGGAGCGAAAGTGGTGGCAAACTTTCTGCTCTCACCTGAAGCGCAGCTGCGCAAAGCTGACCCGAGCGTCTGGGGAGATCCTTCGGTGCTTGATCCACAAAAATTACCCGTCGAACAACGTGATGCGCTGCTGGCACGGATCCCGCAAGGACTCCCCGCCGTGCTGCCAGAACCGCATGCTGCCTGGGTAAACGCTCTGGAACAAGAATGGCTACGCCGCTACGGTACGCATTAATTTTGCTACTCTGGGCCATCATGGCGGCAGTTTATCTGCCGCTGGCGCCAGCGGCTTTCTCTCTGATAGCGCCAGCCCTTAGCCTAACCCATTGGCTGGCTCTCTTTGCCGACCCTCAACTTCCGCAGGCGTTACTGGCGACGCTGGTTTCCACAGGACTGGCTGCCGGCGGCGCACTGATCATCGCGCTACTGGCAATCCTCGCTTTATGGCCCGGCGCAGGCTGGGCGCGACTAAGCACCCGTCTTCCGTGGCTGCTGGCGGTCCCGCATGTTGCCTTCGCCACCAGCGTGCTGTTGGTTTTTGCCGAAGGCGGTAAAATCTGGCAATGGCTACCGTTCCTCAGCCCACAGCCAGACCGTTACGGCATTGGGCTTGGCGTGACACTGGCGGTGAAAGAGAGCGCTTTTTTGTTATGGATCCTCTCGGCTCTACTGAGTGAAAAACAACTTTCGCAGCAGGTTATCGTGCTGGATTCGCTGGGTTACAGCCGACTGCAATGCCTGAACTGGCTGGTACTGCCTGCTATCGGCCCGGCATTAGGTAAAGCTATGCTGGCGATTGTTGCCTGGTCACTCTCCGTTGTGGATGTGGCAATCGTCCTCGGCCCCGGAAATCCGCCAACACTGGCAGTTTTGAGCTGGCAATGGCTCAGTCAGGGCGATGTCGAACAGCAGGCGAAAGGCGCACTCGCCAGCCTGTTGCTGGTGCTGTTGCTCCTCATTATCGCGCTGGTGGGTTATCTGTTGTGGCGAGCCTGGCGACGTACTATCCCGGCAGTAAATGGTGAACGCCTGCATTTTTCACCTATAACAATCGCACGCCCGCTGGTACAGATCTTGCCCGTCAGCGGTGTGGTATGCGCGCTTGTACTGGCGCTTATCGCCAGCTATTCCTCACTAAACCACGAGGCGCTCAGCAATAGCCTGCAGCTAGGGCTTCTTTCCAGCGTGTTAGCGCTACTGATACTTTTTGTCTGGCTGGAATGGGGCCCACAAACCGGGCACCGCTGGGTCTGGCTACCGCTCATTTTGCCTGCGCTACCGCTGGTAACCGGACAATATCTGCTGGCGTTATATGCCGGACAGGATGGACTGATGACGACAATTATCTGGGGCCACCTGCTGTGGGTGATGCCCTGGATGCTATTTGTGCTTAAACCGGCCTGGCAGCGCATTGACCCGCGATTAATTTTGATTGCACAAACGCTGGGCTGGTCGCGGGGGCGGATATTCTGGCTGGTGAAATGCCCGCAGCTGGTGCGCCCGGCATTGATTACCTTCGCGGTTGGCTTCTCGGTCAGTATCGCCCAGTATATGCCGACGCTGTGGCTAGGTGCCGGACGCTATCCCACGCTGACCACCGAAGCGGTGGCATTAAGCAGCGGCGGTAGCGGCGAGATTCTGGCAACACAAGCGTTGTGGCAGCTTCTTCTACCACTGCTCGTTTTCGCACTCGCAGCCTTTCTCGCCGCGTGGATTGGCCGCTTTCGACAAGGACTCCGCTAATGCTCATTGTGCAAAACGTTTCGTTGTACCAGGGTGCGACTGCGCTGCTGAAGAACGTTACCTTTCAGGTTGATAAAAGTGACATTGTCACGATTATGGGTTCCTCCGGCAGTGGAAAGTCTTCGCTGTTTTCGTGGATGGTCGGGGCGTTGTCACCTCAATTTCAGGCATCAGGCGAGCTGTGGCTCAACGCACGACGCGTTGACGCTCTGCCTACGGCGCAGCGCCAGATTGGCATTCTGTTTCAGGATGCACTGCTGTTTGACCATTTCAGCGTTGGGCAGAATTTACTGCTGGCCCTACCCGCCACTCTACAGGGTTCCACCAGACGACATGCGGTGGAAAGCGCTCTCGCGCGTGCGGACCTGGCCGGTTTTTATTCGCGCGATCCGGCTTCGCTCTCCGGCGGACAACGTTCGCGTGTCGCCCTGCTCCGCGCACTGCTGGCGCAGCCCCAGGCGCTGTTACTCGATGAACCCTTTAGCAGGCTGGACACGTCGCTGCGCGATACCTTTCGCCGGTGGGTCTTTACCGAGGTACGTAAGCTGGGTATTCCAGTGGTACAGGTTACCCATGACGCGCAGGATGTCCCGCCAGCAGGCCGTGTATTTCAGATGGAAAACTGGGCGTGAATGTGGCGATATGCTGCGTTAACGCAAGGTTTTTACTTAACCGGCGGCACAGAATGTCGTCCTCTTTTTTTCAACGTCGGGCTATTCGATGAAACGTGTTTCTCAAATGACCGCGCTGGCACTGGCTTTAGGGCTCGCTTGCGCTTCTTCCTGGGCTGCTGAAACAGCACAGACGCTCACCCTCGACCAGTTACAGCAAAAGCAAGGCGCGGCAATCGATACCCGTCAGAGCGCTTTTTACAACGGCTGGCCGCAGTCGCTTAATGGTCCTTCAGGACACGAACCTTCCGCACTGAACCTGTCTGCCGCCTGGCTCGACAAGATGAATGATGAACAACTCAGCGCCTGGGTTAAATCACATCAACTCAACACTGACACGCCGGTGGCACTGTATGGCAGCGATAACGACATACAGGCTGTCAAAGCCCGCCTGCAAAAAGTGGGCTTTAACCATATCTCCACCCTCAGCGATGCGCTTACGGACCCAGCCCGCCTGCAACGTCTGCCGCACTTCGAACAGCTGGTGTACCCGCAGTGGCTGCACGACCTGCAGCAGGGTAAAAACGTAACAGCTAAACCGGCGGGCGACTGGAAAGTGATTGAGGCCGCCTGGGGCGCACCGAAGTTGTATCTGCTGAGCCACATCCCTGGTGCGGGCTACATTGATACCAACGAAGTCGAAAGCGAACCGCTGTGGAACAAAGTGTCCGACGAACAGCTCAAAACGATGCTGGCGAAGCACGGTATCCGCCATGACACCACGGTGATTTTATATGGCCGCGATGTCTATGCCGCTGCGCGCGTGGCGCAAATTATGCTGTACGCCGGCGTGAAAGATGTTCGTCTGCTCGACGGCGGCTGGCAAACCTGGTCCGACTCAGGTTTACCGGTCGAACGCGGCACGGCGCCATCGGTGAAACCAGAACCAGATTTCGGCGTGACCATTCCTGCCCAGCCGCAGTTGATGCTCGATATGGAACAGGCTCGCGGTCTGCTTCATCGCCAGGATGCGTCTTTGGTGAGCATTCGTTCATGGCCAGAATTTGTCGGTACCACCAGCGGCTATAGCTACATTAAGCCAAAAGGTGAGATTGCAGGCGCACGTTGGGGCCACGCGGGCAGTGATTCCACCCACATGGAAGATTTCCATAATCCGGATGGCACCATGCGCAGCGCGGATGACATCGCCGCCATGTGGAAGCAATGGAATATTCTGCCACAGCAGCAGGTCTCGTTCTATTGCGGTACCGGCTGGCGTGCTTCGGAAACGTTTATGTATGCCCGCGCGATGGGCTGGAAAAACGTCTCCGTTTACGACGGCGGCTGGTATGAGTGGAGCAGCAATCCAAAAAACCCGGTCTCCAGCGGTGAACGGGGTCCGGACAGCAGCAAGTAATCTCTGATTATGCCTGACGCTGAACCGCTTTTAGCGTCAGGTATCCGCTCCAGATCCGGGTAAACGTCGTCATCCAGCACAGCGCGCCAAAAACCCACGCCATCACGGCAAAATATTCCGGGAACAGACACCCAAACACAAACAGCAAAATCGTCTCAGTACCTTCGGTCAGTCCCCCCAGATAATAAAACGATTTATGCGCGTAGCCCGGGTTATCAATTTGATGTTTCGCCGCCAACGCGGCAAAGGCCAGAAAACTGCTGCCGGTTCCCATAAAGGCGAACAGCAGCCAGCCGCCAGCCAGCGAGTTAGCCGCCGGATCGGCGAGCATAAAACCGAATGGTACTAAGGCGTAAAACAGAAAATCGAGCGAGATATCAAGAAATCCGCCTGCATCGGTTAGCCCTCTGCGCCGCGCCAGTGCCCCATCCAGCCCATCAAAAAGCCGATTGAGCACAATGGCCGCCAGCGCCGCCAGATACCAGCCTAACGCCAGAAATGGCAAGGCCAACACGCCAATGGCAAAACCGACCAGCGTAAGCCCGTCCGGGGTAATCGCAGGCTTATCAATAATGCCCACGCAGCGATGCAAAAGCGGTTTTAAACGCGGATGAATATGACGGTCAAGCATGCGGGCGTCCTTTGAAGGTGTCGCACAGTCCCTGCGAAGGAATATCGAGAGCGGCATTAAAACGCGCCGAGAGATTTTGAAACGCAATCAGCGCGGTCATTTCCGTAATGGCATCATCGGTAAAATGCTGCTTCAACTGCGCTTTCAGCGCAGCGTCAACCTGTGGCGGCGTGGCGGTGATCGCATCGGCATAGGCCAGCGCTACGCGCTCTTCTGCGCTAAATAGCGCCGATTCTTGCCAGTTGGCAACCTGTAAGACTTTATCCAGCGCGCCACAGCGTTCAGCCAGCCGTAGACTGTTGGCATCAACGCAGAAAGCGCAGTGGCACACCTGAGATACGCGGGTCATCAACAGCGCGCGCATCACCGGCGTTAAACGCGCCTTTTTACGCTCCAGAAATCCGACAAACAGCGCTACCAGCCAAAAAAGAAACGGCATCCGCCCCCACCAGCGCGTAGGATGCAGCACATCGCCATAATGTTTTTTCTGCGTAGCAGCGAGCGGTTTTAGACTGGAAGGGATACGCGTTAACGGCTTTACCCACGACTGAGGTTCGTTCAACGGTGGCTCCTGAATACTTTAGATAAAACAAAGATAACGATAGTATGTCATTTTCTGTCGTTAGATCTTGATGAATATAATGAAAACCCTCGACGTGGTCGCCGCTATTATTGAACGTGATGGCAAAATTTTACTGGCTCAGCGTCCGCAGCATGCGGATCAGTCAGGCATGTGGGAGTTTGCGGGCGGCAAGGTTGAACCTGGAGAGAGCCAACCACAGGCGCTGGTCCGTGAATTACGTGAGGAATTGGGTATCGAGGCTATCGTTGGAAATTACATCGCCAGCCATCAGCGTGAAGTGTCAGGCCGATTGATACATCTTCATGCATGGCACGTGCCGGCTTATCAGGGCACACTTTACGCCCATGAGCATCAGGATATCGTCTGGTGTTCACCCGAAGAGGCGCTGCGTTATCCGCTGGCGCCTGCCGATATCCCGTTGTTAGAAGCGTTTATCCTTTCACACGCCGCCAGACCAGCGGATTCGTGCTGATGGTTTTTTCATCGCGCTGGCACTGTAGCAGCACGCCATCGGCTTTAATCACCGCCCCTTCTGAATAGTTTTGATCCTGATAAATGCAGCACTGATTACATGGCTGCGCCCGCTGACCGCTGGAGCTGAACACTTCCGGCGGGACATTCACCTGCACGTCCGGGCGATAAAGCTGATTTGCCAGCGTCGCGCTGGACACCAGTGCCAACGCTCCTGCCACGATTAAACGGCGCATATTCTTTCCTTTTGACTGACATTTATGCTCAGTATAACGGTATAAATCGGCAGAAACTTTAGCCCCTTCGCTCATCGTTTTTGGTTATGACTCACGGCGCAATATTAATTTACTTAGCGAGGTTAATTTTTTCTTGCGTCTCGTCACACTGCTGATGTTATAGTCAAAAACTGCACAACACTTAACACAAAAATCAAAAATATAACCATATCAATATATAAGAGGTTTTTATATCTATGGATCAGACATGTTCTCTGGAGTCATTCCTTAACCATGTGCAAAAGCGCGACCCGCATCAAACCGAGTTCGCGCAAGCCGTTCGTGAGGTAATGACCACGCTGTGGCCTTTCCTTGAGCAAAACCCGCGCTATCGTCAGATGTCATTGCTGGAACGTCTCGTTGAACCGGAGCGCGTGATCCAGTTCCGCGTAGTCTGGCTGGACGATCGCAATCAGGTACAGGTCAACCGCGCATGGCGCGTGCAGTTTAGCTCTGCCATTGGCCCATACAAAGGCGGTATGCGTTTCCACCCTTCCGTGAACCTGTCGATCCTGAAATTCCTTGGCTTCGAACAGACGTTTAAGAATGCCCTCACCACCCTGCCAATGGGCGGGGGTAAAGGCGGGAGCGATTTCGATCCGAAAGGGAAAAGCGAAGGCGAAATCATGCGTTTCTGCCAGGCGCTGATGACCGAACTGTTCCGCCATTTAGGTCCCGATACCGACGTTCCGGCGGGCGATATCGGCGTGGGCGGCCGTGAAGTCGGCTTTATGGCCGGGATGATGAAAAAATTGTCCAACAACAGCGCCTGCGTCTTTACCGGTAAAGGTCTCTCTTTCGGCGGCAGTCTGATCCGCCCGGAAGCCACCGGCTACGGTCTGGTGTACTTCACCGAAGCGATGCTCAAACGTCATGGACTGGGCTTTGAAGGCATGCGCGTAGCGGTTTCTGGCTCCGGTAACGTGGCGCAATTCGCCATTGAGAAAGCCATGGAGTTTGGCGCGCGGGTGGTTACCGCCTCCGATTCCAGCGGTACCGTAGTTGACGAAAGTGGATTTACCAAAGAAAAACTGGCGCGTCTGTGCGCAATCAAAGACAGCCGCGACGGTCGTGTAGCAGATTATGCCCGTGAGTTTGGCCTGACCTACCTGGAAGGCAAACAACCGTGGTCAGTTCCGGTCGATATCGCCCTGCCGTGTGCCACGCAGAACGAACTCGATGTGGAAGCCGCGCAAATGCTTATCGCCAACGGCGTCAAGGCCGTGGCTGAAGGTGCGAACATGCCAACCACCATCGAAGCCACCGACCTGTTCCTCGAGGCAGGTGTACTGTTCGCACCGGGTAAAGCCGCCAACGCCGGTGGCGTCGCCACATCCGGTCTGGAAATGGCGCAGAACGCCGCACGTCTGGGCTGGAAAGCGGAGAAAGTGGATGCGCGCCTGCACCACATCATGCTGGATATTCACCATGCCTGCGTTGAATACGGCGGCGAAAGCAAGCAGACCAACTACGTACGTGGCGCCAACATCGCGGGTTTCGTGAAGGTAGCCGACGCGATGCTGGGCCAGGGTGTGATTTAATATCTTCTCTGTAGACCCGTAGGCCGGATAAGGCACAGGTGCCGCATCCGGCAAAGCCTGATGACGCTACGCTTATCAGGCCTACAGACTTACACGCCCGCCTCTTCAGATGGCGGGCTTTTTTTCGCCGGGCGTTTACGCGGCGCGCTCTTTTTCTTATCACCACTACCGCCAGGTGCAGCAATTCCACGAAAGCGTCGTACCGGTGTGCTGCGCGCCTGATCGATAAGCTGATACAGCGTCCCCACCAGCGGCTGCATGAAATCCTGATAGCGACATTGCTTTTCGCTGATTTGGGTCAGGATTGATTCCCAGTGCGCGGTCATGTCCGGGCGTGTCGCCATTTCTGGCAACGAGTGGAACAGCGCTTTTCCCGCGTCGGTCGAATGGATATACCGCCCTTTTTTCACCAGGAATCCGCGCTTAAACAGCAATTCGATAATTCCGGCGCGCGTCGCTTCCGTACCTAAACCATCCGTTGCGCGCAGGATCTTTTTCAGATCTTTATCCTGCACGAATCGCGCAATCCCGGTCATCGCTGACAGCAGCGTGGCATCGGTAAAGTGACGTGGTGGTTGAGTCTGACGTTCAACCACTTCGCCTTTTTCGCACAGCAGTTCGTCATCTTTTGCCACCACCGGCAGCGGCGTCCCGTCATTATCTTCGTCGCGCTCTTTATTGCCGAGCAGCGTGCGCCATCCGGCTTCCGCCAGAAAACGCGCTTTAGCGACAAACTTGCCTTTGGCAATATCCAGCTCAATAACGCACTTCCTGAATACCGCATCTGCGCAAAATTGCATCAGATACTGACGGGCAATCAGGTTGTAAATTTTCGCTTCGTTATCGTTCAGGTTGATGGACGAACTGCGTGCGGTAGGAATGATGGCGTGGTGCGCATCCACTTTTTTGTCGTCCCAACAGCGATTTCGCGTATCGGGATTGACCGCCGGTTGCGGGAGCAGATCCGGTGCATGGACGCTAATCGCGTTCAGTACCGCATGACGTCCGGCAAAGTGCTCTTCCGGCAGATAACGGCTATCCGAACGCGGATAGGTAATCAACTTATGGGTTTCATACAACTTCTGGCAGATATCCAGAACGTTTTGCGCACTTAAACCGAAGCGCTTCGCCGCTTCAATCTGCAACGCCGACAGCGAGAACGGCAACGGCGCGGATTCTGATTCCCGTTTATCGTTATAGCTGGTGACTATCGCCGGTTGACCGTTAATTCGGTTCACCACGTGTTCAGCCAGCGTGCGATTCAGCAAGCGCCCTTCTTCATCCTGATACGGCTCACACGCTTCGCTCGGCTGCCAGATAGCAGTAAACCGCTCATCGGCGGGCGTTACGATATGCGCTTTCACTTCGAAGAAGTCTTTGGCGACGAAGTTCTCAATCTCTTCATCACGACGCACAACCAGCCCGAGCACCGGCGTTTGTACGCGCCCGACCGAAAGTACGCCCTGATAGCCCGCGTTACGTCCGAGAATGGTGTAAGCGCGCGTCATATTGATACCGTACAACCAGTCCGCACGCGCTCGCGCCAGTGCCGACACGCACAGCGGAATAAACTCACTGTTGGCGCGCAGCCGCTCAATAGCCCGCTCAACGGCCTGCGGGTTGAGGTCGTTAATCAGGCAACGCTGCACCTTCTGGCGCTTTTCAGGCGCCAGTTGCAGGTAATCCAGCACTTCATCCACCAGCAACTGCCCTTCACGATCGGGGTCACCGGCGTGAATAACTTCGCTGGCCTCATGCAAAAAGCGCTTAATGACGTTAAGTTGTTTGGTCACTGAGGGACGCGGCTGCAGTTGCCACTTTTCCGGGACGATCGGCAGATCGACCAGACTCCAGCGAGCATAACGACTGTCGTAGGCATTCGGCTGCACCTGTTCAAGCAGGTGACCAATACACCAGGTCACCACTTGTCCATTTCCGCATTCGATAAAACCATCGCCTTTGCGATGCGGCTTTGGTAGCACATCGGCGATAGCACGCGCCAGACTTGGTTTTTCGGCAATAAACAACCGCATCGAGTTAACGGATCTCAACCATGGCGCGACCGCCACGAGCGTCCACTAACTCACCAATGGCGGTGAGATCGATACCGAACTGCGCCGCTGCCGCTTTCACTTCGGCTTCAGCTTCCGGCGTTACCGCCAGCAGTAGGCCACCGGAAGTTTGCGGATCGCACAACAGATCGCGTACCGATTGCGGCATTTCACCCATCAGGTGTCCGTAGCTGGCAAAGTTACGTTGGGTACCGCCGGGTACCGCACCCTGCGCGATGTATTCTTCAACGCCAGGCAGCTTAGGAATATCCTGGTAGACGATTTGCGCCTGAACGCCTGCGCCCTGACACATCTCACTCAGATGCCCCAGCAGACCAAAACCGGTAACGTCGGTCATGGCTTTCACGCCGTCGATATCGGCGAATGCCGCACCGGCAATGTTCATCCGACACATCACTTCTGTCGCCAGTCCTTTGTGTTCTTCCTTCAGTAGTGATTTTTTCTCTGCTGTCGTCAGAACGCCAATCCCCAGAGGCTTGGTCAGGAATAACTTACACCCTGCCTCTGCGGTGCTGTTTTTCTTCACGCGTTCGGTCGGCACAACGCCGGTTACCGCAAGGCCAAAGATAGGCTCTGGGGCATCGATAGAGTGGCCGCCCGCCAGCGCAATACCCGCCTGACGGCAGGCAAAACGTCCGCCTTCGGTGACTTCGCGGGCGATTTCCGGCGCCAGCTTATCCAGCGGCCAGCCCAGAATAGCAATTGCCATAATCGGTTTGCCGCCCATAGCGAAAATATCGCTGATGGCGTTAGTCGCGGCGATGCGGCCAAAATCAAACGGATTATCGACAATCGGCATAAAGAAATCGGTGGTGCTGATAACGCTGGTGCCGTTTCCCAAATCGTATACGGCCGCGTCGTCGCGAGTTTCATTACCCACCAGTAAGTTCGGATCAACAAACTTCGCCTGCTCGCTGTGCAGGATGGTTTCCAGCACTTTTGGGGAAATTTTACAACCGCAACCGGCTCCGTGGCTGTATTGCGTTAAACGAATAGCGTGCTCGCTCATGGACATCTCCTGTCATTGCAATCCGGATATGGTAGCGCTCATTCCATGATGTGGTAAGAGTGACTGTCTGAATTCGGGTCTCTTTGCTCATAATCCAGACAGTTTTGCCGTTGATATCAGAAATAACGGACGAATGCGCTCGGATCGGCAAGGTTAATCGTCGTGGAGGCTTTTAGCTGCGGCGTTCCCAGATAGAGGAAACCGACGATTTTATCTTGCGGGCGACAGTCGAATGCTTCACGAACGACCGCACTTTCGGTTAATGCGCCGCTGCGCCAGATACCGCCAAAGCCCTGGGCAATTGCGGCCATCTGCATCGCCATTACTGCACAACCGGCAGACATTTCCTGTTCCCACAGCGGAACCTTGTCGCTTTCTTCACATTTCGCCACCACGGTAATAATCAGCGGCGCGCGAAACGGTGCGCTGCGCGCTTTTTCCTGGGCTTTCTCATCGCTACCTGCGGCGATCGCGCCTTTTTCAAGCACGGCACTAAAGCGTTCGCGTCCTTCACCTTCAATCACAAAAAATTGCCACGGTTGTAGCGACTTGTGGTCCGGTGCGCGCATTCCCGCCCGCAGAATGTTTTGCAGTTGCTCTCCGGCCGGGGCCGGTTCGACAAGACGAGAAGCGCTACGACGGGTGATAAGTAATTCGAGTGCATCCATTTGCTTAACTCCAACAATGATATTTGTTCACAAAATTAACACGTGGGCGGATTTTGTTACAGCACAGGCGGCGATTCCTGCTGACAAGTGCCTGCCGGGTCATTACGATAGCCTCATCTTAACGCCTTTCTCCGGAATTTCGGGTGGCGTGTTGTTAATCGGTAGGGAGAATACATGCGAACCCTGTGGCGATTTATTGCCGGATTTTTTAAATGGACATGGCGATTACTCAATTTCGTCCGTGAATTTGTGCTTAACCTGTTCTTCATCTTTTTGGTGCTGGTTGGCGTGGGTATCTGGATGCAGGTCAGTAGCAGCAGTACCAGCGAACATGCTGAGCGAGGCGCACTGTTGCTGGATATCTCGGGGGTGATTGTCGATAAGCCATCGAGCACCAGTCGCTTAAGCGTTATTGGTCGTCAACTGTTTGGCGCCAGTTCCGATCGCCTGCAGGAAAACTCCCTGTTCGATATCGTGAATACTATTCGCCAGGCAAAAGATGATCGCAACATCACCGGCATTGTGATGGATCTGAAAAACTTTGCCGGGGCCGACCAGCCTTCCATGCAGTATATCGGTAAAGCGCTACGTGAATTCCGCGACAGCGGTAAACCGGTCTTTGCCGTAGGCGATAACTTCAGCCAGGGGCAGTATTATCTCGCCAGTTTTGCCAACAAAATTTACCTCTCTCCACAGGGTTCCGTTGATCTGCACGGCTTTGCCACCAACGGTTTGTACTACAAGTCCCTGCTCGACAAGCTGAAAGTTTCCACGCACGTGTTCCGTGTCGGGACTTATAAGTCTGCCGTCGAGCCATTTATCCGCGATGATATGTCTCCTGCCGCGCGTGAAGCCGACAGCCGCTGGATAGGCGAGCTGTGGCAGAACTATCTCGACACGGTCGCTGCCAATCGCCAGATCCCTGCGCAGCAGGTGTTCCCGGGCGCACAGGCCATGCTTGACGGATTGACGAGAGTCGATGGTGATACCGCGAAATATGCGCTCGACAACAAACTGGTGGATGCACTCGCCTCCAGCGCTGAAGTCGAAAAAATGCTGACCAAACAGTTTGGCTGGAGTAAAGCGGATAAAAACTACCGCTCTGTCAGCTACTACGATTACACGCTGAAAACCCCGGCTGATACCGGCGACAGCATTGGCGTTATCTTCGCCAATGGCGCGATTATGGACGGTGAAGAAACCCCTGGGAATGTGGGCGGCGATACCACTGCCGCACAGATCCGCGAAGCGCGTCTTGATCCGAAAGTGAAAGCCATTGTTCTGCGCGTTAACAGCCCTGGCGGCAGCGTCAGCGCCTCGGAAGTAATCCGTTCTGAGCTGGCAGCGGCAAAAGCGGCGGGCAAACCGGTTGTCGTTTCCATGGGCGGCATGGCGGCCTCTGGTGGGTACTGGATCTCTACGCCTGCCAGCTACATCGTGGCAAACCCCAGCACCCTGACCGGCTCCATCGGCATCTTTGGTGTTATCAACACGGTAGAAAACAGTCTGGATTCCATTGGCGTACACACCGACGGCGTGGCGACATCCCCACTGGCGGATATCTCCATCACCAAAGCGTTACCGCCGGAAGTGCAGCAAATGATGCAACTTAGCATCGAGAACGGCTACAAACGCTTTATCACGCTGGTTGCGGATGCGCGTAAGACAACGCCTGAGCAGATTGACAAAATCGCGCAGGGCCACGTCTGGACCGGTCAGGATGCGAAAGCCAACGGTCTGGTAGACAGCCTCGGTGATTTTGACGACGCCGTCGCGAAAGCGGCTGAGCTTGGCAAACTGAAACAGTGGCACATTGAGTATTATCAGGACGAACCAACATTCGTTGATATGGTGATGGACAGCATGTCTGGCTCCGTTCGTGCCATGCTGCCTGACGCCATTCAGGCTATGCTCCCGCCACCGCTGGCCTCTGCGGCCAGTGCAGTAAAAGCCGAAAGCGATAAGCTGGCCGCATTCAACGATCCGCAAAACCGCTATGCGTTTTGCCTGACCTGCGCCAACGTTCGCTAACTATTGACCCCTCTTCGGGATGAAGAGGGGTTTTCTTTGAGACAGAAGAAAAGTCATGCAGAAAAAATCAATTTACGTTGCCTATACCGGCGGTACCATTGGTATGCAGCGCTCAGAACAGGGTTATATTCCCGTTTCCGGTCACCTGCAGCGCCAGCTGGCATTGATGCCTGAATTCCACCGCCCGGAGATGCCAGACTTCACCATCCACGAATACGCCCCGCTGATGGATTCCTCCGATATGACGCCGGAAGACTGGCAGCATATTGCGGAAGATATTAAAGCGCACTACGACGATTACGATGGTTTTGTCATTCTGCACGGCACCGATACCATGGCGTTTACGGCTTCGGCGCTCTCTTTTATGCTGGAGAATCTGGGCAAGCCGGTCATTGTGACAGGGTCACAAATCCCATTAGCAGAGCTACGTTCTGACGGACAAATCAATTTGCTGAATGCGTTGTACGTTGCAGCAAATTACCCGATCAATGAAGTTACCCTGTTTTTCAACAATCGATTGTTTCGCGGCAACCGGACCACTAAAGCGCATGCTGATGGTTTTGACGCGTTTGCCTCACCCAACCTTGCACCACTGCTGGAAGCCGGGATCCACATTCGTCGGCTGGGAACACCGCCCGCACCTCACGGCACAGGTGAGTTGATTGTGCATCCTATCACTCCGCAACCGATTGGCGTGGTCACCATTTATCCTGGGATCTCCGCTGATGTAGTACGCAACTTCCTGCGCCAACCTGTAAAAGCATTAATTTTGCGCTCCTACGGCGTGGGGAATGCACCGCAGAATAAAGAGTTCCTGAAAGAACTTGAAGATGCGAGTTCGCGTGGCATTGTGGTGGTGAACCTTACGCAGTGTATGTCCGGCAAGGTGAACATGGGGGGCTACGCGACAGGCAATGCGCTGGCGCATGCTGGCGTGATTGGCGGCGCGGATATGACCGTCGAAGCCACACTCACCAAACTGCACTATTTGCTGAGTCAGGGACTGGATACGCAGACGATCCGTGAAGCGATGACGCAAAATCTGCGTGGTGAGCTCACGCCTGACGATTAAAGGAGTCTATGCCCATGGCCCGAGCCTTACTGTTGGTCGATTTACAAAATGACTTTTGTGCCGGTGGTGCCCTCGCGGTCCCACAAGGTGACAGCACAATCGATATTGCCAACCGTCTGATTGACTGGTGTGCCGTACGCGGTGACACCGTCGTTGCCAGCCTGGACTGGCACCCGGCTAATCACGGCAGCTTTGCCAGCCAGCATCAGGTTGCCCCCTACAGTCAGGGACAACTCGATGGCCTGGCGCAGACGTTCTGGCCCGATCATTGCGTACAAAACAGCGCAGGTGCAGCCCTGCATCCGCTGCTGAACCAGCATGCGATAACTCAAACGTTCACTAAAGGTGAGAACCCGCTGGTCGACAGCTATAGTGCGTTTTTTGATAACGGTCGTCGTCAGGCTACCGCGCTGAATGCATGGCTACTCGAACGCCGCATTGCCGAACTCATCATCATGGGTCTGGCAACCGACTATTGCGTTAAATTCACCGTACTGGATGCGCTCGATCTTGGCTACACCGTCAGCGTTATTACCGACGGCTGTCGTGGCGTCAATATCCAACCCCAGGACAGTGCAAACGCCTTTATAGAAATGTCGGCGGCGGGCGCAACGCTGTATACGTTGGACGACTGGCTGGAAACACAGCCGTAAGCGATGCCGACAGGGTCACTCCTGTCGGCGCGTTATCTCAGGCCAGCGCTGAAATCTCTTCCAGCGATACTTTGCGTGTTTCGATGCCAAAACAAAAAAGAATCAGCGCGCATAGAACCAACATTACTCCTAACACGATAAAGACCGTAACGGAGCCATAGCGGGTCAACAAAATAGCGACGCCATAGGGCGTAAACACAGCGACAATCCTTCCCACCGCATTCACAAAACCTGATCCTCTCAATCTAAGGTGCGTGGGCCATAGTTCCGGGACATAAACTGCAGAGGCAAAGCAGACATACATATACAGAAAAAAAATCATCACCAGCCCGTAGCTCAGAATGGCCCACTCTTCAGTTTGAAGTGAATAGAAATACCCGAGCAATGCGATAATAATCAACAAGAATGAGCCAAACAATCGCCGTGGAAAGCGATCGATAATTAACGCGGCAATAAATATCCCAACTGGCGCGCCAATCATAATTATCGCGGTCATAAATATGGATTTCGTTACATCGATTCCCGAATTAACAAATATCGTCGGGATCCATACCGTAATGGTGTAGAGCGAAATATTCATTGCGATAAGCACCGTGATCGCCACCAGTGTACAGCGCAACATTGGCCCCTTAAACAAGAGCCAAAATGAACCACATGCCGTGCTTAAATCCGCCGACGAGCATTCGTTCCGGCAGGATGGTAAAGTGATGTTTTTTTCTTTCTCAATTTGCAGTTCCACCTGTAGAAGATGTTTTTCAGCTTCGTTTCTCTGTCCTTTGCCAGCCAACCAACGAGGAGATTCAATATAGTACTTTCCCGACAGATACCATGCTAAGAGCATTGCCATGCCACCGAGTAAAAACATCATCCGCCAGCTTAGAAAGGCGATAATCACAACGCCAATTGCCGCCGACAGCATCGGCGACCAGTTGCCGACAAACGACAGGCGAGCAGACCACTTCCCACGCACCCCGGGCGGAATAAATTCAGTAAATGAGGCATAGCCCACCATAATTAGCGCTCCCATTCCGCTCCCCATCAGGAAGCGGAAAAAGATAAGCCAGTACATGTTAGGCACAAACGTTGCCGCACAGGCAGAGACCCCGACGATCAGCAAATTGAAGCGAAACGCCTTGCGTCGGCCAAGATAATCACCAATAAAGCCACCGGTTAGTGAGCCAATAAAATAGCCAAACATCAGAGCCGAGGTAAACACGGCGTTGAGGTAATTATTTGACCAACCGGTACTGACTAATTTTGCCAATACCACATTCCCGGAATAGCTGAGAAAACCGGTGACTAATAGACTAAAACTGATAATGCCGAAAATACGAAAATGAAATCGAGATAAAGGTAAGCGATCTAATCTTGCACCGATAGGGTCACATTGTTCCATCTGGATGCCTCAAATTAAGCTAAATAGAAAGTATGGCGATCGCGGCAGAATAAAATTCGCCGCGCCATCCATCATCATTAGGTTCTTATGGCATTGCCCAGGTGCAAACTAAAATAATATCGACACGCCCTACGTTAAAATTAATATACGAGTTGAATATTATTCTCTTTGCAAAATGCAATCCACTCTGCACCCGGTGCCTTATTGGTTATAAGATAATTAATATGGCTAAAGTCCACGAGCTGGACGAACGCTTTACGATCGAACTTCGAATGATCAACTAACAGAGCTACTTCGGTCGCCTGGCGGATCATCGTCTTTTTGATTTCAGCTTCCGCTTCGTTAGAATCAAGCGCCCCGCTCTGCATATCCAGACCTTTGCAGCTCATCACCAGGATATCAACATGATAGCGGCTGATAATCTCCTTGGTGATCCTTCCCTGAAGCGACAGCGTATTTTTATTTAATTCACCGCCAGTAGAAACAACGTTAATCTCTGACTGTGCCAGCTCATGAAAAGCTTCGGCCGAGTTGGTCAGGAGCGTCAGATCGTTTCTTTCCTTCAACAGTTTTAATAATTCCATCGCGGTACTGCTGGAGTCGGCAGCCATGGTGGTCTTATTTTTAATAAACGGTAATGCATTACGGGCAATGATCTGCTTTTCTTCAAAAAAAGATTTTGCACGCTTATAAAAATGGATATTGTCGGACAACGCGGTGGTATTGAGCACTGCACCGCCATATGTTCGGGTCAAAAAACCTTCATCTTCCAGTTTTTCCAGATCGCGGCGAATCGTTTCTTCAGTCACCTGAAAGATCGAACTTAAATTAGATACCGCTACTTTCTTATCATTCGCCACCATTTGCTTAATGGCCTGAATCCTGTCTTTTGCCGCCACGATGACACCTCTGTTTCCTGCAAAGTAATAATAAGACCCAAGTATCTCACAGGCTATGTTTATTTTCAAAAGAACATGTCTGAATCACAGATTTTAATACTATTTTACACAGAAACAGAGGTAACTCCCATTTGGCTTATTTTGTATCCAACGCCTCAGCCATTCGCCTCATCAATGAAGAATCATCATCGGTCAGGGAAATCGTTAACGCCTGAACATTATCACGAACCTGTTCAGGCGCGGTTGCGCCGCTCAGCAAGGTGATTAAATTGCTTTGCTTCAAAATCCACGCCAGTGCCAACGCGGGGATTGTGCAGCGGTATTTTTCGCACAACGGCCGCCATTGCTCAAGCATGTCAATCACCCGTAGCATATTGTCCCGTTGGAACCAGACTTTGTTGGCCCGCGCCCCGCCCGGGACATAATCTCTGGCGATAGTACCGGTCAACAACCCCTGCTCGAGCGGTGAATAGACCTGCACCACAATGCCATGCTGCTGGCATAACGGCAGCAGTTCAGCCTCCAGTGCCCGGTCAAGGATGCTGTACTTGGCCTGGATGATATCCAGCTCACCGTGTTTGAGATACTCCCTGATATGTTCCGCATCGACGTTCGCCGCACCGATAGAACGAATTTTCCCCTCTTTCTTGAGTGCGTTTAGTGTATCGACGGTTTCTGCAATCGGCGTAAAACAGGGTTCGACCGACTGCCAGTGGGTCATGTAGATATCAATGCTCTCAATACCCAGTCTTTGCAGGCTGGCATCCACCTCTTCGCGAATCGACTCGGGCGTGAGGTTTTTATACAACTGCCGGTCGCCCACTTTGTTAAACAGGCTGCCTGTTCGTTCCCAGACGATGCCGCATTTGGTTTCAACAACGATATCGTTACGCGGTAGCTTTTTCAGCGCCTGACCGACAATCACTTCACTGTTGCCAAAGTTGTAGCCTGGCGCGGTATCAATCAGATTAATACCGCAGCGATGCGCCTCAACAATGGTATCAATACATACCTGCAGATCGAGATCGCCGTTCCACGCCGGACCGCCGCCAATCGCCCAGGTGCCTAATCCCATGCGGGAAAGCGTAATATCCGTACTGCCTAAAGGAATCATTTTCATCTGCCGCTATTATCCTTCATATTCATCGAGAAGTTGTTCCACCAGCTTTCTGTTCTTCACACCCGTCGTGGCCCCTACGCTCAAAACCGATATGGCTGCCGTTGCATTAGCAAACAGCGCGCACTCACGCAGGGTTTTGCCTTCAAGCAGCGCTGAAATAAATCCCGAGGCAAAATTGTCTCCCGCGCCGATAGTGTCGATGGCGGTAATTCCCGAAACGGCTGGAACCTCGATTTTCATATCGACACGCTTGATAAAGCAGCCTCTCTTGCCGGTCTTAATCACGACTGTTTTCACGCCACAGTTCAGGAAACTGTCGGCAATGTCATCCAGCGTCTCTTTCCCGGTGAGCAGTTTTGCCTCCTCAAAATTAGGAAACAGATAATCCACGTAGCTCAATGCCCGGCGAATATCTTCCAGTGTTTCATTAAGCCGCGGTTTGATCATATCCGCGCAGATAATTAACCGATGCGCTTTCGCCTGAGTGAAAATTGCAGTCAGTGCATCGCCATCCAGTAACGGGCTATTAAAAATACTCGCCAGCGACAACAACTTTGCTTGAGAGAAGCGGTCAAAATCAACATCGCTGATATTCAGCTTCCACAGGCTGCCGTTACGGTTAGTCACAAAAGTACGCTCGCCATCGGCGGTGACTAATCCCACGTTAATAGATGTATCAATTGCGGCATCCTGCTTCAGGCTCTGAATATCTATATTCTCCCGACGACAGTGGTCGAGAATAAAATGACCTGCTGCATCAGCCCCAACCCGGCTCATTAACGCTGTACGATGACCGAGACGAGAAATAATTGTCGCTTCGTTAATTGCGTCACCGCCGGTTGTCATCGCTATTCGTTCTAACGGATAAGAGTCAACATCAAAGATATTTTTACTCACAGGCTGTAAAGGAATATCAACAATAGCAGCCCCTATACAAATAACCTCGATATTATCCATGTTGTCATTCCGCTTTACCGTCTGAACCAAACAATTTGATTTTCTCCAGCGCGCGCGCTTTTACGGCTTTACGTACTTCACGTTCAACGTGCAGGAACGGCTGGTCCTGGTTCTCCTGCACTGCCACCATCGCAGCCTGGCACAGTTCGGTGTGAATGTTGATTTTAGAGATACCTAATGAAATGGCTTTTTTGATATCCGCATCGCTGATACCCGACGCACCATGCAGTACCAGTGGAACGGATACGGCTTCGCGCACGCGTTTAACCACGTCGAAATTCAGTTTCGGTTCGGAGGTGTAGACGCCGTGCTGGTTACCAATCGCTACCGCCAGCGAGTCACAGCCGGTACGCTCGACAAACTCAGCCGCCTGGCTTGGGTCAGTGTAGTGATAACCCGCCAGCGCCTCTTCGTACACCGTTTCATTGCCCACATGGCCCAGTTCAGCTTCGACCGGAATACCCAGCGGGTGGAAGAAATCGACCGCCTCTTTGGTCAGGCGAATATTCTCTTCGAAATCAAAGGCAGAGGCATCACGCATCAGCGAATTCATGCCATGAGTCCAGGCGTTATGGATAATCTCCATGCTGCGGCCGTGATCCCAGTGGGTAATAACTGGAACCGAGGCCTTTTTAGCCATTGAAACCATCATGTGCGAAAAATCTTCGAATGAGGTATTCCCCACAAAACCAGTACCGAAGGAGATAATCACCGGCGATTTCGATTCTTCCGCCGCATCAATCACCCCCATTAGCATTTCTGCATTCCACACGTTAAAGTGAGCAATTGCATAATGTTTATTTTGGGCATCATTTTCCCAATATTTAATATCTGCCAGCATGGTTATTTCTCCCTTTGCGATAAATTAATGATTTACTTTAATTACGCCTTTAATAATTTCGCTTTTGTTATTAACGGATTCATCAAACGCGCGCTGAACATCTGCATAATCGTAAATATGCGTCACCATCGATTTCACATCGAACCGACCGGAGGATATGGCTTCAATAGTAACCGGATAACGGTTGGCGTAACGGAAAACGGTCTGAATAGACACTTCACGGTTAATTTTTAGGAAATTAATTGCGGAATCACCAGGTACTGTACCGACGATCATTATTTTCCCGCCGCGCATCACCAGATACGGCGCCTGCTTAACAGTGATCGCTGAACCTGCGGTTTCAAAAACAATATCGGCCCCCATATCTCCGGAGAACTGCTGGCAGCGGGCAACGGTGTCCTCTTTCGCCCCGTTGATCACGGTCGTCGCGCCAAGCTGTTCGGCCATCGCCAGACGTTTTTCCAGCACATCAACCACCGCGATCTCGGTTGCGCCCAAGCATTTACACGCTTGCAGAGTCATTAAACCAATACACCCCGCCCCGAGAATGACGATTTTCTTACCCGGTTTAACGTCTGCCAGCATTGCAGCATGCATACCCACCGCCGCAGGTTCCACCAACGCACCTTCCAGGGTGTCCATGTTATCGGGCAATTTGTAGGTGAAACTCTCTGGATGACACAGATAGTGGGTTAGCGCGCCGCGATAGTTAGGTTGCGTAGCCATAAAATCGACGTCAGGGCAGATGTTGTATTTCCCTTCCAGGCAGTAGCGGCAGTGACCACACGGTACACCGGGTTCAATATTCACCCGATCACCCGGTTTAAATTTGGTTACACGGTTCCCTACCGCCACCACCGTACCGGCGCATTCATGCCCCAGACCAATTTCCTGATGAGGATCTTTCGGCGGAATAAAAGGACCTGATTCAAATCCATGAACATCTGAACCGCAAATGCCAACGTATTCAACTTTGATCAGCACTTCGTGCTCTTTTGGCACCGGGATATCGGCGGCGATGATTTTCATCGTGCCCGGCGTTTTTAATATCGCTTTCGAGTTTTTCATTTTATTTCCCGTCAATATTATTTGCTGGTGACTGCATCAATCCCGAGACTTTCGACAGAGACGCCTTTGGTTTCAATTCCGATGGTAGCAATAGCAATGGCGACAATAATGGAGACCGCACCTAGCAGTACAAACACCCCTGTCACGCCGTAACCATTAAGTAATACTGCGACTGCATAAGGTGCGGCGATACCACTGACACGCCCGACCGCGTTGGCCAGTCCCGAACCGCGAAGTTTCGCTTCGGTTGGCCATATTTCCGGAACATAGACAGCGGAGGCATAACAAACATACATATAAACAAAGGTAATCAGGAAAAAACCGATTAATGTAATTAACAGCATACTGGTTTGCAGCGAATAGATATAACCCAGTACAGCAATTAACACTAATAACCCCACACCCATTGTTTTTCTCGGAATTTTATCCATGACCAGCATGGCGATAAAAATCCCAAACGGCGCACCGAACATGCTCATGGTATTTAAGACAATGGAGTCTTTCAGATTAATACCCTGAGTCATAAATATTGTCGGTAGCCAGTTAATTAAGGTGTACTGAACGACGTTCATGGCAATCAGAACAAAAGAACCCAAAATAACCCGCTTCAGCAATACACCTGTTAATAAGGCGGAGTACGGTACAGAACGCGGTTGTTTGCCATCATCCTTTATCACGACTGGCGGCAGTGGCTTACCGGTCTGTCGAATGACACCTTCTTCAATTGCCCGCATCACCTTTTCGGCTTCCTGGTAGCGCCCGCGAGACTCCAGCCAGCGAGGCGACTCGGGGAAACTGCGCCAGGCAATAACAGTAGCTATGAGCGACAGCACCGCTGGAATCAACAGCTGTACGCGCCAGTTCCATTCTGCGCTGATAAGTGGCGTCAGCCCCATCGCAATCAGCGAACAGAGCGGGTAAGACCAGTTGCCGATAAACGAGACCCGACTCGACCATGTACCACGATTTCTGCCAGGCATATATTCGGTAAACCCGGCAAATAAGGTCACTAACAGCGCGCCTAATCCAACTCCCATTACAAAACGGCAGGCGATCAGAAAGGTCATATTGGGTGAAAACGCACCCACGATCATAGAAATAATATGAATCGCTTCATACAGAATAAATGCGTTTTTACGCCCGATTTTATCGCCAATAATTCCCCCGCCGAGCGCACCGAGAAACATTCCAGCCGTCGTAATGGCAGAGAATGTGGCGGTGGTGGAATTATCAGTCCAGCCAAGTTCTTTTAACTGCGCGAGAATTAATCCGCCGACGGCATTACTCCAGCAAACCAGTAATCCGAAGGCAACCATGGCAAACATTGACGTATGCCAGCGACAGTCAGGCAGCCTGTCCAACCTCGCGCCGCAGTGCGGTTTTGCTATTTGTTCCATCCGGGAACCTTCCTTTAATAAATGGAGTTATTCATCAAAGTCGTAGGTCATGATGACCTTAATCGCAGTCTTATCGACCATCGCGTCAAAACCTTCTCGCCATTGCGATAAGCCGATACGGTGAGTGATCATCGGTTTGACTTTTATCGCACCGCTAGCGAGCAGGCGAATAGCATTGCGCCAGGAAGTGGAATCGTAGGCCATATGACCAATGATGCTTTTATTCCACGCAGTGATGTCGTTAATAGAAAAATCGAGAGGTTTAAAGCCCATGCCCACGCGAACGACTTCACCATTCGGGCGCAACATTTCGATCGATTGTTTAAGGGCGATATTGGCGCCGGAGCATTCGATAACCAGTCCCAGGTTGTCTTTACCGCAGATTTCCTGGCAGCGCGCAACCACATCTTCGGTCGAACCGTTGACGACAGCCGTGGCCCCCATTTCTTTGGCTATCGGGAAACGCACTGCGACATCGTCTTCCAGCCCGACCATCACGATATTAACGGCCCCCATAATGCGCGCCATTTGTACCGAAAAAAGTCCCAGCGGGCCGGTACCAAAAACCACTACATCCTGACCCGGAAGAAATTTGGATTGCTGAGCGATAGATTTGTAGGCATTGCAGATGGGGTCGAGTACAGCCGCCTCTTCATAATCAACGCCTGTTGGGATTTCCCACAGCGCATGACGGTGAATTTTGAGGATCTCCCCAGGAACCAGACAATATTTCGAAAACCCACCTCCCCAGGTATTGTTATCCAGACCTAAATTCACTTTTTCTGTACAACAAAGAAAATCACCTTGTTCGCAAGCCGGACAAACGCCACAGACGTGCCCGCTGTTGTCAGAAACCACTCGCTGACCGATTTTCCAGTCCTTAACTTTGTCGCCAACGCGGACAATTTTACCGGCGAACTCATGGCCGCGGATGGAGTTAAATTGATCAGATCCGCTATCAACATTGTAGTGTTTCATGTCCGCGCCGCAGATAGCCGCCGCTTTGATTTCAATCACTACGTCATCCGGGCCGCATACCGGTTCCGGGACATCAATCATTTTGTAGCCGCCAAAGGCCTTGCCAAATCTTGCCAGTGCTTTCATTGAATTTTCCTTTGTGTTTAGTTTTGCATCACCTGGCATCATACTTATCCATATAATTTTTGAGGTCAACACAAAATCTTTAAAACACAGATTATGATCTGCATTTCACAACTTAGATCACAAATAAGTGCCAGATTGAATCGAAAGCCAACGGCACATTGCAGCCGCTTGGCTAAAATGCCGTGAACCCCTTCGCATTTTTTCTGTTATGAAACTGTTAACCTGCAAGTGCTGTTTTTTTCGCCACGCCATTTCCGTGGCGTGTTTGCTTGTTTAAATGTCAAAGAGGAACACCGATGAAACTTTTGCCTTTGTTGGCAGCATTACCCCTGCTCTGCGCGAGCGTTGTTTCCGCCAGTTCGCTGATGTCTGTTGGCTACTTCAATGGCGGTGGTGACGTCACCGCGGGTCCTGGTGGCGATATCAATAAACTGGATGTTCGCCAGATAACCCATCTCAACTATTCATTTGGCCTTGTCTATAACAATGAAAAAGACGAGACCAATGACGCCTTAAAAGATGCCAGCAAGCTCCATCAAATTTGGCTTTCACAGAAAGTGCAGGATGATTTGCTGAAAATTCCACAGCTGCGTAAACAGAATCCGAACCTGAAAGTTCTGCTTTCCGTCGGCGGCTGGGGCGCACGCGGATTCTCTGGGGCTGCCGCAACGAAAGAATCGCGCGCGGTGTTTATTCAGTCTGCGCAGGAGATAATTGCGAAATATGGACTGGATGGCATCGACCTTGACTGGGAATATCCGGTCAACGGCGCCTGGGGACTGGTTGAAAGCCAGCCAGCCGACCGCGCGAACTTTACCGCGCTGTTAACAGAGCTGCGTGCCGCGTTGGGTCATAAAAAACTGCTAACCATCGCCGTGGGTGCGAATGCGGAAAGTCCGAAAAGCTGGGTGGATGTGAAAGCCATTGCGCCATCGCTCGATTACATCAACCTGATGACCTATGACATGGCCTACGGTACTCAGTATTTCAACTCGAATCTGTACGATTCGACACAGTGGCCAACGGTCGCCGCAGCGGATAGGTACAGCGCCAATTTTGTCGTCGACAACTACCTTGCCGCTGGTCTAAAAGCGAGTCAGATGAACCTGGGCATCGGTTTTTATGGACGCGTACCAAAACGCGCCGTTGAGCCAGGTATTGACTGGAGCAAACCTGACGCGCAGAAAAATCCTGTTACCCAGCCCTATTTCGAGCCTGCGCAAATTGAGTTGTTCAAATCACTGGGCGTCGATCTGAGCAAAGATACCTATGTGAAGTACAACGATATTGTGGCGAAGTTGATCAACGATCCGCAAAAACGCTTTAGCCAACATTGGGATGATGAAGCAAAAGTGCCGTGGCTCTCGGTGCAGTCTGCAGATGGAAAAGCACTTTTTGCCCTCTCTTATGAAAACCCGCGCTCGGTAGCGATCAAGGCTGACTACATCAAGAGCAAAGGATTGGGAGGTGCCATGTTCTGGGAATACGGTGCAGATGACCAAAACCAGTTGGCGAAGCAGTTAGCCGATTCGTTAGGCATCAAACACTGATCCCAACGCCTGACACAATAGGTTATGATTAGCCCATTCTGCTGCGCCAGCCTTTGGCGCAGCTCTTCATTTTCTACTGGAGGCATGCGCTTTTATGGCTTTTATCCCTAAAAATTACGCCCGTCTGGAAGTCGGATACCGGGAAAAGGCGCTAAAGCTCTTCCCCTGGGTTTGTGGACGTTGTTCCCGTGAGTTCGTGTATTCAAATTTGCGCGAGCTGACGGTACATCACATCGATCACGATCACTCCAATAACCCGGAAGATGGCAGCAACTGGGAGATGTTGTGCCTGTACTGTCACGATCATGAGCATTCGAAATACACTGAGGTGGATCAGTATGGTTCCACTGTAGTGGCGGGGGAAGATGCGCAGAAAGACGTCGGCGAGGCGAAATACAATCCGTTTGCCGATCTGAAGGCGATGATGAACAAGAAATAACATCAACTGCGGGCCCGACACCGATGTTTGCCGGGCCAGGTTAATCAGGATTTAAACGTCGCAATCGGTTCGGGCGTAATCCCAAATTCCATTTTTAGCTGCTGCTTACTCTTCATCACCATCTCACCATTGGTATCGATCGTCATATGCTGTGCGTCAATATTGTTTCGCGCTTGCCATAACATCACCAGCTGTAAGCTGTTCTCTTTTTGTTCTGCCGTTAGTGCCACGCCATCCGGCCATTTTCCGAGTTCAACGGCAGTCGATAAGCGCTGATAAACTTCCGGCGTCATGCTGTTGATCATCTCATCAAGATTCATGTTAAATCCACTCTCCGTAGAATAATTTGCTGAATCGTTTCTTTAGCCCTTGGTTTGCTCGCCGTTTTCACCATCGGTGAAGTTCAAAGACGCTGAGTTAACGCAGTAACGTTCACCGGTAGGTTTCGGACCATCCGGAAAAACGTGTCCGAGGTGCGCATCACAGTTACCACAGCGAATTTCAATGCGCTGCATACCATGTGAAGTATCTTTTATGTAACGGATAGCCTCTTCACTGACGGGCTCGTAAAAGCTGGGCCAGCCGCAGCCAGAGTCATATTTTGTCTCGGAACGAAATAGCGGTTTGTCGCAGATCAGACAGTGGTAGATGCCGTCACGCTTGTTATGCAGCAAACGCCCGGTAAATGGCGGTTCTGTCCCGTGATTCTGCGTCACGTAGAACTGCATTTCGGTTAAATTTTTTTTCAGTTCTTCTGGAGAAGGTTGATTAGCCATTTGCTCACATCTCACTTTATCTAAACTCACATTGCGAGACAGATTCTAACAAAACATTAACACCGGAGTGCGAACTTTTGTTCTAAACTTGATCCTTGCGAAATGGCAGCCTGCAATTCGTGATAAGAATCACGTTTTTATCTTAATTGCCCTTTAAAATTCGGGCCGCCGACCCCATGTGGTTTCAAGCCCAAAGGAAGAGTGAGGCGAGTCAGTTGCGCAAAGCTTAGGCAGCAGATTGATTTGTCGCAATGATTGACACGATTCCGCTTGACGCTGCGTAAGGTTTTTGTAATTTTACAGGCAACCTTTTATTCACTAACAAATAGCTGGTGGAATATATGACTATCAAAGTAGGTATCAACGGTTTTGGCCGTATCGGTCGCATTGTTTTCCGTGCTGCTCAAGAACGCTCTGACATCGAGATCGTTGCAATCAACGACCTGTTAGACGCTGACTACATGGCTTACATGCTGAAATATGACTCCACTCACGGCCGTTTCAACGGTACCGTTGAAGTGAAAGACGGTCATCTGATCGTAAACGGTAAAAAAATCCGTGTTACCGCTGAACGTGATCCGGCTAACCTGAAATGGGACGAAGTTGGTGTTGACGTAGTTGCTGAAGCTACTGGCCTGTTCCTGACAGACGAAACTGCTCGTAAGCACATCACTGCTGGCGCGAAAAAAGTGGTTCTGACTGGTCCGTCCAAAGATAACACGCCGATGTTTGTTAAAGGCGCAAACTTTGACAAATATGAAGGTCAGGACATCGTTTCTAACGCTTCCTGCACCACTAACTGCCTGGCTCCGCTGGCTAAAGTTATCAACGACAACTTCGGCATCATCGAAGGTCTGATGACGACTGTTCACGCGACCACCGCTACTCAGAAAACCGTTGATGGCCCGTCTCACAAAGACTGGCGCGGCGGCCGCGGCGCATCCCAGAACATCATCCCGTCCTCTACCGGTGCTGCTAAAGCTGTAGGTAAAGTACTGCCAGAACTGAACGGCAAACTGACCGGTATGGCGTTCCGCGTTCCTACCCCGAACGTATCCGTTGTTGACCTGACCGTTCGTCTGGAAAAAGCTGCTTCTTATGAAGAAATTAAGAAAGCAATCAAAGCTGCTTCCGAAGGCCCGATGAAAGGCGTTCTGGGTTACACCGAAGACGACGTCGTATCTACCGATTTCAACGGTGAAGTTTGCACTTCCGTGTTCGATGCTAAAGCTGGTATCGCACTGAACGACAACTTCGTGAAACTGGTATCCTGGTACGACAACGAAACCGGCTACTCCAACAAAGTTCTGGACCTGATTGCTCACATCTCCAAATAAGTTGAGATGAGTATCTGATCCAAAAAGGCGACTTCGGTCGCCTTTTTTTATGACCAAAATATTTATATACCAAGGATTGCATCATGATTAACAAAATTTTCGCTCTCCCGGTCATTGAACAGCTTACCCCTGTCCTCTCCCGCCGTCAGCTTGATGAACTTGAGGTTCTTGTTATCGATCACCCACAGGTTAAAGCTTCTTTCGCGCTACAGGGCGCACATCTTCTTTCCTGGAAACCAAACGGCGAAGAGGAAGTCCTGTGGCTCAGTAACAATACCCCGTTCAAAACAGGCGTAGCGCTGCGTGGCGGCGTCCCCATTTGCTGGCCGTGGTTTGGCCCGGCGGCTCAACAGGGTTTGCCTTCGCATGGTTTTGCCCGTAACCTGCCATGGACGCTGAAAGCGCATAACGAAGACGACAATGGCGTGGTGTTGACGTTTGAACTGCAGAGCAACGCTGAAACGCGTCAGCTATGGCCACACGACTTTACCCTGCTTGCCCGCTTTAAGGTCGGTGCTACCTGTGAAATCGAACTGGAAGCCCACGGTGAGTTTGAAACCACCTCCGCACTGCATACCTACTTCAACGTGGGTGATATTGCCGCAGTGAAAGTCAGTGGTCTTGGCGATCGCCTGATCGATAAAGTGAACGATGCGAAAGAAGATGTGCTGGCTGACGGCATTCAGACCTTCCCGGACCGCACCGATCGTGTCTATCTGAATCCGGAAGCGTGCAGCGTGATTCATGATGATGCGTTGAATCGCAATATCGATGTCGTGCACCACCACCATCTGAACGTTGTCGGCTGGAACCCGGGTCCGGCGCTGTCCATTAGCATGGGCGACATGCCGGATGACGGTTACAAAACGTTTGTTTGTGTAGAAACGGCTTACGCGACCGCTCCGCAGAAAACCACCGAAGAAAAACCATCTCGCCTCGCGCAGACTATTCGTGTGGCTAAACGCTAAGACAACTCTGCGCATCATGCCGGATGCGGCTGACGCCTTATCCGGCCTACAAACCGCTCGTAGCCGTAGGCCTGATAAGCGCAGCGCCATCAGGCAAATCAGGCCATATCCAGCGCCGTTTTACCTTTTGGCGCCGGATATGCCTCATCTAACAACTTCAGTTCATCAACCGAGAGCGTGATATTCAGCGCGGCGGCATTTTGTTCGACATGCGCTACGCTTGCCGCTTTTGGAATCGCGATCACGCCCGGTTGACGAATAACCCACGCCAGCAAGATCTGGGCGGTACTGGCATCGTGTGCACGTGCAATGTCGCTAATCACCGAATGAGTGAGCAGACCACGGCGCAACCGTCCCGCCTGGGCCAGCGGACTGTATGCCATGACCGGCGTCTGCTGCTGCTGACACCACGGCAGCAAGTCATATTCAATGCCGCGCGACGCTAAATGATATAGCACCTGGTTAGTGGCGCATTGTCGTCCACCTGCAACCTGCCATAGCGCCTGCATCTCGTCATAATCGAGATTCGAAACACCCCACCGACGAATTTTCCCCTGAGCGATGAGTTTTTCCATGGCGCTGACGGTTTCTTCATAAGTAAAGTCCCCCGTCCAGTGCAGCAAATAGAGATCCAGATAGTCGGTTTTCAGCCGGCGCAGACTGCCTTCACAGGCAGCAATCGCTTTCTGGCCTCCGGCATTCCACGGATAAACTTTTGAAACCAAAAATGCACCATCGCGCCGTCCCGCTAAGGCTTCGCCAACAATCTCTTCTGCTGCACCATCAGCATACATTTCTGCCGTATCAATCAGACGCAGCCCCAGATCCAGGCCAGCCTGCAACGTCGAGACTTCATCACGACGACGGCAGGGGTTCTCCCCCATGTTCCATGTTCCCTGCCCAATAGCAGGAAGTGATACCTGTTTTGTAAACATCACTTGTTTTACTGTCATAGTTCCCCCTGAGCACATGCACCACAGTAAAGCAAAACATGGGTGATGTGTCCTGTGATGGTGCACAAATTGCACCATCCTCGTTTGGAGGGCTCGTCGTTAATCAGACACAATAAAAAACCCGGGAACAGTATTTATTTCCGGGCTCAGACAGATAACTTGTTAGCTGTACAGAGATTATTTTAAACGGCCTAAATATTTACCTTCTTTCATGGCGTTTATTTTTCCGTTCTTATACACAATAACCGAAGTCAGGCCTGCACTGTAAGTTTGCGCATCTGCATTATTTTCATCATTGGCTGCCGGGCTACCATTAATGTAGGCAATGCCATCGGTACCACGTTTAAAATCAACCCCCAGTTTATTCACATGTATAGATTTTACCATACTGGCGTTAACCGGAACATTCGCTTCACTAACCATGGTTTTATGATCATGTTGCAACTGACGACGGTAAGCCTCGCTAATAGCATGAGCAGGGACAACAGTTGATGCCACCAGCGCAGCGGTAATAATTAATTTATTCATGAGTAAAACCTTAATATTTATTGTGATTATGATGATGGCTGGAATTACAGTCATTTGTGATGTACAGGTTCTGTGCATTTTCCATAGCCTGTTTTTCCGCTGCAGCATTGATTGTAGCCTGACGATTCTGCTCAACAACGTAGCATGCATCCCGACTGACGCCCTTGTTCTCACAGTCATTCATGCGAGAGGCCTCGGTAGAACAACCCGCCAGAACCCCACCCATCACAGCTATCATGATTAATTTTTTCATTATCTATACCAGGTTTATTCTCAAAAACCTTCATCGCAGATTATATTTCTGCAAGAAAGAATTACGCTCACTATTTTCAAAGTTTGAGTAATATCTGCAATAGAATATTTAATGTCAATTTTAATTTTTTCAGATAATTACCTAAAGAATGTAAAATAAAATTAAACGTTTTGTTTTTTAGTTTTCACATGAAAGATGACTTTCATGGTTAAATTAAACGATAAAAATAGTTATCAGATATTTTCAACACGTTTTGCAAGGTTAATTGAGATCCAGGAGTAATAACAAAACAGTGCATTTTCAGTATATTGCCGTAGTAGATTTTGTTAGTCGCTAACGATGATTGGTTCTGCGACACCTGTATTTCTTACGCTGTAAGAAAATCGATATCAGACTAATTAAATAATACGTTCCTTTTTGGTAACTACACCAGGTAAAACACGTTAATTATTCGTTGCAGCATCGCATAAGGCAGAATCAGCAGAAATCGTGAATTCTCATGCTTGAGATCAACATTCATTCCCGTCAGGCATAAAAAAGCCCGCATAACGCGGGCTCATGTTCAGCATTGGAAATGCATCAGAACTTATAGGTGATACCCGTTGAGATCAGACCCGTCCAGGATTTGTCTACCATCGGGCTGTCTGTCACTTCATCAGACAAACGGGTGTAACGCGCAGTACCGTACACGCTCCAGTCGCCTAAGAAATTATAGTTGGCGCTGAGTTCAAGGTACGGATTCCAGCTGCTTTCAGGATCGTAGCTGCGTAAACCACTGCGGGACGATTCGTGGCGCGATACACCGTAGTAGTACTGGTTCTGGTTTTCACTGTTCCACTCAACACCAATCCCCGGTGTCAGCGTCAGGCCCCCGTTGGTATAACGGTACAGCCATGCCAGATCCCATACGATACCATTACTGTTATCCAGTGCGTCTCCCGCGAGGCTGGTACGCAGGAAACCATATTGTGTGTTATGCACGTAAGAAAGCCCGGCCATCATGGTGCTCTTGCGCTTATCGAGATTGCGCAGACGGCTATCGTCGCTGTCGCCCGGCTTGAAGTACAGTGGCGACCAGTACGCCATCACAGATAATTTATCTGTATTGTCATTCCACAGGTAGTAACCGCCGCCCAGACCACGGAACCAGAAGTTGTCGCTTTCATAGGTCACAACAGGGACCGGGTAAACGTCACTATCGTAGTTTTTGTAAGGGTGTTCAACCACACCAACGCCTGCGCCCAGCGTCAGGTTGCTTTCTGCTTGCGCGACGCTCGCGGACGTGGCAATAAGCACGCCAAGTGCCAGAAGTTTGAGTTTGGTCACAATCCATAATTCCTTATTCAAATGTTTAGCGACGAAAGTGTAACCGCCAATACGCTTCAGCCCAACTATTTTACGTATTACCTGCCCAATGTAACCCCCTAATTTCTCAACGAGTGATGACATTTTGCTTGCAGTACGGTGAACACCACATGAATTCAGCCCCATTTCTTTACATAACATGTGCTTTTTTTGCTGATGAGTTATTGATATGCCATTGAAATTCATTTGCGCGTACAGGCAAGTTTTGCAAATGCCATCTACGCTTAAATTTAGAAGGTGTATCACCGAATACGTTGATCTCCTGACCATCGAAATGGCATGAGAGTTGCTTATTTCTTCAGCAGCGACGTCGTTCAGTTTACCTCTTCAGGGGCCTCTACTATTCATATGAACGGCTCTTAACATGTGCTAAAAAACGAAAGGACGGCATACCATGAATATATTCGATCACTATCGCCAGCGTTATGAAGCTGCCAAGGACGAAGAGTTCACGCTGCAGGAGTTTCTTACCACTTGTCGGCAAGATCGCAGTGCTTATGCCAACGCGGCAGAGCGGCTATTAATGGCTATTGGTGAGCCTGTCATGGTTGACACTGCCCACGAACCTCGACTTTCTCGACTCTTTTCGAATCGGGTGATTGCACGTTATCCCGCTTTTGAAGAGTTTTACGGCATGGAAGACGCGATTGAACAGATTGTTTCTTATCTGAAACATGCGGCTCAGGGGCTGGAAGAGAAGAAGCAGATCCTCTATCTGCTGGGGCCTGTGGGAGGCGGGAAATCATCGCTTGCAGAGCGACTGAAATCGCTGATGCAAAGAGTGCCCATTTATGTCCTCAGCGCCAATGGTGAACGTAGCCCGGTTAACGATCATCCGTTATGCCTGTTTAATCCGCAGGAAGATGCACAGATCCTGGAAAAAGAGTATGGGGTCCCGCGTCGCTATCTCGGTACAATCATGTCGCCGTGGGCTGCGAAGCGTTTGCATGATTTCGGCGGGGACATCACTAAATTCCGCGTCGTCAAAGTCTGGCCGTCTATTCTCGAGCAAATCGCCATCGCTAAAACGGAGCCTGGTGATGAAAACAACCAGGACATTTCCGCTCTGGTCGGGAAAGTGGATATTCGTAAACTCGAACACCACGCCCAGAACGATCCTGACGCCTATGGCTACTCAGGTGCGCTGTGCCGCTCCAACCAGGGGATTATGGAATTCGTTGAGATGTTTAAAGCACCGATTAAAGTGCTGCATCCTCTGCTGACTGCCACCCAGGAAGGAAACTACAACGGGACAGAAGGTATCTCCGCCCTGCCGTTTAACGGGATTATTCTTGCCCACTCGAACGAATCTGAATGGGTAACGTTCCGTAATAACAAAAACAATGAGGCGTTCCTTGACCGTGTTTACATCGTCAAAGTGCCTTATTGCCTGCGGATCTCTGAAGAGATCAAAATTTACGAAAAACTGCTTAACCATAGTGAGCTGACCCATGCGCCTTGCGCACCGGGCACGTTGGAAACCCTCTCTCGCTTTACCATTCTTTCTCGCCTGAAAGAACCTGAGAACTCGAGCATTTACTCGAAGATGCGCGTTTACGATGGCGAAAGCCTGAAAGATACCGATCCAAAAGCGAAATCCTATCAGGAGTATCGGGATTACGCCGGGGTTGATGAGGGAATGAACGGTCTGTCCACGCGTTTCGCGTTTAAGATCCTCTCTCGCGTCTTTAACTTTGACCATGCCGAAGTGGCAGCTAACCCGGTTCATCTGTTCTACGTACTGGAGCAGCAAATCGAACGCGAGCAATTCCCGCAGGAGCAGGCTGAGCGTTATCTTGAGTTCCTGAAAGGCTATCTGATCCCGAAATATGCTGAATTCATCGGCAAAGAGATCCAGACGGCTTATCTCGAATCTTATTCCGAATACGGACAGAACATTTTTGACCGTTATGTGACCTATGCGGATTTCTGGATTCAGGATCAGGAGTATCGCGATCCAGATACCGGTCAGCTGTTCGATCGCGAGTCACTGAACTCAGAACTGGAGAAAATTGAAAAGCCGGCGGGTATCAGCAACCCGAAAGATTTCCGTAACGAGATCGTCAACTTTGTTCTGCGTGCCAGAGCGAATAACAGCGGTCGCAATCCAAACTGGACCAGTTACGAAAAACTGCGCACGGTTATTGAGAAGAAAATGTTCTCGAATACCGAAGAGTTGCTGCCGGTCATTTCGTTTAACGCTAAAACCTCGACTGACGAGCAGAAAAAGCACGACGATTTTGTCGACCGTATGATGGAAAAAGGCTATACGCGTAAACAGGTACGTTTACTGTGCGAATGGTATTTGCGCGTACGTAAATCATCTTAACATAAGTGCCCGGTGGTGCATGCGCTTACCGGGCTTGCAAAATAATGTTCCGTAGGCCGGATAGCGCCAGCGCCATCCGGCACTTACAGACATGGCGAACAGTTGGCAGTACGGGGGGCATATGACCTGGTTTATTGACCGGCGTCTTAACGGCAAGAACAAGAGCACGGTAAATCGCCAACGCTTCTTGCGCCGTTATAAATCGCAAATTAAACAGTCGATCTCCGAGGCCATTAACAAGCGTTCGGTGACCGATGTAGATAGCGGCGAATCTGTCTCTATTCCGACCGATGATATTAGCGAACCGATGTTTCATCAGGGGCGCGGTGGCCTGCGTCATCGCGTGCATCCAGGTAATGATCATTTTGTACAGAATGACCGTATCGAACGTCCGCAGGGGGGCGGCGGCGGTTCAGGTAGCGGACAAGGCCAGGCCAGTCAGGATGGCGAGGGTCAGGATGAGTTCGTCTTTCAGATATCTAAAGATGAATATCTTGATCTGCTGTTCGAAGATTTAGCGCTTCCTAATCTGAAGCAGAATCAGCAACGTCAGTTAACGGAGTTTAAAACGCACCGTGCAGGATTTACCTCCAACGGTGTGCCCGCCAATATCAGCGTGGTGCGCTCCTTGCAAAACTCACTGGCGCGTCGCACAGCAATGACGGCGGGTAAACGTCGTGAACTGCATGCGCTTGAGGCCGATCTGGAAACCATCGCCAAAAGTGAACCCGCGCAGTTGCTGGAAGAGGAAAGGTTACGCAAAGAGATTGCCGAACTACGGGCAAAAATCGAACGCGTGCCGTTTATAGATACTTTTGATTTGCGCTACAAGAATTATGAGAAACGACCCGATCCTTCCAGCCAGGCGGTGATGTTCTGTCTGATGGACGTCTCCGGCTCAATGGATCAGTCGACTAAAGATATGGCAAAACGTTTTTATATCCTGCTGTATCTGTTCCTGAGCCGCACTTACAAAAACGTGGAGGTTGTCTATATTCGCCATCATACTCAGGCGAAAGAGGTTGATGAACACGAGTTCTTCTACTCTCAGGAAACGGGGGGAACCATAGTTTCCAGCGCCCTGAAGTTAATGGATGAAGTGGTAAAAGATCGCTACAACCCTGCCCAGTGGAATATCTATGCCGCTCAGGCATCGGATGGCGATAACTGGGCAGATGATTCACCACTGTGTCATGAAATCCTGGCGAAAAAACTGCTGCCGGTGGTGAGATATTACAGCTATATCGAAATCACTCGCCGTGCGCACCAGACCTTGTGGCGTGAATACGAACATCTGCAATCAACGTTTGAAAACTTTGCGATGCAGCATATTCGCGATCAGGATGATATTTACCCGGTATTCCGCGAACTGTTCCATAAGCAAAGTACGACCAGCAATAATTAGCCTAAACAAATCAGTCAGCGCGTATATGTGCTGACTGATTTTATAAATAGTGCCTCATCCTGTTTTTATTTTCCCTTAACAGAGCAGCAGGCAATGTAGTTTAGCTGATGACGTTGCGAACGGAAGAAGCGAAACATTTTCAGGAACCGACGGCGATTTTCGTAAGTGCGTAAACCGTTAAACATAATTTTAATCGCCCCAGTAACTCCCTCATCACGAATTAATCCTCCTGGCGACATCAGCGACATAGCGCCATTCTGCTGCATGACCTGTTCAAAACCGCAGTTGAGAAATAACTCACGCCAGCCTTGTCTGGTCATCGGACTCACGTTTGATTTCACCACCTCCACAAGCTTGCCCTGCTCGCTCGCGTCCAGTCTTTGAGTGGTGAACATAATGTCGTGGGTTAACAGACGACCGCCGGGTTTCAACACGCGATAATATTCGGCAATTAATTTCGCCTTCGCTTTATCGGCATACATTGTCAGCATGGCCTCGTTAATCACCACATCGAAGCTGTTATCCGCAAAAGGAAGGGTACTGGCATTCGCAGCCATCACATGAATGTGATTTTCCAGCCCATTTGCTGCCACATTATTTCTGGCATTTGATAGCGCGGTTTTATCCATATCGATAGCGTAGACCGTACAACCAAAGCGTTGCGCTATCTCTATCGCCGTGGTGGCCATATTACAGGCCACTTCCAGCACCTGGCTGTCGGGCGCCAGCTGTGACTGGCTGAACAACCACTCTGTTGCTTCAATGCCCCCCGGACGCAGACGGGTTTTGCCCAGGCTGGCTAAGAACGTATGGCCCGCTTTTTCAGTCGTGCTCATCTGCCTGTCTCCTTTTCTATAAGTTGCATTATAAATACAACATTAAGAGTTAAAGGTGAAGAGTACGAATGTTTTTTATTACAAAATGTCCTTCCGCGTAGCGTTAGAGAGGAGCTATACCGTGTGATAGACTGAAGTATCAGACTTACAGGGCTGTAAATCATTATGAAATTGCATCATAAAGCGCTCAGGCTCTTTATCTCCGTTAGCGTAATTGTTTTGACGTCTTCTTTTTTGGTTTATGAGCTCATTGCCAGCGATAAAGCGATGAATGCGTACATGCGCTATATCAATGAGAAAGCCGACTCATCGTTTCTTTATGATAAGTATACTAATCAAAGTATTGCCGCCCATCTGATGCGCACATTTTCATCCCCTCAGGAACCCGCGTCTGTCGAACAACAAAAAGCACTTTGCAACGCTTTCGACAGCGTTAACGGCACTCATGGACTCAATCTCACAGAGCATAACTACCCGCCATTGCACGGGACGCTGCAAACCACCTCAACGAAATGTAGCGAACAACTTGAAGACATATTCCTGCTGCCCTCTTTTGATAAGGCGGTAAACGCTAATCGTGAGCAGAAAGATTACGGTCAGGGATTAGGTACGCTGGAGTATAAATTCCGATATTACGTCGACCTCAAAAATAACTACGTCTATTTCTATGACCGAATCGACTCGCGCCAATTTGCGATACATAACTGGACGTTTTTGCAAAAAGGCACCCTGGGCATCGACCAGAATGATATTGACGGTATTTTCACGGGGCGTACGGTGATCTCCAGTATTTATCTGGATAACCTGACCGGGAAAAAGGTGATGAGCTTTTTAACGCCGGTCTACTCTACCGGTAAGTTAAAAGGTGTAGTAATGGTGGATATCAACAAAGAGAATTTAAAGAATATCTTTTATACCAGCGACCGGCCTCTGGTATGGAGCTATCTTAACGTTACGCTCTCGGATACCAGCTCCGGTAAAGAGATTCTCGTTCACCAAAGTGAGACTAACCTGTTTCACTATGTTCACTACGAGAAGGACATTCCAGGCGGCATACGCATCACCTTAACGCTTGATTTAATGTACTTTATTGTCTCATCCTGGAAAATCTTCGCTTTCTATCTGCTGGCAACAATTTTGCTGTTGAATTTGGTCAGAACGCATTTTCGCTTGTATCACAACGTCACGCGCGAAAATATCAGTGACGCCATGACCGGACTCTACAATCGGAAAGTTTTAACCCCGACGCTCGAACAACGTTTGCAGCAGTTGGTCAATACGGGCACTCTCGTCACCTTTATCGCCATCGACTGCGATAAGCTGAAAGTCATCAATGATACGTTAGGGCATAAAGAAGGTGATCGGATTATCACTCATCTGGCCAAAGCCATTCAAAGTTCCATTCGCAAAAGCGACTACGCCATCCGCCTCGGCGGCGATGAGTTTTGTATCATCCTCATCGACCATCCCAGTGATTTAACGCCCCGCCTGCTGGAGAGAATTCGCTATAACTTACAAATTATTGCGCATGATATATCCATCAGCTTCTCAGCCGGGGTTTATAATATGCAGCCGAACGACACTATTGATGATGCTTACAAAGCATCTGATGCACAGCTCTATATGAACAAACAGAAAAAACGCGCCGGTGCGTGATTATTTTTCTGCAGGATTTTCATTGTTGTACCAGGAGTAAGTCATGACGGAAGTGAACAAAGGTAACGCAACGCATCAGCGTTTAATTTCGCTGTTGTCAGAGCAAGGCGCAACGTACCGCGTGGTAAGCCATGAAGCCGTCGGCAAATGTGAGGCAGTTTCTGAAATTCGTGGTACCGCGCTCGGCCAGGGAGCAAAAGCCCTGGTCTGTAAGGTCAAAGGCAACGGCGTTAATCAGCATGTGTTGGCAATTTTGCCCGCTGACCAGCAGGCCGATCTCAGTTTGTTAGCGGGTCATATTGGTGGGTTAAGAGCATCGCTTGCCAGCCCGGCGGAAGTCGATGAACTTACCGGCTGTGTATTTGGCGCGATCCCGCCGTTTAGCTTCCACCCGAATCTCAAGCTGGTCGCCGATCCGCTATTGTTTGAGCGTTTTCATGAAATTGCGTTTAATGCCGGGTTGCTGGAAAAATCTGTGATCATGGATACCGCAGATTACCTGCGTATCGCGCAACCTGAATTAATCCCTTTCCGCCGCGAACAATAACGGTCTGCGTTAGCAGTAAAAAACGTCGCATCGTGCGTTAGCCCAAAAAAAATCATAATCATTAAAAAAAGCCTGTTCCGTCACGCGTTTACGCGTACAGTAAGCAGGCTTATTTTTTCTTTTGGCAAGGAAACTACGATGTTTGATGTCACTCTGCTGATCCTGCTTGGACTGGCAGCTCTGGGCTTTGTCAGCCACAACACCACTGTCGCCGTTTCAATTCTGGTGCTGATAATCGTCCGTGTTACTCCGCTGAATACATTCTTCCCGTGGATTGAAAAGCAGGGGCTTACCGTTGGGATTATTATTCTGACCATTGGCGTCATGGCGCCGATCGCCAGCGGAACGCTGCCCCCCTCTACGCTTATTCACTCCTTTGTAAACTGGAAGTCGCTGGTCGCTATCGCCGTCGGCGTTGTTGTCTCCTGGCTTGGCGGGCGCGGCGTCACGCTGATGGGTAGCCAACCTCAACTCGTCGCCGGTTTACTGGTGGGCACGGTTCTGGGCGTGGCGCTGTTTCGCGGGGTGCCAGTGGGACCGCTCATTGCGGCAGGTCTGGTCTCGTTGATTGTTGGGAAGCAGTAGTTAATCCTGCCAGATAACGGCCTGGCGTTTGTCCCAGGCCTTTTTTGAACATGGTGATAAACGCGGTCGTTGAATCGTAACCGAGCATTTGAGCAACCTGCTGTACATTGTGCCCGTCGATCAGAGCTTGCAGCGCCAGGATCAGCTGTAGCTGGTGACGCCAGCGGCGAAAGCTTAATCCTGTTTCTTTGACAACCAGACGAGCAAGGTTACGCTCACTCATGGCAAACACGTTGGCCCACTGCCCCAGTGTTTGCCATTGTGCAGGTTCCTGCGCCATCGTTGCCACCATCTTGCGAATTTTCGGGTGATCGGATACTGGTAACTGCATTTGCTCCTGTGGCTGCTGCGGGAGTTCGTCAAACAACACCTGCGTTAACCGCTGGGTAGCTGGTTCACAGAGCTGGGCATCCGTTTTGTTCGCCAGCGCAAGAATAAGTTCCCGACATAACGGAGCGATTTTCAGCGTACAGCAACGTTCAGGCATCACGACAGCCTGCGGCTCAATAAACAGAAAACACAATTGCGCGCCCACGGTAACGTGGTTGCTGTGTGGAATTTCGCCAGGGATCCACACCGCATATTGCGGCGGCACCATCCACATGGCGTTCTCCACTTCGCAGGTAATTGCACCATGCAACGCCAGGATTAACTGACCTTTGCGGTGTTGATGCAGTGGGCTGAAAAGTTCATCTTCCTGAGCCTGAATACAAAAAGCCACGGCGGCATCGTGGTAAAGATCGGGTTGATACCCATCCAGTCTCAGCCCCAACATAAGAATGTCCTATTTTAGCGATAAACTGTCATTTTAGCTTGATTCATCCATAGTGTAAAAACGCTAAAGTATCGCCTCGCCTGACGATATGAGAAAAAAATGATTATTACACCTTCCTCCCGCGGCAAAAGCGCAGCGCTGCTGATCGCGGGGATCCTGATGATTGCCACCACACTACGCGTCACCTTTACCGGTGCAGCCCCATTGCTGGATGCCATTCGCGCCGACTACGGCCTGAGTACCGCCCAGACGGGACTTCTGACTACCCTGCCGCTGCTGGCCTTCGCGCTGGTATCCCCCCTCGCTGCCGCCGTTGCGCGCCGTTGGGGCATTGAGCGCAGCCTGTTAGCCGCCATGCTGCTGATCTGTGTGGGTATTGCTATACGTTCGCTCCCTTCATCCGGAGCCTTGTTTGGTGGGACGGCAGTCATTGGCTGTGGCATCGCACTGGGAAATGTCCTTTTGCCGGGACTCATTAAGCGTGATTTTTCACAGCATGTGGCAAAGCTTACCGGGGCGTATTCGTTAACGATGGGCGCTGCAGCAGCGCTGGGGTCGGCAATGGTCGTGCCGCTGGCGTTAAATGGATTTGGCTGGCGCGGCGCACTGATAATGTTAATGATCTTTCCGCTGCTGGCGTTATTGATCTGGTTACCTCAATGGCGCCAGACGGCCAATGCCAGCCTCAGTAATTCGCGAGCGTTGCACTCCCGCGCGATCTGGCGCTCCAGTCTCGCCTGGCAGGTCACGCTGTTTTTGGGCATCAACTCACTCATCTATTATGTCATTATCGGCTGGTTACCCGCCATTATGATCAGCCACGGCTACAGTGAGGCACAGGCGGGATCGCTGCATGGTTTGCTGCAACTGGCGACCGCAGCTCCCGGGCTACTGATCCCCCTCGTTCTGTATCGGTTTAAAGATCAGCGTACTATCGCCGCACTGGTCTCGTTAATGTGCGCTGTCGGCGCTGCAGGGTTTGCTGTTATGCCCGGGCAGGCGGCCCTGTGGACCGTGCTGTTTGGCTTTGGCTCCGGTGCCACGATGATCCTCGGTCTCACCTTTATCGGGCTACGTGCAAGCTCAGCGCACCAGGCTGCCGCGCTATCAGGCATGGCGCAATCTGTCGGATATTTGCTGGCCGCATGTGGGCCACCGGTGATGGGGAAAATTCACGATCTTAACGATAGCTGGCAGATCCCGCTGGTTGGCGTCGCACTGCTCGCTCTCATCATGGCCGTGTTTGGCGTCTGTTCAGGACGCGACAAAGAGATCGCCAGTACGTAATACACCGGGCAGGCGAATAAGCAACCTGCCCAGTTGTTATCCTCTGGCCGCGCGCAGCAGTGCCTGGACGAGCGGTACAGGCTTTCCTGCCAGTGCCCCTCGTTCATGCTGAAAAAGCGTCCCGACATAAAACGGATGTGTCACCAGTTCAATAGCGCGAACATCACCAGAGTCATCCCAGCCCGTCACTCGCAGATCGCCGCTTTCAAGCTCAGCGGCAAAAGTTTCCGACACGCCATAGTTACAGTGATATCCCTCGGTGATAACATCCCGTCCGTAGGCTCTGGCAATCAGCGTATTGGTCCGCAGCTCAATATCATCCGTTTTTTCTACCAGCGAGCAGGTCAACGGTGCTATCACCATCCGACCCGTGGTGTCCGTCTCCGCGTGGGCGGCGTCGATCCAGCCCAGCACGTTGCGGGCATACTCCAGAATGGCATGTTGAAAGCCGCCACAAGTGCCCAAAAATGGAATGCTGTTTTCGCGGGCGTAACGTATTGCCGTCAGCGCGCCTTCCTGGTGCTGGTAAGGACTGCCAGGGACCACCCAGATGGCATCATAGCCGACTAAATCTTCGCCACTACTAATATCAGATGTGGTGAGCCAGTCATAATCAGCCACTAATTCCAGAACGGCAGCAGCATCATCGATGGCAAGGGGAATAGCCTGGTGCGCCACAATATTGGGGCTGTAATCGCCCACCAGCGCAATGCGAAGCGTATCTTTAACAGGGGAAATTTCCATTAACTTTCCTTATGTCCAGACAATGAGGGACAACATAAGGAGCCTCAGCCTACCGATTTTTTGTTGTTACCACAATCCCTTAAATTGAGAGTCTATGTGGCCAAAATGCTATAATGGTCACGTTTTACGATCTTATTTAGCCGTAGTGAAGACGAGTTCAGTGGCTTAACGGAGCGGATTAAGAGATGAATATTCAGTGTAAACGCGTGTATGACCCGGCAGAAAAAAGTGATGGCTATCGTGTTCTGGTCGACAGGCTGTGGCCGCGCGGGGTGAAAAAAACCGATCTTGTTTTCAATGAATGGGATAAAGCGCTGACGCCCTCATCTGATTTACGTAAGGCATTCCACGCAGATATCATCGATTTTGCTCATTTCTCCGAGCAATACCGCGCAGAACTTGCCCAGCAACAGCAGGAAGGCAAGCGACTCGCGGACATTGCCCGGCAACAGCCGTTAACGCTGCTGTATGCAGCGAAGGATACACAGCAAAACCATGCGCTGGTTCTGGCTGAGTGGTTACGTCAATTGTGACAGCGGGTTATTTGCCCGTTGCCGGATGATCTCTGCGCCAAAGCGCCCATTCATCAATAACTTCGCCACCGGGTAGTTTGCAATCCGACCTTACGCCTTGCGGTGTCTGCACCGCAACCAGCACGCCGCCCTTTTGCTCACAATATACGGATGCCGGGTTCGCCATGCCAATTTTCGGTGGTACTGGTGCTTCAGGTGATGTGGAACACCCCGCCAGCACCAAAATGCCGGGCACAACAATAGAGGCAAGTTTCATATTCACTCCTGTTAAAAACGTTACACTGGAAGAGTACCCCGACTCCCCACCTATCTCCATGTTTTACTGACGAGTTTCAATCCCATGTCTACATTTTGACCCGGATAGCGTGTTTCATCTTTCCCTCCGATGTTCTATTATGCGGGCAATACAGGACTTATCAGCATTCTGGAGTATTTGCCTCTCATGTCAGACATGATCCTTGCCCGAGTCTCACAATCATTAGCCACAGAGCAGTCTGTTGAGAGTCTGGTTCGGCAACTTCTGGAGATGCTGGAGGTAGTGACTGAGATGGAGTCGACCTATCTTACTAAGGTCGATTTAGATGCGCGTCTGCAGCATATTCTGTATGCGCGTAATAGTAAGCAAATGCAGATCCCCGAAGGGCTGTCAGTGCCGTGGGATGAGACACTCTGCAAGCGCGCAATAGACGCAAACTGTCTGTATAGCGATAACGTTCCCGCGCGTTGGCCAGAATGTACCGCCGCACGCGCGCTGGAGATCACAACCTTTCTGAGTACTCCTGTCCACCTGCCCGATGGCACGTTCTATGGCACCCTCTGCGCCACCAGTCGTCAGCAACAACCGCTTAGTGAACGAGGTGAACAGGTACTGCATCTGTTCGCGGGCCTGATAGCGCAGTCTATTCAGAAAGAATCGCTGGTTGCTCAATTACGTGAAGCGAATGCTGCGCTGATCGCCCACTCCTACACTGACGTTCTGACCGGGCTACCTAACCGTCGGGCAATATTTGAAAATATCGAAACCCTCTTCTCGCTGGCACGCCACCTGAGGCACAAAATTATTGTCGCCTATATTGATTTAGATGATTTCAAACTGATCAACGATCGTTTTGGGCACGAAGTCGGTGACCAGTTTTTGATCCAAATTGGCCAGCGTTTACGCCGTGGATGCAGTGAGAATGATATTCTTGGTCGTCTGGGCGGTGACGAATTTTTAGTCGCCAGCCTGTCATTGGGAATCGAAATGTCGCCGTGTGTTCGTTTGCAAAGCGTGAAAAACCACTTACAGCAGCTAATTTGCGGTGACTATGACCTTGGTGATATCTGTCTGTATTACCCGGGAGCCAGTCTGGGAGTTGTAGAAATTGACCCGCTGGAGACAGACGTCAACTGTGCACTTCATCTTGCAGACAGTGCGATGTATCAGGATAAGAAACGCCAGGATAAAACCGCTTTTGTCGTACATTAAGCCCTGTTATGCTTAATCGTCTTTAAATTATTCTGGCAGATAAGCGTATGCGACTCGGTATTATTTTCCCCGTTATTATTTTCATTTCCGCTGTCGTTTTCCTGTCCTGGTTCTTTATTGGCGGCTACGCCTCACCAGGAGCATAACGATGAAAAAAACAACGCTTATTATGATTGGCGTGGCCATTATTGTCGTGCTGGGAACGGAACTGGGCTGGTGGTAATCTGAGAAAAAGGCCACTTATCAGTGGCCTTTATTGTCAGTATGTTTGCTTAGCTTTTGATTTTTCTGTAGATAAACAACACCACAATCGCACCAATAACGGCTACGACGAAACTGCCAAAGTTGAACCCATCGACTTTACCAAAACCAAAGAAGGTACTGATCCAACCGCCCACTACCGCACCAACAACCCCTAAGATAATGGTCATAAAGAATCCGCCGCCATCTTTACCCGGCATAATCCATTTTGCCAAAATCCCCGCAATAAGACCGAAAATCACCCATGAAATAATGCCCATAATATCCCTCGCTTATGTTTTTAAGTTAACGATTCACTCGTTGTATAAAAGCATAGCATAGCGCTGAAAAATTAAAATTTGTGATCAATATCACCTGTTATTTTCATCTTTTTCTGATCTTTCATAAGGTTAAACCATTCGATGGCGGCATTTGCCCTGACGTAGCTCGTCATTAATGTCGAATCGTCAGTCATTCAGGTCTACTGACTCCCCCTCAGCCCCTGCCATTGCTGGGTTTCCACTTCTGGCACACTTTATGCTTAAACAGCCTGTCACTATGACAAATCGTAGTCCGCGATGCGTATCGCGTGGCTCCGTTTACAATTCGCGCTATTTCAGCATTTAACAGGTCTGTTATTGATGAAAAAAATCACCAGTGTATGCCCTTACTGTGGGGCCGGGTGCAAGCTCAAGCTTGTTGTTGAAAATAACAAAATCATCCGCGCCGAAGCCGCAGAGGGTGTAACGAACCAAAACCAGTTATGCCTGAAAGGCTACTATGGCTGGGACTTTCTTAACGACACTCGCCTTCTTACTCCCCGTCTGACTCGTCCGATGATCCGTTATGAAAAAGGTGGGAAATTCACTCCCGTTAGCTGGGATGAAGCCATTCGTTACACCGCAAAACGCTTATCCGATATCAAAAATACCTATGGTCCTCGCGCCATCATGACCACCGGATCTTCACGTGGAACAGGGAATGAGACCAACTACGTGATGCAAAAATTCGCGCGTGGTGTTCTCCATACCAATAATGTCGATTGCTGCGCCCGTGTCTGCCATGGCCCTTCCGTTGCCGGGTTACAGGAAACGTTAGGCAATGGCGCCATGAGCAATTCCATCAGCGACATTGAAAACTCAAAATGCCTGCTGATCTTTGGTTACAACTGTGCCGACTCGCACCCGATTGTGGCTCGCCGGGTGATCAAAGCTCGCCAGAACGGGGCAAAAATCATTGTCTGCGATCCCCGCCGCATTGAAACTGCCCGAATTGCAGACCAGCATCTGCAGTTGAAAAACGGTTGTAACATGGCGCTGGTCAACGCGTTTGGCCATGTGCTTATCGAAGAGCAACTTTACGATCGCGAATATGTGCAAAAACATGCCGAAGGCCTGGAAACATACTGGGAAACCGTCAAGGATTACGCGCCTGAAGCCGTTGAACATTTAACGGGTGTTCCCGCACAGCAGGTTCGTCAGGCGATGCGTACTTTTGCCGCAGCGCCCTCGGCAACTGTGATGTGGGGAATGGGCGTCACCCAGTTTGGTCAGGCCGTTGACGTGGTTCGTGGTTTGTCGAGCCTGGCGTTGTTGACCGGCAATCTGGGACGCCCTAACGTCGGCGTTGGGCCGGTGCGTGGGCAAAATAACGTGCAGGGCGCGTGCGATATGGGGGTGCTGCCTAACCAGTTCCCAGGGTATCAGGACGTGACCGATTTCACCGTCAGGGAGAAATTCGCCAACGCCTGGGGCATTGACGTTAATCAGATGGATGACAAGGTTGGGACGCGCATCACCGAAGTTCCGCATCTGGCTATCGAAGGCAAAATTAAAGCCTACTACATCATGGGGGAAGATCCGTTGCAAACCGAGGCCGATTTAGGTCTGGTCCGCGAAGGGTTTAACGCGCTCGATTTTATTGTCGTGCAGGATATCTTCATGACCAAGACAGCGGAAATGGCCGACGTCCTCCTGCCGGCCACCTCCTGGGGCGAACACGGCGGCGTCTTTACCTGCGCCGACCGCGGATTCCAGCGGTTTGAACAGGCGATTGAACCTACGGGGGATGTCAAACGCGACTGGGAAATCATCAGTCTGCTGGCCACCGCAATGGGCTATCCGATGCAGTATCAAAGTAACCAGCAAATCTGGGATGAGATGCGCGAGCTATGCCCGCTCTTCTACGGCGTGACTTACGAAAAAATGGGTGATATGGGTCATGTACAGTGGCCATGCCCGGAACTCGATCACCCAGGTACGCCGTATCTGTATGCACACAGCCAGTTTGATACCGCCAATGGCAAAGGTAAATTGTTTGCCGCACAGTGGCGTGCTCCTGCAGAAGTACCTGATGAAAAGTACCCAATGGTATTATGCACTGTGCGCGAAGTCGGCCACTATTCGTGCCGCTCGATGACCGGCAACTGCGCAGCATTGCAGGCCCTGGCCGATGAGCCTGGGTATGTGCAAATCAATACCCATGATGCAGAAAAATTAGGTATTCGTCATCGTGACCTGGTATGGGTCAGTTCGCGTCGTGGCAAGGTTATCAGTCGGGCTGATGTCTCTGAACGCATCAATACCGGAACGGTGTATATGACCTATCAATGGTGGATTGGCGCGTGTAATGAGTTGACCCAGGATAATCTGGACCCCATCTCGAAAACCCCGGAAACCAAATATTGTGCCGTCAATATTGAGCACATTAGCGATCAGGGATGGGCTGAGAAGTATGCCGCACAAACGTATAGCGACATGAAATCACGCCTGTGCGAGGCCATTGAGTAAGTCATCGCCCAGGCCGCCTGAGTCTGACTTCCCAGACTCAGGCTTTTTCTCGTTATTTCGCCAGCTGTGGTTCACTAAAGCGAATGGCAGCTGATTCCACCTGCTTATCCCGCTGCATAAAACCGAGGTTCATCAGAAACAATCCCGCCATAAACGGGAGTTCATACAGCTCTTCAATGAGATCGCCGTACTGCGCATTGTGCAAAAAGATAGGGGCCAGCAGACGATGATGCTCTACCGTATCGGAGATCAAAAATGCACAGGTGGTGATCGCTAACAGCCATAGCGGCAGCGGTTCATTGCGTAAGCGACGGGCAATATCCTGGCGTAAGTGTTTTGATATCAGGACAGGCAAAATAATCATTGCAATCAATACCACTGAGATAGCTCTGAACAGAAGTTTAGGGTGCTCCGGAAAATAATCACGGCCCCAACTGGTACTGCGACCCAGCAACACCAACCACCACACAGCCGCCCAAAGCCAAAATTGTTTCTCGCCTTCCGGACGTGATAAAGGCCGGATGTAGCTGAGAGTAAAAAGCGCACCAAACAGCAGCCATAACGCCTGGCCATTCTCAATCCATCTGACGACAGTACCGTTGAGCAAAGGTAGATTCCAGTTCGCAGTGAACGGGATCGCTACGATGACCAGCCCAAGAATGAAAATGGGTAATGTTAGTCGGGTATTCAGTTTCATAAGCGAGGTTCTGTATTGTGACTGTTTCACGATCATAACCCCTGTGAATGATCCAACATTAGCAATCAATGCGGATTTCTTAAGGTATTCTTAAGAAATCTTTTTCCGGATATTTCCAGGTTTAACACGGACAAAAAAACCGCACTGCGCCATCAAAACGCAGTGCGGTTTATAAATCAAAAACGAAAATATTCAATCAGAGGCAGAGGCTAACATCTACCAGCCGCAGACTTCGTGCTCATTCTCGGTATCGTATGAACGAACCGTATTGACCAGGTCTTTAACAACTTCAGCGGCGACATCCGGAATCAACAACGTCATCGGCGTTTCAGTTTCATAATCGACAGACACGCCATTGCTGTTATTGGTGACTGTAACGGTGTAGGTTGCTTTACCCATGATTTACTCCTTGCCGGTACGCACAACTTTTCGTTGATTTGCGCTCTCCATCAACACTTCGGGCGCCACGAAAAAGTCGATATTAAAGTAGGTATCGTCGGTCATTACTTCGATGTTATGCCATTTCTCCGGTGGAAAAACGCCGAACTGACCGGCTTCGATAATCATCACCTCTTCTGGCTCCGGGCTGTGTTCATCTGCAAATCCGAGATATTTGACCGCCCCCTGCATCACAGAAAGTCGAGGATAAACCCCGGCACGGGTACCCTTATCAAGGTGGCGTTCGAAAATTCCGGCAGGTGCAGTTTCTTTGTTCCAGAACGGCGTTGAGCGTGTATGAATATGATTCTGTGGAATTTGAAGCATTTTTCTTCCCTTTTCCAGTCGACAACCAGCGAGTCTTATTGAATCGCTGCTGTGAACAGGGTACGCTTCAAAATATATATTTAAAATACCATTTATTGGTTATAACAATCCCATTTTTCAATGAAGGGAACAGCTTAATACTGAAAGCCCGCCGTCAACAGCGGGCCAATAGCGTTACGACTGAAGCGTCGCCAGACGTGCGGCAAAACCGACAAAGATCAAGCCAATGAGGGAATTCCCAACTTTAGCCAGTTTTTTCTTCGTACGAATATACTGTGTCACAAACGCACCGGAGAAAATAAGGAAGCTCAGATAGAAAAAGCTCACTATTTCAAGCGTCATCGCCAAAATAAAGAACGACAACCCTGAGTGAGTCGCGTTGACATCAATAAACTGTACGAAGAACGATACATAAAACAGAATGGCTTTAGGATTCGTCAGACTCAAAATTAATGCACGTTTGAAAATCGCACCAAACGGAACTTCTTCTGGCGCAGCGTCGCTGGCTTTCGATTTCAGTGTGGCATACAGGATCTTCGCACCGAGATACAGCAGATAAAACGCGCCGAGATAACGAACAATATTGAACAATACGGGTGTTGTTTTGATAAGCGCAGCTACGCCAGCATAGGCCAGAAACATCAATACGGCATCACCGATAAACACACCGCTTGCTGCCAAATAACCACCCTTCACTCCACGACCGACGCTGTTCTTCAGCACAAATATCGTATTTGGCCCCGGTACCAGCACGATAAAAATAGCACCCACCAGATACGTCCAGTAATTCAGAACTCCATACTCTGCGAACACGTTAACCTCTTCCTGAAAAAACACATGCACTTGCTGCGAGACAATATGCTAACGAATGCGCCAGGGGATGGAAAGAGAAGCTTTAGAATATAGCATTCTGTTTCAGTCCGATTGCAACATCATTATTCGTTCCAGATTTGCAACGATGAAACCCACTTTTGCGCCTACCCAATGCCCCGTTTAGCCACTAATGTTTATCAGTAGATTCAGCCCGCAAGGCCCCCTCTCATCACATGGAGAAAGAAAAATGACTATTGCTTATAAACGTCTTGATAAAGATCAGGCTGCCGTACTACTGGTCGATCACCAAACGGGTTTACTTTCGCTGGTCCGTGACATCGATCCAGACAAGTTTAAAAACAACGTTCTGGCATTAGGCGATCTGGCGAAATATTTCAAACTCCCGACGATTCTGACCACCAGCTTTGAAACGGGTCCTAACGGTCCATTGGTTCCTGAGCTGAAAGAACTGTTCCCGGATGCCCCTTACATCGCACGTCCTGGCCAGATTAATGCCTGGGATAACGAAGATTTTGTTAACGCGATCAAAGCGACAGGCAAAAAGCAGCTAATTATTGCCGGGGTGGTGACCGAAGTCTGCGTCGCATTCCCTGCGCTTTCTGCCATTGAAGCCGGTTTCGACGTGTTTGTGGTCACTGATGCATCCGGTACGTTTAATCCGCTGACCCGTGATTCCGCATGGAATCGTATGTCGTCTGCCGGCGTACAATTAATGACGTGGTTCGGTCTGGCCTGCGAATTACACCGTGACTGGCGCAACGATATTGAAGGGCTGGGAACGTTGTTCTCCAACCATATTCCTGACTATCGCAACCTGATGACCAGCTACAACACGCTGACATCCGGGAAATAATGTTCCTGTCAGTGTAATACACAAAAACCCGCCAACATCGGCGGGTTTTTGTGAACAGTTTCAGTCGGGATTAATGGTGCAGCATTTCATCCACCACCTCTTCTCCCTTGAGCTGATAAGGGTAATAGGTTGGCCAGTTATCCATCTCTTCAAGCAAGGCAGCCTGCGAGGTATTACCCATAAAGATATGGAAGTGGCTCGATTTACGTGGCGCAATAATGTGATCGCTGAATTGCACGTATTTCGGCGCGTCGCTGCCAGCGTCTTTACACTCGAACAGATAACGCACACCTTTCTTGCCTGACGTATAGTTCAAAATTTTATATCCGGCATAATCATACTTACACGATGCCACCTTTTTACCGGTATGAAACTCCATTACGCCGTTTTCAATACCAATAGTGTCAACATCGGTCGCGTAGCCCTTGCGGTAATAGGCTTTAACCTGCTCTACCGTTTTGCTCTTGTCTTTCTCCGCTTTCTTTTTGAATACCGGATCCAGTTCGCCACTCACCAGATACGGATAGACAGACTGCCACATGCCATCCCAGTCGGCTAGCGTACGGTTCTGCACATTTTTGTCATCAAAAACGCCTTCTGCCGCCTTTTGTTCTATTTCGGTCATTGGTGCACCATGGGAATGGTGACCATGCGCCAGTACCTGGCTACTAACAAAAAGCATCCCCAGAACGACTGCCAATTTTTCCAAATGCATAGCCAAAATTTCACCCTCAAATCATTTGCGAGTGGAATGTTATAATATAACATATCAATTAAATCAATAGGCCAGCTGCAAGCCCTTGTCTCATTTCACGCTACAATGAGCTTGCTGGAACAAAGCTGATCAAGCAGGGCCTGCTGATGGCTGATAATCAGCATAGCCAATGGCCGACGCTGACATTCTTCAAGCAGCAGCGCCCAGATATCCCTTTGAATGGAAGGATCGAGCTGGGCGGTAATTTCATCGGCAATCAGAAAACGCGTACGCGGGTCGAGCGCCCGCAGTATGGCAATTCGCGCCAGCTCACCGCCCGAAAGTTGTCCGGGACGACGCGTTAACCACTCCGGCTTAATATGCAGTCGGGCAAGCGTTTCTGCATCTGGCCGCCATGCATCATGAACCGCATCACCGGTACTCCGTCTGGGGTTAAAGGTTAATTCCGGATGCTGCGGTACAAGCTGCACCGGACAATATTGATGGCGCGGCAACGGTTGGTCATCAACCAGAACGTCGCCGGACGTCGGCTTTTGCCACCCCGCAAGCACACGTCCCAGCGTTGTTTTTCCGGTTCCACTGGGTGCGCAAATCCCAATGCGCTCCCCTGGTGACAACGAGAACGAGAGATTTTGCCACAGTATTTTACCTCCCTGACGAATGAACACATCACGACAGCACAGCATACCGCTCTCCAAAAAGTTGATTTCTTTCGGGCAGCGCTCGCCATTGCCGTTTTAGATGTTCACTAATTTCACCGCGTAAAAGCTGTTCCCGGCTAACATTATCCGACACCGTTCCTTGATGCAGCGCGACAATGCGATCTGCGTGACGTGCAGCCAGAGTGAGATCATGTGTCACCCATAAAACGCCCGCGCCCCGCTCACACAGGCCGCGTAGCTGTTCCAGCAGTTGATTTGCCAGAGGCGCATCAAGCCAGGCGGTAATCTCATCAGCAAGAATATAACGAGCCTGGCTGAGTGCGGCATGACACGCCAGAATGCGTTTGGCCATTCCTCCCGAAAGCTGACGCGGGAAAGCCTCTAACACGGTGGTTTCCAGATGATGACGTTCGAGCAAGTGTTCAATTTGCCCTGCATTCCACGCCTGACCGGAAAGCTGGCTGGCTCTTCGTAAATGCTTTTCAATAGACAGCAGCGGATTCAGCGCCTGCACACCTTGCGGAACATAACTAAACGTACTGCCACGGCATGCCCTGATGTCATTGTTATCCAGCATTTTCCCATTAAGGGTGATATTGCCATGAAAGCGCAAATTTTCCGGCAACAGATCGAGTAAGCATTGCAGCAGCAGGCTCTTACCCTCACCACTGCCCCCCACTAACGCCACCATCTGGCCCGGCGCAACATCAAAGGAGACATCCTGCAGCAACGAGGACCATTTTTTTGCGCCGTACCAGCGATAACGCGCCACTTCCAGCGAAATCTGCCGCAAACTCAACATGCATCACCTCTCAACCATAAACGATGTACCGCCCGGGCAAATTGATCAAATAGCATCACAAGGAGAAATAGCATCAGCCCTGGAAACAGCACCAGCCACCAGTCGCCATGACTGATAAACCGCAGCGCATCTGCCAGCAACAGTCCCAGCGAAGGTTCGTGGGGTGCCAGCCCGAAGCCAAGGAAACTTAACGCTGCACTGTGCAATACCGCATGAGGGAACATCAGCAACGTTCCCGTTAACCACTGGGGCAATAGCGCAGGTAAATAGTGATGCCGCCAGCAGTAAAAGTGGCCATGTCCCAGTCGCCAGGTGAGTGTCAGGTAATCACTGTGGGCAACGCGTTCCGCTTCAGCACGTAAAATCAATGCCAGCCGCGGCCAGTGTGTGAGCGCAACCGCCATAATCACCCCGCTTTTCCCGCCGCCCAAGGTAAAACAGATCAAAATCAGCAGCAGAAGGTGCGGCATGGACAACATCGCATCGGTGATCAGACGCATGACGACATCCAGGCGTGGGTGCAGACGGGAAATCGCCGCCATCAGTAACGCAATGAATCCGCTGCACAGCGCCGCGCCAATACCGATTTGCAGGCTGGTTAGCGCCCCCTGAAAGCAACGAACCCACAGGTCGCGCCCCAGATTGTCGGTACCAAACCAGTACAGCGCATCAGGCGGAAGATGACGCACAAGAAGATTCACGTTCAACGGATTATCCAGCATAGCTGCGCCATATACTGCAATAAATAACAGGCCGCTCACGGATAGCAGAAGACGAACAAGCGTCGGCGTCGGGTTATAGAGCATCAGGTCGCTCCAGCGCGCGATTCAGAACATGGACAAACCAGGCAGAGAGAGAGTTACCAATAAACACCAGCACGGTACTGAACAAGACAATCCCCATCAGTAACGGCAGGTCACCGCGTAATCCGGCATCGATGGTAGCCTGCCCCAGCCCCGGATAGGCAAAAACTTTCTCAGCCAGCAACGCACCGCCCAACAGTTCGCCCAACGAGGCAAACTGTAGACATAGCGCTGGCGTGATGGCGTGTCGCAGAACCTGGTGACGCAACAGCGACCACCCCTTGTCACCCTGCGAACGCGCAAAACGAACAAATTCGCTTTTCATCACGCTGGCGATACTTTCCCGCGTGTGCAACGTAATTTGCCCCAGCCCCAGCAGGCTAAGTGCGCAAACAGGGAGAACCAAATGGCGCAGACGTTCAGTCAGCGTTGCCATATCGCTGTTATTTCCCGGTTCCCACGCACAACAGACCGGGAACAGCGGCCAGCGTACCGCAAATACTGCCAACAGCAGCATGCCAATCCAAAAGGTCGGTAAGGAAGAAAGCAGATAGCTAAGTCGGCAGATGGCTTTATCCGGCCAACGGTTCAGGTAGCGGCCGGCAACAAACCCCATTGTCGTTCCCAATAAACCGGAAACCAGCCACGCACCGCTCAGCAGCGCAAACGAGGTCGCAAACCGCTCCTTAATCACGCTGGCAACAGGGGCATTAAACAACATCGAGTAACCAAGGTCGCCCTGTAGCACGCGTAAGAACCAGTGGAAAAAACGCTCCCACAGGGGTTGATCCAGGCCCCAACGAGCAGCAATACGTGCATATTGCTCCGGCGGAACATGCAGCAAATCGTTGCCAATATAGGCCCGGATTGGATCGACCGGCGAAAAGCTGAGCAAGATGAAAGTGCCAGCCGCGACCAGCACTAACAACACTATCAGCCGTAATACATGGCCTAAAACAGACTTCATCAACGGCAGGTCCAGGTCCATTCGTCCAGATTATTGAGCAGTGACCAGCTACCGTGAATTTCCGGTGCACCTTTGCCCAGATCGATGCACGGATTCGCCAGATAGGTGTGCTGAATATTCAGCAGCCATGCCCATGCGGCATCCCCTTGTACGCCTGCGCCTTGTTTACCATCCCACTCAACCTGTTGCCAGAAAGGCAACGCTTTTTGCCAGTCTGGTGCATCAATGGCCTGCTTGAGATGTTGCTCGACCACCGGATTGCTGTAGTAGCCCGGGTTGTAATACTCCACACCCGCCGCCTGCCCGCTGTAGTGATGGAAAAGCTCCATCGGATCCAGGCTCCCCCAGCCGAACAACGTAGGATTAGCATGCATATGACGTTCAACGGTTTCCCAGCTACCCGACTGCAGCGAAATCTGAATACCCACTGGCTCCAGCATCGCACGTACGGCCTCGGCTAAATCCCGGCGCGTACTGTCGCCGCTGGCGTACCACAACGTCAGACGCGCCTCTTTACCGTCTTTCACCCGTACGCCGTCTTTGCCCACTTTCCAGCCGGCCTGATCCAGAATCGTCCGGGCTTTTTCAGCGTCGCCATCTTTGAATGCCACCGAAGTCCCCTGCCATGGCAACCCCTGAACCGCGCTATACGCGGGGATCGCATGCCCCTCCATAACCTGCCCGGCAAGCTGCTTACGGTCAATGGCGTAATTGATCGCACGCCTGATAGCAATATCGGCTGTAATATCGTTCCCAACCGGATAACCATTAGCATCTTTCTTCCCAGCCGGAACCATTGGGAAAACAATACCGCGGTTTTCTACACTGTCGCGAACCCACAGTTTTAAATTCTGCTGTGCGGGCGCCACCGCCATCGACGGCGCAATACGTACCAGTCCCAGTTGGCCACTACGCGCTGCGGCGTATGCGTTATCCTCATCGAGGAATACAAACACAAGCCGGTTGAAATCATTCTTCTTACCGGCATACCACGGGTTTGCTTCCACGATCAGTTGCTGCCCAGGTTGAAAGCTCACCAGGCGGTAAGGACCTGCGCCAATCGGATTTTTGGCAAATGTTTTTTCGTCATACTGTTTTGCCGGAACAATGCCTAACGAACCGAGCACGTTCACAAAAGTGCTCTGCGGATGGCTAAGCGTAATTTCTGCCGTGCGGTTGTCTATCACGCGGGCATGGGTGAAATTCCCCATGTCAATTTTCCCACCACTTTTTGCGGCTTTGTTATAGGTGAAGACCACATCTTCAGCCGTTAGCGGCGAACCATCAGAGAATTTGAGATCGGGCTTAAGCGTCAGCGTCCAGGTTTTGCCGTCGGCACTGGTCACCACTTTTTCCGTCAGCAGGTTTCCCCAGCTCATATCCGCATTTTGCTTTAACACAGGTGCATGCAACAACAGATAGCTGCCATGACTCCAGCCCAACATTGGGTCAAATCCCTCCGTCGGCTCGGGCCCAATGGCCAGTTTTAACGTCTGGCCTTCGTCTGCATTTTGCGCAGCGAGGAGTGGTGAGGTTAATGCGAGAGTCAGTGCGCACGTCAGCAGTGCCAGCTTGCCTTTAATCATTCTCTTATCCAGATTTACGTTATTTTTATCGCGTTTAACGAACAATTTACGTTAGACGGTCTCCTGGGGAAGGGATTATGGCGGACAGTAATGTCGAAAAAAATGATGCAGCGCAGAAAAGTATGACGATTTTTAAAAAACATCATACGACTTTCTAATACCCGGTACTTTCACCTCTCACTTCGCTGAAGTGCCTAAGCAAAATCACCGTATTTACTCGCCTTTATATTAAATAAGAAGCAATAGTTGCAGGAAAAACTATTCACCAGCTTCGGTTTTTACCTACCTCAAATTCATGACAATTTATGTATATTTATTAAAGAAAGACACAGTAAGTGACAAGTTATGTAAATATATAATGATAATTATTTGTATTATCATTTTCATCATTTATCTTACTGCCTTTGAATTTTTAACAAAGGAAGTTTGACTATGCGTTTAAAACCTGTTGCCTCTGTCGTTCTGTCCTGTATAGGGTTTATCAGCCCCTTTGTCTTCGCTGAAGACGTGATGGTAGTAACCGCTTCTGGTTACGAAAAAAAGATCACCAATGCGGCTGCCAGCGTTTCCGTTATTTCACAGCAAGAGTTACAAACCAATAAATATAACGATTTAGGTGAAGCTCTGCGTTCTGTGGAAGGTGTGGATGTCGAAAGTAGCACGGGTAAAACCGGCGGTCTGGAAATTAGCATCCGTGGTATGCCCGCCAGCTATACCCTGCTCTTGATTGACGGTATCCGTCAAAATGGAAGCAGCGACGTGACACCGAACGGCTTTTCAGCCATGAACACCAGCTTTATGCCTCCACTGGCGGCAATCGACCATATTGAAGTGATCCGCGGTCCGATGTCGACGTTATACGGTTCCGATGCCATTGGCGGCGTCGTCAATATCATCACCAAAAAGAGCACCGATAAATGGAGCACGTCCATTAATACCGGCGTTAACCTGCAAGAAAGTAATAAATGGGGTAACAGCACTGTCGCCAACTTCTGGTCAAGCGGCCCATTGATCGCCGGTGTACTGGATATGCAAGTTCGCGGCAGCACCACGCAGCGTCAAGGCTCCAGTGTCACTTCGCTGAGCGATACCTCTTCCACCCGCGTGCCGTATCCTACGGAATCTGAGAATTACAATATCGGCACTCGCCTGGACTGGAAAACCAGTGACAGCAATACGTTGTGGCTGGATCTCGATTCCGCCAGACAACGCTACGATAACGATGATGGACAGCTTGGCAATCTGACCGGCGGATATGATAAGACGCTGCGTTATGAGCGTAACAAAGTGACGCTCGGCCACGATACCGCATTAACATTTGGTACCTGGAAATCCTCTGTAGGCTGGAATGAAACCGAGAACAAAGGCCGCCAGTTGGTCTCCTCGGCACTGACACCAGAGAACGCGAGCCGAGCCGGCGACGCACGTGAACTGAAGAACACCAACGTTATTTTGGATTCCATGCTGCTGACGCCGTTAGGTGACTCGCACCTGTTGACTATCGGGGGAGAATACTGGGATGCCCGCATGAAGGATGGTGTCGTGCTGGCCAATACCGGCGAGACATTCCACCAGAAAACATGGTCGGCCTATGCTGAAGATGAATGGCATATACTCGATTCTCTGGCCTTAACCGTGGGGACTCGCTATGAACATAATGACGTCTTTGGCGGGCACCTCAGCCCACGTGCCTATATGGTCTGGGACGTATCCGATGAGTGGACCCTCAAAGGCGGCGTCACAACGGGTTATAAAGCGCCATCGCTCAGCCAACTTCATAATGGCATCAGTGGCGTAACGGCACAGGGGACGGTCAATACCGTCGGGAACCCGAACCTTAAACCTGAAGAAAGTACCAGTTACGAAACCGGGCTTTACTATGAGAATGACGCTGGGCTGAACGCCAACGTCACGGGTTTCTATACCGAATACAAAAATAAAATCGTTTCGTATTCTATCGATGATAATACCAACAGCTACACCAACAGCGGTAAAGCAAGAACCGATGGTATCGAGTTTGCCAGTACATTCCCGCTATGGTCGGACTCGCTGAGTTTATCTCTCAACTACACCTATACCCAGAGCAAGCAAAAAGATGGCGAGAATAAAGGCGCGCCACTGAGTTATACCCCGAAACACATGGCGAACGCCCGTCTGAACTGGCAGGCAACGGAAGATATGAACGCCTGGCTGAGCGCTCGCTACCGCGGTAAGGCTCCACGCTATACGGAGAATTACGACAACCTCAGCGCCGTCCAAAAGGCGGTGTATGACGACAAAGGTGCAAATTTAAAAGCCTGGACCGTTCTGGACATGGGGATGTCTTATAAACTGACCAAAGAACTGACGCTGAATACGGCGGTGAACAACGTGCTGGATAAAGACTTTAGTGACGTCACGCTGTATCAGGTTGGCCGCAATAGTACTTATGCAGGCGACTACTATCAGACTGCACAATCCACGACCGGATACGTCAACCCGGGCCGTAACTACTGGGTATCCTTAAACTACCAGTTCTAGTTTTGCTTACCTCTGTTGGCCAGGCTATAACTGATAGCCTGGCCGCTATCAGCGTGTATTCGTAAGCGGATTGTCAGTATTGCGCATACGTAAGGAGAGACAATGCCCTTTTCAACCACTGAGCGTCAGGCACTTCTGTCATTAAAAGGCGTTGGCCCCAAAGTCATCGAGCGGCTTGAGCAACTTGGTTTCCACTCGCTTGCCGATCTTAAAAACTCTACTGTCGACGATATTACCCAGCAAGCGGCGTCAATGGTCGGCTCGACATGCTGGAAAAACAGTCCGCAAGCGAAAGCGGCAATTGCCAACGTCTTAGCGCTGGCAAGTACGTTGTCGTTACGCTGATTTAGCATATCGCCAGGGCACGAGGAACGGGCGTTATTTAACCGTTTCTGATTTTCCCATTGATACCCGGCTGCGGTTTACCAAACAGATACCCTTGCGCGAAATCGCAGCCCAAAGCCTGAAGGCTCGCCAGCTGTTCCTCTGTTTCGACACCTTCTGCAACAGCTTTCATATTCAGCGATTTCGCCATACCAGTAATAAGCCTGATGATATTAAGGGCGTCTTCCTGCGTAGATATCGAATGCACAAAGGACTTGTCTATTTTGATTTTATCGAAAGCAAGCCGACTCAGTCGCGAAAGAGAAGAGTATCCGGTACCAAAATCATCGATGGAGATTTTTACCCCCAGAGCTCTGAGCTTGTTAAGCGTATTCATCGGCGTATTGCTCTCCGTAAAGAGAGAGGATTCCGTCACTTCCAGCTCGAGACGGTCTGCCGGAAGTCCGGTTTCTTTCAGAATGGACAGCACGATTCCGGCAAAGGCCTTGCTGCTTAGCTGGACAGGTGAAACATTGACTGAAATTTTAACCGGTACGGTCCAGGACGCTGCTTCCCTGCATGCAATTTCAAGCACAGATTTTCCCATCTCGTTAATCATTCCTGTTTTTTCTGCAACAGGAATAAAACTATCCGGCGACAGAAGCCCTTTTAGAGGATGTATCCAACGAATAAGGGCTTCATAGCTGTAAATTTCCTGGCTGAAAGAATCGACAATAGGCTGATAATAAACCACGAATTCTTTATTCACTATGGCCATTGCCATATCATGCTCAAGAGTTCTGCTTTCTTGCAGCTTTTCTAACATCCGCTGTCGGAAGACTTTTATTTTACCCGAGCCTTCATTTTTCGCTTCATAAAGCGCCAGATCGGCAAATTTATAAAGATAGTCGGAACGGCGTTCAGTTTCAGAGATAACAATACCAACACAAGTGGTTATATTTATAATTGCGTTATAAATAGTGTAGGGTTGGTTGATAAAATCACATATTTTTTGGGCTCGGGAAACAGCATGACTCTCTGTCAGACCGCTCGAAAGAAAAGCAAACTCATCGCCGCCTAAACGATATAGCGTGTCGGAACCCTGGCTCATAGAAATCAAACGATGGGATATCTGACGTAATAACATATCACCGGCATCATGGCCATACGTATCATTTACCTCTTTGAATCGATCTAAATCGAACAACATCACCGTCACAGAGCCATTGTTTTTTTCTGCCATCTCGATGGTTTTATTTAAATCCCCCCAGAATAACTGGCGATTGTTCATCTCGGTGAGAGAGTCGTGATAGACGTCATACTCCAGTTTTGCATTCTGGATCTGCAGTTTTTCTTTAGATTCCTGAAGTTCCTCAGCAAGGCACTTAACCTGGAGATGTGCTCTCAAAATGTTTCTGTTCTGAAAAAAAATCAGAACCCCCAGTATCGCACTCAATATTATAAGCAATACTGAAATAGCTGAATAAATATAATACAGGGTTTGAATGTTAATATTTGTATTATTAATCGAGCTAACATCTTTATCTAACGCACCGGATGAAAGACGGGCTAGCGGTGCATCAAGCGCATGCATTTCTTTCAGGTATGCCTTGAGTTCTGAACGATTCATTTTCTCAAGATGAACATCCAGATAATTAAGCATTTTTTCAAGCTGTATAGCCAGTTCATAATGCGCTTGATTGCTCTCTATATAATGCCCTAAATCACCTTCCTTTATTAAATCGCTCTGGCTGAGCATAATATCGAGACGCAGGCGCACAGCATCGAGCGTCATCGTATCATCACTAATGTAGAGACCAAGCCACGATTCAAATCGGTAATATTCTGATACCATTTGAACAGCAGACCATGAATCGGTGTAGTGAGTCAGTTTCTGTAGTTCTTGTTGTCTTTCGTGCACAAGGAAAGATATATATCCGGTAGATATAAAAAGGAAGAATATAATGCCAGCCAGTATTCTGTTCATGATGGTCCTCTGAACCCCTACTCAATTTTCATTGAGCTGACCTGCCATGCTGACCTTGAATAAAAAATCTGATTATTCAGTTCAGGAATGCTGTCATAGGGATACACGATGAATAGTGGGCCTTTATCACGGATGCGCATATATTCTCCGTTGATTTTTAGAGCAAGAATAACATTATATTTTTTGAAATCACTGAGTGGGATAACGGTGGTGTAGTCATTGAGCGCAGTGACTTTAACAACAGAACCTTTTGCCCCGACATAATCCATGAGCTTTTGCAGCGAGATACCCGTAAAGGTAGTGCGTCCATTATACCAGGGTGAGGAGGTCTGGAAACTTACCGTGCCCAGATTCTCGAGACTGGCGATATCAAAAATGGCTTTCCCGTCTTCATTGGTATTTTCTATATTACCGGACACTGTTAAAAGGACTTTACCGACAGGTTTGGAAAGTTCACCGGCCCAGACCTGGGTAGTGACGACAAAGCTTAACAACATGACAATTAACCGCATTCTAACCTCACCAATCTATCGAATGTAAGAGAATTATAATTTAGTTATTATGCTATTTACACATGCTGCCCAGCGATTATTGATACTGTAAGCTTCCCCATCTTTTAGCCCATTAAAATCAAAGAGTTAATCTAAATTTATTTTTTGACATTGCTTAAAAAAGGCCATTACTGTTATTTGCGACACAGTAAATTTCGCTACCACCGTACAAAAAATAAGCTGCCTGTTTAAGTAGTAAAAATAAACACACATAAATATAAAGGTCTATTTTTTCAGGCAACAGCAGGATATTGTTTTTCCGGCAGAGGGTTTCACGCCTCTCATCGAATGAGTGCTGTGCAATGAATCACCAGAACCTGGTTTTGCAGCTCATCTATAAAAAATATGATTGCTTGTCGGGTCGAGATATCCTGGCAAGAACCGCGTCATTGAGCTTACAGACCAGACGTAAATATCAATTTGTGTTCGCCAACACTAATCACAAATACCATGAGGGTAAAAAATACAAATCTGGCGTAGAGCCCCGGCAGGTTTAAAGCGGTTTTAATCGCCACCGAATTCCATTGAAAAAAAACGGGAACCCCCGGTTCCCGTTCTCACACAACCCAGAATCTGGATTACATGTTTTCGATGATCGCGTCACCAAACTCTGAACATTTCAGCAGCTTAGCGCCATCCATCAGACGTTCGAAGTCATAGGTTACGGTTTTCGCGTTAATCGCGCCTTCCATACCTTTAACGATCAGGTCAGCCGCTTCGGTCCAACCCATGTGGCGCAGCATCATTTCTGCAGACAGGATGATGGAACCTGGGTTCACTTTATCCTGGCCTGCGTACTTCGGTGCAGTACCGTGGGTTGCTTCAAACAGCGCACATTCGTCACCAATGTTGGCACCCGGTGCGATACCAATACCGCCAACCTGTGCTGCCAGCGCATCGGAGATGTAGTCACCGTTCAGGTTCATACACGCGATAACATCGTACTCAGCGGGACGCAGCAGGATCTGTTGCAGGAACGCATCGGCGATAACGTCCTTAACCACGATCTCTTTACCAGTTTTCGGGTTCTTGATTTTAACCCACGGACCGCCATCAATCAGTTCACCACCGAACTCTTCACGCGCCAACTGGTAACCCCAGTCTTTGAACGCGCCTTCGGTGAATTTCATAATGTTACCTTTATGAACCAGGGTAACAGAATCACGATCGTTAGCGATGGCGTACTCAATCGCTGCACGAACCAGACGCTTGGTCCCTTCTTCGGAACACGGCTTGATACCGATACCGCAATGTTCCGGGAAGCGGATTTTCTTCACGCCCATCTCTTCGCGCAGGAATTTAATCACTTTCTCAGCATCAGCGGAGTCCGCTTTCCACTCAATCCCCGCATAGATATCTTCTGAGTTTTCACGGAAGATGACCATGTCGGTCAGTTCTGGGTGTTTAACCGGGCTAGGCGTACCCTGGTAATAACGCACCGGACGCAGGCAGACATACAGGTCAAGTTCCTGACGCAGGGCAACGTTCAGAGAGCGAATACCGCCGCCAACTGGAGTGGTCAGTGGGCCTTTGATGGCAACACGATATTCACGAATAAGATCAAGGGTTTCAGCAGGCAGCCAGACGTCCTGGCCATAAACCTGAGTGGATTTCTCACCGGTGTAGATTTCCATCCAGGAGATTTTACGCTCGCCTTTATAGGCTTTCTCGACAGCAGCATCGACAACTTTGATCATCGGTGGGGTTACATCAACGCCGATACCGTCGCCTTCAATGAACGGGATAATCGGATTTTCAGGAACGTTGAGTTTGCCGTTTTGCAGGGTGATCTTCTTACCTTCCGCCGGAACAACTACTTTGCTTTCCATTCACCTCTCCTTCGAGCGCTTCTGGTTCTGCTCGTCTGTCATCGCGCTGCATGTGCGTTTGCGTCCTGCTGCACGAATGCGTTAGAGCAATTTTTTGTTAATGTTTTGTAATGAGCATGTCAATACTACCCTAATGTTTGCCGCCATGAAAGACACTCGTTCTTAGGCTATAATGCGGCAATTGATATAATCTGAAAATACCATGCAAAAAACTTCTTTTAGAAATCACCGGGTTGAGCGATTCAGCTCACGACAAGTCACCAGGCAGCGTAAAGAAAACCAGCCAAAACGCGTGGTTTTGTTCAATAAACCCTACGATGTTTTGCCGCAATTTACGGACGAGGCAGGCAGAAGCACGTTAAAAGATTTTATTCCCGTGCCGGGAATCTATGCTGCGGGCCGACTCGACCGGGACAGTGAAGGGCTTTTGGTGCTGACCAATGACGGTGCGCTGCAGGCCCGTTTAACACAACCCGGAAAGCGCACCGGGAAAATTTATTACGTCCAGGTTGAAGGCGAGCCGACGACAGAAGCGCTGAATGCGCTGCGTACCGGGGTAACGCTCAATGACGGTCCCACGCTGCCAGCAGGTATTGAAGTGGTAGAAGAGCCTGCATGGCTGTGGCCGAGAAACCCACCCATTCGGGAGCGGAAAAATATCCCCACCACCTGGCTGAAAGTGACCTTATATGAAGGCCGCAACCGCCAGGTTCGCCGTATGACAGCACATGCTGGATTCCCGACGCTGCGCCTCATTCGCTACGCCATGGGAGATTACACACTGGATAATCTCGCCAATGGTCAATGGCGGGATGTAACTAACTGAATAAGGAACAGGTATGTTCAAACCGCACGTCACGGTCGCCTGCATTGTGCATGCAGAAGATAAGTTTTTGGTCGTTGAGGAAACAATCAATGGCAAAGCCTTGTGGAATCAACCAGCAGGACATCTGGAAGCGGATGAGACGTTAGTGCAGGCCGCCGCGCGCGAGCTCTGGGAAGAGACAGGTATCCACGCACAGCCACAACATTTCATTCGAATGCATCAATGGATTGCGCCGGATAAAACGCCCTTTTTACGTTTTCTGTTTTCTATCGAGCTTGCCAATATGTGCGCTACCGAACCTCATGACAGCGATATAGATTGCTGTCACTGGGTCAGCGCAGAAGAAGTTCTCTGCGCGCCAAACCTGCGCTCACCGCTGGTTGCGGAGAGCATTCGCTGCTACCAGAGCGGACAACGCTACCCGCTGGCGATGATCGGTGAATTTAACTGGCCGTTTACAGAGGGTGTCAAGTAAGGGGCTGCGTGCTAGAATATGCCGCCTTGAAGTTCAATGTCGTGAGTATTCCTATGTCTGAAAGCCCAAAAAAAGTGATCGTCGGCATGTCCGGCGGTGTCGATTCCTCCGTTTCTGCCTGGCTGTTGCAACAACAGGGTTATCAGGTAGAAGGCCTGTTCATGAAGAACTGGGAAGAGGACGATGGCGAGGAATATTGCACAGCAGCCGCCGACCTTGCGGATGCTCAGGCTGTCTGTGACAAACTCGGCATTGAGCTGCATACCGTCAACTTTGCCGCAGAATATTGGGACAACGTCTTTGAACTGTTCCTTGAAGAGTACAAAGCGGGTCGTACGCCGAACCCGGATATTCTGTGCAACAAAGAAATTAAGTTTAAAGCCTTCCTCGAATTTGCCGCTGAAGATTTAGGTGCCGATTACATCGCCACCGGTCACTACGTGCGTCGCGCGGATGTCGACGGTAAAAGTCGATTGCTGCGTGGGCTTGATGGCAATAAAGACCAAAGCTATTTCCTCTATACCCTCGGCCATGAGCAAATCGCGCAAAGCCTGTTCCCGGTTGGCGAACTGGAAAAACCGCAGGTACGTAAAATTGCCGAAGATCTGGGTCTGGTTACTGCGAAGAAAAAAGACTCCACCGGCATCTGCTTCATCGGTGAACGTAAGTTCCGTGAGTTCCTCGGTCGTTACCTGCCAGCACAACCCGGCAAGATCATTACCGTTGACGGTGAAGAAATTGGCCAGCATCAGGGGCTGATGTATCACACCCTGGGTCAGCGTAAAGGTCTGGGTATTGGCGGAACAAAAGAAGGTACCGAAGATCCATGGTATGTGGTGGATAAAGACGTTGAGAACAACATTCTGGTTGTCGCTCAGGGTCATGAACACCCGCGCCTCATGTCCGTTGGCCTGATTGCACAGCAATTACATTGGGTCGACCGTCAACCGTTCACCGGCACCATGCGCTGCACGGTGAAAACCCGCTATCGTCAGACCGACATTCCGTGCACCGTTAAGGCACTGGATGCCGAGCGTATTGAAGTCATTTTCGATGAACCCGTCGCGGCGGTAACGCCGGGTCAGTCGGCGGTCTTTTACAATGGCGAAGTGTGCCTCGGCGGCGGCATTATCGAACAACGATTGCCTCTGCCGGTATAATTATTTACACATTTGATACAAGGAAGCAGTGAACGTGGCAAAGAATTATTATGACATCACCCTCGCCCTGGCAGGCATTTGTCAGTCGGCACGCCTGGTGCAAGAACTGGCGCACCAGGGGCATTGTGATGCCGATGCATTACACGTTTCACTGAACAGCGTCATTGACATGAATCCCAGCTCTACGCTGGGCGTGTTTGGCGGCAGCGAGGCCAACCTGCGTCTCGGTCTGGAAACGATGCTCGGTGTGCTCAACGCCAGCAGCCGTCAGGGGCTGAACGCGGAACTTACCCGCTATACATTAAGCCTGATGGTACTGGAGCGTAAGCTTTCGGCCGCCAAAGGCGCCATGGACACGCTGGGAGACCGTATCAACGGCTTGCAGCGCCAACTGGACCATTTTGATTTGCAGTCAGAAACACTGATGAGTGCGATGGCCGGCATTTATGTTGACGTCATCAGCCCACTCGGCCCGCGTATTCAGGTCACTGGCTCCCCGGCTATCCTGCAGAGCCCACAGGTTCAGGCCAAAGTACGCGCTTCATTGCTGGCTGGCATTCGCGCTGCCGTGCTCTGGCATCAGGTAGGTGGCGGCCGTCTGCAACTCATGTTTTCTCGTAATCGCCTGACGACTCAGGCAAAACAAATTCTTGCTCATTTAACCCCGGAGTTGTGATCTATGGAATTATCCTCACTGACCGCCGTTTCCCCTGTCGATGGACGCTACGGCGATAAAGTCAGCGCGCTGCGCGGGATTTTCAGCGAATACGGTTTGCTGAAATTCCGTGTACAGGTTGAAGTACGCTGGCTGCAAAAACTGGCCGCGCACGCAGCGATCAAGGAAGTTCCTGCTTTTGCTGCCGACGCAATCGGTTACCTTGATGCGATCGTCGCTAACTTCAATGAAGAAGATGCTGCGCGTATCAAAACCATCGAGCGTACGACCAACCATGACGTGAAGGCAGTTGAGTATTTCCTGAAAGAAAAAGTGGCGGATATCCCGGAACTGCACGCTGTTTCCGAGTTTATCCACTTCGCATGCACCTCAGAAGACATCAACAACTTGTCTCACGCGCTGATGCTGAAAACGGCGCGCGACGAAGTAGTCCTGCCGTACTGGCGCCAACTGATTGATGGCATCACCGCGCTTTCTGTTGAATATCGCGATATTCCCCTGCTCTCCCGTACTCACGGTCAACCTGCCACCCCGTCAACGATGGGCAAAGAGATGGCAAACGTGGCGTACCGCATGGAACGTCAGTATCGCCAGCTCAACCAGGTTGAAATCCTCGGTAAAATCAACGGTGCTGTGGGTAACTATAACGCCCACATCGCCGCTTACCCGGAAGTTGACTGGCATCAGTTTAGCGAAGAGTTCGTCACCTCGCTGGGCATCCAGTGGAACCCCTACACCACGCAGATTGAGCCGCACGACTACATTGCTGAGCTGTTTGATTGCATCGCCCGTTTTAACACCATTCTGATCGATTTCGATCGCGACGTCTGGGGTTACATTGCGTTGGGTCACTTCAAGCAGAAAACTGTTGCCGGTGAAATTGGTTCTTCCACCATGCCGCACAAAGTAAACCCTATCGATTTCGAAAACTCTGAGGGTAACCTGGGCCTGTCTAACGCGGTTCTGCAACACCTGGCGAGCAAACTGCCGGTTTCCCGCTGGCAGCGCGACCTGACCGATTCAACCGTTCTGCGTAACCTGGGCGTGGGCATTGGCTATGCGCTGATCGCCTATCAGTCCACGCTGAAGGGTGTGAGCAAACTGGAAGTGAACCGCGATCATCTGCTGGATGAACTGGATCATAACTGGGAAGTTCTGGCAGAGCCGATCCAGACCGTGATGCGTCGCTATGGCATTGAAAAACCGTACGAGAAGCTGAAAGAACTGACTCGCGGCAAACGCGTTGACGCTGAAGGCATGAAGCAGTTTATCGATGGTCTGGCGCTGCCGGAAGACGAGAAAACCCGCCTGAAAGCCATGACGCCGGCCAATTACATTGGTCGCGCCATCACCATGGTTGATGAACTGAAGTAATCTGCACTCCGCCAGATGCTGAACAGAAGCCGGATAAGCGTAAGCGATTCCGGCTTTTTATCGCCGCATTAACATCCCTTCCCCCGGTTTATTAAATGTTTATCCCCACTGCCACATAATCAGCGTTAGACTATAAAATTGATTTTGAAAATTCAGTAAATACAGTTAATTACCATAAAATCAATCAGTTAATAAAAAATGAATTTAGACAATCACGGGCAATATGAGTCATTTCATCGCCCCAAATTATGCCCCTAACTGATTTTTGCCCCCAAATTTGCCCCAAAAAAGTAACGATGGGTAGTGGTCTATCGGCCATTTAGCAACCTTGTGAAGGTAGAAGCCATAATGGAATATTAGTGGTGTGGAGGTTCAAATCCTCTCGTACTAACCAATATCCTATACTTTCAGTCTGACAGTTGACGGGAGGTTTCTATGTGTTGAAGCTTTTCACAGTCAATGACACGAGAAGACTATCCCGCCCTGCTCGCTGATGAAGTCGAACGCGACATTCCATACGATCCAGAACCCATTAGCCGTTTTAACGTCGCGCCGGGTACCAAAGTTCTACTTCTTAATGAACGTGATGAACAACTGCATCTTGATCCTGTGCTTTGGGGATATGCTCCTGGATGGTGGGATAAACCGCCGCTAATTAACGCACGCTCTGAAACTGTCGCCACCAGCAGAATGTTTAAACCGTTCTGGCAGCATGGTCGTGCGATTTGCTTTGCCGATGGCTGGTTCGAGTGGAAAATGGAAGTCGACAAGAAACAACCATACTTTATTCACCGAGCAGACGGTCAGCCAATATTTATGGCAGCGATCGGTAGCACACCTTTCGAACGTGGAGATGAAGCAGAAGGTTTCCTTATAGTGACAGCTGCGGCCGACAAAGGGCTGGTATATATTCACGACAGGCGACCGCTGGTACTATCGCCAGATGCAGCTCGTGAATGGATGAGGCAGGATGTTGGAGGGAAAGAAGCTGCGGAAATTGCGGCCGACGGTTCCGTGCCGGCTGATAATTTTATATGGCACGCCGTTACGCGTGCCGTTGGGAATGTTGGGAATCAAGGACCGGAGTTAATAGAAACTATATGTTGATGCACGAAGCGATAGTGCTAGAGCATCAGCTTTGAGCGAAAAGCGGACGCCCGCATAGCGTTAACAGGCGTCCGATATTTTGAAGTGGGCAGATTACTTAACTCGGTTACCCGTTTCGTCAATGACCTTCTCTCCATCTTCTTTGGTAAACACTCCTTTCTGACCTTCCGGTAGAATATCCAGCACCATTTCGGAGGGCCGACAAAGACGTGTGCCGATCGGTGTCACTACAATCGGCCGATTAATCAGGATCGGATGCTGAAGCATAAAATCAATCAACTGCTCATCAGAAAACTTGTCTTCATCAAGACCCAACTGCTCATAAGGTTCGACGTTCTTACGCAGCAATGTACGTACTGAAATGCCCATATCTGAAATCAGTTTGCTAAGTTCATCACGAGTCGGGGGAGTATCGAGATAATAAATAATGGTTGGTTCGTTACCGCTGTTACGGATCATCTCCAGCGTGTTACGTGAGGTGCCACAGGCTGGATTGTGATAGATGGTAATGTTGCTCATATCTGTATCTCATTACAAAGTGATGGAGAGCCGCAACGCCAGCGCGGCCAGAGTGATAAACAGCACGGGCAGAGTCATGATAATGCCGGTGCGGAAGTAATATCCCCAGGTAATCGTTATATTTTTCTGGGCAAGCACATGCAGCCAAAGCAGGGTTGCCAGACTGCCAATCGGGGTGATTTTCGGGCCTAAATCGCAGCCGATCACGTTGGCATAAATCATTGCCTCTTTGACGACGCCAGTCGCCGTACTCCCATCAATCGACAGCGCGCCAATCAGCACTGTCGGCATATTGTTCATCACCGACGACAGGAACGCGGTCAGAAAGCCGGTGCCAAACGTTGCTGCCCATAATCCCTTTTCTGCCAGCAGGTTTAGCACGCCAGACAGATACTCCGTTAACCCTGCATTGCGGAGGCCATAAACAACCAGGTACATGCCCAGCGAAAAAATAACGATCTGCCATGGCGCACCGCGCAGGACTTTTCCGGTGTTGATGGCATTACCTCTTTTCGCCACTATAAACAGTACTGCTGCGCCAGTAGCCGCTATCGCACTGACCGGGATCCCCATAGGCTCCAAAACAAAGAAACCGACAAGCAGCAATAACAGGACAATCCAGCCCACCCTGAACGTTGCCGGATCTTTTATCACACTGGCAGGAGTCTTCAGCAGCGAAACGTCATACGTCGCCGGAATGTCCCTGCGGAAGAAGAGATGCAGCATGACTAGCGTGGCCGCAATCGCTGCCACATCTACGGGGATCATAACGGAGGCATACTGCGTAAAGCCCAGACCGAAAAAGTCCGCCGAGACGATATTCACCAGGTTAGAAACAATGAGCGGCAGGCTGGCCGTATCTGCTATAAATCCTGCGGCCATCACAAAGGCCAGTGTTGTGCCCTTGCTGAATCCCATTGCAAGCAGCATCGCAATCACAATTGGTGTCAGAATCAGCGCGGCGCCGTCATTGGCGAACAAAGCAGCGACAGCGGCACCGAGCAACACTATCCAGGAAAACAGCAGGCGACCACGCCCGTTACCCCAGCGGGAGACGTGCAGTGCGGTCCACTCAAAGAAACCGGCCTCATCGAGTAGCAGACTGATGATAATGACCGCAATAAATGCCGCTGTCGCGTTCCAGACGATATTCCAGACAACGGGAATATCATTGATATGGATGACACCGGTTACCAGCGCCAGCACAGCCCCGATACTCGCACTCCAGCCAATGCTCAAGCCTCTGGGTTGCCAGATCACCAGTATCAGCGTCAGTAAAAATATACTCCCTGCCAAAAGCATCTCAGACTCCGTTATATATGATTATGTAAATGTGTTTTCATTTCTCAACAGGAGGTGCAGGCTGATTTATCCAGCCATTCACGCACATCCTCTCGCATACACTGCCAGGACGTTGTGATTGTCTCCGCTGCCCATGCCGGTATGTGGGGTGACAGACGATAATGGATCCATTTGCCTTCACGACGATCCAGAACCAACCCAGCCTCGCGAAGAATAGCCATATGTCGCGAGACTTTGGGCTGTGATTCGGAAATGGTTGCGCAGATATCACAGACGCACAGTTCTCCTGACTCCCGGAGAATCATGACGATGGCGAGCCGGGTTTCATCCGACAGGATTTTGAAAAGCTGAACAGGTTGTAGCATTTTTCACTCCGTTCCCTTTAGAATATACATATGGTAAATCATATGTATTAAATTTGAAATCATCTGATCTCTCCGGAGTAGAAAAATGGAACAATTTCCAGCACTGAATAGTGAATGCTTTGATCAACACATCGCCGAGCGCCTGCACCTGCACGAGCCGCCGCGGATTCTGATCCTATATGGCTCAGTTAGAGAGCGCTCCTACAGCCGCTTTGCTGCGGAAGAAGCTGGTCGCCTGCTGGCAGCGATGGGCGCGGAGGTAAAACTATTTAATCCCTCAGGTTTACCCCTGCCGGATGATGCGCCAGATACACATCCTAAAGTCGCCGAGCTGCGCGGTCTGGTCAGATGGTGTGACGGGATGGTGTGGAGTTCTCCGGAACGGCACGGGGCTATGAGCGCAGTTATGAAGGCGCAGATTGACTGGATACCATTAAGTGAAGGCGCAGTTCGTCCTTCGCAGGGCAAAACACTTGCGGTAATGCAGGTTTGCGGAGGTTCACAGTCCTTCAATGCAGTGAACCAGATGCGTATTCTGGGCCGGTGGATGCGGATGTTTACGATCCCTAACCAGTCCTCCGTAGCCAAGGCATGGCAAGAGTTCGACGAAAACGGACGAATGAAACCTTCGTCATGGTATGACCGCATTGTCGATGTAGCCGAAGAGCTGTTTAAAATCACTCTGCTGCTTAAGGGGCAAACCGGCTATCTTGCGGATCGCTACAGCGAACGAAAAGAGAACCATCAGGAGTTTTCATCCCGTGTCAATCAGGACAAAATATAACGTTGTTCTTTGCATAAGCTTAATAACGTCCGCTATTGGCTGTGAGTTCAACCGATGGATGCAACACATTGATTGAACCGCTCTGCGGGTGATTCATAGTCTAGCGTTTTTCTCGGCCTCTCGTTGAGCTGTCTGGCAACACTGTTTAGTCTTTGCTGGCTGTGAACCGATAAGTCAGTTCCTTTTGGAAAATACTGTCTGAGTAATCTGTTTGTATTTTCATTTGAGCCGCGTTGCCAGGGGGATTGAGGATCGCAGAAGTAAACCTGAATATCTGTAGCTACGGTAAACCGGGTATGGCTGGTCATTTCAGCACCCCGGTCCCATGTTAATGTTTTATAAAGCTCAGCAGGTAATTCACGGGCTTGTTTGATGAGTGCAGATATAACCGTTATGGTCTTGTTGTCCCTGACTTTGGCCAACATAACAAAACGGGAATGACGCTCTACGAGGGTGACGATATAGGAGTTTTTAGAGCCCTGGATCAGATCACCTTCCCAGTGACCTGGTATGGCTCTGTCAGCTGCTTCAGGTGGCCTTTCGCTGATAGAGATCGTATCCGGGATTGACCCTAATCCTTTCCCTTTAAGCGATGATGTTCTGGATCTACGCACGACTCTTCCGCTTCTGAGGCATTGCTGCAGTTCTTTTTTTAATGCACCCCGGGTTTGTATAAAAAGCGTTTTATATATCGTTTCGTGTGACACATGCATTTCCTGACTATCCGGATAACAGCGTTTCAGCCAGCCGGCGATCTGTTCCGGCGACCAGTCCTGATGCATATTCTCTGCAATGATTTTACACAATGCGGGGCTTTGAATTAGCTTGCAAGGTTTTGGTCTCAGAGCATTTTCCCACGCAGCAGTATCGGCTTTTGCTGCACGGTATTGTTTTGCACCACCGTGTCTCCTAATCTCGCGGCTAATCGTTGAAGGAGCTCTTGATAATTTGGCAGCGATGTCCCTGATGCTGCGTTTTGCTACCAATCCTCTGGATATTTCCTCTCTTTCATCAAGCGAGAGCGCTAACCGGTGCCGCCTTCTCACGGGAGGACGGTAGCCACCTGTCTGGTGGATTGTAGGCATAATAGAAGAGTGAAATCTGTCGAACATTCTGGCGATATCGTGCAGGGAATCACCTTGCTTATATCGGTCCCAGATAATCGCTTTCTGTTCTGGCGTGTAGTAAATGCGCGTTCTTCGTTTCATGGCAACGTCCCCCTTGATTAAGGATAGCGTTGCATCGACCCGTTGAACTCACAGCACAGAGCGGACGAAGGTATCTGATGAGACTCATCTGACTGTGTAAGAGGCTTCACCAGATTTTCCCGGATGCTGATATCACCGTCTTTCTGCCGCAGCATATGAAGTAGTTTAATTTAGGAATTCCTGTTACTAACTCAGATGTAGAACATACAACCACATACAATTCTTTACATTCATTGTTTTTTATGAATACTACTTAGTAATTACGTTGATGTAATGAAATTCAATGGATGAAATATGAATATATTTGAACAAACACCACCTAACCGCAGACGTTATGGCCTGGCTGCTTTTATCGGGTTAATCGCCGGTATCGTATCAGCATTCGTTAAATGGGGTGCTGAAGTACCCTTGCCGCCCCGTAGCCCGTCGGATATGTTCACTACTGCATGTGTTCCGGAATCATTAATCAGAGCGGCGGGACAAATTGATTGCTCCCGCAATTTCCTGAACCCTCCATATATTTTCCTTCGGGACTGGATGGGACTTGCAGATCCTAACGCAGCGGTCTACACCTTTGCCGGGCATGTGTTTAACTGGGTTGGTGTAACACACATCATTTTTTCTATTGTGTTCGCCGTAGGCTACTGTGTAGTTGCAGAAGTTTTTCCTAAAATTAAACTCTGGCAGGGGTTGTTGGCTGGTGCATTAGCCCAGCTTTTCGTACATATGATTTCCTTCCCTCTCATGGGACTGACCCCTCCTCTCGCTGACCTTCCATGGTATGAGAATGTATCCGAAATTTTTGGTCATTTAATCTGGTTCTGGTCCATCGAAATTATTCGACGAGATCTACGTAACAGGATTACTCACCAACCGGATCCGGAAATCCCTTTGGGGACAACCCGCTGATACCATCAATGAGATAGTAAAATGGCGCATATACAGCGCCATTTTTAGTATCTATGTGCTGAATACCACCAGCGATCAACACTGACGCCAGCAAGCATGAGAAAGAACAGATAAACCGGATTGTTCAGGAAATGTTTGAAGAGGCTGAGTTCTGGTTAGCTGAAGATTAACAAGCAGATATGCCTGGCTGTAGCATTATTACATCAACTATCGCGGCTGGGTGCTCTGCTGATTTTCAGAACGAGCCTGCTCAGCCTGTTCCATTGCTATCCTCATTTCCTCCTGACGTTGATTAAAGATACTGTCTGCAGGCATTTCAACACGCAGATCCACCCAGCGCCCAGCAGGGATATCGACAGGTTCCCCGTCTTTTACGGTTTCAATAAAAGTTTCATTATCAGATACGTAGCCAATTAAATTACGGGCAAACTCCGGTGCCGATGGATGTGTCCGGTGGTACGTTTTCAGCAGAATGGAACCATCTGACTCGACTTTATAATCCACCCACAACAGGGGCTGTTTGTTTCGGTCGAGCGGTATCTCAATGCCGCCATCGATACCCCCCCATGCTGGAGCTGAGTTGAAGCCCAAAACGCCAGAAATACGATAAACGCCAACGTCAAGACGTTCTGTGAAGGCCCCCTCTGCCTGGTAGTTAACTTCCGCCGATCCGTCGCCTTTCAGTTTAACGATCGGAGATGCTTTTTTAATGAAACCATTACCGTCCACTGTTGTGTTGGCAGTGTCGTACATTGTCCGCGAGAATACTCCGATACCTGCCTGGGCCGATACGACTGTGACGCTCCCCCCTGGAGAGTAGGGTATCTGAATCGCTCCCGCCGTATCCCCTGTTTGTAACCAGATACCAGCACCGTATGTTGTAGAAGATGTGGAAGGGATAGAAGCGTTGTTTCTGAAAACACAACTTCCATAATTAATAAGTGCCGAATAGATGTCATTATTCGAAGTGGCATTTATAACAATATGCCCCGCTGTTCCATGCCCAAAACCCCACATACTCCCTACAATAGGTACATTTCCGTCATCTGTGCCTGCATTTCTGATTGCCGAGGTTCCCAGACCAAGTTTAGTTCTCGCCCCGGATTCACTATTACTTCCAGTCCCCCCACGCGTAATACTGAGGGGAGTAGTGAGTCCTTCCAGACTGGTGATGTCAGAGTTATCACCTTTTTTGGCGTAATCATTAAGATCCGACTTATCCGCCTTAAGACTTACACTACTGATTAACTTTTTCGCTGATGGTCCTGTTGTCTGGCTGGTATCAGGGAGCGTAATGGTTACATCACCGTCCGCAGTGAAAAATTGCTGCCAGTTCTGCTTGTCGTAGTTCAGGCCACGAAGTGCCTCTGCGCTCTGCGCTACCAGTGCAGCGGTAACCATATTCAGTGCCACACGTGGAACTGCTGACCATGCTGCACCCGATTGTGTGGGCCCGGTAAAATTGCTGACCAGCATCAGGCCCGCATTACTCTCAACTGTTTTGACCGGAAGCGTATAAGGTACGCCACCTACAGTGACAACAATAAAATCGCCGGCTGCCAATTCGGTGCTGAATGATGTCCCGGCTCCTGATACCTGGGCAGAATTATTCGTCAGGGTGAGTGTTCCTGCTGACATAGATTTTCCTCAGTACATGTTCGGGATAATGAGAATGGGCATGGTGATATTTCTGTTACGGGTCATATCCCATCCATTGCTGAAGTAATTACCAAAAACCCGGTTATAGGCAGACCTGACGCTGCCGCCCGACATCACAACACCTTTTATACGAAGGTTCCCGTAACCGCCGTCCATACGAACCTGTGCACCGGTATAAACTATCTGGCAGAACCCGCCGCCAATATCCTGGAATGCATCGGTAATCTGGATTTGTCGGTCATATACAAAGGGGCGTTTCAGCGTGGAGAACGTCACCTGGCCAGCGGCGTTGGTCATGGTGATACCGTCTCCGCCAACATGTGCGGTCTGATTGAATATCACCAGGTCAATCGTCGCCGTTCCGGCCACGTCATCCCGCCCTGTGTAGGAGATATCGCGAACGATAATATTGCCGCCATCAAACCCCACCGATACATTCGGGTTATCCCATTTCCCAAAAGGAATGCCACCAACCGGGAGAGATGCGATACCGTTAACCGTGATGCGCCCGGACCAGGCGCAGGTCATCAGCGCAGCCTGATTAGATATGGCGGTGAAGTCGGTAGAGTTCGCAACCAGTAACCCTTCGTTATAAGTCGCTGCAGGCAGCAGTTCCATAATGTAGCCGGACCAGTCCGGAGTAAGGGATTTACCCCCGATTGTCTCTGCGCCAATGATGACCCCGGAGTCCCCGTTCCGGGTGACCCCCGTCATAATGGCTACATCAAATTCAGCAAATGAGTAGGTGTAGACAGGATTGGTGGGTATCACAATAACCTGAGAGCCTGGAACCAGTGGCGTGTTTACCGGGTACTGCATTGGCTGGGATGACCAGCCCGAGAACGATGTGCAAAAACTGGGGGCCCGCAGCCCCGCAGTAATTGCCATCACCGGACGGCCATCGTTGTAATCAATCAGAATACCTTCCGGCATTATGACCACCTCCCGACGACAACCCGTCCACCGCCAGGCAGATTGACAGTTAGTCCATTACCGTTGATAACGACGGTGTTATTGGTACCGTTAAATGAAAACTGGCCGCTGTTCGCATAAAACTGTCCATGAAATTCACAGTTACCATTTTTATCGATATTCCACCCAGCCCCTGAAGGACCTGAAACGAAAGAGGTGGACCTGATATAGTTGCCAATCTTTGCATTGGTGATACTGCCATCCTGAATTAAAGCATCACGGATAAATACCTGTCCGTTATAGACAAAGAACGCAGCAGTGTAATTTCCCGGATCACTTCCGGAATAAATACCAAACTGATCAGCAGCAAAAACCACTGTGGATTTATAGCTGTTCCCCGATGGCTCAATCGACATACCGAACCCGGTGCTGTATTTCACTCCATTCCTGACAATGCCGAGATTAGTGACATAAGAAGCTTTTGCCGTTCCATCAATATTTACTTCGGCGGTCAGTTTCTGGTTAACCGCAGCAGTCAAAGTGCCTTCTGGTCCGATTGACGCCTGAACATAACTGGACAGATCAGCGAGCCCCTGTTCGGCGGTAGCCACCGTGGTTTTTACGACCAGAATATCAGCACGTACCTCACCATATTGTTGATACTGATGCTCAACGGTGCCATGGTTCGCCAGCGCATTTTCCATAATGCCTTCCAGGTTCGTATCGACACCGGCCTTAACGTTCTGGAATGCGTCTGATTTCTGTACTGCATCATCAATGAGGTCTATGAGACTGCCAGTGTCCATAGAGCACAGCGCCGGTACTTCGACAAAACCGGATGCACCAAAGGCGTTAATGGTCCTGATGTACCAGTAATAGGTATGCCCTACCTGTAGCTGATTACTGGTCCAGGTGGTTCCCATCCCTTCACGGCTGGCATTCGCTTCCACGGTGACTGTTGAGGCATCAGGCAGTTTTGTTTCACCTGACGTCCAGAAATCAAACTGCGTGGAAACATTGGTAATTGCCGCCAGACGCGGGATCAGCGTGACGGCAAAGAAGCCCTGCTCAATATCAACATGGGAAGGTGCTGGCGGGGCTTCAATACTGAATTCCAGATACCCTTCCGGCGACTCTGCCCCCATCTGGTTTACGGCAATAACGTGGGCTGTGTAGGTATTTTTCGGTAACCCGGTAAGACGCGTGAACGTCCCCGGAACCTGGACGGACATGACCATTTGACCATTGCGACGAATGATCACTTTGTTGTAGGCCACCGGCCCGATATTCTGCCAGGACAAAATGCCCTGTACGACCTGACCGATTTCCTCCACGGTATATTTCAGGTTCTGCGGCTGCGCCACGCCGCCTGATGGCAACTGAGTGAACGGCGGTCGCTCGATCGGTTTGCCGATGGCATCGCCCCATACATCCGCTGTTTCCTGCTTCAGTGTCAGTTGCACGCCGTTCTGAACGCCGAACTTCCAGTCCATTACCCGCATCTCAACATTGACGATGCCGATAGACGGGAAATTCACCTTCACATACATTCCAGGGCGGTAACGGTATCCGCTCAGGTTTAACGTTACGTTCATCGTCCTGGCGATGCGGGTACACTTTAACTTCACATCAGCGAGGCGCTGGGCCTGAAATTCTGAAGTCACAAATCGCAGTTTCATATCCTGCGATATTTCCACCCCGTCTTCTGTCACCCATTCACTGACAGACACAGAGGGGAAATCCGCTTCGGTATAGCCCTGCTGCGGATCGACGAATGTCCCCTTGATAGTGTTAACGCGTTCCGCCTGAGAGACCTCCGGCATGATTTCGATATCACCGGCCAGCTGGCTTTCAGTGATCACTTCGGTAGCGGGTCCGTAATAAGCCCCGACCAGAAGACCATGTTTGCCCGCGGTATACGTTACATCCCCGGCACATGCCGCCAGCATCCCCTCCAGAATACTGACCTTGTTCTCACTGAGATCGAACTCACCGTTAATCGTGTAACGCTTCTCAACGGTATTGCCGCCAGTAATCACATCCTCATCACAGATGTTCGCTGCTTCCTGAAACTGTTCCCAGAGAATATCGGCGTCAGGCACTTTCAGGTAATTGCGGTAATAGTCCAGGATAACCAGCGCCGCATTGTTGCTGTAACCCGTCAACCCGGTACGCGGGTCATAAACGGCACGCCCGTACTTTTCGACCTTGATATTCGGGATACCTGACGGGAATTTTTCTGCACTGAATTTGAGGGACACGCGCAGCCACGTGATCCCCTTTCCGATCATGTCTTCTTTCCATGACGGACAGTTTGCCAGCATATATGGATCTACGGTCTGCCGATTGGTGTGCAGTTCAAAAGACGCATGCTCCGGAAAACTGCTGATCGGTTCGTCACCCAGCCAGACGGTTCCAATACGGGATAATGAGTGACCCGCCAGGGCAATGGCCAGATGCAACATTTCACCGTCATCCTGTTGCCCCGACTCTTCCTCTGAAAAGAGCAATGTTCCCGCTGTCGTGGTGTGACCGTAAACAACCGTTTTGGCGCTGGCTGCGGCACGAAGGACCTGTTTACGTTCCGATGTGTCACGGTAGGAGTCCAGTGATGGCTTTTTGGTCAGCGCCTGAGTTGCCACCTGGGCGGCAACGGTGATAGCCATTGAGATCCCGTAATACTGATATGAGGCGGCAGCACCTGCAGCAACGGTCGCAATGACAGGAATAGCAGCAGGCATTAACGCACCCTCCAGACACTCAGCGGCTTAACCCGCAGACTGACAAGACCATTTTCACCAGGTACCCATACAACGCCGGAATACACCACCCCGGCACACCGCGATCCCGCATTTTCAACAACGGCAATATCCCCACGCTGCGCCAGCTTCACCGGCACTTCATCGAGATACCGGGCCAGCACCTTTTCAAGCGAACCGCCACCGCGCAATATCGCCTTTTTTGCCCCATGTTCGCTGTCGTAGGCTCCGCGCCAGCCTGCCGCAAAATCCTCGCCGCACATGGCCTGAGCACAGTCCGCCGCGAACAGGCAGCAGTCATGACTACCCCATAAAAAAGGCCGCTTTTCAGCGGCCCTTATTACGGTGATTAATCTGTTATGCCAGTCCGGATGCTTCATGTTGCCTCACTTATAGGTAAATCCTGGCGCATCTTTTTTACTGCCCCAGTAAATAGAACGTTCAGACATCTGCGCTACATACCGGAATATGCGGTCGCCGGGATAAGCAGCCTGCTGCGATTCATCGGTATAGCGATCAGGGAAAGGACGCTGCCAGTCTTCAAAAATATTACTGATGGTGTACTGCAGGGCATTCGTCCCGCCAGCAGTCGCACCTGTGCTGGATACCTGCCCTTTGAACAGGAGATCGGCAACCTGGACAACACCGTTATCATCCATGACCACCAGATAGATTTCGGCATTTCTGCCAACACAGCGCTCATTCAGCGTGGTGGCAAAGAGAGCCATATCCAGACCGGAAAGGGTCATTTTGACCTGTGTCGGGCTGGTTGTGCTGGTTTCACTGGCATCATCAACAGAGCCCATGCGGCCCATGCCGTAATAAACATAGCCGCCGAGAACCAGCGTCCCGGTACCGGAATGCACATACACGGTGCCGGATTCAAACTGAATATTGGCGGCGATCGCGACCGTCACCCTGTCACGGGATAACCAGTCCACCATTGAATCCGAAAACGGGGAATACAGCATTAAAATGCCTCCTCAAGCTCCAGCGTGTAACTGGTAAAAACACCCGGCACACGGTTACCAGCACCCTGTTGGTTATCCTTCAGTTTGAAAATGCCGTAGGGTTTCGCAACCTCAATGGCAGCATTAGCAGGCGGCGAACTACGCAACATCGGCGCAAATGCAATCATTGCGGTACCGTTCGCCGCGCTCGTCACATCGGCTGTAACCATCTTTAGCTCGTCGTTAACAGTGAAATAATCGCCCTGTCTGAGCACCACTGTTCCCGGCGTCCAGCCCTTACTCTGAAGCTGGGTTCCGGTCTGATTAGCGCCATCAACAACGGGCTCGCCCGCTGGCGTTCTGCCACTTCTCCCCCAGTCACGGACTTTTACCCTGCCATACTCACCATCAAGCGAAGCCACCAGAGCATCAATAAGCCTGGACTTTTCATCTGTCAGGTTATTAAAGGTCAGGGAACATACCCAGCGGGTACCGGGGAATCGTGCTGTCTGCGATGCCCCATTGAAGGTGGAACGGAAGGTTTTGGTGTTACTTTCTGGTCGCCAGTTCAGCGACGCGGGACAGACATCTTCCGGCCATTCGAGTACAGCCATAAATTCTCCTGCATTATTCTGCGCACGGAGGCGCTACTGATCATTTGTCAGGATGTTACTGGTTGATATTCATAGTTAAAATACGTGTTCAGCCCGTCAGTTGTTGGACACTGGTGTTTGATGATTAGGAGGGATGGCTGATTACCTCTAAAAAGGATTGAAAAATGTCAAAACCTATCTCATTGGAAGAAGTTCTCGCAGGAATGAACGACACAGCGAGAAAAAATTACGCAATGACAGAGTTACTTATGCAGACTTTTAGCGCATTTGTTATTTCGACTGGCAACAAGGAGGCCGTGGTTAATTTTATCAAATCCACCAACAGCACTGGGGAGCTTGCAGAAGCTCACAAACATGCTCAAAACGTTTTTCTTAACCTGCTTGATTCAGTAAAAGTCATACCACAACAGAAGAATTGATGTTTACATAACCATCACTAACTCTGAATATAGCGGTCTGAATTTGGGCCGCTTTTATAATTTTTTTGATAGATTGTCGAGCATGCTCTTTCGCCCGCTGATTGTATCCTTCCAACGTAAGTTCTGGCGTTAAGTCTTCACTGTACTGGATAGTAACCACTGTTGCTTTGTCAATATTCACCGACACGTTACTACCAATACGCTGTGTAGATGACATGGCCAAATTTTCACCGAAGGAAATTCTTACTCCATTTTCTTTCGGAAACCCTACTTTAAATTCAAGTGACTCAACTCGTTGTTCTAAAGTCATAACTGTCTCCCGCCTTTCGGCTTAATGAATATTAATAATGCATTACACACCAAGTAAGCGCCTACCCTGTCCACGATTCGAAAAGTCCTCAAGCATGGCCTGTCGCGCCTGCTTTGCCCCATCATTGGCTCCCTGTCGCGCAGCTTCCTGCATGGCCTGCTTCAGTGCAGCATCTCCGTTACCGGAAATAGAGAAATGCTGCTGAATAGTTTGCTGGAGCTGAGCCCCGCCACCGCCAACAGAAGAAACTGTGTCATCCACCATACGAACACCGAGATTACCGTCAGCAGTTCGCGTCAGGGGCATTATCGCTTCAGGGCCAGCCTCTCCCATCAGACCTGCACCTTTTGCAAATGCAAACATCGTCGGGCTGTTCACGACGCCATTACGGAAACGACTCAGATCAGGGGAGTCCATTACGCCGCCCTTAGCGAATTTCAATTGAGATGCCGCACCAGTATAAGCTCCGGACGGTGTTGCACCGCCAGCGGATGCTGCGCCAGCCACTGAACTACCAAACATCCCACCCAGTGAACCAAACCACCCGCTATCTCCTGCCGATTTAAGCGTGTTAACCATAATTGCCCTGAGCAACACTTTCTGCAGCTCATTCAGCACACTGTTTGCCCAACTTGCCCAGTCAGCTTTATTACCACTCAGGGCGTCAGCCATGTTGTCCACCAGACCATCAAGGGTGTTACCGACTAAATCTGACACCTGAGTGTAATAATCGCTGGAAGTATCTACCCAGTTAGCCAGACCATTCTGAGCCCCTGCCAGCCAGTTCCCCTGTAACTCATCCAGTTGGTCATAATGAGAACGGTATTTATCGAGTCGCTCAGCAAGCGCCTTGTCCAGTTCCTGGTTATAGCGGTCACATTCTTCTGAGGTTTTAATGCTTCCATCCTGACGACGGCGCTGCAAATCTTCCCGCTTCTCGTTAAATTCACGCTCAATTTCGAGCTGCTCACGCATCCTTTCGCGCGCTTTATCACCAAGTCCTGCGCCAATAACATCAGCATCAAGGGAAGCAGCAGCATTAGAATTTTCACGTTGAAGATTCGAAATGTATTCAGCCAGTTTTAGATTCTCCTCGTTCGCCTTTTTAACAGCATTCAGGCGATCAACCTCTGTAGCAAGTTGTTCAAGGCGTTGCTTCTGTGTTTCATTAAGACCTGTTAGCTTGCCGTCAGCGATATCAAATTGTAGTTTTTGTTGTTCAGTAACCTCGGCGCTTTTCTTTCCGGTAGTGTCGATGAGAGCAATCTGACGGAGGTAACTTGTCTCCATTGATTTAAAAGCTGATTCAAGTTTTTTAGCGGTGCTATCTGGCTTGTTTTTACCGTTATTTTCATCCTCATCTAACGCAAATCCAGTTCCTACCGTTGCTGTCTGAATTGGGAGTGTGGATTTTGGCTGATTTTCCTTTTTTAGCTTTTCACGTAGGGCTAAAAGTTTAGTTAGCTCATCATTGAGGGTTTTTACACTATCATCCCCACCAGTAAACCATGAAAATAACGACTTATCTTGGCTGTAGATATCACTCTTGTTTTCGAGCATTTTTTGCAGATACGTTATTCGTTCCTCTACATCTCCAGAATCGTTGATATCTATTTTACCGCTGAGTGCTGCAAACCGATTACCGGTCAAAGATGCTATTTCGCCAAGTTTGGCGGCTATGGTTACTAACCAACCAGCCAATTGCGCGGCCTCACTCACTAGATTAACAAGGCCAGAAATAACCTTAGGGTCTGTGAGTACATCTCTAACCTTATTAAATGATGTTGTTAATTCGGATAGGTCGACTTTTGCAAGGCCTGAAGCAATCTCCACCTTCAGGCTTTTTACCTGAGACTCTATATCCTCGAAGATGTTATTAACATTAATAAGGTTTTCAATAGAGGAAGGATCAGGAGCAACCCCGTAGTCTTTTGCCAACCCAATGAACTGGCGCAATTTTTCATTGTTGTTATCAAAAAGAGGAAGAAGTTTAGATAAGTCGTTACCGAGGCTCTCTAGAATAGTAGTCTTTTCAGCGTTTGTATTGATTTTGCCGAGAGCATCTCCAATCGCCATCAGTTGCTGATCTGGCGTGGACTTAGATAACTTTACAGCTGAGAGGCCGAGAGCATTTAATGCATCAACAGCCTCACCTGATTTGTTTAGAACTGCATCACCAATCTTATCACCGATATCTTTGAAGATATCAGCCATTTGATCCCCTGAAACACCAGCCTTCTCAGCAGCATATTGCCAAGCTAAAAGGTTTTGGGTAGAAATGTTTAGGGACTTTGCCCAGCGGTCTGTTTCAGTGATTTGTTTAGATGTACTTTTAAGTAACTGGAACCCAGCAGCCCCTACTCCTAATGCAGCAGTTGCAGCGGCAGCACCTGTAGCAGCAAGTGCGAGGCTAGTTTTTCTCGCGTCTTCCTGAACTTGTTTGCTCCATTGAGCGGATGCTCTTTCAGCTTTGTCCATCCCTGATACAAAACCGCCTGTCTTTGCGATCAGGTCAAGGGTGAGTGTTCCGAGGGATTTTCCAGCCATGCTAGCACCTGTATTTGATATGAATTATGATCTACTGATTAAGTGAGATTCGTTCGTCAGAAATATTAAACTTTGCCAAAGGGAGTATGAAAATGAAATCAAATGTTTATTTAACAATAAAATCACTGATACAAGGATTATATAGAGGAACTATATTTTCCTTTTGCTCATGGATTTTAATAATAATATATTCAAGTCTAACAAACCCCTACTTGTTATCCACTACACTGAATGGCATCGCAAACTACAAAATTAATACATTCGAGCAGCTAACATTTATGGGGAATAGATTATCCATGGCATATATGGCTGTAATAGCAATATCAACAATCCTAACATTAATTGATAACTTTATAGTTAAAAGAAATAAATAATAAAAACGAGTAAAAATACCTAAATGAAATTACTTATTCCTTAGGTATTCATCCCCAAGTGCGCATCGCTTCCTGCAGGCTGATTGGTTCGTTAGCGGCGACGCGCTCTACTGCTGCAATGTGAGGGGAGAAGTCAGCAATGCTGAATGCCGGTGTGTTTGAACCGCGATTCACATTAGCCAGCACAGAAGAAATCAGCGCTGCGCCCCATTCCGTCCGCATCATAGGGTTCAGGCTTCCGTATTTTTGACGATACTGAACCCACTGCTGGAACTCAAGGAAGCTAAGGCGTTCCTGCGCTTCTGAAATGGTACGACCACCAATCCCGTTGAGGACTAGTTCGCACCAGATTTCGTCTTCTGCGCTGAGTCCGTCTTTCCCAGATCGTTAACTTCCTGAATGGCCACCAGCAAAGCCACTGTAAGATTCCCATCCAGTGCGCCACGTTCCGGATCAGCCTCACCTGTTACATCAGCAACGGTAAACACCTGATGCCCGTCTTCGTCACAGATTGAAGCTGCAATACGGCCAGCAACGCCATCAATCTTGCCAAGACCGGCGAGAACGTCAGATGTAGCAGTGTGATAACCCAGAGGGCGAACATAGGTTGTGGCAATTTGCTCTTTCCCGTCAGCACCTTTCCATTTAATTTCTTTCTCAACAGGACGACCAGTAAAGGCGCCTGTTTTCTTCAGCGTATCAAGAGTCAGTTTCATGTCGTTTTCCGGTATATACATCAATGGGGCGGGGAATGATCCCCGCGCTTAATTAACTGCCTGGTTGCGCTTTCGGAATCCATGCCCCCTGGCCGGAACGCTGAATGGTTGCCGAAGTCTGGACGACGGTATTACCCTGGAAGTCAAACGGGAAGTCGGATACATAACCTTTGAAAACGTACCAGGTACGATCTGAAGGAAGAGTCAGACCATCAACAGAACCCTCTGAGCTCCCGATTGTTGGTTTAGATTCCCCATCAGCCCAGCCGATCGCAAACGTTACGTCGCTTTGATCGTTGGACTCAGCCATATTGCTGAGCATCAAATGGCTGGCATTTGCTGGATCAGCGTTCAGAGTGGCCGTTGCCTGTCCTGGTGTACGTAAACCCTTTTTATACTTTCGGGTGTTGCGTTCACTGAGGCACGTATCATCAATCTGATCTGCCGGGCTACCGCCTGGTGAGAATGCCGTAATACATTCGATTTCGCTCACGACACCATTCGCGAGCACAAAAAGTTGAGTGCCTTGAGTCACTACTGACATAGTCATCTCCGGATATAAAAAAACCGGCTTATAGCCGGTGTGATGTGAGTGGTTTTGAGTTATCGGTTGACCAGCCAGTCAACATCGAATGAATAGCGATATTTGAGGGTTACCGGGTCTCTGCCCTGCGCATCCCAGCGGGTAATGTAAGCCTTGCGCTGAATGACATCGCGTAATGCCCGCGCCACAGCAAGAGCATCTTCATCGGTGTCACCGTACACATCCACCTGAATGGAATAACGGTCGATGTCAGGGTTCTGACTCAGGTAATTTTCAGGTTCACCGCCCACGTTCTGCCAGACTGCGTAGGGGTACACCAGAACATCATCAAGCATGCCAAACGGATAAAGCCTTACCGGGTGAGCACCGAGCAACTCTTTTACTTTCGGGTCTGTCGAACAGACGGAAAAAACTGGAGCAATCATGCTGTCGTTCCTTTCTTCTGCGCGCGAGAGACAGCCCTGTCGATAGCTTTTTCAAACTCGGTAGAGAAAACGTTAACTACCTGCATATCAACACCATTCATCGCGGGCCTGAGAATTGGTTTAGCTGCAACATGTTCTGTTCCAAACTCAAGAAAACGCCAGTACCAGGTGGCTCCACCTGGGTTTCCCTTACCAGAACCAGCAATCTCCCCCATTTCCGATAAAGATGTTTGCCCCAGTCTTGCTCTACGGCGATCAGTTTTCCTTTGTTCACGAGCACTTCTGGTTGCCCTGGCTCCGCCAAGTACGCCAACGCGGAAAGCTATATCACCAGTTTGCCTGTATTTCCGGCTATCAAATCTCGCTACAATATTTTTAAAGATGGCTTCATTGGTAAGTGGATCATCCACTCTTTGAGCATTCCCTCTCGCCCTGTCACGGATAACTTCAGCAGCCTTTCTAAGTGCAAATCGCCCTGCTTTACTTTTTGTCACATCAGTAATTGCTGACATTTTCCCCAGCAAAGAATCCAGTCCGGTAAGGTTTACTTCTACACCATCAGCCATCGTTTACCCCTTCTGAGCACGGGAGCGTAAGGTATTCACGCCCGCTTTTCGGGTCGGGCAAAACACCTTCGATATTGTAGATGCCACCACGAAAAAGAATACGGTGTTTCCTGGTAATCCCTGCACGATAGTTAATAACAATGCGAGTGGTTATTTCCCCCTGAACCGCCTGCGCAGCAATAAATTCACGCACTGACGACGGGGAAACTTCCGCCCAGACAGTTGCCACATCCCGCCAGGTGTTTTTTACGGCTCCCGTTGTCGGGTTTTGATCTTTTACCGTCTCCTGCAGGGTCACCCTGTGACGTAATTTCCCAGCTTGCATATCACCCCCTCGGTCTTTGACTCAAGTAAACGGGTCGCTCGTCGCCTAATGAAGTAGCATCAATACCTTCATCTCCGGCCAGTGACTGGATAATGACATCACACAGGGCTTCATTTGATTCAGCCAGGCGGTTTAACGCTTCCGTCTGCTCTCTCTGCGCTTCGTTCTGTTCGCTCAGCGCTGCTATCAGCGCGTTTACCTGTTGCTCGTTCATAAGCTATTTTTACCCACTTTTTTATCCACTAGCGCTGCTGATAGCACCCGGAACATGACATTTATCCCCCTTAAATAATCGTTGGCAGTCGCAGCTCCCAGATAAGCATCGTCACATCAAAAGGTAACTCGCCCTGCTTTAAATTCTGCACTGTTGTGCCATCAGGATCGTTGTAAAGCTTAGTGACAAGGCGTAACGTCGCCTCCTTTGCCAGCGAACATTCTTCACTTTCCAGCGGTCGGTTATTGGTATCAACGATTTTGTCCCTGCTGCCCTGGCAAAAACGAATAATTGCGGAACTTGCGGCACGGATTTTTCCTGTTAGATCATTGTCGCTATGGTCCCCATCAATACGGCAGTGGTCTTTAACCTCATCAAGAGTGACGAGTTCAATCATGTTTTATCCCTCCCATCACGACCGCGCTTGGCGGCCAGCGTCCAGCCTTTAGCGCCTGTTTCACCAGGCTTATCCTGCGTCTGTTCGTCACAGTGCCAAAGAGAGCCGCCCCACGTCACAGTGTCGCCAGGCAGATATTCATCACCTGATTTGAATACGCCCCGGTACACCATAACTGGCAAATCAAAAGTTTTTTTCTCACTGGCACCACTGGCGTGGTTAACGGTGACAGTGAAGTTACGCATCCCTTCCTTGCCGACATCAACGCCAGCAACACCATCAACTACACATTCCCAGCCACGCATGCCGTGAGTTTTCTCATAGGCCCGCCAGAGGCCTCCGTTATGGGTGGCATAAGAACCACGGGGATAACTTTTTGACCCATCAATAAAAGGCAGTAATTCCAGCGCAAGCGCATCGCGGCCATCTTCGCCGGGCCTGCCAGGTTCCGGCGCGGGGATCTCAGCCATAGCCTCACTGATGAGAGCTTTAACATCAGGAATTTCCGGCATTGCTGCCGTAATAAGCTCCTGCAATACAGGTCTGATGTCCTCCACTGTCACGCTTTTGCCGTCCTGCGGTACAGGAATTTCCGCTACGGCTTTACTGACAGCATCGTCAACGGCCTGTTTGAGTGCCTCCGGATCGTAGTCTTTGCCGTCTTTCGGCACAGGCATGTCACCAACTGCCTTGCTGACCAGCTCCGCCAGAACAGGGAGAATCTCCTCCACTGTCGCGCTTTTGCCGTCCTGCGGTACGGGAATTTCCGCTACGGCTTTACTGACAGCATCGTCAACGGCCTGTTTGAGTGCCTCCGGATCGTAGTCTTTGCCGTCTTTCGGCACAGGCATGTCACCAACTGCCTTGCTGACCAGCTCCGCCAGAACAGGGAGAATCTCCTCCACTGTCGCGCTTTTGCCGTCCTGCGGTACGGGAATTTCCGCTACGGCTTTACTGACAGCATCGTCAACGGCCTGTTTGAGTGCCTCCGGATCGTAGTCTTTGCCGTCTTTCGGCACAGGCATGTCACCAACTGCCTTGCTGACCAGCTCCGCCAGAACAGGGAGAATCTCCTCCACTGTCACGCTTTTGCCGTCCTGCGGTACAGGCAGGGCGGACACCGCCTCGCTGACCATAGCGCCGATATCTGGCAATTCAGGAGCCTCAGGAACCGGAAGAGATACCACTGCATCGGCCAGCAGCGTGGTAAAGTCAGGTGCCGGAGTATCCTTCAGTGCCATGACCTCCAGTGAGAGCTGTTTAAGCTGCTCTTCCGTTGTTCGCTGATAGTCGCTCAGGCTTTTTCTGAAAGACTCGCGAAGTTCGCCAAGCGCAAGAGAAAATTCCTCTCCAAGAGCCCTGATAAGGGAAAGTTCACGTTCATTCATTTGGTTAACAATCCTCTCAGCATGGCTTTTGCCGCTGTCAGTTCAGCTTCAGACATAGATTTCCCTTCCGCGTCGTCAGGCGCGGTATGGCTGCCGGTACCGGATTTGGCAAACGGATCATCAGAAGCGTCACGCCGCGCCAGTGCCTCAAGACTGAAGTTCTGCTGCTGAAGATACAGCGCATCGCCTCCGGGTAAGGGAGGAAGGTTTTCACTTCGTCGCGCCTCATTTGGCGTCAGGATGGTATTTTTCACACCCTCGCCGAGTGATTTGATACGGCGTTCGCTGTCCATACGCAGCAGTGCATTCACATCAAATTCAGTACCTGAATCCCCCTCAAGCCCGAAAGCCTCATCCAGAAGCAGTTCTATCGACTCAATGAGCGACTGAAGGCACTGCGAGTAATACTGCTGGTCCTGCGCTTCGATATTGTCATGAGTGGGTAATTCACCAATGCCAACCTTATAGGCCGGGACATGAAAGACAGAACAGATGATCTGCGCCGTCATGCTTAACTGCTCAACAGTCTGCGCATCAACGGCTGATACCGTTGTCGGGTTATACTTCGCGCCATTGCTCAGAATGGCGGTCTTACCTGAATTCTCACCGGAATAACCGGAATCCCAGTTATCCTTAATTTTTCTGGCGTTCTCTTCAGTCAGGGTACCAGGCACTTCAATCACACCGCTCGGCTTGCCACCGTTGCGGAAAAAATAGGCCGAGTTCTCCTGAATGTGATGCCCCTGCATCGCCGCCAGACCAGCAGCATAAATGGGAGACAAACCGATGAGCGGATGGAAAAGGCAGTTGAAGCGATCGTGTATCACCTCGCGCGCCGGGACGGTAACTTCCGATTCAATTCCGGTCATATTGTCAGGGTTTATCTGGTAGAAGACAGAACCATCATCCGCCACCAGCGGAGTAACCTTGTTCCAGTCCAGCAGCCTGAGTTCGGTAATTTTTCCGGCGCTATTGCGTATTTTTAACGCCACCGTATTTCCGTGGCATAACTTTGAGTTCAGCCAGTGTTCAAAAAACTGTATCCGGTTCTGAAAGGCATTTGGCCTTTTGTACAGTGCCGGAATATCCCCCGCCCTGACCTCGTGCATAACCCCTTTTGAGTCACGACGCATCAGCCGTGGCGGCATCTTGGCAATATCACTCGCAATCAGCGAGATGCAGGCGAACACAGCATAATAAGAAAGAACGGTGTCCTGATTAATTTCAAGGTTGCGCTGCCATGCTCCGGCGAATGGTTCATGCATAAAGCCGAATAATGGCGACCAGCCTCCGCGGCTGACAGGCTGCTGCAGGGCTTTTTCTTTTCCCTGTTTTCTCCGGAAAGGATTCCACATTAGCCGTTCTCCGCTTTTCGCTTGTTCTTTTTGCCACCAGTACGTGCGCCGGTGAAATATTCAGCCTTACCAAGCAGTACCAGCACCCGTGCGCACCGATCGTCCACGGTTTTCACGTCTCCCGACTCCGAATCATGGGTGCGTTGCAGATATCTGATTTTTGCCATGCATTACGGCGGGGTTTCCCCCGCCCCCCTTCCGCCGTTTAGCTGCCCTGGTTAGAGCTGTAGTTCACACCAGAAATAACCGCTACCGCTGCCGTGCGGCGGCGCTTCCAGTTGATCCAGCGCTCAGCACGGATAGCCACGCTGTTGGTCTGGAACATGGAAACCAGCTCAGTTCCGGTTGGGGTGATGCTGTCGCCGGTTGGTTCGCTTTCCATTTCCAGAGAGGCTTCACGCGACATGTCCACCGCCACGCCGCCATCATCAGCCAGATAGATATCCGGTGCGTTAAGCAGTGTCAGGTTGGTGCCCGCGAACTGGGAAACGATAGCCGGAAGGCCCTGGAAGGTGCCGCCAAGCAGGGTCATTTCCGGATACATTTTTTGTCCCAGTGCGTTTTTCTTCATGGACAGCGCCAGCGCGTTAGTACTGGACATGATCCATACGCCGCCCGTCGGTTGCAGGTTATTCGAAACAAACTGGGCGAAGGCCGCTTCAGCATCAGCATCCGGGTCACCGGTAGACGGAACGGCCACAATACCGTTGGTTACTGAGGCCGGAGAGACGTTAGCAACTTCAGCTTTCGCCGGGTTGATAAAGTCTGTATCCAGACGAGCAATGACCGCTTCAGCCAGGGCGTTACGCACCAGCGCATCGGCTGCCGGGTTGGAGAAGCGGATCAGTTCATCGGTCAGTACCGCGATAGCCGCCACCTTGGCAAAACTGAACGTGATCGACTCAAAGTCGAATTTGGTCAGCGGTTTGGCCTTGCCCTGCCCCACCCAGTTCGCTGAGCCGCCGGAAGTCTGCGCCGGGATACGGATGTTGAACGGAACCTGACGCAGGGCCGGGATACCACCCTGCCCGAAACGCCCGATAATGGTTTGCGGGCGGAGGAATTCAACAAAATCCAGCGCATATTCCTGATATTCAACCAGCGCACCAGCCCACTGAGGGTCGGTGGTAGTACCGGCGCCCACGGCAGCTTTCAGTACATGATGCAGTTTGGCGTCGTCAGGATACTGTTTGCGGGCGATCTCCAGCGCTTCGGAACGACTGCCGTTAGCGGCGGCCAGCGCCTTCGCAAAGCGGGCAAAGGCAATACCCTTTTCCAGCTTCTGTTCGACGCGGATGATGCCTGGTGCACCAGCCTTAACGGTAGTGACTTCGCCGTTAGCGGCTTTTGCTACCGGTTTAGCGGTCGATGCCATATTGCTTTCCATATCGCGCAGGCGTTTCAGATGCTCATCAACCGCCTTAATTTCGGTAGACGTGTCGTCGTAGCTTTCAGTTTCTTCTGCGTCAAGCGTACGGCCTTCATCAGCAGCTTTACTCATGATGTCGCTCAGCGAGGCTGCCAGCGCTGCACGCTTCGCTTCGAAGCTCTTGATTTGTTCTGCAATATTCATCGAATTGGTTCCTTTTTTGGTATTGGTTGCTGTAGCGCCAGCGGAAATGGATGATTTAACGACGGTTTTTTTATTGCCGGACGCGGCAAGAAACTTGCGATCGATTGATTTAACAGACTGAATGGAGCAATCACCGTTGGCAGGAACAGTTACAGCAGAAAGCTCATACCACTCCCACGAAATAAACCGGATGCCGCCATCGTCAATAAAGCTGTATTCAATGGGCTTAAATCCGATAGAAAGCCCACGGACAAGACCCGTTTTGATAGATGCCCACGCTTCATCAAGCCTGGCGACCAGTTGCGATGGCATATCCGCATCTGGTTTTACCAGCTTTGCTTTAATCTCGATGCCAGTGTCGGTGACATTTGCTTCTGTAACCTGGCCTATTGGCTCGTCATGCCAGTGTTGCCACAGCAGAGGTAACGGAAGAGTAAATTTCACACCGGCAGGGTCTACAATGTCGCCATAGCGATCAGGTTCAGGGGTACTGGCGATGCCGGTAATCTCCCGAGAGTCCTCATTGACCGCCTTTACCTGCATCAGGCTATAGGCGCGATTATTCATTTGCTGTCCTCCAGAAACGAAAAACCCGCCTGTGCGGGTCATTAACTGACGTGTTTGTTATACGAAAAATACCTGGTAATCTTTTTTGGCAGGTTCAGGGTTAAGGGCCATAAGGGAAACAGCGTTGAACAGCGCCATCAGGGGATCAATCTTGCCCTTGCCACTGGCCTGCTTGGTGATCAGAATGGCGTTGCCTTTCGGCTCAACTCTGGCATTACCGACACACCACGCCATCATCGGCTGACCACCATGTATCAATACGCCCTCGGCAAGCTTTCTCTCGGTGGTTTTAATCGCGCCGCCAAGTCGCCAGCCCTGGCTGACACCGACTACCGCATCAGCGGGAATTCCCGCCTCAATAAGTGCATCGAGTATCTGCCCGACCCCGGAAGGGTCAATGCCGATCTTGTCGAGCAACTCCGCTGCATGGATTCGGCTGACGTATTCGGCCACATCTTCCGTATCCTGTCCGACGCACTTCACGATGGTCAGGTCACCGGCTCTCACGAAGTCGTGAAATCGGGATTCCTCACTTTTACGCCGGCGAACTGCTATCTCATGTGCCCATGCATGACACCAGCAGAGCCATTCTCGTGTTGCAGCGTCACGCCCGACCGCAGAAACACCCAGCAGATCATCAAGGCCGCCGCCGTCTATCCCAACGGTGATCACCTCTGATCGCCGTAGTAAGTCTTCAAAGCTGACACGCTGTGCCTGTTGCTCCCAGAAATCGACGCCCGCCCAGCGATCGGTGCGCAGGTTCAGCCCAATTTCAATATTGAGGTGCTTGGCCAGAAACTGCTGCAATGTGCCATCGGTTTTTGCCTGATTTTTGCGAAGCTGGTCTGATATCCATTCAGCGCTGACCGAGAGCCCGATATTCGGATTAGTAATGTAGAAATTATCCGGATCGAGATAGGCCTTTCTTTCAACCATGCTTTGTGGGAACTCATAGAGAATTCCCAGCGTTTTGGGATCGTTGATTTTTCCGTCGCGTACAGAGCGCCAGTAATCAAGGCGTTCTTTGAATACGCCAGCAGGCGGCTCATCGCTTTGAGTGGTGAGGTAGATAACCCACCCTTCATTACGGGATACTTGTCCGCCCGTCGCCTCCATAAACATCGCTTCGGCATTGGCGCGTTTGCCAAAAAGCCAGAGTTCGTCGACAAGAATCCGGCCGGACTTTTTACCGGACACCGTATCAGTATCAGCGGCCACGACTTTCAGTGTGTTACGTGTCACCCGGTGCGTGATAGTGCGGATATGATCCTGTATCTGGAACATGTCGGTGAGTTCATCATCAGCGCGTATCATCCCGGCAGCGGGCTTAAAGCTGTTGTCGGCAACCTCTTTAGTCGGTGCCAGAATCAGGTGTTCTTCATCCTCTCGCCAGCACAGGATAAGTGCGGTCAGCATAATGCCCGCCGCGATTGTCGATTTGGTGTTCTTCTTCGATATCAGCAGCCCATATTCGCGAATCAGCTGGTTTCCTGTCTCAGCGTCATAACCACCGAAGATGGCCTTGACGAAATCGAACACCCATTCTTCAGAACATTCTCCGAATGTGGGCTTGCCCGGCAGGTCAGAAACCCGCAGTTCCCGGAGGATACTCAGCGCCTGCGCCGCTTGATCAGGAAAAATGGGCGGCGGAATGATGGATTCACCGGCGACCAGGCGCGCTTCCCAGTCCGTACAGGCTGTAGACCACTGCGCCATACGTCACCCCTTATTATTATTCACAACCAGTTTTGGCGGAGCCATTGAACCGAACTTACTGGCACCAGCGGCCGCTTTTGCCGCAGCATGGCGCGCATCTTTTTTCCCTGTTTCCCCCTTTTTGGGATGGATATAGGGAAGCATGGCCTTCGCCGCATCCTTTCTGACGTCAATTTCTTCGGTTGAATCGTTCATTACCGCCATAAGAAATTCGAGCGGATCATCAAAAGTCCCGGCAACAGGTGGGGCCTCTGGCGGTGTTACCGGAGCCCTGTTTTTTTCAGGGTTGTTTACCGCTGGGATGTAAACATTTTGACGGTACGTCGGTACGTCGTCTGTTTCGATGACTTCCTTTTTTTTACGTCCAATAAACGCGATGACCTCCGGGTCTTTTGCAAGCTGCGACCCCTTGGACCGTGCGGATTTCTCAGAATATCCCGCCTTTATTGCCGCATCCTTTTGAGACATACCGGACATCAGCGCGACGGCGAATTTTCGCTTTTGCGCTGTTAACATGTTTATACCCTCCAGAGGTGAATTTTTTCTGTGCGTGAGAGGGGGCGCGGTGTCCAGCGCGATCGGCGTTGACACCCAACCATCCCCCCCCCACCTATGGTCTTTTAGGTGGGGGTAATATTTCCCCAGTTTCACCTTCCTGATTCACTGGCTGATATCCACCACCAGGAAGCCTACTATCAATACGCTTCGGCGTTCCGTATCTATTCCTGCTCTCCTTACATGACATCCATGTTGGCTGTGCACCATTGGATGCGTGTATCAGCAGGGTGACGAAGGCGGCAAGAATAAGCAGTAATAACCACTCCATAGAAACCTCACAAAATAGTGATTGTCGGCCCGCTTCCTTTAGGTACTGAGTGCTTCAGAGCCTCGCTGTCAGGCTGGTTCATTGATGCCTCACGCGATGACTTACCTGAGTGACACTCGATGCACAGCGTCCACAGGTTGCCTTCATTGTTGTCACCACCGAACTGTAGAGCTATGCGGTGATCAAGTTCACTGTCATGCAGGTCAACCACTCGCTGACACATGCAACAGTGGCCACCATCGCGCGCATAGATACGACGCTTGAGGCTAACCCTTGCGCTACCGTTAACTCGGCGATTCTCACCATAGACAGGCTTTATTCTTCGGGTGTCGATAGCGTTTAAGCGCGGCTGTAATGTCTTTAGCTTAGACATGTAATCTCCATGCTCTGCGGCGTTCTGTTCTTGGTTGATTGTCTCTGGCTGGTTCTACTGGCTGTCCATCAGCGTGGTCCACAAGTGAGTAGCATGGATAAACAACAGGTCCACCGTAAGCATCACCGACTGCATAGTCTGCTGCTTTGCTGTGGCTCCACTTATCCAGAACTCTCTTGATGTGCTGCTGAGGTACGCTGTAGCAGACACCATGAATAAGACGCGGCAATGTAATGTAGTCAGATCTGGCCTTATCTGCTGCTATTAGCTTTGATGCTATCTCCAGTTGATACTGTGGTGGACGGCCAGTGCCAAGATAAAATGAACACAGTTCATCCGGATAACATGCAAGCCATACAGCAATCTTTTCGCAGAAACCAGCAACTGGCATAGCATCATCTTCAAGCACTACCACACGGCATGATTGATTGGCTGCCCACTCCAGCGCGCGGCGATGATTCCAGTTCGCGCCATGGTCACCGCTATCGATTAGCAGAACAGCTCCGAGAGATTCAGCCAGGCACAACGCCTGTTTGTGTCGCGAGTGGTGACCAACCACAACATACTTCACTTGTGTTTCCACCATGCAGACTCCTTGCCGATGCCATCCGATTTGAAAATAGTGTGGACTTTAGGTCCGGTTACGATTCGATCACCGAACTCTTTCGCAGCAACTCCAAATGCCCCCATTTCAACAACAGTCGATGGTGCCTTTTCGGTGCCCCAGAATCGGTGGCTCTCAATCCAAAAGTAGAGTCGGATCATGCGATGAACGAATGCCATCACATCTTCTCGTCGCCCACCTAAGAGACCTGAGTTCAATAGCGGTTCGTTAGCATGTTTATTCAGGAAGTCTGTGTAGAAGCGTCCATGATGATTATCACGCATCCATTTAAGTGAATACGTGGCATGCTCAGAACCAACGTAAATTTTACCAGGCTCCATTTCGTCCCATGGTGAACGCAGCATTTCAACGTCAGTGCCGTCAGTAGACCAGACAAAGTTATAATGCTTGTTTGCTCTCAGGTACTGGAAGAGATGGAGCCAGCGGCTAAAGTACGGTGTTATGCCGGCATCCAGTACACTCACCAGTTCAGCTCCATCGGGGGCCTTAGTTAGCTCATCGGCCAAAATAACTTTCTTCACACCTTGGATTGAATTCGACCACTTCTGTAGAGCGCTGGCGTCAGCTTTCATTTTCGCGCCACGCTGAGGATCAACCTGAGCAGTTATCAGGCTGGTGATCACAACGTTTTCTGTTTTCCGGTATTCGGCATACCCACAGTAACCACTGTCCCGACGGGCACTGAATATTTTTTCATTCTTTGCAGCTAGATCATTTCTGTCTGAAGGAGGTATCGACCGCTTAACAGCGCAGTGCTCATCGAGAGAGTGGATAAGCTTTTCAGAACCAACCACATCGGCAAATGCCCAGGTCGTCATGCCTGCGTTATGAATGCGTAATGCCAGATCTCCATGCTCATACATTCCGCGTCCATAGATGTTGTCGAAACCACCGACCTTCTCAATTGCGGTTATATGGTAATAAAGCATAACGCCACGCTGACCAGTATAAGCAACATGCTTATCGTCACTGTACAACAGGCCGAAGTCATTCATCTTTGGGCCAGTGGCCAGATCTTTAAACTGATAAGCTAAGTGTGGTTCGGGTGATTTGATGTAAGGAAGATGCCAATTATCAGCGATTGGCCATGCGTCATCATCCCAAAGGAATAAATGTTCGCATCCAGCATCCACCAGCTCGGTTAAGCTGACGTTCTTAGAGGCAACGATACCGCGTGATTGGTCATGGCGTACTAACTTAACCACATCAGGAACTACTGCTGGAGGATTGGAGCCATCGTCTATAACAACCACCAGCGCACCAGATGGAAGATGTTTCAAGTGCTGCGCAATGGCGCGATTAAGAACTTCTGGTCTGTTATGGGTAGTTATGGCGATGCCAATTGAAGAACGTGAATTGCTGACAGGCTCATATTGAATGCCGTCTATTGTTACCTGCATATTCACTCCGTTAAGTTTCCAGGCGTTTTATTTCAACAGTGTCGTGAAGAACTATCCTCTTCACTTGTCCATTCTCAGCAACCATCAAGCCGTTATGGTCGAGATCTGCTGCAATCACTTCGCCTTTTTCATCGTCGGCACTGAAAACTTTTTTAATCTCTTTACCATCAACCAAGACCAGATAACGCTCTTTACGCAGGTCAATCTTTCTTCCCGGATCATCATCCAGAACTGTAAGCCTCATATGCGTTTCCTTTTAGACGTGAGCCTGCCGCACGGCAATGCCGCCCGAGAGGTAAACGCAACCTAACGGCATTACCCAGGCTCACTACTGAAAGACTCTCTTTGAGGTGCGCGTGCGAAACGCAATAAAAAAGCCACCATCGTGGAATGGCAGCCAGACAAATAAGATAAGAGAAGCTTAGAATTTAGTTATGAAGGCTCATTGCTGCTTTGCTGCCTCCGTGACCGGAGATATAGGGTATCCGATACCTATCCCAGGGTTAGCGTTAAGGTTCAGGAGTTCTGTGATCACTTGTAGCGAGCGCCCAAACATATCAGCCATTTTCCCGAAATCGACACCCATGATAGCTACTGACATGTTTTGCGAGGCTTGTTCCAGATAAGCTCGTAATTGAGCAGCTTCTTCCTGTAATTGCTCGGCCTTCTCGCCACTTGCGTAACGGGGCGCTGTAACCAATCCAATAACTAACCCAGATTCAGCGTCGATAATTGGCCCGCCTGAGTTGCCACCATTCACCATTCCATCAATAGCAAATTTACCTGCTGTTAAAGGCGCAGAAATAATAGCTTCGCTGGTTAGCAGTTCCTCGTATCCGTGTGGATATCCCGCGAAAATCAACCGCAGGCCTCTTGTTGGGCTGAAGTCAGGAGCAGGTTGCAGTACCTGACGTCCACTTGGAAGTGATTCCGTTAGCTGCATGACTGCAAAATCATTATCGAGATCTACACATTTAATCTGGGACTGAAACCTCTGTCCAGATTCGGTTATCAGCGTGGCTAGCCCTAACGTTCTATTATTTACCAAATCAAGCAATGGCATTACAACGTGACAATTTGTGACCACTAAATCATTTCGTAAGAAACTAAAACCACTGCCGCGAGATCCTCCCGCGAGGACCTGAAAGGTTGCGTTGGCTAAGTTTTGATGCATCGACTTGCTCCGATACCGGTGAATGGAAAATTCATAATGAATTCATCCAGTAGCATAATTGATGAGGCACATTAATTCACACGCAAATATTCAATTTATCAATCAGTTCGTCTTATTTTTGAACTGACCGCAATTTAAGCGCTAATGCACATGAGTCATCGGTAGTATCGCTTTTTACAACCACCAGCTCAAGCACCTCACCTTCTTGCGGGATTTCATTTCCCACAAATGGTTTTTTACTTCGTTGCTTGAGTTGATAACCGATATAAACCCTCGGTCTTCTTTGTTCATGTGATAGCATCTCGCTTTATTGTTTCTGTTTCACTTAGGCTGCTTTTGTATGGCACGGTATTAATTCTGTTGGCAGTTCGCCTGCCAAGATTTGTTATGTGCTAGGATGTCACGCTTCGTTTGCTTATCCAGCACAGCAATATCGTGCTCAGTGAGGTAGATGATGCTTACCCAGTCACAGGCAGTGTCCGTTACTTCAGGTTTTGCGGGTATATCTTTCGCGCAACTCGCGGTCAACATCGTCATCAGGAAGATGATTAACAGTCTGCTGTACATCCCTGGCTCCTTTTGTTGTTTCTACCCGGCGTTCTGCAATGACTTCAGTAGCAGCTGCACGTTCATCAGTGCGTTGCTGGTCCGCTTTTGCTTCAGCGATATTGGTACCGCGTGATTTACCCAGACCAAAAGCACCGGCAATTGCAGCCAGCACAGCAACGACCAGGCCGATAATCATTTCAAGTCCCATAATGACCTCATACCAGTGCGGCCTTTGCTTTGGCGTAACGTTCACGGCGGTCTTTAATGCCGTTCTGCCCGCCATTAATAATCTGCGTTACGCGTTCCACATCACCCGAATACATCAGGCAACCGCGTAACGTGAAGTACCACGCCGCCGAACGGGCCGCATGTCGCTCCTGCGTTAGCAATTCTGGCGTACTGACAAGGTCAAGCTTCAGCGCCGCACCGCATTTGGTGTAGTTCTCACGACCGGTGATTTGCAGCAGGCCACGACCGCGATATTTCCAGCCGTCACCCTGGCTGTTATTCCCCATGCGGTCACCATAAACCAGATTGGCTATTTGTGGCTGGTGGGCCACCTGTTTACCATCGACACGCCCCAGCATTTCGCACTGATACGGCGTCAGACGCTTACTAAAGGTTTTCTTCAGACCCTCAACCGAGTAGTTGAAGCTTTCTACCAGCGAGGTAAAGCCATTGGATTCGTGCCCGACTTGTGCAATGAACATGGCTTGATCATTAACCGCTGTAATTCCAAACTCTTTCATTGCCGCATCAATATGCGGAAACCAGCGTGCAGCCCCCCCGGCGCTGATACCAGCCGCCTGCTGAAATTGTGATTTGTTCATATGTGTACCGGATTAAACCACTATTAATGGTAGGGATTAGAATTCACCTAAGATGATGAAATTCAATTTAATTTAAGTCACAATGAGACTTAAGATAAATCCTAATGGTTTCATCTTCTTTGCGGGTTGTGGCGATGTCGTTGCGACTCGCTTTTTTATTTGTGAACAGCATCAATGAGTCGCGCTACGTTACCTCTGACGGCGGCCAGCACAGACAGGAAAATAATGTTGGCCCCAATAGTGGCCCACGATGAGTAAGGGTAGATACCGCACAGATACGCCAGCGGTACGGCACTATAAATGACCGTAAGCAACCACGCTAAGCGAGATATCTAAGGTCGATGCCGGGAATCACCGCGACGGTAAAACATCAGGGTCAACACTACCCCAGCGCAAAGCAGCGCATTGATTGTTGCCGATGGGTCATTTAGTACCACCTGAACCTCCCCGGCGCGTTATCAGCGCCACCAGCGAGCCGACATCCTGATTATTCAGGAACGTCAGGATTTTGACGGCTAAAGCAGAAACGATTACGGCGCCAATGGCATCCAGTGGTTTATCACTGTATCCGGTCGCCTGAGCCAGCTTTGAACCCACCAGCCCGGAACAAAGGATCCCTGCGATATACGACACCAGAGAATACGCCAGCCGACGTGTTGCGCTCAGGTCAGCAGCCGTTGCAATGTAAAATACCGCTCCGGCAAATGCGCCAAACACCACGCCGTAATCGGTTCCGGACAGGAATCCATAGACACTGGCACCCGTCAGGACACCACCAGCCAGCCCAGTACCGGAAATCGGATCGGACATTTAGCCCCCTCTTAATTGCTGTGAGTCCTCTCAGGAATGAGGGGAAATTCACGGGCTAGATTTATCAACAAAGCAAGTAGCGGATGATTCCCGTGAGCCTGAAATGAAAAAGGCCGCCATGCGGCAGCCTCGAAGTAAGTACGGTTGTTTACATTGGTGGAGTGATTGGGCCTTCTAACACCTCTGCTTCACCGTTATGGCATATGTCATCGCCTCTGGTCAGATGCCAGACACCTGTGATTGTTTTACCCGTTTCCAGATCATCAACAGTGTCGTTCGTGTAATACGCCACCTGAACAACACCGATATGCTGAATCCAGTAATACCCTTCCTTCATACATTCCTCCGCGATACTGAGCAGGTAGTATAGAGCGGAGCAGATTATGCAGCGTTGCAAGAAACCACAACTCGATGTTTGCTATCCACGGGGCTAGTTCTGGTCATAGCCTCTTCAGATGGCATTATCAGGTGCGATGTAATAACTCTACTGATGAGCCTCTTTTTAGTGCGATTGCACTTCCGGAGTGCATCTAATGTCACAAGCCCATCATAACAAATTGATTTTATTCACCTCTAGAATGGTTCATTTATTGCATAAGGAACATAACAAAATGGAACCAGAGGGATGAAAGATGACAAATACATTTTTTTACCACATACAATACTGGGGTTATCTTGCAGTTCTAGTATTACTGTATCAGGTAATATTCAATTGAATGAAACTCATGAGCCTAAAATGAAACAGGCTCGTTCGGATGAGCGAGTCTGAGATTAGAAATTTAGCATTATAAGAAGTGAGTGTGGTGCCGGGTGCCTCCCGGTGAGACTGCCCCGGACAGCATGCCTCGCGTGCATATTGCGTCAAAGGGATATTGACTTTACCGGACGCCCCGCCGCACAGGGGGATTCACCACTAAAATAACATACCTTCGGCTGATCCCTGCGTCAAAATAAACGACATAACATTCATGTAATTACCCATGAAAAATATCTACGGGTGTACTATAAGGAACCGATTAAAAAGAACAACAAGGAGGTAAAATGCGCCATCAGATAGTTATGTCATCTAAAATAAAATCCATAGGTTATTATCCTTCAGAAAAAATTCTGGAGATTGCATTTACTAATTCTGGAACTTATCAGTACATTGGAGTTTCAGCCAAAATTTACAATACTTTTTTAGAGGCTAAATCCAAGGGGCGTTTCTTTGATGGTGTTATCAAAGATAAATACCTTTGCAGAAAAATTGGGTAAGTCAGGGTAAATATACCGTATTAGGTGTTGTTTTAATTCTCGACACCTGGCTCCAGAGATGATAAACCCCGCGAAATGGCATGCTTTTATCTTTTCTAAGGTTAGACCGACGATGTGACAGGGGTACTTTGCCGTAGCAAGTTCGCGAATACCCCTGTCGTATCGCCGGAAAGCAAAAACCCCGCGCTGGCGGGGTTCTCGTTATATTCAAATTGTTCGCTTTTCGTCGCTGCCATCGTGGCGCAGCTCTGCCAAGCATGAATGGATTATCTGATTTTCTGGCCCGTTTTCAACACCATTACCAAAAAATAGCACTAATAGCTAAAATTGATTTCAGTTAGTCTATTCAGATAACAGTTTGCGCGCTTCCAGAAAGACCTTTGCTCTAAATATTTCCAGACACCAACGCACGCGCTTTCTCGCCTCCCCGTCAGTTAACCATGGCGCAATCACCTGCAGTTCCCGGGTTATGTCTGAGATTTTTTTTCGGGTGGTGTAATACTGAAGACCAACAACATAAACCGGATCATTTATATCCAGCGCCCGCAGCACGCATTGCTCAACAAAATCGACATCATCATTATGCAGGGCTTCATCAATTACACTGGCAGGTGACTGGGGCCAGAGAATGCTATGTGCCCTGTTCATTGCCTGCTGTCCACGGAAACCCTCTTCACGAGCCTGATTCAATGCTGTGGTGAAGCGCTCCAGTGCCTTTTCTGACCAGTTCCGTCCCTTAAGCACATTCCAGCACGCATGGCCTCGCGGCATACGGGGGGCAGTTTTTCCTCCCACACCCTCACCCCATGTAGTGAGCAGGGATTTAATCCATCCGGACTGGATCCCCGTCAGGAGAATGCATTTACCCAGCCAGCTTTTACGCGGCGCAGCTGCTGCTTTTTCAAATGCTGACTGCTGTAGTCTGCGTTGGCGTGGCGTCATGCTTTTAGCTCCTCAATAATTATTCTCCCGGTTTCTCCCCATAATTTTGATACCCGTGCATCCCATATATGAGCATCATTTTCGTAAATGGCGTCCATCAGGGCTTTCATCATATTGTCAAAATCAGGTTTAGCCTGGTGTGGTTTACCGTTGAACTCAGCCCATTTCTTTTTGCTCCAGCTCGCTGGCATCGGAAGGATGAAGGTGACATGCGAGCCACTCTCCGGCAGCTCAACACCCAGCAGACGAACTTCATCACAGAAAGCACGGTAACGCAGAACCTCTGGGCGTTTTTTCCATTTATCAGCGCGGGTCATTCTGGGCTTACCAACAGGCGTGATTTTATAATCAGGCATGAGTCGATTCCCCCAGTTCGTAGAGAACCTGCACGAGCAATTCGGTTTCAGTACCGAATTTATTTTCCCAGGACTGCCGCCCGGCATGAATGGCCACTCCATGACCGCCGGTACGATGATGGGTATGACAGAGAGGAATTACGTGAAAATTATCTGCACGAACAGACATCCCGGTACCGGAGCTACAATGATGAATTTCAGCGGGAGTGTCTCCAAGTCCTTCATTGCGGCAGACAATACAATTCAAATCGGCAACGCGGGATAAGTGGAGTTTTTCAGCTTTATTCTTTGATCTGCTCATGCTGCACCGCCAGCACGAACAAAGACACCGCTCACGAAAGAACGGTGTGATTGGGGTAATTCAGTTTTATGCGCCATCGCGTTTTCCCGGTTGGCGCAGTGTTACTCAGCAGGCTGTTCAGACCCGTGTTTGAGTATAACCCAACTTATCCTGCATCTGAAACAGGAAGACCAGCTTTCTTTCTGGCCTCTTCCAGTGCCCGCAAAGACGTAACAAATTCATCTTTACGTAAAGCGAATCCCCTCACCACACTCCCCTTCACGAAATAAATCAGAACCGGGCCAGTGTGCTCCGGCAACCCTGGGATTAAATCATCCGGAATTTGCATGAGATGCCCCTTGCAAAGATTCCCACACCTGAATCGACCTGAGTTACCTCGCAATGATTGTGCGAGACGATGCGGAAACTTGATTTAAAAAATGGCAGCGGGAGCCACCAGTTAAGGGGTGTTAGTTAACAAACCACTCGTCTGCACTTTCCCAGGTATCCTGGAGGATTGATTCAATTTTCTTTTTGTCGTCCTTGTCACCGCCTAAAACACTTAACCCATCTGACCCGGCACGGCGGATTGTGAGCCTGCAATTGTCATAGTGATCATTCAGGCGCTTAAGCAATTCTTTCTCCAGTGCTGGTACCGCGCCTTTAGGAAGTTCCTTCATGCGATCAATGGTTAATTCAACTTTCATAATGGCCTCCACTGCACATACTGTGTTTTTATACAGTATACCTACGCACGAAAATGATCAACGGCTTAAGAGCACAAATTGTTAAATTTCTGTCAGTAGTAATAAAAGAAAACCCGCCGTAGCGGGTTGAATTAGCACTGTTTTATTCTTTCTGCGGCACAATCCCGTAAGATTCGCACTCACTAACGCCTCATCAATGATCAACTGTGTGACCATGAGGTAAAGTGTTAACCAACTTTCATTCGCCTTTTTCAATCAGCAAAAGGGTGGTTAGTGCCAGGAGCGGACGTTGTTTTTGATAGCTATTAAGCTATGAATCACTGTTAATCTGTAAATGATAAAATGTTTTGGATTGCATCTTACTATTTCCTATATCTGATTGGTAATCATATAAATTAAAGAATAATTTTTGCCAGGGCAAAACCGATTGGGACTGCAACTAATATAGAGATACAGCCCGGTAAAAAGAATGGATGATTAATTATCTTAGAACCATTCCACCGTTTACTTAAAAATGAGCCAGTATCATCAGTTGCAATTGCAAATGCAGTTGTTGGGTAAATGTTAGTGAGATAGAGTGCACTAACAGCGACGAAACTGGCTAAAATGGCATCAGCGCTAATACCAATAGAGGCGGCAATAGGCATCAATAAAGCACATGTTGCGCCCTGACTGAATAACATTGCGCTGGTACAGAAAAAAACTACCGCCAGTAGTCCCGGATGCATATGTAACATATCACTGGCTTGTATTTTTATCTCATCGATATGTGCGCCAATAAGCGTACTGCTTAACCACACAATACCTAACACCACAACCAGTGATTCAGCACCAGATTTAAATATAGGTGTATTCTTCAGTTCTTTCATATCAAGCTTACAGATAAAGACAATTAACGTAGAAATAACAAACATGGTGATAATTATTAGATCACGAGAATTAATCGTATGCCCAATATCCGATTTAAACAGCAACATACAAACTACAAATATAACACCAACCAAAAAAATAACTACCGAAGATTTAGCCCTTGAGGGAACTTCGTTGTTGATATGTTTATTTATAATAATTTTATTTTCTTGCATAACTTTTTTACAAATGGGGTCATCAGCCAAATTTTCACCTTGTCTGCTGGCGATAAAAGCTGCAACCAGCATAGCAAAAAAAGCTGTGGGAAAAACAATCAACATAGCATCACTAAAACTGACTCCCATTACCTCAACAGTACCATACATAATTGCTGTAGCTGCAGAGATTGGTGAGGCTGTAATTCCTAACTGCGAAGCAACAACAGCAGAACTTAATGGTTGGCTGGGCCTAATACCGTTATCTTTTGCAACTTCCTGAATCACATTCATGACTGACATAGCGGTATATCCCGTACCGGAAAGTACCGTCAGGAAAAAGGTCACTGTTGGCGCAAGAATATTAAGATAACCTGGATTATTACGTAATAATTTCTCTGTCAGAGTCACTAAATAATCCATTCCGCCAGCCTGTTGCATTGCAGAGAGCGCTACAATGGTGGACAGAATAATGAGCATGACGTCGACAGGCGGAGTCCCCACCGGAACATCAAAAATAAAAACTGAAATTGCTAATCCAACCCCACCAGCAAACCCTACTCCAATTCCCCCCCAACGGGCGGCAACCATGATAGTCCCCAGCAATAAAATGACATGAAACATTACCATATAATTATCCTGTTTTATTTTTATTTCACGCAAAGTGGATGCCAAGGTAATGAATTTTTACATTCATTACCTCAAGTCAAAACTAATTATTTATTAAATCGGGTTACTACAAAATATTCATTTCTTTTTGATACCGCTTAATCACTGCTGTACTTTTTTGTGGGTCAGTCATATTCATTGGATCAAGCAAGTAATCTGCCTGTTCTGGTGTTAACAGATTTTCTGCTAACACGACCTGCTTTACACTGGTCTGCTGCTGAAATGCAGCTTTGGCGATTCTAGATCCTACCTGATAGCCAAATAATGTGGAGATGATAGTCGCAAGCGCTGTACTTTCCTCTGCATAACGGGCGCTCACTTTTTCGTTGATCGCAATATCCTTCAGGCACTTATCAATAAATAACGGTATCCCTTTACTTAATAATGAGCAGGATTCAAACAGAACTTTCAACAACACAGGTTCCCACACGTTCAGATCAAGCTCACCGCCCTCCACAGCCATCGTCACAGTTACGTCATTGCCAATCACCTGATACGCAATTTGATTTATCAATTCAGGTATTACAGGATTAATTTTTCCCGGCATAATTGAAGAGCCCGGTTGGACAGCAGGGACAAAAATTTCATTAAACCCCGCTCTTGGTCCTGAACCTTGTATACGAAAATCGGTAGCCATTTTGGAGAGAAACGCAGCTATTTTTTTTAGCTGTGCGGAAAATTCAATATAAAAATCACCGTGCTGAAGACCGTCAAAGAAATCCGATTCTGGCGTGTATTTATCCCCAGTAATGATTTCCAGCCACTGATAAACTGCCGGGATATATCCTTCGTGAGTGGACAGGCCTGTGCCTATAGCTGTCGCGCCCAATGGTAAAAACAATGCTTCTTCGCTTACTTCAGCCATTTTTGCTCTAAGTTTGCTGACCTGCGTACGATAAGCGCCAAACTGCTGGCCAAACGTCATCGGCACTGCATCTTGTAAGCAGGTTCTCCCTAACTTCACCTTGTCAGAAAACAGAAAACTTTTTTCTGATAACACCGCTTCAAGTTCTTCTAATTGAATTAACAATTGATTAATATTCATACGGCTGGTCATTTTCATCGCCGCAGGGATGACGTCATTCGTTGACTGCCCCAAGTTAACGTGGGTATTTGGGTGAATCTCATCATATCCGCGTTTGCCAGTGATTAGCTCATTGGCCCGGTTTGCGACTACTTCATTCATGTTCATATTGGTTGAAGTGCCGCCTCCCCCCTGAAAAATATCAATAGGAAAATGGGCATCAAAATCGCCGGCCATTACCTCTTTCAACGCAATAACGATGGCTGACGCTTTCTTTTCATCCAGCGCACCAATTTGTCTGTTAGCCTCTGCTGCCGCTTGCTTGATTGAGGCGATAGACCATAAAAAGTGTGGAATTTCTCCAGCTGTTTTTCCTGACACGGAGAAATTCAGCACCGCACGTTGTGTTTGAATACCATAGTAGGCCTCATCTGGCACCATTAAAGTTCCTAATAGATCTTTTTCTTCACGCATATCCGTTTCTCTTGTGTATTAAGGTTACCTATACATTAATTTAGCGATGTAACAGATAGTTTGAAGTAGCTCAAAGAAAAAATACCATTTAAAAGTTAAATAGATACTATTAAAAAATGTAATACTAAGGGGCAAAATGAAGGATATTAACTTTGATTTTAAGCAGTTGCAGGCATTTTTAGCCGTGATAGACACTGGATCATTTACAGCCGCAGCAAGGAAACTGAATGTGACCCAGTCATCAATTTCGCAGCAGGTTGCAAACCTGGAGCTAGGATTAAATACTGCTCTAGTCAACCGTTCACAGCGACCAATCCAGATGACGATAGCCGGACAAGCACTCTACCCGTTAGGAAAAAAAATTATTGATAACGGTGTCCACCTGCAAGAACGTATCAATGCAATAAGCGACGGACATATTTCAAATCTGAAAATTGGGTTTGTGGATTCAATTAGTAAAACCGTTGGCCTGGATATACTGAAATTCCTGCAACCACAGGTGAAGAATATTTTTCAGGTGACTGGCACAGCATCCGGATTACTCCAGGCACTTAATAATGGGAATATTAATCTTGCTGTAACCATGCTGTATACTGAAATGCCACCCAATGTTAGAATGTACCCTTTGATTGAGGAAGAGTTTCTATGTATTTGCCCCAAAGCATGGCCGGAAACAGAGCTGGAAGAATTATGTAAACAGCGGAACTACATTGCTTATACCCAAAATACGCCTACGGGAATCCAGACACTTAACTGGCTGAAATGGCAAAATTTTTCCCCTACCATTCAGTTTGAAATGGACAATGCTGATGAAATATTGAAACTAATATCCTGTGGTTACGGGTGGACGTTAACGACACCGTTGTTCATTACTACTATTCCTGCTTTTTCTAACTTGCTGAAGATTATCCAGATCAAAAAGCGTAAAGAGCATCGCAAAATTGTTCTGCTGTGCAAGAATGATGAGTTCTCAGTTTTTTATAAAAATATGGCGTTTGAGATTCGTTCGATATTGGAAACGAAACTGGAGCAGGAGTTTTACAACCAACTGGATTTGGATGATAATTTGCCATCATAGATATGTACACGAACATAACAGATCTCAAATCCAATGTCCGCTCCTCGCTCACAGCGAGACCTTCAGCAGTCCATAGCTGTTTGCTATGTACCGAAATCGGACATAAAAAGCATCTTGGTGAATAATATCCATGATGCTTCTCTGTATACATTTCTCACGATATCTAACTGAAGATGATTTATTTTTTTACCATTTCGAAATGATATGTTGTGAGATCACTTTATCCCATAGTTAATTTCTAAGGCCATGGATGATACGAAATTATCTTGTTTATCTTTGGGTTTTGTCCACCATGGACCTGGATTTTCATCAAAATCCTTAAGTGCTTGTTGAGTTTTAGGACCAAAATAAATGCTTGAGAGATAAATAATACTCTGAAACTCGCCTTGAGCATCAGTTAATTTATCAACAACTAGTTGTTCAACTTTTCCTTTTTTTATCATGTCAAGGTGCTCATTCCAAATATCTTGCAAACCCGGAGATTTACCAAAAATCTTAGCAGCTCTATCAATGAGGATAATTCTCTGTTCAATTATTTTATTCTGGTATTCATAAAGACGAGATTCTTTTTCGTTAACAGAATTCTGGTAGTTTGTAATAAGCACTCCTCCTAAAGTCCCTAATATCCCAAGAAACGTTAATGCAAGCGGAAGGATGATATCTTTAAAATACATTCTTCTCCGTCTATTTCGTGTGCTATTTTCTCTAGAGTTATAGATATTCATATTTACCACCTTTGCTGGCTTAAGTTTAAAAATAAAAAACTGATATAATTTTAATTAAAGCATTTTACCACCGTACTTGACAGAAGATTTAATCGTTATTGGCAATGATATTTTACAATAATACCAAAACTATTTAGATTTTTCTGCAATATCCTCTCCTCACTGTGAGTTCAACGCAGTAAGCTTGCCCGCATCTTGCCCACGCGTAAATCAAGAGTCTCACACTTTATCAAGTCTATGAATCCGCCGTTTTGCGAACAGAAAAATAGTGCGCTGGCGTACTGCCCATGGTTTTTCTGAACATGGTGATAAATGCGTTAACCGACTCATACCCCAGGTTTGCTGCCACATTTTGTACTGACACCCCACTTGCCAGCTCCCGCAGGGCAATAATCAAGTGCAGTTGCTGACGCCAGCGACCGAAAGTCAGACCGGTTTCACGCAGCATTAAGCGCGCTAACGAGCGTTCGCTGAGTGCCAGTCGCTTTGCCCAGACTTTGAATGTGCTCCGGTCGTCTGGATTGCTGACTAACGCATCGGCCATAGCACGAATTTTAGGGTTCGCAGAGACCGGCAGGCTCAATTTCTGCTGTGGCATGGTCACGAGTTCATCAAGTGTCACTCTGGTTAGCCTGCCAACATGACTCTGTGGTGCGTAATCAACGCCTTCATTCGTTAAACGATCAACTAACTCTTTAATCAGCGGTGAAATGGCCAGCGTGCAGCATTTTTCCGGCAATACGGCAGTGCCTGGTTCAATAAACAGATAGTTAAGGTGCGCATTCCAGGTCGCTTTGGCGCTATGAGGAACGCCGCCGGGGATCCACACAGCGCAATCGGGTGGCACAATCCAGATATCGTTTTCCGCACGACAAATTACCGCCCCATACAGTGCAATAATCAACTGCCCTTTACGGTGCGTATGAACCGGCACTTCGGCTGCGTAATCGACGAAATCGATATGACGAGCGACTGCCGGGCTCGACGTGCTGTCGGGATCAAACAAGGTATTGGCAAGTCGGGATGTCATGTTATTGGCAACATTTAGGTATTTTTTGACAGAATAGAGTATTTAGTGACGTGTGCAAACCGGGAATAATTCTCGGCATGAATACAATCATCCCCCAACACGTCCCTTTTTGGCACGCGATACGCCGCTGGTCAGGCAGCATAATCACTCCCATGCTACTGAGTGACGCCCATGCCCTGCTCTATTCCCTCAGGAGTTTTGCCGCTGCGATGCTCGCCTATTATATCGCCCTATCGATTGGCCTGGAACGGCCATCCTGGGCCATCATCACCGTCTATATTGTTTCGCAAACCTCGGTGGGCGCTTCGCTGAGCCGGTGTCTCTATCGCCTGGTCGGCACCGTGGCGGGCGCAGGGGCAACGGTATTGATCGTGCCTACGTTTGTGAATATGCCGATTTTATGCAGCGTGATGCTGACAGGCTGGATAGCCTTCTGCCTCTGGTTATCCCTGCTTGACCGTACTCCCCGCGCCTATGCCTTTGTACTGGCCGGTTACACCGCAAGCCTGATTGGCTTTCCCGCCGTATCCGACCCAGGCTCGGTGTTTAACATTGCTATCATCCGGGTGCAGGAGATAACGATCGGTATCGTCTGCGCCGCGCTGATCCACCGGTACATTCTGCCAAGTCGGATATCAGGCCTGTTCAACAGCAAATTGACGCAGACGCTACACGCGGCACGACAGCATGTTGCCGATACTCTGGCGGGCAAGTCTGATAAAGTTTCAGCCCCCTTGCAACTCGCGCTTGCACTGCAATTCCTGCAGGGCATCAGCCACCACATCCCGTATGATTTTGCCCTTTCAGTTCCGGCCCGACAGGCCAGAAAAGCACTCCATGACAGGCTGGCACGATTAGCCATCGTGAACGGCGAATTACGCGATCGCTTGCAGGTGATCGCGGATATGCCCGCCGATATACAGACGCTGCTGAATGATGTCCAGGCCTGGCTCACCTACGACAATGTCGGGAAACACAAAAGTACTGCTGAAGCCCTACAAAAACGTAGCACCCGGTTACTACAGAAGCGTGCGGTGCAATCACTGACCTTTGAGGACGCGCTGGGGGTGAACTTCTTAGGCTACATAGCGGAGTTGATTAGTCTTATTCACCAGTGTGAGCGCCTTTCGCAGGCTATATTTCACGCGGAACCCGAGACCATACGGGCGGAAGATAGCGCGGCGAAAGGATATATTTTTCATCGCGATCCCCTGAGTGCAATCCGGACGGCACTGGGCGCGTTTGCCATCATCCTGAGCGGCTGTCTGATATGGATCGACTCAGCATGGTCAGATGGCGGTACAGCGGTTTCCATTCTTGGGGTTTGTTGCACTCTGTTTGGAAGTTTCGACACGCCTGCACCCCATATTGTGAAATACATTATCGGCTCCTTCTGGGGCGTATTGATAAGTCTCATCTATAGTTTTGCCCTGCTTCCCCAGGTCAGCGATTTTCCCGTACTGGTTGCCGTGCTTGCTCCGGTCTACCTGCTTGCCGGGTCACTCCAGGCACGGCCGCCCACCACGTTTATGGCGATGGGAATAACGTTGACGCTACCTGTATTGTGCGAGTTGGGTGCGCATTACAGCGGCAACTTCGCCGATGCGGCTAACACCGCCATCGCGCTATTTTTCGCGACCGGTTTTGCGGTCTTTAGCATGAGCCTGCTGCAAACCGTGCAAGCCGACGCGGCGATAAACCGCCTGCTGAAACTTTGTCAGCGTGATATCCGCCGGAGCGTGAACGGCGTATTTAAAGGAGATGAAATGCACTGGACCAATCTGATGATTGATCGAGCTGCCTTGCTGCTGCCACGCATACCGCGTAGCAGGCCATCATCCGCTCGGGCACTTGTTCACCTGATGCACTTTCTGCGCATTGGCCTCGGTGTGATGCATCTTCGCCGCTGCGACATGCCCTCAGGCTGTGGCATCAACGCCATCCTTTATGACCTTACCCGCTCTACGGAGACTGAAGCCTTGCGCGAGCGCATCGCGGAGATAACCGTTCAATACTTGCCCGCCACTGATAAACCATCGCGCCAGTTAGTCGACAAACTGGTTGATTTGCACTGCGCGTTACGAACGCAGGACGAGGAATCCACAAATGATAAATGACATCAATATCGGGGGTGTTTTTTTTCCCGGTCTGCTGATGACTGTGCTCATCGCGCTGATCTGTACGCTATCACTCTTATTAATTTTCTCTTTCAGCAGGCTTTACCGACGTTTGCCCTTTCGCCCGTTGATTGATTTTTCGACTTTTATCATTAGTTGTTTCCTGCTTTTGCAGGGCCTGACCACTCTGGAGTTATTTGCATGAAATCTTTACTCTCTTTATTGGGTCGCTATGCGCTGACATTAAGTGCCGTTGCGGTGGCGACACTCGTGGCATTTATTTTCTGGAAACAGTATGCGCAAACACCCTGGACACGCGACGGGCGGGTTCGTGCGGATGTGGTGCAGATTGCACCGGATGTTTCCGGGCCGGTGAGTCGCGTGGCGGTCCGCGATAACCAGTGGGTTAACCGTGGCGATATTCTCTATGCCATCGATCCCCACTGGCTGAAGCTGGCCGTGCTGAGTTCACAGGCTGACGTTGAGGCAAAACGTCATGAGATGCTAATGCGGCAGGATGCGGCAAGGCGACGGGCGATGATCAAAGGGGTGATATCCAGTGAGGACATCCAGCAAACAGGCAGTGCGGCAAGCATCGCGGCGGCCAATTATCAGGGCGCACTGACCGCGCTGGAACTGGCTCAGCTTAATTTAGCGCATGCCACCGTGAGATCACCGGTGGACGGCTATGTCACACATCTCCGTCTTCGGCCCGGTGACTATGCCACCGCGGGAGAGACAAAAGTCGCCATTGTCGATGCGCACAGTTTCTGGGTGGTGGGCTATTTTGAAGAGACTAAACTGAGTCATATCCGCGTCGGGAAAACCGCGCAGATTTCACTGATGGGTTTTGATTCGCAGCTCATAGGCCATGTGGAGAGTATCGGGCGGGGAATTGGTGACAGCAACGATGAGACCGGCGGACTTGGGCTGCCGGATGTCAATCCCACCTTTAGCTGGGTTCGGCTGGCTCAACGTGTACCGGTGCGCATCCAGTTAGATACCATGCCTGCAGGCATTGAGTTAGTGGCAGGATTATCCGCGAGTGTATCCATTATGCCTTAACAGGTATTAACAGCTCTGACCATCATTGGGTTGGGGTAACGGTGTATGTGTAAATATCCCGGTAACACCGGTCATCCCATGACTTCTGCGGACCTATAATGTTGATTTATTAATGAGCCAGGGAGCAACACGATGGGTAGTAGCCCCATATTTCTATTAAAGAGGTGAAGCTTGACCGTTTTGGTGAAATCGAGGGTGTCCTGTTTGCGAAGGTCCCCATGGTGCCATTAGCGGAGGTTGTCAATAACAAGTCTTAGTTGAACAACGGGGAGCTGGTCAGTATTTCTGCTCATCACTTTCGCAGACCAAACCGTATATAATTATGAGGGAATAAAGGTTTAATCATTATTTTATCATTAAAAATAAATAGGTTAGGTGATATGGCGATGACATCGTAGATATTATCGACAATGAGTTGTAGATGGGTTCTGAACACGGGTACATTCGCATCATCCGCTATGACAAATACAGTTTCATTGCCTAAACCGCCCCCGTTAAACATATCATGACTAAGTTCATAATCGCTGAAGTCCATTTCCGACCATCTGAGATTACCGCTATGCCATGGATATTGATGAAAAATATCCATTATCGCGCTCAAATCATCCCCTTCCACAACATTAAAATCTGTCTTGAGCAGTTCCTTACATTCCTCAAACAATGTCATGTCCACTCCCTTTAGGCTTTATGGCTGTATCTTTTATCATAACCTCCCTGGAGGATTGTCTAAAGGGATTACGAACTTCTGCTCCTCGCTCATAGCGGACCAAAATCAAATTCTAAAACGACGTTGCCAAGTGGGAGTCCATAGTGAATGACGGGACGCTCCGGGCAGCGCCATAATAAATCAGCGCCCGCTAGAGGTAGACGTTGTTTCATGGTGCTATGAACGCTCCTGCCAGACAATCCAAGCAACTGCCGCTTCCCATGAAATATATCCGTTATTGCCATGCTTCGCCCTGCGAAGGTCAACCGTATCACCAAACCTTTCAATGATGAATTTTTCAAATTCTATGCGTTTATCTTCATCGTCCGTTGAATCCATGTTCTCCCCAGCAGCATCTTACTAATCGCTCTTATTGCATGAAAAATAACATATCCGTTAGATAGTGAAAAACCCGCCGAAGCGGGTTTGATTTTGATGGCGAGTGCTATTTATTAATAACTATTTCTGACAAACCTTCTTAGACTTGCTGATAGAGCCATCATTGCAAACAAACTTTTCACCCGAACAATGCGATATTCCGCCTTTCTTACCTGAGCATGGCTTGTTTGCTGCCATTGCTGTCAGAGAGAAAAGTGACACCAATAAAACAACAAGAACTTTCTTCATATCCCTATCCCCATCAGTAAAAGACAGGGGATCGTAGCAGGGATTGATGAAGCAAAAAAGAAAACCCGCCGTAGCAGTTTGAATTAGCAATGTTTTATTAAGACGCTATTTGTTTCTGCTGACAAAACTTCGACAGGTTAGCCCTTACCAGAGATTCAGTTAATGGTGGCTATACAACAAAAAGTAAAACTACTATGGTGGCCTTTTGGTTAGCCTCTCTACGCTATCGGATCGGCCTGCCTATCTGCAAATACTTATCACCTAATCTGTTTAAATTACTGATGGTGCTTAGCAGAAATCATGAAGCGAAGATGTAAAAAAAAGCCCACTCGGACATGGGCGGGCTAAAAGAAGATAAATTGAATCTATTATTATACGAGGTGCTGCAACAAGATGTGACGCATCTTATCAAATGTACAATGCGGTCATCCCTTTGAAAAATTTAAACGTAATCTCATTTTTTTCAAATCAGTCCTTGCACTACACTTCATCTCCATTTGGACTGCTTAGTTCAATCTCCCACTCTATATCCTTCCCCTGGAACTGGGGCATTACCTCGCCCTTATCAACACTTGTCACAACCTTATATGACTCGTTTTTCCATAAACCCGTCTGAGGGCAGATTTGACCTGATGTTGACTTAGAGGCTGGAGGTGCTGCTCCATACTTAAGATAATTATAACTGTCAACATAACCATACCCACTACGATTAACTGATGAAACCATAAATACTCCATACAATTATCCATTCACAGTATGTAAATGCGGTCACACATTCTGATAATTAACATTGCAACAATAATTTATTGATATATGTCACAAAAACTAGCTCATTCCTGCTAGGTCTCGGTTCATATGGTTGTGAGTAAGTCCTTCACAAAGATAATCCAGTGGGTTTTATCGTTCTTTCCGGTACGCTGGCCAATTGCAGGTTTCACATCTGTAAGCGCCAGAATCTGGCTAACCGGGATCTGCGTTTCGTTCCATTTGAAGATGAGCACGCCGTGTGGCCTCAACACCCTGAACGCCTCTTTGAACCCGGCGCGCAAATCAGAACGCCACGTTTTTTTGTTCAGTCGACCGTACTTTTTACCCATCCAGGCAGACTGGCCCACGCGCTCCAAGTGCGGTGGGTCAAACACAACAACCGGAAACGTTGCGTCGGCGAATGGCAGCGCACGGAAGTCGGCAATCAGATCGGGACTGATAACCAGGCGGCGACCGTCGCACAACTCGTGCTCTTCAGCGCGGATATCAGCAAACACAGTGCGGGTGTCCTGTTTGTTGAACCAGAACATGCGGGAGCCGCAACACACGTCCAATATTGTTTGCTCTGCCATCACTCCCCCTTCACGCCAATGCCAGCGTATGGTTCGTCATCGAGGTCAATTGGAGCGGCGCAGCGGGGGCAATATCCATCACAATCAACTATTGCCAATACCTTGATGTCATGTTTGCATGACCAGCACTTCACAAATTTAGGTTTATCCAGCGCCTCCAGTTCTGCTATGCGCTTCTCTGCGGCACGTAACCTGTCAAAAAGGCTATTGTTCTCACGACAAAGCCTGGCTTTTATCTCAACGTCCTTAGCAATCTGCTCTTTGGCCTCTTCGAATGCCTCAGCAACAACGTCGTACATGAGAGATTGGTGGAAGAATGCCTTCTGGTAAGTTTGTTTGTTCTCCAGCTCATCCAGCAGCGCTTCTGCGGCGATGTAAATCACCTGGAGCTCACGGTCTGCCGGGTCGCTGTAATGGTCTTGCATGAGCTGGAATTCTTCACGCAGCGCCTGTTTGTCGATGTTGCTCATAGCGCGGCTCCTTGGCGAAGTTGGGCGGCGAACTCATCAACCGCATCAGATAGCGATCGGTAGTAAGCTTTAGCCTCGACAAATACGGAATTTTCCTCACCGCAAAACTTCAAGAATCCTTCCACACCCTGTGCCCGCACTTCAGCTAGGAAAGCATCGGTGGCTGGGGTTTCTGGCTCGTAACCATCGGCACTGACGTAACGGGTAATCTCCTCTTCGTAGAAAGTTTCCGGCTCGATGTGTGCAACATGACAATCGTTAATGATGAAATTTTTCAGCCCCGCATTCTCCGCTGCCAGTTCTTCGTAGGTTGGTTTCACGCTGATTTCTCCTGATTAACTTTTTCGACCAGTTCAATCCACTGTGGCGCCAGCTTTTTTTCTGCCTGCACGCGGCTACCGGCTGGACCATCCAAATTCACGCGGTAATGGTCATACGGACATTTCAATCCACCCCATACCCATCCCATATGGTTTGGCTTTAGCGCGTATTCGGGCATATTTCCGCAGGTCGGACAGCGCGGTAACTCAGACTGTTTCATTGCGCCAGCTCCTGCATCAGCGCGCCGTGTTTGCGAATGCTGCGAACGGCTTCACGAAGTTTTTCCAGGTTAGCCAGCTTCGCTTTTGTGCGCCGAATTTCACTTGAGATACCGCGTACCGTTGGGATAAGCAGATCATCAGGACGGCTGACGAAAGCGGGGATTTCCTCAACAATTTCAGTGACAGATTTTTCTGGTACCAGTGGTGTTGATGTTTCCGGTTCCCGTGGTGCAGAGCTTTTGTTTTTCACTGACGCAGTGGCCGGCACCGAATAAACAAACTTGCTGCCTACTTTTTCGCGGATGATCCGCCCTTTTGTCATGTGGTGAGTCAGCATTGGCGCCACACGTTTTGACTCAATACCTGCCAGTGTTGCCAGCTCAAAGGATGTCTGTGGCCCATGTTCCGCCAGTAATGCGATGACGTCGCTGACTGATACACTTACCGGCGCTTTGCTGAAAGAACTGATCGCTTTTGGCTGTGATTTAACTTCCCCGGTGGCAACTTTCCAGTACCCGTTAGCCTGAACAACCTCATTACGCTCTTCGTGCTCACGCAGCATCCCGATCACCGCCGCCGGCTCAATTTTCATGCGCGCCGCAATTTCACGGGCAGTCGCTTTTTCCATCGCTTTCAGTACGTCTAAAATGGTTTCCATAAAATTCTCCAGGTTAAATTAAGCCAGCCGCTTTACGGCGTTTGTATTCTTCAAGCAGCTGCTGTGCGGGGGTTGGCCCTGCCGGGTGCCGCGGTGCCTCAATCTGTTTTCTTACCGGGGGGATCTTCCCGCCCTCTTCTAGATGCTTTTCCCATCTTGCCAGCTGGTCTGCCGCCAGCCTTTCCAGTTCTGGTTGGGTCATCTGCCGCTCAACACCGGTGCGGCGCAGTTCAGTGCAAATCTGGTACAGGACCGGGTTACATTTGCGCTCGATGAAATATTCCTCAGTGCTGCTGTAGCGGTACGATTCGTTGCGCCAGCACTTGTATTCCGCCATTACGTCCGCCGTCTTAAGCCCCAGCCTGCTGCCGCCGCAGTCAGCCACAATGGTCACGAACTCAGCCAGGTCAGGCGGCCATGAGTTGCCCGCGGCGCAGCGTGCCACCAGCGCATTACAGACGCTCGTCATCCGGTCGCTGGTCAAATTCCCAATCTGAGCAATCCATAGGTCCGACGGGGCCGAGCCGTTTTTGGTCTCCCATCGGTTGGAATAGATTTCCATCATGAGCTCCCAAAACGTCCACGCCTTTTCCTCGATCGCGGAGTTGTGCTGCACGTACTGCGCGTGCTCGCTGTACAGCTGCGTTTGCTGTGGAGTTTGGATCCAGTCCTGCATGAGTATTACCTCGCGGTGGTGTTGATTTGGTGTTCTGCAGGTGGCGGGCAAACTTTTGCTCCCACTGCGTCTGGGTGAAAACTTTCTGCTCAGAAATCCAGTAATCCGTAAAACTGGCCAGTGCGGCTTTCAGCTCTTTTGCTGCAAGGTCGGCAGGGATCGGGAAATTCCAGTACGCAGCACGCTGGCGAAAATCTGCCGATGGCGCCCATTCCGTTGTCATCGGGAATTTTCCAAATGACTGTACTGCTGGGTATGCGATTCCCGGTTGTCCAGGGTATTCCGGTACCGGGTTGTTGTTAACTGGTTCGACCTCTGACCCTCGCGCGTTATGTGTGGGGTTTAAGTCTTTAGATTCCTCTGGGGGATTCCGTATCCCGTTTTTGGGATCGTTTGACGGAAAAAACGGGATCGTTTCACCGCTTTTAATACACCCGTTTTTGGGTTCGTTTGGTTTAACAGTCCCGTTTTTGGGTTTCTTTAAAGCATCCCGTTTTTGGTAATGTTCCCGTTTTTGGGTTCGTTCTGCGTCTTCGATGCTCTCTTCAATTCCCACTAACTTGTAGACTGGGATTTGCTTTGTACGTCCGCGGCGCTCTCCGGTGTCCTGGATAAACCCAATTTCCACCAAATGCTGCAGGCTGGCCTGAACGGTTTTTTTATCCAGTTCGGTAGCCTCGACCAGCGCCGCGATTGATGGATATGTCGTAAAGTCTGCACCGCACATGTCCGCCATCCAGGTCAAAACCGACTTGGCAGACGATCGACCTGTTTTGGCTTTCTTAGCCCAACGCATGGCATCAAGACTCATTCCTGCCCCTTCTTAAATTTCAAATCGAACTGATAGCGGCTCATTTCGCAAATGCCGCTGTAACCCTCTCGCTGATACACAACGCGATACTGAGAGCTACGGAGTACCGTCACCATGCCACCGCGTTCGTTGCGGTATTTCATCCCCGGAATCAGTTCAGCGCTGCAATCGACTGTCTCCGCCGGTATTTTGTGCTTCATCGCATTTTTCATGCGGTCTACTAATTCCTGGACAAGCATGGGAGCCTCCTGTTACGCCGCGCGCGGACCAATATGGTTAAACTGGATGCTGACGCCGGGGATGAGATCGGCCAGTGCCTGAATTGCCTCTGACGTTTCTTTGCGGATTACCTGCATTGGCTTACCAGTCAGCACCGCGCTGGTCGCCTCGATGCACTCGCGGTTAGCAATGGCCACCAGGTTATGTAAGTCATGCTGACCAGCCAGCTCTGCATCCATCGCAGCCCTGATTGCTGGCGCAAGCGCAGCTGCCTGACCACGATAGTTCGGCGTGTCATTTCGAAATGCCCGCTGGATGATCTGCGTGTTGTTATGCAGGCGGCGCACATACTCTGACGGGTCCACGATATCTGCCAGGCTATCCAGCAAATCACCGTAGTGATGCGAGGTAATCAGTGGGACAATCTTTTTCCAGCCCCCTTTCCTGCCATCCTTCATCGCCCACTCTTCCAGCTCGATGGCCAGCAATTTAATCTCGTTGATTTTCATCAATCAGATTCCTTCTTGGTTGTGCTGGTATTCTGTTTACCAAGGCGTTTGGCCTGGCGGTAACGGTCATAAACGTCTTTGTCGTAGATGAGTGCGCCATTTGAGGCATCAGCGAGACGCTGAGCACAGCGCTCGGGAACAAGTTCTTTCCATTGACTTACAGCAGAGCGGTCGACGCCAGCAGCATGTGCCACTTGAGTGTTTGTGCCGAAGAATTTCACGGCATCAATTTTGTACATTAAGCAACCTCGTTTGTTGAGTTTATTTAACAAGGTTATTTGGTGAGAATTCTTTAGTCAAGAAGAATTAAGATATCTAAACATGAATAGTGAAACTTTAGGCCGTCGAGTATTACGTCGACGCAAAGATGTTGGGTTAACGCAGCGAGATCTTGGAAAAGCTCTCGGGATATCGCACGCCACTATTTCGCTATGGGAAAGTGACAACACAGAGCCTTCAGGTAAGAACCTGCATGCACTTGCTAAGGTGCTCCAGTGCAGCCCTACTTGGATTTTGTTTGGTGATGAAGACCAGACTCCTGCAGAACCAGTCTCAATTGAAGAGCAGAGAACTTTAAGCATTGATGAACAAGAGATGCTTGAGCTCTATCGCTCTTTGCCAGAATCAGAGCAACAAGCTCAAATCCAAAATCTCCGTGCTCGAGTTGAAAACTTCAACCAGCTCTTCGAAGAACTCCTAAAAGCCCGCAAACGAACAGAAAAAAAATAACCTTTTTCAGTAAGTTATCTTCTTACGTCTCTTTTGTTGAGTTTTATCACCAAAAATAACTTGCCAAACTTGGTTAGTAATCTTAACCTTATTCCATCAAGTAACCACACGCAGTGATTACTCAGAATCAAAATGTTCCGCTTACCCTGGCGATACAGGGCCAAAAACAAAAAAGCGCCCTACTGGACGCTTCGCTCTTTAATAATCTGGACATTCTGATCATAGGTAGCTGAGTTAACCAATATTCAGGCGGTACATGGCTCTCCAGTAACTCTTTGAACAAACTGACAAAGAACAATTTTTCCTTCTTCAATTGAATCAAAAAGTTCTGAATGATAAACGCCATCAGTTCGCTTACGAAAAAGATACTCAAATTCTGGTTTGACGCTTCTAGATGTCAGGCGTTTCAAAGTATCCATATCGCAGCGGAATTTGAATTGCTTGCCAGACCTTTGAAGCATGTGCACACCCGTGGATGTATTACCTTTATTTCGAATAAGTGAAACCATGGTCGATGTGCCTTTGCAATTGAATTGGCTGATGATTGACCATCTGATCAATCTACCTCGGATGTCCAGATTATCGCATTCCTGACAGTTGGGGAATAGCAGGATCCACCTCGCCTGATGTGGTTAAAAGCAGGCCAAAGCGATAACAAGTAGCCCCCTGTTCTGGGGAACCGGTGTTTTCCCGTATGTATCCCGTCACCGCCAGCTTTTTCAGGGAACAACATGCAAGCGCACTCCTTCACTTACCAGTTATGGGTGACAGGTGTGAAACAGGCAGAGTGCGCTTGCAGATGTGATTAATTGCTGTGTGTGCCGCGTGGTCTTTGCCCATCTCCCACGATGGGCACCTTTTTTACCGGAGGGTTTATGAAAAATTCACAGCCAGTTATACCGGACGGGGATCCTGATGTGGAAAGCTCAGTAAGTAATTTTATCTACCAGTTAAGCGTTCCTGCTTTTCGAGACCGCCTTACTTCTGAACTCGAAGCGCTGTACGAACAACAGAAGGCAGCTCTCGATCACACGGAATCTTTACTCAGGATGGTGCGAGCCAATGGTTAAATTTACCAGCGAAGATATTGCCCAGCGTACAGCTGAAGCTGAATATAAAAAAGCTGTGGCTGATATAACCGGCGTTCAAAAATATAAAGATGAGGCGGTGCTGGATATGTGTTTCATCAAAGTAATGACCAAAATAGTTAATGACCAGAGGGTTAATATTAGCGAGTTTTTACGCTGAATTTTTATTTACCCCCTTCGATAACTTCAAACAATTAAGAGAGTTTTTATTTATGCCTTAACTGGCAGGGCTAACTATATCCATCAATGATGGTCCTGTCGTAGCCAGCCATGCAGGGAGGGTAAATGACACTTGAGTGCTGTCCGTATTGTAAAAAATGGAGTTCTGATGATTCCATGTATAAATCAACAAAAAGAATTCATAAGAGAGTAGAGACTGCTTATTTCTGTAGCCTTGAGCATGCTATCTCCTACAAACAAATTCATGAACCACGGCGCTGCAATTTAAGCAGAAGCTATGTGCGCCATTCACATAAACATTAATGAGGTTGTTATGACTATTGAATTAAATATTTTTTCTGGAATGCTCGAACCTAAAAAGGGTTCGCTTGATAAAAATAAGGACCTTCCCGTTTACGCTGGCGCTGTGAGAGCAAAAAATAAATCCGCGGCACAGGTGATGTTACACGGAATTTTCCTGCAATCCGCGCCTGAACTTGCTGATGATTATTTCAAACCAAAGGTGTGGGAGGATGGCGAAGGCATCCCGCGCCCGGAACTTATGGGGGTATTAACCCCTGATTTTTTCTCTGATGAAATAGTCTGGAATGCTGAAACAGGCAAACCTGAGCGCGTGCTGGTTGAGCCTGAACTTGCCGATGATGGCAATCAGATGAGCGAAGGACAGACTGAAGAAAAAATGACGGCAGTTAAGCCGCTGCCAGCCAACTATCGCGCCGCCAGCCTGGTGCTGTTTGGGCCAGTTGAGGAAATCACAGCGACACAATACGGTCAGATTATGGATCTGGTTAATGATGAAGAGAGTAGTCAGGCCCGCGAACTGATGGAAGCCCTCTCCCGCGAACCTCGTGTGCTTGCACTGCTGCCGGAACGCCAGGAAGAACTGCTGGCGCATCTGCGCGCAACCGTCAAAGAAACAGCGCAATGGACCGATATCAAAAGGCCGATTAATAAATGGCTTGATACTCCGCCAGTAAAACGCGATGAGAAAAAACCAGGCATGAGCGAACTTGCTACCAGGCTGCGCTATCGCACCGCCATGGGCAAATTATCCCGCTCCATGGATTTCGACGTATGCAGTCCCCCTGTTGGCATTGAAATGCGCATCAATACCATGCTGTGCAGTAAAGATGTCGAGATTGATGACTGGTGTGCGCCATTTTCACGTACACCGGGTATTCATGATTATCACCCGGCGTCCATCGTAGCCATCATCAAAAGCGCTGATGAAAAACTTCATATTTATCCTAGCGAACTTCGCCAGTACATCGATAGCTGCATTGCGGGTTTTGACTGCGTTAATCCACCACAACTGGTTATTGATATTGCCTGCGGCCGTACGTTTGCCCCGCTGCCACAAAAAAATGATGGAGCAAAATCTGATGGTAAAACCGAACAGACGTTACAGGACGAAAATTTACCACCAGCAGTCTGCCCGGCTCGCGCTGCAGAACTCAACAGGGAACTGGATGCAGCATTTGCCAATAGCGCCTCAAATGAGGGCGAAAAAACGGAAGTGACCGAGCAGGAAGATAACCGACTTCCAATGGATGCCCGAGAAATTGAGATTGCCCACCCGCTGAACGACCTGCTTTCGGGACGTACTGACATTATGGGTAAGGAAGAAGCGGAAGGCGTTGTGGCATGCACCGGTCATATTATCGCTGACGTTCTTCCTCTGCTGATCATCGATATCGCCACCACTGAATTTTGTCTGTCCCCTAATTTCAACGATGACGAAATTCACGATGTCGCAACGACAATTCTTGATGGCTGGTCTGATGATGCTGCCTTGCGTCAGAAAATCGCCCTCGATGCGATCGTGGAATATCGCCGACCAGAGCCACCAAAACCGATAGTGATAGCTCCAGCAGTTGTCACAGCCAAACCGAAGAAAAAACCAGAATTGCCTGCTTCCTCACCGGGTAGCGACGTCACCAATGGTGAACTGCCTACCACCCTGACCTACCGCCAGCAGTTGACGCTAGCGGCTCTGCAGGGGATGTGCGCTAACCCGGCATATCGAGGTGATTTTGATGAATTGCCACACATGGCAGTTGCGCTGGCCGCTGGGGTTATAAGTGCGGAGGCGGAGCAGTGACAGAGAATTTAACCGGCGATGAAGCGCTGATCCGCTCGCAGCACATCTGTGATGATGGGTGTGACTGGACGGCATGGCATGTATGGAAAATGAGAGAACGCAGACAGATCAGTGAGCATGTTTTTAGTCTGCCACCAGCGCGTCGGCTCGTTATGCCACCAAGCATCAAGCCGAAGAAAAAACGGCGCCAAAAACGTAAGACAAAACCAACTACTGATTTTTGATTATCAATATTCGCCAACCGCAGCATGTACTGTTGTGGCTGGCGGCATCGGAGTTATGTATGTCGCAACTCATTTTCAGCGAAGAGTGGATGGTTGAAGCGCGACTAACAGAAAAGACCGGCTTGTCTGAAAGACAAATTAAAAGTTATCGGTTGAATTTGTGGATCGAAGGCGTGCATTTCAAACATCTGACAGCTCTCGGGGAAACTGGCAATTCTAAAGGTCTGCTTTGGTACAACTATCCAAAGATTAACCAATTAGTACAGGAAGCATGATGGACTTTCCAACCGGCGTTGAGCTGCATAATGGAAAAATACGGATCACATTTACCTATCGCGGCAAACGTTGCCGCGAAGTCCTTCGCGGTTGGACGGTGAACAGCAGCAACATCAAAAAAGCTGGTAATCTTCGCGCACTCATCACAAGCGAAATACAGCTCGGTAAGTTCGACTATGCGGAACGCTTTCCGGAATCCAAAGCGCTTAAGAAGTTCATCACAACCAAAAAAATCACCACGTTTAAAGAGTTGAGTGATTTTTTTACAGACACCAAAGCCTTAGAAGTATCTGGTGCAACGCTGCTATCGCTTACTTCGGTCGTAAATACGTTACAGCGTGTAATCGGAGAAAATACCCGTCTGGTTGATATTGAGCATGCCGATATTTTGCATTACCGAAAGGAGTTATTGACCGGGACAATTATTAACCCGGCAATGCCGAATCTGGCCAGGCAAGGCCGCGCGCCCTCAACAGTCAATAAACAGATGGCAGTTTTATCAGAAATGCTTAAGCTCGCAAACCGAAGCCAGTTTATATTGCATGCTCCTTATGAAGGAGTGTCGCGACTCAAGTTATCTAAAAATGATCCCGACCCACTTTTACTTCATGAGTACCAGGCACTGATAGCCGCCCTTCCCCGTAGCCAGGCATTAATCATCATTGTTGCCGTACATACGGGGATGAGGCCGGGCGAGATATGCGCCCTGGCATGGGAAGATATTGATTTGGTAAAAGGTGAAATCCACGTATCCAGAAGTTTGACGAATAAGCGAGTATTTGTACCTCCTAAGACAGATGCCGGAATAAGGACAATAACGTTGCTTAGGCCTGCTCTGGATGCACTGAAGGAACAATACGAAATCACCGGCGCTAATCCGAAGCAAGAAATTCGATTTCACCATCGGGAGATCGGTAAAACTGAGCAGCAATCTCTTCGCTTCGTTTTTTCACCGACAGCATATTCGTCAAAGAAAGGCAGTTACTTTTCCAAGAACTCGATTGCCTATGGCTGGAAGCGAGGTACTAAACTTGCCAATATCCGCGAAAGGAATCCTTATCAGTCACGGCATACCTATGCCTGCTGGACGTTGATGGCCGGAGCGAACCCGTCATTCATAGCGAGTCAGATGGGGCATGAAGATGCGCGAATGGTGTACGAGGTTTACTCCAAGTGGATTGGCGACATGAACCAGGATCAGGTCAATATGCTGAACAATCAGATGCCAACAGCACTGCCCCCAGGACGCCCCCACGGGCGAGGGAGCACAAAAAAAGTTATTTAATTTCATAGCGCTGCTTTCAATCTACATAATCAGCGTTAAACTATTCGTACCATGAATTTAGGGAGAAACAATGATGCGCGTGCTGGTTGTTGAGGATAATGCATTATTACGTCACCACCTTAAGGTTCAGCTACAGGATTTAGGCCACCAGGTGGATGATGCAGAAGATGCAAAGGAAGCAGACTATTTTCTTAATGAACACTTGCCGGATATTGCGATCGTCGATTTAGGACTCCCCGATGAAGACGGACTGTCACTGATCCGCCGCTGGCGCAGTAATGACGTTTCATTGCCCATTCTGGTGTTAACCGCCCGTGAAGGCTGGCAGGACAAAGTGGAAGTGCTCAGTGCCGGTGCAGATGATTACGTCACAAAACCGTTTCACATTGAAGAAGTGGTTGCAAGAATGCAGGCATTGATGCGCCGCAATAGTGGTCTGGCCTCGCAGATAATCTCGCTTCCGCCATTTCAGGTGGACCTTTCTCGCCGCGAACTGTCCGTGAACGATGAAGTGATCAAACTCACGGCGTTCGAATACACCATTATGGAGACGCTGATCCGTAATAGCGGCAAAGTCGTTAGTAAAGATTCGCTTATGTTACAGCTCTACCCGGATGCTGAACTGCGTGAAAGTCACACCATTGATGTCTTAATGGGACGTCTGCGCAAGAAAATTCAGGCGCAATATCCGGACGATGTGATCACCACGGTACGTGGGCAAGGTTATCTTTTTGAACTGCGCTGATGAATAAATTACTGCGTCATTTTTTCCCGTTATCACTGCGGCTGCGCTTTTTGCTGGCAACCGCAGGCGTTGTACTGGTCCTCTCGCTGGCTTACGGCATGGTGGCTTTGGTTGGCTATAGCGTCAGCTTTGATAAAACAACATTTCGTCTGCTACGTGGCGAAAGTAATCTGTTCTATACCCTGGCGAAATGGGAAAACGGCAAAATCAATGTCGAGCTACCTGAAAATCTCGATATGCAAAGCCCTACAATGTCGCTGATTTATAATGAAAACGGTAAGCTGCTCTGGGCCCAACGCGACGTACCCTGGCTGGTACAACGTATTCAACCAGACTGGCTAAAGACAAATGGTTTTCATGAGATTGAAGCCAATGTCGACGCCACCAGCACATTGCTACGCGAGGATCATTCGGCACAACAGAAGCTAAGAGAAGTCAGAGAAGATGACGATAATGCAGAAATGACCCACTCCGTGGCAGTGAACATCTACCCTGCCACCGCCAGAATGCCACAACTGACCATTGTGGTTGTTGATACCATTCCTATTGAGCTCAAACGCTCATATATGGTCTGGAGCTGGTTTATTTATGTGCTGGTTGCCAATTTACTGTTGGTTATCCCGTTGCTGTGGGTTGCAGCCTGGTGGAGCCTGCGACCTATCGAATCACTGGCGCGCGAAGTCCGTGAGCTTGAAGAGCATCATCGCGAGATGCTTAATCCTGCCACCACGCGTGAACTCACCAGTCTGGTGCGTAACCTCAACCGCTTATTAAAGAGCGAACGTGAGCGCTACGATAAATACCGTACCACGTTAACCGACCTCACCCACAGCCTGAAAACACCGTTGGCCGTATTGCAAAGCACGCTACGTTCGATGCGTAATGAGAAAATGAGCGTGAGCGATGCTGAACCCGTCATGCTGGAGCAAATTAGCCGTATTTCACAGCAAATTGGCTATTATCTGCATCGTGCCAGCATGCGCGGCAGTAGTGCCCTTCTCAGCCGGGAATTGCATCCGGTTGCACCGTTGCTGGATAAACTGACCTCTGCATTAAACAAGGTGTACCAGCGTAAAGGGGTTAACATTAATCTCGACATTTCGCCTGAGACAAGCTTTGTGGGTGAACAGAACGACTTCGTCGAAGTGCTGGGCAACGTCCTGGATAACGCCTGTAAATATTGCCTGGAATTTGTCGAGATCTCAGCGCAATTAACGGAAGATCATCTGCACATTGTGGTAGAAGATGACGGCCCCGGTATTCCACACAGTAAACGTGAAGTGGTGTTCGACCGTGGTCAGCGCGTGGATACCTTACGCCCCGGGCAAGGCGTGGGTTTGGCTGTCGCACGTGAGATCACCGAGCAATATGACGGGCAGATTATCGCTGGCGACAGTCTGCTGGGCGGAGCGCGCATGGAAGTTATTTTCGGCCGCCAACATCCGGGACAAAAAGACGAGTAATCTTTACATGTAATAAATATGTACTGACTTCACGCTTGAGGTTAAGTATCCGTTATAATCGGTTGCAGATACCAGCCTGCGGGATGCTCATTATGGAATACCAACTCACTCTTAACTGGCCCGATTTTCTTGAACGTCACTGGCAAAAACGCCCGGTGGTCTTAAAACGCGGCTTTAACAACTTTATTGATCCACTCTCCCCTGACGAACTGGCTGGGCTGGCAATGGAAAGCGAAGTCGACAGCCGGTTGGTCAGCCACCAGGATGGCAAATGGCAGGTTAGCCACGGTCCTTTCGAAAGCTATGACCATCTTGGTGAAAGCAACTGGTCACTGCTGGTCCAGGCCGTAAACCACTGGCACGAACCAACTGCCGCGCTGATGCGGCCATTCCGTGAATTGCCGGACTGGCGCATTGACGATTTGATGATCTCATTTTCTGTACCCGGTGGTGGTGTTGGCCCGCATCTGGATCAATATGATGTGTTCATCATCCAGGGAACCGGTCGCCGTCGCTGGCGTGTGGGTGAAAAACTGCAGTTGAAGCAGCATTGTCCGCACCCTGACCTGCTCCAGGTTGATCCGTTTGAAGCCATCATTGATGAAGAGCTGGAGCCAGGCGATATTCTGTATATTCCACCTGGATTCCCGCACGAAGGCTACGCGTTAGAAAACGCGATGAATTACTCGGTAGGTTTCCGCGCACCGAATACCCGGGAGCTGATCAGCGGATTTGCGGATTACGTTCTGCAACGCGAACTGGGTAGCACGTACTACAGCGATCCAGATCTACCGCCGCGCGACCATCCAGCAGACGTGCTGCCACAGGAAATGGACAAGCTGCGCGAAATGATGCTGGGGCTCATTAACCAGCCGGAGCATTTTAAACAGTGGTTTGGCGAGTTTATCTCTCAGTCGCGTCATGAACTGGACGTTGCGCCGCCTGAGCCGCCTTATCAGCCTGACGAAATCTATGATGCCCTGAAGCAAGGCGATGTTCTGGTTCGTCTGGGTGGATTGCGTGTACTGCGCATTGGCGATGACGTTTATGTAAATGGTGAGAAAATTGACTCCCCTCACCGTCCGGCGCTGGATGCGCTCGCCAGCCATATTGTTCTGACAGCGGAAAACTTTGAGGATGCACTGGAAGATCCGTCTTTCCTCGCCATGCTTGCCGCACTGGTGAATAGCGGATACTGGTTCTTCGAAGGATAACCTATTGAGAGTGCGCCGGAAGGCGCTTCGCTTATCCGGCCTACAAATAGCGTATCCCGTAGGCCGGATAAGCGAAGCGCCATCCGGCATCTACCGGCAAAAGCGGCTACTGTTTCGCCGTCAATTCCGCAATTCGCACAATCACCTGCACGGCTTTTTCCATGCCTTCCAGTGTCACAAACTCATGCTTACCATGGTAGTTATAGCCACCGGTGAACAGATTCGGGCAAGGTAATCCCATGAACGACAGTTGCGCGCCGTCGGTACCACCACGAATGGGTTTAAGATCCGGCTCAATGTCACAATCGCGCATTGCCTGCTGGGCGATATCCAGCACATGCGGATGCTCGATCACTTTTTCACGCATATTGTAGTAGCTGTCTTCAATCACCAGCTCGATATAGCAGTCCGGATGTAACCCTTTACCGACCTTTTTGGCAATATCCATGATTTTGCGTTTACGCGCTTCAAACTGCTTACGGTCAAAATCGCGGATAATGTAGTGCATATCAGCCCGATCAACCGTCCCTTTCATGCTTGCCAGATGGTAAAAACCTTCATAGCCTTCCGTCGCTTCCGGGCTTTCATCGGCGGGAACTTCGGCATGGATGCGAGCCGCCAGCGACAGCGCGTTCACCATCACCCCTTTTGCCGTACCCGGATGCACATTGTTACCGACGATCTTGATATTGACCGACGCGGCGTTGAAGTTTTCAAACTCCAGTTCGCCCACGCCGCCACCGTCGACGGTATAGGCCCACTGCGCATCAAATGCTGCAACGTCGAAATGCTTCGCGCCTTTACCGACCTCTTCATCTGGCGTAAAGGCCACGCGGATATCGCCATGCGGAATATCTTTTTGTATCAACACAGCCAGTGCGGTCATGATTTCGGCGATACCGGCTTTATCATCCGCACCCAGCAGCGTTTTGCCATCTGTGGTGATCAACGTCTGACCCAGAAGTTGATGCAGCACCGGGAACATCACCGGCGACAAAACCTCATCGCCAATACCGAGCGCAATATCGCCGCCGCGATAGTTTTCGACAATTTGCGGATTAACGTTTTTACCGCTGAAATCCGGTGAGGTATCCACATGGGAAATAAAACCGATCGCGGGAATATTACCTGCAACGTTAGCGGGCAACGTTGCCATCAACGTCCCCTTGTCGCTCAAGGTAATATTGACCAGTCCCATCTCTTCGAGTTGCTGCTTAAGCAACTGCAATAACTTCCACTGTCCTTCAGTGCTGGGTACCTGCCGCACGCCCGATTTTGATTGGGTGTCCAGCGACACGTAGTGTAAAAAACGCTCAAGTAGTTTATCCATGCAGTCACCCTCACTTTTTGTGACAACATTATCAATAAGCAACAAAAGACAAATATTGCGTCAGGTCACTTTTATCCCCGCAAGTGAGAATATTTCTCCCTGACATCCCCTCTGACTATAGGGTTAAGTCAGTAATTCGCAACAAGGATTGGCGATTACAATGGTTTGCCGTAGAATAACCGCCCTCATTAAGAGTCATCAAGGTGGTTAACCACAAACCCCGCATCGGTCAGCCATCCGTTGCGTTTACATGGGACAGAGTAAAAAATTGAATAAACAACCGCGTTCGCTTTCTCCACTGGTGCAATTAGCGGGAATTCGCAAAAGTTTCGATGGCAAAGAGGTGATTTCCAGCCTGGATTTGACCATCAGCAATGGCGAATTTCTCACGCTGCTCGGCCCCTCTGGCTGCGGTAAAACAACCGTTCTTCGCCTGATTGCCGGTCTGGAAACGGTTGATTCCGGTCATATTATGTTGGACAACCAGGACATCACTCACGTTCCTGCGGAAAACCGCTACGTGAACACCGTCTTCCAAAGCTATGCGTTATTCCCCCACATGACCGTGTATGAGAATGTGGCCTTTGGTTTACGCATGCAGAAAACCCCCGCAGCCGATATTCCTCCTCGCGTTACTGAAGCCCTGCGCATGGTGCAACTGGAAGAGTTCGCTCAGCGAAAACCGCATCAACTCTCCGGTGGCCAACAGCAGCGCGTGGCGATTGCCCGTGCGGTGGTCAATAAACCGCGTTTACTCCTGTTAGATGAATCTCTCTCTGCGCTGGACTACAAACTGCGCAAGCAGATGCAGAACGAACTGAAAGCGTTACAGCGTAAGCTGGGTATCACTTTCGTCTTTGTCACTCACGATCAGGAAGAAGCGCTGACTATGTCAGACCGTATCGTGGTGATGCGTGACGGCAAGATTGAGCAGGACGGTACACCGCGCGAGATCTACGAAGAGCCGAAAAATTTGTTCGTTGCCGGATTTATCGGCGAGATCAATATGTTTAACGCCACGGTGATAGAACGTCTGGACGAGCAGCGTGTTCGTGCTAACGTTGAAGGCCGCGAGTGCAATATTTACGTCAACTTCGCGGTGGTTCCTGGACAGAAACTGCACGTTCTGTTACGCCCGGAAGATCTGCGCGTGGATGAAATCAACGACGATAATCATATCGAAGGCCTGATCGGCTACGTGCGCGAACGCAACTACAAAGGCATGACGCTGGAGTCGGTTGTGGAACTGGAAAATGGCAAGATGGTGATGGTCAGTGAATTCTTCAACGAAGACGATCCTGACTTTGACCACTCGCTCGACCAGAAAATGGCGATTAACTGGGTAGAAAGCTGGGAGGTCGTACTGGCTGATGAAGAACACAAGTAAATTCCAGAGTGTGGTGATCGTCACCATTGTCGGTTGGCTTGTGTTGTTTGTCTTTCTGCCCAACCTGATGATCATCGGTACCAGTTTTTTGACCCGCGACGACGCCAATTTCGTCAAAATGGTCTTTACGCTGGAAAACTATACACGCCTGCTCGATCCGCTCTATTTTGAGGTGCTGGTTCATTCCCTCAATATGGCGCTGATTGCCACGCTCGCCTGCCTGGTACTCGGCTACCCGTTTGCCTGGTTTTTGGTGAAACTGCCGGAAAAAGTGCGCCCGCTGCTGCTGTTCCTGCTGATTGTTCCGTTCTGGACCAACTCACTTATCCGCATCTACGGACTCAAAATTTTCCTCAGTACCAAAGGCTATCTCAACGAATTTCTGTTGTGGCTCGGCGTTATCGATACTCCTATTCGTATCATGTTTACCCCCAGCGCGGTGATTATCGGCCTGGTGTACATCCTGCTGCCGTTTATGGTGATGCCGCTCTATTCCAGCATTGAAAAACTCGATAAACCGCTACTGGAAGCCGCGCGTGATTTGGGTGCCAGTAAACTTCAGACCTTCACCCGCATCATTATTCCGTTGACGATGCCGGGAATTATCGCCGGATGTCTGTTGGTTATGCTGCCAGCCATGGGGCTGTTTTACGTATCCGACTTAATGGGCGGGGCGAAAAACCTGCTGATTGGTAATGTGATTAAAGTGCAGTTCCTGAACATCCGCGACTGGCCGTTTGGTGCCGCCACCAGCATTACGCTGACCATTGTGATGGGGCTGATGCTGCTGATCTACTGGCGCGCCTCGCGCTTGCTGAACAAGAAGGTGGAACTCGAATGATCGGTCGGCTGCTCAGAGGCGGTTTCATGACCGCTATCTACGCGTATCTGTATATTCCAATCATCATTTTGATTGTGAACTCCTTTAACAGCTCGCGCTTCGGCATTAACTGGCAGGGTTTTACCACCAAATGGTACGGCCTGCTGATGAACAACGACAGTTTGCTGCAGGCGGCACAGCACTCACTGACGATGGCCGTGCTCTCCGCGACCTTTGCCACCCTGATCGGTTCACTGACTGCGGTCGCTTTATATCGCTACCGTTTTCGTGGCAAACCATTTGTCAGCGGCATGTTGTTTGTGGTGATGATGTCGCCGGATATCGTGATGGCAATTTCGCTGCTGGTGCTGTTTATGCTGATTGGCATTCAACTGGGCTTCTGGTCGCTGCTGTTTTCACATATCACGTTCTGCCTGCCTTTTGTGGTCGTAACGGTCTACTCACGTTTGAAAGGCTTTGACGTACGTATGCTTGAAGCAGCTAAAGACCTGGGTGCCAGTGAAGTGACCATTCTGCGCAAGATCATTCTGCCACTGGCCATGCCGGCGGTAGCTGCAGGTTGGTTGCTAAGTTTTACGCTGTCGATGGATGATGTCGTGGTTTCGTCCTTCGTCACCGGACCCGGCTATGAAATTTTGCCATTAAAAATCTACTCAATGGTTAAAGTCGGTGTATCACCAGAGGTGAATGCACTGGCAACCATTTTGTTGGTTCTGTCGCTGGTTATGGTGATCGCCAGCCAGCTTATTGCACGTGATAAAACCAAGGGCCGTTAAGGCCCTTAATTCAGGGGACGTTAAATGATGAAAAAATGGTCACGCCACCTGCTCGCGGCGGGTGCTCTGGCACTGGGCATGAGCGCCGCTCACGCGAATGACAACAACACGCTTTATTTCTACAACTGGACCGAATACGTTCCGCCAGGATTACTGGAACAGTTCACCAAAGAGACCGGCATTAAGGTAATCTATTCGACCTACGAGTCGAACGAAACCATGTACGCCAAGCTCAAAACCTATAAAGACGGTGCGTACGATCTGGTGGTTCCGTCCACCTATTACGTCGATAAAATGCGTAAAGAAGGCATGATCCAGAAGATCGACAAGTCGACGTTAACCAACTTCCACAACCTCGATCCGGAAATGCTCAATAAGCCGTTTGACCCGAACAACGACTACTCAATCCCGTATATCTGGGGTGCAACGGCCATTGGTATTAACAGTGATGCCATTGATCCCAAAACCGTGACCAGTTGGGCTGACCTGTGGAAACCGGAATACAAGGGCAGCCTGCTGTTAACGGATGATGCCCGCGAAGTGTTCCAGATGGCGCTGCGCAAGCTGGGATACTCCGGCAATACCACCGACCCGAAAGAGATTGAAGCTGCGTATAACGAGCTGAAGAAGCTAATGCCTAACGTTGCGGCGTTTAACTCTGACAACCCGGCCAATCCGTATATGGAAGGTGAAGTCAATCTGGGGATGGTGTGGAACGGCTCCGCATATGTTGCGCGTCAGGCAGGTACACCGCTGGAAGTCGTCTGGCCGAAAGAAGGTGGGATTTTCTGGATGGACAGCCTGTCTATTCCGGCAAATGCTAAAAACAAAGAAGGTGCGCTGAAGCTGATTAACTTCCTGCTACGCCCGGACGTGGCGAAAGAAGTGGCGGAAACTATTGGTTATCCAACGCCAAACCTGGCGGCACGCAAGCTGCTAAGTCCGGAAGTCGCGAATGATAAAACCCTGTACCCGGATGCAGAAACCATCAACAAAGGGGAATGGCAGAACGATGTTGGTTCCGCCAGCGCCATCTATGAAGAGTATTATCAGAAGCTGAAAGCAGGACGCTAATTGCCCTCCTCGTAGGCCGGATAAGACGCGCCAGCGTCGCATCCGGCGCATCATAACTGCCCGATGGCGCTGCGCTTATCGGGCCTACGCCATCCGTGATCACAATCCCTTCAATAACTTCTCCACAAACTCGGGCACCACCTGGCTTGCCGGGCCGTAATACTTCTCTTCGAACTCGCTACCCACCTGGCTTGGCTCCAGATTTAACTCCACCGTATGCGCCCCATGCAGACGCGCTTCGTGGACAAAACCCGCAGCCGGATAAACATGCCCTGACGTGCCAATGGCAATGAAAACATCTGCCATCGCCAGCGCCATATAAATTTCATCCATCCCCAGCGGCATTTCGCCAAACCAGACAACGTGCGGTCGCAGGGGCGCAGGGAACTGGCAGCAATGGCATTTGTCTTCTGGCGTGACATCCCCTGTCCAGTCTAAAATCTGCCCGCTTTGCGAACAGCGAACCTTAAGAAGCTCGCCGTGCATGTGGATAACGTTCTGACTTCCCGCACGTTCGTGCAGATTATCAATATTTTGCGTTACCAGTAGAAAGCGATCACCCAGCTCGGCTTCGAGTTTTGCCAACGCAATATGCGCCGCGTTTGGCTGAATTTCGGGCTGTTGCAACTGGTGACGACGGGCGTTATAAAACGACTGAACCAGTCCAGGATTACGGCTAAATCCTTCCGGCGTTGCCACATCCTCAACCCGATGTTCTTCCCAAAGACCATCCGCAGCACGGAAGGTACGAATCCCTGATTCAGCGGAAATTCCCGCGCCAGTCAGGACTAACACCCTTGGTTTTTCCACCAGTTCAGGCACCACTCTGTCTCTGAAAAAGATCCGTTGACGCAGGCGATCGCGCAAATGGCGTTTATTTTTACGAAAACGGCTTAATCGATGACCCCGACGCGACAGCATAACAACCTCTTTGTATTAATCGGTAAGATGTAGGAAAGCGGCTCCGCGCATCCCACCCGCATCACCGTGTCGTGCCTGCTCAATACGCGGCACACGGGCAACGGGCAGCAAATGACGTGGCAGCCTGCCCGCCAGTTGCGTCGTAATAGCGGTAAAGTTCGACAAGCCACCGCCAATCACCACTAAATCTGGATCGACGATAGTCAGGATATTCCCCAGGCAAACGGCCAGCAAATCCAGATAACGCTCTACATGCGCATGCGCGTGCTCATCGCCTTGCTCCCAGAGGGTGATAATTTCACGGGCATCCAGAGGTTGATGGTAGTAATGCTGGTACAACCACGCAAATCCGCCACCGGAAAGATAACTTTCGATGCACCCCAGTTGACCACATCCGCAACGACGCAGCGGGAAATCAAATCCCATCAACGTCAACGCATCAACAGGCAAACGGATATGACCGAACTCGCCGGTAATATAGCTACGTCCAGTGATAGACTTTCCGTTAAGCACCAGGCCACCACCGACACCGGTGCCGAGGATTAAGCCCATCACTAACGGATACTGGGTGAACTCATCGTCCCAGGCTTCGGAGAGTGCAAAACAGTTGGCGTCATTATCCAGACGCACATCACGATCCAGTCGTGCGCTGAGATCGGCCCGCAGCGGTTTGCCACTGGCAGCAGGAACGTTGGCTGCATACAGCGTACCGTCCTCCGTTTCCGGCATACCAGGAATGCCGATGCCAACCGAACCTTTAATGCCAAACCGCTGGTCTGCTTCCTGCACCAAATTGCACACCGCATCAAGGAAAGCGTCATAACTGTCACGCGGCGTAGGGACGCGCGTTTCCCATTGCAAACGACGTTGATTATCGAATACGCCTAACGCAATTTTAGTCCCACCGATGTCAAATCCGTAATACATCACCGCTCCTTGATGCAGCATGAATGCTTTAGTGTATATATTGTTATTGGCCGCTAAGTACTCTCGCAGGATCAATATTGCTGGCGCGACGCGCCGGATACCAACTCGCCAAAAGACTCAGCACTAATGCTGTCACCAGCACGTAAATCACATCCAGCCAGTGTAATTCCGATGGCAGGAAGTCAATGAAATAGATATCGCCGGAGAGGAACTGATGGCCGATAAGCGCCTCAATACCATTGATGATCGGTGTGAGCTGTAGAGAAACAACAACACCAATAACCACACCTATCAGGCTACCGAACAGACCCGCCAGCAGTCCATACCAGACGAAGATGGCGCGGATCAGTCCGTCTTTCGCCCCCAGCGTTCTTAATACCGCAATATCGCCGCTTTTGTCTTTTACCGCCATCACTAACGTGGAAACGATATTAAAGCAGGCTACGCCAATCACCAGCACCATCGCCAGATACATAATGGCGCGGATCATCTGGATATCGCGATACATATAGCCGTAAGTACCGATCCAACTCTTAATATAAACATAGTTATTGGTCACTTCGCCCGCGTCCCGCACCAGCTTATTGGCGTTAAACACGTCGTTAACTTTCAGGGCAATCCCGGAAACGCTGGTTCCCATATCCAGATATTGCTGCGCATCTTCCATTGGGATCATGGCAAAGCTGTGATCGAGCTGACCGCTCAGTTGCAAAATTCCCGTCACGTGCAAACGCACGCGTTTAGGCTGCTGTAACTTATGATCCGCGCTGGCGTTAGGGATCATAATCGACACCCAGTCGCCCTGCTTCACCTTCAGCGCATCGGCAATACCCTTACCAATGATGATTTGTTGTTCACCGGCTTTAAAATTATCCCAGGCGTGGTTTTGCACGAAGGATGGCAGTGCGCTTAAACGCTGTTCCTGCTGCGGATCAACACCTTTTACCTGTACGGCGCGCAAGTTCGCCCCACTCTCCACCAGCCCGGTGAAATTGATATAAGGCGCCGCAGCGACAATACCCGGCACTTTCTGAACTTTGTCGAGTGCTTCCTGCCAGTTGTTCCACGGCTGATTTACCGCTTCAATCTCACCGTGCGGAACCACGGCCAGAATACGGTTGTTCAACTCTCGCTCAAATCCGTTCATGGCGCTTAGACCGACGATCAACACCGCCACGCCCAACGCAATACCGACGGTAGAAATCACGGAAATCAGCGACACCATGCCACCGCGCCGCCGACCGCGGCTAAAGCGCAGACCGATCAATAATGATAAAGGCGATGCCATTACTCGGCCCCCATCAGGCTCAGTTCAGCCGTCAGGCGACCATCGCGCATTTCAAGCTGGCGGCTCATGCGCTTCGCCAGTTGTAGATCGTGCGTCACCACCAGAAATGCCGTGCCCTGAGAGCGGTTCAGCTCACCCAGCAGTTCGAAAATGCTGTCCGCGTTTCGCGCATCAAGGTTACCCGTTGGCTCGTCTGCCAGTACCAGGCGCGGGTTATTCACCAGCGCACGGGCGATGGCTACGCGCTGGCGTTCGCCGCCCGACAGTTCAGACGGGCGATGACTGGCACGGTGATCCAGCCCAACCGCTTTCAGCATGTCACGTGCGCGCTCGGTAATTTCAGCCGGCTTCTTCTTGCCAATCAGTAGCGGCATCGCCACGTTTTCCAGCGCGGTAAAGTCTGGCAACAAATGGTGGAACTGGTAAATAAATCCGAGCTTCTGATTGCGCAGTTCCGCTTTCGCCGCTGACGAGAGTTTGCTCATCGGCTGACCGCTAAAAATGACGTCGCCGGAAGTCGGTGTATCCAGCCCGCCGAGCAGATGAAGCAGTGTACTTTTGCCGGAGCCTGAGCTGCCGACAATCGCCATCATCTCACCCTCGCCGACGCTAAAACTGACATCGTGCAGAACATCAGTCTGCACCGTGCCTTCCTGATAGCGTTTGCACAGGTTGTCGCATTGCAACAGGATCTTATTCATAACGTAAAGCCTCAGCGGGTTGAGTGGCGGCAGCGCGCCAGGAAGGATAAAGCGTAGACAGCAGCGCGATGGCCATCGCCACCAGCGCAATGACGATCACCTGCAGCGGCTCAATAGCAACCGGCAACGCGGCACCGTCCAGCAGCACACCGATAATTGGCATCAGGTTGTTCAGTTGGCTGGCGAGCAATGCGCCCAGCACCGCGCCCAGCAGCGCGCCGATAATCCCGGCACTGGCCCCCTGCACCATAAACACCATCATGATTTGCCGCGGCGTGAGCCCCTGCGTTTGTAGAATCGCCACTTCCCCTTGCTTCTCCATTACCATCAGACCCAACGAGGTAATAATATTAAAAGCCGCCACTGCCACGATCAGGCTAAGCAGCAGCCCCATCATGTTTTTCTCCATGCGCACGGCCTGGAACAGTTCCCCTTTGCGCTCGCGCCAGTCCTGCCATTTGGTGCCCTGCGGCAGCGTTTGCTGGCTCAGCGTATCAACTTTTAACGGTTCGTTCAGCCACAGACGCCAGCCGGTAATATTGTCCACCGGATAGCGCATCAGGCGGGAAGCATCCTGAATGTTGGTCAGCATCTGGTAGCCGTCTACTTCGCTGTTGGCGGCGAAGGTGCCAATCACCGTAAACAGACGCTGGCTCGGCAAACGCCCCATCGGCGTAAACTGGCTGGCCGAAGGCACCATCACGCGAATTTGATCGCCGCGATTGACGCCCAACTGCCCGGCAAGCTGCTCACCGAGGATGACATTATACTTACCCGGCTGCAGATCTGTTTGCTTCACATTGACCAGATACGGCGTGAGAGGATCTTTTTGCGCCGGGTCGATGCCCAGCATCACGCCGACCGCCACGCTACGCGCACTTTGCAGCACCACATCCCCCGTAGTTATCGGTGCGACGCGGTTGACGCCGTTCAACACCACGGCTTTTTCCGGCAGTTGCTGCGGGTTCAGAGAACCCTGTTCAGACGAGAGAACGGCCTGAGGCATCAGGCCAAGGATATTGTTTTGCAGCTCGCGCTCGAAACCGTTCATCACCGACAACACCGTGACCAGCGCCATTACCCCGAGGGTAATGCCAATGGTGGAGAGCCAGGAAACGAAGCGACCGAAGCGATCTGCTGCACGCCCACGCATATAACGCAGGCCAATGAATAGAGCGACAGGTTGGTACATGAAATCCGTCTGGTTGCTGTTAGCAAAGTCACGAGTATATAAGCGAAAGCAGAATGGGTAAATGACTGAACCGTAAGTGTTCGTCAGCACTTGTCCTAAAAGTATAAATAAATCAATCCGCTAAAGTTATCTCTCTTTCCTTAAGTCCAGCTCCCTGATCTTTATCTTAAAAAAACAAAATGCAGACAGTTACGCATTACAGCCCACCGCGAGTTGCGCAGGATGGCAGGCTATAGCAATCAATATGGATACGCCGTCTCGATGATTAAAAAAGAACTATGGATTAATCAGATCAAAGGGTTATGTATTTGTCTGGTGGTAATTTATCACTCGGTAATCACGTTTTACCCACACCTCACTACGTTTCAGCATCCGCTTTCAGAGATACTGAGCAAATGCTGGATTTACCTGAACTTGTACCTGGCGCCGTTTCGCATGCCGGTGTTTTTCTTTATTTCGGGGTATCTGATCCGTCGCTATATCGATAGCGTCCCGTGGACAACCTGTCTGGATAAACGAATCTGGAGCATCGCCTGGGTGTTGGTGCTTTGGGGAGTGGTACAATGGCTGGCGTTAGTCGCGCTCAATAACTGGCTGGCCCCGCAGCGCGATCTGAACCATACCGCCAACGCCGCCTATGCCGGTTCGATCAGTGATTTTACCCACGGGATGCTCACCGCCAGCACCAGCTTGTGGTATCTGTACGCACTGATTGTTTATTTTGTTTTGTGTAAGCTTTTCAGCCGCTGGGCGGCGCCATTGTTGGCGTTATTTGTCGTGTTGAGCGTGGCGATCAATTATGTCCCGACGCCGTGGTGGGGAATGAACAGCGTCATTCGTAACCTGCCATACTACAGCCTCGGCGCGTGGTTTGGTGCAACGCTGATGGCATGGTTCAAAGAGGTTCCCCTGCGCCGCCATTCTGTGCTTTTTCTGGTTAGTACAATCGTCGCCGCCGTTGCATGGCTGGCAAATGTTTCACTATTACTTTCTCTTCTTTCCATTGTGCTGATCATGAAGCTGTTTTATCAATTTGAGCTGCGCTTTGGTATGCGTGAGTCCGGCCCGTTAAGCGTGATTGGCGCCAATACCATCGCCATCTACACCACCCACCGTATTCTGGTTGAGCTGTTCAGCTTAACGCTAATCCCCAAAATCAATCATGCCGCCTGGCCTGCATATGCAGAGCTGGCCCTGCTGCTGGTGTATCCGTTCGCCTGCCTGCTGCTGTGCACCTTGTTTGGCCTGTTAGTGCGTAAAATTTCACAAAAAACAGTGGCCGACCTGCTCTTTTCCCCGCCTTCCTTATCGGTCGTTTCGCGCTAACCCTAACGCGCTTTTTGCCCCCATCAGGGGGCGAATCAATTTGCTTATGAGAAACGATCACGGATAATAAAGAAACATTGCTTATCAGACGTATATCCAAACGAGATCCTGACAACCGAATGCCTGAACAACATCGTTACACGCTTCCAGCAAAAGCTGGCGATCAGCGCCAGTTGGGTGAACTTACCGGTGCCGCCTGCGCGACGCTGGTCGCCGAAATAGCTGAACATCACGCGGGGCCAGTGGTGCTGATCGCGCCGGACATGCAAAATGCACTGCGTTTGCATGATGAAATTCGTCAGTTTACCGACCAGATGGTGATGAATCTGGCTGACTGGGAAACACTGCCCTATGACAGTTTTTCCCCACATCAGGAAATTATCTCCTCGCGACTCTCCACGTTGTATCAACTGCCTGCGATGCAACGCGGTGTGCTGATCGTACCGGTCAACACGTTGATGCAGCGCGTCTGCCCGCACAGCTATCTACACGGTCATGCACTGGTGATGAAAAAGGGTCAGCGCCTGTCGCGTGATGCCCTGCGTGAGCAACTGGACAGCGCCGGCTATCGCCATGTTGATCAGGTCATGGAACACGGCGAATACGCCACGCGCGGCGCGTTGTTGGATCTGTTCCCGATGGGCAGCGAGCTGCCTTATCGCCTTGATTTCTTTGATGACGAAATCGACAGCCTGCGCCTGTTTGATACTGACACCCAGCGCACGCTGGAAGAAGTCGACGCCATTAATTTGCTTCCCGCACACGAATTCCCGACTGACAAAACGGCCATCGAGCTGTTCCGCAGTCAGTGGCGCGACACCTTTGAGGTTAAACGCGACGCCGAACATATTTATCAGCAGGTCAGCAAAGGCACGTTACCTGCGGGTATTGAATACTGGCAGCCGCTATTTTTCAGCGAGCCGTTGCCGCCGTTGTTCAGCTACTTCCCGGCCAATACGCTGCTGGTGAATACCGGTGATATCGAGACCAGCGCAGAACGCTTCCAGGCCGATACCCTGTCACGTTTTGAGAATCGCGGCGTTGATCCGATGCGCCCGCTTCTGCCACCTGAATCACTGTGGCTGCGGGTGGATGAGCTGTTTTCTGAACTGAAACGCTGGCCGCGCGTTCAGCTAAAAACCGAGAGTCTGGCGAACAAAGCTGCGAATACTAACCTCGGGTTCCAGAAGCTGCCGGATATCGCCGTGCAGGCGCAGCAAAAATCACCGTTAGATGCGTTACGTAAATTCCTTGAGAGCTTTACCGGTCCGGTAATTTTCTCAGTGGAAAGTGAAGGTCGCCGTGAAGCACTCGGCGAACTTCTGGCTCGCATCAAAGTTGCGCCGAAGCGGATATTGCGTCTTGATGAAGCCGCAGACAATGGTCGTTATTTGATGATTGGTGCAGCCGAGCATGGCTTCATCGATAGCAAACGCAATCTGGCGCTGATTTGTGAAAGCGATCTGCTGGGTGAACGCGTGGCGCGCCGCCGCCAGGATTCTCGTCGTACCATCAACCCGGATACGTTAATTCGTAACCTCGCGGAGCTGCATCCGGGGCAACCCGTCGTGCACCTTGAGCACGGCGTGGGTCGCTATGCCGGTATGACCACGCTGGAAGCGGGCGGCATTACCGGCGAATACCTGATGCTCACCTACGCCAACGACGCCAAACTGTACGTGCCGGTGTCGTCACTGCATCTGATCAGTCGCTATGCGGGCGGTGCAGAAGAGAATGCGCCGCTGCATAAACTGGGCGGCGATGCCTGGTCGCGCGCCCGGCAGAAAGCCGCCGAGAAGGTACGTGACGTCGCGGCGGAGTTGCTGGATATTTACGCCCAGCGTGCGGCGAAAGAAGGCTTTGCCTTTAAGCATGACCGCGAGCAGTACCAGCTGTTTTGCGACAGCTTCCCGTTTGAAACCACGCCTGACCAGGCGCAGGCGATTAACGCGGTACTCAGCGATATGTGTCAGCCGCTGGCCATGGACCGCCTGGTGTGTGGCGATGTCGGCTTCGGTAAAACCGAAGTGGCGATGCGCGCCGCCTTCCTCGCCGTAGAGAATCACAAGCAGGTTGCCGTGCTGGTGCCGACCACCCTGCTCGCCCAGCAGCACTTCGACAACTTCCGCGATCGTTTTGCCAACTGGCCCGTGCGCATTGAGATGCTGTCCCGTTTTCGTAGCGCCAAAGAGCAAGCGCAGATTCTGGAGCAGGTTGCCGAAGGTAAAATCGATATTCTCATCGGCACGCACAAACTGCTGCAAAGCGATGTGAAACTCAAAGATTTGGGTCTGCTGATTGTCGATGAAGAGCACCGCTTCGGTGTCCGTCACAAAGAGCGTATTAAAGCAATGCGCGCCGATGTCGATATTCTGACGCTGACCGCAACCCCGATCCCGCGTACGCTCAATATGGCGATGAGCGGCATGCGCGATCTGTCGATCATCGCCACACCGCCCGCTCGTCGTCTGGCGGTCAAAACCTTCGTACGCGAATACGATAGCCTGGTGGTACGCGAAGCTATCCTGCGTGAAGTGCTGCGCGGCGGGCAGGTCTACTATCTGTTCAACGATGTTGAAAACATCCAGAAAACCGCTGACAGGCTGGCAGAGCTGGTACCGGAAGCGCGAATCGGGATTGGACACGGGCAAATGCGCGAACGCGAGCTGGAACGCGTGATGAACGATTTCCACCATCAGCGCTTCAACGTGCTGGTGTGTACCACCATCATCGAAACCGGGATCGACATTCCAACCGCTAACACCATTATTATCGAGCGCGCTGACCATTTCGGGTTGGCACAATTGCACCAGCTACGCGGCCGCGTGGGACGCTCACACCATCAGGCCTATGCCTGGCTGTTGACGCCGCATCCAAAAGCGATGACCACCGATGCACAAAAACGCCTTGAGGCAATTGCATCACTGGAAGATTTGGGTGCAGGTTTTGCGCTAGCCACTCACGACCTCGAAATTCGCGGCGCGGGGGAACTGCTGGGCGAAGATCAGAGCGGTTCGATGGAAACAATCGGCTTCTCACTATACATGGAACTGCTGGAGAACGCGGTTGACGCGCTAAAAGAGGGACGCGAACCGTCACTCGAAGATCTCACCAACCAGCAAACTGAAGTCGAGTTGCGGATGCCGTCACTATTGCCAGATGACTACATCCCCGATGTGAATACGCGACTGTCGTTCTACAAGCGCATTGCCAGTGCGAAAGGCGAAAACGAGCTGGAAGAAATTAAGGTCGAGCTGATAGACCGTTTTGGTTTGTTGCCTGACCCGGCCCGTACGTTGCTGGATATTGCCCGTTTGCGCCAGCAAGCGCAAAAACTGGGTATCAGAAAGCTAGAAGGCAATGAAAAAGGCGGGACGATTGAGTTTGCCGAGAAGAACCACGTCAACCCGGTGTGGCTGATTGGCTTACTGCAAAAGCAACCCCAACACTTCCGTCTGGATGGCCCAACCAGGCTGAAGTTCATGCAAGATTTAGCTGAGCGTAAAACCCGTATCGACTGGGTACGTCAGTTTATGCGTCAACTGGAAGAAAACGCCATAGCATAGCGTTCCGGCCGGGTGAGCACGGTGCTTGCCCGGCCGATGAATTTACAAACTCTTTGCACTTCCCTGCACTTCCCGACACAGCAAACCGCCATAATTCCTGTTTACTTTTACATAATAAAAACCACGTAAAAACAATGGATTTAGGTGATGTTAAACAATAAACGACTCTCTCGCTGGCTAACGCTTTTTACGCTCGCGGCGACCGTCGCATTAGCGCTCCCGGCTCAAGCGAATACCTGGCCGCTCCCGCCGCCAGGCAGCAAACTGGTGGGCGAAAATGCCACTCACGTTGTCGAAAACAACGGCGGATCGCTGGAAGCCATTGCGAAAAAATACAACGTCGGCTTTTTAGCGCTGCTGCAGGCTAACCCCGGCGTCGATCCATACGTACCTCGCCCGGGCAGTGTTTTAACCATCCCATTGCAAACTCTGCTACCGGATGCCCCACGCGAAGGGATTGTCATTAACCTCGCCGAACTGCGTCTTTACTATTACCAGCCAGGGACAAAATCGGTGACCGTGTATCCCATTGGCATTGGCCAGTTAGGCGGCGACACCCTGACGCCAACAATGGTCACCACCATCTCTGATAAGCGTGCTAACCCGACCTGGACACCAACAGCGAATATCCGCGCACGGTATAAAGCCAATGGTATCGACCTCCCTGCCGTAGTACCTGCCGGGCCGGATAACCCGATGGGCCATCATGCAATCCGCTTAGCGGCTTACGGCGGTGTGTATTTGCTGCATGGAACCAACGCGGATTTTGGCATCGGTATGCGTGTTAGTTCCGGGTGTATTCGCCTGCGTGACGGTGATATTGAAACCTTATTCCGTCAGGTTACGCCGGGAACCAAAGTGAACATCATCAACACGCCGATTAAAGCCTCAGTTGAACCTAACGGTATGCGCCTGGTTGAAGTACACCAACCGCTGTCAGAAAAGATTAATGACGACCCGCAGTTACTGCCAATCGTGTTGAATTCATCAATGCAGAACTTTAAAAATGCGGCACAAACAGACGCAGCGGTGATGGAACATGCAATGGAGCTACGTTCAGGCATGCCTGTAGACGTGACGCGCCATCACGATGCTCCTGCACAAACGCTGTAAATTCAGGCCATAAAAAAACCCCGCCGGTTTGTTCCCGCGGGGTTTTTTATTGAATTCGCAGTGGCATTGCGAGGGCTTACAACTTATTTATAGATAACTGCAGTCCCGTGAAGGGTGTTAGGACCGGTAACAGAAGTAATACGGAATGACTTCGCCCCCATTTCATCTGCTTTCTGTGCCAGTTGATCTTCCAGAGAACCTAAATTAGTCCCGGCGTTGGCGGAGATAATACCGACTTTCTGTTGGCCTGCAGGTGTAGCCTGAACTTCAACAGCGGCAAAGCTTGCAAATGAAAGTGAGCTCAGGACAGCAGCGACAAAAAGAGTTTTTACGTTTTTCATGATAGTGACCTTTAGCAGATGAATGTGTGCCGTAAGCGATTAACTTAACGATCGATAGATAAATCATAGATGTGATCCAGGTCACACGTCAACATTTTTTTATAACGATTGTTATTTAAAGTACAAAGGTCTTATTTTTCATATCAATAGCATTGAATTATTTTTATCTTGAATGCACTGGAGTGTCTGCGCGATTATTTTTATAATGGTTATTCAATAAACCCAACAAGGTACAACGGCACCATGACAACTGAAACGACAGGTTGTGCAAAAAAAAGCCGTGGCCGACCAAAAGTGTTCGACAGGGAAGCCGCGCTTGATAAGGCCATGACACTCTTCTGGCAGCACGGATATGAAGCGACATCGCTCGCCGATCTCGTAGAAGCAACCGGGGCAAAAGCGCCTACGCTGTATGCAGAATTTACCAATAAGGAAGGACTGTTTCGTGCCGTGCTGGACCGCTATATCAGTCGCTTCGCGGCAAAACACGAAGCCCAACTGTTTTGTGAAGAAAAAAGCCTCGAATCTGCACTTGAGGACTATTTCACCGCCATAGCGACCTGCTTCACCAGTAAAGACACGCCTGCGGGATGTTTCATGATTAACACATCCGCTACGCTGGCCGCCTCCTCCCGGGACATTGCGCACACGGTTAAATCCCGTCACGCCATGCAGGAACAGACGCTGGCTCAGTTTCTGCATCAACGACAGGAAAAGGGTGAAATACCAGCACACTGCGATGTACAAAAGTTGGCTGAATATCTGAACTGTATTTTGCAGGGTATGTCGATCAGCGCCCGCGAAGGAGCCTCGTTCGAAAAACTGATGCAGATCGCGCACACCACATTACGATTGTGGCCTGAACTGATTAAAAATTAACCACTTCCACACTACCCACGTCTTAATGTCATCACCGGGAGCTTACGCTGCTCCTGGTGGAAACGGCACATCTTAACCCCTACATTCTTTATTGTTTTCATTGGGTTAATGCATTTATTTTGTAAAACACATTGATAATGTCAATCATTATCAGCAATATTCGCATTTGTTTTAATACCCGTTTCATAATGTAACGATCGGTTTCCATGCCGTAAAAATAAAAACAGGCCAACAAATTTTATAAGGAATACAAATGAATAAGCATCTCTGGGTGCTCAATCCTCTGTTACTGTCTTTAACCCTACCGGCAATGGCGGCAGAAGAAGAAGATCTCATCGTCAGCGCCAACCGGAGCCAACGCACCGTGGCAGAAATGGCGCAAACGACATGGGTTATCGAAGGCAGAGAGATTGAACAGCAGGTTCAGGGGGGAAAAGAGCTTAAAGATGTTCTGGCTCAGTTGATCCCCGGAATCGACGTCAGCAGCCAGGGACGGACCAACTACGGGATGAACATGCGTGGTCGCGCCATCGTTGTGCTTATTGACGGTGTTCGTCTCAACTCTTCCCGCACCGACAGCCGCCAGCTCGACTCCATTGATCCGTTTAATATTGCACACATTGAAGTTATCTCCGGGGCAACATCGCTGTATGGCGGCGGAAGTACCGGTGGTTTGATCAACATCGTTACCAAAAAAGGTCAGCCTGAGCGTGAAGTTGAACTCGAACTGGGCAACAAAAGCGGTTTCAACAACAGTAACGATCATGACGAGCGTGTTGCCGCCGCAGTGAGCGGAGGAACCGACCGCGCATCCGGACGCATGTCTGTCGCTTATCAACGGTTTGGGGGGTGGTATGATGCCAACCACGACGCCTTAATGCTCGATAATACCCAAACCGGTCTGCAGCATTCCGATCGCCTGGATCTGATGGGTACCGGGACGATTGAGCTTGATGACAACCGCCAGCTGCAGCTGGTTACGCAGTACTACAAAAGCCAGGGAGATGACGACTACGGACTGGATCTCGGCAAGAACATGTCTGCCGTGACGGGAACCGGCAACGCTCATACCAGCAGCGGTCTCAATTCCGACCGTATCCCCGGCACGGAACGGCATCTGATCAGTCTGCAATATTCCGATGCCAATTTCTTCGGCCAGAATCTGGTCAGCCAGATCTATTACCGTGACGAATCACTTAAATTCTATCCCTTCCCTACGCTGAGCAAAGGTAAGGTCACCAGTTTCTCCGCATCACAGCAGGATACTGACCAGTTTGGTGCCAAAATCACCCTCAACAGCCAGCTGATGGAAAACTGGGAACTGACATGGGGTATCGACGCCGATCACGAAACATTCGATTCCAATCAAGAATTCTTCGATCTGGCTTATTCCCTCCCCTCTGGCGGTATGGATAACCGAACGGCCTACACCACCGGGCGCTATCCCGGTTACAGCATCACCAACTTCGCGCCTTTCCTGCAAAACAGCTACGACATTAATGACATCTTTACGCTCAGCGGCGGTATCCGCTACCAGTGGACTGAAAACCGCGTTGATGATTTTGTCGGCTATACGCAACAACAAGGCATCGCAACGGGTCTGGCGAACTCTGCTGATAGTATCCCGGGTGGCAAAGCAGACTATGATAACTTCCTGTTTAACGCGGGCATCCTCGCACACCTGACCGATCGCCAGCAGACCTGGTTCAACTTCTCTCAAGGTGTGGAACTTCCCGACCCCGGAAAATACTACGGCAACGGTACCTACTCGCTGGTTGGCGATCATTATCAGCTCCAGCGCAGTGTTAACGTAGCGGATTCACGTCTGGAAGGCATTAAAGTTAACTCTTACGAACTGGGGTGGCGCTACACCGGCGATAACCTGCGTACACAGCTCGCCGCTTACTATTCCACGTCTGATAAATCGATCGTCGTTAACCGCAACGATATGACCATTAACGTACAACCCGACGATCGCCGGATTTATGGCCTTGAAGGCGCGGTGGATTATTTCATTGCTGATACAGACTGGAGTCTGGGAAGTAACTTCAACATCATTAAATCGGAAGTGAAGCAAAACGGTAAATGGCAAAAATGGGATGTCACTCTGGCTTCGCCATCTAAAGCAACCGCATGGGTTGGCTGGGCGCCAGAACCGTGGTCTCTGCGAGTACAGAGTCAGCAGACATTTGACCTGAGCGACGCCAGTGGCAACAAGCTGGATGGGTACAATACGATGGACTTTATCGGCAGCTATCAGCTCCCGCTGGGTAAACTGACCTTTAGCGTTGAGAACCTGCTGAATGAAGAGTACACCACCCTATGGGGACAGCGTGCACCGTTACTCTACAGCCCGACTTATGGCAGTCCATCCTTGTATGAATACAAAGGTCGGGGTCGCACCTTTGGTTTGAACTATGCCTTAACCTTCTGATAAAAAAAGCCCCCCAGCCTGAGCGATGGGGGGCTAATATTCATGATAACGCTATTTTACGCCTTGTTATTCAGAACCAACTGGCCGTTGTTATCCAGCGGAATTTGCGTACCGGGATCTTTATCCATGCGGATTTTGCCCTGCTGATCGCCAATTTTATACGTTACGTCGTAGCCCAGCATTTTTTCTGATTTGTCATACACTGTTTTACAACGTTGTTGTGTGGTTGTGTACGTATCGTTTTCCTGCATTGACCCCTGAATCTGGTTACCTGCATAACCGCCACCTAGCGCACCAGCAACGGTCGCAATGTCTTTGCCGCGGCCACCACCAAACTGATGACCAATTACGCCCCCGGCAACCGCACCCAGCACGGAACCGGCAATACGGTTTTCATCCTGTACAGGTTTACGGTGAGTAACCGTTACGTTACGACATTCCTGGCGCGGTGTTTTTACCGTTTCTTTAATCGGTGTTGCAGAGACGACTTGTGCAAACTGTGGGCCACGCTCAAAAACGTTTAGACTGGCCACCGCTGCCACACCCAGCGCAGCAGCTACGCCAATCCCTATACCCGCCAACATTGATTTATTCACGGGACTTCCTCCTTTTTTGCTATTAGCAACAACTTTGCAACAGAAGGTAAATAATGCCAATCAGATTACGGATGAAAATCGCGGAGAAAGGGGGTAAAGCAGCATGATTCAGAGAACTCTGAAAGAAAGTGCCGGATGAAGCATTCCATCCGGCATTATAAGCCAGTATTAGTGCAGTTTAAGACGCGGACGAATCACCCGGTTAATGCTGCCAACCAACATCATCAGGCCGGTTTTGAAGTAACCATGCAGCGCAATCTGGTGCATACGGTACAGTGAAATGTAGACAAAGCGTGCAATACGCCCTTCCACCATCATTGAGCCACGCGTCAGGTTGCCCATCAGACTGCCCACGGTAGAGAAGTTGGAGAGAGAAACCAGAGAACCGTGATCTTTATACTGATACGCTTTTAGCGGTTTACCGTTCATCTGCGCCAGAATGTTGTTCATCGCGCAGGATGCCATCTGGTGCGCAGCCTGGGCACGCGGCGGCACAAAACCCCCTTCCGGACGCGCGCAGGAAGCACAGTCACCAATCGCATAGATGTCCGGATCACGCGACGTCTGCAGGGTTGGTTCAACCACCAGTTGGTTGATACGGTTGGTTTCCAGACCACCAATCTCTTTCATAAAGTCTGGCGCTTTGATACCTGCTGCCCACACCATCAGATCAGCTTTGATGTACTCGCCATCTTTGGTATGCAACCCACCTTCGTCAGCGCTGGTGACCATCGTCTGAGTCAGTACACGTACGCCCAGCTTGGTTAACTCGTTATGCGCGGCGCTGGAAATACGCGGCGGCAACGCTGGCAAAATACGTTCACCGGCTTCCACCAGTGTGACGTTCAGCGCTTCGTTGGTCAGCCCTTTATAACCATAGCTGTGCAACTGTTTTACCGCATTGTGCAGCTCAGCGGAGAGTTCTACCCCCGTTGCACCACCGCCGACGATAGCGATATTCACTTTGCCGTTCGCGCCCAGGTTTGCAGAATATTTCAGGAACAGATTCAGCATTTCCTGGTGGAAGCGACGCGCCTGGTGCGGGTTATCGAGGAAAATACAGTTCTCTTTGACGCCCGGCGTGTTGAAATCGTTGGACGTACTGCCCAGTGCCATCACCAGCGTGTCATATGGCACTTTACGCTCAGGGACCAGCAGATCGCCTTTCTCGTCTCGCAGCTCAGCAATCGTGATGGTTTTCGCTTCACGATCGATATCCATCACCGAACCCAGCTGGAACTGGAACCCATGGTTACGGGCATGCGCCAGATAGCTCAGCGCATCAACACCTTCATCCAGCGATCCTGTTGCTACTTCGTGCAGCAACGGTTTCCACAGGTGGCTGTGGTTTCTGTCTACCAGCGTGATTTTTGCCTTTTTCTTACGACCCAGTTTTTTACCCAACTGCGTCGCCATTTCCAGTCCGCCAGCACCGCCGCCGACAATCACGATCCTTTTCAATGGTGTAGTCAACGTGACCCCCTCAAATTTATTAACCAATTGTTAATTAAAAGTTATGTATATAGCCTTTAATTAACAACAAGTTACGATATTGAAAATGTTCCTCGAGACTGAGAATAACACGAACGGTGCATTGGTCATACCAAAATTGATGTGCATCAAGTTTTGATGTTGAAAAGATAGACAACCCAGACTTTTAGGACAAAAAAACCAGCCCGAAGGCTGGTTTTTTAAACGCTCAGTAAAGATTAACCTAACGTCTTGAACGCTTTGATTCGCTGCAAATGCGGGGAGATGTTTTTGAATTTATGGGTTTGTTCTTCATCCCATACAATTTCATAGTAATGATGCAGCTCCTCCGATGAACGCTGGCTGTTCAAGGCTTCATCATGGCGTGACAGAATAACCAGGCAGCGATCGCGATTTTTCTCGCGGAAGTTGGTCACACATTTTGTGGCGATATCAGCATACTCTTCCGGCCTGTCGATTTTCCCTTCCATATTCTCATACGGGAACAGGTTAGGGTTAAACACCACCTGACGAATATCACACAGGAAACCAATTCGTTCTGCCCAATATCCCCCGAGCCCGACGCCACAAATCAGCGGTCGGTCGTCGACATTAAGCTGCAGCATTTTGTCCACTTCTTTCAGCAGATGCTGCATATCATGTTTAGGATGCCGCGTACTGTAGCTAATCAGCCTGACATCCGGGTCAATAAATTGCAGTTGCAATACTTTCTCGTGGTTGCCCGGACTGTTAGAGTCAAAACCGTGTAAATAGATAATCATCGCATCCTCGCCAAACGTGCGTTAATGACCTGCTTTCTCTTCCTGCCAGCGCTCATGAAGCTGGTTGAGCTGGGCGCTTACCGTCTTCCAGCGTGCCGAGTCCATCAGTTCCTGACGTGAAAATGAACCTTTATGATACAAACGTGTAACACGTTCTGCATTGATCGGCGACAGATTATCTAACACACTGACCGCTCCCTTACGATTATTGCAGACCAGGATCATATCGCAACCTGCATCCAGCGATGCCTGTCCACGCTGGGCGTAGCTCCCCATAATCGCCGCACCTTCCATCGACAAATCGTCGGAGAAAATCACGCCGTCAAAACCCAGCTCCTGACGCAGTACCGTTTTTAACCAGTGTGGCGAGCCGCTCGCCGGGCGCGGGTCCACATCACTGTAGATGACGTGCGCAGGCATAATGGCATCCAGTTTGTTTTCAGTGATTAACGTCTGGAATACCGACATATCTTTCGCGCGGATCTCGGCTTCTGAACGCGGATCGGTTGGCGTTTCTTTATGCGAATCCGCCGTCACTGCACCATGTCCGGGGAAGTGTTTACCGGTCGTTTTCATTCCGGCCGCATGCATGCCATCAATAAAGCGGGTTGCCATCGCTAACGCTTTTTGCGGATCGGCATGGTAAGAGCGCTCGCCGATTGCTGCGCTGATATGCCCCACATCCAGAACGGGCGCGAAGCTAATATCAATATCCATCGCGATCATTTCACTGGCCATCAGCCATCCAGCTTCCTGAGCCAGTTTGCCCCCCTCTTCCAGCCCATGCAGTGCAGCAAAAGATTGCGCCGCGGGCAGACGGGTAAAACCTTCACGAAAGCGCTGGACGCGCCCCCCTTCCTGATCCACTGCCACCACCAGATGATTACGCGATGCCGCGCGGATCTGGCGCACTAATTCACGCAACTGCTCCGGGTCATGATAATTTCGGGTAAAGAGGATCAACCCACCTACCAGCGGATGCGCCAGAATCTCACGCTCTTCAGCGTCCAGCTCATACCCTTCGACATCCAACATTACTGGGCCCACACTGCTCTCCTTATCCTTTCATTGTTAGCTGCCGCCAGGTTTCATCGGCCAGCCTGATAAATTGTCGATCGCCGGTTTGTTGCCAGCGATACTCAAACCACCCCGCCTTCAGCATCATTATCCAGATTTGCCATCGCCTGACCTGTCGCCAGAGCGCATCTTGCTCAATATGCGCTCGTTGGCCGTAGGCGCTAACCAGCCGTTGGTGCTGGGACTCATCGCTGACCCATACCGCCGCCAGTTCCAGCGCGATATCACCGTCGCCGGCATATTCCCAGTCAATCAGCCGCAGCCCTGAGTCTGTACGTACGATGTTGTCGCCGTGGACATCCATATGCAGCGGCCCCAGGCGCAAAGGTCGAGGCTCACCGCTTTTTCTTAGCCGCTTCAGGGCGCGCAACCAGCATGACGTACGACGTGCTGGATCGCTACACTGCCAGTACTGCTCGAGTAGCGGCAGCAGGCTGATTCGCCAGCCGAATCGGGGCTGCTGGTGCAGATGATACAATAAGCCAGCGAGTTCGTCGGCGTCCGGTAATCTGGATTCTACCTTACCGTGAAAAAAGTCGACGACCATCCATCCGCGCGTATAAAAGCGAGGACGCGGCGCAAGACTTTCTGGCAAATGCTTTAACGCATGATAGTGGCGTAAGAAATGCGATTCTGGCGCGTAAGGATCGTGATGACAGCGCAACACTAAACGGTGGGCTTGATGTTCGATGATGCAGCTCCCGCCGCTTAGGCCGCTCTGGCTGGCTGCGACGGGATGATACTGCGGGAAATAGCGCGACAGAACTTCATCGCGCGTCAGTTTGTTATTGTTGCTGAACAGCACCTTTACCTGACCAGATTATCTCGCCAGTTTGTACCAGCATTAATTGCATTTGCAGCGCAGGTGAATTGACGTTACCGGAAGCGCTGGAATAGAGCACATACTGCGCGCCAACGTTACGGGCAATACCAATCGCTTTGCTGCGTGTTCCCAGGCTGTCGTTAGGCGACAGACCTAACTGCTGCTTGGCTACTGCCAACTGCTGCGCAGAAACCAGGGTAAATTTACCATTATTCGCCAGCGCATTTCGCAAAGTCTCGGTGGCTTCACCCGCGTTTAACGAGCCGTTGGTACGGTTATTTACGCTATCAACCAGCAGAACGCCCCCTGCTTTCACACCCTCAGCTTGCAGCATTTTGCCGACCATCGGCTGCATTGCCCCGTTCCAGTCATAATGACGCTGACGTGGGGTTGGCTGCGCCGTTTGGTCCTCGTGTTCAATCGGACCCGGCTGCTGCGGTATGGTTGGCACCGTTGGTACAACCGGAACTGGCTGTTGCGGCTGCACGGGTTGTTCCGGTACTGGCTTCACTTCCTCTACCGGCGCGGGCTCACGTTGAGCCACACAACCAGAGAGAAACATCGCCAGCGCGGCAATCAATGCGTAGCGATTCATTTTGATCTTCAAGATTCACCCCTTACAAATAAAGATAAAGCCTAACCTTGTGCGCCCCCAGATAATTGGCGCTGCCGTACAGCGTTACCGACGAACGAGCCGGGATAGTCATGCTGCGTGGCGCTTCCAGAGGGTGCATCTCCAGCCCTCTGGCGTCATACCAGTAAAACCGATAATGAACGGTAACGGGTTCTTGTCTTTCGTTATAGAGTCGTGAGGATGCTGAGGCCTGAATATCAGACGTTGTTAATTCAGGCGGCTCTGCGGTGATACCCGCCGCCAGTACTGTTGATTCCATCACCAGAGACTGTTCATCACTGACCGGAATTTCCGGGTGTGAACGGCAGCCAGCCAGCAACAGCAGACCCAACGTAAGCGCAATGCATCCTCTGGTCATTTTTAAAGACCTTTATGCGCGAGCATTGGACCAAGCGCACGTCCACCCAGCAGATGCATATGAATGTGATACACCTCCTGACCGCCGTGACGGTTGGTATTCATAATCAAACGGTATCCATCTTCGGCAATGCCTTCCTGCTCAGCGATTTTCGCCGCCACTGTGATCATTCGTCCCAGCGCCTGCTCATGCTCTGCCGTCACATCGTTGACGGTTGGGATTAAAACGTTCGGGATGATCAGAATATGCGTTGGTGCCTGAGGTGAAATATCACGAAACGCAGTGACCAGTTCATCCTGGTATACGATATCCGACGGAATTTCACGACGAATAATTTTGCTGAATATAGTTTCTTCTGCCACGACGTTTTCCTTTTTCATTAAGAGCCCATGCGTTGTGCCATGCTACGCCGGGTGACTCTGCGAGTATAGAGTATGAGCGAGTTACTCACGCTCTTTCAACTTTAACCCTCGATTTTTTAAGCAAAAAGCCCTGCCAGCGCTGTTCTTATAACCATTTCCCGGCGCTATCGCTCAGACATAGTACTGAAACAATATTTCATTTATGCGTAGCATTTGTTTACACATTGAATATGAATGCGTATATTTCGCATTTGCATTCTCATGCAAGAAAAATAATTAACAGCCAAAGGGTTCATTACGCAGTCACGTGATTTGAACTTAATATTAATAATTATCAAGGACTTTCCGATGTCTTTCACAACACACTACAGGGACGAACAGCATCGTTCTGCCATTGTCCCATCCCTCCTGGCAGCCTGTATTACGGCTGCGTTATTGCCTTGTACCAGCCTCGCCGCCTCCGCAGAAGAGACCGTGATCGTTGATGGTTCAGCCTCCGCCACATCCAGTGATGAGCAGGATTACAGCGTTAAATCGACATCCGCAGGCACAAAAATGCAGATGACACAGCGAGATATCCCGCAATCTGTCAGCATCGTCAGCCAACAGCGTATGGAAGATCAGCAACTCCAGACACTGGGCGATGTGATGGATAACACCCTGGGGATCAGTAAAAGCCAGGCGGACTCTGATCGCAGCAGCTATTTCTCTCGCGGATTCCAGATCGATAACTACATGGTCGATGGGATCCCGACCTATTTTGAATCCCGCTGGAACCTCGGCGATGCCCTTTCTGACACGGCATTGTTTGAACGTATCGAAGTGGTCCGTGGTGCAAACGGGCTGATGACCGGGACGGGTAACCCTTCAGCCTCCATTAACATGATCCGTAAGCATGCCACCAGCCGTGAGTTCACGGGGAATGTCTCCGCGGAATACGGCAGCTGGAATAAACAACGCTATGTGACCGATCTGCAAAGCCCATTGACGACAGACGGCAACGTGCGTGCCCGCATCGTGGCGGGTTATCAAAATAACGATTCCTGGCTTGACCGTTACAACAATGAAAAAATGTTTTTCTCGGGGATTGTCGATGCCGATCTGGGCGACACCACCAGCCTGTCAGCAGGTTACGAATACCAGCGTATTGATATCAACAGTCCGACCTGGGGCGGCTTGCCGCGCTGGAATACCGATGGCAGCAAAAACAGCTACGACCGCTCGCGCAGCACCGCGCCGGACTGGACTTACAATGACAAAGACATCAACAAAGTCTTCGTGTCACTCAAACAGCGTTTCGCGGATACCTGGCAAACAACCCTGAATGCCACACATTCCGAGGTCAAGTTCGACAGCAAGATGATGTACGTCGACGCTTACGTTAATAAAGCTGACGGCACACTGATCGGTCCCTATGGCAACTATGGACCGGGCTATGATTACGTGGGTGGAACAGGCTGGAACAGCGGCAAGCGTAAAGTCGATGCCGTCGATCTCTTTGCCGATGGTGGCTACGACCTGTTTGGTCGTCAGCATAACCTGATGCTGGGCGGCAGTTACAGCAAGCAAAATAACCGTTATGAGAGCTCGTGGGCGAATGTTTTCCCCAACGAAATCGGCAGCTTCTATACCTACAATGGTAACTTCCCGGAAACCAACTGGAACCCGCAGTCATTGGCTCAGGACGATACCACGCACATGAAATCGCTGTACGCCGCGACACGCATTTCTCTGGCCGACCCATTGCATTTGATCGTCGGCGCGCGCTATACCAACTGGCGTATCGACACCTTGACCTACAGCATGGAACAAAACCACACCACGCCCTATGCGGGTCTGGTTTATGACATCGATGATAACTGGTCCACTTACGCCAGCTATACCTCTATCTTCCAGCCGCAGAACAAACGCGACAGTTCCGGTAAATATCTCTCCCCTATTACCGGCAACAACTACGAGGTTGGTCTGAAATCAGACTGGATGAACAGCCGTTTAACCACCACCCTCGCCGTATTCCGCATTGAGCAGGATAACGTGGCGCAATCAACCGGCGTACCAATCGCCGGTAGCAATGGGGATACGGCCTTTAAAGCGATGGATGGAACTGTCAGCAAAGGCGTTGAATTCGAAGTGAACGGTGCGATCACGGATAACTGGCAGATGACTTTCGGCGCAACGCGGTACGTTGCGGATGACAACGACGGCAATGCCGTCAATCCGAACCTGCCGCGTACTACAGTAAAACTGTTCACCCGTTATAACCTGCCTGCCCTGCCGGCACTGACCGTGGGGGGCGGAGTTAACTGGCAGAATCGAGTGTATAGCGATACCGTGACGCCATACGGCACGTTCCGTGCAGAACAGGGAAGCTACGCGTTGGTGGATTTATTCACTCGCTACCAGGTAACGAAGAATTTCGCCCTCCAGGGCAATATCAATAACCTGTTCGATAAAACCTACGATACCAATGTCGAAGGCTCTATCGTCTATGGTGAGCCGCGTAACGTCAGCCTCACTGCCAGCTACCAGTTCTGATAATACCCAGTCTGTAAAGTATCCACCTGCATGTCGGGTGGATTTACTGAAAAGCTAAAAAGCAAAAAGCCCGCTCAAGTTTCCTTAAGCGGGCTTCTTAAATATGGCTCCTCTGACTGGACTCGAACCAGTGACATACGGATTAACAGTCCGCCGTTCTACCGACTGAACTACAGAGGAATCGTTGTGGAGGCTTATCTTAGCGGCGAAAAAACTTTTGTCAAACCCCAATTCCTACATTGGGGATCAATTGGTGCTTCTCTCGACAGTTTGTTGCATTTACAGACATTTTAAATGGAAAAAACTTTGCAGCTTTTTTGATTCTCCCTCATCATTTGAAATGAGGTTTCAACTTTCTTCATTAAGGTCCACTTTGAACGTCTCCGCAGCCTTACGCCAGGTCGCATCCCGCACGCCCTGGTATGCCAAACGCAAGCGTTATAAAGTTCTCTTTTGGCGCGAAATTACCCCGCTTGCTGTCCCCATTTTTTTGGAAAACACCTGTGTACTCTTGATGGGAGTACTGAGCACCTTCCTGGTGAGCTGGTTGGGTAAAGAAGCTATGGCAGGCGTCGGACTCGCCGACAGCTTCAACATGGTCATCATGGCATTTTTCGCCGCCATCGACCTTGGCACGACGGTGGTGGTTGCTTTTAGTCTCGGAAAGCGCGATCGCCGACGCGCCAGAGCCGCAGCCAGACAATCACTGGTTATCATGACGATATTTGCTGTCGTACTGGCGGCGGTGATTCACTATTTCGGTGAGCAGATTATTGATGTCGTTGCAGGAGAAGCCACCCCTGATGTAAAAGCACTGGCACTTACCTATCTGGAATTAACAGTGCTCAGCTACCCTGCTGCGGCAATTGCGTTAATTGGCAGCGGCGCACTGCGCGGTGCCGGAAATACCAAAATACCGTTATTGATTAACGGTGGTATGAATATCCTGAACATTATTATCAGTAGCATCCTGATCTACGGCATTTTTTCCTGGCAAGGGCTGGGATTCGTCGGCGCAGGTCTGGGGTTGACGATTTCACGTTACATTGGTGCCATCGCCATTATATGGGTGCTGATGATTGGATTTAACCCAGCGCTGCGCATTCCCCTGAAGAGCTATTTTAAACCGCTGAATCTTGCCATCATCTGGGAAGTCATGGGGATTGGTATTCCTGCCAGTATAGAGTCAGTCCTGTTTAACGGTGGCAAGTTACTTACGCAGATGTTTGTTTCGGGTATGGGTACCAGCGTAATTGCCGGTAACTTCATTGCCTTTTCGATAGCGGCACTGATCAACCTGCCGGGAAACGCTTTAGGTTCCGCGTCTACTATCATTACCGGCAGACGTCTGGGAAATGGACAGATTGCTCAGGCGGAAATCCAGTTGCGGCATGTATTCTGGCTCTCCACAATCGGATTAACCGCCATAGCCTGGCTAACCGCCCCGTTTGCTGGCGTGATGGCTTCGTTTTACACCCACGATCAGGATGTAAAAGAGGTCATTGTCATCCTGATTTGGCTGAACGCGGCATTTATGCCGATATGGGCAGCATCATGGGTTCTTCCTGCTGGATTTAAAGGTGCACGTGACGCCCGTTTCGCTATGTGGGTCTCCATGTTGGGGATGTGGGGCTGTCGTGTTGTCGCCGGCTACACCCTCGGGATCGTATTAGGATGGGGTGTCGTTGGCGTCTGGATGGGGATGTTCTTCGACTGGGCAGTACGGGCCGCGTTATTTTACTGGCGAATGGTCACAGGCCGTTGGCTGTGGAAATACCCACGTTCTGAACGTGAAAAGTGTATAAAACAACCGTCTACGTCTGAATAAACGACGAAATGAAGAATATTTCAGCAAACGATCGCGAATATCCATTCAGGCTTTGACAACGCAGACAGGCATCGCTAATATTCGCCCCGTTCACACGATTCCTCTGTAGTTCAGTCGGTAGAACGGCGGACTGTTAATCCGTATGTCACTGGTTCGAGTCCAGTCAGAGGAGCCATATTTAAGAAGCCCGCTTAAGGAAACTTGAGCGGGCTTTTTGTTATTATGGAATTGCGACTAAAACATCAGGCCAGAATGGCTTCCAGTCGGGCTGTAAGTAGCCAGCCAGAAACGTCAGGGTAATGAGACGCAGAGAATGCGAGATAACAATCTTTTGTGGCGAAGTCTTAATATGGGAGGCTAGCGCCAGCACCGCCGCCATCGCTCCGGGCACCGCACCCAAAAGCGCCTCTTCTTTACTCCAGCCCAACCGCCGCACACACCAGAAGTAGCTCAAGGTAAATTGCAAAGATAAGCAAAGTAATAACAGAGCAAAAAAAAGACTGAACTGGCGATGTTCACCATATGAAAAATCCCTAAACATCATCCCGATTGAGATACCGAGAGAAAGCTGGATGACCGTTATACTCCCCGGCATTGAGGTTACGGAGATCCCAACCCGCTTAAGTATAATCACGGTAAAGAGGGCACCAAACATCATACCCAGTGGAACATTACAGAACGTGAATCCCTGCCCGACGAGAAAACAGAGGATAATACCTGCCAACACTCTCATCGACGCCCTCTCCAGGTCAATTGTTCTATCACAAACTGATATCAGGCGAGGAGCCCACGCCCCCCGCCATCAGATTCACTCTTTGCTGGCTTTTTCACGCAATTCGGTCACCGGTACGCCACCAATTCCCCAGTTATCAGTATCGACTTCGTCAATAACCACAATAGTGGTGTCAGGATTTTTGTTAAGCACATCCACCAGTAGCTGAGTAACACCTTCCATCAGCTGTTTCTTTTGTTTATCGGTAACACCTTCATTGGTGATCTTAATATTTACATAGGGCATAAAAACTCCTGTAAACCAGATAATTATGGGAAATGCGCACAGAGAGAAGAGCGCAAACCCGTTAAACAGCAGAACAGAGTCATACTGCTTTTGAAAACGAGTTCTGCCGCAAGAACTATTAAGGTTATTAGCTGAAATATAACTATTATCATTATTTTCCAGAATATTTAACTTTGTTGTATTGCCAATAACTAATCGCTGCTGCGATAAATAACGAGGCGGCCCCCAGCAATATGGAGTAGGTCATCCCATTTTTATTACTCTGAAAGACACTGACAACTAATGGGCCGAGGATTTGCCCTATCCCATATGTCAGCGTAACAAGACCGAGGAGATTAATCTTCTCGGGTGCGCTTATTTTTCTAGCAAGCGGCATGACCAAAGAGCTTGTACCCATAAATGTGCCGCCAAATCCAATACAACTAATGGTTAACAGCAGTGGCGAGTTAATAAATATGGCCATGACTACGCAACTCGCTTGCACAATTAAGTTAACGCTCAGGCAGGATAATATATTCCATTTGCGAGCAGCCCAGAGCCAGCCATAGCAGCCAGGAATAACAGCAAGGCCGACAATAGACCAGATATGGTCGGCTAAAAAAGTGTTGCCACCCCCCCTGGCCATTAACGGCAAATACGTGGCGACAATGATATAACCGAACCCCGCCAGGCCATACAGTAAGGCTAAATTCCACCACTGGATATCCGACTCCGCACCTGCGGCAGCTTTTACTGAGGAGATCATATACTTATCTTTCGGCAATAGCATCGTCAGTATGACGAAAAGTATCGCTGAAATTATGGCTGCGCCAATCCACAACACATGTGAATTTAAGGCGTAGGATACGCCAGCAATGACATATTCATTGCCGATAAAAATGCCCATTCCTACGCCCGAAAACAAAGAGGCGATAACAAAAGGGTTATGAGTATGCTGAAGGACCAGCATTGAACCAAATATCATCATTCCCGCGCTTGCCACACCTGCGAGGAACCTGATTAACAAAATAATTTCTGGCTGGGTCACTTTTGCCATCAAAAAAATCAGCACGACGGTAAGTAGTGCTGAGACCAGTAACAACACTCTTAACTTATTGACAGCGCTAAAAATACCAAAAGAGAAAAAGAGGCTGCCAACAAGGTAACCTGCGTAGTTGGCGCTGGCAATTATGGATAATTGTGAAAAGGTAAACAGTTCTTCATGAAGCATAAGCGGGAGCATAGGCGTATATAAAAAGCGCCCAATGCCCATTCCTAAGGTCAAGACGATCATACCAAATACAGCAGTACTCAACTGACGGAGGCCAACAGCACTGTGATCGAGATCCATATTTTGGCCTCAAAAGACGAATTAAGTTTGATTGTTATCTTACACAAGGAAATGATAATAAAAAGTTAATAAAAATAACGAAAACATTCACTTTGAGTGATGCTTCTATGAACAGTACCTCTCTGAACTTGTTTAAAACGGTGGCGGAAACGGGCTCCATATCCGCTGCTGCACGTAGTCTGAACTGCGTTTCTTCGAATGTCACAACCCGCCTTAAACAGCTGGAAGCCAGCCTTGATGTCTCTCTGTTTGTGCGCGAGAAAAATCGACTCTACATTACCCCTGAGGGCGAACTGCTTCTGCGCTACGCCAACAAAATTTTGGCGTTGTTAGAGGAAGCAGAATTGTCGATGCTGGGAACAAAAGTGGCGGGGCCATTGCGAATTGGCGCAATGGAAACGACCGCAGCGGTACGTCTCCCTTCGATACTGGCGAATTTCCACCGCGAAATGCCTTCCATTGAGTTAAACCTGAAAACCTCCCCTACTGAAGCGCTGGTGCAACACATTCTGAACAATGAACTGGAAATCGCATTCGTTGCCGATCATCAGGGACTGCATATGGAAAATTCGCCCCTGCAATCACACGTGTTATGTCAGGAAACGCTGGTACTGGTAACGGCGGCAGAGCACCAGAATGTCATTACTGGCGCTGACCTCCAGGTGACAAGGCCGCTGGTTTTTGTTAAAGGGTGCAACTATCGCTCCCGCCTGGGAGAATGGCTGCGCCTACAGGGGGTCGATTACGCCGAGCCTCTGGAATTTGGCTCTTTTCAGGCGATCCTTGGCTGTGTGAGTGCCGGGATGGGGATTGCGCTGTTGCCAGAAAATGTTGTCAGACAGTATGAGAATAACTTCCCTGTCCGCAGTCATATGATTACGCCACAGATAGGTAAAGTGAACACCATGATGATATGGCTAAAAAGCCGCGAAGTCAGCCGGGTACTTAATCACTTTGTCTCGTTTATTACGCGGGCTTAAGTGATTACGTCTGGTAACGCCAGGCAGCCGGCAACCCAGTGTATTCATGGATGCTAAATATCTTATCCATAACAGGGACAGGCCACTTCACACCGTTGATTAAAGTTATGTAAATGTAAATTATTTACACTTTGCAATGATTGTAATTGCTAGTGATTATCATTTATTGTACGCAGGCAAAAAATGAGCCCCTGCCCGGGTCACTGTACGTTCCAATTACGCTGGGATATAAACGATGAATGCTCTGCCTCGCACTGGACTGCGCCGTATCACGCTTGCTTCTGCTCTCGTCCTCTCTGTCAGCCTGCCGGCTTTCGCCCAGGATGCGTTAACGCTGTATACCACCCGTGAACCGGGCCTGATTCAGCCCCTGCTTGATAGCTGGACGAAAACCAGCGGTATAAAAGTCAGCACGGTCTATATCAAGGACGGCATGCTTGAGCGTGTTAAAGCGGAAGGTAAAAACTCCCCTGCCGACCTGCTGATGACCGTTGACGCCGGGAACCTTATCGATTTAGTCGAAGCGGGTGTGACACAACCCGTGGAGTCAGAAGCACTGAAAGCGGCTATTCCGGCCAATCTCCGCGGTGCGGATAATCAGTGGTTTGCGCTGTCAATGCGTGCGCGAGTGTTGTACGCCGAGAAGTCAATGCCAATCGATAACTGGCATTACGAACAGCTCGCCAGCCCCGAGTACAAAGGTAAGGTTTGTATTCGTTCCGGTCAGCATCCGTACAATACGGCGCTGATCGCCGCGATGATTGCCCATCACGGCGAAGCAAAAACGGAAGAATGGCTGCGTGGCGTGAAAGCGAATCTGGCACGTAAAGCGACTGGCGGCGACCGTGACGTTGCCCGCGATATCCTCGGGGGTATTTGCGATATTGGCCTGGCGAACTCCTATTACGTCGGCCATATGAAAAACGCCAAAGAAGGCAGCGATGCACGTCAGTGGGGCGATGCAATTAAAGTCGTTAAGCCAACCTTTGAAAATGGCGGCACGCACGTCAATATCAGCGGCGCGGCAGTAGCACGCTATGCCCCCAATAAAGCCGATGCCGTTAAGTTGATGGAATATCTGGTTTCCGCACCTGCCCAGCAGCAGTACGCAAAAGCGAACTTCGAATACCCGGTACTGAAAGGTGTCACTCTCGATCCGGTGATCAACGCCACAATTGGTGAGATCGATGTCGATAAAATTCCGTTAACCGAAATCGTGAAATACCGTAAACAAGCAAGTCTGCTGGTAGATAAAGTTGGATTCGATCAATAAACTTCTACAGTTTCCGACGTTACGCGGCCTGGTTTCCGGGCCGCAGTCATTATTAACGCCGTTGCACCTTGGGGCGCTTTGCATTGCGCTTGGCGTCCTGACTCCCATCATTGCGCTTATCTGGCAAGCTACCCAGTCGGATTTATCGCACTGGGACAATCTCATTACGTTTGTGCTGCCTGCAGCATTAAAAAATACCGTACTGCTGTTAGCCGGTGTGGCCGTGCTGGTTGGCGTGATTGGCGTAGGCAGCGCCTGGGCCATCACAGCATGGGACTTTCCTGGACGTAAGATCCTCAGTTGGGCGTTGCTGCTGCCGCTGGCGATGCCAACCTACATCGTCGCCTTTGCCTGGCTCGATCTACTGCATCCGATTGGCCCTCTGCAAACCTTTATCCGCTTCCTGCTGGGCTTTGACAGTCCACGGCAGTTCCGGCTACCGGATTTGCGTTCGCTTTCCGGCGCGATTATTTTGCTCGGTTTAGTGCTCTATCCTTACGTCTACCTGACGACCCGCGCCACCTTTATCAGTCAACCGGCCCATTTACTTGAGGCTGCCCGTACGCTGGGATGCAGCGCTGCCGGGACGTTCTTCCGGGTCGCCCTGCCAATGGCGCGCCCGGCACTGGCTGTCGGCATCAGCCTGGCACTTCTGGAAACGCTCAACGATATTGGTGCATCGGAGTTCCTCGGCGTACAAACGTTAACCGTTACCGTCTACACCACGTGGATCTCTCGCTCTGATTTATCCGCCGCCGCACAAATCGCCTGCATGATGCTGATGTTTATCTTCTTCATTCTGACGCTGGAATTTTACGGACGCAGAAAGCAAGGATTCAGCAGCCGCAGCCTGCGGGAAATCCAACCCACTCGCGTGCCCGGCTGGCGTGGCTGGCTACTCGGCGCGGTCATTTCACTACCGGTTATATTGGGCTTTGTGGCCCCGGTTCTCTTTTTGATGTGGGAAAGTACCAAACGCTTAGGGGACACGAGCCCCCTTTCCGCCTCGTTGCTTTCAGCATTACAAAATACGCTCTTGCTGGCAGCAGGCACCACGCTGGTGGTAATTTGCGTCAGCTTGCTGGTGGCCTGGAGCGCACGCCATAGCGCAGCAGACAACGCGATGCCTGGCTTTCGTCGTGGCGTGATGCGTCTGGCCTCCCTCGGTTATGCGGTGCCCGGAACGATTCTGGCGATTGGTTTTTTGCCCCCAGCGATGGCTGTCGATCGTTGGCTGGCCGACTTACTGGATATTCGCGGGTTACCGCTGATGTCTGGCGGTATTTTGTTGGTCATTTGCTGCGCGATGCGTTTCCAGGCAATTGCCATCGGCGCGCTGGACTCCGGTCTGGGCCGCATCCCGCCGTCACTCGAACAGGCTTCACGATTGCTCGGCGAAAACGGTGCCGGAACATTTGCCCGCGTTCATTTTCCGTTACTGCGTCCGGCATTAGTGAGCAGCGCATTGCTGGTTTTTGCCGATGCGATGAAAGAACTGCCAACAACGCTGCTGTTGCGCCCGGTAAATTTCGAAACGCTGGCCACTCTGCTGTATGCAGAAGCGGCCCGCGGGACCTATGAAGAAGGTGCTATCGCCGCGCTAATGATTGTTTTAGCAGGTACACTGCCCGTTATATTGTTGGTGCGTCACCAGATGACTCGCCGTGGTTAAGAGAGCAACAATGTCAGAAATCGCATTACGACTCCAGGACGTGCACGTTGCCTACGGCAACAGCCAGCAACCGGTCCTGAGCGGATTCTCAATGTCGGTACGCAAAGGAGAAATTGCCTGTCTGCTTGGCGCTTCAGGCTGTGGGAAAACAACGGTGTTGCGTGCAGTTGCCGGTTTTGAACGACTGCAGTGTGGAGAGATCTATGTCTCAGAGCGGCGTATCGCTGGCCCCGGCGTTCATTTGCCCCCGGAAAAACGTCATGTCGGCATGGTCTTTCAGGAATACGCCTTATTTCCCCATCTGACCGCACAACAAAACATCGCCTTCGGTTTACGGCGTATGCCACGTGAAGCGCAACAGGCCAGAGTGACGGAGCTGTTGAAAATGGTGGAATTGCACAGTCATGCTAACCATTACCCTCATGAACTTTCTGGCGGGCAGCAGCAGCGCATCGCGTTAGCCCGCGCGCTGGCGCCACACCCAGAAATTTTACTGCTGGATGAGCCCTTCTCCAGCCTGGATAAGCGCACACGCGAGCGCCTTGGTAATGAGGTTCGGGATATTTTACGCGCTGCTGGCCAGACCGCGCTGCTGGTTACCCACAGCGAGCACGAAGCTCAGTTGATGGCGGACCATATCGGTTTTGTGAAAATGGGTCAGTATCAGCTTAAAAAAGCGGCCCACCATAGTCAGGGCTAAGAAAGAGCCGCGTAGTGGCATCGCTAATGTGTCTGCACCAGACTGATATTCACCGGCATCCCGGAACGGCGTTCCAGCGCCTGATTCCCACGATTCACATCCACGTCATTCCCGCTGATAAAAGTACGCAAAACGGGGGTGATGGGCAGCGGAACCTTTCTGTCAGATTCATATTCGGAGCGATTGCGGGACAGCGGTTCATGAACCTCAACCCAATGGCTACCGTCTGGCTCGGTGCTGAATTTTACCGGTCGGTCAATAATCTGAACACGCGTGCCAACTGGCACAGTATCAAACAGGTATTTGATGTCGTCATTACGCAGACGGATGCAGCCCTGGCTCACGCGTAGCCCAATACCGAAGTTGGCATTAGTACCATGGATGGCGTACAACCTGCCGATATAGATAGCGTACAGTCCCATCGGATTGTCAGGCCCGGCAGGCACAAACGCCGGTAAGCTTTCCCCACGAGCAGCATACTCCCGCCGGGTATTTGCCGTGGGCGTCCAGCTTGGTGCTTCCTGTTTACGTTCGACCGCTGTGACCCAGTTGCGCGGAGTTTCCCTCCCGGCCTGCCCAATACCAATAGGTAATACCTCTACCGTATTAGCACCCTCAGGGTAATAGTAGAGCCGCATTTCTGCGACGTTGATGACGATGCCTTCACGTACGGTATCAGGCAATATCAACTGTTGTGGCACCACCAGTGTGGAACCCGACTTTGGCAGAAATACGTCCACACCAGGATTGGCTTCGAGCATATTACTCAATCCCTGTCCATACTGTGCGGCAAAAGCCTCCAGAGGCTGAGTATTACCAGCGGGAATCGTTATCGTCAAAGGGCTTCCCACCAGACGGCTGCCCTCAGGAGGCAATGGGTAGCTCACCGCCTGCGATCCCTGACTCGCGAGCAGCATAACAAGAGCACACAGCAGTTTTACACGACGCATCTTTTTCCTTTCCTTCGTCGCAGCAGATATCCATTAAGTATAGCTTTTTTATCTGTTTTAGGGGGTTACGACGAGAATGCACATAAAAACCCCCGCCATAAAGCGGGGTCGTGAGCGGCTACGCTTCTTTGCCATCCGGTAATACAATATTACTGGCAGCTAACTGCCCCATATTGCTATACATCGCGCAGGCCGCTTCAACAATGGGCATCGCCAGCGCGGCACCACTGCCTTCGCCTAAACGCATTCCCATGTTGAGATACGGCTCCAGTTCCAGGTGCGCCAGTGCAGTACGAGCGCCCTTCTCGGCGGAGAAATGCGACGGGATCAGATAAGGTTTAATCTCCGGCGCTATCTGACAGGCAGCCAGTGCCGCCGAATAAGACAGGAAACCATCCAGGATGACCGGCAGACCGCAAGACGCCGCACCTAACATCACCCCCGCCATACCGACAAGATCAAAACCACCCACTTTTGCCAGCACATCAATACCGTCATTGCGATCCGGCTGATTGACGGCAATGGCTCGCCGTACAACATCAACCTTATTGCCTACCCTCGAGAGCGGCAGGTTAGCGCCGATACCGACCACATCCTCGGCATCGCTGCCGGTCAATACGCTGACGATTGCCGCCGCGGGGGTCGTATTGGCCATACCAAGTTCACCGACGCCAAACAGCGTTACGCCATCCCTGGCCAGCTCATGGGTATAACGGATAACTTCCAGCAGCAGTTCCTCGGCCTGAGAACGGCGCATTGCCGGGCCTTGAGCAATATTACCGCAGCCGCGCGCCACGCGCATATTCACCACGCCGGGAATGAGTTCAGCATCGATGCCGACATCAATCACATGTACCTTTGCCCCCGCCTGAGCAGCCAGCACGCAAACGCCGGTCGTCCCACGCGTCATATTAGCAGCCTGAATAGCCGTGACGATTTTAGGCGAAACGGCAACCCCTTCATCCCACACGCCATGATCGGCACACATCACCAGCATCGCTTTGCCATTCACATGCGGCACCCCCTTCAGGCCTGGCATACCGGCCAGTTGCACAGCGAGAGATTCGAGTCGCCCAAGACTTCCCGGCGGCTTAAGCAGGCCATCAATATGTTGCTGCGCGCGCAACATTGCAGCGCTATCGGGAGAAGGGATCGCGTGAAGTAAAGAGGATAAAGTCTGCATAAGGGTTCCAGTATGTTGACTGACTCAAAGCAGAGCCAGCAGGAAAACCAACTCGCCAAGTTCAATGGCCGCACCCAGCGTATCGCCGGTTTGCCCACCTAACGTGCGTTTTAATAACTGCCCAAGAATGAAGATCGCCACCAACGTAACGACCAGTGCTGCCACACCACGCATACCGGGAAGTAGTACGGCGGCAAGGATCGCCGCAAATCCCAACGTGACGCAGGTTTGACGCCCGGAGACTTTGCCGATAAAGACGTTGCCCAGCCCTTCTTCGCGCGCGTAACGATGTCGATACATCAGCAAAACAGCACAGCCCCGCCCGGCGACACAAGCCGCAGCAAGCGCCGCCAACATCGGTGTGCCACGCAAAGCCAGTTCGCTCACTACCAGCACTTTTGCCAGCAACACGAAAATTAGCGCCAGTCCGCCGTGGGTTCCCAGCCGGCTGTCGCGCATGATCTCCAGCATCCGTTCGCGTCGACGGGCAGAGAAAATACCGTCACAGGTATCCGCCAGGCCATCAAGATGAAAACCGCCGGTCAGCAGCGCCAGGGTCAACACTGCAAACAGCGCCGCCAGTGGGATACCGCACCAGGCCTGTAGCGCCATAAAGACCAGCCCCGTAAGCCCGCCCAGCACCACGCCAATCAGCGGGAACATCACAATGCCACGTGAATAGTGCTCGAAATCCAGTCCTTGCGACCAGCGAGCAGGAACGGGCAAGCGACTGATAAAAGAGAGCATTGCCCAGAACAACTTACTCATTTAATTTTGACTCCAATTCCTGATACCACCAGCCAGACCTCATCGGCTGCTGCCGCCAGTCGCTGATTCACGCGTCCTGCAATATCGCGAAAATGCCGTGCCAGACGGTTCTCCGGAACAATCCCCATTCCCACTTCGTTGGTCACCAGCACAACCTTTGCCGGGCAGCGCTGACAGGCAGCAATCAGCGAACGGATCTCATCCTCGATCGACTGCTCCATCGCCGCGTAATCCCAGCTATCCGGGTCACTGTCACCGCCCAGTGCAAACAGCAGATTGGTCACCATCGTGGTAATGCACTCCAGCAAAATGGCTTCCTGCGGATCGTTTTCTGCCGTTATCAGTTCATCGAGATGTTGCCAGCGTTCAGCTGTACGCCAGTGCGCAGGGCGTCCATCGCGATGATGCTGAATTCGCGCCGCCATCTCCTTATCAAAGATCTGCGAAGTCGCGATATACAAAACGTTTGGAGAATCCGCGATCAGCGCTTCCGCATGTCGACTCTTGCCGCTACGCGCACCGCCGGTAACCAGAATCATCATACGGGCTCCCGGTGTTGCTGCATGATGGTATAAATTTTCTCAATATCGATGTGTTGCCGCATCGCATCCGCCAGCAGATCAAACTGCTGCGATTTATATTGCGCGTAATGGAAGGTGGAATCCAGCGGTGCTAACCCTTTACGTACGCGCAGGCCATTAACCAGCGCCCGGGTAAATTCATCGCTGTCGAACAGACCGTGAAGATAAGTACCAAACGCCAGGCCATCCGGCGTAACCGCGCCGTCAGCCACATTGCCTCCGTCTTTGCGCAGCGTCATCACCGACCGGCATTCTTCGGTTAACGTCGTTTCGCCCATATGGATTTCGTAACCACGAACGGATAACCCCGCCGCGCCCGCCAGCCAGTCAGGCAGCGAGGAGGACATTTTTCCCTCAACCAGAGTGGTGGTTTTGTGCTGGGCAAAATGGGTGACGGTATTGAGCAAGCCCAGACCCGGCAGCGTGCCAAGCCCTGACTCCACTTCATCGATGATCGTATCGCCGAGCATTTGATAGCCGCCGCAAATCCCCACCACCGGCACGTTATTACGATGCAATTGCACGACGCCGTGCGCCATTCCGCTCTCACGCAGCCACACAAGATCGCCCAGCGTATTTTTGCTGCCGGGCAGAATCACCAGATCGGCCCCCGCCAGTTCTTCAGGCTGGCGCACATAGCGCACGCGCACATCCGGCTGTGCGGCAAGCGCATTGAAATCAGTAAAGTTAGAAATGTGCGGGATTTGCACCACGGCGATGTCGATGTCGCGTTTATCAGTGCGCAAATATTTGCCCTTTTGCAGCGCAACGCCATCTTCATCTTCCAGATCCACATCCAGCCATGGCATGACGCCCAGTACCGGCACCCCGGTCAGCGCTTCAATTTGCTCAATACCGGAATACAGCAGCGCCACATCGCCGCGAAATTTATTGATGATCACCCCTTTGACCCTGGCGCGTTCATGATCGTGCAATAGCGCCAGCGTGCCGTAAATGGAGGCAAACACCCCGCCACGGTCGATATCCGCCACCAAAATGACAGGACATTGCGCCATTTCAGCCATGCCCATATTGACGATATCGCGATCGCGCAGGTTAATCTCGGCCGGGCTTCCCGCCCCCTCCAGCACCAGCACATCGAACTCTTGCGCCAGACTGTTATAAACTGACAGGATTTGATCCCGCAGACGCGGTTTGTACTCGTGGTAACTGACCGCATCCATATCGGTTGCCACTTTGCCCACCAGCACAACCTGCGCTTTACGGTCGCTGGTCGGTTTAAGCAGCACCGGATTCATACGCACATCTGGCGTAATGCCAGCGGCTTCAGCCTGAAAAATTTGCGCGCGGCCCATTTCTTTTCCCTCTGGCGTAATGCCAGAGTTCAGCGCCATGTTCTGCGATTTGAACGGCGCGGTACGCAGCCCATCCTGATAAAAAATTCGACACAGCCCGGCAACCAACACGCTTTTACCCACATCAGATGCCGTTCCCTGCAACATTATCGCCTGCGTCATGACGCCTCCTTCAGTGCGTTCTCTCGCATACAACTAAAAAATTCAGCCTCTGTTTTACACAGCGGGAAGCCCAGCTCGGTGTGCAATTTCACCAGCCATGGCTGAGTTAACCCGGCTTGTTCAATAAGATCGGTACGGGCGAAAACGTCCCCCGGCGTGCCGTGCGTCAGCACTTCTCCGCGACGTAAAACATACACCGCATCGCTGACTTCATAGATGAGATCAATATCATGGCTGGAAATAACCACATGATTTCCTTGCGCCACAATGCGTTTGATAATCTCGATCATCTGCGTACGCCCTGATGGGTCGAGACCGGCGGTGGGTTCATCCAGCAGCAGATACTGCGCCTGCAACACCAGCGCCCCGGCTATCGCCACGCGTTTTTTTTGCCCGTGGCTTAAACACTGAATGGGCTGATGGCGAAAATGCTGGGCGTCGACCAGCGTCAAGGCATCGTCCACCCGACGGGCAATTTCAGCCTCGTCCACGCCAAGATTACGCAGGCTAAAGGCGATGTCACTGTCGATGTCGGTATAAAAGATTTGCTGATCGGGGTCCTGAAATACCGTTGCCACCTGCTGACGTAGCGCCAGCAGGCCGCGCTTGCTGTAATCCAGTGGTTTTCCTTGCCACATCACCGCCCCCTGTTGTGGGCGCAGTAAACCGCTCAGGTTCATAAACAGCGTGGACTTCCCACAGCCATTGGCCCCCACCAGTCCGGTGACGGCATGTTGAGAAAAGTCCAGCGTTAGCCCTTTGAGAATCGGGTCATCCTGGTAGCGAAACCAAAGCGCTGAGGTGGCAAGCATACTTTTCCTTACAGGTGAAAATCACCCTGATACAGTTTGATATCCAGTGTGGTGGTCATTTGCTGATAACGGATCAACACGCGGGTAAACAATAATCCCACCAGCATCGCCAGCGAGCGATAGCCTAATGGCAAGCTACGATAACCAAAACGCAGCGTTTGTGCGCGATGAATGGCGAGTGCCTCGTCTAACAGGATAAAAATAAAGCGCCAGGTCAGCAGAATCAGCTCGGTCATCAGTCGTGGGACATGTGCACGTTTGAGCAGGATAATTAACTGCGGAAACGGTAAATTCAGCACCAGCCAGAACGTTGCCGCCAGCGCAGCCAGGCTGCGCCAGAAGGTTTCATTGGCGGTGACAAGTCCTGGGGCGCTAACGCCCAACCAGTAGCTGCCCACGGGTACGCTGGCCAGTAAGGTATGCGGGTCGCGACTGACGCTAAACAAAATCGTCACGACGCCCACCAGCAGAAAGCCAAATGGTAGCGCCATCCAGCGACACCAGCGCCAGAAAGAAACCCGCAGCAGCCAGCAACTGAGCGCCGCTATCAGCAACATCTCGATACCCTGCCCCAGCGGGGGCAGAGTAAAGGCCAGAATCATCATCATTAGCCAGAGCAGAAATTTCCGCACCGGTGAGACATGAAACCAGCGGCTTTGATAGCTAAGCCTGTCAAGCCCGGTCATCACGACGTTGCCTGCCCTTGGTATAACCCAATATGTAGAAAATTACGGCTGCGCCCAGCGATCCCTGGAGCGTAAACAGCAGGCTTTCAATCTCACCGCTTGCCGGTTCATATAACGGCTGGAACCACGGCTCATAATGCGGGGCAATAGCCTGAATCTGACTCTCCGCCTCACCGTCCGAGCCGCCGTATTCACCACCGTGATTGATAAAGAACGGCAGGATCACCAGCGCTACTACCATGCCCAATATAATCAGCGTCTTTTTCATCGTTAATGTCCTTGTGCGGTTATTAACTGGCGTTTGGTTAGCTGATCGTAAATCAGCACGGTGAGTAACCCTTCCGCAATCGCGATGGGGATCTGCGTCAGACAGAAAATTCCCATGAACTTAATGATTGAACCGGTAGCGCCAGCAGACGGATCCGGGAACGCCACGCCCAGTTGCACTGAGGTGACGAAATAGGTGACAAGATCCGCCAGCATCGCGCACAAGAAGACGCAAACATCACGGCGGAACCCCGCACGACAGGCCAACTTCCACACCATATACCCAACAACCGGGCCGATTACCGCCATCGACATACCGTTAGCGCCAAGCGTCGTCAAACCACCGTGCGCCAGCAGCAGAGCCTGGAACAGCAGAACGATTGCCCCGAGGATGGCCACTACGCCTGGTCCAAACAGGATAACCGCCAGGCCTACGCCGGTAGGGTGTGAACAACTTCCGGTAACGGAAGGAATTTTCAGCGCCGACAGCACAAAAATAAAGGCGCCGCACAGTGCCAGTAAAACTTTCTGGTGATTATCTTCCTGCACGATTTGGCGCAGGCGCACCAGCCCGTACCACAGGCAGGGTAAAAACAGCAGCCACCATGCCAGCGCCCACATTGGCGGCAGAAAACCTTCCATAATGTGCATCGCGAACGCTTGCTCAGGAACAATCATCAGTAATAGCGCCGCTGCCAACCCGCTGAAAGACAGCTGTTTTAGCTGTTGTTCAAGCTTCATTGTGCATACTCCCACTGTTTGTTGACCAGAATGGTCGAGAAATAAGGCAGCGGCTGATCGTCGCTCACCTCGTCGAGATGGCGCCAGCACTGCTCGCCCGGCAGCGTGGCTTCAGACATCATCAGTGCACAGTCCAACAAGCCTTCTTGTTGCAGCAGCGCTTTGATGCGCGCAAAACGACCGTACACTTTCATCAGCACCAGGCTGTCATGCTGCTTTAACGCCTGCTGAATTTCAGCTTCCGGCGCGGTACAGGAGACCACTGCCAGCGATTGTTGCTCCATGGCGAGCGGAGTTTTCGAACGCGCGGCAATCGCAGCGAAAGAGGTCACGCCCGGGACAATTTCTAACCAGTCAGGCGAACCAATGCGCTGCAGTAAAAAGACCCAGGTGCTGAACAGCATGGCGTCGCCGAGGGTAATAAAACCTACCTGTTTACCCGCTTCCACTTCCTGTACCAACGCAGCAGCGACCTCATCCCAGACGGCCTCTTTTTCAGCACTGTCGGCACTCATCGGGAAATGGCAGCAGCGAACCTCGGTCTGCTCACCGATATACTCCCGCACAATCGACAACGCCAGACTATCGCCACCTTTACGCCCGGCTGGCGCATAAAGAATATCCAGCGCCCCAAGCGTGCGTGCTGCGCGCACGGTTATCAGATCGGCAGCACCAGGCCCGGTGCTCAGTGCATACAATTTGCCACTCATGCTGCTTCCTCCAACGCTACGTTCAGCGCTTGCTGTAAATGGGCGACGAACATGGCACGAACCGCCGGATTCTCACCCAGACCGCTGAGCCATGGCGTAGCTGGAATGCCTGCTGCGTTAAACAACGTTTTCCACGAATCCTCTTCATCGGAGGCCATATCATTGATAGCGTGGTCGCCTGCAACCAGCATTAGCGGCATTAGATGAACCGCCGTCACGCCTTCCTGACCTAAGCTTTCGATCAGCACCTCAACTTCCGGGTAGCTTTCCACTGCACCTACGCGAGCCGGGAAGCGCTGCGCCGTCATCATGTGGTCAAGACAGGCATAGGCAGCAAAGGCGTGATGGCTGGCCCCGTGCCCCATAAAGACCACTTTTTCATTTTCGCCAAGCGCCGGCATCTGCTGTTGCAGCGCCAGCATCAGCTGTGCGTAATCTTCAACGCTGCTCAGTAGTGGTACACCCAGCGTCAGGCGAGAAAACAGCGGGCGCATACTTTGTACTTCGCGGACAATTTTTTCGTATTCGTCGCCGTTGATGATGTGCAGCGACTGAATCGCGACATCCTGATACCCCTGCTCCGCCAGCTTTTGCAGCGCCTGCAGCGGCGTGTCGATTTCAATGCCGTCCCGCTGCTTGAGCTTGCGGATAATCATCCCTGAGGTAAACGCCCGGAACAGGTCGCGGTCAGGGCAACTGGCTGCAAGATCGCGCTCACAGGCCACAATATTCTTCTCGCAGGTGTCGTGATAGCTGGTGCCAAAGCTGACCACCAGAAGCGCCTTTTTCATCTCTAACTCCTTAAGCCGCGGCCAGCCAGCGCGTTAAACGCGCCGCAAAGGCAGCCTGACTTTCCAGTAATTCTTCTCCCGTCACCAACGGTGCCGGGCGTGTAATCACGATGCAGGGGATACCGGCATCCAGACAGGGTTGCACTTTTTCCTGATAACCCCCTTCCGCGCCTGATGCCTTAGTGATCACCACATCAGCCTGACACTGGCGATAAAACGCAGCGTTGAACTCGGCGCTAAACGGTCCGCACAGCGCAAAGATCTCACCGACGCCAAATCCCAGGTCCGCGCATTGCTGAATGACTTCGGGTACAGGCAGGACGCGCGCCAGCAACGTTTTTTCAGGCAACTCTTCGCGCCAGATGGCCAGATCTTTACTGCCGGTCGTCAGCAGCACGCGGTCACCGAAGCGCCGCGCAACCTCGCTGGCTTGCTGAATGCTCTGTACGGTATACAAGTGCGGGTGGGTTAAACCGCTTAACTGTTCAGGGCGCTGATAGCGACTCAGCAGTACGCCCGCCGCTTCGCAGGCATTCATGATGTTGCGGCTCACCACCTCGGCGTAAGGATGCGAGGCATCGATCACCCAGCGCGTCCGATTTTCCTGAAGCCAGGCAATCATTTGCTCACGTTCCAGACGCCCGCAGCGCACCTGACCTTTGATGTCTCCCGCAAGCTGCTTTCCCGTCGGGGTCGCAACTGACAGGGTGTAAGCCACGTTTGCCGCATCCAGTTGCTGGCACAGCATGCGCGCGTCGCTGGTGCCGCCCATGACCAGCACATCACCATAATTCACAGCACATAACCTCGTGGCGTGATCATCAGGCCGTCCTGAACATAGGTTGTTTTATTGCCCACGATCACCAGACTGGTCATATCCACCGGTTCAAAATCCATATCACCGAGCGTGGTCAGCCATTTTTCCTGCTTTTTACGTCCGGCTGACTTCACAATACCAACCGGCGTTTGTGCGCTCTTGCTGGCGGAAAGCAGTTCAAATGCACGCGCCAGATGTCCTTCGCGACCCCGGCTGCGTGGGTTGTAGAAACAGATAACGAAGTCAGCTTCACCGGCAGCAATAATGCGTTTTTCGATAACCGGCCATGGCGTTAACAGATCGCTTAAGCTGATGTGGCAGAAGTCGTGCATTAGCGGCGCACCCAGCAAAGAAGCGGCGGCAATACTTGCGGTCATGCCAGGTATCAACCGGACCTCAACGTCCAGCTTTTGCTTGCTGACCAGTTCGAGTACCAGCCCGGCCATACCATAAATCCCAGCGTCACCGCTGCTGATCAACGCCACGTTGTGACCCGCCTGCGCCAGTTCGATCGCTGCCTGACAGCGTTCAATCTCTTTGCACATCCCGGTTTTGATCACCTGCTTGTCGCCTGTGAACGCTTTTACCAGATGGGTGTAGGTTTTATAACCCACGATGATTTCCGCTGCCTGCAATGCTTCAACGGCTTCCATGGTCATCATTGCCTGCGAGCCAGGGCCAATTCCAATTACGCTTAACATCAGTGTGAAACTCCCAAAGTGATCGTGACGCCCTGTTCTCGCAGGGTCTCGCCTAACAGTTGTCCGTGGCTCAGCAGCCAGGCTGCAGGACCGGAAACGCTTCCTGTACCCACCGTTTTGCGAACAAACGATGAGGCCGGAAAACGGTGTTCATGCTCACGCAGCGCGTCAGCGGTAAAGGTTTCGAAAGGCACGCGGCAACAGGAGGCCAACTGGATAAGCCCTTGTTCGTCTTTTTTCAGCGTGATGCTGCCAATGGCTTTTAACGCCAGCGGGTCGAAGCGCTGTGCTTCGAGTTGACGTGCCAGTAGCGCTGCTAACAGTGGAAACGGCGTATCCCGACGACAGCCAATTCCGGCAACCACTCGCTGCGGTACCAGCTTCCAGTGCACAACTGGCAGCTCAGGCAGATTGTTGCGCAAGGTAATACAAATCAGCGCATCCAGTTCAGGAAGCTGATTGAGGTCGGTCACCGTGATAAATCCACGGCGGTCGCAATGGCTGACGTCCTGTGCCAGTTCGTCGTCCCACCACAGACCAACCCGTTTGTTGCTGACCAGCATCTGGTTAACAATTTTGACCGCCGAGCGGAAATCATTCATACGGGCATTTAACTGAAACGCCAGCGTGTCCAGCGCCGCCATATCGTTAACATCCGTCGCGGTGGTAATGACCGGGTCGGCCCCCAGCATCCCCGCCAGATAACGCGCCAGAGCATTAGCTCCTCCCGCATGACCGGAGAGCAGGCTAATGACATGCTGGGCACGTTCATCAATGACCACCACTGCCGGATCGCAAAATTTGTCGTTGACCAGCGGGGCCAGCACGCGCACCGCAATGCCGGTCGCCCCGATAAAAATCAGCGCCGAGTAATTCGCAAACGCTTCGCGGGCGGTATTAGCAAAGCCGTTTTCGAAGGGAATAAACCCCTCCTCCAGCAGCTTTTCACTGGTAAAACAGGTTACCGGCAGCATCGCCGCCAGACGTTTAGCAAGCACAACGCCGCCGGGGGTCAGGCAAAATAGCGCAAGTGATTCAGGCTTTACGGTATTCATGGCTAAAATCCGCCGCATAGAGTTTGGAGTAGTGATACTCCGAGCCCAGGAAATTACCGACCAGAATGAGCGCCGTTTTACGGATCCCTGCGTCGCGAACTTTGTCGCCAATATCTGCCAGGGTACCACGCACGGTCTGACTTTCCGGCCAGGTTGCCTTGTAGATCACCGCCACTGGCGTGGCCGCCGGGTAACCGCCTTCAATCAGACGCTCAGCAACCCGGTGGATACGTTGGACGGAAAGATAAATCGCCATCGATGTCTGGTGACTGGCAAACGACTCCAGTTGTTCACGTTCCGGTACCGGCGTGCGACCTTCCAGACGGGTAATGATCAAACTCTGCGACACTTCCGGTACGGTATACTCGACGCCCAACTCCGCAGCCGCGCCCAGGAATGCGCTAACGCCAGGCACCACCTGCCAGTCGATCCCGCGTTTAGTCAACTCTTCGCCTTGCTCACGCACGGAGCCATATAAGGAAACATCACCGGTTTGCAAACGCACGACGGTTTTACCGGCTTTCACACCCGCTTCCATCAGATCAAGGATCTGCTCCAGATGCAGTTCGGCGCTGTCATGACATTCCGCTCCGGCCGGGCAATATTCCAGTAATTCAGTGTTAATCAGCGATCCGGCATAGATAACTACCTGTGCCTGCTGGAGCAACCGGTACCCTTTGAGGGTAATCAGCTCGCGATCGCCAGGACCTGCGCCAACAAACCACACACTACGGGGATCAAAAATCTCAGACATGGGTTCCTTCCTTCTGACAGGCGATAACAAATACGGGGTTATTCGGTTTGAAATAGTGACCACTACCCAGCGTGGTAAGTGAGGAAACCTGCAGTTGCAGGCAATCCACACCCTGTACGCCAGGACGGTCCAGATGAGCCAGCGCGGTGTTGAGGTTTTCCTGAAGGATAAATGTCATCACCAACCGCCCTGCGGGATGCAATTGACGCATTGACCAGTCAATCAGTTCGGTCAGATGGCCGCCGCTGCCGCCCATAAAAATGGCATCGGCTTTTTCCGCGATAGTCATCGGCGCGATACCTGGAAAAATGTCGATATTTGCGCAGGCAAAATGCTGACGGTTTTCGTCCAGCAGCCTGAGCGCATCCGGATTACGCTCAATTGCCGTCACGCGTAATCCTGGGTATTGCAGCGCGGCTTCTATCGACACGCTGCCGGTTCCGGCACCAATATCAATCAGGTGACTGGCGCGGTGTAATTCAAGTTTTGAGAGGGCAAGTGCGCGTACCGCTTCTTTGGTCATCGGCACTTTCTCTCCACGTAGAAAAAGCTCATCTTTCATCGAGTATCACCACTGCATTCATGTCATAGTCGGCTGTAATTTTGCTCACAGGCAGGCAGTGGATACGCTCATTGTCCATCGCCAGGTTTTCGCCAATCACCATCCAGCGATGTCCTTTGCCTCTGGCAACCAACTGCTGTGCAATTTCACGCGGACCACACAGCGCGTCGGTCACCATCGCAACCTTGTTATGTCGCGCCAGTTCATCAAAACAGACACTGCGACCATGGCTACTGGTGAGCCACATGTCGTTCATATCAATACCCGCTTGCGCACACAGATACTGCACCGCGCTAATGCCGGGAATAATGCGCACATTTTCAATACCAAAATGCGCCACCATCCGCGTGCCAATGCCGTAGAACAGCGGGTCGCCGGATGCCAGCACCACCACGTTTTGCGCCTGATGTTCGCCTATCCAGTTCAATAGCTCTGGAATATTGGCGCCAAGAGCAAACCGCTCACCGGCAAAATCCGGGAACTGCTGCAGATGTCGCTTGCCACCGATCAGCACATCGGCCATTGCAACCGCATCGCGCGCCACCGGCGTCATCAAATGCAACCCTGCGGGTCCCATCCCTACAACGGTTAACATTGCATCTCCTCAGCGATCTCGGTGATCGGGCGATTGCTCCCCAGCACCTGGTTATCAAAAGAGAACATGATGGCGTCGCAGGTCGGGGGATTTTTGGTAAAACGCAACGTTTGCAGGACGCGCATACAGATGCGCCTGGCCAGATGGTCATAAATGTGCTGGAAACCATACGCTTCGATGTGTTCCATCGCCGCCTCGGTGGTATCGCAGTCGCTGACCAGCGTCAGCAGTTCCAACGGCGCGCCAAGTAATGCGAGGTGAGCCACCAGCGTTTCCATGCGGGCATCAGCGATATGACTGTGGGTATGGAAGATCCCTGCCGCGATTTTGATAAGTTTGCCGGGGTGGCCGACCAGCACGATCTGGCGGAATCCCAGGCGTACCGCTTCTTCAATCATGTAACCGACAAAGTTGCTCATAGTGACCACAACCTGTGTGTCGATCCCCATTTGCTCACGCACAAAACGTTCGCCGTGATTACCCGGTACCAGTACTACGCGATCCAGCCCTGCCGCGCGTTTGATCTCCAGCTCCAGCGATAGCGAACGTTTCCAGCTCTCTTCTGACATCGGCGTAACAATGCCCGTGGTACCAATGATCGAAATACCGCCCAGAATCCCCAGCCGCGAGTTGTAGGTTTTTTGCGCCCGTTCTTCACCTTCAGGCGCAAAAATCTCAATTTTTGCCCCGCGATTTGGTCCAATCGCTTCACGTACTGCGGACTCAATGGTCTGACGAGGTGTCCGGTTAATCGCCGAACTGCCCACCGGCAAACCAATCCCTTTACGGGTCACCGTACCGACACCTTCACCGCCCTGTAAGACGATCTCTTTGCTATCGTCTAACGTCACGCGGGCAAAGATCAGCATCCCATGCGTGGCGTCCACATCATCGCCACCATCTTTGCGGATGGCGGCAATCGCCTGCTGCCCTTCGATATGCGGTGACTCCACGTTCAGGCATAACGTCACCCCGGAAGGCGTCACAATGGAAACCTGATGGATCAGATGCTGGCGCAGCACCATCAACGCAGCGACTTTTGCCGCCGCCGTCGCACACGATCCCGTGGTGTATCCTTTACGCAGCGCTTTACCGTTGTGCCACACTGGCGTGTCGAAGGACTGGTCGCTCATCGCACCCCCTGCATGTGATAAAGCATGGCGTTGACGATAGCGGCGGCGACGTTACTGCCACCTTTGCGACCTAATGCGACAATGGCGGGCAGATGACTTTGTGTCAGTGCGTCCTTCGACTCCGCCGCGCCAACAAATCCTACCGGTACGCCAACCACACCGCTGACAGGTGCATCATGTTCCAGCAGTCGGAACAACGCGGTTGGCGCGTTGCCAAAGACAAACAGTTTTTCGCCCTCTTCCTTCACGGCAATGTCGACTGCAGCCATTGAACGAGTGATCCCCTGTTCTTTTGCTGCCCGCACCACACGTGGGTCGCTGATGTAACAGCGGCATTCGCCACCGAATTTTGCCAGCAGGTTTTTGTTGATCCCGGAAAGCGCCATCGTGGTATCGGTATAAATCACGCTCGGACGACTCAATGCAGCGCAAAACTGTTCCAGCACATCGCTGGAAAACCACAGAATGTCCAGCCAGTCGAAATCCGCGGTGGTGTGGATCACCCGCTTGATGATGGCTTCATGCAACGGACTGGCAAACTGATAGTCCGGGCGGGTTTCACTGATAATCTCACCAATGATGTCGAAACTTTTGGCCTCAATTGCTTGAGGCTGCTGGATATAGTGCATTTTGTTGTCCTCAGGCGACACCGAGCCACAGCCAGCGCAGCGCAATAAAAAGCGCCAGTGCCAGGGTCGATGCTACCCACATCAATCGAATCGTTTGGGAAATGTCGTCTACAGAAATGTCTCGTTGTTGATCGCCAATCCACGGTTTTTCAACGCGCTCGCCGAAGTAGTCATTGGGTCCCCCCAGGCGAATACCTAATGCGCCGGCCACAGCAGCTTCCGACCATGCGCAGTTTGGACTGCTATGGTTGTAGCGATCACGCCAGCCAATCTGCAAAGCGCGTACGCCGTCCTGGCGGCATAAAAACGCCGCCACACCCAGCAACAGCCAGCTCAGTCTTGCCGGAATAAAGTTAGCGACATCGTCCAGACGGGCGCTGACCATGCCGATAGCACGGTACTTTTCATGTTTGTACCCCACCATTGAATCGAGGGTATTCACCGCTTTGTAGGCCATCGCCAGTGGCGCACCGCCCAGTAAGAGGAAGAACAACGGCGCGATGATGCCGTCAACGGTGTTTTCCGCCACGGTTTCCACCACGGCGCGGTTGATCTGTTTTGGTTGCAGCTGTGAGGTATCACGTCCCACAATCCAGGAGAGTTTTTCCCGACTTTCGGCAAGATTATTGGCACGCAATGGACGCTCTACATCCAGCGCAGCATTTGCCAGACAACGCCCCGCCAGCACAGTGAAAATCATCCACACCTCAACGACCCAACCAAACCAGGGATGAATTGATTGCGCCAGCGCCAGTACCCCCCAGGACACAGCCCAGGTCAGTCCAACCACCACAATCCACATCACTGCACCACCAATGCGAAGCGCGCGGTCGCTATGGCAGTAACGACGAACAACGCGTTGCACGGCAGAAATCAGATTGCCAATCCAGCGCACCGGGTGAGGCCAGTTCTGCGGATCACCAATGATAAAATCCAGCAGCCAGGCAACGCACCATGCGAGTATCGTCATAGCGCATTCCTCGCAGCGGCCAGCCAGTGATTGAGCATTTCGGGGCGCTGGGCAAAATGAACGTGCAGATAACTGGCGAAGGTGTTTCCGACCTGCCAGCCGCCGGACCAGGCTTGCAGCGTTTTGCCATCACGCACCTTGCGGCAATTCATCACCGCCGGGGTTTCAGGGGTAAAGTCGGAATAGTGGAATTCATGCCCGCGCAGGACTTCATCGGCCGTTGCCAGTAATGTTTGCTGTGTGGCTTGTGCCTCGCAGTAGCCAAACCGGGTCAGCCGTTTGCCCATTTTGCTGTGCCCAGGAATGATATCCGCCATTAGCCAGCAATCGCCGTTGCTGTCCTCCAGCGAGCTACCGAGATACATCAACCCTCCGCACTCTGCATAAATAGCGACGCCACGCTGATGCGCCGCTCGCAGTTGCTCCAGCATGGTGACATTACGGGCCAGGGCCGCAGCATGCAGTTCCGGATATCCGCCGCCTAACCAAATCATCTGACAGTCTGGTAAACAGGTATCATGCAGCGGGCTAAAACGAACAATATTGAGGCCCGTGCGCTCCAGCAGCGTAATATTGTCCGGATAGTAAAAGTTGAACGCTTCGTCATCGGCGATGGCCAGCGTTAACCCTGCTCCTGCGTCTGCTGCCGGTAGCGCGGGCCATTCGCCAACAGGAAGGGTGTTTAACTGGCTTAATGCCAACAACGCGTCGATATCCAGCGTCTGTTCCAGCGTCGCGGCAAAATCCTGCCACGGCTGCTGGTTGATAACTGACTCACGAGCGGTAACTAAACCCAGATGACGTTCAGGAAGCGCGACGCCCTCCATGCGGGGAACGTAGCCTAATACAGGCACGGAGCAGTAACGCTCAATGGCAACTTTGAGTAGCTGGTAATGTGTTTCGCTGTTGACCCGATTAACAATCACGCCTGCAATGTTCAGACTGGGATCAAAATGCTGGAATCCCATCACCGTGGCGGCTATCGAAGTGGAAACCGCCTTACCATCAACCAGCAAGATGACCGGGCAACCTAACTGTTTCGCCATCGCCGCAGTACTGCAGTAATCAGGGTCTGTACCATAGCCGTCATACAACCCCATAACGCCTTCGATAACGGCAATATCCGCGTGCTGCATCTGCTCGCAAAATAAGGCATTCAGTGTAGAGGTGGGTAGCATGAAGCTATCAAGATTACGGGAAGCCGTGCCGCACACCGCGGTGTGCCAGCCAGTATCAAGGTAATCAGGACCGACTTTGCATGGCTGGACGCGTAAACCGCGCTTTTTCATCAGGCTCAACAAGCCCAGCGTCACCGTGGTTTTGCCACAGCCGCTACCGGTACCTGCAAGAACAAATGCGTGAAAACTGGCCGCCATACCCTGATCCTGTTCAGGGTGGTAGGGGTGTATAGATACCCAGTCTCTCGACTGTATGCATCTGCGCAACCCACTTCCCACCGAAGTTGTTGGTAGTCACCGACAGGCAGGTCTTCTGGCTTAGCGTCGTCCTCGCCCGTCCTTCCCAATCTTGCGATCAGTGGTCTATACGGGGTCGTCAGCATCACAGCAGCGGGGGCTGCGGGGGATTCTCACCCCCTTCCCTACCACAAATGTGGCAAACCTGTCAGTTCAAGAGCCGATTTAATTTGGCTCTGTGTCTTGAGGCAAATTCACGACCTCATGACAATAATTCAATTTAATATCTTGCCGGGTACATTCAACCAATGTTATGGCCTCAACCCGTTTATTCATATGTTCATTTTTTGAATGAAAGCGTCATTAAAGAATAAAGAAAGTCTTTCACACAGACACTGTATCTCATCACAAAAATAAAAACTGGTGCAGTTTATCCCTCAAATACTATTATTTTGTTGCGCTATGACAATTTATTGACTGCTGTAGTTATTTTTCATTTTATAATGACTGACATAGCGTACGATATCAAAAATCGGCAATAGCAAATTATTGCTATTTAAGCTGTCTCTTCAGATGAGGTGACATTTATTTGCTGACGGAAAGCCTGCGGCGTAACCTGGTACGTTTGACGGAATACTTTGCAAAAATAACTGGTTTGTGAAAAGCCTAAATTTCGCGCAATACTGGCGATGCTCCAGTCGCTATGACAAAGCAACTCTTTGGCACTTGCCATTCGCTGTTGATTTACCCATGCGTTAAACCCTATCCCCTGATATTTTTTGAACAATTTGCTGAAATAGTAAGGACTGAGATAAACGTGAGAGGCAACATCTTCCAGACGCAGCTCGTCTGATAAATGCGCATCAATATAGCGCAAGGCTTTCTTCATTTTACTGTCATGCGGATTGGTACTGCGGTTAGCGCGTACCGGTTCTGACTGCTGCGGATTGTCTTTGATTACGACGAAATTCAGTTGTTTTTTAAGACAATTTTCTACAATGAGCTTTAGCAAATCCGCGGAAGCAATAACCCGCGAATAGTCCATTTCCGGTACATTACGAAATTCACTCACCAGTTCGGGATCGGCTTGCCAACGGTCGTCCACGTTCAGAATATCCACCAGCCCCACGTCATTGCTTAGGCGCACCTGACCACATAAGACAAACCCGACCAGATGTCCCGCAATGACCAGCGGAATGGAGAAGTCGGTAAGTCCGGCATGGCAGCGATAAATGCAGGGTTGATCGGATTTTGAAGCTTCCAGTCCCCCACAGCGATCGCTCATACGACATCGTGTACTATGCTGAGGATGCTGGCGCATCAACTGGCAAAAAGGAGTGAAATTAAAAAGCTCAGAAATTTCATCACCGTGAATATTGACAACCACAACAGCCAGACTGGTGGCCTGCGCAAAATCCTGTGCGATTTTATTAATGAGTTCTGAGTTCAGGGCACTCGCAGAAATCATGATAAAACCTCTCAGTTAATTTATTGTTATAAATAAAACACATTATTTACATCTGCTTTTCATCTCGCTATCCAGAGCAATGATAAAAGGCGTATTCGAACATAACAAAAGTCTCCCATTCTTGGGAGACTTTTTAAGCGGTTCAGGAAACCTGATCACGAAAACAGTTATTACATTTCAAAAATAAACATTTTCCGTGAAGCTAACGCTCATTTTCCTCCAGCTTACAGCTATTACACGGTAAGTTTTTGCCAATAAAGTAACGATAAATTGCTGCCCCCGCACAAGCGCCAATGATAGGTGCCACGATCGGGACAATAAAGTAAGGAATATCACGCCCCCCAGTCATCGCGACATCCCCCCAGCCCGCCATCCATGCGAACAATTTTGGCCCAAAATCACGAGCCGGATTCATGGCAAATCCGGTAAGCGGTCCGGTCGATGCCCCAAGAACGGCAACCAGAATACCGATCAGTAGTGGTGCCAACGGCCCCCGGGGAATCCCATTGCCATCATCGGTGAGCGCCATGATCATCCCCATCAGAATGGAGGTAATCACAACTTCCACCAGTGCAGCCTGCCAGACGCTGAGTGCAGCGGCAGGATAAGTGCTAAATATGCTGGCAAGCTGCAAACTTTCGAAGCTACCCCGCACCATGTGGTGGGCGGTTTCGTACTCGATAAACAAACTGCCATACAACAAATAGGCGAGCAGAGCGCCACCAAAGGCACCAGCCACCTGAGCAATGGAGTACGGCAACACTTTACGACCTGGAAAACAGGCAAACAACCACAGTGCAATGGTGATAGCGGGATTGAGATGTGCACCTGAGATCCCTGCTGTCAGATAAACTGCCAGAGAGATCCCCAGTCCCCATATAATGCAGATCTCCCATAACCCTAAACTGGCACCGGCTACTTTCAGGGCGCTCAGGCATCCAATGCCAAAAAACAAAAACAACCCGGTACCCAAAAACTCGGCAATGCATTGCGCTTTTAGTGAATCGTTCATTGTGACACCTTCTAAGCAGAGTTCGTGTCTTTACCAGCGGACTCCTTGCTGGCAAGTAGAATACTTCGAGGCTTACTATAAAAAGCCATGTCGGCAAATTGTTGGCAATCTGCGGGCGGTATGACTTTAAAAATCGTGTTGCGATAGCAAATTCTTGCCATCACTTTTATTAAACAAAGCCAAATGACGGGGAATTTCTCTATTATTTGTACATTTTAGAAATAATAAAATATTGCCAATAGCATAATCTTGTTTTCAGATAACCGTCACAAATTCATTTTCCCCGCATAGCAAATGATATTTTGCCTGTCACGTTCAAAAGTGTAAATATGGAATTAACATAACCAAATAATCACATCAACAAATCTAAAAATAATCAATAAAAACAACATAATAAAATAATTAACAGCAATTTTATATCACCAGTTCCTCACTATTTTTTCTCTCATACATTCAAGTCAGCCATTCTTTTTCCTCGCTTCTTTTTATAGTCATGAAAATCGGGACAACCCAGGCGAGGTCTTTATGCAACAAGAAGCGTTAGGAATGGTAGAAACCAAAGGCTTAACTGCAGCCATAGAGGCCGCAGATGCAATGGTGAAGTCAGCCAATGTAATGCTGGTCGGCTACGAAAAAATTGGTTCGGGACTGGTAACAGTCATTGTCCGCGGTGATGTCGGCGCGGTTAAAGCAGCAACAGATGCCGGTGCCGCCGCGGCCCGTAACGTGGGAGAAGTGAAAGCCGTACACGTCATTCCACGTCCTCATACCGATGTCGAAAAAATCTTACCGAAGGGAATTAGCTAATGAGCAGCAATGAGCTGGTTGAACAGATCATGGCGCAGGTGATTGCTCGTGTGGCAACGCCAGAACAGCAGGCTATCCCTGAAAATAATCCTCCAACACGAGAAACGGCTATGGCAGAGAAGAGCTGCAGTTTAACGGAATTTGTCGGTACTGCGATTGGCGACACCGTCGGTCTGGTGATCGCCAACGTAGATAGCGCCTTACTGGACGCGATGAAACTTGAAAAGCGTTATCGCTCCATTGGCATCCTTGGCGCACGTACTGGTGCGGGTCCACACATCATGGCTGCTGATGAAGCGGTGAAAGCCACAAATACTGAAGTCGTCAGCATCGAGTTGCCGCGTGATACCAAAGGCGGCGCTGGTCATGGTTCGCTAATAATTCTCGGCGGTAACGACGTTTCTGACGTGAAGCGCGGGATTGAAGTTGCGCTGAAAGAGCTGGATCGCACCTTTGGCGACGTTTATGCCAACGAAGCCGGTCACATCGAGATGCAATACACCGCACGCGCCAGCTACGCGCTGGAAAAAGCCTTTGGCGCACCGATTGGTCGTGCCTGTGGCGTCATCGTCGGCGCACCCGCATCCGTAGGTGTCCTGATGGCCGATACGGCGCTGAAATCCGCCAATGTTGAAGTGGTGGCCTACAGCTCCCCCGCCCATGGCACCAGTTTCAGCAACGAAGCCATTTTGGTCATTTCCGGTGACTCAGGGGCCGTGCGTCAGGCTGTTATCTCAGCCCGTGAAATCGGTAAAACCGTGCTGGCGACCCTCGGCTCAGAACCCAAAAACGACCGTCCGTCCTATATCTGATATCAGTGAGGCTGATTCATGAGATCGAAAAGATTTGAAGCACTGGCGAAACGCCCTGTGAATCAGGACGGCTTCGTTAAGGAGTGGATCGAAGAAGGCTTCATTGCGATGGAAAGCCCGAACGACCCTAAGCCGTCGATTAAAATCGTCAACGGGATGGTCACTGAACTGGACGGCAAATCCGCCAGTGAATTTGATCTGATTGACCACTTCATCGCGCGCTACGGCATTAACCTGGCTCGCGCTGAAGAGGTGATGGCGATGGACTCGGTTAAACTCGCCAATATGCTTTGCGACCCCAACGTCAAGCGTATGGACATTGTTCCTCTGACCACGGCAATGACGCCAGCGAAAATTGTGGAAGTGGTTTCGCACATGAACGTCGTTGAGATGATGATGGCCATGCAGAAAATGCGTGCCCGCCGTACCCCATCTCAACAAGCGCACGTGACTAACGTCAAAGATAACCCGGTACAGATTGCCGCCGATGCTGCAGAGGGTGCCTGGCGTGGCTTTGATGAGCAGGAAACGACCGTTGCTGTTGCACGTTACGCGCCGTTTAACGCGATTGCACTGCTGGTAGGTTCGCAGGTTGGACGCCCAGGTGTGTTAACTCAGTGTTCTCTGGAAGAAGCCACCGAGCTGAAACTCGGCATGTTGGGCCACACCTGCTACGCAGAAACCATCTCCGTCTACGGTACTGAACCCGTCTTTACAGACGGTGACGACACGCCATGGTCAAAAGGTTTTCTGGCCTCTTCTTACGCTTCACGCGGCCTGAAAATGCGCTTCACGTCTGGCTCCGGTTCAGAAGTTCAGATGGGCTACGCCGAAGGCAAATCGATGCTTTATCTGGAAGCGCGCTGCATTTACATCACCAAGGCAGCTGGCGTTCAGGGTTTGCAAAACGGTTCAGTAAGTTGCATTGGCGTACCTTCAGCCGTGCCATCGGGTATTCGCGCGGTGCTGGCAGAAAACCTGATCTGCTCGTCACTGGATCTGGAGTGTGCCTCCAGTAATGACCAGACCTTTACCCACTCCGATATGCGTCGTACTGCTCGTCTGCTGATGCAATTCTTGCCGGGTACAGATTTCATTTCATCTGGTTATTCCGCTGTTCCGAACTACGACAACATGTTCGCCGGTTCCAACGAGGATGCCGAAGATTTTGACGATTACAACGTCATCCAGCGCGATCTGAAAGTCGACGGTGGTCTGCGTCCAGTGCGAGAAGAAGACGTTATCGCCATTCGCAATAAAGCAGCTCGCGCACTGCAGGCCGTATTCGCCGGGATGGGATTACCGCCAATCACCGACGAAGAAGTCGAGGCCGCGACCTACGCCCACGGTTCAAAAGATATGCCAGAGCGTAACATCGTTGAAGACATCAAATTTGCGCAAGAGATCATCAATAAAAACCGTAACGGTCTGGAAGTGGTGAAAGCTCTTGCTCAGGGCGGGTTTACCGATGTCGCTCAGGACATGCTCAACATCCAGAAAGCCAAGTTAACCGGGGATTATCTGCATACCTCCGCCATTATCGTTGGCGACGGACAGGTGCTGTCCGCAGTAAATGACGTCAATGACTATGCCGGTCCGGCAACAGGTTATCGCCTGCAAGGCGAACGCTGGGAAGAGATCAAAAACATCCCTGGCGCACTTGATCCCAACGAACTTGGCTAAGGGGTGAAAAATGGAAATCAATGAAAAGCTGCTGCGCCAGATAATTGAAGACGTACTGTCTGAAATGCAAACCAGCGACAAACCTGTCTCATTCCGCTCAACGACAGCGGCTAGCGCACCACAGGCTGCAGCGGTACAAGGCGACAGTTTTCTGACTGAGATTGGCGAAGCCAAACAGGGCCAGCAGCAGGATGAAGTGATTATTGCCGTAGGGCCAGCGTTTGGTCTGTCGCAAACCGTCAATATCGTCGGTATACCGCACAAAAATATCTTACGCGAAGTGATTGCCGGTATTGAAGAAGAAGGCATTAAAGCGCGCGTTATCCGCTGCTTTAAATCCTCTGATGTGGCGTTTGTTGCCGTGGAAGGTAACCGCCTGAGTGGCTCCGGGATCTCTATCGGCATCCAGTCAAAAGGCACCACGGTTATTCATCAGCAGGGATTACCGCCGCTTTCTAACCTGGAGCTGTTCCCTCAGGCACCGCTTCTGACGCTGGAAACCTACCGTCAGATCGGTAAAAACGCCGCGCGTTATGCCAAGCGTGAATCTCCGCAACCGGTCCCTACGCTGAATGACCAGATGGCTCGTCCTAAGTACCAGGCGAAATCAGCCATTCTGCACATTAAAGAGACCAAATACGTCGTGACGGGCAAAAACCCGCAGGAACTGCGCGTGGCGCTTTGATAAAGGATAACTCCATGAATACCGACGCAATTGAATCGATGGTTCGGGATGTGCTGAGCCGGATGAACAGCCTGCAGGGAGAGTCCGCAACTCCGACCACGGCGAGTTCATCAGCTCATACCGCGAAAGTCTCGGACTACCCTCTCGCGAATAAACATCCTGAGTGGGTAAAAACCGCAACCAACAAAACCCTGGATGACTTCACGCTCGAAAATGTTCTGAGCAATAAAGTGACGGCGCAAGACATGCGCATCACCCCTGAAACGCTGCGCCTCCAGGCGGAAATCGCCAAGGATGCCGGACGTGACAGGCTGGCGATGAACTTCGAGCGCGCCGCTGAGCTAACCGCCGTACCTGACGACCGTATTCTTGAGATCTACAACGCGCTGCGCCCGTACCGCTCAACGAAAGACGAGCTGATGGCCATCGCCGACGATCTCGAAAATCGTTATCAGGCAAAGATCTGCGCAGCTTTCGTTCGTGAAGCGGCAGCGCTGTACGTTGAGCGTAAAAAACTCAAAGGCGACGACTAACTCAGGGACAGGATCATGCGATATATAGCTGGCATTGACATAGGCAACTCATCCACGGAAGTCGCTCTGGCTACCCTGGATGAGTCTGGCGCACTGAGCATCACCAGCAGTGCGCTGGCGGAAACCACCGGGATTAAGGGCACATTGCGTAATGTGTTTGGCATTCAGGAGGCGCTTACGCTGGCGGCTAAAAACGCCGGAATCAATGTCAGCGATATTGCGCTCATCCGTATTAACGAAGCCACTCCGGTCATTGGCGACGTGGCGATGGAAACGATCACCGAAACCATCATCACTGAGTCCACTATGATCGGTCATAACCCTAAAACGCCAGGCGGCGTCGGGTTAGGCGTCGGCATCACGATTACGCCGGAAGACCTGCTCAGTCGTCCGGCGGATACGCCCTATATTCTGGTAGTGTCATCAGCATTTGATTTCGCCGATGTCGCCACGATGATAAATGCCTCCGTCCGCGCCGGGTACCAGTTAACTGGCGTTATTTTGCAGCAGGACGATGGCGTGTTGGTCAGCAATCGTCTGACTCATCCCCTGCCCATCGTCGATGAAGTGCTTCATATCGACCGCATCCCGTTGGGTATGCTGGCCGCTATTGAGGTCGCTGTTCCAGGCAAGGTTATCGAAACCCTTTCCAACCCGTACGGAATCGCGACTGTCTTTAGCCTTAGCGCAGAGGAGACCAGGAACATTGTCCCCATGGCCCGCGCACTGATTGGCAACCGTTCTGCGGTAGTGGTGAAAACGCCGTCAGGTGATGTGAAAGCTCGTGCAATACCTGCCGGAAACCTGGAACTGCAATCGCAAGGACGAACCGTACGCGTCGACGTCGCGGCAGGTGCCGACGCGATTATGAAAGCGGTTGGCGAATGCCCGAAACTGGATAACGTCACCGGAGAGGCGGGAACCAATATTGGTGGCATGCTGGAGCACGTACGCCAGACAATGGCTGAATTAACCAACAAACCCAGTCATGAAATCTTTATTCAGGATCTGTTGGCAGTTGATACTTCAGTCCCAGTCAGCGTGACCGGGGGACTTGCCGGCGAGTTTTCGTTGGAACAGGCTGTTGGTATTGCTTCTATGGTGAAATCAGATCGCCTGCAAATGGCGATGATTGCCCAGGAAATAACGCAAAAACTCAACATTGATGTGCAGGTTGGTGGTACTGAAGCCGAAGCCGCTATTCTGGGTGCCTTAACCACACCGGGTACTACACGTCCACTGGCTATTCTGGATCTTGGGGCCGGATCTACTGACGCCTCTATCATCAACCCGAAAGGCGAAATTATTGCCACGCATCTGGCAGGAGCCGGCGATATGGTCACAATGATCATTGCCAGAGAACTGGGGCTGGATGATCGTTATCTCGCTGAAGAGATTAAAAAATACCCGCTGGCGAAAGTTGAAAGCTTGTTCCATCTTCGCCACGAAGACGGCAGCGTCCAGTTCTTCCCCACCCCGCTCCCGCCAACGGTATTTGCCCGCGTGTGCGTGGTGAAACCCGATGAACTGGTGCCACTGCCGGGCGAACTGGCGCTGGAGAAAGTTCGCGCCATTCGCCGCAGCGCCAAGGAGCGCGTTTTCGTCACCAACGCGCTCAGAGCGCTGCGTCAGGTAAGTCCGACCGGGAATATTCGGGACATTCCTTTTGTCGTGCTGGTTGGCGGTTCCTCGCTGGACTTCGAAGTTCCGCAACTGGTCACCGATGCACTGGCTCATTATCGCCTCGTTGCCGGGCGCGGCAACATTCGTGGCACCGAAGGTCCGCGCAATGCGGTTGCCACAGGGTTGATTCTCTCCTGGTACAAGGCATTCGCTCATGGAAAGTAATCTCACCACGCCAGCCATTGTTATCTTCACTACTACCGGCTGCGCTGAAGTCTGGAATGACGTGCTGCTGGGTATTGAGGAAGAAGGGATCCCCTTTGTGATTCAGGAGAGCCATTCAACTGACGTTATCCACAATGCATGGCTGGCTGCCTGCCAATCACCATTGCTGGTTGGCATTGGCTGCAGTCATGAAAAACTGGTCGTGCACTACAAAAACTTACCTACATCAGCGCCACTTTTTACGCTGACGTATCAACAAAATAGCCATGATCGCCGCAGCATTGGCAATAACGCTGCGCGGCTGGTTAAAGGCATTCCGTTCCGCGAATGCCACTCATAATCCACAGGAGAAAAGCAGTATGAATAACGCACTGGGACTGGTTGAAACAAAAGGGCTTGTCGGCGCTATTGAAGCCGCTGATGCCATGGTGAAATCCGCAAACGTGCAGTTGGTTGGTTACGAAAAAATTGGTTCAGGCCTGATCACCGTGATGGTCCGCGGGGATGTCGGCGCCGTAAAAGCAGCGGTAGATGCAGGAAGCGCAGCAGCAAGCGCCGTTGGCGAGGTGAAATCCTGCCACGTTATCCCGCGTCCGCATAGCGACGTTGAAGCCATTTTACCTAAATCTGCATAAGTCGTTGCAAACAAGGAGCACAGCGTGAAGCAATCACTGGGATTACTTGAAGTTAGTGGTCTGGCATTAGCCATCAGTTGCGCGGACGTCATGGCGAAAGCCGCCTCCATCACGCTGGTGGGCCTCGAAAAAACCAACGGCTCAGGCTGGACGGTGATCAAGATAATCGGGGATGTGGCCTCCGTTCAGGCGGCTATATCCACCGGTGCTAATTTAGCAGAATTGCGAAATGGACTGGTCGCGCACAGGGTCATTTCCAGGCCCGGAGAAGGCATTCTTTCCCACAGTGTGCCCGTGCAGCCAGAGCCAGCGCCAGAACCGATACCTTATCTATCGCAAGAGCAAGAAGAGATGGCTACAGAAATTGCATTACCTGAAGCCGCGCAACAGGCAGAGTTGATTAGCTGCAATCTGTGTCTTGACCCTGCCTGTCCCCGTCAAAAGGGCGAGCCGCGCACTCTTTGTCTGCACTCTGGTAAACGAGGTGAAGCGTAATGGATAAACAGCAACTGGAAACAACGGTCAGTAAAATACTGGATGAAATGCGTGAACGCCCTATCCCTCTCGGGATTTCGAATCGCCACATCCACCTTTGCGCCGAGGACTACACTCGCCTGTTTCCTAATCAGCCGATTAGCGAGAAAAAGGGTCTGTTGCAGCCCGGACAATATGCCGCAGATCAGACCGTCACGCTGGTCGGACCGAAAGGTCAGTTAAAGAATGTGCGTCTGCTTGGTCCACTGCGTAGTACTAGCCAGGTGGAGATATCTCGTACCGACGCCCGCACATTAGGTATCGCTGCGCCGCTGCGCATGTCCGGCAATATTCAGGGTACGCCTGGCATTCGTCTTATCAGCCCCTTTGCTGAACTGGAGTTACCCTCCGGGGTTATTGTTGCCCAGCGACATATCCATATGTCGCCGCTGGATGCGCTGATACTGCGTGTATCTCATGGAGATAAAGTCTCCGTGGCAATCAATGGCGATGAACGCCGACTGATTTTCGATAACGTCGCCGTCCGCGTTTCGCCGGATATGCGCCTCGAAATGCATATCGATACAGACGAAGCCAATGCTGCAGGCGCTGATAATCCCCAGGCATTCGCCACACTGGTGACCTCACGATGAACAACGAACTGCTGCAACGCATTATCGAGGAGGTTGTTTCCCGATTAAAAAAACGCGCGGAAAGCACGCTCACTCTTAGCGTCGCACAGTTACGGGAAATTGATTCCCGGACATTATGTTGTCAGTACTCGTCACTGCACCTCCTTCAGGCAGACCTGCCTTTACTGGAAAAAATTGCAGATTGCAGTCCGTCCAGTGTCGCAGTGGTAACAATCCACGAGGCGCTGGCATGCGGGCTTCGCGTAAAAATCTCTCTACAGCATCGGCTGCTACCGGCACTCCCCGTGAAAAAGCTCGCGCGTCTGCCGCTGGAATTCAGTGACGAACTGGGGCGAATCATCTTTTTGCATCCTGAAACGCTTCTCAGCTACGCCGACGTCGCCCAATTGAAGGATGGTGTACTGGTACTACGCCGTCGATGTGTCGTGACGGCTCTGGCTCAGGAAGCTGTCGGTACGCGAAATGTCCAATTAATTAAGCAGGAGTGAGCTATGCATTTGGCCCGGGTTACAGGCGTTGTGGTTTCCACGCAAAAATCCCCATCACTGGTGGGAAAAAAACTCTTGCTGGTACGTCGGGTGAGTGCTGACGGAGAGCTCCCCGCCTCCCCCGCTACCGGAGATGAAGTCGCGGTTGACTCAGTCGGTGCAGGAACGGGCGAACTGGTGTTACTCAGCAGTGGATCCAGCGCCAGACACGTTTTTTCCGGCCCGAATGAGGCCATCGACCTGGCTATCGTCGGCATTGTCGACACGCTTTCTCGTTAGGAGGAACTATGGCGATTTATACCCGAACGGGCGATGCCGGTACAACAGCTCTCTTTACCGGACAACGCGTGAGTAAAACGCATCCGCGCGTCGAGGCTTACGGTACGCTGGATGAGCTTAATGCAGCGCTTAGCCTGTGCGTTTGCGCGGCGAAAAACCCGCAGCACCGCCAGTTGCTTGAAAATATTCAGCTGCAGCTTTTTTGGTTCAGCGCCGAACTGGCAAGCGAAAGCGAACAGCCAACGCCAGAACAGCGCTACATCAGCTCAGAAGAAATTGCTGCACTGGAAGCCGCCATCGATACCGCGATGAGGAGAGTACCGCCCCTACGCAGCTTTATTTTACCAGGCCGCAGCGAAGCCGCCAGCCGACTACACTTCGCCCGCACACTGGCTCGCCGCGCAGAGCGGCGACTGGTCGAACTCTCCACAGAGATCTCCGTCAGACATGTATTGATGCGTTACATCAATCGCCTGTCCGATTGCTTATATGCGCTTGCACGCGCAGAAGATCATGATGCTCATCAAAACCACATTATTCAGAAAGTGACGGAGCGCTATCTCGCAGCCATCCGCACATCAGCCACCCAGGAGCCGACTATGTCACTGTCTTTTCAGGAGCTCCACCAACTGACTCGCACGGCGGTGGCGAGAGCAGAAGAAATTCAGGTTCCGGTCGTCATTTGCATTGTTGATGCGAACGGAACTCAAACGGTGACCTGGCGCATGCCTGACGCATTGCTCGTCAGTAGCGAACTGGCACCGAAAAAAGCCTGGACCGCCGTGGCGATGAAAACCGCCACGCACGAGCTGACATCAGCGGTGCAACCAGGGGCCGCGCTTTACGGTCTGGAAAGCCATATGCAGGGAAAAGTCGTCACCTTCGGTGGCGGGTACGCATTATGGCGAGAGGGTTTACTCCTTGGGGGTCTTGGCATCAGCGGGGGAAGCGTTGAGCAGGATATGGACATTGCAGAAACGGCCATTGCGGCGATTAACGTGAGAACACATCAATGAATACTTCAGAACTTGAAACGCTTATTCGTAACATTTTGAGTGAACAACTCGCCCCGGCAAAAGCAGAAGTTAAGGGTAATGGAATTTTTCCTTCCGTTAACGAAGCAATTGATGCCGCGTATCAGGCTTTTCTGCGTTATCAGCAATGTCCATTGAAAACCCGCAGCGCCATCATCAATGCCCTGCGAGAAGAACTGACGCCTCACCTGGCTTCACTGGCCGCCGAGAGCGCTGCCGAAACAGGAATGGGCAACAAAGAGGATAAATTCCTCAAAAACAAAGCCGCGCTGGACAACACCCCGGGTATCGAGGATCTCACTACCACGGCGCTAACCGGTGACGGTGGCATGGTGTTGTTTGAGTACTCTCCATTTGGGGTGATTGGCTCCGTTGCGCCAAGTACCAACCCGACGGAAACCATCATCAATAACAGCATCAGTATGTTGGCCGCGGGAAACAGCGTTTATTTTAGCCCGCACCCTGGCGCAAAAGCAGTATCACTGAAACTGATTGCCATGATTGAAGATATAGCCTTCCGCTGCTGCGGGATCCGGAATCTTGTCGTCACGGTCACAGAACCCACTTTTGAGGCTACCCAGCAGATGATGGCACACCCTAAAATCGCAGTTCTGGCGATTACCGGCGGCCCTGGCATTGTTGCTATGGGTATGAAAAGCGGGAAAAAAGTCATTGGCGCAGGTGCAGGAAATCCGCCCTGTATTGTTGATGAAACTGCCGACCTGGTTAAGGCGGCGGAAGATATCATCAACGGCGCATCGTTTGATTACAACCTGCCCTGTATTGCTGAGAAAAGCCTGATTGTTGTCGATGCTGTTGCTGAACGACTGGTCCAACAAATGCAGTCTTTTGGCGCGTTACTTCTGCACAACGAAGACGTCAACAAACTGCGCGCCGCCTGTCTACCTGAAGGCATAGCCAATAAAAAACTGGTTGGAAAGAGTCCAGCAGCCCTGCTTGAAGCTGCGGACATACCGGTTCCGGCAAAAACACCTCGCCTGTTGATTGGCATCGTCAATGCTGACGATCCATGGGTCACCAGCGAACAGTTGATGCCAATGCTGCCCATCGTGAGCGTAAAGGATTTTGACAGTGCACTGGCGTTGGCACTGAAAGTTGAAGAGGGACTGCATCACACTGCCATCATGCATTCACAAAACGTGTCACGTCTGAATCTTGCCGCCCGCACCCTTCAGACCTCAATATTTGTGAAAAATGGCCCCTCTTACGCCGGTATTGGTGTCGGCGGTGAAGGCTTTACAACCTTCACTATTGCGACGCCAACCGGTGAAGGAACAACATCTGCGCGCACTTTCGCACGCTCTCGTCGTTGCGTGCTGACAAACGGTTTTTCTATTCGTTAATGGGGCCGTTATGAATAGCTTTTCACTGCAAACTCGATTGTACAGCGGCCAGGGAAGTCTGGATGTGCTCAAGCGCTTCACGAATAAGCATATCTGGATTATTTGCGATGGTTTTCTCGCGCGTTCTCCCCTGATTGAAAAGCTGCGCAACGCTCTGCCAGCGGATAACCGCATCAGCATTTTCAGCGATATCACCCCCGATCCGACCATCAGCACTGTAGTTCAAGGGATTGCACAAATGCAGTCCCTGCGGCCGGACGTCGTGATGGGTTTTGGTGGCGGCTCAGCACTGGACGCCGCAAAAGCCATCGTCTGGTTCAGCCGACAGTTCGGTATTGAAATTGAAACCTGTGTCGCAATTCCCACTACCAGCGGTACGGGCTCCGAGGTAACCAGCGCCTGCGTGATTAGCGATCCGGATAAAGGCATTAAATATCCATTGTTTAATAATGCGCTTTATCCAGACATGGCCATCCTTGATCCAACGCTGGTCGTCAGCGTACCGCCAGCCATAACCGCGAATACCGGCATGGATGTGTTAACGCATGCGCTGGAGGCATACGTGTCCACGAAGGCCAGCGACTTCACCGATGCACTGGCTGAAAAAGCGGCTCAAATCGTCTTCCAGTACCTGCCTGTCGCCGTCAGCAAAGGTGAATGCCTGGCAACCAGAGGGAAAATGCACAATGCGTCAACGCTCGCGGGAATGGCATTTAGTCAGGCTGGACTGGGGATCAATCATGCGATTGCCCATCAGTTGGGCGGTCAGTTTCATCTGCCACACGGACTTGCCAATGCGCTGCTGCTGACCCATGTCATTCATTTTAATGCTCGCGATCCGCGGGCCGCGAAGCGCTATGCCCGTTTCGCTAAAGCCTGCCATTTATGCCCGGATAACGCGAACGATACAGCGGCATTGAATGCGCTCATTCATCATATCGAGCTACTCAAAAAACAGTGTGCGTTGCCTTCTTTAGTTGACGCGCTTAAAGACGGAAAGCAAGTCTGGTCGCAACGTATCCCGTCGATGGTTCAGGCCGCGCTGGCTGACGTCACGCTGCAAACCAATCCTCGTGTTGCCGACGCCAGTGCCATGCAGGAACTGCTTGAGGAATTATTATGAAGACAGCCAAGACGGCGGAGTCCACGCTCTATGATGCGCAGACAATTCGCGAACGCGTTCGCGCAGCGGGTGTTGTCGGAGCCGGAGGCGCAGGCTTTCCCGCTCACGTAAAATTACAGGCGCAGGTCGATACCTTTCTGGTCAATGCAGCTGAATGTGAGCCAATGCTGAAAGTTGACCAGCAGTTGATGGCCGTCCAGGCTGAGCGACTTATCCACGGCGTTCAATATGCCATGACGGCTACCGGCGCCAGTGACGGTATTATTGCGCTCAAAGAGAAATACCAGAAGGCTATCAATGCGTTAACGCCTCTTCTGCCTGCCGGCATCCGCTTACATATTTTACCCGATGTTTATCCGGCTGGTGATGAGGTGCTGACCATCTGGATGGCAACAGGCCGGAGAGTTCCACCTGCTGCGCTGCCAGTCAGCGTCGGCGTGGTGGTCAATAACGTCCAGACCGTGCTCAATATCGCCAGAGCGGTCGAACAACAGTACTCCGTTACCCGTCGCACTCTGACCGTCAACGGTGCAGTCGCCAGACCGTTAACGCTGAGTGTTCCTATCGGTATGTCTTTACGCGAAGTTTTGGCACTGGCCGGAGGCGCAACCGTTGATGACCCCGGCTTTATTAACGGTGGTCCGATGATGGGCGGCCTGATTACCTCTCTGGATATCCCTGTGAGCAAGACCACCGGAGGCCTGCTGGTTTTGCCTAAGTCTCATTCGTTGATTCAGCGGCGGATGCAGGATGAACGTACTGTGCTTTCCGTCGCGAAAACCGTTTGCGAACAGTGTCGTTTGTGTACGGACTTATGCCCAAGGCACTTGATTGGCCACGAGTTATCACCGCACCTGCTGGTTCGCGCGGTTAATTATCAGCAGGCAGCCACGCCGCAGTTGCTGCTCACGGCCCTGACCTGTTCAGAATGCAATGTCTGTGAAAGTGTGGCTTGTCCGGTAGGGATTTCACCGATGCGCATCAACCGCATGCTTAAACGCGAGCTGCGGGCGCTCAACCATCGATATGAAGGGCCGCTAAATCCTGAGGATGAAATGGCCAAGTACCGGCTGATCCCGGTTAAGCGCCTTATCACCAAACTGGGTCTTAACGACTGGTATCACGACGCGCCACTGGCTGAGACTGATTATCCCACAGATAAAACGACGCTGTTGCTACGCCAGCATATTGGTGCCAGCGCCATTCCATGCGTACAGCAAGGCGAACGCGTTGTTCGCGGTCAATGCGTCGCCGATGTGCCGTCCGGAGCATTAGGCGCACCTGTCCACGCCAGTATTGACGGTATTGTCAGCGAAATTACTGAACAATCCATCACGGTAATAAGAGGTTAATCATGTCTCAGGCTATAGGGATTTTAGAACTCACCAGCATTGCCAAAGGAATGGAAGCTGGTGATGCCATGTTAAAAAGCGCGAATGTGAATTTGCTGGTAAGCAAAACCATCTGCCCGGGAAAATTTCTGCTCATGCTCGGCGGTGACGTAGGTGCAGTTCAGCAGGCGATCGCCACCGGCACCTCTCTTGCTGGCGATATGCTCGTTGACAGTCTGATACTGCCTAACATTCACGCCAGCGTACTTCCTGCGATTAGTGGATTAAACAGCGTGGATCAGCGCCAGGCCGTAGGCATTGTTGAAACATGGAGCGTTGCGGCCTGCATCTGCGCCGCCGACCGTGCGGTTAAAGCCTCCAACGTCACGCTGGTACGCGTCCATATGGCATTTGGTATAGGCGGCAAGTGCTACATGGTTGTCGCAGGCGACGTGTCTGATGTGAATAACGCCGTGACGGTTGCCAGCGAAAGCGCGGGTGAAAAAGGTCTGCTGGTTTATCGCTCGGTCATCCCTCGCCCACATGAAAGCATGTGGCGACAAATGGTGGAAGGATAATGGACAGACAACCGCCGACGGATCGCATGATCCAGGAATACGTACCCGGCAAGCAGGTCACGCTGGCGCACCTTATTGCTAATCCAGGTAAGGATTTATTCAAAAAACTGGGGTTGCAGGATTCAGTCTCGGCCATTGGTATTTTAACCATTACGCCCAGTGAAGCCTCAATTATCGCCTGTGATATCGCCACAAAGTCCGGGGCGGTAGAGATTGGTTTTCTCGATCGTTTTACCGGTGCAGTAGTACTGACGGGCGATGTTTCCGCCGTTGAGTACGCGCTGAAACAGGTAACCAGAACGCTTGGCGAAATGATGCGTTTTACTGCATGCCCTATTACCCGGACGTAACCACATGAAACGCATCATGCTAATTGGCCCCAGCCAGTGCGGTAAAACATCGCTCACACAATGTTTGCGTGGAGAAGCACTTCATTACCAGAAAACTCAGGCGATTGTCTGGTCGCCAACGACAATAGACACGCCGGGTGAATATCTTGAGAACCGCTGCCTGTACAGTGCGTTACTGGCCAGCGCTTGTGAAGCCGACATTATCGCTCTGGTACTGAATGCCGACGCCCCATGGTCACCTTTTTCTCCAGGCTTTACGGGTCCAATGAACAGACCTGTTATCGGCCTCGTCACCAAAGCCGATTTAGCTAACCCTCAGAAGATTTCACTCATAGAAAGCTGGTTGGTGCAGGCTGGGGCGCAGAACGTGTTTGTCACCAGCGCGCTGGAGAATACCGGGGTCGATGAGATGTTCATTTTTCTGAATGCAAAGGAACCGTCATGTCTCACAAAATAATGGCCATTAACGCGGGGAGCTCCTCGCTTAAGTTTCAGTTACTGGCGATGCCGCAGGGTGAAATGATCTGCCAGGGGCTGATTGAACGCATCGGGATGTCTGACGCGCAGGTCACGCTTAAAACACCCGTACAGAAATGGCGGCAGACGTTACCCGTTGCCGATCACCGTGAAGCAGTAACTCTGTTACTGGAAAAACTGCTTAGCCTGAACATCATCAAAAGTCTGGAAGAGATCGATGGCGTCGGTCATCGCGTCGCACATGGTGGTGAGTCCTTTAAAGACTCAGCCCTCGTCAATGATGAAACACTGGCCGAAATCGAGCGTCTTGCAGAACTGGCACCGCTACATAACCCGGTTAATGCGCTGGGGATCGCAGTTTTTCGTCAGTTATTACCCGAAGCACCTGCCGTCGCAGTTTTTGACACTGCTTTTCATCAGACGCTGGCTGAGCCTTCTTTTATTTATCCTCTGCCATGGCGCTATTACTCAGAGCTGGGAATTCGGCGTTACGGTTTTCATGGTACCAGCCACAAATACGTCAGTACCGCGTTGGCTGAAAAGCTGGGCGTCCCGCTCAGCGCACTGCGCATCGTATGTTGTCATCTTGGTAATGGCAGCAGCATCTGTGCTATCAAGGGCGGAAAATCGGTGAATACCTCAATGGGCTTTACGCCACAGTCTGGCGTGATGATGGGTACGCGCAGCGGAGATATTGACCCGTCAATTTTGCCGTGGATTGCCCTGCGCGAAGGCAAAACACCGCAGCAACTTAACCAGCTCCTCAACAATGAATCAGGATTACTTGGGGTTTCCGGTATCTCATCAGACTATCGTGACGTTGAACGCGCCGCAGACGAAGGCGACTCACAGGCTGCTCTCGCACTTACGCTGTTTGCAGAGCGAATTCGTGCCACAATAGGCAGCTATATTATGCAGATGGGCGGTCTGGATGCTTTGGTATTTACGGGTGGAATTGGTGAAAACTCAGCCCGAGCACGCGCTGCGATTTGCCACAATCTGAATTTCTTAGGTCTGGCTGTTGATGATGAAAAAAATCAGCGCAACGCAACCTTCATTCAAACTGAAACTGCGCTGGTCAAAGTGGCCGTTATAAATACCAATGAAGAGTTGATGATCGCGCAGGATGTTATGCGTATAGCGATATCAGAAACTGTGACATTGGGCATTCCAGCTTAATCCTGCCGCACCGCAAATTGCGGCAAATCATGGTAATAGCGCGATCGCCATGACACTATGCGCCGAGGATTGCTGATCACAAAGGTGAAGACGTGGCTATTGCGCAATGTCCTGCATCGTGCGGGGAACTTATCCAGGGCTGGATTCTGGGCAGTGAGAAGCTGGTCTCCTGCCCGGTTGAATGGTATAGCACCGTTGAGGTCAGTTCGGGTTCACCACAAGTGGATGAACGCCCACTCTCGCGAGCGATGGTTGACCGGTTATTGCAGCACTGGCACTACCCGGCGCATATCAGTCAGGATATTCGTATAGATATCCAGTCAACGATTCCCATTGCGAAAGGAATGGCCAGTAGCACCGCAGATATTGCCGCCACCGCGCTTGCCACCGCTCATTTTCTGGGTCATCAGCTTGATGAACCTACACTGGCACAGCTTTGCGTTTCTCTTGAACCTACCGACAGCACCGTTTTCCACCAGTTAACCCTTTTCGATCATAACGACGCCTCTACGCAAATTCCCTGTGAAGCGCAGCCCCAGCTTGACCTGTTGGTTCTGGAAAGCCCGGAAACATTACGTACCGCAGATTATCACCGCATTCCGCGCCAGCCCGGGTTACAGGCCGGTGCTCCCGCGCTTAAACGCGCATGGGAAAAAGTACAGGAAGCCTGTATTAGCCAAAATCCCTATCGGATGGGGGAGGCCGCCACGCTTAGCGCAATCGCCAGCCAAATGTTGTTGCCAAAACCGGATTTCGATTCGCTATTGGCGCTGGTAGAAGAGTGCGATTTATACGGGGTGAATGTTGCGCACAGCGGCAGCGTGGTGGGTTTGATGCTGGACAGAAAACGTCATGATGTTGATTACATCAAATGGATGCTGGCACAGAAAAAACTGACAACTCACTGGCCTGAGCAGCATTTATTGCGGATGGTAACAGGCGGGGTAAAACTACAGTAGGGGTCGCCGCTTAGCAGCGCCCCCTACTGCCATAAAACATTACTCTGCTTTCGCTTCGCCGTTTTTCACTTCACCCATGGCTTTCAGCTTTTTAGAGATATCACGACGCTCTTTAGAGATCTCTGCATTCTTGATGATGTAATCATCTACACGATCTTCATAGTCGCTTTTCATGCTGGCGATGATACCCTGGATAGCATCAACGCTCATCCCCGGCTTGATGTAGTCGCTCAGGTTGTCCAGCAGCAGGACGCGTTTCTGGTTGTCACGGATCTTTTTCTCAACGTCCTGAATTTCACGTTGCAGTTTGTTTTTACGACGGAACAGACGAACAAATTCCAGCACGTCCTGGAAAGAAGGCTTGGTAGTTTCCATTTTTACACCCCTGATAATGTGAGATTCGGATTCGTTAAAACAACGGCTAAAGTGGGTCAACATTACTTTCATGCCCGCCATACTTCAAGTTGCATCTGCATTGATAATGCATGGCTGAAACCTGAATTATCGAGGGTAAAGCCATTGTAGTTACCAATGGTTTTAGCCTTTTTCAGTATCATACCCTTAATCTTTGCTGAATCGAAGCAGCAGTAGAACCAATCCCCTCATCTGCTCTTTATTTGCGCAGCGCGCGACAAATCAAATGTGAGAGCAATTCCAGTTGCCGTGCCATCTCCATATTCAACCAGACATAGCCATGAATAGGTGTTTCAGCAACATTATCGCCTTTATGCTCAGCGATGAGTTGGCGCAACTCCGCCACGGTGTCATTGAGTTTTTCCGTATTGACAAGTATCGGCTGCGGATTACCTTCATATAGCGCATGAGTGATCGTCAGTAGCGCTTGTTGCGTTCTGAGCTGAGTTTCACGCAAGGTATGCGCGTTCAGCATCACAAAGTGACTGGTACGTGTCGCCCACAGCGCGTTGATTTGCAGCTCAAGCATGCACACCAGGTTGCGGTTAACCGTCTGAATAGCTTCAAAGATGGATTTTTGGATGTGGGTCTCTTTACTGGCAGGAACGATGAGTCCACGCATTTTGACAACGTCACTCAGTAGTTGTTGTAAATGCTTCTCCAGTCGGGGCTGCTCGAGCAAATTGGGGGAGAGCGCGGCCTGATACACCCGATTGTACCCCGTTACACAATGCGCCAGTTGAATACGCCAGTGAATAAATGCACGCTGCGGCCAGATGCCGGTAAACAGCATCGCCAGTAACGATCCCAGAATCACGTCGCCACCGCGCCACAACGCTGTATTCATGTCACCCGCAGGAGCCCCGACGACGACGGCAAGCGTTATACCAATCAGCAACGCCTGATAGGGTTTTTTACCTAAGGCCAGCCAGCCGCAGAGAAACATCGCTACTGCGCACCATATCAGCATAAGCGGAAGTGACAGGAGTTCGAGACGCAGAGCAACCAGCCCAAGTACTGAGCCCAGAATCGTCCCGCCAATGCGTTCAAGCGCTCTTGGGACGACATTACCCCAGAATGAAATAGGCCCCATAATCACCACCAGCGTGATCAGAGGCCACGTACCTTCAGGAATATCCAGCAGGCGAACCAACAGAAAAGTAAGAAGAAACGCCAGCGCAATGCGAATACCGTGCACTACGCGATAATGACGATACAAACGAATTTCAAAAGGACTCAGCGACTTATCGGCACGCACTCATCCACTCCGTCAGGGAATAGCAAAGAACAGAATTGTACCTGCTTTTTTAGTGAAAACATCATCGTTATCACCAGGACTTTCATCCTGATTTACACAAAAAACAGCTACTTCGGCTGTACTGGCACATACATTTCGATGTCCCAGTAACCGTCTTCCATGCCATTATTCATATAAATCTCAAAACAGGGTTTGGCGGCTATCTGGTATGTTGCGTCCTGCAGCAGAAGATTAAAAAATTGATACCATGGCGTCGCAAAGTCATGATTTTCAACACGAGCAACAGCAATAGCATACTCACCACCGGCCAGTTCAGTCAGTATCACACCTTCGCTGTTCTCTGGGATCTCGAAATTCTCTGCGACGGAAACCACAGTATCGCAGCGCAGTTTGTCAGCAGGCACAACATCCGGGTTGTCGTAATAAACGGCGATCCATTCCAGCGGCACTATCTGCTTGTCATCCACCCACATGACTAACTGCTCAAAACCCTGCTTTACCGTTTGCTCCCACGGTCCAACCATATGAAAACCAGCAATCCTGCGTTTATCGACCTGCTTTATCTCGTACTCCATATAACCTCCGTCATTACACTGTATTTATATACAGTGTAATTATTGTATATTACGGCCACAAGGAAATAGTGATTATTATGTGAGCAGTTTCGCACTCTTGCCAGTCAGTAGCATGGGTGAAAAATTACACCTTATGGTGGAAGTAATCGCTCAGACGCGAAAATACGCCGCCTTTACTGACCGATTCCAGGGTGACCAGTGGCCAATGCGCCACCAGCTTATCCCTGTCATAGAGTTCAATTTCCCCCACGCGTTGATGCGCGGCAATAGGCGCTACCAATTCTTTCTTATCAAGAACATATTTTGCTTTGATATTCTGGACTTCAGCCTTAGGAAGCGCCATCCAGAAATCCTGCTCGGTACCGAGGCTAATTTTTTCTTTATCGCCATACCAGATTCGTTCGACGCCGACTTGCTTACCGCTACGCAAAACCTGCACCGTATCAAAATTTTGTTGCCCCCACTGCAGCAGTTTGCGTGCCTGATCCTCGCGCCCTTTCGCGCTCTCGGCTCCCATGACCACGGCAATCAAGCGACGTTGTCCATCAACTGCGGAGGCGATCAGGTTAAATCCTGCCCCGGATGTGTGCCCGGTCTTCAGGCCATCGATGTTCATCGTTTTATCCCACAGCAGCCCGTTACGGTTTTGCTGCGTGATACCATTCCAGGTAAGACTCTTTTCACTGTACATGTGGTAGAACTCAGGTTCTCCGTGAATAATCGCCCGGGACAACACGGCCAGATCGTAGGCCGAGCTATGCTGGCCTGGCGCGTCCAGCCCATGCACCGTTTCGAAATGTGTATCTTTAAGTTTCAGCTTCTCAACGTAACTGTTCATCATCGCGACAAACTGTGGCTGTCCACCCGCGATGTAATCCGCCAGCGCGACGCATGCGTCATTGCCGGAATCAACAATTAAGCCGCGACTTAAATCGCGTACTGACACGCGATCGCCTTCTTTCAGGAACATTAATGATGAGCCTACAAACACCGGATTATCTTTCGCCCATGCGTCACGTCCGACAGTGACGATATCCGTTGGGCTAATGCGATGGCTATCAATCGCGCGATCGACAACATAGCCGGTCATTAACTTGGTCAGGCTGGCGGGGTTGCGTTGCTGGTGTTCATTACCGGCGGTCAGGGTTTGGCCCGTGGTGTAATCCATAAGCACCCACGCGCCAGCATTGATGGCGGGAGGCCGAGGTGCAAAACTGGCGACATCAGTCGCATAAGCGGACGAAAAACTTATCGCGAATAGCGAAGCGGCAATAAACAAACGGCGTTTCAACAGCATGTCCTCATAACCAGGAGAAATAGCCGTTCTTTTTACGGAAGTTCTGCCGAACAAACATGGATAAATTGCAAGAAAATGTGACATAAGGCACATTTTCTTGCTGTTAAAGAAAAAAGTCAGACGGACTTCCCCTGCAAAATACGCGCAGGATTAGCCTTTATGTGATGCTGTTTCTGCATGATGGCTGCGATGACGGTGATAGCCGTCAATCATGCTGCGAAAGATTTGCCCCGGTGTGTCACCCAATGTGCACAGGTAAATATGTGCACAAATGAACAGAATGCCAACAATCGCCAACACCATATGCAGCACCAGCACCACCGGCCCGGCGCCTATAATCTGCGGGTAAAGACAGAGCAACCCGGTAATGATTAACAGCGGAACCAACGCATACATGATGGCCAGATAGGCTAACTGTTGCAGGGGGTTAAATTTATTCTCCGCTGTTGCCGCAAACGGATGTGCCTCACCTTTCATTATCCCATACAGATAAAAACGCGTTTGCAGCAGGCAACGCGTTATCAACCCGCTGAATTGCACACGATAGTGACTACCGTTGCCGTTGGTGGCATTGATCATGACGAAGCCAATCCAGAAAGCCAGTAATGCGAATCCACACCAGGTGTGCACCTGCACCATCAGCGCTACCGGTCCGATAGAAAAATGGCCGAACAAACCGCTGAGCAGAAGCAGGATAAAAAGCAGCGCATTTCCCCAGTGCCAACGGCGGACAGCCAATGAGTAGAGATAGTCACGGTGCTCTTCTCCGGCTGCCGTTTTGGGTGCCAGCATTCGACGCAGCAGTGCATGCATCACCAGACCGGCAATCATCAACAGAATGACTACGCCGGCATAAATGAGCCACAGCGGCCAGTAGTCTGGCGCATAGTTAAGCTCTGCTCCCCAGATAGAATTCATACTTTTCCCTCCTGATGAATCTCTTTACGCCGAAAAATACTCACCGCGCCGCTACGCGTATCCTGCTGACGGTAAACCTCTTTTTGAAGAATCCAGTGCTGAATTTCAGGGTCATCACGGCGACCAAACTTCAGCGCATCCGTAGGGCATACGGAAACACAGGCAGGCGATTGTCCAGCGTCCAGACGGGTGTCTGCGCAAAAGTTACATTTATCTGCAATTCCTGTTTGTGGGTTCAGGTAGCGCACATGGAACGGGCAGGCAGCTACGCAATAATCACAGCCAATACAGCGGGACTTGTCCACCTGCACAATGCCGTTTTCGTCCCGAAACGAAGCGCCAGTCGGACAGACGCTGACACAAGGCGCATCTTCGCAGTGCTGGCAGGAGACGCGGACAAACTGAAAGTGAGACAGCACCTCAGGTTCGTTTTCCGGTGAGCGGATCTGCACCTGCAGCCGGCTAAAACCTTCTGGCACATCATTCAGAACTTTGCAGGCAACTGTGCACGCCTGACAACCAATACAGCGTTTCTCGTCATGCAGCATGACATACGGATTTGTTGACTGATTCATGATGTTCTCCTTTCTCATGCCCGACGAAGCGTAACGCCAGCGGTATGGACCACTGTGCCGGATACCGGACTGGTTACATGCGGAAGCAGGTTGCCACAGTGGATCCCATGCGTTGTCGCTGCGGTTTTCGCGCCAGCCTTGGCGCCGAATCCCATATAGACGAACAGCGTGTCGGGTCGAATACCGGCAGTGACCAGCGCTTTGCCTTTCTCCTTACCCGTCGCATTTTCAAGCCAGATGTCATCGCCGCTTTTAATCCCTTTTTCTCCAGCCGTTTTCGGGTGGATCCACACCGCGTTATCCCACATCAGTTCGCTGAGTAATGGGACATATTGCGTCGCGCCATTGGTGTGAACTGCGACTTTGCCTTGAATGAAATAGAGTTCATTGTCGGCCTTGAGCGCAAAATTGCGTGCACGCGGAATACCATAGCCCGGCAGGAGAGTTTCCAGTTCTTCGGAATAAAGTTCGATCTTTCCGGATGGGGATTTGAAGCGCAGTTGTTCGCCATACGTACCGTCATTGTCAACGGCCACTGCTCCCGGATACTGCGCAGTAAACTGGCGTACCGATTCAGGCTCACGGAGTAACAGTGGAACGCCCCACTCCCGATACCCTTTCTGGCGCAGTTCAGCAGATAACGCATGGTCACCATTGAGCTGATACAACTGGCGTACTTGCATATCTTGCCACGGATAGTACTGCCCAAGACCCAATTGCTCACCCAGCTCTTTCCAGATTTGCCAGCTTGGGCGCGCATCACCGATAGGCTCAACGACCTGCTGGCGCAGCGCATAGGCCGGATTCAGCCCCGACATATCAGAGACTTCTTCATCGCGTTCGAGATAGGTGCATTCAGGTAACAGGTAATCGGCATAGGCCGCGCTTTCGCTTAAATAGACATCGCAGCTCACCACCAGATCCAACTGCTCAACGGTTTTGACCAGATCCGGCCGACAGGTCACGGTTTGAAAAGGGTTATGCCGGGACATAATCCATCCTTTCACCGGATAAGGCGTCTGGTTTAACACAGCATCGATAATGCTCTGCACCACCCCACCGCCCGCAGCGATGTATTTGAATTGCGGCGCGACCAGGTCAATACGCTGCGCCGTTGGCTTAGGGAGTTTGGCATCCGGTTTCGCCAGCACCGGAGCCACCTTCTCTCCTGCCAGCTTATTGTAGGTTGCAGCGGCTTTTTTCTGGTACATGCCGCCTTCGCGCTCAATATTTCCCAGCAGCACGTTGAGGGTGAAAATCATGCGCCGCATGTCGATCTCTTCCTGCGAAAAAGTCGCACGGTGACCAGGGCTGACAATCGCATGGGGGGCGCAGGCCGCCATTTCTCGAGTCACCCGGGTAATGACATCCGCAGGCACGTCGGCCAACTTTTGTGCCCATTCCGGCGTGGCCTCTTGTACTGCCTCTGCCAGTTGGTCAAAACCTGTTGTGTAGCGTTCAACGAATCCCGCGTCATACAATTTTTCAGTAATCATGACGTGGCACATCGCCATCAGCACCGGTAAGTCGCCCCCCGGTTTAATCGCATGCCATTCATCCGCCTTACTGGAAAATACCGACAGCCGGGGGTCGAAGCTGACCATCTTCGCGCCCTTCTCTTGTGCGGTCATCAGTTCATGAGTATCAGCAACCTCAATCCCTTCATAGAGGTTATGTCCAAAAGAGACCATATAGCGGGTATTGGCGATATCCATTGCTAAATCCCCACCCATCATCACTTTGGCGGCAATGGCTTTACCTGCTGGACAAGTTGAAGCGTGCGTAAAGGTATTTGGTGAGCCAAAAGCCGTCGCCAAATGAAATAAATGGCCGGAAAGCGAACCAGATTTAGAGGAGAATACAACGCCCTGCGGCCCATATTGATTTTTTATTGCCGCCATCTTTTCGGCAATTTCTTTATACGCCTGTTGCCAGCTAATGACCTGCCATTCGCCACTGCCACGCGGCCCGGTGCGTTTCATTGGTTTAACAATCCGGTGCGGGTCGTTTATCAGGCTAACACCGCTGCCCCCACGAGCACAAACGCGCGTGCCTTGCTGAGGGGCATTAGGGTTTCCCTGGATAAAAACTGTTTTATTATTAATCACCTGAGCCTGAATTGGACAGCGAAAGGAACACATTTCACACAGACTCGGCGTCAGGGATGTTTTCCCTTTAATACTCTCTGGTGAATTTCGCGCCAGTGCGCCAGGGGGGAAACTGCCTATTGCACAGGCCGAGCAGCCAATACCCACACCCCGCAAAAAATTACGCCGACTAATGCTCATATAACCTCCTGTTATTAGATATATCCAATGATTATATGGACTTTAAATTATTAATTTTTAACCTTACTCACATTTCATTACAATGAAATTCCGTTAACTGGCAAGAATAAAACTCATTGTTTATAAAAGAGTTTTAAAGTTTCCAGAACACACCACCAAACGTAAAAATAACAATAATAGTTCTCAATTAGCTTATTTATGCACTCACAAAATAACGTTATCTTATTTCATGAAATATCCTTAAAACCCCAAATCTATTAATTCATTTTATTTTAATCACGTTTACCGCAATTTTATTGCGGCCACCGCCGGGCATTGATAATCCCGTTGCTGATTACCGCGCTATTTTTTGGTATTCTTAGATAAGCGCTAAATTGATCCCGGACATAACTGAACAATGAATGACGGCAAGCAGCAACCTGGTTTTCTCTTCCACGATTACGAGACCTTTGGTACCCATCCGGCACTGGACAGACCCGCACAGTTTGCGGCCATCCGCACAGATAGCGATTTCAATATCATTGGCGATCCCGAAGTCTTTTACTGCAAGCCCGCCGACGACTATCTGCCACAACCCGAAGCGGTACTGATAACCGGTATTACGCCGCAAGAAGCACGTGAAAAGGGTGAGAACGAAGCCGCTTTTGCTGCCCGTATCCATGCGCTGTTTACCGTGCCGAAAACGTGTATCCTCGGCTATAACAATGTGCGCTTCGATGATGAAGTGACACGTAATATCCTGTATCGCAATTTTTATGATCCCTACGCCTGGAGCTGGCAGAACGACAATTCTCGCTGGGATTTGCTGGATGTAATGCGCGCCTGCTATGCGCTACGACCGGAAGGGATCAACTGGCCAGAAAACGACGATGGTCTACCCAGTTTCCGCCTTGAGCACCTGACCCGCGCCAACGGTATTGAGCATGCTAATGCCCACGATGCGATGGCAGACGTGTATGCCACCATTGCAATGGCGCAACTCGTAAAGTCACGTCAGCCGCGTCTGTTTGACTATCTCTACAGTCACCGCAATAAACACAAGCTGGCTGCGTTGATTGATGTCCCGCAAATGAAGCCCTTAGTGCATGTATCTGGGATGTTCGGTGCATGGCGAGGTAACACCAGTTGGGTTGCCCCGCTGGCCTGGCATCCGGATAATCGTAATGCGGTTATTATGGTCGACTTAGCGGGTGATATTTCTCCCTTGCTTGAACTGGATAGCGACACCCTGCGCGCACGTCTTTACACCGCCAAAGCCGATCTGGGAGATAACGCAGCGGTGCCGGTTAAACTGGTGCATATCAACAAATGCCCGGTTCTGGCACAGGCTAATACGTTACGTCCGGAAGATGCCGATCGTCTCGGAATTAACCGCCAGCATTGCCTGGATAATCTTAAAGTCCTGCGTGAAAACCCGCAGGTGCGCGATAAAGTGGTGGCTATCTTTGCCGAAGCAGAACCCTTTGCGCCATCGGATAACGTAGATGCGCAGTTATACAACGGTTTTTTCAGCGATGCCGACCGCGCCGCAATGAAGATCGTTCTGGAAACCGAACCTCGAAATTTACCCGCACTGGACATCACTTTTGTCGACAAGCGCATTGAAAAACTGCTGTTTAATTATCGCGCACGCAATTTCCCCGGGACTTTGGATGAGGGAGAGCAGCAACGCTGGCTGGATCATCGTCGTCAGGTATTCACACCGGAGTTTTTGCAAAATTACGCGAATGAATTGCAGATGTTGAGTCAGCAATATGCTGACAATAAAGAGAAGCTGGTGCTACTGAAATCACTCTGGCAGTATGCGCAAGAGATAGTCTGAAGATGAAATGCCCTCCGCCAGACGGCGGAGGGATCCTGGTTACGCTTTCTGCACCGTAATGCTCCAGGCGGCGTCACCCACCTGTTGATAATCAGTAATCACGTGCCCCTCTTCGGCGGCCCATTGCGGGATTGCCTCAGTTGCCTGGGTACAGTCAAATTCGATCACCAGTTCATCACCACTTGCCATTTCAGCCAGTGCCGCTTTTGCTTCAATCAGTGGAAACGGACAAACCTGTGTGACCACATCCAGTCTTTTAATTGCCATCATCAAATCCTTACGCTTAATTTGCCGCAGCAGCGACTAGTTTTGCCTTACGCTGCGGTCTGATATACACAATCCATGACGCGGTCCAGACACCGAAAATCATAAAGACCAGGCCAACCCATCCCTGCCAGGTCATCATCGCCGTCATAACCAGACCGTTGCCAATCGAACAGCCACCCGCGATGCTGGCACCAAAGCCCATTAACAGACCACCAAAACCGCTACGCAGCGTGGTGGGTGCGTCGGCTGCGCGAACGCGAAATTCGCGACTGGCTTTCGCTGCAATAAATGAGCCGATAAAAATGCCCAGCACCAGGAACACTCCCCAGTTAATAAACTTACTGTCGCCTGCGACAAGAAATTGCAAAATATTGGCGGTTGGTGACGTGATACCCAGGCCAAACATTCGTCCGGTTGCTTCGCTCAGCGGCCATGCCAACAGCGCAATCAGCCCAATCAGAACCGCAGTAACAAATGGATGCCAGCGCTTCTCAAACAAAATATGCGCAAGGCCGGTACGACGAGGCGGTAGCGTAGCGACTTTCAATTTTGGTTTTCTCAGCTCTTTCGCTACCACCCACACTGTAACCGCCAGCAGAATAGCGATCAGTGGCCATACGGACAGGTTCAACGTATCGGCAATGGAGTTATGCTCAGTACTGTAGGTTTTCAGCGCCTGATTCAGCCCACTCGCATGCGTAGAGCGCATCACCGCACTCATCACCATATAGGTAAACAGCGCAATCCAGCTACCGATAAGCCCTTCTCCTGCACGATACCAGGTTCCGGTAGCACACCCGCCCGCATAAACAATTCCGATACCAAAGACATAACCACCAACAACGGTTCCCAGCCATGGGAAGGGGCCGGCATCATAGCTGAGTACACCCGTCTGAATCAGCGCAAAGACACCCACGCTTTGCACAGAGATGGCTATCAGTAGCGCATAGAACATACGATTGTTTTTCGCAATATACATATCGCGAAAGCCGCCCGTCAGACAGAATCGTCCACGTTGCATGACAAAGCCAAGCAGCGCGCCACAGATGAGCCCGCTTAAGATCATTGAAAACATAAATTAATTAGCCAGAAGTATATTAGTCAGGAAATTATTAATGACTAACGGGTTCAGAACCAATAACCAAATTCTCTAATTTAGAACTAACGGTTATTAATATTGGCTGGAAATAAAGCAGTGGAATAAAAAAACCGGAGAACATGTCTCCGGTTTTTCGATGTCAGATTAGGTTATTACGCGATATCTTCATCGTACTGCGGTACCGGGTTGCGGAAACTCTTGGTCACACAAGCCAGGTAGATCAGACCAATACCAGCCCAGATCAGCCCCAGAACCATAGAGCTCTCTTCCAGGTTCACCCACAGCGCCCCCACGGTCAGCGCACCGCACATCGGCAGGAACAGATACTGGAAGTGGTCTTTCAGCGTCTTGTTACGCTTCTCACGGATCCAGAACTGGGAGATTACCGACAGGTTAACGAAGGTAAACGCCACCAGCGCACCAAAGTTAATCAGCGCCGTCGCCATCACCAGGTCGAAGTTGATTGCCAGCAGGGCAATCGCGCCAACCAGGATGATGTTCATGGACGGAGTACGCCATTTCGGGTGTACATAACCGAAGAAACTTTTCGGGAATACACCGTCACGCCCCATCACGTACATCAGACGCGCTACGCCAGCATGCGCCGCCATCCCGGATGCCAATACGGTAATGGTGGAGAAAATCAGCGCACCGACCTGGAAGAACTTACCGGCTACGTACAGCATGATTTCAGGCTGTGAAGCATCCGGGTCCTTGAAGCGAGAGATATCCGGGAAATACAGCTGCAACAGATAAGTGGAGACAATAAAGATCAGGCCACCAATCAGTGCGGTCAGGAAAATTGCACGCGGGATCACGCGCTCAGCATCCTTGGTCTCTTCAGAGAGGTTGCTGATACCGTCGAAACCAGTGAACGAGAAGCACAGGATAGTAGCCCCTGTGATCATTGGAATCACGTGTGCGTCACCTGACCAGAACGGACGGCTGCTCACCAGCGTACCCGCCCCTTCCCCTTCGAACACGCCATAAACGACCATGCCGAGGATCACCGCAATCAACACGACCTGCAACAGCACGATCACGGTGTTGAAGTTCGCGACAGATTTGAGGCTGCGCAGGTTAAAAGCGGTCATAAAGGCCACCAGTGCTACCACGAAAATCCATGACGGTATCGACGGCACCAGAGCTTCAAAATAGATTTTCGCCAACAGAATGTTGATCATCGGTGCGAACAGGTAGTCCAGCAGTGATGACCAACCCACCATAAAGCCAACGGTCGGGCTAATGGATTTCTGGGCGTAAGTGTAGGCAGAGCCTGCAGACGGATAGCGACGCACCAGTTTACCGTAGCTCAGTGCGGTAAAAAGGATGGCGATCAGTGCAAAGGCGTAAGCTGTCGGGACGTGACCATCGGTCATTCCTGATACGATACCGAATGTATCGAACAGCGTCATCGGCTGCATATAGGCAAGGCCCATCATGACAACCGGAACCAGCGTAAGCGTTTTACGTAATTCCACGCGAGAGGTGTTTGGAGTAGCGTTATGCGACATGGTTATCCTCCATTACGGCGGAAACCGTCGCGTAAGCAAAAAATTGCCCCATTTTTTGTTAATCCTCAGCGACAACAACTGTCGATTTTTAAGTAAGTATCTATCCGGTACGAAGCCCGGCCTCTTTTATGAATGATTGGTTTGATGCAAAAAAATAACCGACGCGTATTAAAACGTCGGTTAATCTCATTTTTTGCAAGCGGCGCATTGTGCACTAAATTAGGGCGAAATGACAAGAGAATGAGAGCCTTGTCAAAAAATATTTTTTTCTAACCGATTGATTTATCGACAACCGTTTTTACATAGACACCCGCGATAGCACTATTTGCTAAAATTTCATCCCGCCACCATGCACTGGCTAATCCCGCGGTCTGCTCGTTCCAGCCAATCCACACGGGTTCAAACAGAATCTGCGCGACAACTTTCTTCTCAATCAGGGCCCCGCTGTCCAGAAATCGTTGTGCCAGATAGCGCGGAATATAACCACACCCCAAACCACTTATCTGCAGTTCCAGTTTGGTTTTGAAGTCAAAAACGGTGATGGCTTCCTGATCGTCAAGTAGCTGAGAAGCCGATACGTTCGCGGGATGCACATTATCGCCGACCACAATGGCGCGAAAACGTTTGATCGTTCTACGACTCAACGGTTCCGGTTCCTGCGCCAGTGGATGATGGGGGGCAACAACAAAAACCTGTTCAAGCACACCCAGACGCGCAAAACCAAAGTCACTCGCTGTGGGTGGATCACGCATGGCACCCACAATGATATCGGCCCGGCCCTGAATCAGGGCATCCCACGAGCCGCCCAATACGCCATTGATAAATTTAAGACGCGTCACGCTGTGGTGTTGATAGAAAGATTCGATAAGCGGGGCAAGAAGCGAAAAGGGAAAGGTATCGTCTACGCCGATAACCAGTTCATTCTCCCATCCTTCGTGCAGTTTGATGGCCTGCTTTTCGAGTTCGCGCACGGTATGTAATACCTCGCGTCCCTTTTCCAGCAGCATCTGTCCGGTACGGGTAAATTTGGCCCGGTGTCCACTGCGATCCAACAACTGAATATTGAGATCGCTTTCCAGTTTGTGGACGGTATAACTCAGCGCTGACGGCGTCTTAAACAATTTTGCGGACGCCGCCGCGAAACTCCCCTCTTTCTCTAACGCATCAAGAATGATCAGAACATCCAGCAGTGGTTTCATACTCGCCCCCTGGCGGTATACAGCGACACTCTGCTGATCTGTCACTCCATCGGCATCACCAGCGGATCGGGATACTGGTACTCAAACCCAAGCTCATTGCAAATTCGGTTGCCATCAATGACTTTACCTTTACCGTTATCCACTCCGTCCCGGAAATCCGGTGCTTCCATCCCCAACAGGCGAGCCATCTGGGGGTAGAACACATTGCGTGCCGGATGCATAGGCGCACATATATTATAGATGTGTCCCCCTTTAGGCGCTTGTAGCAGCAACGTGATAGCAGAAACCACGTCATCCAGATGCACCAGATTGACGCCATGCTGTCCATCTGGTGCTGTTTTACCCGCAAAAAAGCGACCGGGATGTCTGCCCGGTCCCACAAGGCCTGCCAGGCGCAGAATATCCACCGACGTTCCCGGCAGATTGTGCAGCCAGTCTTCAAGTTCTTTCAGGGCACGACCGCTCGCCGTGACCGGATTGCGTGGTGTGCCCTCTTTTACTGTCCCCTGCACATCACCATAAACTGAGGTAGAGCTGGTAAAAATAATCCGTGGAATACGATACGCCAGCGCACTGTCGACCAGTTCCTGCATTGCCTGCAAGTAAAACGACTCACCCGGGCCACTACGGCGTGCAGGCAGGGTGATGACCAGCGCATCCGCATCCATTAGCGCATCGAGATCGTCAGGTTCACAGACCAGTTCAGGCTCCAGGCGCAACGAGTAGCTTTCAATACCGCTCATTCGGGCCGCTTCCACCCCATCCAATGTGGTTTTGCTGCCGGTAACCTGCCAGCCCCTGGCCGCCAGAGACATGGCTAATGGCATGCCTAACCAACCTAATCCGACAATTGCGACCTTTTTCATGCCTTTTCTCCTGACTTTTGGCCTATAACCCAAGGCTACGCCAGCCCACGGTGGCTGACAATTCATAGTATCAATATGAAATGAATTAATGATCAAAAAAAGCCCTTGCTTTCCGTGGCTAAAGTGGTTTAGGTTAAAAGACATCAAATGAATAAGCATTCATCGAGAAAATTTATGACACGCGCTCAATTTAATCACCATCATCACCATCATCCTGACTAGTCTTTCAGGCGATGTGTGCTGGGAGACATTTAAATCTTCCAGTGGTGCATGAGCGTATGAGAAAGCCCCCGGAAGATTTCTTCCGGGGGCTTTTTTTTGTGCGTGACCCAAACCGATTCAGACAGGATAACGAGGAATAGAGAATGTTAGACAACACCCGCTTACGCATAGCTATGCAGAAATCAGGCCGTTTAAGCGATGACTCACGCGAATTGCTGGCCCGCTGTGGTATTAAAATTAATCTTCACACCCAGCGCCTGATTGCGATGGCAGAAAATATGCCAATTGATATTCTGCGCGTACGCGATGACGATATCCCGGGTCTGGTCATGGATGGCGTCGTTGATCTCGGCATCATCGGTGAAAACGTGCTGGAAGAAGAACTGCTCAACCGCCGCGCACAGGGTGAAGATCCTCGTTACTTTACGTTACGTCGTCTGGACTTCGGCGGCTGTCGTCTTTCGCTGGCGACCCCAGTAGACGAAGCCTGGGACGGTCCGTCGGCACTGAACGGCAAACGCATCGCCACCTCTTATCCGCACCTGCTCAAACGCTATCTCGACCAGAAAGGAGTGTCGTTCAAATCCTGTTTGTTAAACGGCTCTGTCGAAGTTGCTCCCCGTGCAGGACTTGCTGATGCAATCTGCGATCTGGTCTCTACCGGTGCAACGCTTGAAGCCAACGGCCTGCGTGAAGTGGAAGTCATTTACCGCTCCAAAGCCTGTCTGATTCAGCGTGACGGAGAAATGGCCGATGCTAAGCAACAACTGATCGATAAGCTGCTGACCCGTATTCAGGGGGTTATTCAGGCGCGCGAATCTAAATACATCATGATGCACGCGCCAAGTGAACGTCTGGACGACGTTATCGCCTTGCTGCCAGGCGCTGAACGCCCAACGATTTTGCCACTGGCCGGCGATCAGCAGCGCGTGGCAATGCACATGGTTAGCAGCGAAACCCTGTTCTGGGAAACGATGGAAAAACTGAAAGCGCTTGGCGCCAGCTCCATCCTGGTGCTGCCTATTGAGAAGATGATGGAGTAATTCCACTTATGCTGCCCGGTAGCGCTTCGCTAGCCGGGCCTACAAGACCCGTAGGCCGGATAAACAACGTGCCATCCGGCAAAAAAAGGAAGACGATTATGAGCTTTAATACCATCATCGACTGGAATAGCTGTACTGAAGAGCAGCAAAGTGAATTACTGATGCGCCCGGCAATCTCGGCGTCAGATAGCATCACCCGTACCGTGAGCGAAATTCTGCATAACGTAAAGTCGCGCGGTGACGCAGCGCTACGTGAATACAGCGCAAAGTTTGATAAAACTAACGTGAGTGCGCTGAAAGTCAGCGCTGAAGAGATTGCCGCCGCCGGCGCACGTCTTGGCAATGACCTGAAACAGGCCATGGCAGTCGCCGTGAAAAACATCGAAACGTTTCATAACGCGCAACAACTGCCGGTAGTCGATATTGAAACGCAGCCCGGTGTACGCTGCCAGCAGGTTACCCGCCCGGTAAATTCTGTTGGACTGTACATTCCCGGGGGCTCCGCGCCACTCTTCTCAACAGTGTTAATGCTCGCCACCCCGGCCCGCATTGCAGGCTGTAAAAAAGTGGTGTTGTGCTCTCCCCCACCCATCGCCGATGAAATTCTGTATGCCGCACAACTCTGCGGCGTACAGGAGGTGTTTAACGTTGGGGGCGCACAAGCTATTGCCGCGCTGGCATTTGGCAGTGAATCCGTGCCGAAAGTGGACAAAATTTTTGGCCCCGGTAATGCCTTTGTGACCGAAGCCAAACGTCAGGTGAGTCAGCGTCTGGACGGTGCCGCCATCGATATGCCAGCAGGTCCGTCTGAAGTGCTGGTGATTGCCGACAGCGGCGCCACGCCGGATTTCGTTGCCTCTGACTTACTCTCGCAGGCCGAACACGGCCCCGATTCCCAAGTGATCCTGCTGACGCCGGATGCCGGTATGGCCAGCCGGGTTGCTGAAGCAGTAGAACGCCAGCTTGCCGCGCTGCCACGCGCTGAAACCGCGCGGCAGGCGTTAAGCGCCAGTCGTCTGATTGTCACCCGCTCCCTTGCGCAATGCGTAGCGATTTCTAATGCGTACGGCCCGGAGCACCTGATCATTCAGACCCGCAATGCTCGCAAACTTGTCGATGACATCACCAGTGCGGGCTCTGTCTTTCTCGGTGACTGGTCACCGGAATCTGCCGGTGACTATGCCTCCGGGACTAACCACGTGCTGCCTACCTACGGCTACACCGCAACCTGCTCAAGTCTTGGACTGGCCGATTTCCAGAAGCGGATGACCGTACAGGAATTATCGCCGCAAGGTTTCTCTGCCCTGGCCGCAACCATCGAAACGCTGGCCGCAGCAGAACGACTGACAGCCCACAAAAATGCCGTTACCCTGCGCGTTAACGCCCTGAAGGAGCAAGCATGAGCACTGACAACATTCTCAGCGTTACTGATTTAGCCCGTAAAAATGTCCGTGAGCTAACACCGTATCAGTCTGCCCGCCGTCTGGGCGGAAATGGCGACGTCTGGCTCAATGCCAATGAGTTCCCCACCGCCGTTGAATTCCAGCTAACTCAGCAAACACTGAACCGTTATCCGGAGTGCCAGCCGAAGGCGGTGATCGAGAACTACGCACAGTATGCGGGCGTTAAGCCAGAGCAGGTACTGGTCAGCCGCGGTGCTGATGAAGGTATCGAGTTGCTGGTACGTGCTTTTTGCGAGCCGGGTAAAGATGCGATTCTCTACTGCCCGCCGACCTATGGTATGTATAGCGTCAGTGCGGAAACCATTGGCGTTGAATGTCGCACCGTGCCGACTCTTGCCGACTGGCAACTGGATTTACAGGGCATCGCTGACAAGCTTGATGGCGTGAAAGTGGTTTACGTTTGCAGCCCCAATAACCCGACGGGCCAGTTAATTAACCCGCAGGATCTGCGTTCACTGCTCGACATGACGCAGGGCAAAGCCATCGTGGTCGCCGATGAAGCGTATATCGAGTTTTGCCCGCAGGCCACACTGGCGGGTTGGCTATCGGAATACCCAAACCTGGTGGTACTGCGCACCCTGTCTAAGGCGTTTGCCCTTGCCGGTTTGCGCTGCGGATTTACGCTAGCTAATGAAGATGTCATCAACCTGTTGTTGAAAGTGATCGCGCCTTACCCGCTATCTACACCTGTGGCAGATATCGCCGCTCAGGCACTAACGCCGCAAGGCATTTCCGCCATGCGTGAGCGCGTGGCACAGATTCTGCAAGAGCGTCAGTACCTGGTTGATAGCCTGAAAACCATCCGCTGCGTAGAACAGGTTTTCGATTCTGAAACCAACTATGTTCTGGCGCGCTTCACAGCATCAAGCAGCGTATTTAAATCTTTGTGGGATCAGGGCATTATCTTACGAGACCAGAACAAACAACCTTCATTGAGCGGCTGCCTGCGTATTACTGTCGGAACCCGTGAAGAGAGCCAGCGCGTCATTGACGCCTTACGTGCGGAGCAAGTATGAGCCAGAAGTATCTTTTTATTGACCGTGATGGAACCCTGATTTCCGAGCCGCCCAGTGACTTTCAGGTTGATCGCTTCGACAAACTTGCCTTTGAGCCGGAGGTTGTCCCGGTCTTGCTAAAACTACAAAAAGCTGGTTTTAAGCTGGTGATGATCACCAACCAGGATGGACTGGGAACACAGAGCTTCCCGCAGGCGGATTTTGACGGTCCACACAACCTGATGATGCAAGTTTTCACCTCGCAGGGCGTCATATTTGATGAAGTACTGATCTGTCCGCACCTGCCGGCAGACGCGTGTGATTGTCGTAAACCCAAAGTGAAGCTGGTCGAGCAATACCTGATTGAACAGGCGCTGGATACCGAGAACAGCTACGTGATCGGCGATCGCGTAACCGATATTCAACTGGCGGAAAACATGGGCATCACCGGGTTACGCTATCACCGCGATACGCTGAACTGGGCAATGATCGGTGAGCAACTAACCAAACGGGATCGTTACGCCCACGTTGAGCGTAATACCAAAGAAACGCAGATTGACGTTAAAGTCTGGCTGGACCGCGAAGGCCGCAGCAAAATTAATACCGGCGTCGGCTTCTTTGACCACATGCTGGATCAAATCTCGACCCACGGTGGTTTTCGTATGGAAATAGCCGTCAAAGGCGATCTGTATATTGACGATCACCACACCGTTGAGGATACAGGGCTGGCTCTGGGCGAAGCCTTAAAACTGGCGTTGGGCGATAAACGCGGCATCAACCGTTTTGGTTTTGTGCTGCCGATGGACGAGTGCCTGGCACGCTGCGCCCTGGATATCTCCGGGCGTCCACACCTGGAGTACCGGGCTGAGTTTACCTACCAGCGCGTCGGCGATCTGAGTACGGAGATGATCGAACACTTCTTCCGTTCGCTCTCTTACACCATGGGCGTCACGTTACACCTTAAAACCAAAGGTAAAAATGACCACCACCGCGTGGAAAGTCTGTTCAAAGCCTTTGGCCGCACGCTGCGCCAGGCTATTCGCGTAGAAGGCGACACGCTTCCTTCTTCAAAAGGGGTGCTGTGATGAACGTGGTGATCCTCGACACCGGCTGTGCCAACCTGAACTCGGTGAAATCCGCCGTCGCACGCCACGGCTACGATCCGGTAGTTAGCCGCGATGCGGATGTTGTGCTGCGCGCCGATAAACTGTTTCTGCCGGGTGTCGGTACCGCCCAGGCGGCAATGGATCAGCTACACGAGCGTGAGCTGATTGAACTGATCAAAGCCTGCACACAGCCTGTACTGGGGATTTGCTTAGGTATGCAGCTGCTTGGTCGACGCAGTGAAGAAAGTAACGGTGTCTCCCTGCTGGGGATTATTGATCAAGACGTACCCAAAATGACCGATTTTGGTCTGCCGTTGCCGCATATGGGCTGGAACCGTGTCTATCCACAGGCCGGAAACCGCCTTTTCCAGGGCATTGAGGATGGGGCGTATTTCTATTTTGTACACAGCTACGCCATGCCGGTGAACCCATGGACTATTGCGCAATGCAACTACGGTGAGCCCTTCACCGCAGCGGTACAAAAAGATAATTTCTTTGGCGTGCAGTTCCACCCGGAGCGTTCAGGTGCCGCTGGCGCGAAGTTGCTGAAAAACTTTCTGGAGATGTAATGATTATTCCGGCATTAGATTTAATCGACGGCACGGTTGTGCGTCTTCATCAGGGCGATTACGCAACGCAGCGTGATTACGGTAACGATCCCCTGACCCGTTTACAAAGCTATGCCGCACAAGGCGCAAAGGTGTTGCACCTGGTGGATCTGACCGGGGCAAAAGATCCGCAGAAACGGCAAATACCGCTGATTAAAACACTGGTTGCTGGCGTAAACGTACCGGTGCAGGTAGGGGGTGGCGTACGTACCGAAGCAGATATTGAAGCGCTGCTTAACGCTGGCGTCGCCCGCGTAGTGGTGGGTTCGACTGCGGTAAAATCTCCCGAAGTCGTCAAGAACTGGTTTGCCCGTTTTGGTGCCGACGCGCTGGTTCTGGCTCTGGATGTGCGGATTGACGAGCACGGGAATAAACAGGTTGCAGTTAGCGGCTGGCAGGAAGATTCCGGGGTTTCACTGGAAGAACTGGTTGAGACCTATTTACACGTCGGCCTGAAGCACGTGCTGTGCACCGATATCTCCCGCGACGGCACGCTGGCGGGCTCAAACGTCGCGCTTTATGAAGAAGTGTGCGCCAAATATCCGCAGGTGGCATTTCAGTCATCTGGTGGTATTGGTGGAATCGAGGACGTAGCGGCCCTTCGCGGGACCGGTGTTCGTGGTGTTATCGTCGGACGAGCCTTGCTGGAAGGTAAATTCACCGTTGAGGAGGCCATCCAATGCTGGCAAAACGCATAATCCCTTGCCTTGATGTTCGTGACGGACAGGTTGTCAAAGGTGTTCAATTCCGCAATCACGAGATTATTGGCGATATCGTTCCGCTGGCGAAACGCTATGCCGATGAAGGCGCAGATGAGCTGGTTTTTTACGATATCACCGCATCGAGCGATGGTCGCGTGGTGGACAAAAGCTGGGTATCACGCGTGGCAGAAGTGATCGACATTCCGTTCTGTGTCGCCGGTGGGATTAAATCACCAGAGGATGCCGCAAAGATACTGTCTTTCGGCGCAGATAAAATTTCTATCAACTCCCCGGCTCTGGCTGACCCAACGTTGATCACCCGCCTGGCAGATCGCTTTGGCGTGCAGTGTATCGTGGTGGGCATTGATACGTGGTATGACGCAGAAACCGGCAAATATCACGTTAACCAATATACCGGGGATGAAAGCCGTACCCGCGTCACGCAGTGGGAAACGATCGACTGGGTAACAGAGGTGCAAAAACTGGGCGCCGGTGAAATCGTTCTTAATATGATGAACCAGGACGGCGTGCGTAACGGCTACGATCTCGAGCAGTTGAAAAAAGTGCGCGAAGTTTGCCACGTTCCGCTGATCGCCTCAGGCGGTGCCGGAACGATGGAGCACTTTCTCGAAGCCTTCAGGGATGCGGATGTCGATGGCGCGCTTGCCGCCTCGGTCTTCCACAAGCAAATTATCAATATTGGCGAATTAAAAGCGTACCTGGCAACACAGGGCGTGGAGATCAGGATATGTTAACCAAGCAACAATGCCGCGAGCTGGACTGGGAAAAAACCGATGGGATGATGCCGGTCGTCGTGCAGCATGCAGTTTCCGGTGAGGTGCTGATGCTCGGGTATATGAACCCGGAAGCGCTGGATAAAACGATCGAAAGCGGCAAAGTGACCTTTTTCTCGCGTACTAAACAACGCCTGTGGACCAAAGGTGAAACCTCTGGCAACTTTCTTAATGTCGTCAGCATTTCCGCTGATTGCGACAACGACACCCTGCTGGCGCTGGTTAACCCTATTGGGCCAACCTGTCACAAAGGCACCAGCAGTTGTTTTGGTGAGTCCAGCCACCAATGGTTGTTCCTGTATCAACTGGAGCAACTCCTGGCTCAGCGTAAAACGGCAGATCCCGCCAGCTCCTATACCGCAAAATTGTACGCCAGCGGTACGAAGCGAATTGCCCAGAAAGTTGGAGAGGAAGGTGTTGAGACAGCACTGGCCGCGACCGTGCATGATCGTTTCGAGTTAACCAATGAGGCATCGGACCTGATGTATCACCTGCTGGTTCTGCTGCAGGACCAGGATCTCGATCTGACGACAGTGATTGAGAATTTACGCAAGCGCCATCAGTAATAGACTGATACCGGCATGATGCCGGTATCATTATTTCGCCGAGCGTTTAATCGTTACCGAATAAATCGCGGGTATACACTTTATCAGCGACATCCTGCAGTTCTTCTGCCATGCGGTTAGAGATAATCACATCGGCCTCACGTTTAAATTTAGCCAGATCACGCTCAACCCGTGAATGGAAGAAACTCTCTTCTGCTATTACCGGTTCATAAATTATGACCGGGATACCTTTCGCTTTAATGCGTTTCATGATGCCCTGAATAGACGATGCCCTGAAATTATCTGAGCCGCTTTTCATAATCAGGCGATAGATACCGACAACTTTGGGTTTACGCGAAAGAATGGCATCAGCAATAAAATCTTTTCGTGTGCGGTTAGCATCAACGATGGCTGAAATAATATTATTAGGTACAGATTGATAGTTGGCAAGTAATTGCTTCGTGTCTTTTGGCAGACAATATCCACCATAACCGAATGAAGGATTGTTGTAATGGTTACCAATACGCGGGTCCAGACAAACCCCTTCGATGATCTGTCGTGCATTAAGCCCCAGGCTTTCTGCATAGCTATCAAGTTCGTTAAAATAAGCAACACGCATTGCCAGATAAGTATTTGCAAAAAGCTTAATGGCTTCAGCTTCAGTAGAATCAGTGAACAGCACCGGGATATCCTGCTTTATCGCCCCTTCCTGTAATAAGGCAGCAAAACGCTCAGCACGAGCAGATCGTTCGCCGATGACAATTCGTGAAGGGTATAAGTTATCATACAGTGCCTTCCCTTCGCGCAGGAACTCAGGAGAAAAGATAATATTATCCGAGTTAAATTTCTGTCGCATAGTCTGCGTAAAACCAACAGGTACTGTTGATTTAATCACCATGAGTGCATCAGGATTTATTGCAATCACATCTCTGATAACTGATTCAACGCTGGAGGTATCAAAATAATTTGTTTTCGGGTCATAATCTGTAGGCGTTGCAATAATAACAAAATCTGCATTCTGATAGGCGTCGTACTTGTCCAGCGTGGCTTTAAAATTTATATTGCTTGATTGTAGATACTGTTCAATTTCTTTATCGACTATCGGAGACATCCGATTATTTAGCATCTCGACACGTGAAGGGACAATGTCCAGAGCAATGACCTGATGATGTTGGGCGATAAGAAGACCATTTGACAGGCCAACATATCCGGTACCAGAAATGGTAATTTTCATTTCATGCTCTCAGTATTAACTTAATATTTAATCATGATGTTGGACATCCTGATAAGAGAATAATGTTTTAACGTTTTGTTGAATATTGTGTCAACGAAGGTTAAAACAATTCAGATTTTCTTTATCAGGGTACGCCAGAAATATTAAGTAAAGATTAAGCAATCAACGCAAATCAATCAGATTTAAGATAAAAAAAAGCCCGGTTAGAGAACCGGGCCAGTGACTATCAGAAGACTTATTCCATCCATTCGGTATGGAAAACACCTTCTTTATCAGTACGTTTGTAGGTATGCGCACCGAAGTAATCACGCTGAGCCTGAATCAGGTTAGCGGGCAATACTTCTGCACGATAACTGTCGTAATAAGCGACAGCAGCAGAGAATGTCGGTACCGGGATACCATTCTGCACAGCATACGCTACAACATCACGCAGTGCCTGTTGGTATTCATCGGCAATGTTCTTGAAGTACGGGTCGAGCAACAGGTTCGCGATACCAGGATTTTTAGCGTAGGCATCGGTGATTTTCTGCAGGAACTGCGCGCGAATAATACAGCCCGCACGGAAGATTTTTGCAATCTCGCCGTAATTCAGATCCCAGTTATGCTCGTCCGATGCGGCACGCAGCTGTGAGAAGCCCTGAGCATAAGAAACGATCTTACCGAGGTACAGTGCACGACGTACTTTCTCAATAAATTCTGCCTTATCACCCGCAAGCTGAGCTTTAGGTCCAGACAGGACTTTAGAGGCAGCGACACGCTGATCTTTCAGCGAAGAGATGTAACGTGCAAACACAGATTCAGTGATCAGAGACAGCGGTTCACCAAGATCCAGAGAGCTTTGACTGGTCCATTTACCGGTACCTTTGTTCGCCGCTTCATCCAGAATGAAATCCACCAGATATTTACCATCTTCATCTTTTTTGGTGAAGATATCTTTGGTGATGTCGATCAGATAGCTGCTCAGCTCACCGTTATTCCACTCGGTAAAGGTGCTGGCCAGTTCTTCATTGCTCAGGTTCAGACCCCCTTTCAACAATGAATAGGCTTCGGCAATCAGCTGCATGTCACCATATTCAATGCCGTTGTGCACCATCTTCACGTAGTGGCCTGCACCGTCGGCACCAATATACGTCACACACGGCTCACCATCTTCAGCAACCGCTGCGATTTTAGTCAGGATTGGCGCTACCAGTTCATAAGCTTCTTTCTGGCCACCCGGCATGATGGATGGGCCTTTCAGCGCACCTTCTTCACCACCAGAGACGCCGGTTCCGATGAAGTTAAAACCTTCAGCGGAGAGCTCACGGTTACGACGGATAGTGTCCTGGAAGAACGTATTACCGCCATCAATGATGATGTCACCTTTATCCAGATAAGGTTTCAGGGAGTCGATAGCAGCATCAGTGCCAGCACCCGCTTTCACCATTAACAGGATACGACGAGGTGTTTCAAGGGATTCAACAAACTCTTTTACCGTATAGTATGGAACCAGTTTTTTCCCCGGATTCTCGGCGATAACCTCTTCCGTTTTTTCACGTGAGCGGTTGAAAACGGACACGGTGTAACCACGGCTTTCGATGTTGAGCGCCAGGTTGCGCCCCATCACAGCCATACCAACGACGCCGATTTGTTGCTTAGACATTATGTACTCCTGTCAGGTGATCTAACGAGCAGATGCATTACTCGCATAATTTCTAACATACTATCGCAAAACCCTGCATCGAAGCCATAACCTGATCTCAACAAGCACAGTTGGGTAAAATCTGGCTCAGGGACTATCTTTTTCTTTAAAATATAACTAAGTTTGTATAAAATAATCAGTTAATAATGTTTTCGATACCTCTCGATTGAGAATCGATGTAGATTCTGCTTAGCCAAGGAATGTAAATGTCCACCAAGCCATTTGATGCTATCGACATAAATGTGCCTCTTGTTGTCGATTTAGACGGCACTCTGTCTAAAACTGACACACTACATGAAGGTATTGTGTCAATATTATTCAAAAAACCAATTAAAATATTTGGATTAACTACGGCCTTATTTGATGGAAAAACATCTTTTAAACGCTTTGTTACAGAAACTGTAACGCAAAATGCAGACTCATTCTGTTACAGACATAATCTAATAGATTATTTAAAAACAGAAAAACGCAAAGGGAGAGAAATCCATCTTGTCACAGCCTCTAACCAAAATATTGCAGACTCTATAAATGAGTATCTGGGGATCTTTGATGGTGTAAAAGGTTCTGATAACCAATTAAATTTAAAAGGAGTCAATAAATTAGCATGGCTAAAAGATAGATTCCCACAGGGTTTTATTTATGCAGGTGACCATAAAGCTGATATTACAATCTGGAACGAGTCTAAAGGTGTTATTCTTGTAGGAAATGGGAATGCGTTTAAGAAAGATATAAAAAGTGAAATCCCATGTCTTGCTTTTGAAGATGCCAAGGTAAGTATTTTCAAACAATGGATAAAACAACTGAGATTACATCAGTGGGCTAAAAATATACTGATTTTTATCCCTATATTTCTGGCACATATCGCAAATGATGCGAACGTTATTGCAAAAACTACATTGGCATTTGTCGCATTTGGTTTAATTGCCTCCGCAACCTATATTATTAACGATCTTGCAGACCTTGAAGCCGATCGTCGACATAAGACAAAAAGAAACAGACCTCTTGCATCTGGTAATATTTCCACATTTCAAGGGCTCATTGGTGCGTTGATACTATTCTTAATCGGCGGAATAATATCAATAAATTTATCAATAGGTTTAACATACTGTATTTTAATTTATGTAATGTTAACGCTTTGCTACTCATTCAAACTAAAAAGAGTTCCAATGTTAGATGTTTCAATCATCGGCGCTCTTTTTACATTAAGAATAATCATGGGGTCGGTGTTGAATGATCTTCCCCTATCTCCATGGTTGAATTCATTCTCTGCCTTGCTATTTTTCTCGCTGGCTCTGGCAAAACGGCATGTTGAGATTCTCAAATCTGATCAAACAATGACTAACAAAATTGGTGGTCGCGGTTACACTCATCAAGACTGGCCATTAACCTTAGCCTTTGGTGTAAGTAGCGCGATCTGTTCAATTTTAATCATGCTGCTTTTCCTGACTCAGGAAGCAATGGTGCAGATAAATTATAGTGCTCCTGAATGGCTATTGCTTGAACCAATATGCGTATTTCTTTGGGTAATGAGAATATGGTTTCTTAGCCATAGGAAAGTATTAACGGATGATCCCGTGGTTTTCGCGATCAAGGATAGGACGAGTATTTGTTTAGGTTTTGTAGCTACTGCTGGTTTTATGATCGCAAGTTACCTATAAGTCGTGGTGAAAAATGAGTTTGATTGTTCTATTACTAGCGTTAACAAGCGTATCTCTAAATGCCCTTGCACAGGTTGCAATGCGGAAAACAATGCTCACATTAGCACCTCTTCCTGATGCTATTGCAGGCTATTTTGGATTTGCAATTCAATTAATCCTGAATCCTTGGTTTATTGCTGGTATGTTGTGCTATGTGATAAGTATTGGCTTATGGATGACTGTACTGGGAAAAGTAGAGGTAAGCTTGGCTTATCCACTTTCATCAGTTGGTTTTATTATCACTGCTGCAATTGGCTATTTTTTCCTGAAAGAAGACATAAATACAATGAGACTCATTGGCTTGTCTCTTATTTGCGTCGGAATTGTATTTATCTCTAGGAGTGCATAATGCGTCATATAATCACTGGCGGAAGCGGTTTTACAGGAAGTGTTTTAACTAAACAGTTACTTGATAAAGGACAAGAAGTTGTCAATATCGATATCCGAGAACTGATCTCCTCCCTGTAAACAGTGCCAGGCTAAACTGAAGTCTCTGGTCTTTCTTCCATCTCAAAGAGAGGCACATCGCCATGAAAAAGACCCGTTATACCGAAGAACAGATCGCGTTTGCGCTGAAACAGGCCGAAACCGGCACCCACGTCGGGGAAGTCTGCCGAAAGATGGGCATTTCTGAGGCCGCTTTTTACAACTGGAAGAAGAAATTTGCCGGTCTGGGCGTAACGTAACTGCGGCGTCTGCGGCAACTGGAGGATGAAAATCAGCGGCTGAAGAAACTGGTGGCTGACCCGAGTCTGGACAAGGAGATGCTGCAGGAGGTACTGAAGCAAAAGTTCTGAGGTCGGCTCAGAAGCGTCAGGCGGTGCATTTTCTGCAGGAGGCTTACCGTATCAGTGTCTGACGGGGATGCGGGCTGCTGATGCAGAGCAGAACCGTTTACCACTGGCTGAGCCGGCGGGATGATCGGGCGATAACCCTGCGTATCAGGGAAATAGCGGTAACCCGGGTCCGCTACGGTTGCCCGCGTATTCATATTCAGTTACGACGGGGAGGCTGCGGCTTAACCACAAGAAAACACACAGGATCTATTGTCTGGAAGGACTGAACTTGCGGAGAAAACGCCCGCGCAGGCATGTCAGTGCAGCACATCGTCAGCAACGTCCTGTCCTGACCGGTGTCGATCAGTGCTGGAGTATGGATTTCGTGTAGGATAACCTGTTTAACGGACGACGTTTCCGGGCGCTGAGCAAGCGCCTGCCGGTACGTATTCAGACAGATAACGGCAGCGAGTTTATTTCGAAATGTCTGGATAAATGGGCGTATGAGCACGGTGTCACAATGGACTTCTCCCGCCCCGGAAAACCAAAGGATAACCCGTTTATTGCATCATTTAACGGCAGTCTGCGGGATGAATGCCTGAACATTTACTGGTTCCTCTCGCTGGAAGATGCGCAGGACAAACTCGACAACTGGCGCGGGGAATATAATCATGAGAGAACGCATTCATCATTAAATGACATGACTCCGGCTGAATTCATCCGAAGTCTCCGGAAAGACGAAGATCTCTGATTTAGCACTACACTGAATTTGGGCCAGGGCCAATTTGGCCAGGATCTCAAAAAATGCATGGAACTAAAATGGTTCTATTTACATTACCTTCAACCGACTCCATTGCATGGGACTCACTATTTATAGTTAAAACAATAGGTTCACATGCATTAGGCCCAAAGGAGATAAGCTCAGCATAGAAAGTAACTAGGCCTTACACTACTTTATCCTAAACAATTTGGGATAGCTAATAAAGATATTCTACTTGATACATCGCTGACATATGAAATTCTCGGTTGGTCAAAGACAAAATCAGACATCATAGCAATGATGTGAAGTATTTGACTCATTTATTCCCACCAGTAAATAAACAACCATCTAATACGAAAATATTTTGGTCATTTCAATAAATGAAATAACCAAAATAGTACTTACTGTTTTATCAATAAATCATTCCCAATGCATTTTTATTAATCCCAGACCAATCTCCCTTGTATCATTACTCAGACCTAGTTGGGCAGGTGATGCAGGTGAAGGTACTTTAATAGTGATCTCGGGGTTTTTCACTACCTCAGGAAATTCAAATTTTGCAACGTATTGATTCTCTTTCCCTTCTTGTGGAAGCAGAGTTCTGGAAACATTATTAACTGTCATTAGCAGTGGCTTATCCATATTTGGTCCAAAAGTAGTAAGTTCTACATAGAAGGTCACACTCTTATTTAGCTCTACGTCCAGGAAGAATTTAACATCATTTCCTTCACTCCAGCGGCCCCATCCCTCATATTGACCAATACCTGCAACACCTGCAACAAAACTTGGAAAACCAGCTTTTTTAAAATCAATTGTGTTGGGTTTAGATGCAGAGTATTTCAGTCCATCATAGGGGATAAATCCGTCACAATACATTTCCCCAGTAATGTAACGCCACCCATATCTTGGAAATGAAGAAGTACTGAGATCGATAGGTTTATGTGTTTTTAAATCCTTATACTCCCCATTACATGAATCACTAAATAGCTTATTGTCTGTCTCACGGTAAATTATTTTTGTAACAACACCATTGCTATTTTTATAAGCGTGGGAGTTTCTCCCTCCACCCAACCACTGGTCTACCGGAAAAGTTCTAACAATGAATATGTCTGGTTCTGGTTCATAGAGATGAGGATAATGTTCCAACAAGTATGAAGTCCACGGCTTATGAACTAGTGTGTTTTCTTCATTAATATACCCTCTACAGAAAAAAATATATGAAATTGCAACGAGTAATAAAATAATCTTTTTATTTGTACTATTAAGCACAGTTGAAGAATAGACGCAACACCATGCTACAATTGGCGCAATTGAATACAAAGCATATCTTTGAAAGATACTTTGGCCTGAATTAAAATTATTATTAGCCATCAGCGGAATACAAATCAGAATTGAAAATGACAATGAAAAAATCAGATCGTTGAAAATTTTATGGTTATTATTTTTCTTCAAAAACAAAATAAATAAAACTAACCATGGAGCACCAACCCAAAGTCCCTGGTCCAGATCAAAATAGTAAGATATAAAATGATGAAAGTTGATATTTGAAATATTACTAGCTTGGCTTCCAATTAGACTAAACTTTCCGAATTCTGCATAATAGAATATTATAGAACTTATTGAAATAATACCATATAACCATACCTGCCAACGCTTCAATAAATAAAAAGAGGTAGCTATAATGTTATTTTTTTCTAATCTTGCTATGTATATAGGAATGAGAACAAATAAAAGAGAAAGCGATACTACTTGAATTGATGCAAAAGATATAAAGGCCACAGCACGTAATGGTCTGTCAGTAATCAAATTATAAAACGCAAGAAAAACGAAGGTATAGATCATTACCTCCGGATGGCTCCATTTCAAATAAAATAGCACACCACCGGCCAAAAATAAGAATTGTGCAATACCATCCTTCTTATCTCTTATTGCCATTAGATATAATGCAAACACTAAAAAAAGCGCATTAACTAATTGAAAAGATTTAAGAGGATTTATATTAAAAATAGATAATACTTTCTCAGCAGCCGCGCTTAAAAGCGGGTAAAACCAAAAATGATACCCATAATAAGAGCCATTAATACTTTTAAAAATACCAGTATTAGCTGCATTTTCTTCATTAGCCAAAATACCATTTCTTATGTTTTCTAAATATTGTAAATTATAGCCTGATGACTTATTTACACTAACGTCATCCATTCTATCTACTATATCACTTACAGTGATATCAGGAGAAAAATGGTTAACAAATGACTTCGTAATAAGTGAATACTCATAACCATCACCATTTCTTTGTGGTTTACTTATTACGCTTGCAGCAAGAAGTGTAAGAGATAAAATAAAGAACACTATGTAATTAAATTTTATTGTCATTTTAAACCCTGTTAAAACATAACCACTCAATGTTTCATTTATACTAAATCGAAACAATAAGCGACCTATATAGTTCTGCGTAATCATGCGACATCTTTTCAGATGTGAATATCTCGTTGAAGCGGGAATACGCTTTTAGCCCACATCTATTTGCCAGTTGTTGATCATCATATAACGTCTCCATGGCTTCTCTGAGAGAACGTGAATCATCGGGTGGAATAACTAATCCAGTCTCACCATGTATATTGATGTAAGTTGTGCCAGTGCCAATTTCACAAGAAATTAAAGGCTTTCCAAACATAGCCCCTTCAAGCAAAGTGATACCAAACGCCTCTGAACGTAAATGAGATGGAAAAACAACCGAATAGCAAAGTTGTAGCAATGCAGTTTTGTCTTCGTCGTTTATTGCGCCAACGAAGTGAACATTTGATAAGTTAAGCTCTCTAGCTTTTAACTTTAACTCTTGTTCAATACCACCGCCACCGACAATAACAACTGGTAAGGTTGTAGAATGCACAGCATCTAATAAGGTATGTAACCCTTTATAGTAGCGAAACGCGCCAATAAATAGAAAGAATTTATCTCCGATTTTCTTACGCCAATAATTGATTTTGTCATCACTGACATTAGGATAAGAATTTTCATCTAATCCATAAGGGATGATCTTTACTTTAGATTCGAATTTCTGTAATACAGTACTAGTATTTGCATAATTTGGAGAAGCAGCAACAATGCAATCAACTGAGCTCAGAAAGCGATTCATTAGTGGTGAATATAACCGAGAAATAAACTTTTGCTTTACAATATCAGAATGATAGCTAACAACTGCTGGTTTTTTTATTCGACACAAAAAATGAAGCATATCCATAAAAGGAAATGGATAATGGTAATGAATAATATCTGCTTGATTTGCTAATTCTTTAAATTTCTTAATGCAAGATAGTGAAAATGGTGTTGAGGCCACCTCAAAATTAGTTTTTGCGTAGAAAACACGCTGTACACCAATTTTTTGATTATCAATATCCCCACGTTTACTTAAAGAAAGTACTGTTGATTCAACATCATATTCAGCCCCAGACTCACTTAACTGGTAGATAACTTGCTCTATGCCACCAAAAGTATCTGGATAGTATGTCTTATAAAAATGCAATACTTTCAACATTAGCCTTACTTCACCTGTTTGTACGCAGCAACCGTTTCGGTTGCACATCGTTTCCATGAAAATTGGTTAACATGTGATAATCCACTGTTAGTGGCACTACCCTGCCATTCCGTATCCGTAAGACTCTTCATAATTAAAGACGTTAGCGTCTCAACATCCATGGCATCGCACATTAACGCACTGCCACCCGCAACTTCAGGAAGTGAAGAGCTATTTGAACAAACAACAGGAGTACCAGAAGCCATCGCCTCTAATACAGGTAGCCCAAATCCTTCATAAATTGATGGAAATAAGAAGCTAACCGCGCCGGCATACAGTGCTGGCAAATCGCTTGAAGGCGTAAATCCTAAATAACGTAACCAGCCTTCTCGTTCACCTTGCTCAAATCGACGATGCAAAGTATCACTATTCCACCCTTTGAACCCGCTAATTACGAGTGGGGTTTGCTTTCTCAGTGAGAGTGGCAGACGCTCGTAGGCATCAAGCAATGTCGCAATATTCTTTCTCGGTTCAATCGAGCCAGTAAATAGGGAATATTTTTTAAAGGTAAGTTCGTATTTTCCGAGAACAGGAGTTATATCTTCTTCACGGCGGGGCTTAAATTCACCACTACATGCTAACTTTGCAGTAAACACCCTACTTTCAGAAATATTAAAATAATTAATCAGTTCCAATCTGGTAAAATCAGAGTCTGTAATAAATACTGATGCTCGCTTTACCGTTTGTAAAAGCTCTTTACGCATATACCTAACTCTCTCAGGAGGATGGCATTGCGGTAAAGTAAAAACAGAAAGATCATGAAACGTGACAACACAGCGCTCTACCTTCGGTGGCAGATAAAAATTCGGCCCATGATAAATCGTATCATTATGATTTCTCAAGACATTAGTCTTCAACCACGGAGCTGTGAGCCTATATACTTCCGAAGCCAGTCGACTCTTTTTTATTAAACTTTTAAGCCCCTCTGTTGAAGAGCTATTTTCTTTAGCCACGGGCATTTGCTGAGTAAGTCGATGCCCATTTAAAAAAAGTAATTCGGATATTTCTGGATCATCAGATAAACATTTAGCCAACTCAAATGCATAGCGACCGATACCTGTTAATGGGTATTTTATTGCATCAGTTCCAAATATGACTTTCATTACTCGTTTTCCAACATCCAGCGCAGAGTATCTTCGAGTGGTGGGACATTCCAATCTGGAATAAATGATTGTAATTTAGATGGATCCCCACTAAGTGTCTTAACTTCATTTGCCCGGACAAATTCTGGATTAATCTGGATGGTCAGATGGTGTCCGGTTATTTTTTCACAAAGTTCAATAACTTTTCTCAGTGAATATGTGCGGCCAGAGCAGATGTTAATAACTTCGCCAACTGGTTTCGCCTGTAATAACTTGACATAAGCATGGCTTAATGCACGAACATCTGTAAAATCACGCCAAACATCAATGTTTCCTAACTCGATCGTCGGTGATTTTGATTTAAAGTGTTTAACTATCTTTGGCAGAAGGAAGTTTTCCGCCTGACCAACACCTGTATAGTTAAATGGTCTCGTAATGAATACGGGTAGTTTATCCATCCACAATCGAGACATATATTCCATGGCCAACTTGCTGACGGCATAATCGTTCGCGGGATTTGCTGTCGCAAATTCATTCAGTTGCCCTGCGGTACCATTTCCATAAATGTTTGCACTACTGGCGAGAAGCACACCATCCAGGATGGTGCTGCAGGTACTCAGAGCCTGCAATAAATTACGCGTACCAAGTAAATTAACATTGTAGAAAGCATCTGCATCACCATGCCCGACATATGCGATAGCGGCCAAATGGACAACAACGTTTGGTTGTATGCGCTCCACAATATCCTGCAACTTCGCAGTATCCATTAGATCAACCTGATAATAATCAGGCCCATCAAAAGGCATTGCACCAATACCGAATACCCGATATCCGGCAGCGGATAACTCCGCTGCCACATAACGGCCGGTAAAACCATTAATCCCTGTTACCAGGGCATGTTTGCCGGCGCCGAACATCAGAAAGAAAACCCTTGCTGGTTACGACGTAAATCAGCTTCAACCATCATTTGGCATAACTGCTCTAACGAGGTTTTTGGCTCCCATCCCAGAATTTCTTTTGCACGGGCAGGGTTACCAATCAGCAAATCCACTTCAGCAGGACGGAAGAATTTAGGATTTACGCGAACTAATGTTTTCCCTGTCGCAACATCAATACCCACTTCTTGCTCGTCTTTACCCTCGAAGCGCAGCGTAAATCCTGCTGCTTTGAAAGCCATGCTGACAAAGTCACGCACGGTCTCTGTACGATTAGTTGCGAGCACAAAGGTATCGGGTTTTTCTGCCTGCAGAATACGCCACATACCTTCGACATATTCTTTTGCATAGCCCCAATCACGCTTGGCGTCCATATTACCAAGTTCAAGGACATCAAGTTTGCCGAGTTTGATTTTAGCAACAGAATCAGTGATTTTACGCGTTACAAATTCCTGGCCACGTAATGGTGATTCGTGGTTAAACAGAATCCCGCTTGATGCAAAAATATTATAGCTTTCACGGTAGTTCACGGTCATCCAGTGAGCATACAGTTTTGCAACGCCATACGGACTGCGCGGATAAAATGGAGTATCTTCTTTTTGCGGTACCGCCTGAACGAGACCGAACATTTCAGACGTTGATGCCTGATAATAACGAATCTCAGGGTTTACAATACGAATAGCTTCGAGCAAGTTGACCGGTCCAATACCTGTAATTTCAGCAGTGGTCACCGGCTGGTCAAATGATACGCCTACAAAACTTTGCGCCGCGAGGTTATAAACTTCTGTAGCACCAGTTGTTTGCATCAATCGGATACTTGCAGACAAGTCAGTGAGATCGTATTCAACTAAGTGGAGGTTCGCATTATCTTTGATACCTAATTCTTCAATACGCCAGAAGTTGACAGAACTTGTACGGCGGTAAGTTCCGTATACGACGTAGCCCTTTCCTAGTAACAACTCAGCAAGGTAGGCACCATCTTGACCAGTAATGCCAGTAATAATTGCAGTTTTTTTAGCCATGTTATTCTTACTCACCGTTTAACTGTTGAACATTTTTAAGTACAGCATTAATCAATTGCTTAGTACTTTGTGACCATGTTAGCCAATTGAGATTTTCAATCTTTGGTATTTTATGATTTTCTTTCAGCAAAATCCATTCTTTAATAGCCACTGCAATTTGAGATGAATTCCCTGAAAAATAATAAACTGCATCACCGCCGACCTCCCTGAACACAGGAATATCCCTGGCGATGACAGGTAAATTATGTTGTGCCGCTTCTATTATTGGCAACCCAAACCCTTCACCAGTGCTAGCACAAATTAGGCAAGAGGACATTTCATAAATCTCAGCTAAAAGATTATCATCAATACCTGAGAACCAGAAAAAAAGTTTATTAAGCTGAGGATGATTTTTAATCTTGTTCACAAGACCTTCTACCATCCACCCTTCTTTGCCAACAAACACTAAATTTACATCTAAATTATCGAGCCATAATTGCTCAAATGCTTTCAGAATTTCTGCATGTTGCTTGCGTGGTTCTATAGTGCTAACAACAAGGAATGTATTTTTATTTTTAAGACTGCTAATGGCGTTATAAAGATCATCATTGTTTTTATGAGCTGAAGGCTTAACAGCAGGATTAGCACCTAAGTGAAAGTAATCAATAGACAGATGTTTTAAGTTATCTGGTTCATTTTCTGCAACCCACTCTCTAAGTTCATTTGCAACTGTATTAGAAATGCAAATTGCAGAATCAAATGTTGTAATCCTTGAAAACCATTCGTTATATGCTTCTTTAGCGCCGGGGAAAAAATGTTGCGGTTGATTCACCGGCAATAAATCATATACTACATAGCTAATATGCACTCCACCATTCTGCATTTCCTTCAGCTTTTTATATTGTGACTTCACTATTTCTGGCTGCAAATCCAGACCTAAAAAAACATCACCTTCATAATAGTCAATTGGGTTGTCTTCAGCCCAGTTAGCTGGAATATTTAAAAGTTTGCATCCATATTTTCTAGCATTAAAGAAACCTTCTGATTCATTTGTTGCATAGACTAACTCAACATTATAATCACTAGGTGATTCAGTCAGCAAACTACTTATAACTTCTCTTACAACCCGCTGAATACCACTCTTTGCATCTCTTTGAATCAGTTCTGAGATATCTACAAATAATTTTTTCTTTCTTGGCGTCGGCACAAAGTTCTTGGCTATGCTCTCACAAACACTTAAACAATCATTATCGTTACTTCCTAACAACTTAGTAACAGCATGTATTATATGATGTGGTTGTGGTGAAGGCTTACGATAGAAATCTTCAATTGCAGACACATATTTTTCAGCACATACCCTTGGATGGTAATATTTTCGCAATTCAGCAAATGCAGAGTTAGATATTTTCGAACGATAAGAAGGATCAGTGTATAATTTGCTTAATGCTTGAACAAGCTCCTCGTTATCGAAAGAATCAGGTAGCATCTCAACGCAATCACGTTTCAGCTCGGCCATTGACCCATTCGCATTTACAATCGTTGCAAGCCCATAATTCATGCAATCCAATACTGCAGCAGAAGATTCACCACGGGAGTTTGATCTTAATTGAACCCCAATATCTGCTGCTGACAGCCAGTGGCTGTACTCTTCATTGCTTAGCCAGCCAGTTACTCTTATATTGCATTTGCAATTATTAATCAGCTTATCAATAATTGTACCATATCGATCACCCGGTTTCTCACCTGCAAAAACCAAACAACATTTACTGTCTTTTGATAGAGGGGAATCAATCCAAGCCTGAATTAGTTCTTTATTTAATTTCGTAGGTCCCATGAGTCCAAAGCTACAGACGATCAATGCTTCAGAATCAAGACCTAAGACTTTACGCGAATCTGCTTTGCTAAAATTTTTAGCTGGAATACGTAAGAGGGGTATCGTCTCCCATTTTGGTAACGAGCTGGCGCCATACTCTTTGATGGCTAATTGTCTAGAGTATTCCGAGTGAGTTATTACACCTAAACTATTTTGAAGGACTGATATATTGCATGGATATTTATAAATCACATCAGCAGTATCTTCGGATTTATAGCGCATAGAAACAGCTGGCCAGCCACTTGATTTGAATAACTCCTTCTCCCACCCATTAATTGTATGATGTAGATGCAGATCCATATGAGCAACTATTCCGGATAAGAAATAATCATGTAATACTACAACGCCAGGATAGTTTCTCAAGAGTTCAAACATATGCCAGTGAAAACTCGAATTGCCAAAATGATATACTATTCGATCATACGTTTCGGCATTCGCTTTAAACCATTCAATAGTCTGAATACCACAAACTGCATGAAGAAAAGGATCATTAATTTCTTCACCAGATATGGTGATCAAATCTATATGATAAAAGGCAGTCAGTTCTCTTAACAGTTCAGCACTATAATGTGCGATGCCACTTTTCATCGGTGGAAGCGGTGAAAAATATGCAAGTTTTTTTAATGTCCTATTGCTTTCGACAAAAGCAGTCGCATTCAGTTTAGTTGAGTTGATATTATTATTAATTGCAGCCCATGCTAAATTAGCAGTTTGTTCCCATGAAAAACATTCACATTGTTTACTGGAGTGTTTTTCAAGTTCTTCCCGAAAACAATTGTCATTAATTAAATTTGACATACTTGAGCAGATATCTGCAATGTCATAAGGGTCAAACAATGCTTGTTTATTATTTATTACTTCTGGAATGCTAGAGTATTTCCCACCGATTACAGCCTTTCCACACTGCATAGCTTCCAGAATAGGTAATCCAAATCCTTCGTGCCATGAAGGAAATACAAAAAACTCACATAAATTATAAAAGATTAGCAAATCCTCTTCACTAATATAACCAGTGAAGATAACCTCATCATGATTCAAACCGACCTTTTTGCAGAGCTTCTTCAATCTTGTAAGGTCTTGTTCTGTAATTGAGCAAACAATTGCCAATTGATAGTCTTTGCGTTGAACAAAACTTAACAATGCATAAGCTTCAATTAACCTTTCAATATTTTTTCTAAAATCAATACCGCCAGTGTAAAGTATATACTTCCGTGTTATATTAAACTTAATTTTCCAATCATTGATATCACCCTCTGAATAAACATGCTTTTCAAAAAATGATGAGGCTGCAGTAGAAATATTAAATACTTTATTAGCATCAAAATGTAGGTAATCTACAGCTTCCTTACCTGACGACTGCGATATAGAAAGAACAAAGTCTGCTCTTTTAAGATTTACTATTTTCTTAAGATACCAGTCTTTAACAACTGGATTCTCTAAATAGATATTTTCATGAATTAATGGAATGAGGTCATATAGAATAACGGCAGTTTTCACCGGCTTTTCATAGGTATTGATGCTTGTTACTGCATCATCAACTAAGCCTTCAAATAGTGAAGTTAAAATTACTAAATCGGGTTCGAGTCTGGATATATAGTTTTCACGAATTCTTTCAGCGATTTCAATCTTAGATTTATTCTCTATATTAATATATGAAACGCCTGGTGTTGAATACCATACACGAAATGATATGTCATCAACGTGTTCGAAAAACTCATCTTTAATAGCGCCAACAGACTCCTGTAGCATTCCATTGCATAGCAAAATTATATTATTATCTTTATTTTGCTGAACAAATGATTTCACAAAGTTTAAGATATATCGGCCAATCCCTCTTTTTGAGTTGCTTGCCTGCAATCCCTGCATGTCGATTACAATACGCATATATCACTACTCTTTATTATTTTTTAAAATTTCGAACATCCGCTGTGTTTGCTCAGACAAGTTATATTCAATTACAACATTTTTCCTCATGGCTAATGAAGGTTGAGACTCAGGGGTTTTATGAACATAGACTGACTTACTAATTTTGGCATGAATTCTCTTCAGCGAATCATATAAATTCGATTTTAACAAAAGCCTAATGATTCGTTCCCTTAACCTTTCATTCGAGTTAATAATTCTAAATAATCGCATAATGATTCTTGACAAAATTATTTTCATTGATCCGCACCTGATTTTGAAGTATTTCTAACGCCTAATCGACCTTATTTTTGACTTAATCCTATTAAAAATACTTCTACTTATTAAATGTCTAATCTCATTAATTTCAGAGCCTTGCCTGGAAATTTCTAAATTTTGTCTTGTAATTTCTGAAACTTGTCTCACAATCTGAGATTGCAATTCAGAGTTTGTTTCTCTAAGTATACTGCATGCTTCTGAAATTAAATTAAGTTCTCGTTTGAGCGCATCAATTTCGATTGAGAGCTTATGGAATTTATTATTTAAACCTGAGTCAAATTTATTGGCAAGAGCATTAAATGACAACCCATATTCTAAATTAAATGCCTCATCAAAATAAGCCATTACAGAATCATCAGATTTCTTTTGTGCAACGACACTATAATCGGGACTTACACCTGCAATGACATCGATTAGCTCAATATTTTCTTTGCTGTACAGTATTTTATTTTCCTGAAGTCTTAATACTTTTGTTCTTGCAAAACCTATATATTCAGTTAAAAATGACAATAGCTGGTTTGGAATTGGCTGTATATGAGTTGGGTCTAAATAAAAACTACTTGATGCAACTACAATATTCTCAGGGTTTGGTGTTTCCAGAATAAGAATCCCACCAGGCTTAAGTACGCGTAGTGACTCGTGGATAAGTAATTTAACATTATCAAACCCGATATGTTCTACAACATGGAACGAGGAGACAACATCGACAGAATTATCCTGAAATTGCTTTAGAAAGCTAATTGCATCATCTTGAACAACATCAAGGCCAAGGTCAGTACAGTATGACAGCATGCCCTCATCTAAATCAGCCCCTTTGGCAGTAAACCCCACGGCAGTGACAAGTTCCAACCATTCGCCTCTACCGCATCCAAGATCCAACAGCACAGGATCTCTTGATGTTACTGAGAAGGGCTTAATAAAGGGAAGATAAACGCGCAAGCGATTTTTAATATCTTCCCTATCACCTCGATGCATCCCTTCGAACGAACTATAGAAGCTATCTTTCATCTACCTGTACCTCGGGTGGTAACCACGCAACCCCAACAAATGGACTTTGACTAAAGTTAATTACATTAAATACTAATGCCAGATCCCTCCATTCGTAGTTATTACCTATATGTGTGTCTTTATCATGTAATGCTATCGCAACAGAATAACTGCCTTCCCCTATATTTAGATCAAAGTCAAAACGGTATTTAAATTTTTGTCCCGCCTGAAGATTTTTCAACTGCTTATTATTGTGATAAGTGTTAGTTCCATACACAGGTTGCCCTAATCTATCTTTAATCATATAACCCAGAACTAACTCTTTAATATCCTTATGTATGGTTACAGATATATCTAATGTTACTTTTTCACCCACACCTAAAATCTCAGCCTCTTTGCCTTCTTTATTCAACAAAGAAACACTTTCAATCTTAGCTTCGCCGGTTCCAGATATGGTTTTTGTTATTCCATTTTCGACTTCTTGTTTGATATTTTTTGCCGATGTTGACTTCTCCGATAACATGGCATTGTAGTAATCCATTACCGTTTCTGGATCTCCTTGAATTTCAATCTCACCAGCATTTAAGAGAATGGCTTTATCGCATATAGACTGTATTGCCAGTTTATCATGCGAAACAATTAACAACGTCGTCCCCTCAGTCCTGAACTGACGGATTCTATCGAAGCTCTTATGCTGAAAATAAGAATCCCCCACTGACAACGCTTCATCAATAATCAAAATATCTGGTCTAACAGCAGTTGCTACGCTAAATGCCAGCCTCATTTGCATACCACTAGAGTACACCCTTACTGGTTGATCGATATAATCACCAATCTCTGCAAATTCTTCGATTTCAGGCATCAAACGCTCGATATCTTCATTACTGAGTCCTAATAGTTGCCCTGACATGTAAACATTTTGTCGGCCGGTGAAATCAGGATGGAATCCCATCCCTAACTCAAGTAATGCAGCAACCCTACCAGTAAGTTCGATCTTACCAGTCGTCGGTTTTATCGTACCAGTAATGAGCTTGAGAAGTGTGCTTTTGCCTGCGCCATTGATGCCAATAATACCAACAGCCTCACCAGGCTGCACGACGAAGTTAATGCCTTTTAATATCCATTTTTTATCATGTCGAATAGCATTTGTTGGTGAAAACCATTCAAGCAAGCGACTAAATCTGGTGCGGTAAACCTTATAGGCTTTACTCACATTTTGCACTACAATCTTTGCCATTATAATTCATCCACCATATCAGATGCGTGTTTTCTAAACAATGAAAGTCCCAATACGCATAATACTCCACCTGATATCAAAACAGGTATAATACTCATCCAATCTATTGGCTGCTGGTGAATATAAATGCGTTGATAATTTTCAACAAGAATTGCTAATGGATTATAGCTTAATATTTCCCGTGCTTTTTCCGGTAGTGCATCAAGCACATATACTATCGGTGTGAACCAAAACCAAAATTGTAATAAGATGCCAACAAACTGACCGATATCCCTGAAGAATACATTAAGAATACCAAGAACCATACCAAGCCCTACTGAAAATATAATTTGAACCACTAAAAGAGGTATTATTTGAATTATATTCAGAGGATGAAGATTTCCTGTAAATAGTAAAAACAAAACAAATAATGTGTAAATAATAACAAAATTAATTATTGCTGAGAATGTTACTATTATTGGCAAGCAAATCCTTGGAAAATTAAGTTTCTTTAAAAGAGCTGCGCTTTCAATAAATATATTCGTACAACGAGTTACGATCTCAGCGAACAATCCCCATGTAATTATACCAATACATAAATATATACTATACATATATACTCCCCCAGTACCAGGCAACCTGGTTTTCATAACCTGGGAAAATACCAGTGTATATACCAATATCATAGCTAGTGGCTGCAATATCAGCCACATAGCACCTAGCATACTTGTTCTATACTTTACCTGGAATTCTCGCTTAACGCTTCCAAGTATAAACCAACGATATTTATATATAATCAGCAGCAAATCTTTCATTTATTTTTCTGCCATTAACGCTAAAATTTCATCTGTTTTCATTTGCATTAATGCAATATTATTTTTTGACTCTACATTTAATCTTACAACAGGCTCAGTATTTGACGAACGAAGGTTGAAACGCCAATCATCATATTCAATGCTAATGCCATCAGTATGGTCAATATTTAGTGCTTCTGACTTATATATATCGGAAATACGTTGAATCGCAGTATTAGCATTTTCAAGTTTACGGTTAATTTCACCGGAAGCAGGAAAAGCCTGCATGCGTTGTCTAACTAAATCGGTAAGAGATAGTTTCTTCACACACAGCATCTCAGAAACAAGTAACCACGGAATCATCCCACTATCGCAATATGCAAAATCACGGAAGTAGTGATGAGCACTCATCTCTCCGCCGTAGATCGCATCTTCCTTACGCATACGCTCTTTGATGAAGGCGTGGCCCGTTTTAGACATCACAGGAATGCCGCCAGCTTTAGTCACAATATCGATGGTATTCCAGGTCAGTCGCGGGTCATGGATGATCTTCGCGCCTGGTTCTTTTTGTAAGAATGCTTCGGCTAACAGACCTACAATGTAATAGCCTTCGATAAACTGCCCTTCCCCATCAAACAGGAAGCAACGGTCAAAATCGCCGTCAAATGCGATCCCCAAATCTGCGCCATGTTCTTTAACAGCGTCAGCAGTGTCTTTGCGGCATTCTGGTAACAGAGGATTAGGGATCCCGTTAGGGAAAGTGCCATCCGGCTGGTGATGAACTTTAATAAATGTAACAGGAACATTAGCAGCAACGAAACGTTCTTCAATTGCGTCAATGACATGGCCTGCAGCACCATTGCCAGAGTTAACCACAAGCTTCATTGGACGAGTGAAGTTCGCGAAATCAATGTAGCCCATTAAGTGATCGACATAAGCATCAAGGATAGAAATCTTCTTGTAGCTTCCGCGCAGTTGGGCATCAACAGGCGCGAAATTATTTTCTTCGGCTAAACGCTGCACATCGCGTAGTCCTGTGTCACCACTGATAGGTTTCGCATTTTCGCGAACCAGTTTCATTCCGTTATAATCCATCGGATTATGACTGGCGGTAACTTCGATGCCGCCATCTACACCAAGATGGAAGGTTGCAAAATAGATCTCTTCTGTCCCGCTTAAACCAATATCTAGGATATCGGTACCCGCATCCATTAGGCCATTCGCTAATGCCAGTTTCAGGCTCTCGCTGGTTAAGCGTACGTCACCACCCACCACGATTGTTTTAGGCTTGAGGAATTCACCGTATGCGCGACCAATGCGATACGCAATATCTTCATTTAATTCTTCGCCTAATTTTCCACGAATATCATAGGCTTTAAAACAAGTCAGCTTAGACATAGATCTTTATACCTTCAAAATTAGCAACGACCATACTGGTCTTTAATACGAATAATGTCATCATCCCCTAAATAGGAGCCGGATTGGATCTCAAGCAGTTCCAATGGAATCTTGCCTGGGTTTTCCAGTCGATGTTGTGCTCCGATGGGAATAAAGGTTGATTGGTTTTCAGTCAGCAGGAATTTTTGATCTTTAATCGTTACTTCACCCGTGCCTGAAAGCACAACCCAGTGTTCGGTCCGGTGATGATGCATCTGCATCGAAAATGCTGCCCCCGGTTTAACGGTGATCCGATTTACATTAAAACGCTCGGTCTGTACCACCACATCGCATCGCCCCCACGGACGGTATATTTCCCGGTGACGCTTATATTCACTGCGATGATTAGCTTTAAGATACTCAACAACTTTCTTAACATCCTGCACCTGATCTTTATCAACGACCAGTACGGCATCTTTTGTATTAATGATCACCAGATTATCGACACCGATAGCGGCAACCAATTTTTCATCAGTGTTGATATAGCAGTTATTTGCGTTGTGCATGAAGGTATCACCCGTCAGGACATTACCTTTTTTATCTTTAGGGCTCACTTCCCATAGTGCCGACCAGGAACCCACGTCACTCCAGTCTGCATCAAGCCCAACGACGACAGCATCTGTCGTTTTCTCCATGACCGCGTAGTCAACAGACTCATCCGGACAAGCGATAAACAGATCGCGATCAATCTTGATAAACTCATCGCTATCTTTACAACCGCGGATTGCCGCCTTGCAGGACTCAAGAATATCGGGTCTGAATTTTTCCAGTTCTTCAAGATATTTCTTGGCCCGGAACATAAACATTCCGCTGTTCCAGTAATATTCACCAGACGCTAAATAACTTTCCGCGGTTTCTTTGTTCGGTTTCTCCACGAAACGGCTAACCTGGTAAGCGATATTCTCACCAAGAACTTCTTCCTTACCGCGGTGAATATAGCCATAACCTGTTTCTGCACCGGTTGGTACAATCCCAAATGTGACAAGGCGCCCCTGCATGGCAAATTTAAATGCTGACTTTACCGCCTGGTGAAATGCCGGTTTATTGTTAATGATGTGATCTGCGGCTAATACCAGAAGAATTGGGTCATCGCCATTCTCTATTGCACTTAATGCTGCCAGCGCTATTGCTGGCGCAGTATTGCGGCCAACGGGTTCAAGAATGATATTATGCGAGAGCTTGTTAATTTGTCTTAGTTGCTCAGCAACAAGAAATCTGTGTTCCTGATTGCAAATGACTACCGGTTCCCGTGCATCGACATCATCCAGACGGAGCACTGTTTCTTGCAGCATTGAACGCTGTCCATACAAACGAAGAAACTGTTTTGGGTAGAGCTCGCGCGACATCGGCCATAAACGACTACCGGTACCACCGGCCATTATCACAGGAAGTAACATCTTGGGTCCTTAAATATCAATGCGTTATACTAAACCAACGAAAAAGTTTCATCGTCGCTCAATGACAAATGGGCACGCTACCGCACTGGCTCTACAGCTACCAGGGCACTGCTCATTTTATGTTGGGCAAACAAATTGCTGATAACCCTCAACGAATAAGGGATATCTCAACCGAATATTCTCTTATTTATTCACTGTGTAGACAAGAAAAATGTCCTACGGCGGACCGGTAATTTCTTACCGATCTACCTTTTTTAGTATTTGAAATTTATAAAAAAACATTTATAGCAGCATTCTGCGGGTATCAGACAAATCATGACTCTTTACATATACTGCTACGATACTCGGTTCAAATCGCAGGCAACGAGGGTAGCAATGGCACTAGCTCAGCAGTTTTAAAATTTGATCCCTGAACTTCGGCCCTTCTTTCAGGTTGCGCAGTCCGTACTTCACAAATGCCTGCATATAGCCCATTTTCTTACCACAATCGTAGCTATCGCCGGTCATCAACATGGCATCAACAGACTGTTTTTTCGCCAGTTCAGCGATAGCATCCGTAAGCTGAATACGCCCCCACGCACCAGGCTGCGTACGCTCAATTTCCGCCCAAACATCAGCAGAAAGCACATAGCGCCCTACGGCCATCAGGTCCGAATCAAGGGTTTGCGGCTGGTCGGGTTTTTCAATGAATTCAACGATGCGGCTGACCTTACCTTCGTTGTCCAAAGGCTCTTTGGTCTGAATAACGGAATACTCGGAAAGATCGCCAGCCATACGTTTTGCCAGCACCTGACTACGCCCGGTCGCATTAAAGCGGGCCACCATTGCGGCCAGGTTGTAGCGCAGCGGATCCGCACTCGCCGTATCCAGAACGACGTCAGGTAACACCACCACAAAAGGGTTGTCCCCTATTATCGGGCGTGCACAAAGAATAGAGTGGCCCAGGCCGAGTAATTGTGCCTGACGGACGTTCATGATAGTCACACCGGGAGGGCAGATGGACTGCACTTCGGCCAGTAACTGGCGTTTAACACGCTGTTCAAGCAGCGATTCAAGTTCATAAGAGGTGTCGAAGTGGTTCTCAACCGCGTTCTTAGACGCATGTGTTACCAGAACGATTTCTTTGATACCTGCAGCTACAATCTCGTCGACAATGTATTGAATCATCGGCTTATCAACGATCGGTAGCATTTCTTTTGGGATGGCCTTTGTGGCAGGCAACATGTGCATCCCGAGGCCCGCTACCGGAATAACTGCTTTCAAATTAATCATTAAGTCATTCACCTATTCAATAGTTGCTGAATTATAGCTTTTTAGCTTGTTTTAGCCAGTATGAATTACATTGCTCAGTCAGGACGCATGTTACGCCGCTTATCGGCAGAATGCAGTAATCATAATCTTAGCCGGGTAGGTTTTTAGCCAGGAATGGTCGTAAAATTACCGGCCCGGTAGTCGAAAATTCACTGCCGTGACATTCACAACCTGGTGGTTTACGTTGTCAATATCAACCGAGCTTTGCCCAGCTTCATTAACTGCATGAATGTTGTTCAGCGAGAGCAAGGTCTCCTGTTTGGCCATAAACTTACCGCGTACATCTTTGCGCAGATCAAAGTGCATTTTCAGCGCTGGCCCGATGGTAGATTGCTGCATCACCTTGATATTTCGCAAGAAAAGATGCTGAGGTTTGTTGTGCAGCTCCAGCGTCGCGCGCTTCATCTCCACGTTGGTAATGGCCACAAATGAAGTTGCATTACCTGAGGAAATCTGAATACCACGTAATTTATAATCGAGATGTGTGTTATCCAGTTGAATATTATTTAACTTAAAGTTTTGTGGGATGGACAAATATCGTCCTTTGATCACACCGTAACCAATCAACATCCCTGCGCTATTTTTCATATTGATATTATCGATAACGAAATTATCACATCCGTAAATAGCGACTGTAGCATTGTCGATACCCGCTTTCTTGCTGAAATTCGGGGTGATATTTCGCGCGGTAATATTACGAATGATAAAATGTTTGCCGTTCTCGACATGGACTAACTGCCGACAATCCGAGCCCGTTATATTGGCTACCACAAATCTTTTCACCGCCAGTTCGTCTGGATAGGTGTTGTCGTATGTACTACCTGCCAGCCCAATACCGATACCCCAGTTAACATTTCCGTTCGTACAATTGATGCGTTCTATAACATGGTCTGAAATCACGATGTCACTGTCGTTTATCGCGACATTCCACTCGATGGCGTCACCCTGTAAATCACTAAAGCGGCTGTTGGTTATCCGTACCCCATCCATCTGGTTATGAAACCCCTGTCGCAGGATCCCGTAATTCGCATCAGTGACGGTAATGTCGTCAATGGTGAGGTTACGCATCGCTCGCGGCGTTTTCCCCCCGATATAAATTTGTGCCACAGGGGCGAAACCGCTCATGGCTATGCCTTTTATCACACAGTCGGATCCCCGAACATCAAGGGTAATATTTCGCAAGCGCCCCCCCTGCTCCCCTGTCACGCGACAGCCATCCTGCAGAATAAAGCGCCCACGACTGCTGCTACTGACCCCGCCTTGCAGATGCAACGTTTTACCAGGCGGGATCCCGATCGCGGTATTGATATTCCTGCACTCCAGACCAGCAGGCACGACAACGGTTTGCGCCTCTGAAAACGCCTGCCTGAAGGAAGCCACCCAATCCTGTGGATTGTAATCCTGAATGTTGACGCTGCCCGGTGATTCAAGCGCCCGGGCAACGGGAGAATGCAGTACGACAAGCGCAGAGCCTGCCGTCAGAAAAGTACGTCGGGAGAGTTTTTTCTCTGGCATACAACCTCGATTTACATCGTTTGCAGCAGACTGGCTAGCTGTTTGTTGATCGCAAGCTGGTTAAATTCAGCGGCTATTTTTTCGCGGGCGCACGCCACCACCGGCTTCACTTGCTCACTGTCTAGCACGCTGACCGTCGCTAATCGCTCCGCCAGGGCCTGAGCATCATTCTCTGGTGCCAGCCAACCGGACCTTCCAGACTCCACCAGCTCAGGGATCCCACTGTGTACAGTAGAGACGACCGGTATCCCTACGGCCATGGCCTCCATCAACGCCACCGGGATCCCTTCCATGTCACCATCAATTCCCGTGACGGAGGGCAACAGGAAGACATCCGCCTGCTCAAGCATCTCTTTGACCTGATGGCTGGGTTTAAATCCTGACATTTCAATCACGTCATCCAGTTGGTATTGCTCGATAAGCGTACGTAATCGACGCTCCCAAGGGCCAATTCCCAGAATGCGATAACGAAATGAGATACCCCGCTCTTTCAACTGGCGACACGCTTCGATAGCGACATGCAGCCCTTTTTTCTCGGTTAACCGTGCAACGGAGAGAATTTCTAGCGGCGTGCCCGGCGCTTTCACCTCACGGGGTGTAAAACGCGTCATATCAATCCCCATACGCGATACCGCTATTTTATGCGGTGGGCATCCCATATTCCGCAAACGTCCGGCCCAGAGATTGCTGATGGGCAACATCAAATCACCGCGCTGAAACAGCTTCTGATATTCGGGGGTATAGCGGGAAAGGATGTCCCGATGTGAAACATCAATACCATGGAAGACAGTGGCTATTTTGCCGCGGAGCACGCCGAGTTCACGTAGTTTGGCCGCCGTTACGCCAGCGGGTCCAAAGTGCGCAATAAAGACATCGGCCTGGAATGCTCGTGGGGTTAGCGCACAGATGGACGCTAAAATCAGATTACGCGCCTCATCACCATAGCGTGGAACATTGAGCGCTTTCCAGGTCGCTGTCCGGGTGATGCCTTGTAAAATCGTCGTAGTGCGATATTTCAGCTTTGCCAACCTGCCAGCCGGTTCTTTCAATAACCATCGTGTTTTTTCGCCCAGGCGGTAGTCCATATAGGATGCATGGGTGTTATCAAGATCGCCCTGATATAACGCGATAATTTCAACATCATGCCCCATATCGATAAACGCGGTGATCTGATTCAGCACAAAGGTTTCAGAGGACAGCGGAAATTTAAGCAGGAAAAAGCTGACTTTCATTTCCCCTCCTGAATACGCGTTAATACCGATTGCACCATACGCCTACCGTGTTCACGTTCACGCTTAACCGCCTCCGCCACCCTGACGTTAAGTTCAGCGAGCCGTCCCAGGTTATCGGCAACCTTGCCTTCAAGACTACCATCCAGCAGATGGCGGATATCAACCGCCATTTCCGCTAACCCCAGTTGCTGCATAATTCCCGCCGATTTGTGCTCATAATTAATGGCTATCGCCGGCGTCATAAAGTTCATCGAGATAATGGCAGAGTGCAGGCGTGTGCCCACCGTCAGGTCACATGCGCCTAATATTTTTCCCATTTCGAGATCGTTTAGTTCATCCATGACCACGTGATAACGGGCCGGATCGTTAACGTACTGACGCAGGTTCAGTGCAACCATGCGATCATCTTTGTTGTAACTATCAATACCTGTACAGGTTGAGAGCGCCATCACCTGGTAACCTTCATCAAGGATCCGATTAACCACGCCGGCAAAGGCTTGCTCATAGGCCTGTTGTGTGGTTCCAAGACGCTTATCAAACGGCGCCAGTTCACGTAATGTAATGGCGACAGTCTTCTGCTTTGCAGCCGTTTGTAGCCAGTGCTGTACGGCATAACCCGGGTCAAAGTCATCGTGATGGTTATCTACCAGCCAGGCGGTATCCACACCCGACTCGACTTTCTCTGTCGTTATTTCACTGCGTTTCATCAGTTCCAGACTGACCGATTCGCGTAAAATTAACGCATTGCAGTGCCCAAAAACGTAGTTCGCCAACTGATTGAACTGTGCATCCTGAAATGGCCCTACGCTGTGACCAATCATGTACAGCGGTTTTTTAGCCATAAACGAACACAAGGCATGTTCAAACTGCGTCACGCCATACAGATCGACAAAAAACGATCCGCCGACCTGGATAATGGCGTCATAACGCGACAACAAGCGGACAAAGTCAGTAAACCCCTGAGCAATAGCGATATTGCGCAGATTCCCGGAATCGATGACGCGCGAGAGCAGCACCTGATGCTGATAGCGACGACGCAGCACTTTCTTTACGCGGCCCATAACGCCTGCAGCATTGTTATGCTGCTTCATCTGTGAATACAGTGGATCGCCCATCACCGGTCGGTTTAGTAACCAGGAGGAACTCACCGGGTAGCGGCTCATCACATCCACTTCAGTCTCTGGCTGGAGCGTATGAATGGCATCCAGCAAACCGCGCAAAATGGCGCTGTCCCCGCGATTACCGCAGGTGTGGTTGCCCAGAATCAGTAATTTCATCATGACCTCTTAAAATCAGTGCGGATGACGGTTTTCCCGTCTCCGGACGACAACAAACGCAATTCACCCTGCGCGGAACAAGGCTTTCATTTTTTCACCACGGCAGAACTGGCGTTTGATTTCCACCACCAGCGGATGACGCGACAGCACAATCATCACGACAAACACCAGCGCGCCAGCGGTTATCTGTAGGCTCAGCAACGCACTTAACGGCAATTTATTTTGCAATGTCATTCCCAGCGCATAGCTCACCACCAGCGTGGGTAAAGAGAGATAGAACGGTAGCCACAGGCTGAGCATGTACTGCCGATAGCTCGGTCCCAGTACCGGTTTGATCATCACGAAATAGCTCAGGATGGTGTTTATGACCTGTACCAGTAAAAAACCCAGCGTGACGCCAATCACACCCGCCATATTTCCGCCAACCAGGATGGCGGGGATAAACAAAAAGGTTTTGAAAATATTGAATTTGAAGCTGATATCAACCCGGGCTTTGGCCATCAGCAGTGAGCCTATCGGATTACCGACTGAGCGCAGCAGACCCACAATGCACAGCAGTTGCAGCACCGGAACAATACTGTTCCACTTTTCGCCAAACACCAGCGGTACGACGTTATTTGATACCACCATCAGTCCCAGTAGGGCCGGAAAATTGATAATGCCAACAACAGATAGCAGCTTGTAAAAATTGACCCGTAGTTTTTCGGTATCGTCCTGAATTTTGGCAAACGCAGGAAACAGTACTCGGGTAATTATCGGATTCAGTTTGATTGGCGGTACAACTGCCACGTTCCAGGCAAGATTGAAGCCTCCTGCCACGCCAGCACCCAGGGTTCTGGCCAGCACCAGCGTCGAAAGGTTGGTATTCACATAATTGATAATGCTGTCCGCCGTCAGCCACGCCCCAAAGCGCAGATTTTGCGACACGGATGAAAGTGAAAAACATAGCCCTGGTCGATATATTTTGCGACCAAAATAGCCAAACAGCAGTGTACGTAGCGTACTATTCACCAGATACCCAACAATGGCAGTCATAGCGATCGGCCAAAAATGCGCGCTAACCACGGTAAAAGTAAAACCGGCCAGTACTGAACTGGTTTCAATCATGCCAATTTTGTTGAAGGCCAGTTCTTTTTGCATCAGCGCACGGAACTGCTGCCCATGCGGGATCACCACAAACGCCAGCGCTAAGGTTTTAATCAGTGGCACCAGCTCAGGGTTATTAAGCGCATCGGCAATGGTTGCGCTGAGCGCAAACATAGCAATACATACGACTATCCCCAGCCCAACGTTTAACCAGTACAAGGTGGTTAGTTCAAGATAACCTATTTCTTTGCGCTGAATAATCGAGTTGGCGATGCCAAAATCAGACAGCGTATCGGCCAGCGCTATAATCACCAGCGACACGGTTAATAACCCGAACTGATGATTATCAATAATCCGTGCCATCACCGTCATCTGAATGAGCCCCAGACCGATGATGATTACCGTAGCAATGGCTGACCATTTGGCACCGTTGAGAGTTTTTTCTCGTAAACTCATATTAATATGCCGCTTTATTGACGAAGCCTTTAAACACCGTCAGAAAAACGATTTTAATATCGAACCACACGCTCCATTCGCGAATGTATTCGAGGTCAAACTCTACGCGTTTTTCCATTTTTTCCAGCGTATCGGTTTCACCACGCCAGCCGTTGATTTGCGCCCAGCCGGTAATGCCTGGCTTCACCTTATGGCGCAACATGTACCCTTCTATCAGCTGACGATACTGTTCGTTATGCGCCACCGCATGTGGACGCGGCCCGACAATAGACATCCCGCCTGTCAGCACATTTATAAACTGTGGTAATTCATCCAGAGACGTCCGCCGCAGGAAGTTACCCACGCGGGTCACTCGCGGATCGTTCTGCGTGGCCTGGGTAACCACCGTATCGTTTTCCATTACCTTCATGGAACGAAACTTCCAGACTTTGATCGGTTTCCCGTCCATCCCATAACGGGTCTGACGAAAAATTACCGGCCCCTTTGAGGTCAGCTTCACCACCAGCGCAATGGCGCATAGCACAGGAGAAATAAGCAGCAGGATTAGCGATGCCAGCACAATATCCTCCGTGCGCTTCAGCAGACGATTAATGCCTGAAAGCGGTGTGTCATACAGCGGTACCACAGGAACACCGTTCATTTCTTCAATCCGCGAGTGCAGAATATTGAAGGTAAAGACATCAGGAATCAGGAGCACTGAACAGGTAGTATCAGCCAGTTCGCGTACCAGTTTTTTTACCCGCGCCCCATCGCTCATCGACATAGCGATATAGACGTTATGAATGCGTGAAGCTTTGGCATCATCCACAAGTTGCTGCAGATTTCCCGCCCAATCCCGGGCGTTTTTCCCCGGTATGGGGTCGTGATAAACACCCGCGACCTCAAACCCCAACCACGGCTCATGGCGAAAGCTGTCCAGCAGCACCTGTCCGGCAGGAAGGTCCCCTGCTACCGCTACCCGACGCGTGTTATAACCACGATTTCGCAACCATCCCGCCCCGTAGCGAATAAACGCACGGCATAGCACCAGGCCAATACTTGAAAGCAGATACCATGCCAGCCATAGAGCAAACCGGTTATCAAAATCGTTATTAAAGGTAATCAGACCCGCGCAAAAAATCAGACTCAGCGTCCAGTTTTGCAGCAGCAGCACCAACTCAGTTGAAATTTTTACCCCGCGCCAGGAGCGGTAAAAATCCGTTATCCCGCCCAGCATCTGAAAAACGACCAGCGTGATTAACGCGACCAGCAGGTGCATATACAGGAAAGGCAAACCGCTCAGTTCGCAGACTATCCATAATCCACCAAACATGATGGTGATATCTGAAAAGCGTTGCACCATCGATATTAACGACGCATTGGTTTTGGCTCGTTCGCGCTTTTTTAGATGTGTCATCGTGGTTCCTGTTAGTCACCACTTGCCCTTATCGGGCAAGGGAAATACCAGCATTACTGATTTAGCAATGCCAGGAGAGTGCGCGTTCGCACGTTCAGGCGTACATCACCAACTGACCCGTAACAAATATCACAAGTAGTAACGCGGATTATTTGGCTCATGTTATCTCCTTCTTCAGGCAACAGTTAGCCCGGGCCTGATTGCCTAAATAAATAAGTAACAAAGTCCAGACTCTGTTATTTTTATTTCATAAAAGTTCGCAGAGAGTCAGTTAACAGAAATGAATAATAGATTTCTATATATGCTCATGATGTGTGCCAAATCTTACAATATCATCTTCTTCAAGGTAGACTCCGGAACGAACTTCAATCATCTCCAGCGGAACCTTTCCTGGGTTTTCAAGACAATGAATAGTACCCTGAGGAATATACACTGATTGATTTTCACTTAATAATTGGACCTCATCACAGATCGTGACCTTTGCCGTTCCCGCAACAATAATCCAGTGTTCAGCGCGATGATGGTGCATACGTAATGCAAAGCCCTGCCCGGGTTTCACGGTTATCCTTTTAACCTGATAACGATCACCTTCATCAATAGAATCATATTTTCCCCAGGGTCTAAAAACCTCACGGTGAATATGATGTTCCGAGCGACCATCCGCCTGAATTTGCGCAACGATTTTTTTTACATCTTGTACATCCGTTTTATTTGCGATTAATACTGCATCTTTAGTTTGGACGACAATCAGATCTTTTACGCCGACGGTTGCTACCAATCCCGACTCGGCGTAGACATAACTGTTCTCTGTATTATGGTCAATGACATCGCCATGATAAACATTGCCCTCGTCGTTACGATCGCTGATTTCCCAAAGTGATGACCATGACCCTACATCGCTCCAGCCAACGTTCATCGGCAGGACTACGGCATCCGTGGTTTTCTCCATCACGGCATAGTCGATCGATTCCTCTGGGCAAGCCTGGAAATCGTCCCGACTGACACGGATAAAATCATTGTCCAGTTCAGCGTTATCCATCGCTAACAAGCAGGCCTGTAGAATATCCGGGCGATATTTTTCAAGCTCTTCAAGATAGCGTCGGGCCTGGAATAAAAACATACCGCTATTCCAGTAATATTCACCAGCAGAAATATATTTTTCGGCTGTTTCAAGGTCAGGTTTTTCCACAAAAGCATCAACATTGAAAGCAACAGAATCAACTTGAATCTGGGTACTACTGACTTCACCGCGTCGAATATAACCGTACCCTGTTTCCGGTGCATCCGGGACGATACCAAATGTTACCAGCTTGCCATTTTCGGCTAACGGAATGGCTGAGGTCACTGCATCGTGGAAGAATTTATTTTCTTCGATAATATGATCAGCTGCCAGGACCAGCAACAACGGGTTATGATCGGAATTATTGTTACATGCTGCGATTGCTGCCAGCGCGATTGCTGGTGCGGTATTCCTGGCTTGTGGCTCAAGAATAATATTCCCCGTTAGCTTATCGATTTCTTGCAATTGTTCAGCAACAATAAATCGATGCTTTTCATTACATATTACCAGCGGTGGTGAACAATCCAATCCATCAAGGCGACAAATTGTCGATTGCAACATTGTATTTTTCCCATCCAGACACAAGAACTGCTTTGGATATAATGTTCTGGATAATGGCCACAAACGGCTACCGGACCCACCTGCAATAATTACCGGATGAATGTTATTCTGACTCATAAGTCAACCCTTCAAATGATTAATAAATTGATTTAAGACATTATCTTTTTCAAGTGCAGACTCTGCATAGGAACGTGCAATCATATTGTATTCAGGCATAGTGATTGCATCTGTAATTCCGGCCACAAGCATCTCAACTGATTCTGGCTCAATACAGATAGCAATACCGGGATGTTTCTGGCAAAGCTGCCCCAGTTCGGTGTGGATCTCTGCTGTAATCACGGAATTTCCCCCGACCGCCAATATGTTCGTTAACTTAGAAGGAAGAACCGCATCTGCAGCGCCACGTCTTTGGATGACTAAATGGCAATCTGCCAACCTTAATAACGCTGGCAACATTTCGTATGGTTGCAAGGGATAGAACTTAACATTCGTTAGGGCTCGTTCCTTGACCATTTGTTCCATCCTGGATTTCCCCCCTCCCTGACCCACAATAACGTATATCCATGGTTTATCCTGAGTCTGGCTTGCAGCCTCAACGATATTTTCAACGCCTTGTTTCTCACCAATATTGCCGGAATACAGAATAATTTTTTTATCGGTTGGCAAATCAAACTGCTGACGAATTTGCTCTATATCAGCACTATCCACCTTGCTAAATCTTTCCACTTCGGACCAGTTCGGGAAAAAGATAAGTTTTTCTGCAGCAACGCCTTTCTCCTGCGCTTTTTGCATCATAGAGCGGGAGATCGTGGAAACATTATCCACATTCAACAAACTGCTACGCTCAAATGCTTTGGCTATTCGCGCAATCATTGTGGAATTTCCGGTTGCCGCCAATCCCAGCCCCAACATCGCATCAACTTCATAATCCTGAATATGCAGCACGGTGCGAGAGCCAGACAGTTTTGCCAGCAAACGCATCCCTGGTGTACAGAATAGCGTGGGTACCACGCCGATAATGTATTCAGGCTTCCACCGATACTGAGCCAATAGGGGAAAAAGACTGCTCAGGGCAAAACTGCCCAAATGTAACAACCGCTTTAACGTTGAAGGTTGAGTTGGTACATATAATGGACAGCGCCAGACAGTGGTGATACCAACTTCCCGACGATAGCGCCAGGAAGAATAAGGTTCGCCGACTTGCCACTGCGGATAATAAGGGGGTGCCGTGACCACCCGAACCTCATGCCCCTGGCTCGCCATCCACTCCACCATCTCTCCCGTGTATTTACCAATTCCGGTCAATTCGGGAGAGTAATTGATGCCATAAACCAGAATTCTCATATCCCGGGCACCCGATCTTTCATCGCCGGGTAGAAATATGCCTGCGTATTCTTATGCACATTCCCATCGGCAATCAGCTCATCTGTTTTAGCCCAACGCCAGGTATCATGCTGTTTTGACGGCAACATTGATGTACTGGTATTAATCTTCAGTCGAAAACCCAGCACCACATAATGCGTTGAAAATGAAGAACCAGAAAAATTGTCCTCATAAAAGTGCTGCCAGACACCAAAAAACTGACCGTGTGTTATGGGAAACTGCTGACCTAATTCTTCTTCCGTTAAACGCATAAATGCTTGTTCCAGCGTTTCATCTTTTAATACTCTGCCGCCGGGCACAAACCAATATCCTTGAGCAGGCCTGTTAGTTCTTTTCCCAACTAAAAACTCCCCAAACTCATTCTCAATGATAAAATCCAGAGAGATCAGCGGCGTCGTGCGCACCGCATTAGCGAAGTCTTCATTATTGAGAAACATTACTCACCCCGATACCGCTGCTGATTATCAAGGAACCAGCGATAAGTATTAACCAACCCCTGTTCAAGTCCTATTTCATGATGCCAACCGAGTCTTCTCAGGCAACTGACATCGAGCAGTTTTCGTGGTGTCCCATCAGGTTTAGAAGCATCAAAAATAATATCACCGCGAAAACCAACAACTTTTGCAATGGCGTCGGATAGTTCACGAATAGTGCAATCTTCACCCGTGCCTACATTGACATGAGAAAGCATTGGCTCTGTATTTTCCTGCCAAACCTCATTGTCTAACTCCATCACATGGATGCTTGCTGCCGCCATATCATCGACATGCAAAAATTCACGCATGGGTTTTCCACTACCCCAAACCTCAACATACTTGTCATCCCGTTGGGTGGCTTCATGAAAACGACGCAATAGCGCAGGGATCACATGGGAATTATCTTTATGGAAATTGTCGTTAGGTCCATACAGGTTCGTCGGCATCACTGAACGGTAATCCCGGCGATGCTGCCGGTTATAGGACTCACACAGTTTTATTCCTGCAATTTTAGCGATGGCATAGGGCTCATTTGTCGGCTCCAGTGATCCCTGCAACAACTCGCTCTCTTTGATTGGTTGCTGCGCAAACTTAGGATAAATACATGATGAGCCTAAAAATAATAACTTCCCGACATTTGAATTATGAGCCGCATGAAGGATATTACTTTCCATCATCATGTTTTCATAAATGAAATCAGATGGATAATTATTATTAGCCATAATCCCGCCAACTTTTGCCGCGGCAAGATAAACCTGGTCAATATTTTCACTGGTAAAAAAATCATTAACCGCCGTTGTGTCTAATAAATTGAGCTGTTCACGGTTACGGATGATTAACTCGACATCTTCACGTTGTGCAAGTTGTCGGTAAATAGCAGAGCCCACCATTCCCCGATGTCCCGCAATATAAACACGTTTCTTCTTCATCATCATTAGCTCTCCAGTGCAATAACAACATCGTAACCATGGGACTTCAGCAGTGAATGTTTCTTCGCTGCTTCCAGATCGTGAGCAACCATTTCAGAAACCATCTGGCGCAATGTGATCTCCGGTTTCCAGCCCAGTTTTTCGTGTGCCTTTGTCGGATCGCCCAACAGCGTTTCAACCTCTGCAGGACGGAAATAGCGCGGGTCGACGGCGATCATCACATCCCCCGGTTTCACCCCTGGCGCATCATGCCCAGTCACCGAAACCACAATGCCTTTTTCATTCACGCCCTCACCTTCAAAGCGCAGCTTAATACCGAGTTGGGCAGCAGCCATTTCCACAAACTGACGGACGGAATACTGCACGCCAGTGGCGATCACGAAATCTTCCGGCTGTTCCTGCTGCAGCATCATCCACTGCATCCTGACGTAGTCTTTGGCATGTCCCCAGTCACGCAACGAATCCATATTGCCGAGGTACAGACAGGACTCCAGCCCCTGGGCGATGTTGGCAATTGCACGGGTAATTTTGCGTGTGACGAAGGTTTCGCCACGACGCGGAGATTCATGGTTAAACAGAATGCCGTTACAGGCATATATGCCATAAGATTCACGGTAATTGACGGTGATCCAGTAGGCATACAGTTTGGCGACAGCATAGGGCGATCGCGGATAGAACGGCGTCGTTTCTTTCTGTGGGATCTCCTGAACCAGACCGTACAGTTCAGAGGTGGAGGCCTGATAGAAACGGGTTTTCTTTTCCAGACCCAGGAAGCGAATCGCTTCCAGCAAACGCAGCGTGCCGATCCCATCAACATCAGCAGTATATTCTGGCGAATCAAACGACACCGCCACGTGGCTCATTGCGCCCAGGTTATAGACTTCATCCGGCTGAATCTCTTTCAAAATGCGGGTCAGATTAGAGGAGTCCGTCAAATCACCATAATGCAGATGGAATTTGGGATTACCCGCATGTGGATCCTGGTAAATATGGTCTACCCGTTCGGTATTAAATGACGAGGCCCGGCGCTTAATACCATGAACTTCATAACCTTTTTCCAGCAGAAACTCTGCCAGGTAAGAACCATCCTGCCCGGTTACGCCAGTAATGAGAGCAACTTTTGACATGTTATTACCTCTTAAAATTTCCCTTCAGGGAGTAACGTTCTCGACGCGTTTACGCGTAACTACTGCGGGGTTACCCCGACATATGGCATTGGCCGGCAACGATTTAAAAACGCTGCTACGTGCACCCACGACGGTGCCGTCGCCTATCGTCACGCCAGGCGCGACAAAAACATCTGTCGCCAGCCAGCATTTCTCGCCAATCACAATTGGCGTGGCACTAATATCAAAGTGTTGGCTGGCATAATCATGACTTCCGGTGCATAAATAGCTTTTCTGCGAAATAACCGTATGAGCCCCAATCGTAATATTACCCAGCGTATATAAAACCGCGTCATCCCCTACCCAGGCGTAATCACCCAGTGTTAATTTCCACGGATAAGTAATTTTTACTGAAGGCCGAATAACTACGTTTTTTCCTATTTTTGCGCCAAATATCCTTAATAAAAAAACACGCCAGCGGTACATCACCTGTGGTGACCAGTGAAATAATGTTGCTTGTACCGCCCACCATAATTGCACTTTAATTGCACCACCGCCGCGAAAACCTTTCGGCACCGCGAAGCCGTTTAAATCCTGCATAGTGTGACCTTACGTTTTACCATATAAGTGTTTTGTCTTACCGGTTGTACGCAGACGTATGTATTCAGAAAATTCAGCCCAAAAACCGGGCATACGCAATATTTGACGTTGGACTCTTTTGGCATCCCGACACAATTCCAGATTATTCGTAGTCGATACGCCGCCCATGGAAAACTCCGACACTAAACCAGTCAGTTTTTTAAACGCGAACCCGGACTTGTATAATTTTGCTGCCAGCGCATAATCCGATGATATTTTATATTGCAAATCATAATGCCAGGTTTGCAGCCCCGTCAGCGGAAAAAATATTGCCTGATGACTGGCTGGCAAACTGTGGTAGATATACCAACCCGGTTTAGCCCGGCGCGTCATTTTTTTACCATTACCAAAATCCAGGAAAGCATCGCCAATCACCATCGCTTTATCACTCTGCGTTTTTAACTGGCGGATAAAATGTGCAGAATCGGCATGCAGAATATCTCCAGAGTTGAGAAAGAGTGCAAAGCGCCCGCGCGCCATAGCGATACCTTTGTTCATTGCATCGTAGAGACCGTTATCAGGCTCGCTGACAAAACGTAACTGGTGCTCTCCATTGAGATTTTCCAGGAACGCCGGAGTACCGTCTGTTGACCCCCCATCGATAACAATCCACTCAAAGTTGATATCGCTCGCCTGCGCAAGATGCGCCAGTGACGCATGGGTTTTGACGATCCCGTCCAGATTGCGAAAAGCGACGGTGATAATACTCAGCAGCATGTAAATTACCTCGCGATATTCAGCGCCTTGCGCAAAATAAACGGACATACAATTAAAAACGCATATTCCGGACTAAATACTGAACCGGTGAAAAACAGCGACAACGGTGTAAAAAGATAAAGCTGCACCCGATAATTCTGATTATCACCAAACGCATTCATCATCATTTTCGTTACTTTTCCCATGTACCACAGGGATAATATTACGGCGAACCACGAAAAATAGATAATTAACAAATACAAACCATTGTCTATCGTTTTACCTACATCTGCACCGTTAAAGATTCCGAATGATGCAACATATTCATAAAGTGAGCCAAATCTCACTACACCATCGACATTCAGTAATGAATAGCCAACCATGACCAACGGTCCTACTATGCGATAATAAGATGAAGAGCCTTCAGTACCTAAATCACCAAGACGCGTCGTGATGTAGGGGAAGGCAAATATCACGCCCACCATAAACACACTCAGCGAAATAATTGCCAAGGGTAACTTCTTTTTTATCGCATCCTTATTCAGATACTGAAACGCCCACTCCAGCAGGTAAAACAAAATAAATGTCATCACCCCTGAAAACGATCCTGACAATATCACCCCTGCCAGAATCATAGCATCGGTCTTGGGCGTTTTGATACCAAACTGTTTGATGCTGAGCCAAATTGAGATTAACGCCAGAGCGAAAAATGCAGGCTCAAAATAGAGTGCGGTGGTACGCTTCCCACCAAATTTAATAAAGTTCAGCACATAGCTATTGCTGTAAATAAGATATTTCGAAATAGCTTCCATTATACTGCTGCCACCGCTGAGAATGATCTGTGCCATTTCAATGGCAGCCACACCGACCACTAACCCCACCACCAGCCAGAATAAACGCAAAATTTTAGGATAGTTATGTGGCGAAATGGTTTTAAAGCGAATACTCCACACCATGCCAATAATGATCACGGTATAGATAAACAACATGGCAGATGTTACATACTTGCTGGCATCCAGCGATTGGCCAAACAGGTAGTTAAACACCGCCAGCCCCCCACCCACTCCCAACGCAATCAACAGCTTTTTAATATTGATACGGTCAACAAACAGCAGTAGCAACAGTGGTAAGAAAGTGACAACGGTGACAGGGAAACTTTCACCCAGTTGCGCAAGCTTGACGTTAACCAGCAGATAAAGCAGCGGCAACACCAGATAGCTACAGACCCTGATAGTACGAGACATATTCCTCCAGCATCTGTTGTCCGCTGTATGCTGTCCGGCTCTGCTGGCTAAAGGTAGCCAGCGAGGTGTCAAATACCGCCTGTGCAATTTCTGATTTTTTCAGTTGTACCAGATGCAGAACATCCGCTTCACTGAATGTTTTGCCGCCTGATTTTGCCAGCACTTCCTGTGCCGCCTCACTGTGCGTGGCGATAACCGGTACACCGATAGAAAGCGCTTCGCACAAGATTAGCGGATAGTTATCAACCCGCGAACTGAACACCAGCCCATCCATCTGATTTAGCGCCCCCATCAAGGTTCGTTTGTCACTTTCAAACCCATGGTTGATGACGTTTGCTCCGGCAAACGGGGAAAACTTACCGAAGGTATGCAGCTCTATTTTGTCACCGAGCGCGATAAGCGCCTGGACCAGTTGCTGGCTTGTTTTGCCGTCATAGCGCAAATCATGGGCCACCACGGCAATTTTCGGTCTGCCCAGCGGCTCATGCTGAACCGGCAAGTCAGCAAGAATCGCTTCCGTCGCCACATCGATACCGTTATTGATGATGTGACAACACCCGGCACCGTACAGGCTGTTAAATGCTTCCGCCACATGTTGACTGGGCGAGATAAACTGGCAGCCAAGCGCCAGCATCGTACGAAACATTTGACGTTTCCCGGGCAGCTGCTGATGCGCTTTATCAACGTTAACCGGGGGATAGTTGCTTAACGTTGGACATTTCTGGCAGCCCGTTTTCCAGCCTTCGCAGCCATCGGTAAAGGCGCAGCGTCCGGTAACACTCCAGTGATCGTGCAGCGTCCACACAAAGGTGATATCGGGCTTATGTGCCTTCACCTTTTGGCAAAACGCCACTACCTCTTCGAGGTTCAGCCAGTAACTGTGCAGCACATGGAAATGCAGAACCAGCGGGCCCGCGGTGCGGATGATTGTGCGATACATACTGTCGAGGTTGCCAAACAGATCGCGATTTGCGAGGCGAAACAGGGCAATATTCGCCGCCGACGTCAAACGCGGCGCATGTTTAATCACGTGCGGATAATTTCCGTGACTGGCGCTTCTCTTGCCTCCTTTGCCATAACCGTATACAAACCGCGACACCCACCCTTTTTCCAGCGCGCGCAGGTGTAAATCCAGCGCGACCCCGGCCGCCCCGCCTTCGGCAAGCCGAACATTAAATTGCAGAATATTCATTGCATTACCTTTGCTCTCACATGTTGACTCAGCATACTTAACGTCCTCGCAGACCGTCAGCCAGGCGTTTGCCGTTACGGATGGAAAGCAACGTCAGCAATGTGCGCCAGTTCATCCGCTTGTTACGGATCTGATAAAGAGTAAACAGCTGATATTTTTTACTCGCCCGGTCAAATTTACCTTTGTGTTTGCGATAGAACTGGAAGTAACCGGAGAACTTATGTGGGGATGAGGTAATACGCATCTCGCCGTGATTCACATGCAGGATCTGCGTCGCCTCTTTCACCTTCCAGGGTTTACCGTAGGCCACGACCATGCGCAGAAAAATGTCGTAATCCTGCGCGGCTTTTAACGTCGTATCAAACAGGCATGCTTTGAAACGCCAGGCCCAGCTAAAGACCTGATTACCAATGATATTGCGTTTATAAAATCGGCGACGTGAGTACATCGATTTTGGATACAGCGGCAGACTGGCTGGCTGTGAATAAACCTCACCTTCACAGACATAATCATCAGCGTATAGAAAAGCATGCGTTACCAGTTGATGACGAGACTGAAGGAATGAGCTCAGGCGATTCGGCGTCCACTCATCGTCATCATCAATCCCCGTAATGTACTGCCCACTGGCCTGCATGATGGCCTGATTGCGTACTGCGCACGCGCCGGAGTTCATCTCGTTATGCGTATAGCTCACGCGTGGATCGTTTAACGCCTCAACAAACTGTTGCAGCTGCTCATACTCGGCAGAGCAATCATCGACAATGATCATTTCCCAGTGACTATAGTCCTGGCGCAGCACCGATTTAATCGCCCGGATAGCCAACTGCTGGCGGTTCCAGGTGGGCATATAAATAGAAATTAGCGGGTTGTCTGTCGTCATTTTTTGTCCCAGATAAAGTTGCCAGATGGCGCTACGCTTATCAGGCCTACATTCGATATGCGTTGCTGTTAGTTATCTATTTCGAATCCGACGTGTATTCGTATTCGTAGTAACCGTAATCCTGATACCCGCTGGCGCGCCGGAAAATGGAGTTGAGGATCACCCCTTTCACCTGAATTCCGTTTTGCCCGAAACGACTCAGACTGGTTTCCACCTCTTTCAGCGTATTGACCGCGTAACGCGCCACCATCAGCGTGGTTCCGACGTGGCGACCAACGATAGCCGCATCGGTCACGGCCAGTATTGGCGGCGTATCGATCAGCACCAGGTCATAGTTCGCACTGGCCCAGGTCATCAACTCGCCAAAGCGCTCGCTCATCAGCAGTTCTGAAGGATTAGGGGGAACCTGCCCGCGAGGGACCAGGTCAAAATGTGCAATTGAAGTTGGTTTTGCGCAGGAGGGAATGTCACCCTTGCCGCTAAGGATCTCAGACAGACCGTTGACGTTATTGGTCCCGAGCAGCTCATGGGTATAGCCTTTACGCATATCACAGTCGATCAGCAGTACGCGCTTGTCGGTCTGACTGATAACCGCAGCCAGGTTGGCACAGACAAATGTTTTGCCGATCGACGGGCTGACCCCGGTAAGCATCAGCACATTATTACGTGATTGCATCATGGCGAAGTGCAGGCTGGTACGCAGGCTGCGCACCGCTTCTATCGCGAGATCGGTCGGATTCCCCACAGCCAGTAACTGACTTTGCTTGTAGCGTTTCACACCTTTGATGGTCTGAACGTTATCACGCGCTTTTTGCCATTCTGACAGGGGAATGCTGGCATACACGCTGATGCCGTGCTCTTCAAGCACCTGCGGGCTTTCAATACCGCGATTGAACAGCGACCGTAGCAGCACGCCAACCACTGAAAGCATCAAACCAAGTAGGATACTGCCGAGAATAATCAGCGCCGTTTTCGGTTTCAGGACACCCGGCTGGGCAATGGCAGGATCGACAATGCGCACATCGCCAACCGTACTGGCTTCCGTGATCTTCAGTTCCTGCTGTTTATTCAACAGTTGCATATAGACCTGCTGGCCGGACTCCACGTCACGCGTCAGGCGGACAATTTCCTGCTGCGTTTTCGGCATCGCCGTCACGCGCCCGTTAAGCTTGTTTTTTTCATCTTCCAGCGCCTGGCGTTTTTCCAGCAACGTGCGATACGCCGGGTGCGCTTTGGTGAACAGTTTGGAGATTTCAGCTTCTTTAAAGGTCAGTTCATTTAACTGAGCATCAATATTTACCATCGAATCCAGCACCGCTTTGGCCTCCAGCGGTAAATCGACGGAGTCTTTATCCTGACGAAATGCATTCAGTTTGTTTTCAGCAACGTCCAGACGGTTGCGCACCTCCGGTAATTGTTTTGCCAGAAACGCCAGGCTTTTAGCGGCCTCTTCAGATTTACGCTCCACGTTTTGTTGCAGATAGTTGCGGGTAATACTGTCAAGGATCTGGCGGATTTGTTCACGATCTTCCCCCGTGAAGGTCAGACTCAACACCCCGGTATCTTTACCTGTTTCCGTCACCATCAGGTTATTTTGCAGATTGTTGATCGTGCCAAGCGTGGAGAACTTACTGACGGTAAATTCGCTACCCGGACTGGCATGAATCGCCTCAACCAGCATCGTTACACCGTCATGGTTCAGTAACTGCCCAACCTGGCCACGAGCGCTAAAGCCGCCGTCACTCACCAGTTGATAACTTTTGTCGTTCAGTACGATCAACGTGAAGGTCTGTTCATTCATTGACGTTGGCAAGGCGAAAGTCGTTACATTGACCGTTTCATTCTGGCGGCCCATCAGACGGTCCCAGCCGGCACCAAAAAGAGGAAATGAATCTTTAGTGACGGAAATATCCAGATTAAGATCGTCTACCGTTTTGCCCAATACCCGCCGTGACTGAATAAGCTGAATTTCCGCTTCAGAAGCAGGTGGCTTGTTGGATAACGCCGAGCCAATATCCTGAACTAACGAGCTGCCGGTGTTTTGCTCTATTTGTACCAGCGCATCGGCACTGTAGATCGGCGTGGCAAACAGGGTGTAGAGCGCCGCACATAGCGCAAATGCAGCGGTTATGCCCAGTACCCACCAGCGTGCTTCGACTACGGTCCCCACCAGACGTCCGATATCGATTTCATCGCTGCCTGTTGCCGACGTGGCAGACTGTTTTTCTTTTTCTGTCATTGTTTTCCCTGCTCCGCATTCAGTGCCTGGGCCCATTGCTGGGCAGACCGCTCAAGTAGTGCATACACCGCATCAAACGCATCACGGCTTTTACGATACGGGTCAGGTATTTCGCGTTCGCTGTCCCAATGGCCAAACAGCATTACTTTGCCGCGCATCTCCGGCACCATTTCACACAACGCCGTAATATGGCGTTTTTCCATGGTCAGGATCAGGTCATACTCCCGACACATCCGTCCCGAGATTTGCCGTGCACAATGATTTTCCAGCGACAAGTTATGTGCCTGCGCCACACTGATAGCGCACGGATCGGCGCCCTTGCCTACCAGCGCGCCGAGACCAGCGGAAGACACCGTCAACGCCGGATGAAATTGCCTTAACAAGCGCTCTGCCGTCGGAGAACGGCAAATGTTCCCCACACAGACAACTAAGATTTTGTTAAACATGGCGATTACCAGTTGTGAAGGTCGCTGGCCGTATCCGTCATATAACGAACACCGCTAATGGTCGGCAGCAACTGATTGATCAAACGGTTCCAGCGAGCAACCGGCGCGGTCGTGACATACACCACATCGTAAGGCTGGAGTCGGAAAGAGGTCGCCATCACCAACGATGTCGCGTCAGACATATCAAGCTGGTAGATATTGGCTATCTTGCCGTTATGTCCACCCTCGCCTTTTAATGGACGAATAACAAAGATGCCACTGGCATTGGAGGTGGTCAGGTCGATGCCCTCCGCATTACCCAGCGCTTCGGTGAGTGTCATACCGCTGAAGTCCATCTTGAGGGTGCTCTGTTTTTTCACCTCACCCATCACGAATACTTTCAGGTCGTCATTTCGTGGGACAAACAGAATATCGCCAGGATAGAGCAGACGGTTCTGGCTCAGATCGCCATTTTGCATTAGCGCTTGCAGTGAAATGCGTTGCTCCTGCCCTTTGTGAGTCAGCACAACGTTGCGCCAGTCGGCCGCTTCTGTGAGGCCGCCTGCGGCATTAATAGCATCAAGGATAGTAAGAGGTACGTTGGTGATGGCCTGCTGACCGGATTTATTCACCTGCCCGGAGACATATGCCTTTTGCGAGCGGAATGCGGCGATATTAACGTCCACCTGCGGGTCTGCGATGTACTTCGCTAAGCGCCCGGTAATATCACTACGAATTTCTGCCAACGTTTTTCCCACCACGCTAACTTTGCCAATGTAGGGATAAAACATGGTGCCATCAGGTTGCACCCAGTTGCCGGTGTCGCTGGAGCTACGATACTGTCCCGCAGGCGTGGTGAGTTCGGGATGATCCCAGACGGTGACATTCAGGACATCGCCGGGTCCGACCCGGTACTGATACCCGGAGATCTCCTGATCCAGCGACATATTAGGTTGAGCAACATTCGGTCGCGGACGCAATTGTTCAACCAGTCGAGGGGTAAGCGGATAAACATTCACCATCCGGTTGATATCAAAATCGGCATCCTGCTGCTTAATCACATCTTTGCCCATGGTAGACATATTGCTGCCCGGAAACACGGTACAACCGTTGATCAATATTACCGACACCAATACTGGCATCAATTTAAGTTTGGATTTCATCATTGATTATTTATCACTTTGGCAGAGTCATTATCACGTGCGTTTTAAATAGCGATTACGCCTGTTTGCATTCACCTTGCCGTTAATTGAATAGAAATTTAACTGGCATCAGTCCTAAAAAAAATGAATCCATCTGCAGTCTCTTGACAGAATAATTTAGGTTTATCATCAGGCGACCAGGCACGCTACCGCCCCTGGCTTTATTGGCTACCAATGCACTGATTAATTTATATTTTTACCATCCTCGCTGTTGTCATCATATTCATAGCGCCTGCCCATCAGTAATAGCATGGTGCGATACTGGCAACATATTTCTCTTTTGATTATTACGGGAAGAATTGTTGCAGCTAACCGAATAGCAGGCAAGATAACAAGCCCTGAAACGTAGCCTTTTAAGATTAATATTAAGCATAAGGCATGTATATTTTTAGGATTTTATTGATGTTGACAATGTTAATATATAAATATCCAGTCTGCGATATTTCCTAAATATAACTGCATAAATAAAGCCATTTCTTGCAGTTACCTTCCGACTATTCTCTCGCCTCTGTCCTGATATAAAGGGCAGAGAAATCCCTTCTCGCCATTGCATTTTTCGTCGGTTTTACCCATGATCGAATTGTGACAATTGTCATATAACTATGGGTATAGCATTTACTATGGAATGGATTGCCGATCCGTCAATCTGGGCCGGACTCGTCACGCTAATCGTGATAGAACTCGTTCTTGGCATTGATAATCTTGTTTTTATTGCCATCCTCGCGGAGAAACTCCCGCCATCTCAGCGGGATAAGGCGCGTATTACCGGGCTACTATTGGCAATGGTTATGCGCCTGCTGCTGCTGGCGTCAATATCATGGCTGGTGACGCTGACCACACCTCTGTTCAGCATTCGGGACTTCAGCTTCAGTGCCCGTGACCTGATCATGCTATTTGGCGGTTTCTTCCTGCTATTCAAAGCGACGATGGAGCTTAACGAAAGGCTGGAAGGGAAAGACAGCGACAATCCCACCCAACGTCGGGGTGCGAAATTTTGGGGCGTGGTCGCGCAAATTGTGGTACTTGATGCCATTTTCTCACTGGACTCGGTGATCACCGCTGTTGGTATGGTTGATCATCTGGCGGTCATGATGGCGGCGGTGATCATTGCCATCAGCCTGATGATGCTGGCCAGTAAATCGTTGACCCGCTTTGTTAACAGCCACCCAACTATTGTTATTCTGTGCCTGAGCTTCCTGTTGATGATTGGTTTCAGCCTGGTCGCGGAAGGCTTTGGTTTTCGCATACCGAAAGGCTATCTGTACGCGGCTATCGGCTTCTCGGTCATGATAGAAGCCCTGAACCAGTTGGCTATTTTTAACCGTCGTCGCTTCCTGTCGGCTAACCACACGTTACGCCAGCGTACCGCCGAGGCGGTGATGCGTCTGATAAGCGGTCAAAAAGAAGATGCCGAGCTGGATGCCGAAACTGCCGCTATGTTGGCGGATCATCATGAAGGCCAGATTTTTGCACCACAAGAACGGCGGATGATTGAGCGCGTACTGAACCTTAATCAGCGAACCGTCAGCAGTATCATGACGTCACGCCATGATATCGAGCATATTGATCTCAATGCTCCGGAAGCAGAAATTCGCACACTACTGGAGAAAAACCAGCATACGCGCCTGGTCGTAACCGGAGAAGATGAACAGGAAGAACTGCTCGGTGTGGTGCATGTAATTGACCTTCTGCAACAGTCGCTGCGTGGCGAACCGCTCGATTTGCGCGTCTTACTTCGCCAGCCGTTGGTATTCCCGGAAACCCTGCCGCTTCTTCCTGCGCTGGAGCAGTTCCGTAATGCCCGTACACACTTCGCTTTTGTGGCTGATGAGTTTGGTTCGGTGGAAGGAATTGTGACGCTCAGCGACGTGATGGAAACCATCGCGGGTAACTTGCCAAATGAAGTCGAAGAGATCGACGCTCGTCATGATATTCAGAAAAATGCCGATGGGTCGTGGACGGCAAACGGCCATATGCCGCTTGAAGACCTGGTGCAGTATGTCCCGATCCCATTAGATGAGAAACGTGAGTACCACACCATTGCCGGGCTGTTAATGGAGTATCTGCAGCGCATCCCGAAAACCGGAGAGGAAGTACAGGTTGGCGACTATTTGCTGAAAACCTTGCAAGTAGAAAACCATCGAGTGCAGAAAGTCCAGTTGATACCACTGCGCAGTGAAGAAGAGATGGATTACGAGGTATAAGCGACATGCCGGATGGGGCTGAAGCCGCCATCCGGCACCAGGGTTCAAAGTTTATCCAGCAGCTTTTTAACGTCTTTGCCGTTGCGAGAGTCTTTGTTGCGATCGGCCCAGTCGTTCAATCGGCGTTTCGCTTCATCCTGCATATGCTTACGCAAGAGTTGGTCCACCTGCAGGTTATAGTTCAACGACTGCCACTTACCATAGACCCTGAGCGGAACTGGGGTCGCTTTGAGGAAATCGATCAATTTACTTTCCCCATTCCATCCGCCCAGCACGCGCACGTTAAACTGAGTATCACAATTTTGCTCAACCAGATCTAACGTGCCCTTACCCGAAAGCGCCAACATGGCAGACTGCCCTTCCATGTTATCCAGCGTAACCTTGCCGTTATCCAGCGTCAGATCGGTCACAAAGCGATCCAGCCGCGTCGCATTATCCAAATCCTGTTGTGAGCCTGCATTACCGCCGCTACGTTCAACCGCCTGTTGCACTAGTTGCTGGAAGTTCATGCCTTCCATACGCGTGCCGCTCATCTCAACATTGGCCTGTCCTTGCCAGCTGTGGCGAAATGCCTGCGCATCAATGTCAGAGCCCGAAAAATCGCCAGCCAGTGACAGCTTACCAGTAAGGGCTATCGGATAGTCAAAAGCTTTCAGGATAGTGCCGATTTCTACGCCTTCCAGCCGTGGGTGAAAGACTGCCCGTGGTGGGCCTTTTCTGGCATCCAGCGAACCTGGAAGTGAGATCAATCCACCGTCACTTTTCCCCTGCAACTCATTGATATTCAACAAGCCAGCCTGGTTGACGATTTTTGCAGAAACATGATCAAATGCCATTTTCCGCCAGAGAACTTTATCCGCCTGTAGTGCAATGTTGGCGGAAAATCCTTGCAGCCCCTGATAAGAGACGGCATCAACCTGCGAGGAAATGACTGGTCGCGCCAGCGTCGACTGGCTCTGACTCTGCTGTGCCCCGGTATCTGTCGCCGCCAGAGCATCATGCTGTACAATCAGATTATCCAGATTGAGCTGGCCGAATTTCAGATTGACGTCCCATGCGGGTTTCTCCGCCAGCGTCACCTGAGCTTGCCCGGCGAGTGAACTGTCATTAGCAGTTAAGTTAATCTGCGTAAAGTTGAGCTGTTTTTTCTCTTCCTGCCACCGAGCCTGAAGCTGACCCTGGCCGCGGATCCCCTGCGGCGGCAAGTCAGCGCCCTGTAACTGCCAGCTCAGCTGCTCAATATTGGCGACTAAATCATGTGGATAGTCAGACGCATCGACAGCGCCACTGATGGACAACGTCAGGTCGCGCTGGTCACGGTTAACGCGGCCGGTGAAATCGAACGTTCCACGATGCTGGGCATCCTGTTCCATATTCAGGTGAATATCACGAACCGTTATCTGTTCATCGTCTTCATGCTGGAATACCAGAACGCTGTCAGCCACGCGCAGGCGAGCGATATCAAACGACCATCCACGATCCTCTGCCAGATCCGGCAGTGTATTATCTTTTGGCGCAACAGGGGCATCGACTCCGCGCACAGCCTCGGTTTCAGGTATGAGTTGAATCACCGCGCCTTTGAGCATGACTTGCTTTACGCTGAGTTGGTGACTCAACAACGGCCACAAGGCGACGTCCAGACGCATATTGTCGGCACGAACCAGCGGTTCGCTGGCACCTTCGGCCGTTAGCATCATGCGCCCGGAGAGAATGCTCAACTGGGGCCATACGTGCCAGCGCAGAGGACCATCCAACTGCAGTTGATATCCGCTACGCGCCGCAACTTGCTTCACCATGTATGCGCGGAAATCATTCGGATTAACCAACAATACTAACGCAGAGAAACCGGCCACCAGCACGACCAGAATAATCATCAGCGTCGTCAGAAATCGTCTCATGCTATCCCCAATGGACTGAAAACACTCAGTCTTTATCGATCCGGCTGGCTACCGCGCCCTGCTGATCGCGATACTTCGCATCCTGGCGACGGTTGTAAGGTCGCGCTGCCGGGCCGGAAAGCGGTTCGAAGCTCAGTGCCCCTATCGGCATACCGGGGCGCAGAGCCAACGGTAATTTTCCTGAGTTGTAAAATTCCAGGACGATGCACCCCGACCAGCCCGGATCAATACGGTGTGCCGTAACGTGTACCATCAGGCCCAGACGTGCCAGCGAAGAACGGCCGTCTAACCAGCCAACAAGGTCGGAAGGCAGCGTAACGGATTCGAAAGTTACCGCCAGCGCTAATTCACCCGGATGCAGGAAAAACGCCTCACCGTCTTTGAGGACAATTTCATCACTCATTACGCGGTCAAGCGCAGCACTGACCTCATCCTTCGGTCCGCTCAAATCGATATACGCCGCCGTATGACCGCGGAACGTACGAAATTTGTTACCAAGACGCACATCTACCGTTGCGCCATTGATACGCTCGACAGGAGGACGTGGATTGATCGACAGACGACCTTCATCCAACCAGGCTTCAATATCTCGGTCACATAAACGCATGGCACTTTCTCCTTTCGTGCTTCAAACCCTTAATGCCAGGCGCGTTAAGGGTGAACCAGGTTATCACTGAACGGTACACAATTCGCTGAACTTATTCAAAGAACTGACTGATTTTCGCCTTCAGAATATCGATAGCAATGCGGTTTTTACCCCCGCGAGGCACGATGATATCGGCGTATTGTTTTGAAGGCTCAATAAATTGCAGGAACATCGGACGTACGGTTTTTTGGTATTGCGCCATCACCGAATCCATTGAACGACCACGTTCATTCACATCCCGCTTGATACGGCGCATCAGGCAAATATCCAACGGCGTATCAACAAAAATAGAGAAGTTCATTTCATCACGCAAACGCGCATCCGTCAGCAACAAAATGCCTTCCAGAATAATGACTTTCTTGGGTTCAATATGAATAGTTTCTTGTGTGCGCGTGTGTTCAACATAGCTATAAACGGGCAATTCAATGGCGGAACCACGTTTAAGTGTTTGCAGATGCTGAAACAGCAAACTGTGATCCATCGCGTTCGGATGGTCGTAGTTCGTTTTTACGCGTTCTTCCATCGACAGATGGCTTTGATCCTTGTAATAGCTGTCTTCGGGAATAACGCCAATATGTTCGTCACCGACTTGTTCACGCAATTCGCGATAAAGGGTACTGGCAATAAGACTCTTGCCGGAAGCCGATGCGCCGGCAATGCCGATAATGACGCACTGATGGGACTGATCAGTCATAAATTTAGCGACCTGATTAACCTGGATGTAAGGAAGGGCGGCGTCGAAACGCCAAACGCGGCAATTATAGGGATTTCAGCAGCGCGATGCCAGCCCAGGCTGCACCAATGCTTTCCCTGTCGCAAATTAAAACGGTTAATTTTAAAGCAGGCTCAAATTTTATTCACCCGCCTTAGGAATTAATGGCTTGGGCGTGTTAATTTATGAGCAACTGGCGTATAAATTGTAAATTATTTGTACTAGCATAAACGAAGATTAAACGTGATGCGGCCGGTAACTCTGCTGGCCGACATCGGCTATTTGGGTAAAGTGGTAATGAGTAAACAATTCCAACATGTTTTAGTTACCCTACCCCATCCTCTGCTGCGCCTGGCCAGTTTAGGTCTGGTAGCATTTATCTTTACGCTATTTTCGCTGGAGCTGTCGCGCTTCGGTACCCAACTGGCACCGCTTTGGTTTCCAACCTCAATCATGATGGTGGCGTTTTACCGCCATGCAGGAAAAATGTGGCCCGGGATAGCGCTGGCTTGCTCATTCGGCAGCATCGGCGCGTCTTTGCTGTTTTTTCCTGGAGGTTCGCTTAACTATACTTATACGACCATCAATATTATTGAAGCGGTCGCCGGCGCGATGTTATTGCGCAAACTGCTCCCATGGTATAACCCTTTACAGAATCTGAATGACTGGGCGCGTTTGGCCTTGGGTAGCGCCGTCATCCCTCCGCTGTTAGGTGGTGTGCTGATGTGGCTACTGCTCCCGGAGGGAACCTCGTTAAATACGTTTCTCATTTGGGTGCTTTCCGAATCCATCGGCGCGCTGGCGCTGGTGCCATTAGGTCTGTTATTCAAGCCTCATTATCTGCTGCGCCACCGCGATCCACGTTTACTGCTTGAGACCCTCATCACGCTGCTCGTCACCTTAACGTTCAGTTGGCTCTCCATGATGTACGTGCCGTGGCCGTTTACCTGCGTCATTGTGTTGCTGATGTGGAGCGCCGTCCGTTTGCCGCGTATGGAAGCATTTTTAATTTTCCTCAGCACCGTCCTGATGGTCTCTCTGATGCTGGCGGCCAACCCATCGCTGCTCTACACCCCGAAAGCGAATGTGATGACAAGTATTCCGTGGCTGCCGTTTTTGATGATTCTGTTGCCAGCCAACATGATGACTATGGTGATGTACGCATTTCGGGCCGAGCGAAAACACATCTCGGAAAGCGAATCGCGTTTTCGTAATGCTATGGAATATTCCGCGATTGGCATGGCGCTGGTCGGTACCGAAGGGCAGTGGTTACAGGCAAACAAGGCGTTGTGCCAGTTTCTTGGCTACAGCCAGGAAGAGCTGAGAGCGCTGACCTTCCAGCAGCTCACCTGGCCGGAAGATCTGAATAACGACCTCGAACAACTCGGCATGTTGGTCCGTGGTGAAATCAACAGTTACTCCATGGAAAAGCGCTATTACACGCGCGCGGGCGACGTTGTCTGGGCATTGCTGGCCGTTTCGCTGGTACGCCACAGCGACAACACCCCGCTCTACTTTATTGCACAGGTTGAAGACATAAACGACCTGAAGCACACCGAGTGGATGAATAAGCGGCTGATGGAACGCATTACCCTCGCCAACGAAGCGGGCGGTATCGGTATCTGGGAGTGGGAACTACAACCCGACGTGATCAGTTGGGATAAGCGCATGTTCGATCTCTATGAAGTCCCGCTACATATCAAACCCAGTTGGCAAGTCTGGTACGAGTGCGTCGTACCGGAAGATCGCGAGCATGCTGAAAATGTGATTCGCGACTCTCTGGCCGCACGAATTCCCTTTAAGCTCGAATTTCGTATTGCAGTACGTGACGGCGTACGCCATATCCGCTCGTTGGCTAACCGGGTACTGAATAAAGACGGAGAAGTTGAACGCTTACTCGGTATCAATTTGGATATGACCGAAGTGAAGCAGCTTAACGAAGCGCTGTACCAGGAAAAAGAGCGCCTGCACATCACGCTGGACTCAATCGGCGAAGCGGTGATTTGCATTGATGTCGACATGAACGTGACCTTCATGAACCCGGTTGCCGAGAAGATGAGCGGCTGGCAGCAGGGCGACGCGATAGGTATTCCGTTACTGACAGTGCTGCGAATTACCTTTGGCGATAACGGCCCATTGATGGAAAACATCTACAGTGCCGATATGTCGCGTACTGCCATAGAGCAGGAGGTGGTTCTGCATTGCCGTAACGGCAGCAGTTACGACATTCAGTACAGCATTACGCCACTCAGTACCCTTGACGGTGGTAGCATTGGCTCCGTACTGGTCATTCAGGATGTCACCGAGTCGCGTAAGATGTTACGCCAACTGAGCTACAGCGCGTCGCATGATGACCTCACCCATCTTGCTAACCGGGTCAGCTTCGAGAACCATCTGAAACAATTGCTACAAGCCGTACACAATACGCATCAGCGCCATGTTCTGGTCTTTATCGATCTGGATAGGTTTAAAGCCGTGAACGATAGCGCGGGCCATGCTGCAGGCGATGCCCTGCTGCGCGAACTGGCTTCTCTGATGCTCAGCATGCTGCGTACCAGCGATGTACTGGCTCGTCTCGGTGGCGATGAATTCGGCCTGTTGCTGCCGGATTGCAACATCGAAAGCGCTCGCTTTATCTCAGGCCGTATTATCAGCGCCATCAACGAGTATCAGTTCAGGTGGGAAGGCCGTCTGCACCGCATAGGCGCCAGTGCGGGTATTACGCTGATCGATGAGAAAAATCATGTCGCGACTGAGGTCATGTCTCAGGCAGATATCGCCTGTTATGCCGCCAAAAATAGTGGGCGTGGCCGGGTCTGCGTGTATGAACCCCAGCAAAGTAAGACGCACGCCTCACGGGAACTGCTGTCGTTTGATGAACAGAAGCACATTATTGCGCACAACCCGATGCTCATGATCGCCCGGGGAGTGGCCTCTCCACGCATTCCTGAGACATTCAGCTTCTGGCTACTCTCACTGCGCCTGGGAACAGAGGACGGTGATGTTATCGAAGAGCATATTTTCCGTACCGGACTCGTTGACCCCACGCTTAATCATGCGCTTGACCGCCGGGTTTTTAACGAATTTTTCCAGCATGCAGCGACGGCGATTGCCAGTAAGGGGCTCAGTATTGCCCTGCCCCTTTCTGCCGCCGGACTGTTGAGTACCGAACTTGTGGATGAACTTCTGGCGCAGTTGCAGCATAGTCCGCTACCACCACGCTTATTACACCTGACCATTCCAGCCGGAGTGATGAAATCGCATCCAGCTCAGAGCCTATCGGCCATTCAGCGACTTCGTCACGCGGGTTGTCGGATTATTTTAAGCCAGGTCGGACGCGACTTAGAGATTGTTGAAAACCTGAAGTTTCACACCGTCGATTACCTGTTACTCGACAGCGAGATCAGCGCCAGTGTTCACGGCAACCTGATGGATGAAATGTGGGTTTCTATTATCCAGGGTCATGCACAGCGACTGGATATCAAAACGATCGCCGGCCCTGTGCAAATGCCGCTTATTATGGACGCACTTTCTGGTATCGGTATTGATATGATCTACGGCGACATCATTGCTGATGCTCAGCCGTTGGATCTGCTACTCAATACCAGCAACTTCGCTATCAACTGACGGCTGCCACCCTTCCGTATACCAGATATGTAATAACGCATAGGAGCGCCACGGCTTCCAGCGCTCGGCATAGCGCCGGATCTGGGCTGGTGTCATGCCCGGAAAGCGTTGTTTGATCAAATAATCGTCAGGAAGAAAAACATCTTTCGCCTGCCAACCGCGTAGCGCGAAATAATTGGCAGTCCAGCGCCCTATACCGGGAAACGTTTGTAAGTGCTTTACGCCTTGCTCAATATCAACTGGTGCAACCGATGCAAGCCTTCCGGTAAGCATTGCTCGTGCCAGATGAATGAGCGCTTCGGCGCGTTTGAGCGGCATCCCTAAGGCTTTCAGATGCAAAGGCTCAGCTGCAGCCAGCGCTTGTGGTGTGGGAAAACAAACATACTCAGGCGCGTCATCAAGCCGGTCACCGTAGGCGCGTACAACTTTCGCGGTCAGTTTTGCCGCCATTGCAACGCTAACTAACTGGCCTAATATCGCCCTCACACCTTGTTCAAAGGCATCGACAGAGCCAGGCAGCCGCAGTCCAGGACGCGCTGCGCCCAGGCTGCCCAGCGCGTTAGCAATATGCTGTGGGCAACAGCGAAGATCGAACAACCGCTCAATTTTGGCGAGGCATTCTGGCGCAACGGGCTGTAACCCCGGACTTAGCCTGACCTGCAGCTGGTGTGTCTTCAGGTCAGGCACTACGCTCACCAGTCCACGATATTCACCGATAACCAGGCTTCTGGTGTAATACAGCTCCCCGACGGTTTCGACGCCATCCACCGCACGGGCGGCAAGAAACCCTAGCATCCAGGACCAGTCATAAGGCGGCTGCCAGCTCAGTGTTAACATTCAGGTGTCCTTTTTAGTTAAACCTACAGCATAAACAGTATTCAATCGATACGCCTTGCTTTCATATTCCAGTTGTCGGGGCGGCGACATTTCGCTAAAGTCACGCCCCTTCTTCACTGGCATGGGGATTTCTACGGTGTTTATTGGTTTTGACTACGGTACGGCAAACTGTTCAGTAGCCGTAATGCGTGACGGGCAGCCACACTTGCTCAAAATGGAAAACAACAGCACGTTACTGCCCTCAATGCTTTGTGCGCCTACGCGCGAAGCGGTGAGCGAATGGTTGTATCGCCATCATGATGTCCCCACGACGGATGCCGAAACACAGGCGCTACTGAGTCGTGCAATGCGCTATAACCGCGATGAAGACATCGATGTTAGCGCCAATAGCGTGCAGTTTGGTCTGGCGTCACTGGCGCAATACATTGACGACCCGGAAGAGGTGTACTTTGTTAAATCGCCAAAATCATTCCTGGGTGCTAGCGGTCTGAAGCCGCAGCAGGTTGCGCTGTTTGAGGATCTGGTCTGCGCGATGATGCTGCATATTCGCAATCAGGCGCAAAACCAGCTGCCGGAAGCGATCACCCAGGCCGTTATCGGTCGCCCGATCAACTTCCAGGGGTTAGGCGGTGATGACGCCAACGCCCAGGCGCAGGGTATTCTTGAACGTGCGGCCAAACGCGCCGGTTTTCAGGATGTCGTCTTCCAGTACGAGCCGGTAGCCGCGGGTCTGGATTTTGAAGCAACCTTGCAGGAAGAAAAACGCGTACTGGTGGTGGACATCGGCGGTGGCACCACTGACTGTTCGCTACTGCTGATGGGGCCGCAATGGCATCAGCGCGCCGATCGCGAAAACAGCCTGCTGGGACACAGTGGCTGCCGCGTGGGCGGTAACGATCTGGATATTGCGTTAGCCTTTAAACATCTGATGCCACTGCTGGGCATGGGCGGCGAAACGGAAAAAGGCATCGCATTGCCGATTTTACCCTGGTGGAATGCGGTCGCGATCAACGATGTTCCCGCGCAAAGTGATTTCTACAGTACCGCCAATGGACGTTTACTCAACGATCTTGTCCGCGACGCGAAAGAAGCCGATAAAGTAGCCTTGCTGCTCAAAGTCTGGCGCGAGCGTCTGAGCTATCGCCTGGTGCGCAGCGCAGAAGAGAGCAAGATCGCGCTTTCCGACCAGACTATTGTAACGGCGGCGATACCGTTTATCAGCGACATGCTGGCAACCGATATTAGCCAACATGGACTGGAAGCCGCGCTCAATCAGCCCCTGGCGCGCATTCTGGAGCAGGTCCAACTGGCGCTGGACAACGCGCAGGAAAAACCGGACGTGATTTATCTGACCGGCGGCAGCGCGCGTTCACCGCTGATTAAAAAAGCCCTCGCCCAGCAGCTTCCGGGGATCCCTATCGCGGGTGGCGATGACTTCGGTTCTGTCACCGCCGGTCTGGCCCGCTGGGCTGACGTTGTTTTCCGCTAAGCCGCTCGCAAGCTGAAAGGTGTGCGTATTGACATCACCGTTGCTGTGGCTTATTTTCAGGAGTGAGGGTTAGGGAGGGTTTCCCCTCCCCCTGGTGTCTTAGTAAGCCGCGAAGCTAATGACTAAGAGTATCACCAGTATGATGACGTACTTCATCATAACCCTTTCCTTATTTTGGCCCCTTCCTCGGGAGGGGCTTTCCCGTTCCAGCGTCCCGCTGAAATCTCTGGCTTACCTCCTTTTGCCTTAAACGCACTCTAGCGCACTATTTCTTCTTCGCCGTTTTCAGCGCTTAATGTTGCGTCACGCCTCGCAAAGCCGCGTCAGCATTCAGACGAATCCAGACAGTGTTTCATAATTCCTCCATTTTTCTCCCTTGTTCGCTGGCTAAACTAGTATCATTCCGCGAATCGTTTCAGGATGAGAAACTCATAACAATGAAAGGCAGTAAGAAATCCCGCTGGGTGATAGCAATCGTGATCGTCGTGGCCGCCGTCGCCGCCATCTGGTTCTGGCAAAGCCGTAGCGCTTCCCAGGAAACCGCACCGGGCGCGACCAAACCAGCGCAGCACACGCCTGGGTCGGCACGCCGTGGAATGCGCTCCGGACCGTTGGCTCCCGTGCAGGCTGCCACCGCCACCGAGGAAGCCGTTCCACGTTACCTGACAGGGCTGGGTACCATTACTGCCGCCAATACCGCCACGGTACGCAGTCGCGTGGACGGTCAGCTCATTGCCTTACACTTTGAGGAAGGACAACAGGTAAAAGCCGGCGACCTGCTGGCAGAGATAGATCCCAGTCAGTTCAAAGTCGCACTGGCGCAGGCGCAGGGGCAACTGGCAAAAGATAAAGCCACGCTGGCCAATGCCCGTCGCGACCTCGCCCGCTATCAGCAGTTGGTTAAAACCAATCTGGTCTCTCGTCAGGAACTGGATGCGCAACAGGCGCTGGTCAATGAGACGTTAGGCACAATCAAAGCGGATGAAGCCAGCGTCGCCAGCGCTCAGTTGCAGCTCGACTGGAGTCGGATAACCGCACCTGTCGATGGTCGTGTCGGCCTGAAGCTGGTCGATGTCGGTAACCAAATTTCCAGCGGCGATACCACCGGGATCGTCGTCATTACGCAAACTCATCCCATCGACCTGATATTTACTTTGCCTGAAAACGACATTGCTACCGTGTTGCAGGCACAAAAATCGGGGAGCCAGCTGAAGGTCGAAGCCTGGGACCGAACCAATTCACAAAAACTGAGTGAAGGCGTCCTGCTCAGTCTCGACAATCAGATTGATGCCACTACAGGAACCATCAAAGTTAAAGCCCGTTTTAACAATCAGGATGATGCGTTATTCCCTAACCAGTTCGTCAACGCCCGCATGCTGGTCGACACGCAGCAAAATGCCGTTGTGATCCCAACAGCAGCCCTGCAGATGGGCAACGAAGGCCACTTTGTCTGGGTACTGAATAGCGACAACAAAGTGAGCAAGCATCTGGTTAAACCGGGTATTCAGGACAGCCAAAAAGTGGTGATCGCCGCAGGGTTGTCCGCTGGCGATCGGGTCGTGACTGACGGTATTGACCGTCTGACGGAAGGCGCAAAAGTCGAAGTCGTTGAGGCGCACGACGCCTCTGTTTCCGATGAGAAAACAGCGCCACGCGGATACGGCAAAAAAGGAGCCAACTCCTGATGCAGGTGTTACCTCCGGACAACACAGGCGGGCCATCGCGCCTGTTCATTCTGCGCCCCGTAGCCACTACGCTGCTGATGGTCGCGATTTTGCTTGCCGGTATTATCGGTTATCGCTTCCTGCCAATCGCCGCCTTACCTGAAGTGGATTACCCCACGATTCAGGTCGTTACGCTCTACCCCGGCGCCAGCCCGGACGTCATGACCTCGGCGGTAACCGCGCCGCTTGAACGTCAGTTTGGCCAGATGTCTGGCTTAAAACAGATGTCATCACAAAGCTCCGGTGGCGCATCGGTCGTCACGTTGCAGTTTCAACTGACGCTCCCGCTGGATGTTGCCGAGCAGGAAGTTCAGGCCGCGATTAACGCCGCCACCAATTTATTACCCAGCGATCTACCTAACCCTCCGGTCTACAGCAAGGTAAACCCGGCAGATCCGCCGATCATGACGCTGGCGGTCACTTCCAGCGCCATGCCGATGACGCAGGTGGAAGATATGGTCGAAACCCGCGTCGCGCAGAAAATCTCTCAGGTATCCGGCGTGGGTCTGGTAACACTTTCCGGTGGGCAACGTCCGGCGGTCCGCGTGAAACTTAACGCTCAGGCCATTGCCGCACTGGGTCTGACCAGCGAAACCATCCGTACGGCCATTACCGGTGCCAACGTCAATTCAGCAAAAGGGAGTCTTGATGGCCCAACGCGCGCCGTTACCCTTTCAGCTAACGACCAGATGCAGTCCGCAGATGAATATCGTCAGCTCATTATTGCCTATAAAAACGGTGCGCCGGTTCGTCTGGGCGATGTCGCTACCGTCGAACAAGGAGCAGAAAACAGCTGGCTGGGTGCATGGGCAAATAAGCAACAAGCTATAGTGATGAATGTGCAGCGCCAGCCTGGGGCGAACATTATCTCCACGGCAGACAGTATCCGCCAGATGCTGCCACAACTCACCGAAAGCCTGCCCAAATCGGTTAAGGTCAGCGTACTTTCCGATCGTACCACCAATATTCGTGCCTCTGTTGCAGACACCCAGTTCGAGTTGATGCTGGCGATAGCGCTGGTGGTGATGATTATCTACCTGTTTCTGCGCAATGTTCCGGCGACGATTATTCCTGCAGTCGCCGTACCGTTGTCGTTAATCGGCACCTTCGCGGTGATGGTATTTCTTGATTTCTCCATCAACAATCTGACCTTAATGGCGCTAACCATCGCGACAGGCTTTGTTGTGGATGACGCTATCGTGGTTATCGAGAATATTTCACGCTATATCGAAAAAGGCGAAAAACCGCTGACTGCTGCCCTGAAGGGCGCGGGCGAGATTGGTTTTACCATCATCTCCCTGACGTTTTCATTGATTGCGGTATTGATCCCACTGCTATTCATGGGCGATATCGTCGGGCGCTTGTTCCGTGAATTCGCCGTTACGCTGGCGGTGGCGATTCTGATTTCCGCCGTTGTCTCGCTCACTCTTACGCCGATGATGTGCGCGCGTATGCTGAATCAGGCCTCATTGCGTAAGCAGAATCGCTTCTCCCGCGCCTCAGAGCGAATGTTTGATCGCGTCATAGCCGGGTACGGTCATTGGCTGGCAAAAGTACTTAACCACCCGTGGCTGACGCTGAGCGTAGCGCTCGGCACGCTGGCATTGAGCGTCATGCTATGGGTTTTCATCCCCAAAGGTTTCTTCCCAATCCAGGACAACAGTATTATCCAGGGTACGCTACAGGTGCCGCAGTCCAGCTCATTCGCCAGCATGGCCGAGCGCCAGCGTCAGGTTTCAGATGTCATCCTTAAAGATCCGGCGGTAGAGAGCCTGACCGCTTTTGTCGGTGTGGATGGTACTAATACGGCATTGAACAGCGCGCGTTTGCAAATCAACCTTAAACCGCTGGACGAACGTGACGATCGGGTGCAGAAAGTGATTGCGCGCTTACAGGACGCGGTTGACAGGGTTCCCGGAGTTGACCTTTATCTTCAGCCCACTCAGGATCTGACGATTGATACTCAGGTCAGCCGGACGCAATATCAGTTCACGCTGCAAGCGACATCCCTTGATGCCCTCAGCACCTGGGTTCCACAGCTGTTAGCAAAACTACAGCAGCTACCGCAACTGTCCGATGTCAGCAGCGACTGGCAGGACAAAGGGCTGGTAGCGTATGTGAACGTCAATCGCGACAGCGCCAGCCGTTTGGGCATCAGCATGGCGGATGTCGACAACGCCCTGTACAACGCCTTCGGTCAGCGGCTGATTTCAACCATCTACACCCAGGCCAACCAGTATCGCGTGGTGTTAGAACATGACACCAACAATACGCTGGGGCTTGCGGCACTGGATACAATACGTCTGACCAGTAGCGACGGTGGCATAGTACCGCTCAGCGCGATCGCCAGTATTGAACAGCGTTTTGCCCCGCTGTCGATTAACCACCTCGATCAGTTCCCGGTCACCACCATCTCGTTCAACGTGCCAGACGAACATTCGCTGGGTGATGCGGTACAGGCGATTCTGGATGCTGAAAAAACGCTTAACCTGCCTGCTAACATTACCACTCAGTTCCAGGGCAGTACGCTGGCCTTCCAGGCTGCCCTGGGCAATACCATCTGGTTGATTGTGGCGGCGGTTGTGGCGATGTATATCGTCCTCGGCGTGCTGTATGAGAGCTTTATTCACCCAATTACTATTCTCTCCACGCTGCCGACGGCGGGCGTCGGGGCACTGCTGGCGTTAATGATTGCCGGCAGCGAACTGGACGTCATCGCGATTATTGGCATTATTTTGCTCATCGGTATCGTCAAGAAAAACGCCATCATGATGATCGACTTTGCCCTTGCCGCTGAGCGCGAACAAGGCATGGCACCGTGCGATGCTATTTTCCAGGCCTGTCTGCTGCGTTTCCGCCCAATTCTGATGACTACGCTGGCGGCACTGCTCGGCGCGTTGCCGCTGATGTTAAGTACCGGCGTGGGCGCAGAGTTACGCCGTCCATTAGGCATTGGCATGGTCGGTGGACTGCTGGTGAGTCAGGTATTAACCCTGTTTACCACCCCGGTAATTTATCTGCTGTTTGACCGTCTGTCGCTGTATGTGAAAAGCCGCTTCCCGCGTCAGGAAGAGGAAGCGTAAATGAAATTTTTCGCGCTTTTCATTCATCGGCCGGTGGCGACCATTCTCATTTCGGTGGCTATCACCCTGTGCGGTATTCTGGGCTTTCGTCTGCTGCCGGTCGCTCCGCTGCCGCAGGTGGATTTTCCGGTGATAATGGTCAGCGCATCATTACCCGGTGCCTCCCCTGAAACGATGGCGTCTTCGGTCGCAACTCCGCTGGAGCGATCGCTGGGCCGCATCGCGGGCGTAAACGAAATGACTTCGAGTAGTTCGCTTGGCAGTACGCGTATTATTCTCGAATTCAAATTCGACCGTGACATCAATGGCGCGGCGCGGGACGTTCAGGCCGCGATTAACGCCGCGCAAAGCCTGCTGCCCAGCGGGATGCCGAGCCGACCAACGTATCGCAAAGCTAACCCTTCAGATGCGCCAATCATGATCCTGACGCTGACGTCGGACACTTACTCGCAGGGTGAACTGTACGATTTCGCATCAACACAACTGGCGCAGACCATCGCGCAAATCGACGGTGTGGGCGACGTGGACGTTGGAGGCAGTTCTCTGCCTGCCGTGCGGGTAGGACTCAACCCGCAGGCGCTGTTTAACCAGGGCGTGTCGCTGGACGACGTGCGTAGCGCGATCGACAACGCTAACGTGCGTAAGCCGCAGGGCGCTATCGAGAATGATACCCATCGCTGGCAGGTACAAACTAACGATGAACTGAAAACCGCAGCTGAGTACCAACCGATTATCATTCACTACAACAACGGCGCAGCGGTACGGCTGGGTGACGTTGCATCGGTGAGCGACTCGGTGCAGGACGTACGCAATGCCGGGATGACCAACGCCAAACCGGCCATTCTGTTGATGATCCGCAAGCTGCCGGAAGCCAATATTATTCAGACGGTAGACAGCATTCGCGCCAAATTACCTGAGTTACAAACGCTGGTCCCGGCCGCCATCGACCTGCAAATCGCCCAGGACCGTTCACCGACCATTCGCGCTTCACTAGAGGAAGTCGAACAGACGCTGATTATCTCCGTGGCGCTGGTTATCCTGGTGGTCTTTGTTTTCCTGCGCTCCGGGCGCGCGACCTTAATCCCCGCAGTAGCGGTTCCGGTCTCGCTGATTGGTACCTTTGCCGCCATGTATCTGTGCGGATTCAGCCTGAATAACCTGTCGTTGATGGCGTTAACCATTGCGACGGGATTTGTCGTCGATGATGCCATTGTGGTACTGGAAAATATTGCCCGCCACCTGGAAGCGGGAATGAAGCCACTCCAGGCGGCATTACAGGGTACGCGCGAAGTGGGATTCACGGTGCTCTCCATGAGCCTGTCGCTGGTGGCGGTTTTCCTGCCTCTGCTGTTAATGGGGGGATTGCCTGGGCGCCTGTTGCGCGAATTTGCCGTCACGCTGTCGGTTGCCATCGGCATTTCACTGCTGGTATCGCTGACGTTGACGCCGATGATGTGCGGCTGGATGCTCAAATCCAGCACGCCACGCGAACAATCGCGTAAGCGGGGATTTGGCCGTGTATTGGTGGCATTACAACAAAGCTACGCCACCTCGCTGAAGTGGGTGCTACGCCACACGCGCATGGTGGGCGTGGTGCTACTCGCAACCATTGCCCTGAACGTCTGGCTCTATATTTCAATCCCCAAAACCTTCTTCCCGGAGCAGGATACCGGCGTACTCATGGGCGGGATCCAGGCCGACCAGAGCATCTCTTTCCAGGCGATGCGCGGCAAACTGCAGGACTTTATGAAGATCATCCGCGACGATCCTGCGGTGAATAACGTTACCGGGTTTACCGGCGGATCACGCGTCAACAGCGGAATGATGTTTATCACCCTGAAGCCACGTGGCGAACGTCACGAAACGGCGCAACAGGTGATCGACCGCCTGCGTGTCGCGCTTGCCAAAGAACCCGGCGCAAACCTGTTTCTGATGGCGGTGCAGGATATTCGCGTCGGTGGTCGTCAGGCTAATGCCAGCTACCAATACACTCTGTTATCAGATGACCTCGCAGCACTACGCGAGTGGGAACCGAAAATCCGTAAGGCGCTTGCCGCCCTGCCCCAACTGGCTGACGTCAACTCCGATCAGCAGGACAATGGCGCGGAGATGAATCTTATCTACGATCGCGACACCATGTCTCGTCTGGGGATCGACGTCGCAGCCGCCAACAGCCTGCTGAATAACGCCTTTGGTCAGCGAGAAATTTCAACCATCTATCAGCCGATGAACCAGTACAAAGTGGTGATGGAGGTCGACAGGCGTTACACCCAGGACATTAGCGCGCTGGACAAAATGTTCGTCATCAACAATGACGGTAAGGCGATCCCGTTATCGTACTTTGCCAAATGGCAACCGGCGAATGCGCCGCTATCGGTAAACCATCAGGGATTATCTGCCGCCTCAACCGTGTCGTTTAACCTGCCGACGGGTTCTTCTTTATCTGAGGCGACAGAGGCCATCAACCGAACCATGACCCAGCTCGGCGTTCCCTCCACGGTTCGCGGCAGCTTTGCCGGTACGGCGCAGGTATTTCAGGACACCATGAACTCACAGGTGATCCTGATCATCGCCGCTATTGCCACGGTCTACATCGTGCTGGGCATGCTGTATGAAAGCTATGTTCACCCGCTGACCATTCTCTCCACGCTACCTTCAGCGGGCGTTGGGGCTTTGCTGGCGCTGGAGCTGTTCAATGCCCCGTTCAGCCTAATCGCCCTGATAGGGATCATGCTATTAATTGGCATTGTGAAGAAAAACGCCATCATGATGGTCGATTTTGCGCTGGAAGCGCAGAGAAATGGCAATTTGCAGCCGGAAGAAGCGATTTTCCAGGCCTGCCTGCTGCGTTTTCGCCCAATAATGATGACCACGCTGGCGGCCCTGTTTGGTGCGCTGCCGCTGGTGTTATCCGCAGGGGATGGCTCCGAACTGCGCCAGCCACTGGGGATAACCATTGTTGGCGGCCTGGTCGTGAGCCAACTCCTGACGCTGTACACCACGCCCGTGGTCTATCTCTTTTTCGACCGTCTGCGTCTGCGTTTTTCGCGTAAAAACAGCAAACCGGTAGCAGAGTTATGACAGAACTTCCCGACAGCACCCGCTGGCAACTTTGGATTGTGGCATTTGGCTTTTTTATGCAGTCGCTGGATACCACCATCGTCAACACCGCGCTTCCCTCGATGGCCAAAAGCCTCGGGGAAAGCCCACTGCATATGCACATGGTCATTGTGTCGTATGTGCTTACCGTTGCCGTAATGCTCCCCGCCAGCGGCTGGCTGGCTGATAAAATCGGTGTGCGCAATATATTCTTCACCGCTATCATTCTGTTTACGCTGGGATCGCTTTTTTGCGCCTGGTCCGGAACGCTGAATGAACTGGTGATGGCTCGCGTGTTACAAGGTGTAGGCGGCGCGATGATGGTGCCGGTCGGCAGGTTGACGGTGATGAAAATCGTCCCACGCGAGCAATACATGGCGGCAATGACATTCGTCACCTTGCCCGGTCAGATTGGTCCACTTCTGGGCCCGGCATTAGGCGGTATTCTGGTTGAGTACGCCTCCTGGCACTGGATCTTTTTGATTAACATTCCGGTAGGCATTGTCGGGGCAATAGCGACGTTAATGCTGATGCCCAACTACACCATGCAAACCCGACGCTTCGATCTCTCCGGATTCGCGATGCTGGCGGTCGGTATGGCGGTGCTGACGCTGGCGCTCGATGGCAGCAAAGGAACCGGCCTCTCCAGTCTCACGCTGGCGGCGCTGGTTACCTGCGGGGTGTTGGCTATTGCGCTGTATCTGAAACACGCCCATCGAAATCCCCGCGCGCTGTTCAGTCTGAATTTGTTTCGCACACCGACCTTCTCACTAGGTCTTTTTGGTAGTTTTGCCGGTCGCATCGGCAGCGGTATGCTGCCGTTTATGACGCCGGTGTTTTTACAGATTGGCCTCGGTTTTTCACCGTTTCATGCCGGGCTGATGATGATCCCGATGGTACTGGGCAGTATGGGCATGAAGCGTATTGTGGTGCAGGTCGTTAACCGCTTTGGCTACCGTCGCGTACTGGTCGCGACGACGCTTGGCCTGTCGCTGGTCAGTTTGCTGTTGATGACCACCGCGCTGCTCGGCTGGTATTACGCCCTGCCCTTCGTGCTGTTCTTACAGGGTATGGTCAACTCAACGCGCTTTTCATCCATGAATACCCTGACGTTAAAAGATCTGCCTGACGATCTCGCCAGCAGCGGCAACAGCCTGCTGTCGATGATCATGCAACTGTCGATGAGTATCGGGGTAACCATCGCCGGTCTGTTGTTAGGCATGTTCGGGCAGCAACATATCGCCATCGACAGCGCGTCTACGCATACCGTCTTTATGTATACCTGGCTGTGCATTGCGTTCCTTATCGCACTGCCCGCCATCATTTTTGCCCGCGTGCCGGACGACACGCAGACCAACGCGGTGATTTCACGGCGCAAAAGGAGTACCTGATGAAGTTCTGGCGGCCCGGTATCACCGGCAAACTGTTTCTGGCGATTTTCGCCACCTGCATTGTGTTGCTGATCAGCATGCACTGGGCCGTACGCATAAGCTTCGAACGCGGTTTTATCGACTATATTAAGCACGGTAACGAACAGCGGCTGCAAATGTTGAGTGATGCGCTCGGCGAACAGTATGAACAACATGGCAACTGGCGATTTTTGCGCAATAACGATCGGTTTGTTTTTCAGATCCTACGTTCTTTTGAACACGACAACGACGATGATAAACCGGGTCCAGGTATGCCGCCGCACGGCTGGCGTACACAGTTTTGGGTTGTCGATCAAAATGCCCACGTACTGGTCGGCCCGCGGGCTCCGATCCCCCGCGACGGTATGCGCCATCCCATCCGCGTCAACGGTAGCGAAGTGGGTGCTGTGATTGCCTCTCCGGTGGAGCGCTTAACGCGTAATACCGATATCAATTTCGACATGCAGCAAAGACGTTCCAGCTGGCTTATCGTTGCGCTCTCCACGATCCTGGCGGCGCTGGCAACGTTTACGCTGGCGCGTAGCCTGCTGGCCCCGGTCAAACGGCTGGTGGAAGGCACGCACAAACTTGCGGCTGGTGATTTCACCACTCGCGTTGCGCCGACCAGTACGGATGAGCTGGGTAAACTGGCGCTGGACTTTAACCAGCTCGCCAGTACGCTGGAAAAAAACCAGCAGATGCGCCGTGACTTTATGGCCGATATTTCTCATGAACTGCGCACGCCGCTGGCAGTTTTGCGCGGCGAACTCGAAGCCATCCAGGATGGTGTACGTCAGTTCACGCCGGATTCGGTAGCCTCACTGCAGGCCGAAGTCGGTACGCTCACCAAACTGGTAGACGATCTCCATCAGCTTTCTATGTCTGATGAAGGTGCGCTGGCCTATCAGAAAACCTCGCTGGACCTGATCCCTCTGCTGGAAGTGGCCAGCGGCGCGTTTCGTGAACGTTTTGCCAGCCGTGGACTGACGATCCAACTTTCACTCCCGGACAGCATGACAGTCTTTGGCGACAGGGATCGCCTGCTGCAACTGTTTAACAACCTACTGGAAAACAGCCTGCGCTACACCGACAGCGGTGGCGGTCTGCATATCAGCGCCGAACAGCGCGAGCGGATGGTGTTATTAACCTTCGCCGATTCCGCCCCCGGCGTTAGCGACGAACAGCTACAGAAACTGTTTGAACGTTTTTACCGCACCGAAGGGTCCCGTAACCGGGCCAGCGGAGGGTCCGGGCTGGGGCTGGCAATTTGCGTCAACATCGTCCAGGCGCATAATGGTCTGATCCGCGCCGCCCATTCGCCTTTTGGCGGGGTTAGCATTACAGTAGAATTACCGCTGGAACGCGATTTACAGAGAGATGTATGACTGAGTTACCCATTGATGAAAACACGCCGCGTATTCTGATCGTGGAAGACGAACCCAAGCTGGGGCAACTGCTAATCGACTACCTGCGTGCGGCAAGCTATGCCCCTACGCTCATCAATCACGGTGATCTGGTGTTGCCTTACGTACGCCAGACGCCGCCCGATCTGATCTTGTTAGATCTGATGTTGCCAGGTACCGACGGTCTGACTCTGTGTCGGGAGATTCGTCGTTTCTCGGAAGTCCCCATCATGATGGTGACCGCCAAAATCGAAGAGATTGACCGCCTGCTGGGGCTGGAGATCGGCGCCGATGACTACATTTGTAAACCGTACAGCCCGCGGGAAGTCGTCGCGCGAGTGAAAACGATCCTGCGCCGTTGCAAGCCACAGCGCGAACTGCAACAAATGGATGCAGACAGCCCGCTGATTGTCGATGAAGGTCGTTTTCAGGCGTCCTGGCGTGGGAAAATGCTCGACTTAACACCCGCCGAATTCCGCTTACTCAAAACGCTGTCGCATGAACCGGGAAAAGTATTCTCTCGCGAACAGTTGCTTAATCATCTCTACGACGATTACCGCGTGGTTACTGACCGCACTATCGACAGCCATATCAAGAACCTGCGCCGTAAACTGGAATCGCTGGATACAGAGCAGTCGTTTATCCGCGCGGTCTATGGCGTAGGATATCGCTGGGAAGCCGATGCCTGCCGGATTGCTTAATCTGCCAGAAGTCAAAAAGGCCGGGTAAGGCGAAACGCCCACCCGGCACAATAACTTTACCTACCCGTCACGCAGCGATACAATGCCCGCCCTTAATATGGGGGCACTCCCCCAACCGCTTCATTCAGTGAAGCGAGTCTGACCTGTCATCAGAACGAGAAAACTATGTTTAAACCGGAACTCCTTTCCCCGGCGGGAACGCTGAAAAATATGCGTTACGCTTTCGCCTATGGCGCAGATGCTGTGTATGCGGGCCAACCGCGTTACTCTCTGCGTGTACGCAACAACGAATTCAACCACGAAAACCTGCAGCTCGGCATTAATGAAGCCCATGAACTGGGTAAAAAATTCTATGTGGTGGTGAACATTGCCCCGCACAACACCAAGCTGAAAACCTTCATTCGTGACCTGAAACCCGTTGTGGAAATGGGGCCGGATGCGCTGATCATGTCCGATCCAGGGCTTATCATGCTGGTGCGCGAAAACTTCCCGGAGATGGACATTCACCTTTCAGTACAGGCTAACGCCGTAAACTGGGCAACGGTGAAATTCTGGAAACAAATGGGGCTGACCCGCGTGATCCTGTCTCGCGAACTGTCGCTGGAAGAAATTGAAGAGATCCGCACCCAGGTGCCGGATATGGAGCTTGAGATCTTCGTTCACGGCGCGCTGTGCATGGCCTACTCCGGCCGTTGCCTGCTCTCTGGCTACATCAACAAGCGTGACCCAAACCAGGGAACCTGTACTAATGCCTGCCGCTGGGAATACAACGTGCAGGAAGGGAAAGAAGATGTAGTGGGTAATATCGTACACAAATATGAACCCATACCGGTACAAAACGTGGAACCGACGCTTGGGATCGGCGCGCCTACGGACAAAGTGTTTATGATTGAAGAAGCCCAGCGTCCGGGTGAATACATGACCGCGTTCGAAGACGAACACGGTACTTACATCATGAACTCAAAAGATTTACGCGCAATTGCCCACGTTGAACGCCTGACCCAGATGGGCGTGCATTCGCTGAAAATCGAAGGCCGTACCAAGTCTTACTATTACTGCGCCCGTACCGCACAGGTCTATCGTAAAGCCATTGACGATGCTGCAGCCGGTAAACCGTTCGATCCGCAACTGCTGGAAACACTGGAAGGCCTGGCGCACCGTGGTTATACCGAAGGATTCCTGCGCCGCCATACGCATGACGACTATCAGAACTACGAATACGGTTTTTCTGTTTCCGAACGTCAGCAGTTTGTCGGCGAATTCACCGGCGAACGCAAAGGCGATCTGGCCGCTGTACTGGTGAAAAACAAATTCACCGTCGGTGACAGTCTGGAGCTGATGACGCCTCAGGGTAACGTCAATTTCACCCTTGAGCAGATGGAAAACGCGAAAGGCGAAGCTATGCCAGTTGCGCCTGGTGATGGTTATACCGTATGGATGCCCGTACCGCAGGATATCGATCTGAATTATGCATTGTTGATGCGTAATTTTGCCGGTGAGTCCACGCGCAACCCGCATGCTAAGTAGTTAATTACGGTTATTTTTCAGCGTTCGGAAGATTCTTAGAAATCGATCACATACCGTTTCGTTCATTAAGGGTATTATCCCACCCGCTGAAAAACATAACCCATAAATGCTAGCTGTACCAGGAACCACCTCCTTAGCCTGCGTAATCTCCCTTACGCAGGCTTATTTTTTGCCTGCCGTTTATACTCTCCGAGTCCCCCCAATTCAAATCACTACTTTCAGGCGAAAAAAAACCGGGCATTACACCCGGTTTATCATGTAATTAGAAATTAATGGGCAGCTTCTGGCTTGTGCTTTTGCGCACTCTGGAAACCATAGGTCAGCTCATTTTTTTCTTTGTCCAGTGCGACGGTAACCTGACCGCCATCCACCAGCGAACCAAACAGCAATTCGTTGGCCAATGGTTTTTTCAGGTTGTCCTGAACCACTCGCGTCATCGGACGTGCGCCCATTGCGCGGTCGTAGCCTTTTTCCGCCAGCCAGTTACGTGCTTCCTGACTCACTTCCAGAGAGACACCTTTCTGATCCAGTTGAACCTGCAGCTCGACAATAAATTTATCCACCACCTGATGAATCACCTCAGTAGAGAGATGATCGAACCAGATAATGTTGTCGAGGCGGTTACGGAATTCCGGCGTAAACACTTTTTTGATTTCGCCCATCGCATCAGTACTGTTGTCCTGATGAATAAGCCCAATCGATTTACGCTCAGTTTCACGTACCCCGGCGTTGGTCGTCATCACCAGCACCACGTTGCGGAAATCCGCTTTACGCCCGTTATTGTCGGTCAGCGTACCGTTATCCATCACCTGCAGCAGCAGGTTGAAGACGTCCGGGTGCGCTTTTTCGATTTCATCCAGCAACAGTACCGCATGAGGATGTTTAATCACCGCATCGGTCAGTAAACCACCCTGGTCAAAACCGACATAACCCGGAGGCGCACCAATCAGGCGGCTGACGGTGTGGCGCTCCATATATTCGGACATATCGAAACGCAGCAGCTCAATGCCGAGCGCTTTGGACAGTTGTACCGTGACCTCGGTCTTACCAACGCCAGTCGGCCCGGCAAACAGGAACGACCCGACCGGTTTATGCTCGTGTCCCAGACCAGCACGGCTCATTTTGATCGCTTCGGTCAGTGCTTCAATGGCTTTATCCTGCCCGAATACCAGCATTTTCAGACGGTTGCCCAGATTTTTCAGCGTATCACGATCGCTCTGCGAAACGCTCTTCTCCGGGATCCGCGCAATGCGGGCCACGACGGACTCGATATCTGCCACGTTGACGGTTTTCTTGCGCTTGCTGACCGGCATCAGACGCGCACGTGCGCCCGCTTCATCAATCACGTCAATCGCTTTATCCGGCAGATGACGATCGTTAATGTATTTCACCGCCAGTTCGACCGCTGCACGTACCGCTTTGGCAGTGTAGCGAACATCATGGTGCGCTTCGTACTTCGGTTTCAGACCGTTGATGATCTGCACGGTCTCTTCCACTGACGGCTCAGTGATATCGATTTTCTGGAAGCGACGCGCTAACGCACGGTCTTTCTCAAAGATATTGCTGAACTCCTGATAAGTGGTTGAACCTATCACACGGATTTTCCCGCTGGAGAGCAGCGGCTTGATCAGATTAGCCGCATCCACCTGGCCGCCCGATGCCGCACCCGCACCGATAATGGTGTGGATCTCATCGATAAACAGAATGCTGTTGGTATCCTGTTCCAGTTGTTTCAGCAGCGCCTTAAAGCGTTTTTCAAAATCGCCGCGGTACTTGGTACCAGCCAGCAGCGAACCGATATCCAGAGAGTAAAGGGTGCAATCAGCCATCACTTCCGGCACGTCGCCCTGGACGATACGCCAGGCGAGACCTTCGGCAATGGCGGTTTTACCGACACCAGACTCTCCCACCAGCAGCGGGTTGTTTTTTCTGCGACGGCACAGGACCTGAATGGCGCGCTCCAGCTCTTTGTCCCGGCCAATGAGCGGATCAATTCCGCCCACACGGGCAAGCTGGTTAAGGTTAGTCGTGAAGTTCTCCATACGGTCCTCCCCGCCAGCTTGCTCTTCGTTATTTGGCTGATTCCCGGAGTCAGAAGATTGACTCGGTTCGTCTTTACGCGTGCCATGAGAAATGAAATTCACCACGTCCAGGCGACTGACTTCATGCTTACGCAGCAGATAGGCCGCCTGTGACTCCTGCTCGCTGAAAATAGCGACCAGCACATTCGCGCCGGTCACTTCATTGCGCCCGGAAGACTGAACATGAAAGACAGCGCGTTGCAAAACACGCTGAAAACTCAACGTCGGCTGCGTGTCGCGCTCTTCTTCGCTGGCAGGCAATACGGGTGTGGTTTGTTCAATGAAGGCTTCGAGTTCCTGACGGAGCGCCACCAGATCCACAGAACACGCTTCCAGCGCTTCGCGGGCCGATGGGTTACTGAGCAACGCCAGTAACAAGTGCTCGACGGTCATAAACTCATGTCGGTGCTCGCGCGCTCTGGCGAAAGCCATGTTTAAACTGAGTTCCAGTTCTTGATTGAGCATAGGCACCTCCCCCAATATTTATGCCTGCATTCAGGCTTTTTCCAGCGTACACAGCAACGGATGCTCGTTTTCCCTCGCATATTTGTTCACCATCGCCACTTTGGTTTCAGCAACCTCGGCGGTAAATACGCCGCAGATGGCTTTACCTTGATAGTGAACAGCAAGCATCAGTTGCGTTGCACGTTCTACATCATAAGAAAAGAATTTTTGTAACACGTCAATAACAAACTCCATCGGAGTGTAATCATCATTGACTAATATCACTTTATACATAGATGGCGGTTTTAGCGCGTCGCGCAATTTGTCTTCCGCCAGCTGTTCGAAATCCAGCCAGTCGTTCGTCTTACCCATTGTCAGTCGTCATCTTCAGTTACGGTTACCGGCAGAATAACTTGCCGCTGACAAGAGCCTATGCGCACAATCAATCTACCTCAAGTATTAGATAACTATCATCTATCAGTGCCATCCGCGACATCTGTCACATATCCGACAATAGCGTTAACTGCTTCAAATTTTGATGTATTTTTACCCTATTCCACCTGCCTGGCGCTTGACGCCTCGCCTGATTTCTCTAAATTGTAGTTTCGAGAGTTGGCGAGGTTTTGAACAGCCCCCACTCCGCCACCGGTTCATTCCATCTTACTTATATAAGATTTACGAAGGATGTCGAAGTATGGAAACGGGTACTGTTAAGTGGTTCAACAATGCCAAAGGGTTTGGTTTCATCTGCCCCGAAGGCGGTGGTGAAGATATCTTCGCCCATTACTCCACCATTCAGATGGATGGTTACAGAACGCTAAAAGCCGGACAGTCTGTCCAGTTTGATGTCCACCAGGGGCCAAAAGGCAATCATGCCAGTCTTATCGTGCCCGTCATTGAAGCAGAAGCTGTCGCATAGCTCTTCTGTCTCATTGTGTACATCCCGCAGACAAAATGCCAGCCCCTAAGGCTGGCATTTTTATTTCTTATGCAATACAACGCGTTATTCTCGTGCCAGAGCATCAACGGGATCCAGACGCGCTGCATTACGGGCCGGAAGCCAGCCAAACAAAATTCCGGTGGCGGTTGAACACAGGAAAGCCGTTAGCAGCGCGACAGGAGAGAAACCAATTTCCCACCCGGGCAGGAACAGCTGTAACGTAAAGGCAATTAACATCGACAAACTGATGCCGAGCGCGCCGCCCACCAGACACACCAGCACAGCCTCAATTAAGAACTGTTGTAACACATCGCTGGCCCGCGCACCCACGGCCATCCGAATACCGATTTCACGCGTACGCTCTGTCACCGATACCAGCATAATGTTCATCACACCGATCCCGCCCACCACCAGCGAAATCACCGCCACCAGCGTCAGAAAGAGCTGTAATGTACGTGTGGTTTTTTCGGCGGTTTTCAAGATGCCATCCATGTTCCAGGTGAAGAAATCTTTTTTGCCATGACGCAGCGATAACAGACGGGTGAGTTGCTGCTCGGCCTGGGCGCTATCAAAACCCTCTTTTACCCGCACGGTAATAGAGTTTAACCACGATTGCCCCATGATCCGCCCTGACATGGTGCTGTATGGCAGCCAGACGCGCAGGATCTTGCTGCTGCCAAACATCGATTGTTTTTCTTCCGCGACGCCAATAACGGTGGCTGGCATATTTCCCACCAGAATAACCTCACCCACCACTTTTGCTTTGCTGGGGAACAACTGACGTCGGGTATTGCTGTCAAGCACCACCACCTGCGCCCTCCCCGCCAGCTGTTCTGCATTAAAGGTAGCGCCTTCACTGAACGTCATGCCATAGACGTTGAAGTAATCACCGCTAACGCCGTTTGCGCTGGCGGCGACATCAATATTGCCATAGCGCAGGCGTAGGTTCTTCGATACCGCAGGCGTAACGGAACTGACCCAGGGTTGCTTCTGAATCGCGACTAAATCGTCATACTTCAGCGCCTGCTGATATTGTGGGTCGTCATCACCGAAATCTTTGCCCGGATAGATATCGATAGTATTCGTACCAATCGCCCGGATGTCTGCCAGCACCAGCTGTTTTGCCGCATCGCCCACCACCACAATCGACACCACCGAAGCGATACCGATGATAATACCCAGCATTGTGAGCAGTGTACGCATCTTGTTGGCGGCCATGGCCAGCCATGCCATGGTCAATGCTTCACGAAAACCGCTGACAAACTGGCTCCAGCCAGAAGCCGTCGTCACCGTTGGTTCATCAATATCACGTCCGGCAGTGGGCTTTTGTGGTGGTGGATTACGCACAATCTCGCCATCACGAATTTCAATGACACGTTCTGCCTGGGCGGCAACCTGGCTGTCGTGCGTGACGATAATTACCGTATGCCCGCGATCGCGTAGCTGATGCAGAATAGCCATCACCTCCTCGCCGGAGTGGCTGTCCAACGCGCCAGTGGGTTCATCGGCCAGAATAACCTGACCACCGTTCATCAACGCACGCGCAATACTGACACGTTGCTGCTGACCACCGGAAAGCTGGGAAGGCTGATAATCAACCCGGTCGCCCAATCCCAGGCGCTGAAGTAATTCCTGAGCACGCGCCAGACGCTGCTTACGTTCAGTCCCGGCATACACCGCCGGGACCTCTACGTTTTGTGCCGCCGTTAAATGTGACAGCAAATGATAACGCTGGAAGATAAAGCCGAAATGCTCACGCCGCAGTTGCGCTAACGCATCGCTATCCAGTGTAGAAACATCCCGCCCCGCAACCCGATAGGTTCCACTGGTCGCCTTGTCCAGGCATCCCAGAATGTTCATCAGCGTCGATTTACCCGAGCCTGACGCCCCGACAATCGCCACCATTTCACCGGCCTGGATGCGTAAGGAAACGTCCTTTAATACCTCAACCTGTCCCTCGCCTGACGGGTAACTACGGCGGATATTGCTCAACTCAAGCAATGCCGTCATTGTGCTACTCCCGCTTTACCCTCACCGGTGATAACTTCATCACCCTCTTCCAACCCTTTCACAATCTCTACGTCGGTATCATTACGGGCACCGATGACCACCTCGCGCTCGCGGGTTTCACCATTGCGCAGCAGCCTGACGTTATAGCGGTTGTTGCCAATAGGATCGCCCAACGCCGACAGCGGGATCGTCAGTACATTTTTAACGTCTGTAAGCTGGATGTGCACCTGCGCGGTCATATCAAGGCGCAGGATCCCTTTCGGGTTAGGCACTTCGAAGCGGGCGTAGTAGAAAATGGCGTCATTCACCTTCTCAGGCGTCGGAAGGACATCTTTGAGCACGCCTTCATACCGTGTCTGCGGATCGCCCAGCACAGTGAACCAGGCTTTTTGGCCTGGCTGCAGGTGAATAACATCTGCCTCGGAGACCTGCGCTTTTACCAGCATGGTGCCCATATCTGCCAACGTCAAAATGTTGGGTGCCTGCTGGGCGGCAATCACGGTTTGCCCCTGGAGGGTGGTGATTTGCGTCACTTCACCCGCCATTGGCGCGACGATTCGCGTGTAATCGAGGTTCGTTTTTGCCGTATCAAGGGAAGCCTGATTACGCTTAATTTGTGCATCAATAGTGCCAATCTGTGCCTGCTTGACCGCCATTTCGGTCGCTGCCGTATCGAGATCCTGCTGCGAAACCGCCTGCGTTTTCGCCAGTTGTTGCTGACGAGAAAGCGTTACGCGCGCCAGTTTCCACTCAGCTTCGGCCTGTAAACGCTGAGCCCGCAGCTCCATGAGCGTCGCTTCTACTTCTTTGATTTGGTTTTGCGCCTGCTCAGGATCGATAACGCCGAGCAACTGATCTTTTTTAACTTTATCGCCGATGGCTACTGACAGCGTTTTTAACTGCCCACTCACTTGTGCACCGACATCAACTTTGCGTAACGCATCCAGTTTCCCGGTAGCCAGCACACTTTGCTGGAGATCGCCTGGACGTACAATTAACGTTTGATACTGTGGTAGTGGCGCATTAAGCGTTCGCCAAAGTGAAATCATCGCCACAATAATGATGATGGCGAGCAGAAAATAACGTTTTTTAATTTTTCCCTTGAGCTTCATAAATGTCCCAGTGTCCCCCAATACGCCTACCAGAGTGGAGTGATAACCATCAACGATAAATTAACAGACGTTGAAAAGTGCAAAGAATAACAGAGTTATTGATGAACCGTTAAGGTCCACTGTGCTGAAATTGGTATCAGAGTATCTATTGGATTGTTATTATGAGCCAGCTAACAGAAAGCACTTTTCATTCTTCCAGACCCGCCACAAGTTTTAGTCTTTTTTGTCGTCTGACAACCGGACAATGGCGGCCAGGTAAATTTTGGCATCAACGAAGCTTTCGCCGTAAGTTTGTATGGCGCTCATTGCTGATGCCACGATTAACACGTGAATGGATGGCTGAGCTGGCGCAATGGCCGGATCTCGAAAAAATTCTCGCGATCCAACCCCGTATACCGGTTCGCCTGCATCGCGCGTATCTCGCAGTAAACCTTGACCGTAAAACAAAACTCGATGCTGTGCGTTTTCATTACAATGTTATTCGCAACGCTTTTTCATCGACAGAATTTAATGATTATTTAAGTGCCGATGGGTTACAACTGGCACAAATTGAAGGCAAAGACAGCGCAATATACACCATTATAATGTCATCATTTATTGCCCTGGATAAAGAAGGTGAAAGTACCATTCTTGTCCGTAATAGTGAGGGCGAGACATTAGCAGAAATGACCTTCACCCTGTGCAACTATGAAGGGCGCAGCGCGCTTTTTATTGGTGGCTTGCAGGGGGGTAACCGATTAATGCCGCACGAAGAAATTCAAAAAGCGACAAAATCATGCCATGGTTTGTTTCCTAAACGTATTGTAATGGAAGCTATTTGTCGTTTTGCAGAACAATTGAATATTGAACAAGTACTGGCCGTCAGCAATGACCAGCATATTTTTCGCAGCCAGCGTTACCATGATAAAAACAAGGTTATTCTTTCTGACTACAATTCATTTTGGGAGTCAGTTGGCGGCGAATGTGACAGCAATGGCTACTATCATATTCCGCGTACGCTGGCGCGTAAAAGCGAAACAGATATTGCCAGTAAGAAGCGCGCGGAATATCGCCGCCGCTATCAGTTACTCGACAGTATCCACTCGCAGTTATCAGTCATGTTCCGCCGCTAATCCGCTCGCCCGCGTGCTAACCACAGCACGCGGGAGAACATTTTCCGCAGCAACGTTGGCACCGCTTCAACACCGCGTCGCCCCGCTTCCATCGCCACTTCAATCGCCAGATCCGGTTTTGACGAGCGATGGATCGCCTTCGCTATAATTTTCCGCATATTCATCGGCACATTTTCCGGTATTTGCGCCACCCGATGAAAAACGTCCGAGAACCCCTGGCGGTACATAAAGTGTTCCATATCCAGCGCAGGTAACATGGTCAAATGCTCGCGCTCTTCCTCTTTGTCATCGTTCAGCAGGCTGCGTACCGTGGCCGCATACTTTTTCCCCGCCTCATCGCCATCGACCAACACATGCCACTCAATTCCCATCCGGCGGGCAAACTTCACCAGGGGTTTAAGCCCTGACTGGGCAAATTCAATGACTTTAATCCCTTCGGCATCAAAGTGATGCCCACACTGACGAGCCAGTTCGTTAATGACCCATGTTTCTGTTTCTCCCTCCACCAACAGCCAGCAACGGGCAAACAGTGAAGACGCCCGATTAAAACGGATATGGAAGGCAATGCGCCGCCCATCTTCCGCATTGAGTCCTCCCGGTCCCAGTCGCCAGGCCGCGACGCGGGAAGATTCTCGAACCAAACGGACCACATGTTCAACGGGCGTAAGCGATAACAGTTCACCAGAGTTGGTCGTCGTCACCCGCTGTAGGGGAAGCAGATTCAACAGTTGCCAGGCAACAGACAACATAATGGGGTGTAAGCGCGTTTCAGGATCTTCTACCAGTAGCAACGGACGAGCATCTTTATCCAGTCTTAGCGACCCTTTGGCCTGTAACAGCGTAGAAAACAGTCCCAGCAGAATCACACGGTGCGTGCGCCCTCCGGGTTTATCAATCATACGGTTGATAATATCCAGATAACGCCAGCTGCGTTGCTCGTTGTTGGAGCGTCGGCGCATCAGACGATAGCGGGATTGACCGGAACCTTGTTCTGAAAAGTAGTGCTCCAGCAGTTGAACCATCGCCGAAAGCCCCTGGCGAATCTGCCCATCTGTCAGATTCTGCGGTCGGGTGGCCAACTCACGTGCCATAAAATCCAGTTGGCGTGCAGTCACTTCAACATCCGCGGAATCCGGCACCGTTCCATTACGGATGCGCCGCATAAAACGCGCATCACGTAAACGTAATACTGGCATCAAACGCACCAGATGACGCGCCTGATCGTTAATATTGTCGATGGGTAATGGGTGGCCTTCGCCATCAAGAAAACTGCGTAATGTCAGGACGCTGCCGTCATCAGCGCACTCGCCTTCCAGCCGATAAAATATACGGTGATAGTTATCATGGCACGGCGACCAGCACGCTTCTAACGGGCGATATCGACGCACACGATGGCGACCCGGTTGAGATTCACGAAATGTCAGGACAATATGCAGATGATGTTCCCGGCCCTGGATGTCACCCGGCGGGAACCAGAAATCTTCGCGGTTAAAGTGGTACAAATCCGACTCTGGCGACAACAGCAGGGTTAACGCATCCAGCAGGCTGGACTTACCCCACGCGTTTTCCCCAATCAGCACGTTGTTTTGCTCCAGCATCAACGACAGCCGATTAATACCACGAAACCCAACAATCTCAACGCGTTCGAGAATCATATAGCCTCCGGAAATGCTCACTTTTTCCTTCAAGTTATCAGGAGTATAACGGTAAGCGGGCGCTCAGAACACCCGATATCATCCGCAGATAAATCGAAAGAGTTAAGAATATTCTCTTTAAAAATTACTTTTGAATATAATTTCAGACGTCAATCATCAGACTTCTGATAACTGAACTATGCTTTATTCACCTGAACTCCAAAAAGGATTCGCATCACATTGCCTTAAATCAAATTTTTTTATTAATTTAAGTGGCGAAGGGATGAGATTTTTTTCTAGAATAAGCGCGTTTTAATCATCGTCCCTTTTAGCGATGAAATACCGGGATAGAAAAACTAACCCGGAACTTTTAATTGAGGTGGTTATGTTCAGGAAATTAGCAGCCGAATTCTTCGGCACGTTTTGGCTTGTTTTTGGCGGGTGTGGTAGTGCCGTTCTGGCCGCGGCTTTCCCGGAGTTAGGTATTGGGTTTGCCGGTGTCGCCCTGGCCTTTGGTCTGACAGTATTAACCATGGCATTCGCTGTGGGTCATATTTCAGGTGGCCATTTTAACCCTGCAGTGACATTCGGTTTATGGGCTGGTGGTCGCTTCCCGGCGAAAGACGTTATTGGTTATGTTATTGCTCAGGTTGTGGGCGGCATTGTAGCAGCAGCAGTACTTTATCTTATTGCCAGCGGCAAAGCCGGTTTTGATGCAGCAGCCAGTGGCTTCGCCTCAAACGGTTACGGTGAGCATTCACCTGGCGGGTATTCCATGCTTTCTGCCATCGTAATTGAAATCGTCCTGACCGCAGGTTTCTTATTAGTGATCCACGGTGCGACCGATAAACATGCTCCGGCAGGTTTTGCGCCAATTGCCATCGGTCTTGCATTAACGTTGATTCACCTGATCAGTATCCCGGTCACCAATACATCCGTAAACCCCGCTCGTAGTACTGCGGTTGCTATCTTCCAGGGTGGCTGGGCATTACAACAGCTTTGGTTATTCTGGGTTATGCCGATTATCGGCGGGATCGTCGGCGGTCTTATTTACCGCACCCTGCTGGAAAAACGCGATTAATCGCTAACAACAAGGCCTGATGAATTGTCAGGCCTTTTTTTCCTCGCTATATTTCCTTTTATTTGCAACTTTACTCCCCTCTTTGCTTTCAGTAGTGTGTATATCCGTCATACTTCAAGTTGCAGATGTGTTGACTGCGCTCGCTCCCCCCAGTTACGTACTTATGTACGCTCCCGGGGATTCACTCCCTTGCCGCCTTCCTGCAACTTGAATTATTTAGGTTATAGTTGTGCATTTCGTCTTACTTCTCAGCAAGGATCGGGGTTTCATGTTCTCAGGGCTGTTAATCATTCTGGTACCCCTTATTGTGGGTTATCTCATTCCGCTTCGACACAGAGCCGCATTAAAACTTATCAATCGGCTGTTGAGTTGGATCGTCTACCTTATTCTCTTTTTTATGGGGATCAGTCTGGCGTTTCTGGATAATCTCGCCAGTAATCTGTTATCCATTCTTTATTATTCTGCCGTTAGTGTGACGGTCATTCTGCTGTGTAATATCGCAGCGCTGCTGTGGCTGGAGCGCTCACTCCCCTGGCGACACAGCCACCAGCAAGAGAAGCTCCCCTCCCGAATCGCGATGGCGCTTGAGTCGCTACAGCTTTGCGGCGTCGTGGTGCTGGGTTTTCTGTTGGGTCTTAGCGGATTGTCGATGTTGCAGCACGCGACCGAAGCCAGCGAATATACGCTGATCTTTTTATTATTCCTGGTCGGGATCCAACTGCGAAACAGCGGTATGACATTAAAGCAGATTGTACTGAACCGTCGGGGCATGATTGTTGCCGTGGTCGTGGTGGCCAGTTCTCTGCTGGGCGGCGTCATCAATGCGCTGATCCTCGGCCTGCCGTTGAAAACAGCACTGGCGATGGCATCGGGTTTTGGCTGGTATTCCCTGTCAGGCATTCTGTTGACCGAATCATTCGGTCCAGTCATTGGCAGCGCCGCCTTCTTTAACGACCTGGCGCGTGAGTTGATTGCCATTATGCTGATCCCTGGACTGGCGGTCCGCAGCCGTTCAACCGCATTGGGTCTTTGCGGGGCGACGTCAATGGATTTCACGCTGCCCGTGTTACAACGCAGTGGCGGTCTGGAGATGGTTCCCGCAGCCATTGTGCACGGCTTTATTCTGAGTCTGTTAGTGCCACTGTTAATGGCCTTTTTCTCCGCCTGATACACAGACAAATACCTCTCTGGCGGTAGTCAGCTACCGCCAAAATTGCGCTAAATCAATCTCCCTGCAAGTTGTAGCAGAAATCCCTTTAATCCCTTCGCGCGCAGGCATAACCTTAAACATGTATATCAAATATAACTTTAAAAGGTGTGACCATGTTTTGTGTGCAATGTGAACAAACCATCCGTACTCCGGCAGGAAACGGCTGCTCTTACGCGCAGGGTATGTGCGGTAAAACGGCTGAAACCTCCGATCTGCAGGATCTGCTGATTGCTGCCCTACAAGGTCTGTCTGCATGGGCTGTTAAAGCACGTGAATACGGCATCATCGACCATGAGGTTGATAACTTTGCGCCGCGTGCATTCTTCTCCACGCTGACCAACGTGAACTTCGATTCCCCGCGTATTGTTGGCTATGCTCGTGAAGCTATCGCCATGCGCGATGCACTGAAAGCGCAATGCCTGAACATTGATGCTAACGCAACTGTTGAAAACCCGATGGCCGACCTGCAACTGGTCAGCGACGATCTGGGCGACCTGCAACGTCAGGCCGCTGAATTCACCCCGAACAAAGACAAAGCGACCATCGGCGAGAATATCCTCGGCCTGCGTCTGCTGTGTCTGTACGGTCTGAAAGGTGCGGCAGCTTACATGGAGCACGCACACGTTCTCGGCCAGTACGACAACGATATCTACGCTCAGTACCACAAAATCATGGCGTGGCTGGGTACCTGGCCTTCCGATATGAATGCTCTGCTGGAGTGTTCAATGGAAATCGGCCAGATGAACTTTAAAGTGATGAGCATTCTGGATGCCGGTGAAACCACGAAATACGGTCACCCGACCCCAACCCAGGTCAACGTGAAAGCAACCGAAGGTAAGTGCATTCTGATCTCCGGTCACGACCTGAAAGATTTGTACAACCTGCTTGAGCAGACTGAAGGCACCGGTGTTAACGTTTATACCCACGGTGAAATGCTGCCGGCGCACGGCTACCCGGAGCTGCGTAAGTTCAAACACCTGATCGGTAACTACGGCAGCGGCTGGCAGAACCAGCAGGTTGAATTTGCTCGCTTCCCTGGCCCAATCGTCATGACCTCTAACTGCATCATCGACCCAACCGTTGGCGCATATGATGACCGCATCTGGACCCGTAGCATCGTCGGTTGGCCGGGTGTGAGCCACCTCGAAGGTGATGACTTTGGTCCGGTTATTGCTCAGGCGCAGCAGATGGCTGGCTTCCCGTACAGCGAAATTCCGCATCTGATCACCGTTGGTTTCGGTCGTCAGACGCTGCTGGGTGCAGCTGATACCCTGATTGACCTGGTGAGCCGTGAAAAACTGCGTCACATCTTCCTGGTTGGCGGCTGCGACGGCGCACGTGGTGAACGTAACTACTTCACCGATTTCGCCACCAGCGTACCAGACGACTGCCTGATCCTGACTCTGGCCTGTGGTAAATACCGTTTCAACAAACTGGAATTCGGCGATATCGAAGGTCTGCCGCGTCTGGTCGATGCCGGTCAGTGTAACGATGCCTACTCTGCCATTATCCTGGCGGTCACGCTGGCGGAGAAACTGGGTTGTGGCGTGAACGATCTGCCGCTGTCTCTGGTGCTCTCATGGTTCGAACAGAAAGCGATTGTTATTCTGCTGACCCTGCTGTCGCTGGGCGTGAAAAACATCGTGACAGGCCCGACTGCGCCTGGCTTCTTCACGCCAGATCTGCTGGCAGTTCTCAACGAGAAATTTGGTCTGCGTTCCGTGACCACCGTTGAAGAAGACATGAAGCAACTGCTGAGCGCGTAAGGAGTAAAGAATGACAATGCCAACTCATCAGTGCCCATGGCGGATGCAGGTTCATCACATCCATCAGGAAACGCCGGATGTATGGACAATTTCGTTGCTGTGCCACGACTATTATCCGTACCGCGCCGGGCAGTATGCACTGGTCAGCGTACGTAATTCAGCGGACACGCTGCGTGCTTACACCATTTCTTCAACGCCGGGCGTTAGCGAATACATTACGCTGACCATCCGCCGCATTGACGAGGGTGCAGGTTCGCAGTGGCTGACCCGTGACGTGAAGCGCGGCGACTACATCTGGCTGTCCGATGCCATGGGTGAATTTACCTGTGAAGATAAAGCAGAAGACAAGTTCCTGATGCTGGCTGCCGGCTGTGGCGTAACGCCAATCATGTCGATGCGTCGCTGGTTGGCGAAGTACCGTCCACAAGCCGACGTGCAGGTGATTTTCAACGTTCGCTCGCCAGAAGATGTCATCTTTGCCGATGAATGGCGTGAATATCCGGTGACATTAGTCGCTGAAAACAATGCCACTCAGGGTTTTGTTTCCGGCCGACTGACCACCGAACTGCTGAAGAACGTCCCGGATCTGACCTCGCGTACCGTGATGACCTGTGGCCCGGCACCGTATATGGATCTGGTCGAAAAAGAAGTGAAAGCGCTTGGCGTAACACGCTTCTTTAAAGAGCAGTTCTTCACACCTGTTGCCGAAGCCGCCACCAGTGGTCTGAAATTCACCAAGCTGCAACCCGCACAAGAGTTCTATGCGCCGGTGGGCACGACGCTACTGGAAGCACTGGAAAGCAACAAGGTTCCGGTCGTTGCCGCATGCCGTGCAGGCGTTTGCGGCTGCTGCAAAACCAAAGTGGTTGACGGTAACTACACGGTCAGCAGCACCATGACGCTGACCGATGCGGAAATTGCGGAAGGTTACGTTCTGGCTTGTTCCTGTCATCCGCAGGGTGATCTGGTACTTGCGTAAAGAGTCATTGCCGGATGGCATACTTATCCGGCCTACAAGAACCGTTGTAGGCCGGACGGAGTATTAATACCGTCATCCGGTCATTTATCACCGCCAGGCTGAATTGCCGCCCAGGGCATATTTTCCCGCGCCCAGGAACGCCACCGCCATCGCGCCAACAAAAAAGTACACCAGACTTTCAATCGCCCATGCACCGGTTTTATCCAGTGTCCAGGTTTCGCCCATCCCGACCATCAGCCATGCCACAACCATCGTAAACGCCAGCCCTAATGCCGCCGGGCGTGTCAGGATCCCAAGAATAATCAGACACGGCGCTACAACCTCTCCCAGCAGAACGCCGTACGCAATAAAGCCCGGGAAACCTTTCGCTATCAGCATGCCGCTGATGCCATCAATACCCGCGAACAGTTTATGCAGCCCATGAAACAGCATCAGTCCACCGACAGCAAGGCGTAACAAAAACTTGCCAAAATCTTCGTGAGCCAGTACCCGGTTAACTGTATTTAATAGTTTTATAACCATTTGAATTTATTCCTTGTTTCACCATGTGCAATTAACAAACTACGCTTAATACAGATTAAATGAAACCTGCCGGAAATAAGGGGTAATGAGAAGCATAACGATTATCTTCATCTAAACTTGTAACCGGTATCACATTAGAGGAGAAGGAAAACCATGAAACAAACGGTTGCCGCTTTTATTGCTAAAACACTCGAACAAGCTGGCGTTAAACGTATTTGGGGTGTGACGGGCGACTCGCTCAATGGCCTTAGTGACAGTCTGAATCGTATGGGAACGATTGACTGGATGCCAACCCGCCATGAAGAGGTTGCCGCTTTTGCCGCAGGCGCAGAAGCCCAACTGACCGGTGAGCTGGCCGTCTGTGCCGGCTCATGCGGACCGGGAAACCTGCACCTGATTAACGGCCTGTTTGATTGCCACCGCAACCATGTCCCGGTGCTGGCGATTGCCGCGCATATTCCCTCCAGTGAGATAGGCAGTGGTTATTTTCAGGAGACCCACCCGCAGGAGTTGTTCCGCGAATGTAGCCACTATTGCGAGCTGGTTTCCAGCCCTGAGCAGATCCCCCAGGTGCTGGCTATAGCTATGCGTAAAGCGGTGCTCAACCGTGGCGTCTCCGTGGTGGTTTTACCCGGTGACGTCGCGCTAAAACCTGCCCCTGAAAGCGCCACCACGCACTGGTATCATGCGCCGCTCCCGGTAGTCACCCCGGAAGAGGAAGAACTGAGAAAACTGGCGCAACTGCTGCGCTACTCCAGCAATATCGCCCTGATGTGCGGCAGCGGCTGCGCCGGTGCGCATAAAGAGCTGGTTGAGTTTGCGGCTAAAATCAAAGCCCCGATTGTTCACGCTCTGCGTGGGAAAGAGCATGTTGAGTACGACAACCCGTACGACGTGGGTATGACCGGGTTAATTGGCTTTTCATCCGGCTTCCATACCATGATGAATGCCGACACGCTGGTTTTGCTCGGCACCCAGTTCCCCTATCGCCCGTTCTACCCCTCTGATGCCAAAATTATTCAGATTGATATCAATCCCGCAAGCATTGGCGCACACAGCAAAGTGGATATGGCGCTGGTAGGCGATATTAAATCCACCCTCCGCGCCCTGCTGCCGTTGGTGGAAGAAAAAACCGAGCGACAGTTCCTGGATAAAGCGCTGGAACACTATCGCGAGGCGCGTAAAGGGCTGGATGATTTAGCCAAACCCAGTGATAAAGCCATTCACCCGCAGTATCTGGCACAGCAAATCAGCCACTTTGCCGCTGACGACGCCATCTTCACCTGCGACGTGGGCACGCCAACGGTTTGGGCGGCACGCTATCTGAAAATGAACGGCAAACGCCGCCTGATTGGATCGTTTAACCACGGGTCGATGGCTAATGCCATGCCGCAGGCACTCGGCGCACAAGCGACCGAACCGGGACGCCAGGTTGTGGCAATGTGCGGTGACGGCGGCTTTAGCATGCTGATGGGCGATTTTCTGTCGGTGGTACAAATGAAGTTACCGGTGAAGATTATTGTCTTCAACAACAGCGTACTGGGATTTGTGGCGATGGAGATGAAGGCTGGTGGTTATCTGACTGACGGCACCGAACTGCACGACACGAATTTCGCGCGGATTGCCGAGGCCTGCGGTATTACGGGCATTCGAGTGGAGAAATCCTCAGAGGTTGATGAGGCGCTGCAACGCGCCATGTCAATCGATGGTCCGGTTCTGGTCGATGTCGTTGTGGCGAAAGAAGAGCTGGCAATCCCGCCGCAGATCAAGCTCGAACAAGCCAAAGGTTTTAGCCTGTATATGCTGCGCGCAATCATCAGCGGACGCGGTGATGAAGTGATCGAACTGGCGAAAACTAACTGGCTCAGGTAAAACATCCTTATTAAACCACACACAAAATCATTCATGATGCATCAAGGCGGCAAGCCCGAAAATCCCCAGGAGCATAGGAATACTATGTGACTGGGGTTTGAGGGTGAGGCCAACGCCGAGGCAGCTTGAAGGATGAAGTGTAATAAGGAGATACCATGATTGATTTACGCAGTGATACCGTCACCCGACCCAGTCGCGCCATGCTCGAAGAGATGATGGCCGCCCCGGTCGGGGACGACGTCTACGGTGATGACCCTACCGTTAATGCCCTCCAGCAATACGCAGCCGAGCTTTCTGGCAAAGAAGCCGCCATTTTCTTACCTACCGGTACTCAGGCGAACCTGGTGGCCCTGCTCAGCCATTGTCAGCGCGGCGAAGAGTACATTGCCGGTCAGGGCGCGCATAACTATCTCTACGAAGCGGGTGGCGCAGCGGTGCTTGGTAGCATTCAACCGCAACCCATTGATGCCGCTCCGGATGGCTCCCTGCCGCTGGACAAAGTTGCAGCAAAAATCAAAGCGGACGATATCCATTTTGCCCGCACCCGTCTACTCAGCCTGGAAAACACGCATAACGGCAAAGTGCTGCCGCGCGAGTATCTGAAAGAGGCCTGGGAATTCACCCGGGAGCGCAATCTTGCCCTGCACGTCGACGGCGCGCGTATTTTTAACGCCATCGTCGCCTATGGCTGTGAGCTTAAAGATGTCACGCAATACTGCGACTCGTTCACCATTTGTCTTTCCAAAGGTCTGGGAACGCCGGTAGGCTCGCTGCTGGTCGGCAGCCACGAGTACATCAAGCGTGCCATTCGCTGGCGCAAAATGACCGGCGGCGGAATGCGCCAGGCGGGTATTCTGGCGGCGGCCGGATTGTATGCGCTGAAAAATAACGTGGCGCGTTTGCAGGAAGACCATGACAACGCCGCCTGGATGGCGGAGCAACTGCGCGAAGCAGGGGCGGACGTCATGCGCCACGACACCAACATGCTGTTTGTTCGTGTTGGCGAAGAGCACGCTGCCGCGCTGGGCGAATACATGAAAGCACAAGGCGTGCTGATTAACGCCTCGCCGATTGTGCGCCTGGTGATGCATCTGGACGTATCGCGTGAACAACTTACCGAAGTCGTCGCCCACTGGCGCGCTTTTTTAACCCGCTAAGGAGATGGGCGTGCCGCAACGGATTTTGGTTCTTGGCGCCAGTGGTTACATTGGTCAGCATCTGGTACAGGCGCTCAGCCAGCAAGGGCATCAGGTGCTGGCTGCGGCACGCCGCATTGAACGGCTGGAAAAGCAGCAACTGGCCAACGTCAGTTGCCATAAGGTCGATTTAAACTGGCCAGATAACCTTACGCCGTTGCTGACCGGCGTTGATACGGTTTATTACCTGGTCCATGGCATGGGTGAAGGCGGTGATTTTATCGCCCACGAACGTCAGGTGGCGATGAACGTGCGCGATGCGCTGCGTAATACACCGGTCAATCAGCTTATTTTCCTGAGCTCATTACAGGCTCCCCGGCATGAACAATCCGATCATCTGCGTGCGCGACAGATAACCGCAGATACTCTGCGTGAATCGGGCGTGCCAATGACGGAATTGCGTGCGGGCATTATCGTGGGGGCAGGTTCTGCTGCCTTTGAAGTAATGCGCGATATGGTTTACAACCTGCCGGTTCTCACCCCTCCACGCTGGGTACGCTCGCGTACCACGCCTATCGCGCTGGAGAATTTAATGTACTACCTGGTGGCGCTATTGGACCATCTCACACAACATCACCGCGTACTCGAAGCCGCCGGGCCGCAGGTGTTGAGCTATCAGGAACAGTTCGAGCATTTTATGGCGGTCAGCGGTAAACATCGCCTGCTCATCCCCATCCCCTTTCCTACCCGCTGGATTTCGGTCTGGTTTTTAAACGTCATTACGTCAGTGCCGCCAACCACGGCCAAAGCGCTGATCCAGGGCTTAAAACACGACCTGCTGGCCGATGACACCGAACTACGTGCGCTGATCCCGCAAAAGCTGATTGCCTTTGATGACGCGGTGCGCAGCACGTTGAAGGAAGAAGAGAAGCTGGTCAACTCCAGCGACTGGGGTTACGACGCACAGGCGTTTGCCCGCTGGCGTCCTGAATATGGCTATTTTGCCAAACAGGCTGGCTTTAGCGTCGAAACCTCCGCCAGCAAAAAAGCGTTGTGGCAGGTCGTGAACCGGCTCGGCGGCAAAGAAGGCTACTTCTTTGGCAACATTTTGTGGAAAACGCGTGCGGCGTTAGATCTGCTGGTCGGCCATAAGCTGGCAAAAGGCCGACCACAACACCCGCTATTACAGGTTGGCGATACTGTCGATAGCTGGAAAGTTATCATTGTTGAACCCGAGAAACAGCTGACGCTGCTGTTTGGAATGAAAGCGCCTGGTTTGGGTCGCCTGAGCTTCACACTGGAAGATAAAGGCGATCACCGACGCATTGATGTACGCGCCTGGTGGCATCCGCACGGCATGCCTGGCCTCTTCTACTGGCTGTTGATGATTCCCGCCCACCTGTTCATTTTCAGGGGGATGGCGAAGCGTATAGCCAAACTTGCAGAACAAATCACAGACTAATGCGAAAAAGAGACTGTATTCTTTCATGTTTCCCATTGCATACAGACGTAATTCACGGAAGAATGCGCACGACGTTTTTTAAACACAGTGGATTGATATGAAGGTACTGGTTACCGGAGCCACCAGCGGCTTAGGCCGAAACGCGGTTGAGTTTTTATGCAGCAGAGGCGTCAGCGTCAGAGCGACCGGTCGCAACGAAGCGATGGGCAAACTGCTGGAAAAAATGGGCGCAGAATTTGTGCATGCCGATTTGACCGAGCTGGTTTCTTCGCAGGCAAAAGTGATGCTTGCCGGCATCGACACGCTGTGGCACTGCTCCAGTTTTACCTCACCGTGGGGAACTCAGGAAGCCTTCGATCTGGCTAACGTTCGCGCAACTCGCCGTCTGGGCGAGTGGGCCGTGGCCTGGGGCGTGCGTAACTTCATTCATATCTCCTCGCCGTCGCTCTATTTTGATTATCATCACCATCGCGATATCAAAGAGGACTTTCGTCCGCACCGCTTCGCCAATGAATTTGCCCGCAGCAAAGCGGCTGGCGAAGACGTGATCGCGTTGCTGGCACAGGCCAACCCGCAGACGCGTTTTACGGTATTGCGTCCGCAAAGCCTGTTCGGGCCACACGATAAGGTCTTTATTCCGCGCCTGGCCCATATGATGTACCACTATGGCAGCATCCTGTTGCCGCACGGCGGAAGTGCGCTGGTAGATATGACCTACTACGAAAATGCAGTGCACGCGATGTGGCTGGCAAGTCAGCAAGCCTGCGATAAGCTGCCTTCAGGTCGCGCGTACAACATTACCAACGGCGAGCATCGCACTCTGCGCAGCATTGTGCAGAAGCTCATCGACGAGCTGAATATTGATTGTCGGATCCGCTCCGTTCCCTACCCGATGCTGGACATGATTGCCCGCAGCATGGAGCGTTTGGGCAATAAATCGGCAAAAGAGCCAAAGCTGACGCATTACGGCGTCTCGAAGCTGAATTTTGATTTTACGCTGGATACTACCCGCGCTCAGGAAGAGTTGGGTTATCAGCCCATTGTGACGCTGGATGCAGGGATTGAACGTACCGCGGCCTGGCTGCGCGACCACGGTAAGCTGCCGCGTTAACCATTGCCGGATGGCGGCGCAAGCGCCTTATCCGGCCTACAAAATCCAGCCTAAATTAGCCGTAGGCCTGATAAGCGAAGCGCCATCAGGCATTGGTGTTCTGCGTTAGCCCTGCCCATATTTTTCCAGTAACGCTTCAGCAATCGCCTGAGTTTCTGCGTCCGCCACGCCGTTCCACAACGTCGGGCGGAAGTGCATCTGGAACGCCATAATCACCCGCTGCTGTTCACGCGGCGTCATGTCAGATTTTACCTCATAGCCGTAGCGCGACAGCAGATCGAGTAAAGATTCGGTTGCTACCGGCGTATGAGGCGCTCGCCCGGCAAGATAAAATGCCACGCGCTGAGCATCCGGCCACGCGCCAATTCCCTGTTCGGCCAGCACTTTCCATGGGAAAAGCGGTCCAGGATCGTCCTTACGTTGCGGCGCGATGTCCGCATGGGCTACCACGTTCTGCGGTTTGATGTCGTAGCGGGCGATAATATCTTTCGCCAATGGGATCAGCGCCTGAATCTGCGCGGGCTCAAACGGCGCAAAATATTTTATCCCTGCCGATTTTTGCCAGCCGCGGTTTTCCAGCTCAATGCCAATCGAGGTATCGTTAATACGCGTAGCGCCACGCCAGAAGCTAATCCCCGCATGCCAGGCCAGATCTTTTTCCGGCACCAGTTGCCAGATACGAGGTTTGCCGTGGTAGAGCGGCGGCACAGCCGGGATCAGATAGTGCGAGCTGACGTTTTTATCGGTCAGCGTAGCCAGAGAAGAGTCAAAATCATCGGCCGTGTAATGGATAACCAGTACTTTAATGCGCGGGTAAGCAGCCTGCGCCTGACGGCGGGTATCTAACTGATACCCGCCTTTGTCGACAATCCCTTTTTCGCCAGCACATCCCACCAGCAACAGCGTAAATGCCAGCAGACACAACAGACGCTTCATCGGCGGGTTTTCACCGCCGTGCCGCTGACGCTCACCATCAGCATACTGCCGTCTTTGCCCACGGTTTCGTAATCAATATCAATACCGACCACCGCATCAGCACCCAGCGCTTTGGCCTGTTCACCCAGCTCCTGGAAAGCAATTTCACGCGCTTTACGCAGCTCTTTTTCATACGCGCCGGAGCGACCGCCGACAATATCGCGAATGCCGGCGAAAAAATCGCGGAAAATGTTCGCGCCTAAAATGGCTTCGCCAGTAACAACACCGCAGTATTCCACGATGCTCTGCCCTTCCAGCGTAGGGGTAGTCGAAAACTGCATGGTTAATCTCCTTTTTGCGCTAAGAGCACGATCTCAAAAGCATTATCGAACCGATCCACTATCATTGAAAGGATATATTCTATACACAAAATAATTCGAGTTGCAGGAAGGCGGCAAGAGAGTGAATCCCCAGGAGCATAGATAACTATGTGACTGGGGTGAACGCACGTAGCCAACGCACATGCAACTTGAAGTATGACGTGTATATCAACGTAGAATACTAATAGTAGAAAGCTAATAAGGAAATCATTATGCGCTACTCGAAACTCTCTCTGCTGGTTCCCTGTGCACTCCTTCTCAGCGCCTGTACTACCGTGACGCCGGTCTATAAAGATAACGGCACGCGTAGCGGTTCATGCGTAGAAGGCGGGCCAGACAGCGTGGCTCAACAATTCTATGATTACCGTATTCAGCATCGAAACAACGATCTTACCGCCCTGCGCCCATACCTCAGCGACAACCTGGCTAAACTGCTGAACGATGCCAGCCGTGATAACGCGCATCGCGCTCTGTTTAACAGCGATCCGTTCTCCAGTCGTGCCACATTACCAGATAGCGCCAGCGTCGCCAGCGCATCAACCATTCCGAATAGCGATGCACGCAATATTCCGCTGCGCGTCGAACTCAAACAAGGCGATCAGAGCTGGCGCGATGAAGTGCTAATGATCCGCGAAGGCCAGTGCTGGGTGATCGATGATGTGCGTTATCTGGGCGGCAGCGTACACGCGCCAGCCGGGACGCTGCGCCAGTCTGTCGAAAACCGCTAACCGCCCCATTCACCGTCAAAATCATAAACCCCTTAAATTGTCTGGCATTCTGCATAGAATGCCGACAATTATTCTTGCCCACTGGTAGCCCCGCTATTTTGTGCTATGTTTAGATAAGAATGCGGTTTGCATTTAACTTTTAACGCATAAATATTGCATAACTATTCTGTCAAAGGTAGTATCTGCGGCTTCAATAGCTATCAGACTGCCAGTATCGAGTGTCAATGAGTATTCAATTAAACGGCATTAACTGCTTCTACGGCGCACATCAGGCGCTGTTCGATATCACGCTGGATTGCCCTCAGGGTGAAACACTGGTGTTACTTGGCCCAAGTGGAGCCGGGAAAAGCTCGCTACTGCGCGTACTCAACCTGCTTGAGATGCCGCGCTCGGGCACGCTCTCTATTGCGGGTAACCGTTTCGACTTCACGAAAACCCCGTCAGATAAAGCCATTCGGGATCTGCGTCAAAACGTGGGCATGGTCTTTCAGCAATATAATCTTTGGCCGCATCTCACGGTGGTGCAGAACCTGATTGAAGCGCCCTGCCGCGTACTGGGTCTGACAAAAGAGCAAGCGATGGCGCGCGCCGAGAAACTGCTGGAACGTCTGCGCCTGAAGCCATACAGCGATCGCTATCCGCTGCATCTCTCCGGCGGCCAGCAGCAGCGTGTGGCTATTGCCCGCGCATTGATGATGGAGCCACAGGTGCTGCTGTTTGATGAGCCTACCGCAGCGCTTGATCCGGAAATTACCGCCCAAATCGTCAGCATCATTCGTGAGCTGGCAGAAACCAATATTACTCAGGTGATCGTCACCCACGAAGTGGAAGTTGCTCGTAAAACGGCCAGTCGCGTGGTGTACATGGAAAACGGTCATATCGTCGAGTTTGGGGATGCGAGCTGCTTTGCCAACCCGCAAACCGAAGCGTTTAAAAACTATCTTTCTCACTAAGATTCGGGACAATACAATGAAAAAAGTTCTGATTGCCGCGCTAATCGCAGGTTTTAGCCTTTCCGCTACCGCAGCCCAAACCATTCGTTTCGCCACCGAAGCGTCTTATCCTCCATTTGAATCGATCGATGCTAACAACAAGATCGTAGGGTTTGACGTTGATCTGGCGAATGCGCTGTGTAAAGAGATTGACGCTACCTGTACCTTCACCAATCAGGCCTTCGACAGCCTGATCCCGAGCCTGAAATTCCGTCGTTTTGACGCGGTGATGGCCGGTATGGACATCACGCCTGAACGTGAAAAACAGGTTCTGTTCACCACCCCGTATTACGACAACTCTGCGCTGTTTGTTGGCCAACAGGGTAAATACACCAGCATTGATCAGCTGAAAGGCAAAAAAGTCGGTGTTCAAAACGGTACTACGCACCAGAAATTCATCATGGATAAACATCCGGAAGTGACTACCGTGCCGTATGACAGTTATCAGAATGCCAAACTCGATCTGCAAAACGGTCGTATTGACGGCGTCTTTGGTGATACCGCAGTAGTAACGGAATGGCTGAAAGACAATCCGAAACTGGCCGCGGTTGGTGACAAAGTCACGGATAAAGATTACTTCGGTACCGGTCTGGGCATTGCTGTGCGCCAGGGCAATACCGAGCTGCAGCAGAAATTTAACGCTGCGCTGGAAAAAGTGAAGAAAGATGGGACTTACGAGACCATCTACAACAAATGGTTCCAGAAGTAATATTTGATGAATGAATTTTTTCCTTTAGCAAGCGCCGCCGGGATGACTGTCGGCCTTGCCGTTTGTGCGCTGATCATCGGCCTCGCGCTCGCCATGTTTTTTGCCGTCTGGGAGTCAGTAAAATGGCGTCCAGTGGCATGGGCAGGTTCAGCGCTGGTCACCATTCTGCGCGGGTTACCAGAAATTCTGGTGGTTCTGTTTATCTATTTCGGCTCCTCACAGTTGCTACTGACGCTGGCCGATGGCTTTACGATCAATCTCGGATTTGTACAAATTCCGGTGCAGATGCAGATCGAAAACTTCGACGTCAGCCCGTTCCTGTGCGGTGTGATTGCGCTGTCATTACTGTACGCCGCTTACGCGTCGCAAACGCTGCGTGGCGCGCTGAAGGCCGTACCACTCGGGCAATGGGAGTCAGGTCAGGCATTGGGTTTATCTAAAACCGCGATTTTCTTTCGCCTGGTGATGCCGCAAATGTGGCGTCACGCTCTGCCGGGGCTCGGTAACCAGTGGCTGGTATTGCTGAAAGATACCGCGCTGGTCAGCCTCATCAGCGTGAACGATCTGATGCTGCAAACCAAGAGCATCGCTACCCGTACCCAGGAACCCTTTACCTGGTACATTGTGGCGGCCGCTATTTACCTGGTGATTACGCTGGTGAGTCAGTACATTCTCAAACGCATTGACCTGCGCGCGACACGTTTTGAGCGGAGACCGGGCTGATGCTTGAGTATTTACCTGAATTGTTGAAAGGGCTGCATACCAGCCTGACGCTGACGGTCGCCTCCATCGTAGTTGCTCTGGTGTTGGCGCTGATTTTCACTGTCATCCTGACGCTTAAGACGCCGATTGTGGTCTGGCTGGTTCGCGCCTATATCACGTTGTTTACCGGTACACCGCTGCTGGTACAAATTTTCCTGATCTACTACGGACCAGGGCAGTTCCCTGCGCTGCAGGAATATCCGGTGCTCTGGCATTTGCTGTCCGAACCGTGGCTGTGCGCGTTAATCGCGCTGTCCTTAAACAGTGCGGCCTATACCACGCAACTGTTTTACGGTGCGATTCGAGCAATCCCGGAAGGCCAGTGGCAGTCCTGTGGTGCGCTGGGGATGAGTAAAAAGGATACGCTGGCAATTCTGTTGCCGTACGCCTTTAAACGCGCCCTCTCCTCGTATTCCAACGAAGTGGTGCTGGTATTTAAAAGTACCTCACTGGCTTACACCATCACCCTGATGGAAGTTATGGGTTATAGCCAGCTGCTGTACGGTCGTACTTATGACGTGATGGTATTCGGTGCTGCGGGTGTGATTTACCTGATCGTCAACGGCTTGCTGACGCTGATGATGCGCTTAATCGAACGTAAAGCGCTGGCGTTTGAACAGCGTAATTAAGCCGAATAACTGCATAAACTGAAAAACACAAGACGGGCAAGTGTCACAATTGCCCGTCTTTTTTTATGCCAATAAAAATATTTAATCATTTTTATTGCATATAAATTCATTAAATGGCATTGTTAATCCACGCCGCAGACACGGTAAATAATCATAAGATTGACAGACGGGAGTTCCACCATGAAAAAGTTAGTACTGGCCGCATTACTTGCTACTTTCGCCGCTGGCGCCTCAGCTGCAGATAAAATTAATTTCGGTGTATCAGCGACTTACCCGCCATTTGAGTCGCTGGACGCCAGCAATAAAATTGTCGGTTTTGACATCGATCTGGCGACGGCGCTGTGCAAACAAATGCAGGCTGACTGTACTTTCACCAATCACGCTTTTGACAGCCTGATCCCCGCGCTGAAATTCAAAAAATATGATGCGGTGATTTCCGGCATGGACATCACGCCTGAACGTAGCAAGCAGGTTTCCTTCACCCAGCCGTACTATGCCAACTCAGCGCTGGTAATTGCGAAGAAAGACACCTATAAAAGCTTTGATGATCTGAAAGGCAAACGTATTGGGATGGAAAACGGCACCACGCACCAGAAATACCTGCAGGACAAACATCCTGAAGTAAAAACCGTGGCCTACGACAGCTATCAGAATGCGATTATCGACCTGAAAAATGGCCGTATTGATGGCGTATTTGGCGACACTGCCGTCGTCAATGAGTGGCTGAAAACTAATCCACAGTTAGGTACTGCAACGGCAAAAGTCACCGATCCGCAATACTTTGGTACGGGTCTTGGTATTGCTGTTCGCCCGGATAACAAAGCCCTGCTGGAAAAACTGAACAGTGCGCTGGCGGCCATCAAAGCGGACGGCACGTACCAGAAAATCAGTGACCAGTGGTTCCCACAGTAACCTCAGTTTTATTTAAAAAGCCGCGACCAGCGGCTTTTTTATAGCTATTTTCCCATGCGGGATACAACGTGAACACCTGACCTCACCAACAATGTTGGCCACGCCATCAGTCCGTTGTGCTCATAGGGGTACAAAAAACAAAGCCCGGTTTCCCGGGCCTTGAAGACGCAAAACAGATCAGTTGTAAGCATTGAGCGTCCGCTGACACAGTGCCGAGCGAACGCAATCATCTTTGTTGAATCGAACGATCCCAATCATGTCATCTTCTTCGAAACGGGCCAGCGCATCGCTTAGCCCTGAACGAACATGAGCGGGGAGATCGCACTGGGTAATATCCCCATTCACAATCACCGTCACATTCTCTCCGAGTCGGGTCAAAAACATCTTCATTTGCGCAGCAGTCACATTCTGAGCCTCATCCAGAATAACAACAGCATTTTCAAATGTACGTCCCCGCATATACGCGAACGGCGCGATTTCTACCTTACCAATCTCAGGTCGCAGGCAATATTGCATAAAGGAGGCTCCCAGACGTTTTACCAGCACGTCATAAACCGGACGAAAATAGGGAGCGAACTTCTCGGAGACATCCCCAGGTAAGAAGCCGAGGTCTTCATCAGCTTGCAGAACTGGACGGGTTACAATGATCCTGTCCACATCTTTGTGGATCAGGGCTTCTGCTGCTTTCGCCGCGCTGATCCAGGTTTTACCACACCCGGCTTCACCGGTGGCGAAGATCAGCTGCTTGCTCTCGATAGCATTCAGGTAGTGCGCCTGAGCTTCATTTCGCGCCGTGATCGGTGTGGCGTCGCGGCTATCACGCGCCATACCAATCGCTTCTACGCCGCCCATCTGCACAAGCGAGGTGACCGATTCATCTTCGCGCTGTTTATGGCTACGCGAATCCCGCCTCAGCACACGTTTTGCTTCGCGACGAGCTTTGATCACTGCTTTTTGTCTTCCCATGGATAGCACCTTGAGTTGTAGGTATACATCACACGCGCCGTTGGCGGCACGATTATGCGCACGAACACCTGAGGGTTGGCTTCCTTGTAAGCCATTGCCTGCCTTCGGATAAGACGCCATACACGGCTACGCGCACCGTACAGGGTGTCAGTTACAAGGATAAGAAGTGAAAGGGAGAGAGATTTAACGGTGACGAGATGGCTACCGGAAGAGAAACGTCCGCGTAAGGGACTGCAATAACGTTGAAAAACATGTCCAGTACAGGACTTTTCCATTCGCGATCTCCATAGTGAACGACTATCACCGCCGGGAACTACCGCTATTACTTATAATTACATCATAACCCTTCGTTAATGCAACAATATTTTTACTTATTGTTAACTTAATTTCATCTTATCGCCAGCAACAGTCTCTTGCAGAGAGATGACAGAATTATTTCAGTCGCCGCCGATCATGAAAAATAATTTTTTCATTCATCAGAGTGTCAGGAAATGCCCCGCCGCACTGCGGGGCACAATCATCATGCTTCGAGCAGGGCCTGTCCCAGATAATGGTCTGCAGTTTTGACGCCCGGCAAGGCAAAGAAGTATCCCCCACCAATAGGTTTGACATACTCCTCAAGCGCTTCACCGTTCAGGCGTTTCTGCACCGTCAAAAACCCTTTTTCCAGGTCGTGCTGATAGCAAACAAACAACAGTCCCATATCCAGTTGACCAGAATTGGTCACGCCGAGCGAATAGCTGTAGCCACGGCGCATCATCAAACTGGAGTCAGTCTCTTTGGTGCGCGGATTTGCCAGACGGATATGGCTGTCGAGTGCAATTACCTCGCCTTCGGGATCGTTGGCGTAATCCGGCACATCATGCTCATGCTGCATACCCAGCGGTGCGCCGGTATGTTTATCGCGGCCGAAAATCGTTTGCTGCTCTTTAAGCGGCGTACGGTCCCAGAATTCCACGCGGAACTGGATGAGCCTGACGGCCTGATAGCTACCATCTTGTGCCCATGCCGGTTCCCCCTGCTCCGCAGTGACCCACACCACGTTTTGCATCAGCGTTGCATTGGCTGCGTCGGGATTCGCGGTTCCATCCTTAAATCCCAGCAAATTGACAGGTGTCTCTTTACCTTTACTGCGTGCGGCGTGGTCGGAAATAAACCCTTCCCGCTTCCAGCGCACGCTGAGCAGATCAGGCGTGTGCTTAATGATATCGCGCAGCGCATGGATAACGGTGTCCTGCGTGTTGGCGCAAATCTGCAACAGCAAATCGCCATGACATAACGCTGCATCCAGTGAGTCATTCGGAAAACGCGTCATTTTTTGCAGTTTTTTCGGCATCTGTGCTTTCAGACCATAGCGCTCATCAAACAGTGAAGATCCAACCGACAGCGTCATCGTCAGATTATCCGGCGCTATGTATGCCCCAAGAATACCGGAATCCATTGGCGGTAAACGTGGATTCGGCGTTTCTGGTGCCGGCCCACCGGTGGTTAGAAACGCAAACCGGCTGGTTAGTAAACGAAACAGACGCTCAAGATCAGCTTTATCACTGGCGAGCACATCGAACGCCACCAGCATCATTGAGGCTTGCTGCGGCGTCAGGATCCCGGCCTGGTGCTGGCCATAAAACGGTTGTTGTTCACTGCGTGCATCAGGTGACAGTGTTCCCGGCGCGCTTTGCGTTTTTTGCGCGTGAGCGACCGGGCATCCACCCGCCAGCGCCAGCGCCCCACCCAGGGCGCCCATCCCTTTCAGTAAACGTCGGCGTGACGGTTCGCTCACGCCGTTTTCATTATCTTGCTGCATAGTGCTTAATCCAGACCCAGAACACCGCGTAATTGCGACAAGTCTTCCGCCAGCGTCGTGATTGGCCCTTTCAGCGCATTGCGATCGGCATCGGTCAGTTTGTCATAGGTTTCAAAACCGTCTTTGGTACGGTACTTGCTCAGAATGGTATCGACTTTTTTGAAGTTCGCATCCACCTTCGCCAGCAGTTCAGCATTGGATTTTTGTAATTGAGGACGCAGGAGATCGACAATTTTCTGCGCGCCATCGACGTTAGCCTGGAAATCCCACAGATCGGTATGGCTGTAGCGATCTTCTTCCCCACTGATTTTGCTGGCAGCAACTTCTTCAATCAACCCTGCTGCTCCGCCAACCACTTTAGACGGTGGGAAAGCCAGCTCGCTAATACGCGTTTGCAGGTCAAGAACATCACTGTTTAATTGGTCGGCGTACTTGTCCATACCTTTAGTGGTATTGTCGCCAAACAGCGCTTTCTCCAGGCGGTGGAAGCCGGTGAATTTCGGATCGGCGGCTTTTTGCTCATAATCATCTTCACGCGCATCAATGCTGCCGTCGAGATCGGAGAACAATTCGGCAATTGGCTCAATACGCTCATAATGCTGACGGGTTGGCGCATACAGCGATTTGGCTTTCTCCAGATCGCCTGCTTTAATGGCATCCGTGAAGGCTTTCGTGCCTGTCACCAGTTGCGCGGTTTCTGCCGTTACATAGGCTTTGTATTCAGTAATTGCACCACTCAGGCTCAGCAGAGCGTCGCTGTGCGCGGCATCTGCCGTTGCAGTCCCCTTCACGATCAGCTTGCCTTTCGGGTTGGTCAGCAGACCGCAGGTCATATCATATTCACCCGGCTGCAGATTAGCCGTCATTTTCTGGCTAAAGCCTGGTGCAATGTTTTCGCGCTCTTCAACCACCATAACGCCTTTAAGAATTTCCCACTCCAGCGCTTTCTGGCTGTGGTTCTGGATGATGAACTGCGTTTTCCCGGCGTTAACCGTGATGGTCATCGGCTCACACTGTTTGTCGTTAACCGTGACTTTCACCTGCGGAATATCGGCGGCTTGTGCAGAAAAAGCGGATGCAAACAGCGCGGCAATACCCAACTGCAGCGCACTACGGCGAAAATTAAACGTCATAACCTATCCCTATAAATAAGTATGTTGTAACTAAAAAGTATTCTGCATCGCGTTTTTATCAAGGTGCGGTACGCGATGCCGTAGTGCCTGAACGCGGCGGTAGTGCAAACATAATCAATGCCGGAATCAGATAGATAAACCAGACAGCAACTTCACTGACGCTTGGCGCTTCCTGATAACCGAAGATCCCTTCCATCAATGTGCCAAACAGCGAATGCGTTGACAGAACGCTGCTCATATCAAACGCCACGTCCTGGAAATGATTCCATAACCCGGCTTCGTGGAATGCACGAATGGCCCCCGCAGCAAGACCTGCGGCAACCAACAAAATGAACAGGCTGGTCCATTTAAAGAAAGCCCCGAGATTGAGGCGAATCCCGCCGAGATAAATCAGATAACCCAGTACCACCGCGGTAGCCAGTCCCAGCATCGCACCTAGCGGTGGCCAAATACCCACATCCTGCTGAAATGCCGCCAACAGGAAGAAGACAGACTCCAGCCCTTCACGGGCAACGGCAAAAAAGACCATCATCACCAGCGCCCAGCCGTGATGATTACCGCGTTGCAACGCGTTATCGACAGCCTGTTCAAGCTGGACTTTGACGTTGCGGGAAACTTTACGCATCCAGAAAACCATCCAGGTGAGGATCACCACGGCAATGAGCGCCACGATGCCTTCAAACAGCTCCTGTTCTTTTTGCGGAAATTCACCGGTGGTTTCGTTGATGAAAATCCCTAACGCCAGGCATAACGCCGCCGCCAGCAGAACACCAATCCACATCACACCAATCCAGCGGCCACGCTGAGTCCGTTTCAGGTAGCTGGCAATCAGGCTGACAATCAGCGCGGCCTCTAACCCTTCGCGCAACATAATTAGAAATGGAACAAACATGCGAAGTACCCTTTAACGTTATTCTCAGTCAACTGATGCAAAGAAAAGTAAATTACAGTGATAGTGATTATCATTACAGCAAAGAAAAACTCAAGCAGAATGTTTTGAGAATGATGACTGAATGTAAAAGGTTAGGTAGGTAACGGTTATGACGGTTTTACGACCGGGTCAATAAAAAAGCCCGCACACGGCGGGCTTGAGGACAGAGGCTGATTATTCTTCCTGCAAACGCGACGGCGGTGCTGAATGATAATGCGCATCAGCCTCGGCAAAACGTTTCTGCATTGCTGCTGATGGCGCTTTCCCCCACAGACTGAAGACCACAATCCCGATGCTGCCGAACACGAAGCCCGGGATGATTTCATACAGGCCCAACCAGGCAAACTGCTTCCAGACGATAACCGTCACTGCACCAATGACCATCCCTGCCAGTGCGCCGTTACGGGTCATACGCGACCACATTACGGAGAACAGAACAACCGGACCAAAGGCAGCACCAAAGCCAGCCCAGGCGTAGCTCACCAGGCCGAGCACACGGTTCTCCGGGTTTGCCGCCAGCGCGATGGACACCAGCGCCACGACCAGCACCATGATACGCCCAATCCATACCAGCTCTTTCTGGCTGGCATTTTTACGCAGGAACGCTTTGTACAAATCTTCGGTAATCGCACTGGAGCATACCAGCAGTTGGCAGCTCAGCGTCGACATCACCGCCGCAAGGATCGCAGACAACAGAATACCGGCAATCCATGGATTGAACAGGATCTGCGCCAGTTCAATAAACACACGCTCGGCGTTCTGGTTCACGGCACCCGCCAACGACGGGTTGTTATTGAAGTAAGCAATGCCGAAGAACCCAACGGCAACCGCGCCAGCCAGACACAGAATCATCCAGGTCATACTAATGCGACGTGCGTGGACAATGCTATGGTGAGAATCTGCCGCCATAAAGCGCGCCAGAATATGCGGCTGACCGAAATAGCCCAGTCCCCATCCCATCAGGGAAATGATGGCAACAAAGTTAAGCCCTTTGAACATATCCACGTTCTCAATGCTCTTTTGTTTAATCACTTCCAGCGAATCATCAAACCCACCCACGCCAATAATAACCATCACCGGCGTCAGGATCAGGGCGAAGATCATCAGGCTGGCCTGGACGGTATCGGTCCAGCTTACTGCCAGGAAACCACCGATAAAGGTGTAAATGATCGTCGCGGCCGCGCCCGCCCACAGCGCGGTTTCGTAGCTCATACCAAAGGTGCTTTCAAACAGACGCGCCCCTGCCACAATCCCTGAAGCACAATAGATGGTGAAAAACAGCAGAATAACCAGCGCGGAGATAATACGTAGAATTCGGCTTTTATCTTCAAAGCGACCGGTAAAGTAATCCGGTAACGTCAGCGCGTTGTTATTGTATTCGGTGTGTACACGTAAACGCCCGGCCACCAGTTTCCAGTTAATCCATGCCCCTAATACCAGACCGATAGCGATCCAACTTTCTGAAATCCCCGACAGGAAAATCGCGCCAGGCAGCCCCATCAGCAGCCAGCCGCTCATGTCAGATGCCCCGGCGGACAACGCCGTTACGAACGGACCCAGACTGCGTCCACCCAGAATATAATCGTCAAAGTTTTTGGTCGAACGCCAAGCAATAAACCCTATCAATATCATGCCGAAAATATAGACACAGAATGTCACTAACATCGGTGTGCTAATAGCCATCAAAACTCTCCAAAATTATGTATCAGCAATGCCGTGGCTTGCCGTTTTATTACCCTGCCGGAACGTGGCAAAGATATCTATGTTGACCAGGGCGACCGTATCCTGCCGGAAGCGATGGTTATTCACAATCGATTTAACACACCATTTACATCAAATTTGATCCAGAGTAGATAGCATTTTTCTGTAGGTTGCACTCTCTCACATTTTTTTCGGTTGCACCTTTTAAAAGTGTTAACTACCGCAGAGAAAAAGATTTTGTAATTTTTACAGCCCACATCATAAAACTCACATTTATTAACATTTCATTCATTTCCAAGCTTGCAAACCAAGTCACATTTAACACGGTTGCACAAAGTTGCAACATAGTGGATATTTCTCGGTAACTATCAGACCCGTATTTCAGTACAACAGGAGTAAACGGCATGGGAACCACCACGATGGGGGTTAAACTGGACGACGCTACGCGCGAGCGGATTAAAACAGCAGCATCACGAATCGATCGCACGCCGCATTGGCTGATCAAACAAGCCATCTTTAATTATCTCGAAAGACTGGAAAATGATGATGCGCTTCCGGAGCTGCCTGCTCTGCTGGCGGGTGCGGCAAATGAGAGCGAGGAATCCACTGCGCAACAAAATGAAGCGCACCAGCCTTTCCTTGAATTTGCAGAGCAGATCCTGCCGCAGTCTGTTTCCCGCGCAGCAATCACCGCCGCGTACCGCCGCGCCGAAACCGACGCAGTGCCGATGCTGATGGAGCAGGCTCGTCTGCCGCAACCCATCGCAGAGCAGGCCCATAAACTGGCCTATCAGTTGGCAGACAAACTGCGTAACCAGAAGACCGCCAGCGGCCGCGCCGGGATGGTACAAGGTTTATTGCAGGAGTTCTCCCTTTCTTCACAGGAAGGCGTCGCGCTGATGTGTCTGGCGGAAGCCTTGCTGCGTATTCCTGATAAGGCAACCCGCGATGCGTTAATCCGCGACAAGATCAGCAACGGCAACTGGCAGTCGCACATTGGACGCAGCCCGTCACTTTTCGTCAACGCGGCGACCTGGGGGCTGTTGTTTACCGGTCGTCTGGTTTCTACGCATAATGAAGCCAGCCTTTCACGCTCACTCAACCGTATTATCGGCAAGAGCGGTGAACCACTGGTGCGTAAAGGCGTCGACATGGCAATGCGCTTGATGGGCGAGCAGTTTGTCACCGGAGAAACCATTGCAGAAGCACTGGCTAACGCACGTAAGCTGGAAGAAAAAGGCTTCCGCTACTCCTATGACATGCTGGGTGAAGCCGCACTGACCGCCGCCGATGCCCAGGCTTATATGGTGTCGTACCAACAGGCGATCCACGCCATTGGCAAAGCCTCAAACGGGCGCGGTATCTATGAAGGGCCTGGCATTTCTATCAAGCTGTCGGCGCTGCACCCGCGTTACAGCCGCGCGCAGTATGACCGCGTGATGGATGAGCTTTATCCGCGCCTGAAGTCGCTGACCCTGCTGGCACGCCAGTATGACATCGGTATCAATATTGACGCCGAAGAAGCTGACCGACTGGAGATCTCCCTCGATCTGCTGGAAAAACTGTGCTTTGAACCTGAGCTGGCGGGCTGGAACGGTATCGGTTTTGTTATCCAGGCCTACCAGAAGCGCTGCCCGTATGTTATCGACTACCTGATTGACCTCGCCACGCGCAGCCGCCGTCGCCTGATGATCCGCCTGGTTAAGGGCGCCTACTGGGATAGCGAAATCAAACGTGCGCAAATGGACGGTCTGGAAGGTTATCCGGTCTATACCCGTAAGGTGTACACCGACGTTTCCTATCTGGCCTGTGCGAAAAAACTGCTTGCTGTACCGAATCTGATCTACCCACAGTTCGCCACCCACAACGCGCATACGCTGGCGGCCATTTATCAGTTAGCGGGTCAAAACTACTATCCAGGTCAGTATGAGTTCCAGTGTCTGCATGGTATGGGTGAACCGCTGTATGAACAGGTCACCGGTAAAGTCGCTGATGGCAAGCTGAACCGTCCATGCCGCATTTATGCGCCGGTCGGCACGCACGAAACGCTGCTGGCGTACCTGGTGCGTCGTCTGCTGGAAAACGGCGCCAACACCTCATTCGTCAACCGTATTGCAGACACCACCCTGCCGCTGGACGAACTGGTTGCCGATCCAGTCGAAGCTGTTGAAAAACTGGCACAGCAGGAAGGTCAGGCCGGGCTGCCGCATCCGAAGATTGCCCTGCCGCATGACCTGTACGGTAAAGGCCGGGAAAACTCAGGCGGACTGGATTTAGCTAACGAACATCGTCTGGCCTCGCTGTCCTCTGCCCTGCTCAATAGCGCGCTGCAAAAATGGCACGCTAAGCCAATACTCGAACATCCGGTTGCTGACGGTGAAATGACGCCCGTCGTCAACCCGGCCGAACCGAAAGACATTGTCGGTTACGTGCGTGAAGCGACTCACAGCGAGGTGGAACAGGCATTACAGAACGCGGTAAATAACGCGCCGATCTGGTTCGCCACACCGCCACAAGAGCGCGCCGCTATTTTGCATCGCGCCGCCGTGCTGATGGAAGGTCAGATGCAGCAGTTGATTGGCATCCTGGTGCGAGAAGCGGGTAAAACCTTCAGCAACGCCATTGCGGAAGTACGCGAAGCGGTCGACTTCCTGCACTATTATGCCGGCCAGGTGCGCGATGACTTCGATAATGAAACCCATCGTCCGTTAGGCCCGGTGGTCTGTATCAGCCCCTGGAACTTCCCGCTGGCTATATTCACCGGACAGATTGCCGCCGCGCTGGCGGCGGGCAACAGCGTGCTGGCGAAACCTGCGGAACAAACCCCGCTGATTGCCGCCCAGGGTATTGCCATTTTACTCGAAGCGGGTGTACCGCCGGGCGTGGTGCAACTGTTGCCTGGTCAGGGTGAAACGGTCGGGGCGCAGCTCACTTCCGATGAGCGCGTTCGCGGCGTCATGTTTACCGGCTCCACGGAAGTCGCCACGCTGTTACAACGCAATATCGCGACTCGTCTCGATGCGCAGGGGCGTCCAATCCCGCTTATCGCCGAAACCGGTGGGATGAACGCAATGATTGTCGACTCCTCCGCATTGACGGAACAAGTCGTGGTCGACGTTCTGGCCTCTGCCTTTGACAGTGCCGGACAACGCTGCTCGGCACTGCGCGTCCTGTGTCTGCAGGATGATATTGCCGACCATACGCTGAAAATGCTGCGCGGCGCGATGTCGGAATGCCGCATGGGCAACCCGGGCCGCCTGACTACCGATATCGGGCCGGTTATCGATGAAGAAGCCAAAGCCAATATTGAGCGCCATATTCAGGCCATGCGCGCCAAAGGGCGTCCGGTGTTCCAGGCCGTGCGCGAAAATAGCGACGATGCGCGGGAATGGCAAACCGGTACCTTTATCGCCCCGACGCTTATTGAGCTGGAAAGCTTCGATGAATTACAAAAAGAGGTGTTTGGTCCGGTACTGCACGTCGTGCGTTACACCCGTAACAATCTGGGCAGCCTGATTGAGCAAATTAATGCCTCCGGCTACGGTCTGACGCTGGGCGTACACACCCGTATCGATGAAACCATCGCCCAGGTCACGGGCTCGGCACATGTGGGGAACCTGTATGTTAACCGCAATATGGTCGGCGCCGTCGTCGGAGTGCAGCCATTCGGTGGCGAAGGCTTGTCAGGCACCGGACCAAAAGCGGGTGGACCGCTGTATCTGTACCGCCTGCTGGCTAACCGTCCGGAAAATGCGTTAGGCATTACGCTTACGCGTCAGGATGCAGACTACCCTGTCGATGCACAGCTTAAATCAGCGCTGATTCAACCGCTGGAAGCGCTCACCGCATGGGCAATCGATCGCCCGTCGCTGCATGCGCTCTGTCAGCAGTTTGGCGAACTCGCACAGGCCGGAACGCAACGCCTGCTGCCAGGACCCACCGGCGAGCGCAATACCTGGACGCTGTTGCCGCGCGAACGCGTGCTGTGTATCGCCGATGATGAGCAGGATGCACTGGTACAGGTTGCCGCGGTGGCTTCCGTAGGTAGCTTAATCCTGTGGCCTGATGATGCATTCCATCGCGACCTGGCAAAACGTCTGCCAACTGCGGTTTCCGGGCGTATTCAGTTTGCCAAAGCGGACAACATCAGCTCGCAGCCGTTTGATGCCGTTATTTTCCACGGCGATTCCGATCAGCTTCGCGCATTGTGCGAATCTGTGGCAGCCCGCGAAGGGGCGATTGTCTCGGTCCAGGGCTTTGCCCGTGGCGAAAGCAATATTCTGCTGGAGAGGCTGTACATTGAACGCTCCCTGAGCGTCAATACTGCCGCTGCCGGGGGGAACGCCAGCCTGATGACAATCGGCTAAGGTTGTGGTTAATTAAGGCTCCGGCAACGGAGCCTTTTTTATGAAGCCAGAGGGAAGCATGAAACGAATTGTACTGACCTGTGCCGCACTGCTGCTAAGCAGTCACGCACTGGCGGATGACTGCGCCAACGCAAACAACCAAATTGAAATGAATGCCTGCGCCGCTGAGCAGTATAAGACGGCCGACGCAAAGCTAAATGATACTTATCAGAATGCACTGAAGCGCGCCGCCCCCACCCAACGTGATTTACTGAAAAAAGCACAGGTCGCATGGATTACCCTGCGCGATGCAGACTGCGCATTGATCAGTTCAGGCACGGAAGGCGGCAGCATACAGTCGATGATCACCAGCCAGTGTTTAACGGACAAAACCAACGAGCGCGAAGCGTTTCTCGCCTCGCTCTTACAGTGCGAAGAAGGTGATTTAAGCTGTCCGTTACCGCCGGCAGGTTAACGCACGCGGATCCCTTCAATAATCATCCGCTGTACGCTCTCAACGGTTTGGTTAAAAAAGGCTTCATCACGCAGCGTTGCGCCCGTCACTGCCTCTACCTGTGGGGCAAAATCGGCGTAATGCTGGGTTGAAGCCCAAATCATAAAAATCAGATGATGCGGATCGACCGGCGCCAGCTTCCCGCTTTTAATCCACCCAGCAATCAGCGCAGATTTCTCATCAATCAGCGTTTTGAGATCGCCAGTTAACTCAGCCATCAACAACGGCGCGCCTGCCAGCATTTCCATACAAAATAGTCGCGATGCCTGCGGATAATCGCGGGACACTTCCAGTTTGAGTCGGATGTACTCTTTAATCGCCGCCAGTGGCGCAAAGTCCTCGCGAAAGGCCTTCAGCGGTGCCAGCCAGATATCGAGGATCTGGCGTAATACGGCAATATAGAGCACTTCTTTAGAAGGGTAGTAATAAAGCAGATTCGTTTTAGACACCCCCGCCAGTTCCGCAATCTGCTCCAGACGCGTGCCATGAATGCCATACTGGGAAAAGACATTTAATGCCGCGGTTAAGATAGCCTGGCGTTTTGCACTCACGGCCTGCGAGCGTTTACCTGTTTTTTTCTCTGCGCCTTGAGCCATGCACCCTCTCCTTGTTCTGAGGGCGCCAGCATAACAAATCGCACACTGAAACGTTAAATTAAAGCGACTCGGGCGGAGCCTCCTGCTGGACGGCTTTCTTCTTTTTGAACTTCAGCTCGCTGACCAGCACACCAACAATAATGAATGCCGCACCAAGCAATGCAAGTAGCGGTAAGCGTTCACCCGCCAGACGGCCAAAGATCCCCGCCCATACAGGCTCACCGGTATAAATAACCGTCGCGCGCGTCGGCGAAACGCTACGCTGCGCCCAGTTCATGGTGACCTGGATAATCGCACTGAAAATCCCCAGCCCCAACGCCACAACCAGCAATCCGGTAGACATTGGCGGTACGGTCTCTCCGGCTGGTCCCATCGCAATAAACGCCACTATCGAAGCAGTTGCCAGTTGCACTACCGTTACCCGCCGTACATCCACTTTTCCCGCCCACGCGCTAATCAGGATAATTTCCGCCGCAATCGCCACCGCACCGGCGAGCGTGATCCACTCTCCTTCGCCCAAAGCCAGCAAATTGCCTCCTGGCCCGGCGAGAAAAATCAACCCGATAAAAGCCAGCACAATACCGACACACGGCATCAGTCCGGGCATACGTCCCAGACACAGCCATTGTAAAAGCGGTACCAGTGGCACGTACATCGCAGTAATAAACGCCGATTTACTGCTGGGAATAAACTGTAGTCCCCAGGTTTGCAGACTATAGCCCAGCGCAATGGCGATACCGATTGCCACGCCTGCTTTGAATTCCAGCCACGTTAGCTTATGCAATGTGCGTAACGACAAAAGCGCGACCGCCAGCGCGGCGGTGGCAAAACGCACGCCGACAAAGAAAAAGGGACCGCTCAGCGTGACAGCATATTGCACAGCCAAAAACGTTCCGCCCCAGAACATGGTGATCACAATAAGGATCGCCTCCTGGGGTTTAACAGAGAAGGAATAACGAGAAAGTAATGACATGAGACACCCGATTATCTGAATGTCATTAGTCTGCGTTGCGTTTTGTTACAGTTCAACCTTGCAGACAAAAAAAACCGCCGGAACGACCCGGCGGCGGCGGCGACGTAACGTCTGTCTCTGAACACTCAGCCGTCACGATATCTCTAACAGACAGCCCGACAATTACGATTTGTTATTGCCGTGACTATTCTTGCCCCCTTTTTTTCCTGCTTCTGAAGCGCGTTGCGGGTCATTCTTGAAGTTGCCCCCGCTGTGCTGGCCACCTTTTCGACCTGCTTCTGATGCTCTTTCGCGGTCTTCCGCAAAGTTGCCGGAACCGCCCCGATGGTTTGCCATTACTGACCTCCGTCATTGATTAGCCATCATATTGCATAGGTACTGAGGAGTGATACCTCACGCAGCGCAAGGGCCGTGCCCTGATTTTTACTGCGTGGGATTAAGCATAGTGAAGAGTAACCGGATAACCGGCGAACTGTAATATTCTGCAACAGGAATGGCCGCCAGATGTTAATAATCGCGGCATGAAATCAATAAGTCTTTCTTATGGCTACCAAATTCCGCTCGGTTAAAAATGTATCATTTTGCAACAAAAACAGTTGTTATAAAAATTGTTATAAATCAAAGAAGTGATTGTGAAATTTGCACTCCTGGCCGTACGTCATATCTTTAAAGGGAGGTAGCGAATCGCTACGGACACAGTTAACTCGAGGAGTAGTGTAAAATGGCAAAAGTTCTGGTGCTTTATTATTCCATGTACGGACACATTGAAACTATGGCCCATGCAGTCGCAGAAGGCGCAAATAAGGTAGATGGCGCGGAAGTGATTATTAAGCGCGTACCAGAGACCATGCAGCCTGAGATTTTCCTCAAGGCTGGCGGCAAAACCCAAAACGCACCAGTCGCCACCCCGCAAGAACTGGCTGATTACGACGCCATTATTTTTGGTACCCCGACACGCTTTGGCAATATGTCCGGCCAGATGCGCACCTTCCTCGACCAGACTGGCGGACTGTGGGCTTCTGGCGGCCTTTACGGCAAACTCGCCAGCGTATTCAGCTCAACAGGCACTGGCGGCGGTCAGGAACAAACCATTACATCAACCTGGACAACACTTGCCCACCACGGGATGGTGATTGTACCCATCGGTTATGCGGCGCAAGAACTGTTTGATGTCTCGCAAGTTCGTGGAGGCACACCTTACGGCGCAACGACCATCGCCGGAGGCGACGGCTCTCGTCAGCCAAGTCAGGAAGAGTTATCTATCGCCCGCTATCAGGGTGAATATGTCGCGGGTCTGGCAGTAAAACTCAACGGCTAATCTTCAACAGGAGGATTCGAATGCCAACTCAAGAAGCGAAAGCTCATCACGTTGGTGAATGGGCAAGTCTGCGCAATACATCGCCGGAAATAGCCGAAGCCATTTTTGAAGTCGCGAATTATGACGAAAAACTGGCGGAAAAAATTTGGGAAGAAGGTAGCGACGAGGTACTCATCAAAGCCTTTGAAAAAACAGACAAAGATTCGCTCTTTTGGGGTGAACAGACTATCGAACGTAAAAACGTCTAGCGCTCAGACTCCCCCGCGAACACGGGGGAGTTTTTCTTTTACTTCGCCGCCTCATTCAGCACGCTGTCGAACTTATCTATCGGGCAAAAACCATCCGCATCTATCGGACATCCTTTCAGCTCAAGCGTTACGCGCTGCGCCGGGGATTTCAGCGTCAGAACGTCTGCATTACGCAACTGCTGCGAGCTCTGATACACATACTCGATTTTCATCAGATCACGATTTGCGTTGCTGTCATGCCAGCGCTGGAAGACAATCTTCCCGCCAATCGGCGTACGCTCGTTCTGATCGTGAAGCTGGTAGGGTTTGAAATCCAGCGCGGTAAGCAGCGAAGCAATGTTTGAGTCATGTCCCACCAGCACAGTTATTTTCGGTGCTTTCGCGCGTTCAGTAACCAGCGCATTATCAATATATTTCACCAACGGTTTGGCGACGTTCTGCGCCACTTCCGGGGAGGTGAACAGACTGTCCTGATAGCCGTTTTTCAGCTTCGACAGCACCTTCCACTGCTGATCCGATTTAATCTCGCCCCAGGCAACCTTGTCCATCGGGAAGCCTTCGTAATATTGCAAGGTGAAGGCATCAACCAGCGAATTCCCCACCTTCAGCGGCCCCGACACGCCTGGCTCCTGCTGATACTTAGCACTGAATGTGTCTTTGGCATCGGTCAGAGAACACTGCTGTTTTTCTTTACAGGATGGAGAGTCTTTGTAGTCGGTCATTTGCTCAAGCAGTTGGTAACTGTCGTCGAGCTGCATTTTACTACGCTCTTTCTCCATCGCCTGAACGGCCTGCTGACTAAATGCCGCAGAATCATCGGTGATCACCGGGTTAAAGGTGGGATCCATGGTGCCCATTTTTTCCTGATGATGGACCGGAACATCGCAACCAGGGAAAGCACCGGTGACAAAAAACTGCGCCGTAGCAACAGTGCGCTGCAGGCTGTTAGCATAGGTATAAACCGTATCCGGTGCCGGACATTCGCCCGATTTCACCATCCCCTGCTCTGCCAGCCACTCTCGCATATAGTGACCCATATAGATTTCCAGCACACCGCCTTTGGTGGTGAGTTGTCCGCCGGGGACATCCCATTCTGGCCATTGTTTGGGGGTGGACTGCTCAAGAACGCTGCCGTTATTGGCTAAAGGTGCGCGTAAGTTATGCCGACTCATCATCAATACTTGTTGAAGCTGATAGCCTTCCGGCGCGGTCTGCGCCTGCGCGGCGGTGGACAGTAATACAGCCCCTGCCACAGCGGCGGCGATTAACGATTTATTCATCCCTACGACCTCTTGTTGTTATCAATCACCACAGAGTGTGACAGATATATGACATTTTTCCGGGAACGCTTTCGCAAAAATGGGGCATCTACCGTGTCGTTTGGATGCCAAACTCCGTCTGAAGTTTGCGCACACCAAGTGGGGTAAAGGTAACGTGGCGGCTGCCTGTCTGCGTTTTTATCCATTGCTTTTCAATCAACCAGCGCAGCAGCGATGCGCCAAGCACGCCGCCGGGATGATAACGTCGTTCGCTCCAGTCCAGACAACCACAGGTTAATTTCCGCCGGGATGAGCCAGCAGTGAGGACAATCCCCATCAGCGCCAGCTTTTCCTGTCCAAGTAACGTCAGCGTTTCGCCATCCGGCGTTAACCACTGGCGGGAAACCAGCGTATCGAACAGCCTTACCGCCACCTCTCCAGCCAGATGATCGTAGCAAGTTCGGGCATGCCGCAAGCTTAGCGGCGTAGTAATTTTTCGTGGTACGGATGTGCTCCACGCCACGCCCATCAGGCGCTCCAGCAGTTCGGCGATATCGGGACTCGCAAGGCGAAAATAACGATGCCTGCCCTGCGCAAGCGCCACAACAAAGCGTTGTTCGCACAGACGCGCCAGATGCGCGCTGGCGGTCGACGCAGACACATCCGCCACAGCGCTAAGTTCGGTTGCAGTCCAGGCGCGCCCATCCATCAGGGCGCACAGCATACGCGAGCGCGACTTATCGGCCATTGCCGCCGCAGTAAGCGCCATTCTCGACTCCAGATCGTCCTCTTCTTCATTTAACACCACTGATGCCATAACGCCCCCTTTGACCCTAAATAGCTGAATGAACGATGCCATGAGAGCGCCCTAAAGTCACTGCACAGGTCACGCCGCTCGCAGCATCATCTCTACGCCAAGCCCGATCAGACAAAACAGAAAACAGCGTTTAAACACGAGCGGAGAAATAACTCTTCGCACACGGGTTCCTATCCACTGGCCAATAAGTGCAGGAACAATGGCCAAAGCCGACAAACTTAGGGATTGTACGGGCAGCGCGTTGTGCCACCACAAGCCCAGTGCTAACGCCAGTGTCGAAAACGTAAAAGAGATCCCAAGCGCCTGTACCAGTTCATCCTTTTCAAAGCCCAAAGACTGGATCCATGGCACGGCGGGCATGACAAATACCCCCGTTCCCCCCGTCAATAAACCGGTCACGAATCCAATGACAAGGGAAAAGGGTTTTTCACGCTGCGGATCCACGGTAATTTTCTTTCCCGCCAGCGTCCAGATAGCATAAGCAACCAGTGCCATACCCAGCGCAAACTGGGTCCGGGTTGTGTCGCCCCCGGTGATCCAGACACTTGCAAGCAAAGTGGCAATCACCACCGCCAGCAGCATAGGCCACAATCGTTGCAGCAATCGGCCAGTGTTACCACCACCGCCAAACTGAAACAGATTGCTAATTAGAGAGGGTAACAGCAACATCGCCGCCGCTGCGACCGGAGAAATAAGCGATCCGAGGATCCCCATCGCCACCGTGGGCAAACCCATACCGGTGACACCTTTCACCATCCCGGCGAGGACAAACGTGACGGTAATCATCATCACCAGGGAGGGTTCAAATGCGTATACATTGGCCATTCTTTATTTTCCCACAAAAAAAGATAAGCCAGGTTAAACGCAACTATGAATACTTGCTTCGTCGGGTGACGAAATATGCCATCCAATTATTCGCAGATAATCACTTCGCTGCGGATATTACGTGCACAATATAAGGTTCCGTCTGTCAGATACAATTGATGAAAGCACGTGTTATCTGGGATGTTGTGTAAAAGGGAACGCTCAGTATCAATGAACTCTCGTTGTATCCGATAATGAACCGCATCATCAGTTTCAAAGGAAACATATTCCCGTTTGGTATATGGTTTACTTTTTAATTTCACATATACAATGTATTGCACCGTACTGAATGTCAGTCCAGTTTTTGCAGCAATCTCTTTCAGATTTAGTGGTTCAGAAGACGTATAGAGAGTTTGTACCTGCTCAATACGTTTTTGATTGTAGGCGGATACCCGCAGGCTGAGTTTCAGTCGATACGCCATATTGCGCACAACCGTAATATTAGTGCGAAGCATCCCCGCAATCTGCTCCGTCGTGAGAACGCCTGCGTTTTCACGCAGGACGGCCAGACTCTCTTTATTCCACCTGAATGCCATATAGTGTTTCTCTTTGTATCGCGTTCATCGGGCGGCCAGTCGCGCAAACGTTGCATCTAACTCAGGCGGTTTCCGCATCCCCTGGTGTAATTCCAGTACACGACCGTCCCTGTCAATTAACACAGAGGTTGGCGTGCCGATGACCTGATAGCGCTCCTGGGAAATCTTAAGCTGATCGCGGAGTACCGGGTAAGAAACCTGATGTTTCGCCAGTAAGTTATCTATGTTAACCGTCGCCGGATCGGTATTCACGGCCACGACCACAACGTTATCGCCCCACTTTTTACTTAGCGCTTCCAGCGCGTCCATTTCGGCAAGACAGCCACCGCATCCCGCCGACCAAAAGTTTAGATAAACAGCCTTTCCACGCCAGCGTTCAAGCCCTGCTTCTCCCCCCTGCAGGTCGAATGTTGCCAGCGCCGGGGCTTGCCGCCCAACCACCAACTTCTCTTCTTTACATCCACTAATCAGAACCAAAATGGAGAAAGTTAATATGTTAATCCAGCGCATGTTGATTCGCCTCCTCACCCTGATATTTGCCATGCTGCAAACGGATAATGCGATCGGCAAATAACCCCAGCGCCGGATTATGCGTCACCATCACAATCGTGCGCCCCTGCCGATGCAGGTCAGTGAGTAGATCCAACACCCGCTGTTCATTCTCTTCGTCAAGGTTACCCGTAGGTTCATCGGCAAAAATCACCGGCGGCTCATTGACCAGCGCCCGGGCAATGCACACCCGTTGCTGCTCTCCCCCAGAAAGTTGACTCGGCAGGTGCGTCACTCGATGCCCAAGACCGACTTGTTCCAGAACCTTCCTGGCCGCCGCTTCATCTACCACGCTATGGTAGTGTTGCGCCAGCATGATATTCTCCAGCGCGGTTAAAAACGGGATCAGATGAAACTGCTGGAATACCAACCCTATTTTCTCAGCGCGAAAACGGCGACGCCCCTCTTCATCCAGTGCGGCAGCATCAATCCCATCTAAAAACACCTGACCTTCTGTCGCGGTGTCCAGGCAGGTCAGAATATTCATCAGTGTCGTTTTACCCGAACCAGAAGCGCCCATAATCGCGACAAACTCCCCCTGCACTATTTGCAGGTTAATGTCATCTAAGGCGGTAACATCGCCGAACCGTTTATATAAATGGCGGGTTTCAATCGCCATTGACGGGGTCTGCACAACGGACATTGCGTTACTCTCCTTTCAACACTTTTGCGGGTTCGACGCTAACCGCGCGACGGACCGGAACAATCGCCGCCAGAATGGCGACCAGTAAAGATAATGTCAGGGTGATGGGCAGCACTGGCCAGCGTAGCGCTATTGCGGCATTGAATACGGTCAGTCCCAGTAGTTGGGCCAACATGTACCCTAAGATCCACCCACAAACCACTGCAGCCAGCGCGATAATGCAGGTTTCAAGGAGAATTTGCCGGACAATATCACCGTTGCTGGCCCCCAACGCTTTTTGCAGCGCAAATTCCCTGGCCCGCTCACCCACAATGGCCATCAACGTGGTATTCACGCACAAAGATGACAGCGCAAGGATCACAACCGATACCAGCCCCATTAACCCTTTTATTTTATCCAGTACCTGTCCTTCTGATGCGGAGACTTTCCGTATAGGACGGATCTCCAGATCCGGGTATTGAGCCTGCAATCGGCTGGCATAGTTTTCCACCTGACCGACATCGTTACTGACACTCAGCAGCCCATGGCTGATTTTATCGGGCTGATGCAACCACGCCTGCGCCACATCAAGACTCACAATTAGCATGTTATCTGTCGCATCACCGGCTTCAACAATGCCTTTTATCTGTAAGTTTTTGCGCTGATTGTGATCCACCAGGATGATGTTATCGCCCGGTTGGACGTTAAGACGCTCAGCCAATTTGACGCCAATCATCGCATTGCGATCGTCAAAGCTAACACCAATCCAACTCCCCTGAACCTGCCAGTACGGCACCAGCTTTTGCAAGGATTCAAACCACACGCCGACAATCACCACCTTCTCCAGCTCGGTACGCGCCATACCGTAAAGCCAAGGACTGGCTCCGTGAACCAGGCCTTGCGGTGCCTGATCTAAAATAGTCTGCAACGCTTGCTGCGGCATGCTGGAGCCATGGCCTGGCCCGATGTAGAAATTTGCGCCAAAGGTCCGCAATTCTTCACTCATTTTGGTATTGATGTCGAACCACACCGCAGATAGCGCGGTCACAATGGTCGCCCCGACCATCAATGCGGCAAATACTACGCTAACTCGCTGAAAACGCAGACGCAGCGCCCGCCATACCAGCAACCAGAGCATGGTACGTTTAGCGGCCATACAGCACCTCCACAGGATACAGGCGGGCAATACGGCGGGCCGGGAACCAGGTGCCAATCAGGGCAATCAGGACCGCAATAACCAATACACATGGCACCACAATCCAGGCAAAATTCAATGGCGCATCAAATAGCATCAGGCCAATCGCTTTCGCCATTCCCCATCCAGCAACACATCCCAATGCCCCACCGGCCAGTCCACTGGACGCGGCTTCAAGATAGAACAACAGCATGATTTGCCACTGATGCGCGCCAAGCGCCTTCATCAGGCCGATCTCTTTAGCGCGCTCCATAATGGTGCTGGTCATCAGTGACGCGATTCCCATAGCCGAAGCTGCCAGTGCTGCGACGGTCACGACGGCCATCAGCAACTGAATTTTATCGATTACAACCCCCTCAGATGCAGCAACCTGCCACACAGGGCGAACTTCTGCACCGGAAATAGCCTCCTCCAGTTGATGAGCAATGGACGAGACATAGGCCGTGCAGTACCAAAGGTCGTACTCTTCAGCATTCAGTGCATCGAGATTTTCACGCGCCCGACGCGACAACTCATTTTCCGGCACCGTCAGCGCCGAGACACGAATGGCCTGCACTTTGCCGGGTAAACCCAGCAACGTTTGCGCCGAGCTCAACGGCATAACCAGTTGGTTATCCTCATCCCCGCCGCTGGAGAGGATGCCGCTGACGGTCACATTCAACGTTGTATTGCTGGTACGGATCACCAGTTGATCGCCTGGCTTCCAGCCCGTTTGTCGCGCCAACGCATGCCCTACCAGTGTTTGAGGAGCATCACCAGCAGGCTCTTGCGGCCAATGGCCTGTCACTTGCCAGAACGGGCTTACCGTTTTTTGCCCCGTCTCAAACCCTTCTTCATCTGGAATATCTACCGGTTGGCTGAAGAAGGTGCCGAGAATACGTACTTCTTTGCCGTTAACGTCGACATCACCGCCAAGTATAGGGGCAAAGCCGACAATGTTGTTGCGCCAGAAGATATCCTTAATGTTGGGGAGTTCCGCTTCATCAAGGAAATCCTGTCCTGATAGTGGATTACTGTTTTCACTGAAAAGTGCAGGCAGCGCCGCCTGTCCGGCAGGTTCAATCAAAATATTGGCACCATAGGACTTCAATTCTCTGGACATTTTATCGCCAATATCAATCGACACCGCCAGCAGGGCGGAGATAAGGCTGGACGCAAGAAAGACAGTCATAATAGCCAGCCCCTTGCGTCGGAGATTACGCCCCCAGGATTGTCGTAACATTCGCCACAGCATTTTGTTACTCCTCCCTCAATTCAGCAGGGACGAACTGTTCCGGAGTTTTACGGAAGCGATCGTAATTGGCCTCGGACGAGAAAAACCAGGTTTTGCCACCATAGCTGTATTTGTAGTCAGCAGAAGTATTGGTCAATGTGGAACCATCAACCGGGTCGGTCACCTTGATGGTCATGACCGTCGAGAAGTAATTCACGCCAGCAGCCAGCTCTTTACCTGGGATCACCAGCTCTTTCTCATCATTACGCCAGTTTTCAATCGGTACCGGATTGCAACCACCAGGTTTACCAATCGAAGGAATGAAAATGTGTACCCCGCATGCCACGCAGATAACCTGATTACCTTCCATCACGTAACCCTGATCGCCACACAGTAGACAGGCATCAAAAACCACCCCCAAACGCAACTTGTCGGGATAGCGGTTAATCACGAAAAAACGTACCGCTTTACCATCATCGGCCACCCAAACAAAGCGGTGCAGCTTGCCATCACGGAGTCGTTCTATTGGCAGATGAACCATGCCATCACTGGCAAGTTGTACCGGAATGGCTTCTGACAACTGCGGCGGTTGAGAGGCGACTTTTTCCCACCACAGTTGCCCGGCGATCACCACCACCGCACAACCTAACGTGACCAGCCAAAGACGAAATGCATTTCGACGATGCGCCAGCGCCAGTCGATAAGCAATCGGCTCATCGGCTTTACGCGTCTGGCGGATCGCGCGTAACAACGCCGGTACCCAGCACAGTGCCAGAGCAAGTAATAAGGCGGCCCCCAACCAGTTATACATCGCCGCGTTGTTTGTCACTTTGGCCACGAAACTCAATAGCGATTTCGCCAGCGGTAGCACCTGCAGTTTCATTAACAGCAGCAACAAATTACCGCTTAATGGCAGCCAAATCATGACCATCAGAATCAGCGTCAACGGCCAGTAGAGTCCACGAATACGACGCAACAGCATAGCGCTCAGTACCCCCGCCAGGCAGAGGATCGCAAATGCCAATAGCATTGCCGTCAGATTCAACAGCAGATCGGTATTTAGCACATGGGTGCTGGTTAATCCGCCGAGATTGGGATCCAAAGCCCAATGTCGGGCTGCGCCAAACACCAAAATCCCTTGCCACAGGTAGCGAATGCGCTTTGATACCCACCAGAAGCTCAATACAAACAGCAGCGTAATCATCACTTCTGTGCCAACCAGCAACAATTGCACTGGCTGCGAGCCGCGGAGGGTAAGTCCCACCAGCACGCCAAGGATTAAGCCTGTGAATAAGGTCCAGACGAGTGGGCGCAATGAAGGGGGATCGATGCGACTCCAGAGAACCCCGGAGAGCAGCGCAATGCAGAAAAAAACCTGTAGCGTCGTGACAAAAAAATAACTCATAACATCGACTCTGTACGGCGGATTGAATGATGTAACTATCCAGGTACATCGATAATTTAGAGCCTGCCCATCAGGGGGATAAGTTCGCGGTCAGTTAAGACATGAGCAGCGCAAAACAAATCGTGGGTACACTTCGTACGTAAGATTGTGAGCACTGCCCGGTCCAAAATGGCAAATCAAGCAGCCTGATGGAAAAGCGCTTAGTTCAGGCCGACGTATTTAAATTCATAACTCACATCAAATGGTTTCCACCAGCGACCAACGCCGGTCTCACTGTCTGTATGACGGTGCATACCTGCTTTTGACGGCGGTTCGATGTGATAGGTCACTTTATAGTTACCCACCCCCATCATTTTGATGTTCGCACCGTAATGAGGGCCATCGCTGGCAACCATCGGCATGAACGTACCTTCTTGTTTTTCACCCGTATCACTGTTAATCAAGGTGTAACTGATAGTCAGATAAGGGATCCATTCGCCTGCGCCAAAACCATTTTTACTGCCTTCCACGGCATGAATATCCGCCTCAAGGTGAATATCGGCTTTTGCTGCCGGTAATCCCATGCCACGCGGTTCCATATCGATTGGCTGCAGGTACACAGCGGCCAGTTCCATCTCATTCATGGTGACAGGCTCGCCTGCCGGATACTCCTTAAAGGCAAACGCTGCCGGAGCAGTGAAAATACCGGCCATCACTGCACTGGCAATCAGGGTTTTCTTCATGGTCATCAGACATATCCTCTCGTCTCAAATAACAGCTATAGATTAGTTTTTATCGTTTCCCCAGGAACAGTGCTTTTCCGCCGCATCACCCACAGCGCCACCAGCGCCGCAAGTAGCAATATGGCCTGCGGTAATAACGTTTCCACGTAGGGATAAATTCCCAACCAACTGATTTCAGGGAAGCCGTTAATCAACGTTGGCTGGAACAGCTTACCTTCCACCAGTTCCAGAACCCCTTTGCCCGCAAATACAAAGGCCATCAGGTACATAAAACTGCCGGTAAACATAAAGAACGGCTTCAAAGGCAGGCGTACAACCGAGTAGCGCATGATGAGCCAGGCGACCAGCAGAACAACACAGCCGATAACAAAACCTGCCGCAATCGCCATATGCCCAGAAATATCATTCGCATCCCCGATCAGGGCGTAGTAAAACAGCACGGTCTCCGCCCCTTCGCGGTAAACCGCCAGGAAGCTGGTAAGCCACAGTCCAACCAGTGAACCACGGGAAAGTGAGTGGGACAGTTTCCCTTCCAGCCATGCTTTCCAGTGGCGAGCCTCGACTTTAGACAGTAACCAGTAGCTCATGAAGAACAGCATGACGACGGCAATCAGCATCGTTACGCCTTCCAGCAGTTCTCGGCTGGCGCCGGAATTCGTGAACAGGAGTTGGAATATCACAGCGGTAATAACGCTTGCGATTAACGCGACAATCACCGACTGGCGAATTAACGGAAGCTTATCCTGGTGATTGTTTTTCACCATATAAGCCACGATGGCCGCCACAATAAGCAGGGCCTCCAGTCCTTCGCGCACGATAATCATCAGGCTGTAGAGCAGCAGGCTCCACTGGGTTTCTTCTCCTTCCCCCAACATCACCACTGCTTTTTGTAAATCCTGCTCCAGTGCGCTGGCTTCAGCGTTGAGTCTTTCCACTGGCTGACCCGCTTTCATCAGACTAACCAGACGCGTGAAGTAAGCCTCCAGCGAGGTTTTAAATGCCGAATCGCGAGAACCGATTTTATTTTCCATACCGCTAGCTTCAAAGCGGTCAAAATAACTGTCTTGCACATCCAGAATGGCATTCTTCGCATCGCCCTCCTGGTAACGGGCAATCGCTTTCTGAATACTTTGATGGATACCCAACGAGACGGCAGCCCAGTCTGCGCGGGCTATATCATCCTGTGCCGTGGGCGTATTCCCCGTGTTTTGCACCGCCGTGACCTGCTGTTCGTCACGGGTAGTAGGCAGACCAGGCAGAAGATCCTCAATATCCTGTAACAACGTCGTGACCTGATAAGAGACATCATTAAGGCGATCCGGCTCTGCGGTGAGCGCAATCAACGCAGAAAATTGCTGGTTAATCGCAGCAGCGTCTTTTGCCGATCGATTCTGTCTGACCGACATTTCCATCTCTGAGTTTTTAAAACCCTGATAGTGCGCTTGTTGAACGTTCTGGCTGGCTACGCTTAAATTCCCGACCTGATAGTTATTTACTGCCTGAGCCAACAAATCGTCGATAACGCGAAAACTTTCTTGCCAGTGTACGGCGATATCTGTCCTGGAAAACGCATTGTGCTGCTCTTCGGCAACCAGGCGATGTCCGCCATCTAACACAGGTTCAACTTCGCGCAGCGAGGCTTTGAGCCAGTCGATTTTAGACTGCACGTCAGAGAGCGATTTTTTTTCGCCAATCATGCGACGAATCTCACCAAAAGCGCTTTCCATCTCATAGCTTTTGCTGGCGGAAATGTTGATTCGAATAGGACCTTCAAGGTTTTCAAATACCTCAAAGTAAGCCATTTGCACCGTTCGCCGCGCTTCATCAGTTTGTTGCTGAGAGTAAAGTTCTGCTGTTTTATCAAGACGTTGTTCAATATCCTCAATTAACGGAGCATAGTTTGTTGCGGCCCATACATGAAGGCTTACAAGCAAGCTACACAAAGTGGTCAGCAGGAAAACACAGAACTTACGCACGGTACGCATCCCGTAAAATACAAATGATAATTATTATCATTATCGATTTTGGCTTGCGTTGTACATGACCTGGATCATAAAAATGTCAATAGGTAACAAGTTATGTAAATTTATCTCATGAAAATGTGATGAATACGAAATTGAGACATTCGGGATTTATTAATGATGCCGTCAATACAGGAGAATTTATCGGTGATATGGAATTGAGTTGCCCCATACTCACTGACGCAAATGAGGCCGGCAATGAGTATGAAGATAAACGTTATTTAAAACAAAAGCGATCAGGGAACTATTATATCAGGACCACGAGTAATCCGTTGTAAAAAACGGCCGTAACCCTGTTCGCCTGTCCAGTAGTTGATGCTTCTCTCAACCCCATTCGATGTCAGGGTCGCACCAGAAATACCATCTACTGTATATTCATCGATATTCTGTGGTTTCTCCTGAGTTATTCTTAGTGCTGGCATCCTGTTATTATCAACTACTTTTTTACCCGGCCATTGCTTGCGCCAACTCTCATCTTCCACTCTGGCTCCCAAAAAAGGAGTTTCCCGCTGCTGATAGTAATACAGGTTTTTAACCGTACGTCCGTCTGGGTCAAGAGCCAGAAAGGCATACATCATTGACTTCGCGCCCTTACCGAAAACAGGGAGTATAATTTGTTGAATTTTATTGCTTTTATCTTTTACCAGATATACATCTGCAATCGTACAGCGCTGATGGATCTTCGCGGGATCATGTTCCGGAGCAAGTTTTTTACATCCCTGCGTCTGGACGTCATCAGCGACCCATTCACCGGAATCCAGATTAACCTTACGCGCTAAAATATAACGTTGATACAAATTGTTAATTGTTTTTTTATCCTGCGCATCTGATTTCAACAGGCCTGAAGCATGCAGAATGGCGGCATGTTTCTCTTCACCGGTAGGTTCAGCGAGTTCCCCCTGATACATCATAAACCAGACAATAGCAGCAATAAAAATAAGGATACAAAAAAACATCATTGATATAACAATAACTTTACCCTTGCGCATTATTCTTTAATCCCTGCGAGAAATAAGATATTTAAAACACCATCAGATATGCCATTACCTTTGTGGATTTGCAACTACAGAAAAAATCAAAAATATATAACTATTAGTATATAATTTCAGGATCCAATATCAGAACAACATGTTTTTCTTACCTTTTTATCGTAAAAAAAATGCCGGGTTTCCCCGGCATCAGAATCAGACGTTTTTTGCCCACCAGAGGCGTAGCTTCATTCCCCAGTAACTGGTCCAGCCGCTGGTTGTCGACACCACGCGACCGTGCGACATCACGACCAGCGTTGGCGTGACGCTGATGTCCCAGCTGCGGGAGATGGTCCCGTCGGCATCGTTGATGACGGGAAAGTCTACGCCTTTACGCGCCAGCCAGCGCGTCACCTCCGCCTCATTACCAGAACGCAGCGCAATGGTTATCACGTTCTCGCCTTCTGAGTACAGTCTGGCGACTTCCGGTGTTGTGAACCGACACACGCCGCACCAGCTCGCCCAGAAATAGATCAGCACTGGCTCCTCTTTGCTGAGCGAGGCCAGCGTAACGTTTTCACCATCCAGCGTCTGCAAAGGCGTACTGTCAAACGCTACGGGAAGCTGGGGCGCTCGCCAGGCATCCATCAACAACATCGCCCCGGCGAATAACACCAGTAAGATCAGTCCTTCGCGCAGCCAGCGGCGCAGTTTACTGACCATTTGCGGCCGCCAGCTTTTCTTTGACCACCTCTTCCAGTGTTTCCCACGGTACTGCACCCGGGATCAGCTCATCGCCAATAATCGTTGCAGGCGTGCCTCGCACACCGACCAGACGTGCCAGTTGCAGGTTGGTGCTCAGCGTCTCCTCACTTTGTGCATCCAGCGTCACAGGGCTGGCAGCGGCTTTCTCCTGTGCCTGTTTAATACTCACTGCCGTGTGGTAGCCCTTCTTCTGCATCAGTTTCTCATGTAACGCCAGAAACTGCTGCGGATGCTCACGCCAGGTCGTCAGCGCAGTTCGCGCCGACAGAACCGAACTTTCCCCTTTAAACGGCAGCGGTTTAATCACCACCGCCACATCAGGATATTTCTGTACAATTTTTTCCAGCATCGGATCCAATTGCTTGCAGTATGGGCAGTTGTAATCGGTGAAGTTTATCAGGGTCAGTTTTGCCTGCTCTGCGCCAATCCGCGGGCTGTTGGGATCGTTAAACAGGGCTTCCTGAATTAATGCTTCAATTTGCTTTTCCTGTTCCGGGGTAAACGGTGCAGGTTCTTTCGCCACGCTGACGGCAGAAAACAGGGTTAGCAGCAGGACAATCATCATTTTCATGGGTTCACTCCTTTGGCATCGGCCAGTGTATTCAGCAGCGCATCGCGGGTTAACAACGTCGGCAATGCCTGACCTTGCGGCAAACCGGGACCATAAATTTGGTTGAACGGCACAGCAACCTGGCCGCGTTTTTTCAGGAATTCGGTGATCGCTTCAGAGGGCAGCGTCCAGTCACCCCGCAGAGCCACCACATCGGGTTGTTGCAGTGCAGTCTGGACATCTTCTTTTTGTAGAACATTGAATTTATTGACTTTACAGGTAATGCACCAGTCAGCCGTCACATCTACAACTACGCGCTTATGCTGAGCCAGTGCATCTTCAATGGCCTGCTCGCTCAGCGGTTGCCAGTTCACACTCTCTTTGGCTGTACTTTGGCTTGCGAACCCTAGGTGCGGGAGCAGCAATGTTGCCAGCCAAATAGCCGAGCCAAGCATCATCACGCCAAGAAGACGCCGCAAGATATTCATCCAACGCCCCGGACGCGGCAGACGCAGCGCCAGACCCGGACGCAGTGCCACCAGCAACCATGGCAAACTCATCCCCAGCCCGAGCGCGAGGAACAGCCCCCATAGCGTCGGCAGCGAGGCGGTCAACGCCACCGCCACTGCCGTCCCCAGGAACGGCGCACTGCACGGCGTGGCAAGCAACGTCGCAAACGCGCCCTGCCAGAAATGCCCTGACAAGCCGTTACCGCCGCGAGTTGCCAGTATGGTGGTCATTGCTGAAGGAAGGCGAAATTCAAACAGCCCAAACAGGCTGGCGCTGAACGTCAGCATCACCAGCATCATAAAGCCGATAAACCACGGACTCTGGAACTGGATCCCCCAACCAAGCGCCTGATTGGTCAGGCGCAGCACCGTCATCAGCAGCGCGAGAGCCATAAAAGAGACCAGGATCCCAGCCACCGATGCCAGAAACTGGCGGCGAACCTGAAGACGGCTTTTCTCCTCAACCAGTAAAATCGAGCCCAGCTTCATGCCCAGAACCGGTAAAACGCAGGGCATCAGGTTGAGAATCAAACCGCCCAATAACGCCATAAGCGTCACTTGCCACAGCGGGAGTGAAGCGTTTTCAATAACCGGGGCTTCGCCAATCGTAAGACGACTTTCCTGTGCAACGCCGTTATCAGCCAGAACCAGTGTAAGTTGTTTACCACGAAGATTCGGCGCCCCTTCCCCCCAGCTGTCATGAACCGGAACCGTTGCCCGTAGTATTTCGCCCTCTACGCGGATTTGCGGCATACCAAAATCCGCATCATCAACGGTGTCCAGGTACAGGCCTGGCGCAGACCAGCCCCCCGCACGACGAGCCTCAACCACCAGCTCTCCGGCTCGCGCCCCGGCACTAAGCGCATCGGTCAGCCCGCTAGCCAGCGGTATCTGCCCCATCGCTTGCGCATAGTCATGAGCAAAAGACGGGTCCTGGACGCTCGGCGTCACGGAAAAGGGAAAATCCGTTAACAGGCAGACATTGCTGCAGGTTGATAGGGTCAATACACCGTTAAGAGCGGCTGGCGTGGTGCCACGTACTACCATCGGGAAGGTGACATTATCGAGATATCCCTGGGTGGTGATATTGGCGACCTCAAAACGCGCGGGAGTCGGCCAGTACCAATCAACAGCAGGCATTTTATCTTTCCAGGCGATAGCAGGCGCAACGCCTCCCTCACCCGGCGATCGCCAGTAGGTTTTCCAGCCATCCTCCAGTTTAACATCGAGCAGCAGACGGGTTTCACCGTCAGCTGCTGTATCGGCACGTAACCGCACACTGGCGTGATTGTTATCGGGTGAACGCAGCCAGCCGGGTTCAGCTGCCCAGGATACGGGCAGCCATAGCAATAACAGACAGAGCAGTGCCTGCCTGAAAACAGTCATCATAGTTTTTCTCCGTGAATAATTATCTAACAGTCAGCAACGGCTGTTCTGTCATTCACGGAAGACGCAAAATCGGAGATGCACCCGGAGAGTGGGCGGCGAGATAGCGCGCGGAGGGAAAAAAGGTAGGCGAAATGCCCGCACGGGTGCCAACAGCGACAGCAGCAAACATAGCACCAGAATCGCGCCTTCAAACAATACTGGCGGTGCAGCCAGCAATGATTTTGCGCTCAGCTCACAAGGCGTAACGGGCGAAGCTTCATCGGTATCGGCCTGGGCGCTCGCGACAACAGCAGTGGTCGTGGTGTTCATCTGCAACGCGTGCAGACCCGCCATGCGCTGCGCGGTGCATACCATCACCACAACACATGCCAGGCAGAGGAACCACCATCCCATCCGTTGACGTTTCGCCATTATACCCTCACTGATTGACGCGAGTTATCTTAGTCACTGGCGAGGTTTTGGCAACCTTTACCCTGTAAAGTTATGTCGGCAGAGGCCGGTCAATTCTCATTCCGCCCCAGCGCGCTGCCCAGAAATGATAATTAATATTGTTAATTAATTTCATTATTGCAAAATAATGGCGCTAATAAAACAAAGCTAAAAATATCACGGGGTTTATTATTTACTATTCACAAAGCGTCCCTACAAGTATTTCACCACTGACCATGAAATTGAATGACAAGTATGCCAGTAGATATGCCTGCGTAAATGAAAGTAAGGGCCAGCACATTTTCGGATAAATATTGTATTATAACTTACCGCCATGAACATTATGTTCATCATCAAAACAATTGTTTGTTAAATGTTATTTAGAGTATATGGAAATGAAAAAAATCTTACTTCCTCTTCTAGGCCTGATTTTTACTGTGAGCGTTCAGGCAGCAACATTTACCGATGGCAAGGAATATATTTCACTTGAAAAGCCAGTTGCGTCAGCGCCCGCTGCGCTTAAGTTCTTTTCATTTTATTGCCCTTCATGCTACCAATACGATGAAGTTCTGGAAGTCACTGATAATGTGAAAAAAGCATTACCTACTGATGTCAAACTTACTGACTATCACGTTGATTTCTTAGGTCCGTTGGGGCCGGAGATGACGCACGCGTGGTCTGTCGCTATGCTGTTAAACGTGGAAGATAAAGTAAAACCTTTACTGTTTGATGCCGTGCAGAAAAAACAAACTGTTAAAACAGCAGATGATATTCGCAATGTATTTATCCGCGCTGGTGTCAGTGCAAATGACTATGATGCTGCATGGAATAGCTTTGCCGTAAAATCATTAACGGCGAAGCAACAGGAGTTGGCTAAAGCGGTAGACCTGAAAGGTGTACCGGCTATCTTTATCAAGGGTAAATATATGATTAACCCGAAAGGATTAAAATCAGATAACGTTAACGCTTTTGTCCAGAACTACGCTGATACCGTTCGTTTTCTTTTTTCCAGACCTTGATAAGCCGTTAATATTACTGACGCACCACCAACAGGAGCCAGAGCCTGTTCTGGCTCCTGTTGCTACAGGCAGACATTGTTGACTGTCAGCTGTCATATACGCTGGCAGAACCTTATTCAGAGGCGTAATCCTTCAAAACAGTGGCAACACGTATTCTGTAGTATGAAAAAATCAACTGTTTACCCTCCTGTTGTGCGGCCTGATGCCTGACGTTGCATTTCCACCTGCGCACTGCATCCTCATTCTCCCACCATGAAAGTGACAGCATTTTCCCGGGCGTATTAATGCTCTGAAATCGTTCGATAGAAATAAACCCAGGGATCTCTGCCAACAACAGCTTCAGCTCTGAGGCCAGTTGAAGATATCGCTCTCCAGCCTGAGGATGCACATCTGCTTCAAAAATAACGGCGATCATTCAGTATCTCTCCCTTGTTAATTTCAGCCACTCTATTACTGGATAAAATGCGATGCTTCGCTCAACAACGAACAGTCTGGTGAAAAGGGAAAATGTGAGTATGACAGGTAAATAAACAAGCAGGCTCACCGCATTAGCCGGTGACCCTTTTATGACCTGCGCCCCCCTTTTTCATGGTTGGCATTCGCGCCTATCGGGATTACCCTAAACTTAACGGTGATACCTTTTGAGAGGGATTGCCTTCTTCATGTGTTGATTTACACGAGAGAACGCTATGGAATTAAAGGATTATTACGCCATTATGGGCGTGAAGCCGACAGACGATCTCAAGACAATCAAGACCGCCTACCGTCGTCTCGCGCGAAAATACCATCCCGATGTCAGCAAAGAACCCGACGCTGAAGCTCGTTTTAAAGAAGTTGCCGAAGCCTGGGAAGTACTGAGCGATGAACAGCGCCGCGCCGAATACGACCAGCTGTGGCAGCATCGCAACGACCCGCAGTTTAATCGTCAGTTCCAGCAAGGAGAAGGTCAAAGCTACAGCGCTGAAGATTTCGACGATATCTTCTCTTCAATTTTTGGCCAGCACGCACATCAGTCACGGCAGCGCCACGCCAGTCGCGGGCATGATATTGAAATCGAGGTCGCCGTTTTCCTCGAAGAAACCCTTGCTGAGCATAGCCGCACCATCAGTTACAACCTGCCGGTATACAATGCGTTTGGCATGATCGAGCGGGAAATCCCCAAAACCCTCAACGTTAAGATCCCGGCCGGTGTCGGCAATGGGCAGCGCATTCGCCTGAAAGGTCAGGGAACCCCTGGTGAAAACGGTGGCCCGAACGGTGATTTGTGGCTGGTGATTCATATCGCGCCGCATCCGCTGTTTGATATTGTTAATCAGGATCTGGAAGTTGTCGTTCCGCTTGCCCCATGGGAAGCCGCATTGGGCGCAAAAGTGACTGTACCAACACTCAAAGAGAGTATTTTGCTGACCATCCCCGCAGGAAGCCAGGCTGGACAGCGATTACGTATCAAAGGCAAAGGTCTGGTCGGAAAAAAACAGACTGGCGACCTGTACGCGGTCATCAAAATCGTGATGCCGCCGAAACCTGACGACAACAGCGCCGCCTTGTGGCAACAGCTGGCGGATGCGCAGAAGTCCTTTGATCCGCGCAAAGAGTGGGGGAAAGCATAATGGCTAACGTGACCGTTACCTTTACCATTACCGAGTTTTGTCTGCATACCGGTGTTTCTGCAGAAGAACTGAATGAAATTGTCGGTTTAGGGGTAATCGAACCCCGTGAAGATGAGACCTTTGATGACCATGCACTGACCGTGGTGCAACGCGCACTGCGTCTGCGCCATGAACTGGCGCTTGACTGGCCAGGAATTGCCGTCGCACTGACGTTGCTCGAGGAGAACGCGCAACTGCGGCAGGAAAACCGCTTTTTGCGCCAACGCCTGTCCCGATTTATTAGCCATCCGTGAATATGTTAAGAGTGCGGCGATGAGCCGCACCTACAGGTAAGCAGGGCGTATTTTTTATAAAGAACCAAACTCATCAGATTCGATTTCTCGGCTACGGATTGTTGAGCTCGGTACCTGCCCGGCAGATATTCAGAAAAACTGTGGATGAATGACTCTATCCGCGTCAGCTTTTTAGCCAGAAATAACGTTTATGGGTAACCGTCTCACTAGTACCGACAATGTCCTTCTGCGCAACGCATCAATTTGCTGATGATCTGAACTTGCCCCCCAGGCAAACACTACTGGACTGGCCTGGGTTCAGTTAAGGCTTTTACAGGTCATGAATACATCATGGCCATGCCTTCAGCCACGCCAATATGGAAAGACTTTCAATGTGCAGTTAAATTGCAGCGTATAGCACTAAAAAGAAAAGCCTGGGATTGGGGTAGGCAAGTGTTTGAATGTTACATAAGGGGATTGGTCAAGATTGCAAGTCTATTCTAATGCTTCAAAAGCAAAAAGGGGTTACCTTTCGGTAACCCCTTTTCATGTTTGGCGGAAGCGTAGAGATTCGAACTCTAGAACCCTTTCGGGTCGCCGGTTTTCAAGACCGGTGCCTTCAACCGCTCGGCCACGCTTCCAATGAGGCGCACTATAAACATCCCGAACGAACCTGTAAAGCACCAATGTGTTCGTTTGCCTGAAAAACAGCCAAAATGTTGTTAATCGACTTAAATAACAACAAATTGACCGTTTATTCAACACAAATCCGGGCTGCTGCTGTTTACTGTTTTTTGATGTACATATCTTTGGTGTAGTAGTTTCCCCGGTTATCCGGTGCAAATCCCCCCACCCATGGCTTCACCAGATGGGTACGAACATAGTGGTAAACCGGAATCGCTGGCACATCTTCCCCTAAAAGGTCTTCAGCCTGCTGGTAATATTTGCCTCGCTCCTGGAGCGAAGTTGCTTTCGCCGCATTGTGCATCGCTTCGTCAAAGGCTGGATTACTGTATCGGGTGGTGTTTTCACTATCACCTGTGCGGAAAATATTGAGGAAACTCGACGCATCGTCGTAATCCGCTATCCATGCATAGCGTACGACGTCAAAATTGCCGGTATGCATGGTATCCAGCATCGTTTTCCATTCCTGGTTCTGCAGTTTTGCCTCAACGCCAAGATTTTTCTTCCACATTGACGAGGCGGCAATCGCGATTCGCTGATGCGTTTCGAAAGTGTTGTAGAGCAGATTTAAGTTAAGCGGATGCTCAGGACCGTAGCCCGCTTCCGCCAGCAGTTTTTTTGCCTCGGCAATGCGTTTGTCGAGTGGCCATGATGCGTAGTCCGGCGCGTGTAATTTTACCCCGCCAATTTCAGGCTGGCTGATAACCCACGCCGCACGCTGTCCCTGTCCCATCACCTTTTGTGCGATGATGTCCTTATCCAGCGCCATATTCAACGCCCGACGCACGCGTGGGTCGTTAAACGGCGCACGCGTGGTATTAAACTGATAATAATAAGTTGAAAGCTGAGGTGAGACATGGAGTTCATCACCCATCGTCTTTTTCAATTGAGCGAACTGATTGACCGGAACACTAAAAACAATATCGATTTCCCCGGCTTTGTAACGGTTAACGTCTGCAGCCTCTGAACTGATGGGCAAATACGTCACTTTATTAATGACCGTGTGCTGATTGTCCCAGTAATGCGGGTTGCGCACGGCAACAATCCGCTCGTTGACGACCCACTGCGACAACTTATACGCACCACTGCTGACAAAGTGCTCCGGACGAGTCCACTTATCGCCAAAGCGGCCAATCAGCACTTTATCCAGCGGCACCAGCGATGGATGCGCCAGCATCGCTAAAAATGCCGCAGTCGGCTGCGTCAGGGTAATTTCCAGCGTGGTGTCATTCAGCGCCTTGACTCCAAGCGTCGCGGGATCTTTTTTCCCCTGAGCAATATCAACCGCATTTGCGACATGCATATTGCCCAGATAAGAGGCATAGGGTGAGGTAGTTTGCGGTGAAACCAGGCGCTGCCAGCTCCAGACGACATCCTGTGCAGTAATAGCCGATCCATCTGACCAGGTTATGCCTGGGCGTAAATGGAAGGTCCAGACAGTGTTATCTTTATTCTCCCAGGAGGCAGCAAGACGGGGCGCAATAGTGCCATCCAGGTTTACGGCCACCAGCCCATCGAACATATCGCTGATTAAATTAAACTCAACGTTGCTTTCGACTTTATGCGGATCCAGTGAGGCTGGCTCACTGCCGTTGTTTCTGACCAGCTCCTGTTTTTCTGCAAGTAGTGTACCTGCAGGCACATTTGCCGCCCTTGCCGCGCCGTTAATAGACATCAAACAGACAGCCAACAGCGTAAACGTCAATATCTTCGATTTATGTTGAGTCATTCCCTTTACCTTATTGCTCTGTTTTATGTAAACACCGCTGTCACTGTCAGAGAGATTCGGGAATAACGCAATATTTTTCAGTTACCTGGGAGAGGTGGATCTGACATTTTTGCACTTATAGTGCTAACATCTGATTCGGGAGCTTTTGTTGAAATAATATGCTTAAGCCTGGCGGGTTAAAATGCGTAAAGATGGGTAAAACCGCTGTGTCATTCCCCTTGATTTCATTATCCTCCATCATTAATTACATCTGTCATAAGAGAGTGACTCATGGATCGTATTATTAGTTCTTCGCGCGATCGTACATCGCTACTCAGCACACATAAGGTGCTGCGTAATACCTATTTCCTGCTCAGCCTGACGCTGGCGTTTTCAGCGATCACCGCAACTGCCAGTACAGTACTGATGCTGCCATCTCCGGGTCTGATTCTGACGCTGGTTGGTATGTATGGTCTGATGTTCCTGACCTACAAAACGGCAGATAAACCAGTAGGTATTCTGTCTGCTTTCGCTTTCACCGGTTTCCTGGGTTACATCCTGGGACCGATTCTGAACACTTACCTGTCGGCAGGTATGGGTGACGTGATCGGTATGGCACTGGGTGGTACGGCGCTGGTCTTCTTCAGCTGCTCTGCGTATGTTCTGACCACGCGTAAAGACATGTCCTTCCTCGGCGGTATGCTGATGGCAGGTATCGTGGTGGTGCTGATTGGTATGGTTGCGAATATCTTCCTGCAACTGCCAGCGCTGCATCTGGCGATTAGCGCGGTGTTTATCCTGATTTCTTCAGGTGCCATCCTGTTTGAAACCAGCAACATCATCCGTGGTGGTGAAACCAACTACATCCGTGCAACCGTCAGCCTATATGTATCGCTGTACAACATCTTCGTCAGCCTGCTTAGCATTCTGGGCTTCGCCAGCCGCGATTAAAATGACCACGTACATTATCCAGCCCCGCTTATGCGGGGCTTTCTTTTTTGGTAAACTGCCGCCAGTTTGACTAACGCAGTGAAGAATTATGTTGATCTTTGAAGGTAAAGAAATCAGTACTGATAGCGAAGGCTATTTAAAAGACACAACCGAATGGAGCGAACCGCTGGCAGTTGCCATTGCTGAAAACGAAGGAATTACGCTGTCAGTTGAACACTGGGAAGTAGTGCGCTTTGTGCGCGAGTTTTATCTGGAGTTTAATACCTCCCCCGCTATTCGTATGCTGGTCAAAGCGATGGCCAATAAGTTTGGCGAAGAGAAAGGCAACAGCCGTTATCTCTACCGCCTGTTCCCGAAAGGTCCGGCCAAGCAGGCAACCAAAATTGCCGGTCTGCCAAAACCGGTCAAATGTATTTAATAGCGGATACTAAATCCCGTTAACTCTTCGCCAGGCCGATGCGGTTCGCTGAGGACTCTGTCTACCCTGGCGCTACGCGGGCCCCCGGCTTTTAACCACTTCATCAGTTGTTCCACCCGGTCGCTTTCACCGCAGGCGACAACCTCTACGCTGCCGTCATCCATATTCTTCGAGTAGCCAGTCAATCCCAGCCGTTGCGCTTCATGCTGAGTGGTATAGCGAAATCCCACCCCCTGTACCCGGCCATAGACCCAGGCAATTATGCAGACTTTCGACATTATGGTTCTCCTTATCATCGCGGTGCGCGTTGCAAATACACGTAAAACTCAGGACAATGGCGCCCATTTCTTTGAATTGACAGAATAGTAAATTATGAGTGTACGTTTAGTGTTAGCCAAAGGGCGCGAAAAATCATTACTTCGTCGCCATCCGTGGGTATTTTCCGGTGCCGTCGCACGTATGGAAGGTAAAGCCAACCTCGGTGAAACCATCGATATTGTTGACCATCAGGGTAAATGGTTAGCACGCGGCGCGTACTCACCCGCGTCGCAGATCCGTGCACGCGTCTGGACATTCGACAAGTCTGAATCCATCGATATTGATTTCTTTACCCGCCGTCTGCAACAGGCACAGAAATGGCGAGACTGGCTGGCGAACAAAGATGGTTTGGATAGCTACCGTCTGATCGCCGGCGAATCCGATGGTCTGCCGGGCGTCACCATTGACCGCTTCGGCAACTTCCTGGTATTGCAGTTGCTCAGCGCCGGTGCTGAATATCAACGCGCCGCATTGATTAGCGCCCTGCAGGTTGTCTTCCCGGAGTGCGCAATTTATGACCGTAGCGATGTTGCCGTGCGTAAAAAAGAAGGCATGGAACTGACTCAGGGCCCCGTCACGGGTGAACTGCCGCCAGCCCTACTGCCGATTGAAGAGCACGGGATGAAACTGCTGGTTGATATTCAGCACGGACATAAAACCGGTTATTACCTCGATCAGCGTGACAGCCGCCTGGCCACGCGTCGTTACGTGGAAAACAAACGTGTCCTGAACTGTTTCTCTTATACCGGCGGCTTTGCGGTTTCAGCATTAATGGGCGGATGCCGTCAGGTGGTCAGCGTCGACACCTCCCAGGAAGCGCTCGATATTGCCCGCCAGAACGTAGAGCTGAACAAGCTGGATCTGAGCAAAGCTGAGTTTGTGCGTGATGACGTGTTCAAGTTGCTGCGCGCATATCGCGATCGTGGTGAGAAATTTGATGTTATCGTGATGGACCCGCCGAAGTTTGTCGAAAACAAGAGCCAGTTGATGGGCGCCTGCCGTGGCTATAAAGACATCAATATGCTGGCAATTCAGTTGCTGAATCCGGGTGGCGTACTGCTGACATTCTCCTGCTCCGGATTGATGACCACCGATTTATTTCAGAAAATCATCGCCGATGCCGCAATAGATGCCGGGCGTGATGTACAATTTATAGAGCAGTTCCGTCAGGCCGCCGATCATCCTGTGATCGCTACCTACCCGGAAGGGCTGTATCTGAAAGGGTTTGCCTGTCGCATCATGTAACTTGAAAAGTGGAATATTACCCTTACATAGAGGGTATCTATTTCCCGGGAGGTGACTATGATTGCCAGCAAATTCGGTATCGGCCAGCAGGTCCGCCATTCCCTGTTAGGTTACCTCGGAGTGGTCGTGGATATCGACCCGGAATATTCGCTTGATGACCCGTCACCTGATGAGTTGGCGGTTAACGACGAACTTCGCGCCGCTCCCTGGTATCACGTGGTGATGGAAGACGATAATGGCCTGCCAGTACATACGTATCTGGCTGAAGCACAGTTGAGTAGCGAGCTACAGGAAGAACATCCAGAGCAACCATCGATGGATGAACTGGCACGGACAATCCGTAAACAGCTCCAGGCTCCACGCCTGCGCAACTGACAACATTTTATCCGGCCTACGACAAACACAGTTGTAGGCCGGATATACAATGCGCCATCCGGCAACAGTACAACCTTACTTCGCCAGTCCCAGTCTGGGGATTTCAATCGCCGGGCAACGATCCATCACTACCGCCAGGCCCGCATCGCGCGCCAGCACGGCAGCCTGCTCATTAATCACGCCAAGCTGCATCCACAAAGTCTTCGCACCAATAGCAATAGCCTCCTGTGCGACTCCCCATGCTGCTTCTGAGTTTCTAAAGACATCCACCATATCCACTTTCTCTGGTACGTCTGCCAGTGTCGCATAGCCCTGCTGCCCCAGCAGCGTTTTCCCGGCAACTTTAGGAGACACGGGGATAACGTGATAACCCTGATCGAGTAAATACTTCATCACCCGATAGCTCGGGCGATCGGGTTTATCGCTTGCTCCTACCAGCGCAATCGTACGGGTAGATGTCAAAATGCCAGCAATATCGGTCTCTTTCATCGTCTTCCTCCAGGCTGTTTTGCAAAGTGTACGACAAAGCTGACGTCGCAACCATTCATCCCATACTGGCGCATGAGAGCTAAACTAGAAAATATGTCTATATGTTAGTAAACATGATTGTCGAAAAATTTAGATACATCTTATACAGAAATCTTCTGGACAGGAGAACCTTATGAAAACCGGCATTGTGACAGCCCTGATTGCTCTGTTTTTGCCGGTAACCGTTTGTGCGACCTCTTTGCGCCTGTCTAATGATATTGACCTGCTGGTGCTGGACGGAAAAAAGGTGTCCAGCTCTTTACTGCGCGGTGCCGACAGTATTGAGCTGGAGAATGGTCGGCATCAGCTTGTCTTTCGCGTTGAGAAAACGATTCGTCTCTCCAGCCATGAAGAACGTCTGTATATTTCTCCTCCGCTGGTCATCAGTTTTGATACTCAGTTGGTTAGTCAGGTCAATTTTCATCTCCCCCGTCTGAACAACGAACGTGACGCAACGCATTTCGATGAAGCTCCCCGAGTGGAACTATTAGATGGCGATTCCATGCCCATTCCAGTCAAGCTGGATATTTTGTCGATTACCTCATCGGCAAAAATCGTGGATTATGAACTCGAGACTGAACGCTATAACAAATCGTCTAAGCATGCTTCACTCCCACAATTTGCCACTATGATGGCAGATGACAGCGCATTGCTCTCAGGGGTCTCTGAACTGGATCGGGTGCCGCCGCAGTCACAAACACTCACCGAACAGCGTTTGAAATATTGGTTTGGCCAGGCCGATGCGCAAACACGAAGTAATTTTCTGCAATGGGCAGAGAAACAGCCACCCTCATGACGTTTATGTTCACCTACGCATTTTTTTTGTCTTTCTCTTGCAGCGTCAAACGCTTCCAGTACTCTGTAATAAGGTTAACTTGGGAGCTGTACTATGGAACTGACGACTCGCACTTTACCGGCGCGTAAGCATATTGCGCTGGTTGCACATGATCACTGTAAACAGATGCTGATGAGCTGGGTGGAACGCCACCAGCCATTGTTAGAAAAGCATGTCCTCTATGCGACAGGCACGACAGGAAATCTCATTCAACGCGCGACCGGCATGGATGTCAACGCCATGCTTAGCGGTCCAATGGGCGGCGATCAGCAGGTCGGCGCACTGATCTCTGAAGGGAAAATTGATGTGCTGATCTTCTTCTGGGATCCACTCAACGCCGTGCCTCATGATCCGGATGTTAAAGCCCTTCTGCGCCTGGCCACAGTTTGGAATATTCCGGTTGCCACCAACGTATCTACCGCCGATTTTATTATCCAGTCGCCAAACTTCAACGATGCAACGGACATCCTGATCCCGGATTACGCCCGTTATCTGGCAGAGCGCCTCAAATAATCGCCAGACAGGCGGCCGCCGTCGCCGCCTGTTCTTCAGGGTTTTCTCGCTACCGGGACATCCAGTTGTTTTAGTTCATCAACAAAACAGGATGGCGCGTCTTTATTAAACAGCAACCACACCCGATGCCGGGCACGGGTAAGTGCCACGTAGAGCAACCTTCTCTCTTCTGCATCCGGAAAATCCTCGACCATTGGCAGTAATGCTTCTTCCATAATCGACTCACGGGCCGGGGCCGGAAAACCATCGTTGCCATCATGAAGCCCAACGACAATGACATAATCCGCCTGCTGTCCTTTACTGGCATGAATAGTCATAAAGTCCAGTTGTAGTTTGGGCCAGCGGGTCGCTGCTTTCTCAAGACTGGCAGGTTTGAGGTGGTGATATCGCGCCAGCACCAGTATGCGTTCTTCTGCTTTCGCAAAGCCGGATAGCTTATCCAACAGCGCATCCAGCTGACTTTCATCGAGCAGAGTGACGGCTTTCCTGTCGCCTGCTGTCAGGCTATTGAGCGGTTTTTTAAGCTGATGCGGGTTTTGCTGGATAAACCGATTGGCTATTTCGCCAATACGACTATTAAAACGGTATGTCGTATCCAGATCGCAGCGATCGCCCTCACCAAAGTGTTGCCGGAAGGCGGTAGTTAACGAAAGTTGTGCACCACTGAAACGGTAAATGGCCTGCCAGTCATCCCCTACGGCAAATAGCATGGTCTGTGAGTTTTGCTTGCGCAATGCGGCTAACAGGGCGGCGCGCTGTGGGGAGATATCCTGAAATTCATCAACCAGGATATGCTTCCAGGGGCTGATAAAGCGTCCCTTCTCCAGAATGACAATCGCCTGATGGATCAATCCAGAAAAATCGACGGCATTCTCTTCTTTCAGAGCACTCTTCCAGGCCTTGAGTAACGGCGCCATCAGCTTTATACGTTTGCTGAACAGGTCGCGGACCGCCTCCGGCGCATTGGCGATCATCTCCGCCTGTGCTCCACCATGCATACGCATCAGGCTAACCCAGCGATCCAGACGTGAGGCCAGACGACGTTGTAATTTTTCATCGTCCCAAAAATTGCCTTCTGGCACGGACCACTGCATCTCTTCTTCCAGCCACTGTCGCCAGCCTTTAGCCTGGGCTTTTTTCTCGCTGCACTGCTGACGCCATGTGGCGATAAACAGCTTATTTCTGGCGGCAGTATCATTTTCGAGTTTGCTGACTGTCGGAACTTTTTTGCTACCCTGTTGAATAATATGCAACGCCAGTGAATGAAACGTCCGCGCGGTGACGTCTTGCGTATTCAGTCGTTCGCGAATGCGCTCATCCATTTCCTGAGCGGCTTTGCGACCAAACGCCAGCAGCAAGATTTGTTCAGCGGCCGCTTCTCCCCGCGCCAGCAACCAGCCCGCACGCGCAACCAGAACCGATGTTTTGCCACTTCCTGCCCCCGCAAGCACCAATAGCGACTGCTCGCCATTCACCACCGCACGAGCCTGGGCTGGATTCAGCGGTGAAGACTCAATCTTCTGGAAAAACTCGGTATGCTCCGCCAGCATCGCATCGGTGTATGCCTGATTGTGCTGTAAGCGACAGGCTTCAATGTCCTTCAACCATGCCTGGCATTGGTGCAACGCCTCACGGCAATTATCAAATTCTTCCAGTCGGTTGATCGGGAGCGGGAGCGCGGCAAAGGCACGGCGGATCTGCTGCTGCAGCCCTGACGTTTGTTCGCGCGTCAGCCATTTGTTATCACTGGTACGCGCCGCAATCGCATCCAGCTGTTGCTGTAAAACTCCCGCAGCGACGTCGCTCATCTCCTGGCTCCACTGCTGCCAGAGGATGTTCAGATGATGGTGGAAACGTTGGGTTTCCGCCCATTCAGTGCCGTGAAGGCGTACAACTTTATCATCAGAAAGCACAAATTCCAGCTCACCCCATACCAGGCCCCTTTTACAATGGATAGCCAGTAACTGATTGAATGGAATAAGATACTCATGACGGTCGCCAGAGACTTTAATGCCGGCATTGAGAATAACGGCCCGATCGTAAGGGTGTTGCGCCAGACGTTTTCCCAGAGAAGTTGCTTTCAGTTCCATAAGACTTACGCGGATCCACACGAAGAGGTTTGCTTATCAGTGTAACCGCCAGAGAAAACGTGCTCCAGCCCAAAAAAACGTTACAATTGCCAAACTCACAGAAAACCAGAGTTAACCGAGGGTTTATGCGTACTGTTCTGAATATTTTAAATTTTGTGCTTGGGGGATTCGCCACCACCTTAGCCTGGTTACTGGCGACGTTAGTCAGTATCGTGCTTATCTTCACACTACCCTTGACCCGCTCCTGCTGGGAAATCACACGCTTGTCGCTGTTCCCCTACGGTAATGAGGCGATTCACGTTGATGAACTCAACCCGGCGGGTAAAAACGTGCTTCTGAATACCGGCGGTACGCTGCTCAACATTTTCTGGCTGATTTTCTTCGGCTGGTGGCTGTGCCTGATGCATATTGTTTCCGGTATTGCCCAGTGCATTACGATTATTGGTATTCCGGTTGGTATTGCGAACTTTAAAATCGCCGCAATTGCACTCTGGCCCGTTGGTCGTCGCGTGGTTTCAGTCGAAGTTGCCCGTGCCGCACGCGAAGCCAACGCGCGTCGTCGCTTTGAATAATCGGAACTGATGGCCTTTATGTTAAGTCCACTGCTTAAACGCTATACCTGGAACAGCACCTGGCTGTACTACGTGCGGATTTTTATCGCGCTCTGCGGCACTACGGCGCTGCCGTGGTGGCTGGGTGACGTCAAACTGACCATCCCGCTCACGCTGGGCATGGTTGCTGCCGCGCTGACCGATCTGGACGATCGGCTCGCGGGTCGTCTGCGTAATTTGATCATTACGCTGATCTGCTTTTTCATTGCCTCGGCTTCCGTCGAATTGCTCTTCCCTTGGCCGTGGCTTTTCGCAATTGGATTAACGCTTTCCACCAGCGGCTTTATTTTGCTGGGGGGCTTAGGTCAGCGTTATGCGACCATCGCCTTTGGTGCATTACTGATCGCCATTTACACCATGCTGGGAACATCACTGTACGACCAGTGGTATCAGCAACCGATCCTGCTGCTTGCAGGCGCCATCTGGTATAACCTTCTGACGCTCATCGGTCACCTTCTGTTCCCGATTCGTCCACTGCAGGACAATCTGGCACGCAGCTACGAACAGTTGGCACACTACCTGGAGCTGAAATCCCGCCTTTTTGATCCCGACATTGAAGATGAAAGTCAGGCCCCCTTGTATGAGTTAGCGCTGGCCAATGGGCAACTGATGGCGACGCTGAACCAAACAAAAGTATCATTACTGACCCGTCTGCGCGGTGACCGCGGACAGCGAGGAACCCGCCGCACACTGCATTACTATTTTGTCGCGCAGGATATTCACGAACGCGCAAGTTCCTCACATATTCAGTACCAGACGCTACGCGACCATTTCCGTCACAGCGATGTGATGTTTCGTTTCCAACGACTAATGTCGATGCAGGGACAAGCCTGTACGCAACTGTCTCGCTGCATTTTGCTACGCACCCCTTACCAGCACGATCCACACTTTGAGCGAGTCTTTACACATATAGATGCTGCCCTTGAGCGCATGCGTGCAAGCGGTGCCCCTGCAGATCTGCTCAATACGCTGGGATTCTTACTATCGAACCTGCGGGCTATTGATGCGCAACTGGCCACCATTGAGTCTGAACAGGCTCAGGTACTCTCGCGCAATGAGTCAGAAAATCAGCTTGCCGATGACAGTCCGCACGGATTCAGTGATATCTGGCTGCGTCTGAGTCGCAATTTTACGCCAGAGTCGGCGCTGTTTCGCCACGCGGTTCGCATGTCTCTGGTGCTCTGCGTCGGGTACGCCATTATCCAGATAACGGGCATGAACCATGGCTACTGGATCCTGCTGACCAGCCTGTTTGTCTGCCAGCCCAACTACAACGCCACACGACATCGTCTGGCGTTAAGGATTATCGGCACATTAGTCGGGATAGCGATTGGACTGCCCATCCTGTGGTTCGTCCCATCGCTGGAAGGGCAATTAATACTGCTGGTGATCACCGGCGTGCTCTTTTTTGCTTTCCGCAATGTTCAGTACGCACATGCCACAATGTTTATCACGCTGCTGGTATTGCTGTGCTTTAACCTGCTTGGTGAAGGGTTTGAAGTCGCACTGCCGCGCGTCATCGATACGGTGATTGGTTGTGCCATCGCATGGGCAGCCGTCAGTTTCATCTGGCCAGACTGGCGCTTTCGCAACCTGCCACGGGTGATTGAACGGGCGACCGATGCAAACTGTCGTTACCTTGATGCCATTCTCGAACAGTATCATCAGGGGCGAGACAATCGTCTGGCATACCGTATTGCGCGCCGCGATGCGCATAATCGTGATGCGGAGCTGGCATCCGTGGTGTCGAATATGTCGAGTGAACCGGATGTCACTGCCCAAACGCGCGAAACGGCATTCCGCTTGCTGTGCCTCAACCATACCTTTACCAGTTATATCTCGGCACTGGGCGCACACCGTGAACAGTTAACCAACCCGGACGTTCTGGCATTACTGGACGATGCCGTTTGCTATGTTGATGATGCACTTCATCATCAACCCGCTGACGAGCAGCGCGTATACCAGGCGCTTGAAGGACTGAAGCAACGGATTCAGCATCTTGAACCACGCCCGGACAGTAAAGAACCACTGGTCGTACAGCAAGTTGGCCTATTGATAGCGCTACTACCAGAAATCAGACGATTACAGCAGCAAATTGCCGCATTGCCGTCTAGTACACCGGTTCAGGCGTAAGAGAACTCACCCACTCCACAAGCTCCTGGCGACGAATCGCCGGGAGCGCCGCCTCATGAATTCCCCCAATTGCGCCTTCAAGGGCATAGAGTATTTTCACCGTCAGGGCGGGATTAACCTGTCGCAGTTTCAACCAGCACATTTTTGCCCCCAACATGCGTAATGTGCTTTCATCTTTTATACCTGCTTCATTCAGCAGGGTTTCCAGATGGAATGTCATGTTCGGCAGTCCACGCAGGCGATGCTGTGCAAAACGACTTTGCTTTTCTTTTAACGCCGCATCCAGTGAATACCGTGATAGCGACACCAGTTGTTGCTGGTTTTGCCACAGCGTATCGTTCACCTGATAATAATTGAGCACCACCGGACGTCCACGTTTTATAAATGTCAGCCAGACAGGGGAATGTTTTACACAGTACTGCGCACTCTGTTCACAGGCCCGAAGATATAACTCGCCACTGGCGACCATGGCGAATACCGTGTCCTCAACCGTCAGGCTATAACCCCCAAACAGCGATCGGTAACGAATAGTCCCCAATGACGCCAGATATTCTTGTGATTTATAGATCCTTGCATAAGAAAGTTTTTTCATAAAAATCCTTTTAAATCATAACGTAATAAAATGATTTGCAGTAGCGGATCCGTTAATGACGAAAATAGGCAACTTATTCGCAAGGGGCAAGATGAATTTTGTTTTTCCCGTAACAACAACCAAAAACTGCGAACCTGTTTCAGAAAATAAGGTTGATCTTTGGTGATAGCAGGGTTACTGTATATCCATACAGTAACTCACAGGGCTGGATTGATTATGTACACTTCAGGCTATGCAAATCGTTCTTCGTCGTTCTCTTCCACAGCAAGCAAAATTGCGCGCGTGTCGTCAGAGCACACTACCGCTGGGCTTATCAGTGAAGTGGTCTATCGCGAGGACCAGCCCATGATGACGCAGCTCCTGCTGCTTCCCCTGCTTCAGCAATTAGGTCAGCAGTCGCGCTGGCAGCTGTGGCTGACGCCTCAGCAAAAATTAAGCCGGGAGTGGGTGCAGTCGGCCGGGCTTCCATTGACGAAAGTCATGCAAATTAGCCAACTCTCTCCCTGTAATACGCTGGAATCTATGGTTCGTGCGCTACGCACGGGTAACTACAGCGTCGTAATTGGCTGGCTGACGGAAGAATTAACCGAAGATGAACATGCCGAGCTGGTAAAAGCAGCAGATGAAGGCAATGCGATGGGATTTATCATGCGTCCTGTACGCGCTCAGACACTTGCGGGGAGACAGCATTCCGGGCTAAAAATTCACTCGAATTTGTATCATTAAGTAAAATTAGGATTTATCCTGGAATTTTTTTTCACCCTCAAATTCGGCTTTGAGCTTTAACACCTTTTTTGTGAGAACGCCTGTGTGAAGCGGTTTCCGCGATAGTAGCTGTACAATTAATCATCTACAAATGTTAAATATTGTGTATACAAGCCTTTTTTTTTCATATGCCTGACGGACTTCACACTTGTAAGTTTTCAACTACGTTGTAGACTTTACATCGCCAGGGGTGCTCGGCGTAAGCCGCAGATATCGGTAGAGTAACTATTGAACTGGTCCCCGGGTGAAGGATTTAACCGTGTTATCTCTCTGGAGATATTCATGGCGAATTTTGGATGATAACGAGGCGCATAAAATGAAAAAGACAGCTATCGCAATTGCAGTGGCACTGGCTGGTTTCGCTACCGTGGCGCAGGCCGCTCCGAAAGATAACACCTGGTATACTGGTGCTAAACTGGGTTGGTCCCAGTTCCATGACATCGGCAACAATCAGATCAACAACAACGGACCGACCCACGAAAGCCAACTGGGTGCTGGTGCGTTCGGTGGTTACCAGGTTAACCCGTACGTTGGTTTTGAAATGGGTTACGACTGGTTAGGTCGTATGCCGTACAAAGGCAACACTGAAAATGGCGCATTCAAAGCTCAGGGCGTTCAGCTGACCGCTAAACTGGGTTACCCAATCACTGACGATCTGGACGTTTATACCCGTCTGGGTGGTATGGTTTGGCGTGCAGATGCTAAAAACAACGACGGCTTCAAAGACCACGACACTGGTGTATCCCCAGTATTCGCTGGCGGCGTAGAGTATGCAATTACTCCTGAAATCGCTACCCGTCTGGAATACCAGTGGACCAACAACATCGGTGACGCGAACACCGTTGGTGGTCGTCCAGACAACGGTCTGTTGAGCGTTGGTGTTTCTTACCGTTTCGGCCAGCAGGAAGAAGCAGCTCCGGTAGTTGCTCCGGCTCCGGCTCCGGCTCCAGAAGTACAGACCAAACACTTCACTCTGAAGTCTGACGTTCTGTTCAACTTCAACAAAGCGACTCTGAAACCAGAAGGCCAGCAGGCTCTGGATCAGATGTACAGCCAGCTGAGCAACCTGGATCCGAAAGACGGTTCCGTCGTTGTTCTGGGCTTCACTGACCGCATCGGTTCTGACGCTTACAACCAGGGTCTGTCTGAGAAACGTGCTCAGTCTGTTGTTGATTACCTGATCTCTAAAGGTATTCCTTCTGACAAAATCTCCGCACGTGGTATGGGCGAATCCAACCCGGTTACCGGCAACACCTGTGACAACGTGAAAGCTCGCGCTGCGCTGATCGACTGCCTGGCTCCGGATCGTCGTGTTGAGATCGAAGTTAAAGGCATCAAAGACGTTGTAACTCAGCCTCAGGCTTAAGTTATCGTCTTATAAAAAAACCCCGCCTGGCGGGGTTTTTTTTCACCTACATATCATGCAAAAGCACAGACACGCTCCATATTGACGTTACCCGTACCCTACTCTTTACCCAGTAACGCCTGTAGATCCTGTTTCAATGTCGACATCTTGTTCGCATACTTTTCTTTATGTTCCGCATCTTCAATCAACTGCACAATCGTTTCTGAGAGAGTTTTACCACGTCGCTGCGCAAGCCCGGCTAAACGCTGCCAGACCATAAACTCCAGATCGATCGATTTCTTACGCGTATGCTGATGTTCTGCATTAAAGTGCCGCTTACGCCTCGCCCGGATCGTTTGCTTCATACGATTGAGCAGTGCTGGGTTCATGTATTCTTCAATCCAGGCGTTGACCCGAACCGGTTCATTTTCGAGGGTTAGCAACAAATCAACGGCTTCTTTGGCAGCGCTGGCTTCCACATAGCGGGTAATCAACTCCCCCTCGCGATGCTTCTTCACCAGGTACTTCCATTTCCATCCGCTTTCAAGATTTTCAAGTTGTTGATATTTCATTGCGATCTCAATGTTACCGTGTAACTCTTATCAGAATATCAGCTTTTTCGGCATCTGAAGAAAAGAATATCCAGCCTGTGAACTGTCGCTCGTCATCACATTCGTTTAGCGGCGCTTTCCACGTGTGCAGTGCTGATGGTTACGGTATAATCTCGTTTTTTACAACAGACTAAAAAACATCAACTTTGACCATTACGAAACTTGCATGGCGTGATCTGGTTCCTGATACCGATAGCTATCAGGAAATATTTGCACAGCCGCACGTCACTGACGACACCGACACCTTACTCAGTGATACTCAGCCACGTTTACAATTCGCGCTAGAGCAACTTCTTCAGCACTGGGCTACGTCCTCGTTTATGCTGGTGAAAGCGCCCGAAGAGCTGGAGTATCTCAATCTTATTGCAACGGCTGCACGTACCTTGCATGCGGATGCCGATAAGTTAACCGGGGGGCATTACGATGTATCCGGCCACACTATTCGTTACCGCGCAGCAGAGAAAGCAGACGACAACTTTGCGACGTTAACTCAGGTGGTTAATGCTGACTGGGTTGAGGCCGAACAACTGTTTGGCTGTCTGCGCCAGTTCAATGGCGAAATTACGCTGCAACCGGGACTGGTCCATCAGGCCAACGGCGGTGTGCTGGTTATCTCATTGCGCACACTTCTGGCTCAGCCGTTGTTGTGGATGCGCCTGAAAGCCATTGTCAGCCACGAACGTTTTGACTGGGTGGCCTTTGATGAGTCTCGCCCCCTGCCAGTCTCCGTCCCTTCTATGCCGCTTAAACTGAAAGTGGTGTTGGTCGGCGAACGTGAATCGCTGGCAGACTTCCAGGAAATGGAACCAGAACTGGCAGAACAGGCTATCTACAGCGAATTTGAAGATAACTTGCAGATAGTGGATGCCGAAACCATGACACAGTGGTGTCAGTGGGTAACGCATACTGCCCGCCGCAACAATCTGCCCTATCCCGCTGCCGATGCCTGGCAGGTTCTCATCCGCGAAGCCGTTCGCTATACCGGCGAACAGGATACGCTGCCGCTTAATCCGCTATGGATCACCCGCCAGCTCAAAGAAGTGGCCCCTCTTTGCGACAGTGATACCTGCACTGCGGAGCAATTGAGCCTGATGCTTGCTCAGCGTGAATGGCGAGAAGGATTCCTCTCTGAACGGATGCAGGATGAGATCCTGCAAGAGCAGATCCTCATTGAAACGGAAGGCGAGCGTATTGGACAAATAAACGCCCTGTCGGTGATCGAATTTCCAGGTCATCCCCGCGCATTTGGTGAACCTTCACGTATCAGTTGCGTCGTGCATATTGGCGATGGCGAATTTACCGATATTGAACGTAAAGCCGAGCTGGGCGGAAATATTCATGCCAAGGGTATGATGATTATGCAGGCGTTCCTGATGTCGGAACTCCAGCTTGAACAGCAAATACCGTTCTCTGCCTCTCTGACATTTGAGCAATCATACAGTGAAGTAGACGGTGACAGCGCCTCTATGGCAGAACTGTGTGCGCTAATAAGCGCCCTCGCTGACGTTCCCGTCAATCAAAGCATCGCGATAACCGGTTCTGTCGATCAGTTTGGTCGTGCTCAACCTGTCGGCGGTCTGAATGAGAAAATTGAAGGCTTCTTTGCCATCTGCCAGCAGCGTGAATTAACGGGGACTCAGGGTGTGATTATCCCCGCAGCCAACGTCAGACATCTGAGCCTGCCACCCGCACTGTTGCAGGCTGTTGAAGAAGAAAAATTCACTATCTGGGCAGTAGACGACGTGACCGATGCGCTGCCACTGCTATTAAATTTGGTGTGGGATGGAGAAGGTCAGACGACGCTGATGCAAACTATCCAGGAGCGTATTGCTGCGGCAACGCAACAGGAAGGCCGTCACCGTTTTCCATGGCCGCTACGTTGGCTGAATTGGATTATTCCGAACTGATCGGACTTGTTCAGCGTACACGTGTTAGCTATTCTGCGTGCTTCAATAAAATAAGGCTTACAGAGAACATGGTAGATAAACGCGAATCCTATACAAAAGAAGACCTTCTTGCCTCTGGTCGCGGTGAGCTGTTTGGTGCTAAAGGCCCACAACTGCCTGCACCAAGCATGCTGATGATGGATCGTGTCATCAAGATGACCGAAACCGGCGGCAACTTTGACAAAGGTTATGTGGAAGCTGAACTGGACATCAGCCCGGACCTGTGGTTCTTCGGATGCCATTTTATCGGCGATCCGGTAATGCCAGGTTGCCTGGGTCTGGATGCCATGTGGCAGTTGGTTGGATTCTATCTCGGCTGGTTGGGCGGCGAAGGTAAAGGCCGTGCACTGGGCGTGGGCGAAGTGAAATTCACAGGTCAGGTTCTGCCGACCGCGAAGAAAGTCACTTACCGCATTCACTTCAAACGCATCGTTAACCGCCGCCTGATCATGGGTCTGGCTGATGGTGAAGTGCTGGTTGATGGTCGCCTGATCTACACCGCAAATGATCTGAAAGTGGGTCTGTTCCAGGACACCTCGGCGTTCTAATCGCAGACATCTGTAGGTCTGGCAGTGCGACATGGCCGAATGGCAGCGCACGTTATTTTGCCGGTCTACAAAAGGCGAAACCTCCGCTTAGCGGAGGTTTCTTTTATCTAAAGAGACAGAATCAGGCCATTAAAACCCTATCCCCCATGGCTTCTCGCCAGCCTCCCAGCCAGTATGACCTCTGATTCAGCGTCTGATAGGGACACATTTCTTTTGAGCGTCCGGCAATGCCGGCCTGATATCCACGTTGATGTGCCCGTTCCAGGCGATCTCGTTTTTGTCTCTTCATGCCTCGTTTCCCTCATTTTTAGGTCTGGTGGAAAAGAAAACAGTGATTACTAAGTGTGCAATCACACTAAACGAATACCCCTAAACATCAGACTCGTCAATGCGCAAAATTCACGCCAGTGTCATATTTGTGAGCTAGCTGGTAAATCATTTGTACAAAAATTCTCTGTCAGAACAGCTACCTCAACTGCTAAAAAAATAAAAAAAACCGCCTCTGGCGATGAGCCTGAGGCGGCATAATTTACAATTATTTAAGCTTATGGAATGCTTTTCAGCTCCTGGGCGATTGCCGTCGCTTCCTGACTCCAGGCGCTGGCCAGAACTTTCACCATTTCATCGTAGCCATCCTGCGTCTGTACAACTTCGATATGGAACGGACGCTTGATTAATTGCCCCTGGTGATTCAGCAACCATTCACCGCTGACAATCACTTTGCCGTCGTAACGTCCGTGAAAGCCTGTCACCGTCACGTTAAGCGTATCCTGAGTGCTTCCCAACGGCTGAGAAGCGACCACCCAACCAGGAAGTTGCATACTGAGATTTGCGACAAGGGTATTACGCAGCTGCTGATCCAGTGGGCTGGCCCAGAGATTGTTATTTGCTATCACATACTTCACGTCGCTGGTCTGGTACACCACACCATTCCCCGCCAGGTAATCAGGTACTGCAACCTGTTCAACCCACAACAGGCGATTGCCCTGATTAGCTGAACTTTGTCCCCCCCCTTGCGCAATGGGGAGCTGATAATAGCTTTTACTCTCTCCGCCGGAGCTACATGACGTCAGCCAGACCGCCATCATCACCACTAGCCACTTTTTCATTGTTTCGCCCTCTTCGGCTCTGGATCTTTTTTGTCCTTCGCTTCAAACACCAGCGCGTTGCTCTTGTCGTTCAGCGTTTTCAGAACCGGCTGCAGTTCACGCAGTACCTGATCAAGACGCTGCATATCTGCCACCATCTTGTTGTAGGCCGCAGAACCCGGCTGGAAGCCCTGCATGCTGCGATTCAGTTCACGCAACGTATTCTGCATATCCGCAGGAAGCTGCTGCATCGACTGGCTGGACGTGATCTTATTCATGTTATCCAGCGTAGTTTGCAGATGCTTCATCGTGCGCTGGCTTTCCGACAGCGTATTGGTTGCCTGCTCAATCATCGGGTTCAGCGGCAGGCCATTAATCTTATCCAACGCTTCCATCAGACGTTGCTGAATCTGCGCCAGACCGCCACTCACTGTTGGGATAATTTGATAACCATTAAACTCGCGTACCCCTGTAATTGGCGGCTCTTTCGGGTAAAAGTCGAGATCGACATACAGCGCGCCGGTCACCAGGTTCCCCGTCTTCAATGAGCCTCTCAGCCCACGTTTGAGCAACTCAGCAAGATGAGCCCCCACATCGGTGTCTTCACCCAACTGCGCTTTCAGCCGTTCAGGTTCAATACGCACCAGAACAGGAATGCGGTAATCATTGTTAAATACCTGGCGCATATTTGGCGCGAAGAAAGGCACTTTACTTACTGTACCCAGGCGTATACCACGGAATTCCAACGGCGCACCCGGCTGCAGACCACGAATTGAATCCTTGAAGAACATCAGGTAATCAATGTGATCGGTATACAAGGAATCCTGAATACTTTTTTGATCGTCATACAGATTAAAAGAGGAATGCTGTTCAACCGGTTGGCCTTGCTCCAGCCCTTCCGGTACGTCAAAGCTTACCCCACCGCCAAACAGCGTCGTGAGCGAGCCCATTTCTACTCGCATACCTGCCGAAGTGAGATCGACGGCAATACCGCTGTCTTTCCAGAAACGGACATTACTGGTTACCAGTCGATCGTTTGGCGCATTGATGAAAAGCTGGTAGCTGATCGTGCGTTTTTGAGCATCAAACGTGCTGGTCTCAACCGAGCCCACGCGATATCCACGGAACAGCACCGGGTCACCCGGACTCAATTGACCGGCTTTTTTACTGTCCAGGATCACGCGGATCCCTTTCGCATCAGGCGGCGCCAGCGGTGGAGAATCGAGCAATTGGTAATTTTCCAGCTTGCTGCCTTTATTACCGGGTTGCAGCTCAATATATGCCCCGGACAACAGCGTTCCCAGGCCACTGATACCTTCACGCCCCACCTGCGGCTTCACAACCCAAAAAACAGAATCTTTATGCAGCAGCTTTTCCATACCGGAATTAAGACGCGTTTTAATCTCCACATGGGTCAGATCATCCGTCAGGGTTGCGCTCTCAACGATGCCGACGTCCACACTGCGGCTCTTAATCGTCGTTTTGCCCCCTTCAATACCTTCGGCATTGGTCGTAATCAACGTGACTTCCGGCCCCTGATGGCTGTAGTGGTAAAACAGAACCCATGCGCCAATGAGTGCAGTGACGATCGGGAATATCCACACGGGCGACCAGTTTTTTACCTTCTGCACTTTGGCTTCCCCACTTTTAGATTCCATGCTGTCAGGACTCCTCATGGCCTGGTTCTGGTTCACGGTCCCACGACAGACGCGGATCAAATGTCATCGCAGAAAACATTGTCATAATGACGACTAAAGCAAACATCAAAGCACCCATTGCAGGATAAATGTTCATTAACCCTCCCATGCGCACCAGCGCAGAGAGTACCGCAATAACAAAAACGTCGATCATTGACCAGCGACCGACAAATTCCACCACCTCATAAATCAGGTGCATACGTTCGCTGTCACGTTTGCCATGCCCTTTGGCATCCCAACATAGCCAGGCAATGGCGATCATTTTTAAGGTCGGCACCATAATACTGGCGATAAAGATAACTGCAGCCACGGGATAAGAACCTTCGCTCCAGATTAAAACCACGCCCTCAAGAATGGTTGATGGCAGTTTTGACCCCAGCAGATCGGTGATCATAATCGGCAGAATATTGGCAGGAAGATAAAGCATGATCGACGTGAACAGTAGTGCCAGTGTCCATTGCAAACTGTTTTTACGCCGCACATAGCCTTTCGTTTGACAACGCGGACACACCAGCTCATCAGCCGGAAGTATTGCAGTGCAGCAAGAGCAGGAACGCAGTCCCTGTCGAATACCAGGCACGCCAGGTTTTAAGGCCTGCTTTATGACAGGCATTGGCGCAATATCATCCCACAGCCAGCGACGATCGACACACTGGAATGCTCGTAACTGGAGAAGACAAAAGAAGCACCACGGGATGAAACTACTGCCCACACCGATATCGCCATAGGCCATTAGTTTAACAAAGCTCACCAGCACGCCCGCGAGGAAGATTTCGGCCATTCCCCAGCTTTTTAGCTGAAACAAGACGCGCGCTAACCGCACTTTGAACCGCCCCGGCATCTCAACCCGATTTACCAGCAGCAAAATAGTCAGCAGGCAAAAAGCTGGAACCAGTTGCACGAAGAGCAAAAAGAAAGTGCCGAGACTGGCATAGTCCTCCGAAAAGAGAACGCTCGGGATCTCCAGCAACGTGACTTCGCTGCTCACCCCTGCGACGTTCATATTCACAAAGGGAAACAGGTTTGATAAAAGCAGCATGAACAATGCTGCTAACACATAGGCGGTAGGACGCTGCCGGGGCGCGTCCCACTCAACCGTTAACGTAGTGCCACATCGTGGACATGCCGCTTTCTGACCATGCTCAAGGCGAGGAAGCGCCACCAGCATGTCACACTGCGAGCACAAAATATGCTTCGCGGCATGGTGATGTTCGCACATATGTGCTCCTTTAATTATGCGCCATTCTTCAAAGACTCAAGATACTCCCAGCGCTCAAAGGCTTGCTCAAGTTCTTGTTCTGCTTCGTTCAGATTAGCTAACACCTGTTGCGTTTGCTCGTGCGGCTGACTAAAAAACGCGGCGTCAGCAACCTGAGTCTGTAAGGCTTCCAGCTTAGCTTCCAGTTCTTCAAGCAGCGCAGGAAGCTGCTCCAGTTCGCGCTGTAGTTTATAGCTTAGTTTGCTGGTGCCGCGTTTTACAATTTCTGCTTTAGGCGCAACAGTTTCCTCCGTTTTTTTCTCAACGGGTTGTTTAAACGCCACATACTGTGTTTGTTGGCCACGCGCGTCATGATAGCCGCCCACATAACGACCAATTTTGCCGCCACCTTCAAAAATCCAGCACTCGGTAACAGTATTGTCAACAAACTGACGGTCGTGGCTTACCAGCAATACGGTCCCCTGATAACCGTCAATCAACTCTTCGAGCAGTTCCAGCGTTTCGACGTCGAGATCGTTGGTGGGTTCATCGAGAATTAACAGATTGCTGGGTTTCAGGAACAAACGCGCCAACAGCAGGCGATTGCGTTCCCCGCCAGAGAGAGCACGTACTGGCGTCATCGCACGTTTCGGATGGAACAGGAAGTCCTGAAGATAGCCCAGCACATGGCGCGGCTTACCGTTCACCATCACCTCTTGCTTACCTTCAGCAAGGTTATCCATCACGGTTTTATCCGGATCCAGTTCAGCACGGTGCTGGTCGAAATAGGCAACTTCCAGTTTCGTCCCGACGTGGATGCGACCACTGTCGGCCTGTAATTGTCCCAGCATCAGCTTCAGCAGCGTTGTTTTGCCGCAGCCGTTAGGCCCAATTAAGGCAATTTTGTCGCTGCGCTGCACCTGCGCGGAGAAATCTTTCACCAGTTGCTTCCCGTCAACCTGGTAATCAACATTCTCCATTTCGAAAACAATCTTGCCTGAGCGGCTCGCTTCTTCGACCTGCATCTTCGCTGTGCCCATCACTTCACGCCGCTCGCCACGCTCGCGACGCATGGCTTTCAGCGCACGCACGCGACCTTCATTGCGGGTTCGACGCGCCTTAATACCTTGACGGATCCAGACTTCTTCCTGCGCCAGTTTGCGGTCAAATTCCGCGTTTTGTAACTCTTCTACGCGCAACGCTTCTTCTTTATCCAGCAGATACTGATCGTAGTTCCCCGGATAGGTCACCAGCTTGCCGCGGTCGAGATCGACAATGCGCGTCGCCATATTGCGAATAAATGAACGGTCGTGGGAGATGAAAATGATTGTCCCATTGAAGGTTTTCAGGAACCCTTCCAGCCAGTCGATGGTTTCAATATCCAGGTGGTTCGTCGGTTCATCCAGCAGCAGCACGCGCGGGTTGCTCACTAACGCGCGGCCCAGCGCCGCCTTACGTAGCCAGCCGCCGGAAAGCGATGCCAGCTCCATGTCTGCTTCCAGGCCAAGCTGTTCCAGTACTTCATTAATACGGTTTTCCAGCTGCCACAGATTATGGTGATCCAGCTGTTCCTGAACCTTCGCCAGTTCCTGGAGGTTTTTATCACTCGGATCGGTGATCACCAGATGCGAGATATCATGATAACGCTTGAGGTAAACCGCCTGTTCTGCAATCCCTTCGGCGACGAAATCGTAGACGCTACCCTGCACGTTGCGCGGCGGATCCTGCTGCAGACGCGCCACAACCAGATCCTGCTCATAAATAATACGCCCATCGTCAAGACCCTGCTCACGGTTCAGGATCTTCATCAGCGTCGATTTGCCCGCGCCGTTACGGCCTACCAGACAGACGCGTTCGTTATCCTCGATATGCAATTCTGCATTATCAAGAAGTGGCGAATCGCTGAACGACAGCCATGCGCCATGCATACTGATCAATGACATTTATTTTTCCTTTCAGGCTGCGGTAATCAGCCAGCAGTTGTGGATCTGGCGGTTACGGGCAAAGTCCTGGGAAAGCGTTTTTTGGGTAATTTCTTGTGCTTTCAATCCCAGTTCAGCCAGACCGTCGAGGTCCATACGGAATCCACGTTTGTTGTTGGAGAACATAATCGTGCCGTCTTTACGCAGCAGGCGTTTCAGATCTTTCATCAGCGCCAGATGATCGCGCTGCACATCGAACGAGTCTTCCATACGCTTAGAGTTAGAGAACGTCGGCGGATCAATGAAGATCAGATCAAACTGTTCATTGGCATCACGCAGCCAGCCCAGGCAGTCGGCCTGAATCAAGCGGTGCGCACGTCCGCTTAACCCGTTCAGTCGCAGGTTACGCTCTGCCCATTCCAGATAGGTACGCGACATATCTACCGTTGTGGTGCTGCGCGCACCGCCCAATCCCGCATGTACGCTGGCGCTGCCGGTATAGGAGAACAGGTTAAGGAAGTCTTTCCCTTTGCTCATCTGCCCCAACATGCGGCGTGCAATTCGGTGATCGAGGAACAGGCCGGTATCCAGATAATCGGTCAGGTTTACCCACAGGCGCGCGTTATACTCGCTCACCTCAATGAACTCGCCCTTCTCGTTCATTTTCTGGTATTGGTTCTTCCCTTTCTGGCGCTCACGGGTTTTCAGCACCAGTTTGTTTGGTGCGATTTCCAGTACCGACAGCGTTGCGGCGATAATGTCGAACAGGCGTTGACGTGCTTTCTGCGCATCAACCGTCTTCGGCGGCGCATATTCCTGAACCACGACCCAGTCACCATAGCGATCCACTGCAACGTTGTATTCCGGCAGGTCAGCGTCATACAGGCGATAGCATTCAATCCCTTCCTGACGTGCCCATTTTTCCAATTTCTTAATATTCTTGCGCAGGCGGTTGGCATAATCTTCCGCCACCGTTGCAGGTTTGCTGTCAGCGGTCGTTTCTGCAACGTGATAGTTCTTCTGTACGCAATCCAGCGGACCATTTTTCGCTTTAAACTGTTTATCCGCACGCAATTGCAGGCTGCTGAGCAGATCCGGCGAGGCGCTGAACAGCGACAAATTCCAGCCGCCAAACTGGTTTTTCATCGTGCGTCCCAGCAGGCTGTGCAGAGCTATCAACGCCGGTTCGCTATCCAGACGTTCGCCGTATGGCGGGTTGCTGATAACCGTACCATACGGTCCTTTCGGCAGCGGGTTGCTCAGTTTAGCGACATCTTTAACTTCAAACGTCATCAGATCGGCAATACCGGCGCGGCGGGCATTACTGCGCGCTTTTTCAATTACCCGCGCATCGCTGTCAGATCCATAGAAGTGCGAGGTATAGTCCGCCAACCCTTTGCGTGCACGAACCTGTGCTTCGGCTTTGACTTCTTGCCAGACGACTTCATCGTGCTGCGCCCAACCGTTGAAGCCCCAGTAGCCACGGTGCAGGCCCGGCGCGCGATCGGTTGCCCACATTGCGGCTTCAATCAGCAACGTACCGGAACCACACATCGGATCGAGCAGCGGCGTACCCGGCTGCCAGCCTGAACGCATCACAATGGCGGCCGCCAGCGTCTCTTTGATCGGCGCCTGACCAGCGCGATCGCGATAACCACGCTGATGCAGGCCGTCACAGCTCAGATCGAGGGCGATGCTGGCGGTATCTTTGTTCAACCAGACGTTAATGCGCAGATCGGGTGATTCACGATCTACGTTCGGACGCGGCAGGTTTTTACGGGTAAAGGCATCGACAATCGCATCCTTTACTTTCAGTGCACCGTACTGACTATTACGAATCGTCTCGTTCAGGCCGCTAAAATGAACGGCAAACGTAGCACCAGGGTTAAATATCTCTGTCCAGTCGATTGCCTGAACGCCGAGGTACAGATCAAGATCGCTGTAGACCTTGCACTCTCCCATCGGCAGGATAATGCGCGAGGCCAGGCGACTCCACATCAGGCTCTGGTAAACAAGCCGCGTGTCGCCCTTAAAATGGACCCCACCCTGAACGACCTGACACTCCAGCGCGCCGAGGTTTTCCAGTTCAGTTTTTAACAGCTCTTCCAGCCCGCGGGCCGTACTGGCAAACAGAGAATTCATAATGTCACTTTTACTCCGAGAAAATTGCTGCGCATTATAGCTAATATGGGCTGTATGTCATAAAGTTGAAGGCTTATTTTCATTCGAGGGGCTGTACAGTGGTCACGTTAACCCGACTTTTTATTCATCCGGTTAAATCAATGCGCGGCATTGGGCTTACGCATGCCCTGGCAGATATTAGCGGTCTCGCCTTTGATCGCATATTTATGATCACTGAACCTGACGGAACGTTCATAACCGCCCGCCAGTTCCCACAAATGGTCCATTTTACGCCTTCCCCATTCCACGATGGGCTGCATCTTACGGCTCCAGACGGCAGCAGTGCGCTCGTACGATTTGCCGACTTCGCCGCCCAGGATGCGCCAACTGAAGTATGGGGAAATCATTTTACCGCGCGAGTAGCACCAGCGGATATCAATCGCTGGATCAGCGGTTTCTTTTCCCGTGATGTGCAGTTGCGTTGGGTTGGCCCGCAACTGACGCGCCGGGTAAAGCGCCACGATGACGTTCCCTTATCCTTCGCCGACGGTTATCCCTATCTGCTGACCAATGAAGCATCGCTACGCGATCTGCAACAGCGCTGTCCGGCAAGCGTCAAAATGGAACAGTTTCGCCCTAATCTGGTGATTTCAGGCGCTGGCGCCTGGGAAGAAGATACCTGGAAAGTGATTCGCATCGGCGACGTCATTTTTGATGTGGCAAAACCCTGTAGCCGCTGTATTTTCACTACCGTCAGCCCAGAAAAAGGCCAGAAACATCCGTCTGGCGAGCCACTAGCAACGCTGCAAACCTTCCGCACGGCGGCGGACAACGGTGATGTCGATTTCGGCCAGAATCTCATCGCCCGTAATAGCGGCGTAATTCGTGTAGGTGATGAAGTCGAAATACTGGCGACCCGACCCGCCCGGCTGTACAGCGCGGCGGAATCTGATGATACGGCTTTGCAACAACAACCCGATGCAACAGTGATGATTGACTGGCAGGGTCAAACGTTTCGCGGAAATAATCAGCAGGTATTGTTGGAACAGCTGGAAAACCAGGGGATCCGTGTTCCCTACTCGTGTCGTGCGGGAATTTGCGGATGCTGCCGGATTCGGCTGGTAGAAGGCGAAGTCAACCCACTGAAAAAATCAGCGATTGGCGATGACGGAACGATTCTTTGCTGCAGTTGTGTACCCAAGACAGCAATCAGGCTGGAAAGTTAGACCGCCTGCTCAAGGTTGAAACTGTCGACAATTGCCTGTGGTTTCAGTCTGTCATTCATGATTTTAATCGCATCGCCAAGTTGCATGGTGCGACCAGCGATGACCACTCCGGGCTGCGCAAGCAAACACAGTGCGGCATTTTCACCCGGCTCTACCACTAACAGATTTACCTGTTCTTCGGTATCGCTTAAATCCACACAGGCGGCGTCACCCACGGTTGGCGACCAGTTAATACCGTGCGCAACAAAGTGCCAGCTTTTTGGCATTTGCGGTTTAAGATACCGAATAGCCACCAGCGCATTTAGCACCAGTTCCGCTTTTTGTTCTTTAGCTAAATCCAGATAACGGCATTTTTCTTCGAAGGAGAAATAAAGCGCGGCGTCATCAACACAAAAACCAGATGGAGAAAAAGCATCAGGCGTGAGCATTTTACGCGCAAAACGCGAGCGGAATAACATGCCATTGGCTAAATCGAGCATCATACGATCGTGCTCTTCATCATAATACCAGCGCCAGTTATCGTCGGGTTTAATTCGCATCAGTTTCTCTCCTTTCCTTAATCATCGCCATTACGACAGTATCCTTTTGCCGCTTCGTTTATTGCCTTAATAATAAAAGCTCAGAATGTTTAAATAAGCAACAGTAAAGGAATATAAAACAACCAGGGCCAGAAATAAAGCCCTGGTTGTCGGATTAAGGCATAGATCAGATATTGCTGACGATTTCTTTAATCAACGGCGGACCTTTAAAAATAAAGCCCGAATAAATCTGTACGAGGCTTGCGCCGGCAGCCATTTTTTCCCGCGCGGCAATCACCGAGTCGATCCCGCCAACACCAATAATTGGCAACTGCCCTTTTAATTCCTGAGACAACTGGCGAATAATTTCTGTACTTTTTAATTGCAATGGTCGCCCGCTCAGACCACCCATTTGATCGCAATTTTTCATTCCCTGAACGAGCGAACGATCGAGCGTGGTGTTAGTCGCAATTACGCCATCAATATTATGCCGAACTAAACTGTCAGCAACCTGGATCAGTTCTTCCACAGAAAGATCCGGCGCGATCTTTACCGCCACCGGCACATATTTATGGTGGATCGCTTGCAGATCGTTTTGCTTATTTTTAATAGCCGTCAGCAGATCGTCCAGAGCCTCGCCGTATTGCAGCGTACGTAATCCCGGCGTATTCGGTGAAGAGATATTAATCGCAATATAACCCGCATAAGCATAGACTTTTTCCATACAAATCAGATAGTCATCTTTGCCATTCTCTACTGGGGTATCTTTATTCTTGCCAATATTAATCCCCAGAATACCGTCAAAATGCGATTTTTTAACGTTCTCAACCAGGTTATCAACTCCGTGGTTATTAAACCCCATACGGTTGATCAAACCTTCTGCATCGACCAGACGGAACAGACGCGGTTTATCGTTACCCGGCTGAGGACGCGGCGTCACGGTACCTATTTCAATTGAGCCGAATCCCATCGCGCCAAGTGCATCAATGCACTCCCCGTCTTTATCCAGTCCGGCAGCAAGACCGAGCGGGTTTTTAAACGTCAGCCCCATACAGGTAACCGGTTTTGCAGGTACCTTCTGGCGGACAAGCGCTTCAAGCGGCGTGCCGGTAATGCGACGTAACTGCTGGAATGTCAATTCATGAGCGCGCTCTGGATCGAGCTGAAAAAGGGCTTTACGAACGAAGGGGTAGTACATGAACTCTCCTGGATTCCCGGTGTGCAAACCGGGGGCGTATTATGTGCGATCGCGAGCAAAAAGGGAATTGACCTGCGGCAATAAATAGCAATCGTTTTCCTGGCCCCTGCCTTTTTATTCAATTTCCAACTTTTCTATCCCGTATAAATCATTTCGATAAACAAAATCTCTCTGCCAGACTGCATAAATTGTTATCAATGTTAACTAAAAGCAAACAATTGGTTATAAGCGGAGAATGAAATTATGCGCGTCATCACTCTGGCGGGGAGCCCTCGCTTTCCTTCTCGCTCCAGTGCGTTACTGGAATATGCCCGAGAAAAACTGCACGGTCAGGATATCGAAATCTTTCACTGGAACCTGCACAATTTTGCCCCGGAAGACCTGATCTATGCTCGTTTCGACAGTCCGGCGCTGAACACATTTATCGAACAATTGCAGGATGCAGACGGGCTGATTGTCGCAACACCAGTCTATAAAGCCGCTTACTCTGGGGCCCTGAAAACCCTGCTCGATCTGCTCCCCGAGCGAGCGCTGGAAGGAAAAGTGGTGTTGCCGCTGGCGACCGGCGGCAGCGTGGCGCATTTACTGGCCGTCGATTACGCGCTGAAACCGGTACTGAGTGCGTTAAAAGCCCAGGAGATCCTGCACGGCGTATTTGCCGATGATTCGCAGGTCATCGATTATCAGCATAAACCGCAGTTTACGCCCAACCTGCAGCAGCGCATGGATAGTGCGCTCGACACCTTCTGGCTGGCATTGCATCGTCGCGATATCCAACTCCCTCAACTGAATGCCCTGCGAGGTGCCGCCCATACTTAATCTGCTCAAACGTCACACGTCGTGGTTCGCACTGGCTGGGCTGCTGTCACTGTCAACGCTGGCGCACGCCGCAGAACCTGCGCCCGATGCTCTACGCATTGGTTATCAGAAAGGGAGCGTCAGCATGGTGTTGGCAAAAAGCCATCAATTGTTGGAGAAACGCTACCCGCAAACCAAAATCTCGTGGGTTGAGTTCCCTGCCGGGCCACAAATGCTGGAAGCGCTCAATATCGGCAGTATCGATCTCGGCAGTACGGGTGACATTCCACCCATTTTCGCCCAGGCCGCGGGGGCAGATCTGGTTTACGTGGGCGTTGAGCCCCCCAAACCGAAAGCTGAAGTGATTCTGGTGCCGAAAAATAGCCCGATCCAGAACGTCGCGCAGCTTAAAGGACATAAAGTCGCTTTCCAGAAAGGTTCCAGCGCCCACAATTTACTGCTCCGTGCACTGCAACAGGCTGGGCTGAAATTTACCGATATTCAACCTACTTATCTGACGCCAGCCGATGCGCGAGCGGCCTTCCAGCAAGGAAACGTTGATGCATGGGCTATCTGGGATCCCTACTATTCCGCCGCGTTATTGCAAGGTGATGTACGCGTGCTGAAAGACGGCTCAGACCTCAAGCAAACCGGTTCGTTTTATCTCGCCGCACGTCCTTATGCCGAAAAAAATGGCGCTTTTATTCTTGGCGTACTGAATACCTTTAGCCAGGCCGATGCGTTAACCCTCAGCCAGCGGCAGCAAAGCATTGCCCTGCTGGCTAAAACCATGAGCCTGCCTGAGCCGGTAATTGCCTCTTATCTGGATCACCGCCCGCCAACCACCATTACGCCCGTCAGCGACTCTGTTGCTGCGCTACAGCAACAAACCGCGGATCTGTTTTATGACAACCGTCTGGTGCCGAAAAAAATCGATATTCGCCAGCGTATCTGGCAACCCACTCAGCAGGCAGGAGAAAAATTATGAGTCTGAACATGTTCTGGTTTTTACCCACCCACGGTGACGGTCATTATCTTGGAACGGAAGAAGGTTCGCGCCCGGTCGATCACGGATATCTGCAACAAATCGCGCAAACGGCCGATCGTCTTGGATTTACCGGCGTCCTGATCCCAACCGGTCGCTCCTGCGAAGATGCCTGGCTGGTCGCCGCCTCGATGATCCCGGTCACCCAGCGATTAAAGTTTCTGGTCGCGCTGCGTCCGAGCGTCACCTCGCCAACGGTTGCCGCACGTCAGGCTGCAACGCTCGACAGACTTTCTAACGGTCGGGCGTTATTTAACCTGGTGACCGGCAGCGATCCACAGGAGCTGGCAGGCGACGGCGTGTTCCTCGATCACACCGGGCGCTATGAAGCCTCTGCTGAATTTACTCAGGTCTGGCGGCGCTTGCTGCAAGGTGAAACGGTGGATTTCAACGGCAAATATATTCATGTTCGCGGGGCAAAACTGTTCTTCCCGCCGATCCAGCAGCCACATCCTCCACTCTATTTCGGCGGCTCATCTGATGTCGCACAAGATCTTGCTGCAGAACAGGTTGATCTCTACCTGACCTGGGGCGAACCGCCCGAACAGGTGAAACAGAAGATTGAACAGGTGCGGGCTAAAGCGGCGGCGCGCGGGCGTAAGATCCGCTTCGGTATTCGTCTGCATGTGATCGTACGGGAGACAACGCGCGAGGCATGGCAGGCAGCGGATCGTCTGATAGCCCATCTGGATGACGACACCATCGCCAAAGCCCAGGCCGCCTTCTCAAAAACGGATTCGGTTGGTCAGCAGCGAATGGCGGCACTGCACAACGGTAAACGCGACAAACTGGAAATTAGCCCGAACCTGTGGGCGGGGGTCGGACTGGTACGCGGTGGCGCAGGGACCGCACTGGTCGGAGATGGTCCTACGGTCGCAGCGCGTATTAACGAGTATGCCGCGCTGGGAATCGACAGCTTTGTGCTGTCCGGGTATCCGCATCTGGAAGAGGCATACAGAGTTGGTGAGCTGCTGTTCCCGCATCTGGATGTCGCGATACCCGAAATTCCGCAACCACAGCGCCTGCAACAGCAAGGCGAAGCGGTGGCGAACGAATTCATCCCGCGTAAAGTCGCACAAAGCTAAGGAGCGGCTAATGGCAACGACGAAAAACAGATGGTTATTGCGCCTCGCGCCCTGGTTTTTACCGGTCGGTCTGGTGGCGTTCTGGCAGCTCGCATCATCAATGGGCTGGCTGTCCAACCGCATACTGCCCTCTCCGGAGGGTGTTATCGAAGCCTTCTGGACGCTTTCCGCCAGCGGCGAACTTTGGCAGCATCTGGCGATCAGCGCCTGGCGCGCGCTGATCGGATTCTCTATCGGTGGATCGATTGGCCTGACACTAGGGCTGATTAGCGGCCTTTCGCGTTGGGGAGAACGCCTGCTGGATACCTCGGTGCAGATGCTGCGTAACGTACCGCATCTGGCGCTGATCCCGCTGGTGATTTTGTGGTTCGGTATTGATGAATCCGCCAGGATCTTTCTCGTCGCCCTGGGCACGCTGTTCCCGATTTACATCAACACCTGGCACGGGATACGCAATATCGACCGCGGGCTGGTTGAAATGGCGCGCAGCTATGGGTTGTCTGGTTTTTCACTGTTTATTCATGTGATCCTCCCCGGCGCCCTGCCCTCAATTATGGTTGGGGTGCGTTTTGCTCTCGGACTGATGTGGCTGACGCTCATTGTGGCGGAAACCATTTCAGCCAATGCCGGTATTGGCTACCTGGCCATGAATGCTCGCGAATTTCTGCAAACCGATGTGGTCGTGGTGGCCATTATTCTCTACGCCCTGCTCGGCAAGCTAGCCGATGTCAGTGCCCAACTGCTGGAGCGAATCTGGCTGCGCTGGAACCCGGCTTACCATGTGAAGGAGGCTACCGTATGAACACCGCTCGCCTGAACCAGGGCACGCCGCTTTTGCTAAGCGCCGTAACGAAACAATACGCCGCCAATACGGTGCTCAATCAGTTAGATTTGCATATTCCGGCCGGACAGTTCGTTGCCGTGGTAGGCCGCAGTGGCGGAGGTAAAAGTACGTTGCTGCGCCTGCTGGCTGGGCTGGAGTCGCCCACCTCTGGCGCATTACTCGCCGGAACCACCCCGCTGGCAGAGATTCAGGATGATACGCGAATGATGTTTCAGGATGCGCGTCTGCTGCCATGGAAGACGGTTATCGATAACGTCGGTCTGGGTCTGAAAGGTCAGTGGCGCAATGCGGCCCGAGATGCGCTGGCCGCCGTTGGACTGGAGAATCGTGCTCAGGAGTGGCCCGCAGCACTTTCTGGCGGACAAAAACAGCGCGTGGCTCTGGCGCGGGCATTAATTCATCGCCCCGGTCTGCTTCTGCTGGATGAACCCCTCGGCGCACTGGATGCCTTAACCCGCCTTGAAATGCAGGAGCTGATCGTCTCTTTATGGCAAGAGCACGGCTTTACCGTGCTGTTGGTCACCCATGACGTCAGTGAAGCGGTGGCAATGGCCGATCGCGTTTTGCTGATTGAGGATGGAAAAATCGGACTGGATTTAACGGTGGATATTGCGCGACCACGCCGGATTGGCTCTCTTCGTCTGGCAGAACTGGAAGCCGAGGTGTTGAATCGGGTGATGAAACGCGGCGAAAATGAAGTTCAGCTACGCAAGCAAGGTTAAAAATGCCGGATGGCGCTACCGCTTATCCGGCCTACGCGTGAATGGTAGGCCGGACCCATCCGGCAATATTATCAGGCCAACGCTTTAGTAATTTTCTCGAACAGATCGCCTGACAGATTCTCCAGTCCTTTCAGCTGTTCCAGCGCCGCACGCATCTTCGCCTGACGTTTTGCATCATAGCGTTTTAAACGAATCAGCGGCTCAATCAATCGAGATGCCACCTGCGGGTTACGGCTGTTGAGCTCAGTCAGCATGTCCACCAGGAACTGATAACCGCTACCATCTTCCGCATGGAATGCCGCCGGGTTGCTGCCCGCGAAGGCACCAATCAGCGAACGGATGCGGTTCGGGTTACTCATACTAAAGGAACGATGCTTCAGCAGGCCGCGTACCGTTTCCAGCACATTTCTCGCCGGGCTGGTGGACTGCAGGATAAACCATTTATCCATCACCAGACCGTCATGGTGCCATTTGTCGTCGTATTCCTGCATCAGCGCGTCACGACACGGCAACTGTGCTGCGACCGCCGCAGACAGCGCCGCCAGCGCATCGGTCATATTGTTCGCTTCACGGTACTGCTTGCTTACCAGCGTGTCAGCCAGATGGGTTTCGCCAAAGGCCAGGAAGCGCAGGCAGGCGTTGCGCAGCGTACGTTTGCCAATATCGCCATGCTCAACGCGGTACTCATCAAGATGATTAGCGTTATAGATGGCGAGGAATTCATCCGCCAGCTCGGCCGCCAGCGTGCGGGTTAACGCTTCGCGTACTTCGGTTATCGCCACCGGATCAATGATGTCGAACAGTTCGGCAATTTCATTTACTGAAGGCAGCGTCAGGATCTCTGCCGCCAGTGCCGGATCGATTTTCTCATCGAGCAGAATCGCGCGGAATGCATCGGCCACGTGGACCGGCAGCGACAGCGGTTGTCCCTGCTGATGACGGGCAACATTGAGCTTAATATAGGTCGCCAGCAGACTTTGCGCCGCATCCCAACGAGAGAAATCGTTACGCGCATGGCGCATCAGGAAGGTCAGTTGCTGATCGCTCCATTTATATTCCAGTTTCACCGGCGCGGAGAATTCGCACAGCAGCGCCGGAACCGGCTGGAAGTAGACGTTATCAAAGACAAACGTCTGCTCTGCCTGGGTCACGTTGAGTACGGAATTCACCGGGTGCCCGCCTTTTTGTAGCGGGATCACTTTCCCTTCGTTGTCATACAACTCAAGGGCAAAAGGAATATGCAAGGGCTGCTTTTCAGCCTGATCCGGCGTGGCTGGCGTACGCTGGCTGATAGTCAGTGTGTACTGTTCCGTTGCTGGATTGTAGTCATCTCGCACGGTCAGAATCGGCGTACCGGACTGGCTGTACCAGCGGCGGAAATGGGAGAGATCGACGTTCGACGCATCTTCCATCGCCTGCACGAAATCATCACAGGTCGCGGCGCTACCATCGTGACGCTCAAAGTACAGCTGCATCCCTTTCTGGAAGTTAGCCTCACCCAGCAGGGTGTGGATCATACGAATCACTTCCGCACCCTTCTCATATACGGTCAGGGTATAGAAGTTGTTCATTTCAATGACCATATCCGGACGGATAGGATGCGCCATCGGGCTGGCGTCCTCAGCAAACTGCAGGCCGCGCATGGTACGCACATTGCTGATACGGTTTACCGCACGTGAGCCAAGATCGGAACTGAATTCCTGATCGCGGAACACGGTTAACCCCTCTTTCAGGCTCAACTGGAACCAGTCGCGACAGGTTACGCGGTTGCCGGTCCAGTTATGGAAATATTCGTGACCGATGACGCGCTCAATATCGAGGTAATCTTTGTCGGTGGCGGTATCGGTACGCGCCAGCACGTATTTGGAGTTAAAGATGTTCAGACCTTTATTCTCCATCGCGCCCATGTTGAAGAAATCCACAGCGACAATCATATAGATGTCGAGGTCATACTCTAGACCAAAGCGCTCTTCATCCCATTTCATGGAGTTTTTCAGCGAGGTCATCGCCCATGGCGCACGGTCAAGGTTACCGCGATCGACGTACAGTTCCAGTGCCACTTCACGCCCGGAGCGGGTGGTAAAGGTGTCGCGCAGCACGTCGAAATCACCCGCTACCAGCGCAAACAAATAGCACGGTTTCGGGAATGGATCCTGCCACTGTACCCAGTGGCGACCGTTTTCCAGTTCGCCCTGCGCCACGCGGTTACCGTTGGAGAGCAGGAACGGATATTGCGCTTTATCGGCGATAATTTTGGTAGTAAAGCGCGCCAGGACATCAGGCCTGTCGAGATACCAGGTAATATGGCGGAAACCTTCCGCTTCGCACTGGGTACACAGCGCTTCGCCAGACTTGTAAAGCCCTTCCAGCGCGGTATTCGCCGCTGGGCTAATTTCATTCACGATACGCAGCGTAAAACGTTCCGGCAGTTGATTGATGACCAGAGCGCCCTCTTCTTCTTTATACTCTGTCCACAGCTCGTCGTTCACGTGGATCGACACCAGGGTCAGATCTTCGCCATTCAGGCGCAGGGGCGCATCGGGCGCGCCATGACGGACAGCCTGGCTCACTGCGGTGACCACGGTTTTTTCAGCATCCAGGTCAAAGGTCAAGTCAATATCAGTAATCTGGTAATCCGGCGCACGATAGTCGTGACGGTATTTGGCTTGTGGCTGTTGTGTCATAAAAAAACCTTTAGCATCTTTAATAGAGTCTCGGCTTCAGTCTATTCCTGTTGCGTAAATCGCGCTACGCAGAATGTTCATCTTTTCAGGCACAAACACCCTTTTTGCTACATTTTTATAACACGTGGCACGAATTGCCCTCGACCAGAAAGAGAGCTTATGGTGTGATCGGGGTTCAATAAATCGCTAAACAGGGTATACTCCAGCGGTTTTCTTAGTTGTTTATTGTACTAAACGCTCCCGTGAGAGGATGCTACTGCGCACCTATGACACAATTCGCTTCTCCTGTTCTGCACTCGCTGCTGGATACAGACGCTTATAAGTTGCATATGCAGCAAGCCGTTTTTCACCACTACTATGATGTACAAGTAGCGGCTGAATTTCGTTGCCGTGGCGATGACCTGCTCGGTATTTATGCCGATTCTATTCGTGAGCAGGTGAATGCTATGCAGCACCTGCGACTGCAGGAGGATGAGTACCAGTGGCTCTCCGGTCTGCCTTTCTTTAAAGCTGATTACCTCACCTGGTTACGTGATTTCCGCTATAACCCGGAACAGGTTTGCGTCACCAATGATAACGGTAAGCTAAACATCCGCTTAACCGGTCCGTGGCGTGAAGTGATCATGTGGGAAGTCCCGCTGTTAGCGGTGATTAGCGAACTGGTACACCGTTACCGCTCACCTGAATCAGGCGTCCCGCAGGCACTCGATGAGCTGGAAAGCAAACTAGTCGAATTCTCTGCTTTAACGAAAGATGTCGATATGTCTCGCTTCCATTTGATGGATTTCGGTACGCGTCGTCGTTTTTCGCGCGAAGTACAGCAGGCTATCGTTAAACGCCTGCAGCAAGAGCCCTGGTTTGTCGGTACCAGTAACTACGATCTGGCCCGCCGCCTGTCATTAACCCCAATGGGTACGCAGGCGCATGAGTGGTTCCAGGCTCATCAGCAAATCAGTCCTGAACTTGCCACCAGCCAACGTGTAGCCCTGGCCGCCTGGTTAAATGAGTATCCTGATCAACTCGGCATTGCATTGACCGATTGCATCACCATGGACGCATTTTTACGCGACTTTGGCGTTGAGTTTGCGACCCGCTACCAGGGATTACGCCATGACTCAGGCGATCCGGTGGAATGGGGTGAAAAAGCCATCGCCCATTATGAAAAACTGGGTATTGATCCGCTGAGCAAAACGCTGGTCTTTTCAGATAACCTCGATCTGAAAAAAGCGATTGAGCTCTACCGCCACTTCTCTTCCCGCGTACAGTTGAGTTTTGGTATTGGGACACGGCTAACATGCGACATTCCACAGGTTAAGCCGCTCAATATCGTAATTAAGCTGGTGGAATGTAACGGCAAACCGGTGGCGAAGTTATCTGACAGCCCGGGTAAAACCATCTGCCACGATAAAGCATTTGTTCGTGCACTGCGCAAAGCCTTCGATCTCCCGCATATTAAAAAAGCCAGTTAATCCTTCAAGGGAGCCATTTTGGCTCCCTTATTCACGTTTATTTCCGAAATCTTTCACTCCAGCTACGAATTCTGCTTGTCTGATTGCAGATGCCAGGTAACATAGGTATCCCCCCCATTATGGGTGGACATGTGTTTATATATCCGACTATTAACAGAGAGAATATTATGAGCGTTGTGCCTGTAGCCGACGTACTCCAGGGCCGCGTAGCCGTTGACAGCGAAGTCACCGTGCGCGGATGGGTGCGTACCCGCCGAGATTCAAAAGCTGGCATCTCCTTCCTCGCCGTTTATGACGGTTCCTGCTTTGATCCTGTACAGGCCGTCATCAATAATTCTCTGCCCAATTACAATCAGGACGTACTGCGCCTGACGACGGGTTGTTCAGTTATCGTAACGGGTAAAGTCGTTGCATCACCAGGACAAGGACAGAGCTTTGAAATTCAGGCCACTGAAGTTGAAGTCGCGGGCTGGGTTGAAGATCCTGATACCTACCCAATGGCGGCTAAGCGTCACAGCATTGAGTATCTGCGTGAAGTGGCGCATATGCGTCCGCGCACCAATATGATTGGTGCGGTAGCGCGCGTACGTCATACGCTGGCGCAAGCGCTGCATCGCTTCTTCCACGAGCAGGGTTTCTTTTGGGTATCTACTCCGCTGATCACCGCTTCCGATACGGAAGGTGCGGGTGAAATGTTCCGTGTTTCTACGCTGGATCTGGAAAACCTGCCGCGTAACGATCAGGGTAAAGTCGATTTCGATAAAGACTTCTTTGGTAAGGAAGCGTTCCTGACCGTTTCCGGTCAGTTGAACGGTGAAACTTACGCCTGCGCCCTGTCCAAAATTTATACCTTTGGACCGACTTTCCGTGCGGAAAACTCCAACACCAGCCGTCACCTCGCAGAGTTTTGGATGCTTGAGCCGGAAGTCGCTTTTGCCGATCTGAACGATGTTGCAGGTCTGGCTGAAGCAATGCTGAAATACGCGTTCAAAGCCGTACTGGAAGAACGTGCGGATGATATGAAGTTCTTCGCCGAACGTGTCGACAAAGACGCGGTATCACGCTTGGAACGTTTTATTGATGCTGACTTCGCGCAGGTGGATTACACCGATGCGGTAAGCATCCTGGAAAAATGCGGCAAACAGTTCGAAAACCCGGTTTACTGGGGTGTTGATCTGTCTTCTGAGCATGAACGCTATCTTGCCGAAGAACACTTTAAAGCGCCGGTGGTTGTTAAAAACTATCCGAAAGATATTAAGGCGTTTTATATGCGCCTTAACGACGACGGTAAAACCGTGGCGGCAATGGACGTGCTGGCACCGGGAATCGGTGAAATCATCGGTGGTTCTCAGCGTGAAGAGCGTCTGGACGTGCTGGATGCCCGTATGCTGGAGATGGGTCTGAACAAAGAAGATTACTGGTGGTATCGCGATCTGCGTCGCTACGGTACCGTTCCGCATTCCGGTTTTGGTTTGGGCTTTGAGCGTCTGATCGCTTATGTCACCGGCGTACAGAACGTCCGCGATGTTATTCCGTTCCCGCGTACACCGCGTAACGCCAGCTTCTAACGTTGTCGCTTTAATCATAAAGGCCAGCATTGCTGGCCTTTTTTCGCTCAGCGCATTGCTGTATTTGTCGCCTTAGATGGACTCTCATCCCGCACTAAACTCAACCCGTAAATTCCCCCTTCCTGTTACGCAATGTTTCACTGCAACATTTGAGAACAAAAAATAATCACTATTTTTATTGTGGATTAGCACTTCATGATCAAATAGAGCATTTATTACCCATTCGCACGGCATTCTGGACGGCCAAAATATGCATTTGTAAAAATGGTTCTTTTTTGCGGGGCTAGATAAAAATGTCGTTAGCAAAATTAAGTATAAGAAAATCATATAAATAGATAAAACTGAGCAAAATTCAATCGCAGGGACACCTGAAATTTGAAGTCGTTCACAAAGTTGCATAAAAATAACATTTTGTTACACATTTTTTCTTTTTGAAACCAAATCTTTATATTTGTAGCACTTTGAGAGTAGCGAAACGGTAGTTTGAATGGAAAGATGCCTGCAGACACATAAAGACACCAAACTCTCATCAATAGTTCCGTAAATTTTTATTGACGGAATTTATTGGCGGCAGTGGCAGGTGTCATATAAAAACCGATGAGGGTAATAAATAATGATGAAGCGCAATATTCTTGCAGTGGTTATCCCTGCTCTGCTGGTAGCCGGGGCAGCTAACGCTGCAGAAGTTTATAACAAAGATGGCAATAAAGTAGACATCTACGGTAAAGCGGTAGGTCTGCACTATTTTTCCAAGCACAACGGTGACAACGCCTACGCACCTAATGGCGATCAAACTTACGCCCGTCTTGGTTTCAAAGGGGAAACTCAGATTAACGACCAACTGACCGGTTACGGCCAGTGGGAATACCAGTTCAGCGGCAATAACTCCGAAGGCGGTGACGACTCTCAGAATGGGAACAAAACCCGTCTGGCGTTTGCTGGTCTGAAATTCGGTGACGCAGGTTCCTTCGATTACGGTCGTAACTACGGCGTCGTATACGATGCACTGGGTTACACCGATATGCTGCCAGAATTCGGTGGCGATACTGCGGCTTCCGACCAGTTCTTCTCTCAGCGTAACGGTGGCCTCGCGACTTACCGTAACTCCAACTTCTTCGGTCTGGTTGAAGGCCTGAACTTCGCTGTTCAGTACCTGGGTAAAAACGAGCGTGATGACGTTCGTCGCTCTAATGGTGACGGCGTTGGCGGTTCTGTAAGCTACGAATTTGAAGGCTTCGGTATCGTCGGTGCATACGGCGCGGCTGACCGTACCGATGCCCAGCAAAACCCGCTTCTGCGCGGCCATGGCGACAAAGCTGAGCAGTGGGCTACCGGCGTGAAATACGATGCTAACAACATCTACCTGGCAGCGAACTACAGCGAAACCCGCAACGCAACCCGCATTTCTAACGGTTATGCGAACAAAACTGAAGACGTACTGTTAGTTGCTCAGTACCAGTTCGACTTCGGCCTGCGTCCGTCCCTCGCCTATACCAAATCTAAAGGTAAGGATATCGAAGGTATCGGTGACGTAGATCTGGTGAACTACTTCGAAGTGGGCGCGACTTACTACTTCAACAAAAACATGTCCACCTATGTTGATTACATCATCAACCAGATCGATTCTGACAACAAACTGGGCGTAGGCTCTGACGACACCGTTGCAGTGGGTATCGTTTACCAGTTCTAATAGCAGACCTCTTTGCTAAATGCCTAAAAAACAGGACTTCGGTCCTGTTTTTTTATATCCGCCAGCGGATTCTTGCGTCTTCAAAAAACACCCCTGCTTTTCGTCACTAACGGTTGGCATTTTGTAAATCTACCGTTAACCTGATAGCGGACTTCCCTTCTGTAACCACAATGGAACCTCGTCATGTTTGAGAACATTACCGCCGCTCCTGCCGACCCCATTTTGGGCCTGGCTGATTTGTTTCGTGCCGATGACCGCCCGGGGAAAATCAACCTCGGAATCGGTGTATATAAAGATGAGACAGGCAAAACGCCGGTACTGACCAGCGTTAAAAAAGCCGAGCAATATATCCTGGAAAATGAAACCACCAAAAACTATCTTGGCATTGACGGTATTCCAGAGTTTGGTCGCTGCACTCAGGAATTACTGTTTGGTAAAGAAAGTGCTCTGATTAATGAAAAACGCGCGCGTACCGCACAGACCCCTGGTGGTACGGGTGCCCTGCGTGTGGCCGCTGATTTCCTGGCAAAAAACACCAGCGCAAAACGCGTGTGGGTCAGCAACCCAAGCTGGCCGAACCATAAGAGCGTATTTAATTCTGCTGGTCTGGAAGTGCGTGAATATAACTATTACGATGCTGCAAACCATTCACTGGACTTTGATGCATTGCTGGCAAGCCTGGCTGAAGCACAAGCTGGCGACGTCGTATTATTCCACGGATGCTGCCACAATCCGACCGGTATCGATCCGACGCTGGAGCAGTGGCAAACGCTGGCTCAGCTGTCAGTCGAAAAAGGTTGGTTACCACTGTTCGACTTCGCCTACCAGGGCTTCGCGCGTGGTCTGGAAGAAGATGCAGAGGGTCTGCGTGCATTCGCCGCGCTGCATAAAGAGCTGATTGTCGCCAGCTCCTATTCCAAAAACTTTGGTCTGTACAATGAGCGCGTAGGTGCCTGTACACTGGTTGCAGCTGATGCTGAAACCGTTGACCGTGCCTTTAGCCAGATGAAATCGGTAATTCGTGCGAACTACTCCAACCCGCCAGCCCACGGTGCATCCGTAGTCGCCACAATTCTGAGCAACGATGCGCTGCGTGCCATCTGGGAACAGGAACTGACTGACATGCGCCAACGCATTCAGCGCATGCGTTTACTGTTCGTCAATACGCTGCAGGAGAAAGGTGCGAACCGCGACTTCAGCTTTATCATCAAACAGAACGGCATGTTCTCTTTCAGCGGCCTGACAAAAGAGCAGGTTCTGCGTCTGCGTGAAGAGTTTGGTGTCTATGCCGTCGCTTCCGGACGTGTAAACGTCGCAGGAATGACGCCAGATAACATGGCACCGCTGTGCGAAGCGATTGTTGCAGTGCTGTAATCTATCGCGTACAAAAAAGGCCGCAATAGCGGCCTTTTTATTTATCTGAGCTATTACCAGACAGGCATTTCATCCTGCAGGAACGGGTTATGTAGCCGTTCGTTACCCAGCGTAGAAAGTGGGCCGTGACCCGGAATAAACGTCACGTCATCACCCAATGGCAAGAGTTTACGTTTGATCGAATCAATCAATTGGTTATGATCTCCCCGAGGGAAATCACTGCGCCCTACGCCACCTTTGAAAATCACGTCGCCTGAAATCAGTAACTTTGATTGTTCATCAAAGAAGACAACATGCCCTGGCGTGTGACCCGGGCAATGCAGCACCTGTAAGGTTACGTTGCCGACGCTAATCCGATCGCCTTCGTTTAGCCAGCGATCGGGCGTCAGCGGCTCACAATCGCCCAGGCCAAACATGCGGCTCTGAGCAGGGAGCCCCTGTAACCAGAACTCATCTTCTTTTTCCGGACCAATAACCGGAACACTATAATGCTGTGCCAGTTCAGCCGCTGCCCCTACATGGTCAAGATGACCGTGGGTAAGCAGGATCTGCATGAGCGTCAGACCGCTGGCATCGACTTCCTGTTTGATTTTCTCGGCATCACCGCCGGGATCGACCAGTGCGGCCAGACGCGTCTGCTCACACCAGATTAGCGAGCAGTTCTGGGCGAATGCAGTGACCGGAATAATACGATAGTTCATACAGCTCCTGTTTCATTAAGCTTACGGATCACCAGTGCCGTGCAGGCCCGGTGTCGATATGCACAAAGTTACTGCTGGGGTAGTATCCTACACCACCTGCGCGCATAGATAACGCAGCTTTGCGAATATTGCTTAATGCGATACCTTCAATGTGGAAATCCATGGCCTGGCCTTTCGTGTGGTAGCTTTTCTTTGCCACACCACGACTACGTGCACGGAGTTCGTTATTGGTATCGATGGAACGATAGCCGGAGATCAGTTGTACGGGTTTACGCGTACCCAGCAATCCCTGCAGACGGAAGAGTTGATCAAACAATCCCGGGTCGATGGATTTCACTTTATTCGCCCGAAAGTCACGGAAAAAGTGATTAAGTTTTGCTAATTCGTCCTGAATATAGCCCCTGCCATCAAAAAACTCTGCTTTTATTGACTCACCGGTATGCAGGTTATTCAGAGTCAATATACGCGGACGTGGGGTGGAGAGTGTAGCAAACGCAGGCGTAGGCAGGATGGCAGCGCCGAGGGCAATGCCACCAAGCGCCAGCAGTTTGCGGCGATTAGCGTCAAATTTGTCCATGGTATTAAGGTCTACAGGTCAATGTTATCGTATGTATGCTCTAGCGCACGCGGGAAACCTTATCTGGCTAAGTAGTCCACGTCAAGGCTCCCAAACCCAGGAAATACGGGGCTTGCAGCCATCCTGCCCCGTTTTCGTCATAACTTACGACAATCATTTTCCTCGAACTGCTTCATTTATCTGATTAATTGCTCAGCTTTCGACATGATTTGTGCGCTGGATCGCGCTGTCTGATCGTAATTGTAAATATCTGTTCGATACTGCGTACGTCCATCGCTTCCCACAAAGGCAGTCAGATAGTACAGGTTGACCGGAATATTCTGGCGGATATTTACATACCGCGTATCCCCTTGCTTCAGGGCATCCGAGATGCGCGTATCATTCCAGCCAGCATCCTGCAGCAGCATATTCGCCAGTTCCGAGGCCTTATTCACGCGCACACAGCCAGAACTTAGCGCCCGAGTATCCTTCTGGAACAAATTATGGTTTGGCGTATCGTGCAGATAAATGGCGTCCGAACTCGGCATATTGAATTTATAGCGACCCAGCGAATTACGCGCGCCCGGTGCCTGCTGGAAGCGGAACGGCAGATTTGAGGCGGTGATTGTAGCCCAGTCAACCTGCCACGGATCTATCGTCTCTTTGCTGTTCCAGCCGCGCATTACAGTATACCCGTGACGCTCAAGGTACCCCGGATCGTTCCACAATTTAGGCAGAATATCTTTTCGGGCCAGCGTCGGCGGCACGTTCCACGGTGGATTTACAACCACATTATTCAACGCGCTGCTCATCATCGGCGTTTTACGATCGGGACGTCCGACAATAACACGGGAAGCCAGCACCTGATTTCCGTTCTGATAATAAACCAGCGAGTAGGCTGGGATGTTTACCATGATGCCGGTAGACAGATCGCTCGGCAGCAGGCGCAAACGCTGAATATTTAACGCCAGTACGCCCGCGCGTTGAGCAGGCGTCACGTTCAGCCAGTCACGCGTCGCAGGGCCAATCGTGCCATCGGCCCCCAGCCCCTGCCATGTCTGAAAACGTTTCACCGCGTCAACAAGTTCGCGATCGTAGGCGCTACGCCCTTCTTTGGCAGAAGTGCTGACACCGGCGTTCAGCATTCCGGTACGACGCAGAATTTCGCGCAGCGCCGGGATATCATTACTCCATTCACCGGGACGCAACGTCGTGGTGCTGGTTAACCGTGGCCAGGGTCGCGAATCCCCCACCAGCTTCAGCAACGACTCATGCATCGCAGCATACTGTGGATGCTGAGGTGTAAGGCTGGTGATAAATGAAGTTAGCTGACCGTTGTCCAGCGCTACCTGCCATTGGTTAATAACGGAGAGCGGTGGCGTTGCCAGTGCATAAGGCTTATCGCTGTAGAGCCAGCGGCTACCTTTGACGGGGATATTGGCAATAAAGTGCAGATAGCCCATCATCGCATCAGAAAGCACAGTATCACGTGCCAGGCCTGTGACTGCCGGGTCAGTCAGTAACGCAACCCAGGCGTTAAACTGCGGCTGAAACCCGGCAATCGCCACCTCGGCTAACTGTTGTTGAAAGGCTTTTACCGCATCACGATTTTCCCACATCGGTTTCATTTCGCGTGCGGCATACAGTAATTCCAGCTGGCTCATATAAACCGGCGTATAGCCTGCTGGTAGCTGAGATTGCAATTCAGCGCGGGCTTTGTCCACAGATGTGCCATTGGGCAGAGACTGAATTCCCGCCATCACACCTGTCGCGTAAGATTGTACCTGCGGTTGCGATAACGCTGTAGGCTGTTCGCTGACGGCCGCAGAGCTGTCGCCAGGAATCATTTCAGGCTCATCAGCCTGCGCGTTGAACAGTGGAGCGAATGTTACGGCCAGGCACAAACTGATTGCCGACAGCCGACGACCACACATTTTATTAAGCAACATCCCTTGCCCCCTGTTTTCTTTATCATACTTTGAGTAGCCAGACCGCCTGTATTCCCCATTACTCTCAAGGGAGCGGGCCTGTAAAACGCCAATACATTCTGAAGTATGACGAGCAAGCCCGGTGACGCGTTAGGCTTACCTTCAGTATATAAACATCAAATCATTTTTGCCTAACCTAATGTAAAGAAGTCTAAAGAAATTACACCAGGTATCATGTGCATATCGGAAAAGAAAAAGGCGGCTTTAGCGCCGCCTTTTTACTTAGCTTGCCTGCGAAGAGGCATCTTCTATCCCAGGTAAGGGTTCAGGTAACTGAGGGGCAAAACCACGCAGACCCACCACATGAACGTGTTCGGTGTTCTGGAAGACTTTACGCACCAGTTTGTAGGTTGTGCCTTTCTCCGGGCTGATATTTTCCGGCGCAGCAATAATCAGCTGCATCTGCAAACGCTCGCACAGTTCAAACAGGGTTGCGATGGAGCGGGCATCAAGTCGTGCGGCTTCATCAAGGAACAACAGGCGGCATGGCGAGATATCTTTCCCACGCAGTCTACGCCCTTCATCTTCCCAGCTTTGAACAACCATCACGAGGATTGACATCCCGGTACCGATCGCTTCCCCTGTGGACAGGGCGCCCGATTCGGCACGCAGCCAACCGTCAGAACCACGGTTAACCTCAACTTCCATTTCCAGGTAGTTGCGGTAGTCGAGCAGTTCTTCACCAATGGTTTGCGGCGTACGCTGTCCCATGTCAATCTGCGGATTCAGACGCTGATACAGCTTCGCCAGCGCTTCAGAGAAGGTCAGACGATTGCTGTTAAACAGATCCTGGTGCTGCTCATGCTGCTCGGAGAGTACGTCCAGCAAGGTGGCATGCGTCTCGCGTACGTTGACGTTCAGACGAACGCTGTTTACCTGGCCAAACGACACGCTTTGCAGACCCTGGTTCAGCATGCGAATACGGTTCTGTTCGCGCTGAATCGTCTTACGGATAATATTCGCCACGCTGCGAGAGCTGATCGCCAGCTTCTGTTCGCGGGAGGTTAATTCTTCCGTCAGACGGCTCAATTCAATCTCCATCTGCTCGATGGCTTCAACCGGATCGTCGGTACGGATAATATCCTGGCGAATACGTTCACGCAGATGCTGGTAAACCGCGACAAAGAACTGAATTTTACGTTCTGGACGTTTTGGATCTTCAGACATGCGCAACACATCGCGCAGATGTTCGTTATCCGCAACCGCCAGACGTAGCGCACCGAGCGCCTTATCCGACATCGAACGCAGTTCGTCACCGGAAAGATAGGCCAACTCGCGACGGTGCAGACGACGTTCCACACCGTTATCTTTCACCATCCGCATCACCGCACACCAGCCGGCTTTCGCGGTCACCACCTGCTCACGCATTTCATGGTAATCGCGCTCAAGCTTGCGCAGCTTGCGGGTCAGGTTTTCCATCTCCGCTTCGCAGAAGGTTAGCGCTTTTTCCAGTTGGTTGCGACGAGCGCGGTTATTACTGAGCTGCGCATGCAGTTCATCACGACGAATACGCGCACGCTCTTCAGCGCCGCTGTCTGCGCGAACGCCGATATCCTGCAGTTCGCGTTGTAAATCGTTCAGTAGCTCTTTCTTGGTGTCATAAGAGCTTTTCAGCGAGGCCATAACCTGATTGTACTGGCTCAACTGCGCGGCATGGCTGCGCAACGCTTCACGGGCGCGGGTACGTTCAGCTTCCGCCTGTTCCAGACGCTCACGCAGTTTCTCATTCAGATCGCTGTTACCGCTGAGCATTTCGGCGGAGTCGGAATAGCTAAAGTGCGCCCGGCGCTGTACCACTTCGGTCAGGGCAAAAGCTTGCTGACGCGCATCACGCTGCATCTGCTGAGAATACGCGTAGTCTTCTTTCAGCTGTTCAAACTGCTCCGGATCATTTTGCAGAACCGAAACCATCGGTTCCAGTTTGGCTAACTGGTTGCCGTGCTGCTGCACAAAACGCGCCGCTTCCTGGGCTTCATCCAGACGCTCACGAATTTCGTCCACACGATCGGCCAGCGTGTCATCTGCCAGCAGATTCAAACGCGGCAGCAGGCGGTTAAGAGCAGAAACCCCCTCTTTCGCCTGTTCAAACTGCATACGGCTTTGCTGATTATCATTTTCATGATTGGTCAGCGCACGTTCGAGTTCAACGCGACGGCTGTTCAGTTGGCGAATTTCCGCTTCCGGATCGGCTTCAAATGCCACCGACAGATGGCTGCCAATAAAGCGGCTAAACGCCTGGTGCAGACGCTGGGTTTTCTGGACGTCAAAGGAGAGCGTTGCAAAACGTTCAGACAGCCCTTCACGCTCGGCATGCAGGGTTTCGATACGGCTTTCGCGCGCAGCACGACCAAAAATCGGCACCGTCGGGAAGCGGGAATAACGCCACTGACGCTCGGCGGTTTTCACCACTACCGCTTTTTCAAGTTCATCGACGCTGAAGACGCTGTCATCAAACGACTGCGGATCCCCTTCGATGAAGTAGAGGTCTTCCGGGCAATCCGTCAGCCCATCAAGTTGCTCAGTAATCAGTGACAGATCCGGCACCACGATGGCATGGCGCGAAGGACCGTACAGCGCAGAGAAGTACGGCGCATCTTCAAGGCTAACATCGTCATAGATTTCAGACAACAGCACGCCGCCGAAGCGTTCCGCCAGCGCATTGAGGCGCTGATCTTCCGCCCCGCCCGGCTGACTTAAACGTTCAATCTCTTCATCAACCGCATTTTTGCGCGCGCCGACTTCATCCCGCTCAACAATGGCTTCACGCTCGCGCTCCAGCAATTGTTGCAGATACTCGGTCACATCCTGGCTGGAGGTAAACTCTTCGCCACACTGCTCGCTAAGCTGGTTCAGGCTATTTTGCGCGGCCAGCCAGACAGGCGCGCGTTTCATCAGATGCTGGATACGCGATTGCAGCTGCTCCTGCTCCTGACGCAGCGTCATACGCTGTTCGCTGGCAGACGAGACGCTGTCCGACAAGGCGGCGATACGCGCTTCCAGTTCCTGGTGCAGCGCTTCCAGCTCATCGATATCGAACTGTTTACCCTGACGCTTGCAGAATTCAGCCAGCAGACGCTCGGCTTCCTGCTGTTCGCGCAGACGCTGTTCCAGCTCGCTCAAACGCATGCGCAATGGCTGAACCTGTTCCGCCAGGTGGCGCTGTTCAACGCCTTCGCGCAGCAGCTCACGCGCCACGCTCCAGGCTTCACCACGCGCCAGCGGGCCGTTGATAGCCGCCACCAGTTGGTAAGCCTGTTCGAACTGGCTGTGCGCAGTTTGCGCCACGCTCATTTTTTGTTCCAGCGTCAGCAACTTCTCGGTCGCTTCCTGCTCTTTGGCCTGGAAGGTTTCCAGCCATTCAGCGGCGCTATCGGCGGTCAGATCCGGTAAGTGGCAAAGCTCTTTGGCTCGGCTCAGTGCCTGAATCGCCTGAGTGTACTGGATGGCGCGCGTTTGCTGGACGTCCAGCGCCTGCTGGTAATCGGCAAGCTGGCTTTTCAGCTCATCCACTTCCAGCTCGGCGGCTTCCGCACGGGCTTCATTCTCATCCTGACGATCGACAGCTTCTGCCACGACTTCATTTTGTTCTTCGAGACGGATCTGCAACTCTTCGAGATCCGCTTCGTAGCGTTCAATTTTTTCCTGCTGACGCAGTGCGGTTTGCACCAGATTCAGGTGATCGCTCGCGGCCTGATAATCGGCTTCCAGATCGCCTTCCGCGCCGTTATGCTCGCCCAGTTCACGCGCCATATCCACATGCTTATACTGCTCTGCGGCCAGCTGCTGGCGCGAGGTATACAGTTCACGCCGATATTCCAGCGCTTTGTCGAGGTGAATACGACGTTCATTAGCGTGGCGCATATAATCTGCCGCCACATAGTTAGTCGCTTCGCTGATCAAATGCTTAAACAGGTCGCGATCTGACTGGGTGACGCGAATCGCTTCCAGCGTCATGCGGTTTTCACGCAGCGCGGCTTCCATATCCTGGAACGCTTTACGCACGCCGCCGTTTTCCGGCAGCAGGTAGTCACGCAGTGAACGGGTAATGGCGCTGGAGATCCCGCCGTACAGCGAGGCTTCAATCAGACGGTAGAATTTACTACGATCAGACGCGGAGCGCAGACGCCGGGCAATGATGCCCAGATCGAACATCAGCGAATGATAATCGGTTATTGAGTTGAACTGCTTAAACTGCACACCTTCCATCTCATCAAGCTTCTCTTTCAGCTCAGGTAGAGACAGTACGCGCGCCTGGCGTTCGTTCAGCGTTTCCGTCACCAGTTGGGTTGGCTGTACCGACATCGGCAGCCCCTGAATGGCAAACGGTTTGATATCCACTTTGCGATCACGACCCGCAACCTGTTGCAGACGCACACCCACGACCACGCGCTGATGACGCGAGTTGAGGACGTCGAGCATCGAGTAACAGACACCTGCTTTCAGCTTTCCGTGCAGACCTTTATCGCGTGAGCCGCTGGTTGCACCGGCTTCGGTGGTATTACGAAAATGCAGCAAGGTTAAGTCCGGGATAAGCGCTGTAACGAATGCCGCCATGGTGGTGGATTTACCCGCCCCGTTCCCGCCCGACAGCGTGGTAACCAGCTCATCAAGGTCAAACGTACGGGCAAAAAAACCATTCCAGTTAATCAGCGTAAGTGAGCGAAATTTACCGCGTTCAATCATTATTCTTCTTCTCCACTGTCCGGCTGATTCTCTTCGGGCTCATCGTTGAGCTGCAGGCGGTTCTCGACCGGCATCGCTTCGCCATCACGAATTAAGCGACGCTGCGCTTCGCGCGGATCGTCACCGCTGCGCACGTCCGCGCCAAAGCGGAAGACTGATTCCGTAATGCGGAATTTGCTACTGTCGTGACCCATAAACCACACCATGCCTAAACGACGCAGGCGGTTAAGTGAAGAACGCACTTTTTCCTGGAGTTTCTGGCGATCAACGTCCGAACCGGTCGAACGGTTGTTCACCAGCTTCAGCAGTTTGGCTTCATCCGCCAGCGTTAGCAGCTCGTCGTACAGCTCTTGCTGAGTAAAAATCCCTTCGTTTGCCAGACGTTCCGGGCTGAGATAGAGATAACAAAGAATTTTACCGACCATCATGTCCAGTTCAGACAGGACCGAACGGGGAATGAGCGTCGTTGAACGCGGACGAAGGTAGAAGAACCCTTCCGGCGCACGGATCAATTCCACGTTATAGCGGCTGTAAAACTCTTCAAAATATTCCTGAAAATCCATCAGGAAGGCATGATTATCCAGTTCATCCAGGCCGATATGACGACCCGAACGTAACGCGCTATCCAGCGCCGGAAATAACGGATTCGCCAGCGCCTGCGCCAGCTTGACCGGCATCACTTGTTCAATATTTGTCAATGACATGCGCCTGTACCTTGGCTCCGTAATCATTAATCGGCTGCCATTTGGCTGGCAGTCCGGTGAAGTCTGCTTGCGCTACGCCAAGACGTACCGCCTGATCGATAACAATACGCGCAACGTCGAAGTGACGCGCACGTGGATATTGCGCCAGATACTCGCGCACGACCAATCCGAGATCCAGTGGCGTTTGTCTGGATTTATAGATAGCCAACTGCTCTTCGATAATTGCCGCCAGCTGTTCGCGGATCTCGTTAAATTCTTCATATTCCAGATCGGCCGGGAGCTCACCGGTGACCTCTTCATCACGCAGCACCATCTCTTCGTCACGCATATCCAGCAGACGATCGGCATTGGCATAGGTCAACGCCCACGGATCGTCAAAATAGCTCTGGACAGACTGACGTAAACGCTGGGCAAAGACGCGATTTTTGTCCATATCAATAGCGGTACGGATAAACTTGTGCACGTGACGATCGTAGCCGATCCACAAATCGATGGATTGCTGACCCCAGCTGATAATACGGTCGAGCTTGCTTTGCAGGTCGAACACCAGCCGGTCGACGAAATGCAAATCGTCATGAGCCATCGTCGCGTCCTGAATGCGTAACAAGTTCGCCTGCAGCTTATCGCCTGCGGCTTCCAGCGTATCCTGCAGTTCACGCAGCGTACCAGACGTTTCAGACAGCAGCATTTCACAGCTGGAAATTGCCGCCCGCCAGTCTTTGTTTAGCAACTGTGCGATGTCGTCTTTTACCTGCTGCTGCTGTTCATCCATGATGCGCTGGGTCAGATCGATACTGTCGAAAATTTCCGCTACCGAATACTTCAATGGTGCATAGACGTTGCGGTGCCAGTGGAATTCATCACCACCTTCTGCGGCGGCATCTGCCGCGCGCTTCAGCTCACCAGCAACAATCGACAACTGCATCGACAAACGCAATGTAGAGAATTCGCGCTGACGAATATAGTAATCCGTGATGCCAATCCCCAGCGGCGTTAAACGATAAATAGCGTTACCTTCCGCCTGCTCGCTGGTAAAGCGGTTCAGCAGACGTTGACGTACCATGTCGTTAATCGCGTTATTGGCGCGAACACCGATGGTTTCGCTGGTTTGCTCAAACGCATCACTCACATGGCGGAACGCATCCACCAGCTCGCCTTCGCTCATCTCACCGTCAAGTCGCTCACCGTTCAACGTGGCTACCGCCAGCAGGAACGAAAGTCTGTCTACCGGCAGAGAGATGGAGAAGTCATTTTTTCTGGCCCAGGCAACCAGTTCGGGGACTGTCTGGGAAAATTCACTCATAGGTTATCCTTGCATCTGCGGTTTGCGCGCGGTGACATGAATATAGCGGCCAAGGCTGATATACGGTTCCTGGCGGCAATAGCGCGTTTCTAACTCAAGTAACATTTCATAACCGTCACGCTGTTGATGCTTATCTCGCAGATAATCATGAAACACGCGCACGCCTGTCTTACCGGTTATCTGCCAACCGATCTCTTCCAGCCACTGGTAAACCTGTCCTGGTTCACGCGGATAGTCTGGTGAAAGCGTACGTTTTTTACGTTTTGGCATCCCAACCTGCACATAGTCGAAATTCCCTGCGACCATGTTGTGCATCAGCAGACCGTTAGCATTGTAGAACATTAACGATAACGCGCCGCCGGGACGTAATACCGACCACAGGGTTTGCAGCACGCAAACCGGTTCGGCCACCCATTCCAGCACAGCATGAAACAATATCAGATCAACCGGGCTTTCCAAATGCGCAGCAACATCCTGAGCGGCGCATTGTATGAAATGCATGTTTCCGCTCACACCTTTTGCCTCTGCTGCCTGTTGCGCACGGGCGATCATCTCACCGGACAGGTCACATAATGTCACGAAGTGACCGCGCTCCGCCATTTTGATGGCCGTTTGCCCTTCGCCCCCACCCGCATCCAGAATATGTAATTTCTGTTCACCGAGCGTGGGCAGTAAGCGATCCAAATCCTGCCAGAGAATAGCCTGTCTTAATTGACCTTTGGTGGTGCCGTAAATGTTACGGGAAAACTTCTCTGCAATGTCATCAAAATTGCGATCCCGCATCGGGCTCTCCACAGGCTGGCTTTAGGGCGACTAAGTAAAACCGCTATTTTGTCACACCCACGCCGAGAATGAACCTTCCTGGTGTAATATCGCTGCAGATCCCCTGCTATATGGTTAAAAAAGGAACCAAAAAGGATGCTTTTTACGCTGAAGAAAGTGATTGGCGGTATGATGCTGCCGCTTCCGTTGATGCTGCTTGTGATGGGCATCGGCCTGGGGTTAATCTGGTTTAGCCGCTTTCAGAAAACGGGGAAAGTGTGTATCAGCCTGAGTTGGCTCGCACTTTTACTGCTTAGCCTGCAACCTGTCGCCGATCGTCTGCTGAAACCGCTTGAGGATAGTTATCCAACCTGGCAGGGTACGCAAAAAGTGGAGTACATTGTGGTGTTGGGTGGCGGATATACGTGGAATCCGCAGTGGGCGCCAAGTTCAAACCTGATCAACAACAGCCTTCCACGTCTGAATGAAGGTATTCGCCTATGGCGCGCAAACCCGGGCTCGAAGCTTATCTTTACCGGCGCTGCCGCAAAGACCAATAATGTCAGCACGGCTGAAGCTGGCGCTCGCGTGGCGCAGTCGCTGGGCGTGCCCCGCAGCGAGATCATTACGCTGGACAAACCTAAAGATACCGAAGAAGAAGCGATAGAAGTAAAACAGGCCATTGGCGATACGCCGTTCCTGCTGGTGACATCCGCATCGCACTTACCGCGTGCGATGATTTTCTTCCAGCAGGCCGGACTGCATCCGTTGCCTGCACCCGCTAATCAACTGGCCATCGATTCACCACTCAATCCGTGGGAGCGAGCAATTCCTTCGCCTGTCTGGCTGATGCATAGCGATCGTGTTGGTTACGAAACGTTGGGGCGCATCTGGCAGTGGCTAAAAGGTTCAGGCGAGCCACGGCAGCAGTGATTTCGTTGCCAGGTCAAAGTTGGAACGATTAAAACGTCCGGTATTGACCAGTTGCGCAACCTCATCCCATAACACATACAACCAGCGCCGCCAGATGAACGACTCCGCCACTGGCGCGCGCTGCAGGTATTGCCATAGCAGGCTTTCCGCCAGCGCATTATCCATTAAGCGGAACAGTTCATATTCCCTGGGCGCCCACAGCATCAACCCCGGCCCCACCATTGCCAGAAGCTGATCGCTACGGGCGTCTTTAAGCATGCTGCGTAAGCTGAAATTACCGTGGATCAGCACGCAGTTATCATTGAATCCTTCAAATAAAGCGGGCAAACACTCACGGGTACGAAACAGGATCCGTTTGTCCTGCATCGTCAGCCCGGTATTGTTGAACTGACTTAACGTAGTCCACAACACCTCAACTCGCTGACGATACCAGGATGGCCAGATATTCTCTTGCGTGTTATCCACCATTCCCACACAGCCGCGGCTATCCTGTCGATGCCATGAAAGCAGACCTTCTACAATCTGATCCTTTAGATGTTCCCAGCGTTCGGGCGTTCTGGCTGGCGCTTCTACCGGCACACCGCGTAAACGCTCAAGCAACAGGACATCAGGGCCGGGATGTTCTTCGTGCGTTAAGACCCCATAAATGACTGGCATACGCACAGTCCCGCTGCGTGCCAGCATGGTGGTTTTCCATGCTAACTGCTGCGCCATCCCCGGTGTGGTGAAACTTCTCGCCATCAGTGGCATCGGATTTCCCTGGCTGTCATACAGTGACCACAGGGCCGTATCCACTTTTTCATTTACGCATTCAATACGACTGAGTTTTTCACCCAGCAGATGGCTGAGTTCGGCACGCAACTGTTCCATTTCAGATTGCCCTCATTAATGCTACTGCTTTCATAATGAGCGTCGTGCAGACAGATGTCACCCGGATGAGATCAATTGATGAAAAGAAAAGTGGAGGGAAAGCGTAACGATACGACACTCCTCCCAAAAATCGCATCACCGGGGGGGAGTGTCATGAGAAAAACTAACGCATTTCAGCGCGAACGCGCTCAAGGTCTTCGGCAGTGTCTACGCCGGTTCCTGGGACTTCTTTTGCGACGGCAACGTGAATTTTCTCGCCGTACCACAGCACACGCAGTTGCTCCAGCATTTCAATATGCTCAAGTGGACTCGGCTGCCAGTTTACATAACGGCGAATAAATCCGGCGCGATAACCGTAAATGCCCAGGTGACGCAGGAAGGTATCGCCCACCGTTTCGAGGCTTTTGGAAAAACGGTCGCGATCCCATGGGATCGTCGCACGGGAAAAATAGAGAGCATAACCTTCGGCATCCAGCACAACTTTTACCGCATTCGGATTAAACGCCTCTTCCGCGCTGTGAATCGGGGCTGCAAGGGTCGCCATACCAACCTGGCGCTGCGCCAGATTCTCAGCGACCTGACGAATAATGACCGCCGGGATCATCGGCTCATCACCCTGGACGTTCACAATAACGGTATCATCGCTAAAGCCACATTTCTCGACAACTTCCGCCAGTCGCTCCGTGCCAGACTGGTGATCGGCACGGGTCATGCACACTTCGCCACCCACCGCTTCTACCGCACGAGCGACATCTTCATGATCGGTGGCAACAATAATACGCTCGGCGCCAGATTCACGCGCACGTTCCAGGACATGCACAATCATGGGCTTGCCGTTGATATCCAGCAGCGGCTTACCCGGCAAACGTGTGGACGCATAACGCGCAGGAATAATGACCACAAAACTCATGATTTACTCTCATCAGCAGTCAGAACACGGGCTTCGGTTTCCAGCAAAACTGGAATGCCGTCGCGCAGTGGGAAAGCAAGGTTATCCAGTTTACAAATCAGTTCCTGTTTTTCCTGGTTAAACCAGAGTTTGCCATTGCATACCGGGCAGGCAATGATTTCAAGCAGACGATGATCCATAGTTCCTCCAGATGGACCGGATTGTGAATCCGTAAATATTAACATAATCAATTAAGAGGCTGGGTCTATTTCCCAACCGTGCCGAGATTCAGCAAATAAACCGTCCGGGCAATTCCCCAATGTCACTCGCGTCGCCTGCTGCCAGCGGGCAAAATCATCAATCGCCTGAAACAATCCTTTTTGCAGAGTAACCCCTGGTTTGATGCCATCCTGCAACCACAGCGAAATAACCTCCAGCACGCCGGTTTTACGGTGCATTTTGGCGTCCATGCGCCCAACTAACTGCCCGCGATGCAGCAACGGCAAGACGAAATAACCATACTGACGTTTCGGCGCTGGCGTATAGCATTCCAGTCGGTAGCTAAAATCAAACAGCTGTTCTGCCCGTTTACGATCCCAGACCACCGGATCAAACGGGGATAAAACAGCGTTGTGGGTGGCAGTCAACTTTCCCGCCAGAGCAAGTTCCAGTTGCGGCTGAAGGTGGCTGTGCAACCACAAGGTGCCCAGCCCTTCTACATCAACAGGAATTATATGTCGCTGTTCCCTTCGCATATCGCACCAGTTTTTTAACGCCGGACGCTTCAGGCGATAGTAGTCCGCCAACCACTGCTCACGGAAAATACCCAAACTACGGGCGCTATTATCCAGCATCACAATTTCGGCTTCATCCTGCGACAGCCGGTCACGCTCGTCATCCCAATGAGGCATGACGCGATGCGTTAAATCATACACTCGCTGAAAATTACGCCGCTCCACCACCATCACTTTCCCGGATGTAAAAAGCCCTTCCAGATGCCGCTTTTGTGGTTTCCATTCCCACCAACCGCTGGCGCCCTTACGCGGATGCTCGAAATCGGCTGAACGTACCGGCCCGTTATGCTGGATATGCTGTAACAGTTGCTCAATTTCATGAGCATGCTCTTTCATCCACGCCGCTTTGTATTTCCAGCCCATTTTTTCCGGAGCCAACATACGATGGCGTATCAGCGTAAAGTCGCTGCGCGGTAAAAAACAGGCTTCATGCGCCCAATACTCCATCAATTCCCCCTGCAGTAAGGACTCATCCAGCCATTGGGGGGAATAGTCACCCAAACGACTAAACAGCACCAGATAGGGACTGCGCGCCACAATATTGATGGTATCGATTTGCAGTAACGACATACGCGAAATGGTGGGAAGAATATCTGCAGGCGTTGCCCGGCGGCGTGTTTTTTTCAGTAGCCCCTGGGCAGCAAGATGAAGATGACGGGCATCCGTCAGAGTAAGACGCGGCAACGACATTTATGACCTCATAAATGATTCGCTGCCGCAGCGTGAATCAGTCAGCGAGTCAGCGAGATTAAGCTATCCAGCAACGCATCAGGCCGTTCGCCTGACAGATGTGCGTCAACGGGTAAATACCACCAGTTATCATCGGCAAATGCACGACATTTCACGGCATCTTTTTCCGTCATCACCAGCGTTTGTCCTTCTGCTAACAACGCACTGACGTCACTGTAGGTCAGAGACTGATGGTCTGCCAGTGCGACACATTTTTGTAACCTGGCGCCACATGCCTCAAGCGTGGCAAAAAAACGGGGTGGATGACCGATACCCGCCATGGCGACAATATCAGGCAGTTGCGCCACATCGCGACGTTCACCGGTACGTAAATTAACGGCCGGCCCCGGCTCAAGATGCATGGGAATTTCACCCGGTCGCGCAACGCCGCCATTAACGATCGTGGCATCTACCGATTTAAGGCGACCTGCGCGTTCACGCATTGGCCCAGCAGGGAGCCACCAGCCGTTACCAAACCGACGCACACCGTCAATAACCACGATTTCAACATCTCGCGCCAGACGATAGTGCTGTAGCCCATCGTCGGTCACAATAATCTGCACGTCATGTTGGGCCAAAATGGCTTTTACCGCATCCGATCTTACCGGGGATACCGCTACCGGCACGCCGGTACGTTGGGCGATCAGCACAGGTTCATCACCCGCTTCTGCGGTAGTGGTCTCTGCGGTCAATAACAACGGGTAAGCAGCCGCTTTCCCGCCGTAACCACGCGACACCACGCCCACGCGAATCCCGCGTTGCTGCAGTTGTTCAACCAGCCAAATTACCACCGGTGTTTTGCCATTGCCGCCGGCTGTAAGATTGCCGACCACCACAACCGGTACTGGCGCGCGCCAAGCGCGTTTCAGCCCAAGCTTGTAGCATAGACGGATCCCGCCACTCACCAGGCCATAAAGCCAGGAGAGTGGAAGTAACAATCGCCACAGCGGCGATTCACCAGACCAGATACGTGCGATCATTGACCGAATTGCATTTTGTGTAATTGCGCATAGACCCCGCGCTGCTCAATCAGGTCGCTATGGGTTCCGCGTTCGACAATCAGACCATCCTCCACCACGATGATTTCGTCGGCTTGTTCAATGGTTGAAAGACGGTGAGCAATGACCAGAGAAGTACGGTTTTTCTGTAGCTCATCAAGTGCAGACTGAATCGCGCGTTCGGATTCGGTATCCAGCGCCGACGTAGCTTCATCGAGGATCAGGATCGGACTGTCGCGCAGCAAGGCGCGAGCGATGGCGATACGCTGGCGCTGACCACCTGAAAGCAGCACGCCGTTTTCGCCAATCACCGTATCCAGACCATCATCCATCTTGTTGATGAAATCCATGGCGTAGGCCATCTGTGCCGCTTTTTCGATCTGCTCGCGGCTGTACATATCGGTACGCGCGTAGGCGATGTTGTTGGCAACCGTATCATTGAACAGGTGAACGTTCTGCGATACCAGCGCCACCTGAGCGCGCAGCGATGACAGGGTGTATTCACGAAGGTCGTGCCCATCCATCAGAATCTGCCCTTCATCAATATCGTAGAAGCGCGTGATCAGGCTGGCGATAGTGGATTTACCAGAACCCGAACGACCAACCAGGGCAACGGTTTTGCCCGCCGGAATATTCAGGTTGATGTTACGTAGTGCAGGAATGTCACGGCCCGGGTAGGTAAAGGTCACGTTACGGAACTCCAGATCGCCAGAAGCGCGCTCAATGACGCGTTTACCTTCATCTTTCTCTTGTTCGCTATCCAGTATCGTAAATAAGGTCTGGCATGCCGCCATACCGCGCTGGAACTGCGCATTGACGTTAGTCAGTGACTTCAGTGGACGCATCAGGGCGATCATTGAAGAGAAGACAACGGTGATTGTCCCTGCCGTCAGGTTTTCCATCACGCTTGGGAAACTGGCCGCATATAACACGAAGGCCAGAGCCAGAGAAGCGATCAACTGGATGATAGGATCGGAGATAGAAGAGGCAGAAACCATCTTCATACCCTGCAGACGCATCTTGTTGCTGACTTTGTCAAAACGCTTGGTTTCAACTTCCTGGCCACCAAAAATCAAAACTTCTTTGTGGCCTTTCAGCATCTGCTCCGCACTTGTCGTAACCTGCCCCATGGTGTTTTGCATGTTTTTACTGATGCTACGAAAGCGCTTGGAAACCACTCGGATTGCCACTGACACAATTGGTGCCAGCACAATCAGGATCAATGACAGCTGCCAACTGTAATAGAACATCATGATAAACAGGCCAATAATCGAGGCACCTTCACGTACTACGGTGATTAGCGCACCAGAAGATGATGACGCGACCTGCTCTGAATCATAGGTAATACGAGACAGCAGCGTACCGGTAGACTGTTTATCAAAAAAGGCGACAGGCATACCCATCATATGACCAAACAGGCGGCGGCGCATGGTCATGACCACTTTGCCTGACACCCATGAAATACAGTAGCTGGAGACGTAGCTCGTAATACCGCGAACTATCATTAGCCCAATGACCACCAGAGGCATCCACAGCAGCACAGAGCGATCAGTTTTACCAAAACCATCATCCAGTAATGGCTTGAGGAGCGATAACATGAAGGTATCGCTGGCCGCGTTAAGGACTAACGCTATACCCGCCACGATCAGACCCGATTTAAAAGGCGCTATGGTTGGCCATAGTCGGCGAAACGTCTGCCACGTAGAGAGATCTTTATCGTTATGCATTCAAAAAACCAGCATTTGTTAGAATAGCCGCATATTCTACCCGTTATCCTCCAACACGCCAAACCACTGATGATACCAACGGGGTAAAATCTGATCCCGTAAGCTGCGTATGCGCCAACTTTTTTGATAAATATCTAGCGTGATTTGCCCCTGGTGGGGTGTGTCCAGCCACTGATAATTTTGTTTCCGGTAACGCTGTCGGACTTTCCATGACGGTAGACGCCAGGCATTGTAGCGGGATGCTGAGGCTATTGCGGCCTGTCCGCCAACGCGTTGAATCAGCGCCAATGAGGATGACGTGTTACTCCCGTGGTGTGGAACCTGCACAAACGTAGCCTGCAGATGCTGCCAGTAGTGACTTAGCATTTTTTGTTCAGCAGGGGATTCAATATCACCAGTCAGGAGAATACTCTGATGTCCGTCATCCACCTTTACCACACAGGAATGGTTATTCCCCTGCTCTTTATTTCCACTGACTGGCCAATGTGCACTAAATGTTAATCCCTGCCATTGCCAATGCTCCCCGCGAAAACAAGGGAGATGCCCTTTCCAGCCCAACGGACTTCTGATCCACAGTGACGGCCAGGCTTGCTGTAGCGATTGCAACCCTCCCCGGTGATCCAAATGCTCGTGACTTAGAATTACCCCTTGCGGTTCCAGGTTGTGCCAACGTAGCCAGGGAATAATCAGCTGTTGCGCGCTATCACCTTCAGGCCATGCCAGACCAGTATCATAAAGCAGTGCTTTACCATTACGCGCAATCACCATCGCCAGCCCCTGCCCGACGTCCAGCATATGTACCTGCCACAAATCAGCGCGGGGTGTCCTCCAGAACGGTCCACTCAATAACAAAAGCCCGGTAAAACAGGCAACCGGTAGCGTTTCCCAGGCATTTAATCGCCATGCAATAAGCATCAGCCATGGGGACAGTGCAAGCCATTGCCAACGCGCATCAATGTTGAGCCATCCTTCCGGTAAGCTATTGAGACCCCAAAATAACAGCTCCAGAGAACGGTCAGCGAGATACCACAGCCCTGCCTCGATCATCACCTGACCGGTTAAATGCACGACCATACCCGCCAATATCAGAGGAACTGAAACAAATGTGACCAGCGGTACCGCAAATAAATTGGCCAGCAATGAGCTCAGGCTAACACCGTGAAATAATGCGATTTGGACAGGCAGAAGCAGTACCGTAATTCCCAGTTGAAGATGAGCAAGCGCCAGCACTGCACGTCCGATACGCGAGAGCGGCCAGCACGGCATCGGCATCCACTGAAACCAGAATAGCAGCGCCGCTACGGCGAAAGCAGACAACCACAGACTTTGTGAAATCACCGCGACCGGATCTACTACCACAATTGCTGCCAGACAGGTAATCCAGACCGCCCAGCCACTCCACTGCCTGCCGCTTAGTTTTAGTGCCCCCCATACCATTAGCGCGATGACCGTGCGTAATGCCGGTGGTTGCAGCCCCGTCAGCCAGGCATAAAATGCAGCGCAGAGCACACCCCCGACTAGCGGAGCCTGCCAGCAGATCCAGCGTGCTGGCATAAAAAATTGTCCGCCTCGTATCAATCCGCCAGCGAGGAGTGCGGCAAAAGCAATATGCAGCCCGGAAATGGCCATCAAATGTGCTGTTCCGGTATCACGCATTATATTTTTTACCGCCTGCGATACAGACAAACGTTCCCCCATCCCCAGCCCCAGTATGACTTGCTGCCAGGGATAGGCGGCAAGCGTGGTTTTTAGCGAGGAGAGATAACGTGCACGCAGACTGCATTGCGGTGTAATCACTGAGGCCTGCAGAAATCGCCCCGTTAGCGGCTGATGCTGTGCCAATGCATAGCGCTGGCTATCAAATCCACCTTCATTCAGTTGCCCATGCACAGCGCGAACTTTCAGCATCATCGCCCATGTCTGACCTGCGCAAACATCGCCAGGTAAGTACTGTCCATACAGTACGACGCCAACGGCAGGAAAGATTCGTTTCCCCTGAAGGTGAGTGATTTGGCCGTAGTGCGTTGTCATATTATCAGTTCCGGTTATCCTCACAATGGCTTGCTGGGTTTTCGCAGGCAGCGTATTACCGGCCCAGATAACCTCTTTCGCAGCCAGTATTCCCCACAGGAAAAACAGCAGGACTAATCCAGCGTAATGCATATATCGATGAGGAATGAGACAAAGCAGACACGCCAGACCAAATACCAAGCTGACACACAGCATGTCAGGTAATACGGGTAATACCGTCAGCGGGAGAATGCCGCATAACGCACACGTACTGATTGTTGTTAGTTTCATATGACACCTCCCTGTGACAGGGAGTGTGCAGGACAATTCAGCAGATGTCTGGCAACTATTTACCGGTAAACGAGGTGCGTTCCGATGTTATTTAACTGCAGATGTAACATACAAATATGTTGGGAGAGAGATTCCAGCACAGGGAGGTGAAAATGAAAAAAGCACCCATACAGGTGCTTTTCTCGGGGCTAAGTCTTGCTGAGGACTTAACCGTAAATATTGGCGCGATCGCGCAGTTCTTTACCCGGCTTAAAGTGCGGAACATATTTTCCTTCCAGATCCACTTTATCGCCAGTCTTCGGATTACGTCCGGTGCGTGGTGCGCGGTAATGCAAAGAAAAACTGCCGAAACCGCGGATTTCAATACGCTCGCCCTGCGCAAGAGTCGAGGCCATATGTTCCAGCATCTCTTTTACTGCATCTTCAACCGCTTTCGCGGGAATATGAGGTTGCTGGGTTGCAAGTCTTTCAATCAATTCTGACTTGGTCATGATTCCTCCGGTTCCTTAAAGGCAAAATTAGCTGCTGCATTGATTAAGGGCGGCCGTAGCCGCCCTTTGTCATTGATTACAGGACGAATCCTGTAATCTGTCAAGCTACTCGTCACCCTTTGTGCTGTTAACAGCACAAAGGATTTATACCCGTCATACTTCAAGTTGCATGTGCGGGTATAGAGTACTCGATATTACTCGCCTTTAGCTGCTTTGAAAGCTTCAGCCATTGCGTTGTTAGAGAAGTTTGCATCTTCCTGTTTGTTAACAGTTGCGATTGCATCTTTCTCATCAGCTTCGTCTTTAGCACGAACAGACAGGCTGATTGCACGGTTCTTACGATCAACGCCGGTGAATTTAGCTTCAACGTCGTCGCCTACGCTCAGAACCAGAGTTGCATCTTCAACGCGGTCGCGGGAAGCTTCAGAAGCGCGCAGGTAACCTTCAACGCCGTCAGCCAGTTCTACGGTTGCGCCTTTAGCGTCAACTGCAGTGACTTTACCGTTTACGATTGCGCCTTTCTTGTTCAGTGCAACCCAGTTGTTGAACGGATCTTCTGCGAGCTGTTTAACGCCCAGAGAGATACGCTCACGCTCTGCGTCAACCTGCAGAACAACTGCTGCGATTTCGTCGCCTTTTTTGTATTCACGAACTGCTTCTTCGCCTGCAACGTTCCAGGAGATGTCAGACAGGTGAACCAGGCCGTCGATGCCGCCGTCCAGGCCGATGAAGATACCGAAGTCAGTAATAGACTTGATTTTACCTTCAACACGGTCGCCCTTGTTGTGGGTTTCCGCGAACTGCTGCCATGGGTTGTTTTTGCACTGCTTCAGACCCAGGGAGATACGACGACGTTCTTCGTCGATATCCAGAACCATAACTTCCACTACGTCGCCAACGTTAACAACTTTGGACGGGTGGATGTTTTTGTTGGTCCAATCCATTTCGGAAACGTGAACCAGGCCTTCAACGCCTTCTTCGATTTCAACGAAGCAGCCGTAGTCGGTCAGGTTGGTCACGCGACCAGTCAGTTTGGTACCTTCCGGATAACGCTTAGCGATAGCTACCCATGGATCTTCGCCCAGCTGTTTCAGGCCCAGAGATACACGAGTACGCTCGCGGTCGAACTTCAACACTTTAACAGTGATTTCGTCGCCAACGTTTACGATTTCGCTCGGATGCTTAACGCGTTTCCATGCCATGTCGGTGATGTGCAGCAGGCCGTCAACGCCACCCAGATCAACGAATGCACCGTAGTCAGTGAGGTTCTTAACGATACCTTTAACTTCCATGCCTTCCTGCAGGTTTTCCAGCAGCTGATCGCGTTCTGCGCTGTTTTCGGATTCGATAACGGCACGACGGGAAACAACAACGTTGTTACGCTTCTGATCCAGCTTGATTACTTTGAATTCAAGCTCTTTGCCTTCCAGGTGCAGCGTGTCGCGGACCGGACGAACGTCTACCAGGGAACCCGGCAGGAACGCGCGAATACCATTCAGCTCAACAGTGAAGCCACCCTTGACTTTGCCATTGATAACACCAGTAACGGTTGCAGCTTCTTCGTAAGCTTTTTCCAGCGTGATCCAAGCTTCGTGACGTTTAGCTTTTTCACGGGACAGCAGGGTTTCACCGAAGCCGTCTTCTACTGCATCCAGAGCAACGTCAACTTCGTCACCAACCTGGATTTCCAGCTCGCCCTGGGCGTTTTTGAACTGCTCTGCCGGAATGGCGGACTCAGATTTCAGACCGGCGTCAACCAGTACTACGTCTTTGTCGATAGCAACAACAACACCACGAACGATGGAACCCGGGCGGGTTTCGATTTCTTTTAAGGATTCTTCAAACAGTTGAGCAAAAGATTCAGTCATGTTTAATCTTCAGGTTTCATATTTAACGTCCACCTGGCTCCATGCCGGATGGGGTTGTTTAACATACCCGCTGTCAATCCATTGCAACGGGGGTACTGCAAATTCGGTCGCACTTATGCGAGAGCCAGTTTTTGGCGCGCGTATTGTAACGCTTTTTCAATCACTTGCTCAATGCTTAATCGGGTTGAATCTAAAACTAAAGCATCAGCAGCGGGAACCAGCGGCGCTACAGCACGGTTACGATCGCGGTAATCACGTTCTTCGATCTCGGCCAAAAGGCGTTCAAAGTTAACACTAAAGCCTTTCTCCTGCAACTGTAGCATACGTCGATGCGCACGTTCTTGCGAGGAGGCGTCCAGAAAAATTTTTACTGGCGCATCAGGGAACACCACCGTGCCCATATCACGTCCGTCGGCAATCAGGCCGGGCGCTTCACGAAACGCGCGTTGGCGACGTAACAGCGCTTCGCGTACGCGAGGAAACGCAGCGACCTGAGAGGCGGCATTCGCCACTTCCTGGGTGCGGATTTCGCCGCTGACATCTTCGCCTTCCAGAATGACTTCCAGGTTGCCGTCCGTTGAGATAAAACGCACATCCAGGTGTGAGGCAAGCGGTACCAGAGCATCTTCAGAAGTGACATCAACATGGTGATGTAACGCTGCGAGCGCCAGTACGCGGTAGATCGCGCCTGAATCTAACAGATGCCACTGCAATGCTTCCGCCATTGCCTTGCACAAGGTGCCTTTTCCTGCACCACTTGGGCCATCAATGGTAATAACCGGGGCAATTGCCGTCATCTTTTTCTCCTTAAACGGGCATACGTTAACGTGAACGCCGCGCATTATACGCGCCAACGCTAATAATCGTTAACACAGAGTGTAAAAACCCGATTAGTCTGTAACGATATGAGGAAGAATTGCGCAATTATAGCGGGCTGGCGAGAAACCAGCCCGGAAGATGACACTGTTTTACTTTTTATCTGCAGCGATACGTTCACGCATATGCTGAGCACGATCGTCAGATGCCGGATGAGAATCCATCAGTGATTTTGCATGGCCTGCGTCCATCGTGGCAAACTTATCAAACGCAGTCACTAACCCCTGACGGTCAATACCGCGTTTTTTCAGCAAATCATAGGAAAAGTCATCCGCATCCGATTCCTGGCTACGGGAGAACGCTGAGTTAATCACACCTTCCGCCAGATCGCCCAACTGAGACTGGGAAAGCTGAGAAGCGACGCCGCTGGTCGCAGAAATAGCATCGCGCGCAGCGAGTGTGGCATACGCAGTCTGCATTGCTTTACGTGAGTGTCCTAAAGAAACATGGCCCAACTCATGACCCAGCACACCTTCAATCTCATTGTCGGTCATCTGGTCCATCAAACCCGAATAAACACGTACGCATCCATTCGCCATTGCCCAGGCATTGATATCACTGGTCATATAAACCTTATAGTTGACCGGCGTTCCATCAATGTTATTACCCAACGCTTTCGCAATTTTATTCAGACGCTTAGTGTATTTGCTTTTTGCGCCCGCTAGCTGGTTTTCGCTATCCATCTGCTTACATGAACTGTTAGAGAGAGATTTGACATCAGCGTCGGAAAGCGTCGCAGCTTTATAAGCCGCCATACCGGAACTGGCAACAAGGTCGCCATTTACGCCATTTTTACAACCTGCCAACAACGTAGCGGAAACCGCCAACGCCAAAAAGAGTGATTTATTTTTCATGCTAATCTTCCGATGATATTTATAATAAAAACAAATAAATAAGTTAAATCATCAACAAATTAGCATTAGTTGTAAGCGTAAAAACAGTGCGGTTACGGACACCAAAACGCCAGTCCAGGGACCGGCGTTTCGTGAGGATCAGGCAGGAGTACTAATACGGGCCAACTGTTCGAAATAATCCGGGAAGGTTTTGGCGGTGCATTTAGGGTCCAGAATGGTTACCGGCGTGTCAGACAACGCCACCAGCGAGAAACACATCGCCATACGGTGATCGTTATAGGTCGCAATATCCGCAAACTGCAGCTTAACCGGTGGAGTGATACGGATAAAATCATGCCCCTCTTCAACTTCCGCGCCCACTTTCCGCAACTCCGTTGCCATCGCAAACAGACGGTCGGTCTCTTTGACGCGCCAGTTGTAAATGTTCCGTAAAGTCGTTGTGCCCTTTGCAAACAACGCGGCGGTCGCAATGGTCATTGCCGCATCAGGAATATGGTTCATGTCCATATCGACAGCGTTCAACTCACCGCGAGTACAGGCAATAAAATCATCGCCCCATGTCACGGTCGCGCCCATTTTTTCCAGCACATCAGCAAAGCGAATATCACCCTGCATGCTATGACGCCCAATCCCGGTAACCTTCACCGTACCGCCTTTGATCGCGCCAGCCGCAAGAAAATACGAGGCCGATGAAGCGTCGCCTTCTACCAGATAGGCGCCCGGAGACTGGTACTGTTGGTTGCCCTGCACGACAAAGCGCTGGTAGTTCTGATTCTCAATTTCAACACCAAACGTTTTCATCAGGTTCAGTGTGATATCAATGTAAGGTTTGGATACCAGCTCACCTTTAATGGCGATCGTCGTGTCCTGCGGCGCCAGCGGCGCAGTCATCAGCAATGCAGTGAGGAACTGGCTGGATACGCTGCCGTCTACCTCAACTTGCCCTCCGGTGAAACCACCGCGCAGACGTAGAGGCGGATAATTTTCCTGCTCCAGGTATTCAATGTTGGCTCCGCCCTGGCGTAACGCATCAACCAGATGACCAATCGGGCGCTCTTTCATGCGCGGTTCGCCCGTCAGCACGATGTCATTGCTGCCCAGGCACAGCGCTGCGGCCAGCGGGCGCATTGCGGTTCCGGCATTGCCAAGGAACAGCTCTACAGCGCCTTCTGCATGCAGCGTGCCGCCGTTACCGATTATCTCGCAACGCGTGCGATCGGCAGAAAGGGTATAGCTAATCCCTAACGCATTCAGAGCATTAAGCATATGGCGGACATCATCGCTGTCCAGCAGGTTGGTCAGGACAGTGGTGCCATTTGCTAATGCAGCCAGCAGCAAAGCGCGGTTAGAAACACTTTTGGATCCAGGCAGATTGATGGTGCCATCCACCCGCGCAATGGGTTGTAACGTCAGGGATTCCATGAAACTCAACTCTCAAAAACAGACAGAAAAACCCCACAGGCTGGCTGTGGGGATGAAAAGTACAGCAGATTAGCCGCGGCGGCGCTCGAAATCGACCATGAAATCGGTCAGTGCTTTTACGCCTTCCAGCGGCATAGCGTTATAGATTGAAGCCCGCATTCCGCCAACTACACGATGTCCCTTCAGTGCATGCAGACCGGCAGCAAACGACTCTTCCAGGAAAAGTTTATCCAGCGCGCTGTCAGCCAACTGGAACGGGACGTTCATGCGTGAACGGTTCGATTTCGCCACATCGTTGCGGTAGAAATCGCTGTTATCAATCACGCCGTACAACAGTTCCGCTTTTTGCTGGTTAATTTTATCCATCGCGTTAACACCGCCCTGCTCTTTCAGCCATTTAAAAACCAGGCCAGACAGATACCAGGCAAAGGTCGGTGGCGTATTGAACATGGAGTCGTTGTCATTCAGCACGGTATAGTCGAGGATTGACGGGCAGGACATATGGGCCTTACCCAGCAAATCTTCACGTACGATGACAATGGTCAGCCCGGCCGGGCCGATGTTTTTCTGCGCCCCGGCGTAAATTACGCCATAACGACTAACGTCAAGCGGTGCGGAAAGAATGGTCGAGGACAGATCCGCCGTAACCACCACGTTGCTGGCAAAATTCGGCGTTTCATCAATCGCGATACCGTCGATGGTTTCGTTCGGACAATAGTGCAGATACGCCGCATTGTCAGAAAGCTGCCATTCACTCATCGGTTTAACAGCACGCAGTCCGTCAACGGTGACTTTGGCGTCGATAACATTTGGCGTGCAGTACTTTTTCGCTTCTTTAATTGCACTGGCGGCCCAGTAACCGGCATCGACGTAATCCGCCGTGGTTTTGTCACCCAGAATATTTAATGGGATACCCGCAAACTGCCCACGGCCACCGCCATGACAGAACAACACTTTATAGTTGGAGGGGATACTGAGAAGATCGCGAAAATCCTGCTCCGCTTCCTCTGCGACCTGGATGAACTCTTTGCCACGGTGGCTAATTTCCATCACCGACGTGCCAAGACCGTTCCAGTCGCGAAGATCCTGTTGAGCCAGTTTAAGTACTTCTGCCGGTAGCATTGCCGGACCTGAACTAAAATTAAAGACCTGAGCCATTTCCCCTCACCACGTTGTGTTGTTATCCGATCAACATCCTGTCGTTTACGATAATTCCTGTGACAGACATTGGGTATAAGTTATTCCTGTGGATATCGGTTTTATCATTCAGTGACACGCGCCGCAATGGGTAAAACTGGCCAGGGCAAAAATGAGCGGTGCATCACACAAAAGAATCTATCGGATTGACGGATAAAAACCGAGATTTTCGCTATCAGGAGGCGCATTTGGCCCAGCCAACCTTCGACCATTCTGGTTTTGCATAGCGCAGAGATATATAAAGAAAGAAGCCCCCTTCCCTTCAGCAGATAGTCCGCAGACATTCGACTGAACACGCTACGGTGTGAATCAAATGCTTTATTTACGCCGAGGCTCGGGCGGCGATAGCGCCATTCATTGAAAACCCGTATCATTGCGCGCTTTCCGTACGACAAAAGTGATTTTCATGACGCAAACATTTATCCCCGGCAAAGATGCCGCACTGGAAGATTCCATCGCTCGCTTCCAGCAAAAATTACTCGACCTCGGTTTTCAAATTGAAGAAGCCTCGTGGTTGAATCCCGTTCCTAACGTCTGGTCTGTGCATATTCGCGACAAAGAATGCGCGCTGTGCTTTACCAACGGTAAAGGTGCGACGAAAAAAGCGGCGCTGGCCTCCGCACTGGGCGAATATTTTGAGCGTCTGTCCACGAATTACTTCTTTGCGGATTTCTGGCTGGGCGACACCATCGCTAACGGCCCGTTCGTACATTACCCGAACGAAAAATGGTTCCCACTGACAGAAGATGATGACGTACCTGAAGGTTTGCTGGATGCGCGTCTGCGTGCATTCTACGATCCAGACAATGAACTGACCGGTAGCATGCTTATCGATCTACAATCCGGCAATGAAGAACGCGGCGTTTGCGGCCTGCCGTTTACCCGTCAGTCAGATAATCAGACCGTTTACATTCCGATGAACATTATCGGTAATCTGTACGTATCTAACGGTATGTCTGCGGGTAACACACCGAATGAAGCCCGCGTTCAGGGGCTGTCTGAAGTTTTTGAGCGCTATGTGAAAAACCGCATTATCGCGGAAAGCATCAGCCTGCCGGAAATTCCGGCCGAAGTGATGGCGCGTTACCCGGCAGTCGTTGAATCCATTGCAAAGCTGGAAGCCGAAGGATTCCCAATCTTCGCATACGACGGCTCGCTGGGCGGCAAATACCCGGTTATCTGCGTTGTACTGTTCAACCCTGCTAACGGTACCTGTTTTGCCTCTTTCGGCGCGCACCCGGATTTCGGTGTTGCACTGGAGCGTACCGTCACTGAACTGTTGCAGGGCCGTGGCCTGAAAGATCTTGATGTCTTCACTCCCCCAACCTTCGACGATGAAGAAGTGGCTGAGCACACTAACCTCGAAACGCACTTCATCGATTCCAGCGGTCTGATCTCCTGGGATCTGTTCAAGCAAGATGCCGATTACCCGTTCGTTGACTGGAATTTCTCCGGCACAACGGAAGAAGAGTTCGCAACCCTGATGGCCATCTTCAAAGCGGAAGATAAGGAAGTCTACATAGCCGACTACGAGCATCTGAGCGTTTACGCTTGCCGCATTATCGTCCCGGGCATGTCTGACATCTACCCTGCAGAAGATTTGTGGTTAGCCAACAACAGCATGGGAGCGCACCTGCGTGAGACCATTCTCTCTCTGCCAGGCAGCGAATGGGAAAAAGATGACTACCTCAACCTGCTCGCACAGCTGGATGAAGAAGGATTTGACGACTTCACTCGCGTACGTGAGCTGCTGGGTTTGGCGACCGGTGCAGATAATGGCTGGTATACCCTGCGCATTGGCGAGCTCAAAGTAATGCTGGCTCTGGCGGGCGGTGACCTTGAGCAGGCACTGATCTGGACGGAATGGACAATGGAATTTAATGCATCCGTCTTTAGTGCTGAACGCGCAAACTATTACCGTTGCCTGCAAACTCTGCTGCTGCTCTCTCAGGAAGAAGATCGTCAGCCGCTGCAGTATCTTAACGCATTTGTTCGTATGTACGGTGCAGAGGCAGTTGAAGCAGCAAGTGCAGCAATGAGCGGAGAAGCGCCATTCTACGGATTACAAACGGTTGATAGCGATCTGCGGGCTTTCCCGGCACATCAGTCTCTGCTGAAAGCCTATGAGAAGCTGCAACGCGCGAAAGCAGCACACTGGTCAAAATAGTGGCAAACAGCCCGCGTTGAGTAGGCTAAACGTATTGTCTGGGCTATATTACGGGGCGCTCTAAGCGCCCTGTTTTTTTATTTTTGTGTACTCAAAAATAAATGTAAAAACAAGGTTAAATATTAGTAGTTGATATTAAAATTTTTGGTTTATTAATATCGCTATTTATCTCAATTACTCCATTTTAATTAACCGTCCGACTGGAGGTATAAAGAAAAATTTCAACTCACTTTATAATTTTTAAAATTTATTTTTACATGGATAATCAACAAGTTACACCGTAATTGCATAAAAACCATGCGTCTTACGGGCCTATAAGCCAGGCGAGATATGATCTATATCAAATTCTCATCTATAATGCTTTGTTAGTATCTCGTCGCCGACTTAATAAAGAGAGAGTTAGTGTGAAAGCTGACAACCCTTTTGATCTTATACTTCCTGCTGCTATGGCCAAAGTTGCCGAAGAAGCAGGCGTCTATAAAGCAACGAAACATCCGCTTAAGACGTTCTATCTGGCAATTACTGCCGGTGTGTTCATTTCAATTGCCTTTGTTTTCTATATCACTGCCACAACCGGTACCGGCACAATGCCTTTCGGCATGGCAAAGCTGGTGGGTGGTATCTGCTTTTCCCTGGGGCTGATCCTTTGCGTTGTCTGCGGCGCTGACCTCTTCACTTCAACCGTACTGATTGTCGTCGCTAAAGCCAGTGGTCGTATTACCTGGGGTCAGTTAGCGAAGAACTGGCTTAACGTTTATGTCGGTAACCTGATTGGTGCGCTGATTTTTGTGTTACTCATGTGGCTTTCTGGCGAGTATATGACCGCCAACGGCGCGTGGGGACTCAACGTCCTGCAAACTGCCGACCACAAAGTGCACCATACTTTTGTTGAAGCTGTAAGCCTTGGTATTCTGGCTAACCTAATGGTGTGCCTGGCGGTATGGATGAGCTACTCTGGCCGCAGCCTGATGGACAAAGCGTTTATCATGGTATTACCGGTCGCAATGTTTGTTGCCAGCGGTTTTGAGCACAGTATCGCAAACATGTTTATGATCCCTATGGGTATCGTAATACGCGATTTCGCCACCCCGGAATTCTGGACCGCTGTCGGTTCTTCTCCGGAGAATTTTTCTCACCTGACCGTGATGAATTTCATCACCGATAACCTGATTCCGGTTACGATCGGTAACATTATCGGCGGCGGTTTGTTGGTCGGGTTGACATACTGGGTCATTTACCTGCGTGGTAACGATCATCATTAATCTGTTGATGCTCATTACACGCAGTAAATAAAAAATCCACTTAAGAAGGTAGGTGTTACATGTCCGAGCTTAATGAAAAGTTAGCCACAGCCTGGGAAGGTTTTACCAAAGGTGATTGGCAGAATGAAGTAAACGTCCGTGACTTCATTCAGAAAAACTACACTCCGTATGAGGGTGACGAGTCCTTCCTGGCTGGCGCAACTGAAGCGACCACTGCACTGTGGGACAGCGTAATGGAAGGCGTTAAACAGGAAAACCGCACTCACGCGCCTGTTGACTTTGACACCTCCGTTGCTTCTACCATCACTTCTCACGACGCTGGCTACATCAACAAAGCACTTGAGAAAATTGTTGGTCTGCAAACTGAAGCTCCGCTGAAACGTGCGATTATCCCGTTTGGCGGTATCAAAATGGTTGAAGGTTCCTGCAAAGCGTACAATCGCGAACTGGACCCGATGCTGAAAAAAATCTTCACCGAATACCGTAAAACCCACAACCAGGGTGTATTCGATGTTTATACCAAAGACATTCTGAACTGCCGTAAATCCGGTGTTCTGACTGGTCTGCCAGATGCCTATGGCCGTGGCCGTATCATCGGTGACTACCGTCGCGTTGCGCTGTACGGTATCGACTACCTGATGAAAGACAAATACGCTCAGTTCGTCTCTCTGCAGTCCGATCTGGAAAATGGCGTAAACCTGGAAGCAACTATCCGTCTGCGTGAAGAAATTGCTGAACAGCACCGCGCTCTGGGTCAGATCAAAGAAATGGCTGCTAAATATGGCTGCGATATCTCTGGTCCGGCTACCAACGCTCAGGAAGCTATCCAGTGGACTTACTTCGGCTACCTGGCCGCGGTTAAATCTCAGAACGGCGCAGCAATGTCCTTCGGTCGCGTATCCACCTTCCTGGATGCTTACATCGAACGTGATATCAAAGCAGGCAAAATCACCGAGCAAGACGCACAGGAAATGATCGACCACCTGGTCATGAAACTGCGTATGGTTCGCTTCCTGCGTACTCCTGAATATGATGAACTGTTCTCCGGTGACCCGATTTGGGCAACTGAATCAATCGGTGGTATGGGCGTTGATGGCCGTACTCTGGTTACCAAAAACAGCTTCCGCTTCCTGAACACCCTGTACACCATGGGTCCTTCTCCGGAGCCGAACATCACTGTTCTGTGGTCTGAAAAACTGCCTCTGAACTTCAAGAAATTCGCCGCTAAAGTGTCCATCGACACCTCTTCTCTGCAGTACGAGAACGATGACCTGATGCGTCCGGACTTCAACAACGATGACTACGCTATCGCTTGCTGCGTAAGCCCGATGGTTGTTGGTAAACAAATGCAGTTCTTCGGTGCGCGTGCAAACCTGGCGAAAACCATGCTGTACGCAATCAACGGTGGCGTTGATGAAAAACTGAAAATGCAGGTTGGTCCTAAATCTGAACCGATCAAAGGCGACGTTCTGAACTTCGACGAAGTTATGGACCGCATGGATCACTTCATGGACTGGCTGGCTAAACAGTACGTCACTGCACTGAACGTTATTCACTACATGCACGACAAGTACAGCTACGAAGCCTCTCTGATGGCGCTGCACGACCGTGACGTTATCCGCACCATGGCGTGTGGTATCGCTGGTCTGTCCGTTGCTGCTGACTCCCTGTCTGCAATCAAATATGCGAAAGTTAAACCGATTCGTGACGAAGACGGTCTGGCTATCGACTTCGAAATCGAAGGCGAATACCCGCAGTTTGGTAACAACGACTCTCGCGTTGATGACATGGCGGTTGACCTGGTAGAACGTTTCATGAAGAAAATTCAGAAACTGACTACTTATCGTAACGCTATCCCGACTCAGTCTGTTCTGACCATCACCTCTAACGTGGTTTATGGTAAGAAAACTGGTAACACCCCAGATGGTCGCCGTGCTGGCGCACCGTTCGGCCCAGGTGCTAACCCAATGCACGGTCGTGACCAGAAAGGTGCCGTTGCCTCTCTGACTTCTGTTGCTAAACTGCCGTTTGCTTACGCTAAAGATGGTATCTCTTACACCTTCTCTATCGTTCCGAACGCACTGGGTAAAGACGACGAAGTTCGTAAGACCAACCTGGCTGGTCTGATGGATGGTTACTTCCACCATGAAGCGTCCATCGAAGGTGGTCAGCACCTGAACGTGAACGTCATGAACCGTGAAATGCTGCTGGACGCGATGGAACATCCGGAAAAATATCCGCAGCTGACCATCCGTGTTTCTGGCTACGCAGTACGTTTTAACTCCCTGACTAAAGAACAGCAGCAGGACGTTATTACTCGTACCTTCACTCAGACCATGTAATTGGTTTTGACTGAAATCGTACTTTAAAAAGCGTACAATAAAGGCTCCACGTAAGTGGGGCCTTTTTAATAGCCTGCTTTGTCAGCTATCTATACTTATGGATATCAGCCAAAACAGACTCGACACAGTTAATAACTGTGCACTAACACTGGCCCCGGATGGGCCACACCTGGAGAAACACCGCAATGTCAGTTATTGGTCGCATTCACTCCTTTGAATCCTGTGGCACTGTAGATGGCCCGGGCATCCGTTTTATTACCTTCTTCCAGGGCTGCCTGATGCGCTGCCTGTACTGCCACAACCGTGACACATGGGATACGCACGGCGGTAAAGAAGTCACCGTCGATGAATTAATGAAAGAAGTCGTGACCTATCGTCACTTTATGAACGCATCCGGTGGTGGCGTAACGGCATCCGGCGGAGAGGCCATTCTCCAGGCTGAATTCGTCCGTGACTGGTTCCGTGCCTGTAAAAAAGAAGGGATTCATACCTGTCTTGATACTAACGGTTTTGTTCGCCGTTACGATCCAGTGATTGATGAACTGCTGGAAGTCACCGACCTGGTGATGCTCGATCTGAAACAGATGAACGACGAGATCCACCAGAACCTGGTCGGCGTATCTAACCATCGTACGCTGGAGTTCGCTCGTTACCTGTCTAACAAAGACATCAAAGTGTGGATCCGCTACGTTGTCGTGCCTGGCTGGTCCGATGATGATGATTCAGCACACCGTTTGGGCGAGTTTACCCGTGATATGGGCAATGTCGAAAAAATTGAACTGCTGCCATACCACGAACTTGGCAAACACAAATGGGTGGCAATGGGTGAAGAGTACAAACTCGACGGCGTGAAGCCGCCGAAAAAAGAGACCATGGAGCGCGTGAAAGGTATCCTTGAGCAGTATGGTCACAAAGTGATGTACTAAGCTTTGTGGTGGGTAACGAGCCTGTTACCCACCACATTTCCCCTTAACGCCCTCTTCTTGCCAGCAGCGGGAAAATCAATCCCAGCCCAACCAGCACAAACGGCGTCACAATGTTCAACGTGAGCTGGAATGTCCACTCTGGAGTAAAGGCTTCCATTTTCGGAAAGATCCCCGTGATGCAAGCAAACGCAGTAAACGCAAAACACCAAATTCCCACCGTCATCGCCAGAGAGCGGTTACGAATGAAGACATATTCCGGTTTATATTTCTGCGCCAAACGAATAACGGCAATAAATGCCACAAACACCCACAGATAGCGCAGAGGCATCACCACTGAATTCAAATTCAGTAGCCATTTATACAAATTGTTCATGTCTCCGATACCCAGCGTTGGCAACATAATCAAAATGGCCACCAGCACCAGTGTCAGAATATAGCCATTCACCGGTGTACCAGAGGCATTGGTTTTACACAGGCTTTCAGGGATATATTTGCGATCAGCATCGCCCAGTAAAACTTTAAGCGGAGCATCAATAGAAAACACCAAAGCCGCAATTTGACCTAACGTGTTGGCAACTGCATAAATAACCATCAATGTGTTACCCATGCCGTAATACTCCCCGAGTTTCTGGAAAGCGTAATACTGGCCATTAGTCATTAAGTCATCAGGAATATGCTGAGAGTCAAACATCATCCCCATTGCCAGAGAACCCAGGATCGCGCACACCGCCACCATAACCGCCAGAACTAACATCCCTTTCGGGAACTCTTTGCCAGGGTTACGCGTCTGGTTAACGTATGGAGAGATTTTCTCCGCGCCACCGACCGCAAAGACCAGCATCGAGATCGTTGTGATATAGGTAAAATCGATGTGCGGGATAAAAGATTCCCAGGTGATATTGGTTGTGGCGATTTGCACATCAGTAATCGCCGGGGCGGTGACGGCCATTACGACATACAGAATGGACATCACAAACATCGCGATCCCCGCAACCGATCCAACGATTTTAAGCGATTTCATGCCACGGGATGCAACCCACATGAAAAAGACAAACAGCGCTAACGTCAGCCCCTGCAACGCCACCACGGTATACTCTTTAATCAGCGAACCATCGCCTTTCAGAGCCCATCCCAGCGCAATCAGAATAGCCTGTGGCTTTTGCGCCAGATAAGGGATATGCACCACCCAATAGGTCCACGCTGCGAGATAAGCCAGTCCCGGTCCCATTGTGTGTTTAATCCATGTACTAACCCCACCCTTACCGTCTTTAAACGTGGAGCCAAGTTGTCCGACAATCAGTGCATAAGGGATAAAATAGAGGGCGAAAATAAATATCCATGAAGAAACAACCACCAATCCCTGATTAGCATAGTTGTTTACAACGTTGCCGAATCCCCATACGGTAATAAAAGACATCAATGCGATGTTGTACCACCGCAATTGTTTTTCCTGCACACTTGCCATTGGCGATCCTTCGTAGACGCTATTTTTGATAATCAATAAATGAAGCGAGGGATTATGCGCGGTAAAATGGCCAAGCGGAAACGGCAGAATGTAAAACTATAATCTTCTGCACATTTTATTTTCAGGAAAGAATAGCGATGATTAAATAAAACAGGCTCCCATAAAGTATACATAAACAACATGTATGGGAACCTGTTTTTATCCTGTTAAATCAAATCAGATATGCGCCACAGAATTCGGTGTATGCCCTGTCTTACGCAGCAGCATCAGTAAATAAATAAACGATACGCTGGCAATCATGATAAACAGTAAACTGTCAGAATAATTTTGCATCAGCATGGCGGTAAATGACGGCCCAAGCAGGCTACCCACGGTATAGCTTAATAACAATGCCTGGTTCATAGCGACCAACTGATGATGTTCTACTTTCTCGCAGGCCCAGGCCATCGCAACCGGATAAAGGGTGAAACCTGCCGCGCCCAGCATAAACAATGCAGGTGCCATTGCCGCCTGATTCAGCATAGCGATACTCCCGACGATCACCACAAAGACCTGAACGCGCAAAACCAGCAAGCGACCTAACTTATCGGCCAGACGACCAATTGGCCATTGTCCCAGAATACCTGCACTGACCAGTACCGCCATCCAGAAACCAATGCTGGCATTGCTGACACCCTGATGGTTGAGGTACAGCGGCATCAGGCCATACAGCGACCCCAGCACAATCCCGGAAATAATGCAGCCATTCACGCCCAGACGCGCCTGGCGAAGCTTCAGCATAGAGACAATGGGGGTTGACTGTTGTTCATCACCCTGCTGATTCACAATGCGGGTAAAGAGCAACGGTAATACTCCGGCAAGGATAGTGCCGGTCACCCACGGCAGAACATTCATTAATTCTGTCGAGACTTTACTGACCAATAATTGTCCTAAAAACGTCCCTACGTAATAGACCATCATATAGGCGGCAAGTAAGCGTCCACGGTTACGCGACGTCCCGCTGCACATCAACGCACTTTCCACCACCACCCAGATCATGGCACAACCGATACCCGCAATAAAACGCCAGGTCATCCAGCTCCAAAAACCTACCATGACGCCCAGTCCGACACAGCCCGCAGCAAAAATAAGCGAGGCTATGTAATAGCTGCGGTTAAAACCGAGGTGTTTAATTAAGTACCCGGTCAGTAACGTCCCAACCAGATTTCCGGTGAAATAGGACGAACTGACCACTCCTACCTGCCAGGTTGGCAGATTTTCATGGGCGAGCCAAAGCGGGACGAGCGTGTTTAACACGGCGATCGCCAGGGTCAACAGAAGCAGCCCGCACAGCAATAGCATAACGGGACGGGTATAGGTGGACATGAATAAAAACCGTGAGGAAGTTCAAATTTCATGCGCATCATGCCACTGCAAAAAACATTGTCAATCGGCGCAATCAGGGGCCTGAGGCGCTTTCAGGGGGATCGATTCGTATTACTGATTCTTAATGCGGATTGATAAAAAATGGGAAAATACATCTATTTGTTTTAATTGATCTAAAACAAAATTGCCCCGCTACGTTCAGTCGAAAAAATTCATGGATAATAGGCATCTTTTATTTGTGGGATGACCATATTAACGCCTTATCCGACCTACACGTTCAGTACTGTAATGTGTAGGCCGGACAAGCGCGATGCCATTCGGCATTTTCAGGTTAGCTGGCGACCGCCATGCCGACCGTCATATGCAGACCATAGAACACGCCGCGGCCAATCAGCTCACCGACTAACAGCAGAATAAACGCGACGGAAAGCAGCGGTATTGCCGGCTGGTAACCTTTCACCTGCGGAACAATCCAGCAGCACAACGCTAAAGCCAGTGCCACAATCCGCCATGCCATCAGCGAACCGTAATCGGGCACCAGCGCAGATGCCTGCTGAATTGAGCTGTGGATTGTCGCCAGCTCGGCGCCCTGCATCACGGACATGATGCCGCTCACAACCAGAGCAAGCACTGAAATAGCAGGCAGCAGTCGCATCGCCCAGCCGTCAATTCCGGCAACGCGTAATAGCAGATATCCCAGCAGCGGACCTCCCATGAACAACGTCAGGAAGAACCCAACCGGCGTCCAGACACTATACCAGGTAGGCACCGTATCAATAGTGTTATATACGCGCACCATCATCCAGACAAAAACTACGCCCAGCACCATGGTGAGAACTAACCACAGATTGCGTAATGCTGGTGACATTTTTTTCAACACCGCCAGTAACCAGCCAATACCACCAACGGCAAAGAAGATCGAGCCGCTGGCGATTTCGTTACTTAGCGCGGAAGAACCGACACGGTTGAGGGAGTTAAACGCCCGCATCGGTGAGCCCAGATGAAGCATGGAAGCAATAAAACCGATGCCCATCAATACCCACAGGCCAAACATGCAGGCAATCACACGCTGTTGTGAATCAGGGCGTAAGTCCCCTTTCATCAGCGCCAGCGCCAGAACGATAAAGCCACCCACAACACACTGCCCGAAAACAGTGAAGATCATCAGCGGCCATTCATGCCATCCACTTCCCATCTTACACCTCCTTCGGATTAGCCAGATAACCCGTGGTATCCCCGGTCGGGCGGCTATTGGCATTTGGTTTGATGACGATACTCGGTTTGGTAAAGTGCGCGCCAGGGAGCGGCGCAACCGCGGCCAGGGTGCCGTGTTTTTTACGCAGTTCCTCTATCGGGCCGAAGTCCAGCGCACGCAACGGGCAGGATTCGACACAGATGGGTTTCTTACCCTCAGCAACGCGTTCATGACAGCCATCGCACTTGGTCATGTGTCCTTTGGCGGCATTGTATTGCGGCGCGCCATACGGGCAGGCCATGTGGCAATAGCGACAGCCAATGCACACGTCTTCATCCACGACCACAAAACCATCTTCACGTTTGTGCATCGCGCCGCTTGGACACACCTTGGTACAGGCCGGGTCTTCACAGTGGTTGCACGCAATGGAGAGGTAGTAGGCGAAAACGTTCTGGTGCCAGACACCGTTATCTTCCTGCCAGTCACCGCCAGCGTATTCGTAAATACGGCGGAAACTGACGTCAGGCGTTAAATTTTTGAAGTCTTTGCAGGCCAGTTCGCAAGTTTTGCAACCGGTGCAACGGCTGGAATCAATAAAAAATCCATACTGGGTTGTCATCGGTTACTCCTTACACCTTTTCAACCTGAACAAGGTTCGTATGTGATGGGTTCCCCTTAGCGAGAGGAGAAGGTCGCTGGGTCGTCAGCACGTTAATACAACCGCCCTGATCCACACGTTTCACATCCGGGTCATACCAGGCGCCCTCACCCAGCGCTACAACGCCAGGCATCATACGTGGGGTAACTTTAGCCTCAATATGCACTTCGCCACGGTCGTTAAAGATACGTACCTTGTCACCGTTGTTAATACCACGTCGTTGTGCATCCATCGGGTTAATCCACATTTCCTGGCGACAGGACGCTTTCAGAACGTCAACGTTGCCATAGGTCGAGTGGACGCGAGATTTATAATGGAAGCCCGTTAATTGCAGAGGGAATTTTTCCACCAGTGGATCGTTTAAGCTTTCAAAGCCCGGTGTATAAATCGGTAATGGATCGATCACATCGCCTTCCGGCAGTTCCCAGGTTGCAGCGATTTCTGCCAGCGCTTGAGAATAAATTTCAATCTTACCTGACGGCGTGGTAAGCGGATTGGCTTTGGGGTCCTCACGAAATGCTTTATACGCCACGTGATGTCCTTCAGGATCACGCTGCTTAAAGATGCCCTGCTTACGGAACTCTTCAAATGTCGGCAGTTCCGGTATAGCCTTGCGCGACTGTTCATACAGATGACGCATCCACTCTTCCTGAGTACGGCCTTCCGTGAACTGTTGCTCGACGCCAAGGCGTTTCGCCAGCTCGCTGGTCATTTGGTAGATAGTCTTGCATTCAAAGCGTGGTTTGATCGCCTGATCGGTGAAAATCACGTAGGACATATTCCCGCAAGATGCATCCAGCGCGAAGTCCATCTGCTCAGAGGCCGTGCAGTCCGGCAGCAGAATATCGGCATATTTCGCCGAGGAGGTCATATGGCAATCGATAACGACGATCATTTCACACTTCTTATCATCCTGCAGGATTTCATGCGTGCGGTTGATATCAGAGTGCTGGTTAATCAGGCAGTTACCGGCATAGTTCCAGATCATCTTAATCGGAACATCGAGCTTATCCTTACCACGAACACCGTCGCGCAGCGCCGTCATTTCCGGACCACGCTCAATCGCATCCGTCCACATAAACATTGAGATACTGGTTTCGACGGGGTTTTCCAGCGTTGGCATACGCTCAAACGGTAAATCGTATGATCCCTCACGTGCACCGCTGTTGCCGCCGTTAATACCAACGTTGCCGGTCAGAATGGCCAACATCGAAATGGCACGGGTCGCAATCTCACCGTTGGCGTGACGCTGCGGCCCCCAACCCTGGCTAATGTAGGCGGGTTTCGCGCTACCAATTTCACGCGCCAACTTAACAATTCGTTCAGCAGGAATACCGGTTATCTGCGCAGCCCATTCCGGGGTCTTCGCGATACCGTCTTTACCCTGACCGAGAATATACGCCTTATAATGACCATTCTTCGGCGCGCCCGCCGGGAGGGTTTTTTCGTCATAGCCCACGCAGTACTTATCGAGGAACGGTTGATCAACCATATTCTCGCTGATCAATACATAGGCAATACCGTTAACCAGCGCTGCATCTGTACCCGGTCGAATGGGAATCCATTCATCTTCGCGTCCCGCACCGGTATCCGTGTAGCGGGGATCGATTATGATCATGCGGGCATTAGATTTCTGCCGCGCCTGTTCAAGGTAGTAGGTCACCCCACCACCGCTCATACGAGTTTCGCCTGGGTTATTACCAAACAGGACAACGAGCTTACTGTTTTCAATGTCAGACGGGCTGTTACCGTCAGCCCATCCGCCATAGGTATAGTTCAGTCCTGCCGCGATTTGCGCAGAAGAATAATCCCCATAGTGGTTCAGGTAACCGCCGCAACAGTTCATTAAACGTGCCACCAGCGTTTTACCCGGCGGCCATGAGCGCGTCATCGTGCCGCCCAGCGTGCCGGTACCGTAGTTCAGATAGATAGACTCGTTACCGTAGTCTTTAATCAGACGCTGCATATTGCTGGCGATGATATCGTAGGCTTCATCCCAACTGATGCGCTCAAATTTACCTTCGCCGCGTTTGCCGACACGCTTCATTGGGTATTTCAGACGATCGGGATTATAGACGCGACGGCGCATAGAGCGCCCACGCAGACAGGCGCGTACCTGGTGCAGACCGTCATAGTTGTCATCACCGGTGTTGTCGGTTTCGACATACTTTATTTCACCGTCTACCACATGCATACGCAGCGGACAGCGGCTACCACAGTTCACCGTACACGCGCTCCAGATCACTTTCTCATTAATCTGTGTTGGATTGAGGGCTTCTGCGGCATTTGCGATACGGGTAAATGGCAGGGTAAACGCGCTACTGGCCACCGCCAGTCCGCCTATCGCCGTCGTTTTCACCAGACCGCGGCGACTAACCTCAGCTGCCAGTACGGCATCGGGGATCTTAGTTTTCATAGTGGCTCACTCTGCTGCTCACAATAAACAAAAAGGGAATGTTCGTTGTATAGTCGTTTATATATCGATACTATCGTTATACAGACCGTTATATATCGAATTTATGCAAAGACAGAGATAAATACTGACTTTCATTCGAAGGCAGTATTACCACTAATGGAGTAAGGGTTATTGTCCGGCATCAAACGGGCGTAAAAAAAGCGCCCTGAGGCGCTTTTTTAGCAAGGAAAAATGACTTAACCGATGAATTCCAGGCCATTCATGTACGGACGTAATACTTCCGGTACCTGAATACGGCCATCAGCTTGCTGGTAGTTTTCCATAACGGCAACCAGCGTACGTCCCACTGCCAGACCAGAGCCGTTCAGTGTATGCACTAAACGTGTTTTCTTGTCAGATTTGCTACGACAACGCGCCTGCATGCGACGAGCCTGGAAATCCCACACATTGGAGCAGGAGGAAATTTCACGATAGGTATTCTGTGCAGGGATCCACACTTCCAGATCGTAGGTTTTGCATGCGCCGAAGCCCATGTCGCCTGTGCACAGGATGATCTTGCGATACGGCAGCCCCAGCAGTTGCAGGACCTTCTCAGCATGGCCGGTCATCTCTTCCAGCGCGTCCATCGAATCTTCCGGACGAACAATCTGCACCATCTCGACTTTATCGAACTGGTGCATACGGATCAGACCACGAGTGTCACGACCGTAAGAACCCGCTTCGGAACGGAAGCACGGCGTATGCGCAGTCATTTTGATCGGCAGCGCATCTTCGTCGATGATTTCGTCGCGTACCAGGTTGGTCAGCGGCACTTCCGCCGTTGGGATCAGCGCATAGTTGCTGCTGTCAGCTTCTTCATCCAGCGGACGCGTATGGAACAAGTCACCAGCAAATTTCGGCAGTTGGCCAGTGCCGTACAGCGTGTCATGGTTAACCAGATACGGGACGTAGTTTTCGCTGTAACCATGCTGCTCAGTGTGCAGATCCAGCATAAACTGAGACAGCGCACGGTGCATACGCGCGATCTGCCCTTTCATGACAACAAAACGAGAGCCGGTCAGTTTAACCGCAGCGGCGAAATCAAGACCCGTGTGCATTTCACCCAAGGTAACGTGATCGCGCACTTCGAAATCGAACTCGCGCGGTGTACCCCAGCGGCTGACTTCAACGTTGTCATTTTCATCTTTACCCACCGGAACTTCGTCCGCTGGCAGGTTAGGAATGGTCAGCGCAATATCGCGGATCTCGGCCTGTAAGGTATCAAGTTCAGCTTTCGCGGCATCCAGCTCTTCGCCCAGTTTGTTCACTTCCAGACGTAAAGACTCGATATCTTCCCCGCGCGCTTTTGCCTGGCCGATGGATTTCGATCGAGAGTTACGCTCTGCCTGCAGGTTTTCAGTTTGTACCTGCAGAACTTTACGACGCTCTTCAAGAGCGCGCAGCTTATCTACATCCAGCTTAAAGCCCCGGCTTGCCAGTTTTTCTGCGACTGCGTCTGGCTCATTACGCAGCAGATTGGGATCGAGCATGCTTATCCTGTGCTTATCGAATTAAAATAGGAGAAAGTGACCACAGCCTGCGGTCACAGGGATACATCGACAACATTACCGCAACGATAACACTAACGGTAGCGTTTTATAGGGCTATTTTGATCCTGTCCGGCGAGCCAGGCGAGCTTTTCGCCAATCTTGCCTTCAAGACCTCTGTTTGTCGGGTGATAATAGCGCGTTTGTGCCATTTCCTGCGGGAAGTACTCTTCTCCGGCAGCATAGGCATTTGGCTCATCATGAGCGTAACGATATTCCTGACCGTAGCCCATCTCTTTCATCAGCTTCGTCGGCGCATTACGCAGGTGGACAGGCACGTCGTAATCCGGACGTTCCCGGGCATCAGCCAGCGCGGCTTTAAAGGCGGTGTAAACCGCATTACTCTTCGGCGCACAGGCCAGATAAACAATCGCCTGAGCAATCGCGCGTTCACCTTCCGCTGGCCCCACGCGGGTAAAGCAATCCCATGCGGAAATCGCCACCTGCATGGCGCGAGGATCGGCATTGCCTACATCTTCAGAGGCAATCGCCAGACAACGACGGGCAACGTACAGCGGATCGCCGCCAGCGGTGATGATACGCGCATACCAATAAAGCGCCGCATCCGGAGCGCTTCCGCGAACTGACTTGTGTAATGCGGAGATGAGATCGTAAAAACGATCGCCTTTATTATCGAAACGCGCGCTGCGTTCACCAGCAATTTCAGTGAGCAACTCTGCTTTCAATACGCGCTTGCCGGAATCATCAACTTCGGCCATATCGGCCATCATTTCCAGCGTATTCAGCGCCCGACGCGCATCACCATTAACCAGTTCGGCAATCGCCCGACGCGTCTCCGGCGGCAGTACGATATCCTGGCCGCCGTAACCCCGCGCTTTGTCTGACATCGCCTGGTCCAGCACCTGTTCAATATCGTCGGTGGTTAATGATTTCAGTAAGTAAACGCGTGCGCGTGACAGCAGCGCCGAGTTCAGCTCAAACGAGGGGTTTTCAGTGGTCGCGCCAATAAACGTGATGGTACCGTCTTCAATATGCGGTAAAAACGCATCCTGTTGGCTTTTATTAAAACGGTGAACTTCGTCCACAAACAGGATCGTACGCCGGCCAGCGTTACGGTTCTGACGCGCACGCTCAATCGCTTCACGAATTTCTTTTACACCAGACGTAACCGCCGAAATACGTTCAACATCGGCGTTGGCGTAACGGGCAATCACTTCGGCAAGCGTGGTTTTGCCCGTCCCCGGCGGCCCCCATAAAATCATGGAGTGCAGGTGCCCGGCCTCAATAGCACGTGGCAAAGGTTTGCCCGCAGCCAGCAGATGCTGCTGGCCGATATACTGCGCTAAATTTTCTGGCCGCATACGCGCGGCCAGTGGCTGAAAAGTATTATCAGAAAAGTCGAGCGACAGATTGCTCACTCACACGCCTCTACTTACGTTGATCGTCAACCGTTACACCTTGCGGCGGGGTAAAGGTGAATTTGGAAGGTTCGATCGCACCATTCTGCTGAGATTTCAGCTGATAGCTGCTGCGCTGATCGTCTTGTTCAACGGCGCTAAACTGGTGGATCGTCCCGTCACGCCCAACATTGATCGTAAACTGCTTCAGGTTACCGCTGCTGGTTTTAGGTGTCAGCACGAAATCATCGCCGTTTTGCTTAATGTTGTACTGCTGCCAGTCGCTGGCCTGGTTACGCGCGATCAGCATGAACGGCGTATTGCCCGTGGCGTCTTTCAGCCAGGTCGCCGTCGCCTGTTCAACAAACGGGTTAAAGAACCACAGCGTTTTCCCATCGGAAACCAGGATGCTTTCGTCAGGCTGTGTCATATGCCAGTTAAACAGATTCGGACGTTTAACCCATAAATCACCCTGGCCTTCCTGCACCGCTGCGCCGCTACCATCCGTTACCTTCTGGGTAAAACTGGCGTGGAAGCTGCTGACTTTATCCAGACGGCTTTTCAGGTCGCTAGCGGCGTCAGCCCAAACGCTGCTCACCACAAAGCTCGACAGTAATGCACAGGTGATTGCGATTCTTTTCATCGTTATTCCTCAAAATACGTCACTCCCAACGGGGAGCTCCTTCTGCTATCCATTTCAGGCCAAAAATCAGCATGAGGAAAGTAGAAAATACTGAATTACTTAACTTTGCAATCAATCAAAGGGCGGTGGAGCCAGCACTTCACGATTGCCATTATGTCCCTGCTCACTGACAATTCCCTGCGCTTCCATCTGTTCAATGATGCGCGCCGCACGGTTATAGCCAATGCGGAACTGGCGCTGGACGCCTGAGATGGAGGCTTTGCGCTTCTGGGTAACAAAATTCACCGCCTGATCGAACAGCGGATCCAGCTCTTCCCCACCGTCAAAACCACCACCACCACCTTCACTCTCGGTGTCTGAGGTGATGCCTTCCACGTACTGTGGACGACCACGCGCTTTCCAGTCCTGCACGACCGCGTGAACTTCCTCATCGCGCACAAAAGCACCATGTACACGCACTGGAATCGTTGAGTTTGGCGCAGAATAGAGCATATCACCCATGCCTAGCAGGGATTCAGCCCCCCCCTGATCAAGAATGGTACGAGAGTCAATCTTACTCGACACAGTAAACGCTATACGCGTCGGGATATTTGCTTTGATAAGCCCAGTGATAACGTCAACCGACGGACGCTGGGTTGCCAGCACCAGGTGGATACCTGCCGCACGCGCTTTTTGCGCCAGACGGGCAATCAGTTCTTCCACTTTTTTACCGACAGTCATCATCAGGTCAGCAAATTCATCGACCAGAACCACAATATACGGCTCTTTTTTCAGCACCGGATGGGTGACATCCATGCTATCGCCTGGTTTCCAGTACGGATCCGGGATTGGACGTCCCATACGATCTGCTTCCGCAATCTTCTCGTTGTAGCCCGCAAGGTTACGCACTCCCAGCGCTGACATCAGCTTATAGCGGCGTTCCATTTCATTAACGCTCCAGCGCAAGGCATTGGCTGCGTCTTTCATATCCGTAACGACTTCAGTCAGCAGATGCGGGATACCTTCATAAACCGACAGCTCGAGCATTTTCGGGTCGATCATGATAAAGCGAACATCTTCCGGCTGCGCCTTGTAGAGCATGCTGAGGATCATGGCGTTGACCCCAACAGATTTACCCGACCCCGTGGTACCTGCCACCAACAGATGCGGCATCTTGGCCAAATCGGCAGTCACAGGTTCACCAGCAATGTCCTTGCCGAGAACGACAGTAAGCGGTGACGGATTATCACGGAATTTCGCGTTATCCAGTACTTCACGCAGATAGACGGTCTGGCGTTTTTTGTTCGGTAACTCCAGTCCGACATACGGTTTACCTGGAATAACCTCCACTACACGAACTGCTGCGGTTGATAGCGAGCGCGCCAGATCTCGGGAAAGGTTAGAAATACGCGCAGCTTTAACACCCGGTGCCAGATTTAGCTCAAAACGGGTAATCACCGGTCCGGGCGAGTAGTTCACCACATCGGCTTTAATACGGAAATCAGCCAGACGCGCTTCCACCAGACGCGCCATTTGCTCCAGCGCGAATGTATCTATTGGCTCAACTTCCGCCGGTGGTGGGGTGAGCAGATCCAGCGATGGCAGCAGTGTCGTCGGACGCTGTACAGGGCGGCTGTCGCCATTACGCATCAATAACGGATGGATCAGGCTTTCCTGCGGCGGCGGTGTGACAGGCTGTGGCGGCTGCTGATAGTGCTGCTGCGGTGCAACAGGCTGCGGCGGCTGCTGATAATGCTGCTGCGGTGCGACAGGCTGCGGCGGCTGCTGATAATGCTGCTGCGGTGCAACAGGCTGCGGCGGCTGCTGATAATGCTGCTGCGGTGCAACAGGCTGCGGCGGCTGCTGATAATGCTGCTGCGGTGCAACAGGCTGCGGTGGCTGCTGATAATGCTGCTGCGGTGCGACAGGCTGTTGATACTGTGGTGCAGGTTCCGGCATCACGCTGGGGGTAAACAGCGGCTCATGCGGCCCCTCATCCACTAACGCTTTCATCGGTGAGAATTCAAAATCATCAAGCGAGAATGGATTCGCCCCGGCAGGCTGTGCGCCGGAATAACGTTGCTGTTGGGAAGAAGCGAACTGACGCGCCAGTTCCGCTTCTGCGGCTGAATCTTCGTCATCAGTGTGATTGGTATCATCCTGATACTCTTCGCCATAGCGGTGCTGCTGCGACTGGGCAAACTGACGCGCCAGCTCATCCTGCTGCATTGCATCAATTTCATCGTCACTGTATTGCGCGTCCGAATCAAGCTGCTCTTCGCGCGCTTTCTCTTCCGCCATACGTTGTGACGGCAACTTAATGCCATATGAAGCCAACTCACGGCGTGTCGGGACACGCACACGATTAGGGCGCGGCAGTTGAGGGCCAATTCCCTCTTTCACCTGCGGACGCGGCGCACCGCCACCCGCAAGGCTAAAGACAGGCGCTGCGGCAGCGGCTCCCGCTCCCAAAGCGGCACTTTTTACACCTGCGGCCAGCGGCGCAACGGCAGCAACAGACTCAACGGGAGGTGTGGATGCTGTTGGCATAGACGGTGCAGCGGGTTTCACCCGCTCAGGCTCTTGCACGGATTCTGGAATCGGCTGATACCAGGCAGCTAGCTGCTCACGCTCACGCGCGCGTTTTTCTTCCACTTCTTCAAAATAGTAGAGCGGTGGACGTGCTGGCTTCACCTCTTCAACGACAGGCTCAGGCTCGGCGACCGACGGCTGTTCCACCACGGGCTGCTGATGAACCACGGGTTGTTGCTGCACGGTGTCTTGCTGATAGACAGGCTGCGGTTCAAGCGGCGTACTCTGCTGGTAAACCGGTTCTGGTTGCCAGGCGGGCTCCACCACTGGCTCAGGTGCTTGCCACGGCATTGCCGGTTGCGGCATCGTCGGCTGTTCATAGCCAGCTTCGGCAACTGGCGGTACAGAATATGGCATCTGCGGTTCAACCGGGGCAGGTTGCTGCCAGGGTTCATAAGGCTGAACCGGCGGCTGCGCGTACTGAACGGGCTGTGGGTAACCTTCCGGCGCTGGCGCGATAACCGCTTCACCGGTTTGCGGAGCCGGTGCGGATTGCCATGCCACAGCAGGAGTGGGTTGCTCTAAAACGGTTCCCGGTACTGACGCAGGTTGCAACAGCGGGTCGACTGGCGCACTCCAGGCCTGAGTTGTCGCAGTGGCAGTGGCGGCCGCCGCCGCGGTGACCGGCTCAGTCACTGAATGGCCGTTTAATAGCGGGTCGAATTCATCGTATTCAGGCAATGTGGCACGATTGCCTGAGAACAACACATCGTCAGGATCGGCTACAACGCCACGCGCGCTGTATTCAATTTCGTCTTCATCATCCATGCGCTTGCCGGAGAACAGCGCGGCATCAGTGTGACGCCCAAGTGGATTGGTGAACTTCTCTGCCAGCCGTTTACGGCGCGCTAACGCTCCGCGCAGAATACGTGCCCGTCGAGATTCATGTGGGGTGCCATCAACGGTGTCGACCGACTCTTCATCATCTTCATATTCTTCGTCATCGACCCAGGTATCATCGCGACGAGTACGATTGCTGGCAAATGTCAGAATATTCAGTAACCAGCCACCCAGTTTTTCGGCAATGCTCACCCATGACCAGCCAGTAAACAGCGTTAAACCCGCGGCCCAGATACATAACAGCGCAAGCGTACCGCCACTGCTGTGCAGCAGGGGTTGCAGCGTAGTACTGAGCAGGCTGCCAATAACGCCGCCAGAGGCAAAATACCAGATGTCATCGGCATTGATTGCGGCAAGCCCGCAAGAGGTGAGGATCAGCGCCAGAACGCCAATAATACGCAGCGATACGGCGAAGTAATCGACGTATTCGTCGCTGGCCTGATGTCGCCAGGCAAACCAGCAGCCACCGACGATTATCACGGGGATAGTGTAAGCCATGACACCAAAAATGAAGAACAGCGTATCCGCCAGCCATGCTCCGGGTATTCCGCCCAGATTATGGATAGGCTCGTGCCATGCGGTTTGCGACCAACTGGGGTCCGAAGGGTTAAAGCTGAGTAATGCTGCCATCAACCAGACGGCAAAAAGGGCAATAAGAATCAGCAACGCTTCCAGAAGTCGGCGCCCGCTGCTTAACTTCGTCAATGTGACGTCTTTGTCTTCAGTGTATTCCTGGCTCAAAAACGGCTCTCCAGGTTTCAGGCTTTTCCTGCCCGATGCTAAAACGGACAACAGCACCGGGTTACCCCGGCACTGTTGCTGTATGGATTAACAGGAGTGTAATCAAACTGCGTCGATTTTGCACCTGTTCCGTGTTAGCGCGTCTTAATTACCAGACGATTGCTCTGTTTGACTTCTTCCATTACCACGTAAGTACGTGTGTCATTCACGCCAGGCAGACGCAGCAGGGTTTCCCCCAGCAGCTTACGGTATGCCGACATATCCGGTACGCGTGTTTTCAGCAGATAGTCGAAATCACCGGAAACCAAATGACACTCTTGAATTTCTTCAAGTTTTTGTACTGCAGAGTTAAATTGCTCAAACACATCCGGGGCGCCACGATTCAGAGTAATCTCAACAAAAACCAGAAGTGATGCATCCAGATAATGCGGGTTCAACAGCGCTGTATAGCCCTGAATAAAACCCTGTCTTTCCAACCGACGCACACGCTCAAGGCAGGGCGTTGGAGAAAGTCCCACTCGTTTTGAAAGCTCGACGTTAGAAATACGCCCATCCTTTTGCAGCTCATTAAGAATGTTACGATCGATACGGTCGAGATCTTTGCCAGGGCGCTTCTTACTATCTACCATTATTATTGTCTCTCTGTATTCCTTCCCTACTCCTGCCTGACTCTATTAACATCACTGTTCAGAGTCGCTACCCATCACAATAAACCGCAACCCAGAGGGATTTACGGTGCGCAATGCCTGGGTTTATGGTGAGAAGACCGTTGCCTGTCGGCGGCTATCGACATCACGAATGGCATCTGTCCACACCATGCGTAGATTTCACTAACCCGGTAAACATGGTATCTACATGCATGATTATGCAGCATATACATGACACAGTTTTTTTCTTCCTTGAATGTTTTCGCAAAACAGCAGGTGATTGTCAAAGCAAAACATCGATTTTTAGTACAACATGCCAGTTATTCATTGGGAGTGATGGAAAATCGTCATTTTATCACCTTATAACTGACCGATTTTAAGTAGAAATCATTATATCTCCGTCATAGTTCACGTCGCCTGTGCGTTGGCTTCACGCGGGCCCCCAACTCGAATAAATTAGAGAGGCGCATTACCCTCAATTTTGCCCATCATCGGTTTCCGCTATTACACATATTGTTAACAAAATCGCCATACCCTTTTTTTACGACTGCAAATTCCCTACAATCCTGCCCATTGCCTACCAACAACTATGGGGATCTCATGGGCACGACCAAACACAGTAAACTTCTTATTCTGGGTTCAGGCCCTGCGGGCTATACCGCCGCCGTCTACGCTGCGCGTGCAAACCTGCAGCCGGTGCTGATTACCGGTATGGAAAAAGGTGGTCAGTTGACCACGACAACAGAAGTGGAGAACTGGCCTGGCGATCCAAACGATCTCACTGGCCCGCTGCTGATGGAGCGCATGCACGAGCACGCAACGAAATTTGAAACGGAGATCATCTTCGATCACATCAGCAAGGTAGATCTGCAAAACCGCCCTTTCCGTCTCACCGGAGACAGTGGCGAGTACACCTGTGACGCACTGATCATCGCCACTGGTGCTTCAGCACGCTATCTGGGCTTACCTTCAGAAGAAGCCTTTAAAGGCCGCGGCGTCTCCGCCTGCGCAACCTGCGACGGTTTCTTCTATCGTAACCAAAAAGTTGCGGTGATCGGCGGCGGCAACACCGCTGTGGAAGAAGCGTTATACCTGGCGAATATCGCCTCCGAAGTTCACTTGATTCACCGCCGCGACAGTTTCCGTGCTGAGAAAATCCTCATCAAACGTTTGATGGATAAAGTTGAAAACGGCAACATCGTGCTGCACACGCATCGCACACTGGAAGAAGTGACTGGCGATCAAATGGGTGTAACCGGATTGCGTCTGCGCGATACGCAAAATACTGACAACGTTGAATCTCTCGACGTCGCCGGATTGTTTGTCGCCATCGGCCACAGCCCGAACACGGCTATTTTCGATGGTCAACTTGAACTGGAAAACGGCTATATCAAAGTTCAGTCCGGTATTCACGGCAATGCGACACAAACCAGCATTCCTGGTGTGTTCGCTGCCGGTGACGTGATGGACCATATTTATCGTCAGGCGATTACCTCAGCTGGCACAGGTTGTATGGCCGCCCTTGACGCTGAACGTTATCTCGACGGTCTGGCGGACGCCTGCAAATAGTTTTTACAAATCAGTAACAAAAGTAAAAAAGGCGACTATAAGTCGCCTTTATTTTTGCCCCGTTGTAACATTGTCCTGCCCAAAAATTCCAATAACTCACCTGCTAAGCGTGCAATGAATAAAACCCGTCAAAAAGAGCTTACCCGCTGGTTAAAACAGCAAAGTGTCATTTCTCAACGCTGGCTGAATATTTCACGCCTGTTGGGGTTCGTGAGTGGCCTGTTAATTGTCGCTCAGGCCTGGCTCATGGCTCGGATTCTGCAGCACATGATCATGGAAAATATTCCCCGTGAAGCGCTGCTGTTCCCTTTCGTCGTGCTGGTCTTGATTTTTATCCTGCGGGCGTGGGTTGTCTGGTTACGTGAGCGAATAGGGTTTCACGCGGGTCAACATATTCGTTTTGAGATTCGTCGCCAGGTTCTGGACCGTCTGCAACAGGCGGGGCCAGCATGGATACAGGGGAAGCCTGCCGGAAGCTGGGCCACGCTGATTCTGGAACAGATTGACGATATGCATGACTACTATGCGCGTTATTTGCCGCAAATGGCGCTTGCGGTATGCGTCCCGCTATTGATTGTGGCTGCCGTTTTCCCGTCAAACTGGGTTGCAGCCCTTATCCTGCTGGGAACCGCACCACTGATCCCTCTGTTTATGGCAATGGTCGGTATGGGCGCTGCCGATGCCAACCGGCGTAACTTTCAGGCACTTGCCCGACTCAGCGGTCATTTCCTCGATCGCTTGCGCGGCATGGAAACACTGAGAATTTTTGGTCGCGGCGAAGCGGAGACGGAAAGCATCCGGGCTGCATCGCAGGATTTCCGTCAGCGCACGATGGAAGTGCTTCGCCTTGCATTCCTGTCTTCGGGCGTGCTGGAGTTTTTCACTTCGCTCTCTATTGCACTGGTAGCCGTGTACTTCGGTTTTTCTTATCTCGGCGAGCTTGATTTCGGCCACTACGGAACCGGCGTCACGCTGGCGGCAGGTTTCCTGGCGCTGATTCTGGCACCGGAATTTTTCCAGCCGCTGCGCGATCTGGGAACGTTTTACCATGCCAAGGCGCAAGCGGTAGGCGCTGCCGACAGCCTGAAAACATTCATGGAAACCCCGCTCGCGCATCCTGAGCGTGGCGATATTGAGCTGGCAACCAAAGACGCGGTTTCAATTGAAGCCGAAGATCTGATCATCACCTCACCCGAAGGCAAAGTCCTGGCTGGTCCGCTTAACTTCTCCCTACCCGCAGGCCAGCGCGCGGTGCTGGTTGGGCGTAGTGGTTCCGGTAAGAGCTCGTTGCTGAATGTCCTGTCCGGTTTTCTCTCGTATCAGGGCTCATTGCGTATTAATGGCTTTGAACTTCGTGACTTGTCGCCTGATGCCTGGCGTAAACAACTCTCATGGGTCGGGCAAAACCCGCAGCTTCCGGCTGCTACATTGCGCGAAAATGTGCTGCTGGCATGCCCTGACGCCAGCGAAGAACAGCTACAGGCCGCGCTTGATAGCGCCTGGGTCAGTGAGTTTTTACCGCTGCTTCCTAAGGGTGTGGATACCCCTGTGGGCGACCAGGCAGGCCGACTTTCTGTCGGGCAAGCGCAGCGTGTTGCCGTTGCCCGTGCCTTACTCAACCCGTGTCAGTTACTGCTGCTCGACGAACCCGCAGCCAGTCTTGATGCTCACAGCGAACAACGTGTGATGCAGGCGTTGAATGCGGCATCGCGCCGCCAGACCACGCTGATGGTTACGCACCAGTTGGAAGATCTTGCCGACTGGGACGCTATCTGGGTCATGCAAGACGGTCAGATTGTCGAACAAGGTACCTACGCGCAACTTAGCGCAGCCAGCGGGGCTTTTGCGACATTACTGGCTCACCGTCAGGAGGACATCTAAATGCGCGCTTTGCTACCCTATCTGACGCTGTATAAACGTCATAAATGGATGTTAACACTGGGGATCGTTCTGGCGATCGTTACATTATTGGCAAGCATTGGTTTACTGACGCTTTCAGGCTGGTTCCTGTCTGCTTCGGCCGTTGTCGGTGTCACCGGGATTTACAGTTTTAACTACATGCTTCCGGCGGCTGGCGTTCGCGGGGCGGCAATTACCCGAACCGCAGGTCGTTATTTCGAACGACTGGTCAGTCACGACGCGACGTTTCGTGTATTGCAGCATCTGCGTATTTACACCTTCAGCAAATTGCTGCCGCTCTCCCCTGCCGGGCTCGCCCGATACGGCCAGGGCGAACTGCTCAACCGCGTTGTGGCGGATGTCGACACGCTCGATCATCTCTATTTACGCGTGCTCTCCCCGCTGGTTGGCGCGTTTGTCGTTATTGTAGTAGTCACGCTAGGGTTGAGCGTTCTCGATCTCACGCTCGCCATCACCCTTGGCGGTATTATGCTGCTGACTCTGTTTATCTTGCCTCCGTTGTTTTACCAGGCGGGTAAAAGCACCGGGCAGAACCTGACGCATCTGCGCGGGCAATATCGCCAGCAGTTGACCTCCTGGTTACAGGGTCAGGCTGAGCTGACCATTTTTGGCGCCAGTGAACGCTACCGCGCTCAAATGGAAGCCACCGAGCTGCAATGGCATGAAGCCCAGCGTCGTCAGTCCGAATTAACGGCCTTATCTCAGGCTGTCATGCTGCTGATTGGCGCTCTGGCTGTGGTGATGATGCTATGGATGGCTTCAGGTGGCGTAGGCGGAAACACTCAACCAGGCGCACTGATAGCGTTGTTTGTGTTCTGCGCGCTGGCTGCTTTCGAAGCGCTGGCCCCTGTTACCGGCGCATTTCAGCATCTCGGCCAGGTGATTGCTTCAGCACTACGTATTACCGAACTGACAGAACAACAACCAGAAGTCACCTTCCCGGATACGGAAGCTACCGTTTCGCAACAGATTACTCTGACATTGCGTGAGGTGTCTTTCAGCTATCCAGGGCAAACACAAAAAGCTCTGGACACCCTTTCTTTGCTCGCTAAACCTGGTGAACACATTGCGATTCTGGGTCGGACAGGCTGTGGGAAATCAACGTTACTGCAATTATTGACCCGTGCATGGGATCCACAACACGGCGAAATCCTGATTAACGATCGTCCGATTTCAACGCTGAACGAAGCCGCATTGCGCCAATGCATCAGCGTCGTACCACAGCGAGTGCATCTGTTCAGTGCGACATTGCGCGATAACCTGCTGCTGGCTGCGCCACACGCCAGCGATGAAGCGTTATCCGGGATGCTGTGTCGTGTCGGTCTGGAAAAACTGCTTGAAGGTGATGGTCTCAATGCCTGGCTGGGTGAAGGCGGTCGTCAGCTTTCAGGCGGAGAGCTACGCCGTTTGGCTATCGCGCGAGCTTTGCTGCACGATGCGCCGCTGATGCTTCTGGATGAACCTACTGAAGGTCTGGATGCGACAACGGAAAGCCAAATGCTTGAATTGATTAACGATGTGATGCGCAATAAAACCGTACTCATGGTCACACATCGCCTGCGCGGACTGTCGCGATTTAATCAAATAATAGTGATGGACAACGGACGCATAATTGAGCAAGGTAATCACGCAGATCTGTTAGCTAGGCAGGGGCGTTATTACCAGTTTAAGCAACGTCTGTAAGCTATTATTGAACGATCCAACTCGCGTAGTGGAGTTTTGCTGTCATGCGCCTGGTGCAACTGTCCCGCCATTCTATCGCCTTCCCCTCACCGGAAGGCGCTTTACGCGAGCCTAACGGTTTGTTGGCGCTGGGGGGCGATCTCAGCCCTGCCCGCCTGCTAATGGCCTACCAGCGCGGTATTTTCCCGTGGTTTTCTCCTGGCGACCCTATCCTCTGGTGGTCGCCCGACCCACGCGCCATTCTCTGGCCTGATAAATTTCACATAAGTCGCAGCATGAAGCGCTTTCATAAAAATTCGCCTTATCGCGTGACGCTCAATTACGCGTTTGGTCAGGTCATTGAAGGATGTGCAAACGACCGGGAAGAAGGCACCTGGATAACGCATGATGTCGTGGATGCCTATCATCGGCTGCATGAACTTGGACATGCGCACTCTATTGAAGTATGGCGGCAAAATGAATTAGTCGGCGGGATGTACGGCGTTGCGCAAGGTACTCTTTTCTGCGGTGAATCGATGTTCAGTCGCCAGGAAAATGCCTCCAAAACCGCACTGCTTGTTTTTTGCGCTGAATTTATCCGTCAGGGCGGAAAATTAATTGATTGTCAGGTGTTAAATACCCATACCGCGTCGCTGGGAGCCATTGAGACTCCGCGCAGGGACTACCTTGAACATTTAAGCAGGCTACGCCAGCAGCGCCTACCGAGCCACTTCTGGGTGCCCAGGACGTTATTTTCGCCTCAGGAGTGAATGTTTTCGGCACATTTTTTGTCGGGGTGTTATAATTGGTGCCGCAGAGTCGGTTTAGCCCATTACCCCGCCGCCGTTAAGGAACAGTTCGCGTCAGGCAACGCCTATCGTTTATCTCATCGTTCCCTTACACGTTGCGCTTTTAGTGCGGCTTTGTTGTGTGCGGTTAGAGTAATGCGCCAAACCCGATTTGCTGCGTTTTAAACGCACAAATCTTTACTTATTAAAAGAACTTCGGCATTATCTTGCCGGTTCAAATTACGGTAGTGATACCCCAGAGGATTAGATGGCCAAAGAAGACAATATTGAAATGCAGGGTACCGTTCTCGATACGTTACCTAATACCATGTTCCGCGTAGAGTTAGAAAACGGTCACGTGGTTACTGCACACATCTCCGGTAAAATGCGTAAAAACTATATCCGCATCCTGACGGGCGACAAAGTGACTGTTGAACTAACCCCGTACGACCTGAGCAAAGGCCGCATTGTCTTCCGTAGTCGCTGATTGTTTTAACGCCCGAATGGCGTCCAGATAATAAAAGGTCGGTTTAACCGGCCTTTTTTGTGGACTGATATTACGTATTTAATCCTCGATCATTCGTGCATATTCTTCCGTGAGGAAATCCACCAATGCACGAACCGACGGCAATAACCCCCTGCGCGATGGAAAAACCGCGTGAATGATCTCTCGCTTTGGTTCCCAACCGTCGAGTAATGCCACCAGCTCGCCTGCGGCTAATTGATCTTTGACCATCAACTGCGGAAGTTGAACGACCCCCACACCGGCAACGGCAGCTTCACGTAGCGCCAGCATATCGGTGGTGATCATTCGTGGCGTGAAATGTACCTCCGCACGAGCTTCCTGCGGGCCAAATAACTCCCAACGATGCACATGTTTACCCGAGGCCAGGCTCAACCCCGGCCAGCGAGTCAATTCAGCCGGAGAATGTAGCGCGCCCATTTTCTCGATTAGCTGCGGACTGGCATACAAACGATGCCCCCTGTCCGCCAGCACCCGCATCACCAGGTCGCTATCTTCAAATGGTCGAGGCCTGACACGAATCGCCACGTCCAGACCTTCTCCAACGACGTCAACACGGCGGTTCGTGGCCTCGAGTTGCACAGATACATCAGGGTAACGCGCCATAAAACGGGCAAGCATGGGTCCGATATGCACGTGCAGCAACGTAACCGGGCACGTCAGCTTCACAATTCCACGCGGTTCAACCTGTAGCGCAGCAATGGCATCCTGCGCTGCCTGCGCTTCCACCAGCATTGCCTTACAGTGTTCGTAGAACGTTTGCCCAACTTCAGTAACATTAAACTGCCGGGTGGTTCGCTGAATCAATCGCACCCCCAGCCTCTCCTCCAGTTGTGCAATTCGGCGGCTCAGCTTTGATTTCGGTTCATCGAGCGCCCGACCGGCCGCAGCGAATCCTCCTTCTTCAACTACGTGAACAAACCACGCGAAATCATTGAGATCCGGCTTAGTCATCTTATTGTCCTATTTATGAGACTGTGAGAGCTATTTTAGCTACTACTCAGTTCTCTGTCATAAATATAAGCTTATTCACATCAAGATAACGCCACTGAGGAGACACATATGAAACAAGTAACAGGCGTCTACACCGCACCTCGCCCACACTGGGTTGGCGATGGATTCCCGGTTCGCTCGATGTTCTCTTACCAGTCTCATGCTGAACAATTAAGTCCGTTCCTGCTGCTGGATTACGCCGGGCCACATACCTTCACCCCAGGTAATGAAAAACGTGGCGTGGGCGAACACCCTCACCGTGGTTTCGAAACGGTGACCATCGTTTACAGCGGTGAAGTTGAACATCGTGACTCAACCGGTCGCGGTGGGATTATCGGCCCAGGCGACGTGCAATGGATGACTGCAGGTGCAGGCATTTTACACGAAGAATTCCATTCTCCGGAATTTACCCGGAAGGGTGGCGAGCTGGAAATGGTGCAACTTTGGGTCAACCTACCAGCGAAAGACAAAATGGCCGTACCCGGATATCAGGGCATTAGTAGTGATGTTATCCCTACTGTCGCGCTGCCAGATGACGCCGGCACTCTCCGTGTCATTGCGGGCAGCTATCAGGAAACAAAAGGTCCGGCACATACCTTTTCGCCGCTGAATGTCTGGGATATGCGTCTGCAGCGTAATCATCAGTTCACGCTGTCTCAGCCGGAAGGATGGAGCACCGCGCTGGTCGTACTGAAAGGCAACATTACCGTAAACGGCACCACGCCCGTCAGCGAGGCACAGCTGGTGGTGTTAAGCCAGCAGGGTAAAACATTGCATATTGAAGCCAGTAGCGATGCCAGCGTATTGCTGTTGTCAGGCGAACCGTTGAATGAGCCGATTGTGGGTTACGGTCCGTTTGTCATGAACACGAAACAAGAGATCGCAGAAGCCGTACGCGATTTTAACTCCGGCCGCTTTGGCCAAATCTGAATCAAAGGAGAATACTATGTCCAGCCCTGCAAACTTTAATGGTTCACGCCCGGTCATTGATGTAAATGATTCCGTTATGCTGCTTATCGATCACCAGAGCGGACTTTTCCAAACCGTAGGCGATATGCCAATGCCAGAACTGCGAGCACGTGCTGCCGCGCTGGCTAAAATGGCCTCCCTGGCGAAGATGCCGGTGATTACCACCGCATCAGTACCGCAGGGACCGAACGGCCCGTTGATCCCTGAGATCCACGCCAATGCACCTCATGCTCAATACGTGGCGCGTAAAGGCGAAATCAACGCCTGGGATAACGAAGACTTCGTGAAAGCGGTCAAAGCAACAGGTCGTAAGACGCTGATTATCGCCGGTACCATCACCAGTGTTTGCATGGCTTTCCCAGCCATCAGCGCGGTTGCGGAAGGCTACAAAGTTTTCGCAGTGATCGACGCTTCCGGTACTTACAGCAAAATGGCGCAGGAAATTACCCTGGCACGTGTCGTTCAGGCTGGCGTAGTCCCGATGGATACCGCCGCCGTTGCTTCTGAACTGCAGGGAACATGGAACCGTGAAGATGCAGCAGAGTGGGCAGAAGTGTACACGAAAGTATTCCCGGCATATCAGTTGCTGATTGAGAGCTACAGCAAAGCCCAGGAAGTCGTCACCAACGGTGAAAAACTGGACTCTCAGCGCTAATCCTCTCCCCCACGCCTGTCCGGGTGGGGAATATGTACATTGCGTGACCAAACGAATATGAACATGTAAATTCTGCTTGACCGTTTTAGCGCAACTCCCTATAGTAGCGCCCCGTTGCCCCCCATGTGGTCAGGCAGCAATACAATATGGTGAGGTGTCCGAGTGGCTGAAGGAGCACGCCTGGAAAGTGTGTATACGGCAACGTATCCGGGGTTCGAATCCCCGCCTCACCGCCATATTTAAAGAAGAGCTCGTACGAAAGTACGGGCTTTTTTTTCGCATATTGCACAGTCTGGCGGGGATGAGAAGCCCGGACCGGGGTTCGACTACTGGCGTAGCCAGTTGGACAGACTGAGAGCACAGCGAACAGGCTGCCCGCAGGGCGAGCGAAGCGAGTCAATCCCCGCCTCACCGCCATATTCGAGAAAGAGCTCGTACGCAAGTACGGGCTTTTTTTTCGCATATTGCATTTGCCGGATGCGGTGCAAGCACCTTATCCGGCCTACGAATGACGAACAACCTGTAGGCCTGATAAGCAAAGCGCCATCAGGCATGCCATTTATCGCCGAGTAAGCAGCGTCAACACTTCGTAGTGTGCTGTGTGCGGAAACATATCGAAAAGCTGGACGCGTTCAATGCGATACCCTGGCAACTCACGAATATCCTTCGCCATGGTTTGCGCATTACAGCTGGAATAAATGATAAAACGCGGTGCCATGTGGGAAAGAAAATCACACAGCGGTTTGCCAATTCCCCGACGCGGTGGATTCACCAGCACCAGGTCCGGTACTTCGCCCTGAGCGGTAGCAAACTGAGTTGAGTCCAGCGCCTGAAAATGCAGGTTCTGTAACCCAAGCTCCTGCGCAGACTGCTTCGCGCAGGTAATCGCCTCTGGCGCGATTTCAATCCCCGTCAGTTTCATTTGCGGTGTAGCACAGTGCAGACCAAAACCCCCAACGCCGCAAAACAGATCCCACATGTGATTAACCGGAAGCTGGCGTACCCAGTCGCGCGCCGTGGCATATAGCTGCCCCGCCACTACCGGGTTGGTCTGGAAGAAACTCTGCGGGCGTATCCACAACGGTACGTCGTTAAAACGTTCGGCCAGTGCCTGCTGTTCGGTCAGGAAGATTTCTGTCTCCCCTTCCATAATCGCCATATGCACAGGCTGGATATTAACGCTAATGACTTTTAACTGCGGTAACTGTGCCTGCAGCCACGGTAGCGCCGCGCGCAGTTGTGCCAGTTTCGCGTCGGAACGCAGGACAAAACGCAGCATTATACTGCCATCAAACTGGCTTTCCGTTAACAGCAGATACTTCAGCTCCCCGCGTTTACGCGCCACGTTATAGGGCGTCAGCCCCGCGCGGGCGATAAACGGTTTGAGTGTGGCAAACACGGGCGCAAAAGACTCAGGATAAAGCGGGCAGTCGCACAAATCCTCCGGCGTACCGTCACGATGCAGCATGCCCAACAGCGGTTTCTCCACGCTGCCGCTAACCACCATTTTAGCTTTATTACGAAAAGCGCTTTCCGGGCCGCTGACCGGCGCGCACCATTCACCGACCGGATAATCGGCCAGCAGATTTTGCAAATCGGCTGTTTTGGCGAAGAGTTGATCGGCGACAGGCTGTGCTATCCACTGACAGGAGCGACAGCGTTCGGCGTCATAAAGTGCGCACTGCATACAAAAACCTACAAATTAACCGGGGGCCAAAATTATACACGTTATTGCAAGCGGAAGAACCGCCTGCTGGACGCAGGAACAAAAAGCAGTAGCAACACCAGCATATCCGGCAATTTTTGCATCACCAGCGTATGCAGGATTTCGCGTCTGGACTCCCCCGCAATACTGAACAGTTCCGGATATCCGTAGCCCAGCGAAGCTGCCCACAAATAGACGCTGGCGATAATCTGGGTCAGCAGATAGATCCAGCGGGCCCAGCTCCGTCCTTTGACCAGCGAAAATGCGCAGAAAATTTCGATAAACAGCAGCACCAGACTGCCCAGAAATACCAGCGTCAAATTCCAGGTCTGCACACTGCGATGAATAAACTCACTGGTTCCACGAAACCCAAGCGTATTAAAAATCATCAACAGATCGAGACAGCGGATCATAATGATAGCCAGCGCCGCCACCTGCACCAAAGCAGGGACGTTTAAGCGGGCATGTGATGTGGATGATTTCTTAAAAAATCCCAACGCGTCGTCTTCCATGAAAACGGCGCAACCACCACAGCTGCGCCGTATAGACAGATTGGCAGATTTTAGTTTTTTCAGCCGCGTCTTGCACGTTGGATATCGCGTATCCGTTGTTTTTCTGTTCGCGCCATCAGATACCACGCGATAAATCCGATAATTCCTACCACGCCAAGGATCAGCGTCGCCAGTGCGTTGATCTCCGGGTTAACCCCCATACGTACGCTGGAGAACACCAACATCGGTAACGTTGTGGCCCCAGGACCAGAGACAAAGCTGGCGATAACCAAATCATCCAGCGATAGCGTAAAGGCCAGTAACCAACCGGAAATGACCGCCGGCATAATCATCGGCAGCGTAATGACGAAAAAGACCTTCAGCGGCGTCGCGCCAAGATCCATCGCCGCTTCCTCAATGGAGTGATCCAGTTCGCGCAAACGCGAGGAAATCACCACCGCTACATACGCCGTACAGAAGGTGACGTGCGCCAGCCAGATGGTCAACATACCGCGATCCGCTGGCCAGCCAATGGCGTGCGCCAGCGCCACAAACAGGAGCAGCAGCGACAAACCGGTAATGACATCCGGCATAACCAGCGGCGCGGTGATCATAAAGGCAAAACCATTCGAACCACGAAAACGGCCAAAACGCACCATCACCACGGCAGCTATGGTGCCGAGGATCGCCGCCATCGTCGCAGCACAGGCAGCAATCGTTAAACTCATGCCGACGGCACTCATCATTGCAGTATCGTGGAAAAGTTCACCGTACCAGCGTGTTGACCACCCCGCCCACACCGTCACCAGCTTCGAGCTGTTAAAAGAATAGATAACTAACATCAGCATGGGGGCGTACAGAAACGTAAACCCCACGACCAGGATAAAGATCCGCCACGGCGAGCGGACAACCGGTAAGTTATTCATCCGTGTTCCCCCACGCTTTTCTGCTGATACTTATGGAACCACATGATTGGCACAATCAGTAACAGCAACATGATGATGGCAACCGCAGACGCCACCGGCCAGTCACGGTTATTGAAAAACTCCTGCCATAACACGCGGCCGATCATAATGCTGTCCGGCCCCCCAAGCAGTTCCGGAATAACAAATTCCCCTACCGCCGGGATAAACACCAGCATTGAGCCAGCGATAATCCCGCCTTTGGTCAACGGCACGATCACGCTATAGAAGGTTTTTAATGGTCGGGCACCTAAATCCAGCGCAGCTTCCACCAGCGAATAGTCAATGCGCGTCAGTGCGGTATAAATCGGCAGCACCATAAAGGGCAAATAGGCATAAACAATGCCAATATAAACCGCCAGGTTGGTATGCAGGATCGTCAATGGCTGATCGATAACGCCCAGCCACATCAGAAAGTTGTTCAGCACCCCGTTATTTTTCAGGATCCCCATCCAGGCGTACACGCGAATCAAGAAAGAGGTCCAGGAAGGCAGAATCACCAGCAACAGCAAAATATTGCGCGTCGAGGGTTTGCTGTGCGCCACCGCCCACGCTAGTGGATACCCCAACAACAGACAGCAGATCGTCGAAATCCCCGCTACCTGCAAAGACTGCAGGTAAGCATCGAAATAGAGCGGGTCGTCCGTCAACTGCAGGAAGTTACCTAAATTGAGCGTAATAGATAGCTGACCATCGGCCCATGCCATAAGGTCAGTGTACGGCGGTATCGCCCGTGCCATTTCTGACAGGCTAATCTTAAAGACAATCAGAAACGGCAATAAAAACAGGAGAACCAGCCACACATACGGCAACGCGATCACCAGCTTGCGACCATGTTTCATTTGCAACTGCGACATATACAGCGTGAAACGGCTCGCTTTTTCGGCACGTGCCGGAGGTTCAAGTGTACTCATCTTTACTCCTTAAACCGTCAACACCACACAGCTGTCCGCATCCCAACACAAACGTACCTCGTCACCCCAGGTCGGTAGCCCCTTGCGATAGCGATGTTCGTTTTGCAGCTGGGCACTCAACATCTGGCCGCTTTTTAAACGCACGTGATACACAGACAAATCACCCAGGTAGGCAATGTGCACCACCTCACCCACCGCAAAGTTATAGCCATCCGGCGGAGGGGCATCACAGAGCATGATTTTTTCCGGACGAAGCGCGACATACACCGGTACGTTATCGACGATGGAAGTATCAGCATCCACTTTTAGCGGATGCACCAGCCCCGGAGAATCAATCACCAAACCGTCCTCCTGACGCTCCTTTAGCAGTCCCTCAAAAACGTTTACCGAACCGATAAATTCAGCGCTGTAGCGGGTGGTCGGGTGCTCGTAGATCTCTTCCGGCTCGCCAATCTGCACAAATTTCCCGCGGTTCATGATGGCTATACGACCCGCCATGGTCATGGCTTCTTCCTGGTCGTGCGTCACCATCACGCAGGTCACCCCTACACGCTCAAGAATATCAACCACTTCCAGCTGCATGCGGTCGCGCAGTTTTTTATCCAAAGCGCCCATCGGTTCATCCAGTAACAGCAGCTTAGGGCGTTTGGCCAGGCTCCGGGCCAGTGCCACGCGTTGACGTTGACCGCCTGAAAGCTGATGCGGCTTACGTTTGGCGAACTCCTGCATGTGCACCAGTCCCAGCATCTCATTCACCCGGCTGGCGATTTCCGCTTTCGGCAGCTTGTCCTGCTTGAGACCAAAGGCAATGTTCTGCTCGACAGTCATATGCGGAAACAAGGCGTAGGACTGAAACATCATATTAATTGGGCGCAGATAAGGTGGAACGTGCGCCAGATCGACACCGTCCAGCATGATTTGCCCGGTAGTCGGCAGTTCAAATCCCGCCAGCATCCGCAACAGGGTTGATTTACCACAACCGGACGCACCCAGCAGGGCAAATATTTCGCCTTTGTAGATAGTGAGATTGACGTCATCGACGGCGTGCTGACCGTCAAATGACTTCGTCAGGTTGCGAATTTCAAGCAGCGGGGTCAGCGCCTTGCGGATTTTCGCTTGTGGGCGTGGGGTTGCATCATTCACTCAAGTGCTCTCCGGCATAAATAAAGAAACAGTGCAAATAACGCACCTTATTGGTGCGTATTGCCGGGTTTTGTGTGTTCGGGATCGCGACATCCCCGGCAGGCACAAGCACCGCCGGGTCATGTCCCGAACATCGGGTTATTTCCCGCTTTTCACCTTCGTCCAGGCACGGGTGCGTACACGATCGATCTTCGGATCCTGTACTTTCAGTGTGAACAGTTTGGCGCGCACGTCCGCTGGCGGATAGATACCCGGGTTATCACGAACTTCCGGGCTAACCAGAGCCGTCGCTTCTTTGTTCGCATTGGCGTAGAACACGTGGTCGGAAATATGCGCAATCACATCAGGGCGCAGCAGGTAATTAAGGAACTGGTAGGCTTCGTCTTTGTTTTTCGCATCTGCAGGCATCGCGAACACATCAAAGAACGCCATCGCCCCCTCTTTGGGAATCGAGAAGGAAATATTGACGCCATTTTTCGCTTCTTTCGCACGGTTTGCCGCCTGCCATACATCCCCTGCCCAGCCAATCGCTACACAGGTATCTCCATTTGCCAGATCGTTAATGTATTGCGAGGAGTGGAAATAACGGATATTCGGACGCAGTTTCAACAACAAATCGGTTGCCGGCCCGGTGTAATCATCCGCTTTGGTACTGTTTGGATCTTTACCCAAATAGTTCAGCACAGTAGCAAACACTTCTTCAGGCGCATCGAGGAAAGAGACACCGCAGCTTTTGAGTTTTTCCAGATTCTCCGGTTTGAGGATCAAATCCCAGCTGTTAACCGGCGCATCCGCACCGAGCACCGCTTTAACTTTATCTACGTTGTAGCCAATACCGGTGGTTGCCCACATATACGGCATAGCAAACTTATTGTCTGGATCGTGTTTACCCACCAGTTTCAGCAGTTCAGGATCGAGGTTTTTCCAGCCTGGCAGTTTGCTCTTGTCCAGGGGCTGGAAAACGCCCGCGGTCAGTTGCCGTTCGAGGAAACTGGCTGACGGGACAACGAGGTCAAAACCGGTGCTGCCAGCCATGAGCTTACCTTCCAGCACCTCATTGGAGTCAAATACATCATAAATGACTTTAATGCCGGTCTCTTTCTCAAAATTAGCCACCGTGTCCGGAGCAATATAGTCAGACCAGTTATAAATATGCAGTGTTTTTTGTTCAGCAGCGAGCGTGCCGGCAGAGATGGCCATCAGAGCACCTGCAACCAGGCCTGATAACCATTTTTTATTTAAGGCGGTCATAATCTCTTTCCTTCTGAAAGTTCGTTAACAAACGAACAAAAAAGTCACACTCTAATGATATGCAAGAAACGTGCATATTATTTCATGCGGCATCAATGAAAGAGAGGTCTCTCTCCCCGCCGCTATTGCTCGCTGATATCCGCTGACTTATTCAACATGCATACAGCTACAGATAGCTCATAATAGGCAAATTGAACGGTGGCGTTTACAAGCCTTGCAAGAATAACTTTAGCCAGGATTCGAGGATATAGCCCAGATAAAAAAACGTCTTTTATCAATTTTTTATGCAGGTTTTGTCTATGACGTAAAGCGGAAGGGGCGGAACCGAAGTGAATAATTCTTTAAGAAAAGGTTAAATGCAGAATAAAAACGTGAAATACGCAACCGCTCTGGCAGCGGCTGCGCTATAAATACCCAAAATCAGGAACGATTAATGGAGGAAATGAACCTCTGCATTGCCGTTTTGCCCGTCTTCTTCGGCATTAAACAACAATTGATGTGCCCCCGCTTCAAGGATCACCATCGATATCTGTTCTTCGCTCTGACGCACAAAACATTCAAACTGTTCAAACGTCACACCCGGCATCACGGATAAAGACTGGCAAACCACCAGTTTTGGCAGATTATCATCCTGCATATCCAGAAAGGCTTTTACCGTCAGTGAGCTGGCATTGATAGCGGATAGATCGGCGGCCAGCGGCAGCAGCGCTGAAGGTCTGACTTCCGCCATCGCGGAAAATAGAATGACGTTATCCACCAGATCAATTTTTGCATCAAAAATGCCATCGAAGTTCTGCATGTGCGGTAGATGCAGCGCCTGACAGGTATCACATTCAAAAAAACTCATGCCCAGGTCGTCGAGCCATTGACGCAACGTATCCAGAGTGGGAACGACCAGTGATGTCATAATAATGTGCGACCTCTATTGATGAAAAAATTACCGGCACAGCTTACGCAAAAAGACCGTGTCATACCACGATCGCTATCGATATTGCGTTTAGCCGCCGATTTTAAGACAAAATTCAGGAGTAGCATGGCGCTCGATCCACTGGATCATCCGCGCAGCAATATCTATCCCTGTGGTTTTCTCCACGCCTTCCAGCCCTGGAGAGGCGTTGACCTCCATAACCAGCGGTCCGCGTTCTGCACGCAGGATATCGACGCCAGCAACATCAAGCCCCATCGTGCGGGCAGCTTTAAGCGCAATGTCCCTTTCCTGCAGCGTGATATTGGCAATCGTGGCAACTCCGCCGCGATGCAAATTAGAACGAAAATCGCCCTCTTTGGCCCGCCGCTCAATAGCCGCGACCACCTCATCACCCACAACGAAACAGCGAATATCTCGCCCCTTCGCCTCTTCGATATATTCCTGGACCAGAATATGGGCATTCAGACCACGAAATGCATCCACTACGCTCTCTGCGGCCTGGCGCGTTTCGGCCAATACCACACCGATCCCTTGAGTCCCCTCCACCAGCTTCACCACCAGCGGCGCACCGCCGACCATATCAATCATATCGCTGGTATCATCCGGCGAGTGGGCTATTCCGGTAATGGGCAGGTCAATTCCCTGCCGCGCCAACAGTTGTAACGAGCGCAGCTTATCGCGTGCGCGGGTAATCGCTACTGACTCATTCAGCGGATAGCTACCCAGCATCTCAAACTGACGTAATGCCGCCGTACCGTAGAAGGTAATGGCTGAGCCAATTCTTGGAATGACCGCGTCAAAATGGGGAAGCTGGCGGCCTTTATAATGGATAGAAGACGCTGCCGGGCTAATGTTCATATAGCAAGAAAGGGGATCGATAATTTCTACCAGGTGACCGCGTTGCATCGCTGCTTCACGCAGGCGTTTGCAAGAATAGAGCGTTCCATCCCGGGACAAAATGGCAATTTTCACCCTGCACCTCTCTAAAAGACCTGGTAAAAGCTGGCGTATCATACACCGGGTTAAACGCTTTAGCGCGTCGCCCACCCCTGTTTATGCAAATATTCCAGGATAAAGGGACGGCTTTCTTTAATGATGGTGCGGCGAATGTGATCGCTCCAGGTATCGCGACGCGTGTTGCTGCCACGGGTCAGATAGTATTGCGCAAGCTGTTCATCATATTGCGACAAAATATCCTGATCGAGCGGCTGGTAATGGTTTTCATGCACCACCAGTGTTGCTGGCAGCCGGGGCTTGATGTCCGGGTTATCCGCAGGCCAGCCGAGACACAGACCAAACAGTGGCAAAACATGCTTCGGCAGCGTCAGTAATTCCGTTACCGGCTCAATATTGTTGCGCAGACCGCCAATGAACACACCGCCAAGTCCCAGCGATTCAGCCGCTGTCAGCGCATTTTGCGCCATCATCGCCGTATCAACCACGCCAAGCAACAGTTGCTCAGCCAGCCCCAGTTGCGCATCGGGGCAAATCTGCAAATGGCGATTAAAATCGGCGCAAAAAACCCAGAACTCGGCGGCCTGTGCGACATGCTTTTGTCCGCCGGATAAGGTCACCAGGGACTCCCGCAGACTTTGATCGGTAATACGAATTATCGTCGTGCACTGCAAAAAACTTGAACTTGATGTCCCTTGAGCGGCAGCAATGATCGCCTCACGCTGTGCGTCCGAAATACTTTCATCGGTGAAATGGCGAATGGAACGGTGGCTGCAAAGTAAATCAATGGTTGGCGTCATCTTTTTTTTCTCTGGCTGAATGGGAAGAAGCGTCGGGAGCACGCGACATCAGCTGCGGTGCCAACAGTTGCGCAATGCGCAACATCAACACCACCGCGGCGGGAAGCATTAACAGTACACCCAGAAATATCATTACCACACAGGCCAATGGCCCGTTCAGCGGTGCGGGTAAGGTGAGATAATCGTTAAGCGACAGCAGCGCCAGCGTTAACAAAACCATCCCGATGATTTCCAGAATCAATACGCTTTTGGGTAACACGCCCACTGTGCGCATAGGTGCCTCCCGATAAATGGCGCTTAGTGTAAAACGTTCCGACAGCCCATGTTTAACAAAAATGCGGATTGAAAAACGAAGGCATAGACTAAGGATATCAAAGCAACAGGCTGAACCTGCTTTCCATCCGTCACAAATCGCGGCATCATAACAACATTCGCCATCCGGCCTGATAAGTTCGAGGAGATAGAGATGTTTGCCGTTATTTTTGGTCGCCCAGGGTGCCCGTATTGCGTGCGCGCAAAAGAATTAGCAGAAAAATTAAGCAATGAGCATGACGATTTTAACTTCCGCTACATTGATATCCATGCCGAAGGTATTACTAAAGCAGATCTGGAAAAAACGGTAGGAAAGCCAGTTGAGACCGTTCCGCAGATTTTCGTTGATCAACAACACATCGGCGGCTGCACGGATTTTGAAGCGTGGGCAAAAGAGAATATGAATCTGTTCGCCTGATAGCTGTTTCTACGCCCTCCGCTGGAGGGCGTAATCAGTTTTTTTTCCGCCGCTGACGCTGGTTGAATAAGCTACTGATAAATAAAAAACACAATGCCCCAAGCGCACACCAAAACACTGCACTGAACAGCCATGCCAGCTCTTGCCACAGCGAACGCGTCGGCATAAAAACGAACCGCATCAGTAACAAGCAGCACGGCGCTGCCAGTATTGCACCAAGAAGGGGTTTGAGCACCTCGCGACGGTGGGAGAAAAAGCTTGCCACAGCGCCAGGCAGTATAAAAAACAATAACCCGACCTCAGGATGCCCAGCCGCTCTAAATGCGCCTTTCATATTCAGCGTTAATGAAAGACACACTACAATAAAGAGCACAAAGCAGCAGATCGCACCCGCCCAACTTTGCTTATGTTTCAATCGTTCCTCCTGACATCTTCTCTATCGAACACTCTTTTCGCCCGCAGGCGTCCAGTCAGATAAAGTTACTCGGCATTCCATGCCAAAAACACACCCACACGATTCTTATAGCCGTTGATACGTAATGAGATTAAACTAGCCGCATATATTGTCATGCTGCATTATTTGGGGCTGTGTACGATGCTGTCGCCCCTTAATTTCTGGCAAAAACATTAGCGTAAATTGCCATTTCTTTCAATAGCTTACTAGTAAACAAGAAGTTAGCCTCCGTGAATATAAACGTCGCAGATTTGTTAAATGGGAATTACATCCTGTTATTATTTGTGGTCCTGGCTCTGGGCCTGTGTCTGGGTAAATTACGCCTGGGTTCAGTCCAACTCGGTAATTCCATTGGCGTTTTAGTGGTCTCCCTATTATTAGGTCAGCAGCACTTTAGTATTAACACTGACGCATTAAATCTTGGCTTTATGCTGTTTATTTTTTGTGTCGGGGTGGAAGCCGGTCCCAACTTTTTTTCGATTTTTTTTCGGGATGGGAAAAATTACCTGATGCTTGCACTGGTGATGGTCGGTAGCGCGCTGCTGATCGCCCTGGGACTGGGTAAGCTATTTGGCTGGGATATCGGCCTGACGGCAGGCATGTTGGCTGGTTCAATGACGTCTACGCCCGTTCTGGTCGGCGCGGGCGATACGTTGCGCCATTCAGGGATGGAAGGTACACAGCTATCCACCGCCCTTGATAACCTGAGTCTGGGTTACGCCCTCACCTATTTAATTGGGTTGGTCAGTCTGATTGTGGGTGCGCGCTATCTGCCAAAACTGCAGCATCAGGATCTGCAAACCAGCGCCCAACAAATTGCGCGTGAGCGCGGGCTGGACACTGACGCCAACCGTAAGGTTTATCTACCGGTGATCCGCGCCTACCGTGTCGGTCCAGAGCTGGTTGCATGGGCTGACGGGAAAAATCTGCGCGAGCTGGGCATCTACCGCCAGACTGGTTGTTATATTGAACGTATCCGCCGCAACGGTATTCTGGCCAACCCGGACGGTGACGCAGTGCTGCAAATGGGCGATGAAATTGCCTTAGTGGGCTATCCGGATGCACATGCTCGCCTCGACCCCAGCTTCCGTAACGGTAAAGAGGTGTTCGATCGCGATCTGCTCGATATGCGTATCGTCACCGAAGAGATTGTGGTGAAAAACCACAATGCCGTAGGTCGTCGTCTGGCCCAGTTGAAGCTGACTGACCATGGCTGCTTCCTGAACCGGGTGATCCGCAGCCAGATCGAAATGCCCATTGACGACAACGTCGTACTTAATAAAGGCGATGTATTACAGGTCAGTGGCGATGCGCGCCGTGTGAAAACCATTGCCGATCGTATCGGCTTTATTTCCATTCACAGCCAGGTCACCGATCTGCTTGCTTTCTGCGCATTCTTTATCATCGGCCTGATGATCGGGATGATAACTTTCCAGTTCAGTAATTTCAGCTTTGGCATTGGAAATGCGGCTGGACTGTTGTTCGCCGGGATCATGCTGGGCTTCCTGCGTGCTAACCATCCAACGTTTGGCTACATTCCTCAAGGTGCGCTGAACATGGTCAAAGAGTTTGGCCTGATGGTCTTTATGGCTGGTGTCGGTTTAAGCGCAGGTAGCGGCATTGGTAATGGCCTCGGCGCAGTGGGTGGCCAGATGCTGATTTCGGGTCTGATTGTCAGCCTGGTTCCAGTGATCATCTGTTTCTTGTTTGGAGCTTATGTATTGCGCATGAACCGGGCCCTGCTGTTCGGGGCGATGATGGGGGCGCGTACCTGTGCGCCAGCAATGGAAATCATCAGCGATACTGCGCGCAGCAACATTCCTGCTTTAGGCTATGCGGGCACATACGCGATTGCTAACGTTCTGTTGACGCTGGCGGGGACACTCATCGTCATCATCTGGCCCGGCATCGGTTAGAGCTGTTTTTTGCTTTTAATGAAAATTTTTTGCAGGTAAGCAGAACTTTTCTTAAAGGCGTCAGTCATAACTATTGCCACTGCTTTTCTTTGATGTCCCCAATTTGTGGAGCCCATCAACCCCGCCGTTTTGGTTCAAGGTTGATGGGTTTTTTGTTGCCTGGATTTTAACTCCCTCCCTCCTCCCCCGAAATTCCTCCCCAAATTTGCAGCATGCCGGTTATGGCACATACTTTTACTCGGTGCTAAATGGTGATGGGGGTTGCTATGTTACTCGCAGGCAAAGTCGCGGTGATCTTCGGCGGCAGCGGGGCTATTGGTAGTGCGGTTGCGCAGACCATGGCGCGCGAAGGTGCCCATGTGTACCTGGGCGCACGCCGTCAGGAAAAGCTTGATTGGGCAGCCAGTCGCCTGCGAATGGCGGGTGGCACTGTCGATACGTTTATCACCGATGTGCTCGACGAGCACGACACCTCAACACAAGTTACCCGCCTGGTACAGCGAATCGGTGGAATTGATGTGGTGGTTAACGCGACCGGCTTTATGCATGAACAGGGCAAGCGCATCGAGGCATTAGCCCTCTCTGAGTTTATGAGCGGTATCACTCCTTTCCTCTCGGCACAGTTCAATATCGCAAAATCCGTAACGCCGCACATGGGCGGCAATCGAGCGGGCGTCATTCTCACCGTTGTCGCGCCCGCGGCCCCGATGGCAATGCCTGGGCATTTGGGGCACATCGTCGGCTGTGCGGGAACAGAGGCTTTTATTAAAGCGCTCGCCAGCGAACTGGGACCGGCAAATGTTCGAGTCGTCGGCGTGCGCTCACATGCGATTGTGGACGCGGTAGCGGCCGGTTCCTATACCGGGGAGATTTTCACCGCTAAAGCGCAATCAATGGGTTTAACCGTCGATCAATGGTTAGCGGGCGCGGCGCAAGGCACCATGCTCGGACGCCTGCCTACGCTTGCTCAAATCGCTGAGGTTACAGCCTTTCTGGCTTCAGACCATGCCGGAGCAATGACCGCTACGGTGGTAAATATTACCGGGGGCGCAACCGTAAGCTAATTTACCCGCTCTTTCACGCCGTGCGCTGCTGCGAGCCTTTTTTTGCACTCGTGCGGGAACACAATGCTATGCCGCACATAATAACCAACGCGCTCACCAGATGATATGAATGCAGAGTGACGTGCATAAACATCACGCTAAATAATCCGCCACTCAGTGGAATCAAGTGTGAATAGATCTCTCCGCGCGTTGCGCCAATGGCGCTAATCCCTTTGTTCCATAACAGATATGACAGCCAGGAAGGAAAAATAACAAGGTATGCCAGCCCAGTAATAACGCCTGTATTTGCATAGCTATTCCAGCCCGGCATACCATTGCGTATCAACACCAGAGCCAGTACCGGAATAAGTACAATCGCACCTAACAACGCGCTCACGGCAACAAATGCGTTTCCCTTCACCTCACACGGTTTAACGCGTAGAAAGGCACAATAAACAGCCCAACTCAGCGCTGACCCCATGGTCCAGACATCGCCCCGATTGAGATGTTCCAATACCTGTGCGTGCATCAACCCGCCTTGCGACACCAGCCAGATAACACCAACGGTACTCAGGAGCACACCTGCTATATTTCGCGCAGAGATCCGCTCTTTAAAAAAGAACTTATTGATTAACAGAACGAGTGCCGGTGTGGTGGACATATAAATCGCGGCATTGAGCGAGGTTGTATATTGCAGGCCGATATATAACGTTAAGGGGAAAAGAACCTGACCACAAAGCGCGAGGAAGACGATAGTACCAAAGGATTTTCTCATCGCTGGCCACTGCATGGCGATCTGTCGGAAATAAAGCGCCATCAATAGCAATGCGGTAAATACCCAGCGTGCTGCTGATAAAACGATGGGATTAACTTCGGCAACCAATATATGGCCGACCACATAGTTGCCGCCCCAAAAACAGGCAGCCAGACTGAGTAAAAGATAGGGCATATTTGCGCCTTATTGTCAGTTGTACGGTATGACCACAAGGCTACGGCGGCGTGAGAATGAATGCTAATATAACGTTTTCATCCATGTGCATAGATTAAAACTATGAAATTCACGCTAAGGCAACTTGAGTTTTACATCGCACTTGCAGAAACATTACAAATTTCCAAAGCTGCTGCGCGCTGCCATATTTCTCAGTCATCAATGACCATTGCCATGCGGAATCTGGAAGAATCATTAGACGTGCAGCTATTTGTACGTTACCCCAAAGGCGTGAAGCTCACCGCCGAGGGCGAGCGCTTTCTGGCACATGCCTGCAACATCATCAACAGTAGCCACTCGGCTGTTGACGCCCTGCATGACAGGAGTGAAATTCTCACCGGCACGGTGCGCATAGGCATTGCCGAAACGCTCTCAGCCTATCTCATCCCGGATATACTCAACGATCTTGAACGACGTTTCCCTTTGCTGGAGATCGTATTTTATGAAGCTACTGCACCGGAACTGGTACAGGCGCTACGGGAACAAAAGGTCGATTTTTGCCTGCTTCTGACCTCAAATATCAGCCATGATAACGACCTTGAGATCGAAACATTCATTCGTTCACAGCGCCGCCTGTGGACGTCTATTGGGCATCCGCTACAGAGCCGGGCATCGATCCGTTTAATAGACGTCGAAAAGCTACCATTTTTACTGCTGGAAACCGATAAGTACCCTGACGTAATCATCGATTACTGGCAGCAGCGTGGCTATACGCCCAATATCAGTTTTCGTAGCAACTCTTTTGAAGCAATAAGAAGCCTGGTTGCAAAAGGCAGAGGAATAACCATTTTATCCGACCTGGTGTATCGCCCGTGGTCACTGGATGGTCTGCGCGTCATGCACAGAACGATTGATGATTTTATTACTTATATGGATGTCGGGACGGTAAAAAAAGCCGCCCGGCCGTTGACGCCAGAGGCGATGAAAGTCATTGATTTTTTACGTCAGGCCGTTACCCGCCTCGACAAACCATTTTGATGATTTCATCTCTGAGGTAATCCGGCAATACGCTCCACCATCACCAGAATATCTTCCCGCGAGAGCGGTTTTTTATCTGTGACAAAATGCAGCGTCATCCCTTCAATAAATGCATCCAGCGCTCGTGCGGTTACCGGCTCGAACCACTGCTCCAGCGTTTGTTGGCTGCGTAGCATCCAGTTTTGCATCACTGTTTTTAGCGCCGGTTTACGGCTGGCGAAGGCATATAACTGATACATAAGCTCCATGTTGTCAGGCGTTGTGACCTGAGAGCTATAGATCATATCGGTAATCGCATGGCAGGCCTGTGGCGCATTTTCAACACCGGCAAAAAATGCCTGATATTGCACAGACATGGTGTCAGTAAAACGCTCGAATGCCTCCATTAAAAGCTCATCTATTCCCGAAAAGTAATAGGTCATTGAGCCCAGCGGCACCTCGGCAATCATGGCGATTTTCCGGTGTGTAACCCCATGAATACCATGGATTATAACCGCATCCAGCGTGGCCTGGACTATTTTATCCCGTCGTTGTGGGTCGTTCGCGCGTCGCACTGCTTTACCTCTTCTTGCATTTGTGTACAAATGTACACAACCTTGCTAATGTTGTCTTCTTCCCTCTTTTCTTTGGCTCGAATTCATGACTGGCATCTCATCACGCAAAGCCTTAAGACGTCGCACCTGGGCGCTGTTCACGTTCTTCTTTTTACCAGGATTATTAATGGCCTCCTGGGCAACGCGTACCCCTGCCATCAGAGATATTCTCTCCATCTCTACCGCCGAAATGGGTGCGGTGCTGTTTGGACTCTCAATTGGTTCGATGAGTGGCATTCTTTGTTCGGCCTGGCTGGTGAAACGATTTGGCACACGCAACGTCATCCGCGCCACCATGTCATGCGCGGTTCTGGGAATGACAATTCTCAGCCTCGCATTATGGTTGCATTCCGCCTGGCTGTTTGCGTTTGGTCTGTGCGTGTTTGGCGCAAGTTTTGGCGCGGCAGAAGTGGCTATCAACGTCGAAGGTGCAGCGGTTGAGCGTGAAATGAACAAAACTGTTCTGCCGATGATGCATGGTTTCTACAGCCTTGGAACGCTGGCTGGCGCAGGTGTTGGCATGGTACTTACCGCCGTCAGCGTCCCCGCGACAGCACATATTCTGCTGGCGGCGATGGTGGCTATTACCCCTATTTTTATCGCTATTAAGGCTATCCCCGACGGCACAGGTAAGAATGCTACTGACGGTTCGCACGCCGTTGAAAAAGGGTTGCCATTCTATCGCGATATGCAGTTGCTGCTGATTGGCGTCGTGGTGCTCGCAATGGCATTTGCCGAAGGTTCCGCCAACGACTGGCTTCCATTACTGATGGTTGATGGACATGGATTTAGCCCGACATCCGGATCGCTGATTTATGCCGGCTTTACGCTCGGTATGACCGTCGGGCGCTTCACCGGTGGCTGGTTCATCGACCGCTACAGCCGTGTGGCAGTAGTACGCGCCAGTGCACTGATGGGCGCGCTCGGTATCAGCCTGATCATTTTTGTCGACAGCTCATGGGTGGCAGGTGTTTCGGTGATCCTTTGGGGGCTAGGGGCTTCTCTCGGCTTCCCGCTGACCATTTCAGCCGCCAGCGATACCGGCCCTGATGCGCCAACCCGCGTGAGCGTTGTTGCGACTACTGGCTATCTGGCATTCCTGGTAGGTCCGCCGCTGCTGGGCTATTTGGGTGAACACTATGGCCTGCGCAGCGCTATGTTGGTTGTGCTGGCGCTGGTGCTTGTCGCAGCCATCGTAGCGAAGGCTGTGGCTAAACCGGATGTCAAAAATACCACTGTGATGGAGAACGGCTAATGGGTATCAAGTTAATTGCAGTAGACATGGACGGTACGTTTTTAAGTGACCAAAAGACCTATAACCGCGAGCGGTTTATGGCGCAGTACCGTCAAATGAAAGCACAAGGGATCCGCTTTGTAGTCGCCAGCGGCAATCAGTATTACCAGTTGATCTCTTTTTTTCCCGAACTGGCCAATGAAATCTCATTTGTGGCGGAAAACGGTGGCTGGGTGGTCAGCGAAGGGGAAGATATTTTTAACGGTGAACTGGCAAAAGACGATTTCCAGACCATCGTAGAATATCTGCTGACCCGCGCAGACGTTGATATTATCGCCTGTGGTAAAAACAGTGCCTACACCCTGAAGCAGTACGGCGATGAGCATAAATCCATCTCTGCCATGTATTATCACCGTCTTGAGTTTGTCGATAACTTCGACAACATCAACGATGTATTCTTCAAATTTGGCCTGAATATCTCCGACGATCGCATTCCCCAGGTGCAGGCAGATCTTCATGAGGCGATTGGCGACATTATGGTACCGGTGCATACCGGATACGGCAGTATCGATTTAATTATTCCGGGTGTTCATAAAGCCAACGGCCTACGCCTGCTGCAACAACGCTGGAATATTACCAACGATGAGGTTGTCGTGTTTGGCGATGGCGGAAATGATATCGAGATGCTGCGCCAGGCAGGATTTAGTTTTGCAATGGCCAACGCCCATGAGCCGGTTATCCAGGCGGCGAAATATCGCGCGGGTTCGAATAACGAAGAGGGCGTGCTGGATATTATCGACCGCGTGTTAAACAATGAAGCACCGTTTACACATTAACGCCTCAGCACAGACGGCAACAAAATGATGGCATGATCTATTCATAATCCGCCTCAAATTAACCCACTGGATTATTACTTCCAGTGAATATTTCAGGTGAGCAGATTATGAAGAAAAGTGTACTGATGGCAACAGTGTTGCTGGGATTTGCAGGAACAGCATTTGCACAGAATGTTACCGTTGATGTACCAAGCGGATACAAAGTAGTGGTTGTTCCTTCTTCCGTCAATGTTCCGCAGGCGGTCAGTGTCGCTACTGCCCCGCAAACGGTTTATGTTGCTCCGGCAGCCACTCCAGCCCCTGTTTACCGCGCACATCCGTATGCGCGTCATGTTGCCAGCGTAGGTGAAGGGATGGTCATTGAGCATCAGATTGATGACCATCACTAATGATTGCAAAGCCCGGAAACCGGGCTTTAACCTTCCCGGGAATTCCCTACCCGCTTATCTTTCAGAAAGATAACCATCAGAATCAGCCACAGCACACCGCTGGCCAGATTAAACAGACTGAACAAACCGTTTCCACCCAGCAGATAAGCATGTTTACTCAGCTCAATACCAACGGTAAATATCAGCATTTGCAGCATACCCATTGCTGCTGAAACTGTCCCTTTGCTCATTTCACTGGCAAACAGCGTCAGGCGCACCAAGCCGGCATTCGCCACACCAATGCCAAATGCATAAAAACTTAAACCTGCCGTCATCCACAGATACGCATGAGAAGAAACAACCGTGGCCGCGGCGGCAATGATCAATCCCACGGAGATTGGCCAGCCCCCCATGATGATCAGCGAGCGCACCGTGCGGCGGGATGTCAGACGCGCCAGCACCAGGTTACCTGCAATCAGTGCACCAAAAATCGGCACCTGCAGCAGGCCATATTCGTAGCTGCTGAGATGTTCGCCACTGATAATAATGATCGGGGACTGCGCAATCCACGCCAGCAATGGCAGACTGACAAAGCCCAATGCCAGTGCGCCTGCGACAAAACGCACATTCTTTAGCACCAGCTTATAATCTTTGCCCAACTCTTTGATAGAAAGCTTCTCGCCCAGACGGGTAGCCGTTTCCGGCATCGCGCGCTGCAGGCCAAAAAAGGCAATTGCAGCCAGCGCGGCAAACAGGACAAACATGCCTTCCCACGGAAGGACATGTACCCAGGCGGCCCCAACCAACGGCCCCAAAAGCGGTGCAATCAATGCTACGTTTGCCATTAGCGCAGTGATTTTAATGCACACCGCTTCTTCAAAGGACTCCTGAATTGCGGCGTAACCTACCGCGCCAATAAAGCACAGGCTAATCCCCTGTAAAAAACGCAGGAAAGTAAATTGCTCAATATTTTGTGCAAACAGCGTTGCGAGGCAGGTCACAATGAACCAAACCACCCCGGTTAACATCACCGGACGACGACCAACACGGTCCGACAGCGGCCCTAACAACCACTGTAAAAACATGCCGCCTGCCAGATAAGCGGTCATGGACGTTGGAACCCAATCTAAACCGGCCTGATATTGCTCCACCACCGCCAACATTCCGGGTTGGATCATATCGTTACCGATATATGTAGAGAATTCGTAAAGCACCAGACAGAGAGGGAAAAGTAATGCCTGACGCCCCAAGCGGGCGCCTGAAGATAAACGGTTCTGCATGCAATCTCTTAACAAATGAAAAAACGCGCAAAGTGTAATAAATGCGCCTTACTGGTGATAGTGAATTATGTGATTTGAAAGCAAAATGCGCACATTTTTACACTCAATTGCACGATAGCTTTTTGTTTTAAGGTTAATTTAAGTTGAGACCGCTATCATGCTCAATAAGCCTCATTAATTGTCTTAAAAAGAGTCAGTTAACAGACAAATAGGACAAGACCGCTTTTTATCGCCTGAAAGCAATTTTATGATCCCCAATATGGGCCTTTTTAACGATTACATTGAGTCTGGATGTTATGCTGGAAAATCTGAACAACTCGCTTTTTTACCTGATCAACGCCACGCCGGACTCTGCGCAATGGACGATCTCGCTCGCCATTTTTATTGCCAAAGATCTGATTAGCATCGTACCGCTACTGGCGATCATTCTCTGGCTTTGGGGGCCGCAAAACCGCGTGACCATCCAGCGCCAGTTGGTCATAAAAATGGCGATTGCGCTGGCAGTCGGCTTGACCATTTCATGGATCATGGGACATTTATTCCCTCACGACCGGCCATTCGTCAATCATATCGGCTACAACTTCCTGCACCATGCTGCAGATGACTCCTTCCCGAGCGACCACGGTACGGTTATCTTTACCTTCGCGTTGGCCTTCCTGTTCTGGCACCGCCTGTGGTCCGGAGCACTGTTGATGGTCGTCGCCGTGGCGATTGCCTGGTCGCGTGTTTACCTCGGCGTACACTGGCCGCTGGATATGCTGGGGGGGTTACTGGCAGGTCTGATCGGCTGCCTGAGCGCCCAGATGATCTGGCAACGATTCGGCACAACCCTGTACCACGGTTTGCAGACCTGCTATCGCACCTGTTTTGCCCTGCCTATTCGTAAAGGCTGGGTACGTGACTAACCCACGGTAAAGAGAGTAGTATTAAGCGCGAAACTGAGCACGTATTCTACTCTCCAGGGGAACTATGGAAACTCGACGCGACGAGCGTATTGGTCAATTACTGCAGGCGCTAAAACGCAGCGATAAATTACACCTAAAAGAAGCCGCGACACTGCTGGGTGTATCAGAAATGACCATTCGTCGCGATCTGAATAATAACACGGCCCCGGTCGTACTGCTTGGGGGCTATATTGTTCTGGAACCCCGTAGCGCCAGCCACTATTTAATCAGCGATCAAAAATCCCGCCTGGTTGATGAAAAACGCCGGGCTGCGCAACAGGCAGCCAGCCTCGTCCAGGCGCATCAGACCGTTTTCTTCGACTGCGGAACAACAACGCCGTGGATCATTGAAGCGATCGATAATGAATTACCGTTCACCGCAATCTGCTATTCACTGAATACGTTTCTGGTGTTACAGGAGAAACCACAGTGCCGCGTCATTTTATGTGGCGGCGAATTCCATGCCAGTAATGCTATTTTCAAGCCACTCGATTTCCAGGAAACCCTGAATAACGTCTGCCCGGATATCGCTTTTTATTCCGCAGCCGGCGTGCATATCGATAAAGGCGCAACCTGTTTTAACCTTGAGGAATTACCGGTTAAACACTGGGCGATGTCGATGGCGCAGTACCATGTTCTGGTGGTTGATCACAGCAAGTTTGGGAAAGTGCGTCCCGCGAGGATGGGCGAATTAAAACGCTTTGATACCATCATCAGCGATAACCGCCCGGATGATGCGTTTGTCGAGTATGCCAAAGCGCAGCATATCAAATTGATGTACTAAATTTGTGCCGGATGACGGTGCTTTCATATCGTCATCCGGCATCAGCGATTAAGAGAACCAGCCACCAAACCACTGGTGGAATTTCATCATAACGAAGTCCCACATCCGGCTAAAGAATCCCCCCTCGTCCACCGCTTCCATCACCATCAACGGACGCTGTTCAATAGATTTTCCGTTCAACTGGAAGTCGATTGTCCCCACAACCTGGCCCTTCTTCAGTGGCGCGGTCAGTTGTGGCTCTGTCAGGGTAAAGCTCGCCTTCAGGTTTTTCAGCTGACCGCGCGGAATGGTCACAGACCCACCTTCCCCAGCGCCCAGATTGACTTCACTCTTATCTCCAAACCAGACTCGTTGGGTAACAAAGGTGGCGTCCGGTTTAATCGGCGTAACGGTTTCAAAGAAGCGGAAACCCCATGTCAGCAACTTTTCGGATTCATTAAAGCGAATACGATCGGTTTTTGCCCCCAGCACCACGGAGATCAAACGCATATCGCCCTGTGTCGCGGATGCAACCAGGTTATAACCGGCTCCCGCCGTGGTGCCCGTTTTCATACCATCCACATTCAGGTTGGTACTCCACAGCAGGCGGTTACGGTTAGGCTGGCGAATTTTATTAAAGGTAAACTCTTTCTCTTTATGGATGGCGTACTCTTCCGGCACATCGTGGATTAACGCTTTACCCAACAATGCCATATCACGCGCGGTACTGAACTGCCCTGCTGCATCCAGACCATGTACTGTCTGGAAAGTCGTGTTGGTCAATCCCAGTTTTTGCGCATAGCCGTTCATCAAACCGATAAACGATTCCTGGCTGCCGGCAACATAATCAGCGAGCGCAATACAGGCGTCATTACCAGACTGAATGATCACGCCTTTGTTCAGATCGGACACCGCAACCTGATCGCCAGGCTTGAGGAACATCACCGAAGAGCCGCGCAGGGCCGGATTCCCGGTCGCCCAGGCATCTTTCCCGACGGTAACCATGTCATTCAGATTAATTTTCCCGGCTTTTAGCGCCTGACCGACCACATAGCTGGTCATAATCTTGGTCAGACTGGCGGGATCCAGTTTCTCATCGGCATTACCTTCCGCCAGCACTTTGCCGCTGGCGTAATCCATTAAGATCCACGCACGTGCGTCAACGCTCGGCGGGGCCGTTGGTTGTTCCGCCGCCTGTACGGTCGGCGCCAAAAGGATTAAGAGTGCTGAACCTGCAGCAAGGCTGCGTAGGGAAGAGAAGTATTGCGTCATAAATGCCACCCGAGTATCCATTCCAAAAAACCACGTCATACCACACCGTGTTTACACAAAACCGGCCAAGTTGCCTCAGCCAACCATACAGAAAAGTTCTGATGGATGACGTGTAAAATAAGTGCGGTGAGTAATAACGCACTAACGAGCTTAAAGAAACCGTAAGTTGGTAAAGTTTTTAAAGTTTATGCAATAACGCCGCGCTGCGCTGCTCTCATCACGATTTTTTTGCGCCTTGTTGCGTAAATATTAGGTTTACCCCACCATGTGAGCGAGTCAGATAGAGAATGCAGCCATAAAGCTGCTCAATTAATTTGCGGGGTTACTATGATTACACTGTGGGGTCGCAATAATTCGACCAACGTAAAAAAAGTATTGTGGACACTCGAAGAACTGGAACTGCCGTATAGCCAAATTCTGGCTGGCGGACAGCATGGCGTAAATCATGACGCAGACTATCTGGCGATGAACCCTAACGGACTGGTTCCACTGCTACGCGATGACGAAACAGACGTATTGCTGTGGGAATCCAATACCATTGTCCGCTACCTGGCGGCCCAGTACGGGCAAAAACGACTGTGGGTTGACGCTCCGGCGAAACGCGCCGAGGGTGAAAAATGGATGGACTGGGCTAACCAGACGCTGAGCCCTGCACATCGGGTTATCTTATTTGGTCTGGTCAGAACCCCTGCCGATCAACGCGATCAGGCAGCCATCGAGGCCGGTGCGAAGGTCTGCGATAACCTGTTTGCCATTCTCGACAACGCGCTGGCCGACCGGGCGTGGTTTTCTGGCGCTGAATTTGGCACTGCGGACATCGCCGTCGCACCGTTCATCTATAACCTGTTTAATGTCGGCCTGAGCTGGACGCCGCGCCCTCACCTGGAACGTTGGTATCAACAGCTCACCGAGCGCCCGGCATTCCAGAAAGTCGTGATGATCCCGGTCAGCTAATCCTGTCAGGGACTCACTTTCAGCAATTCCCCGTCGGACTCGTCGGTTAATACATACAAATAACCGTCTGGTCCGACGCGCACATCGCGGATTCGCTGCCCTCTGTCATGCAAAATACGCCCGTCTTCCGTCACTGTATTACCTTTCACGCTTAACACAATCACCCCCTGTTCTTTCAGCGCACCAATAAACAGTTTGTGTCTCCACTGTGGGAACGTATCGTGATTATAAAAGGCCATCCCACTGACAGCAGGTGATTTTTCCCAGTAAAAGATAGGCTGCTCGGTGCCCGCCACAATTGAGCCTTTTGCTTCGGGAATTTTCAAACCACTGTAGTTAACACCCCAGGTCGCGATAGGCCAACCGTAGTTTTTCCCTTTCTCGGGGATATTAATTTCATCGCCTCCGCGTGGGCCATGCTCATTGAGCCACAACGCATCGCTCCAGGGATTCATCGCCATCCCCTGCGGATTGCGGATGCCATACGACCATATTTCAGCCCGCGCGCCAGTCTGGTTCACAAACGGGTTATCCGGTGGAATTTTGCCCTCGTCTGTTAGTCGAACCACTTTGCCCTGTAATTTATCCAGTTCCTGAGCGGTTATGCGCTGGTTATTCTCGCCAAGGCCTATAAACAAATAACCGTTGCCATCAAATACCATACGCCCGCCAAAATGATTCCCGGTTGATAACTTAGGCATTTGGCAGAACACCGTCCGGAAGTCCTGCAGGTGTTTACGATCGTCACTTAACAGCCCGTAGCCTACTGCTGTTCCGGCTTTCCCTTCACTGTCAGCTTCCGCGAAGCTTAGCCACACCCGCCGGGATTGAGCAAAATCCGGTGCCAACGCCACATCAAGCAGTCCCCCCTGACCATTCGCCCAGACTTTGGGTACGCCGGTCAGCGGGTCGGAAAGCCCCTTATCGGGTTGCCAGAGCCTAAGTTGCCCTCCTCTGAGCGTAATCAGCATACTGCGATTATCGGGTAAAAAGGCCAGCGACCACGGGTGGTCGAGTTTGGTTTGCAGGATCTCCACCCTGACGGCAGCGGCATAGGGGGAAAGCAACGCCAGTGAGGCAACACAGAGAAAGAGTCGACGCATAGCACCTCCTTAATGGCTCTGCTTAAAGCGTAGCCAGCAAGGGGAATTATCCCGCCACTTTTACATAATCTTAACGAAAAGGGGGAGCGCCCTCCCCCTGGTTCAGATGTGTTCCAGCGTTGAATAAGCTTGCAAACTCTGGATACTCAGCGTCAGCGTTGTCAGGCAGTTTTCCAGTTTCTCTGCATTAACGGCAATAAAGTTCGGACAATCATGATGTCCACTCATCAGACAAACAGCGGTGGCGGCTAACGCCCCTTCAGCACGACGAAGGGCATTCCACTCTTCCTGATCAAGATGCATACCGTGGAGCTGTGATTGATCGTGCAATTCGCGATTCAGTTCAAAAAAGTTATCACGCAGACGATCGCTCTCGCTGACTGACATATAGCCTTTCGCTTTTCTCAACTGCAGATAAGCGGCAAGTTCGATACGGGCGTTTATCAATTTGTTGAGAAGATCGGTTCTCAGTCTGTCAACAACCATACCTTGTTCCTCCTCTTTCCAACTATGGTGCAACTTAATAGTATGGTTATTTTTTGAACAAAGTCGTGTCCAGGATCAATCCATCACTTAAAATTAACATAATTTACAAATAATCTTTAATTCCGCGCCCGGCAGGCCGCTGATGATTTGAGATTGCGATACAATTTTTGTTCAGAACTCTGTAGAATCCCTGCCCTGAATATTCCAATAACTGAACACTTTTTACGCTATGAGCAATGTAACCCACCAGCCGAAAATCGGCTTTGTCTCCCTCGGCTGCCCGAAAAACCTTGTCGATTCTGAGCGCATCCTGACCGAACTTCGTACCGAAGGCTATGATGTCGTACCAAGCTACGACGACGCGGATATGGTCATCGTTAACACCTGCGGCTTTATCGACAGCGCAGTTCAGGAGTCACTGGAAGCCATTGGTGAAGCGCTGAACGAAAACGGCAAGGTGATCGTCACTGGCTGTCTGGGCGCGAAAGTCGATCAGATCCGTGAGGTCCACCCGAAGGTACTGGAAATTACCGGACCGCACAGCTACGAACAGGTTCTGGAGCACGTTCACCACTATGTTCCCAAACCAAAGCATAATCCTTTCCTGAGCCTGGTTCCTGAACAGGGCGTCAAGCTAACGCCGCGCCATTATGCCTATCTGAAGATTTCTGAAGGCTGTAACCACCGCTGTACGTTCTGCATTATTCCGTCGATGCGTGGCGATCTGGTGAGCCGTCCGATTGGCGATGTTCTCAGCGAAGCCAAACGTCTGGTCGATGCGGGCGTGAAAGAGATTCTGGTGATCTCCCAGGATACTTCTGCTTACGGTGTGGATGTAAAGCATCGTACCGGTTTTCATAACGGCGAGCCCGTTAAAACCAGCATGGTTGACCTGTGCGAACAGTTGTCAAAACTGGGGATTTGGACCCGTCTGCATTACGTCTACCCGTACCCGCACGTTGATGATGTGATCCCGCTGATGGCGGAAGGGAAAATCCTGCCGTATCTGGACATCCCACTGCAGCATGCAAGCCCGCGAATTCTTAAACTGATGAAACGCCCAGGCTCTGTGGACCGACAGCTGGCACGTATTAAACAGTGGCGTGAAATCTGCCCTGAACTGACCCTGCGTTCAACGTTTATTGTTGGCTTCCCGGGCGAAACCGAAGAAGACTTCCAGATGCTGCTCGACTTCCTGAAGGAAGCGCGTCTGGATCGCGTGGGCTGCTTTAAATACAGCCCGGTAGAAGGCGCTGGCGCTAATGACCTGCCGGATCAAATCCCGGAAGAGGTGAAAGAAGAACGCTGGAACCGCTTTATGCAATTGCAACAGCAGATCTCTGCTGAACGTTTGCAAGAGAAAGTGGGCCGCGAGATTCTGGTTATCGTTGATGAAGTTGACGAAGAAGGCGCAATTGGTCGTAGCATGGCTGATGCTCCGGAAATCGACGGCGCGGTATACCTGAATGGTGAAACCAAGGTGAAACCTGGCGATATCCTCCGCGTGAAAGTCGAAAACGCAGATGAATACGATCTGTGGGGCACTCGCGTTTAATAAGCGTAACTCAACCGTAGGCCGGATAAGGCGTTACGCCGCATCCGGCAACGCCTGATGACGACGCCAGCGCGTCTTATCAGGCCTTGTATTATCCTTTGATCTTCGGATCCAGCGCGTCGCGCAACCCATCCCCCAGCAGGTTAAACGCCAGCACGGTCAGGAATATCGCCACCGCCGGGAAAATCGCCACGTGCGGCGCGATCACCATATCAGCCCGCGCTTCATTGAGCATGGCCCCCCATTCTGGCGTCGGCGGCTGTGCCCCTAAACCGAGGAAGGACAGGCTCGCGGCAGAGATAATCGACGTGCCGATTCGCATAGTAAAAAAGACCACGATCGATGAAACCGTCCCCGGCAGGATATGGTTAAAAATGATGGTCGCGTCACTGGCACCAATGCTGCGTGCTGACTCAATAAATGTTTGTTGCTTGAGAACCAACGTATTGCCACGAACCAGTCGCGCAAAAGCCGGAATGGAAAACACCGCAACCGCAATAATCACGTTCGCAATGCCGCTGCCCAGCACGGCGACCACTGCTATTGCCAGCAAAATCCCTGGAAAGGCAAACAGCACATCACAGACACGCATAATCAGCCGATCCCACCAGCCTTCGTAATATCCAGCCAGCAGACCCAGTACCGTGCCAATCGCCGCGCCAATAAATACGGCAAAGACCCCGGCCGCCAGAGAAATTTGTGCGCCAACCAGTACGCGGCTAAAAATATCCCGCCCAAGCGAGTCAACGCCAAACCAGTGCAGCATCGAGGGACCATCATTCAGTCGGTCATAATCGAAGTAGTTCTCGGCATCAAATGGCGTCAACCAGCGAGCCAAAATCGCCACCGCGATCAGGACCAGGACAAATACACCCGCAATCATCGCCATGCGCTGGCGGCGAAAACGACGCCAGAACTCATGCCACGGCGTGCGTATCTGCTCTGGCTTAACAAGGGGCATTGCATTCAAAATCGCCTGTCGGCGCCAGTTAAAAAATCGCATCCTTACTTGTACCTGATAGCTGGGTTAATGGCGGCGTAAAGCACATCCACCACTAAGTTGATAAGAATAAACTCCAGAGAAAACAACAGCACCTCGGCCTGGATCACCGGGTAGTCGCGCATTTCAACTGAGTCGACCAACAATCGCCCAAGACCAGGCCAGTTGAACACCTTCTCAACCACAATAGAACCGCCCAACAAAAAGCCAAACTGCAGCCCCATCATGGTGACCACCGGGATCATCGCATTACGCAAGCCATGTTTTAATACCACCCAGGTTTCACTCACCCCTTTGGCCCGCGCGGTACGCATATAGTCTTCACTGAGCACATCGACGAACGATGCGCGAGTAAACCGGGCTAACACCGCGGCCACCGCCGCACCCAGCGTAATTGACGGAAGGATATAGTGCAGCCAGGTGTCAGCGCCAACGGTGGGCAACCAGCCAAGCTCAACGGAGAATATCTGCATGAGCAGCATGCCAAGCGCAAAGGCCGGGAAAGAGATCCCGGTTACTGCCAGCGTCATACTCAACCTGTCAGGCCAGCGGTTGCGCCAAACGGCGGCAATGATCCCCGCCGTCATACCAAACAAAACCGCCCACGCCATACTGGCGATCGTCAGCCATAGCGACGGCATAAAACGACTGGCTATCTCTTCTGAAACCGGACGACGAGAAACCATCGAGGTCCCGAAGTCACCTTGCAACACGTTGGTCATGTAGTGCCAGAACTGAATATGCAGCGGCTGGTCCAGACCCAACTGCGTACGCACCAGTTCAATCACCTCGGCGTCGGCTTCCGGTCCGGCAATCAGCCGCGCCGGATCGCCGGGTAGCAGGTGAACAAATAAAAATACCAGCACCGCCACAATTAACAGCGTCGGAATCAACCCCAGCAGGCGCTTGAAAACATAGTTGAGCATCAGACTCCCTTCGCCGGCCCCGTCCATGCAGGGCCGAATGAATAGCTTATTTCAAATCCGCGTCATCAAAACTAAACCCGGTGTCGGGCATGATCCAGAATCCGGTCAAATTCGTACTGTGCGCCGAGATCAGTTTCTCCACCACCAGCGGGATCCACGGCGACTCTTTCCAGATGATATCCTGCGCGTCCTTGTACAGCTTCGCTTTCTGCGCCGGATCGTTGGTTTGCAAGGCCGCCGCTAAATCACTGTCCACCTGCTTATTGCTGTAGAACGCGGTATTAAACAAGGTTGGCGGCCAGTTCTGTGACGCAAACAGCGGCGACAACGCCCAGTCCGCTTCGCCTGTAGACGCCGACCAGCCGGTGTAGAACATCCGTACCCCGCTTTCTTTCTGCGCCTTACCCTCGACTTCCGCCGCCCGCTGCCCGGCATCCATCGCCGTCACCTGAGCCTTCACGCCCACCTGCGCCAGTTGCTGCTGGGTAAATTGCAGCACTTTCTGCGCGGTGCTGTGGTTATGGGATGACCACAGCGTGGTGGTAAAGCCGTTGGGATAACCCGCTTCTTTCAGCAATTGGCGTGCTTTTGCCGGATCGTAAGGCCACGGCGTGTAGCTTTGCGCATAGGCTATTGATGGCGGAAGAACGCCCGTTGCCGGCGTGGCGTAACCGGCAAAAGCCACTTTCACCAGCGCCTGACGGTTGATGGCATAATTCAACGCCTCGCGCACCTTCGGATTATCGAACGGTTTTTGCGTGACGTTCATGCTGATATAACGCTGCATAATAGACGGGCTGGCGACCAGTTCCAGGTTTTTATTCTTCGCCAGTAACGCCGCCTGCTCGTACGGAATAGGGAAAGCAAACTGCGCTTCCCCGGTTTGCAGCATTGCCGCACGCGTGTTGTTGTCCGTTACCGGACGCCAGGTAATCGTATCCAGCTTTGGCAACCCCTGCTGCCAGTAGCCCGCGAACTTCTTAACTTTGACAAAGTCGGTCTGATTCCAGGTTTCAAGCTGGTACGGCCCCGTCCCTACCGGATGAAAGCCTATCTCTTTCCCGTATTTCTCCAGCGCAGCCGGAGATATCATCGCCGTAGCCGGATGCGCCAGAATATTGATAAAGGCAGAGAATGGCTGCTTCAGCGTAATCTTCACTGTAGCAGGATCAACCACCTCGGTTTTATCGATATTCTTATACAGGTTATAGCGTTTAAGGTGGTTTTCCGGATTACTGGCGCGATCAAGGTTGGCTTTTACCGCAGCCGCATTGAAGTCAGTCCCATCCTGAAACTTCACGCCCTGTCGCAGTTTAACGGTGTACGTCAGGCCATCATCAGAAACGGTATAGCTTTCCGCCAACACATTTTTCAGCTTCATCTCTTTATCAAGGCCGAACAGCCCCTGATAAAACGACTTCGCTACCGCCTGCGACAACGTGTCGTTCGCGTCATAGGGGTCGAGCGTGGTGAAATTAGACCCTACAGCAACCACCACATCTTTGGCGGCCCAGCCAGGCGATGCGGCCAGCGCAGAGGCCACTCCCACAGCAACCAGCCATTTCCGAGCAACAATTTTTGTCATGTTATTCTCCTTAAACCCTGCCTGCCTGTCATAAACGCGAAAGCGCACTTTCCGCTGGCACGCGCGCAACGTAATGCCCCGGTTCCACTAACTGTAGTGAAACCGGGGGGATCTCTTCACCGCGTTTGCGGATATTACTGGGGATATCATCCGACAACAGCACGCGCTGTGGTCTTTGATGCGATGGATCGGCAACCGGGACTGCCGCCATAAGTTTTCGCGTGTAGGGATGCTGTGGATTTTCAAACACCGCCCGTCGGGTGCCGATCTCAACAATCTGCCCCAGGTACATCACCGCCACGCGGTGACTAATACGCTCCACCACCGCCATATCGTGGGAAATAAACAGGTACGCAATACCCATTTCCCGCTGTAGGTCGAGCAACAGATTAATAATTTGCCCGCGAATCGAGACATCCAGTGCCGAGACGGACTCATCGGCAATAATCACTTTAGGATTGAGCGCCAACGCCCGGGCTATACAGATACGCTGACGCTGACCACCGGAAAATTCGTGCGGATAGCGCCAGGCGTGCTCAGGTAGCAACCCGACACGCTCGAGCAACCATGCGACCCGTTTTGTCGCCGCATCGCCTTGCAACAAACCGTGCACCCGCAGTGGCTCTAAGATGGAATATCCCACCGTCTGTCGGGGGTCGAGCGACGCATAAGGGTCCTGGAAGATAAACTGGATATCCCGACGCAGCGGCTGCAACTTGCTGGCGGCCAGGGTATCAATGCGTTGTCCCTTGAAGAAAATCTCCCCGCGCAGGGACTCCACCAGACGCAACAATGCCCGCCCGGTCGTTGATTTACCACACCCCGACTCGCCTACCAGTGAAAGCGTTTCGCCGGGCCAGAGATCAAAACTGACGTTTTCCACCGCATGCACCTCACGGGTCACGCGATTAAGGATGCCGCTACGCAGGGGAAAACGTGTCACCAGGTTGCGAACCCGCAGAATCGGCTCTCCCTCAACTACCGTGTCCTGCTCGGTTTGAGGTTCAACATGATGAGGATCGTGCAGAGAAATAAGCGGGAAGCGTCGCGGAAGGTCATGCCCGCGCATCTCCCCAAGTTGCGGCACTGCTGCCAACAGCGCTTGAGTGTAAGGATGCTGCGGAGCATGAAAAATCTGCTCAACGCTGCCCGTTTCGACCGCTTCACCCTGGTACATCACCAGCACCCGGTCAGCGATATCTGCCACCACGCCCATATCGTGGGTGATAAAAATAACGCCCATCGACATCTCTTGCTGCAGCACTTTTATCAGTTGCAGGATCTGTGCCTGAATCGTGACGTCCAGCGCGGTGGTCGGCTCATCAGCAATCAACACCGCAGGGCGACACGACAGCGCCATGGCAATCATCACACGCTGGCGCATGCCGCCGGAAAGCTGGTGCGGATAACGCGATAAAATCGCCTTCGCCTCGGGGATACGCACCTGATCGAGCATTCGCTTCGCTTCTACCATCGCCTCTTCGTGACTGGTACCCTGGTGCAAGCGGATAGACTCGGCAATTTGCTCGCCGACGGTAAACACCGGGTTAAGCGATGTCATCGGCTCCTGGAAAATCATCGCGATATCCGCGCCACGCACATGGCGCATCTGGGCTGCGCTCTGCTCGCCGAGTTCAATCACCTGCCGATTACGCCGCCGTAGCAGCATCGCATCACAGCTTACCTCGCCGCCCGCCTGTTCAATCAGACGCATCAGCGACAAGGCCGTTACCGATTTTCCGGAACCGGATTCGCCAACAATCGCCAGCGTTTCGCCACGCTTCAGGAGAAATGACAGATTGCGCACAGCGCTAACGCGTTGCTGCTCCTGTTCAAAGGCAATATTCAGGTTGCTGACGGACAGCACATCACGGGCATCAAGCTCATCACTGTGTGGCAACGGTATCTCCTTTTTCCCGATAAATACCAGTGGTGGGCGTGTCGCCTGCGTATCCCCAGGCGCGGTACATGCCTTCGCTGTTAAACGGCAAAGCCACATTCCCTTCATGATCGATAGCAATTAATCCACCGCTGCCGCCCAGCGCCGGTAATTTTTCCATCACCACGCGTTCACACGCCTCTGATAAACTCAGGCCGCCATAATCCATCAATGCCGCAATGTCATAGGCCGCCAGCGCGCGAATAAAAACTTCACCTGTTCCGGTGCAGGAGACGGCCACACTTGCGTTATTGGCATAACAGCCTGCGCCGACCAGCGGACTATCCCCCACCCGACCCGGTAATTTGTTGGTCATCCCGCCAGTCGATGTTGCTGCCGCCAGATTGCCAAACATATCCAGCGCAACCGCACCCACGGTACCCATTTTATTGTTTTCATCCAGCGGGGTCGCACTGTGATCCAGCACCGTTTCACCCGCAGCTTGCGCCGCCAGCAGCTGTGCATAGCGTTCTGGCGTCGAGAAAATATCCGCCGAAACGCGCTCCATACCCTGGGCAATGGCAAAATTTTCTGCCCCTTCACCAATCATCATGACGTGGGGGCTGTGTTCCATCACCAGGCGCGCCGCGAGGATCGGGTTGCGCAGATGACTGACTCCGGCGACAGCACCCGCTTGCAGGGTATTACCATCCATGACGCAGGCATCCAGTTCATGGGTTTCATCACGGGTATACACAGCACCAATTCCGGCGTTAAACAGAGGGCACTCTTCCAGTAGGCGCACAGCCTCAGTGACAACATCCAGTGCGCTTCGGCCCGCTTCTAGCATACGTTGACCGGTTTCAACGATATCTGACAGCGCCTGTATATAACGCAACTCCTGCTCCTGGCTTAGCTCTGCGCGGGTTATTGCCCCAGCGCCGCCGTGAATTGCAATGACTGCTTTGCCCATTTTTTTCATCCATTAAGGTGGCAGGTAACGGGGTTATAAATATCAGAATTTCTGTGAGTTATTGATTCGATTTTTGAATATAGAAAGATGCAGACGTCATGTAAAGGTAAAGGCCCGCCCCTCACACTTCTTCGCATCAGGTCATGCAGCAGTGTTCAACAAACAGGAGATTCCCCGACGTTATTGAATAAATTAATTCAACCGATCGGTAATCTGTTTTTTTGCATAAAACACAAAGCGTTCAACAGACGGCATACATGCGGCCCAGTTCTCTTTGGTTAACCCCAGATATTCCGCACGCGCAGCCTGCAACGTGGCGGCATGTTCAGTGGGCAATTGCGGTATCAGCCAGTACGCAGCCTCATCTTTAGCGACAATATTGCCCGTAATCGCGCTATACCAGATGCGTGCCAGAGCAAGGATAATATTCCGCTCGTCCCCTTCTAAATCGGCCGGTTTCTGCCACATATCAAGGATATGTCGAAATGTTTGTACGATATCGCTAAAAGGGATGACATTGAATAATCTCTCAGCGGGTTCACCGAACAACGGTACGCTGGCACGCCGGGCCTGGGTCAGCAGAATGGAAAGGTCGGGATCCACCTGCGCCGGTTCATACACACCAGCGCAGATATCTTCACGCAACCATTCACCAAACTGCATCTCTCTCGCCGGTGGAAATCGCCACGGTACAATCTGCGAGAACAGTACAACGGTCACTTCCAGCGCACGATACCGCACGCAGACGCCGGGAGGCGCAGAAATAGCCAGCAAATCCTGCATCAATTTTTTTCTTTGCTGCATATCCAGCGGTTGCCTGATGGTAACCAGTAAATCGATGTCGCTTTGGGGTTTTAATCCCCCTTCAACAGCAGATCCATACAAATGAATGGCAACGAGATTCCCCTCAAAAATCTGGCGGATGAGCGCACTGGCGGCATCCACCTGGCGTCGAATGGCGTCCGGGATATTATGAGTCATTTAGCCCCCAGGGAAAAAAGCAGAAACATTGAGTTTATACGGCATTTTTCCTGTCGCGCTATCCTCTGGCAGAAAACCGTTATCAGATCCGATCCTAAGCCTGAGGTGGCATACTGTCCGCGTCCATTTTCTGACATAATAACCGGATTCGATTTTGCCCCGCAGGAGTCTTCACATGGAATTTACCGCCGGACTGATGCCGCTTGAAACGGCTCTCTCTCAGATGCTTTCGCGTATTACCCCACTCACCGCCGTCGAAACGCTGCCCCTGGTTCAATGCTTTGGTCGTATTCTGGCGACCGACATCGTCTCCCCGATTGATGTCCCTGGATTCGATAACTCTGCAATGGATGGTTATGCGGTGCGTTTGGCCGATCTGCAATCCGGCCAGCCGCTCTCCGTTGCAGGTAAAGCCTTTGCCGGTCAGCCTTTCCATGGCGAGTGGCCTGCGGGAACCTGCATCCGTATTATGACCGGTGCCCCGGTTCCTGTCGGTTGCGAAGCGGTAGTGATGCAGGAGCAAACGGAACAAACTGACGACGGTGTGCGTTTTACCGCCGACGTCCGCAGCGGACAAAATATTCGTCTGCGCGGTGAAGATATTGCCAACGGCGCGGTGGTATTTCCCGCCGGGACTCGCCTGACCACCGCCGAGCTTCCCGTGCTGGCTTCGCTCGGTATTGCCGATGTCCCCGTCGTGCGCAAAGTCCGCGTGGCGTTGTTCTCCACCGGTGATGAACTGCAACTGCCGGGTCAGCCGCTGGGCGACGGACAGATTTATGATACTAACCGTCTGACCGTACATCTGATGCTGCAGCAGTTGGGCTGCGAGGTGATCAACTTAGGGATTATTCGTGACGATCCCAACGCGCTGCGCGCCGCGTTTATCGAAGCCGACAGCCAGGCCGACGTCGTTATCAGTTCCGGTGGTGTTTCTGTTGGCGAAGCGGATTACACCAAAACCATTCTGGAAGAACTGGGAGAAATTGCCTTCTGGAAATTGGCCATCAAACCCGGTAAACCGTTCGCCTTTGGCAAACTGAGCAACAGCTGGTTTTGCGGCCTGCCGGGTAACCCGGTGTCAGCGGCCCTCACCTTTTATCAACTGGTCCAACCGCTACTGGCGAAACTCAGCGGTAACACCGCCTGCGGACTGCCGCCACGCCAGCGCGTGCGCACCGCATCACGTCTGAAGAAAACGCCTGGCCGTCTGGATTTTCAGCGCGGTGTATTACAGCGTACCGCAGAAGGCGAACTGGAAGTCACCACTACCGGACATCAGGGCTCGCATATTTTTAGCTCCTTTAGCCTGGGCAACTGTTTTATCGTGCTGGAACGCGACCGTGGTAACGTCGAAGCCGGAGAATGGGTTGAGGTCGAGCCGTTTAACGCACTGTTTGGAGGCCTGTAATGGCAGAACTCAGCGACCAGGAGATGATGCGCTATAACCGGCAAATCATTCTGCGCGGCTTCGATTTCGAAGGTCAGGAAGCGCTCAAGGAGGCGCGGGTACTGGTCGTTGGTCTGGGAGGGCTAGGATGCGCGGCAACTCAGTATCTGGCGGGCGCGGGCATCGGACATTTAACCCTGCTCGACTTTGACACGGTCTCTGTGTCGAATCTCCAGCGTCAGACGCTGCACAGCGATGCGACCGTTGGACAGCCGAAAGTGCTCTCCGCCCGCGACGCCCTGGCGCGAATCAACCCCTATATCGCCATTACGCCAGTGAATGCGCTGCTGGACGAGAGCGAGATTCACTCGCTTATCGCCGAACACGATTTGGTGCTGGACTGTACGGATAACGTCAGCATCCGCAATCAGCTGAATGCAGGATGCTTTGCCGCCGGGGTTCCGCTGGTTTCCGGTGCGGCAATTCGCATGGAAGGGCAAATTACCGTCTTTACGTATCAGGAAGGCGAGCCCTGCTACCGTTGCCTGAGCCGTCTGTTCGGTGAAAACGCCCTGACCTGCGTCGAGGCAGGCGTGATGGCCCCGCTAATCGGCGTGATCGGATCGTTACAGGCGATGGAAGCCATTAAGCTGCTGGCAAGCTACGGTAAACCGGCGTCTGGAAAAATCGTCATGTACGACGCCATGACCTGCCAGTTTCGCGAAATGAAGCTGATGCGTAATCCGGGGTGCGAGGTTTGTAGTCGGTAAAAAAGTCGGGTGGCGGCTTCGCCTTACCCGACCTACAACGGCTCGAACGTAGGCCGGGTAAGCGTTAGCGCCACCCGGCAACAGCATCAGATCGACGTGCGACCAAATGCGCTCTGCCAGTCGTGCTCAAACTTCGCCACGGCAGCATCAACGGCTGGAGAGCTAATCATCTGCTGAGCGACATCCAGCGGCAGCGTGATGGACTCACAGCCGACCAGCAGGCAATCCAGCGCCTGACGCGGCGTTTTGAAACTGGCTGCCAGCACTTTGGCGTGCGGGGCATGCATTTTCAATAAGGCCTGCAGATCGGTCACCGTCTGAATGCCGTCGCCCCCCTGAGCGTCCACGCGGTTAACGTATGGCGCAACATATTCGGCGCCAGCCAGCGCAGCTAAAAGTCCCTGAGCAGCACTGTAAACCGCGGTCCCCAGCGTCGGGATGCCCTCTTCTTTCAGCAATTTAATTGCTGCCAGCCCCTCTGCCGTGACCGGCACTTTCACGACGATATCCGCGATGATTGCCCGCAGTTTACGCGCATCGCTGACCATCCCTTCGGCGGTGGTCGCCATTACCTGTGCAAACAGGCGGCCTTGCCCACCCATCGCGTCCTGCAATTGCGGCAGTAACACGTCCAGCGTCTGCTTACCTGCCGCCACAATGCTTGGGTTAGTGGTCACCCCTGCCAACGGAAAAACACGCGCCAGCGCTTTTACCGCGGCAACATCAGACGTATCTAAATAGAGTTCCATCACCTTTCCTCAAACGAATAATTAGCATGAATAAAAGGTAGCACAGCGAAACCTCGCGGTTAGTTGACACACGTCAATATAACTTTCATTCGAAAGTAATTTAATCTTTATACGAAAGAAAAGAGGCCGCTTATGATTTTCAATATCCAGCGCTATTCCACGCATGATGGTCCAGGTATCCGCACCGTGGTGTTCCTTAAGGGATGCTCACTGGGTTGTCGGTGGTGCCAGAATCCGGAAAGCCGCGCCCGTACGCAGGATCTGCTCTATGACGCACGCCTGTGCCTTGATGGTTGCGATCTTTGTGCTCAGGCAGCACCCGAAGTAATTGAGCGGGCACTAAGCGGTTTGCTGATTCATCGCGAAAAACTGACCGATGATGCTCTGACGGCGCTGACCCACTGCTGCCCTACCCTGGCGCTGACCGTCTGTGGAGAGGTAAAAAGCGTGGACGAAATCATGGCGACCGTATTGCGGGATAAACCGTTTTACGACCGCAGCGGAGGGGGACTCACGCTTTCCGGCGGCGAACCGTTTATGCAGCCAGAGCTGGCGGCTGAATTGTTCCATGCCAGCCACGAAGCAGGCATTCATACGGCAGTAGAAACCTGTTTGCATGTTCCCTGGAAGTATATTGAGCCGTCATTACCCTACGTTGATCTGTTCCTGGCCGATTTAAAGCATGTCGCCGACGCGCCGTTTAAACAGTGGACCGATGGCAGCGCCTCTCGCGTGCTGGAAAACCTGAAAAAACTGGCCGCCGCCGGTAAAAAAATAATTATCCGCGTCCCGCTGATTCAGGGATTCAACGCTGACGAAGCAGCTATTCAGGCCATTACCGATTTTGCCGCCGACGAACTCCACGTCGGAGAGATCCATTTTTTGCCCTACCACACGCTGGGCATCAACAAGTACAACTTACTCAATCAACCCTACAACGCCCCGGATAAACCGCTTGATGCGCCTGCGCTGCTCAAATTTGCCCAGCAGTACGCCAGCCTTAAAGGTTTAACCGCGACCCTACGAGGATAATCGCCATGACTACTCTGAAACTGGACACACTCAGCGATCGTATCAAAGCGCATAAAACGGCCCTGATCCACATCGTGAAACCGCCGGTTTGTACCGAGCGCGCCCAGCACTATACCGAGATGTACCAACAGCATCTGGATAAACCCATCCCGGTACGCCGTGCGCTGGCACTGGCTCATCACCTGGCGGAACGCACTATCTGGATCAAGCATGACGAGTTGATCATCGGTAACCAGGCAAGCGAAGTACGCGCCGCGCCAATCTTCCCGGAATACACCGTCTCCTGGATTGAAAAAGAGATCGATGATCTCGCCGACAGGCCCGGTGCAGGCTTCGCGGTTAGCGAAGAGAACAAGCGCGTATTGCATGAGGTGTGCCCATGGTGGCGCGGTCAGACCGTACAGGACCGCTGCTACGGCATGTTTACCGACGAACAAAAAGGGCTGCTGGAAACCGGCATTATCAAAGCTGAAGGTAATATGACCTCCGGCGACGCACACCTGGCGGTGAACTTCCCGCTGCTGCTGGAAAAAGGTCTCGACGGTCTGCGCCACAAAGTCGATGAACGTCGTTCCCGCATTAATCTGACTTGTCTGGAAGACCTCCATGGCGATCAGTTCCTGAAAGCGATTGATATCGTGCTGGAGGCCGTCAGCCTGCACATTGAGCGCTTTGCCGCGCTGGCGCGTAAAATGGCGTCCACAGAAACGCGCGCCAGCCGCCGTGATGAACTGCTGACCATGGCGGAAAACTGCGATGTCATCGCCCATGAGCCGCCAAAAACGTTCTGGCAGGCGCTGCAGTTGTGCTACTTCATCCAGTTGATCCTGCAAATTGAATCGAACGGTCACTCCGTATCGTTTGGCCGCATGGATCAGTACCTCTATCCGTTCTACCGTCGTGATGTAGAACTAAACCAGAGTCTCGATCGTGAGCACGCCATTGAGCTGTTGCACAGCTGCTGGCTGAAATTGCTGGAAGTAAACAAAATTCGCTCTGGCTCCCACTCGAAAGCCTCAGCAGGCAGCCCGCTGTATCAGAACGTGACCATCGGTGGCCAGAACCTGGTCAACGGTCAGGCGATAGATGCCGTCAACCCGCTCTCCTATGCCATTCTGGAATCCTGTGGCCGACTGCGCTCTACCCAGCCGAACCTCAGCGTGCGTTATCATGCGGGGATGAGTAATGACTTCCTTGACGCCTGCGTGCAGGTGATCCGCTGCGGCTTCGGGATGCCAGCCTTTAACAACGATGAAATCGTCATTCCGGAATTCATTAAGCTGGGCATTGAACCGCAGGACGCCTATGACTACGCAGCTATTGGTTGCATCGAAACCGCTGTTGGCGGGAAATGGGGCTACCGTTGCACCGGCATGAGCTTTATTAACTTTGCCCGCGTGATGCTGGCGGCGCTGGAAGGCGGACGCGATGCCACCAGCGGCAAAGTATTCCTGCCGCAGGAAAAAGCGCTTTCAGTCGGCAACTTTAATAATTTCGATGAAGTGATGGAGGCCTGGGATACGCAGATCCGCTACTACACGCGCAAATCCATCGAAATAGAGTATGTCGTCGACACCATGCTGGAAGAAAACGTACACGATATTCTGTGCTCTGCGCTGGTAGATGATTGTATTGAGCGCGCGAAGAGCATTAAGCAAGGCGGCGCGAAGTATGACTGGGTATCCGGTCTGCAGGTGGGTATCGCCAACCTCGGCAACAGCCTGGCAGCAGTGAAGAAACTGGTCTTTGAACAGGGCGCTATCGGTCAACAACAACTGGCCGCCGCGCTGGCTGATGATTTTGATGGTCTGACCCACGAGCAGTTGCGTCAACGCCTGATCAACGGCGCGCCAAAGTACGGCAACGATGACGATAGCGTTGATACGCTGCTGGCTCGCGCTTATCAGACCTACATTGACGAACTTAAGCAGTATCACAACCCGCGTTACGGCCGTGGTCCGGTTGGCGGCAACTACTATGCCGGGACCTCGTCTATCTCCGCAAACGTACCATTCGGCGCGGCAACGATGGCAACGCCGGATGGCCGTAAAGCGCATACTCCGCTGGCAGAAGGCGCCAGCCCGGCCTCCGGTACGGACCATCTCGGCCCAACGGCGGTAATTGGCTCTGTAGGTAAACTGCCTACCGGCTCAATCCTCGGCGGCGTACTGTTAAACCAGAAGCTGAACCCGGCCACGCTGGAAAATGAGTCTGATAAACAAAAGCTGATGATTCTGCTGCGTACCTTCTTTGAAGAGCACAAAGGCTGGCATATTCAGTACAACATCGTTTCTCGTGAAACGCTGCTGGAAGCCAAAAAACACCCGGATCAGTACCGTGACCTGGTGGTGCGTGTCGCGGGTTATTCCGCCTTCTTCACCGCGCTGTCTCCGGATGCGCAGGACGATATCATCGCGCGCACTGAACATATGCTGTAACCCCCTCCCGCCTGGTGGCACTGTGCTTACCGGGCCTACATACTCTCCCTTTAGCCGGGTAAGGCGAAGCTGCCACCCGGCCTTTTACTTTCATTCGAAATTAAATTTGTGCTACAGGTCACATTGTTATTAGAATGTTTCTGGTTGCAGTTATAAGCCAGGAGCATATATGACCATCAACGTTATCGTCACCGATATGGACGGAACGTTTCTCGACGACGCCAAGCAATACGATCGCGAACGCTTTATGGCGCAGTACCAGGAACTGAAAAAAAGAGACATTGAATTTGTCGTGGCCAGCGGCAATCAGTACTACCAGCTTATCTCCTTCTTCCCCGAGCTGAAAAATGAGATCTCCTTTGTTGCCGAAAATGGAGCATTGGTATTCGAACATGGTAAGCAACTGTTTCACGGCGAGCTGACCCGCCACGAATCCCGCATTGTCATTGGCGAACTGCTCAAAGATAAGCAGCTCAACTTTGTGGCCTGTGGACTGCAAAGCGCCTACGTGAGCGAAAATGCCCCAGAGTCCTTTGTCGCGTTGATGGCAAAACACTACCATCGCCTGAAACCCGTAAAGGATTACCAGGATATCGACGATGTGCTGTTCAAGTTCTCGCTGAATTTACCTGACCAACAGATCCCATTAGTTATCGATCACCTTCATTCTGCTCTCGACGGCATTATGAAGCCCGTCACCAGCGGCTTTGGGTTTATCGACCTGATCATTCCCGGCTTACATAAAGCCAACGGGATCAGCCGTCTGTTAAAACGCTGGAACCTGTCACCACAAAACGTGGTCGCCATTGGCGACAGCGGCAACGACGCGGAAATGTTGAAAATGGCGCACTACTCTTTCGCCATGGCTAATGCAGCCGAGAACATCAAATTTATTGCCCGCTATCAGACCAACGATAATAACCATCAAGGCGCGCTGAACGTGATTCAGGCGGTGCTGGATAACACTTCGCCTTTTAACGCCTGATCCTGCCAACCGGAGTACCTGCTCCGGTTCTCACCGTTTTTGCATTCCGTGCACACCATCAAGTTTTTAAACTTGCATTAACTTATCTTTAACTTATATTGCACTTGTAAGTTAGATAAGTTTCAAATGAAAGTTATGCGAGGTGGTTATGGCTTTTACTTTTACCAGCGACACATTGCCCGCCGATCACAAAGCGGCAATCCGTCAGATGAAACAGCAACTGCGGGTACAGCTTGGGGATGTTCAGTTGGTCTTCAATCAGCTGAGCGATGCCATTGCCACCCGCGTGGCGGAAATCAACGCCCTCAAAGCGCAAGGCTCCCCGGTATGGCCGGTGTTGTCCTATACGGATATCAAAGCGGGTCGCGTGAGTGCAGAGCAGCGTGAAGAAATTAAGCGTCGCGGATGCGCGGTCATTAAGGGGCATTTCCCCCGCGAACAGGCGCTGGCATGGGATCAGTCGATGCTTGATTACCTGGATCGCAACCATTTTGATGACGTCTACAAAGGGCCAGGCGATAACTTCTTCGGCACCCTGAGCGCATCGCGACCTGAAATCTACCCCATTTACTGGTCCCAGGCGCAGATGCAGGCCCGCCAGAGTGAAGAAATGGCCAATGCACAGTCGTTCCTCAATCGTCTTTGGACATTTTCAAGCGAAGGTAAACAATGGTTTAACCCGGATGTCAGCGTTATCTACCCTGACCGTATACGCCGCCGTCCGCCGGGAACCACCTCCAAAGGGCTGGGCGCGCACACGGATTCCGGCGCGCTGGAACGCTGGCTGCTGCCTGCGTATCAGCGGGTATTTGCTCATGTTTTCAATGGTAAACTGGACGATTACGATCCATGGCAGGCTGCGCATCGCACCGAAGTAGAAGAGTACACGGTGGATAACACCACCAAATGTTCAGTCTTCCGTACCTTCCAGGGTTGGACAGCGCTGTCCGATATGCTGCCAGGTCAGGGATTGTTGCACGTGGTCCCTATTCCAGAAGCGATGGCATATGTGCTGTTACGCCCATTGCTTAACGATGTGCCGGAAGATGAACTGTGCGGCGTCGCGCCCGGCAGAGTCCTGCCGATTTCCGCGCAATGGCATCCGCTGCTGATTGAAGCGCTAACCAGCATTCCACAGCTGGAAGCCGGAGACTCAGTGTGGTGGCATTGTGATGTCATTCACGCCGTCGCGCCGGTAGAAAATCAACAGGGTTGGGGCAACGTGATGTACATCCCTGCCGCACCGATGTGCGAAAAGAATCTGGCCTACGCTCACAAAGTGAAAGCCGCGCTGGAAAAAGGCGCGTCGCCGGGTGATTTCCCGCGCGAGGATTATGAGACGAACTGGGAAGGACGCTTCACGCTGGAGGATTTGAATATCCACGGTAAACGCGCGCTGGGGATGGAATAATCCTTCCCCTTTCATCGCTTTTAAAATAGTCCGGTTTTCTTCATTATATGATAAAAACCGGGTGTTTTTTATTCTACTGAAATTGCTGCCAGTTTCCATTTATCCTTTTCTTTGAGCATAGTAACGTTAATCTCGCCAGACTCTCCGTTTTTAAACTCTACGCTTCCAGACAAAGAACCAACATCATTTACTACATTGAAACTATCGAAACTGTATTCACTAATATCATCAAAATGAACAGACTCGGTTACAAGCTTAAAATCCTCGCTGTTCATTTTTCTTTGCAAAGAAGAAGAGCTTGCCTGATAAGCCTGAATATATTTTCCATCACGGAGCAAATCTATCTCTGTTCGCGCAGCATCCTTCAAATCACCCATCGTGGAAAAAAGGAAAGTGCCAAGGCCGATAAAAATAATCAGTGCGGCAATCACCGCTCCCGCAATAACAAATTTCCTTTTCTTCTTGTCTGCTAACAGACCACGAACCTGCCATCCCGCATCACGAACAATATCAAAAATAGGATCGGTAATTTCCGTTGATACAAATTTATAGCCATCAATTTTACCGAAGCTACCATCTTCTTTTTTACCCCAGGATCCCCCAGCAGAAAACTCAAGGCGTTTCCCGATCTGGACAGATTTGCTTAATCTGAACCCACCCAAATCTGCATCCCACTCCACATCGGTCGTTTTTTCACGATAAGTAATTTGCTTTTTGCTTTCATTGAAAAACAGTCTTAACTCATATTGTTTTTGCAATCCGTATTGACTGAAATAATCTATCCACTCAGCATCTTCGATATTCCAGGATGCAACAATATCATCACCATCTTCACGTAAAATGAAAGGATGCTCGTTGCTGTTGTTTAAATTTAGTAAGTTTAATTTAAGATTGGCTAAAGAGAGTGGTTCCATCTGACTCATTTTCTTTCCTTGCGTAGGTCGTTATGGAAAGTATCTTAGCCACAATTGTGGCTAAGATTAATCAGTAGAACTTTTTTTCAGAAAAGTGCGGGGAGAGAGACTTATTCGACGCCTTTACTACGCAGGTAATCTTCGTAGTTGCCGGTGAAGTCGATCACGCGTTCCGGCGTAATTTCAATCACGCGGGTTGCCAGCGAACTGACGAACTCACGGTCGTGAGAAACAAAGATCAGCGTGCCCTGGTACATTTCCAGCGCCATGTTCAGCGACTCGATAGATTCCATATCCAGGTGGTTGGTTGGTTCATCCATCACCAGAATATTCGGTTTCTGCATCATCAGCTTACCGAACAGCATGCGTCCTTTTTCACCACCGGAGAGCACTTTTGCAGGCTTCTTGATATCGTCCTGGCTGAACAGCAGACGACCGAGGAAGCTGCGCACAACCTGCTCATCGTCGCCTTCTTGTTTCCACTGGCTCATCCATTCGAAAACGGTCAGATCGTTTTCAAACTCGTATTCATGATCCTGCGCGTAGTAACCCACCTGGGCGTTTTCAGACCACTTCACGGTACCGTTGTCCGGCTGCACATCGCCAACCAGTGTTTTCAGCATGGTGGATTTACCCACGCCGTTGGCACCAATGATGGCAACCTTCTCCCCTACTTCCAGCAGCAGGTTGAAGTTTTTAAACAGCGGACCTTCATCAAAACCTTTCGCCAGCGCTTCCACTTCCAGCGCGTTACGGAACAGTTTCTTATCCTGTTCGAAGCGGATGAACGGGTTCTGACGGCTGGACGCTTTCACTTCGTCGAGCTTGATCTTATCAATCTGGCGCGCACGAGAGGTCGCCTGACGAGATTTAGACGCGTTGGCGCTAAAGCGGCTGACGAAGGATTGCAGATCGGCAATCTGCGCTTTCTTCTTGGCGTTATCGGCCAGCAGACGTTCACGCGCCTGAGTTGCCGCCGTCATGTATTCGTCGTAGTTACCTGGATAAACACGCAGTTCGCCGTAGTCCAGATCCGCCATGTGCGTACAGACCATGTTCAGGAAGTGACGGTCGTGCGAAATGATGATCATGGTGCTGTCACGCTCGTTGAGTGTCTGCTCCAGCCAGCGAATGGTGTCGATATCCAGGTTGTTGGTTGGTTCGTCGAGCAGCAGAATGTCCGGGTTAGAGAACAGCGCCTGTGCCAGAAGCACACGCAGTTTCCAGCCGGGCGCGACTTCGCTCATCGGGCCGTAATGCTGCTCTACCGGAATACCGACGCCCAGCAGCAGTTCACCCGCACGCGCTTCCGCAGAGTAGCCGTCCATTTCGCCGTACTGAACTTCAAGGTCAGCCACTTTATAGCCGTCTTCTTCGCTCATCTCGGCCAGAGCGTAGATACGGTCGCGCTCCTGCTTCACTTCCCACAGTTCAGCGTGCCCCATAATTACTGTGTCGAGAACAGTGAACTCTTCAAAGGCGAATTGATCCTGACGCAGCTTACCGATGCGCTCATTCGGATCGAGAGAAACGTTGCCCAGCGTCGGTTCGAGGTCGCCGCCGAGAATTTTCATAAAGGTGGATTTACCGCTACCGTTCGCGCCAATCAGGCCGTAACGATTGCCGCCGCCAAATTTGACGGAAATATTTTCAAACAGCGGCTTACTGCCGAACTGCATAGTGACGTTGCTGGAAACTAACACTGGCGTATCCTGAAAGAGAAAGAAATATGTGACAAACCGCTTATTATGCCATAACTCTGCAATAAGATCGCGCCGTTCATGCAGCACAGATAAAGTGAAAGCAAAAGGAAAAAAATGTGATTTAGTACACATCCGAATTCCTTGTTGCTCAGAATGCACATATAATGCCTGCCCAACACTACATAAATCTCAACCCACTAGCCTGCCTGGCACTGAATCTCGCATACATGAACATGAATATGAAATTAACAACGCTTTTCGCGGCGGCACTCGCAATAGTTGGTTTTTGTAACACCGCTTCTGCCGTCACGTACCCGCTGCCTACCGATGGCAGCCGTTTGATTGGCCAGAACCAGGTCATCACGATTCCTGAAGGCAACACCCAACCGCTGGAATATTTTGCGGCGGAGTATCAGATGGGTCTGTCTAACATGCTGGAAGCTAACCCGGGCGTGGATACCTTCCTGCCGAAAGGCGGCACCGTGCTGAACATTCCTCAGCAGCTGATCCTGCCGGATACCGTGCATGAAGGTATTGTGATTAACAGCGCCGAAATGCGTCTGTACTACTACCCGAAAGGTACTAACACCGTCATCGTTCTGCCTATCGGTATCGGCCAGTTAGGTAAAGACACCCCTATCAACTGGACCACCAAAGTTGAACGTAAGAAAGCGGGTCCAACCTGGACGCCAACCGCGAAAATGCATGCGGAATACCGCGCTGCGGGCGAACCGCTGCCAGCAGTTGTTCCGGCAGGTCCGGATAACCCGATGGGTCTGTACGCGCTGTATATCGGTCGCCTGTACGCCATCCACGGCACCAATGCTAACTTCGGCGTCGGCTTACGCGTCAGCCACGGCTGCGTGCGTCTGCGTAACGATGACATCAAGTTCCTGTTTGAAAATGTGCCGGTCGGTACTCGCGTCCAGTTTATCGATGAGCCGGTAAAAGCCACTACCGAACCAGACGGCAGCCGTTACATCGAGGTACATAACCCGCTGTCTACGACTGAAGCACAGTTTGAAGGCGGGGAAATCGTACCAATTACGCTGAATAAGAGCATTACCAGCATCACCGGTCAGTCTGACGTTGATCAGGCCGTCGTTGAGCAGGCGGTACAGAACCGTTCTGGTATGCCGGTTCGTCTGAACTAATCGGCTATACATGCCCGATGGCGCTACGCTTATCGGGCCTACCAGCACTGTAGGCCGGATTAGGCGCCAGCCGCCATCCGGCACACCACATCAATTACATCATCAACAGCAAGCCATATCCCACCAACGCCGCCCATATCAGCATCGGCACCGAATACAGATGAAAACGCCACCAGATGCGTCGGTCATTTGCCATGCGTAAAGCAATCAGATTCGCCAGCGACCCCGGCAACAGGCCAAACCCTCCGATATTAACTGCCCAGGCCAACAATAGCGTCGGCGGAACATAGTTGAGCAACAAAATCGTGCTGGGAACGTTACTGATAAACTGCGACAAGCCGATTGCCGTCAACCACAGCCCCGGTGCTGAAAGCGTGCCAATCTGACTGGTTATTCCGTGTAACACCGGCAACTGCGTCAGCAAATGCACATCAATAAACATCGCCATAAACACTAACAGCAACGTCCAGTCAACGCTGAGGATCACACGGCGAGCCAGCACCATGAACCCCGCGGCGACGATCGCCAGGCCCCACAACTCTTGTTTTAACTCCAGTGCCGCCAGGAAGATGATATACAACGCCAGACAGCTCCACACCAGACGCGGTTGCCAGTCAGGTGCGGACGTACCGGTGTGATAATGCAATGCTTTATTCGGGAAACTGAACCAGCACAGCACCACCAGCGTCAGCATCATGGTCCCGGCAAGCGGCGCCATTTGCGAGGTAAACGCGGCAAATGACAAGCCAGAACGCCCCCACATCAGAATGTTTTGCGGGTTACCTATTGGCGTGAGCAACGATCCGGCGTTAACCGCCAGCGCTTCAAAGATAATCAGGCGATTCACCGGAATAGCGCACAATTTTTTCAGGGTGATCGTCAGCGGAACAACAATAAACAGCGCCACATCATTGGTCAGAAACGTCGACAGCAGCGCCGCCGCCAGCACCATAAATATCGCCAGTTGGCGTTCTGTGTTGAAGCGGCGGGTCATCTTGCGCCCTAACACATCAAAATAGCCGCTGAGCTCCACGCCTTTGGTCAGTAACATCAGGCCGCTAAGCGTAATAATCGTGTGCCAGTCAATGGCCCCCGGCCATAAGCGGGGCGCAAATGGCGTGAACAGGCTCAGTGCAACCCCAACAATGATTAACAGCTGGAAAAAGCGATCGCGCTGCAAGGCTCGTAATAAAGGGAAACTCATTCAGAGCCCGTTCCTTGCTGTTGCGTAAACCGGCTAAAAGCCTCCAGTGTTTCCTTACTGACGTGATGCTCCATTCCTTCCGCATCGCGACGGGCAATTTCCGGGCTGATACCTAACATCAACAGGAAATTCTCCACAATCTGATGACGCTCCCGACTCTCCTGAGCTAATCGCTCACCTTCTGCGGTTAAAAACACGCCCCGCCAGGGGATCATTTCAATCAACCCAACGGAGGCAAGGCGCTTAAGCATTTTGGCAACCGTCGGCTGGGAAACCCCAAGCCGCGCGGCCATATCTACCTGGCGTGCTTCACCCACCTCGATAATGAGATCGGAAATCAGCTCTACGTAGTCATCAATCAGCTCACGGCGATGCGCCTCCCGGACCTGACGAAATCCTTCAACGTGTTCTTCGACATTCACCAATTGCGTCACTTTTTTTGTTGTTGGCATACCTGCGCGACGACTCATTCTGCTTCCTCGTTACTGTGACGCGTTAACGGCATCTGATTAGAGAACGCTCATTGTAAACCAGAGTTGCGTGGGCACAAAAAATTAACGTTTTAGCAATAGCTATATAATATAGCCTGTGCTATATCTGTATATAATAAAGACATCCCTCAAGGACTGATGGGATCGTGAAGTCAGGAGGTTTATATGAATGAATTTAAGAGGTGTATACGCGTGTTTAGCCACTCTCCCTTTAAAGTACGGTTGATGCTGATCTCTATGCTGTGTGACATGATTAACGGCAAACCAGAGCAGGATAAATCCTCAGCAAAATAATGCGGCGTCGCGGTACGCCGCTTCATTTCTTTGCCGTAACCTGATTACGGTGATAGGTTTCGTCCGAATAACCCTTCTTTTTGTCTGTTTTGCAGTTGCCCTCTCAAAACAATTTCTTTGTAGTAGTTGACCTTCTCTTGCACACACTCTATCTTTTCGCAGCCCTGCATATATTGCGGCTCGCGGATGCGGACCCATTCCCTCTTCTCGCTCTCTCAGGCAGGCATGACCCTTTGCGCCAGGGGTAGCACATGGCGTTTTTGTAACAGTGGCATATGAATTTAACCCTCAAAGATTCAATCATTGCTCGCAGCCGGGCGATTAGTCCGTGGACTGGCTTTTACTTTTTACAGTCTTTGCTGATCAACCTCGCGCTGGGCTACCCACTAAGCCTTCTTTATAGCGTTGCCTTTACCTGTGTATTGATGCTGTTGTGGCGTACTGCGCCGCGCGCGCAAAAAGCACTGATTGGCGTCTGTTCGTTGATTGCGGCAATGTATTTTCCGTTTGGCCAGGCTTACGGCTCGCCAAACTTTAATACGTTGTTAGCGCTGCACTCGACCAACATGGAAGAGTCGACCGAAATCCTGACCATCTTCCCCTGGTACAACTACCTGGTTGGCGTGTTTATTTTTGCGCTCGGCGTTATCGCCGTACGGCGTAAAAAAGACGAGCAGAAACGTCGCTGGAACAAGTACGACAGCCTGTGCTTGCTGTTCAGCATCGTTGCATTCTTTGTTACTCCGGTACAAAACCTGGCATGGGGCGGCGTTTTCAAGTTAAAAGATACCGGTTACCCGGTTTTCCGCTTTGCCAAGGACGTTATCGTCAATAACAACGAAGTGCTTGATGAGCAAGAGCGTATGGCGAAGCTGTCGAGCGTCAAAGACAGCTGGACAGTCACCGCCGTGAAGCCGAAGTATCACACCTATGTTGTGGTGATCGGTGAAAGCGCCCGTCGTGATGCGTTAGGCGCGTTTGGCGGTCACTGGGATAACACGCCGTTTTCCAGCACCGTTAATGGCTACATTTTTGCTGATTACATTGCCGCCAGTGGTTCTACGCAAAAATCGCTCGGCTTAACGCTAAATCGGGTCGTCGATAATAAGCCTCAGTTCCAGGATAACTTTGTCACGCTGGCCAACCGCGCTGGGTTCCAGACGTGGTGGTTTTCCAATCAGGGGCAGATCGGTGAATACGATACGGCAATCGCCAGCATTGCGAAGCGAGCAGATGAAGTTCAGTTCCTGAAAAACGGTGATTTCGAAGCGGACAAAAACACCCGTGACGAAGCGCTGTTGAAAATGACCGCCCAGGTGCTGGCCACCGAACGCACCCAGCCGCAACTGATTGTGCTGCATTTAATGGGTTCCCACCCGCAGGCCTGCGACCGTACACAAGGAAAATATGAGACTTTCGTCCAGTCCAAGGAGACCTCCTGTTACCTGTACACCATGACGCAGACGGATGACCTGCTGCGCCAGCTTTACGAGCAGTTGCGTAACAGCGGCAGTAGCTTCTCGATGGTCTATTTCTCCGATCATGGCCTCGCCTTTAAAGAGCGCGGAAAAGAGGTGCAGTACCTGGCGCATGACGACCAGTTCCAACAGAACTTCCAGGTGCCCTTTATGGTACTGTCCAGCGATGATAAAGCGCATCGGGTGATTAAGGCCCGTCGATCCGCCAATGATTTCCTGAGTTTTTTCTCACAGTGGACGGGGATCAGCGCGAAGGAAATTATCAACAGCTACCGCTTTATCTCTGAGAAAAAAGCCGGGCCAGTGTATATCACCAACTTTAAATTGCAGAAGGTGGACTACAACCATTTGGGCACTGATATCTTCGAGACCAAATCTCGTTAACAGCTCATAATTGCAGGCAAAAAAAATCCGCCCCTGGAGGCGGATTTTTTATATCACCGAAGTGATTAGAAGCGGTAACCAACACCCGCGATCCAGGTACCTACGTCAACGCTACGAATACGGCTCTGCTCGTAAGAGAAGTCCAGAGCAACGTTTTCGATCGGGTTGAACTGCACACCGGCACCGTAAGAGAAACCGTAGTCGCTGGTGTCGTGTTTGTCAGCAGGCGTTGCTGCATCCTGGAATTTACCGTAGCCAACACCTACAACACCATAGACGCTTGCCCAGTCATTCAGACGGTAAGCCGGACCTGCAGTGATGCCGTAGTATTGGGTTTTGTTGTAATCGCCAAACGAGTCGGTACGATCTTTTTCAGTGTAAGTGAAGGAACCGATCACGCCCAGCGGGCTGTTGTCCTGCTCGTAACGATACTTCAGGTTGAAACCGTTCATTTTGTTCGCTGCGCCCTGAGCATCGCTCTGAGCGTAACCACCAGTAACGGTAGAAGTAGCAGCTACAGCGGTACCTGCGGAGAAAGCCAGAACAGCGGCCAGTGCTGAAAGACATGCAATTTTTTTCATAACCACCTCAAATGTGCTTCAAGTAAATCTTAAGTTTTAAATATACCAAAAACTGATGGGAAACTCTTTGCGATTCGCGATGTCTAACGAAGCTTTTCATGTAACAGAACGTTTCATAAACCCGCTATCTCTTTCAATTAACATCACTTTTCTAATGATTTATGCCATTATTGCGCGCACAACACGGCACATTCATCCAGATGATTCCTAATCGCGCAGATTATTAATCCATCGTTTTCATGCCATTGTACGGATCTCAGTAATTTTTTTTTCAACGAATACTCAACCAGCCGAGCGTATTTCCATTACACTCGCTGTTTTACTTTTCTATACACATACTCACGCGCATCGCAGCAAATCTGCGGCGTCCCGCGGGGCAAGGTGTGTAACCATCATTTGACAGGAGAAAGGATGCCGGGGTCGTCACGTAAAGCGCCAGTCTGGTTGCCTATTTTGGTTTTGCTGATAGCTATGTCCTCGATTCAAAGCGGCGCATCGCTGGCGAAATCGCTGTTCCCTCTCGTCGGTGCGCCAGGCGTTACCGCCCTGCGCCTCGCACTGGGAACGCTCATCCTTATCGCATTCTTTAAACCCTGGCGTTTACGTTTTGCCAAAGAGCAACGTCTTCCCCTGCTGTTTTATGGTTTGTCTCTGGGTGGGATGAACTATCTCTTTTACCTGTCAATTCAGACTGTACCGCTGGGTATTGCCGTAGCGCTGGAATTTACCGGGCCGCTCGCGGTGGCGTTGTTTTCCTCCCGCCGCCCGGTGGATTTTATCTGGGTTGCGCTGGCCGTGCTCGGACTGTGGTTCCTGCTACCGTTAGGTCAGGATGTTTCTCACGTTGATTTAACCGGTGCCGCGCTGGCATTAGGTGCTGGCGCCTGTTGGGCTATCTATATTCTTACCGGGCAACGCGCAGGCGAAGAGCATGGCCCGGCAACGGTCGCAGTTGGCTCATTAATCGCAGCGCTGGTTTTCGTGCCGATTGGCGTCATTCAGGCAGGCGATGCGCTGTGGCACTGGTCTATTCTCCCGTTGGGCTTAGCGGTAGCAGTCCTCTCTACTGCGCTCCCCTATTCGCTGGAAATGATCGCATTAACGCGACTGCCTACACGTACCTTTGGGACACTGATGAGCATGGAGCCTGCACTGGCTGCAGTGTCTGGAATGATTTTCCTCGGGGAAACGCTGACGTTTATCCAGACGCTGGCTCTGGGAGCGATTATTGCTGCGTCCATGGGCTCTACGCTCACCATCCGTAAGGACCCGCAAATTAAGCAAATTGACGTGAATTAACCTGCCAATATTCTGCATGGTTTGCATAATCATGCAGAATATCTTGTTATCTATCCCCACTATTATTATCGCCCTCTACCTCCCTGTTGAAGCACGCTATTTATGCTGAGGCATAGCATTAACACAATAATAACAATACGCTGTGCTAAAATAATTTATTACATTGATTTATATAGATATTTTATATTTTCATTCGCCTCGCTATTAAAGCAATAGGCAACACCAGAAAAATAAAACTGAAATTAGCGCTATACTTATCCTCGTTGAAGATTTGGGACGTAAACATCAAGAGGATATGAGATTATGAGTACTGCAAAACTGGTAAAAACAAAAGCATCAGCCCTCCTTTATACCCGTAACGATGTAACCGACAGCGATAAAAAAGCGACCGTTGAACTGCTGAATCAGCAGGTGATCCAATTCATCGACCTGTCATTGATCACCAAACAGGCACACTGGAATATGCGCGGCGCAAACTTCATTGCCGTACATGAAATGCTGGATGGTTTCCGGACAGCACTGACCGATCACCTCGATACCATGGCTGAGCGTGCCGTACAGTTAGGCGGTGTGGCACTGGGGACAACGCAGGTTATTAACAGCAAAACGCCACTGAAAAGCTACCCGCTGGATATCCATAACGTACAGGACCACTTAAAAGAGCTGGCCGAACGTTATGCCGTGGTTGCTAACAGCGTACGTAAAGCGATAAGTGAAGCAAAAGATGAGGATACAGCAGATATCTTCACTGCGGCCTCCCGTGACCTCGACAAATTCTTGTGGTTTATCGAAGCGAACATCGAATAACAGACATATAAGAAATACCTATATTACCCTCGCATTTGCGGGGGTTTTGCACTTCTATGGTGCACAACATTGATCATTCGTCACTCCAAAGTAAATTATTTGTAATAATCACCTCACACAATCGTTAACGAAAGATTGTTTTATCAACAATTTTTACGCTAAATAGTCATACCGTTTGCACCGCGCCCGTCATGCACCAAATTAGTGCCCTGAAACGGTGCAAACAGCCCGCTTTGCCCTACTTATTGTGCAACAAAATGAGACGTCCTCTTGTTAAAACAATGAGTTGCAAAATTGGCACGATTCTTTCATTAAGCCATATGTTCTCGCAGGGGATCGCCCCGTGGATATAAAAGGAAATCCTATGAAGTCTGTATTAAAAGTTTCACTGGCTGCACTTACCCTGGCTTTTGCGGTGTCCTCCCATGCCGCAGATAAGAAACTGGTTGTCGCAACCGACACCGCCTTTGTTCCCTTTGAATTCAAACAGGGTGACAAATACGTTGGTTTTGATGTGGATCTGTGGGCTGCCGTTGCCAAAGAACTAAAGCTGGATTATGAACTGAAACCAATGGATTTCAGCGGCATCATCCCGGCTCTGCAAACCAAAAACGTCGATTTGGCGCTGGCAGGTATCACTATTACCGAAGAGCGTAAAAAAGCCATCGACTTCTCTGACGGCTACTACAAAAGCGGCCTGTTAGTGATGGTCAAAGCGAACAATAACGATGTGAAAAGCGTAAAAGATCTGGACGGTAAAGTCGTCGCAGTGAAGGGCGGCACCGGTTCCGTTGATTACGCAAAAGCGAACATCAAAACTAAAGACCTGCGTCAGTTCCCGAACATCGATAACGCGTATATGGAACTGGGTACCAACCGCGCAGACGCCGTACTGCACGATACACCAAACATTCTGTATTTCATCAAGACTGCGGGCAACGGTCAGTTCAAAGCTGTAGGTGATTCCCTGGAAGCCCAGCAGTACGGTATCGCCTTCCCGAAAGGCAGCGATGAACTGCGTGAGAAAGTGAACGGCGCGCTGAAAACGCTGAAAGAGAACGGTACTTACAACGAAATCTACAAAAAATGGTTCGGTACTGAACCTAAATAATAATCTACAGCACAGGCCCGGTAGCGTGATGCTTGCCGGGTCTACGCCAGCATTTTTGAGACCTGTAGGCCGGATAAGTACATCCGGTAAAACGGGCAATTGACTCTTTTCACCACGGTAACAGGAACGACATATGCAGTTTGACTGGAGTGCCATCTGGCCCGCCATCCCGCTTTTGATAGAAGGCGCCAAAATGACCCTGTGGATTTCAATCCTCGGTCTGGCTGGCGGTCTGATTATCGGGCTTGCAGCAGGTTTTGCGCGTACTTTCGGCGGTTGGATAGCCAACCACGTAGCGCTGGTGTTTATCGAAGTCATCCGCGGTACGCCAATCGTTGTACAGGTGATGTTTATCTACTTCGCCCTGCCAATGGCGTTTAACGATTTGCGTATTGACCCCTTCAGCGCCGCTGTTGTCACCATCATGATTAACTCCGGTGCCTATATCGCGGAAATCACGCGTGGCGCGGTACTCTCAATCCACAAAGGATTCAGCGAGGCTGGCCTGGCGCTTGGACTTTCACGCACGGAGACCATCCGCCACGTAATTTTACCTCTCGCGCTGCGTCGTATGCTGCCACCGCTGGGCAACCAGTGGATCATCAGCATCAAAGATACCTCGCTGTTTATCGTCATTGGCGTCGCTGAACTGACGCGTCAGGGTCAGGAAATCATTGCTGGTAACTTCCGCGCCCTGGAAATCTGGAGCGCCGTTGCAGTGTTCTATCTGATCATTACGCTGGTGCTGAGCTTCATTCTGCGTCGTCTGGAAAGAAGGATGAAAATCCTGTGATTGAATTTAAAAACGTTTCTAAGCACTTTGGTCCAACCCAGGTGCTACACAACATCGATCTGAATATTAAACAAGGTGAAGTCGTGGTGATTATCGGGCCATCTGGCTCCGGTAAATCTACCCTGCTGCGCTGCATTAACAAGCTGGAAGAAATTACCTCCGGTGACCTGATTGTTGACGGCCTGAAAGTGAACGATCCGAAGGTAGACGAGCGGTTAATCCGCCAGGAAGCCGGGATGGTGTTTCAGCAGTTCTACCTGTTCCCGCATCTGACGGCGCTGGAAAACGTCATGTTTGGGCCGCAGCGCGTACGCGGGGCAAATAAAGAACAGGCCGAGAAACTGGCGAAAGAACTGCTGGCGAAAGTGGGTCTGGCCGAGCGCGCCCATCACTACCCTTCTGAGCTGTCCGGCGGTCAACAACAGCGTGTGGCTATCGCCCGTGCGCTGGCGGTGAAGCCGAAAATGATGCTGTTTGATGAGCCAACCTCAGCGCTGGATCCAGAACTGCGCCACGAAGTTCTGAAAGTTATGCAGGATCTGGCGGAAGAAGGAATGACCATGGTGATTGTGACCCATGAAATCGGTTTTGCCGAAAAAGTGGCTTCACGCCTGATTTTCATCGATAAGGGACGTATTGCCGAGGACGGCAATCCGCAGGCCCTGATTGAAAATCCGCCCAGCCAACGCTTACAGGAATTCTTGCAGCACGTTTCCTGATAGCCCTGCCTCCCTTCGCCCGAAGGGAGGTTTTTCACCAGAATCCTCTCATTTCAATTCTCTCCCGCCCTGACATCTATACTTATCCTTTTGAATTTATTTTCTCATGGGAGGAGTGATGCGCGGGATCCTGTTCATCATTGTTTGTCTGTTGAGTCTTCCGACCCAGGCGGTGACGATCCCTGGCGTCACCACGCCAACGTCAACCAACGCGCAAACCACACCGGCGAAAGAGCCGGATATTGAACAGAAAAAGGCGGCTTACGGCGCCCTGGCCGATGTGCTGGAAAATGACGCCTCGCGTCAGGAGCTGATCGGCCAGTTACGCAAAGTGGCCACTGCCCCTCCTGCCGAGCCGGTGCCGACCATTGTCCCGCCCACGTTAACGGAAGAAAAAACGGTACTGGAAAACGTCACGGATGTCACCCGCCACTACGGTGAAGCCCTCTCCAGCCGCTTTGCCCAGCTTTATCGCAATATTACCGATGCCCCGCATAAGATCTTTAACCCGCAAACATTCACCAATGCCCTGACGCATTTTTTAATGCTGGCGGTGTCAGTGTTCGGTTTTTTCTGGCTGGTTCGCCTGTGCGCGCTGCCGCTGTATCGCAAAATGGGACAATGGGCACGACGCAAAAACCGTGAGCGCAGTAACTGGCTCCAGCTTCCGGCGATGATCGTTGGCGCATTCGTTATCGATTTGCTTCTACTGGCGCTCACCTTGTTTGTCGGGCAGATACTGAGCGACAAAATGAACGCCGGCAGTCGCACCATCGCCTTTCAGCAAAGCCTGTTTCTCAATGCCTTCGCCCTGATTGAATTCTTCAAGGCCATTTTGCGCCTGATATTTTGCCCGGCAGTGGCCGAGCTGCGCCCGTTTAACATTCAGGATGCTGGCGCACGCTACTGGAATCGCCGTTTGAGTTCATTGAGCAGCCTGATTGGCTACGGGCTTATCGTTGCCGTACCCATTATTTCGAATCAGGTTAATGTGCAGGTCGGCGCGATGGCAAACGTCATCATCATGCTGTGCATCACGCTGTGGGCGCTGTACCTGATTTTCAGAAACAAGAATGAGATTACCCAGCACTTACAGAATCTTGCCGCACGCTCTTTAGCTTTCTTTAGCCTGTTTATCCGTGCTTTTGCGCTGATATGGCATTGGCTGGCCAGCGCCTACTTCATTGTGCTGTTTTTCTTCTCGCTGTTTGATCCAGGCAACAGCCTGAAATTCATGATGGGCGCCACGCTGCGCAGCCTGGTGATCATCGGGATCGCCGCCTTTGTATCCGGCATGTTATCCCGCTGGATTGCCAAAACCATTACCCTGTCGCCGCACACGCAGCGCAGCTATCCGGAATTACAAAAGCGGCTAAATGGCTGGCTGTCAACGGCGTTAAGCGTGGCCAGGATCCTGACAGTGTGCGTTGCGGTCATGCTGCTACTCAACGCCTGGGGGCTGTTCGACTTCTGGAACTGGCTGCATTACGGCGCAGGCGAAAAAACGGTGGATATCCTGATCCGTATCGCGCTGATTTTATTCTTCTCCGCCATCGGCTGGACGATCCTCGCCAGCCTGATTGAAAATCGTTTGGCTTCCGATATTCATGGTCGCCCATTACCCAGCGCGCGTACTCGCACCCTGCTGACGCTGTTTCGTAACGCACTGGCGGTGATCATCAGCACGATCACTATCATGATTGTGCTGTCCGAAATTGGCGTCAATATCGCCCCTTTACTGGCTGGTGCCGGGGCGCTGGGGCTGGCTATCTCTTTCGGCTCGCAAACGCTGGTAAAAGATATTATTACCGGGATTTTTATTCAGTTCGAAAATGGCATGAACACCGGCGATCTGGTGACCATCGGTCCACTCACCGGTACGGTAGAACGGATGTCCATCCGCTCAGTGGGCGTGCGTCAGGACACCGGGGCGTACCATATCATTCCCTGGTCATCGATAACGACCTTCGCCAACTTTGTGCGGGGAATTGGATCGGTCGTCGCCAATTACGATGTAGACCGCCATGAGGATGCGGATAAAGCGAATCAGGCGTTGAAAGACGCGGTTGCTGCGGTGATGGAAAAAGAAGACATCCGTGGGCTTATCATTGGCGAGCCGTCGTTTGCCGGGATTGTGGGGTTAACCAATACGGCCTTTACGCTGCGGGTTTCGTTTACCACCCTGCCGCTGAAGCAGTGGACGGTACGTTTTGCGCTCGACAGCCAGGTGAAAAAATACTTCGATCTGGCCAACGTACGCGCGCCGGTACAGACGTATCAGGTCTTGCCTGCACCGGTGCATGGCCCAACCCCTGCGGCAAGCGAACCGCTGCCGCCAGCCGAGCCCACGCTTTAACGTTGACGCGCCATAAAACGGCGACGCTGATCGTTATCCATAAAGGTCCAGGCAATAAAGCGGCTCTGCTTTTGTCCCTGGGCCATCTCTTTTTTAACCACTTTCACCGCGCCAGCATCGGTTAACGCATGGTACAACGGAGGCAGATTCTCCCCCCGTGATACCAGCGTGGTGAACCACATCACCTGACGACCAAAGGCCTGGCTTTCGGCGATCATTTTCTTGATGAACGCCACTTCCCCCCCTTCACACCACAGCTCCTGCTGCTGTCCGCCAAAGTTCAGCGCATCATCTTTGTCCTGGCCCAGATTACGGCGTTTGCGTTCGCTTCCGGCGCGGGCTGAAGCCGCAGAATCATGGAAAGGCGGGTTACACAATGTGGCTTCATACTGCTCATTTTTGTGAATGATACCGTTGAAGATTGCCGTAGCATCTTTCTGGCGACGCAGACGAATAGCGCGGGTTAACCCCGGATTGGCATTGACGATCGCCTGAGCGCTGCTAAACGCTTCGCTACTGGTTTCGCTGCCGGTAAATCGCCAGCCGTATTCATGCACGCCGATCAGTGGATAAATGCAGTTCGCCCCTACCCCAACATCCAGCACGCTGGCATTTGCAGGGATGGTTCCGGTGGTTTCACCCAACAGGTCGGCCAGATGGTGAATGTAGTCCGCACGACCCGGAACCGGTGGGCAAAGAAAACCTTCCGGGATATCCCAGTTTGCCACCGCATAATAATGCGCCAGCAGTGCTTTATTGAGCGCCTTAACTGCCTGCGGGTTGGCGAAATCAACACTCTGCTCGCCGCCGGGCGTGAGGGTGAGAAATTGCGTCAGCTCGGGGGTAACCTGGCATAACGTCGCAAGATCATAGCGGCCATTGTGGCGGTTGCGTGGATGTAATCCCGGTTTCTGGGGGGGCATAGCATTCTCCTTTTAACAGCGGCGTAAGATACCCGCATAACGCCACGGGGTAAACATACACAGCAGGGAAATTTCATTTTTTATACGAATTGCATCGTTCAAAAAATAGCCTGTTGTTGGTCGATTTTTTGCGGCAAATGCCCTGCAATGACGACCTAAACTTATCAGGCACGATCTGTTGTTTCTCAGAGGATATCATCATGAAGAAATGCCTCACATTCCTTGCCGCTACCATACTTACCGGCATGACATTTGCGACTTTTGCTGCCCAGCCCAATGCCAGTCCTGCCAACGGTCCACTACAAGCCTCCGGTACGATTTCCGTGAGCGGAGCATCAAGTCTGGATGACCTCGAAGGTAAGCTGGCAGAAAAAGCCAAAGAGCAAGGCGCGAAAGGTTTTGTGGTTAATTCCGCTGGCGGTAAAAATCAGATGTACGGTACAGCAACTATTTATAAGTAACTCTCCCTCAGCTCAACTGCATTCGCCCTGAATGCAGTTTGCTGTCCTTTCTTTCTGAAATCCCCTGCATGAACTGTAACCGCCATGTTGGAATTTTGAATTCAATGTAAATAAATGTATTTATTTTTGAAGTAATGAATGCTAAAACGTCACACTTATTGATAATGCTTATCAAAATTATTATCAATTACGCATTTCATTCAGGCGAGGCCTGCAGGGTATAACGTCCACAGAGATGTCCCTTCGTTTGAGTGAAACCTTCTACTCAAAAATAATAAGTCATTCATTAACATGGATAAAAATCGCAACTTGCCGTCCAGTAGTTTTCATTCACTGACTTTTTTTGCCGGTCTGTGCATTGGCCTGTCTCCGGTAGCCCAGGCTGTCGCCGCAGGCGATCAGGATAAAAAACAAGAAGATACGTTGGTCGTTGAAGCGGCCAAACCTTCGTTGTACGCCCCAACACAGTCTGCCGACCCTAAATTCTCTCGCCCGGTGGCGGATACCACCCGCACCATGACGGTGATATCTGAGCAGGTGATTAAGGATCAAGGCGCAACAAATCTGACCGATGCGCTGAAAAACGTACCGGGCGTTGGCGCGTTTTTCGCCGGGGAAAACGGCAACTCCACCACCGGTGATGCGGTTTATATGCGTGGAGCGGATACCTCGAACAGTATTTATATCGACGGTGTTCGTGATATCGGCAGCGTCACGCGCGATACCTTTAATACCGAACAGGTCGAAGTGATCAAAGGACCTTCCGGCACAGATTATGGGCGTAGCGCACCGACGGGTTCCATCAATATGATCAGTAAACAGCCGCGCACCGACTCCGGGATCGATGCGTCGGCCAGCGTCGGCAGCGCCTGGTTCCGCCGCGGCACGCTGGACATTAATCAGGCTATCGGCGACACCGCCGCAGCACGTTTAAACCTGATGGGCGAAAAAACACATGATGCCGGTCGCGACAACGTGAAGAATGAACGTTACGGCGTGGCCCCCTCTCTCGCTTTTGGCTTAGGCACTGAGAACCGACTGTATCTGAACTATCTGCACGTTACTCAACACAACACACCGGATGGAGGCATTCCCACCATCGGCCTGCCGGGTTACTCCGCGCCTTCCGCGGGGACGTCTGCACTGAATCATTCAGGAAAAGTAGATACACATAACTTCTACGGTACCAACTCGGATTACGACGATTCGACGACCGATACCGCGACAATGCGTTTTGAACATGACCTGAACGACAGCACCACGATTCGCAACACCACCCGCTGGTCACGTATTAAACAGGATTATTTGATGACGGCGGTAATGGGCGGCGCGTCTAACATTACGCAACCCACCAGCAGCGTCGACACCTGGACATGGTCACGCCTGGCAAATACCAAAGATGTCAGTAACAAAATCCTGACCAACCAGACCAACCTGACCTCAAAATTTTACACCGGGTCCATCGGTCATGACATCAGCACTGGTGTGGAGCTGACGCGCGAAACACAAACCAACTATGGCGTAGCCCCGATCACCCCGCCGCCGGTTAATATTTATCACCCCAACAGCGACGTGAATATCGGCGGATTATCGCGTAACGGCGCCAACGCTAACGGGCAAACCGACACGTTTGGCGTATACGCTTTTGATACGTTACAAATTACCCGTGAGTTTGAGCTGAACGGTGGTATTCGCCTCGACAATTACCGCACTGAATATGACAGCGCCACCGCTTGCGGCGCTTCTGGCCGTGGTGCAGTTGCATGTCCGACAGGCGTCGCCAAAGGTTCTCCGGTTACGACCGTGGATACTGCCAAATCAGGCAATCTGGTGAACTGGAAAGCAGGCGCGCTGTATCACCTGACCGATAACGGCAATGTCTACATTAACTATGCCGTTTCTCAGCAACCGCCGGGCGGCAGTAACTTTGCCCTTGCGCAGGGCGGAACCGGTAACAGCGCAAACCGTACCGACTTCAAACCGCAAAAAGCGAAAACCAGCGAGATCGGCACCAAATGGGAGGTGCTGGATAAGCGCCTGCTGTTAACCGCCGCGATTTTCCGTACGGATATTGAAAATGAAGTAGAGCAGAACGACGACGGAACATATTCTCAGTACGGGGAGAAACGCGTTGAAGGCTACGAACTCTCTGTAGCAGGCAACATTACCCCCGCATGGCAGGTTATTGGGGGATACACCCAGCAACGCGCCACGATCCACAGCGGCAAAAACGTTGCTCAGGATGGTTCTTCTTCCCTGCCCTATACGCCGGAACATGCGTTCACGCTGTGGAGCCAGTATCAGGCTACCGATGATATTTCCGTTGGTGCGGGCGCACGCTACGTGGGCAGTATGCATCGCGGCTCGGACGGCGCCGTGGGTACGCCTTCTTATACTGAAGGCTACTGGGTTGCGGATGCCAAGTTAGGCTATCGCGTAAACCGCAATCTCGATTTCCAGCTGAACGTCTATAACCTGTTCGACACCGATTATGTATCCTCCATTAACAAGAGTGGATACCGTTACCATCCGGGCGAGCCAAGAACCTTCCTGCTCACCGCCAATATGCATTTCTGATCCATCTCGTGGGGCGTAAGCCCCACTTTCAGGAGAAACACTGATGATGTACCACATTCCCGGCGTTCTGTCGGCGCAGGATGTCGCCTGGTTTCGCGAACAACTGGACTCTGCCGACTGGGTTGATGGCCGCGCAACCACCGGCACTCAGGGCGCGCAGGTAAAAAACAACCAGCAGGTGGATACGCAAAGTGAGCGTTACGGCATTTTGCAACAGGCGGTACAAACCGCGGTGAATAACAGCCCGCTTTTCTTCGCCGCAGCATTACCGAAAACGCTCTCCACACCGCTGTTTAATCGCTACCAGAACAACGAAACCTACGGTTTTCACGTTGATGGCGCGGTGCGTAGTCACCCGGAAAACGGCTGGATGCGCACAGACCTTTCCGCCACCTTATTCCTCAGTAATCCCGACGATTATGCGGGAGGAGAGCTGCTGGTCAATGACACCTACGGCCAGCATGCGGTGAAACTTCCGGCAGGCGATCTGGTGCTTTACCCTTCCAGCAGCTTGCACTGCGTTACGCCGGTAACCCGTGGGGTTCGTGTGGCATCGTTTATGTGGATCCAGTCGATGATCCGTGATGACAAAAATCGCGCCATGCTGTTTGAACTGGATAAAAACATTCAGTCCCTGAAGGCACGTCATGGGGAAAGTAGCGAGATCCTGTCATTACTCAATCTCTACCATAACCTGCTGCGCGAATGGTCTGAAATCTGATACCGCTGATGCGTGGTCGTTTTTCGCCCATCACATTCGCTATACTTATTCTGTAGACATCAACAGGAGGTACATATGGCATCCGGATGGGCAAATGACGACGCTGTTAACGAACAGATCAACAATACGATTGAAGATGCTGTTGCCCGCGCCCGCGGTGAGTTATCGACGGGGGAAGGTCTGCATGAATGTGAAGAATGTGGCAATCCTATCCCGCAGGCGCGCCGTGAAGCGGTACCCGGCGTGCGTTTGTGCATCTCCTGCCAGCAGGATAAAGATTCACATAACTCTGCATTTTCAGGATATAATCGCAGAGGTTCGAAAGACAGCCAGCTACGTTGACTCATCTTTACCAAAAGTTTCAGCGCATACGATTTCCTTTACGAGCACGCTTTTTCACTCGCGGTGTAGCAAAATGTGCCGTTGTCACTTTCTCTGTAAAGCGCTATGACAAGAACTGTAAATCCCTCTTCTGAATTTATTAATATTCAATAAGTTATTTGTCATTCAATTTTTTTGATTGATGTCGTCAATTCTATTCGATTTTCTCTCACCGAAAAAAACGTGATACTTCTCACATCGACAGAACAACGTCTGCTGAACAGAACATCGACTAACCGAATAAACCTGCGAGAGAAAAATCATGAAAAACATTAAATTTGCTGTTGCTGCTATCGCCCTGTCTACCCTGTCATTTGGTGTTTTCGCTGCTGAGCCGGTTACCTCCACTCAGGCGCAAAGCATGAATAAAATGGGTGTGGTATCTGCTGATGGCGCCACCACGCTGGACGGCCTGGAAGCAAAACTGGCTGAAAAAGCAGCTGCTGCTGGTGCAAGTGGTTACAGCATCACCTCCGCTGTCGGCAACGACAAAATGAGCGGCACCGCGGTTATCTACAAATAACCAACAAAATTCCTGTACGACCCAATGCTCCAACCCTCATTGACCCTGTTTGTTACCCTTTGTTTGCCCGTCCGCCACTGGACGGGCTTTTTTTTATCTAACGTTCAAGCCGTTGGCGAAACGCCTGCAATACCGCATCCGGCATACCGATTTGCTGTGCCGCCTCACATATCGCTTGCCAACTTCCGGCATCAAGCGGGATACCCTGCGCCAGCCGCTCTTCACGGGTATTCACTTCCCACTCGCCCGGTAACAGGATAGGCGTATCCTCAGCATGCGGCGACGCTTTGACCCAGTCAGCAAATGCCGAAACCTGATTGTCACAGTCCGGGGCACCGAATAGTGTTGGGTTAATGATGATCGTGGTCATGCAGTTAATAATGGCGTCTGCGCTGTTCTGCAAACTGGCTTCGTGGGTCGTTTTACCGCCAGAAAGCGCACCGCCCATGATTTCACACATTGCCGCCAGCGCGTAGCCTTTATGCTGGGCAAAGGTGAGCAGCGAGCCCAATGGCGATTCCTGCATAACGGCAGGATCGGTAGTAGGAGCCCCCTGAGCATCAATCAGACAGCCCGGCGCAACCGGCTCACCTTTGTGCCACGCCACACGCGTTTTACCAAAAGCGATGGCGCTGGTCGCGTAGTCCAGCAGCAACGGGAAATCATTTTTACGTGGAAACACAACGCAGAAAGGGTTGGTGCCAAAACGGCTATCACGACCATGGAACGGGGCAACCATCGGGATCCCCACCACATTCACAAAGTGTATAGAGACAAAGCCCGCCGCCGCACACTGCTCCGCCCAGTAGCCAATGCGCCCAATGTGGTGAGAATTATGCAGTGCTACCGCAGCAATTCCATACTGCTGTGCTTTCTCAATCCCCAGCGCGATAGCTTCATGCGCGGCTACCTGACCAAATGCGCAATCCCCATCCAGCGTAACCACTGCGCCCGCATCTTTGACCACTTTGGCATGACGATTGATCTGCAGATGTCCCTGCGAGAATGAGCGAATGTAGCTTGGGATCATCCCGATACCGTGTGAATCATGCCCGGCGAGGTTTGAGGCTATCAGATGATCGGCCACCAACTGCGCCTCCTGCTCGTCACTCCCCATCTGTCGGAAAACGGCCTGAATAAACGCATGTAGCGTTGGCGCGTGAAAGCGATGTCCACTGTCCATTGTTATCTCCTGTTGTGTTGCGTGTTTGTTGTGTTTCTTATTTTTCAACAAACTATGCTGCGCTACGGTCGCCAGGAGGTCAATAATCGTGCAGAAATTTCACGTTGCAGAGGGTGCAGGACAGGAACGACTGACGGGCCAGATGACAGGCCCGTCGGGATGAAGAAAGGGTCAGAAGCTTTGATCGACGCGAGCAAGCCCGTCAGCCAGCGTGGCGGATTCTCCGGTGGCCACCAGACAGCAGGCCATCTGAATTTTCAATGAGGCCGGTATCGGCTCGCTTCCGGCCAGACAGCGTTCTATCCAGCGGGCAGTGGTTTCCGGATCTTTTGCTACCGGCAGTGGGACTGGCTCGTCAGGCATCTCACTCTGGCGGTCCTGTAGCACGCGTACTCCCGCCGGGTCTATCAGGCTTATCTGCGGACAGCGCTGCGGGTTGGCGTACACCTCGCCTTCGGTACCGTGCATCAGCAGACCACGGCCGCCGATGTCGCCAAAAAATTTCGCCACTCGCGAGACATATTCAGGATGAGAAACACTGGCAAGACGCAGCGCGGCATCTTCTGCAAACGGCGTGGCCAACTTCGCCAGCGTATGTGCACTGTTGCGCACCCCCATTCTCCAGCGCATCGCCAGTTGCTTATCCAGAGGCGGACACAGCGCGCGCACCGGAATAAATACCGGTTCATGACCATCCAGTTTTGCCTGTGCCTGGCCGGCATGCAGCGTGGGCATGATCCCCATCAGCTCAAAAATGGTTTCTGTCAGCACGCGGGTAGGATCCTCGCTGACGCCGTGCACCACCACCGGGAAGCCCAGCTTATGCAATAAGATAGCCAGCAGCGGCGTCAGATTGGCCTGCTTGCGCGCGCCATTGTAGCTGGGAATGACAATGGGCATGGGTTTGGCAACCGGCGGCGTCAGGCGAATGGTGTGGTTTTGCATCGCTTCGTAAAAGCCCAGCATTTCCGCTTCTCCCTCGCCTTTAATGCGCAACGCAATCAGCACGCCGCCCATTTCAAGATCCGGTACATCGCCATTCAGCATATGGGTATACAGTCCGCGAGCAGTATCCTGGTCCAGGTCACGCGCGTGATTTTTACCTCGCCCAATCTCTTTGATGATTTTGCGGTAATCCATCGATAACTCCTTTCCTGTTGCTCGCATCGTTAACGCCGACGGCGGCGCGTGGGTTTCGCTTTTTCTTTTGGTTTTACTATAACGTCTGGCACAGCAGGCTGCTCTATCGGAAAAATGGGTAACGCATTCAGTAAACGCTTGCCATAGTTTTTGGTCAACAACCGCTTATCGTAGATCACAACTTCACCCCAGCAGCCATGGCTACGAATGAGTCGCCCCACCTGCTGGATCAAATTGAACGACGCTGCTGGTAAGCTTTGCACCTCAAAAGGGTAGCGGTTCAGGCTTTTCAGCCACTCGCCCTCAGTGACCACTACCGGACTATCGATGGGCGGAAACGCGATTTTGTGAATATGTACCTGGGTCAGCAATTCGCCTTTCAAATCCAGACCTTCGGCAAAAGATTGCAGTCCAACCAGTACACTGCGTTCACCGTTTTCCACCCGCTTTCGGTGTAACTCCACCAGACGATAGCGCGGCTGGTCGCCCTGTACCAGCAGCAGCAAGCGCAGATCGGTAACGTGCTCAAGAAAACGCTGCATCGCCCGTCCGCTGGCAAAAAGCACCAACATGCCCTGATGCTTTTTACTTTCCAGTTGCTCGCGGAAATAGGCGGCCATTTCCGCGATATGCTGCTCTTCGTTATCAATTAACGGTTCGTAGCGCATCTGCGGAATGACGATTTTGCCCTGTTCAACGTGGTTAAACGGTGAGTCCAGTGCAACAAAGCGGTCTCCCGCTTTTTCTTTCAGACCGCTCATCTCCTGCAGACGCGAGAAGCTATTGAGAGAACGCAGCGTGGCAGAGGTGACAATAATATGCGGTACGCTACGCCACAGCAGTCTTTCGAGCTGATCGCTCACGCGGATCCCCACGCAGTGAAACCAGACGTGGATCTGTCCGTCACGCACCTCGCGCGTCGCCCATTTACTCACCGGCGCGCCTGACGACTGTGCCAGCGACGCCAGACGCCACAATTTGCTTTGCGCCTCGAACATGCCCAATGCCCGGTTCATCTGCAAAATAACCCGATGCAGACGCACAATATCGTGGGTACCGGTTTTTTCACTGAGATCGTTGAGGAACAGTTCTGCCAGGCCGCGCAGCATTTCCGTCAGTTTCGCCAGCCGCTGGCAGATCTCCATCACTTCACCAGGCAGTTCTCCCATTGCAAAGCGGTGTTCCGCTTCCTGGGTAGCGGGCATATAGAGATTGAGGATGTTATTAAGTGAAGCAATCAGCTCATACAGTTCTTCACAGTGACCGTTCAACCGCTCGGCATTCGCCAGCGGCGGCGTGGTTTTCGGGCGGAACTGCTCCATGCAGGTCGCCACTAATTTGCAGAACAGATCCAACTGAAGTCGATACCATGGGGCACTGATTTCTGCACTCATCTCCAGCGCATCGCGGGCGACGTCCGGCAAATGATGTCCTTCATCAAGGACTAACAGCAGGTTTTTCGGCTCCGGCAAAACGGCTTCGCTTTCCATTGCCGCCATCACCAGCGCATGATTAGCCACCACCACTTCGGCTTCCTGAATCTCGCGGCGGGCGACAAAAAAAGGGCATTCACGATAGTAGTGACAGTTGCGATTCAGACAGCTGGCTTTATCGGTGCTCAGACGCTGCCAGAGTCCGTCGTCAATGGCGATATCGGTGTGATCGCGCAGCCCGTCCCACTTATAGCTGTCGAGATCGCCTTTCAACCTGGCGCAGCGCTTTTGTTCTTCCTGATTATTTGGCGTCAGGTCATCGTCGAGAAAGGCCAGCAGATCCTGTTGATTGGGTTCGGTACTGGCCAGCGCGGCCAAATTGCGCGGGCAGACATAACGACCACGACCAAAAGCAGCGGTAAAACGCAGATCGGGGATGATTTTACGCAGCAACGGCAGGTCTTTGCTGTAGATCTGATCCTGCAACGCAACGTTAGCGGTACTGACCACCAGCGTTTTCTGTTCTTCACGCGCAATGGCAAGACCGGGAATCAGATACGACAGGGTTTTCCCCACTCCGGTCGGCGCTTCAATCGCCAGATGCCGTCCTTCTTCACCTGCCAGCGTTTTCGCGACGTCAGCAATCATCTGCCGCTGCGGCGCACGGGGGATAAAATCGGGGATCTGTTCCTGAAGCGCCTTATACCAGGCGGCGATTTGCGCTTTTAACGCGGCCGTTAGTGCCATGAGAAAACCTGAAATACTGTATAAACAGCCACTATTGTGGCACTTTCTGGGACGTGTCGCAAAAAGAAAAGCCCGACCTTTCGGCCGGGCTCGCAATTACTGCGCTGAGGACGGTTTGCGCGGACGGCGCGGCGGACGAGGCTTATCGCCTGCCGGTTTGCCTTCGCCATTACGCGGCTTCGCTTTTGGCGCACCGCCATCCTGACGACGCGGCTGCTGGCCACGCCCTGCTCCGCCCTGCCCGCGACCACCACCGCCGCCACGCTGCTGGCGACCGTTCTGGATCGGCTCAGCTTTAATGGAGGGATCCGGCTCATAGCCTGGCGTTGCAATACGCGGGATCTCTTTTTTCAGCAGCTTCTCGATGTCACGCAGCAACTTGTGTTCATCGACGCACACCAGAGACAACGCTTCGCCGGTAGCGGCGGCACGCCCGGTACGGCCAATACGGTGCACGTAATCTTCCGGGACGTTTGGCAGCTCGTAGTTCACCACGTGTGGCAACTCTTCGATATCGAGGCCACGCGCGGCAATATCGGTCGCCACCAGCACGCGAATATCCCCGGATTTAAAATCGGCCAGCGCACGGGTACGCGCTCCCTGAGATTTGTTACCGTGGATTGCCGCGCTGCGGATGCCGTCTTTATTCAACTGTTCAGCCAGATGGTTCGCACCGTGTTTGGTACGGGTAAACACCAGCACCTGCTGCCAGTTGCCCTGACCAATCATCTGTGACAGCAGCTCACGTTTACGTTTTTTATCCACGAAATGAACGTGCTGAGTCACCTGCTCTGAGGCGGTATTACGGCGCGCCACTTCGATTTCCAGCGGATTGTGCAGCAGCTTTTCGGCCAGCGACTTAATATCGTCAGAGAACGTTGCTGAGAACAGCAGGTTCTGGCGTTTTGCCGGCAGCTTCGCCAGAACGCGACGAATGTCGTGAATAAAGCCCATATCCAGCATGCGGTCAGCTTCATCGAGTACCAGGATCTCAACCTGATCCAGTTTCACCGCATTCTGGTGTTCCAGATCGAGCAAACGACCAGGCGTGGCAATCAGCACATCTACGCCGCCGCGCAGCTTCATCATCTGCGGGTTAATACTGACGCCGCCGAAGACCACCAGCGAGCGGATGTTCAGATACTTACTGTAATCACGTACGTTTTCGCCAATTTGAGCAGCCAGTTCGCGGGTTGGCGTGAGGATCAGCGCACGCACCGGGCGACGGCTTTTACCATGCGGCTGATGGGTAATCAGGTGCTGCAACAGCGGCAGGGTAAAACCTGCCGTTTTCCCCGTACCGGTCTGGGCGCTGGCCATCAGATCGCGGCCTTCCAGCACGGCAGGGATCGCCTGTTGCTGAATAGGGGTAGGTTCACGGTAACCCTGTTCGGCAACGGCACGTAAAATTTCAGGGTTTAAACCAAGGGAATCAAAAGACATAACAACTCCGAACCGCCCTGACCGTTACCGGTGTCGTTTTCAGGGAGATACATACAATAGAGATGACAAAAACCACAATGTCATGAAGGGGCGGAGTGTAGCAGTTTTTGTGATGTGCCGCATAAATTATCCCTGCGAGGAAAATAACGATCCGGACTGGACAAGGTTGCACATCAGTCATAATCTTAATCAATCGATTGATTAAGATCAGGTCATGCTATGAATACACCCACCATGACAACCAAAGGTGAACAGGCGAAGAACCAACTCATTGCCGCCGCATTGGCACAATTCGGCGAGTATGGTCTGCACGCCACCACGCGCGATATCGCCGCGCAGGCCGGGCAAAATATAGCGGCTATCACCTACTATTTTGGCTCAAAAGAGGATTTATATCTCGCCTGCGCCCAGTGGATTGCCGATTTTATCGGCTCACAGTTTCGTCCGCACGCTGAAGAGGCCGAGCGTTTATTCGCTCAGCCAGAACCGGATCGTGGCGCGATGCGCGAATTAATCCTGCGCGCCTGCAAAAATATGATCATGTTGCTCACCCAGGACGACACCGTAAACCTGAGCAAATTTATTTCGCGGGAACAGCTTTCCCCCACCGCGGCTTATCAACTGGTGCACGACCAGGTTATCAATCCGCTGCATACACACCTGACGCGCCTGATTGCCGCCTATACCGGCGGCGATGCCAACGATACCCAAATGATTCTGCATACCCACGCCATCCTCGGCGAGGTGCTGGCCTTTCGTCTGGGGAAAGAAACCATTCTGTTGCGTACGGGTTGGTCACAATTTGATGAGGATAAAACCGCGCTGATTGACCAAACGATCACCTGTCACATCGATCTTATCCTGCAAGGCTTAACGCAAAGGAGTCTGGAGTCATGAAAAAACCTGTCGTGCTCGGGCTGGTTATCGCGGCCCTCGTTGCCGTGATTGCCGGTGGAACGTGGTGGTATCAAAGTCGGCAAGATAATGGCCTGACGCTGTACGGCAATGTCGATATCCGTAGCGTCAACCTGAGTTTTCGCGTTGGCGGCAGGCTGGCCTCGCTGGCGGTTGATGAAGGCGATGCGATTACCGCCGGTCAGGTGCTGGGCGAACTGGACCGCGCACCGTATGAAAACGCATTGATGCAGGCCAAAGCCAATGTTGCCGCTGCCCAGGCGCAATACGATCTGATGCTGGCCGGGTATCGCGCTGAAGAGATCGCCCAGGCGGCAGCGGCCGTCAAACAGGCACAGGCTGCCTATGATTACGCACAGAACTTTTATAATCGACAGGTTGGATTGTGGAAAAGCCGCACCATCTCCGCTAACGACCTGGAAAACGCCCGTTCATCACGTGACCAGGCGCAAGCCTCGTTGAAATCCGCACAGGACAAACTCAGCCAATATCGCAGCGGTAATCGTGTGCAGGACATCGAACAGGCGAAAGCCACGCTCGAACAAGCTCAGGCTGAGCTGGCACAGGCTGAGCTTAATTTGCACGACACCACGCTGACCTCTCCATCTGACGGCACGCTTCTCACCCGCGCGGTTGAACCCGGCAGCATGCTGAACGAAGGGGGCACGGTGCTGACGCTGTCGCTCACGCGTCCGGTATGGGTCCGCGCCTACGTTGACGAACGCAATCTGAGCCAGGCGCAGCCAGGACGTGAGATCCTGCTCTATACCGACGGCCGCCCGAACAAACCGTATCACGGCAAAATCGGCTTTGTGTCACCAACCGCCGAATTTACGCCGAAAACGGTCGAGACTCCTGATCTGCGCACCGATCTGGTGTATCGCCTGCGAATTGTCGTAACCGACGCGGACGATGCGCTGCGTCAGGGAATGCCGGTAACGATAAAATTTGGCGATGAGGCACGGCATGAATGATGCCGTTATTACGCTCAAAGGGCTGACAAAAAACTTTGCCGGTATGGAAAAACCGGCCGTCGCCCCGCTCGACGGCACCGTACATGCAGGCTACGTGACCGGGCTTGTCGGGCCGGACGGCGCGGGCAAAACCACGCTGATGCGCATGCTGGCGGGATTATTAAAACCTGATGCCGGAAGTGCTGCGGTGATTGGTTTTGACCCCATCAAAGACGACAGCGCGCTGCACGCGGTGCTGGGCTATATGCCGCAGAAATTTGGTCTGTATGAAGATTTAACCGTCATGGAGAACCTCAATCTCTATGCCGATTTGCGCAGCGTCACCGGTGAGGCGCGAGAAAAAACCTTTGCCCGCCTGCTGGAATTTACCTCGCTGGGGCCATTTACCGGACGACTGGCGGGCAAACTTTCCGGTGGGATGAAACAGAAGCTCGGGCTGGCCTGTACGCTGGTCGGCGAACCCAAAGTATTGTTGCTGGATGAACCGGGTGTCGGTGTCGACCCAATTTCCCGTCGCGAACTGTGGCAAATGGTCCACGAACTAGCCGGGGACGGTATGCTAATCCTCTGGAGTACGTCGTATCTGGATGAAGCAGAGCAGTGCCGTGATGTGCTGCTGATGAACGAAGGCGAATTGTTATACCAGGGCGATCCTACTCAGCTTACGCAAACTATGGCTGGTCGCAGCTTCCTGATGAGCAGTCCGCAGGAAAATAACCGCCGACTGCTGCAACGCGCGTTAAAACTACCGCTGGTCAGCGATGGGATGATTCAGGGGAAATCCGTCCGTTTAATCCTGAAAAAAGAGGCGACAGCTCAGCAGATCCAAAACGCTGACGGCATGCCGGAGATTAACATCAGCGAAACGACTCCCCGCTTTGAGGATGCCTTTATCGATTTACTCGGCGGAGCCGGGACATCGGAATCGCCACTGGGCGCTATCCTGCATACCGTGGAAGGCACGCCTGGCGAAACGGTGATCGAAGCCAAAGCGCTGACCAAGAAGTTTGGCGATTTTGCCGCGACCGACCACGTAGACTTTTCCGTACAGCGTGGTGAGATTTTTGGCCTGCTAGGGCCCAACGGTGCCGGTAAATCCACCACCTTTAAAATGATGTGCGGCCTGCTGGTTCCCACCTCCGGCAAAGCGCTGGTGCTGGACATGGATCTGAAAGTCAGCTCCGGCAAAGCACGCCAGCATCTGGGCTATATGGCGCAAAAATTCTCCCTGTACGGCAACCTGACCGTTGAGCAGAACCTGCGCTTTTTCTCCGGCGTCTACGGTCTGCGTGGCCGTGCGCAGAAAGACAAAATTGATCGTATGAGCGAGGCATTCGGTTTGAAAAGCATCGCGTCTCACGCCACCGACGATCTGCCGCTGGGCTTTAAGCAGCGCCTGGCACTGGCCTGCTCGCTGATGCATGAACCCGATATCCTGTTCCTCGATGAACCCACTTCCGGAGTCGATCCCCTCACCCGTCGGGAGTTCTGGCTGCATATCAACAGCATGGTGGAAAAAGGCGTCACGGTGATGGTGACCACCCACTTTATGGATGAGGCGGAATACTGTGACCGTATCGGGCTGGTGTATCGCGGCAAACTGATTGCCAGCGGCACGCCTGATGACCTGAAAGCACAAGCAGCCGATAGCGACACGCCGGACCCAACGATGGAACAGGCGTTTATCACGCTAATCAATGACTGGGATAAGGAGCACGCGCATGAGTAATTCCGCCCTCTCCTGGCGTCGCGTACGCGCGCTGTGCGTGAAAGAAACCCGCCAGATCGTCCGCGATCCCAGCAGTTGGCTGATTGCCGTCGTGATCCCGCTGCTGCTGCTGTTTATCTTCGGCTACGGGATCAACCTCGACTCCAGCAAGCTGCGGGTAGGGATTTTGCTCGAACAGCAAAGCGAGGAGGCGCTGGATTTTACCCATACCATGACCGGCTCGCCGTATATTGACGCTACCATCAGCGATAACCGTCAGGAATTGATTGAGAAAATGCAGGCCGGGCGCATTCGCGGGCTGGTGGTGATCCCGGTGAATTTTGCCCAGCAGATGGCGCGACCCAACGACGTGGCGCCGATCCAGGTGATCACCGACGGCAGCGAACCGAATACCGCCAACTTTGTACAGGGTTATGTCGAAGGTATCTGGCAGATCTGGCAACAACAGCGGGCGGAAGACCGGGGAGAATCATTCAAGCCCTTGATCGACGTGCAGACCCGCTACTGGTTTAACCCGGCAGCCATCAGCCAGCACTTTATTATTCCCGGAGCGGTGACCATCATAATGACGGTCATTGGCGCAATCCTCACCTCATTAGTGGTAGCGCGCGAATGGGAACGCGGAACCATGGAGGCCCTGCTGTCTACCGAAGTCACCCGCGTCGAGCTGCTGCTGTGCAAACTGATCCCGTATTACTTTCTGGGCATGCTGGCGATGCTGCTGTGTATGCTGGTGTCGGTATTTATTCTTGGCGTGCCCTATCGCGGCTCGTTGCTGATCCTGTTTTTCATTACCAGCCTGTTTCTGCTGAGTACGCTCGGCATGGGCCTGTTGATTTCGACTATTACCCGCAACCAGTTTAACGCCGCGCAGGTCGCGCTGAACGCCGCTTTCCTGCCCTCGATTATGCTGTCAGGTTTTATCTTCCAGATAGACAGCATGCCCGCGATTATCCGGGCGGTAACCTACATTATTCCGGCGCGTTATTTCGTCAGCACCCTGCAAAGCCTGTTTCTGGCGGGAAATATTCCAGTGGTGCTAATTATCAACGTGCTGTTTTTAATCGCTTCGGCGGTAATGTTTATTGGCCTGACGTGGCTGAAAACCAAACGTCGGCTGGATTAAGGGGACGGGCATGTTTCATCGCTTATGGACGTTAATTCGTAAAGAGCTGCAATCGCTGCTACGCGAACCGCAAACGCGAGCCATTCTGATTTTACCGGTACTGATTCAGGTGATCCTGTTCCCGTTTGCGGCAACGCTGGAAGTGACCAACGCCACTATCGCTATCTATAACGAAGACAACGGTAAACATTCGGTGGAATTAACCCAACGCTTCGCCCGCGCCAGCGCCTTTACCCATATTCTGCTGCTAAAAAGTCCCCAGGAAATCCAACCCACTATCGACACGCAAAAAGCACTGCTACTGGTGCGCTTCCCGGCAGACTTCTCGCGTAATCTGGATACTTTCCAGCAGGCACCCATGCAGCTAATTCTCGATGGGCGCAACTCCAACAGCGCGCAGATTGCCGCAAATTATCTGCAGCAGATCGTTAAGACGTATCAGCAGGAGTTGATGGACGGCAAGCCGAAACCAAACAACAGCGAGCTGGTCGTGCGTAACTGGTACAACCCGAATCTGGATTACAAATGGTTCGTGGTTCCGTCGCTGATCGCCATGATCACCACTATCGGCGTAATGATCGTCACCTCGCTCTCGGTTGCTCGCGAGCGCGAGCAAGGCACGCTGGATCAACTGCTGGTTTCCCCGCTTACCACCTGGCAGATTTTCATCGGTAAAGCGGTGCCGGCACTGATTGTTGCCACCTTTCAGGCCACCATCGTACTGGCAATCGGCATCTGGGCCTATCACATCCCGTTTGCCGGTTCACTGGGGCTGTTCTACTTCACGATGGTGATTTACGGACTGTCGCTGGTGGGATTTGGCTTGCTGATTTCGTCACTGTGCGCGACACAGCAGCAGGCATTTATCGGCGTCTTTGTCTTTATGATGCCGGCGATTTTGCTGTCCGGATATGTCTCTCCGGTCGAAAATATGCCTGTGTGGTTGCAGAATCTGACATGGATAAACCCGATCCGTCACTTTACGGACATCACAAAACAGATTTACCTGAAGGATGCGAGTCTGCAGATTGTCTGGGGAAGTTTGTGGCCGCTATTGGTGATAGCGGCCACAACAGGCTCAGCGGCGTATGCGATGTTTAGACGCAAAGTGATGTAACTTTTTGTCTTTCGCCAACAGCGAGACCACTGCGGGTCCGGCAAGGATCGCCAGCCCCGCCAGCGCCAGTAACACGTTGTTTTGCAGCACACGCGACAGTAACCACAGTACGATCATTGCCGCACCGAAATACCACGTGGTCGTCAGCTCTTCCAGCACGTCAGCCACATCACGCCAGCGCTGTTCATGGTGACGTTGCAATGCCAGCATTAAGATAACCGTTACGCCATACACGACGCATAATCCCAGGCCGACGTGCACCAGCTTGCCGCTCATCCAGCCCATTACCAGCAACGCCACTACCAGTAAATGCAACACAATCTGCCAGCAACTTAGACCCGTTGCGACACGAACACGTTGTTGCCACCTCATGGCTTTTCTCCTGAAGGATTTTTAACTAATTATTCAGAGTACCGGACTTTACGGAAAATTCCGCAACACCGCATCTTTTTGTGACGGCGACTACACTATTTATTTCGCCACAGAATTCGCGATACGGTCAAACCCCCCATCCCGAAGGATGATGGAGAGAGTCAGGAAAGTGACGCCAACGGGAGAATCATGAGCGAATCAGCAGACCGATTTTCATTCAATGTGCTCACCATTAACACTCACAAGGGTTTCACCGCCTTTAACAGACGCTTTATTTTGCCCGAGCTGCGGGATGCCGTCAGGGCAGTTGGCGCAGATATTGTGTGCCTGCAGGAAGTGCTGGGCGCTCACGACGTACACTCACTGCAGATAGAAAACTGGCCGGATACCAGCCATTACGAGTTTCTGGCCGACACCATGTGGTGCGATTTCGCCTACGGGCGCAATGCCGTGTATTCACAGGGGCATCACGGCAACGCCGTGCTATCGCGCTACCCCATTGAGCATTATGAAAACCGTGATGTATCCGTTGGCACGAGTGAAAAACGCGGTGTGCTTTACTGTCGCATTATGCCGCCGATGCTTTCCCGCCCGATTCATGTGATGTGCGTCCACCTCGGTTTGCGTGAAGCCCATCGCCAGGCACAGCTCAGCATGCTGGCAAATTGGGTCAATGCCCTGCCCAACGCGGATCCCGTGGTGGTTGCTGGCGATTTTAACGACTGGCGACAACAGGCAAATTATCCGTTGAAGAGCCAGGCCGGCCTTGACGAGATTTTTACCCGCGCTCACGGTCGCCCGGCGCGAACATTTCCGGTGCAGTTTCCCCTGCTGCGTCTGGACAGGATCTATGTAAAAAACGCGAATGCCAGTACCCCAACGACGCTGGCGCTGCGTCACTGGCGACATTTGTCCGATCATGCCCCCCTGAGCGCGGAGATTCGTGTATGAAAACTGGCTGGCGTGAAGGCAATCAAATTCAGCTACTGGAAAATGGCGATCAGTACTATCCCGCCGTATTTCACGCGATTGAGCACGCGGAGCAAAAAATCATTCTGGAGACCTTTATCTGGTTTGAAGATGCGGTCGGGAAACAGCTACATGCCGCACTGCTCGCTGCCGCACACCGCGGGATCGCCGCAGAGGTGTTGCTGGACGGCTACGGCTCACCGGATCTAAGCGACAGCTTTGTCGAAGAGTTAACCGCGGCGGGTATTGTTTTCCGTTATTACGATCCGCGCCCACGCCTGTTCGGGATGCGCACCAATCTGTTTCGCCGGATGCATCGCAAAATTGTGGTCATTGACGATCGCATCGCCTTCGTCGGCGGTATTAATTACTCCGCCGAACACATGTCTGACTACGGGCCGGAAGCCAAGCAAGATTACGCTGTGCGTGTTGAAGGTCCGATTGTGGTTGATATTCTGACATTCGTGCTGGAAAACCTGCCGGGACAAAGCGCCGTACGCCGCTGGTGGCGACGGCATCACCGGGCAGTCGAAAATCATCGCCCCGGTGAAGCGCAGGCGCTGTTCGTCTGGCGTGATAACGAGGAACATCGCGATGATATTGAACGCCATTATTTGAAAATGCTCGCGCAGGCAAAGCGGGAAGTGATTATTGCCAATGCCTATTTCTTCCCCGGTTATCGTCTGTTGCATGCCCTGCGTAAAGCAGCACGACGCGGCGTACGGGTAAAACTCATCGTTCAGGGCGAGCCTGATATACCCATTGTGAAAGTGGGCGCCCGGCTGCTGTATAACTATCTGGTCAAAGGGGGCGTCCACGTCTACGAATATCACCGCAAGCCGCTGCATGGCAAAGTGGCGCTGATGGACGATCACTGGGCTACCGTCGGGTCCAGCAATCTTGACCCGCTCAGTCTGTCGCTGAATCTGGAAGCCAATCTCATTATTCATGACCGTGCTTTCAATCAGATCCTGCGCGACAATCTGACTCCCATTATTGCGCAGGACTGCCAGCGAGTTGATGAATCAATGTTACCCAGACGCACCTGGTGGAACCTGACCAAAAGCGTATTAGCATTTCACTTTTTACGCCACTTCCCGGCACTGGTCGGTTGGCTACCGGCACACACTCCGCGCCTGACTGAAGTGGAGCCGCCAGCACAACCCGCGATCGAAACACAAGATCGCATTCAAACCGAGGATGCAGGAGGAAAAACCTGATAGCGAAGTTGGACGAAAAAGCGCGGGTAAAAAACGAGGAAGCGATGGCTAAATCACCGTGACTGTAGTGCCGGATGGGGCGTAACGCCTTATCCGGCAACAGAGAATTAACGACGATTACCGAAAATACGCAGCAGCATCAGGAACAGGTTGATGAAGTCCAGATACAGCGTTAACGCCCCAAGAATGGCGTATTTACGCAAGTTGGAACTGTCGCGCAGGTCAATTTGCTCACCGATATTTTTCAGCTTTTGCGTGTCATAGGCGGTCAGGCCGACAAACACGATCACCCCAATGTAGGTCACCGCCCACATCAGCGCTTCGCTCTTCAGCCAGAAGTTAACCAACGAGGCCAGAACGATACCAATTAACGCCATAAACAGCATGTTGCCGAAGCCGCTGAGATCGCGTTTGGTGGTGTAGCCGTACAAACTCATGATACCGAACATCCCGCCGGTGACCACAAAGGTACTGGCGATAGACGAATAGGTATAGACAATGAAAATGCTTGATAGCGTCAGACCGGTTAACGCCGAGTAGAGCATAAACAGCGTCGTTGCCATTCCAGCGCTGAGCTTTTGCACCATGCCGGACAGGACAAATACCAGCGCCAGCTGTGCAATGATCAGCCCAAAGAAGGTAATTTTGCTGGAAAAGACAAACATCATCACCGCAGGCGTATTCGCCGCGTACCATGCAATAAACGCCGTCAGTAACAACCCACAGGTCATCCAGCCGTAGACCTGCGCCATGTAGGTTTGCAGGCCGGAACGGGCCTGCACAATAGAATCGGATCGTGGGAATCGGTCCATGACAATCTCCTGAGTCAGTATGTGCCTAAACCAATTGTACTCTACCAGCGTTTTGCTGCTTGCTTATCGCTGTCGCGGGCGTCGACCCAACGTTCACCTTCTGGCGTGGCTTCGCGTTTCCAGAACGGCGCACGCGTTTTCAGGTAATCCATAATGAATTGCCCGGCATCAAACGCGCTACTACGATGTGCACTGGTCACACCGACAAAAACAATTTCATCGCCCGGCCACAGTTCGCCAATACGATGGATCACCGTTACCCGGCCCAGCGGCCAGCGCGAACGCGCTTCGTCGACAATCTCCGCCAGCGCTTTTTCAGTCATCCCTGGATAGTGTTCCAGCATTAATGCCTGCACGCTGTCACCCAGATTATGATTGCGCACTTTACCGGTGAAGGTGACCACCGCGCCGTCTTCATCGCGCTCTGCCAGCCAGGGATACTCATCCCCGACGCGAAACGGCGCATGGCCAACAACAATTCGCGTTTCAGTCATTTTAGCCTCCGGTTACCGGCGGGAAGAAAGCGACTTCATCACCCGCGTTAAGAGGATGGTCAAAATCGACCAGCGTCTGGTTTACCGCCGCCAGCAGCTTGCCATCTTCCAGCGCCAACGCCCAGCGATCGCTTTTTGCCGCAAGATGCTTGCGCAGCGCTTCTACCGTTGGAAATTCAGCCGTCATTTCTAGCGCATCGGTGTTGACCAGTTCGCGTACCTGAGCAAAGAAGAGAACCTTAATCATGTGCATCCACCTTAAAATCCCCCGACTTGCCGCCGCTTTTTGCCAGCAAACGCACCGGACCAATCACCATATCCTTTTGCACCGCTTTGCACATATCGTAAATGGTCAACGCCGCTACGGAGGCAGCCGTTAACGCTTCCATTTCAACGCCGGTTTTACCGGTCAGGCGACACAGCGTTTCAATGCGTACGCGATTGTGCTCCGGCTCGGCGTGAAGATTGACTTCGACCTTGCTCAGCATCAGTGGGTGACACAGCGGGATAAGATCCCAGGTACGTTTGGCGGCCTGAATACCCGCAATACGCGCCGTGGCGAATACATCACCCTTATGGTGGCTGCCATCGATAATCATCGCCAGCGTTTCGCTACGCATGGTCACGAATGCTTCAGCACGTGCCTCGCGTACGGTTTCCGCTTTGGCGGAGACATCCACCATATGCGCTTCGCCAGCGGCGTTAATATGAGTCAGTTGCGACATACTTATTTCTTCAAATGTGGGTGGAAATTACACGGACGCGTACGGGCATCAAGCTGCGGCGCAATGATATTTTCCCAGGCGGTACAACACGCTTTGGTCGACCCCGGCATGGCGAAAATCAGCGTTTTATTGGCCACCCCGGCAACCGCTCGAGACTGCAGCGTCGCGGTACCAATCTCCTCAAAGGAGAGCATACGGAAGACTTCGCCAAACCCTTCAACTTCTCTGTCAAACAGCGGTAGCAGCGCTTCCGGTGCCTGGTCCCCTTCGGTTAACCCAGTGCCGCCGGTAATGAGCACCACTTGCACATCGTCACTGGCAATCCAGGCTGAAACCTGAGCGCGAATCACATAGCGGTTCTCTTTGACAATCGCCTTATCAACAATCTGATGACCCGCCTCCAGCGCCGAGTCGCGCAGATAATGGCCGGAGGTGTCATCTTCTTCGCCACGACGGTTGGAAACAGTAAGAATAGCAATGCGTGTCGGGATAAATTCAGCGCTTACCTGACTCATGAGAAACTCCTTTTAGCGATCAGCCGCCAATGTAAGATAAGTTTTGCGTAATACCGGTATTGTTCTGATGCAGGAAATGGGTCTGCTTTTTCTCCAGCAACGCGGCAGAGATACGTTCTTCAAGCGCAGCCTGCAGGGCGTCGTCGGTCAGCAAATCACGCAAGTTCACCCCGCCTTCACCAAATAAACACAGATGAAGTTTGCCGACGGATGAAACACGCAGGCGATTGCAGGTGGCGCAGAAGTCTTTCTCATAAGGCATGATCAGACCAATTTCACCGGCATAGTCAGGATGACAGAAAACCTGAGCCGGACCGTCGCTGCGCTGGCGTAACTGGTGGATCCAGCCGCGCTTAAGCAGTTCATCGCGCAGTACCTGCCCGGAGATATGGTGTTTGCGGAAGAGAGAGCTGCCCTCACCCGTTTCCATCAGTTCAATAAAACGCAGTTGGATTGGCCGAGGTTGGATCCACGCAAGGAAGGTGTCCAGTTGATGATGGTTTACGTCGCGCATCAGCACGGTGTTAACTTTCACTTTTTCAAAACCGGCATCGAAGGCGGCGTCAATCCCCGCCATCACCTGCTGAAACTTATCCTGCCCGGTAATGGCGTGAAACTGACGGGCATCCAGGCTGTCGACGCTGACGTTGAGTGCCGTCAGCCCGGCATCGCGCCAGGCAGCAGCATCGCGCGCCAGACGATAACCATTGGTGGTTACCGCAATCTGACGGATGGCGTCGTTTTCACGTACGGCAGCAATAATGTCGGTAAAATCGCGACGCAGTGACGGTTCGCCACCTGTCAGACGCACTTTTTCCGTTCCCAGGCTGGCGAACGCACGCGTGACGCGGCGAATTTCATCAACGGTCAGAAAGCCGTTATTAGTCACACCACCTGGCTTATAGCCATCTGGCAGACAGTAAGTGCAACGAAAGTTACACACATCGGTAATCGACAAACGCAAGTAGTAAAACTTACGCGCGAATGCATCGGTAAGTTGAGAGCCCATGTACACCTTTCCAAATACGGGAGGCGAAGTCATTTCTTCCTGCGCCCTGGTGACAATCGTATTCACGTATCGTCACGGCCAAAGCACCGTATCATTTGACCCAGGTGCAGAGGCTAGAGTGTTTATACTCGTCATGCTTCGAGTACATTGTGGTTATGCCGATACTAGCGTGTAAATGACACTTTTGCCATGTACACTTTCGCTGTATAAATATGTATATAGCGGCATGATCGTGCAATTTCGCTACAGAATAAGCAAAAACCATCGTTTTGCATTGATATACATCATCTTGCTATCAGGTGGATGTCGTCAGAAAGGGGTAGATCGCAGAAAAAAATTACGGCAGATGCCGACTGGATAATTGCTGAAAACACGCTATTTACGTTACTGTAGCGCCGATCAATTGATATCAGGAATAACTATGCGCACTCGTACGCTGGCAGATCTGGATCGCGTTGTCGCTCTCGGCGGAGGGCATGGATTAGGACGCGTTCTGTCGTCACTTTCTTCTTTAGGTTCACGCCTGACGGGCATCGTCACGACCACCGATAACGGCGGTTCCACGGGGCGAATTCGCCGTTCAGAAGGCGGTATTGCCTGGGGAGACATGCGGAACTGCCTCAACCAGTTAATTACCCAACCAAGCGTCGCATCGGCGATGTTTGAGTATCGTTTTGGCGGTAATGGCGAACTTTCCGGCCATAACCTCGGAAATCTGATGTTAAAGGCGCTCGATCACCTCAGCGTGCGGCCTCTGGAAGCCATCAATTTAATTCGTAGCCTGCTAAAAGTTGATGCACATTTAATTCCCATGTCAGAACTACCGGTGGACCTGATGGCGCTCGACGATCAGGGACATGAAGTGTATGGCGAAGTAAATATCGACCAGCTCACTACCCTGCCGCAAGAATTAATGCTCTCACCTAAAGTTCCCGCCACGCGAGAGGCGATTGAAACCATCGCCGAAGCGGATTTGATTCTGATAGGACCAGGCAGTTTTTACACCAGCCTGATGCCGATCCTGCTGCTCGACGAACTGGCACAGGCGTTACGTCGCACACCGGCACCAATGGTTTATATCGGCAATCTGGGACGCGAACTCAGCCTGCCTGCCGCCAGCCTGACGCTTGCCGATAAGCTGGCCATCATTGAGCAATATGTTGGTAAGAAGGTGATTGATGCGGTGATTGTCGGACCAAAAGTGGATGTTTCCGCCGTTACCGACCGCATTGTGATTCAGGATGAACTGGAGGCCAGCGATATTCCCTACCGTCATGACCGTCAACTGCTGCATAGCGCGCTGGAGAAAGCGGTGCAGGCGTTAGGTTGAACGTATTTGCCTGATGCGCTGCGCTTATCAGGCCTACAGGTGCGCTTGTAGGCCTGATAACGGGTCTCCCCCGCCATCCGGCATCGCGTTAAGACGCCGCGATAAACAGCTCGCGCAGTTGATGCAACTGGTCGCGGATCGTCGCGGCCTCTTCGAACTCAAGGTTCTGGGCATGCTGCATCATCTGACCTTCTAACTCGTGAATCTTCTGCTGCAGCGCTTTCGGCGTCATGTCCAGCTCAACAACCTCGGATTTCGCCCCGGCACGTGACTTCCCTTTGCCTTTCGCTTTGGTCTTCGCAATATTCTGACCCAACGCCAGAATATCAACGACTTTCTTGTTCAGCCCCTGTGGCGTAATACCGTGTTCTTCGTTATACAGTTGCTGCTTCTCGCGACGACGTTCAGTTTCACCAATGGCCTTCTCCATTGAGGCGGTAATTTTATCGCCGTAGAGAATCGCTTTACCGTTGATGTTACGCGCCGCTCGACCTATGGTCTGGATAAGCGATCGTTCCGAACGCAGGAACCCTTCTTTGTCCGCATCCAGAATCGCCACCAGAGAGACCTCAGGCATGTCCAGGCCTTCTCGCAACAGGTTGATACCAACCAGCACGTCAAACTCGCCCAGGCGCAAATCACGAATGATTTCCATACGTTCCACGGTATCGATGTCGGAGTGCAGATAGCGCACCCGCTCGCCATGTTCTTCGAGGTATTCGGTGAGATCCTCCGCCATGCGTTTGGTGAGCGTTGTGACCAACACACGTTCGTTAATCGCCGCACGGGTGCGGATCTCGGACAGCAGGTCATCAACCTGTGTCGCCACCGGACGCACTTCAATGACCGGATCCAGCAGGCCGGTCGGTCGTACCACCTGATCGACAACTTCATCACCGGATTTCTCCAGCTCATAGTTGCCCGGTGTCGCTGAAACATAAATGGTCTGCGGTGCCAGCGCCTCGAACTCTTCAAACTTCAGCGGACGGTTATCCAGCGCCGACGGCAGACGGAATCCATACTCAACCAGCGTCTCTTTTCGTGCCCGGTCGCCACGGTACATGCCACCAATTTGCGGAATCGTAACGTGAGATTCATCCACCACCAACAGGCCATCGGCAGGCAGGTAATCAAACAGCGTCGGCGGCGGCTCGCCAGGACCGCGTCCGGACAGATAGCGTGAATAGTTTTCAATCCCCGAGCAGTAACCCAGCTCGTTCATCATTTCCAGATCGAACTGCGTACGCTGGCTTAAACGCTGTTCTTCTACCAGTTTGTTGTTCGCCAGCAGGATTTTGCGGCGCTCCGCCAGCTCGACTTTAATTTCTTCCATTGCCTGCACGATACGTTCGCGCGGCGTCACATAGTGGGTTTTCGGGTAAATGGTGAAGCGCGAAATAGTGGATTCAACCTGCCCGGTTAGCGGGTCGAACAGCGACAAGCGCTCAACTTCTTCATCAAACAGTTCAACACGCAGCGCGATATCGTCAGATTCGGCCGGAAAGATGTCGATCACCTCACCACGCACGCGGAACGTCCCGCGCTGGAATGCCTGATCGTTACGCGTGTATTGCAGTTCAGCAAGCCGGCGCAGGATCGCGCGCTGGTCGATAATCATCCCCACCGTCAGATGCAACATCATCTTCAGATACAGATCCGGATCGCCCAGACCATAGATCGCGGAAACAGAGGCCACCACCACCACATCCCGCCGTTCAAGCAGGGCTTTGGTCGCCGACAAACGCATCTGTTCAATGTGTTCGTTTACCGACGCATCTTTCTCGATAAAAGTATCAGAGCTCGGGACATAAGCCTCCGGCTGATAATAGTCGTAGTAGGAGACGAAATATTCCACTGCGTTATCCGGGAAGAACTCTTTCATCTCGCCGTACAACTGGGCTGCGAGGGTTTTGTTAGGGGCCAGCACCATCGTCGGACGCTGTAAATCCGCAATCACGTTGGCAATAGTGAATGTCTTCCCCGACCCCGTCACCCCGAGCAGCGTCTGATGCGCCAGACCATCCTCCAGCCCTTCTTCCAGGCGACGAATCGCCTCAGGCTGATCGCCAGAGGGTTTAAAAGCGGAATTCAGTTTGAACGGTTTACTCATGAGCAGCTACCTGAAGCAATGGGCGGGCAGGTGTGTAATTTTACTCGCAGCAGTATATTTTGCCAGTAAAATATACTGGATGAAAAAACAGTAACGCACCAGAATATTTCTGTTACGCCATCAGAATGCCCGTCAGAGCAGGCTAAAATTTTGGCGCTGGCGAGATAAAACACCAGTAAAAATGTGTTATCCCCAAACCAATGACTTTTTTAACATTTGTCAAGACGGCAGATGAAAGTTTTATGGCAACGCATGACACTTCCGCGACAGCCATTGCTTTTATCTAACATTCTGTATTTCAATAACTATTCTCTCGAGCCGTCTTTCGCATCAATTTAGTCGCAGGCCGCGTCTTCTCTCGCTTACATTGTGTTTTCTAACTCTAATACACAAGGTTATCCACAGGAATAGTGGATAACTGCCTCCAGCCCGTGCTGACTGCCGCCTGGCAAAAACACCGACTTGCTCTTTTCGGGTGGGATAAAAAAAAATTATCGCCATTTTTTTATATTTATCAGCCAACGGAGCCCTGGAGGCTGTCGAGATCTTGCTCGCATTTTCACCATTTACCTGCCTGCACCATCCCGACGCGACCAGGCACTGGCAATGTGCGCAAAATTAACCCGGATCGTTAAAAACCAGACATCGCTGCCGATGGATCACGCTATCCCGCTGTTTTTCGCGCATTTCCCATTTGTGGCAAGAGATTTGCAATTTTCTTCTGCTCCCCGGCCTGTCGGGCGGATAACTTCATGATGGAGAAAACCTATGTTGAGTCTTCGCGCAGTGAATCACTATTACGGTAACCAGCACACGCTATGGGATGTGGATCTCGACCTGCAGCCCGGCAAATGTACCGGTGTGCTGGGACTTCCGGGGATGGGGAAAACGACGCTGGCCAATTGCATCATCGGCAATTTGCCTATCGAAAGCGGTACGATGGTCTGGCATCAGGCAGGCGCGCCACCGCGCGATCTGAGTCCGATCCCAGCGGCAAATCGCATTGCGCTGGGTATTAACTCCGTTTCACAACAGAGACGGATTTTTTCGCAACTGACGGTCGAGGAAAATCTGCATATTGCGCGCCAGGCGGTTGAGGAAAGCGAAACGATGAACAACAGCGATATATACCGCCTCTTCCCACAGTTGTACAGTCTGCGTCAGACCAAAGGGGTTGCCTTATCAGAGGAAAATCAGCACCAGCTTGCACTCGCCAGCGCGCTGGTTACACGCCCACGCCTGCTAATCCTCGATGAGCCTACGCGAGGAACGGGCCAGGCGTATATCCACAAGCTGGGGAACCTGATTGTGAGGCTAAGCCAGGAGTTGGGCATCGCCATAATGCTCGCAGAGCAAAGCCTGCCGTTTATTCGTCGGGTCGCTGATTGCTATTGCCTGTTACATCGCGGACGCAATGTGGCCCAGGGACAACTGGCGCAGCTCAGCGACCCGTTTCTTAACGACTGGATGGCGCCAGAGGCAAAACGCTAAGGTCGAGATAGTGCCCTGTCGTTGCGCGTTCTGGCTCGTCCTCCAGCCATGGGATTTCCCCCAGCAGCGGAGCCGGAATCGCGCGTTTCAGCGTTGCCATATATTCAGCATGGCGTTTCCCTGGCGGAGTCACATCATTGGCGACCCACCCCGCCAGCGTCAACCCTGCCTGCTGTACCGCTTGCGCAGTCAGAATGGCATGGTTGATGCAGCCAAGCTTGACGCCAACCACCAGAATCACCGGCAGTTGTTCTGTTTGTACCCAGTCAGAAAAACTCAACGTGGGTGAAAGCGGCGTAAACCAACCGCCAGCGCCTTCCACCAGCACCCAGTCAGCCTGCTCTTCCAGCTTACGTAGCCCCGCAGACATCACTGAGGCCTGAATAGGGCGACCTTCGTCAGCGCTGATGATATGCGGTGACGTGGGTTCGGCAAAGGTATAGGGATTGATTGCCGTATAGTGCACTGCCACAGCGCTGTTGCGCTGTAATGCCAGAGCATCGCTATTACGCAGACCCTCAGCCGTTATTTCACTACCGGACGCCACGGGCTTATAGCCGACCGTTCGATAACCCAATTGTCCCGCGGCCTGCAGGAGCGCACAGCTGGCAATTGTTTTACCAACCTCAGTGTCCGTCCCGGTGACAAAATACGTTCTGGTCACGTTGAATTACTCCTAAAAAAAGTTGATACGTCAGCGGGTATTTTCCCTGTACAGAGGGCCAGGCTAACTGTAACTGCTGCAGCTGTGAACGGGTCAGTACGCGCTGCTCGCGTCCATCATGGAGATGCGTCGCACCGATCCCTTTGAGCGAGCGCATGGCGCTCAACGCATCGTCAAACCACAGTGTCACCGGATGAAGCTGATACTCGACGTCCCAGCCATGCAGAGCCTTTTCAAGTTGCTCCACGGGCAAGAAACGGTTGGTGTGCTCCCGGTCATCTACCGCTTGCCACGCCCGGCGTAATTCCGGCATCGAGCCGTGTGCCAGGGTACTAAACGCCACCGTGCCTCCGGGGCGCACAACCCGGCAAAGCTCACTTAACGCGCCGTGTAAATCGCTGCACCACTGCACCGCCAGATTGCTCCAGGCCAGGTCAAAAGTGGCAGCGTTTTGAGGGATGGCTTCAATATCCGCCAGCAGATAGTGGTGGGCGGCATTTTGCCGCTGTGCCTCTGCCAGCATTTGTTCAGAAAGATCCAGTGCGCTGACTTCGCTTCCCTGCTCACGCCAGTAGCGACTCATGCGCCCTGGGCCGCACCCCGCATCCAGTACCCGTGCATAATCCCGTTCACCAAGCAGCGCCAGCAAGGCGTCGGCGCTTTGGCACTGTAGCCCGGCATGTTGTTCATAGTGGGAAGCGGCGCGTCCAAATGCAGCAGCAATGGCCTGCTTATTGACCTGCGCCATGCAGCACCTCCAGCAAGCGGTCGATATCCTGGCATTCATGCGCCTGCGTCAGCGTCAGCCGTAATCTGGCGGTGCCGACCGGTACCGTAGGAGGTCGGATGGCGGTCACCCAACAACCTTGGGCGCGTAAAACCTCCGCCAGTTGCAGTGCTTTATGGTTATCGCCCACGATCAATGGCTGGATGGCACTGTCTGAGTTTGCCAGCGTGAAATCCGCAATATCCAGGCCAGCACGAAAACGTTGGATCAACATGGCCAGTTTTTCCCGGCGTTCATCGCCCTCACGACTGCGGATCACCGCCAGCGCGGCGCGCAATGCCTGCGCCTGAGCAGGCGGCATGCTGGTGCTGTAAATCAGATGACGGGCAAACTGCAGCAGATAATCGGCCACGCTGTCTGAACACAGGATTGCCGCGCCGCTGACGCCAAATCCTTTCCCGAAGGTCACCACTAACAGCTCAGGTTTCACCTGCTGTCGGAAGCATGAGCCACGCCCTTCCTCACCGCTAACGCCTATACCGTGGGCATCATCCACCAGCAACCACGCATTCTGGTGCTGCGCCTCAGCGTGAATTTCCGCCAGTGGTGCGCTGTCGCCATCCATGCTGAACACGCCTTCGGTCACCACCAACTGCTGCCCCGGACAGGGGGCAGACAGTAGACGAGCCAAATGTTGCGGGTCGTTATGGGTAAAACGGCGTAACACGGCGGGACTCAGACTGGCCGCTTCCAGCAACGACGCATGGCTGAGGCGGTCGGCGACAATCCGGTCATCTTTTCCCATCAACGCTGTGATCACCGCCTGGTTGGCGGCGAAACCGGAAATGAACAGCAATGCTCGTGAATAACCCAGCCATTGCGCCAGTTCGTCTTCCAGCGCCTGATGCGCGATGGAATAGCCGCTAACATGGCCTGAACCCCCGCTGCCGACGCCAAAACGTTCAGCCCCCTGCTGCCAGGCACAGACTATCTGTGGATGGTGACTCAACCCCAGATAATCGTTACTGGAAAAATTCAGATACTGACGCCCCTCGGCCAACAACCAGCGCCCTGCCCCCTGTGTCACCGCATAGCGGCGACGCAGAGCATCAGCAGAACGACGCAAAGTGAGCGCATCATCAATTTTTTGCTGCCAGGTCATACGGTTGCCGCGTTGTAGTAGTCGTCTGTATCCGGGGTGCGCAACGCCTGCTCCAGACGTTGCTGCTGTTCGTTATCGCCCGCCAGTACCGCCGTTTGCTGCGGATTCAGACCGAGTTTGCGGAATAAAAGCAGATCTTTGTCTTCGTTCGGGTTGGGTGTAGTGAGCAGTTTGCAGCCGTAGAAAATCGAGTTGGCCCCGGCCATAAAACACATTGCCTGGGTCTGTTCGTTCATCTGCTCGCGCCCGGCAGAAAGACGCACGTACGAGGTCGGCATCATGATGCGCGCGACAGCGATAGTACGAATAAAATCAAACGCATCCACATCGTCGTTATCGGCCAGCGGCGTGCCCTTTACTTTCACCAGCATGTTAATGGGGACGCTTTCCGGCGGTGTGGGTAGGTTCGCCAGTTGCAGCAATAAACCGGCACGATCGGTAACCGTTTCCCCTAACCCCACGATACCGCCAGAGCAGACTTTAATCCCCGCCTCACGCACTTTATCCAGCGTATCAAGTCGCTCCTGGTACGAACGGGTGGTGATGATATTACCGTAGAACTCCGGCGAGGTATCGAGGTTATGGTTGTAGTAGTCCAGGCCCGCGCTGGCCAGGCGCTGAGCCTGGGTTTCGTCCAACGTGCCCAGCGTCATACAGGCTTCCAGCCCCAGCGCTTTTACACCCTGGACCATCTGTTCCAGATAAGGCATGTCGCGCTCATGCGGATTCTTCCACGCCGCCCCCATGCAAAACCGTGTTGAACCTGCCTGCTTCGCCTTACGCGCGGAATCCAGAACCTGCTCAACTTCCATCAGACGCTCGGTTTCCAGACCGGTTTTATAGCGGGAACTTTGCGGGCAGTATTTGCAGTCCTCCGGACAGGCACCGGTTTTAATCGACAGCAGCGTACTCACCTGTACCTGCCGCGGATCAAAATGCTGACGGTGCACTTGTTGCGCTTCAAACAGCAGATCCAGCAGGGGTTTTTCAAATAATTCGGTGACTTGCGACATTGTCCAGCGAGAAGAATGAGCCATATTGATATACGTTTCGTTGTCAGTTTGGTGTAGACTCGTAAACCTAAATCTTTTTAATTTGGTTTACAAGTCGATTATGACAACGGACGATCTTGCGTTTGACCAACGCCATATCTGGCACCCTTACACCTCCATGACCTCCCCGCTACCGGTTTATCCGGTGGCCAGTGCCGAAGGTTGTGAACTGCTATTAGCCAACGGTGAGCGGCTGATTGACGGTATGTCGTCCTGGTGGGCGGCGATCCACGGTTACAATCACCCGCAGCTGAACGCCGCGATGAAAACGCAGATTGATGCCATGTCGCACGTGATGTTTGGCGGCATTACCCATGCCCCGGCTATTGCGCTGTGTCGCCAGTTGGTGGCGATGACGCCCGAGGCGCTGGAGTGCGTTTTTCTCGCGGATTCTGGTTCGGTCGCCGTGGAAGTCGCGATGAAAATGGCGCTGCAATACTGGCAGGCAAAAGGCGAAGCGCGTCAGCGTTTCCTGACGTTTCGTAACGGTTATCACGGTGACACCTTCGGCGCAATGTCGGTCTGCGATCCCGACAACTCGATGCACAGTCTGTGGAAGGGTTATCTGCCGGAGAACCTGTTTGCGCCCGCCCCGCAAAGCCGCATGGGCGGCGAGTGGGACGAACTGGATATGGTACCGTTCGCCCGCCTGATGGCCGCGCATCGCCACGAAATTGCGGCGGTGATCCTTGAGCCGATTGTGCAGGGCGCTGGCGGCATGCGCATGTATCACCCCGAATGGTTAAAACGCATCCGTAAAATGTGTGACCGTGAAGGTATCCTGTTGATTGCCGATGAAATCGCCACCGGATTTGGTCGTACAGGCAAGCTGTTTGCCTGTGAACACGCCGATATCACCCCGGATATTTTGTGCCTTGGCAAAGCGTTAACCGGCGGGACAATGACCCTTTCCGCAACTCTGACCACCCGCCAGGTCGCGGAAACCATCAGCAACGGTGAAGCCGGATGTTTTATGCACGGCCCGACTTTCATGGGCAATCCACTGGCCTGCGCCGTCGCCTCCGCCAGCCTGTCGCTGCTCGAAACCGGCGAATGGCGCTCGCAGGTCGCGGCCATTGAAGCGCAGTTGCGTGAAGAACTCGCCCCGGCGGCAGATTCCCGTTGGGTCGCCGACGTGCGCGTGCTTGGTGCCATCGGCGTGATAGAAACCACTCATCCGGTGAATATGGCCGCTTTACAGAAGTTCTTTGTCGAACAGGGCGTGTGGGTAAGACCGTTTGGTAAGCTCATTTATCTGATGCCGCCGTACATCATCAAGCCCGAACAACTGTGTCGTCTGACCCAGGCCGTCAACGAGGCTGTGCGCAATGCAACATTTTTTAGCGATTAACCAGCGGTAAGCTCTACGGTTTCTGGCTACACTTTTTGGCTAACGAGAGGAGTCAGCATGAAACTAATCAGTAACGATCTGCGCGATGGCGAAAAGCTTCCTCATCGCCACGTCTTTAACGGCATGGGATATGACGGGGATAATATTTCCCCGCATCTGGCATGGGATGATGTGCCCGCCGGGACTAAAAGCTTTGTCGTGACCTGTTACGATCCTGATGCGCCAACCGGCTCCGGCTGGTGGCACTGGGTGGTGGTAAATCTGCCTGCAGATACCCGGGTTTTACCACAAGGTTACGGCTCGGGGCTGGTTGCGTTGCCGGAAGGCGTGCTGCAAACACGCACGGATTTTGGTAAAGCCGGTTATGGTGGCGCTGCGCCGCCGAAAGGGGAAACCCATCGCTATATCTTTACGGTTCATGCGCTGGATGTGGAGCGTCTTGATGTCGATGAAGGCGCCAGCGGCGCGATGGTCGGATTTAATGTCCATTTCCACTCGCTCGCCAGCGCTTCTGTTACCGCATTATTTAGCTAAGTTCTGTTGTGCCGGATGTCAGCTTAGCCTCATCCGGCCTACAAAGCAGACCGTAGGCCTGATAAGACGCGTCAGCGTCGCCATCAGGAAATTTTCTACAGAAATTCGGGCAGCAATTTCAGCAACGTTCCTTGTGCTAACAGTTCGGTCGCGCACTCGATATCCGGGGCGAAAAAACGGTCCTGTGTATAGTGGGCAACCTGCTCACGTAGCGTCTGGCGCGCCTGCTCCAGCAGCGGGCTTGAGGTTAACCCTTCACGCAGGTCAATCCCCTGACACGCCGCCAGCCACTCTACGGCAATCACGCCGCGCGTATTCGCCGCCATCTCCCACAGTCTGCGCCCCGCCGCTGGCGCCATTGAGACATGATCTTCCTGGTTGGCGGAGGTTGGCAGGCTGTCCACGCTATGCGGATGCGCCAGCGCTTTGTTCTCGCTCGCCAGCGCGGCAGCCGTGACTTGAGCAATCATAAAGCCGGAGTTCACCCCACCGTTTTTCACCAAAAACGGCGGCAGTTGCGACATGTGTTTATCCATCATCAGCGCAATACGTCGCTCCGATAACGAGCCGATTTCGGCAATCGCCAGCGCCAGATTATCTGCCGCCATCGCCACCGGTTCAGCATGGAAGTTGCCGCCGGAAATGACATCCCCCTCTTCGGCAAATACCAGCGGGTTGTCGGAAACCGCGTTGGCTTCAACCAGCAGAACATCCATTGCCTGGCGCATTTGCGTCAGACACGCCCCCATCACCTGCGGCTGGCAGCGCAGAGAATACGGATCCTGCACTTTCTCACAGTTATGATGCGACTGCGAAAGCGCGCTGGTGTCAGTTAATACGTGACGATACAGCGTCGCGGCATCAATCTGCCCACGCTGTCCTCGTGCGGCATGAATACGGGCATCAAACGGACGACGAGAGCCCAGCACGGCTTCGGTGGTCAGCGCCCCGCACACCGTTGCAGACGCGAACAGTTCCTGAGCTTCAATTAATCCGCGCAGCGCGAAGGCGGTGGACGCCTGAGTTCCGTTGAGCAGCGCCAGCCCTTCTTTCGCCTCCAGCGTAATCGGCTCCAGCCCGGCCTTTTTCAGCGCTTCGGTCGCCGGGAGCCATTCCCCCTGCCAGCGCGCCTTCCCTTCTCCGAGCAGCGTCAAAGACATATGCGCCAGCGGCGCCAGGTCACCCGATGCCCCCACTGAGCCTTTCGCCGGGATCAGCGGATACACCTCGGCATTCACCAGCGCAATCAGCGCTTCAATCACGCTCAGGCGAATACCGGAAAAACCGCGCGCCAGGCTGTTGATTTTCAGCACCATAATCAGACGCACCATCGCGTCGTCCAGCGCCTCGCCGACACCTGCCGCATGGGAAAGCACCAGCGAACGCTGCAAATTCTGCAAATCTTCCGTGGCGATACGGGTCTGGGCCAGCAGGCCAAAGCCGGTATTAATGCCATACGCCGTACGGCCTTCAGCGACAATATTATTGACGCAGGCGACGCTGGCGTTAATAGCATCGATTGCCCCGGCATCCAGACTCAGTTTGACCGGCTGCTGCCAGATTTCACGTAGCTGGGTAAAACTCAGATGGCCCGGCGTGAGTGTCATGGTGTTCATATCAGCGTTTCTCCTGCGTCGCGGCAACCATCGGCAAATTCAGCCCTTCTTCGACGGCGCATTCCACCGCAATGTCATATCCGGCGTCGGCGTGGCGCATCACCCCTGTCGCCGGATCGTTATGTAAGACCCGGGCGATACGCGCCGCGGCTTCATCGGTGCCATCGCAAACAATCACCATCCCGGCATGCTGAGAGAAGCCCATTCCTACCCCGCCACCGTGGTGCAGCGACACCCAGGTCGCGCCGCTGGCGGTATTAAGCAGCGCGTTCAGCAGCGGCCAGTCGGATACGGCGTCTGAACCGTCGCGCATCGCTTCGGTTTCGCGGTTCGGGCTGGCAACGGAGCCAGAGTCCAGATGGTCACGGCCAATAACAATCGGCGCGGATACTTCACCGCTGCGCACCATTTCATTAAACGCCAGCCCTAGTTTTTGCCGCCATTCCAGACCGACCCAGCAGATACGCGCCGGTAAACCCTGGAAATTAATCCGCTCACGCGCCATATCCAGCCAGTGGTGCAGATGCTTATCATCAGCCACGATCTCTTTCACTTTGGCATCGGTTTTATAAATATCCTGCGGATCGCCGGAAAGCGCCACCCAACGGAACGGGCCAATGCCGCGACAGAACAACGGTCGAATGTAAGCAGGTACGAAGCCGGGGAAATCAAAAGCGTTTTCCACGCCCATCTCTTTGGCCATCTGGCGAATGTTATTGCCGTAATCAAACGTCGGCACGCCCATTTTGCTAAACGCCAGCATCGCCTCAACGTGCGTTGCCATGGAGCGTTTCGCCGCCTGCACCGTGCCCTGCGGATCGGACACCGCTTTTGCCTGATACTCATCCCAGCTCCAGCCGGACGGCAGATAACCGTGCAGTGGATCGTGGGCGCTGGTCTGGTCGGTGACCATGTCCGGGCGCACACCGCGCTTCACCAGTTCCGGCACAACGTCGGCGGCGTTCGCACACAGCGCAATGGAGACCGCTTTACCCTCGCGAGTGTATTTGTCGATACGCGCCAGCGCATCGTCCAGTGAGGTGGCCTGCTCGTCCACGTAACGGGTACGCAGACGGAAATCGATCCGGCTCTGCTGGCATTCAATATTCAGCGAACACGCCCCCGCAAGCGTAGCGGCTAACGGTTGCGCCCCGCCCATACCGCCCAGCCCGGCGGTCAGAACCCAGCGCCCGCTCAGGTTACCCTGATAATGCTGACGCCCGGCCTCAACGAAGGTTTCATAAGTGCCCTGTACGATGCCCTGACTGCCGATGTAGATCCAGCTCCCGGCGGTCATCTGGCCATACATCGCCAGCCCTTTGGCATCCAGTTCATTAAAGTGTTCCCAGGTAGCCCAGTGCGGCACCAGGTTGGAGTTGGCAATCAGCACGCGCGGTGCGTTGTCGTGAGTTTTAAATACGCCTACCGGTTTTCCGGACTGGACCAGCAGCGTCTCATCGGTCTCCAGTTTGGTCAGCGCGTTGACGATGGCGTCATAGCATTCCCAGTCCCGTGCGGCGCGGCCAATCCCGCCGTAAACCACCAGCTCATGCGGATTTTCCGCCACATCGGGATCCAGATTATTCATTAACATGCGCAGCGGCGCTTCGGTCAGCCAGCTTTTGGCCGTTAAGGTGGTGCCGCGTGGGGCACGAATATCCTGCTGACGATATTTGCTATGGGACATGACAGAAAACTCCTCGCGAACGTCGGATAGATAAGTAACATATACTTGTCTATACAAGTCACCGCAAGGATGATTTTAACAATTAAGATACATTTTTATTATATTGCGTCAGCAATCACGGTTTTCATGTCCTGTATCAGGACATAAACCGCCCTTGCAGGCGATAGCGGGAACCCGGGAACAGCAAACGGGCATGAGAGACAATAGAAGACGCAGACCAGGTCTTGCGGCGGATCAGCAGGCAGGGATCGTGTTCTTTGATATTCAGCAGCGCGCACTCTTCAGCGCTGGCACGTACCGCTTCAACAATATGCTCACCTTCCGTTAAAGGGGCTATCAGCGACAGGTAAGCATGCGGCGTAGTCTGGCTGTAATCCTGCGCCAGATACTCCGGCACAATTTCGGCATTCACGCAGCGATCTTCAATCTGTACCGGCAGATCGTTCTCGTAGTGCACCATGACAGAGTGAAAAATAGCAGTGCCTTCTTTGACGTTTAATACCAAAGCCTGCTGCGCGTTTGCCTGGGTTCTTTCCAGCGTCAGCACTTCGCACCGGTGCTGATGCTGACGGGCGTTGATTTCATCCGCGATGCTGCGAATTTCAAACAGCGCGGACTGACCTTTTGGCTCGGCGACAAACGTCCCCACGCCCTGCAAACGCACCAGTAAACCTTCATCCGTTAACTCACGCAGCGCCCGGTTGATGGTCATGCGGCTGAAACCATACTGCGCCACCAGCTCTGCCTCAGACGGAATGCGATCGTGAGGCTGCCAGATACCGCTGGCAATTTTTTCGCTGATCTCCTGTTTGACCTTTTCGTAAAAAGGAGCCGGAGCAGAACGGGATGGGAGCATGCGTGAGCCTTCCTTAAGCTGAAAATGTAAGTGGGTACAGTTTACAGGCATTACCCGAACCTGATAAGCGCAACGCCATCAGGTATGTCATTGCCACCAGTGGGCGATTTGCCAGCCTAATCGCGCCGCAACCCGCGCCGCCCTGCCATCATCGTCAAAGCGTGGATTAAATTCAACCATATCCACCGCCTGTAGTTTACCGCTACGACACAGAGGTTCAATCAGCCCCAACAACGTCGCCAGCGGGACACCCAACGCGGCAGGCGCGGATACGGCGGGCATTTCCCACACCGGCAGCACGTCGAGGTCGATTGTCAGATAGATGACATCCATGTTTGCAACAAATTGCGCCAGCTGCGCCTGCGCCGTATGACAGTGCAGATCTTCGACCACGGTAACCCCCAGCCGTTGCGCTTCATCCCAAAGCGCCTGGGTGTTTGCCGCCCGGCTGACGCCAACGCAGGCGTAATGAAATTCACGCTGCTGTTGCTCACAGAGGTGCGCCAGTTGACGAAACGGCGTACCGGAAGTGGGTTGTTCGGCGTAGCGTAGGTCCAGGTGCGCATCGAGGTTAACAATCCCCACTTTTGCCTGCGGGAAGGCATCCAACACCCCTGCACCATGCGCAAATGCCGTTTCATGTCCCCCGCCCAACACGAAGGTGCGCATCTCCGCCTGCAGGCAGCGCTGTACCGCATTGCGTAGCGCCTGCTGCGCGCCCTCAAGATCGGAGGCCTGGGCCACAATGTTTCCCAAATCGACCAACCGTTGATGACCCGCGTGACTGGCTAAATTGGCCAGTGCTTTACGCAGCGCGTCCGGCGCTCCGGCAGCTCCCGTGCGCCCCTGATTACGTTTAACACCTTCGTCGCAGGCAAACCCGAGCAACGCTATCTGCTCGCGATACATTTCTGGGCTAAACGTCGGGCTCTGGGTGATAGTCTGAAACAGGCGCAGCGCATTCGGCGATTCGGCCCGGTCATCACGTCCCTGCCAGAGCGCAGGAGAAGCGGGTTGCCAGTTGGTCATGATGGTTGCCCTTTAAATACACGTTGATAGATTGGGTTGCGACCAGGTTCATAGAGAATTTCGACCGGGAGTTCGGCATCCCACACCACAAAGTCGGCCACAAACCCGGCTTTCAGTTGACCGTGAGTGGCATGACGCCCCAGCGCGCGGGCAGCATGACGGGTTACCCCCGCCCATGCCTCTTCCGGCGTTAAGCCAAACTGTACACAGGCCATATTCATCGCCCAGTGCAGGCTAATAAACGGGCTGGTGCCGGGGTTGTAGTCGGTCGCCACCGCCATCGGAACCTGATACTGACGTAATAACTCGACTGGTGGACGCTGTTTCTCTTTGAGGAAATAAAAAGCGCCGGGTAATAGCACACCGACCGTACCGCTTTGGCTCATCGCCGCCACGCCCGCTTCATCCAGATATTCAATGTGATCGGCGGATAAGCCGTGATAGCGGCTTACCAACTGCGCCCCGCCCAGTAATGACAGTTGTTCGACATGACCTTTAACCGGGATACCCAACGCCTGCGCGGCCTGAAAGACGCGTTCGCTCTGCGCCAGCGTAAAGCCCACGGTTTCACAGAACAGGTCAACAGTTTCAAATAAACCCTGTTCCCACAATTGCGGCAAAATTGTCTCGCAAACCAGCGTAATATAGCTATCGGGATCATCGCGATACTGCGCCGGTGTGGCATGTGCAGCTAACAGCGTCGGGCTTATTTCGACGGTATTTTCTGCCGCCAGCGCAGCCACGACGCGTAAAATTTTCTCTTCTGTCGGCAAATCCAGGCCGTAGCCCGATTTGATTTCCAGCAACGTAACGCCTTCTTTGATCAACCGTTCCATTCGCCCCTGCGCCAGCTGTAAGAGCTGCTCATCCGTGGCGCTGCGCGTCGCCGACACGGTGGCATTGATCCCGCCCCCCTGGGCGCTGATCTGTTGGTATGAAACGCCGTTTAGCCGCTGTTCCCATTCACCTGCACGATTGCCGCCAAACACCAGGTGCGTATGGCAGTCAATCAGACCCGGCGTAATCAGCCGGCCCTGCATATCAAAAGTATTGTCATGTGTGAGATATAACGATGATTCCGGGACGATATCGCGAATCTTGCCCTGGCGGACGATCAGCGCGTGACCATCCACCAGCCCATATGGGGTACCACGTTCAGGATCCATGGTCGCCAGGCGGACATTACGCCAGATAGCATCATCAGGGAAAAATTGCTGCATTCGACTCACCACTTGTCATAGGTTGTATAGACATTTATTTTGCATCCTGTGGATGTTGTCAACCTGAGGGACCAAAATTGTTATCTAATTGTGATATAAGGACTCTCTACACCCGAGATTGCTGCGATAAAAAACAACTTTTTACCTTTTCACCTTCCCGTTTCGCTCAACTTAGTATAAAAAAGCAGGCTTCAATGGATAACTTTCAAAGCCCGGAGCAACCTGTGAACATTTCATCAGTTTCCCGTCTGGCGCTGGCTATGGCTTTTGGCGTGACGCTGACCGCCTGTAGCTCTACACCGCCCGATCAAATTCCTTCCGATCAGACCGCGCCAGGAACGTCTATGCGCCCGATTCTGTCGGCCAATGAAGCGAAAAATTTCGTCGCTGCGCACTATTTTTCCGCACTGACGCCAAACACTGCGCCGTGGAGCCCCTCTTCTATTACTTTGCCCGCACAGCCTGACTTTGTCGTTGGCCCGGCAGGCACCCAGGGCGTGACGCATACCAGCATTCAGGCCGCGGTTGATGCGGCAATCATTAAACGTACCAACAAACGTCAGTACATCGCGATTATGCCAGGTGAGTATCAGGGCACGGTCTACATCCCGGCAGCAACGGGAAGCCTGACGCTGTACGGTATGGGCGAAAAACCGCTGGATGTGAAAATTGGCCAGGCTATTGATGGCGAAATGAGCACCGCGGACTGGCGTCGTACGGTGAACCCAGGCGGTAAATATATGCCGGGTAAACCTGCGTGGTATATGTATGATAATTGCCAGAACAAGCGCGGCACCAACATCGGCGTGATGTGTTCTGCTGTCGTCTGGTCGCAGAATAACGGCCTGCAATTGCAGAACCTGACCATCGAAAATAACCTCGGTGACAGCGTTGATGCAGGTAATCACCCGGCCGTTGCGCTGCGTACCGATGGCGATAAAGTGCAGATCGACAAGGTTAACATTCTGGGACGTCAGAACACCTTCTTCGTGACCAACAGCGGCGTACAAAACCGTCTGGAAAACGATCGTCAACCGCGTACTCTGGTAACCAACAGCTACATTGAAGGTGATGTGGATATCGTTTCTGGTCGTGGCGCAGTGGTGTTCGAGAACACCGATTTCCGTGTTGTGAATTCCCGTACGCAGCAGGAAGGTTACGTGTTCGCACCGGCTACTCTGTCAAACATCTACTACGGTTTCCTGGCGATTAATAGCCGCTTCACGGCAAGTGGCGATGGCGTGGCACAGTTAGGCCGATCACTGGATGTCGATTCCAACACTAACGGCCAGGTCGTTATCCGTGACAGCGTGATTAACGAAGGCTTTAACATGGCAAAACCATGGGCTGACAGCGTTATCGCAAAACGCCCGTTTGCCGGTAATACCGGTGCGGAAGATGACAAAGGTGAAATCCAGCGCAACCTGAACGACACCAACTTCAACCGCATGTGGGAATACAACAACCGCGGTATCGGTAGCAAAGTGGTTGCCGAGCCGAAGCAATAACAGCGAAAAGGGATGGCTTACCGCCATCCCTGAACATACCTATCTACTTATTGCACCAACACTGCCCGGTTGCTGTAAAGGCGGTTGAGTTCTTTTCTGCTGAGTCCGCGTTCTGAAGTCTTGCTTTGAGGTAAATCATCTGCGAGCTGTACAGCGACAGTTTCTTTTGTTTTTGTTATGGATTTTTTATATTCTTTCACAAGACTGAACAGTTTTTGGGAATGGGTTTTAAGGTCTCCATCCTGCATCCGACTAATTTCAACTTCATCATAAGCATGAAAAAATGCCGTAACAAACCTATCGAAATTGTCTTCCAGATGTACTTTTGTCATGGCATTGAGATAGTCACCCTTCATTGCAGCATCATTATTCATTGCAATTCGATTTAACATCGCCGCCGCAGAATGAAAAAGACAGTTACCATCACCGTGTACCTGAACAGATTTCATTGATGATGGGCTAAAGCCATCATAATGTCCGTTTTTTAAAATAATGTGAATATCCTTGTTAGTTTCCAACTTCGTCCCTATATCTAATCCTCTATTTACCACTCCCTCGTTAAAGTCAACACGATTAATCAATCCATTACCAAGTCCATCTGCGCGCCAAACATGAAGACGACTGCCTTTACTTGCCAAATATGAGTAAAGAGCTAAAACAGCTATTTCGCCATCAATTTGTGAATGGAACTTCTTGAAATCAATCGCATCGAGAATTTTCGTCTTTAAATCTGATATTTCACTTGTAATATCTACAACATCTTTAACTTGCTGAGGTTGGTTAACAGTATCTGCTGAGGTCAAAGTTCTATTTTGAGATTCAATATTTACAGTATCTCGATCACTTACTACTACACGTTCATTTTTTTGAGTCGCCGCCTCCTGAGCCACATCAGTGATACTACTTGCATTAACACCCCTATCAGAAGACGTTAACGCGATGTCAGGTTTAGTATTTCTTGATATTTTATAAGCAGCTTGCAATTTATTAGCAGAACTTTCTGTTGATGGCAATGTTGCAGACAACTCACCTAATATAGCATCCAGATCGTGTGCCACTTGCTTTTTCGGTACATTTGGATTGGGGATATCATCCAAATCCAACATTAGATTGAGTAAATCTGCATCTTGCGCTACACCAGTGGATATAGAATCTGAAGTCATAACCTGAGGAATATACTCCGCATTTTCAATGCGTCCTTCACTATGGCTGTAAACTTGCGAAAGAATAGCATTACCGCCATTAATACCAGCCGTTTGCAAAAAACCATCCTTAGTCATGCGAAAGGCGGTCCCTTCGGGTAAGCGCAAAATAAATTTATTAAAATGCCCTATGTTTATTATTTTTTCTTTTAAGGCACCCAGACTTTGCTTCTTGTTTAAGTACTCCTTATATTCAGAGCTATTTTCATCATTTGGCCTTCTGACATCTACTTGATTTACAATAATCTGTAGATCTGGAGAAAAAAGCATACCCTCTGCTTTATTTTTGATGAATTCTGAAGAAACAGAATCCTGTGCTATATCTCGTTTTTTACCGACCTTCACATCCAACTCATGACTAACAACATTAAAAATATCAGTTTCTTTTCTATGTATTTCATTTACTCCATTTTTTATAGTGACCAGTTGAGCCGAACCATCACTATGCCTGATGATGTTGATAGCTTTGGGATTAACATTAAAGTTTTTAGCGTCAACGATATTAATATCCTGGCCAAAAGCACCTTTCACATATAATTTAAGAGCCTGCATAGTCACTTCATCTTTTATATCTGGAGTGATGATAGCTCTCGTAGCATGATCAATCATTTTTTCAACAAACAAGTTGTGATTGGATTTATATTGATCATCCTTATTTTTTTCTGAAGGTACAACTCGCCAGGTAGACATATCAATCGCAGGCTGAACATCTCCATTACGGGCATACTGAATAATAACATCCTTACCTTCCTTTTTATAAGCAAGGCTTAGTCCCGTATCGTTGACTGCAATATCATACAACCCTTCATTTGCGCCCGCATCAATATAAATTTTTTTAATTTTCTCCCAATGTTTTTCATACGCCTTGCTGTCATTTCTGATTTTATAAGATGCCCTAAGTAACGTCACATCTTTGGTATCCAACCGGGCGTAAGAAGGGCCGCTTTCATCATGATTAGCGATTGCACTGGTACGCAAAAAAGCGCCATCTGGGGCCGTATTTGCACGCATTAATTGCTCTTTCAATTCATTAAATTGCGTTACTAATGTCTGAGCATAATTCAATAATTGTGATTTATTTCCACTTTTGTTAATTTGTGCTAACAGTTCCTGGGCTTGTACAATCACCCGCTCTGGTTCTGCCCCAACATCCTGTGGACGTTGCTCACCCGTTTCGAGATTATTTACCACCGTATTTAATTGTTCAGCCAAAGACTGGGCCATCAATAAAGCATTCGGCATATTGTCTTCTTTAAGCCAATTCACCATTATTTTTACCTGGATTGCCAGTTCCTGTGCAATTTTAAGCACACTCTGTTGCCTACGCGAGTGTTTATCATGACCATTTAATGCTACAAATTTTTCTTTAATTTCTTCTGGTCTTTTTGGTATTATCATGTGTAACGCATTCTGCGTTACAGGACGTAAATTATTTTCCAGTTTATTTATCCCTACTTTTTCCAAATGCGAAAGATAATAACTGAACCGACTGGTCATTTTTTTAGCTTCATGGGAATAAAGTTTAGCGAGGAATTTATCATTATCTGAAGCGGTTCCAGATTTGATCCGGTCCTGATAATCCTTGGACAGAGAACTGAATTTTTGAATATAAAATTCAAAGTAATACATTTTATCTTGTGCGCTGCTACCGGATATCATCTTAGTGATATTAGCGCGATAATCTTTTACCAAAGCATCTCTTATTTTTTTACCTTTATCCACTGATAAAGTTGATAAAGTATTGAAGTATTCGTGAATAGAATTAATGCTTAAAACGTTTTCATTTTCACCAATAAATTGGATAGTAGATTCACTTCCTGTATTGCAATAACTAACGGCAATCTCTAATTTTTCTTTTAGCGTGGATAACTCTTTTAATTTATGCCGAATATCCTTTATCTCTTGACGCATTGATAACTTACCGACAGCCTCAAGATTTGTTTTACCAAGCAACAAGCCATTAATTTCATGTTTTACTTGCTCGAGGTCTTTTGCGTATGAATGCGTTTTTTCCACTTCTAAAATCAATGGGTTGTGGCGTAATAAATTAGCATAGTTATTAATAATTTCATTTTTACGTCCTAAATCAACCTTAAAAAGGTGATCAGTTATCATATTTTCGCATTTGGCTATATCTGCTTTATTCTCTCTAATAATGCGCAGCAATGAATATAATTCCTCACTTGCCTTGTGTCTAAGGGAGTCATTAGAGGTGATTATTTTCCCATACTGATGATCCATTGAAAGTATATTTTTGCGATCTTTTGCTATTTCTTCAATAATGGGGAGATATTTACGTAACATCATTGGCGAGAAACGCCTGAGGCTCACACCATCCTTTACGCACTGAATAATAACCATCATTTCAACCCGCTCAGATGCGGATAGCGCTTGCAAATCATGTCGTCCATACAAATATTCAAGGATACCGCGTTCTTCTTTGACAAGATCATTTAGACTGCGAGGAACTATGTTGCCTAAAGATCCTCGTATTTTATCCGCAGAACGAATTTGTGCAAACATCAAATCAGGGTGCAAAAAAGGTATGTGATGCTCTTTGGCAACATATTCGATGAAACGCCCCTCATTCTCTGTCCATACAGAGGCTGCTTGTAAAAGAATCATCCTGCTTGCATCATTCATATTCCCTTCGCGATCAATATGGAGTGTCTTGAGATCTCTATCAACCAGAACACGAATGATATAATCTTGTAGCATTCTTACGGCTGCCGTACCGTATTGCCTTTCCATTTCAAAATAAATAGTAATCATGCCCTCCCGTACACTGCGTAAAGCGGCTTGAGCGGCATCATTTTTACTCTGGGCTTTGTCTGCGTCTTTTCTTGCCTTTATTGCATAGGCCTTTTCTTTGTCAGTAGCATCACTCTTTTTAGCCGCGTCTTCAGCCTTGACAGCCATTTTTTCGGCCTTCTGAAGGTTACGGGCAGCATGATCAGCACTTTCCTTTCTTTTGTTTAACCTATTATCGATGTCATTTAAAGAAGGTGAAACCGTATCGCTAGCGCTAAATTTATTATATTTCCCTTTTTCATCATCTATATATATAGGAAAATCACTATCGGTATTCAGCGTTCGCCGCCCAATAATATTATTGAGTGGTATTATCGTTTCCTGTTTTACCTCCGCTAGATTTTTCCCTCCCCCTTGACTCTCATCGATAAATAAAATAAGTTCACCACCCTTAGCCATTGTTCCCTGATACTTATTGGCATTAGTGGTTTTTTCAGGGGCAGTAGCCAGAATATGATTCCATGGAATAAATTTCTTCTCACCTTTTGGAGAAGGGGGGAGTGTAATTCCGTTAATATCTACTGTATATAAAGTGTTATTATATTTATGCTTTGCTTCTGAAAGCATAGTGATAATATCTTTTTTCGTCAATGTTCTGGCTATAACGTCTTCCTTGCCGCGTTTAGCAATGCAAAACTCAACCTGGCCAACTGAATCAAAAGAGGGCTTAACTATTACATTTTTGCCATTAACAGACATTTGTACCTCGCATCCAGCATATAACGGAAGAATGCGATTACCACGAGTGTTTATAACTCCATTATTATTTTTAATTTCATTAATAAATTCTTTGTTAGTTTTATTTCCTAATTTTGCATGTTCAATTTTTCCTTTGTTACTTTGATGACGTTGAACCTGAATCGATTTATGATGATGTTTGTGATGGACATTCGCTTTATCTAATTCATGGGAATTATTAATTTTGCGAATCCCATCAGATACATTTATCTTTTTATCTGACCGTTTTACTGACTGGAGATTATCAGCAAGATGCCCCCTACTCTCCACTGGCGGTCTTTTTTTTACAATGTTTTTATCTGCTAATGAATCACAAAAAGATCTACTTGCAACACTGAAACTTAAATCAGACATATATACCCCATATAGGAAAGAAAATATTTTTCACATTGAGAGAATTAATAATTAATACCATAACATTATAAAAACAGATAATAATTACATTCGCAAAATTAATGTAAAAATAACTCTGCGGGATTATTAATACTATAAAAGCACATTAAAAGATTATAAAAAATGCTCCAATTTTTGGTAGAAAAGCATTTTTTTCAAAAACAGGCGCTGGTATTCAGCGCTAAAGAAAAAGAGGTACAGGCCGTCAACAAAAACGCGAGTACAACTGACTATAGAAGGGGATCAAACAGACAGAAACAGCAAAAGCATTCGCAATCAATCTTACAGATAGCGACGCCCGCTAACGGGCGTCGCTATTGTTAGTACGCGTTAATCACCACCCACATCGGACCTTGCCCTACCGCGTAGCGACCTTTCTCCGTCAACAGGCCTTGTTCGCCTGCAATCTCATACACCGCGATATGGTGCGATTTTTGCCCGGCGGCGATCAGGTATTTCCCACTGTGGTCGATATTAAAACCGCGCGGCTGGGTTTCGGTCGGCTGGAAACCCTCTTTAGTCAGTACGCTACCATCTTCAGACACGCTAAAGACCGTAATCAGGCTGGCGGTACGGTCACAGGCATACAGATGACGACCATCTGGCGTAATATGGATATCTGCCGCCCAGCGGGTATCAGAGAAATCAGCAGGCATCATATCCAGCGTCTGTACGCACTCAATCTTGCCGTACGGATCTTTCAGCTCCCAGACATCGACAGAACTGTTCAACTCATTCACGCAGTAGGCATATTGCTGATTCGGATGGAATGCCATATGGCGCGGGCCTGCGCCTTCAACGGTAGTCACTTCCGCCGGCTCCTGCGCGACCAGATGACCATCATCGCTGACGGTGAACAGGCAGATACGATCCTGTTTCAACGCCGGAACCCATAGGGTACGGTTATCCGGTGAGATGTTGGCCGAGTGGCAGCCGTCCAGACCTTCAACCACGTCAACCAGCCCTACCGGCAGGCCATCTTCCAGACGGGTGACGCTCACGCTGCCCGCGTTATAAGAGCCAACAAACACAAAACGCCCCTGATGATCGGTAGAAATATGGGTCGGGCTCCCCGGCAGCGCAGACTCTGCCGCGAAGGTCAGCGCACCGTCATCAGGCGCAATACGGTAAGCCAGCACGCGAAACTCCGGGCGCACGCCAACATAGAGATAGCGCTTATCCGGGCTGACGACCATCGGCTGTACCTGACCCGGCACATCAACCACCTGTGTCAGCGTCAGAGCCCCCTCGTGATTCAGGCTCCAGACGTGAATTTGCTGACTCTCAGGGCTGGCGGTATAAACGGTTTGCTTCATGAAAACTCCTTTGCTTTTGGCAGGTGGCTGCAATTGCCTGACACACGCCTAAGGTAGACGCTTTTAACGGTGAATGCTTAATTAAGGCTCAGAATTTTGTCCGGCTCCCGTCTCGGTGTACCATTCCAGCAGACAAAATTCTCAACCTTAATCTGGAAAAACCTATGACCGCACGCGTGATTGCCCTGGATTTAGACGGTACCCTGTTGACCCCGAAGAAAACCTTGCTGCCCTCCTCTCTCGAAGCGCTCTCGCGCGCCAGAGAAGCAGGCTACCAACTTATCATTGTCACGGGTCGCCATCACGTTGCTATTCATCCTTTTTATCAGGCACTGGCGCTGGATACACCTGCAATTTGCTGCAACGGTACCTACTTGTATGATTATCAGGCGAAAAAGGTGCTGGAATCCGATCCCCTTCCGGTAGACCAGGCATTACAGCTGATCGAAATGCTGGATGAACATCAGATCCACGGGCTGATGTATGTGGATGAGGCCATGCTGTATGAGCGCCCGACCGGGCATGTGGTACGTACCGCTAACTGGGCGCAAACCCTGCCGCCGGAACAGCGCCCGACCTTCACCCAGGTACCTTCGCTGGCGCAGGCGGCGCATGACGTTAACGCCGTGTGGAAATTTGCCCTGACTGACGAAGATATTCCAAAGCTGCAGCAGTTTGGTAAACATGTTGAACAGCAACTGGGGCTGGAGTGTGAGTGGTCCTGGCATAATCAGGTTGACGTGGCCCGTAAAGGCAACAGCAAAGGACGACGCCTTGCCCAGTGGATTGAAGCCCAGGGCGGATCAATGGAAAACGTGATCGCTTTTGGCGATAACTTCAACGATATCAGTATGCTGGAAGCCGCAGGTACCGGCGTGGCGATGGGCAATGCCGATGATGCAGTCAAAGCCCGCGCCAACATCGTGATTGGTGACAACACCACCGACAGCATCGCGAAATTTATCTATTCCCACCTGTTGTAATCAGGCAGTAATCGACACGCTCTTAATTTGCGCATACAGCCACAGGCCAGGCTTGATACCCAGTTCATCCCTGGCCCATGGGCTAATTCTCGCCCACAGCGTTTTCCCGCCGACCTCAAGCTGTACTTCCACCTGACCGTTATCGTCATAGCACTGCGCGACTTTCGCCCGCAGCACGTTACGAATACTGGTCTGCTGCGGCGGTTGGAGCACCAGTGAAACATCTGATGCCTGAATACGAATACGCAGCGCGGTTTGCAGTGGTTGATCCAGCTTATTGACCCACAGATGCTGATCGCCGAGCGCCAGCGCGGTCATCGCATAGTGTGGATGATGTTCCAGTACGCTGACTTTCAGAATGCTGCTTTGCTGTTCCTTCGGCAGCCAGGGGTGCATCACGCTGCTGCCCCAGACGTCCTCCAGCGAACCAAACGCTTTCACCTGCCCGTTTTCCAGCACCATCACTTTGTCCGCCAGGTGCAAAATTTCATCGAGCGAGTGACTGACATACAGCATCGGAATATTAATTTCACGCGCCAGGCGTTGCAGGTAAGGCAGCAGTTCGCGCTTACGCGGAATGTCCAGCGAGGCGAGCGGCTCATCAAGCAACAGCAACTCCGGTGCAGTAAGCAGCGCCCGACCGATGGCGACACGTTGTTTTTCACCGCCAGAAAGACCGCCTGGCAGACGGTCAAGCAGGGGTTCAATGCCCAACAACGCCACCAGCTTATCAAACTGTCCGGCCATGCTTTTCGCCATACCGTAACGCAGATTGCCGCGTACTTTATAATGCGGGAACAGGCGCGCATCCTGGAAAACATAGCCCACCCGGCGTTTTTCCGGCGTTAAACAGATACCGTTCTCGACGTCGTTTAAGACCCGACCGTTGAGCACGATGCGCCCGGACTGTGGTTGGGTCAGACCACTGATGGCGTTAATCAGTGAGGTTTTGCCCGCGCCAGAGACACCAAAAATAGCGGTAATACCGCTGGCTGGCAGCGTTTCGTTGAGCGTCAGGCAGTGGGTTCCCAGCGTCTGGGAGAAATTAAGTTCCAGCATGATTATCGCCCCGTCCGTTCACGGCTAATTCGCGCCAGCCACTCAGAAATGAGCAGCGAAATCAGCGCCAGCACGATAGAAATAATGCATAACCTTGCCGCCGCGCTTTCGCCACCAGGCGTCTGGATGAGGGTGTACATCGCCGAAGGAATGGTGCGCGTTTCGCCTGGGATATTAGAAACAAAAGTAATGGTTGCGCCAAATTCCCCGAGTGAACGCGCGAACGCCAGCACCGTACCGACAATAATACCGGGCAGCATCAGCGGTAAGGTAATGGTCACGAATACGCGCCAACGCCCGGCTCCCAGAGTGCGGGCCGCCTGCTCCAGCTTGACGTCAACACCTTCCAGCGCCAGACGAATAGCCCGCACCATAAGAGGAAAAGACATCACTGCCGCGGCCAGTACCGCACCGCGCCAGCTAAAGGCAAAGGTGATGCCAAACCAGTCATACAGCCATTCGCCAATGAATCCGCGCCGCCCCATAGCCACCAGCAACAGGTACCCCACCACAACCGGTGGCAGTACCAGCGGCAAGTGCAGTACGCTGTCGAGCAACGATTTGCCCGGGAACTTACAGCGTACCAGTAGCCAGGCAAAGAAGATCCCAAACGGCAGGCTAAACAACACGGCCAGGGAAGAAACTTTCAGGCTCAGTAAGACGGCCTGCCATTCAGGATCGGTCAGTATCATTACTTGGTCGTAAATCCATAACGTTTGAAGATTTCAGAAGCCTGCGGTCCTTTCAGGTAATCATAGAACGCGCTGACCGTTGCGTTGGAGTGGCCATCAACAACCGCGATAGGGTATTCCACTTTTTTATGTGAGTCTTCCGGGAAGGTCGCCACAACTTTTACGCCTTTGCTGGCGACGGCATCAGAACCATAGACAATGCCCAGCGGGGCTTCGTTGCGTTCAACCAGCGCCAATGCGCCACGAACATCTTCAGCCGGAGCCAGTTTCGGTGCCAGGGTATCCCATGCTCCCAGTTTTTGCAGCGCCTCTTTGGCATAAATGCCCGCCGGAACATGCTCCGGATCGCCAACGGCCAGACGTCCACCGTTCAACAAACTGGTCCAGTTGGTTTTGCTGTCGATAGTGAAGTCTTTCTGTGCACTGGCTTTCGGCGCGACAACGACCAGGCTGTTACCGAGCAGCGTTTTGCGCGTTGCGGTATCGATAGACTTTTTGTCTACCGCGTAATCCATCCACTTTTGATCGGCAGAAATAAACAGATCGGCCGGTGCGCCTGCTTCAATCTGGCGCGCCAGCGTGGAAGAAGAAGCAAAAGAAGAAACGACATCAACGTTCTTCTCTTTTTTATATTCTGCGGCAATATCCTGCATCGCGTTCGTTAACGACGCCGCTGCAAACACTGTGATTTTACCTTCATCCGCCAGTGCATGTCCGGCAACAGAAAGAGAAAGTGTTGCCCCTGCAAACAAGCGTAACCATGTACGTGCCATCTGTAACTCCTTTGAGTTTCGTTATGTAGGCGCAAATATAACGAGTAAATCAGGATTTTCCCAGCGGTTATTACTACCAATTAGAGGTTACACAAAGAAAATATCGGCAGGGAAAGCAGGATCTTGAGGAACTAACGCAGTTGGATAATGAGCAATAAAAAACGCCCGGCTAAGCGGGCGTTCGGGGAATCAATGGTTCTGTCTGGATTGGTCTTTCTGACCGATACCGGAAAAAATGTTGAACACTTCACCCAGTCCGTAAATCAGTCCCAGAATGATGGCCATTACCACAGGTACCATGATTACGGCGAATACCAGACTTTTCAATAACTCTAACATGGTCAACTCCAGATATAGTCCTTAGTTGTATTCTAACCACATAACACAGAAAAGCACTCCCCTTTTGTGCGGTCGGCTTTGCTCAGGCGCGGTTTTCCGTCACAATACCCTTTTTTGCCAGGAGCTTGTTATGCAGGCCGAAATCCTACTTACACTGAAACTTCAGCAAAAACTGTTTGCCGATCCCCGCCGCATTTCTCTGCTTAAGCACATTGCGCTTTCCGGCTCCATCAGTCAGGGCGCGAAGGATGCAGGTATCAGTTATAAAAGCGCCTGGGACGCGATTAACGAAATGAACCAGCTTAGTGAGCAGACGCTGGTAGAGCGCGCCACCGGAGGCAAAGGCGGCGGCGGTGCAGTGTTAACCCGCTACGGCCAGCGCCTGATTCAGTTGTACGACCTGCTGGCGCAAATTCAGCAAAAAGCCTTCGATGTCCTCAGCGATGACGATGCGGTTCCACTTAATAGTCTGCTGGCGGCCATCTCTCGTTTTTCACTGCAAACCAGCGCTCGTAACCAGTGGTTTGGCACAATAACCGCGCGCGACCACGACCAGGTTCAGCAGCATGTTGACGTCCTGCTGGCTGATGGCGCAACCCGGCTGAAAGTCGCGATTACCGCGCAGAGCGGTGAACGTCTGGGGCTTGATGAAGGCAAAGAAGTCTTGATCCTGTTGAAAGCGCCGTGGGTCGGAATTACCCAGGATGACGCTATCGCTCAGGCCGCCGATAACCAATTGCAAGGCACCATCAGCCATATCGAACGCGGCGCGGAACAGTGCGAGGTATTGATGACGCTACCAGACGGTCAGACGCTGTGTGCGACCATTCCGACAGAAAATACCGCGACGCTGCACGAAGGCGCGAATGTCACGGCCTATTTCAACGCAGACAGGGTGATTATCGCAACGCTGTGCTGAGTGATTGACATCGGCCTGAAGAACACGTATCCCTGTTATTAATCGCTGCAAAAAATGGGATACAAAATGTCATCGTTGCAAATTTCGCAAGGCATGTTTCGTCTGAGTGATACCAAAACGCTTCAGTTGAATTCGTTGACGTTAAACGCGGGTGATAGCTGGGCGTTTGTGGGGTCTAACGGCAGCGGAAAATCCGCACTGGCGCGTGCGCTCGCCGGAGAATTACCGTTACTAAAAGGCGAACGCCACAGCCAGTTCACGCGTATAACCCGTCTCTCCTTTGAGCAGTTACAAAAGCTGGTCAGCGACGAATGGCAGCGTAACAACACCGATCTTCTGAGCCCAGGCGAAGACGATACCGGGCGTACTACTGCGGAAATTATTCAGGATGAGGTCAGCGATCCTGCTCGCTGTGCCGCCCTGGCACAGCAGTTTGGTATTACCTCACTGCTCAGCAGACGTTTCAAATACCTTTCCACCGGCGAAACGCGGAAAACTCTGCTCTGTCAGGCACTGATGTCTGAACCCGATTTGCTGATCCTTGATGAACCGTTTGACGGACTGGATGTGGCTTCACGTTGCCAGTTGGCAGAGCTGCTCGCAGCGTTACATCAGGCCGGTTTTACGTTAGTGCTGGTGTTAAACCGCTTTGATGAGATCCCCAATTTTGTGCAATTTGCTGGCGTACTCGCCGATTGCACATTGACAGAAACTGGTGAAAAAACGGGTCTTCTGCAACAAGCGTTAATCGCCCAACTAGCCCATAGCGAACGACTTGATGGTATTACCCTGCCCGAACCGGATGAGCCTTCCGTACGTCGCATATTGTCTGAGAACGAACCGCGGATTATGCTCAACGACGGGGTCGTTTCCTATAATGATCGCCCGATTCTTCATCATCTGAGCTGGCGGGTAAACCCAGGGGAACACTGGCAGATTGTCGGTCCAAACGGTGCGGGAAAATCAACGCTGCTCAGTTTAATCACCGGCGATCATCCGCAGGGCTACAGTAATGATTTGACGCTGTTTGGCCGTCGTCGGGGTAGCGGTGAAACTATCTGGGATATCAAAAAACACATCGGTTACGTCAGCAGCAGCCTGCATCTGGATTACCGGGTAAGCACTACGGTGCGTAACGTCATTCTCTCAGGCTACTTCGATTCCATCGGTATTTATCAGGCCGTATCAGACAGACAACACAAGCTGGTACAACAGTGGCTGGATATTCTGGGAATGGATAAACGCACTGCAGACGCCCCTTTCCACAGCCTTTCCTGGGGACAACAGCGGCTGGCGCTGATTGTGCGCGCGCTGGTTAAACACCCTACGCTATTGATCCTTGATGAACCCTTGCAGGGGCTGGATCCGCTAAACCGCCAGTTGATCCGCCGCTTCGTTGATGTTCTGATCGGTGAAGGTGAAACCCAACTGCTGTTTGTTTCTCACCATGCTGAAGATGCACCCGCCTGCATTACCCACCGACTGGAGTTTGTGCCCGAAGGCGATATCTACGCCTATCAACAAACATCACTGCGTTAATTTTCATGCCTGGGCGTTTGAACACGCCCTTTTTTCTGCTTTTTTTTCAGACAAACGCTGAGATAACAACCTAACGTAATGATTTAAAATAAAATAACCACTACCAATATGTGAAAATATTAGTGTGTAAACGATTCCACTAATTTATTCCATGTCACACTTTTCACAACTTTGTTATGCTATCTTCATTACATGATATAGGCATAACGGAGCGAATTATGAGAGTATTGGTTACAGGTGGTAGCGGTTACATTGGAAGCCACACTTGTGTGCAGTTGCTTAAGAATGGCCACGACGTCGTGATCCTTGATAACCTTTGCAATAGTAAGCGCAGCGTACTGCCCGTTATTGAGCGTTTAGGTGGAAAACATCCGACCTTCGTCGAAGGTGATATCCGTAACGAAGCGCTGATCACCGAAATCCTGCACGATCATGCCATCGATACGGTCATCCACTTTGCCGGTCTGAAGGCCGTCGGCGAATCCGTTGCTAAACCGCTGGAGTACTATGACAACAACGTCAACGGCACTCTGCGTCTGGTCAATGCGATGCGCGCCGCCAACGTGAAAAACTTCATATTCAGCTCCTCCGCCACAGTCTATGGCGATCAGCCGCAAATTCCTTACGTTGAAAGCTTCCCGACCGGTACACCACAAAGTCCGTACGGCAAAAGTAAGCTGATGGTGGAACAGATCCTGACCGATCTGCAAAAAGCACAACCTGAGTGGAGCATCGCGTTGTTACGCTATTTCAATCCAGTTGGCGCACATCCGTCAGGAGACATGGGCGAAGACCCGCAGGGCATCCCTAACAATCTGATGCCTTACATCGCGCAGGTTGCCGTGGGCCGCCGTGAGTCTCTGGCCATATTTGGTAATGACTACCCGACCGAAGACGGTACCGGCGTTCGAGATTACATCCACGTGATGGATCTTGCCGACGGTCACGTTGTCGCTATGGAAAAACTGGCGGGCAAGCAAGGGGTACATATTTACAACCTTGGCGCTGGCGTTGGTAGTAGTGTACTGGATGTGGTCAACGCCTTCAGCAAAGCCTGCGGTAAGCCAGTGAACTACCATTTTGCTCCGCGACGCGACGGCGATCTGCCTGCCTACTGGGCCGATGCCAGCAAAGCAGACCGCGAACTTAACTGGCGCGTGACGCGTACACTGGATGAAATGGCACAAGATACCTGGCACTGGCAATCACGCCATCCACAGGGATATTCGGATTAAGGACCAATCATGACGCAATTCAATCCTGTCGATCATCCACATCGCCGTTTTAACCCGCTCACCGGGCAGTGGATCCTCGTTTCACCGCATCGCGCCAAACGCCCCTGGCAGGGGGCGCAGGAAACTCCGTCTAAGCAGGTACTGCCCGCGCATGATCCGGACTGCTTCCTGTGCGCGGGCAATACGCGCGTTACCGGTGACAAAAACCCGGATTACACCGGGACCTATGTCTTCACTAATGACTTTGCGGCTCTCATGTCTGATACCCCGGACGCGCTCGACAGCCACGACCCACTAATGCGTTGCCAGAGCGCACGCGGTACCAGCCGCGTGATCTGCTTCTCGCCCGATCACAGTAAAACGCTGCCAGAGCTCAGCGTCCCTGCGCTGACAGAAATTGTACAGACGTGGCAGGAACAAACCGCAGAGTTAGGCAAAACCTATCCCTGGGTGCAGGTATTTGAAAATAAAGGCGCGGCGATGGGCTGCTCGAACCCGCACCCCCACGGACAAATTTGGGCCAACAGTTTCCTGCCCAACGAAGTCGAACGTGAAGATCGCCTACAGAAAGCGTACTTCACTGAACAGGGCACGCCAATGCTCGTTGATTACGTCCAGCGCGAACTGGCGGACGGCAGCCGTACGGTCGTAGAAACCGAGCACTGGCTGGCGGTTGTCCCTTACTGGGCTGCATGGCCGTTCGAAACGCTGCTGCTGCCGAAAGCGCATGTTCTGCGTATTACTGATTTGACCGACGAACAGCGTGCTGACCTGGCGCTGGCGTTGAAAAAACTGACCAGTCGTTATGACAACCTGTTCCAGTGCTCTTTCCCCTACTCTATGGGCTGGCACGGCGCGCCGTTTAACGGCGAAGATAATGGTCACTGGCAGTTGCACGCACACTTTTACCCGCCGCTGCTGCGTTCCGCGACCGTACGTAAGTTTATGGTTGGTTACGAAATGCTGGCAGAAACCCAGCGCGACCTGACGGCAGAACAAGCGGCTGAACGACTGCGTGCGGTCAGCGACATCCATTTTCGCGAATCCGGAGTTTAAATAATGAGTCTGAAAGAAAAAACACAATCTCTGTTTGCAGAAACGTTTGGCTACCCTGCCCCCCATACCATTCAGGCTCCGGGTCGCGTAAACCTGATAGGCGAACACACCGATTATAACGACGGCTTCGTTCTGCCCTGCGCCATCGACTATCAAACCGTTATCAGTTGTGCGCCGCGCGACGATCGAAAAGTCCGCGTGATCGCCGCTGATTACGACAATCAGATTGATGAGTTCTCGCTTGATGCGCCGATTATCGCCCACGACAGCCAGCAGTGGTCAAACTACGTGCGTGGCGTAGTGAAACATCTGCAAAAGCGCAATAACGCCTTTGGCGGTGCTGATCTGGTGATCAGCGGTAACGTCCCGCAGGGCGCAGGCTTAAGTTCTTCTGCCTCGCTGGAAGTCGCTGTGGGTACGGTATTCCAGCAGCTCTATCATTTGCCGCTCGACGGCGCGCAGATTGCCCTGAACGGTCAGGAAGCTGAAAACCAGTTTGTCGGCTGTAACTGCGGCATTATGGACCAGCTCATCTCCGCGCTGGGCAAGAAAGATCATGCGCTGCTGATCGACTGCCGTACGCTGGGCACCAAAGCCGTTTCCATGCCGGAAGGTGTGGCGGTGGTGATCATCAACAGTAACTTTAAACGTACGCTGGTTGGCAGTGAGTACAACACCCGTCGCGAACAGTGTGAAACCGGCGCACGTTTCTTCCAGCAGCCAGCGCTGCGTGATGTCAGCCTTGAAGCGTTTAACGCCGTCGCCCATGAGCTGGATCCGATTGTCGCCAAACGCGTCCGCCACGTCATCACAGAAAATGCGCGTACCGTTGAAGCAGCACAGGCGCTGGAAAAAGGCGATCTGCTACGCATGGGTCAATTGATGGCGGAATCTCACGCTTCAATGCGCGATGACTTTGAAATTACCGTGCCGCAAATTGATACGCTGGTAGAGATTGTCAAAGCGACCATCGGCGATAAAGGCGGTGTACGCATGACCGGTGGCGGCTTCGGCGGCTGCATCGTGGCGCTGATCCCACAAGATTTGGTGCCTGCCGTGAAGCAGGCTGTCGCCGGGCAGTACGAAGCAAAAACCGGTATCAAAGAAACATTCTACGTCTGCAAACCCTCACAAGGAGCCGGACAATGTTAAACGAAATCCCCGTGCAGGCTCCGGACGGTCAGCCGTTTCGCCTGCTCACCCTGCGCAATGACGCAGGGATGGTGGTCACGCTGATGGACTGGGGCGCAACCCTGCTGTCTGCCCGTATTCCGCTCAGCGATGGTAGCGTGCGCGAAGCATTACTCGGTTGCGCCAGCCCGGAACAATACCCACAACAGGCCGCATTTTTGGGGGCCTCGATTGGCCGCTACGCTAACCGTATCGCCAACAGCCGCTATACTTTTGCCGGCGAAACCGTTGAATTAATACCAAGCCAGGGCGACAACCAGCTGCACGGCGGGCCGGACGGTTTCGACAAGCGTCGCTGGCAGATAGTCAATCAGAATGACCGTCAGGTGCTGTTCGCCTTAACGTCTGACGATGGCGATCAGGGCTTTCCGGGTCACCTCTGCGCCACCGCGCAATATCGCCTGACCGATGATAACCGTATTTCGATTACCTACCGTGCGACAGTGGATAAGCCCTGTCCGGTGAATCTGACGAATCACGTTTATTTCAACCTCGACGGCGACAAAACGGATGTCCGCCAGCACAAGCTGCAGATTCTGGCCGATACGTACCTGCCGGTTGATGAAATGGGTATCCCGCATGACGGACTGAAACCCGTGGCGGGCACCTCGTTCGATTTCCGTGCACCTAAACGCATCGACAGCGAATTTTTGGCCGATGACGATCAGCGCAAGGTGAAAGGTTACGATCACGCTTTCTTGTTACAGACGCAAGGCGATGCCCGCAAACCGGTCGCCATGGTCTGGTCCCAGGATGAAAAACTGCAAATGGAGGTCTACACCTCTGCCCCGGCGTTGCAGTTCTATTCCGGTAACTTCCTCGGCGGCACACCATCCCGTGGGCCTGACGCCTACGAAGACTGGCAGGGACTGGCGCTGGAAAGTGAGTTTCTGCCTGACAGCCCAAGTCATCCGGAATGGCCGCAGCCAGACTGCTTCCTGCGACCGGGCGAAGAATACGCCAGCGTGACGGAATACCGGTTTATTCCTGCCTGATAGTTAACCGTGACGAGCCGATACCCGGCTCGTCATTTATCCCCACGCGAGATCCGCTCAAAACCACCCCACTCAAAGACAAAATCGCAACCTTGAGTTCACAAGAACCTTACACTGTGCCGCTATTTTCGCTATGGTTATGCGTAAGCATTGCCGCTGACACTTTACGGCAATATAATGAGAATTATTATCATTCAATATGATTTATAGGAGTGAGTGTATGGCTGTAACTAAGCTGGTTCTGGTACGTCATGGTGAAAGTCAGTGGAACAACGAAAACCGCTTTACCGGTTGGTATGATGTTGACCTGTCTGAAAAAGGCGTGGGCGAAGCAAAAGCGGCAGGTAAACTGCTGAAAGAGGAAGGCTACAGCTTCGATTTTGCTTATACCTCTGTGCTGAAACGTGCCATCCACACCCTGTGGAATGTCCTGGACGAACTGGATCAGGCCTGGCTACCGGTTGAGAAATCCTGGAAACTAAACGAACGTCATTACGGCGCACTGCAGGGGCTGAACAAAGCCGAAACTGCTGAAAAATACGGTGACGAGCAGGTTAAGCAATGGCGTCGTGGCTTTGCGGTCACCCCACCGGAACTGACTAAAGATGACGAGCGCTATCCGGGTCACGATCCGCGTTATGCCAAACTGACCGACAAAGAACTTCCGGTTACCGAAAGCCTGGCACTGACTATCGATCGCGTTATCCCTTACTGGAATGAAACCATTCTGCCGCGCATGAAAAGCGGTGAGCGCGTCATTATTGCCGCTCACGGTAACTCCCTGCGTGCGCTGGTGAAATACCTGGATAACATGGGCGAAGATGAGATCCTCGAACTGAACATCCCGACCGGTGTACCGCTGGTGTATGAGTTCGACGAAAACTTCAAGCCGATCAAACATTACTATCTGGGTAACGCTGACGAGATCGCAGCAAAAGCTGCAGCGGTAGCCAACCAGGGTAAAGCGAAGTAATTTCATCAGGCCTACAAGCTTGCTTGTAGGCCTGATTACTCTGTTTTTTATGTCACTTTACCAGCTGTAACGGACGTCCAGGCTACCGTTGAGATCGCCATAATCATTACGTCCCTTTTGCCCAGCAACCTGACCCGTGATGCTCCACTGGCTATTCAGATTCGCCTGAATACCTACTTTCACCTCGGCGCGATCTGCCGGAAGATCCTGCTTCACCTGCGCGCCATCAAACGAAACGGCAACATCATCGCTGGTGTGTAACCAGTTCACCTCCGCAAACGGCTGGATAACCGACGTGGTATTCTTGTGCAGCTTGCCATCTACCCGCAGTCCGAGGCGCGTGTTCCAGCTGTCACCGTTTTGTCCGTCAATACGCGTTCCATTCTGCACAACCGCGTCCGCTTTATATTGCTGCCATGTCACCTGAGCCTGTGGCGTCAGGCTGACAGTGTTCAGGTTTTCAAGTCCGATGTCGTACCGATAACCCGTTTCCAGAGAAACAGCGCTGGCTGTCGAATCATAATCCTTTGAACCCACGTCGCCGTTATTTACGCTGTTATTGTAGAGGCCGTACTGGTACCAGCTATCCACATACAGCCCGCTATGGTCCTTGGCATCCGCAAACCAGGTGGCATAAGCCCCAAGATTGTAACCGGCTACGTTACCACTGGCAGAAAACTGGCTCCCATCCGCCCCTCGGTTACCGGTGCTGTCCGTATCGGCGTTGATATAGCTCACCATCAGCCCTGCTTTCAGGCTCTGCACGCTATCATCCCAGCTCAGTATATCGCCGCCAATCTGGAGCTGAGAATAGTTGTTGTCAATATCCACATGACCGTTTGCAGCCTGTGATGATGCATCACCTGCTTTAAAGCGCATCCACATACTGCCGTCATCGGTACGTAACTGGCTGCCTTCGCGGTCATAAAGGGTCTGCATTTGCAGATTACGCGCCATCCACTGGTTGCCGAGATAGGCGCCGATATCAGCGCGATACTGAGGATCCACAGGGACGGCATTGCCACCGTCATCCGGATTAACCGGAGTGACATCGCCACCATCGTCAGGATTAACCGGGGTAACGGTCTGCGAGCGCAAATACCAGTCACCACCGTCCTGATACAAGCGGTATTCATACAATCCGACCTGAACCTGGTTGCCCTGGGTGAAGACGCCGTCAGACTGACCGCCGACATCTATCACCTCGATCCCCTGCGTGGTGAGGGCTCCGTCCCCGCCAGTATTAGTAACAAAGACAGTGGTCGTGCCTGCGGTATCGCCGGAAATGAGGAGCTTATCCGTCGGGGAGGCATCATCCCCCAGCTGTGTATTAAGGGAGAGCGTGCCATTATTACCGGTGTAATTGCCGTTAATGGTGAGGGTGTGACCGGTCTCATTGCTCTGACTGATGGCGATGTTGCCAGCATTCGAGACATCATCATTGATAACGCCGGTACCGCCGAGGGTTGCCCCAGCAGCGACGCTGACAGAGCCGGAAGGTAGGTAGCCCATTAACTGCGAAGATGAGCCAGATACTGTGGGGACGCCGATAACGGCAGAATCAGCGAGCCAGAGGGTGCCTTCGTCGACAAGCGTGTCACCAGCGTAAGTGTTGTTACCGGTAAGCAGCAACGTACCCTGCCCGGTTTTTTGCAGGGACCCAATGCCCTGAATGCTGTTGCTCTCGGTACGGGAGGCTCCCGCGTCGAGGTCATAATCCAGGATCCCACTGTTGGTGATAACACCGGTCACGGCATTAACGGTGGCGCCGGTTTTAATCAGGGTAGTACCTTCAAGGATGGCATAATCTGATTCCAGCCAGAGTGAGCCGCCGCTGTTGACGGTAGTGTTGCTGGCGAAACTGGCTGTTTCTCTGCCGTCGTCGTGTGTTCTAAGTACCAGCGCCCCCCCCTGATTTACAGTCGTGTTTTTAACGATACCATAGACTTCCTGCACACCCTTGTTATTGATGGTCGCGCCGCTGGATAACCCAAAAACGTGTTCCGTTCCGCCAGCATTGATGACGGAATCCACTGCGGTTCCGTACACATAGTTTCTTGCTCCCGAATTGATGGTAGTGTGTTCTGCTCTACCATCGACATCCTGTTGGCCTTTTCCGCTCAGCACGGCATTCACGGAGGTGCCATTCTCCTGAATCTGGAGAGTGCCTCCCGTTACCTGCGCATCCTGAGACAGTCCGCCGTCCATGACATACTGCCATCCGCCTTCTATCGTCGTATTGAAGGCGCTGCCGTAGACCTCCTGATAGTCATCTGTGGTATTCAGGGTCTCTCCACTAACGGACTCACCGGCCGCAACAGTCGGGGTATAATCCGCCATCGCCGGACCAGAGAGTAACCCCAGCAGCGTGGCGATGCCTGCCGCCCTGGCCTGGTTTTTTATCTGACTGTCACCCTGTGCAAATTCAGAAGCCACGACATACATATTACGCGCGGTATTCCAGACGATGTTAAAGTTTTTATTCATATTCATCCCTTTATATTTATATAAATCCTGGGGATATGATAACCCCGGATTTAATATATTTATTACAGGAATGATAAAATTAGGAATATATTTATATTCAACTTAGAAATATATTGAGTATATAAATAAAATGAGCTTATTAATATTAATTAAAAAAACCGGCCTGATTCGCCGGTTTTAATAAGGGAGGAAGATAACTTTAACCGCGACGCGCCTTGACCGCATCCGCCAGCTGGCGCAGCACTGCATCGGTGTCTTCCCAACCAATGCAGGCATCAGTAATGCTTTTGCCGTAGGTCAGCGGCTCACCGCTATCCGGGTTCTGATTACCCTCGACCAGATGGCTTTCGATCATCACGCCAATAATCGCTTTTTCGCCGCCAGCGACTTGTCCACAAACGTCTTTCGCAACATCCATCTGCTTTTTGAACTGCTTGCTGGAATTGGCATGGCTAAAGTCGATCATCACTTGCGCAGAGAGTCCTGCTTTAATCAGACCTTCTTTTACGTCTGCGACGTGCTGGGCGCTGTAATTTGGCTCTTTGCCGCCGCGCAGAATAATATGGCAATCGCCATTACCGCTGGTATTCACGATCGCCGAATGACCCCATTTGGTCACGGACAGGAAGCAGTGTGGCGCTCCTGCGGCGTTGATTGCATCAATCGCGACTTTGATCGTGCCATCGGTACCGTTTTTAAAACCAACCGGGCAAGACAGACCCGATGCCAGCTCGCGGTGTACCTGGGACTCAGTGGTACGCGCTCCGATCGCGCCCCAACTCATCAGGTCGGCGAGGTATTGCGGCGTGATCATGTCGAGGAATTCACCCGCAGCCGGCAATCCGCTGTCGTTGATATCCAGTAGCAATTTACGTGCAATGCGCAGCCCATCGTTGATCTGGAAGCTGTTGTCCATGTGCGGATCGTTGATCAGCCCCTTCCAGCCGACGGTGGTACGCGGCTTTTCAAAATAGACGCGCATGACGATTTCAAGCTCGCCTTTTAACTCTTCGCGCAGCGCCAGCAGGCGAGCGGCGTACTCTTTGGCGGCTGCCGGATCATGAATAGAGCACGGCCCAATCACCACTAACAGGCGATCGTCGCTCCCTTTCAGAATTTTATGAATCGCCTTACGGGCATGAGCCACCGTGTTTGCGGCATTTTCAGTAGCGGGGAATTTTTCCAGCAGTGCGACTGGCGGTAATAACTCGTTGATCTCTTTGATGCGTAAATCGTCGTTCTGATAATTCATGATTATTCCAGCGTTGCCATACTTATATAAATGAATGCAATCCCTCCAATCTATATCTTCAGTCATAAAGTGTAAACGGGGTTTTACAGTACGAACCGTGTTATCCCGGGATTACGCAAAAAAACGCAAGAATGTAGCGAATAATGAGATCCAAACCGCAAATTCCAACTGTAATTGCGGATTTTATTATTATTTTCAAAATTCTGTGCTGGCTATCGATGCACATTGTGGGTTTTTACCCACTGTACTGTAAGGCAATGCCCAATATTTACGTGGCTGATAACGGGAGAATAGAAGCTCTCCTTTTTAATTTTATCCCCCCAAAAACGGTATGATGTCATACAGTAAAGGTGAGAATAACAAAGGGATGGCACAATGGCGCACTCACATACTCATACTTCCCCTGACCAGCCAAAGGATAATAACGCCCGTCGACTGCTGTTCGCCTTCTGCATTACAGCGGGGTTCATGCTGGTTGAAGTGGTGGGAGGGATACTCTCCGGCTCGCTGGCCTTGCTGGCTGATGCCGGGCATATGCTTACGGATGCAGCAGCACTGCTTTTCGCGCTGCTGGCCGTCCAGTTTTCCCGTCGCCCGCCTACAATACGCCACACTTTCGGCTGGCTGAGGCTCACGACGCTGGCTGCATTCGTTAATGCCATCGCATTGGTCGTTATCACCATTTTAATCGTCTGGGAGGCGATTGAGCGCTTCCAGACACCTCGTCCCGTGGCGGGCGGCATGATGATGGTTATTGCTGTCGCGGGTTTACTGGCCAATGTGCTTGCTTTTTGGGTTTTACATCGCGGCAGTGAAGAGAAAAACCTCAACGTCCGCGCCGCGGCACTGCATGTAATGGGGGATTTACTCGGCTCGGTCGGGGCGATCATCGCTGCGCTGATTATTATCTGGACGGGCTGGACCCCTGCGGACCCTATTCTCTCTATTCTGGTTTCCGTACTGGTGCTGCGCAGTGCCTGGCGATTGTTAAAAGATAGCGTCAATGAATTGCTGGAGGGCGCACCTCATGCGCTGGATATCGCCGCCCTACAGCGACATCTCAGCCGGGATATTCCCGAAGTTCGCAATGTGCACCATGTTCACGTCTGGATGGTGGGTGAAAAGCCGGTCATGACGCTGCATGTGCAGGTGATCCCGCCGCACGATCATGATGCCCTGCTGGAACGTATTCAGCATTTCCTTATCCATCACTACCAGATTGAACACGCGACGATCCAGATGGAGTATCAGCCATGCAATGGGCCGGACTGCCACCTGTATCAGGGCGTGTCCGGCCATTCACATCATCACCATTAATGAGACAGCGCGTGGGAACCTCGTTCACGCGCGCTGTTAATCCACATCCTGCTCCCGTTGAGGGCGATAACCGTCAGGATCATGTATTCCAGCGACATGGCATACACCCCTTGCAGGGCAAAGATCACCACACTGATTACGTTGATGATTACCCACAGCAGCCAGTTTTCAACGTATTTGCGCGTCATCAGGATCATCGCCACAATCGATAGCACCATCATGCAGGAATCCCAGAACGGGAACGCATCGGGTTGCAGTTCAGGCACAGCAACCTGTAACCCCAATGTCTGCATTATGTTGACCGCAATGCGAGTCAGGAACGCAAATACCGGATCGATATAGACCGACATCAGGCCGATCGCTACCACGCAGGCCGCCAGCCAGCCCAGCGCTTTTGGTAACGGTAGCCAGCGAATTTTAAGTTCCGCTTCATGCTGGCTGGTTTGCCGGGACCAGGCGTACCAGCCGTAGATGTTGGCGGCAAAGAAAAAGACTTGCAGCAACAGGCTGGCATAAAGCTGGATCTGAAAGAAGATAATCGCGAACAGCGTGACGTTTATCAGGCCGAAGAAGTAATTGCTGATTTTTTCAAGGCTCGCCAGGCCAATACACAGCAACCCGGCAATCGTCCCCACGGCTTCGATCCACGACAGATCGTAACCGCCCGCGCCAATCGGAATATGTACCAGAATGTTCTGCGTGCTAAAAAAGTCCATCTTTTCCCCCAGAGCAAAAAAATTAATTAAGCTCGAAGTGTAGCCGCAAATTCCAACATGCGGTTTAACGGCAACAACGCCCCTTCTCGCAGCGCAGCATCAACATGTATCTCATGAGCCGCTCCGCCTTGTTCCAGGCCCTCAGCAATCGCCTTGAGGCCGTTCATCGCCATCCACGGACAATGCGCACAGCTGCGACAGGTTGCCCCCTCACCGGCCGTCGGCGCTTCAAGCAATTCTTTATCCGGAACGGCCTGCTGCATTTTGTAAAAAATGCCCCGGTCAGTCGCCACAATCAGCTGCTTATGCGGTAACGATTTAGCTGCGGTGATGAGCTGGCTGGTTGAGCCAACCGCATCGGCCATATCAACGATAGACTGAGGGGACTCTGGGTGCACCAATATTGCGGCATCAGGGTAAAGCGCTTTCATACGCGATAAAGCCTGGGTTTTAAATTCGTCGTGAACAATACAGGCTCCCTGCCAACAGAGCACATCTGCGCCGGTCTGTTTTTGCACGTAGTTGCCCAGATGTCTGTCCGGGGCCCAGATGATTTTTTCACCTAAACTATCAAGGTGCTCAATAAGTTCTACCGCGATACTGGACGTGACAACCCAGTCCGCTCGCGCTTTAACGGCTGCGGAGGTATTGGCGTAAACCACCACGGTACGATCAGGATGCGCATCGCAAAACGCGCTGAAAGCATCAATCGGACAACCCAGATCTAATGAACATTCCGCCTGTAAGGTCGGCATCAGGATAGTCTTTTCCGGGCTGAGGATTTTGGCGGTTTCCCCCATAAACCTCACTCCTGCAACCAACAGCGTAGAGGCAGAATGTTTTGAGCCGAACCGCGCCATCTCCAGAGAATCAGAAATACAGCCACCGGTCTCTTCGGCCAATTGCTGAATTTCAGGATCGGTGTAATAGTGCGCGACCATAACGGCATCACGTTCTTTCAACAGTCGCTTGATTTTTTCACGATAAAATTGCTTTTCATCCGCACTCAGCAGCGCTGGCTTCGGCGGAAACGGATAAATTGCTGCTTCTGGATCAAACATCACGCTCATCTTGCTTTCTCGTTTTACTGGCTTAACGAAATAACCGATTAAAAGCGTGACGCACGCCATATTCGGTTAGAATTGTTTTGTATGCTAAACAAGATAGCGGATTGGTGTAAGAAAGTCACAAGAATTGCGTGTGATGCATGCCGAATGGCGACTGACGTCTTATCCGGCCTACATGAGTCGTGTCGTCTGTAGGGCTGATAAGCGAAACACATCAGGCAAGCAGGTTCGAATCAAAAATCCTGCGCATAGCAAAAAGGCGCCTTTAGGGCGCCTTTTTACACTGGTGGGGCGTGCAGGATTCGAACCTGCGACCAATTGATTAAAAGTCAACTGCTCTACCAACTGAGCTAACGCCCCCTTATGGGGTTTACTGCTTTACTCTTTTCAGGAACCCACCACAATATTGGTGGGGCGTGCAGGATTCGAACCTGCGACCAATTGATTAAAAGTCAACTGCTCTACCAACTGAGCTAACGCCCCATTTGGGTGTTGCCTGAAAATTTTTTACTCGGAACCACCAAAATAGTGGTGGGGCGTGCAGGATTCGAACCTGCGACCAATTGATTAAAAGTCAACTGCTCTACCAACTGAGCTAACGCCCCGAGTGGTGGGTGATGACGGGATCGAACCGCCGACCCCCTCCTTGTAAGGGAGGTGCTCTCCCAGCTGAGCTAATCACCCGATACTACGCTGGATACTACTTACTAACTGAGTTAGTGGTGGGTCGTGCAGGATGACTCGACTTCGTCTCGCCCTACGGGCCGTTGCTTACGCAACGTTATCCTTCACGTTTTACAATCGCGTTCCACCTTAGCGATTGGTGGGTCGTGCAGGATTCGAACCTGCGACCAATTGATTAAAAGTCAACTGCTCTACCAACTGAGCTAACGACCCACTTTTGCGCTGCTTTTGGTTTGTTTGATATCCCTTGGCAACGGCGGCATATATTACTGATTTCAGATTTTAGCGCAACAAAAATTTCGATGTAAATTACTCAACTGCTTAGGAATCACACGACGCGACCAGAAATAACACGATTTCTGGTCGCATGGTGTGCATTACATCGCGCCAAGGCGTTTTTGCGCTTGTTTCGCGCCATCAGTACCAGGGTATTTAGTGATAACCTGCTGATAAACCGCTTTCGCTTTTGCTGTGTCACCCTTGTCCTGCATGATGACGCCGACTTTGTACATCGCGTCTGCAGCCTTCGGTGATTTCGGGAAGTTTTTAACTACGGATGCAAAATAGAACGCTGCATCATCTTTTTTACCCTTGTTGTAATTCAACTGACCGAGCCAGTAATTCGCATTGGGCAGGTAAGTAGAATCCGGGTACTTTTTGATGAAGTTCTGAAATGCAACGATCGCATCATCCTGACGGGATTTATCCTGCACCAGGGCGATTGCCGCATTGTAATCAGTATTCGCATCGCCAGTTTGCGCCGGTGCGCCTGACGAAGCTGCAGCACCCGCATCGGGTGCCGGGGTTGCCGCCCCACTCTGATCGCCAGCCGCAGATTGCGCCGCAGGCGCGCTACCGCTGCCAAGATTATTCATCTGCAGCAATATCTGTTTTTGGCGTTCAACAACCTGATTCAGCTGATACTGACTTTCCTGAATTTGACCACGCAGGGCATCAATATCGGACTGATTATCGGAGAGTTGTTGCTGGAGTTGGGTTAAAAGCTGACTGTGAGCGTTAGAAATACGCTCGAGTTGAGTGACGCGGTCTTCGACCGAGCCAGAGCCGACACTACTGATTGGCGCCTGAGCAAAAGCGGCCCAGGGGGCCGCTATGCCAACCAGTAACGACAGACTCAACAGGTGATGTCTGAAGTTACTGCTCATGCAATTCTCTTAGTAAACCAGTACGGCGCGACGGTTTTTGGCGTAAGCCGCTTCGTCATGACCCAGTACTGCAGGTTTTTCTTTACCGTAAGAAACGATGGAGATCTGGTCAGCAGAAACGCCTTTACCCTGCAGGTACATCTTAACGGCGTTAGCACGACGTTCACCCAGGGAGATGTTGTACTCAGGCGTACCACGTTCGTCCGCATGACCTTCTACGGTGACTTTGTAAGACGGGTTGCTACGCAGGAAGTTAGCGTGCGCATCCAGCATTGCAGCGAAGTCAGAACGGATATCGTACTTATCCAGATCGAAATAAACGATGTTGTTCTGCTGCAGCTGTTGCATCTGCAGACGCGCTTGCTCTTCGGAGGACATGTTGCCGCTACCGTTTGCATCCATACCAGTGCCGGCACCCAGCATGCCTTCGCTGCCGTCATTGCTGGCGTTCTTGTTAGAAGAACATGCCGCAATAGCCATAACAGGCAGAGCAATCATCAGCCCTTTCAGCACTTTGTTCAGTTGCATTTCAATGATTCCTTTATTAATCAATTATTTATTATCACAGATACGGCGACCAGGCAGGGAATTTAACCTGACCATCAGTTGCCGGAAGACGCGCTTTGAAACGCCCATCTGTAGAAACCAAATTCAGCACGGATCCCATCCCCTGAGAAGAGCTGTAGATTACCATAGTGCCGTTAGGTGCCAGACTTGGCGTTTCGTCCAGGAACGTTGACGACAGAACTTGTACGCCACCCGCTACCAGATCTTGTTTGGCAATGTGCTGCTGACCATTAGCCGAGCTTACCATTACCATAAACTTACCGTCGCTGCTGACATCAGCATCCTGGTTTTGTGAACCTTCCCAGGTAATACGCTGCGGAGCACCGCCGTTGACGTTAACTTTATACACCTGCGGACGACCGGCCTGGTCAGACGTAAAGGCCAGGTTTTGGCTGTCCGGGAACCAGGTAGGTTCCGTGTTGTTGCTACGACCATCAGTGACCTGACGGATCTGACCAGAACCGATGTCCATGACATACAGATTCAGGCTACCGGTTTTAGACAGGGCAAACGCCAGTTTGCTGCCATCCGGAGAAAACGCAGGTGCACCGTTGTGACGCGGGAACGAAGCAACCTGACGCACTGCGCCGTTGGACAACGTCTGAATAACCAGCGCTGAACGACCGCTTTCGAAGGTAACGTAGGCCAGTTTAGAACCGTCCGGAGACCACGCCGGAGACATCAGCGGCTGCGGAGAGCGGTGAACGACAAACTGGTTGTAACCATCGTAGTCAGACACACGTAATTCGTACGGGAACTGACCACCGTTCGTCTGAACAACATACGCGATACGAGTACGGAATGCGCCCTTAATACCAGTCAGTTTTTCAAAAACTTCGTCACTTGCGGTATGGCCCGCATAACGCAGCCACTGCTTGTTCACTTTATATGTGTTCTGTGCCAGTACGGTACCTGGTGCGCCACCGGTATCAACCAGTTGATATGCAACGCTATAGGAACCATCCGGGTTTGGCGTAACCTGGCCAACCACTACGGCATCAATACCCAGGGCAGACCATGCAGCAGGCTGAACTTCAGCCGCAGTCCCCGGCTGCTGCGGCAGGCGAGAACGGTCTAATGGGTTAAATTTACCGCTGTTACGCAGGTCAGCACCTACGATACCACCGATATCTTCAGGTGCGGCGCCCGGCCCTGCCCACTGGAACGGGACAACACCAATCGGGCGTGCCGAGTCCACCCCTTGGGTGATCTCGATACGTACTTCTGCATGCAGCACTGCTGCCCACAGCATCAGAAAACCAAATGCTACTCGTAATGCCTGCTTCATCATATCTCCCTTATCTGGACGGAACGCCCACGATAATTTAGCAGAATGTTAACAAACTCAAATACACAAAACTACCAGAACTCTGTCTCAACCTTAGACTGTTTCCCCCGATTCCTCAGGGGTCGTTATTACAGTTTAAAGTCCAGTTTGGCATCTTTTACTTTTTCATAAACAGCCTGGCTAGGCGGCTTAGGAATTCTGGCTGTTTTCGCAGCCGTCAGCGCAGCCTGGCACAATGCCGGATCCCCGCCCTCTTCGGTCACATCCAGTAGCAGACCATCAGGCGCTAACTTGATATGTAATACGCAGGATTTACCCGCATACAAATCGGCGCCATACAGACGACTCTGAATCGCATTACGAATTTGAGATGCGTAAGCACTGATATCAGCGCCAGATGCACCGCCATTTGCACCACTTGTACCACTATCTTTCGCCGGTTGGCCGTTTCCTTTCGCTCCACCGCCCGATTTCGGTGCATTCTTACCGGAGCTTAAGTCACCTAATAAGTCGTCAACACCCGAAGCGGCAGCGGCTTTTTCGGCAGCGGCTTTTTTCGCAGCAGCGGCTTTATCTGCCGCAGCTTTCTTATCGGCAGCAGCTTTCTCGGCTGCAGCCTTTTTATCTGCTGCAGCTTTTTCAGCAGCAGCTTTCTTGTCAGCGGCAGCCTTTTCAGCAGCGGCAGCTTTCGCGGCGGCGGCTTTTTCTGCTTTCTCAGCGGCAGCTTTCTCGGCTGCTGCTTGCTTAGCGGCTTCAGCCTGTGCTTTCTTCGCAGCATCAGCGGCAGCCTTAGCAGCTTGTGCTTCGGCAACCTTCTTAGCATCAGCAGCCGCTTTTGCAGCTTCCGCCTCAGCTTTCTTCTGGGCATCAGCAGCGGCTTTCTTCGCGGCATCTGCCGCTTGTTTCGCCTGAGCATCTGCTTTAGCTTTCGCATCTGCAGCAGCCTTCGCCGCAGCCTCTTCAGCCTGCTTTTGTTGCTCCTGTGCTTTCGCCGCAGCGGCTTCAGCCTGTTTCTGCTGTTCCGCCTGCTCGCGCACTTTTTCCTGCGCCGCTAAACGTTCTTTTTCCAGCTGTTTCAGACGCTCTTGCTCTGCCGCCTGCTTCTCACGAAGCTCTTCGGCCTGCTGCTGCGCCTGTTTCTCACGCTGTTCTTCTGCACGTTTCGCACTTGCCTGCTGTTGCTGCTGCCTGTCGTACTGTTGAACAACAGCACCAGGATCGACCATAACGGCGTCGATGGACGAACCGCCACCGCCGCCGGCTGAAGCATCAATGTGCTCATCGAACGAACTCCAGATCAGCGCTGCAAATAAAATGACATGCAGCACCGCTGAAATAATTATCGCCCTTTTGAGCTTGTCGTTTTGTTCGGTTGCCTTTGACACTCTCGGTTCCCAAAAAACTGTTCGCCTGTTACGCGCTATCTTTCAAGCCAGCAAAACGCCGTCATCAGATTGGCTGCGTCATCAAGCCAACCGATTTAACGCCTGCACTGTGTAACAAGTTCAGCGCTTTAATTATTTCATCATAAGGCACGTCTTTCGCACCACCGATTAAAAATACCGTTTTCGGATTGGTCTGCAGGCGGCTCTTCGCTTCCGCGATAACCTGCTCCGGCGGCAGCTGATCCATCCTGTCTTTTTCAACCACCACGCTGTATTGCCCAACACCGGAAACTTCAATAATGACCGGTGGCTCGTCGTTACTGCTGACGGCTTGCGATTCAGTCGCATCCGGCAGGTCGACTTCCACACTCTGCGTAATGATCGGCGCGGTTGCCATAAAGATCAGCAACAGCACCAGCAGTACGTCGAGCAACGGTACAATATTGATTTCAGACTTAAGTTCGCGACGACCTCGTCCACGCGTTCTGGCCATGGTTTACCCCTTGTTGCTCTCGCTAACGGTAAACGCCTGGCGGTGCAGAATCGCGGTGAACTCTTCCATAAAGTTGTCGTAATTCAGTTCCAGCTTGTTCACGCGCTGATTCAGTCGGTTGTAAGCCATAACCGCCGGAATTGCCGCAAACAGACCGATGGCCGTTGCAATCAACGCTTCCGCGATACCCGGTGCAACCATTTGCAGCGTCGCCTGTTTTACCGCGCCCAGCGCGATAAATGCGTGCATGATCCCCCAAACGGTACCGAACAGACCGATATACGGGCTGATGGAGCCGACAGTGCCGAGGAATGGAATATGCGTTTCCAGCGTTTCCAGTTCACGGTTCATCGAGATACGCATCGCACGGGATGCCCCCTCAACGACCGCTTCCGGCGCATGACTATTCGCCCTATGCAGACGCGCAAATTCTTTGAATCCGCTGTAGAAAATTTGCTCTGAACCCGCCAGATTATCACGACGCCCCTGGCTTTCCTGGTACAGGCGCGACAATTCAATGCCGGACCAGAACTTGTCTTCAAACGCTTCGGCTTCACGTGAAGCAGCATTAAGAATACGGGTCCGCTGGATAATAATGGCCCAGGATGCGATTGAGAAACCAATCAAAATCAACATGATAAGTTTAACCAGAAGGCTTGCCTTCAGGAACAAATCAAGGATATTCATGTCAGTCACTGCTTAAACTCCGCGACAATAGACTTGGGAAGCGCACGAGGCTTCATTTTGAGTGGATCAACGCAAACAATCAGAACTTCGGCTTCATTCAGCACGACGTTCTCTGCGTTGACAATGCGTTGCGTGAAAACCAATGAGGTGCCACGCATTGACGTAATTTCGGTTTGGACTTCGAGCATATCGTCAAGCCGGGCAGGCGCAAAATACTCCAGGGTCATCTTGCGCACCACAAAGGCTACACGTTCGGCCAACAGAACCTGCTGACTAAAGTGATGATGACGCAGCATCTCTGTGCGTGCTCTTTCATAAAAAGCGACGTAGCTGGCGTGATAAACCACCCCACCGGCATCGGTGTCTTCATAATAGACACGAACCGGCCATCGAAAAATATACTTATTCATTCTTACTGCCTCTTTGTTGGCTTCGCCCACTCACACCGGTCGCTTAACGTTGTAAGCGCCTGGTGACTCGCGTTCTTGCCGCCGCGATGCATCAAGAATGTCGTTGTATATCGCGCTGTCTTCACTTTACATCCCGGTAATGCAATTAGGTTAGTGCTTTCAAACTTCGCTACTATACGCGCGGGAATGGTGCTTTGGAATGGGGGAAAGTAAACGGAGAGTAAAAAATTATGGGCTTATGCAAGCCCATAAATATTTAAGGATGTTTCTTATTCAAAAGAAGAAGAAAATCAGACCAACAACGAGGACGATATCTGCGATCAGCGGGCAGAAGATGCCCTGCCAGTGTACGGCGCGAGGACGAAAGCCAACGCCGTGAATGATGCCTGCGCAGACCGCCCACATCAGCAGAAAACCATGCCAGATTTCAAGCGTACTGGTTTTAGCTGCGAAACGTGACGGATCCCAGAATATGCAGCCGGCCAACACGATTGCCAGCACAAAGGAAAGCGCCCGCAAGGGGCGCTTGTCCATCGCGTTGTATACCACCGCGATAATGTTGATCATCAACTGTCTTCTTGTCCGGCCTTGCCTGATTCAACGTGCTCAAGCGCCAGCGCTGTGATTATCCCAAATGCACAGGCAAGAAGCGTTCCCAAAATCCATGCGAAATACCACATTTTAAGCTCCTTACTTAGTACAGAGAGTGGGTGTTGCTTTCAATATCTTCTTTGGTGATGCGACCAAACATCTTCCAGTAACACCAGCCGGTGTACAGCAGAATGATCGGTACGAACACACAAGCTACATACGTCATCAGATTCAGCGTCAGCTGGCTGGACGTTGCATCCCACATGGTCAGACTCGCATTCATCATGGTGCTGGATGGCATCACAAACGGGAACATCGCGATACCGGCAGTCAGGATGATGCAGGCTAACGTCAGTGAGGAGAAGATGAACGCCCAGGCCCCTTTCTCCATACGGGAAGTCAGAATGGTCAACAGCGGCAGAACCACGCCCAACGCCGGAACCAGCCACAGAATAGGTGCATTGTTAAAGTTCACCATCCATGCGCCCGCTTCACGCGCCACTTCTTTGGTCATCGGGTTAGAAGCGGCGTGGTGATCCAGTGCGGAAGTCACAACATAACCATCAATACCGTAAATAACCCAAACGCCGGCCAGTGCGAAGCAAACCAGAGTCACCAGCGCCGCAACCTGTGAGGTGGTACGTGCACGCAGATGTAGTTCGCCTACGGTACGCATCTGCAGATAGGTTGCGCCCTGAGTGATGATCATCCCTACGCTCACAACCCCTGCCAGCAGACCAAACGGATTCAGCAGTTGGAAGAAGTTACCGGTGTAGTACAAGCGCATGTACTCATCCATGTGGAACGGAACACCTTGCAGCAGGTTGCCAAACGCAACACCGATAACCAGCGGCGGCACGAAGCTACCGATGAAGATGCCCCAGTCCCACATGTTGCGCCAGCGCATGTCTTCGATCTTGGAGCGGTAATCAAAACCGACCGGACGGAAGAACAAAGACGCCAGTACCAGGATCATCGCCACATAGAAACCGGAGAACGCAGCGGCATACACCATCGGCCAGGCAGCGAACAGTGCGCCACCCGCGGTGATGAGCCAAACCTGGTTACCGTCCCAGTGCGGGGCGATGGAGTTAATCATAATTCGACGCTCGGTATCATTACGACCGAGGAAACGGGTGAGCATGCCCACCCCCATGTCGAAGCCATCAGTGACCGCAAAACCAATCAGCAGAATGCCAACCAGCAGCCACCAGATAAAACGCAATACTTCATAATCGATCATTTGACGACTCCTGTCTTAGCGTGCCGGCTGAGAAGTCACAGTGGACTGCTCGTAGTGATAACGACCGGTTTTCAGGCTACTCGGCCCAAGGCGTGCGAACTTGAACATCAGATACAGTTCAGCCACCAGGAACAGGGTATACAGGCCGCAAATCAACAGCATCGAGAAGATGAGGTCGCCAGCGGTCAGCGAAGAGTTCGCTACGGCTGTTGGTAACACTTCACCAATCGCCCACGGTTGACGACCGTACTCTGCGACAAACCAACCGGATTCAATAGCAATCCACGGCAGCGGAATCGCATACAGCGCGGTGCGCAGCAGCCATTTTTTCTCGCCGATACGATTACGAATCACGGTCCAGAAGGACACAGCAATGATAGCCAGCATCAGGATGCCGCACGCCACCATAATACGGAATGCGAAGTACAGCGGTGCAACACGAGGGATAGAGTCTTTCGTGGCTTGCTGAATTTGCGCTTCGGTCGCGTCGGTGACGTTGTCCGTGTAGCGTTTCAGCAGCAGACCATAGCCCAGATCTTTCTTCATGCTGTTGAACTGGTCGCGAACAGCCTGATCGGTAGAACCTGCACGCAGTTCTTCCAGCAGTTGATACGCTTTCATCCCGTTACGGATACGCTCTTCGTGCTGCACCATCAGATCTTTCAGACCAATGACCGGTGTATCAACGGAGCGGGTAGCGATGATGCCCAGGGCATAAGGAATTTGAATCGCAAAATGGTTTTCCTGCGCATCCTGGTCCGGAATACCGAACAGCGTAAAGGATGCCGGTGCAGGTTGGGTTTCCCACTCGGCTTCAATAGCAGCAAGTTTGGTTTTCTGCACGTCGCCCATTTCGTAACCAGATTCATCACCCAGAACGATAACAGACAGAATGGCAGCCATACCAAAGCTGGCAGCAATAGCAAAAGAACGTTTAGCAAACGCGAAGTCACGGCCGCGCAGCATATAGTAGGAGCTGATACCCAGAACGAACATCGCGCCACAAACATAACCAGAAGCCACAGTGTGAACAAATTTCACCTGAGCAACCGGGTTGAGCACCAGTTCAGAGAAGCTCAGCATCTCCATACGCATGGTTTCAAAGTTGAAATCCGCAGCGATTGGGTTTTGCATCCAGCCGTTCGCAACCAGAATCCACAGTGCGGACAGGTTTGAACCTAAGGCCACCAGCCAGGTGACGCACATATGCTGGACTTTACCCAAACGGTCCCAGCCGAAGAAGAACAGACCTACAAAGGTGGATTCGAGGAAGAAGGCCATCAAACCTTCAATCGCCAGCGGCGCACCGAAAATATCCCCTACATAGTGGGAATAGTAAGACCAGTTAGTCCCGAACTGGAACTCCATGGTCAGACCGGTTGCCACACCCAGAGCGAAGTTGATACCAAACAACTTGCCCCAGAACTTGGTCATATCTTTATAAATCTGTTTGCCGGAAAGGACGTAGACCGTTTCCATGATGGCCAACAAGAACGCCATACCGAGCGTCAGTGGCACAAACAGGAAGTGGTACATCGCGGTCAAGGCAAACTGTAAGCGCGACAGTTCGACTATATCTAACATCATGACTCCTTGCTCATCGCATGAAGACTCCGAGAGTGAACCCCGTTAGAAAGGGTCACACGCATGCCCCAATACAAATTTATTTGCTTCCTTCCCCCGCTGCTCTTTCTTCTCATTTGAAGAAAGGACAATGATGAAAGGTTACAAACATGTTAATAAAACACTCAAATTGATCCCGCAATTATATTACGCCGTAAAATCCTTACAATAAACAGGTTTTTATCGAGGTAAATTTGCATTTTTCGATAGTGATCAATTTATAGCTAATTTATCACTTTCAGACCAATTTGATCTGCAGCAATTTAACCTCATTTGGTGATGTTTACCAAGTTTTAAACATTGATTTAAATCAATTTTCAATTTAAATGTTAATAGTGTTTATCGCTAGCGTGACTAGTGAACACCATGTTAACGATATGTTTTTCAATGAGTAATTGCCGTTACTACAAATGATAGGATATTTATTTAAATCTACACGATCTTTTAACCAGTCTGGGGGACAAAATTATGGACAGATAAAGAGTCACTATTGCTGGGTAGCTCACAGTTTTTTGTTTAGCAAGTCCTGTAATCATTATTTAATACAAATCATTCATTTTAATTTTACTTATAATTAACACCACAATGTAACTATCTCAACTGGAAGCGAAGCGGCAAGCATTGACCGACGCCCTGAGGTTTGGCGATCTCCCTGCAGAGACCCGCCGTTTCGCTTAAATCATCACTGTAAGTTATCACTCCCACCACAACATCGCTTCTATGCCAAAGAATATATATATTCCGAACAATTCATTATCATTTTTATCTTAAATTTAACAAAAAAATTTACGACATATAAGATTAATAAATAAAAAACCGTTATGCCGTTCACAAGTTATTTAGCGAATACCATTTTCGAAATTATTAAAAACACCCCTGACAAAGCCTGCGCCACAAAATAAGATTTCGATCACAAACATGGCAAGTGGTTTATTAGGTAATTCGCTAATAAATAAAATAACCAATGGAAATTAATTTATAACACATTGATTTAAATGAATTTTTATGAAGGCAAAATATAACAATCATTTTGCGCAGGATATTTTGAAAATAGATCAATTGCTTCCTTTTCCGCTTCCACAGAAACTCCAACCCTATTAAAAGGTTGTCAAAACCCATGCTCTAAATATTAGAAAACAATTTTCACTTATTGACCATCAGCCCTACAGAGGATTACCCATGAAGAAATCTACACTTGTTATTGGCGTCATCGGTGCTGACTGCCATGCAGTAGGCAATAAAGTTCTGGATCGCGTTTTTACTGCTCATGATTTTCACGTAATCAACCTCGGGGTGATGGTGAGCCAGGATGAATATATTGATGCCGCGATTGAAACAGGCGCTGATGCCATCGTGGTGTCTTCCATCTACGGCCACGGCGACATTGACTGCCTCGGCTTGCGTGAGCGCTGTATTGAACGTGGCCTCGGCGACATCCTGTTGTACGTCGGCGGCAACCTGGTCGTCGGAAAACATGACTTCGCCGATGTCGAAGTGAAATTTAAAGAGATGGGGTTTAACCGCGTCTTCGCACCGAGCCACGACCTGGAAGATGTCTGTGCGCTTATCACTAATGATATTCACCAACACAATGGCCTCGAGCAGCGTTGCCTGGAAGAGGCCATCTGATGCAAACAGTTTCTGTCGATATCGGCTCGACATGGACCAAGGCAGCCCTCTTCGCCCATGAAGGGGAGGAATTAACCCTGGTAAACCATGTCCTGACCCCAACCACCACACATCATCTGGCAGACGGTTTTTTTGCCAGCCTGAATCAGGTGCTGAACGTTGCCGATGCTCGCCCGTTACTGAAAAGTGGTGAAGTGCAGTTGAAATACTCCTCCTCGGCCAAAGGTGGACTCGCCGTGGCAGCAATGGGGCTGGTGCCTTCCATTACGCTGGAATCGGCAAAAGTTACCGCCCATTCGGCAGGAGCGAAAATCGCGCAATATTATTCGTACAAACTGAACCGTCATGACATCCAGGAACTGGAATCTGCACCGCCAGATATTCTGTTGTTTACCGGCGGTACAGACGGCGGCGAAGAAAGCTACGGCCTGGCGAATGCGCACGCGCTGGCAGGTTCAAAGCTTGATTGCGCCATTATCTACGCCGGAAACCGGGACATTCAGGACGAAATACAAACGATTCTGGGACACAAAGATCTGACCACGGTAGACAACATTCTGCCGGATCTCGATCACCCGAATCCGTTTGCCGCGCGCCAGGCGATTTGCGATGTGTTCTTGTCACGCATTGTCAAAGGTAAAGGTCTGGACGTCATTGTTGGCGAAACAGGCGAAGAGCCAATGCCGACGCCATGGACGGTCTATGAGTTAGTCAAAGCCATTAGCGATTACGACAACGCATGGAAGGAGTTCATGCTGATTGATATGGGTGGCGCCACCACGGATGTCTATTCAGCCAGCGCGAATACCCTCTCCCCCGATACTGTCCTGCATGGTGTCCCTGAACCGTTCGTCAAACGTACCGTTGAAGGTGATTTGGGCATGCGCGTTTCCGCCGTCGTGGTGGGAGAAAGCACGCAGGATATGGTGAAAGTTGTTTTCGCCCAACAACCACAACGTGAGGAAGCGTTTTATCGCTACCTGCGCCATCTGGTTGGGCAGCCGGACTACCTGCCGGTCAACGAGGAAGAGAAATATTTCGACACTTTGTTAGCCGGTTTGTGCGTGGGCTATGCCACTGAGCGCCACGCGGGCACTAAGAAGCAGGTTTGCACCTGCGTCGGTAACGTGGATTTACAGATGGGTCGCGATCTCACCACCGTACGCAAAGTCGTCGGTTCAGGGGGATGGCTCTCTCGCGCCAGCCAGTTCGATATCCATAACTGGCTTAAATACCGGGAGCTGGACGACCAGGGTAAAAGAATTCTGTTACCGAATCAGTTTGAGTATTACCGCGATTCAAATGGCCTGCTCCCGCTACTGGCAAACGTCGCCAGGCTGTACCCGCAAGCCGCTGCTCGCACCAGCATTCAGTGTTTAACCCTACAAAACTAAAGGCAGCTACGAATGGAACTTCGAAATAAAAAATTGACCCACGACGAATTCATGACCGAAAGGCACCAGGTGTTGCAAACCTGGGAAACCGGCAAAGACGTTGAGAAATTCGAAGATGGCGTGAAGTACCAGCAATCAATTCCAGATTCAAAACGCTTCTCCCTCGCGCTGTTGAAGGCCGATCAAGAAGGTAAAACGCTGAGCCAGCCGCGTGCAGGCGTCGCACTCATGGATGAACATATTGAGCTGCTTAAAACATTGCAGGAAGAATGTGACCTCCTGCCAAGTACCATCGATGCCTATACCCGTCTGAACCGCTATGAAGAAGCAGCTGTCGGGATCCAAAAATCTATCGAGGCGGGCACCTCCAAACTGAATGGTTTACCCGTCGTCAATCATGGGGTTGCTGCCTGCCGCCGTATGACTGAGTCGCTGGAAAAACCAATCCAGGTCCGCCACGGTACGCCGGATGCGCGCCTGCTGGCTGAAATCGCCATGGCCAGTGGCTTTACCAGCTACGAAGGTGGCGGTATTTCCTACAACATCCCTTACGCTAAACGCGTCACCCTGGAAAAATCCATCCGCGACTGGCAGTACTGCGATCGCCTGATGGGTCTGTACGAAGAGAACGGCATTCGCATCAACCGTGAGCCGTTTGGCCCGCTGACCGGTACCCTGATCCCGCCGTTTATGTCCCACTCGGTGGCGATTATTGAAGGTCTGCTGGCGCTGGAACAAGGCGTGAAATCCATTACCGTCGGCTACGGCCAGGTCGGTAGCCTGACGCAGGATATCGCCGCCATTCAGGCGCTGCGTGAACTGTCCCACGAATACTTCCATAACCACGGCTTCGACGATTACGAACTGAGTACCGTTTTCCACCAGTGGATGGGCGGATTCCCGGAAGATGAAGCGAAAGCCTTCTCCGTTATCGCCTGGGGTGCGGCGGTTGCCGGTATGTCCGGTGCCACGAAAGTCATTACCAAAAGCCCGCACGAAGCGTTCGGTATCCCAACGGCTGCAGCCAACGCCCAGGGTCTGAAAGCGTCACGCCAGATGCTCAACATGGTCAGCGACCAGAAATTCCCGCAGTGCGCTGCCGTCGAGCAGGAAGTCGAACTGATTAAGAGTGAAGTCCGCGCAGTACTGAAAAAAGTCTTCGAACTGGGTAATGGCGACATTGCGCGCGGTACAGTGCTGGCCTTTGAAGCTGGCGTACTGGATGTGCCGTTCGCACCTGCCGCCTGCAATGCGGGCAAAATTCTGCCGGTGCGCGATAACACAGGCGCCATCCGTATTCTCGAAGCCGGTGCGGTTCCGCTGCCGAAAGATATTCTCGCCCTGCACCACGACTATGTCGCAGAGCGCGCACATTTTGAAGGCCGCAAGCCTTCTTTCCAGATGGTCATTGATGACATCAACGCCGTATCCCACAGTAAATTAATAGGAAGACCATAATGAAAATCAAAAAGGCCCTTTTCACCGCTGGCTACTCCTCATTTTATTTTGACGATCAGCAGGCCATCAAAAATGGCGCCGGTCATGACGGGTTTATCTATACCGGCGATCCGGTAACACCTGGATTTACCTCTGTTCGTCAGGCGGGTGAATGCGTTTCCGTGCAACTGATTCTGGAAAATGGCGCAGTAGCGGTGGGCGATTGCGCAGCGGTGCAATATTCAGGTGCAGGTGGCCGTGATCCGCTATTCCTGGCAGAAAATTTCATTCCGTTCCTCAACGATCACATCAAACCGCTGCTGGAAGGCCGTGACGTTGATGCGTTCCTGCCAAACGCCCGTTTCTTTGATCAACTGCGTATTGACGGTCATCTGCTGCATACCGCCGTCCGCTATGGTCTGTCTCAGGCGCTGCTCGACGCGGCAGCGCTGGCTACCGGTCGTCTGAAAACTGAAGTGGTTTGCGATGAATGGCAACTGCCGTGCGTGCCGGAAGCCATTCCATTATTTGGTCAGAGCGGCGACGACCGTTATATCGCCGTTGACAAAATGATCCTCAAAGGGGTGGACGTCCTGCCGCATGCGCTGATCAACAACGTGGAAGAGAAACTGGGCTTTAAAGGCGAAAAACTGCGTGAGTATGTACGTTGGTTGTCCGACCGCATTTTAAGCCTGCGCACCAGCGAACGTTATCACCCAACGCTGCATATTGATGTGTACGGCACGATCGGTTTGATCTTCGATATGGATCCCGTGCGCTGCGCCGAATACATCGCCAGCCTGGAAGCCGAAGCACAGGGCCTGCCGCTGTATATCGAAGGGCCAGTAGATGCGGGTAACAAGCCGGATCAGATCCGCATGTTGACTGCCATCACCAAAGAACTGACCCGTCTGGGTTCCGGCGTGAAAATTGTCGCCGACGAATGGTGTAACACCTATCAGGATATCGTGGACTTTACCGATGCGGGCAGCTGCCACATGGTACAGATCAAAACCCCTGATCTTGGCGGTATTCACAACATCGTTGATGCGGTGCTGTATTGCAACAAACACGCCATGGAAGCTTATCAGGGCGGTACTTGTAACGAAACCGAGATCAGTGCCCGCACCTGCGTACACGTGGCGCTTGCCGCGCGTCCGATGCGTATGCTGGTTAAACCGGGTATGGGTTTCGATGAAGGTCTCAACATCGTGTTTAACGAGATGAATCGCACCATCGCGTTGTTGCAAACTAAGGATTAAGAGATGGCACGCACATTTAAGATCTTATCGCCGACGGCTATCCTGGGTTATGGCTTCCCGGAAGAAAGTTTTCGTAAAGCCATGGAAGAGTCACCGGATCTTATTGCTGTTGACGCAGGTTCCTCCGATCCTGGCCCCCACTACCTGGGGGCAGGTAAACCCTTTACCGACAGAGCCGGGGTAAAACGCGATCTGCGCTATATGATCGTGGCGGGCGTTAAGAACAACATCCCGGTCGTGATCGGTACCGCCGGTGGTTCTGGTGCAGCTCCGCATCTGGAGTGGTGTCGCCAGATAATCCATGAGATTGCCCAGGAAGAAAAACTGTCCTTCTCAATGGCGCTGATCCCGTCTGATGTCGACAAAGAAATCGTTCATCAGGCGCTGGATAACGGCAAAATCACCGCGCTCGATTTTGTGCCTGAACTGACTCACGAGGCGATTGAAGAGAGTACCTACATCGTCGCGCAGATGGGTGTCGAACCTTTCCAGCGTGCGCTGAAAGCGGGGGCACAGGTTGTTCTGGGCGGACGCGCTTACGATCCAGCCTGCTTCGCGGCGCTGCCGATTATGCAAGGCTTTGATGAAGGTCTGGCGCTGCACTGCGGTAAGATCCTTGAGTGTGCTGCCATTGCAGCAACCCCCGGCTCCGGCTCAGATTGTGCGATGGGCATTATCGACGACAACGGCTTTACGCTGAAGGCGTTCAATCCCAAGCGTAAGTTCACTGAAACGTCTGCTGCGGCGCACACCCTGTATGAGAAGTCCGATCCGTACTTCCTGCCGGGACCGGGCGGTGTGCTGAACCTGAAAGCGTGCACCTTTACCCAGGTTAACGAGGGCGAAGTGTATGTCAGCGGTTCACGTCATGAAGAAACACCGTATGCGTTGAAACTGGAAGGCGCGCGTCAGGTTGGCTTCCGCTGCCTGACCATCGCCGGAACGCGCGACCCGATTATGATTGCCGGAATTGACACCATTCTCGAAGAGGTACAGGCAAGCGTAGCACGTAACCTCTCCCTGAATGACGACAGCATCCGCATGACGTTCCACCTGTACGGGAAGAACGGCGTGATGGGCAACCATGAACCGATGAAAACCGCGGGTCATGAACTGGGGATTTTACTGGACGTCGTTGCGCCGACGCAGGATATCGCCAACAGCGTTTGCTCGCTGGTGCGCTCTACCCTGTTGCACTACGGCTATGAAAATCGTATTGCCACGGCGGGCAACCTCGCTTTCCCATTCTCGCCATCTGATATTCAGAGTGGGCCGGTGTATGAGTTCTCGATCTATCACCTGATTGAAGCCAGCGATGCACTGCGGTTTGATTTCCACATTGAGCAGGTGACGCCAGAAGGAGTTCAGGCATGAAACAATCAATTTGTTCACTGGCGCAGGTCATTCGCTCAAAAAATGCCGGACCGTACGAACTGGTTTTAGATATTTTGTTTAAAACCCGGGAAGACTATCAGCGCGTAAAACGCTCAGAGCAATTAACTCCGCAACTTATTGCTGGGTTATATAATGTCGAACCTGACTTTATTCACAATATTGTGTGGTTCGATCCGGCAAATGCTGTAAAAATTGTCATGCCGCGCGATATTATTTCCGGCAATGTCGGTGACAATGATGTTTATGGCGCGCAGCAACACGCACCATTATTAAGTATTGAATTCGATCTGTAACAAAAAAACACAATAACAGCCATTGGAGCACAGAGTTCAGCTGTATCACAGTGCTTCGAATATTCATGCGGTTGGTCACAACAGGCGTGCGCCTGAGCTGCTGTCCAGGCTCAGGCACACGCCACCCTACATTATTCCAATTACCAGCCTTTATCCGATGGAGTACACATGAAGAAAATAAGTTTAACCAAGATGATCATATTAGGCCTGATACTCGGCATGATTGCCGGGGTGGCCATTAATAATATGGCCGCGGCTGAAACAGCAAAATCATATGCACAGGATATTTCCATTTTCACCACTATATTCCTACGTATGGTGAAGATGATTATTGCGCCATTGGTTATTTCAACTCTGGTTGTCGGTATTGCCAAGATGGGCGATGCCAAAACGCTGGGTCGTATATTTTCTAAAACCTTTTTCCTGTTTATTTGTGCCTCACTGCTGTCGATCGCCTTGGGTCTGGTTATCGTTAATATCTTCCAGCCGGGCGCAGGTATCAATTTTGTTGCTCATGACGCAGGCGCTGTTGCCGCCGTTAAGTCTGAACCCTTCACGCTGAAAGTCTTTATCTCACATGCCGTACCAACCAGTATCGTTGACGCGATGGCGCGTAACGAAATCCTGCAGATCGTGGTGTTCTCCATTTTCCTCGGTTGCAGCCTGGCCGCAATCGGTGAAAAAGCCGAGCCTATCGTTAAGGTTCTGGATTCGCTGGTGCACGTGATGCTGAAACTGACAGGCTACGTCATGCTGTTTGCGCCACTGACCGTTTTTGCCGCTATTTCAGGTTTGATTGCCGAACGTGGTCTGGGTGTAATGGTCAGCGCCGGGATCTTCATGGGTGAATTCTACCTGACGCTGGGTATGCTGTGGGCAATTCTGATTGGCCTGTCAACCATGATAGTCGGGCCTTGCATCGCGCGTTTGACCAAATCAATCTTCGAGCCTGCGCTGCTGGCCTTTACGACCTCCAGTTCTGAAGCCGCCTTCCCGGGCACGCTGGATAAGCTGGAAAAATTCGGCGTATCGTCAAAAATTGCCAGCTTTGTTCTGCCGATCGGTTACTCCTTTAACCTCGTAGGCTCCATGGCCTATTGCTCCTTTGCCACCGTCTTTATTGCCCAGGCGTGCAACATTGAGTTGAGCATGGGCGAGCAAATTACCATGCTGTTAATTCTGATGCTGACCTCTAAAGGGATGGCGGGTGTACCGCGTGCCTCGATGGTCGTTATCGCCGCTACCCTGAACCAGTTCAACATTCCGGAGGCGGGTTTGATCCTGCTGATGGGCGTCGATCCGTTCCTCGATATGGGTCGTTCCGCCACCAACGTCATGAGTAATGCCATGGGCGCTGCCATTGTAGGTCGCTGGGAAGGTGAACACTTTGGTTCAGGCTGCCGCGGAACAGCGCCAGTCAAAACACCGGAGCAAGACCGCCCGGTCACCGAAACAGAAGTCGCGTTGTCCTGATACCTCGTTATTGCCGGATGGCGCTTGCGCTTATCCGGCCTACATAACGTTTAATTATCCGTAAGCCGGATCAGGCGGTACGCCGCCATCCGGCGCATGATAAGTACCCCAACAGGAAAGCACCATGACTAAAACTCTGCTCGGCGTGAGTCTCTTTTCTTTCAGCGTCTTGTTTAGCGCTACCTCATTCGCGCAAACCGCGCCGGACTACGCCAGACTGATAGAACAGGCGCATCAAAAGTACAAAAGTAACAATGATGGAAAAGTCGCCGACTACATCCCTGCCCTGGCGAGCTACAGCCCAAATAATTTTGCCATCACTATTGCTACGGTGGACGGAAAAATCTACCAGGTTGGCGATGTTAACAAACCCTTTCCCATGGAATCCCTGAGTAAAGTCTTCACCATGGCGCTCGCCATGGAACAGCACGGTCCTCAGGTGGTGCTGGATAAACTCGGGGCCAATGCCACTGGCATGCCTTTTAACTCCGGTTTAGCGGTTGAACTGACCAAAGGCGCGCCGGAAAACCCGCTGGTAAACGCCGGAGCCATGAGCACCGTTAGTCTGATTGAAGCCAAAGACAAAACCGATCGCTGGAACAAAATCCTCGACAACCTGAACGTCTGGGCCGATGCCACGCTCACGGTTAATGAGCCGGTTTACAAATCTGAAATGGAGACCAACCAGCACAATCAGGCGCTGGCGAAGCTGATGGAATCCTATAACAGCTTCTATGGCAACACCGATGACGCCGTCGAAATTTATACCCGTCAGTGCTCGGTGGATATCACCGTTGAGCAACTGGCCAAAATGGGTGCCGTACTGGCGAACAAAGGGAAATCGCCGTTCAACGGCAAGCAGTTGCTGAATGAAAAATATGTTCCGCAAGTGCTGGCGGAAATGGCGATTGCCGGACTGTACGACGGCAGCGGTAAATGGCTGTACACCGTTGGCATTCCGGCGAAAAGCGGCGTCGGCGGCGGGATGGTTGCGGTGGTGCCCGGAAAATATGCCATTGCCGTCTACTCTCCGCCGTTGGACGAAGCCGGTAACAGCGTTCGCGCCCAGCAAACTATCGAATATGTCGCCGAAGCGACGCAGGCCAATGTCTTTTTAGCAAAATAACACTCTGCCGGATAAGCGAAGCGCTATCCGGCCTACGATTAGCGCACGTATTTACGCCGTCATCCGGCAAAAATGAAGAGGTGAGAAGTAAACATGTCTAAACCATTTGTCTGGCAGGAACTCTTTGTTCAGAGTAAAGATAATACCGAGTATGAATTACTGAGTAACCAGCACGTAACGGTAACGGAGTTAGACGGAGAGGAAGTGATTAAGGTGGCGCCTGAAGCGTTAACCTTATTAGCACAGCAGGCATTTTATGAGGCTTCATTTTTTCTGCGCGCCGGACATTTGAAACAGATAGCCAGCATTTTGCACGACCCGCAGGCCAGCGGTAACGATAAGTACGTCGCATTACAACTGCTGCGCAACGCTGAGGTTTCGGCCAAAGGCGTCCTGCCTAACTGTCAGGACACCGGGACGGCAACCATTGTGGCCTGCAAAGGACAGCATGTCTGGACAGGCGGCGATGACGCCGAAGCCTTGAGCAAAGGCGTATATACCACCTTCACCGAAAACAATCTGCGTTACTCGCAAAATGCCCCGCTGGACATGTATACCGAGGTCAATACCCAGACTAACCTGCCAGCGCAAATCGACATCAGCGCCACGCCGGGTAATGAGTATAAATTCCTGTTCGTCAACAAAGGCGGCGGTTCTGCCAATAAGGCGGCGCTATTCCAGGAAACCAAATCCATTCTGCAGCCGGAAAAGCTCACAGCCTTCCTGATCGAAAAAATGAAATCGCTGGGTACCGCCGCTTGCCCGCCGTACCACATCGCTTTCGTGGTTGGGGGCTTGTCCGCCGATCAGGCGCTGAAGACAGCCAAACTGGCATCAACCAAATATTACGATAACCTGCCCACCAGCGGGAATGAGCTGGGTCAGGCGTTCCGCGATACGGCACTGGAAGCCGAACTGCTCAATGCCAGCCGCGAGTTTGGCATCGGCGCGCAGTTTGGCGGCAAATACTTTGCCCACGATATTCGCGTAATTCGCTTACCGCGCCACGGCGGCTCCTGCCCTATCGCCATGGCCCTCTCCTGTTCTGCCGACCGCAACATCAAAGCCAAAATTAACAAACACGGTATCTGGCTGGAGAAACTCGAGCATAACCCGGGCAAATTTATCCCTGATTCACAGCGGGTGGAAAATGGCGCCCAGACCGTTCAACTGGATCTGAACCGTCCGTTACGCGAAATCCTGCATGACCTTTCCGCCCTGCCCATCGGGACTCGTTTGTCGTTAAGCGGCCCAATTGTTGTTGCCCGAGATATCGCCCACGCAAACATCAAAGCGCGCCTGGATAACGGCGAACCGATGCCGGAATACATGAAAAAACATATCGTTTATTACGCCGGCCCCGCCAAAACCCCCGAAAACCAGGCCTGCGGTTCAATGGGGCCGACAACCGGCGGACGCATGGATGGGTACGTCGATGCTTTCCAGGCACAAGGCGGAAGTCTCATTATGCTCACCAAGGGTAACCGCAGTCAGCAGGTCACTGATGCCTGTCACAAACACGGTGGATTTAGCCTCGGCAGCATTGGCGGCGCAGCGGCTCTGCTGGCCCAGCAGTATGTGAAGAGCCTGCAGTGCCTTGAGTATCCCGAACTGGGCATGGAAGCGGTGTGGATGATGGAAGTTAAAAATATGCCTGCGTTCGTATTAGTAGATGACAAAGGCAATAACTTCTTCAGTCAGTTTGAGCAGCAGCATCGCTGCGCAACCTGCCCGGCAGGACATTAAGGAGCTATCATGGAAGCGCGAGCCAACAATGACCGACATCGCCAGCGTCAGCAGAAGCTGAAAGCGCAGGTTGATACCCGCGTGGCGGCGGCAACGGAGAAGAAAGGGATTCTGATTGTCTTCACCGGCAATGGTAAAGGAAAATCTACCGCAGCCTTCGGCACGGCGACACGCGCGGTTGGTCACGGAAAAACCGTTGGCGTCGCGCAGTTTATTAAAGGCCAGTGGGATAATGGCGAGTACAACACACTGCACCCTCTCGGCGTGGAGTTTCATATTATGGGTACCGGTTTTACCTGGGAAACCCAGAACCGGGAAGCCGATATCGAGGCGGCCACCGCAGTGTGGCTGGAAAGTAAGCGCATGCTGGCTGATGCGCATTACGATCTGGTCGTACTGGACGAACTCACCTATATGTTGGCTTATCACTATCTGGATACGCAGGAGGTAATCAGCGCCATCGAAAATCGCCCTGCCGACCAGAGCGTGATCGTCACCGGGCGCGGTTGCCATGCGCTGTTACTTGAACTTGCCGATACGGTCAGCGAGCTTCGCCCGGTTAAACACGCTTTTGATAGCGGCATTCAGGCACAGCCAGGGATCGACTGGTAATCGCTCTTTTGCCGGGTAAGGCGTTTACGCCGCATCCGGCGATTTACCCAAAACCGATACGCTTATCGGGCCTATGGTGAACACCGAAACCTGTAGGCCTGATAAGGCGCAAGCCGCCATCAGGCAGCCGACATCACGGATTTATTTAGCAACCAGTTGCGGAAGATCTCCAAATGAAGGGACTCTGATTTCTCCTCCCGCCACGTCATGATAAATCGATTCCCGGTACGCATTGGAACATCGCAAGGAATCACCATATCCCCACTATCCAGATCGTGCTGAATGGCAAAACGGGGTAGCAATGCGACGCCAAGGTTGGAACGTACTGCCGCAATCAGCATCGACAACAGATCAAATCGCGGACCTTTATTCACCAGCGGACTGCTGACATCGGACAGCGCAAACCATTCCTGCCAGCCTTTGATGCGGGTACTTTGATGCAACAGCGGGTATTCGTTCAGCAGTTCATCGACGGACAGCTTCCGGTCCGGTTCAGCAAGCAAGCAACGGCTGCACACTGGCAGAATTTCCTCTTCGAACAGGTACTCGACCCCCGACCACGGCGAGTAAAAATCTTCCCGCATGATCGCTGCGTCATATTCCCGGTTAAGAAAATCACCAATATTCGCCAGAGAATGAATATTAACGATAATATCAGGATTGAGTTTATTGAACTCACGCAGGTTTGGGATCAGCCAGTGCGTACTGAACGTCGGGTTAACCGCCAGTTCGATCACTTGTACGGTCGGCTGCCATGTCATGATCGTCGTCGTATCTCGTTCAAGCTTGTTCAGTGTTTCTTTAACAATAGTTAAATAGTGTTTGCCTGCCGCATTTAAAAAAATGCGCTTTTTGGCATGATTAAATAGCGCTGTATTAAGAAAATCCTCTAGCGCATTCACCTGGCGGAAAACAGCACTTTGTGTTAAAGCCAGCTCTTCAGCTGCCCGGGTATAACTTTCGTGACGCGCAACCACTTCAAAAGTTACCAGCAACTCCGTTTTGGGTATTTTTCCTCTCATAACCTCTTCCATATGCAGCGTACAAAAATAGTTTAATTTATAAAAAATAATTCATATCACCCGAATAAACATCGAGTGTTATATTTTATTTCAGGCATTGATGTCATTGATCCAATCCATGATTTGTTCATACTGATGGCGGATAAATATTAACCAATAATACTCAAGCACAACAATAAACACAATTTAATTAAGGTTAAATTCAGACACATAGCGCCAATAAGTTCTTAATAATTTTTCAAGTCATCTTGTTTATTGTGGAAAAAACTTTGCGAGATTAATCAATATTATCCTTGTGATAATTTAGGAAAATTCAGCGTTATAACTTACAGGCAAACGACTGCTTTTAATCATTCTCCGGAGTGGTTCTGCCTTTTTTTGTTAGACGTGATAAAGGACACAATGTGAAAACTTTCGGAAAGGTCTGGCTCGTTGGCGCAGGTCCCGGTGATATTTCATTACTCACCCTCAAAGCAGTGATGTGCATTAAACAAGCAGATGTCATTATTTACGACAGGTTGGTCAATCCTAAGATTCTGGAATGGGCATCCGCTGACTGTGAGCTTATCAATGTCGGTAAGAATCCGGGATTTCATTGTGTGCCACAGGATGAAATCAACGCGCTTCTCGTTCAGTATGCCCAGACGCATCACAATATCGTGCGCTTAAAAGGTGGCGATCCCTACGTATTTGGTCGTGGGGCCGAAGAAATTGAAGGGCTTATTGAGCCGGGGATCCCTTTTGAAGTCGTCCCCGGTATCAGTTCAACCATTGGGGGATTAACCTGTGCCGGGATCCCGGTAACACATCGCGATTACGCCTCTGGTTTTCACGTGGTGACCGGTCATACACGCGAAGGAAACCAGCAGCAGGACTGGCGCCAGCTGGCGAAACTTAACGGTACGTTGGTTATCGTCATGGGTATTGCGAATCTGGCGTTTATTTGTGAAGAACTGTTGATGGGTGGGAAACCGGCGGAGACGCCCGCGGCCATCATCATGTCCGCGACCCGGGAGAATCAGCGCCGGCTGACCTGTACCCTCGGCTCGTTACTGAGCAATGCGCAGGAAGCCAACATTACGCCGCCTGCACTGATCGTCATTGGCGATGTCGTCACGCTGAGCGATCGTCTGTCTTTTATTCCTGCCGCTATAGACCTCCCTGAACATCTTTACTGCGAGAGTCTGGCGTGACGAAAAGACTGGGGTGATGTTTGATGCGCCGCCCGGAAAACGCGACAAAAATAGCTGGTTTGTGCGTACTGAAGTTTCCGGGCGATACTGTCTATTGAATGAACCGGATCGTGTAATAACTCCCCCGCCTTTTGCATTTTTTTCTGACTCACCCAGGTTTTAAAGTTAACGCCCTGGCGCTTCTTAAAAAATCGGCTGAAATAATTTGCACTTAAACAGACATGTGCCGCCACAGACTCCAGAGATAAGTCACTATACAGGTTATCATCAATATAACGCAGTGCCGCCAGTAGTTTTTTCTCATGACGAGAAAGCTCCGTTAAATAGTGCCGGACGTTACTTGTCGGTTTATCGAATACCACTTCAGATTGTTTTTTTTGCACCTCAAAATTGTTAACAATAAAATGCAATAAATTAGCCGATGCCACCAACGTATTATTATCAACCGCAACAAGCTGATCCCACTCGGCTTTTATTTGAGGATCACACATCCATCGTGATTCATCTTCAACAATGATGGTTTTATATTCCTGGTACTTAGCCCGAACCTGACCACAGATAATAAAACCATGCAGATTCTCCTCATAAATTAATGGTATGGAGAACAGACTTAGCCCTGCATGGCAGTTGAATATTCTGGGCTTACACTGTTTCAGTGCCTCAAAAACACACTGTTTATCGCACGTTTGGCAACCAACACTGTAGCGTTTATTCGATCTCATCAGCTTACAGAATGAATTAAAATTATGGCAATCAGAGAGAGCTCTGCCTGTAACATCAACGACTACCGTTGCTAACCCCGTCGCATTGGAGAAGACTTCTACTATAGAGAAAAAACATGGTAAGTAATCATCCTGAATTTTCAGCGACACGCCATCCTCCAACCTTAATATGATTAAAGGCGGTAATATGCAAAATCCAGGCAAAAGAAAGAATGATGCTCGCCGCAAAAAATAATCTCATTTGTGAAGATGATTGTGATCAAATTGCATGATGCGGGATGACAGAAAATAAAAAAGGCCATCATCAGATGGCCAACCATGTCGAAATTAGACCAGCCCTTGACCATGCAGAAAGTCAGGGCTGTATTTTTATGGCTTACTTAATAACGGTTTTCAGTGCTTCGCCGATATCGGCCAGGCTGCGAACGGTTTTCACGCCTGCAGCTTCAAGAGCCGCGAATTTCTCATCCGCTGTACCTTTACCGCCGGCGATGATGGCACCAGCGTGACCCATACGCTTACCTTTCGGCGCGGTGACGCCCGCGATGTAGCCAACCACCGGCTTGGTGACGTGATCTTTAATGTACGCAGCTGCTTCTTCTTCCGCGCTACCGCCGATCTCACCGATCATGACGATCGCTTCAGTCTGCGGATCCTCCTGGAACAGCTTCAGGATGTCGATGAAGTTAGAGCCCGGGATCGGGTCGCCGCCGATGCCTACACAGGTAGACTGGCCGAAACCGTAGTCGGTAGTCTGCTTAACTGCTTCATAGGTCAGGGTACCGGAACGGGAAACGATGCCCACTTTACCAGGGCGATGAATGTGGCCCGGCATGATGCCGATTTTACATTCGCCCGGGGTGATAACGCCTGGGCAGTTCGGGCCGATCATACGCACGCCAGCTTCATCCAGCTTCACTTTCACGGTCAGCATATCCAGCGTTGGGATACCTTCGGTGATGGTGATAATCAGTTTGATACCAGCATCGATTGCTTCCAGAATGGAATCTTTGCAGAACGGTGCCGGAACGTAGATAACGGTGGCGGTTGCGCCCGTCGCTTCTACAGCTTCACGCACGGTGTTGAACACCGGCAGGCCCAGGTGCGTGGTGCCGCCTTTACCTGGCGTTACGCCGCCAACCATCTGCGTACCGTAAGCAATCGCTTGTTCGGAGTGGAATGTCCCCTGGCTACCGGTGAAGCCCTGGCAGATAACCTTGGTATCTTTATTAATTAAAACTGACATTATTTCCCCTCCACTGCGGCAACAACCTGCTGAGCTGCATCCGTCAGACTTTTCGCTGCAATAATATTCAGGCCGCTATCAGCCAGTTTTTTCGCGCCGAGTTCAGCGTTGTTACCTTCCAGACGCACCACGACCGGAACGTTTACACCTACTTCTGCTACCGCGCCGATGATACCGTCAGCGATCAGGTCGCAACGTACGATACCGCCGAAGATGTTCACCAGTACTGCTTTTACGTTGTCATCGGAGAGAATAATTTTGAACGCTTCGGTTACACGCTCTTTGGTCGCACCGCCGCCCACGTCAAGGAAGTTAGCCGGTTCGCCACCGTGCAGCTTAACAATATCCATGGTACCCATTGCCAGGCCCGCACCGTTAACCATACAACCGATGTTGCCGTCGAGCGCTACGTAGTTCAGTTCCCACTGCGCAGCCTGCGCTTCACGCGGATCTTCCTGAGACTGGTCGCGCATTTCGCGCAGGTCAGCCTGGCGGAACAGCGCGTTGCCGTCAGCGCCCAGTTTGCCGTCGAGGCAGATCAGGTCACCCTGTTTGGTGACAACCAGCGGGTTGATTTCGATCAGCGCCAGGTCGCGCTCCAGGAAGATAGTCGCCAGACCCATGAAGATCTTGGTGAACTGCTGAACCTGTTTACCTTCCAGACCCAGTTTGAACGCCAGCTCACGTCCCTGGTAAGGCATTGGGCCTGCCAGCGGATCGAGTGCCACTTTGTGGATCAGATGCGGGGTCTCTTCCGCTACTTTTTCGATTTCCACGCCGCCTTCGGTAGAGGCCATGAAGACCACGCGACGGGAGCTACGGTCAACCACTGCGCCGAGGTAAAGTTCTTTACCGATGTCGGTCGCTGCTTCAACCAGAATCTGATTTACCGGTTGACCATGGGCGTCTGTCTGGTAAGTAACCAGACGTTTACCCAGCCAGTGTTCAGCAAAAGCGCGAATGTCTTCTTTGCTGTTCACAACCTTCACACCGCCCGCTTTACCGCGGCCACCAGCGTGAACCTGACATTTCACTACCCACGGGCCAGCGCCGATTTTTGAAGCGGCTTCTTCTGCTTCACGCGGAGTAGTACAGGCATAACCCACCGGTGCCGGTAAGCCATAGCGGGCAAAAAGTTGTTTTGCCTGATATTCATGTAAGTTCATGTGTTCTGTCCATCCTTCAGGTAATCGTTATCTTTTACCCGTAGGTCTGATAAGCATCCAGACCTACGGGGCAGGTGATACTCTTATTAACTACACGTCCAGCAGCAGACGCGTTGGATCTTCCAGCAACTCTTTAATGGTTACCAGGAAGCCTACTGACTCACGACCATCGATCAGACGGTGGTCATAAGACAGCGCCAGATACATCATCGGCAGGATTTCAACCTTGCCGTCTACCGCCATCGGCCTGTCTTTGATGGCATGCATACCCAGGATGGCGCTCTGCGGTGGGTTGATGATCGGCGTGGACATCAGGGAACCGAACACACCACCGTTAGTGATGGTGAAGTTACCGCCCGTCAGATCTTCAACCGTCAGCTTGCCGTCGCGACCTTTGACTGCCAGTTCTTTAATATTTTTCTCGATGTCTGCCATACCCAGCAGATCCACATCGCGCAGGACCGGCGTTACCAGACCACGTGGCGTGGAGACCGCCATGCTGACATCAAAGTAGTTGTGATAAACCACGTCATCGCCGTCGATGGACGCGTTCACTTCCGGATAGCGTTTCAGCGCTTCAACAACCGCTTTCACGTAGAAAGACATAAAGCCCAGACGGATACCGTGACGTTTCTCGAACGCGTCACCGTACTGCTTACGCAGATCCATGATTGGCTTCATGTTGACTTCGTTAAACGTGGTCAGCATCGCGGTGGAATTTTTCGCTTCCAGCAGACGCTCAGCTACGCGTTTGCGCAGACGGGTCATCGGAACACGTTTTTCACCACGCGCGCCCAGTTGAGCCTGTGGCGCAGGCGCAGCGGCCGGCGCTTTGGCTTCGGCTTTCGCCGCCGGGGCTTTCGCCAGATGTTTTTCAACATCTTCACGCGTGATACGACCGCCGACGCCAGTGCCGTTGATAGCGCTGGCTTCGAGGTTATGCTCACCCAGCAGGCGACGGATCGCCGGACTCAGGGCATCGTTATTCTGCTCAGCAAGAGACGCCTGCTGGCGCTGTGCCGGAGTAGAATCTTTTTCTTCAGACTTAGCGCTGGTTTCTTTACCGGTGCTGTTGCCTTCACGCAGGCGACCAAGGATCTGGCGAGAAGTGACGGTTGTCCCTTCATCTTCCAGAACCGCATCAAGAATACCGTCCGCTGATGCCGGTACTTCCAGTACCACTTTGTCAGTTTCGATTTCTACCAGTACTTCATCACGACGTACTGCATCGCCCGGTTTTTTGTGCCAGGTTGCAACCGTTGCATCCGCTACGGATTCAGGCAGGTCGGGAACAAGAATATCTACGCTACTCATTATTTATCCTTTATTTAATCGACGTTCAGCGCGTCATTAACCAGATCTTGTTGCTGCTTCTGGTGAACGGACATATATCCTACTGCCGGAGAGGCAGAGGCCGGGCGACCTGCATAACGCAGAGCTGACCCAAATGGAATTACTTCACGGAAATGATGCTGGCTGCAGTACCATGCGCCCTGGTTGAGCGGCTCTTCCTGGCACCAGACAAAATCATGTACATGAGCAAACGGTTTCAGCGCTTCCTGCACCGCTTTATGCGGGAACGGATAGAGCTGTTCGATGCGCACAATGGCAACATCTTTTTGGCCATTCTTGCGGCGTTGCTCCAGCAGGTCGTAATAAACCTTACCAGAACACATCACGACACGCTTCACGCCTTTCGGATCAAGTTCATCGACTTCGCCAATGGCTGGCAGGAAGGTGCCATTTGCCAGTTCGTCCAGCGTAGACACTGCCAGCGGATGACGCAGCAGCGACTTCGGTGACATCACCACCAGCGGACGACGCATACCGCGCAGCGCCTGACGACGCAGCATGTGGTAGACCTGTGCCGGGGTAGACGGGACGCAAACCTGCATGTTTTGCTCAGCGCAAAGTTGCAGATAACGTTCCAGACGTGCAGAGGAGTGCTCCGGACCCTGACCTTCATAGCCGTGCGGTAGCAGCATAACCAGACCGCACATACGGCCCCACTTCTGCTCGCCGGAAGAGATGAACTGGTCGATAACCACCTGCGCACCGTTGGCAAAGTCGCCGAACTGCGCTTCCCAGATGGTCAGCGTGCGCGGTTCTGCCGTGGCATAACCATACTCGAACGCCAGTACCGCTTCTTCAGACAGCACGGAGTCCCATACGCGGAACGTGCCCTGACCGTTATGCACATGCTGCAGCGGCGTGTAAGTTGAGCCGTTCGCCTGGTTATGAATCACCGCGTGGCGGTGGAAGAAGGTTCCGCGACCGGAGTCTTCACCCGACAAACGTACCGGAATGCCTTCGTCAACCAGCGTGGCATAAGCCAGATTCTCTGCGCCACCCCAGTCGAACAGCTTCTCGCCTGCGGCCATGGCCTGACGGTCACCGTAAATTTTGGCGACGCGCGACTGCATTTCCACGGCTTCAGGCACGGTGCTGATGCGTTTTGCCAGCTCCTGCAGACGCTTCATCTCAACTTTGTTCGGGTAGTTTTCGTCCCACTCGTGGTTGAGGTACGGCGACCAGGTGAAGGAGTGCATGTTCATTGGACGCCACTCTTTCACCACGCATTCGCCTGCATCCAGCGCGTCACGATACAGATTGACCATTTCGGTCGCATCTTCCAGCGTGGCGACTTTGTCCGCTTCCAGCTTGTCAGCGTAGATTTTACGCGGGGTCGGATGCTTTTTGATTTTCTGATACATCAGCGGCTGAGTTGCGCTCGGCTCGTCGGCTTCGTTGTGGCCGTGACGGCGGTAGCACACCAGATCAATGAAGACATCGCGTTTGAAGGTGTTACGGAAATCCAGCGCCAGACGCGTCACGAAAGCGACCGCTTCCGGGTCATCCGCATTAACGTGGAAAATCGGCGCCTGAACCATCTTACCGATGTCGGTGCAGTACGGAGTAGAACGCGCATCCAGCGGGTTAGACGTGGTGAAGCCCACCTGGTTGTTGATGACGATACGCACGGTACCGCCCACTTCATAACCACGCGCTTTCGACATGTTCAGGGTTTCCTGAACCACGCCCTGCCCGGTTACCGCCGCATCACCGTGAATGGTAATTGGCAGCACTTTATTGCTGCTTGGCTCGTCCAGACGATCCAGACGTGCACGCACGGAACCGATAACCACTGGGCTAACGATTTCCAGGTGCGACGGGTTAAACGCCAGCGCCAGGTGCACCAGACCGCCTTCGGTTTCGATATCCGACGAGAAGCCCATGTGGTACTTCACGTCACCGGTGCCGAGGTGTTCTTTATGTTTGCCCGCAAATTCGTCGAACAGTTCCTGCGGGCGTTTGCCCAGTACGTTAACCAGAACGTTCAGACGACCACGGTGCGCCATACCCAGCACCACTTCACGGGTACCGCTGTTACCGGCGTGGCGGATCATCTCTTTGAGCATTGGGATTAACGCATCTCCACCTTCCAGCGAGAAGCGTTTTGCGCCCGGGAACTTCGCACCCAGGTAGCGTTCCAGACCTTCCGCTGCCGTCAGTTCGCTGAGGAAGCGTTTCTTCTCTTCACTACTGAACGCGGCACGGCCAGACTCAATACGCTGTTGAAGCCAGCGTTTTTCTTCGGTGCTGGTGATGTGCATATACTCGGCGCCAATCGGGCCGCAGTAAGTTTGTTTCAGCGCGACAACCAGGTCGCTCAGCTTCATCGTGTCTTTGCCGCCGGCAAAAGAACCTACGTTAAAGCTTTCCTGGAAATCCGCATCGGTCAGATCGTGGAAGGACGGATCCAGATCGGCCACATTTTCTTGCTGCCACAGTCCCAGCGGATCGAGATTCGCATGCTGATGACCGCGGAAACGGTAGGCGTTAATGAGCTGCAGGACTTTAACCTGCTTCACATTGGCATCAGGGTCGGAAATAGAAGAAGAGTAACGTGGGGTAATCAACGCCTGCCGACGGAAATAATCACGTGTTTTTGAGTGGAGTTGATCCGGTTTGACTCCGGTACCAGGTAACTGCTGGAACGTCGAACGCCAGTTAGCATCTACCGAGTCAGGGTCGGTTAAGAAGTCTTCATAGAGCTGTTCTATCCAGCTCTGGTTAGAACCAGAGAGGTAAGAAGAGTCCAACCAGGCTTTCAAAGCGCTGTTCTGCATCGTGATCCCTTAAGCATCTTTTCTGCTTATTTAATACTCTAAATAGATCACGTTTCAGGAAGGCGGCAAGCTTGCGAATCCCTGGGAGCTTACATCCAGTAAGTGACCGGGGTGAGCAAGCGCAGCCAACGCACATGCAACGTGATCTATGACGAGTATTTCGCCGTGGATACTACCACGCACACCGATGTGCGTGCCGGGGTTCACTTGTTGCGGACTGTCGTGTTTTCTGCGTCCGCTAAGGAACCTTTAAAAACTGTCTAATAATCGTCGCTGTTCAGGCTACGATTATTGCTATCAATGTGGCAGTTTTTAGAGGTTTCCTGCACTACCGGGGAATCACTTCCCCGGCAACAACAACTATTTATGCACTACGTTTGAGCAACATCGACTTAATATGGCCGATGGCGCGCGTCGGGTTCAGCCCTTTAGGACATACGCTGACGCAGTTCATGATGCTATGGCAGCGGAATACGCTGAAAGCGTCACTTAAACCTTCCAGGCGGCTGTCGGTCTCGGTATCGCGGCTATCAATTAAGAAGCGATACGCGGCCAGCAGGCCTGCCGGGCCAATAAACTTGTCCGGGTTCCACCAGAATGATGGGCAGGACGTTGAGCAGCATGCACACAAAATACATTCATACAGCCCATCGAGCTTCTCACGCTGCTCAGGCATTTGTAAATGCTCACGAGCCGGCGGATTTTTCCCATTATTCAACAAGTAAGGTTTAATCTTCTCATACTGTGCGTAGAATTGCCCCATGTCTACCACCAAATCGCGCACAACCGGTAAGCCCGGCAGCGGGCGAATGACAATTTTCTTGCCCGGCTGATTCAGCGCAGAAATAGGTGTGATACAGGCCAGTCCATTTTTACCGTTCATGTTCAGACCGTCGGAGCCGCAGACCCCTTCACGGCAGGAACGGCGAAACGACAGCGATGGATCTTTTTCTTTCAGCTGCATCAACGCATCCAGCAGCATCATGTCGCGCCCTTCTTCCGCCTCCAGGGTGTAATCCTGCATGTGCGGAGCGTCGTCAACATCCGGGTTATAGCGATAAACTGAAAACTCGAGTTTCATTGTCCTGTCTCCGCATTAATAAGTACGAATCTTCGGCGGGAATGCCGGGCGCAGTTTCGGTTCCATATTGACCTGACGTCGTGTCATGGATTCCGATTCTGGCAGGTACAGGGAATGGCACAGCCAGTTTTCATCATCACGTTCCGGGAAGTCGAAGCGGCTATGCGCGCCACGGCTTTCAGTACGGAAGTTTGCAGATACTGCGGTGGCGTACGCGGTCTCCATCAGGTTGTCCAGCTCCAGGCACTCAACGCGCTGGGTGTTGAACTCGCTGGAGGTATCGTCCAGACGGGCATTTTTCAGACGCTCGCGAATCGCTTTCAGCTCTTCCAGACCTTTCGCCATCGCATCGCCTTCGCGGAATACCGAGAAGTTGTGCTGCATACATTCCTGCAGCGCTTTGCGAATGACCACCGGGTCTTCACCGTTGCGGTTACCGTTCCAGCGGTTCAGACGCGCCAGAGAAGCATCGATTTCATCTTCGGTCGCATCCAGCAGGTCACCCTGCTCGGCGATAGATTCTTGCAGATGCAAACCCACCGCACGACCAAACACCACCAGGTCCAGCAGCGAGTTGCCGCCCAGACGGTTTGCACCGTGAACGGATACGCAGGCAATTTCACCTACTGCGAACAGCCCAGGGATCACCACATCTTCGCCCTGCTCGTTTACGGTCAACGCCTGGCCGGTGACTTTGGTCGGAATACCGCCCATCATATAGTGGCAGGTTGGGATAACCGGGATCGGCTCTTTCACCGGATCAACGTGAGCGAAGGTGCGAGACAGTTCGAGAATGCCCGGCAGACGGGATTCCAGTACTTCTTTACCCAAGTGGTCGAGTTTCAGCTTGGCGTGCGGACCCCATGGGCCGTCGCAACCGCGACCTTCACGGATTTCGATCATGATGGAACGCGCCACCACGTCACGACCCGCCAGGTCTTTCGCGTTCGGCGCATAACGCTCCATAAAGCGCTCGCCGTGTTTGTTCAGCAGGTAGCCACCTTCACCACGGCAACCCTCTGTTACCAGAACACCCGCACCGGCGATACCGGTTGGGTGGAACTGCCACATTTCCATATCCTGCACCGGCACACCAGCGCGGATAGCCATACCCACGCCGTCACCGGTGTTGATGTGGGCATTAGTAGTGGACTGATAAATACGGCCAGCACCGCCGGTCGCCAGCACGGTGGCGCGGGCTTTGAAGTAAACCACTTCACCGGTTTCGATACACAGCGCGGTACAACCGACAATCGCGCCATCAGCATTTTTTACCAGATCCAGCGCATACCACTCGGAGAAGATGGTGGTGTGGTTTTTCAGGTTCTGCTGGTACAGCGTGTGCAACAGCGCATGACCGGTACGGTCTGCCGCCGCTGCGGTACGTGCCGCCTGCTCACCGCCGAAGTTCTTCGACTGGCCGCCAAACGGACGCTGATAAATGGTGCCATTATCGAGGCGAGAGAACGGCAGCCCCATGTGGTCCAGCTCCAGAATCGCTTCCGGGCCGGTCTTACACATATATTCAATCGCGTCCTGGTCACCAATGTAGTCCGACCCTTTAACGGTGTCGTACATGTGCCATTCCCAGTTATCTTCATGGGTATTACCGAGCGCAACGGTGATGCCACCCTGCGCAGATACGGTATGGGAACGGGTTGGGAACACTTTGGAGAGCAGTGCACAGGTCTGACCGCTCTGGGAAATTTGCAGCGCCGCGCGCATACCTGCGCCGCCGGCACCAATCACAACAGCATCAAATTCTCTGACTGGCAGTTTCATTACACACCCCACACCACAACAAATCCATAAATGACGTAAACCACCAGCGCAACGACGATAGCCAGTTGCAGAATCAGGCGCACAGCCAGAGGTTTAACGTAGTCGGTCAACACCTGCCACATGCCGATCCAGGCATGAATCAAGATGGAGAAAAGTGCCAGCAGGGTGAAGACTTTGGTGAATGCCGATGAGAAGAAACCGGTCCAGATTTCAAACGTCAGCTCGCCGCTGGTGGCGAAGAAGCCGACCATATAGATGATGTATAACGTCAGAACGATAGCGGTAGCACGAACCAGAATGAAGTCATGTACGCCATTGCGTCCTAATGCGGAGGCGTTGCTTACCATACGAGGACTCCTGCGAGAAGTGAAAGCACGACAATAATAACGAAACAAATTTTGGCGGAGCGTGTCCCTGCTTCGAGGGTTTCTTCGATATAGCCAAAATCCATCAACAGATGGCGAATGCCCATAACGGCGTGATAGGCCAGCGCAATCAGGATCCCCCACAGAATTAACTCCACAAAGAAGTTATTCATAATGGATGACGCGGTGAGGAAACCTTCAGGGGAGGAAAGGCTGGTACCCAATAACCACAACAGAATCCCGACCGCCACGAAGGTGATCACTCCGGATACGCGATGGAGAATGGACGCTATCGCCGTGATTGGGAACCGGATCGTTTGCAGATCCAGATTGACAGGTCTTTGTTTTTTCACATTTCTTATCATGAATAACGCCCACATGCTGTTCTTATTATTCCCTTTGGACTTCGGGTACAGAAGATGAAGACACCTGTAGCCTGAAAGACGACGGGATTTCCTTCCTCCGGTCTGCGTGCGGGTCAGACAGCGTCCTTACTATAACTACGCGTCATATAAAACACTGCTTCCAGATGCTAAAACGACACGTTACAACGCTGGTTGGCTCGGGATTGCAGGGTATTCCGGAGACCTGGCGGCAGTATAGGACGTTCACAAAATCATTACAATTAACCTACATATAGTTTGTCGGGTTTTATCCCGAACAGTGACATAGGTCACGATAACAACATTATTTTAATTTTTAATCATCTGATTTGACAATCATTAAACAAAGTTGTTACAAACGACACCAGAAAAAGCATATAATGCGTAAAAGTTATGGGGTCACTCTTTCACCGGAGATTTAGTTATGTAACAGTGTGGAAGTATTGACCAATACCTTCAGGACAGTTATTAGTGATAGACAGGTTAAATAATTCGGATTGCTAAGTTCTTGATTTGCAGTTTATTCGCCATAAAAAGACCGTTTTACCTGCAAGCGCCCATAGCTCTGTACCCAGGTCATCCCCTCTTTCGCAGAGCGGCGAGCCAAATAACAAACTGGTAACGGTTTATTGATGCACGAAGGCAAATTTGAGTTCCGGCAGTCTTAAGCAATAAGGCGCTAAGGAGACCGTAAATGGCTGATACTAAAGCAAAAATCACTCTAAATGGTGATGCTGCTATTGAACTGGATGTGCTGAAAGGTACGCTCGGTCAGGACGTTATTGATATTCGTAGCCTTGGCTCAAAAGGGATGTTTACTTTTGACCCAGGTTTTACCTCTACCGCATCCTGCGAATCCAAAATTACTTTCATCGACGGTGACGAAGGTGTTTTGCTGCATCGCGGCTTCCCGATTGACCAGTTGGCGACCGAGTCCAACTATCTGGAAGTGTGTTATATCCTGCTGTACGGCGAAAAACCGACGCAGGAAGAGTACGACGAGTTCAAAACCACAGTCACTCGCCATACCATGATCCACGAGCAGATCACGCGTCTGTTCCACGGTTTCCGCCGCGACTCTCACCCGATGGCCGTTATGTGCGGTGTCACCGGAGCGCTGGCAGCGTTTTATCACGACTCGCTGGATGTAAACAACGCGCGTCACCGTGAAATCGCCGCCTTCCGCCTGCTGTCCAAAATGCCGACCATGGCCGCGATGTGCTACAAATACTCCATCGGACAGCCGTTCGTATACCCGCGTAACGACCTCTCCTACGCCGGTAACTTCCTGAACATGATGTTCTCCACGCCGTGCGAAAAATACGAAGTAAACCCGATTCTGGAACGCGCAATGGACCGTATCTTGATCCTGCACGCCGACCACGAACAGAACGCCTCAACCTCTACCGTACGTACTGCGGGTTCGTCTGGCGCTAACCCGTTTGCCTGCATCGCGGCCGGTATTGCTTCCCTGTGGGGACCGGCACACGGCGGCGCAAACGAAGCTGCCCTGAAAATGCTGGAAGAAATCAGCTCTGTTAAACACATTCCGGAATTTGTTCGCCGCGCGAAAGACAAGAATGATTCTTTCCGCCTGATGGGCTTTGGTCACCGTGTTTACAAAAACTATGACCCACGCGCGACCGTGATGCGTGAAACCTGCCACGAAGTGCTGAAAGAGCTGGGCACCAAAGACGATCTGCTGGAAGTGGCGATGGAGCTTGAGCACATTGCGCTCAACGACCCGTACTTCATCGAGAAGAAACTCTACCCGAACGTCGACTTCTACTCCGGCATCATTCTGAAAGCGATGGGTATTCCGTCCTCCATGTTCACCGTTATCTTCGCCATGGCGCGCACCGTTGGCTGGATTGCGCACTGGAACGAAATGCACACCGATGGCATGAAAATCGCCCGTCCACGTCAGCTGTACACCGGCTACGACAAGCGTGATTTTAAGTCTGATATTAAGCGTTAATTATCTGCCGGATAGCGTTAGCGCCTGTCCGGCTTACAGCAATCAACTCTCCCGGGCCGGACAAGGCGTTGAAGCCAGAGTCCGGCCTGTTTTTATTGATCCACATTATTTTATTCTCATCACGCTTTCTCTATGATTTACTGAGAATTCCGTCATTTAACTCAGGAGCATGGGATGCCTGTTTTACAGTGGAGCCTGTTGTTTCTGCTATCGCTCCTTCTTTCCCTGTTCTTCCTGTTGATACATCTCCCAGGCGCATTGCTGCTCGGTTCGATGATCGTCGGTATCATTTTCAGTATGCGCGGGATCTCCCTGCACCCTCCCCGCTGCACATTTCTTGCCGCGCAGGCCGTTCTCGGCTGTATGATTGCGCAAAACCTCACAGGATCTATTTTAACCACGCTTGCGGCACACTGGCCGATGGTAATTGTCATCCTGCTGGTAACCCTCATTAGCAGCGCGGTAATCGGCTGGCTGCTGGTTCGCTACAGCAATCTACCAGGGAACACCGGCGCGTGGGGTTCATCACCTGGTGGGGCAGCCGCGATGGTTGCGATGGCGCAGGATTATGGCGCTGACATCCGCCTGGTTGCCTTTATGCAGTATCTGCGGGTACTGTTGGTGGTCGGCGCTGCCGCGCTGGTAACCCGATTTGTCATGGGCGATCAGGCGCAAACGGTCGGTCAGCAAATCGTCTGGTTTCCACCGCTGAGTATTAATCTGTTGAGCACCATCTTGCTGGCCGCAGTTGCCGGTATAGCCGGGCGCTTACTGCGTATTCCCTCTGGCGTCATGCTCCTGCCTATGCTGGCGGGCGCACTGCTGAACGCAGGTGGTGTGATGGTAATTGAACTGCCGGAATGGCTACTGGCGATAGCGTATATGGCCATCGGCTGGCAAATCGGCCTGGGTTTTGACAAGCAGATCTTTTTAATGGCGCTGCGCCCTTTGCCGCAGATCCTGTTGTCCATTTTTTCACTGATGGCGATCTGCGCCGCTATGGCCTGGGGTCTGGCGCATTACATGCAAATCGATTTTCTCACCGCCTATCTGGCGACCAGCCCAGGTGGCGTGGATTCCGTCGCGGTAATTGCCGCAGGCAGCCACGCCGATATGGCGCTAATCATGGCGATGCAAACCCTGCGGCTGTTCAGTATCTTATTGACCGGTCCGGCGGTGGCGCGGTTTATCTCAGCGCATGCGCCAAGACAGCCTACCTAATGCTGGCAGCCCGGACACCAGTAAAACGGTCGCGAGGAAAGTGTCGTTTTCTCGATGATCCCACCACAGCGCTCACAGGCTTCTCCGTCCCGGTGAAAAACCTTAAAGCGAAACAGCGCCCCGTGATGCTTGTTCTCATCCGCCAGCCCACGGGTGTTGTAGGACAGACGAGGAATATCAAGCAGCGCATGCGCCAGTGCATCCAACTGTTCATCGCTAATCTGTGACGCTTTATGTTGCCCGGTCAACCCCACCAGCCAGAGAATTTCTACCCGCAGATAGTTACCTAATCCCGCGAGAAATGCCTGATCCAACAACAGACCGGAAAACTGGCGATTACGAAAACGGGATGAAAGCAGACGTGCTTTAACGTCATCGGGCGTTAAACGTACATCCAGTACGTCAGGCCCAACCCGCTGCAGGAACGGATGGGTGGTAAGCTGCTCTGGCGTCAGCATCTCGATATCAGACGCGCTATACAGCAGGATAGTTTTATCCTCTGTTTGCAGCCTGACGCGCAGCACCCGCGTGGTTTGCGGAATGTTGCCGGTATTGACCACTCGCCACACGCCGTAAAGCTGATTGTGGCTGTACAGCGTCAGGCCATTGGAAAAATGGGTCAGCAAGGCTTTCCCCCGCGTTTCAAGCTGGGTAACACTCTGCCCGATGAGTTGGGATTGATACGGTTTTAACTGCTCAAAGGCAAACCAGACATCCGTCAGGGGTTTGCCTTTGACTGCCGCCTCCAGGTTATCCGCCGCGCGGCGGATCTCCGGGCCTTCAGGCATAATACTGTCCTTTGTTAGTGTGTTGCACCGCCCGTCACCGCAATATCGCTGTTCACCTGCAATGCAGTGTCAATGGCAATTTCCAGCGCCCGGCGCACCGTTTCGCTCGCCATACTTGGCGCTCCGGGGTGCGCGGCGGCCTGTTGTGGCAGATAAGGAATATGGATAAAACCGCCCTTCACCGCCGGGGCGTCGCGTAGTTTATGCAGCAGGCCATACATCACGTGGTTACACACGAAAGTGCCAGCGGTCTGGGAAACCGAGGCCGGAATTCCCGCGTTGCGCATCGCCATCACCATCGCTTTGATCGGCAGCGTGCTAAACCATGCTGCCGGGCCCTCGGCGACAATCGGCACATCTACCGGTTGTTGACCTTGATTGTCCGCGATACGCGCATCGTCCACGTTGATCGCCACACGCTCAACGGTAATATCGGTACGACCTCCTGCCTGCCCCACCGCCAGCACCAACGACGGTGACAGCGCGTCAATCGCGGCATTAAGTACGGCCAGAGACTCGCCAAACACACATGGTAGCTGACGCGCAACGACGCGGCACCCGGCGATGATAGCATTGTCGAGCCCGGAGACCACTTCCCAGGAAGGGTTAACTGACTCGCCGCCAAAGGGTTCAAATCCGGTGATTAAGACCGTTTTCATCCTTCCTCCTTACAAGAACATCAGGAAATACATCAGGAACACGTTAACCAGCAACAACAGTATGCCGGTTGGCACCTGCGCCTTAATCACCGCGTTTTTATCCGGTAACTCCAGCAGGGCTGCAGGCACGATGTTAAAGTTCGCTGCCATCGGCGTCATCAATGTCCCGCAATAGCCGGAAAACATGCCAATAGCCGCCATCACCGCGGGATTACCACCATGCTGCAACACAAGAATTGGAATACCGATCCCGGCGGTCACAATCGGGAAAGCAGCAAACGCATTGCCCATCACCATGGTCAGCAATGCCATGCCGATGGTGTACACCGCCACGGCGATAAAACGGCTATCTACCGCGAGGTATTCCTGGGTCAGGTATGAAATGCCGCTGCCCACCCCTGCAGCCGTAAACAGCAGCCCGAGCGTCGCCAGAATTTGCGGCAGGATGAACGCCCAACCGATGGAGTCCAGCAGACGACGGGCTTCCTGAATGGGCTGATGGACGCGCTCATGGGTCATTTTTATCGCCATTGCCAGACCAATCAGCGAACCTGCGGTCATCGAAAACAGCGTGACCAGTGTGGCGTGATTCCCTGGCCCAAACAGCGCATCCTGCAAGCCCGGAATATGATTAAACATCAGTACACCGATAACGGTCACCACCGGAATAGCCAGCGCCGGGAAAAACAGGCGATTACCCAGTCGACTGGCGCTTTCTTCACGCTGTTGTTGTGTACGCTGATGGTAGCTGCCCAGCTTCACGCCGCCAAAACCGGCGATCAGCGCCAGGACAACCACCGCAACACCGACGGCAATATGCACCGCGCGTTTGTCGCCAAACAGTGAGTACGTCCAGTCGCCAAGCAGGAACAGCACACCATACAGTCCCCAAAACAGCCCCGTGCTCAGACGGCGTGGGTTCGCTTTGTCCTGCCATGACATCACCGCCACAATCAACAGTACCGCACCCGCCAGCCAGTAGAGATAGCTTTGCTGAAAATTCATTGCGCTGCTCCTTTCGCTGCCGCATTGGCTTTCGCCACCTCACGCTGCAGATAGTTATCCAGACGCCACAAGCGCGTACCGTGGATCAAGAAGGCGCAAATTGCCGTTGGGATCCCCCACAAAGCAATATGCAGTGGCTCGGTCTGGATCCCACCGGACTCCAGCATAAAGTTGTGCATGAAAATGATTGCCCCAAAGGCAACGAAGATGTCTTCACCGAAAAACAGACCAACGTTGTCAGTCGCCGCAGACATTGCACGCAGGCGATAACGCACGGCCCCCGGCAATTCCCCGTGGTTTTTCTCCGCTGCCCCTTCAGCCATCGGGGCTAATAACGGACGTACCATCTGAGGATGCCCACCCAGGCTGGTCAAGCCCAGCGCGGCGGTCGCTTCACGAATAAACAGATAGACAATCAGCAGACGACCACTGGTGGCGCTGCGGATTTTCGCGATCCACGCCTGGGCACGCTCTTTCAGACCGTGACGTTCCAGCAGACCAATGACTGCCAGCGGAATCAGCAGTATAAACGGCAGGTTGCGGGTGTTGAGAAAGCCTTCACCCAGCTTTTCGAGAATAGTGGCGATTGGCATATGCGCTGCCAGCCCGGTGACGATCCCGGCAACGATAACCACCAATACCGGGTTAAAACGTAAAAGAAATCCGACCACGATGACGGCGATCCCCGTCAATGGCCAGAGAGAAATAGCCTCTCCCATAATTAAATCCTTTATGTTGTTGTGTAATATCTTATTGTTTTGTATGAATAAACTTACGTGCTAATTTGAATATTGCATGCATTAAAGGCGCTGCGCAAACGACGGGCAAAAGCGAGTGCGTGCTCACCATCCCCGTGAATGCATACCGTCTGCGCGGTTACGCTTGCCCATGTTCCACTGTGACTTTTTACTCTCCCGGACTGCACCATTTCTAACGTTTGCGCCAGCGCCTGCTCTTCGTCTTCGATCAGTGCACCTGGCTGACTACGCGGAACCAGACTACCATCAGCCTGATACCCCCGATCTGCAAAAACCTCCTGACGCGTCACCAGGCCATAATGTTCTCCGGCACGGATCAACTCACTTCCCGCCAGCCCTACCAGTATCAATGACGGATCGCAGGCATAAACCGCTCTGGCTATCGCATCGGCCAGCACAGGATCTTTTGCGGCCTGGTTATAAAGCATGCCGTGCGGTTTGACATGACGCATCACGCCGCCCTCAGCGCGCGTGATGGTCGCCAGCGCACCAATTTGATACAGCGTTTGCGCATAAACCGTTTCCACAGGCAGGGTCATGGCGCTACGACCAAAATTTTCCCGATCCGGAAAGCTCGGATGCGCGCCTATTGCCACGCCATTTTTTAGCGCTTCGCGCACGCTTAAGAGCATGGTCTGCGCATCACCGGCGTGAAACCCACAGGCAATATTGGCCGATGACACCAGTTGGAGCAGCATCGCGTCGTTCGCACAGCCTTCGCCGAGATCTGCATTCAAATCAATTTTCATCGTTAAGTCGCCATGCTAATTGTTCCAGATAGCGCTGCTGATCGTGACGCGCCTTCAACGCCTCTTCCAGCGAGCACTGAACAAAGTGAATCGGTTGTCCAAGAGGGATCTGCGCAAGGTGATACATATCCGCCTCGATGATACAGGCGATACGCGGATATCCGCCCGTGGTCTGGGCATCGTTCATCAGTACAATTGGCTGCCCGTTATGCGGGACCTGTACCACGCCGGGGAGCAAACCGTGTGACAACATCTCGCGGTCCGTCGCGCGTGTCAGTGGCTGCCCCTGCAGGCGATACCCCATACGGTTACTCTGTGGGCTCAGTCGCCACGGCGATCGCCAGAACGATGCCTGCGATGCCTCGTCAAATTCCTGATATTCAGGTCCGGGCAGCGCACGAATGTGGTTGCCCCACATCAACTGTTTTACCCCTTGTGGGCCATTGAATTGTCGTGTTGAAACGCCAATCGCCAACTTATCGCCATCACGTAACAAACGTCCTTCAAACCCGCCAATACCAACTTTCAAATCGGTACTGCGCGATCCCATAACGTCGGGAACATCAATACCGCCCGCCACCGCCAGGTAACTGCGCATACCATGATGCGGGTGTTTTAATGACAGGCGTTGTCCGGCTTTAACCGGCAGCCGCCAACCGCTCCATACCGGAGTACGATCCAAATGCGCTTCGCATCCCGCGCCGGTCAAGGCAAACCAACCATCCGCGTCAAACTCCACCACCAGCTGACCCAACGTGACTTCCAGCGCAGCAGCATTCGCATCATTTCCTACCAGCAGATTAGCGACGTTCAATGCCGGTTTGTCCAACGCGCCGCAGTGACTTATCCCTGACTGACGAAAGCCATGACGCCCCCCATCCTGTACGGAGGTGTACAGGCCAGCACGAATGATGTTTAACATACGCCCTCCTTCTGCGGGACAAAACGTACAGTATCTCCAGCCCGTAACAGGATCGGCTCCTCGCGCTGCGGATCAAAAAGCTTAACGGCGGTACGTCCTATCAATTGCCACCCGCCGGGCGTTGCAATCGGGTAGATACCGGTTTGTGACCCGCCGATCCCCACCGACCCTGCCGGAACAAGTAAGCGCGGTTCGGCTCGTCTTGGTGTATGCAATGGTTCCGGTAAGCTCCCAAGATAGGGAAATCCCGGCTGAAACCCTAAAAACCAGACGACATAATCAACTGACGCATGCAATTCAACGACCTGCTTGTCGCTCAAACCACTGTGCCGGGCGACTTCGGCCAGATCGGGCCCGTATTCGCCGCCATAGATAACGGGGATTTCGACAAAGCGCGAATCCGGCTCCATCGCCTCGCTCTCTTCCCACCAACGTTGCAGGCGTTCAATGGCATCCAGCGCCAGCGTCTGCGGGGAATTCAGGATCACCGTGATATTGTTCATTCCCGGAATGGCTTCAAGTACATTCGGAGCATCAGCCAGACGCTGGGCCAGACGCCAGATGCGTTTCTGAGTTGCCAGCGTAATCGGCGGTTCCAGCTCCAGAACCACCGCGGTTTCACCTAACAGATAACAACGCGCTCGCTGCACTTTCGTCCCTCTTTATCAGGCTGGGTTAGGGATGTCGACGAACGTCACATCCAGATCGGTATTTTCATTCAGCCATTCGCTCAATGCACGAATACCGCCGCGTTCGGTAGCATGGTGACCGGCAGCATAGAAATGCAGTCCCTGCTCGCGGGCAGAGTGAATGGTTTGTTCAGAAACTTCCCCGGTAATAAAAGCATCAACACCAAAGCGGGCTGCGGTATCAATGAAACTTTGACCGCCCCCCGTACACCAGGCAACACGCTGAACGTTTTCAGGCCCGGTATCACCGCACCATAACGGTTTACGTCCCAGACGCGCTTCAATCCAGGATGCCAGTTCCAGCCCAGGAACCGGCATAGAGAGTTCCCCCCACGGTACCAGAGGCTCTATCTCCCCCATCACCGTGATCCCCAAGAGCGCGGCCAGCTGTGCGTTATTCCCCAGTTCGGGGTGGGCATCCAACGGCAGATGCCAGCCATACAGGTTGATGTCATTTTCCAGCAGCGTTTTCAGACGCCGGCGCTTCATGCCACGAATAACCGGAGATTCGCCTTTCCAGAAATAACCATGATGAACGATGACCGCATCGGCCCCAAGGCGAACAGCCTCATCCAGTAATGCCTGGCTTGCGGTTACGCCGGTCACGATTTTTTGCACCGTTTCTTTGCCCTCAACCTGCAAACCATTCGGTGCATAGTCGCTTATGGCTGCGCTGTTCAGCTTGTCGTTAATCAGTTGTTCCAGCTCGGTGTTTTTCATCATCGTCCTCGTTGTCATAAATTCTGCCTGCCCAATCAGCAACACAGCTTCAGTTAAAATAGCGTCCTCATCTCCGTTCGTCGATAGCCATTTCGCTGACACATCAAGAAACAATCACGCGGCCTGTAAACGTAAATTGCTTACCACCATGAGATTTTATTCATGTATATTTATGCAATCAGACAGCATATTGCAAAAATAATCAGATCTGTATCAAAGTTACAACTTTAAGGAAACACACTCACACGGCACGTTCCTCCCGTCGTGAGGCATTTACTTCGAGAAAATAATGAATAAACAAGCATCTCAGCCGCGCGCGATTTATTACGTCGTCGCGCTGCAAATTTGGGAATACTTCAGTTTTTATGGCATGCGTGCACTGCTGATCCTGTATCTCACTAACCAGCTTAAGTACAACGATAATCACGCGTATGAACTGTTCAGTGCTTACTGTTCGCTGGTGTATGTCACGCCTATTCTCGGGGGATACCTGGCGGATAAAGTGCTCGGTAACCGCATGGCGGTAATGATTGGCGCATTTTTGATGGCAGTGGGACATCTGGTCCTGGGCGCCAGTGAAATGGCTCCGGTGTTTCTCTATTTATCTCTGGCCATTATTGTCTGTGGCTACGGTTTGTTTAAATCCAACATCAGTTGCCTGCTGGGTGAATTGTATAAACCAGAAGATCCGCGCCGTGACGGCGGGTTCTCTCTGCTCTATGCCGCCGGTAACATTGGTTCAATTATTGCCCCTATCGCCTGCGGCTATGTGCAGGAAGAGTACAGTTGGGCAATGGGCTTTGCGCTGGCTGCTATCGGTATGCTGGCCGGGCTGGTCATTTTCTTATGCGGGAATCGTCATTTCGCTCACACCACCGGCGTCAATAAAGCCGTGCTGTGTGCCAAATCGCTCATTCTGCCGAACTGGGCCTGGCTGCTGGTTCTGCTGGTCGCCGCACCGCTTTTAATTACCGTCCTGTTCTGGAAAGAGTGGTCCGTGTACGCGCTGATTGTCGCCACCGTCATTGGTTTGGCTGTTCTGGCAAAAATTTACCGTCAGGCGCAAACGCAGAAACAGCGTAAAGAGCTGGGGCTTATCGTCACGCTGACCTTCTTCAGCTTGTTGTTCTGGGCCTTTGCACAGCAGGGTGGTAGCTCCATCAGCTTGTATATCGACCGTTTTGTTAATCGCGACGTGATGGGATATTCAGTCCCTACTGCCATGTTTCAGTCGGTAAACGCCTTCGCCGTTATGTTGTGCGGTATCGTGCTGGCCTGGGTGGTCAAAGAAAGCGTGAGTGGCAATCGTACCGTTCGTATCTGGGGTAAGTTTGCTCTCGGTCTGGGGTTAATGAGTGCGGGTTTCTGTATTCTGACCTTAAGCGCCCGTTGGTCCGCAGCTTACGGCCACTCTTCCATGCCGCTGATGGTATTGGGGCTAGCGGTCATGGGCTTTGCCGAACTGTTTATCGACCCTGTCGCCATGTCACAAATTACGCGCATTGAGATCCCAGGGGTAACCGGCGTATTAACCGGCATCTATATGCTGCTTTCCGGGGCCATTGCCAACTACCTGGCGGGTGTGATTGCCGACCAGACATCACAGGGCGCGTTTGATGCTTCCGGTGCTATCAACTATTCCATCAACGCCTATATTGATGTCTTTAGCGAAATTACCTGGGGCGCGCTGGCCTGTGTGGCGTTGGTGCTGATGATTTGGCTGTACCAGTCGCTTAAGTTCAGAAACCGTCCGCTGGCGGTAGAATCCTGAGTGTAAGGGCCCGATGATGTAATACTATTCGGGCCTGTTTTTTCGGGTAATTACGCATAACTTGCAGCGAGTTCCTCTTCAGTAAGCCCCGTCACTAGTAGTACCATTGCGCGATCTATTCCCTGCTCCAGCATAGTTTGCGCTATACGTAATGCAGCTTCTCGCTTTCCTACTTCTTTGCCTTGTTGTAGCCCTTGTTGTAAACCTTCCTGTAATCCATCTAACCGTAACCGCTCCGCAATAGTCATCAGCCTCTCCTTATGTTGGGGGATCCGTTGTGCCATCTCTTGCATAAACTCATTAAAGCGAGATTCATCGCCGGATCGTAGGATGTAATTAAACATCGCCTGCAGTTGCGTGTCATTAGCGCATCCGGTAAGTAGTAGCGTGGTCAGTTGCTCTACCAGCCCCATCAAATCCCGCTGACGGATATGTTTTTGCATTAATTCCAGCAGCGCCATTCGCCTGTGAGCCATGATCTCATCATCGGGTACCACCGTTATGTCTACCAACGGAAATGCGCTGGAATAAAGCTGTCTTGCCGCCACGGGGTCGGCAAAGGCATCCAGCCAGCACAATGAGTACGGATAGGGGCTTCGGCAGCCATGATAAAACAGCATCGGTATCACCAGCGGCAGTTCCTTGTGCCCTGCGTCCAGATGGCGCTGCATCGCCGCTAGCGCATAACGCAACAGACGAAAAGCCATATGTGGCTCGGCTGAACTTTGATGCTCTATCACCACATAGACATAACCGTCACCGTTGCGTGTGTGCAAAGACCAGAGCACGTCGGAGTAGCGCGAACGTAAATCCGCTTCAATAAAGCTTTCTGACTCCAGTTGCAGCGAATTCAAATCGCAAAGCATCCGCAGTTCAGCTGGCAGGTGAATGTCGAGAAAATCTCGTGCAGTTTCGGGATGATGTAAAAACGTTTTAAACACCGCATCATGCGGGGTGGAGGTCGTTGGCGTTGTCATTAATTTCCGTCATTTTCATTCAGATGACGGAAATTTACTGCTGAGAGAAAACTTGTGCAGCAGGGTATTCACGGTACTGAGCGCACGCTTCAGCGCTAAAATCACCCGACTGCAACATGTTCATTCTGTTGGAAGGTATTACGCAAAATCCACCATGCCTTTACCCTTTACGCGCCGCCTCATATGCCGACAGCGTCGCCAGCCTTGCCTGTTTATGATCGACAATCGGACGAGGATAGTTGAGCGTCACCTGCATTTTCTCCGCCCACGGCCACGGGTCATGAATGGCTTTACCCGGCACGTCGTGCAGTTCCGGCACCCACTGGCGGATAAACTCACCGTCATGGTCGAATTTTTCGCCCTGCGTCGTGGGGTTAAAGATCCGGAAATACGGTGCTGCGTCGGTTCCGGTTGAGGCTGCCCACTGCCAGCCGCCGTTATTGGCCGCGAGGTCACCATCAATCAGTTGCGACATGAAATATTGTTCGCCTTTACGCCAGTCAATCAGCAGGTCCTTCACCAAAAAACTGGCCGCAATCATGCGTAAACGATTATGCATCCAGCCCGTGGCGTTGAGCTGACGCATCGCCGCATCCACAATAGGGTAACCCGTACTACCCGTTTTCCAGGCCTGCAAATGCATCGGATTATTCTGCCATTGCACGCGATCGGTCCAGCGAATAAAGGGCTGATGCCGACAAAGTGCGGGATAGTACGTCAGTAGATGGCGGTAAAATTCGCGCCAGATGAGCTCGTTTAGCCAAACGCTCCCGGAGCCTCCCTCTAGCGCCTGCGGTTGCTCGACTAACAAACGGTGCAGACACTGACGCGGTGATAACCCACCGGTGGCAAGGCTTGCCGACAACCGGCTGGTGCCTTCATTTGCCGGGAAATCACGTTGTTGCTCATATTCTGCCGCGCCCTGCTGGCAAAACTGACGTAATTGCGCGATAACCGATTTTTCTTCTACCGGGAAAAGCGCCACATCAAAATCCTGCTGTGGATAATTGAGCGTAATTGGCGTTGATGGGGGGGGAATTGCGCCGCTTTCGCGGGCTTTTGGTGCCGCAACACACTCCGGGATACTGTCTTTTAACCGCTTCAGCCAGGCATTTTTAAACGGTGTAAAGACTTTATACATCTCATGATTCCCGGTCATTACCGCGCCCGGTGCCAGGATTACGCTATCGTCAAAACCCTCACAGACCACCTGCGATAATGATTTTTCAACCTGAGCATCGCGCTGGCGTTCGTTGATTTCGTACTGATAGTTATAAAACAGTCGGCTAACGTCATGCAGTGCGCAGACATTTTTGACTATCTCTACGCTGGCTGTGAAATCCCCGACGTCATAAACCAGCAGCGGGATGCCTTTTTCTGCCAGCGCCGTCTGCAGCGCATTCAACTGCTTGCCGACAAACGCCGCCTGACGCGGTGACATATCATGCGCTTTCCACTGTGCGGGCGTGGCAATATATAACGCCAATACCCGTGCCGAACGATCCCGACATGCCGCTGCCAGCGCAAGATTGTCATGCAAACGTAAATCTCGCCGAAACCAGACCAGATGAGTGGTCATAAAACTCCCAAATAAAAATTAAGCTTTGCCGTGTAAACGCAGAATCGCAGGCCAGAGTTCAAAGTAACGTTGCCCGGACAACCAACTGTTCGGGTGCTCCGTCATATAGTGTTGGAGGAGCATCAATGGCGCAAGCAGCGGCTGCATCTCACGTCGATAGTTATCGATTATTGAGGTCAGTTCCTGACGTTGACGAAGATTGAGCTGGTTACGGAAATAGCCCTGCACATGCATCAGGACATTGGTATGGTTGCGTCGGGTCGCGTTATTAAACAACAGATGAATCAACCGTAAACGGTACTCCGTATAAAAAGCATCGAGGCTTGCCCATTCGTGGATTGCGGCAACAAAAGGGCCGAGCTCACGATACTCCGGTTGGGAGTGTGCCAGTAACACCAGCTTGTAACGGGTGTGAAAATCAATCAATGCGCCACGTGATAATCCGCTCTGGCGCAGTCGGTGCAATTCATGCAAGGCATAAATACGTACCAGCGTATTCTCGTCAAACAGAAATTTATCGTTCGCTTCTGCGGTCAGACAGGCGCGGACACCAACAGGAACTCTCTTGCTCATCGCCACTCCTTATCCGTTACACAGGTAAGTGTAGACTGCGACGTATAAAAAAACCGCCACATTGCTGTTGGCGGTTTTTTTGAGCCTGAACGGTAACTTAGTAGAAATCGCAGGTGGCTTTTTCAGCCTGCTCCATCCACACCGGCTTATCACTGGTTTTCGACCAGACGCGATGCAGGTAGCTGTAAAAACGGGCACGGTCTTTCCAGAACAGCATGACCGGCAGCGCCAGAACACCAGCCAGTACGGCAAAGGTACGGCGCAAGAAAACAATGTGTGCTGGATATTCTTTATAAAAGTCCATAATCCTCTCCCATATATCTGTTCGGTGAATCGCACCGGAAAATAAACTTGGTTAACTGATGAAAATAATACCGCCTTGTGTGTAATTTTGCTACTCATCCGACCACTTATTTTTATCTATTGATGCTCCGTTTAACGTAAATTCGTAATTAAGTTACATAAAGGTTAAATTAATACTAATCATTAGTTAAATAATGGTCTTTGCCATTTTTATACTTTTTTTACACCCCGCCCGCAGATTTTTGCAAAATCTTTGCAACCAAAAACCTACGCTCTGGTTATCACATTTATGCCACTGGAGGTGCACTGTGAGTGCAGGCGTGATAACCGGCATTGTGCTGGTCTTTTTGTTACTGGGTTATCTGGTGTATGCCTTGATTAATGCGGAGGCGTTCTGATGGCAGCGCAAGGATTTTTACTCATCGCCAGTTTCCTGCTGGTGCTGTTTGTTCTCGCCAGGCCGCTGGGCTTTGGGCTGGCGCGTCTTATCAACAACACATCCTTACCCGGCCTTGCCGGCGTTGAGCGTGTGCTGTGGCGTGGGCTGGGTATTTCGCAGCAGGAAATGACCTGGCTGCACTATTTGCTGGCGATCCTCGCACTTAATATCCTCGGCCTGCTGATACTGTTTGCGATGTTAATGGCGCAAAACCTGCTGCCGCTGAATCCACAACAGTTACCGGGGCTATCGTGGGATCTCGCGCTCAATACCGCTGTTAGTTTTGTGACCAACACCAACTGGCAGTCCTATGCGGGTGAAACCACTTTAAGCTACTTCAGCCAGATGGCCGGCCTGACCGTGCAGAATTTCCTGTCTGCGGCGACCGGTATTGCGGTGATCTTTGCCCTGGCTCGCGCCTTTACGCGCCAGAGTATGAACACGCTGGGCAACGCCTGGGTGGATCTGGTCCGCATTACGCTGTGGATATTGCTGCCGATTTCTCTGCTCATCGCGCTGTTTTTCATCCAACAAGGTGCGCTGCAAAACCTGCTGCCTTATCAGGCGATCACCACGCTCGAAGGGACAAAACAACTGCTACCGATGGGACCTGTCGCCTCACAAGAGGCCATTAAGATGCTCGGTACCAACGGCGGCGGCTTTTTTAATGCCAACTCCTCACATCCGTTTGAAAACCCAACCGCACTGACCAACCTGGTCCAGATGCTGGCAATCTTCTTAATTCCCACGGCGCTGTGTTTCGCCTTCGGCGACGTCGTGGGCGATCGCCGACAGGGACGCACCCTGCTGTGGGCTATGTCGCTTATTTTTGTTGTTTGCGTGGCGGTTGTAATGTGGGCCGAAGTGCAGGGTAACCCGCATCTGATGGCGTTTGGCGCAGACAGCAATATCAACATGGAAGGTAAAGAGAGCCGCTTTGGCGTGCTGGTCAGTAGTCTGTTTGCAGTCGTCACGACAGCCGCATCCTGTGGCGCAGTCATTGCTATGCACGACTCCTTCACTGCGCTGGGCGGCATGGTACCGATGTGGTTGATGCAGATTGGCGAAGTGGTCTTCGGCGGCGTGGGGGCTGGGTTGTACGGCATGCTGTTGTTCGTGCTGCTGGCGGTCTTTATTGCCGGACTGATGATTGGTCGCACGCCGGAATATCTGGGTAAAAAAATCGATGTCCGCGAAATGAAAATGACCGCGCTGGCGATTCTGGTTACCCCCGCGCTGGTTCTGCTTGGGACAGCGATAGCCATGATGAGCGATGCCGGGCGTAGCGCCATGCTCAATCCCGGGCCGCATGGTTTTAGCGAAGTGCTGTATGCCGTGTCGTCCGCCTCGAACAACAACGGTAGCGCCTTCGCCGGGTTAAGCGCCAACAGCCCGTTCTGGAACTGCCTGCTGGCCTTATGCATGTTCTTCGGCCGCTTCGGCGTCATTATCCCGGTGATGGCGATTGCCGGTTCACTTGTTGGTAAAAAGAGCCAGCCAGCAAGTCCCGGCACGCTACCTACCTACGGTGCGCTGTTTGTTGGGTTGTTGATCGGTACCGTGTTGCTGGTTGGCGCCCTCACCTTTGTTCCTGCGCTGGCGCTTGGCCCGGTAGCAGAATACCTCTCTTTACGTTGAGTGATGCGGAGCACATGACTATGAGTCGCAAGCAACTGGCGCTGTTCGAACCTTCTCTGGTCGCACAAGCGCTGATGGACGCCGTGAAAAAATTAAGTCCACATACTCAGTGGCGTAACCCGGTGATGTTTATCGTCTGGCTGGGCAGCCTGCTGACCACCCTGTTAACGGTGGCGATGGCGACAGGCCATATGTCAGGTAATCCACTGTTTACCGGCGCGATAAGCCTCTGGCTATGGGTGACTGTTCTGTTCGCTAACTTTGCGGAAGCGCTGGCTGAAGGGCGTAGTAAAGCGCAGGCCAACAGCCTGAAAGGGGTTAAAAAAACCGCCTTTGCCCGCAAACTTCGTGAACCGAAATATGGTGCGCAAATGGATCACGTGCCAGCCGAAGAGTTACGTAAAGGGGATATCGTGCTGGTGGAAGCTGGCGATATTATCCCGTGTGACGGCGAAGTTATCGAAGGCGGCGCCTCGGTGGATGAAAGCGCCATTACCGGTGAGTCCGCGCCTGTAATCCGTGAATCCGGCGGCGATTTTGCCTCCGTCACCGGCGGGACTCGCATCCTCTCCGACTGGCTGGTGATCGCGTGTAGCGTCAACCCCGGAGAAACATTCCTCGACCGAATGATTGCCATGGTTGAAGGCGCACAGCGGCGTAAAACGCCCAATGAAATCGCGCTGACGATCCTGCTGATTGCCCTGACTATCGTCTTTCTGCTGGCAACCGCCACGTTGTGGCCGTTCTCTGCCTGGGGCGGCAGTGCAGTCAGCATCACGGTATTGGTTGCGCTGCTGGTGTGTTTAATTCCTACGACGATAGGCGGGCTGCTCTCCGCGATTGGCGTCGCCGGGATGAGCCGCATGTTGGGTGCGAACGTCATTGCCACCAGCGGACGTGCAGTAGAAGCGGCGGGTGACGTGGATGTACTGCTGCTGGATAAAACCGGCACCATTACGCTGGGTAACCGCCAGGCTTCAGATTTTCTGCCCGCCCACGGCGTGGACGAAAAAACGCTGGCCGATGCCGCGCAGCTTTCATCCCTGGCCGATGAAACGCCGGAAGGCCGCAGCATCGTGATTCTGGCTAAACAGCGCTTTAATCTGCGTATACGCGACGTGCAATCGCTACACGCCACCTTTGTACCGTTTACCGCCCAAAGTCGGATGAGCGGGATCAACATCGACAACCGTATGATCCGCAAAGGGTCGGTCGATGCTATTCGTCGTCACGTCGAAGCCAACGGCGGCCACTTCCCCGCCGACGTTGAGCAGAAGGTCGAAAACGTCGCACGCCTTGGCGCTACGCCGCTGGTGGTTGCTGAAGGCTCCCACGTACTGGGTGTGATTGCCCTGAAAGATATCGTAAAAGGCGGGATTAAAGAACGTTTTGCCCAACTGCGTAAAATGGGGATCAAAACGGTGATGATCACTGGCGACAACCGTTTAACCGCCGCCGCAATCGCCGCGGAAGCCGGAGTGGATGACTTCTTAGCCGAAGCCACACCGGAAGCCAAGCTGGCGTTGATTCGTCAGTATCAGGCGGAAGGTCGTCTGGTGGCGATGACCGGCGACGGAACTAACGACGCACCAGCCCTTGCGCAGGCCGATGTGGCCGTTGCCATGAACTCCGGAACCCAGGCAGCGAAAGAAGCGGGCAATATGGTGGATCTCGACTCCAACCCCACCAAACTGATTGAAGTGGTGCACATTGGTAAACAGATGCTGATGACGCGTGGGTCGCTGACCACCTTTAGTATCGCCAACGACGTTGCGAAATATTTCGCCATCATCCCGGCTGCGTTCGCCGCAACTTACCCGCAGCTTAACGCACTGAACGTCATGCGACTGCATTCGCCGGATTCGGCGATCCTCAGCGCCGTCATCTTCAATGCGCTGGTCATCGTCTTCCTGATCCCACTGGCGCTGAAAGGCGTGAGCTATAAGCCGTTATCCGCTTCCGCGATGCTGCGCCGCAATTTGTGGATCTATGGTCTGGGTGGCCTGGTTGTGCCGTTTATCGGTATCAAAGTAATTGATTTACTGCTGACCCTGCTGGGTCTGGTGTGAGGTTTCAGATGAGTGGATTACGTCCTGCATTATCAACATTGCTTTTCCTGATGCTTATCACCGGCGGTGTTTATCCGCTGCTGACCACCGCGCTTGGGCAGTGGTGGTTCCCCCACCAGGCTAACGGGTCGCTTCTCCGCGAAGGTCAGATTGTTCGCGGCTCCAAGCTCATTGGGCAACAGTTTACCGCTGCCGGTTATTTTCAGGGACGCCCCTCAGCCACAGCGGAAATGCCCTATAATCCAATGGCTTCAGGCGGCAGTAATCTGGCAGCCAGCAACCCGGAACTGGATAAACAGCTGCAAAGCCGGATTGCCGCGCTGCGTGCCGCCAACCCGCAGGCAAATCCTGCCGTTCCGGTAGAGCTGGTAACAGCTTCCGCCAGCGGGCTGGATAACAACCTGACGCCAGCGGCAGTAGCCTGGCAAATCCCGCGCGTGGCGCAAGCCCGCAACCTCAGCGTTGAAGAGGTCACGCGCCTGGTTGCACAATACACGCAAAAGCCACTGGTCAGTTTTATCGGCCAACCGGTGGTGAACCTGGTGGAACTTAATTTAGCGCTGGATAAGCACTGAGAAAAAGGACATGCATAACGACCCCTTACGCCCCGACCCCGATCGCCTGCTGGAGCAGACCACCGCTCCGCACCGGGGAAAACTGAAAATTTTCTTCGGTGCCTGCGCAGGCGTGGGGAAAACCTGGGCCATGCTGGCGGAGGCCCAGCGACTGCGGTCGCAGGGGTTGGATGTGCTGATTGGCGTGGTGGAAACCCACGGGCGCAAGGAGACCGCCGCACTGCTTGACGGTCTCACCGTGCTGCCGTTGAAACGTCAGGCACACCGTGGGCGGCATATCAGCGAGTTCGATCTTGATGCCGCCCTCGCCCGCCGCCCGGCGCTGATTTTGATGGACGAACTGGCGCACAGCAATGCGCCAGGTTCACGCCACCCCCGCCGCTGGCAGGATATTGAAGAACTGCTGGAAGCCGGGATTGATGTTTTTACCACCGTTAACGTTCAGCACCTGGAAAGCCTGAATGATGTGGTCAGCGGCGTCACCGGTATTCAGGTTCGCGAAACCGTCCCCGATCCTTTTTTCGATGCCGCTGACGACGTGGTACTGGTCGATCTCCCTCCCGACGATTTGCGTCAGCGCCTGAACGAAGGCAAGGTCTATATTGCCGGTCAGGCAGAGCGTGCAATCGAGCATTTCTTCCGCAAAGGTAATTTGATAGCGCTGCGCGAACTGGCGCTGCGACGCACCGCCGATCGGGTGGACGATCAGATGCGTGCCTGGCGGGGGCGTCCGGGAGAAGAAAAAGTCTGGCATACTCGCGATGCCATTTTACTGTGTATTGGACACAACACCGGCAGCGAGAAACTGGTGCGAGCGGCTGCACGCCTGGCGGCGCGCCTCGGCAGCGTATGGCATGCAGTGTATGTCGAAACGCCAGCGCTGCACCGACTGCCCGAAAAACAACGCCGCGCAATTTTAAGCGCCCTGCGATTAGCCCAGGAGCTGGGGGCTGAAACGGCCACTCTCTCCGACCCTGCCGAAGATAAAGCGGTGATCCGCTATGCCCGTGAGCATAATCTGGGGAAAATTGTCCTCGGGCGTCCAACTACACGTCGCTGGTGGCGCAGCGACTCCTTTGCTGACAAGCTGGCCCATCGCGCACCGGATCTCGATCTGATGATTGTAGCCCTCGATGAGCCCCCTGCACGCCCTGTGCTGCAAACCGCAGATAACCGCACCTTTAAGGATAAATGGCGGGTACAAATCCAGGGTTGTGTGGTCGCTGCTGCATTGTGTGCTGTTACGACATTGATTGCCATGCAGTGGTTGGTTGCATTTGACGCAGCCAACCTGGTGATGCTCTATCTACTGGGCGTGGTGGTGATCGCCCTGTTCTACGGGCGCTGGCCATCGGTGGTGGCGACGTTTATCAACGTCGCCAGCTTTGATCTCTTCTTTATTGCGCCACGCGGCACGCTTGCCGTTTCCGACGTCCAGTACCTGCTTACCTTTGCCGTGATGCTAACGGTAGGTCTGGTTATCGGTAATCTGACCGCCGGGGTGCGTTATCAGGCCCGGGTTGCACGTTATCGTGAACAGCGTACGCGTCATTTGTATGAGATGTCGAAAGCACTGGCTGTAGGGCGCAGCCAACAGGATATCGCCGCCACCAGCGAACAGTTTATTGCCTCAACGTTCCAGGCCCGTAGCCAGGTTTTACTGCCCGGCGAGAACGGTAAGCTGGCCCCTCTCACCCATCAACAGGGCATGACGCCTTGGGATGACGCTATTGCCCAATGGAGCTTTGATAAAGGGCAACCCGCCGGCGCAGGCACTGATACCTTACCCGGCGTGCCGTATCAAATTTTACCGTTAAAAAGCGCCGACAAAACGCATGGGCTGCTGGTCGTGGAACCAGGAAATTTACGCCAGTTGATGATCCCCGAACAGCAACGCCTGCTGGAAACCTTCACTTTACTGGTCGCCAGTGCGCTGGAACGCCTGACGCTAACCGCCAGCGAAGAGCAGGCCCGGTTTGCCAGCGAGCGTGAAAGCATTCGCAATGCCCTGCTCGCCGCCCTTTCCCACGATTTACGCACACCGCTGACGGTGTTGTTCGGCCAGGCAGAAATCTTAACGCTGGATCTGGCAAGCGAAGGATCGCCGCACGCACGTCAGGCCAGCGAAATTCGCCAGCACGTCCTGAACACGACCCGACTGGTGAATAACCTGCTGGATATGGCGCGAATTCAGTCTGGCGGCTTTAATCTTAAGAAGGAGTGGTTAACGCTGGAAGAGGTGGTCGGCAGCGCCCTGCAGATGCTGGAGCCAGGTCTCTCTGCCCCGATAAATCTATCGTTACCAGAACCGTTGACATTGATTCACGTCGATGGCCCGCTCTTTGAACGGGTACTGATTAATCTGCTGGAAAATGCCGTCAAATACGCGGGCCCACAGGCGCAGATCGGTATTGATGCCAGCGTTGATGGCGAACACCTGCAACTGGACGTCTGGGATAATGGGCCGGGTGTTCCATCGGGTATGGAACAGCGCGTTTTTGACAAATTTTCTCGGGGAAATAAAGAGTCATCGGTGCCAGGCGTTGGGCTGGGGCTGGCAATTTGTCAGGCCATTGTAGACGTGCATGGCGGGACTATTTCTGTCCACAATCGCGCGCAGGGAGGAGCATGTTTTCGTGTTACACTGCCCCAGGAAATCCCCCCTGAACTTGAAGATTTTCATGAGGATATGTGACGAACGTACTGATTGTTGAAGATGAACAGGCCATTCGCCGCTTTCTACGCACCGCGCTGGAGGCCGATGGGCTACGTGTATTTGAAGCGGAAACGCTGCAACGTGGTCTGCTGGAAGCCGCCACGCGAAAACCCGATCTCATCATTCTCGATCTCGGCCTGCCGGATGGCGACGGCATTGATTTTATTCGCGACCTGCGTCAATGGAGCGCGATCCCGGTGATTGTGCTTTCAGCCCGCAGTGAGGAAAGCGATAAAATCGCCGCGCTGGATGTCGGAGCCGATGACTATCTCAGCAAACCTTTTGGTATTGGCGAGCTACAGGCGCGATTGCGTGTGGCATTGCGTCGCCACGCCAGCGGGACGTCTCCCGAACCGATCGTACATTTTTCTAATGTTAAAGTGGATATCGCCGCCCGCCTCGTACACCGGGGTGACGAAGAAATTCATTTGACGCCGATTGAGTTTCGCCTGTTAGCGGTATTGCTGAATAACGCCGGGAAGGTGCTGACGCAACGTCAGTTATTGAATCAGGTTTGGGGACCAAACGCCGTCGAACACAGTCACTATCTGCGTATTTATATGGGACACCTGCGCCAGAAGCTGGAACTGGACCCGGCCCGCCCGCGTCATTTTCTCACCGAAACCGGAATTGGCTATCGGTTTATGCCGTGAATATGCACTGAATAAAAAAGCCGGATCAGCTGATACGCTATCCGGCTTTTTCATCATTCATACCGGATGACGACGCTAGCGTCTTATCCGGCAGGTGATTTATGCGTTTTTCAACACTTCGCTGACAATCTCGACCGCTTCTTTCTCGATCTGCTTGCGGTGTTCCTCACCGAGGAAGCTTTCGCAGTAGATCTTGTAAGCATCTTCGGTACCAGAAGGACGCGCAGCAAACCAGCCGTTATCGGTCATCACCTTCAGGCCGCCAATCGATGCGCCGTTGCCCGGTGCCGCCGTCAGACGCGCGGTGATCGGGTCACCCGCCAGCGTACTGGCGCTCACCATTTCCGGAGACAGCTTAGACAACGCCGCTTTCTGCGCGGAGGTGGCCCCAGCCTGAATTCGGTTATAGCTCGGTGCGCCAAAGCGCGCCGCCAGTTCGTTGTAATGCTCTTGCGGGTTCTTGCCTGTCACTGCGGTAATTTCTGCCGCCAGCAGGCACATGATGATGCCATCTTTGTCGGTTGACCACGGTGTACCGTCGAAACGCAGGAAAGATGCCCCCGCGCTCTCTTCCCCACCAAAGCCAAAACTGCCGTCAAACAGACCGTCAACAAACCATTTAAAGCCAACCGGCACTTCAACCAGTTTACGCCCTAACTCATTCACTACACGGTCAATCATCGCCGATGACACCAGCGTCTTACCGACGGCAACATCTTTGCCCCACTGCGGACGATGCTGGAACAGGTAGTTGATCGCTACCGCCAGATAGTGGTTCGGATTCATCAGTCCAGCCGGTGTTACGATACCGTGGCGGTCATAGTCCGGGTCATTGGCAAATGCCAAATCGAATTTGTCACGCAGCGCCAGCAGACCGGCCATCGCGCACTCGGAGGAACAGTCCATACGAATGGCGCCGTCTTTATCGAGATGCATAAAGCGGAAAGTCTGGTCGACCTGATCGTTAACGAGGGTCAGATTCAGGTTGTAGTGCTGAGCGATACGTTTCCAGTATTCGATACCGGAACCACCCAGTGGATCAACGCCCAGCGTCAGACCCGCTTTCTGGATTGCCGCCATATCGACGATATCTGCCAGCCCTTCCACGAAGGGTTGAACCAGGTCTTGTTCTTTAACATGACCGGACGCCAGCGCAGCATCCAGCGGAATACGCTTCACGCCTTTCAGACCATCAGCCAACAGTGCATTAGCCCTGTCTTCTACGACTTTGGTGACGTTGGTATCTGCCGGGCCACCGTTTGGCGGGTTGTATTTAATTCCGCCGTCTTCTGGTGGGTTATGGGACGGCGTGATCACAATGCCGTCAGCCAGCGGGCCGCCTTTTTTGTTATGGACCAGGATAGCGTTCGATACAGCAGGGGTTGGCGTAAAGCCGTTATTTTCCTGCACGATGACGTCAACGCCGTTCGCCGCCAGCACTTCCAGTACAGAGATAAAAGCCGGTTCAGACAGCGCGTGGGTATCCTTGCCCACATAGCACGGGCCAGTAATCCCGTTTTTCGCACGTTCTTCAGCAATCGCCTGGGCGATAGCCAGAATATGCGACTCGTTAAAACTATGACGACCTGCACTGCCGCGATGTCCGGACGTACCGAACTTAACAGCGTGCTCAGCGTTCCCTGCCGTTGGTTTCAGTACATAGTACTGTGCCGTCAGTTGGGCGACGTTAATCAAATCACTCTGTTGCGCAGGTTGACCTGCACGATTGTGGATTGCCATTGCCTGGTCCTTCTAATGCAAGGATTAAATTGTTCCGCAAACCTTTTCAATCAATTCCGCAGGGAATTGCATTGACTGCATGATGTGTTCAACCATGCTGCATTTACGGCCGGTATTAGTGTTGGTGATCACCCAGTACGGCGTGCCTGGCACGTGTTTCGGTTTGGTTTGATTACCATTTTTCAGCAACGTCTGTTCATCCGCTGCAAAATAAACGCGCGTACGTCCGTGCAACGATTCCGTTGCTTCGGCGAACGCGTTGTTATCCAGTGAGTAAAGTGTAGACAGCACCAGCATAAAGCGATTCACTGCTTTTTTCTGTTCCGCATATTCATCGGAAAGCAGCAGTTCACGCATGGCGCGCACTTTGTCTTTCGTAGGGTTGACCGGCTTGGCTTCCACGACAGGTTGTACCGCGCGGACTTCTTTTACTACCGGAGTGACAGGCTGTGATGCGGCGGAAAATTTCAACATACGCCGTAAAATGTCGGATGCGCTCTCGCCAATATGCTTGGTGTGGCTGGCAATATAGCTATAGAGTTCATCATCAACTTCAATCGTTTTCATCTTAATCCAGTGCAATGTTTGGCTGAATACAAGTTGTCAGGACTTTACACGCTGTAGTGTAAAGGCAAATCCTAACAGCGGATAGCGTCAAGCCTGGTGACCAGCAAAACTCGGAGTAACCGTAGTTGTTGCAGCCATGTGGCAGAATGGTCAACATGATACCCTAACCCGTCAGTGTGAAAAAAAGAACTTTGCCATGAAATTGAATATCCGAGCGCAATCTGCGCAAAACCCGCACAATAATTCTCCCATCGTCCTGGTTCACGGCCTGTTTGGCAGTCTGGATAACCTCGGGATCCTGGCACGCGATCTCGTGGCCGATCACGACATCATCCAGGTTGATATGCGAAATCATGGTCTCTCCCCTCGTTCACCTGAGATGAATTATCCGGCCATGGCGCAAGATCTACTGGATACGCTGGACGCCAGGCAGATTGAAAAAGCGATCTTTATTGGCCACTCGATGGGCGGTAAAGCCGTTATGGCGCTGACTGCGCTGGCTCCTGAACGTGTCGAACGGCTGGTCGCCATCGACATTGCTCCCGTTGACTACCATGTTCGCCGCCACGATGAGATTTTTGCGGCAATCAATGCCGTAACCGATGCACAAGCGTCCTCACGCCAGCAGGCGGCGAGCGTTATGCGTCAGCACCTGCAAGAGGAAGGTGTTATCCAGTTTCTGCTGAAATCCTTTGTTGACGGCGAGTGGCGCTTTAACGTTCCCGTATTGTGGGATCAATATCCGCATATCGTCGGTTGGGAGACCATTCCGGCGTGGGAACACCCGGCGCTGTTTATCCCCGGCGGTAATTCACCTTATGTGACCGAAGCGTATCGCGAACAGCTGCTGGCGCAATTCCCGCAGGCCCGCGCACACGTTATTGCCGGCGCAGGCCATTGGGTACATGCGGAAAAACCCGATGCGGTGCTGCGCGCCATCCGTCGTTATCTGAGCGAGCAGGTTAACTGATTAAAAACTCAGCGTCCGCGCGTGATTACGCGCGTGGGCGTTGGCGCGCCTCCCCTGCTGATGTATTATGGCGCGCTATCCATCCGGGCGGACGCCTGGCTGATTGTTTCCCCGAAGTCACCAAGATCATGGCCAAAGAACAAACGGACCGTACGACATTAGATCTGTTCGCGCAGGAGCGTCGCCCGGGACGACCCAAAACTAATCCGCTCTCGCGTGATGAACAGTTACGTATTAACAAACGTAATCAGCTTAAACGCGACAAAGTTCGCGGGCTTAAGCGTGTCGAACTGAAACTGAACGCCGATGCCGTTGACGCTCTGAACGAGCTGGCCGAGGCACGCAACATGAGTCGCAGTGAACTCATCGAAGAGATGCTGATGAACCAACTCACCGCATTGCGCGGTCAGGCTTAGTCTGAATTTCTGCTCTAAATCATAAATCGTGTAGCACAGAGTGCAGTCCTGCGTGTTTGCTGTTTCCGCATGCCTGACTGTTCTGCTATGATTGCCCTTATCCGTGGGCAATGCGCCACCACCATTTCAATAAGTTTCAAGAGGTTATTTTACTCATGGCAATCACTGGCATCTTTTTCGGCAGCGACACCGGTAATACCGAAAATATCGCAAAAATGATTCAAAAACAGCTTGGTAAAGACGTTGCCGATGTACATGACATTGCAAAAAGCAGCAAAGAAGACCTGGAAGGGTATGACATTCTGCTGCTCGGCATCCCAACCTGGTACTACGGTGAAGCGCAGTGCGACTGGGACGACTTCTTCCCTACTCTCGAAGACATTGATTTTAACGGTAAACTGGTGGCATTGTTCGGCTGTGGCGACCAGGAAGATTACGCAGAATATTTCTGTGATGCGTTAGGCACCATCCGTGACATCATTGAGCCGCGCGGCGCCACCATCGTCGGCCACTGGCCAACGGCGGGTTACCATTTTGAAGCGTCTAAAGGTCTGGCAGATGACGACCACTTTGTCGGTCTGGCTATCGATGAAGATCGCCAGCCGGAACTGACCGCTGAACGCGTAGAAAAATGGGTTAAGCAGATCTCTGAAGAGCTGCACCTCGACGAAATCATCAATGCCTGATTTCGTGCGGCGTAGATATTCATCTGCGCCGCATCAATAGATAAAACCAATCAAAATAATTGCTACAAATTTGTAACTTTTTCGCCTGACCCTGTACAATGGCTGGATGCCAATCGGGTATTGCACAGTGTGTTTGTTGGTGATACCACGTTTTGATTAACAATATTTGCCAGAGACTTGCAGTTTTCATTTAGGCATGGCAGTTCTATAATGATACGCATTATCTCAAGTGCAATTTCTGTCACTTCTGTTAATGAAGTGAACCGTTTAGCTACAGGACAGATTCCGCATGACTGACAACAATACCGCATTAAAGAAGGCTGGCCTGAAAGTAACGCTTCCTCGTTTAAAGATTCTGGAAGTTCTTCAGGAACCGGATAACCATCACGTCAGTGCGGAAGACTTATACAAACGCCTGATCGACATGGGTGAAGAAATTGGTCTGGCGACCGTGTATCGCGTGCTGAACCAGTTTGATGATGCCGGTATCGTGACCCGCCATAATTTTGAAGGTGGTAAATCCGTCTTCGAACTGACTCAACAGCATCATCACGATCACCTGATTTGCCTTGACTGCGGCAAAGTGGTCGAGTTCAGCGATGACTCCATCGAAGCGCGTCAACGTGAGATTGCGGCTAAACATGGCATTCGTTTAACTAACCATAGCCTCTATCTGTACGGTCACTGCGCTGAAGGCGATTGCCGCGAAGATGAGCACGCGCACGACGGCAAGTAATGTAATGCTCTCTGAAAAGCCAACCATCCGGTTGGCTTTTTTTATGCGCGTTATCAGCGTGTTTCCCCTTCCCTCCACTCTTGTGTTGCTTTAATGTAAAAATCAATTGTCCCTTCCGGAGAGTCGAAATGGAACTTCGCCAGCTACGTTATTTTGTGCGCATTGTAGAAACCGGCAGCATGGGTAGCGCGGCGCTCGACCTCAGTATCGGTGTTTCGGCGCTCAGCCAGCAAATGACCCGCCTGGAAAACGAACTCGCCATACGTCTGCTGCAACGTACCTCGCGTGGCGTGACGCCCACCAGCGCTGGACTGGCATTTTACGCCCAGGCACAGCTGGCGCTCCGTCACGCAGACGATGCGATCCTCGCCGCACGGGAGGCCAGACTTTCCGGGCACGTCAGCGTCGGCATGGCCCCCAGTACTGCTTCCGTTCTTGGGATGCCTTTCATCAACGCCATGCGGGAAAGCTATAGTGATGTCCGCCTGCATGTGGTGGAAAGCCTCTCTGGTAACCTGGAACGAATGATTAATACCCGCCAGATTGATCTGGCGGTGGTATTTCAAAAAGAAAAGATCCTGCGCTGGAGCGCCAGACCGATTCTCGAAGAACGGCTATTTTTAATTGGTACTCATGCCCTACTGGCTGATATTACCGATGACAATATTGCTCCAGCCCAATTGGCACGTATTCCATTGATAATGCCAAGCCCAGGACATGGTCTGCGCGGCAGACTGGATGCTATCAGCCAGGAGCATGCGCTGAACATTGAGATCGCGACAGAAATTGACGGCCTGACGCTACTGATGCACGCCGTTCGCAGCGGAATCGGTGCAACACTTCAGCCCGGTGCGGCAATTTCCCATCTCGATAAAGAGACATTAAGAGTGATTGGCATCCATAATCCCATACTTAGCCGCCCCAACTTTTTGGTCAGCCTTTCTGACGATGAACTCACCCCAGCAGGTCTCGCTGCCCGTGTGGTACTAGCCAAAGTGATGCATCAACTGGTGGAATCTGGACACTGGCCAGGTGCGATCCTTTACAATAATTAAAGGGCTGTTTAGCATCACGTCATAGCGTCCACACAACTTACTCGTATACATTTTAATTACAAACTTAACAATTGGTTAAGTGGTAATGGAGTATGCGATGGTTGATGTTCTGGTGATTGGCGGCGGCAATGCTGCACTATGTGCCGCCTTAACCGCCCGGGAGCAAGGTGCTTCGGTACTGTTGCTTGAGGCAGCCCCGCGTGAATGGCGCGGAGGAAACTCCCAACACACGCGTAATTTACGCTGTATGCATGATGCGCCACAGGATGTACTGGTGGAGAGCTATCCAGAAGAGGAATTCTGGCAGGACCTCTGGCGTGTAACAGAAGGTAATACCAACGAGGTCCTGGCACGGCTGGTGATCCGTACCTCATCACAGTGTCGCGACTGGATGCGCCAGCACGGCGTTAACTTTCAACCTCCACTTTCTGGCGCTTTGCACGTGGCGCGAACCAATGCCTTTTTTATGGGCGGTGGGAAAGCCCTGGTGAATGCCTATTATCGCAGCGCAGAAAAGTTAGGCGTGCAAATCCGCTATAACACACCGGTGCAGGCGCTTGAACTGCACAACGGCGAGTTCGTGGCGGCGCTGGCTGGTGCAGAGCGCATTCCGGCAAAGACCTGCGTGCTTGCCGCTGGCGGGTTTGAATCTAACCGCGAATGGCTGAGAGAAGCCTGGGGTGAGAACGCCCGCGGTGAATGGCCTGCGGATAACTTCCTCATTCGCGGCACGCGCTTTAATCAGGGCGTACTGCTCAAATTTATGATCGATGCCGGCGCGGACATCATCGGCGACCCCTCCCAGTCACACTGCGTGGCGATTGATGCCCGGGCCCCCTTATATGACGGCGGGATTTGCACCCGCGTGGACTGTGTTTCGCTTGGCATCGTAGTGAACCGCGATGCAGAACGATTTTATGATGAAGGCGAGGATTTCTGGCCCAAACGTTATGCCATCTGGGGACGTCTGGTCGCCCACCAGCCCGGGCAAATTGGTTACTCCATTATCGACAGTAAAGCCATCGGTCACTTCATGCCCCCGGTTTTTCCTGGCGCACAGGCCACTACGTTAGCAGAGCTGGCACGTCAGTTGGGACTGGATACTGAGCGCTTTACCCATACTGTCATGCAGTACAACAGGGCCTGCCTGCCAGGCCACTTTGACCACACCACTCTTGATAACTGTGCAACACAAAATCTGACACCGGCAAAAACACATTGGGCGCGACCACTGGATACGCCACCTTACTATGGCTATGCCTTACGTCCGGGGATCACCTTCACCTACCTGGGGTTAAAGGTGAATGAACACGCCGCAGTGCATTTTGCCGGGCGTCCAAGTCGCAATCTGTTCGTCGCCGGGGAGATGATGGCGGGCAACGTGCTGGGAAAAGGCTACACCGCAGGTGTAGGCATGTCGATTGGGACCACCTTTGGCCGTATTGCCGGAAAAGAAGCCGCTCTGGCCGCACGTAAGGAGACTCGTCATGAAACCGCTTGAGAAATTAATTATCGAAGCGAAAATGCTTACCGAGCCGGAAGCTGAAGTTGAACGAGTTATGCAAGTCTGCAATGCCTGCCGCTATTGCGAGGGTTTTTGCGCCGTGTTCCCGGCGATGACTCAGCGTCTGGAATTCGGTAAAGCGGATATCAACTATCTGGCCAACTTGTGCCATAACTGCGGCGCCTGCCTGCACGCGTGTCAATACGCACCGCCCCATGAATTTGCTATCAATGTACCGAAAGCAATGGCAGAAGTAAGGCTGGAAACCTATCAGCACTACACGCAACCCGCCGCCTTTGGCGCGCTTTATCGTCGTGCAGGCGTCACCGTGACGCTGTCGCTGGTTTTCGGTCTGATCCTGTTTTTACTCCTCGCTATAGGTTTAACAGGCACGTTACTCCATCCCCCGCTGGCCGGAGATTTCTACCAAATTTTCCCGCATAACCTGCTGGCATGGATGTTTGGTTCAGTCTTTATTCTGGCGATGGGTCTGCTGATGGCGGGCGTTATCCGCTTCTGGCGGGAGATTTCTCCGGGGATGCCGCGTTCCTCTGACATTGCTGAAGCCTCTCATAATGCGCTGACGCTGAAATATCTCGATGGCGGGCACGGCAAAGGGTGTAACGAAGCAGATGATGCCTTCACCCTGATGCGCCGCCGTTTCCATCACTTCACCTTCTACGGTTTTCTGCTCTGCTTTGCCGCCACCGTGGTGGCAACGGGCTATCACTACTTTGCCGACATAGAAGCGCCCTATCCGTTCCTCAGCGTTCCGGTCATGCTGGGCACATTAGGCGGCATTGGCCTGGTTGTCGGCCCAGCGGGTTTGTTATGGCTGAACCTTAAGCGCTCACCGCTACATGGCGACGCACGGCAAAAACCGATGGATCGCGGTTTTATCCTGTTGCTGCTACTGACGAGTCTGACGGGCTTAGCGTTGTTGGCAGGCAGAGATACCTCAGGGATGGCTATTTTGCTTGCTATTCATCTTGGTGTCGTGATGGCGCTATTTCTGACCATCCCATACGGAAAATTTGCCCACGGATTTTACCGTTGTGCGGCATTACTCAAGTGGGCAATTGAGAAACGACGCTAAAATGCAAACGGGCGAAGAAATCTCTCCGCCCGTTCTTGTTCATACCACGTTTTATTTCGCCGTATTATTACTGCGAATTTCCTGCCAGACCTTATCACAATCGGCCTTAACGGATTGATCGTTACCCGTACGCGTTGCCTGGATACACTGCTGGTAATCCAGTACGCGCACGCTTTCTTCATTCGCAAACTGCTGGTGCTGTTTTTCTTTCTTCAGCACATTCAACACACTTTGGCAGGCTTCGATTTTCTCCGGCGAACCCTGCGCGGTATTGATACACGCGCTATAGGCTTCCTTAAGACGGCTATCTTCTTTCGGCGCGGGTGATTGCGCGCAGGCAACCAGCCCTGATGCCATGACGGCGATGAGTATCAGCTTTTTCATAACACATTCCTCAACAAAACGGCAGGCTTGCGGCCTGCCTCTGTCGGCATTAGAAGATGGTGAACGGAGCAATAACGATGAATTTCACGTCACGCTCATCCTGGAAGATGTTACCGTAACCACCGCCCCAGCTCGGAATATCTGAATGGTTGTCGTACTGGGTGAAGTGCAGTTTAAACATAGTGCCCTTCGCACGGCCATCCTGCAGGGTATAGACCGCATCCAGGCTGTAAGACGACTCTTCAATAGTACGATTTTTGTCGTAGTACGCATCCGGGTTGAGCTGCCAGGTAGCCGGTTTAGCATCCCACGCGTAAACGTATGATGCGCCCACTGCCCAGCCAGGCAGGTTCCAGTTTTTCAGGTCATACATCGCGCCGAAGAACACGGCCTTTTCACCGTTGGCGTTGAAGTCAGAGCGGTTATCCCACCAAACGTCCAGACGACCGTTTGAAGACGCATAGGTCGGGGTCATACGCTGCAGGAAGTAGCCCTGCTGCCCGTCAGCTTTAACCCAGGTCCCTTCCAGTCGCAGATCAACGACTTCTGCCACTTTGTAGCCGAAGGTCAGTGCCTGCAGCCAGGCCGTGCCATCATAAATGTCGTTAACTGTGCGGTCATCAACCTTATCGCGGGCACCGTAGAACTGGTAGCTGGTGGTAAACGGGTTACCGCCTAAATCAAATTTGTAGCTGGCTTTGGCGAAATACTGATCGACGTAGCCTTCAGACTGACCGAATGCTGCTTCCAACAGCAGGTTATTTTTGAAGTCATACTTTGCGCCGATTGAATGGAGGTAATCAACTTTGGTCTTTTTATCGGCCTGATAGAATTTATCGACTTCGGTGTGCCACGGTGCTTTATATTCGTTGGCCCACATATAGGAGAAGCTCAGCGCACCCGCATCGCCATAATCGAAGTTGGCACCGGCTTCAGCACCCTGATAGGTACCAGGCATAAAGCTCCAGTGTGGTGCCAGCAGAGTTTGCCCGGTTGGCTGAATATAACCAGCGCGCGCCCAGGTTGGGCCAAATTTGAATTTGGCTGCCGCTTTATACAGGCTAATCCCGCTCTTATCGCCGGAGTAATCTTCGTCATAGCCTTTATTTTTTGAAGAGAATGCGATTTCGTTTGGATGGCCGCTTTCGCTACTTTCGTTCATTTCAATAGCAGTGAATGCTGCGATATCAATACCAAACATATCGGCCGCATAACCGGACTGGAAGTCGAGGTTAGCGTTCCAGGTGGAGTGAGAAAGGTTGGTTTTGTATTTGTCGTGGTCGGTCACATCTTTACGGTCACGTTCACGCTGCCAGTAATAGATGCCGCCAGTTAAGGTAGAGTCATCAATAAAACCTTCGGCGTGAACCTGGGGAGCGACAACAAAACCCGACATTGCTGTGATACCGGCGATAGCCAGCGCCAGCGTACTACGTTTGCCACTAAACGTACGCATATGTTAATCCTCTTTGACATAAAAATGCTGCCGATAAAAGCGGACAGCGAAAAAGCAAAAATTAAAAAAGTAGCGCTGAGAAAACCTCATTGACTACAATGAATAGACTATTTTTCGCGACGCGAATTATCAATCTCTTTTTGTAACCAGTATGTAAGAACATGAGCAACCGCACATATTTCATTGCTTTCTGTTACATTTTCATCGGGAGTTAAAAAAGCGTTGAAAAATTGAAAAAAGGCTTGTTTTCCATAAAGATGAAATCGGTTTCAGTCCAGAGTGGCTGATAAAACAAGGTTTTTGTTAGAAAAATATAAACGGCAAAAACCATTCCTGAATAACAATTATTTCGCTGCGCAAATAGAGTCTGCTAACCATTTTCAGGCGAAAAAAAACGCCGCAGAGTGCGGCGTTTGAAAAGATAATGCGTAACGACGGTTTATTCGCCTACTTTAGCCCATGTATCGCGCAGACCCACGGTGCGGTTAAACACCAATTTGTCAGCTGTTGCGTAGCGGCTGTCGAGGCAGAAATACCCTTCACGCTCGAACTGGAACGCTTTACCAGCAACAGCGGCCTGTAGCGAAGGCTCACCGTAACCCTGCTTAATAACCAGCGATTCCGGGTTAATAACGGACAGGAAGTCTTCCGCTGCCCCCGGGTTTGGCACGCTAAACAGACGGTCGTACAGACGGATTTCAATCGGTAGCGCATGGGACGCGCTCACCCAGTGAATAACGCCTTTAACTTTACGACCATCGGCCGGATCTTTGCTCAGGGTGTCAGCATCGTAGGTGCAGAAAATGGTGGTGATCTTCCCTTCTGCATCTTTCTCGACACGCTCAGCTTTGATCACGTAAGCATTACGCAGACGGACTTCTTTACCCATCACCAGACGCTTGTACTGCTTGTTCGCTTCTTCGCGGAAATCGGCCCTGTCGATCCAGATTTCACCGCTGAACGGCACTTCACGGCTGCCCATTTCCGGCTTGCTCGGATGGTTAGGCATGGTGACCAGTTCGCTTTCGCCCTGCGGGTAGTTTTCGATAACCAGTTTCACCGGATCGATAACCGCCATCGCGCGCGGGGCGTTTTCGTTCAGATCTTCGCGGATACAGGATTCCAGAGAAGCGATCTCAATGGTGTTGTCCTGCTTGGTCACGCCAATGCGTTTGCAGAACTCACGGATCGCGGCAGCGGTGTAACCGCGACGACGCAGGCCAGAGATCGTCGGCATACGGGGATCATCCCAGCCTTCAACGTGCTTGTCGGTCACCAGCAGGTTCAGCTTGCGCTTGGACATCACGGTATATTCCAGATTCAGGCGCGAGAATTCGTACTGACGCGGATGAACCGGAATAGTGATGTTGTCCAGCACCCAGTCGTACAGACGACGGTTATCCTGGAACTCCAGCGTACACAGTGAATGCGTGATGCCTTCCAGCGCATCGCTGATGCAGTGGGTAAAGTCGTACATCGGGTAGATGCACCACTTATTGCCGGTCTGGTGGTGTTCAGCGAACTTAATACGGTACAGCACCGGATCGCGCATCACGATAAACGGCGAAGCCATATCGATTTTCGCACGCAGGCAGGCTTTACCTTCTTCAAAACCACCGTTACGCATTTTTTCAAACAGCGCGAGGTTTTCTTCAACGCTGCGATCGCGGAACGGGCTGTTTATACCCGGCTGAGTCAACGTGCCACGGTATTCGCGAATTTCTTCCGCTGACAGTTCGTCAACGTACGCCAGGCCTTTATTAATAAGCTCTACCGCATAGGCGTGAAGCTGATCGAAGTAATCCGAAGAGTAGCGAATGTCGCCAGTCCAGTGGAAACCTAACCATTCAACGTCGTTTTTAATCGATTCAACGTACTCGATATCTTCTTTAACCGGGTTCGTATCATCAAAACGCAGGTTGCACTGGCCCTGGTAATCTTGCGCAATGCCAAAGTTCAGACAAATGGATTTCGCGTGGCCAATGTGCAGATAGCCATTTGGCTCCGGCGGAAAACGTGTATGGATAGTGGTGTGCTTACCACTGGCCAGATCTTCATCGATGATCTGACGAATAAAGTTACTCGGGCGGGCTTCAGCCTCACTCATCGTGGATTCCTCAAAGCGTAAACAACGTATAACGGAACATGATCTTATAAGCGACGTCAGGAGACAACTATTAGTTGCACAAAAAAGGTGTTTCAACAGGATATATGAGGGTATTTGCTGCAAAAAAAAGCGGCGGAGGAATCTCCCCCGCCGCTTAAGGCACTTAACTCACTTTACTCAGGAGCAGTTATTTACCTTTAATCTCATACAGCGGTGTCTGACCGGCAACCACATGACCTTCGGCTTTAATGACCAGCGCACCGAAATCATCGCTGTTGCTGCACACAACCGGGCTAATCATGGAACGTGCGTTGGCGTTCAGGTATTCCAGATCCATTTCCAGAATCGGTTGACCTGCTGCAACAACCGCACCTTCTTCAACCAGACGTTTAAAGCCTTTACCTTCCAGCGCCACGGTATCGATACCCATATGGACCACGATTTCCGCGCCTTTTTCCGTTTCCAGACAGAACGCATGGTTGGTGTTGAAGATTTTCACAATAGTACCCGCTGCCGGAGAAACCACGATTTTATCCGTTGGTTTTACCGCCACGCCGTCACCCACTGCTTTGCTGGCGAAGGCTTCATCAGGCACCTGCTCCAGTGCAACCACATCACCGGTAATCGGAGAAACCAGCGCTTCAATGGTGACCGCATTCGCGACAGCCTGCGGTTTTGCAATCGGGGCAGCCGCTGTCGGGGCATTGTCAGTAGACGCTGCCGCAACCGGGCCGCGTGCCACAACTTTCTTCATTTCGTCGCCGATAGATTCAGCTTTCGCACCCACGATAACCTGAATAGTTTGTTTGTTCAGCTTAACCACACCCGATGCGCCTAAGCGTTTGCACATCGCATCATTGACGCGGGCAGAATCGCCAACGGTCAGACGCAGACGGGTGATACAGGCATCAATCGCTTTCAGGTTATCCGTACCGCCAACCGCAGCAATGTAGTTGGTTGCCAGTTGAGCTAAACCTTCTTCGGTATTGCTGTTTGCTTCGTCAGTAACAATCTCGTCTTCTTTATCTTCGCGGCCCGGCGTTTTCAGGTTAAACAAACGAATAACCGCGCTGAACAGGACGAAGTAGATAACGAAGAATACCAGACCCATGGCGACCAGCATCCAGACGTTCTTACTTGCAGCCGGCAGGTTGTACATCAACACGTAGTCGATAGCACCTGCGGAGAAAGAGAAGCCCGCATGGATTCCCAACAGCGTCGCAACGAACAGGCTGATACCCGTCAGAACGGCGTGCAGGAGGTACAGCAACGGAGCCAGGAACATAAACAGGAATTCCAGCGGCTCGGTAACACCGGTCAGAAATGCGGTGATAGCAACGGACAGCAGCATACCGCCGACCATCGGACGACGCGCTTTCGGCGCGGCGAAGTACATCGCCAGAGCCGCACCCGGCAGACCAAACATCATGATCGGGAAGAAGCCAGACATGAACATACCCGCAGTGCCGTCACCCGCGTAGAAGCGGTTGATATCACCGTGGAATACGGTACCTGCAGCGTTAGTGAATTCGCCAATCTGGAACCAGGCGATGGTGTTCAGCACCTGATGCAGACCGGTTGGGATCAGCAGACGGTTGATGAAGCCAAAAATACCAGAACCCAGCGCGCCAGCGCCCACGATCCACTCACCACCCGCATGGATGGCATTCTGCACCGGCGGCCACACGTAGCCGAAGATAGCAGCCAGTATCAAACAGAAGAAGCCAGTGGCGATGGGTACAAAACGTTTGCCGCCGAAGAAGCTCAGGAAATCAGGCAGTTTGATGCCAGACCAACGGTTATACACAGCACCGCCGACCAGACCGGTGATGATACCCGCCAGCACGCCCATGTTGATCGCCGGGTTAATGGTAACCATTGCTTTGGTCAATATGAAATAACCAACCGCACCTGCCAGCGCTGCCGCACCCGCGCTGTCTTTAGACCAGCTGGAAGCCACACCGATAGCAAAAATTAACGCGAGGTTATCAAAGATAGCCCCACCCGCTTGCGCGATGAAGGGTACGTTCAGTAAATCTGGTTGGCCGAATCGCAGCAACAGTGCCGCGACTGGCAGCACCGCGATGGGGAGCTGTAACGCCCTACCCAGCCGCTGGAAAAAACCTAAAATATTCATTTTATTCCCCCTACGAGACCCCGATTAGGCTCCTTTGAAGCCATATTTTTATTGTGCGACCATTCCTAACTGCAACAGCAAGAGATTTTGGGACAACAACATTAACCATTCATCTACATTCAGAGTGTGTGAAAAATTAATTCGTATCGCAAATTAAAAGCGTGTTTTTTGTGATTCCAATCACCAAATATCGTTATTAACCCTCCCTTACACTGGCTAACTACGAAAACTTATTTTATCATTCAAAAAATCGAAACGGATTGATCCTTACCGATGCAAAACCAGGTTACGCTTAATACTGCACAGAGACTCAATCCGCCAACTGCTTACATTTACTTTTGAGGTGAAGAATGAGACTGATCCCCCTGAATACCGCTGAACAAGTCGGCAAATGGGCTGCTCGCCATATCGTTAACCGCATTAACGCGTTCAAACCAACGGCAGATCGTCCGTTCGTTCTGGGCCTGCCGACTGGCGGCACTCCGCTGACTGCCTATAAAGCATTAGTCGAAATGCACAAAGCGGGCCAGGTGAGCTTCAAACATGTTGTCACTTTCAACATGGACGAATACGTTGGCCTGCCGAAGGAACATCCGGAAAGTTATCACAGCTTTATGCACCGTAACTTCTTTGATCATGTTGATATTCCAGCAGAAAACATCAACCTCCTCAATGGTAACGCGCCGGATATTGATGCAGAATGCCGTCAGTATGAAGAGAAAATCCGTTCTTACGGTAAAATCCATCTGTTTATGGGCGGCGTAGGTAACGATGGACACATTGCGTTCAACGAACCCGCTTCTTCTTTAGCTTCCCGTACCCGTATCAAAACGTTGACCCACGACACCCGCGTAGCTAACTCACGCTTCTTTGACGGCGACGTAAGCCAGGTGCCTAAATATGCACTGACCGTAGGCGTGGGCACCCTGTTGGATGCTGAAGAAGTAATGATCCTGGTGCTGGGTCACCAGAAAGCGCAGGCGCTGCAGGCGGCTGTTGAAGGCAACGTTAACCATATGTGGACCATCAGCTGTCTGCAGCTTCATCCGAAAGCAGTTGTGGTCTGCGATGAACCTTCCACTATGGAACTGAAAGTGAAGACGCTGAAATACTTTAACGAGTTAGAAGCGGAAAATATTAAAGGTCTGTAATGATGTCTCCGCCCTGTCGAAAACGTGCAGGGCGGCATTTTTTTGAAATCGGGGGTCGGAATGTATGCTTTAACCCAGGGCCGGATTTTTACCGGTCACGAAATTCTTGATGACCATGCGATTGTTGTCGCCAATGGCCTGATCGATAGCGTTTGCCCACTGTCTGAATTGCCGTCAGGGATTGAACAGCGCTCGCTGAATGGAGCCATTGTCTCCCCCGGTTTTATTGATGTGCAGTTAAACGGCTGTGGCGGTGTACAGTTTAACGATACGGCAGAAGCCGTTACCGTTGAGACGCTGGAAATCATGCAAAAAGCCAATGAAAAATCTGGCTGCACCAACTATCTGCCAACGCTAATCACCACCAGCGATGACCTGATGAAGCAGGGCGTTCGCGTCATGCGTGAATACCTCGCTAAGCATCCAAATCAAGCATTAGGGCTACACCTTGAAGGTCCGTGGCTGAACCTGGTGAAAAAAGGTACGCATAATCCGGGATTTGTGCGTCAACCGGACGCTGCACTTGTCGATTTCCTGTGCGATAATGCGGATGTCATCACCAAAGTGACGCTGGCGCCTGAAATGGTTCCTGTCGAAGTGATCACCCAACTGGTGAATGCAGGTATCGTGGTGTCTGCGGGCCACTCTAACGCGACGCTGAAGGAAGCAAAAATCGGTTTCCGTGCAGGCATTTCCTTTGCAACACATCTGTTCAACGCGATGCCTTATATTACCGGTCGCGAACCAGGTCTGGCAGGCGCGATTCTGGATGAGGCAGATATTTATTGCGGTATCATTGCCGATGGCATGCATGTTGACTATGCCAACATCCGCAATGCTAAACGCCTGAAAGGCGACAAGCTGTGCCTGGTCACCGACGCGACCGCGCCGGCGGGGGCAAACATTGAGCAGTTCATTTTCGCTGGTAAAACAATATACTACCGCAATGGACTGTGTGTTGATGAGAACGGCACGCTGAGCGGTTCATCATTAACCATGATCGAAGGTGTACGCAATCTGGTTGAACATTGCGGTATCGCACTGGACGAAGTCCTGCGCATGGCAACGCTCTACCCTGCTCGCGCCATTGGCGTCGACAAACAACTCGGCAGTATCGCGCCAGGCAAAGTAGCCAACCTGACCGCGTTCACGCACGACTTTAAAATTATCAAGACCATCGTTAATGGCAACGAGGTCGTTACTGAGTAAGAGAAAGAATGACACCAGGCGGACAAGCTCAAATAGGTAATGTTGATCTCGTAAAACAGCTTAACAGCGCGGCGGTTTATCGCCTGATTGACCAGCATGGGCCAATCTCGCGAATTCAGATTGCCGAGCAAAGCCAGCTTGCCCCCGCCAGCGTAACCAAAATTACGCGTCAACTGATCGAACGCGGGCTGATCAAAGAAGTCGATCAGCAGGCCTCCACGGGGGGCCGCCGCGCTATCTCCATCGTCACCGAAACCCGTAATTTCCACGCAATTGGCGTGCGTCTTGGCCGCCACGACACCACGCTGACGCTCTATGATATGAGCAGCAAAGTGGTCGCCGAAGAGCATTACCCTCTCCCGGAGCGCACCCAGGAAACGCTGGAATATGCGCTGCTCAATACGATTGCCACCTTTATTGACAGTTGCCAGCGGAAAATCCGCGAGTTGATCGCAATTTCTGTCATCCTGCCAGGCCTTGTCGATCCTGAAAGCGGCGTCATCCGCTATATGCCACACATTCAGGTCGAAAACTGGGGGCTGGTCGAAGCGCTCGAAAAACGCTTCAAAGTCACCTGCTTTGTTGGTCACGATATTCGCAGCCTGGCGCTTGCTGAGCACTATTTCGGGGCAAGTCAGGATTGCGAAGACTCTATTTTGGTGCGTGTTCACCGCGGAACCGGCGCAGGGATTATCTCCAATGGCCGCATTTTTATCGGTCGCAATGGCAACGTGGGTGAGATTGGTCATATTCAGGTAGAACCGCTGGGTGAGCGCTGTCACTGCGGTAATTTCGGCTGTCTGGAAACCATTGCGGCCAATGCTTCTATCGAACACCGCGTACAAAACTTGCTAAAACAAGGCTATCCAAGTCGGCTCACGCTGGATGATTGCAGTATCAAAGCTATCTGTAAGGCAGCCAACAAAGGTGACAATCTGGCAGCAGAAGTTATCGAGCACGTTGGTCGACACCTGGGTAAAACCATCGCGATTGCGATTAACCTGTTTAACCCGCAAAAAGTCGTCATTGCCGGTGAGATTACCGAAGCAGATAAGGTCCTGCTTCCGGCAATAGAAAGCTGCATTAATAATCAGGCACTGAAGGCGTTTCGCCACAATTTGCCGGTGGTACGTTCCACGCTGGATCACCGTTCAGCGATTGGTGCATTTGCGCTGGTGAAACGCGCAATGCTCAACGGGACATTGCTGCAGCGTTTGCTGGAAAGCTAATACACGTCATCCTTCAAGCTACATCTGCGAACCCCGGTCACTTATTTCAGTAAGCTCCAGGAGTTCGCAGACTTGCCACCTTGATGCAACTCGAATGATGTAGTGTATTTTGTGTATAGTAATGCCTTCTTTTTTTAATGTCGGATTGTCCATGACCATTAAGAATGTAATTTGTGATATCGACGGCGTGCTGATGCACGACAATGTTGCCGTACCAGGTGCGGCAGACTTTCTGACCGGCATTCTGGAGAAAGGTTTACCGTTAGTCCTGCTGACGAACTACCCTTCGCAGACCGGGCAAGATCTGGCAAACCGCTTCGCCACCGCGGGTGTGAATGTCCCCGATAGCGTCTTTTATACTTCCGCTATGGCTACCGCTGATTTTCTTCGTCGTCAGGAAGGGAAAAAAGCCTACGTGGTGGGTGAAGGTGCGTTAATCCATGAGCTGTATAAAGCTGGCTTTACTATTACCGACGTTAACCCTGATTTTGTCATTGTCGGAGAGACCCGTTCGTACAACTGGGACATGATGCATAAAGCGGCATACTTTGTAGCTAACGGCGCACGTTTTATCGCCACTAACCCCGATACCCATGGTCGCGGATTTTACCCGGCCTGTGGTGCGCTGTGCGCCGGTATTGAGAAGATCTCCGGCCGTAAACCGTTTTATGTCGGCAAACCCAGCCCGTGGATTATTCGCGCGGCACTCAACAAAATGCAGGCGCACTCAGAAGAAACGGTCATTGTTGGCGACAATCTGCGCACCGATATTCTGGCAGGTTTCCAGGCGGGTCTGGAAACTATCCTGGTACTGTCTGGCGTATCCAAACTTGACGATATTGACAACATGCCATTCAGACCAAGCTGGATCTATCCCTCCGTTGCCGAGATTGACGTCATTTAATCCGTAGGCCGGATAAGACGCCCCCGCGTCGCCATCCGGCAATTCTACAGCGTTATTGCCGGATGGCGGCCTAAACGCCTTATCCAGCCTACAGAATCTTATCCATTCAATAAAATCACCATTTCATTGCTGATTCATCAATAACAATGTTCATTACATAATCTTTTTTCACCAATCCACAATGACCATTGCATTTTTTATTTTCTGACCCGCAATTCGCTTGCGCCCTCTCCCGCTTTGCGGCATTTTCTTTATCAAGCAAACATAAAAAGCATCACGCAACAGGTTAACGGAGAAGGTTATGTGTTCTATTTTTGGCGTATTCGATATTAAAACCGACGCAGTTGAACTGCGTAAAAAAGCCCTGGAATTGTCTCGTCTGATGCGCCATCGCGGCCCGGACTGGTCGGGTATTTACGCCAGTGATAACGCCATTCTGGCACACGAACGTCTGTCCATCGTCGACGTCAACGCCGGTGCTCAGCCGCTGTACAACGTGAAGAAAACGCATATCCTGGCGGTTAACGGTGAAATTTATAACCACCAGGCGCTGCGCGCTGAATACGGCGATCGCTATCAGTTCCAGACAGGTTCCGACTGTGAAGTTATCCTCGCGCTGTATCAGGAAAAAGGCCCAGAGTTCCTGGATGACCTGCAAGGCATGTTTGCCTTCGCGCTGTACGACAGCGAGCAGGACGCTTACCTGATTGGCCGCGATCACATCGGGATCATCCCACTGTATATGGGCTACGACGAACACGGTAACTTCTATGTTGCGTCTGAAATGAAGGCACTGGTTCCTGTTTGCCGTACGATTAAAGAATTCCCGGCTGGTAGCTATCTGTGGAGTAAAGACGGCGAAATTCGTCAGTACTACCAGCGCGACTGGTTTGAATACGATGCGGTAAAAGACAACGTTACCGATAAAAACGAGCTGCGTCAGGCGCTGGAAGATGCGGTGAAAAGCCACCTGATGTCAGATGTTCCTTATGGTGTATTGCTGTCCGGCGGTCTGGATTCTTCGGTCATTTCCGCAATCACCAAAAAATACGCCGCGCGTCGTGTTGAAGATCAGGAACGCAGTGAAGCCTGGTGGCCGCAGCTGCACTCCTTCGCCGTCGGCCTCGAAGGCGCACCGGATCTGAAAGCCGCACAAGAAGTAGCAAACCATCTGGGTACCGTGCACCACGAGATCCACTTCACCGTGCAGGAAGGTCTGGATGCTATCCGCGACGTGATTTATCACATCGAAACCTACGATGTTACTACCATTCGTGCCTCGACGCCGATGTACTTAATGTCGCGCAAGATTAAAGCAATGGGCATTAAAATGGTGCTGTCGGGCGAAGGGTCAGACGAAGTGTTTGGCGGTTATCTCTACTTCCACAAAGCGCCAGACGCGAAAGAATTGCATGAAGAAACCGTGCGTAAACTGCAGGCGCTGCACATGTTCGACTGTGCGCGTGCCAACAAAGCCATGTCAGCCTGGGGCGTGGAGGCTCGCGTGCCCTTCCTGGACAAAAAATTCCTTGATGTGGCAATGCGCATCAACCCGCAGGATAAAATGTGCGGCAACGGCAAAATGGAAAAACATGTTCTGCGCGAATGTTTTGAATCCTACCTGCCAGCGAGCGTCGCATGGCGGCAGAAAGAGCAGTTCTCTGACGGCGTCGGTTACAGCTGGATTGACACGCTGAAAGAAGTCGCTGCAGAGCAAGTTTCCGACCAACAACTGGAAACCGCCAGCTTCCGTTTCCCGTACAACACGCCATCGTCGAAAGAAGCGTATTTGTACCGTGAGATTTTCGAAGAACTGTTCCCGGTTGCCAGCGCTGCGGAATGTGTTCCGGGCGGCCCTTCTGTTGCCTGTTCTTCCGCCAAAGCGATCGAATGGGATGAAGCGTTTAAAACCATGAACGATCCGTCTGGTCGCGCGGTTGGCGTACACCAGTCCGCTTATAAATAAGTTAATCCTTAGAAAAGGGCCCTGCGGGGCTCTTTTTTTATGTCTGTTTTCTGTGCTAAAAAACAATTAATAACTAATAATTGCCGAATATTGCGTCATGCTGTTCGCAACCTAACCAAACAGTCACATTCCAGCTATTTTCAATGAAAAAGGGGTTGACGCTTCAAGGCTCAATACGCATAATGCGCCCCGCAACGCCGATAAGGTTACGCGAAAAAAAGATGGCTACGTAGCTCAGCTGGTTAGAGCACATCACTCATAATGATGGGGTCACAGGTTCGAATCCCGTCGTAGCCACCATCTTTTTTGCGGGAGTGGCGAAATTGGTAGACGCACCAGATTTAGGTTCTGGCGCCGCAAGGTGTGCGAGTTCAAGTCTCGCCTCCCGCACCATTCACCCGTAAGCGTTGCACGGATGGGGTATCGCCAAGCGGTAAGGCACCGGTTTTTGATACCGGCATTCCCTGGTTCGAATCCAGGTACCCCAGCCATTTTTTCTTCGATATAGCGGTTCACCGCGACGGTCATTGGGGTATCGCCAAGCGGTAAGGCACCGGTTTTTGATACCGGCATTCCCTGGTTCGAATCCAGGTACCCCAGCCATCGAAGAATATGATAGTATCAGGCTACGTAGCTCAGCTGGTTAGAGCACATCACTCATAATGATGGGGTCACAGGTTCGAATCCCGTCGTAGCCACCATATTAAGGACGTATCGACTCGTTCGGTAAATCCAAAAAATTGTTGGGGTATCGCCAAGCGGTAAGGCTCTGGTTTCTGATACCAGCATTCCGAGGTTCGAATCCTCGTACCCCAGCCAATTTCAAAAAGTCGTCCACTCTGTGGGTGCACCCGTTGGGGTATCGCCAAGCGGTAAGGCTCTGGTTTCTGATACCAGCATTCCGAGGTTCGAATCCTCGTACCCCAGCCATATTAAAAAAGCTCGCTTCGGCGAGCTTTTTGCTTTTATAACGCCGGGTAACGGCAAGACTTACCCGGCCTACATGACTTGTAGGCCTGATAAGCGTAGCGCCATCAGGCTCCACTTGAGCTACAACCCTAACGCATACTTCAGCGCCTGACGCTTCAGCACACCTGCGCGCTCTGCGGCCATGAGCCCGAGATTGCGCATAATACGCAGCGGCTGCAGGTTGTTGCTAAAACCGGCGTAGAACAAATCCATCCCACTTTGCATAATGAAGTTATCGGTCATACGACGATTCTGATAACGCTTCAGTACCGGTTGACTGGCCCACGCCTCACCATAGCTGCGGGCGCTCACCAGAACATCAATCAGTGCATCCACATCGCGAAACCCCAGATTAACGCCCTGCCCCGCCAGTGGGTGAATGGTATGCGCGGCATCACCTACCAGCGCCAGCCCCGGTTGCACATATTGCAGCGCGTGACGACGCGTAAGCGGGAATGCCCCCGCCGCCACAGGCGTAACGCTACCGAGTCGTGAAGGGAAATGTTTAGCGATCTCCGCCTGCAGTTGCGGCATATTTAGCGCTTGCAATTGGCGGATGCGAGCTGGTGAGTCGTACCACACCAGCGAGGCCCAGTTATCAAACAGCGGTAAAAATGCACGCGGACCGTCAGGGGTAAACTGCTGCCAGGTGCTGTCTCCGGGTGCGTTTTCACACTGGACAGTTATCAGCATACAAGATTGCGCGTATTGCCAGGCATGGATGCCAATCCCGGCCATTTTGCGTACCTGAGAGTTGGCACCATCAGCACCGATCACCAGCTTCGCATTGATTTTTTCACCGTCTGCCAGCTCAAGTTCATGCCGGTCATTATGTCGATGTAAAGAAATCAGCGAGGTGGGCACGCGCAACGTCACGTCAGGATGAGCTTCCAGCGCCTGCCAGAGCGCCTGTTGCAGGACCGTGTTCTCCACCATGTAACCCAACAACGGCAGCTTAAGTTCCGCTGCATCAAACACCACATGGGCATTTTCCCATTCCCACGTCTCCAGCCGACGATAAGGATGGCTGCGCATCCCCTGCACCGTATCCCAGACGCCCAGCCCTTTAAGCAACGACACGGAGGCGGAGCTAATAGCCGAAATTCTGACATCCGGCTGTCCGTCAGCCACAAACGGCGCGGGCACGGCATGCTCGATAACCGTTACCGTAAATCCGTGCTGCGCCAGTCCCAGCGCCAGCGCGCCGCCGACCATCCCCCCGCCGACAATGGCAATTTCCGTTGGTTGATTTGTCATGGTCAATTATCCTGTTACATGTATTGCTTAAGTTTACAGGATTTTTTACCCCTTGAGGCTGACATCCGTCATACTGGTCACAACCGCGCCAAAGCAGTACACTATGCGCCCTGCATTTCAGCCACAATTTCGCAAGAGCAAGTCGATGACCAAAAAACTCCATATTAAAACCTGGGGCTGTCAGATGAACGAATACGATTCATCGAAGATGGCCGATCTGCTAGATGCCACCCATGGGTATCAACTGACCGACGTGGCCGAAGAAGCGGATGTGCTGCTGCTGAATACCTGCTCAATCCGTGAGAAGGCTCAGGAAAAAGTCTTCCATCAGTTGGGTCGCTGGAAGCTGTTAAAAGAGAAGAATCCCAAGCTCATCATTGGTGTTGGTGGCTGTGTTGCGTCTCAGGAAGGCGACCATATTCGCCAGCGCGCGCACTACGTCGATATTATTTTTGGGCCGCAAACCCTGCACCGTCTGCCGGAAATGATCAACAAAGTGCGTGGAAGCACCACCCGTAGCCCGGTGGTTGATATCAGTTTCCCGGAGATCGAAAAATTCGACCGCCTGCCGGAACCGCGTGCTGAAGGGCCAAGCGCGTTTGTGTCCATCATGGAAGGTTGTAATAAATATTGTACTTACTGCGTGGTGCCCTACACCCGCGGTGAGGAAGTCAGCCGTCCGGCGGATGATATCCTGTTCGAAATCGCCCAGTTGGCGGCGCAAGGCGTGCGTGAAGTGAACCTGCTGGGGCAAAACGTCAACGCCTGGCGCGGTGAGAACTACGACGGCACGACAGGATCTTTTGCTGACCTGCTGCGTCTGGTCGCGGCGATCGACGGCATTGACCGTATCCGCTTCACCACCAGCCATCCGATCGAATTTACCGATGATATCGTGGAAGTTTATCGCGATACGCCAGAACTGGTCAGCTTCCTGCACCTGCCGGTACAGAGCGGTTCAGATCGCGTGCTGAACCTGATGGGTCGCACCCATACCGCACTGGAATATAAAGCTATCATTCGCAAACTGCGCGCAGCGCGTCCGGATATCCAGATTAGCTCCGACTTCATCGTGGGCTTCCCGGGGGAAACCACGCAGGATTTCGAGCAGACCATGAAGCTGATTGCTGACGTCAATTTTGACATGAGCTACAGCTTTATCTTCTCTGCGCGTCCTGGCACCCCTGCCGCCGATATGGTTGATGACGTACCGGAAGAAGAGAAAAAACAGCGTTTATACATCCTGCAGGAGCGTATTAACCAGCAAGCCATGGCCTGGAGCCGTCGTATGGTCGGCACGACCCAGCGCATTCTTGTCGAAGGTACGTCACGGAAAAGCGTGATGGAACTGTCAGGGCGTACCGAAAATAACCGCGTGGTGAACTTTGAAGGTACCCCGGATATGGTCGGTAAGTTTGTTGATGTTGAAATTACCGATGTCTGGACCAACTCCCTGCGCGGCAAAGTGGTGCGTACCGAAGACGAAATGGGCCTGCGCATCGCAGAATCCCCTGAGTCGGTCATTGCGCGTACCCGCAAAGAAAACGATCTGGGCGTGGGTACTTATCAGCCTTAATCCTGCTGAAAAACGCAAACAATGCCCGATGGCGCCACGCTTATCGGGCCTACACTTCCTGGCTCGCTGCTCCGGCGGGCCTTGTAATTTGCCCTGGCACCCCCATATTTATTGCAATGCTTGCGCCTTTCCCCCATGGCGTGAATAATTTCCTTAGATGCCGGTAAATGTTCAGCGTCCGGCGAGACATGCATAAGAGGAACAGTTTGAACATAGACACTCGCGAAATTATCCTTGAACCCGCAGACAACGCCCGCCTGTTGAGCCTTTGCGGGCCATTTGATGACAACATAAAACAACTGGAGCGTCGTCTCGGCATCGAAATTAACCGCCGCGATAACCACTTCAAACTGACTGGTCGTCCAATTTGTGTCACCGCTGCGGCAGATATTTTACGCAGCCTGTATGTCGATACGGCCCCAATGCGCGGCCAGACACAGGACATCGAGCCAGAACAAATTCACCTTGCGATTAAAGAAGCGCGTGTGCTTGAGCAAAGCGCAGACAGCGTGCCGGAATTTGGCAAAGCGGTGAATATCAAAACCAAGCGCGGAGTGATTAAACCGCGGACACCGAACCAGGCGCAGTATATCGCTAATATTCTTGACCATGACATCACCTTCGGCGTTGGCCCGGCAGGTACCGGTAAAACGTATCTTGCGGTTGCCGCTGCGGTCGATGCACTAGAGCGCCAGGAGATCCGCCGTATTCTGCTAACCCGTCCAGCGGTTGAAGCCGGTGAAAAACTGGGTTTCCTGCCAGGCGATCTGAGCCAGAAAGTCGATCCCTATTTACGACCGCTGTATGACGCGCTGTTCGAAATGCTCGGTTTTGAGAAGGTTGAAAAGCTGATTGAACGTAACGTCATTGAAGTTGCGCCGCTGGCCTATATGCGTGGCCGTACGTTAAACGATGCGTTCATCATTCTTGATGAGAGCCAGAACACCACCATCGAACAGATGAAAATGTTCCTGACTCGTATCGGCTTTAACTCCAAAGCGGTTATCACCGGCGATATCACCCAGATTGACCTGCCGCGCAGCACCAAGTCCGGTCTGCGTCATGCCATTGAAGTGCTGGCTGAAGTCGACGAAATTAGTTTTAATTTCTTCCATAGCGAAGACGTGGTTCGCCATCCGGTGGTTGCCCGTATCGTCACGGCGTATGAAGCCTGGGAAGAAGCAGAACAAAAACGCAAAGCCGAGCTGGCGGCAGAACGCAAGCGCGAAGCTCAGGAGCAGGAACAAAAATGAGTCAGGTTATTCTCGATTTACAGCTGGCATGCGAAAACGAATCCGGCTTACCACCAGAAAGTCAGTTTCAGAGATGGCTGGATGCCGTGATCCCGCAGTTTCAGGAAGAGTCAGAGGTCACGATTCGGTTGGTCGACGATGCTGAAAGCCACGAGCTGAACCTGACCTATCGCGGGAAAGATAAATCAACCAACGTACTCTCTTTCCCGTTTGAAGCCCCGCCGGGCATTGAGATGCCGCTGCTGGGTGATTTGATCATCTGCCGTCAGGTCGTTGAGAAAGAAGCGCAGGAACAAGGTAAGCCGCTTGAAGCCCACTGGGCGCACATGGTGGTGCACGGTAGCCTGCATTTACTCGGCTACGACCATATCGAAGACGATGAAGCGGAAGAGATGGAATCCCTCGAAACAGAGATTATGCTTGCTCTGGGCTATGAGGATCCGTACATTGCCGAGAAGGAATAAGCCGTCGGGCATCTGCCCGGGCTTCCCATAAAGCCGTGCGCTGAGTTTACGCGCATTGAGCGACCTATTAACTAACATGAGAACCCATACGACGCCATGAGCGACGACAATTCACACAGTAGTGACACCTTAAACAGCAAAAAGGGATTTTTTTCCCTGTTACTGAGCCAACTTTTCCACGGTGAACCGAAAAACCGCGACGAACTGTTGGAGCTGATCCGTGATTCCGGGCAAAACGACCTTATCGATGAAGATACGCGCGATATGCTCGAAGGGGTGATGGATATTGCGGACCAACGCGTACGCGACATTATGATCCCTCGCTCTCAGATGATTACCCTGAAACGCAACCAGACCCTGGACGAATGTCTCGATGTGATCATCGAGTCTGCCCACTCGCGTTTTCCGGTGATCAGCGAAGACAAAGATCACATTGAAGGGATTCTGATGGCCAAAGATTTGCTGCCGTTTATGCGCAGCGATGCCGAAGCCTTCAGCATGGAGAAAGTGTTACGCCAGGCGGTTGTCGTACCTGAAAGCAAGCGGGTTGACCGCATGCTGAAAGAGTTCCGCTCCCAGCGTTATCATATGGCTATCGTCATCGACGAGTTTGGCGGTGTCTCAGGTCTGGTGACCATTGAGGACATCCTTGAACTGATTGTCGGTGAAATTGAAGATGAGTACGACGAAGAAGACGATATTGATTTCCGTCAGCTCAGTCGCCACACCTGGACTATTCGCGCGCTGGCGTCGATTGAAGACTTCAACGAAGCTTTCGGGACCCACTTTAGCGACGAAGAAGTCGATACCATTGGCGGGCTGGTTATGCAGGCCTTTGGTCATTTACCCGCTCGCGGTGAGACCATCGACATTGATGGTTACCAGTTCAAAGTGGCGATGGCTGACAGCCGTCGTATTATTCAGGTTCATGTCAGAATTCCGGACGACTCACCCCAGCCCAAACTGGACGAATAAACCCGAAACTGGATCATAGACTACATGGCATTTGCCCCATTAATTGAACGCCAGCGCATGCGCCTGCTGCTGGCGTTATTATTCGGTGCCTGCGGGACGCTGGCGTTCTCTCCGTATGACATCTGGCCCGCCGCGATTATTTCGCTGATGGGTCTGCAGGCTCTTACCCTCAACCGCCGTCCTCTCCAGTCTGCTGCCATTGGCTATTTCTGGGGAATGGGCCTGTTTGGTTCAGGCATCAACTGGGTCTACGTCAGCATCGCGCAATTTGGCGGCATGCCGGGGCCGGTAAACGTTTTTCTCGTGGTTCTGCTTGCCGCCTACCTTTCCCTCTACACCGGTCTGTTTGCTGGCATTCTGTCGCGTCTGTGGCCGAAAACCAGTTGGATTCAGGTAGCGATTGCCGCGCCGGTTATCTGGCAGATAACTGAATTCCTGCGCGGCTGGGTCCTGACCGGCTTCCCATGGCTGCAGTTTGGTTACAGCCAAATTGATGGCCCGCTAAAAGGGCTTGCACCGGTAATGGGCGTAGAGGCAATCAACTTCCTGCTGATGATGGTTAGCGGCCTGCTGGTGCTGGCGTTAGTCAGCCGTAACTGGCGTCCGCTGGTCGTGGCCGTGATACTTTTCGCGCTGCCCTTCCCGCTACGCTATATCCAGTGGTATACGCTGGAGCCGGAAAAAACCACGCAGGTGTCGATGGTGCAGGGCGACATTCCACAGTCGCTCAAATGGGATGAAAGTCAGTTACTCAACACCCTGAAGATTTATCTCGACGCCACCCAGCCCGAGATGGGTAAATCACAGCTCATCATCTGGCCAGAATCTGCTATTCCGGATCTGGAAATTAACCAGCAGCGTTTTCTGAGCATGATGGATGACCTGCTGAAATCGAAAAACAGCACGCTGATTACCGGGATTGTAGATGCTCGCCTGAACAAACAGAATCGTTACGACACCTACAACACCATCATCACGTTGGGTAAAGACAGTCCGTACAGTTATGACTCGACCAATCGCTATAACAAAAATCACCTTGTCCCATTTGGTGAGTTTGTCCCGCTGGAATCGATCCTACGCCCGTTAGCGCCGTTCTTTGACCTGCCAATGTCTTCGTTCAGCCGTGGACCTTATGTACAGCCACAGCTGCATGCGCACGGCTTTAAGCTGACGGCTGCCATCTGCTACGAAATCATTCTTGGCGAACAGGTTCGGGATAACTTCCGTCCGGATACTGACTACCTGCTGACTATCTCCAACGATGCCTGGTTCGGTAAGTCCATTGGTCCGTGGCAGCACTTCCAGATGGCGCGGATGCGTTCTCTGGAGCTGGCACGCCCGCTGCTGCGTAGCACCAATAACGGTATTACCGCGGTGATTGGCCCGCAGGGTGAAATTCAGGCGATGATCCCGCAGTTTACCCGTCAGGTTCTGACCACCAGCGTTACGCCGACCACGGGCTTAACCCCTTATGCTCGTACCGGTAACTGGCCGCTGTGGCTGCTGACCGCGCTGTTTGGCTTTGGTGCGGTGGTCATGAGCCTGCGTCAACGTCGTAAGTAACCTCCCCTCCCCGGCCGGATAACGCTTTGCTTATCCGGCCCATAAACATTTCCCACATCCCATTCTGGCACGTCTATTGCTTTGTTCTACAAGGCAAACGCTGTTTTGGCTGAATGTGCAACCTGGTCGCACCAAAGTTGAGCGAAGGTAGCACCCGAAAAGTGCAACAGGATATTTTTGCCCCCAAATGGTGCGGCGCACTTCGCAAAAATAAACAATAACACAGCAAATTCTTTACATTCATCCAAACTAAATGTTAACAAACATATACAAAACTGCACGTTTTAGTAGCAAACAATAACAACATCACAATGGGTATCAATGCGTCCCTGGCGCAGACGATAAAGGAGTTGGATATGCAATTACGTAAGCTCGCCACTGCCATGCTGGTCATGGGAATGTCCGCCGGTCTGGCGCACGCAGAAGACGCAGCACCAGCGGCAGGCAGCACGCTGGATAAGATCGCCAAAAATGGCGTGATCGTTGTCGGCCACCGTGAATCATCAGTACCGTTTTCTTACTACGATAATCAGCAAAAAGTGGTCGGTTATTCACAGGATTACTCCAACGCGATCGTTGAAGCCGTGAAGAAAAAGCTGAACAAGCCCGATCTGCAGGTAAAACTGATCCCGATTACTTCACAAAACCGTATCCCGCTGCTGCAAAACGGTACCTTCGACTTTGAATGTGGATCCACCACCAACAACGTCGAGCGCCAGAAACAAGCAGCCTTCTCTGACACCATTTTCGTTGTCGGCACCCGTCTGCTGGCGAAAAAAGGCGGTGACGTCAAAGATTTCGCTGACCTGAAAGGCAAAGCCGTGGTTGTGACGTCCGGTACGACCTCAGAAGTCCTGCTGCACAAGCTGAACGAAGAACAAAAAATGGATATGCGCATCATCAGCGCGAAAGACCACGGTGACTCTTTCCGTACTCTGGAAAGCGGCCGCGCCGTTGCCTTTATGATGGATGACGCCCTGCTGGCTGGCGAACGCGCGAAAGCGAAGAAACCGGATAACTGGGAGATTGTCGGCAAGCCGCAATCTCAGGAAGCCTACGGCTGTATGCTGCGCAAAGATGACCCTGAGTTCAAAAAGCTGATGGATGACACCATTGCCCAGGCGCAGACCTCAGGCGAAGCTGAGAAATGGTTTGATAAGTGGTTTAAAAATCCAATTCCACCGAAGAACCTGAACATGAATTTCGAACTGTCAGACGAGATGAAGGCTCTGTTCAAAGAACCGAATGATAAAGCGCTTAACTAACTAAAATAAATGGGAGGCTTCCCCTCCCTCTCGATTGTTACTCGGCACGGACAGACTATAAGCCTGATGGTCGTTCCCCATCAGGCCTGAAAACCGCAAAACGCCGAATAACAATCTTCGAGGGTAGCGCTGCTACCCTTTTTTTTCTGGAGTAGATTTATGTCTATAGACTGGAACTGGGGTATTTTTTTACAACAGGCCCCGTTCGGCAACACCACCTATCTCGGCTGGCTCTGGAGTGGTTTCCAGGTCACGGTCGCGTTATCTATCACCGCCTGGATTATCGCTTTCCTCATAGGCTCTTTATTCGGCATTTTACGTACCGTACCAAATCGTTTCCTTTCCGGGATCGGCACGCTATACGTTGAGTTGTTTCGTAACGTTCCACTCATCGTCCAGTTCTTTACCTGGTATCTGGTTATTCCTGAACTGCTGCCGGAAAACATTGGCATGTGGTTCAAGTCGGAACTGGATCCCAACATTCAGTTCTTCCTCTCATCCATGCTTTGTCTGGGGTTGTTTACCGCCGCGCGCGTCTGTGAACAGGTTCGCGCCGCGATTCAGTCCCTGCCTCGCGGGCAGAAAAACGCCGCGCTGGCGATGGGCCTAACGCTGCCGCAAGCCTACCGCTATGTGCTGCTGCCAAACGCTTATCGCGTGATTGTTCCGCCAATGACCTCAGAGATGATGAACCTGGTGAAGAACTCCGCGATTGCCTCCACCATCGGCCTGGTCGATATGGCGGCGCAGGCGGGAAAACTACTGGATTACTCCGCCCACGCATGGGAATCGTTTACCGCTATCACTCTGGCCTACGTCCTGATTAACGCCGTCATCATGCTGGTGATGAATCTCGTCGAACGCAAAATCCGCCTGCCTGGCAATTTGGGAGGCAAATAATGTACGAATTTGACTGGAGTTCTATCGTCCCTTCCCTGCCATATCTGCTGGACGGGCTGATCATCACGTTGAAAATCACCGTTACGGCGGTCGTCATTGGTATTGTCTGGGGAACCATCCTTGCAGTAATGCGTCTGTCCAGCTTCGCGCCGATTGCCTGGTTTGCGAAAGGCTACGTCAACGTATTTCGTTCTATTCCACTGGTCATGGTGCTGCTGTGGTTCTACCTGATTGTGCCCGGCTTCCTGCAAAACGTACTGGGTCTGTCGCCTAAAACCGATATTCGCCTGATCTCAGCGATGGTCGCGTTTTCGATGTTTGAAGCTGCGTACTATTCCGAGATTATCCGTGCCGGTATCCAGAGTATTTCTCGTGGACAATCCAGCGCCGCGCTGGCGCTGGGGATGACCCACTGGCAGTCGATGAAGCTCATTATTCTGCCACAGGCCTTCCGCGCGATGGTGCCGCTGCTGCTTACCCAAGGCATTGTACTGTTCCAGGATACCTCGCTGGTCTATGTATTGAGTCTGGCAGACTTCTTCCGTACCGCCTCCACCATTGGCGAGCGTGACGGCACGCAGGTTGAAATGATCCTGTTTGCTGGCGCCGTTTATTTTGTATTCAGTCTGAGCGCATCGTTGTTGGTCAGCTATTTGAAGAAAAGGACAGTTTAATGATTACCCTGAAAAATGTTTCTAAATGGTATGGTCACTTTCAGGTGCTGACCGACTGCTCTACGGAAGTGAAAAAAGGTGAGGTGGTGGTTGTCTGTGGCCCGTCAGGCTCCGGTAAATCAACGCTTATCAAGACGGTAAACGGCCTGGAGCCAGTGCAACAGGGCGTCATCACCGTTGATGGCACCGTGGTAAATGATAAAAAAACCGATCTGGCCAAACTGCGCTCTCGTGTTGGTATGGTGTTCCAGCACTTTGAACTGTTCCCGCATCTGTCGATCATTGAGAACCTGACTCTGGCGCAGGTAAAAGTGCTTAAGCGCGATAAAAAGCCGGCCCGCGACAAAGCGCAAAAGTTACTGGAACGCGTTGGTCTGTCAGCACATGCCGAGAAGTTCCCGGCCCAGCTATCCGGGGGCCAGCAACAGCGTGTCGCTATCGCCCGGGCGCTATGTATGGATCCTATCGCCATGCTGTTTGACGAACCGACATCGGCGCTTGATCCTGAAATGATCAACGAAGTACTGGACGTTATGGTTGAACTGGCCAATGAAGGGATGACCATGATGGTGGTAACCCACGAAATGGGCTTTGCGCGTAAAGTGGCGAACCGGGTGATCTTCATGGATGAAGGGAAAATTGTTGAAGACTCACCGAAAGAAGAGTTCTTCGCCAATCCGAAATCGGACCGCGCCAAAGACTTCCTCGCGAAAATCCTGCACTAATCTTGCTGGCGCGCATCGCCATGTGCGCGCCATCTCACGATTTACCTCTTCACTTCTCGAAACAGATACAGCCCAGCGTTAACCTTGTCACAGAGTCCCACTTACAAGGAGCAACAATGGCACTTCCTATCCTGTTTGATTGCGATCCAGGTCATGACGACGCTATCGCAATTGTTCTCGCCCTCGCCTCACCTGAACTGGATGTGAAAGCGGTAACCTCGTCAGCCGGGAACCAGACGCCCGACAAAACGCTGCGTAACGTATTACGCATGCTAACACTGCTCAATCGTAGTGATATTCCCGTCGCCGGTGGCGCTGTGAAACCGCTGATGCGCGATCTGATTATTGCCGATAACGTCCACGGCGAGAGTGGGTTAGATGGCCCGGCGCTCCCGGAACCCGCCTTTGCCCCACAGACCTGTACCGCTGTGGAACTGATGGCGAAAACCCTGCGTGACAGCCCAGAGCCAGTGACCATTGTCTCCACCGGGCCGCAAACCAACGTGGCATTGCTACTGAATAGCCATCCTGAACTGCACGCTAAAATCGCCCGTATCGTGATAATGGGTGGTGCGATGGGGCTCGGAAACTGGACGCCCGCCGCTGAGTTCAACATTTTCGTGGATCCTGAAGCCGCTGAAATCGTATTCCAGTCGGGCATTCCGGTGGTGATGGCGGGTCTGGACGTCACGCATAAAGCGCAAATACATCGCGAAGATACCGAACGGTTCCGCGCTATTGGCAATCCTGTTTCAACGATCGTTGCTGAACTACTCGACTTCTTCTTTGAATATCACAAAGACGAAAAATGGGGATTCATCGGCGCGCCGCTGCACGACCCCTGCACTATTGCCTGGCTACTGAAACCGGAACTGTTTACCACCGTTGATCGCTGGGTTGGTGTGGAAACTCAGGGCAAATACACGCAGGGCATGACCGTGGTGGACTACTACTTCCTGAGCGGCAATAAGCCAAACGCCACCGTGATGGTGGACGTTGATCGCCAGGGATTTGTCGATCTGCTGGCGGAACGGCTGAAGTTTTACGCCTGATACACGCCGGACGGCGCTAACGCTTATCCGGCAATAAGCGATTACGGCTCAAATGGCCGTCTTTGGAACTGATCGTGTCCGCATTTCGGACACAGCGGCAGCACATCCGGAGTGTACACCGCTAAATGGAAGTGACACTTCTCGCAGACCAGATTCCCCAACCCAACCACCTCGCCGCTGTGATAAACCCCATGATGACTGAGATCCTGGAACACTTCGCGCCATTCGAGCTGCGTTTTATCGGTAATATCGGCCAGTTCCTGCCAGATACTCTCCTTGATAACCCGCATAAAGACGCTGTCTGTCTCCTCATCGAGACTTTCTTCATAACTGAGTGCAAACTCTTCCAGGTCGCGTCTGACGGCCCTTGTGAGTTCCTCCACCTCGGTTCGGGTTAACTCCCCGGTCTGCATAACTCGCTGACGCGCCTGCTCCACCAGCGCATCAATATCGCGTTCGCCGTTACGCAGACGTTCGCTGAGTGACGTCACCAGTTCACGGTAATATTGAGCAACCTTGTTCATCGCTTCGCCTCCTGGGTCGTTAACTGTCTATAATAATAGACGTTATTTACGCTACGCTTTGCAAGACTGTCCACAGAGTGTGTAAATTCGTGTCAGAATTATCCTTGCGGGAATTCAACGCTGAATGCGCGAAAGGCTGTTTTGACGCGGGCGTTTGGGCTATGCTATGCGGATCTGAAACACCACATCTAGAGCTACGTTTGTAGCTGTATTGAAAACAGGACCACTGGCTGCCATGCAAGAGCAATACCGCCCGGAAGAGATAGAATCCAAAGTACAGCTTCACTGGGATGAGAAGCGCACATTTGAAGTTACCGAAGACGAGAGCAAAGAGAAGTATTACTGCCTGTCTATGCTTCCCTATCCTTCTGGTCGACTACACATGGGCCACGTACGTAACTACACCATCGGTGATGTAATCGCCCGCTATCAGCGCATGCTGGGTAAAAACGTCCTGCAACCTATTGGCTGGGATGCATTCGGCCTGCCTGCGGAAGGCGCAGCGGTAAAAAACAACACCGCCCCGGCACCGTGGACGTACGACAACATCGCTTATATGAAAAACCAGCTCAAAATGCTGGGCTTCGGTTACGACTGGAGCCGTGAGCTGGCGACCTGCACCCCGGAATATTACCGCTGGGAACAGAAATTCTTCACCGAGCTGTATAAAAAAGGCCTGGTGTACAAGAAAACGTCTGCGGTGAACTGGTGCCCTAACGACCAGACCGTACTGGCGAACGAACAGGTTATCGATGGCTGCTGCTGGCGTTGCGATACCAAAGTTGAGCGTAAAGAGATCCCACAGTGGTTCATCAAAATCACCGCTTACGCAGACGAACTGCTGCGTGATCTGGATAACCTGGATCACTGGCCTGATACCGTTAAGACCATGCAGCGTAACTGGATCGGTCGTTCTGAAGGTGTGGAAATCACCTTCGACGTGACTGGTTACGACAACACGCTGACCGTCTACACTACCCGCCCGGACACCTTTATGGGTGCGACCTACCTGGCCGTTGCCGCAGGTCATCCGCTGGCGCAAAAAGCGGCGGCAAATAACCCGGAACTGGCTGCCTTCATTGACGAATGCCGTAACACCAAGGTTGCTGAAGCCGAAATGGCGACCATGGAGAAAAAAGGCGTCGATACCGGCTTTAAAGCGGTTCATCCGCTGACTGGCGAAGAAATCCCGGTTTGGGCGGCAAACTTCGTCCTAATGGAATACGGCACCGGTGCGGTGATGGCCGTTCCGGGTCACGATCAGCGCGACTACGAATTTGCCACCAAGTATGGCCTGTCCATCAAGCCGGTAATTCTGACTTCTGAAGGCGCAGAGCCGGATTTGTCCGAGCAGGCACTGACCGAAAAAGGCGTGCTGTTTAACTCCGGTGAGTTTGACGGCCTGGCCTTCGAAGACGCGTTCAACGCCATTGCCGACAAGCTGGTCGCTCTGGGTGTCGGTGAGCGTAAAGTTAACTACCGTCTGCGCGACTGGGGTGTTTCCCGTCAGCGTTACTGGGGCGCGCCAATTCCGATGGTGACGCTGGAAGACGGTACCGTACTGCCGACACCAGAAGATCAACTGCCGGTAATTCTGCCAGAAGATGTCGTCATGGACGGTATCACCAGCCCGATCAAAGCCGATCCGGAGTGGGCGAAAACCACCGTTAACGGTATGCCTGCCCTGCGTGAAACCGACACCTTCGATACCTTTATGGAGTCCTCCTGGTACTACGCGCGCTACACCTGCCCGCAGTACAACGAAGGCATGCTGGACCCAGAAGCGGCAAACTACTGGCTGCCGGTTGATATCTACATTGGCGGTATTGAACACGCCATCATGCACCTGCTCTACTTCCGCTTCTTCCACAAACTGATGCGCGACGCGGGCATGGTCAACTCTGACGAACCGGCTAAACAGCTGCTGTGTCAGGGAATGGTGCTGGCCGATGCGTTCTACTACGTTGGCACAAACGGCGAACGCAACTGGGTTTCTCCGGTTGACGCCATCGTTGAGCGCGACGAAAAAGGTCGTATCGTTAAGGCGAAGGATGCTGAAGGCCATGAACTGGTGTATACCGGCATGAGCAAAATGTCCAAGTCCAAAAACAACGGTATCGACCCGCAGGTCATGGTTGAACGTTACGGCGCGGACACCGTGCGTCTGTTCATGATGTTCGCCTCTCCGGCTGATATGACCCTGGAATGGCAGGAATCCGGCGTAGAAGGGGCAAACCGCTTCCTGAAGCGTGTCTGGAAACTGGTTTATGAGCACACTTCACAGGGTGATGCTCCGGCGCTGAACGTTGCTGCACTGACGGAAGATCAAAAAGCGCTGCGTCGCGACGTGCACAAAACCATTGCTAAAGTGACTGATGATATCGGTCGCCGTCAGACCTTTAACACCGCAATTGCGGCGATTATGGAACTGATGAACAAGCTGGCGAAAGCACCGCAGGAAGACGAGCAGGACCGTGCCCTGATGCAGGAAGCGCTGCTGGCCGTTGTACGCATGCTCAACCCGTTCACCCCACACGTTTGCTTCACCCTGTGGCAGGCGCTGAAAGGCGAAGGCGATATCGACAATGCGCCGTGGCCGGTAGCTGATGACGCCGCAATGGTTGAAGACTCAACGCTGGTTGTGGTTCAGGTAAACGGCAAAGTACGTGGCAAAATCACCGTTCCGGTAAACGCCACTGAAGAGCAGGTTCGTGAACGTGCTGGCCAGGAGCCTCTGGTGGCAAAATATCTTGATGGCGTTACCGTACGTAAAGTGATTTATGTACCGGGTAAACTCCTCAATCTGGTCGTTGGCTAAGCGCGGGAGGAAGCGTGCGATTTCTGACAACATTGTTGTTATCTCTGGCGGTGCTGGTCACCGCCGGGTGTGGCTGGCATCTGCGTAGTACTACGCAGGTTCCCCCCACGATGAAAACCATGATTCTGGTCACGGGTGATCCGAACGGCCCGTTAAGCCGGGCGGTGCGTAATCAGTTGCGTTTGAATGGCGTTACACTGCTGGAAGACAGCTCAACGCGCAAAGACGTTCCGTCCTTACGCCTTGGCGCGGTCAGCATTTCGCAGGATACCGCGTCCGTGTTCCAGAACGGTCAAACCGCTGAATACCAGATGGTGATGTCCGTGAGTGCTTCAGTCCTGATCCCGGGCCATGATATTTACCCGATCAGCGCTAAAGTCTATCGTTCATTCTTCGACAACCCGCAAGCGGCACTGGCGAAGGATAACGAGCAGGAGATGATCGTTAAAGAGATGTACGACAAGGCGGCCGAGCAGTTGATTCGTAAACTGCCAAGCGTACATATTGCTGATGTTCAGTCATCCGGCGATGACGTCGAGCCTGCAGTGAAAACTGCAGCGCCAGCGTCCTCCTCTCCGGCGCGTGTTTCCACCACGCTGGGTAACTGATGCTCAAGTTGTACCCTGAACAACTCCGCGCACAGCTCAATGAAGGGCTGCGCGCGGCGTATTTACTCTTAGGTAACGATCCCCTCTTATTGCAGGAAAGCCAGGATGCCATCCGCCAGGCTGCCGCAACGCAAGGGTTCGAAGAACACCACGCTTTCACCCTGGACAACAGCACCGACTGGGGGGAAATTTTTTCACTCTGCCAGGCGATGAGCCTGTTTGCCAGCCGTCAAACGTTACTCCTGCAGCTGCCAGAAAATGGCCCCAATGCCGCCATTAACGAACAACTTGCCTCGCTCGTCACACTGCTACATGACGATCTGCTGCTTATTGTTCGTGGTAACAAGCTGACCAAAGCCCAGGAAAACGCCGCATGGTATACCGGACTGGCGAATAACGCGGTACTGGTCAGTTGCCAGACACCTGAACAGGCACAGCTTCCGCGTTGGGTAGCCGCAAGGGCGAAACATCATAATCTGCAGTTGGATGACGCCGCCAACCAACTCTTATGCTATTGCTACGAAGGCAATCTGCTAGCGTTAGCGCAGGCGCTGGAGCGGTTGTCGCTACTTTGGCCTGACGGTAAATTAACATTGCCTCGTGTGGAGCAAGCCGTTAACGATGCCGCGCACTTTACCCCGTTTCACTGGGTGGACGCGCTGCTGATGGGCAAAAGCAAACGCGCGCTGCATATTCTGCAACAGCTCCGTCTTGAAGGCAGTGAACCCGTTATTTTGTTACGTACTCTGCAGCGGGAATTATTACTGCTGGTGAACCTGAAACGGCAGTCGGCTCATACCCCATTACGGGCATTGTTCGACAAACATCGGGTATGGCAAAATCGCCGTGGCATGATGGGAGAAGCGTTAAACCGGCTGACTCCCACGCAGTTACGTCAGGCGGTCACGCTGTTAACACGTACGGAAATTACGCTTAAACAAGACTATGGTCAGTCAGTGTGGGCAGAGCTTGAGGGACTTTCCCTGTTGCTTTGCCATAAATCACTGGCAGATGTTTTTATTGATGGTTGATATGAAATCATTGCAGGCTCTGTTCGGTGGCACCTTTGATCCGGTGCATTATGGTCATCTGAAACCCGTTGAAATTCTGGCTAATCTGATTGGCCTCTCTCGGGTCATTGTCATGCCCAATAACGTGCCACCACATCGTGCGCAACCGGAAGCCTCCAGCGCTCAGCGTAAACATATGCTTGAGCTGGCCATTGCCGACAAACCTTTGTTTTCACTGGATGAACGCGAGCTAAAACGCGATACCGCCTCGTACACCGCGCAAACGCTGCAAGAGTGGCGTGTGGAACAAGGCCCGGATGCACCGCTGGCATTCATTATTGGTCAGGATTCACTGCTGACCTTTCCTTCCTGGCATGACTACGACACGATTCTGGACAACACCCATCTTATCGTGTGTCGACGCCCGGGTTACCCGCTCGAAATGGCACAGGAACAGCACCAGCAGTGGCTGGAAAATCATCTGACCCATACGGCAGATGATCTGCATAACCTGCCGGCAGGTAAGATTTACCTTGCCGAAACGCCGTGGTTCAATATCTCCGCCACGCTTATCCGCGAACGCCTGGAAAAAGGCGAGCCGTGCGACGACTTACTGCCACGCGCCGTGCTCGACTATATCAACCAGCAGGGTTTGTACCGCTAAGCGTGTTGTTTAATGCCGCCAACAGGCGGTCATTTTCGTCCTTACTGCGAACAGCAACCCGGTAATAACGCGCGTCCAGGCCAGGGTAATTGGCACAACTGCGGATCAAAACATGTTGTTCCAGCAGTGATTTTTGCAAATCGATATCCAGTCGATCGCAGCGTAACAGCCGATAGTTAGCCCGACCGGGATAGACTGTCAGGCCGGGCAGTGTTTGCAATTGTTGATCAAATCGCTGTCCTTCCTGTGCCAGCCATTGCCACGTCGCCTGCTGGTAGGCGCTATCGCTAAGAATCATCTCTCCCGCCAGCGCGGCAAATGCGTTAATTGACCACGGCATTTGTCGGCTGCGCATCCGTGCCACGGCCTGTTCATCGCTATTGACCAGATAACCCAGTCGCAACCCCGGTATCGCATAGAACTTGGTCAGCGAGCGAAGAACCCAAATGTGCGGATTCTCTTGTAGCCGCGGAATAAAACCCTCCTCCCCGGCAATAAAATCGATAAAGGCTTCATCCAGAATCAAGGTAATCCCCAATTCAGCGCAGCGCGTTGCTATCGCAGCAAGCAGATGACCATCGGGCAATAGCCCTGTAGGGTTGTTGGGCGTACAGAGAAAAAGGCAGTCCAGCTCTGGCGTTAACACATCAAGGATCGTGGCGGTGAGCTGCCAGCCATCCTCCTCGCGCAGCGCAAATTCATGGATCGCACATTCTCCCCATTCCAGCGCCCGGCGGTATTCAGCAAATCCAGGGGCAACAATCATCGCATGACGCGGCTTGAGCCCATTAACCAGGGTGAAGATAGATTCTGTTTCGCCATTCCCCGCGAGGATCCACGAAACAGGTATCTGGTGATGCTGCGCCAGCGCCGCATGCAACTGGGTGTAGTCAACGTCCGGGTAGCATTCAGCCCTGTCCAGATTGTCGATAAGCGCGCATTTTAAGGTTGCGGGCATACCCAGCGGGTTAATATTCGCGCTAAAATCCAGCAATTGCTCAGGCGGGATGCCCAACAATGCGGCGGCTTCTCGGGTATTACCGCCGTGCGCGCTCTTCAATAAAGACATCGTGCCGCTCCAGTTAAAAAGGGGTATTTTATTGAAAAAATCTCTGCGCAATCAGGGCAAGCATCATATTTTGTGCGAATAGCCCCAAGAGGAAAAAATGAGACTCTGGTTAGTACGTCACGGAGAAACCGAAGCCAATGTCGCTGGGTTATACAGCGGTCATGCCCCCACACCGCTAACGGAACGGGGGATTGTTCAGGCGCAATCACTGAGTGGGCTGCTACGCAATGTCCCTTTCGACAACGTTCTGTGCAGCGAACTCGAACGCGCCCGCCATACAACCCAACTGATTCTGGCGGAACGCGATGTTCCTGTGCGTGTCATGCCTGAACTTAATGAGATGTTCTTTGGCGACTGGGAAATGCGCCATCATCGCGATCTTGTGCGCGAAGACGCTGAAAATTATGCCGTATGGTGTAACGACTGGCAGAACGCAACCCCAACTAATGGCGAAGGATTTCAGGCATTTTCACAGCGTGTTGAACGTTTCATTGCTCAGCTTGCTGAATACAAAGACAGTAAAAATCTGTTGGTGGTAAGTCATCAGGGCGTGCTGAGCGTACTGGTGGCCCGGCTGCTGTCCATGCCCACGGCCGCCATGTGGCACTTTCGCATCGAACAGGGATGCTGGAGTGCCATTGATTTTTGTGACGACTTTGCAGTTCTGAAAGTTCTCAATAGTCGCGCCGTGTGGCACGAGGGTGAGTGAATGCACTGTTTTTTCTGCCGAAGGGCCTCTCTCCCATTGACACCCTATGACAGGCTGCTATTCTCCGCAACCTGACTTTTCCCGCCTTTCAGAGCTTTGCAGAAATTGTTTTACAAAAATGGCGATGCATTCTGTTGCGTGGGGTGGGATGATAGCGCACCTCAAAAGCGCTTTCGGAGACATTTGTCCCGATATCGCCTCTGGTTCAGGTATACTAACAGACGTTTTTAACTCTTTTTCACCCAGGGGGAACACTTGCAGGGTAAAGCACTCCAGGATTTTGTAATCGACAAAATTGATGACCTGAAAGGTCAAGACATCATCGCCTTAGATGTTCAGGGCAAATCCAGTATCACCGATTGCATGATTATCTGCACTGGCACGTCCAGCCGCCATGTCATGTCTATCGCCGATCACGTTGTTCAGGAGTCTCGCACCGCCGGTCTGCTGCCGCTTGGCGTAGAAGGCGAAAACGTAGCTGACTGGATCGTCGTCGATCTTGGTGATGTGATTGTCCACGTGATGCAGGAAGAAAGCCGTCGCCTGTATGAACTGGAAAAACTCTGGAGTTAATGCGTGAAGCTGCAACTTGTCGCTGTGGGTACGAAAATGCCTGACTGGGTGCAAACCGGCTTTACGGAGTACCTGCGCCGGTTTCCGAAAGACATGCCCTTTGAGCTGATCGAAATCCCGGCAGGAAAACGCGGCAAGAACGCGGACATTAAGCGCATTCTCGACAAAGAGGGTGAACAGATGCTGGCCGCCGCAGGCAAAAACCGCATCGTCACCCTTGATATCCCAGGAAAACCCTGGGACACGCCACAACTGGCGACCGAGCTGGAACGCTGGAAACTGGATGGTCGTGACGTCAGTCTGTTGATTGGCGGACCGGAAGGACTGTCCCCCGCCTGTAAAGCGGCAGCGGAGCAAAGCTGGTCACTCTCTGCATTAACCCTTCCCCACCCTCTTGTCCGGGTGCTGGTCGCAGAGAGTCTGTACAGGGCGTGGAGCATTACCACCAACCATCCTTATCACCGTGAGTGATCATTGATTCTTGAGTAGATTAAGCAGCGGATGAAACTACAGAATTCTTTTCGCGACTATACGGCTGAGTCCGCGCTGTTTGTGCGCCGGGCGCTGGTCGCTTTTTTGGGGATTTTGCTGCTCACTGGCGTGCTAATCGCCAATCTTTATAATCTGCAAATCGTTCGCTTTACTGATTATCAGACCCGTTCGAACGAGAACCGCATCAAACTGGTGCCTATCGCCCCCAGCCGCGGCATCATTTATGACCGCAACGGAATTCCCCTCGCCCTTAACCGCACCATTTATCAGATAGAAATGATGCCGGAAAAGGTCGACAACATTCAGGATACGCTCGACGCGCTGCGTAACGTCGTCGATCTGACGGACGATGACATTGCCGCCTTCAAAAAAGAGCGCGCCCGTTCACACCGCTTCACCTCTATTCCGGTAAAAACCAACCTGACTGAAGTTCAGGTCGCACGCTTTGCCGTGAATCAGTATCGTTTTCCTGGCGTCGAAGTTAAAGGCTATAAACGCCGCTATTACCCCTACGGCTCTGCACTGACCCACGTGATCGGCTACGTATCGAAGATCAACGATAAAGACGTTGAACGCCTGGATAAAGACGGCAAGCTGGCCAACTACGCGGCGACGCACGACATCGGTAAGTTGGGTATTGAACGTTATTACGAAGACGTACTTCATGGTCAAACCGGTTATGAAGAGGTTGAAGTCAATAACCGCGGCCGCGTTATTCGCCAGCTTAAAGAAGTGGCGCCGCAGGCCGGGCACGATATCTATCTGACGCTTGATTTGAAACTCCAGCAATACATTGAAACGCTGCTGGCGGGTAGCCGTGCCGCCGTCGTGGTCACAGACCCGCGTACTGGTGGTGTCCTGGCACTGGTCTCTATGCCAAGCTATGACCCGAACCTGTTCGTGGACGGCATCTCCAGCAAAGATTATTCCGGGTTACTCAATGACCCCAATACGCCACTGGTTAACCGCGCCACGCAAGGCGTTTACCCTCCGGCGTCCACGGTTAAACCTTATGTGGCGGTCTCTGCGTTAAGCGCAGGCGTTATTACCCGCAATACCGGGCTATTTGATCCGGGCTGGTGGCAATTACCCGGTTCAGAGAAACGTTACCGTGACTGGAAAAAATGGGGTCACGGTCATCTGAACATCACCCGTTCTCTGGAAGAGTCCGCTGATACGTTTTTCTATCAAATCGCCTATGATATGGGGATTGACCGTCTTTCTGAGTGGATGAGCAAGTTTGGTTACGGCCATTATACGGGCATCGATCTCGCTGAAGAGCGCGCCGGTAACATGCCAACCCGCGAGTGGAAGCAAAAACGGTTTAAAAAGCCCTGGTACCAGGGTGATACAATCCCTGTCGGTATCGGTCAGGGCTACTGGACAGCAACACCTATCCAGATGAGTAAAGCGCTGATGATCCTCATCAACGACGGCATGGTGAAAGTCCCGCATCTGCTGATGAGCACAGCGGAAAACGGCAAGCAAGTGCCGTGGGTACAGCCACATGAGCCTCCTGTCGGTGACATTCATTCTGGCTACTGGGAAATCGCCAAAGACGGTATGTACGGTGTAGCGAATCGCCCTAATGGGACTGCGCACAAGTATTTTGCTGGCGCACCCTACAAAATTGCGGCGAAATCCGGTACCGCGCAGGTATTTGGCCTGAAAGCCAATGAAACCTATAACGCACATAAGATCGCCGAACGTTTACGTGACCACAAACTGATGACTGCATTCGCGCCCTATGATAAACCCGAGGTCGCTGTCGCGATGATCCTCGAAAACGGTGGGGCCGGTCCGGCTGTAGGTACACTCATGCGCCAGATCCTTGACCACATTATGTTGGGTGACAACAACACCAATCTGCCTGCTGAAAACCCGGCGGTTGCAGCAGGTGAGGACCAATAATCGTGACGGATAATCCGAACAAAAAAACATTCTGGGACAAAATTCATATCGATCCCACAATGTTGCTTATCTTGCTGGCTCTGCTGGTCTACAGCTCGCTGGTCATCTGGAGCGCCAGCGGCCAGGATATTGGCATGATGGAACGTAAGGTCGGCCAGATCGCTATGGGGCTGGTCATCATGGTGGTGATGGCGCAAATTCCTCCCAGAGTCTATGAAGGTTGGGCGCCGTACCTCTATATCTTCTGTATCATCCTGTTGGTTGCTGTCGATGCCTTCGGCGCCATTTCCAAAGGCGCACAACGTTGGCTGGATTTGGGAATCGTGCGTTTTCAGCCCTCGGAAATCGCCAAGATAGCCGTCCCACTGATGGTGGCGCGCTTTATCAACCGCGATGTCTGCCCACCTTCGCTGAAGAATACGGCTATAGCGCTGGTACTCATTTTTATGCCCACGCTGCTGGTTGCCGCGCAGCCTGACCTCGGCACCTCAATCCTGGTTGCGCTTTCCGGCCTGTTTGTCTTGTTCCTCTCCGGCTTGAGCTGGCGTTTAATCGGCGTTGCTGTGGTTCTGGTGGCCGCATTTATTCCAATACTGTGGTTCTTCCTGATGCATGATTACCAGCGACAACGCGTGATGATGCTTCTCGACCCGGAAACCGATCCGCTGGGCGCGGGCTATCACATTATTCAGTCTAAAATTGCTATTGGTTCAGGTGGGCTACGCGGCAAAGGCTGGTTGCATGGTACGCAGTCGCAGTTGGAGTTTTTGCCCGAACGTCATACTGACTTTATCTTTGCAGTACTGGCGGAAGAGCTGGGTCTGGTAGGGATTTTAATCCTGCTTGCCCTGTACATTTTGCTGATTATGCGCGGATTGTGGATCGCCGCCCACGCACAAACGACCTTTGGTCGCGTCATGGCCGGTGGTTTAATGTTGATATTATTCGTTTATGTCTTCGTAAATATTGGTATGGTGAGCGGTATTCTGCCTGTAGTTGGGGTTCCACTCCCACTGGTCAGTTACGGAGGCTCTGCACTGATCGTGCTGATGGCCGGGTTCGGGATTGTCATGTCGATCCACACCCATAGAAAAATGTTGTCAAAAAGCGTGTAAGGGGTACGCAATGCGTAAGCAGTGGATTGGAATCTGCATCGCAGCAGGAATGCTCGCGGCGTGTTCAAGTGATGATGGTCAGCAACAGGCTGCCGTCGCGCCGCAACCTGCGGTGTGTAATGGTCCGATTGTTGAAATCAGCGGAGCCGATCCGCGTTTTGAACCCCTGAACCCAACGGCGAATCAGGACTATCAGCGTGACGGTAAGAGCTACAAGATAGTCCAGGATCCCTCCCGCTTTAGCCAGGCTGGACTGGCCGCCATTTACGATGCGGAGCCAGGAAGTAATTTGACCGCATCAGGTGAAGCGTTCGACCCGATGCAGCTGACTGCTGCGCACCCGACGCTGCCCATTCCAAGCTATGCCAGAATTACTAACCTGGCAAACGGTCGAATGATCGTCGTACGCATTAACGATCGTGGCCCATATGGCAACGATCGCGTCGTTTCGCTGTCGCGAGCAGCAGCCGATCGTCTGAACACATCTAACAACACGAAAGTGCGTATCGATCCTATCATTGTCGCACAGGATGGTTCTCTGTCCGGCCCAGGTATGGCCTGTACGACAGTGGCCAAACAAACCTATGCCCTGCCCTCTCGCCCTGATTTAAGCGGCGGTGGCAGCATGCCTGCTACACCGGATGCGGGTCAGCCGCAAGGAGATATCCGCCCGATCAGCAATTCCACGCTGAAAAGCGATGACCCTACCGGAGCACCAGTAAACAGCGGTGGTTTCCTCGGTGCGCCGACTACGCTCGCTTCCGGCGTGCTTGAAGGTAGTGAACCGACGCCAGCGCCACAACCGGCTGCCCCTGTGACTGCGCCAGCCACAACACCGACTGTCGCAGCAGCACCAGCCGTCGCCGTTGCCACTCCGGCAGCTGCAGCCAACGGTCGTTACGTCGTTCAGGTTGGTGCGGTAAGCGAGCAGGCGCGTGCACAGCAGTATCAAAAGCGTTTAAGTCAGCAGTTTGGCGTTCCGGGCCGGGTTGTGCAAAACGGTGCCGTTTGGCGTATTCAGATGGGGCCATTCGCCAGCAAGGCTGAAGCCTCCACACTGCAGCAGCGTCTGCAATCCGAGGCGCAATTACAGTCCTTCATCACCGGCGTGTAATAACGTAAACCAGGCATCTGAATTGTCAATTTCTGTAAATGACATTAACAAAGTCACGCGGAAAGTCAGATGCCTGCCAGTTATGCATTTGCTATAGTAGGGCACTTTTTTTAATTTCACCACGGACGTCGTAGTTCAGACCATGAAGACCACTTTTTCCGCTCGTTTCGTGCAGCGCATGGCGCTCACCGCGGCTCTCTGCGCAGCCTCTCTTTCTGCTGCCCATGCAGATGACCTGAATATTAAAACCATGATCCCGGGTGTTCCGCAGATCGATGCGGAGTCGTATATCCTGATTGACTACAATTCAGGCAAAGTTCTCGCAGAACAAAATGCGGACTCTCGCCGTGACCCCGCCAGCCTGACCAAAATGATGACCAGCTACGTCATCGGCCAGGCGATGAAAGCCGGGAAATTCAAAGAAACCGATCTGGTCACCGTCGGCAACGACGCCTGGGCTACGGGCAACCCGGTCTTTAAAGGTTCATCGCTGATGTTCCTCAAACCTGGCATGCAGGTTCCTGTTTCTCAATTGATCCGTGGTATTAACCTGCAATCAGGGAACGATGCTTGCGTGGCAATGGCGGACTTCGCAGCCGGAAGCCAGGATGCTTTCGTCGGCCTGATGAACAGCTATGTGAATGCGCTGGGCCTGAAAAACACCCACTTCCAGACCGTTCATGGTCTCGATGCTGACGGTCAGTACAGCTCGGCCCGTGACATGGCACTGATTGGTCAGGCGCTAATTCGCGACGTGCCCAACGAATACTCTATCTATAAAGAAAAAGAGTTCACCTTTAACGGTATCCGCCAGCTCAACCGTAACGGTCTGCTGTGGGATAACAGCCTGAATGTTGACGGTATCAAAACCGGCCACACTGACAAAGCTGGCTACAACCTCGTTGCATCCGCAACCGAAGGCCAGATGCGTCTGATCTCCGCCGTGATGGGTGGTCGCACCTATAAAGGCCGCGAAACCGAAAGTAAAAAACTGCTGACCTGGGGCTTCCGTTTCTTTGAAACCGTGAACCCGCTGAAAGTCGGCAAAGAGTTTGCTTCAGAACCGGCCTGGTTTGGTAATACCGATCGTGCGTCATTAGGTGTCGATAAAGACGTGTACCTGACTATTCCACGCGGCCGCATGAAAGATCTGAAAGCCAGCTATGTTCTGAACACCACGGAACTGCATGCACCGCTGCAGAAAAACCAGGTTGTCGGCACCATCAACTTCCAGCTTGATGGCAAAACCATTGAACAGCGTCCGCTGGTGGTTCTGCAGGAAATCCCGGAAGGCAACTTCTTTGGTAAAATCATTGATTACATTAAATTAATGTTCCATCACTGGTTTGGCTAAAAATCGAACACTTGAAAGTGTGATTTACGTCCCCATATACTAGGTATCCAGATAACTCCCACGCGCCGTGGGAGTTATTATTTTTTGATGTAACGCCGGAGCTGACATGAAAACCAAACTTAACGAACTGCTTGAATTCCCTACTCCATTTACTTACAAAGTAATGGGGCAGGCGTTGCCTGAGCTGGTTGATCAGGTGGTTGAAGTGGTACAGCGCCATGCGCCAGGTGATTACTCCCCAACGGTAAAACCGAGCAGCAAAGGCAACTACCACTCGGTCTCTATCACTATTAATGCGACACACATTGAGCAGGTTGAAACACTGTACGAAGAATTAGGTAATATCGATATCGTACGTATGGTGCTGTAAAAGCCTGTCGGTTACCCGCTGCATCCCCGCTCGGGTAACCCCTCCCCCCTGTGATATACTTTTCCCCTCTTTAACATTCTCTACTCTATGTGAGTATCTACGGAGATGCCGTTTTGTATCAGGATAAAATTCTTGTCCGCCAGCTCGGTCTTCAACCCTACGAGCCAGTCTCTCTGGCCATGCACGAATTCACCGATACCCGCGATGAACATAGTCATGATGAAATCTGGCTGGTAGAGCATTATCCTGTCTTTACCCAGGGTCAGGCCGGTAAAGCAGAGCACGTACTGATGCCCGGTGATATTCCGGTGATCCAGAGCGATCGGGGCGGTCAGGTGACATACCACGGACCCGGTCAGCAGGTTATGTATGTTCTGTTGAATCTCAAACGCCGCAAACTGGGCGTGCGTGAACTGGTAACACTGCTGGAACAAACCGTGGTGAATACGCTTGCGGAGATAGGTATTGACGCCCATCCGCGCGCTGATGCGCCTGGCGTATACGTCGGGGAGAAGAAAATCTGCTCTTTGGGATTACGTATTCGTAGAGGATGTTCGTTTCACGGCTTAGCGCTCAACGTGGATATGGATTTGTCGCCTTTCCTGCGTATCAATCCTTGTGGTTACGCCGGAATGGAGATGGCGAAAGTATCGCAGTGGGATAGCGCAGCCACGACCGAGAGCGTGCGTCCTCGTCTGCTGGCTAACATTTTAGCGCTGTTGGGCAATCCCCCCCACGAGTACATCGCAGACTGAGAAACAGGTTATCGTTTGCCGCAGCATATGTTGTGGCAAATGGCACAAAACAACAACTATTTTACATTTTGCCAGCCTGTCAGGCTGCTTTCTGGCCCGTTTCAATGATATACTGCGTATCACTAATTCAAAAATAGTTGATAAATGCAACATTCCCTTGAATTGAAACGCTTTCCTTCGTAATTCGCAACTGGAACACGCAAGCTATGAGTAAACCCATTGTGATGGAACGCGGTGTTAAATACCGCGATGCCGATAAGATGGCTCTTATCCCGGTAAAAAATGTAGCAACAGAGCGCGAAGCCCTGCTGCGTAAGCCGGAATGGATGAAAATAAAACTGCCAGCGGACTCCACTCGCATCCAGGGTATCAAAGCAGCGATGCGCAAAAATGGCCTGCACTCTGTCTGCGAAGAAGCGTCCTGCCCTAACCTGGCAGAATGTTTCAACCACGGGACCGCGACCTTTATGATCCTCGGCGCAATCTGTACTCGCCGTTGCCCATTCTGTGACGTTGCCCATGGTCGCCCGGTTGCCCCTGATGCTAACGAACCGTTAAAACTGGCCCAGACGATTGCGGACATGGCGCTACGCTATGTTGTCATTACCTCCGTTGACCGCGACGATCTGCGTGACGGCGGCGCTCAGCACTTTGCTGACTGTATCACCGCTATTCGTGAGAAAAGCCCGTCGATTAAAATCGAAACGCTGGTGCCTGACTTCCGTGGTCGTATGGATCGCGCGCTGGATATCCTCACCGCCACGCCGCCAGACGTGTTTAACCACAACCTCGAAAACGTACCGCGTATTTATCGTAACGTACGCCCTGGGGCGGACTACAACTGGTCGCTGAAGCTTCTGGAACGTTTCAAGGAAGCGCATCCGGAGATCCCGACCAAATCGGGTTTGATGGTGGGTCTGGGCGAAACCAATGCTGAAATCATTGAGGTTATGCGTGACCTGCGCAGTCATGGTGTGACCATGCTGACGCTGGGGCAGTATTTACAGCCAAGCCGTCACCACCTGCCGGTGCAACGCTATGTAAGCCCGGATGAGTTCGATGAGATGAAAGCAGAGGCCATGGCGATGGGCTTTACCCATGCGGCATGCGGTCCGTTCGTTCGCTCTTCATACCATGCTGACATGCAGGCCAAAGGGCTGGAAGTGAAGTAATCGTGTAATACTCACTTACATATCAGCAATAAAAAAACCGGCAAATCGCCGGTTTTTTTTCATGCAGAGTATGCAGTATGAGCATCATGCTCCTGACATTACTCTTTATGAGAAAGCTTCTCAGCCTGAACGCTACCATCAGCCTCTTTGCTGGCATCGGTATTATCGTCGTTCATTGCTTTCTTGAAGCCCTTGATTGCCGTCCCCAGGTCTCCACCCAGCGTACGTAACTTCTTGGTACCAAACAGCAGAACGACCAGTGCGGCAACCACCAGCAGTTTGGTAATACTAATCTCACCCATAGATACCTTCTTAACTTAAACCAGGCTGCATAAAGCGCCATATTAACCTGAGAATATTAACGGCCTTTCGACGCGCGCACACAATAGCAATCTGTAACAAGGTGAATCAAGCCTTGTTTAAAAAAACGTCATAATAATTGCGGTGGCGCAAAGCGGCGGTTACGTAACACAGGAAGTTGCGCCCTGACCTGCCTCACCCGCTCAGCAGAAACCTCCGTCATTATCAGCGCAGGCGTTTCCGCCGCAGCGGCAATCGTCACGCCAAACGGATCGATAACCCGGCTTTGACCGATATTCTTATTACCACACTCCCCCGCAGCAATCACATAACAGGTTGCATCCAGAGCTCTTGCCGCCAACAGCGTTGTCCAATGATGCTCTTTGAGCGATCCTCGCACCCAGGCCGCCGGTAAGACCAGGATTTCAGCCCCCTGTAACGCGAGCGCCAATGCCAGCTCAGGGAAGCGCAGGTCATAGCAGGTCATTAACCCTACCTTTAATCCGTCTACGTCCAGTAATGGCGCTACAGCCTCACCTGCATCGACATTCCGCGACTCCTGAATCGAAAAGGCATCATAGAGATGTAATTTTGCGTAATGGGCGATAACCCGACCTCTCCGTAGCGCAACCAGCATGTTCAACGCCCGGCCAGGTACAGAGGGAACATGAATCGTCAGAATCGTCGTCATCTCATTTTGCGCACTCTCTTGCTGTAACCGCGTCAGAAAACCACCTTCCAGTAGCTGGGCTGACTTCACCGATAGATCGGGGTCGAGATCGTCACGGGCCAACAGCGCTTCCGGCAACACCAACAGAGATGCGCCTTCTCCTGCGGCCTGAGACATCAACTGGACACACGTTTCCGCATTTTTTTCCCACGAGGGGCCCACGGCAAATTGCCCTGCTGCAACAAACATATTCCCTCCAGAAAAATGGGTTAAGCTCGCCAACAACGATTATTCAGCGTTACACTCATGCTATATACAATCAAATAGCAGGATTATGCAGTGTTACAACTCCTTTTAGCAGTTTTTATCGGTGGCGGTACAGGAAGCGTAGCAAGATGGATGTTAAGCATGCGGTTCAATCCGCTGCATCAGGCCATCCCATTCGGTACGCTGGCAGCAAATCTGATTGGCGCGTTTATTATTGGCATGGGGCTGGCGTGGTTTAACCGCATGACAAACATTGATCCAATGTGGAAAGTGCTCATTACCACCGGTTTCTGCGGAGGACTGACGACGTTTTCAACCTTCTCGGCAGAAGTCGTGTTTTTGCTGCAAGAGGGACGCTTTGGTTGGGCAATGGTGAATGTGCTGGTTAACCTGTTGGGTTCATTTGCGATGACGGCTCTGGCATTCTGGCTGGTTTCTGCCTCTCCTGCACACTAGGCGAAAAAAAACCCGCAATTAAGCGGGTTTTGAATGCTTGCTGTCGTATGCTTACAGAGCGATTACGTTTGCAGCAGAAGGGCCTTTGGCACCGTTAGTGATTTCGAACTCTACGCGCTGACCTTCAGCCAGAGTTTTAAAACCATTGGTCTGGATTGCAGAGAAGTGTACGAACACGTCTTTGCTGCCATCTTCCGGAGTAATGAAACCGAATCCTTTGGACTCATTAAACCACTTAACGTTACCTTTAATCTTAGACATCAAAATTACCTTTACATGAAAAATAGACACAAATGCTGTGTCGGGTATCAGTACAACAATTGTGATGCACTTTGTCCAGTCGAACTTTGTCAAAAAGTGATAAATGTCGCGTTATTTTTCGGACAAACAATGTATCCATCTGTTTTTAAACAAGTTTATAATAATCCACCTGACAATACAGGTAGCCTGTCAAAACTGGAAACGCATCCAGGCAAAGTAGACATTTCCGTTGTTATACGTACCCGGAATGTAGGTCATCTGGAACGTTGCCGGCCCATAGCCTATCGATGCCAACGGCAGGATCAATGGCACGGGAATATAGTTCCAGTTATCGCGCGCGGTGAAACCAGCTGTATAGCCCAGCCCCAGACGGAAATTATCATCGGCCAGCGGTCGCCAGGTTTTTTCCCAGCCATAGCCGCCAATCGGCTCCCATTTATTAAAGGAATCCTTGAAGGCCATAATATAGAGCCCGTGCCAATTACCTTTATCATCCCAACGGGACTGGCCAAATCCTGCACCCCAGGGACGTTCGTTGTAGCGATCGGTTTTCTCTTTATCGTAGGCAAAACGCGCATGCCAGGTAATGGCCGGCACATACAGATCATAATGCTCAGGCTGCTGCCAGGTTTCACTGACATTATCTTTAAAAGTATCAAACCACCCTTTATCCTCAGCAAAACCCTGAGGAATAAAGGCTAACTGAATAAAAAGAAATGAAAAAATGAGAAAATAACGTTTAGCGACAATCACGACTTAATTACCATCCTGGGAGTTAGTATTAATTGTAGCAAACAAAACCTTAATGTTAGCTTAACAAAGATGCGCTAATAAAAAATCAGAATATTCTCCACATATAAATTTCAGATCGTTGTCATTATATTTATTGTGGTTTTTATATGTGACATGTTCTCTTATTTCTATTAACCGGCTTCTTTTACGCAAAAACACCAAATAAATTACAATTAATTAACATTAATACATCATCACAAAACAAAATAACACATAAAACCAGAGTGTTTCACAGTTTTTGATTGCCGTACTCCCTTTTCATCCGCTATGTTGAAAAAACGCCTGCGCCATCGGTTGAATCCGTATTTTTATTGATTTTAATCAGCAAGAGGCAGGTGTTTATTAGGCACATTCTCACACCGCTTTATGCTTTTTTTAGTTTTTTTACTTTCTGGGCGTCAATATGACAGGGGAAACAATGTTGACATTTATAGAACTCCTTATTGGAGTCGTTGTTATTGTGGGTGTGGCTCGCTACATCATTAAAGGTTATTCCGCGACCGGCGTATTGTTTGTCGGGGGCCTGGTTTTATTGATTATCAGCGCCCTGATGGGACATAAAGTTCTGCCCGGCAGTGCCGAAAGTACCGGCTACACCGCGACAGATATTGTTGAATATATTAAAATTTTGCTGATGAGCCGCGGCGGCGACCTCGGCATGATGATTATGATGCTGTGTGGTTTTGCCGCCTACATGACGCATATCGGCGCGAACGATATGGTCGTTAAGCTGGCCTCCAGGCCCCTGCAATATATCAACTCGCCTTACATGCTAATGATTGCCGCCTATTTTGTTGCCTGCCTGATGTCACTGGCAGTCTCTTCGGCAACCGGGCTGGGCGTGCTGTTGATGGCGACACTCTTTCCGGTCATGGTTAACGTTGGGATCAGTCGTGGTGCTGCGGCGGCCATTTGCGCCTCCCCTGCCGCAATCATTCTTTCTCCAACTTCCGGGGATGTCGTGCTGGCTGCAAAAGCAGCGGAAATGCCACTGATCGACTTCGCGTTTAAAACCACGTTGCCGATTTCCATTGCTGCCATTATTGGTATGGCGATTGCTCATTACTTCTGGCAGCGCTATCTGGATAAAAAAGAGAACATCTCTCACGAAATGTTAGATGTGGCAGAAATCACCACTACGGCTCCCTCGTTTTACGCCATTCTGCCGTTTACCCCGATCGTCGGTGTACTGATTTTTGATGGTAAATGGGGCCCGCAACTGCACATTATCACGATTCTGGTGCTGTGCATGCTTATTGCCGCAGTGCTGGAGTTCATCCGCGGATTCAACACCCAGAAGGTTTTCTCAGGTCTGGAAGTCGCCTACCGCGGAATGGCAGATGCCTTTGCTAACGTCGTCATGTTGTTAGTTGCAGCCGGTGTATTTGCTCAGGGTCTGAGCACCATTGGCTTTATTCAGAGTCTGATCTCTATCGCCACCTCATTTGGTTCTGCGAGCATTATTCTGATGCTGGTCCTGGTGATTCTGACCATGCTGGCCGCAATGACCACGGGCTCCGGTAACGCGCCTTTCTACGCCTTCGTTGAGATGATCCCAAAACTGGCGCACTCTTCCGGTATCAACCCTGCCTACCTTTCGATCCCAATGCTGCAGGCGTCAAACCTCGGACGCACAATCTCCCCGGTATCCGGTGTGGTTGTGGCTGTCGCGGGGATGGCGAAGATTTCACCGTTTGAAGTCGTAAAACGAACTTCTGTTCCGGTAATGGTCGGACTGCTGATTGTGATTATCGCCACTGAAGTGATGGTACCGGCAACGTCTGCCCTGATTGGCGGTTAACGATACCTGTTAATACCTGACCTTAATACACAAAATCATTTATGCTGCATCGCGGCGGCAAGTGAAGACATCCCCAGGAGCATAGATAACTATGTGACTGGGGTTTCTGCACGCAGCCAACAAAGAGGCAGCTTAAAGGATGACGTGTATTAGCCGCCGTGGTAAATACGCTGCGGTCTACCTACCTTCCCGTGAATAATCTCTGCAATGATCAAATGGCGGCTGGCACAGTACTCCAGGTAGCGTCTGGATGTTGTACGGCTGATGGTTAGCGCCTGGGCGATCGTTTCCGCAGTATGATGTACCGTCGGATCAGCAAATAACTTCAGTACAGCATTCAGCGTTAGCGCGTCGATCCCCGTCGGCAAATCCCCTTTCGGCTCACCGCGCGCATAGGCATTAAACATTTCATCAATCTGTTTTTGGCTGGCACTGTCATTACCGGCCAGCATTCTTCTGCGTTGCTGATAGCGGGTAAGCGTCTGCCCCAGTCGCTCGTAGGCTATGGGTTTAACCAGATAATCAAACGCCCCGCTGCGTACGGCTTCGGAGACCGTATCCATATCACTGGCTGCCGTGGTAAACACCACGCCGCCAGGGTAACGTGCCTGAGTCAGCTCGTGTAACAGAGTTATGCCCTTGCCATCCGGCAAGTAATTATCAAGAAGAATCAAACCGGGCTTAAAACGCTCAATCATCATTCTTGCCTGCGCAAGATTACCCGCCAGCCATATCTGGCTAAAACCGGGTATATGGCGGATATATTCAGCATGCATTTCCGCCAGTAGCGTTTCATCCTCAACGATTAACAGCGTTAATGGTTCCGTCATTGTTTTTTTTCACTTTCGGAAGAAATAAAGAAAATAAGGTGCCGCAGGGGGCGTTATCTTCGAGCGTAATAACCCCATTACAGCGCCTCACATAACTTGCAATCAGATACAAACCGATGCCATGTTCGCCTGGTTCATCGGTACGAGTGCTCACACCCTGTTCAAATATTTTTTCGCGCAATGCTTCCGGTACGCCACAACCTTGATCGGCGACTTCGATGATCACCTCATCGCCCTCATCGCTCAGATAGAGTTCAACGACCTTGTTACCCTGCTGGGTACGCAAACTGGCTTCAAAAGCATTATCAAGCAGATTGCCAACAATTGCTGCAAACTCTGTGCTATCCAACCCCTCAGGAAGTTTATGCAGTTGACTGCCAGGCACAATGGTCATTGTGAGACCCAGTTCCCGCGCACGCTGTACCTTGCCAAACAGCAGGCCTGCAACCTGACGATCGGCGAAAGCGCCGCGCAGACTATCAATGAGTTGCTGCTGCGCCTGGGATTCTCCCTGCACCATGGCCAGAACCTTGTCATATTCTTTCATTTGCAGCAGGCCATTGATGGTCGACATCCAGTTCAGGTGCTCATGGCGCAGCGTTCTCAGGCTCTCTACATACTGTTTGATCTGCGTTAATTGCGCATTAAGGGTAGCAATTTCATCTTTACTACGAAAACTGATGATTGCCCCGAGCAGTTCATCGCCTGAGCGGATAGCCTCGCGGTTGGCAATAACACTCAACCCATTAAAGTTAACCATCGCATCCTGGCGCTTTTCCGCAATCTGCTGGGTAAAAAAGTCTGCTGGCTGAACGACGTCCGCAATCGGCTTACCCAACCACTTACGTCCAGGTGACGAGAGCCCCAGCATTTTTCTCGCACTGCGGTTTATCGCCGTAATGCACCCGTCAGGATCAACAGCAATTAAGCCTTCGTAGACTGAGCTAAACAGCGCCTCCTGCTGACGTACCACCCGCGCGATTTGTTTAGGCTCCATACCCAACATCTGACGCCGAATATGGGCGGCAAAAAACCAGGAAAGTAACATAAGCACCAGTAACAACAGAATGAACACCCCAGCCATCGGAAGTAAGAAATCCGAGCGCCAGCTGTCTATTTTACTGATCAGGTAGCCAATTGAGACAACACCGATGATTTTACCATCATCATCAAAGATAGGGGTTTTGGCGCGCATCGCCATCCCGATAGACCCTTTACCGGTAATAAAGTAGCTTTCCCCTTTCTCCAGCGCGCCGGGTTTGGTGAACTGCATGGGGTAGCCAATTTTATCCGGATTAGGGTGATAAAGACGGATCGAGTGGGTATCGCCAATAACCACATAGTCAAAGTCAGTCCCGCTCTGCAACTTATCCGCTATCGTTGCCAGACGCTCGTAATCACGGTGCTTTACGGCAGCAATAATGCTGTCGTTGGAAGCGATAATTTTCGCCTGATTCATTGCCATATCGCGGACATGCGTTGTCAGATAATCTTCAAAGCTGGCGGTAAAGTATTGTGCTAACGCCGCGATGATAAAAACAGAAACGACCAGAATGAGTAGAAAAATACGCAACGGAAACGCCAGGCTGCGAAAAAAAGGAAACCGTGTTTTATTTTTCTTTTTTGACATGTTTTTTCCTCACCGACGTTAACCGAAACTTATTTTTCGTTGTATATGTAATAAAAATGTTTTATTTACAAGTCACGGCCTAAAATAGGATCGTTACAGATTCCCCACCTTAAATCAATTAAACAAATAAAAACCACACGCTATTTTCGGGTTAAATTAATTAAAAAACTTAAAACCATAAAACACATTAAAACCATCTAACTTATTGTGAAATAAATCAAAATTTGCCGCCAAAATACTCCTTACGATGTATGCAACAGGGAAAAAAAGAAATACTCCGTAATAAAAAAACATTCCCTTCAATTGCAAACAAAACGTTATCAAGTTGCTAAACAGAGCAACAAAAACAGAAACCCAGTAACAAATATACCATCGGGGCTCTATTTACTATGTTCGGTAATAATATATTCACGCAAGTTAAACGCTCAGAAAATAAAAAGATGGCGGTTATCGCTCAATTTCTGAAAGAGAACGATTTGAGCGTTGATACCACCGTCGAAGTATTTATCACCGTCACCCGTAACGACCGTCTGATCGCTTGTGGCGGTATCGCCGGCAATATCATTAAATGCGTCGCGATCTGTGAATCCGTACGCGGTGAAGGCTTAGCGCTGACGCTGGCGACTGAGTTAATCAACCTTGCCTACGAGCGGCATTGCACCCATCTCTTCATCTATACCAAAACCGAGTATGAGTCACTGTTTAAGCAGTGCGGCTTTTCGACGCTGACCAGCGTGCCCGGCATTATGGTGTTAATGGAAAACAGCACCACTCGCCTCAAACGTTACGCTGAATCACTGGCAAAACAGCGCCGTGAAGGGAAAAAAATTGGCTGCATCGTGATGAATGCCAACCCCTTCACCAACGGGCACCGTTTTCTGATCCAACAAGCCGCCGCACAGTGCGACTGGCTGCATCTGTTTTTGGTGAAAGAAGATACTTCGCGTTTCCCGTATGAAGACCGACTGGACCTGGTCCTCAAAGGGACAAAAGATATTCCACGTTTAACCGTACACCGCGGTTCGGAATACATCATCTCTCGCGCCACGTTCCCGTGCTACTTCATTAAAGAGCAGAGCGTTATTAACCACTGCTACACCGAAATAGACCTGAAAATTTTCCGTCAGTACCTGGCCCCGGCACTCGGCGTTACGCACCGTTTCGTCGGTACTGAGCCATATTGCACCGTCACCTCCCAGTACAACAACGATATGCGCTACTGGCTGGAGACCCCAACACTTCCCGCCCCGCCGATTGAACTGGTGGAAATTGAGCGGCTGTGTTTCCAGGAGATGCCGATTTCCGCCTCCTGGGTGCGCAAGCTGCTGGTTAAAAAAGATCTCACGGCTATCGCATCCCTGGTACCCGAAGCCACGCTGCACTACTTGCAAAGCATGGTTGAGCGAACCTCATCGGCTGCGGCAGTCCGCCAAAATACCCCCGCATTAGCAACAGGTGAAAAATGAAAATAAACCAGGCAGCCGTCGCAGGCACTCTCGAGTCCGGTGATGTGATGATCCGCATCGCCCCGCTCGATACGCAGGATATTGACCTGCAGGTTAACAGTAGCGTCGAAAAGCAGTTCGGTGATGCCATCAGGGCCACCATTCTGGACGTTCTGTCCCGCTATAACGTCCGCGGCGTGCAATTAAATGTTGATGATAAAGGCGCACTGGACTGCATTTTACGTGCGCGACTGGAAGCATTACTGGCCCGCGCCAGCGGCATTCCGGCACTGCCATGGGAGGATTGCCAATGATTTCCGATTCTTTACAACAACGTAAATCCCGCACACGCCGCAGCATGTTGTTCGTACCAGGCGCTAACGCCGCGATGGTCAGCAACTCATTCATCTACCCGGCAGATGCGCTGATGTTCGACCTGGAAGACTCCGTCGCACTGCGTGAGAAAGACACCGCGCGCCGCATGGTCTATCACGCGCTGCAGCATCCGCTGTATCACGACGTTGAAACTATCGTGCGCGTAAACGCCCTCGACTCCGAATGGGGCATCAACGACCTTGAAGCCGTGGTACGCGGTGGTGCTGACATCGTACGTTTACCCAAAACGGATACCGCCCAGGATGTCATCGACATCGAAAGCGAAATCCTGCGCATCGAGAAAGCCTGTGGTCGTGAACCCGGCAGCACCGGTCTGTTGGCCGCTATCGAATCACCATTAGGTATTACCCGCGCGGTAGAAATTGCCCATGCTTCCGAGCGTCTGATCGGTATTGCGCTCGGCGCAGAAGACTACGTGCGTAACCTGCGCACTGAACGCTCCCCGGAAGGTACTGAACTGCTGTTTGCCCGCTGCTCAATTCTGCAGGCTGCGCGTTCTGCTGGCATTCAGGCGTTCGATACCGTCTATTCCGATGCCAATAACGAAGCGGGTTTCCTGCACGAAGCCGCACACATCAAGCAACTGGGTTTCGATGGTAAGTCGCTCATCAACCCGCGTCAGATTGAACTCCTGCACAACCTATATGCCCCGACGCGCAAAGAGCTGGCTCACGCACGTCTGGTGGTAGAAGCCGCTGAAGCCGCCGCCCGTGAAGGCCGTGGCGTAGTTTCCCTCAACGGCAAGATGGTCGACAGCCCGGTTATCGAGCGCGCCCTTCTGGTTATCTCCCGTGCAGAACTTTCCGGCATTCGCGAAGAATAAGGCAAAAAAATGACGCAGAAAATCGAACAGTCTCAACGCCAGGATCGCGTGGCGACCTGGAGCCGTCATGCAGAAAGCGAGCTTTCCGCTTATCAGAGCACCGCAAAAGTTGAATTACAGGCGCAAAAACCGCGCAACAAAAAACTGTGCGCTAACCTGGAAGAGGCCATTCGCCGTTCAGGCTTACAGGATGGCATGACCATCTCCTTCCACCACGCTTTCCGTGGTGGCGATCTGACGATCAACCTGGTGATGGATACCATCGCTGCAATGGGCTTTAAAAACCTGACGCTGGCTTCCAGCTCCCTAAGCGACTGCCATGCGCCGCTGGTTGAACACATTCGTCAGGGTGTCGTCAGCCGTATTTATACTTCTGGTCTGCGTGGCCCGCTGGCAGAAGAGATCTCTCGCGGTCTGCTGGCTGAACCTGTTCAGGTCCACTCTCACGGTGGTCGTGTACATCTGGTACAAAGCGGCGAGCTCAACATTGATGTCGCTTTCCTCGGTGTGCCGTCCTGTGACCCGTTTGGTAACGCCAACGGTTATACCGGTAAAGCGTGCTGCGGCTCACTGGGCTATGCCCGCGTAGACGCCGAAAACGCAAAACAGGTTGTCCTGCTGACCGAACAGCTGCTGACCTACCCGCATAATCCAGCCAGCATTACCCAGGATCAGGTGGATCTGATCGTGCAGATCGATCAGGTCGGTGATGCGGACAAAATTGGTGCTGATGCCACTCGCATGACCACCAACCCGCGCGAATTGCTGATCGCCCGCAGCGCAGCAGAGGTTATTGCTAACTCCGGCTACTTCAATGAAGGCTTCTCACTGCAGACAGGCACCGGCGGCGCGTCTCTGGCCGTTACTCGTTTCCTGGAAGACAAAATGCGCAGCCGCGACATCCGTGCTGACTTTGCGCTGGGCGGTATCACTGCCACCATCGTTGACCTGCATGAGAAAGGTTTAATCCGCAAACTGCTGGATGTACAGAGCTTCGACCGTAATGCGGCTGAGTCCCTGGCCCGCAATCCAAATCACATTGAAATCAGTGCTAACCAGTATGCCAACTGGGGCTCAAAAGGCGCCTCTGTCGATCGTCTGGACGTCGTGGTGCTGAGCGCACTTGAAGTGGATACCCACTTCAACGTTAACGTACTGACCGGTTCTGACGGCGTACTGCGCGGCGCATCCGGTGGTCACTGTGATACAGCTGTTGCCGCAGCGCTTTCCATCATCGTCGCACCGCTGGTTCGCGGGCGCATCCCGACGCTGGTTGATAACGTCCTGACCTGCGTAACCCCAGGTTCCAGCGTTGATATCCTGGTCACTGACCACGGTATCGCCGTCAACCCTGCGCGCCCTGAGCTGGCAGAACGTCTGCAAGAAGCGGGTATGAAAGTCGTGTCCATTGAATGGTTACGCGAACGTGCACAGCAGCTTACCGGTCAGCCACGCGCAATCGAATTTACTGACCGCGTAATTGCCGTTGTGCGTTATCGCGATGGCTCAGTGATTGACGTTGTGCATCAGGTGAAGGAATAAGCCATGCACCTGCTCCCTGAACACGCCACCTGCCACGCGGTTTCCATTCCCGAGCTGCTCGCCAGCCGTGATGAGAGACAAGCGAGGCAACATGCCTGGCTCACGCGTCACCACGCGCCATTGGTCTCTTTTACCGTGGTAGCGCCAGGTCCGATCAAAGACAGCGAATTAACCCGTCGCATCTTTAATCACGGCGTCATCGCCCTGCTTGCGCTGGCGAAACAATCATCCTGGATTGTCAGGGAGCAAACTGCGCTGGTCTCCGCCAGCGGTCCGGAAGGTCTGTTGTCCATCGAGGCACCAGCCCACGACCTCAAGCTTGCCACTATCGAGCTTGAGCATTCACATCCGCTGGGACGGTTATGGGACATCGATGTCCTGACCCCTGAAGGAGAAATTCTGTCCCGCCGTCATTTCGCGCTTCCTGCCCGCCGCTGTCTGTTGTGCGAGCAAAGCGCTGCCGAATGTGCGCGGGGTAAAACCCACGCGCTTTCCGACTTACTCATTCAAATGGAGGCACTGCTGCATGATGCCGATTCCCGCAACATCGACGAATAACGCAGTCCTTCCACTGGATCTGCCCGACGCCTACGCAACGCTTGCCTGGCGCGCCATGCTGACTGAAGTCAACTTATCGCCCAAGCCAGGTCTGGTGGATCGCATTAATAATGGCGCGCATAAAGATATGGCGCTGGAAGATTTTCATCGCAGCGCAGAGGCTATCCAGGCCTGGCTGCCACGTTTTATCGAATACGGCGCATTCAGCGCGCAGTTGTCACCTGAAGAAGTACTGAAAGGACTGCGTCCGCTGGGTATGGCCTGCGAAGCTGATATGTTTCGCGCCACCGCTGGGGTAAATACCCACAAAGGCAGCATCTTTTCTCTGGGACTGCTGTGTGCCGCCATTGGCCGCCTGCACCAGCTCCAACTGACTGTTACCGCTGAAACCATTTGCTCTACGGCAGCAACATTTTGCCGGGGCCTGACCGAGCGCGAACTGCGCCAGAACAATCAACAACTCACGGCTGGCCAACGTCTTTATCAGCAACTGGGATTAACCGGCGCACGGGGCGAAGCCGAAGCGGGATACCCGCTCGTCATCCAGCATGCCCTGCCGCACTACCGCGCACTGCTGACTCAGGGCCGCGACCCTGAACTGGCGTTACTCGACACTTTATTGCTGCTGATGTCAATCAACGGCGACACCAACGTGGCTTCACGTGGCGGCGCAGAAGGTCTGCGTTGGCTACAGCAGCAGGCCACCGCCCTGATACAGCAAGGGGGGATTCGTACCCCTGCCGATCTCGAATACCTACACCAGTTCGACCAACAGTGCATTGAACGCAACCTCAGTCCCGGAGGCTGCGCCGATCTGCTGATCGTCACCTGGTTCTTAGCTCAGATTTCACAAGTTCATCATTATCACAATTAAAGATCCTTTCCGGAGAATCACACATGTCTTTAGCAAAAGATAAAATATGGAAGTTACTGGCCCCATTGGTCGTAATGGGCGTCATGTTTCTTATCCCCGTCCCTGATGGAATGCCTCCACAGGCCTGGCACTACTTTGCCGTGTTTGTGGCGATGATCGTCGGTATGATCCTGGAGCCAATTCCGGCAACAGCGATCAGCTTTATCGCCGTAACGATCTGCGTTATCGGCAGCAACTATCTGCTGTTTGATGCTTCAGAACTGGCCGACCCGGCATTTAAAGCAGGTAAGCAAGCGCTGAAATGGGGTCTGGCGGGCTTCTCCAGCACCACCGTGTGGTTGGTGTTTGGTGCGTTTATCTTCGCACTGGGTTATGAAGTCACCGGTCTGGGTCGTCGTATCGCGCTGTTCCTGGTGAAATTCATGGGGAAACGTACCCTGACGCTGGGCTATGCGATTGTTATCATCGACATTCTGCTGGCGCCATTTACACCGTCCAACACCGCGCGTACCGGTGGTACTGTATTCCCGGTTATCAAAAACCTGCCGCCGCTGTTTAAATCCTTCCCTAACGATCCTTCCGCGCGCCGTATCGGCGGATATCTGATGTGGATGATGGTTATCAGTACCAGCCTGAGCTCCTCTATGTTCGTGACCGGCGCTGCGCCAAACGTACTGGGTCTGGAATTCGTCAACAAAATTGCCGGTATTCAAATCAGCTGGCTGCAATGGTTCCTCAGCTTCCTGCCGGTCGGTATTATTTTGCTGATCGTTGCTCCGTGGCTGTCCTATGTTCTGTACAAGCCGGAAGTCACCCACAGTGCTGAAGTTGCCGCATGGGCCGGTGATGAACTGAAAACCATGGGTAAACTGACCCGTAAAGAGATAACGCTGATCGGTCTGGTTTTACTGAGCCTGGGTCTGTGGGTTTTCGGTGGTAAGCTGATTGACGCTACCGCAGTGGGCCTGCTGGCTGTCTCCCTGATGCTGGCGCTGCACGTGGTACCGTGGAAAGACATTACCCGCTATAACAGCGCATGGAACACCCTGGTCAACCTTGCCACTCTGGTAGTAATGGCCAACGGTTTAACCCGTTCCGGTTTTATCGACTGGTTCGCCAACACCATGAGTACGCATCTGGAAGGTTTCTCGCCTAACGCGACAGTAATCGTGCTGGTGCTGGTGTTCTACTTTGCTCACTACCTGTTTGCCAGCCTTTCTGCGCACACCGCCACCATGCTGCCGGTTATTCTGGCTGTCGGTAAAGGTATCCCGGGCGTGCCGATGGAACACCTGTGTATCCTGCTGGTGTTGTCCATCGGTATCATGGGCTGTCTGACTCCATATGCAACAGGCCCTGGCGTTATCATCTACGGCTGTGGTTATGTGAAGTCTAAAGACTACTGGCGTCTGGGTGCTATCTTCGGCGTTATCTACATCTCTATGCTTCTGCTGGTCGGCTGGCCGATTCTGGCAATGTGGAGCTAATCATTTCGGTTCACGCCTGATGAAAATGATGCCAGTCAGCTAAACCTGACTGGCATTTTTTATGATTAAATAGATGATATTCAGAATTTATATAAGTATTCGAAATCATCATGACATCAACATGGCGTTATTCTTCATTACTGGCAGCGCTTCTGCTGCCAGTTTCTGCGGCTCAGGCCGATGAACTCCAGGCAAAACAGTACGCTGACTTTGACAGCTACGTGCTGGCCCTCTCATGGCAAACCGGATTTTGTCAGAGCCAACACGAGCGTAATCGTCAGGAGCCTGACGAATGTCGTTTACAAAAAGAGAGCGCAGACAAAGCGGATTTCCTGACCGTTCACGGTTTATGGCCCAGCCTGCCTAAATCCATTGCCGCCCGTGGAGTCGACAACCGCCGCTGGATGCGTTTTGGCTGCGCGACTCGCCCTATTCCCAACCTGCCTGAAGCACGTGCCAGCCGTAAATGCGCGGCCCCCGAAACCGGACTGTCGCTGGAAAGCGCAGCAAAACTCAGCGCCGTAATGCCCGGCGCTGGAGGGAGATCCTGTCTGGAACGTTACGAGTATGCCAAACATGGCGCGTGTTTCGGTTTTGATCCCGACGCGTACTTTGGCACGATGGTACGGCTGAATAATGAGGTTAAGAACAGCGAGGTGGGCAAATTCCTGGCGGAAAACTACGGCAAAACCGTCAGCCGTAACGCATTTGACGCTGCAGTTGCCAAAAGCTGGGGCAAAGAGAACGTCAAAGCTGTGAAGCTAAGCTGCCACGGCAATCCAGCGTATCTCACTGAGATCCAGTTATCCCTGAAAGCCGACAACATCAACCAGACGTTATCTGCACAGTCATTCTTACCGCAACCGCATCCAGGTAGCTGCGGTAAACAGTTTATTATCGACAAAGTGGGATATTGAAACTTGCGACCGACGCCGCAAGCTGGCGTCGGTCCGTAAGCTCAGCGTTTTGCTCGGGCGTCCGGGCGAACTAAATCAAAACGGTGTGTTTCACTGATCGAATAATACGCCGTTGGTCCGCCCGCACGCAGTATCGGGTTCGCTTTCGCCGTCTGATAGATGCCGTCTTCCAGCAGCGTTTCATCAATGTGGATACCGACCACCTCACCCAATATCAGCCAGGTTTCAACCGGTGAGCCATCAGCGGTAGTCAGTTGCAGGCTTTGCGATAAGCGACACTCAAAATTGACCGGGCTTTGCGCCACGCGCGGCACGTTGACTATCCGGCTATCTGCTTTACTAAGCCCGGCGGCAAAAAACTCGTCCTCACCGTGCGGCAAGCTGGCTGACGTTTCGTTCATCGCAGTGGCCAGTTCAAGAGTCGTCAGGTTCCAGACAAATTCACCGGTTTCGATAATATTCTGCACGCTGTCTTTCCAGCCGCTGCTGGCGAAACCGATAATCGGCGGATGATAGTTAAAACAGTTAAAGAAACTGTATGGTGCCAGATTGTGCCGACCATTGCCGTCACGCGACGCAATCCAGCCAATAGGGCGTGGCCCAATAATGGCATTGAGCGGGTCATGTGGCAGGCCGTGTCCCTGTGACGGTTGATAGAAATACATAGTTTTCCCTGGTGAAGTTAACCTCTGCTAAGCATAAATTGTGCTTCGCTCATCCCCCTGACGGAAGAGGATCAGCGTAGAACAATCCACGAACGATTACGACTGAATAAAGTCGAGTAGATCGGCGTTGATCTGCTGTTTATGGGTGGTGCAAATACCGTGAGACCCTCCGGCATACACCTTCAACTGTGCATCTGGTAGGATTTCTGCCGCAACCTTGCCGCAGGTTTCAAACGGGACAATCTGATCGTCATCACCGTGGATCACCAGCGTCGGGATGGTCATTTTTTTGAGATCCTCACGCAGGTCAGTTTCTGAAAACGCGTGGATACAGTCATATAACGCTTTGATGGAACCTTGTAAGCCCTGTTCAACAAAGCTTTCGCGGACCGACTTCGACTCCTTTGCGCCCGGTCGATTGTAGCCATAGAATGCGGCCGTCAACTCATAGAAAAAGGCGGCACGATCGTTCACAACGCCTTCACGAATGCTATCGAACACCTCCCTCGGTACACCATTCGGGTTAAAGTCGGTTTTAATCATGATGGGTGTTACCGCAGCAATGAGTACCGCTTTTGCGACCCTCTGCGTCCCATGGCGGCCAATATAACGAGCAACTTCGCCACCGCCGGTAGAGTGCCCGACATGGACGGCATCTTTAAGATTGAGATGCGCGGTAAGTTCAGCCAGATCGTCAGCATACTGATCCATATTGTGACCATCCCAGGGCTGGGCCGAACGCCCGTGCCCTCGTCTGTCATGGGCTATCACACGAAATCCTTTCGACCCGAGAAACAGCATCTGATCCTCAAACGCATCTGCCGTCAGCGGCCAACCATGACTGAAGACAATGGGCTGGCCGCTTCCCCAGTCTTTAAAATGCAAATAGCTGCCGTCTTTCAAGGTAAGTTTGTCGTACTGGCTCATGAGATCTCCTGTCGCGGAACACTGAGTTGTTTGACGCGCCCGCAGCGAGCGCTTAAAAAGCATAATGCAAATTGGAGAACGATCACGTTTTTCGGCTAAAATCACACCATACGCGTAATGCTTGTCAGTTAACGAACTAAAGGTAATGAACCTGTTGCCTCTGGTGTATTGTTCCGTTCACCTTATGTTTTTCACTTCTCTGAAACCATACTGCCTGTGAACGTGTTAAGGGTACTATCGCTGTACCCTTAACAATCCCGGCTCCCGGCGGAAAATTGCCACTTAGTGGTTCCCTCCGCTTATTCCTCCAGGCTACCGGGCCGGGCGCGAGGTAGCGTCCCTGCAAAGCGCGCCCTGAGCCAGCATCCATGCTGGCTCTCCCGGCCTTACGGAAACACGTCGGCAATTTTCAGCCGGACCAGCCCACACCTGACCATCTGCGTTTTTTGTTTAAACAGCAAAACAGATTGAGCTGGAAGTCAGAGCGTTGAAGCGATGACCCCGGTCCGGCTGAAAATCGATGAGGCGTTGACGGCTGACCGGGTCTGTCCGCAGGGATGCGGACAGAGGGGACGGCCTGCATGGACGTAGGCTCGGCCCCGACCCGACAGGCAGACAGCATAAGACGAATACATCGCGTAGCGACGATTTTCCCGCCGGGAGCCTGGGTTGCAAGGGAGGTGGCGGCGAGCCTCCCTTGCCCGTTCACGGGGGCTGTGCCGCAGAAAAGTGATGCCGCTGAAGTGAACGGAACCCTGAGCCGGAATCACATGTTCCCTATAATGCTTAACTGGCTGACATTACACCATACGCGACAATATTGATGATTTGCCTGAATGTGAACTAAATCACTTCAAACATGGGGTAAGTCTCAGTATCATCATAAAAGCTAAACCCTTGCCGCCTGACGGTGAGGGTTTTCTTTTGGGATTATTTACCTGCGCACCCGCAGTATCGACGACATGGAGTAATAAATGTCCAGACCAACTATCATCATTAACGACCTCGATGCGGAACGCATTGACCGCCTGTTGGAGCAACCTGCGTTTGCTGGTTTACCGATTGCCGACGCCCTTAACGCCGAGCTGGATCGTGCCCAAATGTGTTCTCCAGAAACCATGCCGCACGATGTCGTGACCATGAACAGCCGCGTGAAATTCCGCAATCTGAGTGATGGCGAAGTCCGTGTGCGTACCCTGGTGTATCCGGCCACTATGACTGACAGCAGCACACAGCTTTCGGTAATGGCACCTGTCGGCGCTGCACTTTTGGGGCTGCGCGTGGGTGATACCATTCACTGGGAACTGCCAGGCGGGACCTCAACGCACCTCGAAGTTATTGAGCTTGAGTACCAGCCTGAAGCTGCAGGCGACTACCTGCGCTAACTCTGTCTTATCAAAGCCACTCGCTTTATCTTACAGGGGATGCATCCGCATCCTCTTTCCGGTTAGATCTCCCTGCTCCTCGCTTTCTTTCCTGTTCGCAAAACATAAATCTGTGTCGTGACTGACAGAATCATTTTTAATACTATGCTGTTATGTGTTCATGTAATGACAAGGAGAATGTTTATGTACAACACGATCATAATGCCTGTTGATGTATTCGAAATGGAACTGAGCGACAAGGCTATTCGCCATGCAGAATTTCTGGCCCAGGATAAAGGGGTGATCCATCTGCTGCATGTGCTCCCGGGTTCTGCCAGTCTGAGTCTGCACCGTTTTGCCGCTGACGTTCGTCGTTTTGAAGAGCATCTGCAACACGAAGCGGAAACCCGTCTGCAAACGATGGTCGGTCACTTCAGCATCGATCCTTCCCGTATTAAGCAACACGTCCGCTTTGGCAGCGTCCGTGACGTGGTCAACGAGTTAGGTGAAGAGTTGAATGCAGATGTGGTGGTCATCGGATCGCGTAACCCATCAATCAGCACCCATCTGCTCGGATCTAACGCCTCCAGCGTTGTCCGCCACGCGACTTTGCCAGTGCTGGTTGTTCGTTAACCGCCACTGATTCGCTAAAGAAAACCCCTGCCAGGTTAACGCCTGACAGGGGTTTTTATTACCTCACGATCAATACAAATGACCGATATTCACGATGGTGCTGACCGTATCGCCAAAGAACGTCAGACGACTCAGGAATACGCCAACAAACAGCAGGACAAAAAGCGCTTTTGCGCGACGCTCTCCCTGACGGCTTAGCACAAAGGCCACCGCCAGACACACCAGACTCGCCAGATAAAGCGGTGACGTCAGCCAGGCATGCGCCGTCATCTGCATGATGGTGCCGCCGCTTAGCCAGATAATGGGCGCGGCGATCATGACCGCCATACACACAACAATCCCCTGACGCAATGCTGCAACGGCAGGAGCAAGGTTAAGCAGTGGAATCGCCGCGCAGCCCATCACCCACACCGTAATGAAAAACAGCAGCATCGTCAGACCGTTGGCAATCGCCACCATTGCCGGGGCGGCATAGGTCATCCCCTGAACCGCCACCAGTGCGATACCGAGAACAGAGGCCAGAACAGCTGGCGCTTTGTGCCCTTTCGCCAAAAACGTCACGCCCACCGCTGCGCCGTATAAGGTTGCGCCAAGAATTTCACGGCTGAGCCAGGCGTGCTGCAGGTTGATCAGGGCGTTGTAGGCGCGATCCGGATGCGCAAGGTGCAATACCGCCGCCACGGAAGCCGCCGCCAGAATCAGCCCGCTAACCAACCAGTACAGGCGTTTGCTTTCCAGCTTTCCTTGCAACGCGCGCAGCGTCAGAATGAGCGTTATACCGACCGACATCTGACTCAGTACGGTAAAAATGACCAGAGGAAGTTCATACTTTTCCATTACTTGCCCTCCGGTTGCTTCGGTTGACGCGCGAGGATAAAACGCGTGCCTGGATTAAGCTGCGGCATACGCGGGAATCCCGGCGGAAACTGCACCGCATTGTCAGGTATCGGATCGGCATCGAGGTCAATAAGCGTCAGTGCACCTACCGGACAGGCATTCACGCACGCTGGCTGCATGCCAACATCAAGACGCTCGTAGCACATGCTGCATTTTTCCGCCTTTTTCGTCTCTTCATTGAAACGAGGCGCACCGTATGGACAGTTGCGGATACAGTTTTTGCATCCAATACAGCGCTCCGGGTTATGCACCACGACACCATCTTCACGTTTGGTGTACGCCTCTACCGGACAAGCCGCCAGGCAGGCCGGGTTTTCGCAGTGGTTACAGGCCAGCGAATAGAACGCCCGCTCTTCATGCGGATAAATTTCTTTATCCAGCGGATAGACGTAGCGCCAGAAACGTTCAGGCTCCAGCTGGTTAAAACTTTTACACGCCATCGCACAGCCACGGCAGCCGATGCATTTATCGCTATTAACTAAAAACGCGCGTCTCATGCCGCTGCTCCTTTACTGATCAAAATGATATCCGCAAACTGACTGTGGATAGCCGCACCTGGCGCACCGGTTTTCATCAACCCCATATCGGCTGGGGTATCCGCCACCACGTTTTGAACGTTGTATTTCCGTTTCGGGAACCACGCCTCGTACATCACCAGGAAATCTTCCGGAACGTTAGCGGTCACCTTCGCACGCAGTTCTACTTCACCTACGGTGTTAAACACTTTCACCAGGTCGTTTTCGGCAATGCCTCTTTTTTCTGCGGAAATCGGATGCATATAGACAAACGGCTCCGGATAGAAGACCTGCATCCAGTCAAGGTTGATAAATTGGGAATGGATACCGAACTGCACATGCGGTGTAAACAGGTGGAATGGCAGCGTGCTTTTCGCCTCCGGTTTGTATTCCGGCAGCGCCGTATGGCCATTTTTCTCACACAGCTCAGATTTGAACTCAAACTTTCCAGAGGGCGTTTTAAACTTACGGTCATACCAGGCCGCAGAACTTGGCAGAATGGCTTTTTTCGGTCCTTCCAGCAAATCATCCCAGGAGGAAATACCAAACATTTTGGCCATCCCATCGTTGAACTCCTGGTCCAGCCAACGCTTATGATCGAACTCCTGCGGGAATGTGCAAGAACCCGGCTCCAGCTTGTTGATTGTGCGGGAAAGTAAAACGGCGATTTCCAGATCGCATTTTGCCTCGTACATTGGCTTAATTGCAGGCTGGTTGATTGAGAGCCAGTAGTGCCAATATGAGGCGTCTACGTTCCATTCTTCAAAAGCCGTGGTGACAGGCAAAACGATATCGGCATGCTGGACGGTTTCGTTAAAGAACTGATCGGCGCAGACCACCATTTCCAGTTTTTCGAATGCTTTTTCCATCTTGCTGCGATCAAAATCCTGAGCAAACGGGTTCTTACAGGCAACCCAAAGCATTCGGACAGGCGGCTCGTTGGCTTCCAGAATTCCTTTTGCGGTCTGGTTGATATTCAATGAGCGATCGGAATACTGTGCGACTTCCCCCGAAGAACCAAACTCGCTGGTAGTTCCCGCTGCACCTGGCATACCGATGGAGCCTACCGGTGGCTTTTGCAGCATGGCATTGTAGTTAAAGCCCCAGGTATGCAGGTGACCGTAGCGAGCGCCACCGCCCTCAATGCCAATATTGCCGGTCATTGCTACAAAGGCATCGATCGCCCGTACGTTAGCGCCGCCGTTAACATGACGCTGCATGCCGTAGCCAATCCACACGGTAGCAGGGTTAACCGCGGTAAATTCTTCCGCCAACTGGCGAATAACATCCGCCGACAGCCCGCAAATCTCAGACGCCCACTCTACGGTAACGCTGTTGCGCAGATAGGCTTCGAATTCCGGGTAACCATGGGAATAGTTGTTGACGAAATCCTGATCAACCAATCCTTTGTCCACCAGGTGGCGTGCCATACCCAGCGCCAGAGCGCCATCTGATCCAGGGCGAACACGTAAATAGAGATCGGCTTTCGCAGCGGTCTGGGTTAACAGCGGATCGATAACGACCACTTTCGCCCCTTTCTCCCGCGCCTGGTAGATATACTTCATGGTGTGCATAGAGCACCAGGCCGGGTTAGCGCCCCAGATAATGATGTATTTTGCTTTCACCATATCTTCCGGGTCGTTACACCACATATCACCCATATCGTAGTTCTGGGCATCGATACCGGCTGGCCAGCAAGGTGTTCCTGCAAAACGCGTGGTGTAACCCAGCGAAGACATCATCCCTTCAACCGCATAGTTCAATACCCCGAATTTGCCGGAATATTTGGTCATCGCCAGACCCAGCATTGAACCGTCTTTCTTTTTGATCTCCAGCATCTTGGTCGCAATGCGCTGCATTGCTTCGTCCCAGGAAATACGACGCCAGTTACCGCTACCGCGAACATCCTGAACCATCGGGTATTTAATGCGGTCCGGGCTGTATACCCTGCGTGGGTAGCTCAGTCCCTTCACACACGGAGTTCCATGCGTAAACGTTGATTCCGGTGCACCTTCGACAAAGGTGATAACATCATCTTTCACCCAGGTTTTCAGGCTACAAGTGTCATAGCAGTTACGCGGACAGGCGTTACGATAGATTTTGTAGGTTTTAGGGTTAAAAGGAATGGGTGGTTGCGCCAATGCACAGCGTGAAGTCAGCAATCCCCCTGGCAGGGCTGCGACCGTGCCAAGGGCAATCAACCCTTTCAAAAATGAACGTCTGTTCAGAACTCCCGGTTCATTACTCATATTGATACTCTCGTTTTTAATTCATCAAGCCAAGAAGACAATCTTCCCGCTGCGTTTTTCAACGTGGCGGTTTGTGCATTTATATTTATTTTTTCTATATACTCGGGCACCCACAGCGCTATATACTCAGATGCATATCGAGTAAGGGTAACCTGGTATTCTGATGATGCTCTGGCATTAGCCGATAATAAAACCGCCAATTCCAATACGCAGGAAATATGATCATCCGGGATATTATTCACACCATTTATAGATAATCCTATATTTGCCATGAATTCCCGAATGCTCAGGGTTGATTTACCCATGACGAGGGCATCTTCTTCAAGATAAACCGAGGCAAACGGCGCGGCCTTTAGTTTCTGTGGTCCGACAAACAGCGCATTGAAGTCGTACTCCGCTTTCAGCCACTCCTGCTCTGTTAGCGACGCGGCATTTTTATCCAGGGCTGAATAAGCCCTTCTCAGTGTGGTACTGTCATAAGAGATAAAAAAATCACGCAACAATAACCCTGTCGATTCAAAGCTCGTCAGGGTTTCATATATTTCACCCATGAATTAACCAACCATTTATTCATACAACAAATAAAAACATAGTGCAGGCTAATATAATAAATGAAACCTTAACGCTTTCTTTGACCAAAGAAATGATCGGGCTAACTAAAATAATGTTTTATGCGGTTTATTGTTTCAAGAATTAACAATCTGTGAGAGGCGGAAATAAAAAACCGCCAGCGGGAAACTGGCGGTTTTGGCATTGCAGGTGTGTCTTACTTTTTTTATGCTACTGTCGTGCGAATCAGATAATCAAACGCGCTCAATGATGCTTTGGCACCTTCGCCAGTCGCAATGATAATCTGCTTATAGGGTACGGTGGTGCAGTCACCGGCAGCGAAAACACCTTTCACGCTGGTTTCGCACTTGGCATCGATGATGATTTCACCCATGCGATTACGTTCAACGGCGCCTTCCAGCCAGTTGGTGTTCGGCAGCAGACCAATCTGTACAAAGATACCAGCCAGTTCCACATTGTGAACATCTCCGCTCACGCGGTCACGATACTCCAGGCCAGTGACCTTGCTGCCATCGCCTTTCACTTCTGTGGTTTGCGCATTCAGAATGATGTCGACATTTTTCAGACTGCGAAGCTTATTCTGCAGCACCTGGTCTGCCTTCATTTCCGGGGCAAATTCCAGCAACGTCACGTGCTCGACGATACCCGCCAGATCGATAGCCGCTTCAACACCCGAGTTACCGCCACCTATCACCGCGACACGCTTGCCTTTAAACAGCGGGCCATCACAGTGCGGACAGTAGGTTACGCCCTTGGTGCGATACTGATCTTCACCCGGAACATTCATGTTGCGCCATTTTGCACCGGTAGCAATGATGATGCTGCGTGCTTTCAACACCGCGCCGGAAGCCGTTTCAATCTGATGCAAACCACCTTCCTGAGCTGCCGGAACCAGTTTGCTCGCACTCTGGCTATCAATAACATCAACATCGTAATCATCAACATGTGCTTTCAGTGCGCCAGCCAGTTTCTGGCCTTCGGTTTTCGGTACAGAGATGTAGTTTTCGATATCAACGGTATCAAGAACCTGACCGCCAAAGCGTTCGCCCATCAGACCGGTGCGAATACCTTTACGCGCAGAGTACACCGCTGCCGCTGCCCCGGCAGGACCCGAACCGACGATCAGCACATCGTAAGCATCACGCTTATTCAACTCTTCCGCTGCGCGCTTTTCTGCACCGGTATCCACTTTCGCTACGATTTCAGTCAGCGTCATACGACCCTGGCCGAACTCTTTGCCGTTCATATAGACCGCCGGAACGCCCATGACGTTACGATCGGTAATTTCGTTCTGGAATGTACCGCCATCAATCGCCGTATGCTTGATACGCGGGTTCAGCACGGACATCAGGTTCAGCGCTTGCACCACATCCGGGCAGTTATGGCAGGACAGTGAATAATAGGTTTCAAACTCAAAGTCCCCGTCGAGGTCGCGGATCTGCTCCAGCAGTGACTGTGCCTCTTTTGACGGATGACCGCCTGTCCACAACAGCGCCAGAACCAGAGAGGTAAACTCATGCCCCAGCGGAGAACCGGCAAAGCGCGGCCCCTGGTGAGAACCAGGGTTGGTTATCAGAAACGATGGCTTACGTACGGCCAGAGTATTGTCTTCTTTAAAGGTGACTTTTTCTGACAGTTCAGCAATTTCAGTCAGCAGTTCCTTGATTTCTGCCGATTTAGCGCTGTCATCCAGCGTAGCAATCAGCTCAACAGGTTTGGTCAGTTTCTCAAGATAAGCCTTGAGCTGGGTTTTCATATTTGTGTCGAGCATTATTCTTCCCTCTCTGAAAACATCATCATGCAAGCCGAATTCGCGGGGCCGCATCAATGCAACTTGCGTCATGGTGCTGGAATGAAATGGGCGCGTCTGCGCCCATTGATTGCCGGGTGGCACTTCGTTTACCCGGCCTACGGTTTCGTAGGCCTATGCAAGCGCAGCGCCGCAAGGCAAAACAGACTTAGATCTTGCCGACCAGATCTAAAGATGGCGCTAAGGTCGCTTCGCCTTCTTTCCACTTAGCCGGGCAAACTTCACCTGGGTGGGAAGCGACATACTGTGCAGCTTTAATTTTGCGCAGCAGGTCAGACGCATCACGGCCGATACCTTCAGCGGTAACTTCGATTGCCTGGATGATACCCTGCGGGTCAACAACGAATGTTGCACGGTCAGCCAGACCTTCATCTTCACGCATATTGTCGAAGTTACGGGTCAGGGCGCCAGTCGGGTCGCCGATCATCGCATATTTGATTTTCGCGATGGTTTCAGAGCTGCTGTGCCATGCTTTGTGAGTAAAATGAGTGTCAGTAGAAACAGAGTAAACGTCCACACCCAGTTTCTGCAGTTCTTCGTAATGGTCAGCAACGTCGCCCAGCTCGGTCGGACATACGAACGTAAAATCAGCCGGGTAGAAGAAGAAGACACTCCAACGACCTTCGGTATCTTTCTCGGTTACTTCAATGAACTCACCGTTTTTGAACGCCTGGTTTTTGAAAGGTTTAATTTTGGTATTAATCAAAGACATCTGTACTTCCTCCGTGTTTTCGTTGAGGGATAAGTTAACGAAAATCATTGATAAGGGCTAATGCGTTTCCTTTATCAAATCAATAAGCGTTAACTAACAACCGACTCAACCGCATGGTGTAAACCCTATTCTAAAAGTAAAAAAGGCTCCCTTTGCAGGGAGCCTCATTACCCGAGTTACCCGCAAGTAACTTCAGTGCCAGCAGAACTGGCTATGTGTTGCGCTCTACATTACCTTAACCAAGGTCGTAACAGCGATTGGGATTACATCACCCAACTACCGAAAGGGCAATCGACAGACTGTCGATCTTACCTATGGCTGCGATAGGTTTTGCAACTTAACTCCCTTTCCTTCTAATTTTATAAGGAAAATCAATGTTTAAACGTACATTACTCTTAGCTCTGCTCCCTGCTGTCGTCCACGCTGAAGAGCTTCCTGCCCCCGTGAAAGCGATTGAGAAACAGGGCATTACGATTCTGAAGTCGTTCGACGCCCCGGGAGGCATGAAAGGTTATCTGGGCAAATATCAGGACATGGGGGTCACTATCTATGTGACGCCTGATGGAAAACAGGCGATCTCCGGCTATATGTATAACGAGAAAGGTGAAAACCTGAGTAATGCGCTGATAGAAAAAGAGATCTATGCCCCTGCCGGGCGCGAGATGTGGCAACGAATGGAAAAAGCGTCGTGGATTCTGGACGGCAAAAAAGACGCGCCAGTTATTGTGTATGTGTTTGCCGATCCCTTCTGTCCCTATTGTAAACAGTTCTGGCAGCAGGCGCGCCCGTGGGTGGACGCCGGTAAAGTTCAACTGCGCACGTTGCTGGTTGGCGTAATAAAACCCGAAAGTCCGGCAACTGCTGCGGCCATTCTGGCAAGCAAGGACCCCGCTAAAACCTGGCACGACTATGAAGCCTCCGGCGGCAAAATGACGCTGGCGCTGCCAGCAAACCCGCCTGCCGAGCAAATGAAGACGCTGAATATCAACCAAAAACTAATGGACGATTTAGGCGCCAATGTCACGCCCGCCATTTATTACATGAGCAAAGATAATACCCTGCAACAGGCAGTAGGTTTGCCCGACAAAGAGAAGCTGGATATTATTATGGGAGCCAAATAAATATACACAACGAATGATTGATATTATTTTCATATCAATCATTCTTCTTTTCTATATCAATTAACCCGTTAGCACTTTTTACCGAAAAAATAACCCTGCCTGTGCTATTTTAAGTAGTAGTAAACTATTCATTAAGTTTTACATGTATATGAAACGATAATGCATTACAACTTATACATAACAAAATGAAATATTTCACAACTAAACTAAAACAGGAATTAGCGTATGGCTAACCTTTACGACCTCAAAAAATTCGATCTGAACCTGCTGGTTATTTTCGAGTGTATCTATCAGAATCTGAGCATAAGCAAAGCCGCCGAAACGCTGTTTATTACCCCCTCAGCCGTTAGCCAGTCGCTACAAAGGCTTCGCACCCAATTCAATGATCCTTTGTTTATTCGGGCAGGGAAAGGCATTACGCCTACCGTAACGGCGGTCAATCTACACCATCACCTTGAGAACAATCTCAACAGTCTGGAAGAAACAATAAATATCATGCACAGCTCCAGTCTGAAGAAAAAATTCGTCATTTACAGTCCGCAAATTATCAGCAATGTCTACATAAGTGAGTTAATTAAATCTATCAGGGAAGACAAATATGTTGAAATTGAACATCGTGATATTCTGATAACATCGAAAACCGCTGAAGACTTACTCGCCTACCGTAAAGCGGATGTTGTCATCACGACATCACCGATCGTTAACCGCTCAATTATATGCACCCCATTCAGGACAATTGAGACCGTATTGGTCTGTGGCAAAAACCACCCCAGAATAAATGAAAAAACAACGTTAAATGAAATATTGGAAGAACAGTTTTCGCGGTTTCTCTCTGACGATGCTGGTGTAAAAGAGTACCAGTCGGAAACAAATGCTTTTCTCGCCAATCGTAAAACCGGGTTCTCTAGTGATTCACTGATGTCAATTATCAACATTATATCCATTACAGATATCATTGGTTTCATTCCTAAACCAACCTTTGAATTATATTCATCATTATTCAATTTAAAGAAAATCAAAACAGATATTAAGCCACCATCAATGAATCTATTTTTAATGTACAACCGGGCCTCACTTAACAACAAAAACTTTGAGAATTCCATAGCAAAAATAAATAAAAAAACCGAAAAAAGCGACACATCAAAGAACTATACATAAACTAAATAAGAAAAATTTTTAAATACATTAAGTGAATGTATTTAAAGGTTGCACGCTTCGTAAATTGGCATATCTTATTCAAAGTATACATTAGAGATGTTACTCTTTTATTCTTTCAGTATGGACTTGCTATGTCTGTTTACAAAATCCCTCTGAGTCAGAGCGTGCTGGAAGCCGCTCAGGAACGCATTACCTGGACTTTGGAAACACTGCCTCGCGTGTGCGTTTCACTGTCTGGAGGGAAAGACTCCGGGCTCATGATGCATCTCACCGCCACTCTTGCACGCCAGTTACATAAAAAAATAAGCGTATTGTTTATTGACTGGGAAGCCCAGTTCTCTTGTACTATCGACTATGTTGAAGCGCTACGAGAACACTATTCTGACGTTATAGAACGTTTTTATTGGGTAGCAATACCGCTCACCACCCAAAATTCTCTCTCACAATTTCAACCGGAATGGCAGTGTTGGGAACCCAATACACAATGGGTGCGGCAACCACCAGCAGATGCGATTACCGATCCCAGTTTCTTTCATTTCTACCAACCCGGCATGACCTTTGAACAATTCGTTCGTGAGTTCGCTGACTGGTTTTCAGAAAAACGTCCTGCGGCAATGATGGTAGGCATCCGTGCCGACGAGTCATATAACCGTTTTGTCGCCATTGCCCATTCACGTAAGCAACGTTTTGCCGATGACAAACCGTGGACTACCGCCGCACCGGGAGGACACACCTGGTATATCTATCCGGTGTATGACTGGAAAACAGCCGATATATGGACATGGTTTGCGAAAACAAAAATGCCATGCAACCCCCTGTATAACCTGATGTACCAGGCTGGCGTGCCAACACGATATATGCGCATTTGCGAACCCTTTGGCCCGGAACAACGCCAGGGACTGTGGCTGTATCATGTTATTGAGCCACAGCGATGGGCAGCCATGTGCACCCGGGTTAGCGGCGTTAAAAGCGGCGGAATATACGCCGGTCATGACAACCATTTTTACGGCCACCGGAAAATATTAAAACCTGAGCATTTAAGCTGGCAAGCGTACGCCATGCTGCTATTAGACAGCATGCCGCAACAGACCGCAGAGCACTACCGCAACAAAATCGCCGTCTATTTACAGTGGTACAAGAAAAAAGGGATCGATAATATTCCTCAAACCCAGGAAAACGATATTGGTTCTAAAGATATCCCCTCATGGAGACGGATCTGCAAAGTACTGCTGAATAATGACTACTGGTGTCGGGCACTCTCATTCAGTCCCACAAAAATGAAAAACTATCAGCGTTATAACGAACGTATGAAAACCAAACGCCAGGAATGGGGGATCTTATGCAACGACGACTAACTCAGGAACTCACCGGTTTTCTTTCTGGCCTTTCAGAAGAAGAACGAATTGAAGCAATCAATGAATTCAGGATGGCAATCCATAGCGTCAGTCCTTTCCGTGAAGAACCGGTAGACTGCGTTCTGTGGATCAAAAACAGCGCTATTTCGCCAAATGATTACAACCCAAATAACGTTGCGCCGCCGGAGAAAAAGCTACTGCTGAAATCCATTGAAGCCGATGGCTTCACACAACCGATCGTCGTGGTTCAATCAACCCCGGAAGAATATGAAATCGTCGACGGATTCCATCGACATGAAATCGGCAAAAACAAATCATCGCTAAAATCACGCCTGAAAGGTTATCTGCCCGTTGCCTGTCTGCAACGCGGGCGTCATGAGCGCATGGCGGCGACAATCCGCCACAATCGTGCCCGTGGGCGGCATCAAATCCATGCCATGTCGGAAATCGTTCGTGAATTATCACAATTAGGCTGGAGCGAAGAGAAAATCGGTAAAGAACTGGGGATGGATAGCGACGAAGTCTTACGTCTGAAGCAAATCAACGGTCTGCAAGAGTTATTTGCCGACCGTCGATTCTCCAAAGCCTGGACGGTGAAGTAGCGAAATCGCGTCACTACAGCGTAACCAGGCGTTCTGCCGCTGCCAGCAGCGTCGATTCTTGCTTAGCAAAACACAGGCGAATCAGCTTATGTGGGAAAGGATCGGCGCAGAAAACGGACAGTGGTATCGCCGCCACGCCGACCTCTTTAGTCAGCCATTGGCAAAACGCCACATCGTTGAGATCAGAAACAGCACTGTAATCAATCAGTAAAAAGTACGTCCCTTCGCAGGGTAGTATTTCCAGCCGACTGTCACGCAGCGCATTCACCAGCACATCACGTTTTCTCTGATAAAACGCGGGCAGCTCACGGTAGTGCGTCGGATCTTCGCGCAGCATATCCGCCAGCGCCAGTTGTGCCGGCGTGTTGACCGAGAAGGTTAAATACTGATGGACCTTACGTAACTCCGCGCTGATAGCCGGTGGCGCAACACAATACCCCACTTTCCAGCCCGTCATATGATAGGTTTTGCCAAATGATGAAACGGCAACTGCACGCGCCCTTAGTTGCGGATGCGCCAGCACGCTGGCATGCCCATGCGTGGCAAAACAGATATGCTCGTAGACTTCGTCACTGACAACATAAATCTCATGCCGGTTAATGGCCTGCCATAACGCCTCAAAGTCCGCCTTCTGCCATACCGTAGCCGAGGGGTTATGCGGTGTATTTAGGATCACCAGCCGGGTGCGGTCACTGATTAGCGCAGCAAATTCCTGCCAGTCGACGCGAAAAGACGGCGGTTGCAGCGCGATGCGTTTAACCTCGCCGCCGGATAATTCAATCGCGGGCGCATAGCTGTCGTAGCTCGGGTCAAAACATATCACCTCATCGCCAGGCCGTACCAGTGCCGTGATCGCGGCGTACAATGCTTCCGTTGCCCCCGCAGTAACGGTCACTTCGCTATTTGCGTCGGGTCTATAGCCGTACAACTGCGCGGTTTTATCCGCAATGGCCTCTCGCAGCGGCTGTACGCCCGTCATCGGCGCATACTGGTTTGCGCCATGCGCGACGTGATACGCCAGACGTTCTTGTAAAAAGAGTGGACCATCAAAATCAGGAAATCCCTGCGAGAGGTTAATGGCCTGGTGCTGCTGCGCCAGCGCGCTCATTTGCGTGAAAATAGTGGTGCCCAGATTAGGCAGTTTGCTTTGCGGAATCAGCGGGTTATTACTCATTATTGTTATCCCAGCGTGTGATGTTGTGGTTGAAGCCACTATAGCACGATGCTAGTATTTGGCAATCAAGACGTTCAGACGTCTATATAAAAATAACCTGCCTGGACAGGACAGCCAAAAGGACAACACAACATGAGTAATACCGAGATTCGCGTCGTCACCGGCCCGGCTAACTATTTTTCCCATCGCGGCAGCCTGTCGAGACTCAACGATTTTTTCACAAAGGATCAACTCTCACGCGCCGTCTGGGTATATGGTGAGCGCGCCATCAATGCAGCCCGGCCTTATCTGCCAGAGGCCTTTCATCTTGCCGAGGCTAAACACCTGCTGTTTACGGGTCATTGCAGCGAAAAAGATGTTGGGCAACTGGCAACAGAGTCAGGAGAGAATCGCAGCGTGGTGATTGGCGTGGGCGGCGGGACATTGCTCGACACAGCCAAAGCGCTGGCGCGCCGCCTTGGTTTACCCTTTGTAGCAACCCCAACCATTGCCGCCACCTGTGCTGCCTGGACGCCGCTGTCCGTGTGGTACGACGATGCAGGTCAGGCACTGCATTTCGAAATTTTCGATGATGCCAATTTTTTGGTACTGGTAGAGCCAGAGATCGTGCTTAATGCGCCAGACGCGTATTTGCTGGCTGGTATCGGGGACACGTTGGCGAAATGGTACGAAGCGGTTGTGCTCGCCCCACAGCCTGAAACCTTGCCGCTGACTGTACGTCTTGGCATCAACGGCGCATTGGCGATCCGCGACGTTCTCCTTCAGAGCAGCGAGCAGGCGCTGGCAGATAAGCAGCGTGGTGAACTGACCCGTGCATTTTGCGACGTGGTGGATGCGATCATTGCCGGAGGCGGCATGGTCGGCGGTCTGGGCGAGCGCTACACCCGCGTGGCGGCGGCACACTCGGTGCATAATGGCCTGACCGTCCTCCCGCAAACGGAGAAATTTTTACATGGCACCAAAGTAGCGTACGGCATACTGGTGCAGAGTGCGTTGTTGGGACAAGATGCTGTGCTGGCGCAGTTAATTACCGCCTATCAGCGCTTCAATTTGCCAACCCGGTTGGCTCAACTGGAAGTGGACATCCAAAACCGCGCCGAAATCGATAAGGTGATTGCGCATACCCTGCGCCCGGTGGAGTCCATTCACGCGCTGCCGGTGGAGCTAACACCGGAAACACTGCGTGCGGCATTTGAGAAGGTAGAGACGTTTACGGTGTGACTATGGTGCAGGTTGCCTGATGGCGGCTTCGCCTTATCAGGCCTACGGCCAATGCAATGTTGTAGGCCGGATAAGCGTTAGCGCCATCCGGCAAAAAATCAACAGCACTTCGCGCCACCTTTGCCCCCATAGCGCGCATCCTGGCGCTCGCGGAAAAATTCTTCGTAGGTCATTGGCGTTTGGTCCGGATGCGTGACGCGCATATGCTCAACATAGTTGTCGTAATCCGGCACACCGATCATTAACCGGGCGGTTTGACCTAAATACTTCCCGGCTTTGGCGAGTGTTTCAAACATAGTGATTCCCTGTCGTACAAACGCCCTCCCCGTTCAGGAGAGGGCTCATTGGTTAAGAGAATATTAGTGCGCGCCTTTCGCCTGCGCCACGATCTCTTCGACATTCTCAGGCATCGGCTCGTACGGCGTCTCTTTCGACGTTGGTTTGTCCTCTTTCAACGCTGCCAGCGCAGTTTTGATGGAGAACAGACCCAGCACCACAACGACTACCATGAAGAAGATGGTGAGACCCGCATCCAGGCGGTTGTTAAACACCAGCTGCGTCAGCTGCGACTGGGTGTACTGCGCCGGAATGTTACCGCTGTCGATCATCGCCTGGAATTTGTTGGCGATAGCCAGGAAGCCGATTTTCGCATCCGGGCTAAACGCTTTCTGCCAGCCAGCGGTCAGGGTACAAATCAGCAGCCAGGCGGTTGGCACCAGCGCCACCCATGCGTAGCGCTGGCGTTTCATCTTGAATAGCACCACCGCACAGAGCATCAACGCCATACCGGCCAGCATCTGGTTGGCGATACCAAACAGCGGCCACAGGGTGTTAATACCGCCCAGTGGATCCACCACGCCCTGGTGCAGGAAGTAACCCCAGGCCAGTACGCACAGCGCCGTCGCCAACAGGTTCGCTGGCAGCGAATCGGTACGTTTCAGCCCTGGTGACACCACGCCCAGCAGATCCTGCAGCATAAAGCGCGCGGCGCGCGTACCGGCGTCTACTGCCGTCAAAATAAACAGGGCTTCAAACAGAATGGCGAAGTGATACCAGAATGCCACATCCATCATGCCACCCAGCGCACCGTGCAGAATATACGCCATGCCCACCGCCAGCGTCGGCGCGCCGCCTGCACGGGAGATAATGGATTGTTCGCCGACATCGTTCGCGATCTGATGCAGCGTATCAGGCGTGATAACAAAGCCCCAGCTGCTCACGACCTGTGCCGCTGACGCAACCACATCGGTGGTTCCGGCAGGTGCCAGTACCGCCATCGGGCTGTTCATCGCAAAGTAGACGCCCGGGTCGATAACGCAGGCCGCTACCAGCGCCATAATGGCGACAAAGGATTCCATCAGCATCCCGCCATAGCCGATAAAGCAGGCCTGACCTTCATTCGCCAGCATCTTCGGCGTGGTGCCGGAGGCAATCAGCGCGTGGAAACCAGAGACTGCGCCGCAGGCGATGGTAATAAACAGGAACGGGAACAGGTTACCGCTCCAGACCGGGCCGGTACCGTCAACAAACTTGGTCAACGCAGGCATGGTCAGCGTCGGGCGCATGATCAGGATCCCTACCGCCAGACCCACAATGGTGCCGATTTTCAGGAAGGTAGAAAGGTAATCACGCGGTGCCAGCAGCAGCCAGACCGGCAGCACGGCAGCCACGAAACCGTAACCCACCAGCATCCAGGTCAGCTGTACACCGGTAAAGTCAAAATAAGGGCCCCAGGTAGGACTCTCCGCCACCCAGCCACCGGAAATAATGGCAAATACCAGGAACACCAGACCGATGACCGACACTTCGCCAATGCGCCCCGGGCGCAGATAACGCAGGTAAATCCCCATAAAAATCGCCAGCGGGATAGTGAACGCTACGGTGTAAGTTCCCCACGGGCTGTGGGTTAGCGCTTTCACGACTATCATCGCCAGTACCGCGAGGATAATCACCATGATCATAAAACAGGCCACCAGCGCAATAACACCCGCCGTTGGGCCCATCTCTTCTTTCACCAGTTCGCCAAGGGAACGACCATCGCGACGGGTAGAAACAAACAGCACCATAAAGTCCTGCACCGCGCCGGCCAGCACTACCCCGGCGAGCAGCCAGATCATCCCCGGCAGATAGCCCATTTGCGCCGCCAGCACCGGTCCAACTAACGGACCCGCTCCGGCAATCGCTGCAAAATGGTGACCAAACAGTACTTTTTTATCGGTGGGAACATAGTCCAGACCGTCGTTATGACGCACGGCTGGCGTCATACGCGTCGGGTCCAGCGCCAGTACATTTTTCGCGATGTACAGGCCATAGAAACGGTAAGCGATAAGATAGACACAGACCGACGCCACGACTATCCACAACGCGTTGATCTGTTCACCACGGTTTAATGCGATATAGCCGAGGGCAAATGCTCCCATTACGGAGAGCACTGTCCAGACGAGGTACTTCCCTGATTTATTCATAGTTGTTATCCGTTGTCCTATCCAGAGAGATGTTACATTTTGTTTCTATAACATCTTTTCTGGATTTAACAACCTGACAACCATGCAAACCCGAAGTATCACTGAGTATTTACATTACATTGTTAACTAGATCACTTCATTTACCTGTTAACCCTGCAATTTCATTTTACTTTGCCGGGTGACTTCACCCCATCACCGCCGTGCCTAAACGGCAGGTGCAGCAGCGCCGCCCCTGTTCATCAAAGATGACGATTTCCCAGCTTTGATTCTGTCGCCCAAGATACAACGGCTGGCACACACCGCGCACTTTCCCCTGCGATACTGCGCGGTGATGCGTGGCGTTCAACTCAGTTCCCACCACACACTGCCCGTCTCGAGTCATCAGATAACCCGCCATTGACCCCAACGTTTCCGCCAGAGCCGCCGACGCGCCGCCGTGCAGCAAACCAAACGGCTGATGCGTACGCTCATCCACCGGCATTTCGGCTTCCAGCACATCATCACTCAGTCGGGTATAAACCATGCCCAGATGCGCCACCATGGTGTTCTGACTGGTGGCATTCAGTTCATCCAGCGTTAAATGACGTTTCCAGATCATCGTCATGCCCCCAGCGTGGAGCCGCCGTCCACCACAATATCCTGCAACGTAATGTGGCTGGCCAGATCGGAGGCGAGGAATAAAATCGTGTTGGCGATCTCCTGCGGCCGGGCGATTTTCCCCAACGGAATGCCGAGCTTAAACTGCTCGCCAAACCCTCGAATACGCTGCTGTTCCGCATCATCACTGACCCACAACGTACGCTGCATGTCGGTATCGGTCGAGCCTGGCGAAACCACATTGCAGCGCACGCCGCTGCCCGCCAGTTCAAGTCCCACGGTTAGCGCCAGGCTTTTCAGCGCGGCTTTTGACGCCCCATAAGCACTCATGCCGATACGCGGCGTGTGCGCCGCATCCGATGCGACGGTGACAATTGCCCCGCCCCGCTGGCGACGAAACTGCGCCATCGTCTGCTGAAACAAATTGAATGCTCCGCCCACGTTGACGGCAAAGGTATGCTGCCAGTCCTCCACGCTCAGCGCGTCGGTTGGTCCCATACGCAGGATCCCTGCGGCGTTCACCAGTATGTCGAGACGCCCGGTATTCGCCAGCAAACGCTCGCATACCTGCGCCACCTGCTGCGCGTTCGCCACGTCCATCACCTCAGTGGCAAAGGGATACTCTGCCAGCGCGAACTCGCGGTCGAAGCCCGTAACCTGTGCCCCGGCGTCAACAAACGCCAGCGCCGTGGTGTAGCCAATGCCTTTTCCCGCGCCGGTTATCCAGACGGTTTTCCCTGTGAAATCAAATCCGGCCATCACTTCACCTCGCGGGAGAGCAGCGTCCACCAGGCGTCAATGGTCGGTTTTTTCGCCAGCATCACAAAGTCGATATCGCCATGCACTTTCCGCCAACGGGCCGCCAGCGCCATCATACGTACTGAGTCCAGACCGTAATCGATTAAGTTTTCGTCATCCATTGGCTCTTCAGACTCATCGAGTAGCGGCAGAATCACGCTGCGCAGCGCATCTTTACTGTCCGGAACAGACGTCGGCAGTAACTCCTGGGTCATCACCACGCGACCGGAACGCCCCGCCACGTATTTCAGCGACATCAGGTGTTCATCACGGCTAAAGTCCGCCAGCGCATCTGCGACCATAAACGGCTTAATATCACGCATGAAGGCATCAGTCGCGGTGGTCATGCAGCCAATATGCGCATACACGCCGGTGATGATCAGCTGGTTACGTCCAGTGTCTCTTAGCATCTGCTCCAGCGGTGAACGATGAAACGCGCTGTAACGCCATTTAACCAGAATGGTATCCGCTTCGTCCGGTGCCAGCGCATCGACGATTTTTTGCTGTTCAGGCGAGCGCGTCAGACCGGGTCCCCACATATCGTTCAACAACGCACGGTCTTCATCGCTTTGTTCTTTCGGCTGCGCGGTGTAATAGACCGGAATATTATGTGCTTTACAGTACTGACGCAGCGCGGCGATGTTGGCCACTACCTGTTCCATCATCGGGCAGTTCTCGCCCCAAAAGCCGATAAAATAGTCCTGCATGTCGTGGATTAGCAGCGCGGCGCGTTCTGGTTCAAATGCCCAGTCAACTTTATTTGCCGGAACATCAAGCGCCGTTGGCAGCGCATAAGCCTGCAGTTTAGGGATTGCCATTTCTTCTTCTCCTTCAGGCCGGTGAACGTGATGCCAGCCACTGACGTAATTGTTTTTTATCCACTTTGCCTACCGGGGTCAGCGGCAATGACTCAACGCACTCGACACGGTCCGGCAATTTGAATTCCGCCACGCCCTGTTCGCGCAGAAAACGACGCACCTGTACCGCGCGCAGCGGCTCTTTCACCACCAGGCAGGCGCAGCTTTTCTCGCCCATCAGTTCGTCATCCACACTGACCAATGCCGCATGAATCACCGCCGGATGGCGCAGTAACAAGTTTTCGATTTCTTCGGCAGCGATCTTCTCCCCGCCGCGGTTAATCTGATCTTTCTCGCGCCCCTGCACGGTGATGTAACCATCCCGATCGATGGCGATCAGATCACCAGAGCAATAGAATCCGTTAGCATCAAACGCGCTGGCATTGTGTTCAGGGCTATTGAAGTAACCCCGGAAGGTGTACGGGCCACGCGTCATCAGGCGTCCGGTCTCGCCCTGTGGTAAAGGATTACCGTCAGCGTCTGCCACCCAAACCTCATCGTCAGGGCACATCGGACGGCCCTGGGTATTGATGATGCGCTCGGGACTGTCGTCCAGACGGGTGTAGTTCACCAGCCCTTCCGCCATACCGAAGACCTGCTGCAACTGGCAGCCTATTTCCGCCGGAATGCGAGCGGCAAGCGAAGCCGAAAGCCGCGCGCCTCCCACCTGCAACAGTTTCAGCGAAGCCAGTTGTGCGTTACTGCCCCACTCCTGAATTGCCTGCAGCCACAGACTCACCGCTGGCGGTACCAACGCCGTAACGTTTACCTGATGCTGTTCAATCAACGGAAAGCACAACGTCGCGCTCGGGTCTGCCGCCAGCACCACTGTTCCACCCGCGAGGAAAACGCCCAGCGCGCCAGGCGAACTCATGGCGTAGTTATGCGCCGCTGGAATAGCGCACAGATAGCGCGTTTCTCCAGTGAAATGGCAAATCTCGTTGCTGCGGCGCACGCTGTAGTAGTAATCATTGTGGGTACGCGGGATCAGCTTTGGCGTCCCGGTCGTGCCGCCGGAAAGCTGGAAATACGCCACTTCATCGGCAGGCGATGGCGTGGCGGTAAACGCCGTTGCGGGTTGGCTTATAGCCGTTTGCAGATTGTGTTCGCCGTCATCATTGAGCAACTGGACCACGCGCACTGAATTGTGTTCGGCAACAAAGATATTCAGAAACTCGTCGTCACTGAATAACGCATGCTGGCGATCGGCAATCAGTAACGCCGGTTTAATTTGCGCTGCGTAGGCGTTGAGTTCGTTACGCTGATGGCTAAACAGTGCCAATACGGGAGCCACGCCCAGTTTGAGCAGTGCGAAGAAAGTGATATACAGCTCAGCCACGTTGCCTAACTGCACCAGTGCGGTCTCGCCGGATTTGATCCCCTGACAACGCAGGCTACAGGCAAGATTATCCGTCGCCTGATTTAACTGGCGGTAGCTAAGATGGCGTTCCCCGTCAATCACCGCCGTCTGGTCGCAATCGGCGTGGCGGGTCAGAATGTCGGTCAGCGGCAAATCCTGCCAGTAGCCTTTTTCACGGTAGCGGCGGGCAAACTCTTCCGGCCAACGGGTGAAAGGAATACTCATTATTGCTCCTTAGAGCCTGTCGATAAGGCCTGAATAGCCTGGTAGACCAGGCGCTTAATGCAGTCCAAAAACATTCAACATGGTGGATAGCTTAGCACCTGTTTCACGCCACTCCGCAATCGGTGACGAGGCGGGCACAATGCCGGCTCCGGCGAAAAAACGTACCTGATTACGCAGCAGTTTCGCACAGCGGATCGTCACGACCCATTCGCCGTTGCCCTGCGAATCACACCAGCCAACAATGCCGCCGAAAAGTTCGCGATCGAACGGCTCCAGTTCGGCGATAAGTTTACGTGCGACCTGATGCGGGAAGCCACTTAGCGCCGGTGTTGGATGCAGCAGACAAGCCAGCGTCAGTGCGTTTTCCTGGGCATTGGCTTTACCTTCAAACGGGGTACCGAGATGCCAGAGCGTGGGCGTGGTGACCAGTTGCGGAGACGAAGGAAGTTGCAACTCGCTGCTGCGATCGCGCAGAACCGCTTTCATCGCCTGGGTGACCAGTTCGTGTTCATGGCGATCTTTCTCGGAAGCTAACAGACGGATCCCAGCCTCCCGGTCCAGAACATCGTCCGGTTGGCGACGCGCAGATCCCGCCAGCGGCAGCGAACTGAAATGGTCGCCTTCTTTGCGTAACAGCAATTCTGGGCTGGCGCCGATCAGTACACCGCCATCGTCGATGGGCACATGGAAGTTGTAGCTTGCCGGGTTTTGCGCTACCAGCCGCTCCAGCAGCGCACCACTGTCGATATTGGCGTCGGCGGTCACATCAATCAGGCGAGACAGCACCACTTTGTCGACTTCCGGGGTTGACGTCAGCGCCGCTGCTCTGGCGACCATATCTTCGAAAAAATCCTGCTCAGGAATCGATTTACGCTCAACGACATTCAGCGACTGATGGGCAGTAAAGTAACGTGCTGATTGCTGCTTTGCCGTGCGTGAGAAGCTTTGCCATGATTTAGGAATAAACAGCGACGAGGGCTGGCGGGTGTCAAAGGGAATGGCCCCTACCATAATGGGGTTTGCGATGCCCTGCGATTTGGCCTGCGCAAACAGTGCGTGCATTTTCTGTTGGAAAGGGCTGTCTGGTGAATCACCATCAATTGCCGGTTCCGCATAGCGGGCGAAGCATCCTGACGTCGTAAAACTACGATACGGCGACATAAAGAAAAAACTGTCGGGAGCGAGAGTTGCCATAGTCTGCGTTTTTTCCTCGGCCAGTGACGTGTCCATATCATCCTCCATAAAATGATAAAGGCTTTAATAATGATTATCATTTATATTTTCGGTCGCTAACCTAAAAGCAAAGCGTCAGTATGTCAACTCTTGTGGTAACACAATGTGCGACTTAGGCTTGCATCCCTGACGCGTAACAATGAAAATGAGAAGCATTAACCACATTGATAACAGGAAGCTTATTTGTGAGATTTTCCGCGTTTTACCGCACTGCGCTGTTACTGGTTGGACTCGTTATTTCAGGAATTTCTTTAAGCCATGCCGCTGACTGGCCACGCCAGGTTACCGACAGCCGCGGCACGCACACGCTGGAACATAAGCCACTGCGCATTGTGTCCACCAGCGTCACGCTCACCGGTTCTCTGCTCGCTATTGATGCGCCTATCATTGCCAGCGGTGCCACGACACCGAATAACCGTATTGGTGATGCTCAGGGCTTTTTACGCCAGTGGAGCGACGTCGCCAAAGAACGCAAACTGAGCCGCCTGTATATTGGCGAGCCGAGCGCCGAAGCCGTTGCAGCACAAATGCCGGATCTGATTCTGGTCAGCGCCACCGGGGGAGATTCCGCGCTTGCACTGTACGATCAACTGTCCACCATAGCCCCTACGCTTATCATTAATTACGACGACAAAAGCTGGCAGTCACTGCTGACACAATTAGGTGAAATCACCGGGCAGGAGCAACAGGCAGCGGCGCGTATTGCTGAGTTTGATAAGCAACTGCTCGCGGTAAAGCAACGTATCACCCTGCCGCCACAGCCAGTCAGTGCGCTGGTGTATACCGCAGCCGCACACAGCGCCAACCTGTGGACGCCGGAGTCCGCGCAAGGCAAGCTGATGGAACAGCTCGGTTTCACGCTGGCACCACTACCTGCCGGACTACATACCAGCCAGAGCCAGGGTAAACGTCACGATATTATCCAGCTTGGTGGTGAAAACCTGGCGGCGGGTCTGAATGGCGAAGCGCTGTTCCTGTTTGCAGGCGACAGCAAAGATGCCGATGCGATTTACGCTAATCCACTGCTGGCGCATCTGCCTGCTGTGCAAAACAAACGCGTTTATGCGCTGGGCACGGAAACCTTCCGTCTCGACTACTACAGCGCAACGCTGCTGCTGCAACGTCTGTCGGCTCTGTTTTAATTGCCAGCGCCGGATGCGGCTAACGCCTTATCCGGCCTACAATCCGTAGAGCATAACGCGATCAGACATTCACGGGAACTTGCCGGAATCGGCGCACTTCTCCCAACAACAGCAGCAGTAAAAGACCGACAATCACCAACCCAAACCCACTGACGCTTGCCGAGGCCGCAGGCGTCATCATCGCCCCCAGCCCCCCTAACAGCGCCGCGCCAATCGCATCGCCGGTGACGTTCTGTGCGGTCCACAAACCGTTAATTCGCCCGAGCATCGCTTCCGGCGTCTGCGTCTGTAACAGGGTGTACTGCAACAAAGAACTGACCGCACTCAGCCAGCCAAACAGCGCCAGACAAACCACACCAAGCTGCCAAACGGGCATCAAGCCAAACAGACCGATAGCCAGGAAAGAGGCCACAGTTGATGCCAGCATAATCAGACCCGGACGCACGCTGTGCGCCAGTTGCCCACTGGTTAAAGCCCCGATGGCCGCGCCCAGGGGAATAGCCGCATACAGTAACCCAATCTGTGCGCTCGACATCTGCCAGTTTATCGCCAGTGCCGGATACAGCACGCGCACGGCGCTCGCCATGGTCAACAGACCGCCAAGCAGCGCAATGCCGCCAATCAGCGGGCTGGAAAGCAGAAAGCGAAATGCTGCCAGCAGCGATTTCAGAGGATGCTCGCGCGGCTGCGGCGGAGGCGGTAATGCGGGAAGGCTCAACAACGGCAGCAAGGTAATAAATGTACCCGCCGCCGCCAGGCCGTAGTTCCAGGCCACGCCACCGGTCGCCAGCAACACCCCACCAAGCATTGGCGAAATCACCGATCCCAGACGCACAGTCAGCATGGTAATCGCCCCGGCCTGCATCAGATTTTCACGCCCGACCAGCGCCGGCGTCGCCGCCAGCAACGCAGTGACACCCAGCGAGGCGAAAAAGCCATCCCATAAACCAAGAATATAGATAGCCAGCAACGACGGTTCGGGCAGCAGTGCGTTCAGACACAGGCCAATAAAACCGATCCCACAGGTTCCGCGAGCCAGCAGGATCACCTTTTTGCGCTCATAGCGATCGGCCAGTACGCCGCCCACCATCAGACCAATAAACATGGCGCTCCCGGTCAGCGTAACCGACAAACCGACCTGCCAGGTCGACTGCGTCATCATCTGGATCTGTACCGGGACCGCAACCCCCAATAGCCCCAGAGAGACAATGGAAATAAAACGGGCGAGGAAGACGGCGCGAAATGCAGGATGGGTCTTTAACAGGCTGAGATTAAGCAGCCAGGATTGTCGATTCATTACAGAGCCTTACCAGGTACTTTTTCAATATCCATTCAATGGCTGCACATGCTAACATATCCAAATAAGATCGATAACGATAATTACTATCATTATCAGGGAAGTTGATATGTCATGCTCTATTTCCGTGACACGCGCCTTCGCCGTGCCCGGACTGTTGTTACTACTTGTTCTCACCACGGCATTAAGTCTGGTTATTGGCGCAAAGTCGCTGCCCACCTCCGTGGTATTTGATGCACTCACCGGCAGTTGTCAAAGCGCCGATTGCACCATCGTGCTGGACGCGCGACTCCCGCGTACGCTGGCAGGGCTCCTCGCAGGTGGTGCACTGGGCCTGGCGGGTGCGCTGATGCAAACGCTCACGCGAAACCCTCTCGCCGATCCCGGTATTCTGGGCGTCAACTCTGGTGCCAGCTTTGCTATTGTGCTGGGGGCCGCACTGTTCGGCTTCTCCTCTGCGCAAGAACAACTGCTGATGGCTTTTGCCGGTGCGCTGGTCGCATCGCTGATCGTGGCATTTACCGGCAGTCAGGGCGGCGGGCAGCTCAGTCCGGTACGTCTGACATTGGCCGGTGTTGCGCTGGGTGCTGTTCTGGAAGGATTATCCACAGGCATCGCCCTGCTCAACCCGGACGTCTACGACCAGTTGCGTTTCTGGCAAGCCGGTTCACTGGATATCCGCAGCCTGCAGACGCTGAAAGTCGTGCTGATCCCGGTCCTGATAGCCGGTGCTGTCGCGCTGTTTCTTAGCCGCGCTCTGAATAGCCTCAGTCTGGGAAGCGACACCGCAACGGCGTTGGGTAGCAAAGTTGCGCGTACCCAGTTTATTGGCCTGTTGGTGATTACCGTACTGTGCGGAAGTGCGACCGCCATCGTCGGCCCTATCGCCTTTATCGGCCTGATGATGCCGCATATGGCACGCTGGCTGGTGGGCGCAGATCATCGCTGGTCGCTGCCCGTCACTCTGCTGGCCACCCCTTCCCTGCTGTTGATTGCCGATATCATCGGTCGTCTGATTGTGCCCGGCGAGCTGCGCGTCTCGGTCGTCAGCGCGTTTATCGGCGCGCCGGTGCTTATCTTTCTGGTACGCCGTAAATCGCGCGGGGGTGGCGCATGATGCACCTCTCCCGTCGCCTGATTGTCAGTTGTCTGCTGCTGGTCGTCGGTTGCCTGGCCGTTGGATTGTGGAGCCTGCGTAGCGGTGCCGTTATGCTCGAGACCCCGCAAATTATTGCCGCCCTGTTCGGTGATGCACCGCGTAGCATTACGCTGGTGGTGACCGAGTGGCGATTACCACGCGTGTTGATGGCGCTGCTGATTGGCGCGGCGCTGGGCGTTAGCGGCGCGATATTCCAGTCATTGATGCGTAACCCGCTGGGTAGCCCGGACGTGATGGGCTTCAATACCGGTGCCTGGAGCGGCGTACTGGTGGCAATGGTGCTGTTTGGTCAGCATCTTACCGCCATCGCACTGGCGGCAATGCTCGGCGGGATCCTGACTTCGCTGGTGGTCTGGGCGCTGGCCTGGCGCAACGGCATCGACACCTTCCGGCTGATCATCATCGGGATCGGCATTCGCGCTATGCTGGTGGCCTTCAACACCTGGCTGCTGCTGAAGGCGTCCTTAGAAACCGCGCTGACCGCCGGGCTGTGGAACGCCGGATCGCTCAACGGTCTGACCTGGGCGAAGACCTGGCCTTCTGCGCCGCTGATTATCGTGATGCTGGGGTGCGCCGCGCTGTTGGTACGCCGCCTGCGTTTACTGGAAATGGGTGATGACAGCGCCTGTGCGCTCGGTGTTAGCGTTGAACGCTCACGTCTGATGATGATGCTGGTCGCCGTGGTGTTGACCGCTGCGGCCACCGCGCTGGCAGGACCTATCTCGTTTATTGCCCTGGTTGCCCCACACATCGCGCGTCGGCTTAGCGGCACGGCACGTTGGGGATTAACGCAGTCGGCGCTGTGCGGCGCCCTGCTACTGCTGATGGCCGATTTATGCGCTCAGCAGCTATTTATGCCTTATCAGCTTCCGGTTGGCGTTGTCACCGTAAGCCTCGGCGGTATTTACCTTATCGTCTTGTTAATTCAGGAGTCCCGCAAAAAATGACCGAATCAGTAGCCCGTTTGCGTGGCGACCAGTTAACGCTGGGTTATGGCAAGTTTACCGTGGCAGAAAACCTTAATGTCTCGATCCCCGATGGTCACTTCACTGCCATTATTGGCCCCAACGGTTGTGGAAAGTCCACGCTGCTACGTACATTGAGTCGTCTGATGACGCCCGCGCACGGCAAAGTCTGGCTCGATGGTGAACATATTCAACATTACCCCAGTAAAGAGGTCGCACGCAGAATTGGTCTGCTGGCGCAAAATGCCACCACGCCGGGCGATATTACCGTGCAGGAGCTGGTTGCTCGTGGGCGTTATCCACATCAACCTTTATTTACCCGCTGGCGTAAAGAAGATGAAATCGCGGTAACCCACGCGATGCAGGCCACGGGGATCACACATCTGGCGGCGCAAAGTGTGGATACCCTCTCCGGCGGTCAACGACAACGCGCGTGGATAGCGATGGTACTGGCACAAGAAACGTCGATTATGCTGCTCGACGAACCGACCACCTGGCTGGATATCAGCCATCAGATTGATCTGCTGGAGCTGTTGAGTGAGCTAAACCGGGAGAAAGGTTACACGCTGGCCGCCGTTCTGCACGACCTGAATCAGGCGTGTCGCTATGCCACCCATCTGATTGCACTTCGTGATGGAAAGATCGTCGCCGAGGGTGCGCCGAAAGAGATTGTCACGGCAGAGCTCATTGAAAAAATCTATGGGCTACGGTGTATGATTATCGACGATCCGGTTGCCGGAACGCCGTTAGTGGTTCCGTTAGGACGCACTGCAAACAGGTAAATCGCGCCACCTCCGCAGAGGTGGCGAGTCTATTTATTGGATATCGTTGAGCAAGTCACGCATGACTGGCCCAATCTTCTCGAAAGCCATTGGCGTAATGATATCAACGTGCGCGCAGTCCTGGCGATAAATATCCAGACTGGAAATCCACGGCGACCAACTGCGTTCCGGGCTGACTCCCGGCGGTAACGTGCGTTCAGCAACAAACAGCGTCGCGTGTCCCGCAAAAGGTACGCTATGTGCCGTACTCAGCAGTCGAACCGCATCGGCGTAGTTACCTTCAATGGCACTAAACAATGCGTCGGATGCATTGCTCTGCTGAGCAGTCAGAAACGCCTCCCGCTCACGATCAATTTCCGCCAACACTTCCGGATCGAGTCCATTGGCCTCTTTTTCCGACCAATTTTGCGTTTCCGGCGGCCAGGTATCCAGCAGGCCGAGAAACGCGACCGTTTCTCCACGCGCGTGTAATCGGGCAGCAATGCCCTGCGCCAGCGTACCGCCCAACGAGTACCCAATCAGATAATAAGGTCCATGAGGTTGCTGACGAAGTAACGTTGCCAGGTGCTGTTCGCACACCGCATCCAGGTTTTCTGCTGTTTGCATCGGGCCATCCGGTCGCGGTGACTGGATACCCATAATCGACCACTGTGGAGGAAGATAGCGTGACAACACGCTAAACTGCCAGGCGAAACCCGATGCCGGATGGAAGCAGAACAACACAGGACCATCGCTTTCACGCAGCGGCAGCAGCGTTTCAAATCCCAGCCGTTGCGACTGCTCGTCATCATTGCTATCCAGCAATGCGCTGAGCTGTTCGACGGTCGAGGCCACCATAATCTGCCCAGGCGTTACCTGGCGCGCAAAAATGCGGCTCAACTGCGCGGCCAGCTTCATCGCCAGCAGCGAATGCCCGCCAAGCGCAAAGAAATCCGCTTCAACATCATTGACCTCGCAGCCCAGCAAGGCCGTGAACGCCTGAGCAATAGTGGTTTCAGTCCCTGCTCGCGGCGCCCGCCCTTCCTGACGTGACGTCAGTTGTGGCATTGGTAACGCTTTACGATCCAGCTTGCCGTTGGCGCTGAGCGGGAGCTCCGCCAGTTGCAGCAGCACTGTCGGTACCATATGTGCAGGCAGGGTTGCGCGCAGACTCTCGCGCAATGCCGAAATATCCAGCGGTAAACCCGATTGTGACACCAGATAGCCCACTAACTGGCGCGCATCGCCGCCTGTCGCTACCGCCTGATTGAATACGCAGGCATGGGCAACAGCATGCTCCACATCTGGTAGTTGTTGCATCACCCGATCAATCTCGCCCAGTTCAATACGCTGCCCACGAATTTTTAGCTGGTCATCACTGCGCCCAAGATATTCCACCGCACCATTTTCCAGCCAGCGCGCCACGTCTCCGGTACGATACATACGTTCGCCTGGGCTAAAGGGATCGGCAACAAAACGGCTCGCCGTCAGATCCGGACGCCCCAGATAACCTTGCGCCAGTTGGATCCCTGTCAGGTACAGGTCACCGGCGACACCAATGGGCACTGGACGCATCATGGCATCGAGGATCCGCAAACCGGTGTTCCAGACCGGATAGCCGATGGGTACGCTGTTGCCGGTTACGGCAGCGAGCTCCTCACCCCAGGCTGGATACCAGCTTACATCTACCGCCGCCTCGGTTGGCCCATACAAATTGTGCAGCGGCGCGTGGGTCAGTTGCTCCCATTCGCGGCACAATTCTGCCGGCAGCGCTTCACCGCTACAAAACACCTGTTTCAACGTGGAGCAGCTTTCCCGCGCCGTTTCTTGCGTCAGTGAGCTCACAAATGCCGCCAGCATCGACGGTACAAAGTGCGTTGTCGTCACCCCAAACGTCGCGAAGAACTGTTGCATCGCCAGCGGGTCGCGATGTGCCTCTGGTTCAGCCATCACCAGTTTTGCGCCGGCAATGAAAGGCCAGAAAAATTCCCAGACCGAAACATCAAAACTGCATGGCGTTTTTTGCGCCACCACATCGTCGGCCGTCAGCGGATAGTGATTCTGCATCCATAGCAGACGGTTAACGATTGCGGTTTGCCCCACCATCACTCCTTTTGGTCTGCCCGTCGATCCGGAAGTGAAGATGATATAGGCCGTATGATTTGGTCGTGATAAAGCGAATGGTGTGTCATCTTGCTCTGGCAGCGGAGCGGTGTAGCACAGGCTTTCCAGCCCAGGGATACCGCTAAAACGAACCCGTTGTTCATCAGTGGTGATAAGCAACGTAGGTTTGGCGTCTTCCAGCATCATCCGCAGACGATCGTCCGGATATCCGGTATCCAGCGGTAACCAGGCTGCCCCCGCTTCGACGATGCCGTGCAGCGCCAGCGTCAGGAAAACGGAGCGCGGTAAGGCAACCGCCACGCTGTCCCCCGGGCGCACACCGCGTTCGCGCAGCAGTTTTGCCAGTGCCACCACCTGCTGACGCATTTCGCGATAGCTAAACTGATAGCGGGCATCGGCCAGCGCCGGGGCATCCGGTGTTTTATCGGCCTGTTGCGCCACCAGCGCGCTCAGCGTAGTGGACGGGATCTCCACGCTCGTGTCGTTAATCTTCGCCAGCCGCTCATGTTCTGTCGGTAACAACATTTCGGCGTCGCCGCAGCATAGCGATGGATTGTCGGCAAACTGCTCGATAAGCGCGATTAAACGCGAGGCATGCTGCGCCAACGTAGCGGCGTCATATCGCTGCTTATTCGCCAGAATTTCAATGCTCAGCCCACCGTTTTCATCCGGGAACAGCGCCAGCTCCAGATCGTTCACCGGTCCTGTCGCCAGCGTATGGGTGTGCGCCTGTACGCCGGGAATATTCAGCTGATAATCGAATATTTTCACGTTCAGTACCGGGCCAAACAGTGGTTCAGCCCCGGCTGCACGCCCGCTGTCGCGGACAATTTGTTCGGCATCATAGCGCTGGTGTCGGCGCATTTTCTTCATCTGCCCGGCCAGCCGTTGCGCAAGCGCAGGGAGACTTTCTGCTGCATCAAGTCTCACGCCAAAGGGCAGGACATTTAACACCGGTCCGGTAGCGGTAAGCGCAGCTGATCCCATACGGCGCATAAAGATAAACCCGGCAGCATAGTCCATTCGGCTGCATAAACGACCGAGCCACAATGCAACCAGCGCCAGCGCCAGATCCGCACGCTGAACATCTGGCATACGTGACGCAAGCTGGCGGAATGAACCTTCAGGTGCAGTTAACTTCATGCGAATAATATCCGCGCTGGCTGAGCGACCTGGCAGCGGTTTGTTCGACAATGAAGCCGGCGGCGGCAGTTGTTGGCGTTGCTCAGCCCAGAATGCGCTATCACGTTGCCAGGCATCGCTTTGACGATACTGTTGATACTCTTCCACGACCTCGGCAAACGGCGTAAATGGCGAGGCTGGCGTGGATTCACCGCGCAGCCACGCTGTGTAAATTGCAGCAATCTGGCGGGTAATAGCCGGGAAACTAAAGCCATCAACCAGTAAGTGATGATAGCGCTGATACCAGTACCAGCGTTTATCTCCCACCTGAATGAGCAGATGGAAGACCAGCGGCTTGCCACCGTCAGCGCGCAGATCCTGTTGCAGATCCGCCCGCATCAACGCACGTGCCGCCTCGTGCGGACTGGATTCATTGCGTAAATCGAGAATGTCAGGTTCAGCAAAGGTGAGCGTAGGATCAACCCATTGCCAGATTTCACCGTTATCCTCAGTGAACTGCATCCGCAGGGTATCCGCATGCTCCAGACCGGCCACGACTGCCTTTGCCAGCAGTGGTGCATTCAGTTCACCGGTTAATTCGACATAGTGTGCAACGCTCCACGCCGAGGGCAATGTGGAGAGCTTTTCTGCCATCCAGATCCCCGGCTGGGCCGCAACTAAAGGTAAGCGCTGAGTCATTGCGCCTCCTGTACATCGACATAGTTCGCTGGCGTCAGCGTGGTCCAGTTCGCATCCAGCCATTGCTGGCAGACTTCCTGCGACTGCGGTTCGCACACAACCGTCCAGCCAGCAGGAAGTGAGCACTGCTGAGGCCAAAGGCTGAATTGACGTTGTGGGTTTTGCAGAATGTAAAACTGTCCCTGCGGGTTATCGAAGGGGTTACTGAATTCCATACTCAACTCCTGTCGTGGAACATCGTCCGGTTAAAGCGTGTCGGTGAGCGGTTGCCAGAGCGTCATCAGCCCTTGCATTAAGCCGCCGCGCCAGCAAAGCGCATCATGACCACCCTCAACCTGACGCCAGAAAATAGACTGTGGTGCAGAGGGAAATTGGGCGAATAGCGCCTGATTAGCACGAAAAATAATCGGCTCGCAGGTCCCGGCTTCCAGCACAATACGTAGACCCTGAACGCTTACCGTTCCGGCCTTCAGTTGTTCAATAATCACGCCATCCTGATGACCACCGCGATGCGGCCACCAATAAGATCCGGACTGACTGAGTACGCAACCAAACCGTTCCGGCCAGTTCAGGCCAGCATACAGCGAAGCCAAACCGCCAAAACTTTGCCCGGCAACCACCGTACGCTGCGGGTCATCGGTGAATGGCGTCGTGGTTTTGACCCGCGGCAATAATTCCTGCTGAACTGCCAGCCAAAAATCAGCGTTACACGGCAACTCATGGCTGCGATGCGGCGTATCAATGGCATCAATCAGGAGATATACCGCGGGAGGAAGCTGGCCACGATGAGTGAGTGAGGTCAGCGCAGGCCAGACAGGCAGACTGTGTGCCCAAAATTGTCCGTCCAGCAGAATAGCCAGGGGACGTTCTTGCGGGTTGGCTTCACCGGTGGTGAAAACCCACACCCGGCGCGTATTACCCAACCGATCGCTGTGCCATTGCAGGCATACTGCGGGCGAGTCGGGATTTTCAGGGCGATCCCATCCCGGCTGTACGGGAGCATCTGGCATCTCCAGCGCAGATACCGCGTGACCACGACCGCCCTGCCAGCTCTGTGGATTAAGAGGATCGGCAATGGCCTGCGGCAGCAGTTGTCGCCAGCCTTCGCGTAGCACAGTGCGATCGGGTGTTTCACCCGGTGCCAGTGAGGCAAAAATATCGTTTCGATCGGAGGGGATAAAACAGTAACTGCCGCGCCAGTTAGCGCTCAGGGAAATGCTCCAGCACCAAACATTTGTTCCATCAATGCGTTGCATCGACTGAGGTACGGCATTTTGATGATGATCGGTAACGCCCGTAATGTAGACCCACACGCGGCGAATGGCGGACTCTTTTTCCGTTCCCTGCGGGTCACGCCACCAGAACGTTACCCGATAATTTCCGTTGTCTTCACGCTCCCACTCCGGGCCTTTTTTCGACTGCCACCACGCCTCGCTTCCCATCATTAACGTCGTCACCGCCATAACCCCATGTTTATTGTGAAATTTTATATCTGAGCGTGAAATATATTGATAATATTATTGATAACTATTTGCATTTGCAATAGCGTATTGACGCGCTGTGGGAAGCGCGCACAGTTTTTCACCACTTATAAACCGACCTGGCGCTGCGTACTTTTTCTGGAACGGAGGGGTTTACGCAGATGCGGGCGACATCAGGCCTGGTGCCCAAAACGGCACACGGGTACTCGTGGCTAAAAGAAAGCAGGACATACAATGAACAACAAGATTCATTCACTGGCCTTATTGGTCAATTTAGGGATTTACGGGGTAGCCCTGCCCGCGATAGCAGAAGATAAAACCGATAGCGCCGCCGTCTCTCATGAAGACACCATCGTCGTCACCGCCGCTCAGCAGAACCTGCAGGCTCCAGGCGTTTCGACCATCACCGCAGATGAAATCCGTAAGAACCCTCCGGCTCGCGACGTGTCGGAAATCATCCGTACCATGCCAGGCGTTAACCTGACCGGTAACTCAACCAGCGGTCAACGTGGCAACAACCGTCAGATAGACATTCGCGGCATGGGCCCGGAAAACACCCTGATTCTGATCGACGGCAAGCCGGTCACCAGCCGCAACTCTGTGCGTCAGGGCTGGCGCGGCGAGCGTGATACCCGTGGTGATACCGCCTGGGTGCCGCCGGAAATGATCGAGCGTATTGAAGTGCTGCGCGGCCCAGCCGCGGCACGCTACGGTAACGGTGCTGCGGGTGGCGTGGTGAATATCATCACCAAAAAAGGCAGCAGTGAATGGCACGGCTCCTGGGATACCTATTTCAATGCCCCGGAACACAAAGACGAAGGTTCGACCAAACGCACCAACTTTAGCCTGAACGGCCCAATGGGCGGAGATTTCAGCTTCCGTCTGTACGGTAATCTCGATAAAACCCAGGCCGACGCATGGGACATCAACCAGGGTCATCAGTCAGAACGTACCGGCACATATTCAAATACCTTACCCGCCGGTCGTGAAGGGGTGATCAACAAAGACATCAACGGTATTGTGCGTTGGGATTTTGCCCCACTTCAGTCACTTGAACTGGAAGCGGGTTATAGCCGCCAGGGCAACCTGTACGCGGGCGACACGCAAAATACCAACACTAACCAGTTGGTGAAAGATAACTACGGTAAAGAAACTAACCGTCTGTACCGTCAGAACTACTCGCTGACCTGGAACGGCGGCTGGGATAATGGTGTCACCACCAGCAACTGGGTGCAGTACGAACATACGCGGAACTCTCGCACGCCGGAAGGTCTGGCCGGTGGAACAGAGGGGATCTTCGACCCGACTGCTTCACAAAAATATGTCGATGCCGACCTGAATGACGTCATGCTGCACAGTGAGATCAGCATTCCGTTGGATCTACTGGTCAATCAAAACCTGACGCTGGGTACTGAATGGAACCAGCAGCGCATGAAGGACATGTTGTCTAACTCGCAGACCTTTATGGGCGGTAATATTCCAGGCTACAGCAGCACCGATCGCAGCCCATATTCGAAAGCCGAGATCTTCTCTTTGTTTGCCGAAAACAACATGGAGCTGACCGACAGCACCATGCTGACACCGGGTCTGCGTTTCGACCACCACAGCATTGTGGGCGACAACTGGAGCCCGTCGTTGAACCTGTCTCAAGGTTTGGGCGACGACTTTACGCTGAAAATGGGTATCGCGCGCGCCTATAAAGCACCAAGCCTGTACCAACTCAACCCGAATTACATTCTGTACAGTAAAGGCCAGGGCTGCTATGCCACCGGTTCTGCCAGCGGTATTGGCTGCTACATGATGGGTAACGATGACCTGAAAGCTGAAACCAGCATCAACAAAGAGATTGGTCTCGAGTTCAAACGTGATGGTTGGCTGGCTGGCGTCACCTGGTTCCGCAACGATTACCGAAACAAGATTGAAGCGGGTACGGTACCGTTTGACAGAACCTCTATCAGCAAGAAAAACGCTACAACGGGCAAGACTACAACAACCTACACCGATATCTATCAGTGGGAAAACATTCCTAAAGCGGTGGTGGAAGGCCTGGAAGGAACGTTGAACGTGCCGGTTAGCGAAACCGTTACCTGGACCAACAACATCACCTACATGCTGCAAAGCAAGAATAAAGAGACTGGCGAACGTCTGTCGATTATTCCTGAGTACACGCTGAACTCAACATTGAGCTGGCAGGCGCGTGAAGATCTGTCACTGCAATCCACCTTTACCTGGTACGGCAAACAGCAGCCGAAGAAATACGATTACCAGGGTAAACCGGTAACCGGCAGCTCGGCACAAGAAGTGAGTCCGTACAGCATCGTCGGCCTGAGCGCGACCTGGGACGTGACCAAAAACGTCAGCCTGACCGGCGGCGTGGATAACGTCTTTGACAAACGTCTGTGGCGTGAAGGCAATGCCCAGACCACTGGCGATATCGTTACCGGTAATTATATGGCGGGCGCTGGCGCGTACACCTATAACGAACCGGGTCGTACGTGGTTCATGAGCGTGAATACACACTTCTGATAGCGTTGTTCCCTCTCCTCCCGGTGGGGAGAGGGAAACGATACAAAATCATGCGTACAACACACACATCGTTGCCTTTCGCAGACTATTCGCTGCAGATCATCGAATTTGATCCCAACAGCTTTCACGAGCACGATCTGCTCTGGCTCCCTCACCATGCCCAGCTAACCGCTGGCGCACGTAAACGTAAAGCAGAGCACCTGGCAGGACGTATCGCCGCAATACATGCTTTACGTGAATACGGTATCAAAACGGTGCCCGGCATCGGCGAGCAGCGACAACCGCTGTGGCCACATGGCCTCTTTGGCAGTATCAGTCATAGCGCGACAACGGCACTGGCTGTCGTCTCACGCCACCCCGTCGGACTGGATATTGAGGCTATTTTTTCGCCGCAGGTCGCAGCTGAGCTGGCTGACAGCATTATAGACAACACTGAGAGAAAGGTTTTGCTTCATGCGTCACTCCCCTTTCCACTTGCCTTAACCCTGGCCTTCAGCGCCAAAGAGAGTCTGTATAAGGCGTTTTCAGCGCACTTGACGCACCTTCCGGGCTTCTCCAGCGCCAACGTTATCGCTCTCACCACGACGCAGATCACCTTGCAAATCACGCCGTCATTTTCGCAAAGCCTCGCCGGGCTGAGCGTTAACGTTAGCTGGTTGCAGCGTGAAGAAAACATCATTACCCTATGCCCGGCCCCGCCATCATACTCGCCAGCCTTTTCTGTTTGAGTGGTCAGGGAAAACGCACTATGCCGGTTGAAACGCCGCCAGCGATCGGCGTTGTCGCCCGTTTTCATCAAAGTTATCCGCTGCCAGCCAACGCTGCAAAACAGCGTCACACTGTGACCACTCATCGTCAATCATTGATAGCCAGTCGCTGTCGCGATTACGGCCCTTGCGCACCATCTTTTGGCGAAAACGCCCTTCATGGATAAACCCTAAACGCTCCGCCGCACGTCGGGATGCAATGTTCAGGGAATCACATTTCCACTCCACGCGGCGATAGCCCAGCGCAAACGCCTGGCGCAGCAACAGCCAGACGGTTTCAGTACCCAGCACCGTATTCTTCATTCGTGGCGACCAGGTCACATGGCCTATCTCGACCGAGCCATTTACAAGGTCGATCGCCATAAATGAGACTAACCCCACGGCGCGACCGGATTGTAAATCAATCACCGCATAGGGAACCAAAGTGGCATCCGTTGATTTACCCGTGACCCAGCGCACGGCCTCCTCTACGCTCGCCGGACGCGTGCTGGCAAGCCAGGTCCAGTCACGTTCGTCAGGTGCCTGCGCGTAGGCGTCAAACAAATCGGCGGCATGGCGGTCAGCATTCAGGGGCTCCAGACGGCAATATTGTCCGATAAGCACACTCCGTGGCAGCGCAGTTGCGCCATTCCAGTCCGGCAGGGCATCTCCCACCGTCTGCCCATACAGATTTATCTCTGGCACTGTTCAACCCCTGTTATGCAAGCAAAAACCAATTTATAGCACCCGCCATTTCACCTTCAAAGCACTGGTCAGGGATTTATCACGCGGAACAGAAAATCGCCGCTCTTCTATACTGATTAAAAATCAACGCTCAGGGGAACACTATGTCACTTCCCGATTTTCATGTCTCAGACCCCTTTACGTTAGGTATTGAACTGGAAATGCAGGTAATCAATCCTCCGGGCTACGATCTGAGTCAGGACGCGTCCAGGTTGATTGACGCCGTGAAGTCAGAACTCACTGTCGGCGAGGTGAAGCACGATATCACCGAAAGTATGCTGGAAATGGCGACCGGGGTGTGTTGCGATGTTGACCAGGCGGCCGCGCAGTTTTCCACCATACAACACCTTGTTTTGCGCGCAGCCCAAACGCTTCACCTCGAAATCTGCGGTGGTGGTACGCACCCATTTCAGACATGGCAGCGTCAGGAAGTGTGTGATGACGAACGCTATCGGCGGAACCTGGAGAACTTCGGCTACCTTATTCAGCAGGCAACGGTTTTCGGTCAGCATGTTCATATCGGTTGTGCCAACGGTGACGATGCGATTTACCTGCTGCACGGCCTGTCGCGATTTGTCCCCCACTTTATTGCGCTCTCTGCGGCCTCACCCTATATGCAGGCTGCCGATACACGCTTTGCCTGCGCACGGCTGAACATTTTCTCCGGATTTCCCGATAATGGCCCGATGCCGTGGGTAAGCAACTGGCAGGAATTTACCAGGCTCTTTCGCCGACTGGCGTATACCAGCATGATTGACAGCATTAAAGATTTGCACTGGGACATCCGCCCCAGTCCGCATTTTGGCACGGTAGAGGTACGGGTGATGGATACCCCGCTGACCCTTGAGCATGCTCTCAACATAGCCGGTCTAATTCAGGCTACCGCCCACTGGTTACTCACCGAACGGCCATTCAGGCATCAGGAAAATGATTATCTGTTGTACAAGTTCAACCGTTTTCAGGCCTGTCGTTTTGGGATGGAAGGAATACTCACCGACGTGAATACCGGGGATCACCACTGCCTGGCGGATGACACGCTACGCTTACTGAACACTGTCACTGCGTCGGCTGAAAAAGTGGGGGCAGCGAGTGCCGTTCACACCTTACATCAGCAGGTGAAAAAGGGTCACAATGAGGTGCGGCACATGCGTGATTTTGTGGCAAACGGTGGCTCGCTGAGTGGACTGGTGAAAAAACACTGTGAGATCTGGGCGGGGCATTAAGCGCGACGTTTGCGTTAACCAACGAGATCCCGGACAATGGCTTTTTAACTCAAGTTTAACAATGCCATGAAACACCCGCTTGAATCACTGATGACCGCCGCCGGGATACTGCTGTTGGCTCTGCTTTCCTGCCTGCTGCTGCCCGCCCCTTCGCTTGGCCTGGCGTTGGCGCAAAAGTTAGTCACAACCTTTCATTTAATGGATCTTAATCAGTTTTATACTTTGTTGTTTTGTCTGTGGTTCTTGCTTCTCGGGGTGATTGAATATTTTGTACTGCGCTTCATCTGGCGGCGTTGGTTCTCGCTGGCAGAATAGACCCGCGAGAACCCGTATACCGTTAATGTGTGCGGCTGTGATTTTCTTTACGATACGCCCCAGGCGGCTGGCTAAACGTACGGGTAAAAATACGCGTGAAAGTCTGCTGCGAATCGAAGCCATACTTCAGACAGATATCGTAAACTTTTTGGTCGGTATCTCGCAGATCACGTGCCGCTAATAATAGCTTACGTTCACGGATATAACGCCCGAGGCTCTCGCCTTTGTACTGCAGAAAAAGGCGTTGCAGATGCCATTTTGAATACCCCGCATGGCGCGCAATATCATCAATGCGCAAGGGTTGGTTCAAATTATCATCAATCCATTCAACAATCGTATCAATTACCTGAGCAGAAATCGTCATCATGCTCTCCCCTCTGTTCATTGCGTTGCCTGCTGCCACCAGGCCGTAAACTGTTGGTCCGGTTCGGACAGTGCTACCGGCTCACCCAGCATCGGCGTCAGCAATCGGTAATGTTGGCGGCGACTGGCAAGTGCCAGTCTTTTGTAGGGATCATCCCAGGTGTGTTTTGCCAGAACGAAGCGACCCGCATGTCCGGGTAATACCGCTTTCGCGTGGAGATCGGCCGCGGCCTGGGCGGTTTCTTCCGGCATCATATGAATGAACTTCCAGTCCTGGTCATACTGACCATTTTCCATGATTGCCAAATCGACCTTGCCAAACTGCTCGCCAATCGCTTTAAAATGCGGCCCGTAGCCGGAGTCACCGCTGTAGTAAACGTTCTGTTCCGGCGTTTCAAACATGAAACTGGCCCACAGCGTTTGGTTACGTTTAATCCCCCGGCCAGAAAAATGGCGGGCCGGCAGGACATGGACGATCAGCGAGTCCGTCACTTTGACGGATTGATTCCAGTCACGTTCCTCAATAATTTCGCTGTTCATTCCCCAGTAACGCAGGTGCGATCCCACGCCAAGTGGCGTAATCACGCGCTTAATCTTCGGCATCAGGGCCTTGATGGTGGCGAGATCCAGATGGTCATAATGATCATGCGAGATAATAAGAAGATCGATCTCCGGCATCGTCTGCGCGGTCCACGGATACTCACCAGCAAAAGCTTTATTCAGGAATGAAAACGGTGCGGCATAATTGCTCAACACCGGATCAATAAGAATACGCTGGCCCGCCAACTGTAAATACCACGAGGAATGTCCCAGCCAGACAAGGGTATCCTGCTCTGGCGATAAACTGGCGAGATCGGTCGCAACCAGTGGCAACGGCTGCGCGGGTCGCGCGTTTTCTCGCTTCGCGATCAGAAACTCCCACCAGGCCGCCAGCATACCTTTGTTGCCGGTATAGCCCGGGGTCGGGACCTGATTATGAAACTGTCCATCACGATAGTGTGGCGACTGTTCAACCTGACTCAGTTGTGCTCCTTGCGGCGCCTGACCAAATCCGGCATTGAGGACAAACGGTAAACTTGCTGCTGCGGCAATGAGCATAATAACAACCACACAAACTGTGAGACGCTTCATATCCTGACCTTAAACGCGCCCCCTTTCCGCTGGGTTGCGCGACTGACTCTTGATTATGAGTGAGTAAGCACTCATTATAGAAATCGAAAGTTTGTCGTCAAGATGATTTTCAATCTTTGACATTCGCCGTTGCGGTGCTGCAAAGGCCGTGATTCAATCCTATTTTTTTACAGACTTAGGGGTAAAGTGTAGTGGCTCGTCCGAAGAGTGAAGACAAAAAACAGGCATTACTGGAAGCTGCAACCGCAGCATTTGCACAATCAGGCATTGCGGCCTCTACCGCCGTAATTGCCCGCAATGCAGGTGTCGCAGAGGGAACATTGTTTCGCTATTTCGCAACAAAAGATGATCTGATCAACGAGCTTTACCTCCATTTAAAGCAAGACCTCTGCCAGTCAATGATGGCAAATCTGGATCGCTCAGTGACCGATGCCAAAACCATGACTCACTCCATCTGGAACAGCTACATCAGTTGGGGTCTGGACCATACTTGTGGACATCGCACTATCCGCCAACTGGCCGTCAGCGAAAAGATCAGCAAAGAAACCGAACAGCAGGCTGATGATATGTTCCCGGAACTGCGCGATTTATGTCATCGTTCCGTTCGCCCTGAATTTATGTCTGACGAATATCGTGCCTTCGGTGATGGGCTTTTTCTTTCACTGGCAGAAACAACCATGGAATTTGCCGCCCGCGATCCTGCCCGCGCGAATGAATATATTTCGATGGGGTTTGAGGCCATGTGGCGCGCACTGACCCGCGAGGAAAAATAATGGACGGCCAAACGCTGCATGCTTGTGCTAAACGTATTGCGCTCGAACTGCCTTTTACTGAGCAATGCTGGCCGTTCGGCCCGGAATACGATGTCTTCAAAGTCGGCGGTAAGATTTTTATGATTGTCTCAGAGCAGCGCGGTCGTCCGTTGGTTAATTTGAAATCAGACCCACAAAAATCACTGCTGAATCAGCAGATTTACCGCAGTATCGAACCGGGCTATCACATGAATAAAAAGCACTGGATATCCGTCTACCCCGGCGATGATATTAGCGAGTCATTACTGACTGACCTGGTGAACGACTCATGGCATCGGGTGGTAGACGGCCTGCCTAAGCGGGATCAAAAACGCCTGCGGCCTGGCTGATTTATCGTTAGCGTCGATAAGTGTTTTTGCATTTTTCGGTCTTATCATTTTCCCGCTAACCCTGTACCCTGCTGAAACAAAACGTACCCGCAGGGTATAAAAAACCACCAGGAGTAGTTATGGATATTGTTTCTGTCGCCTTAAAACGTTACTCCACTAAGGCATTCGATCCGACTAAAAAACTGACCGCTGAGCAGGCCGAAAAATTAAAAACGCTGCTGCAGTTTAGTCCGTCCAGTACCAACTCTCAGCCATGGCACTTTATCGTTGCCAGCACTGACGAAGGAAAAGCGCGGGTGGCTAAATCCGCAGCCGGCGGCTTCGTGTTCAACGAACGTAAAATGCTGGATGCTTCCCACGTCGTGGTGTTCTGCGCCAAAACGGCGATGGACGATGCGTGGCTGGAGCGCGTGGTGGATCAAGAAGAGCGCGATGGCCGCTTCGCCACCCCTGAAGCTAAAGCCGCAAACCACAAAGGTCGTACCTTCTTTGCTGATATGCATCGCAAAGAACTGAAAGATGACAACCACTGGATGGCAAAACAGGTGTACCTGAACGTCGGTAACTTCCTGCTGGGCGTTGCAGCAATGGGTCTGGATGCAGTGCCGATCGAAGGCTTTGATGCGGCAGTGATGGATGCAGAGTTTGGTCTGAAAGAAAAAGGTTACACCAGCGTTGTTGTGGTCCCGGTGGGTCATCACAGCGTAGAAGACTTCAACGCCGCCCTGCCAAAATCACGTCTGCCGCAAGAAACGACGCTGACAGAAGTCTGATCCCCACATTTGCATAAGCTCCACACAGCGGTCATCATAGACCGCTGTTTATTAAGGAGACATTATGCAGGAATTGATATCTCAGGTAGAAGAACTCGGCATTGAAATAAATCACACCACCTCGCTGGTGATGATTTTTGGCATTATTTTTATCACCGCCATTATTGTTCACGTTATTTTGCACTGGGTGGTATTACGCGCATTTGAAAAACGTGCCAGCACCAGTTCCCGTCTGTGGTTGCAAATTATCACGCAGAACAAATTATTCCACCGTCTGGCGTTTACGCTACAAGGTATCATCGTCAATATACAGGCCACACTCTGGCTACAAAAAGGCAGTGAAGCGGCAGATATATTAGTGACTTGCGCACAGCTGTGGATCATGATGTACGCCCTGCTGTCCCTGTTTTCTCTGCTGGACGTTATTCTCAACCTGTCGCAAAAACTCCCTGCCGCATCCCAGTTACCCTTGAAAGGTATATTTCAGGGTATCAAACTGATTGCCGCCATCCTCGTCGGGATCCTGATGATTTCCCTGCTGATAGGCCAATCGCCGGCAATACTGATAAGCGGTCTGGGTGCCATGGCAGCCGTATTAATGCTGGTGTTTAAAGACCCGATTCTCGGTCTGGTGGCCGGAATACAGCTTTCAGCCAACGACATGCTTAAGCTTGGTGACTGGCTGGAAATGCCGAAATACGGCGCAGATGGTGCGGTTATTGATATTGGCTTAACCACCGTAAAAGTGCGCAACTGGGATAATACCATCACCACGATCCCCACCTGGTCGCTGGTGTCGGACTCGTTTAAAAACTGGAGCGGGATGTCGGCTTCCGGTGGTCGGAGAATTAAACGCAGCATCAGCATCGATGCCACCAGCATTCATTTTCTTGATGAAGATGAACGCCAGCGATTGCATAAAGCGCATCTGCTGAAACCGTATTTGACCACGCGCCACCAGGAAATCGACGCGTGGAATCAGCAATTAGATGCGCCTGAGTCCGTATTGAATCATCGCCAGATGACCAATATCGGCACCTTCCGGGCTTATCTGAACGAATATTTACGCCACCACCCGCGTATTCGCAAAGATATGACATTAATGGTGCGCCAACTTGCACCAGATGACCACGGTTTACCGATTGAAATTTATGCGTTTACCAATACGGTGGTGTGGCTGGAATATGAAAGTATTCAGGCTGATATCTTCGACCATATTTTTGCCGTCGTCGAAGAGTTTGGTTTACGCATTCATCAATCCCCTACCGGAAATGATATTCGCGCCCTGGCAGGTGTCTTTCAGCGTTAATCGGTAGCATGAAGAAAGGACCGATCTCATCACCAGGATGAGATCGGTTAGATATTAGCGGGACTTGCGACGCAGCAGTTTGAAGGCCACGAACAGGAACAGGATCCACACGGGCAGCAGGATAGCGGACAGGCGCATATCATCCATGGTGCACATCAGCACCAGAATCATACCAAGGAAGGCGATGCACACGTAGTTACCCGCCGGATACAGCAACGCTTTAAACTGAGTATCACGCCCCTTACGACGCATTGCCGCCCGGAAACGCAGGTGCGCCAGACAGATCATAATCCAGTTCAATAGCAGCGTCGCAACCACCAGCGCCATCAACAGGCTGAAGGCTTTTTGCGGCAACACATAGTTGATCAGCACCACCAGCGACGTAATCGCGCCGGACAGAATCAATGAGTTTACCGGTACGCCACGACGGCTGACTCGGGTTAAGAACTTCGGTGCATTTCCCTGTACCGACAGACCAAACAGCATACGGCTGTTAGAGTAGACGCCACTGTTATACACCGACAGCGAAGCCACCAGGATGACAAAGTTCAGCGCAGAAGCCACCACGTTACTGTCAAGATTATGGAAAATCATCACAAACGGGCTGCTGTTGGATTTCACTTCCACCCACGGATACAGCGCCAACAGCACCACCAATGAGCCGATGTAAAACAGCAAAATACGATACACCACCTGGTTTACCGCTTTCGGGATACTTTTTTGCGGGTCCTGCGCTTCGGCAGCGGTAATTCCGATCAGTTCCAGACCACCAAACGAGAACATAATCACCGCCAACGACAGGATCAGTCCGTTCCAGCCAGTCGCGAAAAAGCCGTTATAACGCCAGAGGTTATCGATGCTTGCATGTTCGCCACCGTTGCCGGAAACCAGCATCCAGATACCAAAGCCAATCATGCCGATAATCGCCAGGACTTTGATCAGCGCAAACCAAAATTCCGTTTCGCCATACAGACGCACGTTGACCAGGTTGACCGCATTGATAATCACGAAGAAAGCCGCGGCCCAAATCCAGGTTGGGACATCAGGCAGCCAGTACTGCATATAAATTCCGGCTGCGGTGAGTTCTGCCATGCCAACCAGCACAAACATCACCCAGTAGTTCCAGCCAGACAAGAAACCCGCGAACGGCCCCCAGTATTTATAGGCAAAGTGGGCAAACGATCCGGAAACGGGTTCTTCAACCACCATTTCGCCCAGCTGACGCATGATCAGAAACGCGATAATCCCGGCAACACCGTAACCGAGTAATACAGCAGGTCCCGCCATCTGAATAGCCGGGCCGATTCCCAGAAACAAGCCTGTACCAATTGCGCCGCCCAGCGCAATTAACTGAATATGGCGGTTTTGCAACCCCCGCTGAAGCGTCGGTTCATTCGTCGACGCGGCATCAGACACGCTGGTGTCAGATGCAGTTGACGCGTTTTTCACGCCCTACCCCTGTGTGGTTTTTATTGAAGGGGCTTCTTTTAACATTTCAACCTGGTTGTCGCAAGGCGCAATCGTTTGGATACGCCGGGCATCCTTGCCCAACGCACCGAGGCCCAGGAAAAAAATCAGAAGTCGTAACTGACGGAAACCTTCAGCGTGCGTGGCTCGCCCTGGAACAGATAAGTCCCGGTATCATCAATACCTGACCAGTAATTCTCGTTGGTGACGTTATCGACCCCTGCACGCAAAATCATCTGGTTCTGATTTTGATTGAGTGACATACGGTAACGCACACCTAAATCCAGTGTGGTAAAACTGTCGAGTTTCTTGGTATTTGCCGCGTTGGCATACTGAGCGCCAGAATGGTTCAGCCGTGCCGTCGCGGTGAGTCCTTCAACAGGTTTAATATCATATTCAGCCCCCAGCACCGCATAGAAGTCCGGTACGCCGATTGCCGTCTTACCGTTGTTGACACCGTTTTGATTTTTACTGAGCGTCGCATCCAGCCACGTTGCACTGGCGTTCAGCCGCAGTCCTAACACCGGTTCACCAAATACATTCAGCTCCACGCCACGATTACGCTGCTCACCGTTGATTGCGTAATACCGGGTCTGGCTATCCAACTGCGCAACCGGCATTTTGATTTCAAACAGCGCCAGTGAACCGCCTACACGCCCAAAGTCTGTTTTGACCCCAACCTCATTCTGTTTTGCATGGATGATTCCGGTGCTTTGACCGTAGTTCACCGCACTGCTTGGCGCGGTGCTGCCAGGCTGTAGCGATTCGGTATGATTCGCATAAAGAGAAAGTTCCTGCCACGGCTTATACACGACACCGTACGTCGGCATCCAGCGGCTGTCATCAAAACTGTTCTTAACGTTTTCAGCGCCTGTTTCTTTGTTGTAATCACGTACCACGACCTTTTGGTGGCGGGCACCGACGGTAAACAGAAGCTGATCATCAAGCACGCCCAACGTATCGCTGAGTAACCACCCCTGGCTACGCGTACGTCCACTGGTTAACGGATCGCTATAGTTACCTCCCGTCGCCGTCACCGCTGGTTTTGCTACAGCTTGCGTATCGTAGATATTGACGTCCGGACGTGCGGCACGTGACCCCATGCGCCAGGCGATTTTGTCTTCTTTAGTGACGGCGGAATAACCTACATTAACCTTATGTGACATAAAACCCGTATCAAAATTCCCGCGCAGCCCTGCCATCCCGCTGAACGCATCAATAATACGATTGGTATCAAGGCGTCCGGCTTTGGCGTCACCGGCCTGGTTGTATATTTCCGGGGCACTGTACAAACCAATTTCATGCGCGTGCTGCGCACCTAAACCAGCATAAGCGGTCCAGTTATCGGTCAGATCATATTCCGTGCGCGCCATTCCGAACTCATTTTCAATATCGCTATAACCCCATCTCTGGCTATAGTTGTGCGTATTTTTCGGCAGATCGGGGACAAATGGCACATAGTAGACATTGATCCCCATGTTACCGCCGTGAAACGTCTTTTTTTGATACCCGACGTCTAATGAACTGCGGAAACGGTCGCCACGGTAATCCAGTCCCAGCGATGCCAGCGTGGTACGACGTTTATCGTCGTCAACCGCCCCCTCCCCTTCACGATGCAACAGATTCACACGGGCGCCGGCCTGGTTATTGTCACCAAAACGACGTCCGGCATCGAGCGACGTTCCCACCTGTGAGTCACTGGTGTAGTCCATACCAAGGCGTGTGATCGGCGTATCGTCTGCATGCTTGGGTTCAAGATTAATCATCCCGCCAACGCCGCTACCGGCCGCGCCATTGAGCAATCCATTCGCGCCTTTAAAGATTTCAACGCGATCGATCATCTGCGTATCCACCACCTGGCGCGGCAGCACACCAGATAATCCACCAAAGGTCATATCATCGCCGTCAAGTTTCAGACCGCGAATACGGTATGTCTCTGCGTAGTTACCGTAGCCTTGCACCGCCTGCACGCTCGCGTCATTGGCGACAACATCGGCTACGGTCTTAGCTTGCTGATCTTCGACCAGTTTTGAGGTGTAGCTTATAACGTTAAATGGCACATCCATGGCATTTTGCTGACCAAGCATCCCCAGCCTGCCGCCATTGGCGACCTGGCCGTCGAGGAAAGCAGGCAGTAACGTATCGCCACCGGGTTTAAAATCACGTCCCTCTGCAGCCTGTACGACAATGGTATCTTCCGCTTCTGTCGGGGTTTCAGCAGCATTCACCGTGCCGGAAAGCGCGCCAATAGTAGCGGCCAGCACAGTTTTTCTCATTAATTGTGCGTATGTTTTAGTCTTGTCCATAGCCATGCCATTAAAAGTCTGACGACGTTGCCGGAGAGCGCCCCGGCAACATGTTGTTATTATTTATTCAGATCAATACGCACCACGTTATCTGGCGCGGAGGTGGAGTGGTCTTTATTGAATTTCTGTTTCACGGTGACAAACAAGGTTTGGCCATCAGCAGAGAGCAACAGGCTGTTTGGATTGGGGAGGAGCTCCCAGCTTTTCTTCACGCTGTAATCCGTTGCGTTCAGGCTAAGCAATTTTCCGGAATCACGCTGGGTAACATAGATTTCATTACGCTTCGCATTGAGTTTCACCGCCAGAGAATCCCCGATATCCAGTTGTTTGAGCAGCTTGCCCGTATGAATATCCAACACCAATGTCGTTTTCGCTTTGGAATTGTCGGTGACAAACAGGCGACCGGTTTGCGGGTCTTCCGCCATATTCAACAGCAACGCGGGTTTATCGCCCAGCGGCTGCCAGCGTTTTTCAACGCGCTGAGTACGCGGGTTGATAACCAGGATTTCACCGCCGCCATTTGCCGCATAAATACGCTGCGTCATTTCTGAGTAATGCAGTCCGGTCATCCATTTACCGGTATTTTTAATCCGGGTTTTTAGTTTCAGCGTTTCGGCATCAACCACCCAGATCACCGCCGGATCGGCAACGGCGCCAATATAGAGCAGACCGTTATGCAGCAGTACCTGACGCGCACCGTATGGGAAACCTTGCGGGTTACGTTCCGGGAACAGCACGCGATTCTTCACTTTGCCGTCTGCGGCATTCAGCGCGCTTAGACCACCATCCAGAGAGTTGGTGACATACACCGTTTTACCGTCTGGCGAGATAGCCATACCAAAGTTTTTCAGATCGGTGTGGCTCAGACCGATGGTCTTCAGCGTTTGCGGATCCAGCTTGTAAACCACCCCACCCTGAACATCTTTGAACCCTTCCGCGCTGGCGACGTACAGCGCATCACCCGCAGGACTCAGCGCCATTTCATACAAGCCGTCAGCCAGTGCGCGTTGCTGAATATCCGTTGCTGCCGGTGCGATTGCTTTTTCCTGTGCCAGCGGGTTACTGGCTGGCGTGGCGTTAGCTGTGCAGCCGCTCAATGCAACGGCAGCCAACAATGCCAGAGCGGATGTTGTTTTTTTCATTGTCAGGATCCTTACCAGAATTCACGCAGATTGTTAATATCAAAAGAGAATGAGAACTATACGCATTATCTTTATCAGATCAAGAATAATTAGCCGGTGAATAAAAAAGATGAAACGAGGGTTTAAAGACATGAAGAAGTGCGCGCCAGTACCGCTTTTTCATAATTACAGTTAATTATTCTGGACGAAAAGGCATCGCAGGCCACAGAATGCACTTTACTGTTTTTCCAACATTTTCAAACGGGTGAACCTGTCGTGGTTCAGTCACTCGTTTTTGAACCACGCCAGGCAACGACTGTCATGAATAAGATCATTAAACGACTTGAGATCGTCAAAAGCGCCATCGAACTGGAAGATGAAGAGATTATTTTCCAGCAGCTGGCGCATCTGAAAAATGAACCTTTGCCAGTCATTCCCGGCGTCATCGTGCAGGCGATTGAAGAACGGCGTTTCGGCGATGCCCTGCGTGAAATTACGCACTGGCTACAATCCCAGCGCGCAGTATCAACGTGGCAGGACCCCGGCATTGCCGCCAGTAAGCTCGAACTGAAAGCGCTTGAAACCCAACTGCGTGATCTGATTGATAAGCGCAACACGCGCATTCAAATCCTCGATGATTTCAATGACCTGTATCATCTTCGCCTCGGACCGTTAATGAGCCGAATTCTCGAACTGCGTAAGCAGTTGGCCGCCAGCGCACAACGTAAGCAGGAAGCAGAACGAAAACGTCGCGAAAAAGATTATCAGTCCTGTCTGCACTATATTTCACAGGCCGTTGATCAACTGGCGAAACTCAAGCAGCACTGGGTAAATCTGAGTTCGGACTCCCGCGAATCCGTGGAAACTCGCCAGCGCATTCAGCAACAGACTGAGCTTATCACCGCCCTGCTGGCGGAAATTCGTGAACTGGAAAACGACTTTTCTCGCCAGGACGACAGCGCGACCCGTCAGGCACAGGAGGAAGCCAGCCACGAATATGATGAATATCAGGAACAACAGCAGGATGCGCAGCACCGCTACACCCGCGACCAGCGGCTTTCAGCGGATGAACGTAATGAGTTAAAACGCCTGTGGCGTCAGGCCAGTCGCCTTTGCCACCCGGACGTGGTAGCGGATGACCTGAAAGAGAAAGCCCATCAGATGATGGTGCAGCTTAATCAGGCACGACAAAATGCCGATCTGGCCGCAGTTCGGGCATTGCTGACCCAGTTACAAAGCGGACTCGAACCGATGATGGCAAGTGACCGATTAAACGATCTGCAGCATTTACGTAGCAAGATTCAGCAGCTCAGGGAGCAAATTAATGCGCTGCTCAAAGAGATTAGCGATCTGGAAGCGGAAAACGCCTGGCGTCTTGCTACTTCAGTAACAGACAAAGAAGCCTACTTCTCCGATCAGCAACGGGCACTGACCGAAATCCGCACTACGCTGGAAATGCAGGTACAACAAGTGGAGCAAGAACTATTGGCTGGCTGAGAAAATGCGCGTACAAAAAGCAGACAAAAAAGCGGCTGCAAGACTGATTTTCAGATTAAGCACAAAAAGCTTACTTCAGATTAAACACCTTAAAATATCAACAAAACAAGAATATAAATCTAAATTATTTTCATTTTCAGCCCATTAATTCAAATTAAACACTATTTTCTCCTTCCAAACATTTAGCTCCTTCCCTGCCCGGCCTTTGATTAAGAATTCTCCTGGTTGTTTCCTACCCCGTTAAGAAAATCACATATCTGTTTGAAATTAATAACAATTAACAGTATTCCCCTTCTAAACCTATAGGAATCCCCTGTCATTATCGAATCGACGGACACAAAACTTCGCCGATCAATAAGCGAAATCTATCAATCATCTTCACAGAGGTGATATAAACGATTTATCTTAAATTTTAACAAAGTGTAATATCCACTTTAAGAATAGTTAATGATTTAAATAAAGACAGATATTATCTGTTGATATCCGAATAAATAAGGATACGTTCAAAGCAAAGAGCGAAATATACCCGTCATACTTCAAGTTACATATGCGTTGGCTGCGTTAGTTCACCTCAGCCACATAGTATCTGTACGCCTGGGAATTCTCTCCCCGGACTTCCTGTAACTTGAATTATTTAGGGCATACGAGAATTAATTAACATTTCATGCATCGCGAGAAACTCTTTTTTAACCAAAAAAAGAGGCGACTGCTTGCACCAAAATTTCAAGGAGATCGTTATGTCTAAAGCTATTTTTTTGGGTGACTCAATTTACCCCTGGCTAGGCATGCGAGAAATCCTACGTGGCTCATCATTATATATTGATATCGCGTACCATTCCTCCCAGACGCTTTCTGCCGTCCAAACGCTATCTTATGAAACGGATTGCATCATTATTAATCCTGACAAGTCAGATTTTTTAAAATATGCCAGGATTATCCGCAACATGGCTATACGACCATCCACAACGATCATCGTGTTAGCCGATGAAGCCACTTTTTCTATTTTTCAAACAGTATGCGGAATGGCCCTGCAGTTCCTCGATCAGGACACCAGTCTTGATCAGCTATTGCAAACAATCACTCGTATCATCGACAGAAAAAATCCACGCAATATCAAAGAACTACAAACAAAAATAACGACCAACGAATTCAATGTGATGATGATGCTAGCCCGCGGGTGGTCACTGGCACAAATCGCCGGAGTATCGCAAAAAAGCGAAAAAACAATCGGGGCGTACAAAAGCAACATTGCCAGAAAGCTGGGTAAAAGTAATACCCGGCTCAAGTACACCATTTCTCACTATAGCCAGCCGTAACTGACTTATTTAAGGATAGTAATCACAGTTAATTATTAACAGATTTTCTTTCGGCTCATTTTTTAATTCCGCCTGGCCCGGAAGGGATCGCTATTTTCGAAAATCGACATACCGGGTAGCACATCCGCGTGCCAACCATCGCCAACAACTCAACGCATTAACACATACATAACAGGAATGTAAACGAGGGTTATATATGAATAAGGTTTACAGCATTATTTGGAACGCGGCACTCGGCATCTGGGTTGTCGTCTCTGAATTAACCAGAGGTAAGAAAAAAAGCAGTTCACGTAAAACTGTTGCGGTACTGGCCGCCAGCGCATTAAGTGGCGCTACGATGATGGCCTCAGCTGCGCAGATTACCACTACGGGCGATCGAAATATTTCTGACGACTTCCAGAACGGTATTTCTGCGGGCGTTTATCAGGTTCCCCACGACTACGGCTTCTTATATGAAAATAATACTGCCAGTCAGACACTCAATATCAGCGGCGCAATCCCGACGATTAATCCGGGTCAAAGCGGCGTTGTAGAATCAACCACCATCAGTGAGTTACTGCGAACAGGAAAAATCACGCTGCAGGCTACCAGCCCAGGCCAGGGTGCAAAAACAATCACCACAGCAGAAGAGCTGGCGGAATACCTGACGTATAACCAATCGGCTACGCCTTCTCAAAGCGAAAACTTCGAGGTGGTTGACCCGGCATTCCCGGACGGCACAGAAACCATTAAGGTCTATGATACCAATGTGTTAAGTCGCTTTCTTACTAAATCGCAAATCGGCGATTCCGTATTAAATACTTATGATGCAACCAGGTCTGAAATCTATAAGCAGTTTGGTATCGCGCTGGCAACCAATGGTGCTACGGCCAACCTGAACATAGGTAATGACACGCTCAATGTACGCGACAAAGCCAATACCATCGAGTTACTGGCCAAAGACTCCTCCTTACTGGAAGCACAAGGCGCCAACAGCCAGATAAACTGGCAGTCTGACAACTATATAAAATTTAACGCAGCACCCGTGATCCCCACACAAACGTTCACCGGCTCAGCGCAAACCTCTGTCTTTGGCGATGATGTGTCGCTGATGACTTATGGCTATGATGCAGATGGCAAGGTTATCGAAACCGGGGTGCGCACATTCACCATTACCAGTACGCAGGAGTTGGCTGATTTTAACGACTTCCTGTTGGGCAGAAGTGCCGACGCCGCAGAAAATGCCAATGGCGATAAGGTCAGCCAAATCCAATTGTGGCTGGAGGCTGAAGAGGTCACCACCGTCACAGCAGCACAAGCAAAGTATGCCGGGTATATCGATAGCTTAATTAATTCCAGTCAGCCGTCTGATGAACTCACCTGGGACTACAAAGTCTGGACCGATGGAAAGTCACATATCAACAACGCCACTGCCGCCCGCGGTGAGTTGCATGCCATTTATGCCAACGGCGCTGGCACCACCGGTACTCTGAACAAAGAGGCGATAATTGCCGTTGACGGCAGTATCAATGGCGTCATGAAAGCCATTGACGGTGGGGTTATCAACAACCTCGGCGAGCTGAACGCGCTACGCAGTTCTGGCGGGCAAAGCCTGGCGATTGGCATGTTGGCGCAAAACGCCGAGGCAACCAACCGCGGGACTATCAACTCAGGTCTGTTCATTGATAAAGATGGTAATCAGAACGTTAACAGCTACGGCGCATTCGGTATGCAGGGACAAGGTACCAGCGTTATCACCAACGAAGGCACCATCAACCAGGCGATCACCACCGATAACTTCGGTACCGCATCTGCCGCCGATCCCTGGAGCAAGGATAAACCTGATACGTCGCTGACGTTGGCTATTGGTATGCAGTTGTCCGGCGAGGCAAAAGGTGTCAATAACGGCAATATTAACGTCGTCGACGGACGTAAAAACGGTGCGTCTTACGGTGACGGCACCGCCTTTGGCGTGGAAGTCGCCGGAAATGCGACCTTTACCAACAGTGCTGATGCCGCTATTTACCTTGGTCGTGACGCAAGTAACCTGACCCAGGATGTCATCATGCCAGGTGGTGCCAGCCTGAGCGCAGGAATTATGACCAAAAGCGCCAAAGAGGTGATTAACAACGGTCTCATCACGTTGGGTACCGGTGTCCGTAACGCGGCAGGAATTTTGATCGGCAACGCAACAGGCAACGTACTGAATACGGGCAACATCGTCATCAATGGTAATGGGGATGCGGGGAACAACAAGAACTACGGTATCTCCGTGCGTGACAGCGGCACGGAAAATAATCAGGAAATCCGCAACGACGGCAAGATTAACGTCAACGGCACGAATAACGTGGGGATCCACGTCAGCGCCAATAACAAAAATGCCGAAGTAACCACCAGTGCCACAGGCTCTATTATCGTGGGCGGTACGGGTGGCATCAACGATCGTAACTACGCCATCTGGGCTGAAGGAGGCGCCAAAGGTCAGGCCGTGGTCAACGTCTACTCCAACATTACGCTGGACAAGGCCGGGAACATCGGCGTACACGTGCGTGATAACGCCATTGCTAACGTTGATAGCCTGAGTAGCCCGGTGTTCAACAACACCGATCAGATTGGCTATTATCTGTATGGGAAAGACGCGATCGCCAATATTGGTCAGGCGGTGATGAATGACAACGGTCAGGATCGCACCACCATTTTCCGTATCGCCAATGGCGCATTGCTGGCCGGTAACACCACCCCTCCTGGCGGCCAGGCCAGCTCCAACCTTGACCTTACCCTCAGCGGTAAGAACTCCGTTGGCGTTCTCGCTACCGGTGCAGGCAGTCAAGTCGATACTGGTGAAGCCACATTTACCGTGCAGGGTAGCGATTCCGCAGCACTGGTCATCGAAGGCGGCGCCAGCGGTAATATCAGCGACAAAACCACCATTAATTTAACAGGTGAACGTACCGTTGCCGGGGTGGTTGATGGCCAGGCGCATCGGTTGAATGGCAGCGCAGAGGGTAATGCCACCAGCACTACGCTTACTTCAAACGCGAAGATCACCTCTGAAGCCAGTGGCAATGAAGTGATCGCCTATATAGCGAGAAATCTGGGTAACCTGATCCTCGATACCAAATCAATTATCGATCTGGCCAGCATCGACAGTATCGGCGTGGACGTTCAACAAGGCGGTAGCTTAACCAACAACTCCTCCAGCGCCCTGCATGTCAGCAACGGCATCGGCGTTCGCGCGTCGGGTGCCAGTGCGCAAATTAATCAACTGGGCCAGGTTAAGGTTGATGATGGCACCGCTGGCGTATTACTGACGGAAGGGGCCAGCCTGCAGATTAACGGCATTAGTGGCGACAGCATTACCACCAACGGTACTGCTGATGGCATTCGCCTGGCAGATAAAGCCGGCGACCTGTCAGCGCAGCATGTGAAGATCCGTGCTGATGGCACGGGCGCAGGCATTCAAAACGATGCTAACAACACCAATATCACACTGCAAAATGTGACCATCGATTCCAACGACGGCGCGGGGATCCGCACCAGCGTAGCCCTGAACATGAAAGATGGGCTTAACAACATCCTTAACGTTAACGGTAAAGGTACCGGCTTCGCCTTTGAACAGCGCAATGGTGACGCAGTAACGGGCAATCTGACCATCGGCAAAGGCTATACCATTGAGGTACTGAACAGCGAAGGCAGCGGTATCCGCGCCAATACTGATGGCCGCATCGACACCAAGGCCGACATTAACGTGCACGACAGCGCTGGCGGTTCGGCAATCATCGCGAAAAACGTCAGCGCGTTAACCAACAGTGGCAAGATTATCTCTGCCAGCACCACCTCCCCGGTAATCGACGCCAGCGGTGACAGCAGTAAAGCCATTACCAACACCGGCACCCTGCAGGCCATCACCGACACTGCGGTGGCCATTCAGTCTGGTAAAGGCAATGACACCATTGATATCAGCGGCGGTGTCACCAGCGGCGTAATCAATACCGGTGAAGGTATGGACACCTTCAACTGGCGTAGCGGCACCTATGCCGGTGAAGTGAATTTCGCCGGTACTGGCGGTAACAATAAAGCCAACATCGGCAATGTGACGCTGGAGAACACGCGCCACATCATTACCGCTGCCGGTACGGGCAACGCCCTCACCTTCACCGATACAAAAGATGCGAAGATTGGAACGCTGGTCAGCGACAACCTGACTACCGGCACGAATATTGGCACCGGCTGGGATTCGCTGACACTCAGCGGGTCAAACGCGGATGTCCGCATCGTTGAAAACCTGAGTCTGGCAAGCAAAACTATTGCTGTAAACAATGGTGCAACGCTGCGCACCGGCGACCATGTCGAGCCAACCAGTACTGCCGCCAGTATTGGCGACTACAATGTCACAACCCAGGGCGCAGGCAGCAGGGTTATCTTCGATACCCAGGGTGATAACACCGCGGCGCAAATCTATAACGGTACTATCAGCGGTGACGGGAAGTTTGAACGTGCGGCGGGCGGCACCACGGTCTTTACCGCCAACAACAGCTACACAGGCTCTACCACCATTGCGCAAACAGGTACGTTGCAGTTAGGTTCCGGCGGAAACACGGGCGAAGTCAGCACCGAATCTGACATCATCGATAACGGCATACTGGCAATTAATCGCGCCAACGACGTCCTGCTGAACGGCGTTATATCCGGTATCGGTGCACTGCAGCAAATAGGTGACGGCATTACCCGTCTGACCGGCAACAACACCTATACCGGCGACACAACTGTCACCCATGGCACGCTGTTGGTGAATGGCGATCAAAGCGCGGCACGTGGCGCAACCACCGTCAGCGGCACCTCCACACTGGGTGGGAATGGCATTATCGGCGGCAACGTGTTGATGAACGACGCCACAACGATTAGCGCTGGTGACGGCGGTGCGGGTACGTTATCCATTAACGGTAATCTGCAGCTTGGCAGCAAAACGACTTCCGCCTTCGAACTGGGCCAGGCCTATACGCCGGGCGGTAAGCTGAATGACCTGATTAACGTCACAGGCGATCTGCAACTGGACGGGACTCTGGATGTCACCACGTCATCGGGCGGGAATTTCGGGCCTGGTGTGTACCGTATTTATAACTATGGCGGTACGCTGAATAACCAGACGCTGGAGTTAGGTGCTGTACCGGACACTCAGGATAAGAGCAACATCTTTGTCCAGACCTCTATCGACAAACAGGTCAACCTGGTGAACGCCAACGGCGTTACCCTACAATTCTGGGATGGCGCAACCGTCAATCAGAGTCACGGCGCATCCGGCATCGAAGGCAACAGCAAGATTGACGGCGGCGACGGTAAATGGATGGCGATCGGTGCTCAGGGCGACAACAACTGGACAACATCCACCGGTGAGGGCAACGCCCCGTGGGCGCAGAAGTCATTTGCCGTCTTCACCACCAAAGGCGGTACCGTTACCGTGGATAACGCTGCAGGTGAAGTTAACTTCTCCGGGGCGCAGTTTGATGCCGATGGTTACGTCGTAAAAGGCGATGCACTTAACGCCTGGGCCACCACAGAAAATGCCACCCATGCGGGGCAGACGCCGGGGACCGGTGAACTGTTGCTGCGCGTAGGCGCCGGCGGTGCGGGACAAAACTTTACGGCAACCATTGAGTCAATCCTTCGTGAAGCCAGCACCAACGACAAACTGACACTGGTGAAAACCGACCTCGGTCGTCTGATCCTCAGTGGTGATAACGCGTATCGCGGCGGTACGCGCATTGATGGCGGTACGTTGCAGATCTCCTCCGACAACAACCTCGGACAGAGCGGAACCGATTTGGCGATTAACAACGCCTCGACGCTGCAATTAGGCGCGGATTTGACCAGCAATCGCACCATCGAGCTGGGCGCCAATGCTAATGCGGCCGTATTCGATCTCAATTCGCACCACTTCACACCGACCGGGGAGATTACCGGTGATGGCAAACTGAAAGTCACCAGTAGCTCAAGCGATGCTGGCAGTATTCTGACGCTCGACCGTGCCAACAGCTACAAAGGCGACACAGAAATTGCCGGTACCGGTAATAGCAACAATGTGACGGTCAATGCCAGCAAAACCGGCGTGTTCGGCAGCAACGAGAGCAGCACCATCACGGTTAATAATGGGGCAACGCTCAACGTCAGCGGCGCAGACACCCGTCTGCAATCACTGACCATGAACATTGCCGACAGCCTGTTAACGCTGGCCGATACCGTCACAGCAGCCAGTGCCAAACTGAATCTGACAGGTAAAGCCAAAGCCGTACTCTCAAACAATGCAACAGCCGGTGACGCGACGGTCAGCGTGGCAAAAGACAGCACGCTGGCGCTGGAAGACAATGCCAGCGGCGGGAATGCCATGGTGACCAACAGTGGGCTGATGACCATGGCCGATGAGGCGATGGCAGAAAATACCCGCGTGGTTAACCTTGCAGGCGGTCTGGTAGATGTCAGCGCAGTCAACAGCAAGACTTCCATCGGTTCATTGTCCGGTGCGGGTAATGTCGAACTGGGTAATAAGCTACTGTCGCTGGGGAATCTACACCTTCCAGACACCATCAGCGGCATTATCAGCGGCAACGACGGCAGCCTGGTGAAAGTGGGTAACGGTACGTTAATCCTGACAGGCGACAACACCTACACCGGTATCACGGATGTCAATGAGGGTGTGTTGCTGGTCAACGGCAATCAATCTGCTTCTACCGGACAGGTCACAGTGAAATCGGGTGCCACCCTCGGTGGAAACGGTATTATCGGCGGCGCGGTTGATGTGCTGGACGACGGTCATATTACCGCCGGTGCCGCCATCAACAGCGTGGGCAAACTGACCACCGGTTCACTGACGCTGAGCGATAACGCCCAACTGGATTATCAGTTTGGTCAGGCTTATACCCCGGGCGGTGCTTTCAACGACCTGATCGACGTGAATGGCTCCCTGACGCTCGACGGTAAGCTCAACATTGAAACCTCACCGGGCGGTAGCTTTGATGTTGGTGTCTATCGCGTCATCAACTACACCGGCACATTGACTAACAATGTGATGGATATTGCTAACGCGCCGGAAGCGGCTGACAGCCTGTATGTACAAACATCGGTGAAAAATCAGGTCAACCTGGTCAACCATGCCGGACTGACGCTGCGCTTCTGGGACGGCACCGGCGGTGAGAATGGCGAGCTGAAAAATAACGGCGTCATCAACGGCGGCGACGGTATCTGGCAATCCAGCCAGGGAAACGACAACTGGACCACCGATGAATCGACACCAGAAGGCGCGCTGAATGCACCGTTTACCGATGCCGCATTTGCCGTCTTCCAGGGGGAAGCCGGTAATGTGACCGTCGATAACAGTAAAGGCGATGTCATCATCAGCGGCGCGCAGTTCGCTACCGATGGTTATCGCGTCGGCGGTGAAGCCATTACTACCGATACCGCCAATACGTTGATTCGCGTCGGTGATGGTACGGTCGATGGCGTCAACTACACCGCAACCATTGACAGCGTGATCCGCGGTACCGGTGGTCTGAATAAAGGCGACCTCGGTACGTTAATCCTGACGGGCAACAACACCTACAGCGGCGGCACGACTATCACGTCAGGGACGCTTCAGGTTGCAGGCGATACCAACCTCGGCGCAGCAGAGACCGGAATCACCTTTAACGGCGGTACGCTGAAATATGGTGAAGCGTTTGATACCGCCCGTCAGGTGACGCTGAAATCTGGTGGTGGGACATTCGACACCAACGGACATGATGTGTCCCTGCTGACGGAAGTCGAAGGTAACGGTCAACTGACCAAAACCGGTAAAGGTTCACTGACGCTGACGCTGGATAACACCTATACCGGCGGCACCACCATCGAACAAGGTGTATTGCAGCTCGGCACGGGCGGTACGATAGGGAGTATTGAAGGGGATATCGTTGATAACGGCGTGCTCAACGTTAATCGCGCCGATACGTTGGCGTTAAGCGGAAACATCAGTGGTGCAGGCCAACTGCATCAGACCGGTAGCGGTACAACGGAGCTGCAAGGCCAAAACAGCTACAGCGGTGCAACGCTCATCACCAGCGGGGTATTGCAAGCCGGTGATACCAATACTCTGAGCGCCGCCTCGCACCACTATGTTGTCGCGGGCACCACCCTGAATACCCAGGGTTATAACCAGACAGTCGCAGGGCTGAGCAACGGTGGCGATGTGTCGCTCACCGGCCAGCAACCAGGCACAACCTTAACGGTTAAAGGGGATTACAGCGGCGAACAAGGCACTATCAACATGGCTGCCCGGCAGAATGCCGGCGGCACAGGTATTGCTGATCGCCTGATTATTGATGGCGGTAAAGCCAGCGGAAGCACGCTGCTGGATGTCGACGGCTCCGGCCTTGGCGCACCGACCGTGGGTGACGGTATCGAAGTGGTCACGGCGCTCAACGGTGCAACGACGACGGCGCAAACGTCGCGGGATGCCTTCCATCTTGTCGCTGAACGTATGGCTGCGGGTGCCTTTGAGTATCAGCTCCACGCCGGAAACGCTCAGGGCCAGGGCGAAAACTGGTACCTGAGGAGTGAATATCGTCCGGAAACCATGCTGTATTCCGGTCTCGCCAGCGTGGTTCGCCAGGGGGACATCAGTCTGTTGGGCAACATGCACCAGCGTATGGGTGATGAGGTTAAACCGGGTATTGATGAAGACAATCGCGCCTGGGCGAGAATGATTGGTTATTCCGGTAAAACCAAACTGGATGATGCAGCCGGTACGCAAACCAGTTCCCATACCATGGGTATTCAGGTCGGCGTCGATATGTACGCCAATGAAAGCTGGAAATCCGGTATGTATACCAGCATTCTGGATATCGACAGCAATGTAAAAGGCAGTAAAACGGGCAGCAACGGCAAAGGCGGCAACATCGACGACAACGCATTTTACGTTGGCGGTTATGCTACCTGGTTCTCTGGTGACGGTATGTATGTCGATAACGTGCTGCAATACGGGAACCATAAATCCCGCCTGTCAGCATCGGGTAACAACGGCTCTTACACCGTCAAAGGCAATACGCTGACGGCCTCAACTGAAGTGGGTAAAGCATTCCGTTTAGGTGCCAGCGCCTGGAGCCTGGAACCGCAGGCCCAGTTGATCTATCAGTACAGCAACTTTGATAACAGCACGCTGGATGGTGTGACCCAAACGAAAGTGAAAATGGATACCGCCGATTCGTTTACCGCGCGTCTGGGCGTGCGTCTGGTCGCGGACTACGACACCAACCATGGCAAGTTCCAGCCGTACGGCCGGGTAAACGTCTGGCAGGGTCTGGGTTCCAAAGATAAAACGCACTTCAGCAACGCGGTCGCCACCACCACACTGGAATCTTCACAGCAGTACTCCAGCACCGAGGTTGCAGCGGGTCTGTCATGGTCTATCGACCGAAATCTGCAGGTCTACGGCGAACTGGGGACACAGTTCAGCAACGGCAGCAATAAATCGCAGGTTGAAGCCCCGGTCAATGCGTCGATTGGCTTTAAGAAATCGTTTTAAGCAGGCATAAACTCGCAAGCCCCCTGTTCACAGGGGGCTTTTTTTGTCGCTCCAGAATACAGCGCTGCCTGAAACGCTGCACTTATCACGCCTACGGATTAGTGTTCGTTCTTGCAGGTCGGATAAGGCACAGGCACCGCCACCCGACAACGCGAAAGAATTCAGACTAAGGGGAACAACAAAGAGGGATGAGATTAACGGCTATATTGCGCTAAGAGTGAAGGAATCTCTTCTGCCAACACCGGGGGAGAAATGAAGAAGCCTTGAATTTTGTCACAGCCAATCTGCGTCAGGCGATCAAGTTGAGACTGGGTTTCAACCCCTTCGGCCAGGACTTCAATGCCAAAATTGTGCGCTAAAGAAATGATACCCTCAATAATCCTTGTCGATTTAGTGTCGGGCTCTATTTCGGTGACAAACTCTTTATCAATTTTTAAGGTATCAAAAGGATATTTCAACAGATAATTAAGATTAGCGTGCCCGGTACCAAAATCATCAAGCGCTAACTTGACCCCGATAGACTTCAGTTCCGTCATATTTTTCGCCGCTATTTGGCTGTCACACAGCGGCGATGTTTCCGTTACTTCAATCTGGCAGCGATGAACCGGAAGGCCGGAAGCGGCCAGGTTTTGTCTGATTCGTTGAGGTAAAAGAGGATCGCAGAATTCAAGCGCAGAAATATTTACTGATAATACAAGAGGTTCGGGCCAGGTACTCGCAACATTCCACGGCGGGCTGGCAACCATATCTTCAATTGAAAATATATTGCCGCTGTCTTCCAGTAACGTAATAAATACATCAGGAGAAATCATACCCATCTGAGGGCTGTTCCACCGCATTAATGCTTCAAATCCGCTAATACACTCGGTATGTAAATTAAAAATAGGCTGATAAACCATATAAAGTTGACTGGTATTCAATGCCTTTTCAAGCGCGGTGAGCACCTCATCGGAATTAAACATTCCCCCTCTCCCTCTACAAATCATATAAATTAAAAACCAGTCAAAGTCACTCCCGAGTTGTACCTGCTGTTAAATGCGTTACATCAGAAAAGAATAGCCAGGTTAGGGTAAAAAAGACATGCTGTGGGTAAATCTGACAATCAGTTTATTCAGATCAGAGGTATTAGTCAGTCCCAGCTTGGCGACAACTCTCATCTTATGCGCCTGAATAGTCTTATAGTTCAGACTAACCAACTCAGAGATTTCCTTGGCAGAATAACCACTTACCAATAGATTGAGGATTTGTTGTTCTCTTTCCGTCAATCTCTTCTGCGAACGATACAGTCGGGGATTCCATTTCCCGACCGACAACGTAGCCAACTGAGCAAAATCACGCAATGAGGATTTCTCAGTCAATACTATGGTTTTTTCAACGTATAATAATTCAACACATAATTTCGCCACCAAACTATCAGCAACGATAACGACAACGCTATTATAAAACTTGAACCGGTTTTTATTCAAAAACTGCACAATGGCAGAACAAGGCTGTTCATTGTTAATGATATTAAAAACCATTGTCTGATGCTGGCATAATGACGACTGCTGCAACATATCCTCAAACTGGAATGTTTTTATCGGCACATGTTTGCTTGTCAGGTAGGCAAACATACCGTTGCCCACAAAATTATCACTGCCACACATCAACATCCTGTTCACCGCTCCTTATAAGCTTCTAATTTTATTACTCATTAAAAATTTAATAATGGTTTTCTCAACTTCAGCCTCTTCACGACGGTTCTTAAAATCGAACTCGCAAGAAACCTGATGACAGGAATACAATTGATTATCCTCATCAAATTCGTTGATCGCGACGACATCAATGACTTTTAGATCAAGCTGAAAACTGCCGAACGTATCAAAATCCAGAGCAGCATTTTTAATCACTGCATCCTTGTAAAGAAAACGGGCATTAACATCTTTAGCGATTAACGCACAACCACCCTGAGAGATGTTTTTAATCTTAAGTGAGTAGTTCTCTCCGTTTTTGTAACGACCAAAACAGAAAAAATCGAACCCCTTCAGAAAAGAAAACCGCTGATTCTGTCGCTGTTGGGCAAAGAAAATCATATCCGGGATGAGGTAGGATAATCCTGCCTCAGCACCTGTTGATGGGGTGGCTTCAAATCTGGCGCTAAATTTTATAATCCCGCTGTCACTGTGCAGGATAAAGTATTGGATCTTTTCAGGAATGATGTCTTCATGACCGGTGACCACAAAGCGTTCGAAATCGATCCTTTCTAACTGCGTGATGACGCTGGTGTTTTCACATAAAACTTCCAGCTTCGTCTTCTTATGCAGCTCTTCACGAAGGATAGCGATGATCTCAAACTTGTTGTCCTTTGCTAATCCAAAGTTCATTCTAAAACCCTTATTTCCATATTTAAGATATGTCTCGACCCCGGTCTGATGACAGACAAAAACGCGAGATCAGCATCCACCCCTGGTGCCTAATTACCATAGTGGATTCCATGTCGAACAGTTGATTAAAACTTAAGTTTTTAACTATCTTTCGTCATTTATTGATACGTAAAAACATTTAATCAGAATTAATTTTAGCTTAAGCCATGCCTAAAACCATGCAAACCTACGCAATAGCTATAACAAAAGCGAATAACAAGACTTTTCAAAATGCGATTTTGAGATAATAAATAGCAATAATCGCATAGAAATAAAATAGAAAAAATGCTGTAAAACTAAGGAGTTGACAATACAGAGCGTGGACGGGGGGTTGCTGAACCTATAGGCACAATATCCAGCAGGTGGTCATTAGCCAACTGATACCAATACCATGACGTCTCATTTCACAGGAATGAATGTATCATTCAGGTATATTAATCGTAATTTAACTTAAGTGATAAAAAGGCCAGCATGATGCTGGCCCCGGTAAATACCGAATTAAATTAGAGTGGCAAACTCTCTTACAGAGGGTACAGCGTTAAAAATTCAATACCGTTGTTTAACGATTGCCCGGGCAGAATCAGCAATTATCATCATTGCCCCAGCCAACATTAACGTGTTTTTTAGCACCAGACGTCCCGCCCCCGATAAATACGGAAAGCCGTAGTGTAAATCACCCAATAGCATAACCCATACTTCTGGTGTGGTAATTAAAACAACAAGGTGACCACCGGCGTTGCAAATGCCAGAATTTCCCCCATCAATCCTGACCAACGGCTAATCGGTCAAGGTTAATCCAATTCGATCCCCCTGCCCCAGTAAACGAAGATATTTTTCCATGATGGCAATCCTACTTGTACAAAATTGCAGTGACATAAGTACTGCTATCAATTCTCATCGAAGTAATTTTCTATGATGATGCCAGCTTTTCTTGCGCCAGTTTAGCAATGTCCTCTTCGACATCAGAAGGTGCCGCTGAAACAGCGGATACACTGACGTGGGCCAAAAAACCCCCACACAGGTGGGGCAAAGATGCAGACTCTATATTTATTATTGAACGAGAGAAAAAAGATCGTTTAATGATTCACTCATACTTGGATGGGTAAATATTTGGTCACGCAACACGGTATAAGGTAACCCGGCATCCATCACAGTTTTAATGATATTAATCATCTCATGCGAATCCACACACAGCAGTGAGACACCTAATATCTGCTGCGTATCCGTGTCCACCACAGCTTTAAGTACACCACGCGTATCATCCATGACTCGCGCCCGTGGAATCGCAGCGACGGGAAGTGTCACCACCTGTACCGCCGCACCGCTGGCACGGGCCTGCTCTTCTGTCATCCCCACGCGGGAAAGTGGTGGTGTCATAAAGACGGAATATGGCACATTTTGCCGATCGCCGGTGTTTCTCACCCCTTCGCCTAACAGGCCATCACGCACAATACGGAAGTCGTCCAGTGAGATATAGGTAAATTGCAGCCCCCCTGTTACATCTCCCATAGCCCAGATGTTATCCGCCGACGTCCGCAAATATTTATTCACAATAATGCCGCCACGATCGTTCACATCGACACCGGCTTTTTTCAGTTGCAGCTGTTCCGTCGCCGGCTTGCGGCCTGATGCGACCAGCAGTGCGTCAACAACCTGTTCCCCTTCCGGCATCTGTAGCTGCACCGCGCCATCATGAGACGAAACCGACTGCACCTTAGCATTGAGGATCAGCTCTACGCCTTTATCGCGTAAAATATCAGCGATCGCATCGGCGATATCCCGGTCCTCACGGGGCAAAAACAGCGGTGCAGCCTCAAAAATAGTGACCTGACTGCCGAAGTTGGCAAACATCGACGCGAACTCAACGCCGATATAGCCACCCCCCAGGATACCCAGGCGCTGTGGGCGTTGGGTCAAATTCAGCAACCCGGTGCTGTCAAAGACGCCCGGCGTACTGGATAATCCCTCAATATCCGGAATCGTCGACTGTGCACCGGTATTAATAAAAATCTTCTCACCGCTCAGCTCAAGCGTTCCTGTCGACTGCATTACCCGCACGGTATGGTTGTCGACAAATTCAGCACGCCCTTCAATCACGTCCACATTTTCCAGATTGGCCAGATTATGGAAGTTTTTATCGCGCAGAAAACTGACCACGGAAGCCTTACGCTGCATCGCAGTTGCAAAGTCATGCTGCAGCTCAGCATCGTGTACCAGGGTTTTGGTTGGAATACAGCCGATATTAATGCATGTTCCGCCATACATGGTGTTGGATTGCTCAATAATTGCTACCCGCCAGCCCGTCTTTGCCAGCGTAGCCGCCAGCGTCTTACCTGCTTTGCCAAATCCAATAATGATCGCCTGATATTGTTTCATGCTGCCTCTCCGCAAAGTCATTGTTCATTTGTTACTCTGGATTATAGGCAGTGCCCTGTCAGGCCAGCATATCCATAACGCGCAATTTTTTGTTCAATCGTCTAAGACCAAATAATAAAAACCAAAAATCTGCCAAACAAAACAAAAAGTAACTATTTGATAAAATTAATTTAATGTAAAAATATGGCGATAATTACGGTTCTATCAACAACAATAAAAATTGTTCAGGAGTCTTTATGGATGCACTTAGCCGCTTGCTAATGCTTAACGATCCGCAGGGTTCTATTGATCAAAACTGCGTATTGAGCAGAGACTGGCAACTCCCTCATGCAGCAGGTGAGTTATCCGTGATCCGCTGGCATACGGTAACCCAGGGTAGCGCTTTACTGGAGATGCCTGATGGCAACACTTATACACTGCGTCCTGGTACGGTAGTCATCTTGCCGCAAAACTCCGCGCATCGGTTGTGCCAGTCAGGTGAAGAGCAAACGCATATTGTCTGCGGAAGTCTGCAACTACAGACATCCTCCCGCTATTTTTTAACCGCGCTGCCGGAAGTTTTGCTGCTGGCACCTGGCGAAAATAGCCCCGTTTACCACTGGCTTAAGGCGATGATCGGGCTGATGCAGCAGGAATCATTGAGCATGCTGCCCGGTTCCAACGTTGTGTGCAGCCAGCAATGCGCCACGCTGTTCACGCTTGCCGTTCGCGAATGGTTATCTCAGGCCCCCCCTGCTAAAAATGTGCTGAATCTGCTATTACATCCCCGACTGGGAGCGGTGGTGTTCCAGATGCTGGAATCACCCGCACATCCCTGGAGTGTTGAAGAACTGGCGCAGCGCGCGCATATGTCCCGGGCCAGTTTTGCTCAACTGTTTCGCGAAGTTTCAAACTCCACGCCGCTCGCCGTACTCACTACATTGCGTCTGCAATTCGCCGCCCAGATGCTGTCGCGCGGCGCCCAGCCGTTGGTCGTGATTGCCGAATCGGTGGGATATGCCAGCGAGTCATCTTTTCACAAAGTTTTTCTGCGTGAATTCGGCTGTACGCCTGGTGAGTACCGTAAACGGGTGAAGGCGCTGGAATCATAGTGCCCACCTTCAAAGGATTGAAGGCGAGCGCTACCAGGGGCTATTTCTGGGTGCGATGCCTGTGTAGCCACATCAGCTTATACGCTGCCGGAATGATGAACAGTGACAGCAAAGGTGCCGTGATCATGCCGCCAATCATCGGTGCAGCGATACGACTCATGACTTCAGACCCGGCTCCCGTTCCCCATAAAATCGGCAGCAGACCCGCAATGATGACCGCGACAGTCATTGCTTTAGGACGCACACGCAGTACCGCTCCGTGGTACAACGCCTCATCCAGTTTATCTACGGTAAAGGTTTGCGGGTTTTCCAGCGCAGGCTCTGCTTCAATGGCGTGGCGCAGGTACATCAGCATCACCACGCCAAATTCGGCAGCCACGCCTGCCAGTGCGATGAATCCGGTCCCGGTCGCGACCGACATATGGAATCCCATCCAGTAGAGAAACCAAATTCCGCCTACCAACGCAAAGGGCACACTGGTGATAATCAACAGTGCTTCACCAAAACGACGGAATGCCAGATACAGCAGCACGAAGATAATCATCAGCGTCATCGGCACCATCAGTTTAAGCTTGTGGCTGGCGCGCTCAAGCAGCTCAAACTGCCCGGAGAATGCCACGCTGGTTCCCGGTTTTAGCTGGACGTTTTCAGCAATCGCTTTTTTCAGATCGTTCACCACCGACACCATGTCGCGATCGCGGGCATCAATATAGATCCAACTGGTTGGCCGCGCGTTCTCGGTTTTCAACATCGACGGCCCCGAAACCACCTGCACATCTGCAACATCAGCCAGCGTGATTTGCTGTTTCATTGGCGTCAGTATCGGCAGATGCCGTAGCGTTTCCGGGCTATCGCGATAGCTTTGTGGATAACGCAGATTGATCGGATAGCGGGCGATACCTTCAACCGTTTCACTTACCATGGCACCGCCTACCGCTGAGGTGATAAACAGTTGCACATCGCCGACGGTCATCCCATAACGGGCGGCCTTTTCACGATGAATATCTACGCTAAGATAACGTCCGCCGACCAGACGTTCAGCCAATGCGGATGCCACGCCAGGCACCGTTCTTGCGACTTCTTCGATTTGCTCTGCCGTGGCGTCAATATCCGACAACACGGTACCCGAAACCTTAATACCGATAGGACTTTTAATCCCCGTAGAGAGCATATCGATACGGTTACGAATTGGCGGGACCCACAGATTCGCCAGCCCCGGTAAACGAACGGTTTTGTCCAGTTCCTCAATGATTTTGTCCATCGTCATCCCCGGACGCCACTGATCCTGCGGCTTCAGTTGGATGGTGGTTTCCACCATTTCCAACGGCGCGGAGTCGGTCGCCGTTTCAGCTTTACCGGTTTTACCAAACACGCGCGCCACTTCAGGAACCGTCATGATGAGCTTATCGGTTTTTTGCAGCATATCTGCCGCCTGCGCTGCGGAAATCCCCGGCAAGGTTGAAGGCATATACAACAGATCGCCTTCGTTAATCTGCGGTAGGAATTCGCCCCCAACCTTATTCAGCGGGAAGATGACGGTCAGGATCGACAGCACCGCCACCAGCAGGGTCGTTTTCGGCCAGTGCAGCACTTTCAACAATAACGGGTGGTAAATACGAATCAGGAAACGGTTAAGCGGGTTGCTGCTTTCCGCCGGGATCTTGCCACGGATCCAAAATCCCATCAGGATCGGGATCACCACAATGGCCAGAAACGCAGCACCTGCCATAGCGTAGGTTTTGGTAAACGCCAGCGGACCAAACAACCGCCCTTCCTGCCCTTCAAGGGTGAAGATAGGGATAAACGACAGCGTGATAATCAGTAAGCTAATAAACAGCGCCGGACCGACTTCCACCGAGGCGTTGGTGATGACTTTCCAGCGAGTTTCGTTATCCAGCGTTTCACCCGGATGCTGATGCCCCCACTCTTCCAGCCGCTTATGCGCGTTCTCAATCATCACGATTGCGGCATCGACCATCGCCCCGACCGCGATGGCTATCCCCCCAAGCGACATAATGTTGGCGTTCAGTCCCTGGAAATGCATCACGATAAACGCGATACACAGTCCCAGCGGCAGAGAAATAATGGCCACCAGCGCCGAGCGGATATGCCACAGGAACAGCGCGCACACCAGCGCCACAACGATAAACTCTTCCAGCAGCTTGTAGCTCAGGTTATCAATCGCGCGATCGATCAGTTGACTGCGATCATATGTTGTAACTACTTCAACGCCTTCCGGCAGACTGCTCTTCAGCGTTTCAAGTTTAGCCTTAACCGCGGAGATCACCTCGCGCGCATTTTTACCGGAGCGCAGGATCACTACGCCGCCTGCCACTTCGCCTTCGCCATTCAGCTCGGCGATCCCGCGGCGCATTTCCGGCCCAATTTGTACGCGGGCAACATCACGCAGATAGAGCGGAACGCCATCTGTGCCAGTTTTCAGCACGATATTATTAAAGTCATCAAGGGACTGCAGATATCCACTGGCGCGGACCATATATTCCGCTTCTGCCATTTCGACAGATGAACCACCGGCTTCCTGGTTTGAGGCATCCAGCGCCGATTTCACCTCACCCAGACTGATGCCATATTGCGTCAGCTTCATCGGATCGATGACAACCTGGTACTCTTTGACCACACCACCCACCGAGGCAACTTCCGCCACGTTAGGGATAGTTTTCAATTCATATTTTAAGAACCAGTCCTGCAGGGAACGTAATTGGGCAAGATCATGTTTGCCGCTGCGATCCACCAGCGCATATTCAAATATCCAGCCGACCCCTGTCGCATCTGGTCCCATTTCAGCACTGACGCCAGCGGGTAATTTCCCCTGCACCTGGTTGAGATATTCCAGGACACGGGAGCGCGCCCAATAAGGATCGGTCCCGTCTTCAAAAATGACATATACGTAAGAGTCGCCAAATTGCGAGAAACCACGCACCGTTTTCGCTCCCGGCACCGACAGCATGGTGGTGGTCAGCGGATAGGTCACCTGATTTTCAACAATTTGCGGCGCTTGCCCCGGATAACTGGTTTTGATGATCACCTGCACATCAGAGAGATCGGGCAGCGCGTCAACCGGCGTATTCACAATGGTCCAGGTGCCCCAGATACTGAGAAACAGCGCCCCCATCATCACCAGGAAACGGTTTGCCACCGAGCGGCGAATAATCCATTCAATCATTTATCATGTCCTCAGTGTGAATGGGTCGCCTGGGCTGGCATCGCGGGTACAGCGAGCGTCCCGTTTGCCTGGGCGCGCATACGATCCAGGGCGCCAGAAATATTCGCTTCGGAATCGATCAGGAACAGACCGCTGGACACCACGTTTTCACCTTCGCTCAAACCAGAGCGAATGGCCGTTAACCCCTGAGACTCATGGAATACCGCTACCTGCTTAGGTACAAATCGTCCTTCATTATCGACGGTGATAACCCGCTGTTCGGTACCGGTATCAATCAGCGCTTTAGACGGGATCAGCAGCATCGGCTCGCTTTGCGTTTTTAGTTGCAGATAGGCATTCATTCCCGGCTTAAGGGCCTCATCCGGGTTATTAACCTGTAGACGAAGCTGGAGCGTGCGCGTCGTGGAATCCACACTCGGCAAAATACTCCATTTGCTAATGGTGAAGGATTTACCCGGCCAGGCAGGTACGGTAATGGTGAATTGCGAGGCGTCTTTAATCAGCCAGGCGATAGATTCCGGGACTGAAGCACTGACCCAAACCGGATCCATTCCCTGAATTTTCGCGACCACATTATCTTTTGAGATGTTCATACCAGTACGTAAATCAAACGCGGTAATCACCCCATCAATAGGGGCCTTCAGGGTAAAGCGGGTCTGAATTTTCCGCGTCGCTTTCAAGCGTTGAATGTCCGCCTCCGGCATTCCCGCCAGGCGTAATCTCTCCAGAATACCTTCAACCTGCGTCGCGCTGCCGCCCGTTTCCCGCAGCAGTAAATATTCACTTTGTGCTTCTACCCAGTCGGGAATTGTCAGATCGATAAGCGGCGAGCCCTGCTTAATTTTGTCGCCCACAGTCAGCGGATAAACTTTCTCGATAAAGCCTGCCGAACGCGCCTGGACAATGACAAATTGATATTCGTTATAACTGACGTTCGCCGGGAAAGTTTGTGCATATTGCAATGGCCCACGGCGCACGGGTTCGGTTTTTAGCCCCAGATTCTGAGTCTGTGTCGGGTCAATACGCACACCCGGTGTGGATGTACTCGCCGTCTCTTCATCGGCATATTTCGGGATCAAATCCATATCCATAAACGGAGATTTACCCGGTTTATCAAACCGCGTATTGGGATACATGGGGTCGTACCAGAATAAAACTCTACGCTCTTCTTTTTTTTGAGCAGCGCCGGTATCGGCCGATACTTTTGCGGATGAATAATAGGTATACACACCGACAGAAATAATTCCGCCGACAATCATGCTGCCGAGAATAAGCGCGGTATTTTTAATATTTAAAGACGCCATAGTGATTTCCATTGCGCGATAGTCTCGCCCGTGTCCAGGAAAACCCGGGCAAGAATAAAAGAGACCAGCGAGATCCGTTATTTACTGATGTGAATATCGCGTAAGACAGAGAGATTTCCCTGCTGAACAAACGTAAATGCAACTTTATCGCCTGGCTGAATATCGTCGGCCCTGGTATCAGATACCAGCGTGAAACGCATCGTCATTGCCGGCCAGTTCACTGCGGGAATAGGTTCATGTTTAATCGTGACTTTTTTGCTATCCATATCAATAGATTCAATCACGCCTGTCGCACTAATCACTTGCTCCTGCTGGGCCGCAGGCGCCATATTCATCATCTCGCCATGCTGATGTTCATTGGCCTGAGCGTTAAACATGACTACAGATAACACAGTAAACAAAGCGGCTTTAGCGGTAGTTTTCATGCAATATACTCCTGAGAATTTAAGATTAAGGATCATTCAACCCAGCCACCGCCTAAGGCAGCAAACAGCTTAATTTCATTAACCTGTTGGGCATAGTTAAGGTCGAGCAACGATTGCTGTGTAGTGAATAAAGAACGCTCGGCGTCCAGTACTTCGATATAACTAACCGCACCATGTTGATAGAGTGCACGAGCGCGTTGCAGCGTGATTTGTAATGAGTCCAGATAACGCTGTTGTCCGGTAATTTGATCGGCAAGGCTTTGACGCAACACCAGTGCATCCGCAACTTCTTTAAATGCGTTCTGAATTTTTTGCTCGTAATTCACCACCGATTGCTGCTGGCGGATTTCTGCTAAATCGAGATTTGACTGATTACGTCCAGCGTTAAAGATCGGAATGTCTATTTTCGGGACAAAATTCCACATGCCGCTGGCCGCATTAAAGAGGCTGGAGAGATCGCCACTGCTGCTGGATACAGAGCTGGTCAGCGTAATCGATGGGAAAAATGCGGCTCGTGCAGCGCCAATATTGGCGTTCGCCGCCAGCAATCCATGTTCGGCCTCCATAATATCCGGGCGCTGCAATAATATTTGCGATGGGAGTGCGGGGGGCAGTGTCACGGGTTTTATATCACCGCGACTGCGCACGCGGTCGTCCGGTAATTTCCCGTACGTCCCCAGTAATAGTTGCAGTGCGTTGTTCGCCTGCGCCAGTTCGCCTTGACGTTTGGCAATATCGCTGCGTGTGCTTTCAATCACGCCGCGAGCCTGCTCCAGTGCCAGCACGTTCGTACTGCCGGTCATCAACTGTTTCTCGACAAACGCATAAGAGCGCTGGTAGTTTTGCAACGTTTCTTCGGCAATTTGCAGTTGCGCATAAGCCAGACGCTGGTTGAAATAACTTTGCGCCACGTTAGAAATTAATGAGATATGCACCATTCGACGTGCTTCTTCACTGGCGAAAAAATTCTGCCGATCGGCTTCACTCATATTTTTCAGTCGTCCAAAGAAATCCAGATCGAAACTGAGATTCAGTCCCGCTTCAAATTCCCGGTTAGTGCTGCTATCGCCTTTTAATTTCCCGCTATAGGTACCGCTGGAGCCAGCGTTAAGCTGTGGGTAACGATCGGCATCCGTCACACCGTATTGCGCTTTCGCTTCCTGAACCTTCAGTACCGCCATGCGTAAATCACGATTATTGACCAGCGCCTCACCAATCAACGCCTTCACCTGGGAGTCAACAAAAAAGTTACGCCAGCCCGTATCCTGATATCCCGTCGGGGCCGAAACCAGCGTGTGCTGACTTAAGGAGAATTGCTGCGGAACCGGCAATGCCGGACGTTGATAGTCCGGAGCCAACGAGCAGCCAGCCAGAACAAAAATAGCGCTGAGGGTAAGAAGCTTAAATTTGTACATAGTTCTTCTCGTCCAGACCGGACTGATAACCATAAAAGATGTGTGAATTTATACCTGAATGACTCTGTTTAAGCGGTGACAGGAAAATGACAAAACTGTCATTTTCCCAATAACCGATTGCTATCCGATCCGCCTTCTCTAGAATTGAAAATCCGCACAGCCAGTGCGTGATGGAGAATGTCATGAAGATTTTGATTGTCGAAGATGAAAAAAAAACCGGCGAATACCTGACGAAAGGCCTGACGGAAGCGGGTTTTGTTGTGGATTTGGCGGACAACGGTCTGAACGGATATCACCTGGCAATGACCGGTGATTATGACCTGCTCATTCTCGACATCATGCTGCCCGATGTAAACGGCTGGGATATCGTGCGGATGCTGCGCACCGCCAATAAAGGCATGCCCATTCTGCTACTCACCGCACTGGGTACCATTGAGCATCGGGTCAAAGGTCTGGAGCTGGGGGCTGATGATTATTTGGTTAAACCGTTTGCCTTTGCAGAATTGCTGGCGCGGGTCAGAACGCTGCTGCGACGGGGAGCCGCGGTCATTGTCGAAAGTCAGTTTCAGGTCGCGGATTTAATGGTCGATCTGGTCAGCAGAAAGGTCACACGCAACGGCACACGCATCACCCTGACCAGTAAAGAGTTTACGCTGCTTGAATTTTTCCTGCGTCATCAGGGAGAAGTGTTGCCGCGTTCGCTGATTGCCTCTCAGGTTTGGGATATGAATTTTGACAGCGACACCAATGCGATTGATGTCGCCGTGAAGCGTCTGCGGGCCAAAATCGATAATGACTTTGAGCCGAAACTGATTCAGACCGTGCGTGGCGTGGGGTACATGCTTGAGGTGCCGGATGGCAACTAAACGATTACAGCGCCCTTTTTCGCTGGCAACACGGTTAACCTTTTTTATCAGTCTGGCGACTATCGCCTCATTTTTCGCTTTCGCATGGATAATGATCCACTCGGTGAAAGTCCATTTCGCAGAGCAGGATATCAATGATTTAAAAGAGATCAGCGCGACGCTGGAGCGTATTATTAACCACCCGAACGAACCGGAATCGCGTCGGCTGGAAACACTAAAAAACGTAGTTTCGGGTTATTCTAACGTCATTATTTCTCTGGAAGATGCCAATCAGAGGGCCATTTTCCATTCACCTAATGCGCCGGATCTTCGTCAGTTTATCGCCACGGCAACGCCGGATAAAAATGCACATACCCGTAATGTCTTTTTAATTTCCGGCCCAACGCTGCAAACATCAGAACATGCGCACGGGAAAAACGCATCCTCCAACTGGCGAATGATTCGTTTACCCATTGGGCAGTTGCCAGACGGAAAACCGGCCTATACGTTGTTTATGGCGTTATCGATTGATTTTCATCTGCACTATATTAACGATCTGAAAAACAAACTGATCATGACAGCATCGTTAATTAGCATGATGATTGTTTTTATTGTGCTGTTCGCCGTCTATAAAGGTCATGAACCGATCCGTAATGTCAGTCGGCGCATCCAAAATATCACCTCTAAAGATCTCGATGTTCGCCTGGACCCGCAGGCCGTGCCGATTGAGCTTGAGCAACTGGTCGAGTCATTTAATCATATGATCGAACGAATCGAAGATGTGTTTAAACGTCAGTCCAATTTTTCTGCTGATATTGCTCACGAAATCCGCACGCCAATCACCAACCTGGTCACGCAAACAGAAATTGCCCTCAGCCATCCCCGCAGCACGAAAGAGCTGGAAGATGTGCTCTACTCTAATCTCGAAGAGTTTGGGCGTATGTCGAAGATGGTGAGTGATATGTTGTTTTTGGCACAGGCAGACAATAATCAGTTGATCCCGGAAAAAACAGCGCTGAATCTTGCGGATGAGGTCAGTAAAGTGTTCGACTTTTTCGAAGCCTGGGCGGAAGAACGCGAAGTCAGCCTGCGCTTTGAAGGTCGGGCATGCCGGGTTTCTGGCGACCCGTTAATGTTACGCCGGGCAATGAGCAACCTGCTCTCTAACGCAATGCGCTATACGCCCAAAGGCGAATCTGTCACCGTGCGAGTGAAAGAGGCTGATGATCTCGTGCATATTATTGTGGAAAATCCTGGTACGCCAATAGCCGCGGAACATCTGCCACGACTCTTTGACCGGTTTTATCGCGTCGATCCCTCACGACAGCGTAAAGGCGAAGGTAGCGGTATTGGCCTGGCGATAGTGAAATCGATTGTGATTGCCCACCAGGGAAAAGTCTCCGTGACATCCGACGCTCGCGCTACCCGCTTTATTCTGACATTACCCAAATATGCCGCTTAATAATTATTGGTGGCGCTAATGCGCCATCGATTAAACCTGATATTAATATTATTATTCTCTGACATCATCGTCATAATCCTGTCACCTCACTGACAGCCCCTGATTATTATAATTCTCCTGTAAACCGACACTGGAGAAATATGATGAATAAGATATCTTCCTTTTTAGCTATCGCCTTTTTTATCTCAGCTGGCGTTAATGCGGCAGAAACATCCACAACGCATCAGCAGGCAGCTATGGCTCACGAGATGATGAATAACAGCGATACACCTGCTCATCAGCAAATGGCACAAACACATAAAGCACAGGTGCAGAATAGCCAATCCACGCGGGCTAGTGCACCGTCTTTTTCGCAAATGAATGAACATGAAAAAGCGATGGTCGTTCATCAGTCAATGAATAACAGTCATTCATATTCACATGAGCTGCAGGCGAAAAAACATCGCGAACAGGCAGCAACGCAAGGGTAATCCATCTCTCCACCAAGACACGCGTGCGGGCCTGGATAGCAACATAGCCTGCGCGCTTTCCCGTGGTTAGTGTCAATTTTAACCGTCCCAAAGAGCGCTGAGATCACAGCGCTCTTACATTCTGTGCGTTACAGTATGCTGCTTTAACGCTGGAGTCAGGCATGGCTTTAACCCTTACGGTGTTACTTGAAAACAGGCGCGCCCGCGGTGCAGAAAAAGTCCTACGGGCAAAACCTGGATTAAGTCTGTTAGTTCAGGATGAAACCACCACGATATTATTTGATACCGGGCCTGATGACAGTTTTAGGCACAATGCCGCATTAATGGGCGTAGACTTGTCTCAGTTAACCGCTGTCGTGCTCTCACATGGTCACTATGATCACTGTGGCGGCGTCCCGTGGCTTCCCGATAACAGCCGCATCATCTGTCATCCACACATTGCCTGCGAACGTTACGCTGCGTTCACGCTTGCAGGATATACCCGTAAAATCAAGAAATTATCGCGCGATAATGATTACTCTCGTCTGCAGATGGCGTACTCCCGTGAGCCTTTGCCCCTTAGCGAACGCTTTCTGTGGTCAGGAGAAATATCCGTATCCGCACCGCAGGCCTACGGTGTCATCAATGAGAATCCTCCCCAACGCGACTACATCACTGACGAAGGGGTATTGATCTACAAGTCAGACCGTGGATTAGTCATCATTACCGGCTGCGGACACCGGGGCATCGCCAATATCGTCGCTCACTGCCAGCAAATAACGGGCATCAGCAAAATTCATGCCCTGGTCGGCGGCTTCCATTTACGCTGCGCATCGCCCTATACGTTATGGCAAACCCGACGATTTATTAAACAACAGCAGCCAGAAAAACTTCTCGGCTGCCACTGCACCGGCGCGTGGGGACGTTTGTGGTTACCAGGACAAGAAGCCCCCGCGACAGGAGATGTTATTGTGCTGGCCGAATAATAATCACCATTGTGGTTGTTGTATCTTCATCACATAACATTCATGAATATCAAAATGCGCGCACAATCTTGATCTGGTCACTTATTATACAGAAATAAAGTTCGCTACACTCAGGACAGAGGTAAACAAACAGGAGGTAGTGAATATGTATCGCTCTATTCTGGTGCCCATTGATATCTCTGAAGCCGATTTAACTCGCCATGTTATTCCGCAGGTTGAAGCGCATGCAAAAACCGCTAAGGTCCATTTTTTAGCGGTCATTCCTACCGTTCCGTTCTACGCATCACTCGGGCTTGCCTACTCCAACGAGTTCCCGGACAGAAGTGGTATACAGGCGAAAGCCACCGAAAAGCTCGACGACATTGTTACGCAATTCAATATCCCCGCCGGCAGAACGCAGACCCATGTGGTTTATGGCCCACCGAAAGATCAGATCCTTAAACTGGCAGATGCCGTGGACGCCGAATTGATCGTCATTGCATCCCATAAACCGGGTTTCAGCACCTATCTGTTGGGGTCAACCGCCGCTGCCGTAGTACGTCATGCCAAATGCCCCGTACTTGTTGTGCGGTGATATTGGTTAGAAAAACAGGAAAACGGGAGCGATCAGGCTCCCGTTTTTATATCCCCAAAACGCTGCAGAAAAAGTTAAATTCAGAGCCGCTGATGTAGACGTTATGCCTACTGGAATAAAACTTTGCCGGGAGGATATTTTATCGAAATGGTACGCCCTGTAGGATTCGAACCTACGACCTACGGCTTAGAAGGCCGTTGCTCTATCCAACTGAGCTAAGGGCGCATAGAGAAGTGATGACTTCATGCAGATGAAACGCGTGAATTATACGGTCAGCGCCTGCTGAGTCAATGCCTTTTGTTCCGGTTGCTGACGAAGTGTACGAATGTTGTTTTTTTCTGGTCGTTCATGGGGTTCCAGGAAATCACCTGGTAATAACTCAGCCAGCATAATGCGGGATTTAAGGTTACAAGTATTTAGAAAATTAATGATTTTGCTTAACATTCCCCAACCCCTTCCCTGCTGTTCAGGACCTCGTCAATGTTAAGTATCGCTATCAAGGAAGAAAATAGTCATTTCGAACATGGGCTGAAAATCATCATCTCCCGCCTGGCAAATGAGTGGCATCAGGACATCTGCTTTTTACCTACCGAAGATATCGATCGCGCAGACATCGCCTTTATTTCACTGGATGACGATTGGCTCAGCGCAGGATGTTATCAGGTTCCCGTCCACACCAGACGCCAGCATCGGGTTATCATCTGCAACGGAGGCGATAAAGATAAGCTGATGTTTCGTCCCTGCCTGTATATGCTGCCGCTGATCTATCGCGAAGATAATGTTGAAGCGATAACCCAAAAATTGATCCTGATTCTGCAAAAACGCGCGCTCCGCCACAGTGTGCCTGCAACCATCTGCCATTACTGTACCACCCGCCACTTTTCAGTGGAGGAACGCCAGTTTTTAATGCTACTTGCCAGCGGTAACACGCTCGCTGAAACAGCACATCTTCTCTCCATCAGCGATATCCAGGCCAGAGCAACTCGCCGCCGTATTATGAAAAAGCTGGATGTGAAAAATGATCAGCAATTTTTAAGGTATATCAGGGCGCACCTGAGTTTTCTGCAACAGTAGAGTGAATCTTGCGGTCGGGCATTTTATTGAGAAATGTCTCATCATCAATTAAGTATCGGCACCTACTGTACCTAATCGCATGCTGCCAGAATACCCTATGTATATTATTTCCGGGGAAACAAATAGACACACTCGGTAATATTTGCTCTGACGCCAGGGGGGATATCGTGGCACCGAGCCTGCTATTATGGAATGATAAATCTGAGTACTCGGTCTTTACCGCTAAAAACAGCGATGCAGAACCCCTGCAATTCGCACTTAAATTCGAGCCCATTGTCGATTTGTCTACCGCGTTGAGATACGGTTGTGAGGTCCTCACACATCTTCCCGCCAATATAAACAGTGAAAAATATTTTCACCAACTGTCGGTTCAGCATCGACAGCATCTGTTTTATCAGCAAATTGACAAAATTAAGTGCTACCAACAGGGATTGCGCTACTCACTGAATTTACCGATGCAAGCCTTTCTGAGTTGGCCGCTATTCCATTCCCTGATTACGCCCTCTCCGTCCAGCTTGATTATCGAAATACAAGATCCAAATACGTTTTATTCTTTAAGTACACCACAGCGGGCGATCGTCTACGGCGTAATTCAACATCTTGAAGACCATGGTATCCCAATATGGCTGGATGACGTCAATGAGGAACTGCTTGGCACATTCACCGCAGCCAACTGGCATTTGTCAGGGGTGAAGTTAGATAAAAATACGTTCTGGACACTCAGTCATGTGCCGGAAAAACTCCGCCAGGTTATTCAGATGGGGCGCGCAATCGCCAGCCTGGTGGTAGTTGAAGGAATTGAAACGCAAAAACAGCAGGAAATTGCCCTGCGCGCTGGCGCAAATTTGGGTCAGGGATATTTGTGGCCAGCCATTTATCCAGAGCAGGCGCAATAGATACGGACAGGGAAAAAGGAAGGATGCGCAGTGTAAAACGCCGGGAACGGCATCGCCGTTTACGAAACGCCCACTGTACCTGGCAATATGATCACTGTGCGCCGCAGGAATTTGACAGAATTGAGTATCTGGCTCAAAAACTTGATTACACATTACCGGGCGACACAATATCTCAAGCGATTATCACAACAGACAACTATCTCGGCTATACGTTAAATCGCTATTTATTTTCTGGTACACACACGGCCATCTTCCAGACGATTGAATCGGCCCTGCCACTGTTGAAAGAGTCTGAAGCGAGTCAGTTAGTGGTTGATATGGATGGTGCATCAAGCTCATATTTCGATGTTCTGGAATATCTTCGCCGACTCATTAAAGAACAGGATAATATTCAAATTTTCATATTACTTCCCAGTCGCCACGAAGCGCTCAGGCACTTTATTGCGATGGCTGGGCCATTCTATATCCTGTCGCGCCGTCAGCGCCTCCCGGAGATGCGCCATGCTTTATTATCTATGCCGCCAGACCATATTCACTCCGGGCACATAAATCAGGCTGACTGGGAGATGATCTCATTACTGTCACAAGGTAAATCGTTAAAGAAGATTGCTCTGCTGCAGGCTCAACCCTATCACCGCGTTATCTATCGCCTGAACCAGCTGATCACGCTGCTGGGGTTGCCACATCGTCAGCGTTTTTTGCATCTGATACATCGCCTCAGCGTTACCTATCCCCATTTAATTTAACACCCTAACCCTCTGTGATATAAGAATTTATAGGAAATTACTTATTTTCAACTGAGAAAACGAATGTGATTTTTACAAACATTTAATATTTACAACTATTCCTGGTATTATATGTCGCGCAGGTATCCTGCTTTAGCTGACAGATTCAGTACATTTCGACAAAAAAGAATTGCCTCGCCGCCTTAACAAAACCTAAACAATTAGTCCATTGTGTCGTTTTTACTATTTAAAAAATTTTTTCAATCTGCCATAATTCAAACAGCAGGAGATTAATATCAATAGTCATTACCATGCCCTGATCTTTCAGGATATCCTAACAGACATTATGAACTTACGTGCTGTAAGCCTTTTCCGAAAGTGCAGAGCAGGTATAATCCTCACTGTTTTCTGATTAATTGTAAGTTTTCCCTGGTGTGAAATGGATATTCCACAAACTCATTGTTCTGACGTAGAACAACCGAATAAACAAGGATGACATAATATTTATTCGGTTCTTCTTCCAGAGCAATCCTTGGCTATTTGACAATATTATAACGCCTGATGTTTTATCAAAATCGCAAGATACACAAACAGTTTGAGGCATACAACAATGAAACCAGCATCCGTTATCATTATGGACGAACACCCTATTGTCAGAATGTCGATAGAAGTACTGCTCGAAAAGAATAGTAATATTCAGGTTGTTCTGGAAACCGATGACAGCCGCGCAGCAATAGATCATCTACGGACTTATCCAGTCGATCTGGTCATTCTGGATATTGAACTACCTGGCTCCGATGGGTTTACATTACTCAAGAGAATAAAATCTCTGCAGGAAAAAACTCGGGTACTGTTTCTATCCTCAAAGTCTGAATCATTTTATGCCGGACGGGCGATCCGTGCCGGTGCCAATGGCTTCGTCAGCAAACGAAAGGATCTCAATGATATCTATAACGCGGTGAAAATGATTTTATCAGGATATTCATTTTTCCCTTCAGACACGCTTAACTTTATTAATAATATTAATATACGTAAAGGTGTGCTGAATGACATGCCGTTATCGAACCGCGAGGTAACGGTTTTACGTTATCTGGCGAATGGGTTATCTAATAAAGAAATTGCTGAGCAACTTTTATTGAGTAATAAAACAATCAGCGCTCACAAAGCTAACATCTATTCCAAGCTCGGACTACATACCATTGTTGAGCTAATTGATTATGCAAAGATGCATGAATTAATGTGATCGCACTCCCGGCGAGGCGTCGTTCGGGAGTGCGTTATCAGCGCATGATGTCAATTGTAGTTAATCATAAACGTAGCATCTGCTTTCGCGATCCCCGGTTGAACGCCATCTGCCAGCGCAATATAGTTGGCAAAAAAAGTCAGCATAGCGTTGCCATTTTCATCAATGCTTACTGTCTGGCTGGCTTGTTCAAGCGGTAATCGCGTACGGTCGCTATCGTGCAATTCAATCGCGACCTTTTGTGCCATCACGGCATCGTCCAGCGCCAACAACGTGGTACCCGCTGCCGGCGTGCCGGAAAAGGTTATCGAGGCCGACCCCGGCGGGCAGCCTTCAAGTTTCAACGTGAAGGGAACCGGTTGGGTCGTATCCCCGGTGGTCTTTAATTGTTTTGTTGGCCAGGTGCCTAGTTCAACCAACTTATTATTGTCACTGGCAATAACCGCACAGGTAAAGTCCACAATATTACCGTGCAGTTCGATATTAATCTCACCCAGCGAGGTATCCGCCTGGCATAGTGAACTGGCTGACACTGCTGATATCAATACGAAAAGTGCACGGCGTCTCATTGTTTTCTGCTTATTCATAATCAACTCGCAGATAGCCACGGGCGGTGAAAGGCCCTTCCGCTGGTTTATTGCCCGTCACGCTGACTGGCCATGCTCTAATGCCAACCCGCGCGGCAGCGTTATCATCCAACTGAAAGGGAATGGTGCTGGACAGATTGTTGGGTGTCAGCGGTTTACCGCTGCTGTCGGCCACGATAAAACCTAAATCCGGGTTGTCCGATATCATCATTTGCCCGGACGCTTTTTCGGCCTCGACCCGCATGGTCAGATAAGCTTGCGCGGCAACATTTGTACATTTTATGGCGACCGTTTTCGTTTGCGTATTGATACCTTCGGGCCGGTTACCGGCTCCCGCCTTGCTGAACAGCGAGGCACCAATATCGCCAAAATCAAACTCCACGATTTGCCCGGCATTCACCTCGCAGTTTTGTGGAACTTCCACCTTGCCGCTGTAGCTTATGGTGTAAACTGGCGTACTCAGCGCATCTCCCGTACTGGTAGTGACATAGACGCTGAACATCGTCTGTCGCGGGATCGGCACCATGTTGATAAATGAACGAATCACTTTTAATTTAAACACCAGCTTCGAATCCATCACACCAAAAGGCTGCTGTTTGGAAACGTTTGGGTGATTCCCCATGCGGATATAATTACGTGGAGGATAAAACAACCCCGCGTAGCTATCGGTAATACTCATGGCCCCCAACAGGTAATCATTGAGTTTCAGATACTGAAAGTTATTTTCCGTACTTTGCACGGGGAGTTCTGTCACATAACTTCGGTAGGTGTAATTCACCGTCGTCCCTGCCGGGCAGGTTGCATTCACCCCAACCCAGCCTGACTTTTCAGGCAATGTCACTACCTGGCCCGGTTGGTTATTGCTGCTGTTAAACACATTCGACAGATCGTAATAAACGTCCGTTGGCGTTCCGTTCGAGTTATGGCAGACCGTCGCCCATGACGTATTAGCTATAAGCAGTAAAGCGCTTCCCAGTAGCAAACCGGTTTGTCGTTTCATCATATTATCCCTGTCGTGCCGACGGTCGTTGGCACATCACGTTGGTGAGCGTTACAGCCTGTTTCAGGCTCTCTTCAGGCAAGGTATAGTGCGCTTCACAGCGTGCGTTTGCGCCTTCACCCCATTGGATCAACAAGTTGCCTTTGAGCGGCAGACCACTCAGATAAATTTGTCCATCCTCACCGACCATGCTGGTGACGCCGCTCGTGGTTTCGCGAACCACCGACCCAAATGGCACCGGTTTTCCATCCCGGTTAACCGTGATAAGCGCCCGCACGCCAATGCGTGTATCAAACGCCGCACGTACCAGTGCCCCCTGCGTGGGCACGACGCTGCTAACGTTATTTTCCACATCGGTGTTGTTATTCATTGAATTGGTATCCAGCGCGACGCGGTTGTAACGATAAACGGTGGCATACGGCATGACCGCGTAGCCACGCCAGTCGGTCTGCACGCCGGTCTGGTTTTCTATCCGCACCCCCTGGGCCCCAGGTGCTTTTATCAGTACGTTGGTATCGCCCAGTGGTTGGCTGAGCGTAATGCCGTCCGCATGTCCGATGACGCCACCGGAGAGTTGCCAGTTATAGTCATGCTGGTCACGGTCATAGTTGTAACCCACGCCCAGCGTGCCATAGGCCGCCTGCCAGTTCGCGTTAGCGCTCCCGCTGTATCCGTTGGAGCTGCTGTGTCCCTGATTAACGCTGTAGCTGAGATTGCGTCCATCTAACAGCGTGCCGCCAATACCGCTTTGCCAGCTGTTTTGTCCATTGCTGTTACGGTTCGCATTGAAAGTGGCGTAGGTGCGATCGAGTGCGTTATCACGCGAGTAGCGCCGCCCGGTCAGCAGACTGAACGGTACAGACACATTGAAGGCCAGGATGCGGTCGGTATCAGAGATCCCGACCGATTCATTCCATGACCAGGAGAGTGAATAGCTAATCCCCTGCCAACCGCTGGCATACCCCAGCTGGTACCAGGTATTGGTATCTGAGGTGTTCCAGTACGTTTGCTGGCTACCCGATACATAGAGTGATCCGTAATCGCCAAGGTTCTGCGAAATGTTGATCTGAAAACGTCCCTTTTTGCTGTAGCTCAGATTGTGGTAGCTCTTCACCTGTGGAACATCGTGGCGATTCCCTTCGCTGTCATATTCGTACTCGTAACCTTCCATACTGCGATACGCCACATCATCGAGGGTATAAAACCCGCGCGTCGAATAGCGGTACCCCAACAGCTGGAAGTTGGTACCGAAGTTGTTCAGTGATTTTGCATACAGAAAACGCAGCGATTGCCCCTGATGCGTACTGTCATCCGCCAGTTGGCTCCGGGCATGCGTTAAATCGACAGAGACAGCTCCCCAGTCTCCCAGGTTGCGGCCAGTACCTAGCACCAGTGCGGTGTAGCGTGAAGCTAACTGCGTGCCGCCATACGCGGTGTAACCTTCTGGTAACCCGGCAATTAACGTTCCCTGGAAAAAGAATGGCGAAGACTGCTGGCTATTACCGCTGCGAAAATCCCCGGCGACAACATCATATTTGAAACGTCCTTCACGCTGGAGCAGAGGTACCGTGGAATACGGCACCGTATAGCGCTGTTGACTGCCGTCCTTCTCATCAACCGTTACGTCCAGGTCACCACTCGACGAGGTGGGGTTAAGATCGGTTATCGAAAAAGCGCCTGGCGAAACATAACTTTGATAAATCACGTAGCCATTCTGGCGAATAGTCAGTTTCGCTGCGGTACGCGCAATCCCACGGACGGTTGGCGCATAGCCCTGTAAGCTGTCGGGATACATGCTGTCGGACGAATAGAGACGAGCACCACGAAAACCGATACTGTCAAAAACGTCGTTGCCAGTGTTACTGTCCCCCATCACCAGCTCACCCTTCAGCGGAATAATCGCGCGCTGAAGCCATGTGCCAATATTTTTCCAGCTTTGCGAATGGTAGCCGTCACCTTTCGAGTAGTTCCATGCACCGTTATTCCTCAGCCGCCATGGGCCATAGTTCAGGCCGCTTAACATGCTTAAGAAATAGCTGTCGGTATCGCTGCCGCGACTGCCGGTAAAGCTGTAGTTAACCAGCGCCGCCGGAATACCTTCATCCCACTCCTCTGGCGGAATATAGCCACGCGCACTGTTCAACATTGAGGCTTGCGGCAGGCTGACATTTAAACGCAGTGTAGAAAAATCGAAGGCAATTTCGCTACCAGGAATCGCCTCTGGCAAATTAATACAGGTATTGTTCGCATCCTGACTGAGTGCCGGAAACGCAGTGATATTGACGCCAAGGCGTTTAACCCAGTCGAGATCAAAGCACGGCATCAGCCCGCCGGATTTTTCTCCGGCTTTCCCCGCGCTGGTGGCGAAACGAATATCCTGGGTGGCCACAAACTCATCATTGCGCCAAATATCCACACGATAAACGCCTTCAGGCTGGTGATTCCCTTTTTCGAAACGAGACAAATCCGCCACAGTAGCGGTATCGGCAGATAAAAACGCCGGATTGAAATAGCTTTCACCCTGGCTGAAGGAGGGAAAGAGCGCGGCCAGCGTGGACAACGCCACCCCTGCCAGCGGTGGCGTAACCCCCGGTAACAGGCCAGGAAAATACGTTGTCTTATTCATCGTTTTCTCAACGCACGCTAACCGTTTTAGCGGTGGTGACTGCGCCATAATCGTTCACCGTCTGGAACGTAACGTTTCCCTGAACGCCAGTCGGCAACAGGACCTGCGTGTCATTTTTTGGCGCAACCATAACGTTATCAATCTTCGTATTTCCGACATTGAGATTGACCAGCGTGACGTAATACGCTGACGGGTTGGTTATTTTCAGGTGGTTGCCGGTACGGGAAAACTGCAGCATGCCTGGCGCATCTTCCGCGATTTGTGGCAGATTATTTGGGCGGACAAAGAGTTTGATGCGCGACAAAATCGCCAGTTGCAGAACGTTTTTCCCCTCAAGGCTATTTTTATTGACCGACGGAATAGCCTTCACATTCATCCAGAACAGCGATTCACGGTCTTTGGGCAGCGGCTCGCCCGCGTAGATGATACGCAGCGTGTTTTCACTTTTAGGTTCACTGACAAACAGCGGCGGTGTGACCACAAACGATTTATCTTTGACGCCTGCGCTGTTCTCTATCCATGAATTAATCAGGAAACGTTCTTTGGTATCACTATTACTAATGGCGAGGGACGTTTGTTTAGCCTCGGCAGGATAAATAACGCGAGTTGCACCTAATGCAATTCCACCAGATGCCTGCACACTGGTGGCAGAAAATAAGGCCAGTAAAATGATAAAGCCTGATTTTAGATAATTAAACATAGCTACAAATACCTTTGGCGTGATTATCGTTAGGAAATAAATCAGGGATACACCAACGTAAACCACACATCTGAACGAAGCGTTCCCGGCGTTATATATTCCGAGACAGCCCGATAGCGAGCAGTGAAATGAAACGTCATCTCTTGCGTTAAAATCGGGGCATAATGAAGCGGCAGCGCATTCGGAATTATTTGTCGCTGTCGCTCATCAAACAACGCCAGACCAATACCCGAAACCGCAGACGCATCGCCGCTGGCAAGAAAGACCTGTGGATCTTCGGCTGGCGTAACGCCCGCAAAGGCAATCCCCACATGGTCATAAACATCAGCACTGCACGACGTTAGTCGCAGCGAAAACGGTACGCTGGTAGAAGCAAAGCTTCCCGTCCCGGAAAACGCGTTAGTGCGGTACTGCCCCATCTGCACCCGTAAGCTCTGGCTGTCTGTGGCAACCGTACAGGCACCATTAACCAGTTGCCCACGTAAATGAAGACGGCCACTTTCCAGTATCACGGTGTGAGCAAACGCCGGCATTACGCAGACCATTCCCGCCAGCGCTACGCCTTTCCCTATCATCTGCCACATCCTTCATCATCCCCGGATAGTGCCTCATCCCATGAGGCGGTAGTCTTCCCTGCAAGAATCAAACGGCTTATTCGTACTTCATGATGAAGGTCGCATCCGCATTTGCCTGACCCGGCGTGGCGCTGGTTGCTGTGGCTTTATAACGCGCGGAGAAACGCAGGGTGTTGGTGCCTTCCACCAGCGCCTGAGCGGTTGAGAAGGTCGCGCCATCTGGCTTCAGTGCGGTAGAGGTGTTGTCCAGGATTTCGATCCCTACGCCGCCCGCTGTGGTGCTGTTATCCGAAGAGGAGAGAGCCAACAGGCTGTTGTTGGTGAGGTCCGTCTGGCCCGAGAAAGCAACAGCAGCAGTCGCAGCAACTTTCGGGTCACAGTCGTTCAGCACGATGGAAAACGGAATTTGCGCCGTGGTGTCACCGACTGCGGTGAAGCTGGCGGTACGATATTGGCCTAATGTGACAACCTGGTCGGCTGACTGAGTGCTCACTGCACAGGCTGCATTGACCAGTTCACCTTCAAAGTGAACCGTACCGCCGCTCACGCTTACCGGATCTGCCGCCACCGCTGCGCCCGCCATTAACATCATGCTGGCAAAAACAGAAGAGGTCATTAATTTACGTTTCATGGATTTCCCTTGAATTACACACATCCGGCTCCAGCGTCCTGCGGGATCCGTTTGAATCATTATCGACATTAAATGTCAGGCAAATTATCTCTGCATCCTGTAAAGATATATATCGAGAGAGAATTAGCGAAACGTGTACACCCACTCTCCTGAGTATTTGATTCACTAATTAATCTTCACGAATATGACAATTCGTCACCGGGATAAATTAAACATTTCAATTAATGAAAAATACCTGCAATTCCTTTTAATGACCCTGGCTTATTCTTATTGGACTCTAAGAAAATTCCGGATGGAAATGAGGCAAAAACGGCCATAACAAGACGTAACAGTCTGGTTTCTGAGATATTACCCATGAAAATAGCAGGGTGATGAGTTGTTTCATTTAGGTTAAGTTTCGTTAGCATGCTTATGAATTACGTACCAACGTCCAACACCTGTTGCCGCGCTCACGGGCTATGCGAAACACTCCACCGCACGTAAAAACGCAAACGAAAACTGACAGCACGCCCCGCTTCTGACAAAATAGTGACATCCCCTTCGACTTAACGTAACAGACGGAATCCTCTCTCTGATGGCAGCAAAGATTATTGACGGTAAAACGATTGCGCAGCAGGTGCGCTCTGAGGTTGCTCAAAAAGTTCAGGCGCGTTTAGCGGCTGGATTACGCGCCCCAGGACTGGCTGTTGTGCTGGTAGGTAGCAACCCGGCTTCGCAGATTTACGTGGCAAGTAAACGCAAAGCTTGTGACGAAGTGGGTTTTGTCTCCCGCTCCTGGGACCTGCCTGAAACCACCAGCGAGGCGGAACTTCTTGAGCTGATCGATACGCTCAATGCAGATGCCACCATCGATGGTATCCTGGTACAACTGCCGTTGCCGGCGGGTATCGACAACGTCAAAGTGCTGGAGCGTATTGCACCGGATAAAGACGTTGACGGTTTCCACCCGTATAACGTCGGTCGCCTGTGCCAACGCGCGCCGCGCCTGCGTCCATGTACCCCACGCGGTATCGTGACCCTGCTTGAACGCTACAACATCGACACGTATGGCCTGAACGCCGTGGTGATTGGCGCCTCCAATATTGTTGGTCGCCCGATGAGCATGGAACTGCTGCTGGCTGGCTGCACCACCACCGTTACCCACCGGTTCACCAAAGATCTGCGTCGCCACGTTGAGCATGCTGACCTGCTGATCGTCGCCGTCGGTAAACCAGGCTTTATTCCCGGTGAGTGGATTAAAGAAGGTGCGATTGTGATTGATGTCGGCATCAACCGTCTGGAGAATGGTAAGGTTGTTGGCGATGTGGTCTTTGAAGATGCTGCCGCACGCGCGTCATATATCACGCCAGTGCCGGGCGGCGTTGGCCCTATGACCGTCGCCACGCTTATCGAAAACACGCTGCAGGCGTGTGTTGAATATCATGATGTAAAGGACGTTTAAGATGGCCACATTTTCACTGGGTAAACACCCACATGTTGAACTCTGCGATCTGCTGAAGCTGGAAGGCTGGAGCGAAAGTGGCGCCCAGGCAAAAATCGCCATTGGCGAAGGGTTGGTGAAGGTCGATGGTGTAGTAGAAACGCGTAAGCGCTGCAAAATCGTTGCCGGACAGACCGTAAGCTTTGAAGGCCAAAGTATTACCGTCGTGGCGTGATCCCCGGTGCCGGATGAGGCTAACCCCCTGTCCGGCCACTTCCTCTCTCATTTTCAGATAATCACTTCATCACCACTTCACAGTGAATTGTTAGCATGTCGTTTTTCCACACGAAGCGATCATCATGCCAACAATTGTTACCCACGCGGCCGTGCCACTCTGCTTAGGGTTAGGTCTCGGACTTAAAGTCATCCCCCCGCGCTTACTGTTTACTGGCGTCATTCTGGCTATGTTGCCGGATGCCGACGTGCTGTCGTTTAAGCTTGGCATCGCCTACGGCAACGTATTTGGTCACCGTGGTTTTACCCACTCGCTGCTGTTCGCCTTTATCGTGCCACTACTCTGTGTTTTGATTGGCCGACGATGGTTTAAGGCGGGATTGATTCGCTGCTGGTTATTCCTGACGGTTTCACTGCTGTCGCACAGCCTGCTGGATTCTGTCACTACCGGGGGAAAAGGCGTTGGCTGGCTGTGGCCGTGGTCAGATGAACGCTTCTTCGCACCGTGGCAGGTCATTAAGGTCGCACCGTTTGCGCTATCGCGCTACGCCACGCCGTACGGGCATCAGGTTATTCTTTCGGAGCTAATATGGGTATGGCTGCCAGGAGCCGTCATGATGGGTGTGTTGTGGTGGTACAGACGTCATTAATAGTGCCTGATGGCGCTACGCTTATCAGGCCTACCGATCATTCCATCGTAGGCCGGATAAGGCACTAGCCGCCATCCGGCAATATAGAGATTTACTTACGACGCCAGGTGGTGCCCTGCGGACCGTCTTCCAGCACGATGCCCATCTCGTTGAGACGATCGCGCGCGGCGTCAGCTGCCGCCCAGTCTTTCGCCTTACGGGCATCCAGACGTTGTTGGATTAACGCTTCAATTTCAGCAACTTCACCATCATCCGCCTGCGCACCGCTTTGCAGGAAGGCTTCTGGCTCCTGTTCCAGCAGGCCCAGCACGCCGGACAGCTTACGCAGATGCGCAGCCATAGCGTTAGCTGCCGCCATATCTTCGCCCTTCAGACGGTTAACCTCACGCGCCATATCAAACAGCACGGAGTAGGCTTCCGGCGTGTTGAAGTCGTCATCCATCGCTTCAATGAAGCGCGCTTCAAAGGCTTCGCCACCGGCTGGAGCAACGGACTTGTCAGTGCCGCGCAGCGCGGTGTACAGACGCTCCAGCGCAGAGCGTGCCTGTTTCAGGTTCTCTTCGCTGTAGTTCAACTGGCTGCGATAATGGCCGGACATCAGGAAGTAACGAATGGTTTCGGCGTCGTAGTATTTCAGCACGTCGCGCACGGTAAAGAAGTTGCCCAGCGATTTGGACATTTTCTCACGGTCAACCATCACCATCCCGGAGTGCATCCAGTAATTAACGTATTCACCGTCATGCGCACAGGTGGACTGAGCAATTTCGTTTTCATGGTGCGGGAACATCAGGTCGGAGCCGCCGCCGTGAATATCGAAATGATTACCCAGCTGTTTGCAGTTCATCGCAGAACATTCAATGTGCCAGCCAGGACGACCTGCACCCCATGGAGATGGCCAGCTCGGCTCACCCTCTTTGGACATCTTCCACAGCACAAAGTCCATCGGGTTGCGCTTCACATCAACCACGTCAACACGCGCACCCGCCTGCAGTTGATCCAGATCCTGGCGGGACAGCTGACCGTAGTTCGGGTCAGTCGGCACGTCAAACATCACGTCACCGTTATCAGCAACGTAAGCGTGACCTTTGGCAATCAGCTGTTCGGTGATTTCGATAATCTCGGCGATATGGTGCGTCGCGCGCGGTTCAAGATCCGGGCGCAGAATATTCAGCGCATCGAAATCGTTGTGCATTTCCGCAATCATGCGATCAACCAGCGCCACAAAGCTCTCGCCATTTTCATTCGCGCGCTTAATGATTTTGTCGTCGATATCGGTAATGTTGCGCACATACTTCAGCTTGTAGCCGAGGAAACGCAGATAACGGGCAACAACGTCGAAAGAAACAAAGGTACGCCCGTGTCCAATATGACAGAGATCGTAAACGGTGATGCCACACACGTACATGCCGACTTCCCCGGCATGAATGGGTTTGAATTCCTCTTTTTGGCGCGTCAGTGTATTAAAGATTTTTAACATCGAAGATTCCGTGTAGACGTGTGTGGATAACAAAGCCCTATAATACCTATAAATTGGCCCCGAAGCAGCACACTTTGCAAGGTGATCGAACCTTGCGGTTATGCTATAACAAGCCCCTATCATGTGACCCTGACCAGGGTCGAAGCACCACTCTATCGGAACAGGATGCAAAAATGGTTACTTTCCACACTAATCACGGCGATATCGTAATCAAAACGTTTGATGATAAAGCGCCTGAAACAGTTAAAAACTTCCTGGACTACTGCCGCGAAGGTTTTTACAACAACACCATTTTCCACCGTGTTATTAATGGTTTCATGATCCAGGGCGGCGGTTTTGAGCCGGGCATGAAGCAAAAAGCCACGAAAGAGGCTATCAAAAACGAAGCCAACAACGGTCTGAAAAACACCCGTGGAACGCTGGCAATGGCGCGTACTCAGGCTCCGCACTCCGCGACTGCTCAGTTTTTCATCAACGTTGCCGACAACGACTTCCTGAACTTCTCCGGCGAAAGCATGCAGGGCTGGGGTTACTGTGTGTTCGCTGAAGTTGTCGAAGGTATGGATGTCGTTGATAAAATCAAAGGCGTTTCCACCGGTCGCAGCGGTATGCATCAGGACGTACCAAAAGAAGACGTTATCATCGAAAACGTGACCGTCAGCGAGTAATCGTGACAACACTGTTTATTGCAGATCTTCATCTCTGCACGGAAGAACCGGCGATCACCGCCGGTTTTCTGCGTTTTTTAGCCGGCGATGCACGAAAGGCCGATGCGCTGTACATTCTTGGCGATCTGTTTGAGGCCTGGATAGGCGATGACGATCCCAATCCCCTACATCGTGAAATGGCCGCAGCGATAAAAGCGCTGACGGATTCCGGTGTTCCCTGCTTTTTCATTCATGGCAATCGTGATTTTCTGATCGGCGAGCGTTTTGCCCGTGAGAGCGGCATGACCCTGTTACCTCAGGAAAAAGTGCTCAACCTGTATGGTCGCAAGGTACTGATCATGCATGGCGACACCTTGTGCACCGACGACGCAGGCTACCAGGCGTTTCGGGCTAAGGTTCATCAGCCCTGGCTACAAAAATTGTTTCTCTCCCTGCCGTTATTTATTCGCCAACGTATTGCCGCGAAGATGCGCGCCGGAAGCCTTGCCGCCAACAGCAGTAAATCGCTGGAGATCATGGATGTGAATCCACAGGCCGTCATTGCCGAAATGGAGAAACATCAGGTCCAGTGGTTAATTCACGGACATACACACCGTCCTGCTGTCCACGAACTCACGGCCAATGAGCAACCCGCTTTCCGCGTGGTGTTAGGTGCCTGGCACACCGAAGGTTCGATGATTAAAGTCACACCTGACGACGTTGAACTGATCGCTTTTCCGTTTTAATCACGGCTGAAAACGTCTGCATACACGCAACGCAATCGTTTTCCTTGTTTTTAAAACGTGCTATTCTCTCTCGCCTCTAAAGCAGTGTGAAGCACACCCACAGGAGTTTTTAGACGCATGTCTTCCCGCAATAATCCGGCGCGTGTCGCCATCGTGATGGGGTCCAAAAGCGACTGGGCTACCATGCAGTTCGCCGCCGAAATCTTCGAAATGCTGGACGTTCCGCATCATGTTGAAGTCGTCTCCGCTCACCGTACCCCTGATAAACTGTTCAGCTTCGCCGAAAGCGCTGAAGAAAACGGTTATCAGGTGATTATTGCCGGTGCTGGCGGCGCAGCGCATCTGCCGGGCATGATTGCAGCGAAAACGCTGGTCCCCGTGTTAGGCGTTCCGGTGCAAAGCGCAGCGTTGAGCGGCGTAGATAGCCTCTACTCCATTGTTCAAATGCCGCGCGGCATTCCCGTTGGAACACTGGCGATCGGCAAAGCGGGTGCGGCAAATGCGGCCCTGCTGGCAGCACAAATTCTGGCAACACACGACAAAGCATTACATCAGCGTCTGAGCGACTGGCGCAAAGCGCAAACCGATGAGGTACTGGAGAACCCGGACCCGCGAGGTGCGGCATGAAGCAGGTCTGCGTACTCGGTAACGGTCAGTTAGGGCGCATGTTGCGTCAGGCCGGCGAGCCGCTGGGCATTTCGGTCTGGCCCGTCGGACTGGATGCAGAGCCCGCCGCCGTCCCCTTTCAGCAAAGCGTCATTACCGCTGAGATCGAGCGCTGGCCGGAAACCGCGTTAACCCGCGAACTGGCGCGCCACCCGGCGTTTGTTAACCGCGACGTTTTCCCGATTATTGCCGACCGTCTCACGCAAAAGCAGCTTTTCGACAAGCTCGGCCTGGCAACTGCGCCGTGGCAACTGTTGGCGGATAAAAGCGAGTGGCCTGCGGTATTCGACAAACTGGGTGCGCTGGCTATCGTCAAGCGTCGCGTCGGCGGCTACGACGGTCGTGGACAGTGGCGTTTACGCGCCAATGAAACCGAACAACTGCCGGATGATTGCTACGGCGAGTGTATTGTCGAGCAGGGAATCAATTTCTCTGGTGAAGTGTCACTGGTAGGCGCTCGTGCGCACGACGGCAGCACCGTCTTCTATCCGCTGACCCATAACCTGCACCAGGACGGTATTCTGCGCACCAGCGTGGTCTTCCCGCAGGCTAACGCCAGACAACAAGAACAGGCCGAAGCGATGCTCTCTGCCATCATGCAGGAACTGGGGTATGTCGGCGTGATGGCGATGGAGTGTTTCATCACCCCGGAAGGTCTGTTGATCAACGAACTGGCGCCTCGCGTGCACAACAGCGGGCACTGGACGCAAAACGGCGCCAGCATCAGCCAGTTTGAGCTGCACCTGCGCGCCATTACCAGCCTGCCATTACCGACGCCGGTGGTGAATAATCCTTCGGTGATGGTAAACCTGATTGGTAGCGACCTGAACTACGACTGGCTGAAGCTGCCGCTGGTACACCTGCACTGGTATGACAAAGAAGTGCGTGAAGGTCGTAAGGTGGGTCATCTGAACCTGAGCGACAGCGATACTGCACGTCTTAGCGCGACGCTGGAGGCGCTTATCCCCCTGCTGCCGCCGGAATATGCCAGCGGCATTATCTGGGCGCAGTCAAAGCTGAAATAAGCCATTAATGCCGGGGAGTTGATTTTATCCTTCCCCGGCCCCTCTTCTGGCGCGTAAAATCTCCTCCATTGCTGTTTTGTATTTTCAGGACTGAACATGAACGATGGAACGGACTATCGCGCGATTCTGCTCGCCGGTACGCCTTTAATCGATGTACGCGCCCCCGTCGAATTTCAGCAGGGCGCAATGCCGGGCGCAATAAACCTTCCCTTAATGAACGATGACGAACGTGCCGCCGTAGGTACCTGTTATAAACGTCAGGGGCCTGAGGCCGCCCTCGCGCTTGGCCATCAACTGGTTTGTGGCGAGACTCGCCAGCAACGCCTGAAGGCATGGCTTAATGCCTGTCGTCAAAATCCTGCGGGCTACTTATGTTGCGCGCGCGGCGGCCAGCGTTCGCACATTGTGCAACAATGGTTGCACGAGTCCGGTACTGACTACCCGCTAATACAAGGCGGTTATAAAGCATTGCGTCAGGCGGCAATTCAACTGACGGAAGAACTGGTGCAAAAACCGATCGTCTTAATTGGCGGCTGTACCGGGAACGGTAAAACGCAGTTGGTGCAACAGCAGCCGAACGGCATTGACCTTGAAGGTCTGGCACACCATCGAGGTTCCTCTTTTGGCCGCACCGTTGAACCGCAGCTCAGCCAGGCAAGCTTCGAAAACCTGCTGGCGGTCGAAATGCTGAAAACCGACAGCCGTCAGGATCTGCGTCTGTGGGTACTTGAAGACGAAGGCCGCATGATCGGCGCCAATCATCTGCCCGAATGTCTGCGTGAGCGCATGACCCAGGCCGCTATTGCGGTGGTGGACGATCCTTTTGAGCTACGCCTGGAGCGGCTGCGCGAAGAGTATTTTGTCCGCATGCACCACGATTTCACCCACGCTTATGGCGAGAGTCAGGGCTGGCAGGAGTACTGTGAGTATCTGCACCACGGCCTGTTTGCTATCCGCCGCCGTCTGGGTTTACAGCGTTTTGCCGAGCTGACCGCACTGCTCGACGTCGCCCTGCAAGAGCAACAAGCCAACGGCAGTACCGACGCGCATATGGGCTGGCTGGTGCCGTTGCTCAACGAATATTACGACCCGATGTATCGCTATCAGCTGGAAAAGAAAGCCGCGAAAATTGTCTTTCGCGGCTCATGGCAGGAGGTGGCTGACTGGCTTAGCGTACAGTAATCAATGTCTGTCGCGCTTGTCTGCGCGTTTCGCCAACCAGTCGCCCAGCACCTGAACGACCTGCACCAGAATAATCAACGCCACCACGGTGACTACCATGACCTGGGTTTCGTAGCGGTAATAACCAAAGCGAATCGCCAGGTCGCCTACCCCGCCGCCGCCAACGATCCCAGCCATTGCGGAGTAACCGATCAAACTCACCAGCGTTATCGTCAACCCACGCAGCAGACCCGCGCTCGCCTCCGGTAACAGAACGGTGCAGATGATGCGCATCGGGCTGGCGCCAAAGGCTTCCGCCGCCTCGATAATGCCTTTATCGACTTCACGTAGCGCGCTATCAACCAGACGGGCATAGAAAGCAATTGCTGCTACCGAAAGTGGGACCGACGCCGCGATGGGTCCAATGGTATTGCCGAGCAAAAACTGGGTGAGCGGCAACAACAGAACCAGCAGGATCACAAACGGCACCGAACGGATAATATTCACCAGCACGGAGCTGAGCAGATACACAAAACGGTTTTGCCAGAATAAATGCCGGTCGGTAACGAAAATAAGAAAACCGAGCGGCAGACCGCCAATAATCGCCAACAGCGTAGAGATGCTCAGCATCTGGAAGGTTTCATTAAACGCCAGCGTCAAATCAGGCAATAAATCATCCACGAATCACCTCCACCTGTGCAGTACGTTGACGAATATGTTCCACGGCGATATCCACCGCAGAAGGGTTATGCGGCGCGGTCAGTTGCACCACCAGAATCCCCAGCGCACGTTCGCCGATATATTCAATTTTGCCGTGCAGAATGTTCACCGCCACGCCAAATTTAACCGCCACGTCTGACAACACCGGCTGTTCTGCCGAATCACCGATGAACAGAATTTTTAGCAACTGACCGGGCAGATGCTGGCGCAGACGGTCGGGTAGCGTCAGATTGAGAGTATGCGACACCAGTTGCTGAGTGAAAGCGTGCTGCGGGTGAGCAAAAACATCAAACACCTCACCAGACTCCACTACCTTGCCACCGGACATCACCGCCACGCGATCGCAAATGGATTTGATCACGTTCATCTCATGGGTGATCAGCACGATCGTGATCCCCAACTGTTGGTTGATCTGCTTAAGCAACGTCAGAATCGTGGCTGACGTTTCCAGATCCAATGCGGAAGTCGGTTCATCACACAGCAACACATCCGGGTGATTAGCAATTGCGCGGGCAATACCCACACGCTGCTTTTGCCCACCGCTGAGCTGAACCGGAAAGCGGTTCGCCTTGTCTGACAGCCCCACCAGCGACAGGATTTCGCTCACGCGCGGGCCAATTTTACTGCGTTCCCATCCGGCAGCCTTCAGGCTAAAGGCGACGTTTTGCGCCACGGTACGGGTATGCATCAGATTAAAATGTTGAAAAATCATCCCTATACGCTGACGGGCTTTACGTAGATGCGCGCCTTCCAGTGCGGAAATTTCTACGCCGTTCACCTTCACGCTTCCCTGGCTCGGTCGCGTTAAGGCGTTCAGGGTGCGCAGCAGCGTACTTTTCCCCGCGCCACTGGTCCCGACAATGCCAAATATCTCACCTGCGCCAATGCGCAAGCTAACGTCATCAACCGCCCGGGTTGATGCTCCACGGCCTGCGGCGAAGTCCACGCAAACCTTTTCTATCTCAATCATAGCCACCTCAGAAATGCGAAAAGGGCAGTCGTCGCTGCCCCTGTTAACCCTTGTGCGCAGCGATTATTGGGCTGCCGACATCCATTCCGGTTTCTGGAAGGCGCTGTAGATATTTTTCGGGTCGTCAATCACGGCGCGATATGCCGGAGATTTCACCGCCTCAACAATATCTTTGGCGAACGGTTTATCCGCATCTTCACTGCGTACCGCAATGATATTTTTAAGATTTTCATCCAGATGCTCTTGCTTGATGGCGCTGGCAAGATCCAGTTTTGCCGCTACTGCAAAGTTGCCGTTGACCAGCGCGCCGGTCACGCCGTCCAGCGTGCGCGGCAGCTGTGCCGCTTCCAGCGGTTTAAACACCAGCCCTTTCGGGTTGCTGGCGATATCGCGCTCAGAGGCTTTAGTCGGGTCGATGTTATCTTTGATGGTGATAAGGCCAATTGACTGCAGGAAACGCAGACCGCGAGCCAGGTTGGTGGGATCGTTGGAAAGCGTGATCACATCCCCTTTTTTCAACTCATCCAGACTTTTGATTTTATGTGAGTAAAAACCCATCCCGGCCGTTGGAACCACAATCAGCTTGCTCAGCTTCAGGCCTTTATCGGCGGTGAATTTGTCAAAGTAAAGCGAGTGCTGGAACAGGTTGGCATCAATGCTGCCGTTGGAGAGCGCCATGTTCGGCTGCACGTAGTCGCTGAATTCGCGCACCACGACCTTATAGCCTTTCTCTTTCAGCGTAGGGGCAATGGCTTGTTTTACCATATCGCCGTACGGCCCAGGTGCGACGCCAAATACGATGGTGTGCGGATCACTGTTCGCATGAGCAAATTGTAATCCACAGGCCAGTAACAGCGCCCCGGTCGCGACGCGTAAACTCTGACGCAATCCCATAATCTCTCCATTTTAACGTTGTGGTGTCATGTCTCACGCCGTTCTTGCGGCGTTGTTGTTGTTAACCTGTTTAACAGGCTGATTGTTAACATGACACAGATCACAACCTGCTGTCCTTGAAATTATTTCATGATGTTGCAGAGTGTGTTTTTAAATGTGAGATGGCATGAAAAAGCCGGATGACGGCACAAGTGCCTTATCCGGCCTACAACAGCTTTCTTAGGCCCGATAAGCGCAAGCGCATCGGGCAGCGGGCGTTTGATTAGAAATCGTAACGCAGACGAACCAGGTTCATATCACCCAGATTGTCGGTGCTGGAGGTGAAGACGTGTTCGTAATCCACACGGAAACCGTAATCCAGCTGGAAGCTGATACCCACACCGTTGTCGGTGCGCAGGTAGTTACGACCATTCACGTATTCAATACGATCGCCCATAAAGTATGGCTGAACGGATTTCAGCGCATACTGACCAACCGGGAAGGTGTAACCCGCGAAGTATTCCAGACCCCAGGCATCACCGGCAAAGTAGTCGTTAACCGAGACTTTTTTGGTGGTCATGAAGTTCTGATACCAGCCGCCGCCCATTGAGAAGGTCCAGTTGTCCGGTTTCCAGCTCAGCGCGGTACCGACGATGTTTTGATCGTAGGTTTTGCTGGTGTTACCACGCATTTCCGCGCGGGTGTAGTTCCACGCCGTACCCCAGGTCAGGTCATCGGTAATGTGATAATCCACACCCAGCGAGCCGCCGCCTTTACGTTTGTAACGCAGGCCGTTATTCGGGTTGTAGTCATCGCTGAACAGATAAGACGCGTAAAGATCAACATCGCCTACCGTATTTTTATACTTCAGTGATTTACGTGTACGATAGGAACCGTCGTAGTCGCCATTGATACCGTTACCTGGCGCCTGGCCGATCATGTCGTAGTCCCAGATATCCGTTTTCGCACCCACCACATCATAGTAAATGCTGTTCTGTTGACCGAAGGTCAGCGTACCCCAGGTCGCGCTCTTCAGACCGGTGTACAGCATACGACGCGTGGTATCGTTGGCACCGTTAGCATAGTGATTGTCCCAGTTGAACATCGCCGGGAAGTTAACACCCAGCTCGTAGTAGCTCACCCAACTGATGTCATCAAACAGATAGTAGTCAGCGGCGAAGCGGAAACGCGTCCCGCCGTCGAAACCATTACGTTTGTAGCCATTCTTACCATCGTCACCGGCCATATTCTGGAACTGCGGACGAATACTCCCGCCGACGGTGAAATTAAGACGGCTCAGCGGATTGCCCGCTTGCGGATCTTGTTTCAGAACCGTGATTTCCGCCTGAGAGGCGAAAGTCGTTAATGCCACTGCTGCGCCGATCGATACTGCCAGCGCCGTTTTTTTTATAGTCATTATTTGTACCTTGATAGATAGCCTGCCAATTATTCAGCATACAAATATTAACGTTTATTAATACACTCGTGTTGTCGGGTTTTTATTGATTTGTGCTGTTAAATATCAAGTAGTTATCAATTTGTGCTACATAGATAAAAAAACGCACCGATTTAAAAAAACCGGTGCGTAATCATCACGAATATGAATTAACTGCTGAACTGACGGAACAACGCTTTGCCTTTAAGAAGACGTGAACCGAGCCATCCGCCGCAGAGAGAGAGCAGCAATGCCCCACAAAGCGGCAACACAACCCACAGCCGCCAGTCTGGTTCCCACGGGAAATCAAACACGTGGGTTTGCAGCACCGCCAGCGCCGTTTCCGCCCCGATGGCCGCCACCAGGCCGGCGACCATCCCGAGCATCGCGAACTCGCACCACAGCGTGGTACGCAGCAGCTTCTTGCCCGCGCCCAGCGTACGCCAGACCACCAGTTCCTGATGACGCTGACGCATCCCCACCTGCACCTGCGCCAATAGCAGCAACATACCGCAAGCGGTAACCAGCACCACCATCACCTCCAGCGCGCGGCTCACCTGCTCCAGCACCTGACTCACCTGTTTGAGAATAGCGCCAATATCCAGCAGGCTGATAGTCGGGAATTCGCGGTTAAGCTGCGTCAGCATGCCGTTGCCGTTCTCCCAACGAAAGCTGGTTAACCAACTTTGCGGCTGCCCGTCCAGCGCACCGGAGGGGAAAATGAAGAAGAAATTCGGTCGCAGGCTTTCCCAGTCCACTTTGCGCAGACTGCTGACCGTGGCGCTGAAATCCTGGGTATCGCCCATAAAGGTCACACGATCGCCAGGCTTTACGTTTAACCGCTTCGCCAGCCCCTCTTCCATCGACACTTCACCCGCTTTTGGCGGCCAGCTTCCGGCGGTAATCGGGTTATGATCCGGCCGGGTATCCTGCCAGGTCAGATTCAATTCACGATTAAGCGCCTCGTCCTGATTACCTTCGGTCGCTTTGTCATTGATTGCCGTCAGACGCGCCCGCACGATGGGATAGAACGACTCAGGGATCACCTGATGCTCAGCAAGGAAAGCCTTCAGCGGCGCCACCTGCTCGGTGGCAATGTTGATCAGAAAATAGTTTGGACTTTCCGGCGGCATTTGCTGCTGCCAGCGGTCGAGGAGATCGCCGCGCAGCACCAGCAACAGCGCCAGCAGCATAAAGGACAGCGAAAATGCCGACAGTTGGCTCAGCGTTGACCACGGCTGGCGCAACAGCCGGCTGACCGCTAAACGTAGCGGTAGCGACGTTAACGTCAGGCCACGCAGTACGTTGAGCAGCATCCAACCCAGCACGCCGCACAGCAGCGCCAGCACCACCGCCCCGGCCAGTACCGCCCACAGCAGCATACTTCCGCCCATCAATCCGGCCAGCAGCGCAACCACAACTATCGTTGCTACGGGCAGATAGACCTTAAGCGGCCAGACGTTTGCCACCACGTCGCGACGCAGTACCCGCAATGGTTGTGTCGCCAGCAGCAGGCGATAAGGGCGTAGCCCCACCAGCAGAGAAATGACGGTCATCGTACCGAGTGCCCACAGCCACGGCCACAGGCTGGCGGGCGGCAGCTCACCGGGCAGAACTGGCTTCAGTAATACCACCAGCACCCGCTCAAATAACAGCCCGAACAGTCCGCCGGTCACGCCAGACAGCGCCAGCACCATCAGCCACTGGCCGATAATCAGCTTGCGCAGCTGCGCCCTGCCCGCACCGAGCGTTTTTAATATCGCCACCAAATCGTAACGGCTGCGGCAGTAATGATTCATCGCCACGGCAACGGCAGCAACCGCCAGCAGTAGCGTTAACAGTGCCGACAGCAGCAGGAACTGTTGCGAACGCTGCAGAGATTTCCCCAACGCCCCTTCATCCTGCTCCAGCCCATACCAGCGCTGTTCCGGCTTTAACTGCGGCAGCAGCCATTTTTCATAGGCTTCCAGTTGCTGTGGCGTACCACCAAATTTATAGCGCCAGGTCACCCGGCTTCCCGGCTGGACCGCCGCCGTTTTTTCGACATCCGCCATGTTCATCATCAGGCGCGGCGCTATCTGGAAAGGATTAAAACCGGAATCCGGTTCCTGCACCACTTCCCCGGCGATGCGCAGGGTGGCATCGCCAACGTCGATGGAATCACCGATTTTTACGTTGAGCAGCGCCATCAGACGCGGTGCCAGCAGCACTGAGCCCGGCTGCGGTTTCAGCCCCGGCGGATTGGTTTGCAACGTGCCGTACATCGGATACACATCATCCACCGCTTTGACGTTCGCCAGCTGCGGCGTATCCCGGGCAAAGGTCATGGTGGCAAAGGTGATCTGTTCACCCACCTGCAGACCACGCTGTCGCGCCTCGTCAATCCACGCTTTCGGCACAGCGCGCGAACTTTGCAGCGACCGGTCCCCCGCCATAAACTCACGACTTTGCTGGCTAAGTCCTTTTTCCATGCGATCGCTGATATTGCCCAGCGCCAGCACGCAGGCCACCGCCAGGCTCAGCGCCAGCCAGACTATCAGTAATGAAGGCGAGCGCCATTCGCGCCAGAACCAGCGTGCAATCATGCCTCCTCCTGCAACTGTCCGTTCACCAGGCGTAAACGCCTATCGCAACGCGCCGCCAGCTGCGGGTCATGGGTCACCAGAATCAGGGTGGTGCCATGTTCCCGGTTCAGAGAAAACAGCAGGTCGGCGATTTTGTCTCCGGTCTGCCTGTCCAGATTGCCCGTTGGTTCATCGGCAAACAGCACATCAGGGCGTCCGTTAAACGCCCGTGCCAGCGCTACGCGCTGCTGCTCCCCGCCGGAAAGCTGGGCCGGAAGATGATCAAGGCGTTTTCCCAACCCCAGTTGCTCCAGCAGCGTTTTTGCCCCATCACGACTTTTTCCGCTATTTTCGCCGCGTAGCAGCGCGGGCAGTTCGACGTTTTCCAGCGCGTTGAGGGTTGGAATTAACATGAATGACTGGAAGACAAAACCCACGTGCCGCGCCCGAAGCTGCGCCCGGGCTTCTTCATCCATGGCGTGCAGCGCCTGCCCCACCAGGCTGACTTCACCGCCGGAGCCATCGTCCAGCCCGGCGAGGATCGCCAGCAGCGTGGATTTCCCCGATCCCGACTCGCCAATCAACGCAATGGTCTCGGCGCGTTTGACAACCAGTTCAACTCCGGTAAGGATGGATAGCTCATGATCACCCTGACCGACGGATTTCTTAAGATGATGAACTTCAACAATGTTTTCCGCTGGCATTGGCCTTTCCTGTTCCTGGTTCTGTTAACTTTCCGCGCCGCCGCAGCGGACACGTTATTAATTCTGGGTGACAGCCTGAGCGCCGGATACCGTATGTCCGCCAGCGCCGCGTGGCCTGCACTGCTTAATGATAAATGGCACAGCAAAACACCGGTGGTAAATGCCAGTATTAGCGGTGATACCTCGCAGCAGGGTCTGGCCCGCCTACCCGCATTACTCAAGCAGCACCAGCCGCGCTGGGTGCTGGTCGAACTTGGCGGCAACGATGGCCTGCGCGGGTTTGCACCAGCCCAAACTGAACAAACCCTGCGTACCATTTTGCAGGACGTGAAAGCGGCGAATGCCGAACCGCTACTGATGCAAATTCATCTGCCAGCTAACTACGGTCGCCGTTATAATGAAACCTTTAGCGCGATTTATCCCAAGCTTGCCAAAGAGTTTGATATTCCTCTGCTGCCCTTTTTTATGGAAGAGGTCTATCTGAAACCCCAATGGATGCAGGATGATGGTATCCATCCTAATCGTGACGCCCAGCCGTTTATTGCCGACTGGATGGCGAAACAATTGACCCCTTTAGTAAATCACGACTCGTAATTCAACGGAGATCCTGACAGGTAAAGTTATGCAAAAATCGGTCTTAATAACAGGATGTTCCAGCGGAATCGGTCTGGAAAGTGCGCTTGAGCTTAAACGCCAGGGTTTTCGAATTCTGGCTGGCTGCCGCAAACCTGACGATGTCGCGCGCATGAACAGTATGGGATTCACCGGCGTATTGCTGGATCTGGATTCACCCGAAAGCGTGGATCGCGCCGCCAACGAGGTGATCGCCCTGACCGATAATCGTTTGTATGGGATCTTTAACAACGCCGGATACGGCGTCTATGGCCCGCTGTCCACCATTAGCCGCGAGCAAATGGAGCAGCAATTTTCCGCCAACTTCTTTGGCGCACATCAGCTTACCATGCGCCTGTTGCCCGCTATGCTCCCTCACGGCGAAGGACGTATCGTGATGACCTCATCGGTGATGGGATTGATCTCAACGCCGGGACGCGGCGCCTATGCCGCCAGCAAATATGCACTGGAAGCCTGGTCCGACGCGCTGCGTATGGAACTGCGCCACAGCGGCATTAAGGTCAGCCTGATTGAACCCGGCCCTATTCGCACCCGTTTTACCGAAAACGTCAACCAGACCCAGAGCGATGCTCCCGTGGAAAACCCCGGCATTGCCGCGCGTTTTACGCTGGGACCAGAAGCGGTCGTCGCTAAAGTGCGTCATGCGTTTGAGAGCGACAAACCGAAGCTCCGTTATCCGGTTACGCTGGTGACCTGGGCAGTGATGCTACTTAAACGCCTGTTGCCAGGCCGCATAATGGACAAAATTTTACAGGGTTGAGTTGAAGCACGCGCGTCAGCCCCCATGTAACAAGAAATCGACAAAAGAGAGTAACTCCATGTCCACACAGAATATTGTTAACATTAACGAATCTAACCTGCAGCAGACCCTTGAACAGTCGATGACCACGCCGGTCCTGTTCTATTTCTGGTCTGAGCGCAGCCAGCACTGCCTGCAATTGACGCCGGTACTGGAGAGCCTTGCCGCCCAGTACAACGGCCAGTTTATTCTCGCCAAGCTCGACTGCGACGCCGAGCAGATGATCGCTTCTCAGTTTGGCCTGCGCGCCATCCCTACGGTTTATCTGTTCCAGAACGGTCAGCCAGTGGACGGATTCCAGGGCCCGCAGCCGGAAGAGGTTATCCGCGCGCTGCTGGAGAAAGTGTTGCCGAGCGAAGAAGAGCTGAAAGCGCGTCAGGCTATCGAGTTTATTGAGGCTGGTAATCACGCGGATGCACTGCCGCTGCTGAAAGAAGCCTGGCAGATCTCCAACCAGAGCAGCGAAATTGGCCTGCTGCTGGCGGAAACGCAAATCGCCCTGAACCGCTCTGACGAAGCCGAAGCGGTGCTGAAAACCATTCCGTTGCAGGATCAGGACACCCGTTATCAGGGGCTGATCGCACAGATCGAACTGCTGAAGCAGGCGGCGGATACACCGGAAATCCAGCAACTGCAGCAGCAGGTCGCCAGCAATCCGCAGGATGCGGCGCTGGCAACTCAACTGGCCATCCAGTTACATCAGGTCGGACGTAACGAGGAATCACTGGAACTGCTGTTCAGCCACCTGAAGAAAGATCTCACTGCTGCCGACGGTCAGGCACGTAAGACCTTCCAGGAGATCCTTGCCGCACTCGGAACCGGCGATGCGCTGGCCTCAAAATACCGCCGCCAGCTGTACGCGCTGTTGTACTAATCTGCCGCATTTGCCGGATAGCGCTAGCCGCCATCCGGCATCACATCACGTCTTCTTCAAATGCGTTACGACTAATTGGTGGCGCGAATTGTAGAATTTCCGATAAGTCAGGTAGCAGGCAATAATGGTCGACAGGCTGGCGGTAGAAAGCAGCATAAACGTCACCATAATCTGATACTTAATCGCTTTTACTGGATCAATACCCGCGAAGATCAATCCGGACATCATCCCCGGTAAACTCACCAGCCCTACCGTTTTAGCAGAGTCGATCGTTGGGATCAGCGAGGCGCGAATGCTGTCGCGAATCAGCGCCGCGGAGGCCACTTTCGGCGTCGCGCCGAGGCTGAGTTTTTCCTGAATTTGCTGCTGTTCGCTGTTAAACCGCTGCCCCAGATTGTTGTAACACAGCCCCACCGCCACCATCGCATTGCCAGCAATCATGCCGGAGATCGGGATGACCTGCATCGGCGTGAACTCGATAGAACCAGACAAAACCAGCACCGCCAGCGTTAATCCCGCCCCCACCGTGATAGCGATAAACGACGAGAGGAAAGCTCTATCAATATATTTACTGCGCTTTTGTGCGTTATAAGCCGCGTTAAAGCAAATAAACAGCACCATCAGTAAGGTCAGAATGCTGTGGTTAACGCCAAAAATATATTTCAGCACATAGCCGACGATAATAAGCTGAACCACCGCCCGGCAAACGCTCCAGAGAATATCTTTCTCCAGCGCCAGTTTTTCTTTGTGGCTAATCAGGATTGCCACCACCACCAGCATCATCGCTAATGCCAGGGACTCATTGGTAATATTATGCTCGTTCATTGCGTGCTTCCTGCATTTCTCCGGCGTGCGGTTGAAGGGTTATGACATTATCCGCATGCGTAATTTCATCTTTGTCGTGCGTCACCCACAGCACCGCAATATTCTTATCACGAACATAGTGGTGAATTAATTCGTTCACATTACGTTTATTAGCCTCATCCAGCGCGCTGGTGATTTCATCAAGCAGCAGGATTTTGGGCAGAAACTGCAAATTACGAATTAGCGAGACGCGCTGCTTTTCGCCACCGGACAACTCATTGATGCTTTTTTTGAGGATCGTCTCGGGGAGATCAAAATGGGCCAGATCGCTCAGAAACGCATCCGGCTCCGGACGTTTATTACGGATTTGCCAGGGGAAAATGAGGTTGTCGTAAACGGTGTCACCAAACAAAGCGGGCGTTTGCGCGCAATAAGAGACCTGCTGGCGATACGTTTCCGGCTTGAGGGTAGTTATATCCTTGCCCTTAAACAGAATCTCACCGGCAGTCGGACTCATTAATGACGCCACAATCTTGAGTAACGTACTTTTCCCGCAGCCAGACTGGCCGGTAATCAGCTTAAATTCTCCGGCGCGGAGATCAAAACAGATGTTATTGAGAACCTGCGTCTCCCCTGCCTGCCATGCGACATTTTTTAACTGAAGCAGAATGCTGCTTTCTTCCATTACATATCCCTTTTTTACCTCTTTCATGCAGACAGTCTATACCCAAAATAATTCGAGTTGCATGAAGGCGGCAAGTGAGCGACAAATTCGTCAGGAACGAATTTGACCAGCTTAAGGCTGGCCTCCGGTGAGGGACATGGATGTCCCTCATTAATCTCCAGGAGCATAGCTAACTATGTGACTGGGGTGAGCTAACGTAGCTAACGCACATGCAACTTGAAGTATGAAGGGTATATGCCTGTAATTTATTATAAGGGCCCCCCCCTTGATTAATCGGGTATAATTTGATTAATGAGGCAGTAAAGGACAGCACAACAGGAGGTTTCATCAATGCTCATTTTTATTCCTATTCTTATTTTTGTCGCGCTGGTCATCGTCGGCGCTGGCGTCAAAATCGTCCCGCAGGGATATCAGTGGACGGTAGAGCGTTTTGGCCGTTACACCAAAACCCTGCAACCAGGTTTAAGCCTTGTTGTGCCGTTCATGGACCGCATTGGTCGTAAGATCAACATGATGGAACAGGTGCTTGATATCCCTTCTCAGGAAGTCATCTCCAAAGATAACGCCAACGTCGCCATTGATGCCGTGTGCTTTATTCAGGTGATCGACGCGCCGAAAGCGGCCTATGAAGTTAGCAACCTGGAACTGGCGATTATCAACCTGACCATGACCAACATTCGTACCGTTCTCGGTTCGATGGAACTCGATGAAATGCTCTCCCAGCGCGACAACATCAACACGCGCCTGCTGCATATTGTTGATGAAGCCACGAATCCCTGGGGCATCAAAATCACCCGTATTGAGATCCGCGACGTGCGTCCTCCGGCCGAACTTATCGACGCGATGAACGCGCAGATGAAAGCCGAACGTACCAAGCGCGCCTACATTCTTGAGGCCGAAGGGATCCGTCAGGCAGAAATCGTCAAGGCCGAAGGTGAGAAGCAGTCGAAGATCCTTAAAGCGGAAGGTGAACGCCAGTCCGCGTTTTTACAGGCTGAAGCGCGTGAACGTTCCGCAGAAGCCGAAGCTCGCGCAACGCAGATGGTTTCTGAGGCTATTGCCGCCGGGGATATTCAGGCCGTGAACTACTTCGTGGCGCAGAAATACACCGAAGCGCTGCAACACATCGGTTCGTCAAATAACAGCAAAGTGGTGATGATGCCGCTGGATGCCAGCAGCCTGATGGGCTCCATTGCCGGGATTGCCGAACTGGTTAAGGACAGCGCCAGCGAGCGGAAAAAATCATGATAGCGATGATTCTGGTGCACCCCCACATCTTCTGGCTCAGCCTCGGCGGTTTGCTACTCGCCGCCGAGATGCTGGGCGGTAACGGCTATCTGTTGTGGAGCGGCGTAGCGGCGGTAATTACCGGTCTGGTCGTCTGGCTCGTTCCGCTAGACTGGGCGTGGCAGGGGGCGATGTTCGCCGCCCTCACCCTGCTGGCGGCCTGGCTGTGGTGGAAATGGCTGGCAAGGCGCGTTCAGGAGCAAAAACCCGCCGACAGCCATCTTAACCAACGCGGGCAGCAGCTGGTTGGCCGTCGATTTATTCTGGAAACTGGCCTGGTCAATGGCCGTGGACATATGCGCGTCGGCGATAGCTCATGGCCCGTCAGCGCCCGCGACGATTTGAGCGCCGGAACGCAGGTTGAAGTCATAGCCGTTGAAGGGATAACCCTGATTATTAAAGCGGTATCACACTAAAAAGACAGGAAATAAGACTATGGTCAGGAAGACACCCCTTGCCTTTGCCCTTTGCACATTACTGACCGCCGCCCCGCAGGCATTCGCCTCTTTCGATATGGAAGACTGCAAATGGAGCGACGACAGCTGCCTGCTGAAAGGCACGCCGACCTTTAATCCGGAAAACGACAGCCGCGATAACCTGCTGCGGCTGCTGAGCCAGGAAAAATCATTTGCTCTGCCGGTGCAATCAATGCCAGCGGATATCACCCGCTCCCGGGATTTCTATTTTGCCTATCATCCGCAGTGGGATGACGTTGCCCCGCCGCCAGCCGCTACTCCAGTATCCGGCGAAAACAGCCCACTCTCCCGACAGATGGCCGAACTGAACATTAGCGCAGACGAAATAAACGTCAACGACGCTGAGCTTGAGAACCGTCATGTTTCGAATAACACCGGGAGCGTCAGCGCGTTTTTTGCCGCACTGCTGGGGGACTCGACGTTAACGGCGGAACAGCGCCAGGCCTTAGCCCAGGCGCGTACGGGGCTGCTATCCGGGGCAACCCGCGAGCAAATTGAGTCTTCACTTGCCACCCTCCCGGCTGATTCACCCGCTCAGTCCTATAAAAATTATCTGGCCGCGGCCGCCAGTTTCTATGCCGGTGATTATGCCAGCGCCGAACGGGATTTTACTCAGCTTGCCAAAAGTGAGCGTCCGTGGCTGGCAGAGACCGCGCAATACATGCTGATGCGTGCGGCGTTGAACAAGAGCAGCCAGAACAGCGTGGGCGAATACGGCGATTTTGATATTGCAAAAATTAACCGCGAGGACGCGACTCAGGCTCAGACGCAGGCGCAAGCCTATCTGCAACGTTACCCGCAAGGCCTGTATGCCGACTCCGCGCGCGGTATGCTGCGTCGCATCAACTGGTATTTACAGGCGTGGCCGCAGCTGGCCGGGTTGTATGAGCAGACGCTCCAGCAGTCGGCTGACGCTCGGCAACTGCGTGAAATTGTCATCGAATACGATAATGTCTACGGTATGGCGTTCTACGAACAGTCCGTGGTAGAAGCCTTCCCCGATGCGCCGCATGTCAGCTATATCGAACTGCTGCGCGCGCTGCGTCTGGATAACAACAGTAAACCCACGCTGACCCAGGCGCAGCTCGATGCCAGCAAACCGGTGTTTGAGCAGAGCCAAAAATTGCCGCTATGGCGAGATCTGCAACTGAATCTGTGGCTGGCGACGGAGAACTACGCGGCGATTATTCAGGCCGTTACGCCAGCGCAGAAACTTGCCGCTCACGATACCCTCGCCTTCAGTGAGCAGGTGCTGTACGGCGAAGCGCTGATGGGCCAGAAGAACTGGCGCGCGGCGCGTGATTTCTGGCAGCAGTTGCTAAAACTCAGCCAGGACAACGAACAGCAGCAGTATGTACAGGCTAAGCTCGCCGCAACGCTGGTTTATAGCGGCGACGTGGCGGCGGTTTTTGCCCCAGAAAGCGCAGTAACCAACCTGCGTTTTCGCTCGCAGATACTGAAAACACAGGCCTCGCCTGAACTTTTGCGCCAGCAGGCCGTCCATGGACCTAACAATGAAGAGCGTACCATCGCCCTGCATACGCTGCTGGTACGCGATCTTACCGAAAACCGCTTTGGCGACTGGTTGAATGACAGAAAACTGGCCAGCGCCATTACTCCACCGGTTATTAGCGACGCGTTTGATGACGTTAATCTGAGTATTTTCGACTGGAATGGCGACGCTGCCGAGCGCGGTTACACCTGTCGCAGCCTCAATGAAACGGTAACGGTATTGAGCAAAAAAGCGGATGATGCCCACGCGCTGAACTGCTTAGGCGAATTCTTCCGCACCACGCAAACCCACGTCGATTTGTGGAAAAACAGTGCTGGCAACGACGTACTTGAATCAGCAATATCGCGCAAGGAGCCGTTCGGCCAGTTCGACAGGCAAAGCTACTATCAGCAGGTGATCACTTCGCCGAAAGCTGAGGTTGAAGACAAGAGCTTCGCGCTGTATCGCGCCATCATGTGCTATGCGCCGTCAGGCTCTAACGAGTGCGGCGGTGAGGACGTGGATAAACTGCAGCGTAAAGGCTGGTTCACCCAACTGAAAACGCAATATCCGGGAAGTCCGTGGGCGCAAAAACTCAAATACTACTGGTAACCGCGCTGCTGACAGGCCAGGCACAGGCGGCGGATATCGTCGCCGCCCGTGAGCATCCGGCCTTCTGGCTGTGGTCAGGCGTGAAGGCCAGTGATGAGCTGAAAGACGCACAAACGGTCTATCTGCATCAGGGTGAGGTGCTGGTTCGTTCGGGTAACGTGGTTTTCCAGCGTCTCGGGCTGCCGGTCAGCCGCCTGTCTTTTCCCTCGATCTGGCTGACCGTGCGCTTTACCACGCTCGACGTACCGGAGGCGATCCCGGCTCGCATCATAAGATTGATGCAACGCTGGCAGACCGCCGGGAATCACGTGGTCGGCCTGCAGGTTGATTTTGACGCGGCGACCCATCAGCTTGCCGATTACGCGCGCTTTCTGCAGCAATTACGCCAACAGCTACCGGCCGAGTTCGCACTTGGCGTGACTGGACTTCTGGATTGGGCAAAAACGGGCGACGTCGCCACGCTGAATGCGCTGGCGGTCGATGAACTGGTGGTCCAGAGCTATCAGGGCCGTCATACGGTAACGAATTATCAGGCGTATCTGCCTGCACTCAGTCGTCTGCGCATTCCGTTTAAGCTGGGGCTGGTGCAAAACGGTAGCCGGGACCCGCAGGCGGAAGCGCAGCTTGAGAAATCCCCGTGGTACCGCGGCACGGTGGTATTTATGCTTAATCCCCCTCGCCGTTAAGCCTTTGCTTTATGGTGGCAGCAGCCGGAGAGGTTATCGATTATCGGGCATTCGGCGCTGTCATCGCCAGGGCAACTCTCCGCCAGTGCCAGCAAATGCAAACGCATGGCCTGCAGCTCGCTGATATGCCGCTCAATGTCCGCGACCTTTTCTAAGGTACGCTTTTTCACATCTGCGCTATGACGCGCCGGATCGTTAAACAGATTCACCAGTTCGCCGCACTCTTCGAGATTAAAACCCACCTGGCGTGCCTGGCGCAGCAGCGTCAGTTCATTCAGATGCTGTTGGTTGTATGTGCGATAACCATTTTCGCTACGCAGCGGCGGCGTCACTAAGCCTTTTTCTTCATAAAAACGTATCGCTTTGCTGGTCAAACCGGTTCTTTTCGCAACATCGCTAATATTCACATTTCCCCCGCGGATCTTGTTGGTACTGAGCCCCATTATAGCCCAGATTGTCGTAATGATTTACCCGAGAACCCTGCACATTTCCCACCATCACCGCGATGCACAAATCCTTTTAATTCACATTGTTATATCCGATTCAGATCACATTTATGCATTTAATGACTGCACGAAATTGACTCAAATCAAAAGATATATTGGTTCTACATCTTTCATCTTGAACAAAGGGAAACAATTTTATATATAAACGCGAATGATAATGATGATCATTTACATTCAATAAAGGTTCTCTTATGTTGCCACGGAATAACCAAAGGCCATTTATTCTTTCAGCCCTGACATTATGCATGTCCGGCGCCACTTTTGCAGCTACCTCTCCAGCACACGCTTCTACGTCCGACGAAGACACGGTTATCGTCACGGCTAATCGCACAGAAAGTAGTCTTTGGGATAGCCCGGCAACCATCCAGGTTATCGATCGCCAGACGCTGCAAAATTCCACCAGCGTTTCTATTGCTGATGATTTACAAGATATTCCCGGCGTCGAAGTCACCGATAACGCCCTCGCAGGGCGGAAACAAATTCGTATCCGTGGCGAAGCCTCTTCGCGGGTGCTGATTTTGATCGACGGCCAGGTCGTCAGTTACCAACGTGCCGGACAAAACTACGGAGCCGGTTTGCTGATTGACGAATCCGCGCTGGAACGGATTGAAGTGGTCAAAGGTCCCTATTCTGTCCTCTACGGTTCGCAGGCGATTGGCGGCGTCGTGAACTTTATTACCAAAAAAGGCGGCGATAAGCCCCTCGGCGGCAGCGTTAAGGCTGTTTATAACTCCGCAACGGCAGGATGGGAAGAATCAGCAGCGGCCTGGGGCAGCATCGGAAACTTTGACTACCGCATCAATGGTAGCTATTCCGACCAGGGCGACCGCGACACACCTGACGGAAGATTGCCCGACACCAACTTCCGTAATAACGGCCAGGGCGTGTGGCTTGGTTACAACTTCGATCGCCACAAAATCGGACTCTCCCTCGATCGTTACAAACTGTCCACTCAAACCTGGTTTGACGATCCGGAAGGCCAGTTCGACGACTTTAGCGTCAAAATTCCTAAGCTGGAACGCGAGAAAATCGGTCTTTTCTACGACTACGCGGCCGATGGGGATTACCTGAAGAACATCCATGTTGACGCATACACCCAGACAATAGAGCGCAAATTTGAAAACCGGGTCAAAACGACCCAGGTTATCCCCAGCCCGATGATTAAAGCGCTGACGGTCAGCAATCAGACCAATACCAACGACAAACAGTATACCCAGGGGGTAACGCTACAGAGCAACTTCTCCCTGCCTGCTAACAACGAGCTGGTGATTGGCGCTCAGTACCAGCATGACAAAATAAAACAGGACACGGACGGCAGCACGCGCCAGACCGCGGCTACCGGCTTCTTCGATACACAAACACGCACCCTGTCATACAACGAAGCGGAGCAAAGTAACACCTCGTTATTCGCGCAAAACGACTGGCGCTTTGCCGATGACTGGACGTGGACCGTGGGCGCACGCCAGTACTGGCTGTCTTCGAAGCTCAATCGTAACGATACGCAAACTATCCAAAGCAGCGGTACGACCTGGCAATCTACCGGGGGAAATTCCGTTCACGATGATGAACTGGTGACCTCAACCAGCCTACGCTATTCCGGTTTTAAAGATCTTGAACTCCGGGCTGCATATGCCCAGGGCTATGTCTTCCCTACGCTGACTCAGTTGTTCACACAGACGTCCGCAGGTGGCAGCGTGACCTACGGCAACCCAAATCTGAAGGCGGAACACTCGAATAACTATGAGCTGGGCGCGCGGTATAAAGGGAATATGTGGCTGATAGACGGTGCCATTTATTACTCCGAAGCTAAAGACTATATCGCCAGTCTGGCTTGTTCAGGTCAACCCGTATGCAGCGGTAATACCACCTCTTCACGGGGCGGCTATTACTACTACGACAACATCGATCGGGCCAAAACCTGGGGCATGGAACTCACCGCAGAATACAACGGCTGGGCGGTTTCACCTTACCTGAGCGGTAATTTCATTCGCCGTCAGTACGAAGGCAATACCCTTAAAACCTGGGATACCGGCGAACCCACTCTGACCGGACGCGTCGGCCTGAAACATACCTGGTTGATGAACGTCGCTAACCTGACGTCCGATGTCTTTATCCGCGCAGCGTCCAGCGCCAAAGATAATACCGGCACCACGGAAATCAACTACCCAGGCTGGGCCACGCTTAACCTTGCATTCAACACCGAGTTCGGTCCGCAGGATCAGTATCAGGTCAACCTCGCGCTCAACAACCTGACCGACAAGCGTTACAGAACCGCGCATGAATCTATTCCAGACGCTGGTTTCAATGCCGCCGTTGGCTTTGCGTGGAATTTCTGACGATGAAAAAACTCTTGATTGGCTTACTGAGCCTCGCCTGCGTTTTTAGTGCCCAGTCCGCCGACCGCCTGGTGGTGGCGGGCGGATCGCTTAGCGAACTGATTTACGCCATGGGTGTCGGCAACCGGGTGGTCGGCGTCGATGAAACCACCTCGTATCCGCCCGAAACTGCCGCACTCCCGCATATCGGCTACTGGAAGCAGTTAAACAGCGAGGGCATTTTATCGCTGCATCCGGACAGCTTTATCACCTGGCAGGATGCAGGCCCTCAAATCGTGTTGGATCAACTTAGGGCGCAAAAAGTTAACGTCGTGACGTTGCCGCGCGTCCCGGCCACCGTTGAGCAAATGTACGCCAACATCCGGGAACTGGCTCAAACCCTGCGCATTCCTGAACAAGGTGAGACGTTGGTCAATCGCATTCGTCAACGTCTGGATCGCGTTCAGCACAGCGTGGCAGCGAAAAACGCGCCGGTCAAAGCCATGTTCATTCTCTCCGCTGGCGGCAGCGCGCCACAGGTCGCCGGCAAGGGTAGCGTTGCCGATGCCATTATGACCCTTGCGGGCGCACAAAATGTCGCCACTCACGCACAGTACAAAAGCTACAGCGCGGAATCGCTGATCGCCGCCAACCCAGAGGTGATCGTGGTGACGTCGCAAATGGTGGATGGCGGTCTGGCTCGTCTGAGCGCAATCGCCGGTATTACCCACACTGCAGCCTGGAAAAACCAGCGCATTGTGGCGGTAGACCAGGCGCTGATTCTGGGTATGGGGCCGCGCGTCGCCGATGCGGTTGAAGCCCTGCACCAGCAATTCTGGCCTCACTAACTGGATTTATAAAGAACAATGAAAACTGAACACTCGCTGGATCTCACCGCGCATTTTGCGCTCGAGGGAAGTCAGCCCTTTAAGGATCGCCGCGCCACGATGCCCTGGCGTGGGGCGATCCCGGTTGCCAAAGAGCTATTGTCACAAACCTGGCAGGATGTCATCAGCCAACCCACCCCGCCGCGTAAACGGCTGGTGTACTTGCATATCCCTTTTTGTGCAACACATTGTACTTTCTGCGGTTTTTATCAAAACCGCTTTGAAGAGGATCACTGCGCCCGCTATACCAACGCGCTGCTGCGCGAAATAGAGATGGAAGCCGATAGCCCATTGCATCAGTCGGCCCCGATTCACGCCGTCTATTTTGGCGGCGGTACACCGTCTGCGCTGTCGGCACGGGATCTGGCCAGAATCATCACCGCACTGCGTGACAAGCTACCTCTGGCGCCGGACTGCGAAATCACCATTGAGGGGCGGGTACTCAATTTTGACGATGCGCGAATCGATGCCTGCCTTGACGCTGGTGCCAATCGGTTTTCGATCGGCATTCAGTCATTTAACAGCCGGATCCGCAAGAAAATGGCGCGCACTTCGGACGGCCCGACCGCGACGGCCTTTATGCAGGGGCTGGTAAAACGGGATCGAGCCGCCGTGGTGTGCGATCTGCTGTTTGGTCTGCCAGGACAGGACGCCAAACTGTGGGGCGATGATCTGGCGATTGCTCGCGACATCGGCCTCGACGGCGTAGATCTTTATGCGCTGAACCTGCTCCCCAATACGCCGCTTGGCAAAGCGGTTGAAACCGGGCGTACAACGGTTCCCTCCCCTGCCGAACGTCGCGATCTTTATCTTCAGGGTTGCGATTTTATGGACAACGCGGGCTGGCGCTGCATCAGCAACAGCCACTGGGCGCGAACCACGCGGGAACGCAATCTGTACAACCTGCTGATTAAACAGGGAGCAGACTGTCTGGCATTCGGCTCTGGCGCAGGAGGATCGGTCAATGGCTATTCCTGGATGGTCGAGCGCAATCTGACCACATGGCATGAATCCATCGCCGCCGGAAAAAAACCGCTCATGATGATGATGCGAACCGCCGAGCGTGGTTTCCAGTGGCGACACACCCTCCAGGCCGGCATTGAAACGGCCCGCGTCCCGCTGGATGAACTCACGCCTCACGCACAAAAACTGGCCCCGCTACTGACCCAGTGGCATCACGCAGGACTGACGCGAGATGCCAGTACCCGTTTGCGCCTGACCAATGAAGGGCGTTTTTGGGCGAGCAATATTTTGCAGTCTCTTGATGAACTGATTCAAACACTTAACGCGCCGCGCATTGCGGTAGAGCAACCATAAAAGGAGTGAAGTATGAGCCATGTCTCTTTACAGGATTTTTTGAAAACTGAGCCGGACGGTACGCTGGAAGCTATCGCAGCCCAGTACAACACCACGCTGCTGGAGGTGGTGAAAAACCTCCCCTCCCCGACGCTGGTTTCCGGCAGTCAATTTGATACCGTCTGGGAAACCGTCAGCGAATGGGGCAAAGTCACCACCCTGGTCCATACTGCTGATGTCATACTGGAATTCACGGGTGAATTACCTTCAGGATTCCACCGCCACGGTTACTTCAACCTGCGCGGCAAAAAAGGCATGACCGGTCATATCAAGGCAGAAAACTGCACGCATATTGCCCTGATTGAACGCAAATTTATGGGCATGGACACCGCGTCCATTCTCTTCTTTAACCAGGCGGGTAGCGCTATGTTCAAAATTTTCCTCGGTCGGGATGAGCATCGTCAGCTACTGGCCGACCAGGTCAGCGCCTTTCACGCGCTGTCTTCATCCTTAAAGGAACATGCCTGATGGCTCCATGGCTCATTTTTGGTGCAGGTGGTAGCGGCGTCGGCGCGAAAACACTGGCACTCGCACTGGCGGAACAACGTCCGGTGATTGCCGTCGTTCGCAACGCGCAGGTCGCTGCCGGGTTGCAGGAAAAAGGTGTGCAGGTCTTCATTGGCGACGCCTGCGACAGCCAGGTCACCGCCTGTGCCTGTCGCGCAGCGGGTCAACATGCCACGGTGATCTCCTCCATGGGCGGTGCCGAGGATTATCTGGCGCACAGAACCGTCATTGATGAAGCAGAAAAAGCGGAGATCAAACGCATGATTCTGGTGACTTCGCTTGGCTGTGGCGACAGTTGGCCCTTTTTGTCCCCACGCGCCAGGGCCGCATTTGGTCAGGCGGTACGCGAAAAATCGTTGGCTGAAAGCTGGCTACAAACCAGTCAACTGGACTACGCCATTCTCCGCCCCGGCGGTTTACTGAACGGTGCAGCCACAGGTCAGGCGCAACGGATACAGGCCGAGGAGTGCCATGGTTTTGTGATGCGCGCAGATGTTGCCAGGCACATTCACGAACTGGCTACAGCTCCGTCACTCAATAACCAGATTTACAGTTTGGTTGAGCCAGGACTGAAACCCGCGTAAACCCCTCGCGGCGCGGGAACTTCGCGCCGCAAAGACGTTATGGAGCGTTGCGTGCTTAAGGACTCGCTTTCTTCCGTCAGCATTCTGACGGGTCTTTCTCTGTTGTTGGTCGCTCTGATGCTCTTCGGAGCCAGCCAGGGGGCGCTGAACATTAGCTTCAGCGCGCTGTTCAACGACGAATACCGTGACATCTGGTTGAACATCCGCCTGCCCCGCGTGTTGCTGGCCGTTCTGGTAGGCGCAGCGCTGGCAACGGCAGGGGTCATTATGCAGGGGCTTTTTCGCAATCCGATGGCCGATCCTGGCCTGCTTGGCGTCAGTAGCGGCTCCGCGCTGATGGTCGGTATCGCGATAGTTATCCCCTTTTCGTTTCCCGTGGTGTTGGTGCTGTATGAGCAGATGATTTTTGCCGTCGCGGGCAGCATGGTGGTCTGCACGATTATTTTCCTGATAAGCCAGCGGCATAACCACGGCGGAATGATGCAACTGCTGTTAGCTGGTATCGCTATCAATGCTCTGTGCGGTTCGGCTATTGGCGTGCTGAGCTATGTGGGCGATGAGCAGCAGCTACGTCAACTTACACTGTGGATGATGGGCAATCTCGGCCAGGCCCAGTGGCCAACGCTGCTGGTTGCCAGTACCTTTGTTCTTCCAGCCATTGCTGTCACCGTCTGTATGGCGGGCACGCTTAATTTGCTGCAATTGGGTGATGAAGAGGCGCATTACCTCGGCGTGAACGTCAAACGTAAGCGCCAGCAGTTACTGTTGCTCAGCTCGCTACTGGTTGGCGCTGCCGTTTCCGTCAGCGGCGTAATTGGCTTTATAGGCCTGGTGATCCCGCATCTGATCAGAATGACTACCGGCGCCGATCATCGCTGGTTGATTCCCTGCTCTACGCTGGCGGGCGCCTGTCTACTCCTGATTGCCGATACGCTGGCCCGCACTCTGGTGCAGCCTGCCGAAATGCCCGTTGGCCTGTTAACCAGCCTGATCGGAGGACCGTATTTTCTGTGGTTAATCCTGCGTAGCCGGAGGGTGTCATGATCGTCGCAGAAAATCTGATCTACAACATTCAGGGGAGACGACTGACCGACGATGTTTCCCTGACGCTACCCCAAGGAGAGATCGTCGCGATCCTTGGCCCGAATGGCGCCGGGAAATCGACGCTGCTACGCCAGCTCACAGGTTATCTGCAACCTCACAGTGGGCGCTGTAGCTTATTCGGCAAGCCGCTGGACGAGTGGTCAATCACCGAGCTGGCAAAAATCCGTGCCGTGATGCGCCAGAACAGTCATATGGCCTTCCCGTTTAGCGTTCAGGAGGTCATTCGCATGGGCAGGCATCCGTATCGCACGCGCAATACGGGCGATGAAACGGAGCACATCATGACGTTGTGCGACTGCCAGGCGCTGGCCGCGCGCGATTACCGGCATCTGTCGGGAGGAGAACAACAGCGGGTACAGCTGGCGCGTCTGCTGGTTCAGCTTTGGGAGCCCGAGCCTCGGTCCAAATGGTTGTTTCTCGATGAACCCACCTCCGCCCTGGATATTCACCACCAGCAGCACCTTTTTCGTCTGCTGCGTCGCCTGGTGCGTGAACGGCAGTTTAGCGTCTGCTGCGTCCTGCACGATCTCAACCTCGCAGCGCGTTATGCCGACCGCGTGGTATTGATGGAACGCGGCAGGATTGTTGATAACGGGTATCCGCAGGATGTCCTGAAGCAACGGGCGCTGAACGCGCTGTACGGTGCCGATCTCACGGTCATAAATGAACCGGAGCATCGAACGCCGCTTATCGTCCTCAATCAATAACAGACCGGGAACGCTCTGACGTGACGTTCCCGTTTTTCCCCCTTCGCCTCCTTTTTTCATCTTTTCTAAAAACACCCTTGACCTTCCCCTTGCTGGAAGGTTTAACCTTTATCACAGTCAGTTAAACCTGCAATGAAGGAGTTGGTTATGTCTCAAACAATCGATCTAACCCTGGACGGTTTGTCCTGTGGTCACTGCGTAAAACGCGTTAAAGAAAGTCTGGAACAACGTCCGGATGTTGAGCAAGCGGATGTCACCGTGACAGAGGCCCATGTTACCGGGAGTGCCAGCGCAGAAGCGCTGATTGAAACCATCAAACAAGCCGGTTACGGGGCGGAGTTAAGCCACCCAAAGGCTAAACCGCTGACGGAGTCATCAATCCCGTCGGAAGCACTGGCAGCGGTCCCTTCCGAGCTTCCGGCAGCTACGGCTGATGATGACAGCCAACAGTTGCTGTTAAACGGCATGAGCTGCGCCAGTTGTGTGACCCGTGTACAAAATGCATTGCAAAGCGTACCGGGCGTCACCCAGGCACGGGTAAACCTGGCGGAACGCACTGCGCTGGTAATGGGCAGTGCCTCCGCCGCAGATTTAGTGCAGGCGGTTGAAAAAGCGGGTTACGGCGCGGAAGCGATCGAAGACGACGCTAAGCGTCGCGAACGCCAGCAGGAAACCGCCGTGGCAACCATGAAGCGTTTTCGCTGGCAGGCAGCCGTCGCGCTGCTGCTGGGTATCCCGGTCATGGTATGGGGAATGATTGGCGATAACATGATGGTGAGTGCCGACAACCGTAGCCTGTGGCTGGTAATTGGTCTGGCAACACTCGCCGTGATGGTCTTCGCAGGCGGTCACTTCTACCGCAGCGCGTGGAAAAGCCTGATGAACGGCACCGCAACCATGGATACGCTGGTCGCGCTGGGCACGGGAGTAGCATGGCTCTATTCCATGAGCGTCAACCTTTGGCCGCAGTGGTTCCCGATGGAAGCGCGACACCTCTATTATGAAGCCAGCGCCATGATTATCGGTCTGATTAACCTCGGACATATGCTGGAAGCGCGGGCTCGCCAGCGCTCGTCCAAAGCGCTGGAAAAACTGCTCGATCTGACGCCGCCGACCGCACGCGTCGTTACTGACGAAGGTGAAAAGAACGTGCCGCTGGCAGACGTTCAGGCGGGAATGTTGTTGCGCCTGACCACCGGCGACCGCGTGCCAGTCGATGGCGAAATCACCCAGGGCGAAGCCTGGCTGGATGAAGCGATGCTGACCGGTGAGCCGATTCCGCAGCAAAAAGGCGAAGGCGATAGCGTCCACGCCGGTACGGTCGTCCAGGACGGCAGCGTCCTGTTCCGCGCCAGCGCCGTTGGCAGCCACACCACGCTGTCGCGCATTATTCGCATGGTGCGTCAGGCGCAAAGCAGCAAACCGGAAATTGGCAAACTGGCCGACCGTATCTCCTCGGTGTTCGTTCCGGTGGTGGTGCTGATCGCGCTGGTGAGTGCCGCTATCTGGTATTTCTTTGGCCCGGCGCCGCAGATTGTCTATACGCTGGTCATCGCCACCACCGTCCTGATTATTGCCTGCCCGTGTGCGTTGGGTCTGGCAACGCCGATGTCGATTATTTCCGGCGTGGGGCGTGCCGCTGAGTTTGGGGTACTGGTACGCGATGCCGATGCGCTGCAACGCGCCAGCACGCTTGATACCGTCGTCTTTGACAAGACCGGGACGCTGACCGAAGGCAAACCGCAGGTTGTCGCCATCAAAACGTTTGGCAACACCGATGAAGCGCGGGTAATTCGTCTGGCCGCAGCCCTTGAACAGGGTTCCAGCCACCCGCTGGCCAGGGCTATTCTGGACAAAGCCGGCGATGTCTCGCTGCCGCAGGTCAACGGTTTCCGTACGCTGCGCGGGTTAGGCGTCAGCGGCGAGACCGAAGGTCATACTCTGCTGCTGGGAAATCAGGCACTGCTCAATGAACAGCAGGTAGATACCACTGAAATGGAAGCTGAAATCACCGCTCAGGCTTCCCAGGGTTCAACTCCGGTGCTGTTGGCGATTGATGGTAAAGCGGCGGCGCTGTTAGCGGTGCGTGATCCACTGCGTAGCGACAGCGTGGCAGCGCTCCAGCGCCTGCATCGCGCCGGGTATAGTCTGGTGATGCTGACCGGCGACAACCCAACAACCGCCAACGCCATTGCCAAAGAGGCGGGTATTGATGAGGTGATTGCAGGCGTTCTGCCGGACGGTAAGGCCGAGGCGATCAAGCGTCTGCAGAGCCAGGGGCGCCAGGTCGCCATGGTCGGTGACGGTATCAACGATGCGCCTGCGCTGGCTCAGGCCGATGTAGGGATCGCCATGGGTGGCGGCAGCGATGTGGCGATTGAAACAGCCGCGATTACGCTGATGCGTCATAGCCTGATGGGCGTTGCGGATGCGCTGTCTATCTCCCGGGCAACGCTGCGCAATATGAAGCAGAACCTGCTCGGCGCGTTTATCTACAACAGCATCGGCATCCCGGTTGCCGCTGGGATCCTGTGGCCGTTCACCGGCACGCTGCTCAACCCGGTCGTCGCCGGGGCAGCGATGGCGCTTTCTTCCATCACCGTGGTGAGCAACGCGAACCGACTGCTGCGCTTCAAACCTAAAGAGTAACCCTTTGCCGGATGGCGCTATCAACTGCGCCATCCGGCAATTCACACATTGCGACTTTTCCGACCACGCGCTAGCATGGTTCTCCACTTAGGGAGGTCGTATGGATTTGTTATACCGGGTAAAAGCATTATGGTCTGCACTGCGCGGTAACCATTATACCTGGCCGGCCATCGATATCTCTTTGCCTGGCAACCGCCATTTTCATCTGATTGGCAGTATTCATATGGGTAGCCGGGGTATGGCCCCTCTGCCTGCCAGATTACTGAAAAAACTCAGCCACGCTGACGCACTGATTGTCGAAGCCGATGTCTCCGGTGACGATACTCCGTTTGCCAATCTCCCGGCCTTTGCCACGCTGGAAGAACGCATCAGCGAAGAGCAATTGCGCAATCTGCAAAAAGTTTCTGCAGATCTTGGTATTTCCCCTTCCCTGTTTTCGACTCAACCCCTGTGGCAAATAGCCATGATCTTACAAGCCACGCAGGCGCAACAGCTGGGATTACGGGCGGAATATGGCATTGACTACCAACTGCTCAAAGCGGCTAAACAGGCGCAAAAAACCATTATTGAACTGGAAGGCGCCTCCAGCCAAATCGACCTGTTATGTCAATTGCCTGATAACGGTTTGGCTTTGCTTGACGATACCCTGACGCACTGGCACACCAACGCCAGGTTGCTGCAACAAATGATGGGCTGGTGGCTTGAATCACCACCACAAAATAGCGCACTCACGTTACCCAACACATTCAGCCAGTCATTATATGACGTATTAATGCACCAGCGTAATGAGGCCTGGCGGGACAAACTCAAGGCAATGCCTGCAGGCCACTATGTGGTCGCAGTGGGCGCACTGCATCTGTATGGAGAGGGAAATTTACCGGAGATGATGCGATAAAAAAATGGCCAATATTTCTATTGGCCCGTCAAAGAGGAATTTCATCATTATTATTATGCCGACGCTTAAAGCATCGGTGTAGGTCGATTGTCGCTCAAAGTCATCATCCTGCCAATACTATTGCGCAAGATGGTACTATTTTTTCCACCGCCATCAGGCGTATGCTTATGGCGTATTTTGTCTGGGCCAGGAAAAATTGCTATGACACCCGCCGTTAAACTACTCGAAAAAAACAAAATTTCTTTTCAGATCCACACCTACGATCACGATCCGTCCGAGACCAACTTTGGCGACGAAGTGGTCCGTAAATTAGGACTGAATGCGGATCAGGTCTACAAAACGCTGCTGGTTGCCGTGAATGGCGATATGAAACATCTGGCGGTTGCCGTCACACCGGTAGCCGGTCAACTGGATCTCAAAAAGGTTGCCAAAGCTTTGGGCGCCAAAAAGGTCGATATGGCCGACCCCATGGTCGCGCAACGCACTACCGGCTATCTGGTAGGCGGTATCAGCCCGTTGGGGCAGAAAAAAAGATTGCCGACGCTCATCGACGCGCCAGCCCAAACGTTTGACACCATTTATGTTTCCGGCGGCAAACGCGGACTGGACATCGAACTGGCAGCGAGCGATCTGGCGAAAATTCTGGATGCGAAATTCGCCGATATCGCCCGCCGGGATTAAGCGGTTATAGAATGACTGCCTGATGGCGCGCAGCTTTAAGGCCTACAAATCGAATACTCAACAGGGCGTTATTGGTGAAGGCAGTTTGGACTCGGCCAGCGCGCAGGAACCGGAGCGTACATGAAGTACGTGAGGATTCCGAGTACTGCCCGTGTTCAAAATGGCGAACAAAATAGCCCTGTTACTGCCAGCTCACCTCACCCTTCGGCTCATACGCACTGGCATCCAGCGGTGAGTTCTTCTGCACGTACTCCTTCAGCACTTCCGCATCAATAAATCCGGTATTCACATAGCCTGGTTTGTTATCAATACGCGGATAGCCATCACCGCCGGTGGCGTTGAAGCTCAGCGTTGCCATACGATAGGTTTTGGCTGGGTCAACGGGCTCGCCTTTGATTTTCAAATCGTTAAGCTTGCCGTCTTTCGCCACAAAGCTGACGTTGGCAAACTGCGGATAGGCCCCGGAGTCCGGCTTCATTTGCGCCACTGCGGTCAGATAGTCAATCACCTCTTTCCCGCTCATATCGGCATACACCACGATGTTGCCAAACGGCTGTACCTTCAGCACGCTCTTATAGGTGATATCGCCGCCTTCGATGGAGTCACGGATACCGCCGCCGCTCATCACGCCAAAATCAGCGCTGGTTCGCGCCATTTGCGCAGCCAGCAGCAGATGTCCCATGTTGGTCTGCACGAAACGGACTTTGCTTCGATCGCCTTCGAGGCGCGCATTGACGCTACCGATTTTCACGTCGAGCTGCGCTTTACCTTTATTCTGGAACGGCGTCAGCAGCGAAAGCATTTGCTGATTTTCAACAATCTCCGGGGTGTAGAGTACGCGCTCACTTTTACCGTTGTCCCAGGTCACTTTTTTCTTCAGGTTGACTGGAATGAGCTGGTAGTTAACCATTTTCATTTCGCCGTTACGGAACTCAAAGTCCGCCCGGCCCACGTATTTCCCCCACTCGTGTGCCTGTACAATCCAGATCCCATTTTGCTTATCTGGCGCACACGGCGTACCCGGTACGTAATCAACCTGCTTCTTGTTTTCCGCAGCCATACACACCGGATCCTGTGAGTGACCACCCACAATCATCGCCAGCGCCCCGGTGGGCAGGCTACGCGCCATTTCGACATCGCCAGGGGCGTTCGAGCCATGATTGCCGTTGTCATAATGCCCCATATGGGTGGTCGCGATAATGATGTCTGGCTTTTCATTCATATTGAGTTCCTGGATAACCAGCTTTGCTTCTTCCGCAGGTTTGCGAAACTCAATATCGGTGAAGAACTCTGGGTTGCCAATTTTCGCCGTATCGTCAGTGGTTAAACCGAGTACGGCAATTTTTAAATCCTGGCGCTTAAAGATGGCCCACGGCTTAAATAAACGCTCGCCGGTGCTTTTCTGATAGATATTGGCCGAGAGAAACGGGAATTTGGACCATTTTTCCTGCTGGCGCAAGACGGTCAGCGGATTATCAAACTCGTGGTTACCGACCGCCATCGCGTCATAGCCAATCAGGTTCATGCCGCGAAAATCAGGTTCCGCATCCTGCAGATCGGACTCCGGTACGCCGGTATTAATATCACCGCCGGAAAGCAGCAGTACGCTGCCCCCTTCCTCAGCCACCTCTTTACGAATACCGTCCACCAGCGTTTTTTGCGCCGCCAGTCCGTATTCTCCGTATTCGCTGCGCCAGAAGTGACCGTGATGATCGTTGGTATGCAGAATGGTAATTTTGTAGGTTTTATCTTTTTCGTACGCTTGCGCTGGCTGACCTGCCAGCGTAAATGCGGCTAATAACGCCAGCGCCACGCCCCGTTTTAAAAACTTCATATTTCTCTCCCTGAGCCAAAATCAACGACTGAAATTACAATGATATGAAATAATAGTCGAAAATGTTTTCAGAAATGAGACTTCCTTCAAACACCTTCCGCAGGTATGTTAGTCAGGTAATAATAACAAAATAGATTACCCTCATAATCGCAACCCAAACAGAAGTGACTTTCTATGGCAATAAGTGAACCAACCCAGCCTGTGGCTGGCGCGTCAGCGTCGGTTGCTAAAGCACGCACCTCATTTGGCATTTTAGGAGCGATCAGCCTCTCCCATTTGCTAAACGATATGATTCAGTCGCTGATCCTGGCGATTTATCCGCTATTGCAGTCAGAGTTCTCGCTGACGTTTATGCAGATAGGGATGATTACCCTGACCTTCCAGCTAGCATCCTCGCTGCTGCAACCGGTGGTGGGTTACTGGACGGATAAATACCCGATGCCGTGGTCGCTGCCCATTGGGATGTGCTTCACGCTGAGCGGGCTTGTTTTGCTGGCCATGGCCGGCAGCTTCCATATGGTGCTGCTCGCCGCGGCGCTGGTTGGTACCGGCTCTTCGGTATTTCACCCGGAATCGTCCCGCGTGGCGCGTATGGCCTCCGGTGGTCGCCACGGCCTTGCCCAGTCGATTTTCCAGGTTGGCGGCAACTTCGGTAGCTCTCTGGGGCCATTGCTGGCGGCTGTCATCATCGCGCCATATGGTAAAGGTAATGTGGCCTGGTTTGTGCTGGCTGCGCTATTAGCGATTGTCGTCCTGGCACAAATCAGCCGTTGGTATGCCGCGCAGCATCGGATGAGTAAAGGAAAGCCGAAGGTCGCTATCGTTAATCCGTTGCCGCGTAATAAAGTGGTTCTGGCGGTAAGCATTCTGCTGGTGCTGATTTTCTCCAAATACTTCTATATGGCGAGCATTAGCAGCTATTACACCTTTTATCTGATGCAAAAATTCGGATTATCGGTACAAAATGCCCAGTTTCATCTGTTTGCCTTCCTGTTTGCCGTCGCGGCCGGGACGGTGATTGGCGGACCATTAGGCGATAAAATTGGCAGAAAATATGTTATTTGGGGGTCTATCCTCGGCGTTGCGCCATTTACCCTCGTTTTACCCTACGCAACGCTGGAATGGACCGGGATTTTAACCGTGATCATTGGTTTTATCCTCGCATCGGCGTTTTCTGCCATTCTGGTTTACGCACAGGAGCTACTTCCTGGGCGTATCGGCATGGTTTCTGGGCTATTTTTCGGTTTTGCCTTCGGCATGGGTGGCCTGGGAGCCGCGGTGTTAGGGCTGATTGCCGACCATACCAGTATCGATTTGGTCTACAAAATATGTGCTTTCCTGCCACTTCTGGGGATACTGACCATATTCTTACCTGATAACCGACATAAAGCCTGATTTTCTGACGGCCAAAGGTAAACTTTGGTCGTCATCACTTACAGCGGCCATCAGCGTTTGCCTCAAACATCCCCCCGTAGTTTTCCGATCCGTGCTTTTTTTTCCTTTAAAATCCTGTTTTCATCAAAATTCAATAATTATTCATCAACATAAACATCAAAATTGTCATAAACTATTACTCGGAATTTGGGTTTTCAGGATCAACACAGCAACCAAAGGAGACGGAATGCATCACGCCACCCCGCTTATCACCACCATTGTCGGCGGCCTTGTGCTCGCTTTTATATTAGGCATGATTGCCAATAAACTACGTATTTCTCCTCTGGTGGGATATCTGTTAGCGGGCGTTCTGGCCGGTCCATTTACACCTGGTTTTGTTGCTGATACCAAGCTCGCGCCTGAACTGGCCGAGCTTGGCGTGATCCTGTTGATGTTCGGCGTCGGGCTGCACTTTTCCCTGAAGGATTTGATGGCGGTAAAGTCTATCGCCATTCCCGGCGCGATTGCCCAGATAGCGGTGGCAACGCTGCTGGGTATGGCGCTTTCAGCCGTATTAGGCTGGTCGCTGATGGTCGGTATCGTCTTTGGTCTGTGTCTTTCAACCGCCAGTACCGTAGTGCTACTGCGTGCACTTGAAGAACGGCAGCTCATTGACAGTCAGCGCGGGCAAATCGCCATTGGCTGGCTGATTGTCGAAGATTTGATGATGGTGCTGACGCTGGTTCTCCTGCCAGCCGTCGCCGGAATGCTGGAAAAAGAAGATGTCGGCTTTGCCTCGCTCGCCGTCGATATGGGGATTACCATCGGTAAGGTGGTGGCGTTTATCGCGATTATGATGCTGGTGGGGCGTCGCCTGGTACCGTGGATTATGGCCCGCAGCGCCGCAACCGGGTCACGCGAGCTATTTACCCTGTCAGTTCTCGCCCTTGCCTTAGGTATCGCCTTTGGCGCAGTGGAACTGTTCGATGTCTCCTTTGCGCTGGGCGCATTCTTCGCTGGTATGGTGTTGAATGAATCGGAACTGAGCCACCGTGCGGCGCATGACACCCTGCCGCTGCGCGATGCGTTCGCTGTACTGTTCTTCGTTTCCGTCGGGATGCTGTTCGATCCGTTAGTCCTGATCCAACAGCCGCTGGCAGTGCTGGGTACGCTGGCGATTATCATCTTTGGTAAATCCCTTGCCGCCTATTTCCTGGTGCGCATGTTTGGTCACTCCCAACGCACGGCGCTCACCATTGCCACCAGCCTGGCACAGATTGGTGAGTTTGCCTTTATCCTGGCGGGTCTGGGAATGGCGTTAAACCTGCTGCCGCAGGCCGGACAGAATCTGGTGCTGGCAGGGGCAATCCTGTCCATCATGCTCAACCCGGTGCTGTTCGCGGTGTTAGAAAAATATCTCGCCAAAACCGAAACGCTGGAAGAGCAGACGCTGGAAGAGGCTATCGAAGAAGAGAAGCAAATTCCGGTGGATATCTGCAATCACGCCCTGCTGGTCGGTTTTGGTCGCGTCGGCAGCCTGCTGGGTGAGAAATTGATGGCTGCGGGGATCCCGCTGGTGGTTATCGAAACCTCACGTACCCGGGTGGATGAACTGCGCGAGCGTGGGATCCGCGCGGTGCTGGGAAATGCCGCCAACGAGGAAATTATGAATCTGGCGCATCTGGATTGCGCGCGCTGGCTGTTGCTGACCATTCCGAATGGCTATGAAGCGGGTGAAATTGTCGCTTCCGCGCGTGAGAAGTGCCCGTCGATTGAGATTATCGCCCGCGCGCATTATGACGATGAGGTGGAATATATTACCGAGCGCGGTGCCAATCAGGTGGTCATGGGCGAGCGTGAAATCGCCCGCACCATGCTGGAGCTGATTGAAACGCCGCCTGCCGGTGAAGTTGCTACCGCCAGTTAATGTTACGTGCCGGATGGCGGCGTAAAACGCCTTATCCGGCCTACATATTGCTACGCGTAGGCCCGATAAGCGTAGCGCCATCGGGCAAGAACTCAGCGATCCCAGTACGACTCTTCGAGACTGTCTTCACGTTCCGGCAAACCCCGCGTCAGACGCGGGGAATGCTGGTTCAGCACCTGATAACTCACGCGGTTAGCATATTTACACACCTGCGCTAATGACGAATAGGTCAGCCAGGTGAACTTGTGTTTGCTGGAGTTAGGCACATTGCTGCGGTGGTAGCTGTTAGCGGTAATATCATGCAGCAATGCCGCCAGTGCGCCGTCGCCAGCACCGTTGGTATTCATGATCTTTTCTGGCCCGCCCATATACGGTGCGATGTGCGAATACACACGCAGCGGATGAGTACAGTCTTTATGGCGCATGGCGCGACTAAACTCGTACTGGTTGAATTCGGCAATCGCCCCTGGCAGCAGTGGATGCTGAGTTTTGCGTTTCGCCTCTTCTTCAGTAAAGCCGGCCATATACAGACCTGCCGGACCCGCAGTACACAGCACCAGATCCACCCAGTCCAGCGCCTTGTCAGACGCCAGCAGCGGATCGTTCTCGCCGGTCAGCGCTTCGGCTTCTTCTTCGTTCATCGCCAGAATAGAGACATTCTCTTTCAGGAATGTCTGCCACCACTGCGGGTTATCCGCAATAACGAATTTGGTCCCCAGCGTCAGTACCACCGGCACGTTGTGCTTTTTGGCAAATTCAATCGCCTTCATGGTCGCTTCCGGCATCGGTTCGCCTGGCTTACAGCGCACCAGATAGGAGGTCAGCACCAGCGCGGAAGCCCCGGCAATGACTGATTCAGGGATGCTATCCGCGCGCAGTTGGTTCATGTGACCAGGGCTGATGGCAAATGTGCGTTCGCCGGATTCACCAATCAGCGTAAAGCAGCGGCCAATAGGACCATCTACACCCTGTAGATAGTTCAAATCGGTGCGGCTGGAGGTGTTGCATAAATAGCGATACGCGTAGCTACCAATTTCGATATTACTGCACATCACCCCCAACAGTACCGAACGGTCATCTGCCAGCACGGAGTAGTTATGCATAGTGTTACCGATGGTGCCACCTGCAAACTGATGGGTGATCAGGTTTTCGCGTACCAGCTCCTGGTAGAGCGCTTCCGCAACATCATCTTCAATCACCAGAGAGTGCCCGGCGCTTAATCCATAACGTTTTACAAAATCATCATCCACTTTGGCTTCAATATCTACCAGCGTCTGGTCGATACCGACAACCCAGGCTGCGCTGGTTTCATTTTCTGGCTGAATTTGTTGCAGCAACGGATCGCGCGCGCTGACGGGGAAATAGTGTTTGGATTTACGTTTACCGGGAAATTTCATGGTCGATTTTACGGGTGGTTAACTGAGCGATGCATGGTAGCACATTCCCTGCTGCGCATGCGATGCGGCGCTGAGTTTCAATATCGGACGGTGAGATCGCAGTTTATCCGGGATTAATTTCTACAATAACTCACCTTCACAAGGAGTGTTTTATGAAGCCGGAAAACAAAATCCCCGTACTCGACAAAATTTCGGATGAAATGAAAAGCGTGGTGAATTTTCATCGCGACGATTTGCCACCGTGGCCCGCTGCCGATGACTTTGTGGCCCAGCGCCAACACTACATTCATGAGCGGCAGCTGTGGAATGCCGATGCCCCGCAGATGCATACCCGAGAATGCGTGATTTCTACCGCGTGCGGCCCCGTTGCCACACGCATCTACGCTCCGCAGCCCCAAAGCCAGGCGACGCTGTATTACCTGCACGGCGGCGGTTTTATTCTCGGTAATCTGGATACCCATGACCGTATTATGCGTTTACTGGCGCACTACACCCAGTGCACAGTTATTGGCATCGACTATTCGCTGTCGCCGGAAGCGCGCTACCCACAAGCCATCGAAGAGATCGTCGCCGTTTGCCAGTACTATCATCAACATGCTGGCGACTATTCCCTCAATATCAATACGATAGGTTTTGCCGGCGATTCCGCCGGAGCGATGCTGGCGCTCGCCAGTGCGTTGTGGCTGCGAGATAAAAACATTGCCTGCGGCAAAGTCGCTGGCGTGCTGTTGTGGTATGGCCTTTACGGCCTGCAGGATTCACTGAGTCGACGGCTGATGGGCGGAGCGTGGGATGGTTTAACCCGCGAGGATCTGCAGATGTACGAAAACGCGTACCTACGTAGCGCTGACGATCGTGAGTCACCGTACTATTGCCTGTTTAATAACGATCTGACGCGCGACCTACCGCCGTGTTTTATCGCCGGTGCGGAGTTCGATCCGCTGATCGACGATAGCCGCTTATTATTCCAGACGTTACAGGCGCATCAGCAGCCCTGCCAGTACAAAATGTATCCCGGTACGCTGCACGCCTTCCTGCACTATTCGCGGATGATGAAAACCGCCGATGAAGCTCTGCAGGACGGCGCGCATTTCTTTAAGCAACAGCTTTAGCGGTAGGCTTCGGTCAGTTTCACCATCATTTCAATATGCTCCGGCGCGGCATTCAGCGCCGGAATATATTCATATTGCTTACCACCCGCTTCAAGGAAAATCTCCCGGTTTTGTACCGCTATCTCTTCCAGCGTTTCGAGGCAATCAGCCGCGAAGCCCGGACACATAACCTGGATATGTCGGGTTCCTTTCTCCGCCAGCATTTTTAGCGTTTCGTCGGTATACGGTGTCAGCCATGGTTCGCGGCCAAAGCGAGACTGGAAGGTCATCATGACTTTTTCCGGCGGCAGGCCAAGCGCTGAAACCAGCTCACGCGTCGTATCGCGACAGCGCTGCGGGTAGTCATCGCCTTCATCGGCGTAGCGCTGCGGAATGCCGTGATAGGAGAGCAGCAGTAAATCAGGTTCGCCATGTTGAGCGAATGAATCCCGGGCACTTTTGGCCAGCGCATCAATGTAGCTGCTGTCATCGGCGTAATCACGAATAAACGAGACGCCGGGAATACCGCGTTTACGCGCTAAGATGCGCGCCAGCTCGTCCCAGACTGCCGCCACTGTCGAACAGGAGTATTGCGGATACAGCGGTAACACCACCATGTGTTCTACTCCGCTTGCCAGCAGTTCATCGACCGCGCTTTCGAGCGACGGCAAACCGTAGCTCATCCCCAGTGCAACAGGCGTATCAGGCAGACGTTGTGCCAGCGCCTGCTGTTGCGCCTTGCTGTAGACCATCAGCGGGGAACCGTCTTCCATCCAGATTGACTGGTACAGCTTTGCCACACGCGGTGCTCGCAGCGGCAAAATCACACCACGCAGCAGCGGCCACCACAGTGCAGGGGACGTATCGACTACGCGTGGATCGCTTAAAAACTGGCGCAGGTAGCGCTTAACGGCTTCGGGGGTTGGGGCATCGGGAGTGCCGAGGTTTGCCAGCAGGATACCGGTTTTCGTCTGACGCATTACCGCCTCTTATCGATTCAAATTGTTGATAATTGTAGCGGAAAAGCGATAAAGAAGAACTAATTGCTGTGAGAGGTAAGACGAGAATTTGCCTGATGGCGCTGCGTTTATCAGGCCTACAAAAAATCGTAGGCCGGATAAGGTGTATCCACCGCCATCTGGCATTAACCGCGTTAAAAATTAACCGAGGATTTTTTCCAGCGCTGCGCGAACGTCAGCCACGGCCTGAGTGCCGTCAACTTTCGCGTATTTGGTGTTACCCGCCTGCGCTTCTTTAGAGTAGTAGCCGATCAGCGGTGCGGTCATCTGATGGTATTCCACCAGGCGCTTGCGTACGGTCTCTTCCTGATCGTCTTTACGGGTGGTCAGCTCTTCGCCGGTCACGTCGTCTTTGCCTTCAACCTTAGGCGGGTTGAATTTGATGTGGTAAACGCGGCCAGAAGCAGCGTGTACGCGACGACCTACAATACGGTCAACGATCAGCTCGTCTGGAACGTCGAATTCCAGAACGTAGTCCACGTTGATACCCGCTTCTTTCATGGCATCTGCCTGCGGAATAGTACGCGGGAAGCCATCGAGCAGGAAACCATTACGGCAGTCTTCCTGAGCAATACGCTCTTTTACCAGCGCGATCACCAGCTCATCAGTCACCAGCTTACCGGCGTCCATGATGTCTTTCGCTTGTTTGCCCAGCTCGGAGCCAGATTTCACGGCGGCACGCAGCATATCACCGGTGGAGATTTGCGGAATACCATACTTCTCCATGATGAACTGAGCCTGAGTTCCTTTACCCGCGCCCGGAGCGCCAAGCAGAATGATACGCATTACGAAAATCCCCTTAAAGGTTGTCGATATTTTTTAAAAAGCGCTAAACGATACCACCATCACGCAATTGGCTCAAGGAAGCCACCCGCGCTGAAACGGTTAATGATGGAAAATTGAGTTCAGAAGGCGAAAAAAAGCCGGATGGCGGTGTAAACACCGTATCCGGCCTACTATTACGAGATACTGTAGGCCGGATAAGCGCTAGCGCCATCCGGCATTACATTACGGGTATCAGGACACCAGCAACTGGTTCATGCGACGGATGAACTGGTTCGGATCTTCCAGCGTGCCGCGCTCAGCGAACAGCGCCTGATCCAGCAGCAGTTCAACCCATTCTTTGAACTGTGCTTCGTCCTGAGTATCCGCCGTGCGTTTTACCAGCACGTGGTCCGGGTTCAGTTCAAAGATATATTTCACTTCCGGTACGGCCTGGCCCGCAGCGGCAAACAGTTTCGCCATCTGGGTGCTCATTTCATCCGCATCGGTGGTAACGATGGCTGGCGTGTCGGTCAGACGGTGAGTCAGACGCACTTCTTTCACGCGGTCACCCAACAGAGTTTTCACGCGCTCAACGAACGGCGTCAGCGCTTTTTCCGCTTCTTTTGCCGATTCGTCAACTTCATCTGCCAGTTTGTCGATGGACTCGTCGGCTTTGGCCACAGACTGGAACGGTTTGCCATCGAACTCGGTCAGGTAGTTCATCATCCACTCATCGATGCGGTCAGAAAGCAGCAACACTTCGATGCCTTTCTTACGCAGCAGTTCCAGGTGCGGGCTGCTCTTCGCCGCCGCATAACTGTCTGCGGTGATGTAGTAGATTTTCTCCTGCCCTTCTTTCATACGCGACACGTAATCTTCCAGCGACACGGTTTGCGCGGAGGAGTCAGTGTGCGTAGACGCGAAGCGCATCAGTTTAGCGATCGTTTCCTGGTTGGCGTGGTCTTCCGCCGGGCCTTCTTTCAGCACCAGGCCGAACTGCTTCCAGAAGGTCTGGTATTTTTCCGCGTCGTCTTTCGCCAGTTTTTCCAGCATCTGCAGTACGCGTTTGGTCAGCGCGCTACGCAGGTTACGGGTGACGGTGCTGTCCTGCAGGATCTCACGGGAGACGTTCAGCGGCAGATCGTTGGAATCTATCAGACCGCGCACAAAGCGCAGGTAGTTCGGCATGAACTGCTCGGCGTCATCCATGATGAATACACGCTGGACGTAAAGTTTCAGACCATGCTTGTGATCGCGGTTCCACATATCCCACGGCGCCTGCGACGGGATATACAGCAGGCTGGTGTACTCCTGCTTACCTTCCACACGGTTGTGGCTCCAGGTCAGCGGGTCAGTGAAGTCGTGGGCGATGTGCTTGTAGAATTCGTTGTACTCGTCGTCTTTGATTTCTGACTTGTTACGCGTCCACAGCGCCTGCGCCTTGTTGATCTTTTCCCAGGAAACCACGGTCTCGCCGTCTTTCTCTTCGGATTTTTCGATCTCTACCGGCAGCGCGATATGGTCGGAATATTTGCTGATGATGGAACGTACGCGCCAGTCATCGAGGAACTCGTCTTCGCCTTCGCGCAGATGCAGAGTAATTTCGGTACCACGGTCTTCTTTGGTGATATTAGCAACGGTGTACTCACCCTCGCCCGCAGACTCCCAGAACACGCCGTTTTCCGGTTTATCACCCGCAGCACGGGTACGCACGGTGACTTTGTCCGCCACGATGAAGGCTGAGTAGAAGCCAACCCCGAACTGGCCGATCAACTGGCTGTCTTTTGCCTGATCGGAGCCCATGGATTCGAGGAAAGATTTGGTGCCGGATTTCGCAATGGTCCCCAGATGATCGATAACGTCATCACGGTTCATCCCCACGCCGTTATCGGCAATGGTCAACGTACGCTTATCTTTATCGAAGGAAACACGCACACGCAGCTCACCGTCACCTTCATACAGGTCCGGGTTAGACAGTGCGCGGAAACGCAGCTTGTCTGCCGCATCCGAGGCGTTAGAGATAAGCTCACGCAGGAAGATTTCTTTATTGGAATACAGAGAATGGATCATCAGGTGCAGAAGCTGTTTTACTTCTGACTGAAAACCACGAGTTTCTTGTCCTTTCATGTAGATCTACCTCAACAATGCCATTTTCAATGGTAAAAACACGTTGAGGGTGAAATGGGGACAGGCGGGAAGGATTTCAAGCGGAAGCCGCCGTCGCGGCCTCCGTTTGTTCAGAATTTAATCTTGTGTCGTCCTGCCAGAGAGTGCGACAGCGTGGTGCCATCGACCATTTCCAGCTCGCCGCCTACCGGAACGCCATGGGCGATACGGCTGGCTTCAACGCCATATTGCATGCAAAGCTCAGCAATATAGTTGGCGGTCGCCTCTCCTTCGACCGTGGGATTGGTCGCGAGGATCAGTTCGTTAATTTGCTCAGACGCCAGTCGCTGTTCAAGACGATCCAGCCCGATATCATCAGGCCCGATACCGTCCAGCGGCGACAGGTGTCCCATCAGCACGAAGTAACGTCCGGAAAATTGCCCGGTTTGCTCAATGGCGTAGATGTCCGCCGGACTCTCCACCACGCAAATCTGACCGTTTTCCTGGCGACGCGGGTTCGAGCAGATGTTGCAGACGTCTTGCTCTGTGAAGGTGCGGCAATCGGCACAGTGGCCGATTTCCGACATCGCCTTCGTTAACGCCTGCGCCAGACGCATCCCGCCGCTGCGATCGCGCTGAAGCAGCGTGAACGCCATGCGCTGCGCAGACTTCGGGCCAACGCCCGGCAGACAGCGCAGTGCTTCCATAAGCTGAGTTAACAGCGGGCTGGTTTGCATCAGAACGGCATCTTAAAGCCAGGCGGCAGCTGCATTCCGGAGGAAACAGAAGCCATCTTCTCTTTCTGCGTCTCTTCAATACGACGCGCCGCGTCGTTGAATGCCGCAGCAACCAGGTCTTCCAGCATCTCTTTGTCGTCTTCCAGCAGGCTTGGATCGATCTCCACGCGACGGCAGTTATGCGCGCCGTTGATGGTCACTTTTACCAGACCCGCGCCAGATTCGCCGGTCACTTCCAGCTTGGCGACTTCTTCCTGCATCTGCTGCATTTTTTCTTGCATCTGCTGGGCCTGTTTCATCAGGTTACCCAGACCGCCTTTACCAAACATAGGCTTCTCTCTCAATCACGTTAAGGGATGACGACCGTCAAACCATTGGGCTGACGATCAAATGGGGCGAATACTTTCTTCGTCCAGCTCCGCATCGAAAAAACGACGCAGCGTCTGGATGTTATTATCCGCAATAATCGACTCACGCGCCTGCGCGAGCTTCTCTTCATAAATGGCCTGACGCCACTCCAGCGGCGTGCGCACCGCGGGATTATCATCTTCAACGATGGTCAATTCAACCGTTGACCCTGTTAAGGTACTCAATGCTTCGGCCAGTTTTTGCTGCGCGCCGCTGGAATTAAGGTGTCGCTGCGTGGAACGCAGGTGCAGGCAAACCACGTTGCCATTCTCTTCTTTCCAGGCATTAAGCGCCACCTGCTCCACCAGTTTAGGCAGCGAGAGCTGGCTCACCTGGGCGGCCCACGGGTCGCGTTCAATGGCTTCAGCCGCAAGCTTTGCCGCCAGTTCCGGCGTTTTTTCATGCTCAAGCGCTTTTTTCAGCGCTTTCGGCGTGGCGATGACTTCTTTGACTTCTGCAACAGGATTGGTCGCTTTCCAGCGATACGCTTCTTTCTTCGCCGGTGCTTTTTCCAGCGCAGAGACTGCCGGACGCGCCTGAACACGTTCCGACACCGAAGCCAGTCTTTCCAGCGCAGCATTATTCACCGGCCGCGCGCGGGAAGCGGCTGCCGGTTCACTCTTTTTTGCTTTGGTTGCTCCCTGAGCGCGTTGCAACTGGCTGCGTGCCGCCAGCACCTGGCTGGTGGCGTCGGAGAGCGGCACATTTTGTTGCGCTGGCGCAGGCTGCTGCTGTGGCACCTGCGTCGGGGTCATCACCGCTGTGGGTGCGACCGGGGCAAACGACTGGCGCGGGACTTCAGGTTCCGGAAGCGGCATGCGCGGATGAAAAGCCAGCGCACGCAGCAGTGTCATTTCGACGCCCATTCGCCTGTCCGGCGCATACGGCAGTTCTTTGCGCCCGATTAGCAGGGTCTGGTAGTAAAGCTGCACATCGGTTGGCGGGACGATTCGCGCCAGTTCACGCATACGCTGTTCAATGGCGGCCATATCGCTGCCGAGCGCGGCAGGTGAAAGCTGAACCATGGCTATACGATGCAGCAAAGCCGACATCTCAACCAGCAGCGCTTCCCACTCAATACCGCGCGCGGCGGCGTCGTTCACCAATGTCATCACGCGTTCGCCGTCGGCGGCCACAACTGCTTCAACAAGCGAGAGCGCCTGGTCGTCGTCCAGCGTGCCGAGCATGGTGCTGACCGCGCCGGTCGAGACCTGACCATCGCCGCTGGCGATCGCCTGATCGGTCAAACTCAGCGCATCGCGCAGGCTGCCGTCCGCGGCGCGGGCCAGCAGTTGCAGCGCGCGTGGTTCATGAGCGATATGCTCTTCTTTGAGAACATGCTCAAGCTGATGGCGAATCTGTTCGACATCCAGCGCTTTAAGGTGGAATTGCAGACAGCGCGACAGAATGGTCACCGGCAGCTTCTGCGGATCGGTGGTCGCCAGCAGGAACTTGACGTGCGCGGGCGGCTCTTCGAGCGTTTTCAGCAGGGCGTTAAAACTGTGCCGCGACAGCATGTGCACTTCGTCGATCAAATAGACCTTAAAACGGCCGCGCGCAGGCGCGTACTGGACGTTATCCAGCAGATCGCGAGTATCTTCGACTTTGGTGCGTGAGGCGGCATCGATTTCAATCAAATCGACAAAACGCCCCTGCTCAATTTCCCGACAGTTATCGCACACGCCGCACGGCGTAGCGGTGATGCCGGTTTCACAGTTTAATCCCTTCGCCAGCAAACGGGCGATAGAGGTTTTTCCGACGCCACGGGTGCCGGAAAACAAATAAGCATGATGAATACGCCCTAACGACAAGCCGTTCGCCAGTGCCGTCAGCACATGTTCCTGGCCGACGACGTCAGCAAAGGTTTGTGGGCGCCATTTTCGGGCTAAGACCTGATAACTCATTGGCAGGCTCTGAAAGGCTGGAGGGTGGATTCACAGGAGGGTAATGCTAACACAACCTCGCAGCAACGGCGAGGTTGTGTGTCTCGGTATTACTTCAACCGGGATAAGATAGCCCGACTTAGTGGCCCGGGAATGGAACCAGGCTATAACAGGTCAGCCCCTGTTTTTCCAGGCGCTGTTCGCCGCCCAGATCAAACAGGTTAATGATAAAGGCAGCATCGGTTACTTCGCCACCCAGACGGCGGATCAGCTTCACGGTCGCTTCAATCGTGCCGCCGGTTGCCAGCAGGTCGTCCACAACCAGGACTTTATCGCCCGGTTTGATGGCATCAACGTGAATTTCAAGCTGATCGGTGCCGTATTCCAGCTCATAGCTCTCAGCAATCACTTCACGCGGAAGCTTACGCGGTTTACGTACCGGAACAAAGCCGACGCCCAGACCCAACGCTACCGGCGCGCCAAACAGGAAGCCACGCGCTTCGGTGCCAACCACTTTAGTGATACCCGCATCTTTATAGCGTTCAACCAGCAATTCAATGCTAAGGGCGTAGGCTTTCGGATCTTCCAGTAAACTGGTGACATCACGGAAAAGAATGCCCGGTTTTGGGTAATCGTGGATGCTTTTGATGCTATTTTTGAGAAACTCAAGCTGCTGTGCAGTCGCGGTCATAAGTTTGTGCCTGATTGATACAGTATTACTTCACGGCGCACTATACACTTCATCCTCGACGTATCTTGAATGATTTTGTGTCTATATTAGGGCCAGGGTTACACTTGGTTAACCTTTGACCATCTGCGCCTGTGCTCGAAAACGGTCGAATTTACTGGCTGCGAGAGACAATTGCAACAGCGATTATTGCGCTTTACTGCTTTTGTTGTTTTTCATCAATCACCGGGATCCGCCACATAAAAACCAGTAAACAGGCGAGAATAACCAGCAGCAGGCCGCGTACCCACATCATATTGACCAGCCAGAGGGAAATAGCAAACGTCACCAGGATCAACAAAATCGCGCGCGGCTTCGCCCCAGGCGGCATTGCGCGGTATTTTTGCCAGTGACGCAGATACCCGCCGAACCACGAACGATACAGCAGCCAGTCGTGAAAGCGCGGCGATGAGCGGGCAAAACACCAGGCGGCCAGCAGGATAAATGGTGTCGTGGGCAGCAACGGCAATACAACGCCCAGCGTGCCTAACACTACCGCTATCCAGCCAATGATGATTAGAATAATGCGTTGCATAATATCAGTACTTAACACAGAGAATCGCTACTTTAGCATAACAGTTCTCATTTTCATCGGAGTGTTGTCGTGAAAACCGTCATGCTGCTACAGAGGCTTGAAAACCAGCTTAACCGCCTGCGGCAGCAGTGTGCTCCGTTGGCGCATCACGCCACGCTGAGCGCCCGCTTTGACAGGCATCTGTTTCACACTCTCAGCACGTTGCTGCAGGCCTGTCTGGATGAAGCTGAAGATAATCTCGCCGCCTTGCGCCGTGCAGTCGAACAGCAACAACTACCACAAATTAGCTGGCTGGCGGAACACCTTGCCTCACAGTTAGAGGCGATTTCGCGTGAAACCGCCAGTTGGTCGCTCCGCGAGTGGGACAGCGCATCTCCAGCCCTGGCGCGCTGGCAGCGCAAGCGGGTTCAACACCAGGAGTTTGAACGCCGACTGGTGGAAATGACGCGTGAACGCAAAGAGCGTCTGGCTCAGGCTACGGGTTTTGAAGAACAGCAAAAACTGCATCGTGAAGTAGAAGCATTCGAGGCGCGACTGGCTCGCTGCCGCCATGCTCTGGCAAGAATAGAAAACGTGCTGGCGCGTTTAACCCGTTAATCCCCGGAGAATTTATGTCATTAGAGAACGCCCCGGACGAGGTCAAACTGGCCGTCGATTTGATTGTTTTACTTGAGGAAAACCAGGTTGCACCTGAAACCGTACTGAAGGCGCTGGAGATTGTTAAACGGGATTACGAAAAGAAACAGCTCTCTTCTTCAAAAAACGCGCGATAGCTGAAATGCCTGATAGCGTTGCACTTATCAGGCCTACGAATGAATCGAAGCTCGCAGGCCTGATGATTTTTTCTACTAACCTACCGAAGGCGTCGGATCGTCACCTTTAATGATGTCACGCTTAACCTCGGTTACGCTGTCGCCCTTCGCGTTGTGCAGGTGCACTTCGAGCTGGTTAAAGGCAATATCAATGTCGTTTTCACGGCACAAACGATCGACCGCACGGTTAAGTTCATCAACCGTATGGCTACGATCGCGTAGTTCGCGCACGTATAAACGCAGCTCATGATCCAGCGTGCTGGCGCCGAAGGCGGTAAAGAACACCGCAGGCTCCGGATCGTGCATTACTTTCGGGTGTTCCATCGCCGCCTGCAGCAGCACTTTCTTCACTTTGTCCAGATCCGAACCATAGGCCACGCCAATGCGGATCACCAGACGCGTGGTCGTATCGGAGAGCGACCAGTTGATCAAACGCTCCGTCACGAATGCTTTGTTCGGGATGATCACCTCTTTGCGATCGAAGTCGGTAATGGTGGTAGCACGAATTCGGATCTTGCTGACCGTACCGGAGAACGTACCAATGGTAACCGTATCGCCAATACGCACCGGGCGTTCAAACAGAATAATCAGGCCGGAAACAAAGTTACCGAAAATTTCCTGCAAGCCAAAACCCAAACCAACCGACAGAGCGGCGGCCAGCCATTGCAGTTTATCCCACGAGACACCGAGCGATCCGAAGACCGTCATTGCGCCGATGGCGATGATCGCGTAGTTGAGGATCGTGGTGATCGCGTACGATGCCCCCTGACGCATCTTCAGTCGCGAGAGCACCAGCACTTCCAGCAGGCCGGGTAAGTTACGGATCAGCGCCCACGCGACCATTGAGGCAATAATCGCAAACAGCAGGCTGCCCATGGTGACGTCTTTCACCACTGCCGCACCCGCTTCGGTGCCGTTGTAATGCCAGAGCGTAATGCTGTCGAGATAGCTGAATACGGTGATCAAATCAGACCAAATGGCCCAGAACAGGACACCAAACAGGGCAACCATCACCAGCATAGTTATACGCAGCGTTTGCTGGTTTACCTGCTCCAGCGCGATGGTCGGTTCTTCCTGCGGTTCGGCACCTTCCGCTCCTTCTTTCACCAGGTTCTGACGACGCGCCAGCGCGCGACGCCAGGCGATACGGCGTGCCGCGACGCTCAACCCACGCAGCACGGTCTGGTACAGCAGGTTCCAGAGAATGACCAGATAAACCGTTTCAATCCAGCGTCCCGCCAGGCGCAGCGTGGTGTAGAAATAGCCGGTTGCCGTCAGCACCATTAATGCTATCGGGATAATCGACAGCACGGTAATCGTCACCAGACGCAGACCATGCGACTCTTTATCGCGCCAGCTTTCGCGGCACATTGGCCATACCAGGAAGGCGATCAGAAGCAGGTTGAGGAAAATGACCACCTGACCCAGCACATCGTCCATCAGGTTGAGCGGCGACAGCTCAGCAATAACCGACCAGAAGTTTAACGGTAACAGCGCGAGGCTGATGCGCACAATCTGGCGACGCCAGTGGCTGGTCTGTTTCGCAGGCATACCAAAATGACGAATCGCCACGCCATCTTTTTCCAGCACCTTCCAGCACAGACCAAACACCAGCCAGAAGACGGTCATCTTCTTGCTGAACGCCCACAGCAGGTCGCTGATATTCAACTGCATAGTCAACAGAATCAGACCTACCGCGAGGATAATCAGGCACGCCGGCAAGGCTCTGATGAGATCGATCAGAATCGCTTTTGGCGTGTTGAGCTGACTGTCATTACGCAGGTTACCCACCGCGGCGGCTAATTTCGCCTGGTACTCTTTCAACCATTTAAGACGCCAGCGGATGAGCCCGGCAATGAGCAGCAGCGGCAATCCCGCCAGAAACGCAATAAACACTGCGGGCCACGCTTTTTCCCAGTTCACCGTGATTTTCATCGACTTAAACTGGTCTTTAAGTGTTTGCGGGAAAGCTTTGATCCAGTCCCAGTCCATCGGACGGTTACTGTTAACCCAGAAAATCTGCTGCGTGAGGATCCCTTTCAGGTTTTTCGACACGCTCATTAACTGCTGCTGGTTAATTTGCAGATTAATCGCCATCATCAGCTGGTTGCCCAGTTGCTTATTGAGCTGATCCAACAGTTCACGACGCATATCCACAACCTGCAGTAAGGCATCATGGACTTCGCCGTTAACTTCGTTGCCGTGCCCTTCTTCCAGTTTGGCGACAAACGCATCATTCTGGAACAGCGCGTCGCGCTGCTGGTTGACTTCGAACTGCTCCAGACGCAAGTCGGCGATCCGGTTGGTCATATCGGCAAGTTCATCCGCCGACGGCAGTGTTTGTTGTTGCTGATACAGAATACGCGACAGCAGCAGACTGCCTTTCAGAACGGCGATCTGTTCTTTAATGTTGCGTTCGGATTGCAGCGCGCGGTCAAGCCAGTTTTTGACTTTGATATTTTGCTGCATCAGGCTGTTGCCGTTTTCGGTAGCGGCAATCAGACGCTGGCTGAGCTGATGGTTAACATCAAGCTCCTGCTTCACTAACGGATTGGACTGAATACGCTCGGCTTCATCCGGCGTGACTGCTTCCTGCGCCGTTTTTTCGGTTAACGTCAGTCGCTTGCTGTTCACCGCTTCCTGCAGGAGCTGGAGCTGATGCTCAAGGCGGTTACTGTTCGCCGTCACGTAATCTCGTTGTTTTTGCAAGGTATCCTGCAAAATCGTATTACCTTCGAGGCTCTTTCGCTGTTGGTCGATCTGCGCATTCAGCAGCGCCTGCTGCGCCTGTAACAGTACCTGCTGGCTGGGGCGTAAAGCACCTTCGCCTACATTAGTGCCATCAAGTCGGTTGCGGATTTGCTGCATCTGCTGCGACGCAGTGTACATCGCATTTTGTACGCGCTCTGGCTGGGTCTGGAGCGACACCAGTTGGCTGTTGTAGGCAGCAAGATCGTTTTGCGAGCTTTGCAGGTCATCAAGCACCTGCGCGACGCGTGACTCAAGCTGTCGTAAGGAAAGCGTGCTCAGCGTTTTTCGCGTTTCGTCGTCATTGTCGACATCGCTGAGCGAATTTAGCGCATCCGTCGCCTGACGCATTTTCTCCGGCGCCTGGGCCACTTTCTGGCGAAGCTGTACGGTCTCATCTTTCACGCGATCGATTTTATCCAGCGTGGCGATGGTATCGATGAGATCCTGTTGGACCAGCTTATCCTGCGCGGAGAGATCTTTTTGTTTACTCAGCGTGTCTAACTGGCTCTGGATATCCGCTTTCGTCGGCAGTTCACCACTCTGTTGCGCCCGCGCAAATGCAGATGACTGGCAGGATAGCAATAGAATGAAGAAAAGAATGCTAATAGCAATTACATGCTGTGAACGTTTATAGAGCTGCAACATAGTCATGAGAATGAATGTTTCTGAACCGGGAAAGTGACCGGAAATAGTCAAGCGGCAAGAATATCACGGCTGTGACCAGCAGAATAGCAGGAGGCAAAATGACCAGGAGAATTCCTGGTAAAGAAATGGTAAGTTAGCGAGTCTCCCCTGTCTGCAGGCGTAAGGTTGGACAAAGCAGGCACATCTCCAGCAACACCGCCACGTAGTGGCGAGCCTCATTTTTCAGATCAAATGATTCGGGGGCAAATAACCAGTTCTCCATGATTCCGGAAATATAGCTACGCATTAACACCGCAACACGACGTGTGTTCAGGTTTTCCGGCAGCATGTTGACATCCATACAGTGGCGTAACGTTTTTTCTATACGGTCATAGTTTTCCAGGCACAGGCTACGTTCGACTAACTGAACTGATGCTATTTCCCCGACAAATTCGCATTTGTGGAATATAATCTCCATCAATAAACGTCGGCGTTCTTCTGTTACGGTAGTTTCAAGAACGTAAATTAAAATTTCTCTTAATACTGATAGTGGATCGTCGGGGAATTTTGCCTGATACTCAGTTTCTAACTCATCAATGTTAGGTTTTGCTAGCTCCCAGATTTCACTGAATAAATCCGACTTATTTTTGAAATGCCAATAGATAGCACCGCGCGTTACACCAGCGGCTTTTGCGATCTCCGCAAGCGAGGTGGATGATACCCCTTGCTGCGAAAACAAACGCAGAGCAACATCCAGAATGTGCTGCCGTGTTTCCTGTGCTTGTTGTTTGGTTTTTCGTGCCATATGTCAGTGAATTTACAGGCGTTAGATTTACATACATTTGTGAATGTATGTACCATAGCACGACGATAATATAAACGCAGCAATGGGTTTATGGGCTTTAAGCCATTGATCAATTTGAAATCGGACACTCGAGGTTTACATATGAACAAAAACAGAGGGTTAACGCCTCTGGCAGTCGTTCTGATGCTCTCAGGCAGCTTAGCGCTAACAGGATGTGACGACAAACAGGCCCAACAAGGGGGCCAGCAGATGCCAGAAGTTGGAGTTGTGACGCTCAAAACTGAACCTCTACAGATCACAACTGAACTCCCAGGTCGCACCAGTGCGTTTCGCATTGCGGAAGTTCGCCCTCAGGTCAGCGGTATTATCCTGAAGCGTAACTTTACCGAAGGCGGCGACATTGAAGCAGGTGTGTCTCTCTATCAGATTGATCCTGCTACTTACCAGGCCGCGTACGAAAGTGCGAAAGGCGATCTGGCCAAAGCACAAGCAGCGGCAAATATCGCTCAGCTGACGGTTAAACGTTATCAGAAACTGTTAGGTACGAAGTACATCAGTCAACAGGACTACGATAGCGCGCAGGCAGATGCACAACAGGCGAACGCTGCTGTTGTCGCTGCGAAAGCCGCAGTAGAAACCGCACGTATCAACCTGGCCTATACCAAAGTCACGTCGCCAATCAGCGGCCGCATTGGTAAGTCATCTGTTACTGAAGGCGCACTGGTGCAAAACGGTCAGGCGACCGCACTGGCGACCGTTCAGCAGTTGGATCCCATCTATGTCGATGTGACGCAGTCAAGTAACGATTTCCTGCGCCTGAAACAAGAGTTGGCCAATGGCACGCTGAAGCAAGAGAACGGTAAAGCAAAAGTCGAACTGGTTACCAGCGACGGTATTAAATTCCCGCAGTCCGGTACGCTGGAGTTTTCGGATGTGACGGTTGATCAAACCACTGGGTCAATTACGTTACGCGCAATCTTCCCGAACCCGGATCACACCCTACTGCCGGGCATGTTCGTCCGTGCGCGTCTGGAAGAAGGGACAAACCCAACGGCGTTACTGGTTCCACAGCAAGGCGTTACCCGCACACCGCGTGGCGATGCCAGTGCATTAGTTATCGGTGCTGATGACAAAGTTGAAACGCGTCAAATTGTGGCAGCACAAGCAATTGGCGACAAATGGTTAGTCACTGAAGGACTTAAGCCAGGCGACCGTGTGATTGTAAGTGGGCTGCAGAAAGTTCGTCCTGGCGCTCAGGTTAAAGCGCAGGAAGTCACCGCGGATAATAACCAGCCAGCCGCAAGCGGTAGCCAGCCTGAACAGTCCAAGTCTTAACTTAAACAGGAGCCGTTAAGACATGCCTAATTTCTTTATCGATCGCCCCATATTTGCGTGGGTGATCGCCATTATCATCATGTTGGCAGGGGGGCTCGCGATCCTCAAATTGCCGGTAGCGCAATATCCTACTATTGCACCTCCGGCAGTGACGATCTCCGCGACCTACCCTGGCGCTGATGCCAAAACAGTACAGGATACTGTTACGCAGGTTATCGAACAGAATATGAACGGTATCGATAACCTGATGTACATGTCCTCAAACAGTGACTCAACCGGTACGGTTCAGATCACCCTGACTTTCCAGTCAGGTACTGATGCTGACATTGCGCAGGTTCAGGTGCAGAACAAACTGCAGCTGGCAATGCCGCTGCTGCCGCAGGAAGTACAACAACAGGGCGTGAGCGTCGAGAAATCGTCCAGTAGCTTCCTGATGGTTGTCGGCGTCATCAACACCAACGGCACCATGACGCAGGAGGATATTTCCGACTACGTGGGCGCCAACATGAAGGATGCGATCAGCCGTACTTCAGGTGTGGGCGACGTGCAGCTGTTCGGTTCCCAGTACGCGATGCGTATCTGGATGGATCCGAATAAACTGAACAACTTCCAACTGACGCCGGTTGATGTGATCAGCGCCATTAAAGCGCAGAACGCCCAGGTTGCAGCCGGTCAGTTAGGGGGTACGCCGCCGGTGAAAGGCCAGCAGCTTAACGCGTCGATCATCGCGCAAACCCGTCTGACCTCCGCAGATGAGTTCGGCAAAATTCTGCTGAAAGTGAACCAGGATGGCTCTCAGGTACGTCTGCGTGACGTCGCGAAAGTCGAACTGGGTGGCGAGAACTACGACATCATTGCGAAGTTCAACGGCAAACCTGCGTCTGGTCTGGGTATCAAGCTGGCGACAGGCGCTAACGCCCTCGACACCGCGAACGCTATCCGCGAAGAGCTGAAGAAGATGGAACCCTTCTTCCCGTCAGGCCTGAAGATCGTTTACCCGTATGACACTACGCCATTCGTGAAAATCTCTATTCACGAAGTAGTGAAAACGCTGGCGGAAGCAATCATCCTCGTATTCCTGGTCATGTATCTGTTCCTACAGAACTTCCGCGCGACGTTGATTCCGACTATCGCCGTGCCGGTGGTGCTATTGGGTACGTTTGCCGTCCTTGCGATTTTCGGCTTCTCGATAAACACGTTGACGATGTTCGGGATGGTGCTCGCCATCGGCCTGTTGGTGGATGACGCCATCGTTGTGGTCGAGAACGTTGAACGTGTCATGGCCGAAGAAGGGCTACCCCCGAAAGAAGCAACGCGTAAATCAATGGGCCAGATTCAGGGCGCATTGGTGGGTATCGCGATGGTACTGTCAGCGGTATTTATCCCAATGGCCTTCTTCGGGGGTTCTACCGGTGCGATTTACCGCCAGTTCTCCATCACCATTGTTTCCGCAATGGCGTTGTCTGTACTGGTGGCGTTGATTCTGACCCCTGCCCTGTGTGCAACAATGCTTAAACCGATTGCTAAAGGCGATCACGGTGAAGGCAAAACGGGCTTCTTCGGTTGGTTCAACCGCATGTTCGATAAGAGCACGCACCACTATACCGACAGCGTAGGCGGTATTCTGCGCAGCACCGGTCGTTATCTGGCGCTGTATCTGATCATCGTCGTGGGCATGGCCTATCTGTTCGTTCGTCTGCCAAGTTCGTTCTTGCCGGATGAAGACCAGGGGGTATTCCTGTCAATGGCTCAGCTGCCAGCAGGTGCAACGCAAGAGCGTACCCAGAAGGTGCTGGACGAAATGACGGATTACTATCTGACTAAAGAAAAAGCGAACGTTGAATCGGTGTTTGCCGTTAACGGTTTCGGTTTTGCGGGTCGTGGTCAGAACACCGGTATCGCGTTCGTCTCGTTGAAAGACTGGAGTGAACGTCCGGGCGAAGAGAACAAAGTTGAGGCCATTACTCAACGTGCGATGGGTGCATTCTCGCAGATTAAAGACGCCATGGTATTCGCCTTTAACCTGCCAGCAATCGTAGAACTTGGCACCGCGACGGGTTTCGACTTCCAGTTGATTGACCAGGCTGGTCTGGGCCATGAAAAATTGACTCAGGCGCGTAACCAACTGTTTGGTGAAGTCGCGAAACATCCAGATCTGTTGGTAGGCGTACGTCCTAACGGTCTGGAAGATACTCCGCAATTCAAGATCGATATCGATCAGGAAAAAGCGCAGGCTCTGGGTGTTTCCATTAGTGACATTAATACAACGCTGGGCGCTGCATGGGGCGGAAGCTACGTGAACGACTTCATCGACCGTGGTCGTGTGAAGAAAGTTTACGTCATGTCTGAAGCCAAATACCGTATGTTGCCGGAAGATATTGGAAACTGGTATGTCCGCGGTAGCGATGGACAAATGGTGCCGTTCTCTGCGTTCTCTTCCTCGCGTTGGGAATATGGTTCTCCGCGTCTGGAACGCTATAACGGTCTGCCTTCCATGGAAATCCTGGGCCAGGCCGCACCGGGTAAAAGTACCGGTGAAGCAATGGCAATGATGGAGCAACTGGCCAGCAAACTGCCATCCGGTATCGGCTATGACTGGACGGGCATGTCCTACCAGGAACGGCTGTCCGGTAACCAGGCACCTGCCCTGTATGCGATTTCACTGATCGTCGTCTTCCTGTGTCTGGCGGCATTGTACGAGAGCTGGTCAATTCCGTTCTCCGTTATGCTGGTCGTTCCACTGGGGGTTATCGGTGCGCTGCTGGCGGCAACATTCCGTGGTTTGACCAACGACGTTTACTTCCAGGTGGGCCTGCTCACAACCATTGGGTTGTCGGCGAAGAACGCGATATTGATCGTCGAATTCGCCAAAGACTTGATGGATAAAGAAGGTAAAGGCCTGGTAGAAGCGACGCTGGACGCAGTTCGTATGCGTTTACGTCCGATTCTGATGACATCGTTAGCCTTTATCCTCGGCGTAATGCCACTGGTTATCAGCTCCGGTGCGGGGAGTGGCGCGCAGAACGCCGTCGGTACTGGCGTAATGGGCGGGATGGTCACAGCAACCGTATTGGCTATCTTCTTTGTTCCGGTGTTCTTTGTGGTGGTCCGCCGCCGCTTTAGCCGCAAGAACGAAGATGTTGAACATAGCCACTCAGTTGAGCATCATTGATACACTCCTAAAGATAAGGCCGCGCAAGCGGCCTTTTTTCTGGAAAAAAATCATAAAAAGCGCTTATTGCGATTTCGTTTATTTTCTCTTGTTTAAATAAGCGATATAATCCTTGTGAGTCTAAAGGCTATTCTTAAAAAGCGTCATGAACCCTTATTTACTTAAATAAATATTAAGACTATTCCTAGTTTTCGTTCACAGAGTCGGTTGTCGCCTTTCGTTGCTAAACCTAAACAAGATAACGTGATGATTGGCCGAGAATAAAGAAGTTGTTCCATTTCGAATACCGGCATTTATCTGTTAAAATGTAAAAATGGGACTGCGTCATAATTTTGCATAATTGTAATTTTTCGTGATATGACGATGAAATCTTTTTTAGAGTAGATTATAGTTAAATCATCAGGAGTCACGGGCAAGTTCCAGGTCGTTTGTTGTATCCATCCCGAAAGGTGTTCGGTTAGTCTAAACCACTAAGAAGGGGATGCGTTATGGATGAATACTCACCGAAAAGACATGATATCGCGCAGCTTAAATTTCTCTGCGAAACCCTGTATCATGACTGTCTTGCAAACCTTGAACAAAGCAATCATGGTTGGGTAAATGACCCTACCTCTGCAACCAGCTTGCAGCTCAATGAACTGATAGAGCATATTGCAACCTTCGCACTTAATTATAAAATTAAGTACAATGAGGACAATAAGCTGATCGCGCAGATTGATGAATACCTGGATGACACTTTTATGTTGTTCAGTAGTTATGGTATTAATACGCAGGATCTACAGAAATGGCGGAAGTCAGGTAATCGACTGTTTCGCTGTTTTGTCAATGCCACCAGGGCTAATCCTGTCAGTTTGTCTTGTTAAAAATTATTACAATCATAGGTAAGAGTTATGTCCGATAAACCATTAACTAAAACAGATTATTTGATGCGCCTGCGACGCTGTCAAACAATTGACACGCTTGAACGTGTTATTGAGAAAAATAAATATGAATTGTCTGACAATGAACTGGCTGTATTTTACTCAGCCGCCGATCATCGTCTTGCTGAATTGACAATGAATAAGCTCTACGACAAGATCCCAACATCTGTTTGGAAATTTATTCGTTAATTGCTCATGAGGTTAAGTCAGGTATCGCGAAACATTTGTTTGTCTGGCTGACCATTTCCCGCACCAACTATCATTATTTAATTCAAATCACGTGATTGCGATCACAGTGAGAAAACGGGAACGTTCCCCTTCCCTGCATTGCGTTTTACTGTACTGTGACTGCCTATCAGCAAACGGGAAAGTTCGTAATGAGTGAAGATAAGAAAAAAATGATCGCCGGCGAATTGTATCGCCCGGCAGATGAAACGTTGCGCAACGACCGTCTCCGCGCACGCCTACTCATCCACCGATACAATGCCACCGCACCCGATGCGCAGAGTGAACGTCAGGCTATCCTGCGCGATCTGTTGGGGCAAAGCGAAGGCGCTTACATTGAGCCCTCTTTTCGTTGCGACTACGGGTATAACATTTATCTCGGCAACGCGTTTTACGCCAACTTCGACTGCGTCATGCTTGATGTCTGCCCAATCCACATCGGTGATAACTGTATGTTGGCACCGGGAGTCCATATCTATACGGCAACTCATCCACTGGACGCTAACGAACGCAATAGCGGGGTTGAACTAGGGAAACCTGTAACCATCGGGAATAATGTCTGGATCGGTGGTCGCGCAGTCATAAATCCGGGGGTAACACTGGGCGACAATGTGGTTGTGGCGTCAGGCGCAGTGGTGACGAAAAGCGTTCCGGCAAACACCGTCGTCGGAGGCAATCCGGCACGGATCATCAAAACACTGTGATCTGATATGTAACTGTTATGCTAAATTGTGGTTAATCTGTTACTTTTCTCAGACAGTATCCCCTTTTAAAATGGGCTGATCCCTCCTGACTATTGCAGACTTCACGAAGGCAAGAGATGACAGAAATACAACGCCTGCTTACCGAAACCATCGACGACTTAAATATTCGCGAAAAGCGCGACAACAAACCGCGCTTTAGCATCAGCTTTATTCGTAAACATCCAGGGCTATTTATCGGCATGTATGTTGCGTTTTTTGCCACACTGGCGGTTATGCTGCAATCAGAAACGCTGGTCGATTCGGTATGGCTGTTGGTTGTACTGTTCGCCTTACTCAACGCCTTTTTCTTTTTTGACGTTGCGCCACGTTACCGCTTTGAAGACATTGACGTACTGGATTTCAGAGTCTGCTATAACGGTGAATGGTACAACACACGCTTTGTGCCACCCTCGCTGATCGACACTATTCTGCACTCTCCCCAAGTCGACAGTGAGCATAAGGCTCAACTGCAAAAAATGATAACGCGGAAAGGCGAACTGTCATTTTATGATGTCTTCACACTAACCCGCGCGCAGGCTAGTCAGTAATCACGCCCAGTCACAAACAAAAAAAGTGCGTCCCACGAGGGGAACGCACTTCAGTCCCTGTAATGCTGGCGAAGTGACTAACGTCTTTTTTTACGGCCCTGTACCGCTTTAAACCGCGGATTCGTTTTGCAGATGACGTACAAACGCCCTTTGCGTTTGACTATCTGGCAGTCAGGGTGCCGCTGCTTTGCGCTGCGAAGTGAATTGAGTACCTGCATCTTAACCTCGCTTAGTGCCAATGAAGTGGCCGAAACGTTTCTGGAAACGAGCCGCGCTGCCTTCATTATCGAAGGTTTTCTGTTTACCGGTATAGTACGGATGTGACTTAGACGAGATATCAAGCGTTACGTACGGGTACATTTGGCCCTCGAACTCAATCTCTCGTTCGGTTTTAATCGTCGAACCGACCTTAAAGTATTCATTGGCACTGGTATCGTGAAACACCACTGGGCGATAAAAAGGGTGGATATCCGGTTTCATGGCAACCTCAATTTGTTACGTTATAACATACCCAACAAAATACACCACTCTTGTACGAATCACAACCCGATTTACGTTGTGGGTTACTAAACGGGATGATAAGTGGCCGTAAATATATGATGCCAATCGAATAGCTTTTTCGGCTTTCAGATATACTTTCCCTATGCTGTGTAAATAAGGATATCACCGTGACAACACGACATCTGATTGGCCTGGTGACGGGAATACTGGTTCTGTCCATCCTCGTACCGGTGTGTTTAAGCCTGTGGCTGGCACATCGTCAGGTCGAAACGAAATTTATCGATGAACTTGATTCATTTTCTACCCGCGTCGCTTTGCGTACAGAACGCGTCGGCGAGCAGGCCAAAAAAGCGCTACGCAAAATAGAAGCCTTCCAGGGTGTGCCCTGCTCAGAGGAACATTTGCTGGAAATGCGCCGGTTGTCATACAGCTACCGTTATATTCAGGAAGTGATGTACCTCAAAGGCAATGTTCCACAATGTTCCTCCCTTGAGAAAAGGAGCCTGGCTGCTGCGTTTCCGCCACCAATGAAAATGACACCTGATGGCTATCGCGCCTGGTTAACTTCGCAAAACGACCTCGGAATACAACGTTTTATGGCGGCGCTCGGCAGCGAACATTATGTCGTGATGATCGATCCGGGATCGTTCATTGATGTCATTCCATTTGGTTCATGGCCTATCGAAGTCGCCATTGTGGGTACAGTAAGCAACGTCGTGGTGGCCAGTAGTGCCGATCTCCCTTCAGACGTGTTACATCATCTGCAAAAAGACCGTTCTATCAGCCATTTTCAAAAAGAGGGCAGTATTTATAATTCTCGCCCTTTCCCCGAACTGGGCATCACTATCGTAAGCTGGGCGTCGACATTACCTTTGCAAAAATCCTGGCACCGACAGGCGCTGATCTGGCTCCCGGCAGGGCTCATTATTGGCCTGCTCGCCGCCCTCTTTATCCTGCGTATTTTGCGCCGCTTGCAGTCCCCCCATCACCAATTGCAAGATGCCATTCAGAACCGGGCTATCAAGGTCCATTACCAGCCCATTATTTCGCTCAAAACAGGAAAGGTCGTGGGTGCGGAAGCACTGGCCCGCTGGCGACAAGCTGACGGTAGCTATCTCTCACCCGATATTTTTATCCCGCTGGCCGAAGAAACCGGCCTGACAGAACCACTCACACGTTTGATTATTGAAAACGTCTTCGAGGATCTAGGTAAATGGCTGCATCAACATCCTCAACAGCATATATCACTCAACCTTGAGTCGGCCGATTTGAAGTCCGAAACGCTTCCGGCGCTGCTAAGCCGCATGATTAACCACTGGCAACTAAAGCCCGCACAAATTGCCCTGGAGCTGACTGAACGCGAATTTGCCGACCCGAAAAACAGCGCGCCGTTTATTGCTAAATACCGTCAGGCGGGTCACTCAATCTATATTGATGACTTTGGTACCGGTTATTCCAGTCTGAGCTATTTGCAGGATCTGGATGTAGACATCCTGAAGATAGACAAATCGTTCGTCGATGCGCTGGAATACAATAACGTCACGCCACATATTATCGAGATAGCCAAAACGCTGAAGCTGGAAATGGTGGCAGAAGGCATCGAGACCGAGAACCAGGAAAGCTGGCTACGTCAACATGGCGTGCAGTATGGTCAGGGCTGGTTGTACAGCAAAGCACTGCCAAAGGCGGAATTTATTCTGTGGGCGGAAAAACGACTTTAGCATGGCACTGGCGTGTATTGAGATGGCTGGCGGCACGCCGCACAGCCAGTCATGTCACTCTTCCATAATGGGCGAGAATCCGCCGTAGATCATTCGCTTGCCATCAAATGGCATAGATTCACCAAACTCCTTCATACGGGGATCGGACATCATCTTCTGGTTCGCCGCATCGCGGACTTCTTTGGAAGGGTATTCAATCCAGCTGAATACCACTTCTTCATGATCCTGCGCTTTCACCGCCATACGAAAATCGGTCAACTTACCGTCGGGAACATCATCAGCCCAACACTCCACAACGCGCAGTGCACCGAATTCCTTGAAAAGCGGCGCAGCCTTTGCCGCCATCGCGATATATGCCTCCTTGTTTTCGGCAGGAACGGCAACAACAAAACCATCAACATACTTCATCAGATAAACCTCCGAAGTGTACTGCGCGGCAAGCCGATTCCAGCCGCGTCAGTCGAGGTTAAGTTTAGTCGTCAGCAGGCAATCACGCCGTAGGCTCATTCCGAACACAAATACGTGACTGCGGCAGATGACGAAACCACGGCAGGCAAATCTGAATTAACGGTCCAATAGCTAACGCATACAGTACCGTTCCAACACCCACGGTTCCGCCAAGAAGCCAACCGCTGAGCAAAACCGACACCTCGATTGCGGTCCGGATAGTCCGTACAGACCAACCAGTACGCGCATGAATGCCGGTCATCAAGCCGTCACGTGGGCCCGCACCAAAACCGGCGCCAATGTACAGACTGGTGGCTAACGCGTTCAGGATCACCGCCGCAACCAGCAGTCCACTGCGCGTCAGTAGCGATTCGAATCCTGGGATCACCACCAGCGCGGCATCTGCCGCCAAACCAATCATAATGACATTGCTGAGAGTGCCAAATCCGGGGCGCTGGCGTAGCGGTATCCATGCCAGCAGTACCAATACACCCACGGCGATGATCACCAGGCCGATATTCATCGATAATAGATTTGCCACGCCCAGATGAAATACGTTCCACGGATCAGCCCCTAAATCTGCACGGACAAACATCGCCGTCGAAACGCCGTACAGCGCCAGTCCAACATACAGCTGAAGTAAACGACGCAGCATAATTTTCTCCTCGCCTCTCAGATAGCTTTCATCTTCACCGCAATTGGCACTATGATTAATGTCCAGTTTTCAAAAAGTGGACTGCTATGTCATCTCGCCGTTACGGAAGTCAATCTTTGCAGCGCCTGCTAGGGCACTGGCAGGAAAGCCCCTCGCGAACGCCTATCTGGCGACAACTGGCGGAAGCGTTACGTCTGCTGATCCTGGATGGTCGACTGGCACTGGATAGTCGCTTGCCCGGCGAACGCGAGCTCGCTGCCGTTCTGGAAGTGAGCCGAACCACCGTCGCCAGCGCCATGGCGCAACTGCGTGAAGAGGGATATCTGGAAAGCCGTCATGGGAGCGGCTCACGGGTGATCCTGCCGGAACACATTCGTCATGTGCCTACGCGAACCAGTACCGGCACAGCGTTGGATTTGTCCACAGCGGCCCTCAGCGCCGGGCCAGAAATTCATCAGGCTTACCAACAAGCGTTATTTGCGATGCCGCAGCATTTGCTGAGCTCCGGGTATCTGCCGCAGGGACTGGCGGTTTTGCGTGAATCCATCGCCCGGCATTATTGCGAACGTGGATTACCCACACAGTCGGATGAAATAATGGTCGTGAACGGCGCGGTCAGCGGCCTGGCGTTGATCCTGCGTTTACTCACCGGTCCCGGCGATCGCGTAGTGGTCGATCACCCCACGTATCCGCTGGCGATTGCAGCAATACAAGGGGCATCATGTCGCCCCGTCGGCGTTTCGCTGCCTGAGCACGGTTGGGATACAGCGGGTCTGGTTGCCACCCTCGCGCAAACAGCCCCGAGAATGGCCTATCTGATGCCGGACTTTCACAACCCGACCGGACGCTGTATGGACGCCGAAACTCGCCAGGTTGTGGCGGATATTGCGGAAAGAACCTGCACCACGCTGGTGGTCGATGAGACCATGGTGAACCTGTGGTATGACGCCCCGCCTCCGCCTCCACTTGCTGCATTCAATCGCGATGCGCCGGTGATCCTGCTGGGATCGGCAGGGAAAAGCTTCTGGGGAGGTCTGCGTCTGGGATGGATTCGGGCCTCGTCACGTACTATTGCCGCGCTGGTACAGACTCGCGACACATTTGATTTAGGATCACCAGTGCTTGAACAGCTTGCCACGGGTTGGTTGCTGGACAATGCGGCCGATTTTCTTCCCGACAGACGGCAATTGCTCACCACCCGGCGCGATCTGTGCCATGACCTGATGAAGACACATTTCCCGGAGTGGCAGTTTACTCAACCACAGGGGGGACTCTCTTTCTGGGTTGAATTACCCGATACGCTGGCAACGCTCTTTGCCACCCGTGCCGAAAGTGCAGGTATTCAGTTGGGTACCGGGACGCGCTTCGGCCTGGATGGCGCATTCGATCGCTTTTTGCGTATGCCCTTTGCTCTGCCCGATGACACAATGCGCTCGGCTTTCCGGACGTTGCAACCCATTTGGGATAATCTGCGTTTACAGGCAAGTCACGGGAAAATGCGCAAAATAATCTAAGCGACGAGTCAAAAGGCTCGTCCTGGAATACCGTGATGGACGAGGATGTCTGGGCATTATTACCGCTGAGGAGGAACCGGGAACCCCTTCAGGGAAATCACAAAATTCTCGCCGTCTTTCTTAATTTTCGCCCCGGCATCGCACCAGTCAGAAGCAATACGGAAAAACTCATCGCTACCGACATTCCAGCTCAGACGAACATGTTTCACATAACCGGAACGTAGCAATTCACAGGCTTCGCCATAATTACAGGCGGTTGAGAGCGGTTGTTGTTTCATTTTTTCTTCTTCAGTAATCTGCGCAATGCTTTGATTTCTTTAGGAGTCAGTGCTTCAACCACGGATTCTTCCGTATGCTGGCTATCAATATCATCAGCGGAGACTCCCGCCTCTTCAATGGCGGAAAACGCGATAAGTAGCAATTTTTCCGTCGAGATACTTAGGTTCTCATTATTCACTTCAGCGTAGTGACGCAGCTTTTCTTTTAGCGCCTCATCAATTTTGACATTCAATACAGCGGTCGACATCGTAGAAAATCCTTGTGGTCAGCCAAAACACACCGGATGTAAGACCATGTCGTTACAGCGCGATGGCAGCGGCAAAAGCATCAAATAACATCCCCGAAACACATTGACAGCATTTGATGACAATAAAATGACAATACGATGACAAAAAAAAGAAGATGAGAAGAATTGAGATTGCCGGACGGCAGAATTGGGTGGGGGCCCTGCCAGCTACATCCCGGCACACACGTCATCTGCCCTGGCTGCTTCCTTCCGGACCTGACCTGGTGAACAGAGTAGCGTTGCGGGAGAACCAACAGAGCCCCCATTGAGAGCGTTGTCAACCAACGCGCAGGCGCATTATCACTGCTGCACCCGGTAATTGCAACCCATCCAGCACCGGATGCTGTTTTCTTGTGCAATGAAGCTTCACTACCTCGTCATTCGGGATTATGCTGGAGGATTAGCGCAGGAAAAAACGATGGATATACAAGACTCTTTCCCTCAACGCGTCTGGCAAATCGTTGCCTCAATCCCCGAAGGATTCGTCACCACCTATGGCGATGTCGCCAGGCTTGCTGGCTCACCGCGTGCTGCTCGCCAGGTAGGCGGCGTGCTTAAGCGTCTCCCCGAAGGCAGCACTTTGCCCTGGCATCGGGTGGTTAATCGTCATGGTGCCATTTCGCTTACAGGTCCAGACCTACAACGACAGCGTCAGGCGTTGCTGGCGGAAGGTATTGTGGTTTCAGGGAGTGGACAAATCGATTTACAGCGCTATCGCTGGGTGTACTAACCCCCTCCGGATGGAGAGGGTTAGAATGCCCTTAGTACTGTGTCGGGGCAGGAACGGCGGAAGACGGATTCACCTGTGTGGGTGACGTTGACGGTACCGTTGTCGCGGCACCACCACTCGCCTGTACTGGAACAGCCGTCTGCTGGACCGGGACCAGGGTCAGGTCGGCGTTAGTCCCCCCCTGATTGATCACCGTCTGGACGGTATCAGTAATAAAGACCAGTTTATCATTCACCGTAATCGCCGCACTCAGCAGAATACGGGCGTTCGGCTGAATATCTGCCGGGTTAAACGGGAGTACGAAGCTGAATGGTGCTTGTTTACCCCCGGTACGTACAACTTTTTGCGACAGCACTTTTGACGGTGCATCGGCAAGCGATGCATCTGACAGTGTTACGGTCAGCACGGCATCCGGCGGTAAGGCAACTTTCTGGCGGATCCATACCGTACCAGACACATTCGGCTGTTGAATTTTTGACTGTGTGTCAGCAATTGACGTATTAGGGCTTGGCGCAGGTGTCTGAATATCCGCGCTTTTATCAGCACAGGCCGCCAGAGCGACCGCAACCGCTAAACCACTTACCATGTGCACGAGTTTCATTAAATTCTCCTTATCATCTATGCACCAGCGAGAACCTTCCTCGCCAGAAGAGTGGTTAACAAAAACATAACGTGACTAAGTGTGGCACAAGACAGCTGGTTTTGCCTGTAATCGGCCAGTAATTCAGACAATTGCACCCATCGGACCACTTTCAAAATTGCGTTATACTCTGCCTACCTCGCTGCGAGAACGCTATTACCTGGAGAGCACGTATGAGTCTGGCACTGAAAAATTTGCTGACATTGTTAAATCTGGAAAAAATTGAAGAAGGACTCTTTCGGGGCCAAAGTGAAGACTTAGGGTTACGTCAGGTTTTTGGGGGGCAGGTTGTCGGTCAGGCGCTGTATGCCGCAAAAGAAACCGTACCGGAAGAGCGCCTGGTGCACTCCTTTCACAGCTACTTTTTACGTCCGGGCGATAGCCAAAAGCCCATCATCTATGATGTCGAAGTGCTGCGTGATGGTAACAGCTTCAGCGCCCGCCGCGTTGCCGCGATCCAGAATGGGAAACCCATTTTTTATATGACTGCCTCTTTCCAGGCACCAGAAGATGGGTTTGAGCATCAAAAAGAGATGCCGGCAGCGCCTGGCCCTGAAGAGCTTAAATCAGAAACTGAGATCGCCCGTTCGGTCGCTCACCTGCTGCCGCCGCTGTTGAAAGAAAAATTTATCAACGACCGCCCGCTGGAAGTACGTCCGGTTGAATTTCATAACCCGTTAAAAGGTCACGTTGCCAACCCGACTCGCCAGGTGTGGATCCGCGCTAACGGCACGCTGCAGGACGATCTACGCGTCCATCAGTATCTGCTGGGTTATGCTTCAGACCTGAACTTCCTGCCCGTTGCTTTACAACCGTATGGCATTGGTTTTCTGGAAAAAGGGATTCAGATCGCCACCATTGACCACTCCATGTGGTTCCATCGTCCGTTTAATATCAATGAGTGGTTGTTGTATAACGTCGAGAGTACTTCGGCCTCCGGTGCCCGGGGCTTTGTTCGCGGGGAGTTTTATACGCAGGACGGCGTGCTGGTTGCTTCTACCGTGCAGGAAGGGGTAATGCGTAATCGTAATTGAGAATTACCGGATGGTGACGCAAAAGCGTTGCCATCCGGCAGATTGAAACATCAGGCGTTGTAAGCATTCTCGCCGTGGCTGTTCACATCCAGACCTTCGCGCTCCTGCTCTTCCGGTACACGCAGCCCCACCGTCATGTCCGCCAGCTTATAGCCAATGAAAGCCACCACACCGGACCAGACAATGGTGATCGCCACGCTTTCCAGTTGTACCAGCAACTGATGCCCCATGGTAACGCCTTCGGCAAAGCCTACGCCGCCCAGAGAGCTGGCCGCGAAAACGCCGGTCAGGATGCAGCCGACAATGCCGCACACACCGTGAACACCGAAGACATCACACGGGTCATCAACGCGCAGAAAGCGCTTCAGCATGGTTACGCCCCACAGGCCAGCCAGCCCCGCAGCGACACCGATAATCAGCGCGCCGCCGACACCGATATAGCCACAGGCAGGTGTCACGCCTACCAGACCGGCAATGGCGCCAGAACACGCGCCCAGCAGGGACGGTTTGCCACGCAGCGCCCATTCACCGAAGATCCAGCCGAGAATGGCGGCCGCGGTTGCAACAACGGTATTGACGAAGGCCAGCGCAGCAATTTCATTCGCCATACCCGCGGAGCCAGCGTTAAAGCCAAACCAACCGATATAGAGAATAGCCGTGCCGGTAAAGACCATTGGCAGGTTATGTGGCTTAAACGCTTCTTTGCCAAAACCGACGCGTTTACCAATCAGATAAGCCCCAACCAGGCCGGCAATCGCAGCGTTGATATGTACTACCGTACCGCCAGCAAAATCCAGCGCACCGTGAGTAGCCAGCAAACCGCCGCCCCAGACCATGTGTGCAATAGGGATGTAGGACAGCGTCAGCCACACCACCACAAAAATCAGCACCGCAGAGAACCGAATGCGCTCAGCCAGTGCACCGACAATAAGCCCAACGGTAATGCAAGCGAAAGACCCCTGAAAAGCAACATGAATGTACTGGTAGAAGCTCCCCGTGACCGCCGTCAGTGCAATATTCTTCAGCATGACCCAGTTGAAGTTACCGAAGAAATTATTTCCTTCGCCAAAGGCCAGTGAGTAGCCATAAACCACCCATAAAATACAAACCAGAGCGAATGTCACCGTCACCTGGGTCAGCATCGACAACACGTTCTTACCGCGAATCAAACCGCCATAGAACAGCGCAATGCCTGGGATGGTCATAAACAGCACCAGCGCGGTACAGATCATCATAAAAGCGTTATCTGCTTTATCCGCAACCGCCGGTGCCGCCATCGCCAGACCCGGCAGCAGCGCCAGTGAAGCAATACCCGTTTTCATCGTCGCTATCTTCATTTTTTGGTTTCCTATCACTGTGTGCCAGACGTTACAGTGCGGCTTCGTCGGCTTCGCCGGTACGAATACGAATCACGCGTTGCAGCTCGGCGACGAAAATTTTGCCGTCGCCAATTTTTCCGGTGTAGGCGGCCTTACTGATGACATCAATTACGCCATCCAGTTGGTCATCAGCAATTGCCACATCAATCTTCACTTTGGGTAAGAAGTTGACGCTGTATTCAGCTCCCCGGTACAACTCGGCATGACCTTTTTGTCGGCCAAACCCCTTCACTTCGGTGACGGTCAGCCCCTGAATACCAATAGACGACAATGCTTCACGGACGTCTTCCAGTTTGAACGGTTTGATTACCACGGTAACCAGCTTCATAGATCCCCTCCAGTCAGAATTCAGTAGTGGCTGCAGATACACCAAATGAATATTGCAAGGGATGTGCCAGGAATGAAAAACGCGGGATGATTCAGCCGCACGGGGTACGGCCAGGAGAGAAAAAGAAAAAATGCACTATAACGGTGCATAGTGCGTTACATTTTTGCACCAGATTGTTGATTGCCGGATGGCGGCGAAAACGCTTTCTCAGGCCTACAAAACCACACTGGCTGTAGGCCTGAGAAACGCAGCGCCATCAGGCGATTGCCGAATCTTCGTTTACGCTAGCCGCCAGCTCTTCGCCCGCCAACTGCAGTTGATACATTTGCCAGTAGCGGCCCTGTGCGGCAAGCAGTTGCTGGTGCGTGCCGCGTTCAACGGCCTGTCCCCGGTGCAGTACCAGAATGGTATCCGCATCGACAATAGTGGATAACCGATGCGCAATCACCACCAGCGTGGTGTGCTCACGCACCGCTGCCAACGCCTGCTGAATAGCCTGTTCAGTACCGGAGTCAATGCTGGCCGTCGCTTCGTCCAAAATCAGCACCTGCGGCGTTTCGACCAGCACGCGCGCCAGCGCCAGCAGCTGTTTCTGCCCAACTGATAGATTATTGCCCTGCTCGCCCAGTCGGGTATGAATACCCTCGCTCAGACCCCGCGCCAGCTCGGCCAGCTGTACGGTTTCCAGCGCCTGCCACACCCGTTCTTCTGAGATATCACGACCCAGCGTGACGTTTACCAGGAAGGTATCCGCCATCACCACCGGATCCTGTTGCACCATCGCCACGCCCTGGCGTAACACACTGTGGCTCAGTGAAGACAGCGGTCGTCCGTCCAGACGGATTTCCCCCTGCGTCAGCGGGTAGTACCCCATCAGCAGACTGGCGAGCGTGCTCTTGCCGCTACCGGTATGCCCGACCAACGCCACAAAACTGCGCGATGGCACGGACAGGCTGATGTTTTGCAGCACCAGATTATCATCACGATAGGCAAAAGAGACGTTATCAACCTCAATGTCACCGCTTTTCAGGGGGTGGATATCCTCACCATAACGCTGGCGTGGGCCATCCATCAGTTCAAATACCCGTTCACCAGCTACCACCGCCTGTTGCAGCATTGATTGCTGGGTCGTCAGCTCGATCAATGGCTCGTTCAAACGCCCCAGATAGCTGATAAACGCATACAGCACCCCGACCTCAATGGACGTGCCGGACGTAAAGCTAAACAGCATCAGCAAACCGCAGAGGATCAGCGCCGAGAAAAGGCTCAGCAGCGGACGCAACAAAAAGCCATCCAGGCGCAGAGTCTGCATACGCGCCATATAGTGCGAGCGGCTGGCTTCGCCCATTCGCTCACCAAAGCGCGCCTGCTGGCGGAACTGTTGGATAACGCTCATGCCGTTGATGACTTCGTTAAAGCCATCGTTAATATCCGCCAGATAAGCGCGCACCCGACGCACAATGGGGGTGCTGTAGCGCTGATAAATCACCATCACCACCATCACCGCCGGGAAAATGGCCATCGCCACCAGCGCCATACGCCACTCAAGGCTGAACATCGCCACCAGCATGGCACCGATTAAGGCGGCGCTGCGCAGTACCGTCGCGACCACCGTCACATACAGGTCACGGATCACTTCGGTGTCATTGGTCACACGTGAGATAAGCTGCCCGACTGGCTGAGTATCGAAAGCACTGAGCGGCTGACGTAGCGCGGCATCCATCACATCGGTACGTAACTGCTGCACCACACCAACGGCCGCCTGGTTAAAGAGTAATGACTGCGCGTAATGCAGGCCCGCCGCCAACAGTTGCAGACCGACATATGCCGCCACCAGCCCAGCCACCATCGCCAGCGGCAGATTGTTTTTCGCCACCATGTTGTCGATAAAATAGCTGATGAGCAGCGGACCACTCACCTCCGCCGCTGCCGCCACCCATAGCATGACCACCGCAATTGCCAGCTGTTTTCGCCACGGAGAGCCGTACGCCAGCAGTCTTTTCAGGGTCGGCCATAGCTGCCCAAAACTACGCATTAGCCGCCTCCTCGTTTACTTCTGGCGCATCAGACAGCGCCGCTTCCAGTTGCTGATAACGGTACATATCACGATACCAGCCGGGTTGCTGCACCAGCGCATCATGTTCGCCACGCTGAGCAATATGTCCGTGCTGCATCACGATAATTTCATTGGCTTCCGTCAGAGCCGATAAACGGTGGGCGCTGATAATCACGGTTCTGCCTTCGCCCCACTGACGCAGGTTATGCAAGATCTGATGCTCGGTACGACCATCTACCGCCGATAACGCATCATCCAGAATCAGGATTTCAGCATTCAGCAGCAGCGCACGAGCGATAGAAATACGCTGTTTTTGTCCACCGGACAGCATCACCCCGCGTTCACCCACTTCGGTGTCATAGCCTTGCGGAAGACGTAAAATATCCTCATGCACGCTGGCCAGACGTGCAACATGTTCGATCTCTTCCTGTGTGGCCTGTGGGCGTCCAAGCGCTATGTTGTTGGCGACCGTATCCGAGAACAAGAAAGGTGTCTGGCTGACCACTGCCAGACGGCTACGCCAGCTATCAAGTTGCAAGCGAGTTAACGGGATATCATGAAAGCGCACATCGCCCTCAGTGATATCAAAATGACGCTGGATCAGCGACAACACCGTACTTTTACCCGCGCCGGTCGGGCCACAAATACCCAGCATCTGCCCTGGCTTAAGCTGGAAATTCACATTCTCCAGCACCGGATGAGTCGTTTGCGGGTAGCGAAATTCGCGAATTGCCACCGCCAGCTCGCCGCGTCCTTCCGGCACGGGTTCTGTGCCGTCATCCACTACCGGCGCTTCAGCCAGCATGGCGCGAATACGGCTATACGCGGCGCTGCCTCGCTCAACAATGTTAAACATCCATGCCAGTGCCAGCATCGGCCAAATCATCAGCCCGAGATACATCATAAAACTGGTTAACTGACCAAGGGTCAGAGAGCCATGAACCACCATCCAGCTTCCCCCGGCGATAGCCAGCAGGTTAGCCATACCAATGGCGATATAAATCGTGGGGTCAAAACGGGCGTCAATGCGGGCGACCCGTAAGTTTTTCTTGCCGGTATCTTTAGCATCTGCGGCAAATAGCGCCGACTGTCGGTCTTCCAGACCAAAAGCCTTAATCATACGGATACTGGTCAGGCTTTCCTGAGTACGATCGTTAAGGCTGGAGAACGCTGCTTGCGCAACCTTAAAGCGGTTATGGAGTCGATCACCGTAACGTTTGATCATTATCGCCATCACCGGCATTGGGAGTAGCGCGATAAGCGTCAGCTCCCAACTGATTTGCGTAGACATCACGATCAACACCGCGCACCCCATGACCAGCGAGTCCACCAGCGTCAATACACCTTCGCCAGCCGCAAACACCACCCGATCAACATCGTTAGTTGCACGCGCCATCAGATCGCCGGTGCGATGACGCAGATAAAATTCAGGATGCTGGCGGCTCAACTGGCGGTAATAGTCTTCGCGTAGTTCAACTGCCAGTTGGTAGGATGCGCCAAACAGCAGCACGCGCCAGACATAGCGCAGTAAATAAACCACCACGGCGATCAATGCAATGGTTCCCACCCACATCAGCAGCCGCTCGGTAGTGAAGCGTTGTGTCGTTACGCCATCCACAATGATCCCCACCACTTTTGGCGGGATAAGCTGAAGAATAGCGATGATGATAAGCAAGGCCACCGCCCCGAGGTAGCGACGCCACTCCCGGCGGAAGTACCAGCTTAATTGAGCAAATAATCGCACGCGTTATGTCCTGACAAAATTTCCGGCAATAAGCACCGGGAGAATTATTCAATAGGGAGAGCAGTTGTGTATTTAATCTGTTCCATGGCAAAGCTGGAGGTGACGTCAGACAGGCCCGGTACGCTGTTCACCAGGCGCTTATAAAATTCATCGTAGCTTTTCATATCAGCGACCTGCACCCGCATCAGGTAATCATACTCCCCTGCCATACGCCAGAACCCCAGCACCTCCGGCATCCCGGTCACTTCGGTGACAAAGCGGCAGTACCACTCGCTGCTATGATGCTGGGTTTTAATCAGCACAAACGCGGTTAAACCCAGCCCCAGTTTTTCCGGATCCAGCAGAGCAACCTTGCCCAGCAGAATGCCGTCATCCTCAAGCCGCTTGAGCCGTTTCCAGCAGGGGGTGGTCGTCAGATTAACGGCATCGGCTAACGCCTGCAAAGAAAGGGTGCAGTCTTGTTGCAGTAGGCCAAGCAGCTTACGGTCAATTTTGTCTAACATATCCACTCCACAGAGAAGAATTTTCTCCTTACATTCTATTTTAAAGGCTAAATGGCAACAATTTTTTCCGTGCTTTTCGCTATTCTGGGCACAAAATGACAAATGGATATTAATGATGAATAGCTCCTGGGTTAAAAACGCCATCAATGAAATTAATGCGGATTACCAGCGTTCTGCCGATACGCATCTTATTCGCCTGTCGCTTCCGGCGTTTCCGGGTATTCAGCTCTATTTGAAAGATGAGAGCACGCATCCAACCGGTAGCCTGAAACATCGCCTGGCACGTTCACTGTTTCTCTACGGACTGTGTAATGGCTGGATCAAAGAAGGCACCACCATCATTGAATCATCGTCCGGTTCAACGGCGGTATCTGAGGCTTATTTCGCTCGACTGTTAGGGCTGCCGTTTATTGCTGTCATGCCTTCCTGTACGGCAAAACGCAAAATTGAACAAATTGAATTTTATGGCGGCCGCTGCCACTTCGTGGAAAGCGCCTGCGAAATTTATGCGGCTTCTGAGCAGCTGGCACGTGAACTGAACGGGCATTATATGGACCAGTTCACCTATGCTGAACGCGCCACCGACTGGCGTGGTAACAACAATATTGCCGACAGTATCTTCCGCCAGATGCAGTGTGAACCCAACCCCGTGCCTCGCCATATCGTGATGAGCGCAGGAACCGGCGGCACCTCAGCAACCATTGGTCGCTATATTCGCTGTCAGGGCTACGACACTCGTCTGATGGTGGTGGACCCGGAGAATTCGGTTTTTCTGCCCTTCTGGCAGGATCGCGATGCGACATTGCGCAGCCCGGTCGGCAGCAAAATCGAAGGCATCGGCCGCCCGCGTGTCGAACCGTCTTTCATTCCTGACGTCGTTGATGAAATGCTGCGCGTGCCGGATGCCGCCAGCGTGGCTACCGCGCACTGGCTGGAAACACAGTTGGGTCGTAAAGTCGGCGCCTCAACCGGCACCAACATGTGGGGAGCGCTGCAACTTGCCGCGCGCATGCGCAACGCCGGAGAAACCGGTTCACTGGTGACGCTGCTGTGCGACAGCGGCGAACGCTATCTGGAAACCTACTACAACCCGCAATGGGTTGACGCGCACATAGGCGATTTAACGCCGTGGAAAGCGGAACTTGCCCAGTTGCTGAATACACACTGAGCAGACAAAAAAAAAGCCAGACGCGAAGTCTGGCTTGCTGGAAGGGATCTCTCATTCGGGGGAATAAGGTAGATGCGGATTGTCCAGCCAATGCGTCAAAAAGTGTGATACCGCCTGATTACGGCAATGCCCAATCACCGATAAATGAGGTAGTGCAGCCATCAGTTGCGGCATCGCGTTACCCATAATCAGGCCGCGCCCTACGCTGCCTAACATTTCGCGATCGTTCATGGCATCGCCAAACGCCATACACTCGGCCATTGAATACCCTAAGTGGTCACTCAACACCGCCAGCGCAGATCCTTTGTTACAGCCCAGCGGCAACACCTCGAGGCAATCAACCGCGGAGAAACAGAGATTCGCCTGCTCTCCCAACGCTTCATTCAGTTGAATGCGCAATTGGATCAGCGACTCATGATCGCCGCAAAAACAGACCTTCGTTACCTGATGAGCCGGAATACGTTTCACATCGACGATCTGGTAGCGAAATCCGCTATACACATGCGCCTGTAGCAGCGAGGGGATCTCTTGTCCGGTAAACCAACCGTTGTCATTAAAGACATGCATGCTGGCGGTGGTATCCCATTTCTGATGTAACACGATATCCGCAACATGCGGATCCAGATCCTGACGGTGCAACACATCGCCCTCAAGAGAGTGAATGCGCGTGCCGTTACCGGTGATCAAAAAGGCGTCCAGTGAGATAGAACCCAAAATGTGGCGCATTTCCAGCACATGGCGGCCAGTGGCAAATGTCAGAGTGATATCGCGTTCACGCAAGCGCGCCAGCGTTGAAAGCGTTTCGTCACCTAAATGGTGATTCGGCATCAAAAGGGTGCCATCCATATCAAATGCAGCCAGACGAGCCATTTCTTTCTCCACACTGTGACGCGGTTAACTTGTGATTCAGTATCACCTGAGATATACGGAAGTAATAGTGAATAGATAAAATGAATTGTTCCGGGTTTATTACAGAAAATCATTCAAGTTGCATCAAGGCGGCAAGTGAATGAACGCCCAGGAGCATACATTTCAGTATGTGACTGGGGTGAATAAACGCAGCCAACAAAGAGGCAGCTTGAAGGATGAAGTGTATATGAGATTGTTGAATCGCCTGAACCAGTACCAACGCCTGTGGCAGCCTTCGAACGGCGAACCGCAGTCGGTGACCGTCGGGGAACTGGCTGAACGCTGTTTTTGCAGCGAGCGCCACGTGCGAACCCTGCTGAAGCAAGCACAGGATGCTGGCTGGCTGGAGTGGCACGCTCAGTCCGGACGCGGGAAACGCGGAGCATTACGTTTTTTGGTCACCCCAGACTCGCTGCGCAACACGATGATGGAGCAGGCACTGCAAAAGGGTGAACAGCTCAGCGTACTGGAACTGGCTCAACTGGCCCCCGGGGAATTAAGAACCCTGCTGCAGCCGTTTATGGGCGGGCAATGGCAAAATGATACGCCAACCCTGCGTATCCCCTATTATCGCCAGCTCGAACCTTTGCACCCTGGATTTCTCCCCGGTCGTGCGGAGCAGCACCTTGCCGGACAGGTATTCTCTGGCCTGACACGTTTTGACAGCACTACGCAACGTCCCTGTGGAGACTTAGCCCACCACTGGAATATCTCCGCTGACGGCCTGCGCTGGGATTTCTATATTCGTTCCACCCTGCATTGGCATAACGGCGATACGGTAAGCAGCACGCAGCTACATCAACAGTTGCTGAAGCTGTTAGAGTTACCTGCGCTGAATAAGCTGTTTATCAGCGTAAAACGCATTGAGGTAACGCATCCCCAGTGTCTGACCTTTATTCTGCATCGTCCCGACTTCTGGCTGGCGCACCGTCTGGCGAGCTACAGCAGTCACCTGGCGCATCCTGAGCACCCGTTTGTGGGTACTGGCCCGTTCCGGTTGACGCTGTTTACTCCTGAGCTGGTGCGTATCGAGAGTCACGACCACTACCATCTGAGTCATCCGCTATTGAAAGCCATTGAATACTGGATAACCCCACAGCTTTTCTCCCAGGATTTGGGCACCAGCTGTCGCCATCCGGTACAAATTGCGATAGGTAAACCAGAGGAACTTCCCATGCTAAGCCAGGTAAGCAGCGGGATCAGCCTCGGTTTTTGCTATCTTACGCTCAGAAAAAGCGCGCGCCTGAATACGCAACAGGCCCGTCGACTGGTCAATATTATCCACCGCTCTTCGCTGCTACAGACGCTTGAGGTGGATGAAAACCTCATTACTCCCAGCAATGCCCTGCTGCCAGGATGGACGATCCCACAATGGGATGAACTGAACGAAGTAGCGCTACCAGAAAAACTGACGTTGGCTTACCACCTGCCGGTAGAACTGCACGCCATGGCTGAACAGCTTCGCCAGGCCCTGGCAAAACTGGGCTGTGAATTAACGCTTATTTTTCATAATGCTAAAAACTGGGATGGCGACCATCCTTTAGCCCAGGCCGATCTGATGATGGGCGACAGGCTGATTGGCGAAGCCCCCGAGTATACCCTCGAACAGTGGTTACGTTGCGATCAGCTATGGTCACACGTTCTGAATGCACCCGCATATACTCATCTGCAGACCACGCTGGATGCCTTGCAAATTCAGGCCGATGAGGACGATCGTCATGCAGCTTTACAGCAGGTTTTCGCCACGCTGATGCATGACGCAACCCTGACGCCGCTGTTCAATTATCACTATCGCATCAGCGCGCCGCCGGGCGTGAACGGCGTACGTTTGAATCCGCGTGGCTGGTTTGAGTTCACCGAGGCCTGGTTACCGCCCCCTTCATCGTGAAGAAGCTGGTCGGCGACACGCCCAGGCGCTACCATAAGGGCTTCGTTATTTTGTCAGGAAAAGCCATGAAACGTGCCGTTGTTGTATTCAGTGGAGGTCAGGACTCCACGACTTGTCTGGCGCAAGCGCTGCATCAGTATGATGAAGTGCACTGCGTGACCTTTGATTATGGTCAGCGCCATCGCGCTGAGATTGATGTCGCACGTGACCTGGCCTTAAAACTTGGCGCACGCGCGCACAAAGTGCTTGATGTCACGCTGCTCAGTGAACTGGCTGTCAGCAGCCTGACCCGCGATAATATTCCGGTACCCGATTACGAACCGGATGCGAACGGCATTCCCAATACCTTTGTGCCAGGACGCAATATTCTGTTCTTAACGCTGGCAGCAATTTACGCGTACCAGGTGCAGGCAGAGGCGGTCATTACCGGCGTGTGCGAAACGGATTTCTCTGGATACCCGGACTGCCGCGATGAGTTCGTCAAAGCGCTGAACCATGCCGTAAGCCTGGGTATGGCGAAAGATATCCGCTTTGAAACCCCGCTGATGTGGATTGATAAAGCCGAAACCTGGGCGCTGGCCGACTACTGGGGCAAGCTGGATCTGGTACGTGAAGAAACGCTGACCTGCTATAACGGCATCAAAGGTGACGGTTGCGGTCACTGTGCGGCCTGTAATCTGCGCGCCAACGGCCTGAACCATTATCTGGCGGATAAACCGGCGGTGATGGCAGCAATGAAGCAGAAAACTGGCCTGAAATAATAGTGCGAATAGTGCCGGATGGCGACGTAAACGCCTTGTCCGGCCTGGCGATATTCACCATAGTCAATATCGCCCGTAGGCCTGATAAGCGAAGCGCTATCAGGCAACGTTGAGCTACTGCACCATCTGCTCCAGTTTTTCGCGTAACTCCCCTTCCAGCGGCAGCGCTTTTTGCGTTTTCAAATCAATACAGACAAAGGTAATCAATGCGTCTGCCACCACCTGTCCTTCCGGCTCCAGGGTAATTGTCTGGTTTAGCACGCCGCTTTTGCCATTTAGCTGTTGCACCTGACTGGTGATGGTCAGCAGGTCACTTAGCACCGCAGGGCGGCGGTAGTTAATATTGATATTCACGACCACAAACGCGATATTGTGCGCGGTCATCCATTGAAAGCTGTCGCTGTTTTCCAGACCAGCCCAGCGCGCTTCTTCCAGAAACTCGAGGTAGCGGGCGTTGTTGACGTGCTGATAGACATCAAGATGAAAACCACGGACTTTGATTTGTGTTTGCATAGCGCAGAAACCTTACGTTTTTTATAGGAGTGTTTTCAGGGTAGTGAGGCCATAACTGGTATGACCTCTACAGTCTGGCAAATTTTCAGCGCTGTGCAAGTTATTAAAGTGTTAAAACTGCCAGGTTACGCTCCACCAGCGAACTGCCCATACCCGGTACCTGCTTTAAGTCCTCCACCGTTTTAAACGGTCCGTACTCCTCACGATAGCTCACAATCGCCTGCGCTTTCTTCAGACCGACGCCATTCATGACTCGCGCTAAATCCTCCGCGGAAGCGCTGTTGATGCTTACCCTGGTGCCTTCATCGTCGCTTGCTTTAGCGGGCTGTGTGGCTTTGCTTTGTGCCGCCCCTGAGTTTTCCGCTTTGGTTTGAGTCGCCTGGCTTTTGGCGACAGCCTCAGCCGCCAATGCAGTTTGGGCCATACCAGCGCAGGTCAATGAAAGAGTGATAAGCAGGGCTTTGATTCCATGTTTCATACTGTTTTCTCCTTGTTTGTTAACAGTGGAATCACGATAGCGAGGTGCAGAACAGCAGACAAACGGCAAATATCAAAAATGGAAAAGGCCGCGAAAGCGGCCTTTTGTAGATACAAACTTTTGCAATTTTTTGCGAGCGGACTCGGTTATTGCTGCTGTTCCAGCGCATCCCCGATTTTAATTTTGGCCGCTTTACGCAGGTTGCTCATCAGCGCTTCGAAGACAATCTGCGCGTTGTTCTGAGTGATCCCCTGAACCATCGCTTTCTTCTGCGCTTCAGGCATAGAACCGGCTTTCACCTCGTCCAGCGCCAACAGTACAACGTTACCCTGCATATCGTTCGCAACACCGTAGCTCGGCTTGTCTTTTGCCGGCAGGCTCAGACCAAAGGCAGCCTGACTCAACGGATCCTGACCCGTACGGCTCAGCGTTTTCGCCTCGCCAAAGCTCAGACCCGCCGCTTTCAGCGCTTCATCGCCTTTACCGGCTTTCAGATCCGCCAGCAGTTTATCGGCATCAAGCTTCGCCTGCTGCTCTGCTTTATTGTGCTTAACGAGCGCAGTTACCTGCTCTTTCACTTCAGCCAGTGGCTTCACGGCTTCTGCTTTGTGTTCGCTAATACGCAGCACGAACGCGCGATCGCCATCCACGGTGATGATATCGGAGTTACTGCCAGGCGTTCCGTTCTCGCCAACCAGACCACCATTGAAAATGATGTCAGCGACTGGTTTGAAATTCAGTTCTTCCGGCAGGCTGTCACGGCTAAACCAGCCCGTTTCAACCGCTTTCATACCTGCTGCCTGCTCTGCACCCGCCAGAGATTCGTTATCGTTGCTGGCCGCATCGCTGACTTTCTGCTGCAGCGCATAGTAGGCATCCAGCGCTTTTTCCTGCTTCACTTTCGCCGCAATGTCGTCGCGAGCTTCGCTCAGCGGTTTAACCTGTGCAGGCTGTACGTCATCAAGACGCGCCACGAGGAAACCAACGGAAGACTTAATTACGCCAGACAGTTGGCCTTTTTCTTTCAGACCGGCATTTTTCAGCTCATCCGGGGTGGTGGAATCTTCCAGCCAACCCATATCACCGCCGTTACGGGCAGAGATGATATCAGCAGATTTTTCTTTCGCCAGCGCAGCAAAGTCACCGCCTTTATTCAGCTCGTCCAGTACCGCTTTTGCTTCATCTTCCGTTTTGGTCTGGATGATGCTATAGCGGTTACGCTGCGGCTGAGTGAACTGATCCTGATGCTGGTCATAATAAGACTGAATATCAGCATCGCTGGCGGTTTCCTGCATTGCTGCAGCGTCCAGCTTGATATAGCTCACACGGAACTGTTCCGGCGTCATAAAGTTGTTTTTATTCTGCTCGTAGTAGCTGGCAACTTCCTGCTCGGTAACAGATTGCTTCGCGGCCAGTGCGTTAACGTCAATCGTCGCCTCGCGCACGATCCGCTGCTGTGCAACCAGTGCAGCCAGTTCGTCCGTTTCACCCTTCAGCATAAAGTCGGTCCCGGCAACGCCGTTGATCAACTGTTGCGTGGTGAGCTGGTTACGCAATGCCTGAGCGTACTGATCTGCGGTCATTCCCATCTGATTCACAATCGCGTTGTAGCGGTTGTTATCAAATTTGCCGTCAACCTGGAAAGCCGGTGTGGCGAAAATAGCCTGCTTAATCTGATCGTCGCTAATGTTGAGCTTAAGCTCACGGGAGTACTGATCCAGCAGCGCTTCGTCCACAAGACGATTCAGCACCTGCTGACGCAGCGTTTTCATATAACCTTCGTTCGCCGCCAGCTCAGAATATTGATCGCCCAGCTGTTGCTGCATGCGGTTACGTTCGCTGTTGAACGCATTCTCGAACTGCCCGCGGCTGATCTCCTGGCCATTCACTTTAGCGGCGTAGTTATTGCCCCCGCCAATCAGGTAACCACTCACGCCGGTCAAAATGAACGACACGATAATGATACCGAAAATAATCTTGAGCACGAGACTGTTAGCAGCCGTGCGTAAGCTGTCCATCATGGTGTAACCACACTCCGCTGTAGATGACTATACGCGTTATCCTTCAGGCCGTCTGCGCGTTGACACAACAACGGCGGCAAGGATTTTGAGTATATATGCTTCACGCAGCATAGCGTTTCCTGAACGCTGCGCACAAAGGCCTATTGTGACAAGAAACAGGGGCAATTGTCAGCCCACAACGCATAGAAAGTACCGGAATCAGAAATAAAAAAGGCACATCGGTTGATGCGCCCTTGTACTTAGTCACATCCCCAAAGGGGAAATCACTTAGTTTACCGCGTCTTTCAGTGCTTTACCTGCACGGAAGCCCGGTACTTTAGCCGCGGCGATGGTGATCTCTTTACCTGTTTGCGGGTTGCGACCAGTACGGGCAGCACGCTCTTTAACGGCAAAAGTACCAAAACCTACCAGTGCTACGTCATCACCTTCTTTCAGGGATTCGGTAACAGAAGCAATAATTGCATCTAACGCACGTCCAGCCGCAGCTTTAGAGATATCAGCCCCTGCAGCAATTTTGTCGATCAGTTGAGATTTATTCACTCTTCTCTTCCTCTTTATAATATATATCGCACCAGAATCCTTCAAAGTGCGACCGCGCAGCAGTTATATCAGGCCTGCCATGCCCTTACAACACCCGATAATGATGGCAAGCCCAATCCGTTATCTAAATTAGCTATACAAAAAAAGGCTGGCAAGCCCGAAATGGCCTGCCAGCCCTGTTTTTATTAATGCTCTTTGCGCGAGGTCACTATTTTGCCGTCACAACCTGCATTCCAGAGGGTTCATTTTGCAACGCAAGAGTCAGAACTTCCTCAATACGTTTCACCGGGTGAATATTAAGATCGGCAATGACGTTGTCCGGAATCTCTTCCAGGTCACGTTTGTTTTCGTCTGGAATTAAGACCGTTTTAATGCCGCCGCGGTGCGCCGCCAGCAGTTTCTCTTTCAAACCACCAATAGGCAGAACCTGACCACGCAGGGTGATCTCGCCAGTCATCGCCACATCGGCACGAACCGGGTTACCGGTCAGACATGAGACCAGCGCGGTGCACATGGCAATACCCGCACTTGGACCATCTTTTGGCGTCGCGCCTTCAGGTACGTGAACGTGGATGTCGCGTTTTTCGTAAAAATCCGGATTAATACCCAGTTTTTCCGCACGCGCACGTACCACGGTCAGTGCAGCCTGAATGGATTCCTGCATGACTTCACCCAGAGAACCGGTGTAGGTCAGCTTACCTTTACCCGGTACGCAGGCGGTTTCGATGGTCAGCAGATCGCCGCCCACTTCCGTCCACGCCAGACCGGTCACCTGACCCACGCGGTTTTCGTTATCCGCACGGCCATAGTCAAAGCGCTGTACGCCCAGGTAGTCGTGCAGGTTATCGCCATTGATCTCGATGTGTTTCAGTGATTTATCGAGCAACAACTGCTTAACTGCTTTGCGGCACAGTTTGGAGATTTCGCGCTCCAGACTACGCACGCCCGCTTCACGGGTGTAGTAACGAATAATGCCTACAATGGCGCTATCGTCGACCGTCAGCTCACCTTTTTTCAGCGCGTTACGCTCAATCTGTTTTGGCAACAGGTGACGTTTCGCAATGTTCAGCTTCTCGTCTTCGGTATAACCAGACAGACGAATCACTTCCATACGATCCAGCAACGGTGCCGGAATGTTCATGGAGTTCGACGTCGCAACGAACATCACGTCGCTGAGATCGTAGTCCACCTCCAGGTAGTGATCGCTGAACGCCACGTTCTGCTCTGGATCCAGCACCTCAAGCAGTGCGGAAGCCGGATCGCCACGCATGTCAGAAGACATTTTGTCGATCTCATCAAGCAGGAACAGCGGGTTTTTAACGCCCACTTTGGCCATTTTCTGGATCAGTTTGCCCGGCATCGAACCGATATAGGTCCGGCGGTGACCACGAATTTCAGCCTCATCACGCACGCCGCCAAGCGCCATACGGATGTATTTACGCCCTGTCGCCTTGGCGATGGACTGACCCAGAGAGGTTTTACCTACCCCCGGCGGCCCAACCAGACACAGGATCGGCCCCTTGATTTTGTTCACACGGCTTTGGACCGCGAGATACTCAAGGATACGGTCTTTGACGCGTTCCAGACCGTAATGGTCGGTATCGAGGATTTCCTGCGCCTGACGCAGGTCTTTTTTGACCTTGCTACGCGCATTCCACGGCACCTGTACCATCCAGTCGATGTAGCCACGCACGACCGTCGCTTCTGCCGACATCGGAGACATCATTTTCAGCTTCTGCAGCTCTGCTTCCGCTTTCTCTTTTGCCTCTTTCGGCATTTTCGCCGCGTCGATCTTACGTTTCAGCGCTTCGTTTTCATCCGGCGCATCGTCCATCTCGCCGAGCTCTTTCTGAATAGCTTTCATCTGCTCGTTCAGATAGTACTCACGCTGGGACTTCTCCATCTGCTTTTTCACGCGGTTGCGAATGCGTTTCTCAACCTGCAGCAGATCGATTTCTGACTCCATCATCGCCATCAGATATTCCAGACGTTCATTCACGTCGGACATCTCCAGCACGGACTGTTTGTCAGCCAGCTTCAGCGGCATGTGCGCTGCGATGGTGTCCGCCAGACGTGCAGGATCGTCAATGCTGTTAAGCGACGTCAGCACTTCTGGTGGGATTTTTTTGTTTAGCTTGATATAGCCTTCGAACTGGCTGATAGCTGTACGTACCAGCACTTCCTGTTCACGCTCATCAATAGCAGGCGAATCAAGGTACTCCGCTTTCGCAGAGAAATGCTCGCCGTTGTCTGACAACGCAGAAATACGCGCGCGCTGTAACCCCTCGACCAGCACTTTTACGGTGCCGTCAGGCAGTTTCAGCATCTGCAAAATAGAGGCCACGGTCCCGACGGTGAAAAGATCGTTTACACCCGGCTCATCCGTTGACGCTTCTTTCTGCGCGACCAGCATGATTTTTTTATCATGGTCCATAGCCGCTTCAAGACAACGGATAGATTTTTCCCGCCCTACAAATAAGGGTATGACCATGTGCGGATAAACCACCACATCGCGCAACGGCAATACGGGGATTTCAATGCGTTCAGAACGCTCAGGATTCATAGAGCTCTCTCTTAGTTTAGTTTCCGCCAGGTAATCAGGTGGTACGACTGTGCTTCACACCACCTTTAACATGTATGTCAGTATATGGGGATGATTCCCACACATTCAACGCCATGTTTACGGAAAAATAAAAGGGGAGATAAAATCCCCCCTTTTTGGTTAAACGTCTGTATGAATTGATGAATTATTCGCCAGATGCCTGCTGTGCTTCCGGCTTACCGTAAATCAGCAACGGCTTGCTCTGTCCGCCAATCACCGACTCGTCGATCACCACTTTTTCAACGTCTTCCATAGAAGGAAGATCGTACATGGTGTCGAGTAACGCCGCTTCGACGATAGAACGCAGACCACGCGCACCAGTTTTACGAATCATCGCTTTCCTGGCGATAGCATCCAGCGCTTCCTCGCGGAATTCCAGATCAACACCTTCAAGATTGAACAACGCCTGGTACTGCTTGGTCAGGGCATTTTTCGGCTCTTTCAGGATCTGAATCAGCGCTTCTTCGCTCAGTTCGCTCAGGGTTGCCACAACCGGCAGACGACCGATGAACTCAGGGATCAGACCAAATTTAATCAGATCTTCCGGTTCTACCTGCGACAGCAGTTCACCTTCGCTGGCTTTATCAGACTGTGCTTTTACCGTTGCGCCAAAACCAATGCCGGAGCCAGTTTCAACACGGTTAGCAATCACTTTATCCAGACCGGCAAATGCACCACCGCAGATAAACAGGATCTTGGAGGTATCAACCTGCAGGAATTCCTGCTGCGGATGTTTACGACCACCCTGCGGCGGAACGGCGGCAACCGTACCTTCGATCAGTTTCAACAGCGCCTGCTGTACACCTTCGCCGGAAACGTCACGGGTAATGGACGGGTTGTCAGACTTACGAGAAATCTTGTCGATTTCATCGATATAGACGATCCCACGCTGTGCTTTCTGCACGTCGTAATCGCACTTCTGCAACAGTTTCTGAATAATATTTTCAACATCTTCACCCACATAACCGGCTTCGGTCAGCGTGGTGGCATCGGCCATTGTGAACGGAACGTCCAGCAGACGCGCCAGCGTTTCAGCCAACAGCGTTTTACCAGAACCCGTCGGGCCAATCAGCAGGATGTTACTTTTGCCCAACTCGACGCCATTGCTGGTGTCGCCGTTGCGCAGACGTTTGTAATGGTTGTATACCGCGACCGCCAGCACTTTCTTCGCCTGCTCCTGACCGATAACGTAATCGTCCAGGTGGTTGCGAATTTCATGTGGCGTCGGCAGCGCACTGCGTTCACGGTGCGGTGCTACTTCCTTAATCTCTTCGCGAATGATGTCGTTACATAAATCAACACATTCGTCGCAGATATACACGGATGGTCCGGCAATCAGCTTACGCACTTCATGCTGGCTTTTGCCGCAAAAAGAGCAGTACAACAATTTGCCCGAGCCATCTTTGCGTTTATCTGTCATGGGTCAAAACCTCTTCTTTGTTCTTTGTGCCGCACACGACGACGCAAATGCCATTCTCAGGCGCAAGACGCTAGTCAGCGTTGTGCCGCTCCAGGTAATTATAGCGGCACACCTGCGCGCTGGGCATTAATTACGATGGGTCAAAATCGAGTCGACCAGACCGTACTCCACCGCTTCAGAAGCGGAGAGGAAGCGATCGCGCTCGGTATCACGTTCAATCTGCTCAAGAGATTGACCCGTATGATGCGCCATAAGTTCGTTCATGCGCCCTTTTACCTTCAGGATTTCACGGGCATGAATTTCAATATCCGTTGCCTGACCCTGGTAACCGCCCAGAGGCTGGTGGATCATGACGCGAGAGTTAGGCAGGCAAAAACGTTTACCTTTCGCCCCGGCGGTCAGCAGGAACGCGCCCATTGAGGCCGCCTGGCCCATACAAATGGTGCTGACGTCTGGCTTAATAAACTGCATGGTGTCATAGATAGACATCCCGGCAGTGATCACCCCACCAGGGGAGTTAATATACAGGTAGATATCTTTTTCCGGGTTTTCTGCTTCCAGGAACAGCATCTGCGCCACGATCAGGTTAGCCATATGGTCTTCGACCTGGCCAGTCAGAAAAATGACGCGTTCCTTAAGTAGACGAGAATAGATATCAAATGAGCGCTCACCACGTGAGGTCTGTTCAATGACCATCGGCACCAGCGCCATATGGGGTGCAAAGTTATCTCGTTCGCCGCTGTATGACATTTCCGTCTCCTGGATAAAATTTGAAAAAACCTGCTGTGCTGATTGTAACCTTATGGACGGATTATCAGCTAGTCCCTCAGTAATGGGTACGACATCGCCATAATTCAAGCATAACAATCTTTTGTTGTAACGCTAACACTGAAACGCTGTTTTCGCACTCTTCCCATGCAAAATGCGTGACAAAAAAAAACCCGCCACCAAAAGGTGACGGGCTTGCGTATGAAATTCGTGCTAAAAAGCGACGAATTACGCCTGCTGGTTCATCAGTTCGTTGAAGGAAGTGGCTTTTTCAGTCACTTTCGCTTTCGCCAGAACGGCTTCAACAGCCTGCTCTTCCAGAGCGACGTTACGCATGTTGTCCATCAGCTCTTTATTTTTGCTGTAGAACTCAACCACTTCTTTCGGATCTTCGTAAGCAGAAGCCATCTCTTCGATCAGGCCTTTAACGCGATCTTCGTCAGCTTTCAGTTCGTTGGTGCGAATCACTTCGCCCAGCAGCAGACCAACAACTACGCGACGCTTAGCCTGTTCTTCGAACAGTTCACGCGGCAGTTCCAGAGCTTGTTTCTCGTTACCGCCGAAACGCTGTGCAGCCTGACGACGCAGAACGTCGATTTCGCTGTCGATCAGCGCAGCCGGAACGTCGATGTCGTTAGCTTTCACCAGACCTTCGATCGCCTGAGACTTAACGCGGTTACGCACAGCGCCTTTCAGCTCGCGTTCCATGTTTTTACGGACTTCAGCGCGCAGACCCGCTACGGAACCATCTTCAACGCCGAAACGTTTGATGAATTCTTCAGTCAGTTCCGGCAGTTCACGTTCTTCAACTTTCTTCAGGTTGATAACGAACTTCGCAGCTTTACCTTTCAGGTTTTCAGCGTGGTACTCTTCCGGGAAGGTCACGTCGATAGTGAACTCTTCGCCAGCTTTGTGGCCTTTAACGCCTTCTTCAAAGCCCGGGATCATACGACCCTGGCCCATCGCCAGTACGAAGTCAGACGCTTTGCCGCCTTCGAACTCTTCGCCGTCTACAGAACCGGTGAAGTCGATGGTTACACGGTCTTCTGCATCAGCAGCGCCGTCTTTGTCTTTCCAGGTAGCCTGCTGCTTGCGCAGGGTATCCAGCATCACGTCAACGTCAGCGTCGGTAACTTCAACAACCGGTTTTTCAACTTCGATTGCTTCCAGGCCAGTCAGCTCAACTTCCGGGTAAACTTCAAACTCTACCGCGTAAGTAAAATCTTCACCCAGTTTGTATTCGCCCGGAACGTAGTTCGGTGCGCCAGCCGGATTGATTTTTTCTTTGATGATCGCGTCAACGAAGTTGCGGCTCATCAGGTCACCCAGAACGTCCTGGCGAACAGACGCGCCATAACGCTGAGCAACAACATTCATCGGTACTTTTCCTTTGCGGAAACCGTCAATACGCACTTTCTTCGCTACGTTGACCAGCTCGCTTTTCACAGCGGTCTCGATGCTGTCAGCAGCGATAGTAATCGTTACACGGCGGCCAAGGCCTTGAGTGGTTTCAACTGAAACTTGCATCTTGTTACCTCAAAAAATCACAGTGCTCGGTCAACTCTTCTCCGCAAGCACAGGTTGTTGGCTTCGCGGAACTGGGATGTTCTCATAATCAATCACATTCCCTGTCGTCAGAATCATCCCGAAGACATTCCGAAAAATAAGACGCGCATTATAGCGGCATCACTTTTATGAGTCGAGAACGGTTATTGCGCGTTGCTGCGGCTTTTTTCACAATTCCCGGCTAATTTTTGTCTGAATACTGGACGACCTACTCAGAATTCAGACAAAACAAAACGGCCCGCAGGCCGTTTTCACATAATCTGTAGCAACATACTGGAAAAGCGTCGGTTGTTGCAAATCCGTTTTTACGCGATGCTTCCCGCCCCACGACACGGAGGCGATGCAAAAATCGTATCCTGCAACGCTTCCCACTCCTTAATGGTGTAGGTATGCAGAGCAAGGGCATGAACGGTTGTGGAAAGCTCCGCCGTTAACGTGCTGTAAATCATCCGATGACGATTAAGAAAACGTTCACCTGTAAAGCGATCGCTGACCAGCACAACCTTAAAGTGGCTTTCAGAACCAGCCGGGACATTGTGACGATAGCTTTCATCCACAACTTCGAGGAACACGGGTTGGAACGCTGCCCTTAATTTTTCTTCTATTTGCTCACGAATCATCATGAAATTTTCCTCCGACAACGCTGAGATGTCACCCATCCCTTTAAATACTAGCCGCTTTTACCGTTTTCATTACACCTTAGCAACAAAAAATTAGCGCTTGTCTGATTTTCTCAGCCAAATGGATGAAGTTCACTAATTCCTCACTTCGATTTATTGCAAAAAGTCCGTTTATGGTCTCCACAAAATCATAAAACGAACAACACAATGAATTTACATGCGTTACCTACTTCCCCTCATCGTTGGCGATGTTATGATGGCGGGAAATTTCTCCAACCATACAATTTAGATTCGCTGAGAGCCCTGGCATGTTTAAAAAAATCCTCGTCCCGTTTGTCGCGCTGTTCATGTTAGCTGGATGCGCAACGCCGCCGACCACTATTGAAGTCTCCCCGAAAATTACCCTGCCACAGCAGGACCCAAGCCTGATGGGCGTGACCGTTAGCATCAACGGTGCCGACCAGCGTCAGGATCAAGCGCTGGCAAAAGTCACCCGCGACAACCAACTGGTTACGCTGACTGCGTCCCGCGATCTGCGCTTCCTGCTGCAAGAAGTACTGGAAAAACAGATGACCGCACGCGGTTATATGATTGGACCAAACGGCGCTGTAAACCTGCAAATCATTGTTAGCCAGCTGTACGCTGACGTGTCTCAGGGTAGCGTGCGCTATAACATTGCCACCAAAGCAGATATCGCCATCATTGCGACCGCTGCTAACGGCAACAAGATGACCAAAAACTACCGCGCAAGCTATTCTGTTGAAGGCGCACTGCAGGCCTCTAACAAAAATATCGCTGACGCCGTTAACAGCGTGCTGACCGACACCATCGCTGATATGTCTCAGGACACCAGCGTTCACGATTTCATCAAGCAGAACGCGCGTTAATTTCTGCCCATATGGCCCGGCGTTCGTCGGGCCTATAGAAGCCCATGTCCAGTCATTACTTACGTATTTTTCAGCAACCACGCTCAGCTATCCTGCTTATTCTGGGGTTCGCCTCCGGTTTACCGCTCGCACTCACCTCCGGTACGCTTCAGGCGTGGATGACGGTCGAGAATATCGATCTTAAAACCATCGGTTTCTTTTCCCTGGTAGGTCAGGCCTACGTATTTAAGTTTCTCTGGTCCCCGTTGATGGACCGTTACACGCCACCGTTTTTAGGTCGACGTCGCGGCTGGCTGCTGGCGACCCAGGTGCTGTTGTTAATTTCTATCGCCGCGATGGGCTTTCTGGAGCCTGGCACACAGCTGCGCTGGATGGCCGCACTCGCAGTAGTGATCGCTTTTTGCTCGGCCTCGCAGGATATCGTCTTTGATGCCTGGAAAACCGACGTGTTGCCCGCAGAAGAGCGCGGCACCGGCGCGGCTATCAGCGTGCTGGGCTATCGATTAGGGATGCTGGTTTCAGGCGGACTGGCCCTGTGGATGGCCGATCGCTGGCTGGGCTGGCAAGGGATGTACTGGCTGATGGCAGCGCTGTTGATCCCTTGTATCATCGCCACCCTGTTAGCACCTGAACCGACTGACACCATTCCGGTGCCTAAAACGCTGGAACAGGCGGTTGCGGCTCCGCTGCGAGACTTCTTTGGTCGTAACAACGCCTGGCTTATCCTGCTGCTTATTGTGTTGTATAAGCTCGGGGATGCCTTCGCCATGAGCCTGACCACCACCTTTTTGATCCGCGGCGTTGGGTTTGATGCGGGTGAAGTTGGCGTGGTGAATAAAACGCTGGGGCTTCTGGCAACCATCGTTGGTGCATTGTACGGCGGGATCCTGATGCAGCGCCTTTCGCTGTTCCGCGCATTGCTGATATTTGGCATCCTGCAAGGGGCGTCAAATGCAGGCTACTGGCTATTGTCCATCACTGACAAACACATGTTCAGTATGGCGGCCGCCGTCTTCTTTGAAAACCTGTGTGGCGGAATGGGCACGGCGGCGTTTGTCGCTTTACTAATGACGCTGTGCAATAAGTCCTTCTCAGCGACCCAGTTCGCCCTGCTCTCCGCGCTTTCAGCTGTTGGTCGCGTTTACGTTGGCCCGGTAGCGGGTTGGTTTGTCGAAGCACACGGCTGGCCGACGTTTTATCTGTTCTCCGTGTTTGCCGCGATCCCCGGCCTCATACTGCTGCTGGTATGTCGCCAGACCCTGGAACATAGTTGGCAAAATGAAAGCTTTATTCCGCGTACGGAATTTCGTGGAGCGTACAGTCTGGCATTAATGACGTTGGTAGTGGGCTGCTGCCTGCTGCTGGTTTGGCTGCTGCTGTTAACCATGAACGCGCTGGATTACACCAACTTCTCCTTCCTGCCGGAACTGCTTGAAGTCTCGGTGGCGGTCGCGGTCTGCGGGGTGATTTTTGGCGGATTGCTGGATTATCTGGCTCTGCGCAAAAACCGTCTGGCGTAAAAAACCGTATTAATAAGCCGTTGTAATCACCCTGCGTAATTATAACGGCTAAATAAACAACAATTGATAAAAATAATATTTGTTATTTTGTGCGCCAAAGAATTTGGAAATTATTGACGCCTTTTATATATTTTATTTTCCTTACTCGATTCAGCCACTACAGATTTATTTTTTGTTCCCGAATTGTCTTTTTATTGATAATCAATTGTTAAACAATTGTTTTATTTTCGTATTGGTTATACCAATTGCCCTCAGCCTGTCCCCCGCCTGCCTGCTTTCGTTATAACGTGATGTTGCAACAGGTTCTTAAAGTCAAAGCGACATATATTGCAACATATGTGACATGCGCGGCAGAACCCAGTAACACAGATCCAAGGATGTTTACAGTAATGTAACCTTCCCGTAAAATGCCCTCACACTTTAAACGCCACCCGGTCCCGTGGAATTGAGGTCGTTAAATGAGACTCAGGAAATACAATAAAAGTTTGGGATGGTTGTCATTAATTGCAGGCACTGCGTTACTCAGTGGCTGTAATTCTGCGCTGCTTGACCCTAAAGGACAGATTGGACTGGAACAACGTTCACTGATACTGACGGCATTTGGCCTGATGTTGATTGTCGTTATTCCTGCCATCTTGATGGCTGTTGGTTTTGCCTGGAAGTACCGTGCAAGCAATAAAGATGCGAAGTACAGCCCGAACTGGTCACACTCCAATAAAGTGGAAGCTGTGGTCTGGACGGTGCCTATCTTAATCATCATTTTCCTTGCCGTACTGACCTGGAAAACCACTCACGCTCTTGAGCCAAGCAAACCGCTGGCGCATGACGAGAAGCCCATTACCATCGAAGTGGTTTCCATGGACTGGAAATGGTTCTTCATCTATCCGGAACAGGGTATCGCTACCGTGAATGAAATCGCCTTCCCGGCGAATACTCCGGTTGAGTTCAAAGTGACATCCAACTCCGTGATGAATTCCTTCTTTATCCCGCGTCTGGGTAGCCAGATTTATGCCATGGCCGGTATGCAGACTCGACTGCATCTGATCGCCAACGAAGTCGGTACTTATGATGGTATCTCCGCAAGCTATAGCGGACCAGGCTTCTCTGGTATGAAGTTCAAGGCTATCGCAACAAAGGACCGCGCCGAATTCGACCAATGGGTTGCTAAAGCTAAACAGTCCACGAACACCATGAGCGACATGGCTGCGTTCGAGAAAGTGGCTGCGCCAAGCGAATACAACCAGGTGGAATACTTCTCCAACGTGAAACCCGATTTGTTTAAAGACGTTATTAACAAATTTATGGCTCACGGTAAGAGCATGGACATGACCCAACCCGAAGGTGAGCACAGCGCACACGAAGGTATGGAAGGCATGGACATGAGCCACGCGGAATCCGCCAACTCAAGGGGTTGAGGAAGAATACGATGTTCGGAAAATTGACGCTGGATGCAGTGCCGTTCCATGAACCCATTGTCATGGTTACGATCGCTGCCATTATCATCGGTGGTGCGGCCTTACTGGGCCTAATCACTTACTTCGGTAAGTGGACCTACCTGTGGAAAGAGTGGCTGACTTCGGTTGACCACAAACGCCTTGGCATCATGTATGTCATTGTCGCAATCGTCATGTTGATTCGTGGCTTTGCCGACGCCATCATGATGCGTAGTCAGCAAGCGCTGGCTTCTGCGGGTGAAGCGGGCTTCTTGCCACCTCACCACTATGATCAGATCTTCACGGCTCACGGCGTGATTATGATCTTCTTCGTGGCAATGCCATTTGTTATCGGTCTGATGAACCTGGTGGTTCCACTGCAGATCGGTGCACGTGACGTTGCATTCCCGTTCCTGAACAACCTGAGCTTCTGGTTCACCGTTGTCGGCGTAATCCTGGTTAACCTGTCTCTGGGCGTGGGTGAATTCGCGCAGACCGGTTGGCTGGCATATCCACCACTTTCGGGAATAGAGTACAGTCCAAGCGTCGGGGTCGATTATTGGATATGGGCAGTCCAGTTGTCCGGTATTGGTACAACCCTGACCGGTATCAACTTCTTTGTGACCATCATTAAGATGCGTGCGCCAGGAATGACCATGTTCAAGATGCCGGTATTCAGTTGGGCGTCCCTGTGCGCGAACATCCTGATTATCGCTTCTTTCCCAATCCTGACGGTTACCGTCGCGTTGCTGACCCTGGATCGCTATCTGGGTACCCATTTCTTTACCAACGATATGGGCGGCAACATGATGATGTACATCAACCTGATTTGGGCCTGGGGCCATCCGGAAGTGTACATTCTGGTTCTGCCGGTCTTCGGGGTGTTCTCCGAAATCGCGGCAACCTTCTCACGTAAACGTCTGTTTGGTTACACCTCGCTGGTGTGGGCAACCGTGTGTATCACCGTTCTGTCGTTCGTTGTTTGGCTGCACCACTTCTTCACCATGGGTGCAGGCGCTAACGTAAACGCCTTCTTCGGTATTACCACCATGATTATCGCCATCCCGACCGGGGTGAAGATCTTCAACTGGCTGTTCACCATGTATCAGGGGCGTATCGTATTCCACTCAGCGATGCTGTGGACGATTGGCTTTATCGTGACCTTCTCAGTTGGCGGCATGACCGGCGTACTGTTGGCGGTTCCGGGTGCAGACTTCGTACTGCACAACAGTCTGTTCCTGATTGCGCACTTCCATAACGTTATCATCGGCGGCGTCGTATTTGGCTGCTTCGCAGGTATGACCTACTGGTGGCCAAAAGCGTTCGGCTTCACGCTGAACGAAACCTGGGGTAAACGCGCATTCTGGTTCTGGATCATCGGCTTCTTCGTCGCATTTATGCCGCTGTACGTGCTGGGCTTCATGGGTATGACCCGTCGTCTCAGCCAGCAGATTGACCCACAGTTCCATCCGATGCTGGTCGTTGCCGCCTGCGGTGCCGCGCTGATTGCACTGGGTATCCTGTGCCAACTGATTCAGATCTACGTTTCTATTCGCGACCGCGAGCAGAACCGTGACCTGACCGGTGACCCATGGGGTGGTCGTACGCTGGAGTGGGCAACCTCTTCCCCGCCTCCGTTCTATAACTTTGCCGTTGTGCCGCACGTTCACGAGCGTGATGCCTTCTGGGAAATGAAAGAAAAAGGTGAAGCGTACAAGCAGCCTGCGCACTATGAAGAAATTCATATGCCGAAGAACAGCGGTGCCGGTATCGTCATTACCGCCTTCGCAACACTGTTTGGTTTCGCCATGATCTGGCATATCTGGTGGCTGGCGATTGCAAGCTTCGCAGGCATGATCATCAGCTGGATTGTGAAAAGCTTTGATGAAGACGTGGATTACTACGTGCCGGTCCCGGAAGTCGAAAAACTGGAAAACCAGCATTTCGATGAGATTACTAAGGCAGGGCTGAAAAATGGCAACTGATACTTTAACGCACGCGACTGCCCACGCGCACGAACACGGGCACCACGATGCAGGCCAGACCAAGATCTTCGGATTCTGGGTCTACCTGATGAGCGACTGCATTCTGTTCTCTATTCTGTTTGCAACCTATGCCGTTCTGGTGAACGGCACCGCAGGTGGCCCGACAGGTAAGGACATTTTTGAACTGCCGTTCGTTCTGGTTGAAACATTCCTGCTGTTATTCAGCTCCATTACTTACGGTATGGCAGCGATTGCCATGTACAAGAACAACAAGAGCCAGGTTATCTCCTGGCTGGCGTTGACCTTCTTGTTCGGTGCCGGATTCATCGGGATGGAACTCTATGAATTCCATCACCTGATTGTTAACGGCATGGGCCCGGATCGCAGCGGTTTCCTGTCTGCGTTCTTCGCGCTGGTCGGCACGCACGGTCTGCACGTCACCTCCGGTCTTATCTGGATGGCAGTTCTGATGGTGCAAGTCGCTCGTCGCGGCCTGACCAGTACTAACCGTACCCGCATCATGTGCCTGAGCCTGTTCTGGCACTTCCTGGATGTGGTATGGATCTGTGTGTTCACTGTTGTTTATCTGATGGGGGCGATGTAATGAGTCATGCTAACGAGAGCGGCGGCGCATCCCATGGCAGCGTAAAAACCTACATGACAGGTTTTATCCTGTCGATCATCCTGACGGTTATTCCGTTCTGGATGGTGATGACAGGTTCTGCCTCTCCGGCCGTCATTCTGGGAACTATTCTGGCAATGGCAGTGGTACAGATTCTGGTGCACCTGGTGTGCTTCCTGCACATGAATAGCAAATCTGATGAAGGTTGGAACATGACGGCCTTTGTCTTTACTGTGCTAATCATCGCCATCCTGGTTGTGGGCTCCATCTGGATTATGTGGAACCTTAACTACAACATGATGATGCACTAAGAGCGGCGATTATGATGTTTAAGCAATACCTGCAAGTAACGAAACCAGGCATCATCTTTGGCAACCTGATCTCGGTGATTGGGGGGTTTCTGCTGGCCTCGAAAGGCAGCATTGATTATCCCCTGTTTATCTACACGCTGGTTGGGGTGTCACTGGTTGTGGCGTCGGGTTGTGTATTTAACAACTACATCGACAGGGATATCGACAGGAAGATGGAGAGGACCAAAAACCGCGTGCTGGTTAAAGGTCTGATTTCCCCTGCGGTCTCACTGGTGTACGCCACCCTGCTGGGTATTGCTGGCTTTATGCTGCTGTGGTTTGGCGCGAACCCTCTGGCCTGCTGGCTGGGGGTAATGGGCTTCGTGGTCTATGTGGGCGTCTATAGCCTGTACATGAAGCGCCATTCCGTTTATGGCACGCTGATTGGCTCACTCTCCGGCGCTGCGCCGCCGGTGATTGGCTACTGCGCCGTAACCGGTGAGTTCGATAGCGGTGCGCTGATTCTGCTGGCTATTTTCAGCCTGTGGCAGATGCCGCACTCTTACGCGATTGCGATTTTCCGCTTTAAGGATTATCAGGCTGCCAACATCCCGGTGCTGCCGGTGGTGAAAGGCATTTCGGTCGCGAAGAACCATATCACGCTGTACATCGTGGCATTTGCTATCGCCACGCTGATGCTAACCCTGGGCGGTTATGCAGGTTATAAATACCTGATTGTTGCTGCGGCGGTGAGCGTCTGGTGGTTGGGCATGGCGCTGCGTGGTTATAAAGTGGAAGATGACAAAGTCTGGGCGCGCAAGCTGTTCGGCTTCTCCATCATCGCCATTACCGCGCTTTCCGTGATGATGTCCGTCGACTTTATGGTGCCAAACTCGCAGAACCTGCTGACTTACGTCTGGTAAAATCTGCTGATACGAAAAGGGTGCTTCGGCACCCTTTTTTATTACTATGCAGTTTGGAGAGCATTAGGTCTCGTCTTTTTGTTTATCATCCCAGACCTCAAACAGCCATTTCCCCGCTTCAGCCGACTCAGCAAACATCCTTACGGTTAACGGTATGCGCGTTGCTTCCACTTCTTCCCGGTTAGCTTTGAACCACCGAGTCAGAAGAGGCGTGTTTTCCCAAGGAAAATAGCGGGTCCAGTCAACATTCGATAAATCTACATTGAATGCTTTCTGAAACTCTTCTACTGCATCTGAGAGGTCGTCTCGCGGCTCATCGAATAAATCTGTGTCCAATTCTAATGGGACCTCATTTCCGTCTTTATCGTCGTATCCAGGTATCTCATTCCTGAATAGCTTCAACACTTCATCTTGTATGCTCATTAGAAAGATGTCCACTGTATGCGATCTTTTGGTCGGGCAATCAGATTGTATTTATTCTGTGTACGCCGTGAGACCTGGTAAATAGCGTTGGTTAACGCCACCCATCCTAACCAGGGGCAATAACGCCCAATCACAGCAGCAAGCTTGTTAGTTTTCTTCATGGTAAAACCAACTGGTGTTTTAACTCTGAGGCCAAAAGGTAATCGCATATCCCTCAGTATAATTCTTGCGTACTTTGAGGCAACACTTGTTCCTTTAGTCGCGTCTCGTGGTTTTTGCCTTGTTTTTAACCAAGGTTGACCAGCCAGAATCGCGGCTCCCGATTCAATGCCAATTCCTAACTCATCACAAAATTGTTCCAGAAAGATGAGATCGAACAATTCGCCAGCTGATAGATTACTGTGACCATGATACCAATAGGTTCCATTCGCTTCTTCAGTTGTGTCCATTCAATCACCCATTATGCCGTCTGCCGATCATTCCATGCGTCGGTATAGATAATGTTCCCGTCGCAATGCTTCCATGTGATTTTTTCGTAGCGTAACTCTATGGTTTCAAGGTGATTGTTGTTTTTGTCTTCTGGCCCAGCCATCGTCGGAGAGACTGAGACAATCCGCACGCCCTCGAGCAGCATGTTGAAATACTCCACTTCCTGACCGGCATCATTGATTTTGTACCAACGAATCTCTGCAGACTTAAGATTCTGACCAGAAGCGACCGCTTTGTATAAATAGGGACTCGAGTAGTCAAACTCTTTGACGATCATCATCGGTGAATGTTGGCGTGTGCCTGTTGGTTTACCCGTTGCATTATCAGTTGGAATAGAGAGATTGTGATGAAAACCTTTAAATTCAATACTGTATTCTCTTCCCTTTACGTCACACCCGCCCTTAATCAGCGCGCCACCATCGTCATAAATCCACATATTGCCTGGAATCGCCATTTTCCTTTTCCCTCTTTCCATTAGAAATAACCACAAAAAGACTACACCTGTAATTATCGCAAGTAAATTAGTTGCAGCTGTAACTACTTCAATTTCCCCGCTACACAATTCCACATATCGTAGAGGTTTACCGCACTCCTTCCCCGCTTTACACTAGGCGCGAAATTAATACAGAGGTGGGAATGAACGATTACAAAATGACGCCCGGTGAGTTGCGCGCCACCTGGGGTTTAGGGACCGTATTCTCGTTGCGCATGCTTGGCATGTTTATGGTTCTACCGGTTCTGACCACATACGGCATGGCGCTACAGGGCGCCAGTGAAGCGCTGATAGGCCTTGCCATCGGCATTTATGGCCTGGCGCAGGCCGTCTTCCAGATCCCCTTTGGTTTGCTCTCTGACCGCATCGGCCGTAAGCCGCTTATTGTCGGCGGACTGGCGGTTTTCGTTCTCGGCAGCGTGATTGCCGCGCTCTCCGATTCAATCTGGGGAATAATTCTTGGCCGCGCCCTACAAGGCTCTGGCGCGATTGCCGCCGCCGTGATGGCGCTGCTTTCCGACTTAACCCGCGAGCAAAACCGCACCAAAGCGATGGCGTTTATCGGCGTCAGCTTTGGTATCACCTTTGCCATTGCGATGGTGCTGGGGCCAATCGTTACCCATGCGCTGGGGCTCCACGCGCTGTTCTGGATGATTGCCGCCCTTGCCACCACGGGTATCGTGCTGACCATTTGGGTCGTTCCCAATAGCACCAGCCACGTACTAAACCGTGAATCGGGCATGGTAAAAGATAGCTTCAGCAAAGTGCTGGCGGAGCCCAAACTGCTGAAGCTCAATTTCGGCATCATGTGTCTGCACATTTTGCTGATGTCCACTTTCGTCGCGTTACCAGGACAACTGGCGAAAGCCGGTTTCCCCGCCGCAGAACACTGGAAAATTTATCTGGTGACGATGCTGCTGTCCTTTGTTTCCGTGGTGCCGTTCATCATTTACGCCGAAGTGAAGCGCAAGATGAAACGCGTATTCCTCGCCTGCGTGTTACTGATCCTTATTGCAGAGATTGTATTGTGGAGCGCTAACATTCGTTTCTGGGGTCTGATTGCGGGCGTGCAGATTTTCTTCCTCGCCTTTAACCTGATGGAAGCCCTTCTCCCCTCGCTTATCAGCAAAGAATCGCCTGCGGGTTACAAAGGCACGGCGATGGGTGTTTACTCCACCAGCCAGTTTCTTGGCGTGGCGATTGGCGGTTCGCTCGGCGGTTGGGTGGTTGAAATGTTTGATGGTCAGGCCGTATTTCTGGCCGGTGCGCTACTGGCGGCAGTTTGGTTGATTGTGGCAAGCACAATGAAAGAGCCACCGTACGTCAGCAGCCTGCGTGTGGAAATTCCACCAGAAATTGCCGCAGATGACACGTTGAAGCAGCGCCTGCTGGCAAAAGAAGGAATAAGCGAAGTGTTAATTGTGGCGAAAGAGCATTCGGCCTACGTGAAAATCGACAGCAAAGTCACCAATCGATTTGAGGTTGAGCAGACCATCAGCCAGGCGTGATGATTGCCGGATGGCGACTAACGTCTTATCCGGCCTACAAATAGCGTGTGCGACCTGTAGGCCGGATCAGGCATTACGACTTAATCGCGGAAGTTTTTAAACTGGAACGGCTGGCCGAGATCGCCACCGCGAACCAGCGCCATGACGGATTGCAGATCGTCACGCGCCTTACCGGTCACACGAATTTCTTCACCCTGAATCTGCGCCTGCACCTTCAGCTTGCTGTCTTTGATCAGCTTAACGATTTTCTTTTGCACCGCGCTTTCAATGCCCTGCTTCAGCTTAGCTTCAACAAACCAGGTTTTACCACTGTGCACGAAGGTCTCTGGTACGTCCAGCGACGTGCCTTCAATACCGCGTTTGAGCAGCTTGGCACGCAAAATATCCAGCAGTTGATTAACCTGAAAATCAGACTCGCTCAGCACCTTAATCGTCTTATTTGACTCATTCAGCTCAAAAGTGGCTTCAACGCCACGAAAATCAAAGCGTGACTCGACTTCACGGCTGGCGTTATCCACCGCGTTACGGGCTTCCTGAAGATCAACTTCAGAGACAATATCGAAAGATGGCATCTTTTCCTCTCCCTTCATTTTTGATGCGAAGCATAATACCTGCAAAGTTACTCAACAGACAGCGCTATACTAGGCTGTATCCTTTCATTGTACGTGGTAGTGACATCTGCGAACAATAATGGGGTGCGGTCGATATGGATTAACACCTGGTGCTGTTGCAGGTGAGGAGGAAGAATGAAAATTACCGTACTGGGATGTGGAGCGTTAGGGCAGCTATGGCTTACAGCGCTGTGCAAACATGGACATGAGGTGCAAGGGTGGCTGCGCGTACCGCAACCCTACTGCAGTGTAAACCTGATCGACACGGATGGCTCAGTTTTTAATGAATCCCTGACGGCAAATGACCCCGACTTTTTGGCAAAAAGCGACCTGCTGCTGGTTACTCTGAAGGCCTGGCAGGTTTCTGATGCGGTAAAAGGCCTGGCCGCAATTCTGCCCGAAACCACGCCCATTCTGTTAATTCACAACGGCATGGGGACGATTGAAGAGTTACATAACATTAAACAACCCTTGCTGATGGGCACCACCACTCACGCGGCACGCCGTGACGGGAACGTCATCATTCATGTCGCTCAGGGAACAACGCGTATTGGGCCGGCGCGTGAGCAAGACGGCGATTTCAGCTATCTGGCTGAAACCCTGCAAGAGGTGCTGCCGGACGTCGCCTGGCATAACACTATTCGCGCCGAGCTGTGGCGCAAGCTGGCCGTCAACTGCGTCATTAACCCGCTGACCGCATTATGGGATTGCCCAAACGGTGAGTTACGCCATCATCCGGAAAAAATAGCGCTCATCTGCGAGGAAGTGGCAGCGGTGATCGAACGCGAAGGCCACCACACATCAGCGGATGATTTACGCTATTATGTCGAGCAAGTGATTGACAGTACGGCGGAAAATATCTCATCAATGCTGCAGGACATTCGCGCCATGCGTCATACTGAGATCGACTACATTACCGGGTATTTGTTAAAACGCGCACGCGCGCACGGCATCGCCGTTCCGGAAAATGCCCGCCTGTTTGAAATGGTTAAAAGAAAGGAAAGTGAGTATGAGCGCTCAAGCACTGGTATGTCTCGCCCCTGGTAGTGAAGAAACCGAAGCGGTTACTACTATCGATCTACTGGTTCGCGGCGGAATTAAGGTCACAACCACCAGCGTCGCCAGCGATGGCAACCTGACGATCGTGTGCTCGCGCGGTGTGAAACTGCTGGCGGATGCGCCATTAGTCGAAGTTGCTGACGGCGATTTCGACATTATCGTACTGCCAGGCGGTATTAAAGGCGCCGAGTGTTTTCGCGACAGCCCTCTGCTGGTCGAAACCGTGAAGCAGTTTCATCGCTCCGGGCGCATTGTCGCGGCAATCTGTGCCGCGGCTGCCACCGTCCTCGTCCCGCACGACATTTTTCCCATCGGCAACATGACCGGTTTCCCGGCGCTGAAAGACAAGATCCCCGCTGATCAATGGCAGGACAAGCGTGTCGTGTGGGATCCGCGCGTTAACCTGTTAACCAGCCAGGGACCGGGAACCTCAATCGATTTCGGTTTGAAAATCATTGATCTTCTGGTCAGTCGTGAAAAGGCTTACGAAGTTGCATCACAACTGGTGATGGCTGCGGGAATTTATAACTACTACGAGTAAATCTTCAGGCCACTCCCTTATAAGGAATCATAATGAAAGGATATCTGAGTGGAGTGGCTTTATTGCTCCTTTCCGGTTATGCCACAGCGACGCAACTCGACATAAAGAGTAGTATTGAGTATCGCTATCCCGGAAGCACTGAAATGCAATATCGCGTACCATGGTTTTCCTCGACGGATAACCCCAAGGTTGCGAAACGTATTAACGATTATATTTTCGCAACCTTTATCAATCAGCTACCGGGTAATACTCCGCAGGCCACAGTAAACCAGTTTGCGAAATCAGCCATGAATCCCACCGCAAACCTTAACTACACGGTTGAATTTCGCGACGAAAAAATCCTGACCATGAATATGTTTGTCGAAAGCTGCGGAGCGTATTGCGAATCGTACAATGTACCGCTCAGCTTCGATTTAGCCAACGGCGCGGCAATTACCCTCAACGACCTCTTTTCCCGTTCTACGATGGGTGAATTAAACACCCGTATCAGAAAAGATATCCGTGGCCAAATCGACACCTTTGTTGATGCGCATAAATCGCAAACACCAGAACAAATAAAAGAAGAGAAAGGCGAAGACTTTGACTATGCCGAATTCTACGCATCATGCGCAACCTACACCGACGGGTTGTATTACATCGACAAATTCTCCCTGCAAAAAGACCATCTGGTCTTCCTGAACGGGCGCTGTAGCAACCACGCCAGCCGCGCACTCGACGAGTTGGGTGATTTCACCACGAAAATCCCAACCGCGGAACTGCAAAATCGGCTCACGCCGTACGGCCAGTATCTGACTGGAGCAAAGAGTACAACACCGGTTTCGCCAGCGCCCGGCATTGACGGCAAAGTCATGTACGGCACGCTGGGAAAAAGCATGCGTATTGTGTTGAAGGTGGACTGCAAATACAGTGATTTTTTTGAAGGGGCTTACTTTTACCAGAAATTTGGCGCACCGATTGAATTAACCGGCAAGTGCGACACCGCCAACAATCAGCATTATGAACTGAAGACGTCTGCTGCTGAACAAGCGCAAGAGAAGATAACGCTGGAGTTAAAAGACGGAGTTTATCAGGGCGTCTGGGAGTCGAACGGGAAGACGCTTCCTGTGCGTTTTGAATAATATCGTTGCATTGCCGGATGGCGGCGCAACCGCCTTATCCGGCCTACAACACGGTGTTTACTCAATTACGGGCGATACACCTTCACGTTTTCAAAGCCCTGCTCGCGCAGATAAAGCGCCTGCAGACGGCTCATCACCCCGCGTTCACACCACAGCAGCCAGGTTTTACTCTGGTCCAAATCGCCGAATTTAGTGCTCAGCTTGTAGAACGGCAGAGAAACGACGTCCACGCCGTCAACCTTCAGCGGTTTATCATCCTGTTCATCCACAGAACGGATATCCAGAATCACATCGTTCGGGCCGAAGTCGCTCACGGTTTCCACTTCTACCACGGTTTGCTGCGTCTGCTGGGCAATATCGCGAATATCGATATTGTTCGCTTCTTCAACCACTTTATCGAGGATAGAGAAATCGAAGTTTTCTTCTTCGGCCTCAATCTTCGCTTTAACCGCTTTCACCGTCGGGCTTTTTGAAATTACACCGCAGTATTCCGGCATGGTACGAGCAAAATCCTCGGTGCCAATTTCACGCGCCAGATTGATGATGTGCTCTTTATCATGGGAGATAAGTGGGCGTAGGATCAGGGTGTCTGATACGTTATCGATCAAACGCAGGTTGGTCAGCGTCTGGCTGGACACCTGGCCCAGTGCTTCACCGGTGACCAGCGCCTGTACGCCGTAGCGCTCAGCGACTTTCGACGCCGCGCGAACCATCATACGCTTGAGAACCACGCCCATCTGGCCGTCATCAACTTTCTCCAGGATCTCACCCACTACCGGTTCAAAGTTGATGGCGACGAAACGCACGCGATGCGAGCTACCAAAACGGTTCCACAGATAATGCGCCACCTGACGAACGCCGATTTCATGCGCTGCGCCGCCGAGGTTAAAGAAGCAGTAATGTACGCGGCAGCCACGACGCATCAGCATGTAGCTGGACACGCCGGAGTCGAAACCACCGGAGATCAGCGACAGTACGTCTTCCTGCGTCCCAATTGGGAAACCGCCGATACCTTCATAGCGGCCTTTAACCAGCAGCAGGCGGTCGTTTTCGATTTCAAGATTAACCGTCACGTCCGGCTTCGTCAGCTTCACGCGCGCGGATTCAATATGCTGGTTCAGTCCACCGCCAACATAACGTTCCACCTCAATGGAGCTAAACTCATGCTTACCACGACGCTTAACGCGTACGCAGAAGGTTTTACCTTCCAGTTGGTCACGATACTGTACCAGCGCTTTCTCGAAAATATCGTGCATATCGGTAAACGGCACGTCTTCTACTTCGAGAATATGGTGGATCCCCGGAATACGGGTCAGCGCGTCGCGAATGTCCAGGCGCTGGCTTTCATCTTTCGCGCGAACCTCAACGTGATCCCAGTGGCGGACAACGGCAAGGTCTTCATCATAGTGCTTTAAAACGTTACGAATGTTCCCTGTCAGAATTTTTATAAAGCGCAAACGCACAGATTGGCTTTTGATGGTGATTTCTGGGAACAATTTAATGATAAACTTCATGGCGGCAATGGTTCTTAGGCAAGTCTGAATGACTTGTAATGGGAAAAAATACAGCAGCCCATACCCTGCGGCTGCATCCAGGCGCGCAAGTATACCACCATCATGGTCATCCTGTGCACATCGCCTTACCATTGCGCGTTATTTGCTTATCAGTGCGAGTCCGTTACCATAGTCTTGTGCTGCCAATACAGAGAGTCAGACATTCATTATGCCGAAGAAAAATGAAGCGCCAGCCAGTTTTGAAACAGCGCTGAGCGAGCTGGAACAGATTGTTACCCGCCTGGAAAGCGGCGACCTGCCGCTGGAAGAAGCGCTGAACGAATTCGAACGCGGCGTACAGTTGGCGCGTCAGGGACAGGTTAAATTGCAACAGGCTGAACAGCGCGTGCAAATCCTGCTGTCAGATACTGAAGACGCCGCCCTTACGCCTTTTACACCGGATAATGAGTAAATGGATTTTACGCAGCAGCTACAGGCTTGCGTTGAGCAGGCCAACCAGGCACTGAGCCGTTTTATCGCGCCACTGCCCTTTCAGAACACTCCCGTGGTCGAAACCATGCAATATGGCGCATTATTAGGCGGTAAACGTCTGCGCCCGTTCCTGGTGTACGCGACCGGCCAGATGTTTGGCGTCAGCCTGAGTACGCTTGATGCTCCCGCTGCAGCCGTCGAGTGCATCCATGCCTATTCACTGATGCACGATGATTTACCCGCGATGGACAACGATGATCTGCGTCGCGGTCTGCCGACCTGCCACGTCAAGTTTGGCGAAGCGAATGCGATTCTGGCCGGTGATGCGCTGCAAACGCTGGCATTCTCTATTATCAGCGACGCCCCGATGCCGGAAGTGTCTGACCGTGACCGCATCGCGATGATCTCTGAACTGGCTCAGGCCAGCGGTATCGCCGGTATGTGCGGCGGCCAGGCGCTGGATCTGGCAGCCGAAGGCCATCAGGTTGAGCTGGATGCGCTGGAGCGTATTCACCGCCACAAAACCGGGGCATTGATTCGCGCCGCCGTACGTCTGGGCGCATTGAGCGCAGGCGATAAAGGGCGAGAATGCCTGGCAATACTCGACAAATACGCCGAAAGCATCGGTCTGGCCTTCCAGGTTCAGGATGACATCCTGGATGTGGTAGGCGATACTGCAACATTGGGTAAACGTCAGGGTGCTGACCAGCAGCTTGGCAAAAGTACCTATCCTGCACTTCTGGGTCTTGAGCAAGCCCGGAATAAAGCCCGGGATTTAATCGAAGATGCCCGCCAGTCGCTGAATATGCTGGCCGCACAGTCTCTCGATACCTCGGCACTGGAAGCGCTAGCGGACTATATAATCCAGCGTGATAAATAAACCAACATATCCCATGAGCTTGCGATGAGTTTTGATATAGCCAAATACCCGACCCTGGCGCTGGTCGACTCCACCCAGGAGTTACGTCTGCTGCCAAAAGAGAGCCTGCCAAAGCTTTGCGACGAACTGCGCCGCTATTTGCTCGACAGCGTAAGCCGTTCCAGCGGGCACTTCGCCTCTGGTCTGGGCACGGTGGAACTCACCGTCGCGCTGCACTATGTCTACAATACCCCGTTTGACCAGTTAATCTGGGATGTGGGACATCAGGCTTATCCGCACAAAATCCTGACCGGCCGCCGCGATAAAATCGGTACCATTCGTCAGAAAGGCGGTTTGCATCCGTTCCCGTGGCGCGGTGAGAGCGAGTATGACGTACTGAGCGTTGGCCACTCATCAACCTCCATCAGCGCTGGTATCGGTATTGCGGTTGCCGCTGAGAAAGAAGGCAAAGAACGTCGTACCGTATGTGTGATTGGCGACGGCGCCATCACCGCTGGCATGGCGTTTGAAGCGATGAACCACGCGGGTGATATTAAACCCGACATGTTGGTTATCCTCAACGACAACGAAATGTCGATCTCAGAAAATGTCGGTGCGCTGAACAACCACCTGGCGCAATTGCTCTCCGGCAAACTTTACTCCTCGCTGCGCGAAGGCGGGAAGAAAGTGTTCTCCGGCGTACCGCCGATTAAAGAGCTACTCAAACGTACCGAAGAACACATCAAAGGCATGGTTGTGCCGGGCACGCTGTTTGAAGAACTGGGCTTTAACTATATCGGTCCGGTGGACGGTCACGACGTGCTGGGGCTTATCACCACACTGAAGAACATGCGCGATCTGAAAGGCCCGCAGTTCCTGCACATCATGACCAAAAAAGGTCGTGGTTACGAGCCGGCAGAAAAAGATCCAATCACCTTCCACGCAGTACCAAAATTCGATCCGTCCAGCGGATGCCTGCCGAAAAGCAGCGGCGGCCTGCCGAGCTATTCAAAAATCTTCGGTGACTGGCTGTGCGAAACCGCGGCGAAAGACAATAAGCTGATGGCGATCACCCCGGCGATGCGCGAAGGCTCCGGCATGGTGGAGTTTTCCCGTAAATTCCCGGACCGCTACTTCGATGTGGCGATTGCCGAGCAGCACGCGGTGACGTTTGCTGCCGGTCTGGCGATTGGCGGCTATAAGCCGGTCGTAGCGATTTACTCTACTTTTCTGCAACGCGCGTACGATCAGGTGCTGCATGATGTCGCCATTCAGAAACTGCCGGTCCTGTTCGCCGTCGACCGGGCGGGTATTGTGGGCGCAGATGGGCAAACCCACCAGGGAGCGTTCGATCTCTCCTTCCTGCGCTGCATCCCGGAAATGGTCATTATGACCCCGAGCGATGAGAACGAATGTCGCCAGATGCTGTTTACCGGCTATCACTATAACGATGGTCCAACGGTCGTGCGTTATCCGCGCGGTAACGCGGTGGGCGTTGAGTTGGCGCCGCTGGAACAGCTGCCTATCGGTAAAGGTATCGTCAAGCGTCACGGTGAGAAACTGGCAATTCTCAACTTTGGCACCCTGATGCCGGAAGCCGCTCAGGTCGCAGAGTCGATGAACGCCACGCTGGTGGATATGCGCTTTGTGAAACCGCTGGATGAAACGCTGATCCTGGAAATGGCTGCCCAACACGACGTGCTGGTCACCATTGAAGAGAACGCCATTATGGGCGGTGCTGGCAGCGGCGTAAACGAAGTACTGATGGCACATCGTAAGCCCGTTCCGGTACTGAATATTGGCCTGCCTGATTTCTTCATTCCCCAGGGAACTCAGGACGAGGCTCGCGCCGAACTGGGCCTGAATGCCACCGGAATTGAGGCCAAAATCAAGGCCTGGCTGGCATAATCCCCTCCCCGCTCCTGCTATGCTTAATGAATAACACGCTAAGCAGGAGCGAATTTATGCAATACAACACCTTAGGAAAAACAGACCTTCGGGTCTCCCGCCTTTGTCTGGGCTGCATGACGTTTGGCGAACCCAATCGCGGCAATCATGCCTGGACGCTACCTGAAGAAAGCAGCCGCCCGATAATCAAATACGCCCTTGAAGGCGGCATTAACTTTTTCGATACCGCCAACAGCTACTCCGCTGGCAGCAGCGAAGAGATTGTCGGTCGCGCGCTGCGTGATTTTGCCCGCCGCGAAGATGTCGTGGTCGCCACCAAGGTTTTTCATCAGGTTGACGACCTGCCGGAAGGATTATCCCGCGCACAAATCCTGCGCTCAATCGACGATAGCCTCAGACGTCTGGGTATGGACTATGTCGACATCCTGCAAATTCACCGCTGGGATTACAACACGCCAATCGAAGAAACGCTGGAAGCGCTGAACGACGTCGTTAAAGCCGGTAAAGCGCGCTATATCGGCGCCTCATCCATGCACGCTTCGCAGTTTGCTCAGGCGCTGGCCTTACAGAAACAACACGGCTGGGCACAGTTCGTTAGCATGCAGGATCACTACAACCTGATTTATCGCGAAGAAGAACGTGAAATGCTGCCGCTTTGCTATCAGGAAGGTGTGGCGGTGATCCCATGGAGTCCGCTGGCGCGTGGTCGCCTGACGCGCCCGTGGGGAGAAACGACGGCACGTCTGGTTTCTGATGAAGTCGGTAAAAATTTGTACAACGAGAGCGATGAAAACGATGCGCAAATTGCCGCACGGCTGGCCGGTATCAGTGAAGAATTAGGCGTCACGCGTGCACAGGTTGCGCTGGCCTGGCTACTGAGTAAACCCGGTGTGGCAGCGCCGATTATCGGTACGTCGCGTGAGGAACAGCTGGATGAGTTGCTTAATGCGGTGGATTTAACGCTGAAACCAGAGCAGGTAGCCGAGCTGGAAACGCCGTACAAACAGCATCCGGTGGTGGGATTTAAATAAGCATTGGCGATTGCTAATTGTAGGCCGGATAAGCATAACGCATCCAGCACTGATTGCCCGATGGCGCGACGCTTATCGGGCCTACAACAGCCCCCAAAAGGGTTAAATAATCCCTACCGGCCAGTGATGGCCGATAAAATAGAGGATCCCGGCAGAAAGTATCCCGGCCACAATATCATCGATCATGATCCCCGTACCGCCATGCACGTTGCGATCGAACCAACGAATCGGCCACGGCTTCCACATATCCAGAATACGGAAAATCACAAATCCGGCGGCAACCCACTGCCAGTCATTGGTCGGCAGCGCCATCAGGGTAATCCACATCCCGACAAACTCGTCCCAGACAATGCTACCGTGATCGTGCACACCCATATCTTTCGCCGTTTGATGGCACAGATAAACGCCGATACAGATAGATAACATCACCACCAGCGAATACAACTGCCACGGCAGAAAGGTCATTAAATACCAAAATGGGATCGCCGCCAGCGATCCCATCGTGCCAGGAACAATTGGACTCAGCCCGCTGCCAAAACCGGTGGCCAACAGGTGCCACGGGTTGCGCATACTCAGGCGACTTTTGGCGACATCTTTTTTAAGGCGCGGCAAAATGGTCATATCCTTTCCAGTCGAACGTGACGGGCTTTCCATCACGCGTAAAATGAATGCCTTCCACATCCGCGCTCATCTGCCCGATACAGGTAAACGATGCGCCGAGATTCCCCAGCGCCACGTCCAGCGCGCCACGGTTAATTTCCGGTACGGTAAAGCATAACTCATAATCTTCCCCCCCCGAGAGCGCCCAGCGCAGCGCCTGTTCCGATTCCACGTGTTGGGCAAATGCCGGAGAGTAAGGCAGCGCATCAACGTTAACCCGCGCGCCGCAGCCGCTGGCATTAACGATATGCCCCAGATCGGAGATCAGGCCGTCGGAAATATCGATAGCGGCGCTCGCCAGATCGCGCAGGGCTTGTCCCTGCAGGATGCGCGGCGTTGGCCGCAGATGACGTTTAAGCAGATAGTCTGCGTCTTTTGCATCTCCAACCTGCAACCGATTCTGTAAAATCGCCAGCCCCGCCGCGCTGTCTCCCGGCGTACCGGTAACATAAATCCAGTCTCCCGGTTTCGCTCCGGAGCGTTTTAAGGCCCGTCCTACAGGGACGTAGCCATGGATACCCAACGTCATCGACAGTGGTCCACGCGTGGTGTCACCGCCAATCAGCTGCATATCATAGTAATTCAGCAGTTCAAACAGGCCATCGCTGAAGGCTTCAAGCCAGGCTTCATCGACGTCAGGTAACGTGAGCGCCAGCGTCAGCCATGCAGGGTCCGCCCCCATCGCCGCCAGATCGCTCAAATTCACCGCCAGCGCTTTCCAGGCGAGATCGGTCGGATCAATGTCAGGGAGGAAGTGGTTACCAGCTACCAGCGTATCGGTACTGATCGCCAGCGTCTGTTTTTCAGGGATGTTCAGAAGTGCGCAATCGTCACCAATACCGGTTTCGACATCAAGACGAGAGGTTCTTACGCGGTCAAAATAACGGGCAATCAGGGAAAATTCGCCGCATGCCATACGTTATGCCTCAGCAGAAAAAAAAGAAAAAGCCGGGGATAGCGGAAACATGTTCCACCATCCGACCGGCCTCGGAATTACTTTTTGTTGGGGCGAATCACAGGTGCTGCTTTATCCAGTACGCCGTTGACGAATTTGTGGCTGTCTTCAGCGCCAAAGGTTTTCGCCAGTTCAATCGCTTCGTTGATGGCCACTTTGTATGGCACATCGCTACGTTTAGACAGTTCAAACAGCGCAATACGCAGCACGGCTTTTTCTACCTGACCCAGCTCTTCCAGCAGGCGAGACAGGTAAGGCTTCATTAATCCATCCAGGTACGCGCTGTTAGTCGCCACCCCGGACAGCAGTTCACGGAAATACAGAACGTCGACATCTTTTACGTCCTGTTCCGCCAGGAACTGGTATTCAACATCAGCGATGTCGTTCTGGGACAACTGCCAGGAGTAGAGCGCCTGGACGGCACACTCACGGGCGCGGCGACGAGCAGCAGGTTTCACGGATTTCCCCTTACAAAAATCAGGCCTTGATGGCTTTCAATACATTAATCATTTCAAGCGCAGTCAGTGCAGCTTCTGCGCCTTTGTTGCCGGCTTTAGTGCCAGCACGTTCGATGGCTTGTTCAATACTTTCGGTGGTCAGAACACCGAAGGCTACCGGAATGCCGCTGTCCTGAGCGACATGCGCCAGGCCATTGCTTGCACCGCCAGCCACATATTCGAAGTGCGCGGTACCGCCACGGATCACCGTACCGAGCGCAATCACCGCGTCGTATTTACCGGTTTTCGCCAGAGCGTCAGCCGCCAGCGGCAGCTCATAGGCACCTGGAACCCAAACAACGGTAATGTTTTCATCTTTAACCTGACCAATACGTTTCAGGGCGTCGATCGCACCTTCCAGCAGGCTGTCATTGATAAAGTTGTTGAAACGCGCAATGGTGATGGCGACGCGAGCGTCCGGGGTAGCAACGTTAGCTTCAATAATGTTCATATTCTTCCTTCGGGTTCGATTTATAGCCCCGTAAGGGGGGCGGATTTTATCATAATATTCTGTGCGCTGCTTCCTCTAAATCAGAAAGCCTCACGCAGTCGTTAAATGCAGGCAAACGTCCGGGCCCACCTGGCGTATCTCATTGAATTTGAAATGGGGTGCGTCAGCCAGTTTCTCAAGGCCTGGAAGCACACATAATCCTCGCGCATCGCTGCCTAACAGTTTAGGCGCAACATACACGATTAGCTCATCGACCAAACCGGCCTGTAATAATGCTCCCGCGAGCGTTGGGCCTGCTTCAACCCAAATACTGTTAATTTGCTGTTTGCCCAGTTGCATCATCAGCACCACCAGATCCAGATGCCCGTTATGTTCCGGTACCTTCAGGCTACGCACCGTTTCCGGCCAGCTGCGAGGGTCGTCTTCAGTCCGGACAATCCAGGTTTCTCCAGGCTGTTGCACAATACGGTGCTCCGGCGTGACCTGATTCTGGCTATCCAGAACAATGCGGATTGGCTGGCGCAGCTCTTCCTGCGGGTAACTCGCCTGAGTTGATTCCCCAAGCTCCGACCAACGCACGGTAAGCTGAGGGTCGTCTGCCAGCACCGTAGCACTGCTGGTTAAAATGGCATGGCTTTGCGCGCGCAAGCGTTGCACATCGCGGCGCGCCTGTGGTGAGGTAATCCACTGGCTTTCACCGCTGGCCATCGCTGTACGGCCATCAAGCGACGCGCCAAGCTTAAGCTGCAGATACGGGAATCCCGTACGCATGCGCTTGAGAAAGCCTTTATTCAATTGCTCAACTTCGCTCATCATCAGCCCGTGGCTGACGTCGATGCCCGCCTGCTGCAAACGGTAGAGCCCACGTCCTGCGACCTGCGGATTGGGATCCTGCATCGCCGCAACCACACGCGATACACCAGCGGCAATCAACGCATCGCAGCACGGCGGCGTGCGACCATGATGACTACAGGGTTCAAGCGTCACATAGGCCGTTGCCCCTTGCGCTTTTTCTCCAGCCATCCGCAGAGCATGAACTTCGGCATGCGGTTCGCCCGCACGGTGATGATATCCTTCACCGACGATCTCCCCATCTTTCACAATCACGCAGCCCACGTTGGGGTTGGGGTGAGTGGTAAAACGTCCGCGCGCAGCAAGCTTCAGCGCGCGCGCCATGTATAATTCATCCTGCATGGCTTAGTCCTGTAGGCGAGCAATCTCCTCGCCAAATTCTTTGATATCTTCGAAACTCCGGTAAACCGAAGCAAAGCGGATGTAGGCGACTTTATCGAGTTTTTTCAACTGCTCCATCACCAGGTTGCCAATCATCTTGCTCGGCACCTCACGCTCGCCAGTCGCACGCAGTTGTGATTTGATATGGTTCAACGCCATTTCGACGTCATCAGAGCTGACCGGACGTTTCTCAAGCGCTCTGAGCATGCCGCTGCGCAGCTTATCTTCATTAAAGGGTTCACGCACATCGTTGCTTTTCACAACGCGCGGCATAACTAGTTCAGCCACTTCAAAAGTGGTGAAACGTTCGTTACAGACCAGACACTGCCGACGGCGGCGTACTGAGGAGCCCTCGCCGACAAGACGAGAGTCAATTACCTTAGTGTCTACGGCGAAACAGAATGGGCAATGCATACGGCGTCCTGTACCTCAGTGGTTGACCGGAATCTATTTTACCCTGAACTGGCGTGACAACAAAGGCGCAACGCTTTTGAGACAAAGGATCGATGCCTTCGCGCTCAGTGCGCACTACCATTATGCTATCGCGACAATAAAGGAAGTGATCACAATGACAAGACGTTACCTAAGAATTCTCCTGGTGGGAAGTCTCTTTAGCCTAAGCGCCTGCGCACAGCAAAGCGAAGTACGCCAGATGCATCAAAGCGTTAGCACGTTGAATAAAGAGATGACGCAGCTAAATCAGGAAACGGTAAAAATTACTCAACAAAATATGTTGAACGCAAAATCAACCAGCGGCGTCTATCTGCTGCCAGGTTCCAAAACCCCTGCCCGACTGGACAGCCAGATAGGCACGTTACGTATGTCGCTGATAAATATTGCGCCGAACGCCGACGGTACGCGCCTGACGCTGCGGATTCAGGGTGAATCCAACACGCCTTTACCCGCCTTTAGCGCCACCGTCGAATACGGGCAAATTCAGGGCACCACGGACAACTATCAGGAAGTGAACGTTCACAACCAGTTGGTCAACGCCCCGGCAAGTATTCTTGCCCCCAGTGATGTAGACATTCCGTTGCAGTTAAACGGACTGTCTCCAGATCAGTTAGGTTTTGTTCGCATCCACGACATCCAACCTGTTAGTCAATAAACTTTTTGCGGAACGTTTTTGTGCGTTCCGCAACATCACTCCCGCCCATTTTGTTACTCCTCTGACATAAGCGATATTTCCGGTAAAACTTGGCAACATTCACCGGAGCCAGTACAATTCGCCGCCTAAAGTACGCAAACGTGAACGCAATCGATTACGCAAATGATAGAACTGTGAAACAAAACATATTTTTGTGAACAATGATTTTTATAATAGGCACCGAAGAAACACGAAATATTTCTACACAAAATCATGCAAGACGTATCAAGGCGGCAACTGCGTGAATCCCTGGAGCTTACATCAGTAAGTGACAGGGGTGAGCAAAGGCAGCCAACAAAGAGGCGGCTTGAAGGATGAAGTGTATAGAAACGCAAATTGCGCATTTTTCTATCCCGAAAGGGATTTCAAACAGTGGCATACATATGAAAAAAACATTACTTGCAGCCGGTGCAGTGCTGGCGCTCTCCTCGTCTTTTACTGCCAACGCGGCAGAAAATGACAAACCGCAATATCTGTCCGACTGGTGGCACCAGAGCGTCAACGTGGTGGGTAGCTACCACACCCGTTTCTCCCCGAAACTGAACAACGACGTGTATCTGGAATATGAAGCGTTTGCCAAAAAAGACTGGTTTGACTTCTATGGCTACATCGATATTCCTAAAACCTTCGACTGGGGTAACGGCAACGATAAAGGTATCTGGTCTGACGGTTCCCCGCTGTTTATGGAAATCGAACCGCGTTTCTCCATCGACAAGCTGACCGGCGCTGACCTGAGCTTCGGTCCGTTCAAAGAATGGTATTTCGCCAACAACTACATCTACGATATGGGTGATAACAAAGCCAGCCGCCAGAGCACCTGGTATATGGGTCTGGGTACCGATATCGATACCGGTCTGCCGATGGGTCTGTCTCTGAACGTGTATGCTAAATACCAGTGGCAGAACTATGGCGCATCCAACGAAAACGAGTGGGATGGCTACCGTTTCAAAGTGAAATACTTTGTGCCGATCACCCAGGTATGGGGAGGCCAGTTGACCTACATCGGCTTCACCAACTTCGACTGGGGCTCAGATTTGGGTGACGATCCGAACCGCACCAGCAACTCTATCGCTTCCAGCCACGTTCTGGCGCTGAACTACGATCACTGGCACTACTCCGTAGTGGCGCGTTACTTCCACAACGGCGGCCAGTGGAAAGGTGGCGACACTCTGAACTGGGGCGAAGGCGATTTCAGCGCGAAATCTACCGGTTGGGGTGGTTACCTGGTTGTTGGTTACAACTTCTAATCCAGCCAATCTATCGCAGACAAGCCAGCTTAACCGCTGGCTTTTTTATGGCCGGTCTTCACAGCGTACTTTACGTAAAAAGTCACTTAGCGATCGATCCGCTGATTCGCGAAAATACCTGTTAAGCGGCGTGATCTTCAGACAACGATCAACGCGAAAACAGCGATAATCGTCACGTTTTTCACACCAGGCAACGAGCAGCCAGTGCTCGCCCCAGAAAAATAATCCCAGCGGCTGAACGTCGCGCCAGGAGAGATTCCCGGACTCATCGCGATAATGCAGCGCCAGCGCCTGCTGCGCCGAAACCGCGCGATGAATGAGATCGAACGCACTGCGTGAATGCGGCTGATTACCAAAATCAGGTGCGAAAATCCGCGTTTGCTCGGCTCTGCGCCGACTCTCTGGCGGTAATATCGCCAACACTTTTTCCTGTGCTGATTCCAGCGCCTGTGAGAGTGAATCCCCGCCCCATGTTTTCAGCAACCGAATCGCTACCATCAACGCTTCTGATTCGTGCTGGGTTAGCATCAACGGCGGCAGATCAAACCCCGCCATTAAGCGGTATCCACTACCCACTTCGCCTTCAATGGGCACGCCGGATAAAGAGAGATCGCGGATATCGCGATAAATCGTCCGTTCAGACACCTCCAGACGTTCTGCCAGCAGCGCCGCCGTTGTCACTCGCCTGCCACGTAGGATTTGTACAATCTGAAACAAGCGGTCGGCGCGTCTGGTCATATTAATCGTCAGTCCTGAAAAAATTACGCGGGTTGATGTAAACCAACGCGATTGCCTTCGCTGTCAGTAAACAGCGCAATCGTGCCAATGTCTTGCCCCAGTTCAAGCGGGCCAAACACGCACTGGCCGCCAGCGGTGGCGACGCGTTCAAGCGTTGCAGCCAAATCGTCCGTATGCAGGTAAATAATAGCGCCCTGCGCTGAAGGCGTAATACCGTCAAATTTAGCCAGTGCACCGCCAGGAGCGGGATCCTGATGCGGAAATACGGCGAGCTCAGCGCAGTCCATATTCTCCCGACGCAAAGAAACCTGCATCACCGGCTCATAAAATGCAATGGCGCGATCCATTTGTGCCACGGGGATTTCAAACCAGTTAATGACGTTGTTCATACTTCCTCCTGCCTGTGTGGGTGGTGTCAGAAGGACTATAAGACAGTGCTACTGACAGCATACTGTCAGTAGTGTGGCGACAGGAAAAGATAATTGCCTGTCGCTAATTCACAGGCAAAAAAAATCCCGACCTTGCGATCGGGATTCCAGTATTTCCACTCTTGATGGGTTAAGGCAAAATTGACGGCTGATCCGCCCCTTCTTTCTCGACCTTCTGCTGCAGCATGTGCTCACGCTTCATACCCAGCTTCAGCGCCAGCGCCGATGCCACGTAGATAGAGGATGCGGTACCGATGGACACACCGATCAGCATCGTCAGCGAGAAGCCTTCCAGTACCGGACCACCGAACAGGAACAGCATCAGAATAACCATCAACGTCGTACCGGACGTAATCAACGTACGGTGCAGCGTTTGAGTCAGGGACACGTTAAAGATTTCGTAAGGCGTACCGCGACGAATCTTGCGGAAGTTTTCACGAATACGGTCAGATACAACGATACTGTCGTTCAGCGAGTAACCGATTACCGACATCAGTGATGCGACGATAGTCAGGTCAATCTCAATATGGAACAACGACAGGATCCCAAGTGTGATAATCACGTCGTGCGCCAGAGCGATAACCACCCCCGCCGCCAGTCGCCACTCAAAGCGGAAACCGACGTACACCAGGATGGAGATCAGTGCCGCCATCAGCGCCATCGCACCGGTTTGCGCCAGATCAGCACCCACGCTCGGACCCACGAATTCAATTCGCTTCACCGCGGCGTTTTGGTTGGTGGATTCGTTAATCACACTCAACACTTTGCTGCCCAGCACCTGACCGCCGTCTGCACCTTCAGTTGGCGGCATACGTACCATAATGTCGTGGCTGCTGCCGAAGTTCTGCAGAAGCGGATCAACAAAGCCCGCTTTCTCCAGCGCATCGCGCATCACGTCCATATCGGCCGGTTTTTCCAGCGTGATTTCAATAACCGTACCACCGGTGAAATCGAGACCCCAGTTAAACCCGCGTACGCCCATCACCACGATGGCCGCAATCAGCAGGAAACCTGAAATGCCGAAAGCCCAGTAGTCCCAGCGCATAAAGTCCCAGACTTTACGGCCGTGGTTTAATTGTTCAACAGTATATTCCTGTGCCACTTCGCACTCCTCAGATTGACAGCTTTTTGACGCGCTTGCCGCCATACAACAGGTTTACGATGGCACGTGTACCGACAATCGCGGTAAACATCGACGTCGCCACACCAATACCGGTAGTAATCGCGAACCCTTTAATTGCCCCGGTGCCAACTGCGTACAGGATGATGACCTTGATCAGCGTCGTAATGTTCGCATCAAAGATGGAGCTAAATGCGCCCGCATAACCTTCGTTGATGGCCTGCTGCACCGAACGCCCGTTACTCAACTCTTCTTTGATACGTTCGTTGATCAGTACGTTCGCATCGACCGCGACGGCAAGGGTTAAGACGATCCCCGCAATCCCCGGCATACTCAGCGTAGCGCCCGGCAGCAGCGACATAATACCGACAATCAGCACCAGGTTAGCAATCAGCGCACTGGTCGCAATCAGACCGAACTTCTTATAGAAGAAGATCATGAACAGGATAGACACCACCAGACCGGCCAGACACGCTTCCAGACCCTGTTTAATGTTCTGCATACCCAGGGTTGGGCCGATGGTACGTTCTTCCACAATCTGAATCGGCGCAATCAACGCACCGGCACGTAACAGCAGAGAAAGCTGACGCGCTTCGTTCGGGTTGTTGATACCTGTGATACGGAAGCTGTTACCCAGGCGAGACTGGATGTTGGCAATGTTAATCACCTCTTCCTGTTTCACCAATACTGCACGACCGTTAGCATCTTTCTTACCGCTGTCTTTGTACTCCACGAACAGGGTCGCCATCGGCTTACCGATGTTGTCCTTGGTGAAGTTGGACATAATGTTACCACCCGCGCTATCCAGCGAGATGTTAACCTGCGGCTGATTGTATTCGTCCTGGCTGGAAGTAGAATCGGTGATATGGTCACCGGTCAGGATCACGCGCTTGTACAGCACAACAGGCTGGCCTTCACGAGACTGTTTCACTTCCGAATCACCCGGTACACGCCCGGATGCCGCAGCGGACTGGTCAACGTTGGTGTTTACCAGACGGAACTCCAGCGTCGCGGTTGCGCCCAGAATTTCTTTCGCCCGCGCGGTATCCTGAATACCCGGCAGTTCGACCACGATGCGGTCAGCACCCTGACGTTGTACCACCGGCTCAGCAACACCCAGTTGGTTAACACGGTTACGCAGAATGTTGATGTTCTGCTGTACCGCGTATTCACGGGCTTCGCTCAGACGCGCATCGGTCATTACCGCACGCAGTGCATTGCTGCCCAGGCTGGAAATAACCAGATCCTGGTGACGCTTGCTCAGGTAAGAGATAGCTTCATCACGGGCGCTGCTATCACGGAAGGTGATGCTCAGACCGTAGTTATCTTCTTTGCGAACGGTAGTATAAGGAATGCCTTTTTCACGCAGATCGCTGCGCAGGCTATCAATATTTTGTTCCTGCAACTTACTCAACGCGGTGTCCATATCCACTTCCATCAGGAAGTGAACGCCACCACGCAGGTCAAGACCGAGTTTCATCGGTTCTGCGTGAATGGCTGCCAGCCAACGCGGGGTTGCCGGAGCAAGGTTAAGCGCCACGACGTACTGATCGCCCAGTACGCCCATTAATACTTCACGTGCGCGCAGTTGGGTATCAGTGGAGTCGAAGCGCGCGAGAATAGCACCCTCTTCCAGAGCCACAGACTTAGGTGTGATTTTATCTTCTTGTAACGTTTTCTGGACCTGGATCAGCGTTTGCTCACTGGCGGCGGCACCGCGCACGCCAGTGATTTGAACAGCCGGATCCTCACCATACAGGTTGGGAAGCGCATAGAGCAGACCGACGACAATAACGACGATCAGCATGACATACTTCCACAAAGGATAACGGTTTAACACGGCAGTTCCCTTTGGGAAAACAATAAATTACAGCGCCTTCATGGTGCCTTTCGGCAGAACGGCAGCTACGAAATCACGTTTAATAACCACTTCAGTGGTGTCGTTCAGCGCGATAGCGATGTAGCCAGATTCTGCTACTTTGGTCACGCGACCCACCAGACCACCGTTGGTCAGCACTTCATCGCCTTTCGCAATGGAGTTCATCAGGTTTTTGTGTTCTTTGGTACGCTTTTGCTGTGGGCGCAGGATCATGAAGTAGAAAATCAGACCAAACACCACCAGCATCAGAATCAGAGACATCGGGCTGCCCTGCGCCGGAGCACCTGTTGCCGCTACCGCATCAGAAATAAAAAAGCTCATTCAAATTCCCTCATTATTAAAATTAATCAACGTTCACAGGTGGAACTGGTCTACCCTGACGTTGGTAAAAATCGGTCACGAAGCTCTCTAATTTACCCTCTTCAATAGCCTTGCGTAAACCCGCCATCAAACGCTGGTAGTAGCGAAGGTTATGAATCGTGTTGAGTCGCGCGCCCAATATTTCGTTGCAACGGTCAAGATGATGCAAGTATGCGCGCGAATAATTGCGACAGGTGTAGCAATCACACTCAGCATCGAGCGGACTGGTGTCGCTTTTATGTTTCGCGTTACGAATTTTTACCACGCCGTCAGTCACAAACAAATGACCATTACGGGCATTTCGCGTTGGCATCACACAGTCAAACATATCGATACCGCGACGCACACCTTCAACCAGATCTTCTGGTTTACCGACGCCCATCAGGTAACGCGGTTTATCAGCCGGAATCTGCGGGCAAACATGCTCCAGAATGCGGTGCATATCTTCCTTCGGTTCACCAACAGCCAAACCGCCGACAGCGTAGCCATCAAAGCCGATATCTACCAGACCTTTGACGGAGATATCACGTAAATCTTCGTAAACACTGCCCTGAATGATGCCAAAAAGCGCATTTTTGTTGCCGAGGCTATCAAAACGGTCGCGACTACGCTTCGCCCAACGCAAAGACATCTCCATCGAGCGTTTAGCATAGTCCCAGTCGGCAGGATACGGCGTACATTCGTCGAAGATCATCACGATATCGGAACCGAGATCGTATTGAATCTCCATCGACTTCTCAGGATCGAGGAAAATTGGATCGCCGTTGATCGGGTTACGGAAATGCACGCCTTGCTCAGTTATCTTACGGATGTCGCCCAGACTGAATACCTGGAAGCCACCAGAATCGGTGAGGATTGGGCCTTTCCACTGCATAAAATCGTGCAGATCGCCGTGCAGCTTCATGATTTCCTGACCCGGGCGCAGCCACAGGTGGAAAGTGTTGCCGAGGATGATCTGTGCGCCGGTCGCTTCAACTTCTTCCGGCGTCATACCTTTTACTGTGCCGTAAGTACCGACCGGCATAAAAGCAGGCGTTTCCACTACGCCACGATCAAAAACCAGGCGGCCGCGGCGAGCGCGACCGTCTGTGGTGTCCAGTTCAAATTTCATCTTCACTCCTGCGTCAGAAAAACAGTCCGACGTTTTAAACACTCATGCCGGAAACTTATTCCCCGACACGCTCAGAAATAGCCTGCGGATTGTACGTGATAAACATTGCATCACCGTAACTAAAAAAGCGATATTCCGCTTTTACCGCTTCATGATAGGCGTGCATGGTGTTTTTATAACCAGCAAATGCGGAAACCAGCATAATCAGTGTCGATTCCGGCAGGTGGAAGTTGGTGACCAGAGCATCAATCACCTGATATTTATAGCCTGGATAAATAAAGATTTGTGTATCGCCGAAGAACGGCTCGATTAGATCGTTTTTGGCCGCCTGCGCCGCACTTTCCAGTGAACGTACGGAGGTGGTGCCCACCGCAATCACGCGGTTACCGCGCGCTTTCGCCGTCAGCACCGCGTCCACCACATCCTGCGGCACTTCCGCATATTCGGAGTGCATAATGTGATCTTCGATGGTGTCTACGCGCACCGGCTGGAAAGTACCCGCTCCAACGTGCAGGGTAACGAACGCCATCTCAATGCCTTTATCACGCAGTTTTGCCAACAGTGGTTCGTCAAAGTGCAGACCGGCGGTCGGCGCGGCGACCGCGCCCGGTTTTTCGCTGTACACGGTCTGGTACAGCTCGCGGTCGGCGTCTTCATCCGGACGATCGATATATGGCGGCAGCGGCATGTGGCCGATGGCGTTCAGAATATCCAGCACACTGCGTTCGTCGTTAAACTCAACTTCAAACAGCGCGTCATGGCGCGCCACCATCGTTGCTTTAATGCTTTCGTCATCGCCCAGCAGCAGCTCTGCGCCCGGCTTCGGCGCTTTTGAAGCACGAATATGCGCCAGAATACGTTTGTCATCCAGCATACGCTCGGCCAGCACTTCAATCTTGCCGCCACTGGCTTTACGGCCAAACAGACGAGCCGGGATCACGCGGGTATTATTAAAGACCAGCAGATCTCCAGGGTTGAGCTTATCGAGCAAATCAGTGAAAGTACCGTGCGTCAGCGCGCCCGTCGGCCCATCCAGTGACAGCAAGCGGCAACTGCTGCGCTCAGCTTGCGGATAGTGGGCAATCAGGGATTCGGGTAATTCAAAGGTGAAATCGGTAACGCGCATGACACTGACTCAGACTAAAATAAGAGGCGGGTAGTCTAGTGCCGGGGCGTTCTCCCTGCAACCTTTACCCCTCAAGTTAAGAGACATAATCTATACACAAAATCATTCAAGATGCATCGAGGCGGCAACTGAATGAGTCCCCGGAGCTTACTCAAGTAAGTGACTGGGGTGAGTGAAGGCAGCTAACAAAGAGGCAGTTTGAAGGATGAAGTGGATATGAATTTTCTTGCACATTTGCATCTGGCCCACCTTGCCGATAGCTCGCTTTCCGGCAATCTGCTGGCCGATTTTGTCCGGGGTAATCCCCAAACGCACTATTCGCCCGACGTGGTGGAAGGCATCTTCATGCACCGTCGCATCGACGTAATGACCGATAACCTGCCACAGGTGCGTGAAGCCAAGGAGTGGTTTCGTAGCGAAACGCGTCGCGTCGCACCGATTACACTGGACGTCATGTGGGATCATTTTCTGTCGCGCCACTGGTCGGAAATTTCTCCTGACTTCCCGCTGACGGATTTTGTGCGCTACGCGCACACCCAGGTTGCCACTATTCTGCCAGAATCACCGCCGCGCTTTATTAATCTGAACAATTATATGTGGTCAGAGAAATGGCTTGAGCGCTATCGCGACATGGATTTTATCCAGAACGTACTCAACGGCATGGCCAGTCGCCGTCCACGTCTCGATGCCCTGCGCGACTCATGGTATGACCTCAATACGCATTACGATGCGTTAGAAGAACGATTCTGGCAGTTTTATCCGCAAATGATGGACCAGGCGCGGCGTAAAACCCTTTGATTGTAGCCCGCATGACGCGCCGGATAAGCAGTAGCCGTCATCCGGCAAAAGATTGATAGACAAAACCTGTCTCATTGATTGCCAGCGCCTCTTTGTCTTATTACCGAACACTCTCTATACTGGCCCGCGTTGCGTTCCAAAAACCCCTTAACTTTGCAGGAGAATTATATGGTACTGGTAACTCGTCAGGCTCCGGATTTCACAGCAGCTGCGGTACTGGGTAGCGGTGAGATTGTTGATAACTTCAACTTCAAACAGCATACCAACGGTAAAACCACCGTTCTGTTCTTCTGGCCGATGGACTTCACCTTCGTTTGCCCGTCTGAACTGATCGCATTCGACAAGCGTTACGAAGAATTCCAGAAACGTGGCGTTGAAGTGGTTGGCGTTTCTTTTGACTCTGAATTTGTCCACAACGCATGGCGTAACACCCCTGTCGACAAAGGCGGCATCGGTGCAGTGAAATACGCAATGGTTGCTGACATCAAACGCGAAATCCAGAAAGCCTACGGCATCGAGCACCCGGAAGCGGGCGTTGCTCTGCGTGGTTCTTTCCTGATCGACGCTAACGGCGTTGTTCGTCACCAGGTGGTTAACGACCTGCCGCTGGGTCGTAACATCGACGAAATGCTGCGTATGGTTGACGCGCTGCAGTTCCACGAAGAACACGGCGACGTTTGCCCGGCACAGTGGGAAAAAGGTAAAGAAGGTATGAACGCCTCTCCGGACGGCGTAGCAAAATACCTGACTGAAAACGTTTCCAGCCTGTAATTGGCATGAATCGAAAAAAGGCCGCAAAAGCGGCCTTTTTTATTGGCTCTGACCCGTCCGTTAAAACGCGAAGCAGGAACAACCGAGCGCCCCCCAGAAGGCCCGATCATCTGATACCGCTATCCCTGATTTACGCGCAATATCATGCTGATGGCCATGTACACCACAGCTTCCGCAGCACTGATGCATCTGCACCATTGCCCCAACCTTCGCGGCAACCGGCGGCGCTGAGCGATAGTGCCCCGGCACCTTCACTACCGGCGACCAGTCAGGTACAACCGGGATGGCCGGCGGTGCCAGCGGGGTGAAATGTCCGGCGGCATAAACAACCTTGCCGTCGACAATCGTCATCACCGACTCAATGCCTTTGATCTCTTCTTCCGGCACGCTGAAATAGTCTTTTGACAGCACCACCAGATCTGCCAGTTGATCCTTTTCAATACGCCCTTTCTTACCCTGCTCGCTGGAGAACCAGGCACTGCCTGCTGTCCACAGTTCCAGCGCCACATCGCGCGCCAGACGGTTGTTATCATCATACATCGCCATACCGCCAACGGTGCGTCCTGATACCAGCCAGTACAACGCTGTCCACGGGTTGTAACTTGCCACGCGCGTTGCATCGGTGCCCAGGCCAACCGGCACATCAGCCGCCAGCATTTTCGCCACCGGCGGCGTATGTTTAACCGCCTCTTTGCCATAGCGATCGATAAAATACTCGCCCTGGAATGCCATACGGTGCTGAACTGCAATGCCACCGCCCAACGCTTTTACCCGCTCGATGTTGCGTTCAGTAATCGTTTCGGCGTGATCGAAGAACCAGTGCAGGCCATTGAACGGGATGTCACGGTTCACCTTCTCAAACACGTCGAGCATGCGGCTGATGGATTCATCGTAGGTGGCATGCAGGCGGAACGGCCAACGATGTTCCACCAGGTGGCGCACCACGCGCTCCAGTTCCTCTTCCATCCCTTCCGGTAAATCCGGGCGTGGCTGCAGGAAATCTTCGAAGTCAGCCGCCGAGAAGACCAACATTTCCCCTGCCCCGTTAGCACGATAGAAATCGGTTCCCTGCCCGGGTTTGAGCATATCGGTCCAACGTTCAAAGTCTTCCACTTCCTGCTTCGGACGCTGGGTAAACAGGTTGTAGGCAATACGCACCGTCATCTGCTGGTTCGCGTGCAGTTGCTCGATGATCTCGTAATCTTCCGGGTAGTTCTGGAAGCCGCCGCCGGCATCGATGGCGCTGGTCAGCCCCAGTCGGTTCAGTTCACGCATAAACTGGCGGGTCGAGTTAACCTGCATCTCTAACGGCAGTTTTGGCCCTTTCGCCAGCGTCGAATAGAGGATCATTGCGTTCGGTTTGGCTATCAACATTCCGGTTGGATTGCCGTTGCTGTCACGCACAATCTCACCGCCCGCCGGATCCGGCGTCGCTTTGGTGTAGCCGACGGCTTTTAACGCAGCGCGGTTCAGCAAAGCCCGGTCGTAGAGATGCAGAACAAAAACTGGGGTATCCGGAGCAGCTTCATTCAGTTCTTCCAGGGTTGGCATGCGCCGTTCGGCAAACTGAAACTCGCTCCAGCCGCCGACCACCCGCACCCATTGCGGAGACGGCGTCCGATCGGCTTGCTCTTTGAGCATGCGCAGCGCATCTGCGAGCGATGGGACACCTTCCCAGCGCAGCTCCAGGTTGTAGTTCAACCCACCGCGAATGAGGTGCAGGTGCGAATCATTTAAACCCGGGATCACGGTGTGTCCCTGCAGATCGACAATCTGCGTACCGTCGGTCGCAAAGCTCATTACCCGATCGTGACTACCCGTCGCGAGGATCTTCCCGTTAGCGATCGCCACCGCCTCTACCTGCGGGCTTTGCTTTTCGAGAGTATGAATTTTTCCGTGAGTCAGAATCAGTGTGGCAGTTTGAGACATAACAATCTCCTGAGAAACCGGTCAGGCTTTTTTCAGCCATCCGGCAAACAGACGGGTTACGATGGGCATCCACAACCAGACCACCAGCGCAACCACACAGGCATCATTAATCAGATGCAGGAGTAACGAGCCTTTCATTGAAGGCAGCAGAATACCGGTCAGCCACGGCACCAGGTTGGTACTGGGGAAAATCACCAGCAGCGTTATCAAAAACTGCTTCCAACGTTTGGGCTGACGTATATGGGGGGCTGGTGGCGTAAACCAGAAGGCCGCTTCGGTGCGCACTTCTGTTTTATCGCCTTCGGCCAGCAGCGGCGCAATTTCTTCAACCAGCTCCCGGCGCGTATCAGATTGAGTCCAGTTATACAGATGCTCAAGGGTGTCGAAGCGAATGATGATGTTCCACAGGTTTTGTCCATCTGTGGGTCGAATGACATTCGCCCCAAGATGTCCGGGAAACTCGGCGGCCAGCGGCATGATTTTCCCCAACCACTGCTCATAACGCTGCGCCTGGTCAGGCCGCAGGGTGTGAGTAATTACCAACGTCACATGTTTGTTCTGCGCCATGAAAGGTTCCTTGCTAAAGGGAAATTGACCTGCTTAAGCCATGAAAGCAATACACAATTATTCGTGAAACATCGAGGCGGCAAGATTGTGTAGCCCTGGTCACTTACATAAGTCAGTGACCAGGGTACGCAAACTAAGCCAACAAAGAGGCAACATGAAAGATGGCGTGTATTCAGGCTTTACGTTCCGGCGCGCCATGCACCATGGTATACGCGTAATCCACACCCATACCGTAGGCGCCGCTGTGTTCACGCACCAAATCCATAACGGCGTCGTAGGTTTCTTTGCGGGACCAGTCGCGCTGGTACTCAAGAAGAACCTGTTGCCAGGTCACAGGTACAGCACCCGCCTGCACCATGCGATCGATGGAACGTTCATGGGCATCCACCGACGTGCCGCCTGAAGTGTCTGTTACCACATACACTTCGTAGCCCGCTTCCAGCGCCATCAGCGCCGGGAAGGTCAGGCACACTTCGGTCCACAACGCGGAAATAATCAGTTTTTTACGCCCGGTCGCTTCTACCGCCTTAACAAAGGCTGCATCTTCCCAGGAGTTCATCGAGGTGCGTTCAATCGGTTTCACATCAGGATGAACAGCTAACAATTCCGGCCAGATATATCCGCTAAAACTTTTCGTTTCTACTGAAGTATAAATTACTGGAACATTGAATATTTTCCCGGTTTTGGCTAATGCAACGGTATTATTTTTCAATGTCTGGCGATCAATATTCGCCACACCAAATGACATTTGCGGCTGATGGTCAATAAAAATTAGCGTAGAGTTTTGAGGGTCAATCAGTTCCCGAATAGACATAGCACACCTTCTTAATCAATAAGTTAAAAGGTAACGGTCTGTATCTGCCGTCAGCAGCAGGATCCTGAATCAGAAAGCTTGTTGAGTATAGCGGGAAATTTCTAACGAGTTATTAAAGAAAACTTACCGTCCTGTGAAACTATTCGTTCTGTGTTGCGATATATCCTAAACAACATCAAAAAAATGCGCATGACTCATCTAATTTATTCACTGGCATTGTTTTTCTCCATTCGGTAAAACAGAGAGGTTTAATTTTCAGGATATTTTCTGCTTATGCGCCTCAATCTGGATGTTCTGCTGATCCTCGACGCACTCGACAAACAGGGGTCATTTGCTGCGGCGGCCGAATCGCTGTTTAAAACCCCTGCGGCACTCAGCTATATGATTCAAAAGCTGGAAAGCGATCTGAACATCGAATTGCTTGACCGTTCCGGACACCGGGCAAAATTCACCGACACCGGACGGATGATGCTGGAAAAAGGGCGTCTACTGCTGAGTGCGGCAAAAGATCTCGAAAAGCAGGCAATACAGCTAAGTTCCGGCTGGGAAAAGGAGCTGGCAATAGCGCTCGATGATTCTTTTCCCTTTGCCGCGCTGCTACCTATTATTGATGAATTTCATGCACTTAATAAACAGACCCGTCTCAACTTCACCCACCACACGCTGGCGGGTTCATGGGAGGAGCTGACCCATAATGGAGCAGATATCATTCTGGGGGCGATTAATGAACCACCAACGTCAGCGGCCTGGTCCTACAAAATGCTCGGCACGCTGGACAATGTCTTTGTCGTCGCCCCAGGACACCCGCTGGCGAGCGCGCCTGATGACCTGACGAATGAGCAATTGTGTCTGCACCGGGCGATTGTTATCAGCGACAGCGCTCGCTTTTGCCACCCATTACAGACCAACCTGATGGATGAACAGGCGCAAATTCGCGTCGATGATTTCCACAGTAAGGTGATGCTGCTGCGGGCGGGAATGGGCTGCGGATTTCTCCCCCGCCACATTGCCAGCCCATGGATTGCCAGCGGTGAACTGGTGGAAAAGAAGGTTATCTCATTTCGTCAAAAAGACGTCGCCTATATGGCATGGCGCAATAGTAGCGAAGGACTGGCGCAGCGCTGGTGGCGAGACGCGCTGCTGGCCAGTGAGGAAATTGCGCGCTTGTATCAATGACTCATCCAGACTGAAGCCGATATTGCGGGCAGCGTCAGGATATCATCGACGAGTTGGCCTTTGCCCTCTTTGTGCTGCCATTGACTGACATTGAGCAACGGTGAGGCTGGCAGCACGACTTCACAAGCGTGGCCGCGGTTTATCGCCACCAACACGCGCTGGCGGTTTAGCACGCGTGCAAACACCACCACGTTATCCTCGGCGTAAATCACCTGGCACCCGCCGTGGCGTAGCGCCTGGATCTGGTGACGTAATTTGGCCAGACGTTGATACAACGCCAGCAGGTCAGCGTCCTGTTTTTCAGGCTGCCACGGGAACGGTTTGCGACAAAAAGGATCGTTATTTCCATCCAGCCCCACTTCGTCGCCGTAGTAAATACAGGGCACGCCAGGCCAGGTAAACAGCCACACCACCGCCAGCGGTAACCGTGCAACGTCTTTACCAAGCAGAGATTTAAAACGGGCGGTATCGTGGCTGTCGAGCTGATTAAACATCCGCAACTGCTGCTGATGCGACAACCCCGCGCGGTAGTTATCCATCCACGCCATACAGGTCTGAGCGTCAATAGATTGTGGGTCGTATGAAATATCGGTATTGGCGAGGAATCCCCAGAGAGGGAAAGTAAAGCCGCGATAGTTCATGGCGGCATCTTCCGCGTCGGCCTGCAACCACTGGCGCGCATCGCCAAAATGTTCACCCACCACATACGCCTCTGGCTGGGTTTCTTTCGCCGCCTGCGTAATGCCGGCCACGTGTTGTAGGTTGTTACGTGCGCCTCCTGCCTCTCCCAGCATGTGCACCACATCAAGACGCCAGCCGTCCATACTCCACGGCGCTTTCAGCCAGTGACGGACGATACTGTCTTCGCCGCGATAAATTTCATTTACCAGGCTTTCCGAAGAAAAGTCCAGCTTGGGCAGGCTGGAATATCCCAGCCAGTCGAGCGCAACGCCGTCGGCTGAGAAATGATACCAGTCGCGCCAGGGGGATTCTGGGTTATGGCACGCCCCGTCCGTTCCCCTACTATGCCGGTCAAACCAGGCGTGCGAATCGCCACTATGGTTAAAAACACCGTCCAGAATCAAGCGCATGCCCTGCTGTTGGGTGTTGTGCCGCAGGCGCAGCAGCGCCGTGTCGCCGCCAAATTGCGGATCAACATGACGGTAATCTTCGGTATCGTATTTATGCACACTCGGCGCGGTAAACACAGGATTCAGGTACAGCGCCGTGACCCCTAACGTTTTCAGGTATGGTAGCTTTTCGCTGATGCCGTCCAAATCACCGCCATAGAACGTGGAGCCACCGGCCTGAGCCGTAAGCGGTTCGTCCCATTCGCGCCGCACGATGTCGTGCCCGGCCGCGTGGTGGTAATAGACGTTATCCTGGCCCGCCTCACGCGACTGGCTGCGGGCAAAACGGTCCGGGAAAATTTGGTAAAAGACCTGGTCAGCGACCCACTGCGGACCGTTATCCGGCACATCGACGGCAAACTGCTCCAGACGCGCAGGCGGAAAACGGCTGAATCCCTGTGGGGTGAACCACAACTGACGATCGAGCCAAAGTAATTTAAAGCTATAGCGTCGACGAGGCTGCCCGCTGGAGAGATCGATCGCCGCTCGCCACGCGGTCACACCCGGCTGCGGCTGGCTGCGCTGCTTGTGCATAGCCAGCGAAATCTCTTCGTTATCGTTTTCTGCGCGTAGCGTCACCCGCTGGGGTGGATTTTCCCCCGCCAGCCATAATGTAATCGTCAGTTGATCTTTGTTTTGCTTAACAAATGGGGCAACCGGAAGGTGCCAGGCGTTCAACATCACGTATCCCCTTTGATGATAATGACGTCACCTTGCCATAGCGAAGTGCAGGATCACTCATCATCTTAACGTTTATTGGGGGAGGAGTTCAGGGGAGGAGAAAATTGCCGGGTAACGCAAAGCTACCCGGCAAAAATATTACTGTGCTTCAGCCAGTTGGCGCTCGCGACGGCGCTTGAATCCCCAGCCGACCAGCAGCAGGACAATCCACGCAAAGCCGACGTACAGCGAAATGCGGGTATCCGGATGATAGCCGATAAGCGCGATGATAAAGACCAGGAAAATCAGGCCAACAACGGTCGTCGTTACCCCACCCGGTACTTTAAATTTCAGCGCTTTGACCTCTTCTGGCGGCAGACGACGACGGAAAGCAATCTGCGACAGCAGGATCATAATCCACACCCAAACCGTGGCGAACGTTGCCAAAGAGGCGATCACCAGGAAGACGTTTTCCGGCATGATGTAGTTAAGATAAACCGCAAACAGCAGCGCGATGGTCATCACCATCACCGTAACCCACGGCACGCCACGACGCGACGTCTTGGCGAACATTTTTGGGGCACTGCCCTGCTCCGCCATGCCGTGTAGCATACGTCCCACACCGAAGACGTCAGAGTTAATTGCCGACAGCGACGCAGTCAGCACCACAAAGTTGAGGATCCCGGCAGCAAAGGTAATGCCCATATGCTGGAACGTCATAACGAACGGGCTACCGTCGGTACCCACCTGGTTCCACGGGTAGATAGACATAATGACGAACAACGTCCCCACATAAAACACCAGGATACGCATTGGTACGGAATTGATAGCGCGCGGAATAGATTTTTCCGGGTCTTTGGCTTCGCCTGCGGTAATCCCGATAATCTCAATCCCGCCGTAAGCGAACATCACCATTTGCAGCGACATCACCATGCCGAGCCAGCCGTTGCTGAAGAAACCGCCGTTGCTCCACAGGTTATGGATACCGGTCGGTTGCCCGCCGTTGCCAATCCCCCAAATGATGATACCGAAACCGGCGACAATCATGATGATAATGGTGGCGACTTTGAAAAACGAGAACCAGAACTCCAGCTCGCCAAACACCTTCACGCTCATCAGGTTGATGGCGCAGATAATCAGCACTACGCTGAGTACCCAAATCCAGTGCGGTACGGCCGGGAACCAGACGCCCATGTATATGCCGAAGGCAGTCACGTCGGCAATGGCGACAATCAGGATTTCAAAACAGTAGGTCCAGCCGGTGATATAGCCTGCCAGCGGTCCGAGGTTTTCCTGCGCATAGCGCGAGAAGGAGCTGGCTGCCGGGTTATGAACAGACATTTCGCCCAGCGCGCGCATAATAATATACGCCGCTACGCCGCCGATAATATAGGCCAGCAACACGCTTGGCCCCGCCATTTTGATGGCGTCGGCCGAGCCGTAAAACAGCCCGGTCCCAATTGCTGAACCTAATGCCATAAAGCGGATGTGCCGGGTGCTCAGCCCACGCTTTAGCTTGTTATTACTTTCCATCGATTCCTAACCTGTTAACACAATAAAAAAACCACGGGGCCATGTTAATAGCCCCGTGGTTAAAACTTATTGTCAGTGATATTAGTGCGCGCTGGAGGTCACTTGTCGACCCGCGGCGCGATCCCAGATAACTGCCAGGACCACCATCACGACTGTTGGCATCAACCACGCCAGCCCCTGCTCCGCCAGCGGTAAACGCTGGGTCCAGGCTGGTAAGACATCGCCAATTGCAGAAGCTTTAATGCCATCAAGGATACCAAAAATCAGGCTGATAAACATCGCAGGTGCAATGACGCGGGAAGAATTATGCCACCATGAGCGGGTAAAGCTTAATACAACCAGTGCGATACATGGCGGATAGATAGCCGTCAGCACCGGAATAGAGATCTGAATCAGATGGCTCAGGCCCAGGTTAGAGACCACCATCGAGAAGCCGCCAAGGATAAACACTAGCGTACGATAAGACAGCGGAACATACTGCGCGAAGAATTCAGCGCACGCACAGGTCAGGCCAACCGCGGTGACCAGGCAAGCGATGAAAATCAACGCCGCCAGCAGGAAGCTGCCTGCACCACCGAAGGTGTGCTGAACATACGCATGCAGAATTGCCGCACCGTTAGCAGATTGATCGACCAACGTCGCACTGTCTGAACCCAGACGGAACAACGCGAGGTACAGCAGCGTTAAACCCACGCCCGCCATCAGGCCAGCCCAGACGGTGTAACGGGTCAACAAACGCGCTTCGGTAACGCCACGCGAGCGGGCGGCGTTAACAATAACAATACCAAATACCATCGCGCCCAGCGTATCCATCGTCAGATAGCCGTTCACAAAGCCATTCGAGAATGCCGCGTTTTGATAGGCTTCCATCGCATTGCTGATCGGGCCCGCTGGCCAGACAATCGCCGCCACGGAAAGCACAACCAGTGCCAGAATTTTCAATGGAGCAAGGAAGTTGCCCACGGTATCCAGCAGTTTGCCGGGATACAGTGACACCAGAATCACAATCGCGAAGTACACCACGCTGTAGATGAACAGCGGCAGCGCAGAATCACCGGTCAGCGGTGCAATCCCAACTTCGAACGAAACCGTTGCGGTACGCGGCGTGGCGAATAATGGCCCCACGGCCAGATAGCAGACGGTAGCCAGCAGCAGACCGGCAACTTTACCGATAGGCGTGCTCAGGCTGTCCACACCGCCGCCCACTTTCGCCAATGCGACCACAGTAAGTACCGGAAGGCCTACGGCGGTAATCAGGAAGCCAAAGGCCGCGGTCCAGACGTGCTCGCCTGCCTGCAAACCAACCATTGGGGGGAAAATAATGTTACCTGCACCTACGAACAGTGCAAATGTCATAAATCCCAGTGCGATAATATCGCGCGATTTTAACTGATGGGTCATAAAGTCTTACTGCCTGTGGATGTGGTGTTGAAAACGTTTAATTTTCTGCCTTTCCCTGCGGGATGATACAGCGGCATTTTTAAGCAATTCCAGCGGGAAATTCTCCCGGCCTGGCGCGGCGAAGAATAGTTTTTCGATTTACCGCGTAAATGCAGTCGGTATGACAGCATTTGATGCGCAATTTAAACGCTTATAACGTTTTAAAGCAAGGTGGGATCTAAAAACCAGAACAATATAGCGATATGAAATATTGAACCAGCACAAAACACCATTCCCTGGAAAAAGACATGGGTAATCATGCGAACAAAAAACAATCAAACGTCGTAAAATTCAGGAGCTACTTATTGACTACAACAAAAAAAGCCAGCTCGCGCTGGCTTTTGGAAAGATAAACTTACGAATACGTTTTAACCGCTATTTTTGGCAATTAAACGTTCCGGGATCACGAAACTAAATCGCGTTCCCTGGCCTGGTTCGCTGTCGATATTCAAACGGCTGTCGTGATGATGCAGGGCATGCTTAACGATGGCCAGCCCGAGTCCGCTACCGCCCGTTTGCCGCGATCGCGCTTTATCTACGCGATAAAAACGCTCGGTCAGGCGTGGAATATGCTCGGCGGCAATACCTGGACCGTTGTCTTCCACACAAAATTCCGCCCCCGAGGCCACATGCTGCCAGCGTACGGTAATGTGCGTTCCCGCAGGGGTGTGGTTCACCGCGTTATAGACGAGATTCGAGATAGCGCTACGCAACTGCTCCTCGTTACCCCGCACGTTCAGGCTGTTATCAACATCAAAAGTAAACGTATGTTTATGCTGGCTCAGCGTTTGCGCTTCGTGCTCAACCACGCGCAGCATCATGGGCACGTCGACCTTCTCATTCAGTTGCAGCGTCGGCGCAGCCTCAATTTTTGACAGCGTTAGCAGTTGCTTCACTAACCCTTCCATACGGTACGTTTGTTCACGCATGGTATGCAGCGCTTTTTCGCGCGTCGTCCCTTCCAGCGGATGTTCCTGCATCATTTCCAGGTAGCCCTGCAACACCGTCAGCGGGGTACGTAGCTCATGGCTGGCGTTGGCGAAAAAGTTACGTCGTGAACCTTCCAGTTGGTGCATCTGGGTAACGTCGCGCGCCACCATTAGCAGTTGCTTATCCGTGTAGGGCATCACGCGAATTTCCAGATGCCGTCCGGTATTGAGCACCAGATTGATAGGCCGGCTAAAGTCGCGCGTTTTCAGATATTGTGTGAATTCCGGGTAGCGCAGCAGATTAAGGATATTTTGCCCGCTATCGTCCGGCCAGCGCAGTCCCAGAACCTGCTGAGCCAGTCCGTTACACCAGAAGATACCGCCTTCTTCGGTGGTCAACACCACCGCGTCGGGCAGTGATTCCGCCCCGCTGCGAAAACGTTTGATCAGGTTACCCAGTTCTCGACGGCGCTTTTTGTTGCGCAGCTGCATTTGATGCAGCCCATATAACAACGGCTCCCAACTGCCGCGCCCCGGCGGGGGCGTCATACTTCTGTCGACCCATAGCCACCAGGACAAACGTAATAAATTCCAGAAATGCCAGATAAGCAGGCCCGTTACCGACGCCAGTAAAAACCAGGGCAGGTAACCGAAAAAAGCGCTAAGGATAAATGCCGGTATGCAGCACAGGATCAGCTCCAGCACCAGCCTTTTCCATGACAATCGTTCAAGCAAACGTCTTACTCCATTTACAGCCTAATCCCTCAGGCTCTTATTACTTGCAGTCAGAAGCGGGTCGAAAAGCGATATCCCGTCCCGCGTACCGTCTGCACCATACGATCGTGTCCGCTATGCTCCAGCGCTTTACGCAACCGGCGAATATGCACATCCACTGTCCGGTCTTCCACGTAGACATTGGTTCCCCAGACATGATTGAGGAGTTGTTCACGGCTGTAGACGCGCTCAGGGTGGGTCATAAAGAAGTGCAACAGTTTGAATTCGGTCGGCCCCATATCCAGCGGATCCTCTCCGGTCATCACGCGATGCGAGGTCGGATCAAGGCTTAGCCCCTGCATCTCAATAACCTCTTCCACCGCCATCGGTGAAATACGACGCAGAACCGCTTTAATACGCGCCACCAGCTCCTTGGGAGAAAACGGCTTGGTAATATAATCATCCGCACCGGTTTCCAGACCCCGGACGCGGTCTTCCTCTTCACCGCGCGCCGTCAGCATCATCACGGGGATATCCCGCGTCATCGCTTCCCGCTTGAGGTGTTTAATAAACTGTAGACCCGAGCCGCCGGGAAGCATCCAGTCAAGCAGGACGAGATCCGGCCAGGGTTCATTAAGTTGGTTCACAGCACTGTCATAGTCTTCGGCTTCTACGGGTTGAAAACCGTTTTGCTCGAGCACGAAGCAGACCATTTCACGAATTGGAGCTTCATCTTCTACGACCAGAATACGTCTCGCCATGATTTGCCCTGTTTATAATTAAATCGTTTGCCATCAATACCGTGGCATTATGCGTCACTTTTATGACAGATTTATGAAAAGATAGTCCAGGTTTAACGCAGCCAGGCGAATTATGACAGCCCGGAAACAAGATATTACCGCCCTTGCAAGGTTATAATCTCCGCCATCGTTTTTTTGTCATGGAACTCTTATGCGCATCCTCCACACGTCTGACTGGCATCTGGGCCAAAATTTCTACAGCAAGAGCCGCGCCGCTGAACACCAGGCCTTTCTCGACTGGCTGCTGGAAACGGCACAATCCCATCAGGTGGATGCCATTATTGTGGCAGGTGATATTTTTGATACCGGTTCACCGCCAAGCTATGCCCGTGAGCTGTATAACCGTTTTGTCGTTAATCTGCAGCAAACCGGCTGTCATCTGGTGGTGCTGGCAGGCAACCACGACTCCGTCGCCACACTCAATGAATCCCGCGATATTCTGGCGTTCCTCAACACCACGGTCGTTGCCAGCGCCGGCCACGCGCCGCAAGTGCTACCTCAACGCGACGGCACGCCGGGGGCTATCCTGTGTCCGGTTCCTTTCTTACGTCCGCGCGACATCATTACCAGCCAGGCTGGGTTGACCGGGCAAGAAAAACAGCAGCATTTATTAGGTGCAATCACCGACTATTACCAACAGCAATATCAGGACGCCTGCGCGCTGCGTGGCGACCAGAATCTGCCAATTATTGCGACAGGGCATCTGACCACCGTCGGCGCCAGTAAAAGTGACGCCGTACGCGATATTTATATTGGGACGCTGGATGCTTTTCCGGCACAAAATTTCCCACCGGCGGATTACATCGCGCTGGGACATATTCACCGGGCACAGGTCATCGGCGGTACGGAACATATTCGCTATTGCGGCTCCCCGATTACACTGAGTTTTGACGAGTGCGGCAAAAGCAAATGCGTCCACCTGGTGAGCTTTGAAAACGGTAAGCTGAGCGCCGTTGAAAACCTCATCGTACCAGTAACCCAACAACTTGCCGTATTGAAAGGCGATTTAGCGACGATTAGCGCACAGCTGGAACAATGGCGTGGCACGCAACAGGAACCGCCGGTGTGGTTAGATATAGAAATCGCGACCGATGACTATCTGCATGATATGCAGCGCAAAATCCAGACTCTGACCGAAGACTTACCGGTAGAAGTCTTATTGGTGCGTCGTAGTCGTGAACAACGCGAGCGCATCATGGCCAATGAACGACGTGAAACGTTGAGTGAATTAAGCGTGACGGAGGTGTTTGACCGCCGTCTGGCGCTGGAAGAACTCGACGATCCACAGCGTGAGCGCCTGAATCAGCTGTTTAGCACTACCTTACACACGCTCGCCGGGGAGACCGAAGCATGAAAATTCTCAGCCTGCGTCTGAAAAACCTCAACTCTCTGAAAGGGGAATGGAAAGTTGATTTCACGGCAGAGCCTTTTGCCAGCAACGGGCTGTTCGCCATCACCGGTCCAACCGGTGCCGGGAAGACCACCCTGCTGGACGCCATTTGCCTCGCGCTGTACCATGAAACACCACGACTCAATACCGTATCGCAGTCGCAAAACGACCTGATGACTCGCGATACGGCGGAATGTCTGGCCGAAGTTGAATTCGAAGTCAGAGGCGAAGCCTATCGCGCATTCTGGAGCCAGAACCGCGCGCGCAATCAACCAGAAGGTAACCTGCAGGTTCCGCGTGTCGAACTGGCTCGTTGCGCCGATGGCAAAATTCTCGCCGATAAAGTTAAAGACAAGCTGGAAATGACCGCCGAGCTTACCGGGCTGGATTACGGCCGTTTTACCCGCTCGATGCTGCTGTCTCAGGGCCAGTTTGCCGCATTTCTCAATGCCAAACCGAAAGAGCGCGCCGAACTGCTGGAAGAGCTGACCGGCACAGAGATTTACGGCCAAATCTCCGCCATGGTGTTTGAAAAGCACAAAGCAGCGCGTACGGAGCTGGAAAAACTGCAGGCCCAGGCCAGCGGCGTGGCGCTGTTAGCACCAGAGCAGGTACAGTCTCTGACAGAAAGTTTGCAGGTACTTACTGACGAAGAAAAACAGCATCTTACCCGTCAGCAAATCCAGCAACAGCATCTTAATTGGCTCATCCGACAAAATGAGCTACAGGCAGAAGTAAGCCGCCACCAGCAAGCATTACAGACCGCAAAAGAGGCGCAAGATAAAGCACAACCGCAGCTGGCGACACTCAGCCTGGCACATCCCGCCAGAGCATTGCGTCCGTACTGGGAGCGAATTCAGGAACAATCCGCCACGCTACGCCGAACACGACAGAATATTCAGGAAGTGAATGCTCGCTTACAAAGCAGCTTAGCGCTGCGCGGGCGCATCCGTCAGCAGGCACAAAAACAGTCGGCGACCCTGCTCACCGAACAGCAGGCGCTAACCGACTGGCTGAACGAACATGACCGTTTCCGCTTATGGAGCAGCGAACTGGCAGGATGGAAAGCGCTATTGGCACAGCAATCTGACGCTAACGAGCAGCTACGTCAGTGGCAAAAACTACGCGACAGCGACGTGCGCAAGCTGGATGCACTGCCGCTTCCCTCGTTGGCCCTTAGCGCGCAAGAGGTCACGGTAGCGCTGGCGCAGCACTCACAGTTGCGTCCATTACGCCAGCAACTGAGCAATCTGCATGGACAAATTGCGCCGAAACAAAAACAACTGGTACAGCTACGCACCACAATTCAGCAGCGCCAGCAGGAGCAAGCACAACGCAACGCGGCCCTGGCAGAAAAACGTCAGCGCTATAAAGATAAAAATCAGCATCTGACCGATGTGAAAACGCTCTGCGAACAGGAAGCACGGATTAAAGATCTGGAAAGCCAGCGTGCTTTACTGCAGTCCGGACAGCCTTGTCCGCTTTGTGGCTCCACGACACATCCGGCCATTGAGCACTATCAGACCCTCGAACTCAGCGTCAATCAGGCGCGGCGTGAAGCATTAGAAAAAGAGGTCAAAACGCTGGCCGATGAGGGGTCAACGCTACGCGGGCAGCTCGACGCGATAACCCAACAGCTACAGCGCGATGAACGCGAGGTACAGACGCTTTCTCAGGAGGAGCAAGCACTTACTAAAGAGTGGCAGACGCTGACTACCAGTCTGAACATAACGTTGCAACCGCAGGATGATATCGCCCCCTGGCTTGCAGCCCAGGAAGAACACGAACAACAGCTTCACCAGTTGAGCCTGCGTCATGCCCTGCAGGCACAAATTACTGCACATTCCGAACAGATAACCCAGCTTCAACTGCATATTGAACAGCGGCAGACTACGCTTCTCGCTGAATTAGCCCGCTACGGTCTGTCGCTTCCTGCCGATGACGATATCACCGCCTGGCTTAACGCACGTGTGGGAGAAGCGCAGATGTGGCAGCGTCGCCAAAATGAACTGACCGAGCTCCAGGCGAAAATGGCACAGCTTGCGCCATTGCTGGAAACATTGCCCGAAACCGGCGCGAAGGAAGAAACGACAGAAAGCCTGGCGCTGGAAAACTGGCGGCAGGTGCACGATGACTGCCTCTCATTACAGGGCCAGTGGCAATCGTTGCAACAGCAGGAAGCCCAGGAGGCACAACGCGCAGCAGAGATTCAGGCACAGTTTGATAGCGCATTGCAGGCCAGTGTTTTTGACGATCGCGACACCTTCCTTGCCGCCCTGCTTGATGAAGAGGCGTTTAACCATCTTGAGCAGCTTAAGCAATCGCTGGAAGGCCAGCTACAACAGGCGCAAACGCTGGTTAATCAGGCCCAGCAGGCACTGGCGGCTCATCAACAGCAGCAACCAACAGAAGTGGATCTCACGCTGACGGCGCAGCATCTGCACGATGCACTGGCGCAGCTCACGCAACAACTGCGGGATAACACCACGCGCCAGGGCGAAATTCGCCAGCAGCTCAGGCAGGATGCCGAAAACCGCCAGCAGCAGCAGACCCTGATGCAAGAGATTGAAAAGGCCTCACTGCTGGTCGAAGACTGGGGTTACCTGAATGCGCTGATCGGCTCGAAAGAAGGTGATAAATTCCGCAAATTTGCCCAGGGACTGACGCTGGATAACCTGGTCTGGTTGGCCAACAACCAGTTAACCCGTCTGCATGGTCGCTATCTGTTGCAACGCAAGGCCAGTGAGGCGCTGGAACTTGAAGTGGTGGATACCTGGCAGGCCGATGCCGTGCGTGATACCCGCACGCTCTCCGGCGGCGAGAGCTTCCTCGTGAGCCTGGCGCTGGCGCTGGCGTTGTCCGACCTGGTCAGTCACAAAACACGTATTGACTCCCTGTTCCTCGACGAAGGTTTCGGCACGCTGGACAGTGAAACGCTGGATACCGCCCTCGACGCGCTTGATGCGCTCAACGCTACCGGTAAAACCATTGGCGTGATCAGCCACGTTGAAGCGATGAAAGAACGTATTCCCGTGCAAATCAAGGTTAAAAAAATCAATGGATTAGGTTACAGCAAACTCGACAAGATGTTTGCGGTAGAGTAATCACCCTGTGGGTGTGGTTTCACAGGCCGGATAAGCGTAAGCACCATCCGGCATAATACATAGCACGATCGTGAATACACAAAGACGGATATGAAATGGCAATCTCTTTTTCTTATCCGCAAGCTATCCCTTTATTGGCGGCGAGCATTCAGCGCTGTGGCGCACATCCTGCGTCTTTATTGTTGGCAGGTAGTATGAAAAAAGTCATTTTCTCTTTAGCCCTCGGGACGTTTGGGCTGGGCATGGCCGAGTTTGGCATTATGGGCGTCTTAACCGAACTGGCGCGTGACGTGGGCATTTCCATCCCCGATGCTGGCCATATGATTTCGTTTTACGCCTTTGGCGTTGTCATCGGCGCACCCATTATTGCCGTGTTTTCCAATCGTTTTTCGCTTAAGCATATTCTGCTGTTTCTGGTCACACTCTGTGTCGTCGGTAATGCCATCTTCACCCTCTCTTCCAGCTATTTTATGCTGGCGGTAGGCCGGCTGGTCTCCGGGTTTCCACACGGGGCATTTTTTGGCGTCGGCGCGATTATCCTGTCAAAGCTGGCGCGCCCTGGTAAAGTTACCGCCGCCGTTGCGGGTATGATTTCCGGCATGACCGTCGCCAATCTGATTGGCATTCCCATTGGCACCTGGCTGAGTCAGACGTTTAGCTGGCGCTACACGTTTCTGCTGATTGCCGTGTTTAACATCGCCGTTATTCTGTCGGTTATGTTTTGGGTACCCAACCTCCGCGACGAAGCAAAAGGCAGGCTACGCGAGCAATTTCACTTTCTGAAAAGTCCCGCACCGTGGCTCATTTTCTCCGCCACCATGTTTGGCAACGCCGGTGTTTTTGCCTGGTTCAGCTACGTAAAACCCTACATGATGTACATCTCTGGTTTCTCCGAAACGCTGATGACTTTCATCATGATGCTGGTTGGGCTGGGGATGGTGTTGGGCAACCTGCTGAGCGGTCGACTGTCTGGTCGCTACACGCCGCTACGCATTGCGGTAGTAACTGATTTTGTGATTGTACTGGCCCTGCTGCTGTTTGCATTCGGCGGCATCAAAACCGCCTCGCTGACGTTCGCCTTTATTTGCTGCGCGGGTCTGTTTGCGCTATCAGCACCGCTACAAATTTTACTGCTACAAAACGCGAAGGGCGGTGAACTGCTGGGGGCGGCCGGTGGGCAAATGGCCTTTAATCTGGGTAGCGCAATTGGCGCTTACTTCGGCGGCTTAATGTTGACGTTGGGCTTTGCCTACAACTACGTCACGATCCCTGCGGCTCTACTGTCTTTTACCGCGATGTCATCACTGCTGATCTATGGTCGCCTGAAGCGCGGCGTGCAACAACAGGTTGCACCCGCGACATAAACGTTTATGCCTGCGGCCACAGCCAGGCCGCGCCACGCACGCCACTGGAGTCACCGTGTAACGCCTTGCGCAGAGGCGTTTCACACTCACCGCCAAAAACAAACTGCTTCATCAACGTCGGGACGTGTTGATACAGCCTGTCGACATTGCTCATTCCCCCGCCCAGTACAATGACATCCGGATCGAGAATATTCACCACATGCGCTAATGATTTCGCCAGGCGTAATTCATATCGGCTCAGCGCCTGTTCCGCCAGCGCATCCTGTTCGTTAACCAGACGGATAATTTCACTGCCTTTTAGCGGATTTCCGCTCAGGCGATGATAATCAGTGGCAAAACCGGTCCCTGAGATAAAGGTTTCAATGCAGCCTTGCTTGCCGCAATAACAGGGTACTTCCTGCCGATAGCGCAGCTCATCTTCGTCCATCCACGGCAGCGGATTATGCCCCCACTCGCCCGCCGTGCCATTCCCACCGGTATGCACCCGGCCATTTAGCGCCACGCCGGAACCACAGCCGGTACCAATTATCACCGCAAACACGGTTTGCGCCCCCGCCGCCGCGCCATCCACCGCTTCAGACACCGCCAGGCAGTTGGCATCGTTTGCCAGGCGGACTTCGCGGTTCAGTCGGGTACTCAGGTCTTTGTCAAAGGGTTGTCCATTGAGCCAGGTCGAGTTGGCATTTTTCACCACCCCAGTGTAGGGCGATATTGAACCGGGAATGCCCATCCCCACGGTTCCCATCTGTCCGGTGGTTTTTTCCGCCATCTCCACCAGCGCGGCGATGGTTTCTATCGTTTGCCGATAATCATCACGCGGCGTAGGCAGGCGATGGCGAAAAAGCTGTTCGCCTGCATCGCCAAGCGCGATAACTTCCGTTTTTGTACCGCCTAAATCGATACCTATACGCACTGTTTGCTCCTCTTCCCGATTAACAATGCAAGCATAGCGACAATTCGCTATCATGCCCGCTGGATTTAACGACAAGGCCGTGGAAATTATCATGCTGTGGTTCAAAAATTTAATGGTTTACCGTCTTAGCCGCGATGTTTCTTTGCGTGCCGAAGAGATGGAAAAACAGCTGGCATCAATGACGTTCACCCCTTGCGGTAGCCAGGATATGGCAAAAATGGGCTGGGTTCCGCCGATGGGATCGCACAGCGATGCATTAACGCATACCGCCAATGGCCAAATTATTATCTGCGCCCGCAAAGAAGAAAAAATTCTGCCGTCGCCGGTTATCAAACAGGCGCTGGAAGCCAAAATATTCAAACTGGAAGCTGAGCAAGGTCGTAAACTCAAGAAGACCGAAAAAGACTCGCTGAAAGATGAAGTTCTGCACTCATTGCTGCCGCGCGCCTTTAGCCGCTTCAGCCAGACAATGATGTGGATCGACACCGTCAACGATCTGATCATGGTCGACTGTGCAAGCGCGAAGAAAGCGGAAGATACGCTGGCGCTGCTGCGTAAAAGCCTCGGTTCACTGCCGGTTGTCCCGTTGACGATGGAAAACCCTATTGAGCTAACGCTGACCGAATGGGTTCGCTCCGGCACAACGGCACAGGGATTCCAGTTGCTGGACGAAGCCGAACTGAAAGCGATGCTGGAAGACGGCGGCGTGATCCGCGCGAAGAAACAGGATCTGGTTTGCGATGAAATTGCCGTACACATCGAAGCAGGCAAACTGGTCACCAAACTGGCCCTCGACTGGCAGCAGCGCATTCAGTTCGTTATGTGTGACGACGGCTCCATTAAACGTCTGAAGTTTAGCGACGAGCTGCGCGATCAGAACGAAGATATCGACCGCGAAGATTATGCTCAACGTTTTGATGCCGATTTTATCCTGATGACAGGTGAACTGGCGGCGCTGATTAAAAGCCTGGTGGAAGGATTAGGCGGCGAAGCGCAACGTTAGCCCTGTTTAGCGAATGGCGACACAATATCGCCATTCGTCATTTTTACGCTTACAAATAGCGGCAAAGATAGGATGTTGGCTCTGCCACCTGCAGATGAAACTCACTGTTGCCCGGTACGTTAAACACGTCTCCTGCGGCATATACTTTCCACTCGGTTTCCCCTGGCAGCAGCACGTTCAGTGCGCCACTAACCACCGTCATCTCTTCAGGCGCCGCAGTACCAAAGGTATATTCACCTTCAGCCATCACGCCTACACTGGCGCGGCCAGTACTGCTGCTGGTAAAACCGATCGATTTTACTTTGCCGGAAAAGTATTCATTACTTTGAAGCATACAACTGGCCCTATCTCGTGATTAAGTTGATAACCAATATAGGGGTCTGGCGTTGTACCTGTCACGCAAAATTAAGCGAGCAACTCGGATGCCAGTCGGGCAATCAGTACGTTAGACAGAAGAACCGGGACATCCAGAGACTTTTGCAGTAAATCACGATGGCGTTGGTTAAAACCCAAACAATCCAGCATGATCACATCCGCGCCCTGCTCAAGCAGATCTTTTCCGGCATCAATCAGCTGTTGTTCAGAACCGTGAATCGGGTTTGCCACGGCATAGACGGGGGACGTCTGTAGCACCTGCCATTTTTGTTCCTGGGCCTGGAGCAACTCGGCGACTGGCACAATCACCCCAACCTGGTGCCCTTCCACAATTGAGGCCACCAGGGGAGGAATAATTCGTAAAGGCTCCAGCAGGATACTATTGCGGGCCGTCAGGCGGGTAATTAAGGCCGTGCTCATCAGCAAAATAACGTCAAAACCCTGGTTATCCAGCACTTCAACAATACTTTGCAAATCGCGCTCGACTTTCTGGCGCGAGACATGAGCCAGTTGATGGTCGCTCAGCAGCGTCAATAACGACTCGTCGCCGGGCGAGACCGCATACTCGGCCATCACATCTTCTCGCCGCATCTGTCCCAGCAGGCTGTGGTGAGTAATGTGTTGTTCATCGATATATTCCGTCAGGAGCGGTAACACCTCACACATCGGCACAACACCAATCGTGAGGATAGCCAACGACGTACTCATTTGTTGCTCCACCGTCTTCTTACTTTGCCGTGAATTCCCGGACAAATGCCGGGTACTGACCTGCGCTACAAATGCTCAAAAGCGTAGCAGCAGATCGGTGATGCATAGTGTAAAGATTCCTAATCATTCCAGTACTATATTGTTATCGCTTAATTTTCACTTTCCGCGGTATAGCAGGAGGTTCGAAAATTGTGATACAGGCACGCTCCGGCAGAGGACAGATAATATATCTGCACGCACGGGATGGAGTGGAAAGGTCGGTCTATATCGGGAAGCCCTTAACAATAAGCTCCGCCCTGTAGCCGTGACCGGGCTTGCGACAGTATCACAAGAATATCAGCCACAACCTGCGAAGGTTCATTCGTCGCATCAACAATATAATGCGCCGCTTCACGATACAGCGCATCGCGCTGCTCAAGCACTTCCTGCACTTCTTCGGTTAATGGCTTGCCAGTTAACGTCGGGCGCAATCCTTCCTCAGGCGCCTCTTCCAGGCGGTTTACCAGTACCGATACTGGTGCGTTTAAATAGATGACCATGCCGTGACTACGCATGTAGTGACGATTATATTCAGTAAGAATAATACCGCCGCCGGTCGCTACGACTGTTGAGGGGGCCGTAACGGCCTGCAGGGCGGTCGTTTCCTGGGCGCGAAAACCTTCCCATCCTTCTCTTTCAACAATTTCAGCCACCGTCATCTGCAGATGTGATTGCAACCAGCGATCGGTATCAACAAACTGAAAGTCGATGGCTTTCGCCAGCGCCATACCGGTTGTCGTCTTACCACACCCCCGGGGGCCAACAAGATAAAGCGGTTGTGTCATCACAGAAGTTCCCCAGAGAACCGCAGGTAAGCGGGATCTGATGCTGTTAAAGTTATAATCATACCATCAAACTAGTACATCACCAAAGTGTAAAGAATATATTCCAATAAGGCGATAAAATTGATTAAACCCTACTATAACAAGAATTCACAACGAAGAAAGTGTAAAAAATAAATTACAATTATTATTTTCTACGTTGAACTTCCAGCCACCACTTGTCCAGTTCAGCCGCAAAATGTTGCCTGTCACGCGGCGAAAGGCTGTCAGGTCCCCCGGTCTGGATCCCGCTGGCACGCAGCGTATCCATAAAATCACGCATCGTCAGACGTTCACTGATCGTTGCCTCGGTATAGCGCTCACCGCGCGGGTTGAGCGCCGCAGCGCCTTTTTCAATGACTTCAGAGGCCAGCGGGATATCCGCCGTGACAACCAGGTCTCCAGCGCTGCACTGGCGCACAATTTCGTTATCGGCGACATCAAACCCGGCCGGAACACGTAAGGTGCGGATAAAACGCGAAGGCGGAACGCGCAAACTCTGATTGGCGACCAAAATGAGCGGCATCTGCATCCGCTCGGAGGCCCGATATAAAATTTCTTTAATCACATTCGGACACGCATCCGCATCCACCCAAATCGTCATAACACCTCCAGACATATGTGCAATTGCACATTGTCTCGTGCTTTTACTTTCAGGCAAAGCGCTGTTTCTTCTTCTGAACGCCTTCATTCCGCGCTAAGCTTAGCTTTCCCAGATTTACCCTAAATAATTCAAGTTACTTGAAGGATTATGGGTATAAACAATGAATATCACGCATAGGGAGTGACAAGATGGACAAGAAAATTGGTTTTATCGGCTGCGGAAATATGGGTAAAGCGATTCTTGGCGGCCTGATCGCCAGCGGCCAGGTACTCCCCGGACAAATCTGGGTCTATACCCCCTCTCCCGATAAAGTCGCAGCACTGCACGATCAGTACGGCATAAATGCGGCGCAATCTGCGCAAGAAGTCGCGCAGATTGCAGATATTGTCTTTGGTGCCGTGAAGCCAGGCATCATGATTAAGGTGCTGAGTGAAATCACCTCCAGCCTGAACAAAGATTCCCTGGTGGTATCCATTGCGGCGGGCGTCACCCTCGATCAACTCGCCCGCGCACTGGGTCATGACCGTAAAATTATCCGCGCAATGCCTAACACGCCGTCATTGGTCAATGCAGGAATGACGTCCGTCACCCCAAATGCGCTGGTAACACCGGAAGATACTGCTGACGTGTTGAATATTTTCCGCTGCTTTGGCGAAGCCGAAGTCATCGCAGAATCGATGATTCACCCGGTCGTTGGCGTCAGTGGTTCAGCCCCGGCCTATGTGTTTATGTTTATCGAAGCCATGGCGGATGCCGCCGTTCAGGGCGGCATGCCACGCGCGCAAGCATATAAATTCGCGGCACAGGCGGTCATGGGCTCGGCGAAGATGGTACTGGAAACGGGTAAACATCCTGGAGAACTAAAAGATATGGTGTGCTCGCCTGGCGGAACCACCATTGAGGCAGTGCGCGTCCTCGAAGAACGCGGCTTCCGTTCATCAGTCATCGAAGCGATGGTTAAGTGCATGGAACAATCAGAGAAACTCAGCAAATCCTGAGTGCAAGTCGGACGTCAGGCCGCCGCTTCAGTACGGTTACGTCCGGCATTCTTTGCTTTGTAAAGCGCCATATCCGCTGACTTCAACCACTCCCGGTAGTGCTCTGTTTCAGAAGTCAGCGGAGCAACACCGACGCTAATCCGCAGGGCTACTTGCGGAGCACAGGACAAGCGTAACTGGCTAAGTCGTTCATGGACGCGCGACATCGCTGCGATGGCGCTGGCTGCAGGTGTTCCGCACATAATTACCGCAAACTCATCACCACCAAAACGCCCAATCACATCACTGCCGCGCAGCGTCATTTGCAACTGACGCGTCAGCGCAACAATCGCCTGATCCCCAACATCATGACCCCAGGTATCATTGATGCTCTTAAAATGGTCGATATCGATAATAAGCAGCGTGGCATCACGTTGCTGACGACGGCAATTATCAAATTCATTGCGCAGCAGTAGCTCCCAATGGCGCCGATTATAAACGCCGGTCATTCCATCCCGCGTACTCATTACCTGCAGACGGCGTTTATGCTCCGCCAATTTGATCACCGTCTGGTAGCTAACCCAGGCAAACAGCAGCGGGTAAATCACCAGTACCGGCAGCGACAACAGCACGCTCAGTTGCGTACTGCTAAAAACGACCGGAATATCCGTTAACTGTAGCGTCACCAGACATGAAACCACCATCAACACGACGCCAGCGATGAATAATCGCACCCCACCTGCGCCCATCAGGTTAATGCAGATAATCATCAGTAGCGCCGTGGATGGCAGCAGGTTTGCCCCCATGATCCCCACCCACATGCCAGCGAGGATCGCATCGGTTTTAATATTCGTAAATTCACTGTACAGCGGATCTTCCGCTTTGCTCGCCAACTGCCACGCCAGGTGCGGCCAGACAAACGCCCATCCCACCAGTAACAGCCACCAACCTCCGGTTATGGGTTGCGAGACTAATACCGACGCAATGGGGAAAAACATTCCCCCCAGCCCGACTGCGCGAGGCAGTCTTATCCGTCGGGCAAATCGCAGACCGGAACGTTGGTGGTCGTTTTGATGAAGCGATATAAATGCTTCATTCGGTACGGCCTTCTTTTGATAAAAGTTTTCATCATTCATCGTATTTGGGAATATTCTGAAACAAATTTCCCAAATTATAGAAAGGGGTCTGGCGGCGGAAGTATGATATTTCGGGTGAGCGATTTTATCCGCTCACCCGTATGTATTACGCAGCTTTTTTCAGGCAAGCGCTCATAAATTTTTTACGATCGTCGCCTTTCAGCGACTGCTCTGTTGCCTGAACGTTGCATTCACGCATTTTCTGCTGCTGCGGCGTCAGACTCTTTTCATCAGGCGCAGACTTACTGTTTTTCAGGCAATCACTCATATATGTCTTCCGGGCATCCCCTTTTAAGGTCTGCGCCGTCGCCTGCTGGTTGCAGGTGGTCATACGCTGTTGTTGCGGGGTTAACGTCTTCTCGGCAGCGCCGACGGTAGTTAAGAAAACCAGGCCAAATAATAGGGTAACGAGCAATGTTATTTTCATAGCACCATCCTGTTGTGAGTATTCACTCTACACGTCACCTTTCAAGCAACCTCGATGTTGGCTGCCTGAAGGATGACGTGTAGTAAGTCTGGTTGCTGACGCAGAAATAGCCACCTCATTATTAAAATTAAGTGACCAAATAGCAGGTTACTTCAGACCTAACGCCGCTTTCATGGTGTAAAACAGGTCAGTCTGATCGGTCAGGCCTACCACATTCGCCGCATGCGGACCATAGGCAGCAATGCGCAGCTGGCTGCCGGTATGCTCCTGAGATTCCTCTTCCGAGTTGCCATAGCTGATAACCATCACCGCACCATCTTTGGTATTCAGCGCCTGAGTCAGGCCAGGGGCTTTGGTGTCTGGCGCAACAATCTGGCTGGCATGCGCGTGGTCAGCGGTCACGACAACCAGCGTGTTGCCGTCTTTCTTCGCGAAGGCCAGCGCGCGCTGTACAGCTTCGTCCAGATCGACCGTTTCACCAATCTGACCGCACGGGTTTGCGGCGTGATCCTGCTTATCGATGGACGCGCCTTCTACCTGCAGGAAAAAGCCTTTTTCATTCTTACTTAACAGCTCAATCGCTTTATCCGTCATCTGGGCAAGCGTTGGCACCGTGTCGTTACGTTTTGGATTTGGCGTACAGGTCACGACTGGCTTATCAAGGTTACCGTGGTAAGACGCTTTTGGCCCTTCCCAGCGTACCGGCATGTTGCCGTCAGAGAACAAACCTAACAGCGGTTTATCCTGATTCGCTTCGGTAATGGCTGCCAGCGTCGCGGTATCACTGACCATCTGATAACCACGGGCCTGAGCCTGTTCGCGCAGCGTTTTCCCCTGCCACTCGCCCGCAGCAGCGGTCTCAGCAAAGGTTTTTGCCCCGCCGCCCAGCGTAACGTCAGCGCGGGCATTCAATAATTGTTCGGTGATTGACCCTTTACCGCCTTTTTCCAGCGCATTCGTCGGGCATTTCTCAGCGGTGACGCTCGGTCCGTAACATTTACGCGACGTCACATGCGCAACCAGCGCGGCGGGGGTGGCATCCTGCAATTCAGCAGTGGATACGTTGCCTGTCGCCAGACCGGCCGCTTTAGCCATTTCCAGAATAGTGGCGTGATCTTTTTCGTGAATATCAACGCCCAGCGCACCGTTATATGTTTTAACACCGGTCGTCCATGCCGTCGCAGAGGCTGCGGAATCGGTCACATAGTCAGGTTTACCCGTTTTTTTATCCAACGCGTAGTGCGTGTATTGTCCGGTCAGGGGTAACGCATCAATACCTTTAAAAAAACCACCCGCGCCTTCTGCATAATTTCGCGCAGCGGTAATTTCCGAGTCCCCCATACCATCACCGATCAATAAAATAATATTTTTGGCCGGTTTATCGTTCAAAGAATCTCGTAGTGCTGCCGTTTGATCAGTCGTTAATCGACGCGCTCCACCCGGTGTGGTGATATCTCCCTGTGCGGCACGATTATCCATAGCCGCTACGGTAGATGTTTCTGCATGAATAACCGGGGTAAACAGCAAGGGTAACAGGGCAATAGCGAGTGCGCTTTGTTTCACTTTATTTTCTCCATGTACAAATACGGTAAAATTAAAACAAAGCGACTATAAGTATTTGATGTGACACTTTTATGATAATTCGTGGATAAGTATCTGCAGATATCTCAACACGTTTTAGGTACGTTCTCGCCAGCACTGTGCATGGTCGTCAGAAATGCAGGCATTTGACTTACCCCTGCCAGCGCGTCTTCTATTTGACGAATCAGTGTTTGCTGCTCATTTGTTGCCATGTTGCGCAGCATTTCCATGATGACCCGCTCTAACGTTGCGACTTGCGCGGCCAGGTCTTGCGACTCTTCTTCTTTTTGGGCGAGCTTAAGTAACAACTCAGTGATGAGATTTTTCATTTTCGTATTCCCTTAACTAAATAAAGGCCACGTTATCACTAAGACTCACAACTTCCTAGAGGATGAAAGTTGTATTTATTGCAGAAATAAAACGTTTTGCGAAAACAATCACAACACAAAATAAGGGAGAATAACGCTTTCTGCAGAATAATTCAATATAAAAGGGTAAGGAGATTAATAGTCACCCAGATATATAATCTTCAATTATGGATTAACAACGCTGGCAACCCGCGTTGTTAATCCGCCATTCAGCGAGCGAGACGCCGGCGTCGCAACGCGATAGCCAGTTGCCAGATATTAATAAGCACAATGCTCGCGGTAGCGATAAAGACCCAGCGGAAACCCGCCATGGCCGATACGGTTGCCCCCATCAAGGGTCCAGCGACGTTGCCAAGATACATAAACGACTGGTTATACCCAAAGATGCGCCCGGTAATCTGCTCGCTGGAGTATTTCACTAATAGCGTTTGCACCGCAGGCAGCATTGCACCGTCGGCAAAGCCAAGCAGAAAACGTAGAACTCCCAACTGCAACGGCGTGGTAACCCACGACATAGCGAAAAACAGCACCACGGCGAAGATGAGCGTTGCCATTAGAATCCGTTCAGTACCAATTCTGTCGCCCAACTTTCCAAGACGTGGCGCTGAAATCAAAGCGGATATGCCGGGAACCGAGGCAATCAGGCCGCTGAGAAAGGCAATATTTGAGCTATCTGGCACCATCGATTTGATAAACAGCGCCAGAATGGGGCCAATTGAGCCGTTACACAGTTGAATCACCATGGTGGTAAAAAACAGGCTAATGACCAGCGCGGGATACGGTAACGAAGCAAAAACAGCTTTCCCGCTTAAACGCTCGCTTTTTTTAATCACTGGTCGGACACCCTCTTTAATTAAGAACAGTGTGACCAAAAAACTCACCACCAACAGCGCGGCGGTAATACAAAATACCGCACGTAAACCAACATGGTCGGCAATAAAACCGCCCATCAGCGGCCCGCCAATCACTCCACTAATTTGCGCCGTTGAGAGCGTGCTCAACGCCCAACCACTGCGTTCGCGCGGGACTTGCGACGCCACCAATGCCATCGCATTAGGAATGTATCCCGACGTTAACCCCATCACCCCGCGCAGCAGAAAAAGCTGCCAGACGTTAGTGGCAAATGCCTGCAGCAAAATGGCAATTGCCATACCCAGTGAGGCCCGTAACAGCATCAGCTTACGCCCTTTACGGTCAGCTAAACTGCCCCACATCGGTGAAACAATGGCAGAAATAAGAAACGTGACGCTAAACGTTAACCCGGACCACATTGAGAGCGCTTCGTGCGAGGTTACTCCCAGTTGGGAGATATAGAGCGGTAGAAAAGGCAGGATTTGGCTGATCGCCAGTCCGGTGAAAAAGCAACCGAACCACACGGAAATAAGGTTAACTCTCCAGGATTCCATAAGGACTCATAACGGTAAGTAGCTGAAAACTGCGAGCAGCTTAACAAATTACGCCTTCAAACGAGGGTCCAGAGGTGCGATGTTTCACAGTTTAGTATTTTATCTCCCCGCTCATCATATTTGTGATATTCATCACATCAAATCCACATTATATACAGGGAATTATGCTTCTAACATGCCCTGTGGGTTTGTGCGTATTCATTCCCGGGGAATCCACCAAAACAATCTGCCAGAAGCCGAGGAATCCTGCGTTTTGTCGTGGTAATGTATGTGCTTTGCATTCAAGGAATGGGTTTTTAAGATGGCAAAGTTGCGGGTAGGAATCGTATTTGGTGGTAAATCAGCGGAACATGAAGTGTCATTGCAATCGGCAAAAAATATTGTCGATGCCATCGACAAAACTCGCTTTGACGTTGTGCTGTTAGGTATTGATAAACAAGGGCAGTGGCACGTGAGCGATGCCAGTAACTATCTGCTCAATTCAAACGATCCGGCACATATTGCACTGCGTCCCTCCGCGACCAGTCTGGCGCAGGTGCCGGGTAAACAAGAACATCAGTTGATCGATGCGCAAAATGGTCAGCCGCTGCCAACGGTCGATGTTATTTTCCCAATTGTGCACGGCACGCTGGGTGAAGATGGTTCACTGCAAGGCATGCTGCGCGTGGCGAATTTACCGTTCGTCGGTTCAGATGTGCTGGGCTCTGCAGCCTGCATGGATAAAGACGTCACCAAACGTCTGCTGCGCGATGCCGGATTAAACATCGCGCCATTTATTACGCTAACTCGCGCCAATCGCAACAGCATCAGCTTTGCCGAGGTCGAGTCCCGCCTGGGCCTGCCGCTGTTTGTGAAACCGGCCAACCAGGGGTCGTCCGTTGGCGTCAGTAAAGTGACCAGTGAAGCACAGTACAACCAGGCCATCGCGCTGGCATTTGAATTCGATCATAAAGTTGTGGTCGAGCAAGGGATCAAAGGTCGCGAAATAGAATGCGCGGTGCTGGGCAACGATCATCCGCAGGCCAGTACCTGTGGCGAGATCGTGCTGAACAGTGATTTTTACGCGTACGATACCAAATATATTGACGATAACGGGGCCAAAGTCGTGGTTCCGGCGGCGATTGCCCCAGAAATTAACGACAAGATCCGTGAGATCGCTATTCAGGCTTACCAGACGCTGGGTTGCGCCGGGATGGCGCGGGTGGATGTGTTCCTGACCGCAGAGAATGACGTGGTGATCAACGAGATCAACACGCTGCCGGGCTTTACCAACATCAGTATGTATCCCAAACTGTGGCAGGCCAGCGGCTTAAGCTATACCGATCTGATCACACGTCTGATCGAGCTGGCGCTGGAGCGCCACGCTGCCGATAGCGCGCTGAAAACCAGCATGTAAAAGCAGACAGGATGCCCGATAACTATTGGGCATCCTTGACATCTTCATCCTCATCGGCGCGGCGGCGAATAATAAGTCCCGCTAGCCAAAAGCTAATCACCCACGTAACCAGCCCCACCGCATAGGTTTGCCATCCTTTCGCTTCAAAACCCAATAATCCCACCACGCCATTCAGAATAAAGATCAGCCCAATGGCAAACGCGTAATAATGCCAGTCGCGGCGAATTTTTACAGGCAGGTTCATAACAGCTCCGGTGGAAGTTCAGCGTTGAACAGCATCCTCGCACATTTCCCTGCGGGCGTCTGTGTCCTGTGCGGAAATTCTTAAATGTGAATCAATTTAACTTAAGGTTACATATTTGTGACGTTCAACAAAAAACCAAAATCCAGGAATAATCTCTACCTGAAATTACCATCATTCTGATATTGACAATCCCGATCACCTGTCAGACTCACTGTCAGTTACTGGTATGGCATCGACAACGCAGGATATCTCTGGAGGTCCCTATGGCTGATTTTACGCTCTCAAAATCCCTGTTTAAGGGCAAGCATCGAGATACCTCCTCTCTGCCCGGAAACATTGCGTATGCCGTTTTTGTGCTGTTTTGCTTCTGGGCCGGGGCTCAGGTTTTAAATCTGTTAGCCCATGCGCCCGGTATCTATGAAGAACTGATGCAGCTACAGATGCAAGAGACCGGACGCCCACGCGTTGAAATTGGCTTAGGCGTCGGCACCCTGTTTGGACTGATTCCCTTCCTCACAGGCAGCCTTATCCTTGGCGTCATCGCGGCGGTGGTGCGCTGGCGCCATCGTCATCACAACGATGACTGACCCATACACTTCGCCCGACGATCGTCCACGCGTTTAGCAAACCATGCCGTGGTCAAATTACGCGTAATCTTCGGGCTTTCCAGTTGAATACCTGGCAGCATTTCCCGTGGTAACGTTTTTCCTGCCTTCGCTTCCGCCAGCTTATACATCTTCTCGTACAGCGCAGTCTCCTCGAAGGCCAGGCTGTCGCCTTTTTGCAACTGACGATGGATATCGCTCTCACTCATCCCCAGCTTCCCGGCAAGCTTGCGTACCGCCAACTCCGTTTTACCCGGTTCTTTGCTGTTGTAGAGAATCAAATCCCCATCCAGCGCCAGCTTCACACCACTGGCTTTGCTGACGGCATTCTGAAACGCCGCATTACGGCTGGCATACCATCCCGCATTAAAATCCGCGAAACGGAAGACAGGCGCGCTATAGTTCGCCGGGTAATTCAGCAAGTGATACGTGCCGAACCAGAGTCCGCCGCGCAGGGTAAAGACTTCCTGACGTACCGTTCCTTCCATTTTCCACGGATACCCGGAAGTATGCTGTTCGGCAAACGCAATGCTGACCTGCATCGGCCCCCCGGTATGCACCGGGTTGAGCGAACCAAACAACGTCTGTCCCATCGGCACCATATTGATGAAATCATCAAAAATGGCGCTAAGCTGCTTTTCCGTCTTCACTGAATCCAGACGCTCGCTGTAGCTTTTCCCATTTGGCGAGTTAATCTTCAGTGCGGTATGAACCAAAAACACCGGGATATGCATACGCTCGGCGCGACGGTCAATCTCTTTCCAGGCTATTTTGCTTAAATTCGGGACAACCGGATCGGCCTGATAGTTGGACTCCTGCTGTGCCACGGCCAGCACCGAACAGATATTTTCAACCGTCGGCGCCAGCTTCTGGCTTTCAAACGTTTTCGCCAGGTCCTGCGCCCACGCGTCCCGGTCTTTCACACTGGCAGGCATTTTTTGCCGCACCACGCTCGCCACATCGACAGCTTTCTCCCCTTTCTTTAATGGCTGCGCGGGTTGGCTACTACACCCCACCAGCACCAACGCCGCCAGACCAGACCAGGGGTAAAGACGGGAAACCGTCGGCATAACATCTCCTTTTGTTAGCTAAGCGTATGGGTAACAGCCTGAATTTCCTGACCATCCAGTTCACGTTCGAAGCTGCGCAGACGCTTATAGATAGACATCAGCTCAACCAGCGTTGTCCACGAATTAATCAAATACTGGAACGAGCCGCGTACCTGACCAAACACGTTGGTGATTTGCGTCATCAGACCGAGCGTAATCGTACCGGCAACAATCGATGGAAACAGCAGGAACAAGCCGAAAACGTTATCAACCTGCAGGTAAAGGATACGGGCGATATTGAAGTACATATAGTGAAAATAGAGGCGAAAGTAGTTTTGACGCACCGCGTGGAACAGCTCGCGAACCGTCGGCGGCGTCGCGCGATTACCATCATCTTCACCGTACACCAGCTCTTTACGGTACGCCGCTTCCACCCGCTGATTTTTGAACTCCAGCCCAGGCAGTTTGATCCCCACCACGGCCAGCAGCCCGGTCCCCATCAACGACCAGACAATCGCAGCAATCACCAGACCGTAAGGAATATGTCCAACAATCGGCAGATCCGGGACATGCGCAGAAAGCGTAACCAGTACCGGCAAGAAGGCAATCAGCGTCATAATCGCGTTAATAAAACTCACGCCCATGTCTTCCAGCGTGGAAGCGAAACGCATGGTGTCTTCCTGCACACGCTGCGCCGCACCTTCGATATGACGCAGATGCTGCCAGTGCGCCATATAATGTTCGTTCATCGCGGTACGCCAGCGGAAGACGTAATGACTGACGAAGAAGTTGTTCATCACGCCAATGACGACGGCTATCAGCGCAATCCCGAGAAAGATCCCCACTTCCTGATAGAACTGCTCAATTTTCACCTTATGCGGTGTGCTGAGTGCGGTTTGAATCAGGTCGTAGAACGGGGCATACCACGCATTGACGGCGACGCCGACTTCAACCAGAAACCAGGTGACGAAGATAATCAACGAGGTACCGAGTATCGACCAGTACTGCCAGCGGTGCGGACTGTAGATAAACCAGAACAGCGCAAACACGCCAACGCACAGAATGTAGTACGCATAAAAAATCAGATAATCCAGTGACCAGAATCGCGCCGCGCTAATCGGTACATCCCCCGATGCGCCGGTAATCTGTGCAACCCAGGCTCCCCCACCAGCCTGCCAAAATACAACAGCGACCAGTGCCCAAATAAATGCCGAAATAAAGAACGGCCCCGGCTTTGGGAAAAAAGACTTAAACATAGTGCTCTCCTGCTAACTTCTTATCGTTATGACGACTGCTGTGCATTTGCCACGGTGGTTTACCGCGGCAAGACGGCTTACGCCCAATAAACACAAGCTGAAACCGACAATTGTGACCAGAACCGGCGCACTTAGTTCGCTATCTGGTTTTGTAGAATTGTTTCTGCGGTTTTCACACCGACAGCGCTCCGGCATGTTCAGATTATTGCAGCGTGAGATCACAAAAGCGAACATCCACTCTCCGGGAAAAGCCCACGTTTACTCATCGTTACGTTTTTCCCACTATCATTGGCTGATAAGCGCTTTGCAATATGCCAACGAGTAGTATAAATACGCATACGCACGTCATCTTTTATTTCCTCTAACTCATGGACACCACCGTTGAAACGTAGTCTGCTTTTTTCTGCCGCGCTGTGTGCGGCGTCATTGACATCTGTCCAGGCGGCACAGCCTATAACCGATCCCGTCTTTGCCTCTGACATCGTCGACCGGTATGCCGATCATATTTTCTACGGCAGCGGCGCTACGGGGATGGCGCTTGTGGTGATTGATGGTAATCAGCGCGTGTTTCGTAGCTTTGGTGAAACGCGCCCCGGCAATAATGTTCACCCGCAGTTGGATTCCGTTATTCGCATCGCGTCGTTGACCAAATTAATGACCAGCGAAATGTTAGTAAAATTACTCGATCAGGGCACAGTAAAACTCAACGATCCATTGAGTAAATATGCACCACCAGGCGCACGCGTTCCGACATATCAGGGAACGCCTATCACGCTGGTGAATCTGGCGACGCACACCAGCGCACTGCCACGCGAGCAGCCTGGCGGCGCGGCAAAACGCCCGGTCTTTGTCTGGCCGACTCGCGAACAGCGCTGGAGCTATCTCTCTACCGCAACGCTAAAAGCCGCACCTGGCTCGCAGGCTTCCTATTCGAACCTGGCGTTTGACCTGCTGGCCGATGCGCTGGGAACCGCGTCCGGCAAACCTTATCCGCAGTTGTTTGAAGAGAAAATCACCCGACCGCTCGGGATGAAAGACACCACCTTTACCCCGTCCCCCGATCAGTGCGCACGCCTGATGGTCGCGGAAAAAGGCGCCAGCCCGTGTAACAATACGCTGGCGGCCATGGGCAGCGGCGGCGTCTATTCTACGCCCGGCGATATGATGCGCTGGATGCAACAGTATCTCTCCTCTGATTTTTATCATCGTAGCCAGCAGGCCGACCGGATGCAGACGCTGATTTATCAGCGTACGCAGTTAACCAAAGTGATAGGGATGGATGTTCCGGGCAGAGCCGATGCGCTAGGTTTGGGCTGGGTCTATATGGCGCCGAAGAATGGGCGTCCAGGAATTATTCAAAAAACCGGTGGCGGCGGTGGCTTCATTACTTATATGGCGATGATCCCACAGCAAAACATCGGGGCCTTTGTCGTGGTAACCCGCTCCCCGCTGACCCGCTTTACCAATATGAGCGACGGGATCAACAATCTGGTGAGCGAACTGAGCGGCAACAAACCGCAAGTGATCCCCGCCTCCTGATTCAATACTCAAAAGGCAAACGGTTAATACTCACCAGTTTGCCTTTATTCATTTCAATATATCCACCTTTACGCAATGCTGCGAGAACCTCAGCGACAACTGAGCGTGAAATTCGTGTACGTTGGTGAATATAGTTCATGACGCCGATACGCGAACGCAGAACCTCGTCCCATTTCGTCATGGAGATCAACGTCGCGCGAATCTGATCGTAGGAGTTGTTACCGATCAACTGCAGATCGCGCAATTCGAGCATGGCGTTTTGCCATGCCAGCCAGCAAAAAGCTTCCCGCCAAAGCTGGTATTGTTCAATGATATTAATTGTTTGTGAGGCAGGAAGATGATATCCCGTACAATTACTTTCGGTCATTAATCTGTATTGTACATCTGTTTTCATCACGCCATCAGAAAGGCCCATAATAAAAGGCGCCTGTGCAATCCCGACCAGCACGTTTTCCCCTCTACGCAGGGAAACAACACCACTTAAAATAATAAAAGTGTCATCACCATCTATATCATGGGAATATATAATTTGTTTTTTACTATCACATTCGAAATGTTCGCCATACTTAGACAAACATTTATCCAACATCCCAAATTCCACCAGCGGTTTATTTGTAGATAGCATGTGCGCACTCCTTGCAGTAAATGCCCGTCAAATCCGTGACGGGCATTATTACGAGTAAGTTACCTTATTTTCTCTGCAAAAAGGCTCTTACCAGGTATATTTAACACCTACATTTGCAGACCAGTCTTGATCGACATCACCTCCGCCGAGGTAGTTAGCATCGGTGTACGCACTGAAATTTTTGGTAAAGCTGAACTGAGTACCCAGTCCAACACGTACCGCAGAACCTTCTACGCCGTTGTCGATAGAGTCACCGTTTACGTCAGCATCGTTATTAGAATCGTCGTAAACGTAGGCCAGTTTGAAGTACGGGGTCAGCGCCTGGTCGTCGCTGTAGGCGAAGGTATAACCTGCATCTACACCCAGTTCATAACGCATGCTGTCATAAGACTGACCATCAACTTTCATGTCGTTACTCAGCTTATAGTCATCACCAGACTGGAACAGACCGGATACGCTACCGTAAGGCGTTACGTAGCCAGCATCACCCAGTTTCAGGTCATAACCCAGTTTCAAGCCAAAGCCCCAGGCATCAGCAGAGGTGCTGCCATCGACATACTGACCGTTGCTCATGTTAGCAGACAGATCGTTATTGAAGTGGGAGTAGCTTAAGTTACCGTCAACAAAGATGTTGTTGGCAAAGTGAGCAGAAGAGTAGATGTAGGCAGTCTGGCTGTCCTGATCCACCTGACCGGTACGGTCGCTCATATCACCTTTCGCGAAGCCTGCTGCTGCACCGACAATCCACTTGGCGTTGTTACCATCAATTTTTGAATCAACACCGACCATGATGCCGTTAACATCCTGATCGTAGTTGATGGTGCCGTTATCCGCATCGAAGCTACCACCGAAGTAGCTTACCCATGCGCCACCGTTATCAACCAGACCATGACGTGCGTTAGTCAGACGAGTACCAACGGTGTCTTGTTCCAGGTTCCAGATATTGGTGTTAGCAGACGGGATGCTCAGCGCCATGTTCGCGTAGTCGGTCAGCTCCATCTGCTGCAGAACAACGGTGTTACCCTGCTGCTGTGCCTGATAGGTGTAAGCACCCAAGTCAGCTTTGTTAGCTGCAGAGAAGGTTGCAGTGGTATTCACATCGTTAACGTAGATCAGCTCTTTGCCTTTGTAATCAGCAACAGAGCCAGCGCCGGTCGCGTTGTCGATACGCACTTTATAGTTACCGGTTGCAGCCGCAACGTTGTCAACAGAGCTGTTATCCGCTTCACCGCTCTGGTTAGTGGTCGTGGTATCAACGTTGTTAATATCGCCGTTACCGTTAACGGTCAGGTGACCGTCAGAGTTCATTGCGATAGTACCGTAACCATAGTTAGCCTGAGTGGTATCCCAGGTACGATCGTTCACCAGGTCGGCATTCAGGATATAGTCATTACTATTAATATCGAAGACACCAGAAACAACACGGTTGCCATTATCAACATAGTTGCCGCTGGTCAGCTCCAGAGTATCAGTAGTAAATACGCTCGCAGCATCAGTATTGCTGGTCTGCACATCCAGCACACCACCGTTAGTCACGGTAATAGTATTGGCATTCAGTGCATTATTGCTCCAATCACTGGCGACATCATCAGCTAAAGTTACGGTACTGAAGCTATTGATAGTTAAATGATCGGTACTAACTTGACCATCTTCGCCAATGTTCAGTGCAGAAGCATTGTTCAGCGCGATAGTGTCAGAGGTCAGTGCAACACCATTAGCAACATCAACCTTGGAGTTATCTGCCGTTAGGGTATCGATACGAGACTCTTTCGCAACATCCCACTCTGAACCGTTGTTCAGAACGACATCAAACACACCACTCTGGAACGATGCAGCACTGTCTACACGGCCCCAATTATCATAATGTGTTGCATCTGGATCCAAGCTATTCGCTGCTACGTCATAGAAGGAATATGGGCTAATTTGCTCGTAGTCGATCCATGCACCACCCACCCATTTGGAATTATTCAGCGTCAGCGTCAGGTGATCGACGTTCTGATCATCATCTGCCCAACCACCATGGGTATAGATATTGGAGTCAGTAGTGGTCGGATGGCCATCAGGATCAAAATCGACATTCCATGTACTGCTGAAATAAACATCACCCATCAACTGCGAGTTGTTGAAAGTAACGTTGTTTACCATACGGTAATCGGAAACACCATCATCAAACTCTAAGGCGTTGTCATTGCTGTGAGTATAAATGCCAGTTGTGCTGCCGTAATCACTTGGTTCAACGGAGTTACCGAAATGACCGCCCTGCTGTTCTTCTTCATTCCAGGAACCAGAAGTTACAGTAGAGTCATTAACGGTGATATTGTTATCCCACTGAGTCGCGCCAGTTGTATACGCAATATTCGTGGTGTCGTTCTGCTCCAGGGTAATACCCGCAACGCGAGAGTTGTTGCTGATATTAATGTTGCTTTCAACGTCCAACGTTACTGCAGTACCCAAGTTAGCAACGGAGTATTCGTAGTTGTCTGACTTGACGGTTTTGCCGTCAGCATCCAGATAGGTGTCAGTGAAATAAAAACCTTCATAGTCATCATCAATATTTGAGTGATTAATATTCAGAGTAAAGATATCACCATCAATCCAGTCGTGCGCTGTGGCAGCATCGCCGAAACCAGGAACCTGCTTTGACGTAATCATACCATGCACTGTGGAGTTATTAAGACTCACAGTATTTGCGGTACCTGCTACATAATCATCATAGTTCAGGTAATAGGTAGAAATTACGCCATTCACGGTGTCACCGGAGAAAACGGTGTCATAATAGCCGCTGTCAGTGGCAGACGTGTTATAAACATAACCGCCATATGTCAGATAATCAGAATCACTGTAAATTGATTCGGTGGTATCTACATAGCCAAAGGTATCATAAGTAGAAGCATTTGCCTGAGAAGTGATTGCCAGAGTGCAGGCTAATGCTAATTGTGAGACTACGAGTTTCTTTTTCCAAGTGTGCATTTGTCATCCCTCCTCAGGGACGTAATATAGTTGATCCATCAATTATCAATGCAAAGAAAACATTTTATGTTTCGCAGGGCCGATTATGCTGTTTCACAACGGAAAGGTTCAATTATTCTTTGCTCACTGTCCGAAATCGGACAACATCATGAATTAACCAGGTCTTAACAATAAAACAAAAACACAAATATTTTCAACAAGATATAAAACACACAACATCTAACGCATATAATTATCAAATAATCCACCCAATACTCAAACAAATAAAAAATAAATAGGCGAGAGTTATGTTACGTGATAAACAAATAAATCCATCAACATTTAAAATAATAAAAACAAAAACAAACAAAATAATGAATATAAATAAATTGCTCTAATGATTCAGCCTTTCGCCACGGGAAATCCAAATATAAAGCCAACTTTCGTAAACCACCCGCCCTCAGGTTCGGGTATACTACGGCCTTCGATTTCACAAACATCAGGCATACCATGACAGACCTAATCCAACGCCCTCGCCGCCTGCGCAAATCACCTGCGCTGCGCGCTATGTTTGAAGAGACAACACTGAGCTTAAATGACCTGGTGTTGCCGATCTTTGTTGAAGAAGAACTCGACGATTACAAAGCCATCGAGGCCATGCCTGGCGTGATGCGCATTCCAGAGAAGCATCTGGCACGCGAAATTGAACGCATTGCTAATGCAGGCATCCGCTCAGTCATGACCTTCGGTATTTCCCACCACACCGATGACACCGGCAGCGATGCATGGAAAGAAGACGGTCTGGTGGCGCGCATGTCGCGTATCTGTAAGCAGACCGTGCCGGAAATGATTGTCATGTCCGATACCTGCTTCTGTGAATACACCTCGCACGGTCACTGCGGCGTATTATGCGAGCACGGCGTGGATAACGATTTAACCCTGGCCAATCTTGGCAAGCAGGCGGTGGTTGCTGCCGCAGCGGGTGCTGACTTCATCGCGCCTTCCGCCGCGATGGACGGCCAGGTGCAGGCGATTCGCCAGGCGCTGGACGCCGCGGGCTTCACCGATACGGCGATCATGTCCTACTCCACCAAATTTGCTTCTTCTTTCTACGGCCCGTTCCGTGAAGCCGCAGGCACCGCGCTGAAAGGCGATCGTAAAACCTATCAGATGAACCCGATGAACCGTCGGGAAGCGATTCGCGAATCGCTGCTGGATGAAGCCCAGGGCGCAGACTGCCTGATGGTCAAACCGGCTGGCGCATACCTCGATATTCTGCGTGATATCCGCGAACGCACCGAGCTGCCGATTGGCGCTTATCAGGTCAGCGGTGAATACGCGATGATCAAATTCGCGGCGATGGCGGGTGCTGTAGATGAAGATAAAGTGGTGCTGGAAAGCTTAGGCTCGATCAAGCGCGCTGGCGCGGATCTGATTTTCAGCTACTTCGCACTCGATCTGGCTGAGAAAAAAATCCTGCGTTAATTCCTTTCAACGCCCCGCACTGCGGGGCGTTTTATCATAAAACGTCACAAAACCGCCATCTAACCGACACATCGCCCTTCTACTGTCACAAAAGGACAGAGGAGGAGCCGCTATGTTTAGTCTCGACAATGTCATCGACGACCTGTGGCCAGAGGCGAGGCCCGCCCCGTGGCAAAAAAAAGTGCTGAGAAAACTGTTACATGAAGAGGAATTCCAACAGTTTGCCGCTCGTCACCGCCATCTGAAAGGGTTAGATACCGTCGAACAGGTGCTGGAGCATCTCAACATTCACTGTCAAATTCCGGTCCGTAGTCTGGAACAAATTCCCGAACAAGGGCCGCTGGTTATCATCGCCAACCACCCTACCGGCACACTCGACGGCCTGGCCCTGCTGTACGCCGTTTCTCGCGTTCGCCGCGATGTTAAAGTCGTCACCAACCGCATGCTCACTCATCTCGAACCGCTCAGTTCGCTGTTTATTCCGGTGGATAATATCAATGGCCGCACCGCTAAAGCAGCGCTACAGCTGATGGATCGACAGTTGCAAAACGGCGGTGTGCTGATCTTCTTCCCGGCCGGTGAAGTTTCGCGCATAACCCGGCGCGGCATTCACGATAAAAAATGGCACTCCGGCTTTATTAAGCTCGCCGCCAAATACCGTGCACCGCTCTTACCTGCGTGGATTGAGGCACGCAACAGTACGCTGTTTTATGCCAGCGCACTGGTATCGCAAAACCTGCCGATGCTGTTGTTAATGCAGCAGATGTTTCGCCGCCGGAACAGCAACCTGCCGGTGACCATTGGCGAGCAAATTGCGTGGACGACATGGTGCAACCCGCAAACTACGCCGCGAGAAATGACAGACAAGTGCTACCGACACGTTCAGCTACTGGGAAAAGGACGGCCGGGCGTCTTTAAAACCGAAAGCGCGATCGCTCGCCCGGAACCCCGTGCCCTGCTCAAGCGCGAGCTACACCAGGCCGAGTGCCTGGGGCGTACAGCAGACGGTAAGGTTATCTATCTATGGCAGCGTAATGGTCAGGAAGAGGTTCCGTTGCTACGTGAGCTGGGCCGTCTGCGGGAAATCGCCTTCCGCGCGGTAGGCGAAGGTAGCGGCAAACGCCGCGACATCGACAGTTACGACGATGACTACCTGCATCTGATCCTGTGGGATGAAGACGATTTGGAGATCGTCGGTGCCTACCGCTTTATGCCAACCGCCCTACAGATGGAAAAGCGCGGGCTGGACGGCATTTACAGCTATAGCCTGTTTCATTACGACGAACGGATGGACGATATCCTCCAGCACGGCATTGAGCTGGGGCGCAGCTTTATTCAGCCACGCTACTGGGGACGCCGCGGCCTGGACTATCTGTGGTCCGGTATCGGCGCGTATCTGGCGCGCCATCCACACTATCGCTACCTGTTTGGCCCGGTTTCTATTTCTGGTGGGCTACCGCCCTCGGCCCGCGATTTGCTGGTTGCCTTTTATCGCCTGTGGTTTCCGGCAACACATCCGCTGGCGGAGTCACGCCGACCGTACCCGGCCTCGTTACCCGACGCACTGGCGCAGTTTGGCGGGGAAAATTACAGTGAAGACCTGACGCGGCTGAAGTCGCTGCTCGGCAACCTTGGTTGTGGTATTCCACCACTCTACAAGCAATATTCCGAAGTGTGCGAGCCAGGTGGCGTACAGTTTATCGACTTTGGCAGCGACCCGGACTTTAACAACTGCGTGGATGGTCTGGTACTGGTGGATTTAACGTATCTGAAGGCAAATCGCTACCAGCGGTATATCGGACCGCATTTAGGTTTGTAGACCGGATAAGGCGTTTACGCCGCCATCCGGCACGGTGCCGGATGGCGCTACGCTTATCCGGCCCACAATCGGCACCGGTCAGGAACTCACGACGCACGATAGAACGGCTTATCCCCTAAAATCGTGGCCCGATGCATAATGCGCCGCTGCGGCAGATAATCCGCATTGGCGTAATGTTGCGTCACACGGTTATCCCAAATCGCCACATCGTCAGGCTGCCAGCGCCAGCGCACCTGAAACTCTGGTTTAGTGACATGCGCAAACAGGAACCCGAGTAGCGCTTCGCTCTCTTTCTCCGTGACATCCACAATCCGCGTGGTAAATCCCTCGTTCACAAACAGCGCCTGTTTACCGCTTACCGGATGCGTGCGCACCACCGGATGCAGTAACGGGGGATGTTTGGCCACCGCGTCCAGCCAGCGCTGGTGCTCTTCTTCCGTCTTACGGTATTTGTACTCCTGGAACGATTTGCGGAAATCATGCTCTGCCCGCAGGCCGCTCAGCAACTGACGAAACGGTTCAGAGAGCGCTTCAAAAGCGGCAATCCCGCTGGTCCACAGGGTGTCGCCCCCGGTTGATGGCAGCTCTTTCGCCGCTAAAATCGCCCCGGCAGGCGGCGTGTCAATAAAGGTTACATCGGTGTGCCAGTTATCGTTATCTGGCGGATTATCGTTGTGAGTATCCAGCACGATAATCTCCTCCACGTCCTCGGCGTGCGGGTAGACCGGATGAATATGCAGATCGCCAAAACGTAGCGCCAGCGCACGCTGCTGTTGCGGCGTAATCACCTGCTCACGCAGAAACACCACCTGGTGACGCAGTACGGCGTGATAAAGCTGCTCAAACTGGTTATCGCTCAGCGGGCGCGCCAAATCCGCACCGGTGATTTGTGCGCCAATATACGGCCCCAGCGGGGTAATGCTCAGACGTTCACTCATTGTACTTCTCCATGCCAGGGCGTCAGACGACGTTGAAGCGCGCGTAGACCCAGTTCTAAAATAAAGGCGATAACGGCAATTACCGCGATCCCCGCCAGCACCACATCCGTTGCCAGAAATTCACCGGCGGACTGGACCATAAAACCCAAACCTCGCGTGGCGGCAATCAGCTCTGCGGCCACCAGCGTTGACCAGCCGACACCCAGCCCGATGCGCAGCCCGGTGAGTATTTCCGGCAATGCACCGGGTAAAATAACAAACCACAACACCTGCGCACGGCTGGCCCCTAGTGATTGTGCGGCGCGTACTCTTACCTGCTGCGCGCTGCGGACACCGGCCAGCGCCGACATCGCAACAGGCGCGAAAATCGCCAGGTAGATCAGCAAGATCTTGGAGGTTTCACCAATACCAAACCAGATCACCATCAGCGGTAAATAGGCCAGTGGCGGAACCGGACGGTATAATTCAATGATCGGATCGAGAATGCCGCGCATCGTCGGGCTCAGGCCCATCGCGATCCCAACCGGGACGCCCAGCAGCACGGCGGCCAGCAGGGCGATAACAATTCGCGCCAGGCTCGCTGCCAAATGTTGCCACAGCGTGGCATCCATAAATCCCTGTGGCCCGGCAATAACGAGCAGTTTTTGCAAAACCTGCCCTGGCGGCGGCAAAAACAGCGGGCTGATTAATTGCAGCGCTGCCACCGTCCACCACACCGCCAGAATGACGGCCAGCGTACCAAGGCTTAACGTTATCTGACGTGAAAACGGCCAGCGCCAGTTCAGCGTGCGCTGTCGCGGTTTATCATTAATCACCACGCTCATGAAAATGCCTCCCGTTGCGCAAAGACGCGGCTTAACACGTACTCGCGCATGGCAATAAACTGCGGATCGGACTTAATACTGCGGCTCGCTTCCCCGGCCACAAAGCGCCGGGCGAAATTCAGCGGCAGACGCTCCAGTACCCGGCCCGGGCCTGGCGACAGCAATACCAGCTCTGTCGCCATAAACACCGCTTCTTCAATATCGTGCGTAATCAACAGCACCTGTTTACCCGTCTCATGCCACAACTTCAGCAGCAGAGTTTGCATCTGCTCGCGGGTAAACGCGTCGAGCGCACCAAACGGTTCATCGAGCAGCAGGAGCTGTGGATTGGCCGCCAGCGCCCGGGCAATACCAACACGCTGGCGCTGGCCGCCAGAAAGCTGCCAGATAAAACGTTTTCCTGCACCGTCCAACCCTACTTTCTGCAACATCTCCTGGGCGATACGCTGACGCTGCACTTTCTCTACCCCTGCCAGTTGCAGACCAAAGGCCACATTATCCTGCACGTTACGCCAGGGCAGCAGACCTTCGTTCTGGAATACCACCCCGCGTTCCGCGCCCGGACCTTCCACCTTCTTACCTGACAGCGTAATGCTGCCGTGCTGATACGGCACAAACCCGGCAATCAGATTTAGCAGCGTGGTTTTGCCGCAGCCGGAAGGCCCGAGTACCACCAGCAGTTCGCCGCTATCAAGCGTCAGGTTGATATCATCCAGCACCGGTTTTCCACCGTAGCTGGCTGCGAGGTGAGAGATTTGCAGCATCAGCGCCTCCTTTTATTGCACGAAGCGATCGGTAACGTACTGGCTGTAATCTGTCGCGACGGCGGGGACTTTGCCCTGCTCTTTGAGGAACTGCGCGGTGTCGATAATCGCTTTGTTCACCGGTCCGGTCAGTTCGGCAGTCTGCTGTTGCGGCGTCAGGTAAGTGTTACCTTTCACCAGTCCCGGCACATCCGCTTCCGGCACGCCGCTTAAACGCGACAATTTGCTGATATTCTCCGGCTGCTTCAGCCACTCATCGGGATTAGCGATATAAGGTTGCTGCGCATCAATCGCGCTTTTGGCAAAGGCTTTCACCACCTCAGGATGCTTCTCGGCAAAATCTTTGCGCACCACCCACACGTCCAGCGTCGGTGCGCCCCACTCGCCAACCTGCGATGAGTCGGTTAACACCTTGCCGTCTTTTTCCAGTGCATTGACCGCAGGAGCCCAGACGTACGCGCCGTCAATATCCCCGCGCTGCCATGCGGCAATAATCGCCGGCGGCTGCAGGTTCACAATCTCCACCTGACCGGGCTTGATGCCCCAGTGTTTTAGCGCCGCCAACAGGCTGTAATGGGTAGTGGAGATAAACGGCACCGCAACGCGTTTACCCACTAAATCTTGCGGTTTACTGATATTTTTCTTCACCACCAGCGCTTCAGAATTGCCAAGTTTTGATGCCAGCAGGAAAACCTCAATCGGCACCTGCTGACTGACAGCGACCGCCAGCGGGCTGGAGCCGAGATTGCCAATCTGCACATCGCCGGAAGCCAGCGCACGCACGATGCTCGCGCCGCTGTCGAATTTGCGCCAGTCAACGGTGGCCCCGCTCTCTTTAGCAAAGGTGTTATCCGCCTGCGCCACTTTGGCCGGTTCAGCGGAGGTCTGATAGGCGACGGTGACGTTCACCGCCTGGGCCTGAAATGCGATGAATGCCAGTGCACCGAGAAGTGCGTTACGCGATGAAATAGCCATGATTGTCTGCTCTCCTGTCTTGTTATGGAGGCAGTATTTCGTTGCGGCACAATTTGATAAAGGAATTAAAAATTCTGGCTAAGAACAAAGCGTTTTTAGAAAAAAAGCGGCAATGGTTAGCAATTTCGCTCATTACAGAACGTAGGCCTGATAAGCGCAGCGCCATCAGGCACTGTTGCCGGATGGCGGCGCAAGCGCCTTATCCGGCCTACAACACCCGGCAAATTATTGCAATTTTGTTACATTCGTTACATAACTGCGTCTGGATGATTGCCAGCGTGGCGCTGGCAGGCATCATAGATATTCTTGTCAGGCAAAAGAGCAATATCATGATTCATGTTGTGCTGGTGGACGACCATGTGGTGGTGCGTTCCGGTTTTGCGCAATTACTCGGTCTCGAAGAGGATCTCGCCGTTATCGGCCAGTACAGCAGCGCGGCAGAGGCCTGGCCGGCATTACTGCGCGAGGACGTCAATGTTGCAGTCATGGATATCGCCATGCCGGATGAAAATGGTCTGAGTCTGCTAAAACGTCTGCGGGCGCAAAAACCCGGCTTTCGCGCCATTATTCTCAGTATTTATGACGCGCCGACGTTTGTACAAAGCGCGCTGGATGCCGGGGCCAGTGGCTACCTGACCAAACGCTGCGGACCAGAGGAACTGGTGCAGGCAGTACGATCGGTCGGTATGGGCGGGCATTACCTGTGCGCCGATGCGCTGCGGGCGCTACGCGGCGGCGAACAGCCCGCACAGGTACTGGAAGTACTGACCCCACGCGAGCGCGAAGTGTTTGAGCTGTTGGTCAAAGGCGACAGCGTAAAAGAGATCGCCTTCAAGCTCGACCTCAGCCATAAAACGGTCCACGTCCACCGCGCGAATGTACTGGGCAAGCTGCAATGCCACAGCACCATCGATCTGGTGCATTTTGCCCTCGACCACCAGTTGCTGACGGGGCATTAATGTCGCGTAACCTTCGTCATTGGGTTATTTCTCTGTTTATTCTGCTGGCCTGGGGTTCGGGCTGGCTAATGCTGTGGACGTTAGGTTTTTACCTGACCCACAATGGTCAGCAGGCGGCATTATTTCTGCCGCATGGCGTGTATCTCGCGCTATTGATCCTGCTGTCTCGCCGCTACTGGCCCGCGCTGGTATTGCCGCCGGTATTGATCCTGTTCTGGCTGCACAACGAACAGTTACTCAACGGTTATCTTCTGCTGGCCGCACCGCTGATAAGCCTGATACCGGCCAGTATCGGTCAGTCATACTGGCACCGCTTCCCGCTTTACTGGCAGCGCTTAACGCTGCTGCTGGCCGCGGTGACGATCACTTCATTGCTCAATACCGCCCTGCTTTCACCGTTTATCCAAAGCCCGGCGATGTTGATTGGGCTGGCATCGTTTACCGGCGGCGTGCTGCTCACCCCGTTTGTCTATCTGATCTATGAATTTCTGCGCCAGCAGCACCGCTATCATTTGCTCGGATTGGATACCACCAATCCCCCGCTGCGCACCTCACTTATCATCTGGTGCAGCCTGTTTTTTATTATTGGCATCGGCACCCAGATGGTGCTGTCGCCGGAGATCGAGCGCCTGCTGCTGATCGTGGTGTTCTTACCGAACGTGGTGATGGCGTGGAAATTTGGCTGGCAGGGCGGCGTGTTGTCCGGATTGCTCGGCAGTATGATGATCACCATCGCCCGGCAAATCGGCGTCGGGTTCAGTAATTTACTGGAGCTGGAGATTTTCCTCGCCACCCAGGCGCTGCTCGGCATAGGGCTGGGGATCGCCATCAGCCGCCAGCAGCATCTGGCGCAAAACCTGCACCATTATCGCCAGCGTCTGGAAAGCGAACTGGCGGCGCGACGCGCGCTGACCGAACAACTGATCCGCACGGAAGAAAACACGCGCAAAAACCTGGCTAGGGAACTGCATGATGAAATTGGTCAGAACATCACCGCCATTCAAATTCAGTCTCAACTGGTTAAACGTTCGCAGGGTCCTGAGCAAACGCTCGACGCGGCAAATCAGATCAACGATCTTGCCCGGCGTATCCACCACTCGACCCGCCAGCTACTGCGCCAGCTACGCCCACCCGCGCTTGACGAGCTGTCTTTTAAAGATGCGCTGCACCATCTGGTGAATGAATTTGCCTTTGCCGAACGTGGTATTCACTGCCGGTTTGATTACCGGCTGGCAAATACGCCTGAAAATGAAACGGTGCGCTTTACGCTGTACCGTCTGTTGCAGGAATTGCTCAATAACGTCTGCAAACATGCCGATGCCAGCGAGGTGTCGATTGCGCTGCGCCAACGGGATCACTGCCTGGTGCTGGAAGTCACGGACAACGGCGTGGGCATTCTGCCGGAAAAAATTCCCGGTTTCGGTATCCAGGGAATGCGTGAGCGGGTCAGCGCGCTCGGCGGCGAGCTGACGCTCGAATCAAACGGCGGCACGCGGGTAATTGTTAACCTGCCCACAAATTTGCAACAAATCAGCCACTAACCAGGAAAAAGTCTTAGCCACTCTGGACTTTCTCTCATCCCCTTTCGATTTCACTTTCTTATAGTCAGCAAAACGGAGACGGCTATGCGTACCGACATCAACCAACAATACCGGACGCTGCGTCCACAGCTGCTGATGTGCATGGTCATCGGGTACGCGGCGTTTTACCTAACGCGCAAAAGCGTTAACTACGTGCTCCCGGCACTGCAAATGGATCTGGGACTGGATAAAAGTGATATCGGTCTGTTGGGATCGCTGTTTTACCTGACCTATGGTCTGTCGAAATTTACCGCCGGACTGTGGCACGACAGCCACGGACAACGCGCATTTATGGGCATTGGCCTTTTCGCCACCGGTGTTTTGAATGTGCTGTTCGCCTTTGGTGAATCGCTGACGCTACTGCTGGTGGTCTGGACGCTGAACGGATTTTTTCAGGGCTGGGGCTGGCCGCCCTGCGCTCGCCTGCTGACCCACTGGTACTCGCGCAACGAACGTGGATTCTGGTGGGGCTGCTGGAATATGTCGATCAATATCGGTGGCGCCGTTATCCCACTGATTAGCGCCTTTGCCGCCCACTGGTGGGGCTGGCAGGCAGCGATGCTGGCACCGGGGATTATCAGCATGGCGTTAGGTATCTGGCTCACCCTGCAACTGAAAGGCACGCCCCGGGAAGAGGGATTACCGACGGTTGGGGAATGGCGGCATGATCCGCTGGAGCTGCGTCAGGAGCAGCAAAGCCCGCCGATGGGACTGTGGCAAATGTTGCGCACCACCATGCTGAAAAACCCGATGATCTGGCTGCTTGGCGTGTCGTATGTACTGGTTTATTTAATCCGCATTGCGCTCAACGACTGGGGCAATATCTGGCTGACAGAAAGCCACGGCGTGAATTTGCTCAGCGCCAATGCCACGGTGATGCTGTTTGAGGTCGGCGGTTTGCTGGGGGCGCTGTTTGCCGGATGGGGATCGGATCTGCTGTTCAGCGGTCAGCGTGCGCCGATGATTTTGCTGTTCACGCTGGGGCTGATGGTCTCCGTCGCCGCGCTATGGCTGGCGCCGGTGCACCACTACGCGCTACTGGCTGTCTGTTTCTTTACCGTGGGCTTTTTTGTGTTTGGCCCGCAGATGCTGATTGGCCTCGCAGCGGTGGAGTGCGGACACAAAGCGGCGGCAGGTTCAATTACCGGTTTTCTCGGGCTGTTCGCCTATCTGGGGGCCGCGCTGGCGGGTTGGCCGCTGTCGCTGGTCATAGAACACTACGGCTGGTCGGGAATGTTCAGTTTGCTCTCGGTCGCCGCTGTCTTTATGGGTTTATTGCTGATGCCACTGCTCATTGCAGGCATTACCCCTTCTCTCAGTCAAAGGATAAAACAATGAAACTGACGCTTACCTCTACCCTGATTGCTTCCGCTCTGACGCTGGCGGCCTTCAGCAATGCAGCTCAGGCGCAGGGCCGCCTGGTGGTGTATTGCAGCGCCACTAACGAGATGTGCGAAACCGAAACCAAAGCCTTCGGTGAAAAATATGATGTGAAAACCTCATTCATTCGCAACGGCTCGGGCAGTACGCTGGCGAAAGTGGATGCCGAGAAGAAAAATCCGCAGGCGGATGTCTGGTACGGCGGTACGTTGGATCCGCAGTCCCAGGCCGGTGAAATGGGCCTGCTGCAGCCGTATAAATCATCCAATCTCGAACAGATCATGGAGAAATTCCGCGATCCCGCGAAGGTGAAAGGCAATCTCTCCTCGGCGGTTTACGTCGGTATTCTGGGCTTTGGCGTCAATACCCAGCGCCTGAAAGAGAAAAACCTGCCGGTGCCAAAATGCTGGAAGGATCTGACCAAACCGGAATACAAAGGTGAAATCCAGATTGCTGACCCGCAAAGCTCCGGTACCGCCTACACCGCGCTGGCGACTTTTGCCCAGCTGTGGGGTGAAGATCAGGCCTTTGACTACCTGAAACAGCTCAACGCCAACGTCTCCCAATACACCAAATCCGGCATTGCTCCGGCGCGTAACGCCGCCCGTGGCGAAACGGCTATCGGCATTGGCTTCCTGCACGACTACTCGCTGGAAAAAGAACAGGGCGCACCGCTGGAGCTGATTTCACCGTGCGAAGGTACCGGCTATGAGATCGGCGGCGTCAGCATTCTGAAAGGCGCGCGCAACCTCGATAACGCCAAACTGTTCGTTGACTGGGTACTGTCAAAAGATGCGCAGGAACTGGCGTGGAAGAAAGGGAAGTCCTATCAGATCCTGACCAACACCACCGCCGAGACGTCTCCTAACTCGCTGAAGCTCGACGATCTGAAGCTTATCAATTACGACATGGATAAGTACGGCTCGACCGACGTGCGTAAAGCGTTGATCAATAAGTGGGTCAGCGAAGTGAAGATGGGTAAATAAACCTACATCGGCGATCATTTTCCGGGTGCGGCGTAAATACCGCATCCGGCCTGGAATACCGGAACCGCTATGTCACACACACTTACACTCCATCCCGTGAAAAAACGGGATGCGATATTTCTTTGGGTTTTGCTTGGCTGGCTGGCGTTTGCCCTGTTACCAAGCTGGAGCCTGGATTACGGTCTGCTGGAGTCGACTGGCGAGGAAATACTCGCCGCCTACGGCTGGTCACAGTTCAATATCAGTTGGTTATGGTATCTGCTGCCGAGCCTGCTGCTGGTGCGTCCGTTCCATGAGGCCAAGCGCGAACAGCGCGGCCGCCATTATCTTGATGCGGGCTGGGCTTTTTTCTGTATGGCGTTTATCGTCGCCAGCGCGACTCTTGAGGGCCGCGGCTTAGGCTATGCCACCATTGTGCTGTTTGTGGCACTTGGCGCGATCATGACCCTGGCGCTTACCCGTCTGGAATGGCTGGGCGGCGACCGTTTCGTCATCGGCTCGCTCACCGCGATTGTCGCCCTGATCGGTATTTTTATCGTCTGGCCGAGCATCGCCATTTTTATTCCGATGTTCACCAACGACGCCGGGGAATTTGCCCCGCTGGCGTTTATGAATGTGCTGTCGCAGGCACATATCATTCAGGTGATCCTCAACTCGATTATGCTGTCGATTGCCGTCGGCGTCGGCTGCACCTTCTTCGGTCTGGTGCTGGCTATCTACACCACCCGCATCGCCAAACGCAGCGCTATTATCGGACGAATTTTCTCGATTCTGCCAATCGTCACCCCGCCGTTTGTCGTGGGTTTAGGCGTCACGCTGATGATGGGGCGCTCCGGCTATATCACCGAATTTATGGTCGAATGGTTTGGCTTAACCAACACCAACTGGCTGTACGGTTTTACCGGCATCTGGCTGGCGCAGGTGCTGGCCTTCACTCCGATGGCGTTTATGATCCTCGATGGAGCAATCAAAACCATTCATCCGTCGCTGGAAGAAGCGTCATACACCCTGCGTGCCAGCCGCTGGCAGACCTTTAACGGCGTGTTTGTCCCGCTGCTGAAACCCGCGCTGGCGAACGCCTTTTTGATTGTGGTTGTGCAGTCGCTGGCTGACTTTAGTAACCCGCTGGTGCTCGGCGGTAACTTCGACGTGCTGGCAACGCAAATCTACTTCTACATCACCGGTTCGCAGCTCGACTACCAGGCCGCCAGTACGCTGGGCGCGTTCCTGCTGCTGTTCTCGCTGCTGGTGTTCTGCGTGCAATATATGTGGATTGGTAAACGCTCATACGTCACCGTTTCCGGTAAATCCTACCGGGGCGACGTGCAGCCACTGCCGGTGACGCTGGTGTGGAGCGTGGTCGCGCTGCTGGCGGTGTGGATTGCCTTTAACGCCCTGTTGTACGGCAGCATTTTCTACGGCAGTTTCACCGTTAACTGGGGCGTGGACTACACCCTGACGTTAGCGAACTTTACCAAACTGTTCGGTCAGGGGATGAGCGACGGCGCATGGCCTTCACTGCTCGACACCCTGCTCTACGCCGGGATTGCCGCGCCGATCACCGCCATCTTCGGCCTGCTGATCGCCTGGGTAGTCGTGCGCCAGCAGTTTAAGGGCAAAAAGACCATCGAGTTCACCACTATGCTGTGCTTTGCCGTTCCAGGCACCGTCGCGGGCGTATCGTACATTCTGGCCTTTAACAGCGCCCCGGTGTACCTCACTGGTACGGCGGCGATTGTCATTATCTCGATGGTAATGCGTAACGTCCCGGTCGGTATTCGGGCGGGTATCGCGGGCTTAGGCCAGATCGATAAATCACTGGATGAAGCCTCGCTCAGCCTGCGCGCCGGTTCGCTGCGCACCATTACGCATATCCTGCTGCCGCTGCTGCGCCCGGCAATCCTCTCAGCGCTGATCTACAGCTTTGTGCGTGCCATTACCACCGTCAGCGCCATTGTGTTCCTCGTCACGCCGGATACCCGCGTGGCCACGGCCTATATCCTGAACCGCGTGGAAGACGGCGAATACGGTGTGGCAATTGCCTACGGTTCCATTCTGATCGTGGTGATGCTGGCGATTATTTTCATCTTTGACTGGCTGATCGGTGAATCACGTACCTCCCGTTCAAAAGCCAAAAACCAGGCGTAATGGAGCGCACTATGACTCAGAAAAATTTCGTTGAACTGCGCAACGTCACCAAACGATTTGGCAGTAATACGGTAATCGACAATATCAACCTCACCATCCCGCAGGGGCAAATGGTAACCCTGCTCGGCCCGTCCGGCTGTGGCAAAACCACCATTTTGCGCCTGGTCGCCGGGCTGGAAAAACCGAGCGAAGGGCAGATTTTCATTGATGGCGAAGACGTCACCCATCGCTCAATTCAGCAGCGTGATATCTGTATGGTGTTTCAGTCCTATGCCCTGTTCCCGCATATGTCGCTGGGAGAGAACGTTGGTTATGGCCTGAAGATGCTCGGCGTATCCCGCGCAGAGGTGAAAGCTCGCGTCAAAGAGGCGCTGGCGATGGTGGATCTGGAAGGATTCGAAGACCGCTTTGTCGATCAGATCTCCGGCGGTCAGCAACAGCGCGTGGCGCTGGCCCGCGCGTTGATCCTCAAACCGAAAGTGCTGCTGTTTGATGAGCCGTTGAGTAACCTCGACGCCAACCTGCGTCGCAGCATGCGCGACAAGATCCGCGAACTGCAAAAGCAGTTTGATATCACCTCGCTGTACGTTACCCACGATCAGAGCGAAGCCTTTGCGGTTTCCGATACCGTGCTGGTGATGAACAAGGGGCACATCATGCAGATCGGTTCACCGCAGGATCTTTACCGCCAGCCCGCCTCGCGCTTTATGGCAAGCTTTATGGGTGATGCCAACCTGTTCCCGGCCACCTTCAGTGACCAATACGTTGATATCTATGGCTATCACCTGCCGCGCCCGCTGCACTTTGGTACGCAAGGCGAAGGTATGGTCGGCGTGCGCCCGGAAGCGATCACGCTCAGCGATCGCGGCGAAGAGAGTCAGCGCTGCGTGATCCGCCACGTGGCCTATATGGGCCCCCAGTATGAAGTCACGGTGGAATGGCACGGGCAGGAGATCTTATTGCAGGTCAACGCTACGCGTTTACAGCCGGACATCGGCGAGCAGTATTATCTCGAAATCCATCCGTACGGCATGTTTGTTCTGGCGGATGCGGCATAACGTTTTGTGGCTTTGTAGGCCGGATAAAGCGCTTGTACCGCCATCCGGCAACGCCTGATGCGCTGCGCTTATCAGGCCTACAGTGAACGATGTAGGCCCGATAAACTCTCAGCTTCGCGCTTTTAGCGCGGCAATATCCGCAGGCGTGGTGCGACAGCACCCGCCAATCAACCGTGCGCCAGCGGCCTGCCACTGCGGCAGATAATCCGCCAGATGCGCACAATGCTCACCGTGATGATGCCAGGTTTTGCTCGCGGCATCGTACTGCTCACCCGAATTGGGATACACCACCAGCGGCAGCGCCGTTAAACCGTGTAAATGCTGCAACGCGGCGGTGGTGTTTTCCAGCGCAATGCAGTTAATCCCTAACGCCACCACCTGCGGATAACCCGCCAGCAACGCAACCACGTCACGCAGCGGCGTACCGTCGCTCAGGTGCTCGCTGTCGCGCAGGGTAAATGAGAACCACGCGCGCGCGCGCGGATATGCGGTCAATAGCTCAGCCAGCGCGCTAATTTCGGCAAAATTTGGCAGGGTTTCACAGGCCAGCAGATCGGCCCCGGCATCCAGTAACGCTTCCACGCGCGGGCGGTGAAACGCCTGAAACTCTTCAGCGCTACGTTGGTAATCTCCACGGTATTCAGAACCATCCGCCAGATACGCGCCGTAAGGCCCGACTGATCCAGCTACCAGCAGCGTGCCCGCCTGCGGGTTCTCGGCCAGATACGCTTCACGGGCTTTACGCGCCAGCTCCACGCTTTTACCAATTAGCGCTTTCGACTGCGCTTCATCCAGGCCACGGGCGGCAAACCCCGCCGGTGTCGCCTGGTAGCTGGCGGTAATCGCACACTGCGCCCCCGCCCGGTAGTAATCGAGATGGACTTCGCGGATAAGCTCCGGATTTTCGACCAGCACTTTGGCTGACCACAGGCTATCGGCTAAGTTACAGCCACGCGCTTCCAGCTCCGTCGCCATCGCACCATCGAGCAGCAGGAAATCCTGTTTTTCGAGGATGGCGCTTAACGGATTATTCTGCGACATGTTCGGGCTCCTGTTTGGCTTTACGCGATTGAGTAAGGAAATAAGCACCATAACACACTGCCACAAACGGTACCCCGCACCACAGCGCAATTCTCTGCGCTGGATCGAATGCCAGCCCGACGCAAGCCACCAGGCACAGCACAAATCCCAGTACCGGCACCAACGGATACCACGGCGCGCGATAATGCAATTCACTCAATGCCTTACCCTGCTGCAGATGACGGCGGCGAAAGACGAAGTGCGAAGCGCAAATGCTCAGCCACACCGCCACCACCGCGAACCCGGAGATTGCCGACAGCGCGACAAATACCGTGTCCGGGGCCACCACGCTGGAAAACAGTGCCAGCACACCGCCGAGCATACTGACCGACAGCGCCGTCAGCGGCACGCCGTTTTTCGTCACTCGGGAAAAACAGGCTGGCAGCGTGCGTTCATTCGCCAGCGACCACAGCATGCGCCCGGAGGCATACAGCCCGGAGTTCGCCGCGGAAAGAATAGCCGTCAGGATCACGAAGTTAAAAATATCGGCGGCATACGGAATCCCCACCTTCTCAAACACCAGCACAAACGGGCTTTTCTCCACGCCCGCCTGCTGCATCGGGATCAGCGCCGCCAGCACAAACACGGTGCCGATAAAGAAAATAATCAGTCGCGCGATGGTGGTACGAATCGCTACCGGAATGACCTTGCGCGGGTTTTCTGTTTCTCCGGCGGCAATACCGATAAGCTCGGTTCCCGAAAAAGCAAAATTCACCGCCACCATCGTCATCAGGATCGGTAAACCACCGTGTGGGAACCAGCCTTCCGCCGTGATATTACTCAGCCCCGGCGCGGGCGAACCATCCTGCATCGGGATGAAACCAAAAATAGCCGCTCCGCCGAGGATAATAAAAGCGATGATAGTGACCACTTTTACCAGCGAGAACCAGAACTCCCCTTCGGCAAAAAAGCGTGTGGAGATAACATTCAGGCCAAAAATAATCGCGCAGAACACCACGCACCAGACCCATACCGGCACCTGGGGAAACCAGTACTGCATACAGAATCCGGCGGCGGTAAAACTCGACCCCAGCGCCACAGTCCAGGTCAGCCAGTAGAGCCAGGCCACGGTATATCCCGTTGCAGGGCCAAGATAACGCGCAGCATAGACGTGAAACGCCCCGGTCTCCGGCATCGCGACCGACAGCTCGCCCAGACACTGCATAACCAACCAGACTACCAGCGCGCCAATCAGATAGGCCAGCAGCGTTCCCGCCGCCCCGGTGGTGGAGATGATGTACCCGGTATTGAAGAATAACCCTGTGCCAATCACGCCACCTAAGGAGAGCATAATCAGGTGACGCGTTTTCATTGTGCGCTTCAGTGGCGCATTTTGTTGTGTTGTTTGCATATAACCTTCTGAACGTATGGACATCTAAACATCCAAAGAAGATTTGTTATACCGCGTTTGTTAACAGAATGCAAAGTCAACCCTGTACCAGGCGCAGATGCCCGCGCCGGGCGCTTAATGTCGGGTGGGGATTAATAATCAGATACAAAAAGGGTCGCCAGCTCATAACGCCTCCGTTGCCAGGCTTTATCTAAACTCTGGCAACGTCCTCACCGACTGGCGTTCACCCGGAAGTGGGAACCGTATCTCCCCCACTCATACCACCGAATGAGCGCTTAAGCACCGCTGGCCGGGACCGGCATCTGCGATTTGCGGTTCATCAGAATAAATACCGCCAGGCCCGCCACTAAAATACCCGGCGCAGAAGCCGCCATCACGCCTACCGTTCCGGTGCCGAGCGCTAACATTTTCCCTGCCAGCAGCGGACCACTCATCGCGCCCAGACGCCCGACGGCGACAGCGGTACCCACGCCGGTGGCGCGGATCTGCGTGCTGTAAAACAGCGGTGCCAGCGCATACAACACGCTTTGCCCCCCGGTGGCAAACATCCCCGCCACAAATCCCGCCATCAGCATGCCGCTCAATGACGATACTGTGCCCAGCGCCAGCAATGATGCCAGCATCCCGGTGTAGATCAAAAGTGACATGACCACCGGACGTAGTTTGTCCATCAACGCCCCGAGGATTAAGGTGCCGCTGGCCGCGCCAATTTGCAGGGCAAACATCACGCCCGCCGCCTGCGAGGGCTGAAAGCCCTGCTCCACCAGCAGCATCGGCAGCCAGTTGATCAGCATATACACCACCAGCAGGGTGAAGAAATAGCACAGCCACAGCAGCAGCGTGGCTGTCGCGGTGGTTGGTGCAAACAGAGCGCGCAGCGGCGCGGCGGCGACCTGCGTTTGTTGGGCATACACCTGCGACTCCGGCAGCCAGCGCATCAATAGCGGCACCAGCAGCAGCGGGATCACCCCACCAACCCAGAACACGGTTTGCCAGGCGGATGCCAGACCGCTAAACCCGAGCGCTGCCGCGAGCGCCGCGCCAATCGGCACACCGCAATACATCAGGCTCACCGCCGTACCGCGAAAACGCGGACCCGCCGCCTCAGAGGTCAGCGCGATCAGGTTCGGCAACGCCGCGCCCAGCCCGACGCCGGTCATCAGACGGGCAAACACCAGCGATGAGAAATCCCAGGATATCGCTGTTGCCAGCGAGAACAGACCGAACAGCGCCACGGAGGCAATAAGAATGCGTTTGCGGCCATAGCGATCGGCCAGCATGCCGCCCACCAGCGCGCCGGGCAGCAGCCCAAGAATGCCCGCGCTGAAGATCCAGCCCATCTGCATTTTATCTAATGCAAACGCATGGGCGATACCGACGGCAGCGATCCCGGCGGCCTGTAAATCCAGCCCTTCCATCAGGGCGACTAAAAAACACAGCCCGACGGTCAACGTCAGACGGGATGAGGATGTGGGGGTACGGGTAGTCATAAGATGTACCTCTGAGGTCACGATGCAGGTGAATCGCGGCTGATACGTTGCCAGCCGCGTAATCATTTTTATTTTCTGTTGCGCAGATCCAGCGCCACGTCGACGATCATATCTTCCTGGCCGCCCACCATCCGGCGTTTGCCCAGTTCAACCAGAATATCTACCGCGCTCAGGCCATAACGCGCCGCAGCCACTTCGCAGTGGCGCAGGAAGCTGGAGTACACTCCGGCATAGCCCAGCGCCAGCGTTTCGCGATCCACCCGCACCGGGCGGTCCTGTAACGGACGGACCAGATCGTCGGCGGCGTCCATCAGCGCATACAGATCGGTGCCGTGCTGCCAGCCAAGCTTATCCGCCGCGGCGATAAACACCTCCAGCGGCGCGTTGCCTGCGCCTGCGCCCATACCGGCCAGGCTGGCATCGATACGATCACAGCCCTCTTCTACCGCAGCAATCGAGTTCGCCACGCCAAGGCTCAGGTTGTGGTGGGCGTGCATCCCGGTTTCTGTTTCCGGCTTCAGCACCGCTTTCAGGGCGCGGAAGCGGTCACGGATATCAGACATGTTCATCGCCCCGCCGGAATCGACCACATAGATACAGGTCGCGCCGTAGTTTTCCATCTGCTTCGCCTGCTGTGCGAGGTTTTCCGGCGTGGTCATATGGCTCATCATCAGAAAGCCGACGGTGTCCATACCTAACTCGCGCGCATACTGAATATGCTGGGCCGACACGTCCGCTTCGGTGCAGTGGGTCGCCACGCGTACGACGCGCGCCCCAGCCTGATATGCATTTTTCAGGTCATGAATCGTGCCGATGCCCGGCAACAGCAGCGTGGCGATCTTAGCGTGCTTGACCACGTCCGCCGCCGCTTCAATCCACTCCAGGTCGCTGTGCGCGCCAAAGCCGTAGTTAAAACTGGAACCCTGCAGACCGTCGCCGTGCGCCACCTCAATGGAATCGACCCGTGCGTCGTCCAACGCTTTGGCAATCTGGCGCACGTTTTCCAGCGAATATTGATGACGAATGGCGTGCATACCGTCGCGCAGGGTCACGTCAGAGATATAGAGTTTTTTACCGTTCATGCTGCTTCTCCTGCCTGACGAGTGAGTGACTGCGCCATCTTCTCAGCGGTCGCCAGCGCACTGGAGGTCATAATATCGAGATTGCCCGCGTAGGCTGGCAGATAGTGCGCCGCGCCTTCCACTTCCAGATAGACGGCGGTTTTCAGCCCGGAGAACTGACCGATACCCGGCAGATTGACCGGTTTATCCTGCGGGATGACTTCAAACTGCACGCGCTGCTTCAGGCGATAGCCCGGTACGTACGCCTGTACCGCCGCCGCCATCTCATTAATCGATGCTTCAACTTCAACCTCAGAGGCCGCTTCGCTCAGCACATACACCGTGTCGCGCATCATCAGCGGCGGCTCGGCCGGGTTAAGGACGATAATCGCTTTACCTTTTGCCGCGCCGCCAACCACTTCAATCGCCTTCGAGGTGGTTTCGGTAAACTCATCGATATTAGCGCGCGTGCCTGGACCCGCAGATTTACTGGCGATCGAGGCGATAATTTCGGCGTAATGGACTTTTGCCACGCGAGAAACTGCCGCCACCATCGGGATAGTCGCCTGCCCGCCGCAGGTCACCATATTAACGTTCTGCTGATCAACGTTGGCCTCCAGATTCACCACCGGCACGCAGTACGGACCGATCGCCGCGGGCGTCAGGTCGATCAGGCGGATGGCTGGTTTAACGGCGCGCAGCGCGGCGTCGTTCTTCACATGCGCGCCTGCGCTGGTGGCATCAAATACGATATCGATATCGGCGAATTCCGGCATGGCGATAAGCCCTGTCACCCCTTCATGGGTGGTGGCAACGCCCATGCGTCGGGCACGCGCCAGACCATCAGAATCTGGATCGATACCGACCATCACCGCCATTTCCAGATGCTTCCCGTGACGCAGAATTTTTATCATCAAATCGGTACCGATGTTGCCGGAGCCGATAATGGCGACTTTACGCTTACTCATGACTGACTTCCTCTTGTAACCGCCGCTGAAAAAGTGGCGGCAACTGAACCAATACCGTCGATATGGGCCTCGAAACGATCGCCCGCATTCACCGCCACCATCGGGCCTAACGCTCCGGTGAGAATGATATCTCCGGCACGTAGCGGCTCGCCGAGGCTGGCCATTTTGCGCGCCAGCCAGACGGCGGCGTTGATCGGATGTCCCAGGCATTCGCTGCCGCGCCCGCTGGAAACCTCTTCGTTGTTGCGCGTCATTTTCATCGCGCAGTTTTTCAGATCTAATCCTGCCGGACGCTGTGCCGGGCCGCCGACCACATACACCCCGCAGGAGGCGTTATCCGCCACGGTATCAACAAACTTGATTGACCAGTCACGGATACGGCTGCCGACCACTTCCAGCGCGGGCAGCACCCACTCGATGGCGTTATACAGCTCGTCAAAAGTAGTGTCGGCATTGGGCAGATCGCGGTTCAGCACCAGCGCGATTTCCGCTTCAATACGCGGTTGCAGTACGCGCTCAAACGCAATGGTGTCGTTATCGCCGTAGCACATGTCGGCAAACAGCGTGCCGAAGTCCGGCTGATCGACGCCCAGTTGCTGCTGCACTTTCGGGTGCGTCAGCCCTACTTTGCGCCCGACCACGCGCCGCCCACGCGTCACCTCGTACTGCACGTTGATGCGTTGAATGGCGTAAGCCGCTTCGCCGTTGTCCACGCCGATCAGTTCACGCAGCGGGGCAATGGCTTCCCCTTTTTCCTCCGCCAGACGTAAATCGGCGGCTAACTGCTCAAGATTAAGATTGGTCATGTCCGTTCCTTAAGGGCGTGCGAGGAAATTCAACACCAGCTGATTAAAGGCATCCGCATGTTCCCACTGCGCCCAGTGTCCGCAGTCGCGGTAGATGTGCAGCTCAGAACCGGCAATCCCGGAGAGCAGGCGCAGACCAGCATCCATCGGCACGAAGCGGTCATTGCGTCCCCAGACAATCAGGGTCTGGGCTTTAATTTCCCCCAGGCGCGGGCCGAAGTCCGGGAACTGTTTCGGGTTGGCTTCGAGGCTTTTCACAAAGTTATCCAGGTGATCGCGGCGCGACAGCATATTGTTCAGACGCGCTTCAAACAGCGCCTCAGTGAGATCGCTGGTATCGAAGACAAAGATATCCATCATCAGCTTCAGGTTCTCGATAGTTGGCGCGCGGTACAGCTGATTCAGCCGCTTAATACCTTCGGTCGGCATCGGCGTAAACAGACTCATGCCGCCCGTCCCGCCGCCCATCAGCACCAGCTTGCCCACGCGCTCCGGCCAGCTCAGGGTGAACGCCACGGAACTGTGGCCGCCCATCGAGTTGCCCAGCAGGTGGATTTTCTGAATATCCAGTTGATCGACTACGCTTTTCAGGATGCGGGCGTTGAGATCGGATCGCGAACCGCGGTTAACGATCCCATCGCTTTTACCCCAGCCAGGACAATCCAGCAGGATCACCCGGTATCCGGCCTGTACCAGCGGATCAATATTGCGGCTGAAGTTTGCCCAGCCCGTCGCGCCAGGACCGGAGCCGTGCAGCAGCACGACGGTCTCTTCGCCCTGTCCACAGTCATTGAAATGCACGCGTAGTGTTTCGCCTGCTTCCTGCACCTCCAGAAAACGGCTGGTCGCGGCTTCGGTTTGCGGTTGGTAAGTCATGGTTTTCTCCTGCATATTCAGTTCTGTTTCAGTTCTGTGTGGTGGCGCTGAGGGAGCCGAATCCGGCGATCCACTCCGGGATCGGGCGGTAATAACGGCCTTCGCTGCGCCAGTTGCCAAAGGCAGAAATGGCAGCGAAGGCGGCAACCCAGGTTTTTACTTCGTGCGTTGATTTGCCCGCCATCGCGGACAACTCTTCGTTACTGACCGCGTCCAGCTCCTGCAAACGCCCCTGCTCAAGCAGGCTCATAAAGCGGTTATCCCAGACAGGGTTCAGCGGATGCAGCGTGTTTTGATCGGCCACGAACTTCTCGGCGGCGCTGATCACCCGCTGCTGGCGCAGCTCGCGCTCGTTTTCGGGCAGTTGTTTACCGCTGCCAAGCAGGCGGTCGCGCATATGAGCATCGGCCTTCGCCAGTTCCGGTACCGGCGGCTGATGCGACAGCCCGCCGGAGCCTAAAAACAGTACGCGTTTATTCAATGAGCTGGTGAAACGGCCAATCGCTTCACCGAGCATGCGGGTACGCTGAAAGCCTGGCAGCGGCGTGGCGACGCCGTTAATAAACACCGGCAGCACAGGCACCTTATCCAGACCGCCGAGCAAGAACTCCAGCGGCTGGGCGAAACCATGATCGACCTGCATGTTGTAGGACACGGCGAGATCGATGCCGCTTTTCATCACCGCGTGGGCGCAGGCTTCAGCGAGATCTGTCGGCACCGGCAGTTCCCCCGCCGCGCTGCCGAAATCGCCGATCGCCGTGGCTCCCACGCCTAAACAGAACGGCGGCATCACATCGTAAAAAAAACCGTTGTAGTGATCGGGGGCAAACAGCACCACCAGTTCAGGGTCAAACGCCGCAATGCGCACCCGGGCGCTGGCGATCACGCCGTTGACCTCGTCGAGCACAGCCTGTGCTGGGTCGACATAGCCCACCAGCGGCGAGTGGGAAAGACAGTGAAGATAAGCGTGCATATCAGGCCACCTTTTCAACAGGAATATCGGCAGTAGCGCGGGTAAGCGTCATCACCGACGCCAGTTTATTCAGGGTGCTGCCCAGAGTTTGCCCAATAGCGATGGCGGCCACAAAGCGGTCCGGGCGCATCACCACCAGCGAAGCGTTGTGCTGGGCAAACCACGTGCGCAGGCGGTTTTGCGTATCGCCAATGCGGATAACGCCGTCATAGTTATCCTGCTCGGTATGAATCTGCGTATCCGGCACCACCTGGATAAACCGCGTGCCCAACGCCTGCCACTGTTGGATCTGCGCCTCGCTCATGCCCCACAGCGGGTTACAACCCCAGCCAATCACCGCAAAATTCGGCCCGATGACATTGTCGAGCAGCGTCACTTCACCCGATTCCAGCGTCACCTTCGGCTGGATAAACATCTTGCCGACCGGAGACGTTTTCGCATCGCCTTCACGCACCAGCGCCCCGGAGTGGTACTGCGGCATCGGCTTAAAGCGCATTTCAAGGAAGTAGCGTTTGACCGGCGGAATGTAGTTCAGCAGCCAGGAAACCCCGTCGCGAACCGCACCGTGCCAGCGTTTTGGCGGTGCCAGTACGTTGCCTGCGGTCACCGAGAGATCGATCATTGCTTTGGCGTGGTCGCGGCGTTCCTGCTGGTAGGTATCCAGCAGCGCATCACCAGCTTTGCCCTTAATGACCAGCGCCAGTTTCCACGCCAGGTTGAAGGCATCGCGCATGCCGCTGTTGTACCCCTGCCCCTGCCAGACCGGCATAATGTGCGCCGCGTCGCCGGCCAGCAGCACGCGGTCAATGCGAAAACGTTCGGCCAGACGGGCGTTATGGGTATACACACGCTGGCGGATCAGTTCGACGTTATCCGGGTTCGGCAGCACTTTGCTCAGCAACTGGCGCATATTTTGCGGCTCACTGAGCTGCGCTTCGGTTTCCCCCGGCATCACCATAAATTCGAAACGGCGCACTGCATGCGGCAGCGCGGCGGAGACGTATGGGCGCACCGGATCGCAGCACAGATACACATGCGGTGTGCTGAGCGGATCGTTGGCGATATCCACCACAATCCACTGATTCGGCGCGGTTTTGCCTTCAAATGGCACATTCAGCGACCGTCTGACGTTACTGGCCCCGCCGTCGCAGGCCACCAGCCACTGGGCCTTCACCGTTTCACGTTGACCGTCCGGCGTTTTCAGATTCAGCGTCACTTCACCGTTTTGCTGGCTGAAGGCCTCCAGTTCGCGGGAGAACAGGCAGCACACGTTGGGAAAACGCGACAGCCCTTCCAGCATCACCGCATCCACCTGTGGTTGAATAAACGCGTTACGGCGCGACCAGCCAAATTCGTCGGTCATCGGCTGGATATCAGCAAAGCAGCGGCCTTTCGGGGTGAGAAAGCGCATCGCGTGCCACGGCGTAGTATGCGGCAGCACGTTTTCGACCAGACCAACGGACTGCATGGTGCGCAGCGCTTCATCGTCAATCCCGATAGCGCGGGGATAGTCGATCAGCGTGTCGAGCTTCTCCACCACCAGCACTTCAATGCCCATCTGGCCCAGATAGTTGGCCATCATCAGCCCAACCGGACCGGCTCCGGCAATCGCGACCTGTACGGTGTGCTGCACAGCGGGTTGGATATCAGGGTTTATTGTTGTCATTTCAGAACCTCACGACTCGGACAAAACGCAATTGCAGACCCTGGCGAGGCGCAATTCATTTTGTTAAAAAGATGTAAACGATTTTTTTATTGTGCGGTCAGTATAGGAGTGAGTTTTTGCGCTACAATCAAAACATGCCTGGATGTGCACTAAGTGCACAACGTTGTTTTACCTGTAGATTTGTCAATAAATATGAAAAATGATGACGGTACTGAATACAAAACCGTACGCGGATTAACGCGCGGATTAATGTTATTAAATATGTTAAACCGGCTCGATGGTGGAGCCAGCGTTGGCCTGCTGGCTGAGCTGAGCGGCCTGCACCGCACTACGGTCAGGCGGCTGCTGGAAACGTTGCAGGATGAGGGTTACGTTCGGCGCAGCCTGTCCGATGACAGCTTTCGCTTAACCATTAAAGTCCGCCAGCTCAGCGAGGGATTTCGTGACGAGCAGTGGATTTCCGCACTCGCCGCCCCGCTGCTGGGGGATTTGCTGCGCGAGGTCATCTGGCCGACCGACGTTTCCACGCTGGATGTGGACGCGATGGTGGTACGTGAAACCACTCACCGCTTCAGCCGCCTGTCGTTTCACCGGGCGATGGTCGGGCGTCGTTTGCCATTGCTGAAAACCGCATCCGGCCTGACCTGGCTGGCATTCTGTCCGGAGAATGAACGTCAGGAACTGATTGCAATGCTGTCCTCCCGACGAGGAGAAGAGTTCCAGCTTGCGCGCGAACCGCTGAAGCTCAATGCCATTTTGACCCGCGCGCGAAAAGACGGTTTTGGCCAGAACTTTCGCGACTGGGATCAGGAGGAGAAAATCGCTTCTATCGCCGTTCCCATCCGTAGCGAACAGCGGGTGATTGGCTGCCTGAATCTGGTGTATATGGCCAGCGCCATGACCATCGAACAGGCCGCGGAAAAGCATCTTCCGGCCTTACAAAGGGTGGCGAAACAGATTGAGGACGGCGTCGAGTCGCAGGAGATTTTGGTTGCCGGGAGGTGAAGTGGATCACAGTTATACGCATCATCTGATTAATAGCTGGAATGATTCACTCATCAGCCGATATCACGCGGTGTCATCTTGCTTTAATGATATCTTCATCGCAGAGTGTGCATTCATTTTTTGCCAGGAGGCTGCATGTTAAAGGTCATTGCCGAGGATTTCATCAAACCTGAGTATATTGAAACCGTTCTCCCGTTGTATCGTGAGCTAATATCGGCCACCAGGAAAGAACCGCGCTGCATTGCTTATGACCTCTATATTGATGAAAAAGATCCGGGCCATTTTATTTTCATCGAAGAATGGCCAGACCACGCGGCTCTCGATGAACATTGTGCCAGTAAGCATTTCCGGCGACTTGTGCCGTTAATCGATCAATACACGCGCAAAGAAGCACGTTACACACTGATGAATGACATCGTAAATCCAGGGGCGCAAAGTCTCTTGTGAAGAGGCTTTAATCTTTCTTCCTGTATAAGGATACGCTACTCTCGCAAATGCGTTCGCTGGTAACATGCTTCGGGACATGCAGCCTGATTACGTCACGGAAAGACTTAGGCTAAAATATGATATTTGATTGCAAATCAAAGGATAAAAAGTGAAAAAAACAACTCCAGAATATACGGCTGTTGACTTGTCTCGTTGGCCAAGGAAAGAGCATTTTGAGGTATTTCAGTCTTTTGCTCAAAGTACAATTAACCAAACTGTTCTGTTAGACATTACCGCAGTACTAAAACATATAAAAGAGATTGGCTGGAAATTTTACCCTACTATGATTTCCCTCCTTGCTAAAGTTGTCAACAAGCATACTGAATTCCGTATGGCTATAAAGAACAATGAGCTTGTCATATGGAATGAAATTCATCCAAGCTATACCATTTTCCATAATGAAACTGAGACTTTTTCATCATTATGGAGCCGCTACGATGGCAATATTCATCACTTCCAAAACACTTATTCAGAAGACGTTGCACGCTATTGTAATAATCTTTCTTATTGGCCGAAGGGAGAGTCTCCGGAAAATGTATTTTTTGTATCGGCTATCCCTTGGGTAAGTTTTACCAGTTTTAATATCAACATTGCGAACATGCAGAACTTTTTTGCCCCCATGTTCACACTTGGGAAATACTATGAACAAGATGGGAAAGTAGTGTTACCTCTCGCCGTTCAGGTACATCACTCCGTGTGCGATGGCTTCCATTTAGCACGATTAATCAATGAACTACAGGAAATGAGTCATGACCTACGGCACCATTCAGAGGAACGCAACGTCTGATGCAGCAGACGTTTCTTTATATGGCGTGAGCAGCAAGAATAGTCGCCATGTCCGCAAACAAGAGGAGTCGACATGAACGGTCTGGGAAGAACATAAATTTGGGTTCGCAATGGCAAGGGTAATACTTAAAGCTTTCGCAAAAGTCTGGCCGGATTGCCAGCATACACGCCTTTTACCAGCACGGGCTTTATCACCACACTACCGGCACCAATCACCGCGCCACTGCAAATTTCCGTTGTTAAAATTGTGGCTCCACTGCCCACCGTTACTGCGTTACCTAATACAATATTAATCCAGCTTTTTGCAGAAGCGTCAGGACTTCCGCTCTTGAAAAGATCGTTAGCAAAGGTCACACCATGCCCTATAAAGCAGTCCTCGCCTAAGGTAACGTTTTCACAGATGAAAGTATGGGACTGCACTTTAGTTCTGTCGCCTATGACGCATCCCTTTTGTATCTCAACAAATGGCCCGACAAACACATCATGGCCCAACTCGCATTCATAAAGATTCACTGGCATGACTATTGTGACATTTTCACCTTGTTTTACGTCACGAATACCACTTTCAATAATATTCATATCAGCACTGTCCTTACTCAAGATAATACGCTTCAGTATTGAAGACCTGAACTTGCAGGAGCGCCTTTACCATTTATTATCAGATAGTTTAGGCCAGGAATTTCAATTGATGCGTTTCTTTTAGCGATAGTATTTTTATCTATTCGTTATAATCAACACATCTTATCAGACATGTTGATCATAACAAACTTACAATTTATAAAATCTGCCATAATGACAGATTTCTTTAATTTATAATCAGAGATTTGCAACGTTATGATATACTTTTTGAACATCATCATCATCTTCAAGGGCATCAACAAGTCCTTCAAAGATTTCTAAATCTTCTGGTGAAAGTTCAACTTCTGATTGAGCAATCATTTCTAATTCTGTGGTTGAGAATTCAGTAATCCCAGCTGCTTTGAGGGCTGCAATTCCTTTATGAAGATCTGTAGATTCAGTATAAATAATGATGTTGCCTTCCTCTTCGGTAACATCACGTACATCCACTTCAGCATCAAGCAAAATTTCAAAAATACGGTCAGGGTCTGTTCCCGCAAATACAATCACGCCAGTATTGTCAAACATATAGCTGACAGCACCCGCCGCGCCAATATTCCCGCCTTTTTTATTGAAGATTGAGCGAATATTAGCAATCGTGCGGTTAACGTTTGAAGTCAGGGTTTCAGCGATAATCATGGAACCACTTGGACCAAAGCCTTCATAACGCCCTTGCATGAACGTTTCGTCGCTGCCACCTTTGGCTTTATCAATAGCTTTATCAATAACGTGCTTTGGAACCTGGGCTTGTTTCGCACGTTCAATAACGAATTTTAAAGCTGTGTTTAATTCTGGGTCTGGTTCACCTTGTTTAGCCGCAGCATAGATTTCCACACCGAATTTGGAATATACTTTAGACGTCGCACCGTCTTTAGCCGTTTTTTTACCAACAATATTGGCCCATTTACGTCCCACTGGAATAGTCTCCTCGAAAATTTATTTACATGACAGGCAGCTTAATAAGCTGCCTGTTTTTCCCGCCATATTATATCACTATATGTAAATTCTCGTCTATGAGAAATAAAAACATCCAAACCTTACGGAGTGTTACTTTAATTTCATCAATAATTAACATTATGGATAAGTTACTACATAACTTTCTGATGATTTTTCTATTTTTATTTTTAACACTGGCGCAGCAGCAATAATAGATAAGACAAGAGAATCAAAAGTAATAACCCCGGCAAAGTACCACTTTCACTTCTTATATAAAACGTTCACATCTGCTTCTGACACAAAGCAGCTTTTGCGCACACATATCTACCCGATTTGACTGAATGCAAAAAAAAAACCGAAACCCTGCTTTTGAAAAGAGCAGAGTTTCGGCATTCATTCACTCTGAAGGACGTCAGACTTTCAGCAGCTTCACCGTCTCGTCGATGTCGATTTCATCTTCCGAGAAGATCAGCGTCGTGCCCTGGAAGGTAGTGATCGCCAGCTTTTTCAGTGTGCGCATTTCGCCAGGCTTCACGTCTGATTTCGGTCGGATGCTCTTCATCAGCACGCCGACAGACAGCACCGCGTTTTCTTTGTCGATACGGGTTTCAACCGGCACTTCTTCGCTGTACACCAGGTATGACTTGATCGCCGTGAGCTTCAGGCGCTCGCCCGCGATATAGATGTACTTGCTGTCGGGTATGACTTTCACCGCATAGGCAGACAGGCCTTTGTTGTTGGTGGTGGGTTCAAAAGTCACCGCCGCGTCTTTCTTGATCAGCTCAGGATTAGCAACCTTAATCACATGAAAATAGCGGTTGTCGCCGTTTTCATCTTTGATAAATCCAAAGCCTTTATCTTTAAACCACGTTGTGATTGTTCCGTTCATTGCTGTTTCCGCCTGATTAAACCGAATACTCGTAGAGTATACCTACTCAATTTGCGCGCAGTGTAAAACACAGGCCCCGTCTTTGGCTACTCGTTACCCCAGCGATTGAGGAACTCCGCAATGTCATCAATACGCTGTGCGTCGACGCCGGCGACAGTTGCCATCTCCTGCTGTGCGTCTTCGCTGATTTCTTCGTTGTTCATCAAACGGGTGATCAGCTGCTGGAAGTAGTGCGCCAGCGCATCGCGTTCGGCATCGTTCACCGGCTTTGCAGCCTCGGTCGCGTACTCATCAGCGATATCATAATATTTTAGCGGAATGTCGTTGTTCATCAGGTGCTCCGGGGTAAATGCGTGTGCCAGCAGTTGCCTGCCGCGTCTGGAGCGAATGATAGCATTGTTATTTCATGGTTCGCGATCTGTTTCCTGGCTGTAATGTGTTGCATAAATCAACAATATTGTCTGGAGCCACTTCGCATTTAATTAATTCTCCTGAATTAAAATGACTGTTTCTTTATTTAGCTCGGTATAATAGCCGCAGAGTAAATAATGCAGAAAAAAGGAAAGTATACGTTTATTAATTTAGATAATGAGACGGCGATTAAACGCCATAAATAACGTTCTCTGCAGGCTGGATGCGATTGGCCCAATCCCATCGTTAGTCGCCCATTTGCCCACATTCATCTTCTGGACAACACTCTACGATGATACCACTGACCCAACACGCAGAGCGCACACCATGAACATCACGCAAATCCGTAATGCCACACAGCACATCACCTTTGGTGGAATGACTTTTCTGGTCGATCCTATGCTGGCTGCGAAAGGCGCATATCCGGGTTTTGCCGGAACCGCACGAGCCGACATTCGCAACCCAACCGTCGATCTGCCCATCGACATCGATACCCTGCTTAATGTCGATGCGCTGATCGTGACCCATCTGCATGAAGATCACTGGGACGAGGTTGCCGCTCGTGTCGTGCCGAAAGACAAACCAATCTATGTGCAAAATGACCATGATGCACACGTACTGCGGGGGCAGGGTTTCACACAACTCACCGTGCTGACGCAAAATACCGTGGTCGGCGCTATCACTCTGCGTAAAACCGGTGGCCAGCACGGCTCAGATCGCGCCTATGCCATTCCACAAATGGCAGAACGCCTGGGTGATGCCTGTGGCGTTATCTTTATGCATCCGGCGGAAAAAACGCTGTATCTGGTCGGGGACACCCTCTGGCGCGACGAGGTAGAAGCCAACATGCATACCTTCCAGCCAGGCGTGGTGGTTCTGAATGCGGGTTTTGCCCACGTCATCGGTTTTGGCCCAATTATCATGGGTGCGGAAGATGTGCTGAAAACCCACTTCACCTTACCCGAAGCACACATTGTGGCGACCCATATGGAGGCGATTAACCATTGTCTGTTGACCCGCGCGGCCCTGAAAGAGTACGCCCGCGACAACCAGATTGCGCAATATGTCAACGTGCCGGAAGATGGTGAAACCCTGGCATTTTAATCTCTACAAAGGAATCGTATGCAGCCGCTTAACGTCGCCATTGTTGCCGTGGAAGATTTCAGCCCATTTCACTTCTCGGTGCCGTGTATCATTTTCAGTGACAAAATGGCGGTGAAAAAGCGCTTTGAGGTGCAGATGTGCGGCGAAAAACCGGGCATCATCTCCTCGCAGGATGGTTTCTCCATTACCGCAACCCACGGCTATGAAGCGGTGGAGGCTGCCGACATCGTGGTGATCCCCTGGTGGGGCACCACCGCGCATCGTCCACCACAAAGCCTGCTTGGTGCGCTCAACCGCGCGCGACAAAACGGCGCGCAGATTGTCGGGCTGTGTCTGGGCGCGTTTGTCCTCGGCTATGCGGGGTTACTGGACGGTAAACGAGCGGCTACGCACTGGGAGTTCGAGCAGGATTTTCAGGCGCGCTTCCCGGCGGCCCAGTTGGATATCAACGCACTGTACGTGGATGACGACGGTATTATTACCTCAGCAGGTACCGCCGCCGCGCTGGATTGCTGTTTGTACGTAATTCGCCAGCGTTTTGGCAGCACGGTGGCGAATCAGATTGCCCGACGGATGATTGTGCCACCGCATCGTGAGGGCGGCCAGGCGCAGTTTATCGAACAACCGGTAGCGAAAAATACCCAGGATCAGCGCATTAACGCCCTGCTCGACTATTTGCGCCAGCATCTCCACGAACCGCATAATCTCGACGAGCTGGCACAGCGGGTGATGATGAGTCGTCGCACTCTAACCCGTCATTTTATGAAGGCCACCGGGTCAAGCGTGGCTGAATGGCTGATTACCGAGCGCCTACACCGCAGCCAGACGTTGCTGGAGACCAGCCAGTTACCCGTTGAACGCATTGCAGAACAGGTTGGTTTTCAGTCGCCCGTCACCTGGCGGCAGCATTTTAAATCCCGCTTCGGCGTCAGCCCGGCTGAATGGCGTAGAACCTTTCGCGGCGATTAACCTCTTTTTTGCGCCAGCCAGATGGTGTGCCCGGTACAGTGCGGATCTTCCATCACCCTCTCAATCACTGTAAAACCGTGCATCGACAACAATGCGTGATACTCATCAGGCGCGAGGCTGGCGTGAAACAGCGGCTCACCCTCAAATTCCCCCATCGCAATGCCGTTGTCCGTGCCGCTGGTAAACATCAGCGCGCTGCCGGGATGACTGAGCCGGTCAAAAATGGGGAACATCTTTTGCTGGTCCAACTGGGTTAAATGGAAAAAACTGTCCCAGGCGATCAGACCGTCGAATGTCTCGTTAAGCGCCAGCTCACGCATATCCTGCTCCAGCCAGCGCTGTGCGGGAAAAGAGTACCGCGCCCGCGCCAGCATTTCCGGGGAACCATCAACCCCCGTCAGCTGAAAACCTTGCTGGATAAAATAACCCGCAATCGGCTGACCGTTTCCGCAGCCAATATCCACAATATGGCCCTGCCCCCCTATCACCGCGATGAACTTATCCAGCCAGTTTTTCTCAAACAAGGCGCGTGAGCGCTGGCTAGCAAAAGCCTCCGCATGGCGTCGGTAAATGGACAGGATATTATTTGCCGCAGAGTCGCTCACGATGTCCTCACTTTTTAATCTGATAAGTTTAACGACGATAAATCCTCCCGCACACGATCCGCAACCCTGGAATGCGCCTCGCAGAACCTATGCGTAAATCCCCCAAAATCGTCCCGCTGTGGCATCATAGCGCGCAGATAACATCATGACAGGGGTGATAAACGTGAAACCGGTAACGCTATACGATGTCGCAGACCATGCAGGCGTCTCTTACCAGACCGTCTCGCGCGTCGTGAATCAGGCCAGCCACGTTTCCGCAAAAACCCGACAGAAAGTTGAGGCCGCGATGGCGGAACTCAATTACATCCCCAACCGCGTCGCACAACAACTGGCAGGCAAACAGACGCCGCTGATTGGCGTCGTGACGGCGAACCTTGCCCTGCATGCCCCCTCACAAATCGTTGCCGCCATAAAATCCCGCGCCGACCAGTCCGGCGCCAGCGTGGTGATCGCCATGGTCGAGCGCAGCGGCGTTGAGGCGTGTAAAACCGCGGTTCACAACCTGCTTTCTCAGCGCGTAACCGGGCTTATCATCAACTATCCGCTGGATGAAGAAGACGCCATTGCCATGGCCGCCGCCTGCGGTACAGTGCCGGTACTGTTTCTCGATGTCTCTGACCAGACGCCGATTAACAGCGTGATTTTCTCCCATGATGACGGTGCGCGACTCGGCGTTGAACATCTTGTACAGCATGGTCATCAGCGAATCGCCCTGCTGAGCGGGCCGCACACTTCAGTTTCGGCAAGGCTTCGCCGTGCGGGCTGGCATAAATATCTGGCGCACTACCAGCTACGTCCCATTGTAGAACGTGAAGGTGACTGGAGCGCCATGTCCGGCTTTCATCAAACCATGCACATGCTTAACGACGGTATCATTCCAACCGCTATGCTGGTGGCTAACGATCAAATGGCGCTGGGCGCGATGCGCGCAATCAGCGAGTTCGGTCTGCGAGTTGCAGCGGACATCTCCGTGATCGGCTACGACGACACCGAAGACAGCGCCTGCTACATCCCGCCGCTGACCACCATCAGGCAGGATTTCCCCACTCTCGGACAGACCAGCGTTGACAGGCTGTTGCAGCTTACGCAGGGTATGTCCGCCCCCGGCAATCTGCTGCTGCCGGTCACGCTGGTCGAACGGAAAACCGTACTGCCGCCTGACGCACAAACCGCCACGCCTCAGGTGCTGGCGGAGTCGTTGATGCAACTGGCGCGTCAGGTCTCTCTGCTGCCATCCGGCGAGCGCTAATTACTGTGAGTCAGTTCACCCATTAAACCCGCCCGGCTTTACAGCGTCTCACCGCAGGCCTTATGTTTATTAAATTGTGAGCGAATAACAAACATGAGATACCGCTATGACTCTGAGCTCGGACTCACTCGCCGCCGTACTGGCGCGCCGTGACTGGGAAAACCCCGGCGTCACACAGATAAACCGTCTGGAGGCACATCCGCCGTTTTGTAGCTGGCGCTGCGTGGATGATGCCCGTAACCACCGGCCTTCATCCCAACGAATTTCGTTAAACGGCGAGTGGCAGTTCGCCTGGTTTGCCACACCAGAGGCAGTGCCAGAAAGTTGGCTTGAGCATGATTTACCGCAGGCCGTTGCCCTCTGCGTGCCGTCTAACTGGCAGATGAGCGGTTATGATGCGCCAATCTACTCCAATATCACCTATCCGTTCCCGGTCAATCCGCCTTCTGTTCCGACGCAGAACCCTACCGGATGTTATTCGCTCACATTTAGTGTTGAAGATGCATGGTTAGATGAGGGTCAGACGCGGATTATTTTTGACGGCGTGAACTCCGCGTTTCATCTGTGGTGCAACGGTCGTTGGGTCGGCTACGGTCAGGACAGCCGTCTGCCGTCTGAATTTGATCTTCGCGATTATCTGCTGCGCGGCGAAAACCGCCTGGCCGTCATGGTGCTGCGCTGGAGCGACGGCAGCTATCTGGAAGACCAGGATATGTGGCGCATGAGCGGTATTTTTCGCGACGTATCTTTGCTGCATAAGCCCACAACACAGATCCGTGACCTACGCATCAACACGCGCTTTAATGATGATTTCAGCCGCGCGTTGCTGGAAGCGGAAGTCCGGATAGCAGGCGACGAGCGTGAAGATGTACGCGTGACCCTGCAATTGTGGAACGGCGAAACGTTGGTTGGCGAGCTCACCTCACCGCCCGGCAGCGAGATTGTTGATGAACGCGGCGCTTATCACGACCGTACTACGCTGCGCCTCAACGTTGAACACCCGGCGCTGTGGAGTGCCGAAGCACCCAATCTGTACCGTGCCGTTGTGCAGCTACATACCGCTGACGGTACGCTGATTGAAGCCGAGGCCTGTGACGTCGGCTTTCGTCAGGTTTGCATTGAAAACGGACTGCTGTTACTCAATGGTAAGCCGCTGTTGATTCGCGGTACCAACCGTCATGAGCACCATCCGGTCAACGGTCAGGTGATGGACGAGGCAACGATGGTGCAGGATATTCTGCTGATGAAGCAGAACAACTTTAACGCCGTGCGTTGTTCGCATTACCCAAATCACCCGCTATGGTACACCCTGTGCGACCGCTACGGCCTGTATGTGGTGGATGAGGCCAATATCGAAACCCACGGTATGGTGCCCATGAATCGCCTGAGCGATGACCCAACATGGCTTCCCGCCATGAGCCAGCGCGTCACGCGCATGGTACAGCGTGACCGCAATCACCCAAGTATCATCATCTGGTCGTTGGGCAATGAATCCGGTCACGGCGCGAACCACGACGCGCTGTATCGTTGGCTGAAATCGGAAGATCCCTCTCGCCCGGTGCAGTACGAAGGTGGCGGCGCGGATACCGTAGCCACCGATATTATTTGCCCGATGTACGCCCGCGTCGATCAGGATCAGCCCTTCCCCGCCGTACCCAAATGGTCGATTAAAAAGTGGCTGTCGATGCCCGGCGAGCAGCGCCCGTTGATCCTCTGCGAATATGCTCACGCGATGGGTAACAGCCTCGGCGGCTATGCCAAATATTGGCAGGCATTCCGCCAGTATCCGCGTCTGCAAGGAGGATTCGTCTGGGACTGGGTCGATCAGTCGCTGATTAAATATGACGACAACGGTAATCCGTGGTCAGCCTACGGCGGGGATTTTGGTGACACACCAAACGACCGTCAGTTTTGCATGAACGGACTGGTGTTCGCCGATCGTACCCCACACCCGGCGTTATATGAGGCCAAACACGCGCAGCAGTTTTTTCAGTTTACGCTGTTACCGGGTGACGAGCGCCAGATTGAAGTACGCAGCGAATACCTGTTCCGCCGCAGCGATAACGAAATCCTGCGTTGGTCCATCGCCCAGGACGGCAACCCGCTAGCCGCCGGAAAAATCGTTCTGGATATCGCCCCACAGGGTCGCCAGCGGATCACCCTGCCGGCTATCCCGATGCCGGAAACCGCAGGCCAGCTATGGCTGACGGTTCGCGTGGAACAACCCCAGGCTACTGCGTGGTCAGACGCCGGACATATCAGCGCCTGGCAGCAATGGAAGCTGGAAGAGAAACTCAGTCTGGCGCTTAAACCTCGCGCCAGCACAGCGCCACAGCTGACGATCCGCGATGACACGTTTACGGTAATCGTCAGTGATAAACGCTGGGAATTCTGCCGCCGTACAGGCTTACTGACGCAATACTGGCTGGTCGAAAAAGCACAGCTGTTAGCACCGTTAATCGATCAGTTTACCCGTGCGCCGCTGGATAACGACATCGGCATCAGCGAAGTAACGCGCATCGATCCTAATGCCTGGGTCGAACGCTGGAAGGCTGCGGGTCATTACCATGCTGAGCCATGGCTATTGCAATGCGAGGCCGAAGCGCTGTCGAACAGCATCCTTATCACCACCGCGCATGCCTGGCAGTATCGGGGCGAAACGCTGTTCATCAGCCGAAAAAACTACCGTATTGACGGCAAGGGTAAAATGCAGATAACGGTGGATGTCGACATCGCCAGCGGTACGCCGCATCCGGCCCGTATCGGACTGAGCTGCCAGCTGGCGCAGGTGGCTGAACGGGTAAACTGGTTAGGCCTTGGGCCGCATGAGAACTACCCGGACAGGCTGAACGCCGCTTGTTTCGACCGTTGGGATTTATCGCTCGATGAAATGTACACCCCGTATGTTTTCCCAAGTGAAAACGGCCTGCGCTGCGGGACACGCGAATTACGCTACGGGGATCATCTGTGGCGTGGTGACTTCCAGTTCAACATCAGCCGTTACAGCCAGAAGCAACTGATGGCAACCAGCCATCGCCATCTGCTGCAGCCTGAAGCCGGAACATGGCTCAACATTGACGGTTTCCATATGGGCGTCGGCGGGGATGACTCGTGGAGCCCTTCAGTGTCACCAGAATTTCAGTTGAGCGCAGGGCGTTATCATTATCAGCTGAGCTGGCGCTAATCACGTTGCTTTTGCCGGATGGCGCCGCTTCGCGGCTTATCTGGCCTACGGTGCGCGGTTTCGTAGGCCGGATAAGGCGAAGCCGCCACCCGGCAACGCCCTACTCCTCGATCGCCTGGCGGATTTGCTGTAACGATGTTGGATCGTCAATGGTGGTCAGATCGCCAGGATCGCGGCCTTCGCAGATCGCCTGGATCGTCCGTCTGAGCATTTTACCGGAACGTGTTTTCGGCAGTTGTGACACGAACCAGACATGTGCCGGACGGCCAAAGTTGCCAATCTGGCTGTCCACCAGTGCCATAATCGCCTTCTCTTCCGAATGGGCGATGTCGCGGTCTTCCAGACTGTCGCTCTGCTTTGGAATGACAAACGCGACGGCCACCTGCCCTTTCAGCGCATCCTTCACGCCGACCACCGCCACTTCCGCAACGTTCGGATAGCTGGAAATACTCTCCTCGATCTCTCGCGTACCGAGTCGGTGTCCGGCGACGTTGATCACGTCATCCGTACGCCCCAGGATGAAGTAATAGCCATCGGCGTCGCGAATGCCCCAGTCAAAGGTGGCGTACACCTGGCGGGAGAACAGCGACCAGTAGGTATTCACAAAGCGCGTGTCATCGCCCCAAATGGTCTGAATACAGCCCGGCGGCAGCGGCCCTTCGATCACCAGCATGCCCTTCTCGTTTGCCGCACAAGGTTCACCGGTCACCTCATTGAGCAGTTGTACGTTGTAGCCGTACATCGGCACGCCGGGACTGCCCAGACGCGATGGCCTGTCGTCCAGCCCGCGGGCAATCGCCATAATCGGCCAGCCGGATTCAGTCTGCCAGTAGTTGTCGATAACCGGGACGCCCAGCGTTTGGGTTACCCAACTGGCGGTTGGTTCGTCCAGCGGTTCCCCCGCCAGATACAGCACCTCCAGCGAAGAGAGATCGTGATTACGGATTTGCGCGGTCGGGAATTTCTTCAGCACACGGATAGCTGTCGGGGCCGAGAACATCCGGCTGACCTGATACTTCTCAACAATTTTCCACCACACGCCGCAGTCCGGGTACGTTGGCAGCCCCTCGTAAACCACCGTCGCCATCCCCGCCAGCAGCGGGGCATACACGATATACGAATGCCCAACTACCCAGCCGATATCCGACGCGCAGAAGAACACGCCGCCCGCTTTACCGCCGAAAATGGTGTCCATCGAGGTCGCCAGCGCGACCGCATAGCCGCCAACGTCGCGCTGGACGCCTTTCGGTTTCCCGGTTGTCCCGGAGGTGTAGAGAATGCAGGACGTTTCGTTTGATTCCAGCCAGACAACTGGCACCCGCGCGCCGAGATGCTGTTGGCGCAGCGCGGCAAAGTCGAGGTCACGTCCCTCGACCCGCGCCATTTTCGCCAAACCGCGGTCGACCAGCACCACATGACGCGGTCGGTGCTGCGCCTGTTCGATCGCATCATCGAGCAGCTTTTTATACGGCAGGATCTTGCCCCCGCGCGCCCCGGCATCCGCCGAAACGATAACCACCGGTCGGGCGTCGTCGATACGCGCCGCCACGCTGTGCGAGGCGAAACCACCGAACACCACCGAATGAATTGCTCCAATGCGTGCGCAGGCCAGTAGCGTAATGTGCGCCTCGGCGATCATCGGCATATACACCAGCACCCGATCGCCACGCTGTACGCCCAGCGACAATAGCATCGCCGCCACGACGTTCACTTCGTCATACAGCTGACGAAAGGTAAACGTGCGTTCTTCTTCGGTTTCGGATGACACAGCAATCAGCGCCAGCGCGTCAGGCTGTTTCTCCAGCCAGCGGTCGATGGCGTTATGGCACAGATTGGTCGTGCCGCCGCAAAACCAGCGGGCAAACGGCGGGTTGCTGTGGTCCAGTACCTGCGTATACGGCTGCTGCCAGTCAATACGCTGGGCCTGCTCGGCCCAGAACGACTCCGGTTGCGTTATAGAACGTTGATAAAACTCGCTATAAGACATAATGCTCTCCTGTTGAACTTACGCCTTGCTGCACGCTGGTTTAAATAATGAAGAGATCCATATACTCATTGACCGGCATCTGCTCCAGGCGAGTTCTGTCCAGGGAGACATCCAGGATGCGCTGCTGCTGACGGGTCGGGAACTGACGCGCCAGGTTGATTTTGAACTTCTCGACCAGCTTCGGCATGCCGTCAGCACGACGACGCGCATGGCCGATTGGGTATTCCACTACCACTTCTTCAAAGCGGGAGCCGTCGGTGAATTCCAGAGTGATGGCGTTGGCGATGGCGCGTTTTTCAGGGTCGTGGTAATCGGCGGTAAAGGCCGGATCTTCGAAGCAGTTGATCTTCTCACGCAGTGCATCAATGCGTTTGTCCTGCGCCACGCCGTCTTCGTAATCTGCCGCCGTTAAGCGTCCGAACAGCAGCGGGATCGCCACCATATACTGGATACAGTGATCCCTGTCCGCCGGGTTATTCAGCGGGCCTTTTTTATCGATGATGCGGATACAGGCTTCGTGCGTACGAATGGTGACTTTTTCAATATCCGCCGCCGTTTTACCCGCGGCCTGCAGTTGCTCGTACAGCGTCATGGCCGCTTCTACCGCGGTCTGCGAGTGGAACTCGGCCGGGAAGGAGATTTTAAACAGCACGTTTTCCATCACATAAGAGCCGTACGGGCGCTGGAAGCGGAAAGATTCGCCTTTGAAGGAGACATCATAGAAGCCCCAGGTTTTCGCCGTCAGCGCAGACGGATACCCCATCTCACCGGTTTTCGCCATCAACGCCAGACGTACCGCGCGTGAGGTCGCATCGCCTGCGGCCCAGGATTTACGCGTGCCGGTATTTGGCGCATGGCGATAAGTACGCAGCGACTGGCCGTCGACCCACGCCAGCGACACGGCGTTGAGAATTTCATCCCGGTTCAGGCCAAGCATCTCAGCGACCACCGCCGTGGAGGCCACTTTTACCAGCAGGACGTGATCGAGACCAACGCGGTTAAACGAGTTTTCCAGCGCGATACAGCCCTGAATCTCATGAGCTTTAATCATACCGGTCAGCACCGTTTTCATGGTCAACGGCGCTTTCCCCACCGCCACCGCATTGCGTGACAGCCAGTCAGCCGTCGCCAGAATACCGCCGAGGTTATCGGAAGGATGACCCCATTCCGCGGCAAGCCAGGTATCGTTAAAGTCCAGCCAGCGGATCATCGCACCGATGTTAAACGCCGCCTGCACCGGGTCGAGCTGGAACTGGGTGCCCGGCACGCGAACGCCGTTCGGTACCACAGTTCCTGGGACTACCGGCCCCAGCAGTTTTTTACAGGCCGGATATTCCAGCGCTTCCAGCCCGCAGCCTAAGGTATCGAGCAGGCAATAATGCGCGGTGTCATACGCCACCTTCGAGGCTACCTCGTAGTTCATGACGTAATCAACGATATCAACGATTTCACGGTCAAATTCCGGGCGGACGTTCGAAATATGTGCGGACATAGGGTACATTTCCTGTTTTTTATCTTTAGAGGTTTTTGAATTAGCAACGTTTTTCAATCGGGACAAATTCGCGATCTTCCGGGCCGGTGTAATTGGCGGAAGGACGGATAATTTTATTGTCCTGGCGCTGTTCGATGATGTGCGCCGCCCAGCCGGTGACGCGGGCGATAACAAACAGCGGGGTGAACATTTCGGTCGGGACGCCCATCATGTTGTAGGAGACCGCCGAGAACCAGTCGAGGTTGGGGAACATCTTTTTCGTTTCCCACATTACGTCTTCCAGACGGTCGGCAATGTTGTACATTTTCAGCGAACCACCTTCCTGGGAAAGCTGTTTTGCCACGCGTTTGATCACCTGATGGCGCGGGTCGGCGATGGTGTAAACCGGATGACCAAAGCCAATCACCACTTCTTTGTTTTCCACGCGTTTACGGATATCCGCTTCAGCTTCGTCCGGCGTTTCGTAGCGCTGTTGGATCTCCAGCGACACTTCATTCGCCCCGCCGTGTTTCGGTCCACGCAGTGCGCCAATCGCGCCGATAATCGCGGAATACATATCGGAGCCGGTTCCGGCAATCACGCGGCTGGTAAAGGTGGAGGCGTTAAATTCGTGTTCGGCGTACAGCACCAGCGAAATATGCATCGCTTTTTCCCAGCTTCGCGACGGTTTTTCGCCATGCAGCAGGTGCAGGAAGTGACCGCCAATGGAATCATCGTCAGTTTCCGGCTGAATACGCTCGCCGTTATGGCTGTAGTGATACCAGTACAAAAGGATTGAACTGAGCGACGCCAGTAGCTTGTCGGCAATATCGCGCGCGCCGGAGACGGTATGACCTTCTTTTTCCGGCAGCGTACAGCCCAGCGCGGAGACGCCGGTGCGCATCACGTCCATCGGATGCGAGGCGGCAGGCAGCGCTTCCAGCACGGTGCGCACATTAGCGGGCAGTCCGCGCAGCGCTTTTAGTTTGCTTTTATAGGCGGTGAGTTCATCGCGGGTGGGTAATTTCCCGTGGATCAGCAGATGCGCGACTTCTTCAAATTCGCACTGCTGCGCCAGGTCGAGAATATCGTAGCCACGATAGTGTAAATCGTTACCGCTTTTACCGACGGTACACAGCGCGGTATTTCCGGCGGTAACGCCTGACAGCGCAACCGATTTTTTAGGTTTAATGACATGGGTACTATTTTGCAGGATCGTTGTGTCGCTCATGTTGTCCTCGTCATTTTTATAATATGTAGGGTACAAATTTATTGCCGGATGGCGGCTGTGCCTTATCCGGCCTACGACGGTTACTTTTTGCTATACAACGCGTCGAGTTTCTCTTCGAACTGGTAGTAATTGATGCTTTCGTACAGTTCGTTACGCGTCTGCATAATGTCGATCACGCTCTTTTGCGTTCCTTCCTGACGCAGCACGTTGTAAACCTTTTCCGCTGCGCGGTTCATGGCGCGGAAAGCCGACAGCGGATACAGCGCCATCGCGACGTTTGCGCTGCGCAGTTCATCGATGGTGAACAGCGGCGTAGCGCCAAATTCAGTAATGTTGGCGAGGATCGGCACCTGCACCGCGTCGGCAAACTGGCGGTACATCGCAAGCTCGGTAATGGCTTCCGGGAACAGCATGTCAGCGCCCGCTTCGACGTACGCCTGGGCGCGATCGATGGCAGCCTCTAACCCTTCCACCGCCAACGCATCGGTTCGCGCCATAATGACAAAATTGGGATCGGTACGCGCATCCACCGCGGCGCGGATCCTGTCGACCATCTCTTCTTTAGAGACGATCGCTTTGTTCGGACGATGACCGCAGCGCTTGGCGCCGATCTGATCTTCAATATGCAGCGCGGCAGCCCCAGCTTTGGAAATCGACTTCACGGTACGCGCCACGTTGAACGCTGACGATCCAAACCCGATATCCGCATCCACCAGCAGCGGCAGCGGGCAAACGTCGGTGATACGGCGAATATCGGTCAGCACATCATCAAGGGTAGAAATACCAAGATCCGGCAGACCCAGAGACCCTGCCGCGACGCCGCCGCCGGAGAGATAAATCGCCTGATACCCGGCGCGTTGGGCCAGCAGAGCGTGATTGGCGTTGATGGTGCCCACGATTTGTAATGGATTTTCTTTGCTGAGCGCGGCGCGAAACGCCAGCCCTGGGGAGTGTAGAGACATATCCCGTCCTCTTGTTATCAACTTGTTAGCATTAGTTGATTTACCTAAAGCAAGGGGTATGCCAAAGACCTTAATTTTTCATCAATTTATATATTCACCTTTAAAAACAATGCATTAAAATCAATTTCTGTATCTTTGTTGTACAAAAGCGTGTCAGCTATCGTTTCATGAAACTGGCCTTAACGTTTCATTGCAACATTTATGAAACACAACTAAACCCTAATACTCGGTTCCTTACTTTTTGGGTTGGTTATGGCTGATACGTATCTTCCGCCGCGGGTGAACGACGACAAACCGGTTATCTGGACCGTTTCGGTCACCCGCCTGTTCGAACTGTTTCGCGACATCAGCCTGGAGTTCGACCACCTGGCGACCATCACCCCTATTCAGTTGGGTTTTGAAAAAGCGGTGACGTATATCCGCAAGAAGCTGGCGAGCGAGCGTTGTGATGCGATCATTGCGGCGGGCTCCAACGGTGCCTATCTGAAAAGCCGCTTATCAATTCCGGTTATTCTGATTAAACCCAGCGGCTTCGATGTGCTACAGGCATTGGCGAAAGCGGGAAAACTCACATCATCGATTGGCGTCATTACCTATCAGGAAACCATTCCTGCGCTTCTCGCCTTTCAAAAAACCTTTAATTTGCAGCTTGAACAGCGCAGCTATATCACTGAAGAAGATGCTCGTGGGCAAATCAACGAACTGAAGGCCAGCGGTACGCAAGCGGTAGTCGGCGCGGGGCTGATTACCGACCTGGCGGAAGAAGCGGGTATGACCGGCATCTTTATCTATTCAGCGGCTACCGTGCGCCAGGCCTTTGTCGATGCGCTGGATATGACGCGCCTGACGCTACGGCGAAACGGTCAATACGCTTCTGGCGATACGATGCGCACCCGCTACGCGCTCGGTGATATGCGCGGTCACTCTGCGCAGATGGAACAGGTACGGCACACCATAATGCTCTACGCCCGTTCTCGCGCACCGGTGTTGATTCAGGGCGAAACGGGCACGGGTAAAGAGCTGGCGGCGCAGGCCATTCATCGTGAATATTTCACCCGTCAGGAGAATCGACGCGGTAAACCCTCACCACCGTTTGTCGCCGTCAACTGCGGGGCAATCACCGAATCCTTACTGGAAGCGGAGTTGTTTGGCTATGAAGATGGCGCTTTTACCGGCTCACGGCGCGGCGGACGCGCGGGTCTGTTTGAAATCGCCCACGGCGGAACACTGTTTCTTGATGAGATAGGCGAAATGCCGCTGCCGTTACAAACCCGACTGCTACGCGTGCTGGAGGAAAAAGAGGTTACCCGGGTCGGTGGGCACCAGCCGATTCCGGTCGATGTGCGGGTGATTAGCGCCACCCACTGCAATCTGGAGCAGGAGATGAAACAAGGCGAGTTTCGTACCGATTTGTTTTATCGCCTGAGCATTCTGCGCCTCAAGCTGCCGCCGCTACGCGAGCGGTTGCCCGATATCCTGCCGCTGGCGGAAGGCTTTTTAAAACAGTCACTGGCGGAATTAGATGTGCCGTTTTCTGAGCCTGTGCGCAAAGGACTAGGGCTCAGCCAACATATGCTGCTGAATTACGGCTGGCCGGGGAATATTCGTGAGCTGCGCAATATGATGGAGCGTCTGGCATTATTTTTAAGCGTCGAGCCACAACCAGAACTTAACGTCCATTTCTTGCAGCAATTATTGCCAGAACTGGCGATTGTCGCCGAAATACCCCAGATATCATCATCACTGACGCCACAACAGGTGCTGGCACAATTCAATGGTGATAAAACAGCGGCGGCACGATATCTCGGTATCAGCCGAACCACGTTTTGGCGCAGGTTAAAAGAATAACCCGCCAGTACAGAGGCTGGCGGGTATTTTATCTTTCAATGCAGCGTATTATTTTTTCTTGTAGATATTGGCTGTGCCATGGATTTTATTATCCGTTTGACCGGAAGTTAATACCACAACATCGGCGCCTTTCTCTTCGGCTTTCTTCAGCAGCTCTTCTTTAGCATCTGCGACAGAAACTTCATTACTCGTTGAGATATCACCGATTTTTGTGTACTGCGACTCAACCTTTTCAAACTCAAGTTTTGTCATAAATTCCGCAGCATATGCGTTGGTCACGACAAAAGCTAATGCACCAATAAGTACTTTAATTCCAGTTTTCATAGACCAGCTCCAGGTTTTGTTATGACGCCATCATCGATCCCTGAACATGAGATAACGCGATTCAAGGATGATTAATAACTAGTCCAGCCTGGATAAAAAATCCACACTCAGCAGAAATATATAGAAATTTTGCGGCACAGAAAAAACCAGCCATCGCGTATCCGCATTTCAACCGGTTCAAAGTTTCAATAGCCAGTGTGAGTTAATCCTCAGAACAGCCAGCTCGTTGAAATTATAGTGTTAACTTTATGAATATTTGAGGAATGGTTGTCTATGGAACCGCTACACGCCGTCGTACTCACCGTCAGCCTGTTTGTTTTAACCTTTTTCAACCCCGGGGCGAACCTGTTTGTGGTGGTGCAAACTAGCCTGGCATCCGGACGGCGCGCGGGGGTGATGACCGGTCTGGGGGTCGCCTTAGGTGATGCGTTTTACTCCGGCCTTGGGCTTTTTGGTATGGCAACGCTAATCACCCAGTGTGAAGAGATATTTTCATTGATTAAGATTGTCGGCGGAGCCTATTTGCTGTGGTTTGCCTGGAACAGCATCCGCCATCAGGCCACGCCGCACATGCCCACGCTACAGCAGCCGATTTCCGCCCCCTGGTATGTATTCTTTCGTCGCGGGCTGTTAACAGATTTATCGAATCCGCAAACCGTATTGTTTTTTATTAGTATTTTCTCGGTCACCTTAAGCGCAGAAACCCCGACCTGGGCCAGGCTGATGGCATGGGCAGGCATTGTGCTTTCTTCTGTTATCTGGCGTATTTTTCTCAGCCAGGCGTTTTCTCTTCCTGCAGTACGCCGTGCATATGGTCGCATTCAGCGCGTTGCCAGCCGGGTAATTGGCGCCATTATCGGCGTCTTCGCCTTAAGGCTGATTTATGAAGGTATTCGCCATCGTTAATGCGTAAAGAGAGTTTCACTTGACCATCGTGACGTAATTGTCCGTAATACCGCCTGAATTTTTCAATCACATTTTGAGTGGCTGTGAGATGGAACAGGTTGATCCCGTAAACGACACATTACTCCTTACAGAATGGCGGGCGCTAATACGCCAGACATCCCCTGACGTTCATACGATCCTCACAGGGTTAAGCGACGATGAGATCCGCCATTTAGTGACCGTTTTTTATGACTACATGCTCTCTCATGCGGAGAGCGCGTTGTTTCTGAATACGGAGCAGGTCAGTACGCGACTGAGCGGCAGTATGTTTGACTGGTTGCGCAGCGTGCTCGGCAGCGCATATGAAGACCTCCCGCTCTTGCTGGCAAAACAGCGTGAAATTGGTGTGGTACACGCCCGTATCGGCCTGCCTATCGATCTGGTTAACCGCGGTGCACGTAAGCTAAAAGAAGAGCTGTATCAGTTGCTGAAAAGTAAGGCCGACTACTCTGTCAGCCTGTTGAGCGATGCTATCTGTTTCAGCAGTCTGGCGATGGACACCGCGCTGGAGGCCATGACCGTTTCCTACTCTCCAAGCTATCAAAACTCGCTGCACACGCAGGAGCAGTATCGGCTGCAGACCATTTACGACGACGTCAACGTCGAGCGCGAACGGCAAATCCGTTCGTTTACCGATTGGGAAAATCAGTTTATCTACAACATTGCGACCGGCTTACCGTCCGGTGATCTGGTGTTCCTGGCGGACTCAGATTTTGGTATGTGGTTCTCCCATAAAGGAAAACACATTCTTGGCAGCGGTAATCTGCTGGCAGAAATGGAATCCGTGATCGCTGAAATCGATAACCGTCTGACACAGGCACTCTCGAATCAGCAACAACCTGGCGAAACCGAGCGGATGAGCTTATTGCAGGATATCCGACAGCTCTCGGCCAAAATCCATTTTCTCCTCGCCTCAATGTTTGAAGCGCTGGTCAAACAGGAAAATGGCAAAGACTCGCTGACCCAGCTCCTTAATCGCCGCTTTATTCCGACGATTATGCGCCGTGAAATCTCGCTGGCGTTACATTCACGAAGGCCCTTTACCCTGGCAATGCTGGACATTGATTATTTTAAGCAGATCAACGACAGCTACGGACATAACACTGGCGATATGACGCTGAAAAACGTCGCGGCCGTTATTTATGAGCACATCCGCAGTAGCGATTACGTATTCCGTTATGGTGGTGAAGAGTTTATGATCCTGCTCGTCGAATCAGACGAATCGCAAGCCTCTATTATTCTGGAAACACTGCGCAAGAAAATTGCCGAGCTGCGTATCGCCGCTTCCATGACTGAATCCTTCTCTATTACCGTCAGTATCGGCGTTGCCGAATATGACTATCACCCCGACTACAAACAACTGGTTGATAAAGCCGATCGCGCGCTCTATCTGGCGAAAAGCCATGGCCGTAACCGCGTAGAAACGTACCGGGAATGACTGTCGTCCCTCACAGATAAATAAATACCCCGTTCAGGGTATTTATCTGACCTGTGATAAATATCGTGCTGTTATTTTTATACATGCCCATTAGCGTGATAAAAATGGCAGCCAATTAATAAGATGCAAATCAAATACACTATATCTTTATAGCGGTAGCATATCCCGGTGATGAGTCTTCCTGAATGCAGGGGGAAATATGAGGGATAATAAAAGATCATGAACGGGAAGAAGAAAACGCGCTGGCAGCGCCGCCCTGGTACCGTCGGAGGAAAACTGCCGTGGAATGACTGGCGCAATGCCAGTAGCTGGAGAAAAGCCACCCAGTTTCTCCTGTTGGCTATCAATATCTATATTGGCGTGACGTTCTGGTATTGGGTTCGCTATTTCGAAACAGCCGGTGCCAGCGTTTATATATCAAGACCAGGCGGTATTGAGGGATGGCTTCCCATTGCCGGTCTGATGAATATCAGATACACACTGGAAACCGGCTTTCTTCCCCCTATTCACGCCGCTTCCATGCTGCTGCTTGTTGCCTTTATCCTGATGAGTCTGCTGTTAAAAAAAGCGTTCTGCTCGTGGTTGTGCCCGGTGGGTACGCTGTCTGAGCTGATAGGGAATCTGGGCAAAAAAATAACGGGTCGCAACTTCACCCTGCCGCGCTGGCTGGACCTCCCTTTGCTGAGCCTGAAATATCTGCTGCTGAGTTTCTTTCTGTATATCGCCCTGTCGATGCCAGCACAGGGGATTCAGTATTTTCTGATGTCAGCCTACGGCATGATTATCGACGTTAAGATGCTCGATTTCTTTCGTAATATCGGCACGACGACGCTCATCGTAGTGGCGGTTATCAGCATCATGAGCCTGTTTATTCGCAATGCGTGGTGTCGTTATCTGTGCCCTTATGGCGCACTGCTTGGCCTGTTCTCTTTGCTGTCGCCGTTTAAGATCCGCCGTAATGCCGACAGTTGCATCGATTGCGGCAAATGCGCAAAGAACTGCCCGTCGAATATTCCGGTCGATCGCTTAATTCAGGTACGCACCGTTGAGTGCACAGGATGTATGACCTGTGTGGAATCCTGTCCGGTAGCCTCGACGCTGACTATGTCACTGAAGACACCGCCTGGCGCACAATCAGGGCATAGCGCAGCGCCGACACCATGGTGGCGACAAGGTAGGTTATCAGGGTGGACAATGACGCTACTGCTGCTCGGTATTCTGTTTGCCGCCGTAGGTTATGCGGTGTACGCCAACGTCTGGCAGACGCCGGTGCCGGATCATATGTATTTCCAGCTGATCCCGAAGGCCAGAATGATCGGCCATTAATGGTTTGATCTGTCTGCCTTTATGCCGGGTGGCGACGTCCCACTACCCGGCCTACACATCGGGTATAACCGGTTTATTTCTTCGCCCCGGATTTACCAATGCCCCGATACAGTTCGTTAATCCGTTTCACGGACTTAATTGAACGTTGCGGCGCAGTCGAAGCAACGGACAGGACGATCATTTCCAGACACACCAGCACCGTACCGTGAAGCGGCATTTTCCCATTCTCGCCGCCGCGTGGCACGTTAATCACCACATCCGCTTCTTTACTAAAACGGGAATCCAGCGCGTTCGTCAGTAAAATAACCGGGACACCCAACCGCCTGGCCTCGCGAATGGTCGTCAGCCCTTCCCGATGCGGTGATTTCTGCGCCATCATGATCAGCACATCTCCCCGCTGCAATGCGATCAGTTGCTCTGCGAGGTTAATCCCGGTGCGATTAAATGCTACCGCAGGCAGGCCAATACGGCTGAGCAGACGAGCGGTATAATCCGCCAATACGCCGGATGCGCCAATACCAAAAATCCCCACCTGACGGGCTTCTACCAATAACGCCACCGCCTGGGCAATCGCATAGCGGTTTTGCGGTGTAGAAAGAGCTTCACAGGTACGCTGATGCCCCTGCAGGACGAAATCAATGCTTGAGTTCACATCGCAAGAGAGCGTATTCACCGTGGTGGTCATCTTCTCTTCTGAGGTCACGCCAGGACCAAACCAGTGCTCAATGGTCTGCTTTAAATCGCGCAACCCGGCAAACCCCAGCGCCTGAATTGCCCTGACCACCGTCGCGTCAGAGGTTTGCGTGGCGGCAGCGATTTCTATCGCCGTAAACTCCAGCACCACTTCGCGGTTTTCGTTGATATAACGCGCCACGGCCTGCATACGTGGCGAGAGTAAATGCGCCCGGGCGCGAAAACGGTCACCATAGACATCAATACGGTTTTTGGCTTTTTTCGCCGTCAGCATGGTTATTTAGCCTCCGGTAGCCATCGTCCGGCGATGTGCGTTTGCACCTGCGCCACCATCAGACTGAGCGAGGCATAGGAATTGGATATCGCCTCTTCACGGGAGAGTAAAACGTAATGTCCGCGCTGGCAGGCGGTCAGGAACTCACACCAGCCAGGCATCACCGCATCCATCGCCGCGATTTCATCCTGCGGTTTACCGCCGGTATCGCCACGCCAGGTCGCGAAGACAAAATCGGCATCCAGTTCAGGCAGACGTTCCGCACTGACATCAATGCGCCCACCCGGCGGAATGCTGTCGATAAGCTTCGGGAAGGTGAAGCCAGCATCGCGTAAAACTCGCCCCAGGGAGTGATAGGTGTGTAACGCGTTGATTTTTCCCTGATTGGCCTGTATTACCGCCACAGAGATGTGCTGCGTATCTACTGTCCGCTTGAGCTGGGCAATTTCTTCACGGTAGCGCCGTTCCAGCAATGCCAGCCGGTTCTGCGTACCTGTAAGCTGCGCCAGCTTGCGGTAGATTTCCGGCGCACCGCCATCAAGATGATCGATGCTGACCGTCGGCGCTATTTTTTCCAGTTGCTCAATCGGCGTGTTACGGCTGGGTTCGGTGATGATTAAATCCGGTTTCGCGGCGACAATGGCTTCAATATCAATATCCGCCGTGCCGATATACGCAATCGACGAGTTATCAAAATCAACCCCTGTCAACAGCGCACCTGAGCGCAGAAAATGGCTGCCATCCGGGCGTGTTCGGCCGTGACTGGCCACCGGAGGCACGCCCAGCTCGATCAGCGGAATAGTGATGTCGAGATCGTGCAATGACACAATGCGCTGCGGATGTAGCGGCACGTTCACCACTCGCCCGAGATCGTCAGTAAATGACTGAACAGGCACCGCCGCCTGGGCGGTGCAGCCGACCAGCAGCAGCAATGAAAAGATTAAACGCATATACCCTCTTAACAATTACAAACGATCCCGGCGACGCCAGAGCAACAGTAAAAAGAACGGTCCACCGACCAGGGCAATGACGATCCCGGCGGGGATTTGCAGTGGGGCAAACGCCAGACGCCCCACGGTATCGGTGACCAGCACCAGCAATGCACCGATCAACGCACTTCCCCACAGCAGCGCTGTTTGTCCGCCACGCAGCCAGAATCGTGCCATGTGTGGCGCCATTAACCCGACAAAACCGAGGCTGCCCACGCAGGCAACACTGGCGGCGGTGAGTACAACCGGCGCGAGAAAACGCAACAACGCCAGTCGGGGTAAACGTACACCCAGCCCCGTTGCCGTCGCATTGCCAAGTAGCGCCACATCTGAAGCTCTCGCCGTGGCAAATAAGATGATGGCCGCAGGCAACGTCCAGGCCAGTGCCACCAGCAGTAGCGGCCAGGTGGCGGCATGAAGGCTGCCCGCCAGCCAGACCAGTGCAGTCTGAACGTCACGGACATCCGCGGTGGTCATAAATACGCCCATTCCCGCGGCAAAGAACCACGACACGCCAATGCCTATCAACACGAAGCGAGGCCGGGAGAAATCACGGGCCAGCAGCATCACCAGTGCAGCGACCAGTGCGCCACCGGCCATTCCCGCCAGGGGCCGCCAGACCAGACTTGCGGACGGGAAAAATAGCACCAGGGCCAGCACCACCACGCAACTCCCTTCTTTGACACCGATAAGCCCGGGATCGGCCAACCCGTTGCGGGTGATAGATTGCATCGCCGCCCCAGCCAATCCGAGCATCGCACCGCACAGAAGCGCCATCAGCAGTCGCGGCAGTCGTACATCCCAAACGACATACTGTTGCTGAGCCGTCAACGCCTGAGGGTCAAACACCGCCCTTCCGATAGCGGAAGCCGGAACCGGGAGCGAACCCTGCATCACGCCGAACAGCAGTAATGCGATTGCCAGCACCGTCAGGCTGAGGCTGTACAGCACGGTTTTGGGACGAATGACACGAGAAAATCCCCCCACCCGCCATGCACGAAGCCCTGCACGCTGCAGCATATCGTTCATTTCAAAAACCTCGACGCAATGAAAATAAACGCCGGCGCGCCCACCAGGGCGGTCATGATCCCTGTAGCCAGCTCCTGCGGAGCCAGCACCGTGCGGGCGGCAATATCCGCCAGCAGCAGCAGCGCCGCACCCAGCAATGCCGACGTCGGTAGCATCTGACGAATATCTTCTGTTACCAGACGGCGGGTAACGTTAGGCACTAACAGACCGATAAACCCCAGCGGCCCCACGACAGAGACTGCCGCACCGCACAACAGCGCAATGGCTACCATCGCCAGCAAGCGTATGCGCAGAATGTTCACCCCTAACCCACAGGCCATACGGTCGCCGAGAGCCAGAATATTCAGGCCCGGCGCGATAGCGAGCGCCAAAACCATACCAGCTAGCGACGGAGGAACAGCGCTTTTGACTGCTTCCCAGTGCAGACCAGAAAGATCGCCCACCAGCCAGGTGCGCATTGCCAACAGGGTTTGTTCATCCAGAATCAGGATGGCCGCAGTAAGCGATGACACCATGGCCGACAGCGCCACGCCGCACAGCGTAACCTTCAGCGGCGTTAACCCCCCCCGTCCGGCGGAAGAAAGCGCGATGACCAACGAGAACAACGCCGCTGCGCCTCCAGCCGCCAGCAATGGCTGGCTTACCCCCGTCACGCCAAGCGCGGTGCACAACACAACGACAAAAGCAGCCCCGGCGTTCAGCCCCAGAATATGCGGCTCTCCCAGCGGATTACGAATCAACGCCTGCAACAGCACACCCGCCACACCTAACGCTGCGCCGACCAGCATCGCCGCCGTCATGCGCAGCAGACGTAAGGAGACAATAATCCGGTGGTCGAAATTTTTCGCGTCAAAGTGGAACAGCGCCTGCACGACGGTCTGCGGGCTGATAGTGCGAGCGCCAACCCCCAGGTGCGCCACTGCCAGAACACACAACAGCAACGATAACACGGGGAGCGCCAGCATAAACCGGCCTCGGCGACGAGCCAGTGTGGTTGCCATGACCGTCATTGCCCTTGCCCGCCCGGCGCGCGGAACGGCATAAAGAACGGTTTGCCGGTGAGAGGATTCACCGACATCTGCACGTCGACGTCAAACACGTGCTTAATCAACTCGGGCGTGCAGTTTTCGCCATCATGCACGACGCCCTGCAACGTCCCCTGTTTGAGGAACACCAGCATGTCCCCGTAATTGACCGCAAAATTCAGGTCATGCAGGACCACGATCACTGTACGACCATGATGGCGAGTCAGTGAATGCAACAGTTCAAGGATCTCTACCTGATAGCGCAGATCGAGAAACGTAGTCGGCTCATCTAACAAGATGACCGGCGTTTGCTGTGCCAGCGCCATCGCAATCCAGCAGCGCTGACGTTGCCCACCGGAAAGGCTCTCCACCGGCAAATGCGCAAAATCAGCAGTTCCGGTTAACTGGAGCGCCTGCTCCACGGCACGTTCGTCATCGTCCGTCCATTGCGAAAGCATGTTCTGCCAGGGAAAACGCCCACGCGATACCAGTTCGAAAACGGTAAGTCCTTCTGGCACCAATGGGGATTGCGGCAGGATGCCGAGCTGGCGTGAAACCGCTTTGGTGGGCTGTTGATGAATGGCTTTGCCATCCAGCAATACGCTGCCGCCGTGCGGTTTCAACATCCGAGCCATGGTGCTTAACAACGTTGATTTACCCGAGCCGTTCGCCCCCACCAGCACCGTCATTTTGCCTTGCGGAATAGTGAGACAGATATCGTGGACAATGGTGTTATGGCGATAACCCGCAGAAAGCTGTTGTAGTTCAATGCCCGTTCTGTGGGCGGTATTTTCCACATGCTGTGGCATGTTCACTCCTGCGCCGCCGCATGGCAAAGCCTGCATGCGTAATTCTCTAAATAAAAATAAAACTCATTCTCTTTGTGATCTTGCTGGCTTGCGCTGTAGTAGTCAAGCAATTACACCCTGTAGTTACATCACCTGTTGCCAACAACCAAAGCACAAATAAAAAATGCCGAAAAATCAATAAAAACCATTCTTTTTCAATGTATTGTAAATTAAATACCCTTAAAAAAACGACGGTTAAGTTGTGTCGAATCGCCTGTAGTTTCTTTTTCATTTTTACGTTTACTACTACAAACGCCCATGATTGAATGATTCTCAATTACACATCTGATGCCAGTAACGCCGGCTTACAGATGGATAAATGCAGGGCTGGCAAGCCGGGCAATGAATTGAATCAACCTGTTTCCCTGCCCATTTTTGGCAGGGTCTTTTGCGGAATAAATAAAATAATGGCTGAGTTAACGACTTACTTTTCGGGGATGAAAGGGCGGGCATTGTGCTCTGCTCTCTTTCTGGGCATGACAACAACACCTACGGTATTCGCAGCGGAGAAAGAGACGACTCCGCCTAAAGGGGAAGATACCATCACCGTTCGGGCAGATGCGTCGTCTGCCGATCAGGCCGTAACATCGGGTTATCAACCGCTGAGCTCGTCCACCGCGACGCTGACATCCATGCCATTGTTGGATATCCCACAAGTGGTGAACACTGTCAGCGATAAAGTGCTGGAAGATCAGCATGTCACGACGCTGGACGAAGCGCTGTATAACGTCAGTAACGTTGTGCAAACCAACACATTAGGTGGCACACAGGATGCGTTTGTCCGCCGTGGCTTCGGCGCAAACCGTGACGGCTCGGTGATGACCAACGGTCTGAAAACCGTGTTGCCGCGCAGCTTTAACGCCGCAACCTCACGCGTGGAAGTGCTGAAAGGCCCGGCCTCAACCCTGTACGGGATTCTCGATCCCGGCGGCCTGATTAACGTCGTCACCAAACGTCCGGAAACGCAGTTTGGCGGGTCGATTTCAGCAACCTCCAGCAGTTTTGGCGGCGGTACGGGGCAGTTTGACGTGACCGGGCCGATTGAAGGTACGCCGTTGGCGTATCGTCTGATTGGCGAGTACCAACACGAGGACTACTGGCGCAACTTTGGCACCAATCAGAGCAGCTTTATCTCCCCTTCTCTGACCTGGTTTGGCGACAACGCCACCGTCAGCGTGCTCTATTCACACCGCGACTACAAAGCGCCGTTCGATCGCGGCACCATTTTCGATCTCAACACCAAACACGCGGTGAATGTGGATCGCAAAACCCGCTTTGATGAGCCGTTTAATATCACCGACGGCAAATCGGATCTGGCACAGTTGAATGCCGAATACCGCTTCAACAGCGAATGGACAGCGAAATTCGACTACAGCTTTAGCCAGGATAAATACAGCGATAATCAGGCTCGCGTAATGGCGTATGATTCTGCAACCGGAAATCTGACCCGCCGTGTCGATGCCACTCAAGGCTCCACCCAGCGCATGCACGCCACACGTGCCGATTTACAGGGCAACGTCGATATCGCTGGCTTTTATAACGAGATCCTCACCGGCGTCTCTTATGAGAACTACGATCTGCTACGCACCGACATGATCCGCTGCAAGAACGTAAAAGGGTTCAATATTTATAATCCTGTCTACGGTACGTTGGATAAATGTACTAACGTTTCTGCCGCTGATAGCGATCAGACTATTCAACAAGAGAGCTATTCTGCGTATGTGCAGGACGCGCTGTACCTGACCGATAAATGGATCGCCGTCGCCGGGATGCGTTATCAGTACTACACCGAATACGCTGGCAAAGGGCGTCCGTTCAACGTCAACACCGACAGTACCGACCAACAGTGGGTGCCCAAATTCGGTATGGTTTACAAACTGACGCCGTCGGTATCGCTGTTCGGTAACGTGTCGCGATCCTTCATGCCGCAATATTCTATCGCCAGTTATATTGGCGAACTGCCACCTGAAACCTCAACGGCTTATGAAGTGGGGGCAAAATTCGATATCTTTGACGGTATCACCGCCAATATTGCCCTGTTTGATATTGATAAACGCAATGTGCTGTACAACGAAATGGTCAATGGCGAAACCGTGGCGAAAACGGCGGGTCGCGTGCGTTCACAAGGCGTGGAAGTGGATGTCGCCGGTTCGTTGACCACCAACACCAATATTATCGCCAGCTACGGTTATACCGCCGCGAAAGTGACGGAAGATCCTGATTACAAAGGTAAGCCGCTGCCTAATGTACCGAAGCATACCGGCTCATTATTCCTCACCTACGATATTCAGAATGCCTTTATGGGCAATACCCTGACGATTGGCGGTGGGGGTCATGGGGTGAGTCGCCGTTCCGCAACCAATGGCGCAGACTATTATCTGCCAGGCTATTTTGTCGCCGATGCCTTTGCCGCTTATAAGATGAAGCTGCAATATCCGGTCACATTGCAGCTCAATGTGAAAAACCTGTTTGATAAGACCTATTACACCTCATCCATTGCCACCAATAATCTGGGTAATCAGATCGGCGACCCACGAGAAGTGCAGTTCACGGTGAAAATGGAATTCTGATCCTCTTCATCCATTAACCCTGCCAATTCTGGCAGGGTTTCCCGCTTATTCCGCCATTTTAAGATAATTGCACTTGTGCTGTCGTCGCCCCGTTTATACAACCCTAAAGATCACCTGTAATTTGATGACTTTTATTTTGTTATGGGCGACTGGGGACCACAATAATGAATGGGATAACATCATGACTAAAACAAAACTGACGCTGCTATTACCTTTATTTTTAGCTGGCTGTTCAATGAGTGACGGAGAATTAAGAAATGCTTATGCTCAGCATTATCAGCAACCCGCCGCCTATGTCGATATCTATAAGCAGAAAATAGCCGGGATGGATATTAATGCACTGGCACAATATGCCGCCGCAGAAGATAAGAAAAAAATGCGTGGTCAGCCAAGACTGAAGATCGACGAATTCATTACCATTGAGAACGTGCAGGCGAAAGGGAATCGGGTGGTCTACGATTATACGCTGTCCGAGAGCTGGCTGGCGCTGTCCGCAGATAAACAGCGCGAGAAGCAGAGCAATATGAATAAAGATTTGATCTACCGAACCTGTTCGCTGGAAACGGTACGTCTGGCGCAGGCAAAAGGGCTGGAAGAAGAACATAACTATTACCGCCAGTATCCTGACAAGTTAGCCTTCACCCTGAGAACCAGCGCACAGATTTGTATGCAAAACGGTTTTACCAAATAGCCGCAATCCACTATGCCTGATGCGCTGCGCTTATCAGGCCTACAATTTGCACGCTGCCGTATGCCGGATAAGGCGCCGGCGCCGCATCCGGCTTAAGCATCAGAACTTCCACGAAACGCTGCCAACAATGCTGCGCTCGGCGCCGAAATAACAGTATGAGAGCGAATTACAGGCTGCAACGTAACGCTTGTCGGTCAGATTGTTGACGTTCAACTGCGTGCTCAAACCTTTAATACCAATATTCGTTAAGTCGTAGCCAATCGCCAGATCCACCAGCGTATACGATGGCAGGGTGTGAGTATTCTGGCGATCGCTGGTAATACCGTTGACGTAACGCACGCCTGAGCCCAACGTTAGCCCCGCCAGTGGGCCATTTTTCACATCGTAGCTTAACCAGGTGCTGGCCTGATTGCGCGGCGCATAAACGGCACGCTTGCCCTGCTCTTCCGGGCTGCTTTTCTTATAGCGAATGTCGGTATAGGTATACGCCGCCTGCAAACGGAAACTGTCCGTCAGTTGGCTAATAGCTTCCAGCTCTACCCCTTCAGATTCAATTTCGCCAATCGAACGGTACGGATCGGTCGGCTCTTCTTTGGTGGCAATATTGGTCTGATTAATGCGGAACACCGACGCGCTAAACTGGCTATTCAACCCTTCCGGTTCATATTTCAGCCCGGCTTCCCACTGCTTACCTTTCATCGGTTCCAACAGGTTACCGTTCTCATCAGCAAAACTGGTTGGCGTAAAGGCGGTGGAATAGCTGATGTACGGCGCAACGCCGTTATCGAACAAATAAAGCAGAGCCGCGCGACTGCTGAAGTTATTTTTGTCCAGATCGCTGCGAGTGCCGTTTTGCTTATCAATATTAGATATGCTCACCTGATCGTAGCGGCCACCGAGCGTTATACGGAAGCGATCCCATGACATCTGATCCTGCAAATAGTAGCCCGTCTGGCGCAACTTGTGTTTCTCGCGCGCATACATATTGATGTAATCAGGCTTCGCGCCGTACACCGGGTTAAAGGCGTCAATCGGCGGGAACGCCCCGTAGTAGCCGGTGGTATTGTTGCTGCGATCCTGATAGTCGATCCCCACCAGCAGACGATGGTTTACCTGCCAGGTATCAAAGCTGCCGTCGAGCTGGTTATCCAGCGTAATCGCCGACATTTTTTCATCGGAGCCGGAGTAGCCGCGATTAAGCTCGGTTTCATTCAACCAGCCCGCCGCATACACCTGGTTCAGCTCAACGTCGGTATGCAGATAGCGTAGCTTTTGCCGTACCGACCAACCGCTATCAAACATATGCTCAATGTTGTAGCCCACCATGTTTTCACGGCGATCGTATTTGTCATAATCATCCTCGCCTTCGTAAAAGGTATTGGAGATCTTTTGCCCGTAATGCGGAACCACGGTGCCGTCATACGGCAGACCGGAGTGGCTTCCGCCTTCCGGGTCACGGTGCAGATAGGCCATCAGATCCAGACGCGTCTGGTCGGTGATACGCCAGGTCAGGCTCGGCATCAGCGCGTAACGTTCTTCCTTCAAGGGACCAAACTGCGAGTCCGCATAACGCGTCATTCCACTCAGTCGTGCGGCGACGCGATCGTTATCATCCAGCGCCCCGGTGACGTCAAACGCTGCGCCGCGCTGGTTATTGTTGCCAGCAAACAGCTCCACTTCTCCGCCCGCATCAAACGACGGTTTACGCGATGTCAGCGCCACGATCCCGCCCGGAGAGGAACGGCCGTACAGCACGGAAGCCGGGCCGCGCACCACTTCAATATTGTCGAGAAACCACGGATCGACCACCAGCGAACTGTGCGAGTTAGTGTCGCCCATCATTTTCAGACCGTCGAGATAGACGTTGTCCAGACTACCATCGGAGAAACCGCGCAGCACAATGTAGTCAAAGCGGTTGGAGGCACCAATCTGATTGCTGTACACCCCAGGTGTGTAGCTAACAGCCTGCCGCACGCTGGTTGCGCCCTGCTCTTCAAACTGTTCACGGGTAACGATCGATACCGACTGCGGTGTTTCGATATCCGGTGTGGCAAGCTTGGTCGCCCCACTCTGCATTTGCGAAGTGACAACCACCGTATCGTTTTTTGTTGTTTCCTGCGCCAGCAGAGGAAAAGCCACACTGCCGGTCACCCATCCTATCAGCAGCGCCAACCGAGTCTTCGCGAACATGAACATCTCCCAAGGCATATCTATCTGTAAATGAGAATTATTGCCATTTTTGTATCAGGAGTCGCTATGCCGAATGCCAGGTTGCGTATGCGCAGCGCCAAATTATGAATCAGCTTCGCGCATAAAACGGGAAAATGGATTAGCAAAGTTTGAGAACATCACCAGGCGGGAAGCCATAGCGACGACGAAAAGCGGTAGAGAAGTTAGTTGCGTGCTGATAACCCGACATCCAGGCCGCCTGCTGTACGCTGTATCCTTCCAGTAAATAGCCGCGCGCACGTTCCAGACGGCAGTCGCGCAGGTAGTCAAAGACGGAACAGCCATATGCCGCACGGAACTTGCTGCGCAAACTGCTGGGGCTCATCGCTGCGCGCTGCGCCAGCTCGTTAAGCGTGTAGTCATTTTCAGGGGATTGCTCCAACAGACGGCGCACCCTTTCCAGCCGCTGCTGTTCGCCACTGGCGGCGAGGCATTTGCCGCTTTCCACCTGACAAACGCTGAGACCGTGACCAAATAATTGTAATATCAGCCCTTCCAGCATCAGCTGACGAGAAACATGGCTAATCGTACTCTGCTGCGCGTACTGCAGTCCGCTGAGTAAAAACCCTGGCACCTGCCAGATAAGCGTCGGCGTCTGGCACCTTTCCCACTCGCGCATCAACGATTCAAGCAACCCCGTGCGATACGCGCCGTCGGGATACAAACCGAGCGATAATGTCCGGAGTTTACAATCAGCATGATGACGGGCACGCATCGTCTGGTGCTCACTCAGGCGTGAGCTAAACGCCATGCCGGAGCGCACCACATGTTCCTGCCCGTTGAGCGTCAGTATCACGCAACCTTCCAGCACCACCAGCATATACAAGGGGCTACTGTGCCGGGAGGTAGTTTCATACGGTTGCAGCACCTGTACATCAGAGTGTGTGACGCACATCCCGCAAGGGAGCATCATCTCCTCTACTTCCCCTTGCAATACAGCACTGGAACACGGAAGACCCGTTTTTTGCGCCAGCAACGGAAAACGGTAATCGATCCCGTAACGCTCACCAAAGTCCCTAAACTCACTGACGGAGAAGGTGCGGGTAAAACGTCCGGATGTATTCTGGATGGTGGTGTTGTTCATGCTGTCTTCTGCACAAGAAATGGAATTTGCAACGTACGATGGGTGGCAACATTACCATTACCCGCACAACACAACAATAATAATGAGAATTGTTATCAATATGGTGTTCTGCGGGTTACTCCAGCCAGAGCAGTTCTGCTATGTCAGCCTCAGGCGCAGATTCTTTTAACCAGCGATACAGCAACTCAATATTTCGAAGCCGGGTTGACGCTTTTGGCCAGACGAGATAATAACCGTCCCCTGTCGCGACCACCTGTTTAAACGGTAACGCCAGCATCCCACTCTCAATAGCCGTCAGGCTTAATAGCAGATCGGCGACCGCTACCCCATGCCCGCTCATTGCCGCAAGACTCCCCTGCTCCAGGGTGTCGAACACGTTGCCACGTGCCAGGTTCAACGCAGGAAACGCCCCGGTACGCTGCAGCCAGCGACGCCAGTCGCGGCGATCGGCGGAAGGATGAATCAATTCACAGGCGGCGATATCACTTTGCGCCTGAGCCTGCAACGCAGGCGCACAGACCGGGATTAGCCACTCCTGAAACAGCAAACGACTGTCCGTATCCTCGCCAAAATAACCATTCCCCAACAGGATTGCACAGTCATACGGTTCGCGACTGAATGCGACGGAATCGGTGTCCATCCACACGCTGGAGATTTCAATCACCGGCGTTGGATGGGCTTCCCGGAAATGCCGCAGCACATCCAGCAGCCAGCGCATGGTCAACGTTGAGGGTGCTTTCAACCGCAGCTCATGACTGCTGCTACGAAAAGCATGGCAGGCATGTTCTAAACTCTGAAACCCGGCCGTCAGCTGTTGCGCTAACCCCTGCCCTGAAGGCGTTATCTCAATACGGGGGCCGCTACGAACAAACAGTTCGCAGCCAAACCAGGCTTCCAGTGTGCGAATATGACGGCTTACCGCACCAGGCGTGACGTTCAGTTGAATAGCCGCTTTACTAAAGGACCCCAGACGGGCAGCAGCTTCGAAAGCTCTCAGGGCATACAGCGGGGGTAGCGTCATCATCGGCTTCTATGTTGAGTTTTACTCACAGTAGAGCGCAGTTTTATTCGTTTTTCAATGTGACACGCAAGCGGAATACTGATGAAAAATAACGTCAGGATCATCAGATATGAATCTCGCTTTACTGGCTGTATATAGCCTCTCGGTGCTAACACTGTTGCTAACGCCTGGTCCTGTTGTGGCACTGATTACCGCGACGGCGGCACAGTACGGCTATCGCCAGGCCTTTATGACGCTATGCGGAACTAACGGTGCTTCATTGCTCTTGCTTGCGCTCGCTGCGCTGATGCTGGCGGGGGTGGTATCACTCTCTCCTCTGCTGCTGTGTGTGTTGGGTCTCGCCGGATCGCTGTATATCGGCTATAGCGCGTTTTGCAGTCTGTGGGCAAGAAATCAAGCCGCCTGCGAAGACTCTCGCCAGCCGTCTCATGGGGGATTTATCAACGGTTTTCTGATTGGCGTATCAAACCCGAAAGATATTCTGTTTTTCGTTTCATTCTTTCCACAGTTCATCACCATTACACATAATTTCGCCACCAGCATGCTGATACTCACGCTGGTATGGATCATTTTTGACGTTGCCGTTCTGTCATTTTATATCGTGATTTTCAAACGCTGGATGCCCACGCGGTTTGTCAGATACAGCGTTTTTATCTCATCCCTGTTCCTGCTGGCGGTAGCGGTGTTTGGCATTATCTATAACACCAATGCAATACGAATGTTGTAGCCCGCATAATCAGGTCATGATGATTTTACCGATGTCTGATGTAATTTATCGGTGTTAATATTCAGCACATCAGAGAATATATACCGTAATATTTCCCCGACTTTCTGCCGGAACTCTGACCCAGGATAATGCGTCAACCGTGATAATCGCCATTTCATTTTCCAACCTTAGCAGGGGAGTCTTGTCGTCAGGAACAGATGAACTTTCGCATATTTCGATTACCCCTCGAAAAGCGATGAACACGCGGTCAGGAACATCAGATAACTTTATCCATTCAGTCGTGATCGTTAACTTTCGCGTAAACATCCCCGATCCCTCTATCGCGATTTATATCTCAGAATGTAAAATCTGGCTACAACAACGTATTATGACTGGCAAATTTTATTTATGTATCGCCAGTGTTCATCACCCATCCAGATTAAAATAAAAGTAGTAAAACTCATTTGAAGTATGCTTTACAAACTCAACCGGAAGATTATTTTTGATGAACAGCGACTTTGCAAATTCGACATCACCATAAACCCGAAGACAGAAAGGTTTTAATATCTCGCCCTGAGTACCAAAGCACTCCTGAAGTCGGGTGTCATCCATAAAAATAAAATTGCCTTTGCGAACCTTAACATCTTCACTCAAATCACGCCATTTCCCGGGTGTGAGAAGAAAATTCCCCCAACCATTATTCCTCAGATTTTCAATAACATGAGTAAATTTAAAATAGTAACTCTGCATTGTGACATCACCACTTGATGTAGCATATAAATACTCTATCTTAAATTTAAGTTGGGCATTAATGCTTTTCCTTTTCCCCTCTTCTATTAACCACTGAAGTTCGTTGGCGATAGTTTTTGAAAATATCTTCCTTTTTTTCGCAATCGCCAGCCAGTTCATAATGAAGAGATGTTCTGATATTTTAGAGTAAACCTTCTGGTCCTGTATTGCGATACCCACGGCAACTAACGCACTCCAGGTAAACGTTTCAAGTTCATCCTGGTAATTGTGCCTCGATGCGCTGATCTTTCCTAAATCACTGACCACTTAAAACCCACCCAGATAAATCGTTATCACATTTGGACTTGGCATCACTTCATTTAAAAAACTACTACAATTAAAACCAGCATAATATGATCCAGATTAATTAATTCTCACGTATAAAAAACGCCGGATTAACATATTACCTTCCTTAATCACTCATCTATATACGACACCGTGGTAAAACAATAAGAATAATGCGATAAAGATGAAAACAAATAATAACTCATGACAACCAGTTTTATTTGAGATTATAAATAACATTATCAAGCAAACCTCCGCGCCCCGGAGGTTTGCTTGCAGCAGTTACGACTAATAGAAAATACCGATAATCAAAGTATGGGTGACAAAGCCCACAATAAGCGGCACAGCAGTACGTTTAACTACATCGAAAGGTGTAATTTTTGCCCCACTTGAAACCGCAATAACAACACCGGATACCGGCGAAATAGCCCGCCCCATATGTGATGCCTGCTGCATAGGTAGGATCATAGCAACCGCGTTAGCGCCCATGCTCGCGGCAATTTGTGGGATTAACTCAACAAATGCCAGGAATGGCGCATTCCCCGAGCCCATAATAATTGCTGCCGCAAGCGTCACCAGCGCAAAGACGACGGCCATCGCAAAGGGTGGTAATCCGACATGTTCTGCCATCAAAATTAACTGATCAATGGCACCAATGACTTTGATGCCATGCGCGAAAACTCCGGCTGCGACCAGCAGGCCCACAACACCGGTAAACGCCGCGCCCATTCCTTTCAGAAAATGGCTGAACCCTTCACACACCGACTTTAAATCACGCGCTCGTATCCATTCAATCAGCATACAAATAGCCATTGCGATAAGCACGATGGTGATTATGTTTAGATTAATTCCACTGACAAACATCGCGGATGATCCTACCGCCATCAGTATAGGCAGCATGGGAAGCACAGCATAAAAAGCCGGCGCCTTTCCTGAATCGACAATCTCAGCGCTCCCGATTTCCCGAGGTAACGTCCCCGCGTTGCGATCGCAATGACGTTGCCAGAAAAAATGGCAAACGCCGACAACCAGTACGGTTGCAAGCGCTGCTGGCCCCTGGTGGTAAACAACGTATTCCACCACATCCATATTGACTGCTTTCGCTCCCCTGATGGCATCAATCGCTGTTGGGGTGTATGCCACCCCCAGCGAGGTGGCGATGACCCCGGCGGCCGAAGCCGCAGAGAGCCCCAGGCCCAGCATAATCGGGAACATTGTCCCCATCAGTAACACGGCAAGCCCGGTCGCTGAAGGGATGGCCAGTTGCAGGAGACTGGCAAGCAGGTAGGAAAAAAACAGCAGAATATAAGGAGATCGCAGTGCCCGTAACGGTTTCGTCACCACGCGCACCACAGCTTCATTTGCCCCGATATGATCCATGTAGTGAGCGAATCCCATCAACGCCATGATCATCAGACCGAGATCGGCTGCACGTGTGCTGAACAGATCGCGCATAACTTCAAATGGATCGAGAAAAGCAATCCCGGTACTGGCAACCCCCTTCGGCAATACGGAGCCCCATCCGGTTAATCCGGTACAAATCATTAGCACCAGACCCGCGATAAATAACACGGGTTCGGCCCGGTACCCCTTCAGGATCAGACGAGCGACCACAACGATAACCAGAAGGGCAATTATTACCTGAATCATGACTGAGTTCTCCCTTCGGCGAACTCAGCGTAGGTTTCTTCAATAACTGCGACTACAACATCACTGGCTACCCGTAGCGATCGCACCGGCAAGTATTCATAAATTGAATGGAAATTATGCGCACCGGTAAAAATATTCGGACACGGTAACCCTTTCTGCGACAGAACCGCGCCATCATACCCGCCACGCATGGCGACAGGTTGCGGAGTGATTCCGCATTTCTGATAAGCACGCATAGCAATATCAATAGGATAATGCGAATCGCCCTGCAGGCTATTAAACACATTCGCATAGCGGTCGGTTAAATGGCAGACCACGCTATTTTCGCCCCATAGTGCACAGGCACTTACTGCAAGCTGGCGAATAAATGCCATACGGGACTTATAACCTTCTTCACTAAAGTCGCGAATATCCAGTTTCAGTACGGTACGGGCACTGTTACCCTGCAGCTGTTTTACCCAGTAATATCCTTCACGACCTTCCGTATATTCAGGTGCTTCTCCGCCCGGCAGCATCGCGATAAACTTATGCGCCATCAGCAGAGAATTCTTCAGTTTACCTTTAGCTGACATTGGGTGCGCAGATTGACCGGTGAAGATAATTTCCGCATCGCCTGCATTCCAGTTTTCATAGACAAACTCACCTATGCCGCAGCAATCCAGGGTATAGCCAAAATTTGCGCCAAACGCGGCAACATCAAAAGCTTTGGCACCCCGTAGCCCCTGCTCTTCATCAGGAACAAAACCGACCTTCACCGGTCCATGTTTAATCTCCGGATGTGCAACCAGATACTGTATGGCATTCATGATGGCAGCGATGGCAGCTTTATCATCAGCACCTAACAGGCTGGTTCCATCCGTCACGAGCAGGTCATCACCGATATAATTTTTCAGTTCCGGAAATTCACTTTCGCGCAGATAGATATTATGTTCTTTGTTCAGGCATAAATCGCCACCGCTATAGTGAAGGCGTTGCGCATGCGTGTCTGCAGTCTGTTCGGCACTGGTATCCAGATGTCCAAAAAAGGAAACGACAGGAATATTATCGTCAGTATTTCCAGGTAATGTTGCCGTTACAATCGCCGTATCCCTGACTTCAATGTTTTGCATCCCTAATACTTCAAGCTCTGCTGCGAGCAGTTTTGCCAGCACCATTTGGCCTGGGGAAGACGGCATGATGCCATTTGCGCCATTTTCCCGTGAGGTTGTGGTATTGATTTTGGTGTAGTTAATAAAGCGTTCAACAATATCCATTGTGGGACATCCTTTAATGTTTCATTCATGGGGTACTGCGAGGAGATACCTGCATGCAGCGCGAGAGGGATACATCTGAAGTGTCAAATAAAATAAGCGCTCATCCCAGACCACTGATCTCATGAGTGTTCTGACAACGATTTATATTAAGGAAGATAAAAAACCGATCGTTATGTTTGTAATAAAAATCGCCTTTTTGATGATCACATCATATTCCCTGCTTGTTTTTACGACTATTTTACATGGTGTTAAGCTAACAGAAGCCATAACAGTTTCCGTCTACCCAAGAGATAATGGAAATCATTTAAGTCTCCATATCCTATAAAGACACAAGGCAAACCATCGCTATATTTTTTTAATGAACGAATACCATTACAGCTACGTGCAACCGTTTGCACTTCTCTAGAAATAGCCATTTAGTGCATTAAAATCCATGAGCAAGGTCACATTTATCCCAACGACAAGAAAAACATATCACGCTGAAAAACAGACAATTATAAGCGCCACTATACTGTACCCTGGTAAATAGAGGGATAGCTGAACAATTCATTACGGAATAGAAACGCCTCGGTACTATTATAAAACCATGATATCCGGCATCATTAGTCATAGTAGCCATAATAACACCTGGCACGGTGTTAAATTATTATTAATAGGTACTACCCGATGAATTACAGGTAAAAAAACCTCTACCCTGAGAAGAGATACAGAGTAGAGGAAATACGGGTGTAAAGGACATATTTATAATTTTAATGATAACAGAAGAGTCTCTTGCAGAAACAAGTATACACATTTCTCACCATAGAGAGAATTCTTAAACAGAAATAATTTACAGAACATCATCCTGCGATAGCTATAATAAATACTGCTTATCATAAATAAAACAATCAATCCCGACACGCTTAAATCAGGCTAATATATTAGCGTGAAACATAAGAACGAAGAATGCAGAATAACTCAAATTCATATTTTCTAAAGCCACTTAACTATAAAATATTTTAATGATTTAATATGTTAATAACATTACAACAATTTAAAGCTATTCGATGCGACGGGATGTCCTTCCAGGCCATTTTTCCGTTGCAGGTCACACTTTTACTGGCGCAAGATTCCCATCCAACATTCCACTGCTATCATACACCGTGTAAATACCTTTCAACTCAACCCGAGGCTTTGATGCTGGAGAATGTCATCATCAGATAATCAGTTTGCCGACCTTATCAGGCCGGACTGGTTATCAATGCGCTGAAATCGAATGCGGACACCGCTGTGTGTTTGCACGTTTTGCACATGATGATTAAACAGGTTTCCCAGTATGAATTTATCCCGTCAGGAACAACGTACCTTACACGTTCTCGCCAAAGGTGGCCGCATTGCGCACGTCCGCGACAGCGCTGGCCGCGTCACATCCGTTGAATGTTATAGCCGTGAAGGATTGCTGCTCTGCGACTGCACGCTTGAGGTGTTTAAAAAGCTCAGAACCAAAAAGTTGATCAAATCCGTCAATGGTCAGCCCTACCGCATCAACACCACCGGATTAAACAATGTTCGCGCCCAGTTAGATAATCGCTAAGGAGAGAGTGATGGATATTCCCAAGATTTTTACGATCAGCGAAAGCGCTCATCGCATTCATAATCCGTTCACCGCGCAAAAATATGCCACATTAGGTCAGGCGCTACGTATGACGCCAGGAACCCGTGTTCTGGATCTGGGCAGTGGTTCCGGTGAGATGCTCTGCACCTGGGCACGCGACCATGGCATTACGGGGATCGGTATTGATATGAGCCAACTGTTTAGCGCACAAGCCAGACAACGCGCGGAACAGTTGGGCGTCACCGATCGCGTGAGCTTTATCCATAACGATGCAGCAGGTTATGTCGCGGATGAAAAATGCGATATCGCTACCTGCGTCGGCGCAACGTGGATTGCAGGCGGTGTCGCCGGGACAATCACGCTGCTGGCAAAGAGCCTCAAACCTGGCGGAATCATCGTGATCGGTGAACCGTACTGGCGTCAAATGCCCGCCGCAGAAGATATTGCCCAGGCATGCGGAGCCGGCTCGGTGGCCGATTTTCTTTCCCTTGCCGACCTCGTTTCGTTTTTCGACAAACTGGGCTACGACCTGGTTGAAATGGTGCTGGCAGACCAGGAAGGCTGGGATCGATACGAAGCCGCTAAGTGGTTGACGATGCGTCGATGGCTGGAGGCGAACCCAAATGATGACTTTGCGCAGGAAGTCAGAGAGCAACTGAGGACGTCACCGGGACGCCATGTCACCTTCACCCGGGAATATCTCGGCTGGGGAGTATTCGCACTCATGCAACGGTAATTTTTTGCAGTCGGTATAGCCGGATGGGTTATACCGACCTGCAAAGCCGGTACCCGTTACTTCATTAATACTTCAACAAATTTAGCCAACCAGGCAGGATGAGCAGGCCATGCCGGCGCGGTAATCAGATTACCGTCGACGTGCGCCTGGTCAATCCCGATATCGGCATAATGCCCACCGCTCAACCGAACTTCTGGCGCACACGCTGGATACGCGCTGCAGGTCCGGTTTTCTAACACTCCGGCTGCCGCCAGCAGTTGCGGGCCATGACACACCGCGGCGATAGGTTTACCCGCAGAGTTAAAGTCTTGTACCAGTTGAATGACATCCGGATTCAGACGTAAATACTCCGGCGCCCGCCCGCCAGGGATCAACAAGGCATCATAATCCGCCTCGCGCGCATCAGAGAAATTCGCATTCAAGGTGAAGCGATGCCCGGGTTTCTCACTGTAGGTCTGCGCCCCATCAAAATCGTGAATGGCGGTCTGAACGTAGTCACCCTGACTTTTATCCGGACAGACGGCATCCACACGATGCCCAAGCATTTGCAAAGCCTGAAAAGGCACCATCGTTTCATAATCTTCGACATAATCTCCGACCAGCATCAGTATCTTCTTCATGCACATCCCCCACTCACGGTTATTAATGATGAGAAATAACGGCCATCTTTACTATAGTCCACACGGTTCATGGCATTAATAAATACAACAGAACAACCGGCCAGATCACAATCCGCGACAAGGCCCGTCAGACGAGGCTTCAGAGCCAACGGCGTGACACATGTTCATGCTGATAAATATAAATTATATATAAATATATAGTTGAGAAATTTTAATAGTAGTCAATTTCACTCATAATATAAAACTAAGAGATTGCAACGAATATCTCCTGTGCTATATTCCGCATGAAACTTACCCGCAATCAATTTATTTATTATTCAATATTTAAAATACGCAGAACATTAATTATCTATTATTATTTTATTCATCCAATATCAGATAAATATACGCAAAGGTTAATCCCATGATAACAAGACGTTCATTTGTCAGGCAGAGCCTGGTGACGTCAACGAGTATGCTACTCGCCAGCATGACGGGTATCAGTTTAAGCCAGATTGCCCGCGCAGCAGAGAGCCGCCGCTGGCAGATGCCGGATGAAGGAGCACCTCATGCTGCCACCTGGATGGCGTTTGGTGCCAGTGTGGCTATCTGGGAACCTCACCTGCTTCCCGTGGTACGGAAAAATCTGGCGCTGGTCGCGAACACCATTGCCGCCTTTGAACCCGTGAATATGCTGGTGCGCGAAGAAGACCACGCGCTCGCGGCAAAACTATGTGGGCCATCAGTTAACCTGCTGGTTCATCCAATTGACGATCTGTGGATCCGCGATACCGGACCAGTATTTGTGAAAAGCCCCCACGGCATGCCCGGTGGCGTTGGATTTAACTTCAACGGCTGGGGCGAGAAGCAGGAACACGATCGCGATGCCGAAGTGGCCGAATTTGTCACAGATTATGCTAAAGCTGAATTTATCCGCTCAACCTTGATCCTTGAAGGTGGCGGGATAGAGGTAGACGGCGAAGGGACAGCCATTATTACCGAAAGTTGTGTTCTCAATCCCAACCGCAACCCGGGCGTCAGTAAAGTTGAATGTGAAGCCGAATTAAAGCGCCTGCTGGGACTGGATAAGATCATCTGGCTACCAGGTATTGCCGGAAAGGATATTACCGACGGCCATACGGACTTTTACGCCAGATTCACACATCCGGGTACGGTGGTAGCGGGTCTTGAGCAGGACCCAACATCGTTTGACTACGCTGTAACCCGGCGACATCTGGAAATCTTACGCACAGCCACTGATGCAAAAGGACGGCACCTGAACGTGATCACGCTGGAAGGACCATCAACTATTCGCCAGAGCTATGCGAACAGTGATTTTGCCGCCGGTTATATCAATTTCTATCTGTGTAATGATGCGGTCATTGCGCCGGAGTTTGGCGATAAACGCACGGACCGTAACACGCGCGATATTTTGCAGGAGCAATTTACCGGGCGTGAGATTATTCAATTGAATATCGACGGTATCGCGGCCGGTGGCGGCGGTATTCACTGTGCGACCCAGCAACAGCCGCGTTAGCGGCTACTCCTTCTTTGCTAATAAAGCGGTGTATTAAAAATAAACGGCAGGTCAATTTATAGGCATCGATAATGAATAAAGCATGGGCTGCGCGGTTTACAGCATGCAAGAACCTTCACTCATACCGAGAGGACAGGACCATGAAGATGCACGCCATGACGAAAATACTGCCGTTGATTTGCCTGATCTCAGGCGGGTTGCTCTACTCCGCTGCAGCCAGCGCCATGGGAAATGACGATACCACCACCCCAACATGCCCGAAGGGTCAGGTTTACGACAACAAAACCCAAAAATGTTTGCCCGAAAAAAGCAGCATGATCGACGATCAGGATAAAACGCAGTATGCGTATCACCTGGCGAAAACCGGCCATTATCAGGATGCCATCAATTTACTCGATACCTTACAGCAGCCCAATACGCGTGAAGCCTGGAACTATCGAGGCTACGCGACACGCAAGCTAGGGCGTACGGATGAAGGGATAAGTTACTACCAACGATCGATTGCCCTTGATCCGCACTATGCGAAAGTGCGCGAATATCTTGGGGAAGCATGGATGGTTAAAGGCCGCCCCGACCTGGCGAAAGCGGAGCTGGCAACCATTAAGAATATCTGCGGCACCCAATGCGAAGAGTATCGCGATCTGAAAGCCGCGATCGACGGACACCCAGAGTCATAGACCGGAAGATCCAAAAAAATCACCGTCAACGATGCGCATTTTCAATGGATACAGCCGTTGGATCGCATCGTCGACATACCGTTTATTGCCTCAGAAATTCGCGGAGAATGTAGGCAGTTCACAACTCTGTCGTCCCTCGATTACGGTTCGTATTTTCGCATGATAGGCTTTTCAGATGACCCTTTCTGCTCTGGCCGCTGCAGACTACATGAAACTCAGATTGTCCTTTCAGGTAAAGCTGTTCCTCTCGCTGGTGGCTTTTTCCTGCCTTCTGCTGGCGCTGCTTGGCGTATTGCTGTTTCACTTTATCGACCGTCAGTTGCACCACGATTTGGGCCAACGCGCGCGAGTACAGGCCAGCGAAATTGCCCTGATTCCCGGTCTGGCAGAAAAAGTACAGCAGCGGGATATTCCTGGTATCGCACAACTGATTCAGCCGCTGCGCGCCGAAAGCGACGCCAGCTATATTGTGATTGGTGATGCGCGTGAACAGCATCTTTACCACTCAGAATCCCCGGAGCGCCTTAACCTGCCGATGATCGGCGGCGACAATGCTGATGTACTGAAAGGCAAAACCATTATCACTGTGCGTAAGGGTGGGATCGGTGTCTCGTTACGCAGTAAAGCACCTATTTTCGATAGCCATCATCAGGTAATCGGCATTGTCTCCGTCGGTTACCTCACCTCCTACATCGCCAATATCAACGCCCGCCTGCTGTGGCGCACCGGAATGTACGGCCTTGCCCTGCTGCTGCTGCTGTTTATTTTTTCCTGGTTACTGACCCGTACGCTGAAAAAACAGATGTTCGGCCTGGAACCCAAAGATATCGCCCAGTTGGTGCTGCAGCAAAAAGCGCTGCTGGAGGCGATGTACGAAGGTGTCTTTGCGGTCAATGCCGATAAACAGCTCATCCTCATCAATCGTGCCGCCCGGGAGATGCTCAATATTCGCCAGAGTGAACAAGCGCTGCTCGGCAAGCCATTGGATGAGGTGATTCAACTGCCGCCGTCATTTTTCGCGCCTGGCAATACCGCTTATGACAGCCGCCATCACGATCATATTACCGTCCTGAATCAACGGGAAACCATCGTCAACCGCGTGGCTATTGAAGTCGAGCCGGGCACCCAAAGCGGTTGGGTATTCAGCTTCCGCGATAAGAACGATATCAATACGCTCAGCAGTCAACTCAGCCAGGTGACCCGCTATGCCGATAACCTGCGCATCATGCGCCACGAGCAGCTCAACTGGACGGCGACGCTCGTCGGTCTGCTGCAGATGCAGCGCTATGACGATGCGCTGCGTTATATTCAGGTACAGTCAGAGGGGGCCCAGCAGGTGCTGGATTTCCTCTCCAGGCAGTTTGTCTCTCCGGCGCTGTGCGGCCTGCTGCTGGGGAAATATGTCGGTGCCCGCGAGAAAGGTGTTGAGCTGGTTTTCGACCCCGCCTGTCAGCTCTCGCGCCTACCGGAAGGGCTGAGCGAAACGGAGCTGATGTCAGTAATTGGTAATCTGGTGGACAACGCTGTCGATGCCACGTTGAAAACGCCAGCACGTACCGCGCCGGTGGAAGTGTATATATCGGATCGCAACCACGAACTGGTGATTGAAGTGGCTGACCGGGGCTGTGGCGTTGATGAGGCCATGAAGCCGCATATTTTTGAGCAAGGCTTTACCAGTAAACCCACTGACAGCAGTGAACTCACCGGTTCAGAACATGGTATTGGCCTGTACCTGGTCGCGGGCTACGTTCGTCGGGCCGGTGGCAGCATCGAAATAAGCGATAACATCCCGCAGGGTACCGTATTTTCGGTTTTCATCCCGTTCCAGATTTCTCTTTCGACAGGACCTTCCCATGACTGATATCCGCCCTCTTGAGGTTGTTATTGTTGAGGATGAGCCACATCTCGCACAGTTGCATCGGGAGTTTATTGAGCAAAACTTCCATCTGCGCATCGTGGGAATCGCGGGATCGCTGGAACAGGCCCGCGAACTGATCCTCCTTCATCAGCCACGTCTGCTGCTGCTGGACAACTATTTGCCGGACGGTCAGGGCGTTGAGCTTATTGATAGCCCGCTGCTCAAACAGTTTGAGTGCTCGGTGATATTCATCACCGCCGCCAGCGATATGCAAACCTGCAGCCATGCTATGCGCAGCGGCGCGTTTGACTACCTGCTAAAACCCGTATTTTCCCACCGTCTGCGGGCCTCGCTGGAGCGCTTTATGCTGCTGGAGCACACGCTGCGGCAGGTGAAAGTGGTGGATCAGCACGCGCTGGATAAGCTGTTCAATTTGCCTGCCGGGGAGTCTGCGGGGCAGGCGTCGACCAAGGGGATTGAGCCTGCGACGCTGGCGCGGGTGCAGCGGATTTTTAGCGATCATCCGGCAGTGAGTTGGTCGGTTGAGCAGGTGGTCGAGGAGGCGGGGATCAGTAAAACGACGGGGCGTCGGTATCTGGAGTACTGCGTGGAGATTGGGTTTGTTGTGATTGAGATTCAGTATGGGAGTATTGGGCATCCGCGGCGGTTGTATCGGAAGGGGGCTGACTGACAACTCCGTAGGCCGGATAAGCGAAGCGCCATCCGGCAGTGTTCCGTATAGTGCCGGATGGCGCTTCGCTTATCCGGCCTACAACGGTGAGCATTCCATTCTCTCAAATCCCCGCGCTCACGGTTTCTATGGTGTTAATTACCGAAACAACGCCAACAATCACATTTCCACCAGCCGGCTCTCTCTCCCCTCTTGTCTCTCCTCTCCCATCCGCTATGTTGACTTTTAGTTCCCAAAGTGTAACTAGAAGGTTAACAATAATGACAAACACATTCCGCATCTCTCTGATCTCTGCTGCTGTTTTCATGTCGTTTTCTGCCCTGTCCGCGCTACCGCAGGGGTATCCGGCTGACTACCAAAAGGTGGTTGATGCCGCCACCAAAGAAGGCAAAGTCGTGGTTTACTCCACAACGGATACCAAAGCGGCGGGGCCGCTGATTCAGGGCTTTGAAGCCACCTATCCGGGCATCAAAGTTGAATATAACGATATGAACAGCACCGAGCTGTATAACCGTTATATCAGCGAACAGGCTGCTGGCGGCGGCAGCGGTGACGTCATCTGGAGCTCCTCCATGGATACCGCGATGAAGCTCGCGACCGATTATGCGATGGAGTATGTTTCAGCAGAGCAGAACCAACTGCCGAAATGGGCGGTCTGGCACAACAAAGCCTACGGCACCACCTACGAGCCAGTGGTGTTTATTTACAACAAGCGCCTCATCCCGGCGAACGAGGTTCCGGATTCTCACGCCGCGCTGGCAAAGCTGATTGCAGGCCAGGTGGATAAATTCAAAAGCAAAGTCACCACCTACGATATCGAAAAATCCGGGGTTGGCTTCATGCTATCGGTGCTGGATTATAAGGCCGATCCGAACTACTTCAAAACATTGGCCGACGTGGCGAAAGGCGGGTTAGCCGTGCAATCGTCCACCGGTACGATGATGGAGAGGGTTTCATCGGGTGAAAACCTGATTGGTTATAATATCCTCGGCTCTTACGCCGAAGCGCGTGCCAAAAACGACCCGTCACTGGGCATCTCCTATCCGAAGGACTACACCCTGGTGCTGTCACGAGTTTCTTTCATCAGCCAGCAGGCTGAACATAGCAATGCCGCCAAACTGTGGCTGGACTATGTGCTGTCTGAAAAAGGGCAAAACATCCTCGCCAACCAGGCCGATATTCCCTCTATCCGTAACGACATCGAAGGTAAAAATGACATCGACGGAATGACCCAAATGCTGGGTAGCGCGCTGAAGCCGATCCCGGTTGATGAGTCATTACTTGAATACCTGCAACCGAAAAAACGTCTGGACTACATCAAACAATGGCGTGAAGCCGCGGCCAAATAAGAGCCAGAACCAGGCGTACGGTTCACTGGTGCGCCTGGTACTCGCTTCCTGAATTCGTGTTACCGGATCTCCGCTTATGAATGCATTACGCAGAAAGTGGCAAAGCTTGCCGCGCGGCATCGTCGTGCTGTTAACCGCGCTGGTTATCTACACGCCATTGTCGTTCATCGTGATACAAAGCTTTTTGTCCGCGCCGTTTTTCTCGCCGGCAAAGGACTGGAGCCTTGAATCCTTTGGCTTTATTTTTACCGACCCTGACTTCTATAAAGCGCTGAAAAGCGGCTTTATTCTCGCTTTCGGTCTGGTCATTATCGCCATTCCGCTGGGCGGCATTCTGGCCTTCCTGATGGTGCGTACCGACCTGCCCGGCAGACGGTTAATTGAGCCATTGATCCTTGTACCTATTTTTGTTTCACCGATGGTGCTGGGTTTTGGCTATGTGGTGGCCGCAGGGCCGGTAGGCTTCCTGTCACTGTGGGCACAATCGCTGATTGGCTTCGTGCCGTGGAATATCTACGACATGTCGAGCATCGTGGTCATTGCTGGCCTGACACACGTACCGCACGCTTATCTGTATATCTCGTCAGCGCTGCGCAGTGTGAGCTCAGACGTGGAGGAAGCCGCGCGTATCTCCGGCGCTTCCCCGCTACAGGTGATGACCTCGGTCAGCCTGCCGATGGTTCGCCCCTCGATTCTGTACGCCGTTGTGCTGCTGTTTTTCCTCGGTCTGGAAGTCTTTGGTCTGATGCTGGTGCTGGGCGATCCGGAAGGCAACATGGTGCTGGCGACCTACCTGTACCAACTGACCAATAAACTGGGTACGCCGTCGTATCACCTGATGGCGGCGGTCGCGGTGGTGCTGATTTGTCTGACCATCCCACTGGTCATGCTACAACGTCGCCTGATGCGTACCGCTAACCGCTTCGTCACCATGAAGGGTAAAGCCTCGCAGGCCCGCGCGCTGCCGCTGGGTAAATGGCGCTGGATAGCGGGGGCTGTGGTGGCGTTCTGGCTAACCATCACCATTGGCGTGCCGCTAATGGGCGTGGTGCTGCGTGCGTTTATCTCCAACTGGGGCGTAGGCGTTTCGCTGTGGGATGAGCTGTCGCTTAGCACCTTTCGCACCATCTGGGAACAGCCGAACCTGTTGCGGGCCATCGTCAACTCCATGGCGATTGGCGTAATAGGCGGCGCACTGGCGGTAGGTTGCTATCTGTTTATTGGTATCGCGATGCACCGCAAGCCGGATAACACCACGCGTTTTCTCGACTACAGCGTGCTGGTGCCCCGTGCGGTGCCGGGCCTGCTCGCGGGTCTGGCGTTTTTGTGGGTGTTTCTGTTCTTACCGATGTGGCTCGATAACGCGCTGAAATCCGGCTGGTTATCCGGCATGCCGTGGTCGCAGTGGTTGCGAGACACGCTGATTGTCTGGCTGCGCTCGCTGCGTAGCACCATTTTCAGCGTCTGGCTGGCGTATACGGTGGTGTGGATGGCCTACGGCCTGCGCCTCATCTCCTCAACGTTGCTACAAGTGGGGCCAGAGCTGGAGGAAGCGGCACGCAGCACCGGTGCGACGCGTGGGCAGATTACCCGCCACGTTACCATTCCGCTTTCGCGTTATGGGCTGATTGGCTCATGGCTGCTGATGTTCCTGATCTTTGAGCGTGAGTATTCCACGGGCGTCTATCTGCTGTCGCCGGGTACGGAAACCATCGGCTCGATGCTGGTATCTCTGTGGGCGGCAGGTGCTATCGACATCGTCGCAGCACTCTCGTTTATCAATATTCTGTTGGTGGTGGTGGGCCTGGGTATTGCCCTACGTTTTGGAGTGAAATTACATGATTGAATTATCGGTCGAGAACCTGCACTTAACCTACGGTGATAATCCGGTGCTAAAGGGCGTGACCATGGACCTCAAACGGGGCGAAGTGGTTTCGTTACTCGGGCCGTCCGGGAGCGGTAAAACCACCCTTCTGCGCGCGGTGGCCGGGCTGGAAAAACCGACACAAGGGTCAATTACCATCGGCAACAACAAGGTCTACGACGGCACCCCGCGCAGCGAAATCCCCGCCGAAGAGCGTAATCTGGGGCTGGTATTCCAGTCCTATGCCTTGTGGCCGCATAAAACCGTATTTGAGAATGTGGCCTACCCGCTGAAGTTGCGCAAAGTCTCCACCGCAGAGATCAACCAGCGGGTACAGGGTGTGTTGGATCAACTGGGCCTGGGACATCTGGGTAAGCGCCATCCGCATCAACTTTCTGGCGGCCAGCAACAGCGCGTAGCGATTGGCCGGGCGCTGGTTTATAACCCACCCGTGATCCTGCTCGATGAGCCATTATCCAACCTTGATGCAAAACTGCGGGAAGAAGCGCGCGTATTCCTGCGTGAGCTGATTATTAATCTCGGGTTGTCCGCGCTAATGGTGACGCATGACCAGGGAGAAGCGATGTCGATTTCTGACCGCATTTTGTTGCTCAACAACGGCAAAATTGAACAGCAGGGTACGCCGCAAGAGATGTATGGTTCCCCAAAAACGCTGTTCACCGCTGAGTTTATGGGCAGCAACAACCGTCTGCATGGCAAAGTCACTGACGTGCGTGACGGCAAAGCACGTATTGAAGGACGCGACTGGGTCCTGTGGGGTCAGGCGGGCGACGGCGTTCAGGTTGGCCATGAGGGCACCGCGGTGATCCGCGTTGAACGTGTGGCGCTGGCCGACGGGCCAGGCGAAAACCAGTTGGCTCTCCCGTTGCTCACCAGCATGTATCTCGGTGACCGCTGGGAGTACCTGTTCCGCACCGTAGCTGATGATTTTGTCATCCGCGCCTACGGCAACGAAGTACGCGATCCTCAGCATTGCCACCTGGCGTTACCCGAAAAACATGTTTGGGTGTTCCCAAAATCCTGATGCCAGAAGGGAGCGGCTGTCGCTGCTCCCTTTTCTGGAGGAAGGATAGCGGTAATACAGAAGATATATTTGAGCACAATGAGATAATGATGACATCAAACGGCCTGGGCCTGGTACAGGAAATGGGAAAAATCAGTCCGAGGAAATAGAGAAATGGTGCCGATAATAGGAACAAAACAACATTGTAACACATTGATTTTATTGATTAAAAAATAAATGGAAGGGTGAGATGCCCCAAAAAATGCCCCTTCCATAACTTTATGTATGCAACTCTTTTCTACTGAGCCTTAGTCAATCAAAAAATTCCATAATTTTCTTAATGTGTGGAAATTTTGATTTCCTCCCTTCATATATTCTTCACACATTTTCTCAAGATCTTCATCGTCTATTGAAAGGATAAATCCTCTGCCATCATTAGCAGTATCAAGACAACGCTGTCTAAATAGTTTTTTATCCTCAATCTTCCTACATACAAGAATACCTACATTTCCCCTATTCCTTGAGAACCGTCCAGATAACTGATCTAACTCAGGATTTGCAATTTCAGACGTGTAGTTTTTACATTCAACATAAATCCTAGGGCATGTGTAATGCTGTGAAAGCCAATTAAAGAAACCATATTTAGCCTCATTATTATAAGTAATATCAATCCGCTTTCTACCATCATGTATTTTTTTCTGCTTAGTCGGATAGCATAATGAAGGGTAAAATATTACTGAAAATATTTCTTCAATGAGTTCTTCATACTCTCCAGCTTGTTTTGTGCCAGGTTTTATTAATTTTAATTTATTAAAGACAGGGTAAATATCTATTTTATCTTTAATTTCTTCGAGTTCATTGAAAGTTTCATGTGACAATGGTGCAGAAGGATTTTTTTCTTTATGTTGTTTATAATCCTCGAACACATCAGGTCGTTTTAGCGTTTGGCTTATTACAGAAGGCTTGTCACTTCCATATTTAATTTTTAAACTTTTTTTAGTTACCCGCCTAGTACCATTTTTCAAAACTTCTACTAATGAGGAGTTATTCCTTAAATGTTCATCTTGCATTTCTGGTAATAGATAGTGATTATAAAATTCGTCATATTGCAAACATAATCTATGTCTAACCAATACTTTAGGAACCAATATTACTTTCCCATACTTGGTCATTGGTAAAGATACAAATTCATTATACCACTTACCTTTATGTGGATCCCATATTGGACCGGAATCAATATTCGGTGTTAACTTTACACCATAATATTCACATATCTCCTGAGTATATTTTATTAAAGGGCCTCTTAAAATATTGCTTACGGCATCAGAAATCATGTCTGTACCGATTCCTGGTATCAGTAGTGCTGTATCTTCAAGATCTTTTAACAATCCTGTAGTAACAGCTTTACTTTGAGTAAGAGCATTCCAAACAGAACGAGCGGAGCCAGCGCCAAAACCATGGCCACGAGATCTTTCGGACGAGTATCCTAAATGGAATTCATTTCGTTCATTCAACGAGGCTAATAAATTTTGGGCTTCAGTATTTTTGCCATCCTTGATTAGTTTTAAAACCTTCTCAAAAAAACTTTGCAGGTGAGATGTCAGCTCTTGTCCCCAATTCGAATCCAGCGATTTAATAGCACCGGGGTCTAGAAATACTGGTATATCAGTATCTAGAGGTATATCAACAAAATCCAAATAAGCCTGAGAACGATTCAGTTTAAAATATTCCGAAAAGCGCATAAAGACTCCTAAAATTCGAGTGATTTTTCCAAAAATCATGACGCTAAAAAGAATCAGTTACAAATCAGTGAGGTGGAGCATAGCAAAAACTGAAAGTTTTATGTTGAACGATTATGCTCTTCACTCATCATCTCAAGTAAAGTTCAATGTGGCAAGCATGTATCGGGGAAAGACGGTTGGTATTGATAGTCTCACTTACTACAAGAAATCATATTATTCTCGCCAATAAATAAGTTAAAAATCATATCATCAATTAAAATTGCGTTATTACCAAAATCGCACTACACCGCACCCGCCTGCGGTTTTCATATCACTAAAATTTTTCAGTTGTGATTTTTTACAAACGATACCGCCAGCCCACGCCCGTACCGGGGATGCACTGCGAGACAGGAACTGAAAAGAATGAAAAGAAATTCAGCTTTTTTCAGTTTTACTGTCCGTCGCATTTGTGGCCTGAATACGCAACACTATGATATTAAATGGATAATTTATTTTAGGTGTGTGATTTTATGAAGGTTTGTGAAACATGAAAAACATAACCAGTTGAAAAATAATAATTTTATATCCTTATAAACTGAAATCCTGTGTTCAGGTTCCGGGAACGGATCGGCCATTCCCGACGCATACTTTACCCATTCTTTTGCGCAGCCAGCAGCAACTTTAAAGCCTTTTCCCGTTCCTCGGGTGGAATTGCATCAATTAGCTCTTTAACCCTCCCCTGCCCGTTCAGCGCGCTTGGACTAACGGAATGGGAGAAAGCAACATTCATCACAAACGAGTGACCGCACTCCACATTAGAGCAATAGCAGTACACATCGTACAGTTGTGGGTGTTTCCTGTTTGTTTTACCTATCCGCGCTACTGCCTGACATGTGGGGCAGTACATTCTCATCATCTTCATCGTTCTGTGCCCTATACTGTTGCCCGCCAGAAGAAGGGATTTGGCTCCCTACCTCTTGTTCTGAACGTGTAACACTGGTAACACGTGTAACGCTATTGATTTAAAAGGATTTAATCTGTTACCAGTTAGCATAATCAAGAGGTAACGCGTGGTAACACACCATTTTTTGTTACCAGTGTTACCAGTCAGTATTTTTGACTGGTAACACTGAAGAACCGCATCAGTAACGGGTGTTACCTCTGTTACCAGTGTTACCTCATAAAAATAAGACTCACGCGATGATTACTCAGGTTCGGCGCTTCCCAGTACCTGTGTATTGAACTGGTACACACGTTTAAGCCCTATTTCTGGCAGGCGAATGCTGTTTTGCGTCCGGCCATCTTCACCGGGTTTCAGCCAGCCCGCGTCCACACACAACCTGGCCACCTTACGCGAGTCAAATCCCTTACAGATCTCCTTCCAGCCTGACGGGAGAACGTAGAACGTCACAACCGGCTCCGTCACGTTGTCTCCTTTATCGACTTTTCTGAATCCCATCATTGAAACAGGCCGGTTCCTGTCGTCATTCCAGTCAGCAAACCGACTGAACTGATTACGCGTCATGAAGTCCCGTACCTGTTCAAGTGCCGCTTTATCTTCCTGATTAGCTGTATGGCCCCGGTCAGACATCCATGCAGCCAGGCAACTTTGAGCGGCACGAAAGGCCTCTCCCTCCGGCCATCCTGTGATGCCCGCTTTTGTGGCCAGCTCCCCGGCCATCGCAACCAGAGCAAAACGGGTAACAGCCCGGCCAACCTGATTCCCGGCATTTTCCGGCGTTAGCCTTCGGGTGTACTCTTTCAATAAGGCTTTCGCCTGACTGGTCAGTTCCGGCAGATCAGCGGTCAGGCAATGCAGCCAGTCGCGGAATGGTGCACCATGATAATGCGCTACGTGCTGCTCAAGATGCTCAGCCAGGGTTTTCCCGCTACTGAAACCATGAAGTTCTTCAAACACGCCATATTTGCCTGAATCACTTGGGATCTGGATCATTCTGACCTCAACCCCGGCATACGTACGTTCCCCGGCGCTTGCCGCATGTTCCACCAGTGACAGTTCCCCGGTGGACAGAAACAACAGATTCCAGCGGTTGGTTTCCCTTACCGAACCATCTGTTCTGGCTCTGGCTTTGCCCTGCCCGTTAGCCAGCATATAAGCGATATTCCCCGCCTCCCTGCCGTCAACCTCCCGGATTTCATCCAGCATCAGCGTGGCATCATTGCGGCGGCTCGCCGTTCCTTCTAATGCATTCCCCGTCGCCCTCCACGTATGCCAGAAATCTGTTCCACCACATACCGATGCAGCCACTTTCATCGTCGTGGTTTTACCGTCTGTTGATTCCCCTTTGAGGTGATAACCTCCACCGCCGATACCAACCAGTTTCAGAAGGGGGGCAGCAAATGCCAGACTCACCGCAAAGGCAAGACGGGCATTATTTATGCAGTAACGGCCTATATTTTCACGCCAGTCCTCTGATGTGCCGCTGACACGAAAATCACGCCCCTGCACACTCGACGTTTGTAAGATGACTGACTGGGCTTCGCGCCCTATCACTTCATCCTGGAGAACGTAAACCCCGCCGTGCCAGCCCGTTTTATTCACACAGGTTACTTTTCTGTCCGGTTTACACAGCGAGATATATTCCATCAGGAATGCTCTGGCCATGCCGTTAATGTTGATGTACGAAAGCCCGTTAACCAGCAGAACTCGGCGCAGCTCTTCCCCGCTGCCACCCAGCATCTCCATCGGCATTGCCCATTTACGGCTGTTTCCGTTGGTATCTTCCCATTCCAGCAAACGCCCGTAATTACTCCCATCAGCATCACTGGTGATTGCCGTCACCCGCAACGGACTGGAAATTTTGATATTACGTATCTCCGTATCGCCATCAGACTTATTAACCAGCTTGTCGTACCACAAATATTCTTTTGTCAGCCGGAACCCTTCTGGTAAACGGGTCTGCCCTTTACCATGCAGCGTCATTTCTTCCCGAAAGGCATCTCTCGCCCGTTCTTTCCCCACTTCCTGCCGATAATCATCCCAGTCAGCCTTATGGCGTACCGGAGGGAGCGTTACCCAGCCATCCACCGCTTTGGCGGCTTTCTCTGCCTGAATACGCCCGGTGTTTTCTTTCCCGTCAGCCAGATCATTATCTCCGGCCAGAATGATCCGGGTTTCCGGCCAGCGTTTTCGGATCTGCTCCGTCACCTTCAGTAAATTGGTGGCAGCGACAGCCGCCACGATCCATCCTTCAGTCAGCAGACTGACGGTAAGCGCCGTGGCAAAACCCTCAGTGATAATCACCTGTTCAGGTGTTTCAGCGGGTATATCGGTCAGGGCAATGAATGCGCCAGACAGCTGGCTACCGGGCAGCAGACTTTTATCCCCGTCAGGATTGATAAGCTGACCACCGGTAATATTCCCGGAGATATCCGTCAACGGCAGCAGTAATGAACCGGAGGAAAATGTTATTCCGGCCAGATTCAAAGGCTGTGACAGCAAGGGAAGTGAATACCCGTGTAAGCCCTTGTTTGTCAGATAGACCGGCTCACCATTGCAGGACTGCTGTCTGAGTCTGGTATATCGCTCCGCACCCGCTTCCTTTCCTGCGGCCTTTTTCCTGGCTGGCAAAGCGGGCTTCTTCTGTATTTCGGGTAATGCAAGCGCCTCAGATACCATCCCGGCGGCTTCTTTTATCTTTCTTCCTGTCACCAGACGAACCAGATCAAGACCATCGCCATGACCGCACTGATTACAAAACCACGTCCCACGCCCCGCTTTATCGTCCAGTCGAAAGCGATCTTTGCCACCACAGGCAGGGCAAGCCCCATGATGTCCTGCGGACGGTACTTTGATACCTAATGCTGACAGGATATAAGGCCAGCGCCCAATCGCAGCCCCGGAAATCGTGGATACAGACTGTATTTTCACAGCAGCACCTCCTGACCTTCCGGCTTCACAAATTCAAAACCTTCGGGTAGTTCACCATCAGGTGCACCGAAAATAATATCCCGGTAAACCTCACGCATCTCTGTGACACCAAAAACTGACAGGCGAATATTTTCTGACATAAAGCCTGGTTTAAGCATTTTTTCCAGTTTCTCTGCGGCCAGTATGCAACCAGCATCAGCCCCAAACTCATTCACCCACGGCATTTCAATATGGTAAATAATATTGCTCACCACTTTTTCGTGGGTGAGTTCTATTCGTTCGCCATCTTCAATATAAACAGGTTCATTATGAACACGCTCCATTAAGGAAATGAATGCATCAGCAATGTAGTACCGTAAGACCGCTGTTCGTAAAGCATGCGCCTTTAAATTTTGATTATTATTCATCGCGCATCTCTCCCTTAATTGTGCTGGTTTCCTTAACAACGCCATCCAGTTGTTCAGCAATACAGGCCACTAAAGCCGCAGCGCCTTCCGCTGAAACAGTTCTCGCTCCATTCACTGTGGGAACGGACAAGACCTCTGCAAGGAACTCACTGGCCAGTGCCGCCCGTAACAGACGACTCTCACCCAGTTCACTCAATATGCAGCCTTGCTGAAAATTCATGGATTTCATGCAACCACCTCCCCGGCGCTTTTCACAGGGATACGGGCAGCAAAGCTCAGGATAAATTCAGTGGCAAGTTTAAGGCGTGCAGCATGTTCACAGTCTGCGATTACACGCACAGGGCGTGGACGGGCATCACGGTCTGTACGGCGGACAGCCAGAAAGACAAAGGTAAATTCAGGGTGAGATAAAGCAGGGACTGTAGCCATAATGGCAACCTCCGTTAGATAGCGGGTAACGCTACCACCGGAGTTTCCACGCTCATGGGTGGTAGCCCAGACGGGGGTGGAAATACCGGCTCTAACGGATACCGGCCTGACCGAGGTCAGCCCCGCCTGAGCCACCATTACACGATAGCTACAACAGTAAAGAAACCGCTGTACAGGTAACAGGTGCACAAAGGCAAAGACACAAAAAAAGACGCATGGCGCGTCTGGTGTCGCCGTTAGATTACTCGGGTTTCCACGCCCGGCTGCCGATTTTGCGGCAACCTTTAAACTATATCCCGCATATTCCTGGTGAGGCAAGAAATTTATAACCGAAAACTGATGATTGCCTGGATTAATTAACGCTGGCATGCTTAAGCCTCTGCTTAAAAATAGTTCTTCATTTTTCCTGATGCTGTAAACGAGACCCGCCTCTGAGCGGGTCTTTCTGTCGCTAAGTCAATCCGCAAACGTCAGGGCGCTCTCATCGACAGCCGCGTACAGTTCTGGTTCACCGAGTGCATAGCCTTCATTGCGCAGGTAGGAATGTACGTATTCACTGTTTTCATCATCAAACTCAGCACGAAACCAGCGTGTTATCGCCTGGGTGTAAATATGCAGATTATCCAGCGTCGTTACTGCCAGACGCTTACCCGGCATAAACGGGGGAATAAACGCAAAGCGGCCAGCAACAGAACTTGTAGCCATCTGTGCAGCATTCACATCAGCCGGGCGGTCTGCGGCATTAAATAACTTCAGGCGTTGATGTGCTGCCAGCTCTGCCCCAACCAGTACAACCAGACGGGGATCTTCACGAAACTGCTCAGCAATAAGCTCAGTAATCAGATGGTTGGCCAGAGCATCAATATTTTTCCAGGTGCCAGTCTCTCCCAGAGTGACAGACTCAGAGATGATTTGCTTCCCGTTCCCGTAGGCTTTCGCCAGTGCATGCCAGCCAATATTGACATCCTCGCCTTTTTTATTGATTTCCGGGTTTGTAGTATTTGCAATCGACACACCATTGAAACCGACCCTCAGCATGTCCAGCGCATATGCCTGGGCAAAAAAGCTCTCAACCGTTTTCTCAAACTCATCCGGCACGCCAGTATGGTAAATATGAGACATATCGGAATAGCTGATCCGGGCACAGGTATCCGTCTCTGTCAGAAAGAACTCCGTACCATTGATTGCCATTTTTTTGTGGAAACGGCCACCATCCACACGTCCGGTATGCAGTTCACTGGTACCAATATTGACGGCATTACCTGACACGGCGTTAACATCACGTAGGGTGATATTTTTAATAAGCCACCCGGATTCCAGAATTGAGGTACGCAGTATATTTTCAGAGGGTTCGCTTAATGCAAAGCGTCTGTTTGATTCCTCCTGATAGTTAGTGCCAGTGACGAATTTATTATGATAACGACGTGCTGCGTCCGGCCTTTCAGTTTTGAAGGCATACATAGTTTTTCACCTTTTTAGTATTTAAGAAAAGATTTTATTTTTGTACTCAGCAACCCGATTGTATTTCATTACATGCTCAACATAATCCCGGTCACTTACGACTGAACGTAATACATAATTATCTGCTCGATAGTACTCCCTGTAAGCCATAGTTCTTGCCATTCCACCGTTATTTAATACATAACGATCAGTTGGAATGCTACAACGGCTAATAATTTCACTCACAGAATCAGACAAAGATTTGAGTGCATCTGTAATAAATTTAATATCACGGACAACGTCACCGTCATTAAACACAGAAATAAAATCAGCAGGAATCTGGCCGGATTGAGGAAATATGTTCAGTAAACGCTTCTCAACTCCCTTACCAATGTAGTTAACTTCATCGGCCAGTACGCCCGGTAAAAGCTTGATTGTGCTCAGTCGGCTATGTTGCTCATTCAGCCGGGAAACAGCCAGATGGTAACACCGTTCAGCATCCGCTCGTCCAGCATGCCCCGTTTTATTCGTTTTGGCTTCAGCAATGCTACTGACGCCGTTTTTTGAGAATGTGCTTTTCCATGCAACTTCCGCATTTGTCACTTCACGCTGCCGGAAAGATAACTCTTCCTCTTCCTGACGACACAACTGGGCATAACGGCTCAGGAGCAGGTTGATCTCATTCGCCACAGCTTCCGTATCAGGTACTGTTAACCCCGTAAGTGAATACAACTTTTCACCTTTAGCGCGCAGCTTATTCAGTGAATATATTTCAATAATACGCACAATACAGGCCGTGTCGCTATGAGTCTCTTTAAACGGGCTTACTTTATAGTTTCCTAACACGGAAACATATTCATTCTTAATTGGAAGGGATATGTATTGACTCCCCGCCGGTTGTAGACGGTAATTCATATAAACTCCTCATAAATGCTACTAATACTAATGTTTTTACTCTGAAGAATGGCTATCACGCCAAGCATAGTAGTCACCGGCACGCCATCGAGACATACGACCTAATTTGATTGGTTTAGGAAAACGACCTAGAGAAATCAGTTTATAAATCCATTTATCAGTAAACAGACAATCAGATGTAATGAATTTCATATCAATGAGCGAGTCAGCAGAAGGACGATTATCAGTAAACCCCATAATGAGTTCCTCTCTATGTATCAATCTATATCAACGAAGAGGATTAAAACATCGTTCAAAAATATAAAAAAGGCGAGTAAGCAAAAAATACTTACCCACCAATAATGTTAATTATTTGTAAAGATTGGTTTTTTGAAAATACTAGCAATCATTTTGCAGATTACTTCGAATGATAAGGGCGGTTCTTTCTTATCAGGCCAAAATTCGGCTGCTCGGGAAAAAACAAGCTTTGTTAGCGCTGTAGCATTGTCTTTTTTGACATTAGAGTTTTCTTTGTAAAGATAAATGGCCACACTCAAAACTTGATTTCGCTTTGTTGCATGTCGCTCTTGTTGTGCAATTGATAGCGACTTATATACCTCCGAAGAAGAAGCATCATTATTAATAATATCATACAGTTTTCGAACATCATCGCTTTCTATATATCCATCATGCTCAAAAAAAAGCCCATCAGAATTTTTCCAGTCTATCTGAAAGAACTTTATCTCTTCTGAAAACACTTCCCCTGCTGGAACAAGAAGAGATGGGTATACTGGGAATTGCCCACTAAAATAAATAAAATCCTTCTGGATTCCTGGTGGGTATTTAAAATAACCTTTTATACGTGAAATAACTAAATTCTTGTCATTTTTTATCTCATGTATTTTTATGAGACTATATTGACTAATATAACTATACCCCTCGTCATCCTTATCCAATGAATCAAGATGATTAATAAATTCATTTATACATCTAACTCGATGCTTTGAGAAATTACCCTCCCTGCCAACATATGCAGAGAATGAAAGTTCATTCTCTCCTGCCAGATAAAAAACATCCGCCTCTTCGCAATTTAGCATTTTAGCAACTTCTGCTACTTGATAATGCGTGCGAAATAGTTTCAAAGGAATGGTTTTATTAGCCATTACGATTCATTCCCTCAATAAAATCAGCATACCATTGCATCATTTCTCTGCGTCCTTCCAGATATTGAGCATGGTTATAAATTCCGCGAATAGAATTTTTATCTAAATGAGCAAGCTGGGTTTCAATCCATGCACTGTTAAATCCTTTCTCATGCAGAATTGTACTCATCGTATGCCTGAAACCATGCCCCGTAACACGCCCTGCATATCCAATACGTTTAAACACCTGATTAATGCTTGCTTCACTCATAAATTTGCTAGGATCGTTGCGTCCAGGGAACATCAGCGGGTAGTTCCCAGTTAGTTCTTTCAAACATTTGAGATGGGATAATGCTTGTTTTGGCAACGGGACAATATGGCTCCTACGCATTTTCATACGTTCTTTTGGGATCTCCCACACCGCATTATCAAAATCCACCTCACGCCACTCACCTGCTCTTAGTTCTCCTGTTCTTAGACCCGTCAGGATAAGTAAATGTGCCCCCAGCAATACAATTGGGCTTCCTGAATAAGCGTTAAGGGCAGTAAAGAACTCCGGCAGCTCGTTGGCTTTGAGGAATGGATAGTGGACTGCTTCATGTCCTTGCATCGCACTGGCAAGATCCGGTGCAGGATTGTAGATTGCTCTACCCGTTACGATGGCATAGCGGAAAACTTCACCGCATCGCTGACGGACTTTCTTCGCTTTCTCCATAGCACCTCGTGCTTCTATCAACCTCAGTACTTCAAGTAGTTCAAGGGGCTGAATATCGGCTATAGGTCTGTGTCCAATATGCGGGAAAATGTCTTTCTCAAACGCCTCAATTATGTCTGAAGCATAGCCCTCAGACCATTTGGGAGATTTCATTTTGTGCCACTCTAACGCCACTTCTCTAAATGGGTTAAGTGTCTCGATCGCTGCGTTTAAAGCATGCTTCTTTGCTTTTTTCACTTCGCCAGGATCTTCACCAGCGACGAGTAGTTTCTTTGCGTCTTCGCGTTTTTGTCTGGCATCGGCGAGGGTGACTGTTGGATAGACACCAAAGGACAAGCGCTTCTCTTTACCAGCAAAACGGTACTTCATACGCCAGTAACGCGAGCCATTAGGTTCAACCTGAAGGTACAGGCCACCTCCATCAGATAGCTTATAGCTCTTCTCTTTTCCTTTAGCGGCTTCAACCTTGCGGGCATTCAGCATCATTGGGGGCACATTTCCTAGACCGAACAGAACATGCCCCCGATTGTGCCCCCAATTGTATGTTGATTTCAAGAGATAGGGGTTGACGTCAAATGACGAAGAATCGCGTAATATCTATGTTTTTAAAGGGTTTTGTTGATTTGAGATGACTTGGAAATACTAAGGGATGGTGCCGATAATAGGAGTCGAACCTACGACCTTCGCATTACGAATGCGATGTTAATGCATTTTTAACTACTTGAGCAATCAATCAAAACAACATACTTTATATTATAAAACACCAAGTTATAGCAATAAACCCGTTGATTGAAATTAACAAAAGTTGATGTTTATTCCCTCCATTTACTTACACCAGCAGTTACATTATTGTAAGACAGCAATTCTCAACTGGAGCCGAAAAATGGCGCTTTCAAGACAAAAATTTACCTTCGAAAGACTTCGCAGATTCACCTTACCGGAAGGGAAAAAACAAACTTTTCTTTGGGATGCAGATGTAACAACCCTGGCATGCCGAGCAACTAGCGGAGCAAAAGCCTTTGTATTCCAAAGCGTATATGCGGGGAAAACCCTTCGCATGACTATTGGCAATATTAACGACTGGAAGATTGATGATGCGAGAGCCGAGGCAAGACGGTTACAAACATTGATCGATACAGGGATAGATCCACGAATTGCTAAGGCTGTAAAAATCGCAGAAGCAGAATCCCTGCAGGCAGAATCACGTAAAACAAAAGTGACTTTCTCCGTCGCCTGGGAAGACTATCTTCAAGAATTGAGAACCGGTATCAGTGCAAAAACTAAACGCCCATATTCTACTCGATACATTGCCGATCACATTAACTTGTCCAGTCGTGGAGGCGAAAGTAAAAAAAGAGGCCAAGGCCCGACTTCGGCTGGACCATTGGCTAGTTTGCTCAACCTGCCGTTATCGGAGCTAACCCCAGATTACATAGCAGCGTGGCTGAGTACAGAAAGGCAAAATAGACCTACCGTCACTGCTCACGCTTATCGCCTACTACGTGCTTTCATCAAATGGAGTAATTATCAGAAAAAATATCAAGGGATCATTCCTGGCGATCTGGCACAAGATTACAACGTAAGAAAAATGGTTCCCGTGTCAGCGAGTAAAGCTGATGATTGCCTGCAAAAGGAACAACTAAAAAGCTGGTTTAGTGCCGTGCGTAGCCTCAATAATCCTATTGCATCGGCCTATCTCCAAGTACTTTTGCTCACTGGTGCTCGGCGTGAAGAAATTGCGTCGCTTCGCTGGTCAGACGTAGATTTCAAATGGTCAAGCATGCGAATTAAAGACAAGATCGAAGGTGAACGTATCATCCCTCTCACTCCTTATGTTTCTGAATTGTTAAATGTACTAGCGCAATCCCCAAATTCTGACGTAAATAAGGAGGGTTGGGTTTTCAGAAGTAACAGTAAAAGTGGCAAAATTATTGAGCCGCGTTCAGCGCACAACAGAGCGTTAGTGCTGGCTGAGTTACCACATATCAGCCTTCACGGTTTACGTCGTAGTTTTGGTACTTTGGCCGAGTGGGTTGAAGTTCCCACTGGTATTGTTGCTCAAATTATGGGACACAAACCCAGCGCTCTTGCCGAAAAACACTATCGCCGTCGTCCGTTAGATCTGTTACGAAAATGGCACGAGAAAATTGAGACATGGATCTTAAATGAAGCAGGTATTACCATAAAAAACAACGTTGATATGCGTTGATTCCATTAAAAATCAACATATTACAAAATATCATCAACTATTGATCAAGATAGATTTTCATGTATCGTAATACACAGTTTAGTCAATGATACAGCAACTACACAGGAGATAAGCCAATGGCAACCCCAGCAACTGTATCCATAGAACCCACTCTGGCAGCTATCAGAGCTCGCTGGTGTATTAATTCAAGTAAAACAACTCAATCCTTTAACGATCCTGCGTCCATGGAAGAGGTTGTCGAGTATCTCAAAGGAACATACTCAGCTCTTCGCAAGTCTGTCGCATGCGCCAAACTGAAAATTTTACATCTTAAACAAAGAATGCAAAATGCTACTAACTTTCTCGCGCGTCTGATGTCATGTAAAAATCAGGCATCCAGATCGCATCACAGTACGGCTAAATCAGCTAAAAGTGCCTTATCATCAGATTCAGGTGATGGTAGTGACCCCGACCCCGAGCCCGAAACGTTTCCTTCTGCCTTCATTACTACCCCTACTAATTCAATAATGCTTAAAGCTTTCTTTGCCAATATCTCAATCACTGAGGTGGCAAAATGAGCGCATTCAAACTCCCGGATACATCTCAATCACAGCTCATTTCAACAGCTGAGTTAGCTAAAATCATTAGCTACAAATCTCAAACCATTCGTAAATGGCTTTGTCAGGACAAATTGCCTGAGGGGCTACCTCGCCCAAAACAAATCAATGGCCGCCATTACTGGTTACGTAAAGATGTCCTCGATTTTATAGATACATTTTCTGTACGAGAAAGTCTGTAATAAATTACAGATTTAATTTTATTGATTTATAGCGATGTTGCCCCGAGAAAAATGGGGCAACACTGAGAAATTTCAGATAGTAGTTTTATATTGAGATAACAAAGAGGTTTCCTTAAAAATGTCTAATAGTGTTACTAATTTTGAGATGAGCAGCGTTCTACCAGGAAAAAAACCTTGTCAAGGCAAAAACAATGAGTCACAGGTAGTACAGACTACTCCCATAAAAAAACACTCAGTCACGTTCAAAAATCAATCTTCATTAGGAGTAATTGATCATTATGCCAGACTAACAAATAAATCTCACTCTTCCGTAATAGCGGAAGTTGTGGATTTGGCTATCCCTATATTAGAAAAATGCAATCGTCATAACTGGTCAATAAATGAAATAAAAAATGACCTGTTAAAGTTCTCTATAAAAGAAAGCATCAATCGAAGCCGAGGTAAAACAGAAGTAACTCTGGAAGAGTACTGTTCGTTAATCTGGAAAACGAACATCATGAGTCCATTAAAAATCCCCATTGCAGATTACTTTCAACTGAACGCTAATGATGAATTCATGGGGAAAGATGAAAAAACAGTTATACGTGAAAGGCTATCCTCGCTGAGGGAAAATTACGATATGGAAAAAGCCATTTACATTTACAATCAACGACATTTTAATGTAAAGCATCAAAGTGTCTCAGGATATTCAAACATTATTCTTATTCATAGAACAACCTTTGAGGATTATTACTTTGATGTCGGGCAGACTCTACTCTTGTCAACATCCCAATTAATTATATTCGGGATAAATGAAGTTCTTAGAAGAAAGGGGATTGTTATGCCTTATCCGGTTGTTTGTTGGATTGATATTTACCATGTCAATGAGATGGTGGTTATGCTGCCAGTGATCCGTAAAACAGATGTTTCCAACCGTGTTAATGCACCGGATGACATCATTATAAACCCATACTCACAGGAGAGCAGAACCTAAGAGGTAACAAAGAAGGACAAACAATTATGAGAGGTAAAATACTACTTTACCACTCAAAGTATCGCTGGCAATCACGCTCTATTTTTGGTTATTTTTTATACAAAATAACATTATTCAGGTATCAAAAAATAATTTATGACACCGGAGTGCATCAGATGCGTTCATTTTTTTACACCATATGCAGTAGCGAACAGCAAGAAAGCATTACAGATCATCACTCACTTGCTGAGATATGCCAAAAATTTAATATTCTACCTGAACATGTTGTGATCGAGCAGGTAGATATTAAAGAGGTTGTTTCAGAGCAACGTTTACTCAGACAATTGATTCATCATGAAATGAACCGGCAGGACACGCTTGTCATTCCAGATCTAAGCTGTCTTGGCAGAACTGTGGAGGACTTACAGAATATTTTATTTTTTTGCCTTCAAAAAGAAATGTTTATCTACAGCTACCATCCAGCTTCAAGGATAGAGCCTTCTGCTGAAAGTTGCTTGTCTTTTTTGATTGCTCGTCAGGATACGATTGACATTCACAATCTGAAATCAACTAAAAGCCGATATCGACATGTTAAGAAGAAATTAGGACGAAAGGAGGGAAGCAAATACCGACGTGATATCACAATACTTAAGAAAGGTGGATTTACTCAGGCTGAGATTGCAAAGAAATTGAGTATCAGTTTATCGACTGTGAAGCGGCACTGGAATAACGGAATCATCGGTTAATTCCAGAAGCTAATTGCAGAGTAACTTTTTAACAGCCATCACAGGCTGGGGCTACCTTCGTCTCAAATTTAGATGTTGGATAGGTATTATAATGGCATTGTGTACTCTTACTACCTGTATTCACCAGTAAGAGTAGTAATCAGATCAGTATATCCTTACTAAGATCTGATACCAGTATATACCGACAACAGTGACCAGGAATAGCCCTGCCTGTATGGCATCCCTGTACGGTCTGCTATAGACCGTAGGACCAAATACAGGTATATATTATGAAAACATATCAAGGTACTCATGGAGTACATATCCTCGAATATCAGATCAAGATTAAAAAATTATTATGTTATTTGACTAACCGTTACCCCAGGTTAACGGCGGTACGTGTCGATCTGCATTATCCGAAGATAGTCGATAACGGAGACAATATCTGCTGTTTCCCTAATCTTGAACCAGGGGTGATATCCCGAATGCGTGATTCCCTCAGAGCTAAACTGGAGGCTGACCGTACCCGTAAGGAGCGTGAAGGTAAACGCATCTACCGTTGCCCTTTATTTATTATATGGGCGAAAGAGTATTCTGAATCAGGTAAATGCCACTATCACATTTGCCTGTTGTTCAACAAAGACGCTTACTACCACCTCGGGGATTACGATCAGCACGATAACCTGAGAGGGATGATTACGGGAGCGTGGTACAGCGCCCTGAGACTGGAGAGAGACGATCACCCAGGTCTGGTCCATTTTCCTGATAACTGTAAGTACGTGCTGGATACCAATAATGCTGACTTCCAGCATAACTACCAAGCGCTGTTAACCCGACTGGATTACCTCACCAAAGTCGAAAGCAAAGTGTTTGGTGAAGGAGACCGTAACTTCGGCTGTAGCCAAATCGATCTGTAAGTCGGCAATGGCCTTCTCTTTGTGGGAAGGCCTATTTTACGTCAGAGTTCAATAATATAACCAGCAGATAACCTGCCCCCAGGATCTTCAATTTGGTGTGATTTTTCCACTTTCAGTCATGATAGCGATTGCTTCGTCGATAGTCTGTGTTGTAAAGAGCGAGTTTTCCCTACAGTCCTTGCGAATCACCTTCCTGTTTTTTTGCACAGAAATGTTCTCGCACCAAGCTAATGTTTCGGCGGCATGCTTTTCTTCCATGCTAATGTCCAAAAAAGCGAGGCGGCTATCAAGGGATTGCATATCCTCATTGACAATTGAAGGACTGGATTCTAGGAGGTTCAAACGGTTTTCAACATCGGCAACCTTGCCTTTCACCTGTGAGACGTCTTCCACCAATTTTTCATGTCTGTGGATAGCATCAGCAAGTGCTCGTGAGTTTTGGGCCAATATTTCAGCCATTTGCGCGAGGGCAGATCCTTTTGCTTCTGGCGGTGGTGGATATACTCCATGTTTAGTCAACGATGGTATGACCTCATGGAATAACCATTTTTGAAAGCGCTTACCAGCCGCGCTTCGGTCACTCGACATAACTCGATACAAACCTGGTTGGGTGACGAAGATCTCTTTCTGACCTTCAAAAACACCATTTTCAGCATCTGTAGTAATATACTCATCGGGGTCAAGAGCCTGTAATTGCGCCCTGATTATTCCAGCCATCGATTTTACTGTGTAATCAGCGTTGATTTCTCTATTTTCTTTATTCAGCGTGATTAAAACATCTCGTAGTGAGATATATAGAATCTCACCAAGTATCAATGTTCTTAGATCACTTTCACCAGTCTCACCACGGTAACATATCTTGGTCAGGTTACTATTCATTGATCCTCACATCGCAAAGTATAGGCACATTCAAATCAGTATCTTTTTTCCTGTGCTGTTCTGAGGTGAGTATATCACCTCAGAACAGGTGGCCAAATTCGGTGTGTCACTTCACTATGCCTTCACCAGTTTCGCAGACATGGGGTCATAAACATACCCAATGATGCTACCATCCTTAATACGTGCAACAGCCTCATCGATAACGAATAACGGAACGAGAAACCATTCCTCGGGCTGTACTGGATGGCCGAAACGGTCGTTAATGGTAATGTTAAGCCTTGCGGGTGCAAACAACCTGTGAAACAGGTTTTCCATCCGGGTGCGGTTGATGCCTGCAAGCTTGTATGAAGCTACTACCTCGACCTTCGCTAACAGATAGGTGGAATCGTGTTCCGCATTGGCAATACGCGCCTCTACTTTGCCGCCAGTCACTCCAATCTTGTGAATGACATCACGATGTTCAGCTACATAAGGGTTATCAGATAGCGAACGCAACACATAAATGGTGCCACTTTCTAGATCGCTCTCTTCTAGAGCATCGCTGAATAAAGGCCCCATGTCTGGATCGGTAATTCGGCGTGCTGTTTCGTCTTTATACAAAGCACGAACCAGTGACAGCCGAAGTAGGTTGCTTTCCGTACCATTCGAGTAAATGACACGCAGTCGAGCATCTTTCTTCCCCTGTGGCGAATCGAACTCTTCACCTTCCTCAGCCACATAAGCCGTTTGACCATCCAGGATGAACCAATGGCCCACTTCAATCGTTGCATACTGTCCAAAAGGTCGGGTCACTCTTAACCCTGAACTTAGATCACTGCGCACCTGTTCAAATAGCGGTTTGAATGTATCAAAATCCTCGCACGGCTTGCGATCCGCGATCCCTTGTACAGCACGCTTTTCGGAGCTAGCACGAACATGACGCAAGACTGTGATATCGTCCTCGCTGGTAACATCCGCCAGTTCGGCAGCCAAATTATCGATATCGATAAATTCGTCCGCTGACTCCGCTCCCTCCCCCCCTCCGGCCAACAAGCCCTGATGATCCAGCGGCTCTAGCAAGGCACGGCAGTCTGGGAGACTGCGTAGCCGGTCGAGCCGCACTGCATAGAGGCGCTCGAAGATCTCACGATCTTCGCCGTGTTGCGGCGCACGTCCATGTTGGTCAGCGAAGCGCTGGATTTCCTCAAAACCTGCGATGATGCGTTCCTCGCTGGCTGGACGTCCTTTTTTCTTCTCCGGTGGTGCAAATTCGGCAAGTTCTGCCGCCAAATCGTCTAAATCAGAATTACTCATAATGTCCCTCCGCCCTAAAACGCATAAACGCGGCTGCACCTTCTGCAAGGTGCTTTTCCCAGGCATCCGGCGAAGTTAACGATGGGAGGCGTCCACGTTCACGTTTGAATTCAGCAGCACGCTTGGCGATCACTTTGGCATCTTCAGGCGTGATCGAGGTACGCTTGGCCGAGATGGCCGCCGCGACCTGCTTCAAGCTATCTTCGCTCATTGTCTTAGCAAGGATGGCGTAGGCTTCACCAAAGGGATTGATGCGGTCGATAAGATCTATGTCTAAATCGCGTACGTCCATCGCAAAGCGACGCACTCCGTCAATAAGGGCAGTATTGAGCGTCCCATCGTTCTCGCCGTTGACAATACGCTTAGCCTGCTGCGTGAGATTAAGGGCGGCAATAGCGTGCTGACGCACAGCCTCCTGATCTTCAGCGCCAAGTTCAGGGTACTTTTCTTTGATGATCTTCCCCATACGAACCTGTGTTAATTCTTCAGGAATGAGCTCTTCGTCGAACAGTCCACGTTCGATGGCGGGCTTATCTTGCACAAAAGCCGCGATCACTTCATTTAAATCTTCCTGGCAGATGCGTGCCGCCTCTTTGCTCCTGGGCTCGGCAAGTCCCTTAATCTCGATTTGATACGTCCCTGTCTGCTCATTAACACCAAAATTGCAGTTATCCGGGTCATACCCTCCTTCACCATAATCAAAACCTGGGGTCGGGCCGCTTTCTGGGTTCTTAGGCTTGAACTCGAAGCGCGGAGCCAATACTTGCTCCATCAGCAGGCTTGCCGCGATGGCTTTCAAGGTATCGTTGACTGCCTCGGTGACTGCCCCCTCTACAGCATCCGGCTCGGCGATCAGGTTAGTAAACCTTGCGCGGGTTTTACCCGGCGCGTCGCGAGTGGCGCGACCGATGATCTGCACGATCTCAGTCAGGCTGGCACGGTAACCAACGGTCAACGCATGTTCGCACCAGATCCAGTCGAAACCTTCCTTCGCCATACCAAGTGCAATAATGATGTCCACATAATCACGGTCTGTCTTCATTTCTGCAGCACGGAGACTTTCCTGAATCTTGCCTTGGCTGGTTGGGTCCACCAGGTCAGCAATACGTAACACGCGTCCATCGAGGCATTTGACTAGCTGAAAACCAGTCACAGGATCCGCTCCTTGCCAATCGCCAAGCTCGCCGAGAATGTGCTCCACCTCTTTGATTTTATCCTTCGTGCTCTCGCGCGAATTGACGTTGGGAATATGGATAATGGTCTTCTTGTCAGGATCGAGTACATTGAGGATGTCATCGACGTAGGAGCCACTGTAGAAGAAGTAGCCGATATCGAGTTGCTTGAGGTATTCGTAGCCGTTAAGTTGTTCGTAGTAGGTGTAGGTGACGGTATCGAACCTGGACTCATCCTGAGGAGCCAACACGGCCTCCGCATCACCCCGGAAGTAGGATCCGGTCATGGCAACGATGTGCGTCTTGTCCCGCGCGATAAACTGCCCCAGCTGCTGACCAAGCTTATTATCCGGGTTAGCTGACACATGGTGGAATTCATCGACCGCGATCAGGCGATCGTCAAACGCTTCTATACCGTAGGCATCGACCGCGAAGCGAAAGGTTGCGTGTGTGCAAACAAGCACCTTGTCACTACTTTCAAGAAAAGAGCCAAAAGATCTTACCTTGCCACCGTTGTCGTTACCGGGCGCGTTGCACAGGTTCCACTTAGGTTCGACATGCCAATCAGTCCAGAATCCAAACTGCGATAGCGGTTCATCGTTGAAGCTCGCGCCGATAGATTTTTCCGGCACAACGATGATTGCCTGTTTAATCCCTTGATTTTCGAGTTTGTCGAGTGCGACGAACATCAGAGCACGACTCTTACCGGAGGCGGGCGGCGACTTGATGAGAAGATATTGTTCTCCGCGCTTCTCATAGGCCCTTTCTTGCATAGGCCGCATCCCAAGAGCATTAGCCTTGGTCGATGCTCCGCTGCGTGAGTAGGTAACGGAAACGGACGGTACTGATTTAATCTTGTTGCTCATGCATTAGTTCTCACTTTACGCTTCTTGCCTTTGGCCGGTGCAGCAGAAGCGGCCATCTTTATATAAAGATCAAATAGCTTTTCAAGCCGCTCTGTATCATTCTTAAAGCGACGGCCGATGTAGATGCGCTCCAGTACTTCATCATTGCGATCATGCGCAGCCCGCAGATCAGTAGGCATGTTAGCAGGATCGTATAGGTCCGCGATGGTCGCGGGAAAATGATGCTCACGCGCCAGAAGTATGTCCTCCGCGCAGCGTGTGAGGTCAGCCTTGTTTTTTTCTGTGAGTTTTGGTACTGGGAAGGTGTTCCAGCCGAGGGTGTTAGAGTAGCGGTAGCGTGTTTCCAATTTTCCGCAGATGGTGGCGATCCAAACCAGGTGTAGACGAGATGCAATGAGCGCAAGATTCCAGAGCGGAGCGTCGTAGAGAGCAAAGGCGAGGTTACTGACTACCGAATGATTATCAATCAGTCCAACAGGAAGATACTCGCGCCCTTCCGATGAAACCCCCGGTAGAATCAGCGTGTGCTTGCCACCGTGATACATTTCGCGAAACTGATGAGCCCGTGATGCTAACTCATTCGTACCAGCATCTTTACTTTTGAGCCGCATTTCCCGAACGCCATCAATCCGACCCCGAATAGACGCAATCTCCAAAGCTTGCGGCAATTTTACATCAGGGATCCAGAGGCACTTACGTACTACTCCGCGAATAAACTCGGCAGAACCATAGATGCGCCGAAGAAATGTCTCTTCATCCTGCTTGCTCAAACCGAGCGAAACCGCGTCATCCGCCGATAACAAAAGATTTCCCCCATCGACGGGCATGTTGCCAAAAGACATATCCGGCAGACCCGATATGCTCTTGCGCTGGCCCTCGACTACAACATCCTCACCAACACTCAGATAGGGCGTGATGTTTGTCGCCTCGCGTACAGTAGTTTGGCCATTGCGGTCCAAGTCGTAAAGTAGCCTTGTCTTACTCACATCCGTAGATAGGCCGACGATAGCGACTGTTACACCCGCGTTGTGTGCAGCAAGGTTCGTCCATTTGAAGCTGGAGTGCGCGAAGCGAATGTGGGAGCCACATTTGAAAATTGCTGGCCACAGGATAGGAACAATTCGGCCTTGACAGATAGAGTTGGTGCTAACAAAAGCCGAATCCGTTGGTGTGGCTTGCGCGTAGGCAGCAGCTTTCATGAACCAACCACCAACATAATCGATTTGTTTAGACGAAATACCATAAGGTTCAAATACCGAAGCCAAATCCGCTTTCTGCTCTTTAGTCTGCGTTTGGCTACCTTTGTAAGGTGGGTTACCACAGATGTATGTCTCCCCACCTTCGTTCTGAAAGCCAATCTCTGCTTGACCGAGAGGCGTCTCAAAGAGGTTATCTGCCTGCAACTTCACGCCAATTCCGGACGGAGGGCAAACGCTCAACCAATCAATCCGCAATGCGTTGCCACATGTAATCCAATTATCATTACGCAGAGGAAGAAACTCGGCCAGTGCAAGTTTTAGTCCCCGGTACACCACATCGCACTGATACTCAGCAATAACTAGCGCGAGACGGGCAATCTCCGCAGGGAAATCTCGTATTTCGATCCCGCGAAAGTTGGTAAGAGGGATGTCAGAGGCATTATCCATCTCGCCACGTCGTCGATTAATCTCGGCCTCGATGGCTCGCATTTCCTTGTACGCAATCACTAAGAAGTTGCCAGATCCACATGCTGGGTCGAATACGCGGATTCGGGCCATACGCTTGCGCAGATTGAGCAGCATGCGCGGATTGTCACCGGCTTCATCCAGTTTCGCCCGCAGTTCGTCGAGGAATAGTGGGTTAAGCACCTTGAGTATATTGGGGACACTAGTGTAATGCATTCCCAACTCACCACGCTCTTCGTCTTCGGTAATGGCCTGAATCATCGAGCCGAATATGTCTGGGTTGATTTTGGTCCAATCCAGATTGCCAACATGTAGAAGATAGGATCGCGCAATACGGCTGAAGCGCGGTACCTCCTCACTTCCCGAGAAAAGAGCGCCGTTTACATAAGGAAACTCAGCAGCCCAACGCGGGATACCGACAACACTTCGCTCATCGCGTGGGGTGTTCATTGCACGAAACAACGTGGCGATGACCTCGTGCAAATTAGAAGCGTCGCGCTCACTCATCTGCGCAATAGTGTCAGTAAAGCGCCCCTTGCCTATAAATATGTCAGTGTCTTCGGCGAAAAAGCAGAAAATTAGACGCGCCATGAACTTGTTCATGTCATGACGACGCCCCGAAGTACCCCATTCAGGATTGTCTTTTAACAGTTCGACGTACAGGCGGTTCAAACGGCTAGTAGCACGGATGTCAAAGGCGTCTTCGCTGATCTGCCGAACAGTGCTGATACCTGCCAATGGCAAAAAGAAGCCGAAGTGATCGGGAAAGTCTTTAAAGGCACAAGCCACAGTCTGACCACTGTTGAGGTCCTCGGCTTCAAAGTATTTGCCGTCCGTGGCAAGGATGAATTTCGCCTTGGCCTTGCCTGTTGCCGGGCTGGCCTTAAGTGCAGCCAGCATCTGTGTGACTTGGCCCCCTTCACTAGCCAGAATGTGGATGTTGTTTGTCTGAAGAACACCACCCAAGTCGGACTTATTCGATGTCCCGGCGCGCAGACGTTTGATGGTCGTTTCCTTGTTACCAAAGGCTTCAAGAAAAGCATAAGGAAACTCTATAGGATCAAAGGGTTGTTCCGCAAGATCCGTGATGGCTTGCTCAATTTCTACGGCGTTCATTTGCGTACAGTTCTCCATTGGCATGTGACCGCCCTGCTGCTACTGGTGTGCAGTGAACTCATGTCATATCCTAGGTTTTCTTGGAAATTTTTGACCGTAAGTTTAACAGAATAGAACCCAGCGCTGTAGCTGATTCAGTCTCAGATCCACGTTTCAGAAAGCCCTATTATGTATTTATGGCGAGAATTTTAGCATTGAGATATTTTCGATAAAATATACATATTTTCAGCCAATTAAAGACTGCTAAATTCATGGTATATGAGACGCTCGCATGTGAGTAACTTCCGTTCTTATTTCTGGTTTTCTTAAAACGTATTAAGGTTGCACCGAATATGGTTTTCCCCGCTGCCCCTGAAGGTAAGTTGATGACTCATGATGAACCCTGTTCCATGGCTCCAGATGACAAACATGATCTCATATCAGGGACTTGTTCGCCCCTTCCCTAGGGCAGGGGGGGGATGAAAAACCCTCTCCCCTAAGTGCTGTAGCAGTCACAACTGGAGGTGAGGAAACCCGAAAATAATTTGTTAGTCATAACCGGGCTATGGGCAAATCAGTCCACCTGGTTGTATAAGCGGGAGAAAGGATCTCCCGCTTCATCTGCCATTCAGGCGCAATTCCCCGCCCCGCAAACCAGACTTTCCCCAGGCCGGAATGGTTGATGCCGTCGAGCACCTTCATCAGCTTATCACTGTGTGCTCTGGGCTGTACGTCATCAAACAGATTCAGCTGAGAGACGCCGGTCGGGGAGAAATCGTTCAGCATGATGCCGGCTTTGGCATAGCGATGGCCGGAGACCCAGATCCTGTCCAGCGCTCTGACTGTAGCAGTAATAATGTCCCGGGTGTCCCGCGTGGGTGTCATCAGTTTCTCTGTTGCCAGATTGCCGTAATAGGGCTCGTTGATGGCGAACGGCGAAGTTTTAATGAAAGCCGAGATATGCCGGAAGTACTGGTGCTCTCCGCGCAGCTTCTCCGCAGCGCGTTCTGCATGCTGACAGATGGCCTGACGCATGGCTTCATACGTTGTGACGCGTTCTCCGAAAGAACGGCTGCAGACAATCTGCTGTTTTGGTGGGGGTGCTTCTTCCAGCAAAATGCACGGTTCTCCGTTCAGTTCACGAACCGTTCTCTCCAGTACCACGTTGAAGTTTTTCCGGATGAAGGTTGGATTCGCGCGCGCCAACTGCAGCGCAGTGGTGATACCCATTGTCCCCAGCGTCTTCGAAATTCTCCGGCCCACACCCCAGATTTCTTCCACCGGCTGCAGTGAGAGCAGTTTCTCCGTCCGGTGGGGATTGCCCGGGGTCAGGGCCAGAACGCCGCCAAATTGTGGCCATTCTTTTGACGCCCATTGAGCGCTTTTAGCCAGCGTTTTCGTGGGGCCCATGCCGACACCGATGGTGAGTCCCGTACCGTTACCAACATGGACACGCAGCTGCCGACCAAAGTCTTCAAAGTCAATACAGCGGTTGATGCCCCGGATATCGAGGAACATCTCGTCAATGGAATACTGTTCCACGCGCGGCGCCAGCTCTTCCAGATGAGTCATCACCCTGGCGGACATCGAGGCGTACAGCTCATAGTTGCTGGAGAACACGTGCAGCTTCTCGGGAAACTGTGCGTCCTTCAGCTGGAACCACGGTACGCCCATTTTGATGCCAAGTAGTTTTGCTTCTTTTGAGCGGGCGATAACGCAGCCGTCGTTGTTGCTCAGCACGACAACCGGTTTACCCCGCAGGTCAGGGCGAAACACCTTCTCGCAGCTGTCATAGAACGAATTGACGTCGGCCAGGGCAAACATCAGTCCGCTCCACGCGTCTTATGGATAAACGCGGTCACCACACCAAAAATCTGCAGCGTCTCCGGGTCAGGGTGAAGGGCAGGGTATCGCAAGGTGTGGCGACCTGCCAGCGGGAAAGGTAGCAGCATTAATAGAGTGGAAAGAGAAGACCTGGCAGACAGGGAGTCAAATTGCTGACAACGGTTATACTGTGCGGCACTTCGCCTGAACAGGCTATGGTATAAAAATAACGCACTGATATTAATATACTTTAAAGCCGGATAATGCGAAGCCGCATCCGGCAAAACGGCATATAAAAGAGTAAAATCAGACTTACCATCAGTCTGACGCCCCCGGCAGACAGGGGCGAAATCATGCTCAGGGTACCGGCGTCACCAGCGGCAAACCGGCGAACCATGCCTCAACGTTTTCCAGTACCAGACGCGACATTTCCCGACGCGTTTCCCAGGTTGCGCTGGCCATATGTGGCGTGATCACCACGTTGTCGCGCTTCTGCAACGATACGGGAACGTGCGGCTCGTGGGCAAAGACATCCAGCGCAGCACCGGCGATGGTGTTATTTTCCAGTGCGGCTATCAGCGCGTCCTCATCCACCACGCTGCCGCGCGAGATATTGATCAAAATGCCCTCCGCGCCCAGCGCCTCCAGCACAGATTGATTGATCAGCGCTTTGGTTCCTTCACCGCCCGGCGCGCAAACCATCAGAAAATCGCTGTTTTGCGCCAGGGCCTGTAGATCGGGAATGTAATTCCATATCAGTGCATTATTTTTCTGGCGGTCGCTGTAAGAAATCTCCATATCGAACGCTGCCGCCCGTCTGGCTATGGCCTGCCCGATGCGTCCCATGCCAAGGATACCCAGACGTTTGCCGGAAACTTTACGCGTCCACTGAAAACCGCTGTTCTGCCAGCCAGCCTGTTCAATAAATTTCTGCGCAGCGACAATTTTGCGTGAGACGGCAAGCATGAGCCCCATCGCCAGATCGGCAACATCGTCGGTTAATACGCCTGGCGTATGAGTAACGTCTACTCCGGCATCACGCGCGGCGGCGACATCCACTCCGTCATACCCCACACCAAACACGGCAATCAACTTCAGTGCGGGTAGTGTATTAATAAATTCACGCGTGACTACTGCCTCACCGTTGGTAATCACCACGGCGATCTCGCTGGCAACGGCTTGCAATTCTGTATCAGACAGAAGAGCGAGATCGTATAAATCGTAACGCTGGCTAAGCTCCCAGGTCAGCGCATCCGGTAAATAGGCTTGTTTGAGTACTTTCTGTTTCATAGCGTTTCCAATATTAAGAGAGACGAGAGGCAGGATCTTCAGATACCCGCAATGGCGCAGGACGCGAAACCAGGATGCCAATGATTCCCCCGATGATGAGCGCCACAGCAACAATCAGCAGCCCGTAGTGATAGCTGTTCGTCGCATCTTTAATTTTGCCAAGCAGCGGTGGTAAACCGAGGCCCACGAAATTTGCGACAGTATTGATAAATGCAATAGAAGCCGCCGCTGCGACGCCCGCCAGTTTCTCGGTCGTTACCGCCCAGAAGATTGGCGTGAGGGCAAAGTTAAAGCCCACGGTCAGTACGAGCAGGACATAGGCCACCAGCAGATTGCCGGAATAAATCGCGATCGCCAGCGACAGTCCGGAGAGGATCAGCGGCAGACCTAAGTGCCATGAACGTTCGTTAGTGGTATCTGAATGTCGACCGTTGATATACATAAATAAGCATGCTGCGATAAACGGCACGGCGGAAAGCAGGCCGATCACAATATTGCTCTGATCGCTGGCCATACTTTTAATGATTAGCGGTAAAAAGAGCGTGATCCCGATCGAACCAAATGCCTGTAAAAACCACACCAGACTTAATAACAATACGGTTTTATTTTTCAGGGCACCGATCCAGCTATGGTTGGCCCCGACTTCCACGCTCGCGTTATCACGCGCCAACTGCGCTTTTAGCCAGCCTTTTTGTTCGGTCGAAAGCCAGGCCGCATGGTCGGGGGATTGCGGCAAACGCCACAGAACCAGTACGCCAAGTACAATAGCCGGAATACCTTCAATGGCGAATAGCCAGCGCCAGCCTGCGATATCCGCGATACCATGCATATTCAGGATGGAACCGGAAATCGGCAATCCAATAATGGAGGCCATTACCGATCCCATATAAAAGAATGACATGGCACGCGCGCGGTTGCTTTTCGGAAACCAGCAGGAAATATAATAAATGATGCCCGGCGTAAACCCGGCTTCTGCCATGCCGAGTAAGAATCGCATAACATAGAGTTGCGTGGGTGTGTGTACCAGCGACATCCCGGCACTGACAATGCCCCAGGTGATCATAATCCTGGCAATCCACAACCGGGCCCCTACTTTCGTCATAATAACGTTGCTGGGAATTTCGAAAATAATATAGGAAATATAAAACATCCCAACACCGAGACCATACATACTGGCGCTCAGCCCTAAGTCAGCGTTCATTTGCAGCGCAGCAATAGAGATGTTGGTTTTATCCAGATTAGCAACAAAATAGCAGATAATAATAAACGGAATTATCTTCGCATTAAGCTGCCGTAATGTTGAAGAATACAGATCGGTATTCATAACAGAATCCTCACTCTGCTGCCTCATGATAAAGGGATACCCTCCGCCATCAGGCAGCCGATCGTTATTGATTATTTTAACTATTTAAAAGAACGCTATTACCACTCAGCAACCGTACCGTCTGCGTGACGCCACAACGGGTTACGCCAATCCTGGAAATGTTTACTCAGTTCATGAACCTTCTCTTCATCAATTTCCACACCCAGGCCGGGTTTCATCAGCGGTTTGAAGAAGCCGCCTTCCATACTGAAGTCTTCTTTGTTTTTCACGAAGTCGAGCAGTTCGGCACCTTTGTTGTAGTGAATGCCCATGCTTTGCTCCTGGAATACCGCATTGTGCGACACAAAGTCGACGTGCAGACAGGCGGCCAGCGCAATCGGCCCGAGCGGGCAGTGTGGTGCCAGCGCTACATCGTAAGCCTCTGCCATACCAGCGATTTTATAGCATTCGGTAATCCCACCCGCGTGCGAGAGATCCGGTTGCAGAATTGCCACGCCACCCGCTTCCAGCACCCGTTTGAACTCAAAGCGAGTGAACATTCGCTCACCGGCCGCAATGGGAATATGCGTTTGTGCGGCCAGACGCGGATAATATTCTGCCTGTTCGGCTAATACTGGCTCCTCAATAAATAGCGGGCGATATTGTTCCAGCTCTTTAATTAACACTTTGGCCATCGGTGCGCTGACACGGCCATGGAAATCGAGGCCGAACTCAATTTCATTACCAAAGGCTTCGCGAATTTGCGCCGCGGTATTTACCGCCGCATCTACTTTCCGTGAATCATCAATAATGCCTAATTCTTCACAGCCGTTTAATTTAAAGGTATCAAAGCCAATTTTACGTAGTGTGGAAATACCGGCGATAGCTTCCGCCGGACGATCACCGCCGACCCAGCTATAGGCTTTGATTTTGTCGCGCACCAGGCCGCCCATCAGTTGCCATACCGGCGCGTTATGCACTTTTCCTTTGATATCCCAGAGCGCCTGGTCAATACCGGCAATAGCGCTCATCAGAATCGGGCCACCGCGATAAAAACCAGCGCGGTACATCACTTGCCACAAGTCGTTAATGCGTGCGGGATCCTGACCAATCAAATACTCGCCCAGCTCGTGTACTGCGGCTTCCACGGTGCGCGCGCGCCCTTCAATCACGGGTTCGCCCCATCCCACCACGCCTTCGTCAGTCTCTATTTTGAGGAACATCCAGCGCGGGGGTAAACGATATGTGGTGAGTTTGGTAATTTTCATTTCACTGCCTCTCGATACGCTTTCACAAATGCGGCAGCCTGCTGTGCCGTGCGCTCAACGGGCTGCCCGGCGCGATAGAGATCGCTGCCCAGCCCGGCGCCAAGACAGCCGGCATCAATCCACTGTTTTAAGTTCTCCGGCGTAACCCCGCCAACGGCGAATACCGGGATCTCAGGTGGCAATACGGCCTTCAGAGCCTTGATATAATCCGGGCCAAACGCCGAAGACGGGAAAATCTTCAGCGACTGCGCGTCCGCGTCAATGGCATCAAAAGCCTCCGTGGCCGTGGCGCAGCCGGGGCAGACGGTCATACCGTGTTCCACCGCCCGGCGGATCAGTTCCGGTTGAATGTTTGGCGTCACCATTAGCGTACAGCCCATAGCGGCAAGTTGATCAACCTGCTCCAGCTTCAGCACAGTGCCTGCTCCAATCAGTGCTTTATCGCCAAACGCTTTCACCATCGCCGGAATGGTTTTTTCCCACTCCGGGGAGTTCAGCGGGATCTCAACGGCTTCAAATCCCGCTTCAATGAGCGCTGCCACATGGGCATGTGCCTCATCGGGTTTGATGCCGCGAAGGATGGCGATAAGCGGAAGTTTATTTTGCCACTGCATAAGCGATGCTCCTTATTCCTACCTGAAATGCGTCGTCACCGCTGAGCGCCTGACTTTGACGCCCGAATAGCGCAAATGCTCGCTGATAGCGTGCGGTTAGTGACGGACTGGCGACGAGGGTGACGGTCTGCCACACCGGGATATACTCGCCCATGCTGGCAACTTCGCTGCCAATCAGCAGACCGGAGAGAAATTCACTGACCTGTTCGCGAGGCCGCACGCCCAGTACATATGAGGCACGGACTTCGAACAACCGGGGCAAGATCGCGGGGGATTGCAGGCCGCATTCCAGCCCGGCGTTAAAGGCCTCCGGCGAATCGGTTTGTTGCGGCAGGCCCGTGCCGACCAGCGTGTGCGTCAGCAGTACGTGATGAAGCTCGCCGGTCATCACCGTGCGAAAATCTTCTACCCGATCGCCATCGACCCGAACCCATTTACAGTGCGTGCCAGGCATTACATACAAGGCGGAAGGCCTCAGTGTATGTGCGCCGACCAGTTGTGTTTCTTCACCGCGCATGACGTTATGGTTATCGGCATTATTGATGCACAGACCCGGCACAATCCAGACGTTGTCTTTCACGCGGGTCAGATGCCTGCCGATATCGTTAAGGCGTGCAGGACAGGGAAGATAAGGGACGTTTACCCAGCCCGCGTTACTTCCTACCATTCCCGCCATTACAACCGGCGTATTTTCCAGCATCCAGCCTTCGGTGATCTCCGACAGCACCGCCTCAAACGTGCGGCCATTAAGCCGGGTGATCCCGGCCTCCGATTTCCGGCTCTCCAGACACTTTTCACTCTGGTAAAGCCAGGCACGAAGATTGGTCGACCCCCAATCGATAGCAATGTAGCGTGATGTCATGTGATGTCTTTTAACCTTGTGGTTGAGCTGGCGATCATCGTCAGCGCCGCCTGTTCTGCTGCGTTACTGTCCTGATGCCGTATCGCATCAAACAGCGCCTTATGTTCCTGAAGCGTTTTCGGCATGTTGGCCTCGTCGCCCATCCAGGTACGCTCAAATACCGCACGCTGTAGCGAACTTATTGCCCCGCTTAACTGCTGTAATACCGGATTATGCACGGCGTTCAGCACCGCTTCGTGATAACGGATGTCCGCTTCGTTGAATGCATACCGATCCTGGTTATTGGCGATCATGTCGTTTAGGGCTGCCTCAATCTGCGCCAGTTCGCTGGAGGTGGCGCGCTCTGCCGCCCAGCGAGCGATCGCTGGCTCCACCAGGTTACGCACTTCACTCATCGCGCTAATCAGTCGCGGATCATAGTCATTCTCCAGCACCCATTGCAGCACCTCGGTGTCGAGGTAGTTCCACTGGTTGCGGGCGGCAACAAACGCGCCGCGATAACGCTTCATCTCAATCAACCGCTTTGCCGTCAGGGAGCGGAACACCTCTCTGATAATATTGCGCGAAGTTTCAAACTCGTCGCATAAATCGGCCTCTGAGGGCAGCGCCGCACCAGGCACATATTTGCCGCTGACAATCTGCCGCCCGAGGGTAAAGGTAATGCGGTCTGTTTTGGTAATGGTCATTGAAAGTCCTTAATGCGTTTTCGCTACCATTACTTTATCCCTGTTGTCGTAAAAATCCCCAGCATTGAAGTTCAAAATTGCAGAGTATTCAGCGTTTCATGGGTTAATAGTAGTACGATTAATATATTTGGTACTACAACTTGGATCACAAAAACAACAATCGATAAAAAAATTCGTTAAACCATTTTAAGCTCCGGCTTCCTGTTTCCACTTCACGTAGACTTCACTTCCGCCAAATAACGTTGCGCCATGGCAACTTAATCCGGTGAAAAAATTGGAGCATTTCGGCGTAGCAATCATCGGGTTGGCTCGGCCGCTTGCAGGTAAGAAGCAGGTGATTGCGCTCAATAAGAAGCGGCAGCCCGCTGGAAGGGATCAGCTATGCGCTGGACAGCGCGGAGCGATTAGGCGATGTGCTGATAGTAGTAAAGTCTCACGCTGGCCCGCAACACGCGCGTTACGGCGGAAGGAGGCTACTGAGGAAAATTTGCCTGGTAAATCTGCTGACACAGCCACGACTCCGCCGGGCAATAATGCGTAGCCGCATCAGCAATATTACGGTGCGAGCTTAACTCAGCGCAAACTTCTCAATGGCATATGCCACGCCATCTTCAAGGTTGGATTTGGTGACAAAGTCGGCAACGTCTTTAGCCGATGGGATGGCATTTTCCATTGCGACACTCATTCCGGCATATTCAATCATCGCGATGTCGTTTTCCTGATCGCCGAGGGTCATCACCTCTTCCGGTTTGATGCCCAGTTTGCCTGCCAGCTTCGGCTTATCTGTGGGTAGCGGCTGTCCCATATGCTGGCGAATGTGTCCAGCGCCTGTAATGCTGCCTCTTCCGTGGGTGCCTGATAGATGGCCTTCAAATCACGGGTGACTGCCTTGTAGTCCTTCCAGGACACGAACCGCAGGCTGTTGCGCACCATGTGGACGATACACAGCTGTATCCGGGCCTGCGGATACACTGCATTAATGGCATCCGGAAAGCCTTTCAGGCCATCAACTGAACCGCCCCGGAAAACCGGGGCGGTTCACCCTGCGCTGGAAATTACCATCACCGTGTCCCGGTCCGCATGAACTGGCATCCGAAGTGGTGGAGGCCGGACAGCCTGCGCCCGGATCCATTATGTTGCGCTGGGTGGCGGGCGCCGGGTATGCGGTGTGCGTGGATTTTCCCGATGAGCGGCAGATTAAGCGCTGGAGCGATGAGCGCAAAGCCGCTGCGCGTCGAAGGAATCTTGAGCGTCGGGTCAACAGGATGGCGCCCCTGTTTGCTGAGGAACTGATTGAGAGGGAGCTTGAGGGGCGACCAGACTATTTCCGGGGAAAATCTCAGACCTGAATCGGGTGAGGTCCGGTTTCTCGGTAATGACTCCAACTTACTGATAGTGTTTTATGTTCAGATAATGCCCGATGACCTTGTCATGCAGCTCCACCGATTTTGAGAACGACAGTGACTTCCGTCCCAGCCTTGCCAGATGTTGTCTCAGATTCAGATTATGTCGCTCAATGCGCTGAGTGTAACGCTTGCTGATAACGTGCAGCTTTCCCTTCAGGCGTGATTCATACAGCGGCCAGCCATCCGTCATCTATACCACGACCTCAAAGGCCGACAGCAGGCTCAGAAGATGCTCCAGTGTGGCCAGAGTGCGTTCACCGAAGACGTGCGCCACAACCGTCCTCCGTATCCTGTCATACGCGTAAAACAGCCAGCGCTGGCGCGATTTAGCCCCGACATAGCCCCACTGTTCGTCCATTTCCGCGCAGACGATGACGTCACTGCCCGGCTGTATGCGCGAGGTTACCGACTGCGGCCTGAGTTTTTTAAGTGACGTAAAATCGTGTTGAGGCTAACGCCCATAATGCGTGCAGTTGCCCGGCATCCAACGCCATTCATGGCCATATCAATAATTTTCTGGTGCGTACCGGGTTGAGAAGCGGTGTAAGTGAACTGCAGTTGCCATGTTTTACGGCAGTGAGAGCAGAGATAGCGCTGATGTCCGGCAGTGCTTTTGCCGTTACGCACCACCCCGTCAGTAGCTGAACAGGAGGGACAGCTGATAGAAACAGAAGCCACTGGAGCACCTCAAAAACACCATCATACACTAAATCAGTAAGTTGGCAGCATCACCCTATATCCACCAGTCAATATACTCAGCCTTCCCGCGATATTATGCCGTGGTCGCAGACTCTTCCTGCTGAGTTAGTGGATACTATTGATAAACAATCCAGTACTATTGATGCTAAAAATAAAACTTCTTCCTCCGCATTCTCGTCCCCGGAGAAAATAAACCTTAGTACCTGTAAACAAGATAAAAAAGAAAAGACCGATAAAATTCCACCTGAAAATATCAGAAATGCAAACGGGTTACTTTTTAAAAGAATTAAGGATGTCTCAGAGAGAAACGTTGGCTTTTCTTTATTCGTACACCTGTTGATAACCTTCGTAAAAAAGCCTCAAAAAATATCAAATTTAATCTCATCTATAGATATCGAATGGCGTCACCAGTACGCCCTTTACCCAGCACCTTTTTCATGGGTTAACAGCAAAGATGAAACTCAATGCCAGTGGTTATGGCAACAAATGCAGGAACGATGCTTAGGCATTCCATTAAAACCACATGATAATAAAGAGAAATATTATTTTATCTTTGCTATTTTTGATAACTGGAAAGGATGGACTACCGAGCAGGAATCTTATCTTAACGGCAAAAATAAAAGGCGTAATAAAGGAAAGTTTCTTGGACATGGCATCATGCCGGAAAATGGCATCAATAAAAATCATAAAGATATTCTTCTTGATGAGCTTAAAAATGCATGGGAGCAAAAGGAAAGAAGAGCCAGAAGAGCTAAGGAACCAGCTGCTGTGAAGTTGACCAAAGCGGCTCAAAAAAAACTTGAGTTTATTGCGCATGTAGAGAAGACCACATCGAAGGAAATTCTTAACGAACTGATTAACAATGCTTTTAATGATGCGAAGAGTCAATCACGGCAATCATAAAGTGATATGGCAGAAGCAATAAGCTTCATTCGAAATAATCTCAGACAGATATTATCTTCGTGAATCCCCCGCCTCCCTGACCGGAGTGCGGGGATTTTTGTTTTTCACGCTGAGAATCCTTTATGACTAAACCACACGGCCTTCAGGCCCTTGAACAACCGCTGTCGTCGCTTCCCGATACGCTTCGCCAGCTTATTCTTGAACGTATTCAGAACCTCACCCACTACGAGCCGGTGATTGGCATCATGGGTAAAAGCGGTGCGGGTAAATCCTCGCTCTGCAACGAACTCTTCCGGGGTGAGGTCTCCCCCGTCAGTGATGTGAACGCCTGTACCCGTGCCGTGCTGCGCTTCCGGCTACGCAGCGGGCGTCACAGTCTGGTGATTGTTGATTTGCCGGGCGTGGGCGAAAACGGACAACGGGACCAGGAATACCGCGCCCTGTACCGGCGTATGCTGCCGGAGCTGGACCTGGTGTTGTGGGTCATTAAGGCCGATGACCGGGCGCTGTCGGTGGACGAGCATTTCTGGCGCGGCGTGATGCAGCCTTACCAGCAGCAGGTGTTGTTCGTGATTAACCAGGCCGACAAAATAGAACCCTGCCACGAATGGGATACCCGAACCAGCACGCCTTCAGCACAGCAATGGGCAAATCTTCAGGAAAAGCAGGTAGCCATTACCGCGATGTTTAAACCACATCATCCTGTCTGCATGGTGTCCGCGCTGGCCGGATGGGGCACTGAGGAGATGGTGGGCACCATGATGCGCTGTCTTCCGGACCGCGCCACCAGCCCGCTGGCGACACAGTTGCACGGGAGGCTCTGCACGGAGCCGGTAAAGTCGCAGGCCCGTGACGGCTTCGGTGAGGCGGTGGGGCTGGTGTTCGATACGGCAGAATCATCGTCATTCCTGCCTGCGCCGCTGAAGACGGTGATACGTACCGTGCGTGATGCTGTGGTGTCTGTAGCCCGCGCGGTCTGGGACTGGGTCTTCTTCTGAATGAGTAAAAGGTCATCAGGACTGTAGTGAATGACTCTGTTTATTCATCATCCGGCAGATGATTTTTATGTGGCAGACATAACCTGTCTGCACCAGCAAAAGATACCACCGGTCATAAGCGCGTTACTGCTGCCAACAGGGCACCCAGACGGCCTTTTCGCGCCAGGCGCTTCGCAACGTATCACGGACATAACCTGTCAGTCTCATCCTTTACAGTAATACCTTCTTAATTAATCACTTACCCAACACGGAGATAATACATGTCTCAGGCTGAGCGTCGTTATGACCGCCTGTCTGTCCGGCTTTCGCTGATTATCAGCCGTCTGCTCGCGGGGGAAACGCTGAATATGCGCAAACTGGCGACGGAGTTTGGGGTCTCGGAGCGTACCCTGCATCGTGATTTCCGCGAGCGTCTGATTTATCTCGACCTCGAATATCAGAATGGCTGCTGCCGTCTGCTGAGCGGGGGACGACACGAGATTCAGGCCGGGGCAGCAATGCAGTTTGCCCGTCAGTCAGGCACTGACGCGCTGTTTCCTGAGATGGACCACCATCTGGTCAGCTCATTACTAAGCGGTCGGGGCACCCCACCATGCCTTATCTGGCATCAGGGTGCACCCATACCGCCTTCCCGCCCGGGCATCTTCACCCGACTGGTCAGGGCGGTATCAGAACAGCGAAGGGTAACCCTCCTGGCTGACGGGTGCCGTTGCGACAGCCTTGCTCCCTACCGGCTGATTTTCAGTTCCGGTGAGTGGTTTCTGGCAGGAGAACACCTCGGCAGGATAACCATTTTTGCACTGCACACTGTTCACTCTGTGATGTTTCACCCGGAAACCTTCACACCAGACGGACATTTCACCCGCATTCTGTCACGCCCTGATTTTTTACAGGCGTTACCTCATTTCCGGTTCATTGGTGAAGTGCTGTCCGGCTTCGTCCCTGAACCACATCAACCCGCAACAGAAGGATAACATGATGAAAATAAGACGTATCACACCCGGCAACCCGACTTCCGGCAAACGCTGCCCGGACTGTGGCTCTCACGACACCATCCCCTGGGCTGATGGCTGGATGTGCCGGGACTGCGGGTGTGAATGGGGCAAAGACAACGGCTATCTGTAGAAGGTGGGGCAATGGGATTCTGGAAGGCTGCCGGAAAACTCGCGGCTGAAGTGGCAAAAGACGCACTCAGCAGCGCACGTGAAGTAAAGGTGATACATGACCGCCTGGAAGACAAAAGCAGCGCTGAACTGAGAAAGATAACCACTGACGATGGTTTTTTCAGCAGCACTACCATCACGGAAAAGCGCCTGGCTCGCAGCATTCTGCGTAACCGGGACGACCGTTAATGACACCACAGGGCCGGGACAGGCCCTGTTTTTATTTCAGGAAATAAAAATGATGAAAAGGGTAAAACTTTCCACCTGTGCGAAATGGCTGGCGCTCGGCCTGCTTGTTGTGGTTAACAGCAGTTATGCTGCCTCCCGGGTGAAAACAGCGGCTCAGGCGATTCAGTGTCAGCCTGATACTCAGGAAAACGGCTACAACGGGACCTGTCCGTATCCTGCCGACCTTTACCGCGCCGACCCCGTCTGGAAAAAAGATATGGAATCGGCCTTACAGCAGGCGGGTATCCGTAACGTACTGGGACCGGATGGCAGTCTGAACGGGCCGGAAGAGACGCTGGAGCCCGTCACCGTCGGTGGCAGGCAATGGCTTCAGGGCTCGCTGTGTGAGCAGGGGAACTGTGGCGACCATTATCTGCGTTTTTTATATTCGCCGGGTACGCATCAGGTTCTGGGTTTCTACGTTGACGGTCAGGCACGCTGGGTCGGGAAACCACCGGCAGAAGAAGCGAAACTGCTGCGCGGCAATGCCGACGCCATCGCGGAGAAAACACCGTTACCGTCTGCCCTGCCCGCAGCACCTGCAGCGCCTGCGGACGGGGCACCGGCAGACACTATCTGGACCTTTAAGGGCGATGGCGGCAAATCGTTATGGCAGGTCTGTGGTGGTCAGAACAGCAGCTGTACCATTATCGCTAACACGAAGTATTACGTTGCTGTGCTGAACCGTAAATCCGCAACGGGTTGTGCTTTCGGTGATTTTTATGTCGCTGCCCGGGATACCGCATCATGGCAACAGTATGATACCGGCACCTGCAGCCCGGATGCGTATATCCGCAAGGGCAGCATCAACAACGGTCAGTATCTGTCCGTCGATATCGGTATCAACGGGGTGCTGGTGAAGCAGTTCCCGATTGGTTACTGGTCAATGCGCAAGGAATTTTCCGGTAGCCGACGCCCGTCGTGGTCAAAGGTTAAGGAAAAAAATCAGCAGCACTGAGAACACCAGCGATAAAACCAGTCATCAGGCCATGTTCCTTCGGGAGCATGGCCTTTCTGTTTTATACCATTCATCAGGAGTATTCCCATGCCAGATACTGGCAATCCACTGCTGCCCGATGGTTCGTTTACCCGCAGGCAGGCTGAAGCTATCGTGGCGGCGTACCAGAACGTCACCATCGAAGACGACCAGTCCGCCCATTTTCGGCTGGTCCTTCGTGACCGCGAAGGACAGTTACTCTGGCGGGCGTGGAATTTTGAACCCGACACCGGATTCTGGTTTAACCGCTATCTGCTCAGCCACGGCATTCCCAAAAGATAAATCACCGCGGGCACCGCCCTCATATCAGCCACAACCTCACAGGCCATGTACCCACAGGAGCATGGCTTTTTTGTTTATGCCGCAAAATCAACCAACGAAGGAAATTAACAATGCGACTCGCCAGCCGTTTTGGGCGGACAAACCAGATCCGCCGCGACCGACCGTTAACCCGCGAAGAACTGATGCAGCATGTTCCCAGCGTTTTCAGCGAAGACAAACACGACTCCCGCTCTGAGCGCTATTGCTACATACCGACGATAACCCTGCTGGATAACCTGCAGCGCGAAGGGTTTCACCCCTTTTTTGCCTGCCAGTCACGCGTTCGTGACCCTGAACGTCGGGAACACACTAAACATCTGCTTCGCTTACGTCGGGCGGGCCAGATAAATGGTCAGCATGTACCTGAAATCATTATTTTAAACAGCCACGATGGGGCATCGAGTTTTCAGTTACTTCCAGGAATATTCCGCAGCGTATGTACAAACAGCCTCGTCTGCGGACAGTCGTTTGGCGAAATCAGTGTTCCGCATCGCGGCGATATTGTCGGGAAAGTGATTGAAGGTGCTTACGAAGTGCTCAGCGTCTTTGACCGAGTGGAAGAGAAGCGAGATGCCATGCAGTCGCTGCTGCTACCTCCACCAGCACAACACGCGCTGGCAAACGCCGCACTGACGTATCGCTTTGGCGAAGAACACCAGCCGGTGACTGCCACACAGATCCTGACGCCGCGACGCAATGAAGATCGCCAGGACGACCTGTGGACGACCTACCAGAGGCTGCAGGAGAACCTGCTGAAAGGCGGCCTGCCCGGACGTACCGCACAGGGTAAACGTACCCATACCCGCACCATTAACGGCATCGACGGTGACGTAAAGTTAAACCGCGCGTTATGGGTGATGGCGGAGAACATGATGGATTTATTAAGCCAGTAGTCACCAGCACCACTCCACCAGCAATAAATTCTCAACCCGGTAGCTCCATTCAACGTATTCATGCATAAGGAAAAACTCAAATGACCAACAATACATTGCCACTGTTCACACCATCAGAATCTGTTCCCATTGCGGCTCAGCTGCAGATTACCACTACACAGGTCACCGATGAGAACCGCGTCAGCTTCTGGCCGCAGCACTTCGGCAACATACCGCAGTGGATAATCCTTGAGCCGACTGTCTTCGCCTGGATGGACCGCTTCTGCGCCGACTACAGCGGAGGTATCTGGAATTTTTATACGCTCAGCAACGGCGGCGCGTTTATGGCTCCTGAATCGGAGAACAATGAACCGTGGTCGCTGTTCAACACGATGAACGGCAACGGCGGTGAACTCAGTGCCGAAGCAGCCGGAATTGCCGTCTGTCTGATGGCATACAGTCACCACGCCTGCCGTACCGAATGCGACGCCATGACGGAACACTACTACCGTCTGAGAGACTACGCGCTCAATCACCCCGAATGCAGCACCATTATGTACATCATTGACTGAGGGAGGCGACGATGGAACACCAGTTACCGTTGTTTGCCCGTGAATTATCCCCTGCCGACCAGCAAACCATCAGGGAGGCATTAACCCTGCTGGAGTGCCAGCTACGTGAAACCGGCGCGTCATTTACTTCCAGCCATGCCGTCCGCGACTGGCTGCGCCTGCAGCTCGCGTCACTGGAGCGGGAAGAGTTTACCGCGCTCTTTCTCGATAACCAGCATCGCCTGATAGCCCACGAAACGCTATTTACCGGCACCATCAACCATACGCAGGTCCATCCCCGCGAAGTGGTGAAGGCCGGTCTGAAGCATAACTGCGCCGCTGTCATTGTCGCCCATAGCCATCCCTCCGGGGAGGCTGAACCCAGCAAGGCAGACCGTCAGGTCACTACGCGTATTCAGCAGGCGCTGGACCTGGTTGATATCCGCTTGCTGGACCACCTGGTGGTCGGCGGCATGGAGATCACCTCGTTTGCAGATCGTGGCTGGCTGTAGCACAACAGGAGAATAACCCAATGAAAATTATCAGTAAACGTCAGGCGATGGCGATATACCGCCAGTATCCGCAGTCCCGGTTGTTTCCCTTCTGCACGGGTAAATACAAATGGTCTGGCAGCATCTGCCACTACGCCGGACAGGAGGTTCAGGATATCAGCGGTGTGCTCGCGGTCTTCGCTGAACGCCGTCAGAGCCGCAACGGCCCCTATGTCGTATTACGCAGCGTCACGCTGAATTAACACACGTTTAAGGAAGGCTAAAATTGTCGAATGAAATACCGACAGTAAACCACGATATCACTGAACCCTGGTGGGGGCTTAAACGCAGTATCACGCCCTGTTTTGGCGCACGGCTGGTACAGGCGGGCAACCGTCTGCATTATCTCGCTGACCGGGCCAACATCACCGGACAGTTCAGCGACGCTGATTTACGGTATCTCGACCAGGCATTTCCACTGCTGCTCAAACAGCTTGAACTGATGCTCACCAGCGGTGAACTCAATCCCTGCCATCAGCACTGTGTCACGCTCTATGCAAAAGGGCTGACCTGCGAGGCCGACTCCCTCGGCTCGCATGGTTACGTATACCTGGCGATTTATCCGACACCAGCGGCAACCGCATAAAGCTTCTTACTACTTACCCTCGTTTTACCCATCAACAAAGAGATCCCACTATGCAAACCCAACCACTATCCTCAACTCAGGAGGCTACACCACGCCCGTCACCGGTGGAGATCTGGCAACGGCTTCTGAGCCACCTGTTGGATCGTCACTACGGTCTGACACTCAACGACACTCCGTTCGGCAACGATGGCGTGATTCAGGAGCATATCGACGCCGGTATCTCACTGTGCGACGCGGTGAATTTTATCGTGGAGAAATGCGATCTGGTACGAACCGACCGTCGCGGTTTGAACGCAGAAACACAGTCCCCTCTTCTCAGCAGTATCGATATTCTCCGCGCCCGCAAAGCCACCGGGTTGATGACCCGCAACGATTACAAAGTGGTGACCGACATCACCAACGGTAAATACCGCGAGGGGCAGCGATGAAGCTATCCCTCACAGTGGAAGCCGATACCATCAACGTTCTGGCCCTGAATGCGGGCCGGATCGCTGTGGATATTGACGGCATTGAACTGGCTGCGCTGATCGATGTGGTCTGTGATAACGGTTATTCCCTTCGCGTTGCTGACTCCCCCGGAAAGCTGGTAGTGGAAGATCCACTGCCGCCCGTCGCCCACATAAACTGCATCCAGTGCAGCACCGCGCATATCACGGCGGAAGACAATGCTCTGCTGTATGTCCTGTCGCACCAACATGAAGACTTTGGCGAATCGGAATGGATTAGCTATACCGGCTCTGGCTATCTGCTCCGTCTGAGTGCGTGGTCATTTCCGGTGTTAAGGTTAAAACGCCTCGGTCTGTCGAAAGCCTGCCGCCGGTTAGTGGTGACGCTGATGCGTCGCTACGCCGCTGGAATTATTCACCTGGATGCCTGTGGCGAAATGCTGCCTGGCTTTGTCACCTTCGACTGGTAACCTAACCTCACCATTAAGGAAAGCTCATGCCGGAATTAACCACCGAAGCGGCACTCAACGTTCTGATTGACTGGCTGCAGAACAACATCGATTGTGGGAACGTGATTATCTTCGACAACGACAATGACGACACTGATTCAGCCGTACTGCTGCCCTGGATTGTGATGGCGATTAGAGACGTTTGCGCTCTCCGATATCTTCAGCTTATGCATCAGGCCAGTACAGTTTAACCTCCAAACCGTACTCCTCACTTACCCATAAGCGCCAGTCCTCACCGACTGGCGTTTTGCTTTATATAAAGGGAATAAATGATATCAGACCTTACTCTCACCGAACCCGAAGTATTAATCAGCCACACCGATGTGATTTGCTCCACCAGCATTGAGCGTATTGTCACGGGACGTAATGTCGCTCTGGCGCAGATTGAAGCGCTGATACAGCAACTTGACGATGTCTCGACGCTGACCCGCAGTATTGGCGGCAAAACCGCGCTGGACTGGGCAATGAAGCAGGATTTTCGTTGCGGCTGCTGGTTGATGGAGAAAAGAGAAGCGGCGATGAAAGCCATTACCCGCAATCTCGATCACGGTATATGGCGGGATTTAATGAAGCGCTCAGGAATGCTGTCGATTATGGACGCTCAGGCTCGTGACCAGTGATACAACAGCCTGGAAAAGGACGACATACCAGCCGTCAGTGAAGAGAATATTCTGAGAACGTTCAAGCAATTACATCTGAATAAAGGCGAGGTGTTTGAACGCGGCGTCATTAACGTCTTCAAGGAGCTAAGCTGGGATTTCAAGACAAACTCGCCCTGCAAATTTGGTGCGAAAATCATCGTCACGGGACTGGTCAAATTCGACAGGTGGGGATTTGGGCTTAACTGGGGCTGGCAGCGTGACCGCTTAGCAGACCTTAAACGTATGCTAATGCTTCTGGATGGCAAGCCTGTCCCCGACCACCGCGCTGACGTTACCCGTCGGCTGGGAGACCATATCCATGAGAATAGGCACAGTAATCGTTATGAGGATGAGATGTTTGCGATCAAATACTTTCAGAAGGGGACGGCGCATATCACTTTCAGGCGACCTGAGCTGGTTGATAAGCTTAACGACATCATTGCCCGGCACTATCCGGGAGCGCTGGCGGCAAAGTAAAGTTGACTGTTATTGATAAAAATCACTTACACCAGCACTTACATGAAAAAAACTTGTTGGTGTAAGAAAAACAGAATCACATCGTAACAATATGAATTTAATGATGCCGATAAGAGGAGTCGAACCTCCGACCTTCGCATTACGAATGCGCTGCTCTACCAACTGAGCTATATCGGCCCTGATAAGGACATGCCCACGAATGCGAACACGGGGTAGAAGGTTAAAACTAACCGGGCGATGCGTCAATGGCCTTGTGAATCAAACGCCTAATTTTGCATCATCCGGTTTCAATTACGCACGAATCGTGTCGTGACAGGAATGCTTGTCCCCGGTCGGGTATGACTATAGCCAGCGGCGAACCTGTCGCTCAAAGCGCTCCCATTCCAGCTCGAAATGTTTTCGCAATTGTTCCTCTTCAAAATCAATATGCAATCTGGCAACCGCCAGCATAAACAGCGGTACAGCCACTACGCCAGCCGGACTGCCGATGAACAGAGCAAAGGCTAGCTGGAGTCCGCTCATACCAAGGTAGATCGGGTTGCGACTCCAGGCGTAACATCCGCCGGTAACAAGCGTGGTCGATTTATTTGCATGAAGCGGGTTCAGGGTCGTACGTTTCATCCGCATTTGCCATGCGGTATGCAGTATCATCCACAGACTAACACTGGCCAGTAATGCGCTTATCACGATATTTACCGCGCCAAATGTGAAACGTGAGCTCGCCGTCAACGCATCGGCAACGAGGAAAAGTACTAAGATGAGTGGCGGCGGAAACCAGGCTCTTAATTTTTGCAGGAAATGACGCATGGCTATGGACTAACCTCGGAAGCGGTTTGATTAACGCTGATACCGCTATAAATACCCTGTAAAAGACACATAAACAAACGATGCTTCATTCACTACAGGCTTTCGCCTTCACCAGACAGGCAGGATCTGTAGCACTAACCTCTGCAAAAATACCGGCATCAGAGGCATCCGCCCCTGATGTTCCCGACAGGTTTACGCTGAAAAAGTTGAATCCGACGCTGATTCAAACAGCCCTACAGACTGCTTGTAAAAACGCATAAAATCATCAAACATCACTGGCGGTAAAAATTGATAGCCCTGCAGGTAATCCACATTATTTTTCCCCAACCATTGCTGCTGATAGCCATATTCAACGCCTTCCGCCACCATGCGTAATCCCAGGAGCCCGGAAAGATGAATGATTGACTCGAGCATAGGGATATGTTGCTCAGCTTCTTTAATAGCCTTGATGAAAGTTTTATCAATTTTGATAACATCCAGGTCTAACTCATTGAGATAGCAGAGGTTAGCGTATCCCGTCCCAAAATCATCTAAAGCAAACAGAACCCCTCGGTTTCGCAACGATCGTATCAGCTCTTTGATGGCTGGAGTGATAGTGAGAGTCTGATTTTCGGTTATTTCAATCATTAATTTTATCGGTAGTCTTTGCGTTATCTCCATAAAGTTAAGGCATTCCCAATAAAAAACGGGATTACTTAAACCTGATGGACTGACATTAAAGGAGACGAATAGTGTTTTATTTATCCCCTCGCTTCCGTCGACCAGATTACGCGCAACGGTGGTCATTAAATAGCTCGTTAACTCATTCATTAAGCCACTTTTTTCAGCCAGAGGTATAAACTCACGCTGAGAAATCGCATAATTATGGCCCTGTGGCCATCGAGCCAAAACCTCAACGCCACAGACGTCCCCATTGATATTTACGATGGGCTGAAAATAAGGAATGATTTCTTCATTCCTTATTGCCATACTCAGTCGACCAGAATCTGAGACATCATATGCTTCGCCGTAAATTACATTCTCACCAGAATAATTGTTTGTCGGGTAACCTTCATGCAATAAATTATTCCTGGTTAAAAAAATGATGGTTTCATTAAAATGAGAAAATCCCAGGCGAGCGGTTATCCGTTCCCGATATCGATACACTGACTTAGTTGTTAGTGAGTTAGCAATACAAAAATCGTGCAACTTTTCTTTTGTGAATGATGCATACAACATTTCCTCTTCAAATTCAGTCAAATGAAAAGTAAACATCGTCGAACCTTTAGTGACCTCCACAACCTCATTGGGTGCCATTAAATTGGCTCTTAGCTGAGAAATCAATTGATCAGATAATTCTCGTCCATTAATGAAAGCATACTCCTCGTATCCTCGATTAACAGAACGAGTTTCATTCATCCGAAGAACAATACAGTTTATGTTGATAAACTGCGTGCTATTTCTCTGAAACCATTTCCTGACCAGGAGCAATGGTAACCGGTTATCGATCACCAGCAAACAGGACGGGTGTCGTGGAATAACTGACTGCGTACCAGAAATAAATGATCGCGCATCAACCAGTACCAGATTTGGCAGCCATGCTTTTATCCCTGAGAAAAGAAAAATATCATAACTGAGCAGAAAAACCTTTTTCATATTCATAGTTACCACCAACTTAAATTTATGGCATAGCAGGTCCCTCGTTATATACACGAGAGAATATACAATACCTTCAGCCTCCAGCAATTATAAGGCGGTTCGTGAACTAACTTTATCCATAAGTCATATCACGTAGTTTCAGATTTTATAATCACAATTATCCATATGCGTATTCCCATTAAATGGTAAATCCATTTTAAATATCGGAAAAGGAAAATTCCTAATTTTCACCAGTACAAATCCTTTTACTCATTTTCACCACGAGGCAAAATAAAAGACTACAAACATAAGAAACAACAAAACATACAACCACAAAAATCAAAATACTAACATATTACCTCGATTCATGCTGCCCGACAAACCATGAGCGTACGTCGCAGATCTCTTATCGCATAGACATTTCCGGCGATACGGATGACCTTATAATAGAAAATATCCTGTTGAGACATAAGCAGTTCGGTAATTTCATCGGGAACATTATCATTTTTGTTTTTGACGATAGCCTGGCGACGAGTTTGCAAATATCCGTCGCGGTCTTTGCCAATAAAATTCAGAACAACATTACGATCTACAGCATAGTGCTTACCTTGAATATTAAGGCTCCCTACCTGGGATACCCGCCCTTCGGTAGTGGAAGAAATACGAAAAACCAACAGAACTTCACCTTCAATTTTTACCCCCTGAGTTTGCGCCTGCAAATGAAGGTAATTCTTGGCAGAGCAGGTCAACGTCTCAGGTTCTTGATGGCGATAAAAAAAGTATGCTGTTATCACAGCAAGAAAGATCACCCCGCTAATAAAGATAATTTTCGCATTCACGGGCAACCCCTCCTTTATCCAGCGTACAGATCCCCAAAAAATTCTCTTTAAGATTATTACCTGCCGATAAATTATTATCATCATAAAAAACAATTGTTTTCTTGCCATTATGACAAATTGTATTTACTTTTCGCCACATATCAGAAGATAAAAATGCCTTCGTTTTATCAGCATTATTGTCATCGGCAGTATAAAGTTCACAATCACCTATTGCCCTGATATAGATAAAATTCGTGGTACCTGAGTTAAGAGCTGGCAATATCAAAACCGCGCTCCCAAGAAAAGCGAACAACAAAATGAACAGAAGAATATTTTTGCGTTTCGGTGTTGCGGGTGAATTCACCGTTTCTGTTACCGAACGAACAGGTACATCCCTACTGAAAGATGACTGTTCATCATTGACCGAAGCATGGAACAAAAATCCCTGCCGGGGCAACGTTTCAATGGGGTTTTCGGCCCCCAACTCACTAAATGCTTTTCGCAATATACTGATACTTTTATTAAGGCTATGACCCGATGGGGCCATGCCATGCTTCTTCCATACTTCTTCTATGATAAACTCACGGTGGAGTTGTTGATTTTTATAGGCAATGAATAGCTCAAGTAGTCTCGCTGTAGATGCCGAAAGGATTATTGTAGTATCGCGATGTTTCAGGCTTTTTCTGGTGGAATCGTACTCAACCTGATCATTAATTATACTTTTCATACTACCTGACTCTTAAATACCGTGACATGGAGTACAAATGACCAAAGTTTCATCTGTGCCAAGCTGATTACTGCATTGTATAAAGATAGTTACAGTATAGGTTCGATATCTAACCATGACATATCGGATCAGACTCAATACTTACTATTGATTGAGTTTGAAGCACCCCTGACCCACTGGAATGTATTTCTGCAACGCTACGATAAACTTTCGGTTTTTAGTTTTCAGCTCGCTGCTACGCCAGGTTTCACCCGGCAACACATAACGCATGGTGGCTTCATCATCGGTTGAGTTACACCCCTGGTGTACGATGATTTTAAAAAAAGTATTCCCGGTGTTTTTCAGTGTTCCGTTAGCCTCATCAATGGTGTAGGCCAGATTTATGTTTCTCGGGCGAACAACCAATATGGTGTCCATAGCGATCACCGGGAGAGCCTGCCCGCCTTTCCCTTGATTACGTTCAGTAAACAGCGTGATCGGCATTTCACGAAACAGAATTCGGTAATAGCGTTCTTTATCATCCTGCGGCCCACGGTAGAAAATCTTAAAAAACTCACTCGCCTGCGGAGCCAGTGAAAAATTCAGCGGAGTAAACAGAAGTTCGCCTTCAGCAATAGCACTTCTGTTTTCTCCTCCCGGTCCCGGCTTATCAATTTTTACTGCGCCGATACTGTATAAATTCTGTTTCTGGCTATCGTTATAGATTCGTTTACTGATAAATGATTTATCCGACGGCATCTCATAAATGGTCGACTCCAGGTAGACTGCCTGTGTAGAGAATGCTGTCAGACCGGAAAGTAGAATAAATACCCATCTAAGCGCCAGACGACGGCGGTTCATGGCGTCACTCCCACCCAATTCGCCGTGACTTTTATCTCTCCACTAGCGCTGACGACACCTTCCCAGTCAGCGCCGGAAACGGTTAACATCGAACGCGAATCATTCATTGGGAAAAGCAACTTTAAATCAGTAGCATAATAGCTTCCATCGTCATTGTTATTTGCGTCCCAGGGCGTCTGTTGCCACTGCGCATCTCTCATACTGACTGCCGCTTCACTGCAGCTATTTCGTTTTTGCACCACGCCCCCCGACTGACTGTTGTACTGCAGAAAAGCGGGAATGGGGACGGACAGCCCGCCTTGCGCAGACGTAAACAGACAGTAGGGCACACTGTTTATCGTCGTACTTTCCCCAATAACTTGCGCGGTGATACTGTCGGCCTGACGGGGGCCAGAGACGGTTACGGTGTAATCCATTTCTATAGGAGCGGCATCACCAATCGTGCCACTACCGCTCGCAGAAGCTGTGTTGTCCGAAGAGACGATACTGATCCCATACTCCTTCGGCACAATATTGAGCTGTAGCGAAGGGGTAAACTGGTAGTGTCCTGACTCTGGTGTTAAGCCATTATAAAAGCCGAAGGTAAAGGGCTGACTGTTAGTAATGCTGATCCCTGAATCGACAAGATTCTTCAAAAATGCTTTTGACAGAAAAATATAAATGTATTCTCCAGAGGTCGTAAAAACGTTGTAATAAGCAGTTGAAGTACCATAGTTATACCAGTTTGAACCATTCCCGGAGTATCTCACGGTGGCCGCTCCGGGCGTAAAACCTAGCATCGCCGTGTCGACAAAAGCGCGAAACGTCAAGGAGGCGGTCAGATTGGCCGTTTGTTGCAAGTTATAACTCACCATTTTGCAAATCACACCGTCAGTACCGCCCACCACGCCAAGTTCGCAATAACCAGAGTCTTTGGTGATGCTCGGCGTACCGTCGCTGGCAACCCAAAGCTCCTGAAATGCGTTAGTCGAGACAAGTGACAGATGACCGCGTTTAGTTAACGTGTAATTGACGTAATTCCATGATCCTGTCGATTGGTCTTTGCACCGTTGCCCGGAAGAATAATCATAATTCACAGAAGTATAACAGCGGTTGAACACATAGGTTTCGCTGCTACCGGTAGGCACATTGCGAAAGTACTCATAAGCAGTATCGGTCAGGGAAGCGAATCCGTAGGCGCCACCAATAACGCCTGCGACAGAGCCGACCTGCGCATGATAAAAACCGTTTTTGTCTGTGCCCAATCCGGCAATAAACCCGGTTGATGGACATTGAGTGCCACTATAACAACGGATTCCCCGGAAAGGCCCGTTAATCGGGGAGTTATCAATCCACATGTCCTGATAATAATTTCCAGGCGCAGTCCAGCCGACAAAACCTAAATACCCGAGACTGACCTGAGAGGTACCGTATTTTATCCACGTGTTTGATCCGCTGAAACGTGGATCAAGTGCCGATGGGGTAATAAAGTATTCACTATCAATGGCATTTTCGATAAACAAATAGTTATTACTGACTGATCCCGAAGAGATTGCATTCAACGCCAAAGCAGGCACAGGTGAAAAACTCCCTACGGTACAGATTACAGTAGCTAATTTAATCAATACTTTCATTTTATTACCTCTGCGCCATCGTGGTTTGCGTTGCACATTTCACATCACCAATCCACGCTGCGCCCCGTGCTTTTTCCAAATCAAGATCGGCTTCGCATATGCTGCCATTGGCTGAAATTAACGTGATGACCGGATACTTTTTATCGATATCAATAGCAAACTCACCCTTTTCATCCGTACGCGTTTTACCGATGTGGTTATGGATATCGGTATTTGCAGCCAACTGCCCATCGGGATAACGAATGCGCCCGAATACGGTGACCATGCTTTTCACTTCAGGGTTGATAACACCCACATTACCCGGATATAGCGTCAGCTCCTGTTTGCGTCCTGAAACAATATCGAAGCTGTCCTCAGAGTTTTTATCATTGAGGATTTCCAGCTTGTACTGAGCATAGGGCGGCAGTGCAATGAAATTTGATTTACCGCTGAGAAGATAGTTGCGGTTATTAATCTTCGCAGCCAGTTTCCCTTCGCCGGTCAAATCTGTTTTCACAATGATGCCGGACCGCTGCCGCTCTTTACTCAGGCCGAAATCTTTACCTGCCCACGCCAGAGAACCCTGGGAAGAGAAGTTCATATTGGTGGAGTTGTCAGCAGAACGCGTTACCGATACGGTGCCGGCGTTATATTTCGTGTCATAACTCAAATTGCCGTTTACCGAATAATTATTGTCGTAATACTGTTCACCACTCAGACGCGTTGATGCCGACAATCCGACCGATTTAATCGGGCCCTCAGCATACTGCTTGCGCGCGCTAAGATTACCCTGAGTACTGCCATAGCGATCCCGGGAGACGCCCATGCTCAACCAGGATGCCAACGGCAACGATAAATCCAGACTGACATAACGTTCCTGTCGCCCATCGTCATTCCGGTTGTTGTAGTAATAACGCTGAATACCTGCACGCAACCCAACCGTGGCATACCTGCCTGAATAAAGGGTCGTGCTGTAGTCCAGATTACGATATTTATTTCCCGAGTAGCGATTCTCCGTCTGACTCACGGTGAGCGAGCCGCCATGAGGAATAAACTTTCCGAGGTTAAGAGTCCCGCCAATGGAATAATTATCACGCTCCTGCATGGGCAGACGATCGCCAATTTTACTGTCTTCACGAGATGCCCAAAGGGAACCGTATCCCTCAGGTACATTAAGGTTGATGTTACTGATATTTCGCCATGACGAATCGTTCGCCACCAGCGTCTGATTGCCAATGCTTACGTATTCATTCACATTGAGCGTGACATCCGTTTCATTAACCGCATTGTTGTCAAAACCGTAGAGCGTGGACTTCAGGCCCAGCCCCGACAATATCGCCAGCGTCACCGATGCGGCCCCCCCGGCAATCCAGGTCTGCTCGCTGCCCAAATCCTGATAATGATTTCGCTTATAACTCACACGGTCATAATCCAGTGAACCACCAAACAGCTGCCACGAGAGCTGATCAATCCCGGCAGCTTGCTGGCGGGCAAAGATTTTATTAACCCTGCTGATACGACTATTAATTGTCCGGCCATTGACCACGATATCTACCGTGACGTCATAAACACCATACGGAAAACGACTGGTATCAATTTCATAACTGCCCATATTAAAGTTCTGCACGCTGAGCAAACGCCCATCACGGAAGACATGAACCTCGCCAGCGGCTGGCAAAAATACGGTAATCGGCGTAAGTGAAAGCGCGGTATTCTCAACAACCGTACTTCCTTTGTTTCCGTAGCTCACACCGTAAATTTTCCCGCCATTCAGTGCATTCAGGCTGGCAATAGACTGGACATTCCAGGTGTCGAGCATCCCGAGCGCCAGTCGATAACCGTCATAATCACGCTCATACATCGCACGATAAAGTTTGCTGGTGCCGTTGCTGTCGCCGATGCCGTAAAACGAACCGTTAATGTTGATATGGTGCTCACGCAGCGATGTTGTGTTGTCAACCGTCAGATAGCTGCGGGTACTGCTGCCATTATGATAATCGTTGTAGTAGGTACCAAAGTTATAGTTCAGGACGTTAGAGAGAGACTCCACGCTGGAAGGTCCAAGCAGGCTACTGCGTGCGACAATCGCTTCAGTTAACGCATCTTTGCTGACAATCATCTCCAGGTGAAATGAAGAGACGTTGAGCTGCAGGCGTGCATTGTCCGATAGCTCGATATTGGTGTTATCGTGAAATTTCACATCACGAATTTTTTCTACCAACGCACGAGTTTTTCCAGATAACACGGCATTATTAGGCAATTCAGCAAGAGTCAGGGCTTTAACTGTAATATTGCCATCAACAAGCGAAATCACCGCATCGGCAATTTTTTGCTGACTTTTCTCGTCAGTCTCGTTGTAACGAATATATACCGGCACCGTCATTCCCTGCTCCAGTGAACGGGCGAAAGCACTGGGAATAACGTAATTACCCACTTTTACTGGGGCTGCATGTGAAGTTCCTGGTGTCAGCGCAAGAAAAAGACAAATGCTACCGCCGACAATATTTATTGTTGTCATATGCATCCTTACATTCCGGTATTTTTATTTATCCCGTACAGATGGCTGCAATCGACCATCACTTCACTGTAATAAACTGCTTACCGTGCCAGATACCGATGCGTGAACGGCTATTGCTGATGTCGGTAAACTGTAATTTTATTTTCGTACCCGGCATAATGTAATAACGTTCGCGACAACCTCGTCCCTGATCGCGAGCCTTATCCTTACAGGCGCCATAGGCGATCACACGAAACGAAACATTGCCAGTATTGGTAATAACATCGCCATTGCGGCTATATTCAAAACGCTCTTTTCGCGGAGCGACCACCAGAATAGTGCCAATTTCTGCCGACGCTGTTGCAACCGCCATTTTATTCGCCCGGGTTTCCGCGCTCTCGGTGACCGGCTCATCTATCCATTGCAGACGATAATAACGTTCGAGATCATCTGCTGGTCCTTTATAAAAGAAGCGAAAAACATCCTTTGCCTGACCAGGAAGAATAAGATTGGCAGGTGTAGAAAGTAACTCTCCGGAATTAACAGGCTTTATTTCGACTCCCCCCGCCAAAGGTGATGACAATTGTTTTACCGAAACACTGACATAACGCGCCGCATCAGTTGTATTAGTAATTTCTTTCGATAATGAACTCTCAGCAGAAGTCATTATCGATGTGATTTCACCCACATTAATTGCCCATCCGGGAAAAGATGCTACTAACCCTACCAACATCGCTGTCGGTAAATATTTTTTCATGACGCCATTCCTGATAAATTCGGGAGAAAAAATTCTCCCGAATTTTTATTACTTAGGCAGACGGAGTCGTCCAGGTTGCATTAAACTGTACTTTTACATCGCCGGTCCAATAGCCGTCTGGCAGAGCAGAGTAATCCGTTACTGCCTGGCTACCATCAGAAGTCGCTGACGCGATGGTGAATTTGAAGTTGGATTGATCGCTGACACGAGCAGCACCGTTATAAGCGCCATCAGCCATCAGGCTTTCAAGACCAGAAGTCGAACTGGAGTTAACCAGGACAGTATCTGATGAATTAGTCAGCGCGGTGCCATTCCATGCCACCCCTACGTTCAGGGTAGATGCATCGCCACTGGCGTTGGTCAGCGTGTTACTAATGATCTGAGCAGTCAGCTCAAAATCAGTTGCCGTTTCCTGACCCTGAATAGTCACATCAAAAGCACCGTCCTGAGAGTTGAAGGCGTTCAGTCCTTCAGCATACTGGAAAGTCAAAGAGTTCAGCGGAGTGACAACCAACATGCTGGTGGTATCTTTTGTTGCCGTCGCGTCCCACGAGGCAGTTGCAGAAGCAGTAACGTCTGCCATTGCATTTGCTGCAACAAATACAGAAGCCAGAGAGGTTACTAATAATAATTTTTTCATTTTTATCTTCTCCTAAGAACAAACTCACCACCGAGTCTTATTTTTAAATCACTCCAGCGGTTCCATTAATTGCGAGCCAGAATTGCCGCGCCAAAAAATTATCATTTGAATTAAGTAACATCTCAACAAACCCCGAAACGCAAAAATTACAAAAAACTAAGAATTTTCCCACCAAAAAATCTATCTAAGAAGTTTCCTAAGACGCAATTACTTAAAATATGCCATGTTTCAGAATTATCATCCACACAAATAAGTAATACCAAACAATTCATCTTTTTTATGTTTTTGATAAATATCAAAAAGATCATACAAATAGCACCTAAGCAAAACCCTTACAAAACATAAAGATAATTAACACCTCCATATTTTCTCTATAATGCTTATTATTTGTTGCAATTATGCTAAATTTTTAACTTCACAAGAAAATTCTCATAAAATATTCATATATGAGGGAATATTCTTATAAAATAAGCACTAATCTGGAGGATTAGTATTCGAATTGATAATTATTTCACAAAAATAAAACCAGGAATTTTCCATATAAAAAGAATATTCCTGGAATATCAAGATTTATATAACGTTCAACCATGAGAGATTTAGCTGAAACCTTTTAATCCCAAATAACTATTAAGTGTTACCGTACGCACTCGATGTAGGGTAATCAAATTTTGTTGTTCGAGGGATTTTAATGAGCGGCTAACAGTTTCAATTTTAAGGTCAAGATAACTGGCAATTTCCTCCCGGGAGAATGGCAAGTGTAGCGTCGTTTCTGGCCTGCCAATACGTAAATGCATCTCGTAAAATTCCACCAGAAAAGCAGCGATCCTGGCCTCAGCATGTTTATTCGCATAGCGCCGCAGTTTTTCAACAATGAATCCATTGTCCCTGCAGAGAAACTTGATGACTGCGGCAGCAACCGACGGATCCTTTTCTGCTACTTTGAACAACCGCGCAATATCGATATGACATACCTCCGCAGCCGTTGCCGCCTTAATCGTTGTCAGGTACTTCCCCCCTTCGACAGCATCCAGCGCCATGATATCTCCCGGAACATAAAAGCGACTGATAAAATCGTTATCACCGCATTCCACGCTGGACTTGCAGTATCCCTCGTGAATAACAAAAAGCATGTTTGCGGCTTCATCCTGCCTGGCGAGTATCTCCCCTGCTTTAAACCTTCTTCTTTTGTCTATTAATCGGTGTTGATTATCACGATCAATTGCCGCTCCCTTTGGACACAGTGAACAATGGCGGGGGGGAAACGGGTTGCCGAGCGGCACAACAGGAATGCGATGTTTGTGAATATCCGATTTCACGCAACAACTCCTCATAAAAATGAGACTGATTCTAATAGATCGGGCCATGGGAACAATACGTGAACTGAAGACCAGGAAAATTCATGCTGGCGGGGAAAATTCTGTGATACATCGCCTTTATGGCGCAGGGACGCATGGGTCAAAACCAGACTGATGATGTTAAAACGCAGGATAGAAAAAATGTGGCAGTGGAGTGAAGGTTAGAATTAACTGGGCGATGCCTTAATAGCCTTGAAAATCAGAGTGCTATTATGGCATCGCCCGTTTTCAATTACGCACGGATCGTGTCGTCGCCGAAGCCAACCCATTTGTATGTAGTCAGTGCTTCCAGCCCCATTGGGCCACGCGCGTGTAATTTTTGCGTGCTAACTGCCACTTCCGCCCCGAGCCCAAACTGACCGCCATCGGTAAAACGGGTGGAGGCGTTCACATACACAGCGGAAGAATCGACTTCATTCACAAAACGATCGGCGTTGCGTAGCGTACGCGTCAGGATCGCATCGGAATGCTGGGTACCATGCTCGCGGATGTGGGCGATGGCATCATCCAGGCTGGTGACGATTTTCACGTTCAGATCCAGCGATAAAAACTCATCGTCATACTGTTCCTCTTTTACCGCTACGACGTTTGCCGGTCTGGCCTGCAACGCGGCAAGCGCAGCATCATCTGCATGAAGCGTCACGCCGCTTTCTGCCATTTGCTGGCTTAGAGCAGGCAGGAAGCGCTCAGCGATACTCTGATTCACCAACAGTGTTTCGACAGTATTACACGTGCTCGGACGCTGGGTTTTGGCGTTAACGATAATCTTCAGTGCCGGGGCGATCTCCGCCGTGTCATCTACATAGATATGACATACGCCAATACCACCGGTGATAACCGGGATAGTCGACTGCTCACGACACAGCTTGTGCAGCCCTGCGCCACCGCGAGGGATCAGCATATCGATGTACTTATCCATCCGCAGCATTTCAGTGACCAGCGCACGATCCGGGTTATCAATCGACTGCACCGCGGCAGCCGGTAAACCGCAGGCTTGCAGCGCATGCTGGATCACCGCAACAGTGGCGGCATTCGTCCGGTACGTCTCTTTTCCTCCGCGCAGGATCGCTGCATTGCCCGTTTTCAGGCACAGCGAAGCCACATCAACGGTGACATTAGGACGCGCTTCATAAATCACGCCAATCACGCCCAGCGGCACGCGACGACGCTCCAGACGCAGACCGCTATCCAGCAGACCACCGTCAATCACCTGCCCGACCGGGTCAGCGAGATTACACACCTGGCGTACGTCGTCTGCGATGGCTTTCAGGCGTGCCGGGGTCAGTGCGAGGCGATCAAGCATCGCTTCGCTCAGGCCATTTTCACGCGCCTGTTCAACATCCTGTGCGTTCGCGCTGAGGATGCTTTCCGTTTGCGCTTCCAGCTCATCAGCGATTGTTTCCAGCACGCGGTTTTTTTCGCGGCTGGAGAGTAGCGCCAGCTTATATGACGCAGCTTTGGCAGCAATGCCCATTTGTTCCAGCATATGCCTGTTCCTTAACGGGTAATCATATCGTCGCGATGGACAGCAACCGGACCGTATTCGTAGCCCAGGATGGTGTCGATCTGTTGTGAGTGATGTCCGGCAATACGGCGCAGCGCATCGCTGTTATAGCGGGTGACGCCGTGGGCAATATCGCGCCCTTCGAGATTGCAGATGCGGATCACTTCACCACGAGAAAAGTTGCCTGTCACGCTTTTAATCCCTTTTGGCAGTAATGAGCTGCCGCGTTCCAGAATCGCTGCGGTAGCACCCTCATCGACGGTAATTTCCCCGGCAGGCGGCGCGCCAAAGATCCAGCGTTTACGGTTCTCCAGTGGAGAAGCCTGAGCATGAAAACGCGTCCCAACGGAAACGCCTTCCATCACGTCGCCAATCACGCCCGGTTTGCTGCCTGCGGCAATTATGGTGTCGATCCCAGCGCGGCAGGCCACGTCGGCGGCCTGTAATTTAGTCCCCATACCACCGGTTCCCAGACCAGAGACGCTGTCTCCGGCAATGGCGCGCAGCGCATCATCAATACCGTGCACGTCTTTGATAAGCTCCGCCTGCGGATTGGTGCGCGGATCGGCGGTAAACAGCCCCTGCTGATCGGTCAGCAGCAGCAGCTTATCGGCTCCGGCAAGGATCGCCGCCAGCGCCGAAAGATTGTCGTTGTCACCGACTTTAATTTCAGCGGTCGCCACCGCATCGTTCTCATTGATGACCGGAACAATGTTGTTATCCAGCAGCGCGCGCAGCGTATCGCGGGCGTTGAGGAAGCGCTCTCTGTCTTCCATATCCGCACGCGTTAGCAGCATCTGCCCGATATGAATACCGTATATCGAGAACAGCTGTTCCCACAGTTGAATCAATCGGCTCTGCCCTACCGCCGCCAACAGCTGTTTCGAAGCTATCGTTGCCGGGAGCTCAGGGTAACCAAGATGCTCACGTCCGGCGGCAATCGCGCCCGAAGTAACGATAACAATACGATGTCCTGCGACGTGGAGCTGTGCGCACTGGCGAACCAGTTCTACGATATGGGCGCGGTTCAGGCGGCGCGATCCGCCCGTTAACACACTGGTGCCAAGTTTTACCACCAGCGTCTGGCTGTCACTCATGATTCTCTGCCATTCAAAATTGGGGAAAATGATATCAAACGAACGTTTTAGCAGGACTGGCCCCGGTTGCCAACAGCCAGCGCACAAAGCATGAAATTTTATTGCGCAGGATCAGCAAGCGTAGCGGCAGACTTTGACGCATTTATTACAGACACAAAAAAACATTCTTTTTTAAAAATATTCTTACTTTGTCATAAAACGTTCATTGCCAGACGTTAAAAACCCTCCTGTCTTTTAACGGGGATCACACCCAGTAAATATTAGCGCGTACTTTAAATCAGGAATGAAAATGAAAAAGAGCACTCTGGCATTAGTGGTGATGGGAATTGTTGCATCGGCGTCCGTACAGGCGGCAGAAGTCTATAACAAGAACAGTAATAAACTGGACTTGTATGGCAAAGTCAAAGCGATGCACTACATGACTGATTATGACAGCAAAGACGGCGACCAGAGCTATATCCGCTTAGGTTTTAAGGGCGAAACACAAATTAACGATCAACTGACCGGTTATGGTCGTTGGGAAGCTGAGTTCGCAGGGAATAAAGCGGAAAACGAAACCAATCAGCAAAAAACACGTCTGGCTTTCGCCGGTGTGAAATTAAAAGATTTTGGCTCGTTTGATTATGGTCGTAACCTGGGTGCGCTGTATGACGTGGAAGCCTGGACGGATATGTTCCCGGAATTCGGCGGCGACTCTTCCGCGCAGACCGATAACTTTATGACCAAACGTGCTAGCGGCCTGGCGACCTACCGTAATACCGACTTCTTCGGCGTCGTCGATGGTCTGGATCTTACCCTGCAATATCAGGGCAAAAACCAGGACCGCGATGTGAAGAAACAGAACGGCGACGGCTTTGGTACCTCCGTGACGTATGACTTTGGCGGCAGCGATTTCGCCATCAGTGGTGCGTATACCAACTCCGACCGTACCAATCAGCAGAACCTGCAAAACCGGGGTACTGGCGATAAAGCAGAATCCTGGGCGACAGGTTTAAAATATGATGCCAACGACATTTATCTGGCAACGTTCTATTCTGAAACGCGCAATATGACACCTATTTCCGGTGGCTTTGCTAACAAAACTCAGAACTTCGAAGTGGTTGCTCAGTACCAGTTTGACTTTGGTCTGCGTCCATCCCTGGGTTATGTGCTGTCGAAAGGTAAAGATATTGAAGGCGTAGGTAATGAGGATCTGGTGAATTATATCGACGTGGGCGCAACATACTACTTCAACAAAAATATGTCAGCGTTTGTTGATTATAAAATCAACCAGCTCGATAGCGATAATAAACTGGGCATCAACGATGATGATATCGTGGCCGTCGGTATGGTTTATCAGTTCTGATGTAACATAAAAAATGCCGGATGGGGTTGCGCCGCCATCCGGCATTTTGTTGTTCATTATGCCGTTAATTTAACCGGCTCATCCTTAAAGTCGTCAGCAGGCTCCAGCGCCAGATTCAGCGTCGTTAACAACCCACGCAACTTTTCATGAAACTCGCGTAAGGTGTATTCCAGTCGCTCTACCACTTCAGTCTCTTTAATCGGCACGGCGGTCCAGTTGCCGTCTTTATCGAACAAACCAAACTGGTAGCTGTACGTAAAGCGTTTCTCCTGCGCTTCCAGCTCCATCCACCAGCCCCAAAATTCACGTTTCTCTGGTGCCGGTTTCACGTTGACGCAAACAGCCAGACAATCGAAAAAGAATCGATTATCTTCGCACTGCCCTTCGCGGATGTACGGGCCAAGCGCGGTGAATTTTTTGATCAATCTACTTTTCGGGTGCCCACTCGGTAACGTCATTGCGATCTCCTTAGGTGAAGCAACTGTTTTACCAAACCAATAAAATTTAGCAATCTATTAACACAATCTATGATTGATCCACCCGGTAATTTCTTGCAGCGCTTTGTCAAAATTGCGATACACCGGGTTGAACGGAACCTCCAGCAGCTTACCGTCAGAAGATGACGACGTAATTAAGCGAGATTCCTCTTCCGGGCTAAACGGATCGTTTTTCCAGAACCCCGAGAGCATTGGCGTCGGGCAGCGTCGCCCCAGCAGCCCTTGTACTTTTAATGAATAGCGGTTTAGCTCGACGCGTAGCGCTTCATCGGACGCATCGTGCATCCCCAGACGGCTGGCCAGAACGTCAAGATACATTTCCGGTACTGAAGCCTGACGCTGTGGGTCGCTAAGCAACGCATGAACCACCGGTCCCAGACAGGCCACCGCCTTCAGGCGCGATGATTCAAGATAGGCCAGGCGTACTGCGACGTTAGCGCCAAAGCGAAAACCGAATGCCGCCACACGGGTGTGATCCACCCAGGGAATATTCGGCAGCGCTTTTAATACGTGCTGGTGCAGCAGGCTGGAATCCTGGGTCAGTTTCCATTTTGACGAGAACCCAACCGACGGCATATCCAGCGTCAGCATGGCGATACCACGCGGAGCGAAATAGCGCTCATACAGGGTGTAGTAGTCGGTTTGCATAGAATCCAGACCACCGCACATCAGCACCGTCGGGAACGGGCCGTCGCCTTTTGGCATGTGCAGAAAGCCGGTTATCGGCGCACCGCCGGCAACGGCAAATTCCATCTCGCGCAATGTACCTGGCAGTCGTTGGGCCGCCTCTTCGTAAGCGCGGTTGGCCAGGGCCTGCGCCTGCTCTGCCAGCTCATCACCTTTTAAATGCGGGTATGCTGCAATGTTGTACAACGTGGAAGCATGCAGCCAGTGGCGTCCGCTCACCTGCGGATCCTCTTCCATAGACGCTTTCTGTTGCCAGTCCATCGCCTGCTTCGCCCACTCGTAGATCCAGTTTCCACCACGATAGCCAATGACCGTATCGTAGAGATCTTTATCCGTGCGTTCGGCTTCGCTCATGACGATACGCGCCTGCACCTCAAGGATTTCACGCGGATCGACCCCACGCCAGATCCACATCAGGCGATTCACCATGCGATACCAGTGCGGGATTGTTTTACCATCCAGAGCGGACTGCACAGATGGCTGCGCGCCGTGGTTAAAACGACGAACCAACGTTGACGTTTCAGGATGTTTGAAGCGGGGTTTAAACAGAACTTCGCTGAGGTTAGCCTGCGACATGATTACGGCCTCCATGAGTACTCACTAAGGCATAGTGTAACCTGACACCGCACAAAAAGAACAACGCCCGACAGTGCGGGCGTTGAAAACTTTTTAGATTAGCGACCAGAGATCGGCGGAACAAATACCACGCCCATATCCCACGGCTGCTCAATCCAGGTATCCTGCGGAATATCAACCACATAGTCATTCACCAGCGGGCGACCAGCCGGCTTAGCGAAGATCGTGACGAAATGCGCTTTAGGATACATTTCGCGGATAGCAACGGCGGTACCACCGGTGTCTACCAGGTCATCGATCACGATGAAACCTTCACCGTCACCTTCCGCACGCTTCAGCACTTTCAGTTCGCGCTGGTTGTCGTGATCGTAGCTGGAGATGCATACGGTATCGACATGGCGAATACCCAATTCACGCGCCAGCAATGCGCCCGGCACCAGACCACCACGGCTAACGGCAATAATGCCTTTCCATTGTTCAGAAGGCATCAGGCGGCTTGCCAGTTTACGTGCATGGACTTGCAACATGTCCCAGGTGACGACGTATTTTTCGCTCATGTGAAGTGTCCCAGCCTGTTTATCTACGGCTAATTAATAAATTGAGGGTGAACCAGGTTGCGCGAGATTATAGAGATCTGACGCACTAAAAACCAGTGTTTCGCAGAATCCGCGCCTCTTTTTGCATGCTTTATACTAGCCGTCAGCGAAGAAAGTGGTATTCTCAATCGCATCGCGCAAGCCTGACTTGTGGTGTTTTTAATTCCGCTAACCCCGTGGCCTGCAAGTCAATTTTGCAGGACATCGCCAAGGAGACTCAACGTGTCTGAACTGTCTCAGTTATCCCCGCAACCGCTGTGGGATATTTTTGCCAAAATCTGTTCTATTCCTCATCCGTCCTACCATGAAGAGCAACTCGCTGAACACATTCTGAGCTGGGCCCAGGAGAAAGGTTTCCACGTCGAGCGCGATCAGGTTGGTAATATCCTGATTCGTAAACCCGCTACCGCTGGCATGGAAAATCGCAAGCCGGTCGTTTTGCAGGCGCACCTGGATATGGTCCCGCAAAAAAATAACGACACCGTGCACGACTTCACCAAAGATCCGATCCAGCCTTATATTGATGGCGAGTGGGTAAAAGCCCGTGGTACCACGCTGGGTGCAGATAACGGTATCGGTATGGCGTCCGCACTGGCGGTACTGGCTGATGACAATGTGGCACACGGTCCGCTGGAAGTGCTGCTGACCATGACCGAAGAAGCGGGCATGGACGGCGCATTTGGTCTGCAGGCGAACTGGCTGCAAGCGGATATCCTGATCAACACCGACTCAGAAGAAGAAGGTGAGATCTATATGGGTTGCGCGGGCGGGATCGACTTTACCTCTAACCTGCCGCTGTCCCGTGAAGCAATCCCGGCTGGCTTCCAGAGCTTTAAGCTGACGTTAAAAGGCCTGAAAGGCGGTCACTCCGGCGGCGAAATCCATGTGGGTCTCGGTAACGCGAACAAGCTACTGGTACGTTTCCTGGCAGGCCACGCTGAAGAGTTAGATCTGCGTCTGGTTGATTTCAACGGCGGTACGCTGCGCAATGCGATTCCGCGTGAAGCCTTCGCTACCCTCGCCGTGGCTGCCGATAAAGTTGATGCGTTAAAAGCGCTGGTCAGCACCTACCAGGAAATCCTGAAAAACGAACTGGAAGCCAAAGAGAAAAACCTGGCGCTGCTGCTGGATGCCGTGACTAACGACAAAGCCGCGCTGACTACCTCGTCTCGCGATAGCTTCATTCGTCTGCTGAACGCCACCCCGAACGGTGTGATCCGCAATTCTGACGTCGCCAAAGGCGTGGTAGAAACCTCGCTGAACGTCGGTGTGGTAACCATGACTGACGATAATGTTCAGATCCACTGCCTGGTTCGCTCGCTGATCGACAGCGGTAAAGACTACGTGGTGAGCATGCTGGATTCACTGGGTAAACTGGCTGGCGCCAAAACCGAAGCCAAAGGCGCGTATCCAGGCTGGCAGCCGGATGCGAACTCTCCGGTTATGCACCTGGTTCGTGAAACCTATCAGCGTCTGTTCAATAAAACGCCAAACATTCAGATCATTCACGCTGGTCTGGAATGTGGCCTGTTCAAAAAACCGTATCCGGAAATGGACATGGTTTCCATCGGTCCAACCATCACCGGCCCACACTCCCCGGATGAGCAGGTTCATATCGAAAGCGTCGGCCACTACTGGCGGCTTCTGACTGAACTGCTGAAGTCTATTCCGGCGAAGTAAGTCTGCGCTAAATGCCGGATGGCGCTGTGCTTATCCAGCCTACAAGCAGATTTGTAGGCCGGATAAAGCGTTTAACGCCACCATCCGGCAATACATCAACGTCAAAGCCCCAACAATAACTGCCTTTCTATTTGTGGATCGAGCAGCGTGACATGTAATCCCACCAGCCTCACGCCTCGCCCTCCCCGACGCGCTTCCCAGGTTTTGTGTGCCGTCGCAATTAAGTCGTCTTTATTTAAGCGCGGCCAGACGTGCTCCTGCGTGGTCTGCTGAAAATCATTAAACTTGAGTTTTATCCCCTGGCGGGCGATCAGCAGATCCGGCTTGACCTTTGCCAGACGCCGTTCCAGTTCAGGATAGAGCCGCTCAATAATCGCTTCGCACTCTGACCACTGATGAATATCTTCCGCCAGCGTCCGCTCGACGCCGACGGATTTACGCAGCCGCTCGTTGTTGACGTCCCGCTCGTCAATCCCCTGGCTGCGCTCCCACAACACGCGGCCAAACTTACCAAAACGTTTGAGCAGCGTAGCCAGGTCGTATTTTTGAACATCTTCGCAGGTACACAATCCCATTGATTCCAGCTTAGCGGCGGAGACTTTGCCGACGCCGGGAATTTTCCCCAACGGCAACGTTTTGAGAAATTCAGGGACATCAGCAGGGGTTATCACATATTGCCCGTTGGGTTTATTGAGATCGGAGGCGATTTTTGCCAGGAATTTAACCGGCGCAATCCCGGCAGAGGCGGTGAGCTGTAGTTCGTTGAAGATCGTCTGGCGGATCTCCTGGGCGATCAGCGTCGCGGAGCCGTGGCAATGAATGCTGTCGGTGACATCCAGGTAGGCTTCATCCAGCGAAAGCGGTTCGATGAGTGAGGTGTAGCGGGAGAAGATCGCCTGAATCTGGCGAGAGGCCTCTTTGTAAGCCTCGTAACGACCGGGTAACAGGGTAAGATGTGGGCACAGCTTTAACGCCATTCCGGTTGGCATCGCGCTGCGCACGCCAAATTTACGCGCCGGATAATTGGCCGTGCTGATAACTCCCCGGCGTTCACGACTACCGCCAATGGCAATGGGAATGTCACGCAGGGCGGGATTATCACGCATCTCCACCGCCGCGAAAAAGCAGTCCATATCGACATGTATGATTTTGCGCATGACTCACCTCTCACAACACTGTTTAAGTATACAGTATTTTTACGATATGAGAAGTCTGTACCTCTGCTACGTCAGTGCGGGTCCATTCATCACAAAGCGCGCATCACACAGATAACGCACAATGTCTTTTGGCGCATGGTCGGCGGGATTTCCTGCCGTACTGACAAACAACTTATTCACTTTGCGCACATTTGCCCGCAAAAGTTTTTCAATCGTCATCAGACGAAATGCATCATCCTCGACGCAGAACAGCTCGTAGTCACCCAGGCGTTCTCCACAGATTTCACAATGGTTCATCCAGTAACGTAGCCCGGTCGTTTTACTTTTATCCAGATAGTAATTGCTGGCTTTGATGTTCTTTTTTATCTCTTCCGGCAGCGTGTTGATATGGAACAAAAATGTATTGCGCCGCACGGACATCCATCTTTTATCATCCTGATTTTGTTTGATAAATCGGGTAAGCATCACACCATGAATATACGTGGGCTGATGGCAATTCCAGCATTGCATTTTCGACGTAATAACCAGGTAATAAGGAGCCACAATATTAAAATTGTCCGTCGCGTAAACATGCTCGCGCAGCGTCTCATTTAACTCATGAGGTTCGGCGTACCAGATACCTGAAACCGGGTCGAAATGCGCCCCCTGACAAGCCACATCGGTGACGTTATCAGTATGAATATCCAATGGAATAATATGGGCTATATCTATCATATTGCCTTCCTGCGGGATAATTTGCCCCCACATTGCGTGGGGGCGGAGAACAAAATTAATGCGTGACGGGAGCAGAGGGTTGACGTAAAGAAGTCACCTGCTTTTGCTTGTCCAGCTTATCAACCAGCGGCTGAACCACTTTCTCGCCGTGCTGACCAAAATATTGATACAGCGTATCGGAAGCACTTTGCGTTAACACCATGATCTCAATACGACGGTTGCCTGCGCTTTCCGGGTTTTTCGCATCCAGCAGCATTTGGTCCGCCATGGCGCTAACCTGCATGACTTTATCCTGCGGCATGCCGGCGTCTTCCAGCACGCGTCGTGCTGACAAAGCACGGTCGCCAGAGAGGTTCCAGTTGTTGTAAATGTTGCTCTTATAGCTCATCGCATCCGTATGCCCGGTGATGATTATCTTGTTGTCCAGCGAGTCAAACACGGGGGCCAGCGCAACCAGCAGCGATTTAAAGAACGGCATAATTTTGGCGCTACCGCGTTCAAACATATTCCGGTTCTGGTCATCTTTAATCAGCACGCGCAGCCCCTGAGGAACAATCTCCATCTCAAGGTTGGTTTCCATATGCGCATTGCGGGCGATGACGTTAATGTCGGTCGCCAGCTCGCCCAATTCACGGGCTGATTTTTGCTTCAGCAGCACCGCTTTTTCATTCACATCCAGCGCTTTTTTGGCGTTATCTTCGGTGATCTTCGCCGTATCTTGCGGGGTAGCCGTCTTATCCAGCTTGTTGCGCGTGACGTTTTTCTTCTGCGCGCCCGGCGCTATCGGCTGTTTGCCGAGCTTGTTTAACGGCGCCATGCCGCCACCGTTAAAAATAGACTGTCCATGCAGCGCCGCGACGATGTTTTCACGATCGGCCTTACTGACGCTGTTCACAATCAACTTTATCGTGGTGACCAAGGGTGCCGAGCGTATCTCCGAAGTTTCGGCCCGCTTTACGCTGGACGCCATGCCCGGCAAGCAGATGGCGATCGACGCCGATCTGAACGCGGGGCTGATTAATCAGGCCCAGGCGCAGGCCCGACGTAAAGATGTGGCGGGCGAAGCGGATTTCTATGGTGCAATGGACGGCGCGTCGAAGTTCGTGCGCGGTGATGCCATCGCCGGGATGATGATTCTGGCCATCAACCTGATCGGCGGCGTCTGTATCGGTATTTTTAAATACGATTTAAGCGCTGAAGCCGCCTTCCAGCAATATGTCCTGATGACCATCGGTGACGGTCTGGTCGCCCAGATCCCGTCTCTGCTGCTATCGACGGCAGCGGCAATTATCGTTACTCGCGTGAGCGACAGCGGCGATATCGCCACCGACGTTCGTAGCCAATTGCTGGCAAGCCCCTCCGTACTTTATACCGCCACCAGCATCATGTTTGTCCTGGCTGTGGTGCCGGGAATGCCGCATTTCCCGTTCCTGGTATTCAGCGCCCTGCTGGGGTTTACCGCCTGGCGTATGAGCAAGCGCCCGAAGGTGGCGGAGACCGAAGAAAAAAATCTTGAGACGCTGACCAAAACCATCGTTGAAACCACCGAGCAACAGGTCAGTTGGGAAACCATCCCCTTAATTGAGCCAATCAGCCTGAGCCTGGGATACAAACTCGTGGCGTTGGTGGACAAGTCCAAAGGGAATCCGCTCACTCAACGTATTCGCGGAGTGCGACAGGTTATCTCAGACACCAACGGCGTGCTGCTGCCGGAAATTCGCATCCGCGAAAACTTCCGTCTGAAACCGACCCAGTACGCCATTTTTATCAATGGGATCAAGGCTGATGAGGCCGATATTCCCTCAGATAAGCTGATGGCGCTGCCCTCCAGTGAAACCTACGGTGAGATCGATGGTGTTTTAGGCCACGATCCGGCCTATGGTATGCCGGTCACGTGGATTGTCCCGGCGCAAAAAGCCAAAGCGTTAAATATGGGGTACCAGGTTATCGATAGCGCCAGCGTTATTGCGACGCATGTGAATAAGGTCATTCGCAGCTATATTCCCGACCTGTTTAACTACGATGATATTACGCAACTGCATAACCGCCTCTCTTCAATGGCACCTCGCCTGGCGGAAGATCTGAGCGCAGCGCTGAATTACAGCCAGCTATTGAAGGTTTACCGGGCACTACTGGTTGAAGGCGTGCCGCTGCGCGATATCGTCACCATTGCCACCGTCCTGGTCGCCAGTAGCGCCGTCACCAAAGATCATATTCTGTTAACGGCCGATGTGCGTCTGGCGCTTCGTCGCAGTATTACCCATCCGTTTGTGCGCAAAGATGAACTGGCGGTGTACACGCTGAATAATGAGCTGGAGAATCTGCTGGCGAATGTGGTGAATCAGGCACAGCAAAGCGGCAAAGTGGTGCTCGATAGCGTACCGGTCGATCCGAATATGCTCAATCAGTTCCAGACCAATATGCCGCAGATTAAAGAACAGATGAAAGCGGCGGGAAAAGAACCTGTGCTGCTAGTCGCACCGCAGCTTCGTCCTCTGCTCGCGCGTTATGCCCGCCTGTTTGCACCGGGTTTGCAGGTACTGTCTTATAACGAAGTTCCGGATGAGCTGGAATTAAAAATCATGGGGGCGCTGAGTTAACCCGTGGCAAGGCGGTGCCATTCGCACCGCCTTATTGATTACAGAATGGTATTTTCCGTCAGAATACGACGGGCGCCGAGATAATGATCCTGCCAGAAGTCATCGGATAAATGACTCACCCGAATAGTTTCTCCCGTACGCGGCGATTCAATAAATTGCCCCTGTCCCAGGTAGACCCCCATATGATCGGCAATATCCCGGCTGTGAATATGAAAGAACAATAAATCACCACGACGAAGGTCGCGATTGGCGACGATGGTCGCCCGCCGGTAGTGATACATTTCATTCGCCGTACGCGGCAATTTTGCCGCCAGGATTTTGTTGTAGGCATAAAAAATCAGCCCACTGCAGTCAAAGCCTTGATCCGGGCTGGTCCCGCCCCACAAATAGGGTTTACCTAACTGCTGCTCAAGACGGTGGATTGCCACTTCGGTCATGTTGTGCAAATGGTCGCTGCTGAGAAAATGGTCATTCTCCGCCAGCTCCTGCCAGCGATGATCGCTCGCTTTCAGCGGCCCAGGGAACCACTCCGGGTGCTGTTTAATCAGCGTCCTGTTCTGCTGGCGCAGCGCGCTTTTACTTTGCGCATTACCTACCACCACATAACTTGCCTGCTTTTTTACCTGCGCGTGGTATTGCTTCAGCAGCCGGGCACGATTACGCATGCGCATTTGCGCCGCATAGCTTAGATGGGCGTCAGATAAGAGGGGCTGAACTTTGGCGACAGACGGTGATGACAACACAACACACAAAGACAGCAGACCCGGCAAAAAGCGTCGGGGTGCAGAGACAAAAGACATGAAAACAAAAATACCTAATCAAACACGTTCGGCGCAGTCTACCGCTATTGCCGGGTATTCCATTTTAATATTCGATTATTAAATTATTAATTTTTTAAATTCAATACATTAGAAATTCTGCACTAAAAAGACTCAATGACGTTCGCTAACCTGCAAAATACGCCGGTGTCTGACAGACTTTAAGCACAATTTTCCGTATAAAGAAAATCTAAAGTGTAAACGCAGCACGAGAGACTTGCGAAAAACTCTCTGGGTGATAATGTGAGCGCTCCAGATCCAGATTTATCCGATTTGGGGACTCTTTTTGCCGTCCTGGCGTGTGTAATCGTTTTATCAAGGAATAAGCAGTATGCGTAAAATCGCATTTTTTCTTGCGATGCTTTTATTGCCGTGCGTTTCGTTTGCCGGTTTGCTGAGCAGCAGCAGCCCGACCACGCCTGTCAGCAAAGAATATAAGCAGCAATTAATGGGCTCCCCTGTCTATATTCAGATCTTCAAAGAAGAGCGAACGTTGGATCTGTACGTCAAGATGGGCGAACAGTATCAATTGCTCGACAGCTATAAGATCTGCAATTATTCCGGCGGCTTAGGGCCGAAACAGCGTCAGGGTGATTTCAAAAGTCCGGAAGGATTTTACAGCGTACAGCGCGGACAGCTGAAACCGGATAGCCGCTTCTACAAAGCGATTAACATTGGTTTCCCTAACGCCTACGACCGCGCACACGGTTATGAAGGTAAATACCTGATGATTCACGGTGCCTGCGTTTCCGTCGGCTGCTACGCGATGACCGATAACGGCATTGATGAGATTTTCCAGTTTGTCACCGGCGCGCTGGTGTTCGGGCAGTCCAGTGTGCAGGTCAGCATTTATCCGTTCCGTATGACCGACGCCAACATGCAGCGTCATAAGTTCTCGTATTACAAAGAGTTCTGGTCGCAGCTAAAACCGGGATACGATTACTTCGAACAAACGCGTAAGCCACCAACTGTTTCCGTCGTCGATGGCCGTTATGTTATCAGCAAGCCGTTGAGTCACGAAGTGGTTCAGCCGCAGCTGGCATCAAACTACGCGCTCCCCGAGACAAAATAATGCCCACTCGCCTGGCATAATCTTTTGCCAGGTTTCATTGCCGGTTAACGGCTGTGTGGCAATCACGGTGACCACATCATTGGGTGTGGTCTCTGAGCTAAAATCGATTTCCACATCCTGATCCAGCAACGTCGCTACGCCAAATGGCGCACGCCGCGTGATCCAAAACAGGTTGGTCGAACAGAAGGCCATCACATAACGCCCGTCAGATAGCAGCATGTTGAAGACGCCCTTCTCCCGCAGTTCACCTGCCAGCATCGCGATATATTTAAATACTGCCGTCATATTGCCAGGCGTGCGTGGATAACGCTCGGTCAGTTTATGCAGCAGCCAGCAAAACGCTTTTTCGCTGTCGGTTTCGCCGACCGGACGGAAATTACCAGTTTCCAGCGATTTATAGCCGCTGAGCTGGCCGTTATGGGCGTATGTCCAGTTACGTCCCCACAGCTCTCGCGTAAAGGGGTGGGTATTTTCCAATGCCACTTCGCCACGGTTCGCCTGACGAATATGGGCAATCACAGAACAGGATTTGATGGGATAGTCTTGTACCAGTTTGGCGATAGGCGAATTAAAGCTGGGTTGCGGATCTTTAAACGTACGGCAGCCCTTACCTTCATAAAACGTAATACCCCAGCCGTCTTTGTGCGGACCGGTACCTCCGCCGCGCTGAACCAGCCCGGTGAAGCTAAAGCAGATATCGGTTGGCACATTGGCGCTCATCCCGAGCAGTTCGCACATACATCACCTCCACAAACGCCTTAAGCGGGAAGGCGTAATTGTTACAGCCAATGAAAACTTAAAATAGCAGATAAAACAATATGCTATACCCTAAATAATTCGAGTTGCAGGAAGGCGGTAAGGGATGAAATCCCCAGGAGCATAGATAACTATGTGACTGGGGTTTCTGAGTGAAACCAACGCACCTGCAGCTTGAAGTATGACGGGTAGAGTTACTTAACCATCTCTTTTTCGATCAACTGGATCAGGATATGGATCACTTTGATATGAATTTCCTGAATACGGTCAGCGTAGCCAAAGTGCGGCACGCGAATTTCAATATCTGCACTGCCGGCCATTTTACCGCCATCTTTGCCGGTCAGGGTGATGACTTTCATTCCCTTCTCACGCGCCGCAGCAATCGCTTTAATCACGTTACCGGAGTTACCCGAAGTGGAGATGCCTAACAGGACATCGCCCTCGCGGCCCACGGCTTCCACGTAGCGGGAGAATACATAATCGTAACCGAAATCGTTGCTGACGCAGGAGATATGGCTGACGTCAGAGATAGCGATCGCCGGGTAGCCCGGACGGTTTTCGCGATAGCGTCCGGTCAGCTCTTCGGCGAAGTGCATCGCGTCGCAATGGGAGCCGCCGTTACCGCAAGAAAGTACCTTACCGCCGGCTTTGAAGCTGTCTGCCAACAGGACCGCCGCGCGTTGAATGGCGTGAATATTGGCGTCATCTTTAAGAAAATTAGCCAGCGTTTCCGCCGCTTCGCTCAGTTCGTTACGAATAAGATCCTGGTACATGAGGATATCCTTCAGCATGAATGTAAATGACAAGATGCAGTGTACCGGATAGCGCTACCAGCGAGAAGTACAAGCCACAGGAATGGCTGTCGCTTTTGATTTTTTGTGCCGGTTAAAACAACAACAATGTGAGCTTTGTTGTAATTATTTTGTAAACACATTGCTAAAAGAATTCACATCCACTACAACCATATCATCACAAGTGGTCAGACCTCCTACAAGCAAGGGAGCTTTTCGTTATGATGATTTTGAGTATTATCGCTACGGTTGTTCTGCTCAGCGTTCTGTTTTATCACCGCATGAGCTTATTCCTCAGCAGCTTAATTTTGCTCGCCTGGACGGCTGCGCTTGGCGTGGCTGGCCTGTGGTCAGTCTGGCTGCTGGTTCCTCTGGCCATTATCCTCGTACCGTTTAACTTTACGCCGATGCGCAAATCCATGATCTCTGCGCCGGTGTTCCGCGGTTTCCGTAAAGTCATGCCGCCGATGTCACGCACCGAGAAAGAAGCGATTGATGCCGGTACGACCTGGTGGGAAGGCGACCTGTTCCAGGGCAAGCCAGACTGGAAAAAACTGCATAACTATCCTCAGCCGCATCTGACTGCTGAAGAACAAGCGTTTATTGATGGCCCGGTGGAAGAAGCCTGCCGCATGGCGAACGACTTCCAGATAACCCACGAACTCGCGGATCTACCGCCGGAGCTGTGGGCGTATCTGAAAGAACACCGCTTCTTCGCAATGATCATTAAGAAAGAATACGGCGGGCTGGAATTCTCCGCCTACGCTCAGGCTCGCGTTCTGCAGAAACTCTCCGGCGTTTCCGGTATCCTGGCGATCACCGTTGGCGTACCTAACTCATTAGGCCCAGGCGAACTGCTGCAGCATTACGGCACCGAAGAGCAGAAGAACCATTACCTGCCGCGTCTGGCACGTGGTCAGGAGATCCCATGCTTTGCCCTGACCAGTCCGGAAGCGGGTTCCGACGCAGGCGCGATCCCTGATACCGGTGTGGTTTGTATGGGCGACTGGCAGGGGCAGCAGGTGCTGGGGATGCGCCTGACCTGGAACAAACGCTATATCACGCTGGCGCCTATCGCTACCGTGCTGGGTCTGGCATTTAAACTCTCCGACCCGGAAAAACTGCTGGGTGGCGAAGAAGATCTTGGCATTACCTGTGCGCTGATCCCAACCTCAACGCCAGGCGTACAAATTGGACGTCGTCACTTCCCGCTGAACGTGCCGTTCCAGAACGGCCCGACGCTGGGCAAAGATGTCTTTGTTCCAATTGATTACATTATCGGCGGCCCAAAAATGGCCGGTCAGGGCTGGCGCATGCTGGTGGAATGCCTGTCCGTAGGACGCGGTATTACCCTGCCGTCTAACTCGACGGGCGGTGTGAAATCGGTCGCAATGGCCACCGGTGCGTATGCGCACATTCGTCGCCAGTTCAAAATCTCTATCGGCAAGATGGAAGGTATTGAAGAGCCGTTGGCACGTATTGCCGGTAACGCCTACGTGATGGACGCTGCGGCATCACTGATTACCTACGGCATTATGCTGGGTGAAAAACCGGCGGTGTTGTCGGCCATCGTGAAATATCACTGTACTCACCGTGGGCAGCAGTCAATCATCGATGCAATGGATATCACTGGCGGTAAAGGCATTATGCTTGGCGAAAGCAACTTCCTCGCCCGTGCTTATCAGGGCGCGCCAATCGCCATTACCGTTGAGGGCGCCAACATTCTGACCCGTAGCATGATGATCTTCGGTCAGGGTGCGATTCGCTGCCATCCGTATGTTCTCGAAGAGATGGCGGCGGCGCAGAGTAACGATGTGAATGCCTTCGACAAACTACTGTTCAAACACATTGGTCACGTCGGCAGTAACAAAGTGCGTAGCTTCTGGCTTGGCCTGACGCGTGGTTTAACCAGCAGCACGCCAACTGGCGATGCGACCAAACGTTACTACCAGCACCTGAACCGTCTGAGCGCCAACCTGGCACTGCTTTCGGATGTGTCCATGGCCGTACTGGGCGGTAGCCTGAAGCGCCGTGAACGTATCTCCGCGCGTCTGGGTGATGTGTTAAGTCAGTTGTATCTGGCCTCCGCGGTGCTGAAGCGTTATGACGATGAAGGCCGTCATGAAGCGGACCTGCCTTTGGTTCACTGGGGCGTTCAGGATGCGTTGTACAAAGCGGAGCAGGCGATGGACGACCTGCTGAAAAACTTCCCGAACCGTCTGGTCGCAGGCTTGCTTAATGTGGTTATCTTCCCTACCGGTCGCCACTACCATGCACCGTCTGACAAGCTGGATCATAAAGTCGCGAAGATTTTGCAGGTTCCAAGCGCCACCCGTTCTCGTCTTGGTCGCGGTCAGTACCTGACGCCAAGCGAACACAACCCGGTTGGCTTACTGGAAGAGGCGCTGCTGGATGTGATTGCAGCCGACCCTATCCACCAGCGGATCTGCAAAGAGCTGGGTAAAAACCTGCCGTTTACCCGCCTGGATGAACTGGCGCACAATGCGCTGGCCAAAGGGCTGATTGATAAAGACGAAGCCGCAATTCTGGTGAAAGCCGAGGCGAGTCGTCTGCGCAGCATCAACGTGGATGACTTTGAACCCGAGGCGCTGGCGACTCAGCCGGTAAAGTTGCCAGAGAAGGTGCGTAAGGTCGAAGCAGCATAACGCTAACGCACAACGTTCAGCCCCGCTCAATGCGGGGCTTTTTATTGCCACATTTTCGTTAAGGCTCATGCTACAGTGTCAAAATGCTGTTCAACGAGGAGCCTCGATCGTGCCAGGTTTAAAAATTACGCTGCTGCAACAACCGCTGATCTGGATGGATGGCCCGGCCAACCTGCGCCATTTCGACCGCCAACTGGAAACCGTCACCGGGCGTGACGTTATTGTGTTGCCCGAGATGTTTACCAGCGGATTTGCGATGGAAGCGGCAAACAAATCGTTGCCGCAAGAGGAAGTTGTAAGCTGGATGCGTAGCAAAGCGCAGCAGACGAATGCCCTGATAGCAGGTAGCGTGGCGATACAGTCTGAACGGGGGCCGGTGAATCGTTTTTTGCTGGTTGAACCCGAAGGCACCGTGCATCTCTATGACAAACGCCATCTGTTCCGCATGGCGGATGAGCATCAGCATTATCAGGCAGGTGAAGAGCGCATCATCTTTGAATGGCGTGGTTGGCGCATTCTGCCGTTGGTCTGTTATGACTTGCGTTTTCCGGTGTGGTCGCGTAACCGCAACGACTACGACCTCGCCTTGTATGTGGCTAACTGGCCCGCACCGCGCTCGCTGCACTGGCAGATTCTGCTCACCGCACGGGCAATTGAAAATCAGGCGTATGTAGCAGGATGTAACCGTGTGGGAACCGATGGTAACGGCCATCATTATCGCGGTGACAGCCGGGTGATTAATCCGCAGGGTGAGATTATTGCCACCGCCGAGCCGCATCAGGCCACACGTATTGACGCTGAGTTGTCACTCTCGGCGCTGCGCGAGTATCGCGAGAAGTTTCCCGCCTGGCAGGATGCTGACGCTTTCATCCTGTAGAGTTCGCCTTCCCTCCCGCCACGGACCATGTATCCACGGCGGGATTGTTTCACTCCGTAACCAACCGCAAAACAAATTCGCGTGGCGACATGCATCGGGCAACGTATTCTGCAAGGGATAATCACTCGTCACCAGCGAGTGGCAGACAATGTCGATAATTCCCTTATCAGGATTTCAATAATGAAAAACTTCGTACGCATGACTTTGCTGGCAGTTACCGTGGCTGGCGCTTCTTTTAGCTCGCTTGCAGCAACCACATCTAATGTTCCGGCTCCGGCCCAGGATCCGGTCGTTCAACACCTTAAGTTGACCAACGACCAGGTGGCGCAGATTAAAAAACTGCACCAGCAGCTTGAAACCAATGTCGGTCAGATTTCGGTGAAAGACGTTAAAGACGGCGCGCTAATTGACGTCATCAAGTCCGGGAAATGGGATGAAGCAGCCGTCAAAAAACAGCTTTCGGCGTTCAGCAACATCGAACAGCAGGCGCGTTATTACCGCGTGAAATACTACTTTGACCTGAACAAAGTGCTGACCCCAGAACAGCGCCAGCAGGTGCAAAAAGATATCGCACAGACGCTGAGCGAGTAACAGCAAGGCCTGCAATAACATATGGTTGCAGGCTTATATTTTTTGGGCAGTAAAAACGACGAAAGCCTGAATCATTTCTGATTCAGGCTTTCTGAATAGTGGCGGAATGGACGGGACTCGAACCCGCGACCCCCTGCGTGACAGGCAGGTATTCTAACCAACTGAACTACCACTCCGCGTTGTGTTCCGCTTGGGAACGAAGCGAATATTACGGATTGCCTCGCGCCTCGTCAACGCTTTTTCTCACGTTTTTTAATCGTTTGCTGCAAAAATCACCCGAATGACCATTTCTGTACTGTAAATACCAGAACTAGGCCCGCCAGAGGCAACTTCCGCCCTTCTTCTGTACCAGGTCAAGGCGCGACTCATGGGCTGCCAGCTCTTCATCAGTGGCGAAAACAACGCGTAATTTACTGGACTGACGCACAATGCGCTGGATCCCCGTATCATTCTGCTGCTGACTGTCACCTTCCATTGAGAACGCCATGGTGGTCTGCCCACCGGTCATCATCAGATAAACGTCGGCCAGAATCTGGGCATCGAGCAATGCGCCGTGCAGGGTACGCTTGCTGTTGTCTATCTCATAGCGCGAGCATAACGCATCAAGGCTGTTACGCTTGCCAGGAAACATTTTCCTCGCCAACGCCAGGCTATCGGTCACTTTACAGAAGGTGTTCGTCTTCGGGATATCGCGATGGAGTTTCGCGAATTCGTAATCCATAAAGCCGATATCAAACGATGCGTTATGGATAACCAGCTCCGCGCCACGGATATAGTCGAGAAACTCATCGGCAACATCGGCGAACGTGGGTTTATCAAGCAGGAATTCATCGGCGATTCCGTGTACGCCAAACGCTTCCGGGTCCACCAGCCGATCCGGCTTCAGGTAAACGTGGAAGTTATTTCCGGTCAGGCGGCGGTTCACCACTTCAACCGCACCGATCTCAATGATCTTGTGGCCTTCGTAGTGGGCGCCAATCTGGTTCATACCGGTGGTTTCGGTATCGAGGACTACCTGTCGTGTAATTCCAGTGCTCATAACGGTCATTTATGTCAGACTTATCGTTTGATTTCGATTTGCTAAAACAGGAAGTCTACCAGAGATGCTTAAACAGGTAGAAATTTTCACCGACGGTTCATGCCTGGGAAATCCAGGGCCAGGTGGTTACGGGGCGATTTTACGCTATCGCGGGCGCGAAAAAACCTTTAGCGAAGGCTACAACCTCACTACCAATAATCGCATGGAGCTGATGGCGGCAATCGTTGCGCTGGAAGCCCTGAAAGAACAGTGTGAAGTGATACTCAGCACGGACAGCCAGTATGTGCGTCAGGGCATTACGCAGTGGATCCACAACTGGAAAAAGCGCGGCTGGAAAACCGCAGATAAAAAACCGGTGAAGAACGTCGATCTGTGGAAACGTCTGGATGCCGCGCTGGGGCCGCACCAAATCAAATGGGAATGGGTTAAAGGGCACGCGGGTCATCCGGAAAACGAACGCTGCGATGAGCTTGCTCGTGCTGCGGCAATGAGTCCCACCCAGGATGATGTTGGGTATCAGGCAGAGTCTTAAGCATCTGGCTTGCGGTATTGTCGGGTGGCCCCAACGGCCTGGCGGATGCGTGCCTTACTTTTACTTTGTTTCATCGGATTGAGCGTAAGCGGAATTGTTCGCTTGCGCGCGACAACCAACTGCAAACAGCCTAGTGCCGGAATATGCGCACTTAACATTTTACCGCCCTGCTTCGCCCAGGGCAGCACGTGGAACCGGCTATAGTGCAGCACCTCAAAATTCAGCAAAGAGAGCCAATCCAACTGGCGCGTCAGGGTAAACATCCGGCTGTTGTAAGGCGGTGTTTTACGTAGCACTGGCACCAGCTTACGCAACCCCATCAGGCTAACCGGGTTAAACCCGCTCAGTATTAACCAGCCATCATCAATCAGTACCCGGTCGGCTTCACGCAATAAGCGATGCGGATCGGCGCACCACGGTAGTGTATGCGCCAACAGGCAAACATCCACAGATTTATCGGCAAAAGGAAGGTGTAAAGGATCGGCTGTGACCTGCATGGGCGAACCTTGCAAAGAAACATTTACCTGATGAGAAACCGCGCACGCTTCAGAATCGATTTCTGCGCTTAAATTACCAATCTTAAGCAGATGAAAACCGTACATTTTTGCGAACCACGGGTTAAGCTGATACTCCAGCGCCTCACGATAGTGTTCGCCCCAGGGCAGATCACCCCAGCTAACGGGCGCTACGACAGTTTGAGGGATCCTTGCCGGTTTCATCACAACCTTCCGTTACGCATTGAGAGGTAATATATGAATCTTAACAGTATTCCTGCATTTCAGGACAATTACATCTGGGTCTTGTCAAATAATGACCAGCATTGTCTGATTGTGGACCCAGGTGAAGCGGCTCCTGTTCTGAAAGCCATTGCAGAGCATAACTGGGTGCCTGAAGCCATTCTGCTAACCCATCACCATCAGGATCACGTCGGCGGTGTGAAAGAACTTTTGCAACATTTCCCACAATTAGTGGTTTACGGACCCGCTGAAACGCAAGATAAGGGAACGACCCATATAGTCAAAGATGGCGATATTGCACTCGTTTTAGGGCATGAATTTAAAGTAATTGCCACGCCGGGTCACACTTTAGGACATATCTGTTACTTTAGCCAACCTTACCTATTTTGTGGCGATACGCTCTTTTCAGGCGGCTGTGGCAGACTATTTGAAGGTACAGCTTCACAGATGTATCAATCACTTAATAAATTAAGTGCGCTTCCTGATGATACATTGATCTGCTGCGCCCATGAGTACACATTAGCAAACATGAAGTTTGCCTTAAGCATTCTGCCGCACGATTCGTTTATTAATGATTATTATCGTAAAGTTAATGAGTTACGGGTAAAAAAACAAATGACGCTACCCGTAATTCTGAAAAATGAGCGACGAAATAATCTTTTTTTAAGAACAGAAGATATTGATTTAATTAACGAAATAAACAAAGAAACAATATTGCAACAACCTGAAGAGCGTTTTGCCTGGTTAAGGTCAAAGAAAGATACGTTCTGACAATTCTGGGTTGCCTTTTGAAAACTTCGCCGTTATGATCGGTCGTCTTTTAAGCAACTATTGACACACACATGAAGGCAAAAGCGATATTACTCGCCTCTGTCCTGCTTGTTGGGTGCCAGAATACTGGTAACGTCCAACAGCACGCACAGAGCCTTTCTGCAGCTGGTCAAGGGGAAGCAGGAAAGTTTACAAGTCAGGCGCGATGGATGGACGATGGAACATCTATCGCTGCTGATCAGGATTTGTGGGCTTTCATTGGTGACGAGCTAAAGATGGGAATTCCGGAAAACAACCGGATTCGCGAACAAAAACAGAAGTATTTACGCAATAAGAGCTATCTCCACGATGTAACTTTACGGGCAGAGCCGTATATGTACTGGATAGCCGGGCAAGTTAAGAAACGTAACATGCCTATGGAACTGGTACTACTACCCATAGTGGAGAGCGCTTTTGATCCTCACGCAACGTCTGGCGCCAATGCCGCAGGTATTTGGCAGATCATTCCGAGCACGGGGCGCAATTATGGTTTAAAACAGACCCGCAATTATGATGCACGTCGCGACATTGTGGCTTCCACCACCGCCGCGCTGGACATGATGCAGCGTCTGAACAAGATGTTTGATGGCGACTGGCTGCTGACCGTTGCTGCTTACAATAGCGGTGAAGGTCGTGTCATGAAGGCAATCAAAACGAACAAAGCTCGTGGTAAACCCACTGACTTTTGGTCGTTGCCATTGCCTCAGGAAACGAAGCTATACGTGCCCAAAATGCTGGCATTGAGCGATATACTCAAAAACAGCAAACGCTATGGCGTACGTCTGCCAACAACAGATGAAAGCCGCGCGTTGGCACGTGTTCGCCTGAGTAGCCCGGTTGAGATGGCTCAGGTTGCCGATATGGCGGGTATTTCCGTCAGCAAGCTGAAGACCTTCAATGCAGGCGTGAAAGGCTCCACGTTGGGTGCCAGCGGTCCGCAATACGTGATGGTACCAAAGAAGCATGCAGAGAAGCTGCGTGAGTCTTTGGCTTCCGGCGAAATTGCAGCCGTACAGTCAACGCTGGTTGCGGATAACACGCCGCTGAACAGCCGTAGCTACAAAGTTCGCTCTGGCGATACGCTTTCCGGCGTCGCTGCACGTCTTGGCGTGAGCACGAAGGATCTGCAGCAGTGGAATAATCTGCGTGGATCATCGCTGAAAGTGGGCCAAAGCCTGACCGTAGGTGCGGGTACCAGCGCGCAGCGGTTGGCTAATAACAGCGATAGCATCACCTATCGTGTGCGTAAAGGCGACTCGCTGTCGAGCATTGCCAAACGCCACGGGGTTAACATCAAGGATGTGATGCGCTGGAACAACGATACGGACAATCTGCAGCCAGGCGATCAGCTCACGTTGTTTGTGAAAAACAACGGCATGCCGGACTCCTGATAGCATTGTAGAAATGAAGGCACTGGCTTCCCCCCAGTGCCTTTTTTATTTATCCCGCTTTATGCGCCTCAACCATGATCGTGTCGCTGGTAAACGAGCCATCTTCCTGCAACGCAAAGTAGGTTTTCACTTCAACAGAAGCACTCTGTTGGTAAACACGAATCGCGCCGCTCAACGCTGCAGGCGTGCGCATCCGCGCCACCCACGAACTGAACCCCAGCGGCAGACGGTCAGTTAACAACGTATCGGCAATCAGATTGGCATCATTGATTAACGACAACCACTCTCCGCTGGAATAGTTGCGAACGTGCGAGGTATCACGTAACGCCTCGACAGTTTGCAACCAGATATCACGTACAGGATGGCCTGGCGACATCACATCCATCACAATCAGCACACCGCCGGACTTCAGAACGCGGTTCACTTCCCTCAGCGCGCGCCCGACATCATGCCAGTGATGCGCTGAATAGCGGCTAATCACCACATCAAAAGCGCAATCGCTGAACGGCAGGCTCTCTGCGTATCCCTGTCGCGTGGTGATATTATCCAGGCCCTTCTCTTTTGCAGCCTCTGCGACCACCTCAAGCATTTGAGACGATAAATCATAAGCCACAACCTGTTGTACGTGTTGCGCAGCCACAAAGCTGGCGTGCCCCGCTCCACATCCCATATCCAGTACCCGTGCCTGTGGAAAAGCAGACAGCCTTTCCGCCAGTCGTTGTAAATCACGACCCGTAGCATGTACGGTGCTGGTTAAATAGGCATTAGCCTGAGAGCCAAACTGCTTTTCGACGTTGTCATGGTGGGAGCGTGTTGTCATTGTGTTGTCCTTCGGTTGTTGTGAAATATGAAGAGCAGCACCATCACAGGCCTGCCCTACGGCAGACCTGACACACCGTTATTGTTCAGGTTTGCCGGGACTGAATTCAACGAGTAGCGGGTTGTGGTCAGATGCGCGGGTGACCAGCACAGAGGCTTCACTCACGTTCAGACCGCGATAGAACACAAAATCGAGAGGACGACCAAACGCGCGGCGGCGCTGATCGTCAGTAAAGCGTACCTGGCGCAGTGACATTTCACGCGCAAAGCGGTACAGCGCATTCATCCGTCGACGGCTCCAGGCATTAAAATCGCCGGCCATGATCACCGGACCGCTGTGATGAGCAATCTGATCGCCAATCGGAAGTAACTGCTTGCTATAGACATCAACGCCAAGGCTAAAGTTAACCGCGTGGATATTCACCACCATTAATAGCCGAGTGTCAGGCAATGGGTACACCGTCACCAGCGCCGATTTCGCCAGCCGTAAAATCGGCTCACGCTCGCGCAATGGGCAGCAGTAAACAGGGTGGGCGGAGGAAAGCGTCATGACGCCAGAGGGATGCTGAGGCAGCACAAAGGCGGGAACCTGATCGGCAGCAAGATAGTTAGCGGTCGCAAACTGCACCAGTTCTGGCGTGGTTTGCGCTTCCTGCAATAACACCAGATGCGCGTCTTTGCCAAAATTCTTCAACACCGACTGCCATTCTGCCCGTTGTTGCTTAAAAATATTCCACACCAGCACGCGAATGCGATCTTCACTGCTTAACGGCACGCCTGCAGGTAATGCCTGGCCGATATGCGCAAATGACCCAGGCGGTAAAATCCGCTCAACGGGCTGTCCGGCAACATAGCGCATGGCATAGGTGTTTTTTCGCACTTTAGACTTTCAAACCTCTGTAACGTCAACCAGTCCGCAGCCGGACTGGTTCTTCTGTTATAGGGATTTTAGCACTCACTTTCAACGAACAATTGCAGTTTGTTTTGTAAGTGGGCGCTTACATCAATGATTTACCCCAAAGCAACGCGCGCGGGCTTATCAAGACGACCGCTGAGTCCCATCAGCAGGAAAGCAACCAGGACAATAAGTGCGCCAATCCACGGCGTCTGCGCCAGACCATAATGCTCGACCGTTTGTCCACCAATCACTGAACCCAGTGCAATGCCAATGTTAAACGCCGCAATGTTCAACCCTGACGCCACATCTACAGCATTAGGCGTAAATTGTTCCGCTTTCTGTACCACGTAGACCTGCAACCCCGGTACGTTACCAAAGGCGAAGATCCCCATCACAAGAATCGTCACTAACGCAGCGTATTGCGTAGAGGCTGTCAGTTGAAAGACCATCAGCAGGACGAACAGCGCAGCGAAGATAAATTTCAGCGCCGGGACAGCACCATGTTTATCCGCCAGCTTACCTCCCCAGATATTACCGATAGCGACTGATACGCCATAGCCCAGTAAGATCCAGCTTACCGCTGCCGGCGAGAAGCCAGCCAGGTCCTGCATCATAGGAGCCAGGAAGGTGAATGCCGTGAATACACCGCCGTAGCCCAGTGCTGTAACAGCATAAATCAGCAACAGACGGGGATGAGTCAGCACCTTCACCTGGTCGCGAATGCTGGCGGCCGCCCGACCCGGGATGTTGGCTGGGATCAGCAGTTGGCTGCTAATCAGTGCAATAACACCCAACAGAGATACAGCAAGGAAAGTCTCGCGCCAGCCAAAGTGCTGACCGATAAACGTACCCAGAGGCACGCCCGTCACCAGCGCCACCGTTAAGCCACCAAACATAATGGCGATGGCGGAAGCGGCTTTCTCTTTTGGCACCAGGCTTGTCGCGATGGTAGAACCAATCGAGAAGAATACGCCGTGTGCCAGGCCTGTCAGCAGGCGGGCGACAATGAGTGTCATATACCCGGGTGCCTGCCATGCCAGCAAATTCCCCGCCGTAAACAGAACCATCAGCGCAACCAACAGTTGCTTACGTGGCAGACGTCCGGTCAGGGCAGTCAATACTGGCGCCCCGATCGCGACACCCAGCGCATAGATTGAAACCAGCATCCCGGCAGAAGGTAAAGAGATCGCCAGTTGTTCAGCAATGGTCGGCACCAGGCCGACAATCACAAATTCAGTCGTGCCAATAGCGAAGGCACTTATTGTGAGTGCAAATAAAGCGAGAGGCATAAATAGCTCCATATCATCAATAATCAGATGACACGTAGTATGCCGGGATGTTTTAATGACAAAAATATTCAAAATCTCAATATAATTTTGCTTCAGGTGCAAAAATGAAAGCGACATCCGATGAACTTGCGATTTTTGTAGCCGTAGTTGAAAGCGGTAGCTTTAGCCGGGCGGCAGAACAGCTTGGACAAGCCAATTCCGCGGTCAGTCGGGCAGTAAAAAAGCTGGAGATGAAACTGGGCGTCAGTTTGCTGAATCGCACAACCCGACAGCTAAGCCTGACTGAAGAAGGAGAGCGTTACTTCAGACGTGTGCAGCAGGTACTGCAGGAAATGGCAGCTGCAGAAATGGAAATCATCGAGTCGCGTAATACTCCGCGCGGTCTGCTACGTATCGATGCGGCAACACCGGTGATGTTGCATTTCCTGATGCCCCTGATCAAACCTTTCCGTGAGCGCTATCCCGAGATGACGTTGTCGCTGGTTTCCTCAGAGACATTTATCAATCTTATTGAACGAAAAGTGGATGTTGCGATACGTGCCGGTGCCTTGACTGACTCAAGTCTGCGCGCACGTCCACTCTTTACCAGCTACCGCAAGATTATTGCTTCACCTGACTATATTGCCCGCTTCGGTAAGCCAGAGACTGTTGAAGAGTTAAAGCAGCATCTGTGTCTGGGGTTTTCTGAACCCATTTCGCTCAATACATGGCCCATTGCCTGTAGTGACGGACAATTACATGAGGTTGAGTGCGGCCTGTCTTCGAACAGTGGCGAAACGCTGAAGCAGCTTTGCCTGAACGGCAACGGTATTACTTGTCTTTCAGATTATATGATTGATAAGGAGATCGCTCAGGGTAAGCTGGTCGAATTGATGGCGGATAAACGACTGCCAGTCGAGATGCCTTTCAGCGCGGTGTATTACAGCGATCGTGCCGTCAGTACTCGTATTCGGGCATTCATCGATTTTTTAAGTGAATATATAAGAACAGCTCCCGAAGGAGCTGTAAAAGAGGGTTAAAGGCACAGAGGGGTCAGGCAATTAATCCCACTCAGGCGCCAGACCTTCCGGGCTAACCAGGCGGTCGTTGCAATCCAGAGCAGCGATTGCCGCTTTGTCTTCCGCATCAAGGTGCAGTTCCAGCGCCAGCAGGTTGCTTGCCAGGTTTTCACGCTTGGTAGAAGAAGGGATCACAGAGTAACCTTCCCCCATCGCCCATGCCAGAATCACCTGGGCCGGCGTCGCGTTATGTTTAGCCGCAATGCCAGCAATCACTTCATCTTTCAGCGCCTTACCGTAAGCCAGCGTCATGTATGAGGTGATGTGGATACCGTGCTCTTTCGCCCAGTCAACAACCTTACGGCTTTGCAGATATGGAGATAACTCAATCTGGTTGGTCGCGATATTGTCTGCGCCTACTGCGGCAATGGCTTTTTCCATCAATGGGATAGTGAAGTTAGAGATACCAATTTCACGAGTCAGCCCTTGCTCTTTAGCTTCGAGCAATGCTTGCATAAACTCTTCAACAGAGACGGCATCACTTGGTGATGGCCAGTGGATCAGCGTCAGATCAACATAATCTGTGCGCAGTTTCTTCAGGCTTTCTTTCAGACTTGGGATCAGTTTTTCTTTGCTGAGATTTTCAATCCAGATCTTGGTGGTGATGTACAGTTCGTTACGCGGTACGCCGCTTTCGGCAATCGCCTGACCAACAGCCGCTTCATTATCATAGATTTGTGCAGTGTCGACAGCACGGTAGCCCAGATCAAGCGCCGTTTTAACAGAAGCGATAACCACGTCGTCTTTCAGGCGGAAAGTACCTAAACCAAATGCAGGGATTGTCATAGAATTCCTCTTTTTAATCACAATGTTCGTTAACTGAGGGTATTATGACCTTCTGCTCTTTATAGAAAAAGAGCGAACAATGCAGAGGATTTTTGCGAATTCAGCAATAATAAAGTTACAGGCAAAGAAAAAGCCCTGAGCAAATGCTCAGGGCTCTTAATAAGTGGCGGAACGGACGGGACTCGAACCCGCGACCCCCTGCGTGACAGGCAGGTATTCTAACCAACTGAACTACCGCTCCACCGAATTTCTTTGTCACTACCCGGATTATTCATCCCGGTTTACTGCAATTTGATGCCTGGCAGTTCCCTACTCTCGCATGGGGAGACCCCACACTACCATCGGCGCTACGGCGTTTCACTTCTGAGTTCGGCATGGGGTCAGGTGGGACCACCGCGCTACAGCCGCCAGGCAAATTCTGTTATCAGACCGCTTCTGCGTTCTGATGTCATCTGTAATCAAGCTGAATCTGATGTCTGTCTCTTCGCCAAAACATCTTCGGCGTTGTAAGGTTAAGCCTCACGGTTCATTAGTATCGGTTAGCTCAATGTATCGCTACACTTACACACCCGACCTATCAACGTCGTCGTCTTCAACGTTCCTTCAGGAGACTTATAGTCTCAGGGAGAACTCATCTCGGGGCAAGTTTCGTGCTTAGATGCTTTCAGCACTTATCTCTTCCGCATTTAGCTACCGGGCAATGCCATTGGCATGACAACCCGAACACCAGTGATGCGTCCACTCCGGTCCTCTCGTACTAGGAGCAGCCCCCCTCAATTCTCCAGCGCCCACGGCAGATAGGGACCGAACTGTCTCACGACGTTCTAAACCCAGCTCGCGTACCACTTTAAATGGCGAACAGCCATACCCTTGGGACCTACTTCAGCCCCAGGATGTGATGAGCCGACATCGAGGTGCCAAACACCGCCGTCGATATGAACTCTTGGGCGGTATCAGCCTGTTATCCCCGGAGTACCTTTTATCCGTTGAGCGATGGCCCTTCCATTCAGAACCACCGGATCACTAAGACCTGCTTTCGCACCTGCTCGAGCCGTCACTCTCGCAGTCAAGCTAGCTTATGCCTTTGCACTAACCTCCTGATGTCCGACCAGGATTAGCTAACCTTCGTGCTCCTCCGTTACTCTTTAGGAGGAGACCGCCCCAGTCAAACTACCCACCAGACACTGTCCGCAACCCGGATTACGGGTCCACGTTAGAACACCAGCCATTAAAGGGTGGTATTTCAAGGTTGGCTCCATGCAGACTGGCGTCCACACTTCAAAGCCTCCCACCTATCCTACACATCAAGGACCAGTGTTCAGTGTCAAGCTATAGTAAAGGTTCACGGGGTCTTTCCGTCTTGCCGCGGGTACACTGCATCTTCACAGCGAGTTCAATTTCACTGAGTCTCGGGTGGAGACAGCCTGGCCATCATTACGCCATTCGTGCAGGTCGGAACTTACCCGACAAGGAATTTCGCTACCTTAGGACCGTTATAGTTACGGCCGCCGTTTACCGGGGCTTCGATCAAGAGCTTCTCCTTACGGATAACCCCATCAATTAACCTTCCGGCACCGGGCAGGCGTCACACCGTATACGTCCACTTTCGTGTTTGCACAGTGCTGTGTTTTTAATAAACAGTTGCAGCCAGCTGGTATCTTCGACTGATTTCAGCTCCATGAGTAAATCACTTCACCTACATATCAGCGTGCCTTCTCCCGAAGTTACGGCACCATTTTGCCTAGTTCCTTCACCCGAGTTCTCTCAAGCGCCTTGGTATTCTCTACCTGACCACCTGTGTCGGTTTGGGGTACGATTTCGTGTTACCTGATGCTTAGAGGCTTTTCCTGGAAGCAGGGCATTTGTTACTTCAGCACCGTAGTGCCTCGTCATCACACCTCAGCGTTAAAAAGGTACCGGATTTACCTGGAACCTCCGCCTACATGCTTAAACCGGGACAACCGTCGCCCGGCTAACATAGCCTTCTCCGTCCCCCCTTCGCAGTAACACCAAGTACAGGAATATTAACCTGTTTCCCATCGACTACGCCTTTCGGCCTCGCCTTAGGGGTCGACTCACCCTGCCCCGATTAACGTTGGACAGGAACCCTTGGTCTTCCGGCGTGCGGGTTTTTCACCCGCATTATCGTTACTTATGTCAGCATTCGCACTTCTGATACCTCCAGCATGCCTCACGACACACCTTCAACGGCTTACAGAACGCTCCCCTACCCAACAACACATAGTGTCGCTGCCGCAGCTTCGGTGCACAGTTTAGCCCCGTTACATCTTCCGCGCAGGCCGACTCGACCAGTGAGCTATTACGCTTTCTTTAAATGATGGCTGCTTCTAAGCCAACATCCTGGCTGTCTGTGCCTTCCCACATCGTTTCCCACTTAACTGTGACTTTGGGACCTTAGCTGGCGGTCTGGGTTGTTTCCCTCTTCACGACGGACGTTAGCACCCGCCGTGTGTCTCCCGTGATAACATTCTTCGGTATTCGCAGTTTGCATCGGGTTGGTAAGTCGGGATGACCCCCTAGCCGAAACAGTGCTCTACCCCCGAAGATGAGTTCACGAGGCGCTACCTAAATAGCTTTCGGGGAGAACCAGCTATCTCCCGGTTTGATTGGCCTTTCACCCCCAGCCACAAGTCATCCGCTAATTTTTCAACATTAGTCGGTTCGGTCCTCCAGTTAGTGTTACCCAACCTTCAACCTGCCCATGGCTAGATCACCGGGTTTCGGGTCTATACCCTGCAACTTAACGCCCAGTTAAGACTCGGTTTCCCTTCGGCTCCCCTATTCGGTTAACCTTGCTACAGAATATAAGTCGCTGACCCATTATACAAAAGGTACGCAGTCACCTAACAAGTAGGCTCCCACTGCTTGTACGTACACGGTTTCAGGTTCTTTTTCACTCCCCTCGCCGGGGTTCTTTTCGCCTTTCCCTCACGGTACTGGTTCACTATCGGTCAGTCAGGAGTATTTAGCCTTGGAGGATGGTCCCCCCATATTCAGACAGGATACCACGTGTCCCGCCCTACTCTTTGAGTTCACAACCTGTGCATTTTGGTGTACGGGACTATCACCCTGTACCGTCGGACTTTCCAGACCGTTCCACTAACACACAAGCTGATTCAGACTCTGGGCTGCTCCCCGTTCGCTCGCCGCTACTGGGGGAATCTCGGTTGATTTCTTTTCCTCGGGGTACTTAGATGTTTCAGTTCCCCCGGTTCGCTTCATTACGCTATGGATTCACGTAATGATAGTGTGACGAATCACACTGGGTTTCCCCATTCGGAAATCGCCGGTTATAACGGTTCATATCACCTTACCGACGCTTATCGCAGATTAGCACGTCCTTCATCGCCTCTGACTGCCAGGGCATCCACCGTGTACGCTTAGTCGCTTAACCTCACAACCCGAAGATGTTTCGTAAAACACCACCGTGTTGCGAAAATTTGAGAGACTCGAACACACCATTTTTCATTTCTTATTACGGAGAAATGAAACAGTATGTCGTTTCAATTTTCAGCTTGATCCAGATTTTTAAAGAGCAAAACTTCTTAATGCACTCGAAAGTACATTCAGAAGTTCATCATTCATCAGACAATCTGTGTGAGCACTACAAAGAACGTTTCTTTAAGGTAAGGAGGTGATCCAACCGCAGGTTCCCCTACGGTTACCTTGTTACGACTTCACCCCAGTCATGAATCACAAAGTGGTAAGCGCCCTCCCGAAGGTTAAGCTACCTACTTCTTTTGCAACCCACTCCCATGGTGTGACGGGCGGTGTGTACAAGGCCCGGGAACGTATTCACCGTGGCATTCTGATCCACGATTACTAGCGATTCCGACTTCATGGAGTCGAGTTGCAGACTCCAATCCGGACTACGACGCACTTTATGAGGTCCGCTTGCTCTCGCGAGGTCGCTTCTCTTTGTATGCGCCATTGTAGCACGTGTGTAGCCCTACTCGTAAGGGCCATGATGACTTGACGTCATCCCCACCTTCCTCCAGTTTATCACTGGCAGTCTCCTTTGAGTTCCCGACCGAATCGCTGGCAACAAAGGATAAGGGTTGCGCTCGTTGCGGGACTTAACCCAACATTTCACAACACGAGCTGACGACAGCCATGCAGCACCTGTCTCAGAGTTCCCGAAGGCACCAAGGCATCTCTGCCAAGTTCTCTGGATGTCAAGAGTAGGTAAGGTTCTTCGCGTTGCATCGAATTAAACCACATGCTCCACCGCTTGTGCGGGCCCCCGTCAATTCATTTGAGTTTTAACCTTGCGGCCGTACTCCCCAGGCGGTCGACTTAACGCGTTAGCTCCGGAAGCCACGCCTCAAGGGCACAACCTCCAAGTCGACATCGTTTACGGCGTGGACTACCAGGGTATCTAATCCTGTTTGCTCCCCACGCTTTCGCACCTGAGCGTCAGTCTTTGTCCAGGGGGCCGCCTTCGCCACCGGTATTCCTCCAGATCTCTACGCATTTCACCGCTACACCTGGAATTCTACCCCCCTCTACAAGACTCTAGCCTGCCAGTTTCGGATGCAGTTCCCAGGTTGAGCCCGGGGATTTCACATCCGACTTGACAGACCGCCTGCGTGCGCTTTACGCCCAGTAATTCCGATTAACGCTTGCACCCTCCGTATTACCGCGGCTGCTGGCACGGAGTTAGCCGGTGCTTCTTCTGCGAGTAACGTCAATTGCTGAGGTTATTAACCTCAACACCTTCCTCCTCGCTGAAAGTACTTTACAACCCGAAGGCCTTCTTCATACACGCGGCATGGCTGCATCAGGCTTGCGCCCATTGTGCAATATTCCCCACTGCTGCCTCCCGTAGGAGTCTGGACCGTGTCTCAGTTCCAGTGTGGCTGGTCATCCTCTCAGACCAGCTAGGGATCGTCGCCTAGGTGAGCCGTTACCCCACCTACTAGCTAATCCCATCTGGGCACATCCGATGGCAAGAGGCCCGAAGGTCCCCCTCTTTGGTCTTGCGACGTTATGCGGTATTAGCTACCGTTTCCAGTAGTTATCCCCCTCCATCGGGCAGTTTCCCAGACATTACTCACCCGTCCGCCACTCGTCACCCAAGGAGCAAGCTCCTCTGTGCTACCGTTCGACTTGCATGTGTTAGGCCTGCCGCCAGCGTTCAATCTGAGCCATGATCAAACTCTTCAATTTAAGTTTGATGCTCGTGAATTAAACTTCGTAATGAATTACGTATGTTCACTCAGAGACTTGGTATTCATTTTTCGTCTTGCGACGTTAAGAATCCGTATCTTCGAGTGCCCACACAGATTGTCTGATAAATTGTTAAAGAGCAGTTGCGACGCGCTTTAGCGCTCTGTCGCGAGGTGGCGTATATTACGCTTTCCTCTTTCAGAGTCAACCCTCATTTTCAGGTTTTTCTCTTCAACCGGACCGGCTGTTTGTGTGAAGTGATTCACATCCGCCGTGTCGATGGAGGCGCATTATAGGGAGTCGACTCAGGAAGACAAGCGGAAAAATGCATTTTTGTTTCAACCGCTCACCTTTTGCCCATAACGCTTACTTTTGCTGCTTTTTTATCGCCATTGGCAGGTCTGCCAGACTATTTATGACCAAATCTGCCGCATTTTCTGCTTCCGGTGTGACGGGTTTGCCTGTGCGCACCAATATCTTCGTGCCAACATTCGCAGCTGCTGCCGCCTGCATATCTTCAATTTTGTCGCCTACCATATAAGAAGCGGCCATATCGATGTGCAAGAAGTCTCGGGCGGAGATAAACATGCCAGGATGCGGTTTACGACAGTCGCAGACCTGACGATACTCTTCCACGGTACCCTGTGGGTGATGCGGGCAGTAGTAGATGCCATCCAGCTCAACATCGCGATCGGCCAATGACCAATCCATCCATTCAGTCAACGTTTCGAATTGTGCCTCGGTAAATTTGCCACGGGCAATACCAGACTGGTTCGTCACGACAATCAGCGCATAACCCATTTTTTTAAGTTCACGCATGGCATCAATAACGCCGTCGATAAATTCGAACTCGTCGATCTCATGGACGTAACCGTGGTCCACATTAATAGTGCCGTCACGGTCGAGAAAAATTGCGGGTACAGATTTTGCCACCTTTTATAGCTCCTGAATAAGGCATGTGGCTCTAGTATCGCATGTTTCAGCGGGCAAGAAAGTGCTCATCGCGCAAAGCCTGATTGATTTAGACGTCTGGATGCCTTAACATCCATCTTGTTGACGGCTTCGACCGTACCTGACAGACGAAAATGCCACGGCTAACTTAATTACGATAATAAATAACCAATGATTAAACTTTCGAATATCACCAAAGTGTTCCAGCAGGGGACTCGTACCATTCAGGCGTTAAATAACGTCAGCCTGAATGTTCCTGCAGGGCAGATTTATGGCGTTATTGGCGCCTCCGGTGCCGGTAAAAGTACGCTCATCCGCTGCGTTAACTTACTTGAACGCCCAACCGAAGGCAGCGTTCAGGTCGGCGGTCAGGAACTCACGACGCTTTCTGAGTCAGAGCTGACCAAAGCTCGCCGTCAAATCGGCATGATTTTCCAACACTTTAACCTGCTCTCTTCCCGCACTGTGTTTGGCAACGTCGCGCTGCCGCTGGAACTGGATAACACACCAAAAGAAGAGATCAAACGCCGTGTAACAGAACTGTTGGATTTGGTTGGTCTTGGTGACAAGCACGACAGCTACCCGGCCAACCTTTCCGGTGGACAAAAACAGCGTGTGGCGATCGCCCGTGCTCTGGCAAGCAATCCCAAAGTACTGCTGTGCGATGAAGCCACCAGCGCACTCGATCCGGCAACGACCCGCTCGATTCTTGAATTATTGAAAGACATTAACCGTCGTCTGGGACTTACCATTCTGCTGATTACCCATGAGATGGACGTTGTAAAACGTATTTGTGACTGCGTGGCAGTCATCAGTGATGGTGAACTGATTGAGCAAGACACCGTCAGCGAAGTGTTCTCACACCCGAAAACGCCGTTGGCACAGAAATTTATCCAGTCCACGCTGCACCTGGATATCCCGGAAGATTATCTGGAACGGTTAAAAGCCGAGCCAGAAGCAGACAGTGTGCCAATGCTGCGCATGGAATTCACCGGTCATTCCGTTGATGCGCCATTGCTCTCTGAGACGGCCCGTCGCTTTAACGTGAATAACAACATTATTAGCGCGCAGATGGATTACGCCGGCGGTGTGAAATTCGGCATCATGCTGACTGAAATGCACGGCACACAGGAAGATACACAAGCAGCCATCAACTGGTTGCAGGAACACCATGTAAAAGTAGAGGTACTGGGTTATGTCTGAGCCGATGATGTGGCTGCTGGTTCGCGGCGTATGGGAAACGCTGGCAATGACCTTTGTGTCCGGTTTTTTTGGTTTTGTGATCGGTCTGCCGGTTGGCGTGTTGCTGTACGTAACGCGTCCGGGGCAAATCATTGAGAACGCGAAGCTCTACCGTACGCTCTCTGCGCTGGTGAACATTTTCCGTTCCATCCCGTTCATCATCTTATTAGTTTGGATGATTCCGTTCACCCGCATGATCGTAGGCACCTCTATCGGACTGCAGGCCGCTATCGTCCCGCTGACCGTCGGCGCCGCGCCGTTTATCGCCCGCATGGTGGAAAACGCGCTGCTCGAAATCCCGACCGGGCTGATAGAAGCCTCTCGTGCGATGGGCGCCACGCCGCTGCAAATCGTACGTAAGGTATTACTACCAGAAGCGCTGCCAGGACTGGTCAATGCGGCCACCATCACCCTTATCACGCTGGTTGGTTACTCCGCGATGGGTGGCGCCGTTGGTGCCGGTGGTCTTGGGCAGATTGGCTATCAGTACGGTTACATTGGCTACAACGCTACCGTAATGAATACAGTGCTGGTATTGCTCGTCGTTCTGGTTTATTTAATTCAGTTATCTGGCGATCGCATCGTCCGGGTAGTCACGCACAAATAACGTTACACACAACACTAAAAACTCATTAAGAAAAGGAAATAAGCATGGCGTTCAAATTCAAAACCTTTGCGGCAGTTGGAGCCCTAATCGGTTCTCTGGCACTTGTGGGTTGCGGTCAGGATGAAAAAGATCCTAACCACATCAAAGTGGGTGTTATCGTTGGCGCAGAGCAGCAGGTTGCTGAAGTCGCCCAGAAAGTGGCTAAAGAAAAATACGGTCTGGATGTTGAACTGGTAACATTCAACGATTATGTCCTGCCCAATGAAGCGCTGAGCAAAGGCGATATCGATGCTAACGCCTTCCAGCACAAACCGTACCTGGATCAGCAGATCAAAGATCGTGGTTACAAACTGGTTGCCGTAGGTAATACCTTTGTTTATCCGATTGCAGGCTACTCCAAAAAAATCAAATCACTGGATGAACTGCAGGATGGCTCTCAGGTCGCTATTCCAAACGACCCGACTAACCTCGGCCGTTCCCTGCTACTGCTGCAGAAAGTCGGTTTGATTAAACTGAAAGATGGCGTTGGCCTGCTGCCGACCGCGCTGGACGTGATTGAAAACCCGAAAAACCTGAAGCTGGTTGAACTGGAAGCGCCGCAGTTGCCACGCTCACTGGATGACGCGCAAATCGCGCTGGCAGTCATCAACACCACCTATGCCAGCCAGATCGGCCTGACGCCAGCAAAAGACGGTATCTTTGTTGAAGATAAAGATTCTCCGTACGTAAACCTGATCGTGACGCGTGAAGACAATAAAGATGCTGAGAACGTGAAGAAATTCGTTGAAGCATACCAGTCAGACGAAGTTTACGAAGCGGCAAACAAAGTCTTCAACGGCGGTGCTGTTAAAGGCTGGTAATTTTAGGCTGTTTTCACAATCTGTAATATCATCAGGACGGGCGCTTGCCCGTCTTGTCATTTATGCAAGCACCTGATTCAATATCTGACGTTTAGATCATTCATTGAGGAAATATTATGCGTGCTTTACCGATCTGTTTAGTAGCACTCATGCTGAGCGGCTGTTCTATGTTAAGCAGATCCCCTGTTGAACCCGTTCAAAGCACCGCTACCCCGCCAAAAGCGGAGCCGGAAAAACCAAAAGCACCGCGCGCGACGCCGGTAAGAATCATCACTAACGCTGAAGATTTAGTGGGCAAACCGTTCCGCGATCTCGGCGAAGTCAGCGGCGAATCCTGCCAGGCATCCAACCAGGATTCCCCGCCGAGCATTCCAACCGCACGCAAACGCATGCAGATTAACGCCTCTAAAATGAAAGCAAATGCGGTATTGCTGCACAGCTGCGAAGTAACCAGCGGGACGCCGGGCTGCTATCGTCAGGCAGTTTGCATCGGTTCTGCTCTGAACATTTCGTCTAAATGAGTCATTTTCAGTTCGAGCAAATAGGCGTTATCCGCTCTCCTTATAAAGAAAAGTTCGCTGTGCCGCGCCAGCCGGGTCTGGTGAAAAGCGCCAACGGCGAACTGCATTTGCTCGCGCCCTATAACCAGGCCGATGCTGTTCGCGGCCTGGAAGCATTCAGCCATTTGTGGGTGATTTTTGTTTTTCATCAGACAATGGAAGGTGGATGGCGTCCAACCGTGCGCCCACCCCGTCTGGGCGGTAACGCCAGAATGGGCGTCTTTGCCACGCGTTCGACCTTTCGTCCTAACCCTGTCGGTATGTCGCTGGTTGAGCTGCGGGGCATCCGCTGCCATAAAGAGCACGTAATCCTCGAACTCGGTGGACTGGACCTTGTTGACGGAACGCCAGTTGTGGATATTAAGCCGTATCTGCCGTTTGCCGAATCGCTGCCTGATGCTCGCGCCAGCTATGCCCAGGACGCACCTCAGGCTAGCGTCGAGGTGACGTTCAGTGAAGATCTCGCGGAGCAGCTACCGAAGCTCGAACAACGTTACCCGCGTCTTCGTCAGTTTATTGCCGAAGTGCTGGCGCAGGATCCGCGTCCTGCCTACCGTAAAAATGAGGAAGAAGGCAAAACCTACGCCGTCTGGTTGCTGGACTTTAACGTCCGCTGGCGCGTCACACCGTCAGGATTTGAGGTCTTTGCTCTGGAAGCCCGCTAATTTGCGTCGCGTACTCTTTTGACATCCCTTTCTCGCTGGTAAACTAAACCACTTTTGTTTTGTGCCAGGCTCGTTTTGAGCCTGTTCGATCGTTCAACTGGAACCGTAACAACATGCGTACTAGCCAATATCTGCTCTCCACTCTGAAGGAGACACCTGCCGACGCCGAAGTCATCAGCCACCAGCTGATGCTGCGCGCCGGGATGATCCGCAAGCTGGCCTCCGGGTTATACACCTGGCTGCCGACCGGCGTGCGCGTCCTGAAAAAAGTCGAAAACATCGTGCGTGAAGAAATGAACAACGCCGGTGCGATCGAGGTGTTGATGCCGGTCGTTCAGCCTTCTGAACTGTGGGAAGAGAGCGGTCGTTGGGAACAGTACGGCCCGGAACTGCTGCGTATCGCAGACCGTGGCGATCGTTCATTCGTACTCGGCCCAACGCATGAAGAAGTCATCACCGACCTGATCCGTAATGAGCTGAGCTCTTACAAACAGCTGCCGCTGAACTTCTATCAGATCCAGACGAAATTCCGTGACGAAGTTCGCCCACGATTCGGCGTGATGCGTTCCCGCGAATTCCTGATGAAAGATGCGTACTCTTTCCATACTTCTCAGGAATCTCTGCAGGAAACTTACGACGCGATGTATGCCGCGTACAGCAAAATCTTTAGCCGTATGGGCCTGGATTTCCGCGCAGTACAGGCTGATACCGGATCTATCGGCGGTAGCGCTTCTCACGAATTCCAAGTACTGGCACAGAGCGGCGAAGATGACGTTGTATTCTCCGACAGCTCCGATTTTGCTGCCAACATCGAATTTGCTGAAGCCGTTGCGCCGAAAGAGCCGCGCGCAGCAGCCACTCAGGAAATGACGCTGGTTGATACTCCGAACGCCAAAACCATCGCCGAACTGGTTGAGCAGTTCAACCTGCCTATCGAAAAAACCGTGAAAACCCTGCTGGTGAAAGCGGTTGAAGGTAGCAGCTACCCGCTGGTTGCTCTGCTGGTTCGCGGCGATCACGAGCTGAACGAAGTCAAAGCAGAAAAACTGCCGCAGGTTGCCAGCCCGCTGACTTTTGCTACTGAAGAAGAAATCCGTGCCGTCGTGAAAGCAGCTCCGGGTTCGCTCGGTCCGGTGAACATGCCGATTCCCGTAGTTATCGACCGTACCGTTGCGGTAATGAGCGATTTTGCCGCCGGCGCCAACATCGACGGTAAGCACTATTTCGGTATTAACTGGGATCGTGATGTTGCAACTCCGGAAGTGGCAGATATCCGTAACGTGGTCGCAGGCGATCCAAGCCCGGATGGCAAAGGTACACTGCTGATCAAACGCGGTATCGAAGTCGGCCACATCTTCCAGTTGGGTACCAAGTACTCTGAAGCGATGAAAGCCGCCGTACAGGGCGAAGATGGTCGTAACCAGATCCTGACCATGGGTTGCTACGGTATCGGGGTCACTCGCGTGGTTGCTGCTGCTATTGAGCAGAATTTTGACGATCGCGGCATCGTATGGCCAGACGCCATTGCCCCGTTCCAGGTCGCGATTTTGCCGATGAACATGCACAAGTCCTACCGCGTGCAGGAACTGGCTGAGAAGCTGTACGCTGAGCTGCGCGCACAGGGCATCGAAGTGCTGATGGACGATCGTAAAGAGCGTCCGGGCGTGATGTTTGCCGATATGGAGCTGATCGGTGTTCCGCACACTATCGTGCTCGGCGACCGTAACCTCGATAACGATGATATTGAATACAAATATCGTCGTAACGGCGAGAAACAGCTGATTAAAACCGGCGACATCGTTGACTACCTGGTGAAAGCCATTAAAGGCTAATACCAGCAAAAGGCCCTGAGGATCAGGGCCTTTTTTACATCAATTAATTACATCCTTTACCGGGGATAAATTTCGCATCTTTATCCGCCATCAGCGTTTTCACTTTCTCGCCGGTGTCCGGGTTCGCCTCCATTGTGAAATGCGCTTCCAGCGTCAGCAATACAGATTGCCCGTTTTCCGCGCGCGCGGCTAAATAGTCCCGCTCAAGCTGGGCGTTATTCGCCACTGGCATCCGCTTACCCGTTGCGCAGTCGGTAAAGATTGCCGCATCAGCCATATAGAAGTACATTCCCCGCATCGGCATTGGCGTCACCGGTAAGCTGGCGGAAACTGGCTGGAGGGTGTAGTTGAACTGCGACTCTATCGGATTACCTTCACGATCGAGCATTTCCAGCGCCTCGCCTTTTGCCCGGTAGTACGACTTTTCACCTTTGCTGTCCGTTAGCACCAGCTTATCAGCCGTACGCGCCCACGAGCCATATGAAGCAAACGAAGACGGTTCATCACGTACACCCTGATAGCGTTCGTTCATTACCCATGTTCCATCTTTTTCCAGGAACAAAGAAGTTTCAATCCCTTCGCAGTCCGCACAAGGCAAGATGCCACGCCAGCTTTGCTGCATCGGTTTTAATTCTGCCGCTTGCGTCGGTTGCAAAGCATCGACTTCAGAGCGGTTGTTACAGCCGATCAAGGCAAAGAGTGTAAATACAGCTGCTAATGACAGTATTGCTGTTTTCACCACAGATTCCTTCTCAATATTGTATTCCCATTCGTCAGTCCTGTGGGCGACGAACTTTCCCGCGCAGTGCCTTCACAGTGGACTTTTGCGCCTTCGATGACAATCTGCGTTCTTTTGAAGCGCGAGTCGGGCGCGTAGCCTGCCTACTTTTCTGCACTGCGGTTAATTCTTTTATCACCGCCACCAGTCGGGAGATTGCCGCTTCCCGGTTCAATTCCTGGCTACGGTATTCCTGCGCCTTAATAATAATCACGCCATCGCCTGTAATCAGATGATGACTGGCAGCCAACAGGCGTTCCTTGTAATACTCTGGCAGCCCAGAGGCCCGAATGTCAAAGCGCAAATGGATAGCCGTCGAGGTCTTATTAACGTGCTGTCCACCTGCACCCTGTGCCCGAATCGCCGTGATTTCCAGCTCGTTATCTGGGATAGAGACATTTCGGGAGATAACGATCATGAACGCGGCTGCCACGTGGTCAGGTGAATTTCCAGATTATTCTGAGAATCAGACAGCCAGATAGCGCCATCCTGAATAGTCGCCTGTAGCGCCATTGTACGACCGGCAAAGTCACTCAGTTGTGCCAGTTGTTCATCATCCAGATACCACACGGTAAGATTCTTAAACTGCGCGCATTTGCTTTGGTTCTGCTGCCACCAGATTTGCGCTGCACGGCTGTTATAGGCAAACAAAGCGACTTCAGCAGACTGGGTACACGCCTTCTTAATGCGACGCTCATCCGGCAAGCCGAGTTCAATCCAGAGATCAATGCCCAGGTGGTCGTTGCGCAACCATGCTTCGGGTTCGTCTTCAGCGCTTAAACCCCGCGTGAATTGCAGCCGCTCGTCAGCATATTTAATCCATGCCAACAGACGCAACATCATGCGTTCCTGGGTTTCTGAAGGGTGACGCGCCAGCGTCAATGTCGCGTCAAGAAACTGACTGCGGTCGAGATCCGCTACGTTGACGACGGCTTTATAGATTGTCGCTTTAAGCGCCATGGGAGAACTCCTTTTGAATCAGGCAGCCATTGTAGCGAAAACTGCGGCAAAAGGCTGCTAACGACTGACGTGTGTACCGTCTATCAAGGCGCTGATATTGCTTGAATGAGTATGGTATAGTCACCTTGCTAAACAGAGTTTATCTTCGTAGGCTTAGACTTGCATCCACGGTTAAGTCAGAGTGCTGACAGGAGGGCATGTGGAAAAATATTGTGAGTTAATACGCAAGCGGTACGCGGAAATCGCCAGCGGAGACTTAGGGTATGTCCCGGATGCGCTGGGTTGCGTATTGAAGGTACTTAATGAAGTGGCGGCAGACAGCGCCCTTTCAGAGTCGGTCAGGGAAAAGGCGGCCTATGCTGCCGCGAACTTACTGGTGAGCGATTATGTCAATGAATGAAACGTATCAACCCATCAACTGTGATGATTACGACAATCTTGAACTCGCCTGCCAGCACCATTTGTTACTGACGCTGGCGCTCAAAGATGGCGAAGTTCTACAGGCAAAAGCAAATGACCTGGTTTCCCGCAAAAATGTGGAATATCTGGTCGCCGATGTTTCGGGTGAAACCCGTGAGCTTCGCCTCGACAAAATTGCCAGTTTCAGTCACCCGCAAATTGGTACCGTGGTGGTCAGCGAATCTTAACCTTTCTTGCACCTTATCCGGCCTACTTTCCATACGATACGTAGGCCTGATAAGCGCCGCGCCATCAGGCACGCCACACCAGACTCACACCTTCTTCACCTTTTGCCAGCCCTTCATGCGTCACGAAAACCCCTGCTGCCGCAATCAACGTGTCACCGTAAAACAGTAATGGCGTGGAATCTCGCCGCCAGGGAGGAATACCCTGCTCCTGCCAGATTTTTTTTAATTTCCGTCCGCCGTTACGCCCGACAATATGCAATAACCCTGGCGCTTTAAAACGGATACTGACGACTTCATCCGCTTGTGGCAAGCGCAAATCACCCGCAGAGATTAACTGAACCGAACCCAATCCGGCAGGCAGCGTCAACGGTGTTTTCCACTCTAACCACGGGATAATAGTTTCGCTTTGCCCATCGACTGATTTCACCCACCACAGCTGTGACTGATAACGACGGACCTCGTACTCCCCGAGGCGAAAACTTGGTGACGCATCTTCCCGCGCCAGCGCCACTTCCTGCCAGATACGTTCCAGCCCATCACGGGAAGGCATCGGCGCATTTAACCCCGCCAGCCAGCGACGAAGCAGCGCGGCACGTCGTACAGTACTCATCGTCATTAATGGCCCGAGCAAGAGTGTACCTTGCGCCATAACACAGTTGGCTAAATCGCTGGCCAGCAGTTCATCCAGTAAGCTCTCCTGCTCGGCGCACAGCGCGGCGCTGCGAGCAGTGGCTTGCGCGAAGTGCGGCCAGCGCTGTTGGAGCAATGGGGTAACGCGCAACCTGAGGAAATTGCGATCGTAGGTGTCATCCTGATTGCTTTCATCTTCAATCCAGCGTAATTCATGCTGGCGCGCCCAAGTTTCAAGCGCCTCTCGCGTTTGCGCCAGCAACGGTCGAATCAGTTGGGTTCCGGCGAACGGTGAGTTTTCGCCCATGGCGGAAAGTCCGGCAGGACCGCTGCCACGCTTAAGCGCTAACAAAAATGTCTCACATTGATCGTCCAGATGCTGAGCGGTCATCAGCACCTCTCCAGGCAGCAGCGTCTGCGCAAAGGCCTGATAGCGCGCGCATCGAGCCTGCGCTTCGATGCCCAGGCCATCATCCTCAAGATGGACCCGTTCAACCACCAGCGGCACCTGCCACTGCGCACATACCGACTCACAGTGCTGTACCCAACTGTCTGCGTGCGGGCTTAATCCGTGATGAATATGGATTGCGCGTAGGGCGACATCAGGATGCTGCGCTCGCCACAGCACCAACTGATGCAGTAGTACGGTAGAGTCGAGGCCGCCGCTAAAGGCAACGAGGATCGCGTTAGTGTTCAGAAGTGAAGTGTTCAGTGTAAGTGTCGTCATGATGATTGCTTACAATAGCATTGCCCGGCACGTTACCGGGCTAACGCCACAATGACAAGCCTTACAGCTCGTACAGTTCAAGCGGTAATCCGTCTGGATCGTTAAAAAACGTAAAGCGTTTGCCGGTAAACGGATCGATGCGCACCGGCTCACATTTCACATGATGGGCTTCAAGATGAGCAATCGACTTTTCCACATCCTCGACGCTGAACGCCAGATGGCGTAAACCGCAGGCTTCCGGTCGACTCGGGCGGCAAGGCGGAAACGGAAAAGAAAACAGCTCAATCACGTACTGGCCGTTCAACGCCAGATCGCCTTTCCAGGAGTCACGCTCTTCCCGGTAGGCTTCGCTCATTAACGTGAAACCTAATACATCGCAGTAAAATGCCTTACTGGCCCTGTAGTCCGTCGCAATAATGGCAATATGGTGAACCTGTTTTAACCCCAGCATGCTCTTCGCCTCTTTAATTTTACTCTCAGCACGTTACTCGTGCGCAACGGGTTCAGGCAAGTCGTTATGCCATTTTCAGGACTCTCACACGATACACGCCGTCCTCACCCAGTTTAGCGCCATGGATATCGGTTTCAAATCCAGGGTAGCGCTGCCCCACCGAGCACAGCATCAGCAGGAAATCGAGTACAGCGCGGCTTTTGGCAGTGATCATTTCTCCGGGCATCAGCAGCGGCACACCGGGAGGGTAAGGCAGGATCATATTGGCGGAAACGCGCCCCACCAGTTGATCAAGTGCTACCGTTTCGACTTCACCCTTGATCTGCCGCTGCCAGGCCTGGTGAGGTGTCATTTTCATTTCCGGTAAGGTATCAAATGCCCGCAGCATCAGCCCGGAGAGATCGTGCTGGCGGATCAGTTTATGGATCCCCTGAGCCAGATCCTGAATACGCATATTACGATAGAAATCAGGATCTTCGGCATACAGATCCGGCAGCATATTTTTCACGCGTAAATTCAGGTCGTATGAACGTTTAAATTCCGTCAGGCCACGTAGCAGCCCCATCGCCCGGGTTTTATCAATACCAATGCTGAACAGGAACAACAGGTTATACGGTCCCGTTTTCTCGACGACGACGCCGCGTTCATCGAGGAATTTCGCCACCAGCGCTGCGGGGATCCCCTCTTCGCTCATATTTCCCTGTTCATCCATTCCCGGCGTCAGAATGGTCACTTTCACCGGGTCAAGGAACATGTGGTCGGCGTCAGCATCGACAAATCCGTGCCAGTCTTCGCCAGGCGACACTGGCCAGCACTCTGCTTCATCCACCCTTTCCGGCTGCCAGATGTCAAAGAACCAGCCATCTGACTCTTCGCGTAGCCGCTGCACTTCTTTACGGAAATGCAGCGCCCGTTCCACCGAACGATTGATTAACCGCTTGCCTGAATTGCCACGCAGCATTGCCGCCGCCGTTTCGATAGACGCAACAATCGGGTAGCTTGGAGACGTAGAGGTGTGCATCATAAAGGCTTCGTTGAACGTGTCTTCGTCATAATCGCCCTTAATATGAATCAGCGAAGCCTGTGACAACGCCGCCAGCATCTTGTGGGTGGACTGGGTTTCAAAAATCACCTTTCCCGGAACCCGTTCGCCGCTCATCCCGCTTTTCCCCTGATAGATCGGATGAAAATGGGTATACGGCACCCAGGCTGAATCAAAATGGATGGAGGGCACATCCAGCGTTTGTTTGATCCAGTTGGTGTTATACAACAGGCCATCATAGGTGGAGTTGGTGATCACCGCGTGGACCGGCCATTGCGCCTGATTGGTTTCCTCAACTTTGCGTTCAATGCTTGCGTGGGTAAATTCCCGACGGGGTATACCGCCGAGGATCCCCAGCGCGTTACGCGTAGGCTTCAGCCAGATTGGCACCACATCACTCATCATCAGCAAATGCGCCAGTGACTTATGGCAGTTGCGGTCAATCAGGAGCGTACTGCCTGCAGGTGCAGCATACATACCGACAATCTTGTTCGATGTCGAGGTGCCGTTGGTCACCATATAGCTCTGCTCGGCACCAAAAGTACGCGCGATATACTCCTCCGCTTCCAGGTGCGGACCGGTATGATCAAGCAATGAGCCCAGCTCGGTCACCGAAATGGACACGTCGGCTTTCAGCGTATTACCGCCAAAGAAATCATAGAACAGGCAGCCGACCGGACTTTTCTGGTACGCCGTTCCCGCCATGTGCCCGGGCGTGCAGAAGGTATATTTCCCTTCCTTCACATAGGTAAACAGCGCTTTGGTAAAAGGAGGCGTAATGTTGTCGAGATATTCATTGGTGTACTGGCGAATACGCGTAGCAATATCATCAGACTGGCCCAATGCGTACTCAAAGAACCACAGCGCCATGCGCAGGTCGTGCGCACTGACATCCATTGTCGAATGGGTATTAATAAAGGCGTAGAGCGGGAGATACTCGTTGAGCTGATTGATGTCACTGCACAGATCCAGACTGTATTCATCCCAGTCAAAAATGACGCCGCAAATTCGCGGGTTATGCTCGATAAACTTCAGCAGGTCGACGCTATTCTGCGGCCAGATAATCTGAAATCCCTGCTGCTGCAGCGCACGTTCAAGTTCCTTGATGGGCTCATCTTTATAAAAGACGCCATGCGGTCCCATGATGGCAATGATATTCATGCGTTCCTCCTGGAAAAACCTTAGTTAAGCATAGCCTGGTCAAACTGCAGGTAAAAAAAAGGGCCACAGCGTTGTGGCCCTTTTCAGAATTAATGCAGTTTACGCGTAACCATAGCTCATCAGACGCTGGTAACGACGGTTTTTCAAATCTTCTTTGCTTAACACGTCGAGATCGGCGAGATCGGCCAGCAGTTGTGCTTTCAGGGATGCCGCCATCACTTCCGGGTTACGATGGGCGCCGCCCAACGGTTCCGGGATGATAGAGTCAATCAGCTTCAGCTCTTTCAGACGCGGGGCGATGATGCCCATCGCTTCTGCGGCCAGCGGCGCTTTGTCGGCGCTTTTCCACAAAATGGAGGCGCAGCCTTCCGGAGAGATAACGGAATAGGTGCTGTACTGCAGCATATTCACTTTATCACCCACGCCGATCGCCAGCGCGCCGCCGGAGCCACCTTCACCGATAACGGTACAGATAACCGGCACGCTCAGACGCGACATTTCACGCAGGTTGCGCGCAATCGCTTCAGACTGGCCACGCTCTTCCGCGCCCACGCCCGGGTATGCCCCTGGGGTGTCGATGAAGGTAATGATCGGCATGTTGAAGCGCTCAGCCATTTCCATCAGACGCAGCGCTTTGCGATAGCCTTCCGGCGCTGGCATGCCGAAATTACGACGGATTTTTTCTTTGGTCTCACGGCCTTTCTGATGACCAATGATCATCACCGGACGGCCATCCAGACGCGCGATGCCGCCGACGATAGCTTTATCATCCGCATAGGCACGATCGCCCGCCAGCTCATCAAATTCATCAAATGCCAGGCGGACATAATCCAGGGTGTACGGACGCTGTGGATGGCGCGCCAGTTGGGCTACCTGCCATGCGCCAAGATCGGCGAAGATTTTACGCGTCAGTTCTACGCTTTTTTCACGCAGACGATGCACTTCTTCATCGATGTTAATATCCAGTTTCTCATCCTGACGGCTAACCGCAGTCAGAGAATCGATTTTTGCTTCCAGCTCTGCAATCGGCTGTTCAAAATCAAGGAAATTCAGACTCATAGTATTCCTGTATTAGTCAAACTCCAGTTCCACCTGCTCCGAACCAATAAGGCCACGGAGATCGTTTAGCAAACGATCGCTCGGAGAGACACGCCACGTTGCGCCAAAACGCAAACGCGCACGCGCATCCGCCCTCTGATAGTAGAGATGTACTGGAATTGTCCCCGAGCGGTGGGGTTCCAGAGACTGACGGAGTCGGTTTAAAAGCTGGTCATCAATTTGCCTGTCCGTCAGCGAGATAGCAAGCCCGCGAGCATATTTTTCCCGGGCTTCGTCAATATCCATGACTTCACGGGCCATCATTTTAAGCCCGCCGCTGAAGTCATCAAAGCTGACCTGTCCGCTGACGATAAGTATGCGGTCTTTTTCCAGCAATTGCTGGTATTTATCCAGAGCATCGGTAAATAACATCACTTCCAGACGCCCGGAACGGTCATCCAGTGTACAGATGCCGATACGATTGCCGCGCTTGGTGACCATTACCCGCGCAGCAATGACGAGCCCCGCAGCCGTGGTGACTTTACCACGTTCTGTCGGATGCATGTCTTTCAGCCTGTGGCCTCCAACATAGCGCTCAATTTCTTTTAAATACTGATTGATAGGATGTCCCGTCAGGTAAAGACCTAACGTTTCACGCTCACCGTCTAATACCACCTGCTCCGGCCACGGCGTACAGTTGGCATAAGACTGTTCAATTTGTTCCGGCTCTTCCGCCAGTACGCCAAACATATCAGCCTGACCAATTGCCTCGGCTTTCGCATGCTGATCGGCGGCTTTTAGGGCATCGCTGAGCGAGTTCATCAACGCCGCGCGATGCGGGCCAAGGCGGTCAAACGCCCCGGACATGATTAGCTTTTCCAGCACCCGGCGGTTGAGTTTTTTGATATCCGTACGCGCACAGAGATCAAACAGCTCGCGGAAGTAACCACCTTCATTTCGCGCCTCAATAATAGCCTCAATTGGCCCTTCACCCACGCCTTTTATCGCGCCGATGCCGTAGACAATCTCGCCATCATCATTCACGTGAAAATGATAAAGCCCGGAGTTGATGTCCGGCGGCAGGATTTTGAGCCCCATGCGCCAGCATTCATCCACCAGTCCGACGACTTTCTCGGTGTTATCCATATCGGCGGTCATTACCGCCGCCATAAACTCGGCAGGATAATGCGCCTTCAGCCACAGCGTCTGGTAAGAAACCAGCGCATAGGCAGCGGAGTGCGATTTGTTAAATCCGTAACCGGCGAATTTCTCCACCAGGTCAAAGATTTTCATCGCCAGTTCGCCGTCGACGCCGCGCTTTTTCGCCCCTTCTTCAAAGGTGCCGCGCTGCTTGGCCATCTCTTCCGGCTTTTTCTTACCCATCGCACGACGCAGCATATCCGCGCCGCCAAGGGTGTATCCGGACAGCTCCTGGGCAATCTGCATAACCTGTTCCTGATACAGGATAATGCCGTAGGTCGGCTCCAGTACCGGTTTCAGACACTCATGCTGCCATTGTACGTCCGGGTAGGAAATCTCTTCACGGCCATGCTTACGGTCGATAAAGTTATCTACCATCCCTGACTGTAGCGGACCCGGTCGGAACAGGGCCACCAGGGCTATCATATCTTCGAAGCAGTCAGGCTGCAGACGTTTGATCAGATCTTTCATGCCGCGGGATTCAAGCTGGAAGACGGCTGTTGTCTCCGAGCGTTGCAGCATGTCGAAGCTTTTCTTGTCGTCCAGCGGAATCGCGGCGATATCCAGCGGCGGTTCGCCGTTCTTCTCACGCCGCGCGTTGATCATCTCCAGCGCCCAGTTAATGATGGTGAGCGTACGCAGACCGAGGAAGTCGAATTTCACCAGACCGGCGTATTCCACGTCGTTCTTATCAAACTGGGTAACCGGGTGCAGCCCCTGCTCATCGCAGTACAGCGGCGCAAAATCGGTAATTTTGGTCGGTGCGATAACCACGCCACCGGCGTGCTTACCCGCGTTACGCGTGACACCTTCCAGCTTGCGCGCCATATCAATAAGCGCTCTAACCTCTTCATCTGCCTCATAGATTTCCGGCAGTTGAGGTTCGGCTTCAAAGGCTTTAGCCAGCGTCATGCCCGGATCGGGCGGCACCAGTTTCGAAATACGGTCAACAAAGCCATACGGGTGACCCAGTACGCGGCCCACGTCGCGGATAACCGCTTTTGCCGCCATCGTACCGAAGGTAATAATCTGCGAAACCGCATCACGACCGTACATTTCCGCCACGTGTTCGATGACCTGGTCGCGTTTCTCCATACAGAAGTCAACGTCGAAGTCGGGCATTGAGACACGTTCCGGGTTCAGGAAACGTTCGAACAGCAGGTCGAATTCCAGCGGATCAAGGTCGGTAATTTTCAGCGCGTAGGCCACCAGCGAGCCTGCACCGGAACCACGTCCAGGGCCTACCGGTACACCGTTATCTTTCGACCACTGGATAAATTCCATTACGATCAGGAAGTAACCCGGGAAGCCCATCTGGTTGATAACTTTAAGTTCAACTTCCAGACGTTCATCATAAGGCGGGCGCTTCTGCGCGCGAACTTCAGGATCGGGGAACAAAAATTCCAGACGTTCTTCCAGGCCTTCACGCGATTTCGCGACGAGGAAATCCTCGGTGGTCATGTCGCCAGTCGGGAACTGCGGCAGGAAGTATTCACCCAGGCGCACCGTCACGTTGCAACGTTTGGCAATCTCGACGGTGTTTTCCAGCGCTTCCGGGATATCGGAGAACAGCTCGCACATCTCCTCTTCACTGCGCATGTACTGCTGCGGCGAATAGTTACGCGGGCGTTTGGGATCATCAAGAGTGAACCCGTCGTGGATTGCTACGCGGATTTCATGCGCGTCAAAGTCACCGGTTTCAAGGAAGCGAACATCGTTGGTCGCGACCACCGGCAGGCCGCGTGTTTCGGCCAGCGCTACTGCAGCATGCAGGTAATTTTCTTCATCCTGTCGACCGGTACGGATCAGCTCAAGGAAGTAGCAATCAGGGAAATGCTCTTCATAAAACGCCACGCACTCGTCGACCAGTGCGTTGTTCCCACGCAACAGGCTGCGTCCGACGTCGCCCATACGGCCGCCGGAAAGCAAGATTAACCCGTCTTTTAGCTCAACCAGCCAGTCTCTGTCGATCACCGGCCCTTCTGCACCATAGCCGCGCTGATAGGCTTTTGATATCAACAACGTCAGGTTCTGGTAGCCCGTATTATTAGCAGCCAGTACAGTCAGTTGCGTGAGTTCATCACCCAATAGTTCGCTACGGACATGAAAATCTGCGCCAACAATCGGCTTAATACCTGCGCCATGACCCGCTCCGTAAAACTTCACCAGACCACACAGGTTGGTAAAATCGGTGATCGCCAGCGCAGGCATGCCCAACGCGGCCGCCTTTTTCACCAGCGGCCCGGTTTTCGCCAGCCCATCGATCATGGAGTAGTCGCTGTGCACCCGCAGGTGGACGAAACGAGGTTCAGACATCTTCAGATTCCTTCGACACAAGAATCAGGACGTGAGTCCCAGTGCGCGTTTGACGGGGCCAAAACTACGGCGATGGTGCTCTGTTGCGCCATGCAGTGCCAACTTTTCCAGATGAAAAGCGGTCGGATAACCTTTGTGCTGTGCAAAGCCATACTGCGGGAACACCGTATCCAGCGCCGCCATTTCAGCGTCACGGGTGACTTTTGCCAGTATCGACGCAGCGCTAATCTCCGCCACGCGGCTATCACCTTTGACCACCGCCATTGACGGCATCGGTAATGCCGGGCAACGATTGCCGTCAATCAGTACGTATTCCGGCGCAATATGCAGACCCGCAACCGCACGCTGCATCGCCAGCATGGTGGCATGCAAAATGTTCAGCTCGTCGATTTCATGCGGTTCCGCACGACCCAAACTCCAGCTTAACGCTTTTTCTTTGATTTCATCGTAAAGTGACAGACGACGCTTTTCCGACAGTTTTTTTGAGTCGTTCAGACCAATAATAGGACGAGCCGGATCCAGAATGACCGCGGCAGTCACTACCGCGCCAACCAATGGACCACGTCCAACTTCATCCACACCCGCTACCAAATGCGTATGTGGATAAACAAATTCAATCATTGTGCTAACTCCAGGACTGCATCCGCCGCCTGCTCATCCGCATTGCAACGGATCTGCTGGTGCAATTCGCGGAACGTGTCGTGCATCGCATGGCTGGTTTTACCGTTCGCCAACAGAGGCAGCAACGCGTGCGCCAGCGCCTGCGGCTCACATTCATCCTGCAACAGCTCTTTAACCAGTTCTCTTCCCGCCAGCAGGTTAGGTAGCGAAACGTAATCAGTCTTCACCAGACGTTTTGCCAACCAGAAAGTGAAAGGTTTCATACGGTAGCCAACCACCATCGGGCATTTCGCCAGCATACATTCCAGTGCAGCCGTGCCAGAGGCCAACAGCGCAGCATCACTGGCGACCATTGCTTCGCGTCCCATTCCATTGAGCATATGCACGGAAAGTTCCGGGGCAACCTCAGCCTTGATACGTTCAAATTGCTCGCGCCGTTTGGCATTGACCAACGGCACGACGACTTCGAGATCCGGATAATGCTGACGTAATAGCTGCGCCGTTTTCAGAAAATCGGCGCTGAGCATCTCCACTTCTGCACCGCGACTCCCAGGCAAAAGCGCCAGGCAGTGAGCATCATGAGGAATGCCTAACACATCACGCGCTGCGTTTTTATCCGGATCCAGCGGCATGGCATCCGCCATAGTGTGGCCGATGAAGCGGCACGGGACGTTAAATTTGTCATAAAACGCTTTTTCGAAAGGCAGAAAGGCCAGCACCATATTGGTGGATCTGCCTATTTTGAAAACGCGTTTCTGTCGCCAGGCCCACACAGAAGGACTGACGTAATGAATGGTTTTTATGCCCTGCGATTTCAGGTTGCCTTCGAGGGTAATGTTGAAATCAGGCGCATCAATCCCGACGAAAACATCCGGCTTAAGGTCGGTGAATCGGCGAGTGAGATCGGCACGGATATGCAGTAAACGGCGCAGGCGCCCGAGCACTTCTACAATGCCCATTACTGCCAGTTCTTCCATTTCGTACCAGGCTTCACAGCCTTCCGCCTGCATCAATGGACCCGCAACGCCAACAAACCGCGCATTGGGAACACGGGCCTTGAGTGCACGAATTAAACCGGCACCAAGAATATCGCCGGAGGTTTCTCCGGCGACAAGGGCAATCGTTAAAGGACGCTGTTCAGTCATTAACGAATCAGACCACGCGTTGAGCGTTCAAAGAAGTCACTAAAAGCCTGAACATCGGGGTACTGCTTCGCCAGTTCGGCGATTTCCGGTTTCACTTCCTCAAGCGTTTTACCGCTGCGGTACAGCGCTTTATAGGCGTTGCGGATCGCAGTAATGGCTTCACGGGTGAATCCGCGACGCTTCAGACCTTCGATGTTAACGCCAAATGGCGTCGCGTGGTTACCCTGGGCGATAACGTATGGCGGGACGTCCTGGGCTACGCCAGAGCAGCCACCCACCATCACGTGTGCACCAATAATGCAGAACTGATGCACCGCGGTCATGCCGCCGATGATAACAAAATCATCAAGCGAAACATGTCCGGCAAGTGTCGCGTTATTCGCCAGAATGCAACGGTTACCTACCGTACAATCATGCGCAACGTGTGCGTTAATCATCAGTAAGTTATCGCTGCCCACCTTCGTCAACCCACCGCCTTGCACTGTGCCACGATGAATGGTGACGCTTTCGCGAATGCGGTTGCGATCGCCAATTTCCACACGGGTCGGTTCACCAGCATATTTCAGGTCCTGGTTCACTTCACCGATGGAGGCAAACTGATAAATCTCGTTATCGCGACCAATTTTTGTATGGCCATTCACGACAACGTGAGACTTCAGTACGGTACCCTCACCAATTTCAACATGGGGTCCAACAATACAAAATGGGCCAATGTGAGCATTAGCGCCAATGCTGGCGCCGTCTTCGACAATGGCTGTTGGGTGAATAAAGGCGGATTTATCAATCACGTATCAGGCCTCCCGGCTACGGGCACACATCATCGTTGCTTCGCACACAACTTTACCGTCGACCAGTGCAACCCCTTTGAAACGGGTCAGGCCACGGCGCGTTTTCTCGAAAGTCACTTCCATGATCATCTGATCGCCAGGCACGACAGGACGCTTAAAGCGTGCTTCATCAATACCAGCGAAATAATACAGTTCGCCCGGTTCCAGTTTTCCTACGCTTTTAAACGCCAGAATACCCGTGGCCTGCGCCATCGCTTCCAGAATCAACACGCCAGGAAAAATCGGTTTACCCGGGAAGTGGCCCTGAAAGAAAGGCTCGTTAACGGATACATTTTTCACTGCGCGCAGAAAACGACCTTCTTCAAAATCCAGCACGCGGTCTACCAGTAAAAACGGAAAACGGTGCGGCAGAAGTTCTAAAATCTCTTCAATATGCAGAGTATGAGTGTTAGTAGTCAAAATACTCTTCCTGTCAAAATATACTAAAAGGCAATAATAACACGGCCTGTCGCAATCGTATGAATGGGACAGGCCGAAAAGTCAGACATGCAAAGACGGTGCTTTAGTCTTGTTGATTAACCTTGCGCTCAATCGCTTTGAGGCGCTTGCTCATATCATCAATGTTCATCACCAGTGCAGCTGTTTTACGCCATACCTTGTTGGGTTGTAGCGGAATGCCTGAGGAGTAGACGCCCGGTTCAGTGATAGGACGCATCACCATACCCATGCCAGTTACCGTGACTTTGTCGCATATTTCCATATGCCCATTAATCACGCTGGCGCCGCCAATCATGCAGTAACGGCCAATCTTCAGGCTACCCGCCATAATGACGCCACCGGCTACAGCCGTATTGTCGCCAATCACGACGTTATGCGCAATCTGGCACTGGTTATCAATGATAACACCATTACCGATCACGGTATCGTCCAGCGCACCACGGTCAATGGTGGTACATGCGCCAATCTCAACACGATCGCCAATAATCACGCGACCAAGCTGCGGGATCTTCACCCAGTTACCGCGATCGTTCGCGTAACCAAATCCGTCGGATCCGACAACGGTGCTGGACTGGATCAGGCAATTTTCACCGATCTGAATGTCGTGGTAAATCGTCACATTCGCCCACAAGCGTGAACCTGCGCCGATTTTTGTGTTTTTTCCAACGAAGCAACCTGCGCCGATAACCACGTTATCGCCCAGTTCTACGCCAGACTCAATGACCGCATTCGCGCCCACAGAAACATTGTTACCCAACTTCGCCGTCGCATCGATTACTGCACTCGGTGCAATATTTTGCGCAGGCTGAGGCGTGGTATCTAAAATTTGCGCCATTCGTGCATAGGTCAGGTAGGGATTCTTCACTACCAGCACAGCACTCTTAGCAAATGGAAGGGAGTCCTGCGTCATCACAACGGCAGAAGCCTGGCATGCACTCAGGTGCTCACGGTACTTTGGATTCACCATGAACGTGATATTGCCAGTTTGCGCAGATTGCATGGACGCTACGCCGGTGATGACGATATCGCCATCACCGTGTAATTCTGCATCCAACTGCTCTGCTAAATCAGCCAGTCGAATTGAAGGCATTACTTATTTAACCTGTTTCAGTACGTCAGCGGTGATGTCTTTTACATCGCTGCTGTTGTATGCAACGGTGTTCGCGTCAACAACCAGATCGATGCTCTGGCTGCTCGCAACAGATTTCACAGCTGTCTGGATACGATTAACCAGCTTGCCGCGTTCTTCGTTAGAACGACGTTGACGATCCTGCTCGAAAGCCTGCGCTTTCTGAGAGAAAGTCTGGCGCTGAGCCATTACGTCTTTTTCCAGCTTGGTACGGTCGCTGCCTGCTTTCATTGATTGCAGACGCTGCATTTTAGATTGCAGGTCGGATTCCATACGCTGCAGTTCGCTGGCGCGGCCTTTGAACTCATTTTCCAGCGTAGTAGAAACACCCGTCTTCTGTGCAACCTGTTGGAACAGGCTACCCATGTTGACGATTGCAATTTTGTCAGCAGCCTGTGCAGACGTTGCCATCGCTAAACCGAGACCTGCAGCTAATAACCACTTTTTCACAATTAACTCCTTACCATCCCATTTGCACCCGAAGGTGCAGTTCTTTGCGTGGCCAGGCGATCCCATGCAAGATCGCCTAAAGTCAGCGCTACACTACCACTACATTCCTTTGCGAAGAACAATTACCAGGTTTTACCAATGTTAAACTGGAACTGTTCCGCTTTGTCTCCATCGTACTTCTTGAACGGTTGGGCGTAGGAGAAAACCAACGGCCCCAATGGGGACATCCATTGTAACGCGATACCCGCAGACATACGGATATTATTCGGATCGCTGTAGTCTGGCACGCCAACTGCACGGGTGTCAGCGGTATTCTGCCAGTTCGTATCCCACACGGTACCCATATCCCAGAAGAAGGAAGTACGGACCGAGTTAGCATATTTATCGCTGATAAACGGCGTAGGTGTGATAAATTCCAGGCTCGCTACAGCCATGGCGTTACCGCCGACTGCATCGTCTGATTGACAAGGTTTATTGTCAGTTCTCGAGCACTCTTCATAGTTACTCGAATTGGAATCCGATTTAGCACCTGGCAAATAGACTGCTTTTGGACCAATGGTGTTTGACTGGAAGCCACGTACAGTGCTGGAACCACCCGCGTAGAAGTTCTCATAGAACGGCATCTCTTTGCCGCCAATGCCATCACCATAACCCAGCTTGGTGCGTCCCAAAACCACCCATTTGTGGTCGTCATCAATCGGCACATAGGTCGCCGTATCCAACGTCGCTTTATAGTATTCGTTATCAGAACCCGGGATGGTCACTTTACCGTTCAGGTTGACACGCGTACCTTCCGTAGGGAAATACCCACGGTCCAGCTTGTTGTAGGTCCAACCGTAGTTGAAGGTGAAATCATCCGCGGCAAAGCTGTTGGTATTGTCTTCACCCATGGATTCAAGATAACGATCCATCGCAATCTGCGGCTGCATGTTGGACAGTTTGTTATGTACATAACCCAGGCCTGCACGCAACGTGTTGTATTCGTTGACCGGGAAGCCCAGCGTTACGTCCGTACCATAGCTTTTGTTGGTATAGTCGGACAGATCTGCATCATCCGCCTGGAAGTCGTTATAGAAGACACGGCCACCGAGACTCACACCATCGACGGTGAAGTACGGGTTGGTGACAGACAGCTCAGTATAGGTCTGATAGTCGTTTTTGGTGCCGCTAATCCCGACGGAATAACCGGTACCTAACCAGTTATCCTGCTGAACGCCCGCCTGGAAGCTCACGCCACTTTCAGTGCCGTAACCCACACCGAAGTTAAAGCTACCGGTGTTGCGCTCTTTCACCTTATAAACCACATCAACCTGATCAGGACTGCCCGGAACACGTTGAGTATCGGTATCGACAGTTTCAAAGTAACCCAGACGGTTCAGACGCTCTTTACCCTGGTCAACCAGATCGCTGCCCAACCAGGCACCTTCCATCTGGCGCATTTCGCGACGCAGCACGGAATCTTTCGAGGTGTCGTTACCTTCAAAACGGATCTTACGCACATAGAAACGGTTACCCGCATCCACGTTTACACGCAATTTAACGGTTTTGTCTGCATCGTTGATTTCAGGCTGCGACTGTACACGCGGGTAGGCATAACCATAGCGTCCCAGTAGCTTCTTGATATCATCTTCCATTTTGGTCACTTTAGTGCCGTTATAGAGTTCACCCGGTTCGATTTTCGTCAGGGTCTCAATTTCGGCAGAGTGCCCGGCCAGATTACCACTCACCTGGACCCCAGAAAGCTTGTACTGCTCGCCTTCTGTGATGTTAACGGTGATGTAGATACCTTTTTTATCCGGCGTCAGGCTAACCTGTGTGGAATCGATATTGAAGCGAGCATAGCCGCGATCCAGATAGTAGCTGCGCAGGGTTTCAAGGTCGCCCGCCAGTTTCTGTTTCTGGTATTTACGATCGCCCACCACGTTCCACCACGGTACTTCATCGCGCAGTTGGAAGTGAGAGATAAGCTCGTCGGTTGTGAAGGCATGGTTGCCGACGATATTGATCTGTTGGATCTTCGCCGAAACGCCTTCCTGGAAGACCAGTTTGAGGTCAACGCGGTTACGCGGCAACGGCGTGACCACTGCTTTCACACTGGCGCTGTATTTACCGACGCTATAGTAGAAATCTTCCAGACCTTTTTCGATATCGGCAAGCGTTGTGCGATCCAGAGACTCGCCAACACGTACGCCAGACGCCTCGAGGTTTTGTTTCAGCATGTCATCTTTCACCGATTTGTTACCGGAGAAAGTGATGCTGGCAATCGTCGGACGTTCTTTTACCTGAACCAGAAGGGTATCACCATCGCGCAGGACGCGGACATCCTCAAAGTTACCGGTGGCGAACAGAGCACGAATGGTATTACTGATATCTTCATCATTAACCGTGTCGCCTGTGCGCACCGGCATACTGAGGAGAGCCGCACCAACGGCGACTCGCTGTAGGCCTTCGAAATGAATGTCCTTCACTACGAACCCTTCAGCACCGTATACGGTGGCGCTGCTAAACAGCAGCGACGCTATGAGCAACTTTTTCATCGCCATCGTTATTATGCGTTCTTCCTAACACTCTCTTACAACCGAGAGAAATCATTGAAAAGTGCAAGCCCCATTAACAACACCAGCAAGATAGAGCCAATGCGATAACTAAAGTCTTGAACCCGCTCGGATACCGGACCGCCCTTCAGCTTTTCAATCGCCAGGAACAGCAGATGCCCCCCGTCAAGAACGGGCAACGGAAACAGGTTGATTATCCCTAAGTTCACGCTGATAAGCGCAAGGAACATCAGGTAATAAATAACCCCGAACTCCGCTGACATCCCAGCCCCCTGGGCGATAGAAATCGGCCCACTGAGGTTGTTCAGTTTTACATCACCGGTAATCAATTTTCCCAGCATACTGACCGTTAGCTTCATCAACTGCCACGTTTTATCCGAGGCTTCGAGGATGGCGCTGAATGGCCCATACTGGCGTACAGTCTTATACTCATCAGGCAGAGGAATAACTTTAGGCACCACGCCCGCAAAACCTTCTGCCTTCCCGTTAACCTCTTTTGAATCTGGGGTTAACGTTAAAGACAAGGAACTTCCTTGTCTTTCAATATCTAGCGCTAACGGCTTATCCGGATTATCGCGCACCAACGTCACGAACGTCATCCATTGCGTCAGCGGCTGACCATTGACTTTAACGATCCTGTCGCCAGCTTGCAAACCCGCCTTACTTGCCGCGGAGTTTACCTGCACTTCTGACAGCACCGGTTCAATCTGCGAACCACGAGGACGAATGCCCAAACTCGTGACGGGGTCCTGTTTGTCTGGCTCAAATGCCCATTGGCGCAAATCCAGCGTTTTATCCTGTCGCTGGTTACTACCAAACGGTGCCACGCTGAGGATAGTCTGCTCATCACCAATTTTGGCTACCAGCTGCAATCGGACGGTATCCCAATCAGGGGTTTCGATACCATCAACCGCTTTTAGTTCCGTACCTGGCTGAATTTGCGCCTGGGCAGCAATCGAGTTGGGTGTTATTTCACCAACAACCGGACGAACGCCAGGGACACCGATGATAAACACCAGCCAGTAGGCAAAAATAGCGAAGAGGAAATTTGCAATCGGGCCTGCAGCGATAATGGCCGCGCGCTGCCCAACTGTTTTATTGTTGAAAGCATAGTGGCGCAGCTCCGGTACAACGGGCTCAGCGCGCTCATCCAGCATTTTGACGTAACCGCCGAGGGGAATTAAGGCGATCACGTATTCCGTACCCTGTTTATCGGTACGGCGCCAAAGCGCTTTTCCAAAGCCAATGGAAAAGCGCTCGACGCGGACTCCGCAGCGCCGTGCAACCCAGAAATGACCAAATTCATGCACGGTGATAAGTACACCAAGTGCAACGATGAATGCAGCCAGATTCCAGAGAATACTCAGCATAAGACCATCCGTTAGAGCGTCCTGAATACCAGTAACAACAGGCAAGCAAAGACCGGCACCGCAGCCGTCAGGCTGTCAATACGATCCAGAATACCACCGTGTCCTGGGATTAAGTGACCACTGTCCTTAATACCTGCTTCACGCTTAAACATACTCTCGGTCAGGTCACCCAGCACGGAGGCCAGGGCTGCAACGATGGAGCAAATGAGCAAGGTGACAGGCGCAACTTCAAGATTCGCCCACATACCATAACCCCACGAGATTACAGCTGCAGTGGCAAGTCCGCCAATAAAACCCTGCCAGGTTTTACCAGGAGAAACCTTCGGCGCCAGTTTATGTTTGCCAAACATCTTACCAAACATATAGGCACCAGAGTCCGCTCCCCAAACGAGGATCATGACATAGAGCAGCCATAGCGCGCCACTATAATGATTCTCATCATAGTGCCAGGCACGTAGCGCCAGCATTCCCCAAAAGAAAGGAACAATGGTTAACACGCCGAAAATTATGCGTAATGTTTTGGAATTACGCCAGACCGAGGCTGAACCGGGGTAAAACAACACCAGTAATAGCGCCACGGCCCACCAGCCCAGCGACGCCCAAAGCGACACTTCAACCAGCGGTTGGTGAATATTATGATGATACTCAGGCAGCAAAAACAGCATCAGTGCCAGCAATAGCCCGCACAAAACCGCCAACCAAACTCGCTGTGTACGCGTGGCAAAACCGCTTAACTGTCCCCATTCCCAGGCGGCCAGCATACAGACGACCAGCGTAACAATGGCGAACCCCACCGGCGGCAACAAAAACAACGCCGCGATGACAACGGGTATTAAAACAAAAGCAGAAATCAGGCGATACTTCAGCAAAAGCGACCCCCATCAGGCTTTTTCATCACCGGGCTCGGTGCCGCCGAAACGACGCTCACGATTAGCAAAGGCATGTAGCGCACCTTCAAAGTCTTGTTCATCGAAATCGGGCCAGAGAACATCCGTAAAGTAAAGTTCGGCATAGGCAATTTGCCACAACAAAAAATTACTAATTCGATGCTCTCCCCCAGTCCTTATCACTAAATCCACAGGAGCCAGCTCATGCATACACACTTGCTGACCAAGCATCTCTTCATCAATTTGCTCTGGACGCAACAGACCTTCCTGCACCTGTTGTGCCAGTTGCCTGACGCCCTGGACAATATCCCACCGTCCACCGTAATTCGCGGCAATATTCAGCGTTAACCCGGTATTCTGGGCGGTAAGCGCTTCCGACTTGCGAATCCGTTCTTGCAAACGTGTGTTAAATCGACTGATATCCCCAATAATACGCAGGCGCACGTTATGGCGGTGCAGGTTTTTCACTTCGCTATCAAGTGCCCACACAAACAATTCCATTAACGCACTGACTTCCTGCGCTGGTCGGTTCCAGTTCTCACTGCTAAAGGCATACAGCGTTAACGCGTCAATACCGTTATTGGCAGCAAAAGAGACAGCCCGGCGGACGGATTTTGCTCCGGCCTTATGCCCAAAGGCGCGGATCTTCCCTTGCTTTTTCGCCCAGCGGCCATTGCCATCCATGATAATTGCGACATGGCGACAACCATGTGCTGGCAAGTTCTCGCTTAATGGTTTAGTTGCAGACAACATAACGCGTTTTTAGTCCCTGAAAGGATTATACGGTACTCAGGAATACTGAAGCCTATCCACAAAAAAGCCGTGTCAAACCACGGCTTACCCGATCGAAAAAAAGCAAATACCTGCGATCAGGTGGCGCAGACTATATCACTGAAGCCCAACGCTAACAAATAGCACGATCCCTCACAGAGTGATTATCATCAGCTTGAGAGTCGTGTCACTTGTTTTGTCGCGACGTCTCTGGCGATGGCATCGACCCTCAGCACATCTTCAACGCTCTGCGGTTCCTGCAAATCCATCCTATCCAGTACGGACAAATTGAGATCGGCGATATCCGTAAATCGAATCTGCTGCGCCAAAAATGCAGCAACGGTAATCTCATTTGCGGCGTTCAACGCAGTTGTCGCAGCCTGTCCTTGCTCAAACGCGTCCATCGCCAGTTTCAGGCACGGATAACGCTGATAATCAGGTGCGGAAAACGTCAACGCACTGAGTTTGCAAAAATCGACAGGCTTAACCCCAGAGCTCACACGTTCCGGCCATGCCATCGTATGGGCGATAGGCGTGCGCATATCAGGCTCACCCAACTGGGCCAGGACGCTACCATCCTGATAACGGACCATCGAGTGAATAACCGACTGTGGATGGATCAGCACTTCCATCTGGCTTGCACTGGCATTAAACAACCAACGCGCTTCAATGTATTCCAGACCTTTATTCATCATGGTGGCGGAATCGACGGAGATTTTTCGTCCCATCGACCAATTCGGATGACGACATGCCTGATCGGGAGTCATTAGAGCCAGATCGGGCAATGGCGTTTCACGGAAAGGGCCACCAGACCCGGTAAGCAAAACAGACACAACGCCGTTTTGCTCAAGGTCAGCGTATCCCAGATTGTGTTGGATAGGTTGCGGTAAACTCTGAAAAATCGCGTTATGTTCGCTATCTACCGGCAAAAGCTGCGCTTTATGCCGTTTCACGTCGTCCATAAACAGACGTCCGCAGGTTACCAGAGACTCTTTATTCGCCAGCAAAATGTTTTTGCCTGCGCGGATTGCCGCAAGCGTTGGCAACAAACCTGCCGCGCCAACTATCGCCGCCATGACCTGATCGACATCATCCAGCGCGGCCATATCACAGGCAGCCTGCTGCCCGCACATAACCTCGGTGCGACTTCCATGATCCCGCAATGCGGATTTCACCAGCGCTGCACTTTTTTCGTCATCCATCACCGCGTAGCGGGGGGAAAACTCAAGGCATTGCTCCACCATACGGGCGACATTTTTACCCGCTACCAACGCAGCAACACGAAATTTATCCGGGTTATGGCGTACTACATCGAGCGTACTGCAACCAATAGAGCCGGTTGAGCCCAGGATGGTTAATTGCTTCATGAGACATCCAGAAGAATTGAGACAGGATAAAAAAGCAAAACGCCGCCATCCAGCCTTCTCAGGCCTTCTAAGCGGCGTTTTTAGCGTACAGGCGAATCAGAACTGCATCAGTTCCGCTTCTTTCTCTGCCAGCGCCGCATCAACTTTCTTGATTGCAGCATCGGTCAGTTTCTGTACGTCGTCCTGAGAACGGCGATCGTCATCTTCGCTGATCTCTTTATCTTTCAGCAGCGCTTTCACTTTGTCGTTGGCATCACGGCGTACGTTACGCACAGCAACACGCGCGCCTTCAGCTTCACCACGTACGATCTTGGTCAGATCTTTACGACGTTCTTCGGTCAGCGGTGGCAGCGGAACGCGGATGTCAGAACCCGCTGAGCTTGGGTTCAGACCGAGGTCAGAAGCCATAATCGCTTTCTCAACAGCCGGACCCATAGAACGGTCAAACACGTTGATTTTCAGGGTACGGGAATCTTCAACCGTTACGCTTGCCAGCTGGCGCAGCGGAGTCGGCGTGCCGTAATATTCTACGATAATGCCATCCAGCAGGCTGGGAGAAGCACGACCCGTGCGAATTTTGCTGATTTGATTTTTGAATGCTTCGACGCATTTGTCCATGCGTACTTCAGCATCTTTTCTGATATCGTTGATCACGTTACGAATCCTTGAAAGCTTGTTTCAGTCAGACCATACCCACCACGCAAGATGTGACAAGTATAGTCTTGATTAATTTTGAGGGACGTATCCCGCGACATTAAAGCGGAATATTACCTGCATTTAGCCGCAACGGGAATTATTCCGTGATTAACGTGCCTTCTTTTTCACCCATCACAACGCGGCGCAACGCACCCGGTTTGTTCATGTTGAAGACACGAATCGGTAATTTGTGGTCACGAGCCAGCGTGAACGCAGCCAGATCCATCACTTTCAGTTCTTTATCCAGTACTTCAGCATAGGTCAACTGTTCGTACATGGTTGCTGTTGGATCTTTAGCTGGATCGGCGGTAAACACACCATCAACTTTAGTGGCTTTCAGAACCACATCCGCTTCAATTTCAATACCACGCAGGCAGGCTGCGGAGTCAGTGGTGAAGAACGGGTTGCCTGTACCAGCGGACAAAATAACCACGCGGTTGTTACGCAGCAGGCTGATCGCTTCCGCCCAGCTGTAGTTATCACACACACCGTTCAGAGGGATAGCGGACATCAGGCGAGCGTTCACATAGGCGCGGTGAAGCGCATCGCGCATCGCCAGACCGTTCATTACGGTGGCTAACATGCCCATGTGGTCGCCCACGACGCGGTTCATCCCTGCTTTCGCCAGACCAGCACCACGGAACAGGTTACCACCACCGATCACTACGCCAACCTGGATTCCCAGCTCGACCAGCTCTTTGATTTCCTGAGCCATACGGTCAAGTATGCTTGCATCAATACCGAAGCCCTCTGAACCTTGCAGAGCTTCGCCACTTAACTTAAGCAGAATACGTTTGTAGACGGGTTTTGCATTGGTAGCCATGTTTCTTTCCTGAGACTGTCAACGAATGAGATGAGTTAATTCCAGCGACATTGTATGTCGCTTTTCAGCCCTGCCACTATAGCGCTTAGCTGAATTTACAAGTCGGGCGCAAAAAGAAGCCGCCCTCAGGCGGCTCCTTTTAAAATTAAGACTGCTTGGACATCGCAGCAACTTCTGCTGCAAAGTCAGTCTCAACTTTCTCGATGCCTTCACCCACTTCGAAGCGGATGAAACCAGTTACGTCAGCGTTGTGCTCTTTCAGCAGCTGAGCAACAGATTTGCTCGGTTCCATAACGAAAGGCTGACCAGTCAGAGAAACTTCGCCGGTGAATTTCTTCATGCGGCCTTCAACCATTTTCTCTGCGATTTCTTTCGGCTTGCCAGACTGCATCGCGATATCCAGCTGAACCTGGTATTCTTTTTCTACTACTTCAGCAGAAACGTCTTCCGGCTTAACGAATTCTGGTTTGCTTGCAGCAATGTGCATTGCCAGCTGTTTAACCAGTTCTTCATCAGCGCCAGTTGCAGCAACCAGAACACCGATACGCGCACCGTGCTGGTAGCTACCCAGAACTTCGCCTTCCAGGGAAGCCACGCGACGGATGTTGATGTTCTCACCGATTTTAGCAACCAGAGCAACACGTTCTTCTTCGAACTGTGCTTTCAGAACTTCAACGTCAGTGATTTTGCCAGCAACAGCAGCGTCCAGTACTTTGTCAGCAAATGCCTGGAAACCAGCATCTTTAGCAACGAAGTCAGTCTGGCAGTTAACTTCCAGAATGAAAGCGATATTGCCGTCGATTTTGGTTTTGATTACGCCGTCAGCAGCAACGTTGCCTGCTTTTTTCGCTGCTTTAATAGCACCGGACTTACGCATGTTTTCGATTGCCAGCTCGATGTCGCCATTAGCTTCAGTCAGTGCTTTTTTGCAATCCATCATGCCTGCGCCAGTACGCTCACGCAGCTCTTTTACCAGGGATGCGGTAATTTCAGCCATTCTAAAATCCTCGGAAGATTTGATCTGCCCGGCATGAAACCGCACAGATTTAAAAGTGAAAAAGGGGGCCATATACAGGCCCCCTAACCAAACGTGATACTACCTGGCCTATATCCGTCATTCTTCAAGCTGCTGGTGCGTTGTTTTCCTTACTCACCCCAGTCACTTACTGACGTAAGCTCCGGGGGATTCGTTGCGTCAACGCCTTCCAGCAACTCGAATTATCCAGGATATATAAGGGGTCGCTCTAACGAGCGTGCCTTATTATTCAGCTTCTACGAAGCTTTCTTCCGCCTGGGAAGCCAGATCCTGAGAACGGCCTTCACGAACGGTAGTAGCTACAGCGCCCAGGTACAGGGTCACAGCACGGATTGCGTCGTCGTTACCCGGGATAACGAAGTCAACACCGTCCGGATCAGAGTTGGTATCAACGATAGCAAATACCGGGATACCCAGGTTGTTTGCTTCTTTGATAGCAATGTGCTCGTGGTCAGCATCGATTACGAACAGAGCGTCCGGCAGGCCGCCCATGTCTTTGATACCGCCCAGGCTGTTTTCCAGTTTCTCAAGCTCACGGGTGCGCATCAGCGCTTCTTTCTTGGTCAGCTTTTCGAAAGTACCGTCCTGAGACTGAGTTTCCAGATCTTTCAGACGTTTGATGGACTGACGAACGGTTTTCCAGTTAGTCAGCATACCGCCCAGCCAGCGATGGTTCACGAAGAACTGGTCGCAGCTGTTAGCAGCGTCTTTCACCGCTTCGCTTGCAGCGCGTTTAGTACCAACGAAAAGGATTTTACCTTTACGAGCAGAGATCTTGTTCAGTTCAGCCAGAGCTTCGTTGAACATCGGTACAGTTTTCTCAAGGTTGATGATGTGAACTTTGTTACGCGCACCGAAGATGAACGGCTTCATTTTCGGGTTCCAGTAACGGGTCTGGTGACCGAAGTGAACACCAGCCTTGAGCATGTCGCGCATGGAAACAGTTGCCATGATTAAAACCTCTATATATAAAAGTTGGGGTTAAGCCTCCACGCATCCCATATTACCGACCCTTAAGGGCACCCCGGAATATGTGTCGATACGTGTGTGTTGTTACACAAAGTGAGATTTGTCGCTCCCGTCCATCGTGTGTAGTCTGCGAATAGAACGGAAGTCCGGCGCGCTTTATACCACAAATACGCCGTCGACACCAATAATTGTTGGTACTGTGTGCTGAATGAACGATGAATTTCGTGTTACAGGAAGGCGGCAAATTTTTGAATCTCCAGGAGCTTACATGTAGTAAGTGACTGGAGTGAAAAAATACAGCCAACGCACCTGTGGCACGAAAGGCGAAGTTTAGAATGATTCTCAATTTGGCAGCATGTATGCGGGACTGATACCATTGGCAGCACTTAAACAATTATTGCCGATATCATCGGCACTGATGGACAGAATTCATGGCTATCTCAATCAAGACCCCTGAAGAAATCGAAAAAATGCGCGTCGCAGGCCGCCTGGCCGCTGATGTACTGGAAATGATCGCACCGTTTGTTAAACCGGGCGTCAGCACCGGCGAGCTGGATCGCATCTGTAACGACTACATCGTGAATGAACAGCAGGCCATTTCCGCATGCCTGGGCTATCACGGTTATCCGAAATCCGTGTGCATCTCTATTAATGAAGTCGTGTGCCACGGGATCCCGGACGATGCCAAGCTCCTGAAAGACGGCGATATCGTCAACATTGACGTCACCGTGATTAAAGACGAATACCACGGCGATACGTCCAAAATGTTTATCGTCGGGAAACCGACCATTCTTGGCGAGCGTCTGTGCCGCGTCACGCAGGAAAGCCTGTACCTGGCGCTGCGCATGGTAAAACCAGGTATTCGCCTGCGTACCCTGGGTGCTGCAATTCAGAAATACGCGGAAGGCGAAGGTTTCTCTGTGGTCCGTGAATACTGCGGTCACGGCATTGGTCGCGGCTTCCATGAAGAACCGCAGGTTCTGCATTACGATGCGGACGACGGCGGTGTGGTACTGCAGCCGGGCATGACCTTCACCGTAGAACCGATGCTGAATGCCGGTGATTACCGTATCCGCACCATGAAAGACGGCTGGACGGTGAAAACCAAAGACCGGAGCTTGTCTGCTCAGTACGAGCATACTATTGTGGTGACGGAAAACGGCTGTGAAATTCTGACGTTACGCACGGATGACACCATCCCGGCGATCATCACACACGGCGAATAATGTTTTGCCTGATGGCGATGCCCCTGCATCTTATCAGGCCTACAAATTGCACCTTTACTCAAAATCATTCGAGTTGCTTCAAGACGGCAAGAGAGTGAATCTCCAGAAGCGTACAAAAGTACGTGACTGGAGTGAACGAGCGCAGCCAACGCAGAAGCAGCTTGAAGGATGAAGAGTAAATCCGTAGGCCGGGTAAGGCGCATTAGCCGCCATCCGGCTTTTTAATGGGTGGCGCATAATGAATACTCTTCCTGAACAGCACGCAAATACTGCCCTCCCCACCCTGCCTGGCCAACCGCAAAACCCGGGGACATGGCCACAGCACGACCTCAACTGCCCCGGCATTAAAGCGCATATCGACGCTTTCCAGCACTGGTTAGGCGAAGCGTTTGACAGCGGGATCTCCGCAGAGCAACTCATTGAGGCCCGCACCGAGTTTATTGACCAGTTACTTCAGCGTCTGTGGATTGAAGCCGGTTTCGGTCAGATTGCCGATCTGGCGCTGGTTGCTGTTGGCGGTTACGGACGCGGCGAACTGCATCCCCTTTCCGATATTGACCTACTGATCCTGAGTCGTAAAAAGCTCCCTGACGCACAGGCCGAAAAAGTCGGCGAGCTGTTAACGCTGCTATGGGACGTGAGGCTAGAGGTTGGGCACAGCGTGCGGACGCTGGAAGAGTGTCTGCTGGAGGGGCTATCGGATTTAACCGTCGCCACCAACCTGATTGAAACACGCCTGCTGATTGGCGACGTGGCGCTGTTTCTGGAGCTACAAAAGCATATTTTTAGCGAAGGTTTCTGGCCGTCCGATAAATTTTACGCTGCCAAAGTGGAGGAACAGAATCAACGCCATCAGCGCTATCACGGCACCAGCTACAACCTGGAGCCGGATATCAAAAGCAGTCCTGGTGGACTGCGCGACATCCACACCCTGCAATGGGTCGCCCGCCGTCATTTTGGTGCCACGTCGCTGGATGAGATGGTCGGCTTCGGCTTCCTGACGCTGGCGGAGCGCGCCGAACTGAATGAATGTTTGCATATTCTGTGGCGCATTCGCTTTGCATTGCATCTGATCGTGAACCGTTACGATAATCGTCTGCTGTTTGATCGACAGCTCAGCGTGGCTCAACGCCTCAATTATGGCGGTGAAGGCAATGAGCCGATCGAGCGGATGATGAAAGACTATTTCCGGGTCACGCGACGAGTGAGTGAACTGAACCACATGCTGCTCCAGCTGTTTGACGAGGCGATCCTCGCCATGCCGGCTGATGAAAAACCGCGCCCAATTGATGACGACTTTCAGTTGCGTGGCACATTGATTGACCTGCGCAATGACGACCTGTTTATCCGCGAGCCCGAGGCTATTTTGCGGATGTTTTACATCATGGTACGCAATAGCGCGATCACCGGAATTTACTCCACCACACTGCGTCATTTGCGTCATGCCCGCCGTCATTTAACTCAACCGCTGTGCTACATTCCGGAAGCGCGCTCGCTATTTCTCAGCATGTTGCGCCATCCGGGTGCAGTGAGTCGCGGCCTGTTGCCAATGCATCGCCACAGCGTGTTATGGGCCTATATGCCGCAGTGGTCACACATTGTCGGTCAAATGCAGTTTGACCTGTTTCATGCTTATACGGTGGATGAGCACACCATCCGCGTAATGCTCAAGCTGGAAAGTTTTGCCAGGGAAGAGACTCGCCCGCGCCATCCGCTGTGTGTGGATCTGTGGCCGCGCCTGCGTCAACCGGAACTCATTCTGATTGCTGCGCTGTTCCACGATATCGCCAAAGGACGTGGCGGCGATCACTCTATTCTGGGGGCTCAGGACGTACTCAAGTTCGCCGAATTACACGGACTCAACTCGCGTGAAACAAATCTGGTCATGTGGCTGGTGCGCCAGCATCTGCTAATGTCGGTGACCGCTCAGCGCCGTGATATTCAGGATCCGGAGGTGATCAAGCAATTCGCTGAAGAAGTACAAACGGAACATCGTCTGCGCTTTTTAGTGTGCCTGACCGTCGCAGATATTTGCGCTACTAACGAAACACTGTGGAATAGCTGGAAGCAAAGCCTGTTGCGCGAATTATACTTCGCCACGGAAAAACAGCTGCGTCGTGGAATGCAAAATACACCGGATATGCGCGAGCGTGTGCGCCATCATCAGCTGCAGGCACTGGCGTTGCTGCGAATGGACAACATTGATGAAGAAGCGCTGCACCACATCTGGTCGCGCTGTCGCGCCAACTATTTCGTGCGCCACAGCCCAAATCAGCTGGCCTGGCATGCACGCCATTTGCTGCAGCACGATCTGAGCAAACCACTAATTTTACTCAGCCCGCAGGCCACGCGCGGCGGGACAGAAATTTTCATCTGGAGCCCGGACCGCCCTTACCTGTTCGCCGCCGTCTGCGCCGAACTGGACAGACGTAATCTTAGCGTTCACGATGCACAGATTTTCACCACCCGTGATGGCATGGCGATGGATACGTTCATCGTTCTGGAGCCGGACGGCAGTCCGCTGTCGTCAGACAGGCACGAAGCGATCCGTTTTGGGCTTGAACAAGCCATTACTCAACGCAGTTGGCAACCGCCGCAGCCGCGTCGTCAACCGGCAAAATTACGCCACTTTACCGTCGATACCGAGGTTACTTTTCTTCCGACCCATACCGACCGTAAATCATTCCTTGAGCTTATCGCTCTCGACCAGCCTGGACTGCTGGCGCGGGTCGGGCAGATTTTTGCCGATCTGGGAATTTCGCTGCATGGCGCCCGAATTACAACTATTGGCGAGCGAGTAGAAGATTTATTCATAATCGCCACCGCCGACCGGCGTGCCCTTAATAATGAGCTGCAGCAGGAAGTACATCAACGGTTGACAGAGGCCCTCAATCCAAACGATAAAGGGTAATGTTTTTATTTATTATGGAAAGAGTTTAACAATGCAGCAGTTACAGAACGTTATTGAGTCCGCTTTTGAGCGTCGTGCCGACATCACTCCGGCAAATGTAGATACCGTAACCCGCGAAGCGGTGAATCAGGTTATTGCTTTACTGGATTCCGGTGCACTGCGCGTCGCAGAAAAGATTGAGGGTCAGTGGGTCACGCATCAGTGGCTGAAAAAGGCGGTCCTGCTCTCTTTCCGTATTAACGATAATCAGGTTATCGAGGGTGCGGAAAGCCGTTACTTCGATAAAGTGCCGATGAAATTCGCCGACTACGACGAAGCACGCTTCCAGAAAGAAGGTTTCCGCGTGGTTCCGCCAGCGGCTGTACGTCAGGGCGCGTTTATCGCCCGTAACACCGTGCTGATGCCGTCTTACGTGAACATCGGCGCTTATGTTGATGAAGGTACGATGGTTGATACCTGGGCGACCGTCGGCTCCTGCGCGCAAATTGGTAAAAACGTTCACCTGTCCGGCGGCGTTGGCATCGGCGGTGTACTGGAGCCGTTACAGGCTAACCCGACCATCATCGAAGACAACTGCTTCATCGGCGCGCGCTCTGAAGTGGTTGAAGGCGTGATCGTCGAAGAAGGCTCTGTTATCTCTATGGGCGTGTACATCGGTCAGAGCACCCGTATTTACGATCGCGAAACCGGCGAAGTGCATTATGGCCGCGTTCCGGCGGGCTCCGTGGTTGTCTCCGGCAACCTGCCGTCGAAAGATGGCAAATACAGCCTGTACTGCGCGGTGATTGTGAAGAAAGTCGATGCCAAAACGCGTGGCAAAGTAGGAATCAACGAACTGTTACGCACCATCGACTAACAGTGATTTGAAAAAGCGGGCTTAGCCCGCTTTTTTTACATCTGCGAGTGGCATAAACAAGGCTTTTCGTTAATTATTCAATGGTTATGGTGAGCTTAAGGGTACCGCTATGTATGACAATCTGAAAAGTCTGGGCATTACTAATCCTGAAGAAATCGATCGTTACAGCCTGCGGCAAGAAGCCAACAACGATATCCTGAAAATCTATTTCCAGAAGGATAAAGGCGAGTTTTTTGCCAAGAGCGTGAAGTTCAAATATCCCCGTCAGCGTAAAACGGTTGTCGCCGATGGCGTCGGCCAGGGTTACAAAGAAGTGCAGGAGATCAGTCCCAACCTGCGCTATGTGATCGACGAACTGGATCAGATCTGCCAGCGCGATCGCAGCGAAGTCGATCTTAAACGCAAGATCCTCGATGACTTACGTCATCTGGAAAGCGTCGTGACCAACAAGATCAGCGAAATTGAAGCCGATCTGGAAAAACTAACGCGTAAATAACCGCGAGTGAATGTATTCGTAGGCCGGGTAAGGCGAAGCCGCCCCCCGGCATTTTACCTGATAAGCGTAGCGCCAACAGGCAAGGAATTAATGCTGCTCATCCAGCTGTAGCGCGACATACAGCAGCAATCGGTCGTCAAAATTCCCTAAATCCAGCCCGGTCAGCTCTGAAATTCGGTTCAGGCGATATTCCAGCGTATTACGGTGGATAAATAACGCTTTTGAGGTCGCCAGCGGCTGAACGTTATGCCGAAACCACGCCGCTAAAGTCCGACGCAGCAAGCCGTTGTTATCCATCGCTTTCAGCCGAACCAGCGGACGGGCCAGCTCATTAGCCTGCCAGCCGCCGCGCAGGCTGTCCAGCAGCACTGGCAACATTAAATCCTGGTAAAAATAGCTGCGGCTTTCCGGCATGCGCTGCTTGCCGACCATCATGGTTGTACGTGCGGTGCGATACGAACGGGCAATGCTGCCCGGCCCGGTAAAATAGTTGCCCAGCGATACGCGAAAGCGTAGTTGTCCGTTCTCTTTCATACGGGCGATCAACTGTTCAACACGCTTGCGATGATCTTCTGCATCCCAGCGGCCAAACTGATTCAGTGCGGGTTTCAGAACTACCATCTCGGTCAGGGAAACAATCGCAATCAGATTATTACGTTCAGGCGTAGTCAACGCGTTCTGCAATTGCTGTAGCTCAGCCATGGCACTGTCTACACCAAGCTGACCGCTGTCGACCTCCACCACCGCTACCACGCGCGGCTGGTTAAGATCTATACCCAGCCTCTGCGCCCATTCCACCAGCGCCGGGGTGTTTTCTTCAGCCTGAATCAGGTTCATCACCAGTTCTTCGCGCAGACGACTGTCCTGAGCGAGCAGATGCATCAAACGCGACTGCTCCAGCATCATTTCGGCGGTCATACACACCAGTTCACCGTACTTACGCAAATGCTCCGGCTCACCGGTTAAGCCAATAACGCCAACGATTTCGCCTTCGAGCCGCAGCGGCAGGTTTATCCCCTGACGCACGCCGTGCAAATGTCGCGCTACCGCATCATCAATATCGACTACCCGGCCCTGTGAGAGCACCAGCAGTGCCCCTTCGTGCAATTCACCAATACGTTCGCGATCGCCACTGCCGATTATCCGCCCACGGGCATCCATTACGTTGATATTGGTATCAATGATGCGCATGGTTCGCGCCACAATATCCTGCGCCATTTTGGTATCGAGATGCCAGCCAGCCATAAAGCCCTCCTGTGAGCAGTGCTCAAGCATAGGGAAGAAAACAGGCTGCGACATTGTGCAAATGCACAAAGCAGAAGAGAGAAGTATGGAGTTGTGGTAGGTATCACAAAAAGAAACCCCTTCCCTGATATGGGAAGGGGTTCAGAGGGATTATTGCATCAACAGATAGATAGAGCTGTCACCACGCTGAATGTTCAGCGCCAGAACAGCCGGTTTACTGTCGAGAATTTTGCGCAGTTCCGCGATGTTTTTCACCGGTTGCTGGTTAGCACCAATGATGACATCCCCTTTCTTCAGGCCAATCTGTGCCGCCGGCGAATTCGGTTTCACATCGCTTACCACGACACCTTTGTCCTGGCCTTTGTTGCTCATATCCGCACCTTCAATGCCTTTGAAGATAGAGCTGGAATCAACCTGAGTCTGGCTGCTCTGCTGCAGTTCCAGGTTCACCGTTACCGGCTTACCGTCGCGCAGCAGGCCAAGGTTAATTTTGCTACCCACTGGCATGGTGCCGACCTGCGCACGCAGGGCAGCGAAGCTGCTGATTGGTTTACCGTTCAGGGAGGTAATCACGTCCCCGGCTTTGATACCGGCTTTCGCTGCAGAAGAGTTCGGCATAACCTGGCTGACGAATGCCCCACGCTGGGCATCCACTTTCATCGCTTTCGCCAGCTCAGAGCTCAGCTCAGTCCCCATAATACCCAGCTCACCGCGTTTAACCTGGCCGAACTCAACCATCTGCGAAGTCAGGTTTTTCACCATGTTGCTTGGGATAGCAAAACCAATCCCGATGTTGCCACCGTCCGGCGCGAGGATCGCGGTGTTAATCCCGATCAACTCACCATTCAGGTTAACCAGCGCACCGCCAGAGTTACCGCGGTTGATCGCCGCATCCGTCTGGATAAAGTTCTCGTAGTTTTCGGCATTCAGGCCACTACGCCCCAGTGCAGAAACGATACCTGATGTCACCGTTTCACCGAGGCCAAACGGGTTACCAATCGCTACAGTGTAATCACCCACGCGCAGCGCATCAGAATCTGCCAGCTTAATTGCCGTCAGGTTTTTCGGATCCTGAATTTGGATCAGCGCGATATCAGAGCGCGGATCTTTTCCGACGATTTTTGCGTCAAACTTACGCCCATCGCTCAGTTGAACCTTGATCACCGTGGCATTATCGACCACGTGGTTGTTGGTCACAACATACCCTTTCGCGGCATCAATGATGACGCCAGACCCCAGCGCCATAAATTTCTGCTGCTGGCCGCCGCCGTTGTCAGCGCCCGGAGCACCGCCCTGGCAGAACGGTGAGCTCTGGAACGGAGAACCGTCCTGGCAGAACGGAGAGTTATCACCAAAGAACTGCTGGAAATTACGCGGCATACGCGGCGTATTGACCGTCGTGCTCCCCTCGACATTAATACTCACCACCGATGGCATCACTTTTTCGAGCATCGGGGCCAGGCTTGGCATCTGTTGGGCTGTTGTCGCTGAAGACGCTGTCTCAGCCGCCGTTGCAGACAGGGGGGACAACGCCAAACCTAAACTCAGAGCCAGTGCACTCATTGCTAATGTGGTTTTTTTCATGTGTTTCGTTCTCGATTAACAGGTCACGCAAAATTGCTGTATACCTCAGAGTCGTTTTATAGCGCTAAGTTCCAGAATGAAGTTTAAGGAAAAAGTAAAATTTTATTGTCCGTCTTTACAAATGAGTATTTATTGTTCTACCGCCATCAGCCGTCTATATTCATCCCAGGCATACAAGTCAGTCATCCCGCTGATATAATCCTGAATTAAACGGCAGCGGTAATAATATTCCATGACCGGGAACTCGGCACTACCCGGCAATATTTTACTGACCGCCTCAACATAAGCAAGACGATGGCGGGTAGACAACTTTTGAAATAATCGTGATTCGATAGGGAACTGTTTTAATCTTTCGTGTTCAACCAGTCCGCTAAAGTCGGATAATGACATTTTTAGCAGTGGCTGGTAGATTTCCAGAAGCCCACTGATAACCCGATAGCCTTGCAATTCCAGCTGTTCCACATCTGGATGACTAAACACATGTTTTACCGCTACATTTTTATATACCCCTAGCAACTGACTGAAGCTACTGGCATCTTCTAATAAAGCGTGATTAAAACTCCCCTCAAAAATTTGCGGCAAATTATCAATAAAACGCTGAGCGGCGTACGGTACCAGCTTATTCAGCGTATTAACGCGTAAATACATAAAGAACTGATCTTCAGTACTGCGGCTTAATGTATTTGAACGAGATTTTTCCCAGGCGTTCTCAACAACCTGACTAAACAGGGAACCTTTTTCATGATGCCCCCACGCCTCATACAGATGGTGGTAAAGCTGCTCGACGCTGAAGATTCTTTTCTCAACAGCATCCTCCAGATCAGCCACACAATAAGAGATATCGTCCGCTGCTTCCATAATCCAGGTTAATGGAAAGCGACTGTAAGGTGCTAAGGATAATTCTTTACGTAACCGCTCAATATACGGTTCCTCGGAAAGGTAATAGCCCGGTTTCTTCATTAAATAGTTATGCGTCGCTGGCGTACCTCCACGCCACCATGCCGGGCGCGTATATTTTAAAATTCCCCCCACCTGCGACCAGGTCAGGTTCATGCGCATCAGAGTATGCACCAGCCGAATGCCCTGCGCATTGCCTTCAAAATGGCACAGGTCCTGACGTACCTTGCGGCGAATATCATTGAGCGACTCTTCACCTTCACGCAAACGTAACGCAGACACCAGGCAGCGATCGTCGCTTAACGGCTGACTTTCAGCGTCAGCCGGATAGAGTCGCTGGCGAAACCAGTCATTAATCGCTGCCTCGCCAAAATGACCAAACGGCGGATTGCCGATGTCATGCATCAGGCAGGACATTTCGACGATGCTTTCAAAGGGACCGGTCAACTCATCCAGGCCGTACTGCTCCAACAGCTTTTGCTCTTTCAGTCGGCTGAGGATCTCTTTGGCGATATAACGCCCTACCTGCTGAACTTCCATCGAGTGCGTCAGGCGCGTACGCACCGCCGCGTTACGCTCCAACGGAAAGACCTGGGTTTTTTGCTGCAGTCGGCGAATAGCCGGAGAATTGATAATGCGTCCACGGTCGCTTTCGAAAATGCGCAGGATCTCATGCTCAGATTTCACGCCCTGCGGTGAACGGTAACGACGATGCCAGTTTATTTTTTTTCGGAAATCGATCTGTGCCATGTCCTCTCCCGCCTGAGAAATGCGCTACCCCTTAAGCGCATGATAGACTATGCCCTCAAATCTGGCTTATCGCGAGTAAATCTATGAAAATCGGCATCATTGGTGCAATGGAAGAAGAAGTTACGCTGCTGCGTGACAAAATCGAAAACCGTCAGACAATCGCTCTTGGCGGTTGTGAAATTTACACCGGCCAACTGAACGGTACTGAGGTTGCGCTACTGAAATCAGGCATCGGTAAAGTAGCTGCGGCGCTGGGCGCTACGCTGCTGCTTGAACGCTGCAAGCCGGACGCCATCATTAATACCGGTTCCGCGGGCGGCCTGGCCTCTACGCTGAAAGTGGGTGATATCGTGGTTTCTGACGAAGCGCGCTATCACGATGCTGACGTCACCGCATTCGGCTATGAATTTGGCCAGCTACCGGGCTGCCCGGCCGGTTTTAAAGCCAACCCGACACTGATTGCTGCGGCGGAATCCTGCATTGCCGAACTCAATCTGAACGCCGTCCGTGGACTGATCGTCAGCGGCGATGCCTTCATTAACGGTTCCGTTGGTCTGGCAAAAATTAAGCATAACTTCCCACAGGCGATTGCCGTTGAGATGGAAGCAACCGCAATTGCGCACGTGTGCCACAACTTTAACGTGCCGTTTGTTGTCGTTCGCGCTATCTCTGACGTCGCCGATCAGCAGTCCCATCTCAGCTTTGACGAGTTCCTGGTCGTTGCCGCGAAACAGTCAAGCCTGATGGTTGAAACGCTGGTGCAGAAACTGGCACATGGCTAAATACATCTCCAGGGCGCTGGTCGCCCTGCTTTTCATTCTTCCGGCGTGGCTTTACGCCGCGCCGCGCGTTATTTCGCTTTCCCCAGCCAACACTGAACTGGCCTTCGCCGCCGGTATTACCCCCGTTGGCGTCAGCAGCTATTCAAACTACCCGCCCGAGGCCAAAAATATTGAAGAGGTCTCAACCTGGCAAGGCATGAATCTGGAACGTATTGTGGCGCTCAAACCCGATTTGGTTATTGCCTGGCGTGGAGGGAATGCTGAGCGACAGGTTAATCAACTGACCGCCCTGGGAATTAAGGTCATCTGGGTCGATGCCGTCACCATCGAGCAGGTCGCAGATGCATTGCGTCAACTTGCGCCATGGAGTCCCAAGCCTGAACAGGCAAAGCAAGCAGCGCAAACCCTGCTTGATGAGTATGCTTTACTAAAGTCTCAGTATGCCAACAAACCTAAAAAACGTGTGTTTCTCCAGTTTGGCGCAAATCCTCTGTTTACCAGTGGAAAAGGTTCCATTCAAAACCAGGTTCTTGAGGTATGTGGTGGAGAAAACATCTTTTCCGGCAGCCGGGTTCCATGGCCGCAGGTCAGCCGCGAACAGGTACTGGCAAGAGCCCCTCAGGCAATTGTTGCTACCGGCGGTTCAGGCGAAATTCTTAAAATTGAGCAATACTGGGGAAATCAGCTAAAAATCCCGGTTATTACTCTTGATAGTGACTGGTTTGAACGCGCGAGCCCGCGTATTATCCTCGCCGCAAAACAACTCTGTAATGCGCTTTCACAAGTAAATTAGCGCCTGCCCCCACCAGGTTTATTGTGAGGATGTAAAGATGCTCGTCTATTGGCTGGATATTGTCGGTACCGCGGTATTTGCTATCTCTGGCGTATTGCTTGCCGGAAAACTGCGTATGGACCCCTTCGGCGTTCTGGTCCTGGGCGTGGTAACCGCCGTCGGTGGCGGTACGATCCGTGATATGGCGCTGGATCATGGCCCCGTATTCTGGGTTAAAGATCCCACCGACCTGGTGGTGGCGATGATCACCAGTATGTTGACGATCGTGCTGGTGCGTCAGCCAAGACGCTTGCCGAAATGGATCCTTCCGGTGCTGGATGCCGTTGGCCTGGCGGTGTTCGTGGGTATTGGCGTGAATAAAGCGTTTCTCGCCGGAACCGGACCGTTGGTGGCGATTTGTATGGGAGTGATTACCGGCGTCGGCGGCGGAATTATTCGCGACGTGTTAGCGCGTGAAGTGCCGATGATTTTGCGCACCGAAATCTACGCCACGGCGTGTATTATCGGCGGGATCGTGCATGCGACAGCGTTTTATACCTTTAATGTATCGCTGGAAAACGCCAGTATGATGGGGATGATTGTCACCCTGTTGATTCGGCTTGCCGCCATTCGTTGGCATTTGAAATTGCCGACGTTTGCGCTGGATGATAACGGGCGTTGATGTGACGATGCAAAACATGTAGGCCGGATAAGGCGTTTACGCCGCCATCCGGCACATTGCCCGGTGGCGCTACGCTTACCGGGCCTACACCATCAGACCACCGGTATTGCAGACAGCAATCAGATGCTGAAAGAGGAACCACACCCGCAGGTGCTTTTGGCGTTCGGGTTAGTCACAACGAAGCGAGAACCTTCCAGACCTTCGGTATAATCAACCGCACCGCCTACCAGATACTGCAGGCTCATCGGGTCAACCACCAGACCAACACCTTGTTTCTCAATGGTCATATCACCATCGTTTACCTGATCATCAAAGGTAAAACCGTACTGGAAACCGCTGCAACCACCGCCGGTGATATACACGCGTAATTTCAGATTTGGGTTATCTTCATCTGCGATCAGGCTTTTTACTTTATTGGCTGCTGCTTCAGTAAATTGCAGTGGCAGCGCTACGTCATCACTCATATTTTGCTCCAAACGACATTGGCAATTGGGCAAATTATAACCCAATGGTTAAGGCCATTATCTAATACCCTGGTATTTCGTTCAAGTATTCTCGCCCGTGGCGGTACTCTGGCTTTTTGCCGCCTGCTCCGCTTCCTGTTTAGCCAGCGTGCGGGCAAGGATAGTCGAGTATAGCGGTTTTCCACCCATAAACTGGGCTAATAGTGTTGCGCCAAGACAGGTAATAATCATTGGCAAAATGAGCTGATAGTTATCCGTCATTTCCAGCACCAGCACAATGCCCGTTAACGGCGCACGCACTGAAGCGGCCAGCAATGCCCCCATCCCGGCAATAGCAAACGTCCCCGCCTCCAGATGATACTGCGGAAAAGAGGCTGCTGCAGCCATGCCAAATGCAGTTCCCAGCAATGTGCCTAACGCCAGCATCGGGGCAAATATCCCACCAGGCGCGCCGGATGAGAAGCACAGCAGCGTGGTGATAACCCTGGCGATAAAGATAAACAGCAGCAGGCCCACGCTGAAATTGCCCGCAGCGGCAATCGGGATCAGGTTAAATCCACCGCCTGCCGCTTCAGGTTGAATCAAACCGAGGATCCCGCACAGGCCGCCGATCGCACCGCCCATCAGCACCCATTTTTTAATTTCACCACCGTGAAAGCGTTGAAACATATCCTGGGTACGCAACACCATGGTATTGAACAACGGCCCGACGCAACCAAAAATAATCCCGAGGATGAGGTACAACCACAGCGTATTAACCGGCGCATTGGAGAGTTTCCCGACCTCAATAATCGGGGCCTCGCCGTTGAAAATACGAAATACAATGCTCGACATAATCACGCCGGTAAATACGGCTTTGATCGACACGAGGTTATAACGAAACTGTGGTCGCATCTCTTCAATAATGAACAAAATGCCGGCCAAAGGCGCATTAAACGCGGCTGACAGCCCCGCAGCCGCACCGGTTGCCAGTAAGGTGTGCCGCGCTTCGGCGCTACGCATGCGGAAAATATCCAGCACCATGCGCCCGATATTGCCACCAATCTGCACGGTCGGTCCTTCTCGCCCAAGCACCATTCCGGCACCCAGCGTACCCATACCGCCGATAAATTTTACCGGCAGCACACGCCACCAGCGCACCGGGCGGAGCTCTTCCAATGCGCCTTCAATCTCAGGTATCCCCGAACCACCGGCTTCCGGGGCAAATTTACGCACCAGAAAATAACCCACCATCGCCAGCAATGCAGAAAGAATAAACGCCAAAGGCCATACCAGGACGGCGTGGTCAGCAACCTGTGCCAGCGTGCCAATACGCAGATTCTGCACCCAGGTTACGGCTTTCTCAAACGCCACACCCACCAACCCCGTCACTGTCCCCACCACGGCAGCCATAAAGAGGATCGCCAACGGCGTTTTGTCACGATCAAGGAGTCGACGGATCTGATCCCTGCGCCGTAAACGCACAATTTGTTGTGCTTCAAAAGAAGGGGTGTCTGTTTTCATCAGATAATCATTAATTGGTAATACAAATACGGAAACGGCATTCTACTCGCACGTTTCGTGAAAATCCCCTGTAAATCGTATTGTTTCAAATACGCAAAACTTTCATAACCTTCTCTGAATAACTAGAATAGCGGGCATTTACTTTTTCTACGAACCAGGACCCCATCCATGAGTAAGTCTGAAAACCTCTACAGCGCAGCACGCGAACTTATCCCCGGCGGCGTTAACTCCCCCGTTCGCGCCTTTACTGGCGTGGGTGGTACTCCGCTGTTTATTGAAAAAGCTGACGGCGCATATCTGTATGATGTCGATGGTAAAGCCTATATCGATTATGTCGGCTCCTGGGGGCCGATGGTGCTGGGTCACAACCACCCGGCAATTCGCAATGCCGTGATTGAAGCGGCAGAGCGCGGTTTAAGCTTCGGCGCGCCGACCGAAATGGAAGTAAAAATGGCGGCGCTGGTCACTGAGTTAGTGCCAACCATGGATATGGTACGTATGGTGAACTCCGGTACCGAAGCCACAATGAGCGCGATCCGTCTGGCGCGCGGTTTCACCGGTCGCGATAAGATCATCAAATTTGAAGGCTGCTACCACGGTCATGCCGACTGTCTGCTGGTCAAAGCCGGTTCCGGCGCGTTAACGCTGGGTCAGCCGAACTCCCCGGGCGTTCCGGCTGATTTCGCGAAACACACCCTGACCTGCACCTATAACGATCTTGCCTCAGTACGTGCGGCATTCGAACAGTATCCGCAGGAGATCGCCTGCATCATCGTTGAGCCGGTCGCGGGCAACATGAACTGCATCCCGCCGCTGCCGGAATTCCTGCCAGGCCTGCGTGCGCTGTGCGATGAGTTTGGCGCGCTGTTGATCATCGATGAAGTGATGACCGGTTTCCGCGTGGCGCTGGCCGGTGCGCAGGATTATTACGGCGTCGTGCCGGATCTGACTTGTCTTGGCAAAATCATCGGCGGCGGCATGCCCGTTGGCGCATTTGGCGGCCGTCGTGATGTGATGGATGCCCTGGCCCCAACCGGGCCGGTTTACCAGGCGGGTACGCTGTCCGGTAATCCAATTGCGATGGCGGCCGGATTCGCCTGTCTGAATGAAGTCGCCCAGCCGGGGATTCATGAGACGTTGAACGAACTGACGACGCGTCTGGCGGAAGGTCTGCTGGAAGCTGCCGAAGAAGCAAATATTCCACTGGTGGTTAACCATGTCGGCGGGATGTTCGGGATTTTCTTCACCGATGCCAAAACCGTGACCTGCTATCAGGACGTGATGGCCTGCGATGTTGAACGCTTCAAGCGTTTCTTCCACATGATGCTGGATGAAGGCGTTTACCTGGCGCCGTCCGCCTTCGAAGCGGGCTTTATGTCCGTGGCGCACAGTGAAGAAGATATCAATAACACCATCGACGCCGCACGCCGGGTGTTTGCGAAATTGTAAGTGATGAATTGCCGGGTGGCGCTTACGCTTATCCGGCCTACATTTGCCCCCGTAGGCCGGATAAGGCAGTTATGCCGCCATCCGGCATAATTAACGACTCTGTTTTCTCAGCAGATAGATAAAGTACGGCGCGCCAATAAACGTCGACAGCAGTCCCGCTGGGATCTGATACGGAAACAGCACCATACGCCCACACCAGTCGGCAAACACCAGCAACACGCCTCCCGCCAGCGCCGAAATCAGCATATGCGGCATCGCCCGGCGAAAGCCCATCATACGGGCAATATGCGGAGCCATCAGCCCGACAAAGCTCAACGGACCAATGGTCATGGTGGCTGTTGCCGTCAGCCCCGCCGCCAACAGCAGTAATCCTACTCGCGACGGCGTAATAGCCATACCTACAGCCCGCGCCGTATCGCCGCCAAGCGGTAAAATCGTCAGCCAACGACGGCACAGCGGCGTCATTGCCAGCAGGATAACCATTACAATTCCGGTGCGCAGCACCTGTTCGCCCGTCGCGTTATAGGTTGAACCGGAGATCCAGGTCAACACACCCGCCATGCGCGGATCGCCGCTGGCCTGCAGCATCATCAGCAGCATTGTAAACGCCGTGCTGAGCGCCATCCCTGCCAGCAACATGCGGTGCGGTGAAAAGCCCCCGCGCCCGGCGGCAATCATAATAATAAGCAAGGTGGCTGCCGCCCCGAGGCTCCCGGCCGGCATCAGCCAGCCAAAGGCATTTTCGGGGACCAGAAATAGCATTAACACCACGCCAAATGCCGCCCCGGAACTAATGCCTAATACTTCCGGGCTGGCCATTGGGTTTCCGGTCAGACGCTGAATAATACAACCCGCCACAGCCAGCATTACGCCAGCCACCAGTGCAGCCAGAATACGCGGCCAGCGCCAGGGCATCAACTCATCCAGCATTGCACCACTGGCCCATGTCCAGCCGTGCGCATCGCGACCAAACGCGAGCGCCACAATAACGGTCAGCAGCAATATCGCCCCGCCTGCCAGGGCAAACATCAGTACATGCTGACGCTCAGCGGCGATACGGTTGCTGGCATTCATATCCGGCGCGCTCATACTTCTAAGGCGCGGCAACAGCCACAGCAGCAATGGCGCGCCAATCAGCGCCGTCACCGAACCAGTGGAGACTTCCATCCATACGCGGGTCAGCCACAGAATAATTTGGTCAGAGAGCCAGAGGATCAATGCCCCAATCAGCGGAGCCAGCATCAGACGCGCCAACAAACGCCGCGCGCCGAGCATTTTCGCCAGCAGCGGTGCAAACAGGCCGATAAAACCGATAATCCCCACCGCGTTAACCAGCAAAGCACTCAGCACAATCGCCAGCGTTAATGACGCCAGGCGCGCCAGCGACAGCGCCAGACCGAGGTTACGCGCCACGCCGTCATCCAATCCCATCAGCGTCATCGGGCGCAGTAACAGCAGCGTCAGCATCACGCCGCCCAGCAACTGCGGCCACAAGCGCTGTACGCCGCTCCAGTCGGTTTGGGTTAGCGTACCGCTGCTCCATAAAAACATGCTTTGCAGCTGATCGTGATGGAAGATAACCATCAACTGGTTAATTGCCCCGCAGTACAGGCTGACCACCAGCCCGGCAAGGATCAGCGTCACCGGAGAAAGACGTTTGCCCCAGGCAACGCCAAACACCAGTGCCCCAACAACACATGCCCCGGCCAGCGCCGCAAATTGCGTGGTCAGCGCACCGGGAATCGCCCATAGCGTGGTGACGGTAATGCCCAACTGCGCACCGGTTGCGACGCCCAGCGTGGTTGGCTCTGCCAGCGGGTTACGCAGCACCTGCTGAAACAAGACGCCGACCAGCCCCAGTCCGGCACCAACCAGTAGTGAAATCGCCAGCCTCGGCAGCAGACTGTAGTGGAAAACCATCTGCTCAATAGCATTGATATCCGGTGACCAGATAGCCTGTTGCCACTGACTGCGCGGTAACGCAACAGAGAAGTTTACCCAGGTCAGCCAGCAGGCAGCCACAAACAGAACCGCCAGCAGAAGGATCGGGAATAGCGCAATTCGTTTACTCACGCTTTGCCCCCCAGCGCATTATCCAGAATGCGGGCAAAATGCATCGCCGATAGCGTTGCACCATAGAACCAGACGGCGGGAACACGCTGAAAACGTCCGGCGCGTACAAATGGCATCGCCTGCCACAACGGTGTGGACATCAGTGCCTGCATATCCTTGTTGTTACCGTGATCGAAGCACAGCACATCAACATCTTTGTAGGCGGCAAGCCGATCAATTCCTACTGCGGTGCTGCCCCAAAAGTTGGTTTCGCCTTGCCAGGCGTTGCGGATCCCGTACTCATCCAGCACCTCCTGAAACAAGCAGTTAGGCCCAAACACCAGCATATGGCGAGGATCGAGCAGGGTCATCAGCAGTAATGGCCGTGAGCCTCGCTGAACAAAGCGCGGTTTCAGGCTGGCAATCACGTGTTCGTACTGCGCCAGATGACGTTCGGCAGCGGTCTGCAAATTCAACAACTGCGCCAGTTCTTGCAACGACTGACGCGCAACCGCCAGCGGCTTTTTGCCATCACTAAAGTTAAAGCCACGACCCGGCGCAATACGTGCAAGCTTCTCAGGTGCAGGACCGTAACCTGCCGACCAGACCATAAATGAGGGTTTCATTTCGGTCAGCAGTTCGAGGTTAGGTTCAGTACGTAATCCGACATCGATGACGGAGTCCGGCAGCACGGGTTCGTTGACCCACAGTTTGTAGTTTGGAACATCCGCGACGCCGTAAGGTGCAACACCCAGCGCCAACAGCAGCTCAACCGGAAGCCATTCCAGCGCCACTATACGCTGTGGATCAACCGCCGCCGCACGGGCTGTATTCATTTGCCACAGTAGCGGCGACAACGCCATTGCCGTTAGCAGCCGTCGACGGGAAAGATGAGGTAATCCAATCATTAATAGACAAAACTCACGGGTGCGGCACCGGCCGGATGCGGCAAAATGCCCATCGGGATACCGTAAATCTGTTCCAGAGTTTCACTGCGCATCAGTTCAGCAGGCGTCCCTTGTGCAATCATGTCACCACCGCGCAGCGCAACTAAGTAATCACAGTAGCGGGCCGCCATGTTGATATCATGCAGCACCGCAATCACAGTCAACCCACGCTGTTGGCTCAAGCGATGCACCAGCGCCAGCACGTCAACCTGATGCGCGATATCCAGCGCCGAGGTCGGTTCATCAAGCAGCAGGCAGCGGCTGTCCTGCGCTACCAGCATGGCAATCCACGCGCGCTGGCGTTCTCCGCCGGAGAGGCTATCTACCAGGCGATGCGCCAGCGGCTTTAAGCCGACCAGCGAAATAGCCTCTTCTACTTTCTCTCTGTCAGCCACGCCAAAACGTCCCAGCGCGCCATGCCACGGATAACGCCCAATCGCCACCAGCTCACGTACCGTCATCCCCTCAGCCTGCGGTAACTGCTGCGGTAAATAGGCAACCTTACGGGCAAACGCTTTGCTGCTCCAGCTCTCCAGCGGCTGCTCATCAAGCAGGATTTCACCTTCTGACGGCGGCTGATGGCGTCCCAGCATTTTCAATAAGGTGGATTTACCGGAGCCGTTGTGGCCGATAAGACCGGTCACTTTACCCACGGGAAAGGTTAACGAGAGAGGATGCAAAAGCGTGCGGCCAGGCACACGGAAGGAGACATTCTTCAACGCAAACGTCGTGTCGGGATGGGATCTGTTTTCCTGCATAGCAGCCAACTTGTAAAACGGGCACGCAAAGCGTGCCCAAAAGAAATTAGAAACGGAAGGTTGCGGTTGCAACGACCTGACGTTCTGCGCCCCAGTAACATGCGTATTCGCTATAGCAACTGGAAACATATTCACGATTAAACAGGTTGTTGACGTTTACGGCAACGGACGAACCAGCCATACCGAAACGGGCCAGATCGTATTTCACCATGGCATCAGCAACGGTATAACCGCCCACATTAAACGAATCGTTTTTATTCCCTGAGGCAGTATCGTTTTTGTAGTAACTCACCGTTGAACCGGTATAACGCACACCAGCCCCAATGGTCAAACCGCTAAGTGCTGATTCATAGAACGTGTAATCGGTCCATAACGAAGCCTGATTACGTGGTACTTCCGCCGGTCGTTGACCTTTAAAGATAGTGTCTTCGGTATATTCCGCATCCGTGTAGCTGTAAGCCGCCGTAACGTTAATATTGGCATTTACGGCTGCCTTTGCTTCCAGTTCAATACCGCGTGAACGAATCTCTCCAGTCTGGACGCTGTACAGACCCGTAGGATCGTTCGGGTCCGCCGTCAGGTTTTTATCTTTCGTCAGTTGGTACACAGCCGCCGTCAGTACAACGGGCATATCCTTCGGAACATACTTCACACCGGCTTCGTACTGCTTACCACGCGACGGATCGAACGGTTTGCCTTCTTTCGTTGAACCGGATGTCGGTTCAAACGATTCGCTATAGCTGAAGTACGGAGAAATACCATTGTCAAACAGATAGTTAACACCACCACGCCAGGTAAACTGCTGATCGTTCACTTCGGCCAGTGAATTACTGGAGCGGGTCAACGTGGAGGTAGTTGCGAAATCATAGCGGCCGCCCAGTGTCAGCACCCACTTATCCCATTCCATCTGGTCCTGGGCGTAAAGTCCGGTCTGTTCCATACGGTTTAACACGGCGTACTTAGCATACGGTCCGCTGACATCAATATTCGGGTTACCGTACTGAGGGTTCTGCATATTTAACGGATCGGCATCGCCATACAGCGCATTGACATCGTTACGCATACGCGAGTAATCAACACCGGTCAGCAGAGTATGTGCGACATCACCAGTGGCAAAAGCAGACTGGAGCTGGGTATCAACGGTAAATGCATTGAGATCTTCATCAGAACGAACGTATTTACGGATAATCTCACCAGGCTGACTATAGCCAAAACCATATACAGAACGGTAGAGCGTTTTCACCTTGTCATAACGCAGGTTCTGGCGCACGGTGAAGGTGTCGTTAAAGGCATGTGAGAAGTTGTAGCCAACCATCTGCTGGCGGCGAGCCATCTTGTTATCCGCTTCACCTTCATTGAAATCAGTCGGCAGCTTGTGCGGATTACCATTTGCATCGTAATACGGAACAAGCGTACCTTCACGCGGCAACCAGCCATAATAACCCGCGTACGGATCGTTCTGGAAATTACTCAGGAAGGTGAAATCTGTTTTATCATCAGGACGCCAGCTAAACGCAGGTGCAACTGCGTAACGCGTTGATTTTGACATCTCCTGCTGAGAGTTCTGGCTATTACCCAGCCCTGTTAAACGGTATGACCACACGCCGTCATCATCAATAGCGTCGCTAAAATCGAAACCAGTTTGCCAGAGGTTGTTCGTCCCCATTTTAAACTGCACTTCTTTCAGCGGTTCTGTTGTCGGACGTTTGCTCACCATACTGACGATGCCGCCAGGGTTGCTGTTGCCGTACAGCACTGAAGTCGGCCCGCGCATCACTTCTACGCGTTCCAGAAAATACGGGTCCATAGATACTTCAGAGTAGTTATTCCCCTGAAGTTTCATGCCATCAAGATACTGGTTGGTGTTGACCGTGGTTGGAGAGGTAAAACCACGAATCGTCACTACATCATAGGTGGAAGAGCTACCACGGGTAGCAAAAACACCGGGTGTATAAGCAATGGCTTCTTTTACTGTAGCCGGTTGCTTGGTATCCATCTCTTCACGCGTCACAACCGAAACAGACTGCGGGGTCTTTTCGATAGGCGTATCAGTCTTGGTTGCGGTGGCGGAACGCTTCGCGGCAATCGTCGGCGAAGGCCCCCATGCGCTTTCTTGTGCGGCAGGTGCTGCGGTTACGGTGATTGTTTCTTCTTTCGGTTGAACCGCCGCCTGTGCATACACAGACATGCCGCTAACCGCTGTGGCTACCACGACTGCAATTTTGCGCAGTGAGGAGTTTGGCTGAGCAGTTTTAAGACGCGCCATTGGTATTTCTCTGATGAAAGTGAATGATAACGTAAACGAGAATTATTATTATAACGGGAGCATGATATTCGAAACGCTGTTGCGATCGCAAGCACTACGCGCCCCTACTAAAACTAAGGGGTTAAGAAATAACCAGATGAAAAGAAAGGGTTAATAAATTAAGCTGAAATGTTTTAACGGAAGACGTACCGGATAGCGACACGGCTGCTCAAATTCCGTAGGCCTGATAAGCGCAGCGCCATCAGGAAAAACAAAACCGAATGGCGTCAAAAGAAAAACCCGCCGGAGCGGGTTTTGAGGTAGGCATTAGTTGCTGCCAAACATATCCTTGATCCAACCTGCGACGCCGTCGCTGTCTTTCTTCTCCTGCTGCGGCGGCTGTTGTTGTTGCTGCTGCTGTTGAGGCTGCGACTGCGTTGATTGATCGAACGGATTACCTGACTGCTGCTGCATCTCACCTTGCTGACACAACGAATCCGGATCGGTAGTCCACACTGGCAGCGTACGCATACCACCACTGCACACAAAGTTACCGTCGTAATCTACGCCCATATCAACAACATCCTCCGGCGGCGTCAGCACCAGTGGTGTTGGTGTCTGGTTCGCCAGATAACGCTGATAAATCGACATCGCGCCGCTGGCACCGTACAACTTGGTTGGCTGGTTGTTATCGCGGCCTACCCAGGTAATCGTCACCTGGCTGCCGTCGATACCGGCAAACCAGGTATCCACGTTGTTGTTGGTGGTCCCGGTTTTCCCTGCCAGATGCAGCCCTGGGTACTTCGCGCCAAGCTGGCGACCCGTACCGCGTTGAACCACCTGTTGCATGGTCCACAGCGTCATATATGCCGCCTGTGCAGGCACTGCGCGCTCTGCCTGCGGGAAGCTTTGATACAGCACGCTCCCATCTTCAGCAATGACCGAACGCAGTGCTGATAATGGCGCACGGTTACCCCCGCTGGCGATGGTCTGGAACGCCTGTGCCACTTCAATTGGCGTCAGGTTCAACGCCCCCAGCAGCATCGCCGGAACCGGATTGAGCTGATCTTTCGGGGCGCCCAGTTTCGTCCAGGTCTCGGTAACCGCGGGCAGGCCCAGCGCCATCCCCAGATTGACGGTCGGGACGTTCATTGAACGCGTTAACGCATCCACCAGCATTACTTTACCGCTTTCGCTATAGCGACGGTCATCGTTCTGCGGTGACCACACCTGACCGTTCGGCTGGCGCAGCGCAATCGGCGCATCGGCGATCCAGGTATTCAGGCGATACAGCTTCGGCTGACTCAGCGCCGTCAGATAGGTTGCCGGTTTTGCCAGAGAACCGATGGAACGACGGGCCTGCATCGCGCGGTTATAGCCCGCAAACTGCGGCTCTGCGCCGCCGACCATCGCACGAACCTCGCCGCTAAAGCGGTCAACGACCACAATCGCGGTTTCCAGATCGCTCAGCTTGCGCTGTTTCTTCAGCACCGGAATGCCTTCCACCGCCGCTTTTTCTGCCGCATCCTGTGCCACGGAATCAAAGGTGGTGAAAATTTTCACACCGGAGAGATCTTTGACTTTATCGCCCAGCTTCGCCTGTAGCTCCTGGCGTACCATCTGCATAAACGCTGGTTGTGGTGAAATCACCCCGCCACGCGGCTGCACGCCTAACGGGCGCGCGCTCAGCATGTCATACAGGTCCTGATCGATAATCTGCTGCTGTTGCAGCAGGCGCAGCACCAGATTACGACGCTCCAGCGCCAGCTTCGGATTACGCCATGGGTTGTAGATTGACGCCCCTTTAACCATCCCCACCAGCAACGCCTGCTGGTCGAGACTCAGTTCTTCCACCGGACGACCGAAATAATAGAGGCTCGCCAGCGGGAAGCCGCGAATTTCATTATCGCCGCTTTGACCGAGATAAACTTCGTTCATGTACAGCTCAAGAATGCGGTCTTTGCTGTAGCGCGCATCCATGATCAGCGCCATATAGGCTTCGTTCGCTTTACGCCAGTACGAGCGCTCGCTGGACAGGAACAGGTTTTTCACCAGTTGCTGTGTCAGCGTACTGGCCCCCTGCACCGTACGACCGGCCGTCAGATTCGCCAGCACCGCACGTCCAATGGAATAGAGGCTGATGCCGTCGTGCTCATAGAAATGGCGGTCTTCGGTCGCCAGCAGCGTATCTACCAACAAATCCGGGAAGCCGCTACGCGGAACGAACAGACGCTGCTCACCGTTAGGGGAAGACAGCATGGTGATCAAACGCGGATCGAGACGGAAGAAACCGAACTGGCGGTTGTTATCCATATTCTCAATAGTATCCAGATGATCGCCATCAAAGGTCAGACGCGCACGCACCTGCCCTTCTTTACTGTCCGGGAAATCAAACGGACGGCGGATCATCTCAATGCTCTTCGCCTGCACGGTAAATTCGCCCGGGCGCGTCATTTTCGTCACCTGACGGTACTGTGTCGCCTCCAGCAGTTTCACCATCTCGTTCTTGCCGATGGGCATTTCTGGCTCAAGGTTAACCATCCGGCCATAAACAGCCGCAGGCAGTTGCCAGACTTTGCCATCAATACGGCTACGGATTTTTTGGTCCAGGTACACGCCATATATCGCGATCAGCACCAAAAAGACGATCGACAGTTTTACCAGCAGCCAGAACCAGCCACGCTTACCACGAGGCTTACGCCCTTTGCCCTTACCCTTACGCGGCATCGGTTCTTCATCCTCATAGTCATCATCATAATCGTCGTCATACTCGTCATCTCTGAGTTGACGACGGCTCACCTTTTGTTTCACCGGACGTGACGGTTTCCCTTTACGTCCAATTGGCTCGCGGTCATTCCCCGCCATGCTTTTTCTCCGCAACATTCAGGCGCAAAGGCCCGATTCTCCGTTCTTCCGTCAGGCGACAGAAGAAGAAATCTCTCAATTTATGAATACTTTTTGGTGCGCCGCGTTGGCGCGGTATTCGCCGGATCGTCCGGCCAGACGTGTTTGGGATAACGCCCTTTCATCTCTTTTTGTACCTCACGGTACGATCCTTTCCAGAATGCGCTCAGATCGCTGGTGACCTGTAGCGGTCGCTGGGCCGGAGAAAGCAGCTCCAGCACCAACGGCACACGCCCCCCAGCGATGGTTGGCGTATTCGCTTCGCCAAACATTTCCTGCATCCTGACCGCCAACACCGGGGGATTATCCTCGTGATAGCGGATGGCTATCCGGCTTCCCGTCGGCACAGTGTAATGCGCAGGCAGTTCACTATCCAGACGTTGCAGCATTGACCAGTCCAGCAAACCGCGCAATGCCTGAGCCACATTTAATGCTTTGAGCGCGCGTAAAGAGTGCACACCGCTCATATGCGGCAATAGCCAGCTCTCCAGCGCCGCCAGAAGAGAATCCTCATCTACCGCAGGCCAGTCGTACTCCGGCAACCAGTTTGCCGCGCAATGCAGGCGCAGCCGAAACTGTTCAGCCTCCGGCGTCCAGTTGAGCACACTTAGCCCTTTATCGCGAATACCATTCAGCATCGCCTGATGCAACTCGTCTTCCGAAGGTTTAGCCAACGGCTGCACTTTTAGCGTCAACTGGCCTATTCGCGTGAGGCGCAGTGCTTTTAACGTTCCCTGGGCTTCATCCCATTCGATGGTGTCGGACTGTTGCAGCAGTTCAGGACACGTCTGCATCAACGCTTCAATATCCAGCGGCAACGCTAACAAAATACGCGCATCCGGTGACGCGCTTCCTTGCAATAACAACGGCGCAATCAACCACTCATGGCGCCCCAGGGCGTCATCGGAATCCAGCATCGCCCCCATCCCGTTGGCCAGTTGATAACGTCCATCCAACCCGCGACGGCGCGCGATCCTGTCGGCAAACGCCTGCGCCAGTAAAAGTGCTAACCGTTCGCTATCGGGCTGGCCTCCCCGCACATTCAGGCGCTTCAATAGCTGCTGGCTACGCAGTTGCCAGGCGGGCTGATTTCGTGAAAATGCGACGGCTAAATCGGTACTGCCACCGCGCGGCGGCTCTTCCAGAATCGCGGCCAGTTTCGCCGCCGTTGCCGCTTCGTTATCATTGTTGGTGCTAACCAGCATAGCCGCTAAACGGGGATCGTTACCCAACGCCGCCATTTTCTGCCCCGTGGCACTTAGCCTGTTGCCCTCCAACGCGCCCAGCATCTGTAACAGCCGTTTTGCCGCCTGCAGGTTGATAGCGGGCGGCGTATCCAGCCAGTTCAACTGTGCAGGATCGGTGCATCCCCATTGCAACAGTTCCATCAGCAGACCGGACAGATCGCTCTGTAATATCTCAGGCTCTCCCTGCGCCGCCGCTCTTTCCGCCTGCTCTTTGGCAAGCAGATGCAGACAGATACCGGGCTCCAGACGACCTGCACGCCCGGCTCGCTGGGTCATCGATGCCTGGCTGATGCGCTGGGTAATCAACCGCGTTAAACCGGTGCGCGCGTCATAGCGCGCCACGCGTTCCTGGGCGCAGTCCACCACCAGCCGGATGCCTTCAATCGTTAAGCTGGTTTCGGCAATATTGGTCGCCAGCACCACTTTGCGCTTACCTTGCGGCGCGGGCAAAATCGCCAGGCGCTGCTCGGCCAGCGTCAATGCGCCGTACAGCGGACACAACAGAATATCGCTACCCACGCGGCCTGCCAGCTGTTCCTGCACGCGCTGAATTTCCCCTACACCGGGTAAAAACAGCAGCAACGAGCCACTCTCGTTACGTAGCAACTCCGCGGTGGCAATAGCAACCGCCTCATCAAAACGTAAATGCGTCGCCAGCGGCTGGTAGCGCCGTTCAACAGGAAACGCACGTCCTTCGGAAACAAGGGTAGGCGCTTCAGGCAACAGCTGCTGCAAACGCCCGTTGTCCAGTGTGGCTGACATAATCAGCAGTTTTAAATCGTCCCGCAAGCCTTGCTGTACGTCCAACAGCAGCGCCAGTGCCAGATCCGCCTGCAGGCTGCGCTCGTGAAATTCATCAAGGATCACCAGACCAACGCCCTGCAATTCTGGATCACGTTGGATCATGCGTGTGAGCACACCTTCCGTGACCACTTCAAGCCGGGTTTGCGGCCCCACGCAGCTTTGCGCACGCATGCGATAGCCCACGGTTTCGCCGGGCTTTTCGTTCAGCGACTCCGCCAGTCGTTGTGCCACATTGCGAGCCGCCAGGCGACGCGGTTCCAGCAGGATAATGCGCCCCGATATCCCCTGATGCGCCAGAAGCTGTAGCGGCAGCCAGGTCGATTTCCCGGCACCGGTCGGCGCGGTCAGCAGGACCTGCGGTGAAGCATCAAGGGCGGTAAGCAGTTCAGGCACTATGGCGGCAACGGGCAACGACGTCACAAATGACTCCAGAGGGTTAACATTCTTCGCGCTGCATTGTAGCATCGCGTTAATTCATAACCGAGTATCCATCATGTCTGAGCCGAAACGGCTGTTCTTTGCCATTGAATTGCCTGCTGAGGTTCGGGAGCAGCTCATCCACTGGCGAGCCGCACAATTTCCGCCAGAGGCGGGCCGTCCGGTCGCCGCAGACAATCTGCACCTGACGCTGGCTTTTTTAGGGAATGTGAGTGCCGAGAAACAGCAGGCGCTATCACAACTGGCTGGACGCATTCGCCAGCCGGCGTTCACGCTCAGGCTGGACGATGCAGGGCAATGGCTGCGTTCGCGGGTTGTGTGGCTGGGAATGCGTCAGCCGCCACGCGGGTTATTGCAACTGGCCAATATGCTGCGAGCACAGGCCGCACGCAGCGGATGCTACCAGAGCCCACAGCCCTTTCACCCGCATATCACGCTCTTGCGCGATGCCAGTCATGCAGTCGCCATCCCGCCTCCCGGTTTTTGCTGGTCATTTCCGGTTACGGAGTTTGCGCTTTATGCCTCGTCATTTGAGCGAGGACGCACTCGCTATTCAACCTTGCAACGCTGGGTGCTGAGCAAATAATCAAGGGTATTATTCATGCAATTTTCTCCCCCTTTACAACGCGCTACGCTAATTCAGCGCTATAAACGTTTTTTAGCGGATGTGATCACACCTGATGGCACAACCTTGACGCTACACTGCCCAAATACCGGCGCGATGACCGGATGCGCAACCCCTGGGGATACCGTCTGGTATTCAACATCAGAAAATATTAAGCGGAAATATCCACATACCTGGGAATTAACGCAAACCGCATCCGATGCATTTATTTGTGTTAACACGCTATGGGCCAATCGCTTAACGAAAGAGGCTATTCAGAATGAGCTCATTGCGGAGCTTTCTGGCTACAGCGTGTTGAAAAGTGAAGTAAAATACGGCGCAGAAGGCAGCCGTATTGATTTTTTGTTACAGGCAGATTCCCGGACTGACTGCTATATTGAAGTAAAATCAGTCACGTTGGCGGAAAAAGAGTATGGTTATTTTCCCGATGCCATAACTGAACGAGGGCAGAAACATCTTCGGGAATTGATGAGCGTAGCGGCTGAAGGTAAACGTGCCGTCATATTTTTCGCGGTACTACATTCAGCCATTACACGGTTTTCACCCGCGCGTCATATCGATGCAAAATATGCGCAGTTATTAGTCGAAGCACAGCTAAAGGGGGTCGAAATTCTGGTTTATAAAGCGGAACTTTCTGCCCATAGTATGACTCTTAAAGAGCCGTTGCCCATTGCCTTGTAATGGTGTAAACAACGGGTTAATTAGTATTCTGGCCGCGTGCGCAAATACGCTTTTCCTCACAGGGTTGTCAAGTGTTACGTATAGATAATTGCTATCCGGAAAAGCATCTGCTATTTATAGCGACCTGATTTTTCCCCCGAACATGGGGATCGATAGTGCGTGTTAAGGAGAAGCAACATGCAAGAAGGGCAAAACCGTAAAACATCGTCCCTGAGTATTCTCGCCATCGCTGGGGTGGAGCCGTACCAGGAGAAACCGGGCGAAGAGTATATGAACGAAGCCCAGCTGTCGCACTTCAGGCGTATTCTTGAAGCATGGCGTAATCAACTCAGGGATGAAGTCGATCGCACTGTGACTCATATGCAGGACGAAGCGGCTAACTTCCCTGATCCGGTTGACCGTGCCGCGCAGGAAGAAGAATTCAGCCTTGAGCTGCGTAACCGTGACCGTGAGCGCAAACTGATCAAAAAGATCGAGAAGACGCTGAAGAAAGTAGAAGACGAAGATTTCGGCTACTGCGAATCATGCGGCGTAGAAATTGGTATTCGTCGTCTGGAAGCCCGTCCAACAGCCGATCTGTGCATCGACTGCAAAACGCTGGCAGAAATTCGCGAAAAACAGATGGCGGGTTAATCCCGTAGACTGTTGCATGCCGGGTAGCATTACGCTCATCCGACAGTACCTGGGCGGGAGTTTCTCCCGCCTTATTCTTTTATATTATCCATCGACATGACAGACAAACCCTATATTGGCCGTTTTGCCCCTTCACCTTCTGGTGAACTGCATTTTGGTTCCCTGGTAGCCGCCCTCGGCAGTTATCTGCAGGCCCGTGCACAGCGCGGAATCTGGCGGGTACGCATTGAAGATATCGATCCCCCTCGTGAAGTTCCCGGTGCTGCAGAGACGATTCTGCGTCAGCTGGAACATTACGGGCTGCACTGGGATGGCGAGATCATGTGGCAGTCGCAACGCCATGACGCCTACCGTGAGGCACTGGCCTGGTTACAACAACAAGATTTAAGCTACTACTGTACCTGCACACGCGCCCGTATTCAGAGTATTGGCGGGATTTACGACGGTCATTGCCGTGCGTTACGCCACGGGCCGGAAAATGCAGCGGTACGCATCAAGCAACAGCATCCCGTTTTACACTTTAACGACCTGCTGCGCGGCAATATTCACACCGACCCAGAGCTTGCACGGGAAGACTTTATTATCCACCGACGCGACGGACTGTTTGCTTATAACCTTGCAGTAGTGGTTGATGACCACTTCCAGGGAGTAACAGAGATTGTACGCGGCGCGGATCTCATCGAACCGACTGTACGCCAAATTTCGTTGTATCAACAGTTCGGTTGGCAAGTACCGGACTATATTCATCTGCCGTTGGCGCTCAACGAGCAAGGCGCTAAACTTTCTAAACAGAATCATGCGCCTGCCCTGCCGCAAGGCGATCCACGCCCGGTTCTCATTAACGCGTTGCGCTTCCTCGGCCAGAACACTGTAATACCGTGGCAAGCGCTGAGTGTGGAAGAATTACTGCAAACTGCGGTGCAAAATTGGACGCTTACGACTGTGCCGGGTTCAGTGAATGTAAATCCGGCATTCTCAAATGACTCATGCTGAGCTATGATTAGCCGCGATTTTTACACAGCAACACTTGTTCTGACTGAAGTTTGACACTACCGAGGTGCACTATTTTTACCCGAGTCGCTAATTTTTGCCGCAAGGTGCTAAGCCGTGAGGAGCGCGAGGCCGAGCTTGCCGTCGCCCGTCCGCATATGACGGTAATCCCGCGTGAGCAGCACTCTATCTCCCGCAAAGATATCAGTGAAAATGCCCTAAAGGTAATGTACAGGCTCAATAAGGCCGGATACGAGGCATGGCTGGTAGGCGGTGGCGTACGCGATCTTTTGCTGGGCAAAAAGCCGAAAGATTTTGATGTCACCACCAATGCAACGCCAGATCAGGTGCGAAAACTGTTTCGTAACTGTCGCCTGGTTGGGCGTCGATTCCGTCTGGCCCATGTCATGTTTGGCCCGGAAATTATCGAAGTTGCGACTTTTCGTGGACACCATGAAGGCAGTGAGTCCGATCGCACAACGTCACAGCGCGGGCAAAACGGTATGCTGCTGCGTGACAACATCTTCGGCTCCATCGAAGAAGATGCCCAGCGCCGCGACTTCACGATTAACAGCCTGTATTACAGCGTGGCCGATTTCACCGTGCGTGATTACGTCGGAGGCATGCAGGATCTCGAAGATGGCGTCATCCGCCTGATTGGTAATCCGGAAACGCGCTACCGCGAAGATCCTGTACGTATGCTGCGTGCCGTGCGTTTTGCCGCCAAACTCGACATGCGTATCAGCCCGGAAACCGCAGAGCCGATCCCACGTCTGGCAACGCTGCTTAACGATATTCCCCCCGCACGCCTGTTTGAAGAAGCGCTCAAACTGTTACAGGCGGGCTACGGGTATGAAACCTATAAAAAACTGCGTGAGTACAGCCTGTTCCAGCCGCTGTTCCCAACCATCACCCGCTATTTCACCGAAGACGGTGACAGCGCGATGGAACGCATCATTGCCCAGGTACTAAAGAATACCGACACCCGTATCCACAATGATATGCGCGTGAATCCGGCGTTCTTGTTCGCCGCGATGTTCTGGTACCCGTTACTGGAAGCTGCGCAGAAAATCGCACAGGAAAGCGGTCTGGCCTACTACGACGCTTTCGCGCTGGCAATGAACGACGTGCTGGACGAAGCCTGCCGCTCGCTGGCGATTCCTAAGCGCCTGACCTCGCTAACCCGCGATATCTGGCAACTTCAGTTACGCATGTCCCGTCGTCAGGGCAAACGCGCCTGGAAGCTGATGGAACATCCAAAGTTCCGCGCAGCTTACGATCTGCTGGCTCTGCGCGCGGAAGTAGAAAACAACGCTGAACTACAGCGTCTGGCGAAATGGTGGGGCGAATTCCAGGTTTCCGCGCCGCCAGAGCAAAAAGGTATGCTGAACGAGCTGGATGAAGAGCCGGACGTACGCCGCCGTCATCGCCGCCCGCGTAAACGCGCGCCGCGCCGTGAAGGTTCCGCGTGACCCTCGTTTATATTGCGCTCGGCAGTAATTTAGCCTCTCCGCTGGAGCAGGTGAATGCTGCCGTGCAAGCGATCGGCGAAATCCCTGACAGCCGTATCGTCGCAGTTTCCTCGTTTTACCGTACACCGCCGTTAGGCCCACAGGATCAGCCCGATTACCTGAACGCCGCCGTGGCGCTGGAAACGACTCTCGCGCCCGAAGAACTGCTTAATCACACCCAACGCATTGAGCTGCAGCAGGGACGCGTACGTAAAGCTGAACGCTGGGGCCCGCGTACGCTGGACCTCGACATCATGCTGTTTGGCGATGAAGTGATTAACACCGAACGTCTGACCGTGCCGCACTACGACATGAAGAACCGCGGCTTCATGCTGTGGCCGCTGTATGAAATTGCGCCTGAACTGAGCTTCCCGGACGGAACCAGCCTACATCAACACCTCGCCCAACTCGGTGCAGCAAAACCTGCACACTGGTAAAGTAATCCTTTCCCTTTAGCGTTTACTGCTTTCGCGCCAAACGATTGCTTAAATCAATTGCCCCCCTGAATGTGACTGCTAGAATGCCGTTAAATATGACTTTCACCATCAGGAAATTTTATGAAACCGACAACAATCTCATTGCTGCAAAAATACAAGCAAGAGAAGAAACGCTTCGCGACGATTACGGCTTACGACTACAGCTTCGCGAAACTCTTTGCCGACGAAGGTATCAATGTGATGCTGGTTGGCGACTCGCTGGGCATGACCGTTCAGGGCTATGATTCCACCCTCCCCGTCACCGTTGAAGATATCGCCTACCACACCCGCGCCGTGCGTCGCGGGGCACCCAACTGCCTGCTGCTTTCCGATCTCCCGTTTATGGCCTACGCTACGCCAGAACAAACCTTTGCAAACGCCGCGGTGGTTATGCGTGCGGGCGCCAACATGGTCAAGGTAGAAGGCGGTGCGTGGCTGGTCGATACGGTGAAAATGCTCACCGAACGCGCGGTCCCGGTGTGCGGTCATCTGGGGCTGACCCCGCAGTCCGTCAACATTTTTGGTGGCTATAAGGTGCAAGGCCGTGGTGATGCCGGGCAAACGCTGCTCGACGACGCGCTGGCGCTGGAAGCGGCTGGCGCTCAGTTGCTGGTGCTGGAATGCGTACCGGTTGAGCTGGCGAAGCGCGTCACCGATGCGTTGTCGATTCCGGTTATCGGTATTGGCGCAGGTAACGTCACTGATGGACAAATCCTCGTCATGCACGATGCCTTTGGCATTACCGGCGGCCATATCCCTAAATTTGCCAAAAATTTCCTCGCTGAAGCGGGCGACATGCGCGCCGCAGTACGGCAGTATATTGCTGAGGTTGAATCCGGCGTCTATCCGGGTGAAGAACACAGTTTCCATTAAGGAGTCCAAGTGTTAATTATTGAAACTCTGCCGCTGCTGCGCCAGCACATTCGTCGTCTGCGTCAGGAAGGCAAACGCGTCGCGCTGGTTCCGACAATGGGCAACCTGCACGACGGCCATATGAAGCTGGTTGATGAAGCAAAGGCTCAGGCTGATGTGGTGATCGTCAGTATTTTTGTCAACCCAATGCAGTTTGACCGTGTGGAAGACCTGGCGCGCTATCCACGCACGCTGCAGGAAGATTGCGAAAAGCTGAACAAACGCAAAGTCGATATCGTCTTTGCGCCATCAGAGAAAGAAATCTATCCGCAGGGCACGGAAGGTCATACCTATGTTGATGTTCCGGGACTGTCTACCATGCTTGAAGGCGCCAGCCGTCCGGGCCACTTCCGTGGTGTTTCCACTATCGTCAGCAAGCTGTTTAATTTGATCCAGCCAGATATCGCCTGCTTTGGCGAGAAGGATTTCCAGCAACTGGCGCTGATCCGCAGAATGGTGGCGGATATGGGTTATGACATTGAGATCGTCGGCGTACCAATTATTCGCGCCAAAGACGGCTTAGCCCTAAGCTCGCGTAACGGCTATCTCACGGCAGAGCAGCGTAAAGTCGCCCCTGGCTTGTACAAAGTGATGAGCCGCATTGGCGAAAAATTACAGGCTGGGGAACGCGATCTGGAAGAGATTATCGCCATTGCTGAACACGAGCTGAATGAAAAAGGCTTCCGCGCCGACGACATTCAGATCCGCGACGCCGACACGCTGCTTGAACTGACTGAAAGCAGTAAACGCGCAGTGATTCTGGTTGCCGCCTGGCTGGGTCAGGCTCGTCTGATCGATAATCAAAGCGTTACATTAGCCCAGTAGACAGGGGTTAAAAATCAGGCAATACTGCCTGAAAATTCTCAAAGCAGGTCAGTAGCACCTGCTTAGCCAAGGTAAACGACAGGGTATAGAAGTTATGATTCGCACCATGCTGCAAGGCAAGCTCCACCGTGTAAAAGTCACGCAGGCGGACCTGCACTATGAAGGCTCCTGCGCCATCGACCAGGATTTCCTTGATGCCTCCGGTATTCTGGAAAATGAAGCTATTGATATCTGGAACGTGACGAATGGGAAACGTTTCTCAACCTATGCAATTGCGGCTGAACGCGGCTCCAGAATCATCTCGGTGAACGGTGCGGCAGCGCATTGTGCAGAGGTTGGCGACATTGTGATTATCGCCAGCTTCGTCACCATGTCTGATGAAGAAGCCCGTACATGGCGCCCGAAAGTGGCTTACTTTGAAGGCGACAACGAAATGAAGCGTACCGCGAAAGCTATTCCGGTACAGGTTGCCTGATAGCCTTACCCCTGCGGCTGGTTGCTTATCAGCCGCGACATCGTCTCCAGCGAATCCGTTCTTAAAATATAAAGCCTTTTCAATAAGAACGGATTATCTCCCGGCTTAACCTTCCCTCTCACCGTGGTGACCGCCATGTGGAATCCCGCGTCGCCTGCTGCTTTTACCGCCGTGGCGTTATAACCGCCAAACGGGTACGAAAGATACAGGACGTGAGGGTTAAACTGGGACAGTGCCCGGCGCGAACGGGCGAAATCGAACAAAATATTGTGATAGCTGCGACTCAGCAGGATCGGCCGGCGATTCGCATCAACCCGATGTAAAAAATGGGTGTGCGACTGGAAGTCGAACACGTCCCGGATCTCATTCAGTTCAGAGATGCTCATAAACTGCAGCGATTTCGGATCCCACTTCTGCGGGTGCCGCTTGATGCGTGAGGAGATGATAAACGCTGTTGCCTTCATGCCGTGCTGCTTCAGAATCGGATAAGCATAACGACTCACCGACTTGAGACCATCATCAAAAGTCAGCACCACCGCCCGTGCAGGCAGGTTCATTTTATTCTGCACGTAGCCTTCCAGTTGATACATCGTCAACGTGGTGTAACCACGATCCTGGAGCCAGGCCATCTGGTTACTGAACGCACGCACAGAGGTCGTCGTGGAGGTGTGGCGAAAACGGGTATTCTCTTCATCACGCAGAATATGATGGTAGGTCAACACGGGAATACCGTGGTCTTCCTGCGCATCCAGCGCACTGATATAGGCCAGCCTGCCACCAATGCGGATCTGAAACCAGGTCTGATTAAGTCGGTCTTTGAGCTTACTAATGATGGGATAGCGCAGGTTGTCCGCCAGTACGCCAAACGGGGCGCTACCGACATCCGGAGCATTATAAACGGGCGTGTCTTTCCAGGTTACCAGGCTTTGATTGCTGAGCGGCTTGTTGAGGTCGCCTAAACCATCGTCAACCTTCTGCCGGCCCTGAACAGGCTCCAGGTGTCCCTTATCGATAAACCCGGTACCAAAGCCAAAGGGGAATTCATAGTAGTCAGCGGCCATCGGTTCTACTGAGAGGATTTGACCGGCGCAAATATTCCCGACCGTCACCATTTTATTACCGATCTGCGCCCAAACGGCAGCCGCTTCGGTCGTTTGCATATAACGAGCAGGCAACGCCGCAGCAACGCTGCCAGAGAACAGGAGCAATAAAACAAGCAGAAGGCGCATAACCATATGAGATAACCGAGGCGAGAAACCCCGGCTATTGTAGCAAAAGCGCCATCAATACCAATGATTAATACTCATACAAATCATGCTTCAACACGAAGGGGGGATTTTTTTGTTGCTGATGCCAGAGACTGGAGACTTCAGGCCCGCCAAGCGCAACGATGCAATCGCGAAACGCAGAACTGCTCATTGATTCCCGCGACGAAATCATTCGCTCAAGTAATGAATAGCTGATACCAGAAATGACTTCACACTGGGGATGTTTATGGCTCATTAACGAAGCCACGCGGAAAGGCGCAGCCCCGGCCATATCGGTCAGGAATATCACGCCCTCGCCTGAGTCTGTGGCATGCAGGGCATGGCACATCATACGGCTTAGCATGTTCGAGCTGAGACCTCGCCAAAAACTCACCGCCTGACACTGGACCAAAGGGCCGTGCTTTTTTTCCAGACGCTGCAGCATATCCTGTGCCTTATCGTCATGACAGGTAATTACCCAACCTAGCATCGCCTACCTCCTTAGCAGGCAAGTAGTTTATCAGGGTGATAAATATGTAAGGGTGATAAACATCAAAAGTTTCCTCTCCCGTTCAGGGAGAGGAAAAGAGGTTAGCTGCGCAGTCCGCGCCCGCGCTGAATCAGATACCAGCACAGTAAATAAAACGCGGCGATAAACACCACCAGCACACCGAAGGTCGTCACCAGCGGCACATCGTGAATGCCGAGGAAACCGTAGCGGAACCCGCTAATCATGTAGACAATCGGGTTCAGGTGCGACAGTCCCTGCCAGAACGGCGGTAACAGCGTTAACGAGTAGAAAACGCCCCCCAGATAGGTCAGCGGCGTTAACACGAAGGTCGGGATCAGACTGATATCGTCAAAGGTTTTGGCGAAACCCGCGTTCAGCAAGCCCGCCAGCGAAAACAGCACCGCCGTCAGCACCAGCGTCAGCGCCACGAAGACCCAGGAGTGCACCTGGAACGGCACGAAGAACAGTGAGATAGCCGTGACCAGAATGCCCACACACAGACCGCGAGCCACGCCACCGCCGACAAAACCGGCGATGATTACGTGCGTCGGTACCGGTGCAACCAACAGTTCTTCAATGTTGCGCTGAAACTTGGCGCTAAAGAACGACGACGCCACATTAGCGTACGAGTTGGTAATCACCGCCATCATGATAAGCCCCGGCACGATAAACTGCATGTAGCTAAAACCGTGCATTTCACCGATCCGTGAGCCAATCAAATTACCAAAGATAATAAAATAGAGCGTCATGGTGATAACGGGCGGCACCAGGGTTTGCACCCAGATACGCATAAAGCGGTGGATCTCTTTCGCCCAGATGCTTTTCAGCGCGACCCAGTAAAGCTGCATCATGCGCGATCTCCTTGTTTTTCATGAACCAGAGAAACAAACAGCTCTTCCAGCCGGTTCGCCTTGTTCCGCATACTCAATACCTGAATACCCTGAGCGCTCAGCTGCGAGAACACGCTGTTCACCCCCTGTTCGCGCAGAACTTCAACTTCCAGCGTGGAGGTATCAACCAGGCGGTATTGATAGCCTTCCAGCTTAGGTAGCGGACTTTTCGCCGCCAGATCGAGAATAAACGTCTCAGATTTGAGCTTAGAGAGCAGATTTTTCATCGAGGTGTTTTCCACCAGCTCGCCGTGCTGAATAATGCCGATATTGCGACACAGCATTTCCGCTTCTTCAAGGTAGTGGGTGGTTAGAATAATCGTCGTACCTTTATCGTTTAAATCCTTTAAAAAGCCCCACATTGAGCGGCGTAATTCAATATCAACACCGGCAGTTGGTTCATCAAGGATGAGTAATTTTGGCTCGTGCATCAGCGCACGGGCAATCATCAGGCGGCGCTTCATCCCGCCGGAAAGCATGCGCGCACGCTCGTTACGTTTTTCCCACAGGTCGAGCTGTTTTAGATAAATTTCACTGCGTTTAACCGCCTCTTTATACTCTACGCCGTAGTAACCGGCCTGGTTGACCACGATCTGCTGCACGGTTTCAAACGGGTTAAAGTTGAACTCCTGCGGCACCAGCCCAAGCTGACGCTTGGCGTTAACCGTGTCTTTATCGAGATCGTAGCCGAACACGCTCACCCGCCCGGAGGTTTTATTCACCAGCGAGCTGATAATACCGATGGTGGTGGACTTCCCCGCGCCATTGGGACCTAGCAGCGCATAGAAATCACCCGCTTCGACTTGCAAATCTATGCCACGCAACGCCTGAACGCCACCGGGATAGGTTTTTTTAAGTTGTTGAAGTTCCAGAGCAATGGTCATGGTTTTTTACTTACCTTACGTTCTGACATTTTATATATAGTTTAAATAATGCCGGAGTTACCCTATATTAGCCCATCGAATTTATCTGGCTTCGGGTTGTACAACTCCATGAAAGACATAGATACACTCATCAGCAACAATGCACTATGGTCAAAGATGCTGATAGAAGAGGATCCCGGATTTTTTGAAACGCTGACGCATGCGCAGAATCCGCGTTTTCTATGGATTGGATGTTCCGATAGCCGCGTTCCCGCTGAACGTTTAACCGGTCTTGAACCGGGTGAACTGTTTGTTCACCGTAATGTTGCTAATCTGGTCATTCACACCGACCTGAACTGTCTCTCAGTGGTTCAGTATGCGGTGGATGTGCTGGAAGTGGAACACATTATTATTTGTGGCCACTATGGTTGCGGCGGCGTCCAGGCGGCTATTGAAAATAAAGAACAGGGGCTGATTGATAACTGGTTGCTGCATATCCGCGATATCTGGTTTAAACACAGCTCACTGCTGGGCGAAATGCCGCAGGAACGTCGCATGGACACCCTGTGCGAACTGAATGTTATGGAGCAGGTCTATAACCTGGGTCACTCAACCATTATGCGTTCAGCCTGGAAACGCGGTCAGAAAGTGACAATTCACGGCTGGGCTTACGGTATTCATGATGGTCTGCTGCGCGATCTGGACGTCACGGCTACCAGCCGCGAAACACTGGAGCAACGCTACCGACAGGGGTTGTCGAACCTCAGCCAGAAGCACAGCAACCATAAGTAAGGTGATATTGCCGGGTGGCGGTTACGCCTTACCCGGCCTACAAATCAGCGCCGTAGGCCTGATAAGCGAAGCGCCATCAGGCGCTCCAGCCCATTACTCGTCCAGCAACACCACTTTGCCAACATACGGCAGATGGCGATAACGTTGTGCATAGTCAATGCCGTAGCCAACAACGAACTCATCTGGAATGGAAAAACCGATAAACTCGACCGGTACGTTCACTTCACGGCGAGAAGGTTTATCCAGCAACGTACAAATCGCCAGAGATTTAGGTTCACGCAGGCTCAGGATTTCACGCACTTTTGACAGCGTGTTGCCGGAGTCGATGATGTCCTCAACAATCAGCACGTCTTTGCCACGAATGTCTTCATCCAGGTCTTTGAGGATTTTAACATCACGCGTGGTGGACATTCCGCTGCCGTAGCTGGAGGCGGTCATGAAATCGACTTCGTGGGAGACATGCACTTCACGGCACAGGTCAGCCATAAACATAAATGAACCGCGTAACAGGCCTACCAGCACCATATCACTGCCGCTGTCCTTGTAACGCTCGTTAATCTGACGTCCCAGTTCGGCAATACGCGCTTTGATCTCCGCTTCCGGGATCATGACTTCTACAGTATGTTTCATAAAAGAAATAACTCACTGATTTTTATCAGTTAACACATCATGCAAATCGAAAGAAAGCACTTACCTTGATACACCGCCAAAGAGACGGTGGCTCGCACTAACCACAAAACTTGCGACAGCATACAAACAATTCAGTGGATGAAGTATACCAGCAAAGAGACCGCATTCCTCTGATAGTTACTCAGAGAGCCTGCGCACACATTTTAACGCGCTCTGAATACACGAAAGCCGGGCAACGAACCCGGCTTTTAGCGTGAGCAAAATCGGACTTTTTCAGGTCAGAACGTTTCCCAATGTTGATCCTGGGTAGTAGAGACAACGCGATCCTGGCGCGGAGCGTCCTGCAGTGGTTTTCGAGCCCCACTCACCGCCTTCTCGCGGGTAATACGAAATACCGCAACGGCCTGCCGCAACTGCTCGGCCTGTTGCTCCAGAGAGGCCGCCGCCGCCGCTGACTCCTCCACCAGCGCGGCGTTTTGCTGGGTCACGCTGTCCATCTGCGAAACCGCGAGGCTAACCTGTTCAATCCCCCGACTCTGCTCTTCAGAAGCAGACGCAATTTCGCCCATGATATCGGTCACACGGGTCACCGCCGCGACAATTTCTGCCATGGTTTTACCGGCATCCGAAACCTGCTGCGATCCCATGCCTACACAGTGGGTTGAATTATCAATCAGCGCTTTGATCTCTTTTGCTGCCTGGGCACTACGGCTTGCCAGAGTCCGGACTTCACCTGCCACAACCGCAAAACCACGCCCCTGCTCTCCGGCTCTGGCCGCTTCTACCGCGGCGTTCAGCGCCAGAATATTGGTCTGGAAGGCAATACTGTCGATAACGTTCGTGATCTGCGCGATTTGCTGCGAGCTGTCCGCTATTTCACTCATCGTATGCACAACGGTATCAACAACACGACCACCGCGAGCGGCAGTATCAGAGGCGTTTTTCGCCAATTGGGTTGCCTGTTTCGCATTGTCCGTATTCTGCTTCACTGTCGCGGTCAACTGCTCCATGCTGGCGGCCGTTTCCTCAAGCGAGGCCGCCTGCTGCTCGGTGCGCGAAGAAAGGTCGTTGTTGCCCGAGGATATTTCAGCGGCCCCGGTATGAATTGACTCCGAGCTATTGCGTACGGCAGTGACTGTCGAAATCAGCGACTGTTGCATCTCTTCCAACCCCATCGCCAGTCGGCCCATTTCGTTGCGACCTTCAACATTGAGCTTATGGGTTAAGTCTCCACCGGTAATGACGCGAATATGCTCCATAATCTGCGCCAGCGGTTTAAGCAGGATGTGTTGCAACCCGCTCCAGATCATGCCCAGAACGATCAGCACAACCAGAACGATGCCTCCCAGTGTCCACTGCATACGGTAAAAACTGAGCTGATTCTCCGCAGCAGCATGCTGCAGCAGCGCATTATTCTCGTTTCGCCAGTGATCATAGCTCGTTTCCATCTCATCCTGCGCTTTCTGGGCATCAAGATCGCCATAAGCCTGATAGTTATTCGCTCGCAGATACTCAATCGATAATTTCATCACTTCGTGCATCTGGCGATACTGCTTTTCCATTTCACTGGCGATCTGCGGATCTTGCCCTGTCACCTGCGGTAATCCCTGATACTGGGCGAAATAGCCTTCGGCCTTCTTCATTGAATCACTGGCGGTATTGAGCAGCGTGTTGATCGCGGCCAACGAGGCGGGATCGCGCTGATTTTTTAAAAAGCGGATGGCGACGCGCGTCACCGTAACACGGGTTTTAATCAACGTATTGACGCTGTCACTCAGATTTTCTTGCTGAGCGTTGAGGGTGCCTGAGTTCTGGAAATTATGCCTGTCATTGTTTACCGCAGAGTAAAACAGGCTTCCCGTAACGGCCTGCAGTAAACAGAAAATGGCGAGAACCAGCAGAATACCGGTAATAACACGAATATTTTTAATCACGTTTTTTCATCCATTGAACTCACATTGGGTATGTGATGATTATCGACCCCAAAGGCGATTACTTTATGTTCAATGGCAGAATATGCAGGGGATGTGCCTTACCCAGCCGACAAGAAATATCCTGCAGGCCGGGCAAGCGCAGAGACGTCGTTGTTTAAACCGTAAAACCGAGCATCATGCCGGTATCTTCGTGCTCCAGCAGATGGCAGTGCGCCATATAGGCATGTTCTTTCGGCGCATCGTGGTCAAACTTCACCAGTACCTCGCTGACGCCGCCCTCTACCCGCACAGTGTCTTTCCATCCCGTACGGTGCGCAGCAGGCGCTTTGCCATTTTCAGACAAAATGCGGAACTGCGTGCCGTGAATGTGGAACGGGTGCAGCATCATGTCGCCCTGACCGGAAATGACCCAGCGTTCATGCTGGCCTTTCGTCGCGGCAAACATCGGTTTATTCATATCAAACGCCAGCCCGTTAATCCGGTTGGCATTATGGAAATCGAATGTGCCATCCTGCTTCATGTTGCCCATGCCGCCATGCTGCATATTCCCCATCTCACCGTGGTTCATATTGCCATGATCCATGTTTCCGTGGCCCATATTGTCGTTATTCATATGGCCCATCATCTTCCCATGATCCATCCCTGCCATGGCCTGCCCGCCGTATTTCTTCATCAGCATTTGCATGCCCATCATGTCGAGCATCGGATCCATAGACAGCTGCAGTTTGCGTACCGTCACCCCATCAAGCGACGGCAGCGCCGGCATAGCTGTCAGCGTATCCGGCAGCGTGCCGGAGGCGGTAATCAGCAGCGGCTGAACGCGCATCACCGGATGTGGCTTATCAAATGGCGCGATCGCCATCCCCATCTGACTGACAGGCAATGTGACCAGATCGAAAGCTTTTCCGTCGCTCACATCCACCAATACTTCAAAACGCTCACCCATCAGCATCGGTAGTTCGGTCACTTTTACCGGCTCAGCTAACAATCCACCATCACTGGCAATCACGTACAGGGGACGGTTATCGCTGGCCGCGATATTCAGTGAGCGTGCGTTACAGCCATTCAGCAGACGCAAGCGCAACCAGCCGCGTGGCGCGGCATGTTGTGGGTAAATCGCCCCATTGGTTAGCAGCGTATCGCCAAACCAACCGACGGCGGCGGTCATCATATCCAGCTGATAATTAATTTGTCCGTCAGCGGAAAACTGTTTGTCCTGAATAATCACCGGCACATCGTCGATACCCCACTGCTTCGGTAGCAATAGTTTGCGGATCTCGTCATCTTCAATCAGTACCAACCCAGCCAGGCCCATCGCAACCTGACGTCCGGTTTTCCCGTGTTGATGCGGATGGAACCAACAGGTTGCAGCCCGTTGCGCAGGGGTAAAGGTCACTGAACGCTTCCCGCCCGCCGGAATAACACCTTGCGGCCCGCCATCGACTTCTCCAGGGATTTCCAGCCCATGCCAGTGCAACGTCGTCTCTTCGGCCAGCTGATTATGGATATCCACGCTCACCGCCTGACCTGTATTCAGTTTTACTGCGGGTCCGAGCAGGTTACCGTTATATCCCCAGGTGGTGGCGGTTTTCCCCGCAAACGTCGACTGCCCGGCTTTCACAATCAGCTGTATGCGATTAGAAGCATCCGCAGTTAACAGGTCTGGAATGGGTAACGCAGGGCGGTCAGCCGCAAAAGCGGTGCGGCTCCACAAAGGTAAAGCTGACGCGACGCCCAGCGCCACGGAATACTTTAAAAAGTCACGACGTTGCATATTCATTTCCTTATATTCAGCAGCTTAAGCAGGCTATCTTTTAAGCATAAGCCCTCCCCCTACGGGAAGGTCAAGTGAACGGCTGATAATAAAGGTCGTCGCTTCGCTCGCAGTATGCTAACGTTTAATTTCCGTGATGCAGTGGTAGAAGCAATGAAGACGTTTTTCAGAACAGTTTTGTTCGGCAGCCTGATGGCCGTATGCGCAAACAGCTATGCGCTGAGTGAGTCCGAAGCCGAAGATATGGCCGATTTAACGGCAGTTTTTGTTTTTCTGAAAAATGACTGTGGATACCAGAATTTGCCCAACGGGCAGATACGTCGCGCACTGGTCTTTTTTGCTCAACAGAACCAGTGGGACCTCAGTAACTACGACACCTTCAATATGAAAGCACTCGGTGAAGACAGCTATCGCGATCTCAGCGGTATCGGCATCCCTACGGCAAAGAAATGCAAAGCGCTGGCGCGCGACTCCTTAAGCCTGTTGGCTTACGTTAAATAAGGCACCGTGCCCGATGGCGCTACGTTTATCGGGCCTACGAACCGGGAATGACATCGTTGCGCCAGTCCGGGTAAACGCAGCGCCCCCCGGCAGAGCCGAGTGCGAATTAACGCTGTTGCACAAATTCACGATACGCGGCAACCACCTGCAAGAAATCTTCAACGCCGCACAGAGATAAACTCTCTTCGTCGTAGTAATTCATTCCTTCTTCCATTTCATCGCCCGTGAACTCCAGTTGATTGGCGCGAACCATAACCTCTTCGCCATCCAGCCAGAGCGTGTATTCATGCCCTGCTCGCTGCCAGGAACGTTCACTGCCTTTTACCGCACGCGCCGCCTGTTCCACTTCATCGAGCAAGGCCAGGTTATCTTTCACTTCTTCATTAAACCAGTGCCCCACCACTTCGTGGCCCATGGACATACGCACCTTTACCACTCCGGTAATATCGCGCAGAAATTCGTAATCCATAATGTGTTCCTCTGCTCCCGGCAGTGCGCCAATACCGCACTGCACCTTGCTGTAATTATCGCAGCAGCGCGGCAGAAAAAAAGCGTAGCGGGTATAAGGAATAGAAATAAAAATGCCCGAAGAAGCTGACCTCTCCGGGCATTGATGCGTTTTTGCGCAAAATGCGCTAGCGAATTATACCGCCGTCTGGAAAATCACACCTTCCGCTTTCTCAGTGTACTGAGACAGCTGGTCGAAGTTCAGATAACGGTAGGTGTCGACAGCCGTTTTATCTACCTGTGCCACATAGGTCTGATACTCTTCCGGCGTTGGCAGTTTGCCAATCAGTGCCGCGACCGCTGCCAGCTCCGCAGAAGCCAGGTAGACGTTCGCCCCAGTCCCTAAACGGTTCGGGAAGTTACGGGTAGAAGTCGACACCACGGTTGAGTTGTCCGCCACGCGCGCCTGGTTACCCATGCACAATGAACAGCCTGGGATCTCAATACGCGCCCCGCTCTTACCAAAGACGCTGTAATAGCCTTCCTCGGTGAGCTGTGCCGCATCCATACGCGTTGGTGGAGCCACCCACAGACGGGTCGGTAACTGGCCCTTATGCGCATCCAGCAGCTTACCCGCCGCACGGAAGTGACCGATGTTGGTCATGCAGGAACCGATGAACACTTCGTCGATCTTCTCACCCTGCACGTCAGACAGCAGACGCGCGTCGTCCGGATCGTTCGGCGCGCACAGGATCGGCTCTTTGATATCCGCCAGATCGATGTCGATCACTGCCGCGTATTCTGCGTCAGCATCAGCTTCCAGCAACTGCGGATCCGCCAGCCATTTTTCCATGCCCTGCACACGACGTTCCAGCGTACGGCGATCGCCGTAACCTTCGGCGATCATCCATTTCAGCAGAACGATGTTAGAGCTGAGGTATTCAACGATCGGCTCTTTGTTCAGCTTGATGGTACAACCCGCAGCGGAACGCTCAGCGGATGCATCGGTCAGTTCAAATGCTTGCTCAACTTTCAGATCCGGCAGACCTTCAATTTCCAGAATGCGGCCAGAGAAGATGTTTTTCTTGCCTTTCTTCTCAACGGTCAGCAGACCTTGTTTGATCGCATACAGCGGAATGGCGTGAACCAGGTCACGCAGGGTGATACCCGGCTGCATTTTGCCTTTGAAACGCACCAGAACAGATTCCGGCATATCCAGCGGCATCACGCCGGTCGCAGCCGCAAACGCCACCAGACCAGAACCCGCCGGGAAAGAGATACCGATCGGGAAACGGGTATGAGAGTCACCACCGGTACCTACGGTATCCGGCAGCAGCATACGGTTCAGCCAGGAGTGGATTACGCCATCGCCCGGACGCAGCGACACGCCGCCACGGTTCATGATGAAGTCAGGCAGAGTATGGTGGGTGGTCACGTCAACAGGTTTCGGATACGCAGCGGTATGACAGAACGACTGCATCACCAGGTCAGAAGAGAAGCCCAGGCACGCCAGGTCTTTCAGTTCATCGCGGGTCATTGGGCCAGTGGTATCCTGAGAGCCGACGGAAGTCATCTTCGGTTCGCAGTAGGCCCCCGGACGGACGCCGGTTACGCCACATGCGCGGCCAACCATTTTCTGTGCCAGAGAGAAGCCGCGGCTGCTTTCCGCTACATCTTTCGCCTGACGGAATACATCGCTGTGCGGCAGCCCCAGCGCTTCACGCGCTTTGGTGGTCAGGCCACGACCGATAATCAGCGGAATACGGCCACCGGCACGTACTTCGTCAACCAGCACATCGGTTTTCAGTTCGAAGGTAGCCAGCAGTTCGTTGGTTTCGTGGTTACGCACTTCGCCCTTGAACGGGTAAACGTCAATCACGTCGCCCATGTTCAGGTTGCTTACGTCCACTTCAATTGGCAGCGCGCCCGCATCTTCCATAGTGTTGAAGAAAATAGGTGCAATTTTGCCACCCAGACACAAGCCACCACCGCGCTTGTTCGGTACATGAGGAATATCATCACCCATAAACCACAGCACGGAGTTGGTCGCAGATTTACGCGAAGAACCAGTACCGACAACGTCACCCACATAGGCCAGCGGGTAACCTTTTTTCTGCAGTTCTTCGATCTGTTTGATTGGGCCTACCACGCCCGGCTGATCCGGTTCGATACCTTCGCGGGCGTTTTTCAGCATCGCCAGCGCGTGCAGCGGGATATCCGGGCGGGACCATGCGTCCGGTGCCGGAGAGAGGTCATCGGTGTTGGTTTCACCGGTCACTTTAAAGACGGTAACGGTGATTTTTTCAGCCAGAGCCGGACGGTTGAGGAACCATTCGGCATCAGCCCAGGACTGCATGACCTGCTTCGCATATTCGTTGCCCGCTTTGGCTTTTTCTTCCACATCGTAGAAGTTATCGAACATCAGCAGCGTTGAAGAGAGCGCTTTGGCGGCAATCGGCGCCAGTTTGGCATCGTCCAGCGCATCAATCAGCGGATGAATGTTATAACCGCCCTGCATGGTGCCCAGCAGTTCGATGGCTTTTTCTGGCGTGATCAGCGGAGAGGTAGTGTCACCTTTAGCGACAGCGGCGAGAAAACCGGCTTTAACGTAAGCGGCTTCATCTACACCAGGGGGAACGCGGTTAATCAACAGGTCTAACAGGAATTCTTCTTCGCCCACAGGCGGGGTCTTCAGCAGCTCGACAAGTGCAGCCATTTGGGTTGCGTCTAAGGGTTTCGGCACAATCCCCTGGGCAGCACGCTCAGCTACGTGCTTACGGTATTCTTCTAGCACGACGATATCTCCTCGCTCTCATTGTCATAATGCGGCGCTTTTGTATATGGGCGATTCTCTTCACGCTCCTGTGAGACAGCAGTTAGTAGGGTAAATGCCCGGTACCGCAAAAGGCACAATAACAGGATTTTCGTTGGGTGTTAATCTGTTTACAAAAAAGCAACATAAAAAATTGGCTGAATCGTTAAGGATGGTCTAACGCTCTTCGTCATGGCAGAAGGGGAATGATAATTTCGCCCGCAATGTTTAGTCACATTATTTAGCTCCCTGGTAATAAACTTGCGTTAACGATCCCAAGATTCGTCAAAAATTAAACTATTGTCTCTTTATACTCACGGAACACTGCACCCACTGGCGGCAGGCATAATGACTATGACGATTCTTAATGAGTCGGGAGAGATAAAATGACGTTGCCCTTTAAGCCCCATATCATTGCTCTGGCGTGCAGTGCAGGGTTATTTGTCGGTGCGGGCGTACTGTATGTAAACAGCCGCACACCAGAAGCCCCCTCTCAGCCTGCCCCGGCAGCAGCGCCTCAACCGCCCGTTGCGGCGGCTCCCGCAGTAGCCCCGGTTGCGCCAACAACGTATACCACAGCTCAACTCGATCAGTGGGTTGCCCCTGTTGCGCTCTACCCTGACCCGTTGCTGTCTCAGGTGCTGATGGCCTCAACATATCCATCGAACGTGGTGCAGGCGGTTCAGTGGTCTCGTGATAATCCGACACTGCAAGGTGACGCCGCCATTCAGGCAGTGTCCGGCCAGTCATGGGACCCCAGCGTGAAGTCGCTGGTGGCATTTCCGCAATTGATGGCCTTGATGGGCGAAAACCCTGACTGGGTACAAAACCTGGGGAATGCGTTTCTGGCACAACCACAGGACGTGATGGATGCCGTACAGCGCCTGCGTTTGCTGGCTCAGCAAACAGGCTCGCTAAAATCCACTCCGCAGCAAACGGTCACGAACACCCAGAAAACAACCGTGATTCAGACGCCGTCATCATCAACGACGAAAGTGACCAGCAGCGCGCCCACCTCGACGGTTATCAAAATTGAGCCGACCGATCCACAGGTGGTATATGTGCCGAACTACAATCCAACCGTTGTTTACGGCAGTTGGCCTAATACCGCCTACCCCCCTGTCTATCTGCCGCCCCCTCCGGGCGAGCAGTTTGCCGATAGCTTCGTCAAAGGTTTCGGCTATAGCCTGGGCGTTGCGACGACGTATGCACTGTTCAGTAACATCGACTGGGATGACGACGACCATCACCATGATGATGACTATCATGACCATGACGGCCCTCACGGCGGTAATGGCTACCAGCACAACGGAGATAACATCAATATTGATGTTAACAATTTCAACCATATATCCGGACAAAACCTTAAAGGGCAAAACATTGCCTGGCAGCATAACCCTGCGTACCGTAACGGCGTGCCTTACCAGAACGACGCGGTCGCACAACGTTTTCATCAGACCAACGTTAGCGGGGGATTAAGCGCCACTCAACATACACCGACCACCACTGCCACACGAGACAGCCAGCGTCAGGCCGCAATGACGCAGTTCCAACAGCGTAGCCAGACCTCCCCGGCAAACTTGTCGGGTCAGACATCGCGGGATGCTCAACGCAAAGCAGCCTCTTCACAGCTAAATCAAATTGCCCAGCGCAATAACTATCGTGGCTATGACGAAACACAAAACAACAGCCGTCGTGAAGCAGCACAGAAGACGCTGAATAAATCCACTACGCAACAGCAGCACCGCTCTGAACTGAAGTCAAAAGCTCAGCAGCATCCAGTTTCACAGCAGCAAAGGGAAACCGCTCGCCAACGCGTTGAATCATCCAACTCGCAACAACGTCTGGCCTCCCGTCAGAATACGCATTCAAACGTCTTCAGCGGGAATGACAGTCGCTCACCGTCGTGGCAGTCCCAGCAACTGCGTGGGCAGGAAAGCCGTCGCGCGGGCAACCTCAACAGCGGGCAGCGCGCTGCGGCACGTGAAAATTTTTCTGAGCACCACGAATTTCGCCGTCATTAACCGGAGCCGATGATGAAAAAAATTATGTTAAGCGCCCTGTTGCTCTCCTTGCCGCTGGTGAGCTATGCGCAACAGGCGTTCACCTCCCCCGAAGACGCGGCCAGTGCATTTGCCGCTGCGGTGACGCAGCAAAATGAAAAGCAGCTCACGGCGCTACTGGGTGAAAACTGGCGACATTTTTTGCCACCAGAAGGGGCCGATCCGGAAGCAGTGGCACGCTTTAATCGCGACTGGAAGGTGAGCCATCACATTGTGCTGCAGGGCAATATGGCGCATCTCAACGTAGGGCAAGATGACTGGCAGTTACCCATACCGATGGTGAAAACCAGCAAAGGCTGGGCGTTCGATATGACCGAAGCCCAGGAGGAGATCCTCACTAGAACGATCGGTCGCAACGAGCTTTCAGCCATCGAAGCGCTGCACGCCTACGTTGACGCGCAGCAAAGCTATTACGCGCTGAACAAATCGTATGCGCAAAAAATTGTCAGTAGCGAAGGTAAAAAAGATGGGCTTTACTGGCCCGTCACACCAGGCGAAGCGCCAAGCCCTCTGGGACCCGCCTTCAGCCCACAAGAACCCGGCACGGGTTATCACGGTTATCGTTTCCGCATACTGCCGGACAAAGCCAGTGGTTTCGCCATGATTGCATGGCCGATTAGCTACGGTCACACCGGAGTGATGAGCTTTATGATTAGCGGCGATGACAATGTTTATCAGGCCAACCTTGGCGAAGCATCACAACAGAAAGCACAGGCGATGACTGAGTACAGCCCTGAAAAAACCTGGCATCCCGTAGCGCCCTGAACAGCCAACGCATTGGTTGTCTCGTCATTAAGAGACTGCCGGGAAAATTGCGGTGAATCTTAAGGCAAAAAAAACGCCTCCGAAGAGGCGTTTTCACAAAAGCGGGAAGATTACTTTTTCTTCGCTTTCAGGTTCGGCAGGTCGGTGATGCTACCTTCGAACACTTCAGCTGCCAGACCAACGGACTCGTGCAGAGTCGGGTGCGCGTGGATGGTCAGCGCGATGTCTTCAGCGTCACAACCCATTTCGATCGCCAGACCGATTTCGCCCAGCAGCTCGCCGCCGTTGGTACCGACAATCGCACCACCGATAACACGGTGAGATTCTTTGTCGAAAATCAGTTTGGTCATACCATCCGCGCAGTCGGAAGCGATAGCACGGCCAGAAGCAGCCCACGGGAAGGTGGCGGTTTCGTAGCTGATGCCTTTTTCTTTCGCTTCTTTCTCAGTCAGGCCAACCCATGCAACTTCTGGTTCAGTGTACGCGATGGATGGAATAACTTTCGGATCGAAGTAGTGTTTCTTACCGGCGATAACTTCAGCGGCAACGTGACCTTCGTGAACACCTTTGTGCGCCAGCATCGGCTGACCGACGATATCGCCGATAGCAAAGATGTGCGGCACATTGGTGCGCAGCTGTTTGTCAACGCGGATGAAGCCACGGTCATCAACTTCCACGCCAGCTTTGCCCGCATCGAGGTTTTTACCGTTCGGTACACGACCGATAGCCACCAGCACAGCATCGTAACGCTGAGCTTCAGCAGGCGCTTTTTTGCCTTCCATGGAAACGTAGATACCGTCTTCTTTCGCTTCAACGGCGGTCACTTTGGTTTCCAGCATCAGGTTGAATTTCTTGCTGATGCGCTTGGTGAAGACTTTAACCACGTCTTTATCGGCAGCCGGGATAACCTGGTCGAACATTTCAACCACGTCGATCTCTGAACCCAGCGCATGGTACACGGTACCCATTTCCAGACCGATGATACCGCCGCCCATAACCAGCAGGCGCTTAGGAACAGTTTTCAGTTCCAGTGCATCGGTGGAATCCCACACGCGCGGATCTTCATGCGGAATAAACGGCAGTTCGATCGGACGGGAACCCGCCGCGATGATTGCGTTGTCGAAGTTGATCACGGTTTTGCCGTTTTCGCCTTCAACTTCCAGGGTGTTCGCCCCGGTAAATTTACCCAGACCGTTAACCACTTTCACTTTACGGCCTTTGGCCATACCCGCCAGACCGCCGGTCAGTTGAGTGATAACTTTTTCTTTCCAGGTACGAATCTTGTCGATATCAGTTTTCGGCTCGCCAAAAACGATACCGTGTTCAGCCAGCGCTTTGGCTTCTTCGATAACTTTTGCTACGTGCAGCAGCGCTTTAGAAGGGATACAGCCGACGTTCAGACAAACACCACCAAGGGTGCTGTAACGTTCTACGATGACGGTCTCCAGACCTAAATCTGCGCAACGGAAGGCAGCAGAGTAACCTGCAGGGCCTGCCCCAAGTACCACGACCTGAGTTTTGATTTCAGTGCTCATCATGACCTCTTAATTTATACCCGTCGTCCACCGGGTCGTTCTATCCGCCCGTATTTTACAAAATTGTTAACAATTTTGAAACAACAAACGGCAACCGATTTGTCTTTCGCACAATAACCTCACTGACTTCATGAGATTACCAGAAAAAAGCCGGCCGTCGGGCCGGCTTTTTCGCTTACATCACCAGGCGGCGAATGTCAGACAGCATGTTGTTGATGATGGTGATAAAGCGCGCACCATCAGCACCGTCAATTACACGGTGGTCGAAGGAGAGCGAAATCGGCATCATCAGACGCGGCATAAACTCTTTACCGTTCCACACTGGCTCCATAGAGGACTTGGAGACACCGAGGATAGCCACTTCCGGCGCGTTCACAATCGGCGCGAAGTGGGTAGTACCCAGGCCACCGATGCTGGAGATGGTGAAGCAACCGCCCTGCATTTCGCCAGCAGTCAGCTTGCCATCACGCGCTTTCTTGGAGATCACGGTCAGTTCACGAGACAGCTCGGTAATACTCTTCTTGTTCACGTCTTTGAAGACCGGAACAACCAGACCATTCGGCGTATCTACCGCCACACCGATGTTGATGTATTTCTTCAGGGTCAGGCGCTGACCGTCTTCAGACAGGGAGCTGTTGAAGCGCGGCATCTGTTCCAGAGCTGCGGCAACGGCTTTCATGATGAAGACTACTGGGGTGAATTTCACGTCCAGTTTACGTTTTTCAGCTTCGGCGTTCTGCTGTTTACGGAACGCTTCCAGATCGGTGATATCGGTCTTATCGAAGTGAGTAACGTGCGGGATCATCACCCAGTTACGACTCAGGTTAGCACCCGAGATTTTCTGGATACGGCCCAGTTCCACTTCTTCGATTTCACCGAACTTGCTGAAGTCCACTTTCGGCCATGGCAGCATGCCCGGGATACCGCCGCCTGCTGCTGCAGCCGGAGCCGCTTCAGCACGCTTGATAGCATCTTTCACGTAAGCCTGAACGTCTTCACGCAGGATACGACCTTTACGGCCAGACCCTTTCACTTTCGCCAGGTTCACACCGAATTCGCGCGCCAGGCGACGAATCAGCGGCGTAGCGTGGACGTAAGCGTCGTTCTCAGCAAATTCAGATTTGCCTTCTGCTTTCGCTGCCGGAGCAGGCGCTGCGGCTTGTGCAGGTGCAGCGGCCGGAGCCGGAGCTGCAGCTTGCGCAGGGGCGGCAGCCGGTGCTGCGCCTTCTACTTCGAAGACCATAATCAGAGAACCGGTTTTAACTTTGTCGCCGGTGCTGATTTTGATTTCTTTTACAGTACCCGCGAACGGTGCCGGAACTTCCATTGACGCTTTATCGCCTTCAACGGTGATCAGTGACTGCTCAGCGGCAATTTTATCGCCCACTTTAACCATCACTTCAGTGACTTCCACTTCGTCACCGCCGATGTCCGGTACGTTAACTTCTTTCGAACCAGAAGCAGCCGGAGCCGCCGCTGCTGCTGGAGCAGCCGCCTGAGCCGGTGCAGCAGCAGGCGCTGCGCCCGCCACTTCGAAGACCATAATCAGGGAGCCGGTAGACACTTTGTCGCCGGTGTTGATTTTGATCTCTTTCACCACGCCCGCGAACGGCGCTGGAACTTCCATGGAAGCCTTGTCGCCTTCTACGGTGATCAGAGACTGTTCAGCCGCAACGGTGTCGCCCACTTTAACCATGATCTCGGTAACTTCAACTTCGTCGCCGCCGATGTCCGGTACGTGTACGTCTTTCGCTGCCGCAGCAGCAGGTGCTGCTGCCGGAGCCGCTTCTTTCTTCTCTTCTGCCGGAGCAGGTGCAGCTGCTGCTGCACCGTCGGCGGAATCGAAAATCATGATCAGTTTGCCGGTCTCAGTTTTGTCGCCAACAGAGACTTTGATCTCTTTAACGATACCAGCCTGAGGAGACGGAACTTCCATAGAGGCTTTGTCGCCTTCTACGGTGATCAGCGACTGTTCAGCTTCAACTTTGTCGCCTACTTTGACCAGGATCTCGGTGATTTCAACTTCATCAGCCCCGATGTCCGGTACATTGATTTCGATAGCCATTATTCTTTTACCTCTTACGCCAGACGCGGGTTAACTTTATCTGCATCGATGTTGAATTTGGTGATTGCGTCAGCAACCACTTTCTTATCGATTTCGCCACGTTTAGCCAGTTCGCCCAGGGCCGCTACAACCACGTAGGAAGCATCAACTTCGAAGTGGTGACGCAGGTTTTCACGGCTGTCAGAGCGACCGAAACCGTCAGTACCCAGTACGCGATAATCATCAGCCGGTACATAAGTACGAACCTGTTCGGCAAACAGTTTCATATAGTCAGTAGATGCTACTGCCGGAGCGTCGTTCATCACCTGAGCGATGTACGGAACGCGCGGAGTTTCCATCGGGTGCAGCATGTTCCAGCGCTCACAATCCTGGCCATCACGCGCCAGTTCAGTGAAGGAAGTGACGCTATACACGTCAGAACCTACACCGTAGTCGTTTGCCAGGATCTGCGCTGCTTCACGGACGTGACGCAGGATAGAACCGGAGCCCAGCAGCTGAACTTTACCTTTCTTACCTTCGAGGGTTTCGAGTTTGTAGATACCTTTACGGATACCTTCCTCGGCACCTGCTGGCATTGCCGGCATGTGGTAGTTTTCGTTCAGCGTGGTGATGTAGTAGTAAACGTTCTCTTGTTTCTCACCGTACATACGCTCCAGACCATCGTGCATGATGACCGCAACTTCGTACGCGTAAGACGGATCGTAAGAGATACAGTTCGGGATAGTCAGAGACTGAATATGGCTGTGACCATCTTCGTGCTGCAGACCTTCACCGTTCAGCGTCGTACGACCGGAAGTACCACCGATCAGGAAGCCACGAGCCTGTTGGTCGCCTGCCTGCCAGCACAGGTCGCCGATACGCTGGAACCCGAACATGGAGTAGTAGATGTAGAACGGAATCATCGGCAGATCGTTGGTGCTGTAAGAGGTCGCAGCAGCCAGCCAGGATGCGCCAGCACCCAGTTCGTTGATACCTTCCTGCAGGATCTGACCTTTCTCGTCTTCTTTATAGTAAGCAACCTGCTCACGGTCCTGCGGGGTGTACTGCTGACCGTTCGGGCTGTAGATACCGATCTGACGGAACAGGCCTTCCATACCGAAAGTACGCGCTTCGTCAGCGATGATCGGCACCAGACGATCTTTGATCGACTTGTTCTTCAGCATCACGTTCAGGGCACGAACGAAAGCGATAGTGGTGGAGATTTCTTTGTTCTGCTCTTCCAGCAGCGCACCGAAGTCTTCCAGAGCCGGCAGTTCCAGCTTCTCGGTGAAGTTCGGCTGACGAGCTGGCAGGTAGCCGTGCAGTTTCTGACGCTGAGCGTGCAGATAGGTGTGCTCTTCAGAACCTTCCGGGAAGGTGATGTAAGACAGGTTTTCAACCTGCTCATCGGTCACAGGAACGTTGAAACGGTCGCGGATGTAACGCACGCCGTCCATGTTCATTTTCTTAACCTGGTGAGCGATGTTTTTACCTTCAGCGGTGTCACCCATGCCGTAACCTTTAATGGTATGGGCGAGGATTACAGTTGCTTTGCCTTTGGTTTCCTGCGCTTTTTTCAGTGCAGCGTAAACTTTCTTCGGATCGTGACCACCGCGGTTCAGAGCCCAAATCTGCTCGTCAGTCCAGTCAGCAACCAGCGCTGCGGTTTCCGGGTATTTACCGAAGAAGTGCTCACGTACGTATGCGCCGTCTTTGGATTTGAAGGTCTGGTAGTCGCCATCAACGGTTTCGTTCATCAGCTGGATCAGTTTACCGCTGGTGTCTTTACGCAGCAGCTCATCCCAACGACCGCCCCACATGACTTTGATAACGTTCCAGCCAGCGCCCGCGAAGATGCCTTCCAGTTCGTTAACAATCTTGCCGTTACCGGTTACCGGGCCGTCAAGACGCTGCAGGTTACAGTTGATAACAAAGACCAGGTTGTCCAGTTTTTCACGGGTCGCGATGGTGATCGCACCTTTTGATTCTGGCTCATCCATCTCGCCGTCGCCCAGGAAGGCGTAAACGGTTTGTTTAGAGGTATCTTTCAGACCACGGTGTTCCAGATATTTCAGGAATTTAGCCTGGTAGATAGCACCGATTGGGCCCAGACCCATAGATACGGTCGGGAACTGCCAGAATTCAGGCATCAGTTTCGGGTGCGGGTAGGAAGACAGGCCTTTGCCATGTACTTCCTGACGGAAGTTGTTCATCTGCTCTTCAGTCAGACGACCTTCCAGGAATGCGCGTGCGTAGATGCCCGGAGAGATGTGGCCCTGGAAGTACACCAGATCGCCGCCATCTTGCTCGTTGCGTGCACGGAAGAAGTGGTTGAAGCAAACATCATATACCGTTGCGGAGGACTGGAAGGATGCCATGTGGCCACCCAGCTCGAGGTCCTTTTTAGACGCGCGCAGTACGGTCATGATGGCGTTCCAACGGATAGCAGAACGAATACGACGTTCCAGCTCCAGATTGCCCGGGTATTCCGGTTCATCTTCAACGGCAATAGTGTTTACATAATTGCTGGCCCCTGCACCTGCCGCTACTTTCACGCCGCCTTTGCGGGCTTCTGAAAGCAGTTGGTCGATCAGATACTGAGCACGCTCAACACCTTCTTCACGGATGACCGATTCGATCGCCTGTAGCCAGTCGCGAGTTTCGATCGGATCCACGTCATTTGGGAAACGTTCTGACATGGGGGTATTCCTTATCTATCTAAATACGTTGAGTTATCTGGAACCTGTCCCATTGCGTTCTTTGTTCTTCATACTTCAGGTTGTCTCTTTGTTGGCTGCGCTTCCTCGCACCAGTCACATAGTTCACTATGCTCCTGGCGACTCGCGCGCTTGCCGCCGCGATACAACCCGAATTATTTTGAACAACCAAAAGCGCAATAAGACAGGTTCTGCGTTTATTGCCTGACCCATCAGGCGTAATTGTTGCAGCCAGTTTGGGCACGGACAGCGCGGAACAACCGGAGCGTACACGTAGTACGTGAGGATTGTGAGCACTGCCCAGGGCCAAAATGGCAAATAAAATAGCCTTATGGGCCTGGCATTTAGTTGCCGCGCACTTTAATTCGCGCTTGATTTACAACATCTTCTGGTTAACGTTCTGCCAGAAAAATCACTAATTCTTTCGTTGCTCCAGACGGCGTAAGGCGCGTTCACGACGGCTTTCCTCACGGCTTCTGTCCAGCAGGATCTCTTCGATAAAGGCCAGGTGACGGTGCGACGCTTCACGCGCCTCCTCCGGCTTCCCGGCGATAATTGCTTCAAAGATACGGGTACGGTGACTGCTTACCAGCGGCAGCATCTCGCGACGCGCATACAGCAATTCGAAGTTTTGCCGAACGTTCTGAGCCAGCATCGGCTCCATACACCTTAGCAAATGGAGCAGCACCACATTATGTGCCGCTTCGGTGACAGCAATTTGATACTGCAGTACCGCATCAGATTCACCGTCAAGATCGCCGGACTGTTGCGCAAGCTCGATCGCATGGTGGAGTTCACGGATACGCGTTTTGTCTTCATCCGTGCTGCGCAGTGCAGCGTAATAGGCTGCAATACCTTCCAGCGCATGGCGCGTCTCAAGCAGGTCAAACTGGGATTCAGGATGGTCGGAGAGCAGCTCTACCAGTGGGTCGCTAAAGCTCTGCCACAGGCTGCTCTGAACAAAAGTGCCACCGCCCTGACGACGAAGCAGTAACCCCTTCGCTTCAAGGCGTTGGATCGCCTCGCGTAAGGAGGGGCGGGAGACGTCGAACTGTTTTGCCAGCTCGCGTTCCGGTGGGAGTTTTTCTCCGGGGCGAAGTGTCCCCTCAAGAATTAAAAACTCCAGCTGCTGCTCAATCACATCGGAGAGTTTTGGTTGGCGGATTTTGCTGTAGGCCATGATTTCCTGTCTTAAGCCATTTGCCCGGAGTCAATTGGTCTTACCAATTTCATGTTCTTGACGCTAAAGTAACAAAGTATTCACCTTCTGTCCATACAGGTTTTGATTGAAATCAGTAAAGGAGGCATATTTTAACAACATTACAGAAATAACGTTTCAAACATGTAACTATGCACAAATGTTAAATTTACCCATCCCGAGGTAGTTTTAACCGAATTGAAACGAAAAAAAATATTATCTGAACCGATTCACCTGCTTATTTATCGATTTATCAATCACTATTTTCGAATAAAAATTCAAATTGGAAATTTTGTGGTAGATAAACTCGCGCTTACAAATGGTTTCTTTTTATTCAACTCGTCTCTCACGCCGCATAAAGCAGGTGCATTCGCGCTCGCATAACATTATTCTGATCAAGACAAAAGTCTTTAGGCAACATTTCATAATTCATTGCTGTAAATAAATTAATACAACAAACGGAATTGCAAACTTACACACGCGTCACTGCGTGGTTCAAAATATAAGTACTCGAAAGATGAAGAGTAAAACCACACACGAGGTTTCATGATGGAAAGTCAACAGCATGGCGATCAGCTAAAGCGCGGCCTTAAAAACCGCCATATACAGCTTATCGCGCTGGGTGGCGCGATTGGTACCGGGTTATTCCTCGGGAGCGCATCCGTTATTCAGTCTGCAGGGCCGGGTATTATTCTGGGTTACGCTATCGCCGGATTTATCGCCTTTTTAATTATGCGTCAGCTAGGTGAAATGGTGGTTGAAGAGCCGGTAGCAGGCTCCTTTAGCCACTTTGCTTATAAATACTGGGGCAGTTTCGCAGGTTTCGCCTCTGGCTGGAACTACTGGGTGCTGTACGTTTTGGTTGCCATGGCTGAACTGACGGCCGTGGGTAAATACATTCAGTTCTGGTACCCGGAGATCCCAACCTGGGCCTCTGCGGCCGCCTTCTTCGTGATTATTAACGCCATTAACCTCACCAATGTGAAAGTGTTCGGTGAGATGGAGTTCTGGTTTGCCATTATTAAAGTCATTGCCGTAGTCGCGATGATCATCTTCGGCGGCTGGCTGCTATTCAGCGGCAACGGCGGGCCGCAGGCCAGCGTCAGTAACCTGTGGGACCAGGGTGGCTTCCTGCCGCACGGCTTCACTGGTTTGGTAATGATGATGGCGATTATTATGTTCTCTTTCGGTGGGCTGGAGCTGGTCGGGATCACCGCAGCAGAAGCCGATAACCCGGAGCAAAGCATTCCTAAAGCCACCAACCAGGTCATTTACCGTATCCTGATTTTCTATGTGGGTTCGCTGGCTGTACTGCTTTCCCTGATGCCATGGACGCGTGTTACGGCTGATACCAGCCCGTTTGTCCTTATTTTCCACGAACTGGGCGACACCTTTGTTGCCAATGCGCTGAACATAGTGGTGCTGACCGCTGCCCTTTCTGTCTATAACAGCTGTGTCTACTGTAACAGCCGTATGCTGTTCGGCCTGGCTCAACAGGGCAACGCGCCAAAAGCGCTGATGAACGTCGACAAACGCGGCGTACCGGTGAACACCATTCTGGTTTCCGCGCTGGTTACGGCTCTATGTGTGCTGATCAACTATCTGGCGCCAGAATCCGCCTTTGGCCTGCTGATGGCGCTGGTGGTTTCCGCCCTGGTGATCAACTGGGCAATGATCAGCCTGGCGCACATGAAGTTCCGCAAAGCAAAACAGCAGCAGGGGGTTACCACCCGCTTCCCGGCACTGCTCTATCCGCTGGGTAACTGGGTGTGCCTGATTTTCATGGCTGCAGTACTGGTGATTATGCTGATGACGCCGGGCATGGCGATCTCTGTGTACCTGATCCCGGTATGGATTGCCATTCTTGGCATTGGCTATCTGTGCAAACAGAAAACGGCCGGTGCCGTGAAAGCGCATTAATCCTTCCCCCCACCTGCACCAGGTGGGGGTTGTTACCTGCCTCACACTTTCCCACAGATGACTGTTTAGTCCATATCAGCGGCGCTATCCTGCAACGCAAAAACACCAACACCAGACAATAATTCTCTCCATATCACATTAATGGAGTGCGCTTGATGGAAACCAGAAAGCTGTCGGTGAAAGAAAAGATCGGCTATGGAATGGGCGATGCCGGATGCAACATCATATTCGGCGCTATCATGCTGTTTGTTAACTATTTTTACACAGATATTTTTGGTCTTGCGCCTGCACTTGTCGGCGTATTGCTGCTTTCTGTACGCGTTATTGATGCCGTTACTGACCCTATCATGGGTGCAATGGCCGATCGTACCCGCAGTAAATATGGTCGGTTTCGTCCATGGCTTCTGTGGATGGCTTTCCCCTACGCATTATTCAGCGTATTGATGTTTACCACTCCGGAGTGGACGTATAACAGCAAAGTTATCTATGCGTTTGTCACCTACTTCCTGCTCTCTATTACCTATACAGCAATTAACATTCCCTACTGTTCACTCGGTAGCGTCATCACCAACGATCCGAAAGAACGCGTCGCCTGCCAGTCGTATCGCTTCGTGCTGGTCGGGATTGCAACTCTGCTACTCTCACTCACGCTACTGCCAATGGCAGACTGGTTTGGCGGGGAAGATAAAGCCAAAGGCTATCAGATGGCGATGGCCGTGCTGGCTTTCATTGGTATGTGCATGTTCCTGTTTTGTTTCGCGACCGTGCGCGAACGTGTACGCCCTGCGGTACCCACGAACGACGATTTGAAAGCCGATCTGAAAGACGTGTGGAAGAACGATCAGTGGGTGAAAATCCTGCTATTAACCTTGTGCAACGTCTGTCCGGGCTTTATTCGTATGGCCGCCACCATGTACTACGTCACCTGGGTTATGCAGCAAAGCACACAGTTCGCAACGTTGTTTATCAGCCTTGGCGTTGTCGGCATGATGATCGGCAGTATGCTCGCGAAGGTATTAACCGATCGCTGGTGCAAACTGAAAGTCTTCTTCTGGACCAACATCATCCTGGCGATTTTCTCCGCCGCATTTTACTTCTTCGATCCGAAAGCCACCATGATGATTATGGTGCTCTACTTCCTGCTCAACATCCTGCATCAGATCCCATCCCCGCTGCACTGGTCGCTGATGGCGGATGTCGATGACTACGGCGAGTGGAAAACCGGTAAACGCATCACCGGGATCAGCTTCTCCGGCAACCTGTTCTTCCTGAAACTGGGGCTGGCGATTGCCGGCGCGATGGTGGGCTTCCTGCTTTCCTGGTACGGCTACGATGCAGGCGCTAAAGCGCAAAGCGACTCCGCGATTAACGGCATTATGCTGTTGTTCACTATTATTCCGGGCGTAGGCTACCTGATTACTGCAGGCGTGGTTCGCCTGCTGAAAGTTGACCGCGAGTTCATGCAGCAAATCCAGACAGATTTAGAAAAGCGCCGCGCCAATTACCGTGAACTGAATGAATACCACGAGATAAAAACAACTGAAACCGTAAGGAAAGCCTGATGAATCAGTGGCCTAACCCCTTTATTGAACAACGTGCCGACCCGTTTATTTTACGTGACGGTAGCCACTACTATTTCATTGCTTCAGTGCCCGAATACGATCGCCTGGAGATCCGCCGGGCTGACTCTCTGGGGGAATTACGCACCGCGGAACCCGTTGTTGTCTGGCACAAACCGGACAGCGGCCCTATGAGCCAACTCATCTGGGCGCCTGAAATCCATCATCTGGCAGGTAAGTGGTACATCTACTTTGCGGCCACGTACACTCAGGCGCTCGATACGTTGGGTATGTTCCAGCATCGCATGTTTGCGTTGGAGTGCGCAGATGCCGATCCGCTAAGTGGTAAGTGGGTTGAAAAGGGGCAAATTAAAACCCAGTTTGATACCTTCGCGCTTGATGCCACAACCTTTAACCATCAGGGAAAACAGTGGTATCTGTGGGCGCAGAAATCGCCCGATATCGCCGGGAACTCCAATATCTACCTCGCTGAGCTGGAAAATCCATGGACGATTAAAGGCGAGCCAGTGATGCTCAGCCATCCAGAATATGACTGGGAATGCCGGGGTTTTTGGGTCAACGAAGGTCCGGCCGTCATGGTTCACGGCGACAAGCTGTTCATCAGCTATTCCGCCAGCGCCACCGATGAGAATTACTGTATGGGATTATTGTGGATTGACCTCAACGCCGATCCACTCAACCCGCAGAACTGGCACAAATCACCGCGCCCGGTCTTTACCACCAGCTACGAAAACCGCCAGTTCGGCCCAGGACACAACAGCTTTACGCAAACGCCGGAAGGTGAAGATGTGCTGGTGTACCACGCGAGAAATTACACCGAAATCGAAGGCGATCCGCTGTACGACCCAAACCGCCACACTCGTCTGAAACTCGTGCGTTGGGGCGAAAACGGCATGCCAGATTTTGGCGTGCCGCCTGCTGATACGAACTAAGCCGTTGCACTGCCCGGTAGCGCTAACGCTTACCGGGCCTACACGTTTTTTCATTGTAGGTCGGATAAGCGTTAGCGCCATCCGGCACAACGCTATACTAATGCCCCATAAATGGTCAGCAGCGCAATGACCACCACCACCACAAACGAAGTTTTCTTCGCCATCGAAACGGCAGCTTTTGGCGTTTCGACTTTATCGGTATGGGGTTCGCGCGCCAGCGAGAACTGCGCCAGGCGCGTCAACACCTGATACTGCGAAGTATGCATATCCGCAAGCGAGGCAAACCAGGCCGGAAGCGCTTTCTCGCCGTGTCCTAACAGCGCATAGACCACGCCCGCCAGGCGCACCGGGATCCAGTCCAGCACATGCAGAATTGCATCGATACCCGATTGCAGACGCTGATGCGGCGTCTGATAGCGCGCCAGCCAGGACTGCCAGGCACGTAAAAAAGCATAACCCACCAGCGTCACCGGTCCCCACGAACCACCGACGATCAGCCAGAATAACGGCGCCAGATAAAAGCGAAAGTTGTTCCATAACAGCGCGTTCTGCAGTTCACGCAAAAACTCACGCTCATCGCAGTCCGGCGGCACGCCATGAATCAGCGTCAATTCGCTGGCCATCGCCTCACGGGCGTGAGCGTCATCGCGAGCCGCCGCGTTCAGATAGGCATGATAATGAAGACGTGTCTTGCCAGCGCCGATGCACAGCAGGCCAATTAAGATCCACGCCACCAGCAAGGGCACGTTAAACAGCAGCCCATGGAGTGCGCGCAGCAGCAGGAACGTTACCCCCATCGCAATCAGGGCCATGCCTACCGTACGCATCATCGAGAAATGCTTAACCCGACGGAAAAGAGCTTCAACCCGGTGATCAAGCTGCCAGTGCTCACCCAGCTTAAACAGGCGTTCAACAATCAACACCAGTAATGTTGTAAACAGCGTCATGTCATCTCCTTGTGTGACGAGGGGGTGACCAGGGCGCGAAACCTTGCCCAGTCAAATGAGGGGCCGGGATCGGTCTTACGCTCGGGCGCAATATTGCAATGCCCAGTCATGTTACTGGCAATCGCCGGATAACGCTGAATCAGCGTCTGCGTCACGGCAGCCAGTTGCTGGTACTGCGCATCGGTATAAGCCAGCGTATCCGTCCCTTCCAGCTCAATACCAATTGAGAAATCATTACAGCGTTCGCGGCCCTGATAGCTCGAGACGCCGGCATGCCAGGCGCGTTTATCAAAGGGGACATACTGCACGATCTCACCATCACGGCGGATCAGACAATGGGCAGAAACGCGCAAATGGGCGATTCCGGCAAAATAAGGATGGGCATTGGGATCAATCGTGCCCGTAAACAGCGCGTCGATCCATGGGCCGCCAAATTCACCGGGTGGCAGGCTGATATTATGCACCACCAGCAAAGAAGGGGTTTCGTCATCCGGGCGGCAATCGTAATGCGGAGAGGGAACGCGTCGCGCCTCTGCCAGCCAGCCCTCGTCTAACAACATGCAGAATCTCCTTATTGGTGGTGCTCATATCAGGTTCAGGGTAGCATGTTTCCACCTTATGATTCGTTAGCAATTTGGAGTTTTATCATGCCGCCTCGCCGCTATAACCCTGACTACCGACGTGACGCGCTGTTGGAACGCATAAATCTGGATATCCCTGCCGCTGTCGCTCAGGCGCTGCGTGAAGATTTAGGCGGAGAAGTTGATGCCAATAACGATATCACCGCACAGCTTTTACCCGAAGATATGCGCTCCCACGCTACCGTAATTACCCGTGAAGATGGCGTTTTTTGTGGGAAGCGTTGGGTGGAAGAGGTCTTTATTCAACTGGCTGGCGATGATGTCAGCGTCACCTGGCATGTCGAAGATGGCGACAGCATTAAGGCTAATCAGCCGCTGTTTGAACTGGACGGCCCTTCCCGCGTACTGCTGACCGGTGAACGTACCGCACTCAACTTTGTGCAAACGCTGTCTGGCGTAGCGAGTGAAGTCCGTAAATACGTCGACCTGCTGGCGGGGACAAAAACCCAGCTGCTGGATACGCGTAAAACCCTGCCTGGGCTGCGTACGGCGCTGAAATACGCGGTATTGTGCGGCGGCGGCGCAAATCATCGTCTGGGGCTTTCTGACGCTTTCCTGATCAAGGAAAACCACATTATTGCGTCTGGTTCGGTGAAACAGGCCGTGGAAAAAGCCTTCTGGCTGCACCCGGACGTGCCGGTTGAGGTAGAAGTGGAAAGCCTGGATGAACTGGACGACGCGCTGAAAGCCGGGGCGGACATCATCATGCTCGACAATTTCGAAACCGACCAAATGCGCGAAGCGGTCAAACGTACCAACGGCCAGGCGCGTCTGGAAGTATCTGGTAACGTCACCTATGAAACGCTACGCGAATTCGCGGAAACCGGCGTGGATTTCATCTCTGTGGGCGCGCTGACCAAACATGTCCGCGCACTCGACCTCTCGATGCGTTTTCGCTAATCACTGACTGTTCTGCCCGATGGCGATTCGCGTATCGGGCCTACAGCCCCGCCGCCGATCGGCAGTTTATTCGAGCATCTTCGCAAATACGTTGTCTGATTCTGTAATTTCGTAACATTCATCTGAACCGGCCTTCTCGTTCTATTTTTTGCCTCTCGCCTGAAATCCCTTCGATTTGCCAAAGTAGCGCCAGCTAACTCAAGGAGCAAATCAACAATGGACAAACAACGAGGCTTCACGCTTATCGAACTGATGGTGGTCATTGGCATCATTGCCATCCTCAGCGCTATCGGTATCCCCGCTTATCAAAACTATCTGCGCAAAGCCGCGCTGACAGACATGCTGCAAACCTTTGTCCCCTACCGTACTGCCGTCGAACTCTGCGCGCTGGAGCACGGCGGAACAGAAACCTGTGATGCCGGGACAAATGGCATCCCCTCTGTGACCACCACCCGCTATGTCTCAGGTATGAGCGTGGAAAAAGGCGTGGTCAGCCTCAGCGGGCAGGAAAGCCTGAACGGGCTAAGCATCACCATGACGCCGGGTTGGGACAACGCCAACGGCATAACGGGCTGGAATCGCAACTGCTCTATCCAGAATGACAGCGCGCTGCAACAGGCTTGCGAAGACGTTTTTCGTTTTGATGCCAACTAAGGAAAAGAGATGAATACCACCCAACTAACGGCGCTGTGCCAGCGCTATCAGGCCATATTACTGGATGCAGACAATGACGCGGTGCATATCGCTGTTGTGGATGCCCCTTCCCACGAACTGCTGGATGCACTGCATTTTGCCACGACCCGACGCATCGATATTGTGTGCTGGACGCGTCAGCAAATGGAGGGCCACACACACGCGCCGCGTAAAATGCTCCCGGCCATCATCACAGAAAGCAGCGCAACTGCCGCAGGGTTGCTGAACCATGCTTTTCAATCCGCGTTGGCACAACGGGCTTCTGATATTCATATTGAACCTGCGGAGAATCACTACCGGATCAGGATACGTGTGGATGGCGTACTACACACATTACCGGAAGTCACAACCGAGATGGGCATTGCTCTCACTGCAAGATTAAAGGTATTAGGCAGTCTGGATATTGCCGAGCACCGACTCCCGCAAGATGGACAATTTACCGTGGAGATTTCAGGTGACCCCATTTCGTTTCGCATCGCCACGCTGCCTTGCCGATGGGGTGAAAAAGTAGTGCTACGCCTGCTTCATCAGGTTAATCAAACGCTGGAGGTCAACGCACTGGGCATGCATGAGGCACAGTTGGCTGCGTTTTCACAAGCATTACAGCAACCACAGGGTTTGATTCTGGTCACCGGGCCGACCGGGAGCGGCAAAACGGTTACCCTGTACAGTGCGCTACAAACCCGAAACACCCCCGATGTGAATCTCTGTAGTGTAGAAGATCCGGTCGAGATCCCCATTGAAGGACTCAATCAGACACAAATCCATCCTCGCGCCGGACTTAATTTTCAGGGTGTATTACGTGCACTACTGCGCCAGGATCCCGACATTATTATGGTAGGCGAAATCCGCGACGGCGAAACAGCTGAGATTGCCCTGAAAGCCGCACAAACCGGTCATTTGGTTCTTTCGACACTGCATACCAATTCCACCAGTGAAACACTGATACGCCTGCAGCAAATGGGGGTGGCACGCTGGATGATTGCCTCCGCGCTGACATTAATAGTTGCGCAGCGATTAGTCAGAAAATTATGCCCACATTGTCGGCGACGACTTGATACTCCCATAACACTCCCGGCAACACTTTGGCCCACGCCACTACCGCGTTGGCAGGCACCCGGTTGCCAACACTGCTATCACGGGTTTTATGGTCGAACCGCTCTGTTTGAAGTACTGCCCATTACGCCTGCGTTGCGGCAACGTATTGCCGATGGCTCATCCGCAGACGTTGTGGAATCGGATGCTCAGCAAGCGGGTATGAGTACTCTTTTCGAGGATGGCTGTCAGGCGGTGGAACAAGGGTTAACGACATTTGAAGAACTGATCCGCGTACTGGGCACGCCCCATGCCAACTAAACACCTCTGGCGCTGGCAAGGAATAACCCACGAAGGTCAACCTGTAGCAGGGATGCTATGGGCTGATACCCGACCATCGCTCCTGTTTGTGCTCGAACAGCAGCAGATTACGCCAATTCACATTAACCGGATGCGCGTTAAAACCTCGCACTGGAGCAGAGCAAACAGTGCCGAAGCCATACGCCAGTTGGCAACACTGCTTAAAGCGGGATTGACGCTTTCCGCTGGGTTAACTCTGCTCGCTGAACAGCATCCCAGCAACCAGTGGCAGGCATTACTGCGCACGCTGGCTTACGATATGGAACAAGGCATTGCGCTGTCAGCCTCGCTTTCGCGGTGGCAACACGTATTTCCCCCGCTGTACCAGGCAATGATCCGCACCGGAGAACTAACGGGCAAACTGGACGACTGCTGCTTTGAACTTGCCCGTCAGCAAAAAAACCAACAGCAACTCGCTGATAAAGTCAAAAAAGCACTACGCTACCCCATTATCATTCTTGCCATGGCGATAATGGTCGTGCTGGCGATGCTGCAGTTTGTACTCCCTGAGTTTGCCGCCATCTATCGTACGTTCAACACCCCGCTACCGACGCTCACTCAGTGGATTATGGCCGCGGCACACTACAGCAGTCGATGGGGATGGCTGGCAGGGTTGCTATGCCTGGTGCTGGGAACAACATACGGATTGATAAAGCAGAAACCCTACTGGCTTATTCTGCGTCAGAAAACACTGCTGCACTTCCCCATCATCGGGTCGATGGTCAGGGGGCAAAAACTTACACAGATCTTCACCGTACTGGCATTAACACAAAACGCGGGCATTCCCTTTCTGCAAGGTCTGGAGAGTGTCACTGAAACCCTTAACTGCCCTTATTGGTCCCAACGTTTGGCACAGGTGCATCACGATATCAGTGCCGGGAAGCCGGTATGGCTGGCGCTTAAAAATAGCGGTGAATTTAGTCCGCTTTGCTTGCAACTGGTGAGAACCGGTGAAGCTTCCGGCTCTCTGGATGCGATGTTGCAAAACCTCGCCCGACATCACAGCGAGTACACGCTATCTCAGGCCGAAAATTTGGCGTCATTACTTGAGCCAGCCTTGCTTGTCATTACGGGGTTGATTATCGGTACGCTGGTTGTGGCAATGTATCTACCGATTTTTCATCTGGGAGATGCAATGAGTGGTGTGGGATAAATTTAAATGTCGGATAACGGCATAAACGCCTTATCAGGCCTACACAGAGCATGAGCGTAGGCCTGATAAGCTGTGCGCCATCAGGCGTTTAACCGTACGACCTGTTCTTACAGGCTATTGAAAACGCGGTTTTCTTGTTCCTGTACACGAATAAACGTTGTACGTTTGGTCAGCTCTTTCAGACGGGATGCACCGACATAAGTACAAGCAGAACGCAGTCCGCCAAGGATATCGCGAGCGGTATTATCAACCGGGCCGCGCAGAGGCAGCTTAACGGTTTTACCTTCAGCGGCACGATACTGAGCAACACCACCAACATGGCGCGTCATAGCAGACTCAGAGCTCATACCGTAGAACAGCATGAATTTCTCACCGTTCTCTTCAACGATTTTACCGCCGCTTTCTTCATGGCCGGCCAGCATGCCGCCGAGCATCACGAAGTCTGCGCCGCCGCCAAACGCTTTTGCCACATCACCCGGCATTGTGCAGCCACCGTCGCTGACAATCATGCCACCCAGGCCGTGCGCTGCATCAGCACATTCAATGACGGCAGAAAGCTGCGGATAGCCAACGCCGGTTTTTACGCGGGTGGTACATACAGAACCTGGGCCAATGCCCACTTTGACGATATCAGCACCGGAAAGCACCAGTTCTTCACACATCTCGCCGGTGACCACGTTGCCAGCACAGATCGTTTTTGTCGGCCAGGCCGCACGTGCTTTCGACACAAACTGAACAAAATGCTCTGAATAGCCATTTGCCACATCAATGCAGATAAAGTTCAGCGCTGGATTCAATGCCAGAATCTGTTTGGTTTTTTCGAAATCAGTGTCCGACGTCCCGGTTGAAACCATCACGTGTTTCAGTACATCGGCTGAGGAATCTGCAATGAAAGCGGCCCAGTCTTCAACAGAATAGTGTTTGTGCACAGCGGTCAGGATGTCGAAGGAGGCAAGCGCCGTTGCCATGGCAAACGTCCCAACGGTGTCCATGTTCGCGGCGATAATCGGCACGCCGGACCAGGTCTGACCTGAATGTTTAAAGGTGAATTGACGTTCCAGTTCAACATCGGAACGACTTTTGAGAGTAGAACGCTTAGGGCGGATAAGAACGTCTTTGAAACCTAACTTCAGATCTTCTTCGATACGCATGTGCGGATTCCTGGGGTTAATGGCGAAAAATCGAAACTCACAACTCCAGTGACGCTATCATACGCACTAATCAATGCCGCGCAAGACTGCGAAATTCTCTTTTTTTACGCTACAATCCCATAAATTTACCTGGCGAATAGTAGGTTAATCCTGCAGCAGCCTCGCCTTCGCACGCTTAACTTTTAACTGTTTGATAATCAAACTTAAACTCCAGGATCTGCATCTATGAGGTATACGGTAGCCTTAACCGGCGGCATTGGCAGTGGTAAAAGTACCGTTGCAAATGCGTTCGCTGACCTCGGAATAAACATCATTGATGCAGATATTATTGCGCGCCAGGTGGTTGAACCCGGCACACCCGCCCTTAAGGCGATCGAAGAACATTTTGGTTCCGAGGTTATCGCCGCAGACGGATCGTTGCAGCGGCGCATTTTACGCGAACGCATTTTTTCCGATCCTGATGAGAAAAAATGGTTGAATGCCCTGCTCCATCCGCTTATCCAGCAGGAAACACAGCGTCAGTTTCAGCAAGCGACCTCTCCTTATCTGTTATGGGTCGTCCCCTTGTTGGTAGAAAACGCGCTGTATAAAAAAGCCGATCGCGTACTCGTCGTTGATGTCACCCCTGAGACTCAACTCAGGCGAACCATGCAGCGCGATGACGTCACACGTGAGCATGTTGAACAAATTCTTGCTGCCCAGGCAACGCGTGAAGCGCGGCTGGCCGTGGCAGATGATGTTATTGATAATAATGGCGCACCGGAAGCCATCGCCTCGGATGTCGCCCGCCTGCACGCGCTCTATTTGCAATGCGCGTCGCAGTTTGTCTCACAGGAAAAACCGTAATGCACACCCAGGTCCTTTTTGAACACCCTCTCAATGAGAAGATGCGTACATGGCTGCGCATTGAGTTTTTAATCCAACAGCTCTCCGTTAATTTGCCCATTGCTGACCATGCCGGCGCTCTGCATTTTTTCCGCAATATCGGAGATTTACTGGATGTATTTGAACGCGGCGAAGTCCGTACCGAACTCCTCAAAGAACTGGAGCGACAGCAGCGAAAACTCCAGGCCTGGGTCGAAGTTCCCGGCGTCGATCAAAGCAGAATCGACTCTTTGCGCCAGCAGTTAAAAAGTGCAGGCAGTATTCTGATTTCTGCCCCGCGCATCGGACAAACCCTGCGTGAAGACCGTCTGATTGGCCTTGTTCGTCAGCGTTTAAGTATTCCCGGCGGATGCTGCAGTTTTGATTTGCCGACTTTACATATCTGGCTGCATCTGTCACAGACTCAGCGTGACATACAGGTTGAGACCTGGCTTGCCAGCCTGAACCCGCTCAACCAGGCATTGTCTCTGGTCCTGGATTTAATCCGCAACTCAGCACCGTTTCGTAAGCAAACCAGCCTGAATGGTTTTTACCAGGACAACGGCGATGATGCAGACCTACTGCGTTTACAGTTGCCGCTCGCTTCGCAGCTTTATCCGCAAATATCGGGTCATAAGAGCCGCTTTGCCATTCGCTTTATGCCACTGGATAGCGAGAATGGTCAGGTGCCTGAGCGCCTCGATTTCGATCTGGCGTGCTGTTAAGGAGTTAAGATGTCTGAACAAACTATCGTAAACTGCCCAACCTGCGGTAAAGCAGTCGTGTGGGCAGAAGTCAGTCCGTTTCGTCCATTCTGCAGCAAACGTTGTCAGTTAATCGACCTGGGTGAATGGGCCGCGGAAGAGAAGCGTATCCCAAGCTCCGGCGATCTGTCAGAAAGCGATGACTGGAGCGAAGAGCAGAAGTAATTCAGCGACAACGGCAGGCCGGATAAGCGTTGCGTCCCCGCAATAATTTGCCGGATGCGGCGTTGCCTTATCCGGCCTACAACACCATTAGCCAGCAATCAACTTTTCAATGACCGGCGCATTCGCAGGCGGGAAATCTTCCGCATTCAGAGCATGTTGCGCAATCCACTGCGCCGGTTGCCCCTCTTTTCCCCATGGCTCACCTTCCCAGCTTTCAACCAGCCAGAACCACAGCGTGATATGTCTGTCCGGAAACTGATACTCCAGCTTTTCGAACAATGAGCTTTGAGTCGGCGTAATCCCGACTTCTTCCTGTAGTTCGCGAACCAGTGCCTGCTCCGGCGTTTCGCCCGCTTCTATTTTTCCGCCGGGAAACTCCAGCTTATTTGCCATGTGGGCATCAGCTGCACGCTGAGTGATAAAAATCTCGTTGTGCTTATTACGAATAATTCCAACAGCGATTTGCAGTACTTTCATATTTATCGTCCATAAAAAAGGCGCAGAATTCTGCGCCTTTTCAGTGAGTTATTTTCTTAGCTCAGACGGCCATGGCACTGTTTGTATTTTTTACCGGAACCGCAAGGACACGGATCGTTACGACCCACTTTACGATCGCCAGTTTGTGCCGCCAGCTCTTCTGCCGCAGCAGAATCATCACCTTTATGGCTCAGTTGCTGCATCTGCGCTAAACGCTCAGCATCTTCGCGACGCTGCTGCTCCATTGCTTCGACTTCTTCAGGCATACGCACCTGAACTTTGCTCAGGGTGCTGATCACTTCGTACTTCAGTGATTCCAGCATTGATGCAAACATAGAGAAGGATTCGCGTTTATATTCCTGCTTCGGATCTTTTTGCGCATAACCACGCAGGTGGATACCCTGACGCAGATAGTCCATCGCCGCAAGGTGCTCTTTCCACAAGGAGTCGAGAGTTTGCAGCATCACGCCTTTTTCGAAGTGACGCATCATCTCTGCGCCCACAACGTCTTCTTTACGCTGATAAACTTCTACGGCGTTTGCCAGAATACGTTCGCGCAGCGTTTCTTCGTGCAGCTCAGGCTCTTTATCCAGCCACTCTGAAATCGGCATTTCCAGATCGAAGTCGTTTTTCAGACGTTCCTGCAGACCCGGGATATCCCACATTTCTTCCAGAGACTGCGGCGGAATATAGGCATCAATCGTTGCTTTGAAGACATCTTCACGGATGCTGTTGATGGTCTCGCTAACGTCAGATACGTCCAGCAGTTCGTTACGCTGGGTGTAGATTGCGCGACGCTGGTCGTTGGCGACATCATCATATTCCAGCAATTGCTTACGAATGTCGAAGTTGCGGCTTTCTACTTTACGCTGCGCGTTAGCAATCGCTTTGGTTACCCATGGATGTTCAATCGCTTCACCTGGCTTCATACCCAATTTACGCATCATGCCAGACACGCGGTCGGAGGCAAAAATACGCATCAGCGCATCTTCCATCGACAGGTAGAAACGAGAAGAACCCGCATCCCCCTGACGACCGGAACGGCCACGCAGCTGGTTATCGATACGGCGAGATTCATGACGTTCGGTACCAATGATGTGCAAACCACCGGAGGCCAACACCGCGTCGTGACGCACCTGCCAGTCAGCTTTAATCTGTGCGATTTGTTCTTCTGTCGGATTTTCCAGCTCGGCGACTTCTGCCTGCCAGCTACCGCCCAGCACGATATCCGTACCACGACCCGCCATGTTAGTGGCAATGGTCACGGCTGAAGGATAGCCCGCCTGTGCGACGATTGCTGCTTCGTTAGCGTGGAACTTGGCGTTCAGCACGTTATGCTTGATACCTGCTTTGGTCAGTTCGTTAGAGACCACTTCAGATTTCTCAATGGAGATAGTCCCCACCAGCACCGGCTGACCATTCGCGGTACGCTCTTTAATATCTTCGATAATGGCCTGAATTTTTTCCGCTTCGGTCATGTACACCAGATCCGGCAAATCCTTACGGATCATCGGACGGTTGGTCGGCACCACTACGGTATCCAGTTTGTAGATAGAGCTGAATTCGAACGCTTCGGTATCTGCTGTACCGGTCATACCGGCCAGTTTTTCGTACAAGCGGAAGTAGTTCTGGAAGGTGATAGAAGCCAGCGTCTGGTTTTCGTTCTGGATTTCTACGCCTTCTTTGGCTTCAACAGCCTGGTGCAGGCCGTCGGACCAGCGACGCCCCTGCATGGTACGTCCGGTGTGTTCGTCGACGATGATAACTTCGCCGTCTTTCACAATGTAGTCTACATCACGGGTGAACAGCACATGTGCACGCAGTGCAGCAGTCACGTGATGCATCAGCATAATGTTGCCCGGAGAGTACAACGACTCGCCTTCATCCATAATGCCTTCTTTCACCAGCAGTTCTTCAATCAGAACCAGACCACGTTCGGTAAGGTTAACCTGGCGCGATTTCTCATCGACAGAGAAATGGCCTTCGCCCTGGAATGTGTCAGAATCTTCCTTCTCCTGACGGATCAGGTTTGGAATGATTTTGTTCACTTTCTTGTACATTTCCGAGCTATCTTCAGCCGGGCCGGAAATGATCAGCGGAGTACGTGCTTCATCGATCAGGATGGAGTCGACTTCATCGACCAGCGCATAATGCAGTTTACGCTGAACGCGCTCTTCCGGGCTAAACGCCATGTTGTCGCGCAGGTAGTCAAAGCCGTATTCGTTGTTGGTACCGTAAGTGATGTCAGCATTGTAAGCTTCACGCTTGGCCGGAGCCGGCAGACCTGACATGTTGATACCTACGGTCATACCGAGGAACTCAAACAGTGGGCGGTTATTTTCGGCGTCACGCTGAGCCAGATAGTCGTTCACGGTAACGACGTGTACACCTTTCCCGCTTAATGCGTTCAGGTAGGCTGGCAACGTTGCGGTCAGTGTTTTACCTTCACCGGTACGCATTTCTGCGATACAGCGATCGTTGAGGACCATACCACCCAGCAGCTGAACGTCGAAGTGACGCATACCGAACACACGCTTACTCGCTTCACGGACTACCGCAAATGCTTCCGGGATCAGGCTTTCCACGCTGGCACCTTTTTCCAGACGGGCGCGGAATTCAGCGGTCTTCGCTTTCAGCTCATCATCGGAGAGTTTTTCCATCTCCGGTTCCATCGCGTTGATGACGTTGACCACTTTGCGCATACGACGCAGCGTACGTTCGTTACGGCTACCGAATACTTTCGTTAATAATTTGATTAGCATAATAAAATCTCAAACGCCCCGCGGTGCGGAGTCAAAAATTATAAGTTGGAAGGTTCTTTTTTAGCTGAGGCGTTGAGGACCAGCGCGGATACCCTGCTGCTGGCTTATCCAGACAGGAATACTAAACGCGGCCTGAGAAGTGAAATGGGCATATGTCACGCGACTTACTGTCGCCGGCGGTCTGCCTTCCTGCGTCAGCATCGCGCTAAGCGTATTCAGTAACGCAAGATGGTGCGCCTGGATTGGCAACGGCTCTTCGGCAACGGGCAGCGCCTGAGGGGCCATAGCAAAAGAAAGATGGCGTATAACCGTACGAATGGCATGTTGATGCCAATAATCAACAGTAAAATTCGGGCGACGGTTAGTGGCTTCCAGCAAAGCAAGCTGGTTAAAGTTAACTTTAGCGCCTTGATCGTGATTGCTGGCGGTCGCCTTCGCGGGGGTATTAGGTTCAGCAGCATTACCGATCGCGGGCAGGCCAAAACTTGCCGCGACCATCCCTAATAAGAGATGCGGCCAGAAGTACCGTCTGCCTAACTGTCGCCAGCGCGTCAGTATTCCACTCACGTTATTGCCACCTGATCTACCCTGCGTTTGGGGTTATAAATGCAAAACCATTTTTTGCGCACAAATATTACCATTAATGCGTTCGCACCACAGCAGTAATGACGCAAGTCGCGGGTAAATATGCTTAAGAAAGCAGCGATCGCTCAGTATTTTAATCTGACAGCGGGAAAAAAGCCGCATCGAAAAAGACGGTGAGCTATTGGAGGATAAAAAAAACGACTGGCTCACCTGGCCGGAGAGAGTGCCAGATTGACCAGTCGAATTTATACGACAGATATACACTTCATCCTTCAAGCTGCCTCTTTGTTGGCTGCCTTCTCTCACCCCAGTCACGTACTGGTCGTACGTTCCTGAGGATTCGCTCAGTTGCCGCCTTGATGCAACTTGAATGATTTTGTGTATAGTTATTATGCCAGTACAGTCGAAGGCGCTTTGAACGCCAGCGGCAGTTCTGCGTCGTCCTGGAAGGTCACATATTCCCAGGCTTCCTGTTTTGCCAGGACCGCCTGCAACAGTTTGTTATTCAATGCATGACCGGATTTATACGCGGTAAATGCACCAATAATGTTGTGACCACACATGAACAAGTCACCGATCGCGTCGAGCATTTTGTGACGAACGAATTCATCTTCAAAACGCAGGCCGTCTTCGTTCAGTACGCGATAATCGTCAACAACGATGGCACAATCGAAGCTGCCGCCCAGGCACAGGCCGCGGGACTGCAGATATTCGATATCACGCATGAAGCCGAAAGTACGCGCACGGCTGATCTGACGCATGAACGCATCAGCAGAGAAGTTCATCGCATAGCGCTGGGTGCTGGAGTCGATCGCCGGATGGTTAAAGTCGATGGTGAAATCCAACGTAAAACCATTATACGGCTTAAACTCAGCCCACTTGTCGCCATCTTCGACGCGAACGGTCTCTTTGATGCGGACAAATTTCTTCGCACTGTTCAGTTCTTCAATACCTGCATCAAGCAGCAAGTAAACGAACGGAGCAGCACTACCATCCATGATCGGGATTTCCGGGGCATTAACCTCAATAACGATGTTATCGATACCTAAGCCCGCCAGAGCAGCATTAAGATGCTCAACGGTTGAAATCCGCACATCATGCTCGTTGACCAGACACGTACAGAGCATGGTATCACGCACAGATTTGGCATCGGCCGGGAAATCTACCGGAGGATTCAAGTCGGTGCGACGATAGATGACCCCGGTGTTGGCCGGCGCAGGGCGTAATGTCAGGGTGACTTTTTTGCCGGTATGTAAACCGACGCCAGTCGCCTGAACGATACGTTTAAGAGTCCTTTGTTTGATCATCGTATAATCTCGCCAAATTACCTATCCAACCGAAGTGTACTATACATTCGGTGGGCCAGTTTAGCACAAAGAGCCACAATCCCCAAATTCCAGCTAATTCTTAATCAGCTTGCTTACGCAGGAATGCAGGGATATCCAGATAATCCGGCTCTTTAGTGGTCTGCGGCGTATTGTCGTTAACCACCTTCGCTACCGGTTTTTGCTCTTGCGTCAACGGCGCCATACCGTGCTGCTGGTAACGATCCATTACCGGCTGCTGAACCTGCTTGTTGGTCACCAGAGTGATTTCAGGACGCTTGTCCATACCAATTCCAGTGGCAACAACGGTAACGCGCAGTTCGTCGTTCATATCCGGGTCCAGAGAAGTACCGATAACCACAGTCGCGTTATCCGATGCAAATGCACGAATCGTGTTACCTACGGTTTCGAACTCATCCAGACGCAGGTCGAAGCCCGCAGTAATGTTGACCAGCACGCCACGCGCGCCGGACAGATCGATATCTTCCAGCAGAGGTGAAGAGATAGCCATTTCAGCCGCTTCTTCAGCGCGATCTTCACCGCTCGCCACGCCAGAACCCATCATCGCATAGCCCATTTCGGACATCACGGTGCGCACGTCGGCAAAGTCGACGTTCATCAGGCCCGGACGGGTAATCAGTTCAGCGATACCCTGGACTGCGCCTTTCAGCACATCATTCGCTGCGCCAAACGCATCCAGCAGGGAGATACCGCGACCCAGCACTTTCAGCAGTTTGTCGTTCGGAATAGTAATTAGAGAGTCCACATGTTTGGACAGCTCGGTGATACCCTGCTCCGCGAATGCCATACGCTTCTTGCCTTCAAAGTTGAAAGGCTTAGTCACGACAGCAACGGTCAGAATACCTAAATCTTTTGCTACTTCAGCAACCACTGGCGCTGCACCGGTCCCGGTCCCGCCGCCCATGCCTGCTGCGATGAACACCATGTCTGCGCCGTCAAGCGCTGCACGCAGAGCTTCACGGTCTTCGTCTGCCGCATTGCGACCGACTTCCGGGTTTGCACCCGCGCCCAGACCCTTGGTGATGCCGCTACCAATCTGAATGGTCTGTCCAACCGCCGTTTTACGCAACGCCTGAGCGTCGGTATTCACCGCGAAGAATTCAACACCTTCGATGCGCTCGCGCACCATGTGTTCAACGGCATTACCGCCGCCGCCGCCGACGCCGATGACTTTAATCACCGCGTCATTGGTCAGTTCCATAGGTTCAAACATAGTTTCTCTCTCCGTTTTACACTTTATCCTTCAAGCCGCCTCTTTGTTGGCTGCCTTCACTCACTCCCGTCACATAGTAAACTATGTTCCAGGAGATTCGCTCGGTTGCCGTCGCGATGCAACTTGAATGACGTTGTGTATGTGCCTGTCGCCTGAGGCCGTAATTATTGCCGGCCTCATAAAAATTAAAACTCTTTTCGCAGCCAACTATTGAGTCGTTTAATCCACGAGCCAACTGATGCCGTTACACGTTTTTCAACTTCAGCTTCACCACTTAAATGGGATTCTTTCCCGTAATGAAGCAACCCCACTGCCGTTGAATAATACGGCTCCTGGGCATAATCTGTCAGACCGGTAATATTGAGCGGCGCACCAATACGCACCTGCGTATGAAACACGCGCTGAGCGCAAGCCGCAAGACCTTCAATTTGCGCAGCACCACCGGTTAACACAATCCCCGCCGCCAGATGATGTTTCACACCCTGCTGGCGAAGTTGTTCCTGTAATTGCAAAATTTCTTCGTTGACCAGGTTAAGCAGCTCGGTATAACGCGGCTCAATGACCTCAGCCAGAGTCTGACGTTGCAGACTGCGTGGCGGACGACCACCGACGCTTGGCACTTCAACGCTCTCATCTTTACCAACGATAGAACCCAGCGCACAACCATGACGCACTTTGATGGCTTCAGCATCGCTCGGCGGCGTACCAAAGGCATACGCGATATCGCTGGTGACCACATTCCCTGCATAAGGGATTACTTTGGTATGGCGCAACGCCCCGCCAGTATAAACGGCGATGTCCATTGTACCACCACCAATATCGACCACGCAGACACCCAGCTCACGTTCGTCTTCCGTTAACACGGAATAACTGGCTGCCAACCCGGCAAATATCAGTTGGTCAACTTTCAGGCCACAGCGTTCAACGGCTTTGACGATGTTCTTCGCCATGTCGTTGTGGCAGGTAATCAGATGTACTTTTGCCTGCATACGCACGCCGGAAAGACCGACCGGATTTTTAATGCCTTCCTGGTAGTCAATGGCGTATTCCTGTGGAATAACGTGCAGTACACGATGTTCATCGCGCACACGTACGGATTTTGCCGTATGCACAACATTTTCCACATCTTCCTGGGTCACTTCCTCTTCGGAAATGGGCACCATACCAATTTCATTCTGACAGCTAATATGTTTACCTGAAAGCGCCAGATACACTGAGGAAATCTGGCAATCTGCCATCAGTTCAGCCTGGTCAATGGCGCGCTGTACGCATTTCACCACTGACTCAAGGTCATTCACCCCACCTTTATCCATACCTCGCGATGGGCAACTGCCCACGCCAATGATATTGACCATACCGTCGGGCAGAACTTCCCCTACTAAAGCGGCTACCTTCGCGGTGCCAATCTCCAGTCCAACTACCAGTTTTCTGTCCGTCGCCTTGATCATTGTTGTTCTGCCTGTGCCTGATTCTGTTGCTGATTAGATTCCTCAGGAGGCAAGGGAACCCAGCCTACTGCCGCTCCTGAGTCATAACGCAAATCAACGTAGCTAATCCGTTTGCCATCGGTTTGCGCCTGCTGCTGTAAAACCGGGTAGAGTTCCACAAAGCGAGCCAAACGTTTTATCGTATCGCCCCTGCCCAGATTGAGCTTAATATCGTTATTAAGCGTTAACTGCCAGGAACGACGAGCGGTCATCGCCGCTTCCTTCAGGGTGAATCTATCCTTAGCCAGCACCTGCCCCATATCGCGGAACCCTTGCAACACTTCACTCGCGCTGCCTTCCGGGCCATACAACATGGGTAATACCTGCTTATTGGCCCGACCGGTTGGGACGCTGAACGTATTGCCATCGGCATCCACCATATGTTGGTCATTCCAACGCGCTATTGGCACATATTCAACCAGATGAATCTTCAATTCATCAGGCCACTGCTTTCTGACGCTCGCCTGCTTAATCCAGGGAAGGCGTTCAATCTGACTCTGAATGATGTTTACATCCTGAGTCATAAAGGTACCCGGAGCGCCCAGCGCCAGAATGGACTGACGAATATCGTCATTGCGCGTGTAATGTCGCTCACCGGTCAATACCAGCTTCGACAATGGCAAACGCTGCGCATCTTCCATCCATCCCAACACGACCCAGCCGCTGACAAACACGGTGCACAGCACTGTCAGCAGAAACAGAATTCCTGCAAGACGCGTTCCATTATTGCGGCGTGAGGAGGCTACCTCTTCTTCATCACCGTTTCGCGTGTTCAGCGCAGCCTGCGACATATCAGTCCGCCAACGCCAGAATTCGAACCACCAACTGCGAGAAGCTCAGGCCCGCCTGACGCGCCGCCATCGGCACCAGGCTGTGGCTGGTCATACCCGGAGAGGTATTCGCTTCCAGCAGATAAAACTGGCCATCGCTGTCCAGCATGACGTCAATACGGCCCCAGCCTTTACAGCCCAATGCGTTCCACGCATTCAGGACTAACGCCTGTAATTCGGCCTCCTGGCCAACTTCCAGACCTGCAGGGCAGAAATATTGTGTCTCATCAGACAGATACTTCGCCTCATAATCATAGAAGGTTCCCGCGGGTTGGATACGTATTGACGGTAAAATTTCTTCGCCGAGTATCGCAACTGTGAATTCTGGCCCACTGAGCCATTTTTCAATCAGTACTTCTTCATCATGCTGAAAAGCCAATGCTAATGCAGTTTGCAAAGCATTTTCTTCTTCAACTTTTGACATCCCGACGCTGGAACCTTCACGGCTTGGCTTCACAATCAACGGCAAGCCTAACGCAGAAACTCTCGTAACCACTTCATCGCTAAGTCCTTTTTCAAACTCAGCACGGGTCAATGCCACCCATGGCGCAACGGGCAATCCAGCCCCCTGCCACAGCAGCTTGCTGCGCAGCTTGTCCATTGAGATAGCCGATGCCATAACGCCGCTACCGGTATACGGCAGGCCGATCTGCTCCAGCATGCCCTGCAACGTACCATCTTCACCGCCGCGACCGTGCAGAGCAATAAACACCTTCTGAAAACCCATTGATTTCAGAAGAGTGACATCAACCTCTTTCGGGTCAACCGGATGGGCATCTACACCACCTTCACGCAACCCGGCGAGTACAGCCGCGCCAGAATTCAGCGACACTTCTCGTTCTGCGGAGGTGCCCCCTAACAGGACCGCGATTTTATCAGCCATGTTGTTCCTCCTCCGGGTTTTGCGGCTTCAGTTTGATTTCAGCTAAGGAACGTGCGATTTTGCCGATATTTCCAGCACCTTGCACCAAAATCAGATCGTTGCCGGTTAATACCGGTGCCAGCATTTCCGCTACCTGGGCCGGATCGGACACCAGAATAGGATCGATCTTACCGCGACCACGAATGGTACGGCACAGCGAGCGGCTATCTGCACCCGGAATCGCGGCTTCGCCCGCGGCATACACGTCCAGCATCAGCAGCGCATCAACCTGTGTCAGCACATTGGCAAAGTCGTCGTACAAATCGCGCGTACGCGTGAAGCGGTGCGGCTGGAACAGCATCACCAAATTTTTGTCCGGCCAACCTGCGCGTGCGGCTTTGATCGTGGCGTCCACTTCCGTTGGGTGATGGCCATAGTCATCGACCAGCATCGCAGTTCCGGCTTTCCCGTTCACCGGCTCAAGCGGGAACTCGCCGAGGAAGTCAAAACGACGCCCGGTCCCCTGGAAACTTTCCAGCGCGCGTAAAATAGCCTCGTCTTCAATGCCTTCTTCTGTTGCAACTGCCACCGCCGCCGCCGCGTTCAGCGCATTGTGGCGGCCCGGCGCGTTTAACGTAACGCGTAAATCAGCCATCCCCTGGCGCAGCAGCGTAAAGTGCCCTTGTGGGCCGATCTGTTGATAATCTTCCACGCGAACGTCAGCATCATCGCTGAAACCATAGGTCGTGGTCTGACGGCCAACTCGCGGTAACAGCTCGCGAATAACCGGATCGTCAACGCACATCACCGCACGACCATAAAACGGCAAGTTATGCAGGAAATTAATAAACGTCTGCTTTAAATTTTCGAAGTCGCCATGGTAGGTATCCATATGGTCAGCTTCGATATTGGTGACAATCGCCACCATCGGCTGCAAATGCAGGAACGACGCGTCGCTCTCATCCGCTTCGGCAATCAAATAACGGCTATGCCCCAGACGCGCATGGACGCCTGCTGCTTTCACCAAACCGCCGTTGACGAAAGTCGGATCCAGACCCGCTTCCGCATAGATGCTGGAGACCATCGCCGTGGTCGTGGTTTTACCGTGGGTCCCGGCAATGGCGATACCGTGACGAAAACGCATCAACTCTGCCAGCATCTCCGCACGGCGGATCACCGGGATACGCGCTTCATGGGCCGCAACAATTTCCGGGTTATCCGCAGAAATAGCGCTGGACACCACCACCACGCTCGCATCACACACGTTTTCCGGGCGATGGTTGAAGAAAATCGTGGCGCCCAGATTCGTCAACTGCTGAGTCACCGGATTCGGCGCCAGGTCAGAACCGCTGATCTGATAACCTTCGTTGGCCAAAACTTCGGCAATACCGCCCATACCAGCACCACCGATGCCGACAAAGTGAATGTGCCGAACGCGACGCATTTCGGGCACTATGGAACGCAGTTTTGCCAGTTGTTGTGTATTCATTCTTTAGCCATTAACTTCTTAGTTCATGCGATGCAAAAGGCATCACCACAATTACGCCCGGGCAGCCCGGCTCACTTCATTAGCAACACGCTCTGTGGCATCCGATATGGATGCGGCGCGCGCACGTTCTGCCATGGTTAATAAGGTTTCTCGCGACCACCCGGAAAGGGTGTTAGCGACGGCATCCACAGTAAACTGCGGCTGCTCAAGAATTTTGGCGGCGCCCGCTTTCTCCAGCGGCAGCGCATTCCAGTACTGCTGTCGGTCTTTGTGCTGGAAAGGCACAAACAGCGCAGGCAAACCTGCGGCAGCAATTTCACTTACCGTCAGCGCACCTGAGCGACAAACTACGACATCCGCCCACGCGTAGGCTGCCGCCATATCATCAATAAATTCAGTGACCTTGTGTTGCGGTTGTCCCGCATCGGCATAAGCCTGCTCAACGGTTTGCTGCGCGCCTTTACCGCTCTGATGCCAGATAGTCACTGCGTCGCCAAGTTTAGCGGCGACCTGCGGCATCGTCTGGTTCAGCACGCGCGCGCCCTGCGAACCTCCGACAACAAGCACGCGCACCGGACCTTCACGCCCAGCCAAACGTTCTTCGGGTAACGGCAGTGCAAGGACATCAGTACGCACTGGATTCCCCACCACGTCCGCATTCGGGAAAGCACCAGGGAAGGCCTGCATCACCTTCGTCGCGATCTTCGCCAACCATTTGTTGGTTAATCCCGCAATACCGTTCTGCTCATGCAGAACTACCGGAATGCCTAATGACCAGGCCGCCAGACCGCCAGGGCCGGACACGTAGCCGCCCATACCCAGCACCACATCAGGCTTAAACTGCTTCATGATGGCGCGCGCCTGACGCCAGGCATTAAAAATACGCACGGGGGAGGCAAGCAGCGCGTTAACACCTTTGCCACGCAAACCGGAGATGCAAATAAAGTCAATTTCAATGCCGTGTTTCGGCACTAAGTCCGCTTCCATACGATCGGCGGTGCCCAGCCAACGAACCTGCCAGCCCTGGGCCATTAAATGGTGCGCAACCGCCAGCCCCGGGAAGACATGTCCACCGGTACCGCCCGCCATCACCATTAACCGCTTCGGTTGACCACTCATCGTGCACCTCGTGTAAACGCCTGGGCTTTTTCCAGACGCGTTTCATAATCAATACGTAACAAAAACATGATGGCTGTCGACATGATCAACAAACTTGAACCACCATAACTGATCAACGGCAACGTCAGACCTTTCGTTGGCAGCATACCCGCCGCCGCGCCGACGTTTACCAGCGCCTGGAAGCTAAACCAAATCCCGATGGAGCAGGCTAAGAAACCTGAAAAACGGTGGTCAATTTCCAGCGCCTTACGACCAATCGACATCGCGCGAAAAGCGACGAAGAATACCATTAAAAGAGCGAGTACCACACCGATATAACCCAGCTCCTCCCCAATAATGGCGAAGATAAAGTCGGTGTGCGCTTCCGGCAAATACTCCAGTTTTTGGACTGAATTACCCAATCCCTGGCCCCACACTTCACCGCGACCAAAAGCCATCAGAGACTGTGTCAGCTGATAGCCGCTGCCAAACGGATCTTCCCACGGGTTCCAGAAGGAAGTTACGCGGCGAATACGATACGGCTCGGCAAGGATCAGCAGTACGACCGCCGAAATCCCCATGCCGATGATGGCGATGAATTGCCACAATTTGGCGCCAGCCAAAAATAGCATCGCCAACGTGGTAACAAACAGCACCACCACCGTACCGAGGTCAGGCTGCGCCAGCAGTAAAATAGCCAGCACCAGGATCACGCCCATCGGTTTTAAGAAGCCGCGCAGGTTGTTACGCACCTCATCCACTTTACGCACCAGATAATTGGCGAGATAACAGAACAGCGACAGCTTGGTAAATTCCGCAGGCTGAATACGCAGCGGGCCCAACGCAATCCAGCGCGACGCCCCGTTAACGGAGCTACCCACCACCAGTACGATCAGCAGCATGATGATTGAGGCTATCAGCATCGTCGTACTGTACTTTTGCCAGAACTCCATCGGCAGACGCAGCGTCACCATCGCCAGACAGAACGCCAGGAAGATATACAGCGCATCACGTTTGGCGAACAGGAACGGATCGCCCGCCAGGCGTTGCCCTACAGGCATCGATGCTGATGTCACCATCACAAAACCAATCGCTGCCAGACCAAAGGTCAGCCACAGCAGCATGCGGTCATACATGATCAGGCTGTCGGCGTCTTTATCACGCGAAGCCATCACCCAGCCTTTAAGTGCCGCGAAGATCCACGCCAGGACACCCAGTCCCGGTACGCGCGGCATTTTCAGACGAGGGAGAGATAAGCGCATCAACCCAACTCCTTCGCCAAACGGGTGAAGACGTCACCACGTTGCTCAAAGTTCTTGAACTGGTCAAGGCTGGCGCAGGCTGGCGACAGCAGCACCATATCGCCCGGCTTCACGCGCGGCGCAAGCAGACGCATCGCCTGTTCCATGGTTTCTGTTTGTTCCGCAACATCAGGTCGCAGAGCGGCGAGTTGCGCGCCATCGCGGCCAAAGCAGTACAGACGAATATTGTTGCCGCTCAGGTAACGTTGCAGCGGCATAAAATCAGCGGATTTTCCGTCGCCGCCCAGCAGCAGGTGCAGCGTGCCGTCAACGTGCAGGCCATTCAGCGCGGCTTCGGTACTGCCCACGTTGGTGGCTTTCGAATCGTTAATCCAGCGTACGCCGTTATGGTTCAGCACCAACTGAAAACGGTGCGCCAGACCGGTAAAGGTGGTCAGTGCTTTCAGGCTCGACGCCCGTGGCAGACCCGCAGCATCCGCCAGCGCCAGCGCTGCCAGGGCGTTGGTATAGTTATGCTGGCCGGTAAGCGTCATCTCTTTCACGTTGAGGACTTTTTCACCCTTCACCCGCAGCCAGGTTTCACCTTGCTGACGATTGAGATGATAGTCACCCATGTTGATGCCAAAGCTCACGCAGCGCTCATCCGCCCCGCGAATCGGCATGGTCAGCGCATCATCAGCATTAACCACACACACTTTCGCATTCTCATAGACACGCAGTTTGGCCGCACGGTACTGCTGCAGTCCAAACGGATAACGGTCCATATGATCTTCAGTGACGTTCAAAATGGTGGCCGCGACAGCCCGTAAGCTGGAGGTTGTCTCCAGTTGGAAGCTGGACAGTTCCAGAACATACAGTTCGCGTTCGTCATCCAGCAGCATCAGCGCAGGCAGGCCAATATTACCGCCAACGCCGACGTTTACTCCGGCCGCTTTCGCCATTTCGCCAACCAGCGTCGTGACGGTGCTTTTACCGTTGGACCCGGTGATCGCGACGATCGGCGCCTGTGCTTCGCGACAAAACAGCTCAATGTCGCCAACAATTTCAATCCCTGCATCAGCAGCGGCGCTCAACGAAGGATGCGCCAGGGCAATACCAGGGCTGGCGACGATGAGATCGGCAGCCAGCAGCCAGTCATCATTCAGGCTGCCAACATGACGCTCAACCGCTTCCGGTAATTTATCCAGGCCAGGCGGCGTCGCACGGGTATCCATCACGCGCGGCGTCACGCCACGCGCCAGAAAGAAATCCACGCAGGACAGCCCGGTCAATCCCAGACCGATAATGACGACTTTTTTACCCTGGTAATCAGCCATGATTAACGTACCTTCAGCGTTGCCAGGCCAATCAGCACCAGCATCAGCGAAATAATCCAGAAGCGCACAATAACGCGCGGTTCCGGCCAGCCCTTCAGTTCATAGTGATGGTGAATCGGCGCCATACGGAAGATGCGCTGTCCGCGCAGCTTAAAGGAGCCCACCTGCAGAATGACCGACAGCGTTTCTACAACAAATACGCCGCCCATGATCACTAACAGGAACTCCTGACGCAGCAGTACGGCAATAATGCCCAGCGCGCCACCCAGTGCCAGTGAACCGACGTCGCCCATAAAGACCTGCGCCGGATAGGTGTTAAACCACAGGAAGCCTAAACCTGCGCCGACAATCGCCGTACAGACAATCACCAATTCGCCAGCGTGGCGTAAATAAGGAATGTGCAGATAGTTAGCAAAGTTCATGTTACCGGTCGCCCATGCCACCAGCGCAAAACCGGCGGCCACAAACACGGTCGGCATAATCGCCAGTCCATCCAGGCCGTCGGTAAGGTTTACCGCATTCCCGGTACCGACAATCACGAAGTACGCCAGCAGCACGTAGAACAGCCCCAGTTGCGGCATCACGTCTTTAAAGAACGGCACCACCAGCTCGGTCGCCGGAGTGTCTTTACCGGCCAGATACAGCGCAAACGCGACCCCTAATGCAATGACCGACATCCAGAAGTACTTCCAGCGGGCAATCAGGCCCTTGGTATCTTTGCGCACCACTTTGCGGTAGTCATCGACAAAACCGATAATGCCGTAGCCAATCAATACCACCAGCACGCACCATACGTACGGGTTCGACGGATATGCCCACAGCAGTACGGAGATAACTATCGCGGTGAGGATCATGATCCCACCCATGGTTGGCGTACCGCGTTTACTGAAGTGCGATTCCGGACCGTCGTTACGTACGACCTGTCCAAAGGACATTTTTTGTAAGCGGGCGATCATGCGCGGGCCCATCCACAAAGAGATGAACAGCGCGGTCAGCAGGCTGACGATGGCGCGAAACGTCAGATAGGAAAAGACGTTAAAGCCGGAATAATATTTGACCAAATGTTCGGCCAGCCAAACTAACATGTCCCATTCTCCTGTAATGCGCGTACTACCTCTTCCATGGCGGCACTACGTGAACCCTTCACTAAAATCGTCATGATCTGATGTTCTGCAATCAGCGCTTTAAGATGCGCGGTCAGCGCGGTTTTATCCGCAAAATGCTCACCAACGCCGCTGGCATGGCTAATTGCCTGACTCAGTTTCCCTGTACTCAGCACACGGTCGATACCCGCCGCCTTCGCAGCGATACCCACCTGCACGTGGCAGGCTTCGCTTTCCGCGCCAAGCTCTGCCATATCGCCAACCACCAACACGCGGTAGCCAGGCATTTCAGACAGCACCTGTACCGCTGCGGTCATTGAGCCGACGTTAGCGTTATAGGAGTCGTCCAGCAGCAGCTGATTTTCCGCGAGTTGAATCGGAAACAGACGTCCCGGAACCGCTTGCAAATCTTTCAGACCCGCTTTGATCGCCTCTGGCGTCGCGCCTACCGCCATAGCGAGCGCAGCCGCTGCCAGGGCGTTAGCAATGTTGTGGCGACCCGGCAGCGGTAGCAGAACATCAATGCTTCCGGTTGGGGTTTGCAGCGTAAACTCCGTGCCGTGTGAGGTCACATGTACGTTGGCCGCCGAAAAGTCGCTGTTAGCCGCATTCGGCGAAAAACGCCAGACTTTGCGATCGCCGATGATGCTTTGCCAGTTCAGCCAGTCGTTGTTGTCGGCATTCATAATGGCGATACCGTTCGCTGACAGGCCGGTAAAAATCTCACCTTTTGCCTTCGCAACGCCCGCCAGAGAGCCGAAGCCTTCCAGATGTGCGGCGGCCAGGTTGTTCACCAGCGCCGCTTCCGGGCGCGTCAACCCAACGGTCCAGGCGATTTCACCCTGATGATTGGCGCCAAGTTCAATCACGGCATAGTCATAATCGTTGTTTAAGCGCAGCAGCGTCATCGGTACGCCGATGTCGTTATTCAGGTTGCCCGCGGTATATAACGTGTTGCCACACTGGCTCAGAATGGAGGCCGTCATCTCTTTAACAGAGGTTTTACCGGATGAGCCGGTCAGCGCGACAACGCGCGCCGGCACCTGAGCGCGTACCCACGCCGCCAGTTCACCAAACGCCAGGCGCGTATCTTTCACAATCAGCTGCGGCAGGTCGGTGTCCAACGGGCGGCTGACCAACAGCGCACCCGCCCCGCTCTCTTGTGCTTTGTCTGCAAAATCATGGGCGTCAAAGCGTTCGCCTTTCAGCGCCACAAACAGGCAGCCTGGCGTCACTTTACGCGTATCGGTTGTCACCGCATCAAGGGCCAGATCGGCCCCTTTCAGTTCGCCACGGAGGATCTCCGCCAGTTGGCTGAGCGTTACGCTAATCATGCGATAACCCCCAGCAGACGTGCTGCCGTCACGCGATCGGAGTAGTCGAGACGGTGTGCACCGACAATCTGGTAATCTTCATGGCCTTTGCCAGCGACCAGCACCACGTCATTTTCTTTTGCCTGCATGATGGCGCTAGTGACCGCTTCAGCACGGCCTTCCATTACTTTGGCCTGCCCGGCATCCAGCATCCCCGCCAGAATGTCATTGATAATGGCGCGAGGCTCTTCGGTGCGCGGGTTGTCATCCGTAACCACAACGACATCGGCAAACTGCTCGGCAATGGCGCCCATCAACGGACGTTTACCTTTGTCGCGATCGCCGCCGCAGCCAAAGACGCACCACAGCTTGCCGGTGCAATGCAGACGGGCCGCCTGCAGCGCTTTTTCCAGTGCATCCGGCGTATGGGCGTAATCAACTACCACGGTGGTTTTGCCCGGCGCGCTGAACACTTCCATGCGCCCGCAAACCGGCTGCAGTCGTGCCGCCGTTTTCAGTAAATCAGCTAACGGATATCCCAACGCCAACAGTGTGGCCAGCGCCAGCAGCAAATTGCTGACGTTAAACGCCCCCATCAGGCGGCTTTCAATTTCGCCGTCGCCCCATGAGGAAGCAAATCGAATCGTCGCGCCGCTATCGTGATAATCCACGTCAATCGCTTTTAACCAACGACCGTGACAGTTCGGGTTAATGTGGTCTTCCATTGATACGGCAACCGCATCGGGAAGTTTAGCCAGCCAGCGACGACCGACTTCATCATCCGCATTAACAATGGCCTGCCCGCAATGGTGCGTGGAATACAGCAGCCATTTCGCGGCTTCGTAATGTTCCATGTCGCCGTGGTAGTCGAGATGGTCACGGCTTAAGTTAGTAAATACTGATGCGGCAAACTTCAGCGCCGCCACGCGATGCTGAACCAGACCGTGTGAAGAGACTTCCATCGCGCCAACCGTTGCGCCCTGCGCAACCAGCCCCGCCAGCACATGCTGGACATCAACGGCTGAACCGGTGGTATTTTCCGTCGGGATCACTTTGCCCAGCAGGCCATTGCCTACTGTTCCCATCACCGCGCTGGTTTCGCCAAGCAGTTGGCTCCACTGTGCCAGCAGTTGGGTGGTGGTGGTTTTACCGTTCGTTCCGGTCACGCCGACCAGACGCATTTTTTCAGAAGGCTCGTGGTAAAAACGGCCCGCCAGTGCAGATAAGCGTTCGTTAAGCTGGCTCAGATAGATAACCGGTATACCGTGCATTTCGCGGATTTCACCGTCAGCAGCTTCATCTTTTGCTTCTGCAATAATGGCAGCCACACCTTGCGCTATCGCCTGCGGGATATATCGACGCCCGTCCGCCTGATGACCCAATACTGCGACAAAGAGATCGCCCGATGCAGCCACACGGCTGTCGAGTGTCATCTCTCGCAGTGCTCGCTCCGGTGCACCCGGCACCCATGGAGCAAGAAGGTCGCGCAAATTACGATCTGCCACCTGTTGCCTCGCCTTGATTATTCACAAATTCATTTTTATCGCCCGTTGTCAGCGCATCCGGCTCGATGTTCATGGTGCGCAAAACGCCGCCCATGATGGCACCAAAGACCGGCGCGGAAACGGCGCCACCGTAATATTTACCCGCCTGCGGATCGTTGATAACAACAACCAGCGCGAAGCGCGGCTGACTCGCAGGCGCAACACCTGCGGTATAAGCAATGTATTTATTGATGTAGCGGCCATCTGGCCCGACTTTTTTCGCCGTACCGGTTTTAATGGCGATGCGATAGCCTTTAATCGCCGCCTTCACGCCGCCGCCACCAGGCAGCGCCACGCTTTCCATCATGTGCACCACGGTGCGTACGGTCGCTTCCGGGAAGATACGCTCGCCCGGAACAGGAGGGTCAACTTTGGTAATCGACAGCGGGCGATAAACGCCATAGCTGCCGATCGTTGCGTAGACTCGCGCTAACTGTAACGGCGTTACCATTAGCCCATAGCCGAAAGAGAAGGTGGCCCTCTCTATGTCAGACCACCGTTGTTTTTGAGGATATAAGCCACTGCGTTCTCCGACCAACCCCAAATTGGTCGCTTTTCCCAGCCCAAAACGTGAGTAAGTATCTACTAACGCTGAGGACGGCATCGCTAACGCCAGCTTGGAAACACCGACGTTACTCGACTTCTGCAAAACCCCGGTAAGGGTCAATTCGCTATAACGCGCCACGTCTTTAATTTCGTGGCCATTAATTCGGTAAGGAATGGTGTTAAGTACGGTATTTTCACGTACCACGCCACGCTGCAGCGCGGTCATCACCACCATCGGTTTAACGGTAGAACCCGGCTCAAACACGTCGGTAATGGTACGGTTACGCATCGCGTCTTTCGGCGTACCGGTGAGATTGTTCGGGTTGTAAGACGGACTGTTGGCCATTGCCAGCACTTCACCGGTGTTCACATCCACCAGCACCGCACTGCCTGACTCAGCCTTGTTAAACGCCACGGCGTTATTCAGTTCACGGTAGACCAGCGCCTGTAAACGCTCATCGATACTCAGCGCCAGGTTGTGCGCCGCCTGGCTGTCGGTAGAGGAGATATCTTCAATGACGCGGCCATAGCGGTCTTTACGTACAATACGTTCACCCGGTTGTCCGGTGAGCCATTTATCGAAGCTCTTCTCAACGCCTTCAATCCCCTGGCTGTCGACGTTGGTAAAACCGATGAGGTGAGCGGTCACTTCTCCGGAAGGATAGTAACGGCGGGACTCTTCACGCAGGTGAATCCCTGGCAGCTTCAGTTTTTTGATGTAGTCAGCCATGTCAGGGTTTACCTGACGCGCCAGATAGATAAAGCGCCCTTTCGGGTTGGCGTTAATGCGGGAAGCCAGTTGATCGAGCGGGAGGTTCAGCGCCGTCGACAGCGCTCTCCAGCGCTCGCCAACGCTCACGCCGCCTGCGTCATGCACCTCTTTCGGGTCGGCCCAAATCGCCTTCACCGGAACGCTCACCGCCAGTGGACGACCAGAGCGGTCGGTAATCATCCCGCGCGAGGTGGACACTTCCTGGACGCGCAGAGAGCGCATGTCGCCCTGACGTACCAGCATGTCCGGCGCGATGATTTGCAGCCAGGCAACGCGCCCCAGCAGAAAACCCAGTGCCAGCAAAATACAACCGCACAGTAACGCAAAACGCCAACTGATAAAGTTGGCTTGTTCTTCCTGGCGTTTTGGTTTGTGCGTTTTTGCCGCTGCTTTCATGCGTCGCGTTTATCCTTATTTTTGTACTACGATGTTTTCTTGTGAGGGATCAACATGCTGCATTTGCAGCTTTTCCGTTGCGATCCGTTCAACACGGCTATGGTCGCCGAGCGCGTTCTCCTCAAGGATCAAGTTGCGCCATTCGATATCAAGCGCATCTCGCTCCAGAACCAGCTGCTCACGCTGCGCGGTCAGTAACCGCGTATGGTGTGCTGTTGTCACGACGGTAACCGCCGTCAAAATAATGCAAATGAACAGGCAGAGTGGCAGCTTCCCAAACCGCAAAAGATCGTCACCGATCACACCAGGCAAGGCATGGCGCTCGTTGCTTCCTATCGATCCTTTAACTTTGCTTAGGGCTTCTGTCACTCTGCTGATCATGCGTTCGTCCTCTCTGCAATACGCAGAACTGAACTACGGGCACGAGGATTTTCAGCTACCTCTTCTTCGCCCGGCATCATCTTGCCTAGTGCTCTTAACTCACGACCGCCCAGTTTTTTGATCTGCGCTTCGGTCATCGGTATTCCAGCCGGTACCTGAGGACCACGGCTTTGTTCACGCATAAAGCGTTTCACAATGCGGTCTTCAAGCGAATGGAAACTGATGATCGAAAGGCGACCACCTGGAGCCAGCACGCTGAGCGAGCTTTTTAGCGCCTGCTCTATCTCCTCCAGTTCACTGTTTACCCAAATGCGCACCGCCTGGAAGGTACGGGTCGCGGGATGTTTGAATTTGTCCTTCACCGGCATTGCCGCCGCAATAACTTCCGCCAGTTCTTTGGTGCGGGTCATCGGTTCGATGCGGTTACGCTCCACGATGGCGCGCGCAATGCGTTTGCCGAAGCGCTCTTCGCCGAAGGTTTTAATCACCCAGGCAATGTCTGCTTCATCGGCGGTTTGCAGCCATTCGGCCGCTGACTGACCGCGTGTTGGATCCATACGCATATCTAACGGACCGTCACGCATAAACGAGAAACCGCGCTCTGCGTCATCAAGCTGCGGTGAAGAAACGCCCAGATCGAGAAGAATCCCGTCGATCTTACCGGTCAGTCCACGCTCGGCGACATAGTCAGCCAGCGCAGAGAAAGGTCCATGTACGATGGAGAAGCGAGGATCGGTAATCGTTTTAGCAACGGCAATAGCCTGCGGATCGCGATCGATTGCCAGTAAACGCCCCTCTTCACCAAGCTGGGAGAGGATCAGACGTGAGTGACCACCGCGACCAAATGTCCCGTCAATGTAGATGCCGTCTGGACGAATATTCAGGCCGTTTACGGCTTCATCCAGCAACACCGTTGTATGTTTATAATTTTCCGTCATTTTATAGAGACAAATCCTGCAATCGTTCCGACAACGCGCCAGTAACAGACTGCTCAGCGTCGATATCTTCCTTGACCTGTTGATACCAGGTCGTTTCATCCCACAGCTCAAACTTATTGAACTGCCCAACCAGCATCACTTCTTTCGTTAGCCCTGCGTGTTGTCGCAGAATGGGCGCGATCAATAAGCGACCGGCGTTATCCATCTGACATTCGCTGGCATGACCCAGCAATAAGCGCTGTACGCGACGCTCAACTGGATTCATGCTCGACAGACGCGATAACTTCTGCTCGATAATTTCCCATTCAGGCAGGGGGTACAGCAGCAGGCACGGGTGATGGATGTCAATGGTACAAACCATTTGACCGGTAGCGCTCTCGAGCAGTTGATCCCGATAACGGGTAGGCACCGATAAGCGCCCTTTACTGTCGAGATTAACTAACGTTGCTCCCCGGAACATGCCAGTCTCACCCCCGATTACCACTTTATCCCACAAATTCCCACTTAAAGGAGTTTACGGAGCGGAGGAAAACCTTGTCAAGCAAGTCACGGCGCTTAGCGGAGCAAAAAACCCATTGTTTACGGCTAATATCTGCGTTGAACAAATTCCGTACAGCAAACGAAGCAAATTAACGTCATGAATATTTGTAAGAAAAAAATCCAACAACTCATCATTGTTTAAAACAACTCAATATCAACCGAGGAAAATATAAAGTGTCAGTTTGCGACGCGAGCGGCATTTTAGGACAATATGCAGCGAGATAACAGTACCAGTTCATCGGTCTGTACGGCCCGTACGGCCAAGGAAGGTGAGAGATTGCCGCAATTCGGCGGCAAAGTGTTTGTTAATTCGGCAAATCCACACAAGCATGTAACAAAATAATACAAACGTAACGCGCCGTTACGTATCAATAACCCAAAAAAGGATAGTTGCATTTTTAAATTAGGATAATTAAAGAATAAATTTCAGATAATTCTAAAGAATATTCTTAAATAGAATAAGGTTATTTCTGAGAATAAAATATTTGATGGCATCGAAGCATTCTCTCCAATGCCATCAATAGCAACCACTTAGTTACGGCTAAGGATGCCGCGGCGGTACAGATTACGCCGAATGCGCGTTAATCCTGGTTTTGGTTTACGCGGTTCATCAAGGCTTGCAAGGACGATCTCCAGCACACGTTCAGCCACATCTCGGTGGCGCTGTGCCACTGCCAGCACCGGACATTGCAGGAAGTCGAGCAGTTCGTGATCGCCAAACGTGGCAATGGCTAAATCGGATGGCAGTTGCCCATCGCGACGCAATGTCACATCCATCACCCCCTGCAATAGCGCAAATGAGGTGGTGAACAGTGCCTGAGGCATCGGATGTGTTTCCAGCCATTTATCAAACAGCTGCGCTGCTGCCTCCCGCTCATAGCTATTGGCATACAGGAAGTGCACGTCACGCGGATCGTCTTTCCACGCGGTACGGAAACCCTGTTCGCGCAGGAAACTGACCGATAATTCAGGGAGCGCCCCCAGATAGAGCACGGTTTCAGCAGGGAATTTACGCAATTCCTCCGCCAGCATTTCCGCATCATCCTGGTCTGCGCCGACAACACTGGTGAAGTGTTCACGATCCAGCGCACGATCCAGCGCCACAATCGGGAATGAACTGTTCGCCCAGCGCTGATAGAACGGATGTTCCGGAGGTAATGAGGTAGACACAATAATGGCGTCAACCTGACGCTGCAAAAGGTGCTCAATACAGCGCATTTCGTTATCCGGCTGATCTTCAGAGCAGGCAATCAGCAGTTGATACCCACGCTGACGCGCCTGACGTTCCAGGTAGTTTGCAATGCGGGTATAACTCGTATTCTCCAGGTCCGGGATCACCAACCCGATAGAACGTGTGCGTCCAGCACGGAGCCCGGCCGCCACAGCATTAGGGTGGTAATTATGTTCGCGCACCACCGCCATGACTTTTTCGACCGTTTTGTCGCTTACGCGGTATTGCTTTGCTTTGCCATTAATAACGTAGCTTGCAGTCGTTCGCGAAACGCCGGCCAACCGAGCGATTTCATCCAGTTTCACAATTGCCCCTTGCGTAAAATGTACAAACCATAACCTTTAAGATGGCATGGGTTAAATTTATTAACATCTAAGCGCAGAATAATGACTGCGGCAACCGCTTTTGTCTCTGGTTACTGCTGATTTCGCAAAAAAAAGCGCAACAGGTAGCATCAGCGAAAACGGGTACGTTACCTGTAGGCCGGATAAGGCATTTACGCCGCCATCCGGCATGACCTCCACGATGATGCCTGATGGCACTGTGCTTATCAGGCCTACAGTCGGCTATTAACGCATGATTTTATCGCCTCGGGAGAGTCCCACCACGCCGGAACGGGCAACTTCCACAATTTTAGCGACTTCACGCAGCGTTGCCAGAAACGCATCCAGCTTATCGCTGGTGCCCGCCAGTTGTACGGTGTAGATCGACGGCGTAACGTCGATAATTTGCCCACGAAAAATCTCCGTGTTGCGTTTCACCTCTTCCCGGCCATACCCGCTGGCCTGAATTTTCACCAGCATAATTTCTCGTTCAACATGGGCGCCCTGCCCCAGTTCGCTGACGCGCAGAACGTCCACCAGCTTGTGCAGTTGCTTTTCAATTTGCTCGAGGACCTTTTCATCGCCCACGGTCTGGATCGTCATCCGTGATAAGGTCGGATCGTCAGTCGGCGCGACGGTCAGGCTTTCAATGTTGTAACCACGCTGAGCGAAGAGGCCTATTACGCGCGATAATGCCCCAGACTCGTTTTCCAGTAATACTGATAATATCCGGCGCATAATCAGGTCCTCTCCGTTTTGCTTAACCACATCTCATCCATACCGCCCCCTCGAATTTGCATCGGGTAGACATGCTCACTGCCATCGACGGTGACATCAACAAACACCAGCCGGTGGTTGCGCACATGTTCCAGTGCTTCCCCCAGTTTGCTTTCCAGCTCATCCGGATGATTTATCTGGATACCAATATGCCCATATGCTTCAGCAAGACGAACAAAATCAGGTAGCGACTGCATATAAGACTGCGAATGACGCCCGGAATAGATCATGTCCTGCCACTGTTTCACCATGCCGAGATAGCGGTTGTTAAGGTTGAGTACCAGCACCGGCAGCTCATATTGCAGCGCCGTCGACAGCTCCTGGATATTCATCTGAATACTGCCATCACCGGTAACGCAGACTACCGTTTCATTCGGCAGTGCCATCTTCACCCCTAACGCTGCGGGTAAACCGAATCCCATGGTGCCAAGACCGCCTGAGTTGATCCAGCGGCGCGGTTTATCAAACGGATAGTACAGCGCAGCAAACATCTGATGCTGACCAACGTCAGAGGTCACATACGCATCCCCTTTCGTCAGGCGCCAGATGGTTTCGATCACCGCCTGCGGTTTAATACTTTCGCTTTGAGTGTCGTATTTCAGGCACTGACGGGCGCGCCAGTGCTCAATCTGTTGCCACCAGTCACGGTTATCGTCCAGCGGCTGCTGCGATTTCTCCTGCTCCAGCAGCTCAAGCATCTGATCCAGCACCAGGAGAGCATCGCCCACGATTGGAATATCCGCCGTGACGGTTTTTGAAATAGAGGTGGGGTCGATATCGATATGTAACACGGTCGCATTCGGGCAATATTTTGCCAAATTATTGGTTGTACGATCGTCAAAGCGCACGCCGACCGCAAATATCACATCCGAATGATGCATAGTCATATTCGCTTCATAGGTACCATGCATACCCAACATGCCCAGCGCCTGACGATGCGTTGCCGGAAACGCACCTAAGCCCATCAGTGAGGAGACAACCGGCAGATTTAGTGCTTCAGCAATCTGCCTCAGCTGTTCGTGGCAGGCAGCATTCACCGCCCCGCCCCCCACGTACACAACCGGTTTTTTCGCGGCTACCAGCGTCTGCAGAGCACGTTTTATCTGTCCTTTGTGCCCGGTCGTCGTCGGATTATACGAACGCATGCTCACCGACTCCGGCCAGCTGTAAGGCAGTTTCTTCGCCGGATTCAGAATATCTTTCGGCAAATCCACTACCACCGGTCCCGGACGACCGCTTGCCGCCAGCCAAAAGGCTTTTTTCAGCACCTGCGGGATGTCTTCCGTTTGTTTAACCAGAAAGCTGTGTTTTACCACCGGGCGAGAAATCCCCACCATGTCGCACTCCTGGAAGGCATCGTAGCCAATCAGAGAGGTAGCCACTTGTCCGGAGAGGATCACCAGCGGAATGGAGTCCATGTACGCCGTTGCGATACCGGTGATCGCATTGGTTGCTCCCGGCCCTGAGGTGACCAACACAACGCCCACTTCCCCCGTCGCACGTGCCAGACCATCGGCCATATGGACCGCTGCCTGCTCATGGCGGACCAGCACATGATCAATACCACCGACCGTATGCAAAGCATCATAAATATCGAGGACTGCGCCCCCGGGATACCCGAATACCTGCTTCACACCCTGATCGATGAGCGATCGGACGACCATCTCGGCTCCAGACAACATCTCCATGGTTTGCCTCCACTCTTATAATATAATGAATAACGGTTTAACAACACATTAACCGCTGACGATAAGGCATGGCAATTGACACTGAAGTGGTGGCGTAACGGCGGATAAGAATAAAACGGAGGAAAGAATCGAATAAACGGAGAATTAAACCAGTATAAGCAAATGAAATGACAAATAATCGCTTAAAAATGAGCACTTACAGCGATTACTCTATTTTTTCGCCCTCCCGGGCAAAAAACAAAAGCAGATTTCAGCATAAAATTTCAAATAAAAATAAAAAAGCAGAATAAACCAGATGCATCATCGGATTTACTCTGCCATAGGTCACTGCTTACAGATGGAGACTAACAGCTCTTCCATCCATTGATGTCCTTTATCCCGACCAGCGGCTTCATGCCAGGAAAGATAACAAGTCCGGCTATTCAGTTTTAACGGTAGCGGTAATATTTGCAGTTCTAAAGCCTCAGAGAACTCTTCAGCTAACCAGCGTGGCGCAATAGAAACCAAATGAGTTTGGGATACAATATTCAGTACGCTGATTAATGCCATTCCCTGATAAGCTACGCAGGCTTGTTTATCCTGAGTGTCATACCAGGGTTGACTGAATGACGCAAAGCGTTCGAGAGAAACTACCGCATGCTGTTCATTATAAACATCACTCTCCAGTAATGGACCGCTAATGCGTGGGTGTTTTTTACTTGCGACTAACACCATTTCATCATTGAATAACGGGATGCTGGTGAACTCAGGACGGCGGAATTCTTCATAACTAATAACAAATTCTGTTTCCTGATACCGTAATTGATGTTCTGTATTTTGGTTGAGCGAGGATTTAAATACAACATGAATATTAGGCGCAACTTGCTCAACGCGATTGTAAATCAAGGACGTGAGGATATTATCCAATGGGCTACAGACGCAAAGATTAAATACACGTGAGCTGCTGGTGGGTTCAAAACCGGACCCTGGCAGTTCATTCTGCACCAATTGCAGCGCCTGACGAATAGAGCCAAATAGCTGAAAAGCCCGTGCAGTTGGCTGGATGCCTCGGCCATAGCGCACAAAGAGCTCATCATTAAACATAACCTTCAGACGCGCGACTGCGTTGCTGACTGCAGGCTGAGACATACCCAGAGAATGCGCTGCGCGAGTAATATTCTGTTCTTGCATCACCGCATCAAAAACGGTTAATAAATTAAGGTCAACCATGCGCAGCTGCGGTTTCCCCATCTCTAAAAGATTAGGTTTATCTATTATTTTTACTTCTGGCATATTTAACTCCACTGTCACTCAAAACTCCCTTTTCCCAGACGGAGCTCAGAAATAACCTCCGCTAATATGATTTACCATGCATATAAAATAAGAAAAAGGGAAAGCATTAAAATTAGGAAAACATAAAGACCCTGGCCTGAATGAACAAAAACCAATGCGAGCGCAGTGGGGCAGAGGTCGCTGCACGATGATTCATACGTTTAAATGTCGAAAACAATATAAACATAACCATGACAAATACACAATCATGCACGAAGTGAATGTATATTTAAGATTTAATTAAATGTTTATATCATTAACACCGCGATGCTTAACATTTATTTATCAATCATTTTTCCCACGGCACCTCAAATCTATTCAGAATTAGTATAAAAACCAATAAATCATAAAGATAGAAAATCCATCCACAAGTTATCTCTTCAATATGCCGTTACAATAGCTGAAAACAAATATGCTCAAATATGTCAAATCGTGAAAAGTATGTAATCCACACGCTGATTTATTTTATACAACCATAAAAATTCAGCACAATTCGCTCAAAGTTCAGGAGATTTTTTCCGCCGAGTTGGGGCATTTGTGGGGGATGGGGTTGACATCAATCTTCATATCCAGTACCACTAAAAGCATATCGCATTCGCCTGGAGCTTGATTGATGACTTACATTGCTCGTTTTAACGGTCTACTACTACTAAACGCATTCTCATTGCGCGGTAGACTGGTGGACGACATTCAGCATTAAGTCAGCTCCAGTTAAGACAAAACCCGCGCCATTGCGCGGGTTTTTTTATGCTCGAAGCAAGGCGCCCTAAACACCAAGGACTTAAACCATGAGCCAGCAAGTCATTATTTTCGATACCACCTTACGCGATGGTGAACAGGCGTTACAGGCAAGCCTGAGTGTGAAAGAAAAACTGCAGATAGCTCTGGCCCTCGAGCGTATGGGCGTTGACGTGATGGAAGTGGGTTTCCCGGTCTCTTCTCCAGGTGACTTTGAGTCCGTACAAACCATCGCTCGTCAGGTTAAGAACAGCCGCGTGTGTGCCTTAGCACGCTGCGTAGAAAAAGATATCGACGTTGCCGCGGAATCGCTGAAGGTCGCTGAGGCTTTCCGCATTCATACCTTTATCGCCACCTCGCCGATGCATATCGCGACGAAATTACGCAGCACGCTGGATGAAGTGATCGAACGAGCAATCTATATGGTTAAGCGTGCGCGTAATTATACAGATGACGTGGAGTTCTCATGTGAAGATGCGGGACGTACTCCTATCGCCGATCTGGCCCGCGTGGTCGAAGCCGCCATTAACGCCGGTGCCAAAACCATCAATATCCCTGATACCGTCGGTTACACCATGCCATTTGAGTTTGGTGGAATCATTTCTGGCCTGTATGAACGCGTACCGAATATCGATAAAGCCATCATCTCCGTGCACACCCATGATGATTTAGGTCTGGGCGTTGGCAACGCGCTGGCGGCCGTTCACGCCGGTGCTCGCCAGGTGGAGGGCGCAATGAACGGTATCGGTGAACGCGCCGGTAACTGCTCACTGGAAGAAGTGATCATGGCGATCAAAGTACGCAAAGATATTCTGAACGTACAGACCCGCATTAATCACCAGGAAATTTGGCGTACCAGTCAGTTAGTCAGCCAAATCTGCAACATGCCTATCCCGGCCAACAAAGCGATTGTCGGTAGCGGCGCGTTTGCCCACTCTTCCGGCATCCATCAGGACGGCGTACTGAAAAATCGTGAAAACTACGAAATCATGACGCCTGAATCCATCGGCCTGAACCAGGTACAGTTAAACCTGACCTCCCGTTCCGGACGCGCTGCGGTAAAACACCGTATGGACGAGATGGGATATAAAGAAAATGAATACAACCTGGACAACCTGTACGACGCCTTCCTGAAACTGGCGGATAAAAAAGGTCAGGTATTTGATTACGACCTGGAAGCGCTGGCCTTTATTAACAAACAGCAAGAAGAGCCAGAGCATTTCCGTCTGGATTACTTCAGCGTGCAGTCCGGCTCAAATGACATCGCCACCGCCTCCGTCAAGCTGGCCTGCGGTGAAGAAGTGAAAGCCGAAGCGGCGAACGGTAACGGCCCGGTCGATGCCATTTATCAGGCCATCAACCGTGTTACCGAATACAACATTGAACTGGTGAAATACAGCCTGACCGCCAAAGGGCACGGTAAAGATGCGCTGGGTCAGGTGGATATCGTCGCCAACTATAACGGTCGCCGCTTCCACGGCGTCGGTCTGGCAACGGATATCGTCGAATCTTCCGCGAAAGCGATGGTCCATGTGCTGAACAACATCTGGCGCGCTGAAGAAGTCGAAAAAGAATTGCAACGCAAAGCTCAGAACAACGAGAACAACAAGGAAACCGTGTGATGTCGAAGAATTATCATATTGCTGTTTTGCCGGGTGACGGTATTGGCCCGGAAGTGATGGCGCAAGCCTTGAAGGTACTGGACGCAATCCGCAACCGTTTTAACATGCGCATTACCACCAGCCACTACGATGTGGGTGGTGCGGCCATTGATAACCACGGCCAGCCGCTGCCGCCTGCGACGGTTGAAGGCTGTGAGCAAGCTGACGCCATTTTGTTTGGCTCCGTTGGCGGCCCGAAATGGGAACATCTGCCGCCTAACCAGCAACCCGAGCGTGGTGCGCTGCTGCCGTTGCGTAAGCACTTCAAATTATTCAGTAACCTGCGTCCGGCGAAGTTGTACCAGGGGCTGGAAGCCTTTTGCCCGCTGCGCGCCGACATTGCAGCTAACGGTTTCGACATCCTGTGCGTACGTGAACTGACCGGCGGGATCTACTTCGGTCAGCCAAAAGGCCGCGAAGGCAGCGGACAACATGAAAAAGCGTTTGATACCGAGGTTTATCACCGTTTCGAGATCGAACGTATTGCGCGTATCGCGTTTGAATCCGCTCGCCAGCGTCGCCGTAAAGTCACATCGATTGATAAAGCGAACGTACTGCAAACATCGATTCTGTGGCGCGAAATCGTCAATGAAATTGCGAATGAATATCCGGACGTTGAACTGGCGCATATGTACATCGACAATGCGACGATGCAGTTGATCAAAGATCCCTCCCAGTTCGACGTGCTGCTGTGTTCCAACCTGTTTGGCGACATTCTGTCTGACGAATGCGCCATGATCACGGGCTCAATGGGGATGTTGCCGTCTGCCAGCCTGAATGAGCAGGGCTTTGGCCTGTACGAGCCAGCTGGCGGTTCTGCACCTGATATCGCAGGGAAGAATATTGCCAATCCTATCGCCCAAATTCTGTCACTGGCGCTGCTGCTGCGCTACAGCCTGGATGCCAATGATGCGGCAACCGCCATTGAGAGCGCCATCAACCGCGCATTAGAAGAAGGTATTCGCACCGGTGACTTAGCCCGTGGCGCTGCCGCAGTCAGTACCGATGAGATGGGCAATATCATCGCTCGCTACGTCGCTGAAGGGGTGTAATCATGGCCAAGACGTTATACGAAAAATTGTTTAATGCGCACGTCGTCTTTGAGGCGCAAAACGAAACCCCGCTGTTGTATATCGACAGACATCTGGTGCATGAAGTGACCTCTCCGCAGGCGTTTGATGGGCTGCGCGCGCATGGACGTCAAGTGCGCCAGCCAGGCAAAACCTTTGCCACCATGGACCACAACGTCTCCACGCAGACCAAAGACATTAACGCTTCCGGCGAGATGGCGCGTATTCAGATGCAGGAATTGATCAAAAACTGTAATGAATTTGGCGTCGAACTGTACGACCTGAATCATCCGTATCAGGGGATCGTCCACGTAATGGGGCCTGAACAAGGCGTGACGTTGCCGGGTATGACCATCGTCTGCGGCGACTCCCACACCGCCACCCACGGCGCGTTCGGCGCGTTGGCCTTTGGTATTGGCACCTCTGAAGTTGAACACGTGCTGGCGACGCAGACCCTGAAACAAGGGCGCGCCAAAACCATGAAGATTGAAGTCAACGGCAAAGCAGCCCCTGGCATTACCGCCAAAGATATCGTGCTGGCGATTATCGGTAAAACCGGTAGCGCGGGCGGCACCGGGCACGTGGTTGAGTTTTGCGGCGAAGCCATTCGCGAACTGAGCATGGAAGGCCGTATGACCCTGTGCAACATGGCCATTGAAATGGGTGCCAAAGCGGGTCTGGTCGCACCGGATGAAACCACTTTTAACTATGTGCAAGGGCGTTTACACGCACCGAAAGGCGAAGATTTTACCCACGCGGTTGAGTACTGGAAAACGCTGAAAACCGACGATGGAGCCACCTTTGATACCGTCGTCACCCTGCAGGCAGAAGAGATCGCGCCGCAGGTCACCTGGGGAACGAACCCGGGTCAGGTCATCTCGGTAAACGAAAATATTCCCGACCCGGCATCATTTACCGATCCGGTGGAACGCGCATCGGCTGAGAAAGCGTTGGCTTACATGGGATTAAAACCGGGCATTCCGTTAACAGAAGTTGCTATCGATAAAGTGTTCATCGGTTCCTGCACCAACTCGCGTATTGAAGATTTACGCGCCGCAGCGGAAATCGCCAAAGGCCGTAAAGTCGCACCGGGCGTACAGGCGCTGGTGGTGCCGGGTTCTGGTCCGGTGAAAGCGCAAGCGGAAGCAGAAGGTCTGGATAAGATTTTTATCGAAGCTGGGTTCGAATGGCGTTTACCGGGCTGTTCGATGTGTCTGGCGATGAACAATGACCGCCTGAATCCGGGTGAGCGCTGTGCCTCCACCAGCAATCGTAACTTTGAAGGCCGTCAGGGCCGCGGTGGTCGCACGCATTTAGTCAGCCCGGCCATGGCCGCCGCTGCCGCCGTTACCGGTCATTTTGCCGACATTCGCAGCATCAAATAAGGAAACTACCATGGCAGAGAAATTTACCCAGCATACCGGCCTGGTTGTCCCACTGGATGCGGCCAACGTTGATACCGACGCCATTATTCCCAAACAGTTTTTGCAGAAGGTGACGCGTACCGGTTTTGGCGCTCATCTGTTCAACGACTGGCGTTTTCTGGACGAAAAAGGTCAACAGCCTAATCCTGAGTTCGTGCTTAACTTCCCGGAATATAAAGGTGCGTCCATTCTGCTCGCGCGGGAAAACTTTGGCTGTGGCTCTTCTCGCGAACATGCGCCGTGGGCACTGACCGATTACGGCTTTAAAGTGGTGATCGCCCCAAGCTTCGCCGACATCTTCTACGGTAACAGCTTCAATAACCAACTGCTGCCGGTCACCCTGAGTGATGCGCAGGTGGATGAACTGTTTGCGCAGGTGTTAGCCAATCCAGGCATTAAATTTGAAGTGGATCTGGAAGCGCAGGTGGTGAAAGCGGGCGATAAGTCTTACAGCTTTAAAATCGACGACTTCCGCCGTCACTGCATGCTGAATGGTCTCGACAGCATCGGGCTGACGCTGCAGCATGAAGCGGCTATCACCGAGTACGAAGACAAGCAGCCAGCGTTTATGCGCTAGTCCTTGTTATGCCGGATGCGCATATTGCATCCGGCAACGTCATTACACGTCCTTCACCCGCCCGGTCATCCACAGCGTAACCACCGAAATCACCGCAATCACCCAATAGACGGCATAGTGACCGTAGCTTTGCGCAACTGCCCCTTGAATCACCCCTGCCAGAATGACTCCCGTTGAAATACTGTTGGTAAATAATGTGGTCGCTGACCCCGCACGTCCGGGCATCAGATCCTGAAACCACAGCATGCCGATCCCGGCAATAATGCCGATGAAGATCGCGTTAAACAGTTGCAGCACCAGCAGTGCCTTCCGGCTATGAAAGAAGATCAGCCCAAGGTAAAACAGCACGCCCGCCGCGACAGCCGCGATCATCATTCGCCGTTTACCAAAGCGCTTCACGTAGTAACCCGCCAGAATCATCGCCGGAATTTCCAGCCCGGCAGCCGTCCCCATTAAAATGCCCGCCAGCTTATCGGGCAGCCCTAAATCCTGGCTAATCCACAGCGGCATATCGATGATGTACATGGTATTGCAGGTCCACATCAGCGTGGAGGCAATAAACAGCATCCGCACATTTTTGTCCTGCCAACCGCCGGTCTGTTCCAGCGGCACGTCAACGGACTGCTCCACCCGAGCGACAGACGGCAGTATCAGCGCAATCAGCACCAGGCTAATGGCAAAAATCCCTGCGGCAATGGAAAACATCGCCGTAAAGCCGTAATTCAGCGCCAGCATGAAGGCCAGCGGCGGTCCGATCACCCAGGCCAGCGAAAGCTGCGCACGCATCACCGAACTAAACATCACCACTTCACGCGCGGAGTTATCCGCATATTCCCGCGCCAGCGCAAACAGCTGCGGCATGGCGGTATTCGCCAGCGAGGCCAGCAGCACACCGCAGGTGATCAACGTGAGATAATGGCGATTAAACGCAAACAGCAGCGCGTTGCCAATCGCCATCAGGCAGCAAAACATGATCAGCATGCGCCGATCGCCCTGGCTGTCGGATCGTTTTGCAAGCCCGAGGCTAACCACGATCCCGGCAATCGCATTGACGGTGTAAAACAGCCCGACCCAAAATGGTTGCGCCCCGACTTCGCGGCTCAGGAACAGGCTCAGCGTGGGGGCCTGCAACGCCCCTGCCACGCCCATCATAAAAGCGACCAGCATAAATGCCGCGTAAACGCCGTTGAGGCGCCGTCCCATGGTCATAATCCAGAGCATTGTTATCCCTATTGGCTGGGCTGATACGAAAAAAGCCAGCAGAAAAAATCTGCTGGCGGGTGATTTTACACCAATACTCAGTCACACATGATGTCTGCAATGCGTAATTCAGAGGTCAGGCTGTCACCTCCCACTGCATCAGTTCTTCGAGCATCTTTAAGCGCTGCGGTGCGCTCAGGCAAGCCAACCAGGACGTTTTTTCCGTCGCGGTAAAATACTTCAACCAGAATTGACGCATAGATGACCCCTTCGTTGTCTCATCGCTTCATCGGAATCTATTATTGGCTTAATATAGGGATAATAAAATTGCTGAGTTTTTCGCAGGAGTTCCCCTTTTATGTCTTCTGGTCGTTTGCAACAACAGTTCATCCGTCTGTGGCAATGCTGTGACGGCAAAACGCAAGACACCACGCTGAACGAGCTGGCAGAGCTGCTTAGCTGCTCGCGCCGCCATATGCGTACCCTGCTTAATACCATGCAGGAGCGCGGTTGGTTAACGTGGGAAGCCGAGGTTGGACGCGGTAAACGCTCACGCCTGACATTCCTCTACACCGGGCTGGCGCTCCAGCAGCAACGCGCAGAAGACCTGCTGGAACAGGATCGCATCGATCAACTGGTGCAACTGGTCGGTGACAAAACGGCCGTACGGCAAATGCTGGTTTCCCACCTCGGCCGCAGCTTTCGTCAGGGTCGGCATATCATGCGCGTTCTCTATTATCGTCCCATGCGCAACCTGCTACCTGGTACGGCGCTACGCCGCTCCGAAACCCATATCGCCCGACAAATCTTCAGCGCCTTACTTCGCGTAAATGAGGAAAATGGGGAACTGGAAGCGGACATTGCCCATCACTGGCAGCAGATTTCACCTTTACACTGGCGATTCTTCCTGCGCCCGGGGATCCATTTTCATCACGGTCGTGAGCTGGAGATGGACGATGTGATCACCTCATTGACCCGCATTAACACGTTGCCTCTGTACTCGCACATTACACAAATCGTCTCTCCCACGGCCTGGACGCTGGATATCCATCTGTCCCAGCCCGACCGTTGGCTTCCCTGGTTATTGGGGCAAGTCCCCGCCATGATCCTGCCGCGAGAATGGGAAACGCTGAATAACTTCTCCAGCCACCCGATTGGTACTGGCCCATATGCGGTGATGAGAAACACCAATAACCAGCTGAAAATTCACGCATTTGATGATTACTTTGGTTACCGGGCGCTGATCGACGAAGTGAACGTTTGGGTGTTACCTGACATCGGCGAAGAGCCAGGCGGCGGTTTGACGCTAAAAGGTCCCACAGAGGATGAAAAGGCGATTGAAAGTCGCCTCGAAGAAGGTTGCTACTACCTGCTGTTTGATGCACGATCCCACCGCGGCGCAAATCAGGAGGTCCGCGAGTGGGCTAGCCGCGTACTCTCGCCAACCCATTTAATTTGCCACGCCGACGAACAGTATCAGCGACTGTGGTTCCCCGCCTACGGCTTACTGCCTCGCTGGCATCACGCCAGACCCGGCCATGGCGAAAAACCAGCCGGGCTGGAAACGCTGACGCTCACTTACTATCGCGATCACATCGAACACCGGATTATCGCGCAGATCATGAAAACGCTGCTGGCTGCGCATCAGGTGCAGTTGACTATTCAGGAGATCGACTACGATCAATGGCATGCGGGAGAAATCGTCAGCGATATTTGGCTAAACAGCGCCAACTTTACCCTACCGCTGGACTTCTCGCTGTTCGCCCATTTGTGCGAAGTCCCGCTGCTGCAAAACTGTATCTCACGGGACTGGGAAAACGATGCGGCTCGCTGGCGAACGGGCGAAATGAGCCTGGCAGCATGGTGCCAACAGCTGCTCGCCACAAAGGCCATTGTGCCATTAATCCACCACTGGCTGATCATTCAGGGACAGCGCAGTATGCGCGGGTTACGCATGAATACCCTCGGCTGGTTTGATTTTAAATCGGCGTGGTTTGCTCCGCCGGATCCTTAATTGCTGCTAAGCAACAAAATCATTACACTAACGCCGTTCTCAACGGGGTGCTAAATAAAAACATACACAGAATCATTCGATCTGCGTATGGGCTGAGAGATACCCGTCGAACCTGATCCGGATAATGCCGGCGAAGGGATTTGAGGCTTATCTCAAGTCCTTTGCCACCCAACTCTTGAGGTGCAAAGTGTTTAAAAAATGTCTTCCGCTTTTACTGCTGTGCGCAGCGCCTGTCTTCGCCAAACCTGTACTGACCGTCTATACCTACGACTCGTTCGCAGCTGACTGGGGCCCGGGCCCAACAATCAAAAAAGCCTTTGAAGCTGACTGCAACTGTGAATTAAAACTGGTCGCGCTGGAAGATGGTGTTTCATTGCTTAACCGCCTGCGCATGGAAGGAAAAAACAGTAAAGCCGACGTTGTACTCGGTCTGGATAACAACCTTCTGGAAGCCGCCACACAAACCAAACTGTTTGCCAAAAGTGGTGTAGCCAACAACACCGTTAACGTACCCGGCGGCTGGAAAAACGATACCTTCGTTCCGTTTGACTACGGCTATTTCGCCTTCGTTTATGATAAGAACAAGCTGAAGAATCCGCCCAAAAGCCTGAAAGAACTGGTAGAGAGCGACCAAAAATGGCGCGTCATTTATCAGGATCCGCGCACCAGCACGCCGGGTCTGGGTCTGCTGCTATGGATGCAGAAAGTCTATGGCGATAAAGCGCCAGAGGCGTGGCAGAAACTGGCAGCCAAAACCGTCACCGTCACCAAGGGCTGGAGTGAAGCCTACGGCCTGTTCCTGAAGGGTGAAAGCGATCTGGTGCTCAGCTACACCACCTCTCCGGCCTATCACATCATCGCCGAGAAAAAAGACAACTACGCCGCCGCTAATTTTAGCGAAGGCCACTATTTGCAGGTGGAAGTCGCCGCGCGTACCGCGGCCAGCAAGCAGCCGGAACTGGCCGAGAAATTCCTGAAGTTCATGGTGTCTCCGGCATTCCAGAATGCGATTCCGACCGGCAACTGGATGTATCCGGTGACGCAGGTCGCCCTGCCGTCAGGATTCGAGCAACTGACTAAGCCAGCCACCGCGCTGGAATTTACGCCGCAGCAGGTTGCAGCTCAACGCCAGGCATGGATTAGCGAATGGCAACGCGCCGTCAGCCGTTAATCCCCGGCTGGCTGGTTCCAGGGCTTTCAGCTGCCACATTGATGGTGGCTGTCGCGCTGGCCGCGTTTCTGGCGCTGTGGTTTAACGCCCCGCAGGGAGAATGGCTCTCACTGTGGCAAGACGACTACCTGTGGCACGTGGTGCGCTTTTCTTTCTGGCAGGCTTTTTTATCCGCAGTGCTATCGGTTGTCCCGGCGATTTTCCTTGCCAGAGCGCTCTATCGCCGCCGTTTTCCAGGACGTCTGGCGCTGCTGCGTCTGTGCGCAATGACGTTAATCCTGCCGGTGCTGGTCGCGGTATTCGGTATTCTTAGCGTCTACGGTCGCCAGGGTTGGCTGGCCTCGCTCTGGCATACATTCGGGCTAGAGTGGACGTTTTCGCCATACGGCTTGCAGGGCATTCTGCTGGCGCATGTCTTTTTCAATCTGCCGATGGCCAGCCGCCTGCTGTTACAGTCGCTGGAGAATATTCCCGGCGAACAGCGGCAGTTAGCCGCTCAGTTAGGTATGCGTGGCTGGCATTTCTTCCGTTTTGTTGAATGGCCGTGGCTGCGTCGTCAGATCCTGCCCGTCGCAGCACTCATCTTTATGCTGTGCTTCGCCAGCTTCGCCACCGTTTTATCGCTGGGCGGTGGGCCGCAGGCCACCACCATCGAGCTGGCTATCTATCAGGCGCTGAATTTTGATTACGATCCTGCCCGCGCAGCCATGCTGGCGTTGATCCAGATGATTTGTTGTCTGGCACTGGTGCTGCTCAGCCAACGTTTGAGCCGCGCCATCGCCCCCGGCACCACGCTGGTTCAGGGCTGGCGGGATCCCGACGATCGTCTGCACAGCCGTCTGGCTGACTTAATTCTGATTGTTCTCGCTCTGTTGCTGTTGCTTCCGCCGTTGCTGGCGGTGATTGTCGATGGCTTAAACCGCCATGTACTGGATGTTCTTAGACAACCCGTACTGTGGCAGGCGCTGGGAACCTCGCTGCGCATTGCGCTGGCGGCAGGTGCGTTGTGCGTCATACTCACCATGATGCTGTTATGGAGCAGTCGTGAACTTCGTGCCCGACAGCAGGTGCTGGCAGGACAAATGCTGGAGCTGAGCGGCATGATGATCCTCGCCATGCCGGGTATCGTGCTGGCAACCGGCTTCTTTCTGCTGCTCAATAACACTATTGGGCTTCCCGAATCTGCCGACGGCATTGTTATTTTTACCAATGCGCTGATGGCGATCCCTTATGCATTGAAGGTGCTGGAAAACCCAATGCGTGACGTCACTGCGCGCTATAGTATGTTGTGCCAGTCGTTGGGCATTGAGGGATGGTCGCGCCTGAAAGTGGTTGAACTGCGCGCCCTGAAGCGCCCGCTGGCACAGGCGATGGCATTTGCCTGTGTGCTGTCGATTGGCGATTTTGGCGTAGTGGCGTTATTTGGCAATGAGGATTTCCGCACCCTGCCGTTTTATTTATATCAGCAGATTGGCTCTTATCGCAGTCAGGATGGTGCGGTTACGGCGTTATTACTGCTGATCCTGTGCTTTACGCTGTTTACCGTCATTGAGAAATTGCCGGGTCGAAATGTTAAAACTGATTGATATCACATGGCTTTATCACCATCTGCCCATGCGCTTTACGCTGTCGGTCACGCATGGTGAGCAGGTAGCGATACTCGGGCCAAGCGGCGCCGGGAAAAGTACGCTTCTGAATCTGATTGCCGGCTTTCTGACACCTGCCAGCGGCACGATGATGATTGCAGGTGAAGATCACACCACCACACCGCCCTCTCGTCGCCCGGTTTCGATGCTGTTTCAGGAAAACAACCTGTTCAGTCATCTGAACGTGCAGCAAAATATCGGCCTGGGCCTGAATCCAGGATTGAAGCTGAACGCATCGCAGCGGGAGAAAATGCTCCATATCGCCCGGCAAATGGGTCTTGATAACCTGCTGGACAGGCTTCCGGGCGAGCTTTCCGGCGGGCAGCGACAACGTGTGGCGCTGGCGCGTTGCCTGGTGCGCGAACAGCCTATTTTGCTACTTGATGAACCGTTCTCTGCGCTTGACCCTGCGCTGCGCCAGGAGATGTTAACGCTGGTGGCTGAGGTCTGTCGCGATAAGCAACTTACGTTGCTGATGGTTTCGCACAGCGTAGAAGATGCGGCGCGCATTGCGACGCGTTCGATTGTGGTCGCCGACGGACGCATCGCCTGGCAGGGCAAAACGGATGCGTTATTAAGCGGTCAGGCCAGCGCCTCGGCGTTATTGGGCATTAAAGCATAATGCGTTGCCGGATAAGGCGAAGCCGCCATCCGGCAAAGGAATCGTCAGTAACCCACCACTTTGCGCAGAATATCGATATACACCGGCATCAGCGGATGGCGCAGCAACACCACCAGCGCAACCACGCCAATGCCGAGCGTCAACGGCGCCAGATACAACAAACGGCTGCGGGGGAAATACGCGGTTAAGCGATCGACAGCCGCTTTGCCGCTGCGCCACAACCGCCAGCAAAACCAACCGCCTACCCACAGCAGTAGCGCCGTGGCCAGCAGCAACCATTTGAAATCCCCACTCTGCATATCAGCAGGAATATCGATTGCCGCCCCCGCCAGGATCCCCGGCAGAAAATAGAACGGCGGCCACAACACGCAGCCGATGATATTGGGCACAATAAATTTCGCGACAGGCAGATCCAGCATGCCCGCCACCATCGGAACCAGCGGTCGCGTCGGGCCAACAAAACGTCCCACCAGAATAGTAAACATGCTGTGCTGATGCAGCGCGTGCTCGGTTTTATCCAGCAATGCCTTGTTCTTTTTCATGAACGACCAACGGTGCAGCGGCTTTTTAAAGCGCCAGCCCAGCCAGAAGGAGATCCAGTCTCCCAATAAGCAACCAATGATGCCCGCAAGCCAGGCATGCCAGAAGTTCAGTTCGCCACTGCCAATCAGCGCCCCCAGCCCGGCCATCATCACGGTACCGGGCAGGATCAGGCCAACCAGCGCCAGCGACTCCAGAAAGGCCACCAAAAGTACGGCGATCAGAGAGTACAGGGCGGACTGGAGAATAAAGTGTTCCAGCAATGCTTGCATAATGTGTCCGTCAGATTTACGAAGCAGGGATTCTGCTAACCCTTCTCAACTTCGTCAAGCCATCAATTGTCTGAATAGATTGCGAGTTATGACAACTTTCAGGACACATCATTCACTTTTTATTCACATCCGGCGCGAAACTCGCTCGGACTGGCACCGGTACATTTTTTGAAAACGCGCGAGAAATAGAGCTGGTCGTCGAAGCCAACATTGCGACCCACCGTAGCAATAGGCATACGGGTGGTACTTAGCAATAGCTTGGCCTGGCTGATACGCTGATCCTCGCGCCAGCTTAATACGCTGATGCCCAACTGTTGGCGGAACAGATGCGACAACCGGGACGGTGACAGGCAGACATGCTGCGCAACGCTGGCAATATCAAAATTACTGTCCGCCAGATGATCGCTGATGTACTGGCAGGCATCGCGCACACGATTGTCCATGGGTGGGTGCAGCGATTCATTAATGGCGTCCATACGTCTGAGCAATAATTGCTCCAGCAGGTTTATCGCCAACAGTTCGGAATAGCGCCCTTCCCCCTGTCCGGCATGAATGATCTGTCCAAACAGTTCGTTAAAATGCGGCTGGTGCGCTTCATCCGGGCGGAAAAAACCGGTCTGGGCAAAGATTGCCGGCCAGGCCAGCCACTCCTGCCAGTAGGCGCGCGGGCGAAAATAAACCCACTGGTGATACCACTCGCTGGCGTCAGGGTGGCGTCCGTAGTGGTGAATTTCTCCGGGTGGAAACAACAGAATATCGCCAGGCCGGCAGACAAACTGTTTGCCCTGATTATTGATAACCCCTTCGCCACGGATGGTGAGATTGAGGATATAACCCTTCATACCCAGCGGTCTGTCGATAAAAAAATCCAGGTATCCGTTCGCCTCAATGGGGGTTAATCCGGCCACCAAATGCGCGTTAAACGAATAACCTGGCAACAGGGGATCGTTTTGCGTTTCAGCCATAAATTCAATACTCCCTATGTCCTGCCAAGAAACAATTTGTCCATATCACGCCAGACATTATCGCTGTCGCCCCTGCGGGCCGCTGTATTTGCGGTAATGGACCACCAATCCCGCTTGTGAAAAGCTCTTTGTAAAAAACATGTACTACGCCAACGTCAAAATCGGCTAACAAAAGTGTCTATAACTACGGCAGAAATGTCCACATTGATTATTTGCACAGCGTCACACTTTGTGATGTCACAGCATTTTAATCCATAAGATTAGCGAATCCTGCCTGACGGTTTTTATCCCTGGTCACTACTGTTTATCCATACCCGTATTTTTGGATGGAGTAAGACGATGGCGATTGCAATTGGCCTCGATTTTGGTAGTGATTCAGTACGCGCGTTGGCAGTGGAATGCGCCACCGGTGAAGAAATCGCCACCAGCGTAGAGTGGTATCCACGTTGGCAGGAAGGGCAATATTGTGATGGCCCGAACAACCAGTTTCGCCATCATCCGCGCGACTATATTGAATCGATGGAAGCGGCGCTGAAAACCGTGCTGGCCGAACTGAGCGCTGAACAGCGTGCGGAAGTGGTCGGGATCGGCGTTGACAGTACCGGCTCAACCCCGGCGCCCATCGATGCAGACGGTAACGTACTGGCACTGCGTCCGGAGTTCGCTGAAAACCCGAATGCCATGTTTGTCCTGTGGAAAGATCACACCTCAGTAGAAGAAGCCGAAGAAATCACCCGCCTGTGCCACACACCGGGCAAGATCGATTACTCCCGCTATATCGGCGGCATTTATTCCAGCGAATGGTTCTGGGCCAAAATCCTGCATGTAACTCGTCAGGACCATGCGGTAGCCGAAGCTGCGGTCTCGTGGATTGAGCTATGCGATTGGGTTCCGGCCCTGCTCTCCAACACCGTACGCCCGCAGGATATTCGCCGCGGACGCTGCAGCGCCGGACACAAATCCCTGTGGCATGAAAGCTGGGGCGGTCTGCCGCCAGCCAGTTTCTTTGATGAGCTCGACCCCATCCTTAACCGCCATCTGCCATACCCAATGTTTACCGATACCGTCACGGCCGACCTGCCGGTTGGCACCCTGTGCGCCGAGTGGGCGCAGCGTCTGGGGCTACCGGAAAGCGTGGTGATTGCAGGCGGCGCTTTTGACTGCCATATGGGCGCAGTCGGCGCGGGCGCACAGCCCAATACGCTGGTAAAAGTCATCGGCACCTCAACCTGCGACATTCTGATTGCCGACAAACACAGCGTCGGCGAACGCGCGGTGAAAGGCATATGCGGCCAGGTTGATGGCAGCGTAGTGCCTGATTTTATTGGCCTTGAGGCGGGACAGTCCGCTTTCGGCGATATCTATGCCTGGTTTAGCCGCGTACTGAGCTGGCCGCTGGAGCAGCTTGCCGCGCAGCATCCGGAGCTGAAGACCCAGATTAAAGCCAGCCAAAAACAACTGTTGCCAGCGCTCACCGAAGCCTGGGCGAAAAATCCGTCGCTGGATCACCTACCGGTGGTGCTCGACTGGTTCAACGGTCGCCGTACGCCCAATGCCAACCAGCGTTTGAAAGGGGTAATTACCGATCTGAACCTGGCAACTGACGCACCAGCGCTGTTCGGTGGGCTGATTGCCGCCACGGCCTTTGGCGCGCGCGCAATTCAGGAATGCTTCACCGAACAGGGCATTGCGGTTAACAACGTAATGGCGCTTGGCGGTATCGCGCGCAAAAACCCGGTCATCATGCAGACCTGCTGTGACGTGCTGAACCGTCCGCTACAAATCGTTGCTTCCGACCAGTGCTGCGCACTCGGTGCGGCTATCTTCGCTGCCGTAGCCGCTAAGGTCCACGCAGACATTCCCGCCGCCCAACAAAAAATGGCGAGCGCAGTAGAAAAGACGATGCAACCTCGCCCAGACCAGGCTCAACGTTTTGAACAGCTTTACCGCCGCTACCAGCAATGGGCAGTAAGCGCTGAACAACAATACCTTCCGACTGCCATGCCGGCGCAAAAAACACCGGTAAACCAGGCAACCCTGACACATTAAGGACACGACAATGACGATTTTTGATAACTATGAAGTGTGGTTTGTGATTGGTAGCCAGCATCTGTATGGCCCTGAAACCCTGCGTCAGGTAACCCAACATGCCGAGCACGTCGTTAACGCACTGAATACTGAAGCTAAACTGCCCTGCAAACTGGTCTTAAAACCGCTGGGTACCTCGCCTGACGAAATCACCGCTATTTGTCGTGACGCCAACTATGACGATCGCTGCGCAGGGATGGTGGTCTGGCTGCATACCTTCTCGCCGGCGAAAATGTGGATCAACGGCCTGGCGATCCTCAACAAACCGCTGATGCAGTTCCACACCCAGTTTAACGCCGCCCTGCCGTGGGACAGCATTGATATGGACTTTATGAACCTGAACCAAACCGCGCACGGCGGTCGTGAGTTCGGCTTCATCGGCGCACGTATGCGTCAGCAGCACGCCGTGGTCACCGGTCACTGGCAGGACAAACAGGCACACGAACGCATCGGCTCCTGGATGCGACAGGCCGTGTCCAAACAGGACACTCGCCATCTGAAAGTCTGCCGTTTTGGCGACAACATGCGCGAAGTTGCGGTCACCGATGGCGATAAAGTTGCCGCGCAGATCAAATTCGGCTTCTCGGTAAACACCTGGGCCGTGGGCGATCTGGTGCAGGTCGTGAACGCAATTAGCGACGGCGAAATCAACGCACTAATCGATGAGTATGAAAGCTCTTACACCATGACGGCGGCAACGCAAGTCCACGGTGAAAAACGTCAGAACGTCCTGGAAGCCGCCCGTATTGAACTGGGGATGAAGCGCTTCCTGGAACAGGGCGGATTCCACGCCTTCACCACCACATTTGAAGATTTACACGGCCTGAAACAGCTCCCGGGTCTGGCCGTACAGCGTCTGATGCAGCAAGGCTATGGCTTTGCTGGCGAAGGCGACTGGAAAACCGCCGCTCTGCTTCGCATCATGAAGGTGATGTCAACCGGTCTGCAGGGCGGCACCTCATTTATGGAGGATTACACCTACCACTTCGAGAAAGGCAACGATCTGGTACTTGGTTCGCACATGCTGGAAGTGTGCCCGTCCATCGCGGTGGAAGAGAAACCGATCCTCGACGTACAACACCTCGGCATTGGTGGTAAAGACGATCCCGCCCGTCTGATCTTCAACACCAAAACCGGCCCGGCCGTGGTTGCCAGCCTGATCGATCTCGGCGATCGCTATCGTCTGCTGGTTAACTGCATCGACACCGTACCAACCCCACATGAGCTGCCGAAACTGCCGGTGGCAAACGCACTGTGGAAAGCCCAGCCGGATCTGCCAACCGCATCTGAAGCCTGGATCCTGGCCGGTGGCGCGCACCACACTGTCTTCAGCCACGCGCTGGATCTGAACGATATGCGCCAGTTCGCTGAAATGCACGATATCGAGATCGCCGTGATCGACAACGATACCCGTCTGCCAGCCTTTAAAGACGCGCTGCGCTGGAACGACGTGTATTACGGTTTTAAACGCTAAGATACGGATTGCCCGGTGGCACTGCGTTTACCGGGCCTACGATCCTGTAGGCCGGATAAGCGAAGCGCCATCCGGCAGGGAGACAATAATGTTAGAAGATCTTAAACGTCAGGTGCTGGAAGCTAATCTGGCGTTGCCGAAACATAACCTCGTGACCCTGACATGGGGGAACGTCAGCGCCGTTGATCGCGACAAAGGCGTATTTGTGATTAAACCCTCCGGCGTGGATTACGCGGTGATGACGGCGGACGATATGGTGGTGGTGAGCCTTGCAACCGGTGAAGTGGTGGAAGGCAATAAAAAACCCTCCTCCGATACCCCAACGCACCGTCTGCTGTATCAGGCATTCCCGACCATTGGCGGCATTGTTCACACCCATTCCCGTCATGCAACCATCTGGGCGCAGGCGGGGCAGTCTATTCCCGCCACGGGAACCACTCATGCGGACTATTTCTACGGCACGATTCCCTGCACACGGAAAATGACCGAGGAAGAAATCAACGGCGAATATGAATGGGAAACCGGCAATGTGATCGTTGAAACCTTTGAGAAACAAGGTATTGACGCCGCACAGATGCCTGGCGTGCTGGTGCACTCTCACGGTCCGTTTGCCTGGGGAAAAGATGCCGAAGATGCTGTACACAACGCTATCGTGCTGGAAGAAGTGGCCTATATGGGGATCTTCTGCCGCCAGCTCGCACCGCAATTGCCGGATATGCAACAAACCCTGTTAGATAAACACTACCTCCGCAAACACGGTGCAAAAGCCTACTACGGACAGTAACCTTGATATAAGCGCGTTTTAGTCGTCACGCGCTTTATTTCTACTCGGCTATATATTCAGCAAAAGCACTTTGATAAACACAGTTATTAGAACAAACATACTCAATCACATTATCATAATTCCCATGAATTTCCTCTCCTTCCAGAGAATGGAAGAAAATATAATCTGTTATCGTTGACTGCCATTTCTGCCCACGCAACAAATAATTAATTACCGTATCACGATGACCATTTCTTCTGTCATGCCCCTGCCAGTGAAAAAAAGCGTTTCCACTTTCAATTATTTCAGCCCGCCAAATTTGTCCGGTCCATGTTTTGTACTCAATATATTTGCTCACAGTTTTGATTGATGGGTTTGAAAGTTGAGTGTTAACAAATAGATAATACTGGTATCCAGGCAAAATCGCCTGAGTATAGACATTCATAAAAACTCCATTTCATCATTTTCCCGGATATGTATTAAGAAGCACCCGAACAGCAAGCTGAGAATAAAATCATATCCCGAGATAAAAACCAAATTATACAGAGAGACTCCCGACGAATTCGAACTGAAAATCCGTTTCTATTCGGCAATAAACACGATTAAATATATATTATATTTCAAACTCATATCCGGATGATTCGAATAAAATCTTTACATCAACCATTAATAAACACAAATGAAAAAAGTAACTTTTCCTGAATCCGAGAAAGATGTAGCAAAAATAAATAAGCACAAATCTGAAAAATAGCAAACATCCGATAATGGACTTAATAATACTAATCAATAACCCAGATGGACAGTTTCCATTTAAAACAACAGCCACACAAATAAAATAGTTTACTGCAACGCGTCTTAGGCACGACATTCATATATTAAATGCGAAGATAACCCAGGCTGACACAACACATTTTTTACTCAGAGACGCTTTTTACTCCAGCGGATACCGCGTCTTACGCCTCATACCTGTACAAAATAACAGTACAATCATGTAAACCAGGCTATAATAATGTCTGGTTTTTTGATGGATACGCAGCGTGGCGCAGGCAGGATTTATTTTAACCCGGCACTGGAGGGATACCCCGCAGGGGACAGAGGTTTCATTCTGGCTGGCAACAGACGATGGCCCGCTGCAGGTCACGCTCGCGCCTCAGGAGTCAGTCGCGTTTATTCCCACCAGTCAGGTCCCTCGCGTCACGTCATTATTACGCACTGAAAACGGCTATCGCCTGACGCCGCTTCAGTTGCAAGACTTCCACCGCCAGCCCGTTTCCGGCCTGTATTGCCGCTCACATCGCCAGCTCATGCGGCTGGAAAAACTGCTGCGCGAAAACGCAGTCACCGTCTACGAAGCTGACGTACGGCCGCCGGAGCGGTATCTGATGGAGCGCTTTATCACCTCCCCTGTTTGGGTCGAAGGCGACAGACATGACGACATGCTGGTTAATGCCCGCCTGAAGCCGAACCCTGACTATCGGCCACCGCTAAAATGGGTATCGCTGGATATCGAAACCACGCGCCACGGCGAACTCTACTGCATCGGTCTTGAGGGCTGTGGGCAGCGTATTGTCTATATGCTCGGCCCGGCAAACGGGGATGCCTCCCGGCTGGATTTTGAACTTGAGTACGTCGCAAGCCGTCCGCTGTTGCTGGAAAAACTCAACGACTGGATTGCCCGTCACGATCCTGATGTGATAATCGGCTGGAACGTCGTGCAATTCGATTTACGCGTCCTGCAAAAGCACGCCGAACGTTACCGCATTCCCCTGCGTTTTGGTCGTGACAATAGCGAGCTGGAGTGGCGCGAGCATGGCTTCAAAAACGGCGTGTTCTTCGCGCAGGCTAAAGGTCGCCTGATTATCGACGGCATTGAGGCGCTCAAATCCGCATTCTGGAATTTCTCATCGTTCTCGCTGGAAACGGTGTCGCAGGAGCTACTGGGCGAAGGGAAGTCAATTGATAATCCCTGGGACAGGATGGACGAAATCGATCGCCGGTTTGCCCAGGATAAGCCCGCGCTCGCTACCTACAATCTCAAAGACTGTGAACTGGTCACGCGTATTTTTCATAAAACCGAGATCATGCCATTTCTGCTGGAACGATCGACGGTCAACGGTCTGCCGGTCGACCGGCACGGTGGTTCAGTTGCCGCCTTCGGACACCTCTACCTGCCGCGCATGCACCGGACGGGTTATGTGGCACCGAACCTGGGTGAAGTCCCCGCGCACGCCAGCCCCGGCGGCTACGTGATGGACTCACGTCCGGGTCTGTATGACTCCGTGCTGGTGTTGGATTACAAAAGCCTGTACCCGTCAATTATTCGTACCTTCTTGATCGATCCGGTGGGGCTTATCGAAGGGATGGCGCATCCGGATCAGGAGCACAGTACCGAAGGGTTCCTTGACGCCTGGTTCTCACGTGAAAAGCACTGCCTACCGGAAATCGTGACCCGGATCTGGCACGGGCGCGATGAAGCAAAACGCCACGGGAATAAACCGCTCTCGCAGGCGCTGAAAATCATCATGAACGCGTTTTACGGCGTGCTGGGAACCACCGCCTGCCGCTTTTTCGACCCGAGGCTGGCTTCGTCGATCACCATGCGTGGCCACGCGATCATGCGTCAGACCAAAGCACTGATTGAAGCTCAGGGTTACGACGTTATCTATGGCGATACCGACTCGACCTTTGTCTGGCTGAAAAAGGCGCACTCAGAAGATGATGCCGCCCGGATTGGCCGTGAGCTGGTGAGCTATGTCAACGACTGGTGGGCGCAGTCCCTGAAGCAACAAAACCTGACCAGCGCGCTGGAGCTGGAATTTGAAACCCACTTTTGTCGATTTCTGATGCCGACCATTCGCGGTGCAGATACCGGCAGTAAAAAGCGCTACGCCGGGATGATTCAGGAAGGTACAGAGCAACGCATGGTGTTTAAGGGCCTGGAAACGGTAAGAACCGACTGGACGCCACTGGCCCAACAGTTTCAGCAGGAGCTATACCTGCGAATTTTTCGTAACGAACCTTATCAGGAGTTTGTTCGCGAGACTATCGACCGTCTGATGGCGGGTGAACTGGACGATCAACTGGTGTATCGCAAACGCCTGCGTCGCCCGTTAAGCGAATACCAGCGCAATGTGCCACCACACGTGCGCGCCGCGCGCCTCGCCGATGAGCAAAATGTAAAGCTGGGACGTCCGCCGCAGTATCAGAATCGCGGCACCATTAAATATGTCTGGACGATAAATGGTCCAGAACCCGTGAATTATCAGCTTTCAGCCCTTGACTACGAGCACTATTTGACCCGGCAGATCCAGCCCGTAGCCGAGGGAATACTTCCCTTTATCGATGATAACTTTGCTACACTACTCACAGGGCAACTGGGGTTATTTTGACGCGTGACGAAACCGTCGCCATCCAGTACCATAGCGCCCTTTCCATTCCTGGACCCCAATACACTTGCTGCCACTTTACTCTGGCAGAGGGTGAGTATTGCCTGCAACTAAAGATATAGAGCCGAACATATATGCCTTTTACACTTGGTCAACGCTGGATCAGCGATACAGAAAGCGAATTGGGACTTGGTACCGTTGTCGCCATGGATGCGCGAACCGTCACTTTACTTTTCTCTTCGACGGGTGAAAGCCGTCTGTATGCGCGCAGTGATTCCCCCGTGACCCGCGTGATGTTCAATCCTGGTGATACGATAACGAGCCATGAAGGCTGGCAACTGCATGTCGATGAAGTAAAAGAAGAAAACGGCCTGCTTGCCTATATCGGAACCCGCCTTGATACCGAAGAAACCGGTGTAACGCTGCGTGAAGTGCTGCTCGACAGCAAGCTGGTATTCAGCAAACCACAAGATCGCCTGTTTGCCGGCCAGATTGACCGTATGGATCGCTTTGCGCTGCGCTATCGCGCACGTAAATTTCAGAGCGAGCAGTACCGTATGCCGTGGAGTGGTTTGCGTGGTCAACGTACCAGCCTGATCCCCCACCAGCTCAACATTGCCCATGACGTCGGCCGTCGTCATGCCCCTCGCGTATTGCTGGCAGACGAAGTGGGTTTAGGTAAAACCATTGAAGCCGGGATGATCCTGCATCAACAGCTGCTGTCAGGCGCCGCAGAGCGCGTACTGATCATCGTCCCGGAGACGTTACAGCACCAGTGGCTGGTCGAAATGCTGCGTCGCTTCAACCTGCGTTTTGCGCTGTTTGATGATGAGCGTTATGCAGAAGCGCAGCACGATGCCTACAACCCGTTTGAAACCGAACAACTGGTTATCTGTTCGCTGGACTTTGCCCGTCGCAGTAAACAGCGCCTGGAGCATCTGTGTGACGCCGAATGGGATCTGCTGATTGTCGATGAAGCGCATCACCTAGTGTGGAGCGAAGACGCGCCCAGCCGTGAATATATGGCCGTTGAACAACTGGCAGAACGCGTACCGGGCATCCTGCTGCTAACCGCTACACCGGAACAGCTGGGTCTGGAAAGCCACTTTGCGCGCCTGCGCCTGCTGGACCCCAGCCGCTTCCACGATTTCGCCCAGTTTGTTGAAGAACAGAAAAATTACCGTCCGGTCGCCGATGCCGTCGCCATGCTGCTGGCTGGCAACAAACTGAGCAACAATGAGCTGAACATGTTAGGTGACATGATTGGCGAACAGGACATTGAACCGTTATTGCAGGCGGCAAACAGCGACAGCGAAGATGCCCAGAGCGCGCGTCAGGAGCTGGTTTCAATGCTGATGGACAGACACGGCACCAGCCGCGTGCTGTTTCGCAACACCCGTAACGGCGTGAAAGGCTTCCCGAAACGCGAACTGCATACCATCAAGCTACCGCTGCCAACCCAATACCAGACGGCGATTAAAGTTTCCGGCATTATGGGCGCGCGTAAGAGTGCGGAAGACCGGGCGCGCGACATGCTCTACCCGGAACAGATTTATCAGGAATTCGAAGGCGATACCGGTACCTGGTGGAACTTTGACCCGCGCGTGGAATGGCTGATGGGCTATCTGACCAGCCACCGCTCGCAAAAAGTACTGGTTATCTGTGCAAAAGCCACCACCGCGCTTCAACTGGAGCAGGTTCTGCGCGAGCGCGAAGGTATCCGCGCTGCCGTGTTCCATGAAGGGATGTCGATCATTGAGCGTGACCGCGCCGCAGCCTGGTTTAGCGAAGAAGATAGCGGCGCTCAGGTAATGCTATGTTCTGAAATCGGCTCCGAAGGGCGCAACTTCCAGTTCGCCAGCAATCTGGTGATGTTTGACCTGCCGTTCAACCCGGACCTGCTGGAACAGCGTATTGGTCGTCTGGACCGTATTGGTCAGGCGCATGATATTCAGATTCATGTCCCGTACCTGGAAAAAACCGCGCAATCCGTGCTGGTGCGCTGGTACCACGAAGGTCTGGATGCGTTCGAACACACCTGCCCAACCGGCCGTACCATCTATGACACGGTATATAACAATCTGATCGGCTACCTGGCTGAACCAGAAAATACCGATGGCTTTGACGATCTGATCAAAACCTGCCGCGAACAGCATGACGCGCTGAAAGCACAGCTGGAGCAAGGTCGCGATCGTCTGCTGGAGATCCACTCTAACGGCGGTGAAAAAGCGCTGGCACTGGCTGAGAGCATTGAAGAGCAGGACGACGATACCAGCCTGATCGCCTTCGCCATGAACCTGTTTGATATCGTTGGTATTAATCAGGATGACCGTGGCGACAATCTGATCGTGCTGACCCCGTCCGATCATATGCTGGTGCCTGATTTCCCTGGGCTGCCGGAAGATGGCTGCACCATTACGTTTGAACGTGATGTCGCCTTGTCGCGTGAAGATGCGCAGTTTATTACCTGGGAGCATCCGTTAATCCGTAATGGTCTGGATCTTATCCTCTCCGGCGACACCGGTAGCAGCACCATTTCGTTGTTGAAAAACAAAGCATTACCGGTCGGCACTCTGCTGGTTGAGCTGGTGTATGTGGTTGAAGCGCAAGCGCCGAAACAGCTGCAGTTGAACCGCTTCCTGCCGCCAACGCCGGTACGTATGCTGCTGGATAAAAACGGCAATAACCTTGCCGCACAGGTTGAATTCGAAACCTTTAACCGCCAGCTCAGCGCTGTTAACCGCCACACCGGCAGTAAACTGGTCAACGCCGTGCAGCAGGACGTTCATGCCATTCTGCAACTGGGTGAAGCGCAGGTGGAAAAATCGGCTCGCGCGCTGATCGACGCGGCGCGTAAAGAAGCGGACGAAAAACTGACTGCGGAACTGTCCCGTCTGGAAGCGCTACGTGCCGTTAACCCGAACATCCGTGATGACGAACTCAGCGCAATTGAAAGCAACCGCCAGCAGGTGATGGAAAGCTTGGATCAGGCGGGATGGCGTCTTGATGCCCTGCGCCTGATCGTCGTGACGCATCAGTAACGGAGCCATACATGGGGATGGAAAACTACAATCCGCCGCAGGAACCCTGGCTGGTTATCCTGTATCAGGATGAGCACATTATGGTGGTCAACAAGCCGAGCGGTTTGTTGTCTGTGCCGGGGCGTCTGGATGAGCACAAAGACAGCGTGATGACGCGTATTCAGCGCGACTATCCGCAGGCTGAATCCGTACATCGTCTGGATATGGCAACCAGCGGCGTGATTGTAGTCGCGCTAACCAAAGCGGCAGAGCGCGAGCTAAAACGCCAGTTTCGCGAGCGCGAACCGAAAAAACAATATGTTGCACGCGTCTGGGGGCATCCCGCTCCGGCCGAGGGACTGGTTGATTTGCCGCTGATTTGCGACTGGCCGAACAGGCCAAAGCAAAAAGTGTGTTATGAGACCGGGAAATCGGCGCAGACAGAGTATGAAGTAGTGGAGTTCGCGGCGGATAACACCGCCCGGGTGGTGCTCAAACCCATTACCGGACGCTCCCACCAGTTGCGTGTACATATGCTGGCTTTAGGGCATCCAATCCTGGGCGACCGCTTCTATGCTCCGCCGGAAGCGCTGGCGTTAGCACCGCGCCTGTTGCTGCATGCAGAGATGTTAACCATCACGCATCCCGAATACGGCAACAGTATGACGTTTAAAGTCCCGGCGGATTTTTAAATTCTGAGCCAATTTATGCCGGATGCGGCTAGCGCCTTATCCGGCAATTCAATCACTTGAATCCTTTTTGCTCCTTAATCAGCTCGTAAGCCTTTTGGATTTCCTGCGCTTTTTGCTTCGCCATTTCCATCATCTCTGGCGGCAGACCTTTCGCGACCAGTTTGTCCGGATGGTGCTCGCTCATCAGCTTACGGTAAGCGCGCTTTATGGTAGTCGCATCATCGGTCGTTTTCACACCCAGCACATTACAGGCGTCTTCCAGCGTCGGACCGCGTTGCGCCTGCTGCCAGCCACCGCCACCGGACTGCTGCTGATATCCGCCGCCAAACTGTGCGCCGCCCTGCATCATGCGCAGGAACTGATCAAATTGGGTACGTGAGATCCCCAACTCTTCAGCAATCACATACAGCACTTCACGCTCATTAGGATGTAACGACCCATCGGCAAATGCCGCCTGGATTTGAATTTCCAGAAACATGCGGATCAGATCGAATCGACCAAAACAGACGCTGCGAAACTGACGCATCTTTTCACGTAATGGATAATTATCCGATTTTCCTACCCGGAAGGCGTGTTGTGCAGCCGTTCGCGAGTCACCGTGCAAATTCATCCGATCCATCAACTGGCTGGCGATATGAATATCGGCTTCCGTGACGCGACCTTTGGATTTGGTCAGATGTCCCATCACCTCAAAAGTGGTGGCAAAAAACAGCGCCTGGCGTTCACGTTGGTTGGCAAACCACGCCATTTTGCGCATGCGGGCTTTGTCGAACATGTGGCCAACTAACAGCCCCAGAACCACACCCCAGAAGCCGCCACCCATCATTAAAGCCACGGCTACACCAATTATCTTTCCCCAATACTGCATAGACTCCCCAAATCTTTATGCTCTCAGCCAGGCTATGTCCCACAATATAAGGTGCTTTTACCGATTTACGGCTGCGGTCAATTGTGGGACATCGCCTATAATTTGCATTATCATACCTGTCATTCAATGCCGTGCCTAACACCACGGATGCCTAAATGGGCAGGATTAACACTAGCGCAGTGAAGATGAGATAAGTTAGGCTGTGACCGTTTGTCACGCGCGACGCTACTGATGATGGAACAATAAATACAACGTATGAAAAAACGTATTCCCACTCTTCTGGCCACCATGATTGCCAGTGCCCTCTATAGCCATCAGGGCCTGGCAGCCGATCTCGCCTCACAGTGTATGCTGGGCGTGCCGAGCTATGACCGTCCTCTGGTACAGGGCGAGACTAATGAATTACCCGTCACCATCAATGCCGACAACGCTAAAGGGAATTATCCCGATGACGCGGTGTTTACCGGCAACGTGGACATCGCACAGGGTAACAGCCGCCTGCAGGCCGACGAAGTACAGCTTCATCAGAAGCAGGCTGAAGGCCAGCCGGAGCCAATACGTACCGTCGATGCGCTGGGCAACGTCCATTATGATGACAATCAGGTTATTCTGAAGGGGCCGAAGGGTTGGTCGAATCTGAATACCAAAGATACCAACATCTGGGAAGGTGATTACCAGATGGTGGGCCGTCAGGGACGCGGGAAAGCCGATCTGATGAAACAGCGTGGCGAAAACCGTTATACCATTCTGGAAAACGGTAGCTTTACCTCTTGTCTGCCGGGTTCCGATACCTGGAGCGTCGTCGGTAGCGAAGTGATCCACGACCGTGAAGAACAGGTCGCAGAGATCTGGAACGCCCGTTTTAAACTGGGTCCGGTTCCGGTCTTTTACAGTCCTTATTTACAGTTACCCGTCGGCGATAAGCGCCGTTCCGGTTTCCTGATCCCGAACGCAAAATATTCCACCAATAACTATTTTGAGTTCTACCTGCCGTATTACTGGAACATTGCGCCCAACATGGACGCCACCATTACGCCGCATTATATGCATCGCCGTGGCGGCATTATGTGGGAAAACGAATTCCGTTACCTGACCCAGGCGGGCGCAGGTCTGATGGAACTCGATTATCTGAATTCCGACCGGGTCTACGACGACGAACATCCGAATGATGATAATTCACGCCGCTGGCTGTTTTACTGGCAACACGCCGGTGTGATGGACCAGGTGTGGCGTTTCAACGTCGACTACACCAAAGTCAGCGACTCCAGCTACTTTAATGATTTTGACAATAAGTACGGTTCCAGCACCGACGGTTATGCGACACAGAAATTCAGTGTCGGCTATGCGGTGCAAAACTTTGATGCGACGGTCTCAACTAAACAGTTCCAGGTCTTTGACGATCAGAACAACAGCAGTTATTCCGCTCAGCCACAGTTAGACGTCAACTTCTATCAGAATGACGTCGGTCCATTTGATACCCGTATTTATGGACAGGCGGTGCATTTCGTCAATACCAATGACGACATGCCGGAAGCGACGCGTGTTCACCTTGAGCCGACCATCAATCTGCCGCTATCCAATCAGTGGGGAAGTATCAACACTGAAGCGAAGCTGATGGCGACGCACTACCAGCAGACCAATCTGGACTGGTACAACAACAATCAGGGTAACGTAAATAAGCTCGACGACTCCGCTAACCGCGTCATGCCGCAGTTCAAAGTCGACGGTAAGTTGGTATTCGAACGTGACATGGAAATGCTGGCGCCGGGCTATACCCAGACGCTGGAGCCGCGTGCGCAGTATTTGTATGTGCCTTATCGCAACCAAAGTCATATCTATAACTATGACTCTTCCCTGCTGCAAGCTGACTACAGTGGCCTGTTCCGTGACCGTACCTATGGCGGTCTGGACCGTATTGCCTCCGCTAACCAGGTAACGACTGGCGTCACATCTCGCGTTTATGATGACGCGGCCGTTGAACGTTTTAATATTTCTGTGGGTCAAATCTACTATTTCACCGAGTCTCGCACTGGCGATGACAACATAAAATGGGAGAATGACGACAAAACCGGTTCATTGGTATGGGCAGGTGATACTTACTGGCGCATCTCCGATCGTTGGGGTTTACGCGGTGGGATCCAGTACGACACGCGTCTGGACAGTGTCGCCACCAGCAGCAGCAGCATCGAGTACCGTCGCGACGAAAACCGCATGCTGCAGTTGAACTACCGCTATGCCAGCCCGGAATATATCCAGGCAACACTGCCGTCGTATTACTCTACGGCAGATCAGTATAAAAACGGGATTTCTCAGGTGGGTGCAGTGGCGAGCGTGCCGATCGCTGAGCGTTGGTCAATCGTCGGAGCTTACTACTTCGATACCAATGTGAACAAAGTGGCGGATTCCATGCTGGGCTTACAGTACAACTCCTGCTGTTATGCCATTCGCGTCGGCTATGAACGTAAGCTGAATGGTTGGGATGACACCCAGAAACACGCGGTATATGACAACTCGATCGGCTTTAATATCGAACTGCGCGGCCTGAGCTCTAACTATGGTCTTGGCACCAACCAGATGCTGCGTTCGAACATTTTGCCGTATCAAAGCTCTTTATGATCTGATTGATTTACAACGTAATCCGCATTGCGGTTAATTGATAATGGAAAAAGTATGAAGAACTGGAAAACGCTGCTTCTCGGTATCGCCATGGTCGCGAATACCAGTTTCGCTGCCCCACAGGTAGTCGATAAAGTCGCAGCCGTCGTCAATAACGGCGTCGTTCTCGAAAGCGACGTCGATGGCTTAATGCAGTCAGTAAAACTTAATGCGGGTCAGGCTGGTCAGCAGTTACCGGACGACGCCACGCTGCGTCATCAGATCCTGGAACGTTTGATCATGGATCAAATCCTCCTGCAAATGGGTCAGAAGATGGGTGTTAAAATCTCTGACGAGCAGTTGGATCAGGCTATTGCCAACATCGCCAAGCAGAACAACATGACGCTGGATCAGATGCGCAGTCGTTTGGCACAGGATGGTTTAAGCTATTCGACCTATCGTAGCCAGATCCGCAAAGAGATGACCATCTCTGAAGTGCGTAACAACGAAGTTCGCCGTCGCGTCACCATCCTGCCTCAGGAAGTGGATGCCCTGGCGCAACAGGTAGGCAACCAAAACGATGCCAGCACCGAACTGAACCTGAGCCACATTCTGATCCCATTACCGGAAAACCCAACTTCCGACCAGGTTAACGCGGCTGAAAGCCAGGCGCGCTCTGTTGTTGATGAAGCGCGTAACGGTAGTGATTTTGGCAAACTGGCTATTACTTATTCCGCTGACCAGCAGGCGCTGAAAGGCGGCCAGATGGGTTGGGGACGCATTCAGGAACTGCCGGGCATCTTCGCCCAGGCGTTAAGCACCGCGAAAAAAGGCGATATCATTGGCCCAATTCGCTCTGGTGTCGGCTTCCATATCCTGAAAGTCAACGACATGCGTGGTCAAAGCCAGAGCATCTCCGTGACTGAAGTTCATGCCCGCCATATTCTGCTGAAACCGTCGCCGATCATGACCGATCAACAGGCGCGTCTGAAACTGGAACAAATCGCAGCTGATATTAAGAGCGGTAAAACCACCTTTGCGGCAGCGGCTAAAGAGTTTTCTCAGGATCCGGGGTCTGCCAACCAGGGCGGTGACCTGGGTTGGGCTGCAGCCGATATTTTCGATCCGGCTTTCCGCGATGCGCTGACTAAACTTCATAAAGGCCAGATGAGCACCCCGGTGCACTCCTCATTCGGCTGGCATCTTATCGAGCTGCTGGATACGCGTAATGTTGATAAAACTGACGCGGCACAGAAAGACAGAGCTTATCGCATGCTGATGAATCGTAAATTCTCGGAAGAAGCAGCGACCTGGATGCAGGAACAGCGCGCCAGTGCGTACGTTAAAATTCTGAGCAACTAATGACTCAAATTCAACGTGTTGTGATCACTCCCGGCGAACCTGCCGGGATTGGTCCGGACCTTGTGATCCAGCTTGCACAGCGCGAGTGGCCGGTAGAACTCGTTGTTTGTGCTGATGCCACGCTACTCCGTGACCGGGCAGCCATGCTCGGTTTACCGCTCTCGCTCCTTCCCTACTCTCCAGATATCCCAGCCCAACCACAATCAGCGGGTACGCTGACGCTATTGCCGGTTGCGTTGCGCGCGCCTGTCGTCGCGGGCCAACTGGCGGTAGAGAATGGGCAATATGTAGTCGACACGCTGGCTCGCGCCTGCGATGGTTGTCTGCAAGGTGAGTTTGCGGCGCTGATTACCGGTCCGGTTCACAAGGGCGTCATCAACGACGCTGGCGTCCCGTTTACCGGGCATACCGAGTTTTTTGAAGAGCGTTCACAGGCGAAGAAGGTTGTCATGATGCTGGCAACCGAAGAGCTGCGTGTTGCCCTGGCGACCACACATCTGCCGCTTAAAGCCGTTGCTGAAGCCATTACCCCGGCATTATTGCGAGAAGTGATCGGTATTCTGCATCATGATCTACGCACTAAGTTTGGCCTGAACGATCCGCGTATTCTGGTGTGCGGCCTTAACCCGCATGCCGGTGAAGGCGGTCATATGGGAACGGAAGAGATAGACACCATCATCCCGGTACTGGATGAACTGCGTGCGCAGGGGATGAAATTAAACGGCCCGCTGCCCGCAGATACGCTTTTTCAGCCCAAATATCTCGACCACGCGGATGCCGTGCTGGCAATGTACCACGATCAGGGTCTCCCCGTGCTAAAATACCAGGGATTTGGTCGCGGTGTGAATATCACGCTGGGCCTGCCCTTTATTCGCACATCCGTCGATCACGGCACCGCACTTGAACTCGCGGGCCGTGGACAAGCAGATGTCGGCAGTTTTATTACGGCGCTTAATCTCGCCATCAAAATGATTGTTAATACCAATGAATAATCGAGTCCATCAGGGCCATTTAGCCCGTAAACGTTTCGGGCAGAACTTCCTCAACGATCAGTTTGTGATCGAAAGTATTGTCTCTGCTATCAACCCGCAGAAAGGTCAGGCTATGGTCGAAATCGGCCCAGGCCTGGCGGCATTGACCGAACCAGTAGGCGAACGTCTGGACAAGCTCACGGTCATTGAACTGGACCGCGATCTGGCAGCACGCTTACAGACACACCCGTTTTTAGGGCCTAAGCTGACGATTTATCAGCAAGATGCCATGACCATGAACTTCGGCGAACTGGCACAAACGATGGGTCAGCCGCTGCGCGTATTCGGCAACCTGCCGTACAACATCTCCACGCCACTCATGTTCCATCTTTTTTCCTATACTGATGCCATTGCCGACATGCATTTCATGTTGCAAAAAGAGGTGGTCAATCGTCTGGTTGCAGGGCCAAACAGTAAAGCGTATGGTCGATTAAGCGTAATGGCGCAGTATTACTGCAATGTGATCCCGGTACTTGAAGTGCCGCCATCTGCATTTACGCCTGCGCCTAAAGTTGATTCAGCTGTTGTGCGTCTGGTCCCTCACGCGACGATGCCGTACCCGGTTAAAGATGTTCGTGTGCTGAGCCGTATTACCACCGAAGCGTTTAATCAGCGCCGTAAAACGGTACGTAACAGTCTCGGCAACCTATTTAGCGTTGAAGTACTGACAGAGCTGGGCGTTGATCCGGCGATGCGAGCGGAAAATATCTCTGTCGCGCAATACTGCCGGATGGCTAACTATCTGTCAGAAAACGCGCCATCGAAGGAGAGTTAAACATGATCAATTCGCCCCGAGTGTGCATTCAGGTACAAAGCGTCTACATTGAGGCGCAATCCTCACCTGATGATGAACGTTACGTTTTTGCTTATACCGTGACTATCCGCAATTTGGGGCGAGCGCCAGTGCAGCTGTTGGGGCGTTATTGGTTGATAACCAATGGTCATGGGCGCGAAACCGAAGTTCAGGGTGAAGGTGTGGTTGGCGTTCAGCCCCATATCGAACCTGGCGAAGAGTACCAGTACACCAGCGGCGCCGTTATTGAAACGCCACTGGGCACCATGCAGGGTCATTACGAAATGATCGATGAGCAGGGCATCGCCTTTACCATCGACATTCCCGTATTCCGACTCGCCGTTCCAACACTCATTCATTAAAACAATAACTATGGCGACATACCTTATCGGCGACGTTCACGGTTGTTACGATGAACTGGTAGCCTTGCTGCATCAGGTAGACTTTAATTCCAAAAAAGACACCCTATGGCTCACCGGCGATCTGGTCGCTCGTGGGCCGGGTTCGCTGGACGTTTTGCGCTATGTGAAATCGCTGGGCGACAGCGTGCGCCTGGTATTGGGTAATCACGATTTACACCTGCTGGCCGTGTTTGCCGGCATCAGTCGTAATAAACCTAAAGACAGGGTCACATCGCTGCTCGAAGCGCCGGATGCTGACGAATTAATCAACTGGCTTCGTCGTCAGCCGCTGCTGCAGGTAGACGAAGAGAAAAAACTGGTCATGGCGCACGCTGGCATTACCCCTCAATGGGATTTGCAGACCGCGAAAGACTGCGCACGGGACGTAGAAGCCGTGCTGTCGAGCGACTCATATCCCTTCTTCCTTGATGCGATGTACGGCGACATGCCAAACAACTGGACCCCGGAGCTGACCGGGCTGGCGCGCCTGCGTTTTATTACCAACGCGTTCACCCGCATGCGTTACTGCTTCCCCAACGGTCAACTGGATATGTACAGCAAAGAGTCACCAGAAGACGCACCTGCCCCGCTGAAGCCGTGGTTTGCCATTCCTGGCCCCGTCAGTGACGCGTACAGCATTGCATTCGGGCACTGGGCATCGCTGGAGGGCAAAGGCACGCCAGAAGGAATTTATGCGCTGGATACGGGGTGTTGCTGGGGAGGCGATCTCACCTGTCTGCGCTGGGAAGACAAACGCTACTTTGTGCAGCCATCAAATCGCCATCTGAATAGGGATCCCGGCGAGGCGGTCAACGCCTGATAGTCGTCTGCCGGATGCGGTGCTCGCACCTTATCCGGCCTACGAATGTGCCATCCGGCACTTACAGGATTAACGACGCTCCAGAATCTCGAAGCAGTAGCTGTGAGAGTTTTGCGCGTCGGCATCATGGAACTCACTGAAAACAGACTCCCAGTCATCCGGTTCGTAGTCCGGGAAATGCGTATCCCCTTCGACTTCAGCATCAATGTGCGTCAGATACAGCTTCTGCGCTTTTGGCAGGAACTGCTCATACACGCGCCCACCGCCAATCACCATAATCTCTGGTTCATCACCGCAGGCCGCAATGGCTTCATCAACAGACTTCACCCACTGCACGCGATCGTCGGTGCCGGGTTTGCTGCTGATGACGATATTTTTACGCCCAGGTAACGGTCGCCCGATGGATTCCCAGGTGTGGCGTCCCATGACAACCGGCTTGTTTAAGGTATTACGTTTAAACCAGGCGAGATCGGCAGGGAGGTTCCACGGCATGGCGTTCTCCATACCGATGACGCGATCTACCGCTAACGCCGCAATCAGACTGATCATTGAATATTTCCCGGATACAAAAAAATTGTCGCCACTATACGGAAAGCGCAATCTTTCGTCGACTGGCGGAAAGAGGATGAACAGGAAAATTTTCCGTTCTGCTGGCGAACCGACCTATTTAAGGTGGTACGCCAGCATTACAGTAGTTCAAAAACAGCCAATTAGCAGTAAAGTTTGCAGAACATCACATTTTTTACCCTATGCTGACGGTTTCACTTCCGGCTCATCGGCGACGTCGCCCGTATGTTTACCTTCATCCGTGCCTTGCCAGCCATGGCGTTGAATCAACGATAAATGTTGACGATCTTCGGCAATAATTTCACTCAGCATTGCGCTGGTGCGCTTATAAACGGCCGCACGCGAAATCGCGTCATCTTCACCTTTCACCATCTCCTCAACCATCAATATATTGAAGCGCCGGAAGACATCAGCCCGCTCACGCGCTTCATAGCGCCCAAGCCCGAGACCTTCCAGCGCCAGACGTCCGGTCTTCAGTGCACCTTCAAAGGTTTCGCGTTCCGGCATATCCACGCCTGCCTGGCGTAGACGGATGTAATGATCCACGTCGCGCGCACGGGCAATAATTTGTAGATGCGGGAAATGTTCTTTCACCATTTCGGTCAGTTGCAGGCTGGTTTGCGGATCGTCAATGGCATTAATGATCACTTCCGCTTTGGCTGCTCCGGCTGACTCCAGCAGATCCATCCGGGTCGCATCGCCATAGAAAACCTTCATCCCGAATTTACGCAGCGTTTCGATATGGTCCGGGTCATGATCAAGAACCACCATTTTGACCCCGCTCGACAACAACAGACGACCGGTTATCTGGCCAAATCGCCCAAATCCAGCGATGATCACCCGCGGTTGCTCCTCATCGATTTCATCCGCTTCCCGCGCTTCACCGGTCGCCGATTTTTCCAGACGCGTAAGAATCACCAGTAAAATCGGCGTCGCCGCCATCGACAGCGCGACCGCCAGCGTCAGCGATTTCGCCCAGTCAGGGTCAAGCACGTTCGCCATTTGCGCCGCGCCAAATACCACGAACGCAAACTCACTGCCCTGCCCAAGTAATACGGCAAACCAGCGACGCTGCTTGTTCGGCACCTGTAAGGGTTTCGCTATCAGCCACAGCATGACGGTTTTAATCACCAGGAAACCGACCAGCAAAATGATAATGCGCAAGGGATTATCAATCAGCGTACCGAAGTCGATAGACATCCCCACGCCGATGAAGAACAGCCCCAGCAGCAGCCCTTTAAACGGCTCAATATCACTTTCCAGCGCGTGGCGATACTCAGAGCTCGCCAGCAGCACCCCGGCCAGGAAGGCCCCCATCGCCATCGACAGGCCAACCTCTTCCAGGAGCAGACCAAAACCGAAAACGAGAAACAGCGCGACGGCGCTGAACACTTCCCGCAGGCCCGAGCGCGCAACAAAACGTAAGGCAGGACGGGTGACATAACGCCCTAACACCACCACCAATACCAGTGCGCCCGCTACCTTCAGGGCAGACAATGCAAACGCCCCAAGCGTAGTCGATGCACCGCTCGCCGCCAGTAACGGGATCATCGCCACCAATGGAATAGCGGCGATATCCTGGAACAGCAGCACGGCAAACGCGCTGCGGCCCATTTGCGAAACCATCAGGTTGCGTTCATTCATTGCCTGCATAGCGATGGCCGTTGAGGAAAGCGCCAGCGTCATGCCGATCAGTTCCGCTACCTGCCAGCGCAGGCCAAGGAACATACAGAACAAACCAATTAAGCCGCCACAAACCACCATCTGTAGCGCACCGCCGCCGAACACCGATGCCCGCAATTTCCACAAACGTTGCGGATCCAGCTCCAGACCGATGACAAACAGCATCAGCACCACACCGATCTCCGCAAAATGCAGGATAGATTCGGCGTCCGTCACCAGCCTCAAACCCCACGGACCGATAATGCACCCGGCGATGAGATACCCCAGTACCGACCCTAATCCCAGCCGTACGGCGATGGGCACAATCAGCGCCGCCGATCCGAGATAAATCAGCGCCTGTATCAGCGTATGGCTATCCATGGTGTGCCTCCTGCCATTCCATCAGACGCTGTTTGTAGTGACGCGCCTGCGCTTGCAGCGTTTCATCATCACAGATAAACGTACAGTGCATCGCAAACGGTGGCAGCCATTTGAGGCCGCAATAGAGCGCTGTCGCCTGTAAAGGCTGGGAAAGCACATCAAATCCGGGATAGGAGCCAATATCGAAGTGGTTTTCACCGCCGCCGGTCGTCACCGCCCACAGCAGTTGTTTACCGTGCAGCGCAGTACCGCCGTGACCGTATGCCCAACCGTGTGCGAGGACCTTATCCATCCACAGCTTGAGTAACGGAGGTGTGCTGTACCACTGCATCGGATGCTGCCAGATGATCAAATCAGCGCGCGCCAGCGCATCCTGTTCAGCGGCAATATCGATATTGAAGTCGGGGTAGAGCTGGTAGAGCGAGCGGATCTCCACGCCCTCCAGCGTCCTTGCCTGTTCAAGCATCCGCTTATTCGCATGCGAGTGCTGCGGATAGGGATGCGCATAAATGATGAGAATCATGATTAGCCTGTATCACTGCATTATTGTAATAACAGTGAGTTTAGTCACTTAATCCACAGGCTAACAGTCAATATTATTGAGTGGCTGAATGGAGAAAACTGAACTAGTTATCCAGTTCGCTCATATCCTTAACCTGATCGCGGTTAATCTGTTCCGTCTTACCCGTCTGGGCATTTTTGTACGACACCAGACCAGTATCATCATCAACCTGCGGTTTGCCGTCAGTGACGATTGTTTTGCCATCGGTGGTTTTAACCGCCTGGTTTGAGGAACAACCGGCCACGGTAAACAGTGCTGCTGCGGTAAAAATTGAGGTGATCAGGATATGTTTTTGCATGGTGTTCTCCCTGCTTTTCAGTTGTTTTCAGTGATATACCCAGTTAACTGTAGGCTAACTAACTGAGTTGCAGGGAAAATACAGAACACTCCTAATAGCCCGCCCTGGTCACGGGCTTACTGCGAATCGTCATTTGACTGGTTTGCGCCAGCGTCAGACCTCGCGTTTCTGGGGCGAAAGCGATGGACACAAGCAGGCCAATCAGCGAAATTCCTGCGCCCATCAGCATGACATTGCTGATACCGTATTTGGTGATGAATACCGGCAGCGCCCAGGTTGAAACAATAGTGCCGATGCGGCTTAAGGACATAATCACCCCGACGGCAGACGCGCGAATGTCGGTAGGGAACAGTTCGTTTGGGTATAGCCACTGCAGGTTTCCCGGTCCCCCCGAGAAAAACGCGTACACGGCAAACGCCAGCACCACCAGCCACGCCCCCATATCAGGAATTAACCCCAGTACAGCCAGCGCCAGCGTCATCATAATAAAACTGCCAATCAACAGCGGTCGGCGGCCCGCGCTATTGAGCCAGAACATGGGCGGAATGCATCCCAGCATAAAGCACAGGCTGATTACCACATTGCCCAACGCGGCGCTTTTCCCGGCACCAAGCCCCAATAGTCCAACAATCTGCGGACCAAAGGTATAAATGGCGAACATCGGGATCACCTGACAGGTCCAGATGGCGGCAACAAACAGGACAAACGGGAAGTGTCGGCGATTAAACAACTGAAGGAAACGCGTCTCCTGCGGCGCCTCTTCGTCGAACACCACCGGTTCGCCGAACAGTTTGATCATCATCGCTTCACACTCTTTCACCCGACCTTTACGCAGCAGCCAGCGCGGCGATTCAGGAAGATCGAAGCGCCCAATCAGGATCAAAATACAGGGGATCACCGCGCTGCCCAGCATCCAGCGCCATCCTCCCTCAACATCATAAAGCCAGTAACCGACCAGATCGGCACAGGTGGCGCCGACATACCACATCGCGGCGATAAAACCGATGGAGAAAGCGCGCTGGCGGGTATTGGAGAACTCGGTAATCATCGAGGTAGCAATCGGATAATCGGCACCAATCACAATGCCGATCAGCACGCGCATCACCAACAGCTCAACGGGCGAGGAAACAAACATGGTTGCTGCCGATATCACGCCAATGGCGATAATATCGATGATGAACATTTTGCGCCGCCCGACCTTATCGGAAATGTAGCCAAACAGCGACGTCCCCACAAACAGACCGGCGAGCGTGCCGGCGCCCAGCAGACCAATCCACTGTGCGTCCAGTTTCAATGCTGGCGTGAGCTGTTCCAGCGCTACGCCAATCATCACCAGCACATAACCATCCAGAAATGGCCCACCACTTCCCCACAGCATTATCCGGCGGTGAATAGAGGTAAATTTGATGTCATCAAAGTTCCTGGGCTGCTGCATAGCGACTTCCTGTTTCAACACGGGCAAAGCGTCATCTATAGGCCGGATAAGGCGTTTACGCCCCCATCCGGCACTGGCGTCACATGATTGCCGGATGGCGACGCTAGCGCGTCTTATCCGGCCTACGGGTGCACAACCTCGTACTTATTAACCGTAGCGAAACTCCACGCCAAATGTCCCACGCGGGTATTCCCACTTTTCCAGCGCTGTATCGAGCCCGAGAATGCGGCACGTTCCGCACTCCAGGCATCCGGCGTAATCAAACCGTACGCTGCCGTCGTCCTGCTTTTTATACAGCCCTGCTGGACAGGCCTTAATCAGCACTTCCAGCGCCTGTTTATCAGGATCGGTTTTGAGAATGATATGCGGGCTGTCTTCATCGACATTGAACTTATTGACGCCCAGTTTGACGTCCACATTGACGGGAGATGTCATAATACGGTCACTCCTTTCAGGCCATCTTTCATCAGGTTGATGAAGCCCACTTTCTTCGCATGGCGCAGGATTTTTTTACGCATTGGCACTGGGGCGGAACCATCTACGGTGAACAGGTCGCGTGCGATACTGACCGCCATTTCGGGATAAGCGGTAAACATGCGCGGGTTATCAAGAAAAGCAGGCAGCTTCTGGTACATACGCATATCGCGCATCGGGCCATCGTCCAGATGCTGACGGTATTCACCCAGCGACTGCTTGCTAAAGTCGTCACGCTTCATCGCTGAAAGCACCGTTTTCGCCGCCGCTTCGCCTGCGGAAATGGCGAGATCCATACCGCGAATGGTAAAGCCGAGGTTCATACACATTCCGGCAGCGTCACCGGCAATCAGTACGCCGTCACCCACCAGTTCGGGCTGCATGTTGATACCGGCTTCCGGTACAACGTGCGCGGCATATTCCACCAGCTTGCCACCGGCGATCAGCGGGGCAACCGCCGGATGCTGTTTGAAATCTTCCAGCATTTGCGGGACCGATTTTTTAGCGTCTTTCAGATGATGAAGACCGCAGACCAGTCCCAGAGAAAGGGTTGTTTCATTCGTATAGAGAAAACCACCGCCCATCAATCCATCGGTTGGCGATCCGGCAAACAGGCAGGCTGCACCTTCGTTCCCCTGTAACTGGAAACGATCTTCAATTACCGATTTTGGCAGTTCGATCAGCTCTTTTACGCCGACGGCAACATGCGATGCCTCCACGCGCTTTGCCATACCCAGCTTTTCAGCCAGCAGAGAATTCACCCCGTCGGCGAGGATCACCACTTTGGCTTCCAGAATATCGCCGTCTGCTTCCACGCCCACGACTTTACCCTCGCGCTGCACAACGTTATCCACGCGAATACCGGTGATAAGCTGAGCGCCCGCCTCTTCGGCCTGCTCCATCAGCCAGGCGTCAAATTTGCTACGTAAGACGGAATAAGAAACCTGCGACGATGCGGCCTCTTCACCATTGCAATAGTCGATGGTCATCGCCCCTTTGTCGGTCATAAAGGCGAGCTTTTCGTGGGTGATTATGCGTTCAATGGGAGCCTGCTCAGCAAAACCGGGAATAATGCGCTCCAGGCTATGCGCATACATGCGCCCACCGGTGACATTCTTCGCGCCAGCAGAATTGCCGCGCTCGATAACCAGCACCTGTGCACCTTCCCGAGCCAGCACCAGCGCTGCAACCGAACCAGCCAGACCTGCACCCACGATGATGGCATCAAAGATATCTTCGGACATACGTACTCCTGTCAGCGGCAGGATACCTTCGCATCCTGCCCGAATGGTTTAACGCGCTAAGGCAGCCGTCAGCGCAGGCAGGATCTTCAGCGCATCGCCAACAATCCCATAATCTGCATATTGGAAAATCGGCGCATTTTTGTCTTTGTTGATGGCGAAAATCGTCTGTGCGCCGTTGGCGCCGACCATATGTTGGATCTGCCCTGAGATCCCCACGGCCAGATACAGTTCAGGCTTAAGCATCAGGTTGGAGATGCCGACGTAGCGTTCATGCTCCATCCACTTCTCGTTTTCCGCCACCGGACGGGAACAGGCCAACTCAGCGCCAATCGTCTGGCACAGCGCTTCGGCAAGCGAGATATTTTCTTTGCTACCAATACCGCGTCCCACGCTGACCACCAGACGGGCTTTGTCGAGATCGACGCTGTTGCTCTGACGCTCCTGAGTTGCCGTACGGGTCACGACAAAGGCCGGAGCCTGCCACTGGATGGTGTGCACCTCGCCGCTGCGAGCGGTATCCGGTTGCTGCGCGTCAAACGTTCCGCTACTGAGAGTGATCACGGCAAACGGTGAAGCGATTGTTTCTGCTCCCATCGCCAGACCGCCGTAAACCATATGTTTGACCGCCGCTTTTCCATCCTGCACCGCGACTGCGCTGGCGTCATTTGAGACTGCAGCCGACAAGCGAAAGCCCAGCTTTGCCGCTAACAGCTTGCCCCGACGTGTATTCGGCAGCAGCACCGCGCCGCCCTCGCTGTGCTGACGAATGATTTCGGCCATCGCATCGGCGTAGTCTTCAACCATACGGTCTTCTGGTTTGCCGCTGAGCAGCCAGACATGATCCGCGCCTAAATGACATGCCGTTGCGCTGTCCGCATCGCTGAGCACAAACGTGTTAACTTTTTCGCCTAAAGCCTGCGCACCTTTCATCAGTTCCGGCAGACGAGAAGGGGTATCACTGAATACCCAGATACTGGAAAATTTGTTCATAACATCCCCTGATAATTAAATGATTTTGCGAAGATTCTCGACAAACGCGGCAATCTGTTCTTCACCGTCACCTTCAATTACAACGCGCTGACGCTCGCGCTGTTTCGGTGCAGCAACATGCTGTGCGGAATACGCCTGCACGCTGTTCAGCCCAATGTCTGTAGTCGACCAAACCTGAACCGGTTTTTTCGCCGCGCCAAGAATGGCTTTCATGGAAGGGATTTGAGGGGTGTTGATGTCAGTAGAGACCGCGACAACCGCCGGAAGCGGGATACTCAGGGTTTCAACTTCATCTTCCAGTTCACGCTCTACCGTCAGAGTGCTGTCGGTAAGAGAGAGGATTTTGCTCACGCCGTTTATCGCCGGCACGTCCAGCATTTCGCCCACCAGCAGACCAACCTGCTGAGCATAAAGATCGGAAGAACCGTCGCCGCAAATAAGCAGATCAAAACCGGATTTTTGCACGGCGGCAGCCAGCGCAGTGGCAGTTTGTTGCGGCAGCGCCTGTTCAAATTGATCGTCAATGACAGCAATCAGTTCATCAGGGCCACGGGAAAGCACATCTTTGCGCCCTTTTGCATTGGTCAGCGCTTTGCCTCCGACGCTCATGGCCACAACCTGAGCCTCTCCCACCTGCTGTTTTAACTGGCAAGCTGCCTCGATCGCATTCAGATCATATTGGCTGATTTTGCCATCTGCTTTGCTGAAATCGAGTGTTCCATCAGCATTATTAATCGCAATATCCTGCTCATCAGGTACGCATTTGTAGCAAGTAATTATCTTCATTGCATCTCCAGAAATCATGAAGGAAACGTATTTATATCGGCGGTGTTAAATACAGATATCACGCTCTTTAATTCGGAAATAAAACCTTAATCACCAATATTGAAAATGTCACACATTGAAATTCGTAACTTTCAATAGTGTTACATGCCTCACCAATATTGAAAGAATCACGTCAAATATGAAAATTTTCAATATTGTCTGCTGGTTCAACAATATTGAACGCCAGTCACTTAAAAAAGTTAAAAAACCAATGTCAATATCATGATTAATAAAGAAATTATCTAGATTTCCAGACAAAATAACCAGCATAAAAAAGTGTGACACAGATAACAGAACAGCCGGAAATGAATACCCATTATGAGTTACTCACTGAGGCGCCCCAGAGGTTAAAAAGTCATCAACAAATCATTAATAATAAATAAACAAACGATCACATACGGGCACGCTAAATAAATTTCGTTTTCACACTGGAATTCACTTATGAAAAATGAAAAGAGAAAATCGGGAATTGAACCGAAGGTTTTTTTTCCGCCATTAATAATTGTTGGGATACTTTGTTGGCTAACAGTAAGAGATCTTGATGCCGCTAACGTCGTTATTAATGCGGTATTCAGTTATGTCACCAACGTCTGGGGTTGGGCATTCGAATGGTATATGGTCGTCATGCTCTTCGGATGGTTCTGGTTAGTCTTTGGCCCGTATGCCAAAAAGAAATTAGGCGACGAAAAACCCGAGTTTAGTACCGCCAGCTGGATTTTTATGATGTTCGCCTCCTGTACATCCGCCGCGGTGCTGTTCTGGGGTTCCATCGAGATCTACTACTATATCTCTACCCCGCCGTTCGCTTTGGAGCCCAATTCCACGGGTGCGAAAGAGATCGGTCTGGCGTACAGCCTGTTCCACTGGGGACCGTTGCCGTGGGCAACCTACAGCTTCCTTTCCGTGGCCTTCGCCTACTTCTTCTTTGTGCGCAAGATGGACGTCATCCGTCCCAGCTCCACGCTGGTACCGTTAGTAGGCGAAAAGCATGCGAAAGGGCTGTTCGGCACCATCGTGGATAACTTCTACCTGGTGGCGCTGATTTTTGCGATGGGTACCAGCCTCGGTCTGGCGACGCCGCTGGTAACCGAGTGTATGCAATGGCTGTTCGGTATTCCGCATACGCTGCAATTAGATGCCATCATCATTACCTGCTGGATCATTCTGAACGCCATTTGCGTGGCCTGCGGCCTGCAAAAAGGGGTCAGGATCGCCAGCGACGTGCGTAGCTACCTGAGCTTCCTGATGCTGGGCTGGGTGTTTATCGTCAGCGGCGCCAGCTTCATCATGAACTACTTCACCGACTCCGTCGGCATGCTGCTGATGTATCTGCCGCGCATGCTGTTCTATACCGATGCCATCGGCAAAGGCGGCTTCCCGCAGGGCTGGACCGTCTTCTACTGGGCGTGGTGGGTCATTTACGCCATCCAGATGAGCATCTTCCTGGCGCGTATTTCTCGTGGTCGTACCGTACGTGAACTGTGCTTCGGGATGGTGCTGGGCCTGACCGCTTCCACCTGGATCCTGTGGACCGTCCTTGGCAGCAATACCCTGCTGCTGATGGATAAAAACATTCTCAACATCCCGCAACTGATTGAACAGCACGGCGTGGCGCGCGCCATTATCGAAACCTGGGCCGCCTTGCCATTCAGCACCGCCACCATGTGGGGCTTCTTCATCCTTTGCTTTATTGCCACCGTCACGCTGATTAACGCCTGCTCTTACCCCCTGGCGATGTCCACCTGTCGCGAAGTTCGCGATGGTGAAGAACCGCCGCTGTTAGTGCGTATTGGCTGGTCCGTGCTGGTCGGCATCATCGGTATCGTTCTGCTGGCGCTGGGCGGGCTGAAGCCGATACAGACCGCGATTATCGCCGGAGGATGCCCGTTGTTCTTCGTCAACATCATGGTGACGCTGTCCTTTATTAAAGACGCCAAAGTGCACTGGAAAGACAAGTAATTCTCATTAACCCAATTGATCAAGAGGCTGAAAGATGGATTTCAACTTAAATGACGAGCAGGAGCTGTTTGTCGCCGGTATTCGTGAACTGATGGCCAGTGAGAACTGGGAAGCTTATTTTGCCGAGTGCGATCGCGACAGCGTCTACCCTGAGCGTTTTGTGAAAGCGCTGGCGGATATGGGCATTGATAGCCTGTTGATTCCGGAAGAACACGGTGGACTGGAAGCGGGTTTTGTCACCGTGGCCGCCGTCTGGATGGAACTCGGCCGCCTGGGCGCGCCAACCTATGTGCTGTACCAGTTACCGGGTGGTTTTAATACCTTCCTGCGTGAAGGGACTCAGGAACAAATCGATAAAATCATGGCGTTCCAGGGAACCGGTAAGCAGATGTGGAACTCTGCGATCACCGAACCGGGAGCGGGATCGGATGTTGGTAGCCTGAAAACCACTTATACACGTAAAAATGGTAAGGTTTATCTTAATGGCAGTAAGTGCTTTATCACCAGTAGCGCCTATACCCCGTACATCGTGGTGATGGCGAGAGATGGCGCATCGCCGGATAAACCTGTTTATACCGAGTGGTTCGTTGACATGAGCAAGGCGGGTATCAAGGTCAACAAACTGGAGAAACTCGGTCTGCGTATGGATAGCTGCTGTGAAATCACCTTTGACGACGTTGAGCTGGACGAGAAAGACATGTTCGGTCGGGAAGGTAACGGTTTCAATCGCGTGAAAGAAGAGTTTGACCATGAACGCTTCCTCGTCGCGCTGACCAACTACGGTACGGCAATGTGCGCGTTTGAAGACGCCGCGCGCTACGCCAACCAACGCGTACAGTTTGGCGAAACGATCGGCCGTTTCCAGCTGATTCAGGAGAAGTTTGCGCATATGGCGATCAAACTGAACTCCATGAAAAACATGCTGCTGGAAGCCGCATGGAAAGCGGATAACGGCACTATTACCTCGGGTGACGCGGCCATGTGCAAATACTTCTGCGCCAACGCGGCATTTGAAGTGGTAGACACCGCCATGCAGGTGCTGGGTGGCGTGGGTATCGCGGGTAACCATCGCATCACGCGCTTCTGGCGTGACCTGCGCGTTGACCGCGTTTCTGGTGGTTCTGACGAAATGCAGATCCTGACGTTGGGTCGTGCGGTACTCAAGCAATACCGCTAAGTGGGATGCCGGATAACGTTTCGCTTATCCGGCCTACAACTAACTGCCAGGAGCAAAATTATGGATCACTTACCAATGCCAACCTTTGGCCCACTTGCCGGGGTACGAGTTGTCTTTTCAGGGATCGAGATTGCCGGTCCGTTCGCCGGACAGATGTTTGCCGAATGGGGTGCTGAGGTTATCTGGATTGAAAACGTCGCATGGGCCGATACCATCCGCGTGCAGCCTAACTATCCGCAGCTCTCACGTCGTAACCTGCACGCCCTGTCACTGAATATTTTCAAAGATGAAGGCCGGGAAGCGTTTCTGAAGCTGATGGAAACCACCGATATTTTCATTGAAGCCAGTAAAGGCCCGGCCTTTGCCCGTCGCGGCATTACCGATGAAGTGCTGTGGCAACATAACCCAAAACTGGTTATCGCCCACCTTTCCGGCTTCGGCCAGTTTGGTACCGAGGAGTACACCAATCTTCCGGCATATAACACTATCGCGCAGGCGTTCAGCGGCTATCTGATCCAAAACGGTGACGTAGATCAGCCAATGCCAGCCTTCCCGTACACCGCCGATTACTTCTCCGGGATGACCGCAACGACAGCGGCGCTGGCGGCTCTGCACAAAGTCCGCGAAACGGGTAAAGGTGAAAGCATCGATATCGCCATGTACGAGGTGATGTTGCGCATGGGTCAGTATTTCATGATGGATTACTTTAACGGCGGCGAAATTTGCCCACGCATGACCAAAGGCAAAGACCCGTATTACGCTGGCTGCGGTCTGTATAAATGCGCCGATGGTTACATCGTCATGGAGCTGGTCGGCATCACGCAAATCAACGAGTGCTTCAACGATATTGGCCTCGCCCACATTCTTGGCACGCCGGAAGTCCCGGAAGGTACCCAGCTTATCCATCGCGTGGAATGCCCTTACGGCCCGCTCGTGGAAGAGAAACTGGACGCGTGGCTGGCAACACACACCATCGCCGAAGTCCAGGCGCGCTTTGCTGAGCTGAACATCGCCTGCGCGAAGGTGCTGACCATTCCAGAACTGGAAGACAACCCGCAGTACGTTGCCCGTGAATCGATTACTCAGTGGCAAACAATGGATGGCCGCACTTGCAAAGGGCCAAACATCATGCCGAAATTTAAAAACAACCCGGGGAAAATCTGGCGTGGCATGCCATCACACGGCATGGATACTGCCGCCATTCTGAAAAATATTGGTTATAGCGAAGCAGATATAAATGAGCTGGTCGGCAAAGGCCTGGCCAGAGTTGAGGAATAAACGCGACGCGCTGACCCGCGAGTGGGTTAGCGCTCACGCCTGATTTCAGTGGATAAAGCAATATGGATATCGTTGGCGGACAAAACTTACGTCAGATGTGGGACGACCTGGCCGGGGTGTACGGAGATAAAACAGCGTTAATTTTCGAATCCTGCGAAGGAAACGTTCGGCAATTTAGCTATGCCTCGCTCAATGAAGAGATTAACCGCACGGCAAACCTGTTCCATTCCTTAGGGATCCGCAAGGGCGATAAGGTCGCATTGCATCTGGATAACTGTCCGGAATTCATTTTTTGCTGGTTTGGGCTGGCAAAAATTGGCGCCATCATGGTGCCGATTAATGCCCGTTTGCTGGGTGAAGAAAGCGCCTGGATCCTGCAAAACAGCCAGGTAAGCCTGCTGGTCACCAGCGCCCAGTTTTATCCTATGTACCGCCAGATACGGCTGGAAAATACCACACCGCTTAATCATATCTGTCTGATTGGCGAACAGCTTCCGGTTGACGACGGCGTGAGCCACTTTACCCAACTGCAATCCCGCCAGTCCGCCACGCTGTGCTATACACCTGCGTTATCCACTGACGATACGGCGGAAATTCTGTTTACCTCTGGCACCACCTCACGGCCTAAAGGGGTGGTGATTACCCACTACAATCTGCGATTTGCCGGCTACTACACTTCCTGGCAAATCGCCCTGCGCGATGATGACGTCTACATGACGGTAATGCCCGCTTTTCATATCGACTGTCAGTGTACGGCAGCCATGGCGGCATTCTCCGCAGGCAGCACCTTTGTGCTGTTGGAAAAGTACAGCGCCAGGGCGTTTTGGGATCAGGTACGTAGATACCAGGCGACGGTCACCGAATGCATTCCGATGATGATCCGAACGCTGATGGTTCAACCCCCAGCGCCAACGGGCAGACAGCATCGCCTGCGCGAAGTGATGTTCTATCTCAATTTATCCGAGCAGGAAAAAGACGCCTTTACCGAACGTTTTGGCGTCAGGCTGCTGACCTCCTACGGTATGACCGAAACCATCGTCGGCATTATTGGCGATCGCCCCGGAGACAAACGGCGTTGGCCCTCTATTGGTCGTGTGGGTTTTAGCTATGAAGCCGAAATCCGTGACGATCACAACCGTCCCCTGCCCGCCGGAGAAATTGGTGAAATCTGTATTAAAGGCGTGCCGGGCAAAACCATCTTCAAAGAGTACTATGCCCAGCCGGAGGCGACCGCCAAAGCGCTGGAACCAGAAGGCTGGTTACATACCGGTGATTCGGGCTATCAGGATGCGGATGGCTATTTTTATTTCGTCGACAGACGCTGCAACATGATTAAACGCGGCGGAGAAAATGTCTCCTGCGTCGAGCTGGAAAATATTATTTCTGCGCATCCAAAAATTCAGGACATTGTGGTTGTCGGTATTAAAGATTCAATCCGTGATGAAGCCATTAAAGCGTTTATCGTCCTTAATGAAGGTGAAACATTAAGCGAAGCCGAGTTCTTCAGCTTCTGCGAAAACAATATGGCGAAATTCAAGGTTCCCTCTTTTATGGAGATAAGAACCGACCTGCCGCGCAATTGTTCAGGAAAAATAATCAAAAAAAATCTGAAATAACCCTCACGGCAGGAATTGCTCCTACCGGGAAATCTATTTATCTGGAGATGAACTATGAGTGAATCATTAAATCTGACCCGTAACGGCCCGATACTGGAAATTACCCTCGACCGGCCTAAAGCCAATGCCATTGATGCCAAAACCAGCTTTGCCATGGGCGAAGCGTTTCTTAATTTTCGTGATGACCCGGAATTACGCGTAGCGATAATCACCGGCGGTGGTGAGAAATTCTTTTCTGCGGGCTGGGACTTAAAAGCGGCAGCTGAAGGTGAAGCGCCGGATGCCGATTTTGGCCCAGGCGGCTTTGCCGGTTTAACCGAAATTTTCGACCTCGATAAACCGGTCATCGCTGCGGTAAATGGCTATGCGTTTGGCGGTGGTTTTGAATTGGCGCTAGCTGCGGATTTCATCGTCTGCGCGGAAAATGCCAGCTTCGCGCTACCGGAAGCCAAGCTCGGGATCGTGCCTGACAGCGGCGGCGTTCTGCGTCTGCCGAAGCTACTGCCACCGGCTATCGTCAACGAAATGGTGATGACAGGCAGACGAATGAGCGCCGAAGAAGCGCTACGTTGGGGTATCGTCAACCGCGTTGTCAGCCAGAGCGAACTGATGGATAGCGCGCGCGAACTGGCGCAGCAGCTGGTGAATAGCGCCCCGCTGGCTATCGCCGCGCTGAAAGAGATTTATCGTGCGACCAGCGAAATGCCGGTAGAAGAAGGCTACCGTTACATCCGCAGTGGTGTGCTGAAGCACTATCCGTCGGTGCTGCACTCGGAAGATGCGCTGGAAGGACCACTGGCATTTGCGGAAAAACGCGATCCGGTGTGGAAAGGACGCTGATAACCGATGAGCTATTACGCCTTTGAAGGCCTGATTCCGGTAGTACATCCAGAGGCGTATGTTCATCCCAGCGCCGTGTTGATTGGTGATGTGATCGTGGGGGCTGGCGTCTACGTCGGCCCACATGCCTCACTGCGCGGTGACTATGGTCGCCTGATTCTGGAGGCAGGTTCTAACTTGCAGGATGGCTGCATCATGCACGGTTATTGCGACACTGACACCATCGTGCATGAGAATGGGCATATCGGCCATGGCGCAATCCTGCACGGTTGCGTGGTGGGCAGAGATGCGCTGATCGGCATGAACAGCGTCATTATGGACGGCGCAGTGATTGGTGAAGAGAGCATTGTCGCCGCCATGAGCTTTGTCAAAGCCGGCTTTCAGGGGGAGGCCAGGCAGATGCTGGTGGGCTCACCCGCTCGCGTATTGCGTGAAGTCACGGTTCAGGAACTGCACTGGAAACGGTTAAACACCAAAGAGTATCAGGACCTTGCAACCCGCTGCCAAACAAGCCTACACGAGACGCAGCCATTAACGCGGGTCGAAAAACACCGGCCGCGCCTGAAAGGCACGACGGACGTAAAACCCAAATCAGCACAGTAATTGATGCCGGATGCGCTCACGCTTATCCGGCCTACGCGTCAACCACCGTTTATAACGCCATCAGGCAAACTGACAATTAGCGACGCATACTCTTGGAGAGCATCATCTGCCATTTCTGCTCACGGTTGAGCTCTGTTGGGGGAACGGCAGACAGCCGCGGCGTTTTCGCCACACTCACCTTTTTTTCCTGCAAATTGTGGCTCAATCGGTTGTAGAGGTGAGAATCAATACTGATGACTTTTACCAGACGCTGGCACTGGCAGCCCCGGCCTGCAATCTGATTAGGGATCATCTTAACTTCACAAACAATTTCTCCCACTTCCGACAGAATATAAGAGAGAGTATTAATTGCTTTGCAGTGCTCAATATCAAAATGGCGGGAAATTTCCTTTGCGGTGATCCAACGATCCTCAGCCATCATCCAGTCAGCAATTAACAAATAAAGCGGTCTTTCAACATATTTTTCACACATAAGCACACCATTTCACAAATTAAAAATCTGGCTACGGCCTGTCCAAATTAATAAAAACTAAGCCATATTAAAATTGTGGATATAAAGGATAGTATGCGACTTGAATGTTGATTAGTGTGAGCTATATCGTGCTTATTACATTGAAAATGTGGTTATGAAAGTGCATTTGGCCAGGAATGACCTTACGCGAATTTAAAAAAGGGTTTCTTTACAGAAACCCTTTCAAGATTATATTGCAGGTCAGGTTAACACAATTATCACCGAACCTATTTTTTATGACTTTTTGATCTGTGCGTGCATTTCCTGCACAGAGGTCACCTTCTCAGTGGCATCGGCATTCAGCGCCATCGCCGTCGCGAAACCGCCGTTCAGGGTAGTGTCATAATGCACTTTGTACTGCAGTGCGCTGCGGCGAATCAGCTTGGAGTCTTCAATCGCCTGACGCCCTTCGGTGGTGTTGATGATGTAAGTGTACTCGCCATTCTTGATACGGTCCTGAATGTGCGGACGCCCTTCATGCACCTTGTTCACCAGACGTGGATTGATACCCGCTTCGCCCAGCACAATCGCCGTGCCGTGCGTCGCATCCAGCTCAAAACCAAACTTCAGCAGCTTCGCCGCCAGGTCAACCACGCGCTCTTTATCGCCTTCGCGAACGGAGAGCAGCGCACGACCCTGTTTTTTCATGGTGGAGCTGCTGCCCAGCTGTGCCTTAGCGAACGCTTCTGCGAAGGTACGCCCCACGCCCATCACTTCCCCGGTAGAGCGCATTTCCGGCCCTAACAGCGGGTCAACGCCCGGGAACTTGTTGAACGGCAGCACCACTTCTTTTACCGAGTAGTACGGCGGGATAACTTCCCTGGTGACGCCCTGCTGTGCCAGCGTTTTTCCGACCATTACGCGTGCCGCGACTTTTGCAAGCGCAACACCCGTTGCTTTGGAGACGAATGGAACGGTACGCGCCGCACGCGGGTTCACTTCAATCAGGTAAACTTCGTTATTCTTCACCGCAAACTGAACGTTCATCAGACCGCGAACCTGCAGTTCGAAGGCCAGTTTCTGCACCTGCTGGCGCATTACATCCTGAATTTCCTGGCTCAGCGTGTACGCAGGCAGAGAACATGCGGAGTCACCGGAGTGTACGCCCGCCTGTTCGATGTGCTCCATAATGCCGCCAATCAGCACCATTTCGCCGTCGCAGATAGCGTCCACGTCCACTTCAACCGCATCATCAAGGAAACGGTCCAGCAGTACCGGCGCATCGTTAGAAACGCTGACCGCAGTCTGGAAGTAGCGACGCAGGTCGGCTTCGTCATAGACGATTTCCATCGCGCGGCCGCCGAGAACGTAGGATGGACGCACCACCAGCGGGTAACCAATCTCTTTCGCCTTCTCAACAGCCTGTTCGATAGCCGTTACGGTAGCGTTCGCCGGTTGCTTCAGCTTCAGACGGTCAACCGCCTGCTGGAAGCGCTCACGGTCTTCCGCGCGGTCGATGGCATCCGGGCTGGTGCCGATAACCGGTACACCTGCAGCTTCCAGCGCACGCGCCAGCTTCAGCGGGGTCTGGCCGCCATACTGTACGATGACGCCTTTCGGCTTCTCAATGCGCACGATTTCCAGTACGTCTTCCAGGGTTACCGGCTCAAAGTACAGGCGGTCGGAAGTGTCGTAGTCGGTAGAGACGGTTTCCGGGTTACAGTTGACCATAATGGTCTCGTAACCGTCTTCGCGCAGCGCCAGAGAGGCGTGTACGCAGCAGTAGTCGAACTCAATGCCCTGACCGATACGGTTTGGACCACCGCCCAGCACCATGATTTTATCGCGGTCGACGGACGGATTCGCTTCACACTCATCTTCATAAGTGGAGTACATGTAAGCGGTGTCGGTCGCGAATTCTGCCGCACAGGTATCCACGCGCTTGTAGACCGGGTGCAGGTTGTACTGGTCGCGCAGCTTGCGGATTTCCGCTTCGCGAACGCCGGCCAGTTTTGCCAGACGCGCATCAGCGAAGCCTTTGCGCTTCAGTACGCGCAGGAAGTCAGCGTCGAGGCCGTTGATGCCAAGGTCAATGACTTTTTCTTCCAGACGCACCAGCTCTTCAATCTGCACCAGGAACCAGCGGTCGATGTTGGTCAGGTTGAACACGCCATCGACGGACAGGCCAGCACGGAAGGCATCGGCGATGTACCAGATACGCTCAGCGCCAGCGTCTTTCAGCTCGCGACGGATTTTAGTCAGTGCTTCCGGGTCGTCCAGGCTGACTTTCGGGTCGAAGCCGGTCGCGCCCACTTCCAGACCGCGCAGCGCTTTCTGCAGCGATTCCTGCTGGGTGCGGCCAATCGCCATCACTTCACCGACAGATTTCATCTGTGTGGTCAGACGGTCATTAGCACCAACGAATTTCTCGAAGTTGAAGCGTGGAATTTTCGTCACAACGTAATCGATGGACGGCTCAAACGAGGCCGGAGTACGGCCGCCGGTGATGTCGTTCATCAGCTCGTCGAGGGTATAACCCACCGCCAGCTTGGCGGCAACTTTAGCAATCGGGAAGCCGGTGGCTTTGGACGCCAGCGCCGAGGAGCGGGATACGCGCGGATTCATCTCGATGACAATCAGGCGACCGTTTTTCGGGTTTACCGCAAACTGGACGTTAGAACCGCCGGTTTCCACGCCAATTTCACGCAGTACCGCCATCGAGGCGTTACGCATGATTTGATATTCTTTGTCAGTCAGCGTCTGGGCAGGTGCTACGGTGATGGAGTCACCGGTATGGATGCCCATCGCATCGAAGTTTTCGATGGAGCAGACGATGATGCAGTTGTCGTTTTTATCACGCACCACTTCCATCTCGTACTCTTTCCAGCCAATCAGCGATTCATCAATCAGCAGCTCGTTGGTTGGGGAAAGGTCCAGACCGCGTTCGCAGATTTCTTCGAACTCTTCGCGGTTGTAGGCGATACCGCCACCGGTGCCGCCCATGGTGAAGCTAGGACGGATAATGCACGGGAAGCCAACGTCAGCGGCAACCGCCAGCGCTTCTTCCATGGTGTGAGCGATGCCTGAACGCGCGGTGTCGAGACCAATTTTCTTCATCGCGATGTCGAAGCGACGACGGTCTTCCGCTTTATCAATAGCATCCGCCGTCGCGCCAATCATGGTCACGCCGAACTCAGCCAGTACGCCCTGGCGTTCCAGTTCCAGTGCGCAGTTCAGCGCGGTCTGACCGCCCATGGTTGGTAGCACCGCATCCGGGCGCTCTTTCTCAATGATTTTGCGTACCACTTCCCAGTGAATTGGCTCGATGTAGGTGGCATCGGCCATTTCCGGGTCGGTCATGATGGTTGCCGGGTTGGAGTTCACCAGAATAACGCGGTAACCCTCTTCACGCAGGGCTTTACACGCCTGCGCGCCGGAATAGTCAAACTCACACGCCTGACCGATAACAATCGGACCCGCGCCCAGAATCAGGATACTTTTTATGTCTGTACGTTTTGGCATGGCTCTTTTACTCCTGATTATTTCGCGGACTGACGGTATTGCTCAATTAACTCGATAAAGTGGTCGAACAGCGGTGCGGCATCGTGCGGACCCGGACTCGCTTCAGGGTGCCCCTGGAAGCTGAATGCCGGTTTGTCGGTACGATGAATCCCCTGCAAGGTGCCGTCGAACAGTGACTTGTGGGTCACGCGCAGGTTGGCAGGCATGGAGGCTTCATCTACAGCAAAACCGTGGTTCTGCGCGGTGATCATCACGGTGTTGTTATCAATATCTTTTACCGGATGGTTGCCGCCATGGTGGCCGAACTTCATCTTAATGGTCTTCGCACCGCTCGCCAGCGCCAGCAGTTGATGGCCGAGGCAGATACCAAATACCGGAATATCGGTTTCGAGGAATTTCTGAATCGCGGTAATCGCGTAGTCGCACGGCGCCGGGTCGCCAGGGCCGTTGGACAGGAAGATACCGTCCGGATTCATCTTCAGAACGTCTTCTGCTGAGGTTTTCGCCGGTACAACCGTCAGGCGGCAGCCGCGGTCCGCTAACATACGCAGAATGTTACGTTTAGCGCCGAAATCGTAAGCCACAACGTGGAACGGCAGTTCATCGGCAGATTTTGCTTCCGGCAGGTCACCCGCCAGCGTCCAGCTCCCCTGCGTCCAGCTATAAGGCTCCGCGGTGGTCACTTCTTTCGCCAGATCCATACCGTTCAGGCCAGGGAAAGCTTTTGCTTTTTCCAGTGCCAGCGCCGCATCCGGGTTATCACCCGCGATGATGCAGCCGTTCTGTGCCCCCTTTTCACGCAGCAAACGCGTCAGCTTACGGGTATCGATATCAGCAATCGCCACAATGTTATGGCGCTTCAGGTAAGAAGAGAGGTCTTCGGTATCGCGGAAGTTGCTGGCAATCAGCGGCAGGTCGCGGATGACCAGGCCTTGCGCATGTACCTGTGAAGATTCTGCATCGGCTTCATTGGTGCCGACATTACCGATATGAGGATAAGTAAGAGTGACGATTTGGCGGGAATAGGAAGGATCAGTGAGGATTTCTTGATAACCGGTCATTGAAGTATTGAAAACGACTTCCCCAACCGCCGAACCTGTTGCCCCTATGGCCCGACCGTGAAACTGGGTTCCGTCTTCCAGAACCAATAGCGCTGACTTAATCAAAACACCCTCCAGAGAATATTCACTCACTTTATTTGCATATTAATTCATTAACACATCATGAATCAATGCAAATTTGCTTACCTATGGATTTCTGGCAAACGGCGGCATTCTAGAGATAGCCCACGTAAAAGTCTACCCAAAAGGGTAATTTTTATTATTATTTTGCGCCACTGGGATAAATCACACGATTTAACAGGCAAAAAGATCAGCTAACTCGGGGTGGAAAACGCTTGCGGTGGATGAAGAGTGTAAAAACATGAAACACGATAGAAAAAAGTGGACCATTTGGTCAAAATTTACAATGAGATAACAAAAATACCCAACAAAACACAGATAAATACTATCTTAAAAGGAAAAACACATCAGAAAGTGAAAAATAAAAGGGCAATAAAATATTGCCCTATGTAATCAATTAATTATGATTACAATAACCACATCACGAAGGGTAATAAAAGCTACAAACTGCGTAAATCAAGCACATCTTTCATATCAAAAAGACCATTTGGCTTTGATTTTAGCCAAATTGCCGAACGCACTGCGCCATTGGCGAAGGTCATGCGGCTGGACGCTTTATGCGTGATCTCAATACGCTCGCCAATATCAGCAAACATCGCGGTATGCTCACCAACGATATCCCCCGCCCGCACCGTGGCAAAGCCGATCGTGCCCGGTACGCGCTCGCCGGTGTAACCCTCACGGGAATAGACTGCGCAGTCTTTCAGATCTTTATCCAGCGCCCCGGCAATCGCCTCGCCCATCGCCAGCGCAGTGCCTGACGGCGCATCCACTTTATGGCGGTGGTGGGCTTCAATAATCTCAATATCGGTGTAATCGCCCATCACTTTCGCCGCTTTCTCCAGCAGCTTCAGCATAACGTTGACGCCGACGCTAAAGTTCGCGGCGAAAACGATAGCAATCTCCTGCGCCGCATCACGAATAGCCTGTTTACCTGCGTCATCAAAGCCAGTGGTGCCAATCACCATCCCTTTACCGTGTTGGCGGCAAAACGCCAGATGCGTCAGCGTGCCTTCCGGGCGGGTAAAATCGATGAAAACATCGAAATCATCTTTCACCGCTTCAAGGCTGCTTTGTACGGTAACGCCCGTTTTCCCGGCTCCCGCTAATTCTCCGGCATCGCTTCCCAGTAAGGACGAGCCTTCGCGCTCCAGTGCCGCGCCGAGCTGTACGCCATCCATGCCGAGAGTGGCCTGAATCAACTGACGCCCCATGCGTCCTCCGGCTCCCGCGATGGCAACGCGGATTTGTGCATCATGCATAGCTATTCTCTTTTGTTAATTTTACGTAAATCGTTTTCAGATTAACCAGCGCAACGCTGCGCCGCCAGCCGAAAACGTCGATAATTAGAATTTAATGATAAACAGGCAGAGATATCAGTAAAAGGCATGACGCCACGGAATAAGCAGCGTCATCGGGTTATAAAGCGTGGAGATCAAGGGGCCAGCGCCAGTACCTCTGCCACCCACTGCTGGAAACCTTCAACGTTCAGGTCCAACGCAACCTGCGCATTTGCTGGATGCCCCAGACGTCCTTCGATGTCCACCACCGTCGTACCCGAGGTATATTCGCCCTGGGTTTCAACCGCCACGAAACACGACTGCAGGGTAAACAGTTCCGGGCGCACCAGCCAGGCAATGGCACAGAGATCGTGCATTCGCAGCCCCGTATTCATACTGCCGCTACGGTAATGGCTAAACAGCGCGTGCAGCATTTTTCCCGTCTGGTTAAGCTGGGGGAGCGTCGCCAGATAGTCCGGGGCGAGCATGGCCTGGTTAGTAACATCCAGCCCACACATCACAATATCCAGCCCGCTCTGGAAGACTTTCGCGGCAGCCTCGGGATCGATAGCAATATTAAACTCGGCGTTGGGTGTGAAGTTCCCGCGCCCGGCAGAGCCGCCCATAATCACCAGACGGTGAATGTTGAATACGCATTCAGGATAATGGGTCAGCAGCAGCGCAATGTTGGTCAGCGGGCCAATTGCCACCAGCGTCACGGGCTGCGGGGCATGCATCAGCGCGTCGCGAATCGCCTGGAAGGCGGGTTTTGCCATCGCCTGGCGGTCGTGTTCGACAAATTCATACCCTTCCATACCGGACTCGCCGTGCACGGAAGCGGCATCACGCAGCGGCCGCACCAGCGGCATCGATGCTCCCTGCGCCAGTGGAACATCCGCATTCCAGAAGTGCAGCAGTTGCAACGCATTACGGGTGGTTTTTTCCACCGACACATTGCCTGCTACCGTGGTCATCAGTTGCAGATCCAGCTCAGGGGCAAACAGCGCGGCGGCAATGGCGGCGGCATCATCAATGCCGGGATCGGTATCAAGAATGATCGGTAAGCGCATGGTTTCTCCATAAAAAAATGCCAGACGTTAAGTCTGGCATCTTCTCATAATCGTAACCGGAAAGACTTACTCTACTTCACGAACATCCACACGCAGCTCTTTCGGCACTTCGAAAACGATGTTCTCTTCGCGGCCTTCCAGCGGAATAGCTTCCCCACCGCCAAGTTCCTGCAGACGAGCAATCACGTTTTGCACCAGGATATCCGGCGCCGAGGCTCCGGCAGTCACACCTACGCACTTCGCCTCTTTCACCCACGCTTCCTGGATGTCGGTCGCATCGTCAATCAAATACGCCGCTTTCCCCATTCGCTGTGCCAGTTCAGCCAGACGGTTGGAGTTAGAGGAGTTCTTCGAGCCGACCACCAGCACAACATCAGCCTGTTCCGCCAGCGCGCGAACCGCTTCCTGACGGTTGGTGGTGGCATAACAGATATCATCTTTGCGCGGTCCGACAATTTTCGGGAAGCGTTGACGCAGAGCATCAATAACGTCAGAAGTGTCGTCAACGGAGAGCGTGGTCTGCGTCATGAAGGATAATTTGCCTTCATTTTTCACATTCAGTTTCTGCACATCTTCCGGTGATTCAACCAGGTACATTCCCCCTTGCGGGTTGCTGTACTGGCCCATCGTGCCTTCGACTTCCGGGTGACCGGCGTGACCAATCAGAATAGATTCTTCGCCACGACGGCTGGCGCGGGCAACTTCCATATGCACTTTCGTGACTAGCGGACAGGTTGCATCAAAAACCGTGAGGTCGCGGCCTTTGGCTTCGTTACGCACCGCCTGAGACACGCCATGAGCGGAGAAAATCAGGATCGCGCCATCCGGCACTTCGCTGATTTGCTCGATAAAAATAGCGCCGCGCTCGCGCAGGCTATCCACCACATAACGGTTATGTACCACTTCATGACGGACATAAATCGGCGCGCCGTAAATAGCCAGCGCGTTTTCCACAATGCTGATAGCGCGGTCTACGCCAGCGCAAAAACCGCGCGGGTTGGCCAACAGGATCTGCATTTTACGCCTCCAGTGCCGGTTCGACTTCCAGCACTTCAATATCAAAATGAACGGTATGCCCGGCCAGCGGATGGTTGAAATCAACCGTGATCGAGTCACCGTTGATTTCGCGGATCACGCCTGGCATCTCACTGCCGTCCATTGCGGTAAAGAGCATGATAGCGCCAATTTCTGGCTCGCCCGCGTCCATAAATTCCCGACGCGAGAAATACTGAATTAAGTCCGGACTTGATACGCCAAAGGCGGCATCCGGCTCCAGAGCAAAGGTGGTTTTATCGCCTTCTTTTAGCCCCAGCAGGTGTTGCTCCAGTCCTTCAGACAGAGAACCGTCGCCCAGGCGAAACAGCGCAGGCTTGCCGTTATTGCGGGTTGACTCTGCGGTGGAGCCATCGTCGAGCTTAAGGGTGAAGTGCACCAGCACCGCACTGTTACTCTGTACTGATTTAGACATGCAGGTTGCTCTTTAAAATTGCTGCCGCCTGTCTGCCCGGTGGCGCTACGCTTACCGAGCCTACAAGGATCGCAGTAAATTGTAGGCCGGATTAGCATAGCGCCATCCGGCATTTTTTTATGCGGCTTTTTTCTCTTTCGACGGCAGGAAGCCTTCGAGAACAATCAATGCCGCCCCGATACAGATAGCTGTATCGGCCAGATTGAAGGTCGCGAAATGCCAGTCGCCGACGTAAAAGTCAATCATATCAACCACGAAGCCGTGCCACAGGCGGTCAAACAAGTTGCCCAGCGCACCGCCAATGATTAACGCATACGCGATGTTGTTCAGCTTCTGCGTCGCCTTCGAGCGATACATCATCACCATCAGGATGACGCAAATACCGATGGCGATACCGGCAAAGAACCAACGTTGCCAGCCGCCGCTGTCAGCTAAGAAGCTAAACGCCGCACCATAGTTACGCGCGTAGTGCAGATTAAGCGACGGAAACAGCGACACCGTATCCCCCAGAGCAAAGTTCTGGAGGATCAGGTATTTGCTGCCTAAATCGATAATCAGCACGACTACCACCAGCCACAGCCAGCGTAGTCCTGTTGAACAAAGAGGTTTACTCATCAGGCAAACTTACGTTGTTCGCCATCACCGGCGATGTTGCTGACACAGCGTCCGCAGATATCTGCATGTTCCGCCACCTGGCCGACGTCGGTAGTGTAATGCCAGCAGCGCGGACATTTATCACCTTCGGCTTTGCTCAGGACAATTTTCAGACCTTTGAGCAGTTCGCTCTGCTGAGCATCAGTCGGAGCCGCTGCAAAATCTGCAACCGTCGCGCCGGAGGTCAGCAGAACAAAGCGCAACTCTTCGCCCAGCGCGGTCAGTTTCGCCGCCAGCTCAGGTTCAGCGTACAGGGTCACTGCCGCTTCCAGAGAACCGCCGACTTTCTTATCCGCACGCGCCTGCTCGATAACCTTGTTCACTTCGCCACGCACTTTCAGCAGCTCGTCCCAGTAGGCATCGTTCATCGCTTCGGTTTCGCCTAAGCCAAACAGACCTTCGTACCATTCACCGGTAAAGACGTACTTCTCACGATCGCCCGGCAGGTAGCCCCAGATTTCATCGGCGGTGAAGGACATGATCGGCGCCATCCAGCGAACCAGCGCTTCTGCAATATGGAACAGCGCTGTCTGGCAGCTACGACGCGCCACACTGTCCGCTTTCGCGGTGTACTGACGGTCTTTGATGATGTCGAGATAGAACGAACCCATTTCTACGGAGCAGAAGCGCATCAGGCGCTGTACCACTTCGTGGAAGTCATAAGCTTCATAGGCTTTCAGGATTTCGTCCTGCGCCGCTTGCGCACAACCTACCGCCCACCTGTCCAGCACCACCATATCTTCCGGTTTCACCATGTCTTTAACCGGATCGAACCCGTTCAGGTTCGCCAGCAGGAAGCGCGCGGTGTTACGGATACGACGATAGCTGTCGGCAGCACGTTTCAGGATTTCGTCAGAAACGGCCATTTCACCGGTGTAATCGGTAGAAGCAACCCACAGACGCAGAATATCCGCGCCCAGTTTGTTCATCACGTCCTGCGGAGAAACGGTGTTACCGATAGATTTGGACATCTTACGGCCCTGACCATCAACGGTGAAACCGTGGGTCAGTACCTGGCGATAAGGTGCTTTGCCTTTCATGGCGGTGGAGATCATCAAGGAAGACATGAACCAGCCACGGTGCTGGTCAGAACCTTCCAGATACATATCTGCCGCATGGCCCGCAAACTCAGGACGCACATCCACGACGGATGAGTGGGTTGAACCGGAGTCGAACCACACGTCCAGCGTATCCGGGACTTTGACATACTGGTCAGCTTCGTCGCCGAGGATATCTTTCGGATCGAGATCCCACCACGCCTGGATGCCGTCAACTTCAACGCGTTTAGCCACTTCTTCCATCAGTTCGATAGCGCGCGGATGCAGCTCTTCGGTGTCTTTGTGAACAAACAGAGACATCGGCACACCCCACGTACGCTGACGGGAGATACACCAGTCAGGACGGTTGGCAACCATCGATTCAATACGCGCCTGGCCCCAGTCCGGGATCCACTGTACGCCTTTGATCTCTTTCAGCGACTGCGCGCGCAGGCCTTTCTGATCCATGCTGACGAACCACTGCGGGGTCGCACGGAAGATGATCGGTGACTTGTGACGCCAGCAGCATGGGTAGCTGTGCTGCATCTTCTCAACGTGCAGCAACGCGCCTTTTTCGCTCAGCAGCGCAACGATTTTGTCGTTGGCTTTAAAGACGTTCACACCGTCCAGATCCGGATAGGTACCCGCCAGGTATGCGCCGTCCGGGCCAACCGGGTTAGCGATTTCCAGACCGTATTTCTGGCTGATGACGTAGTCATCCGGACCGTGACCGCCAGCGGTATGGACCGCACCGGTACCCGCGTCCAGCGTAACGTGATCGCCAAGGATAGCCGGCACGTCAAAGCCCATAAACGGATGGGTAAAGCGCAGCAGTTCCAGCTCAGCGCCTTTAACGGTGCCGAGAATGGTGTATTCAGCCGCGCCAATACGCTGCATGACGCTTTCAACCAAATCTTTAGCCAGAATCACAGCCTGGCCGTCAATCTGCACCAGCGCATAGTCAAAATCAGGAGCCAGAGAGATTGCGCGGTTCGCCGGTAACGTCCACGGGGTAGTGGTCCAGATAACCAGAGAGATCGGGCCGTTGACGTCAGAAACGCCAAATTTCGCTTTCACCGCATCCTGATCGGCAGCGTGGAACGCCACGTCGATGGACGGGGAGGTTTTGTCATAATACTCAACTTCCGCTTCCGCCAGCGCGGAACGGCAGTCAACGCACCAGTGCACCGGCTTCGCACCTTTGTGCAGGTGACCGTTACCGATGATTTTACCCAGCGCACGAATGATGTTGGCTTCAGTTTTGAAGTCCATGGTCAGGTACGGATGCGACCAGTCGCCCAGTACGCCAAGACGGATAAAGTCTTTACGCTGACCATCAACCTGGGTCGCTGCGTATTCACGGCACTTGGCGCGGAACTCAGCAGCGGTGAACTTCTCGCCCGGCTTGCCGTATTCCTGTTCTACTTTCAGCTCGATCGGCAGACCGTGGCAGTCCCAGCCCGGAACGTACGGCGAGTCATAGCCCGTGAGTCCTTTGGACTTCACGATAATGTCTTTCAGAATCTTGTTAACCGAGTGACCAATATGAATGCTGCCATTCGCATAAGGAGGGCCATCATGCAGAATGAAGGTTTTTTTGCCTTTTTTGGCCGCACGAATGATGCCGTACAGGTCATCATCAGTCCAACGCGCCAGCATTCCCGGTTCGCGCTTGGCGAGATCGCCGCGCATCGGGAACCCTGTTTCCGGCAAATTCAGGGTTGATTTATAGTCACTCATCAGATTCTCGGTTCCGTATTTAAAACTCGTATAGGCATTAAGCCGGTTTTGTTAGCCCAAAAAATTCACGGGCAGTCAACTCATCACGCGCAATCTGCGCTTTTAGTTCATCCAGCGAGGCAAATCGCTGTTCGCTGCGTATTTTTTTACGCAGTACTACATCTATATGGCGACCATACAGGTCCATTACAACGTCCAATAGATGCACTTCCAACTGTTGGCGTACGCCTGCTACCGTCGGCCGGGTGCCGATGTTGGCGACGCCGGGCAACGGTTTGTCACCCAGCCCCATCACTTCAACCGCATAAACACCTTTCACCGGAGAAACCTGACGACGAAGCGGTAAGTTTGCCGTCGGAAAACCGATGGTGCGCCCTAACTCATCACCGTGAACGACGCGTCCTGAGATAGTAAAAGGATGCCCAAGCAAGCTTTCGGCCAGTTGCAGGTTATCTTCGGCCAGCGCCTGACGTACTGCGGTGCTGCTGATACGCACACCGCCTTCACAGAAGGTTTGGGTGCTGGTGATATCAAAACCATACTCAGCGCCCGCTTCCTGTAATAACAAGAAATCGCCCGCACGGCTAGCGCCAAAGCGGAAATCATCGCCAACGGCAAGAAATTGTACACCAAGGCGCTTCACCAGCAGGTCGCTGATGAAGGTCTGCGCCGTTAATGCGGCGAAACGCCTGTCAAAACGCACGCACAGCACGTAGTCCACACCGCATTCGGCCAGATAACGCAGTTTTTCCCGCAGGCGGGTAAGGCGCGCAGGTGACTTGTCCGTCGCAAACAGTTCCAGCGGCTGTGGCTCGAAAATCATTACCACCACCGGTAAATTGCGTTTGCGCCCTTCTTCCCGTAAGCCTTGCAGCAACGCACGGTGGCCACGATGCACACCGTCGAAATTACCAATAGTCAGCACACACCCATGCGGGGCCTGGCTGAGATTATGTATGCCTCGTATCAGCTTCATGTCTGGCTCAAAACAGTGAAAATCGTGAAAGTATACCCTGTACCGCGGTCAAGGTTAACCGGCGATTGTTTCTACGAAACAGAAAGAGGATGGTTTTCATTGTTATGAAACAAATTGACGCCCTTCACGGGCACACCAATGCAATTTTTCTCGTCGAAAAGCTGTATTCACGCCACGCAAGCTGGTAGAATCCTGCGCCATCACTACGCAACGAGTGCTGGAATTTAAACGGCGCTTATTTGCACAAATCCATTGACAAAAGAAGGCTAAAAGGGCATATTCCTCGGCCTTTGAATTGTCCATATAGAACACATTTGGGAGTTGGACCTTGGCTAATATCAAATCAGCTAAGAAGCGCGCCGTTCAGTCTGAAAAGGCCCGCAAGCACAACGCTAGCCGTCGCTCTATGATGCGTACTTTCATCAAGAAAGTATACGCAGCTATCGAAGCTGGCGACAAAGCTACTGCACTGAAAGCATTTAACGAAATGCAACCAATCGTGGACCGTCAGGCTGCTAAAGGTCTGATCCACAAAAACAAAGCTGCACGTCATAAAGCAAACCTGACTGCACAGATCAACAAACTGGCTTAATCGCCTGCTTGTTGACGCTTTGTGAAAAAACCCGCGCAAGCGGGTTTTTTTATACCTGCTATCTGGCGTTTTTCTCTTCAGCCACTGATGTTGATCTCGCTCGCCCACGCTCTTCCTGACCAGCCTGTTTTTTCAGCTATCCCTCCCTTAGTTGCGTCGCGTAATACTTGAAAATTATTTTCTTTCACTGTTTTCCTTTTTTTATTTCATTATTAAAAAAACTGTGACCACCTTAGCAAATAGAAACATCGTTCATTCAAAAACGAATAAACGCAATCCTGATGTAAGATTTGATAATTGATTGCCGCGGTAGGGTCAACTACTTTTCATGTACACCTTACTCACTCATTTTAATCTGAGGTTAAATTCAGTAACGACATAAAAAATAATATTTAAACTTGCTTGGAAAGTAAAAGCTGTTTTTCTGGGCGTATCGCACCAATATCGGAGTTATTATTATGAGTTCTGTTATTGAGGATACCCAGCCTTGCGGGTCAGCATCATTATCTTTACTACAGCGTATTAGCTACGGCTCTTTGGATGTGGCAGGTAATCTACTGTACTGTTTCGGCTCAACCTACATCTTATATTTCTACACTGACGTTGCGGGCATTAGTCTCGCCGTAGCAGGTGTCATCCTGCTGTTGGCGCGTATCGTAGATGGTATAGATGCCCCAATCTGGGGGATCATTATCGATAAAACACGTTCACGTTACGGTAAATGTCGTCCCTGGTTCTTATGGCTGCCGCTGCCTTTTGGTGTATTCAGCGCGCTGTCATTTTGGTCTCCAGATATCAGCATGACAGGAAAAGCCATATATGCAGCAATATCCTACATGATTGCCAGCATTTTATTTACCGGACTCAATACACCGCTCAGCGCAATATTACCTCTAATGACTCTGTCCCCTAAGGAACGGCTGGTATTAAATTCCTGGAGAATGACCGGGGGACAAATTGGGGTTTTATTAATGAATGCCACAGCATTACCCCTGGTTGCATTTTTAGGTAACGGAAATGATCATGCCGGATTTATTTACACGGCGATTCTGTTTGCTGTGATATCCTGTTCGCTAACGCTTTTCGCCTTTAAAAATATCCGCGAAATGGATGCGGATAAAATACAGCAAGAACCAAAACTGCCGATGAAAAAAAGTTTCACGGCAATGAAAGGTAACTGGCCATGGATCCTGATGGTGCTGGCCAATCTGATCTTCTGGATTGCCCTGCAACAGCGGTCCACAACCATTGTTTATTATCTGACCTACAACCTCGATCGCAAAGACCTGGTTCCGCTGATTAACAGTCTGGCGACGATTCAGATCCTGTTCATCATCGCCATCCCTTTCTTTAGCAAATTCCTGGCTAAAACCTGGATATGGGTAGGAGGCTTGCTGGTCGCCACGTTCGGCGGCGTCTTGATGTGGCTGGCGGCGGACAACATACCTTTCCTCATCGCGGCCTGGGTGCTCGGCAATATCGGTAGCGGAATCGCCTGCTCAATGCCGTTTGCCATGTTGGGCTTTGCCGTCGACTTCGGTGCCTGGAAAACGGGCATCAAGGCCACGGGCATTCTTATCGCCTTCGGCAGTACTTTCTGCATCAAGATGGGCAGTGGTCTGGGTACCGCTTTCGCCGCCTGGATCATGAACAGTTTTGGCTATGTCCCGAACCATGCCCAAAGCGCTGCGGGCCTGGAAGGCATTACCTGGGCTTTTATCTGGGCGCCCGCCCTACTCTTCGCTCTCGCGGCGATCCCGCTACTTTTCTTCCGTAAGTACGAAGCAATGGAAGAGACGATTCGCCACGATCTGGAAACCATCACCCAATAACTTTCTTAATCTTTACCCTCAAAATATGGGAGGCACCACCATGCCATTTGTGCAACATGACCCGCGTCGTCTGGTCTGGCAGCAAAACGATCGCTATTTGTGGATTGAACCCTGGGGCGAGAACAGCCTGCGCATACGCAGTGGTCGTCATCTGCCGGTAATGAGAAATGAAGACTGGGCATTGACTGAGCCAGTCGCAGAAAGCCACTGCCACATCGATTATGAGCACCACCAGGCGACGCTGACCAACGGCAAAATTATCGCTATCGTCAATCAAAAAGGACAAGTTACCTTTTACCGCCATCCACACAAACCCCTGTTGCAGGAGTTCTGGCGCCTGCGGGGCGAAATTGGCGAGGATGAATCTTCTCACGGCCAGTACGTCAGCGCACTCAACCTTGAGGGACGCGAATTCCGCCCTATTCAGGGTGGGAAATATTCGCTTAAAGCCCGCTTCGAAGCCACCGAAGGGGAAAAAATTTACGGTATGGGGCAGTATCAACAGGCCAATCTGGATCTCAAAGGATGCGTGCTCGAACTGGCCCAGCGCAACTCTCAGGCCTCGGTGCCCTTTATGCTCTCAAGCCTGGGCTACGGATTTTTATGGAACAACCCGGCGGTCGGCCGCGTGACATTCGCCCACAACGTGACCGAGTGGGAAGCTCAGATCAGCGAGCAGCTGGACTACTGGATCACCGCTGGCGATACCCCGGCAGAAATTAGCCGGGCGTATGCGCTCGCCACGGGCACGCCGCCAATGATGCCGGATTACGCCATGGGCTTCTGGCAGTGCAAGTTACGTTATCGCACTCAGGAGGAGTTGCTCGCCGTCGCCCGCGAGTACAAACGGCGCAATCTCCCCATTTCGGTTATCGTTATCGACTTCTTCCACTGGCCAAATCAGGGGGACTGGATGTTCGACCCGCGCGACTGGCCCGATCCCGATGCCATGATCGCCGAACTGAAATCACTGGGTATCGAACTGATGGTGTCCGTGTGGCCAACGGTAGACAACCGCACCGAAAGCTATCGGGAGATGCGTGAAAACGGCTGGCTGGTGCAAACGGAACGCGGATTGCCGATTAATATGGATTTCCTCGGCAATACCACTTTCTTTGATGCCACCCATCCCGGCGCTCGCGACTACGTCTGGGGTAAGGCAAAACGCAACTATTACGATAAAGGCGTGAAGCTCTTCTGGCTAGACGAAGCCGAGCCGGAGTTCAGCGTTTACGACTACGATAATTATCGCTACCACGCCGGACCGGTGCTGGAAGTGGGCAATATCTACCCGCGAATGTATGCCAAAACCTTTTTTGACGGCATGAAAGCCGATGGCGAAGACCAGGTGATCAACCTGCTGCGCTGCGCCTGGGCCGGAAGTCAGAAATACGGCGCGCTGGTCTGGTCAGGTGATATCCACTCATCGTTTCGTTCTCTGCGCAATCAGTTTGCCGCCGGGATGAATATGGGGATTGCAGGTATCCCGTGGTGGACAACAGATATTGGCGGCTTTCATGGCGGCAATATTCACGACCCACACTTTCATGAGTTGCTGATTCGCTGGTTCCAGTGGGGCGTGTTTAGCCCGGTGATGCGCCTGCACGGCAACCGCGATCCGCAGATTTTACCGCAGCAGCCTTATCGGGACGGGATTGCCCAGTGCCCTACCGGCGCGCCCAACGAGATCTGGAGCTACGGTGAGGATGTGTGTGATGTGCTAACGGGTTGCCTGACACTGCGTGAGAAGCTCAAGCCCTACATCAAAGCGTTAATGGCAGAAACGCATAACTACAATACACCGGTGATGCGTACCCTATTTTTTGAGTTCCCCGATCAGCTAAAAAGCTGGGAAATCACCGACCAGTACTGTTTCGGCCCCGATCTGTTGGTTGCGCCCGTTATGCATGAAGGTATGCGCGAACGCGACGTTTGGTTGCCAGAAGGGGAAACATGGACGGATTTTGCGACCGGCGAGAGCTATCAGGGAGGACAAACGCTGCGCTATGACGCTCCCCTGAACAGAATTCCGGTATTTATCCGCGAAGGCGGGCAGTATCGTAATATGTTGAAACTGTAGTCATAGTCCGGCTGCGGTTAGTACACCGCAGCCGGCAACATAAAGGCGTTTAGACCTGTGGCGGCTTGAACAGTGCTGAGTAGTTGGCATTGCAAATACGCTGCACCGCCGGATGCTGGATCATCCTCTCCGCAAATATGGCGTGATACTCCTCCATCACATTCTCAACGCGTCCAATTTCAACAATAGAATCATCAGCATAGAAATTGTGTGAATACAGCGTAGGGGCAACGAATATCGCGTTATGCGTTGCGCCAAACGCTTTCATCAGCGCGGCGTCATCAAACTCGCCAAGGATTTCAACGTTCAGTCCTTGTGAGTTAATCCAGTTCAACAGCTTACGTCCAAGCATCGAACGACGACCAGGGATCAGCAATCGACGCTCTTCCAGACAGGCCGGAAACGGTTTCTCAGGCAGCGGCCTGGTGCACCAAAAGCTCACGCTGCATTCGCCAATCCGCACCGAGAACAGCCCTTCCTGCTGCGTTGAGTCGATCGGGCAATCGGAGATAATCATATCCAGCTTATGCTGGCTGAGCTGCTCCAGCAGCATCTCGTGTGTTGATTCAAAACAACGCAGATGGATTTGCTCGTTCTCAACCACAGCAGCATCCAGCACGCTGCTAACCAGTTGCTTCGATAATGCATCCGCCACGCCGACATCAAACAGCAAATTCGACTCTTTGCGATAGTTCACGATATCCAGCATTTCCTGGCTTAAGGTGAACATTTTATCCGCATAACGGAAAACTAATTCGCCTAATTCGCTGGGTTCCAGCCCTCGCCCCTTACGCTTAAACAACTTCCCTTGTAAGCGTTCCTCAAGCGCTTTGATCTGCCCGGTAATAGTTTGCGGTGTCAGATAAAGCGCTTCTGCGGCACCCACCACCGATCCTTCTTTATACACATGCCAGAAGTAATACAGGTGGTTGTAATTTATATGAGACATACTCTCTCCCTGAAATTGTCACCAAAGAGTTATCTGCTCAGGCTGACGTATTCAACCGGGTACGCAGCCAGCTATAACCGATAACTGCCGACAACAGTGAACCAATCAGGATCCCCAGTTTTGCCCAGTTAATCAGCTCCGGATCAACGTTACCAAACGCCAGACTGGCGATGAAAATCGACATTGTAAAGCCGATGCCGCACAGAATACCGACCGCCATAATTTGCTGGAAACTCGTGCCTTCAGGCAGTTGCGCCACCTTGAGACGTAATGCCAGCCAGCAGAACAGGCTGATCCCCAGCGGCTTACCGATAAGCAGGCCAGCGATAATTCCCAGCGGCAGGATAGAGGTCAATCCATCCAGCGTCACGCCCTGCAGCGAAACACCTGCGTTAGCGAAGGCAAACAGCGGCAGGATCAGATAAGCCACCCACGGATGCAGGACATGCTCCAGACGCTTTGCCGGTGAGCGCCCATGTTTTTCCTTTAACGGAATGAAGAAACCAACGATCACGCCTGCCAGAGTGGCATGCACGCCGGACTTCAGCACTGCCGTCCATAGCACGACGCCAACCAGAATATAAATACCGGTGCGTCTCACACCGCACAGATTCAATGCCGCCAGGACGAGAATTGCGCACGCGGCGACGCCCAGAGACAACAACGAGAGATCGCTGGTGTAGAACAACGCGATGATCACAATCGCGCCGAGGTCATCGATAATCGCCAGCGCCATCAGGAAGATTTTCAGTGCCAGCGGAACGCGACTGCCCAATAGCGCCAACACGCCTAATGCAAAAGCGATATCCGTTGCTGCCGGAATTGCCCATCCTTCACGAGTGATAGGGTCGGCATAGTTGAATGCCAGATACAGCAACGCCGGGACAATCATGCCGCCAATCGCGGCAATAATTGGAAACGCCGCCTGACGCAGGCTGGCAAGCGACCCCTGCATTAACTCACGCTTCACTTCCAGACCAATCAACAGGAAGAATACCGCCATCAACGCGTCGTTGATCCACAGTAGCATATTTTTGTTGATTTCAAGCGCGCCAACCCGCAGTTGGACAGGTGTTTCCAGAAAGGCGTGGTACCATCCACTGGTAACCCCGATATTTGCCATCAGCATAGCGACTGCGGCTGCGATGATCAGGATGATGCCTCCCGAGGCGTCGCTACTAAAAAAACGATGCAGATGTTTCACTTTTATTCTCTCTATTGGGTGAATACTTCGTAATTACTATCTTACACCCGCAAAAAGCTCGTTAAAATTAGATTATTCATGATGAATAAATCGGCTTTTCCGAGCATTATCTAATGAGAAAACACAGGATTAGTTAGTCTGCATCTGAGTGATGCCTCGCATTAAACGCGTATCTGAGATGGTCCAGCGTTGCCGTCACATTTGCCGGAGACATACGGTTGAGGTGTGCCAGAAAAGGATGTGTATCGATAAAATGGATAAAACGGGTCGCACTCACAAGCGTGGCGCTGCGTTGCATACTCGTTTTTCGGTTCTCTGTTAAGTTGCATACTGCCAGCGCGTAGTCACGCGTGGTGAATGTTCGCCAAACGTTATTACGGATGCCGCCCCCCATAAACAACCTTGGCGGAATATCTTTTTGCGGTGCTGATTCTCCACGTTCTCTCACAAAAGCAATGTGGCAACGCCCTTGCTGAACATGCTGTATATTCGCCATCATACATCCTCCCAGGATAAAGCATTCCTGATCGAGGTAATGCTGAATATTGAGAGAACGTTCATCCGTGAGCATTTTAACCAACTCGAAATGGCGATAAGCTGGCAAAACGGGTTTAACTAACATCCCCGGATCATTTTTGTGCAATATTGCAGGACCGTAATCCACATCAAAAAGCGTCTCCCGCCGCATCGTTATCACTTCTTTACGTTGCACAATATGCGCCAACGTACCGGGAGGCAGGCGTTCTTCATAGTCAGAATGATACTGATACTCAGCCTCTACGGGATGAGCTGAGTAATTTGTCGTAACGGCAACAATTCGACCGGTATTCTCTTCTGCAGTGACCAACACATACAGAAAACTATCACTACCGTTAAATTTGATCCGAAAAGCGCGCGTGCTCATGGCGATATCAAACGTAGGAAAAGTAAATTCGCGTTCCGCCAGATTTGCATTGCGAGAGAGTTTCTGTAACTCCCGATTCAACCCGGTGCTATCCAGCACGAGTGCGGTGCGAATATCCGCCAGTGTCGCACCTTCCTGAATCAGCGTGGCGAGATAATCCTGACGCGCATCTGTTTTCTGCCTGACAGGAGAAATAAATGTTTTATGACAACGCTGACAGTAAATACGCGGTTCTCCTTGCGCAGAAAAACCGTACCTTTTGAGTGAAATTCCCCCGCAGTGGGGGCAGGATTTTATCAGTCCTTTCCATGCCTGATTAACCGACTGACGAAAGCGGTTGAGTGATCGTTCCGAAATAATGGGGAAGAGAAAACCGCAGGCCCGGCATAGTATATTTTTCCCTTGGTTTTGGTAATCCGGGCTGTTCAACATACCCATATTTTTGCAGCCGGGCGTTTTACAACTATCGACATTAATCCAGGAAAACATATTCACTCCCTGCGAATACGATACGTTCAAGCAAATACTGATTTTATCTCTACAGGTGAAAAACCATTTTCGTAGAGTGTTTTCATGGCACTCATCGTCATTGCGGTATGAGAGAAAAACGACTTATATCCCGCGCACAAATAGTTGTGATTTCTTTTACCTGATATTGACGGCAAAAAACGATGCTTAGGACAACCGCCATAACAGGCGAACTGCCATGAGCAGGAGTCACATTCTTGTGCCATTGTGCGTCGCTTATCCTCGCCAAACTGCCGGTTTTTTTCGCTATTGTTCATCGCGCGCAGCGTCGAATCCTGAATATTCCCCAACTTGTACTGCGGATACACAAAATGATCGCAGTTATACACATCGCCGTTCATTTCCATGGCGAATGCGCTACCGCAGGTTGGTGCAAACACGCATACCTGCGGTGGTAACCCGCACCACGCCGCGAGCGTCTGCTCAAACATCTGTATGCCGATATCACCAATATCGTTACGGACCCAGACATCAAAAATAGCGTTGAGAAAATGGCCAAATTGCAGTGAATCAACCGACCACGGCATCATTCTTGTTTGTCCGCCTTCAGGATGTGCCAGACCAATACCGCCCTCTTCAGCGCTTCTTTCGATGAGCGGAATAAACTGCATATAGCGACTGCCAATGCTTTTCAGATAGTTATAGACTCGCACCGGGTGATGCATATTCGTGTGATTCACCACCGTCAGCGTATTAAATACTACACCGTGGCGTACCAGACATTTAACGGCCTGTTCAACTTTCCCATGCGTCGGTTTACCTGAACGAGTAACCCGCCATTCATCATGTAACGCGGCATCACCATCAATAGAAACGCCCACCAGGAAGGCGTGTTGCTTAAAAAAAATAGCCCATTCGTCGTCAATCAATATACCGTTAGTCTGGAAGGTATTTATAATCGTTTTACCGCCAGAATAACGCTGCTGCAATGCCAGCGCTCGCCGATAAAATGCCAACCCCATCAGCGTAGGTTCTCCCCCCTGCCACGCAAAAATCACGTCATTCACATCCTGCGCGGCAATATGCTGTTTGATGAATAACTCGAGCATGTCATCTGACATTCTGTAATTCGCTTTTCTATCCGGATAAAGCATCTCCTTTTCCAGATAAAAACAGTATTTACAGTCCAGATTACATACCGAGCCTGTCGGTTTAATCATGACCTGACAACTTTTTGTCTGCATTGTGATAGCTCCATAAATAAAAGAACCTGGCTCAGCACAAAAGCGTTGAACCAGGCGGGCATAGCCCTAAGTGGCATACCTTATGTTTCTTATAATTATTCAGTTAGCCCCAGGTGACTGGCGTTGGCTTGTCACCGCGAGCTTTCATCAGCGAATCGTTGTCAATGTCCTGTTTGTATTTCAGGAACTTGCCATACAGTTGTTTCTCGATTTCAGGTTGTTTCCCAATCTGATTAAGCGTTTCAAAGCGATCTTTTTTCAGGTTGTAGAGGTATTTGGGTTTATTTTCACGATCGATAATCATCTTCCAGTCGCCATCACGGATCGCCCATTCGTCAGTAGGATCATCCTGGAACGGCATATCAATACCAAAAATAAGTGGCTTCTGACGCGCTAACGTTTTCTGTTCCAGTAATGGAACCAGAGACTGCCCATCGTAGGTACGATCTGTTGGCAGTTTAAAGTTCATCATGTTTGCTAACGTCGGCACCCAGTCAAGACCATAAACTGGCGTATCCGTTACCATCCCCTGCGGAATATGTTTACCGTACTTGATGATTGCCGGAACACGGATACCGCCTTCCCAAAGGTTATCTTTACGGCCGCGAAGCCCATCCGTTTCACCCGCCAGGTTCAGTTCATATACTTTGCGAGCCTCGCGGGTCACTGGGCCGTTATCACTGGTGAAAATGACAATGGTGTTATCTTCTTCACCCATTGCCTTGATCTTATCCATTACTTTACCGACCTGAGCATCCATATAGCTGATGTTCGCGTAGTATTCGCCTGTTCCGCGCCATGGCTTATCCGCCCAGTCGCCGTAAAACAGATCCGGATGCTGTTTCTGGTAAGCGCTCATATATTGCGAATACATGTCGAGGTACTTTTTCGGCGAGGCCAGCGGGCTGTGAACTTCCGTGAACGCGACATATAAGAAGAACGGTTTGTCGTCTTTCTTGTTATCCAGCCAGTTGACGACTTCAGAACTGACAAGCTCGCCGCTCATGGTGTCCGCACGACCAATATGCTGTCCATTGCGGATCCAGCCAGTGGGATGCACCATGCCATAGCGGGGACGTTCTTTTGCGTTATCAAGCGTAGCATCCGTGACGAATCCCGCCGGGTTTACCAGGGTGTAGTCAAACCCCATGTCCTTCGCCTGCGGTTGATCGGTGCGATCGCCCCCGGCATTTAGGTGCAATTTCCCCATCATCGCCGTGTCATATCCCTGTTGCTTTAACAGGTTGGCAATCGTTAGTTCATTCCGTCCCAACGCGACATCTTTGCCTTCAGGGATCCAGGAACGGATCCCTGTACGGAATGGCATACGTCCCGTTAATAAACCCGCACGAGAAGGAGAGCACAGCGGCGCGGGCGCATAGTAGTCGGTCAATTTCACCCCTTCCTGTGCCAGCTTGTCGATATTAGGCGTTTTGACGATTTGATGGCCATAAGTCGCGAGATCGCCATAGCCCAAATCATCAGCCATAATAATCACTAAATTAGGCTGTTTCGCTGAAGCTGCATATGTTGTTTGTAATGCGCTCCCGGCACATAATGCCAGTCCAACTAAACTCGCCACGACTGTTTTTTTCATTTCCGATCCTTTGGTTTTATTTAAAATGAATACCCAATCATATAAATCATCTGATCCCCGTAACCGTCATAACCCAATTTGTTTTCAAAATAACGATACGTCACCGTAGCTTTCCATCGTGGATAAAATTTCCACGCCAGTGTTAATCCGCCATTTAATCCATTCCGGCCAAATTGCTGTTCCGCATAAGCATCATTTCTATCAAGCTCAATTTCATTCCAGTCAGATAAAACAAATTTCTCACCAAATAAAGTAAAATTGTAAGCCGCAGTCCAGCCAATAACGTAGCCATTCCAGCCGCTGGTTTGTCCATATCGTTGTGATACATAATCACCAGATTGGTTATGCAAACCTATATAGGGTTTAAAAAAGCCCCAATCTCCGCTCCAGCCGAGATAACCCAGACCATAAAACATATCCAGATCGTCGCCCCAGGAGTTATCCCACTGGCCATAAATCTTGCCAAAGAAGGTATAATCAGAATCAAAGAGACGCACATGGGTCATCGCCGACACCGTATGATTTCGACCGGCTACAGCATGATTTAACACATTACTTTCAATAAATGAGTAAAATTCGGCTTCTCGAAAATTGACACCAAAATCCGCTGTTGCTTTCCAAACCTCGCCACGATGTACATTGACAAATCCGCTATTCCAGTCGGCATAACCGGCATTAATAGACCCAAAAGAATTTTTATACTCCAGAGCTTGTGCTGCATGGCTAAAAAGAGAAGGCACTATAAGTATAAGACAAGCTAATAGTCCATTTTTTATCCGAGGCATTGAATGTATTCCCCATAATTATAATTAATCCATCAATAAATATTGTGTTACCGCGGTGACAAATAATAATGAAATAGAATGACAGGATAGTGATGTAAATCTCACATCAAGGAAGGTGAATCGTTATTACTGGTAGTGTGTCAGAATATGTTGTTTGAGAGGAGATAAGTAATTATTTCGCCAGAAATATGACTGTAGTTGCCTTTTAAATTAGGTTGGCCGTGATTATTTATTGATGTTAAAACAATCACATCAACCTGGTATGCGGCTGTGAATAGTCAAAAAAGATGTTAGTTCTAAAACCGTAGCACTGCTCCACACATCATACTATTCCAACAAGGTAAAATAATATATCCGATGCCGGTAAGGGTCTGGATATCCATCTGCCAGGTAAAAAAAAGGCCATCTCATCGCTGAAATGGCCTTTTCTCTACTTTTATTTTAGCGCGTCAAATCGTCAAAGAATTTCTTCACGCCGTCGAAGAAGCTTTTGGAACGCGGGCTGTTTTGTTCACCCGTCGGGCCACCAAAGCTATCCTGTAGATCTTTCAACAGCTGTTTCTGTTTGTCGTTGAGGCCCACCGGGGTTTCAACCACCACACGGCACAGCAGATCGCCCTGTGCGCCGCCGCGTACAGACTTAACGCCTTTACCACGCATGCGGAACAGTTTACCGGTCTGCGTTTCACCCGGAATTTTTAACTTCACGCGACCATCCAGAGTCGGGACTTCAATCTCGCCACCCAGGGCTGCCATTGCAAAGTTAATCGGCACTTCGCAGTACAGGTTATTGCCTTCACGCTCGAAGATTGGGTGCTGTTTAACCTGCACCTGCACGTACAGATCACCTGCTGGCGCGCCATGCTCACCGGCTTCGCCTTCACCAGACAAACGGATACGGTCGCCGGTATCAACCCCAGCCGGGATTTTAACGGACAGCGTTTTGCTCTTCTCAACGCGACCATGCCCGTGGCATTTGTTGCACGGATCTTTGATCAGCGTACCGCGGCCCTGACAGTGTGGACAGGTCTGCTGTACGGCGAAGAAGCCCTGGCGCATCTGTACCTGACCAGAACCGTGACAGGTTGGACAGGTTTGTGGCTGAGTGCCTGCCTTCGCGCCGCTGCCGTGGCAAACGTCACACTCTTCCAGCGTAGGGATACGGATCTCTTTGGTGACGCCACGCACGGCTTCTTCCAGAGTGAGATCCATGTTGTAACGTAAATCAGCACCACGTGAGGCGCGCTGACGACCACGACCGCCGCCAAAGATATCGCCAAACACGTCACCAAAGATATCGCTGAAGTCAGCCCCGCCGCCAAAACCGCCGCCGCCGCCCATGCCGCCTTGCTCAAAGGCTGCATGGCCGTACTGATCGTAGGCCGCACGTTTTTGCGCATCGGTCAGGATCTCGTACGCTTCTTTGATCTCTTTAAACTTGGCTTCGGCCTCTTTATCACCCTGGTTGCGATCCGGGTGATATTTCATGGCCAGGCGCTTGTAGGCCTTTTTGATTTCACGCTCTTCCGCTGATTTGGAAACGCCTAAAATCTCGTAATAGTCTTGCTTAGCCATCTCTTTTTATCTGCCCCTAACATGCGTGCACGGGCGGAGAGGAAACCTCTTCGCCCGTGCCAGTAATTACCCGTTCAAAGGGCGATTATTTTTTGTCTTTCACTTCTTCAAACTCGGCGTCGACAACGTCGTCATCTTTCGCGTTATTTGCAGAAGCATCAGCGCCTGCTGCACCAGCCTGTTGCTGTGCGTGCTGCTGCTGAGCGATTTCCATCAGTTTCTGGGAAACCTGTGCCAGCGCCTGCATTTTCGCTTCGATATCTGCTTTGTCTTCACCTTTCAGAGAAGTTTCCAGCGCGGTCAGTGCAGACTCGATGGCAGTTTTGTCGTCAGCCGGCAGCTTGTCGCCTGCTTCTTCAACCTGCTTGCGAGTGCTGTGCAGCAGATGGTCACCCTGGTTACGGGTCTGAACCAGCTCTTCAAACTTACGGTCAGATTCTGCGTTCGCTTCTGCTTCGCGAACCATTTTCTGAATTTCTTCTTCGTTCAGACCAGAAGAAGCCTTGATGGTGATCTTCTGCTCTTTACCGCTGTTTTTGTCTTTCGCGGAAACGTGCAGGATACCGTCGGCATCGATGTCAAAAGTCACTTCGATCTGCGGCATACCGCGCGGAGCCGGGCTGATACCATCCAGGTTAAACTGACCCAGATCTTTGTTATCAGCAGCGCGTTTACGTTCACCCTGCAGCACATGGATGGTTACCGCAGACTGGTTGTCTTCAGCGGTAGAGAACACCTGGCTGTGCTTGGTCGGGATGGTGGTGTTCTTCGCGATCAGCGGAGTCATTACGCCACCCATGGTTTCGATACCCAGAGACAGCGGGGTAACGTCCAGCAGCAGCACGTCTTTAACATCACCGGTCAATACACCCCCCTGAACAGCAGCACCGATTGCTACGGCTTCGTCCGGGTTAACGTCTTTACGCGGTTCTTTACCGAAGAACTCAGCGACTTTCTTCTGCACCATCGGCATACGCGTCTGACCACCAACGAGGATAACGTCGTTGATATCAGATACGGACAGGCCAGCATCCTGCAGAGCAACTTTCAGCGGCTCGATAGAACGGTTAACCAGGTCTTCAACCAGGCTTTCCAGTTTCGCACGGGTCACTTTGATGTTCATGTGTTTCGGACCGGTCGCGTCTGCAGTGATGTACGGCAGGTTCACGTCGGTCTGCTGAGCGGAAGACAGCTCAATCTTCGCTTTCTCAGCGGCTTCTTTCAGACGCTGCATCGCCAGCGGGTCATTACGCAGGTCGATACCCTGATCTTTCTTAAACTCGTCAACCAGGTAGTTGATCATACGGCTGTCGAAGTCTTCACCACCCAGGTGGGTATCACCGTTGGTTGCCAGAACTTCGAAGGTTTTTTCGCCGTCAACTTCGTCGATTTCGATAATAGAGATATCGAAAGTACCACCACCGAGGTCATATACCGCGATAGTACGGTTGCCGACTTCTTTATCCAGACCGTAAGCCAGCGCAGCTGCGGTTGGTTCGTTGATGATACGTTTTACTTCCAGACCTGCGATACGACCGGCGTCTTTAGTTGCCTGACGCTGAGCATCGTTAAAGTATGCAGGTACGGTGATAACTGCTTCAGTTACCGGCTCACCCAGGTAATCTTCAGCGGTTTTCTTCATTTTTTTCAGCACTTCAGCAGAAATCTGCGGCGGTGCCAGTTTCTGACCTTTTACGTCAATCCATGCATCACCGTTGTCAGCACCGATGATTTTGTACGGCATGATGGCTTCATCACGCTGTACTTCTTCGTCCTGGAAGCGGCGGCCAATCAGGCGTTTAATCGCAAACAGGGTGTTTTGCGGGTTTGTCACTGCCTGACGTTTAGCCGGCTGACCAACCAGAGTTTCACCATCCTGGGTATAAGCAATGATAGAAGGCGTGGTGCGATCGCCCTCGGCGTTCTCCAGCACACGTGCAGTAGTGCCATCCATAATCGCTACACAAGAGTTGGTAGTACCCAGGTCGATACCAATAATTTTACCCATCTAAACGTCTCCACTAAAAATTCGGTCATCATGTGGTTGTGAATCTGTAATAAGGGCGAAACGTGCGGTTTCAACTACCCTGAATCGTTTTTTTTCAGACTCACCACTGCGGTTGCTTACAAGATGGGGTCGTAACCCACGTCATCAAGGGGGGCATGAAAATTTTTTTTTAGCGCAGTGGCGATAAAATCGTAGAGAAAAGGCAGAAAGCTGAAAAAATGAATAGTCGCCAATTAAAATTAATTCATAAAACCAATGAAAATGGCAAAGTTATTCACGAAAAAATTGTAATAAAAAGAAAAGATTACAAGCATGAATCGTGATTCTGACAGCGGTAAGATGGTCTGAAACGACACACTTTTACAGCCGTCAAAGAGAAATTCCATGAAATCCGTATTAACCCTTTCCGCCAGCCTGCTTATGGGCCTGCTACTGAGCAGCGCCGCACACGCTAATGATCATAAAGTCCTCGGCGTGATCGCCATGCCCCGTAATGAAACCAACGATCTGACGCTGAAACTTCCCGTTTGCCGCGTGGTGAAACGCATTCAACTTACGGCCGATCATGGTGATTTACAGCTCAGTGGTGCATCGGTTTATTTCAAAGCTGCGCGCATGTCCAGCCAGAGTCTGAACGTGCCTTCCTCCATCAAAGAAGGGCAAACGACCAATTGGATCAACATCAATAGCGACAACGACAATAAGCGCTGCGTGAAAAAAATTACCTTCTCCGGTCATACGGTGAACTCTTCTGATATGGCGACGCTGAAAATAATCGGCGACGACTAATTCCCCATACTTTTATTCAAAAGCCATAGAAACATGAATGTCACCTATTTGAATGACGACGATCTCGATTTTCTTCAGCATTGCAGTGAGGAGCAGCTCGCCAATATTACCCGCCTGCTTACGCATAATGAAAAGGGGAAAGCCCGTCTGTCGAGCGTTCTCAACCACAACGATTTATTTAAATCGATGGAAGGACACCCGGAACAGCACCGCCGCAACTGGCAATTAATCGCAGGCGAGCTTCAACATTACGGCGGTGACAGCATTGCCAATAAACTCCGTGGACATGGAAAACTGTATCGGGCGATTTTGCTGGATGTCTCAAAGCGGCTAAAGCTCAAAGCAGATAAAGAGATGTCTACGTTCGAAATTGAACAGTCTCTGCTGGAACATTTTTTACGCAACGCCTGGCAAAAAATGGATGCTGAGCACAAGCAAGAATTTCTGCAGGCGGTCGATGCAAAAGTCTCTGAGCTGGAAGAACTGTTGCCGCTATTAATGAAAGACCGCAATCTGGCAAAAGGGGTGTCTCACCTGCTCTCCGGCCAGTTAACCAAAATTCTGCGAACCCACGCTGCTGTCAGCGTAATCGGGCACGGATTACTGCGCGGAGCCGGACTTGGCGGCCCGGTAGGTGCGGCCTTAAACGGGGTTAAAGCGGTGAGCGGCAGCGCCTATCGCGTGACGATCCCAGCGGTACTCCACATCGCCTGCCTGCGCAGAATGCTCAACCACACATAAGCGTGATGCCCATCACAGGGAAAATAATTCATTTTCCCTTCGTGAGATCATAGACAGTGCCCTCTCCCCTGATTATTATGCCGCGCCCCGAAGACAGTGATCGTTATTCGGGGAAACTATTTCACCATTCAATCAATGATGATTTTGAGGAATTATGGGCAACACTAAGTTGGCTAATCCGGCACCGCTGGGCCTGATGGGCTTTGGCATGACCACCATTCTGCTTAACCTGCACAACGCGGGTTTCTTCGCTTTAGACGTTATTATTCTGGCGATGGGCATTTTCTACGGCGGTATCGCGCAAATTTTTGCCGGTCTTCTGGAATATAAAAAAGGCAACACCTTCGGTTTAACCGCCTTTACCTCCTACGGTTCGTTCTGGCTGACGCTGGTTGCGATTCTGCTGATGCCGAAAATGGGCCTCGCGGATGCAACCAATGGTCAGTTCCTGGGCGCTTACCTGGGTCTGTGGGGCGTGTTCACTCTGTTCATGTTCTTCGGTACGCTGAAAGCCGCGCGCATGCTGCAGTTCGTGTTCCTGAGCCTGACCGTGCTGTTCGCCCTGCTGGCCGTTGGCAACATTGCAGGTAACGAAGCAATCATTCACGTAGCGGGTTGGGTTGGCTTAGTGTGTGGCGCAAGCGCCATTTACCTGGCGATGGGTGAAGTGCTGAACGAACAGTTTGGCCGTACCATCCTGCCGATTGGTGAAGCGCACTAATCTGACAATATCCCCCCTTACGGGGGGATATTCCTTACAAACGCTGTAACTCTCCCTGTACGCTCGTATCGCGATGATAAATATCCTGTCGCAGCCAAATCCCCAGACCTAACCCCACCAGCGATAACGCCAGCACATACCAGGCTGGAGCCATTGGCGACACGCTCATTAACATCGTCACGGCGATTGGCGTCAGACCACCAAAAATGGCATATGAGACGTTATAGGAAAAGGAAATACCGGTAAAACGGACTTCCGCCGGAAATGCCCGCACCATCACGTAAGGCACAGCGCCGACTACGCCAACGCATAATCCCACCAGCCCGTATAACAGGAACAAGTGCTGAGGATGGCTGCCGGTCAGGTGATAGAAAAACCAGCTCGAGCAGGCCAGCAACAGGCTGCCGACAGTAAAGGTTTTGCTGGCACCAACCCTGTCGACAATAAATCCGGCCAGCAGACAGCCGACGCACAGCATAATGGTAGCGACACTGTTGGCCTGTAACGTTAGCGCGGGAGCGAAGCCATACTGCTTCTGCAACCAGACTGGCGACATCAGGATCACCACCACAATCCCGGCCGATAACAGCCAGGTCAGCAGCATTGAAATAACCACCGCTTTTTTATGCTTACTCACCACCGACTTCACCGGTAGCTCTTGCGCAAGTGCTTTTCGCTGCTGCATTTCGAGGAAGATGGGCGTTTCCTGCAGCCAGCGGCGCAGGTACATCGCCACCAGCCCAAAAACGCCCCCCAGCAGGAACGGGATACGCCAGCCGTAGTCATGCACCGCCTGTTGCGTAAAACTGGTGTTCACCAGCGTCGCAACCACCGATCCCAACAGAATCCCCACCGTCAGCCCGGCGGTCAGCGTGCCACAGGCAATGCCGATGCGGCGCTCCGGTACGTGCTCCGCCACGAACACCCACGCCCCCGGCACTTCTCCGCCGATGGCTGCGCCTTGCAAAATGCGCATCAGCAGTAACAGCAGCGGTGCGAGGATCCCCATTGAGGCGTAGGTAGGCAAAAGACCAATCGCCAGCGTCGGTATCGCCATCAGCAAAATGCTCAGGGTGAACATTTTCTTACGCCCGACCAGATCGCCAAAGTGCGCCATGATGATGCCACCCAGCGGACGCGCCAGATATCCGGCGGCAAAAATGCCGAAGGTTTGCACCTGACGTAGCCACTCAGGAATGTCTGCCGGAAAGAAGAGTTCGCCAACAACAGCGGCAAAGAAGACAAAGATAATGAAATCATAAAACTCAAGCGCACCGCCGAGGGCGGCAAGCGTAAGGGTTTTATAATCCTGGCGATTCAGCGGTCGAGAGTGTTGTGACATAGCAAACCATCAGTCAGTGGAGTTATTGAATCTGTTTGTCGATACATGTAAAGAAAAAATTACTATATCGTAAATAATTCAATACTCCACTGTCATTGGCACTTATGCCACGATCGGGCTACTTTCAGGCGTTTATATCGCGTATTGCACTTTTCGGACGAAAAGATGCTACAACAGCCGGTGCGGTTTCCACATACGGCCCATCCAGCAACTGTATACAATACGGTACACTTGCAAAGATACCCGGCACGATAACCTTACCGTCGGCATCTTTCACGCCTTCCAGCGTTTCTTTGATCGATTTCGGTTGCCCCGGCAGATTCAGGATCAGCGCTTGTTTACGAATCACGCCGACCTGACGAGAGAGGATCGCCGTTGGCACAAAGTGCAGACTTATCTGGCGCATCTGTTCGCCAAAGCCCGGCATCTGACGGTCAGCGACGGCAAGCGTGGCATCAGGCGTCACATCGCGACGAGCCGGCCCCGTTCCGCCGGTAGTCAGCACCAGATGGCAGCTCATTTCATCCACCAGTTCGCATAACGTTTGTTCGATGATTGCCTGCTCATCCGGGATCAACCGCGTTTGCAGTTCAAAGGGGGTGGTAAGGGCAGATGCCAGCCACTCTTCCAGGGCCGGGATACCTTTATCCTGGTAAACGCCGCTGGAAGCACGGTCAGAAATGGACACCAGGCCAATGCGTAAAGTATTCATAATTATTCCGTTTAAACAGTCTCGTTAAACAGAATGATACACTGCGAAAGGAAGGACAGACAGGTTTCAGAAGAGGTAGCGTGACCCATATCAGGGCCACGCCGAAATGATTACAGCAGATCGCCGATCATTTTTTCCAGTTTGCCCTGGTCTACAGCAAACTTACGGATACCGTCCGCCAGTTTGTCTACAGCCATCGGATCCTGGTTGTGCTGCCACAGGAACTCAGCTTCGGTGATGCGTGCAGGACGCGCTTTCACTTCGCCGGAGAAGGACAGTTTACGTTCGATAGCGCCTTCGCTTTCCGCCAGCTCTTTCAGCAGTGCCGGAGCAATCGTCAGACGATCGCAGCCTGCCAGCTCAATGATTTCGCCGATGTTACGGAAGCTCGCGCCCATGACTACGGTTTCGTAACCGTGCTGTTTGTAGTACTCGTAGATTTCCGTTACGGAAACCACACCCGGATCTTCTGCCGGTGCGTACTCTTTCTTGTCAGTATTGGCTTTGTACCAGTCAAGAATACGGCCAACAAACGGAGAAATCAGGTATACGCCAGCTTCAGCACATGCACGCGCCTGCGCGAAGGAGAACAGCAGGGTCAGGTTACAGTTGATACCTTCTTTTTCCAGCTGCTCAGCGGCACGGATACCCTGCCAGGTAGAAGCCAGTTTGATCAGAATGCGATCGTTGCTGATGCCAGCATCGTTGTACAGTTTGATCAGGCGTTTTGCTTTCGCAATAGACGCGTCGGTGTCGTAGGACAGGCGAGCATCAACTTCAGTAGAGATACGACCCGGGACCAGTTTCAGGATCTCCAGACCGATATTGACGGCCAATTTGTCGGTCGCGTCGACGATCTGCTGTGCGCGGTCGTTGCTCTGCTGCTTAGCCCAGGCTACAGCGTCATCAATCAGCTTGCGGTATTCTGGGATCTGCGCTGCGTTAAGAATGAGAGAAGGGTTAGTTGTGGCATCCTGAGGCTGATACAGCTTCATTGCCGCGATGTCTCCGGTGTCGGCCACTACTGTGGTGAACTGACGAAGGGAGGTCAATTTGTCCGTCATGATAGCGATTCTCTTTAAACAGCTTGTTAGGGGGATGTAACCGATCTTCCCTGATGATAGCACGACGCACTCTCAGCGCAACCGCCGGGATTGTCCAACTCACTGCTCATTCCCGATTACGCATCTTAAAGCCCCTGATGCGCAATTAAGGGTTATCCCCATTGTTATGGTAAACTCCCGCAATCACTCTCCTGACAAGGTATATACTGTTCGATAATTGGTAGCGCTTACATGGGAATATTCGCGCGTACCGGCATCAACAAGAGGGATGTTAATGCCTGATTTTTTCTTGTTTATTAATGAAATACTCTGGGGATCGGTGATGATCTACCTCCTGCTTGGTGCAGGATGTTGGTTCACCTGGCGTACCGGGTTCGTGCAGTTCCGCTACATTCGCCAGTTTGGCACAAGTCTTAAAAACAGCATTAGCCCGCAGCCGGGTGGCTTAACCTCGTTTCAGGCATTGTGCACCAGTCTTGCCGCACGTATTGGTAGCGGGAACCTGGCCGGCGTAGCGTTGGCGATCGCCGCTGGCGGCGCAGGGGCCGTCTTCTGGATGTGGGTCTCAGCGATCATTGGCATGGCAACGTCATTCGCCGAGTGCTCACTCGCGCAACTGTATAAAGAACGCGATAGCAAAGGACAGTTCCGCGGTGGCCCTGCGTGGTATATGGCTCGTGGGCTGGGCATGCGCTGGATGGGCGTACTCTTTGCCATCTTTTTACTTATTGCCTATGGACTGATTTTTAACAGCGTTCAGGCAAACTCTGTCTCCCGCGCATTGGCATTTGCGTTCGACATCCCTCCCCTCGCTTCCGGCATCGCTTTGGCGATACTGTCATTCCTGGTGATCATTGGCGGTATTAATGGTGTTGCCCGTCTGATGCAATGGTTTGTGCCGATCATGGCGCTGCTGTGGGTTGGATGTAGCATCATCATCTGCCTGTGGCATATCGGGCAGCTTCCCGACATTATCGTCACCATTATAAAAAGCGCCTTTGGCTGGCAGGAAGCCGCAGCGGGTGCGGCCGGATATACGCTAAGCCAGGCTATTGCCAACGGTTTTCAGCGCGGCATGTTTTCTAATGAGGCAGGAATGGGATCTACGCCGAATGCAGCCGCGTCGGCAGCCTCCTGGCCACCGCATCCTGCGGCACAAGGCATTGTGCAAATGATCGGTGTGTTAGGCGACACTCTCGTTGTCTGTACGGCCAGCGCCATGATTATTCTGTTGGCAGGCAATGGCGCCGGCTATGTGCCCATGGAAGGCATCCAATTGATGCAGAAGGCCATGATCTCACTGACCGGCGAATGGGGGGCTGGGTTTGTCGCATTTATTGTGATTCTGTTTGCCTTTAGCTCGATCGTCGCCAACTACATCTATGCGGAAAACAATCTCGTCTTTCTGAAACTGGACAATATGCGTGTCATCTGGCTATTGCGCATCGCCACCGTTAGCACCGTTATCGGCGGAACATTAGTCAGCTTCCCGCTGGTCTGGCAGTTGGCCGATATCATTATGGCTTGTATGGCCATCACTAACCTGACGGCAATTCTGCTGCTTTCTCCGGTTGTCCATACCATCGCCAGCGACTATCTGCGCCAGCGCAAACTCGGTGTGCGCCCGGAATTTGATCCGCACCGTTATCCTGATATCAGACAACAGCTTGCACCGGATACATGGGATGAAACGCCGCGCAGCTAGCGCGGCAATCACAACCATCGATCAATTCTGTCGTTTTTTTTGCTAAAATCGCAGTAAATCTCCTGCAAGGACTGGATATGCTGATTCTGATTTCACCTGCAAAAACGCTCGACTACCAAAGCCCGCTGGCTACCACACGCCATACGCTGCCTGAACTGCTGGACCACTCCCAGCAGTTAATCCACGTGGCGCGCCAGCTCTCTGCGCCACAGATTGGTAAGCTGATGGGAATTAGCGACAAGCTGGCGGATTTGAATGCCACGCGTTTCCATGACTGGCAGCCTGACTTCACGCCGGACAATGCGCGTCAGGCCATTCTGGCGTTCAAAGGTGATGTGTACACCGGATTACAAGCTGAAACCTTCAGCGAGGCGGATTTCGACTTCGCTCAGCAGCATTTACGCATGCTGTCCGGGCTGTATGGTGTTCTGCGCCCGCTGGATTTGATGCAACCCTACCGTCTGGAGATGGGCATTCGTCTGGCCAATGCGAAGGGTAAAGATCTCTATCAGTTCTGGGGAGATACCATCACCGATAAGCTTAACGAAGCGCTGGGAGCACAAGGCGACAGCGTGGTGATTAACCTCGCTTCGGATGAGTATTTTAAATCCGTGAAGCCGAAAAAGCTGAACGCAGAACTGATTAAACCGGTATTCCTTGATGAGAAGAACGGCAAATTCAAAGTCATCAGCTTCTATGCCAAAAAAGCCCGCGGCCTGATGAGCCGCTACATCATTGAAAACCGCTTAACGCAGCCGGAACAGTTGACCGCTTTTAACAGCGAAGGCTATTTCTTTGATGAAGAAGCGTCAGGGAAAGGTGAACTGGTGTTTAAGCGTCACGAGCAGTAGTGTACATGCCGGATGGCGGCTAACGCCTTATCCGGCCTGCAGGTTTTGTAGGCCCGCTAAGCAAAGCGCCAGCGGGCACCACCATTAACCGCGAGTCATCATCAGCTTACGCAGTTGCGCAAAATCAGCGGGCAGATGATGCGAAAGCAGCGGCAAGTCTGCACGTTCAGCCAGCTCTTTTGGTAGATCCAGCGTGACATTCAGAATCTGTTCAACGCTTTCTTTAAATTTCGCCGGATGTGCAGTGCCAAGGAACAGGCCATATTCGCCCGGATTCAACTGGTCACGCAGTGCACGATACGCCACCGCCGCATGCGGCTCTGAGGTGTAACCAATCTTCTGCAGTTCACGCATGGTATCCTGCGTCGTTGCATCATCAACGGCGGCATAACCCAGCTCATTCAGGCGCCATATTTTACGGCGGAACAGTTCCTCCACACGCGGCCAGTTGTTCGGCTGGCTGACATCCATGGCATTCGATAACGTCGCCTGAGTCGCTTTCGGCGCCCACTCACCTTCAGCAAGGAAACGCGGAACCGTATCGTTGACGTTAGTTGCCGCAATAAAGCGCTTCACCGGTAAGCCCAGTGATTTCGCCAACAGCCCGGCGGTCAAATCGCCAAAGTTACCGCTGGGAACGGAAATAACCAGTTGGTTACGCGCTTCCTGCGGCAGTTGAGCCACGGCTTCAAAGTAGTAGCAGATTTGCGCCAGCAGGCGACTGATGTTGATGGAGTTTGCGGAATTCAGCCCCAGAGCAGCCTTCAGCTGTTCATCATCAAACGCCTGTTTCACCAGCGCCTGGCAGGCATCAAAATCACCGTCGATGGCGACAGTTTCAATATTGCCGCCCAGCGTACAGAACAGTTTTTCCTGTAATGGGCTGATCTTGCCATTTGGGTAGAGGATCACCACACGCACATTTTTCAGGCCATAAAAAGCATGTGCAACTGCGGCCCCGGTGTCTCCGGATGTCGCAGTCAGGATTGTCACCGGTTTGTCGCCGCTGATGTGCGTTAACATTTGCGCCATAAAGCGCCCGCCAAAGTCTTTAAACGCCAGTGTCGGACCATGGAACAGCTCCAGACAGCCGATATCACCTTCGACCTGAGCGACCGGTGCCGGGAAGGCAAACGCCGCACGCACGCGCTCTTCCAGGATCTCTTGTGGGATCTCCGTGCCAATAAATGCGGAAAGGATCTTAGCGCTGCGGCTGACGAAGTCCTGGTTCAGCATCTCATCCACTTCTGTCAGATTAAATTCCGGCAGCTCGTGCGGAAAAAACAATCCCTGATTCTTGCCAAGCCCTTGCGTGACGGCCTGCGCAAAGCTGACCTGTTCGTTGTGATCTTTCAGATTATAGAGTTTCATTGATTATCCCAGTACCCGTGCGCCCGCCGTGTCCAGCCGGCAAATATGAACAAAGCCTTCCTGATTTTGCAGGTAATTTTTACCCAGCCAGTCTGCTACGCGCTGTGCCGTATCCGGCTTATCGCATAAGGCGAACAGCGTCGGCCCCGAGCCGGAGATGCCGCTGGCCAGCGCGCCGATTTCCGCTACCGCCTGACGCGCCTGGCTAAAGCCAGGCAGCAAACGGGTACGGTACGGCTCAGCAATGACGTCTTTCATCAGCTTCGCGGCAAGCCCCGGCTGACGGGAATAGCAGGCGTGGATAAACCCTGCCAGATGTCGCCCGTGGGCAATACAGTCCTGACGACGATATTGCGCAGGTAAAATCGCCCGCGCTTCTGCTGTGGAAACTTTAATACCTGGATATGCCAGCACCCACAGCCACTCATCAAAGCCTGGCACCTGCTGGCTGATAATGCCGTTTTCTTCGATCATTAGCTGCATGCCGCCCAAAAAGCACGGGGCGACATTATCGTAGTGAATACTGCCGGAGATACGCCCTTCCAGTTCACCCATAATCGCCAACAGTCGCGTATCGTTGAGCGGTTTACCGCAGTACTCATTCATCGCGACCAGTGCGGCCACAACGGAACAGGCGCTGGAGCCTAACCCGGAGCCAATCGGCATATTTTTTTCCAGCGTCATCGCCACTGGAACGCTTTTACCCAGCTCCTGACAGAAACGCTCCCAGCACTGGTAGACGATATTTTCTCGCGGCTCAGACGGCAGCTTGTTAGCAAAACGCCCGAGGTTGTTCAGGCTGAACTGGTCTGCCGCCTCAACCGAGACCACGTCACCCAACAGTGAACCATCTACCGGGGTTACCGCCGCCCCGAGCACATCAAACCCGACGCTCATATTGGCACTGGAAGCCGGGGCATAAACTCTCACCATGTCAGACTCCTAACTTCCATGAAAGGGTGCGTAACAGGTCGGCGAATACGCCCGCCGCCGTCACGTCGTTACCCGCACCATATCCACGCAGCACCAGCGGTAGCGGCTGATAATAGTGGCTGTAAAACGCCAGCGCGTTTTCACCGTTTTTCACTTTGAACAGCGGATCGTTGCCGTCTACTGCCTCTATTTTCACGCGACAGACGCCGTCTTCTTCAATATTGCCAACATAGCGCAATACTTTACCCTCATCACGGGCTTTCGCCACGCGCGCGGCAAACTCGTCATCCAGCTGCGGCAATTTCGTCATAAACGCGGAAACATCACCGGAATCATCAAACTCTTTTGGCAGGACCGGCTCAATAACAATGTCAGAAAGCTCCAGCTCACGACCGGTTTCACGGGCGAGGATCAGCAGCTTACGCGCTACGTCCATACCGGAAAGATCGTCACGCGGGTCAGGTTCGGTGTAACCCATCTCACGCGCCATGGTGGTGGCTTGCGAGAAGCTCATTCCTTCATCCAGCTTGCCGAAAATAAACGACAGCGAGCCGGAAAGAATACCGGAGAAACGCTGCAATTCATCACCTGCGCTGAGCAGGTTTTGCAGGTTTTCAATAACTGGCAAGCCCGCGCCCACGTTGGTATCGTAGAGGAATTTACGCCGGGACTTCGCCGCTGCAAAACGCAGCTGATGGTAGTAATCCATCGACGAGGTGTTGGCCTTTTTGTTCGGCGTAACCACATGGAAGCCTTCGCGCAGGAAATCAGCATATTGATCCGCCACCGCCTGGCTTGACGTACAGTCGACGATCACCGGATTAAGCAGATGATATTCTTTTACCAGACGAATTAAGCGCCCAAGGTTGAATGGCTCTTTCGCGCTTTCCAGCTCCGCCTGCCAGTTTTCCAGATTCAAACCATGGACGTTGGTCAGCAGAGCCTTCGAATTCGCCACGCCGCACACGCGAAGATCAATATGCTTCTTTTTAAGCCAGGTTTGCTGACGTTTAAGCTGATCCAGCAACGCACCGCCCACCCCGCCTACGCCAATGACAAATACTTCAATCACCTGGTCGGTGTTGAACAGCATCTGATGGGTGACGCGTACGCCAGTGGTTGCATCGTCGTTATTCACCACCACCGAAATAGAACGCTCAGACGAGCCTTGCGCGATGGCCACGATATTGATGTTGGCGCGGGCCAGCGCAGCAAAGAATTTCGCCGAGATACCGCGCAGCGTGCGCATACCATCACCCACAACCGAGATAATCGCCAGACGCTCAGTCACCGCCAGCGGCTCGAGCAGGCCTTCTTTCAGTTCGAGATAGAATTCATCCTGCATCGCGCGTTGCGCACGCGCGCAGTCGCCCTGCGGAACGCAGAAGCTGATGCTGTATTCAGAAGAGGATTGCGTGATCAGCACCACCGAGATGCCCGCACGCGACATCGCGGCAAAAACGCGCGCCGCCATGCCTACCATACCTTTCATTCCAGGGCCGGAGACGCTAAACATCGCCATGTTATTAAGGTTAGAAATACCTTTCACCGGCAAATCGTCTTCATCACCGCTGGTGCCGATCAACGTGCCCGGCGCTTGTGGATTGCCGGTATTTTTAATCAGGCACGGGATCTGGAACTGGGCAATTGGGGTAATGGTGCGCGGATGCAGAACTTTGGCGCCGAAATAAGAAAGCTCCATCGCTTCCTGATAAGACATCGACTTCAGCAATCGGGCGTCGGGTACCTGGCGCGGATCGCAAGTATATACGCCGTCAACATCGGTCCAGATCTCACAACAGTCCGCGCGTAAACAGGCGGCCAGTACGGCGGCAGAGTAGTCGGAGCCATTGCGCCCCAGCACCACCAACTCACCTTTTTCATTCCCGGCAGTAAAGCCTGCCATCAAAATCATATGATCTGCTGGAATACGACTGGCGGCAATGCGGCGCGTAGATTCGGCGATATCAACGGTAGATTCGAGGTAATGGCCTACCGCCAGCAATTTCTCGACCGGATCGATAACGGTAACGTGGTGCCCGCGCGCCTCCAGCAGGCCTGCCATGATAGCGATCGACATTTTTTCGCCACGGCAAATAAGCGCGGCATTGATGCTGTCCGGGCACTGTCCCAGCAGGCTGATACCGTGCAGGACATGTTTAATTTGGGCAAATTCTTGTTCAACGAAGGCTTTGAGCGGAGCCAGCGGAAAACCCGGCTGCGCGGCGGCGAGACCAACCAAAAGCTCTGAGAAAATACGTTCGGCGTCACTGATATTGGCTAAAGCGTCCTGACCACCGATGGTCTTCTCAATCATCGCCACCAGATGGTTGGTAATTTTTGCGGGGGCAGAGAGCACGGTCGCGACCTGCCCCTGCCTGGCATTGCTTTCCAGAATATCGGCAACTCGCAGAAAGCGCTCTGCATTTGCCACTGATGTACCGCCGAACTTCAACACTCGCATGGTTTACCTCGTTGCCTTTGGTCGAAAAAAAAGCCCGCACTGTTTAGGTGCGGGCTTTTTCTTGTGTTTCCTGTACGCGTCAGCCCGCACCGTTACCTGTGGTAATGGTGATGGTTGTTGTAATGGTGATGCTGATGCGTTTCATGATGTTGTGTGCTCTGTAATTATTTATGGCCTGTCTTGTATTCTTTTAGGGTTAAAGTATCTGCTGACCTAAGTCAATAAATTTTTAAATTGATCACATTCCGAAACTTGTTCACGAGCGACTGCTTGCCCTTTTATTTTCAACCAATACAGCGTGCGCACCCCACTTGAAGTCAGAATCAAACACTAAAAAATAAAACAAAGAAGACATTTTATTTTGTAATATTTTTTTCGATATCATGTAAAAAACGGTGCAACATTGCCGTGTCTCGCTGCTCTAACAGACCCATTCGCTGTTGCAGCCAGTCCGTCAGCTTAATGTCGTCAGAAACGTTCAGCGTGGCTAATAAACGCAAAACACGTTCGCGCAATGCCTGTAGCTGATGCTCATCCGTCACCTCAATGTTTCTGGCCGGTTGTTGTATTAAACCTGCTAATTGATAGCAATACACCATCACCGCCTGCCCCAAATTGAGTGATGGATAGTCAGCCACCATAGGTACACCGGTGAGTACATCCGCCAGAGCCAATTCTTCGTTGGTCAACCCCGAATCTTCACGACCAAAAACCAGCGCGGCGTGATCCATCCACGTTGATTTTTCCTGCAACAGGGGAACCAATTCGACCGGCGTGGCGTAATAATGAAACTTCGCCCGGCTGCGCGCCGTGGTGGCGACGGTAAAATCCACGTCGTGAAGCGCCTCCGCTAATGTTGGGAAAACGTTAATATTATCAATAATATCACCCGAGCCATGCGCAACCCATCGCGTCGCAGGCGCCATATGAGCCTCGCTATCAACGATCCGCATTTGTGTGAATCCCATGGTTTTCATAGCACGAGCTGCCGCGCCAATATTTTCGGCTCTGGCGGGAGCAACCAGAATAATTGTTAAACGCATTTTGATACTCTTTTTGACCGGCCTGCAGATAATTATGTGATGTGCATCAACATATTACGCAGCGCGAATTTACATATTTTTAACAGAAATCACTGAAAAAGCATTTTACATTCAGTAAAAAATGCTAAACTATTTCCTGCATGTACTATTGCTTTTTATGTTAACAGAAGTTGCATATCCTTCTGTTTATCCATGATAATTTGATTTAGAATGGTTCTCATAGATTGGATTCATTACATTTATTAATTAGCGCGTGCAACTAGTTGTAATATTGCAATTTTGTGATGAAAGCTATCATTTAGATACGTTGATTTCATCAAACTGTTAACGTGCTACAATTGAACTTGATATATGTCAACGAAGCGTAGTTTTATTGGGTGTCCGGTACGTCTTAGCCTGTTATGTTGCTGTTAAAATGGTTAGGATGACAGCCGTTTTTGACACTGTCGGGTCCAGAGGGAAAGTGCCCACGACCAAGCTAATGATGTTGTTGACGTTGATGGAAAGTGCATCAAGAACGCAATTACGTACTTTAGTCATGTTACGCCGATCATGTTAATTTACGACATGCATCAGGCAGGTCAGGGACTTTTGTACTTCCTGTTTCGATTTAGTTGGCAATTTAGGTAGCAAACATGCAGACCCCGCACATTCTTATCGTTGAAGACGAGTTAGTAACACGTAACACGTTGAAAAGCATTTTCGAAGCGGAAGGCTATGATGTATTCGAGGCGACAGATGGCGCGGAAATGCATCAGATCCTCTCTGAATATGACATCAACCTTGTGATTATGGATATCAATCTGCCAGGTAAAAATGGTCTTCTGTTAGCGCGTGAACTTCGCGAACAAGCTAACGTTGCACTGATGTTCCTGACGGGCCGTGATAACGAAGTCGATAAAATTCTCGGCCTCGAAATCGGCGCTGACGATTACATCACCAAGCCGTTTAACCCACGCGAACTGACTATCCGTGCTCGTAACCTGCTGTCCCGCACCATGAATCTGGGCACAGTGAGCGAAGAGCGTCGTAGCGTCGAAAGCTACAAGTTCAATGGTTGGGAGCTGGACATCAATAGCCGCTCTCTGATTGGCCCTGACGGCGAGCAGTATAAACTGCCACGTAGCGAATTCCGTGCCATGCTTCACTTCTGCGAGAATCCGGGCAAGATCCAGTCTCGCGCAGAACTGCTGAAAAAAATGACCGGCCGCGAACTGAAGCCGCATGACCGTACCGTTGACGTAACAATCCGCCGTATTCGTAAGCATTTCGAATCCACGCCGGATACACCAGAAATCATCGCTACCATTCACGGTGAAGGCTACCGTTTCTGCGGCGATCTGCAGGATTAATGTCATCCTGACTGGTATAAAAACGGCGCTTTATGCGCCGTTTTTCATTCTACTACGCCCCTATTTCCACAACCGTAATTCATCGTCCTCAGTTGCGTTCTCCTTTTTGGGCTTTGGCTGTGCAAGCCGGTGCCAGTCAAGATGACGCGTCAGGAACATCACCCCACAAAGCGCCAGTAACAGCACGCCCGTTCCCAGCAGTAACGCGCTGTCCTGCGAACGCAACAGTACCCACATCACGCCATCCAGTCCCAGCAATGCTGCGGTAAAAAACAGACTGTTACGCCATCCCTGTAGTATCGCCTGTAAATACACGCCGTTCATCAGCGCGCCAACCAGGCTTGCCGTAATCCACGCCGCAGTAAAACCCACATGCTCCGACAGCGCCAACAACAGCAAATAGAACATCACCAGTGATAATCCCACCAACAGATATTGCATCGGGTGCAGACGCAGACTGGTCATACTCTCGAGCACAAAGAAAGACATGAAAGTCAGTGTAATTAATAAAATGGCATACTTTGTCGCCCGATCTGTCAGTTGATACTGATCCGCAGGCGTAGCCACAGCGACGCTAAACGCAGGCATGCCCTGCCAGCCAATCTTCTCATCGCCGAAGCGTTCTCCCAGATTATTCGCGAACCAGCTACTTTGCCATTGCGCCTTAAACCCTGACTCACTGATTTCACGCTTAGCCGGAAGAAAATCGCCGAGAAAGTTAGGGTGTGGCCAGTTGCTGGTCACAGTCATTTCGCTATTACGACCAACCGGGACGACAGAAAAATCACCGGTTCCACTCAGATTAAGCGACAACACGACACTGAGATTTTTTTCCGCCCAGCCGGCATCCGGTAGCGGAATGTGGATCCCCTGAGCACGGCCATCCAGCCCAGTACCGGGTTCGAGCGCCAGCGATGTTCCATTAATCTGCGAAGCCTTCACGACGCCAATCCCGCGCGCGTCGCCCACGCCAACCACAATAAACGGTTTACCGACGCTGACATTGGGATGGTTTAAATCGCTCAGCCGTTCGGCGTTAAACTCAGCCTTCACCGATAAATCGTTGTGCCAGACCTGTCCTTCATAAATACCTATCTTCCGCGCTTCAACGTTCTGGTTACCCTCAACAACCAGCGATTCCGGCAACCAGAAGTGGATGTAGCTGCGCTTTCGCTGGATCTGTTTGTCACCTTCCAGCTCGGTATACAGTTCCGTCACCGGGACGGCAATCAGCGGGCCTACCACCTTTTGCGGCCCACTGGTGCTCTGTCGAATAGCATCTTCTACCTCACTACGGTAGTCCGACCGCTCAACAATAATCTGCCTGATCATCGTCAGTGGAATTAACAGCAGCAGCATAGCGCCACCTAAGGTGACTATTTTCCAAAACAGGGGGGATTTAAACATAGCGTTCTCCTTTGCGATATCAGCAAGGTAGAACAGCTATGTGCGGGGAATTTGAAGTTATGTGAAGTGACGGTGAAGTGTAAACGAGGCCTGCGCCCCGCCTTCTGGTCGGTTGCATAACGTCACGTCACCTCGATGCAATCGCGCAACCTCACTGACAAACGCCAGCCCCAGCCCACTACTCTTATGCCCATTCTCACGGGGCAGCGAGTAGAAGCGTTCAAAAATACGCGGCAACGCAAAGTCAGGTATGCCACTACCGTTATCACTGACCTGTATTGTGACGCGGTCCTCCTGCGAATGCGCGCTCAATACAATTGTCCCGTTCTCCAGCGTAAAATCGATGGCGTTATCCAGCAGATTACCCAACGCTTGCTCCAACAGTGCGGCATCGGCGGCAACCGTCAGCGATGAAGGTACAACGGTAAGCGTGATGTTTTTAGCCGCCAGCTGCACACTACGCGCCTCTTTAAGCTGGGTAAAAAGCGCATCTACCGCCACGGGCGTCAACGTAATGTCCTGTCTATTCTCCAGTCGTGCCTGGCGTAGCAAAGTTTCGACCAGCGCCTGCATGCGCGCATTCTGCGTCAGAATATTATCGGTGAAACGCGCAACCACGTTCGGCGGCGGCCCTTCGCGCAAAATCTCAGCCGCGCCGCGGATCGCCGCCAACGGGCTTTTTAACTCATGCGTCAACGCATAGACGTACTGCTCAATATAATTCTTGCCCTCCAGCTTCAGACGCATACTTTCCAGCGCCTGCGCCAACTTGCGTAGCTCACTGCTACCAAGATCAGGAAGCGCAACGGGGCGATCCTCAGTGACAGAATCAGCATAGCGTGCCAGCCGCGCGATAGACCGGTTTATCCACCATACCATCCCAAAGCCAATCACTAAGGCGATCCCCAGTAACACGGCGCTGGCCCACAGCATCCGCCGTTCACTGCGTTTAATCACTGGCGTCATTGCCGCATTCGGTTTACCAACGCTCAGCACCCCGATAATACGTCCGCCGTCAACAATCGGTGCGGCAACATACATCACCGAACTTTCCGGATCGGCCGTGTTCTGCGGCGTACTTCGTGCGCCATACTGCCCACGCAGCGTTAACCATACGTCGTTCCAGCGAGAATAATCTTCGCCGACGGCCTGGTTGGCGGAATCAAATACCACCTTGCCCTGCGCGTCCGTCATGTAGACGTGATACTCATTGCGCACTTTGTTAATGCCACTGATATTGGCGCGAAAAGGACGATCGTGCAGTTGCGAAAAGGCCTGTGCCAGCCTGCCGTTGGCGGGAGAGTCAGAGAGCAAATCATCACGCGCCAGCGCGGCCAGCAGCGTAGCGGTGTCAATCAGCGTCCCTTCCGTCGCACGACGAACGCCGGGCTTAATCTCCTGTACAAAGATCGACAGAACGAACCAGGCGGCGACGGCAACAATCAGAAAATAGCCGAGCAGCAAACGCATGCCAATGCGCATCAGACGCTCCTCAGGCTGTATCCCATACCGCGATGCGTATTGATGGGGGAAAGCTCGGGGTTGATGGCCCGCAGCTTGGCGCGCAACGTTTTGATGTGGGTATCAACCGTTCGGTCAAAGGTATCCTGGGCATCGGCCCAGACTAAATCCATTAACTGTTGGCGTGAGTAGACGCGTCCCGGCGACAACAGTAATGTCTTCAGCAACAAGAATTCATAGCGCGTCAGATTTAACGGCATGCCGAACCAGGTAATCTGCGCGGCCAGCTCATTAAGTTCAAAATCCCCACAGCGCGTCGCCGGTGAAGGCGTGGAGAATTTTCTCACCCGCCGCAGCAATGTACGCACGCGGGCGCACACTTCACGCGGAGAGAAGGGTTTCGCCACATAATCATCCGCACCAATTTCCAGCCCCAGCAGGCGATCGACTTCATCGCTACGCGCAGTCAGAAAGAGGATCGGTAATGCCGGATGGCGTTCCAGCAAGCGTCGGCACAGTTCAAAACCACTGATATCCGGGAGTCCGACATCCAGAATGATCGCATCCGGACATCTCTGGCGTGATTTTTCCAGCACGGGCAATCCACGCTCAAAAGCTTCAACGCTAAAACCTTCCTGCTGCAGCATGTAGATAAGCGTATCCGCAATCCCCTGCTCGTCCTCAACCAACCAGATCAGCGCCTGTTGCATTTTGCCTGCCTGTTATCGCTGCCACGGCATGATAGGTACCGCGCTGATAGCATTTTTGGGCGATCCATCAACCACCTTATCTGAATAGGCCAGATAGGCCAGCGCATTACGTTTTGCATCATAAAAACGCACGACCTGTAAAGATTTAAACACCAGCGATGTACGTTTCTTAAAGACCACCTCGCCCTGGGCTTTGCCGTTTTTAATTCTGTCGCTCAGCTCCACCGGCCCCACCTGCTGACAGGAGATAGCCGCGTCGGAAGTATCTTCAGCCAAACCCAGTCCACCTTTAATTCCACCGGTTTTGGCGCGGCTAACGTAGCAGGTCACATTGGTGACATCAGGATCATCAAATGCCTCGACCACAATTTTATGATCCGGTCCAAACATTTTGAACACGGTATCGACAGATCCAATCTGCTCCGCATGGGCAACCTGCGCCATCATCAGCAGAATTGAGGAAATGACTAAGCTCTTATATTTCATATTGTTACCATTTTTAAAAGTTACTCTGTGCAATTATTCGACATTCTAAGATAAAACGTATATAGATCACAGGATTACAATAATCACGCTTTCGTATGTCCGAAAAAAGCATTTATGAGCAAAAAAAACACTGAATGCTAAAACAGCAAAAAATGCTATTATCCTCATACCTGACGTCAGGTACTCGTTGTTGAAAGGATGAGGATATTTTATGGATCAGGCTGGCATTATTCGCGACCTCTTAATCTGGCTGGAAGGCCATCTGGATCAGCCTTTGTCGCTTGACAATGTGGCGGCAAAAGCAGGCTATTCCAAGTGGCATCTGCAGAGAATGTTCAAGGACGTGACGGGCCATGCTATTGGCGCCTATATCCGCGCCCGCCGTTTATCGAAGTCCGCAGTGGCGCTACGCCTGACTGCGCGTCCGATTCTGGACATCGCCCTGCAGTATCGCTTTGACTCTCAACAAACCTTTACCCGCGCGTTCAAGAAACAGTTTTCTCAGACGCCTGCGCTGTATCGTCGTTCGCCGGAATGGAGCGCTTTCGGTATTCGCCCGCCGATGCGACTGGGTGAATTTGCTATGCCTGCGCATGAGTTTGTCACGCTTGAAGATACGCAACTGCTTGGCACTACGCAAAGCTATTCCTGCTCGCTGGAACAGATTTCAGATTTCCGTCATGAAATGCGGATCCAGTTCTGGCGCGACTTCCTTGCTCAGGCTCCTGCGATCCCGCAGGTTCTGTACGGACTCAATGAAACGCGCCCCAGCATTGAGAAAGATGACGAACAGGAAGTGTTTTATACCACCGCGCTCACACCAGAGCAGGCCAACGGATACGTGCAGTCGGCGCAACCCATCCTGTTACAGGGCGGCGAATATGTGATGTTTACCTATGAGGGTCTGGGGACGGGCGTGCAGGAGTTTATCCTGACGGTTTACGGCACCTGCATGCCGATGCTGAACCTGACGCGCCGTAAAGGGCAGGATATCGAGCGATACTACCCGGCAGAAGATGCCAAAGCGGGAGATCGCCCTATTAACCTGCGCTGCGAATTCCTGATTCCGATTCGCCGCTAGCGCTGCAGTTCATCCAACGCAGGGGCGTCCAGATGAGAGATGTCCCCTGCCGTTTCAACTACCCATCCCGGTGCCAGCCATAAACTTTCCTGGTAATCGACACGAGAAATAGAACAGTTGCGCAGACGCAGGCGACGTTCAGCCCATGCCGGTAATCCCAGAATCGTACTCACCAGGCAACCCAGCGCGATACCATGACTGACCAGCAGCGGTCGACTCCCCGGCGGCAGTTCCAGACAGGATGCCAGCGCCGCGTTAACGCGATCGCTCAGTTCCTGCATCGATTCCCCTTCAGGAATACGGCCATCCACCGTACCGTTCACCAACTGACGACGCCAGCCCTCTTCCTCCGGCGTCAACGTATCGATATGACGTTGCTCCAGCACGCCCATATTCAGTTCACGCAGACGTGAGTCATAGGTGATATCACAGCCGCAGGCCTGGGCGATGATTTCTGCGGTGCGTCGTGTACGACCTAAATCGCTACTGATGACATGCGTAATACCAAACGAGCGGGCGCGTTCACCCACCTGCATGGCTTGCTGTTCACCTTTAGCGGTTAGTGGGCTGTCTGACTGGCCTTGAATACGTCGCTCGGCGTTCCACTGCGTTTCGCCATGGCGAACAAGGTATACCTGTAACATGCTTTTTTTCCGTTATATACTCGTCATACTTTGAGTAACAGATGCGTTGGTTGCGCTCACTCACCCCAGTCACATAGTTATCTATGTTCCTGAGGATTCCTTTGCTTACCGCCTTTCTGTTACTCAAATTATTTAGAGTAGACTCTGCGATGAATTTTCAAACTGAGCTTAATTATGCACAAGGTTATCTCTGCGACCACCAATCCTGCCAAAATTCAGGCAATTCTGCGGGCATTTGAAGAGATTTTCGGGGAAGGATCCTGCCATATTGAACCCGTCGCCGTCGAGAGTGGCGTGCCGGAACAACCTTTCGGAAACCAGGAAACGCGCACTGGCGCACGAAATCGCGTTGATAACGCTCGCCGCCAGCACCCGCAGGCTGATTTCTGGGTCGCCATTGAAGCAGGAATTGACGATGACGCCACCTTCAGTTGGGTGGTGATTGATAACGGCAACCAGCGCGGTGAAGCCCGTTCAGCCACGCTGCCATTGCCTGCTGTCATTCTCGACAGAGTCCGCAAAGGTGAAGCACTCGGCCCGGTGATGTCGGACTATACAGGTATTGATGAGATTGGCCGTAAAGAGGGCGCAATCGGCGTCTTTACCGCAGGTAAGCTGACGCGCTCGAGCGTTTACCACCAGGCGGTGATTCTGGCTCTCAGCCCGTTTCATAACGCGGTGTATTTATAGCATTGTGCCGGATGTTCAATCGTAGGCCGGATAAGGCAAAGCCGCATCCGGCGGATCAATTTTTCCCGAGCAACACCTGTTCCAGCCACTGACGCAGATCCACCGGTGCGGATTTGAGGCTGTTCGACCCTCGCGTAATAGTAGCAATCCCCGCCCCGAGCTCGTTTTTAAGCTCACGCTGGCTCATCTCACCGCGCAGCAGCTCTTCAATGATACGCACACGCGTGCCCAACGCTTCGCGTTCATCTGGCGTTAACATCAAGTTGAGCAGCGGCAGGTGTAAGTCTTGTTCATAGGCGTGTTTAAGCAGATCGACAAAACGTAACCACTCCTGGTGACGCTGTTCTGCCATCTCTGCTGAATAGGGTGATTGCTGAGTCATAAGTTATCGCCATCGTTGCGGGGGAAGCGTGCTTGCTTCCCCCTTTGTACTCTTTAACGAGTACGATAGCATAACACAACCGACACGATCAGTAACGACGTTGCCATTCTGCGTCGCTCATCAACTCCGGTTTATCGCCGAGAAAATAGCGATAGTACGCATCGTAGGCCAGCACGTTCTTCACATAACCACGCGTCTCTGAGAATGGAATGCTCTCGACAAACGCGACGGCATCAATGCGGCCAGCGCTATTGCCAAGCCAGGTGCGAACGCGCCCCGGACCGGCATTATAGGCTGCTGACGCAAAGATGCGGTTATTGCCAAATTGCTGATACACGTACTGCAAATAGCTGGTTCCGATGTTGATGTTGGTATCAGGATCCAATAGCTGGCTCGGACTGCTGTAACCTGGAATCGAGAACATTTTCACCGTATGCGTCGCCGTACCCGGCATAATCTGCATCAGCCCACTGGCGCCTACCGGCGATTTAACTTTCGGGTTCCAAGCGCTTTCCTGACGCGCTATCGCCATCGCATAGCTTGGCGGAATATCTTTGCCGCTGGTGTAACGGGTAAAAAGATCTTTATAGGCCAGAGGGAAACGCTCTTCCAGGTGATCCCACAGCTTACCGGCGATCGTGGCCTGAACGCTCAGATCCCACCAGTGATTGTTGAACGCGTAACGCGCCAGTTGTGCCTGTTCAGACTTCGTGCGGCTGGTAACCAGATTCGCCCACTCACTGCGTGCGGTATTGTCCATGTTCCAGTACATCAGTTCACGAACACGCGCCATTTCTGGTCCCTGAGTTAGCGCAGAGTCAACGTTGTCCGGCGCTTTATCCACTTTCAGCGCGTACTCTTCGCCCAGACGCTGTGCCGCCACCATCGGGTAGAAACCGCGCTGCTGCATAAGCTGATGCAGGATCTCTTTCGCTTCATCATTGCGTCCGCGCTCCAGCAGCAGATCCGCCTGCCAGTAGCGCCATTCATCTTTTTCTTTGGCTTCCATTGGCAAACGCGCCAGCCAGGTATTCAGGCCACGGCGATCGCCGGTTCCCAGCGCCATGCGCACACGGCGCTCCACAAGCGTTGTGGAGTTGGAGCGCATAATGGCATCATCGCGCCATTTGGCCTGCTCGTCGGTAACGTCATTGCCCATCAGGCGCCAGGCAACAATATCGCGCAGATCCTGGGTTTGCTCGTCATTCAGCTGCTGCGCTTGCACCAGCGAGGGGATCATCAGGCGGGCGTTTTCCACATCCTGGCGCGCCACGCTGGCAAAAGCCACCGCCGCCATCTGGCGCGTAAAATCTGTTGCTCCAGTTGTCCGCGCAAAGGTCATCACCGAATTAGGATCGTTGGCCAGCGCGATGATCGCTGAAGCAATGGTTTGGTATTGCGCGGGCATCTGTCCGGCCAACGCCGTGACCAGTCCGGTATTCCCGGCTTTCATCGCCAGACGAATACGTTCCAGATACGCCAGCGGATCCTGAGTGCCTGAGGCACGCCATACGCCGAATAATTTGTCACAGGCGTTCGGCTGACTTTTTCCGCTCAACCACAGTTCTTTCGCCCCCTGCCAGGCTTCTTCAGTTTGTCCGGTACTCCATTTCGCGAAGTAATAGTTACATTGCGCTTCGGTGGTGCCCGGTTTTTCCGGACTGAACGCCAGCAGCCCACGCCAGTCTTCGCGGCGCGCCAGTTCATTCACGAAACGAGATTGCAGAGTACGCGCCGGGGGCAGCGTCGGGTTGGCGCGCACAAAATTGGTGACGGTAATGGTGGGCTGATTCATCAGATCGTCAGTGATCTGGCGATATTCCAGATAAGGATACAGAGGATAGTTCTTCAGCCCGGGCATCATCTGCTCTACGACGTCCATCTGTCGGTTATCCCAGGCCTGCTTAATTTGCGCATAGCGATTGCGCTGCTCATCCAGGGAATCGGCTCGCGCCACTTGACTGACCGTCAGCAGACATACGCTGGCAGCCAGCAGGCGCCAGGTAAATTGTTTGGCTTTGTCCACAAGCTCTTCCTCTTCTCATGTTACGTCTGTGCAGCATCATGCCGCTTAATTCATTCATGCTAACCAGACATTGCAGAATGCGCCACGTCACGGACACTTTTTTACTTTTGTTGCGAGTGGGATCTGCTGGCTGGGATTGGACAATGAAAAAGGCTACACTTCGCCTTTGATAACTATTTACCAATAATTAGCCCTAAATAATTCAAGTTGCAGCAAGGCGGCGAGGAAGTGAATCCCCTGAGCGTACAAAAGTACGTGACTGGGGTGAACGACACAGCCAACGCATCTGCGGCTTGAAGTATGACGGGATAAACATAGAGGCGAGTCCAACGTGGCCCAATTCGTTTATACCATGCATCGTGTCGGCAAAGTCGTTCCGCCGAAACGTCATATTCTTAAAAACATCTCACTGAGCTTCTTCCCTGGCGCCAAAATCGGTGTACTCGGTCTGAACGGCGCGGGTAAATCTACCCTGCTGCGCATCATGGCCGGCATTGATACCGATATCGAAGGCGAAGCTCGCCCACAGCCTGGCATTAAAATCGGTTACCTGCCGCAGGAACCGAAACTAAACCCGGAACATACCGTTCGTGAATCCGTTGAAGAAGCGGTTGCCGAAGTGGTTAACGCACTGAAAGGCCTGGATGAAGTGTACGCCAAGTACGCAGAGCCAGACGCCGACTTCGATAAACTTGCTGCGCAACAGGGCAAGTTTGAAGAAATTATCCAGGCGCACGACGGTCACAACCTGAACGTGCAGCTTGAGCGTGCCGCCGATGCCCTGCGTCTGCCGGACTGGGATGCCAAAATTGAGAAGCTTTCCGGTGGTGAACGCCGCCGCGTCGCGCTGTGCCGCCTGCTGCTGGAAAAACCAGACATGCTGCTGCTCGACGAACCGACTAACCACCTGGATGCCGAATCCGTGGCGTGGCTGGAACGCTTCCTGCATGACTTCGAAGGCACCGTGGTGGCCATTACCCACGACCGTTACTTCCTCGACAACGTAGCGGGTTGGATTCTGGAGCTTGACCGCGGTGAAGGTATTCCGTGGGAAGGCAACTACTCCTCCTGGCTGGAGCAGAAAGATCAGCGTCTGGCCCAGGAGGCCTCTCAGGAAGCGGCTCGCCGTAAATCCATTGAGAAAGAGCTGGAGTGGGTACGCCAGGGCGCGAAAGGCCGCCAGTCTAAGGGCAAAGCCCGTCTGGCGCGCTTTGAAGAACTCAACAATACCGAATACCAGAAACGTAACGAAACCAACGAACTGTTTATTCCACCAGGACCTCGTCTGGGCGATAAAGTCGTTGAAGTCACCAATCTGCGTAAATCCTACGGCGATCGCGTACTGATTGACGATTTGAGCTTCTCAGTACCGAAAGGCGCTATCGTCGGCATTATCGGTCCGAACGGCGCGGGTAAATCGACCCTGTTCCGCATGATGTCCGGTCAGGAACAGCCTGATAGCGGCACCATTGAGCTGGGTGAAACCGTGAAGCTGGCGTCTGTTGACCAGTTCCGTGATGCCATGGACAACAGCAAAACCGTGTGGGAAGAAGTGTCCGGCGGGCTGGATATCATGAAGATCGGCAACACCGAGATGCCAAGCCGCGCCTACGTAGGCCGCTTTAACTTCAAAGGGGTGGATCAGGGCAAACGCGTCGGCGAGCTGTCCGGTGGTGAGCGTGGCCGTCTGCACCTGGCGAAGCTGCTGCAGGTTGGCGGTAATATGCTGCTGCTCGATGAACCAACCAACGACCTGGATATCGAAACCCTGCGCGCGCTGGAAAACGCCCTTCTGGAGTTCCCGGGCTGCGCGATGGTTATCTCGCACGACCGTTGGTTCCTTGACCGTATCGCCACCCATATTCTGGATTACCAGGATGAGGGTAAGGTTGAGTTCTTCGAAGGTAACTTTACCGAATACGAAGAGTACAAGAAACGCACGCTGGGCGCGGATGCACTGGAGCCGAAGCGTATTAAGTACAAGCGTATTTCTAAGTAATTAGCGTTAAGCGCCGGATGGCGGCGTGACGCCTTATCTGGCCTACGAGGTTAGTGCGACTTGTAGGCCGGATAAGCGCAGCGCCATCCGGCATGTAAACTATCTCTGTTCGCCCATCAACTCTTTTACCAGCTCCACGCAGCGCAGGAAGCGACCATCGTAGTCCGGCTCCTGAACGTGCACAAAATCGATGTTGTTTTCCTGTAACATCTCCACCAGCAGCGTCTGAAACGCTTTTCTGTCAACCGAGCTGCCAAGGCTGCGCAAACCATCTGCCACCCACGGGGTGTTGTTTTCCAGCAGGATAACCAGGTCAAAGCGATACTCGTCAATCAGCGCCTGCACAAACGGGTGTTCACGCCCTTCGTACTTTTTGCAGAAGGCCTGAGTGGTCACAAAGTCAGTGTCGATAAATGCCACTTTATTGGCATATTTCACCGCGAAATCAATGTACTGTGCCTGTCCCAGCGCGATCTTATCGTAGTCCGAGTACTGCAACGCCATCTCGTCGCCGCCCAAATGGGAGAAAACGTAATCACGCCCATATTCCCACGCACTGGTGGTGTTAAAAATGTTGGCGAGCTTGTTCACCAGCGTCGATTTACCGCTCGACTCCCCGCCGAGGATCGCCACGGTGCGCACGAAAAACGGCTTCACTTCGGTGGGAATATACTCCCAGTAGCGAAACGGGTTTTCACGGATTTGCCCGCCGCTGATGCTCATAAACGTCCGCTTGGGATCCACCAGCACGGTTTCGATCCCCAGATGTTCGAGGTATTGCGGGGCATCTGATTCTTCAGAGGTGTAGATCCAGTTTGGCTGGATCCCTTTCTCCTGCATAAACGTTTTGATCCCGTTGCTCCACACGTCCCAACCGTGTGGATACGGCTCCATGCCCTCCTCGTTGAAGGCATGAATACGGATATTTTTCTGATACTTAAAGGTTTGCAGCAGCCAGCGTAGACGATCGGGCACCGTAGGCTGTTGCGACATGGCACTGTCTTCAAACAGGCTGCGATCGCGCGTGTCGTCATAGCCCATGATGATATGCAGTTCATCAACCTGACTACAGGCGCGCTGGATAAGATAGATATGGCCGGTATGCAGCGGATAAAACTTACCGAATACCACACCGATATTTTTCTGCTGGCGCGGAAACTCCAGCCCGAGAAAACGGTGCAACGCCTCCAGCTTTTGCGCGCTGGGGCTTTTAATTTTGGCATTCAGAAGCTGGCTCAGATATCCCTTGGTCATGCCACTGGCATCCGCCACCTGTTGCAGGGTACAGCCCTTTTGCTTAATGGCGGTTTTCAGATAATCAAATGACACAAGAGCCTCCTGCTGTAAAAATAAACGTAATACCCAATGCCGTCGGAAAGACGGCGGGTATTTGATTATAGGTCGTCAAACACGCTTAACGCATCTGCAAGCTTCTTAACGCCAAAGACCTGCATCCCTTCCGGCACTTTTTTCGGAACGTTAGCGGCAGGAACAATCGCCCGGCGAAAGCCGTGCTTCGCAGCTTCCGAAATACGCTCCTGCCCGCTGGGTACCGGACGGATTTCGCCTGCCAACCCCACTTCGCCAAAGACCACTAAATCCTGTGGCAGCGGTCTGTCGCGCAGGCTGGAGACCATTGCCAACAGCAGTGCCAGGTCGGCGCTGGTTTCGGTAACCTTTACGCCGCCGACCACGTTGACGAACACGTCCTGATCCGCCATCTGTAAGCCGCCATGACGATGTAACACCGCCAGCAGAATCGCCAGACGGTTTTGTTCCAGACCGACCGCCACGCGACGCGGGTTCGCCATCATTGAGTGATCGACCAGCGCCTGAATCTCTACCAGCAGTGGGCGCGTGCCTTCCCAGACCACCATCACCGAACTACCGGAAGTGACTTCATCGCCACGGCTTAAGAAGATTGCAGACGGGTTGCTGACTTCGCGCAGCCCCTGCTCGGTCATGGCAAAGACGCCCAGCTCATTCACCGCGCCAAAGCGGTTTTTGTGGCTACGCAGAGTGCGGAAACGAGAATCAGCGTCACCGTCGAGCAACACCGAGCAGTCAATACAGTGCTCCAGCACCTTCGGCCCGGCCAATGAGCCATCTTTGGTGACGTGGCCGACCATCACAATCGCTACGCCGCGCGTTTTGGCAAAACGCGTCAGGTAAGCCGCAGTTTCACGCACCTGTGCCACGCTGCCCGGCGAAGACTGAATGTCCGCCATATGCATCACCTGAATGGAGTCGATCACCATCAGTTTCGGCTGTTCTTCTTCAGCAATCAGGCAAATTTGTTCGATACTGGTTTCCGACAGCATGTTCAGGTTCGCCGTCGGCAGGCCAAGTCGATGCGCGCGCATCGCCACCTGTTGCAGCGACTCTTCGCCAGTGACGTACAGGGTTTTCATCTGCTCGGCGAGCCTGCACAGCGTTTGTAGCAGCAGCGTTGATTTCCCCGCGCCGGGGTTACCGCCAATCAGAATAGCGCTGCCGGGAACCACCCCGCCGCCCAGCACGCGGTCAAACTCTTTAAATCCGGTGGAAAAACGCGGCAGTTCCTCAAGGCTGATGTCAGAAAGCTTCTGCACTTTTGCGACGCCCGCATTTCCGGCGTAGCCGCTGAGTCGCTCGTTGCGCGCCACCGTTGGCGACGCGGCAAGGCGCACCTCGGTTATGGTGTTCCAGGCCTGACAGGCGCTGCATTGCCCCTGCCAGCGCGGGTAATCGGCCCCGCATTCATTACAAACAAAGGCGCGTTTAGGAGCTTTTGCCACATTTTACCTCATTATTTCTGATTCATGCTGCCAGAGAGAATGCAGAACACGCCCATCAGGTCAGCGTGACGGATAGTAATCTCCGTCTTTTCATTCACTTTGGGTTTCGCATGATACGCAATGCCCAGCCCGGCCGTTTTGATCATCGGCAGATCGTTGGCACCGTCGCCGATCGCCACCGTCTGCGCCATCGGGATCTCATATTCTTGCGCCAGGCGGGTCAGAGTACTGGCTTTGTACTGCGCATCGACAATATCGCCGATCACGTTGCCAGTGAATTTACCGTCCATGATCTCCAGCTCATTCGCCACAGCCGCAGTCAGACGCAGCTTGTTACGCAGATAATCGGCAAAGAAAGTAAACCCGCCAGAAGCGATAGCCACTTTCCAGCCAAGCGTTTCCAGTTTTAGCACCAGTTGCGTCAAGCCAGGCATCAGCGGCAATGTTTCGCGCACCTGGTGCAGAATATTGGCATCAGCCCCCTTGAGCGTCGCCACGCGGCTGCGCAGGCTGGCGGTAAAATCCAGCTCGCCGCGCATCGCGCGTTCGGTGACTTCGGCAACCATTTCGCCGGTCCCGGCCAGTTTGGCAATTTCATCAATGCATTCGATCTGGATAGCCGTTGAATCCATGTCCATCACCAGCAAACCCGGCGTGCGCAGATGCGGAATTTTACCTAATGGGGCAACATCCAGTTTGGCGTCATGCGCCAGTTTTGTCGCTCTCGGCGTTAACGAGCCCGCGAGGCGAATCACCTGATAATCCTCAACGCACCAGGCGGCTACGATCACCATCGCCGCACCCAGTTTGCTCTGGTATTGCGTTAAACGTTGTTTATCCAGCCCACGACCATACAGCAGCCAGCCACTGCGGCCCGCGTGGTAATCCAGCGGCATGACTTCATCACCGCTTAAAGAAAGGGGCAGACCTGGCCACAGAGAGACATCTTCAGGTAGATCGCACCAGGTAATGTTAGGCATTAAAGCTCCTGTAAAATCGTTCGGGTCGGAATCATCCAGCGGAAAATAACGCATGAGGCTACCCTGTAACCAGCGCTTCTGGCAACATTAAGCCTCAAATTTTCAGCAGGTGGAATATGGCTCGCGCAAAACTGAAATTCCGACTTCATCGTGCAGTGATTGTATTGTTCTGTCTCGCGTTGCTTGTCGCCCTGATGCAGGGTGCATCCTGGTTTAGTCAAAGCCACCAGCAGCAACGTAATCCGCAGTTGGAAGAACTGGCGCGTACACTGGCCCGCCAGGTCACCTTAAACATCGCGCCGCTGATGCGCACCGAAACACCGGATGAAAAGCGCATCAAAGCCGTACTCACGCAGTTAACGGAAAGTAGCCGTATTCTGGATGCGGGCGTGTACGATGAACAGGGCGATCTGATTACCCGCACTGGTGAGAGTGTCGATGTCCGTGACCGGCTGGCGCTCGATGGCAAAAAAGCCGGGGGCTATTTTAATCAGCAAATCGTTGAGCCCATTCAGGGGAGAAACGGCCCGCTGGGTTATCTGCGCCTGACACTCGACACCCACACGCTTGCCACCGAAGCGAAGCAGGTAGACAACACCACCAACATCTTACGCCTGATGCTGCTTCTGTCACTGGCTATTGGTGTAGTCCTCACACGTACATTATTGCAAGGCAAGCGTACCCGCTGGCAGCAATCCCCTTTCCTGCTGACCGCCAACAAACCGGTGCAGGAAGAAGACAACGAGAAAAAAGAGTAATTCAAAGAAAGGAAATCGACCATGACCACACTACGCCTGCTTATCTCAGACTCTTACGATCCGTGGTTTAACCTGGCGGTTGAAGAGTGCATTTTTCGCCAGATGCCCGCCACGCAGCGCGTCCTGTTCTTGTGGCGTAACGCCGATACGGTGGTGATTGGCCGGGCGCAAAACCCGTGGAAAGAGTGTAATACCCGCCGGATGGAGGAAGACAACGTGCGGCTCGCCCGTCGCAGCAGCGGCGGCGGCGCGGTGTTCCATGACTTGGGTAATACCTGCTTTACCTTTATGGCTGGTAAACCGGAATACGACAAAACCATCTCCACGGCAATAGTCCTCAATGCGCTGAATACGCTGGGCGTAGAAGCTGATGCCTCCGGGCGTAACGATCTGGTGGTGAAAACGCCGGATGGCGATCGTAAAGTCTCTGGTTCTGCTTATCGTGAAACGAAAGACCGCGGATTCCACCACGGCACGCTATTGCTGAATGCCGATCTCAGCCGCCTGGCAAACTATCTCAATCCCGATAAAAAGAAACTTGCCGCTAAAGGCATCACTTCGGTTCGCTCGCGCGTGGCGAATTTGACCGAGCTGTTACCGGGCATCACCCATCAACAGGTCTGTCAGGCCATCACGGAAGCCTTTTTCGCCCACTACGGCGAACGCGTAGAAGCCGAGATCATCTCCCCGGACAAAGCGCCGGATCTGCCGAACTTTGCCGAAACCTTTGCCCGCCAGAGCAGTTGGGAGTGGAACTTTGGTCAGGCGCCGGCCTTCTCGCACCTGTTGGATGAGCGTTTCACCTGGGGCGGCGTTGAGCTGCATTTCGACGTTGAAAAAGGCGTGATTACCCGCACCCAGGTCTACACCGATAGCCTCAATCCCGCGCCGCTGGAAGCGCTGGCGGGTCGTCTGCAAGGATGCTTGTATCGTGCGGATATGCTGCAACAAGAGTGCGAGGCGCTTCTGGTTGATTTCCCGGAGCAAGAAAAAGAGTTACGCGAGCTGTCGGCATGGATTGCCGGAGCGGTGCGTTAAGAACTGGCCTGAAATTGCCGGATGGCGGCTGCGCCTTATCCGGCCTACATACTGCTGTAGGCCCGGTAAGCATAGCGCCACCGGGCACAAACAACTTACTCTTTATCGCCCAGCAGAACGGATTCCAGTGCGATTTTGATCATGTCGTTGAAGGTCGTCTGACGTTCAGCGGCAGTGGTCTGCTCGTGAGTACGGATATGGTCGGATACAGTGCAGATGGTCAGCGCTTTCGCACCAAATTCAGCCGCAACGCCGTAGATGCCCGCTGCTTCCATTTCCACGCCCAGCACGCCGTATTTTTCCATCACGTCGAACATTTCGCCGTCCGGAGAGTAGAACAGATCAGCGGAGAACAGGTTACCCACGCGCGCGTCTACGCCCAGCGCTTTTGCTGCATCAACGGCGTTACGCACCATGTCGAAGTCAGCAATAGCTGCAAAGTCATGATCTTTAAAACGGATACGGTTAACTTTGGAGTCGGTGCAAGCACCCATACCGATAACCACGTCACGCAGTTTGACGTCCATACGCACGGCGCCACAGGAGCCTACGCGAATGATTTTCTTCACGCCGAAATCGGTGATCAGCTCTTTGGTGTAGATGGAGCAGGACGGGATACCCATACCGTGGCCCATTACGGAAATCTTACGGCCTTTGTAGGTACCGGTGAAGCCTAACATGCCGCGAACGTTGTTCACTTCACGAACATCTTCGAGGAAAGTTTCAGCAATATGTTTCGCACGCAGCGGGTCGCCCGGCATCAATACGACGTCAGCGAAATCACCCATTTCTGCATTAATATGTGGAGTTGCCATTTTTTATCCTTATTTCGTTGTTATTGCCTGATGGCGGCTACGCCTATCAGGCCTACAAAACGTATGCAAAACAGTGAAATACCCTAAGGATTTCGCGTTGTAGGAAGGCGACGAATTCGTGAATCCCCGGGAGCATAGATTAACTATGTGACCGGGGTGAGCGAATGAAGTCAACGCATCTACAGCGCGAAAGACAACGGGTATTACAGCATGTTTTTACCGTAGTCCATCGGCGACGTACCAAAGTAGCTCGCCAGCGTCTGGCCGATATCCGCGAAGGTTTCACGGTGACCTAAAGAACCTGGTTTCACTTTCGGGCCGTAAACCAGTACCGGAATGTGTTCACGGGTGTGGTCAGTCCCGGTCCAGCTCGGGTCGCAGCCGTGGTCAGCGGTCAGGATCAGAATGTCATCTTCCCCCACCAGCTCCATCAGCTCAGGCAGACGGCGGTCGAACAGTTCCAGACCTGCGGCATAACCGGCGATATCGCGACGGTGACCCCAGGAAGAGTCGAAATCAACGAAGTTTGTGAAGACGATGGTCTTATCACCGGCTTCTTTCATCTCTTTGATGGTGGCGTCGAACAGCGCGTCCAGACCGGTGGCTTTCACTTTTTTGGTGATGCCGCAGTTAGCGTAGATATCCGCAATTTTACCGACGGAAACCACGTAACCGTCTTTTTCGTCGACCAGTTTCTGCAGCACGGTCGGTGCTGGCGGCTCAACGGCCAGGTCGTGACGGTTACCGGTACGCTGGAAGTTACCGGCTTTATCGCCGATAAACGGACGCGCGATAACACGACCGATGTTGTAACCACCTTCGGTCAGCTCTTCACGGGCGATTTCGCACAGCTCATAGAGCTTATCCAGGCCAAAAGTCTCTTCGTGGCAGGCAATCTGGAACACGGAGTCAGCGGAGGTATAGAAAATCGGCTTGCCGGTTTTCATATGCTCTTCACCCAGTTGATCCAGGATCACGGTACCGGAAGAGTGGCAGTTGCCGAGGTAGCCCGGCAGGTTGGCACGTTTTACCAGTTTATCCAGCAGTTCCTGCGGGAAGCTGTTTTCATGATCGGAGAAGTAACCCCAGTCAAACAGAACCGGTACACCGGCGATTTCCCAGTGGCCAGACGGTGTGTCTTTCCCGGAAGAGAGTTCATGCGCCCAGGCGTAAGCACCAATCACTTCCGCATTACCGTCCATGCCGGCAGCAATTTTACCAGTAGAACCTTCGTGAGCTTTCACCAGGCCCAGACGGGTCAGGTTAGGCAGATTCAGTGGGCCTTTGCGACCATTGTCAGCTTCACCTTTCGCACAGGCTTCTGCAATGTGTCCCATAGTGTCTGAGCCTACGTCGCCAAAGCGATCCGCATCTTCAGTCGCACCAATACCAAAGGAGTCCAGCACCATAATAAATGCACGTTTCATCTTGTTCTCCATACATCTGCGCCGCAAAAAAGCGATCAGATCAGTATACAGTTATTCGGTAATACGACGATAGACTGTCGGTGTAATTTCTGGCGCTTTATCGTCAAGGCTAATTGCCGCTTTGACCGCTTTCGCCGCTTCCTGCCAGCTGGCTTCGTCTTTGGCGTGGATCACCGCCAGCGGGCGCTGTCCGTCTACGCTGTCGCCCAGACGCGCCATATCGCTAAAGCCAACGCTGTAATCAATGGTGTCCGATGCCTGACGACGACCGCCGCCCATGGAAACAACCGCCATTCCCAGCGCACGGGTATCCATCGCGCTGACAAAGCCTTCGGTATCAGCATATACCGCTTTGCTGAGCATTGCCGTCGGCAGGTACTTCGCATAATTTTCGACGAAATCGGTCGGGCCTTTTTGCGCCGCCACCATGCGACCAAAAATCTCTGCTGCTTTGCCGTTATCCAGCACCGTCTGCAATTTTGCACGGGCTTCGGCGTCATCTTTCGCCAGGTTGCCGGAGATCAGCATTTCCACGCACAGCGCCATGGTGACGTCTAACAGACGTGGATTGCGGTATTCACCGGTCAGGAACTGCACCGCTTCGCGGACTTCTACCGCGTTACCTGCGCTGGAGGCCAACACCTGGTTCATATCAGTTAACAGCGCGGTGGTACGTACACCCGCACCGTTTGCCACGCCGACAATCGCTTCAGCAAGGGCTTCAGAAAGCTCGTAGGTCGGCATAAAGGCACCGCTGCCCACTTTCACATCCATCACCAGCGCATCCAGCCCTTCCGCCAGTTTTTTCGCCAGAATGGAACCGGTAATCAGCGGGATGGAATCCACCGTCGCGGTAATATCGCGGGTGGCATAAAAACGTTTATCCGCCGGTGCGAGCGAGCTGGTTTGCCCAATAATCGCCACACCCACGTCTTTAATAATTTCACGGAAACGCGCGTCGTCCGGGAAGATGTCAAATCCAGGAATCGCTTCCAGTTTATCGAGCGTACCGCCGGTATGCCCCAGGCCACGCCCGGAGATCATCGGAATATAGCCGCCGCACGCAGCAACCATCGGGCCTAACATCAGTGACGTTACGTCACCTACGCCGCCGGTAGAGTGTTTATCCACAATCGGGCCGTTCAGCTGCAGGCTTTTCCAGTCCAGCACGGTTCCTGAATCACGCATTGCCATGGTCAGCGAAACACGCTCAGGCATTGTCATATCGTGGAAAAAAATGGTCATCGCCAGGGCGGCGATTTGCCCTTCAGAGATGGTATTGTCGCGAATGCCATTGATAAAGAAACGAATTTCTTCATCGCTCAGCGCATGACCATCACGTTTTTTACGAATAATTTCTTGTGCGAGAAACACGGTAACCCCCGATTAATCAGGTTAAATGCTGCGGAAAACCCACTGCAATGAATGATTACTCTTAATAATCCAAGCCGTTGTAGGCCGGGTAAGCAACGCGCACCCGGCAGTCGTACTGATGCCGGATGGCGGCTGCGCCTTATCCGGCCTACAATGGGCAATTCAAACTTAGTAGCTGCTTGCGCTCTTACCGTCGCCGTGACCCAGCGCTTTCAGCAAGCTAGCCAGCAGGCTGGATGCGCCAAAACGGTAGTGACGAGAATCAGCCCAGTCAGCGCCAAACAGTTCATCGGCAATCGCCAGGAAATGCTGTGCATCTTCTGCAGTACGCACGCCGCCAGCCGGTTTGAAACCTACAGTTTTAGAAACACCCATGTCGCGGATCACTTCCATCATGATGCGTGCGCTTTCCGGCGTCGCATTGACCGGCACTTTACCGGTAGACGTTTTGATGAAATCAGCACCGGCTTTGATGGAGATTTCAGACGCTTTGCGAATCAGTGCTTCTTCTTTCAGCTCACCGGTTTCGATGATCACTTTCAGCAGCACGTTTGCCGCCGCACACGCGTCTTTACACGCTTTAACCAGATCGAAACCAACCTGCTCGTTACCGGCGATCAGCGCACGGTACGGGAACACCACGTCAACTTCATCGGCACCGTAGGCGATCGCCGCGCGGGTTTCCGCCAGCGCAATCTCGATGTCGTCGTTGCCGTGCGGGAAGTTGGTGACGGTTGCAATGCGGATGTCCGGCGTACCCTGCTCTTTCAGAGTCTTACGCGCAATAGGGATGAAACGCGGATAAATGCAGATTGCGGCAGTGTTGCCAACCGGGGTCTTCGCCTGATGACACAGCGCGATCACTTTTTCATTGGTGTCGTCGTCATTCAGGGTGGTCAGGTCCATCAGTTTCAGTGCACGCAGGCTGCTTGCTGTTAAATCGGTCATAACATTCTCCAACGGCGTCGCCGTATAAAATTTCACCTTGCGAGTTTGTTAGTATTCTAACATCCGCTCGCTATTACACTTCGATATACATCACAGTTAATGAAAACCACATACAGATTTGCATTACTCTAATGAGATCTACTTCAAATAAATTACCTTTTCTAAAGGGATGCGGTGGCATCAGGCGCATCCGGATCAAAGGTTGTGGCGGCGTTGCTTTCTACAATGGCGTTACACCTTCGGGATAAAAAGGAATCAACGATGCCCACGTCAAGCGAACTCGCGCTGCAACAGCGTTGCCAACAAATCGTGACCAGTCCGGTGCTCAGCCCTGAGCAGAAACGCCACTTTCTGGCGCTGGAAGCTGAAAACGCGCTGCCCTACCCGCAACTGCCTGCTGAGGCACGCCAGGCACTGGATGACGGGGTGATCTGCGACATGTACGAAGGCCATGCTCCGTTCAAACCGCGTTATGTTTTACCCGACTACGCGCGTTTTCTGGCCAACGGCTCATCATGGCTGGAGCTGGAGGGGGCAAAGGATCTCGATGACGCATTATCCTTACTCACTATTCTTTACCATCACGTTCCGTCAGTGACGTCGATGCCGGTCTATCTCGGTCAACTCGATGCCCTGTTGCAACCGTATGTTAGAATTCTAACACAAGATGAGATCGATATTCGAATAAAACGTTTCTGGCGTTATCTCGACCGTACCCTGCCAGATGCCTTTATGCATGCCAACATTGGCCCGGCCGACACGCCGATTACACGCGCAATTTTACGCGCAGATGCAGAGTTAAAGCAGGTTTCACCTAATCTTACCTTTATTTATGATCCGCAAATTACCCCTGACGATCTGCTGCTCAACGTGGCGCAAAATATTTGCGAATGCAGTAAACCGCACATTTCTAACGGCCCTGAAAATGATAAAATTTTCACAAAAGGCCACTACGGCGTCGTCAGCTGTTACAACTCTTTGCCGCTCGCCGGGGGTGGTAGCACGCTGGTCAGGCTCAATCTGAAAGCCATCGCAGAGCGCAGCACCTCTGTCGATGACTTCTTTACGCGCACCCTACCGCACTACTGCCAGCAGCAAATCGCCATCATTGATGCACGATGTGAATTCCTCTATGAAAAATCACATTTCTTTGAGAATAGCTTCCTGGTGCAGGAAGGGTTGATTGATCCCAAGCGTTTTGTGCCTATGTTCGGGATGTATGGTCTGGCGGAGGCGGTAAATCTGCTGTGTGAAAAAGCAGGGCAATGCGCGCGTTACGGGAAAGATGAGTTTGCCAATCAGCTAGGCTATCGCATTAGCGCCCAACTGGCGGAATTTGTAGAAAGCACACCGGTGAAATATGGCTGGAATCAGCGCGCGATGCTGCATGCACAGTCAGGGATCAGTTCTGACATCGGCACCACGCCGGGCGCTCGCCTGCCCTACGGTGATGAACCGGACCCGATCACCCATCTGCAAACCGTTGCGCCGCATCACGCGTATTATCACGCCGGTATCAGCGACATTCTCACGCTGGATGAAACCATCAAGCGTAATCCTCAGGCGCTGGTGCAATTGTGCCTCGGCGCATTTAAAGCCGGGATGCGTGAATTTACCGCCAACGTGAGCGGCAACGATCTGGTTCGCGTCACCGGTTATATGGTGCGCCTGTCGGATCTGGAAAAATATCGTGCCGCAGGTTCTCGCACCAACACCACCTGGCTTGGCGAAGAAGCCGCGCGTAATACGCGCATTCTGGAACGACAACCTCGCGTGATTAGCCATGAACAGCAGATGCGCTTCGGTAAGTAAGCTGATTCCCTTCTCCTGCGTCGACGGGCCGGGGAGTCGCCTGGCCCTGTTCCTGCAGGGATGCAATTTGCGCTGTAAGAATTGCCACAACCCGTGGACGATGGGACGCTGCAATGACTGCGGGGAGTGTGTACTGCATTGCCCACATGAAGCGTTAAGTCTGAGCGCGGGAAAAGTATGGTGGCAACCTGATATTTGCCAGCAATGCGACACCTGCCTGCACATGTGCCCCCAGCAGGCTACGCCGATGGCGCAGACCATGAGCATTGATGAGGTGCTGCAGCATGTTCGCAAAGCCTCGCCGTTTATTGAAGGAATGACGGTCAGCGGCGGCGAAGCAACGACCCAGCTACCGTTTATTGTGGCGCTGTTTAGCGCGATCAAAACCGATCCGCAACTGCAACACCTGACCTGTATGGTCGACAGCAATGGCATGCTGAGCGAAACCGGCTGGCAGAAGCTGCTTCCGGTGTGCGACGGCGTAATGCTGGATTTAAAAGCCTGGGACAGCACGTGTCATCGTCAGTTGACCGGTCGCGATAACACGCTGATTAAACAAAGCATTACCTTTCTGTCCGGACAAGGGAAACTTGCGGAACTGCGCCTGCTGGTTATCCCTGGTCAGGTGGATTATCTCCAGCATATTGATGCGCTGGCGGCGTTTATCAGAGGTTCAGGTGACGTGCCGGTACGGCTGAATGCCTTTCATGCGCACGGAGTGTATGGCGAAGCGAAGGACTGGCCGAGCGCCACACCGCAGGATGTGGAACACCTGGCGCAAAGATTGCGCGAACGCGGGGTGGATAATTTGATTTTCCCGGCGCTGTACCTGTGATTGCCGGATGCGATGCAATAGCGCCGCATCCGGAATTCAAAAATCAAACAACGCCGTGGTATTACGATACAGCGCGTCAGCGATCACGTCCGCAGGTTCCGGGCGCAGTTCGCATAAGACGTCAAAGACTCTGACTACCTGCTCTGGGCGATTAGGCTGCCCCTGAAAGCCGTTGAGCGGCATATCCGGCGCGTCGGTTTCCAGCAACAGCGACTCCAGCGGCAGCTGCGCCATTACCTCGCGGGTTTTACTGGCGCGCGGATAGGTAATGGTGCCGCCCACGCCAATTTTGTATCCCAGTTGCACAAAGCGTTCGGCCTGCTGCATGCTCCCGGAAAACCCATGCACCACGCCTGTTCGTGGCAAAGCATGGCGTTTAAGGTGCATCGCCAGCTTGTCATGCGTGCGTCGCGAATGCAGGATCACCGGCAGTTCGTAACGCTTCGCCAGCTTAAGTTGCGCTTCCAGCACCCGCTCTTGCTTGTCGAATTGCGGATCGTCGCGATACAGATCCAATCCAATCTCACCTACCGCCACCAGCTTTTGTGGGCGCTTATCCAGCACCTGTTGCAACTGGTCCAGGCAGTCATCACTATGTTGTTCAATAACAATGGGATGTAGACCAAGCGCGGCAAATAATGGAGGATAATTTTCCGCTAACGCCAGTACGCGGGAAAAATTCGCCGCCTGGGTGGCCGGAACGATAATGCTCTGTACACCAACCTCCGCCGCGCGCTGAATGCTGGCAGGTTCATCGCCGGTAAACGGCGGGAAATCAAAGTGACAGTGCGTATCGATAAAACGATAACTCACGCCAAATCCTCATTATTAAACGTTGTATCGTTGGCCTGAGGCGCATTGGTCGCCACCGGTGCGTGGGCATCGTTGGCCACCGGCGCGGGAGGAACTACCACCGGTCCCGGCACCACAATCTTCGGCGTCTGACGAGGCAGCGGCACGTTTTTCCCCAGCAGTTTGCCGACGGTAGCGAGGAAGTAACGACCGCACAGGCGTCCGGTTTTGTAGTCTTCCCGCAAGGCCGGAATACGGCTTCCCAACGCCATGCTATGGAGCGGTTTGGGCGGGTAGATCTCAAAGATACGCAGCTTGCCCGGCGGTTTCTCAATAAAGCTCTGAATCGCGCGATAGGTGGCTTCATGGTGCTGCACCAGATTCAACAGTGGTTGCAGGCTGCTTTCGCCCAGCCAGCGTTCCATACGCTTGAACCACTGCGGGGTGTAGTACATTTGCGAAGGCACGGTGCGGATAACCACCAGCGTTTTCGCCCCCTGCTTCGCCGCTTCCTGCACGGGAATGGCATCGCTGACGCCCCCATCCAGGTAATTCACGCCGTCCAACACAACCCCAGTGCGGTAGAACCCGGGAATCGCGCTGGAGGCACGAATAAGATCGAGCCAGTTTTGCCGGTTCGGCGAAAAATAGCCCGGCGTGTAGTCATCACCCCGACAGGCGCACATATAAAATGCTTTCCCCGCGGCAAACAAGCGCTCAGCGTTGTCCATCGCCAGCGGCATTTGGGACGAGGTCGAATCCACCAGCCAGTCGAGGTCGATTAAGTTTCCCCCGCGCACAAAGCGCACCGGGTCAAAAAACTCACGTCGGGTAGTGTAACGCATGATGACTTTGCGCCCGTAACCGGGCTGGTTACAGAGATAGGCCGACAGATTTTGCGCGCCAGCAGATGTCCCGTAGAAGAGATCAAAAGGATTGAACTGGGCGCGCATGAACTCATCCAGTACGCCGGCAGTAAAGATCCCCCGTTGCCCTCCACCTTCGCACACCAGCGCCATGCTGCCTGGTTGAAATGGACGTAACGATAACGGCGCTATATTACCGAGCGTAACGGGTATTCTCTGCCCCACCTCTGCCTTCCTGTTGTTTTTGTAATAGGACAACAAAGTAACGCAAATTGCCTGCTGCTAAAACCGTAAAAGCCAGTCCGCTGGACTGGCTCAGTAGCAAGTTATCTTTACGGTTTACGTTCTAGGGTCGTTTACGCCCGGTAAACAGGCTGACCAGAAACAGAATGATACCCACCACAAAAACAATTTTTGCAGCACCTGCTGCAGTACCCGCCAGTCCACCAAAACCCAGTGCAGCGGCAATTAACGCGATAACCAGAAATATGATGCCCCATCGAAACATATGCTTCTCCTTTACCATAGTTAATTTCACCGCTTGATATGAGCGCTCAGGCTACCCATCGGCGATATTTTCAGTGTGGTGCACAACACGCCTCCCGACAAACGTCAGGAGGACGAATTAAGTCGAATTACTGAGTTTTGAGGTCATTTTTGACGCTTTTCACGCCATCAATCGCTTTAGCGATGCTCTCAGCGCGATCGCTTTGAGCCTGCGATTCAACGGTTCCTGAAAGCTGTACCACACCATCGGTGGTTTCCACTTTCACCTTGCGGGATGGGACAATGTCATCGGCCAGCAGCTTGGCTTTTACCTCACTGGTGATTGCCGTATCGCCCGCATAGCCTTTTACGGAGGTGTCTTTGCTGTCACGCACGTGCAGTTTGTCGCTGACGGAGGTCACCCCCTCAACGCCTTTCGCCACTTTCACCGCCTCTTCGGCCTGCGCCTGGCTTGTAACAAACCCACTTAACGTCACGACTTTCTGCTCTGTTTCGACGGAAATATCGGTGCTCTTGATACTTTCGTGGTCCACCAGCGCGGCTTTCACTTTCGCGGTGATGGTGCTGTCATCCATGAAATTACCGACTTTGTTCATAGAGCTATCGACTTTCTGCCCCGCACTTTCGACGCCGGATTGCGCTTTGTCCATCGTTGAGTTTTCTGCATAAGCAGAACCCGTTGCAACAGCGGAGGTCAGCATCACGGCCAGCAGCGTTTTAGAAATCTTAAGTCCTGTCATTGTCATCGATGTATTCCTGTATGTTTTGCTTAAAGCGATGCTCAGCCGTTACACGGCCTGAACCAGCAACTAATTTTGTAAGTGGAATAAATATCAGCAATAGAAGCTGCAACAGGCAGCCTAAAAAGCATTTAACGCCGATATTTATGTCATCACATTGTTAAATATAGTTCACGATTTCGTGATCGCAGCCCGATTTGGCTAAAAAACAGGCAAACGAAAGAAAAACGGCAGGATTTAAGAACATTCCGCAAGGGATTTAAAAGACAGGGAAAGTTGCAGGGCACGGCGGATACCGCGCCCTGAGAGGTCGATTAGTGTTCGCGCGTTTTGCGGAACTGAACGTCAGGGTAACGTTCCTGGGTGAGATTCAGGTTAACCATGGTTGGCGCGATATAGGTGAGGTTATCACCGCCATCCAGCGCCAGCTGAATTTCGTTTTTACGCTTAAATTCTTCGAATTTCTTCACGTCAGAGCATTCTACCCAGCGCGCAGTCGCCACGTTGACCGACTCATAAATCGCTTCAACGTTGTATTCGCTCTTCAGACGAGAAACTACCACGTCGAACTGCAGCACACCGACAGCGCCCACGATCAGGTCGTTATTGGCGATCGGACGGAAGACCTGCACGGCGCCCTCTTCTGACAGCTGAACCAGCCCTTTCAGCAGCTGTTTCTGCTTCAGCGGATCCTTCAGGCGAATACGGCGGAACAGCTCCGGCGCGAAGTTCGGAATACCGGTGAACTTCATCATTTCGCCCTGGGTAAAGGTATCGCCGATCTGGATAGTGCCGTGGTTATGCAGACCAAGAATATCGCCCGGATACGCTTCTTCCACATGAGAACGGTCACCGGCCATAAAGGTGAGTGCATCGGAGATCACCACGTCTTTACCAATGCGCACCTGGCGCATTTTCATGCCTTTCTCATACTTGCCGGATACCACACGCATGAACGCCACACGGTCACGGTGTTTCGGGTCCATGTTGGCCTGAATTTTAAACACGAAACCGGTGAACTTCTCTTCTGAGGCTTCGACGACGCGGGTGTCGGTTTTACGCGGCATCGGCGCAGGCGCCCACTCCACTAAGCCGTCCAGCATATGGTCAACGCCGAAGTTACCCAACGCGGTACCGAAGAAGACCGGGGTGATTTCGCCCGCAAGGAACAACTCATGGTCGAACTCGTTGGACGCGCCCTGCACCAGCTCCAGCTCGTCGCGCAGCTGCTGCGCCAGGTCTTCACCCACGGCAGCATCAAGTTCCGGGTTGTTGAGACCTTTAACAACACGCACTTCCTGAATCGTATGGCCTTTACCGGTCTGGTACAGATACGTTTCATCTTTATAAAGGTGATAGACGCCCTTGAACAACTTCCCGCAGCCAATCGGCCAGGTGATCGGCGCACAGCCGATTTTCAGTTCGTTCTCAACTTCATCCAGCAGCTCCATCGGATCGCGGATGTCACGGTCGAGTTTGTTCATAAAGGTCAGGATCGGCGTATCGCGCAGACGGGTAACTTCCATCAGCTTACGGGTCCTGTCTTCAACACCTTTCGCAGCATCGATAACCATCAGGCAGCAGTCCACCGCCGTCAGAGTACGGTAGGTATCTTCGGAGAAGTCTTCGTGCCCCGGGGTGTCCAGCAGGTTCACCAGGCAGTCATGATACGGAAACTGCATCACAGAGGTGGTAATGGAGATACCACGTTGCTTTTCCATTTCCATCCAGTCAGATTTTGCATGCTGGCTGGAGCCACGGCCTTTTACCGTACCGGCGGTCTGAATGGCCTGTCCGAATAACAGTACCTTTTCAGTAATTGTCGTTTTACCGGCATCCGGGTGAGAAATAATGGCAAAAGTGCGGCGTTTGGCCACCTCTTGCAAATAAGGAGACAACGTCATAGTCAAATCTTCTTAGGTAAGCACGGCAACGGGCCGGGCAAGTTGAATACGAAAAATTGCGGCTATTTTACCCATCAACGGGGGGGAGGCAATCAGTGTTTACACAGGAGCTGCTCCAGTTCGCTTAATGACGCTACGGTCCAGGTCGGCTGAATGCCCGCTGGCTGCTCGCGGTTGTGCGTATTTAGCCAGCAGGTGGATAGCCCGGCGTTAATGCCGCCAAGAATATCGGACTCTGCGGTGTCACCCACCATTAGCACGCGAGAACGGTCAGGATTGCCCGCCTGCTCCAGCGCATGGTCAAAAATACGGGAATCAGGTTTTGCCACCCCAACCTGCTCAGAAATCACCAGCAGGTCGAAATAGTCGCGCAGCCCCGTCCGCTCAAGGCGGATTTGCTGCAACGCGGTAAAGCCGTTAGTAATGATGCCGATTTTCGCTTTATCACGAATCGCATTGAGCAGAGAAACCGCCCCCGGCAACGGCGAACAGATCTCCGCCATCGCATTGATGAATGCATCATTAAGCTGGCCCGGTTCAACCTTCAGGCGTTCGGCCCAGCTCTGAAAACGGGCATGCTGCAGTTGTAATGAGGTAATCGCGCCGTTTTGGTAATCCACCCACAGCGGTTTATTCACGGCCTGGTAGTCCTGAAAATCTTCAGCGGTAAAGGTAATGCTATAGTCGAGAAACATCCGCTGTAAGCCGGTAAACGAGTCAAATGTAAACAGCGTTTCGTCGGCATCAAAGAAAATCCAGTCCCACTTCTTCATCATTACACCTTGTCTTACATGCTGATTGGCAACGCCATGATGATGGCGTCTTCGTGACCATCGGCCGTTGGATAGTAATTGCGACGGATCGTCGCCTCGTTAAAGCCTAAGCTTTCGTACAGCGCGATAGCGGCGGCGTTTGAGGCGCGCACTTCAAGCCACAGCGTCAAAATGCCACGCTTTTCCAGCTCATCGATCAGATGCTCCAGCAGCTCACGCCCCAGCCCACGGCGCTGAAAGTCAGGGTCGACGGCAATATTGAACAGCGTAGCTTCATCCAGCACGACCTGCGTAATCGCAAAGGCCGCCATCACGTCATCAACCCTCAACTGAAAATTGAGGTAACGATCGCCCTGGTTGCTGGCAAATGTTTTTTCACTCCAGGGAAAAGCGTGGGCGCGTTTTTCAATCTGAAATGCTGCGGGTAAATCAGTCGGTTCGAGGGAAGAAATCGTGTTCATATGCGCAGATTTGTTGCCATAACGCGGCGCGGGCCGCGGGGTTTTCCCGTAATTCATTAAACGCAGGACTCGCGACCTGAGCGCCCTCCAGCAGCAGCGGCTCTTCGGTTCCCAGCCGCCAGCTATTACAGCGACTACCTTGCGGCAGCATGGCGACACGGTCAGGCGTCAGTTGTAAAACCTGATCCGGGCTGACGGTTAATGCGCGTAAAATATCGCTCATCAATGGTTCGGTTAGCGCGGGTAACTGTTCCGCAACCATCACCAAACGGACATGCGCAGGAATGGAAATCGCGATTTCGCCCTGCAGTGCGCCAGGACGACGCAACGACCACTGCGTAATGCCCAGTTGCTGTAACTGCCAGTCTCGTCGGGATGTCATAGCGAAACGCTCCTGTAATCAGGGGCGCAAATATAGCAAATTTGTCGAATCCGTGCCATCAAACAACTATAATCCCCCGCTGTACAATTTAAGGAGCACTCCATGTCTGCTTTTACCCCGGCAAGTGAAGTCTTGCTGCGCCACAGTGATGATTTCGAACAAAGCCGTATTCTGTTTGCCGGTGATTTGCAGGATGACCTGCCTGCCCATTTTGAAAGCGCCGCCAGCCGTGCGCACACTCAGCAGCTTCACCACTGGCAGGTGCTTAACCGCCAGATGGGCGACAACGTCCGCTTCAGCCTCGTCGCTCAAGCCGATGACGTCGGCGATAGCGATACGCTGATCTACTACTGGCCGAAGAATAAACCTGAAGCCCAGTTCCAGTTGATGAACCTTCTTTCGCTGTTACCGGTGGGTACCGATATTTTTGTTGTTGGCGAAAACCGCAGCGGCGTACGTAGCGCCGAGCAGATGCTGGCCGAATACGCGCCGTTGAACAAAGTCGACAGCGCACGTCGCTGTGGCCTGTACCACGGTCGTCTGGAAAAGCAGCCGGTCTTTGATGCTGAAAAATACTGGGACGAATACCAGACAGACAATCTGACCATCAAAACGCTGCCGGGCGTATTCAGCCGTGACGGCCTGGATGTTGGCAGCCAACTGCTGCTCTCCACGCTGACGCCGCACACCAAAGGCAAAGTTCTGGATGTCGGCTGTGGCGCGGGTATCCTCTCCGTCGCGCTTGCCAGCCACTCGCCAAAAGTGCGCTTAACCCTGTGCGATGTTAGCGCCGCCGCTGTTGAAGCCAGCCGCGCAACGCTTGCCGCCAACGGTATTGAAGGTGACGTCATCGCCAGTAACGTCTTTTCTGACGTGACGGGTCGCTTTGATATGATCATCTCCAACCCGCCGTTCCATGACGGCATGCAGACCAGCCTGGATGCCGCGCAAACGCTGATTCGCGGCGCGGTGCGTCACCTTAACAGCGGTGGCGAACTGCGAATTGTAGCCAACGCCTTCCTGCCTTATCCGAAAGTACTGGATGAAGTGTTTGGCTTCCACGAAGTTATCGCGCAGACCGGGCGCTTCAAGGTCTATCGCACCATCATGACGCGCCAGGCGAAAAAAGCGTAATTGTCTCGCAGCGAACGGCCATTCACGTGGCCGTTTTTGCATCAATCGGCCCAGCCTGGACAATTAACTATTGACGAAAAGTTGAAAACAACTAGAATGCGCCTCCGTGGTAACGATACTTTTTGAGTGTCGATGGTATGCGAAGGTGGCGGAATTGGTAGACGCGCTAGCTTCAGGTGTTAGTGTCCTTTCGGACGTGGGGGTTCAAGTCCCCCCCCTCGCACCATAATCCACGTTGATATTGCTCGCACTGGGCGAAGGTGGCGGAATTGGTAGACGCGCTAGCTTCAGGTGTTAGTGTCCTTAGGATGTGGGGGTTCGAGTCCCCCCCCTCGCACCAACGAGGCGATATCAAAAAAAATAAGATGACTGTGCGAAGGTGGCGGAATTGGTAGACGCGCTAGCTTCAGGTGTTAGTGTCCTTAGGATGTGGGGGTTCGAGTCCCCCCCCTCGCACCAATTATCTTATCTTTCCTTCGATTTTCTTTCCTGTTTTGCTCATCCCTGATTCCAGTTCATCATTACCAAAACAATGCCGCCGATCAGCGCCGCGCATGAAGGTAATAAGACAAAGTGCCGTAAACGCTTGTGGTATAACATGAGTGAAGTCAGTAGTAATCCTAATACAATCATCGCCTTCCATGCGTCGAGTGACAGATCAGTAAATGCCAGCCCGGCAATCACTATCCCCGGCAGCAAAACCCCCCATCCACTGCCCAGCGCACGTTGCAACATGGTTTCACCTATGACATTGATAATGATAACCAATATCATATGATAAATTTTCTCATTTGTCAGCCAGGAAAGGCTATCAATTCTATGAGTTTTACTTAACGATTGATGACATAAATAGTTTAAGGTGATAAATTGCTCGCCGGTTAGCTTTTCATCAAAAAACAATAACGACCTGAACGAATGATTTTTCGCTCATCATTTTTTCCTTACAAACACACCTTCGTATATTGCAGATAAATAACAATATTTACCTATGACAGTACAATCCTGGCGAACTCTGCGCACTAAGAAATATCAACTTTCTTTACGTCTGTTTCTGCTTCTCAATGCAGTCTCCGCGCTGTTTACGCTTGTTTTCCCACTTTTTGCCGTCAAAGCCGTATCTGTCCCGGCGTTGCTCATCCTGGCCGCCAGTACATTGCTGTTGGCATGGCATGGCAAATATGCGAATAAAAAAATTAATCTTCCTTTTATTTCAATCGTTTTTGGCTTGCTATGGGCATTACATATTTTTCTGAAATATAACGCGCTAGGTCATAATGATTATTATTTTCTGTTAATCGCACTTCTCAGCGTGCTGTTTATTGGTTCTATCGCTTTTGCCAACAATATCATCGCCTTTACGCTACATTCGTTACCCTCAGTCGTCGTCTGTTTATGGCTTAACGGCAGCGAGCATGGTCTGCGAATTTTCTATTTTATGGCGCTACCCATGGCCGGGATCGCCATCCAGCATGTGATACAAAAGCGCTACGACGGCTTCGCCCAGCAGCTGATGTACAAACTACTGGAAGAACGGGAAACTCTGAACGGACTCAGCATGCTCGACCCGCTAACCGGTTTGTACAATCGCCGGGGGCTGCAACACAGACTCGATACGCTGTTGGCCCTGAGCAACTCGAAGCACTACGTCCTGCTGATGGATATCGACCATTTCAAGGCCTATAACGATCATTACGGGCACATGATGGGCGATCAGGCGCTGATTCGCGTTTCTGCCGCGATTCGTGATTCCGTACGCTCCCGGGACGTGGTGGCACGTTTTGGTGGCGAAGAGTTTATGGTTTTGCTGACCGCGGTCGATCCCCAACAGGCCCAGGCTGCCGCCGAACGTATTCGCCAGAAAGTGTACGATCTTAAAATTCCACATATGTTTAATGAGAGCGTAGCAACCAATGTGACGGTCAGCATCGGTATTGCGCCTTTGGTGGAACAGGATATTGACTCCGCGATTACCAGAGCAGACAAAGCGCTTTATGAGGCCAAGAATATGGGTCGAAACAACACTCTGGTCAGCGATGAGCTGCGGATAAACTGCACCTCTTCCTGAGTTTTCCGTGCGGAACTGCCCGATCTTGCGACAAAGATCTTGCCATCGTTTACCCCCATCTATAGGATTAGAAATCATTATCATTTAGATTAACATCCTTATATCGCCATGGCTTACCGTTCCGCACCCATCGTTGAAGATGTCATCTGGCACAGCCATCTCCCTTCAGAGATGCCCTCGCTGGCGGCTTCCGTGCGTGCGACCATAGCCCAAACCCGCGAACACTTGCTGGATTTCATTCGCCTTGACGAGACCCCGCCGCAAGGTGCAATGACATTACATGAATGGACGCAACCGACAACGTTAAGTTCGCTTCTGGCCGTTTATTCAGACCACATCTACCGCAACCAGCCCACGTTAGTACGCGAAAATAAACCGCTGATCTCCCTTTGGGCGCAATGGTATATCGGCCTGATGATGCCCCCGCTTATGGTGGCTCTGCTGACGCAAAAAGAGGCTATCGACGTCTCTCCTGAACATATGCACGTGGAGTTTCACGAAACCGGGCGTGCCGCATGTTTCTGGATAGATGTACATCAGGATCACCAGACCACGGCACTCTCACCGCAACAACGTATGGAAACGCTGATTTTGTCAGCCCTGACACCGGTCGTTCAGGCACTGGAATCAACGGGTGAGATCAATGCGAAACTTGTCTGGAGCAATACGGGATACTTAATTCACTGGTACTTAACGGAAATGAAGCCGTTGTTAGGTGAAGAACTGTTGAACACGCTGCGCCAGACCTGCTTCTTTGAGAAACAACTATCCTGTGGCCAGGATAATCCGTTGTGGCGCACCGTCGTTCCACGCGAGGGACTGTTAGTACGCAGAACCTGCTGCCAGCGCTATCGCCTGCCCGATGTTCAGCAATGCGGCGACTGCACGCTAAAATAAGCGAGGAGCCATAGCCCCCCGCCAACACTTTATGCAACCTGCTGATTTTCCTCTTCTATCCGCTGTGCTTCTTCTTTTTCCTGCACCAACAGTTGCCTCTCATAAACCTTAAAGAATGGGAAGTAGATGATGGCAGAAACCAGCGCCAACACGACCACCAGGATCGCCGCACGATAATCCCAGCCTAACGCCCATGCCGCGCCAACGGGTGCCGGTGCGGTCCAGGGAACCACTGAAATCACCCGCCCAATTAGATCCAGTTTCATCGCCGCCCAGGCCAGCACCGCGTTCACCATTGGGGCCAGCAGGAAGGGAATAAAGAACACTGGATTCATGACAATCGGCGTACCGAATATCACCGGCTCGTTAATGTTGAAAATACTGGGGACCACGCTCAAACGCCCAATCGATCGTAGATGGGCCGAGCGGCTGCGCAGATAGCAAATCACCAGCCCCATCGTCGCCCCCGATCCCCCCACGACGATAAAGAACGTCCAGAACGCTTCCATAAAGATATGCGGTAAAGGCGCGCCCTGCGCCAGCGCCGACTGGTTCATGCCGAGGTTGGTCAACCAGAACATTTGCAGCATACCCGACACAATCGCCGCACCGTGAATACCGGCAAACCACAGCAGATGGCCGATCAGTACTGCCAGCAGTATCGCCGGCAGAGAATCCGCTGCGGACACCAGTGGTTTAAAGATGGCCATAATGGCCTGCGGGATCAGCATGTCAAACTGCGACTGTATCACCAGGCTCAACGGATACAGCGTCAGCACCACCACCAGCACCGGGATCAGCAGATCGAAAGAGTTTTTGATCATCGGCGGAACCTGATCGGGTAAACGGATGCCGATGTTGTGCGCCTTCAGGAAGCGCATCATTTCAACGCAGTAAATGGCTACCAGGATGGCGGTGAAAATCCCCGTACCGCCGAGGCTATCAACCGGCATCGTGCCTTTGGTTTTTGGCGCGGCAATCAGCAAAAAAGCCATGATCGACAGCATCGCACACATAAACGGATCTAACTGATGCGACTTCACATAGTGCTTGCCTAGGTTATAAGCAATAGCCGCACATATGTAGACCGACATGATCCCCATCGTCATATCAAACGGCGTGAGTATCTGGCCTTCAAATTGTTTTGCCAAATCCAGCCACGCACGGGCGAATCCCCAGGTGGTATCCGGAGAAAACGGCGGATAGGCAAAAACCAGCAGAAAAGAGCCTACAATCATAAAAGGCATCGCCGAAATAAAACCGTCACGAATAGCCATGACATGACGTTGTGAAGAGATGCGCCCGGCAACAGGACTAACATAGTTTTCAACAAAGCGGAAAATCACGTTAAACACAGCATGGTTAGTAGACATAGCCGTTCTCCCGTTGTGCAAAACCCTGCAACCGTACTGGTATCAACACCACCACGTAAAATCCATTCCTACTTTTCGCAACCGTGCCGGGAGGAACACCAGCACTACCACTATTCGAGTTAAGATTCATAGATGGCTCTTATTATGTGATACAGAGGAAGTGACAACTTCAGTATTAATCGCCATTTCAGTATTCCGCAACCGGTTACTGTAACCGGTTTCTTTGATTGTGAAGGTGATCGAGAAACTGCCAATGTTGCTGTGTTGTTACAATAAAATATTTACAGTAACGCTGCCCCTATGACAAATTACGCCAGGCGGTTTTCTGCTATGCAGGACTGCGGATAAGCGAGAGGGAGAGAAGAATGAGTTTACAATCAGTACGGCAGTTTTTAGCGCAACATGCGCCAGATATTGAAATCATCGAATTAGATCAAAGCACCGCCACCGTCGATCTGGCAGCCAAGGCCCATAACGTCGAACCAGGGCAGATAGCAAAAACGCTGTCACTAAAGGTAAAAAACGACATTATCCTGGTCGTCGCCAGAGGAGATGCTCGCCTCGATAATAAAAAACTGAAAAATACGTTTGGCGCCAAAGCGCGCATGCTGAGTAGCGATGAAGTAGTCAACGCAACAGGTCATCCCGTAGGAGGCGTATGTCCTTTCGGGTTGGAGACACCCATATCGGTGTACTGTGATGTCTCGTTGAAACACTATACAGAAGTGCTCCCTGCAGCAGGAGCCACTCACAGCGCGGTTCGCATTGCGCCAGAAAGAATAGCAGAACTGACTGCGGCAACCTGGGTTGATGTGTGCCAGTGATCGATTTACCTTTCCATGCCAATGACTACGCCGGTACGCATCTTCTCAAGCACGCCATAACGGGGCAGTACGACGAAAAGATGACGGTTCTGCAGAGCGCACATGCAGCAGGATATCGGCAGCATTCAGTAATCCGGCATCCGAACTAACGCCCAGTTTGGACATCACATTAAATTTATGCGCACGAATCTTTTTAATGTTTCGCTCAAGCTCAATCGCGATCTGCAGCATCGAATAACCATTCGACATATAGCGCAGAATTTCGCGCTCGGTTGGGCTAAGCATACGGCATTGATTGATATACCAGAGCTTCTTCGTGTCTTCTGTTTCCCCTCTGGCGCAATCCAGCGCTGCAAATAATTCTTCCTGCAACATACTCAGCGTGGATGCTTTGCTAATCACGGCATCCAGTGGTAGCGGTGACAGCGAGCCAATTAGCCGCGCCTCGTCATCATCATCGGCAATGACCACCCGCTTGATGCGAGGGTGTTTCACCGCCAGCTCTGTCAGATAAGCCAGTCCGGTGCGGCGATCGGTTCTTTTCGCGGAAAGTGAAAAAATAACCGCGGAAAATGACGTCTGTGACATCGCCTGGCTTAAGGCTGGCTGTCCTGAAAAGGGATGAAGTTGGTATTGATTGTTCGGTCTGGCATTAAATAAATTATAAATACCCACGCTGCTCATTACACACTTTTCTACCAGTGCGACATTTCTTTTGATACTTCTGTCTTCCATTCCGTGGTCTCTCCATAAACTGAAGGTAGATTCAACTCTCGTGCTCCTTGAGAACTATTTATCCAGGCATACATCTCCGCATTGCTGTGTATTGACAGACGACGCATCGCACTATTTTTCTGGGCGCTGATTGTCTTATTACTTTTTTTAAGTAATGTGGCAATCTGATTAATCCCCCAGCCCTTTCCCAGAAGCCGTAACACTTTCCGTTCAGATAGCGTCAGAATAATTGAGTATACGCTATGATCCTGTTTTTCTGGTGCTATTACCGGAGAGAGCAATACCGGGCTAATTCTGTCGGCATAAACATTCCCTGCATCAATAGCATTTACTAAACTATCAATCGGTTCGGCATCTGATAACAGCGTACTGATTGGACACATCAGCAGCTCAACGGCCACAGGATAATAATTTCGAGAAACGAGAAAGACCCAGTGAATATCACGATATTGAGGTAACAAAGAATAATATTGTTCGCAGACCGCACGCGGATGACTGCAGTCTCCGGTTAAATCAGCGATAACCAGATCTGAACGTCGCAGTTGCATCAATGTTAGTTCTTCTACGGCGCGGCAGTAGGTCAGTTTGTAATCAGAGAAATGCGCTTGCATTACCCCTTTAAGCCCAATTTGTATGATAGGTAATTTACTAATAATAATTGCGTTCTTGCAGCGTCCTGGCAACATAACTCCTCCATATTCACATGTCTTCAATCTTGCGCGCGCAAGTATCACCTACAATCAAATAAAATAATTAATAAATAGACATGCGTTAAACAATAGACAGGATGAATTATTTATCCTTATTCTAAATAGAAAATGGCGATGCTACGTTCCCAATAACATCACACTATAAATTTATCATGCCATAATCACGCACATGTACATTCATTGTACAATTAAAATAACTACATTAAATTATTAGCATTCCTTACGTAATTACTGTTCATCTCGAAAAATTTAGCCCTGGTTCAGGAGTGTGTCCCACGATACGATTTCCTACAACCACCAAGTGACCTGTTTCTTTTTTCAACACAAAAATTGATCTTATCCAGAGCCAACCGACTCACGCTTCATGATAAAAAGAAGATATTCTTCATTAAGAGAGCATCTTTTAGTCAGAGCGAGCTATGCAAACAGAGCAGTCGTCACAAAGAACGGTTACACGGTTATGTATACAATGCGGGCTTTTTTTACTGCAACATGGCGCAGAAAGCGCGTTGGTCGATGAACTCTCCACCCGCCTGGGTCTGGCGCTTGGGATGGACAGTGTAGAAAGTGCCATATCATCGAATGCCATCGTCCTGACGACGATCAAAGACGGACAATGCCTGACATCGACCCGAAAAAATCAGGATCGTGGCATCAACATGCACGTCGTGACGGAAGTGCAACACATCGTTATTTTGGCAGAGCATAATCTGTTGGATGAAAAAGGGGTAGAGAAACGGTTTAACCAAATCAAACCGCTACGCTATCCCAGATGGCTGGTTGCTTTCATGGTAGGATTGTCCTGCGCCTGCTTTTGTAAACTCAATAACGGCGGCTGGGATGGCGCGATGATCACCTTTTTCGCCAGCATGATCGCCATGTACATTCGCCAGCTCCTGGCTTCCCGGCATTTGCATCCACAAATCAACTTTTGTATTACCGCTTTTGTCGCGACCACCATATCCGGCCTGCTGCTTACGCTACCGACGTTTAATCACACGCCTACCGTAGCCATGGCCGCCAGCGTGCTGTTATTGGTCCCCGGTTTTCCGTTAATCAATTCGGTTGCGGATATGTTTAAAGGACACATTAATACCGGGCTCGCTCGCTGGGCGATTGCCAGTCTGCTTACGCTGGCAACCTGCATTGGCGTGGTGATGTCTATGACCTTATGGGGGCTGCGCGGATGGGCGTGATCGATTTCATTTTGGCGCTGATGCAGGATATGATCCTGTCGGCGATCCCGGCGCTTGGCTTTGCTATGGTATTTAACGTACCGCATCGGGCACTCCCCTGGTGTGCGTTACTCGGCGCGCTTGGGCACGGTTCACGGATGGTGATGATGACCGCAGGGTTTAATATTGAATGGTCCACCTTTATGGCCTCGCTGCTGGTCGGCTGCATTGGGATCCAGTGGTCGCGCTGGTATCTGGCGCATCCGAAAGTCTTCACCGTTGCGGCAGTGATCCCTATGTTTCCGGGGATCTCCGCCTACACCGCCATGATATCCGCCGTAAAGATCGGTCATTTCGGTTATAGCGAAGCGCTGATGATCACCCTGCTGACCAATTTTCTGAAAGCCTCATCGATTGTGGGCGCACTCTCAATTGGACTTTCCGTGCCAGGATTATGGCTGTATCGCAAACGTCCGCGCGTATAACGAATGAATCTGTTTACCCCTTTGCTGATGGGGGAACCTTCCCTCATCTGCTGCTCTCCTCTCTCTCTGTGTTACTATAAAAGCAGTTCCTTCTCGGTTGTTGTTCAGTATTGAGAAACATTATGCCCTGCAAAATTTTGACGCCGGACGTCACTAGCATTGACGCCTTACTACACGATCACCAAACTGTGCTGGCCAGGTCTGCGGGCGGTGCCGTAGCCGTATTCGCCAACAACGCGCCAGCGTTTTACGCGGTGACGCCTGCACGGCTGGCAGAGTTGCTGGCACTTGAAGAGAAGCTGTCACGCCCGGGAAGCGATGTAACATTAGATGCCCAATTTTATGAAGAGCCGCAAGCGGTACCGGTTGCCGTGCCAATGGGTAAATTTGCGATGTACGCTGACTGGCAGCCAGATGCTGACTTCCAGCGTCAGGCGGCGTTATGGGGAGTGGCGCTAAGAGAGCCCGTCACCGCTGAAGAACTGGCTTCATTTGTTGCCTACTGGCAAGCCGAAGGCAAAGTCTTTCACCATATTCAGTGGCAGCAAAAACTGGCGCGCAGCATCCAGATTGGACGGGCCAGCAATGGCGGAATGCCAAAGCGCGATGTGAACAGCGTCAGTGAACCTGACAGCCACATTCCACCGGGTTTTAGAGGATAACGATGAAAAACGTTGGCGACCTGATGAAACGTTTGCAAAAAATGATGCCACCCAATGTTGAGCCCGCCTTTAAAACGGGCGAAGAACTGCTGGCATGGCAAAAAGAGCAAGGTGAAATTCGCGCCGCCGCGCTGGCCCGCGAAAACCGGGCCATGAAAATGCAGCGTACATTCAACCGTTCCGGTATCCGTCCGCTGCATCAGAACTGTTCGTTCGAAAACTATCGGGTTGAGTGCGAAGGTCAGATGAATGCCCTGAGCAAAGCTCGCCAGTACGTTGAAGAGTTTGACGGCAACATCGCCAGTTTTATCTTCTCTGGCAAGCCCGGCACGGGTAAAAACCATCTGGCCGCCGCCATCTGCAACGAACTGCTGCTGCGCGGCAAGTCGGTACTGATTATTACCGTCGCCGATATCATGTCGGCGATGAAAGAAACGTTCAGCAATCGTGAAACCAGCGAAGAACAGTTGCTCAACGATCTGAGTAATGTGGATCTGCTGGTGATCGACGAGATCGGCATGCAGACAGAATCCCGCTATGAAAAAGTGATTATTAATCAGATTGTCGATCGCCGTTCATCCTCAAAACGTCCGACCGGCATGTTAACTAACAGCAATATGGATGAAATGAACAAGCTACTGGGCGAGCGCGTGATGGACCGTATGCGCCTTGGCAACAGCCTGTGGGTCATTTTTAACTGGGAAAGCTACCGTAGTCGGGTCACCGGTAAAGAGTATTAACGTATTAGGACCACTCCTAAGACTGCCAGCGCTATACTGCGCTGAAAAGGCATAACACGAGTTGCATATAATGATGAAAACTACCAAACGTCTGCTGTGCTGTGCGCTTGCCGCCGGCACGCTCATCTCCACCAGCGTTTTTGCCGCCTCCTGGCAGGATTCGCTCTCCAGCGCGGCCAGTGAGCTGAGCAAACAAAGCTCCGGCTCACAAAGCAGCTCATCGCTCTCTTCCCTGACCAGCCTGCTGAATGGCAGCAATCAGTCGTTGACCTCCAGCAGCATGAATAACGCCGCCGGGATCCTGGAATATTGCGCGAAACAGAAGCTGGCCTCGGTCACCGACACGCAAAACGTCAAAAACCAGGTGCTGGATAAACTGGGCCTCAGCGCGCCTGAGCAGAAACAAGACACCAACTATATGGACGGTATTCAGGGTCTGCTCAACGCCAAAGATGGGCAACAGCTTAACTTGGACACGATTGGTAACAGCTCGCTGGCGAAGCAGGTAAAAACCAAGGCCTGCGATCTGGTGTTAAAACAGGGTATGAACTTCATTTCCTGAAGCTCTACATGCCGCGTATAACCTGCGCGGCATCACTTTGCTTACTCCATTACATTCACACGTCAAATAACCAGTCATTCCCCCGCAAAAAACACGCATATCTAAACCAATTCTGAATAACAACGTAATTAAATGTCACTACAATTGCAGCAATATAACAACGCTATTACATTGTACTGTCCAGAAATGATTAGCCTGCCAGGCATATGCCCGGCTTACTGAGGATCGTCCGTTGTCTGAATTATTCTCCATCACTTTGTTTCTCGCTTCAGTGCTGATTTACGCCTGGAAAGCGGGTCGCAACACCTGGTGGTTCGCCGCCACGTTAACGGTGCTGGGGATTTTTATTGTCCTGAATATCACGCTGTATGCCAGTGACTATTTCACCGGCGACGGGATCAATGACGCGGTTCTGTACACCCTGACCAACAGCCTGACTGGCGCGGGTATCGGAAAATATATTTTGCCAGGCGTCGGGATAGCCCTGGCGCTGACCACCGTTTTTGTCACGCTGGGTTGGATACTGCGTCGCCGTCGCCATCATCCTCATCATGTGGGTTACAGTCTGCTGGCCCTGCTGCTGGCGCTGGCTTCTGTTGATGCCAGCCCGGCGTTCCACCAGATAACTGAACTGGTTAAATCCCAGTCACGCGATGGCGATCCCGATTTTGCGGCCTATTACAAAGAGCCATCAAAAACGATCCCCAATCCGAAGCTGAACCTGGTTTATATCTACGGCGAAAGTCTGGAGCGCACCTATTTTAATAACGACGCGTTCCCGGATCTGACACCGGAACTCGGCGCGTTAAAAAATGAAGGTCTGGATTTCAGCAATACCATGCAACTTCCGGGTACCGATTACACCATCGCCGGGATGGTCGCCTCCCAGTGCGGTATTCCGCTGTTTGCACCATTTGAAGGCAACGCCTCGGCGTCGGTCTCAAGTTTCTTCCCTAACAATATCTGTCTGGGCGATATCCTGAAAAACTCCGGCTATCAGAACTACTTTGTGCAGGGTGCCAACCTGCGCTTTGCCGGCAAAGACGTGTTCCTGAAATCTCACGGCTTTGACCATCTGTACGGTGCACAAGAGTTAAAAAGCGTGGTGTCGGACCCGGCCTATCGTAACGACTGGGGCTTCTACGACGATACCGTGCTGGACGAAGCATGGAAAAAATTCGAAGAGCTTTCGCGCTCGGGCCAGCGTTTTTCACTGTTTACCCTGACCGTGGATACCCATCATCCGGATGGATTTATCTCACGTAGCTGCAACCGTAAACGTTATGACATCGACGGGAAGGCCAACCAGTCGTTCAGCGCGGTCAGCTGCAGCCAGGAAAATATCGCCGAATTTATCAATAAAATCAAAGCTTCACCGTGGTTCAAAGACACCGTGATCGTGGTATCTTCCGATCATCTGGCGATGAACAACACCGCATGGAAGTACCTGAACAAGCAGGATCGCAACAACCTGTTCTTCGTGCTGCGCGGCGACCAGCCACAGCAGGATACGCTGGCGGTGAAGCGTAACACCATGGATAACGGTGCTACCGTACTGGATATTCTCGGCGGCGATAACTTTATCGGCCTTGGACGCAGCAGCCTGTCTAGCGAATCCGTATCGGAAGTGTTCCTGAACATCAAAGAGAAAATGCTGGCGTGGAAGCCCAATATCATCCGTTTGTGGAATTTCCCGAAAGAGATGAAAGCATTCACCATCGATCGGGACAAAGAGATGATCTCTTTCTCAGGGAGCCATTTCCGTCTGCCGCTGCTGCTCCGGGTCTCGGATCAACGCGTCGAACCGCTGCCGGAAAGTGAGTACTCAGCCCCGCTGCGCTTCCAGCTGGCGGATTTCGCCCCACGCGATAACTTCGTCTGGATAGACCGCTGTTACAAAATGGCGCAACTGTGGGCGCCAGAACTGGCACTCTCTACCGACTGGTGCGTATCACAGGGGCAACTGGGCGGGCAGCAGATCGTGCAGCATGTCGATAAAGCCAACTGGAAAGGGAAGACGACATTTAAAGACACGGTGATCGACATCGAACGCTATAAAGGTAACGTCGATACGCTAAAAATTGTCGATAACGATATTCGCTACAAAGCTGACAGCTTCATTTTCAACGTAGCGGGCGCGCCGGAAGAGGTGAAACAGTTTAGCGGAATTTCACGCCCTGAATCCTGGGGACGCTGGTCTAACGCCCAGTTGAGTGAAGAAGTCAAAATCGAATACAAAACTCCGCTACCGAAGAAATTCGATCTGGTTATCACCGCGAAAGCTTTTGGTGACAACGCGAATCGCCCTATTCCCGTACGCGTCGGTGGCCAGGAACAAACGCTGGTATTAAGCCAGGAGGTCAGCACGACCACCTTGCATTTTGATAATCCGACGGACGCCAATACGCTGGTGATTGTCCCGCCCGATCCGGTCGCCACTAACGAGGGCAACATTCTCGGCCACTCGCCGCGTAAGCTGGGGATCGGGATGGTTGAAATCAAAGTAGTGGCTGCTCAGGGATAAAAAAAACAGCGCCCAACACCACACCGGGCGCTGCATGGCAACCTTATTCCAGACCGTTCACCGCCTGGCGCATACCCTGCACCAGAATCATCTCCAGGTTAGCCGTCACCTGTCCGGCAAGCCCTGGCTGCAACGTTAAATCTTCACCCCAGTGCGCCGCATCGCCAAGCACGGCATTCACCAGTTCATGCAACGTTAAATCATTGCCAACTCGCGGCCACAGGCTGGCATAGAGGCTTACCCACTGCTCATCATCCTGTATCGGATAGCGTTCCCCGTTGCGCTCTGCGCGATAAAACGCCATCAGCGCAGCGAGGGCAAACGTTAACCGCACAGGCCAGCGCCCATTTTGCTCACCCACCAGCAGTTGCGGCAAAATTCGGGTACGAAATTTAGTCATTCCGTTAAGCGCAATGGAAAGCAACTGGTGACGGATGTAAGGGTTCTGAAAACGCCCGCTTACCGCGTCGGCAAATTCATGCAGTTCATCCGCCGGGAGATCCAATGCCGGTATGATTTCCTCGCTAATCGCCTGTTCGACAAAGCGGCGGACATCGGCATCCTGCATCGCCTCACCGACGGTCTCCAGTCCGCACAGCCACGCCACCGGCACCAGCGCCGTATGCGCCCCATTGAGAATAGCGACCTTACGCTCTTTGTACGGTTTGATATCGCTCACCACACGGATATTCAGCGGACATTGCGCCAGCTTCAGCTCCTCTGCCAGCCACTGCGGCCCCTGAATAACAAACAGATAAAAATGCTCCGCGGTATCGAGAAACGCATCGTGATAGCCAAGTGTAGCTTCCAGCGCGGCGGCTTCTTCGCGCGGGTAGCCGGTAACAATGCGGTCGACCAGCGTGGAACAGAACGTGTTTGCCGTCTCCACCCAGTCGGCAAACGCCGGGGGAAGCCGCCACTCCTGCGCATACCGCAGCACCAGGGTTTTGAGCGCCTCACCGTTATAGTCGATAAGCTCGCACGGGATAATCACCCAGCCCTTATCCGCTGCCCCGGCAAAGTGATTAAAGCGTTCGAGTAGCAGGCGTGTCAGTTTGGCCGGAAAGCTCACCGGCGGCGCATCATCCACGCGGTCTGCCGGGTGATAGCTTATTCCGGCTTCGGTGGTATTCGAAAATACAAAGCGGATATCTGCATTGTGCGCCAGCGCCAGATACGCCGCGAAGTCCTGATAGGGATTAATTTCGTTATTTACCGAGCGGATCAGCCGCGCCTCGCTTACCGCCTCACCCTGCTCGTTTAGCCCGCGAATCAGCGTGGTATACAGCCCGTCCTGGGTATTCAGCGACGGCGGAAAATCGGTATTAATTGGCCGAACGATGGTCACGCCCGCGTTCAGACTGGTATGCTCGTTGAGAATATCCAGTTGCCAGTCGACAAACGCCCGCAGAAAGTTACCTTCTCCAAACTGGATCACGCGCGTTGGGTAGCTGGCTCCCGGAAAATCACGTCGATTCAATGTCTTCATCCCGTTTTCCCTCTCAGAACGTGATCACGCCTTTAATCAGTTCACGGTTGTTGATCACATCCCGCTCGTAAATTTCTGCCAGTGTGGCAAATGCGTAACGGTGCGTAAGCATCATGTCGGCGGTCAATTTGCCTTCCGACATCAGGCGGCCCACTTTGGCGAAATCTTCCGGTGTGGCGTTGCGACTGCCCATCATGGTGGTCTCTTTCTTGTGGAACTCAGGGTCTGAGAACTGCAAATCGCCTTTAAACAACCCAACAAAAACGATGCTGCCGCCATGGCGAATCAAATTCACCGTGTTATTCATCGCATGCTGATTCCCCGTGGCATCAATCACCTTTTGCGCCAGCGAACCGCCAAACTGGTTTCGCAGCTGCGTATCAAAATCGTCAGCGGACGGATCGATAACCGGAAGTCCCAGGCGGGAAACCACATGCTCCCGGCGCGCGGGACTGGTATCGGCAACCACCACCTGTGCGCCATCGGCTTTGGCAATCGCTGCAGCCCCCAGGCCAATCGGACCGGCGCCAACCACAAGCACCTGCTCACCTGGCGCCACCGCCGCCCGGCGTACCGCATGTGCGCTGATGGCATAAGGCTCAATCAGCGCCGCCGCCTGCGGGTCAATCCCCTGCGCATCCAGCAGATTGGTCACCGGAACAGAAAGATATTCACTGAAACCGCCATCCTGATGGACGCCAATCACCGAAATCTTCTCGCAGCAGTTGGTACGCCCGCTCAGGCATGCCGGACACTGCTGGCAGGCCACGTAAGGAATAACCGCCACCTGCTGTCCATTTTTCATATTCTGGATATTTTTTCCCAGCCCGACAATTTCCCCACATATTTCATGACCTAACACTCGTGGGTAACTGAAAAAAGGTTGATTGCCGCCCCAGGCATGAATATCGGTACCACAAATTCCTACCGACTTAATTTTAATGAGTGCTTCACCCTCACCCGGAATAGGTATTTCGCGCTCTTTCCAGACTAATTTTTTAGGTTCCTGGCAAATCAACGTATTCATCGTAGACATGATTCTGCTCTCCTGTTTTTTGTTGCCTCAGATATCAACGAAAATAAAAAAGCCGGAGAAAGCAGAAACACAATCTGTGAATTCCAGCGCATAAAAATGTTTTAAATCGGGTTTTAATAGCCAAAAAGGAGAAGCCATGAGCCGTTCACAAAACTTACGCCACAACGTGATTAACCAGATAATCGATGATATGGCGCGGGGTCATATCCCTTCCCCACTTCCTTCGCAAAGCGCGCTGGCGGAGATGTACAACATCAGCCGCACCACCGTGCGCCATATGCTGAGCCACTTAGGCGAGTGCGGGGTGCTGACCCAGGTCGGTAGCCACTATGTCATCGTGCGTAAACCTGACCATGACGACGGTTTTGCCTGCACCACCGCCTCCATGACCGAGCAAAACCGGATTTTTGAGCAGGCGTTTTTCACCATGATCAACCAGCGCCAGCTGCGCGCGGGCGAGAGTTTCTCCGAACTGCAGCTTGCCAGAGCCGCGGGGGTAAGCCCGGTAGTGGTACGGGAATATCTTTTAAAATTCGAACGTTACAACCTGATAAAAAACGAAAAACGCGGTCAGTGGAGCATGAAGCAGTTCGATCAGGCCTACGCCGAGCAGCTGTTTGAACTGCGAGAAATGCTGGAAACCCATTCCCTGCAGCATTTTCTCAATCTGCCCGACGATGACCCACGCTGGCTGCAGGCAAAAACGCTACTCGAGCGCCACCGGATCCTGCGCGACAGCATCGGCAGCAGCTTTCGTATGTTCTCGCAGTTAGACCGCGAGTTTCATGCTTTACTGCTCTCTGCTGCCGATAATATATTTTTCAATCAATCACTTGAAATCATCTCCGTGATTTTCCACTTCCACTATCAATGGGACGAAAGCGACCTTAAGCAGCGCAACATCATTGCCATTGATGAGCATATGACCATCCTCAGCGCGCTGATTTGCCGCAGCGACCTGGATGCCACTCTGGCACTGTGTAACCATTTGAATTCAGCCAAACAATCGATGATTCGCTCCATCAACCAAAGTCATAGCGCAGCACATTAAGTACCGATAAAAAACAGCAAACTATTACCGGGAGCACGATTTTATAAAAATAAAAACGCCGGAAAAATACCTCTTGCCTATGCTCACGCTAAGTCGACTGCATTAAAAAATTTTGTGAGCGGTGATGAGTAAATTGTTTCATCACTGGTATTTTTTCAATACTGCACAGCCCGGCTGTGTGAATAATAAATTATTGAGGTTCAGGAGTCCGGCGTGGAAAAAAATAATATTACCCTCGACCCGAGTTCTTCGTTTGGCACGTCGTCATCTGCGGATATTAATGTTCCGCCTGAAGGCATGGTGCAACGCAGTAGCCGAATAAAACGTATTCAGACCACGGCAATGATTTTATTATTTCTTGCTGCGGTAATTAATTATCTCGACCGCAGTTCTCTGTCGGTCGCTAACTTAACGATTCGTGAAGAACTGGGGCTGAGCGCCACGCAAATCGGCGTGCTGCTGTCGGTTTTTTCTCTCGCTTACGGTATTGCCCAGCTCCCCTGCGGCCCGCTGCTGGATCGCAAAGGTCCGCGCATTATGCTCGGACTGGGGATGTTCTTCTGGTCGCTGTTTCAGGCGATGTCCGGCATGGTACACAGCTTCACTCAGTTTGTGCTGGTGCGTATCGGGATGGGGATCGGCGAAGCGCCAATGAACCCGTGCGGCGTAAAGGTCATCAACGACTGGTTTAACATCAAAGAGCGCGGCCGCCCGATGGGATTATTCAACGCCGCCTCCACCATCGGGGTTGCCATTAGCCCGCCGATTCTGGCTGCCATGATGCTGGTAATGGGCTGGCGCTGGATGTTTATTACCATTGGCGTGCTGGGTATTTTCCTCGCCATCGGCTGGTACATGCTGTATCGCAACCGCGAGCAAATTGAGCTGAGCGCCACGGAACAAGCGTACCTGAACGCCGGTAGCGTCAATGCCCGCCGCGATCCGCTGAGCTTTGCCGAATGGCGCAGCCTGTTTCGCAATCGCACGATGTGGGGCATGATGCTGGGCTTTAGCGGCATCAACTACACCGCATGGTTATATCTGGCCTGGCTGCCAGGCTACCTGCAAACCTCCTATAACCTGGATTTAAAAAGCACCGGATTAATGGCGGCGATCCCGTTCCTGTTTGGCGCAGCCGGCATGTTGATCAACGGTTTTGTCACCGACTGGCTGGTGAAAGGCGGTATGGCGCCGATTAAGAGCCGTAAGATTTGTATTATTGCCGGGATGTTCTGTTCTGCGGCCTTCACCTTCGTGGTCCCGCAGGCCACAACGTCGATGGCCGCGGTGTTACTGATCGGCATGGCGCTGTTCTGCATCCACTTCGCCGGAACGTCCTGTTGGGGTCTGATCCATGTTGCGGTGGCTTCACGCATGACCGCCTCCGTGGGAAGCATCCAGAACTTCGCCAGCTTCATCTGCGCGTCATTCGCCCCGATCGTCACCGGATTTATTGTTGATACCACCAACTCTTTCCGTCTGGCGCTGATCATCTGCGGCTGCGTCACCATGGTGGGCGCTCTCGCCTACATCTTCCTGGTGCGCCAGCCCATCAGCGATCCGCGTAAAGATTAATCCTCACAATGCCCGATAACACCGCGCTTATCGGGCATGTTATGCTCGACAAATGAACATCATCTTACGCGCCACCACGCTGGCAGACACTGCCGCGCTTCCCGCCATCGAACGATCGGCGAGCCAACGTTTTTTACAGATCCCGGAACTGGCGTGGATTGCTGATGACCAGATTATATCGGCTGCTCAGCATCAGGCATTTGCCGCCACTGGCTTGAGCTGGCTGGCGCAGGCCGATGAGCATCCGGTCGGCTTTTTAGTCGCCGAAACGCTGGATTCATCGCTGTTTATTGCAGAACTGTCGCTGCATCAGGCGTGGCAGGGAAAAGGCATTGGCCGCAGATTGCTTGACTATGTTGCCGAACAGGCGCGCGCAAAAGGTTATACGTCGCTTACGCTGACCACCTTCCGCGATGTGCCGTGGAATGCGCCATGGTACGCGCGTCTGGGATTTGAAATGTTGGCTGAAGAGACGCTGCCTGCAAAGTTGCGCCAGAAAAGAGAAGAGGAAGCGGCGCATGGACTGGCGTATGAATCACGCTGCGCCATGCGCCTGATGCTTACTTAGAACGTTTCCCAGTTATCCCCGGCATCCGCTACCGCGGCTTTACGCGGCTGGACCGTTGAAACCGGTTTAGCGGCCGCAACGTCACGCGCGCGCTGTTGGTCATGCTGAATACGGAACACCGCAACGGCCTGAGTCAAACGGCTGGCCTGTTCTTCCAGCGCTGCTGCTGCTGCTGCGGATTCTTCCACCAGCGAGGCGTTCTGCTGTGTCACACGATCCATCTCGGCGACGGCCAGACCGACCTGGTCGATCCCGCGGCTCTGCTCGTCAGAAGCGGAGGCGATTTCACCCATGATATCGGTCACGCGGGTTACCGCATTGACGATCTCATCCATGGTTTCACCGGCGCTTTCAACCAGCGTTGAACCGACATCCACACGGCTGACCGAGTCTTCAATCAGGCTCTTAATCTCGCGCGCGGCCTGCGCACTACGCTGGGCCAGGTTACGCACTTCACCCGCAACCACCGCAAATCCACGGCCCTGCTCGCCCGCACGTGCGGCTTCTACCGCGGCGTTGAGTGCCAGAATGTTGGTCTGGAAGGCAATACCGTCGATGACGCTAATAATGTCGGCGATTTTCTGCGAACTGGAAGCGATATCACGCATAGTTTGCACTACGTTATCCACCACTTTGCCGCCTTTCTGCGCCGTTTCTGAGGCACTCAGCGCAAGATGGCTGGCCTGACGGGCGTTTTCGGCGTTCTGCTTCACGGTCGCCGTCAGCTGTTCCATGCTGGCCGCGGTTTCTTCCAGAGAAGCCGCCTGTTGCTCAGTGCGTGAAGAGAGATCGTTGTTACCCATGGCAATCTCGCTGGCACCGCTATAGATAGCGTTAGCACCATTACGCACATCACCCACGGTGTTCATCAGTTCACCCTGCATATGACGCAGGCTTTCTGCCAGTTGCCCAATCTCGTTGGACCCTTCTACATCAATGCGCTTTACCAGATCGCCGCTGGCGATATGGCGAATGCTGTCAATCAGACGGTTCATCGGAGAGATAAGAGAAAGTTTGATGCCGAACCAGACCGCAACAATCGCCGCCAGCACGGTAATCAGCACGCACGCCAGTACCCACATCGCCTGGCTGTAAGAGCTGTTGTTATCTTCAACCGCAATGTCATACAGACGGTCATTCTGCTGCATGTAATTGACATACTGCTTCTCAAAACCATCCTGATAGCTTTGCGTCGGTTGATCAAAGAATGCGTTGATCTTCCCTTCACCCAACAGTTGGATCAGCTCCGCCAGCGCACCATGATAGATGTCATAGGTGCGGTTGATCTCCTGGAAAGCGGCTTCACTTTGACGCGGGTCACGCGGGAGAGATTCATAAACCGCCCAGTTTTTTTCCGTCAGTTTCAGCGCCGTGCTCGCTACCTGCATCAGCTCAGCAACGGTCGCACCGCTGCCGATATTGTTCTGATCCATCATGTAGCGAATACCCGCCCGGTTAAGGGTGTTTCGCGTTTGCAGCAGTTCAACCCAGGTGGCATTCAGCGCAGACTGCTGCTGGCGAATGGTTTGCAGAACGGTAAAGTTCTCTTTGTCATTCTTCAGTGAGTTAAAGAACAACCCGCCCGAGGCCAGTTGTAAAACGCCAAATAGCGCCAATACCAGCAGTAAGCTGGTAACAATCTTCATTCGTTTTAACATGTTTTCTCTTTCCGCTAGACAGATGTCAGAATTTTCGGCCTGGAAAGGGAAAACTTTATGGAATTCGTGCTAACTGAATCGATCTCAGCATCGACGATTCGTCGATCCCCGCAGTCAGCCCAGGATCTAAAGGCGTTTATCAGTGATCTCAATCACATAATTATCCCCACTCACCGGCACCAGGAACCGCTCACTGACACTTGGGACCGCTTAAGCTGACATACAACCACTCACTTATTTACCTTACTTTACGCGCGTAACTCTCTGGCAAGATCCTCACAACATAGCAGTCAACTTATCTCCTCAAACACACAATCAACCCCCCAGCGGCCTCGGCCAATTATTAGGTTTTACTATGGATACGAAAAAGATATTCAAGCACATACCCTGGGTCATTCTCGGAATCATCGGTGCATTCTGCCTCTCGGTAGTGGCATTACGTCGGGGTGAACACATCAGCGCCCTGTGGATCGTGGTCGCCTCTGTCTCCGTTTATCTGGTGGCCTATCGTTACTACAGTTTGTACATCGCCCAAAAGGTGATGAAACTTGACCCGACGCGCGCCACGCCGGCGGTCATCAACAATGATGGTCTGAACTACGTTCCAACCAACCGTAACGTATTGTTTGGTCACCACTTTGCCGCTATCGCCGGTGCGGGTCCGCTGGTTGGGCCGGTACTGGCCGCGCAGATGGGCTACCTGCCCGGTACGCTGTGGCTGCTGGCGGGCGTGGTGCTGGCCGGTGCGGTACAGGACTTCATGGTGCTGTTTATCTCTTCTCGCCGTAACGGCGCCTCTCTGGGTGAGATGATCAAAGAAGAGATGGGCCCGGTGCCGGGAACCATTGCGCTGTTTGGCTGCTTCTTAATCATGATCATCATCCTCGCGGTACTGGCGTTGATCGTGGTGAAAGCACTGGCTGAAAGCCCGTGGGGTGTGTTCACCGTCTGCTCAACCGTACCTATCGCGCTGTTCATGGGGATCTACATGCGATTCCTGCGCCCAGGACGCGTGGGCGAAGTGTCGGTGATTGGTATTGTGTTGCTGGTTGCCTCCATCTACTTCGGCGGCGTGATTGCGCACGACCCGTACTGGGGCCCGGCGCTGACCTTTAAAGACACCACCATTACCTTCACCCTGATCGGTTACGCGTTTATCTCTGCGCTGCTGCCGGTATGGCTGATCCTCGCCCCGCGCGACTATCTGGCGACCTTCCTGAAAATCGGCGTTATCGTCGGTCTGGCGGTGGGGATTGTTATCCTCAACCCGGAACTGAAAATGCCGGCGATGACCCAGTACGTTGATGGTACTGGCCCGCTGTGGAAAGGCGCACTGTTCCCGTTCCTGTTCATCACCATCGCGTGTGGTGCGGTATCTGGCTTCCACGCGCTGATCGCTTCCGGTACTACACCGAAGCTGCTGGCCTGTGAAACCGACGCGCGTTTCATTGGTTACGGCGCGATGCTGATGGAATCCTTCGTGGCGATTATGGCGCTGGTTGCTGCGTCCATCATCGAACCGGGTCTGTACTTCGCAATGAACACCCCGCCTGCGGGCCTTGGCATCACCATGCCGAACCTGCATGAAATGGGTGGCGAGAACGCGCCGCTGATTATGGCGCAGCTGAAAGATGTCACCGCACACGCGGCGGCAACCGTCAGTTCCTGGGGCTTTGTGATTTCGCCTGAGCAGATCCTGCAAACCGCGAAAGACATCGGTGAGCCGTCCGTTCTGAACCGCGCAGGTGGCGCACCGACGCTGGCTGTGGGTATCGCCCACGTGTTCCACAAAGTGCTGCCGATGGCTGACATGGGCTTCTGGTACCACTTCGGTATCCTGTTCGAAGCACTGTTCATCCTGACCGCACTGGATGCAGGTACCCGTTCTGGCCGCTTTATGCTGCAGGATTTACTGGGTAACTTCGTCCCATTCCTGAAGAAAACCGACTCCCTGGTTGCTGGCGTCGTGGGTACTGCGGGCTGCGTAGGCCTGTGGGGTTACCTGCTGTATCAAGGCGTGGTTGACCCGCTGGGCGGCGTTAAGAGCCTGTGGCCGCTGTTCGGTATCTCTAACCAGATGCTGGCTGCCGTGGCGCTGGTTCTCGGCACCGTGGTGCTGGTTAAAATGCAGCGCACCAAATACATCTGGGTTACCGTGGTTCCGGCAGTATGGCTGCTGATCTGCACCACCTGGGCACTGGGTCTGAAACTGTTCAGCACCAACCCGCAGATGGAAGGCTTCTTCTTCATGGCGAATCAGTACAAAGAGAAGATTGCTAACGGCGGCGAACTGACCGCACAGCAGATTGCCAATATGAACCATATTGTCATCAACAACTACACCAACGCAGGCCTGAGTATTCTGTTCCTGGTGGTAGTGTACAGCATCATTTTCTACGGGTTCCGTACCTGGCAGAAAGCCCGCACCATCAACGGTCGCTCTGATAAAGAAACACCGTATGTACCGGTGCCAGAAGGCGGCGTGAAAACCTCTTCACATCACTAACCTGAAGCCGGGTGGCGCGCTGCGCTCCCGGCCTACATCACTTAGTGCCGCAGTATGTAGGCCGGATAAGGCGCAAGCCGCCATCCGGCTTTATTCATTAACAGGACGGCAGAATGTTTGGTACTTTAGGTCAGGCAAAAAAATATCTCGGTCAGGCGGCAAAGATGCTGATTGGCATTCCGGACTACGACAACTACGTCGAGCACATGAAGACCAACCATCCCGATAAGCCGTACATGACCTACGAAGAATTCTTCCGCGAGCGCCAGGAAGCCCGCTACGGTAGCGGCGGAAGCAGTTGCTGTTAGAAGGAGAAGTGAATGACCCCGATTGCAGTTACCCTACTCACCGGTTTTCTTGGCGCTGGTAAAACCACCCTGCTGCGCCATATTCTCAACGAGCAGCACGGTTACAAAATTGCCGTTATCGAAAACGAATTCGGCGAAGTCTCAGTGGACGATCAGCTGATTGGCGACCGTGCCACGCAGATCAAAACCCTGACCAACGGCTGTATTTGCTGTACCCGCTCCAGTGAGCTGGAAGACGCACTGTTGGATCTGCTCGACAACCTCGACAAAGGCGCGATCAATTTCGACCGTCTGGTGATTGAGTGCACTGGCATGGCCGATCCTGGCCCGATTATTCAGACCTTTTTCTCCCACGAAGTCATTTGCGAACGCTACCTGCTGGACGGTGTAATTGCGCTGGTTGACGCGGTGCATGCCGACGAACAGATGAACCAGTTCACCATCGCTCAGTCGCAGGTGGGCTATGCCGACCGAATTCTGCTGACCAAAACCGATGTGGCAGGCGAAAGCGAAAAACTGCGAGAGCGCCTGGCGCGCATCAACGCCCGCGCCCCGGTGTATACCGTCACGCATGGCGATATCGATCTCTCGCTGCTGTTCGACACCAACGGTTTCATGCTGGAAGAGAACGTGGTCAGCGCCAAACCGCGCTTCCACTTTATCGCCGACAAGCAGAACGATATCTCCTCGATCGTCGTCGAACTGGATTACCCGGTGAACATCAGCGACGTATCCCGGGTGATGGAAAACCTGCTGCTGGAATCCGCCGAGAAGCTGCTGCGCTACAAAGGGATGCTGTGGATTGAAGGCGAGCCAAACCGCCTGCTGTTCCAGGGCGTCCAGCGCCTGTACAGCGCCGACTGGGACCGCCCGTGGGGCGACGAACAACCGTACAGCCAACTGGTGTTTATCGGCATCAATCTGCCGGAAGACGAGATCAGAGCGGCGTTTGCGGGGTTGAAAAAGTAGAATTCAAGAGCGGTGTTAATATTCTACACCGCATTTTATTATATTGTGGGTGTGTAAAATGGAAAGAATACATTTCAGATTTAGGAAAACCAAAAAATATTCAATAATTCGCCCACAGTTTAAATTTTTCATAACTGACCTCGTGCAACTAAGCATGTTATTTGCGGTGATCGGATTCTTTAGTATTTGGATTTATTTAAGTAGAATAAACCAACTTAGTTTACTTACTTCTGCGCTATCAACACCTTCAACCTTACTCGCTGTATTCGCCTCAATATGTTTAATATTAACCAAATGGGGCATTCTTTTATCCATACCTTCAATTATATTTACATGGTCTACAAAAGCCAATAAAATTGATTATTTAGTAAAGCGACTATTTTTTCATTCATTATTTTTAAGCATTATTCTCGCAGTGTTAAGTTGCGTCCCTGGAGACATTGCCATTCCATTGACGATTTATTGCATAATGCTCTACTGTTGCTATATCATATATCTCAAAACAATACCAACAGAAAAAAATTCCCTCACTATCTTTTGTACTGCATTGTTAATTAATTTCATTATGATTTTCATATTTAGCATATTATACAATAATATGTCTTTACAGCAATATGAACGCCCGGAAAGAATATTCACACTCCTAATTGGACTAATAGTAGTATATACACCAATTGGAACGGTCGTTTGGTATATAACTAAAGGAAAGAAAATAAAAATAAAAGAAATTGTTATGATTGCATTATTTAGCGTTTCAGTCTTGGTATATTCAACAACAATGTTTGCTAGTGGTATATTTATAAAACTCAATGACTACAGCATGAGTTATGCAGGCTTGCGTGATAATAATTACCATTGGATTAAAATAAACCCTGGTGATTTCCCTGATAGTTGGTTAGATAATTACAAAGGGATAAAAAAAACCACTAGCAATGGGCAAATATGGTTGCAAGGCTATTCACTATTTCAAAACAAAGATTATGCTTTTATTTGCTCACAAGAAACAATGAGCGAAATTAAAAAATACACTCGTTCTCGAATGATTCCTTTTTTCGATACACCGATTGGCTCAATGGATACGACATCATGTATTCTTACGGAAAATAAACCAGAAAATCATATACAGATGGAAAAATTCAATTTTCCCGATAATTTATTACCATCCAACAGAATTTAATTTATAATTGATTTTCTCACTTACATCTAATTCCGCTTAGGTATTATTTAAAATATGGAGAGAGACGCTCCCTCTCCTAAAACGTAATGTTTCACTCCACCACAAATCGTGTCGCCGCAAAACAGTTGAAGATGCGATGCACCAGAAATACCAAGGTGAGCGTGGCCAGCAGCGCGACGGTAACGGAGGTGATGCGGTAGAGATCGCTGAACACCAGATCGCTGTCCGGATGCAGGTTCTGGCCGAACATAATGCCGATGGTGGTGATACTGGCAAAACCCACGCCCGCACCGACTTTTTCCATTACATGCAGGCGGGCGCTGAACGCCAGCCCGAGGCCAATCAGCGGCATCATCAGCAGCATATGGTTGCTGAAATCATACACCAGCAGTTGCACCAGCAGAATGTACAGACAAGCCAGCACCACGCCGACCACACGCCAGAGAGAGCTCAACACCGCGCCGCGATAATGCATCGGAAACAGGATCAAAATACCCGCCATCAGCGCCGACAGCGAATCGCTCAAGTCACAAATCTGAAAGACCACAAAAATCATTGTCGCCACCGAACCGGAAAGCAGCGACTCATGACGAACCCGGGCGTCATCTTTCTCAATGCGCGGCGGCGGCTGCCGGGGCTCCGCATCCGGGATCAGATAATGCAGCAACGCACTCAGCGCCACCGCCATGACGCAGGCTTCCATATTGGAGAACATCAGCGTATGCCAGTTGGTGGTGGGATAGCTCATAAAGTTGAGCATCGTGCTCTGGCACACCACGCCCATTGAGCCGAACAGAAACAGCGGACCTTTGCTCATCAACCGAAAGCGCATCACGTACAGGCCAAATACCACCAGCGTCATAATCAGCGGCCATTGTGAGAGATAGCCGACAATCAGTACCATTTCGACGCAGTTCACCGCCGCGCTGAACACAAACTGTTTGGCCACATGGCGGTTGAACACCGGCACCAGCGACAGCAGCATCAGCGGATAAACCACAAAGAACACGCCGTACTGCACGTTGTAAAAGGTCGAGATACTCAGCGCGATTGTCCCGGCAACCGAGATACGCAGGGTCTGGCGAAAATCATTGGCGGTGTAGACAATATTCCCGTGCGGCGTAAAGACGTGGGCCAGGGTGTTAATAGACATAGTGCAGCCAGCTGACAAGGTGGATCTGCGCCCCGGCAAAGGTGCGGGCGAACATCCCCTCGCTGTTGTACAGCTGTACCGTGGCGCGCGCCCCGGTCGGCAACGGCGTGTCGAGCGGTTCGTTCAGCGCGACGTGAATACGCATACGCTGGGCATCGCGCACCCAGCGGGTAGATTGTTCCGGTTGCGACAGCTGGCCGTTAACCTGCTCCTGGCCCGCCAGAATACCGGCATCGCTGCTGGTGACGCGGGCAGAGAAAACTTTGCCCGGCATGGCGTCGAACACCACGGCGGCATCGGTATCCACTTTAGTGTGGCGCAGGCTTTTCTCGCGAAAGTCGGCCACAATATCAGTCTGGTGGCTGACCAGCGCCAGCAATGGCGTGGCGGCAGTGGCGTAAAGCCCGGGGCTAAGCTGGAGGTTGCTCACCGTACCGTCGGTCTGTGCATAGACTCTGCTCCAGCCGAGGTTCAGTTGCGCCTCGTCCAGCGCGTTACGGTATTTTTGCAGCGTCACGTTACGCTTGTCATCGCGCTCTCCGCGCTGGATCAGCAGGTTCTGAATACTGGCATTGAGCGCTGACACCGACTGCTCGCTGGTTTGCCAGGCGGTGCGCACCTTGTCGAGATCGGCTTGCGACACGTTCTGCATGGCACTCAGGCGCTGATAGCGGTCAAGGGTGGTCTTATCGTTCCGGGCGTTGAATTGCGCGGTGCGCAGGTTGGCACGCGCAGAGGCGATCTGCGCATCCAGCTGTTGGTTGCTCAGCTTTGCCTGCTCAAGGGCGATTTGCGCGGCCTCAACCTTATTGATAAACGGCGTCGGATCCAGTTCGTACAGCAAATCGCCCTTTTTCACCTGGCTATTGTTATGTACATGCACCTGCGAGACGTAGCCGGATACGCGTGAGGAAACGGGCGTTACCACGCGCATCACCGTGGAGTCCGGCGTCAGCGGGATCCAGATATCGGCAACGATAAACCAGGCGAATATAACCAGGAAAGCGGCAATACTCACCCTTACCCAACGGGCAAATTTTTGTTCTGGGGTCATCATAGTTTTTTAGTGTTGATTGTCTTCTTCGCGGATTGTCCGCAAATTGCAGGCGAGTTGATTTAAGGTCGAGCTGAAGGCGGCAAGCTCCGCTTCGGGGATGGTACACGTGACGCGATGTTGGTAGTTCTCAATCACCCGGTTTAGTTCTTCCAGCCTTGCGCGGCCTTGCTCGGTCAGCGTGAGCAGGCGAATGCGTTTGTCATAAGGCGATGTGGAACGCAGCAGATAGCCGTGCTTTTCCAGCTGTGAGAGGGTGCGCATCAGCGGCGGCAGTTCAATACCCTGCACCTCTGCCAGTTCACTGACCGAGACGTTGTCTCCCAGTTGATACAGCTGCATCAGTACCGTCCAGCTTGACTGCGTCAGGCCAGTGTCGGTAATGGCTGCATCAATAATGGCCCGCCACTGGCGCACCACCATTGCCATGCGCATCCCCATCGGGCGGCGGGCAAACCGTTCATCTTCAGTCATGTTTTCTTCCCCTCATCGCTGAGAAGAAAATAATACTTATCAGGGTAAGTATCAAGAAACACAGCATTCAGAACGCATAAATTGATAAATACCATGAATGAAAAAGAGGCCGGGTGGTAGCCCCCGGCCTTTGTTGGTGAAGAAAAATCACTCCACCTGATCGCGTCGCAGCCCGACATCCCGCAACCGCTCGTCGCTCATCTGCTGCAATAAGCGCCGCGTTTGCGCCCGCAAATGCCAGCGTTTTATCACCTGCCAGATCTGCACAAATCCAATAAACGGCTGCTTTGCTTTATTTTCGTGAAATTCCATACCTTGCCTCCCCGTCTTGCCAGAGGCTTTATCTTCACGGATTTGGCCAGGCACAATACAGACTCACAAAGTACTTTTCTTTAACATACAGATTGGTTAAAAAGGATTCTGCATCGCATTAACTACGCCAATCTGTACTGGTTTTTTAATCTGTATGGTACCCATGAGGGATACAGCATGACCCGTTACCAACATCTGGCCAATCTGCTGGCCGAACGCATTGAGCAAGGGCTGTATCGCCATGGCGAAAAACTGCCTTCGGTACGCAGCCTGAGCCAGGAGCACGGGGTCAGCATCAGCACCGTTCAGCAGGCGTATCAGACGCTGGAACAGCGTCAGTTGATCACCCCCCAGCCACGTTCCGGCTACTTTGTCGCGCCGCAAAAAGCGCAGCCTCCGGTGCCGCTGATGTCGCGACCGGTCCAGCGTCCAGTGGAGATAACCCAGTGGGATCAGGTGCTGGATATGCTGAAAGGCAACGCGGACAAATCCATCACGCCTTTCAGCAGTGGCGTACCCGATATCAATCAACCCAGCCTGAAGCCGCTCTGGCGCGAGTTAAGCCGCGTGGCGCAGCATAATCTGAAAGCGATTTTGGGCTACGATGAAATCTCCGGGTGCCGTGAACTGCGCAGTCAGATTGCGCGCCTGATGCTGGACAGCGGTTCGGTGGTTAATGCAGATGATATTGTGATCACCAGCGGGAGTCAGAGCGGAATGTCGCTGGCGCTGCTGACGGTCTGCCAGCCCGGAGATATTGTCGCCGTTGAATCACCCGCCTACTATGGCACGATGCAGCTTCTGCGCGGCTTAGGGATCAAGGTGATTGAGATCCCAACCGATCCAGATACCGGGATCAGCATTGAAGCGCTGGAACTGGCGCTGGATCAGTGGCCGATCAAAGGTGTGCTGCTGGTTCCCAACTGCAACAACCCTCTCGGATTCATTATGCCGGATACGCGTAAGCGGGCGGTGCTCGCCCTCGCCCAGCGTCACGACATCGTCATTTTTGAAGACGATGTGTATGGTGAACTGGCTACAGAGTATCCGCGGCCGCGCACCATCCACTCCTGGGATAGCGACGGCCGTGTAATACTCTGCAGTTCGTTTACAAAATCCGTCGCCCCCGGTCTGCGCGTCGGTTGGGTGGTTCCCGGTCGCTATTACAACAAACTGCTGCACATGAAGTACGCCGTCATTGGCACCAACGTTCCTGCCACGCAGCTGGCGGCCGCTTCCTTTGTGCGGGAAGGCCATTACCATCGTCATATCCGACGTATGCGCCAGATTTATCAGCGCAATATGGAGATCTACACCTGCTGGGTACGGGAGTACTTCCCCTGCGGGATCTGCGTCACCCGACCAAAAGGTGGCTTTATGCTGTGGGTAGAATTGCCGCAGCAGGTCGATATGGTCTGCGTTGCTAAACAGCTCTGTCGGTTGAAAATACAGGTCGCACCGGGATCGCTGTTCTCCGCATCCGGAAAGTATCGTAACTGTGTGCGCATCAACTGCGCGTTGCCTCCCAACGAGAAGCATCAGGAAGTGATGCAAAAGCTCGGGGAAGCAGTAAAGGCGGCAATGGAGTAAATCAGACCGCCCGGTGCTACCGGACTGGCGATTGCACGGATTAAGTCATTTCTAATGGCTTACGCCCTGAATCTCTTCAACGGAAAGTCGGGTAATTTTTTGCACCGTGCTGAGATCAGTACCGTCGGCCAGCATGGTGCGGGCAATACGCAGCGCCTCGGTGCGTTGCCCCTCAATTAAACCTTCTTGTTTACCTTCTTGTTTACCTTCCTGCTTACCTTTTTGCTGGCCTTCGAGCCACCCTTTTTGAAATCCAGCCTCATGCAATCTGTCCGCGATCGTCATTAAATGCTCCTTATGCTGTGGTGAACGTTCAGCAACCCCACGAATAAACTCACTGAAGCGAAGTGCATCGCCAGTTTGCAAAATATAATTAAACAGCGTCTTTATCTGGCTGTCATTAAGCACTCCCGTAAGTAGCAGGGAAACAATTTGCTCAACAAGCCCCATAAGGAAGCTACACCCTCACCTGCAACTTTCTCTGTTTGCGAGACGATTTCCGGGATAAAAACGTCCCTATGTAACGTCTGCATTTGTCTGGAACCCGTCACGCAGAATCGCTATCTCAATACGCATTCCCGCTTTTTGACCGCGCAGCCTGTGCTATAACAAATCATCACTTTCAGGGAGGACGCGATATGACATACACCCGGGATATTCCACAGTCGTTCTGGCGTGATGAACAGCTCCCGTGGCTGGAGCTGCGCAGCACCTGGCAAAGCCAGCAGGCCTATAAACGACATCACCACTCTCAGCTCTCAATCGGGGCAATTCTTGAGGGGGAAACATGCTGCCAGTGCAATGGCAAGGAATACCGTCTGAAAGTGGGCGATCTGATTGTGATCCCGCCACTGGCACCCCACAGCTGCAACCCCGTTAACGGGCAGTTTCGCAGCTATCACATGCTTTATCTTGATACCCAGTGGTGTCTTGCTAGTCTGCCTGCGCAGAACAACAACCAACTGCTTTGTTCGCGCGATCCCGTTATCCGCGATGCGCAATTATTCCAGCGCTATGTAAACCTGGTGGCACTTATGCAGCAACGGCAAACCGCGCAAATAACGGATGCAGCGCAAGCATTGCTTCACTCGCTGCCGTTGCAGTCGGTAGCACCGGAAAACCTAAGCGCCGCCAGCCAGTATCTGCGCGAGCGGTTGCAGACCAACCTGCAGGCTCCGCCCTCGCTGGGCGATTTGGCGCAAGAGTGCAGCATGCGTAAAGAAACGCTGATCCGTACCTTTAAGCAGGACACCGGACTCACACCGGCAAGTTATCTGAACATCTTGCGGGTTGACTATGCCCGCCAGCGGCTTCGTGCCGGGGATGAGATTGCCGATGTCGGCTATCAGAGCGGGTTTGCCGACCAGAGCCATTTCCACCGCACCTTTGTCCGCTACACCGCAGCCACGCCGCGCCAGTATGCGTTGGGACGATCAATATCAGACAATAATTAACGTTATGCCAGGCGTAGGGTGATCGCAGGTTCATTCTCTGAGGTCACTATGTCGCTGCTTTCTGTACTTTTTCCGTCTGCTTTTCCCGCGCTGGCGCTGGCACATTTTGTCGCACTACTCAGCCCCGGTCCGGACTTCTTTTTACTGGTCGGTTACGCCGCCCGTTACCGGATGCGCGGCAGCGCCGGGCTGTGTGTCGGTATCGCCGTCGGCAACGGGCTGTATATCCTGCTGGCGATTATCGGTTGGGGGATCCTGCGCCAGCTTCCCCTGCTGTTTACGGTTGTTGAGCTGCTGGGCGCGCTCTATTTATTGTGGATAGGCAGCCTGCTGATACGCAGCCGCCCGCAAGCTCTGACCGGAGCAGACGCCCTGTCTGCCTGCCCGGGATTTGGTAAACAGCTGCTGCTGGGATTGGGTTCATCACTGCTTAACCCAAAAAATGCGCTGTTTTATCTGGCGCTGATGACCGCCCTGCTCGGCCCATCGGTAACGCTGCTGCAACAAGCCGTGAGCGGGATCTGGATGACCAGCGTGGTGCTGTTATGGGATCTGCTGATTGTGATGTTCATCGGCTTGCCGCAGATCCAGCGGCGGTTAACCTTGGGGATCGTGTGGATCGAACGCATCGCCGGGGGCGTACTGATCGTCTTCGGCGGTGCGATCGCGCTGCGTTTTCTGCAGAGCGTCACTTTCTGATAAGCGTGACGAATTTCTGCAAATAAAGCGGATAAACCCGTTTAATTAATATCCAGTTCGCATTACACTTTGGGTGGCTATTATCCATTCAACCAATTCTTCCCGAGGTGCGATGTGCTGATTGTTACCTGTAATCGTTACGTTTTCTGACCCGGGTCTGAAAACGTTTCTCCTGTTTGCGCCTCGCGCGGGCAGCGTTTTTGATTACATGAAATTCAGTACATTTGCAGTCTGCTTTTTTCTGTCATCGGCCTGACGTCTCAAAGACGGTATTGAATTTCGCTATTCCCGTTGAGGGTTTTCTCCCGACAAGGAGCTGTTTTATGCAACGGATTCTCGCGTTTTTCTCCCAACGCGCCACGACGCTATTTTTCCCCATCGCGTTGATTTTATATGACTTCGCCGCCTATCTGTCGACGGACCTGATCCAGCCCGGCATCATTAATGTCGTGCGCGATTTCAACGCCGATGTCAGCCTGGCACCGGCTGCGGTGAGCCTTTATCTGGCAGGCGGCATGGCGCTGCAATGGTTGTTAGGCCCGCTTTCCGACCGGATTGGCCGCCGGCCGGTGCTGATCGCGGGGGCGTTCATCTTTACGCTCGCCTGCGCGGCCACGCTGTTCACCACCTCAATGACGCAATTTCTGGTTGCCCGATTTGTGCAGGGCACCAGCATCTGCTTTATCGCAACCGTAGGCTACGTCACGGTGCAGGAGGCGTTTGGGCAAACGAAGGCCATCAAACTGATGGCGGTAATCACCTCTATTGTACTGGTTGCTCCGGTTATTGGCCCGCTCTCCGGAGCAGCGCTGATGCACTTTGTCCACTGGAAGATCCTGTTTGCCATCATTGCCGTCATGGGGCTTATCGCCCTGATTGGGTTAATGCTAGCCATGCCGGAAACCGTCCAACGCGGCGCGGTGCCGTTCAGTGCACGCGGCGTACTGCGTGATTTCCGCGACGTTTTCCGCAACCGGGTATTCCTGTTTGGCGCAGCTACGCTATCGCTAAGCTATATCCCGATGATGAGCTGGGTGGCGGTCTCACCGGTGATACTGATTGATGCGGGCGGCATGACTACATCGCAGTTTGCCTGGGCACAGGCCCCGGTGTTTGGCGCAGTGATCGTCGCCAATATGGTGGTGGTTCGTTTCGTGAAAGATCCGACCCGACCACGCTTTATCTGGCGCGCCGTGCCTGTTCAACTGAGCGGGTTAGCGGTGCTGATCGCGGGTAATTTGCTGTGGCCGCACGTCTGGCTGTGGTCAGTGCTGGGAACGAGCCTGTATGCGTTTGGCATTGGAATGATCTTCCCGACGCTGTTCCGCTTTACGCTGTTTTCCAACAACTTACCGAAGGGTACGGTTTCCGCGTCGCTGAATATGGTGATCCTGACGGTGATGGCGGTTTCTGTCGAAATTGGACGCTGGCTATGGTTTAACGGCGGCAGGATTTCGTTTCATCTGCTGGCGGTTGTGGCGGGGATCGCTGTCGTGTTCACGCTGGCAGCCTTGCTCAAACGGGTGCGCCAGCATGAGGCAACGACGTTAGCCACTGAAAACTAACCTGCCCGCTTATCCGGCCTACGACAACTATGTAGGCCGGATAAGGCGCTTGCGCCATATCCGGCACTAATCACATCACCTTACGCAATGCGTGCAAATCCCGCTTCGAGATCGGCAATCAGGTCGCCAATATCCTCCAGGCCAATATGCACCCTGACCAGCGTGCCGCTGAAATCCACCTCTCCAGCCGGGCGGATGCTGTTCAGCTCTTCCGGCTGGTTCGCCAGAATGAGCGACTCAAATCCACCCCACGAATAGGCCATATGGAACAGCGAGAAATTATCGAGGAAATTCGCCATCTGTTCGTCGGTGAGTCTCTTTTTCAGCACAAATGAGAACAGGCCTGAGCTTCCGGTAAAATCACGCTGAAAATACTCATGGCCCGGACATTCCGGTAACGCCGGATGGTTCACCCGCGCCACTTCCGGTCTTGCCGACAGCCAGCGAGCAATATGGATACTGCTCTCCTGATGCTGCTTAAGGCGTACCGCCAGGGTGCGCAATCCGCGGCTGCCGTTGTAGGCGGTATCGGCATCCAGCGTTTGCCCCATCAGATAGGAGTTCTCACGCAGACGATCCCAACAACGGGCGTTAGACACCGCCGTGCCCAGCATGCCGTCCGAATGACCGATGGTGTACTTCGTTCCCGCCTGAATGGAAATATCCACGCCATAATCCAGCGCTTTGAACAGCACGCCCGCCGCCCAGGTGTTGTCGATCATAATGACAATCTCCGGATTCACCGCGCGGATAGCCTTCACCATCCCCGGCACGTCCTGGACTTCCATGGTGATAGAACTTGGTGACTCAAGGAATACAACCTTCGTTTCCGGACGCAGAAGATCGACGATACCCGCGCCAATCAGCGGATCGTAATACGTTGTTTCAACATTGAATTTACTCAGGATCTTATTGCAAAAATCCTGGGTTGGCTCGTAGGCCGCGCCGGTCATCAGGATATGATCGCCACCCTGAACAAACGCCAGAATCGCATTGGTCACCGCCGCAGCACCACATGGGTACAGCGCACAGCCAACGCCACCTTCCAGTTCGCTCATGGCCTTCTGGAAAGCAAAGTGGGTGTAAGTCCCGCGACGACCGTAAAACAGCTCGCCGTTCGCACGATTGGCGGTGGCAAATTTCTTGTCCTTCACGGTATCAAATACCAATGAAGAGGCACGTTGGATAACTGGATTCACCGCTCCCTGGGTGTAGCGTTTGTCACGACCAGCAACAACCAGGTGCGTCTCAAGCTTCATTGCGTCTTTCATAACATCTCCTGTTCTTAATCCGTGTGAAACCTATACCACCGCAGCAGTAGAGTTTATTTCAGTGTTGGTCTGCTTTTTTCCTGCGAACCGTTCAACAATCTGCGCCGCATTCAAATCATGGATAACGTTAATCAGTGTGGCCGGCGCATCGGTAATGGTGCCCAGCACCACCAGCATCGGGATTGCTTCCATCGGCAGGCCCAGCGTGGTGACGATAAAGATTTCACCGAGGAACGCCCCGCCCGGCACGCCGCCAACGATAATGGCGGAGAGCACCGCAATCAGCATCGTCAGGAAGAAGGTTTCGGTAGTGAATTCCATGCCCAGCACGGAATAGATAAAGACGATTTTCAGCGCGGCAATCATCGCCACACCGCCTTTGTTCAGGTTAACCAGCAGCGGAATGGAAACATCAACGATTTCCGGGTTAATCCCCATCGCCTTACCGGCACGCAGCGTCACCGGGAGCGTCCCCAGCGAAGAGCAGGTCCCCAGCGCAGTCGCAGACGGTTCAATCGCGTTTCGCCAGAAGGCTTTGACCGCCGGAATACCGCCGCCAATATACGAATAGAGAATCGAGCCAAAAACGAAGTAGACCAGCGTAGCAACCATAAACAGGCCGATAGCGCGGGCAAAGGTTAACAGTAGTGCAGAGTCCTGACTGGCCATGGTGGCGGCGAAATAGCAGCCCAGACCAACCGGTGCCACCTTCATAATGATCGAGACGATCTTCATGATCACGGTATTGGCATCTTCCAGCAGCGACGCAATGCGTTTACCCGCCTGATCCGATTGCCCAATCGCCACACCGGCGATGATCGCCATTACGATCAGCGCCAGAATATTGGACTTAGAGAACAGCCCAATAAAGTCGCTGGTGGTGATCATGCTGACAAAATCCATCTTGCCGCTGCCCGCCTGCACCGACTGCGAGAGATCGATAGTGACGCCCTGCGCCGGGTTATACCAGAGCGCCAGCGCGACGATCCCGGCCGCCGGAATAAAGGCCATCGCGATCGAAACAATAAAGATAATTGCCATAATACGTCCCAACCTTTTCAGGTCGGTCATACTGGCGATGGAAGACATGACGCTGATCCCCACCAGCGGCACAATAATCATAAATAACAGGTTCAGGAATATCTGACCTATCGGCTGGAGTTTACCTGCAAACGATGGGGCATAAATACCTAATAAGCCGCCAATCACCAGAGCAACTAATAAAATAATCGACGATCTGTAGGGTTCGAGTCGTGACCACATAATCGGTACCTTTAGAATAATAATTAATGAGATTAAATTCACAATGTGATGAGTTTCCGTTTCGCCTCCTTTTATTTTGTGACGTAACTCACCTAAGTTGTTATTTTTTCATTTTGCCAGCAAGTTGTTTCCTGTGATTCAATAGTTGCATGTTTAAAAGGCGAATGTAACGGCCTATTCGTACCGTTTTTGCAAATCACTTGTGAATTTAAGGAAATTATGAGTACGCCGATTTCACTCAAGCATCTGGAGTTTTTTACTAAAATCGTCGACTGCGGAGGATTGTCAGAAGCCGCGGCGCAGCTCAACGTTTCGCCGTCTGCGGTCAGCAAAAGCCTGGCAGCGATGGAAGATACGTTAGGCACGACATTAATTAAACGCACCACCCGCAGTATTACCCTGACCGATGCCGGGCAATATCTCTTCAACCGCGCTAATAAGCTGTTGAAAGAATTCGATGAAACGCTGAATACCACCTCCGGTTATTACCACAGCCCGCAGGGTGAATTACGCATAACCTGCTCAATTGCGTTTGGCTATTCCCGGCTGGTGAACCTGGTGGATAAATATCGCTCCCAGTTCCCGGATGTGAATTTGTATATCGATCTCAACGATAACTTCGTCAATCTGAACGAAACGGATTTCGACATTGCCCTGCGAATTTCCACCGCGCCGCCGCAAAACTATGCGATGCGCAAGCTGGTGCCTGTTCGCTGGGCGTACTGTGCCTCACCCGGCTACCTTGCCAAAAAAGGTATGCCCCAGCGTCGCAGCGATCTGGTGGATCATGATTGCCTGGTTTACCCGGGCCTCACGCCGGTACTGAAGGTGGCAGATGAACAGGATCGACTGCATCAGTTGAAACTGCATATGCCGATCCAGGCCAACAGCAGTCTGGTGCTGTTGAAGTCGGTGTTAGAAGATCAGGGGGTGGCATATTTGCCCACTTATCTGATTGGCGATCATATTCAAAAAGAAGAGATAACACCGCTGATGCTCGACGGCACCATCACCTGTGAAACTCATGCCCTGTATGCGCTGTACTTTCCCAGCAAGTACAGCAATCCGAAGGTGCGTTCGTTTATCGATTTTCTGGTCGCAGAACTTGGTCCCTTACCGGCGTGGGATAACTGGATCCCAGGATAAACGCTTCCCACCTGAAAATGGGAGACGCGCCACAATTTTTGCGCGATCCCCCCGTCTGGCTCTATCCTTAAGCCTATGAATAAAATTGCTGAACTCAAACGTGCCAAGCGCCTGGCGCTCTCATTGCTGCTGATCGCTGCCGCGACCTTCGTCATCACGCTGTTTTTGCCGCCTAACTTCTGGGTACTCGGGCTCAAAGCGATTGCTGAAGCGGCGATGGTCGGCGCGCTGGCGGACTGGTTTGCCGTGGTGGCGCTTTTTCGCCGGGTGCCGATCCCGTTTATCTCGCAACACACGGCGATTATCCCGCGCAATAAAGACCGAATCGGCGAAAATCTTGGTCAGTTTGTACAAGAGAAATTCCTCGATACCCAGTCACTGATAGCCCTGATCCGCCGCCATGAACCGGCGCTGTTGATCGGCAACTGGTTCAGCCAGCCGGAAAACGCCCAGCGCATCGGCCAGCATCTGCTGCAGATCATGAGCGGTTTTCTCGAACTGACCGACGACTCGCGCATTCAGCGGCTGATCAAGCGGGCGGTGCACAAGGCCATCGACAAGGTCGATCTCTCCGGAACCAGCGCGCTGATGCTGGAAAGCATGACCAAAAACAATCGCCATCAGGTGCTGCTCGATACGCTGATCGCCCAACTTATCGCCCTGCTCCAGCGCGACAGTTCACGGGCGTTTATCGCCAGACAGGTAGTGCACTGGCTGGAAACCGAACATCCGCTGAAAGCAAAGATCCTGCCGACCGAATGGCTGGGCGAGCACAGCGCCGAGCTGGTGTCTGATGCCGTTAACTCCTTGCTGGATGACATCAGCCACGATCGGGCGCATCAGATCCGCCACGCGTTCGATCGCGCCACGTTTAAGCTCATCGACAAGCTCAAACACGATCCTGAGATGGCCGCGCGGGCCGAAAGCATGAAAAGCTATCTGAAGGAAGATGAAGCCTTCAACCATTATCTTGGCGAACTGTGGGCAGACCTGCGTCAGTGGGTGAAAACCGACATTAACGCCGACGATTCCCGCGTGAAGCAGCGCATCGCCAGCGCCGGGCAGTGGTTCGGCGAAACGCTGGTAGCCGACAGCGCCCTGCGCGCCTCACTGAATGGGCATCTGGAGCAGGCCGCGCATAAAGTAGCGCCAGAGTTCGCCACTTTCCTGACGCGCCATATCAGCGACACGGTGAAAAGTTGGGATGCGCGCGATATGTCGCAGCAAATTGAGTTAAACATCGGTAAAGATTTGCAGTTTATTCGCGTCAACGGCACGTTGGTTGGCGGTTCAATCGGGCTGGTGTTATATCTGTTGTCGCAAATTCCGTCCCTGCTGACGCTGGCGAATTTTTAAGGAGAAAGATTCAATGACGATGAGCATCCGCATTTTTTCCCTGCGCGAGACGCCAGAAAAGCTGCACGAGATCACCGCTTACTTTCAGCAACAATGGGCCTCAGAAGACTCCATGGCGGTATACGAGGATGCATTGCGCCGTTGTATTGGCGCAAAGAACCCGCTACCGCAGTGGTACTGGCTACAGGATGGTGGCAGCATTGTTGGCTGCGCTGGATTGATCACCAATGATTTTATTAGTCGCGGCGAACTGTGGCCGTGGCTATGCGCGCTCTATATCGATCCTCGCTATCGTGGGCAGGGTCTGGCATTTCGCCTGATCGAACATATTGCACAGCAGGCCAGACTGCTGGGATTTATGCAGCTCCATTTGTGTACCGACCTGCAAGGTTTATACGAGAAAGCGGGATTTTACTTTGACGGGCCGGGCTATCATCCGTGGGGAGAAGTCTCACGGGTCTACAGTCGTAATCTGTAAACGCGCAATTGTTGCACATCAATAAAGCCTGACATGTTACAGGGTTATAATGCGGCGTCTTTTTACTGTCTCCCGTGTTACGGGGAAGGAAAATCATGCCGCTAATCACCGATTTACCCGCTATTTTCAATCAATTCTCCGACGCCCGTCAGAAAGGTTTTCTCACCGTAATGGATCTTAAAGAGCAAGGTATTCCGCTCGTTGGGACCTATTGCACCTTTATGCCGCAGGAGATTGCGATGGCGGCGGGCGCGGTCGTCGTTTCCCTGTGCTCGACCTCTGATGAAACCATTGAAGAGGCCGAAAAAGATCTGCCGCGGAACCTGTGTCCGCTAATCAAAAGCAGCTACGGGTTTGGCAAAACCGACAAATGCCCCTACTTCTATTTCTCTGACCTGGTGGTGGGCGAAACCACCTGCGATGGTAAAAAGAAAATGTACGAGTACATGGCCGAATTTAAAGCGGTACATGTAATGCAACTGCCCAACAGCGCCAGCGATGCGGCTTCCCGTGCGCTATGGAAAGCCGAGATCCGGCGTCTGCAGCAGGTCGTCGAAGCCCGTTTTGGCACAGCCATTACCGAAGCTGCGCTGCGTGAAGCCGTTATTCTCAAAAACCAGGAACGCCGGGCGCTGGCGAATTTCTACCGCGTTGGCCAACTTAACCCACCCGCACTTAGCGGCAGTGACATTCTGAAAGTCGTCTACGGCGCCACCTTCCGTTTTGATAAAGAAGCGTTGATCGACGAGCTTAATAGCATGGCAGAGCGCGTACATCTGGAATGGCAGGCAGGGAAACGTCTGGCGTCACGTCCGCGCATCCTGATAACCGGCTGCCCCATTGGCGGCGCGGCAGAGAAAGTCGTTCGTGCCATTGAAGAAAACGGTGGTTGGGTCGTGGGTTATGAAAACTGCACCGGCGCAAAGGCCACCGAACAATGCGTGGCGGAAACCGGCGATGTCTACGACGCGCTGACTGATAAATACCTCGCCATCGGCTGCTCCTGTATTTCTCCTAACGATCAACGCCTGAAAATGCTCAGTCAAATGGTTGAAGAGTACCAGGCTGACGGCGTCGTCGATGTTATTTTGCAGGCTTGCCACACCTACGCCGTTGAATCACTCGCTATTAAGCGTCACGTACGCCAACAGCACAACATTCCTTATATCGCGATTGAAACCGACTATTCCAGCGCAGATATCGGCCAGCTCAGTACCCGCGTCGCCGCATTCATTGAGATGTTGTGAGAAACGCAGATGACATACTCAATTGGGATTGATTCTGGATCCACGGCGACGAAAGGCGTTTTGCTGGAAGGTAACGTCATCAGACGCCGCTTCCTTTGCCCAACGCCTTTTCGCCCCGCGGACGCGATCGCGCAGGCATGGGAAACGTTGCAGGCTGGGCTGGAGAACCGACCATTTTTAACCCTCACCGGGTACGGACGGCAGCTCGTCGATTATGCCGACAAACAGGTCACTGAAATTTCCTGCCACGGGCTTGGTGCGCGATTGCTGGCTCCCGGCACCCGCACAGTGATTGATATCGGTGGTCAGGACAGTAAAGTCATCCAGTTGGATGACGATGGCAATCTCAGCGATTTCTTAATGAATGACAAGTGCGCTGCCGGAACCGGGCGGTTTCTGGATGTTATCTCACGCACCCTCGGAGCCAGCGTAGAGCAGTTGGATACGATCACTGCTGGCGTCGAACCGCATGCTATCACCAGCATGTGTACAGTATTTGCCGAGTCAGAAGTCATTAGCCTGCGCTCTGCGGGCATCGCGCCAGAGGCGATTCTGGCTGGCGTGATCAACGCAATGGCCAGACGCAGCGCTAACTTCATCGGGCGGCTTTCAGCACAAGCACCGCTGTTATTTACCGGCGGAGTCAGCCACTGTCACGCCTTTGCCCATATGCTCGAAGGTCATGTAGGCATTCCCGTACACACGCATCCCGACGCACAGTTTGCCGGTGCAATCGGAGCGGCGTTGATAGGCCAGCGTCAGGGGAAACGTCAGTGAAGGAAACGCTGTTCTTGTTTCATTCCACTGTCGGTGTCATCAAAATGCGCAAGGCGCTACAGGCCGCAGGGGTCCGCTTTCGGGTGGCGGATATTCCCCGCGAGCTACGCGGTGGTTGCGGACTCTGCATCTACATCGACTGTGCTACTGGCATGGAAGAAGAATGGGTGATCCCTGGGCATACCGAATCTATCTACCGCCAGGAAAACGGAAACTGGCGCTGTATAGCCGCGTTCCCCGCCTCCTGAACACGCCTGATTAGCGCGAAACGCTGATATATACTCGAATTATCCAGGGTATAAACAACCGCTTATAGTCTGTAAAGACCATCACTCCGCTAACGCCATAAATATATTTTCATCAGATTGTTCTGCAATTAAATGTCAGCATTTAATAACCTGTAAATAACAGTCAAACACCTCTCTAAAAACTTTATAATTTACTTTTATGTATATACATTTGCTGATAGTACATGCGTAAAAATGGACATATTACTTAAATTGCAACAACACTTGCGGGAAGAGCACATGTCGAGGTTAAAAAACTCATACTTGGGTTGATTATTCTGGCTGGTTTAATTAGCACGGTAGGCGATTATAAAAACTTTGGTCTATTTGGTGCAGCAGGATTGTTGATTATATTTCTGCTAACAACCGTTTTCTTGTGGCAATGGGCTTCTGGAAAGTTTCCGATGGAAGTCATGCGTATTTCCATTACGCATAATCCTCTTTTTTACCTCATTCTCTGTGCCGTTGCATGGGTAAAAGTGGATATCTGGAAATGGCTATTTAGCGATCTACAGACGGAACAAAACCAACCGATATGAGCCTCAAAATCATATGTAAAAAAGACGTCTTACTAAAGACGCCTTGTTCAATCATCACAAAAACTTAGAACTGGTAAGTCAGACCAGCAACAACCTGGTTATCGTCGTTTTTGCCATCAAGCAGGTTAATTTTGTAACCCACATCAGCCACCATGTTTTTGTTGAAGTAGTAATCAGTACCCAGCGCAACGTATTCGGTCTTATCCGTGTTGTTATTGGTGTCACGCGTATGCACGTATGCCACGTTCGGACGCAGGCCAAAATCAAACACATAGGCAGCCATCGCTTCAAAATGTTGTGCTTTATCAACACCCTGAATCAGATTATGGGACTCGCCGTACAGGGTCGCAACGTAGATAGCATTCGCGTCATATTTCAGGCCAGCGCCCCAGAATTCAGCGTTATTACCTTCCCACTTACCGTCTTTATTGCCTTTCTTTTGGTCTGCGGTAATTGAGCTATTTGTGTAGGTCGCAATGGCAGAAACACCGGAATCCGCAATATTGTCATAGCCCAGGGAGAAGCCGTAGCCGTTACCGTGCTGCTTAGCCGGATTTCCATTGGTGTCATCCTGACCCTGGTATTGCGCGCCGATGTTCAGACCATCAACGGCACCAAACAGATTTTTGGTGCGGAGTGTTGCAACGCCAGAAGTGCGTGTAGTAAGGAAACGGTCAGTATCCTCAAAGGAGTCGCCGCCGAACTCTGAAAGAGTATCAGTATAAGCTCCCACATCGTAAGCGATACCATAGTTACGACCGTAGTCAAAACTGACGTCATGACCATAATCCAGGCCAGCAAACGCCAGACGTGTATTAACGCCATCCTGAGAACCTTCTGCTTTAGCGGCATCAAACTGACTTTCAAACTGGCCGTAACCGGTCAGTTGATCGTTGATTTGCGTCTCACCGCGAAAACCCAGACGCGCGTAAGTACCATCAGCATCTTTACCATCAGTCCAGGAATGTACCGCTTTTACTTTGCCGTACAGATCCAATTTATTGCCATCTTTATTATAAATTTCCGCTGCATGAACGGAGGTTACCCCTAATGCCATTGCAGCTATGGATTAAGGGGCAATACCAATAACACACCAAAAAAAATACCAATGAAGGTAATAATGAAGTGGCAAGACATAATTCATTTTTGGATTTTCAATCAAAACCGGACAGCGATAATTACTCGAGACTTTCACTCTCATTAACTGAGCGATGCAACATTAACGCTTCCGCAATAATGTCTTGTTTACTTTTACGCGTTTCAAATGCCAGTGTTCGGACATATTCCCAAAGAGAAGTATCAACACGGGCACTTAAAAGAACCATATCTTTAGATCGGGTCCCTCTGGCTTTTCGGATATCGGGATAATCTCGAGAAGGCATTTTTAACTCCTGAACGTAATAACACGCTTATGGCGATGAAATATGCAGTCAGTGTAAAAACATGTCAACGGCAAAAAAAATCACAATAGTAATGAAACTATTAATAAACCCAAAAAAAGTGGAACGGCATTTCAAATGAAAGATAACTTGATTGTAGAATAATGTATAATTTTTACTTTACGAATATTTGTTCTTACTCATTTGATTAAAATGGGAGAGGCTGGACGAGTAATCAACCTGCGTAAACAAAACATCATTCTGACCAATAAGTTACAGAGCGTGATTAATGTCTACTTTTATCTGAACCCTCTGTTTTTATACGCCCTTAAGTACACATTAACGGCACTAACCGTTGGGCAAATCAGTGTGATTCTCACTTCGCATTGACCTGTTTTGTCGAAAAATAAGCACGAAAAGGTAAAAATAAGGTAAATGGTGCATTTTTTTGCACGCGAAAATAAGTTATTTTTAATTGATATATATCAATTTTCGCTCCGCAATTACGCTGCAAAAAATGCCATCAGCATTGATGGAAACATTATTTTACGTCGCGTCCAGACGGGGAAAATAGTCAGCGAAAATCAGCGGGAAGTGATACGCGGGCCGGAATGGCCCACGTTATAAAAGGGAAGGAAAATCAGGCGTTAACTTTATCCAGCGGCCAGGAATCAAACAGATAACCATCAAAATCAATGTCATCAACATTTGAAAACTCCAGCAGACGCTGTTTGACGTTTTCCAGATGCTGCCACATGGCCAGCTTGGCCGCGCGGGCATCTTTTTTAATGAGTGCCGCCAGGATCTGCTTGTGGTCGCCCATCCACTCTTTTCGGTAATGAGTATCGTCGAGGTGGCTATGGAGCTGGATCCACATCGGGTTGTTCTCACGCCACTGCCATGACTGGCGAAACAGCTCCACCAGCATGCTGTTATGCGTGGCTTCAGCGATGGCGAGATGGAACTGCATGTCGCCGCTTTCAGAACCGTTCGGCTCACTGGACGCCAGCTCCCGCTCTTCCAGTTGCAACGCCTGGCGCATTTTGACGATATCTTCGCGGGTAGCCTGCAGCGCGGCAAATTCGGCAATGTTGCTTTCCAGCAGTTGTCGCGCCTGCAACAGTTCAAACGGGCCCGCATCATTGCAGTGATTTGCATCCGTACTGTCGATAGTCTGCGCATCCGCATTGTCGAGCACGTAGATCCCGGCCCCGCGGCGCACGTCCACCAGGCCTTTAATTTCCAGCATGATTAACGCTTCGCGAACTACCGTGCGAGTGACATTGAGCATCTCGGCAATTTCACGCTCTGGCGGCAAGCGTTCACCGGGCTGGTACGGCGTCTGGACAATCAGATCGCGGATCATGGCACCCACTTCCTGGTAGGGTCTTTGCTGAGAAGTGTTCGATTTCATCGTGTTATGTCCGTCAGATGCGTGTAATCAGATACGGGGAATAGGTATCGAACTATAGCATTTGCGGGAGGGCAAAAACAGAAAACGGGTCAACCAAACCAATATTTTGATTGACCCGTCATAGTTCGGAGGTTATGCGTCAGCGCTTAATGCCGCAACGCACTCACGTGCGCCGTGTTCACATAGCTGTTGATACGTCGCGATAATGGTCTCCACAAAGCCAGCGTTTTCCGCCAGGTCATGACCAAAAATGCCAGACAGCCCCAGCAGCGCCGTCACGCGCTCGGCGCCCTGGTACTGTTGGTTAATGTGTTGAAATTCAGCCAGCATAGGGTCGACAACATCAATGGCCTGCCCTTGCTCATCCACACCGTGGGTGTAGCGCATCCAGCCCGCCACGCCCAGCGCCAGGTGACGCCAGCCGCTGGCATTTTGCAGGTGCAGACGCACCGGATCCAGCAGGCGCTGCGGCAGTTTCTGGCTGCCGTCCATCGCAATCTGCCAGGTACGGTGGCGCAGAGACGGGTTGCTGAAACGCTCGATCAGCAGTGTCGCGTAGGCGTTGAGATCGGTGCCTTCCGGCATCGAGAGCGTCGGCGCCTGCTCCTGCATCATCAGCGCAAACGCCGCTTTGCGGTACGCCGGATTGGTCATGGTATCGGCGATGGTTTCATAGCCGCCGAGATAGCCCAGATACGCAAGGAAAGAGTGGCTGCCGTTGAGCATGCGCAGTTTCATCATTTCAAACGGCACCACGTCGGCCACGAACTGTGCGCCAACCTTGTCCCAGTCAGGACGACCGTTGACAAAATTGTCTTCAATTACCCACTGACGGAACGGTTCACAGGCGATAGCACACGGATCGTAAACACCCAACTGGTCGGCAATCTCCTGCAACGTTTCCGGCGTCGCCGCCGGAACAATGCGGTCGACCATAGTGCACGGGAAAGTCGCATTAGCTTCAATCCACTGCGCCAGCTGCGGGTCGCGCGCCTGCGCCAGCCCCAGTACCGCGACTTTCGCCACATGCCCATTTTCACGTACGTTATCGCAGGACATCACGGTAAAAGCCGCCAGCCCCTGCTCACGGCGCAGGTACAGCGCTTGTACGATGTAACCAATCGCCGATTTCGGCGCGGTCGGATTCGCCAGATCGTGTTTAATCAGCGGGTTATTGAGATCTAACTGACCGCTGGCCGCATCGGTGCAGTAGCCTTTTTCGGTGACCGTCAGCGAAACAATTGCCGTCTGCGGGCGCGCCATCGCCTGTAAAATACCGTCACAGCCGTCAAGATCCGGGTGCAGCGCTTCTTTCATTGAGCCGATCACTTTCAGCACGGTGTTGTCCGCGCCTTTTTCCGCCACGGTATACAGCAGTTGCTGCTTGCGCAGATTTTCAATCAGTACGCGGTCGTTACCCGGCATCAGGTTAACTTCACAGATCCCCCAGTCGCTGTCGGTGGTTTCCAGCAAATGATGGGTATACAGCGCCTGATGCGCGCGGTGAAAAGCGCCGCATCCCAGGTGAACAATGCGGGATTGCAGGCGCGAGCGGTCCCATGCAGGGCGCGCAACCGGCAGGTCGCTATTGGCAATTGTCGTTGTCATCGTGAACTCCAGAACCCGTTGAAAGGCCAACGGATGAGAAAAGAAAAAAGCCGGCCAGACTGGTGGCCGGCAACTCACTTTAGCGGCTGAAGAAAGCGCGCTGGATAGCCATCTCAACGCCGCGCACTTCCGCCAGCCCTTTCAGGCGACCAATCGCGGAGTAGCCTGGGTTGGTTTTCTTTTTCAGATCGTCCAGCATCTGGTGGCCATGGTCCGGACGCATGGGGATCAGATCCTCTTTGCCCTCGGCTTTACGGCGTTGTTCTTCTTCAACGATCGCTTTCACCACTTCGTACATGTCGACATCGCCATTCAGATGCGCCGCCTCATGGAAGGTTTTCGGGTTATCTTCACGCAGCGTGGAGCGCAGATGGGTGAAGTAAATACGTGGGCCAAACTGTTTGATCATGTCGACCAGATCGTTGTCTGCCCGAACGCCGTAGGAGCCGGTGCACATGGTGAAACCGTTCGCCATGCTGTTGACCGTATCGACCATCCACTGCATATCTTCCACGGTGGAAACAATGCGCGGCAGGCCAAGGATCGGGCGCGGCGGATCGTCCGGGTGTACCGCCATGCGTACGCCAGCTTCTTCCGCCACTGGAATAATCGCCTTCAGGAAGACGGCGAAATTCTCACGCAGCGCGGCTTTATCGATATCTTTATAGCGCGCCAGATGCTGGCGGAACTGGTCGAGCGTGTAGCCTTCTTCCGCACCCGGCAGACCGGCGATGATGTTGCGGGTCAGACGCGCCTTATCTTCATCGCTCATGGTAGCGAAGCGTTCATTTGCCTGAGCAATCTCTTCGGCGGTGTAATCCGCTTCCGCGCCCGGACGCTGGAGGATATGCAGCTCAAAGGCGGCAAATTCAATCTGGTCAAAACGCAGCGCTTTGGAGCCGTCCGGCAGGACGTATTCCAGGTCGGTACGGGTCCAGTCGAGAACCGGCATGAAGTTGTAGCACACGGTACGAATACCGCACTGAGCCAGGTTACGCAGGCTTTGCTGGTAGTTGGCGATCCACTGCAGATAGTTACCGGAACGGGTTTTAATGTCTTCGTGGATCGGTACGCTTTCGACGACCGACCAGACCAGGCCCGCCTGCTCAATAATGGCTTTGCGTTTTAGGATCTCATCAACTGTCCACACTTCCCCGTTCGGGATATGGTGCAAAGCGGTGACAACACCTGTGGCACCCGCCTGACGTACATCCGCTAAGGTGACCGGATCGTTAGGACCATACCAGCGCCATGTCTGTTCCATGTTTTATTCCTCGTTACGTTATGGACTCGACGATATGGCACATAAATTCCTCCTTTTGGTATGACATGTCAACCTGAAGCTCAAAATTGGTTAACCAAATCACAATTCATGCTGATGATACCGCCATTTTACGGCCATGCAGCCCAGTAAGAATGTAAACATGTAACGCAATGTGACATTCATCGCATCAATGGTTAACCAATATATGTAACATCTCAACCAAAGTCATAATAGTTCAACCAATAAAGGTAGACGTTATATGCACGTTCTCAATATTCTGTGGGTCGTATTCGGCATCGGTCTGATGCTGGTGCTCAATCTAAGATTCAAAATAAACTCGATGGTCGCCCTGCTGCTGGCGGCGCTCTCGGTCGGTATGCTGGCGGGTATGGATTTAATGGAGCTGCTGCACACCATGAAATCCGGTTTTGGCAGCACGCTGGGTGAACTGGCGATTATCGTGGTATTCGGGGCGGTCATCGGTAAGCTGATGGTTGATTCCGGGGCGGCGCATCAGATTGCCCATACGCTGCTGGCGCGCCTCGGCCTGCGCTACGTGCAGCTGTCGGTGATCATTATTGGTCTGATCTTCGGCCTGGCGATGTTCTATGAAGTGGCATTTATTATGCTGGCGCCGCTGGTGATCGTCATTGCCGCAGAGGCGAAGATCCCGTTCCTCAAGCTGGCGATCCCCGCCGTTGCTGCCGCCACCACCGCCCACTCGCTGTTCCCACCGCAGCCGGGCCCGGTTGCGCTGGTTAACGCCTACGGCGCGGACATGGGCATGGTCTACATCTACGGTATTCTGGTGACCATTCCGAGCGTGATCTGCGCCGGGCTTATCCTGCCGAAGTTCCTCGGCAACCTCGATCGCCCAACGCCGTCATTTATGAAGGCCGACGTACCGGTTGACCAGAACAATCTGCCCTCCTTCGGGGTGTCTATTCTGGTACCGCTGATCCCGGCAATCATCATGATCTCCACCACCATCGCCAACATCTGGCTGGTGAAAGGGACGCAGGCGTGGGAAGTGGTCAACTTCTTAGGCTCTTCACCGATTGCAATGTTTATCGCTATGGTTGTCGCCTTCGTGCTGTTTGGTACCGCGCGTGGTCACGACATGCAGTGGGTGATGAATGCCTTTGAAAACGCGGTGAAAAGCATCGCCATGGTGATCCTGATCATCGGCGCGGGCGGTGTACTGAAGCAGACCATTATTGATACCGGCATTGGCGATACCATCGGCATGCTGATGTCGCACGGCAATATTTCTCCGTACATCATGGCGTGGTTGATAACCGTGCTGATTCGTCTGGCAACCGGTCAGGGCGTAGTCTCAGCCATGACGGCAGCGGGGATTATTAGCGCCGCCATTCTCGACCCGGCAACCGGCCAACTGGTTGGCGTTGACCCGGCGTTACTGGTGCTGGCAACGGCGGCGGGCTCCAACACCCTGACCCATATCAACGATGCCTCGTTCTGGCTGTTCAAAGGCTACTTTGACCTGTCGGTGAAGGATACGCTGAAAACCTGGGGTCTGCTGGAGTTGGTGAACTCCGTGGTTGGCCTGATTATCGTATTGATCATCAGCATGATTGCATAACGTCGATACCGCTCTGGCCCGCAGCGCCAGAGCGGTTTTCCATCCTGCCTCAACAATCCTCAATAATCAGATACACCGCCTTCACCGGGCCATGCACCCCAACTACCTTAATAAGCTCAATATCCGCCGTCGAACTGGGTCCACTGATGATGTTAATGCACGATGGCATACGCTCGCCGGCCTGAGCCTTCTGATGCAGTTTTTCTGCCAGTTGCGCCACGCGCGGCAGGATAGCGCTTTTGCGTAGCACGAAAATTGAGGACTCCGGCAGCAGGCTAATTGAACGCCCACGCTCCGGTGCGGAAAACAGCACCACGCCGCCGGACTCGGTCAGGCCATACTCGGCATACACCACGCCCACTTTCGCCTGCTCGGCCTGAGTAATATTTTCGCTGCCACGCGCCGGATCCCAGACCACGGCGTTACATTCCTGTTGCAAGCGTTCGGTAATGCCCAGCGCCGCCAGCCGGCTGTCGCCGCTGATGACCACCGGCTGACCCAACTCTTCGCACAGGCGTTGCGCGGCTTCTGCGGCCTGGTCTTCGCGAGTCAGCTCACAGCGAGCCAGCATCACCTCGCTGGCAAACTGGACAAACGCATCGCAGCGCTGCTGCGGGCTAAGTTCGGTCAGGCGCTCGTTAGCATAGTTGTTCACCGGCGCGGCATCCGTTTGCGGCTCAAAACGCAGCGGGCGGCCCAGCGCCTGGGCGATGGTGTCTAAAAATGCGGTACGGTTATCCATTCTTTTTCTCCTGCGCCTGATGTTTCTTAAACCAGCTGCGGAAGCTCTCACCGTCGGCATCAGGAAGATCGCGCGCCTCCATCCAGTCACCAATCGCGCCAACCTTGAGCGGGGTTTTGCCACCGTTGATAAACCAGCTCGCCGCATGTGCGCCCGCCATCATCCCGACTTTCCACAGCCCCGGATGGCTATTGGCATATGCGAACATTTTTATCGCCCGCCGCTCGGCTTTCGGCGTAATGCCCTCCTCAGCCATCACCCGGCGATGACGCAGGATCAGTTTTGACAGCGGAATCTTAACCGGACAAACGCTGTCACAGGCCGTGCATAATGAACAGGCGTATGGCAGATCTTTAAAATCTTTATAGCCGCCGAGCAGCGGAGAGATCACCGCGCCGATAGGGCCGGGATAGATAGAACCATAACCGTGTCCGCCAATGTGGCGGTACGCCGGGCAGGTGTTCATACAAGCCCCGCAGCGGATGCAGCGCAGCACATCGCGAAACTCTGAACCCAGCACCTGCGAGCGCCCATTATCGACAATCACCAGGTGGAACTCTTCCGGGCCGTCGACGTTATCCGCCTCACGTGGGCCGGTCAGCCAGGTGTTGTAGCCCGTCAGACGCGCGCCCACGGCGCTGCGCGCCAGCATGGTGATCAGCACATCCACCTCGGCAAAGGTCGGTGCGATACGCTCCATGCCCATCACCGCAATGTGCGTTTTCGGCAACGTGGTACACATCCGCGCGTTGCCTTCGTTGGTCACCAGGCATACAGAGCCGGTTTCCGCCACAGCAAAGTTACAGCCGGTAATACCGATTTCGGCACTGAGGAAATCCTCGCGGATCTTCTGGCGAATGAATAAGGTCATCGCCTCTGGCGTTTCCGGGCCGTCATACCCCAGACGCTCATGCAGCACGCGGCGGATCTGATAGCGATCTTTATGAATAGCCGGGACCACAACGTGCGAAGGCGGATCCTGATCCAACTGCAGGATATATTCGCCGAGATCGGTTTCGATCACCTGAATTCCGGCATCCTGCAGCACATGGTTGACACCGATCTCTTCGGTCACCATCGACTTGGACTTCACCACCTTCTTCGCATTTTTACTCTGCGCAACCTGCAGAATATAGCGGGTGGCGTCTTCTTTGGTTTTGGCGAAATAGACGTGCCCGCCGTTTTCCGTCACTTTCTCGGAGAGTTGATACAGGTAAGCATCGAGGTTGCTCAGAACGTGGTCGCGGATCTGGCTGGCACGATCGCGCCAGTCTTCCCAGTGGCCTAGCTCATCAACCATTTTCTGCCGATTCGCACCAATACGCTCCTGCGCGTTGGCCACGGCTTTGCGCATGATCGGATCTTCGATCTGCTGACGAATGCGCAGTTTAAACTCTACATCGCTGGTTTTTATCGACATCTCTTTCCCCTCAGCGGCTCATCAGCACTTCAGCAATATGCATCACTTTGACCGGCTGGCCTTCGCGTTGCAGTCGGCCGCCAATGTTCAACAGGCAGCTGACGTCAGCGCCGATCAAAAACTCCGGCTTCGCATCCATCAGATGTAAGACTTTCTCTTTCACCATCTCACCGGATATCTCGGCCATCTTGACCGAGAACGTCCCGCCAAAGCCGCAGCAGGTATCCTGATCGGCAAACGTCATCAGCTCCAGCCCGCGCACGTTTTTCAGCAGCGTCAGCGGCTCTTCCTTCACTCCCAGCTTGCGGGTCAGGCTGCAGGAAGGATGATATACCGCGCGGCCCTGCAGGCTGGCGCCGACATCCACCACACCCAGTTTGTTGACGATAAAAGAGGTGAGATCCTGCATACGTCCGGCAACCTTCTCGGCGCGCAGCGCCCATTCAGGCTCATCCGCCAGATACGTCGGGTAGCTTTTTACCGCGTAGGTGCAGGAGCCTGCCGGGGAGATAATTGGATCGTCGTTGTCTTCCAGGGCGGCGATCAGGTTTTTCATCCCGGGGATCGCCTCTTTGATGTAACCGCTGTTGATGGCTGGCTGACCGCAACACCCTTGCTTCTCGGGGAAATTAACGTGACAGCCCAGTTTTTCCAGCAGCAATACGGAGTCTCGTGCCATCCGTGATTTCAGGGCGTCACCAATACAGGTAACAAAGAAATTTACATTCACAATAATTACTCCATTGCTTCATTTCTGTTTATTGCGCTTGATATCGCTATATCACGCCCAGTCTTCTGTTTGCTGGTTTTGCCGATGTCTGGGTTCATGGTGTTTGTTGGATCATGCTCCTGAGATGGTCGATTTCCGCTTCTTATATCAGGACCATCCTAAATGCCTGTATTTTCATTTGTATGACAAAATCAAATAATCCTCCAATCAACTCGTACATGCAATACCCTGGTTTATTTCTTTCGGCCTCGCTCACATTTTTATATTGAAAACCAGCGCGTTATGAACAGCTTAAAAATAGTTTCAGGTGCTGACTATTCCTGTCACTACCATTAATAAAAAGGTTATTAAATAACTATTTATAGGTACTTGGCCGGCTCTTAAGTATATTTATCTGGCATTGAATTTTAATTAAAAGATTACAATAGTTACAAAACCATTAATCATAATTACTTTATTCACTGAAGCGATTCAGTTTGCATCTTTTATTTACACGGCAATATAGCCTTCCCGCCATAAATATAAATCAGGTTTAATAAACCAATCAGGAATAGCAATGAACGAATACTTTATGTTTGCCCTGGCACTCTCTCCGTTACTACTTATGGTATTTTTAATATTGAAATTGAAAATGCCTATCCATTATTCCGTGCTGATCTCTTTAGTATTCACCGCGGCGCTGTCGGCTGTGTTCTGGGAGATGCCCGTACAGAATCTAAAAGCCGCGATAGGCTATGGCGCACTGAAGGGATTATGGCCGATTGTGATTGTGATCCTCGGCGCCATCTTCAGTTATAACGTTATGCAGGCGACCAAAGCGCTGGATATTCTGCGCGATATTCTCGCCAGCATTAGCGAAGATAAGCGTATTCAGGTGCTGCTGATTTCATGGTGCTTTGGTGGATTTCTTGAAGCCGCGGCGGGTTATGGTACAGCAGTCGCTATTCCGATCGGTATTCTTATCGCACTGGGTTTCAACCCGCTGAAGGCGGCAATAGCCTCTCTGGTGGCAAATACCGTTCCCACCGCATTCGGTGCAGTCGGGATCCCGGTTTCTATTCTGGCGGAACAGGTTAACCTGCCGGTTTATACCTTAGGCGGAACCATTATTCTGCAGCTCGCACTGTTTAATATCCTGCTGCCATTTGTGATTGTCTGTATTATTGGCGGCGGTCTGAGAGCCATTCGCGGCGTATTTTTAATCACGCTGATTTGCGGTATTACCACGCTGGTTCCGCAGTATTTTGTCGCTATTCATCTCGGCGCTGAATTACCCGCCTTTGCCGGTAGCCTGGTCAGCCTGTTTGCCGTGGCGATGGTTAGCCGCCTGCGCAAAGGGCAAACCGATCCTGAATGGCGAATTGAAGTCAGCCATAACCGCGAAACCACGCCGCGTTCGGCAAAAGTGTTGTTCCGCGTGGGTTCTATCTATCTGTTTATTTTTGTCTTTATCCTGCTGTGTTCGCCGCTGTTCCCGACGATAAAAGGCGCAGCCTCACAACTGGCCTCGGTGCTGCATTTCACGCTTGCCGACGGCAAAACGCTGGCGCTGAAGGTTGAATGGGTGACCACCCCGGGGATGCTGATCATCTTTGCGACTATTATCGGCGGCTTTATTCAGGGGGCGTCCGCGCGCGGGATGCTGGAAGTGTTTATCAAAACCATTTTCCAGCTTAAAAATTCCATTGTGGCGATTATGGCGATCGTCGCACTGGCCACGGTGATGGATCTCAGCGGGATTATCTCCACGCTGGCGCAGTCGATTGTCGATCTGACCGGCAGCTCGTACGTCTTCCTCGCCCCGGTGATTGGCGCGCTGGGCACGTTCGTTACCGGCAGCGATACCAACTCGAACATTTTGTTCGGAAAACTGCAAACCATTGCCGCCAGCAAACTGCATATCGATCCCAACTGGCTGGCGGCGGCCAACACCTCTGGCGCAACGGGAGGGAAAATGATTTCGCCGCAGAGTATCGCCATTGCGGTTTCAGCCACAAAAATGGACGGTCAGGCCAACCAGATCATGTCTGGCACCATGAAATACTGCTGCGCCTATATCGTGATCCTCGGCTTAAAGGTTGGCCTCTTTTATTACTGGTTTATGGCGTAAACCATTGTCAACCCCGTCAAATTCGCGGCAATCGTATTTGACGCAATGGTGAACTAAAAGGTTTACACCGACCCGGAATCGGAACGACGTCACTGGCTTTACGATTTGTCGGCGCTGACTACAATAGCGCCGATGTTTCAAATCGAGGATTGTTGTTATGTTGTTCTGGAAAAAGATGGTGAAGAAGTTCGACGCCTTTTCCGCGTTGATCCCACCACGCTACTTCCGGGTGTAATGCCTGATGGCGCTTCGCTTATCCCGCCTACGTTTAACGCTCTTTTGTAGGTCGGATAAGGCGCAAGCGCCGCATCCGGCAGCGACCGCAGAGTAAAGCACGTCTCCTTTCACTTACGCAGCCTGCACGCCCTTAACACCCTGACCCACAAACGAAGCCACGCAAAACGGTAGATCAGCGGATGCTGAAATCGTAGCAATGTCAGAAACATCATTCCCCCGCGCTAACGAAACGTTGGCAGCAGACCAAATACATCCAGAACAACCGTCAGATAGACAACCGCTCCGCAGACAATCACCAGGTTAAGCACGGTGTTATTACAGGGCGCGGTATAGCTGCTAGTTGGAAAACGTTTCCGCGCGGCTTTCACCAGGAACGGCGGCAGGATCACGCTCCAGATGGTAAAGGCCAGGCCGGCGTAACCAATCGCGTGCACAAAACCATTCGGGAAGAAGGAGCACACGGCAGCCGGGGGGAAGTAGGTCACCAGCGCAGTTTTCAGGCGGCCCATGCCGTCATCCGGGAAGTGAAACAGGTCGGCGATGTAATCGAACAGTCCAAGCGTTGCCGCCAGCAGGGAACTGGCTACCGCGAAGTTGCCGAAAAAGGTGAGGATCAGATCCATATAACGGCTGGTGAACAGCCCGCTGATGGCCTCGACAAACACATCGATATTGCCGCCTTTGGCGATAATCGGCGGGAATGAGGAACGGCTGATGTTACCCATCGTCACGCCCAGCCAGAAAATATACAGCAGCAGAGCAAACAGCGTACCGATGATAATCGAACGCGTAATATTCGAGACTCCGCTTGTGCCATACAGTTTGACCAGGCTCGGCACGTTACCGTGAAAACCAAACGAGATGATGCAGAACGGCAGCGTCATCAGGATATACGGCAGATACTGCGAATTGGGCAGCGCAACCGCCACGCTGTCGATGAGTTTTGCCACTTCGATATGGCCAATCAGCCCGGAGAACGTGGCAAAGAACGCCACAAACTTACCGATAATCAGCACGGTAGTGATGCGTCCGACCAGTAAGGAACTATACCAGGCAATCGCCCCTACCAGCATACTGACGATCACCACCGAGATATTCGCCGGAAAGCGCACGCCGCTGTATTTGAACACAGTTTGTGCCATCACCGCCGACGAACCGGAGATATAGGCATAGGTCAGAATATACAGCACAAAGCCGAAAGCGATACCCACCACGATATTCCACTTCCGGCCTAATAAATCCTGAGTAAAGGTATTAAAACTGGCACCGGCGCCATAATGCAGATTGACTTCAACCAGCATCAGACCGGTTAATAACATCATGATGGCGATAAAGAGAAGAATAACAGAGGCACCGGGAAACCATACGCCGGCCATCGCAATCGGCAGGGAGAACATCCCGCCACCCACTACGGTCGCGATAACCAACATGGTTCCGCTAATCAGTCCGGGGGTACTACTCTGTCGCTCAATGGCATTAATATCCATGATAAATGTTCCTGTAGACTATTCGTTATAATTACAGCTGTCATTTGTACATCATGCGGATAATAAAAATGTCGGAGTCAGGGTTTACTTTTTTTAGTTATGTCACGGTAACGGGCACCGCAAAGGCTTCCTGTTCATGGAAAAGGAATACAAAAAAGCCCCATCACGTGATGGGGCCATAACTATTTTTTAGATGTAATCAAAGCGTGCAGTAAAGAAACGCAATTGCTTCGGCTCGTAAATAAACTTCAGCCCGCGAATATCTTCTTTGTGCTGGTAAAGTTTAATAATGCCGTCAGCCACGACATCCATATGTGCGTAGGTATAAACACGACGTGGAATAGTCAGACGCACGGTTTCCAGTTTCGGTCTGTGGTGTTCACCGGTCACGTTATTACGGCCCGCAGAGATAATTCCGCGCTCCATGCTGCGCACGCCGGTTTCCACATAGATGCTGGCGGCCAGACTTTGTGCCGGGAACTCGTCCTGCGTCAGATGCTCGCAGAAGCGACGCGCATCGAGGAATACCGCGTGACCGCCTACCGGTTCAACAATCGGTACGCCAGCGGCTTTCAGCTTATCGCCCAGGTAGCGAACCTGCTTCACGCGGTGCTCAATGTACTCGTACTGCATAGCTTCGCGCAGGCCAATCGCCATGGCTTCCATATCACGTCCGGCCAGGCCGCCGTAAGATGGCATCCCTTCGTAGACCACGACTAACTCTTTGGCAGAAGAGAACATTTCGTCATCGTTCATGCACAGGAAGCCGCCGATGTTCACCAGACAGTCTTTTTTACCGCTCATGGTACAACCGTCGGCGTAGCTGAACATCTCATGCACGATCTCGGCGATGCTCTTGTTCTCAAAGCCCTGCTCTTGCTCTTTGATAAAGTAGGCGTTTTCCACGCAGCGGGTAGCGTCGTAGAACACTTTAATGCCATGCGCTTGTGTCAGTTCACGCACCGCACGCATGTTCGCCATGGAGACCGGCTGCCCACCCGCGAGGTTAACCGTCACCGCCAGGCAGATATACGCAATATTCTCTGCGCCTTTTTCATCAATCAGCTTTTGTAATTTTTTAAGATCGATATCACCTTTAAAAGCAATATTCAGACCGGCATCGTGCGCTTCGTCACGAACGATATCGATAAACACCGCGCCATTCTTTTCCTGATGATAACGGGTGGTAGTGAAATACATATTCCCGGCAACATATTGCCCGGGTTTAATAGCCAGCTGCGATAACAGGTTTTCTGCGCCACGCCCCTGGTGAGTCGGAACAATATGTTTAAAGCCAAACAGTTCCTGCACTGTTCTTTCCAGATGATAGAAGTTTTCGCTGCCCGCGTACGCTTCATCACCCATCATCATTCCGGCCCACTGCTTGTCGCTCATTGCGTTAGTGCCACTGTCTGTCAGCAGGTCAATATAAATATCTTTCGAATTTAACAGGAAAGTATTGTAACCCGCTTCCTGCATTTTCTTAAGGCGCTCATCACGCGGGATCATAGATACAGTTTCAACGCTTTTAATACGGAAGGGTTCTGCCGGATAATTCATTTTGTTTCTCCAGTAACAGTGGTCATGTACGTATTAATGTGAAGTAAATCATACCTGGTTCATCAACAAATCCTGATGAAATATAACTATTCGCCTCCTGAGCCAGGGGGAGAAATAATGTGGAGGCACTATGCAAGATTTGATTGATTATGGAAATAGCCCGGTCAACATTAATCACTGGCAATAATTTAAAAAGCTGTAAATGTGAGTGATGTAAATCACACGTCATTTTTTTACCCGTTAATATTCAACAAGTTTTTTTTTGCGTTTCGATTTGCCATTCGCCGTAGTGTGTCTGTGGAGAGTGGAAATACTGAAAACATAACTTTCCAGGCTGTGCGCATAATGTATTCGTGAATGAGTACACCTCATTTTGTGAGAGTCGGATCACTTCACGGAGTAATATTTGTGATTTACATCACCAAAAGTGTAAAGCAAAGTGTACAAAACGGTGTTGATTCAGAGTTTACTATTTGCTTCAGTGAGTTAGATCGCATTTTTGGCCTGATGTAGAGGAGCGTTATTTTCTGGAAATGGCCGGTATTTAGCGGACTGGAGGTGAATGGATTTACACGGTGAATAATACCGGATTTATTGGGGTGAAGGCGTTTTCTATTTATTCCAAAAGCGTGCTATTCGCGCTTATTTCATCGTATTTACATCTGGACTTTCCCCAGTTTACTGGCGTCATTTACAGGGGTTTTATTAGCGCGATGCAAAGGTGTTGGCGCACCAATGCATCGCTGATCGCAGTAACTATTATCGGAGAATAGCCACCATGACTGATACGCATTGTATTGCAGTTTCGTTTGATCCAGAAGTGCACGCCGCAGATAACCGTCGCCTGAAGGTGGGTTATGCGAGCCGTTATCCTGATTACAGCCGTTTGCCGGTGAAGTACGTTCAGTTTCCGTCCATCGTGATGAAAGGCCAGTGGCTGAAAGCCGCCGGATTCGACACCGGCACCGACGTTGATGTGCGGGTGATGCAAGGCTGCATCGTATTAACCGCCCGCGCCGCCGAACCCGAAGAGTCAGAACTGATGAAATCCCTGCGCGCCGTGGAAAAGCTCTCCGCGCGTAAGCAAAAGCAGGTACTGGAGTTTATCGGGGTAATTGCGGGGAAAGCATTGAAGGGGTGAGTGTGTGATTGTCATTATAATTGAGGCGCCTGCGGGCGCCTTTATTGAGCGTTTGTAGATATAGAGATAAAGCGACGTCGATAGTGTATCGGCCTCCCCCCTCTTGATCAGGTGATATTTTGCGAGCATCATCGCAATTATTTACCTGATAATGAAATCAATGACTTTCTAACGCTCACCATTTACCGAAGCGGTTAACCACTCCGGTAACTGTCGGCGTTATCTATAAGTTTTTTTTAATTAAATATTTTCTATATCATTCAGCAAGCGAACTAAAGAACGTCCTAAAGCAGCAGCCATGTTAACTGGTACGGCATTTCCAATTTGCTTATAGATAGAATTCATAGATCCTTTAAACTCCCAGTTATCGGGGAAAGTTTGTATTCTGGCATATTCTCTTACTTGCAATGGCCGAGTTTCTATAGGATGACATCTCTCTGTTTGTTTTTGAGCTGGAGATGTTGTAAGAGTTAAGCTCGGTTCATCTAAGGAAAGACGCCTAGCCATACCTGTCTTCCCTCCCCCTAAGAAGTAACTGCCCTGCATATATTCCCGTTGTAGCTCATCACTCAAATCTCGCCAATAGCCACCGGGAGGTACATGCTCCATTATTTCTTTCTTTCTTTTTGGGTATATTTGCCCTACTGATTCGGAGACATCATCCTTATACAACTCACCTGCATACAGAGCGTCTCTTAATGTCATGACTCTATGAAAATAGGATGGCCATTTAAATTCAACTTTTTCTGAAAGGTCTTTTCGTATGCCCACAAGTATCAATCTTTCTCTTTTTTGAGGAACTTTATAGAAGATTGCTTTTAATACTTTTGGTTCAATAAGTTCATAACCCAGCTCGCTAATAACGTCTTTTATGGCGCACAAGGTTCGACCTTGTTCATGAGTCAATAAACCTCGCACATTTTCAGCCATAAATACTTTCGGTTGAAGTTCTTTTATAGCGCGTGCAAATTCAAAGAAAAGAGTACCCCGAGTATCTTCGAATCCTAATTTTTTCCCCGCATACGAAAATGCCTGACAAGGAAATCCTCCCGTAAGGATATCAACTTTATTATTTATTTTAGTAAAATCAATCGTCGCGATATCACCTTCCACAACATTCCAATTAGGTCTGTTATGCCTTAATGTATTGCAAGCTGATTTATCTATCTCATTTAAGAATATTGAATTTAAGCCAGCCTGCTCTAAACCAATGGCCAATCCACCAGCGCCAGCAAAAAGTTCAACAAGATTATAATTGCGAAGTGGGCGAGTATTTAACTCATCATCCCACTGGCTTGTTAAAAGCAACTTTACATCTTCTAAATGCTGAACTTGCTTACGATGAATTAGCGTTCTTTTCGAATCCGGGCATATAACTGCCTCTACAACTCCTTTTCTTACCCAGCTTTCGAGTGTTTTCTTAGATTCTGATAATACGTCAGCTAAAACTTCCAAAGAAAAGTAATCATTTTGATTGAAGGAATCTATCAATTGGACATCACTCATAGGACGCTTCCATTATAAATTTAAAAGTACTGGTTTAGTATACAGTATGAGCCTTATCATGTGAAGTTCTTTGTATCATAACGTATCTATTTTATTGTTTTTTTTAGATTTTAACGTATAAATACATGAGATTACAAATCTTGATGCAAAAATAAAACTTTAACTTAAGGCATTACTATGACCACACAAGAAATTAAAGAATCTATGCACGAACAAATAAAAAACCTCGCACGGCGCATCATAAAAATAGATGATAGGGTCACACAAAAAAAGGCAGACATTGATGATGGTGATACAAATCTTTTTTTTAGAAACCTTTTTGGAGATGATTTAATCTTAATAACAAAAGTCATGCAGTCATTACAAACAAGTTTCGGGATGTCATTTTATGAGCAAGCGTGTAAAATTCTAGGAGAACATGTTGGTTATCAAGTAAAAACCCAATTTGTATTAGAGGGCAATATAACTCCCAGCGTATCCTCGTACCTTGAAAGAACTTTAAATAATTATCATTACATACCAAACAGAAGCCAAGAACAGGACGAGATAGATTCTATATCTGTATTCACATCTAGCCCTCTAAGATATCCAGATAGCATTGTTGATGTTTTTATAGAAAAACCAAATGGGGAAGAAATTTATATAGACATTACAACAGTAAAACCCAATAAAAAAGAATTTAGAACAATGAAACGTAAAACATTAGAATGGTACGCTTTAAGAAAAAGCACTAACCCCAACGCACAAGTCAAACCATTTATAGCAATACCATATAATCCAGAATCGCTTACAACTAATAACTACAGAAGACATGCTGGACAGTATGATCGCAGAGATTTACTTGTAGGAGATGAGCTATGGATGTTAGCTTCAAATAACCTTTTCGGTTTAAATGATATGAATAAAATTTTTCAAGAGCTAGGAGAAGAAACAAAACAAGTAGTAAAATCTGCATTCCAGTGATAAATTATCACTAATAAGCTGCGAGGCTCTTAGCCTCGCTCCTGGAACAAGTAATCCCACAATCAACATTCATAAAATAATGGAAAGCACATCCTTAAATTAATAAATTCTTCTTTAAAAAATTAAAATACAGGTCAATGTTTTTTAATATTTCGGCAAGATTATCAACTGGAAATAAATGCTATCCAATCCGATGGTATTACTGTAATTACGCGTGTCATCTAAACTACATAGAATTATTCAGTTTTGCATAATAAAACAGACTGATATTCCCTTTTCGCTTCGCATCCAGAGAATCAGCACACCACTGTATCATTAGCCTATGTTCGCCAAGATACCCAGCCTTATGGATGCAAACCACACGTACAGAGTTACGTTCCTGATGTCTGAATCAGGTTGACTTAGGTTGAGTGAAAAAGCGAGGAAAGCCTTGCGGATACTGGATTTCAGGCACAAAAAAAGACGTCCGTTGACGTCTATTGATGTTCCGATGGTGCCGAAGGCCGGACTCGAACCGGCACGTATTTCTACGGTTGATTTTGAATCAACTGCGTCTACCGATTTCGCCACTCCGGCACGGAAGGGATGCGGAAAACGTTGTGGATTATACCTGTCGTGCGCCACCATGCAAGCGCCAGCGTGTGTCTGGCCTGCTAAGTGTTGAAAATTTCAGCATTACCTTTCTTAGCTGCAACCCTCATCACAGTTTACCCGCTTCTTAATCCCCCCTTCTGCGAAGCGTCCCGTTTCCCCATGCTCTACACTTCCAGTTCAACACCACACTGAGGGAAACACGATGTCGATGATAAAAAGCTACGCCGCAAAAGCGGCGGGCAGCGAACTCGAACTCTATGAATATGATGCGGGCGAGCTCAAGCCGGAAGATGTCGAAGTCCAGGTCGATTACTGCGGTATCTGCCATTCCGATTTGTCGATGATCGACAACGAATGGGGATTCTCTCAGTATCCGCTGGTTGCCGGGCATGAAGTGATTGGTCGCGTGGCAGCGCTCGGCAGCGCGGCGCAGGATAAGGGTCTGAAGGTTGGTCAGCGCGTCGGTATTGGCTGGACGGCGCGCAGCTGCGGACATTGTGACGCCTGTATCAGCGGTAATCAGATTAACTGCCTGGAAGGGTCCGTTCCTACTATTCTCAATCGCGGCGGCTTTGCCGAGAAGCTGCGAGCCGACTGGCAGTGGGTGATCCCGCTACCGGAGAGCATTGATCTGGCGGCGGCTGGCCCCTTGCTGTGCGGCGGTATCACCGTGTTCAAACCGCTGCTGATGCACCATATCACCGCCACCAGCCGCGTCGGGGTGATCGGTATCGGCGGCCTGGGGCATATCGCCATTAAGCTGTTACACGCGATGGGCTGCGAAGTGACCGCATTCAGCTCCAATCCGGCGAAAGAGCAGGAAGTGCTGGCGATGGGGGCGGATAAGGTGGTCAACAGCCGCGATCCGGATGCGCTAAAAGCGCTGGCGGGCCAGTTCGATCTCATCATTAACACGGTTAACGTCGATCTCGACTGGCAGCCCTATTTTGAAGCGTTGGCTTACGGCGGAAACTTCCATACCGTCGGCGCGGTGCTGAAGCCGCTGCCGGTGCCGGCATTTACCTTAATTGCCGGAGATCGCAGCATCTCCGGTTCGGCGACCGGGACGCCATTCGAGCTGCGCAAGCTGATGAAGTTTGCCGGTCGCAGCAAGGTGTCGCCTACCACCGAGCTGTACCCGATGTCGCAAATTAACGAAGCAATCCAGCACGTGCGTGACGGCAAGGCCCGCTACCGCGTGGTGCTGAAAGCCGACTTCTGATGCCGGGCTCAGTCCCGCAAGGGACTGGGCTTATTGCCCGTTACGAAACGCGAGCACCGCCTGGCGGCACTGTTCCGTCACATGCTCAATGTCATGGTTCACGTCGATGCGGGCAATATCTTTCTCATCGTCCTGCGGGCACTCCAGCGCGTCGAACTGGCTTTTGAGTAATCCCACTGGCATAAAATGCCCTGCCCGACGCTGCATGCGCGCCAGAATAGTCTCGTAGTCGCCGTCCAGCCACAGAAAATGCACATTCGGGCTGCCCTGACGCAATATATCGCGGTACTGTTTTTTTAATGACGAGCAAACAATAAACCCGGTCTCGTTCTTTTTATATAAACTGTATGAGGCGTCATTTAATCGCGCTAGCCACGGCAGTCGGTCTTCATCGGTTAATGGAATACCGTCAGACATTTTATCAATATTTTTAGCGGGATGGAGATCGTCGCCATCAATGAATTTAGCCGATAACATTGCGGCAATTTTGCTGCCAATTAAAGATTTACCGCTTCCCGAAACGCCCATCAAAATATAACTTTCCCCGGCCATTGAAAAAACTCCAGATTCATATTCCATGGCGCGATACTACGCCTTCCACATTGCAGAATTCACCTTTTTTCGCCGCGACTGAGCAGATTTACAGGGCGCATCACGTTATGCGTAACATTGTAGTGTAACAATTTCTCAGCGTGATCTGCATCACAAATAATAACAATTAAAACCGTTTAAATGCTGCCGAGGTTACTACCTGACCAGTGAGGCATTTATGCAAGTCAAAACCCAATCCTGCGTTGTCGCGGGTAAGAAAACTGTTGCCATTACCGACCAAAATATAGAATGGAATAATAAAGGAACGCTGGTACAAATTACCCGCGGGGGAATTTGTGGTTCCGATTTACATTATTATCAGGAAGGCAAAGTCGGTAATTTTACCGTTAAAGCGCCGATGATTTTAGGCCATGAAGTTATTGGTAAAGTAGTGCACAGCGATTCAACAGAATTACATGAAGGTCAGTCGGTGGCGATTAATCCGTCGAAGCCCTGCGGTCACTGCAAATACTGTCTGCAGCATGAAGAAAACCAGTGTACGGAAATGCGCTTTTTTGGCAGCGCCATGTATTTTCCCCACGTCGACGGCGGCTTTACTCAGTTTAAAACTGTCGATACTGCGCAGTGCATCCCCTACCCTCAAGAGGCCGATGAAAAAGTCATGGCCTTTGCCGAACCGTTGGCGGTCGCGATCCACGCCGCGCATGAAGCGGGCGACCTGCAGGGCAAGCGCGTGTTTATCTCCGGCGTTGGGCCTATCGGCTGCCTCATCGTCAGCGCGGTAAAAACGCTCGGCGCGGCAGAAATCGTCTGTGCGGATATCAGTTCACGTTCGCTCTCGCTGGCGCAACAAATGGGAGCCGACACGCTGATTAACCCGCAGCAGGACTCGCTCGATGAGTGGAAAAAAGAGAAAGGCTACTTCGACGTCAGCTTTGAAGTCTCCGGCCATCCGTCCTCAATCACCACCTGTCTGGAAGTGACCCGCGCGAAAGGCGTGATGGTGCAGGTCGGCATGGGCGGCGCGGTGCCGGACTTCCCAATGATGATGCTGATCGGCAAAGAGATCGCGCTCAAAGGCTCATTCCGCTTTACCACCGAGTTCAACACCGCGGTGTCGTGGCTGGCGAATAACGTTATCGATCCGCTGCCGTTACTCAGCGCCGAATATCCGTTTACCGACCTCGAACAGGCGCTGATCTTCGCCGGGGATAAAACCCAGGCGGCGAAGGTCCAGCTCGTTTTCGAAGACATAAAATAAGGAATAGCATGATGAACGATCTTTTTTCACTGGACGGCAAAAATATTCTGATCACCGGTTCGGCCCAGGGTATTGGTTATTTACTGGCGACCGGGCTGGGTAAATATGGCGCGCAGATTATCGTCAATGACATTACGCCGGAGCGCGCGGAGGCCGCCGTCGCCAAACTGCAGCTGGAAGGGATCCGCGCCGTGGCCGCGCCGTTCAATGTTACGCATAAACAAGACATTGATGCCGCCATCGACCATATCGAAAAAGACATTGGCCAAATTGATGTGCTGGTGAATAACGCCGGTATCCAGCGTCGCCATCCGTTTACCGAGTTCCCGGAGCAGGACTGGAACGATGTGATTGCCGTGAACCAGACGGCGGTATTCCTGGTCTCCCAGGCGGTAACGCGTCGCATGGTGGAACGTCAGGCCGGGAAGGTCATCAACATCTGCTCCATGCAGAGCGAACTGGGCCGCGACACCATCACGCCGTATGCCGCCTCGAAAGGCGCGGTGAAAATGCTTACCCGCGGGATGTGTGTTGAGCTGGCACGCCACAATATCCAGGTCAACGGGATCGCGCCGGGCTACTTCAAAACCGAAATGACCAAAGCGCTGGTCGAGGATGAAGCCTTCACCTCCTGGCTGTGCAAACGTACGCCAGCCGCGCGCTGGGGCGATCCACAGGAGCTGATCGGCGCAGCGGTATTCCTCTCTTCTAAAGCATCCGATTTTGTTAACGGACACCTGTTGTTTGTCGATGGCGGCATGCTGGTCGCCGTCTGATACCACACAACGCAACATCACGCAGCGCCCAGGCGCTGCATTTTTGGCTCCCCCCTGAATAATTCGAGTTGCAGCCAACACACCTGCAGCTTGAAGGATGACGGGGATATAAGAGAAACGATTATGCCATTAATAATAATTGCGGCAGGCGTCGCGCTGCTCCTGGTCCTGATGATTGGCTTTAAAGTTAACGGCTTTATTGCTCTGGTCCTGGTGGCGGCGGTCGTTGGTTTTGCCGAAGGGATGGATGCACAGGCCGTTCTGCACTCAATACAAAACGGGATCGGTGGCACGCTTGGCGGGCTGGCGATGATCCTCGGCTTCGGCGCAATGCTCGGCAAGCTGATTTCCGATACCGGCGCGGCTCAGCGCATCGCCACCACGCTGATTGGCACATTCGGTAAAAAGCGCGTGCAGTGGGCGCTGGTGATCACCGGTCTGGTTGTCGGTCTGGCGATGTTCTTCGAAGTCGGCTTTGTTCTGCTGCTGCCGCTGGTGTTTACGGTGGTGGCCTCGTCCGGCCTGCCGCTGCTGTATGTTGGCGTACCGATGGTCGCCGCGCTGTCCGTGACCCACTGTTTTCTGCCGCCGCATCCGGGGCCGACCGCGATTGCCACCATTTTTGAGGCCAATCTCGGCACCACCCTGCTGTACGGCTTTATTATTACTATCCCGACGGTGATTGTCGCCGGGCCGCTGTTTTCTAAGCTGCTGACCCGCTTTGAGAAAGCGCCGCCGGAAGGGTTATTCAACCCGCATCTGTTCACCGAAGAAGAGATGCCGTCGTTCTGGAACAGTATCTTTGCGGCGGTTATCCCGGTCATACTGATGGCGGTCGCCGCCGTGTGCGAAATTACGCTGCCAAAGATCAACAGCGTGCGGGTGTTCTTTGAGTTTATCGGTAACCCTGCGGTCGCGTTGTTTATTGCTATCGTGCTCGCCATTTTTACCCTTGGTCGACGTAACGGGCGTACGATCGAGCAAATTATGGATATCATTGGCGACTCTATCGGCGCAATCGCGATGATTGTGTTTATCATCGCCGGGGGCGGTGCGTTTAAGCAGGTTCTGGTCGACAGCGGCGTGGGGCAATATATCTCGCACCTGATGACCGGCACGTCGCTTTCTCCGTTGCTGATGTGCTGGACGGTTGCCGCCTTGCTGCGCATCGCGCTTGGTTCAGCCACCGTGGCGGCGATCACCACCGCAGGCGTGGTGCTGCCGATTATCAACGTCACGCATGCCGACCCGGCGCTGATGGTGCTGGCTACCGGCGCGGGCAGCGTGATTGCCTCCCACGTTAACGATCCGGGATTCTGGCTGTTTAAAGGCTATTTTAATCTCAGCGTGGGGGAAACGTTGCGCACATGGACGGTCATGGAGACACTGATTTCCATTATGGGGCTGCTGGGGGTTCTGGCGCTGAACGCCATCCTGCATTAAGACGGTCATCACCGGGGAGCACAGGTCTGCGCTCCCCGGCACTGGAGAGAAAATGAGGAACCACAGAATTTCTTTGCAAGACATCGCCACGCTGGCGGGCGTGACCAAAATGACGGTGAGCCGCTACATTCGCTCGCCGAAAAAGGTCGCAAAGGAAACCGGTGAACGCATCGCGCAGATTATGGAGGAGATTAATTACATCCCCAACCGCGCGCCCGCGATGCTGCTGAACGCGCAAAGCTACACGCTCGGCGTGCTGATCCCCTCGTTTCAAAACCAGTTGTTCGCAGATATTCTGGCCGGTATTGAGTCAGTCACCTCGGACCATAACTATCAGACGCTGATCGCCAACTACAATTACGACCGGGAATCAGAGGAAGAGTCGGTGATTAACCTGCTGTCGTACAATATCGACGGCATTATTTTGTCCGAGAAATATCACACTCTGCGCACAGTTAAATTTCTGCGTTCAGCCAACATTCCGGTGGTCGAGCTGATGGATATTCAGGGCGATCGTCTGGACATGGAAGTAGGTTTCGATAACCGTCAGGCGGCGTTTGATATGGTCAGCACCATGCTGGATAAACGTCAGCGGCGCAAAATCCTCTATCTCGGTTCGAAAGACGACGTCCGCGATGAACAACGCTATCGCGGCTACTGCGATGCCATGACGCGTCGGGGTCTGGTGCCGCTGCGCGTCAATCCGCGCGCTATTTCGTCCATTCATCTTGGCACCCAGATGATGCGGGACGCGCTGGCTGCGCATCCGGATGTAGACGGCGTGTTTTGCACCAACGACGATATTGCGATGGGCGCGCTGCTGCTGTGCCGCGAGCGCGAGCTGGCCGTTCCGGAACAGATCTCAATTGCCGGTTTTCACGGGCTGGAAATGGGCAGGCAGATGATCCCAAGCCTCGCCAGCGTGATCACCCCGCGTTTTGACATTGGCCGCATGGCGGCGCAGATGTTGCTGAGCAAAATCAAGAACAACGACCATAACCACAACACCGTGGATCTTGGGTATCAGATTTATCACGGCAATACGCTTTAAGTCATTTTCTCTCGCCATCGCATACTCTCTTTGATGGACATTGCCTATACTCCAGGCAGGATAAATGGAGGAAATCTCAATGAGCGCACCCCTGCTAATTGCCCGCACGCCGGACACCGAACTGTTTTTACTGCCAGGCATGGCCAACCGTCACGGGCTGATTACCGGCGCGACCGGAACCGGTAAAACCGTCACGTTACAAAAGCTTGCCGAATCGCTGTCCGGGATTGGCGTACCGGTATTTATGGCCGATGTGAAAGGTGACTTAACCGGCGTAGCCGAGGAAGGCCAATCCTCTGAAAAGCTGCTCGCCCGCCTGAAAAACATCGGCATTACCGACTGGCAACCGCATGCCAATCCGGTCACGGTATGGGATATCTTTGGCGAAAAGGGTCACCCGGTGCGGGCCACGGTATCTGATCTCGGGCCGCTGCTGCTGGCTCGTCTGCTGAATCTCAACGACGTGCAGTCCGGCGTGCTGGATATTATCTTCCGTATTGCCGATGACCAGGGTCTGTTGCTGCTGGATTTCAAAGATCTGCGGGCCATTACGCAGTACATCGGCGATAACGCTAAATCGTTCCAGAACCAGTACGGCAACATCAGTAGCGCCTCGGTGGGCGCTATCCAGCGCGGACTGTTGTCACTGGAACAACAGGGCGCGGCGCACTTCTTTGGCGAACCGATGCTGGATATCAAAGACTGGATGCGAACCGACGCCAGCGGCAAAGGGATGATCAACATCCTCAGCGCCGAGAAGCTCTACCAGATGCCCAAACTGTACGCCGCCAGCCTGCTGTGGATGCTCTCCGAACTGTACGAACAGCTGCCGGAAGCAGGCGATCTGGAAAAACCAAAACTGGTGTTCTTCTTTGATGAAGCGCATCTGCTGTTCAACGACGCCCCGCAGGTGCTGCTGGATAAAATCGAACAGGTGATCCGCCTGATCCGCTCGAAAGGGGTCGGTGTGTGGTTCGTCTCGCAAAACCCGTCGGATATTCCGGACAACGTGCTTGGCCAGTTGGGTAACCGCGTGCAGCACGCCCTGCGCGCGTTCACGCCGAAAGATCAGAAAGCGGTGAAAAGCGCGGCGCAAACCATGCGCGCCAACCCGGCGTTTGATACCGAGAAAGCTATTCAGGAGCTGGGCACCGGCGAGGCGCTGGTGTCGTTCCTGGACGCCAAAGGCAGCCCGTCGGTGGTGGAGCGGGCAATGGTGATTGCGCCCTGCTCCCGCATGGGGCCGGTGACGGACGATGAGCGCAACGGGCTGATTAATCACTCTTCGCTGTACGGAAAATATGAGGAAGAGGTCGACCGCGAATCCGCCTATGAGCGTTTACAGCAAGGCGTGCAAGCCAGCACCGGGCAGCAAAATACGCCTCCCGCCAACGGTAAAGCGGTCGAGGTTGACGACGGTATTCTCGGTGGGTTGAAGGATATTTTGTTTGGCAGCACAGGACCGCGCGGCGGCAAGCGCGATGGCGTGGTACAGAGCGTGGCGAAAAGCGCGGCGCGACAGGTCACTAATCAGATAATCCGCGGCATGTTGGGGAGTTTGATGGGCGGGAGAAAACGCTAGTGTCCGTGTTACTGTGCCGGATGGCGGCGTAAACGCCTTATCCGGCCTACGGGCCCTGGTAGGCCTGATAAGCGCAGCGCCATCAGGCACTGCGCTTTACTGTGATTACGACCTACGCAGCATCAGCCACAGACTAATCAGCAGGAAGCTGGCACTTGGCAGCAGCGCGCCGATAATCGGCGGAATGCCGTACACCAGCGTCAGCGGGCCAAAGATTTGGTCCAGCACATAGAACACAAAACCGAAGCTAATCCCCGTCACCACACGCACACCCATCGGCACGCTACGCAGCGGGCCGAAGATAAATGACAGCGCCATCAGCATCATGACCGCCACTGACAGCGGCTGGAACACTTTGCTCCACATATTGAGCTGGTAGCGTCCGGCGTCCTGGCCGCTCGACTTCAGGTACTTCACGTAATTATGCAGACCACTAATCGACAGCGCGTCAGGATCCAACGCCACGACGCCGAGCTTGTCGGGCGTAAGGTTGGTTTTCCAGGTGCCGCTCACCGTCTGCGAACCGGTAATTTGTTTCGGGTCGGTCAGGTTGGACTCATCCACCTGCGACAAACGCCAGACCTTCTGCTCCGGGTCAAACGTCGCGCTGGCGGCATAGCGAACGGACTGCAAACGACGCTTGTCGTTAAAGGCGTAAATGCTGATTCCGCCTAATTCGGCGTCCCCTTTCACTCGCTCGATGTAAACAAAGCTGTCGCCATCTTTCGCCCACAGTCCTTGCTGGGTAGAGAGCAGCGAGCCGCCGTACATCTGCTGCGCACGGTAGTTACGCGCCATCTGTTCACCCTGCGGTGCCACCCATTCCCCGATGGCCATCGTCAGCAGCACCAGCGGAATCGCGGTTTTCATCACCGACAACGCTACCTGCATACGGGTAAAGCCGGAAGCCTGCATCACCACCAGTTCACTGCGCTGGGCCAACATGCCCAGCCCCAACAACGCACCCAGCAGCGCCGCCATCGGGAAGAAGATCTGGATATCTTTCGGTGCGCTGAGCAGGGTATACAGCCCGGCGCCCATCGCATCGTAGCTCCCCTGCCCGGCTTTTTTCAGCTGGTCGACAAACTTGATGATCCCGGAGAGCGACACCAGCATGAACAACGTCATCATGATGGTGGTAAAAATGGTTTTACCGATATAGCGGTCAAGTACACCAAAGGGCTGCATTATACCGCTCCTTTACGCATAAAACGGGCACGCAAGCGGCGCATCGGCACCGTATCCCAGAGGTTAAGCACAATCGCCAGCGCCAGATAGGCCAGGTTTACCACCCACATCCAGAACACCGGATCCAGTTTACCTTTGCCACCGTTCGACTTCAGCGACGTCTGCACCAGGAAGAACAGCAAATAGAGCAGCATGGCTGGCAGCATGGACAGTACGCGACCCTGCCGCGGGTTAACCACGCTCAGCGGGACAACCATCAGCGCCATCATAAATACGGTGAATACCAATGTGATACGCCAGTGCAGCTCCGCACGGGCCCGAGCGTTGTCGGTATTCCACAGTGTGCGCATATCCATCTGGTCGGTATCGTTGGGATCCAGCGCCACGGCCTGATGGCCGATAATCGCCTGGTAGTCCTGGAAATCGGTAATGCGGAAATCGCGCAGCAGCGCGGTCCCTTCAAAACGCGTACCTTTGTTCAGCACCACGACCTGAGAGCCGTCACGCAACTGAGTCAGATGTCCGGAATCAGCCACAACCACCGAAGGACGGGCGTTACCTTTCGGGCGGATTTGCGCGAGGAACACATCTTTGAAGCTGCTACCATCAACACTTTCGATAAACAACACCGAACTGCCGTTCGTTGCCTGCTGGAATTGCCCTTGAGCAAGCGCCGCCATGCCGGGGTTCGCTTTTGCTTCCGCCAGCACTTCATCCTGATGCCGGGAGGACCACGGCCCGGCCCACATTACGTTGACTGCCGCAACGATACTGGTAAACAACGCCAGCACCATCGCCGCTTTTACCAGCACAGCCTTGCTCAGCCCGCAGGCGTGCATGACCGTAATTTCACTTTCGGTATACAGTTTGCCCAGCGTCATTAGCAGCCCAAGGAACAGGCTTAAGGGCAAGATAAGTTGCGCCATTTCTGGCACGCCCAGCCCCAGCAGCGAGAGCACCAGATTCGCCGGGATATCACCGTCAACAGCCGCACCCAGGATCCTGACTAACTTTTGACAAAAGAAGATCAAAAGCAGGATGAATAGGATCGCAAGTTGGCTTTTGAGCGTTTCCCGAACCAGATATCTTATGATTATCACTTTAAATACGCCCGTAAAAACCCGTCTTTTGCCGGAATTTAGCTTGTTTCATGGCTTAAACGTCATTTATTCTCTTGAGCCGTCGAAATCGTCGCTAAGATCATTATACTCAACGGATCCACCTCTCAGAAATTGTTCTGACGTGCCAATGCCGTAATAACGTTAAGATTAACACGAAGTCACCGCAACAGCGGGTATGAGTTACGAAAGCTTGCAATTCTATCCGTAGCCACCGCTGTTGTCTTTAAGATTCAGGAGCGTAGTGCATGGAGTTCAGTGTAAAAAGCGGTAGCCCGGAGAAACAGCGGAGTGCGTGCATCGTCGTGGGTGTCTTTGAACCACGCCGCCTCTCTCCGATTGCAGAGCAGCTCGACAAGATCAGCGACGGGTACATCAGCGCACTGCTGCGTCGTGGCGAACTGGAAGGCAAACCGGGTCAAACCCTGTTGCTGCACCATGTTCCTAACGTTCTGTCTGAGCGAATTCTCCTCATTGGTTGTGGCAAAGAGCGTGAACTTGATGAGCGCCAGTACAAGCAGGTCATTCAGAAAACCATCAATACGCTGAATGATACTGGCTCAATGGAAGCCGTCTGCTTCCTGACTGAGCTGCACGTCAAAGGGCGCAATAACTACTGGAAAGTGCGTCAGGCCGTTGAGACGGCCCAGGAAACGCTGTACAGCTTTGACCAGTTGAAGACCAACAAAAGCGAGCCGCGCCGCCCGTTGCGTAAAATGGTCTTCAACGTACCGACCCGCCGTGAGCTGACCAGCGGCGAGCGTGCTATTCAGCATGGTCTGGCGATCGCCGCCGGTATTAAAGCAGCGAAAGATCTCGGCAATATGCCGCCAAATATTTGTAACGCTGCCTATCTGGCTTCTCAGGCGCGTCAGCTGGCAGACAGCTACAGCAAAAATGTTGTGACCCGCGTGATCGGCGAGCAGCAGATGAAAGAGCTGGGTATGCACTCTTATCTCGCCGTCGGTCACGGTTCGCAGAACGAGTCGCTGATGTCAGTCATCGAGTACAAAGGCAACCCGTCCGAAGACGCGCGTCCGATTGTGCTGGTCGGTAAAGGGTTAACCTTCGACTCCGGCGGTATCTCCATCAAACCAGCCGAAGGCATGGATGAGATGAAGTACGACATGTGCGGCGCGGCGGCAGTGTACGGCGTAATGCGCATGGTGGCCGAGCTTCAACTACCCATCAACGTCGTCGGCGTACTGGCGGGCTGCGAAAACATGCCGGGTGGCCGCGCGTATCGCCCAGGCGATGTGCTGACCACTATGTCCGGGCAGACCGTTGAAGTGCTCAATACCGACGCCGAAGGCCGTCTGGTGCTGTGCGACGTGTTAACCTACGTCGAACGCTTTGAGCCGGAAGCGGTGATTGACGTCGCGACCCTGACCGGCGCGTGCGTGATTGCGCTGGGCCATCACATCACCGGCCTGATGTCGAACCACAACCCGCTGGCGCATGAGCTGATCGGCGCGTCCGAGCAGGCTGGCGATCGCGCATGGCGTCTGCCGCTGGGTGATGAGTTCCAGGAACAGCTGGAGTCCAACTTTGCGGATATGGCGAACATTGGCGGACGTCCTGGTGGAGCCATTACCGCAGGCTGCTTCCTGTCGCGCTTTACCCGTAAGTATAACTGGGCGCACCTGGACATCGCCGGCACCGCATGGCGTTCCGGGAAAGCCAAAGGCGCAACTGGTCGTCCGGTGGCGCTGCTGTCGCAGTTCCTGCTCAATCGTGCCGGTTTTAACGGCGAAGAGTAGTTTGCATGATTGCCGGATGGCGCTGCGCTTTTCCGGCCTACAAGATCGAGCAATAAGAATTCTATACCCTATGGATTTCGAGTTGCATCGCGGCGGCAACTGAGCAAATCCCCAGGAGCATAGTTTACTATGTGACTGGGGTGCGTGAAGGCAGCAGCCAACAATGAGGCAACTTGAAAGACGACGGGTATAGATATGAGGAATGCGACCTTTTATATTCTGGACAATGACAACACCATCGACGGCCTCAGCGCCGTTGAACAACTGGTGTGTGAAATTGCCGCAGAACGTTGGCGGGCTGGCAAGCGTGTGCTGATCGCCTGTGAAAACGAAAAGCAGGCTCTGCGACTGGATGAAGCCCTGTGGGCAAGACCGGCAGAAAGCTTTGTTCCACATAATCTGGCGGGTGAAGGCCCCAGAGGCGGCGCCCCGGTAGAGATTGCCTGGCCGGAAAAACGCAACAGCAGCCCGCGCGACCTGCTTATCAGTTTACGCGTTGGCTTTGCAGATTTTGCCACCGCTTTCACAGAAGTGATAGACTTCGTTCCTTACGAAGATTCTTTGAAACAATCGGCACGCGATCGCTACAAAGCTTACCGCGTGGCTGGTTTTAACCTGAATACGGCAACCTGGAAATAATGGAAAAGACATACAACCCACAAGATATCGAACAGCCGCTTTACGAGCACTGGGAAAAGCAGGGCTATTTCAAACCTAACGGCGATGAAAGCAAAGAGTCCTTCTGCATCATGATCCCGCCGCCGAACGTCACCGGCAGTTTGCATATGGGTCATGCTTTCCAGCAAACCATCATGGATACCATGATTCGCTACCAGCGCATGCAGGGCAAAAACACCCTGTGGCAGGCCGGTACCGACCACGCGGGTATCGCAACCCAGATGGTGGTTGAACGTAAGATTGCCGCTGAAGAAGGTAAAACCCGTCACGACTACGGTCGCGAAGCGTTTATCGACAAAATTTGGCAGTGGAAAGCGGAATCCGGCGGCACCATTACCCGTCAGATGCGCCGTCTCGGCAACTCCGTTGACTGGGAGCGCGAGCGCTTCACCATGGACGAAGGCCTTTCCAATGCCGTGAAAGAAGTCTTCGTTCGCCTGTACAAAGAAGACCTGATTTACCGTGGCAAGCGTCTGGTCAACTGGGACCCGAAACTGCGCACCGCTATTTCTGACCTGGAAGTGGAAAACCGCGAGTCTAAAGGCTCCATGTGGCACATCCGCTATCCGCTGGCCGACGGCGCGAAAACCGCAGACGGTAAAGATTACCTGGTCGTGGCGACCACCCGTCCGGAAACCATTCTGGGCGACACCGGCGTAGCCGTGAACCCGGAAGATCCACGTTATAAAGATCTGATCGGCAAATTCGTCATGCTGCCGCTGGTTGACCGCCGTATTCCTATCGTGGGCGACGAACACGCCGATATGGAAAAAGGCACCGGCTGCGTGAAGATCACCCCTGCGCACGACTTTAACGACTATGAAGTCGGCCGTCGTCACGCCCTGCCAATGATTAACATTCTGACCTTTGATGGCGACATCCGCGAAACCGCGGAAGTGTATGACACCAAAGGTGAAGAGTCTGACGTTTACTCCAACGCTATCCCGGCTGAATTCCAGAAGCTGGAACGCTTTGCCGCGCGTAAAGCGATCGTCGCTGCCATCGATGCGATGGGCCTGCTGGAAGAGATCAAACCTCACGATCTGACCGTTCCTTACGGCGACCGTGGCGGCGTGGTTATCGAACCGATGCTGACCGACCAGTGGTACGTCCGTGCCGACGTGCTGGCAAAACCGGCGGTTAAAGCGGTTGAGAACGGCGACATCCAGTTCGTACCGAAGCAGTACGAAAACATGTACTTCTCCTGGATGCGCGATATTCAGGACTGGTGTATTTCCCGTCAGCTGTGGTGGGGTCACCGTATCCCGGCATGGTATGACAACGACGGCAACGTCTACGTTGGCCGCACCGAAGACGAAGTGCGTCAGGAAAACAACCTCGGCGCCGACGTTCAGCTTCGTCAGGACGAAGACGTTCTGGATACCTGGTTCTCCTCCGCGCTGTGGACCTTCTCTACCCTCGGCTGGCCGGAAAACACCGACGCGCTGCGTCAGTTCCACCCCACCAGCGTGATGGTTTCCGGCTTCGACATCATCTTCTTCTGGATTGCCCGCATGATCATGATGACCATGCACTTCATCAAAGATGAAAACGGCAAGCCGCAGGTTCCGTTCCATACCGTCTACATGACCGGTCTGATCCGTGACGACGAAGGCCAGAAGATGTCCAAATCCAAGGGCAACGTGATTGACCCGCTGGATATGGTCGACGGTATCTCGCTGCCGGAGCTGCTGGAAAAACGTACCGGCAACATGATGCAGCCGCAGCTGGCCGAGAAGATCGCCAAGCGCACCGAGAAGCAGTTCCCGAACGGCATCGAGCCGCACGGCACCGACGCCCTGCGTTTCACCCTGGCGGCGCTGGCCTCTACCGGCCGCGACATCAACTGGGATATGAAGCGTCTGGAAGGTTACCGTAACTTCTGTAACAAGCTGTGGAACGCCAGCCGCTTCGTGCTGATGAACACCGAAGATCAGGATTGCGGCTTCAACGGCGGCGAAATGACCCTGTCTCTGGCCGACCGCTGGATCCTCGCTGAATTCAACCAGACCATCAAAGCGTACCGCGAAGCGCTGGATAACTTCCGCTTCGATATCGCCGCGGGCATTCTGTACGAGTTCACCTGGAACCAGTTCTGCGACTGGTATCTGGAGCTGACCAAGCCGGTAATGACCGGAGGAACTGATGCTGAACTGCGCGGCACCCGTAATACGCTGGTGACCGTGCTGGAAGGCCTGCTGCGCCTGGCGCACCCGATCATTCCATTCATTACCGAAACCATCTGGCAGCGCGTGAAAGTGATTTGTGGCAACACCGCAGATACCATCATGCTGCAGCCGTTCCCGGAATATAACGCGGCTCAGGTTGATGAAGCGGCACTGGCTGATACCGAATGGCTGAAGCAGGCGATCGTTGCCGTACGTAACATCCGCGCGGAAATGAACATTGCCCCAGGCAAACCGCTGGAGCTGTTGCTGCGTGGTTGCAGCGCGGATGCAATGCGTCGTGTCAACGACAACAAGAGCTTCCTGCTGAACCTGGCGCGTCTGGAAAGCATCACCGTGCTGCCTGCCGATGATAAAGGTCCGGTTTCGGTGACCAAAATCATCGACGGCGCCGAGCTGCTGATCCCAATGGCAGGTCTCATCAACAAAGAAGATGAACTGGCGCGTCTGGCGAAAGAAGTGGCGAAAATCGAAGGTGAGATTGCCCGTATCGAAGGCAAGCTCTCCAACGAAGGTTTCGTTGCTCGCGCCCCTGAAGCGGTCATCGCCAAAGAGCGTGAGAAGCTGGACGGTTACGCAGAAGCCAAAGCGAAGCTGATTGAGCAGCAGGCAGTTATCGCCGCGCTGTAAAAATCGTGCCCATACGTTTGCCGGATGGCGCTTGCGCTTTTCCGGCCTACGGGCACCGTCAACGTAGGTCGGATAAGCGTAGCGCATCCGACACCACAGACGATAAAAGCCTCTGGCGTTCTCGCTCAGAGGCTTTTTCTTGAATTATCCTCGCTTGCGCTTCCCCTCACCGCAGTGGTATTAACTGCATATGTCTCACTTTTATGTCATGAGTTCGCTATGAGTGCCATTACCTCCGTCGCGGCAACGCTGCGCCGAATTTCTGCCGATGATAACGCCGCAATTGCCCGCGTTATCCGCAAAGTTTCCGCTGAATACGGCCTGACCGCCGATAAAGGCTACACCGTTGCCGACCCTAATCTGGACGAATTGTTCCAGGTTTACAGCCAGCCGGGCGCGGCCTACTGGGTGGTTGAGCAAAACGGTGAAGTCGTGGGCGGCGGCGGTGTTGCACCGTTAGGATGTAGTGAACCAGACATTTGCGAGCTGCAAAAGATGTACTTCCTGTCGAGCGCGCGCGGTCAGGGGCTGGCGAAAAAGCTGGCGCTGATGGCACTTGAACATGCCCGCGAGCAGGGTTTTAAGCAGTGCTATCTGGAAACCACCGCGTTTCTGACCGAAGCTATTCGTCTGTATGAACATTTAGGGTTTGAGCACATCAGTGAGGCGCTCGGCTGCACCGGCCACGTCGATTGCGAAGTCAGGATGTTAAAGCCCCTCTGACGTCAGGCAAAGGAGCATTTCTGCTTTACTGCATTTCGGCTGAGAGCATCAGTCGAATAACACCAGCCGCGCGAGCGGTTGGCAGCTTCAGCACCTGCGTCCAGAGATCCTGCACAATCTCACAGGCGATCTTCTCTTTGCCGATCCCTTTATTCGGGTCGGCCATAATCTGAATATCATCCCCATAGCGTTGCACCAGTCCGGGGCTGATCGCTTGTAAATCCTGCAGAGCCAGCTGTTTTTCCTCGGTCGTAACCGTATGTTTGTTCGGGCCATAAGCCGCGTGCATCATACTCATGTCGCTGGCCATACGACGGTTCATGAGCTCGCGCGGAATAATACGCACCGGGTTAATCCCGCCTTTCACAGCCGGGAACAAAAAGCGAAAACATTCGTCATTGCCCACTTTTGCCACCGCGGCAATCTGCTCGAGATTAATCTTCATATACTCGATCACGTTGGCATCAGGCGCCTGCTGCAAACGCGCCATCTGTACCTGTAGGATCTGCGGCTGAATAGCGTCGATAATCTGTTGCTCGCTTTTCCCCGCCTCCTTCAACTGCGTTGCCTGGGTGAGGATGTTCTGCCACAGCGCTGGCTCCTGCTCCTTAAGCACCTGATAAACGGGCATGGACAGCATCGCGTTTTCAAATTTCTGCGCATCCGTCAGACCATAATCCGGGCTTTCGCGTGGGATCAGGTAGTGCACATCAAACAGATTCCACGCGATAATCGCCACCACAAAGACCACCGCGCCAGAGACCTTGCCCAGCCAGCCTTTTTTGCGAAACATGCCGACGACGATAGCAATCACCGCCCCGATATAACCTGCCAACAAAACGTGTGCCCAGTTCATTAACCATCCTTATGCCAAATCATCTCTGTTACAGGGATATATTTCCCCTTCGATGTTTTGATTATTACGGCAGCAGCGAGCTATTTCCAGCCACCAGATTTTGCTAACAGAAACAGGAAGGATTAAACCGCGCGGCGATGGACACCGCGCGTCAAAGAAAGGAACTAAACTGGCACACCGCTGTGAAAGCGGAATTCATCGTCAGGAGAGGTGATTAACGCGGCTTCTACTTCGCCAAAAAACCGCACCCGGCTACTGATATCATCGGTTGAAACCTGCTGCGCCAGCGCCAGGTAATCCTGATAATGGCGTGCCTCGGATCGCAGCAGCGACAGATAAAACGCCTGCAAATCGTCATCCAGATACGGTGCGAGCGCGGCGAACCGTTCACAGGAACGCGCCTCAATGTAAGCCCCGCAAATCAGTTTATCGATTAACGTCAGCGGCTCGTGGGTGCGCACCTCTTTGAGCATGCCTTTGGCGTAACGGCTGGCGGTAATCTTAATATAGGGAATGTTGCGACTCATCATCGCCTCACGCACCTGCCAGAAATGATGCAGTTCTTCCTTGATCAGCAAAACCATGCTGTCGATAAGCTTGCGTCCCCACGGGTCGTCGGTTTGCGGCATCACGCTTTTGCTTATCTGTTTATTCAGCGAGATAAAATCCGGCTCATCCCCTTCTCTGAAAGCAAACGCTTCATAGGGTTTCAGCCAGTCCAGCAGCGCCTGAGATCCCTGTTTATCTGCGACATACTTACGCACCAGCAGCATCGCCGTTTGCGCTGCTTTCAGCTCACAGACGAGGTGGTCGGTCAATAACAGAGGCAGATTAGCCGGGTCTCGCGCTTTATCAAGCCAGGCCTGGGGCGTTTTACAGTGCAGGAAATTGTGGATCGGGGAGAGTATTTGCAGGTAATCCATACATTGTCCTTGGCCTGCGGCAGCCTGGGCTACCGCAGGTCAGTAGATGACTTAGTGACGCACGCCGTCATCATCTTCGTCGACGAGATCTTCATCGTCGCCGTCTTCACCTTCTTCGCCGTTCGGGTCTTCAAAATAGGTGCCCCAACCGTCGTATTCCACATCATATTTTTCAGCCAGGTTCATCAGCTGCTCAACCTGAGCATCGATCAACTCCGCATTCAGTGCACATTCGCTCAGGATGTCACAGCAAATAACCGTGTCGCCTTCTTCCACTTCCAGCTCTTCCGGCTCGGTCACTTCATAACCCAGCTTGAAGGCTTCTACTGCCGCTTTTTCCAGGGTTTCGAAGTCATCCGCGGAAAGGTGATGCTCAATGGTGTACAGCGCGTCTGGATCGCTGCCATCTTCGAGTAACTCTTCAATAATCAAGCGCGTTTCTTCACGCTGTTCTTCCAGTAGTTCCGGGTTTGCCATGGATCGTTCCTCATAATGTCCTGCCGATACTCTTATTGTCACATACCGCTGTCATTGCCTCCACCTTTCCAGGAAAGATTTGTTAAACAAGGTTGCAAATGAATAAACATCCATATAAATTGAATTTTAATTCAATAAATGGCCTAAGCCATGTGAGGGAACCATGTCTGCGTTTTATCAGAAGCACTTTTTGAAACTGCTTGATTTCACCTCTGCTGAACTCACGTCACTGCTCCAGCTCGCCGCGCAGCTTAAGGCGGATAAGAACAACGGTACTGAGGTCGCTAAACTCACCGGTAAAAACATCGCGCTCATCTTCGAAAAAGACTCAACCCGCACCCGTTGCTCTTTCGAAGTTGCCGCATACGATCAGGGCGCGCGCGTGACGTATCTCGGGCCAAGCGGCAGCCAGATTGGCCATAAAGAGTCGATCAAAGACACCGCCCGCGTGCTCGGCCGCATGTACGACGGTATTCAGTATCGGGGCCACGGCCAGGAGATTGTCGAGACGCTGGCGGAATATGCCGGAGTTCCAGTGTGGAACGGATTAACCAACGAGTTTCATCCCACCCAGCTGCTGGCGGATCTGTTAACTATGCAGGAACACCTGCCGGGTAAAGCGTTTAATGAGATGACGCTGGTCTACACCGGTGATGCCCGCAACAATATGGGCAATTCCATGCTGGAAGCCGCTGCGTTAACCGGGCTGGATCTGCGCCTGGTCGCACCGCAGGCCTGCTGGCCAGAGGAAAGTCTGGTTGCAGAGTGCAAAGCGCTGGCACAGAAAAACGGCGGCAATATTACGCTGACCGAAGATGTCGCCGCGGGCGTGAAAGGTGCGGACTTTATCTATACCGACGTCTGGGTATCAATGGGCGAAGCAAAAGAGAAGTGGGCCGAACGTATTGCGCTGCTGCGTAAGTACCAGGTTAATAGCACGATGATGGCGTTGACCGGCAATCCACAGGTGAAATTCCTGCACTGCCTGCCCGCGTTTCATGACGATCAAACCACGCTTGGCAAACAAATGGCACAGGAATATGGTCTGCACGGCGGTATGGAAGTGACTGATGAGGTCTTTGAATCACCCGCCAGCATCGTATTTGATCAGGCGGAAAACCGGATGCACACCATCAAAGCGGTGATGGTGGCGACGCTGGCGAAGTGAGGGCATGGATGAAAAGAATGCCGGATGGCGATGCTAAGCATCTTATCCGGCCTACAACCGTGCTCCCGTAAGCCGGGTAAGGCGTAGCCGCACCCGGCAATCACGCTTATGCTACCCGCATTTTCACCACAGCTTTGCGTACCAGCGCTGGAGCACCGACCGCGCACAGCGGTTTATGCACTTCACCCGGATAGAACACCACGAAATCACCTTCGTTCAGCACCACCGTTTTCTCCTGTACCCCTTCCGGCAGGAAGGCGATATCTTTATCCGCCAGCCAGTCAGTTTCCGGCGCGCCCGCAGGCTGCGTGCTGAAGGTCATTCCTTCCTGGCCTTTGAGCAGGATCTGAATATCCAGATAGCGAGCGTGATATTCGGCGCGGCGCTGTGCAAACGGCTCCGTCATATCTTCAGCAATCAGATAAAACAGGCGATCGCCGTCGATGTCGTGCTTACCTTTTTCCGTCGCATCCGTCACATGCACTTTAATGTGTTCAATTGCCTGACGCAGCTCTTCCGGCAGCCAGGCATCCAGGTTGTGAATATTGCCAACAATCATCTCAAACCCCTTAATTAAAACATCGTTTCATTTTAGTTGTTATACGAAAAAACGGCCTGCCATACTACTGCTATTTGCCGATATTTTGCGTCAACGCATGTTTATCGCTGATGGTGTTAAATAATTGCTAACTCTCAGCAACAGGTTATGCATAAACTTTGCATAACTTTCGGCTACCCTTTTTCAATCTGATCAGTAACATACTGTTATTAAAAGTTTTATTAGAAAAACCAGCTATAGATCACAGTTCACCTCTCCTTCGCTATCCTTCTTCATCGTCATATTTATTTTGAAATAAACTTTACCGCGCAAATAATAAAATCATATATTCGCATAATAATTCACCACGCAAAAAAAAGCACAAATAAATCAATGCATTACTTATATTACAGCACACTAAAAGTGTACATAAAATTAACACCGATAAATAACAAGACATATTCCCGCGTAGTAATTCAATTATTCGCATTTTTATTTTGTTAATTCTCAGAGCCATCTCATAAATTAAACAACAAAAGCCAACCATCGACCTGACTGTGAAATAAATCACATTTCCTCATCAAATAAGATCTAAATATAGATTCTGAAATCAGCTGAAAAATCATGACTGCAATAAATATTATTTGCAGGCACCTCCTCTTTATTTTTTAAAATCGTATTAAAGGAATAATGATGGAAAAGCATTATGTCGGGTCTGAAATCGGTCAATTACGTAGCGTAATGCTACATCGCCCTAACCTCAGCTTAAAAAGGCTGACGCCATCAAATTGTCAGGAACTGCTTTTTGATGATGTTCTTTCGGTAGAACGTGCAGGAGAAGAACATGACATTTTCGCCAACACGTTACGTCAGCAAGGGATTGAGGTTCTGTTACTCACTGATTTATTGACACAAACCTTAGATGTCCCGGATGCCAAAGGCTGGCTGCTGGAGACACAAATCTCTGATTATCGCCTTGGCCCCGCTTTCGCTACCGATATTCGCGCATGGCTTGCAGATATGCAGCACCGGGAACTCGCCCGGCATTTAAGCGGCGGGCTAACCTACGGGGAAATTCCTGCCTCCATCAAAAATATGGTGGTCGATACTCACGATATTAATGACTTTATTATGAAGCCATTACCCAACCACCTATTTACTCGCGATACCTCTTGTTGGATATATAACGGTGTATCCATTAACCCGATGGCAAAAACCGCACGCCAGCGGGAAACCAATAACCTGCGAGCAATTTACCGTTGGCATCCACAATTTGCCGATGGTGAATTTATTAAATATTTCGGCGATGAAAATATTAATTACGACCACGCCACATTAGAAGGTGGCGATGTGCTGGTGATTGGTCGCGGCGCGGTACTCATCGGTATGTCGGAACGCACCACGCCGCAGGGCATTGAGTTCCTTGCCCAGTCGCTGTTTAAGCATCGCCAGGCTGAACGCGTCATCGCGGTTGAACTGCCGAAACATCGCTCCTGTATGCACCTCGATACCGTCATGACCCACATCGATATCGATACCTTCTCCGTCTACCCGGAAGTGGTACGCCCGGATGTCCAGTGCTGGACCCTGACGCCAGACGGGCGCGGCGGCCTGAAACGCACCCAGGAAAGTACGCTGGTACACGCCCTCGAAAAAGCGCTGGGCCTCGACCAAATCACGCTGATCACCACCGGTGGCGACGCCTTCGAAGCTGAACGCGAACAGTGGAACGACGCCAACAACGTCCTGACACTGCGCCCCGGCGTGGTGGTGGGCTACGAGCGCAACATCTGGACCAACGAAAAATACGACAAAGCCGGTATCACCGTTTTACCCATTCCTGGCGACGAACTGGGACGCGGACGCGGCGGCGCGCGCTGCATGAGCTGCCCACTGGAACGCGACGGTATTTAAGGAGACGTTATGGAAAACAAACCTACCCTGGTTGTGGCATTGGGCGGCAATGCGCTGCTCAAACGCGGTGAACCGCTGGAAGCTGACATCCAGCGCAAGAATATTGAGCTGGCGGCAAAAACTATCGCTCAGCTTACGCAGCAATGGCGCGTGATTCTTGTGCATGGCAATGGCCCACAGGTTGGACTTTTGGCGTTACAGAACAGCGCTTATGACCGCGTTACCCCTTATCCGCTCGACATTCTCGGTGCGGAAAGTCAGGGAATGATTGGCTATATGCTGCAACAAGCCCTGAAAAACCAGCTGCCGCAACGTGAAATTAGCGTCCTGCTGACTCAGGTTGAAGTCGATGCCCACGATCCAGCCTTCAGTAATCCGACCAAATATATCGGACCGATTTACGACAACGATCAGGCTAAAACGCTACACGCGGAAAAGGGCTGGATTTTCAAAGCCGATGGTAAAGCGTTCCGTCGCGTTGTGCCCTCTCCACAACCCAAACGTATCGTTGAAAGTGATGCTATTCGCACATTGATCGCCCGCGATCATCTGGTGATTTGCAACGGCGGTGGCGGCGTACCGGTGGTGGAAAAAGCCGATGGCTTCCACGGCATTGAAGCAGTGATCGACAAGGATCTCTCCGCCGCCCTGCTCGCCCGCCAACTCCATGCCGATGCGTTGTTGATCCTCACCGATGCTGACGCCGTGTACCTCGACTGGGGCAAACCTACCCAGCGCCCGCTGGCCCAGGTCACCCCGGAACTGCTCGGTGAAATGCAATTCGACGCCGGTTCAATGGGCCCCAAAGTCACCGCCTGCGCGGAATTCGTCTCTCACTGTCGGGGGATTGCTGGCATCGGTTCACTGGCCGACGGTCCGGCCATTCTCGCCGGCGACAAAGGCACGCTCATTCGTCTCGAAACCACCGACGCTCACGCTTAGGGCTTTTTTTGCCGGATGGCGGCTGCGCCTTATCCGGCCTACATAAGGACATTTTCATGACTGTTAACCTGAAAAATCGCAATTTTCTCAAACTGCTGGACTACACCCCTGCAGAAATCCAGTACCTGATCGATCTGGCTATCGAATTAAAAACGGCAAAAAAAGCCGGGCGCGAAAGGCAAACGCTGGTCGGTAAAAATATCGCGCTGATCTTCGAAAAAACCTCCACTCGCACCCGCTGCGCCTTTGAAGTCGGCGCTTTCGATCAGGGCGCACAGGTGACCTATCTCGGCCCAAGCGGATCGCAGATCGGCCATAAAGAGTCGATGAAAGATACCGCCCGCGTGTTGGGTCGCATGTATGACGGCATCGAATACCGCGGCTACGGCCAGGAGATCGTGGAAGAACTGGGACAATTCGCCGGTGTGCCGGTCTGGAACGGGCTAACGAATGAATTCCACCCTACGCAGATCCTTGCCGATCTGATGACCATGCTGGAGCACGCCCCGGGTAAAACCTTACCCGAACTGAGCTTCGCTTACCTCGGTGACGCCCGCAACAACATGGGTAATTCGCTGATGGTCGGCGCGGCGAAAATGGGGATGGATATTCGTCTGGTCGCGCCAAAGTCCTTCTGGCCGGACGAGGCGCTGGTTGCCGAATGCCGCGAAATCGCCAGCGTAACGGGCGCACGCATTACGCTCACGGACGATGTTGCGGAAGGGGTATACGACGTAGATTTCCTCTATACCGATGTCTGGGTTTCGATGGGCGAACCTAAAGAAGCGTGGGCAGAACGCGTCAGCCTGATGACGCCCTACCAGATTAATCAGCAGGTCATCAATGCGACCGGCAATCCCAATGTGAAATTCATGCACTGCCTGCCCGCCTTTCATAATGAGCACACCAAAGTGGGCCGTGAAATCGAAGCGGCTTACGGTCTGAAAGGACTTGAAGTCACGGAAGAGGTATTCGAGTCAGCGCATTCCATCGTCTTCGACGAAGCGGAAAACCGGATGCATACCATCAAAGCGGTCATGGTAGCGACACTCGGCGACTAACCCCTGCGGGCATGTGTCGCCTGGCGGCATATGCCCAAGCTATCCGGAGAACATCATGGGCAAATTCAAATTTCCCAGCGCGTATACCATCCTGTTTATTCTCATTGCACTCGTCGCCGTTATGACCTGGATTGTCCCGGCAGGGAAATACCAGATGGCGATGAATGCTACCCTCGGCAAAGAAGTGCCGGTTGCCGGTACTTATGCCCCGACCGAGGCGCATCCACAAGGCATAACCGCTGTCCTGCTGGCCCCGATTGACGGGCTTTATAACCACGAAACCTACACCGCAGGCGCCATTGATGTCGCGCTGTTTGTCCTGATAATCGGTGGATTTCTCGGCGTGGTAAACAAAACGGGCGCCATCGACGCAGGCATCGAACGCGTGACGGTCAGGCTGAACGGTAAAGAAGAGTGGATGATCCCCATCCTGATGGGACTTTTCGCCGCCGGAGGCACGATTTACGGCATGGCGGAAGAATCACTCCCTTTCTACACCTTATTAGTTCCGGTCATGATGGCCGCGCGCTTTGATCCGCTGGTTGCCGCGGCGACCGTGCTACTCGGCGCTGGCATCGGCACGCTCGGTTCGACAATCAACCCTTTCGCGACGGTTATCGCCGCAAACGCCGCCGGGATCCCCTTCACCCAGGGCATGCTGATGCGCATTCTGCTGCTGGTCATCGGCTATGTTATTTGCGTGGTGTGGGTCATGCGTTATGCGCGCAAAGTCCGCAATCACCCGGAGTTGTCGATTGTGGCGGATAAAATGGAGGAAAACCGCGCGCATTTCCTCGGCAATCGCGGTAACGCTAACCTTGAATTCACAGCTACGCGTAAGTGGATCCTGCTGATATTCGCCGCCGCCTTTGCGGTAATGATTTATGGCGTCGCGGTACTCGGATGGTGGATGGCAGAAATATCCGCAGTCTTTCTGGCTTCTGCGATTATCGTCGGCGTGATTGCCCGCATGAGTGAAGAAGCCTTCACCAGTACCTTCATTGACGGTGCGCGGGATCTGCTCGGCGTGGCGCTGATTATCGGCATTGCACGCGGAATCGTCGTGGTGATGGACAACGGCATGATCACCCACACTATTTTGCACAGCGCCGAAAATTTAGTCTCCGGTCTGTCCACCACCATTTTCATCAATGTGACCTACTGGCTGGAAGTATTGCTCTCCTTCCTGGTCCCTTCCTCGTCTGGTCTGGCGGTGCTCACGATGCCCATTATGGCCCCGCTGGCCGACTTCGCCCATGTGCAAAGGGATCTGGTCGTTACTGCGTACCAATCCGCTTCTGGCATTGTGAATCTGATCACCCCCACTTCAGCCGTCGTGATGGGCGGGTTGGCTATCGCTCGCGTTCCTTATGTGCGCTACCTGAAATGGGTCGCCCCGCTGCTGCTGATTCTGACGGTGCTGAACATGGTCGTCCTGAGTATCGGCGCAATGCTGTAGCCGTTTTGGCCGTCGGCTCCCGACGGCTTTTTTGAGCGTGCTCTCGTTTTTCTGCACAACCGCCCGTTTGAGCCGTTATTGATATAGCAAATGTGGTGAATTTCGCCATCGCATTGATACAAATAATAAATTTAGGGTGTTTTTATGAAGGAATTCGATGATTACTCGACCAAAGAACAGAAACAGCTGGCGATTTGTCAGCGCCTGATTACTGAAAAAAGCTACCTGTCCCAGGAAGCGCTTCGCCGCGATCTACAACAGCATGGTTTTACCGGGATTAGCCAGTCAACGGTATCTCGTCTGCTAAAGCTGCTCGGGGCGATAAAAATAAGAAATACAAAAGGGCAAAAAATTTATTCTGTAAATCCGCAATCGCGACCCGCGCCGGATGCTGCCCGATCGATTGCTGAAATGGTGGTCAGCGTGGAACACAATAGCGAGTTTATCCTCATTCATACTGCAGCAGGTTATGGCCGTGCCGTTGCCAGAATCCTCGATTACCACGCGTTACCAGAGATTCTGGGTGTCATCGCTGGCAGCAGTATTGTCTGGGTTGCGCCGCGAGTCGTGCAGCGAACGGGGCTGGTGCACAAGCAGATTAACTATCTATTTAAAATGAATTAAAATTCATAAGAACCGTTTGCGATGAATAAATCGTGCATTTTTCGCTTGATCCCATAACGGAGCTGAGTATAATCGCGGACAATTTGCCGGGAGGATGTATGGTTCAGTGTGTACGACATTTTGTCTTACCGCGTCTGAAAAAGGACGCTGGCCTGCCGTTTTTCTTTCCGTTGATCATCCATTCCGAGCCCCTCAATTGAGGGGCTTTTTTTTTGCCCAGGCGTCAGGAGATAAACATGGCTAACCCGCTCTATCAAAAACACATCATTTCCATAAACGACCTCAGCCGCGATGACCTCAATCTGGTCCTCGCGACGGCGGCGAAATTAAAAGCTAACCCACAGCCGGAGCTGTTAAAGCATAAGGTTATCGCCAGTTGCTTCTTTGAGGCGTCAACCCGCACCCGTTTATCCTTTGAAACCTCGATGCACCGCCTGGGCGCCAGCGTGGTAGGTTTCTCTGACAGCAGCAACACGTCGCTTGGCAAAAAAGGCGAAACGCTGGCCGACACCATTTCCGTCATCAGCACTTATGTCGACGCCATCGTGATGCGTCACCCGCAGGAAGGTGCTGCGCGTCTGGCTACGGAGTTCTCCGGTAACGTTCCGGTACTGAACGCAGGCGACGGCTCCAACCAACACCCGACCCAAACGCTGCTGGATCTGTTTACCATTCAGGAAACGCAGGGTCGCCTGGACAATCTGCACATCGCCATGGTGGGCGACCTGAAATATGGCCGCACCGTCCACTCCCTGACCCAGGCGCTGGCGAAGTTCGAAGGTAACCGCTTCTACTTTATCGCCCCGGACGCGCTGGCGATGCCGCAATACATTCTGGATATGCTGAATGAAAAAGGTATCGCCTGGAGCCTGCACGGCACCATCGAAGAAGTGATGGCGGAGGTCGATATTCTCTACATGACCCGCGTGCAGAAAGAACGTCTGGACCCGTCCGAATACGCCAATGTGAAAGCACAGTTTGTTCTGCGCGCCAGCGATCTGGCGGGAGCCAAAGAGAACATGAAGGTGCTGCATCCGCTGCCGCGCATCGATGAGATCACCACCGATGTCGATAAGACGCCGCACGCCTGGTATTTCCAGCAGGCTGGCAACGGCATCTTCGCCCGCCAGGCGTTACTGGCACTGGTACTGAATAGCGAACTGGCACTGTAAGGGAGAAAAAGAGATGACACACGATAACAAACTGCAGGTTGAAGCCATCAAACGTGGCACCGTGATTGACCATATCCCCGCACAGGTTGGTTTTAAGCTGCTGACGCTGTTCAAACTGACCGAAACCGACCAGCGCATCACTATCGGACTGAACCTGCCGTCTGGCGAGATGGGCCGTAAAGACCTGATTAAAATCGAAAATACCTTCCTGACCGACGAGCAGGTCAACCAGCTCTCCCTGTACGCTCCGCAGGCAACGGTAAACCGCATTGACGATTATGATGTGGTGGGTAAATCACGCCCCAGCCTGCCGGAGCGCATCGACAACGTGCTGGTGTGCCCGAACAGCAACTGTATCAGCCATGCTGAGCCGGTTTCCTCCAGTTTTGCAGTGAAAAAGCGCGCCGATGACATCGCACTCAAATGCAAATACTGTGAAAAAGAGTTTTCGCATTATGTGGTGCTGGCCAACTAATTAGGGTTGGTTATGAAATCCCGGCTCCCGTTACACATAAGCATTCGCAATGCATCGAGGCGGCAAGTCCGATTATCACTGGGAGCATAGTAAACTATGTGACCAGGGTAAGAGGACGTAGCCAACGAAGAGGCGGTGTGAAGGATGACGTGTATAATGGGCGGGAACATTCTACTACCGCTGTAAATTCAGGAGAAATCATGAGCAAGACTATCGCGACGGAAAATGCACCAGCAGCAATCGGCCCATACGTTCAGGGCGTTGACCTGGGTAGCATGGTAATCACTTCCGGTCAGATCCCGGTCGATCCGAAAACCGGTGCCGTAGCGGAAGACGTGTCCGCTCAGGCACGTCAGTCGCTGGAAAACGTAAAAGCTATCGTTGAAGCAGCAGGCCTGAAAGTGGGCGACATCGTAAAAACGACCGTTTTCGTCAAAGACCTGAACGATTTTGCCACCGTCAACGCCACCTACGAAGCGTTCTTCACCGAGCACAACGCCACCTTCCCGGCGCGTTCTTGCGTAGAAGTTGCCCGTCTGCCGAAAGACGTGAAAATCGAGATTGAAGCGATCGCCGTTCGTCGCTAAGTCTTATTAGAGAGCCCTGCTCTGGCAGGGTTCCTTAAGTATTGCAGCCTATAACTGAAAAAATCAATTCTCTTCCATTATTCTTTAAGGTGATGGTTTCATTTTCGATTATCCCCACACCCCAATTATATAATTCCATTTCCCCTTTTTGCTGTGATTCTATATTCTCTGAGAAACAGGTTTGTCCTAAAACCCAGTTCAACCTTGAACTATAAATATTAATTTTAAGATCATCATCACTATCATTCTTCATCTTTTCCAATGTATAAACTACCTTATTGTGAATTTTAAAACCAACAATATTGTTATATCTTTCAACTGAATTAATAGAAAAAATACAGATAAACATTATAATTAGTAAAAAAAATATTTTTATAGTAGCTCGTCTTATAAAAGTGTTCATTGGCCATGTCTCCATAAAAAAGAATAACCAGATGAACCAATGAGCGCTTTATTTTTTCCCTGACACTTAATTACCCCCCATTTCTCTGCGGCCAAGGATATATCATTTTCATGTGCAATTTTACGGTAAACGTACCGATAAGGCTGAAATGGATCGTGTAGAGGAGTGTTCATTTCCCTTACAATAATATTCCCAGACGATTTCTCCAAATAAACATATAAACCATGCCAGGATAAATTCTTTGCATAGTGGGTATTTGAATCATCGTTACGGCACCATTGTACAACCAGAAGATAGTGACTTTCACGTACTGGTAACCAGCAAACCGAAATAATATACAGCATATAACAAAAGGCACAAACTAAAGCGAAAGTAAGTATTTTTTCTATGTAAAATAAAGTGCCATGCTCAGTCATGCCATTTTACCTCTGACTCAATGGCACCAAAAATATTGTACTCTCTGGCCAGACACTCCTGATGAAACCTCCCCATAAAAGTATCATTCACAGGAACGATACTACCTAAACGAACTCCAGAATTTGCGACACTAACATTCCAGTTATACCTGTCAAAAAACTTAAACTGAAATGTCAAATTATAACTACATAGTCTACTACCATTGCTCATTGTATTTTTATACTTATCTTCGGTAATTTGCACTCGACCTTTTCCCCAGTATTGATAACCTCCTATAGCATAAAACAAGTCTGGATCGCTAGAAATAAAATCATCAGTATTAACATGCGCAGAAGTAAATTCATGCTGACCTGGCGGTAATGTTTTACAAAAACTCTTTGCTGCATCCAATAATTGCACATAATTATCCCTTAACTGGGCTGATTTTCCCATCATATCAGTTAAGTTAATATGTATGTCTTCACCCGTATTTTGCAAATAATGCAGTAAATTTTCTCGTGCAAAAGGATAGCGATACTTTAAATATAAGCTCCCATCAATCAATTGCTCCAGGTAATATTTATAATAATAAAATTGATCTGAAAAATGCCCCGCACTGCACCATTCACCACTTCCAACATCAATACTATATTCAGGTTCCTCTCTCCCCAATATATAAGCGTTCATAATGCCTCCTGAGAATAATTAACATGACAAGATGTTAACATTTATAATCTAGCGTATTCTGTTGGAAGACACTGGCAATGCCATAATTCAGAAAATATTTAGCTGCATTGTGTGAAACACAAAAAAAAAGGGGCATGGAAGCCCGGAATGAATTTAGGTAGGCCCGGTAAGCGTGAGCGCCACCGGGCATTTATCACATCACGCCAAACAATTTCGGCAGGAACAGTGAAATCGCCGGAATGTATGTCACGAGCATCAGCACCAGGAATAGCACGAGGTAGAACGGCAGCATCGCCTTTACCACCTGTTCTATTTTCTGCTTACTCACCGCACTGGCCACAAACAGCACCGACCCTACCGGTGGCGTAATAAGGCCGATCCCTAAGTTCACCAGCATGATCATGCCAAAATGGACTGGATCAATGCCGAGCGCGTTGGTCACTGGCAGCAGAACCGGCGTCAAAATCAGGATCAGCGGCGCCATATCCATCAGCGTACCGATCAGCAGCAGCATGATGTTAATGCACATCAGAATGACGTATTTGTTGTCCGAGATGCTGGTGAAAGCTTCAGTGATACGCATCGGCAACTGCATATAGGTCATAACGGCGCCGAACGCAGCGGCAAAGCCTATCAGGATCATGACGATCGTGACCGTTTTCACTGTGCGGAACATCAGCTTTGGCAGCTCAGACCATTTATAGTCACGATAGATAAACATGGTGACAAAGAAGGCCCAAAGGCAGGCAATCGCCGCAGACTCCGTCGCGGTAAAGATACCTGACAGGATACCGCCCATGATGATCACAACCGTCATCAGGCCCCACAGCGTATCGACGAAAATCTTCAGCGCCTGGCGAAACGGCACGCGTTCCCCTTTTGGGTAACCGCGTTTGTGCGCAAACGCCACACACATTACCATCAGACTGAAACTTAACAGCAGGCCCGGCAGGATCCCGGCGATGAATAGCGCGGCAATCGACACCGTGCCGCCGGTTGCCAGCGAGTAAATAACCGAGTTATGGCTGGGCGGTGTGAGGATCGCCTGCACCGAGCCGCTGGCAGTAACCGCCGCGGCAAAATCGCGCGGGTAGCCTTTTTTATCCATCTCCGGGATCATCACCGAACCAATGGATGCGGTATCAGCTACAGACGATCCAGAAATTGCGCCAAAAAAGGTCGATGCCACAATGTTTACCAGCGACAGCCCTCCGCGAATAAAGCCAACAAAAATATAGGCAAAGTTCACCAGCCGCCGCGCAATTCCCCCTTCGGCCATAATAGCCCCGGCCAGAATAAAGAACGGGATCGCCAGCAGCGAAAACTTATTCACCCCACTGGTCAGTTGGATCATCACCGCTTCCAGTGGGATATCAATGTACCAGGCCCCAATGATGGCGCTAATACCAACCGCGTACGCTACCGGTACCCCAATCGCCAGCATAATGCCGAGCGTAAAGACGAGAATAAATGCATCCATCTGCTTTCCTTTCTGAAATGGGGGCGGTAACTAGCTGGTCGAACCCAGCATGACAACGGGACGTTGGTACTGCGGACCACGGAAAATCTTTTCCGCGATAAACAGCAGCGTTATGGCAGAGCCAATCGGCAATGGGAGGTAGTTTTGCCCGGCGCTTAAAAGCGGGAATTCCGCCACGGGCTGGTCCCACAGTTCAAGACAGAGATTGGTTCCGTACCAGAGGATAAACAGGCTTATCGCCACCAGCATAACGTCTGCGATTATCGAGCAATAACGGCGGGAAGCATCACCCAGACGATCAGTCACCATGCTCACTGCGATATGCGAACCTGCGCGATAGCTCACCGCCGCACCAATAAAGGTGAATGTCACCATACAGAGAATGGCGACGGGCTCAGGCCATGACAGAGCGTTATTCAGAACATAACGCGCGAATATGCCAATAGGGATAATGGCGACCATGACTAATAATGCGATACCGGCAATCCACATTGATACCCGATAAAGAAAATCCATTACCGATGAATAGCATTCACCCATAATCATCACCTCGAATTAATCAAAAGATTCAGGCGGAGGGTTGATATCCTCCACCTGATGAATTACTTCACATCCTGAATCTGTTTGATCAAATCCTGGTGGTCTTTACCGTAATTATCCCGCACTGACTGCGTGGCTTTATAGAAATAGTCCGTATCAATATCGTGGAACTGAACGCCATTGGCTTTCATCGTCTCCAGCGATTTCGCATTATAATCCTGCCAAAGTTTGCGTTGCTCTACCTGGGCTTCTTTAGCGAGCTTAATAATGAGATCCTGGTCTTCTTTTTTCAACTTATCCCATTTAGCTTTCGAGAACAGAAAAAGCTCAGGAATAATAAAATGTTTGCTCCAGGTATAGTTTTTCACGACCGGCAAATAGTTATGCGCTACAAACGTTGGCGGATTATTCTCCGTACCATCAATAACGCCGGTCTGCATGCCGCTAAAGACTTCACTGACGCCCATGACAACGGAGTTAGCGCCCATCGCTTTTAAGGTATCCAGCGCTATCGGACTCCCTTGAACGCGGATTTTCATGCCGTGTAAATCTTCCGGTTTCACTACCGGATTTTTGGTGATCAGGTTGCGCGTTCCGGCATCCATCCAACCGAGGAACACCAGCCGCGATTTGGTGTTGGCCGTCAGGCGGTCGCCAATCTCCTGACCAATCATGCCGTCGAGAACCTTATGCAGATGGTCTTCATCACGGAAAATATATGGCAGGGTAAACACGTTAATTTCAGGGAGAATGGCGGCAACCGGCGTCATTGAAACGCGAATAATATCGATAGCGCCTAATTGCGCCTGTTCAATCATCTGTTTTTCGTCACCTAACACGCCACCGGGAAAGGTTTTAATCTCCAGACGACCGTCGGTGGCGGCACTCAGTTTTTCCCCCATATGTTTCACGGCAACAACGTTCGGGTAATCAGCCGGATGCACATCTGCGGCGCGAAAGGTTTGTGCCAGCGTTGCATGACTCGCCAGTAATACCGACGCGCCAATACACAGACTTAACAGGTTTTTTGTCAGTTTCATTTGTCCTTCTCCAGAAGTTCATAATATCCATTAACAGGAATAGCTTGCAGAGCAAATGACTGCCGGAATTAAAAATGGGCAGCGTGAAACTTTCTTAACGATGTTACCTGTGCAGACTAACTGGTGTAACAACTTATTTCGATGACTGTGTTCACAAAAAACCACAGATGCTCATTATTTTTAGCACACTGTTTCATTTTTGCAATGCAGATCGTTTTATTGATAAAAAAGCAACGCAAAGAAGGCAATTTGATACTAATTACCCGCGTGAGCATTTCAATAAAAATAAAACACCAATATTTCGAGGGAATATCTTTCGAATGAAAAAGAGAAATGCAGGATGGTATTAACGCCATCCTGCAGAAGAGAAGTTGAGGATTACTGCCAGCCGTAGCGGCGGCTATAAAAACCTTTCACAAGCTGGGTTAATGTCATGTAACCCGCCAGAATCGCAACCAGCCACGGGAAGTAGCTCAGCGGCAGCGCCTGCAATTGCAGATAGCTGGCCAGCGGTGAGAACGGCAACGCAATGCCCACCACCATTACCACCAGCGTCATCAGCATCAGCGGCCATGCGGCGCGGCTTTGGATGAACGGCACGCGACGGGTACGGATCATATGCACAATCAGCGTTTGCGACAGCAGACCCACCACAAACCAGCCAGACTGGAACAATGTCTGATGTTCAGGCGTATTGGCATGGAAGACGAACCACATCAGGCAGAAAGTCAGAATGTCAAAGATCGAGCTGATCGGTCCAAAGAAGATCATAAAGCGGCCCAACTCGGCGGGATTCCAGCGCTGCGGCTTTTTGATCTGCTCTTCGTCGACGTTATCAAACGGAATCGCCACCTGGGATACATCGTACAGCAGGTTCTGAATCAGTAAGTGCAGCGGCAACATCGGCAGGAACGGTAAAAAGGCGCTCGCCACCAGCACGCTAAACACATTACCGAAGTTAGAACTGGCCGTCATTTTAATGTACTTCAGCATGTTAGAAAAAGTACGGCGTCCTTCGATCACCCCTTCTTCCAGCACCATCAGGCTCTTTTCCAGCAGAATGATATCTGCCGCTTCACGGGCAATATCAACCGCACCATCAACGGAGATACCAATGTCCGCCGCGCGCAGCGCCGGGGCGTCGTTAATGCCATCGCCCATAAAGCCGACCACATGACCTTCACGCTTGAGCAGTGTGACAATGCGCTCTTTGTGCATTGGCGTCAGGCGGGCAAACAACGTGGTGCGCTGGGCAAGTCGGGCCAGCTCGTCGTCGCTTAACCCTTCAATGCTGCTGCCGATAACCACATCACCTGCATCCAGACCCACTTCATGACACACTTTCGCCGCAACCAGTTCGCTGTCACCGGTGAGAATTTTCACCGTAATACCGCTGGCTTTCAGCGCTTTCAGCGCCGGGGCGGTCGTTTCTTTCGGCGGATCGAGGAACGCGATATACCCTTCGAGGATCAGATCGGATTCATCAATACGCTGATAGTCCCCTTCACGCGCAGGCAGGTATTTGGTTGCCACCGCCACCACACGCAACCCCTGACGATTCAGCGTATCGGTAACGCGTTTCACCCGACGCAGCATGTTGTCATCTAACGGGACAATCTCACCGTTATGGCGCACCTGGGTGCAAACGCTGAGGATCTCCTGCAGCGCGCCTTTACATACCAGTTGGTGCACATCGGTTTCTTCAGCGACCACCACCGACATGCGGCGGCGTTCGAAATCAAACGGGATCTCATCGATTTTTTGCCAACGGGTAGAGAGCCGGCGGGCGGATTCTTCGTCCACGCCTTCCAGCACTGCCGTATCCAGCAGATTCTTCAGCCCGGTCTGATAGTGGCTGTTCAGCCACGCGGAATGCAGGACATGTTCGCTGGGCTTGCCGGAGATATCGGTATGATTCTCCAGCACTATTTTATCTTGTGTCAGCGTGCCGGTTTTATCGGTACACAGAATATCCATCGCGCCAAAGTTCTGGATAGCGTCGAGGTGTTTGACGATGACCTTCTGTTTTGACAGCTTCACCGCCCCACGCGCCAGCGTCGAGGTGACGATCATCGGCAGCATTTCTGGAGTAAGTCCCACCGCCACAGACAGGGCAAACAGCGCCGCTTCCCACCAGTCACCTTTGGTGTAGCCATTGATGATAAGCACGATGGGCGCCATCACCAGCATAAAGCGGATCAGCAGCATGCTGACGCGGCTGATCCCTTTCTGGAAGGCATTCTGCTCGCTTTCCTGCTCGCTGACGCGGCCCGCCAGTTGCCCGAACCAGGTATTGGCCCCGGTCGCAATCACGATGGCCTGCGCCGTGCCGCTCACCACATTGGTGCCCATAAAGCACAGGGTATCGCATTCCAGCGGGTTGCTTTGCTGCGGGTCGCGGCTGGTTGCAACTTTCTCCACCGGCAACGATTCGCCGGTCAGTGAAGCCTGGGCCACGAACAGATCGCGCGCCTGCACCACGCGCAGATCGGCTGGGATCATATCCCCTGCTGCCAGCTTAATAATATCGCCAGGCACCAACTGGTCGATCGGCAGTTCAACCCAGCCGTTCTCCCCTTTCTCGTTGATGACGCGCAGCACCGTAGCAGTGTTGCTGACCATCGCTTTCAACGCATCCGCCGCTTTGGTGGAACGCGCCTCCTGGACAAAATTCAGCAGCGTGGAGATGACAACCATCAAGGCGATAACGCCCGCGGCAAACAGATCCTCGGTGGCATAAGAAATGCCGCCTAAAATAGTCAGCAGAATATTAAACGGGTTGCGGTAGCAGACCCACAGGTGTACCCACCATGGCGACGGCTTCTGCGCCGGTAGCTGGTTCTCGCCATGTAACTCGCGAGCGTTTTCCACTTCTGCGGCGTTCAATCCTTCCGGGTGCGCGCCAAACGTTTTCCACAGCGCTTCTTCGTCCATCAGCGCCATTTTCAGGCAATGTTCGCTCAGCGAAGGCGGGATCGGCGTGCTGGCGACGGTCTGCGCATTGGGTAGCGGATCGCGATGCACCAGACGATGCGGTAAATGGCGGTTTAGCCGGGCAAACAGCTGGCGAGTAATATTTTTGAACATAGGCAGTCCCTCTGCACCAGTATAAGCGGGCGCAGTAAATCCTTCAGGCGTGGCAAAGCCTTGCCTGGTGGCAATTTTAAAATCACAACAGGGACGTCAGAACGTCACTGTCTTACAGCTCCGGTAAGACAGTGAAAACAGGCTTACCGGAGAGGGGGGTTCTCCATTTAGGGAGAGGGGTGGGATCGGGATCCATATAGCCTCCGGTAAGTGAATGATAAGCGCTGCGGATTATACGCAGAAAACCATAAGGTTTGTGACAATTATGGCGGTATGATACAGCATGGAAACTAAACCAAACGTATACACATCGCCTGAAGGGTGAACGGTTTAAAGCAGACTTTCCCCATTGCACTCCACATGGGTAAAGTTACTCTCTTTGATATAACTGAAAAAGTGCGCAACGGGAAAACAGGATGCAAAATCGGCTGACTATTAAAGACATCGCCCGCTTAAGCGGTGTGGGGAAATCAACGGTTTCCCGTGTGCTCAACAACGAAAGCGGCGTTAGCGAACGCACCCGTGAACGTGTTGAAGCAGTGATGAATCAGCACGGTTTCTCCCCTTCCCGCTCCGCACGTGCCATGCGTGGGCAAAGCGACAAAGTCGTGGCGGTTATCGTCACGCGTCTGGACTCACTTTCGGAAAATCTCGCCGTGCAGACCATGCTACCCGCCTTTTATGAGCAGGGTTATGATCCGATTATGATGGAAAGCCAGTTCTCACCTGAACTGGTAGAAGAACATCTGGGAATGCTCAAACGTCGCAACATTGATGGCGTCGTGTTGTTTGGTTTTACCGGCGTAACGGAAACCATGCTCACCTCCTGGCAGGACTCTCTGGTTCTGCTGGCCAGGGATGCCAAAGGCTTTGCCTCCGTCTGTTATGACGACGAAGGCGCCATTCATACCCTGATGCAGCGTCTGTACGATCGCGAACATCGTCATATCAGTTTCCTTGGCGTCCCCCATAGCGACGTGACCACCGGTAAACGCCGTCATGAGGCCTACCTGACCTTCTGCAAGAAACATAAGCTGCATCCTGTCGCTGCTCTGCCTGGTCTGGCCATGAAACAGGGCTATGAGCATGCCGCCGATGTCATTACGCCGGAAACAACTGCGTTAGTCTGTGCGACGGACACGCTTGCCCTTGGCGTCAGCAAATATCTGCAGGAACAGCGAATCGACAACCTGCAACTGGCAAGCGTCGGTAATACGCCGCTGATGAAATTCCTCCATCCGGAGATCATCACCGTCGATCCCGGCTATGCTGAAGCCGGACGGCAAGCGGCCTCGCAGCTGATCGAACAGATCAACGGCCGCAGCGAACTGCGGCAAATCGTCATCCCCGCCACCCTCTCCTGATCGCTTTCTGAGCACTAATTTGTGATCTTCACTGCGTTTCGGGAACGTTCCCATTTTTAAATATTCACCGACGATATACTCTGGCACCAACAACGAGACAGCTGCCGGATGACGTCGCGAAAGCGTCTAATCCGACCTACGGGGAACACACGTCATCATGAGAAAAGTAAAACAAGCAGACATCGACCGGCTGATTGAGCTGGTAGGCGGGCGCGACAATATCGCCACGGTGAGTCACTGCATTACGCGCCTGCGTTTTGTGTTGAATCAACCCGCGAATGCCAGACCCAAAGAGATCGAACAGCTACCGATGGTCAAAGGCTGCTTCACCAACGCCGGGCAGTTTCAGGTAGTGATTGGCACCGAGGTGGGCGATTACTACAAAGCGCTGCTGGCGACAACCGGACAGGCCAGCGCCGACAAAGAGCAGGCGAAAAAAGCGGCGCGGCAGAATATGAAATGGCACGAACAGCTGATTTCTCATTTTGCGGAGATCTTCTTCCCGTTGCTGCCCGCGCTAATTAGCGGCGGTTTGATCTTAGGTTTCCGTAACGTAATCGGCGATCTGCCCATGAGCAACGGCCAGACGCTGGCGCAGATGCATCCTTCGCTGAAAACCCTTTACGACTTCCTGTGGCTGATTGGCGAGGCGATCTTCTTCTATCTGCCGGTCGGGATCTGCTGGTCGGCAGTGAAAAAAATGGGCGGTACGCCGATCCTCGGTATTGTGCTGGGCGTAACCCTGGTTTCACCGCAACTGATGAACGCCTATTTGCTCGGTCAGCAAGTGCCGGAGGTGTGGAACTTCGGTCTGTTCAGCATTGAGAAAGTGGGCTACCAGGCGCAGGTTATTCCGGCGTTGCTGGCCGGGCTGGCGCTCGGGTTTATTGAAACGCGCATGAAGCGCATCGTGCCGGATTATCTGTATCTGGTGATCGTCCCGGTGTGCTCGCTGATCCTTGCGGTATTCCTTGCGCACGCCTTTATCGGTCCGTTTGGCCGCATGATCGGCGATGGTGTCGCGTTTGCGGTCCGTCATCTGCTGACCGGTAGTTTTGCCCCGATCGGCGCGGCGTTGTTCGGCTTCCTGTACGCCCCGCTGGTGATCACCGGCGTGCATCAGACTACGCTTGCCATCGACATGCAGATGATTCAGAGCATGGGCGGCACGCCGGTATGGCCGCTGATCGCGCTGTCGAATATCGCTCAGGCCTCTGCGGTGGTGGGCATCATTATCTCCAGTCGCAAACACAACGAACGTGAAATCTCAGTCCCTGCAGCCATCTCCGCGTATCTCGGGGTCACTGAACCGGCAATGTACGGCATCAACCTGAAATACCGCTTCCCGATGCTGTGCGCGATGATCGGCTCCGGTCTCGCCGGACTGCTGTGCGGCCTGAACGGAGTGCTGGCAAACGGGATTGGCGTCGGCGGTTTGCCGGGCATCCTCTCCATCCAGCCGACCTACTGGCAGGTATTTGGCATGGCGATGGTCATTGCGATTGTTATCCCAATGATACTGACCTCATTTGTTTACCAGCGTAAATACCGTCTGGGCACATTACAAATTATCTAACTTTTCTTCGGGGCGCAGTTGCGCCCCAGCGTATTTCCAGGAAACAACCATGACTATTCCACACTGGTGGCAAAACGGCGTTATCTATCAGGTTTACCCCAAGAGTTTTCAGGACACCACCGGCAGCGGCACCGGCGATTTACGCGGCGTGACCCAGCGTCTCGACTATCTGCAAAAGCTGGGTGTCGATGCCATCTGGCTGACGCCGTTCTATATTTCGCCGCAGGTTGATAACGGCTACGACGTCGCGGATTACCTGTCTGTCGATCCGGCCTACGGTACGCTGGAAGATTTTGACGAACTGGTGGCGCAGGCGAAAGCGCGCGGTATCCGTATTATTCTCGATATGGTGTTTAACCACACCTCAACCCAGCATGCGTGGTTTCGTGAGGCGCTGGATAAAGACAGCCCGTATCGCCAGTTTTATCTCTGGCGTGACGGTACGCCAGACAGTACACCGAACAACTGGCGTTCCAAATTTGGCGGCAGCGCCTGGGGCTGGCACGCCGCAAGCGAGCAGTATTATCTGCACCTCTTTGCTCCTGAACAGGCAGACCTGAACTGGGAGAACCCGGCGGTACGCGCCGAGCTGAAAAAAGTGTGCGAATTCTGGGCCGATCGCGGCGTGGACGGATTGCGCCTCGACGTGGTGAATCTTATCTCTAAAGATCAGAGCTTCCCGAACGATCCCGACGGCGATGGACGCCGTTTTTATACCGATGGCCCGCGCGCGCATGCGTTTTTACGCGAGATGAACCGCGACGTCTTCACGCCACGCGGCCTGATGACGGTGGGCGAGATGTCTTCCACCACACTGGAAAACTGCCAGCAGTACGCCGCGCTCGATGGCAGCGAACTGTCGATGACCTTTAACTTTCACCACCTGAAAGTGGATTACCCCAACGGTGAGAAGTGGACGTTAGCCAAACCCGACTATGTGGCGCTGAAAACTCTGTTCCGCCACTGGCAGCAGGGCATGCACAATCAGGCCTGGAACGCGCTGTTCTGGTGTAACCACGATCAGCCGCGCATCGTGTCGCGTTTTGGCGACGAAGGTAATTACCGCGTGCCGGCCGCTAAAATGCTGGCGATGGTGCTGCACGGCATGCAGGGCACGCCCTATATCTACCAGGGTGAAGAGATCGGCATGACCAATCCGCACTTCAGCCAGATTACCGATTATCGCGATGTGGAAAGCCATAACATGTTTGCCGAACTGAACGGTCAGGGGCGAGATGCCAACGAATTGCTGGCGATCCTCGCCAGTAAATCCCGCGATAACAGCCGCACGCCGATGCAGTGGGATGCCAGCCAACACGCGGGCTTTACCGAGGGCGAGCCATGGATCAATCTGTGTGACAACGCGGCGGAGATCAACGTGGCGGCAGCGCTGAGCGATGCCGACTCGGTGTTCTACACCTATCAGAAACTGATCGCACTGCGCAAAACGGAGCCGGTGATCACCTGGGGCGACTATCAGGATCTGTTACCGGACAGCCCGCATCTGTGGTGCTATCAGCGCGAGTGGCAAGGGCAGCGACTGCTGGTCATTGCCAATCTGAGCGATACCTTCCAACGCTGGCAGCCGCCCCATACCGGGGGAAACTGGCAGGTGCTGATGCACAACTATGCCGAGGTCGCCAGCCAACCCGCAGACATGACGCTACGTCCTTTCGAAGCCGTCTGGTGGGTGCAAAAATAGCTTGCAATTGGTTTTGAGCCCGGTACGTATAGCGCTATCGGGCTTCAATGCTGACACTGCATTTACCTTCCTGTTTTTGTTGAATAATTAATCAGATTTTTCTTGCCACAATTTACAATCGCTGTACTGCCCGTCATCTGTACGCTCCGATTTTTACTTTGCGCTACATCAAATAAATCGTAAACATCCTTGATGCAAATCACTACATATAGAACTTAAAATGCACGCCGACCCAATATGTTGTATTAATCGACTACAATTGCTACAACTACAGTGCACCGCTTTACGGTGGAATTGTGGATAAAGTGGGTCAGGATTGCGGGAAGTCATTGGCAATAGAGATGAATAAAGCCATGGCCGCTTCCCCAACCTCTGTGGATAACCTGTTCTTATAAATATGGAGTGATCATGACACCGCATGTGATGAAACGAGATGGCTGTAAAGTGCCGTTTAAATCAGAGCGCATCAAAGAAGCCATTCTGCGTGCAGCTAAAGCAGCGGGAGTCGATGACGCAGATTACTGTGCCACCGTCGCAGAAGTCGTTAGTAGCCAGATGAATGAGCGCAGCCAGGTCGATATCAACGAGATCCAGACAGCGGTAGAAAACCAGCTGATGTCTGGTCCGTACAAACAACTCGCCCGTGCGTACATCGAATATCGCCACGACCGTGATATACAGCGTGAAAAGCGTGGCCGTCTGAACCAGGAAATTCGTGGTCTGGTTGAGCAAACCAACTCTGCTCTGCTGAATGAAAATGCCAACAAAGACAGCAAAGTGATCCCGACCCAGCGTGACCTGCTGGCTGGTATCGTCGCCAAACACTATGCGCGTCAGCACCTGCTGCCGCGTGATGTGGTCCAGGCACATGAGCGTGGTGATATTCACTATCACGACCTCGATTACTCGCCGTTCTTCCCGATGTTCAACTGCATGCTGATCGACCTCAAAGGCATGCTGACACAGGGCTTTAAGATGGGTAACGCGGAGATTGAGCCGCCAAAATCCATCTCGACCGCGACGGCCGTCACTGCACAAATCATCGCGCAGGTTGCCAGCCATATTTATGGCGGTACCACCATTAACCGTATTGACGAAGTTCTCGCGCCGTTCGTCACCGAGAGCTTTAACAAGCATCGCAAAACCGCTGAAGAGTGGCAGATCCCGGATGCCGACGGTTATGCGCATTCCCGTACCGAGAAAGAGTGCTACGACGCATTCCAGTCCCTCGAGTATGAAGTGAATACCCTGCATACCGCTAACGGCCAGACGCCGTTCGTCACCTTCGGTTTTGGCCTGGGAACCAGCTGGGAATCACGTTTGATCCAGCAATCCATTCTGCGTAACCGCATCGCGGGACTGGGTAAAAACCGTAAAACAGCCGTCTTCCCGAAACTGGTGTTCGCCATTCGTGACGGTCTGAACCACAAGTTCGGCGATCCAAACTACGACATTAAACAGCTGGCGCTGGAATGCGCAAGCAAGCGTATGTACCCGGATATCCTGAACTACGATCAGGTAGTGAAAGTCACCGGTTCGTTCAAAACCCCAATGGGCTGCCGTAGTTTCCTCGGTGTATGGGAAAACGAGAACGGCGAACAGGTTCACGACGGGCGTAACAACCTCGGCGTTATCAGCCTCAACCTGCCGCGTATCGCGCTGGAAGCGCACGGTGATGAAGCCACCTTCTGGAAACTGCTCGACGATCGCCTGGTGCTGGCGCGTAAAGCGCTGATGACCCGCATTGCGCGTCTGGAAGGTGTGAAAGCCCGCGTTGCGCCAATCCTGTATATGGAAGGCGCCTGCGGCGTGCGTCTGAAAGCGGACGATGATGTGTCTGAAATCTTTAAAAATGGTCGCGCATCCATCTCTCTGGGTTACATCGGCATTCATGAAACCATTAACGCGCTGTTTGGTGACAAACATCTGTACGACAGCGAGCAGCTTCGCGCCAAGGGTATCGCCATTGTGGAACGTCTGCGTCAGGCGGTCGACCAGTGGAAAGACGAGACCGGCTACGGCTTCAGCCTGTACAGCACACCAAGTGAAAACCTGTGCGACCGTTTCTGCCGTCTGGATACCGCCGAGTTTGGCGTGGTGCCAGGCGTGACCGATAAAGGTTACTACACCAACAGCTTCCACCTCGATGTGGAGAAAAAGGTTAACCCGTACGACAAGATCGATTTCGAAGCGCCATACCCGCCGCTGGCGAATGGAGGCTTCATTTGCTACGGCGAATACCCGAATATTCAGCACAACCTGAAAGCACTGGAAGACGTCTGGGATTACAGCTATCAGCATGTGCCGTATTACGGGACCAACACGCCAATTGATGAATGCTACGAGTGCGGCTTTACCGGTGAGTTCGAGTGCACCAGCAAAGGCTTTACCTGCCCGAAATGTGGTAATCACGACGCCGCGCGCGTGTCGGTCACCCGCCGCGTATGCGGTTATTTGGGCAGCCCGGACGCGCGTCCGTTTAACGCCGGTAAGCAGGAAGAAGTGAAGCGCCGCGTTAAGCATCTGGGTAACGGGCAGATAGGTTAATCCGCTGTTACGTTAATGCCCGGTGGCGCTGCGCTTACCGGGCCTACGGACCGCACTCTTATTGTAGGCCGGGTAAGCGCAGCGCCACCCGGCATGGTTACAAGCTATGAACTTTCACCAATACTATCCCGTCGACATCGTTAACGGCCCCGGCACCCGCTGCACGCTGTTTGTGTCCGGGTGCGTGCATGAATGTCCCGGTTGCTATAACAAAAGCACCTGGCGGCTCAATTCCGGCAAGCCATTTACCAAAGAGATGGAAGACAAGATCATTGCCGATCTGAACGATACGCGAATCAAGCGCCAGGGGATCTCGCTCTCCGGTGGCGATCCGCTACATCCGCAAAACGTGCCGGAAATCCTGCAACTGGTACAGCGCGTTCGCGCTGAGTGCCCCGGCAAAGATATCTGGGTGTGGACCGGCTACAAGCTCGATGAACTCAACGCCGCGCAAATGCAGGTGGTCGATCTCATCAACGTACTGGTCGATGGCAAATACGTGCAGGATCTTAAAGACCCGGCGCTGATCTGGCGCGGCAGCAGCAACCAGGTCGTACATCATTTGCGTTAATTTTCAGGCGGTAAACATTCTGTTATCCGCCACTCAAAAACGGCTCACACACTCCATGGCAACCGTTTTGAACTCGGCAAAATTCTGACACGCGCAGAGCCGCGTCATGGCGCGCTCGCGCAGGAAGGTGACGAAAATATCGTAAATGGCCATCGCCTCTTCGTATTCGCTTTTGCTGATGGCGAGCAGGAAGATCACGTGCGCGGTTTCATCGCCCCAGGCAATACCCTGCGGGGCGAGGATGGTGTAGACCACCGTTTTCTTTGCCAGCAGACCGAGGGCGTGCGGCAGCGCGATGCCATCACCCAGCATAGTGCTGACGATGGCCTCACGTTCAACCACCGAATCAAGAAACTCCGCGTCGACAAAGCCTTCATCCTGCAACTGATGGCATAACGTTTTGAACAGCGTCTGCTGATCCATGGTGCCGTCGATCACGCGAAAGTGGGCAGCATCGAAAAACTTGTTCAGCATCCACGGGCGGGTTCTGTCCACCAGCACCAGTTTGCCAATTTGCTCGAGTTGATAATCGGTCGGAAACGGCGCAATCATCGCTACGGGCTTATCTTTTTCACCGATCCGCGCGGTAGAGATAACAAAATCTTCGCTAATGCTTTCCCGCTGTTCGTAGTCGCGCAACGTGACGGTATCGACGATTTCAATCTGCGGATACTTACGCGCCAGCACCGCTTCAATCATCCGCGCCATCGCATTTCCAGCATCGCATACCAGCAGAACTTTCGGCTGTCTCTGGTAACCAATGTTGTAACTACGTTCCAGCCCCACGCCAATATGCAGGACCAGAAAGCCAATCTCATTTTCACTGATGGTATACGGCGTATATTTCCCCCATCCCGAGACGGCGGCCAGCGTCATATCCCATGCCATCGGGTAATGCTGTTTAATATTTTCCAGCAACGGATTAGGGATCATTATCTGGTAACGCACGCGGGTGATCATCGTCTTAATATGCGTCAGCAGATCGGCATGTAACTGTTTGTCATTCAACAGGTTGTAGTTGTATTGAGTATTGATAAAACGCAGGATGTAATTAACCAGCGCTTCGTCATCATCCGCATTGATGGCGCTGGGGGCGATCTCTTGAACCTGACGGGCGGCGATGTGCACCTGTAGCCAATTCTCTTCGAAAACAGAAAGCGGTTTGTCTGCCAGCCGGTGCAGGACCGCCGCAATCTCACGCGCGGCCAGGCACACCGCCTGTTCAGTTTCTTCAGCGGCAAACTCCGGCAATGGATACCCTTCACTAATCCGCCGGATAGCCACCGCACAGTACAAGCGTAAAAACAGCTCGCCCTCGTCGGTCAAACGAATATGAAAACGGGCAAAAATATCCTGTAAAACGGGCTGTAGCTGCTCAGGGATCCCGGCATTCAGCGCCTCCTGCATCACTAACGGGTGCTGCGGATCCTGCTGTGCCAGCGTCCACAACAGATCGGTCAAACAGGCGCGGATCGCCATCTCGCTGCCGAATAGCTTCATGCCGTGACGGGGACGCGTTTCCAGCGTCAGACGATAACGTTGCAGGTGTTCACGGACTTCGGCCATATCGTTTTGCAGCGTCGCGCGGCTGATAAACCATTCATCAGCTAAATCTTCAAGCTTTAGCGAAAAGGCCGACGTCAGAAAACGGACCACCAGCCAGTGTACCCGCTCCTGGCTGGTTCGCGGGATGCGCAGCAACGTTTCAGGCTGCTGCGTTTGCAGAGAGTGATAACTTGCCGGGTCGTCAATTTTGAGCTGATAACCGCTGCCCCGGCTGAGGACAAACTGCGCGCCGTACTGATTAAGCAGCGCGTTTAGCGCAGTGATATCCGCCCGTACGGTGCGTGTAGAAACCGACAACCGCTGCGCCAGCTCATCCTGTGGAAGCGCTTCGTTTTGCAACATATCAAACAGCTGTGCTAAACGTTGGTTGGGGAATCGCACGTCAGTCTCCTCATCTGTCAGTTAGCCTATGCAAGCCCGGGTCATCGCCATCAGTTGGCGCACGTCGTCCGGGCGGGTGTTACCACTCACCTTATCAATAATCGAACTATAGATGTGAGGAATGATTTTGCTCACTCCGGCATCCAGGGCGATCTGCAGGATTTCAGTAAAATTATCCAGATCGATACCCCCGGTAGGCTCCAGCCAGAAGTCATGCCGGGCACAGGCCTGCGCGACGGCGATGTACTCGTCACGGCATTTCAGGCCGCCCATCGGGAAGTATTTAATCGAGCTACCGCCCATATCTTTGAGCAGCGCAATCGCGGTTTCTACCGGCACAATGCCGTCCGGCGTCTGGCTGCTCAGCGGACCGGTGGAGATTTTCACCATCCCCGGCGTACCCGTTGGCGAGACCAGACCGTTGACTACCGTCTCCTGCTGGCCCAACAGCGCCCGACTGGTCGCCACGCCGGTAAAGACCTGATTAACATGCTGCGGCTGTACCTGACGGGAGATCTCACTGACCATCGCCGACTGATTTGGATCGCCCGCCCCCAACCCCACTGAAAGCGCATTGTCGATAAGCGCTGCGTATTCACGCATATCCGCGACCGCGCTTGCGACATCCGGGTAATTTTTTGACAACACGCCGACCAGCACGTGTCCTTCCGCCGCCGCGTAAATATCCCGCGCATTTTCTTTGGAGCCTGCCAGCACGTTCAGGCAGACGCGGTCACGATAAAAGTTAGGGGTCAGTTTCATGCGTTTTTCTCCTGCGAAATCACTTCACCAATTCGACGGGCCACAATTTCCAGCTGCGCGCGATCCACGCTGCGCACATCGGCTTCGATAATGCCTTCGTTGGCTTTGTACCCACGGAAGTAAATCGCGTACTCGCCGTGTTTCAGGGCTTCAACCAGTTCGCCCGTGGCGATACCGGTTACCGCTTCGTCAAACTTAATTTCCGTACGGGCGATGTCGCGCCCTGCGCTGTCCCACACCACGCGGGCGCTCACGCCGTGCAGCTGGTTCAACGCATCAATGAACGGCGTCATTTTCTCGACCATCTCCGCGCCGCTCTCTTTCTGCGCGTTCAGATACAGTTCGATAGCGCAGGTCAGGCCAAGAATCCCCTCTTTGCCCACCTTCATCGCCCGGCCGATCCCCGCCGTCTGGCGTTTCACCCACTCAACATACTGGGTTTTGCCAATCACCAGTCCACTGGTTGGCCCTTCAATCGCCTTTGCGCCGCTATAAATCACCAGGTCCGCACCAAGGCGGTAGTAGCACTGCAAATCTTCTTCCGCCGCGGCGTCCACAATCAGCGGCAGGTTATGCGTGCGCGCCACCACCGCAGCCTGCTCCACGCTGAGCATGCTTTTCTGTACGCAGTGATGAGATTTGATATACAGAATCGCCGCCGTGCGCGGTGTAATGGCTGCCGCCAGCTGTGCCGCGGAACATTCATTGGCATAGCCCGCTTCCACCAGCTTGCCGCCGCCGAGCGCCACCATAGTGCCTACCGGTGCGCCAAAGTTGACGTTGTGGCCTCTGGGCAGCACGATTTCGTTGTTCTCGATGGGCGTAACGTGCAGATTTTCCAGCAGCCAGTCGCTGTCTTTCACCAGCACCGCAGCCACCGACTGGGCGATTCCAGCCGATGCGCAGGAGACGACGGTCGCCCCTTCCACTTCCAGCAATTTCGCGATGTAGTCGCCGGTTTTATTGACCAGATCTTTCATTTCGAAGTACTGATTCATCCCCGCCATCGCCGCTTCAACCACTTCTGGTCGCGGCGTGGAAACGCCGAGCGCCGTCATGCGGCCTGATGTGTTAATCACCTGTTTTAAATTGTATTTCTCAAAAATCGAAGGCATGTTCCGCGCTCCCTTGTTCGGTCATATAGCCCTTGCCCGCACGTATTGCGGCAAGCGGCACCAGCATTTGTTCAGCCTGCAGGCTGTCGTTTTCAGCATCTACCAGCACGGTTGGCTGGCGCTTAAGCGTAAAGAGGGTTAAATCAGCATCCAGACCAGGCTGCAGTCGCCCCTTCTGTTTCAGGCGCAGGCCGTCGGCAGCATTGGCGGTCACGCACTCAATGACCTGCGGAAGCGACATCCCCATGGCGAGAAATTTCGACATCACATTCGCCAGGGAATACACCGGACCGCTGATACGGTTGCGGCAATAAATATCGGAGCTGATGGTGTGCGGCAAAATACCAAGATCGATAGCGCGTTTTGCCACCGCAAAGCTCAGGCTGGCCGTACCGTGACCCACGTCCAGACGCACGCCGCGTTGCAGCGCACGCGTGACAGATGCGCGCAGCTCGCCCTGCGGCGTCAGAATACGGTTTGGTTTACCGTTGTAGCAGTGGGTAATAATATCGCCTGCGCTCAGGCGCTCGGCGATCTCATCGAGATTCGGCGGGTTGTTGCCAATGTGCACCATCAGCGGCAGGTCGCCGTTCTCTTTTTGCATCGCTTTGGCACGATCCAGCGGCGTGATGCCGTTTTCACCTACCACGCTGCTGCTCATGCGTGCCTTCAGGCCGACAATAAAATCAGGGTGGCGTTTCACCGCCTGGCGCACCGCATCGGCGTCAATGTTGGCCATGTTGGCCAGCTCATTCTGGGCGATAAGCCCAACGCGGGAGATGTTCAGCAGCGCATACACTTCCGTCGCCGCTTCCCGGGTCAGGGTGTAAAACTCGTCGATATCATCCGCCCCGGTACTGCCCGCATCCACGACCGTGGTGACGCCAGTCGCAATACCGACGCTGTCCGGCTGGTCGTGATAAATCGGGGATTTCGGGTAGCAATGAACGTGGGAGTCAATCCAGCCTGCGCTGACGTAGCACTCGCCGCCCAGCTCAATGGTTTTCAGCGCCGGGCCATCAACGTCGCCCAACGCCGCGATCTTGCCGTCTTTCAGCGCAATATCGCTCACCGTATCGTCAACGAGGCGCGCACGGCGCAGGAGTAAATCAAACATCGCTCTCTCCTATGCCGGATGGCGGCGTAACCGCCTTATCCGGCCTGCAAATCAACAGTTAGCTAATGGCAATCGGGAAGATGGAACCCAGGATCATTGCCCCAAGGATCGCCCCGCCGGTAATCGGTTTTTGCCACAGATAAAACAGCAGCGCACCCACCAGAGAACCAATTCCGATAGGAATAGAAGCCGTCATCGCGCTGAGGATAATCAATGGCCCGAGGAAGCGGCCGGAGGCGTTACCGGCCCCCATCATGACGTCCGCACCGTAGGTTGAGTCGCTCTGGTTGATGGTGAACTTACGCGCCAGAATGATGATGTAGCCAATCGCCAGACCAATCACCAGACCGGTGACCAGCGAGGCGGCGAAGTTGGCGACCGGGAAGATAATGCCCGCGCCCAGCAGCAGCGCCGGAACACCTAACCCGACCCCGGTCTGAATCGCGCCGCCGATATCCAGAATCCCCACCAGCGAACCTTCAATGATGCGGGCAAACAGGAAGCTTGCGCCAAATGCCGCCACCGCGCCGTAAGAGCCGGTGTCCATTCCCGCCTTTAGCATCGCCACAAAAGCGACTTCGTTAAATGCGCCGATACCGTACAGGTAGTACATGTGCGTTCCGGCAAAGACGCCAGAGGAGAGCAGGCCAACGAAGATCGGGAACGACCAGTCGGCAAACCAAAAACCTTTATTCTGTTCCATGATGGCCTCCGTTATTTGCCGCTGAGCGAGTTGTGGATCAGTTCCAACCAGTTCGGCACGGTCAGATGGAAGGACTCGATCATCTTCATGTCGAAACCGCGGAAGAAGCCGCTCAGGACAAACAGTGCGACGATAGCTACCATCATCACTTTCGTGACGTGGTTCCAGCCGCTTTCTTCAACACCTTTGCCGATCAGAATGCCGAGCACCAGCCCCGGAACGGCGTTGCCCATGATCAGTTGCGCCGCGCCGCCAAAAACGGTGGCCCAGAAGCCGGATTTCTTACCGGCATCGATCGCCGCCAGCCAGAAGATCACCGGCATCACGGTATTAACCAGCAGGTTAGCCGCAGGCACCAGCACCTTGACGGCGGTAACCTGCAGCGCTTCCGGTACGGATGACGCGGTGAGGTTCAGGAAGGTCACGACAATCATCCCGATAACGCCACAGGCAATCGCCATGCGCTTGGGATCGTGCAGCGTTTCACCGACGTTGCGGTTTTTAACCATCAGCGCGGCGGCACCCCAGTTGGGAATGATGCGATGGTCGACATCCTGCGTGAACGCCCCCGCCGCAACGGAAGAAGCCCAGGCGTTAAAGAAGAAGCCCAGGCCGAACGAGAAGTGAGAAGCCGGATCCCCTTCGCAGGAATTCAGTTCTCCCAGAGTACGAAACGCGCCCATCCCTTGAGTGGTAGGCGCATGAAACATGCGTGCAGCCCCAGCGCCGACACCGACGCCAACCAGGCCACCAATGATGAGCGATTTTATTAATATTATCAGGAACATATTTATGCCTTTTAATAAAGAATCAGCGTTGCGTAACGAAATCCACCTTGTCGAGATTGATGGCAGTCACGTTGACGGTCACATCCAGCTCCACGCTGAAGGTGCGTCTTTCCCGGCGCAGAAAGAGGAATAAAAACGCCTCTTTACGCACCGTTTCACGCGCTTGAACAACCTGCACATCCTGTGGCTCAATACGCAGTAAGATATGCGGCGACGCTTTCATCACCGCAGCCTGAACGTGGTTCAGGGCATCGGCAAAGGCGCGCGCTTTGGCCTCGCCCTTGCCAGTGACTCTCACCGTGGTGGTGAATTGCTCTTTCATACTTAAGCGCCGTGTTTCTTTTGCCAGGCCTGCACCAGGCGCTCGCCGAGCTCTTCTTTGTCCATAAAACCGAATCCCAGCACGTTGCAACCTTCGTTGATGGCCGTTACGCCTTCATCAACCGAGCGCATACCATATTTCGCCTTGTAGCCGTATTTGGTCTGTGCGGTAATCGCCCCTGCCCCGCCACTGCCGCAAAACGAGATACCAAAGGTGGCGTTTTCCGCTTTCATTACGTCACCCAGCTTCATGTCAGCCGCCACGCCCGGTACCACAACCGCACGGCCACCCGCTTTCTCAACGCCTGCCGCCACTTTCTGGCCTTTACCCAGACGATCGCCAATCACTACGGTAATCTGTTCCATCTTTTGCTCCTTAAAGGTTGTCTTTCGCGACTTCGAAGTGCACCGACAGCAGCCAGGCTTCTTCCTCGGGAAGATTGCCAAACTCGGCGACCACGTCGCGGGCAAGCGCCATTGATTCGGCAGAAATTTCATCAAATAAGCTGGCATCGACTTCTGGTAAGGGTTCACCCGTTATCGAGCGGTGCGCCATGGCGCGAACATGCGACGTCAGCATCTGTTCCTGTACGGCGTTGGGAATAATGTGGCGTTCACGCAGCAAGGCATATACCTGCGCCAGCATGCGGTCGGCCAGTTCCACCGATTCCCCCATGTCATTCATTACAGCTCCGTTATTCACTCGTCTTACCCCACTAATGGCTCTGAGGGTAAATTAGCGGTGGGGGTTAAAAGTTTGTAGCGAGTTGTTTTCCACTTCGAAGTGGAAAGGGGGTCAGCGATAGTGATCTGTGCCGCAAAACGGGTCGGGTTCACGATTTATCACTGGAAGAATGTGATTGAGATCGCAAGAGTGAGCCGCAAATTGGAAGGAAGTGCGAACAATGAATGGACGATAAAAATGAAAAAATGTGATGGGTATAGCGTTTACTTATGGGGTGTTGTGGCACAGCGTCTTATCCGGCCCACGGTTATGCAGGCCGGATAGCGTAGATTAGCGGAACTTCTTGTGGTTTTCGTTGCGCGTGGTTTTCAGGTCTTCCGCAACGGCTTTCGCCTCTTTGACTTTACCTTCGTTCGCCAGCTTAAGCGCGCCATCAATCTGGCCGATCAGCGTGTCAAAACCGTGGCGGAAATCTTTCATCTCCGGGCTGTCCGGGGATTTGCTTTCCAGCTTCGGCGGTGTGGCCTTTTGAGCGTCCAGCGCGGCTGCGCGCATTTTGGTTAACGCATCTTTCAGTTCAGTCGCATTATCCGTTTTTTCGACGATCTTCAGGTTGTCGTTGAGGATCCCCATGTCGTCTTCAAGATCGGCTGCAAACGCAGAAGAACCAAGAACCAGCGTTGAAGCCGCGACGATCGCTAACAGGTGTTTACGCATTGCTCACTTCCTTTTTTATTATTAAAAATTAACGCCTTAACGAGTATCACTGCCCGGCGATTTTCATCTCCGGTAACAATACCGAACCACATTGGATATTACTGCGCGTTTCAATATCGTTCCCCACGGTCACAATATTGCGCCACATCTCTTTTAAGTTCCCGGCGATGGTAATTTCACTCACCGGATACTGAATTTCGCCGTTTTCGACCCAGAAACCCGCCGCGCCGCGTGAGTAATCGCCGGTAATGCCGCTTACGCCCTGGCCCATCAGCTCGGTAACCACAAGGCCTGTGCCCATCTCCTTGAGCAACTGCTCGAAGCTTAGACCCTGTCCCGGAATTCGCCAGTTGTGGATCCCGCCCGCATGCCCGGTGCTCTTCAGCCCCAGCTTACGTGCGGAATAGTTGGTCAACAGCCATTGAGTCAGCACGCCGTCTTTAATGATGTCACGGCGTTCGGTCCGTACGCCTTCGCTGTCGAACGGCGACGACGCCAGCCCTTTCAGCAGGTGCGGATGCTCTTCAATGGTCAGCCATTCCGGCAGAATTTGTTTGCCCAGTGAATCCAGCAGGAAGGTAGATTTGCGGTACACCGAACCGCCGGCAATCGCGCCGACCAGGTGTCCGAACAGTCCGGTCGCCACTTCGTTGGCGAAAATCACCGGCGCTTTCATGGTGGACAGCTTACGCGGCGACAAACGAGATAAGGTGCGGCGAGCACAGTCAGCCCCCACCCACTCCGGCGTTTGCAGATCGCCCATCGCCCGGCCAATGGTGTAGGCGTAATCGCGTTCCATATCGCCATTTTCTTCCGCGATCACACAGCTGGAAAGGGAATGACGCGTGGAGCAGTAGCCCTGCAGCATGCCGTGGCTGTTACCAAACACTTTGATGCCATAGTGGCTGTTAAAGCTGCCACCTTCGGTATTGGTGATACGCTTATCAGCCTGCAGCGCCGCCTGTTCAGCACGAGCAGCCAGTTCGATGGCTTCATCAGGGGAAACTTCCGCCGGGTGGAACAGGTCCAGATCGGGCGCCTCAAAGGCCAGCAAGTCTTTATCTGCCACACCTGCGCACGGATCCGGCGAAGTGTAACGTGCAATGTCCAGCGCAGCCTGCACGGTGCGTGCAATTGCCTGCGGGCTTAAATCGGTGGACGATGCGCTGCCCTTACGGTTCTGGTGATAAACCGTAATCCCCAGTGCACCATCGCTATTGAATTCGACGTTCTCCACTTCACCATAACGGGTGCTGACGCTAATACCCGTGGTCTTGCTTACAGCGACTTCCGCGCCATCCGACTTACCTGACGCTAATTCCAGTGCCGTCGAGACTGCTTCTTCCAGAATCTTACGCTGCGCTTCAACTTGTGAGATTACTTTCATCGCAAATGCCATAATGTAGAGAGAGTTTCTCTGAAGTCTAACAGAGAACCGTTTTTCAGTGCGCATCTTAACTGGTAACATTAGCCTCTTTTTTTAAGGAGCCTGACATGACTAAGCAGCCCGAAGACTGGCTCGACGACGTTCCCGGTGATGACATCGAAGACGAAGACGATGAAATTATCTGGGTCAGTAAAAGTGAAATAAAACGTGACGCCGAGGAGTTAAAACACCTGGGTGTGGAACTGGTAAAACTGGGGAAAAACGCGCTGGATAAAATCCCGCTCGATGCGGATTTACGTGCCGCGATTGAGCTGGCCCAGCGTATTAAGATGGAAGGTCGCCGCCGCCAGCTGCAGCTGATTGGCAAAATGTTGCGCCAGCGCGATGTTGATCCTATCCGTCAGGCGCTGGACAAGCTGAAAAACCGTCACAACCAACAGGTCGTTGTCTTCCATAAGCTGGAGCAACTGCGTGACCGTATGGTTGACGGTAGCGATGAAGCCATCGAAGAAGTGATGAACCTGTGGCCTGACGCCGACCGTCAGCAACTGCGTTCGCTGGTGCGTAACGCCAGGAAAGAAAAAGCGGGCAACAAGCCGCCAAAATCTTCCCGCCAGATCTTCCAGTATCTGCGTGAACTGGCGGAAAACGAAGCGTAATTCGTCGGCTATGACTCTTATAAGGGTAATAAATTACCCTTATAAGACATTTATATTATAAATATAATATTTAATATTATTCCTTCCAGCTATTTTTATAGTACTCAAATATTGTTGCAGTCAGCACCTGAAAGTGATTGAATCTGAATTCTGAACGGAAGCGCTTCGGATAATATTCATATTCACAAGGATTATAAAATGGAGAAAGAATCAATTAATGCAAAATGGCGAGAGCGTTTTGACTTTCTGAGCACGCATGGATTGCCAGGAACACCATCTTATACAAAAATTTATAGAACAATGAAGTTTGGACAGAGGATAAGTATAGGAGCCAACTTATATGCCTTTTTCTTCGGCTTTGTCTACTTCTGCATCCTGGGCTTATGGAAAAAGGGACTGGTATTATTTTTGGGCGTAGCGGCCATACAGGCCGTACTGATCGCAATAGAAACTGCGGCAGATATTGATATGAATGCCTTTTCCAAAGTCATAAATATTGGATACGCCTTTGTATGCGCTCATTTAGTCAATACCGCCTACTACCTGCGCACAGTGAAAGGTGTTGACAGTTGGAACCCGTTCCAGGGGTTAACCCGAAAAAGCGCAGAAGCGTTGTCAAACCTGCCATCACGTCAGTATTAATCTCACAGGGAGCATATTTGGCTCCCTGCTATTATTAAAAAGCAAATAATAATGTGGTAGATACGTACATTGCAGCTGATAAGCAGGTGATAATGAAAGCACAAAACGCCTTTAAACGATAATTCGACGATATCATTCCGGCAATACTCATCGAAAAACCAATAACAAAAAAGAGTATTCCAGCCATGACGAAAAATATCGCTATACAATCACCATCATCAATACCTGCGGTTATGAGATACAAGAAAAAGCAAATTGCAAGAATTAACCCAATGAAACTTACCCATAGAGAAACCGTTACCATTTCTCTGTTGCCATCACATGAAGAGGCTATGCTCGCTGTCATATTAAGGAACACCGATCCTTGTGTTGAATATTAAAATAACATTTTCAATATGCAGCAAAATTATATTTATTGCAATAACCTATCAGAACAGGAAAAAGAAATCTGACGACATTAACTTTCTTTTTATTTAGAGAAACAAAGTTTAGCGAAATGAGCTTGCCGGATGGCGGTGCAAACACCTTATCCGGCCTACAATCCGTGAATTCGTTGTAGGCCCGGTAAGCGTAGCGCCACCGGGCATTTTTTTACTCTTGCTCTTGCGCTTCCGCCTGAGCTTTCTTCGCCAGACCATCCAGCAGTTTTTGATGAATACCACCAAATCCGCCGTTACTCATCACCAGAATGTGATCGCCTGGCTGCGCGGTTTTCACCACCATATCTGCCAGGGCATCCACATCGCCACTCCAGTGCGCCGGCTGAACGCAGGCTTCAGCGACTTCTGCTACCTGCCACGGAATATGCGGGGGTTGCAGCAGGAACACTTCGTCCGCACGGCCTAACGACGGCGCCAGATCATCTTTGCACAGTCCCATTTTCATGGTGTTAGAGCGAGGCTCCAGCACCGCAATAATGCGTGCCGTACCGCCAACTTTCCCGCGCAGCGCCGCAAGCGTTGCCAGAATCGCGGTTGGATGATGGGCAAAATCGTCATACACCGTCACGCCGTGCGCTTCACCACGCAGTTCAAGACGACGACGGGCGTTAATGAACGAGCCTAGCGCATTGGCTGCATCCGCAGGCACGACGCCCACGTGACGGGCTGCCGCAATCGCCATCAGGCCATTGTGCATGTTGTGTTCGCCGACCAGACCCCACTTAACTTCACCCACTTTTTCACCGTCCAGCCACACTTCCCACTCGGAAGCATCGGTAGTGAGCTTTTTCGCCTGCCAGTGACCCTGCTCGCCCACCAGCTCCTGTTCGCTCCAGCAGCCCATCGCCATCGTCTGTTTCAGATTGATGTCGTTTTCCGGGTAGATGATGCGTCCCTGGCCCGGCACGATACGCACCAGATGGTGGAACTGTTTCTGGATCGCTTTCAGATCGTCAAAGATATCTGCGTGATCGAACTCAAGGTTATTGAGGATCAGGGTACGCGGGCAGTAATGCACGAATTTAGAACGCTTATCGAAGAACGCGCAGTCGTACTCATCCGCTTCAATCACGAAGAAGTTGCTTTCGCCCAGACGCGCAGAAACCTCGAAGTTACCCGGTACGCCGCCGATCACAAAGCCAGGCTTATAGCCGCAGGCTTCGAGGATCCAGGTTGCCATTCCAGCCGTAGTCGTTTTGCCGTGCGTCCCCGCCACCGCCAGTACCCAGCGGTCGCGCAACACAAAGTCATGCAGCCATTGCGGGCCAGACATGTATGGAATGTTCTTCTCCAGCACCGCTTCCACGCAGGGGTTACCACGGGTCATCGCATTACCGATGATCACCAGGTCCGGCTGTGGATCGAGCTGGCTGGCATCGTAACCCTGAATCAGATCAATGCCTTGCTTCTCAAGTAAGGTGCTCATCGGCGGATACACATTGGCGTCCGAACCGGTTACTTCATGACCGAGCGAGCGTGCCAGCATCGCCAGACCGCCCATGAAAGTGCCACAAATTCCCAAAATATGAATGCGCATACGTCACTATCCTTTTTTAATCTGGGGGCCATTTTACGCACATGTCTGGCAACTGAGAAACGCATTTCAGGATATTCCGTAGTTTGCTGGCGCGATTCACCTGAGCGCGATAGCTGAAATATTTGTTAATATTGTTGCGGTCGCTTTACTCCACATAAATTGCAGGGAAAGTGTTATGAAAACGTTAGGTGAATTTATTGTCGAAAAGCAGCACGAGTTTTCTCATGCTACCGGTGAACTCACTGCTTTGTTGTCGGCAATAAAGCTGGGCGCCAAGATCATCCACCGCGATATCAATAAGGCCGGTCTGGTCGATATCCTGGGTGCCAGCGGTGCAGAGAACGTGCAGGGAGAGGTGCAACAAAAACTCGATCTGTTCGCAAACGAAAAACTGAAAGCTGCACTGAAGGCACGCGACATCGTGGCGGGAATTGCCTCAGAAGAAGAAGATGAAATTGTCGTCTTTGAAGGCTGTGAACACGCAAAATACGTTGTGCTAATGGATCCGCTGGATGGCTCATCCAACATCGATGTTAACGTCTCTGTCGGTACGATTTTCTCTATTTATCGCCGCGTAACCCCCGTCGGCACGCCGGTCACGGAAGAGGATTTCCTGCAGCCGGGCAACAAGCAAGTTGCTGCGGGCTACGTGGTTTATGGTTCTTCCACCATGCTGGTGTACACCACCGGCTGTGGCGTGCACGCCTTCACCTACGATCCTTCTCTGGGCGTATTCTGCCTCAGCCAGGAACGTATGCGCTTCCCGGCGAAAGGTAGCACGTACTCCATTAACGAAGGCAACTACATTAAATTCCCGAATGGCGTGAAGAAATACATTAAATTCTGTCAGGAAGAAGATAAGTCAACCCAGCGCCCGTACACTTCGCGCTACATTGGCTCTCTGGTTGCCGATTTCCATCGCAATCTGCTGAAAGGCGGGATCTATCTGTACCCAAGCACCGCCAGCCACCCGCAAGGGAAACTGCGTCTGCTGTACGAATGCAACCCAATGGCCCTGCTGGCTGAGCAAGCCGGCGGCAAGGCGAGCGACGGTAAAAATCGTATTCTGGATATCATCCCGGAAAGCCTGCACCAACGCCGCTCCTTCTTCGTGGGTAACGACCATATGGTTGACGATGTAGAGCGCTTTATCCGCGAGTTCCCGGACGCATAAGCGCAACATCCGGCCTACAGCACGTTGCAGGCCGGATAAGCGAAGTACCATCCGGCACAATGCTGTGATATTGCCGGATGGCGGCTTCGCCTTATCAGGCCTACGTTCGGTTAGGCTGTCTGTAGCTTAAATACGGCCATGGCTTCGATTAGCGCTGAAGACTGCTCTTCCAGCGAGCGGGTAGCCGCTGAAGACTGCTGTACCAGCGCCGCATTTTGCTGCGCCGTTTCATCCATCTGAATCACCGCAATATTCACCTGCTCAATGCCGCGACTCTGTTCCTGGGACGCACTGGCAATTTCACGCATCAGTTTGGTCATACGCATGACCTCGGTCGCAATCTCATCCATGGTTTCACCCGCCTGCTGCGCCAGCTCACTACCTTCCCCTACGTGGGTATGCGAATCGCTGATCAATGTACGGATCTCTTTTGCCGCCTCGGCGCTGCGGCTGGCCAGATTACGTACTTCACCTGCAACAACCGCAAAACCCCGCCCCTGCTCACCGGCGCGCGCCGCTTCAACGGAGGCGTTAAGCGCAAGGATGTTGGTCTGGAAAGCAATGCCGTCGATTACGCTGAGGATGTCGGCGATTCGGCTGGAACTGCCGGAAATATCGCGCATTTTCTCGATCACATAACACACCATTTCGCTACCGCGATCGGCGGTATCCGATACCGATTTTGCCAACTGATGCGCCTGCTCCGCGTTCTGCGCATTCTGTTTCACGGTCGCCGTGAGTTCTTCCATGCTGGCGGCGGTCTGTTCCAGCGACGTGGCGGTGGATTCTGTACGTTGTGCCAGATGCTGGTTCCCGGCCGTCAGTTCACGACTGCCAATATCAATTTGCGAGCTGGCATCGCGCACGCGTTGTACTGAGTCGCCCAGCGCATGGCGCATGTTATCCATTGCCGCGTTCAGGCGGTTGAATTCGGCGCTGGCCGATAACGCGCTAACAGGCGACAAATCCCCCGTCGCCAGACGTTCCAGTTGCTCCACTATGCTATCCAGCGGTTTAAGAAACTTATTTCGCAGCATAAACCAAATGACCGCCAGCAACACAATGGCAGCCAACATGGCAGCACTCATAATACCGTGATAAACCAAAGAGTTAATAACGCGGGTAGCGGCATAAAGCCCCATGCCGCCGGTCAGCAACAGAAGAAACGTCAGCAGAGACAATAACACCAACAAACTTGATCGAATTGAAAGGGATTTTGGCATCGTTATATTTCCGGTTGTAGGGTTAAAACAGACCTGTACAGAACCTATCGACTACAACCGGAAAAAGTTTAGGTATTTAAATGTTTTGTGCAAAATCATGATGTTACTTTGGTGTTGCCGCCGTACCCACTCGGGTTACCGGCGAGCTCTGACGATTTTCCCAAAGCACCGTGAGACCGCGTTGTAACGCTATAAAAATAAACAATAAAATGCCAATCGCGATCTTCGTCCACCAGGAACTTAATGTGCCATCAAAATTAATGTAGGTCTGGATCAGCCCTTGGATCGCCACGCCAAATAGCGTACCCAACACCGTTCCCACGCCGCCGCTTAGCAGCGTTCCGCCAATCACCACTGAGGCAATCGCATCCAGCTCAACGCCAACGCCCGCCAGCGCATAACCCGCCTGGGTGTAAATGGAAAACACAATGCCGGCCAGCGTAGCAAGCCCGGTAGACAGCATATAGATACGAATGGTCGTGCTACGGGTTGAGATGCCCATCAGGTTGGCCGACGTGGCGTTGCCGCCAATGGCGTAAACCTGATTACCAAAGCGCGTACGGTGCGCAAGGAAGATGCCAATCACCACCACGCCCAGCATTAACAACCCCATCGCGCTCAGGCGACCGCCGCCAGGAATTTTCCATGCCAGGCTTGAGAGCGTGTCATAGATCGGATGGTTAATTGGGATCGACTCTTCAGAGACCAGATAGCTGACGCCGCGCAGGAAGAACATTCCCGCCAGTGTAATAATGAATGCCGGGATCTTCAGCGCATCAATCAGTAGCCCCATAAACGCGCCAAACGCGCAGCCCATTGCCAGAATCAAAGGAAACGCCAGCAGTGGCGAAATCCCCCAGTAACCAATCGCCTTTGCTAAAAATACCCCCGTAAAGGCAATCACCGACCCGACGGAAAGATCAATCCCCCCGGAGAGAATGACGAAAGTCATGCCCACGGCAATAATCCCTAAAAAAGCGTTATCGGTCAGGATATTGCAAATCACCCGGGTGGAAGCAAAAGCCGGGAATTGCGTCAGGCAGTAAAGGTAGCCCAGCACAAACACGCCGAGGGTGATCATCAGCGGTAAATTACGTTTTATCATGACCGCGCACTCCTTTTATCAGGCTGATAAAGCGTTGTGACTGCACGACCAGCACGCACAACACCACGATGGCTTTGACCACCTGATTCAGTTCCGGCTGGAAGCCCGACAGCAAAATCCCGGTGTTCATCCCCTGAATGATCAACGCGCCAATTACCGATAGCAGCAGGTTAAAGCGCCCGCCCATCAGCGAGCCACCGCCAATAACCACCGCCAGGATGGCATCCAGCTCCAGCCATAATCCGGCGTTATTGGCATCTGCCCCACGAATATCCGCCGTGACGATAATACCGGCGATAGCCGCACACAGGCCGCTCAGCACATAAGTGAGCATCACAATGATGCGGGTATTCACCCCGGCGTTTTTCGCCGCACGAATGTTAATGCCCACCGCTTCAATGAACATGCCCAGCGCCGTTTTACGCGTTAGCAGCCAAAAGGCGACCAGCGTCAGCAGCGCGATAATCACCGGCGTGGGAAACAGTAACAGCGAGCCGCTGCCAAACCACGACAGCTCGGGCGAGTTGAAAGTGACGATCTGCCCGGAAGTGATAAGCTGCGCCACTCCACGCCCGGCCACCATCAGGATAAGTGTCGCAACAAACGGCTGAATCTTGAGGATTGCCACCAGAATCCCGTTCCACAACCCGGCCAGAATGCCGGAGCCTAAGGCAGCAAGCAGCACCACCGGCAGACTGTGCCCGGCCACCGTCATCGCCGCGGTGGTCGCTCCTGCAATAGCCATCACCGCGCCAACGGAAAGATCGATGCCGCCAGTGGCAATCACCAGCGTCATACCAATCGCCAGCAGCGCCACGGGAGCGGCACGGTTGAGAATATCAATCGGGCTGCCGAACAGGCGACCATCCTGCAAAATCACCTGGTAGAAGTGCGGGGCCACCAGGCTGTCGACCAGCAGCACCAGCAGTAGCGCCACCAGTTGCGGCATACCTTTTGGCCAACGGAACCGTCGTTTCGCGGTGTTGGATTGAGGGAGAGATTGAGGCATCACCATAGTCTCCTTAGGCCGCAATGGCATTCATGATCGCCGGTACGGACAGTTCAGCCAGTGGGATCTCGGCTACCTGTTTGCGATCGCGCATAATAATGACCCGATCGGCATAACCCACTAACTCTTCCAGTTCGGATGAAATCACCAGCAGCGCCAGACCATCCGCGCACAGCGTTTCGATCAGGCGGATGATCTCCGCATGCGCGCCGACGTCGATCCCGCGCGTGGGCTCATCGAGGATCAGGAACTGCGGTTTGGTCAGCAACCAGCGCGAGAGCAATACTTTTTGCTGATTGCCGCCGGAGAGAAACTCGATCGGCTGTTCAGCGTTGGGGGTGCGAATTCCGAGCTGGCGGATAAAACGCTCGGCAATCTCGTTTTGTTCTTTCCGTGGGATAGGCCGCAGCCAGCCACGCTGCGCCTGCAGGGCCAGAATGATATTTTCCCGTACCGAAGCCGCGGCGATGATGCCATCCGTTTTGCGATCCTCCGGACAGAAGCCGATCCCCAGACACGAAGCCTGATGCGGCGATCGCAAGGTCTGCGGTTTGCCTTTGATCAGCGCACTGCCGCTGTCGGCGGGTTTAATGCCGAAGATCACCTCGGCCGTTTCCGTTCGCCCGGATCCCAGCAGTCCGGCGAGACCGACGATCTCGCCGGGACGCACCTGTAGATCAAACGGCGCGATGGTGCCTTTCTTGCCAAAGCCGCTAAAGGCCGCCACCGGCTTATCGCTCAGCAATGTGCGGCCCGCACGCTGTAGCGCATGGGTATCCAGTTCGCGACCCAGCATCATTTTGACCAGTTCAATTTGCGGTAATTCCCGGGTTTCACGGCAGCCAACGAAGCCGCCGTTACGCAGGACGGTGATGCGATCGCTGACCTGATAAACCTGATCGAGAAAATGGGTGACGAAGATCAGGCTGACACCGCGATCGCGCAGATGACGCATCAGGCCGAACAGCATTTCAACTTCCTGGGTATCGAGGCTGGCGGTGGGTTCGTCGAGGATCAGCACTTTCGCGGAGAGATCTATTGCCCGACAGATGGCAACTATCTGCTGCATCGCCACGGAAAAGCGGTTCAGCGGCTCGCGGACGTCGAGGGAAAAACCGTATGACGCCATCAGCTCCGTCGCGCGTTTTTCCATCTGCTTACGCTGTAGCAGACCAAAACGCCGCGGCTCACGGCCAATAAACAGGTTATCGGCAACCGACATATTGGGCAGCAGGTTCACTTCCTGGTACACGGTGCCAATCCCCAGTTGCTGGGCATGGGCGGTGTTTTTGGGGGAGATCGGTTGGCCTTCGAGCCAGATAGTGCCGCGATCTGCATGGTAAACGCCGGTCAGCGCTTTGATGAGCGTCGATTTGCCGGCTCCGTTTTCCCCCAGCAGCGCCATAATCTCGCCCCGACGCAGACTGAAATCCACGTTATCCAGTGCTTTGACGCCGGGAAAAAATTTACTTAATCCTTCGGTGCGGAGGATCTCCTGATGTTGGTCGGTGGTCATGGTATTCCTCCGGAACGAAATCACGGCGTTTCGTAGGCCTGATAAGCGCAGCGCCATCAGGCAATAAATGCCGGATGGCGGCGTAACGCCTTATCCGGCCTACGGAAGACCGACAGCAAAACTAGTAGCCCATGTTTTTCTTCTTCTCTAACTCTTCTTTCGCCGTATCCGGCAGATAGAGGATCGACTTGGTAATGGTCAGCTTCTCAGGCATCGTGCCGTCTTTCTTGAATTTCTCCAGCGCATCGAATGCCGGCCCTGCCATATTTGGCGTCAGTTCGACGCTGGCGTTGGCTTCGCCATCAATCATCGCTTTATAGATATCCGGTACGCCGTCGATTGAACCGGTCAGAATATCTTTGCCCGGCTTCAGACCCGCTTCTTTGATCGCCTGGATAGCCCCGATCACCATGTCATCGTTGTGAGCGTAAACCATGCAGATGTTCTTGCCGTTGTTTTCAGCTTTGATAAAGCTCTCCATCACTTCTTTGCCTTTGCTGCGGGTGAAGTCCCCGGACTGAGAGCGAATAATTTTGATGTTTGGCGCGCTGGCGATGGCTTCGGCAAAACCTTTTTTACGGTCAATCGCCACGCTGGCCCCGACGGTCCCTTGCAGCTCAACGACGTTACACGGTTTGCCGTTCACCTCTTTAATCAGCCAGTCGCCGATTAATTTACCTTCCAGCACGTTATTGGCGGTAACGGTGGTCATATAGAGAGATTTGTCTTTTACATCGATGGAACGATCGAGCAAAAAGACCGGAATGTTGGCATCTTTCGCTTCTTTTAACACCGGCTCCCAACCCGTTGCCACGACCGGCGCAATGAAGATGGCATCTACGCCCTGCGCAACAAATGAGCGTACGGCTTTAATCTGGTTTTCCTGTTTTTGCTGGCCGTCAGCGATTTTCAGCGTAATACCTCGCTTTTCGGCCTCGCTTTTCGCCACATTGGTTTCCGCCGCGCGCCAGCCGGATTCAGAGCCAACCTGCGAAAATCCTACGGTTAAAGGGGCTGCCAATGCCATAGACGACATGGCTGTCGAAACTGCTGTGACTAAAAGTAAGCGCTTCCACATAAGTGCGTCCTCGTAGGGGGATTATTGTTGGTTAATAAACAGTCGCGAAAAAACTATAGACAATTGAGCATGTAACGAATTGCGTTACATCACACTTCAAAAAAGTAAATAAAACGTTAATCACAACTTTGTAATCGCTTTCATATCACTATGAAAAATGCGGCTGAAGATATGGATTTTTCTGTCACAAAAGGGAAAGGAAAAGAAGAAAATGTGCGCCGCGAAATCGAAAACAAGCGGAGACATTCGGCGCGAGTTGGCTATAATACCCGCCACTTGTTTGCCATAGCTTATTTAAAGGAAACAGACATGAGCTTACTCAACGTCCCTGCCGGTAAAGATCTGCCGGAAGATATCTACGTTGTTATCGAGATCCCTGCAAACGCAGATCCGATCAAATACGAAGTTGACAAAGAGAGCGGCGCCCTGTTCGTTGACCGCTTCATGTCCACCGCGATGTTCTATCCGTGCAACTACGGTTACATCAACCACACCCTGTCTCTGGATGGTGATCCGGTAGACGTTCTGGTCCCGACTCCGTATCCGCTGGAGCCAGGTTCAGTGATCCGCTGCCGTCCGGTTGGCGTACTGAAAATGACCGACGAATCCGGCGAAGATGCAAAACTGGTTGCGGTACCGCACACCAAACTGAGCAAAGAATACGATCACATTAAAGATGTGACCGACCTGCCGGACCTGCTGAAGGCACAGATCACCCACTTCTTCGAGCACTACAAAGACCTCGAAGCAGGCAAATGGGTAAAAGTTGACGGTTGGGACAACGCTGAAGCCGCTAAAGCTGAAATCGTTGCTTCCTTCGAGCGCGCGAAGAAGTAAGTTCGCCTGCTCTGAAAACCCTGAACACCAGCCTCTGGTTAGTAAGGGTTTTTTTATGCCTGTGCTTTTCCTCCCTTTATTTTCCCGGTATCCCGCTGGTTTCTTTTTGACCTACCAGATTGGGTAGTCACATTTCATTTATCTTAATTGCGAATGAGATTAGATCTCATTATCATTCGCAGTATGTAAATAAATGTGAATAAAAGTCAATGAACCTCCACACTGTGAAGTCCCTGAAACACTATTCTTGTGTGGCGCTCGCCACAGCACTGTTATTTACCAGCCTGCCCAGCGTGGCGCAGACGCTACCTGAGAAAGATTTTCTGACCCACGACGTCGGGAACGGCGTGTATGAACTGGCGGTTGATAGTCAGCAGAACACGCTCTTTGCCGCCTCGTCTCCGTCATTTGATAAAGACAAAACCCGCGGGCTTATCTACAAACTCGATCTGGAAAAACTCACAACCACCGAAGTCATCGACACCAGCCGTCGTGCCTTTGCCACCGCGCTGGACGAAGAAAATCAGGTGCTATATGTGGGCAACACGCTGGAAGGTTCGGTAACGCTAATTGATACCCGCAGCGGTAAAGAGTTGGCGATACTGCAACTGAGCGAGACCAAAAATCCAAAGGAAATCGTCCATACGCGTGAAATGGTGCTCGATAAGCAGCATCACCGTCTGTACGTTTCCGGCGTGGCTGAAAAAGGCATTGTCTGGGTGGTGGATACGCAAAAGCGCGAAAAAATCGCCACCATTGAAAATATGGGTCAGTATCCGACCGGTATGGCGGTGGATGCAAATAAGAACCGCCTGTATGTAGTGAATGGCAGAAACGAGCTGATTACGCTGGACACCAGCAGCCACAAAATCATTAGCCGCTTTTCCATTGAACCCGCTAAAAAACATTTCTTCCTGAATATTGCGCTGGATGCAAAAAATAACCGCGCGTTCCTGACCGATCCGGATTTAGCAGATGTTTTGGTTGTCGATATTAATACTGGCAAAGTTATTGTGCCAATTAAGGTCATTAACTCTTTGGCAGTTATATATAACGAAAAACGCCAGGAAGTGTATATCACCCACCGCAATGCAAAGCGCATCAGCATTGTGGACAGCAAGACTTATCAGGTAAAACAAAGCATTGAAACCACTGCGTTACCTAACAGTCTTGCACTTTCTCATGACGCTAACACCTTGTATGTCAGCGTAAAACAGCCGGAAGAAATGATTGGCGTAAAGCCCGATTACGTGCTGAAAATCGATCTCTCTAAATATTAATAATTAAAAACGCTTCTTACACCTTGCAGCTTTTCCGGGTTGCAAGGTGATGCTTTTGTTTTTTACTTTTCAGGTGTCTTATATTATGAAAACGCGTCAACTTATTACGCTGACAGGGATCGTTGCATTCTCTGGCGGGGTTATTTTCCCCACTCAGGCAGAAGAACTCACCGAAACCTCACGCAATAATGAAGATGAAATGGTGATCACCGCATCCGGGTTCTCGCAGCAAAAGCGCGAAGCGCCGGCCACCATTTCAGTTATCGATCGTAAAACGCTGGATATTCAGCCGGACCGTAGCATTGGTGAAGCGATTAAAAACCTTCCTGGCGTCTCGGTTACCAACAGCAGCGGCATGAATGCGGGCAGCATTATGATCCGCGGTATGGACCCGTCCTATACCGCTTTTATGGTCAACAGCGTCAAACAAAATACCGGTGAGTCGCGCCCCTACGGCCATGATATCGGTACTGAAGCCAACTTCTTACCGCCAATGGAGGCCATTGAGCGTATCGAAGTTATCCGCGGGCCAATGTCCTCGCTGTACGGCTCAGATGCCATCGGCGGTGTGGTCAACGTGATTACCAAAAAGCCGTACGGCGCGAAAGACTGGACGACGGCGATTGCGGCGAATACCTGGCTTCAGGAACACCAGTATTTGGGTAATACCAGCCAGATGAATCTGTTTACCATGGGGCCGATTGTGCCAGATGTTCTCGGCCTTAGCGTAGCGGCCGACTGGCTCGACCGTCGCGATGACGATCGCAATGACTATTTCGGCAAACACAACCGTAAATCCGTTGATATGACGCTGGGCCTGGCCGCCAGCGAAAACAACCTGTTCGACCTCAACGTTGTCACCGGCGAGCAGGAGAAAAATCGCACTCAGAAACGCGGCGCGCCATGGTCATGGCTGTTCGATCGTAACGCCGCCACCCTGACACATACCGGCTGGTATGCAGATGACACCATCGCGACGACCAACTACATCAACTACGAAAAGGGCCGCTCAAAATACGTTTATGACGGTCAGTCCCCGCAGTATGTGCAGATGGAAAACTATGTCGCTAATTCGCAAACCACGTTTACACTCGACAACCATAAACTGACCATCGGGGCGAATTTTACCCGCGAAGAGTTAAATGACCGCTTTGATGTGGCTAACAAAACGCTGCCCGGCTCAGAGCCGGTAACCAAAATCAGCCGCAACGGCTGGGCGCTGTTTGCTGAAGATGGCTGGAATATTGACGATTTCATCCTGACCACTTCGGCGCGTATGGATCAGGACGATAACTTTGGTACACATATTACGCCAAAAATGTACGGCAACTGGGCCTTCAGCGATGCCTGGGCGCTAAAGGGCGGTATTTCGGCAGGATATAAAAAACCGGAGCTACGCGCGACCTCCAGCAACTTCGTCACCCCTTACGGCTCAACCGTGCCTTATCCCTTCCTGACGGTAGGTAATGACGACCTGAAACCAGAGAAAAGCGTTAACTCTGAACTGGGACTCTACTGGACGGGCGATGCGCTGGCTCTGGATAGCACGGTCTTCTATACCCAGTTCAAAGACAAAATCGCTGAACAAACCATTTGTGAAACCACGGCGACAAACCAGTGCTCAGTGAATGGCTACAAAGCAGATTCCGTCAGTAAATACTTTAACGTCAGTGAGGCAGACGTATACGGCATTGAGCTGAATGCCGACTGGCAAATTAGCGCCGACCTCAAAGCCAACGCTAACTACACCTGGAACCACAGCGAGCAGAAAAGCGGCGCCAATAAAGGCTACGCGCTAAACGACTACCCGCGTCATATGGCGAATCTGTCGCTGACCTGGGCGGCGACACAGAGTCTCGACGTGTGGAGTACGGTGAACTATCGCAGCAGTAACCGCAACAGTGGTAATAACTACAAATACGATGACTACACAATGGTTGATGTGGGCGTACGTTATCAGCTCAATAAGCACACGCAGTTGATGGCAGGGGTCTACAACGTGCTGGATGAGGATCCGAAGCTGACTACCGCGTGGAATGAATCCGCGCAGGTGGAAGGCCGTCGCTATAATCTCGGCGCGCGCGTAGAGTTTTAAGCCTTAAATAAACAACGCCACCCGAAGGCGGCGTTGTTTATTCTCGTAGCGATATATCAGTACTGGTCTCGGTCTAACCAGTTACCGCTTTCAATCAGCGTTAATCCCTCGACTGAACGTTGGTACACGTACATCCATGCACTTCCGTACGGCGTCTGAATTAACTGGCGTGCATATTCGCCACCTCGCGTACGCAGAGCGTCAAGCTCTGCCAGCGTGGCGTTGTCAATACGATAAACTTCCCCGTGTACCGTTCCGTTCCCCGGAACCGCGCCTGGATAGTGGCCCAGGCTGTACAACTGGTAGTTGTCGATACTGAAATTTCCCAGCAACAGGGCATTGGTCATCCAGTGGCTGTTGCCTTGTTTGGTTCGTAAACTGCCGTAGACAAATATTCGCATTGCTAAAACTCGAACTGATAGAGCAAATCAAGTGCCTGATCTACGCCAGACACTGCTTCCAGATATAGCTTAGGCATCAGACGATAACGTAGCGTGAGTGTCGCTAAGGAGTCAAATATACCCACACCATATTTCACCTGCAGACCTGGCAGTACGTATCCGCTGACAACCACCTGAGATGAGTCCCCCACCCCTTGTGTGTCCAGTGCCAGATTGCTTACGCCAAACGTCTCCCCGATTTTACCCACAACCTGACCACTTTGTGCAACCCCTAAGCCAATAAGCATTGAGGTCATCGCCGCGCTGTCGCTCTGTTCGCTATCAAGTCCTTGTCCGCGTAGCAGGTAGGAAAGCGCCATTTGCTGCGACATTGCCGGGTCGGAGAAGATCTCCGCCTTCGGCTCATCAGCAGTGCCGGTGACGCGAACGCCGGCGATCACGTCGTCTTCGGTGGCATCCGGGTTACGAATCGCTTCGATGTTGAGCAGCGGCTGATCCGGCGGGCCGGAGAACAACAGTTCGCCCTTACGCACAATCAGATCCTGACCATAGGCATGGAAGCGACCGCTCGGAATATTAATTTGCCCGTTCAGCCCCAGCCCCTGCTTATCCTGTGCCACTTTCAGGTCGCCCGTCAGACGCGCTTTCAGACCAAAGGCGTCAATACGCACGTTGTTACCGACGTGGATGTTCAGGTTGCTGTTGATCGGAATACCGGCTGTCTGCGGTTTTTCCGGCTGCAGATTGTTGTTCAGCATGACCATGTCGCTGGAAACCCCGACCGCGCTCTCCGGCAGGTCGTGTACCACGATACGCGCCCACGGCACATCGACGTTGCCATCGAGAGTAAACAGGCTCGGCGTGGCTTCAAAGACCACGTCCGGCGAGACATCCAGGCGAACCATCGGCGGCACGGTAATACGTACCCTGCTACCTTTAGCCGCGACGCGCGCCCGCCAGTTGTCTATCTGACTCCAGTCGGCATCGCCGCTCAGGTTAATTTCTCCCTGCTGCGTACGCACCACGCCCGCCAGCGTTGAACGTGTTCCGGTGAAGTTAACGGCTAACTGGCTTGGCTGCATGTCAAACGGCATAAAGTTACCGTCTATATCCAGACCGCTCAGTTGCAGCTGTCCGAGTAGCTGCGGGCTTTGCACATCGCCGCCCAGCCGCAGGTTGGCGTTGATCATCCCTGCTGCTTTTTCACCACGCGAGAAGATGGGGTTTACCATCGCCAGATTGAAGTTTCGAATATTGACGTTACCGCCCAGATTACGGCGTCCTTGCGGGTCTGTTACCTGCACCTGTCCATCAAACTGTCCGTTGTTGGTCAGGCGAATCAGCCAGCCCAGCTCGGCACGGTTATTGTGCAGGTCGGCGGTCAGATTCAGCGTTTCAAACGCCACGGGGAGCGGTGCATCATTCACGCTTTGCGTGACCTTCACGTTACGTCCATTCAGCGTCACTTGCCCCTGCGGCAGCCCTTCTTTGGTGGTGTCCCAGCTCACATCGGCTTTACCGGTGAACACGCCGCTGGCCTGGGTTGCATCCGGCATAAACGGTTTCAGCATCGCCAGATCGAAGCGATTCAGGTTCACCACCGCGCGCCCTTCTGCACCCGCATCAATGGTTTGCGGTACGCACAGCTCCGCATTCGGGTTGTTCCAGCAGTGCGGCCCAATGCTGATTTTCTGTTCCTGGTTACGGTAATCCAGCGCAATCGCGCGGTTCAACGACCACGGGCCCACCGGCGTCTGGAAGCGCGTATTGCTTAACTCCCCTTTCCAGCGCTGTTCTTTGCGATCAAAGCTACCCGCCAAATCAAGCTGTCCGGAAACCGGTTCCCCCTGAATGCGCAGCTGTAGATCATGCTGCTGTTCACTGCCTTTGGCGTTGAGCGTCACCAGGCCGATATTCACGTCAGGTTGTACAATCCGCTCTACGCGCACGTTGAGATTACCGGCGATTTGCTCGGCCGATTTCACGTCGCCTTCGACGCGCACCTGAGCAACGGAAAGTTCCTGCCAGCGCAGACCACGGGCGGTAATATCCGCCAGCAGCTGTGGCGCTTCAACCGTACCGCGAACTTTAACCAGCCCTTTCGCCGTACCGCCTAACCCCGGCAGGGCGTTATCCAAACTTGGGGCATCAATCGTCGCGTCGAGGTTGAGGTCTTTAACCCCCAGTTCCCCTTTCACATCCGCGCTGTTGCGCCCCAGCTCCAGATGCAGGCCCGGAATGATCCATTGCAGGTAACTGTTCCCCTTCAGCGAACCGTTCACATTGACCTTATTCTGTTTTACATTCCCGGTCAGCTTCAGCTCCGGAACCTCCATCTGCCAGCTTCCGCCATACAGACTGCCGCGGGTTTTCACCAGACCATTCAGTTTTGACGGCCAGTCCGGGATCGCTTTTGCGGTGTTGATACCATCCAGCGTTAGCTCCCCGCGCCAGCTGATCGCCTGCTGCCAGTCCACCAGCGCTTTCAGCTCGGTTTTTCCTTCCAGCGCCGCAACGCTGAGTTTGTCGAGATTGATCTGCTGTTCGTTGCCTTTAGCGTCCAGCGTGATGGTAGCTGGAGGAATATCCTGTCCCTTCACGGCGGTACGCATCGACAACGTGTAGTCGGTCATCTTGCCGGTCAGCTTGAGCTTGATGTCATCGGCCTGAAACTGTTTGTCGCCGGTAAACGGCCAGTAAATCTGCTTACTCACCACTTCCAGATTGAGCGGCAACCCGGCTTCCGCCAGACGCGTTTGCGCCCGCAGATCCATATCCACCGGACCGGACAGGTTTATGCCGACTTCCAGTTGGTCACGCAGCGCGCCGCCGACCTTCAGCTTCACCTTTTCGCCTTTTAACGGGTCGATGTTCAGCGTGCTGTTTAACGTAATATCGACCGGCCATGTGTCGGTGAGCTGCGCCGTGCCGCTGGCTTTTACCGCCCCCTGATTCGAGTCGATATCCAGCGCGTCCAGCTTCATGTTGCCGTCAATGCTGCTCACTTTCAGCAGCATGCTATGGACCGTTAAATCCGTATCTCCGGTCACGCGCAGTTGCTCGCCGCGAAACTCTTCAATATTGAGATTGAGCGGCAGATGGACATCGGTCATTTCCGGCAGCACCGGCTTTGAGAACAGATCTTTTAGCGTTTCGCCGAGCGGTTTTTCATCCGGCTGCGGGTTTTGAATCTTCGGTTCGACAACCTCTTCCTGCGCCACTTCCGCCACTTTGGGCAGAGCAATCAGCAGCCCCTGTAATGACGTTGGCTTCAACGTCAGCGTTTTTTCCTGCCAGTTCAGGCCGGAGGTAAAATCCAGCACCGACACCGTGGTGTCATCGATTTTGATATTGATGTTGTTCAGCGCCACGCGCGAAAGCGTGATGGGGTAAGGCGTGGAAAGATTAAGCGGACCGCTCTCTTCTTCCTCAACCGGCGCAGATGGCGGCATCTTTTTACTGTCGATCGCCACATTGATGTTTTTCAGTGCCAAATCGTTGACGCACAGACTGCTGTCCCACAGGCAGTTAAGCCCCACGGCCAGATGCACTTCGCCGGCATTCACCGCCACGCCAGGCTGGTCATAACGAATATTTTTCAGTGATAAATCCCGCCAGCCGCCGGTGACCTGACCAATCTCCAGCCCCGGAACCCAACGATTAGCTGCTTTGAAGATCAGATGCAGGCCCGAGGTGGTACCGACGAGGAACGCCACCGTGCCTAACAACAGCAGGATAAAAATCAGCACACCGAGGCTTATCTTCTTCCATAAACTCATAATTCAGGCCCCAGACCGATGTAAAACTGTAAACCATGTTCATCTTTGTCACCGACCGGGACGGCAAAGTCGAGCTTGATAGGCCCCACTGGTGATTGCCAGCGTACGCCGACCCCGGCACCGGTTTTGAAATCGCTTCGGCGAATATCGCTGACCGCTTCACCGCTATCGACAAACATCGCGCCCCACCATTTACCGGTCACGTTGTACTGGTATTCCAGCGAGCCAGTTGCCAGCTTGGAGGCCCCTTTCAGCTTGCCGTCGCTACCTTCCGGCGAAATAGATTTGTATTTATAGCCGCGAATACTGCGATCGCCCCCGGCGAAGAAACGCAGGTCCGGCGGTACTTTGTCGAAGTCGCCGGTTTCAATCCAGCCGAGATTACCGCGCATCACAAAGCGATGACGATCGTACAGCGTACGGATCCAGACGTTTTGCGCCTGAAAAACCGAGAAATCAACATCTGACCCCCAGGCGGTGTTGGAGTAATCAATAGAATAACGCTGAGAGTCGCCCCAGACAGGCATCAAGCCGCCGCGTGAGCGCGTCCGGCTGATCATCACGCCCGGATAGAGCAGCATAGTGGTGTTGGTGACGTTACCCTGGGTAAAGTGGTCGAGGCTCCAGCGCAGGTTAATCGCGCGCTGCCAGCCGCTGGAGAGGTCCCAGTAGCGGGAAACCGCAAGCGTCGTGGAGTCCTGCTCGGTGTCGTTTAAATCGGTTCGCTTAAAGCCGCCCTGTACCAGGTAATACTGTTCCAGCGGGTTCTTTAACAGCGGCATTTTATAGCTGAAATCAAGCACCTGCTCTGGTGCCGAGATACTGGCGCTGGTCGTCAGGCTGTGGCCGTAGGAGTTCATCCACGGCTTTTTCCACGAGGTTTTCACCCGTGGCCCGACGTCAGTTGAATAGCCGACCCCGGTTTCGATGGTGTTTTCGGTGCGCGGTGAGACCACGCCTTTCAGCGGCAGCACTTTGGTTTTGCGGGCTTTATCAAACTCCGGCGCGACGACCACGGAGTTAAACCATCCGGTCGCCGACAGACGACGGTTCAGTTCGCCCAGATCTTTCGACTCGTACTCTTCACCTTCTTTAAAGGGCACCAGATTTTGCAGATACTCATCGCGAATTTGCGAGCCTTCAAAGGTGACATGCCCAAAGCGATAGCGTTCGCCGCTGTTGTAATCGATATCCCAGAACGCCTGGCGGCGCTCAAGCGCTATTCCAAGCTGGCTTTTATTAAATTCACTGTCGAAATAACCTTTGCGCAGCGCCACGCTGGTGAGTGACTTTTTGAAGTTGTCATAGTCCCCCTGATTCAGCACGGTGCCGATTGCCGGGCGCGTTTTCAACAGATCCAGATAATCTTTATCCGTACGCGCGCCACCCCGCAAAATCACCTCGGTGCCACCAATCAGCACCGGCTCGCCGGGGGTCACTTTGGCGATCAGCACCTGGCGGCCTTTCGCCGGCGGTGGACGTAGTTCAAAATCAATGGTCGGCTCAAAGTAGCCCAGCGCTTTTAGCCCTTCGCGGATGGCATCATCAACGCGCGCACGAAAGCGTCGGTCTGGAGTGACTTCATCACTTTGAATCGTGGACAGCTGCGCACGGACGTTTTTCTCCAGCGGTCCTGATAATCCTTCGACCTGTAAGCGAACATTCGCGGCGGCGGCGGAGCCACTTAAGCACAGTAATCCCACCCAACATAACTGACGGATATGTGGCACATTTTCTCCTGAATATCCTTTTTTCCCACCCCTGGAAAAAAATACTATGCCGTTCCTCGGCTTAACAAAAAATCAACAATAAGAGTTGAAAAACAGACGACAACCCAAATATTTCTTATGTTTAACTCTAGACGTATTCACGCCGTTTATTGTGGGCAAAGACGCGTCTCGTTACAACCTTAACCCAAATGACTGATTTCGGGAGAACGGCCATGAGTTTATTTGATAGAAAGCATCTTGTTACTCAAGCAGATGCGCTACCTGGACGCAACACCCCGATGCCAGTGGCAACGCTGCATGCGGTTAACCAACATTCGATGACCAACGTGCCCGACGGTATGGAGATCGCTTATTTCGCCATGGGATGTTTCTGGGGCGTTGAGCGTTTATTCTGGTCATTACCCGGGGTATACAGCACGGCGGCCGGATACACCGGCGGCTACACCCCAAACCCAACCTATCGGGAAGTGTGTTCTGGCGACACCGGGCATGCCGAAGCGGTACGCATCGTCTATGACCCGCATGTTATCAGCTACGAACAACTGCTGCAGGTGTTCTGGGAAAATCACGATCCGGCGCAGGGCATGCGTCAGGGGAACGACCAGGGCACGCAGTATCGCTCCGCCATTTACCCGTTAACGCCGGAACAAACCGCCGCCGCACAGGCCAGCCTTGAGCGTTTTCAGGCAGCAATGACCGCCGCAGGCGACGAGCGCACCATTACCACGGAAATCACTACGGCAACGCCGTTCTATTATGCCGAGGACGATCACCAGCAGTATCTGCACAAAAATCCTTACGGATATTGTGGTATTGGCGGAATTGGCGTTTGCCTGCCGCCGCAAGGATAATCGCCGCCCTCTGGCGGCTTTACAGTACCTTACGCTATACTAGCTCCTGAAATTGCCGGTCCACTCCCTTCGGACCGGTTTTCAATGTGTATTTCACACAGATTTATCAATTTATCCCTTCCGAGGATCTGGCCTTAACGGTCGGATAAGATATGTTAAACAGTATTTTAGTCATTCTCTGCCTGATCGCCGTGAGTGCGTTTTTCTCGATATCCGAGATCTCGCTTGCTGCGTCACGCAAAATCAAACTTAAACTGCTTGCCGATGAAGGCAACGTAAACGCACAGCGTGTTTTGAAGATGCAGGAAAACCCCGGCATGTTCTTTACCGTTGTGCAAATTGGTCTTAATGCGGTTGCTATTCTTGGCGGTATCGTCGGTGACGCGGCGTTTTCACCGGCATTTAACGGTCTGTTCTCGAAATACTTCGCCCCAGAGCTGTCCGAACAGTTAAGCTTTATTCTGTCGTTCTCCCTGGTGACTGGTCTGTTCATCCTGTTCGCGGATTTAACCCCGAAACGCATCGGTATGATTGCGCCAGAAGCTGTAGCTTTGCGTATCATCAACCCGATGCGCTTCTGTCTGCTCGTGTTCCGCCCGCTGGTATGGTTCTTTAATGGTCTGGCAAATAACATTTTCCGTCTGTTTAAGATCCCGATGGTGCGCAAAGACGACATCACCTCGGACGATATTTACGCCGTAGTAGAAGCCGGCGCATTGGCAGGGGTTCTGCGCAAGCAGGAACATGAGCTGATCGAAAACGTATTTGAACTGGAATCCCGTACCGTGCCGTCTTCAATGACCTCGCGCGAAAACGTTATCTGGTTTGATCTGCACGAAGATGAACAGAGCCTGAAGAACAAAGTGGCGGAACATCCGCATTCCAAGTTTCTGGTCTGTAACGAAGATATCGACCACATCATTGGCTATGTTGATTCAAAGGATCTCCTCAACCGCGTACTGGCAAATCAAAGCATGGCGCTGAACAGCGGCGTACAGATCCGCAATACGCTGATTGTTCCGGATACGCTGACGCTCTCAGAAGCGCTGGAAAGCTTCAAAACCGCAGGTGAAGACTTTGCCGTCATCATGAACGAGTATGCACTGGTGGTGGGGATTATTACGCTTAATGACGTAATGACGACACTGATGGGTGACTTAGTCGGCCAGGGTCTGGAAGAACAGATTGTGGCGCGTGATGAGAACTCATGGTTAGTTGATGGTGGTACGCCGATTGATGACGTGATGCGTGTGCTGGATATCGACGAGTTTCCGCAGTCCGGCAACTATGAAACCATCGGCGGTTTCATGATGTTCATGCTGCGTAAAATCCCGAAACGCACCGACTCGGTGAAGTATTCTGGCTACAAATTTGAAGTGGTGGATATCGATAACTACAAGATCGATCAGCTGCTGGTGACGCGCCTGGACAGCAAACCTACCGTTCTGGTACCAAAGCTGCCGGATGCAAAAGAAGAGACCAAAGCGTAATCCCGCCAGAAACATCAACGGCTCCCATCAGGAGCCGTTTTTTTAACTACTGCATAGCACTTTGATCAAGCCATCTCAGTTTGCAGACGCAAGACCTGACGGTTAACTTCGGACATAACAGAAAAATGCAGTTTGTCCTTCACTTTTGGGATAAGAATCTTACCCTTATCAAACTCAAAAGCGCCTACGTCCTTGATATATAACCGTCCACGAAACAGGATCTTCACGTACTTCGCCACCTGCAGCGGGTTGTATCGTTGGAAAATTTTCATTGTATCTCCTGCTGAGCGTTACGCCTTTGCGGTACCACAATCGGTCCGACAATCCTCAGGCGCAAATTTTAATGCCTTATGACTATAGACTATCTGAACGATGTTTCCAGCGTGTATAAGTTTATTTACCTTCAGGTTACAATTATTCAGAATTATCTTTTCAACGCTTCGCGGTCTTCAGTATAAGCCTTCATTTTTCGCAGGATTTGTGCGCCCGTCCGCAAACTGGCATCGCGCTTGCGGGAAAAAGCATCATTCGCACATATGATTAAATTCCAGGCCCAAGTGGTCGGATCACCTGCAAAATAAAGAAAGAAGGAAAACCCATGACCTTACAAAAACTGCTGGCCCTATCGTGCCTGCTGCTGCCGATGATTGCCTCCGCACATTCGTTTGAGACTAACCAGCGCGTGCCGCCGGTGGGTATTGCCGATCGCGGCGAACTGATTCTTGATAACGATAAGTTTAGCTACAAAAGCTGGAATAGCGCGCAACTGCCAGGGAAAGTCCGTATTGTGCAACACATCGCTGGACGTACCTCCGCCAAAGAGAAAAATGCGACACTGATTGAAGCCATCAAAGCCGCCAATCTGCCGCATGATAAATACCAGACCACCACTATCGTCAACACCGATGACGCCATTCCCGGCTCCGGTATGTTTGTGCGCAGCAGTCTGGAGAGCAATAAGAAGCTCTACCCGTGGTCGCAATTCATTGTCGACAGCAATGGCATTGCGCGTAAGGCCTGGCAACTGGATGAAGAGAGCTCCGCTATCGTCGTTCTCGACAAAGACGGACGCGTACAGTGGGCAAAAGATGGGGCGCTAACGCAGGATGAGGTGCAGCAGGTGATTGCCCTGCTGCACAAACTGCTCAGTAAATAGAGACGCGGAAGCCGGGGTTGAGGAACGATTCACGTGGGGTGTAATCCAGAGGTTTCCCCTGCCAGTCGTGAACGTGCGCTCCGGCTGCGGCAGCAACCGCGTGGCCCGCAGCGGTGTCCCACACGTTTGTGGGTCCAAAACGCGGATACAGTTGCGCCTGCCCTTCCGCCACCAGGCAGAACTTCAGCGAGGAACCAATCGAGGTGGTCTGGTGCTCACCCAACTGTTGCAGATACTCTTTTAACTCATTGTCGGCATGGGAGCGGCTAATCACCACCAGCGGCGGACGCGCATCACGCACCTGGATTTGTTTGCGCACGCCGCACTCTTCTTTCCACGCTTTACCTTCTGCTGCGCTGTACATCACTTTCATTACCGGCGCGTAAACCACGCCCAGAACCGGCTTTCCCTTCTCGATAAGCGCAATGTTAACGGTAAATTCACCGTTACGCTTAATGAACTCTTTGGTCCCATCCAGCGGATCGACCAACCAGTAGCGCTGCCAGTGTTGACGAACATCCCAGCCCGGAGGCGCCTCTTCAGACAAAACCGGAATATCCGGCGTCAGCGCCAGTAATCCCTCAAGGATCACAGTGTGCGCTGCGATGTCTGCCGCCGTGACCGGAGAATCGTCCTGCTTGCTGGTAATCTCCATCGGTTTGATTCCATCGTAGACCTGCATAATGGCATCGCCCGCGTTCCGTGCAAGCTGGCATACATGTTCTAGCATTCTCCACCTCGTTTCTTTCGTGGTGTTAACTCGTTGTTTTACTTATACCCGATCGCCAGGGGATCCGCCAACTGTGATAGCGTCTGCGGTTTTAGACGCTATATTCATGTCATGATTCACAGTTCTGTAAGCAAGAAGATTTATATACATTTTCTTTTGTGGCTTAGATCTTAAAAGGATGCCCCTGATGATTAAGTTTAGTGCAACGCTTCTGGCTACGCTGATTGCAGCCAGTGTGAATGCCGCGACCGTCGATCTACGGATAATGGAAACCACTGATTTGCATAGCAATATGATGGATTTCGATTATTACAAAGATACGGCGACTGAAAAATTTGGCCTGGTGCGTACGGCGAGTCTTATCAACGCTGCGCGTGGTGAAGTCAAAAACAGCGTGCTGGTTGATAACGGCGATTTGATTCAGGGCAGTCCGCTCGGGGATTACATGGCGGCCAAGGGGCTGAAAGCGGGCGAAACTCACCCGGTCTATAAGGCGCTGAATACGCTGGATTACGCGGTGGGTAACCTCGGCAACCATGAGTTCAACTACGGTCTTGAGTATCTGCACAACGCACTAGCCGGGGCGAAGTTCCCTTACGTTAATGCCAATATCATCGACGTTAAGACCAAAAAGCCGCTGTTTACGCCTTATCTGATCAAAGACACTGAGGTTGTCGACCAGCAAGGGAACAAGCAGACGCTGAAGATAGGCTATATCGGTTTTGTGCCGCCGCAGATCATGACCTGGGATAAAGCCAACCTCAGCGGTAAAGTGACGGTGAACGACATCACCGAAACCGCACGTAAATACGTGCCTGAGATGCGAGCCAAAGGCGCGGATGTGGTGGTGGTGGTAGCTCACTCCGGGCTTTCAGCCGACCCGTATCAGACAATGGCGGAGAACTCCGTTTACTACCTCAGTGAAGTCCCGGGCGTGGATGCCATTATGTTTGGTCACGCTCACGCCGTCTTCCCGGGTAAAGACTTTGCCAATATCAAAGGCGCAGATATCTCTAAAGGTACCCTGAACGGCGTTCCGGCGGTGATGCCTGGCATGTGGGGCGATCATCTGGGCGTGGTCGATCTGGTACTGAATAACGACAGCGGGAAATGGCAGGTCACCCAGGCGAAAGCCGAAGCACGTCCGATTTATGACGCGGCGGCGAAAAAATCACTGGCCGTTGAAGATAAGAAAATCGTTGAGATCCTGAAAGCCGATCACGATGCCACGCGCGAGTTCGTCAGCAAGCCAATCGGTAAATCCGCCGACAACATGTACAGCTACCTGGCGCTGGTGCAGGACGATCCGACTGTGCAGGTGGTGAATAATGCGCAGAAAGCCTATGTAGAGCACTTTATTCAGGGCGATCCGGATCTGGCGAAGCTGCCGGTGCTTTCCGCCGCCGCGCCGTTTAAAGTGGGCGGGCGTAAGAACGATCCGGCCAGCTTTGTTGAGGTGGAAAAAGGCCAGCTTACCTTCCGTAACGCCGCCGACCTGTACCTTTATCCCAATACCCTGGTGGTGGTAAAAGCCAGCGGTAAAGAGGTGAAAGAGTGGCTGGAATGTTCCGCCGGACAGTTTAATCAGATTGATATCCACAGCAGCAAACCACAGTCGTTGATTAACTGGGATGGCTTCCGTACCTATAATTTCGACGTGATTGATGGCGTGAATTATCAGATTGATGTTTCACAACCCGCCCGCTACGACGGGGAATGTCAGACCATTAATCCGAAAGCGGAACGTATTAAAAATCTGACCTTTAACGGCAAACCAATCGATCCGAATGCCACCTTCCTCGTCGCGACCAACAACTACCGCGCCTACGGCGGTAAGTTTGCCGGAACCGGCGACAGCCACATCGCGTTTGCATCACCGGATGAAAACCGCTCGGTGCTGGCGGCATGGATAGGTGCCGAGACGAAGCGTGCCGGTGAAATTCATCCAGCGGCAGATAACAACTGGCGTCTGGCGCCAATTCACAGCGATACGCCACTGGATATTCGCTTTGAAACATCACCGTCTGATAAAGCCGCGGCGTTTATCAAAGAGAAAGGGCAATATCCGCTGAAGAAAGTCGCGACCGATGACATCGGTTTTGCCATTTACCAGCTGGATTTGAGTAAGTAACTTTAGTGCCGGATAAGGCGTTAGCCGCCATCCGGCAATACTTTACGCCGCCCGCTCTTCCCGCTGCGCCAACACCTGCGGCAAATTCAGTTCTATCCAGTCCGCCAGTGCGGCGACTTTATCGCTCACCTGCTCACCCAACGACGTCAGGCTATACTCCACATGCGGCGGTACGACCGGATACGATACCCGGTTGATAAACCCGTCCTGCTCCAGCGCTTGCAGAGATTGCGCCAGCATCTTTTCACTGACGCCGCCCATCTTACGGCGCAAATCGCTGAACCGGTGCGTACCGTCGCGCAGCGCCACCAGAATCAATACGCCCCAGCGGCTGGTGACGTGTTTTAACACCTCGCGGGAGGGACACTGTTCGGCAAACAAGTTGCCATCGCGTAACTGCTGGGAGAGCGTCGAAGCTGTCATTTTCATACTAACCTTTTTGTACGTACTTACTAAAAGTAAGTTTAGGTGTTAGCGTGATTAAACACAAGACCAATACCAGGGAGTCACCCCATGATCGCGATTACCGGCGCCACCGGCCAACTGGGCCAACACGTTATTGAATCTCTGCTGAAAACCGTTCCTGCCAGCCAGATTGTGGCAATCGTGCGTAATCCCGCTAAAGCGACGGCGCTTAGTCAGCAGGGCATTACCGTTCGTCAGGCGGATTACAGCGATGAAGCCGCCTTTACAACTGCCTTGCAGGGTATCGACAAGCTACTGCTGATCTCGTCGAGCGAAGTGGGTCAACGCGCCCCGCAGCATCGCAACGTAATTAACGCGGCGAAAGCTGCCCACGTGAAATTTATCGCCTACACCAGCCTGCTACATGCCGACTCTTCCCCACTGGGATTGGCTGATGAGCATATCGCAACCGAGAAGATGCTGGCTGAATCCGGTATCGCCTACGCGCTGCTGCGTAACGGCTGGTACACCGAAAACTATCTCGCCAGCGCCCCGGCCGCGCTGGAACACGGCGTCTTTATTGGCGCGGCAGGTGAAGGTAAAATCGCCTCGGCGACCCGCGCCGACTATGCCGCTGCCGCCGCGCGCGTCATCAGTGAAGACGGTCACGCCGGTAAAACCTATGAGCTGGCGGGCGACGCAGGCTGGACCCTGAGCCAGTTGGCTGCCGAACTGGCAAAACAGAGCGGTAAAAAAGTGGTGTATCAGAACCTGAGCGAAACTGACTTTGCCGCCGCACTGAAGGGCTTTGGTCTACCAGCCGGGCTGGCGGACATGCTGGCTGACTCAGACACTGGCGCCTCCAAAGGCGGTCTGTTCGACGACAGCCATACGCTAAGCAAACTGATTGGTCGCCCGACCACCTCGCTGGCTGACAGCGTCAAAGGCATCGTGTAAGTGTTAAAAATTAGTTAATTGTGGTGGCATCCCCGCGCATCCTCTCTGATAATGACAGGATGATGCGTGGGGAGAGAAAACGTGCAAGGTGTACCTGAGCAGTTTATTGATGAGAAAGACAGCGCCCGCTTTCGCCATCTGGCGCAGGTGCCGGGCGTAGAGCTGTATCATGCGCACATCTCACGTTACGCCTTTGAGCCGCACACTCATGAAGCGTTCGGCATTGGCGCGATAGAAGCCGGAGCCGAGCGTTTTCGCTATCGCGGCACGCAGTACGTGGCCCCCGCCCATTCCGTCGTAACCATGAATCCCGATGAGCTGCATACCGGCGAAGCCGAAACCGCCGACGGCTGGCGCTATCGGATGATTTATCTTGAGCCCGATCTTCTGGAAGAGGTCACCGGGATCCGCCACTGGTGGTTCCATGACGTTACCCGTCACGATCCGCTGCGCTCGCGCCAGATCTGCTCGCTGATCCACGGCCTGTGGAACACGGAAGATCCGCTGGCGCAAAAAGGATTATTACTCGATCTGATCGACACGTTCCAACCGCTGGCCCGCCATGCGCCGGTATTACCGGAGGGGGCGCATCGCTTTGAACGCGTGCGCGAGTATCTGCACGATAATTACATGCACCCGGTCACGCTCGATGAACTGGCGCGGGTGGCATCGCTGAGTCCCTGGCATTTTCAGCGCCAGTTCAAATTGCATTTTCACGTCACGCCGCACCAGATGCTGATGGCGATCCGTCTGTGGCGAGCCAAAGGTTTTCTTACCTACGGTATGCCCGCCGCAGAGGTCGCCGCCGCAACCGGCCTCACCGACCAGTCGCATCTCACCCGCGCCTTTACCCATCGCTACGGCATTACGCCGGTACGTTATCAGAAACAAGTCGTCCGGCGTTGATCAGCAATCTCATACAATACGGCGGCATTTTTCCTGCCTACACTCGACCTTATGTTAAGCGATGTGGATGTCAAAAATGATTAGCGGTGTGTTGTATGCCCTGCTGGCCGGGCTGATGTGGGGATTAATTTTTGTTGGGCCGCTGATCGTTCCGGAATACCCGGCGGTGTTACAGTCGATGGGGCGTTATCTGGCGCTGGGGCTGATCGCATTGCCGATTGCCTGGCTGGGACGTGTGCGCCTGCGTCAACTCGGGCGGAAAGACTGGGTAACTGCGCTGACGCTAACAATGATGGGGAATCTGATTTATTACGTTTGCCTGGCAAGCGCTATCCAGCGCACCGGCGCACCGGTCTCCACCATGATTATTGGGACATTGCCGGTGGTGATCCCGGTCTTCGCTAACCTGCTCTACAGCCAGCGTGATGGCAAATTATCATGGTGGCGTTTGTCGCCTGCGCTGGTGTTGATTGGTATAGGCCTGCTGTGCGTGAATATCTCGGAGCTGAATCAGGGACTCCCTGACTTTAGCGGCTGGCGATATGGCTCTGGCATCGCACTGGCGCTGATTTCAGTGATGTGTTGGGCGTGGTATGCGCTGCGTAATGCCCGCTGGCTGCGCGAGAATCCGGATAAGCACCCGATGATGTGGGCGACGGCCCAGGCACTGGTGACGCTGCCTGTTTCTCTGCTCGGCTATATTGCCGCCTGCCTGTGGCTGAACGGGCAAACGCCGGACTTCGCTCTGCCCTTCGGTCCGCGTCCAGCCGTGTTTATCGGCCTGATGATAGCCATTGCGGTATTGTGTTCTTGGGTTGGCGCACTGTGCTGGAACGTCGCCAGCCAGAAACTGCCGACGGTGATCCTCGGCCCGTTGATTGTCTTCGAAACGCTGGCTGGCCTGCTGTACACCTTTATTCTGCGCAAGGAATTTCCGCCGCTGCTGACGGTAAGCGGTATTGCGCTGCTGATAATAGGCGTGGTGATTGCGGTGCGGTCAAAACCGCAGAAACCGGCGGTAGTGCCGGTTTCGGGGGATGCCTGATGGCGCTGCGCTTACCAGGCCTACAAGGACTGTACGATCTCATGTAGGCCGGATAAGGCGTTTACGCCGCCATCCGGCGCGACACTTTAAACACCGCCACCGTCTGGTTCAACCGCGCGGCCTGCTCTTCGAGCGCGGCGGCGGCGGAAGCGGACTCCTCCACCAGCGAGGCGTTTTGCTGCGTGACGCGATCCATCTCAGCCACCGCCTGGCCGACCTGATCGATACCCCGACTCTGCTCATCGGAGGCCGAGGCGATCTCGCCCATAATATCGGTCACGCGGGTCACGGCGCTGACGATTTCCGCCATCGTTTCACCCGCTTCATGCACCAGCGCTGTACCGGCATTAACCCGATTCCCTGAGTCATCAATCAGCGCCTTAATTTCTTTTGCCGCCTGAGCGCTACGCTGCGCCAGCGTGCGGACCTCACCGGCAACGACAGCAAAGCCGCGCCCCTGTTCGCCCGCGCGCGCCGCTTCTACCGCCGCGTTCAGCGCCAGAATATTGGTCTGGAAAGCTATGCCGTCGATAACAGTGGTAATTTGCGCAATTTTACTGGAACTGGTGGCGATTTCATCCATCGTACGCACCACACCGTCGACCACGGCTCCACCTTTCTGCGCCGTCTGCGAGGCATTTTTTGCCAGACTGGTCGCCTGACGCGCGTTATCCGCATTCTGTTTCACGGTCGCGGTGAGTTGTTCCATGCTGGCAGCAGTTTCTTCCAGAGAAGCAGCCTGCTGCTCGGTACGTGAAGAGAGATCGTTACTGCCAGCGGCAATTTCACCCGCCCCGGTATAGATGGTGTCAGCCCCGTCACGCACCACGCTGACAGTGTTCGCCAGCGCCTGCTGCATCTCGCGGACGTTCTGGGCCAATAGCGCCATTTCGTTACGGCCATCAGCAGTAATAGTATGGGTCAGATCACCTGAAGCGATATGCCGAATATGCCCCATCACCTCGTGGAGTGGTTTCAGCAGGACACGCTGCATGGCAATCCAACTGACGATAATGACGGCCAACACAATCAACAGTATGGCGGATAACAACCAGATAATTTTCTGGTAGTCATTTTCGTTATCCCGAACGCCCTCATTTGCCAGCGCGGTTTGCGCGCTACGCCATTCCCGATAAACTTCCTGCATGGCCGTCTGCTTTTGCTCGGCATTCTGTTTGAACATCTCTTCCAGCTTGCCTTCAGCCAGCAGCGCGTTCATTTTTGCCAGCGCAGTAGAATAGATACCGTACTGTTCTTCCAGTCGATCGGCCAGATGCTCATCCAGTCCCGGCGTTTCCGGCAAGGCGTAGTAGGTATCGTAATGCTCTTTCGATTCGGCCAACAGGCGATTTGCCGTGTTCACCAGTTCCTTCAACTGACCGCCGTTAATATCGCTGGCCATCGTGCCCTGTAAACGTAGCATGCCCCGGTTGAGCGTGACGCGAGCCTGGTTCAGGCTAATCCATGCATCGGTAAACTCCGCCACGTTCTGGCTGGAAAGTTGAGACACGTTAAAGTTCTGCTTATCGTTATTGAGCGCGCCAATAAATACGCCTGCGGAAATGAGCTGCATCGCGCCCAGGGCGAGTAACACGGTGATAAGTAAGGTTATCACTTTGATTCGTTTGAACATCTGTTGCCTTTTAATTATGCAGGTATTGTCTGAGGTCTAACTATCGGCAGCTGCGTCGGCTTATTTAATCTTGTGGCGTAGCTTTTTTCGCCGCTTTGTCCCTTTTCAATAAGATTCAGCATGTTAACGAGATAAGAAATTTTCGTGACAATCATCACAAAATCCTCTGACCCGAAAGGGTTATATCCTTCCCCATAAGTTGCATTTAAAATACATCTTATATTATTGAGAATGAGGTAACGGCTATGTCTTATCGCGATCAACCTTTAGGTGAACTGGCGCTCTCTATTCCTCGCGCTTCGGCCCTGTTTCGTAAATACGATATGGATTACTGCTGCGGCGGTAAGCAAACGCTGGCACGCGCTGCCGCACGTAAAGAGCTGGATGTGGAAGCTATCGAGGCGCAGCTCGCCCAGTTGGCTGAACAGCCGCTGGAAAAAGACTGGCGTACCGTGGCACTGGCAGAAATCATCGACCATATCGTCATTCGATATCATGATCGCCACCGCGAACAGCTGCCGGAGCTGATCCTGCAGGCCACTAAAGTTGAACGTGTTCATGCCGACAAGCCGAGCGTACCGCGTGGTCTGGCGAAGAACCTGACGATGCTGCATGAAGAGCTGTCCAGCCACATGATGAAAGAAGAGCAGATCCTGTTCCCAATGATCAAACAGGGCATGGGTAGCCAGGCGATGGGGCCAATCAGCGTGATGGAAAGCGAACACGACGAGGCCGGCGAACTGGTGGAAGTGATCAAGCACATCACCCACAACGTGACGCCGCCGCCAGAAGCCTGCACCACCTGGAAAGCCATGTATAACGGCATTAACGAGATGATCGACGATCTGATGGAACACATCAGTCTGGAAAACAATGTGTTGTTCCCGCGTGCCCTCGCAGGTGAATAAAAAAAGGCGCCCGAGAGCGCCTTCCTGAAGTCCGAATTCGGCCACTGCTTATGTGGCCTTTTTTGTGTCCGATATGACAACGCTTAACGCATACCCGCCATACGTTTCTTACCGATAAACAACCAGCCCAGACCCAGCGCGATGAACCACAGCGGCGTCACCATCAACGCCTGACGGGTATCTTCTTCCAGAGTCAGCAGCACCAGTACGAAGACAAAGAACGCCATACATACCCAGCACATTAGCTTGCCTAACGGCATCTTGTAGATCGATTTCTCATGCAGGTGTGGACGCTGTTTGCGGTACACCAGGTATGAGCAAAGAATGATGGTCCAGACAAACATAAACAGGATTGCCGACACGGTGGTGATCATGGTGAACGCGCCAATCACGCTCGGGTTCACATAGAGCATCACCACGCCGCCCAGCAGACAGATACAGGAGAAGGTTAAACCTTTCGCCGGAACCGCGCGTTTAGACAGCTTGGCAAACGCTTTAGGCGCAACGCCTTCCTGTGCCAGGCCGAACAGCATACGGCTGGTAGAGAACACACCGCTGTTTGCGGAAGAGGCCGCTGAAGTCAGCACCACAAAGTTAATCAGGCTCGCCGCCGCAGGCAGACCGACCAGCACAAACAGCTCAACGAATGGGCTCTTGGTTGGTACTACCGAGCTCCACGGCGTCACGGACATAATCACGATCAGCGCGAAAACGTAGAACATGATGATACGGATTGGAATCGAGTTAATAGCGCGCGGCAGAGACTTTTCCGGATCTTTAGTTTCTGCAGCCGTCGTACCTACCAGCTCAATACCAACAAACGCGAAGACTGCTATCTGGAAGCCAGCAAAGAAGCCGCTCAGACCTTTCGGGAACCAGCCACCGTCATTCCACAGATGCGTGAACGAAGCCTGAACGCCGGTTGGCGACTGGAAGTGCGTCAGTACCATCACCAGACCGACGACAATCAGGCCGACAATGGCGACGATTTTGATCATCGCAAACCAGAACTCCATCTCACCAAACATTTTCACCGTGGCGAGGTTAAGAGCCAGCAACAGAATGATCACCGCCAGTGATGCCACCCAGTCTGACAGTCCGGGGAACCAGAATTGCGCATACGCCGTAATCGCAACGACGTCTGCCATCCCGGTAACCACCCAGCAGAACCAATAGGTCCAGCCGGTAAAATACCCGGCCCATGGCCCGAGCAGGTCGGAGGCGAAATCACTAAAGGATTTGTATTCGAGATTCGAGAGCAGTAATTCTCCCATTGCCCGCATCACGAAAAACAGCATAAAACCGATGATCATATAGACAAAAATGATCGACGGCCCGGCGAGGCTGATGGTTTTCCCTGAGCCCATAAACAGGCCGGTACCAATAGCGCCACCAATGGCAATAAGTTGAATATGACGGTTTGTGAGATTGCGCCGTAGCGACTGTTCAGACGAAGCCTCTTCAACGGCGTCGACTTTTACCTGATCTACCATGTTTTTTCTTCCTGTACCTGTCTGTGTTGTTCAGGCTCTACGGCCTTTAGTGTGTCTATGATACGACGATCCTGTTGGCAGGACTCATCGATATTAGGTAAGAATCGGCGGGATGAATACTAAGATTTAGATATAATGTTAATTTTATGTTTAAAGTGAGTATCATATCACTCTGATAGCGAGAATCAGTTCACAAAAATACACGCAATAACATCATTTGCAAGATAAAATATCGACATCGACGTAACTATAGCTTTTCACGCTATTTTGTTGCTCCCCCCAGCGTCGGGGGGAACAGAAGTTACTGCTTACAGGATTTCAAGCAGCTCAACTTCAAATACCAGCGTGCTGAACGGAGGAATGGACGCGCCAGCGCCACGCTCACCGTAAGCCAGTTCCTGAGGAATAGTCAGTTCCCATTTGGAACCTACCGGCATCAGGGTCAGTGCTTCAATCCAGCCAGGGATCACGCCGTTAACCGGGAATTCAGCCGGTTCGCCACGCGCAACAGAGCTGTCAAACACGGTACCGTCGATCAGTTTACCGGTATAATGCACGCGTACGTGGTCGGTACGTGCCGGGATAGAACCTTCGCCCTGAGTCAGAACACGGAACTGCAGACCGGATTCAGTGCTGTTCACACCCTCTTTCTCACGGTTTTCTTCCAGATATTTGACGCCATCAGCCGCCATAGCCTGGAAACGCTCGCGACGTACTGCATCAGCACGTTCGTGAATTTCACGCAGCGCACGGTGCACAACATCAACAGGCACTGCCGGGTGTTTACCTTCCAGCGCATCAGCGATACCCGCTACCAGCGCTTCAGGCAACAGCCCTTCCAGACCGGATTCGCTCAGCTGCTGTCCTACCTGCAAACCAATGCCGTAGCTTGCTTGCGCTTCGATAGTGTCAAAAGTCGGGTTAGCCATCATATTTCCTTTCATCGGATGTAAAGTAGCGGGCAGCATATCAGCCATGCCGCATCCGGTAAAACTTTGTCTCGGGAACAGATGACAAATCGCGAGGAAAAAGAAACAATGCTATTGCCCGCATCAATGTCACGAAAGCGGGTACCTGAACAAGTATCATAGAGTTAGCGATCTATACTCTATGACAGAGGAACGAGACGCTGAGCAGGAGGAAAGCCATGCCCGGGCGCTTTGAATTAAAACCAACCCTGGCGAAAATCTGGCATGCACCGGACAATTTTCGCATTATGGACCCGCTACCGCCTATGCACCGACGCGGCATTATTATTGCTGCTATCGTGCTGGTGATAGGTTTCCTGCTTCCTTCCAGTGACACTACTGATACCCCTGTGGTTACGCGTACTGCCCAGCTGGATTTACAGTCACAGTCGCAGCCGCCAACCGAGGCTCAGCTTCAGGCACAGTTAGTGGCCCCGCAAAACGATCCCGGCCAGGTGGCTCCCGTTGCGCCGGAACCCATCCAGGAAGGAGAACCAGACGCGCAGCCGCAGGCTCAGCAATCACAGCCTCAGACGCAGCCCTTTCAGCAGAATAGTGGTATTGAGCAGCAGTGGCGTACCTACCGCGTAGACTCAGGGAAAACGCTGGCGCAGGTCTTCCGGGACCATAACCTTCCGCCAACTGATGTGTACGCCATGGCGCAAGTGGAAGGTGCCGGGAAGCCGCTGAGCAATTTGAAAGACGGCCAGATGATCCAAATCAGGCAGAATGCTAACGGGGTGGTGACCGGGTTAACCATTGATAGCGGAAATGGTCAGCAGGTATTGTTTACCCGCCAGCCCAACGGCAGCTTTATTCGCGCACGCTAAGACTGTCTCAGTCAGTAGGCCTGATGCGCGTAGCGCCATCAGGCCTCAAGGTGAAGCACTAACGCTTCACCTTATTCACCCACCAGATCCCCGAACAGACCAGCACCAGCGCCAGCGCATATTTCCATTCGAGAATGTTTTCGCCGAGGAATATCGCCGACAGCACCGCCCCCGAAACCGGGATCAGGAAGTTAAACGGCGCAATCATCCCCACGCGGTTGTACTTGAGCAAAATGCTCCACAAAGCGAAGGCCACCGATGAAAGCAACGTCAGGTAACCCAGAATAGCCACTGAAGCTAAGCCGTGTACGGTCAGCGTGCCACCAAAAGCATAACCGCCGATAACTAACGCCAGACCGCCCATCCCCAGTTGGTAGCCTGTCATGACCGTCGGGTCTACCGTCTGAGAAATGCGTTTACCGTATAGCGTGGCGGCAGAAAGGATAAAGGCCGCCATCACCACTGAACCATCACCTAACAGGCTGAAGCTAAAATCCATTCCGCTGTTAAAGTTCACCACCATCACGCCGGTAAAACCCAGAATACAACCTAGTGCTTTGTTGTAGCTTAGTTTGTCGTTTTGATAGATAAAATGGGCCAACAGCACGCTAAAGAATGTCCCGGTCGCATTCATGATGGACCCTTTCACCCCCGTCGTGAACGCCAGGCCAATATAGAAGAAGATGTATTGCAGCGAGGTTTGCGTCAGCCCCAACAGCGTGAGTTGGCCGTACTGACGCAGGCTTAACCGGCCAATCGGTTTACGCTGCGCCATCGCCAACAGTAGCAGCAATAATCCCGCAAACAGGAAGCGATAGCCGGCAAAGACAATTTTTGACGGAATGTCATCCGTGGCAATCTGGAAGATCTCGTATCCGCTTTTTATCGCTGGATAAGCGCTCCCCCACAACAGACAACAGAAGGCTGCGCCCAGGTAGACAACATTTTTACGCGCGAACAGAGGTTGGTGCGTTGGTTCCATTCCATCACCACTTTGAAATAATGTTTTATTTTTATGATTATCCCGAAAAGGACAAAGAATAGCCAGAGCGAAAAACAGGAGGGTAGAAAAGCAAAACGCCGGCACAGGGCCGGCGCTTTTACGCGGTCATCAGAATAAAAACTTATTCTGCAACTACGTTTACAGTCAGCTTAGCAAACACTTCGCTGTGAACCTGGAAGCTCACTTCGTGCTCACCAGTGGTACGCAGAACGCCGTTCGGCAGACGAACTTCGCTCTTAGCAACTTCAACGCCAGCTGCAGTTACAGCGTCAGCGATGTCGCGCGTACCGATGGAACCGAACAGTTTACCTTCGTCGCCAGCTTTAGACGCGATGGTTACGGTTTCCAGTGCGTTGATTTTCTCAGCACGAGCTTCAGCAGCGGCCAGAACGTCAGCCAGTTTGGCTTCCAGTTCAGCGCGACGCGCTTCGAAAAATTCAACGTTTTTCTTGGTAGCAGGAACAGCTTTACCCTGTGGTACCAGGAAGTTACGAGCATAGCCCGCTTTAACGTTAACCTGATCACCCAGGCTACCCAGGTTTGCTACTTTATCAAGCAGAATAACTTGCATTACCTTATCCTCTCAAAGTCGTATTAATGGACCGTGACCGATTACTGATGACGATCAGTGTACGGCAGCAGGGACAGGTAGCGAGCGCGTTTGATAGCGCGAGCCAGCTGACGCTGGTATTTTGCACGGGTACCGGTGATACGGCTTGGGACAATCTTACCGCTTTCGGTGATGTAGTTTTTCAGCGTAGCGATATCTTTATAGTCGATCTCTTGAACGCCTTCCGCGGTGAAACGGCAGAACTTGCGACGACGGAAATAACGTGCCATATGGCTAGTCTCCAGAATCTATCAATTCAATCTGCTCGGCATGCAGAACCATTTTGCTCAGGCCGTTCTTTGCCTTGTGGCAAGAGATGAACCCCTGAACGGTCACTGCGCTACCGACCGTTATACTGTGAGTAATGGCCTGGTTTTCGTGTCCGCTAATAATAACGGGCATTTGGCACCACGCCTGCCGGTGAAACCCGGCTTCCTCCTGCACAGAACGATGCTCAAGCACGAACTGGCAATGAGGAATTCCTGATGGACTGACCTTTCGAAGGGGAGCCCTGCACACGGTGCCGGACAGCGCCAGACGGTTGGTCATCAGAAATTACTCTTCAGAATCCCCAGCTTCAGCATCATCTGCGGTTTCGTTAGCGAAATCATCGCGACGTTCACGACGCTCGTCTTTCGCTTTAACCATCGGAGATGCTTCGGTAACAGCGTGTTTAGTACGCATAACCATGCTGCGGATAACGGCATCGTTGAAGCGGAAGGTAGTTTCCAGCTCATCGATCACTTCCTGCGGCGCTTCAACGTTCATCAGAACGTAGTGAGCTTTGTGCAGTTTGTTGATCGGGTAAGCCAGCTGACGGCGGCCCCAGTCTTCCAGACGGTGGATCGTGCCTTCTGCACCAGTGATGGCAGCAGTGTAGCGTTCGATCATACCCGGAACCTGTTCGCTCTGGTCAGGATGGACCATAAAAACGATTTCGTAATGACGCATCGAATTGCTCCTTACGGATTATTCAGCCTCCTGTCTGGGTCAGCCGAGGCCCATGGAGGCAAGGAACGTGTTAAAGGTCGGCTGAAAAATGACGCGTCATAATACTGGGGTCAGCCGCTAAACTCAAGGTGCTTGTACGATTATTTATCGTGTCGCCATTAATACATATCCAGCAGCATTTTGACGCTGATGCAAATGGAGACAATGACAATCATCGGCCGGATAACTTTCTTCCCGCGCGTCAGTACGACTGTCGCGCCAAGACGTGCGCCAAGGGATTGCCCGGCAAACATCACCAGCCCCAGCGACCAGATCATTTTACCCCCGAAAATGAAGAACAGAATCGAGGCAATGTTCGACGCCAGGTTGATAAAATTCGAGTGAATTTGCGCCTTATCGATGCTGTATCCCCACAGCAGGATGTAGCAGAGCGTATAAAATGAGCCGGCCCCGGCACCGAGAAAACCATCATAAAACCCAATACCTCCCCCGCAGATCAACGAGAAGATAAACAGGGATACCTGCTGCTTTCTTTTCGGTTCGCTAAGATTAGGCGCAGAAATAAAGTAGATGGCGACCGCGATTATCAGGATCGGCAGCAGTTTCTTCAACACGTCCGGCTCAATAAACTGGATAAGGGTCGTGCCCAGCGCAGAACCGATAAAGGCAGATAAAAAGACATATTTGTGTTCCTGCACATTAATATGTCCCCGGCGTAAAAAGTAAATTCCGGAGGTCAGCGAACTGCCCAACGCCTGAATCTTATTGGTTGCCAGCGCGTTAGCCGGGGGTAAACCGGAAATCAGTAATGCGCCAATAGAAAGAAACCCGCCGCCACCTGACACCACGTTAATAAAGCCTGCCACCAGCGCGACCATAAACATAATCACAAAGTAGCTGAAATCCATGAATGAAGTATCCATAAGTTTTTGCCTTATTATCATAAAGTTATATTAATTATCTGGCTCACTATAAACGGCGTACTCACCCGATTAAATTGACTATTTGGTAAGAGCTTATGCGCGTAAGGCAGGTATTTTTAACCGCAGCGGAAGGCATCAGCTGATTGTTAATTAAAGAAAAGATGGCTTTGCGGTAATTTTTTGAACAACTGCATCAGAAATGGTCGCTATCGACTGCGCCGGCAGCGGTTAAAATTAAATCAGAAGTTATCCACTCACAGGAGAGAGCTAACCAGAGACCGCAGTCGAGGAGGTACCTATGCGAGCCCGTGTTTTGACCCTTCTGGCTGTACTTTTGCTCAGTGCAAATGCAACGGCAGCCATCAAAATTGACAATCATCAGGCCAGGAATATGGATGATGTGCAGAGCTTAGGCGTTATTTACATAAATCATAACTTCGCCACTGAAAGTGAAGCCACTCAGGCCCTGAATGAAGAAACCGATGCGCAAGGCGCAACCTACTATCACGTGATCCTCACCAGGGAACCCGGTAGTAACGGAAATATGCACGCCAGTGCAGATATTTATCGCTAGCACCCAGAAATAACCAACGAGAACATTGCCACAGTTTGACTTGCCCCCTTCACTGGGGGCTTTTTTTTTGCAAAAAAATCCCGAAGCCAGACCGATCTTATCCCCATGAAGAGTTGGCTTCGGAACGTTTTTTCTTACTTCTGCCCGTAATAGGCGTTTGGGCCGTGCTTACGCATGAAGTGCTTATTCATCAGATAACCGTCAATAGCGCTGAGAGCCGGGTTAATGCCACGCGCAATCCATGCCATTTTTGCCACCTCTTCCATCACAACAGCGTTATGTACTGCGTCGTGAGCATCTTTACCCCAGGCAAAGGGACCGTGCTGATACACCACAATACCCGGCGTATGCAGTGGTTCTACGTTGCTCAGCGTTTCAATGATCACCTTGCCGGTATTCAGCTCATACTCGCCCTGCACTTCAGCTTCAGTTAATGCTCGGGTACAAGGGATATCGCCAAAGAAGTAGTCCGCGTGAGTGGTACCCAGTGCCGGGATCGCCAGCCCCGCCTGCGCCCAGGCCGTGGCATGAGTAGAGTGCGTATGCACGACTCCGCCCAGCGACGGATAACGCTGGTAGAGCGCCAGATGGGTGGCGGTATCGGAAGAAGGACGAAAGCCGCCTTCTATCACCTTCCCTGACATATCGACCACGACCATATCATCAACGGTCATGTGCTCGTAGGCGACGCCGCTGGGCTTGATCACCACCCGCCCGCGCTCGCGGTCAATGGCGCTGACGTTGCCCCAGGTAAATGTCACCAGCCCGTAGCGCGGCAGATCCATGTTAGCCTCAAAAACCTGCTGTTTAAGTTTTTGCATTACACCGCCTCCACCAGACCTGCGTTGGCCATACGCGTTTTCACCCAATCGCGCGCCTTCGCAACTTCACGAACCGGGTCATCCGACGTTTCACTCCACATCTCAATCAGGTATGGCCCGCAGTATCCACTCTGTTTGAGCGTCGCAAAACAACGTTCGAAATCAACGACTCCTTCACCAAACGGCACATTTTTGAATACGCCAGGTTTGGTATCCTTCACGTGTACCGCGACGATATGGCCTACCCCAGCCTGCAGTTCCATCTGCACGTCGTTATCCCACGCCGACAAATTGCCAATATCGGGATACAGCTGGAACCACGGATTGTTGAGATAGTGGGCGTAACCCAACGCCTTGCTGATCGAATTCATCAGCGGATAATCCATGATTTCCATCGCCAGCGTCACCTGCGCACGGCTCGCCATCTCCACGCTCTCTTTTAGCCCATCGCGAAACCGACGACGCGTTTCGTTATTGGCCTGCTGGTAATAGACGTCGTAACCCGCCAGTTGAATAACGCGAATACCAATATCCTGCGCAAACTGAATGGCTTTACGCATAATTTCCAGCCCCTGTTCGCGCACCCGATCATCTTCGCTGCCAAGCGGGAAACGACGATGAGCGCTCAGGCATATGGACGGTACTCGTATCCCTGTCTCGGCGATAGCCGCCACCAGCGCCAGTCGCTGCTCGCGATTCCAGTCAAGACGCGCCAGACGGGCATCGGTTTCATCAACCGACATTTCGACAAAGTCAAAGCCCAGTTCCTTCGCCAGTTGCAAGCGTTCGAGCCAGCACTCCCCGCCGGGGAGTGCTTTTTCATAAATACCGAGCGGGACCTGTTTCGACAACATAGCCGCTCCTTATCCCCACAGCTGGGCGATGGAACGTTTAAACTGACGAGCGGCCTCAACCGGAGAAGCCGCGTCGCGAATGCTGCGACCAGCGATAAAGACGTGAATCGGGATCCCTTTGAACAGCGGCAGATCCTCCAGCGCCAGACCACCAGTAACGGTAACTTTAAAGCCCATATCGGCCAGTCGCTTGATCGCACTGATATCCGCCTCTCCCCACGCCACGCCTGCCGCCTGCGCATCACGACTGCGGTGATAGACAACTTGCCCAATACCCGCGTCACGCCACTCCTGCGCCTGCTCCCAGGTCCAGTAGCCGGTCAGTTCAATCTGTACGTCACCGTTAAATTCTTTCGCCACCTCCAGCGCACCCTTGGTGGTGTTGATATCGGCACAGCAGATGACAGTAATCCAGTCAGCGTTGGCTTCGAAACACATGCGGGAGAGGATTTTGCCCGCGTCGGCAATTTTAGCGTCCGCCAGCACTATTTTATGCGGGTAAAGCGCCTTCAGATCGCGAACGGCACGAACGCCCTCTGCCACGCAAAGAATCGTACCCACCTCAATGATATCGACCTCTTCGGCAATCAGACGCGTCGTTTCATACGCGGAAGACATTGATTGGTTATCCAGCGCTACCTGCAACATAGGTAATGACATTTTGGTATCCTTTTAAACAGCCGCCGCAGTGGCGTTATCAATTAAATCCAGCACTTCCTGCGCGGTGCGGCAGGCGCGTAAACGGTCGAAATTGGCTTCGTCGTCAAACAGATTCACGATCTGCATAATGCCCACTTCCTGATGCGTGTTGGCGTCAACTGCCGCCATCGTGATCAGAATATCGACCGGGTCGTTATCTTCGTGGTTAAACACCAGCGGCGTTTTCAGCGTCACCAGCGCAAAACCGGTTTTCTTAACCCCTTCCTCCGGACGTCCATGCGGCATAGCAAGGCCCGGCGCAATCACAAAGTACGGGCCAAACTGTTCTACTCCGTCGAGGATGGCCTGGTAGTAGCGTGGTTCAACCACATCAGCCTTAACCAGCAGATCCACGCCAAGCTTTACCGCTTCCTGCCAGGTGCTGGCCTCGGCCTGTAAAAGGATGGAATTATTGTTTGCCAGCGAATCACGTAATTTCATGGTGCGTCCTTACTTCACATCCTGTGGGAAATGCGCTTTGATCACTTCCAGCAGTTTTGGTCCAAAATCGGCGGGAGACAGCATGTTGCGCACGCCGACAACATATTTATTGCCAGATACGGTAATCTCGCCGGCAATATGAGTAGAGGCGATGATGATATCTGCGCCGCTCAGTTCACTTTTGTATTCCCCCACGGCACAGCTGTTTACCGTATGGTCGATATTTGACTGGGTTAAAAACTGATCCACCTTCATTTTCATGATCATGGAACTGCCCTGCCCATTGCCACATACAGCCAGAATACGTACGGTCATAATCGGAACTCCTTTTTAAGCAGAGTGTTCTGCCAGTTGTTTTTCTGCGTCTTCCTCAGCGCGCAACGTACGCCCTGCGAAAAACATATAAGCCAGTGCAATCAGAATAATGACGGCCATAAACACGATGCCGATGGAGGCGAAACCCTGCATCATCGGCGGCGCCAGAATTGACCAGTCCGCCATGCCCATCCAGGCACTCATACCGGTAAGCTTCACCGCCCAGACGCAGCCAAAGATTTCGATCATCCCCATCACCAGGCAAATCTTGAGCGCCGCGCGCCAGCCGCCAAAGTGGTTAGCAAATACGCCGATAGTGGCGTTCGAGAAGAACATCGGGATAAAGCCTGGGATAATCAGGATGGAGGAGCCGCAGCCCACAAGGATGCCCACCGCAATCAGTTGGCCGATAGTGCCCCACATAAAGCCCCAGACCACCGCGTTAGGAGCAAAGCTATAAATCGCCGCGCAGTCGATGGCCAGCACCGCGCCGGGAATCAAACGTTGAGAGATACCGTTGAACGCTTCTGAAAGTTCAGCAACGAACATACGTACTCCCTGGGTGATGATGAAAATAGCGACGGCGAACGAAAAACCAGTCTGCAGGATATAGACTGTCCAGTGGGTTTTACCCGCCATCGCCTGAACCACATCAATGCCAAAAGAGAGCAGGATCGCGCCGAAGAAAATGGTCATCACTATCGCGGTAGAAACGATGTTGTCATGGAAGATATTCAACCAGCCTGGCAGCTTGAGATCTTCCACGCTCTCCTCTTTCTTACCCAGGTAAGGCGCGACTTTGTAGGCAATCCACGAGGCGAACTGCTGCTGGTGACCGATGGAAAAACCGCAACCGTCGGTCACTTCCTGGGTCGGTTTGTACATCATATTGGAGGTAATACCCCAGTAGAGCGACACCAGCACCGCGGTGCAGATGATGGTCGTCCACATGGAATAACCAAAGATGTAGAGAGAGACGGCAATCAGGCCCGCCTGCTGGAACATGATGTGCCCGGTCAGCATGATGGTGCGAATACCGGTAATCCGCCGTAGCAGTACGTAACAAATGTTTAGCGCCAGCGCCAACAGTACCGCGTACCCTACCCAGCTATAGGCATCCCCCATACGTTCGATGGTTGCCATCATGGAGGCATAGGTATCGGAGATCGCGCCATTGATACCGTAAACCTCGGACATCTTCGCCACTACCGGTTTGAACGTGCTGGTGAGAATGCCAGATCCCGCCTGCAGCAGCATAAAACCGATAATCGTTTTGATCGTGCCTTTAATGATAACGCTGACACTTTTACGCAACAGGATATAGCCAAGACAGGTCACAATACCCAGCAACAGCGGGGCGTTGGTCATAACCTGATTAAAAAAGACGGTAAAGATGTTGTAGAGGATCTCCATAACGATCTCCAGTAGACGAAGTTGCCGGGCTTTCCACACGCCAGGATGTTGTGCACTCACTGTAATTTTCAAAAGTAATCACAACAAGATTAAATTTGATTAAATGTGATGAAGTACGCAAATAATTACCACATTTGAAAAATGGGTAATTATTCAATGCTATGAAAGACATTCAATATCAATTAAATCAATGAATTACAGCAAGCGGAATAGCGTAAAATCACCTAAAATCATTACATTACCTTTTCTGTCATCCGCACAAAGCTCAAAAATCCCCCATTGCCAATATGAAAAAATAATGTCAGGATTAATCAAAACAAATCACACATTGATTTAATTTGAACAAACATGAAGGTAAATGCGATGAGTAAAGTAAAAAGCATCACGCGTGAATCATGGATCCTGAGTACATTCCCGGAGTGGGGAAGCTGGCTGAATGAAGAGATCGAACAGGAACAGGTCGCACCAGGCACTTTCGCTATGTGGTGGCTTGGCTGTACCGGAATTTGGCTGAAGTCGGAAGGCGGGACTAACATCTGCGTCGATTTCTGGTGCGGCACGGGTAAACAGAGTCACGGCAACCCGCTGATGAAAACCGGCCACCAAATGCAACGTATGGCTGGGGTAAAAAAACTGCAGCCTAACCTGCGCACCACGCCGTTTGTTCTTGATCCGTTTGCCATTCGACAGATCGATGCGGTACTGGCGACGCACGATCATAACGATCACATCGACGTGAATGTTGCGGCAGCCGTCATGCAGAACTGCGCCGACGACGTGCCATTTATCGGCCCACAAACCTGCGTGGATCTGTGGATCGGTTGGGGTGTGCCAAAAGAACGCTGCATCGTGGTGAAACCGGGCGACGTAGTTAAAGTAAACGATATTGAGATTCATGCGCTCGACGCGTTTGATCGTACTGCATTAATCACCTTGCCTGCAGATCAAAAAGCAGCAGGCGTCCTGCCTGACGGCATGGATGCACGTGCAGTTAACTACCTGTTCAAAACGCCGGGCGGTACGCTGTACCACAGCGGTGATTCGCACTACTCCAACTACTATGCAAAACATGGCAACGAATATCAGATCGACGTCGCGCTCGGCTCCTACGGCGAGAATCCGCGTGGGATTACGGACAAAATGACCAGCGCCGACATGCTGCGTATGGCGGAAGCGCTGAATACAAAAGTAGTGATCCCTTTCCATCATGACATCTGGTCAAACTTTCAGGCCGATCCACAGGAGATCCGCGTCCTGTGGGAGATGAAAAAAGATCGCCTTAAGTATAGCTTTAAGCCATTCATCTGGCAGGTAGGCGGCAAATTCACCTGGCCGCTGGACAAAGATAACTTTGAATATCACTATCCGCGCGGCTTTGATGACTGTTTCACGATTGAGCCGGATTTACCGTTTAAATCCTTCCTGTGATCCACACAAAATGCCGGGCTATCCCGGCATTTTTTCCCTTTTACTTTAGTATTTCCAGGCTATTTCAAATATCATCTTTTCAAATCAATTTGTATCGGAATAGCTCATGACTGAAGCACAAAGACATCAAATATTGCTGGATATGCTGGCGCAGTTGGGCTTTGTTACCGTTGAGAACGTAATTGAGCGTCTGGGGATTTCACCCGCAACGGCGCGTAGGGACATCAACAAACTCGACGAAAGCGGCAAACTCAAGAAAGTCCGCAACGGCGCAGAAGCCATTACCCAGCAGCGTCCACGCTGGACGCCAATGAATTTACACCAGGCGCAGAACCACGATGAAAAAGTCCGTATTGCCAAGGCGGCGTCCCAGCTTGTGAATGCGGGAGAAAGCGTGGTGATCAACTGCGGATCGACCGCTTTCCTGCTGGGTCGTGAAATGTGCGGCAAGCCGGTGCAGATCATCACCAACTATCTGCCGCTGGCAAACTATCTGATCGACCAGGAGCATGACAGCGTGATCATCATGGGCGGGCAATACAACAAAAGCCAATCCATCACGCTTAGCCCACAAGGCAGTGAAAATAGCCTGTATGCCGGACACTGGATGTTTACCAGCGGTAAAGGATTGACTGCGGACGGACTGTATAAAACCGATATGCTGACCGCGATGGCCGAGCAGAAGATGCTTAACGTGGTGGGCAAACTGGTGGTACTGGTCGATAGCAGTAAGGTCGGTGAACGCGCGGGAATGCTGTTCAGTCGCGCCGATCAAATCGATACGCTGATTACCGGTAAAAACGCGAACCCTGAGATTCTGCAACAACTTGAAGCTCAGGGCGTGAACATTTTGCGGGTTTAGAGGTGCTGGCGGAAAAATGCTACCGTCGCAGCCAGCGCTTCTGGCGTAATGCGGTGTCGGACACCCGCTTCCCACAGGCAGGTCAGATGGTTATCCAGACCTGCCTGAATTAACGCCTGCTGCAAACGAAAAGTTTCCACAGCCGGAACCACATCGTCCTCCTGTCCATGCCACAGCAGCAACGGTCTGTCGGCCAGGCGTTGCAGTTGATGCGTAACGTCCCATTCGGCGAGCGGTGCAATAACGGCATCGAACTCCGCCTGCTGCTCTGGCGTCTGGACATGTAAAGGGGGAAAAAGCGTCTGCGCAAGCCGGGTAAAATAGCCCGACCCCATCAGGCTGGCTACACATTTAACCTCGGGGTGGCGGGCCATAATGCCCAACGCCGTCATTCCTCCCATCGACGCCCCCGCAACGGCAAGTCGTTCATCTGATAGCCAATTTTCCGCCACCAGCGCCGCACGTAACGTCGTAAACTCCTGCATATTTTGCTGCAAAATCTGCCAGAAGCGGTACATTCTCCCCTGTGCATCACTAGTGAAGCGGGCACCATGATCGGCCGCATCTGGCATCACGACCCGGAATCCAGCCTGAGCCAGAGCAACGGCAAAATAGCTGTAGACCAGGCTTGAAGAGGTAAACCCGTGATAGAAGATAATACAAGGGAGTGAACATTCGCGTTTGCCAGCCGGAACGGCGTGCAGGACAGGGATACCCGCCAACTGTCGTGTTTCAATTTCGATCATTTGTCGCCTCTTTCTTTCTGGTATGCCATGCAGCAATACTTAACGCAAGCGAATGTGTTCGGCAATGATTCATAATGTTGAGAACTGGGTTACGCTTTCGCAACATTTTCATTCGAAAATCGCGTGAGAGATAACAATTCGGGAACATTCCCCTAAAGGGAATTTAATAAGGCACTACACTATGGCTATCAGGAAACGAGATAGAGTTATGCGTCGGTTTGCCTCTTTGTTGCTGGTGACGTTTTTAAGCGCCTGTAGCGTGTTACAGGGTACACCACAACCTGCACCGCCCGTAGCCGACCACCCGCAAGAGATCCGCCGCGACCAAAGCAACGGGTTGCAGCGAATAGGGACAGTCAATGCGCTGGTAAGAGGCTCTCCAGATGATGCGCTGGCAGAGATCCGTGCCAAAGCCGTCGCGGCTAAAGCTGATTATTACGTTGTCTTATTAGTTGATGAGACTATCGTGACAGGCCAATGGTATTCACAAGCTATTTTGTATCGTAAATAACATTGGCTTGAAATTTAGTCAGCTTTACATTGCTTTGCGCCCCTATGCGTTTACCTGTGCACAATAAACCAACAGCAGGGAGCTTGAGGTTTATTATCGCGATGGAATGCCCTGCCATGTGTAGGGGTACGAATAATGGAGCTGACGATGAAACAATCACTTGCCTTATCCTCACTGCTGTTTTCTGCCGGACTGGTAGGTACAACGGCGCAGTCTGCCGAGTTCGCCAGTGCTGACTGCGTTACGGGCCTGAACGAAATTGGCCTGATCTCTGTCAGTAACATTGCAGGGAATCCGCAGGATGTAGAACGTGTAATCGCGTTAAAAGCGGATGAACAAGGTGCCTCATGGTATCGGATCATTCAGATGTACGAAGAACAGCAGCCAGATAACTGGCGCGTACAGGCCATACTTTATGCATAACAGATTGCCGGATGGCGTAAACGTATCCTGCCTGTATTGAACGTAGACAGGATACGACGCGACAGCATCGCCATCTGGCATAGTATTACCGTATTCCTCCCGTCGCCCGCAGCAGCAAATCACCCTGCACCTGTGCAGAAAACTGTGTTACACCACGCGTATCCAGCATCATCTGACACCAGGCTTGCGCGACTGGCGGAGAGGCATAACGCAACATCTGCGCCCCGCAGCCGAGCAGGAACAATTGCTGCGTAATCTCCCGTCCCAACTCCTCGCTGGGTTTACGTAAATGCTGCTGCAGCTTGCGCACCATTCGATCGTAATGCCGATCTTGTCCCTTTACCTCCGCAAAGGCTTCGCTGAGCATATCGTAGATGCCGGGTTGTTTTGTAAGTACCCGCAATACATCAAGGCACATAATGTTGCCGGAGCCTTCCCAGATACTGTTTACCGGCATCTCACGGTACAGGCGCGGTAGCTCGCTCTCCTCGCAGTAGCCAATCCCGCCCAGTACTTCCATCGCCTCGGCAACGAACGGCATGCCATTTTTGCAGATGGCAAATTTCGCTGCGGGTGTGAATAATCTGGCCCACAGCGCTTCTTTCGTATCGGTACGACGATCCCAGGCTCGCGCCAGCCGAAACAGTAGCGCGGTCTGCCCTTCCAGTTGCAACGCCATTCGGCTTAGTACCTGACGCATCATCGGTTGTTCGATCAAAGGTTTACCAAATACCTGCCGCTGATGCGCATGGTAAATCGCCACGGAAAAAGCACGTCGCATCATGCCGTGGCTGCCGAGCGCGCAGTCAAAACGCGTCATCCCGCCCATTTTCAGGATATGGCGGATACCTTCCCCTTCTTCACCCAATAGCCAGCCGATCGCATCGTGGAATTCAACCTCGCAGCTGGCGTTGGAGCGGTTGCCTAACTTATCTTTCAGTCGTTCAAGGCAAATCGCATTCCGGCTCCCATCGGGTAAAAATCGCGGTACAAAAAAACAGGATAAACCGCCCTTTGCCTGGGCCAGCACCAAATGGGCATCGCTTTGCGGCACGGAGAAAAACCACTTATGTCCCACCAGCCGATACGAGCCGTCGACAAGACGTTCTGCCTGAGTGGTATTGCTCAGCACATCTGACCCCCCCTGCTTCTCCGTCATCCCCATACCGATCAGCAACCCACGCTTTTGCCCTCCGGGCAGTAAATGCGAGTCATAACGGTCGCTTAGCAGCGGCGTCAACCAGTCGTGAAATTGTGCAGGTAACATTTGGAGCAACAGCGGCGTGGCGGCAAACGTCATGGTCACCGGACACAAGGTGCCCGCTTCCACCTGCGCATGCAGCATAAAACGTGCAGCCCGGGCAACAAACGAGCCCTGCCTGGCCTCCTCTTCCCAGGCCAGGTTATGTACGCGGTTGGCGCACAATCCCTGCATCAGCAAATGCCATGCGGGATGAAACCGCACATCATCCAGCCGCTGCCCCTGCGGGTCGTAGCGCAACAGTTCGGGTGGATAAGCGTTAGCTAACCGACCCAATTCGAGCGATTCCGCAGTCCCTAACTGCTGACCAATACTGGCGAGGAGATCGCTGTCCCAAGCTGCGCCTTCGCGATTGACCGCTTCGCACAGTGCGCCATCTGACAGGTATAAGTTGCTGTTATTGAGCGGTACAGGTTGGTTAAAAACGGTATGCGTTTGCCAGTGCATTGTGTCTCCCTCCGTCAATGGCCGTCGCCTTAAGTATGGCCAGTCCGAGAAGAGAGTGCCTGGGATTAAGGTCACAAAAAAGCCATCCCGAAGGATGGCTTAAGAGAAGGAGGAATCAATTACCCGCGCTGACGAACAGCTTCAAACAGGCAAATTCCCGTCGCAACAGAGACGTTAAGCGATGAAACGCTCCCGGCCATTGGGATGCTGATCAGTTCATCACAGTGTTCACGGGTCAGACGGCGCATACCTTCGCCCTCTGCACCCATTACCAGCGCCAGACGTCCGGTCATTTTGCTCTGATACAACGTATGGTCAGCTTCGCCTGCGGTACCAACGATCCAGATGTTCTCTTCCTGCAACATACGCATGGTGCGCGCCAGGTTGGTCACGCGGATCAGCGGTACGCTTTCTGCCGCGCCACAGGCGACTTTTTTCGCCGTCGCATTCAGCTGCGCAGAACGATCCTTCGGCACGATAACCGCATGCACGCCGGCAGCATCGGCGCTACGCAAACATGCGCCCAGGTTATGTGGATCAGTGACGCCATCGAGGATCAAAAAGAACGGCTGATCGAGCGTGGCAATCAGATCCGGCAGATCGTTCTCCTGATACTGACGACCCGGCTTCACGCGAGCAATAATTCCCTGATGTACCGCACCCTCGCTTTTCTCATCCAGAAACTGACGGTTAGCCAGTTGAATGACAACACCCTGTGCTTCCAGTGCGTGGATCAGCGGCAGCAGGCGTTTATCTTCACGACCTTTGAGAATAAAGACGTCCTGGAAGCGCTCCGGCGCACGTTCCAGCAGAGCCTGCACCGCATGGATGCCGTAAATCATTTCACTCATGAATATACTCGTTAATAGTTTATGCGTAACGCGGGCAACGCGAGGCTGCCCGACTTACTGTTTGTGGCGGTTATTGTGCGACGTTCTTTTTCGCCGCACGTTTAGCTTTGGTGGCGGCAGCGATTTTAAGCGTTTTTGCCGATGGCTTTTTCGCTTTTTTATCGCCTTTCTTCTCAGCCGCTTTCTTATCCGCCTGAGGTTTGGCTCTGCCTTTCTTCTCGCCGCGGAAAGCGCTGTCCGGCTCGAAATTCACCTTTTTGCCCATCTGACGGCGTTTACCGGTGTTTTTACCCGCATCGCCTTTTTTCGCTTTTTCGCGCGCGGTTTTACCTTCATTGCGCGGCGCACGTTCGCTGGAGATCAAACTGAAGTCGATTTTACGCTCGTCCATATTGACCGCTTCCACGCGAACTTCAACGCGATCGCCCAGGCGATACATTTGACCGCTGGATTCCCCCGTCAGGCGCTGCCCAACCTGGTCGAAACGATAGTAGTCGTTATCCAGAGAAGAAACATGCACCAGACCGTCGATAAACAGCTCATCAAGACGGACAAAGAAACCAAATCCGGTGACGCTGGCAATCACGCCTTTGAAGACATTACCCACCTGATCCAGCATGAAGTCGCACTTCAGCCAGTCAGAGACATCGCGTGTGGCTTCGTCAGCACGGCGCTCGGCCATCGAACAATGCTGACCCAGTTGCAGCATCTCTTCCATCGAATAATGGTAGCCACCCGTTTCCGTGGTGTTGCCTTTATGGCCCTGCTCCTGCGCCAGCAGATACTTAATCGCCCGGTGCAAGGAGAGATCCGGGTAACGACGGATCGGTGAAGTAAAGTGTGCATAAGATTGCAGCGCCAGGCCGAAGTGACCACGGTTTTCCGGATCGTAAATCGCCTGCTTCATCGAACGCAGCAGCATGGTTTGCAGCATTTCTGCGTCAGGACGGTCAGCAATCGACTCCAGCAGTTCAGCGTAATCGCGCGGCTCAGGTTTGTTGCCACCTGGCAGCTCCAGTCCCAGCTCTGCCAGGACGGAACGGAACGAGTTAATCGCTTCGGTTGTCGGCTTATCGTGAATACGGAACAGAGCTGGCTCTTTGGCTTTCTCAACGAATCGCGCCGCTGAGATGTTCGCCATGATCATGCACTCTTCAATCAGCTTGTGCGCGTCATTACGCTGCGTCTGCTCAATACGCTCAATACGGCGTTCAGCATTGAAGATAAACTTCGCCTCTTCACTTTCAAACGAGATACCGCCGCGCTCTTCACGGGCTTTATCCAGCACTTTGTAGAGGTTGTGCAGCTCTTCAATGTGTTTAACCAACGGCGCGTACTGCTCACGCAGTTCCTGGTCGCCCTGCAGCATGTGCCAGACCTTGGTGTAAGTCAGACGAGCATGGGAACTCATGACCGCTTCGTAGAATTTAAAGCCGGTTAAACGGCCTTTCGACGAAATGGTCATTTCGCAGACCATACACAACCTGTCCACCTGCGGGTTGAGCGAACACAATCCGTTAGACAGCACTTCCGGCAGCATCGGAACAACCTGCGACGGGAAGTAAACGGATGTGCCACGGCTGCGGGCTTCCTGGTCCAGCGGAGTCGGCGGGCGAACGTAATAGCTTACGTCAGCAATCGCCACCCATAAACGCCAGCCGCCGCCACGTTTCTTCTCGCAATAGACGGCATCATCGAAATCACGCGCATCTTCACCATCGATAGTAACCAGCGGCAAATCGCGCAAATCAACACGCCCGACTTTCGCTTCTTCCGGTACTTCTTCTTTCAGGCCGGCGACCTGTTTCTCTACTGCCTGCGGCCAGATATAGGGAATTTCATGAGTACGCAGAGCCATATCAACGGCCATGCTGGTGCCCATATTATCGCCCAGCACTTCAACAATTTTACCCACCGCTTTGGTACGGCGAGTCGGGCGCTGGGTGAGTTCAACCACCACCACAAAGCCCATACGAGCCCCCATCACCTCTTCCGGCGGGATCAGGATATCGAAGCTCAGGCGGCTGTCGTCAGGGACAACAAACCCAACGCCAGCGTCGGTGAAGTAGCGACCAACAATCTGGCTGGTTTTTGGCACCAGGACGCGCACAATACGCGCTTCGCGACGACCTTTACGGTCCGCGCCCAGCGGCTGTGCCAGTACCTGATCGCCATGAATGCAGGTTTTCATCTGCTCGCTGGACAGGTACAGGTCATCTTTGCGGCCTTCAACGCGCAGAAAGCCGTAGCCATCACGGTGGCCAATAACGGTGCCTTTCAGCAGGTCAAGACGTTCTGGCAGCGCATAGCACTGACGGCGGGTGAAGACCAGTTGCCCGTCACGCTCCATGGCGCGCAGGCGGCGACGCAGCGCTTCTTGCTGCTCTTCACCTTCAATGTTGAGTTCAGCGGCCAGCTCATCGCGGTTGGCCGGTTTTTCACGTTTAGTTAAATGTTCGAGGATAAATTCCCGGCTCGGGATAGGATTCGCGTATTTTTCTGCTTCGCGTTCCTGGAAAGGATCTTGTGACATCGAGGTTCCTCCATTGTCAGCTCTGATGGAATTCCTTCGTCTTTCACGACGCCTCTTTGTTGGCTGCCTTTGCTCCCCCTCAGTCACTTACTTTTGTAAGCTCCCGGGAGTCGCTCAGTTGCCGCCGCGATGCGACGCGAAATACTTTGGACTTCATTACTCCACCAGCAATAATTTATAAAGCGGTTGATTTTCTTCAACCAAATCAGCAAGTGTGTAGTTGTCCAGTTCCGTGAGAAAACTTTGCACTGCCTTAGAAAGCGCCTGTTTGAGTCGACAGGCTGGGGTAATGTGGCAAAACTCGCTGCTACAATTGACCAACGATAGCGGTTCCAGCTCGCGAACCACATCACCAATACCAATAGCTTTAGCCGGTTTGCCCAGGCGGATACCGCCATTTTTTCCACGAATAGCAGTAACAAAGCCCGCCCGGCTAAGTTGATTGATTATTTTGACCATATGATTACGGGACACGCCGTAGACTTCTGTCACCTCAGAAATACTGGTCATACGTCCTTCGGGAAGTGACGCCATGTAGATTAGCGCACGTAATCCGTAATCGGTGAAACTTGTTAACTGCACATCAACCTCAGGAAAAGGGATAAAACGGATAAACCTGGTGGTATTAATTATATTGATGATAAACCAGCCACCAGCCAGGTCGCTAATTTATTTCAGTTCAGGAAGGAAAAAAGCGAGGAACTTACGTGATTTTAAGCCGAATGCTGCTGCAAAGCACTCCATCCGGCCTAAGATAGTGCAAGCGCAGCGCCATTCGACGCCACGCTATAACCAGAATTATGCGTCGAACGGGTCGCGCAGGATCATGGTTTCAGTACGGTCTGGGCCAGTTGAGATAATATCAATCGGCACACCGGTCAGTTCTTCAATACGCTTGATGTAGTTCAGTGCTGCCTGCGGCAGACCGCTACGTTCCTTCACGCCGAAGGTAGATTCAGACCAGCCCGGCATGGTTTCGTAAATCGGCTCAATACCTTTCCAGTCGTCAGCTGCCAGCGGAGTCGTCGTGACTTCACGACCATCCGGCATACGGTAAGCGACACAGATTTTCACCTCTTTCAAACCGTCCAGTACGTCCAGTTTGGTCAGGCAGAAGCCAGACAGGGAGTTAATCTGTACTGCGCGACGCACAGCAACGGAGTCCAGCCAACCGGTGCGACGACGACGACCGGTGGTCGCGCCATACTCGTTACCTTGTTTGCACAGGAACTCGCCAACGTCATCAAACAGCTCAGTCGGGAACGGACCCGCACCGACACGTGTAGAGTAAGCTTTGATGATACCCAGAACGTAGTCCACATAACGCGGACCCAGGCCGGAGCCGGTTGCCACGCCACCTGCGGTGGTGTTGGAAGACGTTACGTACGGATAGGTACCGTGGTCAATATCCAGCAGCGTACCCTGCGCACCTTCGAACATGACGAAATCGCCACGCTTACGCGCCTGGTCCAGCAGATCGGAAACATCAACAACCATAGATGTCAGGATGTCGGCAATTGCCATCACGTCATCCAGCACTTTCTGGTAGTCAACTGCTTCAACTTTATAGAAATTCACCAGCTGGAAGTTGTGATATTCCATCACTTCTTTCAGTTTTTCAGCGAAAGTTGCTTTATCAAACAGATCGCCAACGCGCAGACCGCGACGAGCCACTTTATCTTCATAAGCCGGGCCGATACCACGACCGGTGGTGCCGATCGCTTTCTCACCGCGCGCTTTCTCACGAGCGTTATCCAACGCAACATGATAATCAAGGATCAGCGGACACGCTTCAGACAGCAGCAGGCGCTCACGAACCGGGATACCACGATCTTCCAGCCCTTTCATCTCTTTCATCAGCGCGGACGGAGACAGTACAACACCGTTACCGATGATGCTGGTTACATTCTCGCGAAGAATACCTGATGGAATAAGATGGAGGACGGTTTTTTCACCGTTGATTACGAGAGTATGGCCTGCGTTGTGACCGCCCTGGTAGCGCACAACATATTTAGCCCGTTCAGTCAGAAGATCGACGATCTTCCCTTTACCTTCGTCACCCCATTGGGTGCCCAGTACGACGACGTTGTTACCCATTTTTCAAAATCACCGTTTGCTTAAAAATGGATTCTACCACCGCTTTTTCAGATATACAGCACTTTTTGCATCCAAAATCCTGCAAATTAGTCTACTTATTGTTCAGCCAATCGTTTTCCTCAACATGTAGTAGACCACTACGCCCGCAACCACAAGACCTCCACCAAAACGACGTAAAATATTTTCAGGAAGTTGTGCCATCGCCGAGATCATTTTCTTCCAGGCGCGGGGATACAGCATAGGGCCCAGGCCTTCCAGCACCAAAACCAGCGCGAGCGCCAGCAAAATTGTTGAATTCATCCGTCGTCCTTATATAAAAAGAAAACCACCGTATCCCTGGGGATGCCGGTGGTTTTGCTGGTCTAAAACCGCTGGAGCTATTTTAGCGTGTTGCGCTATTCGGCGTCTTCATGTAACGGAAGAAATCGCTGTCCGGGCTCATGACCATCACATCCTGGTTTCCTTCGAAACTCTTCTCGTAAGCGCGCAGGCTACGGATGAAGGCATAGAAGTCAGGATCCTGGCTGAACGCATCGGCAAACAATTTAGCGGCTTCTGCATCACCTTCACCGCGCATGATGCGGCCCTGGCGCTCAGATTCTGCCAGCGTTTTAGTGACTTCATAGTCCGCTGTTGCACGCAGTTTTTCCGCTTCTTCCTGACCTTGTGAACGATGGCGACGCGCTACCGCTTCACGCTCAGCGCGCATACGGTTGTAAATAGCCTCGGACACTTCAGCTGGCAGGTTGATTTGCTTGATACGCACGTCAACCACTTCGATGCCCAATGCCGCCATACTGTTCGGGTTGATGACCGGAACTTTACCGTTCGTTTCAGCCTGAACACGTTCAGCCGCTTCGGCAATCGCGCTATCTGCTGCCGGAGTCGCCACTTCATCTTCCGTGCCAGCAGAGCCGGAGTTCAGCGCGTCACGAACTTCCAGGGTCAGACGACCGCGGGAATCGGTAACGATGTCTTTCACGTCCAGACGACCAATTTCAGAACGCAGACGGTCAGAGAACTTACGTTTCAACAGCACTTCTGCCTGAGAAACATCGCCACCGCCCGTTGCCAGGTAGTAGCGGCTAAAGTCACTGATACGCCACTTAATGTAGGAGTCAACGATCAGGTCTTTCTTCTCTTTGGTGACAAAGCGATCGGCCTGGTTGTCCATGGTCTGAATACGCGCATCCAGCATCTTCACGGATTCAATAAACGGAATCTTGAAGTGCAGGCCTGGTGCAACGACCAGCGGCTTGTTGTCATCGTCACGCAGAACTTTACCAAAGCGCAGTGTAATACCGCGCTCGCCTTCTTTGACCACAAAGACAGACATGAACAGAACTACCAGAACGATGATGATAATCGCAATAACTGACTTACGCATCGTTATTCCCCCTGACGCTGGTAGTCGTTACGCTGCGCGTTCGCGCGGCGTTGGTCCATAATATCGCCCTGACTGGTGGACGAGGTGTTGCTTGCCCCAGTGCTGGAAGACGTTACTGGTGGCAGACGCAGCAGATTTGAACTGCTGTCGCTCTTCGCTGCTGGCGCATTACCACCTTTCAGCATCTGATCCAACGGCAGAACCATCAGATTGCTGCCCTTATCGTTAACCAGTACTTTACGGGTATGGCTCAGCACTTTTTCCATGGTTTCGATATACAGACGCTCGCGAGTAATCTGCGGTGCGGCTTTATATTCCGGCAGAATTTTTGCGAAACGAGCCACTTCACCCTGTGCTTCCAGGATGGTCTGGGTCTTATACGCACGCGCTTCTTCCAGAATACGCTGCGCCTGACCGTTTGCACGTGGCTGAACTTCGTTGGTATACGCTTCTGCTTCACGGATGTACTGCTGCTCGTTTTCACGCGCTGCGATAGCATCATCAAACGCCGCTTTTACCTCTTCCGGTGGACGTGCAGCCTGGAAGTTGACGTCCAGCAGGGTGATACCCATGTTGTATGGACGAATGGTTTCTTCCAGTTCACGCTGGGTATCGCTACGAATAACGGTACGCCCTTCAGTCAGGATACGATCCATGGTGTATTTACCGATGACCCCACGCAGGGCGCTGTCGGTTGCCTGACGCAGACTGTCATCCGCGCTGGTTACGCTAAACAGGTAACGCTGCGGATCGGTCACACGGTACTGCACGTTCATTTCAACGCGCACGACGTTTTCGTCTGATGTCAGCATCACGCCGGATGCGGCGAGTTCACGCACAGCTTCCACGTTGACCGGGGTCACTTCGTCGATAAAGGTCGGTTTCCAGTTCAGACCCGGCTCAACCAGATGGCTGAATTTACCGAAGCGTGTCACCACGCCACGTTCCGCTTCTTTAATGGTGTAGAAACCGCTGGCCGCCCAGATAATGACGATAGCTGCCGCTGCAATAGTAAAGACTCGGCCGCCCAGTTGCGGACGCGGGCCTTGTGATGAACTACCACCACCAGAACCCGTGCCTTTACCGCCACCCAAACCACCGAGTTTTTTACTCAGTTTGCGGAAGATATCATCCAGATCGGGAGGTCCCTGATCGCGACCACCTTTGTTTCCATTTCCCTCTGGGTTGCCGCCAGGTTTGCTGCTTCCCCAGGGGTCGCGGTCTTGTCCGTTATTACCGGGCTGATTCCACGCCATGTTTGTGCTCCATATTTGTTATGCGATGCTATACCTGCGTTTTTTGCGCTGCAGATGCGTTGGCTACATCTTTCAACCCCAGTCACATAGTTGACTATGCACCTGGAGATTTCAGGACTTGCCGCCTTTCTGCCGCATAAAATCCACGAGGAATAGAGGCGAAAAAATCTTCAGGCCATATCCGTCAGGTCAGACAACATAGTCTTCCAGTGCCGGTTCTTGTTTACAGAGGCGACGCCAGTCTACGATCGGCATACGAACCTGCAGACCTACGCTGCCGTCCTCCTCCATCCACTCTTTCTCTATTGCCTGAAGTTGGTAAAACCGGCTTCTCAGTCGCCCTTCCTGCGGCGGCAAACGCAACGTATGTTGCGCAACCTCACCGGAAAGTCGCTCTGTCAAAGCCTGAAAAAGCTGTGGTATACCTATTCCCGTTTGCGCTGAAACCCAAACGCGAATCGGTTTATTCTCTTCATCTCTGTCGATACGCGGTTCAAAATCATCCAGCATATCGATTTTATTCATCACCAACAGAGTCGGGATCTCATGCGCATCGATCTCTTCGAGCACCGTGTCGACGGCCTCGATGTTTTCCTGCACACGAAAATCTGCTGCATCAATAACGTGCAGCAGCAATGTCGCCTGACGAGTTTCCTGCAAGGTGGCTTTAAATGCCGCCACCAGGTCGTGCGGCAAATGGCGGATAAACCCTACGGTATCCGCCAGCACGGTTTCACCGACGTCCGCTACGTCTATTCGGCGCAGCGTCGGGTCCAGGGTCGCAAACAGCTGGTCCGCTGCATAAACCCGGGCTTCGGTTATCTGGTTGAACAGGGTGGATTTTCCGGCGTTGGTATATCCCACCAGTGATACGGTTGGGACATCCGCTTTCTTGCGCGACTGCCGCCCCTGCTCACGTTGCTTTTCAACTTTTTCCAGGCGCGACTGTATTTGCAAAATGCGATTACGCAGCAAACGACGGTCGGTTTCGAGCTGGGTTTCACCCGGACCGCGCAAACCAATCCCGCCCTTTTGCCTTTCAAGGTGGGTCCAGCCACGGACCAGACGCGTAGCCATATGGCGCAACTGCGCCAGCTCAACCTGCAACTTACCCTCATGGGTGCGCGCACGCTGGGCAAAAATATCTAAAATAAGACCGGTCCTGTCGATAACAAGACACTGGCACAACTGTTCCAGGTTACGTTCCTGGGCGGGGCTCAGCGCATGATCAAAAATCACCACCGCAGCGCCAGTCGCTTTTACGGCTTCGGCAATTTCGATTGCCTTACCTTCACCAACAAAATACTTCGGGTGCGGTGCTTTACGGCTCCCGGTAATCACCTGCATTGCTTCGACACCGGCGGAAGAAACCAGAGATTCAAACTCCTGGAGGTCTTCCATATCTTTGTCTTGCGAAAAATAGATGTGTACCAGTACCGCCTGCTCACCGGCATCATAACGGTCAAACAAGCGTCAACCCCTTAATATATATCAACGGGGAACGCAGGATCGCTGGCTCCCCGTGTGTAAAACAGCTAACAACCTTATTCGGTTTCTTCGCTGTCCTGTTGCGCAGATGAACCTTGCGCGTTGCTACCGTGATGGTAGTTGCTGCCAGTGCCGCCGGTGGCATTATTGCTGTGATGAGAAACCGGGCGAGACGGGACAACAGTAGAAATCGCGTGCTTATAAACCATCTGGCTGACCGTGTTTTTCAACAGGATCACGAACTGATCAAAAGACTCGATTTGACCTTGCAGCTTAATACCATTCACCAAATAAATAGAAACTGGAACACGTTCCCGACGCAGTGCGTTCAGGAACGGATCTTGTAAAGATTGCCCCTTAGCCATTCTCTCTTTTCCTTATATGCTTATTTGTACTTAATACGCTTCATCCTTCAGGTTGCCTCTACGTTAGCGACGTTCGTTCCCCCCTGTCACTTACTTGAGCAAGCTCCTGGGGATTCACTCTCTTGCTGCCTTGATGCAACTTGAATGACTTTGCGTATTGAACCTTATGGTTCTGAAAAATTGCGCACGATACGTTTCAATTGTACACATTCAGTTCGCGATAGCACCAACAACCTGTAATACTTCGTTTCGCGCCTGGTCAGGCTTTTCACTGTCAAGCCAGTGCACCCCTTCCCAACCACGCAACCAGGTTATCTGCCGCTTCGCTAACTGCCTCGTGGCGCAAACACCTCTATAAACCATTTCATCGTATGAAATTTCGCCTTCAATGTATGACCACATCTGGCGATACCCGACACAACGAATGGAAGGCAAATCCGTATGCAAATCTCCTCGGGCAAAAAGCGCCCGGACTTCTGCTTCAAAACCTGAAGCTAACATCTGATGAAAACGCTGCTCAATTCGCTGATGGAGCAATTCACGGCTCGCCGGAGCGATCGCAAACTGGTACACCTCATACGGCAAAGCATCTCCTGACGTTTGCGTCAGCTCCGTTAAAGTTTTACCCGAAATGAAAAAAACTTCCAGTGCCCGGGAAAGTCTTTGCGGATCATTTGGATGAATCCGCGCTGCAGCTACCGGGTCAATCTCCTGAAGCTGTCGGTGTAACGCGTCCCATCCAAGCTCTGCCGCCTGCTGCTCGATTCTGGCCCTGACCTCCGGGTCCGCCGACGGTAACGGCGACAGCCCTTCAAGCAAGGCTTTGAAATATAACATAGTGCCACCCACTAACAGCGGGATACGCCCCGCTGCGGTGATATCGGCCATCTCGGCTAGCGCATCGCGACGAAAATCCGCAGCAGAATACGCTTGCGCCGGATCACGAATATCCAGCAATCGGTGTGGTGCGGCCTTCAATTCATTAGCATCAGGCTTCGCGGTGCCGATATCCATCCCCTTGTAAATAAGGGCGGAATCAACGCTTATCAACTCTACGGGCAAAACTTTACGCAATTCAATTGCTAATGCTGTTTTACCGGAGGCCGTTGGCCCCATCAAAAAAATCGCCTTTGGCAGGCTCGCCTTACAGGTATCACTCATGTTTCAGGGCGTTCATTACCGAATGTAAATCAACAGGTTGTAACAGACCACCCGGCGGTACCTTCACGAGTTGTGGGCATAGCCGCTCAACATCCGCCAACAGAGTAATCGCCTGGGCCATACTCCACTGCGGATGCTCGCTCATCAGGTTACGTGCAATCCACTGCGCAATGTTGCCCGCTTCGAATACGGTTTGCTGCGCCAGGTAGCCTATCAGTTCAGGAATCAAGATTTGTAAATTTTGTTGGCGTAAGGGTAAAGGCACCGCCCGGATGGTCACATGCTGCGCATCCAGCTGAAATTCAACCCCCAAATCGGCCAGTTGGCTCTGCCCTTTTTGCAACGCTGCTTTTTCATCAGCGGTGACTTTTAGACGTAACGGGATCAACAATGGCTGAGCGCAAACAGGGGCCTGGCCGGGCGTAAGCTGCGCCTGCCGCAACCACCGTTCCGCAACAGGTAACGCCAGCAGCCGAATCTGGCTATCGCTTTCCAGTAATGCACAGTCGGTCCCTACGATAGTCAGCACCCTTCCAAACCCTTGACTGTTACCGGTAAGAGGTGCTGCCGGCGTTTCAGTGACCGGTGGTTTGTGCATTGGAGCCGGTGTCTGCAGCAGGCGCTGATAAATTTCGCCCTGCTGCTTTTGATATCCAGGCTGGGCATGCGGCCAGCTCGCTGCCTGACGGCCTGCGCCACTACTGCCGCTTCCAGCGCCAGTGGAAGCAGAGTAACGCGGTGTCGCTGGTTCGCGCGCGGGAGTCGGTTCGGCAAAATGGTTACGTCCGGCGGCGACACGGTTTTCCGGGATGTGCCTTGGGGCAGGCTCATTGTCGTCAGCCAACGGCAGCGATGTTTCAAGCTGCTGTTGCAGGACGCTCAACACGCCCTGGTAAATAAAATCGTGCACCAGGCGGGATTGATGAAAACGGACCTCATGTTTGGCAGGATGTACGTTAACATCCACCTGATGCGGGTCGATTTCCAGATACAGCACAAAAGCGGGTTGTTGATCGGCTCCCAGCTTATCTTCACAGGCCTGACGAATAGCATGGTTGATCAGCCGGTCGCGCATCATCCGGCCATTCACATAGCAGTACTGGATTTCCGCCAGCGCAGCCGTTGTGTGGTTCGGATCGGCCACCCAGCCGCGCAGGGTTAAATCGCCATGCTGCCATTCAATCGCCAGCGCATGCTCCAGAAACGGCGTGCCGCAAATCGCGCCCAGCCGGCGCTCTTTTTGTCCATCCGCCGCTACGGCACGATACTGGCGCACCATTTTGCCGTTGTGTGACAAATTAATTGTCACATCGAAACGCGCCAACGCAATGCGGCGAATAATCTCGTCGATATGATTAAATTCAGTTTTCTCGGTGCGCATAAATTTGCGTCGGGCTGGCGTGTTGTAAAACAGATCCAGCACTTCCAGCGTAGTACCCACCGGATGCGCGGCAGGTTTAACCGTCACATCCATGTCGCGCCCTTCAGCATAGGCTTGCCAGGCTTCAGGCTGCTCTTGCGTGCGCGACGTCAGGGTTAAACGAGAGACTGAGCTGATACTGGCCAGCGCTTCGCCGCGAAATCCGAGGCTCACGATGGCCTCGAGATCGTCAAGCGAAGCAATTTTACTGGTGGCATGACGCGCCAGCGCCAACGCCAGCTCGTCTTTTTTAATCCCGCAGCCGTTGTCACGAATACGGATAAGCTTCGCACCACCGCGCTCAATATCAATATCAATGCGCGTCGCACCAGCATCAATGCTGTTTTCCACCAGCTCTTTCACCACTGACGCAGGCCGTTCTACCACCTCGCCTGCGGCAATCTGGTTCGCCAGCTGTGGCGGTAGAACCTGAATCGGCATGGCTAATCCTTAATTTGTTAACGTGTTACCAGGCGATACCGCACTGGCGGTTTGCGCCTGTGCGCCCTGCGGCCCGGTTTGCATTGGGTGCGCCTGGAAATAGTTACGCAATCCTTTGTAAATCGCCTCGGCCAGCTGCTGCTGATAATCATCACTCGCCAACAGACGCTCTTCGCTGTTGTTACTGATAAAGCCGGTCTCAACCAGCACTGACGGGATATCAGGCGAACGTAATACCCCCAGACTGGCGTGTTCAGGACGACGCTTATGCATCGAGCCAATACGTTCTAACTGGCCGATCATGCTGGTCGCCACATCATACCCGACACGTTGCGAATGGCCGAACTGCAGGTCCAGCACGGCCTGGCTGAGATAAGGATCGGACTGGCTGTTTGCCAGCACATCGCCCGCGCCGCCCAACAGCTCTGATTGCTTCTCGTGCTGTTCCAGCCAGCCGGCCATCTCACTGTTCGCCCGACGGTTTGACAGAACCCAGACGGAAGCGCCGGTGGCATCCCGGTTTGGCGCGGCATCCGCATGAATAGAGACCAGGAAATTGGCGTTTTGTTTACGCGCAACATCAGAACGGCCCATCACCGAGATAAAGTAATCGCCATCACGGGTGAGTACCCCTTTAAACATCGGGTCATCATTGAGCAAGCTGCGCAGTTTGCGCGCCACGGCAATCGTGACGTTTTTCTCACGCGTGCCGCCAGGGCCAATCGCGCCAGGATCCTGCCCGCCGTGTCCGGCATCAATGGCAATAACCACTTTATCGCCGTTACCGGTGCTGGCGCGCGCCGCAGGTCGTGTGGAGGTATTACTGTTAGTAACGATCGTCGTGCGATCATTTTCCGCTTTAAACGGGTTACGCGCAGGCTCGGCAGGACGAGGGGCGACAACCGGCGCTTCAACACGCTTCGCAACCACTGGCGGTGGCGGCGGTGGCGCATCCGCTTTGATGGTAAACACAACGGTATAATTGCCACCGTTCTGACGTTTAACGGCTTCGGCTTTGCCGTTCTCGGTTAAATCCACCACCAGGCGCAGAGACTGCGCATCTTTTGGCGTGCCGGAACGGATAGATTTCACCAGATTATTGCCGCTAAACAGCAGCGGTAATCCCTGAATCACACCGGTTTGTTTAATATCCAACGCGACGGTTCGTTTCCCGTCCTGAGTCACGGCGTATTCAGGATCGCCAATAAAGCTCAGCGTAATCCGCGCCTGTTGATCGCCATTGGAAACCTGAAGATCGGAGAGGCTGGCGGCCCCTGCCTGCGCGCACAGCAGGACCAGGGTTGCCATCAGCCAGTTTCTGATGCGATAAATCATCCCGCCACCCTTAAGGTTAATCGGCTAAACGCGCCAGCAATAATTCACCCGATGAGGAGACAGCACTTACGCGCGCCTCACGACCTTGCGCCTGATATTCAATGTGTATTTCGACGTCCGGGTCTGGTAGTACACCTTTACCTTGTTGCGGCCATTCCACCAGGCAGATGGCATCATTGGCAAAATAATCGCGGATCCCCATAAATTCCAGCTCCTCCGGGTCCGCAAGTCGGTACAGATCGAAGTGATATACCATCAAATTATCGAGCGCATAGGGTTCAACCAGCGTGTAGGTGGGGCTTTTTACATTACCTTTGTGGCCTAACGCCTGCAGGAATCCCCGGCTGAAAGTGGTTTTACCCGCCCCCAGGTCGCCGTACAAATAAATTACCGTCGCGCCGTCACAGGCTTTAGCTACCCGCAGTCCCAGGTCTAAAGTCGCCTGTTCATCAGGTAGTGGAATTACTCGATTCATCATGATAAACGTCAATCACATCAGGGTTAACAATACGCTGTAGCGTGGTAAAGAGATCTGTCGCCAGCATGCCACGCGTACCAAAACGCGCCGCCAGCACATCCGCTGCCGCACCATGCGCAACACATCCCGCACAGGCTGCATCATACGGGGTAAGCTTCTGTCCGAGCAATGCGCCAATAATACCGGAAAGCACATCACCCATTCCGCCGCTGGCCATCCCGGCATTGCCGGTATCAATAATACCCAGCTCAGCCTGTTCAGCAGCAACAACCGTACCCGCGCCTTTCAGCACAACCACGCCGCCGTACCGTTTTACCAGACGTTGCGCACAAAGTAAGCGATCGTCTTCAATTTCTGCAATGGAACAGCCCAGCAGTCGCGCGGCTTCACCAGGATGCGGCGTGATCACGCGATTGTGACGTTTATCGGGATTGATTGCCAGCAGGTTCAGCGCATCCGCATCCCAGAGCATCGGTTTGCGAAAATTCTCCACTTTTTGCAGCGCTTTTTTGCCCCACTCCTGCTGACCAAGCCCTGGGCCTATCACCACCACATCCGCCCACGCCAGGCTCTCTTCCAGCGTCTGCGGCGTCAGCGCATCGACCATCAGTTCTGGTCTGGCAGTCAGAACAGGCGCAATGTTTTCACTGCGCGTCAGCACTTTGACCAGCCCGGCTCCTGCGCGCAGCGCAGCTTCCCCGGCCATGCGTATTGCCCCTGCCGTACCGTGATCACCACCGATAATCACCAGCCGACCGTGGGAGCCCTTGTGCGAGGTGGGTCGACGCGGCGTTAGCCAGTGCGTAAGCTGTTGAGCATCAAAACGTTGCAATGGCGCGTTCTGCCCCGCCAGCCAGTCGTCCAGCCCGAGTGCGTTAACATGCAGACGTCCGGTGACATCGCGTGCTTTACCGGTGAGCAGACCAGGCTTGAGCGCAATAAAGGTAACGGTGTGCGCAGCGTTGATGACAGCCCCCGGCGTCGCCCCTGTCTGCGCCAGTAGGCCGGATGGAATGTCGATTGCGATTGTAGGGGCTGGGTGGCTATTGGCACGTTCGATCAACGCCGGGAGAGGTTCACGCGGCGCGTTTTTTAAGCCAGTACCTGACAGCGCATCAATAATGACGTCCACGCTGTCTGGCCAGTTAATATCCGCAGCATGAATCACGCCACCGGCGTTAAGCCAGGCGTCGTGCGCCTGCTGCGCCTCCTCGGGGAGTGGCTTGTCACCCTCCTGCGCCAGCAACGTGACTTCAAGCCCCAGCGCTTTGGCAAGTCTTGCCACCACGTAACCATCACCGCCGTTGTTGCCATGACCGCAGAGCACCAGCCAGTGTTGGGCATTCGGATAGGCCTCGCGGGTGACCTGAAACGCCGCCTCTCCCGCCCGTTGCATCAGCTCATACAACGTCAGCCCTAAACTGTCTGCCGCCTCTCGCTCCATCCGCCTGATGTCATCGGCGTGCCAGATGGAGTGTGGTATACTTGCGGGGTTTTTCTTCATTGTATGGTCCGTCATGTCAGAGCCCCTCGATCTCAATCAGTTAGCGCAAAATATTAAGCAGTGGGGGCTGGAGCTTGGCTTTCAGCAGGTCGGTATTGCCGATACCGACCTCAGCGAAGCGGAGCCCAAACTGCAGGCCTGGCTGGATAAACAATACCACGGCGAGATGGACTGGATGGCCCGTCACGGCATGATGCGCGCCCGACCTCACGAATTATTACCCGGTACGCTACGCGTCATCAGCGTACGTATGAACTATCTGCCTGCTAATGCCGCCTTTGCCAGCACGTTGAAAAACCCCTCACTCGGTTACGTCAGCCGTTACGCGCTTGGGCGCGACTACCATAAGCTACTGCGTAACCGCTTAAAAAAGCTGGGAGAGAGGATTCAACAGCACTGCGTTTCGCTGAATTTTAGACCTTTTGTCGATTCCGCGCCCATTCTTGAGCGTCCTTTGGCGGAAAAAGCCGGACTTGGCTGGACAGGTAAGCACTCACTTATCCTCAATCGCGAAGCAGGTTCATTTTTCTTCCTCGGGGAATTACTGATCGACGTGCCCCTGCCGGTCGATAAGCCAGTCGAAGAAGGATGCGGGAAATGTGTTGCCTGTATGACCATCTGTCCCACCGGGGCCATCGTGGAACCCTACACGGTAGACGCACGCCGCTGTATCTCGTATCTCACTATCGAACTGGAAGGTGCTATCCCGGAAGAATTTCGTCCTCTGTTGGGGAATCGAATTTACGGCTGCGATGATTGTCAGCTCATTTGCCCATGGAACCGCTATTCGCAGTTGACGACAGAGGATGACTTCTCCCCCCGCAAGCAACTTCATGCTCCGGAGTTAATAGAGCTGTTTAGCTGGAGCGAAGCGTGGTTTTTAAAAGTCACGGAAGGTTCTGCCATTCGCCGTATTGGCCACCTGCGCTGGCTGCGAAATATCGCCGTTGCGTTGGGTAATGCCCCATGGGATGACGCGGTTATTCACGCTCTGGAAAGTCGCAGAGGTGAGCACCCACTTCTCGACGAACACATAGACTGGGCGGTTGCTCAGCAAATCGAGAAGCGAAATGCCTGCGTAGTTGAGGTGCAGTTACCGAAGAAACAACGTTTGGTCAGGGTCATTGAAAAGGGTCTGCCGCGCGACGCGTAAGTCATCCACAGCTTGTGTATAAAAATAAAAACACATTGATATTCAAGAGGGAAAAAATCGTCAAGTGATCGCATTAACAATTTGAAATGATAATTAATTCAATAATTTCAAATAGTTAAAATGATACTATTCACCCAGCGAAGTTTTTTGTATTCCAGGAATAATACCCGAGCCTGTGGATAAGTCTGTTTACAAGAGTATGTCAATGACGAAACAAAACGTCCCCAACGCGATTATTCGTTGTGGATATTTTTATTGGGGTAAGAATTTGGAGCGGGAAACGAGACTCGAACTCGCGACCCCGACCTTGGCAAGGTCGTGCTCTACCAACTGAGCTATTCCCGCATAATCTTCGTCTTTCGAACTGCTACTGCGTTGGCTGCCTTCATTCACCTGAGTCACTTACTTCAGTAAGCTCCTAAGGACTCATTCAGTTGCCGCCTTGTCGCAATTCGAAATCCTGCGATTGGTGGTCTGTGCTTATAAGCACTTTCAAATTTTGGAGCGGGAAACGAGACTCGAACTCGCGACCCCGACCTTGGCAAGGTCGTGCTCTACCAACTGAGCTATTCCCGCTTGGGTGTGTCTTTGCTTTACAAGCATTTTCAAATTTTGGAGCGGGAAACGAGACTCGAACTCGCGACCCCGACCTTGGCAAGGTCGTGCTCTACCAACTGAGCTATTCCCGCAAATCTGTACTGCTTTTGTTGCTGCCGTAACGCGTAATTCTCTGTCGTTACGGGAGGCGCATTATACGAGAAATCCGCTTAGCTGCAACCCCCCGAAAAGCGATTTTCTCATTTTTCTGTTTAAGTGATGAATTTATCGGCAAGTCGTCTAATTTAGCGACAATTCTGCCTCAGTGCAAGCTCACAGGAACGATATTCGTAGGCCGGGTAAGGCGTAGCCGCCACCCGGCAATCCACAAAATCAAAGCTTAATGAAATGTTCGCGATAGTAAGCAAGCTCAGCAACAGATTCACGAATGTCATCCATCGCCTGATGCGTTCCCTGCTTGGTGAAGCCAGCCAGGATCTCCGGCTTCCAACGACGTGCCAGTTCTTTGAGCGTGCTGACGTCCAGATAGCGATAATGGAAATACGCCTCCAGCTCCGGCATGTATTTAAACAGGAAACGGCGATCCTGGCCGATGCTGTTGCCACAGATAGGTGATTTCCCTTCCGGAACCCACTCTTTTAAAAAGGCCAGCGTCGCCAGTTCGGCTTCACGATCGCCCATGGTGCTCGCTTTTACGCGTTCCACCAGCCCACTTCCGGTATGCGTACGTACGTTCCAGTCATCCATTAACGCCAGTTGCTCATCAGACTGATGCACCGCAATTGTCGGTCCTTCAGCCAGGATATTCAGGTTGGCATCAGTCACTAGCGTAGCGATCTCAATAATGCGATCGCGCTCGGGATCCAGACCTGTCATCTCCAGATCGATCCAAATCAGGTTGTTTTCATTGGCACTCATGCTATTTTCCACCCTTCAGACGTCACATTCAGTGTGACTATATTCATCTAAAATTGCGTGTATCATAAATGTTTTGCCCATTATGGGCGACCAGGAGCCAGTCCGATTGAGTAAGAATAAACTCTCCAAAGGCCAACAGCGCCGCGTGAACGCCAATCACCAGCGTCGTCTTAAAACGTCCGCGGAGAAGCCCGACTACGACGACAACCTGTTTGGCGAGACCGCTGAAGGCATCGTTATCAGCCGTTTTGGCATGCATGCCGACGTAGAATCTGCTGACGGGGAAATTCACCGTTGCAACATCCGCCGTACCATTCGTTCGCTGGTTACCGGCGATCGTGTAGTCTGGCGTCCGGGTAAAGCGGCAGCAGAGGGCGTGAATGTTAAAGGGATCGTTGAGGCGGTACATGAGCGTACCTCAGTACTCACTCGCCCGGACTTTTACGACGGGGTGAAACCCATTGCGGCCAACATCGATCAAATCGTAATTGTCTCAGCCATCTTACCTGAGCTGTCACTGAATATTATCGACCGCTATCTGGTGGCTTGCGAAACCTTGCACGTAGAGCCCATCATCGTACTCAACAAAATTGATCTGCTGGACGACGAAGGTATGGCCTTCGTTAACGAGCAGATGGATATTTATCGCCACATTGGTTATCGCGTGTTGATGGTCTCAAGCCGCACTAAAGACGGTCTGAAACCGCTTGAAGAAGCATTAACCGATCGCATCAGCATTTTCGCCGGTCAGTCGGGCGTAGGCAAATCCAGCCTGCTCAATAACCTTCTCGGCCTGCAGGAAGAGATCCTGACCAATGATGTCTCCGACAACTCTGGTCTTGGGCAGCACACCACAACAGCTTCTCGCCTGTACCACTTCCCTCACGGCGGCGATGTCATCGACTCCCCCGGTGTACGTGAGTTTGGGCTGTGGCATCTTGAACCGGAACAAATCACTGATGGCTTTGTCGAATTTCATGACTATTTAGGTCATTGCAAGTACCGCGACTGTAAACATGATGCAGATCCGGGCTGTGCAATTCGTGAAGCTGTCGAGGAAGGGAAAATTGCTGAGGTTCGGTTTGAAAATTATCACCGCATCCTGGAAAGCATGGCGCAGGTAAAAACGCGTAAAAACTTTTCTGATACAGACGACTGACAACTAAGCTAAGCATCGCTAGAATCGTCCCCCTTTTTTCAGGATCCGGCCCACATGCCGGATCGGGAACAAATTATGGCCTGGAGGCTACCTTGTTAAACTCATTTAAGCTTTCGCTACAATACATTCTGCCGAAACTATGGCTCACTCGCCTGGCGGGTTGGGGTGCGAGCAAACGAGCGGGATGGCTGACTAAACTGGTTATCGATCTGTTCGTGAAATACTACAAGGTCGACATGAAAGAGGCGCAAAAGCCGGACACTGCCAGCTATCGCACCTTTAACGACTTCTTTGTTCGCCCGTTGCGCGACGACGCACGCCCGATCAACACCGATCCAAACGTCCTGGTCATGCCCGCTGACGGCGTGATTAACCAGTTAGGCAACATTGAAGAAGACAAACTGCTACAGGCCAAAGGGCACAGCTATACCCTGGAAGCGCTGCTGGCCGGCAACTACCAGATGGCGGACAAATTCCGCAACGGTACGTTTGTGACCACTTACTTGTCTCCTCGCGATTACCACCGTGTACACATGCCGTGTAACGGTATCCTGCGTGAAATGATGTATGTACCGGGCGATCTCTTCTCTGTGAACATCCTGACCGCGCAGAACGTGCCGAACCTGTTTGCCCGCAACGAACGTGTTATTTGCCTGTTTGATACCGAATTCGGCCCGATGGTGCAGATTCTGGTCGGCGCGACCATCGTCGGCAGCATTGAAACCGTATGGGCTGGCACCATTACCCCACCGCGTGAAGGCGTCATCAAACGCTGGACATGGCCGGAAGGCGAAAGCGAAGGGTCGGTGGCGCTGCTGAAAGGTCAGGAAATGGGCCGCTTTAAGCTCGGTTCTACCGTCATCAACCTGTTCGCACCTGGCAAAGTTAACCTGGTTGAGCAGTTGCAGGATCTTTCCGTGACCAAAATCGGCCAGCCGATGGCCATCTCTACCGAGACCTTCGTGACGCCAGAGGCAGAACTCGCGCCATTGCCGAAAGAAGAGATCGAAGCAGAACACGACGCCAGCCCGCTGGTTGACGACAAAAAAGACGAAAGTTAAACATAGGAATCGCTGCTGTGCGCCTGATTATCACTTTTCTGATGGCCTGGTGCCTCAGCCTGGGGGCGTACGCTGCGACGGCCCCCGATGCCAAACAACTCACCCAGGAACTGGAGCAGGCAAAGGCGGCAAAACCCGCTCAGCCAGAAACCGTCGAGGCGCTCCAGTCCGCGCTGAATGCTCTCGAAGAGCGGAAAGGCTCCCTTGAGCGTGCTGAACAATATCAGCAGGTTATCGATAACTTCCCCAAGCTGTCCGCAACATTACGCGCGCAGCTAAACAACCTGCGCGACGAACCGCGTAGCGTACCGACCGGCCTCACGACGGATGCATTAAACCAGGAAATCCTTCAGGTCAGCAGTCAGTTACTGGATAAAAGCCGCCAGGCTCAACAGGAGCAGGATCGCGCCCGGGAAATCGCCGACTCGTTAAGCCAGCTTCCTCAACAGCAAACCGATGCCCGCCGCCAGCTCAATGAGCTTGAGCGGCGCATTGGTACCGCCAACGGCAATTCCGCGCAGAATCAAGCGATGCAAGCTGAATCCGCCAAACTTAAAGCCCAGGTCGATGAACTGGAGCTGGCGCAGCTTTCCGCAAACAACCGCCAGGAACTGGCGCGAATGCGCTCCGAACTGGCAGAAAAGCAGAGCCAACAACTCGACGCTTATCTGCAAGCATTACGCAACCAACTCAACAGCCAGCGCCAGCGTGAAGCCGAACGTGCGCTGGAGAGCACGGAACTGTTGGCAGAAAACAGCGCGGGACTGCCGGAAGGTATTGTCGATCAGTTCAAGGTTAACCGCGAGTTGTCTCAGGCCTTGAACCAGCAGGCGCAACGTATGGACCTGGTCGCCTCGCAGCAGCGTCAGGCCACCAGCCAAACGTTGCAGGTACGTCAGGCCTTGAATACGCTGCGAGAGCAGTCTCAGTGGCTTGGGGTTTCAAATATGCTGGGAGAAGCACTGCGTGCACAAGTTTCTCGTCTGCCAGAAATGCCCAAACCCCAGCAGTTAGATACCGAAATGGCGCAGCTGCGCGTACACCGTATGCGCTATGAAGACCTCCTCAACAAGCAGCCGCAATTACGTCAAATTCACCAGGCCGACGGGCAACCACTAACCGCTGAGCAGAGCAGCATTCTCAACGCCCAGTTGCGCACTCAGCGTGAACTGCTGAACTCTCTGCTACAGGGTGGCGATACGCTGATCCTCGAGCTCACTAAGCTAAAAGTCTCCAATAGCCAACTGGAAGACGCCCTGAAAGAGGTCAACGAGGCGACGCACCGTTATCTGTTCTGGACATCAGACGTCAGCCCCATCTCGCTCTCCTGGCCCGTCGATATTGTTCAGGATCTGCGCCGTCTGATCTCACTCGATACATTTAATCAGCTTGGCAAAGCCACTATCATGATGCTGACCAGCAAGGAAACGCTGCTACCACTGTTCGGTGCACTGGTGCTGGTTGGGTTTAGCCTTTCTTCACGTAAACACTTTACTCGCTTTCTGGAACGTTCATCAGCGCGGGTCGGGAAAGTCACCCAGGACCACTTCTGGTTGACGATACGCACGGTTTTCTGGTCAATACTCGTCGCTTCGCCGTTACCGGTACTGTGGGCAACGCTCGGTTACGGGTTGCAGGAAGCCTGGCCTTACCCGCTGGCTGTTGCTATCGGCGATGGCGTAACCGCCACGGTGCCTATGCTATGGGCGGTAATGATTTGCGCCACCTTTGCGCGTCCCAACGGTCTGTTCATTGCCCACTTTGGCTGGCCACGTAACCGCGTCGCGAAAGCTATGCACTACTACCTGATGAGCATCGGACTGATTGTCCCGCTGATCATGGCGGTGATTATGTTTGATAATCTCAATGACCGGGAATTCTCCGCCTCACTGGGACGTCTGTGCTTTATTCTGATTTGCGGTGCGCTGGCGGTCGTGACCCTGAGCCTGAAACGCGCCGGGATACCGCTGTACCTCGATAAAGAGGGCAACAGCGATAACATGGTCAATAGCATGCTGTGGAATATGCTGATGGGCGCGCCGCTGATTGCTATTCTCGCCGCGGCAGTGGGTTATCTCGCCACATCGCAAGCCCTGCTGGCACGCCTGGAAACATCCGTGGCGATTTGGTTCTTATTACTGGTGGTGTATCACGTCATCCGCCGCTGGATGCTAATTCAGCGCCGCCGCCTGGCGTTTGACCGCGCCAAACATCGACGCGCCGAAATGCTGGCGCAGCGTGCGCGGGGCGAAGAAGAACCACCTCATTCCACCAGCCTTGAAGGTACGATTGATGTAGATGAAAGCGAAGTGGATCTGGATGCAATCAGCGCGCAATCGCTGCGCCTGGTACGTTCTATCCTGATGCTTATCGCCCTGCTTTCGGTTATCGTGCTGTGGTCAGAAATTCATTCCGCTTTCGGCTTCCTGGAAAATATCTCACTATGGGATGTCACCTCCACGGTGCAGGGCGTGGAAAGTTTAGAGCCCATTACACTGGGTGCGGTGTTAATTGCGATTCTGGTGTTTATCATCACGACGCAGTTGGTGCGAAACCTGCCCGCATTGCTGGAGCTGGCGTTGCTGCAGCACCTGGATTTAACCCCCGGCACCGGTTATGCCATCACCACCATCACCAAATATCTGCTGATGCTGATTGGCGGCCTGGTGGGCTTCTCGATGATCGGTATTGAGTGGTCCAAACTGCAGTGGCTGGTGGCGGCTCTCGGTGTCGGGCTAGGCTTTGGCTTGCAGGAGATCTTCGCCAACTTTATTTCCGGCCTGATCATCCTGTTTGAAAAACCAATCCGTATTGGCGACACGGTGACCATTCGCGATCTCACCGGTAGCGTGACGAAAATTAATACCCGCGCCACGACCATCAGCGACTGGGACCGCAAAGAGATCATCGTGCCCAACAAAGCGTTCATCACCGAGCAGTTTATCAACTGGTCACTATCTGACTCGGTCACGCGTGTCGTGTTAACTATCCCGGCGCCGTCGGAAGCTAACAGCGAGGAAGTCACACAAATCCTGCTTACCGCCGCCCACCGCTGTTCGCTGGTTATCGATAACCCGGCGCCAGAAGTCTTTCTGGTTGATCTGCAGCAGGGGATTCAAATCTTCGAACTGCGTATTTATGCCGCAGAGATGGGGCACCGTATGCCACTGCGCCACGAGATACACCAGCTGATTCTGGCAGGCTTCCGCGAGCACGGTATCGATATGCCGTTCCCACCATTCCAGATGCGTCTGGAGAGTCTGGGGGGTAAGCAAACGGGGAGAACGTTAAGTTCTGCGGGCAGAGGCAGTCGCCCGGCGGGAAGTTTGTAATACCTGAGTAGCCCGGACGAGGGGCGCTGGCACCGACACAGGGGAAATCCCGGCGTCACTACGTTAGGCCGGGCTACCAGACTATTGGATTACAGGCAGAACTGGTATCGCAGGAAGAAGCGCCATAGCCAAAAGCAAACCAATACCGTCACCGTCAGTAACTGCCAGAAACTACGCTGCTTCCTGTATGCAATGACATAGATATAGGGAATAAAAAGCGGGAGCGTGAAGATAATACCAGCATCACGGATATCATCACTTTCAACATAGGTCATCAGGTCACAAATATTATTAACCCCCAGCCCATCGATAAACCACTCTTTATCCTGGGTAGAGAAAATAATAATCAGAACGAAACTTACTGTTCCCCAGATAACATTCAGCGATATGGCTTTCGAATTCATTCATCCTCCTCGCATAATTTCCATTATTGCTGTCTTTTTCTCAATAATTCGCCGCCCATACTCACTGTATTCACGCTGTTTAGTACCAACCGGAGCAGAAATAGAATCAGTAATGCTTTGAATTTCTCGTTGGGTACCACGATTATATCTTGAGCCAATAATAATAATTTGCTCATCGGTAAGATGAGCAGTATCTTTCCCAGGGTAACTTAACATAATAAGATCGCGCAAATGAAACGCGACAACCCGAATATTAAAGCGATTATCCAGCAGACAATTCGATAGCTGAAACTGCTCAAAAGAGGTCAACTTATCGGGCCTGATGCCCATCGTGCTAGCGGCCACACCCAGCTGTATTGCGATAGAACCAACTGAAGTAGCATTAGATAAGGCCTTATCCTCCCTTCGCGAGATAGTTTCCAGAATTTGTCTGACTTGTAATACACCCACTGACTTAAATCTTTCTGGCGTCCCCCCACCTCTGCTGCAGCGACACCAGCCAACAACAATAGAGGGATTTGGGCTTCCTCAGCCGATTTTTTTAGCATATTTCTATGATAAACTAACCATGCTGTTTTATATATCCATAAATGTGCAGTCCCTGTATCAAAACGCCAATTTGTTGGAAGAGTTTTCCAACGAAGAAAATCCACACCATTCCAATGTGGAAAACCATAGCTATCGACTTTACAGAAAATAACCGAATCACGCATGTCACTGTCCTTAGCTTAAAAGATAAGTAAACCACTGGATACTACATTAAGCGAGAAACAGAAACATAAAATATCAAAAACATTTAAAGCAATTGATTAAAGATATAATTCACAGTAAATAGCATTTATCTAAAAAATAATTACAACACTAATCTATCGTCCATAAATACCATATTATTTATGGACGATGTGTATGAGTAATAACGTCGCTAACACTCGCACCGGGAAATCCCGGCGTCACTGCGTTAGGCCGGGCTACAGTGTGGGTCTTGTAGGCCTGATAAGCGTAGCGCCATCAGGCAATTCGATGCTGATTGCCGGATGGCTGCATTGCCTTATCCGGCCTACAACGGCCCAATTTACTCTGTCACCAGAACCGGCTGACGGTTAACGCGGCGACTGTAGTTCTGATAGATCGCCATCGCCAGCAGTGAGAAGAAGATCGGGCCACCGGTCATCCACAATGCGCTGTTCCAGTCTCCGGCCTCGATCACTGGCTGAATAATGGTAAATACGTTGGCAAACGTCACCACCAGCACCACCACGCCTGTTGCCAGTAGCGTCGCCGCGCGGGTTTTAAAAATAACAAACGGTCTTTCCAACCCCACGCGGGATTTGAAGAATGGGAATGCCAGCGCCAGGAACAAATACGGCAGCGTCATGGATACGTTCGCCATCAGGGTCAATTTGTTATAGAACGCTGAAGCCGTATCGCCGCCGAACGAAACCAGCAGGATAAACAGGCTTACCAGCAGACACTGCAACCACATTGCGGTCGTCGGCATCCCCACCGCATTCAGTTTGGTCATCGGCGCGGGCCACAATGCCTTCGGCGTACCCTGAATAATCGCTTTCAACGGCGAGTAGCTAAGGGTAAAAAAAGCACCGGTATAGGCAAGGAACATCGAAAGCCCGGTGATACGCGCGAACCATACGCCCATCGCCATCGCGGTCTCAGGGGAAAGATGCAACGCATTACCCAACGTCATCCCGAGGCTCTTCATCAGGATATAAGTAATATTGCCGAGGTTGACCGAGTTATTACTTAATACCTGCTGCCAGTTGGTGCTAACACCCCATAAAAAGATGGCCAGCGAATAACCCACAGAAATCACAATCGCGGCAAAAACAATGCCTTTTGCAAAGTTCTTTTCGGGTTTTTCCGTTTTATCAACTAATCCACCCACGGCCTCTATTCCGCCGTAAGCAAAAATGGCGAATACCACAAATGACAGCATGGACAGACCGGGCTGATATCCCGGATTAGGCGAGGAGATAAAATTAATATTCTGAGCAAAGTGGCCACCAGTTAATAACAAAATAGCGACACTCACTAACAACAGAACTAAATTAAGACACATTACGGCAATTCCGCCTACTGCCGTAATACGGGCAATCTTATTAATACCCCGGGATGCCACGCTGGTCACCAGAATCATCCAGCCAACGGCGAGCAGTCCGACGACTTGCGTAGGCTCAAGCCCCGCGATACGCCAGTGCTGGGTCATGTCTGCGCCAAACAAGAAGGTTGAAAAAGGTACCCAGACTTTCGCGGCAGTACTGACCATCCAGATAACATAGGAGGAGAACCACATAAAGGTGCCGATAAAGGCATAGCGAGGTCCAACGCTATTATTCATCCACGAATAGATTCCGCCCTCTTCTTTCCGATAGGCGGAACCCATTTCCGCCATCATTAAAGCAAATGGAATAAAGAATAATAATGCAGAAAATACATACCATGGAATAGCACTGTATCCCATTAAATAGAAAGCCGAAGGGCTATTGGCAAATCCAAAAACTGACGTAAATATCATAAGGATGAGACCTGGCAGGCTCATCTTCTTTATTGTTTGGGTCATTCAACTATCCCTTACTCTGGCAAACGTTTCGCAAACGCCGCTCACCGATTGGCACCGCTCTCTTTGCAGAGTTCAGCAATTAAAAATCAACACAGAATTGATACCTAAACGATATCAGATATCCAGATGTAAATTGTGGCCATTAGAGGGAAAGTGAAAAAATGTGCTACAAAGTGGCGGTTTTATCGCCACTTTGTATTGTAGAGGGATAACCCGTTATGCACGATCGACGGTAAAGGCGATAACGTCAGCCAGACTCTCAGCGCCCAGCGCCAGCATCACCAGACGGTCAACACCCAGCGCCACGCCAGAGCAATCCGGCATCCCAACCTTCAACGCTTCAAGCAGGTTGGTGTCAATGGGCTGCTGCGGCAGGCCGCGCGCGGCACGTTTACGATTATCCTGCTCGAATCGTTGCTGCTGTTCACGTGCATCAGTCAACTCATGGAAACCATTCGCTAGCTCAATACCTTTGTAATAAACTTCGAAACGCTCAGCCACGCGATGATCTTCGGTACTGATTTGTGCCAGTGACGCCTGACTGGCCGGGAAATGGTACACAAACGTTGGTTTGTCTTTGCCAATATGTGGCTCAACGCCCATTGTAAACAGCAGTTGCAGCAAGGTATCCCGGTCCTCTTCAGTATCCGCGATATTGCTGAGATCCAGCTTCGCCGCCACTTCCCGCAGTTGGGTTTTATCCGCAGACAGCGGGTCAATCTCCAGATGACGCTGGAAAGCTTGCTGGTAAGAAAGGCTTTCGGCAGGTGAACAGTCCAGCACTTGCTGCAGCAAATCATCCACTTCGTTCATCAGGCGATACATGTCGTAGTGTGGGCGATACCACTCAAGCATGGTGAACTCAGGATTATGATGACGTCCCATCTCCTCATTACGGAAGCTGCGACATAGCTGATACACCGGGCCACATCCTGCGACCAGCAGGCGCTTCATATGGTATTCCGGGCTGGTCATTAAATAGAGGTTCATCCCCTGGGAATGACCAGGGCCAACGAAACGCGTTTCGAACGGGAACAGGTGGATGTCCGTTACCGTCGCCTGACTCATGCAAGGTGTCTCAACCTCAAGCACTCCACGATCGGCAAAAAAGCGACGAATCTCCGCTATAATTGCTGCACGTTTTAACAGATTGGGGATGGACGCGCTCGGCTGCCAGGTTGCCGTTTCGCTCATGGTTGTTTCTCCGATTTCAGACAAGGGCACGAAGTCTACTCGTATCGCGCTAGCGAGACAAATTTCACGCGGGAATAATAAACACTGGCTGGCGGGTAAAAAAAGCAACATTGGGTGGTTTAGTAATTAAATTAATCAAATTCAATGATAATTCAGCCCTCTGATACGCTAAAAAAATCGAACACGTCAAATTTCCCTCACATCCCTAAGACTATACTATTGTACCTATAAAGGAGCAGTGGAAACGCGTTCATAACCTGTTTGAATCCGATTAAGCATCTGAATTCGGGCGGGGATGAAATAACAACAATCTGGAGGAATGTCGTGCAAACCTTTCAAGCCGATCTTGCCATTATAGGCGCCGGTGGCGCGGGATTGCGTGCAGCAATTGCTGCCGCACAAGCAAATCCCAACGCTAAAATCGCACTGATCTCAAAAGTGTACCCAATGCGCAGCCATACCGTTGCTGCCGAAGGCGGCTCTGCTGCTGTCGCGCAGGATCATGACAGCTTTGACTACCATTTTCACGATACGGTAGCAGGCGGAGACTGGCTGTGTGAGCAGGATGTCGTGGATTACTTTGTCCACCACTGCCCAACTGAAATGACGCAACTGGAACAATGGGGCTGCCCATGGAGCCGCCGTGAAGACGGTAGCGTCAACGTACGTCGCTTCGGCGGCATGAAAATCGAGCGTACCTGGTTTGCCGCGGATAAAACCGGCTTCCACATGCTGCATACGCTGTTCCAAACTTCTTTGCAGTTCCCGCAAATTCAGCGCTTTGATGAACACTTCGTTCTGGATATCCTGGTGGACGACGGTCATGCTCGCGGCCTGGTCGCCATGAACATGATGGAAGGCACCCTGGTACAAATCCGTGCTAACGCAGTCGTGATGGCAACGGGCGGCGCGGGTCGTGTTTACCGTTACAACACCAACGGCGGCATCGTAACCGGCGACGGTATGGGCATGGCGCTGAGCCACGGCGTTCCGCTGCGTGATATGGAATTCGTTCAGTATCACCCAACAGGTCTGCCTGGTTCCGGTATCCTGATGACTGAAGGCTGCCGTGGTGAAGGTGGTATTCTGGTCAACAAAAATGGCTACCGTTATCTGCAAGACTACGGCATGGGTCCAGAAACTCCGCTGGGCGAGCCGAAAAACAAATACATGGAACTCGGTCCGCGTGACAAAGTTTCTCAGGCTTTCTGGCACGAATGGCGTAAAGGCAACACCATCTCCACCCCACGTGGCGATGTTGTTCACCTCGACCTGCGCCATCTCGGCGAGAAAAAACTGCTCGAACGTTTACCGTTCATCTGCGAACTGGCGAAAGCCTACGTGGGTGTCGATCCGGTTAAAGAACCGATCCCGGTACGCCCGACCGCACACTACACCATGGGCGGTATCGAAACCGATCAGCACTGCGAAACCCGTATTAAAGGTCTGTTCGCGGTGGGTGAATGTTCCTCTGTTGGTCTGCACGGCGCTAACCGTCTGGGCTCTAACTCCCTGGCGGAACTGGTGGTCTTCGGTCGTATGGCCGGTGAACAAGCTGCGGAACGCGCTGCAACAGCTGGCGCTGCAAACAGTGCAGCTCTTGATGCACAGGTTGCTGGCGTTGAAAAACGTCTGAAAGATCTGGTTAACCAGGAAGGTAACGAAAACTGGTCTAAGATCCGTGACGAAATGGGTATCTCCATGGAAGAAGGTTGCGGCATCTACCGTACACCGGAACTCATGCAGAAAACCGTTGATAAGCTGGCGGAACTGCAGGAGCGCTTCAAGCGCGTACGTATCACTGATACTTCCAGCGTATTCAACACCGACCTGCTGTACACCATTGAACTGGGTCACGGCCTGAACGTTGCCGAATGTATGGCGCACTCCGCGCTGGCACGTAAAGAATCCCGCGGCGCGCACCAGCGTCTGGATGAAGGCTGCACCGAGCGTGACGACGTGAACTTCCTCAAACATACCCTCGCCTTCCGCGATGCTGACGGCACGACTCGCCTGGAATACAGCGACGTGAAAATCACCACTCTGCCACCGGCTAAACGTGTTTACGGTGGCGAAGCGGAAGCAGCCGATAAGAAGGAGAAGGCGAATGGCTGAGTTGAAAAACCTGAAAGTTGAGGTGGTGCGCTATAACCCGGAAACCGATACCGCGCCGCACAGTGCTTTCTATGAAGTTCCTTATGATGAAACCACGTCTCTGCTGGATGCGTTGGGCTACATCAAAGATAACCTGGCACCAGACCTGAGCTATCGCTGGTCCTGCCGTATGGCAATTTGCGGCTCTTGCGGCATGATGGTCAACAACGTGCCGAAACTGGCGTGCAAAACCTTCCTGCGTGATTACACCAACGGTATGAAGGTTGAAGCGCTGGGCAACTTCCCGATTGAACGCGATCTGGTCGTCGATATGACGCACTTCATCGAAAGTCTGGAAGCGATCAAGCCGTATATCATTGGTAACCCGCGTACTCCGGATCAGGGTCCAAACACCCAGACTCCGGCGCAGATGGCGAAATATCATCAGTTCTCCGGTTGCATCAACTGCGGTCTGTGCTACGCCGCGTGCCCGCAGTTCGGCCTGAACCCTGAGTTCATTGGACCGGCTGCGATTACGCTGGCGCATCGTTACAACGAAGATAGCCGCGACCACGGTAAGAAGGAGCGTATGGCTCAATTGAACAGCCCGAACGGCGTCTGGACCTGTACTTTCGTGGGCTACTGCTCCGAAGTCTGCCCGAAACACGTCGATCCGGCTGCGGCCATTCAGCAGGGTAAAGTTGAAAGTTCAAAAGACTTTCTTATCGCTACCCTGAAACCACGCTAAGGAGTGCATGATGACGACTAAACGCAAACCCTATGTGCGGCCGATGACGTCCACCTGGTGGAAAAAGCTGCCATTTTATCGCTTTTACATGCTGCGCGAAGGCACGGCAGTTCCGGCAGTCTGGTTCAGTATTGAACTGATTTTCGGCCTGTTTGCTCTGAAGCATGGTGCTGAGTCCTGGATGGGCTTTGTCGGCTTTTTGCAAAACCCGGTGGTGGTCATCCTCAACCTGGTTGTCCTGGCTGCAGCACTGCTGCATACCAAAACCTGGTTTGAGCTGGCACCGAAAGCCGCCAACATCATCGTAAAAGACGAAAAAATGGGGCCAGAGCCGATCATCAAAGGTCTCTGGGTAGTTACTGCGGTAGTGACCGTAGTCATACTGTATGTAGCCCTGTACTGGTAAGGAGTCCGGGATGATTAATCCAAATCCAAAACGCTCTGACGAACCTGTATTCTGGGGTCTGTTTGGTGCAGGTGGTATGTGGGGCGCAATCATTGCGCCGGTAGTGGTTCTGCTGGTTGGTATTATGCTGCCGCTGGGTCTGTTCCCGGGCGATGCGCTGAGCTATGAGCGCATTATGGCATTTGCCCAGAGCTTCATCGGACGCGCATTTCTGTTCCTGATGATCGTTCTGCCGCTGTGGTGTGGTTTACACCGTATGCACCACGCTATGCATGACCTGAAAATCCACGTGCCTGCTGGCAAATGGGTATTCTACGGCCTGGCTGCTATCCTGACCGTTGTAACAGCGATTGGCATTCTGACTATCTAATCGCAGTTGTTACCTATTAGGCCCGCCACTGGCGGGCCTTTTTATTTGTGCAATACCCCGATCAGCCAACGAGAAAACTCGCGCATCGCAGGTGTCTCCGGGCGAGATTGCAAACGCGTTATCCAGTAACTCCCCAGATCAATCTGCGTTAAAAACGGCTGTACGATACGCTCACTACTGAGTAAATGCGTGAACATTCTGACCGGGGCGATTGCCACACCAATCCCCGCCTGCGCGGCTTCCAGCATGGTGACCGACGAGTCAAACACCACCACGTTGTGCGTCGGTGACGGCGGCGCTTCTCCAGCGGCCTGCATCCACAGCGCCCATTCATCACGACGATACGATCGTAATAGAGGAAATTTCAGGATATCTGCAGGAGTCTGAATCTGAGAGGCCAGCTCGGGTGAACAAAGCGGAGACATCAGCGCGCTACATAAATATTGCGCATCAGTATCGTGCCAGGCTCCCCCTCCGTAGCGAATGGTATAATCCAGCCCCTCTGCAGCAGGATCAACACGGTTATTATGCGTAGAAAGCTGTAAATCGATATACGGATAACACCGTTTAAAATCGTGTAGAAGTGGGAAAAGGCAACCCACCGCAAAAGTGCCCACCACACCAATTTTCAGTTTTTCCTGAGACTGGTTACCGGCAAAGCGGTCTAACATCGCCGCCATACGATCGAAAGAATCATTAAGTACAGGTAACAGACTCTCACCTTCTGTCGTGAGCATCAGGCCTCGTGAAACGCGAATAAAGAGCTGACAATTCAACTGCTGCTCCAACGCTTTCACATGCTGGCTGATGGCAGAATGCGTTACATTCAGCTCAATTGCTGCGCGGGTAAAGCTGAGATGCCTGGCGGCCGCTTCAAAAGCCCGTAGAGAATTAAGTGGGATATAGCTACGCGTCATCATCTAACCCGTTAGAAAAACTTATATCTGCTGCTAAATTTAACCGTTTGTCAACACGGTACAAATCAAACAAACTGGTCGCGTCTGATGGGCCCGGACACCCTTTCGCTTTTTATTACGGAAATGATTTCATGATGAAAAAATCGTTATGCTGCGCACTACTGCTGACAGCCTCTTTCTCAACGTTTGCCGCCGCAAAAACAGAACAACAGATTGCCGATATCGTTAATCGCACCATCACCCCGTTGATGCAGGAGCAGGCTATTCCGGGTATGGCCGTGGCCGTTATCTACCAGGGAAAACCGTATTACTTTACCTGGGGTAAAGCTGATATCGCCAATAATCGTCCGATTACACAGAACACACTGTTCGAACTCGGTTCAGTCAGTAAGACCTTCAATGGCGTGCTGGGCGGCGATGCGATCGCCCGCGGCGAAATCAAACTCAGCGATCCGGTCACCCGGTACTGGCCGGAACTCACAGGCAAACAGTGGCAGAACATTAGTCTGCTGCACTTAGCCACATACACGGCAGGTGGCCTGCCGCTTCAGATCCCCAACGAGGTGACGAATAAAACCGCATTACTGCGCTTTTATCAAAACTGGCAACCCCAGTGGGCCCCGGGTGCTAAACGTCTCTATGCTAACTCCAGCATTGGTCTGTTTGGCGTACTGGCGGTGAAACCCTCTGGAATGAGCTACGAAGAGGCGATGATCAGACGCGTCCTGCAGCCATTAAAACTCACACACACCTGGATTACCGTTCCGCAGAACGAGCAACGAGATTATGCCTGGGGCTATCGCGATGGCAAGCCCGTACATGTTTCGCCGGGCCAGCTTGATGCCGAAGCGTATGGTGTGAAATCCAGCATTATGGATATGGCTCGCTGGGTTCAGGCCAATATGGACGCCAGCCACGTGCAGGAGAAAACCCTGCAGCAGGGCATCGGGCTCGCACAGTCACGTTACTGGCGCATTGGTGAGATGTACCAGGGCTTAGGCTGGGAAATGCTTAACTGGCCGGTAAAAGCAGACACTATTATCAACGGCAGCGACAGTAAAATCGCTCTGGCGGCGCTTCCGGCCGTTGAGGTAAACCCACCTGCCCCCGCAGTAAAAGCCTCCTGGGTACATAAAACAGGTTCGACTGGCGGATTTGGTAGTTATGTGGCTTTTATTCCGGAGAAAAATCTTGGCATCGTGATGCTGGCCAATAAAAGCTACCCGAATCCTGCTCGCGTCGACGCGGCATGGCGCATCCTTGAAAAACTGCAGTAACCGGCGTTGAGGTCCGCTCCGTCGGGCCTCCTTTCTTCCACTTCTTTTCCTGCTGTCATCTACACTTAACAAAAATACAGCAAGGAATATCCCATGTGCATTCTGCCCGTTGTTGCTGCAGTTACGGCTGCATTTCTGGTTGTTGCCTGCAGTTCTCCTACACCGCCGAAAGGCGTTACCGTGGTGAATAACTTTGATGCCAAACGCTATCTCGGCACCTGGTATGAAATTGCGCGTTTCGACCATCGATTCGAACGTGGGCTGGAAAAAGTGACCGCAACCTACAGCCTGCGCGATGATGGTGGGCTCAACGTCATCAACAAAGGCTATAACCCGGACAGGGAAATGTGGCAAAAAACGGAAGGCAAAGCCTATTTCACCGGCGATCCTGGCCGGGCTGCTCTTAAGGTCTCGTTCTTTGGCCCTTTCTATGGTGGGTATAACGTGATTGCTCTCGATAGGGAATATCGTCATGCGCTGGTCTGCGGCCCGGATCGCGACTATCTGTGGATCCTCTCTCGCACCCCAACGATTTCAGATGAGATGAAACAGCAGATGCTGGCAGTCGCGACCCGGGAGGGATTTGAGGTGAATAAGCTGATTTGGGTGAAACAGCCTGGCGCTTAGTGAGTGCTCAGCTTCAGACCAATAATGCCAGCAACGATCAGCCCAAGGCTCAGCAAACGCGCCGGGCTGGCAGATTCACCCAGCAGCAAAATCCCTGTAATGGCCGCCCCGACGGCGCCAATGCCGGTCCAGACGGCATAAGCCGTACCAACCGGTAGCGTTCTCATCGCCCAGGAAAGCATAGCGATACTGACGATCATCGCCGCAATGGTGATAATACTTGGCGTTAAACGGGTAAAACCGTGGGTATATTTCAGACCAATAGCCCAGACAACTTCAAGCAGGCCCGCGATAAGTAAAACGATCCAGGACATGACTGGCTCCAGTACACAATGGGGCCGTCCCCGGGTGAAAGATGCGTTTGCAGGTCGTCCTGCAAAGCGGATGTATGAAATGGCATTTTTGCCCGGGAGAAAATGAATTTCAACCTTTTTATTCATTGCTTACTTAAAGCAAGAATTAAGCCCAATTAGAGGCGTAGTTCCCGCATTTGGCTCACATTGGACTTCTCTATGATGAAGAGCTTTCTGAACTCAGAAAGCCATTTGATCCTCTTCTGAATGCGAAAGGTTTATGCTTAAAATTTTAGTGATTGACCGGTGCCACTTCACCCGCACAGGGATAGAGGCCTTGCTTAATCATTCTGGTATGTTCAACTCTTCATTTCTGGTGTCAGGGATTAATAATCTGATGTTGGCTAAAGAGCATATTTTGCAGTGGAAGCCACATCTGGTAATCGCAGATTTATGTAGTTTTCTCAGCGATATTCACTCCAGCCCCCCCATCGCACCATTTTTTATGAGCTGCGGCGCCATCCCGCTGATTTTACTACAATCAGGCGACCGATCGCATAACCCAATCGATCCCCCTCACTCTGCCGTTCACTCGACATTGTCCAAACACATCGCGTTGCATGATCTTTCGCGCACGATCCAGAATGCACTACAGATCCGCCCCGTATTGGATACACCTAAAAATGCCACACCGCTGCTTACACCACAGGAAGAGAAGGTACTGTCGTTGTGGATGGATGGCGTTGATAACAATGCAATAGCCGCCGCGCTCTGCATTCATGGTAAGACGGTATACACCTATAAGCGAAATATCCGTATGAAGCTGCACCTGGGGAACCGCTTTTCACCGTTTCTCTCTCTACCTGAGAAGATGAATTAACGGTACGACGGTGCGTCGTACCGTTCATAGCTATTGCTGAGCCTTTGTCGCTGCACCAGAAATGGCACTACCGCCCTCAGAAATATCCTGACCTACGCCTCGCGTCGTATTACACGCCGTTAATACGGAAGAAAGTACCAACACAGAAAAGATCGCAGCAATTGTCTTCTTAACCATAACGTCTTCCTTTTTTAGCCAATATTGTTTGTGTATAGCTACTTAATAATAGACAAGATCCGGGGGGGTGACGGATAAACGACCGTTTTTAAGACAACATGAGGGGACTAGCTGGCAGCGTGAGAAATTGAATTACCGAGATGTTTGATATCTTCACCGAAGCCGCGCGCCGTATTACAGCCCGCCAGGAGGGTGCTGGTGAAAAGGATAAGCATTACAAGACCGAGAAGACGTTTCATCATTCCTGCCCTGGAAAAGTATGGCGCAGCAATCTGCACCCACATCTTAGAAATACGCAAAATCATTCAGGCCGCCTGATGCAGCCTGAAAGATGAAGAATATTACTTCACGCGGGATACGTATTCGCCAGAGCGGGTATCCACTTTGATGACTTCGCCGATCTGTACGAACAGCGGAACTTTAACCACTGCACCGGTGGACAGCGTCGCTGGTTTACCACCAGTACCTGCAGTGTCACCTTTCAGACCTGGGTCGGTTTCAACGACTTCCAGCTCAACGAAGTTCGGCGGAGTCACGGAGATCGGCTGACCGTTCCACAGGGTCACGATGCATTCAGCCTGGTCCAGCAGCCATTTAGCGTTATCGCCTACCGCTTTCTCGTCAGCAGCCAGCTGTTCGAAAGTGGTGTTATTCATAAAGTGCCAGAACTCACCGTCGCTATACAGGAAAGTCAGGTTCATGTCGGCTACGTCTGCGCCTTCAGCGGAGTCGGTAGACTTGAAGGTTTTCTCTACGCGAGTACCGGTCAGCAGGCGACGCAGCTTAACGCGCGCAAACGCCTGGCCTTTACCTGGTTTAACGAATTCGCTGGCTTCAACCGCATAAGGTTCGCCGTCCAACATGATTTTAAGACCAGCACGAAAATCGTTGCTATAGTACGTTGCCATAAGGCCCTCTGAAAATTGTTAACTGGTAGCTAAGCCACAAAATGGCGCATATTGTAACCCTAAATACCCCATCCAGAGAAGATTGGTTATCGCAACTTGCCGATGTTGTGACCGATCCTGATGAACTTCTGCATCTTTTGAATATAGACGCAGATGAAAAACTGTTGGCCGGACGCGATGCGAGACGGCTTTTCGCCCTGCGCGTACCGCGTGCGTTTATTGCCCGCATGGAAAAAGGCAATCCAGACGATCCGCTTTTGCGTCAGGTACTTACTTCTCAGGAAGAGTTCGTTTCCGCACCGGGCTACTCGACCGATCCACTGGAAGAGCAGCACAGCGTCGTTCCTGGATTACTGCACAAATATCGCAACCGGGCGCTATTGCTGGTTAAAGGCGGTTGTGCGGTAAATTGTCGCTATTGCTTCCGCCGACACTTCCCGTATGCTGAAAACCAGGGCAATAAGCGCAACTGGCAGGTCGCCCTGGACTACATTAGCGCACATCCTGAGCTGGATGAGATTATCTTCTCCGGTGGCGATCCGTTAATGGCCAAAGACCATGAACTGGACTGGTTGCTCACGCAACTGGAAGCCATCCCGCATATTAAGCGTCTGCGAATTCACAGCCGTTTGCCGATTGTTATCCCGGCGCGTATTACTGAAGGACTGGTCGAGCGTTTTGCACACTCTTCCCTGCAGATTCTGCTGGTCAATCACATTAATCACGCGAACGAAATTGATGAGACATTTCGTCAGGCAATGGCCAGCTTGCGTAAAGTGGGTGTCACATTGCTTAACCAAAGCGTCCTGCTGCGTGGCGTGAACGACAACGCACAAACGCTGGCAAACCTGAGCAATGCACTGTTTGATGCGGGCGTAATGCCCTATTACCTGCATGTACTGGATAAAGTGCAGGGAGCCGCTCACTTTATGGTGAGTGACGATGAGGCACGGAAAATCATGCGAGAGCTGCTGACGCTGATTTCAGGCTATATGGTCCCAAAACTGGCGCGCGAAATTGGCGGTGAGCCAAGTAAAACGCCGTTGGATTTGCAGTTACGCCAACAATAGTCATTATTGAGTGTCCGATTTCGGACACTCGGCACGATTACTTATCATTTCAATTCCAACAAGTGGAGCCACACTTTTAATCTGTGCTATTTTAATTAGCGCTGTAAAATCATTCATTCGTAAATTTTATCAATAGTTTCAAATGCAGAACATCAATAAATATATGGTTAGGGAGAACCTTTGATGGCTATCAGTATTAAAGGTATTAATACCGGCGTTATTCGTCAGAAGAATGAATTTGTTGCTTTGGCATTAAAGATAAAAGAACCAAGAAATAAAGAGTCGCTGTTTTTTCTTTCTCCGCTTGGGCTAAGAGACTTGTTTATTGCTCTGGAAAGCAAGCTATACGCCAAACATCAACTAAGCGAAGACGAGCGTGTGAAATATGAGAAAGAATGCGAGAAAGCCAGCAAAAAGATGCACGAAAATATTCCTTTAATTCAGGAAGATGAGTTAAAGAATGCGGATATTAACCGTCGCATAAATTCACTGACGTTAGTGGATGATAAAGGGGAGAACTTAGCATTTTCTCTGACGTTGCATGACGGGAAAACAGATGAATTACTGGTTAATGAATTACAGATTCAGGTGTTGGCGCATGCAATTATTCATGCAATAAATAATGCTGGCATGCGGGATTTAGCGCTACGAATTACATCGCTGCTGGATTTCCTGCCGCTGTACGATGTGGATTGCCAGCAAAACGACAATCTGGAATACGATTCTTATACACAACCCGAATGGAAACATAACCTGTTTAATCATTATCTGGCGATTATTTACCGCTATACGGATGATAAAGGAAAATTCCAGTACTGTGGTTCGGTAGTAAAAACTCGCGCCGCTTCCGGCAGTAAAGAGGCCGAAGCCATTACCCGTCGTCTGCTCGATTTCAGCCCACGGCTGAAAAAACTTGCCGGCGTGCCGTGCCAGGTGTTTGTCAGAACGTTGACGGGTGATAAGACGCAAAAGCTCAATCAGGATCAGTGCCTGCGCGCGCTGCATCATTTACGCGTTCAGTCTGCGCATAAGACTCAGAATGCCTGATGGCGCTGCGCTTATCAGGCCTACGATTGCATGAGCCTGTCCAGGCCACTTTATTACACAAAATCATTCAATCTGCATCGCGGCGGCAAGCGAAGAAAATCCCCAGGAGCATAGATAACTATGTGACTGGGGTTTCACAGCGCAGCCAACAAAGAGGCTGGTTGAAGGATGAAGTGTAATCAGTTAGGGCACTTATAAACCTGCCCAATCATCTCACTGGCGGTAGGAACAAAGCTGGACAGCATTCCCTGCGATGGGCTGCTGACGCCATAAATCACGTTACCGCCCATTGCCGCAGCCTGGTTACGCAGATCGTTTGCTGCGCCACGCATTGAGCCGCCCTCTTCGCCGTGCTGGCCAGAAAGCCAGTTGCTTTGCTTACCGGTTGCCGTGCCTATCAGTTGGCACTCTGCGCCAGGCTTGTCTTCGACAAAGCGTACGCTTTGCCCGGCTGAACTCAGTTCGTTGCTGGAGCTACAACCCGCCATCAGTAGCGCGGCACCAACGATCCCTGCTAAATATTTCACGTGCATGTCATTCCCCATAATCAATTAGTTGGACGTTATGTCCGTAGCTGAATCATATACTAAAAAGATGACCAAAAGAAAAACCCCCGGACATTTCTGCCCGGGGGTTTCTCAATTCTGGGAGATGAGCACCCAAATCATTCTGGTTGCAGGAAGGCGGCCAGTTTGTTAATCCCGAGGAGCTTACTCAAGTAAGTGACTGGGGTTAGCAAACGCAGCCAACGCATCTGCAGCCTGAAGGATGCAGGGTGTGGGCAATTACATCATGCCGCCCATACCACCCATGCCGCCCATACCACCAGCAGCACCTAAGTCAGGTGCATCGCCTTTCGGCAGGTCGGTAACCATGCACTCGGTGGTGATCATCAGACCCGCAACAGAAGCCGCGTACTGCAGAGCAGAACGAGTTACTTTGGTTGGATCCAGGATACCCATGTCGATCATGTTGCCGTATTCTTCAGTTGCAGCGTTGTAACCGTAGTTACCGTCACCAGCTTTCACGGTGTTAGCCACTACAGACGGCTCTTCGCCGCAGTTCAGTACGATTTGACGCAGTGGGGATTCCATTGCGCGCAGCGCAACTTTGATACCTACGTTCTGGTCTTCGTTCTGACCTTTCAGGCCGGCAATTTTAGACGCTACGCGAATCAGCGCAACACCACCACCAGCAACCACGCCTTCTTCTACCGCAGCACGGGTAGCGTGCAGGGCATCTTCAACGCGGGCTTTCTTCTCTTTCATTTCAACTTCAGTCGCAGCACCAACTTTGATAACCGCAACGCCGCCTGCCAGTTTCGCTACGCGCTCCTGCAGTTTTTCACGGTCATAGTCGGAAGTTGCTTCTTCGATCTGCTGACGAATCTGAGTCACGCGACCCTGGATTGCAGCTTCGTCGCCCACGCCATCGATGATGGTGGTGGTATCTTTGTTGATAACAACGCGTTTCGCCTGACCCAGATCTTCCAGAGTTGCTTTTTCCAGCTCCATACCGATCTCTTCAGAGATAACGGTACCACCGGTCAGGGTAGCGATATCCTGCAGCATTGCTTTACGACGATCGCCGAAGCCAGGTGCTTTAACCGCAGCGACTTTCACGATACCGCGCATGGTGTTAACAACCAGAGTTGCCAGCGCTTCGCCTTCAACATCTTCAGCGATGATCAGCAGCGGTTTGCCTGCTTTCGCAACGGCTTCCAGAACCGGCAGCATTTCGCGGATGTTGGAGATTTTCTTATCAGCCAGCAGGATGAACGGGCTTTCCAGTTCTACTGCGCCAGTTTCCGGCTTGTTGATGAAGTAAGGAGACAGGTAGCCACGGTCGAACTGCATACCTTCAACTACGTCCAGTTCGTCCTGCAGACCGGTACCGTCTTCAACGGTGATCACGCCTTCTTTACCGACTTTGTCCATCGCTTCAGCGATCAGTTTACCTACGGTTTCGTCGGAGTTAGCGGAGATGGTACCAACCTGAGCAATAGCTTTAGAGTCGGAGCACGGTACGGACAGTGCTTTCAGTTCTTCAACGGCAGCAGCGACAGCTTTGTCGATACCACGTTTCAGATCCATCGGGTTCATGCCCGCAGCAACAGCTTTCAGGCCTTCAGTGATGATGGACTGAGCCAGTACGGTTGCGGTGGTGGTACCGTCGCCTGCAGCGTCGTTCGCTTTAGAGGCAACTTCTTTCACCATCTGCGCACCCATGTTTTCGAACTTGTCTTCCAGTTCGATTTCACGTGCTACGGAAACACCATCTTTAGTGATAGTCGGTGCACCGAAAGATTTATCCAGAACTACGTTACGGCCTTTTGGACCGAGGGTAACTTTCACTGCATCTGCCAGTACATTCACGCCGCGCAGCATTTTCACACGAGCGTCGTTACCGAATTTTACGTCTTTAGCTGCCATTTTCTCTTTCCCTTAAATTCGTATGTTCAGTGTCGTTCGCGGATTAGGCTTCAACGATTGCCAGGATGTCGCTTTCAGACATGATCAACACTTCTTCATTGTCGATCTTCTCAGATTTAACACCGTAGCCATCGTTGAAAATGACGATATCGCCGACTTTCACGTCCAGCGGCTGTACAGAACCGTTGTCCAGGATGCGACCCTTACCGACAGCGATGATTTCGCCACGAGTTGATTTACCTGCAGCGGAACCGGTCAGTACGATGCCACCAGCAGATTTGGATTCAACTTCTTTACGTTTGACGATCACACGATCATGTAACGGACGAATACTCATTGATAGCTCTCCTTTGAGAAAGTCTTTATCAGTTATGGGTGACGCCGGCCCGTAAACGGTATCCCGGCTAGTGACCAGAGAGATGGGGATGGGCTTTTGTGCCTTCAAGGGGGCAAGCGAAAAAAAATTTTTATCAGCAGAAAATCCCGTCAAAACACCGACACGCCTCACATTTCATAACGATTTCAGCTACGTCGTCATAAGCAAATCCGATTGTGATACCATCGAAAATCTGCGCTGTAGCCCGGTACATGGGCATAACCGGATAACAACTTATGAGCGGATTAAAACAAGAGCTGGGACTGGCTCAAGGCGTTGGCCTGTTGTCGACATCATTGTTAGGTACAGGCGTTTTCGCCGTCCCCGCACTTGCCGCGCTGGTTGCTGGCAACAACAGCCTGTGGGCATGGCCGGTGCTGATCGTTTTAGTCTTTCCGGTGGCGATTGTCTTTGCCGTACTCGGTCGCCATTTTCCCAGCGCAGGCGGCGTGGCGCATTTTGTCGGCATGGCCTTTGGCTCACGGCTTGAGCGCGTTACCGGGTGGCTTTTTTTATCGGTAATTCCAGTGGGGTTACCTGCGGCGTTGCACATTGCCGCCGGATTCGGCCAGGCAATGTTTGGCTGGCATGGTTGGCAGCTTCTGTTAGCAGAGCTCGGCACGCTGGTATTGGTCTGGTACATCGGTTCGCGGGGTGCCAGCTCCAGCGCAAACCTGCAAACGGTGATTGCCGGACTGATCGTCGCGCTGATTGTCGCCATCTGGTGGGCTGGCGAGTTGAAACCGAGTGAGATCCCCTTTCCTGCCATCGACAAAATTGAGTTTCCCGGGCTTTTTGCCGCGCTGTCGGTGATGTTCTGGTGCTTTGTTGGCCTTGAAGCGTTCGCACACCTGGCCTCTGAATTCAAAAATCCGGAGCGGGATTTCCCACGCGCGCTGATGATAGGTCTGCTACTGGCCGGTTCCGTGTACTGGGCATGTACCGTCGTTGTACTTCATTTTGGTGCGTACGGAGAGCAGATGGCGGCGGCGGCATCGCTGCCTGAAATCGTCGTTCAACTGTTTGGCGTTCACGCCCTGTGGGTTGCCTGCATCATTGGTTATTTGGCCTGCTTTGCCAGCCTGAACATTTATATCCAAAGTTTCGCCCGTCTGGTGTGGTCGCAAGCACAATATAAACCTGAGAGCTGTCTGGCTCGTCTATCCCCTCGCCATCTTCCGGGCAATGCGCTAAACGCCGTATTGGGCTGCTGCGTCGTCAGTACATTGTGCATCTATATGCTGCAAATCAATCTCGACGCGTTAATCATCTACGCTAACGGCATCTTTATTATGATTTATCTGCTGTGCATGCTGGCGGGATGTCGATTACTGAAAGGACAATACCGCGCGCTGGCGGTTATTGGCGGTCTTCTGTGTCTGCTGCTGTTAGCGATGGTAGGCTGGAAGAGCCTGTATGCGCTGATTATGCTGGCAGGGCTGTGGCTGTTTTTACCGAGCCGGAAAATGGCTGAGGCCAAATAAGCAATAAGAAAGCCCGGTAGCACTTACCGGGCCTGCAGGGTCAGTCGCGACGATCGTCGTCTTTATGATCAAGACGGTTGCGCTCATCGTCTTTACGCTGAAATTCACCGTCGAAGGTCTCACCTCCACCGGTTCCGGCACTAAATCCACCACCTGGCATACGCGAAAAACGCAAATGTGGCAGCAACTTCATGGTCAAATGTTTCTGCACCGGAGGTAATAAAAGAAGAAGACCGAGGAAATCGGTGAAGAAACCAGGCAACACCAACAGCAAGCCGGCGATAATCAGCGACACGCTCTTGATCATTTCTGCAGCCGGACTTTCACCTGCTGCCATTTTCTGTTGCATCAGTAAAAAGTTCTTAAACCCCTGGTTACGAACCAGAGACATACCGATAACCGAGGTAAAAATAACCAAAATCAGCGTCATCAGGACACCCAGCACATGGGCAACCTGGATAAAAATAGATATCTCTATGTAAACGTAGAGAAAAATGGCAAGTAATGGTATCCAGCGCAAAGGGCTCTCCTGTTGAAAACAGTCGTTTTCACCAACAACTGCTCGAAAATTGTGTGACTTGCATCACTCTAATATTGGGGTGATTAGCAAAATTTCAAGCTGCTTGTACACTAATATTTGGTGTTAATCCTAAAGGGGTGATCTATTTCACAGAATAATAAATAAGGGGTAAATTCCACGCTTTAAGTGATCCAGATTACGGTAGAAATCCTGAACCAGCATATGATCTCGGGTATCAGACCGATGCAGGGGATAATCGTCGGTCGAGAAACAATCGAAATCACATATATCCTGTGTGTTTAGTCAAATCATTGGCAGCTTGAAAAAGAAGGTTCACATGTTAAACAACATTCGTATCGAAGAAGACTTGTTGGGTACCAGGGAAGTTCCAGCGGACGCTTACTATGGTGTCCACACTCTGAGAGCGATTGAAAACTTCTACATTAGCAACAACAAAATCAGTGACATTCCTGAATTTGTTCGCGGCATGGTAATGGTTAAAAAGGCAGCGGCACTGGCCAACAAAGAGCTGCAAACTATTCCTAAGAGCGTGGCAAATGCCATCATCGCGGCGTGTGATGAAGTCCTGAATAACGGAAAATGCATGGATCAGTTCCCGGTAGATGTTTACCAGGGTGGTGCGGGTACCTCCGTCAACATGAACACCAACGAAGTGCTGGCCAATATCGGTCTGGAACTGATGGGTCACCAGAAAGGTGAATATCAGTACCTGAACCCGAACGACCACGTCAACAAATGTCAGTCTACCAACGACGCTTACCCGACCGGTTTCCGTATCGCTGTTTACGCATCCATCATCAAACTGATTGATGCTCTGAACCAGCTGCGTGAAGGCTTCGAGCAAAAAGCTGTTGAATTCCAGGACATCCTGAAAATGGGTCGTACCCAGCTGCAGGATGCTGTACCGATGACCCTCGGTCAGGAATTCCGTGCTTTCAGCGTACTGTTGAAAGAAGAAGTGAAAAACATTGGCCGTACCGCTGAGCTGCTGCTGGAGGTTAACCTCGGCGCAACTGCAATCGGTACGGGTCTGAACACACCGAAAGAGTACTCTCCGCTGGCAGTGCAAAAACTGGCTGAAGTGACCGGTTTCGCCTGCGTTCCTGCAGAAGACCTGATTGAAGCCACCTCCGACTGCGGCGCATACGTTATGGTGCACGGTGCACTGAAACGTCTGGCTGTGAAAATGTCCAAAATCTGTAACGACCTGCGTTTGCTCTCCTCTGGCCCACGTGCCGGCCTGAATGAGATCAACCTGCCGGAACTGCAGGCGGGCTCTTCCATCATGCCAGCAAAAGTGAACCCGGTTGTTCCAGAAGTTGTAAACCAGGTGTGCTTTAAAGTCATCGGTAACGACGTCACTGTTACCATGGCATCTGAAGCAGGTCAGCTGCAGCTGAACGTAATGGAACCTGTTATCGGCCAGGCAATGTTCGAATCTATCCACATTCTGAGCAATGCTTGCTACAACCTGCTGGAAAAATGCGTTAGCGGCATCACTGCTAACAAAGAAGTGTGTGAAGCATTCGTTTATAACTCCATCGGTATCGTCACCTACCTCAACCCGTTCATCGGTCACCACAACGGCGATATCGTCGGTAAAATTTGTGCCGAAACCGGTAAGAGCGTGCGTGAAGTTGTCCTGGAGCGCGGTCTGTTGACCGAGGCAGAACTGGACGATATCTTCTCTGCACAGAACCTGATGCACCCGGCTTATAAAGCAAAACGTTATACTGATGAAAGCGAACAGTAATCGTGTAGGGTAGTACCAGAGAGGGCACGTCATGATGACGTGCCTTTTTTCTTGCACCAAGTTACTTAAAAACAACAATTTAATATCAACTTGTTAAACAACAAGGAAGGCTAATATGATAGTTTTAGAACTTATCATCGTTTTGCTGGCAATCTTTTTGGGTGCCAGACTTGGGGGTATCGGTATTGGATTTGCAGGTGGGCTGGGTGTTCTGGTTCTCGCCGCTATTGGCGTAAAACCGGGTAATATTCCGTTCGATGTTATTTCCATTATCATGGCGGTTATCGCTGCTATCTCCGCCATGCAGATTGCCGGTGGTCTGGACTATCTGGTCCATCAAACTGAAAAACTGCTGCGTAAGAACCCGAAATACATCACAATCCTTGCACCGATCGTGACCTATTTCCTGACTATCTTTGCCGGTACCGGCAACATCTCTCTGGCAACGCTGCCAGTTATCGCTGAAGTCGCGAAGGAGCAAGGGATCAAACCTTGCCGTCCGCTCTCTACCGCAGTGGTTTCTGCACAGATTGCGATTACCGCATCACCTATCTCAGCGGCCGTGGTTTACATGTCTTCCGTCATGGAAGGTCATGGTATCAGCTACATTCACCTGCTGTCAGTGGTCATTCCGTCTACCCTGCTGGCCGTTCTGGTGATGTCCTTCCTGGTCACCGCACTGTTCAACTCCAAACTGTCTGACGACCCGATTTATCGTAAGCGTCTGGAAGAAGGTCTGGTTGAACTGCGCGGTGAAAGACAAGTTGAAATCAAAGCTGGCGCGAAAACCTCCGTTTGGTTGTTCCTGCTGGGCGTGGTTTGCGTCGTTGTTTACGCCATCGTCAACAGCCCAAGCCTTGGCCTGGTCGCTAAACCGCTGATGAACACCACCAACGCCATTCTGATCATCATGTTGAGCATCGCGACGCTGACGACAATCATCTGCCGCGTTGAAACTGACTCCATCCTGAACTCCAGCACCTTCAAAGCCGGTATGAGCGCCTGTATTTGTATCCTGGGTGTTGCATGGCTGGGTGATACCTTCGTATCTCACAACATTGACTGGATCAAAGATACTGCAGGTAGCGTAATTCAGGGTCATCCGTGGCTGCTGGCTGTCATCTTCTTCTTTGCTTCTGCTCTGCTGTATTCTCAGGCTGCAACGGCTAAAGCACTGATGCCGATGGCTCTGGCACTGAACGTTTCTCCACTGACCGCTGTAGCGTCTTTCGCTGCGGTTTCTGGCCTGTTCATTCTGCCTACCTACCCAACTCTGGTTGCGGCGGTTCAGATGGATGACACCGGTACTACCCGTATCGGTAAATTCGTCTTTAACCATCCGTTCTTCATCCCGGGTACTCTGGGTGTGGTTCTGGCTGTCTGCTTCGGCTTCTTGCTGGGTAGCTTCATGCTGTAAGTTTTACCTGCGGGGTGCTTAGGCATCCCGCAGTACCTCCCCGCCTCGCTTTAACTAACATCCTTCCCTCGTCCGTTGTATAGTTACCGTTCTCTTGCTGGTTACTCTGTTCTTTCGAGGTGTTTATGCTTGATGTTAAGAGTCAGGATATCTCCATCCCCGATACCGTTGTGGTGCTCTGTACCGCCCCGGATGAAGCGACCGCCCAGGATCTGGCTGCAAAAGTACTGGCAGAAAAACTGGCCGCCTGCGTGACGCTGCTGCCCGGTGCAACGTCTCTCTATTATTGGGAGGGTAAGCTGGAGCAGGAATATGAAGTCCAGATGATTTTAAAAACTACCGTCACGCACCAGCAAGCGCTTCTCGATTGCCTGAAGTCTCATCATCCATATCAAACCCCTGAACTTCTGGTTTTACCCGTCACTCACGGAGACTTTGATTACCGCTCATGGCTCAACGCATCCTTACGCTGATCCTGCTGCTATGCAGCACATCCACTTTTGCCGGATTATTTGATTCGCCTGGCCGCTCGCAGTTTGTCCCTGCCGACCGGGCATTTATTTTTGATTTTCAGCAAAACCAACATGACCTGAACTTCTCATGGCAGGTAAAAGACGGCTACTACCTGTACCGCAAACAGATAAGCATTACACCGTCTCAGGCTGATATTGCCGAGGTAAAGCTACCGCCAGGCGTCTGGCATGAAGATGAGTTTTACGGCAAAAGTGAAATTTACCGTAAGCAGTTGAACGTTCCGGTAACGATCAATCAGGCCGCATCTGGTGCAACGCTGACCGTTACTTACCAGGGCTGTGCCGATGCCGGATTTTGCTATCCGCCGGAAACCAAAACCGTTCCACTCAGTGAAGTCATGGCTCGTACAGATGCGACGCCTACACCAACGCCTGATACAGTCGCCCCGGAAAAACAATCACAGCCAGCCGCCCAACTCCCCTTTTCCGCACTGTGGGCATTGCTGATCGGGATTGGCATTGCCTTTACCCCCTGTGTATTGCCGATGTATCCACTGATTTCCGGGATCGTACTCGGCGGTAAACAACGCTTATCAACCGGGCGGGCTCTGCTGCTGACCTTTATCTACATACAGGGAATGGCGCTCACCTATACCGCGCTGGGTCTGGTCGTTGCGGCTGCCGGGCTACAGTTTCAGGCCGCGCTACAGCATCCCTATGTATTGATTGGGCTTGCCATTGTCTTTACGCTGCTGGCTCTGTCGATGTTTGGCCTGTTCACGCTGCAGCTCCCTTCATCGTTGCAGACGCGTCTCACATTGATGAGCAACCGCCAGCAAGGCGGCTCTCCTGGTAGCGTCTTTGCGATGGGAGCGATTGCCGGCCTCATCTGTTCCCCTTGCACCACAGCCCCGCTAAGCGCGATTTTGCTGTATATCGCTCAGAGCGGGAACATGTGGCTGGGAGGCGGCACGCTGTATCTGTACGCACTGGGGATGGGATTACCCCTGATGCTGATTACCGTATTTGGTAACCGCCTGCTGCCTAAAAGTGGCCCATGGATGGAACATGTCAAAACCGCTTTTGGTTTCGTCATCCTTGCGCTTCCCGTCTTTTTACTCGAACGCATTATTGGCGACGAATGGGGCATTCGCTTATGGTCACTGTTAGGCGTCGCGTTCTTTGGCTGGGCGTTCATCACCAGCCTGCAGGCAAAGCACGCCTGGATGCGTATCGTGCAGATTGTCCTGTTAGCCGCAGCACTGGTATGCGTGCGTCCACTGCAAGACTGGGCGTTCGGCGCGCCGCATACTCAAACCCAGGCACACCTTAACTTCACGCCGGTGGCATCGGTAGATGCGTTAAATCAAGCGCTGGAGCAAGCTAAAGGCAGGCCAGTCATGCTGGATCTGTATGCCGACTGGTGTGTAGCCTGTAAGAAATTTGAAAAGTACACGTTCAGTACTCCGCAGGTTCAGCAAGCGCTAGGCAACACGGTGCTGTTGCAAGCGGATGTGACAGCAAACAATGCCCAGGATGTCGCTCTGCTGAAACACCTACAGGTTTTAGGTTTGCCGACTATCTTGTTCTTTGATGCCGAGGGAAAAGAGCATCCGGAGGCCCGGGTAACGGGTTTTATGGATGCCGCGACCTTCAGCGCACATTTGCGCGATCGCCAACCGTGAGCGACACTTGCAACAGGAAATACGGAGGAGAATACCGTGCAACGTGAAGATGTCCTGGGAGAAGCCCTGAAATTACTTGAGGTTCAAGGGATAGCCAATACCACACTGGAAATGGTGGCAGAGCATGTCAATTATCCACTTGATGAACTGCAACGCTTCTGGCCTGATAAAGAGGCCATTCTGTACGATGCCTTGCGTTACCTCAGTCAACGGGTGGATATCTGGCGGCGTCAGCTTTTGCTGGATGACACGCTGAGCGCTGAGCAGAAACTACTGGCACGCTATAACGCGCTGTCCGAATGCGTGAGTAATAATCGCTATCCAGGCTGCCTGTTCATCGCTGCCTGCACGTTTTACCCCGATCCAGGCCATCCTGTCCATCAGTTGGCCGATCAACAGAAAAAGGCTGCACATGACTTCACCCATGAGCTGCTGACGACGCTGGAAGTTGATGACCCGGCAATGGTCGCCAAACAGATGGAACTGGTGCTGGAGGGCTGCCTGAGTCGCATGCTGGTTAATCGCAGCCATGCTGATGTAGAAACAGCACATCGTCTGGCCGAAGATATCCTGCGTTTTGCTCAGTGTCGTATGGGTGGGGCGCTGACCTAAGCGCACAATGCTTATTGGAGAGCGCGAGACTGGGGCACCTCCCTATTTTGTTCAATCTTCAGGCACAAATGCGTAGATTGCCGCAATATTAAGCGGTTGAACGGTTTTCCCCGAAATTTAATTGACTGACCGACGTGAATACGGTTTAATGCGCCCCGTTGCCCGGATAGCTCAGTCGGTAGAGCAGGGGATTGAAAATCCCCGTGTCCTTGGTTCGATTCCGAGTCCGGGCACCACTATTTAGAAGAACCAGCCTACGGGCTGGTTTTTTGCTTTTGTGGTTCTGATACTTTCCAATCGCTCATCCCTCAATATCCATACAGCACACCCCCTCACAAAATCCGCACGAACGATTAGCCGTACCCGTGTGCAAGCAGACATCTGGATTCTATAAGAAGATGGGATTTAGCGTGACGGGACGGACGGAAGTGGACGACCGTACCCGTTACTCAGCCTCGTACACGGGTAGCCGTACTTATTGCCTGATGCGCTGCGCTTATCAGGCCTACAAAATACGTTCAGCCCGGCGCAGGCCGGATAAGGCGCAGGCCGGATAAGGCGCAGGCCGGATAAGGCGCAGGCCGGATAAGGCGGTACACCGCATCCGGCAATGTGCACCCCGCACAGACGCAAAAAAGCCCATCCGTCAGGATGGGCTTCTTCACTTTAATTGATGCCTGGCAGTTTATGGCGGGCGTCCTGCCCGCCACCCTCCGGGCCGTTGCTGCGCAACGTTCAAATCCGCTCCCGGCGGATTTGTCCTGCTCAGGAGAGCGCTCACCGACAGACCACAGATAAAACAAAAGGCCCGGTCTTTCGACCGGGCCTTTTGCTTTTATTTGATGCCTGGCAGTTCCCTACTCTCGCATGGGGAGACCCCACACTACCATCGGCGCTACGGCGTTTCACTTCTGAGTTCGGCATGGGGTCAGGTGGGACCACCGCGCTACAGCCGCCAGGCAAATTCTGTTTATCAGACCGCTTTATGCGTTCTGATGTCATCTGTAATCAATGCTGAAAATCGTCTCAATTCCGCCAAAACACCTTCGGCGTTGTAAGGTTAAGCCTCACGGTTCATTAGTATCGGTTAGCTCAATGTATCGCTACACTTACACACCCGACCTATCAACGTCATCGTCTTTAACGTTCCTTCAGGAGACTTAAAGTCTCAGGGAGAACTCATCTCGGGGCAAGTTTCGTGCTTAGATGCTTTCAGCACTTATCTCTTCCGCATTTAGCTACCGGGCAATGCCATTGGCATGACAACCCGAACACCAGTGATGCGTCCACTCCGGTCCTCTCGTACTAGGAGCAGCCCCCCTCAATTCTCCAGCGCCCACGGCAGATAGGGACCGAACTGTCTCACGACGTTCTAAACCCAGCTCGCGTACCACTTTAAATGGCGAACAGCCATACCCTTGGGACCTACTTCAGCCCCAGGATGTGATGAGCCGACATCGAGGTGCCAAACACCGCCGTCGATATGAACTCTTGGGCGGTATCAGCCTGTTATCCCCGGAGTACCTTTTATCCGTTGAGCGATGGCCCTTCCATTCAGAACCACCGGATCACTAAGACCTGCTTTCGCACCTGCTCGAGCCGTCACTCTCGCAGTCAAGCTAGCTTATGCCTTTGCACTAACCTCCTGATGTCCGACCAGGATTAGCTAACCTTCGTGCTCCTCCGTTACTCTTTAGGAGGAGACCGCCCCAGTCAAACTACCCACCAGACACTGTCCGCAACCCGGATTACGGGTCCACGTTAGAACACCAGCCATTAAAGGGTGGTATTTCAAGGTTGGCTCCATGCAGACTGGCGTCCACACTTCAAAGCCTCCCACCTATCCTACACATCAAGGACCAGTGTTCAGTGTCAAGCTATAGTAAAGGTTCACGGGGTCTTTCCGTCTTGCCGCGGGTACACTGCATCTTCACAGCGAGTTCAATTTCACTGAGTCTCGGGTGGAGACAGCCTGGCCATCATTACGCCATTCGTGCAGGTCGGAACTTACCCGACAAGGAATTTCGCTACCTTAGGACCGTTATAGTTACGGCCGCCGTTTACCGGGGCTTCGATCAAGAGCTTCTCCTTACGGATAACCCCATCAATTAACCTTCCGGCACCGGGCAGGCGTCACACCGTATACGTCCACTTTCGTGTTTGCACAGTGCTGTGTTTTTAATAAACAGTTGCAGCCAGCTGGTATCTTCGACTGATTTCAGCTCCATGAGTAAATCACTTCACCTACATATCAGCGTGCCTTCTCCCGAAGTTACGGCACCATTTTGCCTAGTTCCTTCACCCGAGTTCTCTCAAGCGCCTTGGTATTCTCTACCTGACCACCTGTGTCGGTTTGGGGTACGATTTCGTGTTACCTGATGCTTAGAGGCTTTTCCTGGAAGCAGGGCATTTGTTACTTCAGCACCGTAGTGCCTCGTCATCACACCTCAGCGTTAAAAAGGTACCGGATTTACCTGGAACCTCCGCCTACATGCTTAAACCGGGACAACCGTCGCCCGGCTAACATAGCCTTCTCCGTCCCCCCTTCGCAGTAACACCAAGTACAGGAATATTAACCTGTTTCCCATCGACTACGCCTTTCGGCCTCGCCTTAGGGGTCGACTCACCCTGCCCCGATTAACGTTGGACAGGAACCCTTGGTCTTCCGGCGTGCGGGTTTTTCACCCGCATTATCGTTACTTATGTCAGCATTCGCACTTCTGATACCTCCAGCATGCCTCACGACACACCTTCAACGGCTTACAGAACGCTCCCCTACCCAACAACACATAGTGTCGCTGCCGCAGCTTCGGTGCACAGTTTAGCCCCGTTACATCTTCCGCGCAGGCCGACTCGACCAGTGAGCTATTACGCTTTCTTTAAATGATGGCTGCTTCTAAGCCAACATCCTGGCTGTCTGTGCCTTCCCACATCGTTTCCCACTTAACTGTGACTTTGGGACCTTAGCTGGCGGTCTGGGTTGTTTCCCTCTTCACGACGGACGTTAGCACCCGCCGTGTGTCTCCCGTGATAACATTCTTCGGTATTCGCAGTTTGCATCGGGTTGGTAAGTCGGGATGACCCCCTAGCCGAAACAGTGCTCTACCCCCGAAGATGAGTTCACGAGGCGCTACCTAAATAGCTTTCGGGGAGAACCAGCTATCTCCCGGTTTGATTGGCCTTTCACCCCCAGCCACAAGTCATCCGCTAATTTTTCAACATTAGTCGGTTCGGTCCTCCAGTTAGTGTTACCCAACCTTCAACCTGCCCATGGCTAGATCACCGGGTTTCGGGTCTATACCCTGCAACTTAACGCCCAGTTAAGACTCGGTTTCCCTTCGGCTCCCCTATTCGGTTAACCTTGCTACAGAATATAAGTCGCTGACCCATTATACAAAAGGTACGCAGTCACCCCATAAAGAGGCTCCCACTGCTTGTACGTACACGGTTTCAGGTTCTTTTTCACTCCCCTCGCCGGGGTTCTTTTCGCCTTTCCCTCACGGTACTGGTTCACTATCGGTCAGTCAGGAGTATTTAGCCTTGGAGGATGGTCCCCCCATATTCAGACAGGATACCACGTGTCCCGCCCTACTCTTCGAGTTCACAACCTGTGCATTTTGGTGTACGGGACTATCACCCTGTACCGTCGGACTTTCCAGACCGTTCCACTAACACACAAGCTGATTCAGACTCTGGGCTGCTCCCCGTTCGCTCGCCGCTACTGGGGGAATCTCGGTTGATTTCTTTTCCTCGGGGTACTTAGATGTTTCAGTTCCCCCGGTTCGCTTCATTACGCTATGTATTCACGTAATGATAGTGTGTCGAAACACACTGGGTTTCCCCATTCGGAAATCGCCGGTTATAACGGTTCATATCACCTTACCGACGCTTATCGCAGATTAGCACGTCCTTCATCGCCTCTGACTGCCAGGGCATCCACCGTGTACGCTTAGTCGCTTAACCTCACAACCCGAAGATGTTTCGTAAAACACCACCGTGTTGCGAAAATTTGAGAGACTCGAACACACCATTTTTCATTTCTTATTACGGAGAAATGAAACAGTGTGTCGTTTCAATTTTCAGCTTGATCCAGATTTTTAAAGAGCAAATATCTCAAACGTCACCCGAAGGTAAGTTTTGAGATATTAGGGCCGGCGACTTTCACTCACACAAACCAGCAAGTGGCGTCCCCTAGGGGATTCGAACCCCTGTTACCGCCGTGAAAGGGCGGTGTCCTGGGCCTCTAGACGAAGGGGACGTGTCAGTCTCAATCGCAAGACGCCTTGCTATTTACTTTTCATCAGACAATCTGTGTGAGCACTACAAAGAACGTTTCTTTAAGGTAAGGAGGTGATCCAACCGCAGGTTCCCCTACGGTTACCTTGTTACGACTTCACCCCAGTCATGAATCACAAAGTGGTAAGCGCCCTCCCGAAGGTTAAGCTACCTACTTCTTTTGCAACCCACTCCCATGGTGTGACGGGCGGTGTGTACAAGGCCCGGGAACGTATTCACCGTGGCATTCTGATCCACGATTACTAGCGATTCCGACTTCATGGAGTCGAGTTGCAGACTCCAATCCGGACTACGACGCACTTTATGAGGTCCGCTTGCTCTCGCGAGGTCGCTTCTCTTTGTATGCGCCATTGTAGCACGTGTGTAGCCCTACTCGTAAGGGCCATGATGACTTGACGTCATCCCCACCTTCCTCCAGTTTATCACTGGCAGTCTCCTTTGAGTTCCCGACCGAATCGCTGGCAACAAAGGATAAGGGTTGCGCTCGTTGCGGGACTTAACCCAACATTTCACAACACGAGCTGACGACAGCCATGCAGCACCTGTCTCAGAGTTCCCGAAGGCACCAATCCATCTCTGGAAAGTTCTCTGGATGTCAAGAGTAGGTAAGGTTCTTCGCGTTGCATCGAATTAAACCACATGCTCCACCGCTTGTGCGGGCCCCCGTCAATTCATTTGAGTTTTAACCTTGCGGCCGTACTCCCCAGGCGGTCGACTTAACGCGTTAGCTCCGGAAGCCACGCCTCAAGGGCACAACCTCCAAGTCGACATCGTTTACGGCGTGGACTACCAGGGTATCTAATCCTGTTTGCTCCCCACGCTTTCGCACCTGAGCGTCAGTCTTTGTCCAGGGGGCCGCCTTCGCCACCGGTATTCCTCCAGATCTCTACGCATTTCACCGCTACACCTGGAATTCTACCCCCCTCTACAAGACTCTAGCCTGCCAGTTTCGGATGCAGTTCCCAGGTTGAGCCCGGGGATTTCACATCCGACTTGACAGACCGCCTGCGTGCGCTTTACGCCCAGTAATTCCGATTAACGCTTGCACCCTCCGTATTACCGCGGCTGCTGGCACGGAGTTAGCCGGTGCTTCTTCTGCGAGTAACGTCAATTGCTGAGGTTATTAACCTCAACACCTTCCTCCTCGCTGAAAGTACTTTACAACCCGAAGGCCTTCTTCATACACGCGGCATGGCTGCATCAGGCTTGCGCCCATTGTGCAATATTCCCCACTGCTGCCTCCCGTAGGAGTCTGGACCGTGTCTCAGTTCCAGTGTGGCTGGTCATCCTCTCAGACCAGCTAGGGATCGTCGCCTAGGTGAGCCGTTACCCCACCTACTAGCTAATCCCATCTGGGCACATCCGATGGCAAGAGGCCCGAAGGTCCCCCTCTTTGGTCTTGCGACGTTATGCGGTATTAGCTACCGTTTCCAGTAGTTATCCCCCTCCATCGGGCAGTTTCCCAGACATTACTCACCCGTCCGCCACTCGTCACCCGAGAGCAAGCTCTCTGTGCTACCGTTCGACTTGCATGTGTTAGGCCTGCCGCCAGCGTTCAATCTGAGCCATGATCAAACTCTTCAATTTAAGTTTGATGCTCGTGAATTAAACTTCGTAATGAATTACGTGTTCACTCAGAGACTTGGTATTCATTTTTCGTCTTGCGACGTTAAGAATCCGTATCTTCGAGTGCCCACACAGATTGTCTGATAAATTGTTAAAGAGCAGTTGCGACGCGCTTTAGCGCTCTGTCGCGAGGTGGCGTATATTACGCTTTCCTCTTTCAGAGTCAACCCTCATTTTCAGGTTTTTCTCTTCAACCGGCCCGGCTGTTTGTGTGAAGTGATTCACATCCGCCGTGTCGATGGAGGCGCATTATAGGGAGTTTCCCTCAGCCCGCAACCCTTAAATGACAGAAAAATGACTGACTGCTGCAATCCCCAGCAGAACCCCGCCTTATACCCATTTACACACAGAGTTATCCACAAAGCCGTCAATATTTCCTGCATCACATCCCGGAAAAAGAAGAAACCAACATTGAATCCTCTTTTCTATATAGAAAGAAAATAACGGATGCCCATTTTCTACTACATATATAAGAAGGGATGGCGGCGGGAATGCCCGAATCCCCCTACTACCTTTGAATTACGTACCTCATCGGGCGATAATACCCGCACAAACAGTGATTCCAGGACGGCGATGAGACACCCTCTGCAACGAACGGCTATACGCAAACGCCCGATGAAACTCGGCACAACCGTGATCCTCATGGTCAGCGCGGTCCTCTTCTCTGTGCTGCTCGTCGTTCATTTGATTTACTTCTCGCAAATCAGCAACACGACACGTGATGCCTTAGCAGACAAAGCGCTTGCGGTCGCGCGAACGTTGGCAAACTCTCCTGAAATCCGCGAGGGGCTCAAGAAAAAGCCTGAGGACAGCGGCATCCAGGCAATTGCTCAAGCGGTAAATAAGCGCAACGATTTTTTATTCATCGTTGTCACGGATATGAAAAGCATTCGTTATTCGCACCCTGAAGCACAACGTATCGGCCAACCGTTTAAAGGCGACGATATCCTGTTGGCGTTACAGGGCAAAGAGAACGTTGCCATTAATCGCGGCTTTCTGGCTAAAGCGCTACGCGTTTTCACCCCTATTTATGACGATCATCACCAGCAGATTGGGGTTGTGTCGATCGGTCTCGAGTTAAGCAGGGTCACCGAACAGATCAATAACAGCCGCGGCAGTATCTTTTGGTCTATCTTATTTGGTGTTCTGGTTGGGTTACTAGGTACCTGGGTATTGGTGAAGGTTCTCAAACGCATTCTGTTTGGTCTGGAGCCTTATGAAATATCCAACCTGTTCGAACAGCGCCAGGCGATGCTGCACTCTATAAAGGAGGGGGTCATTGCCGTTGATGATAGTGGTGAGGTCACGCTAATAAACCAGGCCGCCCAGGAGCTATTGGATTACCGAAAGTCGCAGGATGATGCCCAACTCTCCACACTCAGCCATGCATGGTCTCAGGTAGTTGATCTTTCGCAGGTGCTACGTGATGGAACACCACGCCGTGATGAGGAGATCACGGTGAAGGACCGGCTGCTTTTAATCAACACCGTTCCAGTACTCAGCAATGGCAGAATCATCGGGGCAATTTCAACGTTCAGAGACAAGACTGAAGTCCGAAAACTCATGCAACGTCTGGACGGTATGGTTAACTATGCCGATGCACTTCGTGAACGATCCCACGAATTCATGAACAAGTTACACGTGATTCTGGGATTATTGCACCTGAAAAGTTATAAGCAGTTGGAAAATTATATCATTAAGACGGCCAACAATTATCAGGAAGAGATTGGCTCACTGTTAGGCAAAATAAAATCACCGGTGATCGCGGGCTTTTTACTCAGTAAGATTAATCGCACATCTGATTTAGGCCATAGCCTGATCATTAGTAATGAAAGCCAGTTGCCGGAAAATAGTAATGAAGATCAGGTGGCGGTGTTGATCACCGTGCTGGGTAATTTGATTGAAAACGCCCTGGAGGCGCTAGGTCAAGAACCGGGGGGTGAGATCAGCGTATCCTTACATTATCGACACGGCTGGTTGCATTGCGAAGTGAATGACGATGGTCCGGGGATCGCCCCCGAACGCATTGACCACATCTTTGAGAAGGGCGTCTCGTCAAAAGGAACCGAACGAGGCGTCGGTTTAGCACTTGTGAAACAGCAGGTTGAAAACGTTGGCGGCAATATTTCCGTCGAATCCGAACCTGGGGTCTTCACCCAATTTTTTGTACAGTTACCGTGGAATGGTGAGAGGGCCAGCAGATGATCAATGTCTTAATTGTCGATGACGATGCAATGGTAGCGGAGTTAAACCGCCGTTATGTCGCGCAGCTGTCTGGTTTTCATTGCTGCGGAACGGCCTCTACTCTCGAAAAAGCCAAAGAGATCATCTTTCATGGCGAACATCGTATTGACCTGATTCTACTGGATATTTATATGCAGAAAGAAAACGGTCTGGACCTGTTACCCATTCTGCACAGCGAAGGCTGTAAATGTGATGTCATCGTCATCTCCTCCGCCGCCGATGCGACAACCATTAAAGACTCACTCCACTACGGTGTCGTTGATTATCTGATCAAACCATTTCAGGCCTCACGCTTTGAAGAAGCCTTAACCAACTGGCTGCAGAAGAAAACGGATATGGAGAAGCATCAGTACTATGAACAGTCAGAGCTTGACCAACTGATTCATGGTAGCTCTTCCAGCGAGCAGGAAACGCGGCGCTTACCCAAGGGGCTGACACCACAAACGTTACGTACGCTGTGCCAGTGGATTGATGAGCACCAGGACCAGGAATTCTCCACGGATGAACTGGCGAACGAGGTCAATATCTCCCGGGTCTCATGCCGCAAATACCTTATCTGGCTCGTCAATTGTCATATCTTATTTACCAGTATCCATTATGGTGTTACTGGCCGACCGGTTTACCGCTACCGCGTTCAGGCTGAGCATTACTCATTACTTAAACAATACTGCCAATAAAACGCTCCCCCAGGGATTATTCGTTATATAAAAGTAACAATTATTAAAATAATGAAAAATCCCTTTTCATCCCGCTAAAACAGATAAATAGTTAATTTGCGTTAGATCAAATATATTTGTATCAAACATGTTAAATTCATTATTTTGTTATTGATAAACATCACACTGTTTTTAATTTCAAAATCGCTAACAAAAGTTAATTAAGTATTAACTAACTCACAGAGTGTGTATTTTTACTCCTAAAGGATTAGTCTGAATTTCATCAGACATAAAAATCTAGACTGGTAGCAATGGAGACCATGCTACGTACTATGGACACCGTACATTTTTGTGAGCAAATAAACGTATCCGTACGCCAGACTCATTACCACATGACATGGCGTGACCGCGATCACATAAAGAATACACTCACCTGGTATACCGGTGTTTTACGTAATAGCGGACAATGTAGAACCAACGGTCAGCCCCCGGAAAACCGGTGTAAGCCAGCCCAACTACAGCGTCAGCCGCAGCGCTTCATAACCAGCCCTACTTCCCATCGCCTGAGGATTCTCTCCTCTGATCAATGCCATAGAAAAAAGCTAAATATTTCCAAAAAGTTATAAATACATTCTAGCCAGACATTTAAACATTAATCGCAAATACGGACATATCGAATACTGACCATTTTTTGATGCTTATTCCGGCAAAAAAGAATGTGCCACAGATCCATTTTTCAAAAAATTGACTGGGTTTTTCGCGAGGGTAAATAAAATGTTATTTAGTATACAACTTCTCATAATATTAATATGTTTGTTTTATGGTGCCAGAAAGGGCGGTATCGCGCTGGGTTTGTTAGGCGGTATCGGCCTGGTTATTCTGGTTTTCGTGTTCCATCTCCAGCCGGGTAAACCCCCTGTTGATGTAATGCTGGTTATTATTGCCGTGGTGGCCGCTTCTGCAACCTTGCAAGCCTCCGGCGGTCTTGACGTTATGCTGCAAATTGCTGAAAAGCTGCTGCGTCGTAACCCAAAATACGTTTCTATCGTAGCACCATTTGTTACCTGTACCCTGACTATCCTGTGCGGTACCGGCCACGTGGTGTACACCATTCTGCCGATCATTTATGACGTCGCCATTAAGAACAATATTCGCCCGGAACGCCCAATGGCGGCGAGTTCTATCGGTGCACAGATGGGGATTATCGCCAGTCCGGTTTCTGTAGCCGTTGTCTCGCTGGTTGCGATGCTGGGTAACGTGACATTTGAAGGCAAGCACCTCGAATTCCTCGACCTGCTTGGCATCACCATTCCGTCTACCCTGCTGGGTATCCTGGCTATCGGTATTTTCAGCTGGTTCCGTGGTAAAGATCTGGATAAAGACGAAGAGTTCCAGAAGTTTATTTCCGTACCTGAAAACCATCACTATGTGTATGGCGACACGGCAACACTGTTAGACAAAAAACTGCCGAAAAGTAACTGGCTGGCAATGTGGATCTTCCTCGCTGCCATCGCCGTTGTTGCCGTGCTCGGTGCAGTATCTGAACTGCGCCCTTCTTTTGGTGGCAAACCGCTGTCAATGGTCCTGGTTATCCAGATGTTCATGCTGCTGACTGGCGCATTGATTATCATCTTAACCAAAACGAATCCCGCATCTATCTCAAAAAATGAAGTCTTCCGTTCAGGTATGATCGCGATTGTTGCGGTGTACGGTATTGCCTGGATGGCCGAAACCATGTTCGGTGCGCATATGTCTGAAATTCAGGGCGTACTGGGCGAGATGGTGAAAGAACATCCGTGGGCCTATGCGATCGTCCTGCTGTTAGTCTCCAAGTTTGTAAACTCTCAGGCTGCAGCGCTGGCCGCTATCGTTCCAGTCGCACTGGCTATCGGGGTTGATCCAGCGTACATCGTTGCTTCTGCTCCGGCTTGTTACGGTTACTACATTCTGCCGACCTACCCGAGCGATCTGGCTGCTATTCAGTTTGACCGTTCAGGTACCACCCACATTGGCCGTTTCGTTATCAACCACAGCTTCATTCTGCCTGGTTTGATCGGCGTAAGCGTATCCTGTGTCTTTGGTTGGGTCTTCGCCGCAATGTACGGTTTCCTGTAATCACACTTCGCGTGCCGTCCGCTATGGTGCGGCACGCCACCGTTAAGACGCAGAGAATTTTTAAATTCCTGATAAAAATGAAAAGGCTGGAAGCAAATGTCAAAAGTTGAATTCACTTACCAGGCGGCTTTCCCACTGGGGGAAGACAAAACTGAGTACTACCTGCTGACATCCAATCACGTCAGCGTCGGCGAGTTTGAAGGCGAGTCAATCCTGAAAGTAGCGCCTGAAGCACTTACGCTACTGGCCCAGCAAGCCTTCCACGATGCCTCCTTCATGCTTCGCCCTGAACACCAACAGCAAGTCGCCTCCATACTCCATGATCCTGAAGCCAGCGAAAACGATAAGTATGTTGCGCTGCAATTCCTGAGAAACTCCGAGATTGCCGCCAAAGGCATATTGCCAACCTGTCAGGATACCGGCACGGCCATTATCATGGGTAAAAAAGGTCAACGTGTCTGGACCGGCGGCGGTGACGAAGCGGCGCTCTCCAGAGGCGTATTTAATACCTATATTGAAGATAACCTGCGCTACTCGCAAAACGCGGCGCTGGATATGTACAAAGAAGTGAATACCGGCACTAACCTGCCTGCGCAAATCGACCTGTACAGCGTGGACGGCGACGAATATAAATTCCTGTGCGTGGCAAAAGGCGGCGGTTCTGCCAACAAAACCTATCTGTATCAGGAAACGAAAGCACTGCTGACTCCCGGCAAACTGAAAAACTTCCTGGTTGAGAAAATGCGTACGCTGGGGACTGCAGCTTGCCCGCCGTACCATATCGCATTTGTAATTGGTGGTACGTCAGCAGAAAGCACCCTCAAAACGGTGAAACTGGCCAGCACACACTACTATGATGCGCTGCCGACTGAAGGTAACGCTCACGGTCAGGCATTCCGCGATCTGCAACTGGAACAAGAACTGCTGGAAGAAGCCCAGAAACTCGGCCTCGGCGCCCAGTTTGGCGGGAAATATTTCGCTCACGACATCCGCGTGATTCGACTGCCTCGCCACGGCGCATCCTGCCCGGTAGGCATGGGCGTTTCCTGCTCCGCAGACCGTAATATTAAGGCCAAGATTAACCGCGAAGGTATCTGGATCGAAAAACTGGAACATAATCCAGGCCAGTACATCCCGGAATCTCTGCGCCAGGCCGGCGAAGGCGAAGTGGTTAAAGTCGACCTTAACCGTCCGATGAAAGAGATCCTTGCCCAGCTTTCTCAGTACCCGGTATCCACCCGTCTGTCGCTGAGCGGTACAATCATTGTGGGTCGCGACATCGCCCACGCGAAGCTGAAAGAACGTATCGAGTCCGGCGAAGGTCTGCCGCAGTACGTGAAAGATCACCCGATCTACTACGCAGGCCCGGCGAAAACGCCGGCAGGTTACCCGTCCGGTTCTTTGGGTCCAACCACTGCGGGTCGTATGGACTCCTATGTTGACCTGCTGCAGTCCCATGGCGGCAGCATGATCATGCTGGCGAAAGGTAACCGCAGCCAACAAGTGACCGACGCCTGCCATAAACACGGCGGCTTCTACTTAGGTAGCATCGGTGGTCCGGCAGCTGTACTGGCGCAACAGAGCATTAAGCATCTGGAATGCGTGGAATACCCAGAGCTGGGAATGGAAGCTATCTGGAAAATCGAAGTTGAAGATTTCCCTGCTTTCATCCTGGTCGATGACAAAGGCAACGATTTCTTCCAGCAAATCGTGAGCAAACAATGCGCTAACTGCGCGAAGTAACCTATTCGGCCCGGCACTGGACTGACACCAAATTTTTGGGGCCAGCCCAGTGATCCCCCCGGGCCAACTTTATCCCCCCATTAACTGGCGTTGAATTTTTGCCGTTCACAGTGAATAGTAATATTTTCCATTACTTGTGAATTCGCCATGCTCCGCACACTGAATCCTGTAATACTGAACACTGGCGCTATAGTGCTGGCGCTGATCCTTATCTACACTGGCTTCTGTGCCACCGAAAAATTGACCTGGCTGATGGAAGTGACGCCGGTCATTATTGTTGTGCCATTGCTGCTCGCCACCATGAAGCGCTACCCGCTGACTCCCATGCTCTACACGCTTATCTTCTTTCATGCCATCATTTTGATGGTTGGCGGCATGTATACCTATGCCAAAGTCCCCATTGGTTTTGAAGTGCAGGCGTGGTTGGATCTCAGTCGCAACCCCTATGACAAACTGGGTCATTTTTTCCAGGGACTGGTGCCAGCGCTGACGGCAAGAGAGATTTTAGTCCGCGGCAATATTGTCCGCGGCCGCAAGATGTTAGCGTTTTTAGTCTGCTGCGTAGCACTGGCAATCAGCGCCACCTATGAGCTCATTGAATGGTGGGCGGCACTGGCGATGGGGCAAGGCGCAGATGACTTCCTGGGTACGCAGGGCGATCCATGGGATACCCAGTCGGATATGTTCTGCGCCCTGCTCGGCGCGCTAACGACAGTGCTTGTACTGGCGCGAGTTCACTGTGCACAGCTGCGTCGCTACGGACTGGTAATCGCCAACTAAATATACATACTGCCGGATGTCGATAACGTTCATCCGGCAGACGCAAGATGGACCTTATTGATGCAACCAGGCCGGCAACCACTCACCGTGCGCGTCAATCAGATCATCCACCAACGCATAAATCTCTTCAATCCCTAATACCGCAGCGGTATGCGGATCCATCATCGCCGCGTGATAAATACGATCGCGATTCTCCGTCAGAATAGCTTCCGTCAGCAGGGTTTGAACATTGATATTCGTTTGCATCATCGCCGCCAAATGAGACGGGAGAGCCCCCACTTTTATCGGCTGAATACCATTGGCATCAACCAAACAAGCCACCTCGACACAACAACCCTGCGGCAGGTTATCGATCAGGTTGTCGTTACGAACATTGCCATACACCACGCTGGGTTCTCCGGTCCAGATAGCGTTCATGATTGTGCTGGCATATTCCCTTGACGGTTTGATATCAATGCGCGCCGTCGTTTTGTACTCTTCCAGCTCTTGATGCCAGTTCGCCAGTTGCTCTACACAGCGCTTCGGATATTCATCCAGCGGAATCTTATAGCGCTCAATCAGATCTTCACGACCCGGTTTGATAAACCACGGCGTGTATTCAGCAAAGTGTTCCGACGACTCGGTGACGAAATACCCCAATTTTTTGAACATTTCATAACGCACAATGTTCTGGCAGCGAGTATTGCCGTGGATATTCGGTTTCGGGACCTGGCCTGTTGCATAAGCTGCCAGCAGTTCCGGATAGAGATCGACATAGGTCCCATCAGCCGTTTTACGCTCCAGTTGCAGATAAAACGCCATATGGTTGATCCCGGCGCTGCGATAACGCAAAGAAGCAGGATCAATATCCAGATCCCGCGCCAACTCTTCCGCCGTTCCCTGCACCGAATGACATAACCCAACCTGTTTAATATGCGGATAGCGTGCATACATTGCCCAGGTGTTCATCGCCATGGGATTAACATAATTAAGCAGGGTGGCATGCGGGCAGACGTCGGTCATATCCTCGCAAATCTGCCATAAATGCGGAATCGTACGCAGCGCGCGCATAATGCCACCAGGCCCCAATGTGTCGGCTATCGTTTGTTCCAGACCGTGGCGTTTGCACACGGAAAAATCGGTCACGGTACACGGCTCGTAACCGCCAATCTGGAAAGCGACTATTACAAAATCGGCATCCTGCAATGCCGTTTTTTGATCGGTATAGCAAGTGATCTGGCCGCAAGCGCCAGCCGAGTCCATCAGCTTACGCACCACAATATGCGACTCTTCCAGGCGGGCTGCATCGATATCCATTAAAGCAATATGTGCGGATTTCAGCGCATCGCGGTGAAAGACATCTCCGAGAATATTCTTCACGAAAATCGTCGATCCCGCGCCGATAAAAGTAATTTTGGGTGCAGACATCATGACTCTCCAGAACGTGGGGTGATGACGCCATGGTGGCATGAGGACGCAAGAAAAACGTCCGGCTTCTGTACCGAGTACTCCCAGAAACTCAGTTCGCCTTTTCGTTCGGGCGAAAACTGAGTTTCTGGGATAATTTTTGCCGAAAAGCAGAGTATACGGGTTCAAAAAAGCACACTACCCGGTAATGGTGACCTGATTTGCGCGCCGATTCGCAGTCTTATCCGCTGAAAAATGGCATGATTCTGAACAATCAGGAACTGGAGTTACCATGACCACGCCGCCAATCTCAGCGCTTCCCCCCGATCCGCACATGTGTAACAGCGATGAGAAACAAACCCGTAGCCCACTGTCGCTGTACTCGGAATATCAACGTCTCGATATCGAACTACGCGCACCGCACGCCATGACCACCAGCCACTGGCATGGACAGGTGGAGATTAACGTACCGTTCGACGGCGATGTGGAATACCTGATCAATAACGAAGTGGTGCAGATAAAACAGGGCCATATCACCCTGTTTTGGGCCTGTACGCCGCACCAGTTAATACGACCTGGCGCCTGCCAGAACATGGCTATCTTTAATTTACCCATGCACCTGTTTCTCTCCTGGCCGCTGGACCGTGAGCTGATCAACCACGTCACTCATGGCATGGTCATCAAATCACAGGCCTCTCAGCAGTTGAGCACCTTTGAAGTTCAGCGCTGGCAACAGGAGCTAAGCAGCCCGAACGAACAGATTCGCCAGCTTGCCATCGATGAAATTAGCCTGATGCTCAAGCGGTTTAGCCTCTCCGGCTGGCAGCCCGTCCTGGTCAATAAAACCGCGGGCACGCACAAAAACAGCGTTTCACGTCACGCGCAGTTTTACGTGAGTCAAATGCTCAGTTTTATTGCCGACAACTACGATCAGGCACTCACCATCAACGATGTTGCGGAGCACGTGAAGCTCAACCCCAACTATGCAATGGGGATTTTCCAGCGTGTGATGCAACTCACCATGAAGCAGTACATTACCGCGATGCGTATCAACCACGTTCGCGCATTGCTGAGCGACACTGATAAAACCATTCTGGACGTCGCCCTTACCGCCGGATTTCGCTCCAGCAGTCGTTTTTACGATACTTTCAGCAAATTTGTCGGCATGTCACCACAGCAGTACCGCAAACTGAGCCAGCAACATCGACAATCGATAGCCGGATAAGCGTCGGATGGCGCAAACACATGCCCACTGACAGCACACCCCATTCGGCAATATCAGTATCAGCCAAAAAAATAATTCCCCTGTCGATAAACAATGCTGAAAAACTGCCTTCGATGAATGTTAACTATTTGTTTATAAAGGAATAAAAATAAAATACGCTCATTTACCAGCCACTTTACAGCCCAATTTGTCAGGATAATACTTGCCTGCGTCACATTCATACGGTGTGTCTGCAATCCATAAATTGCAACCTCTCCACTACCGGGTAAAAGATGATGAAAGTATTAATTGTTGAAAGTGAGTTTCTGCATCAGGACACCTGGGTTGGTAGCGCTGTTGAGCGTCTGGCAGATGCCTTAAGTCGCCAAAATGTTACCGTCATTAAATCCACCTCATTCGACGATGGTTATGCCATCCTCGCGGCAAATGAAGCCATTGATTGCCTGATGTTCAGCTATCAAATGGAACAACAAGATGAACACCTGAATGTCAGGCAATTGATCGGCAAGCTCCACGAACGCCAGCAAAACGTCCCCGTTTTCCTGCTGGGCGATCGGGAAAAAGCCACCGCATCGCTGGATCGCGATCTGCTGGAGCTTGTCGATGAATTCGCCTGGATTCTTGAAGATACCGCTGACTTTATCGCCGGGCGCGCCGTTGCTGCGATGACCCGTTACCGCCAACAGCTGTTACCACCGCTGTTCAGCGCGCTGATGAAATACAGTGACATTCACGAATATTCCTGGGCAGCCCCTGGTCACCAGGGCGGCGTGGGATTTACTAAAACGCCGGCCGGTCGTTTCTATCATGACTACTACGGTGAAAACCTATTCCGTAGCGACATGGGTATTGAACGCGCATCACTGGGTTCACTGCTTGACCATACTGGCGCGTTTGGTGAAAGCGAAAAATATGCCGCACGTGTCTTCGGCGCTGACCACTCATGGTCCGTGGTGGTCGGTACTTCTGGCTCTAACCGCACCATCATGCAGGCATGCATGACTGATAACGATGTGGTAGTGCTGGACCGTAACTGCCATAAATCCATTGAACAAGGGCTCATTCTTACCGGGGCAAAACCGGTGTACATGGTACCAAGCCGCAACCGCTACGGCATTATCGGGCCTATCTACCCGCAGGAAATGCAGCCCGAAACATTGCAGAGAAAAATCAGCGAAAGCCCACTGACAAAAGACAAAACCGGACAGAAACCGTCATATAGCGTTGTAACCAACTGCACCTATGACGGCGTCTGCTACAACGCAAAAGAGGCGCAAGACCTGCTAGCCCAGACCAGCGATCGCATTCATTTCGATGAAGCCTGGTACGGCTATGCGCGTTTCAACCCGATTTATGCCGATCACTACGCTATGCGTGGTGCACCTGGCGACCATAACGGCCCCACCGTTTTTGCCACCCACTCGACCCATAAGTTGCTGAATGCGCTCTCTCAGGCATCTTACATTCACGTCCGTGAAGGCCGTGGCGCGGTTAATTTCTCCCGCTTTAACCAGGCGTACATGATGCACGCCACCACGTCTCCGCTGTATGCCATCTGTGCATCAAACGACGTGGCAGTTTCCATGATGGACGGTAACAGCGGCCTGTCGCTCACCCAGGAAGTGATCGATGAAGCCGTCGATTTCCGTCAGGCGATGGCACGGTTGTACAAAGAATTCACGGCTGAGGGCGACTGGTTCTTCAAACCGTGGAACAAAGAGGTGGTTACCGATCCGCAGACCGGCAAAACCTATGACTTTGCCGATGCGCCAACCCAACTCCTGACGACCGACCAGAACTGCTGGGTAATGCGCCCCGGTGAATCCTGGCATGGGTTTAAAGACCTGCCAGATAACTGGAGCATGCTGGACCCCATTAAAGTCAGTATTCTGGCGCCAGGTATGGGTGATGATGGTGAACTGGAACAGACCGGTGTTCCGGCGGCGCTGGTTACCGCCTGGCTTAGCCGCCACGGCATCGTACCGACCCGTACCACCGATTTCCAGATTATGTTCTTGTTCTCAATGGGGATCACCCGTGGTAAATGGGGCACGCTGATAAACACACTGTGCTCTTTCAAACACCACTATGATGCCAATACTCCGCTCTCACAGGTGATGCCGGAACTGGTAGAGGAACATCCTGACACTTACGCAAACATGGGTATTCACGATCTGGGCGACACCATGTTCGCCTGGCTGAAAGAAAATAACCCAGGTAGCCGACTCAATGCGGCCTACTCTGGCCTGCCTGTTGCTGAAATGACCCCGCGTGAAGCCTATAACGCGATAGTCAGCGATAACGTTGAGATGGTGGCGATTGAAAATCTGCCGGGTCGTATCGCAGCCAACTCCGTCATTCCTTACCCACCGGGAATTCCAATGCTGCTGTCCGGGGAAAACTTTGGCGATGCCAACAGCCCGCAGATTAGTTATCTACGTTCGTTGCAATCCTGGGATCATCATTTCCCTGGCTTTGAACATGAAACCGAAGGAACGGAAATTATTGACGGTGTGTATCACGTCATGTGCGTGAAAGCCTAATGTCGTTTTTTAGATAGTCTATTTTTTATAAGGTTGACGTGTGATAGTTGAGTAATTCCTGAGTATTGCTGCAAAACAATAACATTGTTATACCTTTTGCGCGGGACCACCCCGCGCTTTTTTTATACGCAAATAGTACGTTGCCACTTGCGTAAAAAATTATGTACATGCCAAGAATCCCTACAGATATTGTAATTACTAAAAATCACGCTATTTTATCGCTTGTCTTGATTCATCATACAATTTTTTTTTAGCCGCGATTACTCAGCAGGTGCTGAGTTACGGTATTTGATGTTCATATTCCGGGAGTTTGGGTATGAGGCTTTGCAGCAAAGAAGCTTGTGTTGTTGTATTAACGGAGAAAGATGTTTGGTTAAGGATTAACGGTAAAGAAGCCATCAGTTTAAAAGCTAACCACATGGCTCTGGTGGCGTGTGATAATAATATTATCGATTTTTCTTCACTTAATAACGCACTGGTCGTACATATCAGTCGCGATGTCATTAAAGACTATCTACGATTTTTAAATAAAGATCTTTCACAGTTCCCTCTCTGGCAACGTAGCGCCAATCCGGTGATGACCGCCGTATGCCTGACGCCGGATGTCTTTCGGGTTGCCGCTCAACACAGCGTGATGGAAACGCAAAACGAAGGCGAAAATGAGCGTACCCGTTCGCTACTGTTCACCGTATTATCGCGTTTTCTCGACAGCAAAAAGTTTATCTCCCTACTTATGCATATGTTACGCAATCGCATCAGCGACAGCGTTTACCACATCATTGAGAGCGATATTCATAAAGACTGGAATTTAAGCATGGTCGCCAGTTGCTTATGCCTGAGTCCCAGTTTGTTAAAGAAAAAGCTAAAAAATGAAAATACAAGTTACAGTCAAATAATAACCACGTGTCGTATGCGTTATGCCGTCAATCAATTAATGATGGACGGGAAAAACATTTCACAGGTATCTCAGCTGTGCGGATATAACAGTACTTCATACTTTATCTCCGTCTTCAAAGAGTTCTATGGAATGACGCCACTGCATTATGTCAGTCAACATCGGGAACCCTCCGCTGCCTGATTTTTGATCATTTAGCGATGAGCCATAATAATATCAGCATTGGCGATACCCCTGTTCCGTCATCATAAAATAGTCTTCTGAAGAGGTATGATGTGACGTCATTTATCCTTATCAGGAGTTAAAAAATATGTCGACGGATGCTGATGCTCACAAAGTGGGCTTAATCCCCGTCACCCTTATGGTGTCGGGGAATATTATGGGTTCCGGTGTATTCCTGCTACCCGCAAACCTGGCGTCAACTGGCGGGATTGCAATCTACGGATGGTTGGTCACTATTATCGGTGCGCTGGCACTGTCGATGGTGTACGCCAAAATGTCGTCCTTAGACTCCAGTCCCGGTGGTTCTTACGCTTATGCGCGCCGCTGTTTCGGTCCTTTTTTAGGCTACCAGACCAACGTGCTGTACTGGCTGGCCTGCTGGATTGGTAACATCGCCATGGTCGTTATTGGCGTCGGTTACCTGAGCTACTTCTTCCCTATCTTAAAAGATCCGTTGGTTCTGACGCTCACCTGTGTCGTTGTACTGTGGGTTTTCGTCTTGCTGAATATTGTCGGTCCAAAAATGATCACTCGCGTGCAGGCCGTTGCGACAGTACTGGCGCTGGTGCCCATTGTCGGTATTGCCGTCTTCGGCTGGTTCTGGTTCCGCGGTGAAACCTATATGGCGGCCTGGAACGTCAGCGGCATGAATACCTTCGGCGCCATCCAAAGCACCTTAAACGTAACCTTATGGTCGTTCATTGGGGTTGAAAGCGCCTCCGTTGCCGCCGGTGTGGTTAAAAACCCGAAACGTAACGTCCCTATCGCCACCATTGGCGGGGTACTGATTGCCGCCGTCTGCTACGTTCTCTCAACTACGGCAATTATGGGCATGATCCCTAACGCTGCGCTGCGGGTGTCAGCCTCACCGTTTGGTGATGCTGCACGCATGGCACTGGGTGATACCGCTGGGGCCATTGTCTCCTTCTGTGCAGCGGCTGGGTGCCTTGGCTCACTGGGTGGTTGGACACTGTTGGCCGGCCAGACCGCAAAAGCGGCAGCCGATGACGGCCTGTTCCCACCGATTTTCGCTCGCGTCAACAAGGCGGGAACACCGGTTGCCGGGCTAATCATCGTCGGGATCCTGATGACCCTCTTCCAGTTCAGCAGCATGTCGCCAAACGCAGCAAAAGAATTTGGTCTGGTCTCTTCGGTCTCCGTTATCTTCACCCTGGTGCCATATCTGTACACCTGCGCGGCATTGCTGCTGCTGGGCCACGGTCACTTTGGTAAAGCGCGTCCGATGTACATACTGGTGACCTTTGTGGCATTTGTCTACTGCATCTGGGCGGTGGTGGGTTCTGGCGCCAAAGAAGTGATGTGGTCGTTCGTGATGTTGATGGTAATCACCGCACTGTATGCGCTCAATTACAACCGAATCCATAAAAACCCGTATCCTCTGGATGCCCCGACCAACAATAATTAATGCCTGTAAGCGTCGTTGCCCGATGACATAAGCGCATCGGGCCTACGCATCACACACCCCACCAGTACCTGCTAACATTAAGAACTTAATGTTGGCTTAATTTTACTTTGAGAGGATCCGCTCCACTTAGTCGATGGAACCCCCTTAATGTTAAAGCTCCTGTTTAAAAGACCGACTCTCGGGCAAATCAGCTGGCTATTGCTGATCTCATTTTATCTTGCGACCTTCCTGAACATCGCGTTCTACAAACAGGTACTGCAAGACCTTCCGCTGGATTCCCTGCGCAATATCCTGGTGTTCTTATCGATGCCGGTTGTCGCGTTCAGCGTCATGAATATCGTGCTCACGCTGGCCTCTTTCCTGTGGCTTAACCGCCTGGTCGCGTGCATTTTCATTTTGGTCGGAGCATCCGCCCAGTATTTCATCATGACCTACGGCATCATCATCGACCGCTCGATGATCGCCAACATGATGGATACCACACCGGCTGAAACCTTCGCCCTCATGACGCCGCAAATGCTCCTGACGCTGGGGCTGAGCGGCATTCTGGCCGCCATCGTTGCCTGCTGGATAAGAATCAAACCCATTACGCCAGTGCTGCGCAGCGTGTTGTATCGCGCTGCGAATATCCTGATATCGGCACTGCTTATCGTGCTGGTCGCCGCCTTCTTCTATAAAGATTACGCATCGCTGTTTCGTAATAACAAAGAGCTGGTTAAGTCCCTCAGCCCGTCCAACAGCATCGTGGCAACGTCATCCTGGTATTCACACCAGAGACTGGCCAACCTGCCGCTGGTGCGTATTGGCGAAGATGCGCACCGTAATCCAGAAATGGTGAAAGGAAAACGTAAGAACCTCACTATTGTGGTGCTCGGTGAAACGTCACGCGGCGACAACTTCTCTCTGTCAGGTTATTCACGTCAGACCAATCCGTTGCTGGAAAAAGATGATGTCGTTTATTTCCCGCATACAACGTCCTGCGGTACGGCGACAGCCGTTTCCGTTCCCTGCATGTTCTCCGACATGCCACGAGCGCATTACGATGAAGAGCTGGCTCACCACCAGGAAGGCGTACTCGATATCATCCAACGGGCGGGAATTAACGTTCTGTGGAATGATAACGACGGCGGCTGTAAAGGTGCCTGTGACCGCGTACCGCATCAGGATATGACTGCGCTGAACTTACCAGGACAGTGTATTAACGGTGAATGCTACGATGAAGTCCTGTTCCACGGGCTGGAAGAGTACATTAATAACCTGAAGGGCGACGGCGTGATCGTGCTGCACACCATCGGCAGCCATGGTCCAACCTATTACAACCGTTATCCGCCACAGTTTAAGAAATTTACCCCAACCTGCGATACCAACGAAATTCAAACCTGTTCGCAGCAGCAACTGGTGAATACCTACGACAATACCATCCTGTACATTGACTATATTGTTGATAAAGCGATCAATATACTGAAAGCGCATCAGGACAATTTCACCACCAGCCTGGTTTATCTTTCCGATCACGGTGAATCCTTAGGAGAAAACGGCGTCTACTTGCACGGTCTGCCGTATTCGATTGCACCTGACACACAAAAACATGTACCGATGCTGTTGTGGCTCTCAGAAGATTATCAGCAACGCTATCAGGTCTCTCAGACATGTTTACAAAAACGGGCCAGCTCAGAAGATTTCTCACAGGATAATCTGTTCTCAACCCTGCTGGGATTAACGGGCGTGCAAACACAGAAATACCAAGCGGCAGATGATATTCTGCAACCCTGCCGGGGAGGCTAACCGAATGAAAATTCTGATTGTTGAAGACGATACGCTGTTACTACAGGGGCTGATACTTGCCGCACAAACGGAAGGCTACGCCTGCGATGGCGTATCCACGGCCCGTGCCGCCGAGCATTGCCTGGAAACGGGGCATTACAGCCTTGTCGTTCTGGATTTAGGTTTACCGGATGAGGATGGCCTGCATTTTCTGACCCGCATCAGGCAGAAAAAATACACCGTGCCGGTACTCATTCTGACCGCCCGCGACACCGTGAAAGACCGCATCACCGGACTGGATGTCGGCGCTGATGACTATCTGGTCAAACCGTTCGCGCTGGAAGAACTGCATGCCCGCATTCGGGCGCTGTTACGTCGGCATAACAATCAGGGTGAAAGTGAGATTATCATTGGCAACCTGACATTGAATATCGGCCGCCGCCAGGTGTGGATGGATGGACAAGAAATTGTCTTAACGCCAAAAGAGTACGCGCTATTGTCGCGGCTGATGCTCAAAGCGGGAAGCCCGGTACACCGGGAGATTCTGTATAACGACATCTACAGCTGGGACAACGAGCCGTCGACCAATACGCTGGAAGTCCACATCCACAACCTGCGCGATAAAGTGGGAAAATCACGCATTCGCACGGTTCGAGGTTTTGGCTACATGCTGGCCGCTACTGAGGAAAGCTAAGTGAATTTGATGCGTTTTCTAAAACAACCGCTCCCGCTTCGCCAGCGTTTAATGCTGACGATCGGCCTGATTCTGCTGGTCTTCCAGCTGATTAGCACCTTCTGGTTGTGGCACGAAAGCACCGAGCAAATACAGCTGTTCGAACAGGCGTTACGCGAAAACCGTAACAACGATCGCCATATCATGCATGAGATCCGCGAGGCTATCGCCAGCCTGATCGTCCCCGGCATTTTTATGGTCAGCCTGACGCTCATTATTTGCTATCAGGCGGTACGGCGCATTACCCGTCCTCTTGCCGATCTCCAACAGGAGTTAGAAACTCGCACAGCGGATAATCTGGCTCCCATTAATATCCGTAGCTCCACCATTGAGATACAGGCGGTGGTGACGGCGCTCAATCAGTTGGTTACGCGGCTAACAACCACTATCGACAACGAGCGTCTGTTTACTGCCGACGTTGCCCATGAGCTACGAACGCCACTATCCGGCGTTCGTCTGCATCTGGAATTGCTGTCAAAAACCCACAATGTTGACGTTACGCCGCTCATCACCCGACTCGACCAAATGATGGACAGCGTGTCGCAGCTGTTGCAACTCGCCCGTGTGGGTCAGTCGTTTTCGGCCGGAAGCTACCAGCACGTCAAACTACTGGAGGACGTGATTCTGCCCTCTTACGATGAACTCAGCACGATGCTGGACCAGCGCCAGCAAACGTTGCTCCTACCGGCAAGCGCAGAGGATGTCATCGTACGCGGCGACGCCACGCTATTGCGGATGCTGCTGAGAAATCTGGTGGAGAACGCCCATCGCTACAGCCCGGAAGGCACCCATATTACGATTAGCCTGAATACAGAGCATGATGCCGTCATGGCCGTCGAAGATGAAGGGCCAGGCATTGATGAAAGTAAATGTGGGGAACTGAGCAAAGCGTTTGTGCGTATGGATAGCCGTTTTGGCGGGATTGGGCTGGGGCTGAGCATTGTCAGTCGAATTACCCAGTTACATCACGGGCAGTTCTTTTTGCAAAACCGCCCAGGAGCCAGTGGCACTCGCGCCTGGGTGGTGCTGGAGAAAGATCAGTAAGAGCTCACCCACACGTACAAAAAACTGCTCACAATCAGTACGCTGCAAACGGTGGTCAAACTTTCATAAATACGGGTTTTCATGACACTCTCCTCCGATACTATGGAGGAGAGTTTGCCTGAAGGATATTAAGCCAACCTTAAGGCCACGCGCCGGATGGCGGCTGACGCCTTATCCGGCCTACAAAGTACAATGCTACCCGTAGGCCTAAAAGCTCGCGCCATCAGGCAATGACACGATTACTCATCAATACGCGGATGCTGCTGCACCAGGCGCGAACGCTTAAGCTGCAGCTCTGCAATTTCCTGATCGATGTCTTCGATTTTCTGCTCAATATTGTCGTAGTGCTCGCCGAGGATCTCTTTCGCTTCCTGAATATCCGAAGCGGCAGGTGTCGCCCCTTTCAGCGGCTGATTGGCGGTTTCTTTCATGGTCACGCCGGTAATTAAACCTATCACCGCAATCACCATCAGATAATAAGCTGGCATCATCAGGTTCTGCGAGCTTTCCACCAGCCAGGCGGCCAGCGTCGGGGTCAGACCAGCTACCAGGACCGAGATATTAAACGCGGCGGCCAGCGCACTGTAGCGAATATGTGTCGGGAACATCGCCGGTAACGTTGATGCCATCACCCCGGTGAAGCAGTTAAGGATCACCGCCAGCATCAGCAACCCGGCGAAAATCAGGCCGATAACGTTACTGTTAATCAGGATAAATGCCGGAATGGCCAGCACAAACAGCGCAATACTGCCCATAATCACAAACGGACGGCGTCCGAAGCGGTCACTCAGCAGCCCCATAATCGGCTGCACAAACAGCATACCAATCATAATGGCGATAATAATCAGCACACCGTGATCTTCAGAGTAGTGCAGGTTATGCGACAGGTAGCTCGGCATATAGGTGAGCAGCATGTAGTAAGTGACGTTGGTCGCAATCACCAGACCGATGCACGCCAGCAGGCTACGCCAGTGTTTAGTCGCAATTTCTTTAAACGAAATCTTCGGTCCTTCCTGCAGACCCTGACGATCGCCCTGCTCCAGCTTGTCGACATGCTGCTGAAATGCAGGTGTTTCTTCCAGAGCATGACGCAGATACAGGCCAATCAGCCCTAACGGTAGCGCCAGGAAGAACGGAATACGCCAGCCCCACTCAAGGAAGTTGTCTTCGCCGACGACAGTTGAGATCAGGACTACCACGCCCGCACCCAGCACAAACCCGGCAATCGAGCCGAAGTCCAGCCAACTGCCCATAAATCCACGCTTACGGTCCGGGGAATACTCTGCGACAAAAATCGACGCGCCGGTATACTCGCCGCCGACCGAAAAGCCCTGTGCCATCTTACACAGCAACAGCAGGATCGGTGCCCAGATACCAATAGACGCATACGAAGGGATCAACCCAATACAGAAGGTACTGATCGACATAATCACAATCGTGATAGCCAGGATCTTTTGGCGACCGTATTTATCGCCAAGCATACCGAAAAACAATCCGCCAAGCGGTCGAATCAGAAAGGGAACGGAGAAGGTAGCGAGTGCAGCAACCATCTGCACGCTGGGGTCAGCCCCCGGGAAGAACACTTTACCTAATGCGTAAGCAACAAACCCATAAACACCAAAATCAAACCACTCCATTGCATTACCGAGTGACGCGGCGGTAATGGCTTTTCGCAGTTTTCCGTCATCAATAATGGTGACGTCGCGAAGCGTAATTGGCTTTATTTTTTTCCTTTTTAGCATACCAGTCCTCATAGACTTAGCCCTGTCGCGCTACAGTTCGAGTCTCCCAACGCCGTATGCGCTAAGGTCATCGCCGAGCGGGGATTGCACAGGCGCAATCCCTGTAACAAGCGTAGCAGGTTTACTTACACTGACTGAAAATGAGCAGTACAACCGAACCTGTTGACGCCTGATTGGGCGGTTAATGACCTCTTTACCCTAACAGTGTTTAAATTTGTGATCAACTTCACACATAGTTTTTCATTTCGTCAACATGCGTAAATTAGGTCATTCTTAGTCATCTTTTTTACATGTAACGCTTGCGATTTACTGACAATTAAATACAAGAATAAATCACTTTATTGCACCAACAATCACAGCGGTCACTATTATTCTGCTAGCAAAAAAACCACCTAATCCCTTCACAAAAAGATCACAGCTTTTTTAATAATCAGAGCGACCGGGAACTTTTGCTCGGAATATGTGATGAAGATAACTAAAACATCGTTTTATTTTGATTGAATCAACGTTCCTATGAATGCAAACTAATTCCAGACGCAATATCCCTGGGAGCAGCAACACGCTCAACGTATGCCACGTTAGATTTTATAAAACAAAGAGATAGCGATTTTCTTTGTTAAGAAAAACCAGTAACCATTTTAATTTATTAATTTTTACCCTCTTGCGCTAGTATTAGCGGCGACAAGACATGAGGACGTTTATGAAAATTAAAGCCACGATTGAACGCATCCCCGGCGGAATGATGTTGATTCCTCTGTTATTAGGCGCAGTGTTAAATACGTTAGCTCCGGATACCGGTGCGTATTTCGGTTCGTTTACCAAAGGAATGATCAGCGGAACGGTACCGATTCTGGCAGTGTGGTTTTTTTGTATCGGCGCATCTATTGATTTACGGGCAACCGGCACGGTATTACGCAAGTCCGGTACATTGGTATTAACCAAAATAGCCGTAGCCTGGGCAGTGGCAATGATTGCCGCTTCATTTATTCCTGATACAGGCATTCAAACCGGGTTCTTTGCAGGTCTTTCCGTACTGGCAATTGTCTCAGCAATGGACATGACCAACGGGGGTTTGTACGCCAGCCTGATGAACCAGTACGGTACGAAAGAAGAGTCTGGCGCATTTGTGTTAATGTCTCTGGAATCCGGTCCGTTAATGACCATGGTCATTCTGGGCTCTGCCGGTCTGGCCTCTTTCGAGCCGCACCATTTCATCGGCGCGGTCCTGCCGTTCCTGATCGGCTTTACACTGGGCAACCTGGATCACGACCTGCGTGCCTTCTTTAGCAAAGCGACACCGGTACTGATTCCGTTCTTCGGCTTCGCACTGGGTAACACCATTAACCTGAGCGTCATCGTTGATACCGGTCTGCTGGGTATCCTGCTGGGTGTGGCCGTCATCGTTATCACCGGTATCCCGCTGATTATTGCTGACCGCGTCATTGGTGGCGGGAATGGTACGGCGGGCGTAGCAGCCTCTTCTGCAGCTGGTGCCGCGGTGGCTAACCCAGTCATCATCGCCCAGATTACCCCGGCATTTGAACCGGTTGCCGCTTCGGCAACTGCTCTGGTCGCTGCCAGCGTGATTGTCACCGCCATTCTGGTGCCGATTATCACCGCGTTGTATGCCAAACGTTTTAATAAAAATCAGGTCGCCAACGAGACAGTGGCGACCCCGGCAGACTCACTGCACCACTAAGCCTGCCTTTGCCTCACGCCCCCCCAGCTCAACTGATGAGCTGGGGGGGTGCGAAAATCTCCTCAACCATCGCATCAACCAGTCGCTTTGCCGAACACAGTCTCGGCATCCCTAACGCCACATTCTGCCAACGCTGCGTCACCGACCAGCTCACCGGATGACGCTGCGCATCGCACCAGTCACCCAGCCAACTCAGCAGATCGTTATGTTCGCTCGAACCCCCAACTGCAGGTGAGTTCAGCCATTGATGATAATAATGGCGCGTAGTTGGTGCCGCATTCACGCTATGCGCCAGCGTCTGGGCAGCCATCGTGCGTAAATTGTCTTTTAGCATCGACACTACATCGGCATTCGCCAGCCGACAGGCATCACCAAAGGCGCCCCAGCGCAGTTCCTCCAGCGCAACAAAGCAGCGTCCGGGTAATGACCAGCCGTCATACGCGCCAGCCCGCCAGCGAGTAAAAATCTGTTCACTGTGTTCGCCTGCCTGCACGGTCAGCCCACGTTGCGTCAACGCTTTCTCTTTATATGCGCTACGTTGGGCAAACCCGTCAGCCAGTGAAATTAATTGCTGCATCACGCCGGGAGTTGATTGTCCGCGTGGCTGTTCAGTTTGTTGTAAGAACACCAGTCGCTCGGCAATACGTACCAGCGCCAGGTGACCAGGATCGATAGTACCCGCCAGTTTTTCCACCAGCTTAAGGCGCATCACCAGGTGTTCGCTGGAAACCCCCGCCATCACCCACGCCCGCAGTTGCGTCTGGGATAACACTTCCTGCGTCAGGCGCGCACGCAACCGCTGCTGCTGCTGCAGAAAACCGCCGGAACGTTTGGTTTCATCTCCCTGAACCAGATCGACCATAAACTTCGGGTAGACGCACTCCAGCGTCCGCCCAGGGCCTTCCAGTAACACGTTAGTCATGTATGCTCGGTTGCAAAAAGGGTGTGGATATCGTCACGCAGCAAGCGGGAATCTTCATAAATCCATGCCGCCGTCGTAATACGATGCTGCAATTGTTCATTCATTGCATTCACCGCCGATTCATTTTGCTGGCGCAGGGTCAGACTCTCGCGCAGGCTCGCCTGCAATTGCGTCAGACACAGTGAAAAATCAGCAAAAAACGTGGCCATGCCTGCCGTAACGGAAATATCGACCTGAGCAACTAAAGCTTTACGAATTTGTTGGCAAAACTGAGTGACATAATGGACAAGATTCTTGTGCAACGCGCCCATATCAATGAGGTAACGCGTTTTTGTTTCGACATAATCATTCCATCCCCAGTTGGGCTGATTCAACCAACGTGAGAACGTGTCACGCACAACACCACCGGTGGACGGGGTATTATCAGCAGGGATATCCTGTTCAATAGCCTCGTTAAACAACTGGCGGGTATTGAAATTAAACATCGCCGCATGAAAGGCTGGAAAACGGATCCGAGCACGAAAACCGGCGTGGTTCAGTTCCTCTTTCACCCGCTGCTCAATAGGCCGCATAGCGTCATTCAGCGCCCGGGATAACGTCGATTCAAGCGCCTCAAAACGCAGCGCCAGGTCCCGGCTGATACTCTCCTGCGCCGCCAGCAGGACAACCTCACAGGAGGAGCGAATTTTATCTAACACAATTTTCGCTTGCCCCTCGTCATGCAACACCAGCATATCACCGGCCATTTCCGCCGTTGCAATGGCAGCTCCCATGCCATGTTGTGACATCATCAGCACGTTTTCTTTAACAAAGAACGTGTTGATGCCGCACAGAATCTCGGTCTGTTGCTCACTAAGATAGGCCGCAGCAGCCTCCAGCGCCAGCTCAACCTCGTGACTGACCTCGTCGCCCACCCGCGCCTGGCTTCTCTGCAACTGTTGCATATCATCTTCAATATGCGCGATGTTCATCTGCAACTGCTCATAGGCTACGGTTAAGCCGTGGGCGCGAAACTCCAGGTATTCGTGTGCGCTTTGCGAATAGTTCAATAACTTGTGCGATGCCGAGCGAAGCGCATACAGCGAAGCATTGGCGTGAGCGGCGTGAATGACTTTCTGGATCGGCTGCTCAAACAACGAATCCTCCCACAGCAGATCGGCGGCATGGCGAATATGTTCTTTATCCTCAAGATCGGTGGTACGCCAGCGTCTGCCGAGTGCCGCTTCGGCAAAGTCCTGGACCCAGCGCTGCTCCTGATGATCCGGCAAGCGCCCATTATTCATGAGTTCATGACGTGCCCTGTTGGCCAGATATCCCCACATTGAGGAGACCGGATAAATACGTTCAGGCGTAATACCACCTTTCATCAACGTGCCGGAAATTAACGCCCGCACCTGCTCTTCATCATCACTGTTGCGGTCTTTCTGATCGAATTTGTTAACCAGCGCATACAGCGGTACTGACTTTCCAACCGCCATAATGGCCTGACGGACTTCCTCATCCGAAATCGACTTCAGTTGGGTATAATCCATCACCGCCAGTACCGCTGAAGCCCGCGCCAGCTGTTCATTGAGCATTTGTTGTAAGTGTGGCTGCCCGGCCTCATTCGGCCCGGGAGTATCCAGCAGCGTCAATTGTCCCGGATAACTTGCCAGCCCGGCCAGATGCACGAACTCAACCTCAATAACCGGAATATGCTCAATTGCAGCATAGGCGGCAAACGGAAACTCCACCTCCAGCGCTTTAGACAAACGCACCAGATCGTTCAGGCTCTTGAGAAAATGGAAAATAGGCTGTGCGCCAAGGTAATACCGTTCAAATGCCACGCCGTTTTCAATATGTTGAAGCAGGGCATTCATATCCTTATCTATTTCCAGCGTCTGAGCCAGACGCTGACGATCGCATTCCCGCACGCGCTGCTGTAATACTTTCATTAAGGCGTCAATTGGCGCGACATGCGAAAAATGCAGCACCGGCTCTTTCTGTCCCGGTGTATGGCGGATAAGGGTCGGTAACGCCGTCATCGGGCGATTACGATTAGGTAAAACCTCAGTTCCGACAATCGCGTTAATCGTCGTCGACTTTCCCGCCTTCATCGTACCGACGATCGCCAGAACCATTTCCAGACGGGTAATCTTTCGCAGTTCATTGTTGAGCGTTGCCTGCTGGACATCCATGCCACGCGCGCTGAAATGCAGGGGCTGAACAACCTGTCCACTATGCTCTCCTTTTTTCAGCATGACATCATTCGCCGAGGTCATTGGCAATTTCTGCAATTGCCTGAGATGTTCAAGAGAGAGCATCAGTAAGCGTTCAGCTTCCTGACTTAATTCATAAATTGTCTGTGTGTACATGGAAAATCTTTCCTTAACGCAAATAGCATTACTTTTATTTAGCCAAATCGTTTTATTTATAGATTTTCGGCTTTTATAATTACGTGTGGAAATAATTAAAATTAAAACAACCAGCTGATATTATTAAAATAAAATTTATCGTATGACTGCTGGCCTGATGCCTCTCACTTACTATATTAAGTAAGAAAGATAAACAGAGTAGTTCAGTTTTAAAAAATGCCAGCTTAATTCCCCTACCAAATTTAAGGGGGTCACAAAGTATTCACTCACAATGACTTAGCTAGTCTGTAAGCCATGCTACCTATGAATATCGGGTGTTTCGCCTCACCTTATCTTAAATAGCTAAACGTAGCAATTTCCCTTAAAAAATATTCCGTCTGGTTTTCATAGACGTGAAAGCAACCTGACGCCACAACAGATAGTTGGGCATAATTGGCCTGTAGCCCCGACAAAAGCAGGGATTTTATGTATAATTGCGGCCTTTTTCGGCAATCTGCCAATTTTGGGCGCTTTTGCCCCTGCTGACTTTTGAGGAAATCCACATGTCATTACCACACTGCCCACAATGCAACTCCGAATACACTTACGAAGATAACGGCATGTTCATCTGCCCGGAATGCGCTCACGAATGGAACGACGCTGAACCCGCTCAGGACAGCGACGAACTGATCGTTAAAGATGCTAATGGCAACCTGCTCGCCGATGGCGACAGCGTTACCGTAGTAAAAGATCTGAAGGTAAAAGGTAGCTCTTCCATGCTGAAGATCGGTACCAAAGTGAAGAATATCCGCCTGGTTGAAGGCGACCACAACATCGATTGCAAAATCGATGGCTTTGGCCCAATGAAGCTGAAATCTGAGTTTGTGAAAAAGAACTGATGCAAATTGCCTGACGGCGCTACGCTCATCAGGTCTACACCAGCTCATCTGCCAGGCGGGAAGCCCATACTTCCCGCCTGGTTTATTTATACAGACGATAACTACACTTAACTGGCTTCTCTTACTCTGAGGTAAAGATTATGCCGTTAAGTCCCTATATCTCCTTTGCAGGCAACTGCGCTGACGCTATCGCCTTCTACCAAAAAACGTTAGGCGCTGAGCTGCTCTACAAAATCAACTTCGGTGAAATGCCCAAATCGGCGCAGGACAGTGAAGAAGGTTGCCCTTCTGGCATGAAATTCCCCGATACCGCTATTGCCCACGCCAACCTGCGCGTTGCGGGCAGCGATATCATGATGAGCGATAGCGCCCCCGACGGAAACGCGCACTACTCTGGCTTTACGCTGGTGCTCGACACACAAAACGTCGACGAAGGTAAACGCTGGTTTGATAACCTGGCAGTAAACGGAAAAATCGAAATGGACTGGCAGGAAACCTTCTGGGCCCACGGTTTCGGTAAAGTGAGCGACCAGTATGGCGTGCCGTGGATGATCAACGTCGTCAAACAACAGCAACCCCCTACAGAGTAATCCAACGGGAGGCCAGCCCTCCCGTACTGTCATCAAATATCGCTCAACTCTTCATCGCCAAGTAACCTTCCTTTAACGAAAACGTCACATTAATCCGCCACGATGGGGCCACTTTTTTAGGGAGGCCGCATCATGCAAACGGTTATTCGCGTCGAGAAACTCTCCAAATCCTTCAATCAACATCAGGCGCTTAATGCGGTTGATCTGAATATCTGTGCCGGTGAGATGGTGGCTCTGCTTGGGCCGTCCGGCTCCGGCAAATCCACCCTTTTACGTCATTTAAGCGGTTTGATCGTCGGTGATAAATCGCCTGGTAGCCACATCGAGCTGCTGGGCCGCACCGTTCAACATGAAGGCCGCCTGGCGCGCGATATCCGCAAAAGCCGCGCCCACACCGGCTATATCTTCCAGCAGTTCAATCTGGTGAACCGCCTGACGGTGCTGGAGAACGTCCTGATTGGCGCGCTCGGCAGCACGCCGTTCTGGCGCACCTGTTTTAGCTGGTTTACCGCTGAGCAGAAACAACGCGCGTTACAGGCGCTGACCCGCGTCGGCATGGCGCACTTTGCATATCAACGTGTTTCCACGCTCTCCGGCGGGCAGCAGCAGCGCGTCGCGATTGCCCGCGCGCTGATGCAGCAGGCCAAAGTGATCCTTGCCGACGAGCCGATTGCCTCGCTGGATCCGGAATCCGCGCGCATCGTGATGGACACCCTGCGCGACATCAACCAGACCGACGGCATCACCGTGGTCGTCACGCTGCATCAGGTGGATTACGCCCTGCGCTACTGCGAACGCATTGTCGCGCTGCGCCAGGGCAACGTCTTCTTTGATGGCAGCAGCCAGCATTTTGACAACGACCGTTTTGACCATCTCTACCGCAGCATGAACCGCGTCGAACAGAACGCACAGGCTGCATAGTTCTAAAAAACCAGGCGTTATTGGCGCAGCCAGGCTGGAGACGGCCAGCGCGGAAAAACCGGAGCGTACACGCAGTACGTGAGGATTTTGAGCACTGCCCGGATTCAGGCTGGCAAGTGAAATAGCCTGGAACAATGACTAATTAAGGAAACGACATGAGCTATAAGACAGTTGCCGCGCTGGCTTTCACCAGCATGTTTAGCGTCAGTACCTTGTTAAGCCCGGCCCATGCCGAGGAGCAAGAAAAAGCGCTGAACTTTGGCATTATTTCGACCGAATCACAGCAAAACCTGAAGCCACAGTGGGAACCGTTCCTGAAGGACATGGAAAAATCGCTGGGCGTGAAAGTAAACGCCTTCTTCGCTCCGGACTACGCCGGGATCATCCAGGGCATGCGCTTTAACAAAGTGGATATCGCCTGGTACGGCAACCTCTCAGCAATGGAAGCGGTGGATCGCGCTAACGGACAAGTGTTTGCCCAGACCGTCGCCGCCGACGGATCCCCGGGTTACTGGAGCGTGTTGATCGTTAACAAAGACAGCCCGATCAACAACCTGAACGATCTGATCGCCAAACGTAAGGATCTAACCTTCGGCAACGGCGATCCCAACTCTACGTCAGGTTTCCTCGTCCCCGGTTATTACGTCTTCGCCAAAAACAACATCTCCGCCAGCGACTTCAAACGCACCGTTAACGCCGGGCATGAAACTAACGCCCTGGCCGTCGCCAACAAACAGGTGGATGTGGCTACCAACAACACCGAAAACCTCGACAAGCTGAAAACGTCCGCACCGGACAAGCTGAAAGAGTTGAAGGTTATCTGGAAGTCACCGCTGATCCCAGGCGATCCGATCGTCTGGCGTAAGAACCTCTCTGAAGCCACCAAGGACAAGGTGTACGACTTCTTCATGAACTACGGCAAAACGCCGGAGCAGAAAACCGTCCTGGAACGCCTGGGTTGGGCGCCGTTCCGTGCCTCCAGCGATCTGCAACTGGTGCCGATTCGCCAACTGGCGCTGTTTAAAGAGATGCAGGGCGTGAAGGACAACAAAGGGCTGAACGAGGAAGAGAAAACCAGCAAAACCTCGGCGCTGAAAGCACAGCTTGATGATCTCGACCGCCTGACCGCCGCCCTAGGCGCCATGACCAGCGTCACCAAAGCGGTGCAATAACCCTGATGCCCGGTGGCGCTTCGCTTACCGGGCCTACGATGTTTTGTAGGCCGGATAAGGCGCCTGCGCCGCCATCCGGCAATAACCGATGCACGGAGCCAAACATGCAAACCATCACCGTTGCCCCGCCCAAGCGTAGCTGGTTCTCGCTGCTGAGCTGGGCCATTCTTCTCGCCGTGCTGGTGGTCTCGTGGAAAGGCGCCGAAATGGCCCCGCTCACGCTGATCCAGGATTCCGGCAATATGGCAACCTTCGCTGCCGACTTCTTTCCACCTGACTTCAGTCAGTGGCAGGACTATCTCGGTGAAATGGCCGTCACGCTGCAAATCGCCGTCTGGGGTACCGCCCTCGCCGTGGTGTTGTCGATTCCCTTCGGCCTGATGTGCGCCGATAACCTGGTGCCGTGGTGGATTTACCAGCCGATGCGTCGCCTGATGGACGCCTGCCGCGCCATCAATGAAATGGTCTTCGCGATGCTGTTCGTAGTCGCCGTCGGGTTAGGGCCATTCGCCGGGGTGATGGCGCTGTTTATCCACACTACCGGGGTACTCTCCAAGCTGCTTTCCGAAGCGGTAGAAGCCATTGAGCCGGGTCCGGTAGAAGGTATTCGCGCCACCGGAGCCAACAAAATTGAAGAGATTCTGTACGGCGTTCTGCCACAGGTCATGCCGCTGCTTATCTCCTACTCGCTGTATCGCTTTGAATCCAATGTTCGCTCGGCCACGGTAGTCGGGATGGTGGGAGCCGGTGGTATCGGCGTGACCTTATGGGAGGCGATTCGCGGCTTTCAGTTCCAGCAAACCTGCGCCCTGATGGTGTTAATCATCGTCACCGTCAGCCTGCTGGATTTCCTTTCCCAGCGTTTGCGTAAGCACTTTATCTGATTAGCGAGGCATTGATTGCTATGCACTTGTCTACACATCCGACCAGTTATCCAACGCGTTATCAGGAAATTGCCGCGAGACTTGAGCAGGAGCTACGTCAACATTATCGCTGCGGTGACTATCTGCCCGCCGAGCATCAGCTTGCCGCGCGCTTCGAGGTAAACCGCCACACCCTGCGCCGTGCCATTGACCAGTTGGTTGAACGCGGCTGGGTGCAGCGTCGTCAGGGCGTGGGGGTTCTGGTGCTGATGCGCCCGTTCGACTACCCGCTGAATGCCCAGGCGCGCTTTAGTCAGAACCTGCTGGACCAGGGCAGCCACCCCACCAGTGAAAAACTGCTGGCAGTGCTGCGTCCGGCCTCCAGCCACATTGCCGATGCGCTCAGCATAAACGAGGGCGATAACGTGATTCACCTGCGCACCCTGCGCCGGGTTAACGGGATCGCACTGTGCCAGATCGACCACTATTTTTCCGACCTCTCGCTGTGGCCGCTGCTGCAAGGCTTCAACAGCGGCTCACTGCACGACTACCTGCGCGAACAATCCGGTCTGACGCTGCTGCGCACGCAAACGCGCATCAGCGCCCGCCGTGCGCAGGCCAAAGAGAGCAAGGTGCTGGAAATCCCCAACATGGCGCCGCTGCTGTGCGTGCGCACTCTGAACCACCGTGAAGGCGAAGAACAGGCGGCGGAATATTCCGTCAGCCTGACCCGCGCCGACATGATCGAATTCACCATGGAGCACTGAATGCATTTCGATACCGCCACCCGCCAGCGCTGGATGCGCGCGCTGGCTTACAGCAATGCCGATGCCCTGAATGCGCGTATCAAGGCGCTCAAACTAACGCCGGACTATGAGCTTATCCGCGCCCCGGAAAGCGGACTGATGCAGATCCAGGCCCGTATGGGCGGCACCGGTAATCGCTTCTTTGCTGGCGACACCACGCTTACCCGCGCGGTTATTCGCCTGAAAAGCGGCACGCTGGGCTACAGCTACCTGCTGGGACGCAACAAACAACATGCCGAGCAGTGCGCGGTGATTGACGCGCTACTGCAGGAACAAACGCATTTCCAGAACCTAATGGAAACCTTAATTGCCCCGCTGGAAGCGGAACGCGATGCGCTGATTAGCGCCCGCCGTGCCGAAGTCAACGCCAGCCGGGTCGACTTCTTCACGCTGGTACGCGGAGATAACGCATGACACGATCTACGGCACTTCTGACCGCATTTAATTTACCCGTTCAGGATGCTCAGCAGAGCTTTCGTCGCCTGCTGAAAGCCATGAGCGAACCGGGCGTAATCGTCGCCCTGCATCAACTGAAACACGGCTGGCAGCCGCTGGGTCTGGCGACCACCAGCGTGCTGCTGACCCTGGTCGATAGCGACACGCCGGTCTGGCTGGCGCCGTCGATGGATAACGATATCGCCCGGCAGAACCTGCGTTTTCACACCAACGCGCCGCTGGTGGATCAGCCGCAGCTGGCGGCCTTTGCCGTCACCGACGAACGCATTAGCAGCGAACAGCTAAATGCCCTCTCAGCCGGTTCCGCCGTCGCACCTGAAACCAGCGCCACGCTGATTGTGCAAGTTTCTGGCTTAAGCGGTGGACGCATGCTGCGTCTGACCGGCGCGGGCATCGCCGAAGAGCGCATGATCGCACCACAACTGCCGGAATGCCTGATTCACGAACTTACCGAGCGCCCGCACCCGTTCCCGCTGGGAGTCGATCTGATCCTCACCTGCGGCGAACGGCTGCTGGCTATTCCGCGAACCACCCATGTGGAGGTGTGCTGATGTACGTCGCCGTCAAAGGGGGCGAAAAGGCGATAGCCAACGCCCACGCCCTGCAGGAAAACCGACGCCGGGGCGATGAGACCATTGCTGAACTGAGCGTGGCGCAAATCGAACAGCAGATGAACCTGGCCGTTGATCGGGTGATGACCGAAGGCGGCATCGCCGATCGCGAACTGGCGGCACTGGCGCTAAAACAATCCAGCGGCGATAACGTCGAAGCCATCTTTTTGCTCCGCGCTTACCGCACTACGCTGGCAAAGGTCGCTGTCAGCGAACCGGTTAACAGCGCAGAAATGCGCCTTGAGCGCAGAATCTCCGCGGTCTACAAGGATATTCCCGGCGGGCAGCTGTTGGGTCCAACCTATGACTATACCCATCGCCTGCTGGATTTTACCTTACTGGCCAATGGCGAAACCCCGCCGCTGCGCAGCGCAGACGGCGCGCAGGATGCCTCCCCGCACGTCTTTTCCCTGCTCGCGAACCAGGGCCTGGCAAAACGTGAAGAGGATGATGGCGCGACACCCGACGACATCACCCGCACGCCGCCGGTTTACCCCTGCTCACGCGCTTCACGTCTGCAACAGCTGATGCGTGGTGACGAGGGATATTTGCTGGCGCTGGCCTACTCCACCCAGCGCGGCTACGGGCGCAACCACCCGTTTGCCGCCGAAATCCGCAGCGGCTATGTGCCACTGGAAACCGTCCCGGAAGAGCTGGGATTTGCGGTGAACGTCGGCGAACTGCTGATGACTGAATGCGAAATGGTCAACGGTTTTGTCGCGCCAGAAAATGAATCCCCCCATTTTACCCGCGGCTACGGGCTGGTGTTTGGTATGAGCGAACGTAAAGCGATGGCGATGGCGCTGGTGGACCGCGCCCTACAGGCAGCCGAATACGATGAAACGGTCACAGGACCGGCGCAGGACGAAGAGTTCGTGCTGGCGCATGCGGATAACGTCGAGGCGGCGGGTTTTGTTTCGCACCTCAAACTTCCCCATTACGTCGATTTCCAGGCCGAACTGGAACTGCTCAAACGCCTGCAACAGGAGGCCACTCGTGACCACTAACCTCTCCGGCTACAACTTTGCCTATCTTGATGAGCAGACCAAACGCATGATCCGCCGCGCAATTCTGAAAGCGGTAGCGATCCCCGGTTACCAGGTACCATTTGGCGGTCGCGAAATGCCGATGCCCTACGGATGGGGAACCGGTGGCATTCAACTTACCGCCAGCGTGATTGGCGAGCCGGACGTGCTGAAAGTGATTGACCAGGGCGCGGACGACACCACCAACGCCGTGTCGATTCGCAACTTTTTCAAGCGCGTAACTGGCGTTAACACCACCGAACGTACGGAAGACGCCACGCTAATTCAGACCCGCCACCGCATTCCGGAAACGCCGCTAACAGAAGATCAGATAATCATCTTCCAGGTGCCGATCCCCGAGCCGCTGCGCTTTATCGAACCGCGCGAAACGGAAACCCGCACCATGCACGCGCTGGAAGAGTACGGCATCATGCAGGTGAAACTGTATGAAGATATCGCCCGCTTCGGTCATATCGCCACCACTTACGCCTACCCGGTGAAGGTCAACGACCGCTACGTCATGGACCCGTCGCCAATCCCGAAATTCGACAATCCGAAGATGGACATGATGCCGGCCCTGCAACTGTTTGGCGCAGGCCGCGAAAAGCGCATCTATGCCGTGCCACCTTACACCCGCGTGGAAAGCCTCGATTTCGACGATCACCCGTTTACCGTGCAGAGCTGGGATGAACCTTGTGCCATCTGCGGCTCAACCCACAGCTATCTCGATGAAGTGGTGCTTGATGACACCGGCAAACGCATGTTTGTCTGCTCCGACACCGACTACTGCCGCCAACAGAGCGAGGCCCTCAGCCAATGACGCAACCGCTGCTTTCAGTCAATAACCTGACCCATCTCTACGCGCCGGGCAAAGGCTTCAGCGATGTCTCTTTTGACCTGTGGCCTGGCGAAGTGCTGGGTATCGTCGGCGAGTCCGGTTCTGGCAAAACCACGCTGCTGAAATCGATCTCTTCACGGCTGACGCCGCAGAGCGGTGAGATCTTATATCAGAACCGTTCGCTGTACGGCATGAACGAGGCCGACCGTCGCCGTCTGCTGCGCACCGAATGGGGCGTGGTGCATCAGCATCCGCTGGATGGCCTGCGCCGTCAGGTTTCCGCCGGCGGCAATATCGGCGAACGCCTGATGGCCACCGGCGCGCGTCATTACGGCGAGATCCGCGCCACCGCACAGCGCTGGCTGGAGGAGGTGGAGATCCCTGCCTCGCGTATCGACGACCTGCCAACCACCTTTTCCGGCGGTATGCAGCAGCGCCTGCAGATCGCCCGCAACCTCGTCACCCATCCCAAACTGGTGTTTATGGACGAACCCACCGGCGGGCTGGACGTTTCGGTACAGGCCAAACTGCTGGACCTGCTGCGCGGCCTGGTGGTGGAACTGGATCTGGCGGTGGTGATTGTCACCCACGATCTGGGTGTGGCGCGTCTGCTGGCAGACCGTTTGCTGGTGATGAAACAGGGTCAGGTGGTGGAAAGTGGGTTAACCGACCGCGTGCTCGACGACCCGCACCATCCGTACACCCAGTTGCTGGTGTCGTCCGTTTTGCAGAACTAAGAGGCTCAAATGATCCGCGTTGAAAACGTCAGTAAAACTTTTGTGCTGCATCAGCAAAACGGCGTGCGTCTGCCGGTGCTGCAAAACGCCACGCTGGAAGTGAAAAATGGCGAATGCGTGGTGCTGCACGGTCACTCGGGTAGCGGCAAGTCCACGCTGCTGCGATCGCTGTACGCCAACTATCTGCCGGATGAAGGACACATCCACATTCGCCACAGCGATGAGTGGGTCGATCTGGTGCAGGCCCCGGCGCGCAAAGTGTTGGAAGTTCGCCGTTCAACCATCGGCTGGGTAAGCCAGTTCCTGCGCGTAATCCCGAGGATTTCCGCGCTGGATGTGGTGATGCAACCGCTGCTGGATCTGGGTGTCTCCCGTGAGGAGTGTGCAGCCAAAGCGGCTAACCTGCTTACCCGCCTGAACGTGCCGGAGCGGCTGTGGCACCTGGCACCGTCGACCTTTTCCGGTGGCGAACAACAGCGCGTCAACATCGCCCGCGGGTTTATCGTCGATTACCCAATTTTGCTGCTCGATGAACCCACCGCCTCGCTGGACGCCAAAAATAGCGCCGCAGTCGTCGCATTGATTGAAGAAGCGAAAGACCGCGGCGCGGCAATTGTCGGCATTTTTCACGATCAAACCGTGCGCGACCGCGTAGCGGATCGCCTGCACCTGATGGGAACAACAGCATGATTATCAACAATGTAAAGCTGGTGCTGGAAGATGACGTGGTGCAAGGATCGCTGGAAATTGAGGGCGGGATTATCCGTGCCTTTACTGAGAGTCAGAGCCGTTTACCAGAGGCGCTGGACGGCGAAGGCGGCTGGCTGCTGCCAGGGCTTATCGAGCTGCATACCGACAATCTCGACAAGTTTTTCACCCCGCGCCCGAAGGTAGACTGGCCTGCCCACTCGGCGATGAGTAGCCACGACGCGCTAATGGTCGCCAGCGGCATTACCACCGTGCTGGACGCAGTGGCGATTGGCGATGTGCGCGACGGTGGTGACCGTCTGGAAAATCTGGAGAAGATGATCAACGCGGTGGAAGAGACGCAAAAGCGTGGGGTCAATCGCGCCGAGCACCGTCTGCATCTGCGCTGCGAGCTGCCGCATCACACTACCCTGCCGCTGTTTGAAAAACTGGTCGGTCGTGAGCCGGTGACGCTGGTGTCGCTGATGGACCATTCCCCCGGCCAGCGTCAGTTTGCCAATCGAGAGAAGTACCGCGAGTATTATCAGGGCAAGTATTCGCTCACCGACGAGCAGATGGCCCGTTATGAAGAAGAACAGTTAGCGCTGGCTGCGCGTTGGTCACAGCCCAACCGCACGGCGATTGCCCAGATGTGCCGTGATCGCCAGATTGCGCTGGCGAGCCATGATGACGCCACCCACGATCATGTCCTTGAATCGCATCAACTTGGCAGCGTGATCGCCGAATTTCCCACAACTTTCGAAGCCGCCGATGCCTCACGCCAGCATGGCATGAACGTGCTGATGGGCGCACCTAACATCGTGCGCGGCGGTTCTCACTCCGGCAACGTGGCGGCACATAGGCTGGCTGAGCTGGGGCTGCTGGATATTCTCTCCTCCGACTACTACCCCGCCAGCCTGCTCGATGCGGCATTTCGCGTAGCGGATGACGATGCTAACCGCTTTACGCTGCCGCAGGCTATTCGTCTGGTGACCCGCAATCCGGCGCGGGCATTAAATCTTGACGATCGCGGCGTTATTGCCGAAGGGAAACGCGCGGATCTGGTGCTGGCACACCGCAAAGGCGGCAACATCCATATCGACCACGTCTGGCGTCAGGGCAAAAGGGTATTCTGACTATGGGTAAACTGATCTGGCTGATGGGACCATCCGGCTCCGGTAAGGACAGTCTGCTGGCAGAACTTCGCCAGCAGGAACCTGCACAACTACTGGTGGCACATCGTTACATCACCCGCGCCGCCAACGCCGGGAATGAAAATCATATTGCACTGAGCGAACCAGAGTTTTTTACCCGCGCCGGGCAGAACCTGCTGGCGCTGAGCTGGCATGCTAATGGTTTGTACTATGGCGTCGGCGTGGAGATTGACCTCTGGCTGCACGCCGGGTTTGATGTGGTGGTCAACGGTTCACGCGCACATCTGCCGCAGGCGCAGAGTCGTTATGGCACTTCTCTACTCCCCATTTGCTTACAGGTTTCCCCGAAGATTTTACGCCAGCGCCTGCAGGCTCGTGGGCGGGAGAGCGAAACGGAAATCGCCGCCCGTCTTGAACGCGCAGCCCGCTACGCCCCGTATGACTGCCACGTCCTGAATAACGATGGTAGTTTGCAACAGTCTGTCGCTACACTACTCACACTGATGGGACGCAAGGAGAAGAAACATGTCTGTCTGTGAATTACGCCGCGCCACGCTCTACGATACCGATGCGGTTTACGCGCTCATCTGCGAGTTAAAGCAGGGTCAATTCGACCTGCAGGCTTTTAGCGCTGGCTACGCCGCCAATCTGCAGGATCCAAATATGCACTACCAGCTGGCGCTGCTCGACGGACAGGTCATCGGATTGATCGGCCTGCATTTGCAGTTTCATCTGCACCACGCTAACTGGATTGGTGAGATTCAGGAACTGGTAGTGATGCCACAGGCACGAGGGCTAAGCGTTGGCAGCCAGCTGCTGGCCTGGGCCGAAGCCACTGCGCGCGAAGCGGGGGCGGAAATGACCGAGCTTTCCACCAGCACGCAGCGTCTTGACGCGCACCGTTTTTACCAGCGCGAAGGCTATACCATGAGCCATTTTCGCTTCACCAAACCGTTGTAGGGGGAGCCATGAGTCTGACCATTACGCTGACGGGAACGGGCGGCGCGCAGCTGGTTCCCGCATTTGGCTGCGACTGTGCGGCCTGCCAACGAGCACGCTTACAGGCGCAATATCGTCGACGCCCCTGCAGTGGCGTGGTCAAATTCAACGACGCGGTGACGCTGCTGGACGCGGGGATCCCCCATCTGATGGACGACTGGCCGGCAGGCAGTTTCCAGCAGTTCCTGCTCACTCATTACCATATGGATCATGTACAGGGACTGTTTCCGCTGCGCTGGGGGGTGGGAAAAACGATCCCGGTGTACGGCCCACCGGATGAACAGGGCTGCGACGATCTGTTTAAGCATCCCGGCATTCTTGATTTTAGCCAGACCGTCGCGCCGTTTGTGGTGTTCGATTTACAGGGATTGCAGGTGACCCCTTTACCGCTCAACCACTCTAAGCTGACGTTTGGCTATCTGCTGGAGACCGCGCACAGCCGCGTGGCGTGGCTCTCTGATACCGCCGGACTGCCCGACAAAACGCTGAAGTTTCTGCACAATAACCAACCGCAGGTGATTATCATCGACTGCAGCCACGCCCCGCGTAGCGAGCCACCGCGCAATCACAGTGATTTAAATACCGTTATCGCGTTGAACGACGTTATCCGCTGTCCACGGGTGATCCTGACGCATATCAGCCATCAGTTCGACCTGTGGATGATGGATAACCCGCTGCCCGCAGGGTTTGAGGCAGGATATGACGGAATGGAGATTATGATGGAGTAAGGAAATTTGCCGGATGCGATGAAAACATCTTATCCGGCCGACAAGACGATAGTCAGGCGACTTTTTTAGACTCGCTATTTCGCTGAGCGATAAAATCTTTAACCGAAACAATGCGGTTCAGTTCTTCTTGCGCCCGCATGTCATTTTCAACTTCCCACAGGTCAACCGCCGCCTGTAAGTTACGCCAGAAATCAACGGAGGTATCGAACGCTTTGGCCAAACGAAACGCCATATCCGTTGTTAATTTGCGATTATTGTTGACCAGTGCGCTCACCGTATTGCGATGAACATGCAGTATTTCAGCCAGATCGTTAATTTTCAGTTCGAGCGGCTCCAGGTATTCATATTGCAGGATATCACCCACAGTCGTTGGTTTTCTGGTTGCCTGTTTCATATCGTTACCTTAGATTTTCTCTAGTTCTAGTAGATGTGTGGATCTAAGTACACATCTTCGGCCTTACCGTTAACCCATTTAAATATTAATCGGTACTGCTTGTTTACTCTGATTGAAGAATATTCCTGTAATTTTCCGGTTAACTCTTCATATCTGTTACCGGGTGGCGAGCGCAAATCCCGATGCGAAACAGCCGCATTAATGATATCCAGCTTTCTGGCTAATGCAGTATGAATATCCGCTGGTATTTTTCTGTGCGATGTCGCCCGCTCAAAAAAATCTTCAAGCCATGTATCCCGAAAGCTCCTGATATTTAATGATTTAGACATTCCATTGCCGGCTCCTTTTCCATAAGCATAGAGAGATTATAATGCATATATGCACTGTGCTCAAGTGCATGCATTGACATAAAATGGCGAGATGTTGAGCTGACAGCTAAATCCCTTACAGGGGATAAAATATTCTTACATTTAGATAGTTACAGTTAACGATCGTAATCTTCTTCCATTCTGCGTTCTTCGTCTTCTAACTGACGCCGTTCTTGATCAAGTTGGCGCTGACGGTCATCCAGTTGGCGACGTCGATCTTCAAACTGGCGTCGCCTGTCATCATACTGCCTGCGCCGATCGTCACTCATCTGGCGTTCCCAGCCATTGTCGCGGGCTTCGTCGTAATCCCGCCCGTTATCGGGTTTGTATGCGTCGTTAATCGCCTGCTGAATATTGCCGATAGCTTCATCGATAATATCGGCCTGCGCCGAAACGGTGGTCACCATTAGCAGACTGAAAAGAAAGAATGTCAGGGAGCGTTGCATCAAACCCGCCTCATCAAGAAACACACCCCACGGTAATCAAAGCGTATTTGCGCGGGTAGCGGAGGAATCTCAATTACGTGCGAGTCGCAGCGCCTGCGCCAGTTCTCCTCGGGTAAACGGTTTACGCAATAGCGCCACATCCGGCAGCGCCGGGTTATGCGCCGGACGTAAATCCTGGCCGCTAATCAGCAGAATGGTGAGCTGGGGGTAGTGCTTCAGCGCATGGTTGACGACATCCACCCCACTTAACCCTCCAGGCAGCATTAAGTCGCTGATAAAAATATCAATCTCGGAGGAAGCCGCCAGCATATGCAGCGCCTGCTCGCCGTTGGCGGCCTCCAGCGTCAGATAGCCCAGCAGATGCAACTGTTCACACAACGTCTGGCGCACGTCGGCCTCATCTTCGAGCACCAGTACCAGCTTTTCACCGCTGTTCGCCGCATGTTCCGCTATCGGTTCTGCCTGAATCTGTACCGGCACAACGGCACGGGGAAGCTGTAACCGAACCGTGGTTCCCTGCCCGGGGGCGCTTTCAATCTCCACCCGACCACCGGATTGACGCACAAAGCCGTACACCATCGATAATCCCAGACCGCTGCCGCTGCCGGTCTGTTTGGTAGTGAAAAATGGCTCGAAGACCTGCGCTTTCACTTCCTGCGACATCCCACTTCCCTGGTCGGCTACCTCCAGCATCACCATGTCCTGCTTACGCCCATCGCTGCGCGTAACCCGTTGATTCCAGGTGCGGATTTTTATCGTCCCCGTCTGCCCGTCCATGGCGTCACGGGCGTTCATCACCAGATTGATAATGGCGTTTTCCAGTTGGCTGACGTCAATCCACGCGGGCCAGGCCGGAGACTGGGCTTCAATTTCCAGCGTCAGCGTGGCGGGTAGCGAATGACGCATCAACTCTCCCAGATTCTCCAGCAGCGTTTTCAGCTCTACCGCGTGCGGATGCAAAGACTGTTTGCGCGAAAAAGCCAGCAGCCGCTGGGTCAACAGCGCACCACGTTCAGCCGCTTTAAGCGCCCGATTGACCCGTGGCGCGTCGGGAGAATCCGGATCCACCAGATCCAGACTGCCGATAATCACCGCCAGCAGGTTATTAAAATCATGCGCTAATCCGCCCGTCAGCTGTCCTACCGCCTTCAGTTTCTGACTGTGCAGCAGCGCTTCCTCCAGCCCCTGACGCTCGGTGCGGTCGATTTCCATCTGCGTGGTTTTTTCTTTCAGCAGCCGGGTGGTGTGTTCGAGCGACGCCGTATTGCGGGCAAAGACGCTAAAGGCACGCGCCAGCTCGCCCAGCTCATCGCGCCGTTGCAGGGCCGGGACGCTGACGTCTGATTCCCCATGCGCCAGCCGGGTCATCGCCCGCGAAATGGCTGTCAGGTTGGAACCGAGATTGCGGTAGATATACCACCCGGCAAAACCGGTGATCACCACCGCCAGCAGCGCAAACGCCAAAATAAACAACGCGCCGGATTGCAGTTCCCGATGACTTTGCGCCACCCGCTGTTCGGAGATAATCGCCACCTGCGAGGCATACTGGTTGATATCGCTGTTGAGGATCGCCACCAACGCTTTGATGTGGAACATATACCAGCTGATCGCCAGATCGCTTTGTTCCAGTGCCGACGAAAGCGGCTCCAGCTTATGCAACTCCTGGTTGAAATCGTTGAGGATGTTGCTAATCAGGAGGTTGCTGGTTTGCAGAGGTAGCGCGGGCATCACCTCGTCCAGTTGTTTGATCACCGAACGCGGCGTGGGGGTTTCAATGGCAGCCACAATTAAGCGGTCTATTTGTCCCAGCAGCACGTCATCCTGCGCGCCGGTCAGCTTTTGCAGGTGACGCAAATAACTTTGATTCTGATACAGCGAACTGAGCAGCGCGTTACGTTCCAGGTGCCGCCGCTGACCGCGCTGCAACATACCTTCCACGCTGCTTTGTAGCTCCTGGCTGCGCTGGATAATTCGCTCGACCAGCACCGGCTCCTGCTGCGCCAGCGGTGCGGTAGCCAGTTGTTCCAGCGACTGCTTCAGCGCCCTTTGCGTCTCCTGCAGCCGCTCCGCTTCACCTTTGTATTCCAGTGCGCCAACCACCTGCGACAGCCGCACCGCCGCTGTCGCGACGTTTGCCGTATCACGCGCCAGATTCATGCTGCCGGTCATATCGTCAACGGTTTGCTGCTGCACCTGCTCCTGGATCTGGCTGGCATGCTGAAATCCCAGCACCGCCACACCGCTCACCATCAGCGTGACCGCCACCACCAGCAGATTAAAGAACAGTAATCGTCCACGCGCACTGGCGAAAAAGTGACGTCCCGGTTGCGGCATATCACGCTCCGTGAAGAAAAATCGCAATATGACAAATATGAACGGCTTCTGACATTTTGCATTTACATTCCTGTGATGGACTGCTGATATCGGCCACCCCACAGGAGATCCGCCATGAGCAGGACACCGGTTCTGGAGATGCGCAACATTGCCAAAGCGTTTGGCAAATTTTACGCGCTGAAAGGGGTCGATTTAACGGTCTGGCCGGGCGAGATTCATGCCCTGATGGGCGAGAACGGTGCGGGGAAAAGCACCCTGATGAAGATCCTCGCGGGCGCCTATACCGCCACCAGCGGGGAGATCCTGATTGACGGTCAGCCGTTTCACATTCGTGGGCCAAAGGATGCGCTGAGCGCAGGCATCACGCTGATTTACCAGGAGATGCAGCTCGCGCCAAACCTGACGGTGGCGGAAAATATCTTTCTTGGCAGCGAGCTGTCGCGCGGCGGTCTGGTCCAGCGTAAAGAGATGATCATGCAGTCACAGAAGGTTATCGACCGACTCGGCGCCCAGTTTAAGGCCAGCGACCGGGTAATGACGCTGACCATCGCCGAACAGCAGCAGGTAGAAATCGCCCGCGCCCTGCACCGTAACAGCCGCATTCTGGTGATGGATGAACCCACCGCCGCCCTCTCCTCCCGTGAAACCCACCGCCTGTTTGAACTGATCATGCGCCTGCGCGATGAGGGGATGGCGATTATCTACATCAGCCACCGCATGGCGGAAGTGTACGAACTCTCCGATCGCGTCAGCGTCCTGCGCGACGGGCAATACGTCGGCAGCCTGACTCGCGACAAACTCAACGCCCCGGAGCTGGTGCGCATGATGGTGGGCCGTCCGTTAAGCGATCTGTTCAACAAAGAGCGCGATATTCCTTTGGGTAAAGCGCGCCTTAACGTCCACCACCTGACCGACGGCAATAAAGTCCAACCGTGCAGCTTACTGGTGCGCTCCGGGGAGATTGTCGGCCTCGCGGGCTTAGTCGGCGCCGGGCGTTCCGAACTGGCACAGTTGATTTTTGGCGTGCGCAAAGCCATCGGCGGCATGATTGAAGTGGACGGTGAACCGGTGGTTGTCCACTCCCCGCGCGAGGCGATTGATCACGGCATTGGTTTTCTGACGGAGAACCGCAAAGAACAGGGGCTGTTTCTGGAGCTGGCAGCGGCAGAGAACATCACCATGGCGACGCTGGAGCGCGACGCCACCTGGGGCATGCTCGATCGCAAAAAGGCGCAGGCGATTTCCGATGACGCCATCAAATTGCTCAACATCCGCGTGCCGCATGCACAGGTCCGCGCAGGCGGCTTGTCCGGCGGCAATCAACAAAAGCTGTTGATTTCACGCTGGGTGGCGATCGGCCCACGCATCTTGATCCTCGATGAACCGACGCGCGGCGTGGACGTCGGCGCCAAAAGCGAGATCTACCGGATCATGAACGATATGGCGCGCAAAGGCGTGGCGATCCTAATGATCTCCAGCGAACTGCCGGAAGTGGTCGGGATGAGCGATCGCGTGTACGTCATGCGCGAAGGCAGCATTGCCGGCGAGCTGGACGGGAAAAGCATTACCCAGGAAAACATTATGACGCTGGCAACCGGCGTGAACGACTCCCATCATCAGGCGGTGCCCCATGAATAATCCAACCACTCCCCAGCAGGTGGTGAAATCCGCCTCCGCAAAAAAAATGCTGATGAGCGATCTGATGCAAACGGTCGGTATCTTACCGATTCTCATCCTGATAGTGGCGGTGTTTGGCTTTATCGCGCCTAACTTTTTTACCGAAAGCAACCTGCTGAATATTACCCGCCAGGCGTCGATCAACATCGTGCTGGCCGCTGGCATGACCTTCATTATTTTAACCGGCGGCATCGATCTTTCGGTTGGTTCGATTCTCGGCACCACCGCAGTAGCGGCGATGGTGGTTTCGCTGATCCCGGAATTTGCCATGCTGTCAGTGCCTGCTGCACTGTTGCTCGGCATGGTGCTGGGGTTGTTTAACGGTGCGCTGGTCGCTTTTGCCGGCCTGCCGCCGTTTATCGTCACGCTTGGAACCTATACGGCGCTGCGCGGCGCGGCCTATCTGCTGGCGGATGGCACGACGGTGATTAACTCCAACATCAGCTTTGAGTGGATCGGCAACAACTATCTCGGCCCGGTTCCATGGCTGGTGGTCATTGCGCTGGCGGTGGTGGTGGTGTGCTGGTTCATTCTTAGGCGCACCACACTCGGCGTTCATATCTATGCGGTTGGCGGCAATATGCAGGCCGCGCGCTTAACCGGGATCAAAGTGTGGCTGGTGCTGCTGTTCGTCTACGGCATGAGCGGTTTGCTCTCAGGTCTTGGCGGAGTGATGAGCGCCTCGCGGCTGTACAGCGCCAACGGCAACTTAGGCATGGGTTATGAGCTGGACGCCATCGCGGCGGTGATCCTCGGCGGCACCAGCTTTGTTGGCGGGATCGGCACCATCACCGGCACGCTGGTGGGGGCGTTGATCATCGCCACGCTGAATAACGGCATGACGCTGATGGGCGTCTCCTATTTTTGGCAATTGGTGATCAAAGGGGCGGTGATCATCATAGCGGTGCTGATCGACAAATACCGTACCCGACACCATCAAAGTGCATAACAACAACATCTTACTTCGAGGAATACAGCATGAGATTGAAGCCCTTAGTGACCGCGCTCTGTGCTGGCGCACTGCTTGCTAGCGCTCCGTTTGTGCAGGCAAAAGAACTGAAATCGATCGGCGTTACGGTGGGCGACCTGGCGAACCCGTTCTTCGTGCAAATAACCAAAGGCGCGGAGCTGGAAGCGCGCAAACTGGCCGGTGATAACGTCAAAGTGACGTTGGTTTCCAGCGGCTACGATCTGGGGCAACAGGTGTCGCAAATCGACAACTTTATTGCCGCCAAAGTCGACATGATTATCCTTAACGCCGCCGACTCCAAAGGCATCGGCCCGGCGGTTAAACGCGCGAAAGACGCCGGGATCGTGGTGGTTGCCGTTGACGTGGCGGCGGAAGGCGCAGACGCGACCATTACTTCCGATAACACTCAGGCAGGTGAAATGGCCTGTAAATACATTACCGACCGTCTGAAAGGCAAGGGCAACGTCGTCATTATCAACGGGCCGCCGGTATCTGCCGTCCAGAACCGTGTGGAAGGCTGCCAGACCGAATTTAAACGCCACCCGGACATCAAGGTGCTGTCGCATAACCAAAACGCCAAAGGCAGTCGCGAAGGCGGGCTGGAGATCATGACCGCGTTGCTGGCGGCGAATCCGAAGATCGACGGCGTGTTTGCGATTAACGATCCCACGGCGATCGGCGCCGATCTGGCGGCAAAACAGGCGCAGCGTAGCGAATTCTTTATTGTCGGCGTAGATGGATCCCCAGACGGTGAAGAAGCACTGAAGCGCGAAAACTCACTATTTGTGGCGACGCCAGCACAAGATCCACAGGTGATGGCTGCCAAAGCGGTCGAAATCGGTTATGACATATTGCAGGGGAAACCCGCCCCGAAAGAACCCGTGCTGATCCCGGTGACGATGATCGATAAAAACAACGTCGGCAGTTATAAGGGTTGGACGGTTAAATAAATCCTGAACCGACTGATGCTCTCCTGCCACAAAGAGAGTCAAAGAAGCAAGAGCGCCCGTCAGGGCGCTTATCTCATAAATACTGAGAGTAATAAATATCCATTTTCTCCTCTATATTATGACTCAGTATAAAAGAAAAAATCATAACCGCCGTGTAAATAACCGGAATACCAATAACTAAAGGTGTAAACGTATACCAGGGGTGACTTTGGAACAGTTCCAGTGGTACGAGACTTACAAATCCCATACACCATAAAATAATGGCGCACAATTTTATTATTCTCCAATAATCATCGAAATCCAGCTTATCAAGTGCCGGACAAGATCCTGGATATTTAGCAGCTATTATGCCAGATTGAATAGTGTCTGCAGATGTACTGGCGAATAACTGATGGCCTTGACCATATTTTGCAGCATCCGCAGCCAACGCCAATACAACCCAGCGCTGAACCTCTGTGCTTTGCCCAGTTACGGCCTCCAGTTCATATCGACTATCGGCCAGAATACTCGTTTTTGCGTTTTCTATTCCACTAAACAATACGAATTTTGACTGCTTATCCAGTGAGTTGAACCATAGTTTTTTAATCTTACTAACATCCACTTGCTGTGCAGAAAGATATGTACTTACGATTTCATCAAGATAGTAAGGGGTACTGTCCATCATGCGTAATAAATATAAAGGTGTGTCTTTATCTTCAAGCAGTTTCGTACTGGTGAAAATAAAAGCATTAGCACTTTCGAAGAAATCATAATTATTTTCATTATGCAATTCAACTGCAATAACAAGGCTATTTTCAGACATATTTAAATCAACCCAATCATTTATTAAAAAATAATCAGGACATTCGTAAAGGATATTAATTTTTCCGACCTTATCGTTGGGGATGCCCAGACTTGCCAGTACCGCCTTAAAACTATTACCGATAGTGTCATCCGCTCCCTTAACATACATCCAGGTATTAAAAGGCCGATAATCCCTGACAAGAGAATCTTTGAGGGGCTCTATCAACTGCCTTAGCACTTTATCAACTCTGGTGTCATCCATTGAGTCAACTTCAATATCAATTCGTAACGGCGTTGCAGAACCTGCTGGCGCTTCACCCTCTAGTTTCTGAATTTTTAATGCCAGTTCAGGTACCGGGAGAATGGATGAATAGTCTAAAAGAGGCAATGCTCGTATTGCCCAGTTTTTCCACCTATTCATACCATACAGCTCAAGATAACCCGCATAGTAACATGGAAAATATATAACACCGTAAATGATTACCACCACACACCAGATTGCTAACACTATTAGCGACGGGATACCTATTGCATTCCATATCAGATCATCAGGAACCTTCTTGTCCTGCAACCAGCTGAATATATTGTACGTTATAAAAAACAGAAATATAGCACAGCTAATGATCAGCACAATATTAAGCGGGAATTGTTCTGGCTCCTGATACGGATTCTTGTTTGGTCTCTTCCATTTATTCATTTACTTACCCCCGCCGTTGGCAGTGTGGTTTTTATTGCACAACCGCAAGCAGCCCTACACCCATCCACAACAACGCCTCTACCGTCCATTGTCCAGGTTGGTTCAAAATCAAGTATGGGAAAGGTCCCTTTATGCGCAATACAAAAAACAGTATCCCCCATTAAAGCAACAGGGATTCCCATAAACTTGCTACCAGAAGCTTTGTTCACATATCCACCGTTTTCCAGCGGGTCATTTAGTCTGATTACACCTTTCATATTATTTCCCCGCATTCAGGTCGCAGTGCATCCGCGTCCAGCCCTTATAGCCCACCACTTCTGGTTCTTTGTCCGGCAGATTTTGATAGTTAGCCTTATAACCCTCCGTTAAATGGGCTAAGGATGCTTTCATAAATACCACCGTTCCCCAGGCAGCTTCTGGAAACTCAGGACTGGTATGACCGTCCACATACTCGCCACTGGATTTATGTTTGCCTGGCCTGTAGAGATAATACGTGTCATCAAAGTATTGATAATCAATACCCGGACCACCCGGCTTTAAACGCGGGTCGTCAAATGGGTATGAACTCATATATAAATGATTCTGCGCCGTGGTAATAAACGTCTGGTTATTGACCACCACCACTCTTTTTATTTCTTTTCCTTCCGGATAGTCACGCATAACCCCATCGGAGTTTCTTTCCAGCGCCCGGGAAGAGGCCATATAGTCTGCTACCTGCCACGTTTGTCCGTAATCTTTAGATATCTTGTAAGCATCTGGCTCCCATCGTGGTATCAGAATATACTTATCTGATGGGTGAATATATACACCGGAAAAGATCTGATACGTTGAATAAACGCCATTTACTAATTCTTTATGTATATTCCGCCTGATATCATGATACCAAAGCGCTCCCTCACAATTATAGCCTTTTAATTCCAGATATCGGTTATCATCATAGCGATAAATAATCTGTGAGGGTGTTCTTTTTGTACAGGCAGCGATAGCACATAGCGAAATAGTTCCGATCATTATTTTTAACGCACTTCCCTTATTCATAATTTATCCTTAAACGTTAAGCGGTTTGGGCATATCCCATTGCCGATTATTTCCCCGCATCCATATCGCAGTGCATCCGGGTCCAGCCCTTATAGCCCACCACTTCCGGTTCTTTGTCCGGCAGGTTTTGATAGTTGGCCTTATAACCTTCCGTTAAATGGGCTAAGGATGCTTTCATAAACACCACCGTTCCCCAGGCGCGCCCTGGCGATTCAGGTCTCATATGGCCGTTCACATACTCGCCACTGGATTTATGCTTGCCTGGTCTGTAGAGATAATACGTGTCATCAAAGTATTGATAATCTATACCCGGACCACCCGGCTTTAAGCGCGGGTCGTCAAAAGGGTATGAGCTCAGATATAAATGTCCTTGTGCAGTGGAAATAAATGCCTGATTATTAACCACCACCACTCTTTTTATTTCTTTTCCTTCAGGTCTATCTACCATATTCCCATCAGAATTTTTCTCTTGCCCCTGAGATGGGGACATATACGTTGCGACCTGCCACGTTTGTCCATAGTCTTTAGATATTGTATATGCACCGGGTTCCCATTCAGGAATAAAGATGTATTTATCCGATGGATGGATATATATCCCAGAGAATATCCTGAAGGAAGCAAATACTCCATCATATATCTCTTTATGAATATTTTTTTTACCATCGTGATACCAAAGTGCTCCCTCACAATAATAGCCTTTTAACTCCAGATAACGATTATCGTCATAACGATAAATAACCTGTGAGGGTGTTTTTTTTGTACAGCCAGAGATAACACATAGTGAAATTGCTACGACGATTACGCTTACCACATTTCCCATTATCATAACTCATCCTTAAACGTTAAGTATTTTGGGCATATCCCATTGCAGATTGGGTGTCTCGGTATTATATATTTCATTATGTCTGGCAGGTTTAACCGTTGTTGAATGGCAATATTCGTTAACCACGCCAAACGTTCCTGTCGGTAAAATATCATCTGGTTTATTCATATATATTTTTGTTTTCCTGTCGTTTAGCTCTCCTGATTTATAATATTCAACTGCTTCCTGAAGACCGTTACGCTTCATACGCCAGTCCCCGCGCAGGAGTAGCTCGGTCCAGAATTCTCCGCAGCGGTGATCAAATGCCCCGCATATTCCCACCGCCAGATCGAAGGCCATCGCTTTCGCGGGGGCATCTTTCGACATAACAATAGAGGAATGCTGGCTGTAACCAACCTGTTCTGATTGCAGCCATTCTTTTTGCAGCTCATCCGGCGTTTTCTCATAAATAAGCTGCACGGTCTTATTGTATCCCCCGCCCAGGACAACGCCTTTGGTATAAGGCTTAGCATATTTTTTGGCGAACATCGCGAGTTCAGCGGGCGTTAATTCCTGGCCCGGTTGTAAATAATCGAAACCTGCGCCGCTGAGATTTTTGAAATCTGTCTCAGTGCGCGCAGTAACCGTGGCTTTTGCCGAAAATGAGATGTCCTGATCGGGTGAACCCGGTGTTATCGAATATTTATACTGACTTCCCGCGCCCTGTAACTGGTGTCTGAAGGTGACGGGGAGCTGCTCACCATTCACAACCACATCCGCAAACGTATATTGTCTGGTCGCGCCCGTATCCTGATCAAAACAATCCTTTTTTAACGCCGGCATTTCAAAAGGCATGCTCAGTGGGCTGCCGCCTATTTCCGGGCCATTTTCGCAGAAAACCCGCTGGCGCAGATTGTCTATGCCGCTGGCAATGTCATGAGGGACTCCCCTCCAGCCCAAACCCTGGACGTTAAGTAATGAAACCACACTGTCATTGGGGCAAAAATAGTTATACACCTTGCCAAAGTTATTACGGGTATAATGTTTATTCTTGCGCCATTGAGAATTGGTTTTACTCAGACAAATTGCGCCTTCTAATTCATCAATCTCGGCCTGCGTGTGGTATTCCCCCTTGCCATATCTGGCGTTTGTCGCCATCAAATGACAGAAATTTTTAAACGTCTGCTGTCGGGCACGATCCGTCTGGTGATGTCCGGGCGTCATACCTTCAGCAGCCGTTTTTTCCAGTGCGTAGGGAGAATGGTTAAGGATCACACAATCGGCGGGATCGGCACCTGCTGCTTTGACCAGCATATTCGCGAGCATGGTAATAATCGTTCCCTGGGAATGCGCAATGATATTAATGGGATCGAATTGCGTTGCCGGTTCACTTCGAATCAGCAGGATTAAATCGGCCAGCCGCTGCGCGGCAAAAAACTGATAAATTCGGTGCGGGTTATCATAAATTGGGTGCGTAAAATCCCCGCCATTCATATACAGTGATGCAAATCCTGCCGCACCGTTCGCCAGGCCGCCGGAGCCCGACCCTAACATATCCGGAATAGTGGTTGTTGCATTGGCAAAGGTACCCCCGCCTTTGGCGTACACATCATCGAGAACATTACCGAAATTATCATTCTGATATTTCAACGTGGTTTGGGGAATATGCCCCAGCTTTTCCAGCTTTGCGTTGTCATCTTCCTGATAGGCGTTGTAAGGCAGTTTTGCGGCGTCTCCTGATTTAGCCCGTTCTTCGCGATAACGCCGCTGGTCTTCTATATATGTCGCATGATCGACGGGTTTATACCCCCAATAAAATGGAATTACCGGGCTGCGCCCGGGCATTTTCACCTGCTGCTGCTCGCCATCCCCCATATCCATTTTGTACTGATGCCATTCATGCGGATACATATCCGTGCGGCCCATACGTTCATTCAGGCCGGCAATGATCCCCTGCTCCTGATTTTGATATGCCTCGCCAACATCGTTGACGCCATGAACAAGGATCACAATGCAGGGCATAGGGTTTTTAACCGCCACTTCGCAGACGGCCATTTTTCCGCCGGTGGATTTAGGCACGCCTTGTACACCTGTCGCCACCACTCGCGGATTAAAGGGACTGTTACTCATTTGGCAAAATCTCCATTTTCATTTCATCCATTTCCGTCATATCCAGTAACGGCGTCATGCCTTCATCGTCGGTAACACCTTCAATGATTTCACCGGAGGCCTTAGTCAGTCTGAATTTTGTCTTTTTCAGAACATCGTCCGTATTTCCATAACCATGTAATTTAATGCGGCGGTGAAACTGGTCTTCCTGAAAAACGGGGGATTTATCTTTAACGGATTCCGGCCCGCTCCAGTCAAGGGTGGTGCCTTTGAGCTGCACTTTGGCGGGAGAGAATATTTTTACTGAGCCATCTTCATTTATTCGAATACCGCCCCCTCCACACAGCAACTGAATATTCTTTTTGGCGCTGATGGTCACATTGCCGTTCATACTTTGAATATGAAAATGCTTATCAGAAAGCAGGCCCATTTCGCCACGCTGCGCCTGGACGGAAATATCATCTTTTGCGGCGATAATTTTGATCCCGATCGCTCTGCTGAAAAGCGATAAACCCTGCCCGACGGCCATGGAGAGTTTCTTAAAAACGTTAAAACTGCCGTTATTGGCCGCGTTCAGCGACAGATCTTTGTTTGCCGACAGCGCCATGGTTTCCGGTGTGAGCAGAGCCATACCTTTATCGGCATAGGCCACCAGCCCCGAGCGGGTGAGCTGTTGAAGCGCAGCGTTAAGCTGCTGCTGTTGCTCCATTTCAACGTTTAACGCCTGCGCCGTCAGGGCGCTTTGCTGAAGAGAAGTTGCCAGCACAAGGGCAGCCTGTAGCTGTTGAACGACTGCGTTCATGTCGAGCTGCTGACCCTGGGCTTTTGGCTGCGCCTCTGTCGTCAGCAATATTCCCTTTGCGGCCCTCAAAACTGCCCGATCATCGGTGCGCAGTTCTGCGCCTTCACCGCGCGGCTTACCACCCGCATCAACAAGATGGCCCATGTTTAGCTGGGTTTTAGCGTACTCGGTACTCAGCTTGACGTGTTCCTGCCCGCGTCGGTCTTCCATCCGCAGCTTATTGAAACCCGCAGTGCGGATGACGTTGCGGGTATTGTTGCGGCTGGTGACGGGGTCCGGCTTTGGTGCATGATGCAGGGCATGAGCAATGAAAGGTCTTTCCGGATCGCCACCTTCAAACGCAATGGCGACCTCCGCACCCTGAATGAGTGGAAAGTGATGACCATAAGTATCGCCGGCATAAACTCGCGCCAGACGAACGGGCATACTTTCATAGCCTTGCCTATGCTGGTCGAGGTCAAAATCAAACTTCACCCAATAGCGCCCCTGCAGATCGATGTGGGCATATTGGTCATTGTCTATTGGTGATGAAACGATTGCGGGAACAGTACCGGCGATACGTGGCCGGGGTAATGGCTGCGGTCGAAAGCAAACGCGCTCATTGTAAGGAATACCGAACAGTTGGGATTGCAGGGCTGCATCACGCCTGCCCGTCACTCGCATTGCCGTTACCACAAAGCCCGAAGTGAACGCCTGCGGAATGGTACCGTCGATGTTAAGCACCATACCTGGCACGATCGACGGACTGGTGGTCACGCCGCTTAAAACGGACTGATTATTAAGAATAATTTCGTGATGCAGTTTGGCGTAGAACCAGCTTGATTCGCCCGGTTGTTCCTCCGCAAATTTCGATCCCGGCTGGTGATGAATATCCGCATAACGATAATCCATTCCATACGTCGTCGACGTCTGTTCTGCTTCCTCGGCATCAGCATTGAGTACTAGCGAATTGGCAAGCCGGTAGTCAAAGTTCTTTGCTTTAACGGCTGCGGAAACAACGTTGTGCTTTGATACCAGCTTATCGATCGCGTAATCATTTGCTGTCAGACCCGCATGAGATGCATGCATAATCTTTTGATCGAAGATGTACCGGCTTTGTGAATCACTGAAGATAAGCACCATAATGTGCGGAACGGCATGATGATTTTCAATTCTGAACCAGATCCCAACTTCTGACAGGATGCGGCTGATAAACGCTAAATCTGATTCCTCCCACTGGACGATCATTTCCCGGTTAGGATACATACAAACAAGATTATCAAAGTCGATTTCATAATCGGCAAAAGCATGTTCTTTGAGGAGCTGCGTGACCAAATTCGGCACATTTATGTTCAGGTAAATAGCCGATCGCTTGCGTTGAGAGAGTAATGCAAGCTTATGCTCCAGCCTGATTTCGTACAGTGATTCATCCGCTGATGTGCTAATAAGCGAAAATGACGTAATGACGCCTTCAATTTGTCGTTCATATAGCCACATCTCAGAACCCTGAATATATTTATTCCAGTTATGATTAGGTGCTCTGATTTTCAGCGAGCCTTCAATATTTAGAAGTGAATCAGGAGGGATGCTTTTTAGTTTTGATGTGAATGTAATTTTATAACTGTATGGTTTACTTAAGTTTTCATAACCTTCAATTGTTTCAACATCAAGCACCCCTAACTTACCCTCGCCCCTTACGGAGAATAAATACTTATTTATACTCTCCTCTGAAACTATACCTTCCAGATTATAGAACCCTGAACCTTTTTTCATTATCGCATCCCTTACCAAAAGAAAGTAATACATAAGAAATAAAGTCCAGTCAGCATATCAATAATAACTAAAAAAGGTTATTTTTTACTGAAAAAAAATATGGAAAGTGAATTAATTATTATTAATCAAACACGTAATATAATCCTGACATATAAATAAACGATTAACTGGCACGATTTTAGATTCAATGAAATTAATTTTTTAACAAAAAGATTTATAAAACGCCGCATTCGTTTTTTCATCGCGAGGTAACAATCCAGCATTCACATCCAAATGGTTCCAGAAAACTGAGATGTGACTAAAAAAATGAACAAATTAACTCAATGATTTACAATAACATTTATAAAAATATTCTTTTCATTTATCATTTTATTGAATGAATCACACCACCCCATAAAAAAACACAATAAAATATAACGATTCCCTGTTCTGCTGTGAGGGAGAGGTAACCGGATGGTATCCCATTTGATCCATGGGAAAGCTTTTGATTTTCTCCCTCTCCCTTTGCGAGAGAGCCGCATAAAGGTCATCTTATCAGCCACAGGAGAATCAATGAAACGCTCCGCAATAAACGAGATCCTTGGCCACACGCGCCAGTTTTTCTCTCTGCACGACGTGCATCTCCCCCCTTTTGCCAGTTTCCCGCCGACCCAATGGCGCAAGCTTGATGCCGCTGCCTGGAGCGAAGTGTTCGACCTCAAGCTCGGTTGGGATGTCACCGCGTTCGGCGGCAACAATTTCGCCGCCCAAGGATTAACGCTGTTCACCCTGCGTAATGGTTCGCCGAAAGGCATGCCTTACGAGAAATGCTACGCCGAGAAAATCATGCATGTTCGCGATGCGCAGGTCACGCCGATGCATTTTCACTGGCGCAAACGCGAAGACATTATCAATCGCGGCGGCGGCAATCTGATTGTCGAACTGTGGAATGCAGGGATCCGCGAGCAAACGGAAGACAGCGACGTTAGCGTGGTGATTGACGGCTGTCGACAAACCCATGCCGCGGGCAGCCAACTACGCCTGACGCCGGGTGAGAGCATCTGCCTGCCGCCGGGCCTGTATCACAGCTTCTGGGCGGAAAAAGGTTTTGGCGACGTGCTGGTTGGCGAGGTCTCTTCTGTTAATGACGACGACCACGACAACCATTTTCTGCAACCGATTTCCCGCTACAACGACATTGAAGAAGACGAACCGGCGCTGCTGGTGCTGTGTAACGAATATCGCCTGTTCCGCTAACCAAGGAGCGCATTATGCCGTTGATATCTCTCGCCGATGGGCTTGCCCATGCCCGCGAGCACCGCTATGCCTTAGGGGCATTTAACGTTCTGGACTCACACTTCCTGCGTGCGCTTTTTGCCGCGGCAAAGCAGGAACGTTCGCCGTTTATCATCAATATCGCCGAAGTGCATTTTAAATATATCTCGCTGGATTCTCTGGTCGAAGCGGTCAAGTTCGAAGCCGCCAGACATGACATTCCGGTAGTGCTGAATCTTGACCACGGCCTGCACTTTGAGTCGGTGGTGCGAGCGTTACGCTTAGGTTTCAGCTCAGTGATGTTCGATGGATCCACGCTGGAATATGAAGAAAATATCCGTCAAACCCGCGAAGTGGTGAAGATGTGCCACGCTGTCGGCGTGTCTGTGGAAGCTGAACTGGGCGCAGTGGGCGGTGATGAGGGCGGCGCGCTGTACGGTCATGCCGACGAGTCGCTATTCACCGACCCGATGATGGCGCGTGATTTCGTCGACAGAACCGGTATTGATGCGCTGGCGGTCGCCATTGGCAATGCCCACGGCAAATATAAAGGCGAACCGGTGCTCGACTTCCCGCGTCTGGACGCCATTCGCCAGCAAGCGGCGATCCCGCTGGTACTGCACGGCGGTTCCGGCATCAGCGACGACGATTTCCGTCGGGCAATCGAGCTTGGCATTCACAAAATCAACTTTTATACGGGCATGTCGCAGGCGGCGCTGTCAGCAGTGGAGACGCGGATGGCGAATCGTCAGCCCTTGTACGACGAATTCGCCGAACTGCTGCTCGGCATTGAAGAGGCCATTACTGATACCGTTTCAGAACAGATGCGTATTTTTGGCAGCGCGGGGCAAATCTGATGGAACGTAAAGGCATTATCGCCGCAGGCAACATGCTGGTCGATCATGTACATCAGATTGTGCAGTGGCCGGAGCGCGGCTGGCTGGCGGAAATCACCCGTAGCGAACGCGCCACGGGCGGTGCGCCGCTGAACGTGCTGCTGACACTGGCAAAAATGCACACCGGATTGCCGCTGCAGGCGGTGGGCTTAATTGGCAAGGACAGCGATGGCGATTACATCATGGCGATGCTGGAACAGTATCACGTTAATCGCCAACACGTGCAGCGCACGACATTCGCGCCCACGTCAATGTCGCAGGTGATGACCGATCCCAGCGGTCAGCGCACCTTTTTTCACTCGCCGGGTGCCAACAGACTGCTGGATCTGCCCGCTTTTGAGCAACTGGATACCTCGATGAAAATCTTCCATCTTGGCTATCTGTTGCTGCTCGACAGCCTGGACATGCCAGATGAAGAGTACGGCACGCGTAGCGCTCGGCTGCTGGCGCAAATGCGCGACAATGGCTTTGAAACATCGCTGGATTTGGTCTCACGCAAGGGCGACCCGCGCTACCAGCCGCTGGTGATGCCCGCCCTGCGCCATCTCGATTATCTGGTGATTAACGAGCTGGAAGCCGGAGAGTTCAGCGGGCTGGAGATCCGCCAGCCCAACGGCGAACTTCACATTGCGCACATCGCCACCGCCGCACGCGAATTATTGGATGCAGGCGTACGCCAGCGGGTGGTTATTCACTGTCCGGAAGGTGCCTGGGGTGAAGCGCCGGATCGGGCGGGCATTTGGGTTCCGTCACAGTACCTGGCGCAGGAGGAGATCGTCGGCAGCGTCGGGGCGGGAGATGCGTTTTGCGCCGGTTTTTTGTATGGCTGTCATGAACGCTGGTCGCTGGAAGAGAGCATCCGGCTGGCACACGCCTGCGCGCGAGCCAGTTTGTTGTGCGCCAATGCAATCGACGGCGCGAAAACGCTGGAAGAGTTAAAAGCCGGAATGGCTGTTGCCTGATGCGCTACACTTATCAGGCCTACGAGGTCGTTATCGCTTTTGTAGGCCGGATAAGGCATTTACGCCGCCTTGTCGTGATGCTGCACGTCGGCGGCGAATACATAGCCCAGCCCGCGCAGGGTTTTGATCAACATCGGTTGGTGCGGGTTGATCTCTATTTTTCGCCGCAAGCGCATGATTAACACATCAATGGTGCGGTCAAACACCTCAACGCTGTCGCTGCGCGTCAGTTCCAGCAATTGTTCGCGGCTAAGCACCCGACGGGCATTTTGCGCCAGCGCCAACAGGAGACTGTATTCACCCTGCGTCAGTTCAACCTTCAATTGCTGAGGATTGCGAAGCTGGCAACCCGCGGTATCAAGATGCCAGCCGTTAAAAGAAAGACCCGTGGTTTGTGGACTGCCGCTTTCAGCCGTGAGCACGCCCACGCGTCTGAGCACCGCCTTCACCCGTGCCACCAGCACCCGGGCATTGAAGGGTTTACCGATGTAATCGTCAGCGCCCATTTCCAGCCCGACCACCACATCCGACTCGCTACCAAGCCCGGTCAGCATCACCACCGGTAATCCGGGCCTCATCTTTTGCACCTGCTGCAGCACCATCAGACCGTTGATGTCGGGCAACATCATATCCAGCAATACCAGCGCGATCTCCGGCTGAGTCTCAATGCAGCGCAACGCCTCCTGCCCGGTGTGACAAGCGGTCACCGCAAAGACGTGTTCGTTCAGCACATCCTGTAAAAGCGAGCAGACTGCCACGTCATCATCCACAACCAGTATGGCTGGCTTCATTGTTTTTCCCCATTGCTGGCCAACTTAAATGAGTGTGATTGATTCTGCCCAGAGTGACAGCGATAAGGCACAAGGATATGTGGGAAACATAACCTCGGTCACACTGCCGGGGCGTCACGTATTGGAGATTCGACACGTCAAATATGACGACAGCCTGTTTTTCGTCAGGGTTTTGACCAAAAATCACCCGTAATATCAGGGAATGCCCACAATAAAAAAGTGGCATAGAAGATGCATGCTGAGGGCGACAGCGCGTATGCGCGATTTGATTAACTGGAGCGAGACCGATGAAAAAAGTCGTCACGGTTTGCCCATATTGCGCATCAGGTTGCAAAATCAACCTGGTGGTCGATAACGGCAAAATCGTCCGGGCTGAAGCGGCGCAGGGGAAAACCAACCAGGGTACTCTGTGTCTGAAGGGCTACTATGGCTGGGATTTTATCAACGATACCCAGATCCTGACCCCTCGTCTGAAAACCCCAATGATCCGTCGCCAGCGTGGCGGCAAACTGGAATCTGTTTCCTGGGATGAAGCGCTTGATTACGTCGCCACTCGTCTGAGCGCCATCAAAGCGAAGTATGGCCCGGACGCTATTCAGACGACCGGTTCATCTCGCGGTACGGGTAACGAAACCAACTATGTAATGCAAAAATTCGCGCGCGCCGTTATTGGTACCAATAACGTTGACTGCTGCGCTCGCGTCTGACACGGCCCATCGGTTGCAGGTCTGCACCAATCGGTCGGTAACGGCGCAATGAGTAATGCTATCAATGAAATTGATAACACAGATTTAGTGTTCATCTTCGGGTATAACCCGGCGGATTCCCACCCTATCGTGGCGAATCACGTGATTAACGCTAAACGTAACGGGGCGAAAATTATCGTCTGCGATCCGCGCAAAATTGAAACTGCGCGTATTGCTGACATGCACATCGCGTTGAGAAACGGCTCGAATATCGCGCTGCTTAACGCTATGGGTCATGTCATCATCGAAGAAAAACTGTACGACCAGGCGTTCGTCGCCTCGCGTACGGAAGGATTCGAAGAGTACAGCAAGATTGTCGAAGGCTACACGCCGGAGTCCGTCGAAGATATCACGGGCGTGAGCGCGCACGATATCCGTCAGGCTGCACGTATGTATGCCACGGCGAAAAGTGCGGCTATCCTGTGGGGCATGGGTGTTACCCAGTTCTATCAGGGCGTGGAAACCGTGCGTTCACTGACCAGCCTCGCAATGCTGACCGGTAACCTCGGTAAGCCAAGCGTCGGTGTTAACCCGGTTCGTGGCCAGAACAACGTTCAGGGCGCATGCGATATGGGCGCGCTGCCGGATACCTATCCGGGCTATCAGTACGTGAAAGATCCGGCGAACCGCGAGAAATTCGCCAAAGCCTGGGGCGTGGAAAGCCTGCCTGCACATACCGGCTATCGCATCAGCGAGCTGCCGCACCGTGCGGCCCATGGCGAAGTTCGTGCGGCCTACATTATGGGTGAAGATCCATTACAGACCGACGCTGAGCTTTCCGCGGTACGTAAAGGCTTTGAGGATCTGGAACTGGTCATCGTACAGGATATCTTCATGACCAAAACCGCCGCTGCCGCAGACGTTATTTTACCGTCTACGTCATGGGGTGAGCATGAAGGCGTATTCTCCGCGGCTGACCGTGGCTTCCAGCGCTTCTTTAAAGCCGTTGAGCCGAAGTGGGATCTGAAAACGGACTGGCAGATTATCAGTGAAATCGCCACCCGTATGGGCTATCCGATGCACTACAACAACACCCAGGAAATCTGGGACGAGTTGCGTCATCTGTGCCCGGATTTCTACGGTGCCACTTACGAGAAGATGGGCGAACTGGGTTATATCCAGTGGCCTTGCCGCGACACCTCCAATGCCGACCAGGGGACGTCTTACCTCTTCAAAGAGAAGTTCGACACCCCGAACGGCCTGGCGCAGTTCTTCACTTGTGACTGGGTAGCGCCAATCGACAAACTCACCCCAGAGTACCCAATGGTACTATCAACGGTGCGTGAAGTCGGCCACTACTCTTGCCGTTCGATGACCGGTAACTGTGCGGCGTTGGCCGCGCTGGCGGATGAACCGGGCTATGCCCAGATCAACACCGCCGACGCAGAACGCCTGGGCATCCAGGATGAAGAGCTGGTGTGGGTGAACTCGCGTAAAGGTCGGGTCATTACCCGTGCGGCAGTCAGCGATCGTCCAAACAAAGGCGCGATTTACATGACCTACCAATGGTGGATTGGGGCCTGTAATGAGCTGGTAACCGAGAACTTGAGCCCGATTACCAAAACGCCGGAGTACAAGTACTGTGCCGTTAACGTTGAACGCATTGCCGATCAGCGCGCCGCCGAACAGTATGTGATTGATGAGTACACCAAGCTGAAAGCCAGCCTGCGCGAAAGCGCGATGGGTTAGTCCGTTTTCGTACCTGTTCTGCAACAGCCTCCGCCCGGAGGCTGTTTTTTTATCCATACGATCTCTTTATACTGTTCATTCCGTACCCTAAATAAAACTCAAAATGAAACAACTCATTGCATTGATGTTCTTTATGACATTCTTTGCCCATGCCAGTGATACTGAGCCAGGAAGCCAGTACTTACAGGCCGCTGAGGCAGGAGACCGACGCGCACAATACTTTCTCGCCGATACCTGGTTTAGTTCAGGCGATTTGAGCAAAGCCGAATACTGGGCGCAAAAAGCAGCCGACAATGGCGATGCGGATGCCTGGGCCTTACTGGCGCAAATTAAGATAACCAACCCGGTCAGTCTGGATTATCCACAAGCCAAAACGCTGGCCGAAAAAGCGACCGAGGCAGGCAGTAAGGCGGGGGAAATTACGCTGGCGAGAATTCTGGTGAACACGCAGGCTGGACGCACAGATTACCCCAAAGCCATTACATTGCTGCAAAACGCCTCTGAAGATCTGGAAAATGACTCCACTGTCGATGCACAAATGCTGCTCGGACTGATCTACGCCAATGGCGTGGGTATTCCTGCTGACGATGAAAAGGCCACATGGTATTTCAAGCGCAGCTCGGCCATCTCCCGCACCGGTTATTCCGAGTACTGGGCCGGAATGATGTTCTTAAACGGCGAGCAGGGGTTTATCGTGAAGAATAAACAGAAGGCGCTGCACTGGCTGAATCTGAGCTGTATGGAAGGATTTGATACCGGCTGTGAAGAGTTTGAAAAGCTGACCAATGGTTGATGCTGGTTGCCGGATGGCGCTACGCTTATCCGGCCTACACATCCTTTGTAGGCCTGATAAGACGCGTGAGCGTCGCCATCAGGCACCCATCACTAATTACTGCGCGGTCTTATCAAATTTACCCAGCATCTCGCGCTCGTAAGCCAGCGCTTTCTTGCGGTCAAACTTGTGTTCCCACTTGGCGATTACCAGCACCGCCAGTGCATTCCCCACCACGTTCAGCGCGGTACGCGCCATGTCGAGGATACGGTCAACGCCGGCGATAAACGCCAGGCCTTCCAGCGGGATCCCGACGCTGCCAAGCGTAGCCAGCAGTACGACGAAGGAGACGCCCGGCACGCCTGCAATCCCTTTCGAGGTGACCATCAACGTCAGCACCAATACGATTTCCTGCCATAGTGACAGGTCGATACCGTACAGCTGCGCAATGAAAATAGCGGCAATACTCTGGTACAACGTTGAGCCATCAAGGTTAAATGAGTAACCGGTCGGCACCACAAAGCTGGTAATTGAGGCTGGCGCGCCATAGGCTTCCATTTTCTCAATAATACGCGGCAGTACGCTCTCAGAACTGGCGGTTGAATACGCCAGAATCAGCTCATCTTTCAGGATACGGATTAAGATCCAGATACTCAGACCACAGACACGCGCCACGATACCCAGCACCACCAGCGCAAAGAACAGGATGGCAAAATGCACCAACAGTACCAGCTTCGCCAGCGGCCACAGTGAGGCAAAACCGAAGTTCGCGACGGTCACAGCAATCAGCGCGAAAACGCCAACCGGCGCGTAGCGCATCACCATGTGCGTCACTTTAAACATGGTTTCGGAAATAGAGCGGAACACGGTCACCAGCGGCTCGCGGTGAGTAGCTGGCAGTGAAGACAAGCCTAAACCGAATAACACCGAAAAGAAGATAATCGGCAGCATGTCGCCTTTCGCCATCGATGCGACGATGTTGGTCGGCACCAGTGACAAAATCGTGCCCATCAGGCCATGCGCGTGGCTTTGCACTTCTGCGGTTGTATTTTGATATTTCGAAATATCCACAGTCGCCAGCTGCGACATATCAATCCCGGAACCCGGTTGAAACACATTCGCCAGCGTGATGCCAAGAATAATCGCTACGGTGGTGATCACTTCGAAATAGAGAATGGTTTTGGCGCCAATACGGCCCAGCTGTTTTGCATCACCCACCCCGGCAATACCAACCACCAGCGTGGAGATAACAATCGGCACGACGATCATTTTGATCAGATGGATAAAGATATCGCCTGCCGGAGACAGCAGGTTGACCACCAGCCATTCGCGGCTGTCGCTATGGTAATGCAGGTAACTCCCTAGCAGAATGCCCAGCACCATGGCGATTAGAATCTGCCATGCCAGGCTGACTTTCAAATTTTTCATAACAACGGACTTCCTCGATGGAGCGCTATTCCACATGCGGTGTGTGGGAATAGTACATACTGAAAGGGTATGAATTGTGTTGCGTTCGTTTATGGAGTTTTTTAACGCTTATTATCATTATCATCTGCATGGCATTCCGCGCAACCCTCTAAGAACAGGGCTTTTGGCTGAATTTATGCATAAAAATGCAATTTTATCGCGGTATTGATGAATAACTTTTTGTTATAAAAGAATTTTAATATGTTCAAAAATGAAGAAGTCATAGCGTGAGTTTTTTTCGCCCACCTGTTCGTTTGCCTGTTTTTTAAACAGGCAAAATGATACAAATCACAAAAAAAACAAATTTATTTTTGCCGATTCTGCAACAACTTCGCCATATTAATAGAGTCAACGAGCTGTGCCCGGTTCACCCTCGGCGAATTTAAATCCATAACTTTTTGCCACACTGAAATAGCCTGGGCGTAGTCTGCCTGCATAAACGCATCTGAGGCTAACAACATCAGCGCGGTGACCTCTGCCGGGTCCAGCGCCAAGGCCTTATCAATCATATCACGAGTGGGCGGCGCCATATGTTGTCCGGCCTGGTAATACAATACCGTTGCCATCGCTGAATAGATCTCAGCATTTTCACCGCCGACACGCAGCGCCTGCTCGTAGGCCAGCAGCGCATTATGATACGCGTTTTGCCAAAGATAGTACTCCCCGAGTTGCGCCCATTTCACGCCGTCCCGTGGATTGGCTCGAATCTGCGATTGCAGAAAAAGCAACTGTTTTTCCTGAATATTTTCATCAGAGAAAGCATGTAAAGGGTCCGCCAGTCGCGTCTGCTCTTGACGAACCGCCTGCCATTTTGGCGTCAACAGGTAACCTCCAATGCAGGCCACAACCATCAGTACCACCGCAGCGGTCAACCGCTTCACGGGCATTGGGCGTAACAGCGGCTCGCACTGGCTCATTATTCACCTTCCTCCGTATGCTGACGTCTTCTCACTCGCCAGACCACTACACCTACCAGCAACAACAACAGGCACGGCAACGCCCACAGCAGCAGCGTTTGTTCATTCAGCGGCGGATTATAACGAACGAAGTCACCGTAACGCTCGGTCATCCAGGTGGTTATCTCGGCTTCACTTTTCCCTTCCGCCACCATGCTGTAAACCTGATGGCGCATACTGACCGCTACCGGCGCATTGGATTCCAGCAAATTTTGGTTTTGGCACTGTGGACAACGCAGTTGGCTGGCAATAGACAGCGCTTGTTCCTGCTGTTGCGGATTTTCAAAGCGCCAGGTATCCACAACCTGGGCATGCGTAGCGAAAGTAATGAAAAACAGGACGAGCGTTAGGAGTAATAACTTTCTGCCGGATGGTGCTGCGCTTATCCGGCCTACGGTTTGCGCACCTTGTAGGCCGGATAAGGCGTTTACGCCGCCATCCGGCAACGCTGTGATTAATTTACGCATCACGCTTCCTCCCTCGCCATCCGCTCAGCAGCGCGCCAAAGACCATTAATAGTCCCCCACCCCAAATCCAGCGCACGCCGGTCTGCACGTACAAGCGCATGGCATAACGGTCTGGTCCGGTTTTTTCACCCATTACCGCATACCAGTCATGCATCAGGTTCCAGCGGATCCCCGGCTCCATCATCTGTTGACGACGCGCGGCATAGAAGCGCCTTTCAGGTTGCAGGCTGCCAATGCGTTTCTCATTGTGCCACAGCGTGATCTGCGCTTTTTCACTGGTGTAGTTACCTTTGGCTTCCAGGTCGAGACGCTCAAAACGGAAAATGTAACCCGCCAGTTCAACCTGCTGCCCAGGGCTCAGGTTCAGGCTTATCTCCTGACGGCTACCGCTGGAAAAAACGATCCCCGCCGCAAACACCAGCACTCCGGCATGCGCCAGCAGTGCCGGAAGTTGGATGCGGAAAGACACTTTACGGCTTCTGACCATTGCCAGCACAATAACCAGCAGCATCAGTAGGCCAAAGGGCAGCGTAGCGCGGTTAAAGTACGGTGCGCCCACGGAAAGCCGCCCCCAGCCGAACAGCCCGTAAATCATCGGGTAGAGCGTGCCAATCAGCACAATCAGCAGCACCGCACTAAAGAGCAGCAGCGCAACCAGAATCAGCATCTCGCGTGACCAACCGCCAAAACGAGCATTCTGCCGGACTTGCTGGCCCCGCCAGGCGTACAACCCGAGCGACGCCAGACTCAACACGGTAAACAGCGCAAACAGCGGCGCGGCACGAACGTTATCCAGCGCGAAAGCATGCACCGAAACGAGAATGCCGGAACGCACAATCAGCGTCCCCAGCAGCGATAAAATCAGCGTGACGATCGCCAGCAGCAGCGACCAGTGGCGGAAGATCCCGCGCTGGCGCGTGATATACAGGCTATGTAGCAGCGCGCTGGCGGAAAGCCAGGGTAATAAGGAAGCGTTTTCTACCGGGTCCCAGAACCACCAGCCGCCCCAGCCCAGCTCGCAGTAGGCCCACCAGGAGCCGAGGATAATCCCCAGCGTCAGCGCGCACCAACCGGGCAAGGCCCAGCGCCAGCACACCCAGGCGCTCTGCGCATTAAAGTCACTACGTAGCAGCGAGGCCAGCGCCACGCCTGCCGCCACCATCAAACCACCGTAACCCAGGTACAGCAGCGGTGGATGGAGGATTAACCCGAGATGTTGCAGCATCGGGTTAAGGTCGCGCCCTTCAATGGCTGGCGGAAAGATACGCACGAACGGATCGGACCATACCACCACAAACAGCAGCAGCAGGGCCGTTATCATTGAAAGGACACTGAGCGTCAGCGGAAACAGCGCGTTGGTATTACGCCGATAGCGAAGAGCAAACAGCGCGCTCCAGGCGGAAAGAAACAGCACCCACAGCAGCAGCGATCCTTCATGACCGCCCCACACCGCCGCCAGTTTTAATCCCCACGGCAGCAGGCTGTAGCTGTGCTGGGCAACGTAGACCACCGAAAAATCGCTGGTCAAAAAGCAGAATACCAGAATGGTAAAGGCCAGTAGCAGCAGGGCAAATTGCGTCCACACGCCCACGCTTGCCAGGCGCATCATCCCCTGCCAGCGCTGGCGGACACCTACCAACACGGCAAGCGGGGTCAACACGTTGACCCCGAGGCTTAATAACAGCGCCAGAAAACCGGCTTCAGGAAGGAGAACGTCCAGATATCACCTTACGCAACGGTTAGCTGACCCGCATAGAGGATAAAAAAGCGCAGCAGCAGTACGCCGGTCAGGCTGGCGCCGCACACTGCCAGCACACCATGAAACGTCGAACTGCGGTTGGCCCAGGGTTTTAGCAGCATCGGCAGTATCAGCCCAAGCCCGGCCACGCCCAGCCAGAACCACCAGGTCCAGAATCCGCCGCCCAATGCCGCCGCCAGCGCACGCATTTTTCCGTCATCGCCCAGCGCCAGGCCGACGAAGAACGCCGCCAGCAGGAAGATCTCCAGCCATACCACCGGGACTTCCATGCGATGCACAAAGTGCGCTTCCGTACTGTGCGGATTGCTACGATGACGTAACGCCATGGTGATCAGTGCCACCGCCGCACCGGAGGAGATCCCGGAGAACAGAAACAGCACCGGCAGGATCGGGTTATTCAGGAACGGGTAGGATTTCAGCGCCGACAGCAGGAACCCGGTATACGCCCCGAGCAGGACCGCCAGCACCAGCATCAATGTCTCCAGTGCGCGATGGAACGGCGTGATTAGCGTCAGGAGTTTTGACACAATCGTCAGTCGCGGCACGAACCGCTGTTGCAGGGCAATCACCTCTTTTTCAAAGATTTTTGCCAGCCACAACACTAACACCACCATGTACAACTGGAACAGCATGACCCCCATCGACATCACCGAGGTGAAGCTGTAGTGGAACATCAGTTTCCAGAAAGTCCATGGACGCGTCAGGTGGAACACCAGAATCAGCAAACCGAAGATAATTGCCCCCGGCCCTAACACCAGCGTGGTGCGCAGCAGCGTGCTGTCTGAACCGCCCGCCTCCGGATGGAAGCGACGCAGCAGAATCGCCAACGTGACCAGTCCGGCAGAGATACCTATCAGGAACAGATAGATGGCAATGGGCCAGTCCCACACCAGTGATTCAAAATGAAATGCAGAAGCGGATGTCATTGGCTCACCTCCCCAAATTTAAAGGGAACGCGGTAGACCTTCGGTTTTGTACCCAACGCCAGTTTGTAACGGTAGGTAGTTTTCTGCTGCAACAAACGGGATATATCACTGTTGGGATCGTCCAGATTACCAAACGTCAGCGCCTTCGTCGGGCATGACTCAACGCAGGCGGGCTGTTTGCCCGCTTTCAGGTTGGTTTTCCGGCAGAAATCGCATTTATCCGCCGTTTTGCTCACCGGATGGATAAACCGCACACGATAAGGACACGCGGCGATACAGTACTGGCAGCCAACGCAAAGGTCCGGGTTCACATCCACAATACCGCTGGCGGCATCGCGATACGATGCCCCCGTCGGGCAGACGTCAACGCAGGGAGCGTGGTCGCAATGCTGGCACGAGTGACGGAAGAAGCGATACTTCACATCAGGAAATGTCCCTTGCGGCTCGCTGCGAATAATCGTCAGACGCGATACGCCTTCCGGCACGTTGTTAACTTCCCGACAAGCATCCATGCAGGCCGTACAGCCAATGCATAAAGACTCATCATGAACCATACCGTAACGCACGCCATTGATGTTCAGCGTCTTCGCCACAACGCGCCCCGCCGTCCCGCTCACTGCCACCAGCGCGCCGACGCCGGTGATAAACTGGCGACGAGAGCAACTCATGGATGCTCCTTAAGCAACGGAACCGACGCCGGGTTAAAGTTCGGATTGTTACGCTGATCGCTGTGGCAATCGACGCAAATCTTGATCCGTCCTTTATCGCTCAGCGTCTGCATCGTGTCTTGCTTCGGATGCAGTGAGTGACAGCTGGCACACGCCACTTTGGTTACGTGGACATCGTGCGGCCAGAACGCTTTTTGCAACTGCTCAGGCAGGTGACAGGACATACAGACACTGTTCTGCTGCTCCACGTTGTACATCGGCTCATTAAAGCGCATCACATCTTTCACCCCTTCGCGGTGGTTCGGTGACGGCTGGCCGTGACAATTGGTGCAGGTGACAGGCAGTTTGTTATTCGGGTTGATGGCTTCCGCATGCTTACCATGCATGCCTTCGGTATCCGGCTTGTGACAGTCCAGACAGGCGGCATCCGGATTACGCTGTTGGGTAACCGTCCAGCGTTGATCCGACTCCTGCGGCGTTGGCGTGGCAGTGATTCCACTCAGGCTCCATAACAAGCCTGACGCCAGCACCCCAGCAGTTAATAACGAACGTAATACGCTCATATTCACTCCGTTGAGTTATCCGCCCCTTGCGGGGCGAAATGGGGTTATTGGCTTAACAGACCGTTTTTACGCGCCTGTTCTTCCCACTGCGGAATCACCGTTTTGATGAAGTCCTGCTTCTCAGCATTGATTTGCTGCATGTTCAGACCAATCGCCGCCTGGGCTTTCTCTTTGGTAGAGATATCCGGTAACGGGATTTCATGCGTGATGCCTTTGATCGCCAGCAGACGGACCAGTTTGGTACGTGCGTCAGCGGCTTTATCCATTGCGCTACCCAGCATCCGCAGACCTTCTTCCGGGGCATGCATGTGAATACCGTGTGAGGCGATAGACAGGTCCCAACGCCATTGCGCGTGACGGATATCTTCCAGAATCGGCTTCATTTCCGCTTCGGTCGCACCCGCATCCCATGCAGCTTTCGCTTCGAAGTGCGCACGAACAAGCTGGTCTTCAACTTTGATTTTCAGGTCATGAATGGCCTGTTTACGCTCGGCGACCACTTTTTGCAGGGACGCTTTGTCCTGGGTGTGGCAGTTCGCACAGGTCTGAGCGAAATTATCGAACGGATTACCAATCTTATGGTCGGTGTAAATCTTGCCTTCCGCGTTCTGCACTTTCGGCATGTGGCAGTCGATACAGGTCACATTGTTCTTGCCGTGAATGCCTGCGCTCCAGGTTTCATACTCCGGGTGCTGCGCTTTCAGCATCGGGGTTTTAGACAGGGAGTTGGTCCAGTCAGAGAAGGCGATGGTGTCGTAGTACTTCTCCATGTTCTCGACTTTCATGCCGTCGTCCCACGGGAACTTAACGGCTTTGTTTTTACCGTCGAAGTAATATTCCACGTGGCACTGGCCGCAGACCATGGATTGCTGGTCAAAGCGACCGGCTTTCTCAAACGGTTTGCCGATTGTTTCCATCGCGCGTTCAGCATAAGGACGCGACAGCGTCAGTTCTGGCTTGCCTTTGGCAAAGTCTGGTGACGCGGTGTTATGGCAATCGCCGCAGCCAAGATTATTAACAATTTCAGGACCGCCGCGCGCCCATTTACCGTGGAAGTAGCCATCTTCACCGTCTTTCTGGATCAGACGCGCCACATCCGGGCTTTTACAGCTCCAGCAGGCCATCGGCAACGGACCATCTTCTGCCGTTTTGGGTGCGCCAGTACGTAAGGTTTCACGAACATCGGTCACTGCATACGCGTGCCCGCGCGGTTTGTTGTAATCGCGCGAGAAGGGATATCCCGCCCACAGGATCACCAGACGAGGATCTTCTGCCAGCGCATCTTCACGGGCTGATTGCTCAGACGTGGCTTTCCAGGAGAGATATTGATCGGGATGCTGAGGGGCGAAGACTTCATTCTTCGCTTCAACGGTGACGGTTTTTGCGGGTACGGGGGTTTGTTCAGCGTGAACTGCAGAGATAAATAATAAAGGTACTAACAGGCTGAAGAAACGGCGTACGCGTGATTTTATCCTTGCCATAGGGGTCTCATCCAGATGACGCCATTATCTGCAATGGCGGTTCTTTTATTGTTTTCCATAACAGCAACCACACGAATACTGTCATGACATTGCTCCACCCTATTTGTAACAAGAAACCACACTGAAAATGTTGTCTTTAATCAATTGTAAGTGTATGTAAAATACCACTTTAGAGTTAGTAACTCCCTTTGATTGCTCCCTCTTTTGTCTAATTCAGAGACAGATCACCTTTTCAACAATCCTTTAGATAACTACATGTTATCGCGAGATTTAGTCAATTTTGCTAGCTCCCTTCAAAATTCAGTTTGTCGCTAATTTGCACAATTCGTTTATTGCGTGATCTGCCGCGCAAATACTAAACAAAACTCTCAAAGCCCCTACATTTAACGTTTATGAGACATATTATTAACATCCTACAAGGAGAACAAAAGCCATGAGCCAAATACATAAACACGCTATTCCCGCAAACATTGCGGATCGTTGCCTGATAAATCCGGAGCAGTACGCAGAGAAATACCAGCAATCCGTTAACGAACCCGACACATTTTGGGGCGAACAGGGAAAAATTCTTGATTGGATCAAGCCGTACAGCCAGGTGAAGAACACTTCCTTCGCACCAGGCAACGTGTCGATTAAATGGTACGAAGACGGCACCCTGAATCTGGCCGCAAACTGTCTTGACCGCCACCTGCAGGCAAACGGCGATCGTACCGCCATCATCTGGGAAGGCGATGACGCAACCCAAAGCAAAAACATTACCTATCGCGAGTTGCATCGCGATGTCTGCCGTTTCGCCAATACGCTACTGGATTTAGGCATTAAAAAAGGTGACGTGGTGGCCATTTATATGCCGATGGTGCCGGAAGCTGCGGTCGCCATGCTGGCCTGCGCCCGTATTGGCGCGGTGCATTCAGTCATCTTCGGTGGTTTCTCACCGGAAGCCGTCGCCGGACGTATTATCGACTCCAATTCACGCCTGGTGATCACCGCCGACGAAGGCGTACGCGCCGGGCGTGCTATCCCACTGAAAAAGAACGTGGATGATGCGCTGAAAAATCCAAATGTGAAAACCGTGGAGCATGTGGTCGTTCTCAAACGTACCGGTGGGAAAACGGAATGGCAGGAAGGTCGCGACCTGTGGTGGTCCGATCTTATCGAGAAGGCCAGCTCAGAACACCAGCCGGAAGAGATGAACGCCGAAGATCCGCTGTTTATCCTGTATACCTCTGGCTCAACCGGCAAGCCGAAAGGCGTGCTGCACACTACCGGCGGGTATCTGGTCTACGCTGCAACTACCTTTAAGTATGTGTTTGATTACCATCAGGGCGATATCTATTGGTGTACCGCTGACGTAGGCTGGGTAACCGGGCACAGCTACCTGCTGTACGGTCCGCTGGCCTGCGGCGCAACCACGCTGATGTTCGAAGGCGTGCCAAACTGGCCTACCCCGGCGCGTATGTCGCAGGTTGTGGACAAGCATCAGGTCAATATTCTGTATACCGCACCGACCGCCATTCGCGCCCTGATGGCGGAAGGCGATAAAGCGATTGAAGGCACTGACCGTTCGTCGCTGCGTATCCTGGGTTCAGTTGGCGAGCCGATCAACCCGGAAGCATGGGAGTGGTACTGGAAGAAGATCGGCAACGAAAAATGCCCGGTCGTCGATACCTGGTGGCAGACTGAAACCGGTGGATTCATGATCACCCCGCTGCCGGGCGCCACCGAACTGAAAGCCGGTTCTGCAACCCGTCCATTCTTTGGCGTACAGCCTGCGATTGTCGATAACGAAGGTAATCCGCTGGAAGGCGCGACCGAAGGCAATCTGGTGATTACCGACTCGTGGCCGGGCCAGGCGAGAACGCTGTTTGGCGATCACGAACGCTTTGAGCAAACCTACTTCTCTACCTTCAAGAATATGTACTTCAGCGGCGACGGCGCGCGCCGTGACGAAGATGGCTATTACTGGATCACCGGACGTGTGGACGATGTGCTGAACGTCTCCGGCCACCGTCTGGGAACAGCTGAAATCGAATCGGCGCTGGTGTCGCATCCGAAGATTGCCGAAGCCGCGGTGGTGGGGATTCCGCATAATATTAAAGGCCAGGCGATCTACGCTTACGTCACGCTGAATCACGGTGAAGAGCCGTCACCTGAGTTGTACGCCGAGGTTCGCAACTGGGTGCGTAAAGAAATTGGCCCGCTGGCAACGCCAGACGTGCTGCACTGGACCGACTCACTGCCGAAAACCCGCTCCGGCAAAATCATGCGCCGTATTCTGCGTAAAATCGCGGCGGGCGATACCAGCAATCTGGGCGATACCTCGACCCTCGCCGATCCTGGCGTCGTGGAGAAACTGCTCGAAGAGAAGCAGGCCATCGCGATGCCATCATAACCATAACTGTGAAATGCCCGATGGCGCGCAGCTTATCGGGCCTACAAATCCTATCCCTACCCCTCCCCTGACCGGGAGGGAAATATAAAAACCCTCCCCCAAAGGATTTCGCGTTGCAGGAAGGCGGCAAGCGAGCACATCCCCAGGAGCATAGTTCACTATGTGACTGGGGTGGGCGAGTGCGGCCAACGCACCTGCGGCCTGAAAGACGAAGGGGGCCTCTGGAGAACTCTGTGATGAATGACCAAATTTATCAGCGGATAGAAGACAGTGCGCGTTTCAGGGAGTTAGTAGAAAAACGGCAACGGTTTGCCACCATTCTGTCCATCATCATGCTGGCAGTTTATATCAGCTTTATTTTACTGATTGCCTTTGCGCCTGGCTGGCTGGGTACGCCGCTCCACGCGGGAACCAGCGTCACCCGGGGTATTCCGATTGGGGTCGGTGTGATCCTTATCTCCTTCATTCTGACCGGGATTTATATCTGGCGGGCAAACGGTGAATTTGATCGCCTGAACAATGCGGTTTTGCACGAGGTTAAAGCATCATGAAGAGAGTCCTGACGGCGCTTGCCGCCACGCTGCCCTTCGCCGCAAACGCGGCGGATGCTATTAGCGGTGCAGTTCAACGCCAGCCAACCAACTGGCAGGCGATTGTTATGTTCCTGATTTTCGTCATCTTTACGCTCGGCATTACCTACTGGGCGTCTAAACGCGTACGTTCGCGTAATGACTACTACACCGCCGGCGGTAACATCACCGGTTTCCAGAACGGGCTGGCGATTGCGGGCGACTATATGTCGGCGGCATCGTTCCTTGGAATTTCCGCGCTGGTATTTACCTCCGGTTATGACGGGCTGATTTACTCACTCGGCTTCCTGGTCGGCTGGCCAATTATTCTGTTCCTGATTGCTGAGCGTTTGCGTAACCTCGGTCGTTACACCTTTGCTGACGTTGCTTCTTATCGTCTGAAGCAGGGTCCAATCCGTATTCTGTCGGCCTGTGGTTCCCTGGTGGTGGTCGCGCTGTATCTGATCGCCCAGATGGTCGGCGCAGGTAAACTGATTGAGCTGCTGTTTGGTCTGAACTATCACATCGCCGTCGTACTGGTTGGCGTACTGATGATGATGTACGTTCTGTTTGGCGGCATGCTGGCAACCACCTGGGTACAGATCATTAAAGCTGTTCTGCTGCTGTTCGGCGCCAGCTTTATGGCCTTCATGGTAATGAAGCACGTCGGCTTCAGCTTCAACAACCTGTTCACCGAAGCGATGGCAGTACACCCAAAAGGCTCCGCGATTATGAGCCCGGGCGGTCTGGTAAAAGATCCGATATCCGCCCTGTCGTTAGGTCTTGGATTGATGTTCGGTACAGCAGGTTTGCCGCATATTCTGATGCGTTTCTTCACGGTCAGCGATGCCCGCGAAGCGCGTAAGAGCGTATTCTATGCCACCGGCTTTATGGGTTATTTCTACATCCTGACCTTTATTATCGGCTTTGGCGCGATCATGCTGGTAGGCGCTAATCCAGAGTACAAAGATGCTGCAGGCGCACTGATCGGTGGTAACAACATGGCGGCGGTTCACCTGGCGAATGCGGTGGGCGGTAACCTGTTCCTCGGCTTCATCTCTGCAGTGGCGTTTGCCACCATCCTGGCGGTGGTTGCCGGGCTGACGCTGGCGGGTGCTTCGGCAGTTTCTCACGACCTGTACGCCAACGTATTCCGCAAAGGCGCAACCGAACGTGAAGAGCTGAAGGTGTCAAAAATCACCGTACTGGTACTGGGTGTGATAGCCATCCTGCTCGGCGTGCTGTTTGAGAACCAGAACATCGCCTTCATGGTGGGTCTGGCGTTCGCCATCGCGGCCAGCTGCAACTTCCCGATCATCCTGCTTTCCATGTACTGGTCGCGTCTGACCACCCGTGGCGCAATGCTGGGTGGCTGGTTAGGTCTGTTAACAGCGGTAGTATTGATGATTCTCGGCCCAACCATTTGGGTCCAGATCCTCGGTCACGAAAAAGCCATTTTCCCGTATGAATATCCAGCGCTGTTCTCCATCAGCATAGCGTTCCTCGGGATCTGGTTCTTCTCTGCTACCGACAACTCAGAAGAAGGCAACCGCGAACGCGAGCAGTTCCGTGCTCAGTTCATCCGCTCCCAGACCGGGTACGGCGTAGAACAAGGTCGCGCGCACTAACATCCCTTCTCCTCCGGCTTTCGGGCCGGAGGATTACATCCTTTCTTAGAACATCAGCCTCGCGACCAGTGGCGCAACCAATACCATCACCACACCGGAAAGCATCATTACCAGACTGGCAACCACGCCCTCTTGCTGACCAAGCTCATAAGAGCGCGCCGTGCCTGCGCCATGCGATGCAGCGCCAAATCCTGCGCCTTTCGCCATTCCTTCACGAATGGAAAGGCGTAAAAACAGCACATCGCCGACCGCCATGCCGAATACGCCGGTCACCACCACGAACAAGGCCACCAGGTCCGGCTGCCCGCCCAATGGCTCTGCCGCTGCCAGCGCAAATGGCGTGGTGACGGAACGCACCGCCAGACTGCGTTGGATCTCATCAGGCAACATAAACAGGCGCGCCAGCCACACGGAACTGGTGACGGCCACCAGCGTTGCCGTTACCACGCCCGCCGTCAGCGACATCCAGTGACGCTTAATCACCGCAAGGTTGTCATACACCGGAACGGCAAAGGCTATGGTCGCCGGTCCTAACAACCACAGCAACCAGTGCGATTCACCAATATAGTTTTGCCAGGAGATATGGCCGAAGACTAGCATCAGCACCAGCAGGGCCGGGGTGAGAACTAATGGCATCAGCGGTAATTTACGAAAACGGCGATACAAACGCTTATTAGCAAAGTAGATACCCAGCGTAATCACCAGACACAACACGCTTAGCTGGAAATTACTCACGGTTTAACCTGCTCATTTCATAGCGATAAACTTTATCCACCACCCACGCCGTGGCGCCGAGCACCATCAGCGTACTGATCGCAATGACGGCAAATATACGCCAGCCATCAACCAGCAACAGCTGCGTGTAGTTCACAACGGCGACCACCGCCGGGACAAAAAACAGCAGCATTTCAGCCAGTAACCAGCGAGCACCTGCGCGAATCCAGTTCAGCGGGATAACCCGGCAGACAATTAACGCCAGCATCAGCACCATCCCTACCAGGTTGGCAGGAAGCGGCAGATGCAGCCAGGAGACAAGATATTGAGCAAATACAAAGAGACCTGCGTACAACAGAACCTGAACGGGGATCTGGAGTCGATGAATAACAGCAGGCGTCACGCGGCTTATCGCCACAGCCATGAGGGTATGTCCTTAAAAAATAGAGAGCGCCAGTATAGAGAGCCCCCGTCCAGGACTGAAATGAATTAAACTCATTGCAGGCATAGTCTTAAGGAATAATCATGGATATCAGAACGCTGCGATATTTTGTTGAGGTGGTTCGTCAGCAGAGCTTTACTCGCGCAGCGGAGAAGCTTTTTGTCACCCAGCCCACCATCAGCAAGATGTTGAAGAACCTTGAAGACGAGCTGAACTGCACGCTGTTAATCCGCGACGGTCGGCGGCTTTTATTGACCGATACCGGACAGGTTGTTTTTGAGCGCGGTCTGGCAATTTTGGCCGAGTTTCGCCAGCTTGAAGCCGAACTTAGCGACATTAACCATCTGAACAAAGGGCTATTGCGCCTTGGTATCCCGCCAATGGTCGGTATGTTGATGGCAGGTCCCATCAGCCTGTTTCGCCAGCGTTATCCCGGCGTTGAGCTTAAAATATCGGAGTTTGGTGGCTTAACCGTCCAACAGGCAGTCATGAGCGGAGATTTGGATGTCGCCATGACGGCCCTTCCGGTCGAGGAAGAGAGTGGACTGGCAACCTTACCGCTTTTCAGTCATCCGCTCTGCGTGCTGGTCCCCCGCTCCGGTCAGTGGACAACGTGTGAGTCCATTTCCCCCGAAGCGTTAGCGGAGCACCCGCTGCTGATCTATAACGAAGATTTCGCCTTGAGTCGCCAGCTGCTTGAACTGTTTAGCCAGCACAACGTCAAGCCGCGCATCGCGGTACGCAGCGGGCAGTGGGATTTTCTGGCGGCCATGGTGCAAGCCGGCGTCGGTATCGCTATTTTACCGGAGCCAATTTGCCAACGACTGGATAAACAGACGCTGCGCTGGATCCCGCTGGAGAGCGATTTACGCTGGCAACTGGGCATGATTTGGCGTGAAGGCGTGTATCTGTCGCACAGCGCTCAGGCGTGGCTGACATGCTGCGAAGGGTTTTGGTTAACGCAAGAATCGTAAGTGCCGGATGCGGCGTAAACGCCTTACCCGGCCTACAATTCGATTCCGTAGGCCTGATAAGCGTAGCGCATCCGGCACAACCGTTTATTGGTTCTCGATCAGCAACGCTTCCAGCAAGTCCAGATCGTGCAACAGTTTCTGCAGCGTTTCATTGCTGATTTCGCGCGTGGCGCGCAGGTGATAAAGCTCTGCACGTTCTGAACGCAATGCCGCCAGGCGGAAACGTCGCTCGAGGTTCTCTTCCTGTAATGAGCTTTCCACATCGTTACGTCCATCGACGCGACGGCGCAGGTTACCGATTACACGAGAGCTCACTTCGGTCAGCAGTTGATTATCAATATTCTCTTCGCTGTCCGCCGCCAGACGCTCTTCCATTTTCTGGATAGCAACAATCGCGACTTCCGCCGTCGCAGCGCGGGCTATCCGCTCTTCTTTCAGTTGCTGCGAGTGATCTGCCACTTCCAGGTGTTGCAGCAGAATCGGTAGCATCACTACACCGACAAACAGCGAGAACAGGATCACGCCCGCGGCAAGGAATACTAGCTCGTAGCGCGCCGGGAAGCCGCTACCATCCGGCAACAGCAGCGGGATGGAGAGCACACCGGCAAGCGTAATCGCCCCGCGAACTCCCGCAAAGGAGGCGATCAGGATTTCACGCGTTGTCCATGAGCCAAACTCCATCGGCTTTTTCTTCAGGAAGCGCAGACTGAATTTTTTCATCGTCCACAGCCAGCCAAAACGCACCAGCATCAGCGCTACGTAAATCAGCACGATATCGGTAAACAGCATCCAGGTTTCAACGTTCGGATCGGCTTCTGCCGCCACCAGAGAAGACTCCAAAATCCCCGGTAATTGCAGCCCTAACAGCAGGAAGACCATGCCGTTAAAGACGAACTCCAGCATTGCCCAGGTGCTGTTAGCACGTAAGCGCATCGCCAATGGCGCACGACGCATTACGCCTGAACGGGTTATCGTCATCCCGGCTGCGACCGCCGCGAGGATCCCGGAAACACCAATGTGTTCGGCAATCAGGTAAGAAGCAAACGGCAGCAGGAACAGCAGAACAATTTGCGTTGCCGGCTCATCGCCGCCCCAGCGGCTAAGAAAGCGCAGAGAGCGTCCATACAACCAGCTGACGACAAAACCCGCCAGGATGCCGCCAATCGCTACCTTAAAGAACTCAACCGTCGCACCACCAACGGTAAACACCATCGTTCCCATTGCCACGGCCACAGCAAATTTCAGCGATACCAGGCCAGACGCATCGTTCATCAACGCTTCGCCCTGCAGGATGCCCATGATTTTCTTCGGTATACGCCCCTCGCCGACAATGCCAGAAAGGGCAACGGCATCGGTTGGCGATAACACTGCGGCCAGCGCAAAAGCGGGGATCAGCGGAATCCCCGGGACCAGCCAATAAATCATAAAACCAATGCCGACCACCGTAACCAGTACGAGCGCCAGTGCCAGACCGAAGATCTCTCGTCCGTGCTCCAGAAACTCACGCGTTGGCGTCTTCCAGCCATCGGCAAACAGCAGCGGCGGGATGAACAGCACCAAAAACAGCTCAGGATCGAATTCCACATGCAAACCAAACGTCGGCCACGCCAGCAAGGCGCCGATGGCGATCTGCATAAGGGGTAAAGGGAGTTGGAAGGGCAATACGCGAGTAAATACCCCCGACAGCGAGACCACAAGGGTCATGATGAGTATGGTGAAAAAGATTTCCATGCGTTCCCTGTTTGCGATGTTTCTTATGATTAGTGGTGAGAGGCGTCGTGCCTCAATTCTATCTACTCGAGAGTAACGCAAAAGACAACGAGTGTGTTCTGAAAATAAAAACGGGCGGCAAAAGCCACCCGTTTTCAGGATCAAGAGCGTATCGGAATTAAATAGCCCAACCGCCTGCATAGAATGCAACCAGCGCCACGGCAATCACCACCGTTCCGATATTCAGTTTTCGCCATTCGCCGGAAACAATACGGCCAATAACCAGAGTGGCAAAACCGATCATAATGCCGGTCACGATATTACAGGTCAGCACGATAAAGACAGCGGTAATCAGTCCCGCCATCGCGTCGACGAAGTCGGTAAAATCGATTTTCGCCACGTTGCTCAGCATCAGCAAACCAACATACATCAGCGCCGGTGCCGTTGCGTAAGCAGGAACAAGGTAAGAGAGCGGAGAAAGGAACAGGATCAGCAGGAACAGAACACCTACGGTGATCGCCGTCAGACCGGTTTTACCCCCTGCCGCGGTACCCGCTGCAGATTCAATGTAAACCGCCGCCGGAGCAGCGCCCACCAGGCCAGAGAACACGCTGCTCAGGGAGTCAGTCGTTAACGCTTTGCCGCCATCGATAATCTGACCGTCTTTATCCAGCAGATTCGCCTGGCCCGCAACCGCGCGGATGGTTCCGGTCGCATCGAAGACGGCGGTCATGACCAGCGCCAGCACGCTCGGCAGAACGACAGGGTTCAGTGCACCCATAATGTCCAGGCTGCCGATCAGCGAGTTGCCGTTTTCGTCGCTCAGAGACGGCATGGCAAAAATACCGGAGAAATGCACGGCCGGATCGAAAATCAGGCCAACGACGGAAATACCAATAATGGTCAGCAGGATGCCACCCGGTACTTTCAGTTTTTCGAGGCCGATAATCACCGCCAGACCAATCAGCGACATAATGACCGGGAAGGTGTCGAAGTCACCCAGCGCAACCGGCAGGCCATCCAGCGGGTTCTTAATGACCAGACCAACACCGTTTGCCGCAATCAGCAGCAGGAACAGGCCGATACCAATACCCGTACCGTGCGCAACGCCCTGTGGCAGATTGCGCAGGATCCAGCTACGAATACCTGTCGCGGAAATGATGGTAAACAGAACACCCATCAGAAACACCGCGCCCAACGCAACAGGCACGCTAATATGCTGCCCCAGCACCAGGCTGAATGCGGTAAACGCCGTCAAAGAAATGGCGCAACCAATCGCCAGCGGTAGGTTGGCCCACAGGCCCATCACAATAGAGCCGACACCGGCTACCAGGCAGGTTGCCACAAATACAGCGGCTGGCGGGAAACCGGCTTTACCCAGCATTCCTGGAACCACGATAACAGAGTAGACCATCGCCAGAAACGTCGTTAATCCGGCAACGACTTCCTGTCGAACGGTACTGCCACGGTGCGAAATTTTAAACCAGGCGTCGAGTGAACCGCCGGTACGCGCTGAAGGCGTAGACATAGAAAACATCCCCTGAGAGTTTATTTTTCGTCATTATGCGTGCTGGACAATCCACTGCCTGCTTAACGTTTTCTCCCTGTGCCAGGTTTGCGTCAGTAGGGGTGTCGCAAAAAAGCAAACGTTTAGCTCCGCGCATAAAAACGGGTGGTAAAAAAAAGCAAACGATTATCTAGCGATCATGTACTGGTTTTCAACTGAACTTTGCCGCTTTTTACTCATTTCTTCTTATAACGCACAAGAAATAGCCAGTCGATGCGCAAACGTTATCGTCAATGCGCAATCTGGCAACAAATTTCGCGCAGTTATTACAACCCCAGCGGTAATCTTTCACGTTAATTCGCGCAAAAAAACGAATGAAGATGCGGAAAATTTTTCGGCTAAAAAACCATCAATCGACTGGCAAATAGACGGGGGTGGCATACACTTACCTTATCAACACAAGCCGGAACCTCCCCTAATGTGCTCGACTGAGGGGTGTTGATGTCGGGGGAAACCCTCCCGTGAACCAGCGGGATAGAGTGAAAGACGAAGACCGGAACCAAACTAAAGCGCCCTCTGTGGCGCTTTAGTTTTATACCCGTCATACTTCACGTTGCAGGTGTGTTGGCTGCGTTTACTCACCCGAATCACTTAGTTTACTAAGCTCATCGGGATTCGTGCTCTTGCCGCCTTCCCACAACGCGAATTATTTAGGGTATATATCCGTCATATATTTAAACCAATCAATCATCTTCCAGCAGACGCGCCCCGGTTCCCTGCTCACCAAGCTGATCGCCTGGGTTACGCAACGGGCAATCACTACGCGACAAACAACCGCAACCAATGCATCCATCCAGTTCATCACGCAACGCCACCAGGGTATGAATACGCCGGTCCAGTTCTTCACGCCATTGCGAAGAGAGCTGCTTCCACTCTTTAGCGCTAAGTGAATGTCCTTCAGGTAATACGCCCAGCGCGTCGCCAATCGTTGCCAGTGGTATACCGATACGCTGGGCAATCTTGATAATCGCGACATAACGCAACACATCACGTTTGTATCGACGCTGATTGCCGCTGTTGCGCATGCTGCTGATTAACCCTTTGCTTTCATAGAAGTGCAGAGTTGATACCGCGACACCGCTACGTTTTGCGACTTCACCTGGCGTGAGCAGCGCTTTTATCCGGGGTAATTTCTTTTCCATAAATCGCTTTACCTCAAGTTAACTTGAGGAATTATACTCGCCCACAGACAAAACGACGAATCGAATACTGAGAAAGAGGCAGCCCTATGTCCCATCAGCAGATAATTCAGACCCTTATTGAATGGATTGATGAACATATCGATCAACCGCTGAACATTGAGGCGGTGGCAAAAAAATCAGGTTACTCGAAGTGGTATTTACAGAGGATGTTCCGCACGGTGATGCGTCAGACGTTGGGTGACTATATCCGCCAGCGCCGACTTTTGTTAGCCGCCGTGGAACTACGGACGACCGAACGACCTATTTTCGATATTGCGATGGATCTCGGCTATGTGTCGCAACAAACGTTCTCACGCGTGTTCCGCCGCGAGTTTGATCGTACACCCAGCGACTACCGTCATCGCCTGTAGGATTATTGCCCGCTCTGCGTCAGTATGGCGGGCGAGCGCTGTAGCCAGAGCATAAACTCCTGCGGCGGTAACGCTTTCGCAAAATACCACCCCTGACAATACTGAACGCCACGTTCAAGCAGCCATTCCATTTGATCTGCCGTTTCCACCCCTTCAGCAATTGTCTTCAGATGTAAGCTTTGCGCCATTTCGATGATATGTTCGGCAATCAGGTGGCTGGTACTGTTGGTCGCCAGCGTACTAATAAAAGATTTATCAATCTTCAGGATATCCACGTTCAGTGCCGCCAGATTGTGCAGATTGGAATATCCCGTCCCAAAATCATCAAATGCCACTTCATAACCGGCCTGACGGAATGCCTGGATTACCGGGGTCATTTTATGCACATCAATAAATCCACGCTCCGTCACTTCGACTTTAATTTGCTGGGCAGCGACTGAGTAATCACGCGCTTTCTCAGCGATCAGGGCAATCAGTCGGGATGAATGGAAATCAGAAGCTGAGAGGTTAATTGAGATATAAATCTGGGGATGCGCTGAAAGAAAATACCCTAAATCATTGAACACTTCTTCGACCACGTAATCCGTGATCCTTTCAATCATGCCTTCTTTTTCAGCCAGCGGAATAAATTCCGTCGGGCTCATGACCTCGCCTTTGCAACCTGGCCAACGCATCAGCGCCTCGGCCCCCACACATTGACCATTCTTGATATCGATGATCGGCTGGTAATGCAGGCGTAGCTGGCGTTTTTCCAGCGCACGCCTTAACAAACGACGAGGGGAATGGTACTGCTGGCGCGTACGCCACCACATCAACAGCATCAGAATGCTGCAGATCACCCCAAAGGGGATCGTGAGTGCGGCTTCGTGATAGAAATTTTGATGGACGCGATCGCGGGTCGTCGAAACAATAATCGCGATCGGGCGCTTCTCAGAACGAACGATGGTATAGAACCGATCGTCCAGTTGGAAGGTAGAGGCTTTACCGCGCACCAGCGGCAGAAATTGCTTAACATGCGCCTGATTGCTGGCGGAGAAGAAAGTATCCGTTATCGTGTCATAGACGCCCCACAATAGGCCAGGGTCATCTGACATGACTTCGCTGTAAGATAATGGGTTAATGACAACGACGTAGTTTCCTCTTTGCATATACGTCATGTTGTAGCCAGAGAAAAAAGGCGTATCGCGATAGTAATAGATCGAAACGTCCGGCGTACGTTTATAGTCAGCGGTTGGCATAATATAGGGAACTGACGGTGCCATCGACGTAGAGCACAAAAAATGATCATCTTGTGCATAAATTAGCTCGCTGATATATAAACGCCCGCGAATAATATTCAGCATACTTTTCTGATGGGCAGGGGTACACATCTTACCCTGATACAGCTGAGCCATATCACGCGCTAAATCAGCTTGCTGGATCACCAGTTCCGTTTTATTTAACACCAGTTGAGCAAATGAGTGGAGTTGAGTGCGGGTTTCGGACGTCGCCCGGATATGAGCAAACCATAGCGCCAGCACCACGGGGAGCAATACCACCGTGAGCGTGCCGAGGAGCTTCAGCATCTTGCTTTGCGCACTGAGATTCATGTCAGCCCTATTTCCCTGTTTCGTATATGCCAGTACCCATCAAGGCAGGATGCTATAAACACCAACTGGTTAAGTTGCATGAATCTATCAACATTATCAACAGACGTCTCTATGTAAAAGTCTGATAATAGTGGATGATGATATTATTTTCCCGTAAGGCAAACTTAAAGTTACGCTTATTTTGCAACATCATTATCAAGAAAGAGTAATGTTTTACACGCGTTATACTGGCGGCACGCATAAAACACATTAACTTTTTTAACGATTAATTTCGGATAAAGAAAACAAGTAACATGAATGCATCTTACATAACGCATAATTTATTATTCGTTTATGAATCAAGATAACCATACAATTAACATGGATAAAAACCGGCAAAAATAACGTCAGATACTGGTGAACAAACGAGCAAATGTGATATAGTTCACAGAAATAATGTAACAGAAACATTGTTTCATTCATGTTATTGCCCGTCGATAGCCAGAGTACCACACCCTCTGTGAATAACCCCGCGCTGTCCTGGGCATCAAGACTTTCTGAGGACGTTTTTCATGGCAACAATAACAACTGGCGTAGTTCTTCTGCGGTGGCAACTGCTCAGCGCAGTACTGATGTTTTTAGCCAGTACGCTCAATATTCGTTTTCGTAAATCAGATTATGTTGGACTGGCCGTTATCAGCAGCGGTTTAGGGCTTGTTTTTGCCTGCTGGTTTGCAACCGGATTACTCGGTATCACCCTGGTAGATGTATCCACTATCTGGAATAACATCGAATCTGTGATGCTCGACGTGATGAGCCATACTCCGCCAGACTGGCCGATGGTGTTGAATTGATAACAGCAGTGTGTCCGACCAGATTATACCCGGTCGGACACGGTTTTAAGCGATAACGATTTTACTGACGTTCCGGTAACCGCTTACCACTCCATCCGGAACCCTGCGTTCACCTGCCAGTTCATATCAATGTCGCCTCCAGCCGATCTTTCCAGGTCAACGTACAGTCGGGAATTATTGTTCTGAGTAAGATGAATATTGGTTCCAATACCGTAGTTAATCCACGAGTCGCTACCTCCCTCACGGACCGTCATGGACGCGTCTTTACCCCACACAGTGACATCACGATCGCCGGCAAACTCATGCAGCAGATCCAGCTTCACATAAATGTCGCTATCCGGGCGTTCCTCAAAGCGATAACCTCCCCGCAATCCGACACGACCAATCACGCTGTCGATATCATTCTGACGTACCCGTAGCCCACTGCTGGTGGTATAACGCGCTTCATCCAATCGGGTATACACGAGTTGCGCTTGCGGTTCGATGAAAGAGGATTCTCCCAGACTAAACTCACGGCCGTATTCTGCGCTGGCGCTAATTGACCACGTGCTGCTATCCGCCCCCCCCATATTGCCGTACACATTTCGGTAGTTAAAATCACTCTCATGGCGGCTATATTTCAGAACCAGATCCAGGTAGTCCTGTTTCTCCGGACGGTTCCATGCAGCATAAAGTGAACCACCGTAGCTCTTGTTATCGCCCGTGCCATAAGTAAAGTCAGCGTTACCTCTCATGTAATGCGCCGCAATGCCTCGCGTCCAGACTGATTGTTCACTCTCTACCTTATTGTCATAACCAAGTTGCCAGAAGCTATACAGGTTTTTGAAGTAGCTGCCATTATCGCTTTCCATTTCACCGCCTTTATAGCGTATCCACAGACCATTTTGCTGTTGGTTCTGGCGTAATTCCCCTAAACGCTTATTCAGGCTGTCGATTTCGAGACGGGCGGTGGCCGCCGCGTAGTTTAACCCGGCATTGGCAATCGCGGTGTTGCTACCCGCACTGGCTTTCGTTGAAATCCCCGTAATATACCAGTTTGTGCCATACTGGCTTGCCGGATCGCCTTCCCGAATATCAGAGCGCAGTAGCGGTTTATAGTCATATACATACTCGTTAGTGATATCGATTTTATCGTACGCTTCAAACATCACATTGCTGGCGGCATCGGCAACCCAGATATCTTCTTGTAGATTGCTGAGCTTATTAATATTTAACGCCTCAATGGCATGAGTTCCCCCCGTGCTACTCTTAACGACTTCGATAAAGTCGCTACCATTACGCCGCTGCTCATCTGTTTTATTTGTATTTACATCAATCAGGAAAATACCGTTATTGCCTTTCAGATCGTGAATTTTCACCGTTTCGTTGATGCTCTGATTGGTATGCAGGTTAAAACCATGCAGGTTTATCGTCCCGCCGTCTTGCAAGGTGATAGCACTGATCTGAGCGTCTTTACCATCTGGGATCCAGTGGGCATTATTCATCAACGTCAGATTCAAATCTCCCGCCCATTTATTACTGTCGATGTCCAGAACATTCGCTTCGTGCCCATGCCAAAATGATTCTGCACCATTTAGCGTAATATTCATCTGGCTAGTATGAGCATATATTTTATCGCCAAAGTCGATATTCCCCAACAAATTGACCTTATACTCACCTGACTGATTAATATTAACGACGCCACCATCTTTAGCACTAACCGCATCACTTTTTGATGAACCATCAGGATAACCGCTGTTGTTTTCCAGCAGTTCTCTGAAATTACTGGCATAAGTATTAATGTAAATGTTACCACCGTTTGCCGTAATAGTTGAACCTACTCCACGTGCATAGATTCCATTATTTGCCAGCGTAGCATCTTCTCCATCGTTGGTGTGTTCAACCTCTGAACGAACATACACATTGCCGTTTACAGTGATATCCGCACCGCTTCCCGCATACAACGCAGTATTATTATGGGTATACTTAGAGCCAATTAAGAAAGTATTTTTCAGGCTAAAGTTATCAACTTTGACGTTGGTGCCCTGACCTTCGGCGGATAAGCCAAAAAAGGCCAGCCCGGCGCGGTGTTCCTGTTGCGTAGTTCCGCTGATATTAACGTTGTAATTACCAATTTGATACTCTCCCGCCTGGTCTTTGGTGATACTGCCAATCTTCACCTCAAGGCCATTACCTTCACCTCGCACAGGGTTATCAATATTTACCGTGATATCATAGTTTTTATCATCAGCAATCGTATCCCGAATGATGATCCCTTCCTGACCACCATTAACATCTATATAATTCAGTTCATAGTTTTTTGCACTCGCAAATCCAGCGCAAACCAACTGCGCTGCGGTAAATGATAGTGCAAAGGGTATTATTGCTTTAGGGTTTATCTTCCTTTGATACATAGTAAGCTCCATAACAAATAGTTTATCAAATCACTTATTAACACCCCACCAATAAAAAGCAGCAAATAATAAATGTATTTTCATTAACGAAGAATTGATAAGCTAAAAGTATTATTTAAAGCCAGACATTAACTTGTCAATATTTACCATGCAGTAAAATACACTTTTTCCATTAATTTAATTGAATATTACTCTCCAGGAAACTATCTCAAAAAGAAGAAATTGAATGTACGACACATTTTCACCAATTATTACCTTCATATTTTCTTTTATTATTCGATAATACCTACATTTACTTTCATTTCTCATGATTATAAATAAATATTATCGAATATTAGCGCTAATCAGCTCGCATTAAATGAATCATCAAGCTGCAATGATAAACCAGAAAATACCGAATAATTAATTCTGAATAAGAGATGTAAAAAAACCCCGTCACAACGGGGTTTTCATCAGTACGAACGTTAATACGTTCGGCTATCTTAGAACGGAATATCGTCGTCGAAGTCCATCGGCGGTTCGTTAGACGGCGCTGCCGGAGCGGACTGCTGCGGACGAGACTGCGCGCCGCCGCTGAACTGGTTGCCGCCCTGCGGCTGCTGAGGCTGACCCCAACCACCCTGCTGCTGACCACCACCTGCCGGCGCGCCGCCGCCCTGACGACCACCCAGCATTTGCATGGTGCCGCCAACGTTAACAACGACTTCAGTGGTGTATTTTTCTACGCCGGATTGATCGGTCCATTTGCGGGTACGCAGTTGGCCTTCAATATAGACCTGAGAACCTTTACGCAGATATTCGCTGGCGACTTCCGCCAGTTTGCCAAACAGCACAACGCGGTGCCATTCAGTCTGCTCTTTCATTTCACCGGTCGCTTTATCACGCCAGGATTCGGAAGTAGCCAGCGTAATGTTGGCAACTGCGCCACCATTCGGCATATAGCGTACTTCCGGGTCCTGGCCCAGATTACCGACGAGAATCACCTTGTTTACGCCTCTGCTGGCCATGATCGTGTCTCCTGAAAAACGTTACTGAATAAGTGTAAGCGCGGGATTGTAGCATTTCCAATAGCGCTTTTACTACGTTGCGAAGTTGATTCCAGTAAACAACCTCCGCCAGACATTGTTGCACAGGAACATGCGTTTTGCATTCCAATACTGTATATCCATTCAGGTCAGGTTGTGTCATAATTAACCGTTTGTGATCGCCGGTAGCACCATGCAGCCAGGCAAAAAAGCGTTTAATCCGGGAAAGATGAATGGATAAGATCGAAGTTCGGGGCGCCCGCACCCATAATCTCAAAAACATCAACCTCGTCATCCCGCGCGACAAGCTGATTGTCGTCACCGGGCTTTCGGGCTCAGGCAAATCTTCGCTTGCTTTCGACACCCTGTATGCCGAAGGGCAACGTCGTTACGTTGAATCCCTTTCCGCGTACGCGCGTCAGTTTCTGTCACTGATGGAAAAACCAGATGTCGACCACATTGAGGGGCTGTCTCCTGCCATCTCAATTGAACAAAAATCGACGTCTCATAACCCGCGATCCACGGTAGGTACGATTACCGAAATTCACGACTATCTGCGCCTGCTGTTTGCCCGCGTTGGCGAGCCGCGCTGCCCGGATCACGACGTTCCCCTGGCGGCGCAGACCGTTAGCCAGATGGTGGACAACGTGCTGTCGCAGCCGGAAGGCAAGCGTCTGATGCTACTGGCACCGGTAATTAAAGAGCGTAAAGGCGAGCACACCAAAACGCTGGAAAACCTGGCGGGACAGGGCTATATCCGCGCCCGTATCGACGGTGAAGTGTGTGACCTTTCCGATCCGCCCAAACTTGAGCTGCAAAAGAAACACACTATTGAAGTGGTGATTGACCGCTTTAAAGTCCGTGACGACCTCACCCAGCGACTGGCTGAATCCTTTGAAACCGCGCTGGAACTGTCCGGCGGTACGGCGGTGGTCGCCGATATGGACGACCCGAAAGCGGAAGAGCTGCTGTTCTCCGCCAACTTCGCCTGCCCGATTTGCGGCTACAGCATGCGCGAACTGGAACCCCGCCTGTTCTCGTTTAACAACCCGGCAGGCGCATGCCCAACCTGTGATGGTCTCGGCGTGCAGCAGTATTTCGATCCTGACCGGGTGATTCAAAACCCGGAACTGTCGCTGGCCGGTGGCGCCATCCGCGGTTGGGATCGCCGTAACTTCTATTATTTCCAGATGCTTAAGTCGCTGGCGGAACACTATAAGTTCGATGTCGAAGCCCCGTGGGCCAGCCTGAACCCTACTGTGCATAAAGTGGTGCTGTACGGTTCGGGTAAAGAAAATATCGAATTCAAATACATGAACGATCGCGGCGATACGTCCGTACGTCGTCACCCGTTTGAAGGTGTGCTGCACAATATGGAGCGCCGTTATAAAGAGACGGAATCCAGTGCGGTACGCGAAGAATTAGCCAAATTCATCAGTAACCGACCGTGCGCCAGCTGTGAAGGGACGCGTTTACGCCGGGAAGCCCGCCACGTATTTGTCGAAAATACGCCACTGCCCGCGATTTCCGACATGAGCATCGGTCATGCGATGGATTTCTTCAACAACCTGAAGCTTGCAGGTCAGCGGGCGAAGATTGCCGAGAAAATCCTTAAAGAGATTGGCGATCGTCTGAAGTTCCTGGTCAACGTCGGCCTCAACTACCTGACGCTGTCGCGTTCAGCGGAAACGCTCTCCGGCGGCGAAGCTCAGCGTATTCGCCTGGCAAGCCAGATCGGCGCGGGTCTGGTCGGTGTAATGTACGTGCTGGATGAACCGTCTATCGGTCTGCATCAGCGCGATAACGAACGTCTGCTGGGTACGCTTATCCACCTGCGTAACCTGGGTAATACCGTGATTGTGGTCGAGCACGATGAAGATGCGATTCGCGCCGCTGACCACGTTATCGACATCGGCCCCGGCGCGGGCGTTCACGGCGGCCAGGTGGTTGCTGAAGGAACGCTAAAAGATATCATGGCGGTGCCTGAGTCGCTAACCGGCCAGTACATGAGCGGTAAGCGCAAAATTGAAGTACCGAAACAGCGCGTGGCGGCTGACCCGGAAAAAGTGCTGAAGCTCACCGGCGCACGCGGTAACAACCTGAAAGATGTCACTCTGACGCTGCCGGTTGGTTTATTTACCTGCATTACCGGGGTTTCCGGCTCAGGTAAATCGACGCTGATTAACGATACGCTGTTCCCAATTGCGCAGACGGCGCTGAACGGTGCGACGCTGGCGGAACCTGCGCCGTATCGCGATGTTCAGGGTCTGGAACATTTCGACAAAGTCATCGATATTGACCAAAGCCCGATTGGCCGTACACCGCGCTCTAACCCGGCAACCTACACCGGCGTGTTTACGCCAGTGCGCGAACTGTTTGCCGGCGTGCCGGAGTCACGTGCGCGCGGTTACACGCCAGGCCGTTTCAGCTTTAACGTCCGTGGTGGACGCTGTGAAGCCTGTCAGGGCGACGGCGTGATCAAAGTCGAAATGCACTTCCTGCCGGATATCTACGTGCCGTGCGATCAGTGCAAAGGTAAGCGCTATAACCGCGAAACGCTGGAGATTAAGTACAAGGGCAAGACTATCCACGAAGTGCTGGATATGACGATTGAAGAAGCCCGTGAGTTCTTCGATGCCGTTCCGGCGCTGGCGCGTAAGCTGCAAACGCTGATGGACGTTGGCCTGACGTACATCCGACTGGGTCAGTCCGCAACGACCCTCTCTGGCGGTGAGGCGCAGCGCGTGAAGCTGGCGCGTGAGTTGTCAAAACGCGGTACCGGGCAAACGCTGTATATTCTCGATGAGCCGACCACCGGTCTGCATTTTGCGGATATTCAGCAACTGCTGGACGTGCTGCATCAGCTCCGGAATCAGGGCAACACCATCGTGGTGATTGAGCACAATCTGGACGTGATTAAAACCGCAGACTGGATTGTCGATCTCGGTCCGGAAGGCGGCAGCGGCGGCGGGGAAATTTTAGTCTCCGGCACACCGGAGACGGTCGCTGAATGTGAAGTCTCACACACGGCACGTTTCCTCAAGCCGCTGTTGTAATCCTGCCCTTATCAGGCCTACGGGCACATACCCTGTAGGCCGGATAAGTCGCTAGCGACGCCATCCGGCAAAACGGATCAAGGCTGCACCAGCAACCTGCGTTTATCTTCCGGCAAGGTGTTTATGGCCTGCTGGTAAGACGCGTCCACCAGATAATAAATCTGTGAACCTGGCAGCGAGCCGTCAAGATACACCGTGCTCCAGTGCGCTTTATTGAGATGGCGGCTGGGTCGCACGTCTTTATGTTGCTGACGCAGCAATTCTGCCAGTTCAGGGCTGGTTTTCAGAGAGACCGCCGGGCGACCTTCGACCTCTTTGACCATGGCAAAAAGTACATCTTCAACTTTGATTTGCGTGGCTTTCCAGTCACTATGCACGCTCTGCTCCGCACCCGTTTTTGCCATGCAGTATTGCAGCAACTCCGAATTCGTCATCTTTATTCCCCTTACCAGCATATTGCCTAATGAGAACATCTTTTATTCAGTGTGCAGCAAGTCCGCAAAAGGTAAAAGCCAGCAGCGTAAATTTGTTTAAAAAAGCAGCATTTCGTATTCTCAATACTCCGAGTTGACGATCACCTCTTCACCAAACGCGCCAGCCTGCGGCAGCGGTTTATAGGTAGAGTTAGAGGCGCGTAAAATACGGATACCGCGGATTCCTACGTCGCGAGCGGCGGTGATGTCATTGTCGGAGTCACCGTAGAACATGCGGATGCTTTTATCCTGCAACCACTGCGTTTTGGTGTTCTGACCGGGTTTATCACCGGCAAAAATGACCGGATTCATATTGCCGGCCGGAATGTGAAAGTTATCGGCCAGCGTTTTCGATACCGTTTCGGTCTTCGTCTGACTACGCCCGGTCACGAAAAAGATGCTGTCGCCACGACGCACATGCATATCAATCAACTGACGCGCCACTTCTTTCGGAATACTGAATTCATCCCAGCCATTGTTCATTTTTTCCCAGAAGGCCGGATTCTTCAGGTAATCCTCACTGTCCGGGGAATACGTTTTTTTACCGCGCCAGAAGCCCGGGCTGGAAAAGAGAACCGTATCATCGATATCAAAGCCAACGGCCATCGGCGGGCGTCCGGTCAGGCTGTTTTCGATTTGTGCCACGGAGACCCAGTGAATGGGGGCCTGCTCAGCGAGTTTTGCAACGTTGGTGCCCGGATTAAGCTGAGAAGGAGAGGAAACTAACGCCTGAGCGGGCTGATTTAACGTGAACAATAAACAAACGGCACTCAGTGCCAGGGTAAACTTGCGCATATTTTTCCCTAAGTAGTCAGTTAGTTATGATTTTTTATTTAACAACTGGTCAAAAAACTATCTGACCTTACCCCCTGGGGGAAGGGAAAGGAAGGATTTTCTCTGGTTTTGTCCAGGAAAAGGAGCATGATCACACAGGAAAGTACGCCTGATGGCGCTCCGCTTATCAGGCCTACAAACTAAAATCCATGTATCCTTGTAGGACAGATAAGGCGTTTACGCGCCATCCGGCATCACACAAAGCCGATTACATGACGGCGGCAAATGCCTTCGCCACGCGCTGCACATTACCGTGATTCAACCCGGCCACGCACATACGTCCGCTGGCTATCAGGTAAACACCAAACTCATCGCGCAGGCGATCGACCTGAGCGGCGCTGAGCCCGGTATAGCTGAACATACCGCGCTGTTGCAGCAGGTAATCAAAGTTACGGCCCGGGATCTCCGCATTCAATACGTTAACCAGTTCCTGACGCATCGCCAGAATGCGGGTACGCATTGCCTCAACTTCCGCCAGCCAGCTCGCTTTCAGCTCTTCATCCCCCAGTACCGCGGCAACCACCTGCGCACCAAAGTTTGGCGGACTGGAGTAGTTCCGGCGCACCGTCGCTTTTAGCTGCCCCAGAACGCGGCTGGCAGCATCGGCGTCTTCACACACCACAGAAAGCCCGCCAACACGTTCGCCATACAATGAGAAAATTTTGGAGAATGAGTTGCTAACCAGAGTTGGTAAACCAGCACTCGCAATCGCACGGATGGCGTACGCATCATCTTCCATTCCGCCACCAAAACCCTGGTAGGCAATGTCGAGGAACGGGATCAGGTCGCGCGCTTTCAGGATCTCAATCACCGCATCCCACTGTGCTGGTGTTAAATCCGCACCCGTGGGGTTATGGCAGCACGGATGCAGCAGCACAATGCTACGCGCCGGTAAGGTATTCAGCGCTGCCAGCAGATCGTTGAAACGCACGCCATTAGTCGCGTTGTCATACCATGGGTAAGTACTTACTTCGAATCCCGCCCCTTCAAAAATCGCGATGTGGTTTTCCCAGGTCGGATCGCTGACCCACACGCCAGAATCAGGGAAATAGCGCTTCAGGAAGTCTGCGCCAACCTTTAGCGCGCCGGAGCCGCCCAGCGTCTGAATGGTTGCCACGCGCTGCTGCTGGAGAACCGGATGATCTGCGCCAAACAGCAGCGGCGCAATAGTATGACGATACGTGTTCAGACCTTCCATCGGCAGATACAGCGAAGCACCATGCGGTTTGGCATTAAGTCGAGCTTCCGCTTCCGCCACCGCTTTAAGCTGAGGAATAATTCCGTCTTCGTTGTAATACAGGCCTATGCTGAGGTTCACTTTGTCGCTACGTGAATCTTCTTTGAAGCGCTCCATGAGCGATAAAATCGGGTCGCCGGCGTAGGCGTCAACTTTTTGAAACACGTGTGGTTCTCCAGGTTTACAGGCAAGGGTTAAGAACACAATAAACCGGAAGCGGGAGAAGATCGAGAGGATGTTGAGGGCAATATTGCCGGAAGGCGGCGTAACCGCCTGTCCAGCACATCATTCTGCTAATCGATATACTTCATCGCCACCCTTGAGGTCAGGCGCGTAATAAGTTCGTAAGCACTTACTTTCGTCATTTCAGCAATGCGTTCAACGGGCAGTCCCTCACCCCACAGAATCACCGAATCGCCGGCTTTATCCTGCGCCTCGGGGCCTAAATCGACGCAGATCATATCCATCGCAACGCGACCGACGATCGGCACTTCACGGCCATTAACCAGCACCGGCGTCCCGGACGGCGCCGCGCGCGGATAACCATCACCATAGCCCATTGCCACCACGCCCAGACGCGTGTCGCGCTCGCTCAACCAGGTACCACCATAGCCAACCGGCTCGCCCGCTTTGTGCTCACGCACCGCAATCAGGCTGGAGGTCAGCGACATCACCGGCTGACAGCCAAAATCGGCACCGATAGAGTGGTTTTCCAGCGGCGATACGCCGTACAGAATCAGCCCCGGACGCGCCCAGTCGAAGTGGGACTGGGGCCACAGCAAAATACCGCCCGACGCAGCAATTGAACGCTGTCCAGGTTTTCCCTCGCAAAAGCTATTAAAGATATCGAGCTGTTTTTCCGTCGCGCCGCATTCAGGTTCATCCGCGCGCGCAAAGTGGCTGACGATATTAACCGGCTGGCGCACGTTGTCACATTGCGTTAAACGCTGATAAAACGCTTCGGCCTGCTCAGGGCGCACGCCCAGGCGGTGCATCCCCGTGTCGAGCTTCATCCAGACGGTGACCGGTTCAGCCAGTTCTGCGGCTTCCAGGGCTTCAAGCTGCTCCAGGTTGTGGACGGCTGTATGCAGACGCTGCGCGGAAATAGTCGGCAGATCGGAGGCATCAAAAAATCCCTCCAGCAGCAGGATGGGCTGCGTGATCCCACCCGCTCGCAACCGCAGGGCTTCTTCAAGACGAGCGACACCAAAAGCGTCCGCATCGGGGAGCGTTCGCGCAGTCTCTAACAGACCGTGGCCGTAAGCGTTCGCTTTCACGACCGCAACCAGTTTGCTGGCAGGAGCCAGTTCACGCAGACGTTGCAGGTTGTGTCGCAGAGCGCGGCGGTTAATGACTACAGTTGCCGCTTGCATTTGTATTCCTTAGAAATTACTCATCATCATATTGAGGACCGGCATAGTTGTCGAAGCGGGACCACTGTCCGTTAAACGTCAGGCGCACCGTACCGATCGGACCGTTACGCTGCTTACCAATAATAATTTCGGCGATGCCTTTTAAGTCACTGTTTTCGTGATAAACCTCATCACGATAGATAAACATGATTAAGTCGGCATCCTGTTCGATGGAGCCGGATTCACGCAGATCCGAGTTAACCGGGCGCTTGTCGGCGCGTTGTTCCAGAGAGCGGTTAAGCTGCGATAGCGCTACCACCGGCACATGCAGTTCTTTTGCTAACGCCTTCAGCGAGCGGGAAATTTCAGCAATTTCCAGCGTACGGTTATCGGAGAGCGACGGTACACGCATCAGTTGCAGGTAGTCGATCATGATAAGGCCGATACCGCCGTGTTCACGGGCGATACGACGGGCACGCGAGCGCACTTCCGTTGGCGTCAGGCCGGAAGAATCATCAATATAGATGTTTCGTTTCTCCAGCAAAATACCCATTGTTCCGGAAATTCGCGCCCAGTCTTCATCATCCAGTTGACCGGTACGGATTTTGGTCTGGTCCACGCGCGAAAGCGAGGCCAAAGAACGCATCATGATTTGTTCTGAGGGCATTTCAAGACTGAAGATAAGAACTGGCTTATCCTGCAACATCGCCGCATTTTCGACAAGGTTCATTGCAAATGTCGTTTTACCCATCGACGGACGCGCGGCGACGATAATCAAGTCCGACGGCTGTAGACCCGCGGTCTTTTTGTTGAGGTCGTCATAACCGGTGTTTACGCCGGTGACGCCGTCGTGCGGCTGCTGGAACAACTGCTCGATACGCGCGACGGTTGCGTCGAGCACATCGGTGATGTTTTTCGGGCCTTCGTCTTTGTTGGCACGGCTTTCAGCGATTTTAAAGACGCGGGATTCCGCAAGATCCAGCAGGTCTTCACTGGAGCGCCCTTGCGGATCGAAACCAGCTTCCGCAATTTCATGGGCCACCGAAATCATGTCACGAACAACGGCGCGTTCGCGGACGATATCCGCATAAGCACTAATGTTCGCCGCACTTGGCGTGTTTTTAGATAACTCAGCCAGGTAAGCAAAGCCGCCGACGCTGTCCAGTTGTCCCTGAACCTCCAGCGATTCTGCGAGCGTGATCAGGTCGATAGGTTTTCCCATCTCCTGCAGTCGATGCATTTCCGTGAAGATGTGCCGGTGCGGTCGGGTATAGAAATCTTCCGCCACCACGCGCTCGGCCACATCGTCCCAGCGTTCGTTATCCAGCATTAAACCGCCCAACACCGACTGTTCCGCTTCAATCGAGTGCGGCGGTACTTTCAGCCCGGCGACCTGGGGATCGCGCTCACGAGCATCAGTCTGTTGTTTGTTGAAGGGTTTATTTCCTGCCATAGTGAATGGAGTTACCGAGATAATGATTGGGTCGAAAGATTACCACATTTCTTTTGGAGGAAGCATGGCAACGCGTATTGAATTTCACAAGCATGGTGGTCCTGAAGTGCTTCAGGTCGTCGAGTTTACGCCTGCAGATCCGGCAGAGAACGAAATCCAGGTCGAGAACAAAGCGATTGGCATCAACTATATCGACACTTACATCCGCAGTGGTCTTTATCCACCGCCTTCTCTGCCCAGCGGTCTGGGAACCGAAGCCGCCGGCGTAGTCAGCAAAGTGGGGAGCAAAGTGACGCACATTAAAGCTGGCGATCGCGTGGTGTATGCGCAGTCAGCGCTTGGCGCTTACAGCTCAGTGCATAACGTTCCGGCCGATAAAGCCGCCATCCTACCCAACGCTATCTCATTTGAACAAGCCGCAGCCTCATTCCTGAAAGGGTTAACCGTTTTTTATCTGCTGCGTAAAACCTATGAAATTCAGCCTGATGAGCCGTTTTTGTTCCATGCGGCTGCGGGCGGCGTCGGGATGATTGCCTGCCAGTGGGCAAAAGCATTGGGCGCGAAGCTGATTGGTACTGTCGGCAATGCGCAGAAGGCACAAATAGCGCAGCAGGCCGGCGCATGGCAGGTCATTAACTACCGTGAAGAAAGTATCGTCGAACGGGTTAAGGAGATAACCGGCGGAAAAAAAGTACGGGTGGTGTATGACTCGGTGGGGAAAGATACCTGGGAAGCCTCGCTGGATTGCCTGCAACGCCGGGGATTGATGGTCAGCTTTGGCAACGCCTCCGGGCCGGTGACTGGCGTGAACTTAGGTATTCTGAACCAAAAAGGTTCGCTGTACGTGACCCGTCCTTCACTCCAGGGTTACATCACCAACCATCATGAATTAACCGAAGCCAGCAATGAACTGTTCTCGCTGATTGCCAGCGGGGTGATCAAAGTGGATGTCGCGCCGGGTCAGAAATTTGCGTTAAGTGACGCGCAACGGGCCCATGAAGCACTGGAAAGCCGGGCCACGCAGGGATCGAGTTTGCTGATCCCATAATGCTTCGACCTCCCCTAAATAATTCAAATTGCAGGAAGGCGGCAATTGAATGAATCCCCAGGAGCTTACTGGAGTAAGTGACTGGGGTGAATGAAAGCAGCCAACACACCTGCGGTTTGAATTATGACGGGGAAGTAAAGAATTAGGGCTTCCCATGGGAAGCCCTTTCTTTTTTTAGTTCGGCTGTATGTAGGGTACAGCTCGATGAATTCGTTAACCACGCAATAGTGACAGATTTGATAATCAATTCCTATTTGGTTCTAAAGGCAATGTTGCAGGTTGTGACGCACCGCTCAATACCTTAGTAAAATCGACGGTTATTGCGCTGATACTGTGGGACTTTTGGCGCTTTTATCGCCTTGATAACCCACACCACGGCAACAGCCAGTAGCAGCCAGGGCAACAGTTTAATCATCAAGGCAAATAGTCCACCCAGAAACATCACTGCGGTGGCTACGACCAATGCGGCCAGAACGCCCAGCAAAGATACGCCGGTGACCATCAGCATGATAAAAAACCCAATCACAAAAAGTAGTTCCAGCATGGCTCTCTCCCGAAATGAAATTCTCTCCATTGCTTTACAAGAAACATGCCAAAAATAATGTATTGATTTATAAAGAAAACGCCCCGCGACAAAGCGCAGGGCGTGGTGAAATTAACTAACTTTTGGTGAAAACTTAACGCTTGTCTGCCACCAGTTTCAGCGCGTGTTCCAAAACGTTAATATCGGCCCCGGCTTTATGCGCATTTTCACTCAGATAACGACGCCATTGGCGTGCGCCTGGAATTCCCTGGAACAACCCCAGCATGTGGCGGGTCACATGCCCCAGATACGTACCTTTACTCAGCTCCCGCTCAATATAGGGATACATGGCACGCACCACGGCGACAGGGTCTGCATCCGGCGTGGTCGCAGCAAAAATTTCACGGTCGACCGACGCCAGAATCCCCGGGTTTTGATAGGCTTCCCGGCCCACCATTACGCCGTCCATATATTGCAGATGCGTTTTTGCTTCTTCCAGTGATTTAATTCCGCCGTTAATCGACATCGTCAACTGCGGGAAATCACGCTTCAACTGATAAACACGGTCATAATCCAGCGGTGGGATTTCGCGGTTTTCTTTCGGGCTTAACCCCGACAGCCAGGCCTTGCGGGCGTGGATGATAAACATCTCACATTCGCCGTTACCCGAGACCGTGTTGATGAAGTCACACAGGAATTCGTAGCTGTCCTGATCATCAATGCCGATACGGGTTTTCACCGTTACCGGAATCGACACCGCGTCGCGCATCGCCTTCACGCAATCGGCGACCAGTTGCGCATTCCCCATCAGGCAAGCGCCAAACATGCCATTCTGCACGCGGTCGGAAGGACAACCCACGTTGAGATTGATTTCGTCATAACCCCGCTGTTCAGCGAGCTTTGCGCACTGCGCCAGCGCCGCAGGATCGCTCCCGCCCAGTTGCAATGCGACCGGATGCTCTTCTTCGCTATACGCCAGATAATCGCCTTTACCATGAATGATCGCGCCGGTGGTTACCATCTCCGTATAGAGCAACGTCTGGCGGGACAGCAGGCGCAAAAAGTAGCGGCAGTGTCTGTCCGTCCAGTCGAGCATCGGCGCGATAGAAAAACGATGAGCGGGAAAAGCGGTAGACTGAGATTCAGGCAGCATGGCGAATATTCAAGCATCCGGTTAAAAAAGGGGCGCTACTATAGCATAGACCGTTGCGATAGTGAGCCACATCATCGTGGATAGCGCCCTTCGTTCGCGTGGATTGTCATTTCCGCCCAGGTTTTCCGTCGTGTGGACCAAAAAACTGTGGAGGATGATCAACCCAGCGATCTTCACGCGTGACTGCATAGACCGGATTGAGTGGATAGTAGATGCGGTTATGCTTCTTGTTCGCCTCACCGACGACCAGCAGCCGCACCTCGTCACTGGTGTTGTTGATAAAAGTGTGGCACACACCGGTTCCTGCCGGAAAACCAACGCTGTCGCCGGGTTCCAGCTTCCATAAGTAACCATTTATCCAGGCTTCCGGGTACCCTTCCAGTACGTAGATGAACTCTTCTTCATCACTTTCAGCGTGTGGATAAGAAGTACGCCGACCCGGCGGCAGACGTTCGTGATGGATGCCTAATCGCCCTAACCCCAACCTGCGGGCCAGCGGCGCGCCAATAGAAAAAAGCTCATCGCTGCCTGGATAGGTGGAGTCATCAGGCCCCTCAACTTCACGCCAGTGGCGAATACAATCGGGTCTTTTCATGTTAATTTTCCAGTGTTGCGATGCGTCAGGTATAGCACACAGCGGTGGATCTCGGCGTTTTAAGCAGAACATGATAAAGTAAGGGATTAACCTTCCACGCAAATCGAGGCGCCAAATGGACAAAACCACCACGCAGGAGTTATTGGCTCAAGCTGAAAAACTCTGTGCGCAACGTAACGTGCGGCTCACGCCACAACGCCTCGAAGTGCTGCGCCTGATGAGCCTGCAGGAAGGGGCAATCAGCGCTTACGATCTGCTTGATCTGTTAAGGGAAACCGAACCACAGGCTAAGCCGCCTACCGTCTATCGTGCGCTCGATTTTCTGCTTGAACAAGGTTTTGTGCACAAAGTGGAGTCAACCAACAGCTATGTGCTTTGCCATCTGTTCGATCAGCCAACCCACAGCTCCGCAATGTTCATCTGCGACCGCTGTGGCGTGGTAAAAGAAGAGTGTGCGGAAGGCGTGGAAGATATTATGCATACGCTGGCAGCTAAAATGGGATTTGCTCTGCGCCATAATGTGATTGAAGCCCACGGCCTGTGTCCGGCATGTGTGGAAGTTGAATCATGCCGCCATCCTGGCGAATGCCAGCATGACCATACCATTCAGGTGAAAAAGAAAGTCGGGCGGTAAATAAAAGAGCGTACGTCCTTGTACTCTCAGGAGGGAGGGGTTAATTACCAGCGGTAATCGTTGCGTTTTTCCCAATCTTTAACTTCTTTCTCCGCCTGATCTTTCGCGTACCCATATCGTTCCTGGACTTTACCAACCAGCTGGTCGCGTTTACCTTCAATGACCGTCATATCATCATCGGTCAGTTTGCCCCATTGCTCTTTCACTTTACCTTTGAACTGTTTCCAGTTACCACTGACTTCGTCTTTATTCATCATCAAGTCCTCATCGTTAGGTTGTGAATAGCGAGAGTGCCGCGCCCGAATACATGCTGTTTTTGCTGGACGTGATAGTAAGTGTAGTCAGGGATTCTGGGTTTTATTTACTATTCGGAATTTTTAACCATAGGCATCAGGCAAACCAGGTGCCATTACGCCAGTGACGTCGCCAGATGAAGGCCAGTGAAAGCCCGCGCAGCGCGAGAAAAACGGTTAACGCCAGCCACAAGCCGTGGTTTCCCAGCAGCGGTAAAGTCAGGAGCGTTAAGGCGAATCCCACTGCGGCAACGGCCATACTGTTGCGCATTTCAGCGGCACGCGTTGCGCCAATAAACATGCCGTCCAGCAGATAACACCACACACCCACCAGCGGCAAAACCACCTGCCAGAAAAGATAGCGATCGGCCAGGTGTTGGATTTGCGGCAGCGAGGTCAGCAGCGCCACAATCTGCTCGCCGAACAGGGCATAAACCATCGAAAACAGGACGGCCACAATACCCGACTGCCGGCAGGCCGCCCGCCAGACATCCAGCAACTGGCTACCATCGCGTGCCCCATAGGCCTGGCCAGAGTGCGCTTCCACGGCATAGGCAAACCCGTCCAGCGCATAGGCAGTGAACGTCAGCAGGGTCATCAGAACGGCATTGACCGCAATGACATCGCTACCGAGGCGAGCCCCGAGTACCGTGATAGCACCAAAGCAGAGTTGCAACAGCAGCGAACGCAGCATGATGTCACGGTTGAGCGCCAGCAAACGGCGGAAGTTGCCACGCCACGCCTGCTTCAGCATTGCCAGCGAAACTCCGCGCAAATGCAGGACTTTGCGTACCATCATCAGACCGATAAGCAGCGTGGCATATTCGGCAATCACCGTCGCCAGTGCTGCACCCTGCACGTTCATATGCAGGCCCATCACCAGCCATAAATCGAGCGCAATGTTGAGAATATTGCCGACAATCAGCAGGATAACCGGCGCACGCGCATATTGTACGCCAAGCAACCAGCCGAGCAGCACCAGATTGGCCAGTGAGGCGGGCGCGCTTAGCCAGCGGATTTCCAGGAAACGCCGGGCTTGTTCCAGTACCGCTTCACTACCCCCGACAATATGCAGCGCTAAATCGATAATCGGCGTGCGAAACAGCGCGATAAACAGCCCCGCTCCCAGCGCCAGTATCAGCGGTTGTACCAGCGCGCGCGCCAGCGCCTGAGGATTTTTCGCACCGAACGCCTGGGCCGTCAGGCCGGTGGTACTCATGCGTAAAAACAGCAGCAGCATAAAGAGAAAACTGGTCGCTGTTGCGCCGACAGCAACGCCACCCAGGTAGACCGGGCTATCCAAATGACCAATCACTGCGGTATCCACCAGCCCCAGCAGTGGAACAGTGATGTTGGAGAAAATCATCGGTAAGGCAAGGTGCCAGAGTGCTTTATCAGAGGAGGTAAAGAAAGGCATGGAAAAGAGCCTGAAAAGAAATTAACGCGTTTTTGTAGGCCCGATAAGCGTAGCATCATCGGGCAATTTGCCGGAGAGCAGCGTAAACGCCCTTTCCGGCCGACAGGAAATCAGCAGATCATTACAGCCATTCACCGTTACGAATTACGCCGACAGCCAACCCTTCAATGGTGAAGTTTTGCTCGCGCAGATCGACAACGATAGGTTTAAATTCACTGTTTTCCGGCAGAAGTTCAACCTTGTTACCCTGCTTTTTCAGGCGCTTAACCGTGACTTCATCATCAATACGGGCAACAACAACCTGGCCGTTACGCACGTCCTGCGTTTTATGCACAGCCAGTAAATCGCCATCCATAATCCCGATATCTTTCATCGACATACCGCTGACGCGCAGCAGAAAGTCGGCGTTCGGTTTGAACAGTGATGGGTCAACCTGGTAATGGCCTTCGATGTGCTGCTGTGCCAGAAGTGGCTCACCGGCCGCCACACGACCGATAAGCGGTAAGCCTTCCTCTTCTTCCTGCAGCAGGCGAATACCACGCGATGCGCCAGAAACGATTTCCAGCACACCTTTACGCGCCAGTGCTTTCAGGTGTTCTTCAGCCGCGTTTGGGGAACGGAACCCCAAACGCTGCGCGATCTCCGCACGCGTCGGTGGCATACCTGTCTGGCTGATGTGATCTCTAATGAGATCAAACACCTCTTGCTGCCTGGCCGTTAACGCTTTCATTCCGCCCCCTGGGTGTATATACAGTTATGCTGTGAGTATATACAGCTAAAGGCGAATTTGGAACCGCAAACTGCACAAAAAACAGGAGATTTATGAAGTTGTGGAATCTTTATCGCAAATGCGACCACAACAGGATGCCCCAGGTGATCACAGCGACAAAAATAGAAAGCAATACCGCAGCCGATCCCATATCTTTCGCCCGACCAGAAAGCTCGTGATACTCAGAACCAATTCGGTCGACAACCGCCTCAATGGCGCTATTCAGAATTTCAACGATCATCACCAGCATCACCGAACCAATCAGCAGTACGCGGGTAATCGCGTCAACGTCCAGCCAGCAGGCAATTGCTACCCCCAACAGTACGGCAACGCTTTCCTGACGAAATGCCGCCTCATTGATCCATGCTGCGCGGAAACCTTGCCAGGAATAGCCTGCTGCTTTGATAATCCGAGTGAATCCAGTGGTATTATTGGCCATCAAAAGAACCTTTTTACATTATTAGCGTGAGTATTATTGCATCGTTACCCTGTTTGTTTCAGGGCATAAGCAAAGCTGCGCGAAGTATGACGGGATACCACAGAAATTCACTAAACTTTCTGATATCCTTGCAGCGCATTTGCATTATTAACCAGAGGCTTTACATCGTTTATGTCCGGCTGGCCACGAATTTACTACAAATTACTGAATTTACCATTAAGCATCCTGGTAAAAAGCAAGTCTATCCCGGCGGAACCCGCCCCGGAATTGGGACTCGATACCTCTCGTCCCATTATGTACGTCTTACCGTACAACTCAAAAGCTGACTTGCTGACGCTGCGTGCCCAATGCCTGGTGCACGACCTCCCTGATCCCCTGGAACCGCTGGAGATAGACGGGACTTTGCTGCCGCGCTACGTGTTTATACACGGCGGCCCGCGTGTATTCACCTATTACACGCCAAAAGAAGAGTCCATCAAGTTGTTCCATAACTATCTCGACTTACATCGCAGCAACCCCGATCTGGATGTTCAGATGGTGCCGGTGTCTGTGATGTTTGGCCGTGCTCCTGGACGCGAGAAAGGCGAAGTCAATCCACCACTGCGCATGCTGAATGGCGTACAGAAATTCTTTGCTGTGTCCTGGCTGGGCCGCGACAGCTTTGTCCGCTTCTCACCTTCCGTCTCCCTGCGCCGCATGGCAGACGAACACGGCACAGATAAAACCATCGCGCAGAAACTGGCACGCGTGGCGCGTATGCACTTTGCCCGCCAGCGCTTAGCGGCGGTTGGCCCTCGCCTTCCTGCCCGCCAGGATCTGTTTAATAAACTGCTGGCCTCAAAAGCCATCGCACGCGCGGTGGAAGATGAAGCACGCAGCAAAAAAATCTCCCATGAAAAAGCGCAGCAAAACGCTATCGCATTGATGGAAGAGATTGCCGCCAACTTCTCCTACGAAATGATCCGCCTGACGGACCGTATTCTGGGCTTTACCTGGAACCGTCTGTATCAGGGGATTAACGTTCATAATGCGGAGCGCGTACGCCAACTGGCGCACGACGGACATGAAATCGTCTATGTGCCGTGCCACCGCAGCCATATGGACTACATGCTGCTGTCGTACGTTCTGTACCATCAGGGACTGGTTCCACCGCATATCGCGGCCGGTATCAACCTGAATTTCTGGCCGGCAGGTCCGATTTTCCGCCGTCTGGGCGCATTCTTTATTCGTCGTACGTTTAAAGGCAATAAGCTCTATTCCACCGTATTCCGCGAATACCTGGGCGAGTTGTTCAGCCGCGGCTATTCGGTTGAGTACTTTGTCGAAGGTGGGCGGTCGCGTACCGGCCGTCTGCTCGACCCGAAAACCGGCACGCTGTCGATGACCATTCAGGCGATGCTGCGCGGCGGTACGCGTCCGATTACCCTCGTACCGATCTACATCGGCTACGAGCACGTAATGGAAGTGGGCACCTACGCCAAAGAGCTGCGTGGCGCGACGAAAGAAAAAGAGAGCCTGCCGCAAATGCTGCGTGGCTTAAGCAAGCTGCGTAATCTGGGTCAGGGCTACGTTAACTTTGGCGAACCAATGCCGCTGATGACTTACCTCAACCAGCATGTGCCGGAGTGGCGTGAATCTATCGATCCTATCGAGTCTATCCGTCCGGCCTGGCTGACGCCGACGGTGAATAACATTGCTGCCGATCTGATGGTGCGCATTAACAACGCAGGCGCGGCCAACGCCATGAACCTGTGTTGTACCGCGCTGTTGGCTTCCCGCCAGCGCTCTTTGACCCGTGAACAGTTAACCGAGCAGCTCGACTGCTACCTGAGCCTGCTGCGCAACGTGCCGTACGCGACGGACTCAACCGTTCCCGCGCAGAGCGCCAGTGAACTGATCGACCACGCCTTGCAGATGAACAAGTTTGAGGTTGAGAAAGACACCATCGGTGACATCATCATTCTGCCGCGCGAGCAGGCGGTACTGATGACCTACTACCGCAACAATATTGCCCACATGCTGGTTCTGCCTTCGTTGATGGCCGCGATTGTGACTCAGCACCGCCGGATTTCACGCGCCGCATTGCAGCAGCATATTGAAGCGCTGTACCCGATGCTGAAAGCCGAGTTGTTCCTGCGTTGGGAGCGTGATGAGCTTGCCGGGGTAATTGACGAGCTGGCCAACGAAATGCAACGTCAGGGTCTGATAACCCTGCAGAACGATGAGCTGCATATCAACCCGGTTCATTCTCGCACGCTGCAGCTGTTGGCTGCGGGCGCGCGTGAAACGCTACAGCGCTATGCCATTACCTTCTGGCTGCTGAGTGCGAACCCGTCCATCAACCGCAGTACCCTGGAGAAAGAGAGCCGCACCGTGGCACAACGTCTTTCCGTGCTGCACGGTATCAACGCGCCTGAGTTCTTCGATAAAGCCGTGTTCAGCTCCCTGGTGCTGACGCTGCGTGACGAGGGCTACATCAGCGATACCGGTGATGCCGAACCGGAAGAGACGATGAAGATCTATCAGATGCTGGCCGAGCTGGTCACGTCCGATGTGCGTCTGACCATCGAAAGCGCAACGCAGGGCGAGTAAGCATAAAAAAACCGGTCGAAATGACCGGTTTTTATTTTGCAGGCTAAGCCAAACTCAAAGGTGCCAGTAGCTCATCGCCAGCCCTAAGAACAGTACCAGCCCCACATAGTTATTGTTCATAAACGCTTTAAAGCAGGCATCCCGTTCACGATCGACAATCAGTTTCTGCTGATACACAAACAGTGCGCCCGCCACCAGCAGTGACCAGTAATAGCCCAGCCCCAACCCGTTTAACCACCCCACCATCGCCATCAGCGCCAGCACACCGACCTGCAGAATGCCAATAATCAGCTTGTCGTTCTGGCCGAACAGAATGGCGGTCGATTTAATGCCAATCTTCAGATCGTCATCACGATCAACCATCGCATACTGCGTGTCATACGCCACCGCCCAGAGAATGTTGGCGAGGAACATCAGCCAGCAGCTCAGCGGTACGGACTCGCTCACGGCGGCGAACGCCATGGGAATAGACCAGCCAAACGCCGCCCCCAGCACCACCTGCGGCAGGTGCGTATAGCGTTTCATGAAGGGATAAACCCACGCCAGTGCTAACGCGGCAACGGACAACAAAATCGTCATCGTGTTAAGAGTCAGAACCAACAGGAAGGCGAGCAACACCAGCACAACAAACAGTGTTCGGGCCTCTTTCTCCGTGACTGCACCGCTCGGCAGCGGCCGGTTTGCGGTCCGTTTGACGTGTCCGTCAAATTTCCTGTCGGCATAATCATTCACCACGCATCCGGCAGCGCGCATCAGCCACACACCGGCGACAAACACCGCCAGTATCCATAATTGCGGTACACCAGGGGTCGCTACCCACAGCGCCCACAGCGTCGGCCAGAGCAGCAGTAAGGCGCCAATTGGCTTATCCGTACGCATCAAGCGGTGAAACGCCAGCAGCTTACTCTGCGTCAGACTCCACTCCATCTTTATCTTCCTCTCAGTACAACGGCGATGCAGGCAAAAAAAGCTCGGTAAGCATCAGCGGCTTACCGCTCAGTCGCAGTCGGGAACGACGCCCCCACAGCGCTGCATCGCGGCCAATCTCAATAAAATCGCGGGTCAATGTCGATGATGTAAACAGATAGCGCCCGAGCGGGGTTTTCCCCAGATTTTGTAAAGCCAGTTCGGGGCCGCACAAGGTGGATTCAGGCACCACGGTCCGCCCGGCAAGCCATGGCTCACCATCCGCGCATAACAGGATTTCCCGCAACCAATAGCGGGATTCTGCCGGCAGCAGCGTCAACTCTTCAGCGACTTCATTTTGCCCAACGAATCCTTCTCGTATCAATGTTACGGTGACCTGTTTTCCCTGCTGCTCAAAACGTTTGGTCATCGAATCTTCCAGTAACAACCAGTCGAGCAATTGAGGGTCAAGCGACGGGATCGCATCAAAATAACGCAGAGCACGCAGTTGCGTTAACGCGGGGTGTGGCATGCCTTACTCTCCGATTCATAACCTGAAGGCATTGTATCGCAGAAAAGGCTTTGCGGGGTGAGCAAACACGATTAAGTGATCGGTAGGGCAACATAAGTGTAACAAGTAGCATCGAAGGATAAAAAAAGGTGCGCCAGGAGACGCACCAGTTGTTGCAAAATCAACAATGTGGGGAGATGGTTACCCCTTGCCTTTTACACTGCTGATAAAGGTGGAACGGGCAGATTTGGATCCCAGACGTTCAGCTTCATCAAGCAGCTTCAGCGCTTTATCAACATCACCTTTCGCCACGGCATCCTTAATCGCCTGGTTAAAATAGTTCTCAGTGTCATTCAGCATCGGCTCGCTTTTCTTCACCGGTTGCGGTGCCGGTGCGGCTACCGCGGCAGCCGGGGCTGCATAGGCCACCGCAGGTGCAGCGGTATTACCCACCGTCACCGGACCCGGGCCAGAGGAGCCAAACAGCGGCCCAACCAGCACGCTGGAGGTGCTGTTAGTTTTCACCTGCAGTTTCACCAGACCATCGGTAGTATGGCGGGCAATCGGGTCCGGAATATCCGGAACAGCATTGCCCACGCCCTTGGCATACGCTTTCGCCGGGTCAAGCAGCGTGGTGGTCTGTTGGAGATCTTTATCAGTAGTAAAGACCAGAACATAAAGCTTCTGCTGTCCCAGCGCTGGCGTCAGACGCATCACCCCTTCCAGGCGATCCGCACTCATCACACCCGGTGCCTGGTAGGTAAAGTAGCTGCTGGGGAAGAACGCAGATGGCGTCATGTTCTGATCAAGAATTAAAACGTTTGGCGCAAATACGCTGGTTTGTTGGTTAACTTCACTGCTCAGCGTCAGGGTCAGTTCACCAATATTGGCCGGTACGCTATAGGCGGCAACCGGGCCGCTAATACCGGCAATGTCCAGACGCTGTCCCGCTGTCGCCAACGGGGTTGACTGGGTTTTCGATTGGTCGACGGGCGTCCAGGCCAGTTGTTGCAACGCAGCCGTCGGAATCGACGGTGCAGCTGCGGTGTCCTGCGGAACGATATTCACATCGGCCAGGCTGATTCCGGGAACGCTGGCAAATAACCCTGCCGATAAACAAAGGGCAACGAGACTTTTCTTCATTTTCATTGTTATCACCTCAGATAGCATGGGTTCAGCGGTGGCCAGGCAATAGCGCGCTAAACCGTAAGTAAGAGGGGCTTACGCCCCTCTTTAGGTCATTACGTCAGGTTAATGCTGGATTACCACCAGATTTCCATCTGGGCACCGAAGGACCACTCGTCGCTATCGCCACGGCTGGTTGTGCTGATACCGGAGTTGGTTGCAGCAGCATATTTAGAGACCTTATCTCCGTTTTTCACGTAGCCCCATTCTTCATCCCATTTGGCATAGGTTGCAAAGACGCGGATTGCCGGACGAGACCAGATGCTGTCGCCTGCCTGCCACTGTTGCGCCAGGGTGATTTTGTATTGGCTGTTGCGATCGCCAGTCTGTTGAGATTTGACGTTGTCGTAGCCGACTTCCATCAGGGTGCTCATGATTGGCGTCCATTTGTACATCGGACGAATACCCACGGTGTACCATTCAGTACCCAGGTCGTTATCCATGTCGATATTCTGATACATACCGACGTACATCAGGTCCCACTTGTCGCCCAGAGAGATAGCACCGTGGTCAAGTACGCGTACCAGGCTACCGTTGTTATTGATGTTGTTGTTTACATGATGGATAACGGGATCATTTGGTGTTGCCTGGGTATCGAAGGTTGAACCGTAAGTACCCTGCGAGCCACCTTTACCCTGCGTGGTCATCGCGTCAGTTGCATACTGAACCACAAACTTGTTATAGCCCTTCAGCATGCTCTGAGTATGTTCTGCAGTGAACATCCAGCCATCTTTAGAAGCGCTATCCGCGTAGCTATAACCGTCAGTTTTATTCGCACGACCGTAGTCAACACCCAGCTCCAGCATGCCGTCCGGGTTAATGGCCATCTGCGCTAAACGCATGTCGAATACGTCGTTCGCGGTATCTTTGGATGTGTCGTAGATATTCTGGCTACTGAAGGTGTAAGAACCACCCGCTTCCTGAGAACGGGTTGCGGCCAGAGACAGCTTACCAAAGCCCAGATCGATGTTTTCAATACCGGCACCAGGACCTGAAATATCCCAGTAGTAGAAGTCGATCATATGGACGTCATGACGCTGATAGAAACGTTTACCGGCCCAGATGGTGGAACCCGGCAGCCATTCAATCAGGTTTTTACCCTGCACGTTGGCTTCGCGGAAAGCAGGATCGGTCGCTTCCCAGTCATTCTGCTGTGCAACAGAGTAGGCAACGTTAGTGTCGAAGTAGAAGCTCTTATCGCCTTCTTTCCACACTTCCTGGCCCAGCTTAATTTCGGCATAGGTTTCACATTCGTTACCGAGACGGTATTTACTTTGGGCACCGGTTGCCTGGAAACATTGTTGTTCGCCGCCACTACCCGTCCAGCCGATACCGGAACGAGCATAACCATGGAAATCGACAGCCATTGCCTGAACAGACATAATGCCTGCTGCCACAGCAACCGCCAGAGGAAGTTTGCGCAGAGTAATCATCGTTCTATCTCCTGAGATCATTGCTTTTCTTTAAACGCTTCACCTTGACGGTTTTGCGCTTTTTTTTAATGGGATACCTTAAACGCCCGGCTCTTGATGCAACCGACGACATGCAGTGCCATCCTCACGGAACAGATGGCAACGCTCTGGCGGCAGGCCGATAGCGAATGTGGCACCCTCTTCTACCAACACCACGTCGTTCTGGCGGTAAACCAGGTTCTGACGGATGGCGGGGATCTGGATATGGATTTGTGTTTCGTGACCAAGCTGCTCGACTACCTGTACTTCACCTTCGAGGGTGACATCAGCAATATCGCTGGGCAGCAGATGTTCCGGGCGGATACCTAAAGACATATTGGCGCCGACCTGCACCGCGCGGCTTTCCACTGGTAGCCATATTTGCTGGCGGTTAGGCAGCTCAACCTGAACCTGATCGATCGCCGTTGCCGTCACTTTCACCGGCAGGAAGTTCATCTTTGGCGAACCAATAAACCCGGCAACAAAGCGGTCAGCCGGGTAGTGGTACAGCTCCAGGGGTTTACCTACCTGCGCGACGCGGCCGGCATCCAGCACCACAATTTTGTCGGCCAGGGTCATCGCTTCGACCTGATCGTGGGTGACGTAAATCATCGTGCGGCCAAGACGCTTATGCAGGCGGGAGATTTCAATGCGCATCTGGACGCGCAGTGCGGCATCGAGGTTTGACAGCGGTTCGTCCAACAGAAAGACTCGCGGCTCTGCAACCAACGTACGGCCAATCGCCACACGCTGACGTTGTCCACCAGAGAGCGCTTTGGGTTTGCGCTCCAGCAGATGGGCCAGTTGCAGTACTTCTGCGACCTGATTAACACGCTGGTTCATCACCTCTTTTTTGGCGCCTGCCAGCTTGAGGCCGAACGACATGTTTTCGGCGACGGACAAATGGGGATACAGCGCATAGGACTGGAAGACCATCCCCACGCCACGTTCGGCGGGTGGAATGTCATTCATCCGGGTCTCCCCGATAAACAAATCACCACTGGTGATGGTTTCAAGTCCGGCGATCATACGCAGCAAGGTCGACTTACCACAGCCTGACGGTCCGACAAACACCACGAATTCCCCTTCGTGAATGTCGAGATTGATATCTTTCGATACCACCACGTCACCCCAGGCTTTCGTTACATTTCGCAGCTGTACGCTCGCCATGCCCTTCTCCCTTCGTTACAACCTGTCATCGACAGCAACATTCATTGATGGATTGAATATGCGTTATCCCTTAACGGCGTGAATCCTCCACCCCCCAGCTTTTTTATGGGGGAGGAGGCGGGAGGATGAGAGAGCAGCGTCTGAGACCCTGGCTGTACGCCGTGGAGGAATTTCGTGATGTCGCTTGCAAAAATCAGTGGGTTTTTATGTGCGCCAGTACGCATTACTCACATTTATGTAACACAGATCACATAAAGAATGGGTGGGGCGTAGGGGTAAGGAGGATGGAAAGAGGTTGTCGTATAAAGAAACTAGTCACCGTTAAGCCACCTCTGCAATATCACCAAACAGGATGGGAACTATGAAAATCAAAACTGGCGCACGCATCCTCGCATTGTCCGCATTGACGACGATGATGTTCTCCGCCTCGGCTCTCGCCAAGATTGAAGAAGGTAAGCTGGTTATCTGGATTAACGGCGATAAAGGCTACAACGGCCTCGCTGAAGTAGGCAAAAAATTCGAGAAAGACACGGGTATCAAAGTCACCATTGAGCACCCGGACAAACTAGAAGAAAAATTCCCGCAGGTTGCCGCGACCGGTGATGGCCCGGACATCATCTTCTGGGCACATGACCGCTTTGGCGGCTACGCGCAGTCTGGCCTGCTGGCTGAAATCACCCCGGATAAAGCGTTCCAGGACAAACTCTATCCGTTCACCTGGGATGCCGTACGCTATAACGGCAAGCTGATTGCTTACCCAATCGCGGTTGAAGCGCTGTCGCTGATTTACAACAAAGACCTCGTGCCAAATCCACCGAAAACCTGGGAAGAAATTCCTGCGCTGGACAAAGAGCTGAAGGCGAAAGGTAAATCTGCGCTGATGTTCAACCTGCAAGAACCGTACTTCACCTGGCCGCTGATTGCTGCCGACGGCGGTTACGCGTTCAAGTTTGAAAACGGCAAATATGACGTGAAAGACGTGGGCGTGGACAACGCTGGCGCGAAAGCGGGTCTGACCTTCCTGGTTGACCTTATCAAGAACAAACACATGAACGCGGATACCGACTACTCCATCGCAGAAGCGGCCTTCAACAAGGGCGAAACGGCGATGACCATCAACGGTCCGTGGGCGTGGTCGAACATCGACAAGAGCAAAATTAACTACGGCGTCACGCTGCTGCCAACCTTCAAAGGCAAAGCGTCTAAACCGTTTGTTGGGGTACTGAGCGCCGGTATTAACGCCGCCAGCCCGAACAAAGAACTGGCGAAAGAGTTCCTCGAAAACTACCTGCTGACCGACCAGGGTCTGGATGAAGTGAACAAGGACAAACCGCTGGGCGCCGTGGCGCTGAAATCCTTCCAGGATCAATTAGCAAAAGATCCACGCATCGCCGCCACCATGGATAACGCCCAGAAAGGCGAAATCATGCCGAACATCCCGCAGATGTCCGCATTCTGGTATGCCGTTCGTACCGCAGTGATCAACGCAGCCAGCGGCCGTCAGACCGTCGATGCCGCGCTGAAAGATGCACAAGGTCGTATCACCAAGTAATACGGTTTCCCTTATTTCTTAGGGAATCAGGTTTATTGAATACGTTGTTACGCGAAATCATTCGCGCTACATCGAGGCGGCAAGGAGGCAAATCCCCAGGAGCTTACATAAGTAAGTGACTGGGGTGCGCTTCCGCAGCCAACAAAGAGGTAGTGCGAAGGATAAAGCGTAAAGAGGAAGATCCCCATGGATGTCATTAAAAAGAAACACTGGTGGCAAAGCGACCGGCTTAAATGGTCAGTGATAGGTCTGCTTGGGCTGCTGGTCGGTTACCTTGTTGTTTTGATGTACGCTCAGGGGGAGTACCTGTTTGCCATCATGACGCTGATTTTAAGCTCTGCTGGCCTGTATATTTTCGCTAACCGTAAAACCTATGCCTGGCGTTATGTTTATCCTGGCGTCGCTGGTATGGGGCTGTTTGTTCTGTTTCCATTGGTTTGCACCATCGCAATTGCCTTTACCAACTACAGCAGCACCAACCAGCTGACCTTTGAACGTGCTCAGGAAGTCCTGATGGATCGTTCGTATCAGGCTGGGAAAACCTACAACTTCGGTCTGTATCCGGCGGGTACGGAGTGGCAACTGGCTCTCACCGACGGTGAAACCGGCAAGAATTATCTCTCCGACGCCTTTAAATTTGGCGGCGAACAGAAACTGCAGTTGAAAGAAGCCGAAGCGCTGCCAGCGGGCGAGCGTGCAACGCTGCGTATCATCACGCAAAATCGCCAGGCATTAACCCAATTGACCGCCATCCTGCCGGATGAAAGCAAAGTGATTATGAGTTCACTGCGCCAGTTTTCCGGCACGCAACCGCTCTATACCCTCGCTGACGACGGCATGCTCACCAATAACCAGAGCGGCGTAAAATACCGCCCGAACAGCGACATTGGTTATTACCAGGCGATTAACGCCGACGGAAGCTGGGGTGCAGAAAAACTCAGCCCAGGCTATACCGTCGCTATTGGCTGGGACAACTTCACTCGCGTGTTTACCGACGAAGGCATCCAGAAACCATTCTTCGCCATCTTTGTCTGGACGGTGGTCTTCTCCGTTCTGACAGTGATCCTCACCGTTGCTGTGGGGATGGTGCTGGCCTGTCTCGTACAGTGGGAGTCTCTCAAAGGCAAAGCGATTTACCGTGTCCTGCTGATTCTTCCGTATGCCGTACCGTCGTTTATCTCGATTCTGATTTTCAAGGGCTTATTCAACCAGAGCTTTGGTGAAATCAACATGATGCTGAGCGCACTGTTTGGTATCAAACCGGCCTGGTTCAGCGACCCAACCACCGCACGTTCGATGATTATTATCGTCAACACCTGGCTCGGTTATCCATACATGATGATCCTGTGCATGGGTCTGCTGAAAGCAATTCCTGACGATCTGTATGAAGCCTCGGCGATGGATGGCGCCGGCCCGTTCCAGAACTTCTTTAAGATTACGCTTCCGCTGCTGATTAAGCCGCTAACGCCGCTGATGATTGCCAGCTTTGCTTTTAACTTTAACAACTTCGTGCTGATTCAACTGTTGACCAACGGTGGCCCGGACCGACTTGGCACCACCACGCCAGCCGGCTATACCGACCTGCTCGTGAGCTACACCTACCGTATCGCCTTCGAAGGCGGCGGCGGACAGGACTTCGGTCTGGCAGCGGCGATTGCCACGCTGATCTTCCTGCTGGTGGGTGCGCTGGCGATTGTTAACCTGAAAGCCACACGAATGAAATTCGACTAAGGAGGGCACGGAATATGGCTATGGTCCAACCCAAATCTCAGAAGCTACGTTTATTGACCACGCACCTTCTGCTACTGATTTTCATCGCGGCGATCATGTTCCCGCTGCTGATGGTCATTGCTATTTCGCTGCGCGAAGGTAACTTCGCCACCGGTAGCCTGATCCCGGAAAACATCTCCTGGGAACACTGGAAACTGGCGTTGGGCTTTAGCGTTGAGCACGCAGATGGCCGTGTGACGCCGCCGCCGTTCCCGGTACTGCTGTGGCTGTGGAACTCAGTGAAGGTGGCCACCATTACCGCGATTGGTATCGTGACGCTTTCCACCACCTGTGCTTACGCCTTTGCCCGTATGCGTTTCCCGGGTAAAGCAACCCTGCTGAAAGGGATGCTGATTTTCCAGATGTTCCCGGCAGTACTGTCTCTGGTCGCCCTGTACGCGTTGTTTGACCGCCTGGGCCAGTACATTCCGTTTATCGGCCTGAACACGCACGGCGGCGTGATCTTCGCCTATCTTGGCGGTATTGCGCTGCATGTATGGACGATTAAGGGGTATTTCGAAACCATCGACGGTTCGCTGGAAGAAGCGGCCGCGCTGGATGGCGCAACGCCGTGGCAGGCATTCCGCCTGGTGCTGCTACCGCTTTCCGTTCCGATTCTGGCGGTGGTATTTATTCTGTCGTTCATTGCCGCTATTACCGAAGTCCCGGTCGCGTCACTGCTGCTGCGTGATGTGAACAGCTATACCCTCGCGGTAGGTATGCAGCAGTACCTCAATCCACAGAACTATTTGTGGGGCGACTTTGCCGCCGCAGCTGTACTTTCAGCCATTCCGATCACGCTGGTATTCCTGCTGGCGCAGCGCTGGCTGGTCAACGGCCTGACCGCGGGTGGTGTGAAAGGTTAAGTTTCATCAAAGTAGTTGTGTTACCCCGCCCGGCAACGGGCAATGCCACTGCAACCCTCAACTTATGTTATCCCAACCTGTGACTGTTATTCGGCGCTCTACGGAGCGCCCTTTTTTTATGTTATTTTGCATTACCGTTATGATTATTTCCTTTCGTGCTCTCCATCACTGCAATTCTATTTTTCGTCTGGAAATAAACTAATTAAACGGAATTAAGATCACAGAAAAGACAAAACGTAATTGCAATGTAAAAAATGATAATTGTCTTCCCTGCCTGTTAAATTCACCATCACGGCACTGATCAAAAGAGCTGTACCCTCTAAGGCAGGTCTGAATGAACACTCAATATAATTCCAGTTATATTTTTTCGATTACATTAGTCGCAACTTTAGGAGGACTATTATTCGGTTACGACACTGCGGTCATATCCGGAACGGTAGAATCCTTAAATACCGTATTTGTCGCTCCACAACACTTAAGTGAATCCGCCGCCAACTCATTGTTGGGTTTTTGCGTCGCCAGTGCGTTGATTGGCTGCATCATCGGTGGTGCGCTGGGCGGGTATTGTAGTAACCGCTTTGGTCGCCGGGATTCGCTGAAAATCGCTGCGCTGTTATTTTTTATTTCCGGCATCGGATCCGCATGGCCAGAATTAGGTTTTACCACCATTAACCCCGATAATGCTGTGCCTGTTTATTTAGCAGGATACGTCCCCGAATTCGTTATTTATCGCATCATCGGTGGTATTGGCGTAGGTTTAGCCTCAATGCTCTCACCTATGTATATTGCTGAGCTGGCTCCGGCACATATTCGTGGGAAACTGGTTTCCTTTAACCAATTCGCGATTATTTTTGGCCAGTTACTGGTGTATTGCGTTAACTATTTTATTGCCCGTTCAGGCGACGCCAACTGGCTGAATACCGATGGCTGGCGATATATGTTTGCCTCCGAAAGTATCCCCGCCCTGCTGTTTTTACTGCTGCTGTATACCGTACCAGAAAGCCCACGTTGGCTGATGGCGCGCGGCAGACATGAACAGGCAGAAGGTATTCTGCGCAAGATTATGGGTAGCACTCTCGCCACTCAGGCCATGCAGGAGATTAATCAGTCACTCGAGCATGGACGCAAAACCGGTGGTCGTCTGTTGATGTTTGGTGCGGGCGTGATCGTTATCGGCGTGATGCTATCCATCTTCCAGCAGTTTGTCGGTATTAACGTCGTGCTGTACTACGCACCGGAAGTCTTCAAAACGCTTGGAGCCAGCACCGATGTGGCGTTATTGCAGACCATTATTGTCGGCGTAATCAACCTGAGCTTCACCGTGCTGGCTATCATGACTGTGGACAAATTTGGTCGCAAACCGCTGCAGATCATTGGCGCACTCGGCATGGCAATTGGGATGTTCAGCCTCGGCACTGCATTTTATACGCAGGCTTCCGGCCTGGTGGCGCTGCTGTCGATGCTATTTTATGTCGCGGCATTCGCCATGTCCTGGGGACCGGTTTGTTGGGTGTTGCTGGCAGAAATCTTCCCGAACGCGATTCGCGGTAAAGCGCTCGCCATTGCAGTTGCGGCCCAGTGGCTGGCGAACTACTTCGTCTCCTGGACCTTCCCGATGATGGACAAAAATTCGTGGCTGGTTTCCCATTTCCACAACGGTTTCTCCTACTGGATCTACGGTTGTATGGGCATCCTGGCGGCGCTGTTCATGTGGAAGTTTGTGCCGGAAACCAAAGGCAAAACGCTGGAAGAACTTGAAGAACTGTGGGAACCCACAGCAGAGAAAGCCAAGCCCGTCTCTGCACAATAAGCCTGACATGCAACACGCCGCCCCAACGGCGTGTTGTTTTTTTACTCTCGCTTCAACCGCTTCGAGTTGCACAGCCACAGGGTGATCACCAGCAGCAGGATCGCCGCGGAATAGGTAAGCACATCCATAGGTGCTTTATGATCGACAATGATCAACCGCACAATCGCAGTGATCCCGATATAGACAAAGTAGCGCAAAGGAAAGTGAAACCCTGACTGAAAGTACTTCACAATCAACGCGATAAATTCAAAATACAGAAAGTAAACCACCAGTCCTTCCACCAGCTCATATTTGCTGGTTTGTTCCGGCGCGAACAGCACATCTGCCAGATGCAGCGTTTCTTTCCCGAGGAATACGACCAGGATCAGGCCCAGACTCAGCAGCCCCAGATTCAGCACGGTCTGCAAGATGGTGGAGATAAACTCCACGCGGGGACGAGATAGCGACGTCATAACAGCACCTCTTACTCAGTGGCGAGGTTCCTGTATAACGCAAAAATGTGACAGAGATCTACATTTTTTGTTTATATTTTGTTCGCATGACGGTTCTTGCCGGATGCCCGGTAAGCGTAGCGCCACCGGGCGATCAACATTCACATCACCGGAAATTCTCACTCCTGTCACTGGTCATATCGTACAGACCAAACTTACGCCCAAGCTGCTGACCGCCATCACGCGTTAACGGTGTCCAGCCTATCGCCGCGCGACTGCGGGTTGGGCCTGACGAGAACAGATCCAGCGGCACTGAAACGTACACCCCTTTGGTGAAATCACCCTCGCCGTACTCATCCGGCGAGGCATTAGTGATAGTCGCATAACCGCCAACAACCACGCCGCTATCGAAGCGTTTCGCAATTTCCAGCGTGCCGCCCTTATCCCCCGCCAGATATTGCCCCACGCTGGCTTTCACCAGCACATCCTGAGCAAACGAAGGATTCCAGTAAGCCGTCAAATGCCCGGTCTTCACGCTGTAGTCGGTGAATTTCATCATGTCCTGTGCGCTACGCCAGTCACGCTGTTTCACGTAGTTGGCGTCAATGCCAAACGCCCAGTTGCTGTCCAATGGACGGTACAATACTTCCGCGCCCGCCCCGCCATACATGGTCTCCAGATAGCCGCCGTAAACCTGTCCGTAAAACCCGTTCCCGAGTGACTGGAAGTAATTGGCCTGCAGGTTATTCACGTAGACGTCGTTCTGTACATACTCACGCACATGGGTACGCACCCGCGGTAAATGCGAATCCTGCGGCGGGTTGGTGTAGTTAAACTTGTCATAGTTATTGGCGAGGTTGGCGAACAAACTCCCGGTGGTCAGCAGATGATCGGTCACCCACCAATCTGCCGTGCCCATCACGCCCAACTGATACATATAGAAATTTTCCGGGCCGCCTACCGACTGGTTAAGCACCGGATCGATGTGGAAATCGAAGCGCGACTTATCGATATACCAGCCCTGCTCGGTCGTTTTCGGCACTACGGGCTCAACGCGTTTTTGCGCCAGTTGAGTCTCATGGCCCAACGGCTCGCCTTCCAGATGGCGCTTCAGGCTGGAAACATCCGTTTCGGTCGTCACCTGCGGCAAGTTAAGGCGATTTTCCGTAATACGGATCGTGCGGATCCCGTCGGGAAGATCGTTCATCACGATCCGGTTGGCACGCTCGATCCCCTCGCGCGAGTCACGGTATTTCACCTGTTCGCCTGTTACATACAGCGTATCGCCCTGCACCTGGATTTTAGGATCCGCCAGCCCGGCGTTGTATTTCAGCAGCGTTAGCTGATTCGCCACCACCGAATGTTGCAGGATGACATCCTGCGGCTGCGGCTGATATTTCGGGCGGGCGTTGTCGTTATAGTGTGGTCGCAGATCGTTAAAGTTAGTCCGCAGCGTGACCCCAAACATAAAGGTGTTGCCGCGCTCATAGCTGAGGTTAACGTCGGCCCAATCGGTGACGCGATAAATAGCGCCGACGTTAAACTTGCTCTTCTGATCCAGCTTGCCCGCAAAATCCTGCTGATAATTATTTCCCTCGTACTCCAGCTTCAGGCGCAGCGGCTGCCAGGGAGTCTGATACTCTACGCCGCCAAACAGCGATGCCGGGCCGTGGAACATCTGGCTGCCGTCAATGGAACCCGCCTGCTTGTAGCTGTTATCGCGATGACAGAATTTATCGCTGTATGAGCAAAACGGATTGCTGACGTTGCCGCTGGTCCCGAGGTATCCCCAGCCGAGACCGAGTGAGAAATCAAACGGTCCCCAGGCTTTGTTCGCCACAATATACTCCGCATCGAACAGGCCCGTTCCGCCTATATCGCGTGCCCCCACCGCCACCTGCGGCATCCAGTAGCTCTCTTCCCACAACCGCAGCTTCAGGTCGAACGCCTTATCCTTGTATGTCTGATCGCCTGAAAACGACTCCACGCTGCTGTATTTTTTGGTGCGCACATCGGTATAGCGCAGGGTCGTTTCCAGCCACGGGAACATTTGCACCGACGCGGAGTAGTAGCGGTACTGATCGTTATCGCGGTAGTTAAGGCTCATTTCGCCCTCACGCGCCATGCGTGCGGTTGGGGTTTGCAGCAGCCCCACGCCGCCAAAATCAGACTGGGAAGGACCAATCGGCGCAGGATACGTTTCACCGTGACAGGCCGCGCTGATACCCAGCGCCAACAGGCTGAGCAGATAAGTTTTTCTCATTATTCGGGTATCCGCTGGGTCAGGGTGCGAAGAATGTCGGCATTGATTTCATCCGGGGTGCTGCTCCAGACAGAGTCCGACAGCCCGACAAAAATGATGCTGCCGGGCATCGGCTCAATGTGACGTTTGTTCCAGTAGGCGACCGGCACTTTTTGTGTGCGTCCGTTGGGATAGACAACCCAGGCGTAGCTACGATCCGCGCCGCTGAGCCGATGCTGCCCATCGAGATAGCTGGCAACATCACGTCCGGGTATAAACGGCTGTTTACCCGGGTGGCTTAGCAAACCCAACAGCGTGATATCCGTGGGCTGCGGCCCAACCCACAGCGTGTAATTGCCCTGCAGCGGCGGGTTGCCTCGCTCGCTGACGCGTACAACATCCGGGTCGAGATTAATCGTCTGTCTGCCGGTCACCTTCAGCGCCTGAATTTGCTGGCGTAACGCGTTGATAGCCGCGGCATCATCACCGCTTTCTCCAGCACTCAACGTCGCCAGACGATCCAGTAATGCCTGCTGCTGACGTTGCGCCTCAGCCGTTGCCCGCTCTTCGCCAATGACCGCACCTGGCCACCAGCTATTCGCCAGCTTCGGTTGACCCACCAGATCGACCAAATGCTCCGCGCCGGTCAGCGTTTTTGCTTCGGTGCTGCCTGTCGTGATCACTTTTACACTGCCCGCAGCAAAAACAGATGCCGCGCACAGGCTGAAGGAAAGCGCGGTAATCATTCGTTTCATCATGATTTTGCCGCCTTAATCAGCGTAGTTTTCACCGGGAAGAAACTTGCGCCAAGATACTGTTCTGACTGGCGAATCATGCCGTCACTGTCTACCCAGTAGCGGTTATGCCAGCGCGTTTGATCGGTGGTGACGTCTTCATCGAGGATGCGTACCGGCGTTTCATCGCTACCGACCTTGATGGTGTCAGCGCCATCCCATGTGAAGACCGAGCGGGCGGTGGCATAGCGTACCTGCTGATGCTCGGTCCAGCCCATCGTACGGGTCCACGTTGCGCCATCGACTATCTGATTGGGCTTACTGAGCGGGTCGGCAGCCAGATTATTCACCTCGATGAGGTTGTCTCCGTCGAGCTGTGTTTTCACCAGTCGCCCATGTTGCGTCACGAGAATGGCCCGATCCTGAGTCACCCATTTCTGCTGTCCGTTTTCCGCAAACGCGAGTACCACAAACAGCTGGGGACCGCCGTTGAGCTGCATATACTGGCTGGCGTAAGGCATATTTTGGATTTCATCATCCGTCATCTTTACGCCGGGAGTCCCAAATACGCTATCCCACAGCGAATGCCCCAAACCTTCGGTGGTGGTTGAGCACGCCTGTAGTAACAGACAAACCATTATGAGCGCGGGTCGCTTCACGACGTTTCTCCAGAGAGGCAAAATAACCACACCGAAGTGTGGTTAGAATTAAACGTACCGGTATTACTGGGTACTGGTGGTTGTCGTGGTGGTGGTTCCGGTATTAGAACCATCGCCGCCACCGGTTGCCGCCAGGGCAACCCCCACCGCAGAACTTACGGTGCTCACGCTGGTCGCGGAGGAACTTCCCGCCGAAACCGACGCGGCAGCCGACCCTGCAGCCTCACCCACCTGAACGGGGGCGGCATAGACAGACGTCGCCGCAAGCGCAGATATAGCCCAAAGGCCATACAGAACTTTTTTCATCACAAATTCCCTTCATTGTATGAATGGAGATTTACCCAAAAGAATTTCGGGCGAGATCGAGTATACACAAGCCAAAGTGTTCAAATTACGCCACAGGGGAATTTAGGATAATTAGATAGCGAGAGAGAAAACGATTAACAATAAATAATAAAAACAATTAAATTCAAAGAGTTAAAATATAATACTGAAAACACAATATCCGGTAAATCTTAAAACATCAGAAACAGGAGAACGTTGAACATATTATTTTAGGATTAAGCTCAATTAAATTTTTAGGTAATAAGGTGGAGAAGTGGAATTATCTTATAAAAAAAGCTGATAATAATATCAGCTTCTATCACAGGTAATCTGCAAATTCATTCGAATTGCAGCAAGGCGGCAAGATCGTTAATCCCCGGGAGCATAGATAGCTATGTGACCGGGGTTAACGAACGCAGCCAACACCGCTGCGGTTCGAAGGAAGAAGCAGATTAGCGCCAGGACTTATAACGGTTAATCAACCCATTAGTAGAAACATCATGGGAAGAAACAGTTTTATCATCGTTCAGCTCTGGCAGAATGCGGTTCGCCAGCTGTTTGCCCAGCTCAACGCCCCACTGGTCAAAGGTGAAGATGTTCAGGATCGCGCCCTGAGTGAATATTTTGTGCTCGTACAGCGCAATCAACGCACCCAGGCTGAACGGCGTGATTTCGCGCAGCAGGATGGAGTTCGTTGGACGGTTACCTTCGAACACTTTGAACGGCACAACGTGCTCAAGCGTAGCCGGATCTTTACCCTGGTCGCGATATTCCTGCTCAACCACTTCACGAGATTTACCAAAAGCCAGCGCTTCGGTTTGCGCGAAGAAGTTAGACAGCAGTTTCGGATGGTGATCCGACAGCGGGTTGTGGGTGATTGCCGGCGCGATGAAATCGCACGGCACCATTTTGGTGCCCTGGTGAATCAGCTGGTAGAACGCATGCTGGCCGTTAGTGCCCGGCTCACCCCAGATGATTGGGCCAGTCTGGTAATCCACTGCGTTGCCGTTACGGTCAACGTATTTACCGTTGGATTCCATGTTGCCCTGCTGGAAGTAGGCCGCGAAACGGTGCATATACTGGTCATACGGCAGAATCGCTTCGGTTTCAGCACCGAAGAAGTTGTTGTACCAGATACCGATCAGCGCCAGCAGCACCGGCAGGTTTTTCTCAGCCGGGGTGGTGGAGAAGTGTTTGTCCATCGCATGCGCGCCGGAGAGCAGCTCAACAAAGTTGTCGAAGCCCACGGACAGGATGATGGACAGGCCAATGGCAGACCACAGGGAGTAACGACCGCCAACCCAGTCCCAGAACTCGAACATATTGGCAGTATCAATACCAAACTCGCCAACCGCTTTACCGTTGGTAGACAGCGCTGCGAAGTGCTTGGCTACGTGCTTGTTGTCGCCCGCGGTCGCCAGGAACCAGTCGCGTGCGCTGTGGGCGTTGGTCATGGTTTCCTGGGTGGTGAAGGTTTTAGACGCGACCAGGAACAGCGTGGTTTCCGGATTCACTTTTTTCAGCACTTCGGCGATGTGCGTACCATCGACGTTCGACACAAAGTGCATATTCAGGTGATTTTTATACGGACGCAGCGCTTCGGTCACCATGAACGGGCCGAGGTCAGAGCCGCCGATACCAATGTTTACTACATCAGTGATGGCTTTGCCGGTATAGCCTTTCCAGCTTCCGGAGATAATCGCTTCAGAGAAAGATTTCATCTTCTCCAGTACCGCATTCACTTCCGGCATCACATCTTTGCCGTCAACGATGATTGGCGTATTGCTACGGTTACGCAGCGCCACGTGCAGCACGGCACGGTCTTCAGTACGGTTGATTTTCTCACCGGAGAACATGGACTTGATGGCACCCGCCAAATCGGTTTCTTTCGCCAGATCCTGCAGTTTAGCCAGCGTCTCTTCAGTGATGCGGTTTTTGGAGAAATCCACCAGCATCAGATCGTCAAACGTCGCGGAAAACTTCGTGAAACGATCGCTATCTTTCGCGAAAAGATCCGCGATAGTAACGTCTTTCATTTCTTCAAAGTGTTTTTGTAGTGCCTGCCAGGCTGAGGTCTGCGTTGGATTGATGTTTTTCATTAGCAATACTCTTCTGATTTTGAGAATTGTGACTGAGATCGATTGTAACGCCAGTCACAGAAAAGTGTGATTGTTTTAATGCCATTGCCAGGGCATCCGCCAAACGTGGCTAAAAAGTATAGCGGTTATCAGCGTTGTTATTAGTACCGTTACTCAACGCAGTTGCAGCATGAAAAATCCGCATAATCCCAGCGTTGACAGTGCAAGCTACACATTTTATTTATAAATACGGTATTTGCATTTGCGCCTGCACCAGTTTCCTTTGTGCCATGGTCGCTCTATTCATTCCCTGACACGAGGTAGTTATGACTGATGTAGTTGTCTCCAAGTTTGGTGGTACCAGCGTGGCGGATTTTGATGCCATGAATCGCAGCGCTGATGTCGTGCTTTCTGATGCTAACGTCCGTGTGGTGGTACTTTCCGCTTCTGCGGGAATCACCAACCTGCTGGTCGCACTGGCTGAAGGGCTGGAGCCAACCGCGCGCTTCGAAAAACTCGATGCCATTCGTCAAATTCAGTTCAATATTCTGGAACGACTGCGTTATCCAAACGTGATCCGTGAAGAGATCGAACGTCTGCTGGAAAACATCACCACACTGGCAGAAGCGGCGTCACTGGCGACCTCAACCGCGCTGACCGACGAACTGGTCAGCCACGGTGAACTGATGTCTACCTTGCTGTTCGTCGAGATCCTGCGTGAACGCAACGTGCAAGCGCAGTGGTTTGACGTGCGTAAAGTGATGCGCACCAACGATCGTTTTGGCCGTGCAGAACCCGACGTCACGGCGCTGGCTGAACTGGCAGCGCTCCAGTTGGCCCCGCGTCTGAGCGAAGGTCTGGTGATTACGCAGGGCTTTATCGGCAGTGAAGGCAAGGGCCGCACCACCACGCTGGGACGCGGCGGCAGCGATTATACCGCCGCCTTACTGGCAGAAGCCCTACACGCAACACGCGTCGATATCTGGACCGATGTTCCTGGCATTTACACGACCGATCCGCGCGTAGTTCCCGCAGCGCAGCGTATTGATGAAATCGCCTTTGAAGAGGCCGCGGAAATGGCGACCTTTGGCGCGAAAGTACTGCACCCGGCAACCCTGTTGCCAGCCGTACGTAGCGATATTCCGGTGTTTGTGGGCTCCAGTAAGGATCCAAAAGCAGGCGGTACGCTGGTATGTAATAAAACCGCGAATCCACCGCTGTTCCGGGCGCTGGCACTACGCCGTAAGCAGACGCTGCTGACACTGCATAGCCTGAATATGCTGCACTCTCGCGGCTTTTTGGCGGAAGTGTTCGGCATCCTGGCACGCCACAATATCTCGGTCGATTTGATTACCACATCCGAAGTCAGCGTGGCGCTGACGCTGGATACCACTGGTTCAACGTCCACCGGCGATACACTGTTAACACAGTCTCTGCTGATGGAACTGTCTGCCCTGTGTCGGGTTGAAGTGGAAGAAGGCCTGGCGCTGGTGGCATTGATTGGCAACGACCTGTCCAAAGCCTGTGGCGTGGGTAAAGAGGTGTTCGGCGTACTGGAACCGTTCAATATTCGGATGATTTGCTACGGCGCGTCCAGCCACAACCTGTGCTTCCTCGTGCCCGGTAGCGAAGCCGAGCAGGTGGTACAGAAGCTGCATCATAATTTGTTTGAATAATATTCCATCACGCGATAAACAATAACTATGGCCGGGCTCGATCCCGGCTTTTTTATAACAACACAACACATTTCAATCGCAAGGAATACAACATGCTCGCTACTCTCACGCGGCTGTTCCCGTTATGGGCGCTGCTGCTCTCTGTGATTGCGTATTACACGCCCACCACCTTTACGCCTGTCGGGCCATTCGTGCCGTCGTTACTGATGCTGATCATGTTCGGCATGGGCGTTCACCTGAAGGTGGACGACTTTAAACGCGTACTCTCACGTCCAACACCCGTCGCGGCGGGGATTTTCCTGCACTATCTGGTGATGCCGCTCGCCGCATGGATTTTGGCGCTGGCTTTTAATATGCCGCCGGAATTGTCCGCAGGTATGGTACTGGTCGGTAGCGTCGCCAGCGGCACGGCATCTAACGTGATGATCTATCTGGCGAAAGGTGACGTGGCGTTGTCCGTTACCATCTCGTCGGTCTCCACGCTGGTCGGCGTGATCGCGACGCCGCTGCTGACGCGCCTGTACGTTGATGCGCATATTCAGGTCGACGTGATGGGAATGCTGTTGAGTATATTGCAGATTGTGGTCATTCCGATTGCGCTGGGCCTGGTCATTCACCATCTGTTCCCCCGCGTGGTCAAAGCGGTCGAGCCTTTCCTGCCCGCCTTTTCCATGGCGTGCATTCTCGCCATCATCAGCGCCGTGGTAGCCGGTTCTGCTGCGCATATCGCATCGGTAGGGTTTGTGGTGATTATCGCGGTCATTCTGCATAACACAATCGGTCTGCTCGGCGGGTACTGGGGCGGAAAACTGTTTGGTTTCGACGAGTCAACCTGCCGGACGTTGGCTATCGAAGTGGGCATGCAGAATTCAGGACTTGCCGCTGCGCTGGGCAAGATCTACTTTGGCCCGCTTGCCGCCCTGCCCGGCGCGTTGTTCTCCGTCTGGCATAACCTTTCCGGTTCGCTGCTGGCAGGCTACTGGTCCGGTAAGCCGATTGAAGAGAAACCACACGCAGTAAAACAGCACTAATCTTCATAAATGGAGGAGGCATCCTCCATTTCTCCCTACCTGCATTTGAACCCCATCACAAAACAACAAATATCAACACAAAACAAAATAATAACTTAATTGTTATATTTCAATAAAATACATAAACAAACTTGTTTTAACCTCAAATTTAATCATTTTAACAATGTTGATTTAGTTTGTTTTAATTGGGAATATGATTTCACTACAACACAAATAACCCCTTTACCCTATCTTTGAGGCCGCTATGAAAAAAATTGCGATTATTGGAAGCAGTGGAGGCAACCTCTACAACCTGGGTGGCGCAGAGCCAGAGAAGCTACTCCAGGAAATTTATCAGCAGTGCGAAGCCGCAGGTGTGGAAGTTGCCGCCGTGCAGTTTATCGCGGCGGAAGCCTCGATGGATGTTGCCAAACCCCACACAGCGGCATCCGTGTTTGCATTAACCAAAGAAAACCAACAAAAACCACAACGGATATTTCAGGGCAAACTCTCAGAGGTGAACGCTTCGGTGGTTGAAAGCGATCGCCAGATTGCCGGGATGATCCGTAGCGGCACGATCGACGGGATCGTCGTGATGAGCGCCGATCCGGGAAAAGCGAACCACGAAGTCTTCACCGCTGCCGTTGAAATGAAAACGCCGATCGTTGGCACCGGCGGAACGTCAATGGCGCTGGTGGCCGCAAAAGGGGCAAATGTCGTCGCAACCTCGGGCACGACGGGTACCACCAGCCGCACCCGCGCAGTCTCCTTCGTGGCGTCTCTGTGTAAACACTGGGGCATTAAGTACAAGCCGCAGTTGGGTAGCGCTTCACCCTCCCAGGGTGGCTCCGGAAAGAGCCTGCTCAAACGCTTTAACATTCGCAGCATTATGATCCCTGCGCTGCCTGGCTTTATCGCGATGGCAATTGTTCTCGCCCTGAGCCACATCCCGGGTCTGGAAAAACTTAACGATATTTTTGAAATCCTGCTGAAAGGCCTGCCGGTATTGGTTGCCGTGCTGGCGGCAAAACAGATTTCTGAGCTGGATGAAGTCTCAATCGTTGCCGGGGTCGTCGCCGGGGTGCTGTCCGTTGAAGGGGGGCTGATCGGCGGGATTATCGGCGGCTTGATGGCCGGGATTTTCGTTCGTTGGCTGTTTGAACTGTGCCTGAACTGGCGCTTTCCGATGACCACCGTCAACATCGTTGCCGGTGGGATTTCAGGTCTTGCCGCCGGGTTGATCATGCACTATCTGCTGAGTCCGCTGGCGCTGTCGGCAGGTAATTACATCAAACTGGCTATCGAAAGCACTCTGGCTTTCAGTCCTGTTCTTGCCGGACTGCTGGCGGGGTTGGTTATCTGGCCAGCCATCCTGGGCGGAGTCTACCACGCGGTCATTCTGCCGCTGGTTCTGCTGGAGATGGAAAAATCCGGCGTAAGCTTCCTCGGCGCAGTCGATATGGTGGGTCTGGTGATGGTTGCCGCAGGGATTAACCTTGCCAACGTTATCGCCCCTCGCGAAAAAAGTGAAGCCGCCGTCGCCACACCGGGGCTGCTTATTAACCTGGGTTTCGGAACCTTCGTGGAATCGGCCTATCCCTTCATGTTCGCCAACAAAATTGTCTTTGGCTCCGCCATTTTCTGGGCCGGAATGGGCGGCATGATGCTGGGCTTCTTTAACGTTAAAGGCGTGGCCTATGTTCCCGCTTTTGCCTCACCGTTCTTGTCCAGCAATGCGCTTCAGATGGCTATCGTAATGATCACAACAATGGCGATGACCTGTATTACCACCATTATTGCTAACCGTTTTAAGGCTGTCGTACAGAACGAACCTGCAGCGTCAGCCCGTTAATTAATGCACCAACACCAGAGGTACACCATGTTTAAAGGCGATATGAATAAAAAACGCGCCAAAGCGTTACAGAAAGTGAAAGATGCCATTGCGCTCCACGGCGGACAAACCATCCTCAGTACGGGGATCACTGGCGACGATGCGCGTCTGGCGAAAGCAGTGTGTGAGGCAGGCGTTAAGCTGCTGGAACCAAACCACCCGGCACTGGCGCTGGCGCGTGGACACAAAGGCGTGAGCAATATGCATGCAGCAGAGCAGATCCGCCATGAAATCACCAACGGGCAAATGGCTGAAGCGGTACACGGCGTGCGTAACGTGGTTCCTGACGATATTTTCATTACCGTGGGTATTGCGGGAGGTTTTACCGAAACCTTGCCCGTGCCGCTCAGTGACACTGAGATTCTGGAGATTGCCCGTGCCGGAGCCGATGGTTTACACACGCATAAATCCGACTGGGACGATCTGCAGGATATCGTTAATCTCGCCCATCAATATGGTCTGACCGTGGACGCCTATATTGGTCACCCGGACGATCTGCATACTTTCGGTATTCCTGCGCGTACGCCGGAAGAGGTTTCCAGCGTGGCGAAGCGGATGCAGGAAATTGGCGTCGATATGATCGGCCTGATGACCGGTATGAGCTATGAAGGCGTAGCCGCAGGCGACATTCCACAGGCCATTAAAGAAAGGCTGCGAGCGCTGGTTGGCGCGGTTGATGTACCGACGCTGGCAGAAGGCGGTATTAACCTCGCCAACGCCAAAGCGTTTAAAGATACCGGGGTCAATATTCTGGTCGTCGGTACGGCAATCGACAATATGGTCTGCAACGCCGCCAAAGAGGCCGTCACGCCGTTTATTGCTCAGTAAACGCAGAGGAAAGAGAAATGTTGCTGGTGACCGATCTGGATGGAACGTTACTGACATCGCAGAAAACAATCAGCCCGCGCACGCGTCAGGCGCTGATTGAGTTCCGCCAGCGTGGCGGTCTGCTGGCAGCCTGTTCCGCCAGGCCGGTCTCCTCTATGGTGCGCCTGTTACAACAGCAACAGGTAGATAAATTGTTTGCCTGGTGCGCCGGTTTTAATGGCGGGCAAATTCTGGAGATGACGTCGCAGCATATTATTCATACTGCGACACTCTCTTGCATGGATCTCCGGGAGATTGACCGATCTATTTCTCTTTCCTGCTACCCCCATCATTTTTTTAGCGCCGATGCTATTTATCATCGTGATGACCGACTCGTAGCACCATGGACGACTTATGAGGCCAACTTATTTGAGCTACCCTTTATTTCGGCAACGCCTGAATATATTTTTAATCAGCATGACATTTATAAGATCACATTAGTGGCAGAACAATCAAAAATAAAGGCATTATGTACGGCAATGATTAATGAATTGCCCTGTGGTTATATGGCGACAATCACCGGGGGGAATTATATTGACATCCAACGAACTGAAATAAACAAAGGCTATGCTATAAACATGTTAAGGCAACAGCTAAATATAGCGACCGAACAGGTTACGGCGATTGGCGATCAGCAGAACGATATCAGTATGTTTACCGCTGCGAACATCGGTATCGCCATGGGCAATGCGCCTGATGCAGTAAAACAACACGCCAGCTATGTGACGGCCTCTAATGATGATGAAGGTATTGTCTGTGCGCTGGAGTGGTTGCGTTGCTTTGCGCATCCAGTTACCATGCGCCAAAGCACGACATTGGCGGAAAATAATGAACCCGATTAAAAGAAGAAAACATATTCTTGATGAATTAAATAAGTTCGGTGAAGTCACAGTTATCAAATTATCGGAAACGCTAAAAGTTACATCAGAGACCATTCGCCGTGACCTCTCGATACTGGAGTCCGAAGGACAAATTACCAAAATCCATGGCGGGGCTGTCAAAAAACAGGTCGTTCAGGAAGATGAGTTTGGCGCGCGGATTGATATACACCGTGATGAAAAAATGGCAATTGGTAAAATTGCCGCCACGATGGTTAGCGAACGCGATACGCTGTTTATTGACTCCTGTACGACTAACTTAATTCTTGCTGAACTATTACCCCCACTCGCTTATTCTGTTATTACCAACTCAGCGTTAATTGCGGATAAAATTAAAGAGCATAATCTTCAGGCCCGCGTTTACGTCTTAGGCGGTGAATATGACTACCATTTTCGCGCCAATCTCGGTGTCTCGGTTTGTCAGCAAATTAACGCCATTCACGCCGATATCTGCTTCATTGGCGCAGGTGGAATTTCACCTCAGCATGGAGTGCTGGTAAAAAGTTTTGATGAGGCGTACGTGGCGAAGTCCATGATTGCCATGAGCAAAAAAGCGGTAATTCTCGCCGACCATACCAAATTTGGTCAGGATGGGGTGATGTGTATCGCCACGTTAAAAGAAATCGATAGCATCATCACGGATAAAGGATTCAAAACAACGGGTTATACCCAGCAGGACTTTAGCGGAAAATTGCGTATTGCCTATTGAGCGCTATCAGCCTGGCCAGGATTACCGTACACTGAGACTATCGGCTAACAGAGGGCACCCGTATGGCACTCCCCCGCATTACCCAAAAAGAGATGACCGAGCGCGAACAGCGTGAACTGAAAACGCTGCTTGACCGCGCGCGCATTGCGCATGGTCGACTGCTGACCAACGCTGAGACCAACAGCATCAAGAAAGAGTACATCGATAAACTGATGGCCTTGCGCGAAGCCGAAGCTAAAAAAGCCCGCCAGTTGAAGAAAAAGCAGGCTTATAAACCGGATTCAGAGGCGTCATTCTCCTGGTCGGCGAATACGCCAACGCGCGGCAGACGTTAACGTCCTTTCTTCTTACGCCCCGGCGAGGTAAAACGCTTCCCGTTTGCCGCCGGGCGCGATTTCTCTTTCTCCGCCGATTTTTCGATTTTCACTACCGGGCGCTTGATGCCTACGGTGGCGGCTTTTGGCTTCGCTTTCGCCTTCGGTTTAGCTTCTGAAGAAGAATTCTCAATCAGCTTGAACAGTTCGATCAGTTCATCCCCCGTCAGGTCACGCCATTCGCCCAGCGGCAGACCGGACAAACTCACGTTCATGATGCGCGTGCGCTCAAGCTTCGTCACTTCATAACCAAAGTGCTCACACATACGGCGGATCTGGCGGTTCAGCCCCTGAATCAGCGTGATGCGAAACACAAACGGCGCTTCTTTCTTGACCTTACATTTCTTGGTAACGGTGCCGAGGATTGGCACACCGGCTCCCATCCCACGAATAAAGTCGTCGGTTACGGGCTTATCGACCGTCACCAGATACTCTTTTTCGTGATCGTTACCGGCACGCAGGATTTTATTCACCAGGTCGCCGTGGTTGGTCAGAAAGATCAGCCCCTGGGAATCTTTATCCAGACGGCCAATGGGAAACACGCGCTTGCTGTGATTAACGAAATCCACAATGTTGTCGCGTTCGCTGTCTTCGGTGGTGCTGACAATCCCTACCGGCTTGTTCAGCGCGATAAAAACCAAATCCTCCGCTTCACGCGGCTCAATCAACCGACCATTCACTTTCACGACGTCGCCAGGCATCACCTGATCGCCAATGGTGGCGCGTTTGCCATTCAGGAAGACATTCCCTTGTTCGATAAAGCGATCCGCCTCGCGGCGCGAGCAGATTCCGCTTTCACTGATGTATTTATTTAATCGGATGGATGAGTCGGGCAGCATAATTTCTCCTGTATACACTTCATCCTTCAAGCCGTCTCTGCGTTGGCTGCCCTCACTCACCCTGGTCACATAGTTATCTATGCTCCCAGGAATTCGTTCCCTTGCCGCCTTGATACAACTTGAATGCTTTTGTGTATTAAAAGCGAAATATACCCTACCTTGCGGACGATAAAAAATAATCGTGTTCGACTGCCCACGCGCTATTTGTGATCCGCCACACCTTTTGACACAAAAGTGTCAACGATCCATCCCTGCAATTTTGTTGGGTGAAAACAAGCAGAATCAATACATTAGAGAGATAAGCACATCTGTGCCAACAACACGCCATCACCACATCAAATGTGCAACACAATCGGTCATTACAGGGCGCTGAAATAAGTGAAAATAGCTTTGAGATGAAGAACAGTTGGGGTTATATCAGATCAAGAAGACAATTTCGTGATTTGCACAAATGTGCAGGAGTCCAAAAATGGCGACGGAAAACAGCGATGATATCCGCCTGATCGTAAAGATAGCGCAGCTGTATTACGAACAGGATATGACACAAGCGCAAATCGCCCGCGAGCTGGGTATTTACCGCACCACGATCAGCCGTTTGCTAAAACGTGGACGCGAGCAGGGTATCGTCACCATCGCCATTAATTACGACTACAACGAAAATCTGTGGCTGGAACAGCAGCTAAAACAGAAATTTGGCCTGAAAGAGGCGGTGGTGGTCTCATGCGACAGCGAACAGGAAGACGAACAGCTCACAATGATGGGTGTGCACGGCGCACAGTTGCTGGAACGCTTACTGGAACCTGGGGACATTATCGGGTTCTCATGGGGCCGCGCGGTGCGGGGACTGGTGAAAGGGTTATCCCCTGCCAGCCAGTCGCGCCAGCTGATCTGCGTGCCGATTATCGGCGGACCGTCCGGCAAGCTTGAAAGCCGCTACCACGTCAATACGCTAACCTACGGCGCTGCGGCAAAGCTCAAAGGGGAATCACACCTGGCAGATTTCCCGGCACTGCTGGAAAACCCGCTGATCCGTAACGGGATCATGCAGTCACGACATTTTAAATCGATTTCCGCTTATTGGGATAATCTGGACATCGCGCTGGTCGGGATTGGATCTCCGGCAATACGTGATGGCGCCAACTGGCACGCTTTTTACGGCAGTGAAGAGAGTGATGACCTGCATGCTCGCCAGGTCGCCGGAGACATTTGCTCGCGCTTTTACGATATCAACGGTGTAACCGTAGAAACCAATATGAGTGAAAAGACGCTCTCCATCGAAACCAATAAATTAAAACAGACGCGTTACTCCATTGGCATTGCAATGGGTGAAGAAAAATACAGTGGGATATTAGGCGCATTACGTGGGAATTATATTAACTGTTTAGTCACCAACAGCCATACCGCTGAATTATTGTTGAAGTAAATAAGTTCTAATTGGTCCTGCCATAATTAATTTTATGTGGGATCCCCTTATCTAAAATCGGGAGTTAATTATGCAAACGTGGTTAAACTTGCAGGGCAAAGTCATTATTGTTACCGGTGGTGCATCTGGAATTGGGCTGGCGATTGTTGAAGAGTTATTAGCGCAGGGCGCTAATGTGCAAATGGCAGATATTCACGGTGGTGACGGTAAATATGAAGGCCATAGTGGATATCATTTCTGGCCAACGGATATTTCCAGCGCCAAAGAGGTTAATCATACTATCGCTGAAATTATCCAACGCTATGGGCGTATCGATGGTTTGGTGAATAACGCAGGCGTTAATTTTCCGCGGCTGCTGGTCGATGAAAAAGCACCCGCCGGGCAATATGAACTCAACGAAGCCGCTTTTGAAAAAATGGTGAATATCAACCAGAAAGGTGTGTTCTTAATGTCGCAAGCAGCGGCACGCCAAATGGTAAAACAACGTAACGGCGTGATTGTGAATGTCTCTTCAGAAAGCGGGCTGGAAGGTTCAGAGGGCCAAAGTTGCTATGCCGCCACCAAAGCCGCATTGAATAGCTTTACCCGTTCCTGGTCGAAAGAGTTGGGCAAACACGGGATTCGTGTGGTTGGCATTGCGCCTGGCATTCTGGAAAAAACCGGTCTGCGCACTCCCGAGTATGAAGAAGCGCTGGCCTGGACTCGCAACATCACCGTCGAACAGCTGCGCGAGGGCTACACCAAGAACGCGATCCCAATTGGTCGCTCAGGGCGCTTAAGCGAAGTCGCTGATTTTGTTTGTTATCTTTTGTCTGAGCGCGCCAGTTACATAACCGGAGTAACCACTAACATTGCGGGCGGAAAAACGCGCGGCTAAGGAGGTTTTATGGTCAATGCAATCTTCTGTGCTCACGGCAAACTGGCCTGCGCCATGCTGGAATCGGTACAGATGGTCTACGGTGATGCCAACGTTGAAGCCGTGGCATTTGTCCCCGGAGAGAACGCCAGCGACATCGTGGAAAAGCTGAAAAAGTTAGTAAGTATTCACACTGGCGATGAATGGCTGATTGCCGTCGATTTGCAGTGCGGCAGTCCCTGGAATGCTGCCGCGACGCTGGCGATGCACAATCCGGCGATACGGGTCATCAGCGGGATATCACTGCCGTTGGCGCTGGAGCTGGTAGACAACCAAAGCAGTATGAATGTGGATGAACTGTGCGAACACCTGACGACCATTGCTCAACAAACCTGTGTCGTCTGGAAACATCTGGAAACGGCCGAAGAGGATTTCTGATGAACATTACCCTTGCTCGTATTGATGACCGCCTGATCCACGGTCAGGTCACCACCGTCTGGTCGAAGGTGGCGAATGCACAACGGATTATTATCTGTAATGACGACGTTTATAACGATGAAGTACGTCGCACATTATTGCGTCAGGCCGCCCCGCCGGGAATGAAAGTGAACGTCGTTAATATCGAAAAGGCGGTCGCGGTTTACCATAATCCGCAATACCAGAACGAAACCGTTTTTTATCTATTTACCCGCCCGCAGGATGCATTAGCAATGGTAAAACAAGGGGTAAAAATCACCACATTAAATATTGGCGGCATGGCCTGGCGACCAGGTAAAAAACAATTAACCAAAGCCGTTTCTTTAGATAACGACGATATTCATGCGTTTCGTGAGTTAGATAAACTGGGTGTCACGCTGGATTTACGCGTCGTCGCATCCGATCCATCTATTAATATTCTCGAAAAAATAGAAGAACAATCGTTCGCTGAATAAATAAAAATGCCTGTGTACTTATGCTTTAACAGGCAGGGATGATCACATTCACAAGGTGACATATTATGGAAATAAGTACCCTACAAATTATCGCCATATTCCTATTTTCCTGTATTGCCGGAATGGGCAGCGTGCTGGATGAGTTCCAGACCCACCGTCCGCTAATTGCTTGTACCGTTATCGGCCTGATCCTCGGTGATTTAAAAACCGGGATTATGCTCGGCGGCACACTGGAGTTGATCGCTCTTGGCTGGATGAACGTCGGCGCAGCGCAGTCTCCCGATTCGGCGCTCGCCAGTATTATCTCCGCCATTCTGGTTATCGTCGGTCAGCAAAGCATTGCTACCGGTATCGCCATCGCCCTGCCGGTGGCGGCGGCAGGCCAGGTACTGACGGTATTCGCCCGTACCATCACCGTGGTGTTCCAGCACGCGGCAGATAAAGCCGCCGAAGACGCCCGTTTTCGCACCATCGATTTGCTGCACGTTTCCGCCCTGGGCGTACAGGCGCTGCGCGTCGCCATTCCAGCGCTGATTGTCTCGCTGTTTGTCAGCGCGGATATGGTCAGCAACATGCTGAATGCCATTCCGGAATTCGTCACCCGTGGGCTGCAGATTGCCGGAGGATTTATCGTAGTCGTCGGTTACGCCATGGTACTGCGCATGATGGGCGTGAAGTACCTGATGCCCTTCTTCTTCCTCGGATTTATCGCCGGGGGTTACCTCGATTTAAGTCTGCTGGCCTTTGGCGGCGTGGGCGTGATTATCGCGCTGGTCTACATCCAGCTGAACCCACAGTGGCGTAAGACTGAACCGCAGGCGCAAGCCCCCTCTTCTCAAGCTCTTGATCAGCTTGAAGACTAACGGAGCCCATCATGGAACAGAAAAAACTGACCAAATCCGACCTGTTTAGCATGTTCGTTCGCTCCAACCTGCAACAGGCGTCATTCAACTTTGAACGCATTCATGGGTTGGGCTTTTGCTACGACATGATCCCTGCCATCAAGCGCCTGTATCCGCTGAAAGAAGACCAGGTTGCAGCACTCAAACGGCACCTGGTGTTCTTCAATACCACACCTGCCGTTTGCGGCCCGGTGATTGGCGTGACCGCCGCAATGGAGGAAGCACGCGCCAACGGTGCGGAAATTGACGACGGCGCAATCAACGGCATCAAAGTCGGGCTGATGGGTCCGCTGGCCGGCGTCGGCGATCCGCTGGTATGGGGAACGCTGCGCCCGATTACCGCCGCGCTCGGCGCATCGCTGGCGCTGTCCGGCAACATTCTCGGCCCACTATTGTTCTTCTTTATTTTCAATGCAGTACGTCTGGCAATGAAGTGGTACGGCTTACAGCTTGGCTTTCGTAAAGGGGTCAACATCGTCAGCGACATGGGCGGCAACCTGCTACAGAAACTGACCGAAGGCGCATCGATTCTCGGCCTGTTTGTGATGGGAGTATTGGTCACCAAATGGACCAGCATCAACGTGCCGCTGGTGGTATCGCAAACGCCTGGCGCAGACGGCACCACCGTCACCATGACCGTGCAGAACATTCTCGACCAACTCTGCCCCGGCCTGCTGGCGTTGGGTCTGACGCTGCTGATGGTGCGGCTACTCAACAAGAAAATTAATCCGGTATGGCTAATCTTCGCCCTGTTTGCGCTGGGAATTATCGGTAACGCACTGGGCTTCCTGTCCTGACTTTTTCGCTCCGGCAATGCCGGGGCAACTTCAACAAATAGTCCTCGAAAGAGGAAGAGGTGGTAACAATGCAAACAACAACAGCTTTACGTCTTTATGGTAAACGCGATCTGCGCCTGGAAACCTTCGATCTTCCTGAAATGCAGGACGATGAAATTCTGGCCTCAGTCGTAACCGACAGCCTGTGCCTTTCTTCCTGGAAAGAGGCTAACCAGGGCGAGAACCACAAAAAGGTGCCGGACGATGTGGCCACCAACCCGATCATCATCGGTCATGAGTTTTGCGGCGACATTATTGCCGTAGGCAAAAAATGGCAGCATAAGTTTCAGCCCGGCCAGCGCTATGTCATTCAGGCTAACCTGCAACTGCCGGATCGCCCGGACTGTCCCGGCTACTCCTTCCCGTGGGTGGGCGGTGAAGCCACCCACGTCGTTATTCCCAATGAGGTGATGGAGCAGGACTGCCTGCTGGCCTACGAAGGCGAAACCTATTTTGAAGGTTCGCTGGTTGAGCCGCTATCCTGCGTGATTGGCGCATTCAACGCCAACTACCACCTGCAGGAAGGCACTTATAACCACAAGATGGGCATTCGTCCGCAGGGGCGAACGCTGATACTCGGCGGCACCGGGCCGATGGGACTACTGGCGATCGACTATGCACTGCATGGCCCGGTTAACCCGGCGCTGCTGGTGGTAACCGACACCAATAACGACAAGTTGAGCTACGCCCGCAAGCACTATCCATCAGAACCACAAACGTTGATCCATTATCTCCACGCCCAGGATGCGAGTTATGACACCTTGATGGCGCTGAGCGGTGGACACGGGTTTGATGACATCTTTGTGTTTGTGCCCAACGAACAGCTGGTTACGCTGGCCTCTTCCCTGCTGGCTGCCGATGGTTGCATGAACTTCTTTGCTGGCCCGCAGGATAAGCAGTTTAGCGCGCCGATTAACTTCTACGACGTACACTACGCCTTCACCCATTATGTTGGGACGTCTGGCGGCAATACCGACGACATGCGCGCGGCGGTTAAACTTATCGAAGAGAAGAAGGTTCAGGCGGCAAAAGTGGTGACGCACATTCTGGGGTTAAATGCGGCAGGTGAAACCACGCTGGAACTGCCAACAGTCGGCGGCGGGAAAAAACTGGTTTACACCGGCAAAGCCTTACCATTAACCGCGCTCACGCAGATTGATGATCCAGCCTTGCGCGATATCCTGGAACGACATGAGGGGATTTGGTCGCAGGAAGCCGAACAGTACGTATTGTCTCACGCCGAGGAAATTTAACATGATTAACCGCGACACCCAGTTGTGCATGTCGCTTGCCGGTCGCCCTGGCAACTTTGGCACTCGCTTTCACAACTATCTGTATCAAAAATTAGGGTTAAATTTTATCTACAAAGCCTTTACCACGCAGGATATTGAGGACGCAGTGAAAGGCGTTCGCGCGCTGGGTATCCGCGGTTGCGCGGTCTCAATGCCGTTTAAAGAGAGCTGCATGTCGTTTCTGGATGCCATCGATCCTTCCGCAAGCGTCATTGATTCCGTCAATACCATCGTCAATGACAACGGTACGCTGACAGGATTTAACACCGACTATATTGCGGTAAAAAGTCTGATTGCCAGCCACCAGCTCAATAGCAGCGCACGCGTGATGATTCGCGGCAGCGGTGGAATGGGTAAAGCGGTTATCGCCGCGTTTCGCGATGCGGGGTTTACAGATGTCATCATTGCCGCGCGCAATCGCGAGAGCGGCCCGGCGCTGGCAAAACAGTACGGTTTCCAGTGGCAGCCCCAGTCGGAAGGTATTGCCTGCGATATTCTGGTTAACGTGACGCCCGTCGGCATGGCTGGCGGTAAAGAGAGCGATGAACTGGCCTACAGCGAAGCGATGGTCGCTACCGCCAGCGTGGTGTTTGACGTGGTCGCCCTGCCGTCGGAAACACCGGTGATTAAGCTGGCGCAGCAGCTGGGTAAAAAAACCATCAGCGGCACAGAGGTGATTGCCTTACAGGCCGTAGAGCAATTCGCCATGTACACCGGCGTACGCCCGGATGACGCGCTAATCGCCGAAGCGGCAGAATTTGCGCGGGCGGGGTAACGAAGCAGGAACAGAGCGCCAGGGATGGGCGCTCTAATAGACATTAATCAAAATGTCCTTTGAAAATCACTGAACGAACCGTTTTCTTCCACCCATTGATTTAATGCTGCTATCGATTTTTTATTTTCCCGCAGCCATTCTTCACGTTTGTTCTCACGAAATTTTTCGATTAGGGCTTCGGTTAAAACCGCTGACAGATTGATTTTAAGCTTGCGCGCCTCTTCCAGTATCTCTGGAGCCAGAGAGACATTGACTGATTTTTTTACTTTAAACAATGTGCGCATGATAACCCCCATAGCAGTACGCATGACACACCTAAGGTGTGCGTAATAAGCGAGCATTTCCTGTTCCCGGCCAGCAAATCATCATGTCACACTAAGATGGTTGCACAGGTCTGTCACGCCCCGAAGAAGATGTCTGCGAGGCGCTTTCCAGATTAGTTTAGGGAGTCGCTGACAAACAGCTGCTGGTCAGCTTTCGCTTCCAACTGCGCCAGCGCGGGAATCAACTGGCTGATATTTACCAGACTGTGTCCTAACTGGCATATGCTCTCATAGGCAAAATGTTCCTGACCTTCACCCGCCATGGTCAGCAGGCTTTCGCCCATAAAATTCAGCGTCTGGTACAACCATGCCAGCGCCTCTTCACAGCCAAACGATAGCGCCAGATTTTCTTCGGTGGTGAGATGGCGACAATCAAGATGGCGGAACGCCTCGGCGAGTGGAAAATAAAGCAGGTCAGCTTGCGGTATGAGAGAAGAAGACGCAAAACAGGCGTTAGTGGTACTATTAGCATCAGCCATAGCATTACCTCGTATAATGTTGTGGTTAGAAGCTCGGTATGTGTTCGCGCACTGCCGGGCTTCGTTGTTTCTGTAAGACAATTGACTTACACTTGTCTTACGATCATCAATGTAAATCAGGTGTCAGACACATGTCAACGGTAGAATTCAAAAAGAAAGGTAACAAACAAATCGCGTTACGTGTCGAGCCAGAACTGGAAGCAGGGATCCAGAAAGCGCTTTCAATGGATGGTGACGCGTCAATATCCGCATGGATTAAGCGAATTATTAGGAAAGAATTGAAGCAGAAAGGGATTGAAGTTTAGAAGTTGGTATTTCTGGCTTGTAAGAGTAGTGTGTCATCACACATCTCGTATAATCAAGGTGCCAACACACATGAACGAAAGAAGAGGCAATCCCCCGTTTCAATTCCGTCTGGATCCGGAACTGCGCAAAGCGATGGAAGAAGCACAGCGGCAGGCTGGCGATGAATCGTTGGCAGCCTGGATTAAACGTGTGATTAGAAAAGAGTTGAAGCAGAAAGGAATTGAAGTGTAAGAGGCGGTACTTTATATCGTTTTTCTGAAGGTCTGCTCAGAGCGAGGAGCGGACATTTCCTTAAAAGAAAATTTAAATCTAATGTAAAATAAAATTTAACATTAGATGGACTGGTTAACCTGGATAACTATAAGTAATTTAATTCATCAAACAGTCTGAATAAATATTTTTTTTAAAGCTTCTCTAATAATATACACCTTGGTTGCATCAGAATATCTACCACCATGTGTTCCTGCCTTTTTGAACAACTCACTGAAAGTTTCTTTGATAAGAATTTCATTAACTGTCATTTGAGTTTCTTTATTATATTTATCCATTTCCTGCTGGATTAGTCTTAACATGCTTTCCATTTCAGTAGGTTGCTCATTCATCCATTCAATAAGAACAGATTCATTAGCAATATCTGGGCTTTCTCTATGGCATTTACTGCATAGCAGAATATAATTTGAGACATCATTACTTCCGCCTAGTGAGTGAGGGATAATATGTGCCCTCTCCAATTTTGAGGATTCGCGGCCACAGCAGACACATACATTAAAATCACACGCATTATCATAGCGCGTATCATCCAAACCTCTTTGAATTCCATTGTCAATCCAGTACTGCCAGATCATTTTTTTACTTGGTGCGTTTTGTCTAGGAACTACTGCCATATTACTGCTCCTCAAGAATTCAAACAGTTGATGAGAGATAAGCTGACCTGCGCCCTATAGATTAACACACTACGCTGTTAGTAACGTCCACTTCTGACGCAGAGCGGAAGCTAACTGAATCGTAGGTCTACTTTGAGCGAACAGCAGACATTCAATCGATCGTGAGGTATTTACAATACTTAACATTAGTTAATATAGATATGTTTTTAAGTAATTATATCGGTTGAAAATAAATGTCAAATTTATCACTGTACAAATTTCCTTTCTGGTAATTAACATTTGGATCCGTAATTATACTTCTTACCAAATGTATATCTGATATATCCGTCTTGCAGCCGAAATAGACAGAAATTAATTCTGCGGGCCAAGGATGTAACTCATTACCTTGCTCAACTACATGCCTCCACTCCTGCTCGTACTCCCAATGTTTAGATTTTGTGTGTAATATTCTAATTTTATTAGATAATGTATCGACTTCATTTAAAATTGAACTTGCCTGTATCGATGGATAATTATCATTGTAATTCATCGGCCTGGTTATTTTATCATCTGCTAAGGCTGTGCCGACGATGCGTTTAAACTCTAAGCACATACCTTTATGTTCAGAAGCATAATGCGACCACATCAGCAAATTTTTGTTACTGCTTGCTAGTGAAAGAATACCTAACTTTTCTAAACCGCTTTTAAATCTGTCCAAAGGTTCATCAAGAGAGCGTTTTTGGGAAACTATTACATCTGACATATCTTCACCAAAAATGGCTGATAATTTTTCAGAGTCCATTTCCCGTTCGTACACATGCCTTTGTCCTCTCACATAAAATTGGGTGTCAAAAGGATCATTAAATGCTGCCGGTTTTGAGTACCAGATTTTCCGCTGTGCAAGAGCGCTTAATTGATTCTTACCGATAGAGCAGTATTTGAATAAAGATGTAATTTCAGGCTTTATCACTAGCATTCCTATGATTTTTTCAATGTTAATATAATTAATTATACAACTTTACTATCACAAGTTCAGGTTGTAACCTTCTGATTGTAAGATAAAAACACACATATACCCTCATAAGAAAATGTATCTTGGTTACACAATTAAAACATTCTAACAAAATCGTTTCCGAAGTACTTTAATCTTCTTGAATTATGTTAGTAACGTCCGTTCCTGGCTGTGAGTTCAACCGATGGATGCAACACATTGATTGAACCGCTCTGCGGGTGATTCATAGTCTAGCGTTTTTCTCGGCCTCTCGTTGAGCTGTCTGGCAACACTGTTTAGTCTTTGCTGGCTGTGAACCGATAAGTCAGTTCCTTTTGGAAAATACTGTCTGAGTAATCTGTTTGTATTTTCATTTGAGCCGCGTTGCCAGGGGGATTGAGGATCGCAGAAGTAAACCTGAATATCTGTAGCTACGGTAAACCGGGTATGGCTGGTCATTTCAGCACCCCGGTCCCATGTTAATGTTTTATAAAGCTCAGCAGGTAATTCACGGGCTTGTTTGATGAGTGCAGATATAACCGTTATGGTCTTGTTGTCCCTGACTTTGGCCAACATAACAAAACGGGAATGACGCTCTACGAGGGTGACGATATAGGAGTTTTTAGAGCCCTGGATCAGATCACCTTCCCAGTGACCTGGTATGGCTCTGTCAGCTGCTTCAGGTGGCCTTTCGCTGATAGAGATCGTATCCGGGATTGACCCTAATCCTTTCCCTTTAAGCGATGATGTTCTGGATCTACGCACGACTCTTCCGCTTCTGAGGCATTGCTGCAGTTCTTTTTTTAATGCACCCCGGGTTTGTATAAAAAGCGTTTTATATATCGTTTCGTGTGACACATGCATTTCCTGACTATCCGGATAACAGCGTTTCAGCCAGCCGGCGATCTGTTCCGGCGACCAGTCCTGATGCATATTCTCTGCAATGATTTTACACAATGCGGGGCTTTGAATTAGCTTGCAAGGTTTTGGTCTCAGAGCATTTTCCCACGCAGCAGTATCGGCTTTTGCTGCACGGTATTGTTTTGCACCACCGTGTCTCCTAATCTCGCGGCTAATCGTTGAAGGAGCTCTTGATAATTTGGCAGCGATGTCCCTGATGCTGCGTTTTGCTACCAATCCTCTGGATATTTCCTCTCTTTCATCAAGCGAGAGCGCTAACCGGTGCCGCCTTCTCACGGGAGGACGGTAGCCACCTGTCTGGTGGATTGTAGGCATAATAGAAGAGTGAAATCTGTCGAACATTCTGGCGATATCGTGCAGGGAATCACCTTGCTTATATCGGTCCCAGATAATCGCTTTCTGTTCTGGCGTGTAGTAAATGCGCGTTCTTCGTTTCATGGCAACGTCCCCCTTGATTAAGGATAGCGTTGCATCGACCCGTTGAACTCACAGCACAAAGCCGACTATCCCCTGTTATCGTTTCTCGTATCAACCACAGCATCCTGAAAAATTACGCATTATTGCGAGGTGCTTTCCTGTTTACGCCCACCAGCATTTCCTCTCACCTCCCAGTTTTTTATTCTCTACTTTCAACTTGTCAATTCACAATGTAGTTTATAAAATACATGGAACGTAATCATGGAAATTCTTCAGACCACGGTTTTCCAACGCTGGGAGCAGAACCTACGGGATCGCAGGGCCAAAACGCTCATTGCCGCACGACTTTTTCGACTGGCGAATGGTTTAGCTGGCGATGTTAAACCTGTAGGTGAAGGCATCAGCGAAATGCGCATTTCTTACGGTCCTGGTTACAGGATTTACTTTAAACAGCATGGCTGCCGCATCATCATTTTGCTATGTGGTGGCGATAAAAGCTCACAAGCTAACAATATCACCCTTGCAAAAGTGCTCGCCCGTTCACTGGACTATCAGGAGACATTCCGCCATGAATAAGCTTACTCAGTACGATCCCGCTGCTGCGCTAGTTGATGATGAAGAAATTGCTGTATTTATGGCGGATGCCCTCGAAACAGGCGATGCAACGTACATTGCAAAAGCGTTGGGCGTGGTGGCACGCGCTAAGGGAATGGCGAACATCGCGGCAGAAACGGGATTATCCCGCGAACAACTCTATCGCTCGTTTAGTGAGAAAGGAAACCCGACGCTGAAAACCACGCTGGCGGTGATGAAGGCGCTCGGTATTGGATTGACACTTAGAAAATAGTCCCAGCTTCTATCTCCCCTTCCAACATCGTGAGCCATATCAGTAAGGCATTAGATTGATAGTGGTAGCATTAGCGCGGTTTGTAATTTTCTGATTACATGGAGAAATGATGGAACTGCTTTTATTGAGTAACTCGACGCTGCCGGGCAAAGGCTGGATGGAACATGCGCTGCCGCTGATCGCAGAGCAACTGAATGGTCGCCGCACGGCGGTGTTTATTCCGTTCGCTGGCGTGACGCAAACCTGGGATGAGTACACGGCGAAAACGGCAGCCATCTTTGCGCCAATGGGCGTTAACGTTACCGGTATTCATACCGTTGCCGATCCAATTGCAGCCATTGAAAACGCCGAGCTGGTGATTGTCGGCGGCGGGAATACTTTCCAGTTGCTGAAAGAGAGTCGTGAGCGCGGGTTGCTGGCGCCGATCGTGGATGTCGTCAAACGCGGTGCGCTGTACATCGGCTGGAGCGCGGGTTCCAACCTTGCCTGCCAGACCATCCGCACTACCAACGACATGCCGATTGTCGATCCCAAAGGTTTTGATGCGCTGGGTCTGTTCCCGCTGCAGATTAACCCACATTTCACCAACGCGCTGCCGGAAGGCCACAAAGGCGAAACGCGTGAACAGCGTATCCGCGAACTGCTGGTTGTGGCACCGGAGCTGACGGTGATTGGCTTGCCGGAAGGTAACTGGATTAAAGTGAGTAACGGTCAATCTGTGCTCGGCGGCCCAAACACCACGTATATCTTTAAAGCGGGTGAAGAGGCGGTTGCCGTTGAAGCAGGCCACTGCTTTTAGTTGATTTATTGTCTGATGCCGGATGCGGCTTCGCCTTATCCGGCCTACCGCTTCACCTCACTCAATAATCATCCCGCTCATCGTCTTCATCCGGCTGTTCCAGCACGCTGTAAGCCACTGAACAAAACAGCGAGTTCAGACGCTGCATATCGCCCAACAGCGCCAGGTGCAACGAGCTGGTCTCGATGCTCTGCACGTTCTGCTGATGCAGACGGTCAACGTGCGCATGCGAATAACGACGGTTGAGAATACGGAAGCGGTGCTTGCTGCGGCGCAGACGACGGGCACTGGTCACATCACCTGAGAAGAACACCGACATTGCCAGTTGCAGATTGCTGAGCAGCTGATCGTAAAGCGCATCCAGCTCTTTCAGCCCTTCTACCGAGAATGCCCGGCGGGCGGCCAGCGACTTATCGGCTATCTCGCTGCCCATACGTTCGACAATATCGGAAGCCTGCTCAAGGTTGAGCGACATTTCGATAATCTCCGCCCAACGGCGTGATTCCTCTTCCGCCAGCTCATCCTTTGGCATCCGCGCCAGATAGAGCTTAATGGCCGTGTATAGCACGTTAATGTCGTCCGCCATCCTGCGCAGTTCTTTCTCTTCACGCGGCTCACCGTGCATCACGCGCTTCAGCCCCTCCATCATCTGCTCCATCGCGTCGCCTATGCGCAAAGCTTCACGGGCGGCATTAGCCAAAGCGAGCGTCGGCGTATCCAGCGCGCTAACGTCCAGATGTTTGGGCTTCAGATGCGCATCAAGTTCTGGCTCATCGCGGATGATGCGCTTACAAAAACGCGCCATCGGTTCGGCGAACGGCACCATCGCCACGCAGCGCACCAGGTTGTAGAAGACGTGGAAGTAGATAACCAGTTCAGATTTCGCCAGCGGCAGTTCATCCATCAGATTAGCCAGCGGATGAACAAACGGCAGGATAATCAGGCTACCCACCAGCTTAAACAGCAGGCTACCTAGCGCCACTCGGCGGGCGGCGGCATTAGCGGCGCTGTTGTTAAGCATCGCCAACAGGCCGGATCCGAGGTTGGCGCCAATCACCAGACACAGCGCCACCGGGAACGAGATAATGCCTGCGGCGGTCAGCGTTGCCGTCAACAGTACCGCCGCCAGGCTGGAGTAACTGATAATCGCAAACATGGCGCCAATCAGCGCATCCAGCATGATATCGCCGGTGAGCGAGGCGAAAATAACCTGTACGCCATTAGCCTGAGTGATCGGCGTTACCGCCTGCACAATCAGCTCCAGCGCCAGTAAAATCAACCCCAGACCAATACCTACCCGGCCCAGCTGTCCGGCACGAGACTGCTTGCGCCCAAGAAAGAAAATGACGCCGATAAAAATCAGCAGTGGCGACAGCCAGGAGAGATCGAAGGTCAGGATACGCGCCATCAGCGCGGTCCCCACGTCGGCGCCCAGGACAATCACCAGCGCAGGGGTGAGCGCCACGAGATCCTGCGCGACAAACGACGTCACCAGCATGGTGGTAGCGTTACTGCTTTGCACCAGAGCAGTAACGCCGATCCCCGCGCAAAAGGCGAGCGGCTTCTTTTCAACACTACGGCTGAGCACGGTACGCAAGCGGGCGCCGAAGACGCGCATCACACCGGTACGCACAATATGCGTCCCCCAAACCAGCATCGCGACGGCAGAAAGCAGGTGTAACAGAGTTAACACGGAATCAGGTACTCCTTATCGTTATATGTTCCTGAGGCCGAAGCCTTCTTTCAGTATAAGGGTTTAAACGTAATAAAGAGACAGGGCACTCATTGAGTGCCCTGTTTGTTGTAAATAAAGATGACAGTTTTGTGAATCAGTCGGCGTCGTAGCCGAGGTTCGGCGCTAACCAGCGCTCCACTTCTGCCACGCTCATCCCTTTACGGAAGGCATAATCTTCAACCTGATCGCGCTGGATTTGCGCCACAGCGTAGTACTTGCTGTCCGGATGACTGAAATACCAGCCGGAAACCGAGGCACCTGGCCACATGGCGAAGGATTCGGTGAGCTTCATCCCGGTATGCGCCTCCACGTCCAGCAGTTCCCAAATGGTGGCTTTTTCGGTGTGTTCCGGACACGCCGGATAGCCCGGTGCCGGGCGAATCCCCTGGTAGTTTTCGCGGATCAGCTCCTCGTTACTGAGATTCTCATTCGCCGCATAGCCCCAGTAGACTTTACGCACACGCTCATGCAGATATTCTGCGAACGCTTCCGCCAGACGGTCAGCAATCGCTTTCACCATGATCTTGTTGTAGTCGTCATGTTGCGCTTCAAAAGCATCTGCCAGCGCGTCTTCTTCCAGACCACCAGTGACCGCAAAAGCACCGATGTAATCCGCTTTACCGCTCAGTTTCGGCGCAACAAAGTCAGACAAGCAGTAGTTGGCGAAACCGACTTTTTCCGTCTGCTGGCGCAGGTGATGACTCACGTTGATGACGTGCGTACGCGTCTCATCACGGTAAATCTCGATGTCGTCACCCACGCGGTTGGCCGGGAATAAACCCACCACGCCACGCGGATTCAGCGTCTTCTCAGCGCTGAGTTTATCCAGCATGTCGTTGGCATCTTTGAACAGGCGCTTCGCCTCTTCGCCCACTACTTCATCTTCGAGGATTCGCGGATATTTCCCGGCCAACGACCAGGTCATAAAGAACGGCGTCCAGTCGATGTAGTTGCGCAGGGTTTCGATGCTGGCTTCCACTTCCTGTACGCCCAGACGGTGCGCCACCGGCGGGGTGTAGTTTTCCCAGTCAAAGGCCAGATCGTTGTCGCGGGCAGCCTGTAACGTTACGGGTGGAGTACGCGGTTTCTTACGCGCATGCTGGATACGCACGGTTTCGTACTCTTTACGCGTACGGGCGACAAAGTCATCACGCTGGGTGTCAGAGAGCAGCGCAGCCACGACACCCACGGTACGCGAGGCGTTCTGCACGTACACCGTCGGGCCGCTGTAGTTCTGCTCAATTTTCACCGCCGTGTGCGCTTTTGAGGTGGTCGCACCGCCAATCAGCAGCGGAATAGTGAAGCCCTGACGCTCCATCTCTTTCGCCACGTTAACCATTTCATCCAGCGAAGGGGTAATCAGCCCGGAAAGGCCAATCAGATCGGCATTCACTTCACGCGCCGTTCTGAGGATTTTCTCCGCGGGCACCATCACGCCAAGATCGACGATTTCGTAGTTGTTACATTGCAGCACCACGCCGACGATATTTTTGCCGATATCGTGCACATCGCCCTTCACGGTAGCGATGACCATTTTGCCGTTGCTGGAGCCTTTCTCTTTGCTGGCCTCAATGTACGGTTCGAGGTACGCCACCGCCTGCTTCATCACGCGGGCGGATTTCACCACCTGCGGCAGGAACATTTTACCCTCGCCGAACAGGTCGCCAACCACGTTCATGCCGTCCATCAACGGTCCTTCAATAACCTCGATCGGGCGCGCAGCCTGCTGGCGCGCTTCTTCGGTATCCAGCTCAATAAACTCGGTAATGCCTTTCACCAGCGAGTATTCGAGGCGCTTTTTCACGTCCCAACTGCGCCACTCCGCCTGTTGAGCGTTGGCGGTCTCGTCGGTTTTGCTGCCGCGATATTTCTCGGCCAGCTCCAGCAAACGCTCGGTGCCGTCGTCGCGACGGTTGAGGATCACATCCTCTACCGCATCGCGCAGCTCGGCGGGCAGGTCGTCATAGATTGCCAGTTGTCCGGCGTTGACGATCCCCATGTCCATGCCGTTGCGAATGGCGTAGTAGAGGAATACCGCGTGAATGGCTTCACGTACCGGGTCGTTGCCACGGAATGAGAATGACACGTTAGAAACGCCGCCGGAGATCAGCGCGTGCGGCAGTTCGCGTTTGATGTCTTCACAGGCCCCGATAAAGTCCTGCGCATAGTTGTTGTGTTCCTCAATGCCGGTCGCGACGGCAAAGATGTTCGGGTCAAAGATAATATCTTCCGGCGGGAAGCCCACCTCTTCGGTAAGAATCTTGTACGCCCGACGGCAGATCTCAATTTTGCGCGCGCGGGTGTCGGCCTGGCCCTGCTCGTCAAAGGCCATCACCACCACTGCAGCACCGTAGCGACGCAGCAGCTTCGCGTGATGAATAAAGGTCTCAACCCCCTCTTTCATCGAGATGGAGTTAACGATGCCTTTACCCTGAATGCACTTCAGCCCTTTTTCGATTACTTCCCATTTCGAGGAGTCGATCATAATCGGCACGCGGGCGATATCCGGTTCACCGGCAATCAGGTTGAGGAAACGAACCATCGCCGCTTCGGCGTCGAGCATCCCCTCATCCATGTTGATATCGATGATCTGCGCGCCGCTTTCCACCTGCTGGCGGGCGACGTCCAGCGCTTCGCTGTATTTCTCTTCTTTGATCAGGCGCTTAAACTTCGCTGAACCGGTAACGTTGGTACGCTCGCCGACGTTCACAAACAGGCTGTCGTCGCCGATGTTCAGCGGCTCAAGGCCGGAAAGGCGGCAGGCAACCGGGATTTCCGGCAAGCGGCGTGGCGGCAAGCCATCCACCGCGCGGCTCATGGCAGCGATGTGTTCCGGCGTGGTGCCGCAGCAGCCGCCAACAATATTCAGGAAGCCCGCCTCGGCCCATTCGCGGATTTGCGCCGCCATGGTGTCGGCATCGAGATCGTACTCACCAAAAGCGTTTGGCAGCCCGGCGTTCGGGTGCGCGGTAACGTAGCATTCGGCAATACGCGACAGTTCCTGCACGTACTGGCGCAGTTCGTCCGGGCCTAAGGCACAGTTCAGACCAAAAGTCAGCGCATCGGCGTGGCGCAGGGAGTTGTAGAATGCTTCGGTAGTCTGGCCGGAGAGCGTACGGCCAGAGGCGTCGGTGATGGTGCCGGAGAGCATAATCGGCAGCTCAACGCCCAGCGCCTCGAATTCAGTTTTAACCGCGAAAATAGCGGCTTTGGCGTTGAGGGTATCGAAAACGGTTTCAATCAGGATCAGGTCACTGCCGCCTTCCACCAGCGCTTTGGTGGATTCGCGGTAGGCGGCCACCAGCTGATCAAAGGTAATATTACGGTAAGCCGGGTCGTTGACGTCGGGCGAGATAGACGCTGTACGGTTGGTTGGGCCAAGCACGCCCGCGACATAGCGCGGTTTGTTCGGCGTGCGCGCCGTCCATTCGTCTGCCGCCGCGCGCGCCAGTTTGGCTGCCGCAAAGTTGATTTCCGCCGACAGGGATTCCATCTGGTAATCCGCCATGGCGATAGTCGTGGAGTTAAAGGTGTTGGTTTCGATGATGTCCGCGCCCGCCTCGAAGTAGGCGTTGTGAATCGCGGCGATCACCTCCGGTTTGCTGAGCACCAACAGGTCGTTGTTGCCTTTCAGATCGCACGGCCATTCGGCAAAGCGTTCGCCGCGGAAATCCTCTTCGCTCAGACGATATCCCTGGATCATGGTGCCCATACCGCCGTCCAGCACCAGAATACGTTCATTTAACTGCTGACGTAATTGTTCTACTTTGCTGCTCACACTCGCTCCCGACAACGCTCAACCAGACCGAAAAAAACTCAACAGGCCATACTGGCACAAACCTGAGAGGCGGAAAAGAGAACAACGGCCAACATGAGACATGTTCAGCTTCACTCATCCGATCAGTACAGGAATTCTTGCATTATATTTGAATAAAACGAAAATGATTTCCACGATACAGAAAAGGAGTCTGCCATGGTTGCCCCCGTTCCCGCGAAACGCGGTAGAAAACCCGCCGCTACTACTGCGCCCGCAACCGGGCAGGTTCAGTCCCTGACGCGTGGCCTGAAGCTACTGGAGTGGATTGCGGAATCCAACGGCAGCGTGGCGCTGACCGAGCTGGCGCAGCAGGCCGGCCTGCCAAACTCCACGACTCACCGTTTGCTGACCACCATGCAGCAGCAGGGATTTGTTCGTCAGGTCGGTGAATTAGGGCACTGGGCCGTGGGCGCACATGCGTTTATCGTCGGCAGCAGCTTTCTGCAAAGCCGTAATCTGCTGGCGATTGTCCACCCAATCCTGCGCAAACTGATGGAAGACTCCGGTGAAACGGTCAACCTGGCCGTGCTGGATCAAAGCGACCATCAAGCGATTATTATCGACCAGGTGCAGTGTACCCAATTGATGCGTATGTCTGCGCCCATCGGCGGCAAACTGCCGATGCACGCTTCCGGCGCGGGTAAGGCGTTTTTATCCCAACTGAGCGAAGAACAGGTGACAGGGTTGCTGCACCGCAAAGGACTACACGCTTATACCCACGCCACGCTGGTGTCGCCGGTGCATCTGAAAGAGGATTTGGCCCAGACGCGTAAGCGCGGCTATTCCTTTGATGATGAGGAACATGCGCTGGGTCTGCGCTGCGTGGCATCGTGCATTTATGACGAGCACCGCCAGCCGTTTGCCGCCATTTCCATCTCCGGCCCCATTTCGCGCATTACCGACGATCGCGTGACCGAGTTTGGCGCCATGGCGATCAAAGCGGCGAAAGAAGTGACGCTGGCGTATGGCGGGTTTCGTTAAGATGGGATTGCCGGGTGGCGGCTACGCCTTACCCGGCTTACGATCGGTTTCATAACGCACGCTGAAACGCTGTTTGCGCCGGTAGGCGTAAACATCTTCCACATGCCCGTTTTTAATCCGCGTTTGCAGACCACGCCAGTAGTCGGCGTTGAACAAGTCAGCGTGCATCTCTTCAAATAGCGGCCCGATACGCGGGTCGGCACATAGCCAGTGGCGAAACTCTTCCGGGAAGACATCTCCAGGCGATACGCTGTACCACGGCTCGGCGCTCATCTCATCTTCCGGGTAACGCGGGGGCGGGATATGGCGGAAATTCACCTCCGTCATATAGCAAATTTCGTCATAGTCATAGAACACCACGCGCCCGTGACGGGTGACGCCGAAGTTCTTAAACAGCATATCGCCGGGGAAAATATTGGCGGCGGCCAGCTGACGAATCGCGTTGCCGTACTCTTCAATGGCATCGCGCAGTTGTTGACCTTCGACCTGCTCCAGCCAGATATTCAGCGGCACCATCCGTCGTTCGATATACAGATGGCGAATGACAATCTGATCGCCAAGATCGGTAATTTTTTCCGGGGCTTCCTGCAATAGCAGCGCCATCAGCGCCGGATCGATTTGCCGTTTATCCAGCACAAAGTTCTCGAACTCCTGGGTGTCAGCCATCCGCCCAACGCGATCGTGCTCTTTGACCAGTTGATAACAGGCGCGGACGTGGGCGGCAGACATCTCTTTCTGCGGCGCAAATTTGTCTTTGATGATTTTAAACACCCGGTCAAAGCCCGGCAGGGTAAACACCAGCATCACCATACCGCGGATCCCCGGCGCTTCAATAAACTGCTCATCACAGTTGGCCAGGTAGAGCAGATACTCCCGATAACTTTCCGTTTTTGCATGCTTCTGGCAGCCAATCGCCATATACAATTCAGCGGTGGTTTTACCGGGCAGGATCTCGCGCAGCCACTCCACTAACGCCGCGGGCAGCGGGGCATACACCATAAAGTAGGAGCGGGCAAAGCCAAACACAATGCTCGCCTCCGCCGTCGTGGTCAGGCAGGTATCGACAAACAGCTCACCTTCGTCTGTCCGGTGGATTGGCAGTAAAAACGGCAGCGTTCCAGAAGGGGTAATCAGCTTACCGACCAGCCAGGCGGCCTTGTTACGATAAAACAGTTCATTCGCCACCTGTAAATGGCAGCCCTGCAACACATCCGCTCCCAGGGTTTCGGTCAGGTGTTCGATGATGTAGTGAATATCACGATGTTTATTCTGCCATGGAAGACGCAGGGGCAGATCGCTAAGGACGCGAGTCAGCAGCCACTCCCAGCCGGTATCAGGAAAAAAGTCTTTCGCCAACGGGCGTGGGATCGTGCGGAAACGACGCTCTGGCTGAGAACTGAAAATAAACAGCCGCTCGGGAGTCAGCGAGCGGTGATCAAATAACCGACAGTAAACGGAGTTAAAAAAGCTCTCCGCAATCTCGAAGCGCGGGTAATCCGGCAGTAGCCGGGTGTAATGCTCTTTCACGCGAAGTAAAAAATCCGCGTCGGTACTTTTGCCGTCTGTAATGCAGCGCAACTGCTCCACCACCAGACCCACGTGATGATCGTAAAGGTGAATACGGCTTTTCATCGCCTGCTGAACCGCATGCCAGTCGGCATGTTCAAAACGCTGCTGCGCGCCGGAGGTGACTTCCAGAAAACGCCCGTACTGGGCGTCGAAACCTTGCAAAATCGTCTGAGCAATCAGTAATTCCAGGCCACGCGTCATCGACTTCTCCCATCCGGCACAACGTCATGCCGGATGGCGCGTTCGCTTATCCGGCCTACATCCCTTCGTAGGCCCGGTAAGCGCAGCGCCACCGGGCATTAATCAAAACTGCGATTCTTCGGTCGAGCCGGTCAGCGCGGTCACCGAGGAAGCGCCGCCCTGAATGATAGTAGTGACTTTGTCGAAGTAGCCTGTACCCACTTCCTGCTGATGGGACACGAAGGTGTAACCGTCTTTAGCCGCCGCAAATTCTGGCTGCTGAACCTTCTCAACATAGTGGCGCATGCCTTCACCCTGCGCATAGGAGTGCGCGAGGTCGAACATGTTGAACCACATGCTGTGGATGCCCGCCAGGGTAATGAACTGGTATTTGTAACCCATATCCGACAGTTGCTGCTGGAAGCTGGCGATGGTTTTGTCGTCCAGGTTTTTCTGCCAGTTAAATGACGGCGAACAGTTGTAGGCCAGCAGTTTGCCAGGGAATTTCGCGTGAATCGCATCGGCAAAGCGCTTCGCCAGTTCGAGGTCCGGCGTGGAGGTTTCACACCACACCAGATCCGCATAAGGTGCATACGCCAGGCCACGGCTGATCGCCTGCTCAATGCCCGCATGGGTGCGGTAGAACCCTTCACTGGTACGTTCGCCGGTGATGAACTCGCTGTCGTACGGGTCACAGTCAGAGGTAATCAGGTCAGCGGCGTCAGCATCAGTACGCGCAATCACCAGCGTCGGAACGCCCATGACGTCGGCCGCCAGACGGGCCGCCACCAGTTTCTGAATAGCTTCCTGAGTCGGCACCAGAACTTTGCCGCCCATGTGACCACATTTTTTCACCGATGCGAGCTGATCTTCGAAGTGAACGGCCGCTGCACCAGCCTCAATCATCGATTTCATCAGTTCAAACGCGTTCAGGACGCCGCCAAAACCCGCTTCCGCATCGGCGACGATCGGCAGGAAGTAATCGACATAGCGCGGATCGTTCGGTTCAATACCGGTTGACCATTGGATCTGATCGGCGCGACGGAATGTGTTGTTGATCCGATCCACCACCGCCGGGACGGAGTTCGCCGGATACAGTGATTGGTCCGGGTACATGCTGGAGGCCAGGTTGGCATCTGCCGCCACCTGCCATCCTGAAAGGTAGACCGCTTCAATACCTGCTTTCGCCTGCTGCAGCGCCTGACCGCCAGTCAGCGCGCCGAGGCTGTTGATATAACCTTTCTTCGATTCGCCGTGCAGCAGACGCCACATTTTCGCCGCGCCAAGCTGAGCCAGCGTGCATTCCGGGTTGACCGAGCCACGTAATTTCACCACTTCCTCCGCGCTATATGGACGGGTGATGCCTTCCCAGCGCGGTTGAGTCCATTCTTTCTGTAATTCTTCGATTTGTTGAGTACGGGTTTTCATGTGCAGATGCTCCATATTGTTATGTGGTGGATTACGCCAGCAGGCGGTAGCCTGGCAGGGTCAAGAAATCGATCAATTCATCAGAGGTAGTGATTTGCTCCATCAGGCGCGCGGCATCGTCAAAACGCCCGCTGCTGTAGCGGTGTTCGCCCAGCTCGTCCTGAATCACCAGCATCTCTTCGGCCAGCATCTGACGGAACAGCGGTTTGGTAACCGGCTTGCCGTTGCTGAGCGTCTTCTGGTGGTGGATCCACTGCCAGATGGAGGTACGGGAGATTTCTGCGGTAGCCGCATCTTCCATCAGACCGTAAATCGGTACGCAGCCGTTACCGGAGATCCACGCTTCGATGTACTGCACCGCCACACGGATGTTGGCGCGCATGCCTTCTTCAGTACGTTCACCTTCACAAGGTGCCAGCAGTTGTTCTGCGGTAATCGGGGCATCTTCTTCACGGGTCACGAACAGCTGATTTTTGTTTTCACCGAGTACGTCGTTGAACACCGCCATAGCGGTATCTGCCAGCCCCGGATGGGCAATCCATGTGCCGTCATGACCGTTATTTGCTTCCAGCGCTTTGTCCGCTTTTACCTTGGTCAGAACCTGGTTGTTACGTTCCGCATCTTTGCTGGGAATGAACGCTGCCATGCCGCCCATCGCGAATGCGCCACGTTTATGACAGGTTTTAATCAGCAGACGCGAATAGGCGCTGAGGAATGGCTTATCCATCGTCACCACCTGACGGTCCGGCAGCACGCGATCCGGATGGTTCTTCAGCGTTTTGATATAGCTGAAAATGTAGTCCCAGCGACCGCAGTTCAGACCCACAATATGGTCACGCAGGGCGTGCAGAATTTCGTCCATCTGGAAGACGGCCGGCAGCGTTTCAATCAGCAGAGTCGCTTTGATGGTGCCGCGCGGCAGATTAAAACGATCCTCCGCATAGCTGAACACTTCGCTCCACCATGCCGCTTCTTGCCAGGCCTGCGTTTTTGGCAGATAGAAATAAGGGCCACTGCCTTTTGCCAGCAACGCTTTGTAGTTGTGGAAGAAATAGAGGGCAAAATCGAACAGGCTGCCCGGGATGGATTCGCCACGCCAGGTAACGTGTTTTTCCGGCAGATGCAGACCACGAACGCGGCATACCAACAGAGCCGGATTAGGTTTGAGCTGATAAATTTTACCCGCTTCGTTGGTATAGCTAATGGTGCCATTGACCGCATCACGCAGGTTTATCTGCCCGTCGATTACTTTGCTCCACTCAGGAGCCAGCGAATCTTCAAAATCAGCCATAAAGACTTTGACGTTCGCGTTGAGCGCGTTGATGACCATCTTGCGCTCAACGGGTCCGGTGATCTCTACGCGGCGATCCAGTAAATCATCAGGAATACCGCGAATCTTCCAGTTACCTTCACGAATGGAAGCTGTTTCCGAAATAAAATCAGGCAACTTACCGTCATCAATATCCTGCTGTTGTTGGATACGTGCAGCCAGAAGTTTATTGCGTTTCGGCGTAAATCTTGTCACCAGCTCGGTCAGAAACTCCACCGCTTCAGCGGTCAGAATCTGCTGTTCCTGTTCGCCACGCGGCCTAGTGAAGACCAGTTCATCGGTTGTCGTTGCCTGTTGATTCATTGCGTAGTTCCTCGTCATTGATCCAATCACATCCCCAATGCGAACGAAGGATCGTTGTGCGGTTTTCGTTCAGCACAACTAAGACTACTCATTTAAATTTCAAAATCAAAAACAATTTCCATTTTTAATTTAAATATCAATTAACTCATTGATAACAATATAAATAAAATTTAATTACATGATGAGGTGCGTTTCGGAAATAAAAAAGCACCCGAAGGTGCCTGATTCAACATGCTGAAACGCTTAAGGATCGTCTGCTACAGAAGATTAATCCAGCGTTGGATTCATGTGACGCAGATCATATGGCGTGATCTGATAGACGTAATAGTTGAGCCAGTTAGTAAACAACAGATTGCCGTGGCTGCGCCAGGTTGCCCGCGGTTTGTTTTGCGGGTCATCTTTCGGGAAGTAGTTATAGGGTACTTCCGGCGTTAAGCCCGCTTCGACGTCACGAAAATACTCACTGCCGAGCGTATGGGCGTCATACTCCGGATGACCCGTCACAAAGGCAATACGTTTATCTTTGCTGGCAAACAGGTAGGCATCTCCCTCTTCTGTCTCGGCAAAAATCTCGAGATCGGTGTAGTCCCGGATAAGCGCAGCAGGAAAATCGGCATAGCGCGAATGCGGAGCCAGGAACGCATCATCAAATCCGCGCGTCAGTAGCGCATGAGGGTGAAGAATATGGTGCTCATAAACACCTGAGAGTTTGTCCGTGCGGGTTTGTTTGGGAATTCCGTACAGGATATTCAGCGCGGCCTGTACCGCCCAACAAACAAATAGCGTCGAGGTAACGTGATCTTTCGCCCATTCAAGCACTTGTTGAATCTGCGGCCAGTAAGCCACGTCATTAAATTCAACCAGACCCAACGGCGCGCCGGTCACGATCAGTCCGTCAAAGTTCTGATCGCAGATATCCTCGAAATTACAGTAAAAGTTATTCAGATGCTCCGTGGGGGTGTTGCGTGACTCTCGGGCATCGATGCGCAATAGCTGAACATCTACCTGTAGCGGTGAGTTAGACAGTAAGCGCAGGAACTGGTTTTCCGTTTCAATCTTCTTGGGCATCAGGTTGAGAATGAGCACCTTCAGTGGTCGAATTTCCTGACCGGAAGCGCGGGATGTCGTCATCACAAAGACGTTTTCCTCACGCAAGAAATTGACGGCGGGTAGCTCGTCCTGCACGCGAATTGGCATAACCTGATAACCTCACTACATACGTTTAAACGTTTAGACATCCAGACAGCTGAAGATACCCAGGAATCATGCGAATGTCGAGCCTGCATCCTCAAGTTGAGAAAGTTTCACGGCCCTTGCTGTAGAATAGTGCAGTAAAGATAAAAGGAGAATGCTATGCCCTTTACCATTCGTCGTTCGCGTAAGGACGAAGGTGATAAGCTCGTATCTATCTGGTGTCGTTCTGTCGATGCGACGCACCATTTCCTCTCTGCGGATTATCGGATTGAGCTGGAAGAGCTGGTAAGTTCATTTTTACCAGAAGCTCCGCTATGGGTTGCAGTGACAGAACAAGATGAGCCTGTCGCCTTTATGCTTCTGACCGATAAGCATATAGATGCGTTGTTTGTCGATCCAGATGTGCGTGGTAGTGGTGTGGGTAAGTTACTGATTGAACATGCTTTATCAATGAGTTTAACGCTAACAACCAACGTTAACGAACAGAATGAGCAGGCAGTTGGATTCTATAAGAAGATGGGATTTAACGTGACAGGACGTACAGAAGTGGACGATCTCGGACGGCCGTACCCGTTACTCAACCTCGAGCGTGGGTAGCAGGACAAGCTTTTACAGGCCGGATAAGGCGTTTGCGCCGCATCCGGCGGTTTTCTCTCCGTACAGACGCAAAAAAGCCCATCCGTCAGGGCAGTTTATGGCGGGCGTCCTGCCCGCCACCCTCCGGGCCGTTGCTGCGCAACGTTCAAATCCGCTCCCGGCGGATTTGTCCTGCTCAGGAGAGCGCTCACCGACAGACCACAGATAAAACAAAAGGCCCGGTCTTTCGACCGGGCCTTTCGCTTTTATTTGATGCCTGGCAGTTCCCTACTCTCGCATGGGGAGACCCCACACTACCATCGGCGCTACGGCGTTTCACTTCTGAGTTCGGCATGGGGTCAGGTGGGACCACCGCGCTACAGCCGCCAGGCAAATTCTGTTATCAGACCGCTTCTGCGTTCTGATGTCATCTGTAATCAATGCTGAAAATCGTCTCAATTCCGCCAAAACACCTTCGGCGTTGTAAGGTTAAGCCTCACGGTTCATTAGTATCGGTTAGCTCAATGTATCGCTACACTTACACACCCGACCTATCAACGTCATCGTCTTTAACGTTCCTTCAGGAGACTTAAAGTCTCAGGGAGAACTCATCTCGGGGCAAGTTTCGTGCTTAGATGCTTTCAGCACTTATCTCTTCCGCATTTAGCTACCGGGCAATGCCATTGGCATGACAACCCGAACACCAGTGATGCGTCCACTCCGGTCCTCTCGTACTAGGAGCAGCCCCCCTCAATTCTCCAGCGCCCACGGCAGATAGGGACCGAACTGTCTCACGACGTTCTAAACCCAGCTCGCGTACCACTTTAAATGGCGAACAGCCATACCCTTGGGACCTACTTCAGCCCCAGGATGTGATGAGCCGACATCGAGGTGCCAAACACCGCCGTCGATATGAACTCTTGGGCGGTATCAGCCTGTTATCCCCGGAGTACCTTTTATCCGTTGAGCGATGGCCCTTCCATTCAGAACCACCGGATCACTAAGACCTGCTTTCGCACCTGCTCGAGCCGTCACTCTCGCAGTCAAGCTAGCTTATGCCTTTGCACTAACCTCCTGATGTCCGACCAGGATTAGCTAACCTTCGTGCTCCTCCGTTACTCTTTAGGAGGAGACCGCCCCAGTCAAACTACCCACCAGACACTGTCCGCAACCCGGATTACGGGTCCACGTTAGAACACCAGCCATTAAAGGGTGGTATTTCAAGGTTGGCTCCATGCAGACTGGCGTCCACACTTCAAAGCCTCCCACCTATCCTACACATCAAGGACCAGTGTTCAGTGTCAAGCTATAGTAAAGGTTCACGGGGTCTTTCCGTCTTGCCGCGGGTACACTGCATCTTCACAGCGAGTTCAATTTCACTGAGTCTCGGGTGGAGACAGCCTGGCCATCATTACGCCATTCGTGCAGGTCGGAACTTACCCGACAAGGAATTTCGCTACCTTAGGACCGTTATAGTTACGGCCGCCGTTTACCGGGGCTTCGATCAAGAGCTTCTCCTTACGGATAACCCCATCAATTAACCTTCCGGCACCGGGCAGGCGTCACACCGTATACGTCCACTTTCGTGTTTGCACAGTGCTGTGTTTTTAATAAACAGTTGCAGCCAGCTGGTATCTTCGACTGATTTCAGCTCCATGAGTAAATCACTTCACCTACATATCAGCGTGCCTTCTCCCGAAGTTACGGCACCATTTTGCCTAGTTCCTTCACCCGAGTTCTCTCAAGCGCCTTGGTATTCTCTACCTGACCACCTGTGTCGGTTTGGGGTACGATTTCGTGTTACCTGATGCTTAGAGGCTTTTCCTGGAAGCAGGGCATTTGTTACTTCAGCACCGTAGTGCCTCGTCATCACACCTCAGCGTTAAAAAGGTACCGGATTTACCTGGAACCTCCGCCTACATGCTTAAACCGGGACAACCGTCGCCCGGCTAACATAGCCTTCTCCGTCCCCCCTTCGCAGTAACACCAAGTACAGGAATATTAACCTGTTTCCCATCGACTACGCCTTTCGGCCTCGCCTTAGGGGTCGACTCACCCTGCCCCGATTAACGTTGGACAGGAACCCTTGGTCTTCCGGCGTGCGGGTTTTTCACCCGCATTATCGTTACTTATGTCAGCATTCGCACTTCTGATACCTCCAGCATGCCTCACGACACACCTTCAACGGCTTACAGAACGCTCCCCTACCCAACAACACATAGTGTCGCTGCCGCAGCTTCGGTGCACAGTTTAGCCCCGTTACATCTTCCGCGCAGGCCGACTCGACCAGTGAGCTATTACGCTTTCTTTAAATGATGGCTGCTTCTAAGCCAACATCCTGGCTGTCTGTGCCTTCCCACATCGTTTCCCACTTAACTGTGACTTTGGGACCTTAGCTGGCGGTCTGGGTTGTTTCCCTCTTCACGACGGACGTTAGCACCCGCCGTGTGTCTCCCGTGATAACATTCTTCGGTATTCGCAGTTTGCATCGGGTTGGTAAGTCGGGATGACCCCCTAGCCGAAACAGTGCTCTACCCCCGAAGATGAGTTCACGAGGCGCTACCTAAATAGCTTTCGGGGAGAACCAGCTATCTCCCGGTTTGATTGGCCTTTCACCCCCAGCCACAAGTCATCCGCTAATTTTTCAACATTAGTCGGTTCGGTCCTCCAGTTAGTGTTACCCAACCTTCAACCTGCCCATGGCTAGATCACCGGGTTTCGGGTCTATACCCTGCAACTTAACGCCCAGTTAAGACTCGGTTTCCCTTCGGCTCCCCTATTCGGTTAACCTTGCTACAGAATATAAGTCGCTGACCCATTATACAAAAGGTACGCAGTCACCCCATAAAGAGGCTCCCACTGCTTGTACGTACACGGTTTCAGGTTCTTTTTCACTCCCCTCGCCGGGGTTCTTTTCGCCTTTCCCTCACGGTACTGGTTCACTATCGGTCAGTCAGGAGTATTTAGCCTTGGAGGATGGTCCCCCCATATTCAGACAGGATACCACGTGTCCCGCCCTACTCTTCGAGTTCACAACCTGTGCATTTTGGTGTACGGGACTATCACCCTGTACCGTCGGACTTTCCAGACCGTTCCACTAACACACAAGCTGATTCAGACTCTGGGCTGCTCCCCGTTCGCTCGCCGCTACTGGGGGAATCTCGGTTGATTTCTTTTCCTCGGGGTACTTAGATGTTTCAGTTCCCCCGGTTCGCTTCATTACGCTATGTATTCACGTAATGATAGTGTGTCGAAACACACTGGGTTTCCCCATTCGGAAATCGCCGGTTATAACGGTTCATATCACCTTACCGACGCTTATCGCAGATTAGCACGTCCTTCATCGCCTCTGACTGCCAGGGCATCCACCGTGTACGCTTAGTCGCTTAACCTCACAACCCGAAGATGTTTCGTAAAACACCACCGTGTTGCGAAAATTTGAGAGACTCGAACACACCATTTTTCATTTCTTATTACGGAGAAATGAAACAGTGTGTCGTTTCAATTTTCAGCTTGATCCAGATTTTTAAAGAGCAAATATCTCAAACGTCACCCGAAGGTAAGTTTTGAGATATTAGGGCCGGCGACTTTCACTCACACAAACCAGCAAGTGGCGTCCCCTAGGGGATTCGAACCCCTGTTACCGCCGTGAAAGGGCGGTGTCCTGGGCCTCTAGACGAAGGGGACGTGTCAGTCTCAATCGCAAGACGCCTTGCTATTTACTTTTCATCAGACAATCTGTGTGAGCACTACAAAGAACGTTTCTTTAAGGTAAGGAGGTGATCCAACCGCAGGTTCCCCTACGGTTACCTTGTTACGACTTCACCCCAGTCATGAATCACAAAGTGGTAAGCGCCCTCCCGAAGGTTAAGCTACCTACTTCTTTTGCAACCCACTCCCATGGTGTGACGGGCGGTGTGTACAAGGCCCGGGAACGTATTCACCGTGGCATTCTGATCCACGATTACTAGCGATTCCGACTTCATGGAGTCGAGTTGCAGACTCCAATCCGGACTACGACGCACTTTATGAGGTCCGCTTGCTCTCGCGAGGTCGCTTCTCTTTGTATGCGCCATTGTAGCACGTGTGTAGCCCTACTCGTAAGGGCCATGATGACTTGACGTCATCCCCACCTTCCTCCAGTTTATCACTGGCAGTCTCCTTTGAGTTCCCGACCGAATCGCTGGCAACAAAGGATAAGGGTTGCGCTCGTTGCGGGACTTAACCCAACATTTCACAACACGAGCTGACGACAGCCATGCAGCACCTGTCTCAGAGTTCCCGAAGGCACCAAGGCATCTCTGCCAAGTTCTCTGGATGTCAAGAGTAGGTAAGGTTCTTCGCGTTGCATCGAATTAAACCACATGCTCCACCGCTTGTGCGGGCCCCCGTCAATTCATTTGAGTTTTAACCTTGCGGCCGTACTCCCCAGGCGGTCGACTTAACGCGTTAGCTCCGGAAGCCACGCCTCAAGGGCACAACCTCCAAGTCGACATCGTTTACGGCGTGGACTACCAGGGTATCTAATCCTGTTTGCTCCCCACGCTTTCGCACCTGAGCGTCAGTCTTTGTCCAGGGGGCCGCCTTCGCCACCGGTATTCCTCCAGATCTCTACGCATTTCACCGCTACACCTGGAATTCTACCCCCCTCTACAAGACTCTAGCCTGCCAGTTTCGGATGCAGTTCCCAGGTTGAGCCCGGGGATTTCACATCCGACTTGACAGACCGCCTGCGTGCGCTTTACGCCCAGTAATTCCGATTAACGCTTGCACCCTCCGTATTACCGCGGCTGCTGGCACGGAGTTAGCCGGTGCTTCTTCTGCGAGTAACGTCAATTGCTGAGGTTATTAACCTCAACACCTTCCTCCTCGCTGAAAGTACTTTACAACCCGAAGGCCTTCTTCATACACGCGGCATGGCTGCATCAGGCTTGCGCCCATTGTGCAATATTCCCCACTGCTGCCTCCCGTAGGAGTCTGGACCGTGTCTCAGTTCCAGTGTGGCTGGTCATCCTCTCAGACCAGCTAGGGATCGTCGCCTAGGTGAGCCGTTACCCCACCTACTAGCTAATCCCATCTGGGCACATCCGATGGCAAGAGGCCCGAAGGTCCCCCTCTTTGGTCTTGCGACGTTATGCGGTATTAGCTACCGTTTCCAGTAGTTATCCCCCTCCATCGGGCAGTTTCCCAGACATTACTCACCCGTCCGCCACTCGTCACCCGAGAGCAAGCTCTCTGTGCTACCGTTCGACTTGCATGTGTTAGGCCTGCCGCCAGCGTTCAATCTGAGCCATGATCAAACTCTTCAATTTAAGTTTGATGCTCGTGAATTAAACTTCGTAATGAATTACGTGTTCACTCAGAGACTTGGTATTCATTTTTCGTCTTGCGACGTTAAGAATCCGTATCTTCGAGTGCCCACACAGATTGTCTGATAAATTGTTAAAGAGCAGTTGCGACGCGCTTTAGCGCTCTGTCGCGAGGTGGCGTATATTACGCTTTCCTCTTTCAGAGTCAACCCTCATTTTCAGGTTTTTCTCTTCAACCGGCCCGGCTGTTTGTGTGAAGTGATTCACATCCGCCGTGTCGATGGAGGCGCATTATAGGGAGTTTCCCTCAGCCCGCAACCCTTAAATGACAGAAAAATGACTGACTGCTGCAATCCCCAGCAGAACCCCGCCTTATACCCATTTACACACAGAGTTATCCACAAAAATAAGGTTCTCTTTCGAGAGTCACCTGGTTTTATCCCTCATCTATAGAGATGAAATAATGGAATTGAGGTAAAGAGAAAAATTCGCGAGCGTTGCGCAAACGTTTTCGTTACAATGCCCCCGCACAACAAGGATGCCCCGTAAGGGGCGTTAGCTGAGTTTTTAGCCAAGAATTCACCTAACGCTCTCTGTAATAGTCAAATCCAGGGGATTTACCATGCAACAACGTCGTCCAGTCCGCCGCGCTCTGCTCAGTGTTTCTGACAAGGCCGGTATCATCGAATTCGCTCAGGCACTTTCCGCACGTGGTGTGGAGCTGCTGTCTACAGGTGGCACTGCGCGCCTGTTAGCGGAGAAAGGTCTGCCAGTGACCGAAGTTTCCGATTACACCGGCTTCCCGGAAATGATGGATGGACGCGTGAAGACCCTGCATCCGAAGGTCCACGGCGGCATCCTCGGTCGTCGCGGCCAGGATGATGCCATTATGGAACAACACCACATTGCTCCTATCGATATGGTTGTCGTTAACCTGTATCCGTTCGCCGAGACCGTCGCCCGCGAAGGATGTTCTCTGGAAGATGCCGTAGAGAACATTGATATCGGCGGCCCGACCATGGTGCGCTCCGCTGCCAAGAACCATAAAGATGTAGCTATCGTTGTGAAGAGCAGCGACTACGACGCCATTATTAAAGAGATGGATGCCAACGACGGTTCTCTGACCCTCGACACCCGTTTCGATCTCGCGATTAAAGCCTTCGAACACACTGCCGCTTACGACAGCATGATCGCCAACTACTTCGGCAGCATGGTTCCGGCCTACCACGGTGAAAGCAAAGAAGCCGCCGGTCGCTTCCCGCGTACGCTGAACCTGAACTTCATTAAGAAGCAGGATATGCGCTACGGCGAGAACAGCCATCAGCAGGCTGCCTTCTATATAGAAGAGAATGTTAAAGAAGCGTCCGTTGCCACCGCGCAGCAGGTTCAGGGTAAAGCGCTTTCCTACAACAACATCGCTGATACCGATGCGGCACTAGAGTGCGTGAAAGAATTCAGCGAACCGGCCTGTGTGATCGTTAAGCACGCCAACCCGTGCGGTGTAGCGGTAAGCACCTCTATTCTTGACGCTTACGATCGTGCTTACAAAACCGACCCGACCTCCGCGTTCGGCGGCATCATCGCCTTTAACCGCGAGCTGGATGCTGAAACTGCGCAGGCGATCATCTCCCGCCAGTTCGTGGAAGTGATCATCGCGCCATCCGCCACCGAAGAAGCACTGAAAATCACCGCCGCCAAGCAGAACGTTCGCGTGCTGGTCTGCGGCCAATGGGCTCAGCGCGTTCCGGGTCTGGACTTCAAACGTGTGAACGGCGGCCTGCTGGTTCAGGATCGTGACCTCGGTATGGTGAGCGAAGCTGAACTGCGCGTGGTAACCAAGCGCCAGCCGACCGAGCAAGAGCTGCGTGATGCGCTGTTCTGCTGGAAAGTGGCGAAGTTCGTTAAATCCAACGCCATCGTTTATGCCAAAGGCAATATGACCATCGGTATTGGCGCAGGCCAGATGAGCCGCGTTTACTCCGCGAAAATCGCCGGGATCAAAGCGGCCGACGAAGGCCTGGAAGTGAAAGGTTCTGCAATGGCTTCTGACGCTTTCTTCCCGTTCCGCGACGGGATTGATGCCGCTGCCGCCGCCGGTGTGACCTGCGTGATCCAGCCGGGCGGTTCTATCCGCGATGACGAAGTGATTGCCGCCGCCAATGAACACGGCATTGCGATGGTATTTACCGACATGCGCCACTTCCGCCATTAATCCACGGAGCAGACGATGAAAGTATTAGTGATTGGCAACGGCGGGCGCGAGCACGCCCTGGCCTGGAAAGCGGCACAGTCGCCAAAAGTCGAAATGGTATTTGTCGCCCCGGGCAACGCGGGCACCGCGCTGGAACCCACGCTGCAAAACGTGGCCGTCGGCGTAACCGATATTCCGGCGCTGCTGAGCTTTGCCCAGAACGAGAAGATCGATCTGACCATTGTTGGCCCGGAAGCGCCGCTGGTGATTGGCGTGGTTGATGCCTTCCGCGCCGCCGGTCTGAAAATCTTCGGCCCAACCGAAGGTGCCGCGCAGCTGGAAGGCTCCAAAGCCTTCACCAAAGATTTCCTCGCGCGCCACCAGATCCCAACGGCGGAGTACCAGAACTTCACCGAAATCGAACCTGCGCTGGCTTACCTGCGCGAGAAAGGCGCGCCGATCGTTATCAAAGCCGATGGCCTGGCTGCCGGGAAAGGCGTTATCGTGGCGATGACGCTGGAGGAAGCGGAAGCCGCCGTGCATGACATGCTGGCCGGTAACGCGTTTGGCGACGCGGGCCACCGCATCGTTATCGAAGAGTTCCTCGACGGCGAAGAAGCGAGCTTTATTGTGATGGTCGACGGCGAGCACGTGCTGCCGATGGCCACCAGCCAGGACCACAAACGCGTAGGCAACGGCGATACCGGCCCGAACACCGGCGGGATGGGCGCTTACTCCCCGGCGCCGGTGGTAACCGATGAAGTCCACCAGCGCACCATGGAACGCATCATCTGGCCAACCGTGAAAGGCATGGCGGCGGAAGGTAACACCTACACCGGTTTCCTGTATGCGGGTCTGATGATCGATAAGCAGGGCAATCCGAAGGTTATCGAGTTTAACTGCCGCTTCGGCGATCCGGAAACCCAGCCGATCATGCTGCGCATGAAATCGGATCTGGTGGATCTTTGCCTCGCCGCCTGTGACGGCAAGCTGGATGAAAAAACCTCCGAGTGGGACGAACGCGCCTCGCTGGGTGTGGTCATTGCCGCCGGAGGTTATCCGGGTAATTACAATACCGGCGATGAGATCCACGGTCTGCCGCTGGAAGACGTCGCTGACGGTAAAGTGTTCCACGCGGGCACCAAACTGTCTGCAGACGATCGCGTGCTGACCAACGGTGGTCGCGTGCTGTGCGCCACCGCGCTGGGTAACACCGTGGCTGAAGCGCAGAAACGCGCTTACGCCCTGATGACCGACATCCGCTGGGATGGCAGCTTCAGCCGTAACGACATCGGCTGGCGCGCCATTGAACGCGAGCAACGCTAACGCGAAATTTTCGCCAGCAGCGTTTTACGCGTAATGCCTAACTGACGGGCGGCTTCCGTTTTATTGCCGCCCGTTTTTTCAAGCGCCGCCAGAATCACCTCCTTTTCGACATCCACCAGCGGTTGGATCTCGCCACTGAATTCCGTTTTTATCGGCGTCGCGGCAATCGCCATCGGCAGTTCACGTTCGGAAATATATTCCCCCGTCAGCAGCACCACCGAGCGCTCAATCGCATTTTCCAACTCACGAATATTGCCCGGCCAGTCATAGTGGATCAGCAGATCCATCGCCTGCGGCGTAAAGCCTTTCACCACTTTACGGTTACGCGCGGCAAAACGCTGGAGAAAATGTTCGGCTAACAGCGGAATATCTTCCCGGCGCTGGCGCAATGCTGGCATTTCGATGGTGACGACGTTCAGGCGATAGTAGAGATCCTGGCGAAAGCGCCCGGCACTGACTTCCTCCGCCAGATCTCGATGCGTGGCGGCGATCAGCCGGACATCAACCGCAATAGTCTGGTTGCTGCCAACCCGCTGTACTTCTCGCTCCTGGATAGCCCGCAGCAAACGCACCTGCATCAGCGGTGAGATATCGCCAATTTCATCAAGAAATAACGTGCCACCATCGGCTTCCACAAAGCGCCCTTCCCGTCGTTTATCCGCCCCGGTAAACGCCCCTTTCTCGTGACCAAACAGCTCGGACTCCAGCAGCGATTCATTAAGCGCCGCGCAGTTGAGCGTCACCAGCGGCTTATCGCGACGGGCGCTGCAGGCATGCAGCGCCCGGGCCACCAACTCTTTCCCCGTGCCGGAGTCTCCGTGAATGAGCACTGTCGCATCTGAGGGCGCAACCATCGCGATTTCATTAAGCAACTTCTGCATCGCCGGACTGCTGCCAATCATGCCAAACTGTACCGCCGACGCCGATGGCAGTTCGGCGCCCATTTCCCGCGTATGCGCCAGCGCCTTTTCCAGCGTCTCCTGCAGACGGTCAAAATCCAGCGGCTTGATTAAATAGTCCAGCGCCCCGGTTTTAAGCGCCTCAACGGCGGTCTCTACGCTGGAGAACGCCGTCATGATCAAGACCGGAATCGCCGGATTCAGCGCTTTAATCTCTTTCAGCGTTGCGATGCCGTCCATCTCCGCCATGCGTACATCACACAGCACTAAATCAAATACGCGTTCGCGCACCTGTTCCAGCGCCGCTCGCCCGCTATAGGCCAGCGCGACCTCATAACCCCAGCCGCGCAGCAGCGCCTGTAAAATAGTGCAGTGGCTGATATCGTCATCTACTACCAGAATATTGATTTTTCCGCGCGTCATCCTTGTTAATCCTGTTGTTTCGCTTTGGTCGGCAGCCAAAGAGTAAAGGTCGCACCTTTGCCCTCAACGCTTGCCACCTGAATGGTGCCACCATGCTGTTCGATAATGTTCTGCACTACCGCCAGCCCGAGGCCGGTTCCGTCAGCTTTGGTTGTAAAGTAAGGCGTAAAAATGGCCTCCAGCTGTTCCGCTGCAATTCCCTTCCCGCTATCGGTCACCACGATTTTAACGCGATCGCCGCTGCTTTCATTCGCTTCAACCGTGATCGTGCCCTGGTGGCCAATCGCATGAATGGCGTTCAGATACAGATTCAACAAAACCTGAGTCAGTCGGTCAGGATCGGCCTGAATGGTTGGTAGTGCAGGATTTATCGTAAACCGTAATTGAATCTCCCGACTTTGAGCATCCTGGCTTACCAGATGCAATGAGTGGGTGATGACCTCGTTGAGATCCACCTGTTGCAGCGTCAGATGCGCTGGCTTCACCAGCTCCAGCAACTCGCTCACCACCCGATTTAAACGGTCCGCTTCTTTCGCCATCACCTGTGCCAGCTCATGCGACTCGCCACCCGGCGGGGTTCGTTCGGCAAAATACTTTGCCAGACCTTTGATGGAAGACAGCGGATTGCGAATTTCATGTGCGACGCCGGCCGCCAGGTGTCCGAGCGCCAGCAGTTTTTCTTTCCGCTTCATCGCATCCTGCAATTCCTTGTACGAACGCTGATAGCGCTGATACCAGAAAAACGTAAGTACAGTTGCCAGTAGTACAGCCGCCAGCGCAGAGAGGACAATCAACGTGTTACGCCACTCTCTTGTCTGGGTCGCCGCCAGATCGCTGGCATCAAAGGCGATAAATATGGTTTGTGCTGGGGTGATAAGCTGCCCGTCATTACTGGCACAGCGCGCCATGCCGTGGCGTCCTGGACCATACATCGGCTGAAACTGGCGATAAATTTCCAGGGCCGGCGTGTTTTCACCGTCCCTCACTTGAATGTCAATATTTCGCCAGCTTTCTTGTTCTCCGGGATTAAGCTGTCGCAGGACATCCGGTGAATAGAGCGTTTTCCCGACCATTGAGGAATTGCTGTGAGTCATAATGACGCCATGCTCATCCACAACGGCAAACCATAGCACGCCGGGTTGTACGGCCATTTCCTCCAGGAGCGTCTGCTGCTGGGCATGATGCATGCGCATACCCATACCTACGCGCGTACCAGACTCCAGAGCGCGAATGAGTACGCTGCCTTTTTCCAGTAGCGTTTGCCGTGCAGCACCGCTTTCCCGCCCATAGTCCCGAATGGTCATAACCGAAAACCAGCCGACCAAAATCAGGATTGCCGCCAGCAAGAGTCGGCTCAACCACTTTGCCACCGTATCCTTATAAAGACGCATACGCTCTCCCTTCACCCCGCTTGTTCCTTTCATCGTTGCAGGTATACAGCAGAAATCATGCCATTTTTTCCCCCTGATAACCCTGCCCTCAGACACAAACAGCTGAAAGTACCGGGTAAAAATGACTCGCTGGCGCGTTCTGGCGAGTCATTTTTACTCGTTTCCCTACAAAGACGACGCGCACAACGCCCGCAGGGCAGGGATCAACGCTTTGGCACGGAAGATGCAAAAGAGAATGTAAGCTAACCAACAGGAGAACGAACGATGAAACGGAACAACAAACTGGCACTGATTGCACTTTCTCTTATCGCACTGGGCTCCCCCCCGGTACTGGCGCAGAATCACTGGGGATATGGTGATGGAATGCAGCAACGGGGCGGTACCCCAATGACCGCTGAGCAGCAGGCTGCCGCACAGAAAATCTATGATGATTACTACGCGCAGACCAGCGCCTTACGGCAACAACTGACATCTAAACGCTACGAATACAATGCGTTGCTAACAGCCAGTTCACCAGATACTGCAAAAATTAATGCGGTAGCAAAAGAGATGGAAGCGTTGAATCAGTCTCTGGACGAGCAGCGCGTTAAACGCGATGTCGCAATGGCGCAGGCTGGCGTGCCACGTGGCGCGGGAATGGGCTACGGCGGATGCGGCGGTGGCGGTAACCATCGCGGCGGCGGCCATATGGGAATGGGGCACTGGTAAAAGACGTGATGCCTGATGACGCCATACGGTTCAGGCCTGCTGACTACCTGTCTTCAGGTTTTCAGAACGTTTTGGCTGTAGGCTGCCAGTGACAAAAATCTTCATTGGCGACTAGCAGTAGCTGCGACCCTTCGGGCGCTTCCAGCCATGCCACACTCACCTCTACGGATGAATGTTTCTGGCGGCGCTCGATATGGTTTATCGCCCACGACTCCAGGTCTGGCTTCAGCGTTTCACCTTCACAGGTTGTGACCGTGTTATCCGCATGCCAACGTCCCTGACGCAATATCACCCGTCCCTGACGCAGCGCATCGCTGGTCTTGCGGATTTGATCGGCACGATAGCGGTACAACGCAATTTGATCGCTGGAAAGCTGCTGCTTTTGCCCGGCGACTTCACGTTGCATGAAACTCAGTTCGCCGCGGTCATCGAAGCGGATACGAATATGTTCCGGCGGTTTACTGTAAACATTGAGTTCTATCAGAGAGAGCGTATCTCCCTGCCAGCGGTATTCACTGGTGGTGGTATCGCCGTTACGCCACGGACTCAATACCGAGAGCAAGTGAACATCGTCACTGGAATCTTTACGCCAGACGCGTACCGCCCCCTGCTCGCCAACATAACCGCTGGCCGTGAACGGAGGAAGCTCGGAATGACGACTACAGGCCGACAGCAACAGCACACCTGAAAACCAGAGCGTATGACGCCAGATGGACAAAAGGGGCGAAACCGCCCCTTCGTTAAAACTGTTCACTGCCACGCGAATTACTTAACCGCGTCTTTCAGTGCTTTACCAGAAACAAATGCCGGTACGTTAGCTGCGGCGATTTTGATTTCTTTACCGGTCTGCGGGTTGCGGCCAGTGCGCTCAGCACGGTGGTTCACTTTGAAGGTACCGAAACCAACCAGTTGTACAGCATCGCCTTCTTTCAGAGACTCAGTAATAGCAGCCAGAGTGGATTCCAGAGCAGCTTTAGCCTGTGTTTTAGACAGTTCTGCTTTGTCTGCAATTACATCAATCAGTTGAGTCTTGTTCATAAGTTATCCTTACAATGTGTTTATCGCTTGCTAAGCATCGAGTGCGACGGAAATGCCAGAAAAGCACTCTCCTGCATACACGCACCGATAGCCACTTTTTTTCGCCCCCCAAATGTAGACCAGACCGGGGGCGGATGGGAAGCCTTCAGGCACGACAAATCAGGCGTTAAATCACGTTTTGTGGTGTCATTGCTGAAAATTTATACCAATATTGCTCTCACCAGCCTCGCGCAGGTCTGCACGCAGCCCTTTTATCAGCTCAATATCGCGTTCTTCACAGTCGGCTAAAAGTCGGAAAATTTCCCACTGAATATCCCATTCTTGCTCAACGGCAGGGTTCTCTTTGAGCTCTTCATCGGTCATTTCGCGACCAGCTTGCGTCATTTCCAGCATCGCTACTGTGGTAATTGAAGCCTTACTGACTTCAATAGCGTGTTCCAGCGTTTCACCGCTCAGACGTGAATGCATCAGTTCGCTTAATGCCACGCAGGCATCAATCGCCGGGTAAACGCCGTACAGATCGTAATCATCTGCCGACGGGATAGCCTCTTCAAACTTTTCCAGTTGGCTGTCGAAATTGATTTTGGCATCTTTAACCGTCAGCGCTTCCCAAATCAAATCCAGGATTCGGCGGTAAATCTGACCATCGCCAAATTCAGTTTGCTTGCAGAACATGGCGTAATTCGGGTACATGCGTTCGCACAGGCAGGCCATAAACGTGACGTGCTGCCAGCTTTCCAGCTTCTCCAGACGCAGGTGAATCGGATTTTGTAACATGATGAGTTCTCAAATACGGAAATTAGCCGCAGTTTACCCGATATGGGGCGTTTTTGCTGCAAGCCGCGTAAAAGCCGGGCGTTCGGATGCCACCGCATCTGCCCAGCGCGTTGGTTCCGGCAGACGATACCCGTTCATACAGCGTTGTACCCACGCCAGTGCGCTGTCCATACTCACGCGATGACCCGTAGAGATAAACAGCGGGTTACAGCGCGCTTTGCTGCGCCAGACCCATGCCAGCTGTTCGCCTTTATCCAGCAATGGTGCTAACGCGCCGGGTTCGGCAGCGAGCGGCTCAAACTTGCCGCACAGCCGTTTTTTCGCCACGCCAATCGTCGGGACATCCACCAGCAGGCCAAAATGGCTGGCCACGCCCAGACGGCGCGGGTGCGAAATGCCGTGCCCGTCAACGAACAGCAGATCTGGCTTGTGCGAGAGCAATTGCCAGGCGGCCATCAGCGCGGGGGTTTCACGAAAGGAGAGAAAACCGGGAATGTAGGGCATGGTGGTGGCGATACGCGCCACCTTGTATTCAACCAGTTCAAGCGTGGGATACTTCAGTAAGACCATCGCGGCTCGCGTCACTTCGCCACCCTGCTCAAACCCAACGTCCGCCCCGCCGATCAGATCAGGCGGATCGTTCTTCAGACGATCCTCGCGGATCACTGAAGAGGCCAGTTCAAGCTGCTGCGCGCGTAATGACGCGAGATCCATAATGACTCCTTAGCGGTGGTACTGTTCGGACAACCGATGTACCGCCTCCACAAAGACACCCGCATGTTCTGGCGGGACGTCCTGATGAATGCCGTGGCCCAGGTTAAAGACATGCCCTTCGCCCTGACCGAATCCGGCCAGAATTGTCGCCACCTCTTCTTCGATGCGGGCTGGCGGCGCATACAGCATGGATGGATCCATATTGCCCTGCAGCGCCACTTTATGACCTACACGACGACGCGCATCGGCAATGTCAGTGGTCCAGTCGAGACCTAACGCATCACAGCCAGTTTCCGCCATCGCTTCCAGCCACTGACCGCCGCCTTTGGTAAACAGGGTCACCGGTACACGACGACCGTCGTTCTCGCGCAGCAGGCCATCAACGATTTTGTGCATGTAGTACAGGGAGAACTGCTGATAGTCGCGACCGGTCAGCACACCGCCCCATGTATCGAAAATCATCACCGACTGCGCGCCCGCTTTGATCTGCGCGTTCAGGTACAGCGTGACGCTTTTCGCCAGCTTATCCAGCAGCAGATGCAGCGCTTTAGGGTCGGCATACATCATCTTTTTAATCACGGTGAAGGCTTTGCTGCTGCCGCCTTCAACCATGTAGGTCGCCAGCGTCCACGGGCTACCGGAGAAGCCGATCAGCGGCACTTCGCCTTTCAGTTCACGGCGAATCGTGCGCACCGCATTCATCACGTAACCCAACCCATCTTCCGGGTCCGGGATCGGCAGTTTGTCGACGTCCGCCTTGCTGGTAATCGGCGAGGTAAAGCGTGGGCCTTCTCCGGCTTCAAAATAGAGCCCAAGCCCCATCGCATCGGGAATCGTCAGGATATCCGAGAAGAGGATCGCGGCATCAAGCTTATAACGACGCAACGGCTGCAGCGTAACTTCGCAGGCCAGCTCGGCATTTTTGCACAGCGCCATAAAATCGCCCGCCTCGGCGCGCGTGGCTTTATATTCCGGTAGATAGCGGCCCGCCTGGCGCATCATCCATACCGGAGTGACATCAACGGGCTGGCGCAGCAGCGCACGCAGATAACGATCGTTCTTCAGTTCGGTCATTTTTGCAGTTCCTTATTGCGTCAGTCCATCAGTGTATCATCACTCGTTCTTTACTCGTACTCAGCCCGACACATCGCCACAGTGTCTTCAATCAATCGCCGCGCGACAGTGCCTGGCGGGGGAAGCAGCGGTAGATCATCGTAGCGATACCAGTTCGCTTCCAGCAGTTCTTTCGGGTCGATAACAATCTCTCCGCTATCATACTCTGCCATAAATGCGGTCATCAAAGACTGTGGGAACGGCCACGGCTGAGAAGTGACATAGCGCAGGTTTTTCACCTTAATGCCGCTCTCTTCCATGACTTCACGCGCCACCGCCTGCTCAAGGGTCTCGCCCACTTCGACAAAACCCGCCAGCACGGTATGCACGCCGTTGCGATGGCGAACATGTTGGGCGAGCAGGATAGCGTCGTCACGGCGAATGGCGACGATAATGCAGGGGGCAATTTGCGGGTAGTAGCGTTCCCGGCAGTGGCTGCACAGCATCGCCCATTCCGTTTTACTCGGGTACATCGTGTGCCCACAGTAGCCGCAGAATTTATGCGAGCGGTAAAACTCGGCCAGCTGTACGCCGCGTCCGGCCAGTTGAAACAGGCCTACATCCTGGTCAATGACCTGGCGTACCGACCCCATATCGTGGCGACGTTGCTGCTGCACCAGCCAGACCGTCTCCCCTTCCCATTCGCCGATAGAAAGTGCGCGCTGCCCGCTCAAATCAAAACGTGCCGCGTCGCCGTGAGGCAGCTCGCCATGAGGCAACCATAACTTTTGCTCATGACTGACAATCCACCAGCCGCTATCTAATTTTTCAATTATACGATCCATATCTCTTGCGCAACCTTTGCTTCACAGGCATGTTGTTTACATTATTTTTACATTTACGGGTGAGCAGTTCCTAAACACCATCTTGCGGAGTCAATCATGCTAAACCAGCTGGAAAGCCTGACGGAGCACGTCGGAGGAAGTAATAAACTGGTTGATCGCTGGCTACATGTACGTAAGCACCTGCTCGTGGCTTACTACAATCTGGTTGGCATTAAGCCTGGCAAAGAATCGTACATGCGGCTCAATGAAAAAGCGCTGGATGATTTTTGTCAGAGCCTGGTCGATTACCTCTCCACCGGACACTTCAGTATTTATGAACGTATTCTCCATAAATTGGAAGGGAACGGGCAGCTTTTAAAAGCCACAAAAATTTGGCCACTGCTGGAAGCCAACACACAACTGATCATGGATTACTATGACACCAGTCTGGAGACCGCCATTGATCATGATAACTTCCTTGAATTTCAACAGGCTTTATCCGATATCGGCGAGGCGCTGGAAGCCCGGTTCGTGCTCGAAGATAAGCTGATCATGCTGGTATTTGATGCGATGCACGAGAGTGGCACTCTCAAACGTCCTGCTTGAGATTTGTCGCATTAACGCGTAGTTTACATTCATTACCTCTAAGATAGAGGTTACTTCTTGTCGGAGTGCTTATTTTCCACAACAGCATGAGTGGAAAAGGCTGAGACCGTTAATTCGGGATCCGCGGAACCTGATCAGGTTAAAACCTGCGAAGGGAACAAGAGTCAATCTGCAACCGCATCGCCCCAGGGCGATCGTCTCTCTTGCTTCATCCGTCGTCTGACAAGCCACGTCCTTACTTTTTTGGAATGAGCTATGTCTGCCACTACTAAACCATCACGCCGCGAACAGCGCGCGCAAGCCCAACACTTTATCGATACCCTGGAAGGGACCGCCTTTCCGAACTCAAAACGCATCTACATCACTGGCTCGCAGCCGGATATCCGCATCCCGATGCGCGAAATCCAGCTTAGCCCGACGCTGATTGGCGGCAGCAAAGACAACCCGCAATTTGAAGACAACGAAGCCGTGCCGGTGTACGACACCTCCGGGCCGTATGGCGATCCTGACGTGGCGATTAACGTCCAGCAGGGCCTGGCGAAACTGCGCCAGCCGTGGATTGCGGCGCGTAACGACAGCGAAGAATTAGACGACCGTAGTTCCGCTTATACCAAAGAACGTCTGGCCGACGATGGCCTGGACGAGCTGCGTTTCAGCGGCCTGCTGACGCCAAAGCGCGCCAAAGCCGGTAAGCGCGTGACCCAGCTGCACTACGCCCGTCAGGGGATCGTGACGCCAGAGATGGAGTTTATCGCCATCCGTGAAAATATGGGCCGCGAGCGTATCCGTAGTGAAGTGCTGCGCCATCAGCATCCAGGGATGAACTTTGGCGCGCGCCTGCCGGAAAATATCACGCCGGAATTCGTGCGTGATGAAGTCGCTGCGGGCCGGGCGATTATTCCTGCCAATATCAACCACCCGGAATCCGAGCCGATGATCATCGGTCGCAACTTCCTGGTGAAGGTGAATGCCAACATCGGTAACTCGGCGGTCACTTCTTCTATCGAAGAAGAGGTCGAAAAACTGGTGTGGTCTACCCGCTGGGGCGCGGATACGGTGATGGACCTGTCGACCGGCCGCTATATTCACGAAACCCGCGAGTGGATCCTGCGTAACAGCCCGGTGCCGATCGGCACCGTACCGATCTACCAGGCGCTGGAGAAGGTCAACGGGATCGCCGAAGATCTCACCTGGGAAGCATTCCGTGACACGCTGCTGGAGCAGGCCGAACAGGGCGTGGATTACTTCACCATTCATGCTGGCGTGCTGCTGCGCTACGTGCCGATGACTGCCAAACGCCTGACCGGTATTGTCTCGCGCGGCGGTTCTATCATGGCGAAATGGTGCCTCTCGCATCACAAAGAGAACTTCCTGTTTGAACATTTCCGTGAGATTTGCGAAATTTGCGCCGCCTACGACGTCTCGCTCTCTCTCGGCGACGGCCTGCGTCCGGGTTCGATTCAGGATGCCAACGACGAAGCGCAGTTCTCCGAACTGCATACGCTGGGCGAGCTGACCAAAATCGCCTGGGAATACGACGTGCAGGTGATGATTGAAGGCCCGGGGCATGTGCCGATGCATATGATCCAACGCAACATGACCGAAGAGCTGGAGAGCTGCCACGAAGCGCCGTTCTACACCTTAGGGCCGTTGACGACAGATATCGCGCCGGGCTATGACCACTTCACCTCCGGCATTGGCGCGGCGATGATCGGCTGGTTTGGCTGCGCGATGCTGTGCTACGTCACGCCAAAAGAGCACCTCGGCTTGCCGAACAAAGAAGATGTGAAACAGGGGCTGATCACCTACAAGATCGCCGCTCACGCCGCTGACCTCGCCAAAGGGCATCCGGGCGCGCAGATCCGCGATAACGCGATGTCAAAAGCGCGCTTTGAATTCCGCTGGGAAGACCAGTTTAACCTCGCGCTCGACCCGTTCACCGCCCGCGCCTATCACGATGAAACCCTGCCGCAAGAGTCCGGCAAGGTCGCCCACTTCTGCTCGATGTGCGGGCCGAAGTTCTGCTCGATGAAAATCAGCCAGGAAGTACGCGACTACGCCGCCGCGCAGACTATTGAAGTGGGAATGGCGGATATGTCGGAGAACTTCCGCGCCAAAGGCGGTGAAATCTACCTCAAAAAAGAGGAGGCATAATGTACCAGCCTGATTTCCCGACCGTGCCGTTCCGCCTCGGGCTTTACCCGGTGGTGGACAGCGTGCAATGGATTGAACGCCTGCTGGCAGCGGGCGTGCGCACGATCCAACTGCGCATTAAAGATAAACGCGATGAAGAGGTGGAAGCCGACGTTATCGCCGCCATCGCGCTGGGGCGTCGCTATGACGCCCGCCTGTTTATTAACGACTATTGGCGGCTGGCGATTAAGCACAACGCCTACGGCGTGCATCTGGGCCAGGAAGATCTCGAAACCACCGACCTGAAGGCCATTCAGGCGGCGGGCTTACGCCTGGGGGTTTCCACCCACGATGATATGGAGATCGACGTCGCGCTCGCCGCTAAGCCTTCTTATATCGCGCTCGGCCACGTCTTCCCCACGCAAACCAAGCAGATGCCTTCCGCCCCGCAGGGGCTGACTCAGCTGGCAGGTCATATTGAACGACTGGCAGATTACCCGACCGTGGCGATTGGCGGCATCAGCCTTGAGCGCGCCCCGTCGGTGCTGGCGACCGGCGTCGGCAGCATTGCCGTGGTCAGCGCCATTACCCAATCGGCCGACTGGCAGGCAGCCACGGCGCAGCTGCTCGACATAGCGGGAGTCGGCGATGAATGACCGCGACTTTATGCGCTACAGCCGGCAGATCCTGCTCGGCGATATCGCGATTGAGGGCCAACAAAAGCTGCTCGACAGCCATGTGCTGATTGTCGGCCTGGGCGGGTTAGGTTCGCCTGCCGCGCTGTATCTGGCGGGTGCGGGCGTCGGCACGCTGACGCTGGCGGACGATGACGACGTTCATCTGAGCAATCTGCAACGGCAAATATTGTTCACCACCGACGACATTGCTCGCCCGAAAGCGCTGGCGGCGGAACGCCATCTGGCGCGTCTTAACCCGGACAGCGAGCTGGTCGTCCTTGAGCAGCGGCTGACGGGCGATGCGCTCCGGCACGCTGTCGCGCGTGCCGACGTGGTGCTCGACTGTACCGACAACATGGCCACGCGTCAGGAAATTAACGCCGCCTGCGTGTCGCTCAACACCCCGCTCATCACCGCCAGCGCAGTCGGTTTCGGCGGCCAGTTGATGGTGCTCACGCCACCGTGGGAGCAAGGTTGTTACCGCTGCCTGTGGCCGGATGATGTCGAACCCGAACGCAACTGCCGTACCGCCGGTATCGTCGGCCCGGTTGTCGGTGTGATGGGCACCTTGCAGGCGCTGGAAGCCATCAAACTGCTTAGCGGCATTGCGACGCCCAGCGGAGAGTTACGCCTGTTTGACGGTAAAACCAGCCAGTGGCGCAGCTTCGCACTTCAACGTGCCAGCGGCTGCCCGGTATGCGGAGGGCAACATGCAGATTCAGTTCAATGATGAGCCGATGCAGTGCGCCGAGGGGCAAACCGTCAGCGGGCTGCTCACCGAGCTTAATCAGCTAAAACCGGGCGCGGCGCTGGCGCTCAATCAGCAGATCCTGCCGCGCGAGCATTGGCAGCGGCACATCGTGCAGGAAGGCGACCAGATCCTGCTTTTTCAGGTTATTGCAGGGGGTTGATATGTTACGTATTGCCGACAAAACGTTTGATTCACATCTGTTCACTGGCACCGGAAAATTTGCCTCATCGCAACTGATGGTCGAAGCGATTCGCGCCTCCGGCAGCCAGCTGGTGACGCTGGCCATGAAGCGCGTGGATTTGCGCCAGCATAACGATGCCATTCTGGCCCCGCTTATCGACGCGGGCGTGACGCTGCTGCCCAACACCTCGGGAGCGAAAACCGCTGAAGAGGCGATTTTCGCCGCCCAACTGGCGCGTGAAGCGTTGGGCACAAACTGGCTGAAATTAGAAATCCACCCGGATGCCCGCTGGCTATTGCCGGATCCGATTGAAACGCTAAAAGCCGCCGAAGCGCTGGTGAAGCAGGGCTTTGTGGTGCTGCCCTACTGCGGCGCGGACCCGGTACTGTGCAAGCGGCTGGAAGAGGTCGGCTGCGCGGCGGTGATGCCGCTCGGCGCGCCTATCGGCTCGAACCAGGGGCTGGAAACCAAAGCGATGCTGGAGATTATTATCCAGCAGGCGACCGTGCCGGTGGTGGTCGATGCGGGTATCGGCGTGCCCAGCCACGCAGCGCAGGCGCTGGAAATGGGCGCTGACGCGGTGCTGGTCAACACGGCGATTGCCGTAGCGGATGATCCGGTGATGATGGCCACCGCTTTCCGTCTGGCAGTTGAAGCGGGCCTTCTGGCGCGCCAGGCCGTCCCCGGCAGCAAAAGTTCGCTCGCGCAGGCCACCAGCCCGTTAACCGGATTCCTGGAGGCTTTCGCATGAAAACCTTCACCGACCGATGGCGACAGCTTGACTGGGACGACATCCGTCTGCGCATCAACGGTAAAACCGCCGCTGACGTGGAGCGGGCGCTTAGCGCTTCACAGCTTAGCCGGGACGATCTGATGGCGCTGCTCTCCCCCGCCGCCGCCGATTATCTGGAGCCGCTTGCGCAACGGGCGCAAAGGCTCACCCGCCAGCGTTTTGGCAACACGGTGAGCTTTTACGTGCCGTTGTATCTCTCCAACCTTTGTGCCAACGACTGCACCTACTGCGGTTTTTCGATGAGCAACCGTATCAAACGCAAAACGCTGGACGAAGATGAGATACAACGTGAGTGTGCGGCTATCCGTGAGCTGGGCTTTGAGCATCTGCTACTGGTCACCGGTGAACATCAGGCCAAAGTGGGGATGGATTACTTTCGTCGCCATTTGCCTGCCATTCGCCGCCAGTTTGCCTCTTTACAGATGGAAGTACAGCCGCTGTCAGAGGCTGAATATGCGGAGCTGAAGACGCTGGGGCTGGATGGCGTGATGGTGTATCAGGAGAGCTATCATGAGGCTATTTACGCCCGCCACCATCTGAAGGGGAAAAAGCAGGATTTCTTCTGGCGACTGGAAACGCCGGACCGGCTGGGCCGCGCAGGGATCGACAAAATCGGTCTTGGCGCGTTGATTGGTTTGTCCGACAGTTGGCGGGTGGACTGCTTTATGGTTGCCGAACATCTGCTGTGGATGCAGCAGCATTACTGGCAGAGCCGCTACTCTATCTCCTTCCCTCGCCTGCGCCCATGCACCGGAGGCGTTGAGCCTGCATCGATCATGGATGAGCGACAGTTGGTCCAGACCATTTGCGCGTTTCGTTTACTGGCACCAGAAATTGAGCTGTCGCTCTCCACCCGCGAATCGCCATGGTTTCGTGACCATGTGATCCCGTTGGCGATCAACAACGTCAGCGCCTTCTCAAAAACCCAGCCCGGTGGTTATGCCGATAACCACCCCGAACTGGAACAGTTCTCCCCGCACGACGATCGTCGCCCGGAAGCCGTTGCTGAAGCACTGATGGCGCAGGGATTACAGCCCGTGTGGAAAGACTGGGACAGCTATCTGGGACGCGCGGCACAGATGCCCTAAGTCCAACGCTATCGCATAAACAAAAAAACCCGCTTTCGCGGGTTTTTTCTTCACTAGTGCTTAACTGCTCGGGCTCTGGCCTTCATCGCTATCGTAAGCCTTCGTGAAATTATCGGCGTTTACAGCGCGACAACGTTAACAGCAGACGGGCCTTTAGCGCCATTCTCCACGGAGAACTCCACCTTTTGACCTTCGTCTAACGTTTTAAAATCGTTACTCTGGATAGCGGAGAAATGCACAAACACATCCTTGCTACCGTCCTGAGGAGTGATAAAGCCGAAGCCTTTATCAGAGTTAAACCATTTTACTAAACCAGTCATTTTGTTAGACATAGATACTTCCTTTCATGTTTTTGAGCCGCTTACGCAGCGAAGATGGCCTGTTTTGCAGAAATTAACTTATGGGGCACTTAGGGAGGAGGCTCATGAAGAAGAGTATCTGAGGATAACGCTTGAACTGAGAACTGCTTTACTAAAACTGCTTGCATAAGGTCTGTGTTCCAAACCGATGCCGCTATAGTAGACCTACTTCTAATCATTAAGCAAGCATTAATTTTTTTAATACCCACTGAGTGATGCAATGTTGAACCAACGCGGCTAAGCATCCTGGATAACAGCTTGATCTACAATGAACAAAAGCCCCGACTATTGCAGTCAGGGCTTTACGTTACTACACACTTCAAATTTAACATTAATAAACTTAACGATTTAATACTGCTGATGGTACTACTTTAAAATGTACACGTTTACTACAGATAATATTGGATATTGATACTAACTAAAGCTTTCCTCTATTTACCGTTAAACACATTCCACCCGCTTGATAATAGAACTCAAGGCTGGTGACCTAAACAAGTACACTTCCCCTCGCGACATATACTCTTTGATGCGTTGCCTTATTTCCCTCGTGATAACCAAAAAAGCAGAAATCACGAATAATTACTATTAAATCATGGCGTTACATCGTCGCGTTTTACTGATTTTTTGCGATTAGATATATCAACTACGTGGCCTGAAAGCATTGTCGAAGTGAAAAAATAGCGTTTTCAGCATCGACTATCCCATACAAAAAATACTTCGTGGCCTTTATCGCAAACCCCAATCGAGCTCTACTAACACTTACTACGTTAACAGCAAATGACAATTTCTCCGCTGTTAAGTATTAACATACGGGTTTAAAAAACGCTGTCAATACTGTTTTTTATAACATGTCTTTATTGACAGTAATTATATATTCCAGCATGTGATAAGCGAGTCAAAAAGCCGCTGGCCCCGGTCCAGATCGCAGGGTTTGACCTCTTTTTGTAACCGGTTTCAGAAAAAGCGGCTTTCTTTGTGATGCCTTGCACACAATCGTTACAAAGCAGTTGTTGCTATAGCTGGCTCGCGATAATTATCAACTCACACATGTTGATCGAGACTGCTTATGAAAAACATCGTTTTATGCTGTGCCGCCGGAATGTCCACCAGCATGCTGGTGCAAAGGATGAAAGATGCCGCCCAGAAAAAAGGCGTCGACGTCACTATCAAAGCCGTCCCGGTGGCCGAGTTTGAAGAGAATATCGCTACAGCGGATATCGTTTTGCTCGGTCCACAGGTTAAGTATGAACAAGCCAAGCTACAGGCGATCGCCGACCCACTAGGCAAAAAGGTCGCCGTTATCGACATGATGGATTACGGCATGATGAAAGGTGATGCCGTACTGGACAAGGCGCTGAAACTACTGGAGTGATGGTATGGAAGAGTTAGAAACGATCATCATGGAGTTATTGGTAAACGCTGGCGCTGCACGCAGCCAGGCCCTGACGGCATTGCAACTGGCGCGTAAAGGTGATTTCTCCGGTGCAGAACAAGCGATGACGGAATCACGCGAGTACGTTAAACAAGCGCATAAAATTCAGACCCAGCTGATCGGAATTGACGAAGGTACCGGCAAGCTTCCGGTTAATCTCATCACCGTCCATTCGCAGGATCACCTAATGAACGCGATGGTGATTCAGGATTTGGCGGGAGATATGATTGAGCTTTATCGGCGCTTACCGCCGGTAAATTAATGACATTGCCGGATAGCTTCGTCGCCTCGTAGGCCTGATAAGCACAGCGCCATCAGGCATAAACACAGACATAAAAAAACCCGCCGAAGCGGGTTTTTTATTATGGTCGGCAACGATTAATCGTTGTCAGAACCGCCCAAGCCTGCGTTCAGCAGTTCTGCCAGGCTGGCAGACGCATCTTCAGCAGTCACCTGCGGAGCAGCTGGCAGTTCGCCCGCTGCGCGACGGCGCATACGATCCTGGTGGTACGCGTAACCGGTACCTGCCGGGATCAGACGACCCACGATTACGTTCTCTTTCAGACCGCGCAGTTCATCACGTTTACCTGCAACAGCGGCTTCGGTCAGGACACGCGTGGTTTCCTGGAACGATGCTGCAGAGATGAAGGACTCGGTTGCCAGAGACGCTTTGGTGATACCCAGCAGATCGCGGGAGAACGTTGCACCCACTTTGCCGTTCGCTTCCAGCTCGCGGTTAGCGATCTTGACGCGGGAGTATTCAACCTGCTCGCCTTCCAGGAAGTCGGAGCTACCAGCGCTTTCGATGGTGGCTTTACGCAGCATCTGACGAACGATAACTTCGATGTGTTTATCGTTAATCTTAACGCCCTGCAGACGGTATACGTCCTGAACTTCGTTAACGATGTAACGAGTTACAGCATGTACACCACGCAGACGCAGGATGTCGTGCGGCGCTTCCGGACCGTCGGAAACAACGTCACCACGTTCTACACGTTCACCTTCGAACACGTTGAGCTGACGCCATTTCGGAATCATCTCTTCGTACGGTTCGCTACCGTCTACCGGGGTGATAACCAGACGACGTTTACCTTTGGTTTCTTTACCGAAGGAAATGATGCCGCTGATTTCAGCCAGGATTGCCGGCTCTTTCGGACGACGTGCTTCGAACAGGTCCGCAACGCGCGGCAGACCACCGGTGATATCCTTGGTACCGCCGGATTCCTGCGGAACACGCGCCAGGGTGTCACCAGAGCTGATCTGTACGCCATCTTCCAGCTGAACAATCGCTTTACCCGGCAGGAAGTACTGAGCCGGCATATCGGTGCCTGGGATCAGAACGTCGTTGCCCTGAGCATCAACAATTTTCAGTGCCGGACGCAGGTCTTTACCACCCGCAGTACGCTCTGCAGAATCCAGAACCACCAGAGAAGACAGACCGGTCAGCTCATCGGTCTGACGAGTAATGGTCTGGCCGTCGATCATGTCAGTGAAGCGGACGAAACCACTCACTTCGGTGATAACCGGCATGGTGTGCGGATCCCAGTTTGCTACGGTCTCGCCGCCAGCAACCTGTTCGCCATCACCTTTCGCCATAACGGAGCCGTAAGGCACTTTATAGCTTTCTTTGGTACGGCCGAATTCGTCGATCAGTTTCAGTTCGGTGTTACGTGAGGTGATAACCAGTTTGCCGCTGGAGTTCACAACCGACTTCGCATTGCTCAGACGGATGCTACCTTTGTTTTTCACCTGAATGCTGGATTCAGCAGCCGCACGAGATGCCGCACCACCGATGTGGAACGTACGCATCGTCAGCTGTGTACCCGGTTCACCGATGGACTGTGCCGCGATAACGCCGATTGCTTCACCTTTGTTGATGATGTGGCCACGCGCCAGGTCACGACCGTAGCAGTGCGCACATACACCAAAGTCGGTGTCACAAGATACGACGGAACGGACTTTGACGGAGTCAACGGAGTTCTCTTCCAGCAGGTCACACCACTGTTCGTGCAGCAGCGTGTTGCGTGGAACCAGAATATCCGCCGTACCCGGCTTCAGCACGTCTTCAGCAGTTACACGACCCAGAACGCGATCGCGCAGCGGCTCTTTAACGTCACCACCCTCGATAACCGGGGTCATGGTGATGCCTTCCAGAGTGCCGCAATCGTCTTCAGTAACCACCAGGTCCTGCGCAACGTCGACCAGACGACGAGTCAGATAACCGGAGTTCGCTGTTTTCAGTGCGGTATCCGCCAGACCTTTACGCGCACCGTGAGTAGAGATGAAGTACTGGAGTACGTTCAGACCTTCACGGAAGTTCGCGGTGATTGGCGTTTCGATGATGGAGCCATCTGGCTTCGCCATCAGACCACGCATACCGGCCAGCTGACGAATCTGTGCTGCAGAACCACGCGCACCGGAGTCGGCCATCATGTAGATGCTGTTGAAGGAAACCTGCTGCTCTTCTACGCCGTCACGGTTAATAACGGTTTCGGTTTGCAGGTTATCCATCATCGCTTTGGATACACGATCGTTCGCCGCAGCCCAGATATCGATAACTTTGTTATAGCGTTCGCCCGCGGTTACCAGACCAGACTGGAACTGCTCCTGGATCTCAGCAACTTCAGCTTCCGCTTCAGAGATGATCTCGTGTTTCTTCTCTGGGATGACCATGTCATCAATACCAACAGATGCACCGGAACGCGCTGCATAAGCAAAGCCGGTATACATTGTCTGGTCAGCGAAGATAACGGTCGGCTTCAGGCCCAGAATGCGGTAACAGGTGTTCAGCATTTTGGAGATTGCTTTCTTGCCCAGCGCCTGGTTGACGATGGAGAAAGGCAGACCTTTCGGTACGATCATCCACAGAATGGCGCGACCAACGGTCGTGTCTTTCAGGCTGGTGTGCGCAACGAATTCGCCGTTTTCATCTTTTTCATATTCAGTGATACGCACTTTAACGCGCGCATGCAGAGAGGCCAGACCTGCGCGATAGATACGCTCAGCTTCTTTCGGGCCAGTCAGCACCATGCCTTCGCCTTTGGCGTTAACACAGTCACGGGTCATGTAGTACAGACCCAATACAACGTCCTGAGATGGAACGATGATAGGTTCGCCGTTCGCCGGAGACAGGATGTTGTTAGTAGACATCATCAGCGCACGCGCTTCGAGCTGGGCTTCCAGCGTCAACGGTACGTGAACAGCCATCTGGTCACCATCGAAGTCGGCGTTATATGCCGCACAAACCAGCGGGTGCAGCTGGATAGCTTTACCTTCGATCAGTACCGGTTCAAATGCCTGGATACCCAGACGGTGCAGTGTTGGTGCACGGTTCAGCAGTACCGGGTGTTCGCGGATAACTTCGTCCAGGATATCCCAAACGACAGCTTCTTCACGCTCAACCATTTTCTTAGCGGCTTTGATGGTGGTGGCCAGGCCACGCAGTTCCAGCTTGCCGTAAATGAACGGTTTGAACAGTTCCAGTGCCATTTTCTTCGGCAGACCGCACTGATGCAGACGCAGGTATGGACCTACGGTGATTACAGAACGGCCGGAGTAGTCAACACGCTTACCGAGCAGGTTCTGACGGAAACGACCCTGTTTACCTTTGATCATGTCAGCCAAAGATTTCAGAGGACGTTTGTTAGAACCGGTGATCGCACGACCGCGACGACCGTTATCCAGCAGGGCGTCAACCGCTTCCTGCAGCATACGTTTTTCGTTGCGTACGATGATATCCGGCGCAGCCAGATCCAGCAGACGTTTCAGACGGTTGTTACGGTTGATCACGCGACGATACAGATCGTTCAGATCCGACGTTGCGAAACGACCACCATCCAGCGGAACCAGCGGACGCAGATCTGGCGGCAGAACCGGCAGAACGGTCAGGATCATCCACTCTGGCTTGTTGCCAGACTGTACAAAGGCTTCCAGCAGTTTGATACGCTTGGTCAGCTTCTTACGCTTGGTTTCGGAGTTGGTTTCGTTCAGCTCCTCGCGCAGAGTTTCACACTCTTGCTCCAGATCCATGCTCTTCAGCAGGGCCTGGATTGCTTCCGCACCCATCTTCGCGTCGAATTCGTCACCGAACTCTTCCAGCGCGTCCAGATACTGCTCTTCAGTCAGGATCTGTTGACGTTCCAGGTTAGTCATACCGCCTTCGATAACCACATAAGATTCGAAGTACAGTACACGTTCGATATCACGCAGCGGCATATCGAGCAGCAAACCGATACGGGACGGCAGAGATTTCAGGAACCAGATGTGAGCGGTCGGAGACGCCAGCTCGATGTGGCCCATACGCTCACGGCGTACTTTGGTCTGGGTCACTTCAACGCCGCACTTCTCACAGATCACACCACGGTGTTTCAGGCGCTTGTACTTACCGCACAGGCACTCGTAGTCTTTTACCGGCCCAAAGATACGGGCGCAGAAAAGGCCGTCACGTTCAGGTTTGAACGTACGGTAGTTGATGGTTTCCGGCTTCTTAACTTCACCGAAAGACCATGAACGGATCATGTCTGGCGAGGCCAGAGCAATTTTGATCGCATCAAACTCTTCGGTTTTAGTCTGCGCTTTCAGAAACTTTAATAAATCTTTCACGGATTTGCTCCCGTCGGAGTTAGCACAATCTGGCGCTGGCTGTTACGCCAGCACCAGTGACCTGTTTGATCGAGAGTTACTCGTCTTCCAGCTCGATGTTGATACCCAGCGAACGAATCTCTTTCAACAATACGTTGAAGGATTCCGGCATGCCTGGTTCCATCTGATGGTTGCCGTCCACGATGTTTTTATACATCTTAGTACGGCCGTTCACGTCATCAGACTTAACGGTGAGCATTTCCTGCAGGGTGTATGCCGCGCCGTATGCTTCAAGCGCCCACACTTCCATCTCCCCGAAGCGCTGACCACCGAACTGCGCCTTACCACCCAGCGGCTGCTGAGTAACCAAGCTGTAAGAACCGGTAGAACGCGCATGCATCTTGTCATCAACCAGGTGGTTCAGTTTCAGCATGTACATGTAGCCAACGGTAACCTGGCGCTCGAACTGCTCACCGGTACGACCGTCGAACAGTGTGATCTGACCGGAAGTCGGCAGGCCACCCAGCTGTAACAGTTCCTTGATTTCAGACTCTTTCGCACCGTCGAATACCGGCGTTGCGATCGGCATACCTTTTTTCAGGTTTTCAGCCAGACGCAGAACTTCTTCATCACTGAAGGTATTCAGGTCAACTTTCTGACGAACATCTGAACCCAGATCGTAAGCACGCTGGATGAATTCGCGCAGTTTCGCGACTTCCTGCTGCTGTTTCAGCATGGCGTTGATCTTATCGCCGATACCTTTTGCAGCCATACCCAGGTGGGTTTCAAGGATCTGACCGATGTTCATACGCGATGGTACGCCCAGCGGGTTCAGTACGATATCTACCGGCGTACCGTTAGCATCGTGTGGCATATCTTCGATCGGGTTGATCTTAGAGATAACACCCTTGTTACCGTGACGACCTGCCATCTTATCACCAGGCTGGATCCGACGTTTAACCGCCAGATAAACCTTAACAATCTTCAGCACGCCCGGTGCCAGATCGTCGCCCTGAGTGATTTTACGGCGTTTCGCTTCGAGTTTTTTCTCAAACTCGTGCTTCAGTTCGTCGTACTGTTCAGCCAGTTGTTCCAGCTGATTTTGTTTCTCTTCGTCGGTCAGGCCGAGTTCTAACCAGCGGTCGCGCGGCAGTTTGTCGAGCTTCTCAGCTTCAACACCACCGGAAACCAGCACAGCGTAGATACGGCTGAACAGGCCAGCTTCGAGGATCTGCAGTTCTTCAGACAGGTCTTTTTTCGCCTGCTTCAGCTGCATCTCTTCGATTTCCAGCGCACGTTTGTCTTTTTCTACGCCATCGCGAGTAAAGACCTGAACGTCGATAATCGTACCGGAAACACCGTTTGGCACGCGCAGAGAAGAGTCTTTAACGTCAGACGCTTTCTCACCGAAGATCGCACGCAGCAGCTTCTCTTCTGGCGTCAGCTGGGTTTCACCTTTCGGCGTTACCTTACCAACCAGAATGTCGCCACCGGTCACTTCCGCACCGATATAAACGATACCGGATTCATCCAGTTTAGAGAGCGCAGCTTCACCCACGTTCGGGATGTCAGCGGTGATCTCTTCTGGCCCCAGCTTGGTGTCACGAGACACACATGCCAGTTCCTGAATGTGGATGGTGGTGAAACGGTCTTCCTGGACAACACGCTCGGATACGAGGATGGAGTCTTCGAAGTTGTAACCATTCCATGGCATGAATGCCACGCGCATGTTCTGACCCAGCGCCAGTTCACCGAGGTCGGTGGACGGACCGTCTGCCAGCACATCACCACGTTCAACCGGCTCGCCCAGAGATACGCAAGGCATCTGGTTGATACAGGTGTTCTGGTTAGAACGGGTGTATTTGGTCAGGTTATAAATGTCGATACCTGCTTCGCCCGGGTACATCTCGTCTTCGTTAACTTTGATAACGATACGGGAAGCATCCACGTACTGAACAGTACCGCCACGTTTAGCAACAGCAGTAACACCGGAGTCAACGGCAACAGCACGTTCCATACCGGTACCAACCAGCGGCTTATCAGCGCGCAGAGTTGGAACCGCCTGACGTTGCATGTTCGCACCCATCAATGCACGGTTGGCGTCATCGTGTTCCAGGAACGGGATCAGGGACGCACCGACGGATACCACCTGCTGGGTGGATACGTCCATGTAGTCAACCTGATCACGGCTGAACAAGCTGGATTCGCCTTTGCTACGGCAGGTAACCAGATCTTCTACAAAGTGCCCTTCGTCATCCAGGTTGGAGTTCGCCTGAGCGATAACGTAGTTGCCTTCTTCGATAGCAGACAGGTAATGAATTTCATCGGTTACAACACCGTCGGTCACTTTACGGTACGGCGTCTCGAGGAAGCCGTATTCGTTAGTCTGTGCATACACGGACAGGGAGTTGATCAGACCGATGTTCGGGCCTTCAGGCGTTTCGATTGGACATACGCGACCATAGTGAGTCGGGTGTACGTCTCGAACTTCGAAGCCTGCGCGTTCACGGGTCAGACCGCCTGGGCCGAGTGCAGAGATACGACGTTTGTGCGTAATCTCAGACAGCGGGTTGTTCTGGTCCATAAACTGAGACAGCTGGCTGGAACCAAAGAACTCTTTCACTGCTGCAGAAATCGGCTTGGCGTTGATCATATCCTGAGGCATCAGGGTATCCAGATCGCCCAGAGACAGACGCTCTTTCACCGCACGCTCAACACGCACCAGGCCAACGCGGAACTGGTTTTCCGCCATTTCGCCTACGGAACGGATACGACGGTTGCCGAGGTGGTCGATATCATCGACTTCGCCTTTACCGTTACGGATATCGATGAGCTTCTTCATCACTTCGATGATGTCGTCTTTGCTCAGGATACCGGAACCTTCGATTTCGTCGCGCAGCAGAGAACGGTTGAACTTCATACGACCAACCGCAGACAGGTCATAGCGGTCTTCGGAGAAGAACAGGTTCTCAAACAGGCTTTCAGCAGCTTCACGAGTCGGCGGCTCACCAGGGCGCATCATGCGGTAGATTTCTACCAGTGCGCTCAGACGATCGTTGGTTGGGTCGACGCGTACAGTTTCAGAAATGTACGGACCGTGGTCCAGATCGTTAGTGAACAGCGTTTCGATACGTTTGTGGCCAGACTGGCTCAGCTTAGCCAGCAGATCCAGGCTCAGCTCCATGTTAGCTGCGCAGATCAACTCGCCAGTAGATTCGTCAACGTAGTCTTTAGCCGCAACTTTACCAGCAATGTATTCAACCGGAACTTCGATATGTTTGATATCGTCTTTTTCCAGTTGGCGAATGTGGCGCGCAGTGATGCGACGGCCTTTTTCGACGTACACTTTGCCGTTAGCTTCGATGTCAAAGGAGGCGGTTTCACCACGCAGGCGTTCCGGCACCAGTTCCATCTGCAGCTTGTTGTCACGAATTTCGAAAACAACTTTCTCAAAGAACAGGTCAAGGATCTGCTCAGTGGTGTAGTTCAGCGCACGCAGAATAATGGTCGCAGGCAGTTTACGGCGACGGTCAATACGTACGAACAGGTTGTCCTTCGGATCGAATTCGAAGTCCAGCCAGGAACCACGGTAAGGAATGATGCGCGCGTTATACAGCACTTTACCCGAAGAGTGGGTTTTACCTTTGTCGGAGTCAAAGAAGACGCCAGGACTACGGTGCAGCTGAGAAACGATAACACGCTCAGTACCGTTGATAACAAAGGTACCGTTGTCAGTCATGAGCGGAATTTCGCCCATGTAGACTTCTTGTTCTTTAATGTCTTTTACGGTGCCTTCCGGCGCTTCGCGCTCGTAGATCACCAGACGCAGTTTTACGCGCAGCGGTGCGGAATAGGTCACGCCACGGATCTGACATTCCTGAACGTCAAACACCGGTTCGCCAAGGCGGTAGCTGACGTATTGCAGCTCGGAATTACCGCTGTAGCTCTGAATCGGGAAAACGGAACGGAAAGCTGCTTCCAGACCATACTGCCCTTCAGGATCTTGCTCGATGAACTTCTGAAACGAGTCAAGCTGGATAGAAAGGAGATAAGGTATGTCCAACACTTGTGGACGTTTACCAAAATCCTTACGAATACGTTTTTTCTCGGTATAGGAGTAAACCATTAGGGTTCCTCAGCTCGCTGACAAGTCGACCCATCTGTCCGACGAAGGGACAGTTTGTGCAACACTATTTTGTTGACCGGAAAATCGAATACTTTCCGCAATGCCTGTTGCTATCACGCTTAAACCATTTCATTGCGATTTACACAGAACTGACGCTCTGTCGCAGTATATTAAGGCGTCGATAGAAACAAGCATTGAATGGCACAGCAGTAGTCAAACAGTGTGAAATGCTACTGGCGCCTTACAGCGCAAAAAGGCTGGTGACTAAAAAGTCACCAGCCATCAGCCTAATTTCTTAGGCTGCAACCAGAAAAGTTGGCTTATTTAACTTCAACTTCAGCGCCAGCTTCTTCCAGAGATTTTTTCAGTGCTTCTGCGTCGTCTTTGCTCACGCCTTCTTTCAGCGCAGCCGGTGCAGATTCTACCAGGTCTTTAGCTTCTTTCAGACCCAGGCCAGTTGCGCCACGTACTGCTTTGATAACAGCAACTTTGTTAGCGCCAGCAGCTTTCAGAATTACGTCGAATTCAGTTTTTTCTTCAGCAGCTTCAGCCGGGCCCGCAGCTACAGCTACAGCAGCAGCAGCAGAAACACCGAATTTTTCTTCCATTGCAGAAATCAGTTCTACAACGTCCATTACGGACATAGCGGATACTGCTTCAATGATTTGATCTTTAGTGATAGACATTTAAATTGTTCCTGAAAATCAGAATAAGTTTATACGTAAGCAGATGCTTGAGAAAGATAACTGCGATTAAGCAGCTTCTTTCGCATCGCGTACAGCAGCCAGAGTACGAACCAGTTTGCCAGCCGAAGCTTCTTTCATGGTTGCCATCAGGCGTGCAATTGCTTCTTCGTAGGTCGGCAGGGTTGCCAGGCGATCGATGTTCGATGCCGTGATCAACTCACCTTCAAAGGCTGCGGCTTTGACCTCAAATTTTGCATTCGCTTTCGCGAACTCTTTGAACAGACGAGCAGCAGCGCCCGGGTGTTCCATAGAGTATGCAATCAGGGTCGGACCAACAAACGTGTCTTTCAGGCACTCGAACTGAGTACCTTCAACGACGCGGCGCAGCAGGGTGTTACGAACAACACGCATGTATACGCCAGCTTCACGACCTGCTTTACGCAGTTCAGTCATTTTATCTACAGTTACGCCACGGGAATCCGCAACTACTGCAGACAGCGCGCCTTTGGCTACTTCGCTGACTTCAGCAACAATCGCTTGTTTGTCTTGAAGATTTAAAGCCATTAGCTTTGCTCCTGGATGTTTGCCGGAACTCATGTTCCGGAACTCACTTCACTCTCCCCAACGGAGAGAGCGTCTAAATACGGTGAGCAGAAACAAGCCAGAGTATCAGAAATAATCTTAGCGTTCTGTCACCGTCTACGCAGGGCATTAAGTTTCTGACGAAACACCTGCGGTCTTCGACGGAGGCCTGGATAGGCCAGGCTCCAACGAACAAATCTTGTCTATGACTTCGCCCTTTGAACCGTAGCTGCGTTAGCTGCTCTCGTTCACACCGGTCATGTAGTTAACTACACTCCCAGCGATTCACTCAATTGCTGCCTTGCTACAATTCAAATGACTCGCATAGAGTTCTGTTTATTTCAACAGAAACGTGGGGGTAAGATTGTAGACAAAATCACCGCCCACGTAAAGGCGAATATTAGTTCGCCACAGTCGCAGTCAGACCGGACTGATCAACGGCAACACCAGCACCCATGGTGGTGGAGATGCTAACTTTCTTGATGTACACGCCTTTTGCCTGAGTCGGTTTTGCTTTTTTCAGCGCAACCAGCAGAGCTTCCAGGTTTTCTTTCAGTTTGTCAGCGTCAAAATCCACTTTACCGATGGTGGTGTGGATGATGCCGTTTTTGTCGTTACGGTAACGAACCTGACCCGCTTTAGCGTTCTTAACAGCTTCAGCAACGTTAGGGGTTACAGTACCAACTTTCGGGTTTGGCATCAGGCCGCGCGGACCCAGAACCTGACCCAGCTGGCCAACAACGCGCATTGCATCCGGGGAAGCAATAACAACGTCAAAGTTCATTTCGCCTTTCTTGATCTGGTCAGCCAGATCTTCCATACCTACCAGCTCAGCGCCTGCAGCTTTAGCAGCTTCAGCGTTTGCGCCCTGGGTAAATACGGCTACGCGAACGGAACGGCCAGTACCGTGCGGCAGTACAGTTGCACCACGTACGTTCTGGTCAGATTTACGAGCGTCGATGCCGAGGTTAACAGCAACGTCCACGCTTTCTACGAATTTAGCAGTGGCCAGCTCTTTCAGCAGAGCGATAGCTTCGTTGATGTCGTACTGCTTAGTAGCATCAACTTTGTCACGGATCACGGACATGCGCTTGGTCAGTTTAGCCATTTCTTAGTCCTCCACTACCAGGCCCATGGAACGTGCAGTACCTTCAATGGAGCGAGTCATCGCTTCAATGTCGGAACCAGTCATGTCGGCAGCTTTGGTCTGCGCGATTTCCTGCAACTGAGCGCGGGAAATTTTACCCACTTTGTCTTTGTTCGGCTTGCCGGAACCAGACTTGATACCAGCCGCTTTCTTCAGCAGAACTGCTGCCGGAGGCGTTTTGGTAACGAAAGTGAAAGAACGGTCAGCGTAAACGGTGATAACAACCGGGATCGGCAGACCTTTTTCCATGGAATCAGTCTTAGCGTTGAACGCTTTGCAGAATTCCATGATGTTCACGCCTTGTTGACCCAGTGCTGGACCTACCGGCGGACTCGGGTTAGCCATACCAGCTGCAACCTGCAGCTTGACATAGGCTTGGACTTTCTTAGCCATTCTAAATTCCTCTGATTGGGTTATAGCGCCTCAAGGAGGCTCCCCGTGATTAAATTCGTTTTACGGATAGGATCCATAAAAACAAAAGGCGCGAAATTGTATTCCAATCTCGCGCCTTGTGCAACGATTAAATCGTCGCTTTTTTGATCGGCGTATTAGGCTTTTTCAACCTGAGCGAAGTCCAGTTCAACCGGAGTCGCACGACCGAAGATAGATACGGAAACTTTCAGACGAGACTTCTCGTAGTCCACTTCTTCAACGACGCCGTTAAAGTCAGCAAACGGACCGTCGCTAACGCGAACCATTTCACCTGGTTCAAACATCGTTTTCGGACGCGGCTTATCGCCAACCTGCTGCAGACGGTTCATGATCGCATCAACTTCTTTGTCGCTGATCGGCGCCGGACGGTCAGATGTACCGCCGATAAAGCCCATCACACGCGGCACACTGCGCACCAGGTGCCAGCTTGCATCATTCATCACCATCTGGACCAGTACATAGCCCGGGAAGAATTTACGTTCGCTCTTGCGACGCTGGCCGCCACGGATTTCGACCACTTCTTCGGTCGGCACCATGACTTCGCCAAACAGCTCTTCCATATTTTGTAACTTGATATATTCGCGCAGCGATGTGGCTACGCGGCCTTCAAAACCGGAAAACGCCTGAACGACGTACCAGCGCTTTTTAGGGGCTTCAGACATCTTAGAACCTCAGGCCAGTGATAAAGGATACCAGGCGAACCAGAATACCATCCAGTCCCCACAGGATCAGTGACATTACCGCAGTGACCGCAGCAACGATCAGCGTGGTGTGCAGCGTTTCCTGGCGAGTTGGCCAAATGACCTTACGGACTTCGGTTCTCGCTTCACGGGCAAAAGCAACGGTCGCTTTACCTTTTGTTGTCAACAGCGCGACACCACCCGCTGCGGCAATCAGAATCACTACGGCCAGCGCACGCAGCGGCAGCATCATGTCACGATAGAGGTAGTTGCCAACGATAGCTACAAGCAGCAATACAGCGACAACAACCCACTTCATCGCTTCCAGGCCGCGCCCGCTTCCTTGAGCTTCGGTATTCGCACTCATAAACCAACCTGTCAGAAGTATTCTACAAACATTTTCACCCCGCGTAAGCGAGGCGATCCAAACCGAAATGCTCTGGTGCGTTTCGGACTAAACGCCCTCTTCAGAGCCTGTCTCAGCAATGATTATGACAAAAAAAATCACTGATGAGCCAGGTTCTGGTGTGAAAGCGTGCAAAAAGGGCATCAAATGATGCCCTTTTATTGCGCATTGCGTCAAATGTTATTCGGCAATTAGCTCATTACTTTGGCAACAACGCCCGCACCTACAGTACGGCCGCCTTCACGGATTGCGAAACGCAGACCGTCATCCATCGCGATTGGGTGGATCAGGGTAACAACCATTTTGATGTTGTCGCCCGGCATTACCATCTCTACGCCTTCCGGCAGTTCGATGGTACCCGTCACGTCAGTAGTACGGAAGTAGAACTGCGGACGGTAGCCTTTGAAGAACGGAGTATGACGGCCGCCTTCGTCTTTGGACAGAATGTACACTTCAGATTCGAACTTGGTGTGCGGCTTGATAGAGCCCGGCTTAGCCAGTACCTGACCACGTTCGATTTCTTCACGTTTGATACCACGCAGCAGAACACCAACGTTCTCACCAGCACGGCCTTCGTCCAGCAGTTTGCGGAACATTTCAACGCCAGTACAGGTAGACTTGGCAGTCTCTTTGATACCAACGATTTCAACTTCTTCACCAACTTTGATGATACCGCGTTCTACACGACCGGTAACAACGGTACCACGACCGGAGATGGAGAATACGTCTTCGATTGGCAGCAGGAACGGCTTATCGATAGCACGTTCTGGTTCCGGGATGTAAGAATCCAGGAAGCCAGCCAGTTCGATGATTTTCGCTTCCCACTCTGCTTCGCCTTCCAGCGCTTTCAGAGCAGAACCACGAACGATCGGCGTATCGTCGCCCGGGAAATCGTACTGAGACAGAAGTTCACGAACTTCCATTTCTACCAGTTCCAGCAGCTCTTCGTCATCAACCATGTCGCATTTGTTCAGGAACACGATGATGTATGGAACGCCTACCTGACGACCCAGCAGGATGTGCTCACGAGTCTGCGGCATCGGGCCGTCAGTCGCAGCAACAACCAGGATCGCGCCGTCCATCTGCGCAGCACCGGTGATCATGTTTTTAACATAGTCGGCGTGGCCCGGGCAGTCTACGTGTGCGTAGTGGCGAGTCGGGGTGTCATATTCAACGTGAGAAGTGTTGATGGTGATACCACGTGCTTTTTCTTCCGGCGCGTTATCGATCTGATCGAATGCGCGAGCAGCACCGCCGTAGGTTTTAGCCAGAACGGTAGTGATTGCAGCGGTCAGCGTTGTTTTACCATGGTCAACGTGGCCGATAGTACCGACGTTAACGTGCGGTTTAGTACGTTCAAATTTTTCTTTAGACATCGATTGTCCCTCTAAGACACGGATAAATCGGTGATATCACCACATCAACCAGGCAATATACCTGAGCTGTTGAATGCTTTTAAAAGTAAACAGAGAGAAACGGGAGGGAGAAGTGAAGTGGTGCTGATACCCAGAGTCGAACTGGGGACCTCACCCTTACCAAGGGTGCGCTCTACCAACTGAGCCATATCAGCACGTCTGGAGCGGGCAGCGGGAATCGAACCCGCATCATCAGCTTGGAAGGCTGAGGTAATAGCCATTATACGATGCCCGCATCCTGAAACTCGGCTACCCAGTTCTTTCTGTAACAAAAAAGAGATTTCTCTCTTTTATGTTTGAGCTGATTAAATTTTTTAACCAACTCAGGCGGCGATAACGCTGCCAGAAAGTGGTGGTGGGGGAAGGATTCGAACCTTCGAAGTCTGTGACGGCAGATTTACAGTCTGCTCCCTTTGGCCGCTCGGGAACCCCACCGGACTTGATGGTGCCGACTACCGGAATCGAACTGGTGACCTACTGATTACAAGTCAGTTGCTCTACCTACTGAGCTAAGTCGGCATCAAGTAGCGCGCATTTTATGGATACCTGCGTGCTCATGCAACTAAAAAATTGCATAAAATGTTCTTCCGCTCACATTTTGCACTATACGCCCGATAAATAATCTATTTCTTATCTGAATTGCACAAATTTCCAACGTTGAGCGTTATAACCGGAGAGGGTTTTGCTCCGTTATTCACGTCCAGACAGAGAGAAAGCACATCTTTATACATCTGGAATACTCGTCACAATGCTTTTCAGGGGACGATTTTTTCTTATTATTCCCCCTCATCTGGTGTTACCCTCCTGCCCATTGTCCAAATTAACTGAAATGTGCGTGCCATTGCGTGCCGGGGATGATTTCGTTTTTTATCACTGACCTGATATAGCAATGACAGCCAGACCATGCGTATGAGTATAAAAGAGCAAGCGTTAACGTCGCCTTACCTACAGTTTGATCGCAACCAGTGGGCTGCGCTTCGTGATTCAGTGCCGATGACCCTGACCGAGGAAGAGATTGCTCGTCTTAAAGGCATTAACGAAGACTTATCGCTGGAAGAAGTTGCCGAGATTTATTTGCCTCTATCGCGTTTGCTAAATTTTTACATCAGTTCGAACCTGCGACGTCAGGCAGTGCTGGAGCAATTTTTAGGCACGAATGGCGAGCGTATTCCTTATATCATTAGTATTGCAGGCAGTGTTGCGGTGGGTAAAAGTACAACCGCACGCGTTTTGCAGGCACTGCTTAGCCGCTGGCCAGAGCACCGCAAAGTTGAGCTGATTACGACCGATGGGTTTCTTCACCCAAACCAGGTGTTGAAAGAACGCGGGCTCATGAAGAAGAAAGGTTTCCCTCAGTCTTATGATATGCACCGTCTGGTAAAATTTGTTTCCGACCTGAAGTCAGGCGTCCCTAACGTCACAGCGCCGGTCTATTCTCATCTGATCTATGATGTGATCCCTGATGGTGACAAAACCGTTGCCCAGCCGGATATATTGATTCTCGAGGGGTTAAATGTATTACAAAGCGGAATGGACTATCCCCACGACCCGCATCATGTATTTGTTTCTGACTTCGTCGATTTTTCTATTTACGTTGATGCTCCAGAAGAATTACTCCAGACATGGTATATCAACCGCTTCCTGAAATTCCGTGAAGGGGCATTTACCAACCCGGACTCTTATTTCCATAACTATGCAAAATTATCAGAAGATGAGGCTATCAACACTGCCACATCGCTATGGAAAGAAATCAACTGGCTGAATTTAAAGCAAAATATTTTACCAACGCGTGAAAGAGCCAGCTTGATAATGACTAAAAGTGCCAATCATGCCGTTGAGCAAGTCAGGTTAAGAAAATAAATAAAAAAGGGGAGCCGATGCTCCCCTTCTTTTTATTATTCAGCGCTTCTGAGCGATATTTCCCCACCCATCCATGGCTTTATCTCACCATTCTGCTCCAGCAATAGTGCACCTTGAGTATCTATTCCCCGCGAGACACCAAATATTTCTTTATCGCCAATAATGAGTTTAACCGGGCGGTTGATAAAGTTATCAAGTGCCTTCCAGCGTGATAAATAAGGCACTAACCCCTCTTGCTCAAACAGTATCAGTGCAGCACGAAGCTCGCGGATCAGTCGAGCCGCAAGAGTATTACGGTCAATGTTTATGCCTGCTTCCTGTAGGTTAATCCACCCCTGATTAACCACATTCTCTTCGACCCGGCGCATAGACATGTTAATTCCGGCACCAATAACGATTTGTGCGGCATCACCCGTCTTACCAGTGAGTTCTACCAGGATCCCTGCCAGTTTACGATCGAGCAAATAGAGATCATTAGGCCATTTAACACGAACTTTATCCGCACCCAGATCGCGTAAAACCTCAGCCATGACGATACCAATGACCAGACTCAGGCCAATTGCAGCGGCCGGGCCCTGCTCCAGGCGCCAGAACATAGAGAGATACAGGTTAGCACCAAATGGCGAAAACCATTTACGCCCACGCCGACCACGACCAGCCTGCTGATACTCCGCCACGCAGGCATCTCCGGATTCCAGTTGCCCAATTCGATCCAGCAGATACTGGTTGGTTGAATCGATTACGGGTAGAACAGTAATGTTTCCGCCACCCAGCTGAGAATGAATAAGTGATGAATCTAATAGCTGGATAGGTTCAGGTAAGCTATATCCTTTACCAGGGACAGTAAATACATCAACACCCCAGTCACGTAGCGTCTGGACATGCTTATTGATTGCCGCACGGCTCATTCCCAGCGTTTCACCGAGTTGCTCACCGGAGTGAAATTCGCCATCGGCTAATAATGAAATAAGCGTCAGGGGGACGGTATTATCCTTCATGCAACGATCTCCACGGCATTCACCTCACCCTGCGGGCCGATAAACCGGACTTCCGGTTCGAGCCAGACATTGAATTTCTCACCGACTTTTTGGCGTACGTGATGCGCAAGTTGCACCACATCCTGACTCGTCGCATGCTCTGCATTTATCAGCACCAGTGCCTGCTGCTGATGTACCGCTGCGCCACCAATGCGCATGCCTTTAAGCTGGCATTGATCGATAAGCCAGCCAGCAGCCAGTTTCACAGAACCATCAGCCTGCGGGTAATGAGGCGCAATCGGAAATTTCGCCAGTAGTTCCTGTGCGATATCCGAACTGACAACCGGATTTTTGAAGAAACTCCCCGCATTACCGTTTACTTTTGGATCGGGCAGCTTTGTGGTGCGCATATGACAAACAGAACCAAAAACCTGCTGAGGCGTTACCGTTGCAGGATCCAGGCGCGTCAGGTCACCGTAAGTGAGGACGGGCTGCCACTGTTTAGGTAAACGCAGCCCAACGGCTACAATCGCGAAACGATCCTGGTACTCATGCTTGAAGATACTGTCGCGGTATCCAAATCGGCATTCTGTGGCACTTACACGCAGATGCTTACCGGTAGCCAGTTCAATGCAGTCCACATATTCGCAAACACGCTGAAGTTCCACACCATAAGCACCAATATTCTGGATTGGCGATGAGCCAACACAGCCGGGAATAAGCGCCAGGTTTTCCAGTCCAGGCATGCCAAGCTGCAATGTATGCTGTACCAGATGATGCCAGTTCTCACCAGCCCCAACATGTAGGTACCACGCGTCAGGCTTCTCTGTAACCTCTATACCTTTAATACGATTGACGATCACTGTTCCCTGGAAGGTATCAAGAAACAGGACGTTACTCCCTTCGCCCAGGATCAGTACTGGATGATGTGATGCATTGGCTAATTGCCAGGCATTCAGTAGTTGTTGCTCATTTTCGGCGCGGACAAGTTCATTAGCTTGTTGATCGATACCGAAGGTGTTCCAGGCTTTAAGGGAGTGATTCATAGACGCTTTCCTGATGCAAAATCGCGCTTAGTTTACCGCATATGCTGCAGGATGGCTTGTGTTATGGAGGCTCAGGATGTTGCTTTGCCCCCGATGGTACGCGCTGCGCCGCATCCGGCAATGTGCACCCCGCACAGACGCAAAAAAGCCCATCCGTCAGGATGGGCTTCTTCACTTTAATTAATGCCTGGCAGTTCCCTACTCTCGCATGGGGAGACCCCACACTACCATCGGCGCTACGGCGTTTCACTTCTGAGTTCGGCATGGGGTCAGGTGGGACCACCGCGCTACAGCCGCCAGGCAAATTCTGTTTATCAGACCGCTTTATGCGTTCTGATGTCATCTGTAATCAATGCTGAAAATCGTCTCAATTCCGCCAAAACATCTTCGGCGTTGTAAGGTTAAGCCTCACGGTTCATTAGTATCGGTTAGCTCAATGTATCGCTACACTTACACACCCGACCTATCAACGTCGTCGTCTTCAACGTTCCTTCAGGAGACTTATAGTCTCAGGGAGAACTCATCTCGGGGCAAGTTTCGTGCTTAGATGCTTTCAGCACTTATCTCTTCCGCATTTAGCTACCGGGCAATGCCATTGGCATGACAACCCGAACACCAGTGATGCGTCCACTCCGGTCCTCTCGTACTAGGAGCAGCCCCCCTCAATTCTCCAGCGCCCACGGCAGATAGGGACCGAACTGTCTCACGACGTTCTAAACCCAGCTCGCGTACCACTTTAAATGGCGAACAGCCATACCCTTGGGACCTACTTCAGCCCCAGGATGTGATGAGCCGACATCGAGGTGCCAAACACCGCCGTCGATATGAACTCTTGGGCGGTATCAGCCTGTTATCCCCGGAGTACCTTTTATCCGTTGAGCGATGGCCCTTCCATTCAGAACCACCGGATCACTAAGACCTGCTTTCGCACCTGCTCGAGCCGTCACTCTCGCAGTCAAGCTAGCTTATGCCTTTGCACTAACCTCCTGATGTCCGACCAGGATTAGCTAACCTTCGTGCTCCTCCGTTACTCTTTAGGAGGAGACCGCCCCAGTCAAACTACCCACCAGACACTGTCCGCAACCCGGATTACGGGTCCACGTTAGAACACCAGCCATTAAAGGGTGGTATTTCAAGGTTGGCTCCATGCAGACTGGCGTCCACACTTCAAAGCCTCCCACCTATCCTACACATCAAGGACCAGTGTTCAGTGTCAAGCTATAGTAAAGGTTCACGGGGTCTTTCCGTCTTGCCGCGGGTACACTGCATCTTCACAGCGAGTTCAATTTCACTGAGTCTCGGGTGGAGACAGCCTGGCCATCATTACGCCATTCGTGCAGGTCGGAACTTACCCGACAAGGAATTTCGCTACCTTAGGACCGTTATAGTTACGGCCGCCGTTTACCGGGGCTTCGATCAAGAGCTTCTCCTTACGGATAACCCCATCAATTAACCTTCCGGCACCGGGCAGGCGTCACACCGTATACGTCCACTTTCGTGTTTGCACAGTGCTGTGTTTTTAATAAACAGTTGCAGCCAGCTGGTATCTTCGACTGATTTCAGCTCCATGAGTAAATCACTTCACCTACATATCAGCGTGCCTTCTCCCGAAGTTACGGCACCATTTTGCCTAGTTCCTTCACCCGAGTTCTCTCAAGCGCCTTGGTATTCTCTACCTGACCACCTGTGTCGGTTTGGGGTACGATTTCGTGTTACCTGATGCTTAGAGGCTTTTCCTGGAAGCAGGGCATTTGTTACTTCAGCACCGTAGTGCCTCGTCATCACACCTCAGCGTTAAAAAGGTACCGGATTTACCTGGAACCTCCGCCTACATGCTTAAACCGGGACAACCGTCGCCCGGCTAACATAGCCTTCTCCGTCCCCCCTTCGCAGTAACACCAAGTACAGGAATATTAACCTGTTTCCCATCGACTACGCCTTTCGGCCTCGCCTTAGGGGTCGACTCACCCTGCCCCGATTAACGTTGGACAGGAACCCTTGGTCTTCCGGCGTGCGGGTTTTTCACCCGCATTATCGTTACTTATGTCAGCATTCGCACTTCTGATACCTCCAGCATGCCTCACGACACACCTTCAACGGCTTACAGAACGCTCCCCTACCCAACAACACATAGTGTCGCTGCCGCAGCTTCGGTGCACAGTTTAGCCCCGTTACATCTTCCGCGCAGGCCGACTCGACCAGTGAGCTATTACGCTTTCTTTAAATGATGGCTGCTTCTAAGCCAACATCCTGGCTGTCTGTGCCTTCCCACATCGTTTCCCACTTAACTGTGACTTTGGGACCTTAGCTGGCGGTCTGGGTTGTTTCCCTCTTCACGACGGACGTTAGCACCCGCCGTGTGTCTCCCGTGATAACATTCTTCGGTATTCGCAGTTTGCATCGGGTTGGTAAGTCGGGATGACCCCCTAGCCGAAACAGTGCTCTACCCCCGAAGATGAGTTCACGAGGCGCTACCTAAATAGCTTTCGGGGAGAACCAGCTATCTCCCGGTTTGATTGGCCTTTCACCCCCAGCCACAAGTCATCCGCTAATTTTTCAACATTAGTCGGTTCGGTCCTCCAGTTAGTGTTACCCAACCTTCAACCTGCCCATGGCTAGATCACCGGGTTTCGGGTCTATACCCTGCAACTTAACGCCCAGTTAAGACTCGGTTTCCCTTCGGCTCCCCTATTCGGTTAACCTTGCTACAGAATATAAGTCGCTGACCCATTATACAAAAGGTACGCAGTCACCCCATAAAGAGGCTCCCACTGCTTGTACGTACACGGTTTCAGGTTCTTTTTCACTCCCCTCGCCGGGGTTCTTTTCGCCTTTCCCTCACGGTACTGGTTCACTATCGGTCAGTCAGGAGTATTTAGCCTTGGAGGATGGTCCCCCCATATTCAGACAGGATACCACGTGTCCCGCCCTACTCTTCGAGTTCACAACCTGTGCATTTTGGTGTACGGGACTATCACCCTGTACCGTCGGACTTTCCAGACCGTTCCACTAACACACAAGCTGATTCAGACTCTGGGCTGCTCCCCGTTCGCTCGCCGCTACTGGGGGAATCTCGGTTGATTTCTTTTCCTCGGGGTACTTAGATGTTTCAGTTCCCCCGGTTCGCTTCATTACGCTATGTATTCACGTAATGATAGTGTGTCGAAACACACTGGGTTTCCCCATTCGGAAATCGCCGGTTATAACGGTTCATATCACCTTACCGACGCTTATCGCAGATTAGCACGTCCTTCATCGCCTCTGACTGCCAGGGCATCCACCGTGTACGCTTAGTCGCTTAACCTCACAACCCGAAGATGTTTCGTAAAACACCACCGTGTTGCGAAAATTTGAGAGACTCGAACACACCATTTTTCATTTCTTATTACGGAGAAATGAAACAGTGTGTCGTTTCAATTTTCAGCTTGATCCAGATTTTTAAAGAGCAAAACTTCGCAGTGAACCTTTTCAGGTACACTCTGAAGTTTTCTTGTGTTTTTGCAGTAAAGATGGTGGAGCTATGCGGGATCGAACCGCAGACCTCCTGCGTGCAAAGCAGGCGCTCTCCCAGCTGAGCTATAGCCCCATCGTAAAACTGTTTTCTCTGTTACCGTTAATTCGGTGTCGGGCAAGGCGTGGTGACACGAAGCATACTGAAGTATGCGAGCGTCGCCGCAACGCAGCACGGCAGCGAATTTGGTAGGCCTGAGTGGACTTGAACCACCGACCTCACCCTTATCAGGGGTGCGCTCTAACCACCTGAGCTACAAGCCTGCAGAGATTTTCTTACTGCTAATTTTCATCAGACAATCTGTGTGAGCACTACAAAGAACGTTTCTTTAAGGTAAGGAGGTGATCCAACCGCAGGTTCCCCTACGGTTACCTTGTTACGACTTCACCCCAGTCATGAATCACAAAGTGGTAAGCGCCCTCCCGAAGGTTAAGCTACCTACTTCTTTTGCAACCCACTCCCATGGTGTGACGGGCGGTGTGTACAAGGCCCGGGAACGTATTCACCGTGGCATTCTGATCCACGATTACTAGCGATTCCGACTTCATGGAGTCGAGTTGCAGACTCCAATCCGGACTACGACGCACTTTATGAGGTCCGCTTGCTCTCGCGAGGTCGCTTCTCTTTGTATGCGCCATTGTAGCACGTGTGTAGCCCTACTCGTAAGGGCCATGATGACTTGACGTCATCCCCACCTTCCTCCAGTTTATCACTGGCAGTCTCCTTTGAGTTCCCGACCGAATCGCTGGCAACAAAGGATAAGGGTTGCGCTCGTTGCGGGACTTAACCCAACATTTCACAACACGAGCTGACGACAGCCATGCAGCACCTGTCTCACGGTTCCCGAAGGCACCAAGCCATCTCTGGCAAGTTCCGTGGATGTCAAGAGTAGGTAAGGTTCTTCGCGTTGCATCGAATTAAACCACATGCTCCACCGCTTGTGCGGGCCCCCGTCAATTCATTTGAGTTTTAACCTTGCGGCCGTACTCCCCAGGCGGTCGACTTAACGCGTTAGCTCCGGAAGCCACGCCTCAAGGGCACAACCTCCAAGTCGACATCGTTTACGGCGTGGACTACCAGGGTATCTAATCCTGTTTGCTCCCCACGCTTTCGCACCTGAGCGTCAGTCTTTGTCCAGGGGGCCGCCTTCGCCACCGGTATTCCTCCAGATCTCTACGCATTTCACCGCTACACCTGGAATTCTACCCCCCTCTACAAGACTCTAGCCTGCCAGTTTCGGATGCAGTTCCCAGGTTGAGCCCGGGGATTTCACATCCGACTTGACAGACCGCCTGCGTGCGCTTTACGCCCAGTAATTCCGATTAACGCTTGCACCCTCCGTATTACCGCGGCTGCTGGCACGGAGTTAGCCGGTGCTTCTTCTGCGAGTAACGTCAATTGCTGAGGTTATTAACCTCAACACCTTCCTCCTCGCTGAAAGTACTTTACAACCCGAAGGCCTTCTTCATACACGCGGCATGGCTGCATCAGGCTTGCGCCCATTGTGCAATATTCCCCACTGCTGCCTCCCGTAGGAGTCTGGACCGTGTCTCAGTTCCAGTGTGGCTGGTCATCCTCTCAGACCAGCTAGGGATCGTCGCCTAGGTGAGCCGTTACCCCACCTACTAGCTAATCCCATCTGGGCACATCCGATGGCAAGAGGCCCGAAGGTCCCCCTCTTTGGTCTTGCGACGTTATGCGGTATTAGCTACCGTTTCCAGTAGTTATCCCCCTCCATCGGGCAGTTTCCCAGACATTACTCACCCGTCCGCCACTCGTCACCCAAGGAGCAAGCTCCTCTGTGCTACCGTTCGACTTGCATGTGTTAGGCCTGCCGCCAGCGTTCAATCTGAGCCATGATCAAACTCTTCAATTTAAGTTTGATGCTCGTGAATTAAACTTCGTAATGAATTACGTGTTCACTCAGAGACTTGGTATTCATTTTTCGTCTTGCGACGTTAAGAATCCGTATCTTCGAGTGCCCACACAGATTGTCTGATAAATTGTTAAAGAGCAGTTGCGACGCGCTTTAGCGCTCTGTCGCGAGGTGGCGTATATTACGCTTTCCTCATTCAGAGTCAAGCATTTATTTTTGCTTTTCTCCGCTGACCCGGCGGCGTGTAATCCGTTGTTCCGTGTCAGTGGAGGCGCATTATAGGGAGTTATTTCAGGCTGACAAGGGGAAATTTAAAATAATTCTCCGAGTGCGTATTTTTTCACCAAAACAGACTAAATTGCCAGTTTTTCGAGCGTTTTGAAGCCATAGCGCTGCAACACTGGCAATAATTGTTCAGCCTCTGTTGTCATTGCCATGCAAAATGCCACATTCTCATCGGCCGATTTTGCATCTGGCGCTTCGTGTTCTAATAACCAGGCCGTTCGACGCGCAATCGCAGCACCAGAATCCACCAGCCTCGTCCCCTCGGGCAGGACCTGTAAAAGCTCTTCCTGTAATAGAGGGAAATGGGTGCATCCAAGGACCACCGTATCAGGAGGTTCCGACATCCGCAGCCACGGTCGCAGAATACGGCGCAGCTCTTCCAGAGAAACTGTTTCGCCGTGCAGCTTCGCTTCTGCCAGCTCCACCAACTCAGCGGATCCCAACATCGCTATCTGACACTCGTTAGCAAAGCGCGCAATCAATTCGTGTGTGTACGAGCGTTTCACCGTCGCGCGCGTCGCCAGTAGCCCTACAATACCATTCGCCGTGAGCCGCGCCGCGGGTTTAATCGCAGGCACCACACCGACAACCGGAAAAGCGAACTTTTCACGTAATGCCGGGAGTGACACCGTGCTGGCGGTATTGCATGCGATAACCGCAAGTGCGAGGGGATATCGTTGCTGAACTGCAGTCACAATCTCAACAACACGCTCAACGATAAACCCTTCGCTTTTCTCACCATAAGGAAAGGCGACGTTATCGAAAGCATATATATAGTGGAGATCCGGCAGGAGATTCCGGATCTCATTGTAGACCGACAACCCACCGACGCCGGAATCAAACACCAGCACGGTGGGACGTGAATCAGAAGGTGTAGCTGCCAGACAAGGTGTATTCCCGTCCTGCAGTTGGGTAGCCATAAACTGTCTCGTAATCTTTATCGAACAGGTTGGCGATTTTACCACGAACTGTCAGCTGTGAGGTGATCGGATATGACACTGCCAAATCCCACAAACTCACACCGCCCATTTTTACCGGTTGATAAGTAACGTAGTCCGTATCGTATCGCGTCCCCAGATATTGATATGTCAGGCCCCAGTCAAAATCATAGACCTGCCAGTCGAGCTGGTATTTCACCTGCTGTTTAGAACGACGAGCCAGTGGCTCGTTGGTAATCGCATTACGCGAATCTACGTAGTCGTAGCTAAGCGTATGCGCCAACGGCCCGGTGTCGAAGTTTGCAGTCGCTTCGATACCTTTAATACGCGCTTTGCCTTCGTTGTAGTACTTCTGAGTGTGGGTGTTGTAGTCGATCATGTCATCGATATCGTTGCGATACCCTGACACGCGCCAGTTAACCCCTGATGTTATCCCTTCAAACGCCCCTTCCCACTGCTTACTCTCTTCGGGATCAAGGTTTGCATTGCCGTAATAGCCATGCAACTGACCCAAATTTGGCGCTTTGTAAGATGTGCCATAGGAGGCAATGAAACGATAGCCTTCGATAAACTCCCATCCGGCACTGGTTTGCCATGTACCATGACGACCAAACTCAGAGTTATCATCACTACGTGCCGCACCTTCGAAGGTGAAGTCACCAAGTTGCTGCAATCCCGTCAAATAAAGGCCAGTATTACGTTGGTCGTAACCGTCCGTAACATACCCAGTGCCAGGTTCCGTAGTTTGCTTTTGCCAGTCCACGCCTGCACCAATGTTACCGTGGCCAACAACTATGCTGTTTGACCACTGAACATTGTATTGCTTCATATCATCTAACGTGGCCGAGGTATCATAGCGGCCATAGTTCGGATCATAGTTGTAGTCTTTACTGTGGCTGTAGCTCGAAACCAGTTGTGACTGAATCAGCTCGCCATTAAAACGTAACCCAGCGTCCCAGCTCTGGCTATAAAGCTGTCGGGTATCAAGTAGCGCCGAGCCAGGAGAATAATACGAGTCATAATCTGTGCGGTTATCATAACCATAACCACGAACAAACCCGCTCCATGTCTCGGAGAAGTTGTGCTCCAGTGCGCCATACAGCGTCTTGCTTAAGAAACCGTCTTTATCCGGTTGAGCCTGTGCGCCAGTGCTACCGTAGGCCACGACATCGAAGCCTTTGGTGTAGGCATAATCGCCCATCAACGTGACACGCGTATTTTCGCCAAGCTGTTGTTGGGTTGCGATATCGTAATTTTGATACCCATTGCTTCCCACGCCGGCAGTCAGTTCCGTCCCTGGTTTTTCGCGCGTAGTAATGATATTCACCACGCCGCCAATCGCATCCGAACCATATATAGCGGAACGCGGCCCGCGGATATACTCAATACGTTGCACCAGCGATACCGGGAACTGGCTAAGATCGGCCGAGCCGCTAACTCCCGCTAAATTAAGACGCACACCATCTATCAACACCAGAACATGGCTGGCGTTAGTGCCGCGAATAAAAATAGACGAGTTTTGCCCCATACCGCCGCTTTGTGCGATATCAACACCAGGCAAACGACGCAGTACATCGTTTACCGAGGTAGATTGCCAGCGATCGATGTCCTGACGTGTAACGACGGTGATGGGTGCAAGTACTGCACTTAGGGGCTGCTGAAAACGGTTGGCAGTAACGACGAGAGTATCTGGGCTAGCATCCTGCGCCCAACCAGAAGATGCCGCGACGGAAAGCGCCGTCAACAGCAACGATTTTTTAATCATTGTAAAGCATCCACAATATAAGAAGGATGCCGCAGGTCCACCGATAGTACGCGATAGTGAAAACCAGATGCGACGTTAGCCGGCAGGTCTTCGGGCTTGGAAGGTTATTCAGGATACCGAATAAAAAGAAATGAGGACTTCCCACCCACAGGCAGTGTCTGCTTTACGCTCTCATTTCACCTTTCCTTACCGCTGCGCGTCAGCTCCAGATTTACACTGGATTCCCTTTTAACTCACAGGACCGGAAAACGGATGCTACAGTTTGTTACAACCTGGTGTCCAGACCGGATATCACAATATCGGAAATCATCAATAACTGGACATCTGATGAGCAATCCCTACAATCCCCGCGTACTTTTATTTTTCAGGACGCATCATGACCCCCGAACACCTTCCGACAGAACAGTACGACGCCCAGTTAGCTGAGAAAGTAGTGCGTCTGCAGAGCTTAATGACGCCATTTTATGCACAGGCTCCGGAAGTGTTCCGCTCACCGGTTAGCCATTACCGTATGCGTGCCGAGTTCCGTCTGTGGCATGACGGGGACGACCTGTACCACATCATGTTCGACAGCCAAACGAAAAACCGTATTCGCGTCGACAGCTTTCCGGCGGCCAGCGAGCTTATCAATACGCTGATGACGGCAATGATTGCAGGTGTACGCAACAACCACGTCCTGCGCCACAAACTGTTTCAGATTGATTACCTCACCACCCTGAGCGATCAGGCGGTGGTATCGATGCTGTACCATAAAAAGCTGGATGATGAATGGCGTAAGGAAGCCGAAGCGCTGCGGGATGCGCTGCGGGCGCAAAACCTGAACGTGCATTTGATTGGCCGGGCCACCAAAACCAAAATTGAGCTGGACCAGGACTACATTGACGAGCGCTTGCCGGTTGCAGGTAAAGAGATTATCTACCGCCAGGTTGAGAACAGTTTTACCCAGCCGAATGCCGCCATGAATATCCAGATGCTGGAATGGGCAATTGATGTCACCAGAGGATCAAAAGGCGACCTGCTTGAGCTGTACTGCGGTAATGGCAACTTCTCGTTAGCTCTGGCGCAAAACTTCAACCGCGTACTGGCCACCGAAATCGCCAAACCGTCCGTTGCTGCAGCCCAGTACAACATTGCGGCTAACCATATTGATAACGTGCAAATTATTCGTATGGCGGCCGAAGAGTTTACTCAGGCGATGAACGGTGTTCGCGAGTTCAACCGTTTGCAGGGAATCGATCTGAAGAGTTACCAGTGTGAAACTATCTTCGTTGACCCACCGCGCAGCGGTCTGGACAGCGAAACGGAGAAAATGGTGCAGGCGTATCCGCGCATTCTGTACATCTCCTGCAATCCGGAGACGCTGTGTAAGAATCTGGAAACGTTAAGCCAGACGCACAATGTTTCACGTCTGGCGCTGTTCGATCAGTTCCCGTATACGCACCATATGGAGTGCGGAGTACTGTTAACGAAGAAGTAAGACTGAACGGAGGCCGGATAAGCACTACCGGTTCAGATTGCCGGATAGCGGCTTTGCCTTATCCGGCCTACAGCGACAACTGTTACTCCACAATTTCCTGTTTACGGTTACGCACTTTAAAGCCGATCCAGAACACCAGAATCACCGACAGCACCGCCGGGAAGAAGTTAGAGCCAATATCCGGATATTCAGCACGTACCACGGTGCTGTACAGCAGAACACCGAGAATAAAACAGGCGGCGGCCAGGCCCGGCAATCCCACAGGCATGGTGCGGTTCTGATAGCGTTGATGCAGACAATAAACCGTCAGCACCAGCGAAATAATCGGGAATACGGAGAATGGCACAATGGAGCTAAACAGCGCCGCAAATGTGCCATTGATCGATAAGCCAGCAACCAGCGCCAGCAGCAGCGTACCTTTATCTTGACCTGACTGTTTCATTGCTTGTCCTTCTCGTTACTCGGAGTGGTGCGTCATCTTCTCTTGTTCACGGCGGTACCAATAAAATGCGCCTTTCGCGATCATGCGCAGTTGCAATACCAGCCGCTCTTCCAGCTGCCGACGCTGTTCAGCGCCAACATCCAGTGCTTCTGCCCCGGCGCTGAAAACAATGGTTACCATGGCTTCGGCTTGCGCTTCAGTAAACGCACGAGGCATATGGTTTTCGAGTTCCAGATAGTCCGCAAGTTCCGCAATGAAGTGCTGAATTTCACGTGCGACCGCTGCACGAAACGCTGCGGAAGTCCCCGAACGCTCGCGCAATAATAAACGGAAGGCGTTGGGATTGTTGCCGATGAACTCCATAAATGTTGAGACCGAGGTGCGGATCACACTCCCGCCTTTAGCGATGCGCTGACGCGCCTGGCGCATCAACTGGCGCAGCATCAGACCACTCTCGTCCACCATCGTCAGACCGAGTTCATCCACATCGCGGAAATGGCGATAAAACGAGGTTGGCGCAATGCCCGCTTCACGAGCGACTTCGCGTAAACTGAGGCTGGCAAAACTACGCTCAGCGCTGAGTTGACTAAATGCGGCTTCTACCAGCGAACGCCGGGTTTTCTCTTTTTGTTGCGCTCTAACGCCCATCACGATGTCTGAATCCTTCCACATACCTTGCTGGCACTATACCAGAGATTAGGCGGTTGGCATGGCTTTGTGAATGATTGTTTACGCGCAGTTTGTGCTTCGACTTCGCAAAAAAGCACAACGATAATTGGGTTATCCCGACAACGATGTTACTATTCTGTTGCTTTTATGTATAAGAACAGGTAAGCCTGACCATGTCACATTCCTACGATTACGATGCAATAGTAATAGGTTCCGGTCCCGGCGGCGAAGGCGCTGCAATGGGTCTGGTTAAGCAAGGAGCGCGCGTCGCGGTAATTGAGCGCTATCATAACGTCGGCGGAGGCTGTACCCATTGGGGCACAATCCCGTCGAAAGCGCTCCGCCACGCAGTCAGCCGTATTATCGAATTCAATCAGAACCCACTTTATAGCGACCATTCCCGACTTCTTCGTTCTTCTTTCGCCGATATTCTCAACCACGCTGATAACGTCATTAATCAGCAAACGCGTATGCGGCAAGGATTTTACGAGCGTAACCACTGCGAAATTTTGCAGGGCAATGCCCGTTTTGTTGATGAACACACGATCGCCCTGGAATGCCACGACGGTACAGTGGAAACACTCACCGCAGATAAGTTTGTTATTGCCTGTGGCTCACGCCCTTATCACCCAACTGACGTCGATTTTTCGCACCCACGCGTTTACGACAGTGATTCTATCCTCAGCCTGCATCACGAACCTCGCCATGTTCTGATTTATGGCGCAGGCGTGATTGGCTGTGAATATGCGTCGATCTTCCGAGGAATGGACGTAAAAGTTGATTTAATCAACACCCGCGATCGTCTGCTGGCGTTCCTCGATCAAGAGATGTCCGACTCGCTCTCTTACCACTTTTGGAACAGCGGTGTGGTCATTCGCCACAACGAAGAGTATGAGAAGATTGAAGGCTGCGATGACGGCGTCATCATGCACCTGAAATCCGGTAAGAAACTGAAGGCAGACTGCCTGCTGTACGCCAATGGTCGCACCGGTAATACCGATTCGCTGGCACTGGAAAATATTGGTCTGAAAACCGACAGTCGCGGGCAGCTAAAAGTAAATAGCATGTATCAGACCGCGCTGCCGCACGTCTATGCCGTTGGCGATGTGATCGGTTACCCAAGCCTGGCATCTGCAGCTTACGATCAGGGGCGTATCGCCGCCCAGGCACTGGTCAAAGGCGAAGCCACCGCGCATCTGATCGAAGATATCCCGACCGGGATTTATACCATTCCGGAAATCAGCTCCGTCGGTAAAACCGAACAGCAGCTAACGGCAATGAAAGTCCCATACGAAGTCGGTCGCGCCCAGTTTAAACATCTGGCGCGGGCGCAAATCGTCGGTATGAGTGTCGGAACGCTGAAGATCCTGTTCCATCGCGAGACCAAAGAGATTTTGGGGATCCACTGCTTTGGGGAACGCGCAGCCGAAATTATTCATATCGGTCAGGCGATCATGGAGCAAAAAGGTGGTGGTAACACCATCGAGTACTTCGTTAACACCACCTTTAACTACCCAACCATGGCAGAAGCCTATCGGGTAGCGGCGCTAAACGGCTTAAACCGCCTGTTTTAACGCACTGTCGAAATGGCCATCCATTGATCCCCGGATGGCCTCTGCCAGCTGTTCATAACGGCTGCGCAGCGGCGAACCAGGACGGTACACCAGACCAATCGTACGACGCGGTTCGGGTTTAATGCACGGCAGATAAACGACACCATCACGCTTACGCTCCGGCGGAACAGCCAGCGCAGGCAGTAAGGTAATCCCGCTTCCTGCCGCCACCATGTTACGCAGCGTTTCCAGACTGGTTGCCCGAAAATGGGTATCTTCATCAGCACCCGCTTCAAAGCAGAAGCCCATTGCCTGATCGCGCAGGCAGTGCCCATCTTCCAGCATCAGCAGTTTTTCACCCGCCAGATCGGACATCGGTACACAGTCACGGTTTGCCCACGGATGATCTTCATAGATCGCCAGCAGCATAGGCTCATCAAATAGCGGTACTTCGATGAACGCCTCACTCTCTTTCACCAACGCCAGGATCACGCAGTCGAGCTTACCGCTATCCAGTTGCGCCAGCAGCTGATGCGTCTGCGCTTCATGCAGGTACATTTCCAGTTTCGGGAAGGTCTGGTGCAACATAGGGATAATATGCGGCAACAGGTATGGCCCCACCGTTGGGATCAAACCAATGTGCAGCGGGCCTGACATTGTCTCGCCTTGTTGGCTTGCCATTTCCTTGAGCACTTTGACCTCGCGCAGCACGGTACGCGCCTGATCCACCAGCAGTAAACCTGCCTGAGTGAACAGCACTTTACGACTCGTACGCTCCAGCAGCATAACGCCAAGCTCATCTTCCAGTTTGCGGATTTGCCCGCTAAGCGTTGGCTGGCTGACGTGGCAGGAGTCCGCCGCTCGCCGGAAGTGACGATGCTCGGCTAGCGCCACCAGGTATTCAAGATCACGAATATTCATTATTCATCCTCCATCGCCACGATAGTTCATGGCGATAGGTAGCATAGCAACGAACGATTATCCCTATCAAGCTTTCTGTTTAATAATGCACCACAGAAACGGAACGGTACCCTTTAACCCTTGAAGCGCCTGTCCGTTCTCATACTCGAAATAACTAAAGCCAACGTGAACTTTTGCGGACCTCTGGTCCGCATTTTTTTTGCATAAAAAAGCCCGGCTTAATGCCAGGCTCTGATAACTTTTTGCCTGATGACGCTACGCTTGTCAGGCCTACAACAACAAAGGTTATGCGAGACGCGCCTTTGCATCGTCGATCGCCTGCGCAACCTGCTGGGGTGACACGCCGCCTTTCGCCGCACGTTTATCCAGACAGGATTGCAGTGAGAGTATCGGATAGACATCATCGCCAATGACGCTGCTGAACTTTTGCAAGTCAGCAAGCGACAGCGCTTCCAGCGGTTTGCCCTGACGAATCGCCTCAACCACCGTCTCACCTACGATATGGTGTGCTTCTCTGAACGGAACACCTTTGGCAACCAGATAATCCGCCAATTCAGTGGCGTTGGCATAACCCTGCTGCGCCGCTTCCTGACAACGCGGACGTTTCACCTGGATGCCATCCAGCACCAGCGCGGCCATATGCAGACAGTCCAGCCAGGTGTCGAGCGCGTCGAACAGCCCTTCTTTGTCTTCCTGCATATCTTTGTTGTACGCCAGCGGCAGACCTTTCAGTGTCATCATCATGCCGGTCAACGCACCCTGCACGCGACCGCATTTGCCACGGATCAGCTCTAATGCATCCGGGTTTTTCTTCTGCGGCATCAGAGATGAACCTGAGGTCACACGATCGGACAGCTCGACAAAGCCCGCTTCACCGGTGTTAAAGAAAATCAGATCTTCAGCAAAACGCGACAGATGCACCATGCCGATAGAGGCATCAGAGAGCAACTCCAGTACATGGTCACGATCAGAAACGCTGTCCAGGCTGTTGCGGGTCGCCGAGGCAAAGCCCAACCAGCCCGCCAGCTGCTCGCGATCGATTTCATACGCCGTACCCGCCAGCGCGCCGCAGCCTAACGGACTAACGTCCAGACGCTTAAGCGCGTCCTGCAGACGGCTCTCGTCACGTGCCAGCATTTCGACATAAGCCAGACACCAGTGAGCAAACGTCACCGGCTGTGCTCGTTGCAAGTGCGTGTAACCCGGCATAACCGCGTCCTGATTATCTTGCGCGGTGTCGACCAACGCGCTTTGCAACTGACGATTAGCAGACAGCAGTTCCATGACCGTGTCTTTGCACCACAGTTTAAGATCAGTTGCCACCTGGTCATTACGGCTACGCCCGGTGTGCAGTTTTTTACCTAACTGCCCGACTTTATCAATCAGCTTGCCTTCCACCCAGCTGTGAATATCTTCAGCATCGCTTTGCAGGATCTGCTGCGGATTCGCGCGAACCTCTTCCAGCAGATTATTCAACGCTTCTTCCAGCTGCAGTTGTTCATCAGCAGTCAGTACGCCGACGGTTACCAGCGCTTTGGACCAGGCCACAGAGCCGACAATATCCTGCTCTGCCAGGCGGTAGTCAAAACGCAACGAGTCGTTGAACTGTTTGAACCGCTGATCTGCTGCCTGTGTAAAACGCCCACCCCAAAGTGCCATAACGAATTTCCTTAATATGATATTTTTGCCCGGTGGCGCTGCGCTTACCGGGCCTACAAAACCCATCCAGGCCGGATAAGGCGAAGCCGCCATCCGGCACATTAATAGTTAAGCCAGAATACGCGTACCAATTGGCGTGCCGTTAAACAGCGCCGGGAGTTGCTCAGCATGACGCCAGGAAGCGATATCTACCGGGCGGCCCAGCGTACGCGCAGCATCCAGCGCCGCATTGACCTTCACGATCATGCCATCGGTAATAATACCCTGCTCAATCAACTGTTCCGCTTTCGTCGCGGTCATTTCGGCAATACGCTGGCCTTTGCCATCCAGAATACCGCTCACATCAGAAAGCAGGATCAGATCCGCACCCAGCGTTGCCGCCAGCGCCGTCGCCGCCTGATCGGCATTAACGTTCATCAACAGCCCATCCTCAGTAACGCCAATAGAGCTCACTACCGGCAGAAAACCGCTTTCCAGCAGCGTGTTAATCAGCTTAGGCGAACCCGGCTGCGCCAGTCCAACGTGACCCAACTCTTTATCGAGTGGCGTCACTTTTACACTGTCGCCATCGCCAAGATACAGACCCACAGAGGCAATTTGATGTTTCTTCGCCCAGGCCAGTAAAGTTTTATTCGCGGTTCCCGCCAGTGCCCCTGTGATGATGTCGATTTGATCGGCTGGCGTAACACGCAGACCATTTTTCTTTTTCACCGGCAGATTGAGTTGTTTCATCAGCTCGTCGACGACACAGCCACCACCGTGCACAATGACCAGCGGACGCTGATGCGACTCGCGATAATTTACCAGCGCGGTAAACAGACGCTCCAGCGCCTCTTCGCTATCCAGTAAAACGCCGCCCAGCTTGATAATTAATGGATTCATCATTGCACCCTTAAATAAGAGACTGCGTCTCAGCAAAGCCGAAACGGATATTTGCGCACTGCATGGCCTGTGCCGCCGCGCCCTTCAATAAGTTATCTTCAGTCGCTACCACAATCAGATGTTCGCCCTGCACTGCAAATCCGATATCACAGAACGGTAAGCCAACCACGTTTTTCAGTGCCGGAACGCCTTTTTCATACAGACGCACCAGTGGTTTATCGCTATATGCCTGTTGCAGCGTCTGCGCTACCTGAGCCTGAGTTACACCCGCATTCAGACGGCAGGTAATGGTTTCCAGGATCCCACGTGGGAAATTGCCCAGATGTGGAGTGAAGATCACCTCCGTACCCAGGTGAGTCGCGATTTCCGGCTGATGGCGGTGAGTAAACACGCCATATGGTTGCAGGCTCACTTCACAAAAGCTGTTCGAAATAGCGGCCTTACGGCCCGCACCGCTCACCCCACTGGTGGCGTTAATCACCGGCCACTGACGGAGATCCAACAGCCCGGCATCAATCAGTGGTTTCAGCGACAATTGTGCTGCCGTCGGGTAACAACCCGGCACAGCAATCAAATTCGCGTCTTTCAGTCTGTCTGCGCTCCACTCAGCCAGACCGTATACTGCCTGTTCCAGCAGTTCAGGATGCTGATGGGTAAAGCCATAGTATTTCTCATAAAATGCGCCGTCGTTTACGCGGAACGCGCCTGAGAGGTCAAACACCACACACCCGGCACGCAGAAACTGCGGTGCCAGATCATGACTGACCTCATGAGCCGTCGCGAGAAACACAACGTCCACCCCTGCGCTAAACTCGCTGATATCGGACATTGGCTGTAACGGCAAATCGACAATGCCTTTTAGCTGCGGATGTAAATCGGAGATTAATTTTCCTGCATCATTGCTTTGCGCTGAGACGGTCAAAGCGGTTATGGTCATATCAGGATGGCGATTTACATAGGTCACAAGCTCTGCGCCAGCGTAGCCACTCGCGCCCACAATCAGCGTATTCAACATCGGAGCTGTTCACCTTCTTAGATTCGGTTGCCAGGTATAAGCCTTTATCACCTCACCTTACACTTGGTGGGTTTTATTACGCTCAACGTTATTGTATTTTTATTCACAAATACTGCATGAATATTGATACTATCATGACCCGAGGTGTGTCAACAATGAAAAACAATTTACCGCCATTTATCGAGATTTACCGCGCTCTGATTGCCACACCGTCGATTAGCGCAACCGAAGAAGCGCTCGATCAAAGCAATGCAGGTTTAATCACTCTGCTGGCGAACTGGTTTAAAGATTTAGGCTTCAATGTTGAAGTTCAGCCTGTTCCTGGTACGCGCAATAAATTCAACATGCTGGCGAGTGTCGGGCACGGTGCTGGCGGCCTGTTGTTGGCAGGCCATACCGATACCGTACCTTTTGACGATGGCCGTTGGACACGCGATCCCTTCACCCTCACCGAACACGACAATAAGCTTTACGGTCTGGGTACGGCGGATATGAAAGGCTTTTTCGCCTTTATTCTCGATGCACTGCGCGGTGTGGATGTAACGAAACTGAAAAAACCACTCTACATTCTGGCTACCGCTGATGAAGAAACCAGTATGGCCGGCGCACGTTACTTTTCTGAAACGACCTCGCTCCGCCCGGACTGTGCAATCATTGGCGAACCGACATCTCTGCAGCCCGTTCGCGCGCACAAAGGCCATATCTCCAACGCAATTCGAATTTTGGGTCAGTCGGGTCACTCAAGCGATCCGGCACGCGGCGTGAATGCGATTGAACTGATGCATGATGCCATCGGCCATATCATGAAGCTGCGCGATGACCTGAAAGAACGCTATCACCATGACGCCTTTACCGTGCCGTACCCCACGTTAAATCTGGGCCATATTCATGGCGGCGATGCTGCTAACCGTATCTGCGCCTGCTGCGAACTGCATATGGATATTCGCCCGCTACCGGGTATGACGCTAAACGATCTCAATGGGTTACTTAACGATGCGCTGGCCCCGGTCAGTGAACGTTGGCCGGGTCGCCTGACGGTATCGGAACTGCATCCGCCGATTCCTGGCTATGAGTGTCCGCCGGACCATCAGCTGGTCGAGGTGGTTGAGAAACTGCTGGGCGCACAGACTGAAGTAGTGAACTACTGCACCGAAGCGCCCTTTATCCAGACGCTGTGTCCGACGCTGGTATTGGGTCCCGGTTCTATTAATCAGGCACATCAGCCGGATGAATATCTGGAAACACGCTTTATTAAGCCAACCCGCGAATTAATCACCCAGGTTGTGCACCATTTCTGCTGGCATTAGCGGCTTGTTGCCCTGATAACCCTTTAGGGGTGATTGGGGCGATTTCTTAACATTTCCATAAGCAACGCTTATTTGGTTCGATGTGAATTAAATAACGTAAATTGCCGCCATTTTTTCGTTTGCTGAACCGATTTCGCAGCAATTGACGCCACGAGTTTTACGTGGCTTTATAAAAGACGGCTAAAAAGTTAAGCCCGAAAAATACAGGGCTAATAATTTCAAGATGGGGTGTCTGGGTAAATATGAACGAACAATATTCCGCGTTGCGTAGTAATGTCAGTATGCTCGGCAAAGTGCTGGGAGAGACCATCAAGGACGCGCTGGGAGAGAACATTCTCGACCGCGTAGAAACAATCCGTAAGTTGTCCAAGTCATCCCGCGCTGGCAATGAAGTTAATCGCCAGGAACTGCTCACCACACTGCAAAATCTGTCTAACGACGAGCTGCTTCCCGTTGCCCGCGCATTTAGCCAGTTCCTGAATCTGGCCAATACCGCCGAGCAGTACCATAGTATTTCGCCAAAAGGCGAAGCTGCCAGCAACCCGGAAGTGATTGCTCGCACCCTGCGTAAATTGAAAGACCAGCCCAACCTCGATGAAACCACCATCAAGAAAGCCGTGGAATCGCTGTCTCTGGAGCTGGTGTTGACCGCGCACCCAACCGAAATCACCCGCCGCACCTTGATTCATAAAATGGGTGAAGTAAACGCATGCCTCAAACAGCTTGATAATAAAGACATCGTCGATTACGAGCGCCACCAGCTGATGCGTCGTCTGCGTCAGTTGATTGCTCAGTCCTGGCATACGGATGAAATCCGTAAACTACGACCAAGCCCGGTTGATGAAGCCAAATGGGGCTTCGCAGTGGTTGAAAACAGCCTGTGGGAAGGCGTACCCAACTACCTGCGCGAGCTAAATGAACAGCTGGAAGAACATCTGGGCTATAAGCTACCTGTCGATTTTGTTCCGGTACGTTTTACCTCCTGGATGGGCGGCGACCGTGATGGTAACCCGAATGTCACCGCAGATATCACCCGCCATGTGCTGCTGCTTAGCCGTTGGAAAGCCACTGACTTGTTCCTGAAAGACATCCAGTTTTTGATTTCTGAACTGTCGATGGTTGAAGCCACTCCGGAACTGATGGCGCTGGTCGGTGAAGAAGGTGCGGCAGAACCTTATCGCTATCTGATGAAAATGCTGCGTTCACGTCTGATGGCAACTCAGGCCTGGCTGGAAGCGCGTCTGAAAGGCGAAAAACTGCCAAAACCTGTTGGCCTGCTAACCCAAAACGAACAGCTTTGGGAGCCGCTATACGCGTGTTACCAGTCTCTACAGGCCTGTGGTATGGGCATCATAGCCAATGGCGAGTTGCTCGACACCCTTAGGCGCGTGAAATGTTTTGGCGTACCGCTGGTACGCATTGATATTCGTCAGGAAAGCACTCGTCATACCGAAGCACTGGGCGAACTGACCCGCTATCTGGGAATTGGCGACTACGAAAACTGGTCAGAAGCGGATAAACAAGCGTTCCTGATCCGCGAGCTGAATTCCAAGCGTCCGCTGCTGCCGCGTCACTGGGAACCGAGCAACGATACCCGTGAAGTGCTCGATACCTGCCGGGTGATTGCCGAAGCGCCTTATGGCTCCATTGCTGCCTATGTTATCTCAATGGCGAAAACACCGTCTGACGTACTGGCCGTGCATTTACTGCTGAAAGAATCCGGCATTGGTTTTGCTATGCCTGTTGCCCCGCTGTTTGAGACACTGGACGACCTGAACAACGCCGATGATGTCATGAGCCAGCTACTGAATATCGACTGGTATCGCGGCTTTATTCAGGGCAAACAGATGGTCATGATTGGCTACTCTGACTCCGCAAAAGATGCGGGCGTGATGGCGGCCTCCTGGGCGCAATACCAGGCACAGGACGCGCTGATCAAAACCTGCGAAAAAGCCGGTATCGAACTGACGCTGTTCCACGGTCGCGGCGGCTCCATTGGTCGCGGCGGCGCGCCTGCCCATGCGGCACTGCTCTCTCAACCGCCAGGCAGCCTGAAAGGCGGCCTGCGCGTGACAGAACAAGGTGAGATGATCCGCTTTAAGTACGGCCTGCCGGAAGTCACCATCAGCAGCCTGTCGCTGTACACTGCCGCAATTCTGGAGGCTAACCTGTTACCGCCGCCGGAGCCAAAAGATAACTGGCGTCATATCATGGATGAGCTTTCAGATATCTCCTGCGATCTCTATCGTGGATATGTTCGTGAAAACAAAGACTTTGTACCTTACTTCCGTTCCGCAACACCAGAGCAGGAACTGGGCAAGTTACCACTCGGCTCACGTCCGGCAAAACGTCGCCCGACCGGTGGCGTAGAGTCTCTGCGTGCTATTCCGTGGATCTTCGCCTGGACGCAGAACCGCCTGATGCTTCCGGCCTGGCTGGGTGCGGGGACGGCACTGCAAAAAGTGGTTGAAGACGGTAAGCAAAGCGAGCTTGAAGCAATGTGCCGTGACTGGCCATTCTTCTCCACGCGTCTTGGCATGCTGGAGATGGTGTTCTCAAAAGCTGACCTGTGGCTGGCGGAGTACTACGATCAGCGCCTGGTCAAAAAAGAGCTTTGGCCATTGGGTGAAGAACTGCGTCAGCGTCTGGAAGCCGATATCAATGTGGTGTTGGCAATCGCCAATGACTCACATTTGATGGCCGATCTACCATGGATTGCCGAGTCTATTCAGTTAAGGAATATTTATACTGACCCACTGAACGTCTTACAGGCCGAATTATTATATCGTTCGCGCCAGGCAGAAGAGCAAGGTCATGCACCAGACCCACGCGTCGAACAGGCGCTAATGGTGACAATTGCTGGCGTTGCTGCCGGTATGCGTAACACCGGCTAATTTTTATGCCTGTCACCCTCGTGCTATTGCGCGAGGGTGATATAAAATACTGCTGTCATAACCATCTCATTTTTAATATATTCCTGTCTGCATTTTATACATCCAATGGATATTTGTTAGCAGAACGCGATTTTCGACTCGCATTGCTTCAGATCCTCTTAATGTTTAGCCGCTAACGTTGGCGCTACGATTAAAGACAGGCTCACACTATGCAATCCTTACAACTCCAGTCTAAACCCAAATTTAGCTGGAAAGCCCTGGGTTGGGCACTCCTCTATTTTTGGTTCTTCTCTACCTTACTCCAGGCCATTATTTATTTTACTGGCTATAGCGGAACTAACGGATTACGCGACTCAATACTGTTCAGCTCATTGTGGTTGATTCCGGTATTCTTATTCCCGAACCGTATTCGCATTATCGCTGCCGTTATTGGTGTGGCACTCTGGGCTGCTTCATTGGCCGCGCTGAGTTATTATGTTATTTACGGACAAGAATTCTCACAAAGCGTTCTGTTCGTCATGTTTGAAACCAACGCCAACGAAGCCCGCGAATATCTGAGCCAATATTTCAGTCTCAAGATCGTACTTATCGCACTGGCCTACACAGCAACCGCAATCCTGCTGTGGACGCGTTTACGCCCGGTTCATATTCCTTCGCCATGGCGTTATCTGGTGTCATTTGCGCTGTTGTACGGTTTAATTCTGCACCCAATGACCGTCAATACGTTTATCAAGCATAAGCCTTTTGAGAAAACGCTGGGCGGCCTTGCATCGCGCATGGAGCCTGCCGCGCCATGGCAGTTCATCTCTGGTTATTATCAATACCGTCAACAATTGACCGCATTAAATAGCCTGCTGAATGAGAACAACGCATTGCCACCACTGGCTAACTTTAAAGACAATTCTGGTGATGCTCCGCGTACGCTGGTGCTGGTGATTGGCGAGTCAACTCAACGTGGCCGCATGAGCCTGTACGGCTACCCACGTGAAACCACGCCGGAACTGGATGCGCTGCATAAATCCGATCCAAACTTCACCGTTTTCAATAATGTCGTGACCTCACGTCCGTACACGATTGAAATCCTGCAACAGGCGCTGACCTTCGCGAACGAGAAGAACCCGGATTTATATCTGACGCAGCCGTCGTTGATGAATATGATGAAACAGGCGGGTTATAAAACCTTCTGGATCACCAACCAGCAAACAATGACCGCCCGTAACACCATGCTGACCGTATTTTCCCGGCAGACAGACAAGCAGTTCTATATGAACCAGCAGCGTACCCAAAGTGCGCGTGAATATGACAGCAACGTACTGGCGCCGTTTAAAGAAGTCATGGCCGACCCGGCTCCGAAAAAGTTCATCATCGTCCACTTGCTGGGTACGCACATTAAATACAAATTCCGCTATCCGGAAGGCCAGGGCAAGTTTGACGGTAATACCGAGAACGTACCTGCAGGTCTGAGCAGTGATGAACTGGAGTCATATAACGATTATGACAATGCCAACGTCTATAACGACCATATCATTGCCAGCCTGATCAAAGACTACAAAGCAACTGATCCAAACGGCTTCCTGCTCTACTTCTCTGACCATGGTGAAGAAGTGTATGACACGCCGCCACATAAAACGCAGGGCCGTAACGAAGATAGCCCAACGCGCCATATGTATACGGTACCGTTCCTGCTGTGGACGTCTGAAAAATGGCAGGCTGCGCACCCACGCGACTTCTCACAGGACGTTAATCGCAAGTACAGCAGCTCTGAACTTATCCATACCTGGTCAGATTTGGCCGGCTTTACGTACGACGGTTTCGATCCGACCCGTTCTATTACCAGCCCGGAGTTCAAAGAGACGACCCGCTGGATTGGTAATCCGTACAAGAAAAACGCCCTGATTGATTACGACTCCCTGCCTTACGGCGATCAAATCGGGAATCAGTAATGCCCTCTCAGGCCACTCTTTAAGAGTGGCCTTTTTTTATGATGACGGTTACTGTTTCCCTGTCCACGATCTGTCAGGGATTCACATGTATCACAACATCAGCCACCTACTTTCCCGCCTGATTAACGGTCCCTTACCGCTGCACCAGGTTTACTTCGCCAGCAGCAACGCCGCAACGCCAGAACTGGCGTATAAGGTCGATTTTCCGCGACTGGAAATTGTGCTGGAAGGTGAATTTGCGGATTCTGGTATCGATAAGGTGCTTACCCCCGGCGATGTTTTGTTTGTTCCGGCTGGCGGCTGGAATATTCCGCAGTGGGTCACACCGGTCACGACACTCAGCATTCTGTTCGGCAAACAGCAACTGGGTTTCAGCATCGTCCAATGGGACGGCAAGCAATATCAAAACCTTACCCACCAGCACGTCGCTCGGCGTGGGCCGCGTATTGGCTCTTTTCTGCTGCAAACGCTCCATGAGATGCAAATGCAGCCACAGGAGCAGCAAACGGCCAGGCTAATCGTTGCGAGCTTGCTGAGCCACTGTCGCGATCTGCTCGGCAGCCAGATCCAAACCGCATCACGTAGTCAGGCGCTTTTCGACGCCATTCGCAGCTATATTGACGAACGCTACGCTTCGCCGCTCACCCGTGAATCCGTCGCACAGGCGTTTTACATTTCACCCAACTACCTCTCCCACCTGTTTCAAAAAACGGGCGCTATCGGGTTTAACGAATACCTGAACCACACGCGACTGGAACACGCAAAAACGTTGCTCAAGGGTTACGAGCTGAAGATCAAAGACGTGGCGCACACCTGTGGGTTTATTGACAGCAACTACTTCTGCCGCCTGTTTCGCAAGAATACTGAACGTTCGCCGTCAGAGTATCGTCGGCAGTATCACAGCCAGTTGTCGGAGAAAAAAACTGACCAGTAATCATCGCATACTGGGACAGAAAACGGAGACAAAGGTAACATTTACTGGATTTTTGTATTATCAAAAAACATATACCAGCACATATCACTTACATGTGAAGTATCTCTCACTTTTATAGACATATTACATTTATCCAGCTTTTGGCAGATTTGTCAGATAGCGCCGCGTGACGAAACACTCTTATCCTGTGCATAGCAAAGCAACCCGGCAACGGGCAGCTAACGGAAAACATAGAGGGTGTTTTTGTATGGAACTTTATCTTGATACCGCCAACGTCGCAGAAGTCGAACGTCTGGCACGCATCTTCCCTATCGCGGGCGTCACCACCAACCCAAGCATTGTGGCAGCAAGCAAAGAATCTATCTGGGATGTACTGCCACGCCTGCAGAACGCCATTGGCAAAGAGGGTATTCTGTTTGCCCAGACCATGAGCCGGGATGCACAAGGCATGGTGGAAGAAGCCAGACGCCTGAGCAACGCCGTGCCCGGTCTGGTGGTGAAGATTCCCGTCACGGCTGAAGGTCTGGCCGCGATCAAAATGCTGAAAAAAGAGGGTATCACCACACTGGGCACCGCGGTATACAGTGCTTCTCAGGGTCTGCTGGCCGCACTGGCTGGGGCAAAATATATCGCACCTTACGTTAACCGTATTGACGCTCAGGGCGGCGACGGAATTCGCACAGTACAAGAACTGCAAACATTGCTGGAACTGCATGCGCCAGACAGCATGGTGTTGGCGGCCAGCTTTAAAACTCCGCGTCAGGCGCTGGATTGCTTGCTGGCAGGATGTGAAGCAATCACCCTGCCATTAGACGTAGCGCAACAAATGCTCAATACCCCTGCGGTAGAGTCAGCGATAGAGAAGTTTGAGCAGGACTGGAACAACGCATTTGGTCACATCAACCTGTGAGGGAAATAAAGTATGGATCGCATTATTCAATCACCTGGTAAGTACATCCAGGGTGCTGATGTTATTACCCGTCTTGGCAGCTACCTCAAACCACTGGCAGAGCGCTGGCTGGTCGTTGGGGACAAGTTTGTCTTAGGCTTTGCCCAACCTGCGCTGGAAAAAAGCTTCCATGACGCCGGATTGGCGCTGGAAATTGCACCATTTGGCGGCGAATGTTCGCAAAACGAAATCGACCGCCTGCGTGGCATGGCAGAAAAAGCGCAATGCGGGGCCGTGCTCGGTATCGGCGGCGGTAAAACGCTGGATACCGCCAAAGCGCTGGCGCACTTTATGGGTGTACCGGTCGCCATTGCGCCAACCATCGCCTCCACCGATGCACCGTGTAGCGCACTGTCCGTCATTTACACTGATGCCGGTGAATTTGACCGCTATCTGCTGCTGCCGAACAACCCGGACAGGGTCATTGTTGATACCAAAATTGTCGCGGGCGCACCGGCGCGTCTGCTGGCAGCAGGTATCGGCGATGCGCTGGCAACCTGGTTTGAAGCACGCGCCTGCTCACGCAGCGGCGCAACAACCATGGCGGGTGGTCAATGCACTCAGGCCGCACTGGCGCTGGCGGAGCTGTGCTTCAATACGCTGATCGAAGAAGGTGAAAAAGCGATGCTGGCCGCCGAGCAGCACGTGGTCACGCCTGCACTGGAGCGTGTAATTGAAGCCAATACCTATCTGAGCGGCGTCGGTTTTGAAAGCGGCGGCCTGGCTGCGGCACACGCCATTCATAACGGTCTGACGGCAATCCCGGATGCGCATCACTACTACCACGGTGAGAAGGTGGCTTTCGGCACGCTGACGCAACTGGTGCTGGAAAACGCGCCGGTAGACGAAATCGAAACCGTGGCAGCGCTGTGCCATTCCGTTGGCTTGCCGATTACCCTGGCGCAACTGGATATCAAACAGGATATTCAGGCGAAAATGCGCATTGTGGCTGAGGCAGCCTGTGCCGAAGGCGAAACCATCCACAACATGCCTGGCGGCGCAACGCCGGATCAGGTTTACGCTGCGCTGCTGGTGGCCGATCAGTATGGCCAGCGGTATCTGCAAGAGTGGGAATAACCTGCCAATAAAAATCCCCGCAAATGCGGGGATTTTTTTATTCCTACGATGCCGGACCCGCACAAGCGGCATCCGGCATCGTCTGTTACAGCAGATCGAAACGATCCAGGTTCATCACTTTCACCCATGCGGCCACGAAATCTCTCACGAACTTCTCGTGGGCATCGCTGCAGGCATAAACTTCAGCCACTGCGCGCAGTACAGAGTTAGAACCAAATACCAGATCGGCGCGGGTTGCGGTGTATTTTACTTCGCCGCTCAGACGATCACGGCCTTCAAACAGCTCTTTTGACTCATCAACCGCCTTCCACTCATGACGCATATCCAGCAGATTGACGAAGAAGTCAGTGCTGAGTACGCCAGGACGATCGGTAAAGACGCCATGCTGGCTACCATCAAAGTTGGCACCCAGTACGCGCATCCCGCCCACCAGCACGGTCATTTCCGGTGCTGTCAGGGTCAGCTGCTGCGCTTTATCGATCAGCAGCGACTCGGTGGTCGACACGTCAGGACGGGCACGATAGTTACGGAAACCATCTGCAATAGGCTCCAGCAGCTCAAACATCTCGATATCGGTTTGGTCCTGACGCGCATCTACGCGGCCCGGAACAAAAGGTACAGTGATGTTAACACCCGCCGCGCTTGCCGCTTTCTCGACACCGACCACACCGGCCAGCACGATAATATCGGCCAACGAGGCGGTATGAGCAGATTTATAAATACCTTCCAGCACAGGCAGAACGCGTGCTGCGGTGGCATTCACATCCCAGCCGCGCTGTGGATCCAGCGCCAGACGCGCACCGTTAGCGCCACCACGTTTGTCACCACCACGGAAAGTCGATGCGGAAGCCCACGCCACCGATACCAGCTCACTGACAGAAAGTCCGGAAGCTGCAATGGTCGCCTTCAGGTTAAGAATGTCTTCTTCGCTTGGGTTGAAGAACGCATGCGGCAGTGGATCCTGCCAAATCAGATCTTCTTGCGGTACTTCCGGTCCGATGTAACGCGCTTTCGGCCCCATATCACGGTGCGTCAGTTTAAACCACGCACGGGCAAAGGCTTCGTTGAACGCCTGCGGATCGTTAAGGAAACGACGAGAGATCTTCTCGAACTCAGGATCAAAGCGCAAGGTCAGGTCGGTGACCAGCATTGTTGGCTTGCGTTTTTTCGACGGATCAAACGGATCGGGGATAATCTCCGGTGCGTCAACCGCTTCAAACTGAATAGCGCCTGCCGGGCTGCGAGTTTGCACCCACTCATATTTGAACAGGTTCTCGAAGAAATAGTTGCTCCACTGGGTCGGAGTCTGCGTCCAGACAACTTCCAGACCAGAAGTGATGGCATCTGCACCCGAGCCGCTGCCGTAGCTGCTGGCCCAGCCCAGGCCCTGCGCTTCAATTGGTGCAGATTCCGGATCAGGACCAACATGGGATGCTGGTGCTGCACCGTGGGTTTTGCCCAACGTATGACCACCACCAATCAGCGCGACAGTTTCTTCGTCGTTCATTCCCATGTTACCGAAGGTCGCGCGAATAGCCGCTGCCGCAGAAAGCGGTTCGCCGCTATGGTCCGGCCCTTCCGGGTTCACATAGATAAGGCCCATTTCGGTTGCGCCCAGCGGCGCTTTTGCCAACTCTTCAGGATGGCGGTGAGTCAGCCAGGCTTTCTCATCACCCCAGTTTACGTCCAGATCCGGTTCCCAGACGTCTTCACGCCCTGCGCCAAAACCGAAGGTACGGAAACCTGAGTTTTCCAGCGCCACGTTACCCGCGAGGATAAACAGGTCGGCCCAGGAAATTTTCTGACCATATTTCTGCTTGATTGGCCACAGCAGACGACGCGCCTTATCAAGGCTAACGTTGTCCGGCCAGGAATTCAGTGGTGCAAAACGCTGCTGTCCGCGACCCGCGCCACCGCGTCCATCGATGGAGCGATAGGTCCCTGCACCGTGCCATGCCATACGGATGAATAAACCGGCATAGGTACCCCAGTCAGCAGGCCACCACGGTTGAGATTCGGACAGAAGGGCTCTGAGATCCCCTTTCAGGGCAGAATAGTCGAGTTTGCTAAATTCTTTGCGGTAGTTGAAGTCCTCGCCCAGCGGGTTCGAACGGTTGGAATGTTGGTTCAGCAAATCTACACGGAGTTGATTAGGCCACCAGTCGCGGTTGTTCGTTCCTGCTCCCGCGCTCTGGTCGTGACCGCCCTGATGAAAAGGACACTTACCGGCAGTTGATGTGTTCTGGCTATCGTCGGACATGCTCATCTATATGCTCCCTTTACAGTGTTCTGACTACGATATACACCACCAGAGATAAGATATAGTCGAAATAACCCACAGATTCGATAGCTAATTCCTTTTATATTTTACGTTACAGAGATGTAGATCAAAATGATCAATAAAAAGCCCTCCGTAGAGGGCTGGGGCATCTGTTTAATTCGGTCTTACACCCAGTGTGTGACAAATAGCGTAGCTCATCTCAGCGCGGTTGAGCGTATAGAAGTGAAAATCTTTCACCCCTTCGCGACTGAGGATCTTCACCATGTCCATGGCGATATTCGCCCCTACCAGCTTGCGGGTTTCGGCATCATCATCCAGACCATCAAACATTGTCGACATCCAGGAAGGGATACGAACATTGGTCATGTCGGCAAATTTTTTCGCCTGCTTAAAGTTGGAGACTGGCAGGATACCCGGAATAATTTCCACATCGATACCCGCAGACACGCAGCGATCGCGAAAACGCAGATAGCTTTCTACATCGAAGAAGAACTGGGTAATCGCACGGTTCGCACCGGCATCAACCTTACGCTTCAGGTTCAGCAAATCAGCCTGAGCACTCTTTGCTTCCGGGTGCACTTCCGGGTAAGCCGCAACGGAGATATCAAAGTCAGCAACGTCTTTCAGCAGCGTCACCAGGTCAGAAGCATACATATCCGGTTTACCGCTTCCCGGCGGCAAGTCACCGCGCAGGGCAACAATATGACGAATACCGTTGTTCCAGTAATCCTGAGCAATGGTACGCAGCTCATCACGGGTCGCATCAATGCAGGTCAGGTGCGGCGCCGCTTCAAGACCCGTGCGATCCTTAATACCTTTAATAATGCTGTGAGTACGGTCGCGCTCACCAGAGTTTGCACCGTAAGTGACTGAAACAAACTTCGGCTTCAGGCTGCTCAGGCGATCGATGGAGTTCCACAGGGTTTGCTCCATTTCACTGGTGCGCGGCGGGAAAAACTCAAATGAAACGTTAATCTGACCGGCAACTTCTGCCAGGCTCTGATTCAGGGCTTCCCGCTGGTTGGCGTGAAAAAAGCTCATACCTTACCTCATCAATCTTTTGTCGTTATATGTTGTGTTGTAAACTGCTATACGTTTAGACGTCTAGATGTAAAAATGACGGAAAAGCATGCTGGCGTCAACACAAAAATCATCGCTAAAGGTGAGGAATACTCAGCCAACGTGAAAAAAATTCACATCAGTCTGAATTGATGAGGGATTGCGTCATGAGTTCTTGCACCCACTGCAACCGGCTCTCATTTTCAGGCAACATCACTAACCCGGCACGGATACACAGCTCAGCATCGCTCAGTGGATGGAATACCACGCCCTGGCGCTGGACAGCAGCAAATGAAGCCGGGAGCAAACTTAAACCATCGCCCTGGGCAATCCGCGCAAGCAGCACATCATGCTCCAGTGGTTCTTCAAGACAGGAAGGAGAGTAACCAGCGCGGTGGAAAATCTGCCGGGTATAGTCAAAGAAAGCCGGGTTACGTTCCCGCTGGAACCAGAACAACGGTCGGTGGTTGAGTGCCGATAAGGAAAGAGAAGCCGTACAAGCCTCTGACCAAAAGGAGGGTAATGCAGCAATTATCGGCTCTTGCCAGGCTAAAGGGGTGACGGTAAGCCCAGATGCCTCAATAGGCAAAGCCACCAGCGCCGCATCCAGTTTGCCTCGCCTTACCTGACGAACAAGTTCAGGTGAGCCGTGACGCATGACACGCAGCATTTTTACACGAGCATTTAGCGTTGATTCAAGCGCCACAAAAACGCCCTGTTCAAACGCCGTGCTTAATCCTAAACGCAGAGGTTGCACCTCCATCTGCGCTAGCTGGCTCAATGCAATATAGGTCTTGTCCTGTAGCGCCAGCAGCGGACGCACCATTTCAAGTACGCGCTGGCCGTCCTCCGTCAGCGTAAGCCCACGGGTATGACGGACAAAAAGCGTCACCCCCAGGCGTTCTTCAAGCTGGCGAATATGACGGCTTAGCGGCGGCTGCGACATAAAAAGACGTTGCGCCGCACGACTCATGTTGTTCTCTTCGGCCACTACGGTGAAGTAGCGCAGCAGACGGATATCCAGAGAGTGCAGGGGCGATATTGTCATACCAAAAAAGTATCACGGAAACGGTATTATCCCAATCATTCTGCGCGCTCTATCCTCACGCCACAGACCACACGATAGAGGAAGAAATGATGCTTTCAAAACGCTTTATTACCGGCCAGGAGATGTTGCAAAAAGTAGATGGCAAAGGGGGCGATGCAGTCATCGAAAGTCTGCAGGACATTGCGCCAGACTTCGCCCAATACCTGATTGAATTTCCTTTTGGCGACATCTATTCAAGACCGGGGCTGGATTTACGCAGTAGAGAAATAGCTACCGTCGCGGCATTAACTGCGCTGGGTAACGCCACACCGCAACTGAAAGTACATATTGGCGCGGCATTACACGTGGGTTTAACGCAGGATGAGATCGTTGAAGTGATTATGCAGATGGCCGTATATGCTGGCTTCCCCGCGGCACTCAATGGTTTGTTTGCCGCGAAAGAGGTGTTTGCCTCTCACAGAGGCTAAAACAACAGGCCAGCGGATTGTCTGCTGGCCTGAGCTCGCTACGGTTTCACATCTGCCACACGCATGCCTTTGAGTTGCTCATCCGTCAGCGGATTTCCCGCTTTGAAATAATCAACAACCGCATTAGAGATGTAGTAGCCTCCGGATGTATTTCGCGCTTTACCTTCGGTAAATGCGGCAAAACCATCACCGCCGTCAGCCAGGAAGCTATTGGTGGCTATGTGATAAACCGTGGCATCCTCAATCGGTTTACCGTTTAACGTTAGTACGGTGACGCGCTGACCGACCGGTTTACTGCTGTCATACTTCATCTCCAGTCCTTTGGACACCTGCAAAACACCGTTACTTAAACTCGCACCGTGCTCCATCAAACTACGCAACTGCTTACCGGTGAGATCCATTGTGGCCAGCTCGTTCGGGAACGGGAAGGTGCTAATGACTGCCCCCATGGTGATGGCTCCTGCGGGGACTTCATTACGGATGCCGCCTGAGTTAGTGAGCGCTAACTGGGTATCTTTACCTGCCGCCACCAGCAACGCATCCGCCGCCAGATTACCCAACGAAGAAGATTCACCGTAAGCACGCGTCAGCTCAACCGGAGAGTTTGCAACCGTTTGTTGTACCACCTTATCAAGCTTTTTATTCCAGCCATCGATGACCTGTTTCGTCTGCGGGTCTGGTTGCCATTCATCCGCAAAAATGGTCTTTAGCTCGAAATTCTTCACGGTAAATTGATGCGGTTTCTGCTGATAATCCAGCACCAGTTTACCCACATCAATGCCCCCGCTGTCGGTGGAAAGGATCAGGGTATTACCGACTTTAATCGGCTCCGGCGTGCCCACATGCGCATGACCGGTGATCAGGATATCCAGCCCCTGCACCTGGCCTGCGGTCTGGATGTCTTTATCCAGCGCACGGCGCACATCGGTGCCGCCCAGACTGGACTGACGCGCTGGCGTGCCTTCATGGATCAGCGCCACGGTGAGATCGACTTTGCCTTTAAGCTCATCGATATAGCGTTGCAACCACTTCACTTCATCACGCGCTTCGATACCAATACGTGTCGCCGCAGAAACCGTATCATCAAAAGCAAACACGCCGTGCAGGCCAATCACGCCAATCTTCACGCCATCTTTTTCAATAATGGTGTAAGGCTTATCCCAGAACATTTTGCTGCTGTTCTGATAAAAGATGTTGCCCTGCACAATCGGGAATTTCGCCTGACTCAGTTGCAACAGCGTATTGTCCCAACCGTGATCGAATTCATGATTACCCATGGTGACAGCGTCAAAATTCATGGTGTTCATGATATCGATAATCGCCTTACCCTTGGTCAGACTGCTGATATACGGCCCGGTAAAATAATCACCCGCATCAAAAAACCAGGTGGCGCTGTTTTTCGCTTTTTCCTGCCTCACCATCGTCGTGATATTGGCCCAACCGCCAATGTCACGCGTGCCATTAGCAATCCATGGGACTTTATAAGGTTCAACGTGGGCGTGAAGATCGTTGGTATAAATAATTGTGACATCTTTGGCACTCGCCCAAAGCGGCAACGATACCAGAACACCAACAGCAAGCATTTTTAACTTCATAATCAATCCCTTTCAGTCATATAAAGAATCGCTACGTTACGTTCTGAAAGGGTTTTTTATGTGAGAAAACTCACATCCACCGGTGATAGTCGCGGGTCAAAATCAACGACCATTAAAAATCGTTGGTAATACGATGACATCTCCGTTCACTATCAATTGCTGTAAATCCTTTGGCTGCCAAAATCTGGGACTGGCGAGCTCAGCAGATTACAGCTGGCCAGAGTATCGGCTGGGTTATGCCGCACTGCATTGCCGGGCATGCGGCAGCTATCCCCCGCTGTTTAATGAGGAACAGTTTGGTAGGTGGTTGTCAGCATATTTAACGGATTTTGCCGCCCAAAGCGGTCATTTTTGCCCACGTTGTTACCAGCGAGAAACGATACGCTATGGCCGAAATCCCCAGGGCAGCCAGCGCGTTCAGTGCCGGAGTTGCAAAAAGGTCTGGACACCAAAGCAGCAACCGCTTGTCGCCATCCAACCGCCCGAACAAATCGCAACAGTCTCTCTGATCGTACCTTTTCAGGGCGCCAGTGCAGATCAGCAACTCTATGTGTTGCTCAGTTTTGACGCTATTCGCGGTAATATTCTGCATATTTCCAGCAATTTCACACCTCATCCTGCCGGGGCTTCATTGCGTTACCGCTGGCGCGGCAGCACTGAGCCAGTGGTGAGTCATGATGATATTGTGGAACGAGTCAGTCAGCGAGAAACGCAGTTTTTACGCCGCAGCCAATTTGACGAAATTCAGTACGGCAGCGCGATGCTCAAGCGTAACGCCAGCGGCGCAATTTTACGCCCGGTCATTACCGCGCATGGGCATTTCCGCATACTGAGCCACCTCTGGCCTGCGGTAAAAACGCACATTATTGCCCACGAATGTTTTCTGCGCGGCGCGGCGATTACCGCATGGGCGGAACAATTTCGCGAACATCACGCCTCGCTTTGGTTTGTGGATGAAGAAATCAGCGACGATCAACACACCAGGCCCTGGCAGTTACTGGGCAAAAGTTATCAGGGATGGTGGCAGAACCAGTGGCAAATTTGGCAACAAGGCGACACGCGTAAAATGGTGTGTTTGTTAACAGAGGGTCAGGTTGAAAAAGGAGCGTCAATAACCCTGGCGGCAAGTCATCATTTTCTCAACTGGTTGCAGCAACAGACGGAATTTCAGCAAAGCCCACGTTACTCTGCCCATTCTGTGTTTCAGACGATAAGGACGCTGACGGAGAAATACAACATCCTGGATTTGCCCGGTGGCGCTGCCGCTTACCGGGCCTACGGTTTGTGTCATCGCCAGGCCGGATAAGCGTAAGCGCCATCCGGCAACGCAAACTACAGCAGTTGCGCCAAACGGTTGATGTCGGACTGGATAGCACCGGCGGTCACATCACGACCTGCGCCCGGCCCGCGGATCACCAGCGGGTTATCACGATACCAGCGGCTTTCAATGGCGAACACGTTATCGCACGGCAACAGCGCAGCCAGCGGGTGTTCAGCGCGGACTGCTTCAACACCCACACGCGCTTTACCATTGGCGTCAAAACGCGCCACGTAGCGCAACACCAGCCCCATTTCACGTGCAGCTTCCAGACGTTGCACCATCTGTTCATTCAACTCATCGCCATTTTCAAAGAAATGGTCAATGGAGCCTTCTTCGCAGTGCGCAGGCACCAGTGACTCAACGCGAACCTGGTCCGGCTCAATATCGTAACCTGCTTCACGCGCCAGGATCACCAGCTTACGCATCACATCTTTGCCAGAAAGATCGACGCGCGGGTCCGGTTCAGTTAGCCCTTGCTGCCAGGCCTGATCCACCAGATCGGTGAACGGGACCGTGCCATCAAATTGCAGAAACAGCCAGGATAACGTGCCGGAGAAGATCCCGCTGATCGACAGAATCGTATCGCCACTATCAATCAGATCGCGCACAGTATGGTTGATCGGCAAACCTGCGCCCACGGTGGCGTTATACAGCCAGTGGCGACCGGTTTTTTCGAAAGCATCATGAATTTGGCGATACTTATCACTGGTACTCGCCCCCGCCAGTTTATTGGCGCTAATGACATGGAAACCATGGCTGGCGAAGTCCAGATACTGATCGGCCAATTGTTCACTGGCCGTCACATCCAGCACCACTAAATCATCATACGGGTGGGCGCGCATCCACAGGAATAGCGCCTCTTCATCCTGCTCTACCGCTTCGTCGTCGAAGAAGGCCAGGGCACGGCTGGCATCCAGCCCTTCATAGTTCAGCAGGCTGCGGCGGCTATCCACCACGCCTGCCAGCACGAATTCAAACCCGGTACGCGCGGAAAGCGTTGTTTGTTCGCGGGCAAACAGTTCCAGCCAGCGTGAACCAATATTCCCCTTGCCGAACAGCACCAGACCAATACGTTTTTCTGCGCGGAAAATAGACTGATGCAAACCCTGAATCAGGCTTTCGGTCGGGCCGGTACGCAGTACCGCAACCAGACTGATCCCCTCTTCCGACTGCCAGGTAAACTCGACTGGCTGGCCTTTTAACTGTTGCCAGAAACGGTGGCAATGCAGCGGATTACGCGTTACGCCTGCCCCAACCATCGCCACCAGCGCCAGCCCCTGGCGCAGACGCAGCTCGCCCGGCAGGCCAGCTTCATCCAGAATTTTCAGCGCGCCGTCAGCGACTTCGGAGGTATAGCAAAATTGCAGTAGCTGACGGTCAGGATGCACGCCCACCGCCAGTGGACGCACCTGGGTGCGTTTTAAAATCTGGTCGACTTCTTTGTAGGCCAGCTTAAAGTCCTGGCCGGTGGGAACCTGAAACTCAATCAGACAGACGTCGTCATGGCTGGTCACGATGCGCGCCCCGGTACCAGAAGCCAGGACTCGCTCAATCCGCGTTGATCCCTGATCCGGCGTGTAGCTACAGCGCAGCTGGAGGTCGATATCACTACCCGAAACCGGCTGTAAGGTGCGGGCATGCAGAACCGGAGCCGCCAGACGCGCCAGCTCGCTGGCCTCATCAAGACGCAGCAGCGGTAGCAAACAGGCATCTTTGACTTTACGTGGGTCCGCACTATAAACCCCGGCGACATCGCTCCAGATGGTGACACGAGAAACCCCTGCCAGCGCGCCAACCTGCGTCGCCGAGTAGTCAGAGCCGTTACGCCCCAGCAGGACCGTTTCACCCGCATTGCTACGGCTGATAAAACCAGTCACCACCAGGCGCTTACCCGGATGCTGCGCCAACAGTTGCTGCAGTAATGGGTAAGAAAGACCTTCATCCACCTGCGGCTGAGCGCCGCGTTCAGCACGTAAAAACTCACGCGCATCCAGCCAGGCCGATTCCAGCCCCTGTTGATTAAGGACAGCGGACATCAAACGCGCGGACCACACCTCGCCATGCCCGACGACTTCAGCATAAACGGCATCGTTTACACCGCTGTCGAGTAACCCGGCCAGGCGTTCCAGATCGTGAATAAACGCGCCGATCAACCCATCCGCCACCTCAGGAGGTAACAAACCGCTGATAAGCTCGCTTTGATAGCGACGTAACGCCTGTTGAACCTGATGCGCAGAAAGACGATCGGTCTGGCTTAACTTCAGCCAGCTAATCAACTGGTTAGTGGTACTGCCCGCGGCGGAAACAACCATCATATCGTCAGGCTGCGAGTACTCCGCCATAATACCTGCGACACGCAAATAACATTTCACGTCTGCCAGACTACTACCACCAAATTTGTGCAGTTGACGACCCTTCGCCCCTGCCTGCGCAATCACACTCATGTTTACCCCTTGTTTGCAGCCCGGAAGCCATTTTCCAGGTCGGCAATTAAATCTTCGCCATCTTCAATACCGGTGGAGATACGCAACAACGTTTCTGAAATTCCGGCAGCAGCACGCGCTTCTGGCGCCATACCCGCATGTGTCATGGTCGCGGCGTGGGAGATCAAACTTTCAACGCCCCCTAATGATTCCGCCAGCGTAAACAATGACAACCCGCTCAGGAAGCGACGCAATGTTTGCTCGTCGCCATCCAGTTCAAAACTCAACATCGCGCCAAACCCTTTTTGCTGACGCGCGGCAATCTCATGCCCCTGATTATCCGGCAGTGACGGATGATACAGTTTCTTCACCAGCGGCTGGGTTTGCAGGTAGTCCACAATAGCCTGAGCATTACGTTGTGCCACTTCCATACGCGGTGACAGAGTACGCAGGCCGCGCAACAGCAGATAACTATCAAATGCGCCGCCGGTCACGCCAATATTATTCGCCCACCATGCCAGTTCAGTGACCGTTTCCGGATCTTTGGCTATAACAACACCAGCCACCACGTCTGAGTGACCGTTTAAATATTTCGTGCATGAATGCAACACCAGATCGGCGCCCAATGCCAGTGGATTTTGCAGTGCAGGACTTAAAAAAGTGTTGTCGACAACGCTCACCGCACCAGCCTCACGTGCCAGTTGGCAGATTTTTGCAATATCTACCACGCGCAGCAGCGGGTTGCTTGGACTTTCGACCAGCACCAGCTTCGGTTTTTCTGCCAGCGCCGCTTTCAGCGCCTGATCATCACTCTGATCGACAAACAGCACACGATAACAGCCACGTTTTGCCAGACTGTCAAACAGGCGGTAACTACCACCGTAACAGTCGTGCGGTGCGACCAGCAGATCGCCAGGCTTCAGAAACACCGTGGTGACCAGATGAATCGCCGACATGCCGGTATTGGTCAGCACTGCACCAGCGCCCCCCTCCAACTCCGCCAGCGCACGCTGAACCACATCACGCGTCGGGTTGCCACGGCGTGAATAGTCATGAGCACGAGGCTCATTAAAACCGGTGAAATTATAGGTACTGGAGAGGTGAATCGGCGGGACAACGCAACCGTACTGCTCGTCGTCATTTAATCCGCTACGCACTGCAATGGTGGCCTGTTTACGCGTCATATTGAGGAGATCCTGGCTGAGTCGGTGAAAAGTCAGACACCAGAGTAATCATTGTTACAATAGCCGTCAATACATCTGGACATCTAAACTTCTTTGCGTATAGATTGAGCAAACAGGAAATAGCCGTTAAAATTATATGCATTAGCGTACATTTGCGTCGGCTAACTTCGTGTCAGGGCCGCGCCACTACGATAAACTACGCGCAATTATGGTCCGGGCTCAGGTTCTGGCCTCAATATTAATGACAAAGAGGATTAGGTATCTCATGGCTGAATGGAGCGGCGAATATATCAGCCCATACGCTGAGCACGGTAAGAAGAGTGAGCAAGTCAAAAAAATTACGGTTTCCATTCCTCTGAAGGTGTTAAAAATCCTTACCGATGAACGCACGCGTCGTCAGGTCAATAACCTGCGCCACGCCACCAACAGCGAACTGCTGTGTGAAGCGTTTCTGCACGCCTTTACCGGACAACCGTTGCCAAACGACGAGGATCTGCGCAAAGAACGCAGTGATGAGATCCCGGAAGAGGCGAAGATCATCATGCGTGAACTGGGGATCGACCCGGAGACGTGGGAGTACTGATCGGCTGACGGTTAGAAAAAAAGAGAAAAGGCGGGATAACCCCGCCGTTTCTCACAACGTTATTTTCTAATACCATTGATTTTATTCAATGTTTCTTCCATTTTGAGCGTCTCTTTACGGTTCAATGGATAGAAATAAATCAGAATGACCGCGGCCAAAAACAGGCATAACGCCGGTAAAAGATTCGCCATCGTATAAATATTTTCCTGCACGATGCTGGTTTGCACAGCGCCGCCCGTTGACGAAGATTGATAACCAATAATGGCCAGCATAAAGCCACCAATCGCCCCTGCACACGCCTGACCCACCTTGCGGGCAAAGAAGTTCACACCATAAACGGTACCATCCTCGCGATCGCCGGTGACATACTGGTGATAATCACAAACATCGGTCATAAACGCCCAAATCATCAGGTTGAATAGTCCGGCCCCCAACGTCGCCAGGAACAGGAAAACCAAATAGACTTTCGCGTCCGTAATATGGATGAAGTACATAATCAGATACATCGCCACCGCAAAGAGCAATGCGCCGACGCTGGCCTCTTTTTTGCCAAACCGCTTCGTCAGCCAGGATGCCGAGGGTGCCAGCAAAACCAGAGAGCCGAAGGTAAATAGCAACGCCACGGACATGGCCTCTTTGTTGTGGAAGTAGTCATTAAACAGGTAAGTCATGTTGGTACCTGACAACCCCTGGTTAATCACAATCAGCAGATCCACCACAACTAAATCGATCAGTGCTTTATTGCGTAACAATCCCTTCAGCAGCACCGATACGGGCATACTCTCTTTTCGCTCCACGCGCACACGTTCTGTTGTTAACTGACAGGTCAACGTTAAAAAGATAAAGCCCAGTACGGCACAACCAATAGCAATCCAGAAAAAATGTTGCCCGGAAATCACCTGACTTCCGTCCACCAGGGTGGTGTACATCAGAATCGGGATAAAAAAGCCGGTTGCTCCACCGCCGATGGCGGAACCCACGCTGCGCCAGGTTGACAGTGACACCCGATCTTCCGGGTTCGAGCTAATCGCCGCAGACATGGCGCCATATGGAATGCTGACTGTCGATAACAGTGAACCGTAAACAAAATAGGAACAGCAGATATAGATAATTTTCGCCGTATAAGAAAAATCATTCACAAACGGCAGGAACAGGACCACCGCAATGATGCAGAACGGGTACTTCATACGGCGCACCCACGGATTAAATCGTCCATGTACCGTCAATTTAGAGGTATCGCATAAGCGCCCTACACCAACATCGACAAACGCATCAAAGAGCTTAGTCACAAAATAGAGCGAGCCGACAATAACTCCTGAAATGCCGAGGACGTTAGTGTAATAAATCATTAAAAAACTATTTACTAACCCAAGAATAAAACAGGTTCCCAGGTCACCACACAAATAACCAATTTTATCCCTGAATCCGAAAGGTCTGACGACAATATCTTGATTGCTTCCACTCACTGTTCCATCATTAGACATGATGTCAACTCCTTAGACATATTATTCACGCAAACTATGCGTATATCCTGGTGTTCAACGTAATAAACCAATACGCAGAGTATTAACAATCAGAAGTTATAACCGAGGCCGACACGATAGCGGGTCTGGCGATCGTCAGTCGTGGTGGTGTCATAACCCGAAGAAACATTACCAATTTCAATAAATGGAACCCAGGAATCTATTTTATAAGCGACACGGAAGTTATATTCATAATCATCTTTCCGGTTGTTATATAAATCTTCGCTATCGGCAATTTTATAAATGCCGTTTAGCTCAAACATCCAGTTATTGACGTTATAACCAAGCCAGACTTCCGGACGATAGACCATGCGGTCATCTTTGCCGTCAGTGTTTCTGCGCATGTACTCCTGACGATAGCGGAACGCGGTCCACCAGCTGTCGTTGATGTTGTACTGCACGCGGATATAAGGTTTATAAATCGTGATGTTATCGCCCGTTTCGATCGCAATACCTGGCTGCCAGATGAGATCCCGCCAGGTAAACTGGTAACTTGCCGTATACTCGTTACCGTTACTTTCCATATTATTCCACGCATCGTTCGATTGCGTATCTTCAGAACGTGAAATGGCCTCTACCGCTACACCAAAACCTGTAGCAAAACGATGAGACATATAAACACGATCGTAATTTCGCCCGTCATCATAATATTCATGGCGGTAATCAACATAACCCGCCTGCGCGGCCGCAGATAATAATGGAATAAGTAACAAGGTAGATTTGAATTTCATGACAATCCCTTTTCACACTAAATAAAGAAAATTCACCATCACATTCCGGGCTATAAACAGGAAAGCAATAGAGTCGTAAGAATAATTTTATATTTCCGCGAAAGTGTATTTTAGAAAGAGGGGATAAACCTTTGAGATTTTGCCAGGAATTGGCATGAGTGGCAAAGAACAGAAGATAAAAATGACGAAGATCACTAGTGCGAATATTTTATCTTAAAAAATAAAAACACTGTTTCATTTATTAAAAGTGAAACATCATTCAATACATCAATGTAAGTTTTATTATCAAGTACAGATACAAAAAAAGCGCCATAAGGCGCTTTTTTCTGACAGCAGGAACTTATTTGCTGCCCGGGATGCTGAAACGCTTGTTGAAGCGATCAACACGGCCACCGGTAGCAACATCACGCTGCTTGCCAGTATAGAACGGGTGGCACTTGCTGCACACGTCGAGGTTCAGATCGTGACCGACAGTAGAGCGGATTTTAATGACGTTACCGCAAGAGCAGTTTGCAGTAATTTCTTCGTATTTCGGGTGAATATCTTTTTTCATGGGAAAACCTCGGTTTAAGGCCGCGTCGCTCTTCCAGCCCTAACGCCAGACACCACGCGATGTTAATAGTATAGGTCAGTGATACAAATTTGTATCAAAGGCGGCGAATCATACAGAAATTAACCTGCTCATGCAAACTGATCCGCATTCTACCCTCCACTAATGTGTATACTAACCCGCCAGATTTCAAGTCAGGATGATTCAATGCCCGTTGCGCACGTTGCCTTACCCGTTCCGCTACCTCGTACTTTTGACTACCTCCTGCCGGAAGGCATGAGCGCCAAAGCCGGGTGTCGTGTACGCGTGCCTTTTGGCAAGCAGCAAGAGCGCGTGGGTATCGTCCTTTCCGTCAGCGAGCACAGTGAACTACCGCGGAGCGAATTGAAAGCCGTTCTCGAAGTGCTGGACAGCGAACCGGTCTACTCGACCTCTGTCTGGCGTCTGCTGTTGTGGGCGGCGGATTATTATCATCATCCTATCGGTGACGTACTGTTTCACGCTCTGCCAATTTTACTGCGCCAGGGACGTCCGGCGACTAACGCGCCCATGTGGTACTGGTTTGCCACTGAAGAAGGCCAGGTTATTGATCTGAACAGCCTGAAGCGCTCTCCCAAACAGCAGCAGGCGCTGGCTGCGCTACGCCAGGGAAAAATATGGCGCGACCAGGTCGCTGAACTGGAATTTAATGACGCCGCATTACAGGCACTGCGGAAAAAAGGTCTGTGCTCCCTGGCGAGTGAAACGCCAGGCTTTAGCGACTGGCGTACGCACTACGCCGTTTCCGGTGAGCGTCTGCGGCTGAATACCGAGCAAGCCACCGCTGTTGGCGCGATTCATAGCGCGTCGGACAGCTTTAGCGCCTGGCTATTAGCGGGCGTGACGGGGTCGGGCAAAACAGAGGTCTATCTAAGCGTACTGGAAAATGTCCTTGCCCAGGGCAAGCAGGCGTTGGTGATGGTGCCGGAGATTGGCCTGACGCCGCAAACTATTGCCCGTTTTCGCGAACGCTTCAATGCGCCTGTCGAAGTCCTGCACTCGGGTTTAAATGACAGTGAACGTCTTTCGGCATGGCTGAAGGCGAAAAATGGCGAAGCGGCGATTGTTATCGGCACGCGCTCGTCACTGTTTACGCCGTTTAAAAATCTGGGCGTGATTGTCATCGACGAAGAGCACGACAGCTCTTATAAACAGCAGGAAGGCTGGCGCTATCATGCGCGCGACCTCGCGGTTTATCGCGCCCACAGCGAGCAGATCCCGATTATTCTCGGCTCAGCCACCCCGGCGCTGGAAACGCTGTGCAACGTGCGGCAGAAAAAATACCGCATGCTGCGCCTGACGCGACGCGCCGGAAACGCACGCCCAGCCACTCAGCACGTGCTGGATCTCAAAGGTCAGCAGGTACAGGCCGGGCTCGCCCCTGCGCTTATCGCCCGTATGCGTCAGCATCTGCAAGCAGATAACCAGGTAATTCTGTTTTTGAACCGCCGGGGTTTTGCGCCTGCGCTGCTGTGCCACGACTGCGGCTGGATTGCCGAATGTCCGCGCTGCGATCACTACTATACCCTGCATCAGGCACAGCACCATTTACGCTGCCACCACTGCGACAGCCAGCGCCCAATACCGCGTCAGTGTCCTTCCTGCGGCTCGACGCATATGGTTCCGGTTGGACTTGGCACCGAACAGCTTGAGCAGGCTCTGGCGCCTTTTTTCCCCGGCGTGCCAATCTCACGCATCGATCGCGATACTACCAGCCGCAAAGGGTCGCTGGAGCAGCATCTGGCGGAAGTGCATCGTGGCGGCGCGCGAATCCTAATCGGCACGCAAATGCTGGCGAAAGGCCACCATTTCCCGGACGTCACCCTGGTGGCGCTGCTGGACGTTGACGGCGCGCTGTTCTCCGCAGATTTCCGGTCGGCGGAACGCTTCGCCCAGCTCTACACGCAGGTTTCCGGGCGTGCCGGTCGCGCCGGGAAGCAGGGCGAAGTGGTACTGCAAACGCACCACCCTGAACATCCGCTGCTGCAAACCTTGCTGTATAAAGGGTATGACGCCTTTGCCGAGCAGGCGCTGGCCGAGCGACAAACGCTCCAGCTTCCCCCATGGACCAGCCATGTGATCGTGCGGGCAGAAGATCACAACAACCAGCATGCGCCAATGTTCTTACAGCAGTTACGAAATCTGATTCAGGCCAGTCCGCTGGCCGATGACAAACTGTGGGTGCTCGGCCCGGTTCCCGCCCTGGCGCCCAAACGCGGCGGTCGCTATCGATGGCAAATTTTGTTGCAGCACCCGTCGAGAATTCGCCTGCAACATATCGTCAGCGGCACGCTGGCGCTGATCAATACGTTACCCGATGCACGTAAGGTTAAATGGGTGCTGGATGTCGATCCCATCGAGGGATAATGCCTCATGATGCGAGGCGGATCGTAAAATTAAACATCCATCACACTTTTTATGAAAATTCTGTAACCGCTTCCATTAACTATCTGATAAAAATGTTTCAGATGAAGGTTACCCAGGGACGAGTCTGTGCCAGCAGCCCTCTGGCGAGGAGAAAGAGTGAAACCGAATAAGCAGGTTGCCGCCGCTACGATGAAAGATGTTGCTCTGAAGGCGAAAGTCTCAACGGCAACCGTATCCCGCGCATTAATGAACCCGGACAAAGTCTCACAGTCAACCCGTAACAAGGTTGAGCAGGCCGCGCTGGAAGTGGGATATTTACCCCAATCAATGGGACGCAATGTTAAGCGTAATGAGTCACGTACCATTCTGGTGATTGTGCCGGATATCTGTGATCCCTTTTTTAGCGAAGTGATTCGCGGCATAGAAGTGACCGCCGCAGAACAGGGATATCTGGTGCTGATCGGCGATTGCGCGCACCAGAACCAGCAGGAAAAGACCTTCCTCAACCTCATAATCACCAAGCAGATCGATGGCATGGTCCTGCTCAGCTCGCGCCTGCCGTTTGATGCCAGCGTGGAAGAGCAACGCAACTTGCCGCCAATGGTCATGTCCAACGAGTTCGCGCCAGAGCTGGAACTGCCCACCGTGCACATTGATAACCTCACTGCCGCCTTTAACGCGATGAATTATCTGCTGGAACTGGGGCATAAGCGCATTGGTTGTATTGCCGGGCCAGAGGATATGCCGCTGTGCCACTACCGCCTGCAAGGCTATGTTCAGGCACTACGCCGCAGTGGAATTACCGTCGATCCACACTTCATCGCGCGCGGTGATTTCACCTATGAAGCGGGCGCCAACGCGTTAAAACAGCTGCTTGAGCTACCGCAACCTCCGACCGCGGTCTTTTGTCACAGCGATGTGATGGCGCTTGGCGCACTCTCTTACGCCAAACGTCAGGGCTTAAAAGTACCGGATGATTTATCTATCATTGGCTTCGATAATATTTCACTGACGGAATTTTGTGATCCACCCCTGACAACCGTCGCACAACCGCGTTTCGATATCGGACGTGAAGCTATGCTGTTACTGCTCGATCAATTACAAGGGCAGAGCGTCAGCAGTGGCTCACGTTTACTGGACTGCGAGCTAATTATTCGGGGTACTACCCGGGCACTGACGTAAAGTAAAGTGCTTTCGGACTCCCCTGTCTGGTCAAAGGCCCGTCGCTTAAGTAACATGGCGGGCTGACGAACGAATAAATACAGCGAAACGATAGTGGCACAACGAGATTATGTACGTCGCGGCCAACCGGCACCTTCGCGGCGCAAAAAGAGCACATCACGGAAAAAGCAACGCAGTACGCCAGCGGTATCCCCCGCGATGGTCGCTATTGCTGCAGCCGTACTCGTGACCTTTATCGGTGGTCTGTACTTCATTACGCATCACAAGAAAGAAGAGTCCGAGACGCTGCAAAGCCAGAAAGTCACCGGTAATGGCATCCCGCCTAAACCGGAAGAACGCTGGCGCTATATCAAAGAGCTGGAAAGCCGTCAGCCTGGCGTGCGTGCACCTACCGAACCCTCTGCGGGTGGCGAAGTGCTTAACGCCGATCAGTTGACCAATGAGCAGCGCCAGTTGCTGGCGCAAATGCAGGCTGATATGCGTCAACAGCCGACACAGCTCAACGAAGTACCGTGGAACGAACAAACGCCTGAACAGCGCCAGCAAACGCTGCAGCGCCAACGCCAGGTGCAGCAACAGCAATGGGCCAACACGCAGCAGCAGGCTCAGCAGCCGCGCCCACGGGCGACGGAACAGCCTTACCAGCAGCCACAAACGCGTACGGCACAAGCCGCACCGGTACAACAGCCGAAAGCGCAGCCAAAACCAGTGACCCAGCAGCCGTATCAGGATCTGTTGCAGACGCCTGCGCACACCACCGCCGCGCAGCCGAAAACGCAGCCGGCCGCGCCAATAACGAATGAAACGCAGCCGCCAAAACAGACGGCGGAGAAAAAAGACGAACGCCGCTGGATGGTGCAGTGCGGGTCATTTAAAGGCGCAGAGCAAGCAGAAACCGTGCGGGCGCAGCTGGCTTTTGAAGGCTTCAACTCCCGCATTACCACCAACAACGGCTGGAATCGCGTGGTGATTGGCCCGGTGAAAGGCAAGGAAAATGCCGACAATACCATCAGCCGCCTGAAAGTTGCCGGCCACACAAACTGCATTCGACTCGCCACTGGGGGTTGAAACCCCCAAAATCTCCCCCATCTATACTTGCATTACGCCCCGTACAACTGTGCGGGGCCTGTATTCTGCATTTGTAACCAAGGGGTCTGCTCGTGACAACAATAGTAAGCGTACGCCGTAACGGCCATGTGGTAATCGCCGGTGATGGTCAGGCCACACTGGGTAACACCGTAATGAAAGGCAACGTGAAAAAAGTCCGCCGTCTGTACAACGACAAAGTCATTGCGGGCTTTGCGGGCGGGACTGCGGATGCATTCACGCTGTTTGAACTGTTTGAACGCAAACTGGAAATGCACCAGGGTCACCTGGTTAAGGCCGCCGTTGAGCTGGCTAAAGACTGGCGTACCGACCGTATGCTGCGCAAACTCGAAGCGTTGCTGGCCGTTGCAGATGAAACAGCATCGCTCATCATCACCGGTAACGGTGACGTCATTCAGCCAGAAAACGATCTGATTGCCATCGGCTCCGGCGGTCCCTACGCCCAGGCTGCAGCACGCGCTCTGCTGGAAAACACCGAGCTTGGCGCACGCGAAATTGCTGAGAAAGCGTTGGATATTGCAGGGGATATCTGCATTTATACCAACCACTTCCATACCATCGAAGAATTGAACTCCAAAGCGTAAGGATCCCCCATGTCTGAAATGACCCCACGCGAAATTGTCAGCGAACTGAACAAACACATCATCGGCCAGGATAACGCTAAGCGTTCCGTGGCGATTGCCCTGCGTAACCGCTGGCGCCGCATGCAGCTCAACGAAGAACTGCGCCATGAAGTCACACCGAAAAACATTCTGATGATTGGCCCGACCGGCGTCGGTAAAACCGAAATCGCCCGTCGCCTGGCAAAACTGGCCAACGCGCCGTTCATCAAAGTTGAAGCAACGAAATTCACCGAAGTCGGCTATGTAGGTAAAGAAGTTGACTCGATCATCCGCGATCTGACCGATGCTGCCATTAAGATGGTTCGCGTTCAGGCAATCGAGAAAAACCGCTTCCGCGCAGAAGAAATGGCGGAAGAGCGCATTCTCGACGTGCTGATCCCACCGGCTAAAAATAACTGGGGACAGTCAGAGCAACCGCAGGAACCTTCTGCAGCGCGTCAGGCGTTCCGTAAAAAACTGCGTGAAGGCCAGCTGGATGATAAAGAGATCGAAATCGATCTCGCGGCCGCACCGATGGGCGTTGAAATTATGGCGCCTCCGGGAATGGAAGAGATGACCAGCCAGCTGCAGTCCATGTTCCAGAACCTGGGCGGTCAGAAGCAAAAACCGCGTAAGCTGAAAATCAAAGACGCAATGAAGCTGCTGATTGAAGAAGAAGCGGCCAAACTGGTCAATCCGGAAGAGCTGAAACAGGAAGCTATCGACGCCGTTGAACAGCACGGGATCGTGTTTATCGACGAAATCGACAAAATCTGTAAGCGCGGCGAATCCTCCGGTCCGGATGTTTCCCGTGAAGGCGTACAGCGCGACCTGCTGCCGCTGGTTGAAGGCTGCACCGTCTCTACCAAACACGGTATGGTGAAAACCGATCACATCCTGTTTATCGCCTCTGGCGCATTCCAGGTGGCGAAACCGTCCGACCTGATCCCGGAACTGCAGGGTCGTCTGCCGATTCGTGTTGAACTTCAGGCGCTGACCACCAGCGATTTTGAGCGTATCCTTACCGAACCGAATGCCTCCATCACCGTGCAGTACAAAGCGCTGATGGCGACTGAAGGTGTGGACATCAACTTCACCGAATCGGGTATTAAACGCATTGCCGAAGCGGCCTGGCAGGTTAACGAAACCACCGAAAACATCGGTGCGCGTCGCCTGCATACCGTTCTTGAACGTCTGATGGAAGATATTTCCTATGATGCGAGCGATTTGAACGGTCAAAGCATCACAATTGATGCCGAATATGTGAGCAAACATCTGGATGCGCTGGTCGCAGATGAAGATCTGAGCCGTTTTATCCTATAATCGCGTTCAATGCATTTTCATCACTGTTGATGGGGCTGATAAAGCCCCATTTTTATTGGCGCTAAATATGACTGAACAACAACAAATTAGCCGCTCACAAGCCTGGCTGGAAAGTTTACGACCTAAGACCTTACCGCTCGCCTTCGCGGCGATCATCGTCGGTACGGCATTAGCATGGTGGCAAGGGTTCTTTGATCCGCTGGTCGCTCTGCTGGCATTGATTACTGCAGGACTTCTGCAAATCCTGTCCAATCTCGCGAACGACTATGGCGATGCCGTCAAAGGCAGCGACAAGCCCGACCGCATCGGACCGCTGCGTGGCATGCAAAAAGGCGTTATTACCCAGCAGGAGATGAAGCGTGCGCTGATTGTCACCGTGGTCTTAATCTGCCTGTCCGGTCTGGCGCTGGTGGCGGTGGCCTGTCACACGCTGGCGGATTTTGTCGGCTTCCTGATTCTCGGCGGCCTGTCGATTATCGCCGCGATCACTTACACCGTAGGCAATCGCCCTTACGGCTACATCGGCCTCGGTGATATTTCCGTGCTGGTGTTCTTCGGCTGGCTGAGCGTGATGGGAAGCTGGTATCTGCAGGCGCATACGTTGATTCCGGCGCTCATTCTGCCTGCTACCGCCTGCGGCCTGCTGGCAACAGCCGTGCTCAACGTCAACAATCTGCGCGATATCAACAGCGACAGAGAGAACGGCAAGAATACGCTGGTGGTGCGTTTAGGCGCCGTCAATGCCCGCCGCTACCACGCCTGCCTGCTGATGGGGACACTAGTCTGCCTGGCGCTGTTTAACCTGTTTTCGCTGCAAAGCCTGTGGGGATGGCTGTTTATCCTCGCCGCTCCGCTGCTGATTAAACAGGCGCGGTACGTGATGCGTGAGATGGATCCTGCGGCAATGCGCCCGATGCTGGAACGCACCGTAAAAGCGGCATTGTTAACTAACCTGCTGTTTGTCGTTGGAATTTTCTTAAGTCAGTGGTCTCTTTAACTGACAAATATCAATTAACAATTGATGATTTTGCCAACAGTACACATAGCGCGATATACTAAAAATTCTCGCAGCAACTGAACGTTGAGCCTATGAAATACGATACATCCGAGCTTTGTGACATCTATCAGGAAGATGTCAACGTCGTGGAACCACTGTTCTCTAACTTTGGAGGACGGTCGTCGTTTGGCGGACAAATCATCACGGTAAAATGTTTCGAGGACAACGGGTTGCTGTACGATCTGCTCGAACAAAACGGCCGTGGTCGCATTCTGCTGGTCGATGGCGGCGGTTCTGTCCGTCGTGCGCTGGTCGATGCCGAACTGGCTCGACTGGCCGTACAGAATGAATGGGAAGGTCTGGTCATCTACGGCTCAGTCCGTCAGGTAGACGATCTGGAAGAACTGGATATCGGCATTCAGGCGATTGCCGCCATTCCGGTAGGTGCTTCAGGAGAAGGTATCGGGGAAAGCGATGTGCGCGTCAACTTTGGCGGCGTAACGTTCTTCTCTGGCGACCACCTGTACGCCGACAACACCGGGATAATCCTCTCCGAAGACCCGCTCGATATCGAGTAAAGAAAACACCGCAATTTGGTGTGATGCCAGTCGGTTAAACAACTGACTGGCTTTTTTTCGCTTCTGGAAATCTCCAGAGCCTCTTTTTGCCACTTTCCCCTTTCGATTCCCCTATCCTGCGCATTGACGAAGAAAAAACTCTCTCTATACCTAATGATGAATCTCATCACTCTCATCACGAGGTCATCATGCATATCGATCTGACAGGTAAAAAAGCGCTGGTCACCGGAGCCAGTCGTGGATTAGGGCGCGCCATTGCACTGTCGCTGGCGAAAGCCGGTGCTGATGTTGTTATAACCTATGAAAAATCTGCGGAGAAAGCCCAGGCCGTTGCCGATGAAATTACAGCGCTTGGCCGCCATGGTGAGGCCATTCAGGCAAACAGTGCAGACGCTCAGGCGATTCAGAACGCCGTACACCGCACGGTACAGTCACTCGGAGGACTGGATATTCTGGTCAACAACGCAGGGATCGCACGCGGCGGCCCGCTGGAGTCGCTGTCACTGGAGGACATCGACGCATTGATTAACGTGAACATCCGTGGCGTGGTAGTTGCCATACAGGCCGCGCTGCCGCATCTCCCTGAAGGTGGGCGAATCATCAATATTGGCAGTTGTCTTGCCAACCGCGTCGCCCAGCCGGGGATTGCCGTCTACGCGATGACTAAATCAGCGCTCAACTCGCTAACCCGTGGCCTGGCTCGTGATCTCGGCCCACGGGGTATTACCGTTAATCTTGTCCATCCCGGCCCAACTGACAGTGATATGAACCCGGCAGATGGCGAGCAGGCAGAATCCCAACGGCAGCTTATTGCGACAGGGCATTATGGAACACCGGAGGATGTTGCAGCGGCGGTGACGTTTCTGGCAAGCCCAGCGGCTGGGCAGATTTCCGGCATCGGTCTGGACGTAGATGGGGGGTTGAATGCCTGAAATTAACGTTGTGTTGCGGTAAAACGATTGTATTGCCGGATGACGGCTTACGCCTTATCCGGCCTACACAGGAACGATTACGCAATAGATTTCGTGTTGTAGCAAGGCGGCAAACGAAGGTATCCCCAGGAGCGTAGTAAACTACGTGACTGGGGTAACTGAGCGCAGCCAACGCAGCTACGGCACGAAAGATGAAGCGTAATTAGACTTCTTCCATACGACCTAAAAGGGCATGCAGACGATCCTGCCAGCCATTCTGCTGTTCTTTCAGGTTGTTGTTCTCACGCTCCAGCTCTTCACGCTGCTGCTGTGCAGACTGAACTTCCTGCGACAGTGAGTTGTTCTTTTCTTTCAGCTCTTCGATTTCCATCTGCAACAGCGTGATGGTATCAATCGCCTGCTGTACTTTTGCTTCCAGTTTCTCAAACACTTCTAATGACATCGTCATACCTCTCCTGAATTGCAAGGCGTTGATGGATAAAAATCCTCGTCCCGATAACCGGCGACGCCTTAATAAAAACGAGCGCACACTACTTAACACCGATTGTATGAAGCCGCGCCATCCCTGTCCAGCGGCATCCCGCGCAGATTGCGGTTTGCAACACTTTTAATCTTTGTCCTGGTGACACAACTGTCATAACTCTTAAGTGTTAACAGGATGATCGGTGAAATGATTCAGCTCACACTATTTTTGTATAACAAATACCGCGCAATGGCGCGAAAACGCTCATTTTGTTGATGGAGTACACACATTTTAATTTCGATATTTCTCGTTTTTGAGCGTTAACGATAAATTAACAGTGTGCCTACCGGCTCCGGGGATGTCAGTGACCTTCTCGCATACAATAAACATTAAACTCTTCAGGATCCGATTATGAGTCAAACATCAACCTTGAAAGGCCAGTGCATTGCTGAATTCCTCGGTACCGGGTTGTTGATTTTCTTCGGTGTGGGTTGTGTCGCTGCACTCAAAGTGGCCGGGGCTACTTTTGGTCAGTGGGAAATCAGTATCATCTGGGGTCTGGGGGTAGCCATGGCTATCTATCTGACCGCAGGCGTTTCTGGCGCACACCTGAATCCAGCAGTCACAATCGCACTATGGCTGTTTGCGTGTTTTGACAAACGCAAAGTCGTTCCTTTTATTATTTCGCAAATTGCCGGCGCCTTTTGCGCAGCGGCACTGGTTTACGGGCTTTATTACAATCTTTTCATCGATTTCGAACAAACGAACCATATCGTGCGCGGTAGTGTAGAAAGCCTCAATCTGGCAGGTACTTTCTCCACCTATCCAAACCCGCATATCAATTTTGTGCAGGCCTTCGCGGTTGAAATGGTCATTACCGCTATTCTAATGGGGCTGATTCTGGCGCTGACCGATGATGGTAATGGTGTACCGCGTGGTCCACTGGCACCGCTGCTGATCGGCTTACTGATTGCCGTTATTGGTGCATCCATGGGCCCACTGACCGGTTTTGCGATGAACCCGGCACGTGACTTCGGACCGAAACTCTTCGCCTGGATGGCCGGATGGGGTGAGATTGCCTTCACGGGTGGTCGTGATATCCCTTACTTCCTGGTTCCGGTGTTTGGCCCAATTACCGGCGCGATTTTGGGCGCATGGGCATATCGCAAACTGATTGGTCGCCATTTACCGTGCGATGTCTGCGCGATTGAAGAAAAAGACGCGGCGGCTAACACTCAACAAAAAGCTTCGCTGTAATGTGACTACGGGACAAAAATTATGACTGAAAAAAAATATATCGTTGCGCTCGACCAGGGCACCACCAGCTCCCGCGCGGTCGTAATGGACCACGATGCGAATATCGTTGCCGTTTCACAGCGCGAATTCGAGCAAATCTACCCGAAAGCAGGTTGGGTAGAACACGACCCAATGGAAATTTGGGCAACCCAAAGCTCTACGCTGGTTGAAGTTCTGGCGAAAGCCGATATCAGTTCCGATGAAATTGCAGCGATCGGTATTACCAACCAGCGTGAGACCACCATCGTCTGGGAGCGTGAGACCGGTAAACCAATCTATAACGCTATTGTGTGGCAGTGTCGTCGTACCGCAGATATCTGCGAAAAGCTCAAGCGCGATGGCATGGAAGAATACATCCGTAACAACACCGGCCTGGTGATTGACCCGTACTTCTCCGGTACCAAGGTGAAGTGGATCCTCGACCACGTAGAAGGCTCGCGTGAGCGCGCTCGTCGTGGCGAACTGCTGTTCGGTACCGTTGACACCTGGCTTATCTGGAAAATGACGCAGGGACGCGTACACGTCACGGATTACACCAACGCCTCGCGTACCATGCTGTTCAACATCCACTCCCTGGACTGGGATGACACGATGCTGGATGCGCTGGACATTCCGCGTGCCATGCTGCCAGAAGTGCGTCGTTCTTCTGAAGTCTATGGCCAGACCAACATCGGTGGTAAAGGCGGCACACGTATTCCTATCTCCGGTATCGCGGGTGACCAGCAGGCTGCACTATTCGGTCAGCTGTGCGTGAAAGAAGGGATGGCGAAGAACACCTACGGTACTGGCTGCTTCATGCTGATGAATACTGGCGAGAAAGCCGTTAAGTCAGAAAATGGACTTCTGACCACTATCGCCTGCGGACCGACCGGGGAAGTGAACTACGCGCTGGAAGGTGCCGTGTTCATGGCGGGTGCATCCATCCAGTGGCTGCGTGATGAAATGAAACTCATCAGCGATGCTTTCGACTCAGAGTACTTCGCCACCAAAGTGAAGGACACCAACGGCGTATATGTTGTTCCGGCATTTACTGGCCTGGGTGCACCGTACTGGGACCCGTATGCACGTGGCGCCATCTTCGGCCTGACCCGTGGCGTAAACTCCAACCACATCATCCGCGCAACGCTTGAGTCTATCGCTTATCAGACGCGTGATGTTCTGGAAGCGATGCAGGCGGACTCAGGTATTCGTTTACACGCCCTGCGCGTCGATGGCGGTGCGGTCGCCAACAACTTCCTGATGCAGTTCCAGTCTGACATTCTGGGTACCCGCGTAGAGCGTCCGGAAGTCCGCGAAGTCACCGCATTGGGTGCAGCATATCTGGCCGGTCTGGCTGTCGGCTTCTGGCAGAATCTGGATGAGCTGCAGGAAAAAGCGGTCATTGAGCGTGAGTTCCGCCCTGGCATCGAAACCACCGAACGTAACTTCCGTTACAGCGGCTGGAAAAAAGCGGTCAAACGCGCTCTGGCGTGGGAAGATCACGACGAGTAATACGTCATTGCCGGATGGCAACTTTGGCTTATCCGGCAATCTCTTCGTGCGGGGGCAACCCCGCACACACATCAATAATCTCGTCCCCTCCCCTGTGCTACACTTCGCGCCATTCCTTTCAGCTACGAGTTTGCAATGAGACGAGAACTTGCCATTGAATTTTCACGCGTGACCGAAGCGGCCGCGCTGGCTGGCTATAAATGGCTGGGCCGCGGCGATAAAAATACCGCTGACGGCGCGGCGGTGAACGCCATGCGTATTATGCTCAACCAGGTCAACATCGACGGCACCATCGTGATTGGCGAGGGTGAGATTGATGAAGCGCCGATGCTGTTTATCGGTGAAAAAGTCGGGACCGGTCTTGGTGATGCGGTCGACATCGCCGTCGATCCTATCGAAGGCACACGCATGACGGCCATGGGTCAGGCAAACGCGCTGGCCGTACTGGCCGTTGGCGATAAAGGCTGCTTCCTGAACGCGCCGGATATGTACATGGAAAAGCTGATTGTCGGCCCAGGCGCAAAAGGGTCCATCGACCTGAACCTGTCGCTGGAAGCCAACTTGCGTAACATTGCTACCGCGCTCAACAAACCGCTCAGCGAACTGACCGTTACCATCCTGGCAAAACCACGCCATGACGAGGTTATTGCCGGGATGACAAAACTGGGCGTACGCGTCTTCGCCATTCCTGACGGCGACGTGGCGGCCTCGATTCTGACCTGCATGCCAGACAGCGAAGTTGACGTGCTGTACGGCATTGGTGGCGCGCCGGAAGGTGTCGTCTCTGCCGCCGTTATCCGCGCTCTGGATGGCGACATGCAAGGCCGCCTGCTGGCTCGCCATGACGTCAAAGGCGACAGCGAAGAGAACCGTCGTATCGGCGAACAGGAGCTGGCTCGCTGCGCCGCGATGGGTATTGAGGCAGGTAAAGCGCTGCGTCTGGATGAAATGGCCCGCAGCGACAACGTTATTTTCTCCGCGACCGGGATCACCAAAGGCGATCTGCTGGAAGGGATTAGCCGCAAAGGTAATATTGCCACCACCGAAACACTGCTGATCCGCGGCAAATCACGTACGATCCGTCGCATTCAGTCGATTCACTACCTCGATCGCAAAGATCCGGATGTACAGACGCATATCCTGTAATTGATTTGATCAATAGAGCCTTCCAGCCCATCTGGGCTGGAAATCTTTCGTGCAACGAACGAAGATAAGGCAATCACAGCAGACAGGAGAAAACCATGGCAGATTGGGTAACAGGCAAAGTCACGAAGGTACAGAACTGGACCGATGCCTTATTTAGTTTGACCGTGCGAGCTCCGGTTCTTCCCTTCACCGCAGGTCAGTTTACCAAGCTCGGCCTCGAAATCGACGGCGAGCGCGTCCAGCGCGCCTATTCTTACGTGAATGCGCCTGATAACCCCGATTTAGAGTTCTATCTGGTGACGGTTCCTGACGGAAAACTCAGCCCCCGTCTGGCCGCACTGAAACCTGGCGACGAAGTCCAGGTGGTGAGTGAAGCCGCCGGTTTCTTCGTGCTGGATGAAGTCCCCGATTGTGACACGCTATGGATGCTGGCAACCGGTACCGCTATCGGCCCATATTTATCGATTCTGCAGTTGGGCAAAGATCTGGACCGTTTTAAGAATCTGGTGCTGGTCCATGCCGCCCGCTATGCCGCCGATTTAAGCTATCTGCCGTTAATGCAGGACCTGGAAAAACGCTACGAAGGTAAATTACGTATCCAGACGGTTGTGAGCCGTGAAACCGCCGCAGGTTCATTAACCGGGCGAGTTCCGGCGTTGATTGAGAGCGGTGAGCTAGAAAAAGCAGTCGGGTTGCCAATGGAAAAAGAAACCAGCCATGTGATGCTATGCGGAAACCCGCAAATGGTACGCGACACGCAGCAGTTGCTGAAAGAGACCCGGCAAATGACCAAACACCTGCGCCGTCGACCGGGCCATATGACCGCAGAGCACTACTGGTAAGAACGTTTCAATGCCCGGTAAACACCCGGGCATTTTGCCGGATGGCGCGGCCTACGAGTCAGCTCTGTACTTTACGTCCTGCGTATCCTTACCATATTTATTTGCGTCCTGGGTGCCAATGAACGCCCCCAGATCGATAAGCATACCAACCAGAATCAACGTTGGAACAAAGCGGCCTACCGCCCATTGCCAGACGCCGGGTAATATCGCCCAATTTCCGGCCAGCAGCATCCACGCCAGAATCATCAACAGCGCCCACGCTCCGGAGCGCCCCCGGTCATGCAGACGTTTTACTGTGACTGCAGCCGTCGGCCACAGCAGACAAACCAGACAAAATGCCGCCGTCTGGATATCGAGCAATTGTTTACTCGCCAGCGAGAACAGAACCAGCATCCCGACTATCCACAAGCCTATCCAAATCCAGAAATCACGGCGTCCAAGACGCCCTTTAAATGAGAATAACCACTGCTGTATGGTCATGTAAGTTCCTTTATTATTACCTTCCAGAACAGTTTACCCTTTTGACAAGCCCGACGGTTACCGTTTTAATCGTGAGCAGTGAGAATGAAAGGTACGATTGATGAAGCAAGGATTTACACTGTTTTTATTATTGTTTTCAGCCATGTCCGTGAATACAGCGGCGCTGGCGGAAGAGCCATCGACGGCAACCACGGCCCCCTATTTACTGGCGGGTGCGCCGACCTTTGACCTGTCGATTAGCCAGTTTCGCGAAAACTTTAATACGCAGAATCCGAAGCTTATTCTGAATGAGTTCCGTGCCATCGACAGCAGCCGCGATCGGGCAAATCTCACCCGCGCGGCCAGTAAAATTAATGAAAACCTGTATGCGTCCTCCGCCCTTGAGCGCGGCACCTTAAAAATCAAAAGTATGCAGATAACCTGGCTGCCGATTCAGGGGCCAGAACAAAAGGCGGCCAAAGCGAAAGCGCTGGAATACATGACCGCCGTCATTCGCACCGTCGCGCCGCTGTTGACGAAAGAACAGAGTCAGAAAAAGCTGCAAAAACTGCTCGCTGCCGGCAAAGGTAAGCACTATTACGCCGAAACGGAAGGCGCAATCCGCTATGTTGTTGCAGATAACGGCGAAAAGGGGCTGACCTTCGCTGTTGAACCGATTAAGCTGGCACTATCAGAAAGTCTTGAGAAGGCGAATTGATGACAAAAAGCAAAGCCTTTCCGCAGATGAATCTCTATACTGTTTCACAGACCATGCTGCCCTGACGGGCGGCCATCTTCCTTAATTCGCTGACAAGCGTGGAGAAATGAAATGCGACATCCTTTAGTGATGGGTAACTGGAAACTGAACGGCAGCCGCCACATGGTAAACGAACTGGTTGCTAACCTGCGTAAAGAACTGGCTGGCGTTGCTGGCTGTGCAGTAGCAATCGCTCCGCCGGAAATGTATATCGACCTGGCGAAACACGCCGCTGCCGGTAGCCACATCATTCTGGGCGCGCAGAACGTTGACCTGAACCTGTCTGGCGCATTCACCGGTGAAACTTCTGCTGAAATGCTGAAAGATATCGGCGCGCAGTACATCATTATCGGTCACTCTGAGCGTCGTACTTACCACAAAGAATCTGACGAGCTGATCGCGAAGAAATTCGCTGTGCTGAAAGAACAGGGTCTGACCCCGGTTCTGTGCATCGGTGAAACCGAAGCGGAAAACGAAGCGGGCAAAACTGAAGAAGTTTGTGCACGTCAGATCGACGCAGTGCTGAAAACTCAGGGCGCAGCAGCATTCGAAGGCGTGGTTATCGCTTACGAACCTGTATGGGCTATCGGTACCGGTAAATCTGCAACGCCTGCTCAGGCTCAGGCAGTCCACAAATTCATCCGTGACCACATTGCTAAAGCTGATGCGAAAATCGCTGAGCAAGTTATCATCCAGTACGGCGGTTCTGTAAACGCAGCAAACGCCGCAGAACTGTTCGCTCAGCCGGACATCGACGGTGCGCTGGTTGGCGGTGCTTCTCTGAAAGCAGACGCCTTCGCAGTCATCGTTAAAGCAGCAGAAGCCGCTAAACAGGCCTAAGTTGTTAAAAGGGGAGCATCGCTCCCCTTCTTATACCCGCTTTACCAGTATCCCAGCCAGTGCCACCAGAAGGCCCCCGTGACACCCCAGATGGTCAGGTTGACCACACTCATCACCAGCCCCGTTTTCCACCACTCCGCCAGCGTGACATAGCCCGAACCAAAGATAATAGGCGCAGTACCCGTGCCATAGTGCGTGAGTGACATCATCAAGGAGGAGGAGAAGCCCAGCATCAGACCGAGCAGCGCCGGTGGAGCACCGAGGCCTAATCCGGCAGCAAAGAAAGCCGCGAACATGGCCGTGATATGTGCAGTGGTACTGGCGAAAAAGTAGTGTGAATAGACATAAAGCAGGATCAGCAGCAGCGTGGCGATACTCCAGTGCACGCCGAGATGGTCAATTGCGCTACCAACACTCGTCGCCAGCCACCCCACCAGACCCAGTTTGCTCAGGAAATCCGCCATCATAACCAGTGCGGCAAACCAGACTATCGTATCCCATGCACCGCGGCATTTAAGGATATCGTCCCAACTCAATACCCCTGTCACTAACAGAACAGACAAGCCAATGAGCGCCGCGCTGGTGGGGTTAACGGCCCAGGTACTGCCCATCAGCATGGCAGGAACACCTGCCCACAGGCAGAGCAGCAAAGCGAAAACCGCGAGGGTGATTTTTTCAGCCAGCGACAACGGACCGAGTGCCCCCAGCTTTTCCCGGGCAAACTCTGGCGCATTCGGCGTGCGTGTAATAGCGGGCGGATAGAGCCACCAGATGACAATAGGCATCACGACCAGTGAGACAACGGCAGGAAGAAGCGCCGCAATCGCCCACATTCCCCAGGTCATATTCAGCACCCCATCCGTCCCTTTGGTCAAGAAACTCACAATAAGCGGGTTTGGCGCGGTAGCGGTAATAAACATTGCCGAACTGATCGGGTTAATGTTGTAGTTCACCAGAGCCAGATAACGACCTGTAGCACCGTTCTCTTTGTCACCGGGTTGAGAACCCAGACTTTCCGCAATCGCCCGCATCACTGGGTGAATAATACCGCCGCCGCGTGCGGTATTGCTTGGCGTAACGGGTGCGATCAGCGTTTCTGCCAGCGTTAGCGCCCACGCGATACCCAACGTTCTTTTGCCAAACAAAGCAATAAACCCATAGCCGATACGCGCGCCCAGCCCCGTTTTCAACAGGCTTTGCGACAACATAATCGAGATGCCGATCAGCCAGATAAGCTGGTTGGAGAAACCACTTAACGCATCGCTCAGCGCCGCGGTGGGTTTACCGGGATGCGTCACGCCGGTCATGGCTACCAGCATAATTGCCACAATCGCAATCGCGCCGATAGGCATCGCTTTACCAATAATTGCCGCGATAGTACCGATAAATAACGCCAGCAGATGCCACGCCTCGGGGGTGACATCTGCTGGACATGGGATAACAAACCAGATGGTCAGCGTAATAACAATCGAGATGATGGCAGGCCAACAGCGGATGGGGGTCAATCTGTCCATGAATCAATCCTTGAGTTTCCAGCACGCAATTATGCGCTCAGGTATTAACCAATATCGGTGCGCATAATACAATTCACCCACTCACAAAACAAAAAATTAACATTCTGATGCAACTATAATTTCCCCAACACGCTAAACCACAGATAATCCAGCGGCAGCAGTATCAGATACGTTGCCGCCGCCAGCGCGATACACAGCAGCATTCCAGCTCTTGCCGGTACTTTTCCTAACGCCATTGCCACCACAATCGGTGATGCCTGATACGGCAATAGCGGTGTGGAATAACCCAGTACCTGAATCATAATCACCGAGAGTAGCGGGAAACCGGTCGCATCTGAAAAGCTTTGTGCCAGTGTGGTATACAGTGCTGGAACGCCGTTCGCCGTCATGATGAAATTGAGCGCGGTGGTAATGCCGGTCAATGCAAGGAAGCTGGTAAACGGTTTGTCCGCATCCAGCGGCATCACCTGTAACAGCGCCTCGCCTACCGCGCTACCGATACCGGTCTGTGTCACGGTGATGGCCAGCCCCAGAATACCCGCCACGTAAATGCAGGTACGGATATTCACCCCACTGGAAAATTCTTCGCCATTAATAAATCCTACGCGCGGCAACAGCGTAATCACCGCCGCCACCAGCCCGGTCCACGCGGGGCCAATGCCGTGCCAGCTTTCGCTTACCCAAAGAAGCAACACCACCGCTAACATCCAGGCCAGACGTTTTTCATCTCCGCTCATCGGTTCCGACGGCGTGAGATCGCGCGGCGCATGGGGCTTGCCAGGGAACAGCCAGCAGATAAGCACGATGAGAACCGCGCCTTTAAGCCAACCCAGAACCGGCGTATGCAGCAGCAAATAGGGAAGATAATTCAAGTGGATGCCGTAAGAGCCTTCCGCAGCGCCACTCATCACCAGGTTTGGTACGTTAGCAGGTAAGATCGTGGCGGAAAGCTGGAACGTCCCAAACCCAACGGCCAGCGCCAGACCATACCAGGCGCGCGTGCCGTCGTTAATTCCAGCCCGTTTCGCCATCGCCGCCACAATCGGCATCAGCAGCGCAATACGTCCCATGTTGGACGGCATGACGAACGCCAGCGCGTAACTCAATAGCACTACGCTTGCGACCATTAATGGCCAGGAGTCTGTCAGCCTTGACGACAATGCCCTCGCCGCCCGGTCCGCCAGCCCCGTTTTACGAATCGCGATACCCAGCACAAAACCACTGAAAACCAGCCAGAACGCCGATGAGGCAAAGCCACCAAAGATGACATCCGGTGGCGCGATTTTGGCCACCATCGCCACGGCAAAGAACAGCAGCGCCGTGATAAACTCCGGCAGCAGCGACGTAGCCCAGAGCAGAATGGTGATGCCAACCACCAGAGAGGGGATAAACAGAGGGTGTGTAAGCCAGAGCGACATGCCTGTCTCCTGTTGTTTTTTTCAACAAGAATACGGGGACAGGCATGCGGAGTAAACGCCAGATTAGGTGGGGTTAACGCAGAATATCACATTGATGATCCTGAATTTCCTCAGCGGAGGCGAGATTGAGCGCCAGCAGATTGCGCTGGGTCGCCAGCAGAACAAAGGATTCGTCGCTTTGACGCACCATTGCCAGGGCGTAGCGGCCCATATGCTCGCGAGCATCCGGCACCTCCTCTGCCAGCATCATAAACGGGCTGCGTTGCGCCAGTTCATTTTCCGTGACGCGGCGCGCCAGATATTCATGCCCGCGTAATCCGCCGGGCAATGGCAACCAGCGAGTGCTGATTTCCGCTATATTATCATCCAGTTGCGTTCTGACGTCGGTTCGCAGACAGGAGATATGAATATGCAAATGATTTTGCGTACGTCCGCTACGCGAGTTAATGGTCAGCGAGACCGCTTTGTCAGGGATTTCGTGCCCGTATTTTTGGCTCATAAAGCTGCGCGCCTGCCAGGCCAACCAGAAAAAGTTCGGCGTGCCTGATTTCAACAGCAGTGGGCTTTCCGTACCATTGATACGGTAAGTGGGCATCAACAGATATTGCAGCGGACCGTTTCGGTCTTTGAATACCACATATCCGGCATCGGGTTTAACTTCAGTACACGGCGCGGGATCGTGCTGCTGCAATTGATGTGGCAGGCATTGTTCAAGGACTATCTGGCGTAACGCGTCCGGGTTACCGCTAAATTTCCAGTACCCAACGCCCGCAGCGGCGGCAACCACCATAACCGCCAGTAAAAGATAACCTGCTTTTTTCATTACGCGTTCCCTGTATCCCATTGAGGCGCAAGAGTAACGCAAAACGATGACAAATAAAAAACCCGGTCGCGCTAAGCCACCGGGTCGGTAAATCACAGACTTATTTAGCGTTTGCTGATCTGGTCGAACGTACCGCCGTTAGAAAAGTGCTCTTTCTGCGCTTTCGTCCAGCCGCCAAACTCTTCGTCGATGGTGAACAGCTTCAGCTTCGGAAATGCATTTTCGTATTTCTTCGCGACGTCTGCATCACGTGGACGATAGTAGTTTTTCGCTGCAATTTCCTGACCTTCCGGAGAGTAGAGATACTTCAGATAAGCCTCTGCCACCGCTTTGGTGTCTTTCTTTTCCACCACTTTATCGACGACGGAAACGGTCGGCTCCGCGAGAATAGATTCACTCGGCGTCACTATCTCGAATTTATCTTTACCCAGTTCGTTCGTTGCCAGCAGCGCTTCGTTTTCCCAGGCGATCAGCACATCACCGATACCGCGTTCTACGAAGGTATTGGTTGAACCACGCGCACCGGAATCCAGCACTTCAACGTTTTTAAACAGTGCTTTGACGAAGTCCTGCGCTTTGGCCTGATCGTTGTTGTTGTGGTGCAGGGCATAGCCCCATGCCGCCAGATAGTTCCAGCGTGCGCCGCCTGAGCTTTTCGGGTTTGGTGTAATCACTGACACGCCCGGTTTGATCAAATCGTTCCAGTCATGAATTTGTTTGGGGTTGCCTTTGCGGACCAGGAACACAATGGTGGAGGTGTAAGGCGCGGAGTTGTCCGGCAGGCGCGTAATCCAGTTTTTATCGATACGGCCACGTTCAGCAATGGCATCCACGTCGTATGCCAGTGCCAGCGTCACGACATCGGCTTCAATGCCGTTGATGACGGAAGTCGCCTGTTTACCCGAACCACCATGCGACTGGCGGATCACGACGTTGTCGCCCGTTTCCTGCTTCCAGTGCGCGCTGAAGGCTTTATTGTACTGCTCGTACAGTTCACGCGTTGGATCATACGATACGTTAAGTAACTGAATATCCTTTGCCAGTACGCTGGTCGATGCCAGCAATAATGTTAACCCTACGCCCCATTTGTTCATCGCCCAGCTCTCTTATGTGATGTTGTGATGAGCAAAGCGTGCCAGAAAGGCATCCAAACATTAAAGAATAAAAAAAGATTTGCTATAACTCTGGGGAATAAATGAGGAAGGTTGTACCGGATGACGGCTTACGCCTTATCCGGCCTACAAGAGTACACGTTGTAGGCCCGGTAAGCGAAGCGCCACCGGGCAACCAAAAACAATCAGTACAGTTTTTTCGCGCAGTCCAGCCAGTCACCTTTGAACGGACGCTTCATGTTTTCGATAGCGTCGATGATGTCGTGGTGAACCAGTTGCTCGTTCTGAATACCGACACAGCGACCGCCATGACCTGCCAGCAGCAGTTCAATAGCATATGCGCCCATACGGGACGCCAGAATACGATCGTAAGGAACCGGAGAACCACCACGCTGGATATGACCCAGTACAGTAGAACGCGTTTCACGGCCCGTTTCTTTCTCAATGTAATGTGCCAGTTCATCAACATCACACATGTGCTCAGTGATCGCGACGATTGCGTGTTTTTTGCCCTTCGCGATACCGGCTTTGATTTCAGCAACCAGATCATCACGGCTAAATTCAACTTCCGGAACCACGACAAATTCACAGCCACCGGCAATTGCTGCAGCCAGGGTCAGGTCGCCGCAGTAACGCCCCATCACTTCAACGATGGAGATACGCTGGTGAGAAGAAGAAGTATCACGCAGACGGTCAATCGCTTCGACGACGGTACCCAATGCGGTGAAGTAACCGATGGTGTAATCAGTACCTTTAATATCGTTGTCGATAGTGCCCGGCAAGCCGATGCACGGGAAGCCCATTTCAGTCAGGCGTTTTGCACCCATGTAAGAACCGTCACCACCAATAACAACTAATGCATCGATGCCACGTTTCTTCAGATTTTCGATAGCCACTGCACGCACATTTTCGTCGCGGAATTCCGGGAAGCGAGCAGAACCGAGGAAAGTACCACCACGGTTGATCATGTCGGACACGCTGTAGCGGTCAAGCTGGACCATACGGTCTTCATACAAACCCAGGTAGCCATCATGGATCCCCATGACTTCCAGTCCTTCCGTTAACGCTGCACGTACAACACCACGGATTGCTGCGTTCATGCCCGGCGCATCACCGCCGCTTGTCAACACACCGATTTTCTTAATCATGACTACCTCTGAACTTTGGAATGCAAAATGAAATCTGCTGCCGGAAGTCGATTCCGCATATCGAAACGATCCAACGAATATGCAGATAGTATAACAATCACTTCCTGCTGAATTGATTCAGGTCAGGCCAAATGGTGGTAATTTATACACAAAATGCTGGCCCGGCTCACTTTTTTACAACGAATTATGAAAGCTCAAACATCTTGCCTTCCTTGGGTACGACTGAACAGGGATCCTGGTGAATAATCACATCCGATCCCGGGAAACGCCGTAAAATTGCCTGCTCCACCTGCTCAGCCACTAAATGCGCCTGAACGAGCGGCAGATTATCTTCCATTTCCAAATGAATCTGAATAAAGCGGGTCGGCCCTGACTGCCGCGTGCGAAGATCGTGAGCGCCGCTGACACCGGGCCATGACGTCACTATATCAATAATTTCCTGACGTTCCTCATCGGGTAAGGCGCGATCCAACAAGGATTGCACTGCCTCATACCCCATGCGTAATGCACTATATAAAATATAGATGCCAATCCCGAGCGCAAACAAGGCATCCGCACGATGCCAACCGTACCAGGCCAGTCCAAGCGCCACGAGAATCGCACCGTTCATCATAACATCAGACTGATAATGAAGCATATCTGCCCGTACAGCCTGACTTTGCGTACGTTTCACCACCCAGCGCTGAAACGTGACCAGAATGATTGTACACACTAACGCAATGATGGTGACCACCACCCCAACGCCAGGATCTTTCATCGGCGTCGGTTGGATGAGATGCTGAATCCCGGTCAGGAATAAAAACAGCGCCGAACCGGAAATAAACATGCTTTGCGCCAGCGCCGCCAGCGATTCCGCTTTTCCGTGTCCGAACGTATGTTCATCATCGGCCGGTTGCAACGAATAGCGCACCACCAACAGGTTGGTTAACGACGCCGCGATGTCCACCAGAGAATCCACCAGTGCAGCCAGAATACTGACCGATCCGGTGTACCACCACGCAAAAATTTTGATCAAAAGTAACAGCGATGCCATCACGGTAGCCGCGATTGCCGCCCGGCTAACCAGCCGCCCATAGGTTTGATTCATAAACACTCCTGCCAGGATATGCCGCTAGTATAACGGATGAAGTAAAACAGTCAGGCAATAACCGAGTGACAAATTTGGGGCCCCCACACATCATGTGAAGGAAGACAGGGATGGAATGTTGTAGCAATACATAACACACTTAAATTAAAAATTTATTCTAATAAAAAATCTACATTACGGCCTATCTTACAGCCGGATCAGCATGACCCATACGTCACCTGAATACGTTTTATTCTGAATTTTTAAGACCTCTCTATAACTCTTCCAATGCTGATTTACTTTAGGTGTACGATAAACACTCAATCAACATATCTTGAGGGATTAAGATGGCGTATTACCCTAATTCTATTGACTGGAAACCGATCCAGGAAGGAGGTCTGCGTAGGCTAAGGCTTGGCGAGATAAATCTTGCAAACTCGCTCTTTGGCTTCAGCGTTCTTTACCATCAAGTTTGAGTTCATCTGGAAAGTTATCTTCCTTTTGATAGTCAAAACCCCGGCCAGGCGATGACGCCTAACGGCGAAATGTGGTTTAGAAAAATAAAATATGAAGATGATTTCTCAATGCCAACAAAACAGCCAACTCCAAATGCCCAGCATCTTTTTTTACATGAAATGATGCATGTTTGGCAGCACCAATATGGAATGTGGGTGCGAACACGCGGAGCGTTCTCATGGGCAGCTGATTATACATACAGCCTAAATGAGAAAACTTACTTGATTACGGACTGGAGCAGCAAGCATCCTTAGTCAGCGATTACTGGTTGTTAAAGCATTATGGGTTTGATGGGCATAGCGATCTGTATGTTTACCGTGATTATGACCCAGAGGAACCGGTGCTGGAGTTAATTCAGAAATATGAAAAGGTACTAGGGGACTTTCCGATATGAAGAAATCGATCATTTTTCTCCCTTTGCTTTTATTTCTTGCCGGGTGCCCTGGGAAAGATAGAGAGGGTGCAGAGTCCGGCGAAAGACGGGCGATCTACGTAGACGGGAATCGTGTTTGCTTTACCACTGATAAAAACGATGTGTTAAACCGCTATATTCTGTCAACTAATGGTAGAGAAAATAAAAAATTATTAGTCGGCGATTTTAAGCATCTCACCTACCCAAGAACCTGCTTTACGGTAAATTTAGAAAAAGGGTTAGTGTATGGTGCAAGCTACACCTTAAATGGAAAAAATCACTACTACACCTTTATCATTACCAATGATGGTACTGTGTTGGATTTAGGAAAAAGCTGAGCATTATTATCAGATTACACGGCTCTACATAAATGCAGTCAGTCACACATAACAAAAACGTTTATAAGCTCCAAATATCTTCTGTAATTGGCTGCTTATCTTTGGTAATTCGCTGTAATTTTGGGCAAAAAAAACCCCCACATCATGTGGGGGAAGACAGGGATGGTGTCTATGGCAAGGAAAACAGGGTTACTACTGGGAACGTGAGTTGCTACTACTCAATAAATTTAACGATGAGCTTTGTTTCCAGTGCGCTACGTCGCGCAGTTGCTCCATTCGTTGTTCATGTTTCTCATTTAAAACCGCTTGCTGCTCGGGCGTTAACAGGCGATACATCTGGTTGCGGACCCTGGCTATTTCAACCTGGCGGGCAACCTGTTCTTGTGCCATTTTTTCTGCCTGAGCGCGCACAGCGCTTTCATCAAATTTCTCTGCGGTGACAAGACGATGCATTGTCTCCATTTCGCTAACATTAACAGGAGGCTGTTCGTGTCTTGCCTGCTGCATTAAATCTCGCATCTGTTGACGTTGATGTTCGGTTAAACTGATACCGTCAAACATGTGGCTCTGTACGCTGCGCTGCGAGGAGCCTTCACCCAGGTGCCAGTGATCGCCTGTGACGACTTCAGCTGCATGGCTCAAAGTACTGAGTGCCAGCGTTGAGGCCATGACGGCAGCGGTAACTTTGCCCATCACTTGCTCCCAAAATCTTTTCTGTCGCGATTCAACGAGAGACAGTTTACGATTCGGGCTGCAAACATGCGTCAGGGGGTGTAAAACAACGTAAAGTCATAGATTAGCGACGCCTGATGACGTAATTTCTGCCTCGGAGGTACGTAAACAATGAATAAAATCCTGTTAGTTGATGATGACCGAGAGCTGACTTCCCTGTTAAAGGAGTTGCTCGAAATGGAAGGTTTCGATGTGCTGGTTGCCCATGATGGGGAGCAGGCACTTGAGCTTCTGGATGACAGCATCGATTTACTTTTGCTCGACGTCATGATGCCGAAGAAAAACGGCATCGATACACTGAAAGCGCTTCGCCAGACACACCAGACGCCCGTAATCATGCTGACCGCTCGCGGCAGCGAATTGGATCGCGTACTCGGCCTTGAGCTGGGCGCGGACGACTATTTACCCAAACCGTTTAATGACCGCGAACTGGTCGCGCGTATCCGCGCTATTCTGCGCCGCTCTCACTGGAGCGAACAACAGCAGACCAGCGATAATGGCTCGCCGACGCTGGAAGTGGATGCGTTAAGTCTGAATCCGGGTCGCCAGGAAGCCAGTTTTGATGGGCAAACCCTGGAGTTAACCGGCACCGAATTCACCCTGCTTTATTTACTGGCACAGCATCTCGGCCAGGTAGTTTCTCGTGAACACCTGAGTCAGGAAGTGCTGGGCAAACGCCTGACGCCGTTTGACCGCGCGATCGACATGCACATCTCGAACCTGCGCCGTAAGCTGCCAGAGCGGAAAGACGGGCACCCCTGGTTTAAAACCCTGCGTGGTCGCGGCTACCTGATGGTCTCCGCTTCATGATAGGAAGCTTAACCGCACGCATCTTTGCCATCTTCTGGTTAACGCTGGCGCTGGTGTTGATGTTGGTACTGATGCTGCCCAAGCTCGACTCACGCCAGATGACCGAGCTACTGGACAGCGAGCAGCGCCAGGGGTTGATGATCGAGCAACACGTTGAAGCTGAGCTGGCGAACGACCCACCCAACGATCTGATGTGGTGGCGTCGCCTGTTCCGTGCTATCGACAAGTGGGCGCCGCCAGGACAGCGGTTATTGCTTGTCACTACAGAAGGACGTGTGATCGGCGCAGAACGCAACGAAATGCAGATCATTCGTAACTTTATTGGTCAGGCTGATAACGCTGACCATCCGCAGAAGAAAAAATACGGTCGCGTTGAGATGGTCGGGCCTTTCTCCGTCAGAGACGGGGAAGATAACTACCAGCTGTATCTCATTCGACCAGCCAGCAGTTCACAGTCTGATTTCATCAACCTGTTGTTTGACCGGCCACTGTTGCTGCTGATCGTCACCATGCTCGTCAGCTCACCGCTGCTGCTTTGGCTGGCATGGAGCCTGGCGAAACCGGCGCGTAAGTTGAAAAACGCGGCGGATGAGGTGGCACAGGGTAACCTGCGTCAGCATCCGGAACTGGAAGCCGGCCCGCAGGAATTTCTGGCGGCAGGTGCCAGTTTTAACCAGATGGTGACCGCGCTGGAACGCATGATGACCACGCAGCAACGCCTGCTGTCGGACATCTCTCACGAGTTGAGAACGCCACTAACACGTTTGCAATTGGGGACTGCGCTGCTGCGCCGTCGTAGCGGTGAGAGCAAAGAGCTGGAGCGCATTGAAACAGAAGCGCACCGGCTGGACAGCATGATCAACGACCTGCTGGTGATGTCACGTAATCAGCAGAAAAACGCGCTGGTCAGTGAAACCGTGAAAGCTAATCAGCTGTGGGGCGAAGTGCTGGATAACGCCGCCTTTGAAGCCGAGCAGATGGGTAAATCACTCACGGTGAATTTCCCGCCGGGTCCGTGGCCGCTGTACGGTAACCCAAATGCACTGGAAAGTGCGCTGGAAAACATTGTGCGCAATGCCCTGCGCTATTCACACACGAAGATCGAAGTGGGCTTCGCGGTGGATATCGACGGGATTACCATCACCGTGGACGACGACGGCCCAGGCGTAAGCCCTGAAGACAGAGAACAGATTTTCCGTCCGTTCTATCGTACCGATGAGGCGCGCGATCGCGAGTCTGGCGGAACAGGTCTGGGTCTGGCGATTGTTGAAACCGCAATCCAGCAGCATCGTGGCTGGGTGAAGGCCGAAGACAGCCCGCTGGGTGGTTTACGGCTGGTAATTTGGTTACCGTTGTATAAGCGTTCCTGAGTCTCTCTGTGTTGCCGGATGGCGGCGTAATGCCTCATCCGGCCTCCACGGACAGGGGGAATTATTTCCCCCACAAACGGCGGGAATTGTCCTCGATCTTGCCGCTTAAACGGCGTTTTTGCATCGTTCTGGTCCAGCTTTTCGATAGCCCTGCAGCCGACAGTAAACGGTGATATTGCGAATCATCAAACGGCATATGCCAGGCAATAGCAATCGCCTCCCGCAGACTGACATCGCTCACGCGCGATGCCAGTACCAGCGGCGCATCCGCCGACACCATGCCCGGCGCGATAACACTGTACAGCCAGCCTATCTTCCCCGAGGCCTGCATCTGACTTGCCATATCGCTAATGCCAAAATGGAAATTCAGCTTAAAACACGGTGAACGTGGCTGCGTGACCTGAATCAACGCCTCGCCCCACTGGAAAATATCGCCGATATAGACATTCTCTTCTGTCAGCCCAAGCGTTGAGAGGTTCTCCCCAAAGGCGGGGGCGACAAATAACTCCGCCTGTTCAGGGAATTCTTGTATCCAGTGCTGATAGTGTTCACGCGGATAGTGGCACAACGCGCGATCCGGCCCGCCGTGAATTTTAGTCTCCGCCTGTTCATCGCCCGTGAGCCCCAGATCGGTCAGCATCAACTCGCCATCAACCTGAACTTTAGCAATCGCGCTGGGACGGCTTCCCGTGTAGTCCCGAATCTTGCCTGTAAAAACATCGACCGGATATCGCATCTGTTCCCTCTCCCGATAAATTTCTCCCATTACACCACATTTATTTTACCCCAGTCGCTCAAAATGAGAGCACGGTTCACATGAAAGTTAGGGACACATGCTATCAATGTAAGCTGGTTTTGAAACATCATTTCAAATAAGGAGTCGACAACGTGACTGGTCAATCGCAATTTGCTGGCGTCTGGTGTCCTTCCATTACGCCAATGGACAATGACGGCAAGATCGATCTTAACGGTCTGAGCCAGCATCTTAAACGCCTTACCGAGGCCAACATCGACGTGATTTTGTTGATGGGCAGCATCGGGGAATTTGCCTCCTTTACGCTCGAGGAAAGGCTGTTGCTGATCCGTGAAGCCCGTGCCATGAGCTCGCTGAAGATGGTCGCCAACGTCTCATCCACTTGCCAGAACGATGTGCTGTTGATGGCACAGGAAGCGTATCGCGCCGGTTACGATGCCGTGATGATCCTACCACCTTACTATTACGGGCAAACGGCGAAACAGCTCCTGAGCTACTTCCGTCAATTGGGGCAGAAACTCAGCGGCAAATGGTTTGCCTATAACTTCCCGGCGCGAACCGGTTGCGACTTAACGCCTGAACTGGTTGCCACCCTTGCCTCTGAGTTCCCCAACTTCGCAGGCATCAAAGATACCGTCGACTGCCAGTCCCACACCCGCAGCATGATCCAGACCACCCGCGCCGTACGCGAAGATTTTGCCGTGCTATCCGGCTATGACGAATACTATATTCCTAACCTGCTGGCAGGCGGCGCAGGGATTATTTCAGGATTAAACAACGTCATGCCGGAGCTGTTTGTCAGCGCACGAGAAGCCTTCAAGCAGGGGGATCTGGCTGCACTTCGCGATATTCAGGACCAGATTGGCACCTACATGTCCATCTACGCCATCGGTGAGGATTTCGTCACCACCATCAAAACCGTGGTATCGCGTAAGTTTGGCTATTGCACCGGGGTTTCACGTAATGCAGGCGGGGAGCTGAATGAAAGTGAGTGTCGAACAATTGATGAGGTGTTTGTAATCAAGGGTTAAAACGGTTAAGCCGGATGGTGCAAACCATCCGGCTTAATCACGTTACTTCACCGCGTTGCGTATATCGATTGCCGCCGCTCTGGCTTTGGCTCTTTTCGACCAGATGGAGGTGATAATCGGCACGAGGATGGAGGTTACAATCACTGACGTCGCCACCAGAGAGGTTGCCGCCGGCGCCATGGGTTTGAACGCCGGAACCATTTCCGCAATCAGCACCGGCGTGGCAACGGCCGCGCCAGCAGAACTGGACGCCGCAATTCCCGCCGTACCATCGCCGCCGCCAATCAGTTTATCGGCAATAATCAGCGGGATACCGGTGATTATAATCACCGCCACGCCCAGCAGAATACCCAGTACGCCGGTCTGTGCAATCACGCTCAAATCAATGGTGTTACCTAATGCGAAGGCGAAGAAAGGGATCAGCGTCTGCACGGCCTTACTGAAGAATTCCCGCAGCTCAGGATCCAGATTACCCAGCGCAAAACCAATCAGGAACGGCAATACCGCCCCTACAAATACATGCGGTTCAAACGAAGCAATCCCGGCGGTTCCCAGAATCACCATGGTCATCAACGGGCCAGACTCCAGCGACATCAGGACAAACGCCCCAGCCTCTTCTTTGGTGCCGTACTGCTGCATAATCGAGGCATACAGCCCGCCGTTAGTCATATCCATTGCGGCCACCAGCGCCAGCGTGGACAACCCGGCAAAGAACCCCACTTCCACGCCATGTTCAGGAAGAATGCGCGATGCAATCGCCGCTACCACCCATGCGACCAGGATCTTGGTTATCACTAACGTGCCGGATTTACGCAGTACGGTTCCGGTAGCGCTCAGCTTAATCGATGCCCCCATGCAAAAGAACCAGACTGCCAGAATCGGCACCGTACCGGTGATCATACCGTTGGTAAATGAGCCGAAGTATTTCCCGGCGCCGGGGGAAAAGGTATGACACAACGCGCCCAGAAACAGCGGCACCAACATCATACCGCCTGGGATTTTCTCTATCGTACGTTTGATCTGCATTTCCATCACCTGTAGACATAAAAATGGGGCAATTTTTATGGGCGACTGCATCTTGCTTTTGAGATGCGCCCGTCTTGATGAAAAGAAGATAGACATTCGCAGAAACTATAAAAGTGATCCCACTCGCATAATAAAACCTTGTTTCAATTTAAATGGATCATTGTTTTTATATTGATTTTGATCACAAAAAAGCCCCCGCAGGCATCGCTTGCAGGGGCTTAATTAACGCGTCGAACTTATTTTTTCGCGGCGAAACGTGCAGCAGCTTCGTCCCAGTTCACCACGTCCCAGAACGCTTTGATGTAGTCCGGGCGACGGTTCTGGAATTTCAGGTAGTAAGCGTGTTCCCAAACGTCCAGGCCCACGATCGGGAAGCCGGAAGCGCCAGAGATAGCTTCACCCATCAGCGGGGAATCCTGGTTAGCGGTGGAAACAACAGCCAGTTTGTCACCTTTCAGAACCAGCCACGCCCAGCCGGAACCGAAACGAGTGGCTGCTGCTTTTTCAAATTCAGCTTTGAAGTTGTCAACAGAACCGAAGTCACGTTCGATAGCCGCTTTCAGGTCGCCCTGCAGCGTGGTACCGGTTTTCAGGCCTTTCCAGAACAGGCTGTGGTTAGCGTGACCGCCAGCGTTGTTACGCAGAACGGTTTTCTTATCCGCAGGCAGCTGATCCAGTTTGGTGATCAACTCTTCAGCAGACAGGCTCGCGAATTCAGGCAGGCTTTCCAGCGCAGCATTAGCGTTGTTTACGTAAGCCTGGTGGTGTTTGGTATGGTGGATTTCCATCGTCTGCTTATCGAAGTGCGGTTCAAGGGCATCATAAGCGTACGGCAGGGATGGCAGTGTATAACTCATAATCATCTCCAGTATTGTCGGGCGGCCAGTGTTAACGCCGCGTAAGCAGTTGGGTCATTATAGTTAATTAAATGATATTGAAAATGATTATCAATGCCGTACTTTTTACAGGGTCTTAATTATTCATCACCATTACTGAAGATGTGAGCCAAATCACCCAGTTAACGTGATGATTGCCAACAAGAGGACAAAGGCGGCAATCGTCAAAAGGTTAATCATCTGCGTAATTTTTAAACTCGTTGTGTCGGAGGGGTTATGACCGACGATAAAAAATAACGAGGATTCAGTCATGAGTAACGCGATTACGATGGGTATTCTTTGGCATTTGATAGGTGCAGCCAGCGCAGCCTGTTTCTATGCCCCGTTCAAACAAGTTAAACATTGGTCATGGGAAACAATGTGGTCGGTTGGCGGGATCGTCTCCTGGCTTATCCTGCCATGGACCATCAGCGCCATGTTGCTTCCCAACTTCTGGGCCTACTTCAGTTCTTTCAGCCTCTCCACGCTGGCACCCGTATTTCTGTTTGGCGCGATGTGGGGGATCGGTAATATCAACTATGGCCTGACCATGCGCTATCTCGGCATGTCGATGGGGATTGGTATTGCGATTGGTATTACCCTGATTGTCGGCACGCTGATGACCCCTATCATCAACGGTAACTTTGATGTGCTGATCAGCACCGATGGCGGGCGCATGACGCTACTGGGCGTATTGGTCGCGCTGATTGGCGTGGGCATTGTGACCCGCGCAGGACAGTTGAAAGAACGTAAAATGGGCATCAAAGCAGAAGAGTTCAACCTGAAGAAGGGGCTGGTGCTGGCGGTAATGTGCGGCATTTTCTCTGCCGGGATGTCCTTTGCGATGAACGCGGCGAAACCCATGCACGATGCAGCTGCCGCGCTGGGCGTTGATCCGCTGTATGTCGCGCTACCAAGCTATGTCGTCATCATGGGCGGCGGTGCTTTAGTCAACCTGGGCTTCTGTTTTATTCGTTTGGTAAAAGTGAAAGATCTTTCGATAAAAGCCGACTTCTCGTTAGCCAAACCGCTGATCATCACCAACGTGCTACTGTCCGCGCTCGGTGGCCTGATGTGGTATCTGCAATTCTTCTTCTACGCCTGGGGCCACGCTCGCATTCCGGCGCAGTATGATTATGTCAGTTGGATGCTGCACATGAGCTTCTATGTCCTGTGCGGCGGTATTGTTGGTCTGGTGCTGAAAGAGTGGAAAAACGCGGGCCGCCGTCCGGTCAGCGTACTGAGCCTCGGCTGCGTGGTCATTATTCTCGCGGCAAATATTGTCGGTCTGGGGATGGCCAGTTAATCATTCGGGCTGCTGAGATGACGCCACTGGCTCGGCGTCATCCCGGTTTCCCGCGTAAATACCACCGAAAAGTAGTTACTGTCTTCAAAGCCGCAGCGCATAGAAATTTCACTGATCATCAGTCTACTGTGCTTAAGCAGATACTGAGCATGGCAAACCCGTACCTGGCGGAGATACTGATTGATGGTCATCCCTGTCTGGCTGCGAAACTGCTGACGCAAAACTCGCTCACTGCACTGTTCCTGCTCACAGAATTTATCCAGCGCAAAGGCATGTTCATGACTCCCGGCCAACGCGGTAATCAGCTTATCCAACAACGTTTCACTTGATGTCGCTGGCAGCGTATCCGTGGCGTAGCGGTGCCGCTTGAAATGAGTCACCAGTTGCCCAAACAGCAACTCGGCCATTTCAAAAGCCAGCGGGTCACGCTGATTACTCTCATGTTCAAGCTGACTAATTATCTGCCGGGCCTGGGACATACCCGCGCTGCCAAGCCGCCAGTGGGGCTGTCGCGGCGAGCCGTTAAATCCTGGGATCGCGCTTTCCCAGCCGACATTCAGCGTCAGCCGTTCCGGGCAGTAAATGATATTTTGCAGGACGAGATCGTTAACTGAGGTGTAGGAGTGTTTGTCTTCGGCACGGATATAAAACAGATCGCCGCGGGTTATCCGGTACGGGCGATCGTTGAGAACATGCAGGCCATTGCCGCGCCAGACCAGAACCAGCTCGCAAAACTCATGGGTATGCTCTGCAAAGACATCCTGCGGATAACGATCGGCTACGGCGACAGCCTGCTGCTCATGCGCAAAAAAGTCTGATTTCAGAAGGACCAGATGATTCACCATCACATCACCTCAACCTGAACGCTTGCCGGATGCGCTACGTTTATCCGGTCTACAAGGCATCCACGTAGGCCGGATAAGGCACAGCCGCCATCCGGCATAAAAGGGTATGATTATCAGCAAACGGACGGCAAAAAACGTTGATAGCTTTCGCGTTACTGGAGGCTGCTTCCAGTAATGACATCGCGTCCCTGTCGGATATCGCGCGGCGACCAGTTAAACTCCCGGCGAAACAGCGTCGAAAAATGGTTACTGTCACCGAACCCACAACGATAAGCGATGTCCGTCACGCTGTCATCACTGTGACGTAGCAAATGGCGGGCTTTGATAAGCCGTAGGCGGTTGAGATAGCGCTGTGGCGTCAGCCCGGTCTGTTGTTTAAGCTGGCGGTGCAAAGTCCGTAAAGAGAGCGAAAACTGCTCGGCTACAGCTTCCCAGCACACTTCGTCGGCAAAGTTATCCTCCAGCCATGCCAGTAGTTGGTTCAGTCGCGCATCATTATCTGTTGCCGCTTCCATCAGGCTGCTTTTACGCAACAGCACCAACAGCTGCATGAACAAGATCTCACGATTTGCCGCCGTTGGCGTATCCATTGCCTCTCCAAGATTTTCCATTTGCCCCACCAGATGCCGAACCTGCTGCAACACGCTCTGATTCACCCGCCAGTGTGACGGATATTGCCCATTCAGCTCCTGGGGTAACAACTGATTCAGCCCGGCCAAAAACTGAAACGCATCCGGGGAACGATACAGAATATTGGTCAGACACAGGTTGTCAGTATGTTCATATAAGTGTCTGTCATGATCGCGGACAAAACACACCGTTCCCCCGCTAATGGTATAAGGCTGTCCATTGAACACATGAATTCCCGTACCATGTTCAACCACTACAATTTCATGAAAATCATGATGATGTTCTGGAAAAGCAGGCTGAGGAAGCCGGGGCTCAATCGCCACGGGCGCTTTACCTGTCGGAAAAAAATCCACGCAATGCAATACCGTCATGATGACATCCTTCCCGATCAAATGAACATGACTGAATAGTAATTAAGGGTTATCACCCTCACCTTAAATTTTTGACGCCAAAGTGCGTAAACACGGTCAATTCTTCAAGAAATAGCGGGAAAGATCGGGAATTGCGGAAGGGGTCACATCAGGTGAAACCGTCCCCATTAGTAGAAACTGTGAACGCTATCACGTTCACCTTTGCCATGCTGCCAGCCGCGTATTGTCGCTGTCACTAACAAGAAGGTACGCCATTTCACGGGTTCTTAGACTGAGTGCAATGAAACTCAGAAGGACCTCGCTATGACTCTTCGCCATTGTGTCGCTGTTGATCTCGGTGCATCCAGTGGACGCGTAATGCTGGCGCGTTACGACAGTAAACACCGTACCCTGACACTGCGTGAAATCCACCGCTTTGTTAACTGTCTGCAAAAAACAGACGGTTTTGACACCTGGGACATCGACAGCCTGGAAAACGACATTCGTCTGGGGTTGAAGAAAGTCTGCGATCAAGGCATTCGGATCGACAGCATCGGCATTGATACCTGGGGCGTGGATTATGTCCTGATCGATAAAAACGGTCAGCGCGTTGGGTTGCCAGTCTCTTATCGCGATAGCCGCACGAACGGCATTATGTCGCGGGCCATGACGCAGCCAGGTAAAAGTGACATCTATCACCGTAGCGGCATTCAGTTTCTGCCCTTTAATACCCTGTATCAGCTCCGCGCGCTGGTCGAGCAGCAACCGGAACTAATCCCCCAGGTGGCGCATGCCCTGCTGATCCCCGATTACTTCAGCTATCGCCTGACCGGCGAACTGAACTGGGAATACACCAACGCCACCACCACCCAGTTAGTCAATATCAACACCGACGACTGGGACGAAACCCTGCTGGCCTGGAGCGGTGCCGACACAACGTGGTTTGGCCGCCCCACGCATCCGGGGAACGTAATTGGTTACTGGATTTGTCCACAGAAAAATCAAATCCCGGTGGTTGCCGTCGCCAGCCACGACACCGCCAGCGCGGTGATCGCATCACCGCTGGCCGATAAAAATAGTGCCTATCTCTCTTCCGGTACCTGGTCACTGATGGGGTTTGAAAGCCGAACCCCATATGCCAACGATGCGGCACTGGCGGCGAACATCACCAACGAAGGGGGCGCGGAAGGGCGCTACCGCGTGCTGAAAAACATCATGGGGCTGTGGCTACTTCAGCGCGTGTTAAAAGAGCGGCAGATAACCGACCTGCCTGCCCTTATCGCTCAAACCCAGGCGCTGCCGGCCTGCCAGTTTCTGATTAACCCCAACGACGAGCGCTTTATCAATCCTGACGATATGAGTGCGGAAATTCAGGCGGCCTGTCGTGAATCAGGCCAGCCCGTTCCTCAGCAAAACGCCGAACTGGCGCGCTGTATTTTCGACAGTCTGGCGTTGCTGTACGCCGATATCCTGCAGGAACTGGCTGAGCTTCGCGGCGAAGCATTTCACCAACTGCACATCGTCGGCGGTGGGTGCCAGAACGCATTACTCAACCAGCTTTGCGCGGACGCCTGCGGTATTCGCGTCATATCCGGGCCTATTGAGGCCTCCACGCTCGGCAATATTGGCGTCCAGTTGATGACGCTGGACGAGCTTAACAACGTCGATGATTTCCGTCAGGTGGTGCGCGCCAACTACGACCTGACCAGCTTCATCCCCAATCCTGAAAGTGAAATTGCCCGCCACAAAGCGCAGTTTCAACCATTACGACAGACAAAGGAGCTTTGCGCATGACCACTCAACTTGAACAAGCCTGGGAACTGGCAAAACTGCGTTTCGCAGCGGTAGGTATTGATGTCGAGGAAGCATTACGCCAGCTCGATCGTCTGCCGGTCTCCATGCACTGCTGGCAGGGCGACGACGTAGCCGGATTCGAAAACCCGGAAGGTTCGCTCACGGGTGGAATTCAGGCAACCGGTAACTATCCGGGCAAAGCGCGTAACGCCAGCGAACTGCGTGCCGATCTGGAGCAGGCGCTGAGCCTGATCCCGGGTCCAAAACGTCTGAATTTGCATGCGATCTATCTGGAGTCTGATACGCCAGTTGCCCGCGACCAAATCAAACCTGAACACTTCAAAAACTGGGTTGAGTGGGCGAAAGCGAACCAGCTAGGGCTGGATTTCAACCCGTCCTGCTTCTCACATCCGCTGAGTGCCGACGGTTTCACGCTGGCCCACGCCGATGACACCATTCGCCAGTTCTGGATTGACCACTGCAAAGCCAGCCGTCGCGTCTCGGCGTATTTTGGCGAGCAGTTGGGTACGCCATCAGTGATGAACATCTGGATCCCGGATGGCATGAAAGACATCACCGTTGATCGTTTAGCGCCGCGCCAGCGTCTGCTGGACGCGCTGGACGAAGTGATCAGCGAGAAACTCGACCCGGCGCACCATATCGATGCCGTCGAAAGCAAGCTGTTTGGCATTGGTGCGGAAAGCTACACCGTCGGCTCTAACGAGTTCTACATGGGTTACGCCACCAGTCGCCAGACGGCGCTGTGCCTGGATGCGGGTCACTTCCACCCGACCGAAGTGATTTCCGACAAGATCTCCGCCGCCATGCTGTACGTGCCGCGCCTGCTGCTGCATGTCAGCCGTCCGGTGCGTTGGGACAGCGATCACGTGGTGCTGCTGGATGATGAAACCCAGGCGATTGCCAGCGAGATCGTGCGCCACAACCTGTTTGACCGCGTACACATCGGCCTCGACTTCTTCGACGCCTCCATTAACCGCATCGCCGCGTGGGTGATCGGCACCCGCAATATGAAAAAAGCCCTGCTGCGCGCGCTGTTAGAACCGACCGGGCAACTGCGCCAGCTCGAAGCCAGCGGCGACTACACCGCACGCCTGGCTCTGCTGGAAGAGCAAAAATCGCTGCCGTGGCAGGCCGTCTGGGAGATGTATTGCCAGCGTCACGACACGCCAGCGGGCAGCCAGTGGCTGGAAAGTGTGCGCGCTTATGAAAAAGAGATTTTGAGCAAACGTGGCTAACTGTGACGCCAGGCTTGTAGGCCGGATAAGACGCCCCGCGTCGCCATCCGGCAATAAATGAAACACGATTGCCGGATGGCGCTTCGCTTATCCGGCCTACGTAAGACCCGATAACGTTCGGGCAATAAATGGGAACACCGAACATGCAAAACATTACCACTTCCTGGTTCGTCCAGGGGATGATTAAAGCCACTTCCGATGCCTGGCTGAAAGGTTGGGACGAACGCAACGGCGGCAACCTGACACTGCGCCTGGATGAGGCAGATATTGCGCCATTTAGCGCCGATTTCCACGAAAAACCACGCTATATCGCGCTGAGCCAGCCGATGCCGCTGCTGGCGAATACGCCGTTTATCGTCACCGGTTCGGGAAAATTTTTCCGCAACGTCCAGCTCGACCCGGCCGCAAATCTGGGCGTGGTGAAAATCGACAGCGATGGCGCGGGTTACCACATTCTGTGGGGTCTGACCCACGAAGCCGTACCGACTTCCGAACTGCCCGCCCACTTCCTATCCCACTGCGAGCGCATTAAAGCCACCAATGGCAAAGACCGCGTGATCATGCACTGCCATGCCACCAACCTGATCGCCCTGACCTACGTACTGGAAAACAATACCGCGCTGATGACCCGCAAACTGTGGGAAGGCAGCACCGAGTGTCTGGTGGTGTTCCCGGATGGCGTCGGTATTCTGCCGTGGATGGTGCCAGGTACCGATGAAATCGGTCAGGCCACCGCCGAAGAAATGCAGAAACACTCGCTGGTACTGTGGCCGTTCCACGGCGTGTTCGGCAGCGGACCTACCCTCGACGAAGCGTTCGGTTTGATCGATACCGCAGAGAAGTCCGCTGAGGTTCTGGTCAAGATTTACTCGATGGGCGGTATGAAGCAGACCATTACGCGTGAAGAGCTGATCGCACTTGGCAAACGCTTCGGCGTGACGCCGCTGGCCAGCGCACTGGCATTGTAAGGAGAATAATGATGAGCTTTATGTTGGCACTGCCAAAAATTAGCCTGCATGGCGCCGGCGCGATTGCCGATATGGTGAACCTCGTGGCGAATAAGCAATGGGGTAAAGCGCTGATCGTCACCGATGGTCAACTGGTAAAACTGGGCCTGCTGGATAGCCTGTTTGCCGCGCTGGATGAACATCAGATGTCTTACCACCTGTTTGATGAAGTGTTTCCAAACCCGACGGAAGAGCTGGTGCAGAAAGGTTTCGCGGCGTATCAGGACGCAGAATGTCACTACATTATTGCCTTCGGTGGCGGTAGCCCGATCGATACCGCTAAAGCGGTGAAGATCCTGACCGCCAACCCCGGCCCTTCTACCGCTTACTCCGGCGTAGGCAAAGTGAAAAATGCGGGTGTACCGCTGGTCGCCATCAATACCACCGCCGGTACGGCAGCAGAGATGACCAGCAACGCGGTCATTATCGACTCTGCCCGTAAGGTCAAAGAGGTGATCATCGACCCGAATATCATCCCGGATATCGCCGTGGATGACGCCAGCGTCATGCTGGACATTCCGGCATCCGTCACCGCCGCAACCGGCATGGACGCCCTGACCCATGCGGTAGAAGCCTATGTTTCCGTTGGCGCGCATCCGCTCACCGACGCTAACGCGCTGGAAGCGATTCGCCTGATCAACCTGTGGCTACCGAAAGCGGTCGACGACGGTCATAACCTCGAAGCTCGTGAGCAAATGGCGTTTGGTCAGTATCTGGCGGGTATGGCATTTAATAGCGCTGGCCTGGGTCTGGTACATGCGTTGGCACATCAGCCGGGCGCAACCCATAATCTGCCGCACGGCGTCTGCAACGCCATCCTGCTGCCGGTAATCGAAAACTTTAACCGCCCGAACGCCGTGGCGCGCTTTGCCCGCGTGGCGCAAGCGATGGGCGTCGATACCCGTGACATGAGCGATGAAGCGGCAAGTATGGAGGCCATCAACGCGATTCGTGCACTCAGCAAGCGTGTCGGTATTCCTGCGGGCTTTAGTTCACTTGGCGTGACGAAAGAGGATATTGAAGGCTGGCTGGATAAAGCGTTGGCCGATCCGTGTGCGCCGTGCAACCCGCGCACCGCCAGCCGCGACGAGGTCCGCGAGCTGTATCTGGAGGCGTTATGATCCGCAAAGCCTTTGTGATGCAGGTGAATGCCGATGCGCACGTTGAGTACCAGCGTCGTCATAACCCCATCTGGCCAGAACTGGAAGCAGTGCTGAAAGAACACGGTGCCCATCACTACGCGATTTATCTCGACGAGGAGCGCAATCTGCTGTTCGCCACCGTTGAGATTGAGTCCGAAGAACGCTGGAATGCCGTTGCCAGCACCGACGTTTGCCAGCGTTGGTGGAAACATATGCGTGACGTAATGCCGGCCAACCCAGACAACAGTCCGGTCAGCGCAGAGCTAAAAGAAGTGTTTTATTTGCCGTAAGTCGTGTGCCCGGTGGCGCAAGCTTACCGGGCCTACGGTTCTATTTTTTCCTGGTCGGATAAGCGATAGCGCCCTCCGGCAATTTCAATTCTGCTCAGAAACCAGAATCGCCTGGGTGTCAGGCTCCAGTGCTTTAAAGATATGCGCCTGGTCAGCGGGGTAGCAAATATAGTCGCCCTCGCCTAACTCCTCCGGCGCTTCCGTCAACCCCACCATCGCCTTACCCTGCGTCACGATAATATGTTCAACCGATCCCGGTGGATGCGGTTGTGAAATACGATCTGCGCCCGGTTGCGTCAGCAGCAGATAGATATCCCGCCGCGCGCCCGGTGGGCAGGCTGCCAGTAAAATAGCCTGATAGTGGGCCTGCTCAGCCACGACTTTTGTCCCTTCGCCACGGCGAATCACCTGCGTTTTTTGCTCCTGCGGTTCCAGTAATCGGGCAAAGGGGATATCCAGCGCCACACACAGCGACCACAGCGTTTCCAGGCTAGGATTACCATTTCCCGCTTCCAGCTGCGAGAGTGTCGATTTTGCAATTCCCGCGCGACGGGCAATTTCTGCCAGCGATAAACCGGTGCGCTGACGTTCACGCACCAGACTTTTCGCGATCATACTGATGGGTTGGGTCATTCTCGACTCCATGTTCTTTATATCGAACGAATCGTTCGACTTGTAAATCAAACTGATTGTGTTCATTATAATGGAAACTCGTTCGATATGGCTAAAACGGTATGAAACATTATTTTTCCAGCCTAAAAGGCGACACGATTAAAGCGATATTTTTAGTGTGCCTGGCCGTCGGCGTGGTAGGCATGTCCTACGGTTCGCTGGCAATGGCTTACGGCTTCCCGATTTGGGTGCCCTTTGTACTCTCGATTACAGTACTGGCCGGAGCTTCTGAATTTATGTTTATCGGTATTATCGCCAGCGGCGGAAATCCGTTAGCGGCAGCGGCGGCCGGGTTACTGGTGAATGCCCGACATGTACCGTTTGGCGTGACGGTACGCGATCTGGTCGGCACTCGCGCCGCCAGCTTTCTAGGCTGTCATATCATGAACGATGAAAGCGTGGTGTTCGGCCTGTCGCAGAAAACACCGGAACAACGTAAAGCCGCCTACTGGTTATGCGGTCTGGGCGTCGCCATTTTCTGGCCGATTGGCACACTGATCGGCGCCGGTGTCGGCAAGCTGCTCCCGGCACCTGAAACCATTGGGCTGGATGCCGTTTTCCCTGCCATTTTGTTGGCCTTAGTGGTTCCGGCCTTTAAAAACCGCACCACTCTCATCCGTGCCTGTAGCGGGGCCGCATTGTCACTCGCTTCCGTACCTTTCGCACCGGTAGGCTTGCCGGTACTGCTTTCACTGTTTGGCTTACTGACGAGGAAAAAATAATGGGCAACATGACGCTGTTTATCGTCGGTATCGCCGTGTTATCTCTGGGAACCTATTTAATGCGTTTAGGAGGAGCAAAACTGGGAGGCCGTTTAGCCTTTTCTGAACGTTCACAGGCGTTGCTTTCTGATGCTGCAACGGTGCTACTGTTTTCCGTTGCGCTGGCAACCACCTTTTACGAAGGCGAACACTTTGCCGGCATGGCGCGCGTGCTGGGCGTGGCTTTTGCGGTGTTTCTCGCCTGGCGTAAGACGCCATTGATTGTGGTGATTATCGCTGCAGCAGTGGTAACCGCACTGCTGAGAATGGCGGGTATAAACTAAAAAAGCGCCCCAAGGGCGCTCTTTCGACAATACTAAGGTCTCTTATTTCAGCAGTTCAGCAGTCATGTGCACGCGGTTACCGGTGTATGCCTGAGTGATTTTGTAATCGCTGGCACCTGCGCGTTCAGCCTGAGCGGCAATTTTTGCTTCAGCGCTTTCCAGCGTAGAACCGGTTGCGGTAACTGTCTGAGCAGCGAAAGAACCGAAAGACGTAGCCAGAGCGATAACTGCGACAAAAGTTTTGATGCTTTTCATGATATAAACCCTTTCACTTAGTTGTTTGAGTAAGGCACCGTGCCTTGATGTGATAAATAGTAGCCTTCATATCACGCAACTAAAAGCGGAAGGATTTGCCTATCTTATTCAAATTAACTGAACACTTATTACTCAGCGATCAACCGCTGCGGATGGGTGTAGATCGTCGCCCTGCCGGGTTTGCAAAAACCCACCAGCGTCAGGTTACAACGTTCGGCAACTTCTACGGCAAGCGTTGTCGCGGCTGAGACAGCAAACAGGATCTCCACGCCACACATCGCCGACTTTTGCACCATCTCGTAGCTGGCGCGGCTGGAGACTAATACTGCGCCCGCCCGCCAGGCTTCCCCTTCGATAGCACGTCGTCCCAGCAGTTTATCCAGCGCCACATGACGCCCGACATCTTCATGTCCACCCGCCAGATGGCCTGATGGCTGTACCCAGGCAGCCGCGTGCGTGCAGCCTGTCAGTTGCCCCACGGGCTGGAAATCAGGGAGATGCCTTAAGGCGTTATCGAGATGTGCCAGATCGAATGTCTGGGTAAACGGCAGAGGCTGGACCGGCTTGCCAATGTCATTGAGTTGTTCAACGCCGCAAACGCCACAACCGGTACGACCGGCCAGTGCACGACGTCGCTCCTTCAGCCCCATAAATCGACGACTGGACAGCTCAACCTGCACTTCTAATCCGTTACAGGAAGGAACCACTTCCATGGCGTAGATATCCTGCGGGCGCTCAATAATGCCTTCAGAAAGTGAAAAGCCCAGCGCAAAGTGCTCAAGATCTTTCGGTGACGCCATCATCACCACGTGCGAAATCCCGTTGTAAACCAGCGCAACCGGCACTTCTTCAGCGACCTCATCTGGCTGAGGATGTTGCAAATCCTCGCGTTTCCAGAGAGTCAACTGACGCGATCCTGCACAATTCATCACATTTTTGACTTCTTCTTGATGGATTTTATTCACTTTCTTTTAACCATATTGGAACACACATACCAACATTGTGGTATTCTTTACAAACCCCTCCTGGACGGAGGGAAATTCACCCAATTCTGGACCTTTGCGGTCCCGTCCGCAAAGAAAAATAACAACCACTTCCCTCGCGCTCGAGTAACGGAAAAGTGAAGGGAACGTGACAATGTCGAAACAAGGAGCGAACCATGCAGGTCAGCAGAAGGCAGTTCTTTAAGATCTGCGCTGGCGGTATGGCAGGCACCACGGCAGCGGCACTGGGTTTTGCACCCGGCGTAGCGCTCGCGGAAACACGGCAATATAAACTGCTGCGCACCCGCGAAACCCGTAACACCTGCACTTACTGTTCCGTTGGCTGTGGACTGTTAATGTACAGTCTCGGTGACGGAGCAAAAAACGCCAAAGCATCCATCTTCCATATCGAAGGGGACCCGGATCACCCGGTGAACCGTGGCGCGCTGTGCCCGAAAGGGGCAGGACTTGTGGACTTCATCCACTCCGAAAGCCGCCTGAAATTCCCGGAATACCGCGCACCAGGCTCTGATAAGTGGCAACAGATTAGCTGGGATGAGGCATTTGACCGCATCGCTAAGCTGATGAAAGAAGACCGCGACGCAAACTACGTTGCACAAAACGCCGAAGGCGTAACCGTTAACCGCTGGCTTTCCACCGGGATGCTGTGTGCTTCCGCTTCCAGTAACGAAACCGGCTATTTAACGCAAAAATTCTCCCGCGCGCTCGGTATGCTCGCGGTCGACAACCAGGCACGCGTCTGACACGGACCAACGGTAGCAAGTCTTGCTCCAACATTTGGTCGCGGTGCGATGACCAACCACTGGGTCGACATTAAAAACGCCAACCTCGTTGTGGTGATGGGCGGTAACGCCGCTGAAGCCCACCCGGTCGGATTCCGCTGGGCGATGGAAGCTAAAATTCACAACGGCGCGAAGCTGATTGTGATCGATCCGCGCTTTACGCGAACCGCAGCGGTGGCTGATTTCTATGCGCCGATTCGTTCCGGTACTGACATTGCCTTCTTGTCAGGCGTCTTGCTGTACCTGCTGAACAACGAAAAATTCAACCGCGAATACACTGAAGCCTATACCAACGCCAGCCTGATCGTGCGTGAGGATTACGGTTTCGAAGATGGCCTGTTCACTGGCTACGACGCGGACAAACGCAAGTATGACAAAACCAGCTGGAACTACGAGCTGGATGAAAAAGGCTTCGCCAAACGCGATGTCACCCTGCAACACCCGCGCTGCGTGTGGAACCTGCTGAAACAGCACGTCTCCCGCTATACGCCGGACGTTGTAGAAAATATCTGCGGTACGCCAAAGGCTGACTTCCTGAAGGTCTGTGAGTACATCGCAGAAACCAGTGCCAAAGATAAAACCGCGTCGTTCCTGTACGCCCTTGGCTGGACACAACACTCCGTAGGTGCGCAGAACATCCGTACCATGGCGATGATCCAGTTGCTGCTTGGCAACATGGGGATGGCTGGTGGTGGTGTTAACGCCCTGCGCGGTCACTCCAATATTCAGGGTCTGACCGACTTAGGCCTGCTGTCACAAAGCCTGCCGGGCTATATGACGCTGCCAAGCGAGAAACAAACTGACCTGCAAACCTACCTTGCCGCCAACACGCCAAAACCGTTGCTGGAAGGTCAGGTGAACTACTGGGGCAACTACCCGAAATTCTTCGTTTCGATGATGAAAGCCTTCTTTGGCGATAAAGCGACAGCGGAAAACAGCTGGGGCTTCGACTTGCTGCCGAAGTGGGATAAAGGGTACGACGTTCTGCAATACTTCGAGATGATGAACCAGGGCAAAGTGAATGGCTATATCTGCCAGGGCTTTAACCCGGTCGCGTCATTCCCGAATAAAAACAAGGTCGTGGCTTCACTGTCCAAACTGAAATTCCTGGTCACCATCGACCCGCTCAATACCGAAACGTCTACCTTCTGGCAGAACCACGGTGAGTCGAACGATGTGGATCCGTCGAAAATCCAGACCGAAGTATTCCGTCTACCATCCACCTGCTTCGCCGAAGAGAACGGTTCTATCGTCAACTCCGGTCGCTGGTTGCAGTGGCACTGGAAAGGCGCGGACGCCCCGGGGATTGCCGTTACCGATGGTGAAATCCTCGCCGGTATCTTCCTGCGCATGCGCAAGATGTATGCCGAGCAGGGTGGCGCGAACCCGGAACAGGTGCTGAGCATGACCTGGAACTACTCCACGCCGCACGAACCGGCTTCGGAAGAAGTGGCGATGGAGAGCAACGGTAAAGCGTTGGCCGACATTATCGACCCGGCAACGGGGGCAGTCATCGTTAAGAAAGGCCAACAGCTTAGCTCGTTTGCCCAACTGCGTGACGACGGCACCACTTCCAGCGGCTGCTGGATTTTTGCCGGTAGCTGGACGCCGGAAGGTAACCAGATGGCACGTCGCGATAATGCTGACCCGTCAGGCCTTGGCAACACGCTGGGCTGGGCATGGGCGTGGCCGCTCAACCGACGCATTCTGTATAACCGCGCCTCCGCTGACCCGCAGGGGAATCCGTGGGATCCAAAACGTCAGATCCTGAAATGGGATGGAGCGAAATGGAGCGGGATGGATATTCCGGACTACAGCGCCGCCGCACCTGGCAGCAACGTTGGGCCGTTCATCATGCAGCCTGAAGGGATGGGACGCCTGTTTGCTATCGATAAGATGGCGGAAGGTCCGTTCCCGGAACACTACGAGCCGTTTGAAACGCCGCTGGGGACTAACCCGCTGCACCCGAACGTTATCTCAAACCCTGCCGCGCGTATCTTCAAAGATGACGCGGAAGCACTGGGTAAAGCAGATAAGTTCCCGTACGTCGGTACGACCTACCGTCTGACCGAGCACTTCCACTACTGGACCAAGCATGCGCTGCTGAACGCCATCGCTCAGCCGGAACAGTTCGTGGAAATTGGCGAGAAGCTGGCGAATAAGCTCGGTATCTCCCACGGCGATACCGTCAAAGTCTCCTCTAACCGCGGCTACATTAAAGCCAAAGCAGTGGTGACCAAACGTATTCGCACGCTGAAGGCCAACGGTCAGGATATCGATACCATCGGTATTCCGATTCACTGGGGCTACGAAGGTGTGGCGAAAAAAGGCTTTATCGCTAACACGTTAACGCCATTCGTCGGTGATGCGAACACGCAGACGCCGGAATTTAAGTCCTTCCTCGTGAACGTGGAAAAGGTGTAACGGAGACGACCTATGGCTTATCAATCGCAAGACATCATTCGTCGTTCCGCCACTAACGGTTTCACCCCCGCGCCTCAGGCGCGGGACCATCAGGAAGAGGTGGCGAAGCTTATCGACGTCACCACCTGTATCGGCTGTAAAGCGTGTCAGGTGGCGTGTTCTGAATGGAACGACATCCGTGATGAAGTGGGCAACAACGTTGGGGTGTACGACAACCCGGCTGATTTGACCGCCAAATCCTGGACGGTAATGCGCTTCTCGGAAGTGGAACAAAACGACAAACTGGAGTGGCTTATCCGCAAGGATGGCTGTATGCACTGCGCCGATCCGGGCTGCCTGAAGGCGTGTCCGGCTGAAGGCGCAATCATTCAGTATGCCAACGGTATCGTCGACTTCCAGTCCGAGCAGTGTATCGGCTGTGGCTACTGTATCGCAGGCTGTCCGTTCGACGTGCCGCGCCTCAACCCGGAAGACAACCGCGTCTACAAATGTACGCTGTGCGTTGACCGTGTCGTGGTCGGGCAAGAACCGGCCTGCGTGAAAACCTGCCCAACCGGCGCCATTCATTTCGGCACCAAAGAGTCGATGAAAACGCTGGCAGGCGAGCGTGTGGCAGAGCTGAAAACGCGTGGTTACGAAAACGCGGGTCTGTACGATCCGGCAGGCGTTGGCGGTACGCACGTCATGTACGTATTGCACCATGCCGACAAGCCGAATCTGTATCACGGCCTGCCGGAGAACCCGGAAATCAGCGCCACCGTGAAATTCTGGAAAGGCATCTGGAAACCTCTCGCAGCCGTCGGCTTTGCAGCGACATTTGCGGCCAGTATCTTCCACTACGTCGGCGTAGGTCCGAACCGTGCGGAAGAGGAAGAAGACAATCTGCATGAAGAAAAAGACGAGGTGCGCAAATGAAACGACGTGACACCATCGTGCGCTACACGGCGCCGGAACGCATCAACCACTGGGTAACCGCCTTCTGCTTCATTCTGGCGGCAGTGAGCGGGATGGGCTTTCTCTTCCCGTCTTTTAACTGGCTGATGCACATCATGGGCACGCCGCAACTGGCGCGAATTGTGCACCCGTTTGTCGGCGTGATTATGTTTGCCTCGTTTATCATCATGTTTTTCCGTTACTGGCATCACAATCTAATCAATCGGGATGATATCTTTTGGGCGAAGAATATTCGTAAGATTGTCGTCAACGAGGAAGTAGGTGACACGGGACGTTATAACTTCGGCCAGAAATGCGTATTCTGGGCGGCGATTATCTTCTTGGTCCTGTTGCTGGTGAGCGGAGTGGTCATCTGGCGTCCGTATTTTGCGCCTGCTTTCTCAATCCCGGTGATCCGATTCGCGTTAATGCTGCATTCATTTGCCGCAGTAGCGCTAATTGTGGTTATCATGGTGCACATTTACGCCGCCCTTTGGGTGAAAGGCACCATTACCGCGATGGTGGAAGGATGGGTTACCAGTTCATGGGCGAAGAAACATCACCCGCGCTGGTACCGTGAAGTCCGAAAGACAACGGAAAAGAAAACTGAATGAGTATTCGCATAATCCCGCAAGATGAGCTGGAGAAGAGCGAGAAACGCACGGCGGATATGATTCCGCCGTTATTATTCCCCAGACTCAAAAATTTGTATAACCGCCGCGCTGAGCGACTGCGCGAGCTGGCCGAGAACAACCCGCTGGGCGATTACCTGCGCTTTGCCGCGCTGATCGCCCACGCGCAGGAAGTGGTGCTGTACGACCATCCGCTGCAGATGGATCTGACCGCGCGCATCAAAGAAGCGAACGATCAGGGCAAACCGCCGCTGGATATCCACGTCCTGCCACGCGACAAGCACTGGCAAAAGCTGCTGCAGTCGTTGATTGCTGAGCTGAAGCCAGAGATGAGCGGTCCGGCGCTCGCCGTGATCGAGAACCTGGAAAAAGCCTCAGAGCAGGAGCTGGAGCTGATGGCCAGCGCGCTGTTTGCCTCTGATTTTGCCTCCGTCAGCAGCGACAAAGCACCGTTCATCTGGGCTGCCCTGTCGCTCTACTGGGCGCAGATGGCAAGCCTGATCCCCGGCAAAGCCCGTGCGGAATACGGTGAACAGCGTCAGTACTGCCCGGTGTGTGGTTCAATGCCGGTCTCCAGCATGGTGCAAATCGGTACCACCCAGGGTCTGCGTTATCTGCACTGCAACCTGTGCGAAACCGAGTGGCACGTGGTGCGCGTGAAGTGCAGCAACTGCGAACAGAGCCGTGATTTGAACTACTGGTCGCTGGATAACGAACAGGCGGCAATCAAAGCTGAAAGCTGCGGCGACTGCGGGACTTACCTGAAGATTCTCTATCAGGAAAAAGACCCGAAAGTCGAAGCCGTGGCCGACGATCTCGCTTCACTGATGCTGGACGCGCACATGGAGCAGGAGGGCTTTGCCCGCAGTTCCATCAACCCGTTCCTGTTCCCGGGTGAAGGGGAGTAAGGTCTTCACACTACCGGGCGGCGTAGGTCGCCCGGGTTATAATGTATACGGTGTGACCACACCGGATAGGCCTGCAAAATCCTTAGTATTTCGCGTAACCAGCGTAAGACGATGAATCTGTGCTGTTGCCAAAATAATGGCATCCGGCAATTTCATCCCATATTCCTGTCTGATACTCACGCTTCGTTCAGCAATATCCTGTGAAACGCCGATCACGTTAAAAGCACCTAGCGCAACACGAGTACGGGCTTCCTGATGGTATTTTTTTGCACCCACCATCACCTCCATCCATGTAATGAGGCTGATTGCATTCTGCGGCGGCCATGTTTCTATCGCTAGTTTTGCTTCATTTCTCCCGCTAAACAGGTCGATGAGGATGTTGGTGTCAAAAAGTGCGGATCCTTTGACCATTACCATTCCTCACGGAGTTTACGCTGGTATTCAACACCATCTTCCTCACAGCCTTGCCACAGCCCAAGAGCACGTGAAATTGTGGTTTCGGCCTGATCCTGCCTCTCAAGATACTGTTCAACGGCCTCCCGTAAAAGTTCTGCTCGCGGCAGGTTGCGCTGCACCTTGAGATCATCAAGACGTTTAATCACTTCATCTGATAAATCGAGTAAAATTCTGCCCATATCCATCCCAGCCATCATACTCACATATACCTCCAGTATATCATCAGCGATTAATTTCCACACAACATACACCTAGGAAAAGCGGGAAAATAGCTTTCACGTGAACGATTTTTACTTTTGCGAGCCGCTTTCCAGAATCATAACGCCCCTTTTTTTCCCATTTTCATTTGTGAGTATCCAGGTTATAAAACTGTATATCCATACAGATAAGAGTATTTAAAAATGGCACTGGAAAGCGGGATTGCGCAGTTAGTTGAGGCATTTATCGCGGCGGGACGCCCTTCTTCCCGCGAACAGAATATTGATGACCGGAGAGCGGGCTATATTGCCAGTACGGCGTTGGCCGGAGAAACAGAAACCCGCGTACAGGTTGAAGATATTGAACTCGATACCATGACGTTTCGCGTTGTTTCGCCTCTTAACTCTGCGGAAACGCTGCCCTGCGTCATTTACTATCATGGCGGATGTTTTGTCAGCGGTGGGTTTGCTACGCATGATAACCAACTAAGGCAGCTCGCCTGGTTCAGCGGCTGTAGGGTCATTGCAGTACAGTACCGCCTTGCGCCAGAGCATACTTTCCCGGCAGCACATAACGACGCTGAAACCGGGGCCAATATCATCTGGAAATATGCCCAGAAACTGGGAGTCGATCGCGAGCGCATAACCCTTGCTGGCGACAGCGCGGGCGGGCACCTGGCGCTGGTCACAGCACTACGCCTGAAAGCGGCCAGGCAATGGCAACCTGCACAGCTTATGCTGATCTACCCGATGCTGGACGCAACCGCCAGGTTTGCGAGCTATGACCATAATGGACAGGATTACATTATCACCCGCGACACGCTGCTTTCGGGCTACGAAATGTATATGCCGAAAACCGATCCATTGCATCCCGAAGTCAGCCCACTCTGGCGTGAAGACTTCAACGGTTTACCGCCCACGCACATCATTACCGCTGAATTTGACCCACTGTGCGATGAAGGAGAGGCCCTGTTTCACCAGCTCCAGAAGCAAGGTGTGGACTGCACCTGTCAGCGCTATCCCGGCGTTATCCACGGATTTTTTCAGTTAGGAGGCGTAAGCCAGACAGCGCGAAACGCAATGCGCGACGTGGCCTGGCGTGTTAGAAGCCAATCAGCGGAGATAATTTCTTAATATTCAATGTTGTTTTCAACTTGAAAACATGATGGCATTGCGTTAGATTGTTTTCAGGTTGAAAACTATGTAATGGAACTACATCGTGCATGTTATCAGCCGAAAACCATTCAATGAGGGTATGCTCATGTATCCAAACCATGGGCTTGCTCTCTCTGAGTTGCTGAATGTTTTGGAGAAAAAAACATTCCATCACCCTGAAGAGATGAAACAGTATATTCCTTCTCTTGATAATTTTAAGTACAGGAATAAATGGTGGGTAATTGATGTTTCTGGTAACAACCTGAGACTCATTGCCTACATAGATTTCAGGTTACATAAGGTATTTGTGAAGCATATCGTTCTCCACGCCGAATATGACAAACTGACAGAATATTATCGGGGCCATAAAGAATGAGATCTCATCGTCATATGGACGCAGCCAGCGCAAAAAAGATCGTTGATACCTTCAGTTGTGCTGTAAAAACGATCCCTCTTTTGGGGGAAGAACGCAATGAAACGGAGTATCGAAGGGCACTAGCGCTAGTAGAGTTTCTGGTTGACCACGACGATCTTGAAAACCCACTATTTGAATTACTTAGTGCCCGAATCAGTGAATACGAAAAACATGCACCAGAATTCAGAGCGCTCAATCAACACCTGAAACAAATCCCCTCTGGCGTTTCCGTATTGCGTACGCTCATGGATCAGTACGGATTAAAAGCCACCGACCTCGCCAAAGAGCTTGGTTCTAAATCGAACGTCAGCAACATCCTAAATGGCCGTAGAGCACTGACTGTAAGCCATATTAAAGCACTTGCAGAACGCTTTAAACTTCCGGCAGATGCATTTATCGAGTAGAGGGTATCCCCCTACTCTTCCTCGTTACCGCCTTCTTCATATGCGCCAAACGGTTTCGCAGGTAGCACAATGTAAGTACCTTCAAACACGACGCCCGCCGTGTCATCGCCAAATACCCCGACCTGCATCTGCACGCGCGCCTTGCGGCCTCTTGCCAGACGATCAAGGTCACCGCTCAGCGAGCCCAGATCGGCAATAGCAGTTGGTTTCCCGGTGATTGGCCTGCTGTATCGGATATGCGCGTCGGCGAGGATAATCGTTCCCCCCAGATGACGCTCACGCAGCATCAGCCAGATAAGTCCCCAGCCCGTTAGCGTCGCCAGTGAAAACAGGCTTCCGGCAAACAGCGTGTGGTGCGGATTCTGATTGCCCGTCTCGGGCATCGTGGTAATAAATTTCTGCCCGGTGTACTGCTGAATACGCACGCCCATTTTCTCACTCAATGGAATATGTTCGTACCAGGCTTGCTGTAGCTGTCCACACCAGTCACCGCGATGGAGAATATCGTCCAGCGTCGCAATGGGCTTAATCATCAAAAAGTGGCGCACCGGCGTGGTTTGCGGCGTGGTGATTTCTCCCTGGCTCACAAAACCGAGCTTGGCGAAAAACTCGACCGCATCTTCACGGGCGCTACAGGTTACACGCTTTACTCCTTCCTGACGTGCCACTGACTCCAGAGTCATCGCCATCAGCGTGCCCAACCCTTTCTCTTGCACGGAGGGATCTACGGCCATAAAACGTATGGAGGCTTCGTTATCCGCATTGATATACAAACGCCCTACAGCAACCAGATTCCCCTCTTCGTCCACCACCATCTGGTGATGCGCCATCGCGTCCCAGGCATCCCGTTCGGAGCCTTTTGGCTGGTGCAATGGTTTACGCAGCATCTCCCAGCGAAACTGGTAGTAGCGCTCCAATTCTTCTTCTGTTTGCGGTACTCGAAGGTGATACATAGTTGTATTCTCTCTTGTTACCCGCGACCACGCCGGAAGCTGGTTCATACTTGTAACCAGAACGTCACGGGGCCATCATTTACCAGCGAAACCTGCATATCAGCAGCGAATCGCCCGGTTTGCGTATTCATTTCCTGTTGGCGGCAACGCTCAACAAAGTACTCATACAGCGCTTCTGCCCGCTCGGGCGCTGCGCCTTTCGAAAACCCCGGGCGCATGCCGCGTTCGGTATCTGCCGCCAGCGTAAACTGTGAAACCACCAGCACGCTGCCGCCTGACTGCTGCACGTTGAGGTTCATTTTGCCTTCGGCATCGCTAAATATTCGATAGCCGAGTACGCGCTCGCACAGGCGGTTCGCTTTCTGTTCGTCATCATCCCTTTCGACACCTAACAGGACCAAAAGTCCTGGGCCAATTTCACCCGTCACCTCGCCCTCCACGGTGACGCTGGCACGGGTTACGCGCTGAATTAATGCAATCATGGTTGCTCTGCTTCTTCTTGTTCTGCGGCTTGTTTAAGTTTGCGGTATTCCCCGAGAGTGACAGTTATTTCCGCGCCTAGCAAGACGATACACCACGTCCAGTAAACCCAGACGAATAAAATGGGGATCACCGCCAGGACGCCGTAAATGAGCTGATAAGACGGGAACATCGTGATGTAGAGCGCAAATCCTTTCTTCCCGGCTTCGAACAACACGGCGGCCACAAAAGCGCCAATCACCGCATCACGATTAGGGACGCGCGTAGTCGGTACAATGCTGTAGAGGAGCCAGAATGAGAGCCAGGAAAGCACCAGCGGGAAAATACGCAGGACGTTATCAATCACCGTGTTAAGATCGCTGGCCCAGCGCAATGACAACAGATAAGAGCTGATCGCCAGACTGGCTCCCGCCAGCAGCGGCCCCAGCGTTAAAATCATCCAGTAGACGGCGAAAGAGTAAACTTTGGGACGCGTGCGCCTGCTGCGCCAGATAGTATTCAGCGCGTTATCAATGGCATACATCAGCAATAATGCTGTGACAATCAGCCCGCATGCCCCGACTGCCGTCATTTTGTTCGAATTGGCGACAAACTGTTCGATATAACGTTGAATGACGTCTCCCGTCGCCGGGATAAAGTTTGCGAAAATAAAATGACGTAGCTGGACACTGACGTCGGAAAACATCGGAAATGCGGCGAAAAGCGCAAATACGACGGCAATAAGCGGCACTAATGAGAGCAATGAAACGTAGGCAAGATTCCCTGCCAGCGTCGTCATGTTGTCCTCATCAATCCGCTGCCATAGTAGCTTCAACCAGTCTCGTACAGGACGCGTATGATGCCTGGTCTGTTGCCGAACATTTTTTAGCATAACAACGTCGCGAAATAGTCAGGAATCGTCTTTTTATCGACGACCTGGATACTGGTGATCCCTAATCGGTTAGCCCCTTCAATATTATCGGCGTTATCGTCAAAAAAGACCGCATCCTGCGCAGAAAAACCTTCAGACTGCAGGACGTGCTGGTAAATTCGCGCTTCCGGTTTACGCATGCCCAGGTCCTGGGAAAGATAAATATGGTCAGCAGCCTGACGGATCTCGGGATATTCATCCGGCCAAAACGTGGTGTGCAGGCGGTTAGTATTTGATAACACAACGACACGATGCCCCTGCTCACGCAGCTTATGCATGATGTCGATAACCTCAGGGCGCAAGGCGACAAACACGGCCTGCCAGCCGTGAGAGAACTGCTCGTAACTTAGCGGCAGCGCCATCTCGTGACATAGTGCCTCGGCAAAGGCTTCATCCGTTATTTCGCCTCGCTCGTGCTGGTGAAAAGCCTCCCCCATGGTGAAACTTTGCTTTAGCGAAGCCAACGGTACACGACTTAGATCGCTCCATGTGCCCAACACGCGGTTGAAGTCGATATCGACAATCACATTACCCAAATCAAAGATATAGAGCATGCCCTTCTCCTTATTCGCCGTGGATGAATAACTGTAGCGGGAAAGGAGAAGTTTGACTATGCGAGAGTGATGGCTGCGAAGTTATCGGGCCATCATTGGGAAGAATTACACAGCCAGAGCATCATCCTGTGAAGGACTCACCTGCACAATTTCAACCTGCTGTGACTGGAGTAAATTGTGCAATGCCGGACCTGGGTATTCATCAGTAAACAGCGAAGTCACCTGAGACACGTTACCAATTTCTACCGCGGCAGAAGCCGTATATTTCGTATGATCCGCTGCCAGCAGAATGTGTCTTGAATGGGACATCATCGTTTTCACTACGCTGGCCTCGTTAACATCAAACTCCAGCAGCGCGCCGTCACTTTCAATCGCGCCAACGCTGGTAACCAGGTAGTCGGCCCGAAAATCAGCGACAAATGCCGAGGCAGAAGGACCAATAATGCCGCTGTTGTGCGGGCGTAACGTTCCACCTGGTACCATAACTTCAAAACGCGGATTGTTATACAGAATATGCGCCACGCGCAGGCTGTTGGTGATGATGCGCAAATGGTTATGGTTTAACAGCGCGCGGGCCACCTGCTCCACGGTGGTGCCTATGGTAATAAACACCGTCGAACCGTCAGGAATATAGTCAGCCACCGCCTCCGCAATGGCTTTCTTCTCTTCCGTCCACGAGACTTCACGCTGCTCAAAAGCCGTATTCACCACGCTGGAGGCTCTGCCCGCGCCACCATGATGACGCGTAATTAATCCCTGCTCGCTGAGTTTACGAATATCACGACGCACAGTTTGCGTAGACACGTCCAGCAGGCTGGCCAGCTCGTCGATATTCATATAACCGCGCTCGCTAATCAGCATAAGCAGTTGATCGTGTCGCGGATTACCGGTCAGTTCGGTAAGACTCATGAAATTTCCTCGAAAAACCATTGCCCTGGCATTTTATACAAAAAGTGACAGAAAAGATCGGGTTTGATCACAGTCAGGGATTCCGGATCTTCCTCCCGGGCGAGTGCATTTTAACGCAGCAACCCCACTGGCAAACCTGACGGCCTCTTCTGGAGCATCGCCGTCAGCCAGGCTGAATGCGAGCGCACCGTGGAAAACGTCTCCGGCCCCCGTAGTATCCACTACGTCGACTTTAAATCCAGATTGATGCTGCAACGTATTATTTTTTATCCAGTCACAGCCTTCGCTCCCTCGTGTCACATAGACATGACCATTTGTGAGCGTTTGCGATTTTTTTAGTCCAACGACAGGATCGGTTATCCCGGTTAAACGCGCCAGACCCGGTTCAGAGAACGCCGCATGATCGCTCAACGCCACCAGCTCACTGATATCTTGTGGCGTGACGTCACCATCCAGTACCGTCATCACTCCCGCCCGACGCGCCAGCGTGAACGCCTGCCTGGCGCCTTCGTGCCAGCGAACATCCGCCAGAACCACATCCCACTGCGAAAAATCGATCTCGTTGAGCCAGTCAGCGTCATGCAGTAAGTCCGGGCTGGGGTAGTTAACGATAATACGCTCCCCTTGCGCATCCACCATAATCGCCGATTGTGAAGACTTTGCCCCCGCATAGCGCCGGGTGTAGCGGGTGTTTACCCCCAGGGATTCCAGCTCCGCCAGCAGGCTGTTTCCGGTGTCGTCATCGCCCACACGGCCAATAAAGTCCACCTGCGCGCCCAGCTTCGCTGCAGCCACTGCGGCCGTTGCAGCAGGCCCGCCGCCCACTTCGGTATAGCGCTTCGCCACATATTTACCTCCTTCAGTCGGTAAACCTTCTACGTAATAGATGCGATCCATCACGGTAATACCCACACAAGCAACACGAATCATGGTCATTCCTTAGGCGTTTCAAGATGGGATCATTTTAATTTCACAAAATGTTTAAAAAGTGACGGTTGTCAATTTTTTGACCATAAATTACAAATACGATCAAAAACAGACAAAAACAAACGACCTTAAATGACAAAAAATGACATCCACGTCTCAGGAGAACGTTATGGCAGTTATAGCATTTATCGGATTAGGTCAGATGGGTTCACCCATGGCGAGCAACTTGCTGAAGCAGGGTCATCAACTCAGCGTCTTTGACGTTAACCCGGATGCCGTTCAGCGCCTGGTGGAAAAAGGAGCCCAACCTGCCAACAGCCCGGCTCAGGCAGCAAAAGGGGCAGAATTTGTTATCACCATGCTGCCAAACGGCGATCTGGTGCGCAGCGTACTGTTCGGCAAGCAGGGTATCTGTGAAAGCCTTTCCCCACAGGCATTAGTGATTGATATGTCGACTATTCACCCACTACAAACCGACAAACTGATCGCCGATATGCGTGCCAAAGGCTTCGACATGATGGATTGCCCGGTTGGACGTACCTCCGATCACGCTATCGCGGGAACGCTGTTACTGCTGGCAGGTGGCACGGCGGAGCAGGTAGAACGCGCCACACCGGTTCTGATGGCGATGGGCAATGAATTGATCAACGCAGGCGGTCCCGGTATGGGCATTCGCGTCAAGCTCATCAATAACTACATGAGCATCGCGTTAAACGCCCTGTCTGCCGAAGCCGCCGTGTTGTGCGAAGCGCTCGGCCTCTCCTTCGATGTGGCCTTGCAAGTCATGAGCGGCACTCCCGCCGGGAAAGGCCACTTCACTACCTCCTGGCCGAACAAAGTGCTGAAAGGCGATCTTTCCCCGGCCTTCATGATCGATTTAGCTCATAAGGATCTTGGCATCGCTCTGGACGTTGCCAACCAATTACACGTACCGATGCCGCTCGGCGCCGCCTCCCGCGAAGTCTATAACCAGGCGCGCGCCGCAGGTCGTGGCCGGGAAGACTGGACCGCCATTCTTGAACAGGTTCGCGCATCCGCCGGGCTAAATAAACACACAGATAAGTAAGGACTGAACAATGACGAAGTACACCCTGAAAGATATCACCCGAGCTTCCGGCGGTTTTGCCATGCTGGCGGTCGATCAGCGCGAAGCCATGCGCTTAATGTTTGCCGCAGCGGGTGCAAAATCCCCGGTCAATGACAGCGTGCTGACCGATTTCAAAGTCAATGCGGCAAAAATCCTGTCCCCCTATGCCTCCGCCATTCTGGTCGATCAGCAGTTCTGCTACCGCCAGGTTGTAGAGCAAAACGCGGTAGCCAAAAGCTGCGCCATGATTGTGGCCGCTGATGAGTTTATTCCGGGTAACGGAATTCCGGTCGATAGCGTAGTGATTGATAAAAAAATCAACCCGCAGGCTGTGAAGCAAGATGGTGCCAAGGCTCTCAAACTGCTGGTGCTGTGGCGTAGCGATGAAGATGCCCAACAGCGTCTGGACATGGTGAAAGAATTCAATGAGCTATGCCATTCCAATGGGCTGCTGAGCATCATCGAGCCGGTTGTTCGCCCACCGCGTCGTGGCGATAAGTTCGATCGCGAACAGGCCATCATCGATGCCGCAAAAGAGCTGGGCGACAGCGGTGCCGATCTCTACAAGGTCGAAATGCCGCTGTACGGCAAAGGAACCCAACAGGAATTGCTTAGCGCCTCTCAGCGCCTGAATGAAAACATCAACATGCCGTGGGTCATTCTCTCCTCTGGTGTGGATGAAAAACTGTTCCCACGCGCGGTCAGCGTAGCAATGACCGCAGGCGCATCCGGCTTCCTGGCCGGGCGTGCGGTCTGGTCATCCGTTGTGGGCCTGCCGGATACCGAACTGATGCTGCGTGATGTTTCCGCACCGAAGTTGCAGCGTCTGGGCGATATCGTCGACGAAATGATGGCCCGCCGCTAATAGAGGATCAAAGCATGAAATGGTTTAACACCCTAAGCCACAACCGCTGGCTGGAACAAGAAACCGATCGCATCTTTAACTTTGGTAAGAACGCGGCGGTGCCCACCGGGTTTGGTTGGTTAGGAAACAGTGGTCAGGTCAGAGCGGATATGGGAACACATCTGTGGATCACCGCCCGCATGCTGCACGTCTATTCCGTTGCCGCCTCCATGGGTCGCCCAGGTGCATATCAACTCGTCGACCACGGCATTAAGGCGCTGAACGGCGCGCTACGCGACACACGCTACGGCGGTTGGTACGCCTGCGTCAATGACGAAGGCGTGATGGATGCCTCCAAGCAGGGCTATCAGCATTTCTTCGTCTTACTTGGCGCGGCAAGCGCGGTCACTACCGGTCATCCACAGGCCAGAAAATTGCTGGATGACGCCATCGAGGTGATTGAGAAGTACTTCTGGAGCGAAGACGAACAAATGTGCCTGGAGTCCTGGGACGAAGCCTTCAGCCAGACAGAAGATTATCGCGGCGGCAACGCTAACATGCACGCGGTCGAAGCTTTCCTGATCGTGTATGACGTGACTCATGACCGTAAATGGCTCGATCGCGCACTGCGTATCGCTTCGGTGATTATTCACGATGTGGCCCGTAGCGGGGAGTACCGCGTCAATGAACACTTCGATTCACAGTGGAATCCAATCCGCGATTACAACAAGGACAACCCAGCTCACCGTTTCCGCGCCTACGGTGGCACGCCGGGTCACTGGATCGAGTGGGGCCGCCTGATGCTGCATCTACATGCCGCGTTGGAAGCTCGCTTCGAAACGCCGCCTGCCTGGCTGCTGGAAGATGCAAAAGGACTTTTCCACGCCACTATCCGCGACGCCTGGGCACCGGACGGCGCAGACGGTTTTGTCTATTCGGTGGATTGGGACGGCACACCGATCGTTCGCGAAAGAGTGCGCTGGCCGATAGTCGAAGCGATGGGCACCGCCTACGCCCTGTACACCCTCACAGGTGACAGCCAGTACGAAGCCTGGTACCAGAAATGGTGGGATTACTGCATCACCTACCTGATGGATTACGAGACCGGTTCATGGTGGCAGGAGCTGGACACCGATAACAAGGTGACCACCAAAGTCTGGGACGGCAAGCAGGACATTTATCACCTGCTGCACTGCCTGGTGATCCCGCGTCTGCCGCTGGCTCCGGGCCTTGCTCCGGCTGTTGCCGCCGGTCTGCTGGATATCAACGCTAAATAAGTAACAAGGTGGGCTGCCATGCATAGCGGTGGAAAAACCATTCATCTTCAGGCCGGACACTACCAGGCGAAAATCGTCACGGTTGGCGCTGGGCTAGCAGAATTGACGCACCGTGGGCGTCATATCGTTATTCCCCACAAACCGGAAGAAATGCCGCTGGCACACTTAGGGAAAGTGTTAATCCCCTGGCCAAACCGCGTTGTAGACGGCAGCTATCACTATAACGGCAAGGATTACCAGCTTGCCGTTAACGACTCAGTTTCACATACCGCCATTCATGGGTTACTGGCCTGGCGGGACTGGCAGATTAACCAGCAGTCGGTATCGGAAGTGTCGCTGACGATTTTTCTGCCGCCTTCTTATGGTTATCCCTTTGCGCTGGTTTCAGAGGTGATTTACCGACTGGAGGCAACCCGTGGACTGCACGTTTTTATCCGCACACAGAATGTGGGTGACGAAATCGCGCCGTATGGCGCGGGAGCACATCCCTACTTGACCTGCAATCTGCAACCCATTGATGACTGTGAATTAACACTCCCGGTGAGTGAAGAAACATGTGATGAACGATATTTCACCACGCCGCAACGCATTGCGCAGACCGCTATCGATCATACGTTCAGGACTCTGCCACCTGACGCTGAGTGGGAAGTCAGGATGACCAGCCCATCGCAAAACATGTCCACTTTTTTACGCAGCCACCAGCCCTGGTTGCAAGTGTATACCGGCGAAAAATTAGCACGGCGTGGCCTGGCGGTTGAACCGATGACCTGCCCGCCAGACGCCTTTAACTCCGGAATTAGCCTGATTCATCTCGCGCCCGGAGAACAACATCAGATGCATTTTTTAATCGGCAGTGAATAACAGATTTCCGACAAATTACCGAATTACCCTATTTTTACGGAGACAATAATGAATTCGCTACAACAACGGTCAACCGCCTTAGAACTCACATCATTACCTGATGGATTTGCTTTAACGTACCACCAGCGCCTGATTTTACGCCACAGCACAGAAAACCCCTGCCTGTGGATCGGCGCTGGTGTTGCCGACATTGACATGTTTCGCGGCAACTTCAGCATTAAAGACAAGCTCAATGAGAAAATTGCCCTGACCGACGCCACGGTCAGCGAGTCGCCTGACGGCTGGCGGGTGCATTTCAGCCGCGGTGATACCATCAACGCCACGCTGCATATTTCTACCGATGAACAAGGTCGCCTGAAGCTGGATCTGCACAACGGCGATCTCAACCATAACCGCATTTGGCTGCGACTGGCCGCTAATCCAGACGATCATATCTACGGCTGCGGCGAACAGTTCTCTTACTTCGACTTACGCGGTAAACCTTTCCCGCTGTGGACCAGCGAACAGGGCGTGGGCCGAAACAAAAACAGCTATGTCACCTGGCAAGCCGACTGTAAAGAGAACGCCGGCGGCGACTACTACTGGACCTTCTTCCCGCAACCGACCTTCGTCAGCACGCAGAAGTACTACTGCCACGTTGATAACAGTTGCTATATGAATTTCGACTTCAGCGCGCCGGAGTATCACGAACTGGCGCTGTGGGAGGACAAAACCACCCTGCGCTTTGAGTGCGCTGATACCTACATCTCTCTGCTGGAAAAATTGACTGCACTGTTAGGACGCCAGCCGGAGCTGCCGGACTGGATCTACGATGGCGTCACGCTCGGTATTCAGGGCGGTACTGAGGTTTGCCAGAGCAAACTGGACACCATGCGTAACGCAGGCGTGAAAGTAAACGGCATCTGGGCGCAGGACTGGTCCGGGATCCGCATGACCTCCTTTGGCAAGCGCGTGATGTGGAACTGGAAATGGAACAGCGACAATTATCCGCAGTTGGATAGCCGTATTAAGCAGTGGAAAGAAGAAGGCGTGCAGTTCCTCTCCTACATCAACCCGTATGTTGCCAGCGATAAAGATCTCTGTGCCGAAGCGGCCAAACACGGTTATCTGGCGAAAGATGCATCCGGCGGCGATTACCTCGTAGAGTTTGGCGAGTTTTACGGCGGCGTGGTCGATCTGACCAACCCGGAAGCCTACGACTGGTTCAAAGAGGTCATCAAGAAAAACATGATCGAACTGGGCTGCGGCGGCTGGATGGCGGATTTTGGCGAATACCTGCCGACAGATACGTATCTGCACAACGGCGTCAGCGCCGAGATCATGCACAACGCCTGGCCCGCACTGTGGGCGAAATGTAACTACGAAGCGCTACAGGAGACCGGCAAACTCGGCGAGATCCTGTTCTTTATGCGTGCGGGTTACACCGGTAGCCAGAAATACTCCACCATGATGTGGGCGGGCGATCAGAACGTGGACTGGAGCCTTGACGACGGTCTGGCTTCCGTCGTTCCTGCGGCGCTGTCGCTGGCGATGACCGGTCACGGTCTGCACCACAGCGATATCGGCGGCTACACCACCCTGTTTGACATGAAACGCAGCAAAGAACTGCTGCTGCGCTGGTGTGACTTCAGCGCCTTCACGCCGATGATGCGCACCCACGAAGGTAACCGCCCAGGCGATAACTGGCAGTTTGATGGTGATGCTGAAACCATCGCCCACTTTGCACGAATGACCACCGTGTTTACCACCCTGAAACCGTATCTCAAACAGGCCGTCGCGCAAAACAGCGCTACCGGTCTGCCGGTGATGCGCCCGCTGTTCCTGCATTACGAAGACGATGCGCGGACCTATACCCTGAAATATCAGTATCTGCTGGGACAAGATCTGCTGGTTGCGCCGGTTCACGAACAAGGCAAGTCCGACTGGACCCTGTATCTGCCAGAGGATAGCTGGGTAAATGTCTGGACCGGGGAAACTTACCAGGGCGGTGAAATTACCGTAGATGCGCCTATTGGCAAGCCTCCGGTGTTTTATCGCGCGAAGAGTGAATGGGCGTCACTGTTTGCCACTTTACGCAACATCTAATACGGCTCGCCCGTGAGGAGACTCACGGGCACATGGAGAATAATAATGAGTCAGACCTCTTCTAATCCGGCAACCCTACGCTTGCCGTTCAAAGAAAAACTCGCCTATGGGATGGGTGATTTAGGTTCCAATATCCTGCTGGACATAGGTACGCTCTATTTACTCAAGTTTTATACCGATGTTCTTGGTTTACCTGGAACTTATGGCGGTATCATTTTCCTTATCGCCAAGTTTTTTACCGCGTTTACCGATATGGGGACTGGGATTATGCTCGACTCGCGCCGCAAAATCGGCCCGAAAGGCAAATTCCGCCCATTCGTTCTGTATGCCGCATTTCCAGTGACGCTGCTGGCGATTGCGAACTTTGTCGGTACACCATTTGAAGTCACCGGTAAAACGGTGATGGCAACGGTACTGTTTATGCTGTACGGACTGTTCTTCAGTATGATGAACTGCTCTTACGGTGCGATGGTCCCCGCAATCACCAAAAACCCGGACGAACGCGCCTCGCTGGCAGCCTGGCGACAGGGCGGAGCCACTCTTGGCTTGCTGCTGTGCACCGTCGGCTTTGTTCCAGTAATGAACCTGATCGAAGGCAACTCTCAGTTGGGCTATATCTTCGCCGCCACCTTGTTCTCTCTGTTCGGCCTGCTGTTCATGTGGCTGTGCTATGCCGGGGTAAAAGAACGCTACGTAGAAGTGAAACCCGTTGATGCCGCGCAAAAACCGGGATTGCTGCAATCCTTCCGCGCCATCGCAGGTAACCGCCCGCTGTTTATTCTGTGCGTTGCCAACCTTTGCACACTTGGCGCGTTTAACGTCAAGCTGGCGATTCAGGTCTATTACACCCAGTACGTACTGAACGACCCGATCCTCCTTTCGTGGATGGGCTTTTTCAGCATGGGCTGTATCTTCATCGGTGTCTTCTTGATGCCGGGAATGGTCAGACGTTTCGGCAAGAAAAAGGTCTACATCGGCGGTTTGTTGATTTGGGTCGCGGGTGATCTGCTGAACTACTTCTTTGGCGGCGGCTCAGTCAGCTTTGTCACCTTCTCCTGTCTGGCATTCTTCGGCTCAGCATTCGTCAACAGCCTGAACTGGGCGCTGGTCTCCGACACGGTGGAATATGGCGAATGGCGTACCGGCGTTCGTTCGGAAGGAACGGTATACACCGGCTTCACTTTCTTTCGTAAAGTGTCACAAGCGCTGGCGGGATTCTTCCCCGGCTGGATGCTAACGCAAATCGGCTATGTCCCCAACGTGGTGCAATCTGCCAGTACGGTCGAAGGATTGCGTCAGCTGATCTTTATTTATCCCTGCGCGTTAGCGGTGATCACCATTGTAGCTATGGGCTGTTTCTACAACCTTAACGAGAAGATGTATGTCCGTATCGTTGAAGAGATAGAAGCGCGTAAACAAACCGTTTGATAATAATAATGAATAGCGCTCTACGGGGCGCTATTGAGGAGCGATTATGTCTTTTCATGATCCGCTAACGCTAAAACTGAGCCTGCGTGAAAAATTCGCCTACGGAGTGGGTGACTTCGGCTCAAATTTGATGCTGTGTATCGGCACGCTGTATCTGCTTAAATTTTATACCGATGAACTAGGGATGCCGGCCTGGTACGGTGGGATTATCTTTTTAGTAGCGAAGTTCTTCACCGCCTTCACCGATATTCTGACCGGCGTGTTGCTGGACTCAAGGCGTAATATTGGCGCAAAGGGGAAATTCAGACCCTTTATTTTGTATGCGTCATTTCCTGTCGCCGTCGTCGCCAGCGCGCAGTTTTTAGCGACAGGCTTTACGCTGACGGTGAAAACCGGGCTGGCAACGGTGTTGTTCATGCTGTTCGGCCTGTTCTATAGCCTGATGAACTGTTCCTACGGCGCGATGGTGCCTGCAATTACTAAAAATCCACATGAACGCGCTCAGCTCGCCGCCTGGCGTCAGGGCGGCGCTACCGTAGGTCTGTTACTGTGTACCGTTGGCTTTATGCCGATTCAGGCGCTATTTGTCAGTTCGCCTTCGCTGGGTTATCTGATTGCCGCACTGCTCTTCTCTGTCTGCGGACTGTTCAGTATGTGGTGGTGCTTTAGCGGTGTGAAGGAACGCTATATCGAAATCGTGCCGGATCACCATAAACCCAGTATTCTCAAGTCGTTTTGCGCCATTTTCCGTAACCCTCCGCTGCTGGTGCTGTGTGTCGCCAACCTGTGCACGCTGGCGGCATTCAACATTAAGCTGGCAATTCAGGTGTATTACACCCAGTACGTGCTCAACGATATACATCTGCTGTCGTGGATGGGTTTCTTCAGCATGGGGTGCATTCTGCTTGGGGTACTGCTGGTGCCCGCAGCCGTAAAACGTTTTGGTAAAAAGCAGGTTTACCTTGGCGGTCTGGCGCTATGGGCAATCGGCGATGTGCTGAACTTTTTCTGGGGCAGCACGTCATTTTTATTCGTGATGTTTTCTTGCATGGCCTTCTTCGGAACCGCTTTTGTTAACAGCCTGAACTGGGCGCTGGTTCCGGATACGGTCGATTATGGCGAATGGAAGACGGGGATCCGTGCGGAAGGCTCGGTATATACGGGTTATACCTTTTCGCGCAAAATTTCCGCGGCGCTCGCAGGCTTCCTGCCTGGGATTATGCTGACACAAATCGGTTATATCCCCAACATAGTCCAGAGCGATGCTACCCTGCTCGGTTTGCGTCAACTTATTTTTCTCTGGCCTTGCGGACTTGCAATTATTGCAGCACTCACGATGGGCTTCTTTTATAAGCTCAACGAAACACGTTTTGCTTTTATTATTGAGGAAATCAGCCAACGGAAGAAAAATAATATCCAACCAGACCCGGTTACCAATAAAAAGAATACCTCTGCTGTAAACGTATAAAAATAATAGCCGCCTATTCCATCCCAATGAATGGCGGCCTCCCTACGCTTAAAAAATGGATTTATCATGAAAAAATTAACGACAATAATTCTCTTATCCTCTGTGGTATCAACCTCTGCTTTCGCTGGAGCCTATGTAGAAAACCGCGAAGCATATAACCTGGCGTCCGATCAAATAGAGGTCATGATGCGCGTCGGCTATAACTCTGATATGGGTGCGGGCATCATGCTCACCAACACCTACACGATGCAACGCAAGGATGAGCTAAAACACGGCTATAACGAAATAGAGGGCTGGTATCCGTTATTTAAACCGACAGATAAATTAACAATCCAACCTGGCGGGCTAATAAACGATAAGAGTATTGGTTCTGGCGGTGCTGTTTATCTGGATGTTAACTATAAATTTACACCATGGTTTAATCTTACCGTGCGTAATCGATATAACCATAATAACTACAGTTCAACCGACCTGAACGGCGACCTGGATAATAATGATACCTATGAAATAGGTAACTACTGGAACTTTGCCATTACCGATAAATTTTCCTATACCTTTGAACCGCACTATTTTATGCGAGTTAATGACTTCAATAGCAGCAACGGAAAAGATCATCACTGGGAAATTACCAATACCTTTAAGTATCGGATCAATGAACACTGGTTGCCCTACCTGGAATTACGCTGGTTAGATCGCAATGTTGAACCCTATCATCGCGAACAAAACCAGATTCGTGTTGGGGCAAAGTATTTCTTCTGATACTGCTGATGATAAAAAAAGCCGCTGATAATCAGCGGCTTTTTTATGCTTACCTGAGAAAGAGCGTTAATTACTCTTCTTTCGCGCCACGCATTGCACGGCGACGATCGTTTTCAGTCAGGTGACGCTTACGAATACGGATAGAGGTTGGAGTAACTTCTACCAGTTCGTCGTCATCGATGAATTCCAGAGCCTGCTCCAGAGTCATCTTAACCGGCGGAACCAGAACCGTCGCTTCGTCAGTACCGGACGCACGCATGTTGGTCAGTTTCTTACCGGTCAGGCAGTTTACAGTCAGGTCGTTAGAGCGGCTGTGAATACCGATGATCTGGCCTTCGTAAACTTCAGCACCGTGACCCAAGAACAGCTTACCGCGGTCCTGCAGGCTGAACAGTGCGAACGCAACTGCTTTACCCTGGCCGTTGGAGATCAGTACGCCGTTCTGACGCTGACCCACATCACCCGCACGAACGTCGTCGTAGTGGCTGAAGGTGGAGTACAGCAGACCGGTACCGGAAGTCATGGTCATGAATTCTGAACGGAAGCCGATCAGACCACGGCTTGGGATCACGTAGTCAAGACGTACGCGGCCTTTGCCATCTGGATTCATGTTTTTCAGGTCGCCTTTACGCTCACCCAGAGCCTGCATGACAGAACCCTGATGCTGCTCTTCGACGTCCAGCGTTACGTTTTCGAACGGCTCTTGTTTACGGCCATCGATTTCGCGGAAGATAACTTTCGGACGGGAAACCGCCATTTCGAAACCTTCACGACGCATGTTTTCAATCAGAACAGACAGGTGCAGCTCACCACGACCGGATACGCGGAACGCATCCGCATCTTCGGTTTCTTCAACGCGCAGCGCAACGTTGTGCACCAGCTCTTTGTTCAGGCGGTCAAGGATCTGACGAGAGGTAACATATTTACCTTCTTTACCACAGAACGGAGAGGTGTTTACGCAGAAGAACATGGTTACGGTCGGTTCATCAACGGACAGAGCCGGCAGCGCTTCGACGTTCTGCGGGTCGCAGATGGTGTCGGATATGTTCAGTTCGCCCAGACCGGTGATCGCGATGATATCGCCGGCTTCGGCAATATCGCTCTCGATACGTTCCAGACCCAGATGAGTCAGAACTTTACCGACTTTACCGTTACGGGTTTTGCCTTCGCTATCAATGATAGTGATCTGCTGGTTCGGTTTAACTTTACCGCGTTTAATGCGGCCGATGCCGATTACGCCAACGTAGTTGTTGTAGTCCAGCTGAGAGATTTGCATCTGCAGCGGGCCATCAAGGTCTACGTTCGGAGCCGGTACACGATCAACGATGGTCTGGTACAGCGGAGTCATGTCTTCAGCCATATCTTCGTGATCCAGGCCTGCGATACCGTTCAGCGCGGAAGCGTAAACGATCGGGAAGTCCAGCTGTTCGTCGGTAGCGTCGAGGTTAACGAACAGGTCGAATACCTGATCAACAACCCAGTCAGGACGCGCGCCAGGACGGTCAACTTTGTTGATAACAACAATTGGCTTCAGGCCATGGGCAAAGGCTTTTTTGGTCACGAAGCGCGTCTGCGGCATCGGACCATCCATTGCATCCACCACCAGCAGCACGGAGTCGACCATGGACATTACACGTTCAACTTCACCACCGAAGTCGGCGTGCCCCGGGGTATCAACGATGTTGATGCGGTAGTCATTCCATTTGATAGCGGTGTTTTTAGCGAGGATGGTAATCCCACGCTCTTTCTCCAAATCGTTGGAGTCCATCACGCGCTCTTGGGTTTCAGCACGTGCATCGAACGTACCGGATTGTTGGAGCAGCTTGTCTACCAGGGTCGTTTTACCATGGTCTACGTGCGCGATGATGGCGATGTTACGCAAATTTTCGATCACAACTTTGCCTCAGGCATTTTAGAAATAGCGCGTTATTGTACACGGATTAATCGCAGTACAAAACAGGATCACAAACATCCTCCGCAAACAAGTATTGCAGAGTTTCTTTGTGATCACATTCACGGAGCGTTAAAAGGGGTAATCTGACATGCTTTGCACCAATATGGTGCTTAATGTTCACATTAAAGCACTATAATGGTGCAATACAACCTTCATGGTGCAGCCCCTTTGCACGATAGTGCGCATGATAACGCCTTTTAGGGGCAATTTAAAAGTTGGCACAGATTTCGCTTTATATTTTTTACGGCGACACGGCCAATTTTTGCAGAATTGAAGACTTCGTTACCACGACGACCATGACCAATCCGGGAGAGTAAGTATGTCCGCTGAACACGTTTTGACGATGCTGAACGAACACGAAGTGAAGTTTGTTGATTTGCGCTTCACTGATACCAAAGGTAAAGAACAGCACGTCACTATTCCTGCTCATCAGGTAAATGCCGAATTCTTTGAAGAAGGCAAAATGTTTGACGGCTCCTCAATCGGTGGCTGGAAAGGCATTAACGAATCAGACATGGTTCTGATGCCAGATGCGTCGACTGCACTCATCGACCCGTTCTATGAAGAGTCTACCCTGATCATCCGTTGCGATATCCTGGAACCCGGTACGCTGCAGGGCTATGACCGCGACCCGCGCTCCATCGCTAAACGCGCTGAAGAGTATCTGCGTTCTACCGGCATCGCAGACACCGTTCTGTTCGGGCCAGAGCCAGAATTCTTCCTGTTTGACGACATCCGTTTCGGCGCGTCTATTTCCGGTTCCCACGTGGCAATCGATGACATCGAAGGCGCATGGAACTCCTCCACCAAATACGAAGGTGGTAACAAAGGTCACCGTCCTGGCGTGAAAGGCGGTTACTTCCCGGTTCCTCCGGTAGATTCTTCTCAGGACATCCGTTCTACCATGTGTCTGATCATGGAAGAAATGGGTCTGGTTGTTGAAGCGCATCACCACGAAGTGGCGACCGCTGGCCAGAACGAAATCGCGACCCGCTTTAACACCATGACCAAAAAAGCGGACGAAATTCAGATCTACAAATACGTTGTGCACAACGTGGCGCACCGTTTCGGTAAAACCGCGACCTTTATGCCAAAACCGATGTTCGGTGATAACGGTTCCGGTATGCACTGCCACATGTCCCTGTCCAAGAACGGCGTAAACCTGTTCTCTGGCGACAAATATGCGGGTCTGTCTGAGCAGGCGCTGTTCTACATCGGCGGCGTAATCAAACACGCTAAAGCGATCAACGCCCTGGCTAACCCGACCACCAACTCCTACAAGCGTCTGGTCCCAGGCTACGAAGCGCCGGTAATGCTGGCTTACTCTGCCCGTAACCGTTCTGCTTCTATCCGTATTCCGGTAGTTGCTTCTCCGAAAGCGCGTCGTATTGAAGTGCGTTTCCCGGACCCGGCTGCTAACCCGTACCTGTGCTTCGCAGCGCTGCTGATGGCTGGTCTTGACGGTATCAAGAACAAGATCCACCCGGGCGAAGCGATGGACAAAAACCTGTATGACCTGCCGCCGGAAGAAGCGAAAGAGATCCCACAGGTTGCTGGTTCTCTGGAAGAAGCACTGAAAGAACTGGATCTGAACCGTGAGTTCCTGACTGCAGGCGGCGTGTTCACCAATGAAGCGATCGATGCGTACATTACGCTGCGTCGCGAAGAAGATGACCGTGTGCGTATGACTCCGCACCCGGTAGAGTTTGAGCTGTACTACAGCGTTTAATTTAACTTTTACACTCTCACATAAAAACGTGCAGAGGATGTAATAACCAATGGATTTCTTGCTACAGCAAGGCAGCAATTGAGTGAATCCCCGGGAGCTTACATAAGTAAGTGACTGGGGTGAGCGAAAGCAGCCAACACAGCTGTCGGGAGAAAGACGAAGGTTTTAGTTGCCGTGGAACTTTTAGCCCATCCCAGGATGGGCTTTTTTCTCCACTAACAACCTGCTTTCTCGCGCTTTTTTGATGTAAAAAGCTATAATGCACTAAATTGGTGCAACACTTTTCAGGAGACTGCTGAATGGCAACCGGCACGCTGCCCGATGCTGGGCAGATCCTCAATTCTTTAATCAACAGCATCTTACTCGTCGACGATGAGCTGGCGGTGCATTACGCCAACCCGGCGGCACAGCAGCTGCTCGCCCAAAGCTCCCGCAAACTGTTTGGTACACCGCTTCCCGATCTGTTGAGTTATTTCTCCTTAAACATCGGACTGATGCGAGAGAGCCTGGAAGCAGGCCAGGGATTTACGGATAACGAAGTGACGCTGGTGATAGACAGCCACTCACATATCCTCTCAGTGACCGCTCAGAGGCTGCCTGATGGCCTTATCCTGCTGGAGATGGCGCCAATGGATAACCAGCGCCGTCTGAGTCAGGAGCAGCTCCAGCACGCCCAGCAGATTGCCGCCCGCGATCTGGTGCGCGGTCTGGCGCACGAAATCAAGAACCCTTTAGGTGGATTACGCGGCGCAGCGCAGCTACTCAGCAAAGCGCTTCCGGACCCGGCGCTGACCGAATATACCAAAGTCATTATTGAGCAGGCCGACCGCCTGCGTAATCTGGTCGACCGTCTGCTGGGACCACAACAGCCTGGCATGCATGTCACGGAAAGTATTCACAAGGTGGCGGAGCGCGTGGTGGCGCTGGTCTCAATGGAGCTCCCGGAAAACGTCACGCTGATTCGTGATTACGACCCGAGTCTGCCCGAATTACTGCACGATCCAGACCAGATCGAGCAGGTTCTGTTAAACATCGTGCGCAATGCTTTACAGGCGTTGGGACCGGAAGGCGGTGAGATCATTCTGCGTACCCGCACCGCGTTTCAGCTCACGCTGCACGGCGTACGTTATCGCCTGGCGGCACGGATTGATGTTGAGGATAACGGTCCGGGTATTCCCTCGCATTTGCAGGACACGCTGTTCTACCCAATGGTCAGCGGTCGCGAAGGCGGTACCGGGCTTGGATTATCCATCGCCCGTAATTTGATTGATCAACATTCCGGCAAAATTGAATTTACCAGTTGGCCGGGTCATACCGAGTTCTCGGTTTACCTGCCTATCAGGAAATAAAGGTGACGTTTATGCAACGAGGAATAGTCTGGGTAGTTGATGACGATAGTTCCATCCGTTGGGTGCTTGAACGTGCGCTCGCAGGGGCAGGGCTAAGCTGTACCACATTTGAAAGTGGTAAAGAGGTGCTGGACGCGCTGGCCAGCAAAACGCCTGACGTACTGTTGTCGGATATTCGCATGCCGGGCATGGACGGTCTGACGCTGTTAAAACAGATCAAAGCGCGGCATCCGATGCTTCCGGTCATCATAATGACCGCACACTCCGATCTGGATGCTGCCGTCAGCGCCTACCAGCAAGGGGCGTTTGATTATCTGCCCAAACCTTTTGATATCGATGAAGCCGTGGCGCTGGTCGAACGTGCCATCAGCCATTATCAGGAACAGCAGCAACCGCGCAATATTCAGATCAACGGCCCAACAACTGACATCATCGGCGAAGCGCCGGCAATGCAGGATGTCTTTCGCATAATTGGCCGACTGTCCCGGTCGTCAATCAGCGTATTGATTAACGGAGAGTCCGGGACCGGTAAAGAGCTGGTCGCCCATGCGTTGCATCGTCATAGCCCGCGCGTCAAAGCGCCCTTTATCGCGCTGAACATGGCGGCTATTCCGAAAGATTTGATCGAGTCTGAGCTGTTTGGCCATGAAAAAGGGGCGTTTACCGGGGCAAATACGATTCGCCAGGGGCGCTTTGAACAGGCTGACGGCGGTACGCTATTTCTCGATGAAATAGGTGATATGCCGCTGGACGTGCAAACGCGTTTACTGCGCGTATTAGCCGACGGGCAATTTTATCGCGTTGGCGGCTATGCGCCCGTGAAGGTGGACGTACGTATCATCGCCGCCACGCACCAGAATCTGGAACTGCGCGTACAGGAAGGCAAATTCCGCGAAGACTTATTCCATCGTCTGAACGTCATCCGCGTGCATCTGCCGCCGCTGCGTGAACGTCGGGAAGATATCCCCCGTCTGGCACGTCATTTCCTGCAGGAGGCCGCGCGCGAACTGGGCGTTGAAGCCAAACAATTACACCCGGAAACCGAGGCGGCGCTGACCCGTCTGGCCTGGCCGGGTAACGTGCGTCAGCTTGAGAACACCTGCCGCTGGTTAACCGTCATGGCCGCCGGGCAGGAAGTGCTGATTCAGGACTTACCGGCCGAACTGTTTGAAGCCAGCGTGCCCAATGCGCCTTCACACATGCAGCCGGACAGCTGGGCAACCCTGTTGGCACAGTGGGCAGACCGGGCCTTGCGTTCCGGTCATCAAAACCTGCTTTCTGAGGCTCAACCGGAGATGGAGCGCACGCTGTTGACCACCGCGCTACGTCATACCCAGGGGCACAAACAGGAAGCCGCACGCCTGCTTGGCTGGGGCCGTAATACCTTGACGCGTAAGTTAAAAGAACTCGGAATGGAGTGACGATTCGTCACTGTGTAAAGATTGATCATTGAGCGCAAACTGCTGCTATTTTGCGCTTTACTGTTCCGATGAGTTAAGTATGATCGTGCCCGGCAAACGGGGGGAAGTCATCATGCTGGAATCAATCATTAATCTGCTATCGAGCGGCTCAGTCGACAGCCACACGCCACAAACTGCGGTTGCCGCAGTGCTGTGTGCGGCGCTGGTTGGGCTGTTTAGCTGAAGGCGCGCCGGATGGCGCTAACGCTTATCCGGCCTACAGATTATCGCGACGTGTAGGCCCGGTAAGCGTAGCGCCACCGGGCAACCCGGTTAAATGACGCGGGAGAACTGCTGCATCCGCGCTTTCTGGCGCAGATATGCATCAAAGCACATGCAAATATTACGGATCAGCAGGCGCCCCTTCGGCGTAACCTGAATCCCCTTCTCATCCACATCCACCAGCCCATCTTTCGCCAGTGGTGCCAGCAGTTTCAGGTCTTCGGCAAAATAATCAGCGAAGTTGAGATCCCATTGCTGTTCCACGGCGGCATAGTCGAGGCGGAAGTTGCAGATCAAAAGCTTAATAACATCCCGACGAATGCAGTCGTCGCGGGTCAGCGTAATTCCGCGCCACAGTGCGTTCCCTTGCTCGTCGACCTGCTGGTAATAGTGCTTCAGCTCTTTCTGGTTCTGCGCGTAGCTGTCGCCAATCATGCTGATAGCCGATACGCCCATCCCCAGTAAATCAGTATCGCCCTGGGTGGTATAACCCTGGAAATTACGGTGCAGCACACCTTTGCGTTGAGCAATGGCCAGTTCATCATCCGGGCGGGCAAAGTGATCCATCCCAATGAACTGATAACCCGTTTCGGTCAGTGAAGAGATGGTCTCCTGCAGAATATCCAGCTTCTGCTGCGCGCTGGGCAGGTCAGCATCTTTAATCTTGCGTTGGGCAGCAAACAGCGTTGGCAGGTGCGCGTAGTTAAAGACGCTCAGACGGTCTGGATTCAGCTCAGACACGCGTTTCAGGGTGAAGGCGAAGCTTTCCGGTGTCTGTTTTGGCAGGCCATAAATCAGATCAATATTTGTTGAGGTAAAGCCAATCTCCCGCGCATGATTCAGCAGCGCAAAGATAAATTCCTCATCCTGCTCACGGTTCACCAGGCGCTGAACTTCTTTGTTGAAGTCCTGTACCCCCATGCTCAGGCGGTTAAAACCTTCAGCACGTAAATGATCAAGGACATCCAGCTCAATTTCGCGCGGATCAACTTCGATCGAGATTTCGGCGTCATCGTTAAAGTTGAAGTTACCACGCAGCAGCGACATCAAACGGCTGATTTGCGCTTTATTTAAGTAAGTTGGCGTACCGCCGCCCCAATGCAGTTGGCTGACATGGCGTCCGACGAACAGCGGAGCGCGGTGAATGATTTCTTGTTCCAGGGCATCGAGGTATTGATCGGCTTTATGCTGCTGGCGAGTCACAATCTTGTTGCAGCCACAGAAGTAGCACAGTTTGTGGCAGAACGGGATGTGAACGTATAGCGAGAGCGGACGCTCAGGATAACGCGCCACGGCCTTTAGAAATGCTTCTGTGCCGTAGTCTTCAGAAAACTCCAGCGCGGTCGGGTACGAGGTATATCGTGGCCCGGAATAGTTATATTTCTGGATCAGGGCCAGGTCCCAGTCTATTAGCTGCTCTGACATGCTCACTCCTTCCGATGGCGTCTCTGGCGGGTACGGCGTACCGGCTTAACCCCAGTGCGGGTGATGAGCCGGTTGCGCAGCCACTTCTGTCGCCGCGACAACCGCTGTAGTTTAACGAATAACCACACCAGATAACATATAACCGGAAGGGTTATAAGCAGGACGGGAAGACCCACGGTGTAAAACCGTTAGTTGCCGCCTTTCAGCAGGCGCATCATGTCTTCCTGCTTTTCTTCCTCTTCCTCTTCTTCCTCGTCATCGTAAGAAAGACCCAGCTTTTGCATCAGCTCATCGATGCGGTCCAGCTTGGCATCAACCCAGGCCTGATCTTCCGCGCTCAGGGTTTCTCCTGCTTCAAGACGCTCCAGCAGCGCATCCAGGCGCTCATCCGTTTCCAGTAAATCCAACTCAGCCTGTGGTGAAAGCATAGGTTTCTCACTCTTCGGTTTGTGCTGTTTGGTGACTTTTTCGGTCACGCCCAATGGAATGGGGTTTTTGCTGCCAATACGAGGATCTTTTTGCTTGTTTTGGTTTCCGCCACCAGAACCGCCTTCGCTACCGGACGCACGGCTACCCGCCGCATGACCACGGTGTTTTTTCTGGCGCTTACGGTCGCGAGCTTCCTGGTTAATTTCTTCGCGTGTTTTACGACGCGCTTTTGCAGGACCTTTACCGCGTGGTGTAGAAGTTGGTTTCATCATGATTCGTCTTTGGCTGTATTTATTCAGTATATAATTGCGCCGGAATCTAGCAGAAATAAAGAAAAAAGGCGACAGAGTAATCTGTCGCCTTTTTTCCTGACTCTCAACCCTTACGGGCTCTACTATCCCTGTTGGCTATCAACACACCCTGTTTTTCCCTTAGCCTCTAACATTCCGTGTTGTTTCCATTTCCTTTTATTAACGTCTCCGGACGTTTGTCTTCCTGACAATCCTGTGTCTTCGCCTCCTGGCGCTCCTGACCCTCATCCTGAGTCGTTTATCCTGTCAGCTTCCTCGCTATGGACGCTACTTTACCGTTTTGGTTTAAACGTACAAGTAACCTGGGTAACAATTTCAACTTTTCAGAATTTAACCCGTCAGTAATTACATGATTTATTTGAATTAGTCTATTTTATGCTCTGTCATCTCGTATAGAAACTATCGGCAATGTCTCACAAAGTGCGAGGTTTTGACTTACACAGCCCACTCGTCGAAAAACCAGCCTTTTGCTGGTGTTCAGGTATAATCGCTGCAAAGCCTTGATTGATGGAGACGACCACGTTGACTAACTTGAATTATCAACAGACGCATTTTGTGATGAGTGCGCCTGATATTCGCCATTTACCTTCCGATACGGGAATCGAAGTGGCTTTTGCTGGCCGTTCCAACGCAGGCAAATCCAGTGCGCTAAATACCCTGACCAATCAAAAGAGTCTGGCGCGTACCTCTAAAACTCCAGGCCGTACTCAGCTCATCAACCTGTTTGAAGTTGTGGACGGTAAACGCCTGGTCGACCTGCCTGGTTATGGTTATGCCGAAGTCCCGGAAGAGATGAAACGTAAATGGCAGAGCGCACTGGCCGAATACCTGGAAAAACGCCAGAGCCTGCAAGGTCTGGTGGTATTGATGGATATTCGCCACCCGCTAAAAGATCTCGACCAGCAGATGATCCTGTGGGCTGTGGAGAGCAACGTTCAGGTTCTGGTGCTGCTGACTAAAGCAGACAAGCTGGCCAGCGGCGCACGCAAAGCGCAGCTGAATATGGTACGTGAAGCCGTACTGGCATTTAACGGTGATGTGCAGGTAGAAGCATTTTCATCACTGAAAAAGCTGGGTGTGGACAAACTGCGGCAGAAGCTGGATAGCTGGTTTAGTGAGCTGGCGCCGATTGAAGAGATGCAGGACGGGGAATAACCCACCGTATTGCCGGATGGCGCCGCTGCGCGTCTTATCCGGCCTACAGCATGTACAAAACTTTTCTTTCGCACAATAAAAAACGCCCCAGTCATTACTGACTGGGGCGGCTAAAATATTCAGCCAAATCCGATTACGTGAAGTAAAAGGTCTGAAAGATAGAACATCTTACCTCTGTACCCTACGTGAATAACTTTACTCTTTTTTAAGCAGCTCAGAAAGCACTTTTTGTAATTTTTTTTCATTCCTTACATAGGGAATTCTAATGGACATCACAAAAAGCTCTATCTTATGTTGCTTAGTTACGAAAAAGAGCCGTTATTCAGTAAACCCTTAGTGCGCCTGATCCCAGTTCTCACCACTACCGACTTCCACCAGCAATGGCACATCAATTTGCGTCTCGTTTTCCATCAGCTGATGGATCTTTTTCGAGACGCTTTCGAGGTCATCTTTATGCACTTCAAACACCAGTTCATCGTGCACCTGCATGATCATACGCACACGCGGTTGCTCGGTTTGCAGCCATCTGTCCACCGCAATCATCGCTCGTTTGATAATGTCTGCGGCAGTACCCTGCATCGGGGCGTTAATTGCCGCGCGTTCTGCACCGGCGCGGCGAGCGCCATTACTGGATTTAATGTCCGGTAAATAGAGGCGACGACCTTCCAGCGTTTCAACGTAACCCTGCTCTTTTGCCTGTGCACGCGTTCGTTCCATATATTCCAGCACGCCAGGGTAGCGCTCGAAGTAGAGATCCATGTACTTCTGTGCTTCTTTACGCGGAATATTCAGCTGACGCGCCAGGCCGAAGGCGCTCATGCCATAGATCAGACCAAAGTTAATGGCTTTTGCGCTACGACGTTGCTCGCTGGTCACAGAATCAAGCGGTAAACCAAAGACTTCTGCCGCCGTTGCGCGGTGAATATCTTTCCCTTCGGCAAACGCGGTAAGCAGACCTTTATCACGTGAAAGGTGCGCCATGATACGCAGCTCGATCTGCGAGTAGTCCGCAGAGACAATCACGAAGTCTTCTGGCGCAATGAACGCCTGACGAATACGACGACCTTCGTCATTACGTACCGGGATGTTTTGCAGGTTCGGATCCGTTGAAGACAAGCGACCCGTTGCGGTAACTGCCTGATGATAGGAAGTGTGCACGCGCCCGGTCTTCTTGTTAATCATCAACGGAAGCTTATCCGTGTAGGTCGACTTAAGTTTTGCTAACCCACGATATTCCAGGATAACTTTCGGCAACGGATAATCCAGCGCGAGCTCTTCCAGCACCTCTTCTGACGTTGATGGCGCGCCGCCAGGGGTTTTCTTCAGCGGCTTAATACCTTGCTTTTCAAACAAGATAGTTTGCAGCTGCTTGGTAGAAGAAAGGTTAAACGCTTCTCCGGCAATCTCGTGCGCTTTTTGCTCCAGCTCGTTCAAACGCAGCGTCAGCTCTTCTGAATGCTTGTGCAGAACAGCCGGATCGATTTTCACACCATTGCGCTCAACGCGGGACAGAACCGGGACCAGCGGCATATCAATATTTTCGAAAACATTTAGCGGCCCTTTGTGCTGCTGCAGTTCTGGCCACATCTTCAGATGCAACTGAAGCGTAACATCGGCATCCTCTGCAGCATAGCGCCCGGCCTCTTCCAGTGCTATCTGGTTAAAGGTCAGCTGGTTTTTACCTTTCCCGGCAATCTCTTCAAAGGTGATGGTTTTATGTTTCAGCCAGCGATCTGACAGGCTGTCCATATCGTGTCGGCCTGCAACACTGTTAAGAATGTAGGATTCGAGCATGGTGTCAAAGGTGATGCCGCGAAGCTCGATGCCATAGTTCGCCAGGATACCGCGATCGTACTTCAGGTTTTGCCCAACTTTATGCGCGTTCTCATCTTCCAGCAGCGGCTTCAGGAGCGCCAGCGCGCGGTCGCGAGAGATCTGATCGGGGGCATCCAGGTAATCATGAGCGACAGGAACATACGCAGCCACACCTGGCTCAATGGCAAAAGACAGGCCAACCAGATTCGCGGAGATGTTGTCCAGGCTGTCAGTTTCAGTATCAAAGGCAAAGACGGGCGCTTTCTTCAGCTTTGCAATCCACGCTTCCAGTGTCGCTTCGTCCAGAATCGTCACATAGTTATCATACGAAAGAACCGTAGCCGGCTCCTCAGGCGTTTCATCGACAACGATGGTCTCCTGCGGTTTAGCTGCCGGTTTCGTCCCTTTCGCCTGTAGCCATTTACCGGCTTCAACGTCAGTAACCCAACGCTTGAATTCATACTGTTTAAACAAGCCCAGCAGTTCTTCTGCTGCTGGTTGGCGCACTTCCAGCTGCTCGCAGGTTAATTCCAGCTCAACATCCGTTTTGATGGTAGCCAGCTTATACGAGAGATACGCCACTTCTTTATTCTGCTCGAGTTTGCCTGCCATGGTTTTGGCACCACGGAAGCTCAGCCCTGCTATTTTGTCGGATTCCGCATAGAGAGTATCCAACCCACCCAGCCCCTGCAGCAACGCCTGAGCCGTTTTTTCACCCACGCCTGGTACACCTGGAATGTTATCTGAGGAGTCCCCCATCAGCGCCAGGAAATCGATGATCAATTCAGGCGGAACACCGTACTTATTTACGACCTCATCCGGACCAAGGATCGTATTAGTCATAGTGTTGATGAGGGTGATATTCGGCGTCACCAGTTGAGCCATATCTTTATCGCCGGTGCTAATCAGTACCGGACGCCCCACCTTCTCTGCCTCACGTGCCAGCGTACCGATGACATCGTCCGCTTCCACGCCTGAAACCGCCAGCAATGGCAGCCCCATCGCTTTTACCATCGCATGCAGAGGTTCAATCTGCGCACGTAAATCGTCCGGCATTGGCGGGCGGTGCGACTTGTAGTGTTCGAATAATTCATCACGGAAGGTTTTACCCTTAGCGTCGAATACCACCGCTGCATGCGTAGGTTGATATTGCAGAATCAAGCTACGCAACATGTTGAGGACGCCGTACATCGCACCAGTAGGCTCTCCTGCGCTGTTCGTCAGCGGCGGGAACGCGTGGTATGCGCGATACAGGTAAGATGAACCGTCTACAAGGATAAGTGGGTTTTCTGGGATCTGAACCATAATGTCCGTGCCTGTTTATCAGATTATGGGTAAAGGATGCCACAGACAGGATGAAAACATGAGTTTTTCGCCGCATTTGTCGAAAATCTTTTGCAGATCTTCTGCGTTGCTCGCAAAGCGTGCTGTGGATAACTTTGTGAATAAATAATTTTCAGCTCTTTAAATGTAGCAACAAAATTATCACTTCATAATTTTTTTATATAAATTTCAAAGCATTAAATAAAGACACAGCATTTTATTCCATTTTTACAGCTTATATCCTGATGTGGATAGATATTCCTGTTTTTTCTATTCAGCGAAGATCCATCATTTGGTTCGTTTTCTGATAAAATCAGCCCCTTGCGCCTCATTTAGCGCACTATCTATGGCTAACCTTTTGAATAATTTAATTATGACGAGAATACTCGCTGCGATAACGCTGTTGCTGAGTATCGTATTGACCATATTGGTCACGATTTTTTGTTCTGTGCCGATCATCCTTGCAGGGGTTGTAAAACTCCTTTTGCCCATTCCTGTCGTCTGGCGCAAGGTTTCTGTCTTCTGTAATTTCATGATGTATTGCTGGTGTGAAGGTCTGGCGCTACTGCTGCACCTTAATCCACGATTAAAGTGGGATATCGAGGGGCTGGAAGGTCTTAGCAAGAAAAATTGGTATCTGCTCATTTGTAACCATTACAGCTGGGCTGATATCGTTGTGCTTTGCGTTCTATTCCGTAAGCACATCCCGATGAATAAATACTTCCTCAAGCAGCAGTTAGCCTGGGTACCCTTTATTGGCCTGGCCTGCTGGGCGCTGGATATGCCGTTTATGAAACGCTATTCGCGTGGTTATCTGCTTCGCCACCCGGAACGGCGCGGTAAAGATGTCGAAACAACGCGTCGTTCCTGCGAGAAATTTCGTGCGCATCCAACAACCATTGTGAATTTTGTTGAGGGTTCACGGTTTACCAAAGAAAAACGCGAGCAAACCCGTTCACCCTATCAAAACCTGCTTCCTCCCAAGGCGGCCGGTATTGCGATGGCCTTGAACGTCCTGGGGTCACAGTTCGATAAAATGTTGAACGTCACGTTGTGCTATCCGGAAAACAGCAGCCGACCGTTCTACGATATGCTGAGCGGTAAGTTAACGCGGATTGTCGTGCGGGTGAATCTGGAGCCAATCCATGAAGAGTTGCACGGTGATTACGTAAACGATAAGGGATTCAAGCGTCGGTTTCAGCTATGGCTAAATACGCTGTGGAGTGAGAAAGACGCGCAGCTCGATGCAATTAAAGCCTCAAATAAAAAAGCCGGTCAGTGACCGGCTTTTCTTTTACTTCTGACCGACCAGATACTTCACGGTATCCGCATACTGTTGTACAAAGATATCCATGCTGCTGGTGTCCATACCCTGCGGGTTGACCTGATATTTGCCATTAACAAACATCGCCGGCACGCCCTGCAGCTGCAAGTCAGCCGCCGCTTTTTCCTGCTGCGCCACGAGTGATTTCACCACGAAGCTGTTCCATGCCGCATCATAGTCTTCGCCTTTAATACCTGCGTCGACAAACACTTTGCGGATATCTGCAACAGATTGAACGGTCTGAGTTTTCTGAACCCCTTCAAACAGCGGAACAGTGACCTGATCTTCAACGCCCAGCGCCATAGCAACCGCCCATGCCTGCGTCAGATCTTTACCCAAAGGCCCCAGAAATTCGACGTGGTATTTGGTCATCTTGGTGCCTTCCGGCAGCTTTTTCTTCACATTATCAGACACGTGAAGCACTTCTTCAAACTGGTAGCAATGTGGGCAGTAGAAGGAGAAAAACTCCAACACCTGCGGTTCACCCGCAACAGGCTTTTCCAGTGTGATGTACTGCTTACCATCCTGGAACTGCGCTGCCGATGCGCTAAAAGCTAAAACCATACCAGCCAGCGCCAGCCATATTTTTTTCATGTTCAAGTTTCTCCGATTAATACATTGGCGTTAATTGTAAGGGGGGCTCTTGCAGAATTTTTGCCTGCTCAATAAAGGTCGCAGTCTGACGATGCCAGTAATCTTCCCCGGTTAACCACGGGAAGTTTTTTGGAAACGCAGGGTCAGCCCAACGTCGAATTAGCCAGGCAAGATAATAAACTAAACGCATAGCGCGTAAAGGTTCTATCAGTCCGATTTCAGAGATGTCGAACTCACTAAACTCTTCATAAGCCTCGATAATGGTTTCAAGCTGCATGCGTTGTTCAGCTTTATCGCCATTGAGAAGCATCCATAAATCCTGAACAGCCGGACCATTACGAGCATCATCTAAATCGACAAACATCGGGCCATCGCGCCACAAAATATTACCGGCATGACAATCACCGTGCAGGCGTAACGTGGTAAAACGCGTATGCCAGCGTTCGGTAACGATCGCGATAAGCGCATCCGTGGCCTTCAGGAAGGCCGCTTTTTGCCCTGATGGGATTAGCTGTGCGTGTTCAAAAACGTTACGCGGCTCAGTCAGATACTCTTCAAGGCCAATCGTTGGGCGGAAGGCAAAAGTACGCTTGCATCCGGTCTGATGCATACGCCCCAGATAGCGACCCACCGCCTCCATCTGATCGATGTTGTCGGCCTCAAACTGTCGCCCGCCGACGCTGGGGAAGATCGCATAATGAAAACCCTGATGACTTAACAGCGTTTGGCCGTTTAGTACTAGCGGCGCAGCGACCGGGACTTCATCGCTCACCAGTTCCAGAGCAAACTGGTGTTCTTCCTGGATCTGATCGACAGACCAACGTTCAGGGCGATAAAACTTAACGACAAAACGTCGACGGTCTTCGTCCTGGAATTGATAGACACGGTTTTCATAGCTGTTAAGCGGGGTAAGCCCGGAATCCACCCGGATCCCCTGCTCAAACAGTGCATCCATGATGGTATCCGGGTGTAGCGTCTGGAAATTAAAAGCGTTGTCGTTCATCCCATCATCCGGAAAATACTACGAATGATTCAGGATATCATTTCGCAGCGCTTTCGGTGGTGGCGATTACAAGCTTTTACTCTTTAATTACGCCACGTGCGCGGAGTAGTGCAGTTTTAAAATCTTCTTCATAATCTTTCTGAATACCTGGGATGACCGCGTCTTTCGCCGAGTCACGCATTTTCAGGTGATAGATCAGAATGTCATCAGTTAAATCCGCCAGTTCGCCGTCAAAACCTGACTCTTGCGCCAGTTTCTGCAAAAATTGCATCAGGTTTAGATCGGGTTCTTTCTGCCAGGCTGGCTGGAGGAGTTCAATAACTTCATTCAGACGTTTACATTTCATGGTTGTGCTCCTTAGGCTCAATACGGATACGTTAGCAGGGTCAATCCCACATTAAAAGAGGCGATATCAGTGATTCTGGATAGTGCAATAACAGGGGTTGTGCTGGCAGGTGGTAAGGCCAGACGGATGGGCGGAACCGATAAAGGTTTGCTTGAGCTGGACGGAAAACCTCTTTGGCGACATGTGGCCGACATTCTCGCTTTGCAGGTCGAAACCGTGGTGGTCAATGCTAATCGCCACCGGGAGATTTACCAGCAAAGCGGCCTGAAAGTGATCCCCGATTCATTGGCCGATTATCCTGGTCCACTGGCCGGAATGCTGTCGGTATTCCTGCAACAAACAGGAGACTGGTTTCTATTCTGCCCGTGCGATATGCCCTATATTCCTCACGATCTGGTCACACGTTTGAAGGAACAGCGCAAAGCTGCACCGGTTGTCTGGGTGCATGATGGTGAAAGAGATCACCCAACCATTGCGCTGATGCACCGCTCTATGCAGCCTTTGCTGCAGGATTATCTTCAGTCCGGTGAACGACGCGTTATGGTCTTTATGCGTCTGGCTGGCGGTCATGCTGTCGATTTCAGCGATCATAAAGATGCGTTCGTAAACGTGAACACCCCCGAAGAGCTCGCAAAATGGCAGGAAAAATCATGATCCCATTACTCGCCATTGCGGCATGGAGCGGCACGGGAAAAACCACGCTGCTCAAAAAATTGATCCCGGAACTACGTGCCAGAGGTATACGTCCCGGATTGATTAAGCATACTCATCACAAGATGGATGTCGACAAGCCCGGTAAAGATAGCTATGAGTTACGCAAAGCCGGAGCGGCGCAAACGCTGGTTGCCAGTAAGCAACGTTGGGCGTTAATGGTTGAAACACCTGAAGAGCCCGAACTGGACCTGGCCTATCTGGTTAGCCGGATGGATGCTTCGACGTTAGATATGGTGCTTGTTGAAGGCTTTAAGCATGAACCTGTCGCGAAGATATTGCTGTTTCGTGAAGCGGCAGGGCACAGCATTGCTGAGTTGTCTATTGATGAGCACACTATTGCGGTGGCCAGCGACGTTGCGCTGGATGTAGGTGTGCCGATTCTGGACCTCAATGATCTAAACAGCATCGTCGAGTTTATTGTTAGTTGGCTGCGTACCCACCCGTAGGCCGGATAAGGCGCTGCGCCGCATCCGGCAATGTGCGCCGGGAGTGCCTGACGGCGCTACGCTTATCAGGCCTACAACAGCCTGGTTATCCGGAAATACAGACGTAAAAAAGCCCATCCGTCAGGATGGGCTTCTTCACTTTATTTGATGCCTGGCAGTTCCCTACTCTCGCATGGGGAGACCCCACACTACCATCGGCGCTACGGCGTTTCACTTCTGAGTTCGGCATGGGGTCAGGTGGGACCACCGCGCTACAGCCGCCAGGCAAATTCTGTTATCAGACCGCTTTATGCGTTCTGATGTCATCTGTATCAAGCTGAATCTGATGTCTGCCTCTTCGCCAAAACATCTTCGGCGTTGTAAGGTTAAGCCTCACGGTTCATTAGTATCGGTTAGCTCAATGTATCGCTACACTTACACACCCGACCTATCAACGTCATCGTCTTTAACGTTCCTTCAGGAGACTTATAGTCTCAGGGAGAACTCATCTCGGGGCAAGTTTCGTGCTTAGATGCTTTCAGCACTTATCTCTTCCGCATTTAGCTACCGGGCAATGCCATTGGCATGACAACCCGAACACCAGTGATGCGTCCACTCCGGTCCTCTCGTACTAGGAGCAGCCCCCCTCAATTCTCCAGCGCCCACGGCAGATAGGGACCGAACTGTCTCACGACGTTCTAAACCCAGCTCGCGTACCACTTTAAATGGCGAACAGCCATACCCTTGGGACCTACTTCAGCCCCAGGATGTGATGAGCCGACATCGAGGTGCCAAACACCGCCGTCGATATGAACTCTTGGGCGGTATCAGCCTGTTATCCCCGGAGTACCTTTTATCCGTTGAGCGATGGCCCTTCCATTCAGAACCACCGGATCACTAAGACCTGCTTTCGCACCTGCTCGAGCCGTCACTCTCGCAGTCAAGCTAGCTTATGCCTTTGCACTAACCTCCTGATGTCCGACCAGGATTAGCTAACCTTCGTGCTCCTCCGTTACTCTTTAGGAGGAGACCGCCCCAGTCAAACTACCCACCAGACACTGTCCGCAACCCGGATTACGGGTCCACGTTAGAACACCAGCCATTAAAGGGTGGTATTTCAAGGTTGGCTCCATGCAGACTGGCGTCCACACTTCAAAGCCTCCCACCTATCCTACACATCAAGGACCAGTGTTCAGTGTCAAGCTATAGTAAAGGTTCACGGGGTCTTTCCGTCTTGCCGCGGGTACACTGCATCTTCACAGCGAGTTCAATTTCACTGAGTCTCGGGTGGAGACAGCCTGGCCATCATTACGCCATTCGTGCAGGTCGGAACTTACCCGACAAGGAATTTCGCTACCTTAGGACCGTTATAGTTACGGCCGCCGTTTACCGGGGCTTCGATCAAGAGCTTCTCCTTACGGATAACCCCATCAATTAACCTTCCGGCACCGGGCAGGCGTCACACCGTATACGTCCACTTTCGTGTTTGCACAGTGCTGTGTTTTTAATAAACAGTTGCAGCCAGCTGGTATCTTCGACTGATTTCAGCTCCATGAGTAAATCACTTCACCTACATATCAGCGTGCCTTCTCCCGAAGTTACGGCACCATTTTGCCTAGTTCCTTCACCCGAGTTCTCTCAAGCGCCTTGGTATTCTCTACCTGACCACCTGTGTCGGTTTGGGGTACGATTTCGTGTTACCTGATGCTTAGAGGCTTTTCCTGGAAGCAGGGCATTTGTTACTTCAGCACCGTAGTGCCTCGTCATCACACCTCAGCGTTAAAAAGGTACCGGATTTACCTGGAACCTCCGCCTACATGCTTAAACCGGGACAACCGTCGCCCGGCTAACATAGCCTTCTCCGTCCCCCCTTCGCAGTAACACCAAGTACAGGAATATTAACCTGTTTCCCATCGACTACGCCTTTCGGCCTCGCCTTAGGGGTCGACTCACCCTGCCCCGATTAACGTTGGACAGGAACCCTTGGTCTTCCGGCGTGCGGGTTTTTCACCCGCATTATCGTTACTTATGTCAGCATTCGCACTTCTGATACCTCCAGCATGCCTCACGACACACCTTCAACGGCTTACAGAACGCTCCCCTACCCAACAACACATAGTGTCGCTGCCGCAGCTTCGGTGCACAGTTTAGCCCCGTTACATCTTCCGCGCAGGCCGACTCGACCAGTGAGCTATTACGCTTTCTTTAAATGATGGCTGCTTCTAAGCCAACATCCTGGCTGTCTGTGCCTTCCCACATCGTTTCCCACTTAACTGTGACTTTGGGACCTTAGCTGGCGGTCTGGGTTGTTTCCCTCTTCACGACGGACGTTAGCACCCGCCGTGTGTCTCCCGTGATAACATTCTTCGGTATTCGCAGTTTGCATCGGGTTGGTAAGTCGGGATGACCCCCTAGCCGAAACAGTGCTCTACCCCCGAAGATGAGTTCACGAGGCGCTACCTAAATAGCTTTCGGGGAGAACCAGCTATCTCCCGGTTTGATTGGCCTTTCACCCCCAGCCACAAGTCATCCGCTAATTTTTCAACATTAGTCGGTTCGGTCCTCCAGTTAGTGTTACCCAACCTTCAACCTGCCCATGGCTAGATCACCGGGTTTCGGGTCTATACCCTGCAACTTAACGCCCAGTTAAGACTCGGTTTCCCTTCGGCTCCCCTATTCGGTTAACCTTGCTACAGAATATAAGTCGCTGACCCATTATACAAAAGGTACGCAGTCACCCCATAAAGAGGCTCCCACTGCTTGTACGTACACGGTTTCAGGTTCTTTTTCACTCCCCTCGCCGGGGTTCTTTTCGCCTTTCCCTCACGGTACTGGTTCACTATCGGTCAGTCAGGAGTATTTAGCCTTGGAGGATGGTCCCCCCATATTCAGACAGGATACCACGTGTCCCGCCCTACTCTTCGAGTTCACAACCTGTGCATTTTGGTGTACGGGACTATCACCCTGTACCGTCGGACTTTCCAGACCGTTCCACTAACACACAAGCTGATTCAGACTCTGGGCTGCTCCCCGTTCGCTCGCCGCTACTGGGGGAATCTCGGTTGATTTCTTTTCCTCGGGGTACTTAGATGTTTCAGTTCCCCCGGTTCGCTTCATTACGCTATGTATTCACGTAATGATAGTGTGTCGAAACACACTGGGTTTCCCCATTCGGAAATCGCCGGTTATAACGGTTCATATCACCTTACCGACGCTTATCGCAGATTAGCACGTCCTTCATCGCCTCTGACTGCCAGGGCATCCACCGTGTACGCTTAGTCGCTTAACCTCACAACCCGAAGATGTTTCGTAAAACACCACCGTGTTGCGAAAATTTGAGAGACTCGAACACACCATTTTTCATTTCTTATTACGGAGAAATGAAACAGTGTGTCGTTTCAATTTTCAGCTTGATCCAGATTTTTAAAGAGCAAAACTTCGCAGTGAACCTTTTCAGGTACACTCTGAAGTTTTCTTGTGTTTTTGCAGTAAAGATGGTGGAGCTATGCGGGATCGAACCGCAGACCTCCTGCGTGCAAAGCAGGCGCTCTCCCAGCTGAGCTATAGCCCCATCGTAGTTATCTCATTCACCTTAATTCTTGCTGAGACTGTGCGGGTCATTTCACAACACGGTATCAGAAAGAATTGGTAGGCCTGAGTGGACTTGAACCACCGACCTCACCCTTATCAGGGGTGCGCTCTAACCACCTGAGCTACAAGCCTGCAGAGATTTTCTTACTGCTAATTTTCATCAGACAATCTGTGTGAGCACTACAAAGAACGTTTCTTTAAGGTAAGGAGGTGATCCAACCGCAGGTTCCCCTACGGTTACCTTGTTACGACTTCACCCCAGTCATGAATCACAAAGTGGTAAGCGCCCTCCCGAAGGTTAAGCTACCTACTTCTTTTGCAACCCACTCCCATGGTGTGACGGGCGGTGTGTACAAGGCCCGGGAACGTATTCACCGTGGCATTCTGATCCACGATTACTAGCGATTCCGACTTCATGGAGTCGAGTTGCAGACTCCAATCCGGACTACGACGCACTTTATGAGGTCCGCTTGCTCTCGCGAGGTCGCTTCTCTTTGTATGCGCCATTGTAGCACGTGTGTAGCCCTACTCGTAAGGGCCATGATGACTTGACGTCATCCCCACCTTCCTCCAGTTTATCACTGGCAGTCTCCTTTGAGTTCCCGGCCGAACCGCTGGCAACAAAGGATAAGGGTTGCGCTCGTTGCGGGACTTAACCCAACATTTCACAACACGAGCTGACGACAGCCATGCAGCACCTGTCTCAGAGTTCCCGAAGGCACCAAGGCATCTCTGCCAAGTTCTCTGGATGTCAAGAGTAGGTAAGGTTCTTCGCGTTGCATCGAATTAAACCACATGCTCCACCGCTTGTGCGGGCCCCCGTCAATTCATTTGAGTTTTAACCTTGCGGCCGTACTCCCCAGGCGGTCGACTTAACGCGTTAGCTCCGGAAGCCACGCCTCAAGGGCACAACCTCCAAGTCGACATCGTTTACGGCGTGGACTACCAGGGTATCTAATCCTGTTTGCTCCCCACGCTTTCGCACCTGAGCGTCAGTCTTTGTCCAGGGGGCCGCCTTCGCCACCGGTATTCCTCCAGATCTCTACGCATTTCACCGCTACACCTGGAATTCTACCCCCCTCTACAAGACTCTAGCCTGCCAGTTTCGGATGCAGTTCCCAGGTTGAGCCCGGGGATTTCACATCCGACTTGACAGACCGCCTGCGTGCGCTTTACGCCCAGTAATTCCGATTAACGCTTGCACCCTCCGTATTACCGCGGCTGCTGGCACGGAGTTAGCCGGTGCTTCTTCTGCGAGTAACGTCAATTGCTGAGGTTATTAACCTCAACACCTTCCTCCTCGCTGAAAGTACTTTACAACCCGAAGGCCTTCTTCATACACGCGGCATGGCTGCATCAGGCTTGCGCCCATTGTGCAATATTCCCCACTGCTGCCTCCCGTAGGAGTCTGGACCGTGTCTCAGTTCCAGTGTGGCTGGTCATCCTCTCAGACCAGCTAGGGATCGTCGCCTAGGTGAGCCGTTACCCCACCTACTAGCTAATCCCATCTGGGCACATCCGATGGCAAGAGGCCCGAAGGTCCCCCTCTTTGGTCTTGCGACGTTATGCGGTATTAGCTACCGTTTCCAGTAGTTATCCCCCTCCATCGGGCAGTTTCCCAGACATTACTCACCCGTCCGCCACTCGTCACCCAAGGAGCAAGCTCCTCTGTGCTACCGTTCGACTTGCATGTGTTAGGCCTGCCGCCAGCGTTCAATCTGAGCCATGATCAAACTCTTCAATTTAAGTTTGATGCTCGTGAATTAAACTTCGTAATGAATTACGTGTTCACTCAGAGACTTGGTATTCATTTTTCGTCTTGCGACGTTAAGAATCCGTATCTTCGAGTGCCCACACAGATTGTCTGATAAATTGTTAAAGAGCAGTGCCGCTTCGCTTTTTCTCAGCGGCGCGGGGTGTGCATATTACGCCATCCCGCTACGAAGTCAAGCATTTAATTTCGCTTTCTTCGCCGGAGTTCTCAGTGGAACCCCGCTGACCCGGCGGCTTGCGTGCCGTTGTTCCGTGTCAGTGGAGGCGCATTATAGGGAGTTATTTCAGGCTGACAAGGGGAAATTTAAAATAATTTTCCAAGTGCGTGTTTTTTATTCTTTGCGTTTATTTTAACAACGTTTTGTTGGTTAATTGGGCAATTTCCCGGGCAAATCCCGCCACCTGTTCCCAGTCGGTATAGATCACTTCTTTCTTCGTATCCGTTTCACCACCTGACATCTTCATAATAAGTTGGATCATAACGCGGTCATACCAGCGATAGCGGGGATACAACAAAGCACCCGCAATGACTGCACTGTGGTCTGGTCGCCACGGTGAACTCATCAGAAACTTACGCGCATAGCTATTAGTTTGCGGTGTGCGTTTCTCCGGTTTACGGGCAACCAGGTTTACAGAGTAAAACGCACTCGGCATCGTATTCAGCTGCGTGGCATGCTTTTTCACAAATTCCTGAAATGCAGAATGGTAATGGCCATAGCGAATTGATGCACCAATCACCACACTGTCATAATTTTTCCACTCAGGCTCTTCGGTACGATGCAAATTCATGACATCTGCCCAGACACCCAGCTCTTTAAGTTCAGAAGCCAGATACTCAGCGATTTCGCGCGTTTGTCCGTCCCGGGAAGAAAAAAGAATCAGTGTTTTCACGTGTTACTCCATTATTCACGCCAGAAAGTAGGGGTAAAGAGCACCAGCAGAGTAAAGACCTCCAGACGACCAAACAGCATGTTGGCAATCAGGATCCATTTCGCCACCGGGTTCATGCTGGCAAAATTGTCGGCAACAACCCCCAGCCCAGGCCCGAGGTTATTCAGCGTCGCCACAACTGAGGCAAACGCAGAGAAGTCATCCACACCGGTCGCAATAATTGCCAGCATACTGATAATAAAGACCAGCGCATAGGCAGAAAAGAAGCCCCATACCGCTTCAAGGATTCGTTCCGGCAACGCTCGGTTGCCCAACTTAATGCTATAGACCGCATTGGGGTGAACCAGTCGCTTCAGTTCGCGGTTACCCTGTTTGAACAGTAACAAGATACGAATCACCTTCAAGCCACCGCCCGTTGACCCGGCACAGCCACCAATAAACGCAGAACACAGTAGCAGCACCGGCAGGAACAACGGCCAGCGAGCAATACTGTCCGTAGTAAATCCGGCGGTCGTCGCCATCGATACCACCTGGAAAAATGCCTGGTTGATCGTCGTGAGCGCCGACCCATAGGTATTATGTATCCACAACACCAGCGTACAGACGGCCACCAGCGTTAGCTGCACCCCGATAAACATGCGGAATTCCGGATCGCGCCAGTAGACCTTCAGACTACGCCCGCTTAATAAAGAGAAGTGCAGGCCATAGTTACAACCGGAGATCAGCAGGAAGATAGCAATAATCGTGTTAATCGTGGGGCTGTCGAAATACCCCACACTGGCATCGTGTGTGGAAAAGCCGCCGATAGCAATGGTGGCGAAGCTGTGCCCAATGGCGTCAAAGGCAGGCATGCCGGCAAACCACAGCGCCAGCGCACACGCAACCGTCAATAGCACATAGATGAGCCACAAGGTTTTCGCCGTTTCGGCAATACGTGGGCGCATTTTGTTATCTTTCAGCGGCCCCGGCATTTCTGCACGATAGAGCTGCATGCCACCCACGCCAAGAATAGGCAGGATAGCCACCGCCAGCACGATGATCCCCATCCCGCCGAACCATTGCAGCATCTGGCGATAAAAGAGAATGGCATGCGGCAGTGAATCCAGCCCCACCAGCGTCGTCGCACCTGTGGTGGTTAATCCGGAAAAGGATTCAAAAAAAGCGTCGGTTATTGTGAGGTTAGGACTTTCCGCAAAAATGAACGGCAACGCACCCACGCTCCCCAGCACGGTCCAGAATAAGACGACGATCAGAAACCCTTCACGGGATTTCAGTTCGCCCTTCTCTTTACGGTTTGGCCACCACAGCATGGAGCCGATAGCCAGAGCCACGAAGAAAGTTTGGGTGAATGCACGCCCTGCCCCATCGCGGTAAATGAGCGCTACCAGTCCGGGGATAATCATTGTCCCCGAAAATAAGATGACCAGCAGTCCAACGATTCGGGTGATGGCGCGAAAATGCATCTCTGCCGCTTCCTTAGTTCTTTAAAATGAGGTGGGGATTATTCTGCAATCGATAACAATTGCAATGAACCACGACTAAAATCCGCCAGCTTTGCTGAAAATTCATCCACTTTCGCATAAGGAAGTGCTACCCGAAGCAGAACGAATGCCTGGTAATCACTGAAAACGATTTTACCGTCAAACTGCCCCAACAGTGTTTCAATGCCTGCCAGTTGGCCGTACTCACACTGCAAAGTATATTCGGTTAATGGCGTCTTGCGCTGTGTCGTTAACTGGCGCAGCGCCTGATTCACACCACCACCGTAGGCTTTTACCAACCCCCCCGTACCGAGAAGGATACCGCCGTAGTAGCGCACCACCACCGCAGTAATCTCACCAACGCCGCTCCCCATCAGTTGAGCGAGCATCGGTTTGCCTGCGGTACCCGCCGGTTCGCCATCGTCTGAAAATCCCAGCTGTTGCGAGTCATTGGGCGCACCCGCCACCCACGCCACACAATGATGACGGGCATCCGGGTGTTCCGCTTTAACTGACTCAACAAATGCTTTCGCCGCTTCTACACCGTCCGTATGGGCGAGCAACGTAATGAAGCGGCTTTTTTTGATCTCTTCAACGACGATAACCGGCGCCGCAGGGATTAACCAACTGTCCATTACGCCAGTTTCAAATCCCGCGTCATGTTTTCAATATTGCTCTCGTGGACAACCACGTTGTCTTCAATACGAATCCCGCCGAACGGCTTCAGGGCTTCGATTTTTTGCCAATTGAAGTGTTTGCTGAGTTGCCCTTCACGCCACGGTGCCAACAGCGATTCAATAAAGTAGATGCCCGGTTCGATGGTCAGAACCATGCCCGGTTGCAAAACGCGGGTGCAACGCAGATAAGGATACTTCGACGGCGCGGCCAGGTGGGTACCGCTGTCATCCTGCATAAAGCCAGCAACATCATGCACCTGCAGACCCAGCGGGTGACCAATGCCGTGCGGCATAAACGGCCCGGTAAGATCGTTTTCTACCATCGCCTCTTCACTCATATCGGTGATGATTTGATGCTTACGCAGCAGTTTCGCGATGCGCTGATGGAACTGAATGTGATAATCCACATAGCTGGTGCCTGCTTTCATCGTGGCAATCAGCGCCAGTTGCTCGTCATTCACATCTTTCACCAGATGCGCATAGTCGTTGTCGCTTTTCGCCGACCAGGTACGCGTCAGGTCTGCCGCATAGCCGTTATATTCCGCACCCGCGTCCAGCAGGAAGCTGCGGATTTCAGACGGAGCCTGATGATCCAGCTTGGTGTAATGCAGAACCGAAGCATGCTCGTTAAGTGCAACGATGTTGCTGTACGGCACGTCGGTGTCACGATGACCGGTAGCCGTCAGGTAAGCGAGGTTGATGTCAAACTCGCTCATTCCGGAACGGAACGCTTCTTCCGCGGCACGGTGTCCATTCACCGCCATTTTCTGGGCTTCGCGCATACAGGCCAGTTCGTAATCTGTTTTATAGGCGCGGTAATAGTGCAGGTAGTCGATCACCCCTTTCGGGTTGATGTTGCTGGCCGCGATATCCAGCTGCAGTGCGCGTTCCGGAACCGGACCAATATAACCGATATTGCCGCGAGCAGCAGGCAGTTGACTACCAATACCGTCCGCTTTTGGCAGCGCGATGATCTCAATTTCTTCCGTCCAGAAGGAGGTCGGCAACGGCTCAACGTTGTGCCAGTAATCGACCGGCAGGTAGAACCACAGTTTCGGCTTGTTCACGCCATCCACCAGCAACCAGCAGTTAGGAACCTGCGTTACAGGCACCCAGGCTTTGAACTGCGGATTAACCTTAAACGGATATGGATGATCGTCGAGAAAGACGTTAATCAGCTCACCTGAGTGAATAAGTAACGCATCCAGCTTGAAGCGTTCCAGCGCGTCGCGCGTCCGTTCTTGTAGGGTAACGATATGATTTTTATAGAGAGCGGCCAGTGATTCCATTTTCTATCCTTCTGTTTTTTTGACCTCAAGTCTCCGCATCTTAGCACATCGCCTTGTGAGTGCGTGATTTCTGCCGAGCGTGATCGAATCGTCATTTCTTTAATCATTCATTTGCATTTTTTTAACATAAAACACACACTTCGATTCATCTGGTATGACCAGATCACCTTGCGGATTCAGGAGACTGACATGCTTTACAAAGGCGACACCCTGTACCTCGACTGGCTGGAAGATGGCATCGCCGAACTGGTGTTCGATGCCCCTGGTTCGGTCAATAAACTCGACACGGCCACCGTTGCCAGCCTGGGCCATGCGCTTGATGTGCTGGAAAAACAACCGAATTTAAAAGGGCTGCTTCTGCGCTCTAACAAAGCAGCCTTTATTGTTGGTGCCGATATCACCGAATTCCTTTCACTGTTCCTCGTGCCTGAAGAACAGTTAAGCCAGTGGCTGCATTTTGCCAACAGCGTCTTTAACCGCCTCGAAGATCTACCTGTTCCGACCCTCTCAGCGGTAAATGGCTATGCGTTGGGCGGTGGCTGCGAGTGTGTCCTGGCAACCGATTATCGTCTGGCAACGCCGGACCTGCGCATTGGCTTGCCGGAAACCAAGCTGGGCATTATGCCGGGCTTTGGCGGCTCCGTGCGTATGCCACGTATGCTGGGCGCGGACAGCGCGCTGGAAATCATTGCTGCAGGTAAAGATGTTGGCGCTGACCAGGCGCTAAAAATCGGCCTGGTCGATGGCGTGGTGAAGCAAGACAAACTGCTTGATGGCGCGATTGCCGTATTACGTCAGGCGATTAACGGCGACCTTGACTGGAAAGCCAAACGTCAGCCGAAGCTGGAGCCGTTGAAACTCAGCAAAATTGAAGCGGCTATGAGCTTTACCATCGCCAAAGGCATGGTGGCGCAGACGGCAGGTAAGCATTATCCCGCACCGATTACCGCGGTAAAAACCATTGAAGCAGCGGCTCGTTTTGGCCGTGAAGAAGCACTGAATCTGGAAAATAAAAGCTTTGTGCCACTGGCGCACACCAGTGAAGCCCGCGCGTTGGTTGGTATCTTCCTGAACGATCAGTTCGTGAAAGCCAAAGCCAAAAAACTCACCAAAAATATTGATGCGCCAAAGCAAGCGGCAGTGCTGGGTGCAGGTATTATGGGCGGCGGCATCGCGTATCAGTCAGCCTGGAAAGGCGTGCCGGTTGTGATGAAAGATATCAACGACAAATCATTAACGCTCGGCATGACCGAAGCGGCCAAGCTACTGAACAAACAGCTTGAGCGCGGCAAAATTGACGGTCTGAAAATGGCGGGCGTGATTTCCACTATTCATCCAACCCTCGACTATAGCGGTTTTGAGCGTGTGGATGTGGTGGTTGAAGCGGTCGTAGAAAACCCGAAAGTGAAAAAAGCGGTGCTGGCGGAGACTGAAGACAAAGTTCGCCCGGATACGGTACTGGCGTCGAATACCTCCACCATCCCAATCAACGAACTGGCCAGCGCGCTCAAGCGCCCGGAAAACTTCTGTGGGATGCACTTCTTTAACCCGGTGCACCGTATGCCGCTGGTTGAGATCATTCGCGGCGAGAAAAGCTCGGATGAAACCATCGCCAAAGTTGTCGCCTGGGCAAGCCAGATGGGCAAAACGCCAATTGTGGTCAACGATTGCCCCGGTTTCTTCGTGAACCGCGTGCTGTTCCCGTATTTTGCCGGTTTCAGCCAGCTGCTGCGCGATGGGGCGGATTTCCGCAAAGTCGACAAAGTCATGGAAAAACAGTTTGGCTGGCCGATGGGCCCAGCTTATCTGCTGGACGTGGTGGGAATTGATACCGCACATCACGCGCAGGCAGTGATGTCCGCAGGCTTCCCTCAGCGTATGCAGAAAGATTATCGCGACGCGATAGACGCCCTGTTTGATGCTAACCGTTTCGGACAGAAAAACGGTCTTGGATTCTGGCGTTATAAAGAAGACAACAAGGGCAAGCCGAAAAAAGAAGAGGATGCCACCGTTGACGGTTTGCTGGCAGATATCAGCCAGCCGAAGCGCGACTTTAGCGATGAAGAAATTATCGCCCGCATGATGATCCCAATGGTCAACGAAGTGGTACGTTGTCTGGAAGAAGGCATTATCGCCAGCCCGGCAGAAGCCGATATGGCGCTGGTGTATGGCCTGGGCTTCCCTCCGTTCCACGGCGGCGCGTTCCGCTGGCTGGATACGCTCGGCAGCGCGAAGTATCTCGATATGGCTCAACAGTATCAGCACCTTGGCCCGCTGTATGAAGTTCCGGCCGGTCTGCGTGACAAAGCGCGCCATAACGAACCGTATTATCCCCAGGTTGAGCCTGCCCGCCCGGTTGGCAGCCTGAAAACGGCTTAAGGAGTCACAATGGAACAGGTTGTAATTGTTGATGCGATCCGTACCCCGATGGGCCGTTCGAAAGGGGGCGCGTTTCGTAACGTGCGGGCAGAAGATCTCTCCGCACATTTAATGCGTAGCCTGCTGGCGCGTAATCCGGCGCTGGAGCCAACCGCGCTGGATGACATTTACTGGGGCTGTGTGCAGCAAACGCTGGAGCAGGGTTTCAACATTGCCCGTAACGCCGCGCTGCTGGCAGAAATTCCGCACTCCGTTCCGGCGGTCACCGTCAACCGCCTGTGCGGTTCCTCGATGCAGGCGCTGCACGACGCGGCACGTATGATCATGACCGGCGATGCTCAGGCGTGCCTGATTGGTGGCGTGGAGCATATGGGCCATGTACCAATGAGCCACGGCGTTGATTTCCATCCAGGCATGAGCCGCAACGTAGCAAAAGCTGCGGGGATGATGGGGCTGACGGCAGAAATGCTCTCGCGTATGCACGGTATCAGTCGTGAAATGCAGGATGCCTTCGCCGCACGTTCACATGCTCGCGCCTGGGCTGCAACACAGTCTGGCGCATTTAAAAACGAAATCATCCCGACCGGCGGTCATGATGCCGACGGTGTGCTGAAACAGTTTAACTATGATGAGGTTATTCGTCCGGAAACCACTGTCGAAGCGCTATCCACCCTGCGCCCGGCGTTCGATCCGGTGAGCGGAACGGTCACTGCCGGTACCTCCTCCGCGCTCTCCGACGGAGCAGCGGCAATGCTGGTCATGAGTGAAAGTCGCGCCCGTGAGCTGGGTCTGACGCCGCGTGCCCGTATTCGTTCGATGGCTGTTGTTGGCTGCGACCCGTCAATCATGGGTTACGGTCCGGTTCCGGCCTCAAAACTGGCGCTGAAAAAAGCGGGACTCTCCACCAGCGACATCGGCTTGTTTGAGATGAACGAAGCCTTTGCCGCCCAGATCCTGCCGTGCATTAAAGATCTGGGGCTGATGGAGCAGATCGACGAGAAGATCAACCTCAACGGCGGCGCGATCGCCCTGGGCCACCCACTGGGTTGCTCCGGGGCGCGTATCAGCACCACCCTGCTCAACCTGATGGAACGCAAAGACGTGCAGTTTGGTCTGGCAACGATGTGTATCGGGTTAGGTCAGGGCATCGCGACGGTATTTGAGCGAGTTTAATCAAAGATAAATTCCCCTAAATAATTCTCGCTGCATCGCGGCGGCAACTGAGCGAATCCCCGGGAGCATAGATAACTATGTGACCGGGGTGAGCAAAGGCAGCCAACAAAGAGGCAGAGTGAATTATGACGGGGAAAGGTTTAGTTGCCGTTCTTCCCGCCTGTCAGGGGCGGGTTTTTTATTTACCTGAACTACCACGCACCACTAATTGCACCGGCAACAGCAGATTCTCTTCCAGTTTCTCTTCCAGCAATAAACGCAGCGCTTCACGCCCCAGTTGCTTTTTATCAACCGCAATAGTGGTCAGCGGCGGATGTGACCAGGCCGCAGCATCGATATCATCAAACCCCACCAGCGCGAGATCTTCCGGGATACGTATATCCTGCTGCACACACACCCGCTGAACAACCATCGCCGCCGCGTCGTTATAGGCAAAAATGGCATCAGGCGGCTCCGGCAGCCTGAAAAGCTCATTAACCGCTTCCACCAGGGATTGCTCGGTATCCAGCAGCGGTGGCGCAACGGCGTCGTATTCTGGCGGCATCAGCAAACGGGCCTCATACAATGCCTGACGGTAGCCCTTCTCGCGCTGACGGATGCTGTAGTGCGCAAGCGAACTGGCAAGAAAAGCGATACGGCTGCGCCCCTGTTCGATCAAGTGTTTTGTCGCCAGATAGCCGCCCTGGGTATTGTCCGGATTGACGCATGGCAAACCTGGAGCCCACAGATCCACCAGCACCAACGGCAATTTCATCTGTTGCAGCAAGCCAAGTAATTCAGGCTCAAAAAAACCGGCGCAGATCAGCGCATCCGGCTGGTGCAGCATCACCTGCTCACTCACTGCATCACCTGGGCCTATAGAGAGAAAACTCAGCGCAATACCCTGATCCCGGCAGGCATCATCGATACCCAGCAGCAGCTGCGAGTAAAACGGCAATGCCCGGCTGATATTGTGCTGGCGGTGAAGCAAAAACAGGACTCGCTTGAGCTTGTCACTGCGCAGGCGGGAAAAATCATAACCCTGCTGTTGCGCCACAGAAATAATGCGCAGCCGGGTATCTTCACGTAGCCCTGGCTGCCCTTTTAGTGCGCGGGATACAGCGCCAACTGAAACGCCGCAGGCTTCGGCAATATCTCTGATTCGTACAGGTTTCGTCATTTCACTCTCATTGATTTACGCTGGCCTTTTGTGCTCCCAGCCAGGCCGCGCCGCGTACGCCGCTGCTGTCGCCGTGTCGGGCCTGAACGATCGGCGTACGGCACTGTTTACCAAATACGTACTGCGCCACTCGCGCCTGCAATCCTGCGTACAGTAACGCGATATTAGATACCCCACCGCCCAGCACGATAACATCGGGATCGAGCGTATTCACAACCCCCGCCAACGCGCGCGCCAGCTGATCGCAATAGCGTTCCCATAACAAACAGGCATCTGCATCACCCGATTCTACCCGCTGCATAATATGTGGCACACCTGCATGTTGCGCGGTGTGATTCATATACTGACGCTCCAGGCCGCTGCCGGAAATAAAGCTCTCAATACAGTTCACCTGTCCGCAATAGCATGTCACTTCAGCCCCGTCCCGAGATTCGTGGTAGCGCGGCAATGCATTATGTCCCCACTCTCCTGCACAGGCGTTAGGTCCAGAGATCAAACGGTTATCGATGCATAGTCCACCGCCGCATCCGGTACCGAGGATAACGCCAAATACGACACGATAGCCCCGTCCGCTACCGTCCATCGCTTCCGACAGTGTGAAGCAGTTGGCGTCATTAGTTACGGGTACTGGCATTCCTAATGCACGCTCAAGATCTTGCGAAAAAGCCTGCTGATTCAGCACCAGGATATTGGAATTCTTAATCAAACCTTCGCTATCCACCGCGCCGGGCACCCCGATACCCACCGATAAAGGCTGATTAACGGCCTGTCTCGCCTTAGCAATCATCTCGGTCACAGCCTGGAAAAAATCACCGTAACTCTGCTTTGGTGTCGCACTTCGCTCGCAGAAAACAATTTCACCCGCGTTATCAATCACCACCGCTTCAATTTTAGTCCCGCCGATATCCAGTCCGAGCCTCATGGTTTTCCCTCGCTGACGTCCCGCAATGTGATGCGATACAGCTTGCCCATTTTGTTTACTAAACAAAATGAGACCCGTCACAAAAACTCAGTTTTATGATTAATAGATAGAAAAAACATGTTTACTAAAAAATGTGCTGAAAAAGAGAAACAACAAGACCGGGTTTGCACCCAGTTAGAAGAAGTAAGGTTGGTAATGGATGCGCCGGAAGGGATCCGGCGCACAGCGCTTAAATGAACGCGAAAGCGTCGCCAAACAGGCGATCTTCACGCGCACTACGTTCATTGCAGAACAGGTCGCGCGCGATTTTAGCCATCTCGAAACGCCCGGCGATATAAATATCATGTTCCGCCAGAGTGCCGTAATCCTGTAATACTGCCGTTAATACGGTTCCCGTACGACCACGCCAGCCGTCTTCAGGCTGCTCTACCACCGGCTCAACGCGCAGGTTCGGGTGATTCACCGACAATGCTTCCAGCTCTGAGAGATCGTAGAGATGCTTCTCTTCGCGCCCGCCCCAGTAAATAGTGATATCGCGGTTTGGATTGCGCGCCAGCGCGGTAAGCAGAATAGAACGCACGTAAGAGAACCCTGTACCTCCGGCAATCAGGATCAGCGGACGATTCTCATCATCCCGCAGCCAGGCTTCACCGTGCGGGATATCGACCTTAATTTCCCGATCTTTCAGAATTCGGTCCATAACAGCCATGGCATAAAGATTTAGCTCAGAAGCACCCACGTGCAGCTCAATGAACCCATGCTCATCCGGCGTAGATGCCATGGAGAACGGGCGTTTATCACGTTCGTCCATCACGACCATTAAATACTGACCTGCACGAAAGGAAAACGCCGCGTCCGGCACTAAACGTACGCGATATACGGTGTCAGTGATAGCTTCTACCGAGGTCACTTTACAGCTTAAGGTTGTCATGCGCTCTCTCTGTCGGATCAATAGGCAAAACGATCGCGCCTCAGGCGCTTTTGCCGTCATTAAAGATGGCTAATTCATCCCAAATTGCGTCAATACGCGCAGTCACTTCAGGATCTTTTTTAATCGGGCGTCCCCACTCTCGTTGGGTTTCACCCGGCCATTTATTTGTGGCATCCAGCCCCATTTTTGAACCAAGGCCGGAAACCGGCGAGGCAAAATCCAGGTAATCAATCGGCGTATTCTCTACCAGTACCGTATCCCGGGCCGGGTCCATACGGGTAGTAATTGCCCAAATCACATCGTTCCAGTCACGTGCGTTGACATCATCATCGCAGACAATAACAAATTTGGTGTACATAAACTGACGCAAAAATGACCAAACGCCCATCATGACGCGTTTGGCATGACCCGCGTACTGTTTTTTCATCGTCACCACGGCCAGTCGATAAGAACAACCTTCCGGCGGCAGATAAAAGTCGACGATTTCCGGGAACTGCTTTTGCAGAATAGGAACAAAGACCTCATTCAGCGCCACACCGAGAACCGCTGGCTCATCTGGTGGGCGTCCGGTGTAGGTGGAGTGATAAATCGCATCTTCACGTTGGGTAATGTGGGTGACGGTGAAAACCGGGAAGCTATCCACTTCATTGTAATAACCCGTATGATCGCCATACGGTCCTTCCGGTGCCAGTTCACCCGGCTCGATATAACCTTCCAGTACGATTTCAGCGCTGGCGGGTACTTCGAGATCGTTGGAGATGCATTTGACGACTTCGGTCTTGGTGCCACGCAGCAGCCCGGCGAAGGCGTACTCTGATAATGTATCAGGTACAGGGGTCACCGCGCCCAGAATGGTCGCCGGGTCTGCCCCTAACGCAACGGAGACTGGGAAACGCTCACCAGGGTGTGCAGCGCACCACTCCTGATAATCCAGCGCGCCGCCACGATGTGAAAGCCAACGCATAATGAGCTTATTTTTGCCAATCAACTGTTGGCGATAAATACCCAGATTCTGTCGCTCTTTATGCGGACCACGCGTGACGGTGAGTCCCCATGTAATCAGTGGCGCAGCATCTTCCGGCCAGCAGGTCATAATCGGAATGCGGTTTAAATCAACGTCATCGCCTGAAGAAATTTTTTGCTGACAAGGCGCACCGCGTAGCCGTTTGGTCGGCATGTTCAGCACCTGCTTGAACTGTGGCAGCTTATCAAACAGATCGCGGAATCCTTTCGGCGGCTCCGGCTCTTTTAAAAACGCCAACAGCTTACCAACTTCCCGTAGTGCTGAGACATCTTCTTGCCCCATCCCCATGGCGACACGCTTCGGCGTGCCAAACAGATTGCACAGCACCGGCATTGAATAGCCTTTTGGATTCTCAAACAGCAGCGCAGGCCCACCGGCACGCAAGGTGCGATCGGCAATTTCAGTGATCTCCAGATGGGGATCCACTGGAAGCGTAATGCGTTTGAGCTCGCCCTGCTGTTCAAGCTGCGTCAGGAAGTCGCGTAAATCGTGATATTTCATGGCGTCCATTATGGCCTCTGTGTAAGCGCCTCATTATACGGCGTTCATCATTGTGATGCTGTATTTTTGTTAAATTAGCGTGAACTCTGGCAACCAACACCGATGAGGCTTGAAAGATGAAGTGTATAATGACTTTTGCTATGCTTGCGCTCAGAACAAGCGGATAAGAGTTATTATGCAAGCCTGGTATTTACTGTACTGCAAACGCGGGCAACTTCAACGTGCCCAGGAACACCTGGAAAGACAAGCAGTAAACTGTTTGACGCCAATGATCACCCTGGAAAAAATGGTGCGTGGTAAACGTACCACAGTCAGTGAGCCACTTTTCCCTAATTACATGTTTGTCGAGTTCGATCCGGAAGTGATCCACACCACGACCATCAATGCGACACGTGGCGTTAGCCATTTTGTACGTTTTGGAGCGACACCAGCCACCGTCCCCTCTCCCGTCATTCACCAGCTTTCTATCTACAAGCCCGAAGGAATTGTTGACCCGGAAACGCCGCATCCTGGAGACTGCGTCATTATCACTGAAGGGGCATTTGAAGGGTTGAAGGCGATTTTCACCGAACCCGACGGCGAAGCACGTTCCATGCTCCTGCTTAACCTGTTGAATAAAGAGGTTAAGCAGAGCGTGAAAAACACCGGCTTTCGAAAAATATAAACAGACTGACTCAGAAGGTCACTTCGAATAACGTTCTGACGTTGGCATCAATCGCCGTTGATAGCCACTGAGGATCTTCCCCGCGCCAGTGCGCAATACGCTCAAGAATATGCGGCAGGTGTGCAGGTTCATTGCGTCGGGAAGTCGGCTTCGGGGCCAGATCGCGTGGGAGTAAATAGGGCGCGTCTGTTTCTATCAGCAGCCTTTCCACTGGGATAAACGGCAGTAGCTCCCGTAGTTCCATACCCCGACGCTCATCACAGACCCATCCGGTAATCCCGATATAAAGCCCTCTGTCCACGCAGTCCTGCATCTCCCGGCGCGAACCAGTGAAACAGTGCAGCACTGCGCCGGGGAGGCTGTCCAGCCAGGGTTCCAGCAGCGTCAGAAAACGTTCGTGGGCATCCCGACAATGCATGAAAACAGGCATCTGCAATTCGGCGGCAATACGCAATTGCGCCTCAAAAGCCCGTTCCTGTTCCTGCGCAGTGGAGTAATTACGATTGAAATCCAGGCCACACTCACCAATGGCGACCACTTCAGACTGGTTCGCCAGTGCAATAATTTCCGCCTCTGTTGAGGATTGCCATTGGCTACTGTCATGCGGGTGGACGCCAGCTGTGGACCAGCAATGTGGATAATGCTGTGCCAACTTTAGCGCCTGCTGGCTTTCATGCAGGTTTGTTCCGGTCAGAAGCATGCCGTTTACACCCGCAGCAAAGGCGCGCGCCACAACCTCATCCCTGTCTTTCGCAAATTGTGAACTGGTTAGATTAACGCCAATATCAAACATGCTTCCTCCCATATGACAACCGCCCTTACGGGCGGCTGAATTTACTCTTCGGTTTTCTCGGTGGCTTCGGCTTCTTTCGCATTCTCAGCCTCGTTGTCTTCGTCTCGCGTACGTCGCTTGCCGACATAAAAACGAGAGAAGAAAACACCCACCTCGAACAGGCAGTACATCGGTATCGCCAACAGCGTTTGCGAGAAGACATCTGGTGGAGTCAGTAACATCCCCACGACAAATGCCCCGACAACTACGTAAGGACGTTTCTTACGTAGGTCCTCAGGTGTCGTAATGCCCATCCAGCACAACAATACAATGGCGACAGGAACCTCAAAAGAGACACCAAACGCCATAAACAGCGCCATGACAAAGCTGAGATAACTGGCAATGTCTGTCGAAACCTGCACGCCTTGCGGAGCTGTGTTGGCAAGGAAGCCAAACGCCAACGGGAAGACGACAAAATAGGCGAATGCCATCCCGATATAGAACAACAGCGAACTTGAGACCAGCAGCGGCACGACAAGGCGACGTTCATGCTTATACAAAGCAGGCGCAATAAATGCCCATACCTGGTACAGGATCACTGGTGCCGACAGGATCAGCGACACCATAAAGGTTAGCTTTATCGGGGTAAAGAACGGTGAAGCCACATCGGTGGCGATCATCGTTGCACCCTGAGGCATCTGCTTAATCAGCGGTGCCGCAACCATATGGTAAATGTCGTTGGCAAAATAAACCAACGCCAGAAAGATCACCATAACCGCAATAATGCAGTTCAGGAGTCGCTTACGCAGCTCAATAAGATGCGTGATGAGCGGTTGAGTATCTTCTACAGACATGTTTACGGTTTATCACTCGACGAGGGTGAGGATTCGACAGCAGGTGCAGCAGGTTTCTTTTCCGCGTCCATCGACGTAACGGAAACAGTGTCCTTCAACTCCGGCGTGTCAGCACCCGTGGATTCCGGTTTTTGCTCCGGCGAACTGGCCTGTGCTTCAGCAGTAGCAGGGGTAACCCCCTCGTGCTGCGCTTCACTTCCTTTCACTACAGGGTTATGGATAGTGTGCGCTTCATCGCTCGCTTTCTCAGGATCGTGCACGCTGTAAGAACGCTTCATCGACTCAGCCGCTTCACGCAGCTCATCCATCGATGCTTTCAGCTCCGGCGTCAAATTTGTCAGGCTCGCTTTCTCTACTTTCTTCAGGCTGTCCTGAAACTCCTGAAGCTTAAGCTCCTGGGTCAGTTCATTCTGCACAGTAGTTGCAAGAGAGCGCAGCGCACGGACCCAGCCCGCGACCGTTTTTACTGCCACTGGCAATCGTTGTGGCCCCAGTACGATGAGGCCGATAACGAACACCAATAACAGTTCGCTAAAACCGATATCAAACACGGATTATACCTGCTCTTTATCTTGGCTTTTGGCGTCTTCTTTCTTCACTTCACCCTGCTTATCGGTGATGGATTTAGCGGTAAAATCAGCGTCCTGGCTGGTTTTATCCTGCTTAGGTTCATCATCACCCATCGCTTTCTTGAAGCCTTTAATAGACGCGCCAAGGTCGGAACCGATGGAGCCGAGTTTCTTGGTGCCAAATAGCAGTACAACGATGACGGCAATGATCAACAACTGCCAAATACTGATACCACCCATACATGTTCCTCTGTCATAGATGATGAATTAATAAGGCCGTAGTATACGTTACACGACCTGCTTTGGGCGATGAAAAAATCAGCGCATTTTGCGCCAGCCGATCAGCCAGGCGATAACACCACCCGCGATTAACCAGCCCGGCATAAGCCCCCACTCAGGGCGGCTTACCAGCAGGAATGTCCCACTTAACAGCAACGTTGCGCCAATACCCAATAAATAACGGGATTGTCCCTGACGTACGTGATTCGCATGAAGCTCGCGCGCAATCTTATCAACACTGTGCTGTAAATATTTGCCCTGGCGCAAACTGTCATACACCAGTTCAGGTATTTCTGGCATTTTTTCGACCCAGAACGGTGCTTTTTCTTTAAATGCCCTGACAAGCGCCGGAATACCGACCTGATCTTTAATCCAGGATTCAAGGAAAGGTTTGGCCGTTTTCCACAGATCCAACTGAGGATAGAGCTGTCGGCCAACACCCTCAACGTACAACAGCGTCTTCTGTAACAGCACCAGTTGAGGCTGGACTTCCATATTAAATCGACGTGCCGTATTGAACAGATTCAACAGCACGTGACCAAAGGAGATCTCTGCTAGCGGCTTTTCGAAGATCGGCTCACACACGGTACGAATGGCGAATTCGAACTCTTCAACGTTGGTATCCGGTGGAACCCATCCAGAATCCACGTGCAGTTCAGCAACTTTGCGGTAATCGCGGTTAAAGAACGCAATGAAGTTTTCAGCCAGATAGCGCTTATCTTCTTTATTTAATGAGCCCACGATCCCGCAATCAATACCGATGTATTTCGGGTTTTCAGGGTGCTCATAGCTGACGAAAATGTTGCCCGGGTGCATGTCCGCATGGAAAAAGCTGTCGCGGAAAACCTGAGTAAAAAAGACCTGAACACCGCGTTCGGCCAGCAGCTTCATATTGGTGCCGTTCTTCTCAAGCGTGGCGACATCTGAAACGGGAATACCGTAAATGCGCTCCATCACCATCATGTTCTGACTGCAATAGTCTGAGTACACTTCCGGGATGTACAACATTGGGCTGTCTTCAAAATTACGCCGCAGTTGAATGGCGTTTGCCGACTCACGCAGCAGGTTCAGCTCGTCGATCAATGTTTTTTCATATTCACGGACCACTTCTGTTGGCCGCAGACGACGACCATCCGGCAGCAGGCGAGGAACCCAACGAGCAAGGCGATAGATCAGTTTTAAATCGGCTTTGATTACCGGCAGGATATCCGGACGAATAACTTTGATCACCACCTCTTTGCCATTCGACTTCAGTCGCGCGGTGTGAACCTGAGCAACAGACGCAGATGCCAGTGGTGTTATCTCAAAATCATCAAACCACTCTTCAACAGGTAGCCCACCCATTGCTTCTTCAATTTGTTCTTTTGCCCGTTGTCCATCGAATGGAGCAACCCGATCCTGCAACAGGGCCAACTGATCGGCGATGTGCGGCGGAAACAGATCTCGACGGGTGGAGAGCATTTGACCAAATTTGATCCATACCGGCCCCAATTCCTGCAAAGCCAGTCTCAGCCTTTCACCCAGCGGCTTATCTTTATGTCGGTTTGGCATCCAAAACAATGTGTAACGCCACAGACGGAGCGGCAGCGTAATACGCATTTTGGGGATGAGTTCATCAAGACCGTAGCTTAAAAAAGTGCGAATGATGAAATAAAGGCGCCGTACTTCTCCTGGCGTCATTTGGCCTCCAGTTTTTCCAGCCGTCTGGCCAGAGATTCGACCGCGCGCTCAACCGCTGCCGTTTCTTCCGCAAACCATGCAACTTCAAGCAGGCCAGGGGCCATACGCCACTCTTCAGTGATCGCTTCGGTAACATAACGTTGCTGACGTTGAATGCCATGACGTAGGAACTTCGCGCCACCGCGCAGGACTTTGCTAACACCTTCCGCGACGATATCACCGGTATAAGGAGCTAATAGCTCTGCAGGGTCGAATTCCGCCAGGTCAGCCAGCGCCACAAAGTTCTGCACCACCTGAATATCGCCCTGCACTTCCAGTTCGCCGCTGCGAATAAGCGTGGTGAGTTGCTGCCGATCGCGTAGTTTCGGTAACACGCTGGCATGTGTAATCACGGTGCAATCGGCTTCGCCTTCCCATGCCCCCAGCACATCGACCTGGCGCTCACTGAATACCAGGACTAGCGACGTCGAAAATCCTTTCAGGTCAAAACGCAGCACCTTACTCTGCAAACGCGTTCGGGCCGATTTCAGCGCAGGAGAACGGTACAGAAAGGTGTTGAGCAGATTTTCAACGCCTGCGGTCACTAAGGGTTTTAAAGGCATCCCCAATCTCCTGTCAGAACTTGTAGCCACGATGCAGCGCAACGACACCTGCCGTCAGGTTGTAGTAATCAACGCTTTCGAACCCGGCATCTTGCATCATTGCTTTTAAGGTGTCCTGATCGGGATGCATGCGGATGGATTCCGCCAGATAGCGATAACTGTCTGCATCGCTTGCTACCATGGAGCCAATGCGCGGCAGAACGTGGAAAGAGTATGCGTCGTAGGCTTTGCTCAGAGGTTCGATAATCGGCTTGGAGAATTCCAGCACCAGTAGACGTCCGCCCGGCTTCAACACGCGATACATAGAGCGTAATGCTTTGTCTTTATCCGTAACGTTGCGCAGACCGAAAGAGATGGTGATGCAGTCAAACGTGTTGTCAGGGAAAGGTAGTGCTTCCGCATTCGCCTGAACGTACTCAACGTTACCCACCACACCAATATTGCGCAGCTTTTCGCGACCCATTTTGAGCATTGAGTCATTGATATCCGCCAGCACAACTTTGCCGGTTTCGCCTACCATGCGAGAGAATTTCGCCGTCAGATCGCCGGTACCGCCCGCTAAATCGAGAACGGTTTGCCCGCGACGCACGCCACTGCAGTCAATGGTGAAGCGCTTCCACAAACGATGAATGCCGAATGACATTAAGTCATTCATAACGTCATATTTAGAGGCCACAGAATGAAAAACGTGGGCCACCATGTCAGCTTTCTGCTCTTTAGCGACGGTCTGAAAGCCAAAGTGCGTCGTTTCTTGTGAATTATCCACCATCTCAGTGCCTGCTCATTCAAAAAATGTTCGAGAAGTGTAACAGATTGGGCCAATTTGCCCTACCCTTCTGCCGGGTTCAACTACCCCAAATGGACTAGCTTGATTGCTGATTTACCGTTTCATCATCGGGGTAAGGCTCATCTTGTTGCGTCTCAGGGACCGAGCGCAAACGGTACTCTTCATCCTGGGTAGTGGCTTGTTCAGCCAGCTCAGGATTAATCTCACGCTTAATTTCCACGCCTAAGCCACGGAAGGCTTCCGCCTGCGATAAGACATTTCCACGCCCCGAAGAGAGCTTCTTCATTGCCTGTCGGTAATTATCCTGGGCTTTATCCAGGCTTTGGCCGATTGCCGACATATCATCCACAAACAATCGCATCTTGTCATAAAGTTTACTGGCCCGATCGGCAATTTGTTGCGCGTTACGGCTCTGATGCTCGTAGCGCCACAGATTGGCAATCGTACGCAATGCCACCAACAGCGTAGTGGGACTGACCAGCATAATGTTATTTCTAAGCGCTTCGGTAATCAGTTCGGGCTGCCTGTCGAGCGCCAGTAAAAAAGCAGGCTCAACGGGGATAAACATCAGCACATAGTCAAGCGTACGTAACCCAGGAAGCTGCTGATAGTCTTTGCGACCCAGCAGACGAATGTGGTTGCGCACCGAAGCGATGTGCTCCTGCAACGCGCTCTCGCGGGTGAATTCATCTTCAGCGTTAAAATAGCGTTCATAGGCGACCAGCGTCATTTTCGCGTCGATCACCACATCTTTGCCCTGCGGTAGTCGGACAATAACATCTGGCTGCATCCGCGAGCGCACATCATTCTCGATGCTAACCTGGGTTTCGTATTCATAGCCTTCGCGCAGACCGGAAGCCTCAAGCACCCGCGTGAGTACGACTTCGCCCCAGTTACCCTGCGTTTTGTTATCGCCTTTTAATGCCCGCGTCAGGTTTACCGCTTCCTGTGCCATCTGCGCGTTCAGTTGCTGAAGATTACGAATTTCGTGCGCCAGGGTATGACGTTCCTGTGCCTCTTTACCGAAGCTGTCCTGAACCTGGCGGCGAAAACCGTCCAGTTGTTCGCGAAGCGGTGCCAGCAGGCTGTTCAGGCTTTGGCGATTTTGCTCATCTACGCGGCGATTGCTGTGCTCGAATATACGGTTCGCCAGATTCTCAAACTGTTCGCTCAGGCGCTGTTCGCTGTTGATCATCTGGCGAATTTTATCTTCCGCATGCTGCTGCGTCGCTTCCAGCCGGGTAGTGACTTCACGGAGATCGGCCTCCAGTGAGGTGTTGATACTGTGCAGGCTGCGGAGTTCGTTATTCAGCAGTTCGCACTCATCACGCCAGTGGGCTTCCTGTGAGAGTTGTTGCCGGGCGGCGCTTAGCGCGATATCCAGTTCACGTCGTTCTTCGATGAGATCGGCACGGATCCTGTCGGCATGCGCTTTTGTTGCCAGCCACCCAACCAGCAGCCCTGCAGCTAACGCCAGCACGGCACTCATCATAATTGAAATATCCACAACGCCCCCTTACAGCAACGACTTACCCGCACAAAATAGAATTGTGCTGTATAAACGTCCAGTTTAAAAGGAATTTCCTGCGAGGTACTACGCAAAATAAAAAGGCCGAACGCGTCGGCCTTTTTGAATAGACGGGAGAATTACAGTAAACGACGCGCAGCTTCCACCACGATTTTCACCGCGTGGCTTTCGGTTTGTTTCATCGTTTCCGCATTAGGAATCTCTTGCTGAGTACGGTTCACGATAACACCCGCGACCATACCGGCACGCAGACCCTGGCTTGCGCACATGGTCAGCAGCGTGGCAGATTCCATTTCGTAGTTCATAACGCCCATAGACTGCCACTCTTCCATCGAGCCTTTGAAACGGCTCACTACGCGACCAGAGAAGGTGTCGTAACGCTCCTGGCCCGGGTAGAAGGTATCAGAAGACGCGGTAACGCCAACGTGGGTAGTGGCGCCGATAGATTTCGCCGCTTCCACCAGCGCGGTGGTGCACTCGAAGTCTGCAACAGCCGGGAACTCCATTGGCGCGAAGTGCAGGCTTGCGCCGTCCAGACGGACAGACGCTGTGGTGACCAGGACATCACCCACGTTGATATGTGGCTGGATAGCGCCAGTCGTACCGATACGCAGGAAGGTACGAATGCCCAGCTGTGCCAGTTCTTCTACGGCAATAGAGGTTGACGGGCCGCCGATACCGGTAGAGCAAACGATCACGGCTTTACCATCCAGCTCAGCACGCCAGGTAGTGAACTCGCGATGAGATGCCAGCTTAACCGGCTTATCCATCAGCGCGGCGATCTTTTCCACACGCTCCGGGTCGCCAGGGACGATAGCAAGCGTAGCCCCTTGTAAATCGCTCTTAGTGAGGCCGAGATGAAAAACATCAGACTTAGACATAAAAACTCCTCTGTGAATCGGTTTTGTCAGAAGAAGCAAAAACACACTTTACCGAAGGCATGAACATATTTTCGTGACAGTCATCACTATGATGTAAATCAATTGCATTCAATTACCATGAAATAGTGATACGCATCACATAAATGATGCGATGTAAGGAAGCCCTGCACAAAAGATAGCCCGTTTAAGGCAATGTGGTTCGTTGCATGTGTCTATAGTTAACAATGCGCTTTTTGGCTGAATATTTAAGGGTACGGAGAATACCATGACAACACAACAATCTGGCTTTGCACCTGCTGTATCTCCACCGACGTCTACCACGGTTCACACTCCGGATAACGCGATTATCGCCGGTGTAACGTCCATACCTTCACAAGGCGATGATATGCCAGCGTATCACGCACGACCAAAACAAACCGATGGCCTACTTCCCGTGGTCATTGTCGTGCAGGAGATTTTTGGTATTCATGAGCACATTCGTGACGTTTGCCGCCGTCTGGCTCTGGAAGGGTATCTGGCTATCGCACCCGAACTCTATTTTCGCGAAGGCGATCCCAATGACTTTGCCGATATCCCGACGCTTCTAAGCGGCCTCGTCGCCAAAGTGCCTGACTCTCAGGTACTGGCCGATTTGGATCACGTCGCCAGTTGGGCCTCCCGCAACGGGGGAGATGCGCACCAACTGATGATCACCGGATTTTGCTGGGGTGGACGCATCACCTGGTTGTATGCCGCACACAATCCACAGCTAAAAGCGGCGGTGGCGTGGTACGGCAAACTGGTGGGCGATAAAACGCTGAACTCCCCCAAACATCCCGTTGATATCGCAACCGATCTTAACGCCCCCGTTTTGGGACTGTATGGCGGCCAGGATACCAGTATTCCACAAGATACCGTTGAAACAATGCGTCAGGCGCTGCGTGCCGCCAATGCGAAAGCGGAAATCGTGGTCTATCCCGATGCCGGGCATGCGTTTAACGCCGATTATCGCCCGAGCTATCACGAAGAGTCCGCGAAAGACGGCTGGCAGAGAATGCTGGAGTGGTTCGCGCAATACGGTGGGAAGAAATAATTCCCGCCAGGCAAACCAATAAACAAAACGGAGGCATCAGCCTCCGTTTTGTTTTTACGCCTGACGCAGATTCTGCGCCGCTTTAACCATGTTTGCCAGCGCAGCACGGGTTTCCGGCCAGCCGCGCGTTTTCAGGCCGCAATCCGGGTTCACCCACAGACGCTCAGCCGGAATACGCTGCTCGGCTTTCTTCAACAGGGCTTCAATCCATTCCACGCTCGGAACGTTCGGCGAGTGAATATCGTAAACGCCCGGCCCGATTTCGTTCGGATAGTCGAACTCTTCGAACGACTCCAGCAACTCCATATCAGAGCGCGAGGTTTCGATGGTGATCACGTCCGCGTCCAGCGCCGCAATGGAGTCCATGATGTCGTTGAACTCGCAGTAACACATGTGGGTGTGGATCTGGGTTTCATCCTTCGCCACTGCCGCGTTAATGCGGAAGGCTTCCACGCCCCACTCCAGATACGCCGCCCAGTCGCTGCGACGCAGCGGTAAACCTTCACGCAGTGCCGGCTCATCAATCTGGATGATGCCGATCCCCGCCGCTTCCAGATCCGCAACTTCATCACGCAGCGCCAGCGCAATCTGCTTCGCGATGGTTTCACGCGTCACGTCTTCACGCGGGAATGACCAGCAAAGAATGGTCACCGGACCGGTCAGCATACCTTTTACCGGTTTGTCGGTCAGCGACTGGGCATACTTCGCCCACTCCACGGTGATCGCTTCCGGGCGGCTGACGTCGCCAATGACTACCGGTGGCTTCACGCAACGGGAGCCATAGCTCTGCACCCAACCGTTCTGGGTAAAGACGAACCCGTCCAGATGCTCACCAAAGTATTCCACCATGTCGTTACGTTCGGCTTCACCGTGTACCAGCACGTCGAGACCCAGACGCTCCTGTTCAGCGATCGCCTGTTTAATATGTTCCGCAATTCCGGTGCGATAGTTACCAGCATCCAGGTTGCCCTTTTTGAAGTCCAGACGCAGACCGCGAATTTCGGTGGTTTGCGGGAATGAGCCGATAGTCGTGGTCGGCCATGCCGGCAGATTAAAGCGGGCACGCTGCGCCTCGGCACGAACCGGATAGGCGTTGGCGCGCTGGCTGTCCTGAGCGGTGATCGCCGCCAGGCGTTTTTCCACTGCGGCGTTATGGACACGGGTAGAGTGACGACGAGCCTGAATCGGTGCGCTCCACTCGACAATTGCCGCCGTATCACCGCTGTTCAACGCATCACGCAACAGCGCCAGCTCGCCGCATTTTTGCAGGGCGAAGGCAAACCAGCTCTTCACCTCTGCATCAAGGCGGGTTTCCACGCTGAGATCGATGGGGCTATGCAGCAGGGAGCAGGAAGAAGCCACCCACAGGTCACGTTTCCCGACGATATCTTTAATTTGCGCGTATTTTTCGCTGAGGTCGGCGCGCCAGACGTTACGACCATTGACCAGACCCGCTGACAGCAGCCAGTCGGCAGGCAGACGTTTGTGCAGCTCGGCGACATCATCTTTACCGTGCACGAAGTCAACGTGCAGCCCCTGCACCGGCAGCGCGGTAATGGTATCCAGGTTTGGCGTTACGCCTTCGAAGTAGGTGGTTAGTAGCAGCTTCACCTGGCCCTGCAGGGCGTCATAAGCCGGTTTAAAGGCATCCAGCCATGCTTGCGGCAGCTCCAGCACCAGAGCAGGTTCATCAATCTGCACCCACTCAATACCCCGTTTTGCCAGCTCAGCCAGCACCTGCTGGTAAACCGGCAGAATGTCGTTCAACAAGCTCAGGCGGTCAAACTGTTCGCCTTTCACTTTCCCCAGCCACAGGTAAGTTACCGGCCCCAGCAGCACAGGTTTCACCTTGTGCCCGAGTGCCAGCGCTTCGTCTACTTCGTCCAGCAGTTGCGTCCAGGTCAGTTTGAACTGCTGACCCTTGGTGAATTCCGGCACCATGTAGTGATAGTTGGTGTTAAACCATTTGGTCATTTCTGCTGCCGCCGCTGGCTCACCGGTCGGTGCGCGGCCACGGCCAATGCGGAATAAGGTATCGATATCAACCGAGGCGTCTTTATTCTGATGACGCGCCGGAACGTTGCCGAGCAGCAGGCTGGTGGTCAGCACGTGATCGTACCAGGCAAAATCACCTACCGGCAGCAGGTCAACACCCGCCTGCTTCTGCTGATCCCAGTGGCGGGCACGCAGCTCGCGGCCAACGGTCAGCAAATCTTCACGGGAAGAATTTCCCGCCCAGTAACTTTCTTGCGCTTTCTTCAACTCGCGACGCAGGCCAACGCGAGGGAAACCGAGGGTGTGATTAAGTATTGTCATTACATGCCTCTTATTTAATTTGCAGGTTTTAGCCGTCCAGATGTTTACACCGCTATATTTCGCAAGTACTGTATATTCCTCAAGCGCAATTTGTTCATGCCGAAGTGAAGGACTTTCATGATCGAGATTAAACACCTGAAAACGCTCCAGGCGTTGCGGAATAGTGGTTCGCTGGCAGCCGCCGCGGCGACGTTGCATCAGACCCAATCCGCTCTTTCTCACCAGTTCAGCGATCTGGAGCAGCGCCTTGGCTTTCGACTTTTTATCCGCAAAAGCCAGCCTCTGCGCTTTACGCCGCAGGGAGAAATCCTGCTGCAGTTAGCCAATCAGGTGTTGCCGCAAATTGGTCGTGCGCTGCAGGCCTGCAACGAACCGCAGCAAACCCGACTGCGAATCGCAATTGAATGTCACAGTTGTATTCAATGGCTGACGCCCGCGCTGGAGAATTTTCGTGCCAACTGGCCGCAGGTGGAGATGGACTTTAAATCCGGCGTGACGTTCGATCCGCAACCGGCGCTACAGCAGGATGAGCTGGATCTGGTGTTAACCTCCGACATTCTGCCGCGCAGCGGACTGCACTACTCACCGATGTTCGATTTTGAAGTCCGCCTGGTACTGGCGCCGGATCACCCGTTAGCCAGCAAAACGCAAATTACGCCAGAAGATTTGGCCAGCGAGACACTGCTCATTTATCCGGTGCAACGGAGTCGACTGGATGTCTGGCGGCATTTCCTGCAGCCCGCGGGCGTGAGTCCGTCGCTGAAGAGCGTGGATAACACCCTGCTGCTGATTCAGATGGTTGCAGCCAGAATGGGTATCGCGGCGTTACCGCACTGGGTAGTGGAGAGTTTTGAACGCCAGGGTTTAGTAGTGACTAAAACCCTGGGTGATGGATTGTGGAGCCGACTGTACGCCGCCGTGCGTGATGGCGAGCAGCGACAGCCGGTCACAGAAGCGTTTATTCGCTCAGCGCGGAATCACGCCTGCGATCACCTGCCGTTTGTACGGAGTGCGGAACGACCCACTTTCGATGTACCCACAGTGAAGCCACTATCACAGCCGCACCAATGATGAAACTTGGCCAGTGAGGTTGTTGATGCCAGATAGCCAGGTTAACCAACAGCCCTGCCGGGACATGCATATTGTTCATGATGCCCAGCGTGCCCGCATCCACCTGGGTCGCGCCGTAGTTCCACATAAAGTAACCAATGCCGGACGCTGCCACGCCAAGAAAGACCAGAATTCCCCACTGTAGCGTGGTTGCAGGCATTTTCTGCGCATTGCCCAGCATGAACCAGGCCACTACAGCCACCATAAAGGCGCCCATATAAAACCAGGCAAAGGCGTTGTGCTGCGGCATTGGCCGCGTTTCCATCAGACGCTTATAGCCCACCATACCAATGGCAAAGCTGATATTGGACAACTGTACCAGCAGCAGACCGGTCCAGAAGTGGCTTGTCACCTGATCGTAACGAATGATCCCCGCGCCAATCACCGCCAGTAACGCACTGAAAGCGTAGCTCCAACGCAAACGGCGCCCGCTCATCAGGTCATAAATCAGCGTGATGTAGAGCGGCGTCAGCACGGTGAAAAGCAACAGCTCTGAAACCGTCAGATACAGGTAGGCGTGAAAACTCAGCATATACATAATGCCAAGCTGCATGGCCCCCACCAGCATATACAGCGCGATCGTTTTTACGCTGTGCCCGCGGGTGCGTAAAAAAGGCAGGAACACCAGCGCCGCAAGTCCAACGCGCACCAGCACTGCAAAATAGCTATCGACATGACCGGCAAGGTATTCGCCAAACAGGCTGAAGGAAAAGGCCCACAAAATAGTGGTAATGATGAGTAGCGCCACAATGGATGCCTCTTAGAACAGGGAACATCCATTGTAGCGGAGAGCTTAGTTGACAACTGGTCAACTAAAGAACAATCACTTTAAAAAGAGATCGCGCAGGTAGTGCGGCACGGCATCGTCGGCGTTGAGTCCGATGACTTCCAGCTCCGGATGCAGATCCTTCAGGCGCTGGTGGGCATTGCCCATGATGCAGCCTTTGCCCGCCATGGAGAGCATTTCCGCGTCGTTCATCCCGTCGCCAAAAGCGATACAGTCTTTCAGGCTATAGCCCATCGCTTTCGCTACCGCTTCCAGCGCATGACCTTTCGACACGCCGCCCGCCATGACTTCCAGACAGGTAAGCGTAGAGAAGCTGACATTGACGCGATCGCCCCAGCGAGCGTTAATCGCCTGTTCCAGCGGCAGCAACCTTTCGTGAGAATCAGTGGTGAAAAACACTTTGCTGACGCCATCCGGCTCCAGCAGCGCAGGTTCAAACAGTGAATAATTGAATACCGCCTCTTTAAAGAAACGCATTTCTTCCGGGCGGTGGCGGTTCATGAACCACTCATCATCGCGATAAACGTTGGTCACGATATCCGGGTTGGCATTCACTACACCAAACAGGTCGCTGGCAATGTCGCGATCCAGGTTATGGGAAAACACCAGATTCCCGTCAGAATCATGCACCCGCGCGCCGTTGGAGGTGATCATGTAGGTTTTAATGCCGAGGTTATCGCGAATTTGCCCCACATCAACATGATGACGACCGGTGGCAAACACGAAGTGAACACCGCGAGCCGTCAGTAGTTTTAGCGTCTCTTTGGCATAAGGGGACAAAGTATGGTCGGGAGAAAGCAGCGTACCGTCTAAATCAGACGCAACAACCTGATACATAAGAAAATTCAACCTCTAGGCAAAGCGGGTTCCGCTGGATGAGTTATGCTTGTCGAAAAATTCGACAATAGCGTTAAGCGCGACTGAGCGCATGGCGTCCTTTTCAAAAAGGATCTCATGGTACGCGCCTTTTATGACAAGCGGCTGACCTCCTTCTACCGGATGGCCTGCTGCAGCGCGGAGTTCACAAAAACGATCGTGCATGCGGTTATCCACTACACGCTCTTCTTCGGCCTGAATCAGCAGCGTCGGCGTCGCGTCGTCTCCCGCGCCAGCCAGAACCTGTTCGCCCGCCTGAATGCCTTCACGCACCCAGTGATAGGTAGGGCCACCCACACGTAACCGCGGATCATCTGCGTAGAAGCGTAGGTTACGCCGATAGCGCTGTCGACTATGGGTAAGCGCATTCATACCGAATGGCAGCGCCCGCCAGCGACCGGTTCCCATCGCATAGCCTTCACGGATGCGCGGATGCCCTTCAGCCCAGTCAAGAATGTGGCGCACCATCCAGTCGGGAAAGCGCATCACAATACCAAACATCGGCGCGCAAAGCGCGATGGCATCACACTGATTCGGGTGGCGCTGCAGGAACAATGTGGCAATCGCTCCGCCCATAGAATGCGCCAGTATATAGCGTTTTCTCCACGGACCGGGTAGCACTTCCTGCTGCCAGAAGGCGGTTAAATCGTCAACATAGTCATTAAAGTTATCGACATGCCCGCGATGCGGATCCGAAAGCATTCGCCCGGAACGCCCCTGGCCACGGTGATCGATAATGAGCACGTCAAAACCAGAATGAAACAGGTCATACGCCAGTTCAGCGTATTTCACGTAGCTTTCTATGCGTCCAGGACAGACGACGATGACGCGATCATTTTTTTCTGCATGAAAACGCACAAAATGTACGGGGATATTATCCACACCCGTAAATTCCGCTTCTTCCCGCTGACGCCAGAAATCTGTCAGTGGCCCCATGGAAAAAGCAGCAAACGCGTTTTCTCTTGTTTCCCAGTCTTTTTGCTGCTGAAACATCGGGTATCCAGCCTCGCTGACCAAGTAAAATCGTTTTTTTCGCCGTCGCTGACACAACCTAACGGCAGTAGCGTATTGTGGCATAAAAATAGACAATCCGGGAGTTTCTCATGACCTTTGAATGGTGGTTCGCCTACCTGCTGACCTCTATTATTTTGAGCTTGTCTCCAGGCTCTGGCGCAATCAACACTATGACCACCGCCATCAGCCATGGTTATCGCGGTGCCAGCGCGTCGATTGCGGGTTTACAGACCGGGCTGGGCATTCATATCGTTTTGGTAGGCGTGGGGCTGGGAACGCTATTTTCACGTTCGGTGATCGCGTTTGAGGTGCTGAAGTGGGCGGGAGCGGCCTATCTGATTTGGCTGGGTATTCAACAATGGCGCGCGGCGGGTGCTATCGATCTGAACACCATGGCGAATACACAATCGCGCAGCCGCCTGTTCAAACGCGCGGTCTTTGTGAATCTGACCAACCCCAAGAGCATTGTTTTTCTTGCCGCCCTGTTCCCGCAGTTTATCCTGCCGCAGGAACCGCAACTGATGCAGTACGTGGTGCTTGGCGTTACGACCATCGTGGTCGATATCATTGTGATGATCGGTTACGCGACGCTGGCCACGCGCATTGCTGGCTGGATTAAAGGGCCAAAGCAAATGAAGGCGCTGAACAAAGTGTTCGGCTCGCTGTTTATGCTGATAGGCGCCCTGCTGGCATCGGCAAGGCATGCCTAGCAAATGGAACGGCACTCGCAAAGAAATGCTAACAGTATGAGCGTCTGAATATGACTTTCCGTACTTAGCCGCAAAGGAGGAAAAGTCTTTTATTCTGCGCTGTTAGGTGTTGAATACCAGAGTCAGAATGCCGCCACTCTCACTTCTCACGGATGATGGACGATGGCGGAAGCAACGACACCCCATGACGCAGTATTTAAGACCTTCCTCTCCCGCGTGGAAACCGCGCGGGACTTTATTGAACTTCATCTTCCGCCTTCGTTAATTAAAATCTGCAAACTGGAAACGCTCCGTCTGGAATCAGGCAGTTTTGTGGAGGACGATCTGCGCCCCTATTTCAGCGATATTCTCTACTCACTGGAAACCACCAGCGGGCATGGCTATGTACATGTGCTCATCGAGCATCAAAGCTCACCTGACAAGCATATGTCATTTCGCCTGATGCGCTACGCTATCGCAGCGATGCAGCGTCATCTTGAGGCTGGAAACGACACTCTACCGCTGGTGATTCCAGTGCTCTTTTACCATGGCAAGCAAAGCCCATGGCAAGGCTCAATGAACTGGCTGGATCACTTTGAGGATTCGGGAACCGCCCTTCAACTTTACAGCACACCATTTCCGTTGGTGGATGTGACGGTTATTCCAGATGATGAAATCATGCAGCATCGCAGTATGGCGGCGCTGACATTAGTGCAAAAGCATATTCGCCAGCGCGACATGGCACAGCTGCTGGATAAACTTACCCGCCTGTTTATGCTGGAGAAGATGAGCGGACAACAAATAACCGTGCTGGTAAACTACATGGTGCAAGCAGGGAATACACAAGATGTTCAGACATTACTGTATAAGCTGGCACAGCGTGTGCCGCAGCATGGAGACAAACTGATGACAATGGCGGATCAACTACGTGAAGAGGGCAAACGCATTGCCCTCACTGATGTAGCAAAAGCAATGCTCAAGCGAGGTCTGGATACCGATGCGATTATGGAAATGACCGGCCTTTCGAAGGATGAATTACAGAAGCTTGCGCAATAAACCGTACTCCGCCTGGGGCTCCCAGGCGGGTAACAAACTTAGCGCGAAATAATCAGGTGGATGCCGAAACCCGCGAACAGCGCGCCAGCAAAACCATCAATCCACTTCGCCAGACGCTGATAGCCACGACGCATTTTCGGCAGCGCAAACAGGCTGGCAACTACGGTAAACCACGCCAGGGTTTCCACGATGATCAGAGCAAAAATCCCCCAACGCGCGCCCGTTCCCACGTTATCGCCAACGAACAATGAGAAGACGGAGCCAAAATAGATAATGGCTTTAGGGTTCGCCAGATTGGTCAGCAGACCTTTCAAAAAGCTGCGCCCGCTCTGCGCCAGCTCCACCTGCGGAGTGGGAGCCGCAACATCCTGTTTTTTAAACGCGCCGCGCAGCATCTGGTAGCCCATCCAGCACAGATACAGACCCCCACCGACCATAATAATGGTGTGCAGCCAGGCCATTTTTTCGATAATCAGATGCAGGCCGAGCAGTGCCACGCCAGCCCAGACCATGACGCCACAGGTAATACCCAGCACGCCCATCATCGCTTCTTTGCGCGAACGGCTAACCGCAGTTTGAGAAACAAAAAAGAAATCGGGACCGGGACTCATCAGCGCAACGATGTGCACCAACGCAACGGTGAAAAATAGCGTTAACATAAAAATGACTCGCGGGGGAATAGTTCAGTGAGTCACCATCCTGGCACTTTTTTGCCCGGCTGACTACTCTTCGTCGTCACCATCAACGTGTGCGCGAATAAGCGCCATAAACTCTTTACCGAAACGCTCAAGTTTACGCATCCCCACACCGTTGACGCTCAGCATTTCGCTCGGTGAAACTGGCATCTGCTCCGCCATTTCAATCAGCGTGGCGTCGTTGAACACCACGTACGGCGGGATGTTCTCTTCATCGGCAATAGCTTTACGCAGCTTACGCAATTTGGCGAACAGTTTGCGGTCATAGTTGCCGCCGAAGGATTTCTGCATCGCGCGCGGTTTCAGCGCCACAATACGCGGTACCGCAAGCTGTAGTAGAACTTCACCGCGCAGCACCGGACGCGCGGCTTCGGTTAACTGTAACGCGGAGTGATGAGCAATATTCTGCGTCACCAGGCCCAGGTGAATAAGCTGGCGAATAACGCTCACCCAGTGTTCGTGGCTTTGCTCACGACCAATGCCGTAGACCGGCAGTTTGTCATGAGCCAGTTCGCGAATACGCTGATTATTCGCTCCGCGCAGCACTTCCACGACGTACCCCATGCCGAAGCGTTGGTTAACACGGTAAATCGTCGACAGCGCTTTGCGCGCATCCATGAGTCCGTCGTACTGTTTTGGCGGATCGAGGCAGATGTCGCAGTTACCGCAAGGCTCCTGACGCCCTTCGCCAAAATAATTCAGCAGCACCAGGCGACGACAGGTTTGCGCCTCGGCAAACGCCCCCATCGCATTGAGCTTATGGCGCTCGATATCCAGCAGTTGCCCAGCGGGTTTCTCTTCGAGGCAACGGCGTAGCCATGCCATATCTGCCGGATCGTAAAACAGCATTGCTTCCGCAGGCAGGCCGTCACGCCCGGCGCGGCCGGTTTCCTGGTAATAGGATTCGATATTGCGCGGAATGTCGAAATGCACCACGAAGCGTACGTTAGGTTTGTTGATCCCCATACCGAACGCCACGGTCGCCACCACGATTTGCAGGTCGTCGCGCTGGAATTTCTCCTGCACCTCGGCGCGTACGGCATTTTCCAGCCCGGCATGATAAGCCCCGGCGCTGATGCCACGGCTTTGCAGACGCGCGGCGGTGTCCTCGACTTTAGCGCGACTGTTACAGTAGATAATGCCAGACTTACCGCGCTGCTCTTGCACGTAGCGCATCAGTTGATCGAGCGGCTTAAACTTCTCCATCAACATGTAGCGAATGTTCGGGCGGTCAAAGCTGCTGATCTGAATTAACGGGTCGTTGAGTCCCAGCAGACGCACAATGTCCAGCCGGGTTGTCTCATCCGCGGTCGCGGTCAGCGCCACAAACGGCAGGGTTGGGAAACGTTGGCGCAACTGGCCCAGCGCCGCGTATTCGGGGCGGAAATCATGCCCCCACTGCGAAATACAGTGCGCTTCATCAACCGCCAGCAGCACCGGATTCCAGTGCGCCAGATGCTCAAGGAAGTTATCCAGCATCAGGCGTTCGGGCGCAATGTACAGTAAGCGAATCTGTCCTGTACGACAGCCTGCCATCACCTCAAGCTGCTGCTCACGACTTTGAGTAGAGTTAAGGCACGCCGCCGCCACGCCGTTGGCCAGCAGTTGATCGACCTGATCCTTCATCAAGGAAATCAGCGGAGAAACAACAACGGTGAGTCCGTTTAGCAATAATGCGGGAATTTGATAGCACAGGGATTTACCGCCGCCGGTCGGCATAACGACCAGGCAGTCGCGACCAGAGAGCACGGTATCAATGATTTCTTCCTGACCAGGGCGAAACTGTTGGTAGCCAAAGGTTTCTTGCAAAACCTGTTTAGCGCCCATTTCCAGATTCAACACTTCCGCCTGCGCCACATTAACCCCATTAGCCTGAAATAAAAACAGGCGCTATTTTCAGCGCCTGAGAGAGAAACTGCAATGATTAAAATACTCTCAATACTTATCAGAAGATATCGTTGAGCATCACGCCCACACCAACACGGGTCTGATTGAAGTTATAGTCAATCAGCGATTCGCCGTAACCGCTGTAAACCTGGGTGTAAAGACGTACATGCTTCGTAATGGGGTAACTGACACCCAACTCAGCGCCGCCGTAACCGGTATTCCAGTTGTACTGACCTTTCGCACTTAAGACGGCGTCACCGAGGTGATAACCCAGTTTGAGCTGATAGTAGCCCATATATTTTGTGATATCCGGGTTATCATCAGTGCTGCCAATGACGTACCACGGCTTAACTTCCACCAGCCAGTTACCGTTTTCAGCCATCAGACGAGTATAAAGACGGTTCCAGCTACGTGAAGTGGGATCGGAGCGACCGTTGGAGTCATGGTTATAACCCATTTCGACATCACGAAGCGTCCAACCGGCAAAGCGGTAGTCGGTGGCGAAACCGAGGAACAATTGCGGTTCGTAGTTGGTTTCGCGAAACGGTGAAGACTCTTCACTGTTAGAAAGCTGCCACCAGGACTTCTGGGTATAGGAGCCGCCGAGTACCGAATTTGGGCCTAATATCCCGCGCCAGAGCGGAAACGCCAGGCTTAGCTGAAACTTAACCTCATCTTTGCGCGCATTTTCGGACCAGCTATAGCTGCTGATCGCCTCTTTGTTCATGTCACTGGTATTGGTGTAGATAAGATAGTTAGTGTCATAAGGATAAAGCGTGAAAGGGTTGTCATGTTCCTGCAGCATGTTGGCGATAATACTGCCACGAACCGCCGGTGCATCATGAATCTCTTTCACTGTCGCTTCCTGCGCATACGCGGTCAACGGCAGCATGACTGCTGGTAGTAACCATCCCAGAATCGCCCGCATCAGTACTGTTCTCCTGAACCAAAATATTGATGAATTGTATAATTATCTGGCAAGTATTCTACATACTTAGCGAGTTCCTCGTTAGTTATCCCGTCCTAAAGTAGAAAACAACAAATAATAAGCATAATATCAACATTTCATTAACCATTAGGATGTAGGGATCATATGTCTGCCGTACTTACTGCTGAGGAAGCGCTGAAGTTAGTGGGTGAAATGTTTGTCTATCATATGCCGTTTAACCGGGCGCTGGGACTGGAGCTTGAACGCTATGAGAAAGAATTTGCTCAATTAGCCTTTAATAACCAACCGATGATGGTCGGCAACTGGGCGCAAAGCATTTTGCATGGCGGCGTGATCGCCTCGGCGCTGGACGTCGCCGCCGGACTGGTGTGCGTTGGGAGTACGCTGACTCGCCATGAAACGATCAGCGAAGACGAACTGCGTCAGCGGATGTCACGCATGGGAACCATCGATTTGCGCGTTGATTACCTGCGCCCTGGTAGAGGGAACCGCTTTACCGCCACCAGCAGCCTGCTGCGGGCGGGTAATAAAGTCGCCGTTGCACGCGTGGAACTGCATAACGAAGAACAGCTTTATATTGCCAGCGCAACCGCCACTTATATGGTGGGGTAAGCAGCCAAAAAAAGGTAAACTGCTGTTACATTTCTGCAATGAGTTTTCCCGATGGATGCTAAACAAACGCGGCAGGGCGTGTTACTCGCTCTTGCTGCTTATTTTATTTGGGGTATCGCTCCTGCCTACTTCAAGCTGATTTACTATGTCCCGGCAGATGAGATCCTGACGCACCGCGTCATCTGGTCATTTTTCTTTATGGTGGTACTGATGAGCATCAGCCGCCAGTGGTCGGGTGTCAAAACGCTGCTACAAACGCCAAAGAAGATCTTCCTGCTGGCGCTCTCTGCAGTGCTCATCGGCGGAAACTGGCTGCTGTTCATTTGGGCAGTCAATAATCACCATATGCTGGAAGCCAGCCTCGGCTATTTTATTAACCCACTGGTGAATATTGTGCTGGGAATGCTTTTCCTCGGCGAACGCTTTCGTCGCATGCAGTGGCTGGCGGTACTGTTAGCCGCCTGTGGCGTACTGGTACAGCTGTGGACCTTTGGATCGCTGCCAATAATCGCGCTAGGACTGGCGTTCAGCTTTGCTTTCTATGGTCTGGTGCGCAAGAAGATTGCGGTCGAAGCACAAACCGGCATGCTGATCGAAACCCTGTGGCTTTTACCCGTTGCAGCCATCTATCTGTTTGGTATTGCGGACAGCCCAACCAGCCATATGGGGCAAAACCCGATGTCGCTCAATCTGCTGCTGATTGCTGCGGGTGTCGTGACCACCATTCCGCTGCTGTGCTTTACCGGCGCGGCAACCCGCCTGCGTCTGTCGACGCTGGGTTTCTTCCAGTATATCGGACCTACGCTGATGTTCCTGCTGGCCGTCACCTTCTACGGTGAAGTCCCAGGAACGGATAAAATGGTCACATTTGCGTTTATCTGGGTCGCGCTGGCGATTTTCGTGATGGATGCGATTTATACGCAACGACGGGTACGTCGGAGCTAGGGCATTGCCGGATGGCGCTTCGCTTATCCGGCCTACAAAAGCACATCGCCGTAGGCCGGATAAGTCACCGCTATTACAGCCAGTTCTTGCGCTTAAAGTACAGATACGGCGCCAGACCGGCGAGCATCATAAAGACAATCGCCCCAGGATAACCGAAGCTCCAGTGCAGTTCCGGCATGAATTCAAAGTTCATCCCGTAGCTTGAAGCCACCAGCGTCGGCGGCAGGAACACCACGGAGACCACCGAGAAGATCTTGATGATGCGGTTCTGCTCGATGTTGATAAAACCCATCGCCGCCTGCATCAGGAAGTTAACCTTCTGGAACAGCGATTCATTGTGCGGCAGCAGAGATTCGATATCGCGCAGGATCTCACGCGCCTGCTCCAGCTGACTGCCCGGCAACCGCGCTTTACGCACCAGGAAATTCAGTGCGCGCTGGGTATCCATCAGACACAGACGTACCTTCCAGCCGATATCTTCCAGTTCCGCCAGCGTCGACAGCGCTTCGTCATATTCATCGCCCTGACGCCCTTCCATGATCACACGGCTGAGTTTTTCCAGGTCGCTGTAGATGTTTTCGATCTCATCCGCCAGCTGTTCAATTTTGGTTTCGAACAGGTCGAGCAACAGCTCGTAGGCATTGCCATCCACCATCGCCTGGTTACGCGCACGCATGCGGTACAGGCGAAAGGCCGGCAATTCGCGCTCGCGCAGGGTAAACAGACGGCCTTCGCGAATAGTAAATGCGACGGTTGAGTTACCCGCGTGATCGTCGGCGTCTTCATAAAAGAAGAAGGAGTGAATGTGCAGACCGTCTTCGTCTTCAAAAAAACGCGCGGATGCTTCGATGTCTTCCAGTTCAGGGCGCGTAGCCAGATTCTGGCCCAAGTCCTTTTGCACACGGTTTCGTTCTTCGTCATCCGGCTCGACTAAATCGACCCAAACCGAACTGGCCAGGTGCTCGATCTCGTCTGCCTCAAGGCGAGTTAAACGATTGTTTTCCAGTTGAAATGCGCTCAGCATGACCGGGACTCCCAATGCAAAAAATTATCGGACAGTTCGGAGGGCACACAGAAACAAATTGGGTTTCAGACCATTAAACAGCCTGACTCAGCGCGACGGGAAAAAACAGAAGGTCGCTGACAACCGCGAAGGCTATCAGCAAAAAGGGATAGCCTTAGGAGTTGATCCTGGATGACAGGATAATGAGCCAGTATCTACTGGGTGTGTCCAAGGCGAATGTCCTCTTAGCGTAATCGTGCGCGCATGTTACGCCAGCAAAATTTTGACGTCAACACGCAACGAAACGCTAGCCTGGATAAATTACCTGCTCATCAGTAAGGCTAGCAGATCGTTACAAAATAATGATATTTTTCTGAAAGTTATACCGTTTCCAGTCGGGCATAGGCCGCCACCAGCCATTTGATCCCCTGCCCCTGGAACGCAACCTGCAAACGACTGTGCTCGCCGCTGCCTTCCAGATTGACAATGGTGCCCTCGCCAAACTTGGCATGGCGCACCCGCTGGCCAAGCTTATAGCCGGTATCATTTTCCGCCATTGGCGTGCCCATTCGCTGATGGCTCACCGGACGGCTGACCGTGGCGCGCAGACGTACCTCTTCAACACACGTTTCCGGCAGTTCACCAATAAAGCGCGACGGGCGATGGTAAACCTCTTTGCCGTACAGACGACGCGTTTCGGCGTAGGTCAGCGTCAGCTTTTGCATTGCGCGGGTCACGCCGACGTAGGCAAGGCGGCGTTCCTCTTCGAGACGTCCGCCTTCGTCCAGCGACATCTGGCTGGGGAACATGCCTTCTTCCATGCCGACGATAAACACCTGCGGGAACTCCAGACCTTTCGCCGAGTGCAGGGTCATCAGCTGAACCGCATCCTGCCAGGTATCCGCCTGCCCTTCGCCCGCTTCCAGCGCGGCGTGAGACAGGAATGCCTGCAGCGGCATTAAGTCTTCATCTTCTTCGTTGTAGCTGAACTGGCGCGTTGCCGTCACCAGTTCGTCTAAGTTTTCGATACGCGTCTGGCCCTTCTCGCCTTTTTCCTGCTCGTACATCATGCGCAGCCCGGAGTCTTTAATCACCCGGTCAGTTTGCACGTGCAGCGGCATATCGGCGGTCTCCTGGGCCAGTGCGTCAATCAGCTCCATAAAACGCTGTAAGGCGCTGGCGGCGCGACCCGCAAGGGCTTTTTCCTGCAACAGTTCACGACAGGCCTGCCACAGCGTTAGCTGGCGGTCACGGGAGGTCTGACGCACCACATCTAAAGTACGATCACCAATCCCGCGGGTCGGTGTATTCACCACGCGCTCAAATGCGGCGTCGTCATTGCGATTAGCGATCAGGCGCAGGTAAGAGAGTGCATCTTTGATTTCCTGGCGTTCGAAGAAGCGCATCCCGCCATAAATCCGATACGGCATGCTGGCCTGTAACAACGCCTCTTCCAGTACGCGCGACTGGGCGTTGCTGCGATAAAGAATAGCGCATTGCTCCAGCGCACCACCGTTGTCCTGCCAGGTCTTGATGCGGTTAACGACAAAGCGCGCTTCATCGAGCTCGTTGAACGCGCAGTACAGCGAGATCGGTTCACCGTCGACGCCGTCGGTCCACAGCTTTTTACCCAGACGTCCGTTGTTGTTCTCAATCAGGGCGTTAGCTGCGCTGAGGATATTGTTGGTCGAGCGGTAATTCTGCTCGAGGCGAATGGTTTCTGCGCCCGGGAAATCGGTGAGGAAGCGCTGGATGTTTTCCACCTGCGCCCCGCGCCAGCCGTAGATCGACTGGTCGTCATCACCCACGATCATCACTTTACCGGTATCGCCCGCCAGCAGGCGGATCCAGGCGTATTGAATGTTGTTGGTGTCCTGGAATTCGTCCACCAGGATATTGGTAAAGCGTTCGCGATAGTGCTGCAGGATATGCGGTTTGTTGAGCCACAGTTCATGGGCGCGCAGCAGCAGCTCGGCGAAATCCACCAACCCGGCGCGGTCACACGCTTCCTGATAGGCTTGATAAACCTTCTGCCAGGTTTGTTCAACCGGGTTACCGTAGCTTTGCAGGTGGTGCGGACGCAGCCCTTCGTCTTTCTGGCTATTGATAAACCACATCGCCTGACGCGGCGGCCACTGCTTCTCATCCAGGTTCATCGCCTTGATCAGGCGCTTGAGCAGACGCAATTGGTCTTCGCTGTCGAGGATCTGGAAATCCTGCGGCAGGTTGGCATCCATATGGTGCGCGCGCAGCAGACGGTGCGCCAGACCGTGGAACGTACCCACCCACATACCGCCCTGGCTGGTTCCCATGATCTGACCAATACGGTGGCGCATTTCCGCCGCCGCTTTGTTGGTAAAGGTTACCGCCATAATTGAGTACGGCGAGTTGTTCTCTACCGTCAGTAACCAGGCGATACGGTGCACAAGCACGCGCGTTTTACCACTCCCCGCGCCTGCCAGAACCAACATGTTGCTGCGTGGCGCGGCCACAGCCTGGCGCTGTTCGTCATTGAGGCTATCGAGCAGGTAAGAAACGTCCATTGGCACCGCCGGAAAAAAAAGAGTCCCAGAAATACACTGGGAATTTATACAGAGTTGCTGATGATTATATCAGCGAGGTCAGAGATGCCAACTGTGAAATTTCGATATGCGGCAGCAAACGACTGTCTGCGGTGTGCATCAGGTCGGCATTTTCCGGTTTGATCCAGCAGGCCTGCATACCACAACGGATGGCGCCCGCGACGTCTGTCGTCAGGTCATCACCCACATGCAGGATCTCACCCACAGGCATGTTCAGTTTTTTCGCCGCCAGCGCGTACATGTCGCTGAACGGTTTTGATCGTCCGTCGGGACCGGCGCGCAGCACAAACTCAAAGTAATCACCCAGGCCAAACAGTTCCGGCTGCGCGTTACCGTTGGTAATCGCCACCAGCGGCCATTTGCGGGCCAGCGCTTTCAGCGTGTCATGCGTCGTCTGCGGGACTTCAATGCGGCTACGCCATTTGGCAAAATTCATCATCGCCGCATTCGCCCCCATTCTGGCTTCTGCCGCTGACAAACCCGCTTCCAGCATAGCGCGCTCTACGGCACGGTGACGCCATTGGGTAACATCGTGGTAGATTTCCGGCTCGGCGTCGCGAACGGCCTGACGTAAGCGCTGGAGGTCGCTATTTTGCAGCGAACTCAGCGCCGGATGGTAATTCTGTACAAACGCGAGCGCTTCCTGCTCGGTGCGTGTGATAACGGGACGGTTATCGTAAAGAGTGTCATCAAGGTCAAAGGTGAGCGCAGAAATGCGCCCCAAAGGCCGGTAAAAACGCATTATTTCCCCCGTTTGGCGCGCGGATGCGCCGCATCGTACACTGAAGCCAGGTGTTGAAAATCAAGATGGGTATAGATTTGGGTTGTGGAGAGATTGGCATGACCCAATAACTCCTGCACTCCGCGCAGATCGCCGCTCGACTCCAGCATATGCGTCGCAAAGGAGTGGCGTAGTTTGTGGGGATGTACGTGGCTGTTCAGCCCCTGCTTGATACCCCATTCAGCAAAGCGTTTCTGCACGTTCCGCGCAGAGATGCGTTTGCCCAGTTTTGACAGAAATAGCGCATCGTCATCGCTGCCAAATAGCCCGCGCAGATCCAGCCAGTGCTCAATCCACGCCACCGCATTGCGGCCAATCGGCAGGCGGCGCTCTTTACTGCCCTTGCCCATCACCCACACTTCGCCGGTGTCGAGATCGAGATGTTTAATATCCAGCCCAACCAGTTCAGATAAACGCAGCCCGGCACCGTACATCACTTCCAGCATCGCACGGTCGCGCACGGCGAGGGGATCGTTGAGATCGATATCCAGCAGGCGATTAACGTCGTCGACGTCGATATTTTTGGGTAAATGGCGCGGCGCTTTGGGTGCGGAAACGCTTTTTGCCGGATTGGCGTTCAGCTCGCCCTGACTGACCATCCAGTCGAAGAAACTGCGCAGCGCAGACAGGCGCAAAGCCAGGCTCGCCGGTCCCAACCCTTTACGGCGACTGCGCACGGCAAAACTACGAACCATGAGCGCATCACACTGCTGCCAGCTTTGCAGACCGGTTTCACCGGCTAACGCGATGATGGCATCAAGCTGACGCTGATAATTAAGCAAGGTGATCGGGCTAAGCTGGCGCTCAACGCCCAGATAGCGCAAAAAGCGCGCCACATCCTGAGAAAGGGGTGAATCGGTCATACGCGTTCAATCCAGCGCTCCAGCAGCTCCGGCAACATCAGCGAGATTTCCTGCAGCAATTGCGTGCCTTGCCCCTGCTGGTAATGATTAACATCACGACTGCTGAACAGCATCACGCCAAGGGATCCATCCTGCCCGAGCATCGACATCGCGACTGAGCCTATGGCTTTCGCCTCCGGCATCATCACCAGCAATTCCGGACCATTAAGCGGCCCAAGATAGTGCTGCGACTGACCCAAACGCTGGATACGCAACGGTTCAAAAGCCTGACGGCTTAATGCCAGATGGGTGAATTTTGAGGGCGCGCCAAGTCGCCAGCGATCCGGGAACAAACGAATCGTCGCTCCCGCCAGCCCTAACTCACGCGCCCAGCGATGAAATCGCATCAGCATGTCGTCGAGACTGTTCGCGGACACCAGTCGTCCTTGCAGATTTAACAGTCGATAGAACAGGCTTTCGTTGGCATTCGCTTGTTCCATCAACAGCGCCATGTTCTCTTCCAGCACGTTAATATGATTACGTGCCCGAGCCATATGCCATTCAACTAAAGAGACCGTGCCCCGCACCGGGTGCGGGACGCGCATCGCTTCAACCGCTTGAGCATTACGGATAAAAAACTCAGGATTACGTTGCAGATAATCGACGACCGCCCGGTCGTCCAGTTCCATGAGCGTTTCCTGTAGTTCTTCCCCTGGTTGCTTCATAAGTGAATAAATCCGTCGTAGACATGTGCCGCCGGGCCAGTCATATATAACGGATGACCCGGGCCTTTCCAGGCGATATCAAGTCGACCGCCCGGTAATTCCACCCTCACTTCATCTGCCAGCAGACCCTGCTGAATACCAACCGCAACAGCGGCGCACGCCCCGCTGCCGCAGGCCTGCGTTTCACCCGCCCCGCGCTCATAAACACGCAGTCGAATATGCTCACGCTTGACCACTTGCATGAAGCCGATATTGGCGCGTTCAGGGAAGCGCTCGTGACTTTCCAGAACCGGTCCCAGTGTTTCTACCGTGGCCGTATCAACATCATCAACCTGAATCACGCAGTGCGGATTCCCCATTGAAACTACGCCGCACAATACTGTCTGCTCGGCCACTCGCATAATATAGGTCTTCTCTGCTTTATTGGCACGAAAAGGGACCTGCGAGGGTTCAAAGTTGGGTTCACCCATGTTGACCCGCACCAGCTCATCATCCGTTACGCTTAATACCATCCGGCCATTCGCAGTACTGACGCGAATATCGCGCTTATTGGTCAGCCCTTTCAGGCGAACAAAGCGGGCAAAACAGCGGGCGCCATTGCCACACTGTGACACTTCACTGCCGTCGGCATTAAAAATACGGTAGTGGAAATCCAGCTCCGGATCGTACGGAGGCTCAACCACCAGCAGTTGATCAAATCCAACGCCGAGATGTCTGTCGGCCAGGCGGCGGATCAGCTCGGGTGAGAAAAAGACATTCTGCGTTACCGCGTCGACGACCATAAAATCGTTGCCAAGGCCATGCATTTTAGAGAATTGCATTGTTTACTCCGTTCACGCGGGTACAGAAACTTACCGTCAGTAATTCACCTGAGAAGGTCCATCACTGATTCCACGATCGTTTTTATCTGGCGTCGTAGATTGTGCTGGTGACTGAATGCTCTTCGTCGGAGGCGGCGCGTTTTTGTCTGCTGGCGGGAAATAGAGAGGTCCCTTCAGACCACAGCCCGTCAGGCTGAACAGTGTAAAAAGTACAGCGAGTGCCTGAAACACGTTTTTCATTATGGATTGCCTGTAAGTTCATGCTTTCTGTTTTCTATCATCGCAGGAGAAGGCGTAAAAGCAAGAGTTTGGCTAAAAACTGCAACGTGATTTATTCCGCGTTATACTGCGACCATCACGAAAAACAGGATAAAAAAATGAACGACAGTGAATTTCATCGCCTTGCCGACACCCTGTGGATGACCATTGAAGAACGCCTGGACGACTGGGACGGCGACAGCGATATCGATTGTGAAATCAACGGCGGCGTGCTGACCATCAGCTTCGAAAACGGCAGTAAAATTATCATTAACCGTCAGGAGCCGCTGCACCAGGTGTGGCTGGCGACCAAACAGGGCGGCTACCACTTTGATCTGAAAGGCGACGAGTGGATCTGCGATCGCAGCGGCGAAACGTTCTGGGATCTGCTGGAACAGGCGGCAACGCAGCAGGCAGGTGAAGAGGTGAGCTTCCGCTAAGTGTGATTGCCGGATAAGGTGTTTACACCGGCATCCGGCATCATGTTCACGAAAAATACTGCTGCAACAGCGGCGTGTCGTTATCCTGACTGGTTTGCGGGACTGGACTAATCGGCTGGGTGCGGAACGGGATCACCTGCGCGCGCCCGTCAGTTTTCACAATCTGATAAAACTGCGGCAGGTTAAAGTTGATAAAACTGGAGCCGTAAGTGAAGCGATCGTGCGACGATGAATAGAAACGGCTGACGTCGCGTACCAGTTCCTCTTTGCTACCTTCACAGTGGTGATACACCTCGACCCGGTTACTCTCGTCCAGAATGTAGATGTTAAAGCCCTGCTCATCACCCGTTTCTTCGAAAAAGAACTGAATGATCCCTTCACTGGCAAATCCGTCCACCACCGACGGGAGTTTCACATGGTTGGTTTCAACCTGGACGGAAAGCCCGTGCAGTTTGTTATGTGAAATCGCGCCATAGAATTCAATCGCGTTTTCCAGCTTCTGTACCGAGACGTTCAGACGTTCGAAGAACAGTCCCCATGTCTGGCCGGAAACACGCAGTGCTTTAAAGCGTCCGGTTTCCTGGCGCGTACTGGACAGGCGTAATTCGATGCACTCAGACACCAGTTGCTGTACGCGAGTACGAATTAAACCGCGCAGATGCTGGCTATAGCAGAAGACCTCGACGCTATCCGGCGGTGCGGCATCCTGATGCATTTTGCCCAGAATCGTTTTTAACGCTTCAATCATCGCCTGCTCGCCGTTGAAGTGCAGGGTTCGCACTTCATTCCACGAGTTGCGATACAGCAGGTCTACGCTACCCACCAGACAATTTTGCTCTTCGCCAAAGCTGAAGACATCCAGCTTACGGAAATCAAAATGCACCACCTGATTGCGAAACGCTGCCGTCGGGTCATATTCGAGGTTAACGATAATCGCCAGATGGCGAATTTCGCACGGGCTGTATAGCGCTTTCGGCGTTGGCGCAGGCAGTCGCAGCGGGAAGTGGTGCGACACATCAGCGACCATCTCCTGCAGCTTCGGCAAGTCGACAATACCGTTACCCTTAATAAACAAATGCGTACGCGATGTCAGCAGGCCATTGAACCATGCCCACGCCACCAGCTTGTTGAGATAGCGGTTATATTCCAGCGGCTGATGGCTGATGATCGAGTCCATGTTCGGCGCACGGTTGTAAAGATACCAACCCGAACGGTTGGCACGACCCGGCGGTACATGGATAAAGGTCAGATTGGGTTCTGAGAGATCCGGTGAGATCTGCGGGTTCACCAGCGTCACTTTGCCGGGCAAGGCTTCAAATGCGGCATACAGCTTACGGGTCAGCACGCCAATATCCTGCGGACTGGCGCTGACGCTAAGATTGTTACGGCGCGCAAAACGGATCAAATTACGATAGCTCTGCATCATTGCGTCGAGCAGTTCGTTGTGCGCTTCGCGTACCTGGTCAATTTTCCAGTTAGCGCGATTATCCAGCATGGTCAGACGGGCTTCATCCCAACCCCACTCTGTCACTAACTGACTTAATACTTCACGACGCCAGCCCACGCAGGCGCGTTCACGGCTCAGTTTCTCACAGACTTTTAAGTAGAAACATCGACGCACTAAATCCAGACGCGTCGGGTCTTCGATCGCCGTGAGGTATTCGGTCACGCGCTCCAGCATCATGCAGTATGGGTCGAGACCAAAAGAGACAATCTCGCCGTCGTGCAGGCGCTGTTTAATGTCTTTCGCCAACAGGCGTGGATTGGGGTATTCCCAGGAATAGGCTTCCAGCAGCAGCGTTTTCAGCACCGCTTTGTACGGGGAGTCGATACTCTTGTACAGCTGCCAGAGGCTGGCGCCAAAATACTCTTCGGCAGAGAGCGAACTGAGCCCGCCGAGATCCAACCATTCGTTTGGCGTTAGCACCCCTTGTGCGTAGAGCGTCATGACGTAATCGTCGTAATGCTCTTCTTCGTCGCCCGGCACCATATTCCACAGAATACGTTTACCCGCGAGGCGCACAGCGGTGCGATAGAATTCATCAAGCAGCAGAATATGCTGCGTCGAGCCACAGTCCTCACCACCCAGACTGCCGCTTTCATTGTGACGGAAACGGTTTTCGTCAATCAGGAAGAAACTGACTTCCACGCCCAGCGACGCGGCCCAACTTTCCAGCAGGCTACATTTACGCTGCAGCAACTGGCGCTCTTCGCTATCCAGCCAGGATTGATGGCAGACCCAGATATCAAGGTCAGACGAACAGCTCTGCCCTACCGAAGAGGTACTGCCCATCGAGTAAACGCCGGTGATCGGCAGTTCGCCCTTTGGGGGATCCTGCGGCGACATACCGCGGTACAGTTCCAGCTCATTCAGGTAGTGGCGTTGGGTTTCATCAGGCGTGTAAAAGCATATGCCTTTGGGAACGTTACCATCGAGGTAACCCGGCATCAGTGGGTGGTGGTAGTGCAATAATGTCGGCAGCAGACTGTATACCTGCTGGAAGGCAGGTCCCATGGCAGCAAGCGCGCGATCCACACGCAGTTGATTTATGGCATCCAGTCTCTGTTTCAGAGTCTCAATATAGAGGTACAAGACGTATCGCCTGATGTTGCATCCGTCATGGTGTCGATAGCGGCGGCGCAAACGCTCACCACCCTCGTTATCAATCCGGATAAACCGTATGTCAAAAATAACCGTTACCTTTTTCACCTGCACTTTTATTAGTTACAGATGAAAAAATGGTCTAAAACGTGATCAATTTAACACCTTGCTCATTGACCGTAAAGAAAGATGCGCTACTTACAAGTGTAGCACCGTTCGTTACGTGTAAATTCCTTCATACGGTCGGGAGGTTTCTCGTCATTAATCACTGCCAGTGATGATGCAGCGCCTTTTCCTCTCACTTACGTTTGAGCGTAACGCTGACATCCCTTTGATAAGGATGTTAGGATGGTCAATGATTGATAATGACGGTAACAAGCATGTTAGACAATGTTTTGAGAATTGCCACACGCCAAAGCCCCCTTGCGCTCTGGCAGGCACATTATGTCAAAGACGCCTTAATGGCAAACCACCCCGGTCTGATCGTGGAACTGGTTCCCATGGTGACCCGTGGCGACGTGATTCTGGATACCCCACTGGCAAAAGTCGGGGGTAAAGGTTTGTTTGTTAAAGAGCTGGAAGTCGCACTACTGGAAAAACGCGCCGATATCGCCGTGCACTCCATGAAGGATGTGCCGGTTGAATTCCCTGACGGTCTTGGACTGGTCACCATTTGCGAGCGTGAAGATCCGCGTGATGCTTTTGTCTCCAATAAGTACAACACGCTGGATGAACTCCCGGCAGGTAGCATCGTTGGAACGTCCAGCTTACGTCGCCAGTGCCAGTTGGCGAAGCGTCGTCCGGACCTCATCATCCGTTCGCTGCGCGGCAACGTAGGCACTCGCCTGAGCAAACTGGATAACGGCGACTACGACGCGATTATTCTGGCGGTCGCCGGATTAAAACGCTTAGGACTGGAGTCGCGAATCCGTACTGCTCTGCCGCCAGAAGTCTCCCTGCCTGCGGTCGGACAAGGCGCAGTTGGCATAGAATGTCGACTGGATGACATGCGCACTCAGGCGCTGTTAGCGCCGCTCAACCATGAAGAAACTGCGCTACGCGTCAAAGCCGAACGTGCCATGAACACCCGCCTGGAAGGGGGATGTCAGGTGCCCATCGGCAGTTATGCCGAACTCATCAACGGTGAGATTTGGCTACGAGCGCTGGTTGGCGCGCCTGACGGTTCGCAGATGGTATGCGGAGAACGTCGCGGCGCCGCGCAGGATGCGGAAAAAATGGGTATATCTCTGGCAGAAGAACTGCTGGAGAACGGTGCGCGCGCCATTCTGGCTGAAGTTTATAACGGAGATGCCCCCGCATGAGTATTCTGGTCACCCGCCCGTCTCCCACTGGGGAAGAGTTAGTGAGCCGTCTGCGCACACTGGGGCAGGTGGCCTGGAGCTTTCCGCTTATTGAGTTCGCGCCGGGCCGGGAACTGCCAACGCTTGCCCCCCGTCTTTCGGCGCTCACCGAAAACGATCTGGTCTTCGCACTCTCGCAGCACGCCGTCACCTTTGCCGATGCCGAGCTTCAGCGGCAAGGGGTAAGTTGGTCCACTCTCCCGCACTATTTTGCCATCGGCCGTACAACGGCGCTGGCGTTACACACCGTGAGCGGATGCAATATTCACTACCCTCTGGATCGGGAAATCAGCGAAGTCTTGCTACAATTACCTGAATTACAAAATATTGCGGGAAAACGCGCACTGATATTACGCGGCAACGGTGGCCGCGAGCTAATAGGTGAAACCCTGACAGCACGCGGAGCTGATGTCGATTTTTGTGAATGTTATCAACGCAGTGCAAAACATTACGATGGCGCAGAGGAAGCGATGCGCTGGCAATCTCGCGGCGTGACCACGCTGGTTGTCACCAGCGGAGAGATGCTACAACAGCTCTGGTCGCTCATTCCGCAATGGTATCGTGAGCACTGGTTACTACGCTGTCGGCTGCTGGTCGTCAGTGAGCGTCTGGCGCACCTCGCCCGGGAACTGGGCTGGCAAGATATTAAGGTCGCTGATAACGCTGACAACGATGCGCTGCTACGCGCATTACAATAACTCTCATAATGGGATGCCATAATGACGGAACAAGAAAAAACCTCCGCCGTGGTTGAAGAGACCAGGGAGGCCGTGGAAACCACATCACAGCCAGTCAATACTGAAAAAAAGAGTAAGAACAGCACGGCGCTGATTCTGAGCGCGGTGGCGATTGCTATTGCGCTGGCGGCAGGTGTGGGGCTGTATGGCTGGGGAAAACAGCAGGCCACTACGCAGACAGCAACCAGTGATGCGCTGGCAAACCAGCTCATGGCGCTGCAAAAAGCGCAAGAAACCCAAAAGACCGAGCTGGAAGGCATTATTAAGCAGCAGGCAACACAGCTGGATGAAGCCAATCGCCAGCAGACTGCGCTGGCCAAACAGCTTGATGAGGTTCAGCAAAAAATCGCCACTATCTCCGGAAGCGATGCCAAAACCTGGCTACTGGCGCAGGCCGATTTTCTGGTGAAACTGGCGGGGCGTAAATTATGGAGCGATCAGGACGTTACCACCGCCGCAGCGTTGCTGAAAAGCGCCGACGCCAGCCTGGCTGACATGAATGACCCCAGTTTAATTGCCGCTCGTCGCGCGATTACCGACGATATCGCCAGCCTCTCTGCGGTAACTCAGGTCGACTATGATGGCATTATCCTCAAGGTAAACCAGCTCGCTAACCAAATTGATAACCTGCGTCTGGCTGATAACGATACCGATGATTCACCGATGGATTCTGACAGCAGCGAGCTTTCCAGTTCCATTAGCGAATGGCGCGTCAATCTGCAAAAAAGCTGGCAGAACTTTATGGACAGTTTTATCACCATTCGCCGTCGTGATGAAACCGCCGTCCCGCTACTGGCGCCAAACCAGGATGTTTACTTACGTGAGAACATCCGTTCACGCCTGCTAGTGGCGGCGCAAGCCGTACCTCGCCATCAGGAAGAAACATACCGCCAGGCGCTGGAAAATGTCTCCACGTGGGTTCGCGCCTATTACGACACTGACGATGCGGCGACAAAAGCGTTCCTTGAAGAGGTCGATCAACTGAGCCAGCAAAGCATCAGCATGGACGTACCGGAAACGCTTCAGAGCCAGGTTATTCTTGAGAAGCTAATGCAGACTCGCGTGCGTAATTTGCTGGCCCAGCCATCCACATCACCGGCTGAAGCCGCACCTGCACCAGTACCTCAGGCAGATGCTCCGGCAGCCGCGCCGCAGGGAGAATAATGATGCTAAAAGTATTGTTGCTCTTTGTGCTGTTGATCGCCGGGATCGTCGTCGGTCCGATGATAGCCGGTCATCAGGGCTACGTGCTGATCCAGACGGATAACTACAACATCGAAACCAGCGTGACGGGTCTGGTGATCATTCTGATCGTCGCGATGGTCATTCTTTTTGCGATTGAGTGGCTGCTGCGCCGTATATTCCGTACTGGTGCGCATACCCGCGGCTGGTTCGTGGGGCGTAAACGCCGTCGTGCGCGTAAACAGACCGAGCAGGCGCTGCTTAAACTGGCAGAAGGCGACTATCAGCAGGTTGAAAAGCTGATGTCAAAAAATGCCGATCACGCAGAACAGCCGGTGGTGAATTACCTGTTGGCGGCAGAAGCGGCTCAGCAGCGTGGTGATGAAGCTCGCGCTAATCAACACCTTGAACGCGCAGCCGAACTCGCCGGAAATGATACGATCCCAGTCGAAATAGCCCGTGTTCGTTTGCAGCTGGCGCGTAATGAAAACCATGCCGCACGCCACAGCGTAGACAAACTGCTGGAAGTGACGCCACGTCATCCGGAAGTCTTGCGCCTGGCTGAACAGGCTTATATTCGCACCGGCGCATGGAGTTCTTTGCTGGATATCATTCCATCAATGGCGAAAGCGCATGTGGGTGATGACGAGCACCGTGCGATGCTGGAACAGCAGGCATGGGTGGGTCTGATGGATCAGGTTCGCGCCGATCAGGGCAGCGAGGGATTACGCGCATGGTGGAAAAACCAGAGCCGTAAGACTCGTCATCAGGTTGCCCTGCAGGTGGCGATGGCAGAACATCTGATTGAGTGTGACGATCACGATACGGCACAGCAAATCATCATCGATGGTCTGAAACGTCAGTATGACGACCGCCTGGTGCTGCCGATCCCACGTCTGAAAACCAACAACCCGGAACAGATAGAAAAAGTACTGCGCCAGCAAATTAAAGTGGTGGGCGACCGCCCACTGCTGTGGAGTACGCTTGGTCAGTCATTGATGAAGCACGGTGAATGGCAGGAAGCTACGCTCGCCTTCCGTGCCGCGCTTAAACAACGCCCGGATGCATACGACTACGCCTGGCTTGCCGACGCACTGGACAGGCTGCATCAGCCGGAAGAAGCCGCCACCCTGCGTCGTGATGGCCTGATGTTGACACTGCAGAACAACAATCCCCCGCAGTAACTCCTGAATGCCCGGTGACGCTTTCGCTTACCGGGCCTACATATTTTTCAATCGTATACGCAAAATCATTCGAGAAGCAGCTCGAAGGATTTTGTTTATGCATAAAAAAACGCCCGCTCGGTAAGGAGCAGGCGTTAAACAGGTCTGTATGACAACATAAATGGGTGCTTCACTCAACGTTATGTCCATGGTGTTTGATGAAGCTAAAGCGACATCTGTCAGTGGACGATAAGCACCGTAAACGGCTCTGCATCATTCCTGAGTTTATGAGGCCTGATGGCGAACATAAGAGATGGAATGAGCATCTACACGCATATTATTACACAGCGTATGCGGTGATTGCACTGTAAAAACCAGGGATTGCGGCTTTTTAGGACTTCATGACATTTGGGGGAGAAGAGGTACAAAAGCGAAGAACAGAAAACAAAAAACCCCGCCGAAGCGGGGTTCAAAATTGGTCGGCGAGAGAGGATTCGAACCTCCGACCCACTGGTCCCAAACCAGTTGCGCTACCAAGCTGCGCTACTCGCCGTTTTACTGCTTTTTGAATTTTTAGTTCAATTCTTTAAGTCGTGGTGCGAGGGGGGGGACTCGAACCCCCACATCCTAAGGACACTAACACCTGAAGCTAGCGCGTCTACCAATTCCGCCACCTTCGCATTTCACAACTTTAAATTAATGGGGTGGCTAATGGGATTCGAACCCACGACAACTGGAATCACAATCCAGGGCTCTACCAACTGAGCTATAGCCACCACTGCAAATCTTTTACGCGGTATTAAAACCACCGCAGCTCCGGCACCATTACTAAATGGTGCGCCCGACAGGATTCGAACCTGAGACCTCTGCCTCCGGAGGGCAGCGCTCTATCCAGCTGAGCTACGGGCGCTTAGCGCCGTTGCGGGGCTGGATATTACGGAGGTCTCGGTCTGCTGTCTAGTGCTTTTTTAAAATAAATTATCGTTTGGTCACGCTTTGTGCGTTTTGTCGCTTATTCCTGCAATTTTTGGGCTGTGCCATGACGATTCAGGCCAAAAACCTTATAAATGAGCGTCACCGCCAGTAAGAAGCCGATGCCAACAAACAGCGACATTCGGGTATCTTCATTAAAGTACATGCCGATTAATACGCAAATCAGGAACGCCATCGTCAAATAATTCGCCCACGGGAACAAAATCGAGCGGAAAGGATGACTGGCGATCGCCGCCTTATGGGCCTGACGGAAACGCAGCTGGCTTATCAGGATCACAAACCATGGCACCATCCCCGGCAGTACGCTGGCGCTATAAACATAAACGAATACACGCTGCGGGTTGGGAATGATGTAGTTCAGGCACGAACCAATCAGCAGGATGGCGATAGAAATGGCCACGCCGGCAACCGGTACGCCATGACGCGAAACTTTTCCAACAGCGGCGGGTAGTTGGCGATTCTTTGCCAGCGCATAGAGCATACGGCCACAGCTGTACATCCCGCTGTTACAGCCAGATAGCGCCGCCGTCAGGACCACAAAGTTGATAATCCCAGCGGCTGCTGTAATACCAATCCTGGCAAAAGTGAGAACGAACGGGCTGCCGTTACTGCCAATCTCATTCCACGGGAAAATAGTGACGATAACAAAAATCGCCCCCACGTAGAAAATCAGGATACGCCACAGCACTTTACCTACCGCGCTACGCAGCGTGACCTGTGGGTTCTTCGCTTCACCAGCCGTGATGCCGATCAGCTCCACGCCCTGATAGGAAGCAACAACAATACACAATGCTGTCAGGAACCCTTTCCAGCCCCCCGCGAAGAAACCGCCATGCTCGGTCAAATTGCCAAAGCCGATCGCCTGACCACCGTTACCAAAGCCGAAGAAAATAACCCCTACGCCAATGACAATCATCACAATGATGGTGGTCACTTTGATCATGGCAAACCAGAATTCGATTTCACCATACAAGCGAACTGCTGCCAGGTTTGCTAACGCAACCAGTCCAACAGCAATCAGTGCGGGTATCCATTGCGCCATTTCCGGGAACCAGAACTGCACGTAGACCCCAATGGCGGTAATCTCCGAGATCCCCACCGCCATCCACATAAACCAGTATGACCATGCGGTAAGATAGCCAAAGAAGGGGCTCATGTAGCGGTGAGCGTAAACGGCGAATGAGCCGGTGACCGGCTCCAGGAACAACATCTCCCCCATGGAACGCATGATGAAGAAGACGAACAACCCAGCGACGATATACGCCAGAAGAACCGACGGTCCCGCCCATTTCAGGGTACTGGCAGCCCCCATAAACAGTCCGACGCCAATGGTGCCCCCAAGGGCAATTAATTCGATGTGACGAGCCTCCAGCCCACGCTGTAGCTCAGGTTTGTTCTCGGCCATAGATCCTCTTGTTGTGTTTGCATCGTTTCCGGTATTACCGGTTATCGTTATGGGTACATCGTTTTTTGCCATAACAGGCCATTCAGCACCGACCACTTTACGGTTGGCGCCAAAAACACCACGGCACTGCAATGATTGTTGCGAATGGTTTCTTAAAATCGCCTAAATGGCAATTAAAGCATTCAAAAAATGAATAGATTGTGCGAGAAAGCAGCGATTATGTTGTGAATAAGTAGCGCGTTTAGCATAACGCGCTACTGAACAACGCAGAGGTGATGTCAGAGATTGCCGGTATAGTGCCAGCGGAGATAACGTAATAAACGAAGTTGGCGGGTGATACGACTCGGTTGCAGCAGCAAGCGATACAGCCACTCCAATCCCAGGCTCTGCCAGAATTTGGGCGCGCGCTTTACGTGCCCGGTAAACACATCGTAGGTGCCGCCCACGCCCATATACAGCGCATGCGGATGGACCTGGCGACAGTCGCGCATAAAAATTTCTTGTTTCGGCGAACCCATCGCCACGGTAACAAGTTGTGCGCCGCTGGCATGAATACGCTCAAACAGCGCCTGACGCTGATCGGCGGTAAAATAGCCGTCCTGACTGCCAACAATATTGACGTGCCATTGTGCGCGCAGTTTTGCCTCTGTTTGCGTCAGGACATCAGGCTTACCGCCCACCAGGAATACGGGCGTTCCTTCCTTCCCGGCGCGAGCCATCAGCGCTTCCCAGAGATCGGCCCCCGCCACACGTGATACCTGCGCCTGCGGGAATTTTTTACACACGGAACGCACCACGCTGATCCCATCCGCATATTTAAACTCAGCGGCCTCGATCAACGTCCGAACCTCTGGGTTATCCTCCGCTGTCAGCATTTTTTCAGCGTTAATTGCTACCAGCGTCCCCTGCCTGAGACGTCCCTCGGCAAACAGGTAATTCAGCGCATGTTGCATATCGCGCCAGCCAATCAGTTCTAATCCGCGCAGTGAATACAGCGGCGCAGTTGTGTTATCTGTCATTACGATCCTTCAACCTGTGTCCGGGGCACCGACTTTATTCGTTTATGGATGAGTCCCGCACTATCAAACAGCCAGTACAACAATTTTGCCACCAACAGACAGACGCCGAAAATCACGAGGAAAAAAACCACTCGCGAGACAAACGAATCTAACCCTTCACGTGCCAAAACGATCATATTAAAAATGGCACCGAAACAGAAACTGTGCAAAATCGCCGACTTATAGCGATTAGTTTCCCGGTTGCCTAATTCATACAACCAGTCGAACCATTTAATAATTAGGCCGACGACAATCGCGCCTAACGGTATAAACAGCGCCCCGCCCATCACCACCAGCGAACCAATTAACGTCGGCGAAATCGCCAGCCCCGAGTGGTTATTCAACACTTCCCAGGTAAAGTAGTTCGCTGAGTTGAGAACAATGCCAGGTCGTCCCGGCCACAGCCAGGAAGGGATAAAGACGTAGAAGTCACGAACAATCGGTGCCAGTCCCTGAAACTCAATATTGTGGTAATTTTGCAGCAATAGCGCCAGATTCTCCCACGGCGAGAAGGTATCGCGCGTGAGGTACAGGAAAGTATAGAACGCCTCATCACCGCTGACGTTCATCCCGTAGCGCTTCAGCGCCAGCCAGAACATCCCGACAATACCCAGGACGCCCGCCGCGGCCAGCATCCACAGCGAAATCCAGCCGCGAATAATGCCGATAAACAGGAAAATGGCAAACGCGATAATAATATTGGCGCGGGTTCCGCCAACAATCATGTACGTCAGCAAACCAAATGCAACGGTACTCACCAGGAAGAACAACCACGCTTTGCTGTCCTGACGCAGGAAGTAGACCACCAGCATCGCCGGAATGAAGAAGTAGAAGAAGCGTTTCAGAGCCACCCCGGAGACTTCACTGGAGAAAATCTGGCTATAGGATTGCAACCTGAACAGCAGGAAACCGTTGTGCATAAAGAAAATGCCCACGCTCACCAGCGCAATCGCCATCAGGATAATCCAGGTCAAATGTGCTTCAACGCGATTGATGGTAAACAGCGGTTTGCGCGTTCTCTCCGGGCTCCGTTTCCGCAGGCGTGTTTTATAGGTCACATAGTACACTGCGTAGAAGCAGGCAGCGGACAGCAACGCCTGCAGCAAAATTTCCGGCGGGGCCACCGCCACATCAAAGCGAAATACCAGCACGCTGGTCAACGGAAAACCAAAGAAAAACGTCAATAAGAACAGCAATGAGAAGAAGACATTGAAGTTAAACCGCACGCGTCGGAATTCAAACCAGGTCAGCGTGGCGATAAACAAAGTCGAGAGCAGCCACACCACCAGCAGACCGCTGAATTGCATCAGACTCATACGGTTTCTCCTGAGGCAATGCGCAGCGCGTTATGCCACGGTTGCAGATAATTCGGGCTAAAGAAAGTAATTGCACTTTTATCAACCGATGCCAGTTGGCGCTGCGCCTCGCGTACGATACCTTCATTGAGTACATCTGTCGTAAACAGAACCGGGATGTTTTGCTCTGCCATATCCTGCCAGAATGGGTTTTCACGATTGAGCACGCACGGGATCCCCGCCTGAATCAGCAGACACAATGTACCAATCCCCTGCTGACGGGCAAAGATAAAGTAACCCAGATCGCACTGACGCAGTAGCGCCAGATAGGCATCAAACTCCAGCTTTTCACTGAGAATTTGCAGGTTATCGGCGCTAAATAACGCCAGACCCGCCTGGCGCACTTCTTCAATATAGCCTGCATTATTTGCCGGGTAACCCATTGGCACAATCACGTTAACCGTGTCGCCGAACTGCTGATGGACAGCACGCAGCGCGGCAATATGCTCATTACTGCGATCGCCAGAGTTTCCGACCAGGATCGTCATTTTCCCGCGTCGCTGGCGCTCATTGCTCATATTGTTCAGCGACGGATCCATACGGGTTGGGAAATAGAGCAATTCCCCGCGAACACGCGGATGCAGCTCAGCGAAATAGCTCAGATCGCCTCGCGTGGCAAAGACACAACCCACGCGGTTTTGTGCCATTCGGCGAATCGGGTAAAACAGACGGAATTTCAGCCCACTGGAGACTTCATACAGATCGGCACCCCAAATATGCCAGTAAAACTGCTCAGGCTTAATCCCCCCGCTCAGCAATGCCAGCCACAGACTAGTATTGAACTGCCCATGAAAGAAGAAACGCTGCTGGCGATCCGTCTTAGCTTTGGCGATAACGGCCTCTGCCAGCGCCTTTTTTCCACCGTAGAAACTCAGTGATAACGCCGGGTAGCTCTCGCTAAATCCCGTATCCTGACCGGCAACCATAAACACGCGTGCGTGCTCACTTGTTGCAGCCAACGCGTCGTTGAAGAACCGCAGCACGGTTTGGTTATGGTGAGGGATATTCGATCCCAGAACGTGAATCAGTACAGTCATACCCGCCTACGCCAGAGTAAAAACACGCCACAACAAAGAGAAAAATAGACGATGTACGTTGCCATATAGGCCTGTGCCGCGCCCAGAGCACCGTGCGCGGGGATCAACCAGTGGGCAAATGCCGTCAACAAAATGAACTGGCTAATTTCGGCCAGAATATAAAACCGCAGCGAGGCCTTCGCGATCACCAGATAGCCAAATACGTAGGCACCCACTTTCAGTACATCCCCCACCAGTTGCCAGGCAAACAAATCACGCATGGCGGTGAATTTAGCGGAGAAAAGCAGCCAGATAGCAAAATCACGTAACAGCCAGACGGTAAAACTCGCGGCGGCAACTGCCGGTAATACAAATTTCAGCGATTTGATAACTTCACGCGTGATGTCGCGCTTTTCAGTCAGGCGAGACAGTGTTGGCAGCAGATACACACTGAATGAAGCGGTAATAAATTGCAGGTACGCATCAGAGATACTGCTCACCCCCTGCCAAATCCCCACGTCATCCCAGCTGTATTGCGCCGCCAATAGGTTTCGCATCATCACATACGCCACGGGCAGCGTCACAGAGGTAATGAGCGCCATCAACGTAAACTTGCTAAGTTTCCCTGCCAGCCCGTTATCCCAGGAAGGTTTCAGGTATTGCACAGGGAGGGTTCCACGCTTGATCAGCATAAGCATGGCGGGCACCACCACCAGCGCTGGTACCAGCGCCAGCCCCAGCAAAGCACCTTCGTATCCGCCCAACCGATAGCAGCCGTAGTAGGCCACGACGCCGACCAGGCTGCCAATAATCAGCGATAGCGCATTACCTGCGGCATCGCGGAATCCTTTCATCAACGCCAGCAACAGGTTTGCCCAGGCAATCCCCATCTGTACCAGCGCAACCAGGCGTACCAGCCCCTGAAAATGCGTATGACCAAACAATCCCTGACTGATAGGCGCTGCTGCCAGCAAAAAAATCGCCGCCATCAGCGTAGAGAATCCCAACACCATTGCGGATGATGTCCCCACCACCTTACGCAACCGCGCCGGGTCATCATGGTGCTGCGCAACGTATTTCGTGACGCCGTTGAAAATCCCGGCGCCCGCCAACACGCCAAGCACGGTGACCATCTGACGGAAGTTTCCCGCCTGGCCCACACCCGCAGGGCCGAAAGAGACCGCCAGCAGTTTTACCACCAACAAACCCGCACCAATTTTTACCAGCGTACTGGTAGCCGTCCACAAGGACGCTTTAGCCAGCGACATATCAGGAGAAGTAGTTGAGTAAGGTCGTAATCACTGTGCGCTGGTTCACCAGCGACAGGTTATAAAACAGCGGCAGACGCAGCAGACGTTCACTCTCTTTGGTGGTGTAACGATCGACTCCGGAAAACACGCCAAATTTATCGCCAGCCGGACAATCATGCAGCGGGATATAATGGAATACCGCCATAATTTCGGCTTCTTTCAGGAAGTTAATCAACGCCGTGCGATCGTCAATATCACGCAGCTTGATATAAAACATATGGGCGTTCTGCGCACAACCTTCCGGGATGGCGGGTAAATCAATACGCCCGGCACGCGCCAGCGGTTCGAGGGCATCATAATAATTCTGCCACAGCACCAGGCGCTGATGATTAATACGCTCTGCCGCTTCCAGTTGCGCCCACAGATAGGCAGCCTGGAGATCGGACATCAAATAGCTGGAGCCAATATCACGCCAGGTATATTTATCAACCTGACCGCGGAAAAATTGACTGCGATTCGTCCCCTTTTCACGGATGATTTCTGCACGTTCAACTAATTTACGGTCGTTGATCAGCGTCGCCCCGCCTTCACCGCCTGCGGTATAGTTTTTGGTTTCATGGAAGCTAAAGCAGCCAATATGCCCAATGGTCCCCAGCGCACGGCCTTTGTAGGTCGACATTACGCCCTGAGCAGCATCTTCTACCACGAACAGGTTGTATTGTGACGCCAACGCCATAATGGTATCCATTTCACAGGCAACCCCGGCGTAGTGCACCGGCACAATAGCGCGGGTTTTCTCGGTGATCGCCGCTTCAATCAGCGTTTCATCAATGTTCATGGTATCCGGGCGGATATCGACAAAGACGATTTTTGCGCCACGCAGCACGAATGCGTTCGCGGTAGATACAAATGTGTAGCTGGGCATGATGACTTCATCGCCGGGCTGGATGTCCAGCAATAATGCCGCCATCTCCAGTGATGCGGTACAGGAAGGCGTCAGCAGCACTTTCTCACTGCCAAAATGCTGCTCCAGCCATTGCTGGCAACGGCGGGTAAAACCACCATCGCCACACAGCTTGCCGCTGCTCATCGCTGACTGCATGTATTCAAGCTCGGTTCCCACCACCGGCGGTGCGTTAAATGGAATCATTTTGTCACCTGTATAACCAGTACGCGGTGCTTTCCACATTTGCACCGCTCTGTATATAACGTTTAAGCGCGGCGGTGTTGCCCATCTGGGTCGCCACCCGCAATGTTGTTTTACCGCGAGCCTGTGCCCAGCAAAGCGCAGCCTGCATGAGTTCGGCACCCGCACCACGACCAGCCAGTAAGCCAATACGTGCATCAGTATCATTGACGTCACGTAGTGAGACATAACCGCGAATCCCACCTGTCTGTGTACGAAAAATGAGGCACTGATGATCGAACGTGCCCAGCACAGCGTTTTCTATCCACTGTGCATAAAAACGCGCACTGGCCTCCACGGGATACCACGGTACGCGGAAACGACTTTGGGCGAACGCCTCTCCTGCCAGTCGACGCAGCAGCGGAATATCCGCAGCTTGCGCCACCTGTGCACCGGGATTTTCACGGGCGCACGTTACCGGCAGAACAAAGTCCATCTCACCTTCGACCAGTGAAAAGCCCAACTGCTGTAAAGCATCTAATTCATACGTATTTGCAGCAGGAATTTTTGCCTGCACCCGTTCCCAGCGCTGTAAAACTTCTGCTGTCAGGATCGGTGCGTGCGGGTCAAACCGTACGATGGCGCTATTCACGCCAAAGAACGTATTTTCCCAATCCAGAGACTCAATACTGGCGCGGACGGGCACGGAGAAGCTCCAGCAAATATTGGCCGTAGCCTGTTTTAGCCAGAGAGCTGGCGGCACGTCTAACACCTTCATCATCCAGCCAGCCATTACGCCATGCGATCTCTTCCAGGCAGGCGATTTTAAAGCCCTGACGTTTCTCCACCGTCTGCACAAACGTGCTCGCTTCAATCAGACTGTCGTGCGTACCGGTATCCAGCCAGGCAAAGCCACGGCCAAGCAATTCAACGGTCAGATTGCCATCGTCAAGGTACATCTGGTTAATGGAGGTAATTTCCAGTTCCCCACGCTCAGAAGGTTTCACGCGCTTTGCGTATTCCACTACCTTACTGTCGTAGAAATAGAGTCCTGTCACCGCCCAGTTTGATTTTGGTTCTTTCGGCTTCTCTTCCAGCGAGACTGCGCGAAAATTGTCATCAAACTCAACCACACCGAAACGCTCAGGATCCATCACCTGATAGCCAAATACCGTCGCACCTTGTGTTCTGGCAGCGACGTGGCGTAGTTTTGGACTAAATCCCTGACCAAAGAAGATATTGTCCCCAAGCACCAGACATGATGGTTCGCCGTTAAGGAACGTTTCACCAATAATGAATGCCTGTGCTAAACCATCCGGGCTGGGCTGCTCTGCATAATGCAATTCAATACCGAACTCAGAGCCATCTCCCAGCAAACGCTGGAAATACCCTTTATCTTCCGGTGTGGTAATAATGAGGATCTCGCGAATTCCCGCCAGCATCAGTACCGATAGCGGGTAATAGATCATGGGCTTATCGTAAATAGGCAATAGCTGCTTCGATACGCCGCGCGTAATGGGGTACAGGCGAGTGCCTGAGCCACCTGCCAGAATGATACCTTTCATATGATCCCTCCTCCGGGCGCCAAAACCAGGTTGTTAGCCCTTCAGGCCCAAACGCTCACCCTGGTAGCTGCCATCCTGCACGGGTTTCCACCAGGCCTCATTTGCCAGATACCATTGCACGGTTTTACGCATGCCACTTTCAAACGTTTCCTGCGGCACCCAGCCAAGTTCACGCGCAATTTTCGACGCATCAATGGCATAGCGCAGATCATGGCCTGGGCGATCTTCAACATAAGTGATCAATTCACGATACCGCATAACACCTTTTGGTTTTTGCGGTGCCAGTTCTTCCAACAAGCTGCAAATCGTTTCGACCACGTCCAGGTTTTTACGCTCGTTATGACCACCAATATTATAGGTCTCGCCAACCGCGCCTGTAGTCGCGACGCAATAGAGCGCCCGGGCATGATCTTCCACATACAGCCAGTCACGAATCTGCTGTCCGTTGCCGTACACCGGCAGAGGTTTTCCCGCCAGTGCATTGAGAATCATCAGCGGGATCAGTTTTTCCGGGAAATGGTAGGGCCCATAATTGTTGGAGCAGTTAGTTATTAACGTTGGCAGCCCGTACGTACGTAGCCAGGCACGTACCAGATGATCGCTGCTGGCCTTTGACGCGGAATAAGGACTACTCGGTACATACGGCGTTGTTTCGGTAAAGAAATCATCCGTAGAATGCAGGTCGCCGTACACCTCGTCGGTTGATATATGGTGGAAACGAAACGCCTGCTTTTTATCATCGGCTAACACATTCCAGTATGCGCGAGCGGCTTCCAGCAACGTGTAGGTTCCGACAATATTGGTTTCAATAAATGCGGCGGGGCCATCGATAGAACGATCAACATGACTTTCTGCCGCCAGGTGCATCACGCAATCCGGCTGATACTGTTGAAACACGTTGTCGAGCGCCAGGCGATCGCAGATATCAACTTGTTCAAAGGCAAAACGGGCATTCTGTGCAACCGGCGCCAGCGACATCAGGTTTCCGGCATAGGTTAACTTATCAACCACTACCACGGCATCCCGAGTCTCATTAATGATGTGACGCACAACCGCTGAGCCAATAAATCCTGCACCACCGGTAACCAGAATTCGTTTCATTAGCGCCAGACTCCTTTAGTATCAACCACGTATTGCTGGTGAACCGCATCGCCTTTAATCGCTTTAAATTCATTATGGTCAACCAGCATCACCAGCACATCGGCGCTTGCCAGCGCATCGTCCAGTTTCGCCAGTTGGCACAGGCCATCCAGTTTTTTCGGCAACTGATGGATATTCGGTTCAACCACCAGCGTCTCGCCGCTGTGCCAGCGTGCGATACTTTGCGCCACCCCCATTGCCGGGCTTTCACGTAAATCATCAATATTCGGTTTGAACGCCAGACCAAAACAGGCAATTTTTACGTCGCTGGCACGTTTATTGGTCTCCGTCAGACAATCCGCTACAGCGGCTTTTACCCGATCGACAACCCAATGAGGCTTACTATCATTTACCTCGCGCGCGGTGCGGATCAATCTCGCCTGCTGCGGGTTCTGCGCCACAATAAACCACGGGTCGACCGCGATACAGTGCCCGCCAACACCAGGTCCAGGCTGCAAAATGTTAACCCGCGGGTGACGGTTCGCCAGACGGATCAGTTCCCAGACGTTAATCCCCTGATCGTCGCAAATCAGCGACAGTTCATTAGCAAAGGCGATATTGACATCGCGGAAGCTGTTTTCGGTCAACTTGCACATTTCTGCAGTGCGGGCGTTAGTCACCACACATTCACCTTCGAGGAAGATGTTGTACAGTTCGCTGGCGCGCATAGAACAAACGGGGGTCATTCCGCCAATCACACGGTCATTTTTAATCAGTTCAACCATTACCTGGCCTGGCAGCACGCGCTCCGGACAATAAGCAATGTTCACGTCAGCCTGTTCCCCCGCCTGCTGCGGGAAAGTCAGATCAGGGCGCATTTCTGCAAGCCATGCTGCCATCTGCTCCGTTGCCCCGACAGGTGACGTCGATTCAAGGATCACCAACGCCCCTTTTTTCAGCACCGGCGCAAGCGACTTCGCTGCGGCTTCAACATAGACCATATCGGGTTCATGCTCCCCCTTGAAGGGGGTCGGCACAGCAATCAGATAAGCGTCTGCTTCAACAGGTGTCGTAACCGCACGCAGAAAGCCATTTTCGACTGCTGTTTTCACCACAGCACCCAAATCAGGTTCAACGATGTGGATTTCACCGCGGTTAATGGTATCCACCGCATGTTGATTTACATCTACGCCAATAACATGTTTTTGACGGGAAGCAAAAGCGGCCGCCGTCGGCAGTCCGATATAACCCAGCCCAATGACAGAAATGGTCGTAAAACTCATAGCGATATCCGATTATTTTTTAACGCGTGTAAAATGCGGCCACACGCCTGCCCATCACCATACGGATTATGGGCGCGGCTCATGGTCTGATATTCATTTTCGTCATGCAGCAAGCGCGTGACTTCTGCCACAATACGCTGAGGGTCAGTCCCAACCAGACGTACTGTGCCTGCGGTAATGGCTTCTGGCCGCTCCGTTGTTTCTCGCATCACCAATACAGGTTTGCCCAGAGAAGGGGCTTCCTCCTGAATCCCGCCGGAATCGGTAAGGATAAGCCAGGCATGATTCATCAGCCAGACGAATGGCAGATAGTCCTGTGGCTCAATCAGAATCACGTTCTCAACATGACCCAAAATACGATTTACCGGCTCGCTAACGTTGGGGTTCAGGTGTACGGGATAGACAATCTGTACATTCTGATTAGCCGCGGCAATTTCCGCCAGTGCATGGCAGATTTGCTCAAAGCCGCGACCAAAGCTTTCCCGACGATGACCGGTTACCAGGATCATCTTCTTATCCGCATCCAGGAAAGGATAGCGCTCAGCCAGTTCAGCGCGCAGTGCTTCATTTCCGAGTACACGATCGCGAACCCAGATCAACGCATCAATAACCGTGTTCCCCGTGACAAAAATACGGTCATCCGGAATGGTTTCACGCAACAGGTTTTGGCGTGAATTTTCAGTTGGGGAAAAGTGATACATTGCCAGGCGCCCGGTCAGTGTACGGTTTGCCTCTTCCGGCCAGGGAGAATAGAGATCGCCAGTTCGCAACCCAGCCTCAACATGCCCCACCGGAATACGCTGATAAAACGCGGCCAGGCTGGTCGCAAGGGTTGTTGTTGTATCACCGTGGACTAGCACCACATCAGGTTTGAACTCAGCGAGGATTGGCTTTAATCCTTCCAGAATTCGACAGGTAATTTCTGTCAGTCCCTGACCTGGCTGCATAATATTGAGATCGTAGTCAGGTACGATGGAAAAGAGGTGCAATACCTGATCGAGCATCTCCCGATGCTGTGCAGTGACGCAAACTTTCGCGTCGAAATCAGGATCTTTAGCCAGCGCATGAACCAGAGGAGCCATCTTAATGGCCTCCGGTCGCGTACCAAATACAGTCAGTACTTTCACATCGATTCTCTTCGGATTGGCAGTGAGAGCCCAGCCCCTCACTGCAACGGTATTGCTAAATCGAACGGCGACGGGTTAACGCGACACCAGCACCGATCAGGGCCCCAACGATGCCCCAAATAATCATCAGGAAGGCACGACGTGGGCTATCACGTTTTACCGGTTCTTCCGGTGTCCGCAAATAACGATAGGTCTGAAAACGCGGATCCAGGGTCGGTCCTACGTTCAGCGTGTTCAGCATGGCTCTGTTTTGAAAATAGTCCATATCAAAATCTGGGCCAACAGATTGCAGGTTTTCGAGTCGCGCCTGCAGCATAGGGCGTCCGAGTAAAAACAACTCAGAATCAGGCAACTCTTCAGCAGGGACATCAGTAGAAGTACGCGAAATATTATGCTGCTCAGCAATTTTGAGCGCTTGTTCAATGTTATGAACACGGCGAGAGAAAATCGATTTTGCTACCTCTTCCTGCCGTTTGACCTGCGCTTTCATTTGCACCGTCCGCGCAGCCCATGCGCCTTTCAGCTCATCGTTCAGATGACGTGCTGCACGCTGGCTGGCAAAGGCCACGTACTGGCGCAGAAGATTGTTGGCATCAGGTGCCGTTTCCGCAATAAGCTTCACGCTGTCATTGGTGTTCCGCAACGCATCACCAGGCATAAACTGAATGTTGTTGATCAGTTCATCCAGCAGCGCGGCATCGGCTTTACTGTTTCCGACCATACGCTGCTTGTAATAATCAGTCTGCTGCCAGAATTCACGGCGCGTATCCCAGGAGGCAAGCTGCATGATAAATTCTTTATAGGCTTCATCCATCACCGACGGCTGGTCCGTTGATGCGAGGCTGGCCTTAATATCCAGGTTGCGCAGGAACTGTTGTTGAGAGTAATAGCCCCCCAACATATTCACCGTAGGCTTGTCTGAAATAGCCGTTGCGCTCCACTCCTGACGGGCGAAAAAAGTATAGGCGAGAGCAACAAGTGCAAATGCGAGTGCCATACCGACAATCCACACCTTCCCTGCCCATAAGGTACGAAACAACCCACGGATATCCAGTTCATTTTCAGCGCTCATGGCGTCTTCCCCCGGTAATGGTTGTGTCATCGCATCCTCAATTCACTTGGTTAAGTTTGGTTTGCCTTCACGAATTCTTCGCAGTCTGCGCTTCACTCGCTTGATAAATCTCGCCACTTTCCAGGCACGCTTGATACAGTATCCGTAGAGGCCAAATGCCATTAAAAACAGCACCAGCATGGCCCATTCCGGAACCAAACGGAAATATTCAGCCAGCACACCGATCGATGCCAGCACGGCCGCCGCCAGCGTAATCAGAACAAATGCCTGGCGGGAAGTAAACCCTGCCCGCATCACCAAATGATGAATGTGCTGGCGATCGGCTGAGAACGGGCTCATGCCCTTACGCAAACGGCGGTACATGATCGCCACCATATCCATTAACGGGATGGCGATAATCCACAGTGCGGTAACTGGGCTTATAGGATGTGTTTTGCCCTGCGTGGTTTCCAGCAGGATCCAGATGATGGTAAAACCAATCAGCGTACTGCCAGCATCACCCATGAAGACTTTATAACGGCGCCCAAGAACGCCCAGGTTCAGCAGAATATAAGGCAGAATGGCGGCGATCATCGCAAAACACCATACGGCCAGACTCGTCTGCCCATCGAACCACAGGATAAACCCCATCGCCGCGAATGAAACGCTGGACAGCCCACCTAACAGGCCGTCAATACCGTCCACCATATTGAAAGCATTAATTGCCGCCCAGACGGCAAACAGCGTCAGTAAATAGCCAAACGGGCCAAGAATCATCTCCCAGGGGCCAAAAATATACCCAAGGCTAAGAAGATAGAGTTTGCCAACCGACATCATGATAATGCCGATCGCGGCCTGGATAGTTGCGCGGATTTTTACACTGATATCAAAACGATCGTCCAGCGCGCCAACCAAAACCAGCACGCCGGCACAGGCCAGATAGAGAGAAGCATGCGGGATGTAATAATCAGCAATCACAAACGTAAAGCAAATACCTGCGTAAGCCGAAATCCCCCCAACCAGCGGGATCAATCCTTGATGCCGTTTGCGAAAGTTGGGTTTATCCACTAAACCAATCTTTTTTGCGACCTTACGCGCAAAGAAAAGAAACAGTGTTGTGAATAAAAAAATACTGATGAGATCAGTGCTTACTGTCAGTAAATTCACAATGCATGCTCTCAGAGAAAATTAATAGCAGAAGTATAACCACGAAGACCTTTATTCAGAAGGGAAACCCGTCTCCATATCCGATGGTTCTGTATAATTATCAACCACAAGATACAAATTACGAATCTTTTTCAACCTGGCGGTATGTCATACCGTATTATTGTTATTGTGTCGTTAAGATTACAGGCATAAAAGCAAAACGCCACGTAAAAACGTGGCGTTTTCGGATGATGCCTGAATTATGAGCGCTTCATCATATCGAAGAAGTCATCATTGGTCTTCGTCATCGCCAGCTTGTTAATGAGGAACTCCATTGCATCAATTTCACCCATCGGATGGATGATTTTGCGCAGGATCCACATTTTCTGCAGCTCTTCCTGGGTGGTAAGCAGCTCTTCTTTACGGGTACCGGAACGATTGTAGTCGATAGCCGGGAAGACGCGTTTTTCAGCGATCTTACGAGAGAGATGCAGTTCCATGTTGCCGGTACCTTTAAACTCTTCGTAGATAACTTCATCCATTTTAGAGCCGGTATCGATAAGCGCAGTCGCGATGATGGTCAGGCTGCCGCCCTCTTCCACGTTACGTGCCGCACCGAAGAAACGCTTCGGACGGTGCAGGGCGTTGGCATCAACACCACCGGTCAGGACTTTACCGGAAGCCGGGACCACGGTGTTGTACGCACGCGCCAGACGCGTGATGGAGTCGAGCAGGATGATAACGTCTTTCTTATGTTCAACCAGACGTTTCGCCTTCTCGATTACCATTTCCGCAACCTGAACGTGGCGAGATGCGGGTTCATCAAAGGTAGAAGCCACAACTTCACCTTTAACCAGACGCTGCATCTCGGTCACTTCTTCCGGACGTTCGTCAATCAGCAGCACCATCAGCACACAGTCCGGGTGGTTGTAGGCAATGCTCTGCGCAATGTTCTGCAGCAGCATGGTTTTACCCGCTTTTGGCGGTGCCACAATCAGACCACGTTGGCCACGACCGATCGGCGATGCCAGATCCAGTACGCGCGCCGTTAAGTCCTCGGTAGAACCATTACCACGCTCCATACGCAGACGGGAGTTTGCGTGCAGCGGCGTTAAGTTTTCGAAGAGGATCTTGTTACGGGCGTTTTCCGGTTTGTCGTAGTTAACTTCGTTAACTTTCAACAGCGCAAAATAGCGTTCACCTTCTTTTGGCGGGCGAATCTTACCAGAAATGGTATCACCAGTGCGGAGGTTGAAACGGCGGATTTGGCTTGGAGAAACGTAGATGTCATCAGGACCGGCGAGGTAGGAGCTGTCTGCAGAGCGGAGGAAACCAAATCCATCCTGCAATATCTCCAGCACACCGTCACCAAAGATATCTTCGCCACTCTTTGCGTGCTGCTTCAGGATGGCAAAAATAATGTCCTGCTTGCGCATACGAGCCAGGTTTTCAAGGCCCATATTTTCGCCGAGAGTGATCAGCTCAGAAACCGGCGTATTCTTTAATTCGGTAAGATTCATAATGGTGTGAGTTCTTAAACTTGGGGTAAATCTCGAACTTAATGTTGTGAATGGTATGGCAGGGTCATCCATGCCTGTTTACGGCCATCGACTCATGTCTGTTCGCTGTCTGGTCACAGGAAAGTACGCAGAACTGAAACGACAAGACGGATTGAGTGACAAGGCCCTGAATCTGTCTACTTCTCGCACGAGAAACAACGGGAAGTATTGGATAAAGCTAGATTCAAACTTAATAAGGTATGTTTAATACGAAGTCAACACTAACTTAGCACGACTCAAGTCGGGCGTCCAGTCATCCGAATCATTTCGAAGTATGGCCGCCCGATCATGATACTTCCTTACGCTAAGTTAGCGTCGAGGAACTCTTTCAACTGACCTTTGGACAGCGCGCCGACTTTAGTCGCCGCAACTTCGCCGTTTTTAAACAGCAGAAGGGTCGGGATGCCACGAATACCATACTTCGGCGCGGTGCCTGGGTTTTGGTCAATGTTCAGTTTAGCAACCGTCAATTTGCCCTGATATTCGTCAGCGATTTCATCCAGAATCGGAGCGATCATTTTGCACGGACCGCACCACTCTGCCCAGAAATCAACGAGGATAGCTCCGTCCGCTTTGAGTACATCCGTGTCAAAACTGTCGTCAGTCAGGTGAATAATTTTATCGCTCATAATAACTCCACAGGAATAAGCCTGGTGTGTTGGTGTTTACACATCATCCTTCAAGCCGCCTTTTTGTTGGCTGTGCGCTGCGTCCTGGTCACGTACTCAATACGCTTCTTTGGACCCATTCACTTGCCATCTCGACGCATCATGAATGAATTGTGTACAGTATTAACCAACTAAAGGTTGACTTTATTTCACCGGATACGCTTTCGTAAAGCAATAGTAAGCTGATATTCTACCACACTATGAGCAAAACACATTTAACAGAACAGAAGTTTTCCGACTTCGCCCTGCACCCGAAGGTGATAGAAGCCCTTGAAAATAAAGGGTTTCATAACTGCACGCCCATTCAGGCTCTCGCGCTGCCGCTTACGCTGGCAGGCCGTGATGTTGCAGGGCAGGCGCAAACCGGTACCGGAAAAACGATGGCGTTCCTGACGTCAACGTTTCATTATCTTCTCTCTCATCCCGCGATTGACGATCGCAAGGTAAACCAACCGCGTGCGTTAATTATGGCGCCAACGCGTGAGTTAGCCGTGCAGATCCACGCCGACGCCGAGCCGCTGGCACAGACCACCGGTCTGAAATTAGGCCTGGCTTATGGCGGCGACGGTTACGACAAACAGCTGAAAGTGCTGGAAAGCGGCGTCGATATTCTTATCGGCACGACCGGTCGTCTTATCGACTACGCAAAACAGAACCATATCAACCTGGGCGCGATTCAGGTCGTGGTGCTGGATGAAGCCGATCGTATGTACGATCTGGGCTTTATTAAAGATATCCGTTGGCTGTTCCGTCGTATGCCGCCAACCACCCAACGTCTGAACATGCTGTTTTCTGCAACACTGTCTTATCGCGTTCGCGAACTGGCGTTTGAACAAATGAATAACGCCGAGTACGTTGAAGTCGAACCGGAACAGAAGACGGGCCACCGTATTAAAGAAGAACTCTTCTATCCTTCCAACGAAGAGAAAATGCGTTTGCTGCAAACGCTGATTGAAGAAGAGTGGCCAGATCGCGCCATTGTTTTTGCTAACACCAAACATCGCTGTGAAGAGATCTGGGGCAGTCTTGCTGCTGACGGACATCGCGTAGGCCTGCTTACCGGTGACGTGGCGCAGAAAAAACGCCTGCGTATCCTTGATGAGTTCACCCGTGGCGATCTCGATATTCTCGTCGCAACCGATGTCGCGGCGCGTGGCCTGCACATCCCAGCCGTAACGCACGTGTTTAACTATGACCTGCCGGATGACTGTGAAGATTACGTCCACCGTATTGGTCGTACAGGTCGTGCAGGCGCAAGTGGTCATTCTATTAGCCTGGCTTGTGAAGAGTACGCGCTGAATTTACCTGCAATCGAGACCTACATTGGCCACTCGATTCCGGTCAGCAAGTACAACCCGGACGCGCTAATGACTGACCTGCCAAAGCCGCTGCGCATGACGCGCCCACGCCCAGGCAATGGCCCGCGTCGTACCGGTGGTGCTCCGCGTAATCGTCGTCGTTCAGGTTAACGTAAGATATGCTCACAACCACTTCGCTGTACGCCGCAATCGATTTAGGCTCGAATAGTTTTCATATGCTGGTTGTACGCGAAGTGGCGGGAAGCATCCAGACGCTCACGCGTATTAAACGCAAGGTGCGTCTGGCCGCTGGACTCAACAGCGACAACATTCTCTCCGCTGAAGCCATGGAACGCGGCTGGCAATGCCTGCGCCTGTTTGCTGAACGTCTGCAGGATATCCCGCAACCGCAAATCCGCGTGGTCGCCACGGCAACATTGCGCATCGCGGTAAACGCCGATGTCTTTATCGCCAAAGCGCAAGAGATCCTCGGCTGCCCTGTCCAGGTCATCAGTGGTGAAGAAGAAGCACGACTGATTTATCAGGGTGTCGCCCACACCACTGGCGGTGCCGATCAGCGTCTGGTCGTTGATATTGGCGGTGCCAGTACGGAACTGGTTACCGGCTCCGGCGCCCAAACAACCTCTCTGTTCAGCCTGTCAATGGGCTGCGTTACCTGGCTCGAACGGTACTTCACCGATCGTAATCTGGCGCAGGAAAATTTTGACGAAGCCGAGAAAGCGGCGCGTGAGGTTCTGCGCCCGGTCGCCGACAAACTGCGTTTTCATGGCTGGAAAGTTTGCGTTGGTGCCTCCGGTACCGTCCAGGCGTTGCAGGAAATCATGATGGCGCAGGGTATGGATGAGCGCATTACGCTGGCCAAACTTCAGCAGCTTAAGCAGCGTGCTATCCACTGCGGTCGTCTGGAAGAGTTGGAAATCGAAGGGTTAACGCTGGAACGCGCACTGGTGTTCCCTAGCGGGCTGGCAATCCTGATCGCGATTTTCACTGAGTTGAATATTCAATGCATGACCCTGGCCGGCGGCGCACTGCGTGAAGGTCTGGTTTACGGTATGCTGCACCTGCCTGTCGATCAGGATATTCGCAGCCGTACGCTGCGTAATATTCAGCGTCGCTTTATGGTTGACACCGATCAGGCGAACCGCGTCGCACAGTTGGCTGTACATTTATTCGATCAGGTGAAAGATGAGTGGCATCTTGAGGCCATTAGCCGTGAACTGCTGCAAAGTGCCTGTCAGCTGCATGAAATAGGGCTGAGCGTGGAATATAAGCAGGCACCGCTGCATGCCGCCTGGCTGGTGCGTAATCTCGATCTTCCGGGCTTCACTCCCGCGCAGAAAAAGCTGTTAGCCACGCTGTTATTAAATCAGACCAACCCAGTCGATCTCTCTTCGCTCCACCAGCAAAACGCCGTGCCGCCGCGCATCGCGGAGCACCTTTGCCGTTTGCTACGCCTGGCGATCATCTTCGCAAGCCGCCGCCGTGACGATTTAGTGCCACATATCACCCTGCAAGCTCAGGATGAAGATCTGACGCTAACGTTGCCGGAAAGCTGGCTGGAACATCATCCATTAGGTAAAGAGTTGATCGATCAGGAAATCCAGTGGCAAAGCTATGTCCACTGGCCGCTGGAAGTGCGTTAGATGCTGGCTGCCGGATGGCGCTCACGCTTATCCGGTCTACCAAATAAATATTACTTCTCTTTGGCTTTCGCCATCATTGCCCGGATATTCGCAATGCTGGCCTGCCCCTTTTGCATCCGCTCCTCAGCGCTCACCACTTTACGCTCCTGTTCCCAGATAACGTCATCCTGTGGCAGTTCCAGCAGGAAGCGGCTTGGCTCCGGACGCACCAGTTCACCGTACTGACGGCGTTCTTTGCACAACGTGAAGATAAGCTCTTTCTGTGCACGGGTAATGCCGACGTAGGCCAGACGACGCTCTTCATCAATGTTGTCTTCATCGATGCTGCTCTGATGAGGTAAGAAGCCCTCTTCCATTCCCACCATAAACACATAGGGGAACTCCAGCCCTTTTGAGGCATGTAACGTCATCAACTGCACCTGGTCCAGCTCTTCTTCACTCTCTCCACGCTCCATCATGTCGCGCAGGGTAAAGCGGGTAACGACCTGGGTCAGGGTCATTGGCTCTTCCAGCTCACTGCCTTCCAGCATCTCCGTCATCCAGCTGAACAGCGTGTTGACGTTCTTCATACGCATTTCTGCCGCTTTCGGGCTCGGCGAGGTTTCATACAGCCAGGATTCGTAATCAATGCCATGGATCAGGTCACGCACGGCAGCAATCGGTTCACGCTCCGCGAGGCGCTGGATTTCCCCCAGCCAGTGCGTAAAGCGGGTTAGAGAATCATAACCGCGGCCGGTCAGCGTCTGGCTTAGACCCATATCAAAGCTGGCAGTAAACAAGCTTTTATTACGCGTCATCGCCCACTCACCCAACTTTTGCAGTGTGGCCGGGCCGATTTCACGTTTTGGCGTGTTTACGATCCGCAAAAATGCGCTGTCGTCATCCGGGTTGCTCAGCACACGCAGGTAGGCCAGCAGATCTTTGATTTCCGGACGCGAGAAAAACGACGTTCCGCCGGAAATTTTGTACGGGATATGGTTCTGCATTAGAAACTTTTCGAACACGCGCGACTGATGATTACCGCGATACAGGATCGCATAGTCCTTATACTGCGTCTTATTCACAAAGTGATGAGCAATCAACTCCCCGGTCACGCGTTCCGCTTCATGCTCTTCGTTGTTGGCACTCAGTACTTTCAGCTCAGGTCCGTAGCCCAGCTCAGAGAACAAGCGCTTTTCAAAGACGTGCGGGTTGTTAGCAATGAGGATGTTCGCCGCCTTGAGGATACGCCCGGAGGAACGGTAGTTTTGCTCCAGCTTCACCACCTGTAGCGCCGGAAAATCTTTGCTCAGCAGCACCAGGTTTTGCGGACGCGCGCCGCGCCAGGAGTAAATAGACTGATCGTCATCACCCACCACGGTAAAGCGCGCACGTTGCCCCACCAGCAGCTTCACCAGCTCGTACTGGCTGGTGTTGGTATCCTGGTATTCATCCACCAGCAGGTAGCGGATTTTGTTCTGCCAGCGCTCGCGCACCTCTTCATTACGCTGAAGCAGCAACGTCGGCAGTAGGATCAGATCGTCAAAGTCCAGCACGTTGCACGCCTTCATATGCGCGTCGTACAAACCATAGCAGTGCGCGAAAATACGATCGCGTTCGCCTTTAGCGCTGGCCGCTGCCTGCGCCGGGGTCATCAGATCGTTTTTCCAGTTGGAGATCGTTGAGATCAGCTGTTGAAGGATAAGTTTATCGTCTTCAATTAGCCCTTCGGTCAGTTCCTTAAGCAGAGCCACCTGGTCGGTATCGTCAAACAGCGAGAAGTTCGACTTCATCCCCAACGCCGCAAATTCACGCTTGATGATATCCAACCCCAACGTGTGGAACGTGGAGATCATCAATCCACGCGCCTCTTTACGACCCAGCGTCTGCGCCACACGCTCTTTCATTTCACGCGCGGCCTTATTGGTAAAAGTCACCGCCGCGATATGCCGCGCCTGATAGCCACAAACGCGGATCAGGTGCGCAATTTTATTGGTGATAACGCGCGTCTTTCCGGAACCCGCCCCCGCCAGCACCAGGCAAGGTCCTGTGACAAATTCGACGGCTTGTTGTTGTCCGGGATTCAAACGCATAAAGATCACTCAATGAAAGTCAGGAGGGGAAATTTAGAGCATGGTAGTATAGCCAGCCTCAACCACCCCACTCAAGGCACGATCATGGCAAAAACAGCAGCAGCAGTGCATATCCTTGTTAAAGAAGAGAAACTGGCTTTGGATCTTCTGGAACAAATTAAAAACGGTGCCGACTTTGGCAAGCTGGCGAAGAAACACTCAATCTGCCCATCAGGCAAACGCGGCGGTGATTTAGGCGAATTCCGCCAGGGCCAGATGGTCCCGGCGTTCGATAAAGTCGTCTTCTCTTGCCCGGTGCTGGAGCCAACTGGCCCGCTGCACACGCAGTTCGGTTACCACATCATTAAAGTGCTGTACCGTAACTAATAAAAAAGCCGGGTGGCGGCTGTCGCCTTACCCGGCCTACATTCTTGGCTAAATTGTAGGTCGGGTAAGCGCTAGCACCACCCGACAATCTATTTAACCCGCTACCGCAATACGCTTCATATCCGTCATATAACCACGCAGTTTCTTACCAACCTGCTCGATAGCGTGGCCGCGAATCGCTTCGTTCACATCACGCAGCTGCGCGTTATCTACCGCACCCTCAGCAATCGCTTTGCCCAGATCGCCGGTCTGCAGAGTGGTCATGAACTCTTTCAGCAGCGGTACGCAAGCGTAAGAGAACAGGTAGTTACCGTATTCTGCGGTATCGGAGATAACCACGTTCATTTCGTACAGACGCTTACGCGCGATGGTGTTCGCGATCAGCGGCAGTTCGTGCAGTGATTCGTAGTAAGCAGACTCTTCGATGATGCCAGAATCAACCATGGTTTCGAACGCCAGCTCAACGCCCGCTTTCACCATCGCAATCATCAGAACGCCTTTATCGAAGTACTCCTGCTCGCCGATTTTGCCTTCAAACTGCGGGGCGGTTTCGAACGCGGTTTTGCCGGTCTCTTCACGCCAGGTCAGCAGTTTCTTATCGTCGTTGGCCCAGTCAGCCATCATGCCGGAGGAGAATTCACCGGAGATGATGTCGTCCATGTGTTTCTGGAACAGCGGTGCCATGATCTCTTTCAGCTGTTCGGACAGCGCATAAGCGCGCAGTTTTGCCGGGTTAGACAGACGGTCCATCATCAGCGTGATACCGCCCTGCTTCAGCGCTTCGGTGATGGTTTCCCAGCCGAACTGAATCAGTTTTTCCGCATAAGCCGGGTCAGTACCTTCTTCCACCAGCTTGTCGAAGCACAGCAGAGAGCCCGCCTGCAGCATACCGCACAGAATAGTCTGCTCGCCCATCAGGTCAGATTTCACTTCTGCAACAAAGGAGGATTCCAGTACGCCAGCACGGTGACCGCCGGTTGCCGCAGCCCAGGCTTTAGCGATCGCCATGCCTTCGCCTTTCGGGTCGTTTTCCGGGTGGACGGCGATCAGCGTCGGTACGCCGAAACCACGTTTGTACTCTTCACGCACTTCGGTACCCGGGCACTTCGGTGCCACCATCACAACGGTGATGTCTTTACGGATCTGCTCGCCCACTTCGACGATATTGAAACCGTGGGAGTAACCCAGCGCCGCGCCGTCTTTCATCAGCGGCTGTACGGAACGCACAACGTCGGAGTGCTGTTTGTCTGGCGTCAGGTTAACCACCAGGTCAGCCTGCGGGATCAGTTCTTCGTAGGTACCTACTTTGAAGCCGTTTTCGGTCGCTTTACGCCACGAAGCACGTTTCTCAGCGATCGCTTCTTTGCGCAGTGCGTAGGAAATATCCAGACCGGAGTCACGCATGTTCAGGCCCTGGTTCAGACCCTGAGCGCCACAGCCGACGATGACCACTTTTTTACCCTGAAGGTAGCTTGCGCCGTCGGCGAATTCTTCGCGGCCCATGAAGCGACATTTGCCCAGCTGAGCCAGCTGCTGACGCAGATTCAGTGTATTAAAGTAGTTAGCCATGATGGTGTACTCCGTGATGTTGTGTTGTGGTGCTTATTATTCGGTTCGCTTTTGCGAGAATGAACCCACTATATGACAGGAAATTTATTGCGGAAATTGATATATTCACAACGTCACATTGCAATATCTGCAACGTCAAAATAAAGAGGTTCGCCGGTGGATTTACGCGATCTGAAAATGTTCCTGCATCTGGCGGAAAGCCGCCATTTTGGCCGCAGCGCGCGGGCGATGCACGTCAGCCCCTCCACGCTCTCCCGGCAAATTCAGCGTCTTGAAGAAGACCTCGGCCAGCCGCTGTTTGTCCGCGATAACCGCACGGTGACGCTCACCGAAGCCGGTGAGGAGCTGCGCGTGTTTGCCCAGCAGACGCTGCTGCAGTATCAGCAATTACGCCATACCATTGATCAACAAGGACCGTCGTTGTCCGGTGAACTGCATATCTTCTGCTCAGTGACTGCCGCCTACAGCCATTTACCACCGATCCTCGACCGCTTCCGCGCCGAGCATCCGTCGGTGGAAATCAAGCTCACCACCGGTGACGCGGCTGATGCAATGGAAAAAGTCGTCACCGGCGAGGCCGATCTGGCAATTGCCGGTAAGCCCGAGACACTGCCCGGCGCGGTGGCCTTTTCCATGCTGGAGAATCTGGCTGTGGTATTGATAGCGCCAGCACTGCCCTGCCCGGTGCGCAACCAGATTTCGGTGGATGAGCCAGACTGGTCAACGGTGCCGTTTATCATGGCCGACCAGGGGCCGGTGCGCCGCCGCATTGAGCTGTGGTTCCGGCGCAATAAAATCAGCAACCCGTCGATTTACGCCACCGTGGGCGGCCACGAGGCGATGGTGTCGATGGTGGCGCTGGGCTGCGGCGTAGCATTGTTGCCAGAAGTGGTGCTGGAGAATAGCCCGGAGCCGGTACGTAACCGCGTGATGATTCTGGAACGTAGCGACGAAAAAACACCGTTCGAGCTGGGCGTATGCGCACAAAAAAAGCGGCTGCATGAGCCGCTTATTGATGCTTTCTGGAAGATATTGCCAAATCACTAGCCGCCGAACGGCGGCGCAAGCACCTTAACCGGCAGAGAGTCAGGGCGCAGGCCAGACAGGCGCAGTGCCGTCAGGCTCCCCAAACATTACCCCGCGAGAAAAAAACGAAACGCGGGGTTATGTGTTTCATCATGACAGTCATAGCCCAGTTCGTTCAGCCGCGTTTCGAAATCAGGTTCATGCTCACCCAACTCAAACGCCGCCAGTACACGGCCGTAGTCAGTTCCATGACTGCGATAGTGGAACAATGAAATATTCCAGTGCGTCCCCAGTGTATGCAGAAACTTCAGCAGCGCCCCCGGCGATTCCGGGAATTCGAAGCTGAACAGCCGTTCCTGCAAGGGTTTCGACGGACGTCCACCGACCATATAGCGCACGTGCAGCTTCGCCATTTCGTCGTCAGACAGATCCACCACACTGTAGCCGCCGTCACTAAGCAACTGGAGGATTTCTTTACGTTCTTCCAGACCACGGCTCAGGCGTACGCCGACAAAAATGCAGGCATCTTTGGCATCAGCAAAACGGTAGTTAAACTCAGTAACCGAGCGCCCACCCAGCAGTTGGCAGAATTTCAGGAAGCTGCCCTTCTCTTCCGGGATGGTCACCGCCAGCAATGCTTCACGTTGCTCCCCCAACTCGCAGCGTTCAGACACGTAGCGCAGGCCGTGGAAGTTAACGTTAGCTCCGGAAAGCACATGCGCCAGCCGCTCACCGCGAATATTGTGCTGGGCGATGTATTTTTTCATTCCCGCCAGCGCCAGCGCGCCCGATGGCTCAGCCACGGCTCGCACATCTTCAAACAGGTCTTTCATCGCTGCGCAAATAGCATCGCTATCAACGGTGATAATGTCGTCGAGGTATTCCTGGCACAGACGGAAGGTTTCATCACCAATGCGTTTGACCGCCACGCCTTCAGCAAAGAGACCGACGCGCGGGAGATCAACCGGATGACCGGCATCCAGCGCCGCTTTAAGGCAGGCGGAATCTTCAGCTTCAACGGCGATCACTTTGATCTGCGGCATCAGCTGTTTGATCAACACCGCCACGCCCGCCGCCAGACCGCCGCCGCCCACCGGGACAAAAACACGGTCGAGGTGAGCATCCTGCTGCAGTAACTCCAGCGCCAGCGTACCCTGCCCGGCAATCACCATCGGATGATCGAACGGCGGAACCCAGGTAAAACCCTGCTGCTGCGATAGCTCAATCGCTTTGGCTTTGGCTTCATCAAAATTCGCGCCATGCAGCAGCACTTCTCCGCCGAAGCCACGCACGGCATCAACTTTGATATCGGCGGTGGCCGTTGGCATGACAATCAGTGCCTTCACGCCTAGTCGTGCAGAAGAGAACGCGACGCCCTGGGCATGATTACCCGCCGATGCGGTGATGACCCCATGCGCTTTTTGCTCTTCGGTCAGGCCCGCCATCATGGCGTAGGCTCCGCGCAGCTTGAAGCTATGAACGGGTTGACGGTCTTCGCGCTTGACCAGAATTACGTTATCGAGGCGCGAAGAGAGCTTGTCCATTTTTTGTAGCGGCGTTACCTGCGCCGCTTCGTAGACCGGCGCACGCAATACCGCTCTGAGATACTCGGCGCCCTCAGGAGCACCAGATAGAGGTTGTGAATCCGCCATGGTCATTATCCCCCGAGTTTCGACTTATCGCGCACCGCGCCTTTGTCGGCGCTGGTTGCCAGACTGGCGTAGGCGCGCAGCGCAAAGGAGACCTGACGCTGACGATCTTTAGGCGTCCAGGCTTTGTCACCGCGTGCTTCCTGTGCTTCGCGGCGTGCCGCGATTTCCGCATCGCTCAACTGCAGTTGAATACCACGATTCGGGATATCGATAGCAATCATGTCGCCATCTTCGATAATCGCGATATTACCGCCGCTGGCCGCTTCCGGGGAAACGTGGCCGATAGACAGGCCGGATGTGCCGCCGGAGAAACGGCCATCTGTTATCAGCGCACAGGCCTTGCCGAGCCCCATCGATTTCAGGAAGGTGGTTGGGTAGAGCATTTCCTGCATACCTGGCCCGCCTTTCGGCCCTTCGTAGCGAATCACCACCACGTCGCCCGCCACCACTTTGCCGCCAAGGATCGCCTCAACCGCGTCATCCTGGCTTTCGTACACTTTCGCCGGGCCGGTAAATTTCAGGATGCTGTCATCCACACCTGCGGTTTTCACAATACAGCCGTTTTCCGCGAAGTTACCGTACAGGACTGCCAGACCGCCATCTTTGCTGTAAGCATGTTCCAGAGAACGGATACAGCCTTCGGCGCGATCGTCATCCAGCGTGTCCCAGCGGCAGTCCTGCGAGAACGCCTGAGTGGTACGGATGCCCGCCGGGCCAGCGCGGAACATCTTTTTCACCGCGTCATCTTTGGTCAGCATCACGTCATACCGATCGAGCGTTTGCGGCAGCGTCAGCCCCAGCACGTTTTTCACGTCGCGGTTCAGCAGTCCGGCACGATCCAGTTCGCCTAAAATACCCAATACGCCGCCTGCGCGGTGCACATCTTCCATATGGTATTTCTGCGTGCTCGGCGCCACTTTACACAGCTGTGGGACTTTGCGGGACAGCTTGTCGATATCACTCATTGTGAAGTCGATTTCCGCTTCCTGCGCCGCCGCCAGCAGGTGCAGAACGGTGTTGGTGGAGCCGCCCATGGCGATATCCAGCGTCATGGCATTCTCAAACGCCGCCTTGCTGGCAATGTTGCGCGGCAGCGCAGAAGCATCATCCTGCTCATAGTAGCGTTTAGTCAGCTCAACGATGCGTTTACCCGCGTTAAGGAACAGCGTTTTACGGTCGGCGTGAGTCGCCAGCAGCGAACCGTTACCCGGCTGCGATAAACCCAGCGCTTCGGTCAGACAGTTCATCGAGTTTGCGGTGAACATCCCGGAGCATGAGCCGCAGGTCGGGCAGGCGGAACGCTCAACCTGTTCGCTTTGTGAGTCAGAGACTTTCGGGTCCGCGCCCTGAATCATTGCATCAACCAGATCGAGCTTGATGATTTGGTCAGAGAGCTTGGTTTTCCCGGCTTCCATCGGGCCACCAGAAACAAAGATCACCGGAATGTTCAGACGCAGGGAGGCCATTAACATCCCCGGGGTGATTTTGTCGCAGTTGGAGATGCAGACCATCGCATCGGCGCAGTGGGCGTTAACCATGTACTCAACGGAGTCAGCGATCAGCTCGCGTGACGGCAGTGAATACAGCATGCCCCCGTGGCCCATGGCGATACCATCATCCACAGCAATGGTGTTGAACTCTTTCGCTACGCCGCCAGAGGCTTCGATTTGTTCGGCAACCAGCTTACCGAGATCGCGCAGATGGACATGGCCCGGCACAAACTGGGTAAAGGAGTTCACCACAGCGATAATCGGTTTACCGAAGTCATCATCGGTCATCCCGGTGGCGCGCCACAGTGCGCGGGCACCCGCCATATTACGGCCGTGGGTGGTGGTAGCAGAACGATACTTAGGCATGCTTGATTAACTCCCGTCTGTCTAATAATTGGGACGGTGCGTGCCGTCCCAAATTTATGTTTATTGATTAACCTGATCTAACCAGCCGTATTTATCTTCCGTTTCACCGGTGAAGAGGCCAAAGAAGGCCTGCTGGATGCGTTTGGTGACAGGGCCGCAGCGGCCTTCGCCCACCTGAATACCATCGACGCTGCGTACGGGCGTGATTTCGGCCGCAGTACCGGACATAAACACTTCGTCGGCCAGGTACAGCGATTCACGGGACAGCACCTGCTCACGCACTTCGATATCGAGATCTTTCGCCAGCTTAATGATTGCGTCACGGGTGATACCTGGCAGCGCGGAGGAGGTAAACGGCGGGGTAAACAGAATGCCGTCTTTTACTTCAAACAGGTTTTCACCCGCGCCTTCAGAGATGTAACCATTCACATCCAGCGCAATACCTTCCTGGTAACCATGACGACGCGCTTCGCTACCCACCAGCAGCGAAGACAGATAGTTACCACCAGCCTTAGCAGCGGTAGGGATAGTGTTTGGCGCAACGCGGTTCCAGGAAGAAACCATCGCATCGATCCCCTGTTCCAGCGCTTCAGCACCGAGGTAAGCCCCCCACGGGAACGCGGCGATAATCACGTCGGTGGTGTAACCCGCTGGCGGGTTAACGCCCATCCCCACGTCGCCAACAAACACCAGCGGACGGATATAGGCGCTGGTCAGATTGTTTTTACGAATCACCTCACGGCAAGCTTCCATCAGCTCATCAACGCTCTGAGAAACCGGAAAACGATAGATCTTGGCTGAATCACGCAGACGCTGCATATGTTCGCGATGACGGAACACCACCGGCCCTTTGTGAGAATCGTAGCAACGGATGCCTTCAAATACAGAAGTACCGTAGTGCAGCGCGTGGGACATCACGTGAACCTTCGCGTCTTCCCAACGAATCATCTCGCCATTAGACCAAATGTAATCAGCTTTTTTCGTCGTCATTTTTCTTCCTTTTGCGCTCAGGCGCGGATTTGTTGTGATGTGGTTGTGCTCTGGCAGATGGCAACATGTGCAACGTCCACCAGTTTACTTAACTGACTAAACAGTAAGTCGACCGACCGGGGGCTGGCAACGGTCAATTCGATATTTATATTCTGCGCATCGCTGGCGGCTTCCATATTCATGGAGCACACCTGAAAACCACGATGGCGTACCACGCGTAAAACACGTTCTAACGTTTCCGGATTGAAACGAGCCTCAACGGCGACCTGATGTTGCATCATGATAATTTCTCCAGCATTTCTGAGTTACTGGCACCTGGCGGTACCAGAGGCCAGACATTCTCAAGTTCGTCGATTGAGACATGAAGCAGGTATGACCCCTCGCTGTTCAGCATGGTGTCGAGTGCCGCTTCAACCTGGTCTTTACGGGTGATGTGCTGACCAGGTATGCCGAAGGCGCTGGCCAACATGAGGAAATCGGGGTTATCGGTAAGGGTGGTTTCGCTATAACGTTCCAGGAAAAACAACTGCTGCCATTGTCGCACCATGCCTAACCGCTGGTTGTCGAGTAAAACTATCTTCAGCGGCAACTGCTTGCGTTTTACGGTGCCGAGTTCCTGTACATTCATCATGAAGGAACCGTCACCGGAGATACAGATTACCGTATCGTTCGGGCGAGCAACCTGTGCGCCAACCGCGGCAGGTAAACCAAAGCCCATCGTACCCAAGCCGCTCGAGGTGATGAAATTTTCCGGGCGGGTATAGGTCATATGCTGTGCAGACCACATCTGATGCTGGCCAACATCCGTCGTAACAACGCTATCCGCTGGTTTACGGTCCGACAGTTGTTTTAACAACAACGGTGCATAGATGGCCTCACCCGGATGGTCGTAGCGCCAGGTATGCTCTGCTCGCAGTTCTGCACTGTGCTGACGCCATTCGTCAATCTTCAACGTCTGCTGTAATGCCGGCAGCAGCGAATTTAAATCGCCCTGCAGGGCCACATGCGCCTGGCGCAGTTTGTTCATTTCTGCCGGGTCGATATCCATGTGGATCACGCTGGCGTTCGGTGCGAAAGTATTCAGCTTACCAGTCACCCGGTCATCAAAACGCGCGCCAACTGCAATCAGTAAATCACACTCTTGCACCGCGAAATTTGCCGCTTTAGTCCCGTGCATTCCCAACATGCCCAAATAGTAGGGGTAGTCAGCATCTACTGCGCCCAGACCTTTCAGCGTGCAAGCGACAGGCATTTGAGTAAGCGCAATAAACTCACGCAGGGCCGGAACCGCCTGTGCCATACCTACGCCGCCACCAACGTACAGAATGGGTTTCTGCGCCTGCGCCAGCATGTTACGCGCCTGCTCAACGTCAGCATGCGGAAAAGCCTCAACGTTTTCGACGGTCGTAAAATACGGCTCCAGCGTACCGCTGGCTAATTGGATATCTTTCGGGATATCCACCAGAACCGGACCCGGGCGACCGGAATTCGCCACGGCGAAGGCCTCAGCCATGATGCGCGGCAGCTCTTCCAGTGACTGCACCAGGAAGCTGTGTTTGGTGCAGGACAGCGACATACCAAGCACGTCCACTTCCTGGAACGCATCCGTTCCGATGAAAGGTGATGCCACCTGGCCGGTGATCGCGACCACTGGAACAGAATCTAACAACGCATCGGCAAGTCCGGTGATCAGGTTGGTAGCACCAGGACCGGAAGTGGCGATACAAACACCGGTTTTACCCGTTGCACGGGCATAACCAATCGCCGCCATCGCCGCACCCTGCTCGTGTCGGCACAACAGGTGCTCTACGCCGCCGTCATACAATGCATCGTAAACCGGCATAATTGCGCCACCGGGATAACCAAAGACGGTTTGAACCCCTTGTGCACGCAACGCATGTACCACCCACTGTGCCCCATTCATAGTTACATCCCCGTCGTAAATCTTGAGAAACAGAATTTTATGCTGTCGTTCACTTTCTGCTCCTCGTTTAAGTTTTTAAGGTCAAAAAAAACCCCCGGACCTTTCGGTGCGGGGGTCTTAGTTCGTTAAGGCTTGTTTTCTAAGCCTTTCCTCGTCCAAGTGCAGCCCCGCACGGTGGGATAATAATCACCACCACGCTAATCACGACCAGGCTAATCACTCGTAGAAGGGCTGTCATTTTTGTATTTTCTTGCATCTTGTTCGAAGGAATACCTAAAGAGTTACCATAGAATTTGCGAATAGCACAAGATATTTTTGTTTTCATTTTTCTGACGCCGTTAACGGTTTAGATAAATATCGTTGTTTTTTATACAAAAAATATAAAATGAAAATATTTCACGTTTCAGCGCATCAGCACCACCTGCGATCTCTTTCCTCGGCACACTTATACGCATTTGCGAGCGAGATTCCAGACATGGGGCAAGCAATTCCTGATTACACAAAAACACAGGAATAAGCGTCTAAAAACATCAATTATGCAGAATCTTGCTGATATCTATTGCGACATAATATTCCCATCAGGAGGGGTTATGTCACTATCGATTGTTCACACACGCGCCGCCCTCGGCGTGAATGCACCAGCCATTACCATCGAGGTACATATTAGTAATGGCCTGCCTGGTTTAACCATGGTGGGGTTACCTGAAACGACAGTGAAAGAGGCTCGCGATCGGGTACGCAGTGCAATTATTAATAGCGGGTATGAATTCCCGGCCAGGAAGATAACCATCAACCTGGCTCCGGCTGACCTCCCCAAAGAAGGGGGGCGATATGATTTACCTATCGCTGTTGCGCTTCTGGTCGCTTCTGAGCAGCTTACACCCCATAATCTCGATACCTATGAGCTGGTAGGCGAATTAGCGCTTACAGGCGCTTTACGCGGCGTTCCAGGCGCTATATCAAGCGCAACCGAAGCGATTCGTGCAGGCCGGCGAATCATTGTCGCTAAAGAGAATGCCGCAGAGGTTGGTCTAATACACGGCGAAGGGTGCCTGATTGCCGATCACCTGCAGGCGGTATGCGCATTCCTGGAAGGAAAGCATGATTTAGACAAACCGCAATCTGCAGACTTTACCGCCGAACCTTCACCAGAGGATCTCAGCGATGTTATCGGTCAGGAACAGGGTAAACGAGGGCTGGAGATCACCGCCGCTGGTGGTCACAACCTCCTGTTTATCGGCCCGCCTGGTACGGGCAAGACCATGCTGGCCAGCCGTCTCAGAGGACTGCTTCCTCCACTTAGCAACGATGAGGCGCTGGAAAGTGCAGCGATCCTCAGTCTGGTTAATTCCGATACGATACAAAAACAGTGGAAGCAACGCCCTTTTCGTTCTCCCCATCATAGTGCTTCATTAACCGCAATGGTCGGTGGAGGCTCTATTCCTGCGCCAGGCGAGATCTCCCTGGCACATAACGGTATATTATTTCTGGATGAATTACCTGAGTTTGAGCGACGCACGCTGGATGCACTGCGCGAACCCATTGAGTCCGGGCAGATACATCTATCCCGTACCAGAGCAAAAATAACCTATCCCGCGCGCTTTCAACTCATTGCTGCAATGAATCCAAGCCCGACAGGCCATTATCAGGGGAATCATAACCGCTGTACCCCAGAACAGACTCTGCGCTACCTCAATCGATTATCAGGTCCATTTCTTGACCGCTTTGACCTCTCCCTCGAAATTCCCTTACCGCCACCCGGCATACTCAGCCAGAGCGTAGTGAAAGGTGAAGATAGCGCAACGGTGAAGCAACGCGTCATCGCCGCACGAGAGCGTCAGTATCGGCGGCAAAATAAGTTAAATGCGTATCTGGACAGCCAGGATATCCATAAATACTGTGTACTGCGCAGCGATGATGCGCACTGGCTTGAGGACACGTTAGCTCGTCTTGGATTGTCCATCCGCGCCTGGCTACGCCTGATAAAAGTCGCACGTACCATTGCAGATATTGAACAGTGCGACCATATCACCCGCCAGCACTTGCAGGAGGCCGTTGCTTATCGGGCGATAGACAGGTTATTAATTCACCTGCAGAAATTACTGACATAAAAAAAGGGCTTACGCCCTTTTTTTATTAATCATCAGATTCGGTGTAGTCTTCTGCACCTTCCACCTGAGGTTTCCCACCAGACAGCGTGTGGAAGCGTTTTGGACGCTTAATGCGCGTCATGTATTTAGACCACACGCGTTCAGCTTCGGTAACTGGCTCACGTTCACCACGGCATACCGCAACAAACAATTTTTCTTCTTCTGTTACTGGCTCACGTTTACCCAGATCCAGCTCGTTGAAGGCATAGCCATGACGCTCAAGCAGCTGTGCCTCTTTAATGGTGAAATCACCATGACGGGAGAATCCACGGGGGTAATATTTATTGTCGAAATATCGATTAGTCGTCGTAAAGCTTTCCGCCATCCTGCACGCTCCTAATTCTTTGGCCGAGCTATTTATGGCGCGGAGTATTAGTTACGCTTGACAGAGCGTCAAACAAAAGATTTAAATCATCACGACAAATAATTTTATGGAGCGCGTTGTGGATACGGAATTGTTAAAAACTTTCCTGGAAGTTAGCCGGACACGCCACTTTGGTCGGGCAGCTGAAGCGCTCTACCTGACCCAGTCAGCGGTGAGTTTTCGGATCAGACAACTGGAAAATCAACTGGGTGTGAACCTGTTCACCCGACACAGAAACAATATTCGTTTGACCGCTGCAGGTGAAAAATTATTGCCTTACGCTGAAACGCTGATGAATACATGGCAAGCAGCACGTAAGGAGGTCGCGAATACCTCACGGCACAACGAGTTTTCGATCGGTGCCAGTGCATCCCTTTGGGAATGCATGCTCAATGACTGGTTGCGGCGTTTATACCAATCTCAGGAGCCACAATCCAGCCTGCAGTTTGAAGCGAGGATCGCTCAGCGCCAGTCGCTAGTAAAGCAGCTCCATGAACGACAGCTGGATCTGTTAATTACGACCGAAACCCCAAAAATGGACGAATTTAGCAGCCAACTGTTGGGATATTTCACGCTGGCGCTCTATTGTAGCTCTCCATCGCAAACCAAAGATGAACTGAATTACCTACGCCTGGAATGGGGACCGGATTTTCAGCAGCACGAAGCGGGATTGATTGCTGGAGATGAAGTGCCGGTACTTACCACCAGTTCTGCAGAACTGGCAAGACAGCAACTTTCTGTAATTAAAGGGTTTAGTTGGCTTCCCGTCAGTTGGGCCAGAACCAAAAGCGATCTTCATACAGTTACTGACAGTGCGACTCTTTCACGTCCGTTATATGCGGTTTGGCTGCAAAATAGCGACAAACATGCACTTATTCGCGATCTGCTGAAAACAAATATTTTGGAAGATTAATGAAAACGCTGGCAAGGATGCCGGGAAAAAATGAACTGGAAGATCCAGAATATGATGTTCAGGTAAAAAAAAAATCCTTAGCAAGGATGCTAAGGATTGTTTCTGGCAGGGGCGGAGAGACTCGAACTCGCGACACCCGGTTTTGGAGACCGGTGCTCTACCAACTGAGCTACGCCCCTAAATTTTCTTATCATTAAGCCTGCTACTAAGCAGGCTTAATTTTCTAATAAGTGGCGGAACGGACGGGACTCGAACCCGCGACCCCCTGCGTGACAGGCAGGTATTCTAACCAACTGAACTACCGCTCCACCGAATTTCTTTGTCACTACCCGGATTATTCATCCCGGTTTACTGCAATTTGATGCCTGGCAGTTCCCTACTCTCGCATGGGGAGACCCCACACTACCATCGGCGCTACGGCGTTTCACTTCTGAGTTCGGCATGGGGTCAGGTGGGACCACCGCGCTACAGCCGCCAGGCAAATTCTGTTTATCAGACCGCTTCTGCGTTCTGATGTCATCTGTAATCAAGCTGAATCTGATGTCTGTCTCTTCGCCAAAACATCTTCGGCGTTGTAAGGTTAAGCCTCACGGTTCATTAGTATCGGTTAGCTCAATGTATCGCTACACTTACACACCCGACCTATCAACGTCATCGTCTTTAACGTTCCTTCAGGAGACTTATAGTCTCAGGGAGAACTCATCTCGGGGCAAGTTTCGTGCTTAGATGCTTTCAGCACTTATCTCTTCCGCATTTAGCTACCGGGCAATGCCATTGGCATGACAACCCGAACACCAGTGATGCGTCCACTCCGGTCCTCTCGTACTAGGAGCAGCCCCCCTCAATTCTCCAGCGCCCACGGCAGATAGGGACCGAACTGTCTCACGACGTTCTAAACCCAGCTCGCGTACCACTTTAAATGGCGAACAGCCATACCCTTGGGACCTACTTCAGCCCCAGGATGTGATGAGCCGACATCGAGGTGCCAAACACCGCCGTCGATATGAACTCTTGGGCGGTATCAGCCTGTTATCCCCGGAGTACCTTTTATCCGTTGAGCGATGGCCCTTCCATTCAGAACCACCGGATCACTAAGACCTGCTTTCGCACCTGCTCGAGCCGTCACTCTCGCAGTCAAGCTAGCTTATGCCTTTGCACTAACCTCCTGATGTCCGACCAGGATTAGCTAACCTTCGTGCTCCTCCGTTACTCTTTAGGAGGAGACCGCCCCAGTCAAACTACCCACCAGACACTGTCCGCAACCCGGATTACGGGTCCACGTTAGAACACCAGCCATTAAAGGGTGGTATTTCAAGGTTGGCTCCATGCAGACTGGCGTCCACACTTCAAAGCCTCCCACCTATCCTACACATCAAGGACCAGTGTTCAGTGTCAAGCTATAGTAAAGGTTCACGGGGTCTTTCCGTCTTGCCGCGGGTACACTGCATCTTCACAGCGAGTTCAATTTCACTGAGTCTCGGGTGGAGACAGCCTGGCCATCATTACGCCATTCGTGCAGGTCGGAACTTACCCGACAAGGAATTTCGCTACCTTAGGACCGTTATAGTTACGGCCGCCGTTTACCGGGGCTTCGATCAAGAGCTTCTCCTTACGGATAACCCCATCAATTAACCTTCCGGCACCGGGCAGGCGTCACACCGTATACGTCCACTTTCGTGTTTGCACAGTGCTGTGTTTTTAATAAACAGTTGCAGCCAGCTGGTATCTTCGACTGATTTCAGCTCCATGAGTAAATCACTTCACCTACATATCAGCGTGCCTTCTCCCGAAGTTACGGCACCATTTTGCCTAGTTCCTTCACCCGAGTTCTCTCAAGCGCCTTGGTATTCTCTACCTGACCACCTGTGTCGGTTTGGGGTACGATTTCGTGTTACCTGATGCTTAGAGGCTTTTCCTGGAAGCAGGGCATTTGTTACTTCAGCACCGTAGTGCCTCGTCATCACACCTCAGCGTTAAAAAGGTACCGGATTTACCTGGAACCTCCGCCTACATGCTTAAACCGGGACAACCGTCGCCCGGCTAACATAGCCTTCTCCGTCCCCCCTTCGCAGTAACACCAAGTACAGGAATATTAACCTGTTTCCCATCGACTACGCCTTTCGGCCTCGCCTTAGGGGTCGACTCACCCTGCCCCGATTAACGTTGGACAGGAACCCTTGGTCTTCCGGCGTGCGGGTTTTTCACCCGCATTATCGTTACTTATGTCAGCATTCGCACTTCTGATACCTCCAGCATGCCTCACGACACACCTTCAACGGCTTACAGAACGCTCCCCTACCCAACAACACATAGTGTCGCTGCCGCAGCTTCGGTGCACAGTTTAGCCCCGTTACATCTTCCGCGCAGGCCGACTCGACCAGTGAGCTATTACGCTTTCTTTAAATGATGGCTGCTTCTAAGCCAACATCCTGGCTGTCTGTGCCTTCCCACATCGTTTCCCACTTAACTGTGACTTTGGGACCTTAGCTGGCGGTCTGGGTTGTTTCCCTCTTCACGACGGACGTTAGCACCCGCCGTGTGTCTCCCGTGATAACATTCTTCGGTATTCGCAGTTTGCATCGGGTTGGTAAGTCGGGATGACCCCCTAGCCGAAACAGTGCTCTACCCCCGAAGATGAGTTCACGAGGCGCTACCTAAATAGCTTTCGGGGAGAACCAGCTATCTCCCGGTTTGATTGGCCTTTCACCCCCAGCCACAAGTCATCCGCTAATTTTTCAACATTAGTCGGTTCGGTCCTCCAGTTAGTGTTACCCAACCTTCAACCTGCCCATGGCTAGATCACCGGGTTTCGGGTCTATACCCTGCAACTTAACGCCCAGTTAAGACTCGGTTTCCCTTCGGCTCCCCTATTCGGTTAACCTTGCTACAGAATATAAGTCGCTGACCCATTATACAAAAGGTACGCAGTCACCCCATAAAGAGGCTCCCACTGCTTGTACGTACACGGTTTCAGGTTCTTTTTCACTCCCCTCGCCGGGGTTCTTTTCGCCTTTCCCTCACGGTACTGGTTCACTATCGGTCAGTCAGGAGTATTTAGCCTTGGAGGATGGTCCCCCCATATTCAGACAGGATACCACGTGTCCCGCCCTACTCTTCGAGTTCACAACCTGTGCATTTTGGTGTACGGGACTATCACCCTGTACCGTCGGACTTTCCAGACCGTTCCACTAACACACAAGCTGATTCAGACTCTGGGCTGCTCCCCGTTCGCTCGCCGCTACTGGGGGAATCTCGGTTGATTTCTTTTCCTCGGGGTACTTAGATGTTTCAGTTCCCCCGGTTCGCTTCATTACGCTATGTATTCACGTAATGATAGTGTGTCGAAACACACTGGGTTTCCCCATTCGGAAATCGCCGGTTATAACGGTTCATATCACCTTACCGACGCTTATCGCAGATTAGCACGTCCTTCATCGCCTCTGACTGCCAGGGCATCCACCGTGTACGCTTAGTCGCTTAACCTCACAACCCGAAGATGTTTCGTAAAACACCACCGTGTTGCGAAAATTTGAGAGACTCGAACACACCATTTTTCATTTCTTATTACGGAGAAATGAAACAGTGTGTCGTTTCAATTTTCAGCTTGATCCAGATTTTTAAAGAGCAAATATCTCAAACGTCACCCGAAGGTAAGTTTTGAGATATTAGGGCCGGCGACTTTCACTCACACAAACCAGCAAGTGGCGTCCCCTAGGGGATTCGAACCCCTGTTACCGCCGTGAAAGGGCGGTGTCCTGGGCCTCTAGACGAAGGGGACGTGTCAGTCTCAATCGCAAGACGCCTTGCTATTTACTTTTCATCAGACAATCTGTGTGAGCACTACAAAGAACGTTTCTTTAAGGTAAGGAGGTGATCCAACCGCAGGTTCCCCTACGGTTACCTTGTTACGACTTCACCCCAGTCATGAATCACAAAGTGGTAAGCGCCCTCCCGAAGGTTAAGCTACCTACTTCTTTTGCAACCCACTCCCATGGTGTGACGGGCGGTGTGTACAAGGCCCGGGAACGTATTCACCGTGGCATTCTGATCCACGATTACTAGCGATTCCGACTTCATGGAGTCGAGTTGCAGACTCCAATCCGGACTACGACGCACTTTATGAGGTCCGCTTGCTCTCGCGAGGTCGCTTCTCTTTGTATGCGCCATTGTAGCACGTGTGTAGCCCTACTCGTAAGGGCCATGATGACTTGACGTCATCCCCACCTTCCTCCAGTTTATCACTGGCAGTCTCCTTTGAGTTCCCGACCGAATCGCTGGCAACAAAGGATAAGGGTTGCGCTCGTTGCGGGACTTAACCCAACATTTCACAACACGAGCTGACGACAGCCATGCAGCACCTGTCTCAGAGTTCCCGAAGGCACCAAGGCATCTCTGCCAAGTTCTCTGGATGTCAAGAGTAGGTAAGGTTCTTCGCGTTGCATCGAATTAAACCACATGCTCCACCGCTTGTGCGGGCCCCCGTCAATTCATTTGAGTTTTAACCTTGCGGCCGTACTCCCCAGGCGGTCGACTTAACGCGTTAGCTCCGGAAGCCACGCCTCAAGGGCACAACCTCCAAGTCGACATCGTTTACGGCGTGGACTACCAGGGTATCTAATCCTGTTTGCTCCCCACGCTTTCGCACCTGAGCGTCAGTCTTTGTCCAGGGGGCCGCCTTCGCCACCGGTATTCCTCCAGATCTCTACGCATTTCACCGCTACACCTGGAATTCTACCCCCCTCTACAAGACTCTAGCCTGCCAGTTTCGGATGCAGTTCCCAGGTTGAGCCCGGGGATTTCACATCCGACTTGACAGACCGCCTGCGTGCGCTTTACGCCCAGTAATTCCGATTAACGCTTGCACCCTCCGTATTACCGCGGCTGCTGGCACGGAGTTAGCCGGTGCTTCTTCTGCGAGTAACGTCAATTGCTGAGGTTATTAACCTCAACACCTTCCTCCTCGCTGAAAGTACTTTACAACCCGAAGGCCTTCTTCATACACGCGGCATGGCTGCATCAGGCTTGCGCCCATTGTGCAATATTCCCCACTGCTGCCTCCCGTAGGAGTCTGGACCGTGTCTCAGTTCCAGTGTGGCTGGTCATCCTCTCAGACCAGCTAGGGATCGTCGCCTAGGTGAGCCGTTACCCCACCTACTAGCTAATCCCATCTGGGCACATCCGATGGCAAGAGGCCCGAAGGTCCCCCTCTTTGGTCTTGCGACATTATGCGGTATTAGCTACCGTTTCCAGTAGTTATCCCCCTCCATCGGGCAGTTTCCCAGACATTACTCACCCGTCCGCCACTCGTCACCCAAGGAGCAAGCTCCTCTGTGCTACCGTTCGACTTGCATGTGTTAGGCCTGCCGCCAGCGTTCAATCTGAGCCATGATCAAACTCTTCAATTTAAGTTTGATGCTCGTGAATTAAACTTCGTAATGAATTACGTATGTTCACTCAGAGACTTGGTATTCATTTTTCGTCTTGCGACGTTAAGAATCCGTATCTTCGAGTGCCCACACAGATTGTCTGATAAATTGTTAAAGAGCAGTGCCGCTTCGCTTTTTCTCAGCGGCGCGGGGTGTGCATATTACGCCATCCCGCTACGAAGTCAAGCATTTAATTTCGCCTTCTTCGCCGGAGTTCTCAGTGGAACCCCGCTGACCCGGCGGCTTGCGTGCCGTTGTTCCGTGTCAGTGGAGGCGCATTATAGGGAGTTATTTCAGGCTGACAAGGGGAAATTTAAAATAACTTTCCGAATGCGTATTTTTTCACCAAAACCACCATTAACATGCCATAAAATAAGCAATTTGCCGTTTTTGCAGCCGCAATCACACTCCCTGATGGCATACTAATGAATAAGAAAAAGCGTAAGGAAGAACATTCATGCCTTTAAATGCCCAACAGATAGCTGCCCAAAAGAATCTTTCCTATGTTCTGGCAGAAAAACTGGCTCAGAGAATATTAAAAGGTGAATACGCACCCGGCGCTATCCTGCCAGGTGAAATTGAGCTGGGCGATCAGTTTGGCGTAAGCCGAACTGCGGTAAGAGAGGCAGTTAAGACATTAACGGCTAAAGGTATGGTATTACCGCGCCCACGTATTGGTACACGCGTTATGCCGCAGGCAAACTGGAACTTCCTCGATCAGGAGCTGCTCACCTGGTGGATGACGGAAGATAATTTTCCACAGGTCATTAAACACTTTCTGGTGATGCGTATTAGCCTGGAGCCTCAAGCCTGTTCACTGGCGGCGACGATTGGTACGGCAGAGCAGAAAGCCCATCTCAATACATTAATGGAAGAGATGGTCGAGCTGAAAAGAAACTTCAGACGCGAACGTTGGATTGAAGTTGATATTGCCTGGCATGAGCACATTTATGAAATGAGCGCGAATCCATTCCTGATATCCTTCGCATCATTGTTCCATTCCGTTTATCAGACCTACTTTACGTCGATTACCTATAACGATGTGGTCAAGCTGGATTTGCACCAGGCCATTGTCGATGCAATAGAAGATAGCGATGGCGAACGCGCTTTTGCCGCCTGTCAGGCATTGCTGATAGCACCGAACGAGCTCCCGGATAAATAATCTATGTCAGAAAAGAAATCGCGCAGTATGGCTGGATTGCCATGGATAGCCGCCATGGCCTTTTTTATGCAGGCATTAGATGCCACTATCCTCAACACGGCCTTACCCGCAATAGCACATAGTCTTAACCGCTCCCCGCTTGCTATGCAATCAGCCATTATCAGCTATACCCTGACAGTCGCTATGCTGATCCCGGTGAGTGGATGGTTGGCTGACAGATTCGGGACCCGGCGTGTATTTATGATTGCCGTTAGCCTGTTTACGTTGGGATCGTTGGCTTGTGCACTTTCCAGCTCATTAAGTGAACTGGTGGTTTTCCGCGTGATACAGGGTATCGGTGGCGCAATGATGATGCCTGTTGCCCGTCTGGCATTATTGCGTGCTTACCCGCGCAGCGAACTGCTCCCCGTACTTAATTTCGTGACCATGCCCGGTCTTGTTGGACCGATTTTAGGTCCGGTACTGGGTGGCGTGCTGGTAACGTGGGCCAGTTGGCACTGGATCTTCCTGATTAATATTCCCATCGGCATAGCCGGTATCTTCTATGCCCGCAAATATATGCCGAACTTCACCACACCACGCCGCGGCTTCGATATGACCGGTTTCTTTCTCTTTGGTCTAAGCCTGGTACTGTTTTCCAGCGGTGTTGAGCTGTTTGGCGAGAAACTTGTTGCCAGTTGGGTCGCACTTGGCATTATTCTCGCCAGCATTGTGCTACTGCTCGCCTACATTCGTCATGCGCGTCTCCATCCGACACCATTGATTGCGCTTCCTATTTTTAAAACGCGAACCTTTTCTGTTGGCATCGCCGGAAACCTTGCTACTCGCCTGGGAACGGGATGCGTACCTTTCTTAATGCCACTGATGCTGCAGGTAGGCTTTGGATACCCGGCACTCATTGCCGGTTGCATGATGGCTCCGACAGCGCTGGGCTCAATTCTGGCGAAATCGATGGTGACGCAGGTACTGCGCCGACTCGGCTACCGGACCACGCTGGTCGGTATTACAGTGTTTATCGGCCTGATGATTGCACAGTTCTCTTTGCAGTCTCCCGCCATGCCGGTCTGGATGCTAATTCTGCCACTGTTCATTTTAGGTATGGCGATGTCCACCCAGTTTACCTCAATGAATACCATTACTCTGGCCGATTTAACTGATGAGAATGCCAGCAGCGGAAACAGTGTTTTAGCCGTTACGCAGCAGCTGTCTATTAGTTTAGGGGTTGCCATTAGTGCCGCGGTTCTGCGTATCTACGAAGGTATGGAAGGAACCAATACGGTTGAACAGTTCCACTATACCTTTATTACAATGGGCGCGATCACCGTCGTATCGGCGCTGATGTTTATGCTGTTAAGAGCCAAAGATGGGCGCAATCTGATCAAAGATCGACATAAGCCTAAACCGACCCCCGCTCCATCAGAACAGGAGTAAGCTGCAAGCGCTGTTGCTGCAATTCGGGCTGTGCCATACGGTGGATTAACACATCAATGGCCAGTTCACCCAACTCATCTTTCGGTTGGTGAATAGTTGTCAGCGGCGGCGTCATATAGCGCGCCAGTTCTATATCATCATAACCGACTACCGCTATATCCTGTGGGATACGCAATCCAGACTGATATAAAGCCTGATATGCTCCAACCGCCATCGCGTCATTGCCGGTAAAAACAGCCTGTGGGCGGTCTTTATGCGACAACAGCGTTTGCATAGCTTCAAACCCACCGCCAAACTCGAAGTCACCGGTGATCTCGTAACCATCCGGGATAGCCAGCCCTGCACGCTTCATTGCCGCGCGATACCCTTCCAGGCGCAGACGCGCCGGTGTTTTATCCAGAGGGCCCGTGATGCAGGCAATGCGCGTAAACCCTTTTTCGATCAGATGTTGAGTGGCTAAATCCCCACCTAACAGGGAGTTATCCTGAATCAGATCGCTTTCACCATCAAAAGGCGACCAGTCCATCATCACGGTCGGTATAGAAGGGTAACGCTGCATGATTTCTCTGGAAGGCTGATGTGTTTCCGTGCAGAGCAGCAGCAAGCCGTCTACCCGCTTTTGCATCAACGTTTCCAGATTACGGTTCATACGCTGCTCGTCACCTTCGGTGTTGCACAGCACCAGGCTGTAACCGCGCTCAAAGCAGCTACGTTCAACACCACGAACCAGCTCAGAGTAAAAGGGATTAGTACTGGCTGTAATTAACATGCCAATAGTGCGGGTCTGATTCAGTTTGAGACTACGCGCCAACGCGGAAGGCGCATAGTTAAGCTCTTTGATTGCCGCATCAACTTTGTCAGTGATCGCCTCACTGACAAAGCGATCTTTATTAATGACGTGAGAAACCGTCGACGTGGAAACACCCGCCAGGCGGGCAACGTCCTTCATTGTAGCCAAGCGTTACCTCTGTTGACTTAAAAACGCTTCGATTTCTTCACGCCATGGAACGGAAGGCTGTGCACCTTTACGTGTGACCGCAATCGCTGCGGCAGCATGTGCAAAACGGATGGCTTCCGATAGCGGAGTCTCTTCCAGTAACGCTGTGATTAACGCACCGTTAAAGGTATCTCCGGCAGCGATAGTATCAACCGCGTCAACTTTAAAACCCGGTACTCGCTGACCTTCACCGTTTACACTGGCCCACACACCGCGACTCCCTAAGGTAATCAGTACAGTATGGATCCCTTTCGCGTGCAATGCCTGCGCCGCTTTAGCTGCATCTTCATCGTTTTCTACCCGGATCCCCGTCAGCTTTTCAGCCTCGGTTTCATTCGGGGTAATAATATCCACCAGCGCCAGCAGCTCGTCGGATAGTTCACGTGCCGGAGCTGGGTTAAGGGCGACCAGAGTCTTATTCTGATGCGCAATCTTTGCCGCAGCCTGTACGCTTTCGATCGGTGATTCTAATTGCATCAGTAACGCAGACGCCTGAGCAATACGGTCACGCTGTGCTTCTACCAACGCCGGAGAAAGAGCAGCATTCGCGCCGGCATGAATACCGATAACGTTCTCACCTTCGGCATTCACAAAAATCAGTGCCACACCGGTCGATTCACCCGAAATAACGCTAATCGGGGCAATATCAATATTATCGCGAGCTAACTGTTTACGAACACTTTCGCCAATATCGTCATCACCCGTACAGGCAATGAACGCGATATTCGCGCCACTACGCCCTGCAGCAACCGCCTGATTCGCGCCTTTACCGCCAAACGCCACCTGATATTGACTACCGGTTACGGTTTCACCCGGTGTCGGGAAAGAGTTAAGGTTGAGGATGTGATCGGCATTAATGCTGCCAAGAACAACGAGGTTGCCTGCGGTTTTCATGTTAGGTATTCCAAGTCAAAGTGCGCCACCGGGTTAGGGTGGCGCGTGCCCTGCTTTTCTTTTTACGCTTTCATCCTCAGAACAAGCTCCAGGGATGGCGTATTTATGTCTCCATCAGGTCGCGAGCGGCCTGAATCGGTATTACTGCTTGATAACCAGCTTCAGGTCAACCGGATATTTAGCCTGAACCTTCTCGCCTTTCAGGACTTTATCCGCAGTCTCAACGCCTTTCGCGCCGATCTGATCCGGCAGCTGAGCAATGGTCGCAGCCAGTTTGCCATCATTTACTGCTTTTTCGCCATCTGGAGTGCCGTCAAATCCAACCACCATCACATCAGATTTACCCGCCGTTTGCAGCGCACGCAGCGCACCCAGCGCCATTTCATCGTTCTGGGCAAATACGGCCTGCACGTCAGGATGCGCGGTCAGCAGGTTCTGCATAACGTTCAGACCTTTAGTGCGGTCGAAGTCTGCCGGCTGGCTGGCCAGTACGTTAAATTTGTGTGCCGCAACGGCCTGCTGGAAACCTTCGCCACGCTCACGCGCCGCAGACGTTCCGGCAATGCCCTGCAGTTCGATAACTTTCGCGCCTTCACCGGCTTTTTTCGCGATGTAATCACCCGCAATTTTTCCGCCCAGCACGTTATCAGACGCAATATGGCTTACCACTTCACCTTTAGACGCTACGCGGTCAAGGGTGATAACCGGAATCTTCGCCTGGTTAGCCATCTTCACGGCGTTACCCACGGCATCGGAGTCAGTTGGGTTGATCAGCAGGATTTTAGTCCCGCGAACCGTTAAGTCCTGAACGTTAGCCAGCTCTTTCGCCGGGTTGTTCTGCGAGTCCAGAATCACCAGGTTGTAACCCAGCTTATCTGCCTCTTTTTGCGCCCCATCCTTCAGGGAGACAAAGAACGGGTTATTAAGCGTGGAGACCACCAGCGCAATGGTATCTTTCGCCATCGCATTCGCGCTCACGGTGGCGCTCAGCGCAACAGCAGAAACCAGGGTAGCCAGTTTTTTCATGTTCATATTTAAGATGTCCTGTAATCGTTGTTACTGCTTTTTGTTGTCTACCAGTACCGCCAGCAAAATCACCACCGCTTTGACGATCATCTGGTAATAGGAGGATACACCTAACAAATTCAAACCATTATTGAGGAAACCAAGAATCAATGCGCCGATCAGCGTCCCAACAATGCGGCCTTTACCACCCGCCAGGCTGGTACCACCTAATACCACCGCGGCGATAGCATCCAGCTCATAGCCTGTACCTGCCGTCGGTTGTGCAGAGGAAAGACGCGCCACTTCAATGATGCCCGCCAGCGAAGCCAGCAGCCCACAGAGTGAATAGACGATAATTTTGATTTTACTGACGCTGATTCCGGACAGACGCGTTGCCGCTTCGTTACCGCCCAGCGCATAGATATAACGACCCAGACGCGTGTGGTGCAGCATGTACCACGCCGCGAGGAAAACAATCCCCATAATCCACACCGGCGTAGGGATGCCTAATGGACGACCAATCCCGAACCAGCCAAACAGATCGGCATTATCAGTAAAACCGGTGTTTACCGGACTGCCGTTGGTGTAGACCATGGTCACACCGCGCAGCAGCAGCATCATCACCAGGGTCGCGATAAACGCCTGCACGCGACCTTTCGCGACAATCACCCCGGTTACCGCGCCAATGGCAGCGCCGAGCGCCAGAGCAGCAGCAACAGCCACCAGCGCATTGACTTCAATCCCTACAATGGAAGCCGCAACCGCGCCGGTCAGCGCCAGTAAGGAACCGACGGACAGATCGATACCCGACGTCAGGATGACCAGAGTCATGCCGACCGCCATGATGGCGTTCACCGACGTTTGCTGAAGAATGTTGAACAGGTTATTAACGGTAAAAAAGTTGGGGCTCATGGTGGAAACAATCGCGATCAGCACTAACAGAGCGATAAGCGACTTTTGCTCCAGAAGCCATGCTTTAGTGAAATAACGGCGACCAGAAACAGCCTGGGTAGTCATCTTTTTTACTCCTGATTCACGCGATTAAGCTTGCCCACAGCGGCAGCCATTAATACTTCCTGAGTGGCCTGCTCGCGAGTGAATTCACCGCCGAGATGCCCTTCATGCATAACGATAATTCGATCGCTCATGCCCAATACTTCTGGCATCTCAGAAGAGACCAGAATGATACTCAGCCCATCAGCCTTAAACTGGTTGATAAGCTGATAGATTTCTTTCTTGGCCCCAACGTCAACGCCGCGCGTTGGTTCATCAAGGATCAGCACTTTTGGACGGGTCATCAGACCGCGCGCTATCGCTACTTTCTGCTGGTTACCGCCGGAGAGCAGGCCGATAGCCTGTTCCATCGATGGCGTTTTAACATTGAACAGGCGAATAAAATCTCCCACCGCCTGCTGCTCATCTTTATGTTTTAGGCTTCCGCCTGCACGGCTGAAATAGCGCAGCGCGGTCAGTGACATGTTCTCTTTCACCGACATACCGAGCACTAAACCATCGCGTTTACGGTCTTCAGAAATATAGACGATGCCGTTAGCCAGTCCATCCTGCGGCGAACGGGTAACCACTTCATGGCCATCAAGCGTGACGTAGCCGCTGGTGCGTGGCAATGCGCCGTACAACACTTTCATCAGCTCGGTACGTCCTGCACCCATCAACCCCGATACGCCAAGGATCTCGCCTTTACGCAGCGTGAATGACACATCGTTTACGCCAGGGCCGCACAAATTATCGACTTTCAGGCGAATATCACCCGGCGCTTTTTCCAGACGCGGGTACTGATCTTCCAGTTTACGTCCCACCATCATTTCAATCAGCGAGTCTTCGGTAAGCGATGCGACTTCACGCTCGGCAATAAACTGCCCGTCGCGAAAGACGGTTACGTCATCGCAAATCTCGAAGATCTCTTTCATGCGGTGAGAAATATAGACAATGCCGCGTCCCTGGGATTTCAGTTCGCGAATGACGCGGAACAGGGATTCGGTTTCAGTATCGGTGAGGGCATCCGTCGGTTCATCCATAATGATGACCTTCGATTCAAAGCTCAGCACTTTGGCGATTTCAACCATCTGCTGATCGCCTATCGACAGCTCACCGACCAGCCTGTCGCTTTTAAAGCGCAGATTGAGTTTGGCGAGCAGCAGATCGGCTTCGGCGTACATCTTCTTCCAGTCTATTTTGCCAAAGCGATTCACAAACTCGCGACCGAGAAAAATGTTCTCGGCAATAGTGAGTTGCGGGATCAGGTTCAGCTCCTGGTGGATGATACCGATTCCGGCTTCCTGGGAGGATTTCGGGCCGTTAAAGGTGGTCTCTTTACCCAGCCACAATAAGGAACCGGCATCACGGGTGTAGATTCCGGTCAGCACCTTCATCATGGTGGATTTGCCCGCGCCGTTTTCGCCCACCAGCGCCATTACGCGGCCTGGGTAGACATTCAGCGCGGCGCCGGATAGCGCTTTTACGCCCGGGAACGCTTTATCGATCCCTTTGAGTTGCAGTAATGCGTTCATGATGGCCTCAGAACGTGACGCCAGCACAGAGAATGATATTCGCATACGGAGAACATTCTCCGCTGCGAATTACCGCCTGACTGTCTGCGGTTTGTTTTTTGAATTGTTCATGCGTGGTGTAACGAATTTCTATGGTGTTTCCCTGGTGTTGTTGCAGTTGCTCAATGTGACTGAGCAACGTTTCGTGGAGTTGCGGATTATGTTGTTTAATTTCCGACGCGAGAATGGCCGCCTCGACCTGCATTTCACGTGTAACCACATCCAATACCTGCATAAAAGAAGGTACGCCCTGGGTTAATGCCATATCGATACGCGTTGTGCTGTTCGGGATGGGTAAACCTGCATCACACACCACCAGCGTATCGGTATGCCCCAGACGGGAGATCACCGATGAAATTTCAGAGTTGAGTACCGTGCCTTTCTTCATTTTCTTTCCCCACTAGCGAAACGTTTCGCTGAAGATAAGTGTAGTTCGAAGAGTGGACAGAAAACCACCGCGACGTTACGAAAATGTGATCACCATCGAAACGTTTCGCAAGGATTATCATGAGATGAAAAGAAAACTGAGAGGGGTCAAACAAAACGCCCCCTTTCACGATGAAAGAGGGCGTTAACAACATTAAATCTCGACCTGCGTACCGAGTTCAATAACCCGGTTCGGTGGGATTTCAAACTGGTCCGGCGCGCGCAGCGCATTGCGCTGTAGCAGCAGATACAGCTTGCCACGCAGGCGCAGATACCATGGTCGTTTGCCGACAATCAACGACTCGTGCGACATGAAGAAGGAGGTTTCCATCATCCGACAGCTTAAGCCTTCCAGACCGCAGCGGTGGAACACTTCTTCAACGTTTGGCGTTTCACGCCAACCGTAGCTGGCCACCACGCGCCAGAAGGTAGGCGACAATTGCTCAATCTGCACTCTACGTACATTGTGTACATAGGGCGCGTCTTCCGTACGCAGCGTCAGCAGAATAACGCGTTCATGCAGCACCTTGTTATGTTTCAGGTTATGCAGCAGCGCAAACGGGATGACGTTCAACGCACGGGACATATACACCGCCGTTCCTGGCACTCGCACCGGTGGGGATTTCTCCAGCGACGCAATCATCGCCTCCAGAGAGTTACCGTGCTCATGCATGCGACGCAACAGACGGAAGCGTTCGCTTTTCCAGGTCGTCATAATAGTGAACATCACCAGACCCAGCGAGAGCGGCAACCAGCCGCCTGAAACGAGCTTATCGAGGTTTGCAGAGAACAACGGAACATCGATGCACAGGAACGCAACCAGGATCAGGAAGACGAAGTATTTATTCCAGTGCCAGTTTTGCCGCGCCACGGTCGTCGACAGAATGGACGTCAGTACCATCGTTCCCGTTACCGCAATACCGTACGCAGCAGCCAGATTACTGGAGTGCTCAAAGCTCACGATCACAATAACCACGGCGAAATAAAGCATCCAGTTTACGAAAGGAATATAGATCTGACCCGATTCCATTTCTGAAGTATGGATAATCCGCATCGGCGATAAATACCCCAGACGCACAGCCTGGCGCGTCAGTGAGAATACGCCGGAAATAACCGCCTGCGAAGCGATTACCGTCGCCAGCGCGGCAAGGATCAGCAGCGGAATCAGCGCCCAGTCCGGTGCCAGCAGGAAGAACGGGTTTTTGATCGCTTCGGGATGCTTTAACAGCAATGCACCCTGACCAAAATAGTTCAAAACCAGCGAAGGCAATACGACGGAGAACCATGCAAGGCGAATCGGTAACTTACCGAAGTGGCCCATATCCGCATACAGCGCTTCAACACCGGTAATCGACAGCACCACCGCGCCCAGCGCAATAAAGGACAGCGTTTTGAATTCCAGGAAGAAATGAACAGCCCAATACGGATTTAGGGCATGCAACACTTCCGGATTTGCAATAATGCTGCGTACACCCAGCACGGCAAGTACCAGGAACCATATCAGCATAATCGGCGCAAACAGCTTACCGACCATGCCGGTACCGTGTTTTTGAATCAAAAACAGCAGGGTAAGTACGATTATAGAGAGAGGAACAATCCAGGTGTCCAGTTGTGGAGCAATAATCTCCAGACCTTCAATCGCCGACATCACCGAAATGGCTGGCGTAATCACCACCTCGCCATAGAAAAAGCTGCCGCCAATCAATCCCATAATCACCAGCATCGAGGTCGTTCGCGCCGACGTATTACGCCCGGCCAACGACATCAACGTCAGGATCCCACCTTCCCCGGCGTTATCAGCACGCATAACAAATGACAGATACTTAACGGAAACAACCAGAATCAGCAGCCAGAAAATCAGCGAGAGAAAACCAAACACGGCATCACGTTCAACGCCAAAACCAAACTGCCCGGACAAACATTCACGAAGCGTATAAAGTGGGCTGGTACCAATATCACCGTAGACAACCCCAATGGCCGCGAGGGTAATCGCAGACAATGATTGCTTATTATCAGTGCTCATAGACTCGTCTTTCGTTTATACACATCATCGTTCAAGCTACCTCCGCGTTGGCTGCATTCGTTATTCCGCCCATCCCAGGGAATAACTCCATTGCCGCCTTGGTGCAGCTTGATTGATATGGTGTATATATAAGAAATGTGTGCGTCGTCCCTTGGCCCACAAAAAGGCGCACAGTATGCACGATTAATCGCAAAATCGTACCCCTAAATGAGACCAGATTAATCTGGCTCAAAGAAAAATAAACGCGCCTTCAGTCTATTACAGCCCAGGGGCTAAACATCTATACTCGCTGTTTAACGCGGTACATTTGGCGAAAGGACGCCACTTCATTATGGCTCACCCACATTTATTAGCGGAAAGAATTTCCCGTCTGAGCAATGCGCTGGAAAAGGGACTTTATGAACGTAGTCACGCCATTCGCCTTTGTCTGCTGGCCGCGCTCAGCGGCGAGAGCGTCTTCTTATTAGGCCCTCCAGGGATAGCGAAAAGCTTAATCGCTCGCCGACTGAAGTTTGCCTTTAAAAATGCCCGTGCTTTCGAATATCTGATGACGCGCTTCTCGACACCTGAAGAGGTCTTTGGCCCGCTATCCATTCAGGCGCTTAAAGACGAAGGTCGATATGAGCGCTTAACAGCAGGCTATCTTCCTGAAGCCGAAATTGTTTTTCTCGATGAAATCTGGAAAGCAGGCCCGGCCATTCTCAACACCCTGCTGACCGCCATTAACGAACGCCACTTCCGCAACGGCGCACACGAGGAGAAAATCCCGATGCGCCTGCTGGTCGCGGCCTCCAACGAACTACCTGAAGCAGACAGCAGCCTGGAAGCATTGTACGACCGTATGCTGATTCGCCTGTGGCTGGATAAAGTACAGGACAAGGCCAACTTCCGGTCCATGCTGTTAAGCCAGCAGGATGAAAGTGACAACCCCGTTCCAACAACGTTACAAGTTACCGATGAAGAGTACTACCAGTGGCAAAAAGACATTGGCAAAATCACGCTTCCCGATCGTGTATTTGAATTGATTTTCACCCTGCGCCAGCAACTGGATGCGCTACCGAACGCCCCCTACGTATCTGACCGTCGCTGGAAAAAAGCAATCCGCTTACTCCAGGCCAGCGCCTTCTTTAGCGGGCGCGATGCCGTTGCGCCTATCGACCTTATTCTGCTGAAAGATTGCCTGTGGTATGACGCGCAAAGCCTGAATCTGATGCAGCAACAAATCGAAATATTGATGACCGGGCACGCCTGGCAGCAGCAGGCAATGTTGACTCGCCTTGGGGCAATAATGCAGCGTCGCATCCAGCTACAGCAGCAGCAAAGTGATAAAACGGCCTTCACGGTAATTCGTCAGGGTGGAATGTTCAGCCGCCGTCCTCATTATGATTTACCGCCGGAAGCCAACACTTCCGTACTGACGCTGCTACTGCAAAAACCCCTAAAACTGCACGATATGGAGGTTATCCATATTGCCTTTGAACGCGGCGCTCTGGAGCAGTGGCTGACTAAAGGCGGTGAGATCCGCGGAAAATTAAACGGTATCGGATTTGCCCAGACGCTGAATATGGAAGTCGACAGCGCTCAGCACCTGGTCGTGCGCGACGTCAGTTTGCAAGGTTCTCGCCTGGCACTAACCGGCGCATCAGAAGAAAGCATGCCCAGTGAGATAAAGCAGCAACTTGAAGCGCTCGACAACGAATGGCACCAGCAGCACAGCGAATTTAGTGAACAGCAAAAATGTCTGTTTATTCATAGTGACTGGTTAGGCCGCATTGAAGCCAGCCTGCAGGACGTCGGTACACAGATCCGACAGGCACAACAATGCTGACCCTTGATACGCTAAATATCATGCTGGCGGTCGGCGAAGAGGGGATGATTGAAGAGATGATCATCGCACTGCTGGCTTCCCCGCAGATGGCGGTCTTTTTCAAAAAATTTCCCCGGCTAAAAAAAGCGATTACTGACGATGTTCCCCGCTGGCGCGAAGCGTTACGTAACCGCCTCAAAGATACCCACGTACCGCCGGAGCTCACAGAAGAGGTCATGTGCTATCAGCAAAGTCAGCTCCTCTCCACTCCGCAGTTTATCGTCCAGCTACCGCAAATCTTAGCGCTCCTGCACCGACTCCACTCGCCATGGGCTGGGCAAGCGCAGCAACTGGTTGATGACAACAGTACTTTTACGCCTGCACTGCATACACTCTTTCTCCAGCGCTGGCGCCTGAGCCTGGTGGTGCAAACCACCACGCTTAATCAGCAGCTACTGGAAGAAGAACGCGAACAGTTGCTCAGTGAAGTGCAGGAACGGATGACGCTCAGTGGCCAACTGGAACCTGTGCTGGCGGAAAATGACAACGCAGCGGGTCGTTTGTGGGACATGAGCGCAGGTCAAATCAAGCGCGGTGATTATCAGCTAATGGTGAAATACGGTGAATTTCTGACGCAACAACCCGAACTCCAGCGCCTGGCCGAGCAGTTAGGTCGTTCCAGAGAGGCGAAATCCGTGCCGCGTAAAGATGCGCCAATGGAAACCTTCCGTACCCTGGTGCGCGAACCGGCAACCGTCCCGGAGCAGGTGGATGGCATCCAGCAAAGTGACGATATCCTGCGCCTGCTACCGCCAGAACTGGCCACGTTGGGCATTACCGAACTGGAATACGAGTTCTACCGCCGGCTGGTGGAAAAGCAACTGCTGACCTACCGCCTGCACGGCGAAGCATGGCGTGAGAAGGTAACAGAACGTCCGGTGGTGCATCAGGATTTTGACGAGCAGCCGCGCGGACCTTTTATCGTCTGCGTTGATACATCAGGATCGATGGGCGGATTTAATGAGCAGTGTGCGAAAGCCTTTTGCCTGGCGCTAATGCGCGTCGCCCTTGCCGATAACCGGCGCTGTTTCATTATGCTGTTTTCAACAGAAGTCGTGCGCTATGAGCTATCCGGTCCGGAGGGTATCGAACAGGCGATCCGCTTTTTAAGTCAGCGCTTTCGTGGCGGTACAGATATCGCCAGCTGTTTTCGCGCCATTATTGAACGCATGCAGGGTCGGGAATGGTTTGATGCCGATGCGGTGGTGATCTCAGATTTTATCGCTCAGCGATTACCTGATGAAGTTGTCAATAAAGTGGGGGAATTGCAGCGAGTGCACCAGCATCGTTTTCATGCTGTGGCGATGTCTGCACATGGCAAACCCGGCATCATGCGCATTTTCGATCATATCTGGCGCTTTGATACCGGGATGCGAAGCCGCCTGCTCAGACGCTGGCGGCGTTAATTTTTACAGCAGAGATGCGACGCTTTCACGGACCTGTGCAGGCCACACACCGCACTGAACCTGGCCAATGTGCGGCAACTGCAGCAGCAGCATCGTCAGGCGTGATTGCCCAATACCGCCACCAATGGTCTGCGGCATTTCACCGCGCAGCAGTGCCTGGTGCCACTCCAGACTCAGGCGATCTTCATCACCGGTCAGAGCAAGCTGGTGTTTCAGCGCATCGGCATCCACGCGGATCCCCATAGAAGACAGCTCAAACGCATCTTCCAGAACCGGGTTCCAGACCAGAATATCACCGTTCAGACCGGCATGACCCAGTTCGGACGCTGAACTCCAGTCATCATAATCCGGAGCACGAACGTCATGACGGTGGCCGTCACTAAGTTTGCCGCCGATCCCGACCAGGAACACCGCGCCCAGCTCTTTTGCGATCGCACGTTCACGACCTTTTGCGTCAAGCTCCGGATAACGAGATAACAGCTCCTGGCTATGCACAAAGTGGATCTGCTCTGGCAGGAACGGTGCCAGACCAAATTCTTTGCTTACCGCAGCTTCGGTGGCCTTAATTCCCGCCCAGATAGCCTCTACCGTGCTTTTCAGAGTGGAAAATTGACGCTCACCGTCGCCCATCACGCGCTCCCAGTCCCACTGATCAACATACACTGAGTGCAGCGGGGAGAGGCGATCTTCATCGGGACGCAGGGCCTTCATGTGCGTGTACAGCCCTTCGCCTGCGCTAAAGTCGTGTTGTCCTAACGTTTGACGCTTCCACTTCGCCAGGGAATGAACCACTTCGAATTGAGCGTCCGGCAATGCTTTAACCTTCACCTGCACCGCTTTTTCACAGCCCGACAAGTTATCCTGCGTGCCATCTCCTACGCGGCTGAGGATCGGTGCCTGAACTTCGATCAGACCTAAACGCTCTTCCAGCTGGCGAGAAAAATGAGATTTTACGAAGCTAATTTGACGTTGTTTGGCAATGTAAGCGGTTTTCATTATGTGTACTCCTGTGTCCTGTTGCCTATGATTAAGCAACAGAATGGAGGTAATATTCAATAATCCACAAACAAAAAGCCGACTTCAATTTTGATTCGTTAAAAATAACGTCTAAAATAGAGTGAATCATTAATCTACATAAGAAAAACCTATGGAAAATTATCAGATCGACAATCTGGACCGCGGCATTCTTGACGCCCTGATGGAAAATGCCCGTACCGCCTACGCTGAATTAGCTAAACAGTTCGGCGTCAGCCCGGGGACAATTCACGTTCGTGTAGAAAAGATGAAGCAGGCTGGGATTATTACCGGTGCGCGAATTGATGTCAGTCCAAAACAACTGGGCTATGACGTCGGCTGCTTTATCGGCATTATCCTGAAAAGTGCAAAAGACTATCCGTCAGCGCTGGCCAGACTGGAAAGTCTCGATGAAGTGACCGAGGCGTATTACACCACCGGGCACTACAGCATCTTTATTAAGGTAATGTGTAAATCTATCGATGCCCTGCAACAGGTACTTATCAACAAGATCCAAACAATTGATGAAATTCAGTCCACTGAAACCTTGATCGTCTTGCAGAACCCTATCATGCGTACCATCAAGCCCTGATCGCTTTTTTTAATCCCCTATTTTTCCACAGGTAGATCCCAACTCGCTCACAGCGTACAATGCTGCCTCTTCATCGAGGTAGCGATCAATGGCAGATATCACTCTTATCAGCGGCAGCACGCTTGGCAGTGCGGAATATGTAGCAGAACATCTGGCAGAAAAGCTGGATGACGCCGGTTTTTCCAGCGAAATACTGCATGGACCGATGCTCGACGAGGTTCCGACTCAAGGGGTTTGGCTGGTTATCAGCTCAACGCACGGTGCGGGAGACATTCCGGATAACCTGCAACCTTTATATGACGCATTGCGTGAGCAGAAACCGGATCTTTCGCAGGTACGCTTTGGTGCCATCGGCATTGGTAGCCGCGAATATGACACGTTCTGCGGTGCGATTGACAAGCTGGAAGCTGAACTGAAGGCCTGCGGGGCGAAACAGATCGGTGAAACGCTCAGGATCAACGTACTGGAACATGAGATTCCGGAAGATCCGGCAGAGATTTGGCTGGGATCCTGGCATCCATTGCTCAGAGATTTGTAAAGATCGTACTTTTTTATGTGGATAACTCTGGTTAAAAGCTTGGATCAACCGGTAGTTATCCAAAGAATAACTGTTGTTCAGTTTTTGAGTTGTGTATAACCCTTCATTCTGATCCCAGCTTATACGGACCAGGATCACCGATCATTCACAGCTAATGATCCTCAACAACCCGTTGATCTCATTCAAAGGATCGCCCTTATCCACAGATAGTTGCGATCCTAATAAGAGATCACAATAAAACAGATCTCTAAATAAAAAGATCTTCTTTTTAATACCCAGGATCCGAGGTCTTTCTCCATCGACTAAAGTTGAGTAGAATCCACGGCCCGGGCTTCAATCCATTTTCACACCGCGTTATGCGAGGCAATTACCATGTTTTATCAGGATCCTTTTGACGTCATCATCATTGGCGGGGGTCATGCAGGCACCGAGGCTGCAATGGCCGCGGCGCGAATGGGTCAACAGACCCTGCTGTTGACACACAATATCGACACTCTGGGACAGATGAGCTGTAACCCGGCGATTGGCGGCATTGGGAAGGGACACCTGGTAAAAGAAGTGGATGCACTTGGCGGCCTGATGGCAACCGCAATTGACCATGCTGGTATCCAGTTTAGAATACTAAACGCCAGCAAAGGCCCGGCAGTTCGCGCCACCCGTGCTCAGGCGGATCGCGTGCTCTATCGTCAGGCTGTACGTACTGCGTTGGAGAACCAGCCGAATCTGATGATCTTCCAGCAAGCGGTTGAAGATCTGATTGTTGAAAACGATCGTGTCGTGGGCGCAGTGACCCAAATGGGTCTGAAGTTCCGTGCCAAAGCGGTTGTATTAACCGTAGGGACTTTCCTCGACGGGAAAATTCACATTGGTCTGGACAACTACAGCGGTGGCCGTGCTGGCGATCCGCCGTCTATCCCACTGTCACGTCGCCTGCGTGAGCTACCGCTACGCGTTAGCCGTCTGAAAACCGGCACACCGCCGCGTATAGATGCGCGTACCATCGATTTCAGCGTACTTGGCCAGCAAAACAGCGATAACCCAATGCCGGTCTTTTCGTTCCTGGGCGATGTATCTCAACATCCGCGCCAGATGCCGTGCTACATCACGCATACTAACGAGAAAACCCATGATGTGATCCGTAATAACCTCGATCGTAGCCCGATGTATGCTGGCGTGATCGAAGGTATCGGCCCACGTTACTGCCCGTCGATCGAAGACAAAGTGATGCGCTTTGCCGATCGTAACCAGCACCAGATCTTCCTTGAACCGGAAGGACTGACGTCTAACGAAATTTACCCGAACGGTATTTCCACCAGCCTGCCGTTTGACGTGCAGATGCAAATTGTCCGCTCCATGCAGGGGATGGAAAATGCCAAAATTGTCCGTCCTGGCTATGCTATTGAATATGATTTCTTCGATCCACGCGATCTGAAGCCAACCCTGGAAAGTAAGTTCATTCAAGGTCTGTTCTTTGCTGGTCAGATTAACGGTACAACCGGTTACGAAGAAGCCGCTGCGCAAGGTTTGCTGGCGGGTCTGAACGCCGCACGCTTGTCCGCTGACAAAGAGGGGTGGGCACCTGCGCGTTCTCAGGCCTATCTTGGTGTGCTGGTGGATGACCTGTGTACGCTGGGCACCAAAGAACCGTACCGCATGTTTACTTCGCGTGCAGAATACCGTTTGATGCTGCGCGAAGATAACGCCGATCTCCGTCTGACCGAAATTGGTCGTGAACTGGGTCTGGTGGGGGATGAACGCTGGGCGCGCTTCAATGAAAAACTGGAACGCATCGAACAAGAACGCCAGCGTCTGAAATCTACCTGGGTGAACCCGCTTGCCGAATCTGCAGCAGAAGTGAATGCTCACCTTGCGACACCTCTGTCACGCGAGGCCAGTGGTGAAGATCTGCTGCGTCGTCCGGACATGACCTATGCACAGCTGACGTCATTGTCTGTATTTGCACCCGCGCTTGATGATCCTCAGGCGGCTGAACAGGTTGAAATTCAGGTTAAGTACGAAGGTTATATTGCCCGTCAGCAGGATGAAATCGAAAGACAACAGCGTAACGAGAATACGTTGCTGCCTGCGACTCTGGATTATCGTCAGGTTTCCGGTTTGTCGAATGAAGTTATTGCCAAGCTGAACGATCACAAACCGGTATCAATCGGCCAGGCATCGCGCATTTCAGGTGTCACGCCTGCCGCCATCTCCATTCTGCTGGTTTGGCTGAAAAAACAAGGTATGCTGCGCCGTAGCGCTTAATCACACTATTTGGGCGGGGGCGTTTCGCTTGCCCGCCCTGCAAATTTGTCGACCCGATAAGCTATAGCGTATCGGGTCATTGATTATTAACAGGTAACGACCGTGCTCAACAAACTCTCTCGTCTGCTGGCTGATGCTGGTATTTCTCTTACCGATCACCAGAAAAATCAGCTGATTGCGTATGTCGATATGCTGCATAAATGGAATAAAGCGTACAACCTGACATCGGTGCGGGATCCCAACGAAATGCTGGTGCGCCATATTCTGGACAGCATTGTTGTCGCCCCCCATCTGCAAGGCGAGCGTTTTATTGATGTCGGCACGGGACCGGGCTTACCAGGAATTCCTCTTTCTATCGTGCGTCCTGAGGCGCATTTTACTCTGCTGGATAGTCTGGGAAAACGCGTACGTTTTCTGCGTCAGGTACAACATGAACTTAAACTGGATAACATCACTCCAGTGCAAAGCAGGGTAGAAGAATTCCCTTCCGAGCCGCCTTTTGATGGCGTGATAAGTCGTGCTTTTGCGTCTCTTAACGACATGCTGAGCTGGTGCCACCATTTACCTGGTCAAAACGGGCGTTTTTATGCTTTAAAAGGGCAATTACCGGAAGATGAGATCGCCACATTGCCTGCGGCGTTCAGCGTCGAATCAGTTGTAAAATTACGGGTTCCACAACTGGATGGTGAGCGTCATTTGGTAGTTATTAAGCCAAACAAAATTTAATTTTTATCAAAAAAAATAGAAAAAAAACGGCTCTTCAGGTGTTAAAAGTCATAGGGAATAGTGTGGTTAAATGTCGTTACATTTCACTAATGTCTTACGGTTTTGCATCATAACTATAACGTACCGTTTTTTGTTAAAAGTGAAACAAGTCAACTGTGAAAATATCAGCCTGCTAAAAATAGAATCAAAGAATCACCGCTTGTGTTAATTTTTTATTATAAATGTCAATGGGTGGTTTTTTTGTTGTTATTCGCTATTTTTAAAACAGTAACGGATTTTAGGCTTAAATATCAAAAAGTTGAAATGGCATCATTTGCCAAGTAAATAAATAGTGCAGGGGCGAATATGCTTAATATGTGATCTGGTGCACGCTTTGCAGCCAGTGTTTACGCGGCTTTTGCAGTTTTGCATGATCGTTCACAGTTTGCCGAAAAGTAATAAATGTGGCCTGGAGAAAAATATTTAAACATTTATTCACTTTTTAGCTACTTATTGTTTGAAATCACGAAGCCGCACCGTATAATTTGACCGCTTTTTGATGCTTGACTCTAAGCCATAAAGAACGTTTTATACGACACGCGGCATACCTCGAAGGGAGCAGGAGTAAAAACGTGATGTCTATGTCGCTCTTGAGTCGAAACGTTGCTCGTAAGCTTTTGCTCACACAGCTTCTGGCGGTAATAGCAAGTGGATTGCTGTTTAGCCTCAAAGACCCTTTCTGGGGCGTCTCCGCATTGTGCGGGGGATTGGCAGTGTTACTGCCTAATATGTTGTTTATGATATTTGCCTGGCGTCACCAGGCACATACACCAGCAAAGGGCCGAGTGGCCTGGACGTTCGCTTTCGGCGAAGCCTTCAAGGTGTTAGCTATGCTGGTTTTGCTTGTGGTGGCGTTGGCGGTTTTGAAGGCGGTGTTCTTACCGCTGATCGTTACGTGGGTTTTGGTGCTGGTGGTTCAGATACTGGCACCGGCTGTAATTAACAACAAAGGGTAAAAGGCATCATGGCTTCTGAAAATATGACGCCGCAGGAATACATAGGGCACCATCTGAATAACCTTCAGTTGGACCTGCGTACTTTCTCGCTGGTAGATCCGCATAACCCCCCAGCCACCTTCTGGACGCTCAATATTGACTCCATGTTCTTCTCGGTGGTGCTGGGTCTGTTGTTCCTGCTTATGTTCCGTAGCGTTGCTAAAAAGGCAACCAGCGGCGTACCAGGGAAATTTCAGACCGCGATTGAGTTGGTAATCGGCTTTGTTCATGGCAGTGTCAAAGACATGTACCATGGCAAAAGCAAGGTTATCGCACCGCTTGCCCTGACGATCTTCGTTTGGGTCTTCCTGATGAACCTGATGGATTTACTGCCAATCGACCTGCTGCCGTATATTGCTGAGCATATACTGGGCCTGCCGGCGCTGCGCGTGGTTCCGTCTGCGGACGTAAACATCACCCTGTCGATGGCGCTGGGCGTGTTTATCCTGATTCTGTTCTACAGCATCAAAATGAAAGGCATCGGCGGCTTCGCGAAAGAGTTGACGCTGCAGCCGTTCAATCACTGGGCGTTCATTCCTGTCAACTTAATCCTTGAAGGGGTAAGCCTACTGTCCAAACCAGTTTCTCTTGGTCTGCGACTGTTCGGCAACATGTACGCTGGTGAGCTGATTTTCATTCTGATTGCTGGTCTGTTGCCGTGGTGGTCACAGTGGATTCTGAATGTGCCGTGGGCCATTTTCCACATACTGATTATCACGCTGCAAGCCTTCATCTTCATGGTTCTGACGATTGTCTATCTGTCGATGGCGTCTGAAGAGCATTAATTTACCAACACTACTACGTTTTAACTGAAACAAACTGGAGACTGTCATGGAAAACCTGAATATGGATCTGCTGTACATGGCTGCCGCTGTGATGATGGGTCTGGCGGCAATCGGTGCTGCGATCGGTATCGGCATCCTCGGGGGTAAATTCCTGGAAGGCGCAGCGCGTCAACCTGATCTGATTCCTCTGCTGCGTACTCAGTTCTTTATCGTTATGGGTCTGGTGGATGCTATCCCGATGATCGCTGTAGGTCTGGGTCTGTACGTGATGTTCGCTGTCGCGTAGTAAGCGTTGCTTGAATTAAGAGCAATATCAGAACGTTAACTAGATAGAGGCATTGTGCTGTGAATCTTAACGCAACAATCCTCGGCCAGGCCATCGCGTTTGTCCTGTTCGTTCTGTTCTGCATGAAGTACGTATGGCCGCCATTAATGGCAGCCATCGAAAAACGTCAAAAAGAAATTGCTGACGGTCTTGCTTCTGCTGAACGAGCACATAAGGATCTTGACCTTGCAAAGGCCAGCGCGACTGACCAGCTGAAAAAAGCGAAGGCGGAAGCTCAGGTAATTATCGAGCAGGCAAACAAACGCCGTGCTCAGATCCTGGACGAAGCTAAAACTGAAGCAGAGCAGGAACGTACTAAAATCGTGGCACAAGCGCAGGCGGAAATTGACGCCGAGCGTAAACGTGCTCGCGAAGAGCTGCGTAAGCAAGTTGCTGTCCTGGCTGTTGCTGGCGCCGAGAAGATCATCGAACGTTCCGTGGATGAAGCTGCTAACAGCGACATCGTGGACAAACTTGTCGCTGAACTGTAAGGAGGGAGGGGCTGATGTCTGAATTTATTACGGTAGCTCGCCCCTACGCCAAAGCAGCTTTTGACTTTGCCGTTGAGCACCAAAGCGTTGACCGTTGGCAGGATATGCTGACGTTTGCCGCTGAGGTGACGAAGAACGAACAAATGGCAGAGCTTCTCTCTGGCGCGCTGGCGCCGGAAACGCTCGCTGAGTCGTTTATCGCAATCTGCGGTGAGCAGTTGGACGAAAATGGCCAGAACCTGATTAAGGTAATGGCTGAAAATAACCGTCTTAATGCGCTCCCGGATGTTCTTGAGCAGTTTATTCACCTGCGTGCAGCCAGTGAGGCTATCTCTGAGGTAGAAGTCACTTCTGCCAATGCACTGAGTGATGAACAGCTTACGAAGATTAGTGCAGCGATGGAAAAACGTCTGTCACGCAAAGTTAAGCTGAATTGCAAAATCGATAAGTCTGTAATGGCAGGCGTAATCATCCGTGCGGGTGATATGGTCATTGATGGCAGCGTACGCGGCCGTCTTGAGCGCCTTGCAGACGTCTTGCAGTCTTAAGGGGACTGGAGCATGCAACTGAATTCCACCGAAATCAGCGAACTGATCAAGCAGCGCATTGCTCAGTTCAGTGTTGTGAGTGAAGCTCACAACGAAGGTACTATTGTTTCTGTAAGTGACGGTGTTATCCGCATCCACGGTCTTGCTGACTGTATGCAGGGGGAAATGATCTCTCTGCCGGGTAACCGTTATGCTATCGCACTGAACCTGGAGCGCGACTCCGTAGGTGCAGTTGTGATGGGTCCATACGCTGACCTCGCCGAAGGCATGAAGGTTAAGTGTACGGGTCGTATTCTGGAAGTTCCGGTTGGCCGTGGCCTGCTGGGTCGTGTGGTGAACACTCTGGGTTCCCCAATTGACGGTAAAGGTCCGGTTGATAACGATGGCTTCTCGCCAATCGAAGTTATCGCACCAGGCGTAATCGAACGTCAGTCCGTAGATCAGCCGGTACAGACCGGTTATAAATCCGTTGATGCCATGATCCCAATCGGTCGTGGTCAGCGTGAGTTGATCATCGGTGACCGTCAGACCGGTAAAACCGCGATGGCAATCGATGCCATCATCAACCAGCGTGACTCCGGCATCAAATGTGTGTACGTGGCTATCGGCCAGAAAGCGTCCACCATTTCTAACGTGGTTCGTAAACTGGAAGAACACGGCGCACTGTCCAACACCATCGTTGTTGTGGCGACCGCGTCTGAATCTGCTGCACTGCAATATCTGGCACCTTATGCTGGTTGCGCAATGGGCGAATACTTCCGTGACCGCGGTGAAGATGCACTGATCGTTTATGATGACCTGTCCAAACAGGCTGTTGCTTACCGTCAGGTTTCCCTGCTGCTCCGTCGTCCACCAGGACGTGAAGCATTCCCGGGCGACGTATTTTACCTCCACTCCCGTCTGCTTGAACGTGCTTCCCGCGTTAACGCGGAATACGTTGAGAAATTCACCAATGGTGAAGTTAAAGGTAAAACTGGCTCCCTGACCGCTCTGCCGATTATCGAAACCCAGGCGGGTGACGTTTCCGCGTTCGTTCCGACCAACGTAATTTCCATTACCGATGGTCAGATCTTCCTGGAAACCAACCTGTTCAACTCCGGTATTCGTCCGGCAGTTAACCCGGGTATCTCCGTATCCCGTGTAGGTGGCGCAGCGCAGACCAAGATCATCAAGAAACTGTCCGGTGGTATCCGTACCGCGCTGGCACAGTATCGTGAACTGGCAGCGTTTTCTCAGTTCGCTTCCGACCTTGACGAAGCTACGCGTAAGCAGCTGAGCCACGGTCAGAAAGTAACTGAACTGCTGAAGCAGAAACAGTATGCCCCAATGTCTGTTGCACAGCAGGGCGTGGTGCTGTTTGCGGCTGAACGCGGTTACCTCGAAGATGTGGAACTGGCGAAAATCGGTAGCTTCGAAGCCGCTTTGCTGGCTTACGTTGACCGTGATCACGCTCCGCTGATGCAAGAGATTAACCAGTCCGGTGGCTATAACGATGAAATCGAAGGCAAGCTGAAAGCTATCCTCGATTCCTTCAAAGCAACCCAGTCCTGGTAACGTCTGGCGGTCTGTCTTAGGGCGGACCGCAAGGCATTGAGGAGAAGCTCATGGCCGGCGCAAAAGAGATACGTAGTAAGATCGCAAGCGTCCAGAACACGCAGAAGATCACTAAAGCGATGGAGATGGTCGCCGCTTCCAAAATGCGTAAATCGCAGGATCGCATGGCGGCCAGCCGTCCTTATGCAGAGACCATGCGCAAAGTGATTGGTCACCTTGCGAATGGTAATCTGGAATATAAGCACCCTTACCTGGAAGAACGCGACGTTAAGCGCGTGGGCTACCTGGTGGTGTCGACCGACCGTGGTCTGTGCGGTGGCTTGAACATTAACCTGTTCAAAAAGCTGCTGGCGGATATGAAAACATGGTCCGATAAAGGCGTTCAGTGCGACATCGCAATGATCGGCTCTAAGGGCGTGTCTTTCTTTAATTCCGTAGGCGGTAACGTGGTTGCTCAGGTAACCGGTATGGGGGATAACCCTTCCCTGTCCGAACTGATCGGCCCGGTTAAAGTGATGCTGCAGGCCTACGATGAAGGTCGTCTGGACAGACTGTACGTTGTCAGCAACAAATTTATTAACACCATGTCTCAGGTTCCTACTCTCACTCAACTGCTGCCTTTACCGGCTTCAGAAGATGAAGAGTTAAAACAAAAAGCCTGGGATTACCTGTATGAACCAGACCCGAAACCGCTGCTGGATACCCTGCTGCGTCGTTACGTTGAATCTCAGGTTTATCAGGGCGTGGTAGAAAACCTGGCCAGCGAGCAGGCCGCACGTATGGTGGCGATGAAAGCCGCGACCGACAATGGCGGCAGCCTGATTAAAGAGCTGCAGTTGGTATACAACAAAGCTCGTCAGGCCAGCATTACTCAGGAACTCACCGAAATCGTCGGTGGTGCATCCGCGGTATAACCAGGTTAATTCGTAGAGGATTCAAGATGGCTACTGGAAAAATTGTCCAGGTAATCGGCGCCGTGGTTGACGTCGAATTCCCTCAGGATGCCGTACCGCGCGTGTACGATGCTCTTGAGGTTATGAATGGTAAAGAGAGCCTGGTGCTGGAAGTTCAGCAGCAGCTCGGCGGCGGTATCGTACGTACCATCGCCATGGGTTCTTCCGACGGTCTGCGTCGTGGTCTGGAAGTTAAAGACCTCGAGCACCCGATCGAAGTCCCGGTAGGTAAAGCAACGCTGGGTCGTATCATGAACGTTCTGGGTCACCCGATCGACATGAAAGGCGATATCGGAGAAGAAGAGCGTTGGGCTATTCACCGCGCAGCACCTTCCTATGAAGAGCTGTCCAGCTCTCAGGAACTGCTGGAAACCGGCATCAAAGTTATCGACCTGATGTGTCCGTTCGCTAAGGGCGGTAAAGTTGGTCTGTTCGGTGGTGCGGGTGTAGGTAAAACCGTAAACATGATGGAGCTTATTCGTAACATCGCGATCGAGCACTCCGGTTACTCTGTGTTTGCGGGTGTAGGTGAACGTACTCGTGAGGGTAACGACTTCTACCACGAAATGACCGATTCCAACGTTCTGGATAAAGTATCCCTGGTTTATGGCCAGATGAACGAGCCGCCGGGAAACCGTCTGCGCGTTGCGCTGACCGGTCTGACCATGGCTGAGAAATTCCGTGACGAAGGTCGTGACGTACTGCTGTTCGTCGATAACATCTATCGTTATACCCTGGCCGGTACGGAAGTATCCGCACTGCTGGGTCGTATGCCATCAGCGGTAGGTTACCAGCCGACCCTGGCGGAAGAGATGGGTGTTCTGCAGGAACGTATCACTTCTACCAAAACCGGTTCTATCACCTCCGTTCAGGCGGTATACGTACCTGCGGATGACTTGACTGACCCATCCCCAGCAACCACCTTTGCTCACTTAGATGCAACCGTGGTACTGAGCCGTCAGATCGCATCTCTGGGTATCTACCCGGCAGTTGACCCGCTGGACTCCACCAGCCGTCAGCTGGATCCGCTGGTTGTTGGTCAGGAACACTACGACACCGCGCGTGGCGTACAGTCCCTGCTGCAGCGTTATCAGGAACTGAAAGACATCATCGCCATCCTGGGTATGGATGAACTGTCTGAAGAAGATAAACTGGTGGTAGCACGTGCGCGTAAAATTCAGCGCTTCCTGTCCCAGCCGTTCTTCGTTGCGGAAGTATTCACCGGTTCTCCGGGCAAATACGTTTCCCTGAAAGACACCATCCGTGGCTTTAAAGGCATCATGGAAGGCGAATACGACCACCTGCCAGAGCAGGCGTTCTACATGGTTGGTTCTATCGACGAAGCCGTAGAAAAAGCCAAAAAACTTTAACGCCTTAATCGGAGGGTGATATGGCAATGACTTACCACCTGGACGTCGTCAGCGCAGAGCAACAAATGTTCTCTGGTCTGGTCGAAAAAATCCAGGTAACGGGTAGTGAAGGTGAACTGGGTATTTTCCCGGGTCACGCACCGCTACTCACCGCCATTAAGCCTGGTATGATCCGCATCGTTAAACAGTTCGGTCATGAAGAGTTTATCTATCTGTCCGGCGGCATTCTTGAAGTGCAGCCTGGCAACGTGACCGTACTGGCTGATACCGCGATTCGCGGGCAGGATCTCGATGAAGCGAGAGCCCTGGAAGCGAAACGTAAGGCTGAAGAGCATATTAAGAGCTCTCATGGTGACGTGGATTACGCTCAGGCATCTGCGGAACTGGCCAAAGCGATCGCGAAACTGCGCGTTATCGAGTTGACCAAAAAAGCGATGTAACACCGGCTTGAAAAGCACAAAAGCCAGTCTGGTTTCCAGGCTGGCTTTTTTTGTTTTGTTGCATAAAACATTTAAAGTGAAATCTGTTTTGTGATTTAGATCAAAAAAAGTTGATTGGTTAAAAAATGCGGCGTAGACTCTTTTTATGTGATGAATATCACATAATTAACTCAAATAAAAAGAGATGCCAACATGAAATTACTCAATAAAATCATCGCCATGTTCAGCAATATGAGCTTTTAGCTTTTACCTGCCCGTCCTGTGGCGCGATGCTTGATACGGTTTATCAGTCAGCGCCACTTGTTGTTATAGATCCTCTCTTCCTCCTCTTCTCCCTCAACTTTTTATTTTCGCGTACGCATTTTCGGTTTCTTACTGAATCACATAAATAAAATCGGACTTTGCATGTGTAACTCTTTATTCATGCGGTAAAAAAATAGCAAAAACATTAACCTAAGGCTTTAATAAGAGCATGCTCCTGGTTTTTGGGAGACAAAAGGCGCCGATATAGTCGAAAATAGTGAGTTAATAGTTAGGGATTTTCCCCTATTGAACGTTTTATCTTCGGCCCATTTCATGATGAAAAAAATGTAGTATTTTCAATATGAAAGGGTATAAATTCGTTCTCAAATGACAGTCAGGATGTGTATGTTGAATAATGCTATGAGCGTCGTGATCCTTGCCGCAGGCAAAGGTACACGTATGTATTCCGATCTTCCTAAAGTGCTGCACACTCTCGCAGGAAAAGCGATGGTGCAGCATGTTATTGATGCCGCTAATGAATTAGGCGCAACTCATGTACACCTGGTCTACGGGCACGGTGGTGATTTGCTTCAGCAGACGTTGAAAGATGGCAATCTGAACTGGGTTCTGCAGGCAGAGCAGTTGGGAACCGGTCATGCTATGCAGCAGGCTGCACCGTTCTTTGGTGATGACGAAGACATTTTAATGCTCTATGGCGATGTGCCGTTAATCTCCACTGAAACGTTACGCCGCCTGCGCGATGCTAAACCTCAGGGGGGTATTGGCTTATTAACCGTAAAACTGGACGACCCAACCGGCTATGGGCGCATTACGCGTGATAACGGCAGCGTTACTGGCATCGTTGAGCATAAAGATGCGACCGACGAGCAACGCAAGATCCAGGAAATTAACACCGGCATCCTGATTGCCAATGGCGCTGATATGAAGCGCTGGTTATCTAAACTGACCAACAACAACGTGCAGGGTGAATATTACATCACCGATATCATTGCGATGGCGTACCAGGAAGGTCGTGAAATTGCTGCGGTACATCCGGCACGTATTAGCGAAACCGAAGGGGTGAACAACCGCCTTCAGTTATCCCGTCTTGAACGTGTCTATCAGTCCGAACAAGCAGAGAAACTGCTGTTAGCTGGCGTTATGTTACGCGATCCCGCACGTTTTGATCTTCGCGGTTCGCTTATTCACGGGCGCGATGTTGAAATTGATACTAACGTTATCATTGAAGGTAACGTAACCCTTGGCGATCGCGTCAAGATTGGTACTGGCTGCATTATCAAAAATAGCGTAATTGGCGATGGCTGTGAGCTTAGCCCGTACAGCGTGGTGGAAGATGCCCATCTGGAAGCGGCCTGTACTATCGGGCCTTTTGCGCGTCTGCGTCCGGGTGCTGAGCTGCAGGAAGGCGCACACGTGGGCAACTTCGTCGAAATGAAAAAAGCGCGTCTGGGTAAAGGTTCTAAAGCCGGTCATCTGACCTATCTGGGCGATGCTGAAATTGGCGATAACGTGAACATCGGCGCGGGGACGATCACCTGCAATTACGATGGTGCTAATAAATTTAAAACCATTATTGGTGATGATGTGTTTGTGGGTTCGGATACTCAACTGGTGGCGCCTGTCACCGTGGGTAAAGGCGCGACGATCGCCGCTGGAACCACAGTGACGCGTAATATCGCTGATAACGAACTGGTATTAAGCCGTGTACCGCAGGTCCATAAACAAGGTTGGCAGCGCCCGGTTAAGAAAAAGTAAGTGATTTTTGCCGGATGGCGGCCTACGTGCGATGACGTTCTGTAGGCCTGATAAGCGTGAGTGCCATCAGGCAGACAAGAGATGAGGGGATAACATAATCCTCCGCTCAACAAGCAGTACCATAAAAATAACCCCACTCTCTACAAGGCTCGGGGCGCCCGGAAAGGGTATTACCCAAAGTATTTCGCGCTGTAGCAAGGCGGCAAGCTTGGGAATCTACGGGAGCTTACTAAAGTAAGTGACCGTAGTGAGCAAGCGTAGCCAACGTAGCTGCGGAGTGAAAGACGAAGGGGAAACAGGTCAGCGACAACGACAGGCATAATGCCTAAATTCGGAATCAAAAAATATGTGTGGAATTGTTGGCGCTATCGCGCAGCGTGATGTAGCTGAAATCCTTCTCGAAGGTTTACGTCGTCTGGAATATCGTGGTTATGACTCAGCCGGTCTGGCCGTCGTCGATGCTGAAGGTAACATGACCCGTCTGCGTCGTCTGGGTAAAGTGCAGATGCTGACTGCTGCTGCGGAAGAACATCCGTTGCATGGTGGTACAGGTATCGCTCATACCCGTTGGGCGACACACGGTGAACCTTCAGAAGCGAACGCGCATCCTCATGTTTCTGAACACATTGTGGTGGTGCATAACGGCATCATCGAAAACCATGAACCACTGCGTGAGCTGTTGAAAACGCGTGGCTATACCTTTGTTTCTGAAACCGACACCGAAGTGATTGCTCACCTGGTGCATTGGGAGCTGGAACAGGGCGGTACACTGCGTGAGGCGGTATTGCGTACTATTCCGCAGCTGCGCGGTGCCTACGGCACAGTGATCATGGATACCCGTAATCCAGAAACTCTGCTGGCGGCGCGTTCTGGTAGCCCGCTGGTTATCGGTCTGGGCATGGGTGAAAACTTTATCGCTTCCGACCAGCTGGCTCTGCTGCCGGTAACCCGTCGCTTTATCTTCCTGGAAGAGGGCGATATCGCCGAGGTAACGCGTCGTTCAGTCTCTATTTTTGACAAGACTGGCGCGGAAGTTAAACGTCAGGATATTGAATCTAATCTGCAATACGACGCGGGCGAAAAAGGTATTTATCGCCACTACATGCAGAAAGAGATCTATGAGCAACCGAACGCGATAAAAAATACGCTGACCGGGCGTATCAGTCATGGCGAAGTGGATTTAAGTGAGCTTGGCCCTAATGCCAATGCGTTGCTGTCTCAGGTCGAGCATATCCAGATTATTGCCTGCGGCACCTCATACAACTCAGGCATGGTATCCCGCTACTGGTTTGAGTCGCTGGCCGGCATTCCTTGTGATGTGGAAATTGCTTCTGAGTTCCGTTATCGCAAATCCGCTGTGCGTCGTAACAGTTTGATGATTACCCTGTCTCAGTCCGGTGAAACGGCGGATACCCTGGCGGGTCTGCGCTTATCTAAAGAGCTGGGCTATCTGGGGTCGCTGGCAATCTGTAACGTTCCAGGCTCTTCTCTGGTACGTGAATCTGACCTGGCGATGATGACCAATGCCGGGACCGAAATCGGCGTGGCCTCCACGAAAGCATTTACCACCCAACTGACTGTTCTGCTAATGCTGGTGGCGAAGCTGGCTCGTCTGAAAGGTCTGGATGCGACTATTGAACAAGAGATTGTTCACGGGTTACAGGCGCTGCCGAGCCGTATTGAGCAGATGCTGTCACAGGACAAGCGTATTGCCGCACTGGCGGAAGACTTCTCTGACAAACACCATGCACTGTTCCTTGGTCGTGGCGATCAGTACCCCATTGCGCTGGAAGGCGCCCTGAAGCTGAAAGAGATTTCTTATATTCACGCAGAAGCGTATGCCGCTGGTGAGCTGAAGCACGGTCCGCTGGCGCTGATTGACGCGGATATGCCGGTTATCGTGGTTGCACCGAACAACGAGTTGCTGGAAAAACTGAAATCCAACATTGAAGAAGTGCGTGCCCGTGGCGGCCAGTTGTACGTCTTCGCCGATCAGGATGCAGGATTTATCAGTAATGAAAATATGCATATCATCGAGATGCCGCATGTGGAAGAGGTGATTGCACCGATCTTCTATACCGTTCCGCTGCAACTGCTGGCGTATCATGTGGCGCTGATTAAAGGTACTGACGTGGACCAGCCGCGTAACCTGGCGAAGTCGGTTACCGTGGAATAAGCGATACCTCGCTGAACTGAAAATGCCCTGCTCAAAGCGGGGCATTTTTTTAAACGCGTTCTGTTTTTAATCAATTATCCCGCCTGTTTTATGTGACAAACCGTCATCTTCAGCTACTGTTTTCAGTGTCATAAAAAGAAAATTTTGCCGAAATATGATTGTCATACAATCTGTTAACTTACTGTTTTTATACAATTTTTAATTGTTCTTGGCGCATTATTTTTCATTGTCATAAAATTGTCATATTTCGTACATTTAACTGTCACCTGTTTGTCCTATTTTGCTCACAGTAGCAACTCAAACAACAATTTACGAAAACCGTGCAGGAGACATTATGAAAGTTATGCGTACCACTGTCGCAACTGTTGTCGCCGCGACCTTATCTATGAGCGCGTTCTCTGCCTTTGCTGCAGCGAGCCTGACAGGTGCTGGTGCAACTTTTCCTGCGCCAGTGTATGCCAAATGGGCTGATACTTATCAGAAAGAGACCGGTAGCAAAGTAAACTACCAGGGTATCGGCTCCTCCGGTGGTGTAAAACAAATTACCGCAAATACCGTTGATTTCGGTGCATCTGATGCGCCGTTATCTGACGAGAAGCTGGCTCAGGAAGGTCTGTTCCAGTTCCCGACAGTGATCGGCGGTGTGGTGCTGGCGGTGAATATCCCGGGCCTGAAGTCCGGAGAGCTGGTGCTTGATGGTAAAACTCTGGGCGATATCTACCTCGGCAAAATTAAGAAGTGGGATGATGAAGCCATCACCAAACTGAACCCGGGTCTGAAGCTGCCTTCTCAGAACATTGCCGTTGTACGTCGTGCAGATGGTTCCGGTACCTCCTTCGTCTTCACCAGCTACCTGGCGAAAGTGAACGAAGAGTGGAAATCTAAAATTGGCGCAGGCTCTACTGTGAACTGGCCGACCGGTCTGGGCGGTAAAGGTAACGACGGTATCGCTGCGTTCGTCCAGCGTCTGCCAGGCTCTATCGGCTACGTTGAGTACGCTTATGCTAAGCAGAACAACCTGGCATACACCAAACTGGTTACTGCTGATGGTAAGCCGGTAAGCCCGACAGAAGAAAACTTTGCTAATGCAGCTAAAGGCGCTGACTGGAGCAAAACCTTCGCTCAGGATCTGACTAACCAGAAAGGTGACAATGCGTGGCCAATCACTTCCACCACCTTCATCCTGGTTCACAAAGAGCAGAAGAAGCCTGAGCAGGGCGTTGAAGTGCTGAAGTTCTTTGACTGGGCGTACAAAAATGGCGGCAAACAGGCCAACGACCTGGATTACGCCAGCCTGCCGGACAGCGTGGTTGAGCAGATTCGTGCTGCATGGAAGACCAACGTGAAAGACAGCAGCGGTAAAGCGCTGTACTAAATACCCGTCATACTTCGAGCCGCAGCTGTGTTGGCTGCGCTTGTTCACTCCAGTCACATAGTAAATCTATGCTCCTGGGGATGAATGAGGGACATCCTTGTCCCTCACCGAAGGCAGCCTCCGGCTGTTCAAATTCGTTCCTGACGAATTTGTCACAAGCTTGCCGCCTTGCTGCAACTCGAATTATTTAGGGTATGGCATTACGTTAGCTGGGAAGCACGATAAAATGCGCGCTTCCTGGCCCAAACTTAAAGAGTGATTTATGGCTGCAACCAAGCCTGCTTTTAACCCACCGGGTAAAAAGGGTGACATGATCTTCAGCGCGCTGGTAAAACTGGCTGCGCTGATTGTGCTATTGATGTTGGGTGGCATTATTGTCTCTCTGATCATCTCCTCCTGGCCAAGCATCCAGAAATTTGGTTTCTCATTCCTTTGGACCAAAGACTGGGATGCGCCAAATGATATCTACGGCGCACTGGTACCGATTTACGGTACGCTGGTCACCTCACTTATCGCACTGCTGATCGCCGTCCCGGTGAGTTTCGGCATTGCTTTGTTCCTGACGGAACTTGCACCTGGCTGGCTGAGACGTCCGCTGGGTATCGCTATTGAACTGCTGGCGGCGATCCCGAGTATCGTTTACGGCATGTGGGGCCTGTTTATCTTTGCCCCGCTGTTTGCGACGTATTTCCAGGAGCCGGTCGGTAATATTCTTTCCAACATTCCGTTTGTTGGCGCACTGTTTGCTGGCCCGGCATTTGGTATCGGTATTCTGGCTGCTGGCGTGATCCTCGCCATCATGATCATCCCGTACATTGCGGCAGTTATGCGTGATGTGTTCGAACAAACGCCGGTGCTGATGAAAGAGTCGGCCTACGGCATCGGATGTACCACTTGGGAAGTTATCTGGCGTATCGTTCTGCCGTTCACTAAAAATGGTGTCATTGGCGGCGTAATGCTGGGTCTGGGTCGCGCGCTGGGTGAAACCATGGCGGTGACCTTTATCATCGGTAACACCTACCAGCTCGATAGCGCCTCGCTGTACATGCCGGGCAACAGTATTACCTCTGCGCTGGCGAATGAATTTGCCGAAGCGGAATCTGGGCTGCACGTTGCCGCGTTGATGGAGCTCGGTCTGATTCTGTTTGTGATCACCTTCATCGTGCTGGCGGCATCTAAGTTCATGATCATGCGCCTTGCGAAGAACGAGGGGGCACGCTAATGGCTACGCTTGAAATGCAAAACACCGCTCAGCTTGCGGAATCCCGCCGTAAAATGCAGGCGCGTCGTCGTCTGAAAAACCGCATCGCGCTGACGCTCTCTATGGCGACCATGGCGTTCGGTCTGTTCTGGCTCATTTGGATCCTGATGTCCACGATCACCCGCGGTATTGACGGTATGTCGCTGGCGCTGTTCACCGAAATGACGCCGCCGCCGAATACGGCAGGTGGTGGTCTGGCGAACGCCCTGGCCGGTAGCGGTCTGTTGATTCTGTGGGCGACCGTGTTTGGTACCCCGCTCGGTATTATGGCGGGTATCTACCTGGCTGAGTATGGGCGTAAGTCCTGGCTGGCTGAGGTCATCCGTTTTATCAACGACATTCTGCTTTCTGCACCATCCATCGTGGTCGGTCTGTTCGTTTACACCATCGTGGTAGCAAAAATGGAACACTTCTCCGGCTGGGCGGGCGTGATTGCGCTGGCGTTGCTGCAGGTACCTATCGTTATTCGTACCACTGAGAACATGCTCAAACTGGTTCCGGATAGCCTGCGTGAAGCCGCCTATGCGCTGGGTACGCCGAAGTGGAAGATGATTTCTGCAATCACCCTGAAGGCGTCTGTATCGGGCATTATTACCGGTATTCTGCTGGCAATTGCCCGTATTGCAGGTGAAACGGCTCCGCTGCTGTTTACGTCGCTCTCCAACCAGTTCTGGAGCACTGACATGATGCAGCCTATAGCCAACCTGCCGGTCACTATCTTTAAGTTTGCGATGAGCCCGTTTGCTGAGTGGCAGCAACTGGCCTGGGCCGGGGTACTGATTATTACCCTGTGCGTACTGCTGCTGAACATTCTGGCGCGAGTCATTTTCGCGAAGAAGAAACACGGTTAATTTTTACGGCGTGGCTGATGCGGCGCCGGATGAGGAAAAGATTGAAATGAGTATGGTTGATACTGCCCCGGGTAAAATTCAGGTTCGTGATTTGAACTTCTACTATGGCAAATTCCATGCCCTGAAGAACATCAACCTGGATATCGCGAAAAACCAGGTCACGGCGTTTATCGGGCCTTCTGGCTGTGGTAAATCGACGCTGCTGCGTACCTTCAACAAAATGTTTGAACTGTACCCGGAGCAGCGTGCGGAAGGTGAAATCCTGCTGGATGGTGACAATATTCTCACCAACACCCAGGACATCGCGCTGCTGCGTGCCAAAGTCGGCATGGTGTTCCAGAAGCCGACGCCGTTCCCAATGTCTATCTACGACAACATCGCGTTTGGCGTACGTTTGTTTGAGAAACTCTCGCGTGCGGATATGGACGAACGTGTGCAGTGGGCATTGACCAAGGCCGCACTGTGGAATGAAACCAAAGATAAATTACACCAGAGCGGGTACTCTCTCTCCGGTGGTCAGCAGCAGCGTCTGTGTATTGCGCGTGGTATCGCCATTCGCCCGGAAGTGCTACTGCTTGATGAGCCATGTTCAGCGCTCGACCCGATTTCTACCGGGCGTATTGAAGAGCTGATCACTGAGCTGAAAGAAGATTACACCGTTGTTATCGTTACCCACAACATGCAACAGGCAGCGCGTTGTTCCGATCACACGGCATTTATGTACCTGGGCGAGTTGATTGAGTTCAGCAACACGGACGATCTGTTCACCAAGCCCGCGAAGAAACAAACTGAAGACTACATCACCGGTCGTTACGGCTGATTCAGGAGCTTGTTGTGGATAACCTTAACCTTAATAAACATATTTCCGGCCAGTTCAATGCAGAGCTGGAAAGCATCCGTACCCAGGTGATGACTATGGGTGGCATGGTAGAGCAGCAGCTTTCTGATGCGATTACCGCCATGCATAATCAGGACAGCGAACTGGCGAAGCGCGTCATTGAAGGCGATAAAAACGTCAACATGATGGAAGTGGCGATCGATGAAGCCTGCGTGCGTATCATCGCCAAGCGTCAACCTACCGCCAGCGACCTGCGTCTGGTGATGGCGATTATCAAAACTATCGCTGAGCTGGAGCGTATTGGTGATGTGGCGGACAAAATTTGCCGCACCGCGCTGGAGAAGTTCTCGCAACAGCATCAGCCGCTGCTGGTAAGTCTGGAATCGCTGGGTCGTCACACCGTACAAATGCTGCATGACGTGCTGGATGCGTTTGCGCGTATGGATCTCGACGAAGCGGTACGTATTTATCGCGAAGATAAGAAAGTCGACCAGGAATATGAAGGCATTGTGCGCCAGCTGATGACCTACATGATGGAAGACCCGCGTACCATTCCAAGTGTGCTGACTGCGCTGTTCTGCGCACGTTCTATCGAGCGTATTGGTGACCGCTGCCAGAATATCTGCGAATACATCTTCTATTTCGTGAAGGGACAAGACTTCCGTCATGTGGGCGGCGATGAGCTGGATAAGCTGCTGGCGGGCAAAGATCCTAAAGAATAAGCGGTCCGCCGGGAACCCCCGGCGCCGCTGTTGTAGGCCGGATAAGGCGTTACGCCGCCATCCGGCATTCTGCGTAATGCTGCCTGATGGCGCTCCGCTTATCAGGCCTACGGTTTAACCGACGATGTTCCAACCCCGCGCCTTCCACAATTCCGGCAACTGTGCCAGATCGGTAAAGGTCGTGACTTTTGGGTTTTCGATCGGTTTATTATGCGGATCGGCACAGAAGTAGAACACTTCCATCCCGGCGGCAATTCCCGCCTGCGCGCCTGCGCTGGAATCATCAACCAGAATGCAGTTCTCAACGTTAACGTCCATTGCTTTTGCCGCATGGAACATCAGGGCCGGATCGGGCTTCCAGCGTTGGATATCGTAGCCGCTGAATAGTAAATCAGGAAAATGGTGCAGCATGCCCAGCTTACCCAGCGAATGCTGCATTTTGCTGACCGGACCGTTTGAGACCACGCACATTGGCACTGTCATGCTGTCCAGCAGAGCATTTGCCCCAGCGATAACCTCCAGTTCCGAGTCGAACAGGCGTGCGACCTCTGCGCGGTAAACGGGCTCTAAATCGGCTTTCGCCAGCGTAACGCCGTGCTCTTCGTTGATGATATCGATGATTTCGTAGAGTTTTACGCCTTTAAAGCGTTTAAACACCTCTTCGAGATCGAGTTTGATACCAAACTCCTGGAACATGGCGACATACGCCCGGGAACAGATCACTTCACTATCGACCAGCGTACCGTCGCAGTCAAAAAATACCGCTTCTATCTGGGACATGCCTTCCTCTTATCGCTAGTTTAACGTTTACGTCATGCTTATTTACGCCACGCAATCGTTGCCGTATAAGCAAAATCAATGAAAAAAGTTGCTCATAACCCAACCCTATTGTCGCATTTTGGTATAGGATAGCGACGAATTTTCCCTCCTTGTTCGGAAATTGATAATGAGTCAACAACACACAACCCAGGCTTCTGGCCAGGGGATGCTGGAACGCGTGTTCAAACTGCGCGAGCATGGCACAACGGCACGGACCGAAGTGATCGCCGGTTTAACCACCTTCCTGACGATGGTGTATATCGTTTTTGTTAACCCGCAAATTCTTGGCGTGGCTGGCATGGATACCAGCGCCGTCTTTGTTACCACCTGCCTTATTGCTGCATTTGGTAGCATCCTGATGGGGCTTTTTGCCAATCTGCCGGTTGCGCTGGCACCTGCTATGGGCCTGAACGCATTCTTTGCCTTCGTGGTCGTTGGCGCGATGGGCCTGTCATGGCAGATAGGTATGGGCGCAATCTTCTGGGGTGCGATAGGTCTGCTGCTGCTGACCATTTTCCGCGTACGTTACTGGATGATTGCCAATATCCCGGTGAGCCTGCGCGTGGGGATCACCAGCGGTATCGGTCTGTTCATCGGTATGATGGGGCTGAAAAACGCCGGCGTTATCGTCGCCAACAAAGACACGCTGGTATCTATCGGCAATCTGACGTCCCACAGCGTACTGCTCGGCATTCTGGGCTTCTTTATCATCGCGATTCTGGCGTCACGTAATATTCATGCGGCGGTGCTGATCTCTATCATCGTGACCACGCTGCTGGGTTGGATGCTGGGTGATGTCCATTACAGCGGGATCGTCTCCGCGCCGCCGAGCGTGATGTCGGTTATCGGGCATGTTGACCTGGCCGGTTCGTTTAACATTGGCCTTGCGGGCGTGATTTTCTCGTTCATGCTGGTGAACCTGTTTGACTCCTCCGGTACCCTGATTGGCGTGACGGATAAAGCCGGTCTGGCAGACGCGAAGGGCAAGTTCCCACGCATGAAGCAGGCGCTGTTTGTCGATAGCGTGTCGTCTGTTACCGGCGCGTTTATCGGTACCTCCTCCGTTACCGCCTATATTGAGTCTTCTTCCGGGGTTTCTGTTGGTGGGCGTACCGGCCTGACCGCGGTCGTTGTCGGTCTGTTGTTCCTGCTGGTTATCTTCCTGTCGCCGTTGGCGGGAATGGTGCCGGGATATGCCGCCGCAGGTGCGCTGATTTACGTTGGTGTCCTGATGACATCAAGCCTGTCGCGCGTGAAGTGGGATGACCTGACTGAAGCGGTTCCAGCGTTTATTACCGCCGTGATGATGCCGTTTAGCTTCTCGATCACCGAAGGTATTGCGCTGGGCTTTATCTCTTACTGCGTGATGAAAATAGGTACCGGACGTTTCCGCGATCTCAGCCCGTGCGTCATCGTTGTCGCGCTGCTGTTTGTACTGAAGATTGTGTTTATCGACGCGCACTAAAATATCGGTCTGGACAACGGCCCGCCAGGCATCGTTGCTGGCGGGCTTTTTCTTTTAGGCTTTCACGCGCTGAATGTAGTCGCCAAATGCGGTCAGCTGACCGGTCAGATGGTCCAGCGTGCTTTGGTCGATCACTTCACCCGCCTGCGGGTCCACTTTATTCTGAATCACGCCGCCCATAAATTCCGGCTTGTTCATTACCATCGCGTCGAGGAACACCAGGATTTGACGCAGATGATACTGGCAGCGCGCGCCGCCAATGGCGCCCATGGAGCTGGTCTGGATCAGCACCGGTTTGCCGGATAATGGTTGATCGGGCAGGCGGGATAGCCAGTCGATGGCATTTTTCAGCCCGCCAGGAACAGAATAGTTGTATTCCGGTGTGACGATAACGACGCCGTCAGCCTTCCTGATTTGTTCCGCCAGCGCTTCTACACTTGCCGGAAAACCCTCTTCCTGCTGGAGGTCGGCATCGTACAGAGGAATATCCCCAATCGACGGTAATGCATTCACTTCCATCCCCGCGGGGGCAATTTTTGGCAGCGTACGGGCAACCATTCCATTAAACGAACCCTTGCGCAGGCTCCCCAGTAACGTAACAACATTCAATGTTTCAGACATGGTTACTCCTGTTTCATCATGAAGGTTAAATCAAAGCGTATGGCTCTTCGCTGCGCATAATTGTGAGAACCGGATCAGGCGACCCGTTGGCTCATTGGCGCGTGTCTGGATATCAGGCAAGCTTTTCCAGTCCTGTTTACCATCAAACTCCCAAACGTTGAGTTTTTCAATGGTTGGCGTGACCGCGACCGACCACACCAGCACATCTTCGGCATCGCAAATGGCTTCTATCTGCGTAACGTGAGCACATCTCAGACGGCCCGCACCCGGTAACAGCTGGAGTTCACGTGGATCGTCATTGCACACGTCGCCAGTGAGCTTGAGAACGCTCTGGCGTAACGTTATGAGCTGCGCACGCGCTTCATTGGGGTCGTTTTGATTATTGATCCACAGGTTTTCGTTACTGGAAAAGCGGTAGGAATCTGTGGCATTCGGGGTATGGAACCCGCGAGTTGCCCGCTGAAGCTCCATATCCAGACCGCATGAACCTTCTGTGGTAAGCGCGACGCCGACAATATTCCCGGCATAGGAAATCGAAAAGCCAGGCAGGTTTTTATCGCGAAAAACGGGCTTACCTTTCGCCTCAGTAACAATCTCGGGCAATGTGCTGGTGCCGTATAGCATGAACATCAGTTCTGCGAGAAGACTTCGGGAGGCCAGGAAGCGTGTTCGGCGGTGAGCGGGCAGATCTCTTGCTTCAATGTGACATGGAGTAGGGAGACGAACTGAAACCAGGTGTCCCTCCGTAAGAATCCCTCTGGCAAAATGTGTCGCCATTTTTCGCTCCGTGATTAATGGTCCGTGATTATTATCAGAGTAACATTTACGCGGCTTCCAGGCAGGCTTTACTGCCCAAAAAGTAAACGGAATCGGGATACATTACGCGACATTTACATTTCCAGCGCCAGGGAGGTTAATAAAACAACAATATAGCAAAGGATCTTCATGACATCTCGCGATAGAGTGCCTTGATCGTCTCTTTCAGCCATACGATCTTAGGATTGTGGCTGTTGCGTTTATGCCAAAGTAGGGTGAACGGGACGCGCATTTTTTCCAGTTGCGCCGTATCAAATGGCATCGGCCGCGCAACGAGCGGAAGCTGGTGGAGTTGATTGTAACGCTGACAATAGACCGGGGCGGTGGCTATCAATGCGTGATCGGGCTGCGCGGCCATAAACAGCGACTGCTCAAAGCCTGGCAGACACAATGCGATGTTACGCGCACGCCCCATCTCCTGAAGCACATCGTCCAGCGCCCAGGTGTCGCTCTGCTCCCAGCTAATGCTGATATGGGGATAGCGCAGGAATGTTTCCAGATTCCACTCTTCCTGTAATGCCGGGTGGTCTTCACGCAACCAGACGCAGGGGAGATCGGAAAACAGGACCTCGTGGTCGATCGATAACGGTAGCAGACTCAGTAATTCACGCGAGCGCGGGTGACTTTCACGTCCGGTAAAGCCGATATCCACCTCGCCACGGATAATGGCATCCAGCGAATCGTAATCCCAGTTGCGCACTTTGATCGTTGCCTGTGGATAACGTTGGTAGATCTGTTGGGAGAGCGCGTTAAACATGATCATCACCAGCGGCGTTTCAGCCACTAAATCAAACTTCAGCCCACGTGGTGCTTCATGGTGTGGCTTATCGAGCAATTGATTGCCCATCTGCATCCACTCCGCCAGGCTCTGTTCCATGTTGAGCATCAGCGGCGTTGGCGTCAGCCCAAGCGGGGTATTCACAAACAATGGATCGTCAAACCAGGCTCTCAGCTTCGACAGCGATTTGCTGACCGCCGACGGCGTGACGTTCATCCGTTTGGCGGTTTTAGTGACGCTGCGTTCCTGCATCAGGAGTTGCAGGCAGAGCAGTAAATTAAGATCGAGACTGCTGAGGGATTTCTTCATGAGTTGGTGTGGGCCGGTTTGGTGCAACAGTGATAATCAGCATGATACTCACTATGCTACAGCCAATCAGAATCCCGATCAGCATATTCAGTGCGTCGAGACCGAGGATGGCAGCCAACCAAATCCATAGCGATGAACCGCAAACCTGGGCAATGCCTAATGCCGAGCTGGCGACGCCTGCGCGCAGCGAGAACGGCCCCAGCGCCTGGCTCATGGCAACGCCGAAACCGACCGAGAATCCGGCGCAGATTAAGGTTAACCCGAACAACGTTACCGCGTGCGTACTGGCAAGGATTAACACGATGCCCGCAGCCAGGAACAAGACCTGTGAAGTCAGCATCAGGATGCGGGGTTTAAAAATACTCAGTGCGAATGGCGTAGAGAAAGAGACCGCCATACTGATGCCTGCGGTCATGGCCATGGTAGTGGCGTACTCGCCGCGGTCGAAGCCCATAACTTCCATCAGCAGCACCGGAGACGTATTCACGAAGGTCAGGATCACCGACACGCTGAGGGTGGTAATGGCCAGACGGCTTAAGAAAAAACGGTTTACCAGCGACTCTGCGCGATGATCGCTCTGCGTAGAGGTCGAGAGCGTCGCTGGGCGCGATTCTCGCAGGATAAACACCGACAGCAGGCAAACGACCACGCCCATGCCCATCATCGTGTAGAACAGGCTCTGCCACGGGTATTTGAGCATGATCAGATGCCCCATCACCGGAGCCAGCACCGGCACGATACAGGTAATACCGTTCAACAACGACAGTACCTTCGCCCGGCGACGATCGTCGAGCGTATCGCGCAGGATGGCGAAAGCCACCACATAACAGCAGCCGGCGCCCACACCCTGAATAAAGCGGCCTGCGAGAAACGGGGTACCGCTTTCGGCGAACGAACACAGCGAGGAGGCGACAATAAAAATGAGGGCACCGACAATGGCGACCGGTTTACGACCCGACTGGTCAGCAATTTTTCCGGCGAACAACATCGCCGTCGCCATTCCCGCCAGATAAACCGAAAACGCGATATGCAACTGCGCCTCGCTGGCCTGTAAATCGGCAGCAATACGGGGCAATCCCACCAGATACATATCAATACCGGCGGGATAGAGGAGAACCAGGGCAAAACTGCAGATTAGAAAGCGTGTCATAGCGACCTCATGAGGAAAGTGGCGCTAAGAATACGGGGAGAGGGTTGTCTGTGCGAGTTGCCATTTGGACAACAGTGATTTCCGCATGGGAAATTGTTGTTGCCGGATGGCGGTATAAACGCCTTATCCGGCCTACGGGGCCTGTGGGCCCGGTAAGCATCGCGCCACCGGGCAATACAACATTACTTACCAATACAGAAGCTGGAGAAAATCCGTCCCAGCAGATCGTCGGAGGTAAATTCCCCGGTGATCTCACTGAGGTTTTGCTGCGCCAGACGCAACTCCTCTGCCAGCAATTCTCCGGCCCATGCGCCAAGCAGTTGAGCTTTACCCTGCTCGAGATGCTCCGCCGCTTCTGCCAGCGCCTGCAGGTGACGACGACGCGCCAGGAAGCCACCTTCCATATTGGTTTCAAAGCCCATGCTCTGTTTGAGATGGTTACGCAGTACGTCAACACCTTCACCGGTACGTGCGGAGAGGCGAACCAGTGAGTGGCCATTTACTTCGCTAAGGCCCAGCGTCTCACCGGTAATATCCGCTTTGTTACGTACCACGGTAATTGGCAGTTTGGCTGGCAGACGGGCAATAAAGTCTGGCCAGATGTCAGCCGGGTCCACGGCGTCGGTGGTGGTGCCATCCACCATAAACAGCACACGGTCGGCTTGTTCGATTTCCTGCCACGCACGTTCGATACCAATGCGTTCAACTTCATCGCTGGCATCGCGCAAACCAGCAGTGTCGATGATGTGCAGCGGCATACCGTCGATATGAATATGCTCACGCAGCACGTCGCGAGTCGTCCCCGCAATATCGGTCACAATAGCCGCCTCACGGCCAGCCAGCGCGTTCAGCAGGCTCGATTTCCCGGCGTTAGGGCGACCGGCAATGACTACCTTCATCCCTTCGCGCAGCAGGCTGCCCTGACGCGCTTCGGCACGAACGGCATCAAGATCGCTGATAACGCTATTGAGCTGGGCTTCAATCTTGCCGTCAGACAGGAAGTCGATTTCTTCATCCGGGAAATCAATCGCCGCTTCGACATAGATGCGCAGGTGAGTGAGCGCTTCCACAAGATGATTTACCCGTGCGGAAAATGCGCCCTGCAACGAATTCAGCGCCGAGCGAGCGGCTTGCTCTGAGCTGGCATCGATCAGGTCGGCAATGGCCTCGGCCTGGGCTAAATCGAGCTTATCATTGAGAAAAGCTCGCTCGGAGAATTCACCTGGTCTGGCAATGCGTAGCCCGGGAATGGTCAGAATACGTTTGAGCAGCAGGTCAAGAATCACCGGACCTCCGTGGCCCTGAAGCTCTAAAACGTCTTCGCCGGTAAAGGAGTTCGGGCCGGGGAACCACAGGGCAATCCCCTGATCCAGCGTGCTGCCATCCGCGTCTTTAAACGGCAGATAATCGGCATAACGCGGTTTTGGCAGTTTCCCCAGTACGGTTTCTGCGACCTCGCGCGCCTTCAGGCCGGAGATACGCAGGATACCCACGCCACCACGTCCCGGTGGGGTGGCCTGAGCGACGATGGTGTCGTTATGGCTCATGGTTTGTCTCTTCTTAATGCAATAAAAAAGGCGGTCTAATGACCGCCCTTTACTTTATGTTCCGTTTGCCGGATGGCGGCTTCGCCTAATCCGGCCTACACCGAATCAGGAGTTTTTCTTCTCGCGGCTATGCAGGCCACGCTTCTCCAGACCACGGTAAATCAGCTGCTGCTGAATAATGGTTACCAGGTTGCTGACGATATAGTACAGCACCAGACCTGACGGGAACCACAGGAAGAACACGGTGAAGATGACCGGCATAAAGGTCATGATCTTCTGCTGCATCGGGTCGGTCACGGTGGTCGGAGACATCTTCTGAATGAAGAACATCGTCACGCCCATCAGGATCGGCAGGATGTAGTACGGGTCCTGTGCGGACAGGTCATGGATCCACAGCGCGAACGGCGCATGACGCAGCTCAATGGAGCCCATCAGCATGTAGTACAACGCCAGGAAGATTGGCATCTGGATGATCAGCGGGAAGCAGCCGCCCAGCGGGTTAACCTTCTCAGCTTTGTACAGGGCCATCATTTCCTGGCTCTGACGCTGTTTGTCATCACCCAGACGCTCACGCATTGCCTGAATCTTCGGCTGCAGCATACGCATCTTCGCCATGGAGGTGTACTGCGCTTTGGTCAGCGGGTACATGATGCCACGAACGATAAAGGTGATAACGATGATGGAGAAGCCCCAGTTACCCAGGAAGCTATGGATCCATTTCAGCAGTTTGAACAGCGGCTGAGAGATGAACCACAACCAGCCGTAATCCACGGTCAGATCCAGGTGCGGTGCAACGGCCGCCATTTTATCCTGAATTTCCGGGCCGACCCACAGGGTGCTGGTCATCGCGCCAGTCTGACCAGGCTGTACCAATACCGGCTGTGATTTATAGCCGATAGCGGCAATGCCGTTACCCAGGTTAGCGGTATAGAAGTTGTTGGTGCCGTCGTTACGCGGAACCCATGCCGTGGCGAAATACTGTTGCAGCATTGCAACCCAACCGTCTTTAGCATTGACGTTCAGGTTTTCGTTGTCAGCAATGGTGTCGAATTTGTATTTCTCATACTTCTCATCTGGCGTGGAGTACGCCGCGCCACGGAAGGTGTGCAGCGCAAAGTTGCTGCTACCGGTGTCACGATGAGATGGCAGATTGATGGATTGCTTCAGCTGACCAAAGGTGGAGACTTCCAGCGGTTTTTCGCCGGCGTTCTGCACGCTGTAGTTAACGTTGACAGCATATTCACCACGCTTGAGTACAAACGTTTTAGTGAATGTGTTACCCGCTGCGTCAGTATAGGTCATCGGGATCTGCAGTTCGTTCTGACCGTCAGCCAGTACAAACGCGTCTTTTTCGACGTTGTACAGCGGACGCGGGCCGTTAGCCGGGTTATCCGGGCCGTCACGACCTGTCAGGCCACTTTGTGCCTGGTAGATGAACTGTGGCGTGGTTTCCAGTAACTGGAACGGTTCGGTAGAACCCAGTTCTTTCGGGTAAGCTGGCAGTGAAGCCTGTTCCACATCACCACCACGGGTGTTGATGGTCAGATCAAGCACGTCAGTTTTAACCGTAATCAGTTTCCCCTGGCCACTGGCCGGTACGCCCTGGTCGGCGGCGCTACCCGCTGCGGTGGTCGTTGTCTGCGTGGTCTGTTGGGCCTGAGGTTGCGGATTTTTATCCTGCTCCCAGGCTTGCCAGATCATGAAAGACACGAACAGCAAAGCGATGACTAAAAGATTGCGTTGCGAATCCATCGTTAGTGTTCTCTGGTATCAAATGGTCCGGGCGGGACGGGATCGTCACCACCAGGGTGTAAAGGGTGGCATTTTAATACGCGTTTCACCGTCAACCAACTGCCTTTTATCACTCCAAACCTGCGCAATGCCTCAATTCCGTAGCTCGAACAGGTTGGAGTGAAACGGCAATGCGGCCCAAGCAGCGGACTGATCAGGCGTTGATAGACCCGAATGAGGGCTATCAGGACCCGCGAGCCAGGCGACAATGGCGACGCCATAATTTTTCCAACGCTTCCGAGAGAGCACGGTTATCGAGGTCAGCAACCCCTTTTTTCGCCACCACCACGAAATCCATTGCTGGAAGCTCGTGCTGACGTAAACGGAAGCTTTCACGCGTCAGACGTTTAATCCGATTACGTTCATGCGCACGTTTAACATTTTTCTTGGCGACGGTAAGACCGATACGGGGATGCCCCAGCGAATTCAGGCGGCCGAGGATGGTGATTTGCGGCGTGCCAGCCCGTTGTGGCTGCTGGAAGACGAATGTGAAATGAGTGGGAGTTAACAAACGTAACTCCCTGGGAAATGCGAGCTTAACCACTCAGGGGCTAGCTTTTATTACTTAGAAACGGTCAGACGAGAACGGCCTTTAGCACGACGACGTGCCAGAACCTGACGACCATTTTTATTTGCCATACGAGCACGGAAGCCGTGAGAACGGTTGCGCTTCAGTACAGACGGTTGAAAAGTGCGTTTCATGGCGATTTCTACCTAAACTTGAATAAATTCACTGACTTTTGCGTATACCCGAACGAATTTCGAACGACTTACGCCACAGTGTGGGTGATTAAAGAGGCCGGATTGTAATAATTGTACACTCCGGAGTCAATTCTCTTTCCTTATATCCCGTTTTTTTTCACGTGGTTTTGTGTAAAAAACAGGCAGCGTTGACGCCGTAAGGCGACCGTTACTCGCTGGGGGTAAGAATTATACGGGCTGGTGGATAAAGCGCAAGGATCGCACGGGATCTTTATTAGATCGTTTAAGCAGTAAAGCATCTTTACTCATTAATTTTTTCAATATGCGCGCGAAAACCTGCAGCACTTCTCCAGGATCGTTTACACTTAGCCGATTCTGGATCATCCTGTGGATAAATCGGGAAGAATCTGTGAGAAACAGAAGATCTCTTTCTCAGTTTACGCTATGATCCGCGGTCCCGATCGTTTCAATGGATCCTGATCGGGTAAAAATTGCAGATAGCAATTCGCACGTCACCCTTTGCATAGGGTCTTGTCGATGTGCGTCAACAATCATGAATGTTTCAGCCTTTGTCATTTATCGACTTTTGTTCGAGTGGAGTCCGCC